>NZ_JBNDJK010000001.1:2500-4802500 GCF_050434925.1 Inquilinus ginsengisoli | reverse complement strand
AAGTCTTGACGCCCTGGGGCCCCGCCCGCATGGTCGCGCCACTTCGGACGGAATCGGCAGGCCGCCTTGGACGACGCCAGCCCAGACACGGATCGGTCAGCCGGGCTGACGCTGCGGCCGGCCACGGATGCCGATGCCGGCACGCTGGCGGCGATCCACCGCAGGGCCCGCGAGTCGGCGGCCATCCCCAACCCGCACAGCCGCACCGCGATCCGCCGCTTCCTGCTGCGCACCATCCGGAATTCCCAGGTGATGATCGCCTGCCGCGACGGCGCGCCGGTGGGTTATGCCGCGCTCCACAACGGCTGGCTCGACCAGCTCTACATCCACCCCGAGCACCACCGCCGCGGCATCGGCACGGCCCTGCTGGGCTGGGCCCGGCGCGACACCCCCGGGCTGCGCCTCTACTGCTTCGCCCACAACGCCCGCGCCCTCGCCTTCTATCGGTCGCATGGCGGCGTGATTCTCAGCGAGGGCGACGGCTCCGACAACGAGGAAGGGTTGCCCGACCTGCTCCTCGGTTTCCCTGAAACCTAAGGATTCTCCGGCAACCCCGTGATTCCCATGCCGAATCCACATGCGGAACGCCCCCAGGCTGCGCAATTCGGCGCTTGCGCACGCCACCAAACTGACACAATATGTGGGGCCCTGATACGGGGAACCACCCACGGGTAGGGTCAGCCACAAGAATCGGATCAGTGGCGATTCTCTCGCGGACGGAACCGGATCGGGGTCCGGAAAGCCGCAGGCTGCTGCGGCTCACGGAAAATAACCACCGCTTCTTCACTGGGTATTCACTGGTCTATCCACCGGGTTATCCACAGAGAGAGCAAAATTTCCAATTTCAATACTTGTTTTCGACTTATGATGAAGGTTCTTTGACTGATCTGTGGCGGCTTGCTGACGCGAGTCGCTATTGGAGCTTCGGCGCGGGGATGTGGTCCCCGCTGGGTATCAGGCGGGGGTCGCGGGCAGCGCGACGGATGAAGGAGGATCGGGGACCATGCGGATCGAACGGCGCTTCACGGCCGAAGGGCACGACGCCTATGAGGGGATCGAGTTCCGGTCGGCGACCAGCGAGATCCGCAATCCGGACGGCTCGGTGGTGTTCCGCCAGACCGACATCGAGGTGCCGGCCGATTGGAGCCAGGTCGCGTCCGACATCCTGGCGCAGAAGTATTTCCGCAAGGCCGGCATCCCGGCCCGGCTGAAGCGCGTCCGCGAGAAGGGCGTGCCCGACTTCCTGTGGCGCAGCGTCCCCGACGAGAAGGCCCTGGCCGAGCTGCCCGAGGCCGAGCGCGTCGGCGCCGAGCGCACCGCGACCCAGGTGTTCGACCGCCTGGCCGGCACCTGGGCCTACTGGGGCTGGAAGGGCGGGCTGTTCGATTCGGCGGCCGACGCCCGCGCCTATTTCGACGAGATGCGCTACATGCTGGCGCAGCAGATGGCGGCGCCGAACAGCCCGCAATGGTTCAACACCGGCCTGCACTGGGCCTATGGCATCGACGGCCCGGCCCAGGGCCACTGGTATGTCGACGAGAAGACCGGCGAGCCGCGCCTGTCCGACAGCGCCTATGAGCGGCCGCAGCCGCATGCCTGCTTCATCCAGTCGGTGGCCGACGACCTGGTGAACGAGGGCGGCATCATGGACCTGTGGGTCCGCGAGGCGCGCCTGTTCAAATATGGCTCCGGCACCGGCTCGAACTTCTCCAAGCTGCGCGGCGAGGGCGAGAAGCTCTCCGGCGGCGGCCGCTCCTCCGGCCTGATGAGCTTCCTCAAGATCGGCGACCGCGCCGCCGGCGCCATCAAGTCGGGCGGCACCACCCGCCGCGCCGCCAAGATGGTGACGGTCGACATCGACCATCCGGATATCGAGACCTATATCGACTGGAAGGTGGTCGAGGAGCAGAAGGTCGCGGCCCTGGTCGCCGGCTCGAAGCTGGCGCGCAAGCACCTGAACGAGGTGATGGAGGCGTGCCACGGCACCTCCGACGCCGAGACGGGCGACCGCTTCGACCCGAAGCAGAACAAGGCGCTGAAGCGCGCCGTCATCGGCGCCCGCAAGGCGATGCTGCCGGAGAACTACGTCCAGCGCGTCATCCACTTCGCGCGCCAGGGCTATACCGGCATCGAGTTCCGGGTCTACGACACCGATTGGGATTCGGACGCCTACCTCACCGTCTCCGGCCAGAACTCGAACAACTCGGTCCGCCTGACCAACACCTTCCTCGAGGCGGTGCAGCAGGACGGCGAGTGGCAGTTGATCCGCCGCATCGACGGCAAGGTCTCCAAGACCCTCAAGGCCCGCGACCTGTGGGAAAAGATCGGCCACGCCGCCTGGGCCTCGGCCGACCCCGGGCTGCAGTTCGACACCACCATCAACGAGTGGCACACCTGCCCGGAATCGGGGCGGATCAACGCCTCGAACCCGTGCTCGGAATACATGTTCCTGGACGACACGGCGTGCAACCTGGCGTCCCTGAACCTGATGACCTTCCGCCGGGCGGACGGCTCCTTCGACATACCGGCCTTCGAGCATGGCTGCCGGCTGTGGACCATCACGCTGGAGATCGCGGTGATGATGGCGCAGTTCCCGAGCCGCGAGATCGCGCGCCTGTCCTACGAGTTCCGCACCCTCGGCCTGGGCTACGCCAATATCGGCGGCCTGCTGATGGCGTCCGGCATCCCCTATGACAGCGTCGACGGCCGCGAGCTGTGCGGCGCCATCACCGCCCTGATGACCGGCGTCGCCTATGCCACCTCGGCCGAGATGGCCAAGGCGGTCGGCCCCTTCCCTGGCTACGCCAAGAACGCGGCCGCGATGCTGCGGGTGATCCGCAACCACCGCCGCGCCGCCTATGGCGAGGCCGACGGCTATGAGGGCCTGTCGATCGCCCCGGTGCCGCTGGAGGCCGATGCCTGCCCGGACCAGGAGCTGGTCGCGGCCGCCCGCCGCGCCTGGGACCGCGCGCTCGGCCTCGGCGAGGCGCATGGCTACCGCAACGCCCAGGCGACGGTGATCGCGCCGACCGGCACGATCGGCCTGGTGATGGATTGCGACACCACCGGCATCGAGCCGGACTTCGCCCTGGTGAAGTTCAAGAAGCTGGCCGGTGGCGGCTACTTCAAGATCATCAACCGGGTGGTGCCGGAGGCGCTGCGCGTCCTCGGCTATGACGATGCCCAAATCGAGGCGATCATCCGCTACGCCGTCGGCCACGGCACGCTGGAGAATTCGCCGGCGATCGGCTGGGCCGCGCTGAAGGCCAAGGGCTTCACCCAGGCGGCGATCGACGCGGTCGAGCTCGGGCTGAAATCGGCCTTCGACATCAAGTTCGTGTTCAACCGCTACAGCCTCGGCGACGATTTCCTGACCGGGACGCTGAAGGTACCGGCGGCGGCGCTGGACGACGTCACCTTCGACCTGCTCGCCTTCCTCGGCTTCTCCAGGGCCGAGATCGAGGCCGCGAACACCTTCTGCTGCGGCGCCATGACCCTCGAAGGCGCGCCGGAGCTGAAGGACGAGCACCTGCCGGTGTTCGACTGCGCCAATCCGTGCGGTCGCATCGGCAAGCGCTTCCTGTCGGTCGAGAGCCACATCCGGATGATGGCGGCGGCGCAGCCCTTCATCTCGGGCGCGATCTCCAAGACCATCAACATGCCGAATGCGGCGACGGTCGAGGACTGCAAGGACGCCTATCTCCTGTCCTGGCAGCTCTGCCTCAAGGCCAACGCCCTCTACCGCGACGGCTCGAAGCTGAGCCAGCCGCTCAACGCCTCGCTGCTCGACGACGACGCCGAGGACGAGGAAGAGAGCTTGGTCGAGCGCATCATCGAGGCGCCGGCCGGGGCCCGCGCGCCGATGGTGGCGGAGCGGATCGTCGAGCGGGTGATCGAGCGGATCGTCGACAAGACCGGCATCCGGGGCAAGCTGCCACACCGCCGCAAGGGCTACACCCAGAAGGCGATCGTCGGCGGCCACAAGGTCTATCTCCGCACCGGCGAATACGATGACGGGCGGCTGGGAGAGATCTTCATCGACATGCACAAGGAAGGCGCCGCCTTCCGCAGCCTGATGAACAACTTCGCCATCGCCGTCTCGATCGGGCTGCAATACGGCGTGCCGCTGGAGGAGTTCGTCGAGGCCTTCACCTTCACCCGGTTCGAACCCTCGGGCCCGGTGCAGGGCAACGACGCCATCAAGATGGCGACCTCGATCATCGACTACATCTTCCGCGAGCTGGCGGTCTCCTATCTCGACCGCAGCGACCTGGCCCATGCCACGCCGGAGGACCTGACGCCGGACACGGTCGGCAAGGGCGTGACCTCGGACGACGGCAAGACCCCGGCGGTGGCCGAGGCGGCGACGCCGATCCGCAAGGTCGCCTCCACCGGCTTCGTCCGCGGCAACTTCCGGGTGTTCGAGGGCGGCAACGTCCGCGACGTCGCGGTCGCCCGGGTGGCCGAGATGCAGGAGCTGGTGAGCGGCGTGGCGACGGCGATGCACACCGAGGGCGCCACCGCGCTGGCGCCGGAGCCGGTCCAGCTGCGCAGCGCGGCCTTGAACGGTACGGCGGATGTCCGCCTGGCCAAGATCCGCGAGGCCCGGGCCAAGGGCTATGAGGGCGACCCCTGCCCCGAATGCCAGAACATGACCCTGGTGCGGAACGGTACCTGCCTTAAGTGCGAGACCTGCGGCGGGACCACCGGCTGCAGCTGAGGCCCGGAGGGGCGATAGGAAGCGAGAAGAAAAGACGCGAGGCCCGCCCCAGGCGGGCCTCGTTCCTTCTGAAGCCGTCAGCCCGGCTTCCGCCATTCCATGACGTAGCAGTACGGAGCGCGCCGATACCGCTCCTCCGTGGCCGGATCGGCGCCGGCCATCGGCTCCGGCTCGGCGAAGACGCTGAGGATCAGGCCCTGGGCGAGGAACGCCGCCATGTACCGGCCGAGCGGGCGGTGCCAGTTGTGGATGCGGATGCCGCGCCAGTCGGCCCAGTACATCCGCTCATCGAGATAGCGGTCGACCGGGAAGTGCAGCGGCCGGCCGGCATCGTCGCGGACCCAATGGGCGCGCTCGCCGGCAGCGGTGGTGAAGCCGGACAGGTTGGCGATCAGCAGCGTGCCGCCCGGGCGCAGCACCCGCGCCATCTCCGCTGCCGCGACGTCGAGGTCCGGGATGTCGATCAGGGTGAGGTAGCTGACCACCAGGTCGAAGGCGCCGGAGCCGAAGGGCAGTTGCTCGGCCCGGCCGTCGCGATAGTCCCCCTCGGGGTCCAGCTCACGCGCCCGCTGCAGCAGCGCCGCCGTCGGATCGATCCCGACCGGCCGGATCGCGTGGCCGCGCAGGATGCGGCAGAACCGGCCCTCGCCGCAGCCGACATCGAGCGCCGTGGCGAAGCCGCGCCCGGCGACCCGAGCGACCATCACCGGGTCGAGCACGAAGCGCCGCGTGAAGTCGCCATGCTCGCCCATATCGGCGATCCAGGCCTCCGCCGAATCGTCCCAGCCGTTGCTCATGCCGAAATCCCCTCTCCTCGCACGCCGCGACTTACCGCCGGGCGGGATCGGACTTTATGTCCGGCCGGAACCGCACAGTTCCACCGTCGGGCACCCTGCCCCGTTGCGCGAATGCTGGCGAGCCCGACTGTCTCGGGCGGAAACAGGAAGCCGAGGGAGCGGCCCGAACTGGATACACCATATTCGAAAGACAACGGCGCGTTCGCTGACCAGACTGAACACGTTCCCGCGGTTCGCCAAGCTACTCCGGCAATCCGGCGTCCCGCAGCGCGCCGCCGAGAGCGTCCGCGAGCGCTGACGCACAATTCACGCCGGCAAACTGGCGGCTGTAGCGAAAGGCCGGCTGAAGCTCGAGCACACGCGCGGCGGCCGCCCTCGCCTCGTCCACCCGGCCGAGTCTGGCCAGCGCAGCGGCCAATTGCACATAAGTGATGCGGTGTGCCGGATTGGCTTGAACGGACCTGTAGGCCGCTCGGCACGCTTCTTCGTAACGCCCGCGTAGCAAATGGCTCATGGCCTGCGCGTCAAACGCGGCCCAGGTCCATGAATCGAATGGGCTCAGCCGCAGACCCTGCTCGCTCCATTCGATCGCGCGCTCCGCTTCGCCGCCCCATCCGAGAATGACGCTGCCGAGAATGTAGGTCAGCGCCGATGACGGGCTGATGGCGAGGGCGGCCTCCAATGCCGTGAATGCAGCGGCGCGATCGTGCGCATCCATGCCGATGGAAAATCCCGCCCAGGTCAGGGCGAGCGCATCGTCCTGTCCATGGATGATGGCCGATCGGGCGTGGCGGATCGAAGCGGCACGGTTGACCTCCTGCAGTCCGGCGCGAAGGAACAGGCAATGGTGACACATCGCGGCGTTGCCATGCGCCAGCGCGTAAGCAGGCTCGAGGGCGATCGCACGCTCGAGCAGCGCCAGCGCTCTCGTCACTTGCACCGGCATCCCTGAATCGACGTCAGGCTGGGCTTGCAGCACGAGATCGTAGGCATCGAGACTGTCGGGGCGCTTCCGCCTGACACGTTCGATTTCCGCCTTCCGCACGCTCGGCGCGATCGCGCCCACCGCTGACAGCGCGATCTCGTCCTGGAGCGCGAATATGCTCTCGGAGCTGCGGTCATAGCGCTCGGCCCACACATGCGCGCCGGTAGATGCGTCGATCAACTGCCCGGTCACACGCACGCAGCCGCCGGCCTTGCGCACGCTGCCTTCGAGGACATAGCGCACGCCAAGCTCGCGGCCGACCTGCTTCACGTCCACGGCGCGGCCCTTATAGGCGAAGGTCGAGTTCCGCGCGATGACGAACAGCCACTTGATGCGTGCAAGGCCGTTGATGATGTCGTCGACCATCCCGTCGGCGAAATACTCCTGCTGCGGGTCGCCGCTCAGGTTCGAGAACGGCAGCACCGCGACCGAGGGCTTCTCAGGCAAGATCGGTGCCGACACGGCGCGGGCGGCGGCCGAACCATCGGGAACAGTCGTGGCAACAGCCGGTCCGACATAGCGATAGCCGCGGCGCGGCAGTGTTTCGATCCAGCTCTCGGCATCCGCCGCGTCGGCCAGTACCCGGCGCAAGGCGGCGATCTGTACCGTCAGATTGTTATCGGCAACCGCCAATCCGCCCCAGCCGGCCTCGACCAGGGCGTCCTTGGACACGAGGACGCCCGCGTTCTGGAGCAGCAGGCGCAGCAGCGCGACGGCGCGTTGCCCGAGCATGGTCGGCTCGGCCCCGTGGTAGAGTATGCGTCCCGCCGGATCGAGGCGGAACGGGCCGAACTGGTAGAGCTCGCCCCCGACAGTCATTCGGGCATTTTAGCAAATTTTTGGGAACGGTTTCACGACTTCCCGGCGCTGACGGCCGATGCTGCACGGGTGCTTGCGGGAGCAGACACCTGATGATGGATGGAGGGATCACATGAGCGCCGATGCCGTCATTCGCATGCCCCAGGAGAAGATGGGGGTCATGCTGCGCGGTCACCCTATGGTCTTCCTCGTCACCGACGAACATACCAAGCACACGAGCATGTTCGACTGGACGATCCCGGCGGGGTTCGCCACCGGGCGCCACGTTCACCGGGTGCAGGAGGAGACGTTCTACGTCCTCGAGGGTGAATGCGAGTGGCATGTCGGCGACAGGACGATCCGCGCCACGCCGGGAACCTATCTGTTCATCCCGCCGGGGGTGCCACACAACATCACGAATGTCAGCGAGACACCGGCCCGCGTGCTGATGACCGTCTCTCCGCCCGGCCACGAGCACTATTTCGAAGAGCTCGCGAAACTCGCAGCGCAAGGCGCGCCGGATCCTGCGGCGCTCGCCGATCTCAGAAACCGCTACGACACCGATCAGCTCTCAACTTTGACAACGCGCTCGTAAGCACCCGCCCAGCGTCTGCGAGAACGATGCCGCACCTGTCACCGCTCCGGGGCGGCACCGGCCCGCGCGCAGGTCACCGATGGTCTGCCGCGGCAGCCCAGTCTCACATGCGCGCGATGATCTCCACCTCCGGCGGGCGGGTGCTGCTCGGAGAGACCACGACCTGGTCGCCGATGCGCCGGAAGGTCAGGGTGACCTGCCGCTCGCCGACCGGCAACGCCTCGACCGTCAGGGTCTCGATGCCGATCGGCAGGCGCGGGCGGTCGATGCGGATGCGGTTGCGGGCGCCGTCGATCTTGAGGCCGAGACAGGCCTGCAGCATCATGAACACCGAGCCGGAGGCCCAGGCCTGCGGCAGGCAGGCGACCGGATAGGCGATCGGCCCCTCGCCGCGCACCCGCGGGAAGCCGCAGAACAGCTCCGGCAGTCGCATGTCGAAATGCACCGCCGTCTCGAACAGCTCGCTGAGCAGCCGGACCACGCCGGCGCGCTCGCCGTAGCGGGCCAGGCCGGCGGCGCTGAGCGCCCCGTCATGCGGCCAGACCGAGCCGTTGTGGTAGGACATCGGGTTGAAATTGGCCTCGCCGCGGGCCAGGGTGCGGATGCCCCAGCCCGAGTTGAACGGCGTGTCGAGCAGCTGCCGCGCGACGCTCGCCGCACGGTCCGGCGACGGCAGGCCGCAATACAGCAGGTGGCCGGCATTGGAGGCGCGGATCCGACAGGGCTGGCCGTGACCATCCAGCGCCAGGGCGTAGAAGCCCTTATCCTCCATCCAGAACCGGCTTTCGACCGCGACGCGCAGCGCCTCGGCCCGCACCCGCCACCGCGTCGCCTCGTCGTCCAGCCCGCGCTGGGCAGCCAGATCGCCCATGGTGCGCAGGGCGGCGAAGGCGTAGCCCTGCACCTCGACCAGCGCGATCGGCCCGTCCGGGAACCGGCCGTCGGCGTGGAAGACGGAATCGTGGCTGTCCTTCCAGCCCTGGTTCGACAGCCCCTTCTCCGAACTGCGGGCGTAATCGAGGAAGCCGCCGCTGTTGCCGTCAGCCACCCGCTCGACCCAGCCGATGGCGCGCAGCAGCGCCGGCCACAGCTCGTCGATCAGCGCCATGTCGCCGGTGCGGCTGGCATAGGCGCCGGCCAGCATGACGAACAGCGGCGTGGTGTCGACCCCGCCATAGTATTCGGCGAAGGGCAGCTCGCCGAGCGCGACCATCTCGCCCCGGCGCGCCTCGTGCATGATCTTGCCGGGCTGGGCGTCCTTGAAGGCGGACGCCTCGAGCGCCTGGCGCGACGCCAGGAACCGCAGCACGCCCCGGGCCAGCGCCGGGCTAAGCCACAGCGTCTGCAGCGCGGTGATGATCGCGTCGCGGCCGAAGGTGGTCGAGAACCAGGGGATGCCGGCATAAGGGTAAGGCCCGGTCGGCAGCTCGGTCACCAGCAGCGACAGGTCGGCCCGCGACTTGTCGATCCAGTCGTTGAACAGCCGGCCGGAGGTGCGCAGGACCGTGCCGTAGCGCGACAGCGCCCGCATCCGCCGCCTGGCCTGGGCGCAGGCGTGGCGGAACCGAGCCCGGCCGGGAGCCTCGGCCGCTTCTTCCGCCCCGACCTCGACAAACAGGTCGAAGGCACCGTGGCCCGGCAGGCGGAACAGGAACTCCGCCGTCTCGCCGTCGAGGCGCTGCGGCGCCTCCGAGAAGCGGATCACCGCCTGGCGCCCGACCTTGTCCAGCCCCTGGTAGCGCAGCACCGCAGTGTCGCCGCGCTGCTCCGGCGCGGCCAGCCGGCCACGCCGCAGCCGGGTGGCGCCGCGCACCTCGAACATGTCGTGGAAATCCGCGCCGAAGCGGATCGCGAGCGGGACCCGCACCTCGGCCTGGCCGAAATTCTCCACCCGGATCTGCTCGTACAGCCGGTCGTTCCACAGCAGCATCGAGCGCTGCAGATGGATCGCCCCGTTCGGCAGCCCCTCGTCGCCCAGCGGCGACGGGGTCCGGTTGGTCGAGTGGGTGGTGAAGATGGCGTTGTCCTGGCTCAGCCCGGCGCCGAGCAGCGACGGCAGCTCGCCGCCGAGCAGGACGATGAAGCGGGACAGGATCCGGGTGTCGTTGTGGAACAGCCCGTCATCGTCGCCGGCGATGTTGCCGAGGGCGTCGGCGACCAGGAAGGTGTCGCCATGCTTCAGCGAATACATCCGCAGCGGCACGCGCCGGGCCGAGAGGTCGGGCGGCGGGGCCTGGTCCGGAACTGGCTCCTCCGGAATCAGCTCGGGCCGGCTCACTCGGCGGCCAGCAGGGCTGGGGTCAGGCCGCTTTTGCCGACCAGGCGACCGTACAGCTCGAGATAGCGCTCGGCCATCACCCGGCTGGAGAAGCGCCGCTCGAAGCTCCGGCGGATCTCGCCGCGATCCAGCTCAGGCAGCCGCTCGACCGCCTCCACCGCCTCATCCATCGACCGGACGATGAAGCCGCTCACGCCATCATCGATCACCTCCGGCACCGAGCCGCAGTTCCAGGCGATCGCCGGCGTGCCGCAGGCCATGGCTTCGATCATCACCAGGCCGAAGGGTTCGGGCCAGTCGATCGGGAACAGCAGCCCGGCGGCGTTGCCGAGGAACTCCGCCTTGGCGTCGTCGCCGATCTCGCCGATGAACTCGACCAGCGGGTCGGACAGCAGCGGCTCGATCGCCTCCTTGAAGTAGATCCGGTCGGCATCGTCGACCTTGGCCGCGATCCGAAGGTGGCGGCCCGAGCGGCGGGCGATCTCGATCGCCCGGTCCGGCCGCTTCTCCGGCGAGATCCGGCCGAGGAAGGCGAGATAGTCGCCCCGCGGCGCGGGCGGCGGATGGAACAGGTCCTCCGCCAGGCCGTGATGCACCGTCGCCACCCAATTGGCGTCGGCCAGCGGCAGGCGCTGGGAGTCCGAGATCGAGACCAGCGGATAGTCCGGCCAGCGCCGGTACACCTCCGGCAGGTCCTTCAGGTCCAGCCTGCCGTGCAGGGTGGTCACGGTGCGCGAGGCGATCTTCTCGAACAGCGGGAAATGGATCAGGTCGACATGGAAATGGATGATGTCGAACTCGTCGGCCCGCCGCCGCAACTCGTGCAGCATCGACAGATGCGCGGCGTAGTCGGATTTCAGCGGGCTGGGGTCCAGCCGGAACGCCTGGTCGCGCACCGGCACCAGCCGGGCCATGGTTTGCGCATCGGCGCTGGAGAACAGCGTGACGTCATGGCCGAGATCGACCAGCGCGTCGGAGAGATGGGCGACGATCCGTTCGGTGCCCCCGTAGAGCTTGGGCGGCACGGCTTCATAGAGGGGAGCGATCTGGGCGATCTTCATCGTCGAACCTGTCCAAAATGCGCGTAGCCGATAGTGGCCGCAGAGCCCGCCTGCGGCCACGCCACCAGAAGAAGGCTATGAGTGCGGGCCGGCGCCGATCCCGGTCGAAGGCATGGCGCGCCGGAGCGCCGAGGCCGGCACCGATGGGCGCGCGACGCGATCGGGCGGATAGGCCTCCCGCAGCGCCTCGGAGACGAAGGTGTTGGCGAAATCGGCGGAGGCATCCGGGTGAACCCGGCGAAACACATCGAGCGCCTTCTCGCACGCGGTCCACTCGTCCGCCCCCGCCTCGCGGCTGGAGCGATAGGCAGCGACCACTCTTGCGCTGATGGATGATGCAGAACCGCTCATGCTGGTCCTTTCTCTTCCAGGGGCGGCCCCGTCACCGGGGCATGCTGATCGCGAGCGTCGCCGGGCGCCTTGACCGTGAGGGTCCGGGGCCTGCCGTCCCGCTCGCATGGATGAGGTCGACGCGCTTTCCAACCGGCGTGGGGCCGATCTTGTTCCGGCGTTCCGGCGAATTTCTCACCGGCGCCCCGTCGATGGCGGCGACGGGATCGTTCGCCTGCAGCCCGGCCCGCGCCCGGAACCGTCCTGAGCGGATGGTACGAACCATCGATGCCTCCGAAGCGATATCCATAGAATCGAAGGGAACCGACCGCCGATCGGCGGGGAGGTCCGCTGCCTCCCCGCCACCGGCTTGGCCTCAGTAGTCCATGCCCGCGCCGGGCGCCGGGGTCTCGGCCGCCTTCTTCGGCAGCTCGGCCACCATCGCCTCGGTGGTGATCAGGAGGCCGGCGACCGACGCCGCGTCCTGCAGGGCGGTGCGCACCACCTTGGCCGGGTCGATGATGCCCTTGGCGTACATGTCGCCGTATTCGCCGGCCTGGGCGTCGAAGCCGAAGGCATGCTCTCCGGACTCCAGCACCTTGCCGACGATCAGCGACCCGTCCTCGCCGGCGTTGAGCGCGATCTGCCGCGCCGGGGCCTGCAGCGCGCGGCGGACGATGTCGATGCCGGTGCGCTGGTCGTCATTGTCCCAGGTCAGGGTTTCCAGCGCCTTGGCCGCGCGCAGCAGGGCGACGCCGCCGCCGGGCAGGATGCCCTCCTCCACCGCGGCCTTGGTGGCGTGCATCGCGTCGTCGACGCGGTCCTTTCGCTCCTTCACCTCGACCTCGGTGGCGCCGCCGACGCGGATCACCGCGACGCCGCCCGCCAGCTTGGCCAGACGCTCCTGCAGCTTCTCGCGGTCGTAGTCGGAGGTGGTCTCCTCGATCTGCGCCCGGATCTGGGTGCAGCGGGCGTCGATCTGCTCCTTGGCGCCGGCGCCGTCGATGACCGTGGTGTTCTCCTTCTCGATCACCACCCGCTTGGCCCGGCCCAGCATGTCGAGCGTGACGTTCTCGAGCTTGATGCCGAGATCCTCGGAGATCGTGGTGCCGCCCGTGAGGACCGCGATGTCCTCGAGCATCGCCTTGCGGCGATCGCCGAAGCCCGGGGCCTTGACCGCCGCGACCTTCAGGCCGCCGCGCAGCTTGTTGACCACCAGCGTCGCCAGCGCCTCGCCCTCGACATCCTCGGCGATGACCAGCAGCGGCCGTCCGCTCTGCACCACGGATTCGAGCAGCGGCACCAGCGCCTGCAGCGACGCCAGCTTCTTCTCGTGGATCAGGATATAGGGGTCCTCGAGCTCGACCCGCATCTTCTCCGGATTGGTGACGAAGTAGGGCGAGACGTAGCCGCGGTCGAACTGCATGCCCTCGACCACTTCGAGCTCGGTGTCGAGGCTCTTCGCCTCCTCGACCGTGATCACGCCCTCATTGCCGACCTTCTCCATCGCCTCGGCCAGGAACCGGCCGATCTCGGCGTCGCCATTGGCCGAGATGGTGCCGACCTGGGCGATCTCGTCGTTGCGGGTGATCTTCCGCGCATTGCTCCTGAGCTCGGCGACCACCGCCTCGACGGCCTTGTCGATGCCGCGCTTCAGGTCCATCGGGTTCAGCCCGGCGGCGACGGCCTTGGCGCCCTCCTTGACGATCGCCGAGGCCAGGATGGTGGCGGTGGTGGTGCCGTCACCGGCCAGGTCGTTGGTCTTCGACGCGACCTCGCGCACCATCTGCGCGCCCATGTTCTCGAACTTGTCGGACAGCTCGATCTCCTTGGCGACGGTGACGCCATCCTTGGTGATCCGCGGCGCGCCGAACGACTTGTCGATCACGACGTTGCGGCCCTTGGGGCCGAGCGTGACCTTGACCGCGTCGGCCAGGATCTCGACGCCGCGCAGCATCCGCTCCCGCGCGTCGCCGGCGAATTTCACATCCTTGGCAGCCATGCTCATTCCTCCTCAACCAAACACGACCACGCGGCGCATCAGGCGGCCTGGCGCAGGGCGGCACCTTCCAGCACGCCCATGATGTCGTTTTCCTTCATGATCAGGATCTCCTCCCCGTCGATCTTGACCTCGGTGCCCGACCACTTGCCGAACAGCACGCGGTCGCCGACCTTCACATCGAGCGGCACGAGCTCGCCGCGCTCATCCCGCGCGCCGGGGCCGACGGCGATCACCTCGCCCTCCTGCGGCTTCTCCTTGGCGATGTCGGGGATGATGATGCCGCCCCGGGTCTTCTCCTCCTGGTCGAGGCGCCGGACGGCCACGCGATCGTGCAGCGGACGGAATGTCATTGCGGACTCCTGTCTTGCCAATGGCGTCATGTGATCACGGGCGGCGCCGTTGAAATGCAGGGGTCGCCGGCCCGACGGATGCCGACATAGGAAGGCCGAAAAACGGCTTCAAGAACCTTCCTGAAAAATTTTGGCACTCTCGACCAGAGAGTGCCAAGCCCCTGGATTCGTGCATAAAATCGACCGACTCGGCACGACGGCCGCGGCGGCGTAGGATGGCGGGGTCCGTATCGGAGAATAAATCCGCGGCGCTGTCGGATCGCGGCGCCGCGCTTCGTCCTTGGGTCAGCACCGGCATTTGCCGGTCCGGAATCACAGGAGAGGAACGCCGCCATGCAGAACCAGTCCGCTTCCCAGGCGATCAAGCCGTACCTGTTCTTCGACGGGCGTTGCGACGAGGCGCTCGAATTCTACACCCGCACCCTCGGCGCTAAGGTCGAGCAGCTGTTCCGCTTCAAGGACGCGCCGCCGCAAGGCGACGCACCGCCGCAGGAAGGCTGCGGCCCGATGACCGCCGACATGGCCGAGAAGGTGATGCATGCCTGCGTCACCATCCGCGGCACGACGCTGTTCGTCTCCGACGGCATGTGCCAGGGCAAGTCGGAGTTCAAAGGCGTCTCCCTGGCACTCGAGATGCCGACCGACGCCGAGGCGGAGACGGTGTTCGCTGCCCTGGGCGATGGCGGCCAGGTGCAGATGCCGATGGCCCCGACCTTCTTCGCCTCGCGCTTCGGCATGGTGGCCGACCGCTTCGGCGTGTCCTGGATGGTTACCTCGCCGCCCCCCGCGGCGGCCTGACAGGATGGCTTGGGGGCGGCGCGACAGCGCCCTCCCCTTCCTTCGCGATTCCACCGACGCGGGCGGCAGGGTTGCCGTCATCGAACATTGACGCCTCATCCGAGCCGGTCTAGTCCGGGCGGCCGCGGCTCCGGTTGCCCTTGTGCGGCGCCGGGCCATGTCTTTCCGAACCAGAACGCTTGGAGTGTCTCATGAGCCAGGAATCGGATGGCGATCCCGGCCTGCTGCTGTTCACCTCCCTCTGCATCGGCCTGCGCGATTGGGCGCAGACCGGCTCGGGCCCGGGCCCACGGCAGCGGCTCAACTGGAAGCACGCCACGGAGCTGCTGCGGCGCGGCGAGGATGCGATGGCCGAGGCGGAGATGCGCCGCGCCGACCCGCTGACCGCCGCCGAGGAGGAGGAGGTCCGCCGCTTCGACCTCCGCGCCTTCGACAAGGCGCTGGTCGCGGCCAACGACGTGCGCGGCTGGATCGAGTAGCGGCTTTCCGGCTGCGCAAGCGGCCGCCTGCCCGCTAGACTGCCCGGCAAACGGCAGGCGGATCGGGAGGCGCGCCATGGTCGGCGGACCAAGCTATCTCAGCGGCATCTCCGACGCGCCGCTGCTGGGCGAGACCATCGGCCGGGCGCTGGACCGCGCCGCCGCGCGCTGGCCCGACCGGCCGGCGCTGATCGACCGGGCCCAGGGCATCCGCTGGAGCTGGCGTGACCTCGCCGAGCGGGCCGATTCCTTCGCCGCCGGGCTGCTGGCGCTGGGCCTGCAGCCCGGCGACCGCATCGGCATCTGGTCGCTCAACCGGGCGGAATGGGCGCTCACGCAATTCGCTGCCGCCAAGGCCGGGCTGATCCTGGTCACGGTCAACCCGGCCTACCGGCTGCATGAGCTGGAATACGCCCTGAACCTGGTCGGCTGCGCCGCGCTGGTCACCGCCACCGCCTTCAAGACCAGCGACTATCTCGGCATGCTGACCACCCTGGCGCCAGAGCTGGCGACGGCCGAGCCGGGCCAGCTGCAGGCCGCCAAGCTGCCGGCATTGCGCGCCGTGATCCAGATCGGCGGTTCCGCCCTCGGCACCATCCCCTTCGACAGCGTTGCCGGCCTCGGTGGCGCTTCGGAAAGCGACCGGCTGGCGCAGCTGGCCGGCACGCTGCAATTCGACGACCCGGCCAACATCCAGTTCACCAGCGGCACCACCGGCTCGCCCAAGGGCGTGACCCTCAGCCACCACAACATCCTGAACAACGGCTATTTCGTCGGCCGCGGCCTGACGCTGGGCGAGCAGGACCGGATCTGCATCCCGGTGCCGCTGTACCATTGCTTCGGCATGGTCATGGGCAACCTCGCTGCCGTCACCCACGGCGCGGCCATGGTCTATCCCGGCGAGGGCTTCGACCCCCTGGCGACCCTGGCCACGGTGGCGGAGGAGCGCTGCACCGCGCTTTACGGCGTGCCGACCATGTTCATCGCCATGCTCGACCACCCGCGCTTCGGCGAGCTCGACCTCGGCAGCCTGCGCACCGGCATCATGGCCGGTTCCCCCTGCCCGATCGAGGTGATGAAGCGGGTGGTCGGCCAGATGAACATCCGCGAGATCACCATCTGCTACGGCATGACCGAGACCAGCCCGGTCAGCTTCCAGAGCGCGGTCGACGACACGCTGGAGCGACGGGTGTCGACCGTCGGCCGGGTCCATCCCCATCTCGAAGTCAAGATCGTCGACCCGGAGGGCCGGATCCTGCCGCGCGGCGAGCGCGGCGAGCTGTGCACCCGCGGCTATTCGGTGATGCGCGGCTACTGGGACCAGCCGGACAAGACGGCGGAGGTGGTGGATGCCGCCGGCTGGATGCATTCCGGCGACCTGGCGGTGCTCGACGCCGAGGGCTTCTGCAACATCGTCGGCCGGATCAAGGACCTGGTGATCCGCGGCGGCGAGAACGTCTATCCGCGCGAGGTCGAGGAGTTCCTGTACCGCCACCCGAAGATCCAGGACGTGCAGGTGTTCGGCGTGCCCGACCCGAAATACGGCGAGGAGCTGTGCGCCTGGGTCCGCATCCGCGAGGGCGAGACCCTTACGACCGAGGAGGTGCGCGGCTTCTGCGACGGCCAGATCGCCCATCAGAAGATCCCGCGCTACATCCGCTTCGTCGACGCCTTCCCGATGACCGTGACCGGCAAGATCCAGAAGTTCCGCATGCGAGAGGCGATGGAGGAGGAGCTGGGGATCAAGGCGGCGGAGACGGCGTGAGGCCGCTCGCAAATCCAGGCACCGCCTCGTTTATCCTCCCCCTCCCCTTGCGGGCTAGCGTGCGCACACATCTTTTTGTTGCAGCAGGCGAGGCGTTGTGCTGGCTGGAGGTGGGGGCTTGAACGCTCTGAATCGTCTGTGATTCTATCCCTGCTGTTGTTGATTCGGGAGGGGTCGGCGATGGCGAGCGAGGGGCTGGGATACTTCAGGGACCACCGCCTGGAGCAAAGGGGGGGTGGATCCTGGAGCGCCTTTGCATGCGCCTCACCGCGACCATGCGCCAACTCGCCGACAACCGCGCCGAAATGGTCGCGACCACGCGGTTCTTCCGCAATCCCAAGGTGACTGCGGCCGAGATCGTCGCCACCGCCGCGGCGCAGACCGCGGTGGCGGCTGCCGGCCGGCACGTCCTGCTGATCGAGGACACGTCCGAGATCAACTTCGAGGGCAAGGCCGGCCGCAAGCGCGGCCTCGGGCGGGTCGGCAACGGCCGCGACGTCGGCCTGTTCGTCCATCCCGCCATCGCCGTCGATGCCGCCGACGGCACCCTGCTGGGGCTGGCCGGAGCGACCCTTTGGCGGCGCCACAAGGCCAAGGCCGAGGACTATCAGGCGCAGCCCATCGAAACCAAGGAAAGCCACCGCTGGATCGCGACCGTCAGGACCGCCCGCGCCGTCTTGGCCGAGACCCCGCTGGCCACCGTCGTCGCCGACCGCGAAGCCGACATCTACGAACTCTTCGCCCGCCTTCCCGAGGCCGGCCCCGATGGTCTGCACACCCATCTGCTGGTGCGCTGCCATCATGACCGGGCGCTCGCCGGCCAGGGGCGCAAGCGGCCGCGCCTGCACGACACCGTCGCCGCCTGGCCCGAGGCCGGGCGGATCGGCTTCGACCTCGACGCCCGGCCCGGCCGCCCGGCGCGCCATGTCTCCCTGGCGGTCCGCTTCGGCTCCGTCCGTCTGCGCCAGCCCGCCACCGGCGCCGATCCCAAAGACCCGCGCGACCTCACCCTCAACCTGGTCGAGGTCAGCGAGATCGACCCGCCGCCCGGCCAGACACCGATCCTCTGGCGGCTCTACACCAGCCATGTCGTGACCACCCTCGACCAGGCCGTCGCCGTGGTCGAGCTCTACCGCCGGCGCTGGATCGTCGAGCAGGTGTTCCGCACCCTCAAATCCCGGGGCATCGCCATCGAGGACAGCTTCATCGCCGATGGCGATGCCCTTGAGAACCTCGCCGCCACCGCCTTGATCGCCGCCATCCGCGTCATGCAATGCGTCCACGCCCGCGGACAGGCCGGCGCCCTCATCCCGGCCGCGCGAGTGTTCCGACCAGCCGACATGCCTGTCCTGAAGGCCTTGGTCCGATCCCTCGAAGGCAAGACCCTGAAGCAGAAAAACCCGTTCCCGCCCGAAACCCTCGCCTGGGCCTCCTGGCTGATCGCTCGCCTCGGAGGCTGGAAGGGGTATGCCTCCGAGCGTCCCCCAGGACCCATTACCATGCACAACGGCTTCCAACGCTTCGACGCTATCGCCATCGGCTTCGCCCTCGCTCAGCCTCGGCCACCTGGCAACTGAAAGATGTGTGCTCACGCTAGCCTTGCGGGAGGGGGGTAGGGGGAGGGGTCTGCGCGCGTCGGCGCGCGAAAGGTGAGAAACCGCAGTTACTTCGCTGCCCGAAGACCACCGCCGGCTCTCTTCGATCGACACCTCCTCCCCCTACCCCACCCGCGGCACCCGGCCTTCGATCGGGTAGGCCGGGTCGTTGTAACCCGGGCTCGACGGGTGGCCGGTGACCACCAGACGGTTCACCAGCGCCTCGTCCTCCGCCGTGAAGGCGTAGTCCAGCGTGCCGAGATAATCGGCCCATTGCGCCTGGGTCCGCGGCCCGGCGATCGGGGCGGTGACGATGCGGTTGTTCAAGAGCCAGGCCACCGCGAACTGGCCCGGCGTGATGCCTCGTCCCTGCGCGTGCTCCGCCAGCTCGGCCGCGATCGCCAGGCTCTCCGGCCGCCATTCCGTCTCCAGGATGCGCTTGTCCGCGCGGCCGGCGCGGGTGTCTTCGCCCGGCGCCGCGCCCGGCGCGTATTTGCCGGTCAGCACGCCGCGGGCCAGCGGGCTGTAGGGCACCACGCCGAGCCCGAAAGCCGCGCAGGCCGGCAGGTGCTCGGCCTCGGGCATCCGGTTCAGCAGGTTGTAGTAGGGCTGGCTGACCACCGGTCGCTCGATCCCGGCCTGGTCGCACAGCCGGCAGATCTCCGCCACCCGCCAGGACCGGTAGTTCGACACGCCGAAATAGCGGATCTTGCCCTGGCGGATCAGGTCGGCCAGCGCCGACACCGTCTCCGCCAGCGGCGTGGTCGCATCCTCCTTGTGCAGATAGAGGATGTCGATCGTGCCGGTGCCGAGGCGGCGCAGGCTGTCCTCCACCGCCAGGAAGGCGCGGCGGCGCGACAGGCCGCGGTCGTTCGGACCGTCGCCGGTCGGGTTGGCCAGCTTGGTCGCCAGCACCCACCAGTTGCGATGGGTGGCGATGGCGCGGCCGACGATCTCCTCCGACCGGCCGCCGGTGTAGACGTCGGCGGTGTCGATGAAGTTGATCCCCGCCTCCCGCGCCTGTTCCACGATGCGGGTTGCGGTCGGCTCGTCGGTCGGACCGCCGAACATCATGGTGCCGAGGCACAGCGGCGACACCTTCAGCCCGCTGCGCCCGAGGTTCCGGTAGTCCATCCGCCTTCTCCTTCCGCCTGAGGCCAGGATCATGGCCCGAAACGGCGGGCAGGCGCATCCCGTCGATCGCAGGGCAGCCGTGCCCTCGCGCCGCAGCCGATCGGCCGCCGCACAAGCTATCCTGCATGGGCATAATGCGGGAGGAGCGCGAAGACGGGCGGCCCACGGCCGAGATGGAGACAGCGATGAGCAGCCTTCCCCGGGTTCCCAGGCATTGCCGCGGATGAACCGCACCGCGGCGGCCCAGCGCCCCTCCCTGATCCGCGCCGCCATCGCCGTCTCGCCGCGCAGCCTCAGCCCCGGCGAAGGCCTGCGCGCCGCCGCCTCCTGCGCCGTGGTGGTCGCGGCCGCCGGCCTGCTGCACACGCCGATCCTGGCCTGGGCGGCGATCGCCGCGTTCTGGACCTGCCTGGCCGACCCCGGCGGGCCGAACCGCGACCGGGTGCGGGCGCTGGCCGGCTTCACCCTGCTGTCCGGCGCCTTCGCGGTCGCCGGCGCCGCGGCCGCCGCCCAGGGCTGGCCCTGGGCCACGGCCGTCGTCTTCCTCTGCGCCCTGATCGGCAGCGCGGTCCGGGTCTACGGCGCCGCGGCGCGGCAGATCGGCACCCTGGCGGTGGTGGCCTGCGTCGTCGCGGTCGACCATCACACCCCCACCCTGGCGGCGCTGGGCGAGTTCGCCGCCGCCTATCTCGGCGGCTGCGCCTGGGCGATGCTGCTGGCCCTGTCGATCTGGCGCATCCACCCGTTCCGGCCGGCCCGCACGGGGGTCGCCACCGTGTATCGCAGCCTCGCCGCCATGGCCGCCGGCCTCGCCCGGCTCGATGCCGGCGCCGCCCCGCGCGACTGGGTGCTGCACGCCCAGCGCTATCGCCACGCCGTGCGCAGCGCGATCGAGACCGGGCGGGCGACGCTGGACCGCACCCTGCGCGGCCGCGGCCTGGCCGCCCCGCTGGAGCGGCTGCTGCTCGGGCTCGACCGGGCGGAGCGGGTGTTCGCCCGGCTAATCGCGCTGAGCGACCTGCGCCAGCACGCGTCCGCGTCCGGACCGCAGGAGCGGCTGGCGCTGCGCCGCCTGGCGATGGTGCTGTACCGCCAGGCCCATGCCTTCGCCGCCGGAAACGAGGAAGGCGCCCCGTGGCGGCGCTCGCTGGACCGGCTGGACGGCCTGATCGGAACCCTGGGCGGCACTCAGGTCGCGGCCGGTCTGCGGGCGATCGTCGATCAGTTGCGCTCAGCCGGCGAGACGCCCGATATCCAGCCCGCCGCGCGCCGGTCCTGGCTGGCGCCGCTGCGGGCACAGCTGAGCTGGCGGTCGGAGGTGCTGCGCCACGCTTTGCGCTGCGCCGTCGCCACCGCCGGGGCGGTGATGCTGAGCCACATCCTGGGCCTGCCCTATGCCTATTGGATGGCGATGGCCGTGGTCCTGGTGCTGCAGCCCTCGGTGGCGACGACCTGGCCGCGGGCGCTGGAGCGGGCGGTCGGCAGCGTGCTCGGCGGCGCGCTGGCGGCCCTGCTCGGCCTCGTGCTGCACACGCCCCTCGCCCTCACTGCCGCGGTGTTCCCGCTGGCGATCGCGACCATGGCGGTGCGCCCGGTCAATTACGGCCTGTTCGTCTTCTTCCTGACCCCACTCTTCGTGCTGGTGATCGAGCTGTCGCAGCCGGGGGCGAGCGAGCCGGCCCTGGCCTGGATGCGGGCCCTCTACAACGTGCTGGGCAGCGCCATCGGCGTGCTCGGCGGGCTGCTGCTGTGGCCGAGCCGCGAGGGCCGGCAACTGCGGCCGGCCCTGGCCGCGGCGATCGAGGCCAATGGCCGCTATGCCGCCCTGGCCTTCGCGCCGGACCGGGACGAGGCGGCGATCGACGCCGCCCGCCGCGCCGCCGGCCTGGCCAGCGGCAATGCCGAGGCGGTGCATGGCCGGACCTTGCTGGAGGCCTGGTGGCAGCGCGACGCGCTGGATGCGGCGCTGAGCATCGTCATCCTGGCACGCCAGCTGGCCGGCGCCGCCGCGGCCGCCTGGCTGCATCACCCGGACGGTGCGGAGGACGCGGCGTTCGGCCGGTGGATCGGCGCCGAGACCGCGGCCCTGGCCGAGGCGTTGCGCCGCGGCACCGCTCTGCCTACCGCCGTCCCGCCGCCGGACGGCGCGGCCGGAGATCCGGAGCGGTCGCGCCTGATGCAGGAAGTCGTGCTGCTGCGCGCGGCAGCCGAGCATCTGGTGCCGGGATAACCGGACGCGTCCGCCGCCTATTTGTAGCTGGGATCGCGATACACTTCCCGACCGCCGACATAGGTCGCCAGCGCTTTCATGGCCTGGATCTTCTCGATCGGGACGGTCAGGAAATCATCGGTCAGGATCGCGAAGTCGGCCAGCTTGCCCGGCTCGATCGAGCCGCGATGGCCATCCTCGCCGATCAGCGTCGCGAAGTTGATCGTGTCCAGGCGCAGCAGTAGGGCGCGCGACGCGATCTTCTGGTCGGCGCCGTACACACCGTCGGACATCGTGTCCCGGCTGGCGAAATGGTACAGCTCCAAGTACGGATTGAACGGGATGGCCGGCGAATCCGTGCCGCCCGCCACCAGCAGGCCGACATCGAGATAGGTCTTCAGCGGCGTCACTTCGCTGGCGATGTCCCAGCCCCGGTATCGCTTCAGCACCAGGGCGGCCAGGTACAGATGGCCCTGGGCGGAAACCATCAGGTTCATCGCCTTCATGCGGTCCACCAGGTCGGGCCGCACGACGAAGGCATGCTCGATGGCCCAGCGCTTGCCGACGATGGGCTTGTCGGCATCGACCTTCTCATAGGCGGTCAGCACCTGGTCGACCGCCGCATCGCCCACCGCACGGGTGGTGGGGCGCCAGCCCTGGCGGTTGATCTCCCGCACCACCGCCTCATAGGCCGAGGGCGGGGACACCGTCAGGCCCGAATACGTCCCGCCCTGGCCATAGGGCTCCTGATAGGGCCTGGACAGATGGCCGCCCTCGAAACCGCCATCGACGATCAGCTTGATGCCGCCGATGCGCACGAAATCGTCGCCCTCGTCCTGCGTCACCCCCCATTGGGCGATGGCGTCGTCGACCTGCCGGGCCGTGCGGAGCCCGAAGCCCGGCATGTAGACGGTGTAGCGCAGCGTCAGGGTGTGGTCCGCGGCGGCCTGGCGCCACAGGCGCAGGGCGTCGAGCATGCCGCCCTTGTAGGAGCCCGGTATGCGCACGGCGGTGATGCCATAGGCGTTCAGCGCCTGCTGGGTGGCGACGATATCGTCCATCGCCAGCGGCTTCGGGGCAGGCAGCGGCACCAGCACCTTGGCGGTGTCGAAGAGCTCGCCGGTCAGGGCGCCGTCCTTGTCGCGGCTGATCTGGCCGCCGGCGGGCACCGGCGTGTCGGGCGTGATGTTGAACTTTTTCAGCGCCGAGGCGCTGAGGATGCTGGAGTGCCCGCCGCGCACCAGCACGACGGGGTTGTCGGGCGCCGCCTGGTCGAGCTCGTCGGCAGGCGCTGCTCCTTGAGCTGGGCTTCATGCCAGTCCGAATTGGACACCAGCAGCGCGCCGGACGGCGCCGCGGCGGCAGCATTGGCGACGATCGTCAGAAGCTCCTGCAGGCTGCGCGCATGCGACAGGTCGATGCCGCCTCCCCCGCCTTCGTTGTGGAAATGGCCGTCGGCCTGGCCGGGGCTGACGAAATGGCCCTGGAGGTCCACCAGCCGCGTGCCCTCTCCGACATACTGGCGGAGCTCGGCATCGCTGCCGACCGCCACGAAACGGCCGCCCGAGATCGCAAAGCCCTGGACCACCGAGTCGCGGGCATCGGCCGTGTAGACCTTGCCGTTGACGTAGACCGTGTCCGCCGTCATGGCGGCCCGGGCAGACAGGGGCAGCGCCGCCGCCAGACAGAACACCATTCCGAGGAGTCTCAGGCGCACGGCAATCCCTTTCGGCTATTTGTTTTATACTTAAAGCATTTGCCCGTTCCCTGCCCTGTCAAGCCCCGCTCCGGCATCGGGCCCGGCCCCTGGCGTCACGGTCGCGCCCCGACAAAGATGGGACGTCGTGCCCATCCGGCGATGAGCGGGCCAAGCGGCCGTGCTAATCTTCGCCGTGGCGTGGCCTGCGGCCCGGTGCTCCATCGCCGGGCGGGCGGTGGCCGATGGTTCCGCAGGCAATGCCGGCCCCTATTCCTTTCACGTCCCCTTTTTCAAACCGATGGCGGGAAGCATGGCTGCAAAAACCATTCGATTTACTGTCGAGGTCAAGAACGTCGCCATCACCTCGGGCACTTATGAGATCCTGAGCGCCGTCGATGGGCCTGCAGGACCCGTCACTTACAAAAGCACATTCCAGGGAAACAGCTTTCACGTCGAACTCGTGGTCGGCGCATCCGAATATTTCGCGGTTACGGTTCTGATCCAGGGATACTCGATCGGGGGCAGCGCCTTCTCGACACAGGGGAAGTCGATCAACCTGCTGGCGACCTTCCACCTGCCGAGCGTCGACCAGGTGAAGATCTGCCCGGAATCATCCATCGCGTCCGTCTATACCTTCGCGAGAATGATGACCGTCGGGACCGACGGCTTCGTCGCCCTCGGCGGATCCGAGCGGAGCATGAAGATCGCCTATGGCATGAAGCAGAACATCTTCCGGACGGAAGGCGCTGTCGCGGAGATGATCCGGCAATCGCCCAACGGATTCGAAACCAACAGCTATCCGATGTTCAATTCGTTGTGCAACCTGTTCTATTACTGCCTGACGAACCCGATGACCGAGACCGGCAAGCTCTTTTATGATCAGTTTCTGGACTATGCCTGGCATGACGGCGATGCGCCCAACACCAGCTTCCTGGGCGCCGTCAGGAACATGCTGCATGATCCGTTCACCAATGCCGGCGCCATCTACCGGATGCTCGCCGGACAGGAGGAGGTCTACGCGGAGTCCCTCACCTCGATGACGGTGGCGGACGATCAGAAGGCCCCCAACCAGTGGACGCTGACCCTGAAAAGCAACGCCTCGGGAGCAAGGAATTTCATCCCCGCCGGCACCGCCTTTGCCGTGTTCGATGCCGACGACAATGTGTGGGTGGCCAACAATTTCAGGGCCGGCTCCGCGTCCTCGGGAACGCATTGCCTGGTCTACAGGCATGACGCCACCCCGGCGAGCTTCTCCCCGGTCCAGGGGGGAGGATTGCTGGGCGTCGGCTTCGGGCTGGCCATCGACCCGAGCAGACAGTTCGTCTCTTTCGGCAACTTCGGCTGGGGCCCGGAGTTCAACAATCCCCAGGAAGGCGGCATCTCCCGGTTCTTCTACAAGGACGGGAAACCTGTCAGCCCGCCCAACGGCTATACGCCCGGGCTTTCGCGCGTGCAGGGCATGAACTACGACGCCTCCGGCAATCTCTGGATGGCGTCGGTCGGCTGCCAGGATCCTTTCGCTCCTGCCCCCGAAGGGGCCTACCCCTTCGAGAGCGCGCCCAGCGCCGTCGTGGTCTACCTGAACGGCGACCCAGCCAGGATGCTGATCTGCGACGAGTTTCCGGTCAAACGATCGGCGGATGCGGCGGCGATATCCTTGAGAACCCCCTATCTCAAGATTTTCGATGTCGTGCCCGACAACCGGGGAAGCGCCTATGTGTCCTGCATCGGCAATTATGACGGGCAGGTCGAGGACAATTGCGCGCTGTCCGCCGTCTACAAGGTGGCCCTGGAAGGCCAGAGTCTCGTCGTGAAAAACAGCTGGTACAGCGACTATTCCAGCCCGATCAACAAGCAGACCGGCTTTGAATCCCTCCGCCAGCTGGCCATCAACGGCGATGGAGACGTGGTGGTGGTGGGCGTGGCCAGCGGCCGGGCCACGGTGCTGACCAGCGACCTGGTGTTCAAGGGATACTACGACACCAACACCTATGCGCCCTGGGGCATCAAGATCGATGGCAAGCAGACTGTCTTCCTGGCCAATTTCGGGCACGACACCGGCAAGGTCAGGGACGGCACCCTGGACCTGCAGGCCCCGTTCGGGGTCACGATGCTGCGCAACCCGTCCGACCCCGCATCGGCGCAGCTGCTGACACTCCCGACAGGAGGTTCGGAGGTGATGCTGGCGAATGGCCATCCGCTTTACGGCACGCAGACCATCCCCGTCATGCCGGATGGCAAGCATGACCCCGTTCGCCTGAAATCTTACCAGCCGATCATGCGACTCACATCCACCAATATCGATGGCGCCGGCAATCTGTGGTGCATGAACAACTGGAAGCCTTCTGCTCTGGTCGACGTCAAAGACAATCCTGGTGGGGATGGCGTGGTCATCTTTCTTGGGATCGCCGAGCCTGAATGACCGTCGAAGGACCGGCTTGATATCGCGTTCTCTGCCGCGACCCATCCGGGGATCCGGCCTCTCCCGCGTCCCGCGGGAGAGGCAACGCGCCGATCCCGAAGCGCGAACGATCACGCCGCCGCGTCGGCCTTTCCGGTCGCCAGGAAGGCGTCCAGCGCGGCGATGTCCCGCTTCTCGCCCGCGACATCGGCGGCCAGGCGTTCATACAGCCCGGCCATGCCTTCATAGATCAGCCGGGCCGGGTCGTCGGGGCCGAGGAAGTCGGCAATCTCGCGCATCTCGGCGACCCAGCGATAGGCCTTGGCATACATGTCCGGCACCGACCGCTCGAATTTGGCCAGCAGCTGCGGCTGGCTGTCCGCCAGCTCGGCATGTAGCGCCGGGCCGGCGCCGGCCCGCTCGGCCGCCAGGATCATGGCGGCGGCCAGTCCGGTCAGGCCCTTGGTGATGCCGGCATAGCTCATCTTCAGCGCCGAAGCGGCGCCGACCGGCCCGTCCAGCACGCGGATGCGCAGGCCGAGATCGCCGAGCACGCCGAGACGCGCCGCCTCCGGCCCGGCCAGGTACAGCACCGGCCCGGACCCTCGGGGTCCGCCGGGCGCGGGCGGCCCGCCGATGATACCGCCATCGGCGAAGCCGGCGCCGGTCGGCGCGATCACCGCGGCAATCGCCTGCACGGTCTCGACATTGACCGCGTTGCAGTCGACATAGACCGGCTTTCGCGGCGTGGCGCGCAGGGCCGGAGCCAGCCGCTCGGCCAGCGCCATTGCCTCGCCGGGCGGCACGATCGACAGGATGATGTCGGCGGCGACGATCAGTCTCTCGTCGGCCCCGTGCATGCCGGCCGCCTGGGCCCTGGCCCGGGTCGCGGCGCTGCGGCCGTCGAGCAGGGTCGGCACGGTGGCGCCGCCCTCGGCCAGGCGTCGGGCGACGCCGCTGCCCATCGCCCCCGGGGCGATGACGGCAATGGTCGGTTTCATAGGATCTCCTCGGTCTGCCGGCTGCCGCCCCTTCCGGGCCCCGACCCGAGGATCATGGCGCGATCCGCAAGCTCCGTGAACCCGTCTGCGTCAATCGGACGGGACGACCAGCGGCAGGACCTGCTCGACGGAGAGCGGCGTCATGCCCAGGGTCGAGAACCCGGGCAGGTTCGGATCGGCGACATTGTCAGCCCGCATGACCTCGACCTGGTTCCGAGCGATCGGCGGCCGCGGCAGCCGTTCCGCGACCAGAGCCAGCGCCTGCCAGGCTGGGAACGGCACCGGCAGCAGCAGCGGCTGCCGTCCGACATGGCGGGCGATCAGCCCGATCAGCTTGCGATAGCTGTATACGGCACCGCCGCCGAGCTCGTAGGTGACGCCGCCCTGCCCCGCCATCGCCCGCACGATCGCCAGCGCGACATCGTCGACATGGACCGGCTGCAGCCGGGTGCGGCCGCGGTCGAACAGCGGAAACACCGGCACCCGGCGCAGCATCCGGGCCACCGGAACCAGGAGCGCATCGTCGGGCCCGACGATGGCGGAAGGCCGGATCAGAATCGTCGCCGGGAAGGCCGCGCCCACAGCCTGCTCACCCTCGCCGCGGCTGCGGATATAGGGAGAGCGCGAGGCGGGATCCGCGCCGATGCCGGAGAGATGCACCAGAGTCGCCACGCCGGCCCGCTGCGCTTCCCGCGCGACCCGGGCGGCGGCGTCGACATGAATGGATCGGAAGGTCACCCCGCCACGCTCGACATAGAGGCTGACGGCATTGACCACAGCCTGGGCGCCGGCAACGGCCGCTGCCACCGAACGGTCGTCGGTCACATCCGCCTGGACCGGCTCGACCGCGCGGTCCCCGGCTCGCGGTGGGTCTCGACCGGGGTGCCGCGAGGCGGCTCGGACAGGGAAGCCCTGGTCGGCCAGATGCCGCACCACGCGCCGACCGAGGAAGCCGGTGCCGCCGAACACCGTGACCGGCAACCGCGCCATGGGATGCCCAGCCGCCAATCTTCACCGCGGGGTGCCGCCGAGATAGGAGCGCACGCGGGGCCGGCTGCGCTCCGGGTCGCGGCGCCAGACCGTGTCGTCCTCATTGGCCGCGGTCAGCGGCACCGCCGGGCCGGACCAGCCGCCGGCGCGCCAGCGATCTTCGCGCGCATCCATGTCGACCGTGCCCTCATCGTCGAGGATGTCGAGTGCGCGATCGTGCTCGGCATCCGTCACCTCGACGGAAACGAGATAGCAGCCGCGGCGGAGATGCTCGCCATAGGTGAAGCGCTCGTCGTCGGGAAAGAACAGGCCGCGCAGGGACTCCAGCACTCCCATCCGCTGCTGCGGCGTGGGCACCTCTTCGTCCCAGACGTCGGGATCGCCCTTTGGGTCGATCTCGTTGCCGGGCGCCAAGCGGACCCGCTCCTTCGGGATGCGCATCGCGATCAGCCGCTCGACCGCATCCTCCGCATCCTTCCGCGAATCGAACAGCGCGGTGACGTTCCATCGACGGGCTTGCTGCATCACATCGTCTCCTCGGCAGCCCCTCCGCCCAGGAAACGGGACGCGACGCCCCGCCGTTCCGCGCGCTCAGCCCCGCCGGAAGCGCAGCACCCGGCTGCGGTTGAGCACCAGCCGGACAGTGTCGCCGTCGAAGGCCAGCCCGATCCGCTTCGGCCAGGGCTCGTCGCGGCCCTCGGCCAGCAGCCGGCCGCCGCCCAGCGGCACCAGCGCCGCCGAGGACCGGATCGGTCCGGCGCCCATCTCCATCCGCTCGCCGGCGATGGTGAAGCCGGCATGGAACTCGGGGCACAGCCATTCGCCCTGCACCCGGTCGAGCACGCCGTCCGGCGCGATCGGGCGGAAGCGGCGCGCGGCATGGCCGATCTCGCCCTCCACCGCCTCGCCCGTCCAGCGCAGCCGCATCGGCAGGTGGGCGGACAGCGAGACCGACCAGCCATCCTCGCTGCGATAGAGAGTCTCGCCGGTACCGAGGAAGCTGGCGACGCCATCCTTCAGCTCCAGCCAGTCCGGCCCCTGTTCCGCCACATAGAGCCCATCCGGGATCGCGGTGCCGCGCTGCGGCAGCTCCTCGCCCAGCAGCGCCGCCATCAGCGTCATCGCCGTGCCGTGCGAGATCGTGTCCTCGCGGTTGGACACCACGGCGGCGCCGACGCCCTGCTGCGGGTCCAGCAGGAAGTAGGTCTTGTAGCCGAGCAGCGAGCCGCCATGCCCGACCAGCCGGCGTGACTCGAGCCGCGACCAGGCGAGGCCGAGGCTGTAGCCGGTCGGCCGACCGTCGGCGAGGTGACGCGGCGCGCCGAGCCGGGCCAGCACGCCCTGCCCCGGCCCGCGATCCGCCAGCACCGCCTGCTGCCAGCGTACCAGGTCGTGCAAGCTGCCGGTCAGGCAGCCGGAGGCGGAGAGATGCTGGCCCGAAGACGCGAGCTGCCAGGCGCCGCCGGCGTCCTTCCAGTAGCCGGGGCCGAGACCGCGGATCGGGTCGAACCAGGTCTCCGGGACGCGAAAGCCGATGCCGAGCGGCTCGGCGATGCGGTCGCGCACCAGATCGGCGAAGGCGGTGCCGCGTCGCAGCAGCGCCGCGTCGACCAGACGGTAGCCGGTGTTGGAGTAGGAGATCTCGTGCCCGGACGGGAAGTTCAGCTCGGTCAGGCGGTACAGGAAGTCGAGGCTCTCCTCCCGGCTCACCGCAGCGCCCTGCGGCACGCCGAGCAGCGACAGCGTCTCGCGCAGGTCCGGCAGGCCGCCGGTCATGTCGAGGGCGCGGCCGACCGTGACCGCGGCCAGGTCGCCGCGCAGCCCCGGCAGCAACCGGCCGAGCCGATCGTCCAGGCCGATGCCGTCGCCCATAGCTCCATGGGGGCACAGCGCCAGCGCGGCGAAGACATGCTTGGTGACCGAGGCGTAGCGCACCACGGTGTCGCCGGAGAAGGCGTTGCCGCCGGCCAGGCTGTCGACCCCGCCGCAGGCCTCGGCCCGGATCTCGCGGGCGTCGAACACGGCGACGCCGCCGCCCGGCTCGCCCGGTCCCCAGGCCGCGGCGATCCCGGCCGCCGCCTCCGCCGCCGCCGACCAGCGCAGCTCCCCCATCATCGCCTCCCGTCCGTTTCCCCCGGATCACACCCCGTTATAGGCAGGATCACCGGTTTTGGCTTCCGTCATCGGCGATCCATTCCTACCCTCGCCGGCGAGTCACGGGGAAAGGGGACCGACGTGCCGGATGCCGATCGCGAGGCGCTGTACCGCAAGGTCAGCCTGCGCCTGATTCCGTTCATGATCCTCCTCTACCTGGTCAGCTTCCTCGACCGGGTGAATGTCGGCTTCGCCGCCCTGACCATGAACGCCGACCTCGGCATCACGCCCTACGTCTTCGGCTGGGGCGCCGGGATCTTCTTCTTCGGCTATTTCCTGTTCGAGGTGCCGAGCAACGTGATCCTGGAGAAGGTCGGGGCGCGGCTGTGGATCTGCCGGATCATGGTCACCTGGGGGCTAATCTCGGCCGCCATGGCCTTCGTCGAGGGGATCTGGAGCTACACCATCCTGCGCTTCCTGCTGGGCGCGGCCGAGGCCGGGTTCCTGCCGGGCATGATCCTGTACCTGACCTACTGGTTCCCGGCGGCACGGCGGGCCCGCTTCGTCGCCCTGTTCATGGCCGCGGTGCCGCTGGCCAGCGCCATCGGCGCGCCGGTCTCCGGCCTGATCCTCGACGCCACCCACCTGTGGTTCGGGCTGAAGGGCTGGCAGTGGCTGTTCATCATCGAAGGGCTGCCGGCCTGCGTGCTCGGCCTGCTGGTCTTGGCGTGGCTGCCGGACGGGCCGGCGAAGGCGCCCTGGCTCGACGAGCCCGAGCGCGCCGCCATCGCCGCCGACCTGACCCGCGACCGCGCCGCCGCGCCGCACCCGCCGCTGCACGACCTGTGGCCGGCCCTGGCCGATCCGCGGGTGATCCTGCTGGGCCTGGTCTATTTCGGCATCGTCATCGGCCTCTACGGCATCGGCCTGTGGCTGCCGCAGATCGTCAAGGGCATGGGCTTCACCACGCTGGAGACCGGCTGGATCATCGCCCTGCCCTATCTGGTCAGCGCCGGCGCCATGCTGCTCTGGGGCCGGCACAGCGACCGCACCGGCGAGCGCGTGCTGCATGTCGCGCTGCCGGCCCTGGTCAGCGCCATCGGCTTCGCCGGCAGCATCACCACCTCCTCGAACATGCTGTCGCTGGTCTTCCTCGGCGTCGCCGCGGTCGGCATCTACGCCACGCTCGGGCCGTTCTGGACCATGCCGCCGGTGTTCCTCGGCGGCATCGCCGCGGCCGGCGGCATCGCCCTGATCAACTCGATCGGCAATCTCGGCGGCTTCGTCGGGCCCTATGCGGTCGGCTGGATCAGGGACTCGACCGGCAGCTTCACCGCCGGCATGGCCGTGCTGGCCGCCAGCCTGGCCGCCGCCGCCATCATCGCCCTGGTCGTCGGCCGGTATGTCCGCGGCGCCGCGGCGCCTTCGCTGCCGGGCTGAGCCGGCGGCTTGCCATTTCCCGACCCAGCCTCTATTCCCATCGAGGAGATTTCAGAGAGCCATTGTTCCAGGCCAAAATGAACGCCGCCGATCACATCGATTACCTGAAGACGATCAACCAGACCTTCCACGAGCAGATCAAGAGCGCCGATCAGAAGGCGGCCTATATCTTCACCTTCCTGATCGCGCTGGTGGCGTGGTCGCCGGAGATGCGGGCGGTCTTCACCTGGACCCGAACCGTCCCCTTCCCTTCGGTGCAATGGGGCCTGTGCCTGGCCCTGGTCGTCGCGCTGGCCGGTGGGCTGGTCTGCGTGGCGCTGGTGCTGCTGCCGCGCAAGCGCAACGGCGGCGTCTGCCTGTACTGGGCGGCCTGGCCCCATGCCGGCGAGCGTCTGGAGCACGCGGCCCGCCGCACGGAGCCCGACTTCATCGCCGCGGAATACACCGCCAATGCCCGCAACCTGGCGGCGATCTGCCAGGCCAAGTACCGCTATGTCGGCTACGCCTTCCGGTGCCTGGCCGTGGTCATCCTCTGCTACGTGCTGCTGATGGCGATCGGCTAGAGATACGTCCCGTTTCAGCCTAAGCTTCGGCATCTCTCGCCGCCCCCGCCGATGCCGAACCGAGATCGCCTTCGCCGTGCCTGCCTGTCGACGCTGATGGCCGGGCTGTTCTGGGCAGCAGCGGTCCAGGCCGCGACGGCCGGTGCCATGACGTTCAGCCGCCAGGGACCGGCGGAGGACTGCGCCACCTGCTTCTGGATTCTAGCCGAAGGCGAGATCGACAGCAGCACCCCGGGGCGGTTCGACGACTTCCTGGCGCAACATCCCGATCCGCCGCGGCTGGTCCGGCTCAATTCCCATGGTGGGCTGATCGTCTTCGCCATGCGGCTGGGCCAGATGATCCGCGAGGGCGGCTTCGACACCGTGGTCGGCCGGGCGAGCATGCACCATGCCGATGGCCGCATCGAGATCCAGTTCTCCAACTGCTATTCCGCCTGCACCCTGGCCTTTCTCAGCGGGCTCCGGCGCCGGGTCGACCGCGGCGATTTCGGCATTCATCGTCCCGCATTCGATCGGGCCCGGATCGGCCGCACGGTCGACCAGGAACAGATCGAGCGGGCGATGCGGCTGTCGGGCTACGTCTTTGCCGCCTATGTGGTGCAGATGGGAGTCGACGCCGAGTTCATCACCCGAAGCTTCGCCGACCCGGAGATCCATCTGCTCGACCATGACGACTTGGTCCGTCTGAGGATCGTGATCGACTAGAGATACTTCCCATCCATGATCGCCAGCGTGTAGTCGCGATAGCTCATGCCGAGTTCCTCGGCCCGGGCCAGGCGGCGCAGCGCCACCTCCCGCGGCGGCGTCTTCCACGCGGCGGCATGGGCCTTCTTCCAGCAGAAATGCCGCCAGGACGGCGCGGAATCCGGATCCCCCTCCTCCAGCGGCGGTCCGCCATTGTGACCGAGGCCGGCGAGGAGCTGCGATGACATCGAATATCTCATATCAGGGATAATATCTCTAAAAGGAGAACAGGCCAGCCCATTCCGCATCATGGCGAGCCCCTTAAGGGCGTGGTCATCCAACGGCACCGAACAGTGGATGGCCACGGCGCTGCGCTCCTCGCCATGACGGCAGGGTGGTCAGCTCCAGACGCAATGTTGCATCGCAATTGACAGAAACCCGCCGGGCCGTATCCTGTAGTCGACAACTCGACATTCTTCTTGCCCGACGGGCAGGAGCGGCAATGAAGCCCCATCCGCAAGCCGGCAACGGCAGGCGATGGGGTTTTGTGCGTTTCAGGGGACAGGCGTGCGGGCGAGCTACGCGATCGGTCTGCTCTATTCGACCACAGGCCCCTATGGCGCGATCGGGCGCGAGGCGCTGGACGGCGCCATGATGGCGCTGGCGGAGGTCAACGCCGACGACGCGTTCGGCTTCACCCTGGCCCCCGTCGCCGCCAACCCCGAAGGCGTGATCGACCGCTATCACACGCTGTGCGAGGCGGCGATCCGCGAGGGCGGCTGCCGCCAGATCGTCGGCACCATCACTTCGCTGTCGCGCAAGGAGGTTCTGCCGACCATCGAGAAGCACGACGCGCTGCTGTGGTACATCTGCCCGTATGAGGGCTTCGAGAGCAGCGAGGCCGTGATCTATACCGGCGCCGCCCCGAACCAACACATCGTGCCGCTGTTCCAGCATGTGCTGCCGCGCTGGGGCACCCGCGCCGTCCTGCTGGGCTCCAACTACATCTGGGGCTGGGAGGTCAACCGCGTGGCGCGCGAGCTGATCGGCGCCTGCGGCGGCGAGGCTCTGGCCGAGCGCTATCTGCCGATCGGCAGCGAGGATGTCGGCCGGCTGGTCCAGGAGGTGCGGGAGAAGCGGCCGGACTTCATCCTGAACAACCTGATCGGCCCGTCGAGCTATGCCTTCTTCCGGGCCTACCGCGAGCTGGCCGACAGCGACCCCGCCTTCGGGCCGGACCGCTGCCCGATCGTCAGCTGCAACCTGACCGAATGCGAGCTGGGGCTGATCGGCCCTGCCGGCACCGGCCATCTCAGCAGTGCGATCTACTTCGAGGGCGTGGACACCGCCGAGAACCGCGCCTTCCGCGACCGGGTGCGGCAGCGCTTCGGCACCGGCCGGCGCAGCTCGGCCTTCCTCGCCGGCGGCTATGCCGCGGTGCGGATGCTGGCCGAGGCGATCCGCGAGGCCGGCACCGATGCGCCGGAGGCGCTGCGGCCGGTGCTGCACGCCCGCCGCTTCGCCACGCCGCTGGGACCGCTGGGCATCGACCCGCGCACCAACCACGCGGCGCTGACACCCTGCCTGGGCCGGATCGGAGCCGATGGCGGCTTCGAGATCCTGGGCCGCGCCGCCGCGCCGGTGGCGCCGGACCCGTATCTGGTCGAGTTCGACGCCGCAGCCCTGGCCCGGCGCGTGCTCAAGCCCGGCGCGGGGCCGCGGCTGAAGCGGGTGAAGTGAGCATGCGCCGCGTCCCCACCCCCAACTTCCGCGGCCGCAGCGCCGTGGTGCTGCACCGGCCGCATACCGCCGCCGATGCGGTGCTGCGCCAGCTCGAGCGGCTGGGCATCGCCGCCCGGCCAGCCTGGCCGGCGCTGGCCGCAGCCGACCTGACCGCCGACTTCGTGCTGTTCGACGCCGACACCGCGCATGACGGCCAGTTCCCCTGGGCCGCCGGTTCGCCGCCGATGCCGCTGGTCGCCCTGATCGGGTCGGAAGCACCGGGCCGGCTGGATTGGGTCCTGGCCCAGGGCGCCACCGGCCATCTGCTGAAGCCGGTGGCCTCGGGCGGCGTGTTCAGCGCCCTGGTGATCGCCGAGCACGGCTTCGCCGAGCGCCGCGACCGCGAAGCCCGGATCGCCGATCTGGAGACCCGGCTGCGCCTGCGGCCCGTGGTGGTGCGCGCCATCCTGACCCTGATGGCTCAGCACGGGCTGAACGAGGCCGACGCCTTCCGCGAGATCCGCAGCGCCGCGATGCAGCGCCAGTGCAGCATCGAGGAGCATTGCCTCGACCTCGCGGCCGGCACGGCGGACCCGGCCGCCGGCCGGCGCGGAGGCTGAGCCGTGGCGATCCTGAGCCAGCTCCTGCGCCGCAAGCTCGCCTTGTTCGGGCTCGTTGTCATCCTGGTGGTGGTGGCCGCAGCCCTGCTCGCGCCCTGGATCGTGCCCTTTTCGCCGGACGAGCAGCTGTTCGACGGGCTGACGCTGGAGGGTGCCCCCCTGGCCCCGGATGGCCGCTTCTGGCTGGGCACCGACCTCTTGGGCCGGGACATGTTCTCGCGCCTGGTCTACGGCGCCCAGACCTCGCTGATCATCGGCGTGGTCGCGAACGGCGCCGCGGTGCTGATCGGCACCTTCTTCGGCGTCGTCGCAGGCTTCGTTGGCGGGTGGCTGGGCGCCGTGATGATGCGCTTCACCGACCTGATGATGGCCTTCCCCGCCCTGCTGCTGGCGATCGTGCTGGCCGCGATCTTCAAGCCGTCACTGTGGATCGTGGCCCTGGTCATCGCCATGGTGAACTGGGTGCAGATCGCCCGCATCATCTACACCGAGACCCGGTCGATCGCGGAGCGCGACTTCATCGAGGCGGAATGGGGCCTCGGCGCCTCCCGCGCCCGCATCCTGCTGCGCCATGTGCTGCCGCACCTGCTGTCCACCACCATCGTCTGGGGCACGCTCGGCATCGCCACCACGGTGCTGCTGGAGGCCACCCTGTCCTTCCTCGGCATCGGGGTGCAGCCGCCGACACCGAGCTGGGGCAACATCATCTTCGAGAACCAGACCTATTTCTCGACCGCGCCCTGGCTGGTGTTCATTCCCGGCGCCGCCATCATCCTGCTGGCCCTGGCCTTCAACCTGGTCGGCGACGCGCTGCGCGACATCCTCGACCCGACGCAGAAGGGCCGGCACTGATGGGCGCCTATCTGCTCCGCCGCCTGGCCCAGGCCGTGCTGATCCTGCTCGGGGTCAGCCTGGTCACCTTCGTGCTGCTGTATCTGCTGCCGGCCGATCCGGCGCGGCAGATCGCCGGACGCAGCGCGACGCCGGAGGTTGTAGCGAACATCCGCGCCCAGCTCGGCCTCGACCGGCCGTTTCACGAGCAGTATCTGCGCTATCTCGGCGCGTTGCTGCAGGGGGACCTCGGCCGCTCCTACCTGCAACGGACCGAGGTGGCGACGCTGATCATGAGCCGCCTGCCGGCCAGCCTGCTGCTGATGGCCGGTGCCATCGTCTGCGAGCTGGCGCTGGGCCTGACCATGGGTGTGATCGCGGCGCTGCGGCGGAACACCGGCACCGACCACGCGCTGATGCTGACCTCCTTCATCGGCGTCTCGGCGCCGCAATTCGTGGTCGGCATGCTGCTGCTCTACGTCTTCGCCTGGCAGTTGGCCTGGTTCCCGCTCGGCGGCTACGGCACCTTCGCGCATCTGGTGTTGCCCTCGCTGACGCTCGGGCTGCTCGGCGCCGGCTGGTACTCGCGGATGATGCGCTCCGCGATGCTGGACGTGCTGCGCCAGGATTACATGCGCACCGCCCGGGCCAAGGGCCTGGGCGCCTGGCGCGTGGTGCTGGCGCATGCACTGCCCAATGCGCTGCTGCCGATCATCGCCATGATCGGCATCGACATCGGCCTGTTCATGAGCGGCATCGTCGTCGTCGAATCCGTGTTCGGCTGGCCCGGCATCGGCCAGCTGACCTGGCAGGCGATCCAGCGCGTCGACATCCCGATCATCATGGGGGTGACGCTGGTCTCCGCCGTCGCCATCGTGCTGGGCAACCTGCTGGCCGACCTGATCGCCCCGTTCATCGACCCGAGGATCAAGCTGCGGTGACGAATAATCGCACCGAACAAACACAGGAGGTTTCATGCTGAAGTCCATGCTGCTCGCCGGTGCCGCGGCCCTGACGCTGGCCCTGGCGACGCCCGCCATGTCCCAGGACATCAAGCAGGGCGGCACCATGACGGTCACCTACAAGGACGACGTCACCACCCTCGACCCCGCCATCGGCTACGACTGGCAGAACTGGTCGATGATCAAAAGCCTGTTCGACGGGCTGATGGACTACAAGCCCGGCACCACCGAGCTGGTGCCCGACCTGGCCGAAAGCTTCGAGGTCTCGGCCGACGGCCTGACCTACACCTTCAGGCTGCGCCACGGGGTCAAGTTCCACAACGGCCGCGAGCTGAAGGCCGTCGACGTCAAATACTCGCTCGACCGCGTGGTGCAGCCGGAGACGCAGAGCCCCGGCGCCGGCTTCTTCGATTCGATCGAGGGCTTCGCCGACGTCTCCGGCGGCAAGGCCAAGGAGCTGAGCGGCGTCACCACGCCGGACGACTACACCGTCGTCTTCCGCCTGACCCGGCCGGACGCGCCCTTCCTGCACAAGATGGCGCTGAACTTCTCGCACGTCGTGCCCAAGGAGGAGGTCGAGAAGTACGGCGCCGACTTCGGCAAGCACCCGGTCGGCACCGGCGCCTTCAAGATGACCGAGTGGACACTGGGCCAGCGCATCGTGTTCGAGCGCAACCCGGACTACTTCCAGAAGGGGCTGCCGCATCTCGACAAGATCGTGTTCGAGGTCGGGCAGGAGCCGGTGGTGGCGCTGCTGCGGCTGCAGCGCGGCGAGGTCGACATCGCCGGCGACGGCATCCCGCCGGCCAAGTTCCTCGAGGTCACCCAGGACCCGGCCTACAAGGACCTGATCATCCAGGGCAACCAGTTGCACACCGGCTACATCACCATGAACGTCAAGGCCAAGCCGTTCGACGATGTGCGGGTGCGCCAGGCCGTCAACATGGCGATCAACAAGGACCGGATCATCCGCATCATCAACGGTCGCGCCAAGCCGGCGAACCAGCCGCTGCCGCCGTCGATGCCGGGCTACGCCGCCGACTACAAGGGCTATACCTATGATGTCGAGGGCGCCAAGAAGCTGATGGCCGATGCCGGCCAGGGTGCCGGCTTCACCACCGACCTCTACGTCGCCAACACCGACCCGCAGCCGCGCATCGCCCAGGCGATCCAGCAGGACCTGGCCCAGATCGGCATCAAGGCCGAGATCAAGGCTCTGGCGCAAGCCAACGTCATCGCCGCCGGCGGCGACGAGAAGCAGTCGACCATGATCTGGTCGGGCGGCATGGCCTGGATCGCCGACTTCCCGGACCCGTCGAACTTCTACGGCCCGATCCTGGGCTGCGGTGGCGCGGTGCCCGGCGGCTGGAACTGGTCCTGGTACTGCAACGCGGACCTCGACAAGCGCGCGGCCGAGGCGGATGCGATCGCCGACCCGGCCAAGGCGGCGGAGCGCGAAGCCAAGTGGCGCGACATCTTTCTCGACGTCATGAAGGACGCGCCCTGGGCCCCGGTGTTCAACGAGCAGCGCTACACCATCCGCTCCGAACGGATGGGCGGCGACGACGCCCTGTTCGTCGACCCCGTCCACATCCCGGTCAACTACGATAACGTGTACGCCAAAGATGCCCAGTAAGCCGCACCACCACCACACCATCCACGGCGCGCACCACCATTTCGGCTGGAACCGCGACTTCCCGCCGGTGGCCACGGTGGCGCCGGGGACGACGCTGGAGTTCGACTGCCTGGACGCCGCGGGCGGTCAGCTCAGCGCCTCCAGCACCGTCGCCGACGTGGCGACGCTCGACTTCAGCCAGGTCAACCCGGTCACCGGGCCGATCCTGGTCGACGGGGCCGAGCCCGGCGACGCGCTGAAGATCACGCTCGACCACTACGCACCATCGGGCTTCGGCTGGACCGCCAACATCCCCGGCTTCGGCCTGCTGGCGGACCAGTTCACCGACCCGGCGCTGCATCTCTGGCGCTATCAGTCCGACACGCCGGCCCTGTTCTCGACCCTGGCGAAGGTGCCGCTGAAACCCTTCGCCGGGACCATCGGAGTGGCCCCGGCCGAGCCCGGGCTGCACTCCGTGGTGCCGCCGCGGCGGGTCGGCGGCAATCTCGACATCCGCGACCTGGCGGCCGGGGCGACGCTGTGGCTGCCGGTCGAGGTGGCGGGGGCGCTGTTCTCGATCGGCGACACCCATGCCGCCCAGGGCGACGGCGAAGTCTGCGGCACCGCCATCGAGAGCCCGATGAAGGTGACGCTGACGCTCGACCTGGTGAAGGGCGCCAATCTGAAGATGCCACGCTTCACCACAGCCGGCCCGGTGACGCGCCATCTCGACGCCAAGGGCTATGAGGTGACGACCGGGATCGGCCCCGACCTGATGGAGGGGGCGCGCATCGCCGTCGCCGAGATGGTCGAGCTGCTGTGCCGCACCCGCGGCATGGCGGCGGTCGACGCCTATATGCTGTGCTCGGTCTGCGGCGACCTCAGGATCAGCGAGATCGTCGACCAGCCGAACTGGGTGGTGTCGTTCTACTTCCCGCGCATCGTCTTCGAATGATGCCGGTACGAGACGCAGCGCAGTTGTCGTGGCTCTCCCGCTTGCGGGAGTGGTCGGAGCCGCGTTGGCCGCTCCGGGTGAGGGTGTTTGTCGAGGCCCGGACCAGCCCTCACCCGGTCGTCCTGCGGACGCCCGACCTCTTCCGCCAGGCGGGAGAGGCGACGCAGCAAACCGGCAAGCCATCGTGACAGCGTCCAGTTCCCCCCTCCTCCAGGTCCGCAACCTCAGCACTCAGGTCGCGACGCCGGCGGGGCCGAAGCTGGTGGTCGAGGATCTGAGCTTCGACCTGAACCCCGGCGAGACGCTGTGCATCGCCGGGGAATCGGGCAGCGGCAAGTCGATGACCTCGCTGTCGATCATGGGGCTGCTGCCGCAGCCCATGGCCCGGGTCGCCGGCGGGCAGGTGCTGCTGGAGGGCCGGGATCTGCTGGCGCTGCCCGAGCGGCAGATGCGGCGGGTGCGCGGCGGCGAGATCGCGATGATCTTCCAGGAGCCGATGACCAGCCTGAACCCTGTGATGTCGGTCGGCCGGCAGATCGCCGAGGCGATCCGCGCCCATCGCCGGGTGGACGGTGCCGGGGCCCGGCGGCTGGCCCTGGAGGCGCTGGAGGCGGTGCGCATCTCCGAGCCCGAGCGGCGGCTGCGGCAGCATCCGCACGAGCTGTCCGGCGGCATGCGCCAGCGGGTGATGATCGCCATGGCGCTGGCCTGCCGGCCCAAGCTGCTGATCGCCGACGAGCCGACCACGGCACTGGACGTCACCATCCAGGCCCAGATCCTGGAGCTGATGCGCGACCTGCGGCGCCAGTTCGGCACCGCCCTGATCCTGATCACCCACGACATGGGCGTGGTCGCCGAGATGGCCGACCGGGTGGTGGTGATGCACCAGGGTCGGGTGGTCGAGAGCGGCCCGGTGGTGCCGCTGTTCGAGGCGCCGCGCCAGGACTACACGCGACAGCTGCTGGTCGCGGTGCCGAAGCTGGGGCAGCTGGCCGGCCGCGATGCGCCGCTGCGCGCCGAGACCCCTGCCCTGCCCGCGGCGAACGAGCCGGTGGTGGCGGTGAAGGACCTGACCGTCCGCTTCGACATCGCCGGCGGTCTGCTGCAGCGCACGGTCAGGCGCGTGCATGCGGTCGAAAACCTCTCCTTCACGTTGAACCCAGGCGAGACGCTGGCGCTGGTCGGCGAGAGCGGCTGCGGCAAGTCGACCACCGGCAAGGCGCTGATGGGGCTGGTGCCCTGGCGCGGCTCGATCCGCATCGCCGGGGCCGAGGCCGCCGGGCTGGGGCCGGCCGCGCTGAAGCCGCTGCGCCGGAACATCCAGATGGTGTTCCAGGATCCCTACGCCTCGCTCGACCCGCGCATGACGGTGGCCGAGCTGGTGGCCGAGCCGCTGGTCATCCACGGCCTGGCCAAGGGGGCTGAGCTGGCCGACCGGGTCGAATGGCTGTTCCGCCGGGTCGGGCTGGAGCCGGAGCTGCGCCATCGCCACCCGCATGAATTCTCCGGCGGCCAGCGCCAGCGCATCTGCATTGCCCGGGCGCTGAGCCTGTCACCCAAGGCGATCGTCGCCGACGAATCCGTCTCCGCGCTCGACGTCTCGGTCCAGGCCCGGGTGCTGGACCTGCTGCACGAGCTGCAGGCCGATCTCGGCCTCACCTATCTGTTCATCTCGCACGACATGGCGGTGGTGGAGCAGATCAGCCACCGGGTGGCGGTGATGTATCTCGGCCAGATCGTCGAGACCGGCACCCGCCGTCAGATCTTCGAGGACCCGCGCCACCCCTACACCCGCAATCTGATGCAGGCCGTGCCGATCGCCGATCCGCGCCGCCGCCGCGACCATTTCCAGCGCCTGTCCGGCGAGGTGCCGAGCCCGGTGCGGCCGGTCGATCACAAGCCGGTGCTGGTCGACCTGGCCGATATCGGCGGTGGGCATCTGGTGGCGCGCGAGGCGGCGTAAGACCCGTTTTCAAGCGGAGGGCTCGTCGTTGGTGTCCGGTTGATGAGAAAGGACGAGCAGCAAGAGAATGAGAGCGACGTCCCACCTTACTTGTCATCCTCGGGCTTGACCCGAGAATCCAGGGGCGGCCAGAACGGCTCTTCGTGGCCCTGGATTGCCGGGTCAAGCCCGGCAATGACAAAAAAGGGAGAGGAGCATACCCGAACGCACGTCACGGCAGTGCCGCCCAGCCGAGCCCATTGCACTCACTTCAAACGAATTATAATATAAAGTCTGAATATTTTCGTTCGGTTGCCTTCTTCATCTCACAATAGAGGACTGAATTATGGTTCTCGACGATCATATCGGCGACCTGAGTTTCACGCCCGCACATGAAGTTGAAAACCGCCCTTCTGTCGCCGATCTGTTCAAAAAATCAAGAAGATGCGGAATATATATTATGGAGCTCCAGAATAATGAACTCTACGTCGGGAAAGCCACGGACGTGGTTCGGCGATATGGGCAGCACCGAAAAATTCATCAGGACATCAGGACGATCCGATTTCAAAAACTCAAAAGGTCGGAGCTCGATCAATGTGGCGCTCGTTGATCTATCGACTTGAGCGTGCCGGCTTCGGCCTGAGAAACGTTACTTTCACGAGCATTCCGCAGCCTGGGTCCGACTTTGAAGGGATCATGCCGATAGACCAGCAGAACCTCGGGCTGGCCATGATGCTCAAGGAAGATAGAAGGGTCGACCGCGCCCAAGATTCAGCAATCGACGCACGGTCTCTTCGATCGTTCGATAGGCTTCTGAAGGTATGCTCGATCGATCCGCATCTATCATTCCTGAGATACTATATAGAAAACCTCATCCCGTCTCCAAGGAGCTCGGAGATCTCCTTCTGGTCACTCACAGCTCTTGGAGCAGGCACAAGGGAACGGCCGGGGGCCCTCTACCGGCTCAACATGTTTTGGCAGGAAGTATTGTCGGTCTTCGGCGACGGCGAGGACGCGGAAATCCGGCTCCAATGCGCGAAGTCGCCCTTGGAGGCGGCCCCTGGTGGCCTCTCGCGAGTTGCTGGGCGCATAGGGGCAAAGTTTGATGAATTTCATTACAAACCGGGCGGATCCGATCAAATATCGCTCTTTGCTCCCTGGAGTGAGGATCCGCTGCGAATTCTCCGAGACGAGGAGGTCGCCAAGAGCATCCGCCTGTTCAATCTTCGGCTGATGAACAAGGGGCCGAGCAACTTCAGCAGAGCGCATTGCTCCGCCCTCGTCACCGCCGCCTACGAAGCACCGGATTCCGAGACTCGGGAGGCGCTATTCTGGAGCCGGTTCTGGAAGTCACGCGATAGGCGTTGATCAGCCATATCGCGGGAACTGACCTGTGGCCAGCCCCCGCCATCGGGCCGGGATCACACCGTCCACGAGAGGTGCATGTGGTCGATGCGCCGGATGCCGGTGTAGCCCCGAATCGTCGGCGCCGTCTCCAGCCGGAGGTGAGGGATCGCGGTGGTCAGGGCGCCCAGGCTCTCCTCCAGCTCGATCCGCGCCAGCGCCTCGCCGATGCAGCGATGGGCTCCCGCACCGAAAACCGGGTGGAGGCGCGTCGCCGTGGTCCGGTGGATGTCGAAGACATCGGGATTCGCATGGACCCGCTCGTCGCGCATCGCCGACATCGTGGACAATGTGCAGAGCGTCCCGGCGGGGATCACGAAACCGTGGAGGTCGATATCCTCGGTCGTCACCCGTCCGATCGACGCTACGCTGGGCTCGTATCGGAGGGCCTCCGCCACGGCGGCGGGGATCAGCGCGGGATCGAGGCAGACCTCATCCCACTGCTCCCGGTGCTGCAGCAGAAGGCAGACCTGCATCACGGCCGCCACCCGGGTCGTGTCCGTGCCGCCGATGATCAGGATGATGATCTGAAACAGCATCTCGATCGGCGAAAGCTCCCCGGCTTGATCCGCCGCGGCCAGGAACACCGACAGGAAGTCGCCGCGGGGCTGCCGGCGCCTCTCGTCGAGCACGGTCTCCACATAGCCCAGCAGGTGCCGCATGGCGTCCTCAGCCACGGGGATCTCCTCGGGCCGGACGCTGATATTGATGAAGCGGGTCACGTCGTAGACATGCCGGGTGAAGGCGGGGATGTCCCCCTGCGGCAGCCCCAGCAGATCGCTGATCACGACAGCGGGAAGCCGCGCCGCGAACTGCTCCACGAACTCGACATGCCCGGCCGCATGCCACTCCTCGATCAATCTCTCCACCGTTCTTCGGATCACCGGGCGGAGCTCAGCCATGGCGCGTGCCGCGAAGGTTCGTGAGAACGGCGCCCGCCGCCGGCGGTGAACGTCGCCATTGGCCGTCAGCATCCCGTATTCGAACGCGTCGAACAGCGATCCATCGGTGACGCCGAGCATCTTCGGGAACGCGGTCCCGCCCGCCAGCAGCCGGGGATCCCTGCTGAGCCGTTCGATATCCGCCTGGCGGAGCACGAAGCGGCTCCCGGCCTGATGCGCGACGACGGGGTAGTCTGCGCGATAGCGCCGGAACGTCGCATGGGGATCTTCGGCGAACTGCTCCTCCGTGAGGACCGGCAGATCGCAGCGTGCGGACATGGGGATCGCAGGGGACTGAACCGGATCGGCTTGCATCGGTACCTCCAAGACCTGGAGGCACCGTTGCAGGACCGGATTACAGGGCGATGTCCGGGATGCGCTTTTATGTTGCCGTTGTCATCGATCGATGGCGACGGGATCGCGGCCCGGCTCCAGTGCACAGGCCGGGTCCCGCTTCGGCGAGCGGCGGGACCCGGGCGGCTTGCTACTCTTTCTTCCCCTGCCAGAAGAAGTCGTTCTCCGTGCCCGGGCCCCAGACCAGGCCCTGGACGTTCTTGCGCGCGGCCACCGCCTCGACCTGCTGGAACATGAAGGCGTAGGGCCCGGTCTCACGGATCTTGTGCTGCAGGTCCGCATACATCGCCTGGCGCTTGGCGGTGTCGGTCTCCAGCACCGCGGCCTCGGTCTCGCGGGTCAGCTCGGGGATGTCCCAGGCCGTGCGCCAGGCGGTCGTCTTCATCGGCGGGTTCTCGCCGTTGTCGACATTCATGCCGAAGTTCTGGGCGTTGGTGTGCGGGTCCTGGTAGTCCGGGCCCCAGCGGCCGATCGCGGTCTGGTATTTGCGGGAGCGGATCTTGCTGGTCTGCTGCTTGTCGTCGGAGGCGATGATCTGCAGTTCCACCCCGGCCTTGGCGAAGGTCGCCTGGATCGACTGCGCCATCTCCAGATAGGGCGACCCGTTCGGCACGTCGATGGTGATCTTGAAACCGTCCGGATAGCCGCCCTGAGCCAGCAGCTGCTTGGCCTTGTCGACGTCGAGCTTGAACGGCATGTCGTCGAGGGCGCCGAGGAACCCCTTGGGCAGGAAGTTCTCATGCGGAACCGCCAGGCCCTTCATGAAGCTGTCGGCCATTCCCTGGTAGTCGATCAGGGACTTCAGCGCCTGGCGCACCTCGACCTTCTTCAGCGGCTCGGTCTGGGTGTTCATCGACAGGTACCAGAGGGTGCCGCGCGGCACCTCCTGCACCGTCACATCCGGGTTCGACTTCAGCGATTCGAGCTGCTCGCCGGTCAGGCCGCGGGCGATGTCGACATCACCCTTCTGCAGCAGCAGCATCTGCGAGGTCGGGTCGAGGACATGGCGGAAGAAGATCCGCTTGAAGCCCGGCTTGCCGCGCCAGTAGTCGTCGAACCGGTTCATCACCAGGCTCTCATTCGGCTTCCAGCCGCCGAGCTCGTAGGGGCCGGAGCCGGCGGAGTGGGTGTTCAGCCACTCATGGCCGAAATCGCCGTTCTTGGCGTTCGCCTCCACGATCTTGGAGTCGACCACCGAGGAGACCGTGGCGCTGAGGCAGTTCAGCACGAAGCTGGGCGCATAGGCCTTGTCGGTCTTGAACACCAGCGTCCGCGCATCCGGCGCCGTGACCATGTCGTCGACATTGTCGGCGGTCAGGCCGAACTGGCCGACGATGAAGGCGGGAGACAGGTTCAGCTTGATGGCGCGGCGGATCGAATAGGCCGCATCCGCCGCCGTCAGCGGGTTGCCGGAGTGGAACTTGACCTCGTCGCGGATCTTGAAGCTGTAGCTGGTGCCGTCATCGGCGACGGTCCAGCTCTCGGCGATGCCGGGCAGGAAGTTCGCCGGGTCCTGGGCGTTGTAGTAGATCAGCCGATCATAGACCTGGTTGATGTATTCGGTGGTCGAGAACTCGAACACCTCGGCCGGGTCGAGCGTGATGATGTCGTCGATGCGGTAGGCCTGGACCAGCGTGTCCTTCGGCGTCTCGGCCCGGGCCGGCAAGGCCGCGCAACCGAGCAGGATCGCGGCGATGGCGCCGCGAAGGATTGTTCTCATTTGGATGCACCCCCTGTTTGCTGGGCAGGGGCGATGGTAGGCCCGCCCCGCGGCGCCGACTAGGCGGATTCGCTCATGATTTCGCGCATCCGCCTATTTTCCGGGCGTGGGAGCTACGCGTCTCACATATGTCCAACCATGTTCACAGAAGAGTTCAAGTAAATTCCGTATCATTTTGATAAATCACATTACCTCAAGAACACGATCGGGACCTCTATCCGGCACTCCCGCCAGTGCGGCCGGCGTCGCGGCGGCGAAGGGGCCGGTCGAGAGGCCGGCGAAGGTCTGCATCATGCGGCGCTTCAGCCAGGGCAGCCGTGCGACCGGATGGAAGGTCAGGTCGCGCAGGCCGGCGAGCCAGCTTCTGTCGGACTGGAAGGCCGGGGTCAGAAGGGCGCTCATGCCCTGGTAGAAGCGGACATGCCGGCGCCGACGCGCGGCATAGGCGCGCAGCGCCTCCGGGATCGTCGTGGCCCCGGCCAGCGCATCCGCCAGGGCCGCGCCGTCCAGCATCGCCATCGTCACCCCGGCGCCGAGCTGCGGGCTGGTGGAATGGGCAGCGTCGCCGATGAAGGCGATGCGCTCCCCATAGGGACGCCGCAACGTGGCCTGGGCATAGCGGGCCAGCGTCAGCTGGGCCGGGTCGGTGATGCCGGCGATGACCGGCGCGATCTCCGGCCACAGGTCCAGCACCCGCCGCCGCCACGGCTCGATCCCGGCGGCCAGGAGCGCCGGATGCTCCGCCACCTTCAGGCTCCAGAACAGGATCGCCTTCGGCGTGTCGTCGCCGGGCACGCGGCCGACCGGCAGCAGGCCGATCATCTCCCGCGCGCTGCGGAAGCGCTGCTCCAACCGGTCCGGCCGCAGCTCGGCCGCCGGGACCGTGGCCCAGACCGCACCATAGGCATAGGGGCGCGGCCGCACCGGAGCGCCGCAGAGCGGCCGCAGCGCCGAGCCGGCCCCGGTGGCGTCGACCACGAGGTCGACTGCGTCGAGGCGGCGGCCGTCCCTGGCGACCGGGCACGGCCGATCGCGAGCGCCGGTCGCCAGGGCCGTGATCTCAAGGCCGGTCTCGATCGGGATCCGCCGAACGGCCACGGCCTGCCACAGCGCGTGGAAGATCGCGGCGCGGTGGATCGCCAGGCCGTGCAGGGCCGGATCGACCGTGGCATAGCTGAGGTCGAACACCACCCGGCCCGACGGTTCCGAGCGGCCATACAGCCCGTCGATCCGCTGGCCGTAGGCAAGGACGGCGTCGAGTGCGCCGATCCGGCCCAGCGCGGCCAGGCCCGCGGGCTGCAGCATCAGCCCGGCGCCGATCGGCCGCGGCTCGGCGAAACGCTCGAGCAGCCGCACCCGGTGCCCGGCATCGTGCAGGAAGCAGGCGGCGGCCAGACCGGCCGGGCCGCAGCCGCAGACGGCGATCGACAGCGGGCCGGTCACGACAGGGCTATTCGCTTTCCAGCGCCGCCCGGGCGGCCTGCAGCTTGTCGCCCTGCTCCGGCTCGACCTTGGGATAGGCGAGGTCCAGCCCCTCCATCGCGTCGACGATGGCGGCGGCGACCGCCAGGCGGGTGAACCATTTGCTGTCGGCCGGCACCACATGCCAGGGCGCGTGCGGCGTGGCGGTGGCCCGGATCATCTCCTCATAGGCCTTCATGTAGTCGGACCACAGCTGGCGCTCCGCCACGTCCGAGGGCTGGAACTTCCAGTGCTTCTCCGGCTCGTCCAGCCGCGCCAGGAAGCGCTTCTTCTGCTCCTCCTTCGAGACGTTGAGGAAGAACTTCAGCACCAGCGTGCCGTTGCGGGCCAGGTAGCGCTCGAAGGCGTTGATGTCCTCGAACCGCTCCTTCCAGATCTTCTTGGTCACCAGCTTCGGCGGCAGATGCTGGTTGCCCAGGATGTTCGGATGCACCCGGACCACCAGCACCTCTTCGTAATAGGAGCGGTTGAAGATGCCGATCCGCCCGCGCTCCGGCAGGTGCCGGTTGGTGCGCCACATGAAATCGTGGTCCAGTTCCTCCGCCGAGGGCTGCTTGAAGGACGTGACCTGGCAGCCTTGCGGGTTGATCCCGGACATCACGTGCTTGATGGTGCTGTCCTTGCCGGCCGCGTCCATCGCCTGGAAGATCAGCAGCACCGACCAGTGGTCCTGGGCATAGAGCTTGTCCTGCATCTCCGCCAGCTTGGCGACGCTCTGGGCCAGAGCGTCCTTCGCCACCGTCTTGTCGTCCAGCCAGGCGGTGTCCGTCGGGTCCCAGTCCTTCAGGCGGAAGCCGTCGCCGTCCTCGATCCGGTACCGCTTCGCCAGCTTGTCCAGCTCGACCATTCGTCCCTCCCGCGCCGATGCAGGACGATCGATGCAGGAATTTCGTCGGTCTGGCAAATCGGAGATGATGCCGCGCCTTCCGCCGCGAGGACCGCATGACCCGCCACGTCCACTTCATCACCCATCCCGACGTGCTGATCGACCCGGCGGTGCCGGTGCCGGACTGGCCGCTGTCGGAGCGCGGCCGGATCCGCATGCGGGCGGTGCTGGACCAGCCCTGGGCGCCACGGCTGCGCAGCCTGTTCTGCAGCACCGAGCGCAAGGCCCGGGACGGCGCGGCCATCCTGGCCGAGGCGCTCGGCCTGCCGGTCACCGAGCTTGAGAAACTCGGCGAAAACGACCGTTCTTCAACCGGTTACCTGCCGAAACTCGAGTTCGAGGCCATGGCCGATGCCTTCTTCGCAAGGCCACAGGAGAGCGTGCGCGGCTGGGAACGCGCAGCCGACGCCCAGAGCCGCATCGTTGCCGCAGTGGACGAGGTCCTGCGCCGGGCGCCGGCCGAAGGCGACATCGCCATCGTCTCGCATGGCGGCGTCGGGGCGTTGCTGCTGTGCCATCTGCAGGGCCGGTCGATCAGCCGCGATGCCGACCAGCCCGCCGGCCAGGGCGGCCACCACTACGCCTTCGCAGTGGAGGACCGCCGGCTGCTGCACGCATGGAGCAGCATCGACCGACCGTAGCCGGGCGCGACGGAACCCGGCACTCCCGGCGTGAAGTGTTCATGCCAGTCAGGCATGACTTCGCACACAGGCTTCAAATGATTTCGAAGTTCACGCGTACCGCCTTGCTCGCGACCGCCATGATCATCGCTGTGCCGGCGACCTTCACCTCGGCGCAGGCGGCTCCGTATCACGACAATCACGGGCGCCGGGAGACGTTGCAGCACCGGCAACATGCCGCCTGCGGCCATATCCATTCCCGCCACGCGCGCAACAGCTGCGAGGCCCGCGTGGCGCATGATTGGCGGCGGGACCGGCACCATCACTGACCGCTGATCTGAAGCGAGCCCCCGCCACTTGTGTGGCGGGGGCGCTCTATTATAGTGATATCAAAACGTTAGCAAACAAACCTAAAGTCAGTTGTTACCTTCAATCCAACCTGCTGTTGCCTTCGGGCCGCCCCGGTGCGATGACGCCGGCATGATCGCCGTCCTGATCCCAGCCTTGACCGACGCCGAGATCCTGGCCCGCCTGCTGTACCGCGACGGGCTGATGCTGATCCTCGACAAGCCGGCCGGCCTGCCGGTGCATGCCGGGCCGAAAGGCGGGCCCGTGCTGGACCACCATCTCGGTGCGTTGCGCTTCGGCCTGCCGCATCCGCCCGCCCTCGCCCACCGCCTGGACAAGGACACCAGCGGCTGCCTGGTGCTGGGCCGGCACCGCAAGGCCACGGCGATGCTGGGCCAGCTGTTCGCCTCCGGCCGGGTGGCGAAGACCTACTGGGCCGTGGTCGAGGGCGGCCCGGCCGAGGATGAGGGCCGCATCGACCTGCCGCTGGCCAAGCGGTCGGCGGAACGCGGCTGGTGGATGAAGGTCGACCCTGCCGGCCAGCCGGCGCAGAGCGAGTTCCGCGTGCTCGGCCGCGACGGCGGCCTCGCCTGGCTGGAGCTGCGGCCGCTGACCGGCCGCACCCACCAGCTGCGGCTGCACTGCTCCGCCTCGGGCTTCCCGATCCTGGGCGACGCGATCTACGGCACTGCCGGCCGCGGCCCGGAGGCGCCGCCGCTGCATCTGCACGCCCGCGCCGTGTCGGTGCCGCTGTACCCGCAGAAGCCGCCGGTCGCCGCCGAGGCGCCGCCACCGCCCCATCTCGCCGAGACCCTGCGCCGCTTCGACGCCGGCACGGCCGCCTGACCCTCCACTGCGATTGCGGCCGACACATCGCCCGTCGGCTCCGAGTCGCCCGGCGCTCCCGCTGACTTGCTGCCTCCCGAGGATCTCCGCGCTGGGACTCGGCGAGGCGACTCGGCCGGCGGCCAGAGCGGCGAAAGCTTTGCAAACCGGGCGGGATGGAAAGGACCATGACACAACACATGGCGGCTCGGGCCGCTGGGAACCACAACCTGTTGCATATCCGGATCGAACCGGGTTGAATGGTCGCGAACCCCTTTGTTGACGGCCGGATCGCGCCCGGCTACGCCCCTGACCGTGACAACAGCAGCCCGCACCACCCGCCCCGCCATCCGCTTCCGTGGTCGCTCCTTCATGGCGCTCGTCCTGGCGCCGGAGCCGCCGATTACGGACTGGCTCACCGAGCTCGACGCCCAGATCCAGCGCTCGCCGGCCTTCTTCCAGGGCCGACCGGTGGTGGTCGACCTGTCGGCCCTGCCGATGCGCAAGCAGGACCTGGCGGCGCTGATCGACGACCTGCAGCAGCGCGACATCCGCCTGATCGGGATCGAGGGCGCCGACCCGGCCTGGCTCGGCTCCGAGGCCTGGGGCCTGCCGCCGCTGATGACCGGCAGCCGACCCGCCGGGATGATCGAGGTGCCGGACGGCGCCCAGGCCGCGGCGCCGTCCACCGAGGCGCGGCCCGCCGCCTCGCTGCTGCTGGACCGGCCGGTGCGCTCCGGCCAGTCGGTGATCTTCCCGGAGGGCGACGTCACGGTCGTCGGGTCGGTCGCCTCGGGCGCCGAGATCATCGCCGGCGGGTCGATCCATGTGTACGGCACGCTGCGCGGCCGGGCGATCGCGGGGTCCACCGGCAATGGCCAGGCCCGGATCTTCTGCCACAGGCTGGAGGCCGAGCTGCTGGCCATCGACGGTCTCTACAAGACCGCGGACGACATGGAGCCGAAGCTGCGCGGCAGGGCGGTGCAGGCTTGGCTCGACGGCGACGCCATGGTTCTGGCAGCCCTGGACTGAGACAAAAGAGGAGAGCGGCAAGTATGGCCAAGGTCTTGGTCGTGACATCCGGAAAAGGCGGCGTCGGCAAGACGACCTCCACCGCGGCGCTGGGCGCGGCCTTGGCCCAGAGCGGGCAGAACGTCGTCGTCGTCGACTTCGATGTCGGCCTGCGCAATCTCGATTTGGTGATGGGGTCGGAGCGGCGGGTCGTGTTCGACCTGATCAACGTGGTCCAGGGCGACGCCAAGCTGTCGCAGGCGCTGATCCGCGACAAGCGGATCGACACCCTGTCGCTGCTGGCCGCATCGCAGACCCGCGACAAGGACGCCCTGACCATGGAGGGTGTGTCGCGCGTCGTGGCCGAGCTGAAGGAGAAGTTCGACTGGGTGATCTGCGACAGCCCGGCCGGCATCGAGAAGGGCGCGGTCCTGGCCATGCGCCATGCCGACATGGCGGTGGTGGTGACCAACCCCGAAGTCTCCTCGGTCCGTGATTCGGACCGGATCATCGGTCTGCTCGATTCCAAGACCGAGCGTGCGGAGAAGGGCGAGCGGGTCGAGAAGCACCTGCTGCTGACCCGCTACGACCCGGCGCGGGCCGAGCGCGGCGAGATGCTGAAGACCGAGGACGTGCTGGAGATCCTGTCGATCCCGCTGCTCGGCATCATCCCGGAGAGCGAGGAGGTGCTGCGGGCCTCGAACATGGGCGCGCCGGTTACCCTCAATGCCCCGTTGAGCGCCCCGGCCCGGGCCTATGCCGACGCGGCGAAGCGGCTGCGGGGCGAGATCCTGGAGATGACGGTCCCGAGCGACAAGAAGGGGATCTTCGCCAAGCTGTTCGGCCGGAGGGTTGCATGAGCCTGTTCAGCTTCTTCACCAAGCGCAACTCCGCCCCGGTGGCGCGGGAGCGGCTGCAGATCCTGCTGGCGCATGAGCGGTCGGTGATCGGCGGCCGGTCCGACCTGGTGGCGATCCTGCAGGAGGAGATCCTGGCGGTGATCGCCAAGCACATCGCGATCGACCGCGAGAAGGTCCAAGTCAAGCTCGACCGCGGCAATTCTGTGTCGACGCTGGAGGTCGACATCGAGATCCCGACCCCGGAGGGTCCCGCCCGGATTGCCGCGCGCGGCTGAGCGAAGCCGGTCTCACCCAGAAGGGGCGATGCGGAAGGCCCCGGTGAGACGACGCTCCGGTCCCGGCTCAGCCGGCCGGACTCCTCCCCAAAGCAGCCTCGACGGCCTCAGCCCTTCACCGCCTCGATGGTGAGGCTGAGCGGCAGGTTCGGCCGGTCCGCCGGCATCCGCCACAACCCGTCCGCTCCCTGCACCAGGCACGGCCACATCTGCCAGGCGGCGGCGTCATGCTCGCGCAGCGCCATTAGCCGCATCCCGGCCGCCAGCAGCGCGCCGACGATGCTGGCGAGCGGATGGTCCCATTCGACCGAGCGGGTGTGGGTGAAGACGGCGTCGCGGTCGGCGTAGCTGCCCTGCATGTCGAACTCGATCGGCACGTCGCGAAAATAGGCGTAGCTCGGCACGAGGGGCGCCTCGGCGGCGGCCTGGTCCAGCGCCCGCGCCGCCGGATGGCCGTCGAGGAAATAAAGCCGCCCGCCGGGCTTCAGCAGCGCCGCCACCACCTGTGCCCAGCGGACGATGTCGGGCAGCCAGATGATCGTGCCCCAGCTGGTGAACACCAGGTCGTAGGCGCTCTCGCCGAGCAGGCGCGGCGCATCGTGGAGGTCGCCCTCGACGAATTCGGCGCCGCTACCGGTCTCGGCCGCCAGGGCCCGGGCCGCGGCGACCGCGTTGCGGGAGAAATCCAGCCCGGTGACCCGCGCGCCGCGCCGGGCCAAATACATCGTGTCCATGCCGAAATGGCACTGCAGATGGGCCACGCGCAGCCCGGCGATATCGCCGATCTCCGCCGCCTCGATCGGCCCCAGATCGGTCTCGCCGCGCCGGAAACCGTCGACATTGTAGAAGGCGGAACGGAGATGCACCGCCACTCGCTCGTCCCAGCTGGCCCGGTTGGCGGCAACGCCCTCGTGCATCGGTTCCTCCCCTCGCCCGCGCTTCGTCGGCCCCAGCTTCTACCAAAAGGTGCAGCGATCCGACAACCGCGGCCTCGGGTCAGCCCGCCGCCCGGCGCGCCGGCATCGCCGACATGCCGTCGACGGCGCGGAGCATGCCGGCATAGAGCGTCCGGGTCACCCGGGCCGAGGTCAGTACCGCGTCGATCTCCGCCGGATCGTCGAGCGCCGGCAGGGCTGCAGCCAGCGTCCGGACATGGCCCTCTCGCGCCTCGACACGGTTGCGCAGGAAGCTGAGCGCGCGGCGGATGCCGGCGATCCGCGCCGTGCGCAGCAGGCCGTCGACCGCCGTCCCGGCGCAGGTGGCGGCGAGGTATTCGAGCAGATAGGCAATCCCCAGGAAGCCGGCCGGATGGTCGCTGCGGGCGAGGAACCGGCACCAGGCGATGCAGGCCTCGGTCGGCGGCGTCGGCACCGAGGTGACCACATCCGCCCGGCTGAAGCCGAGCGCATCGAGATCGTCCAGCACCCGAAGATCCAGCCCCGCCACGTCCTTTGCTTTCTCCTGCAGCAGCAGCGCCAGCGGCATGTGCCGGCCTTGATCCAGCATCCGCTCCGCCGCCAGCGCCAGGGCCGGCTGCAGCGCATGCTGGTAGTGATAGGCCTCGCGCAGGGTGTTGGCATAGGTCGCAATACCGGCCGAACCGTCGAGCAGGCTGCGGGCGCTGCGGGTCTGCCGCACCGCCACGACCATGGCCACGGCTTCGGCGTGTAGCACATCGAAGAATGTCGCACCCATTCCGTATCACCATTTTCAGGATACGAACAAATCGTAAACACTATTTTATAGCAAACGCAATACTATTTTTGGTGGTGCACCCGGCCAGCCCCACCCGTCGCCACTGCGCTTGCCCCGAAGACCGCGCAACGATACGAATGCCGCCCATCAGCGCCTACGGCGCTCAAGTTCTCCGGAGTTGTGTTTCATGGAGCTGAACGATCTGATCCGCGGCCTCGGGCTGGATCCCGACGCCCTGGCCGGCGGCACACTGGTCGTCCGGTCGCCGGTCGACGGCGCCGAGATCGCCCGCCTGCACGAGAATACGGATGCCGATGCCGACGCCGCGATCGAGCGCGCGTCCAACGCCTTCCTGAACTGGCGCACCGTGCCCGGCCCGCGCCGCGGCGAGCTGGTGCGCCTGTTCGGCGAGGAGTTGCGCGCCCACAAGGCCGAGCTGGGTCGGCTGGTCTCCATCGAGGCCGGCAAGATCCTCCAGGAAGGCCTGGGCGAAGTGCAGGAGATGATCGACATCTGCGACTTCGCGGTCGGCCTCTCCCGCCAGCTCTACGGCCTGACCATCGCGTCGGAGCGGCCGGGCCATCGCATGGCCGAGACCTGGCACCCGCTGGGCCCGGTCGGTGTGATCTCGGCCTTCAACTTCCCGGTCGCGGTATGGTCGTGGAACGCGGCGCTGGCCTTCGTCTGCGGCAACCCGGTGATCTGGAAGCCGTCGGAGAAGACCCCGGTCACGGCGCTGGCCACCATGGCGATCTTCCGCAAGGCGGCCGAGCGCTTCGGCGGCGTGCCGGACGGCCTGGCCGAGATCCTGATCGGCGGCCGCGCCATCGGCGAAAAGCTGGTCGACAGCCCGAAGGTGCCGCTGGTCTCGGCCACCGGGTCGACCCGGATGGGCCGCGAGGTCGGGCCGCGCGTCGCCCAGCGCCTCGGCCGCTCGCTGCTCGAGCTCGGCGGCAACAACGCCATGATCGTCTGCCCGTCGGCCGATCTGGACATGGCGGTGCGCGCCATCCTGTTCGGCGCCGTCGGCACCGCCGGCCAGCGCTGCACCAGCCTGCGCCGGCTGTTCGTGCATGACAGCGTCTACGACAAGCTGGTTCCGGCCCTGAAGCAGGCCTATGGCGCCGTGCGCATCGGCAGCCCGCTGGAGCAGGGCACGCTGGTAGGGCCGCTGATCGACCAGGCGGCGTTCGACGGCATGCAGAAGGCACTGGCGGCGGCCCGCGACCAGGGCGGCACCGTCACCGGCGGCGCGCAGGTCACGGTGGGCGTGCCGGCCGGCGGCTTCTACGTCAGCCCGGCGATCGCCGAGATGCCGGCGCAGAGCGACATCGTCAAGCACGAGACCTTCGCGCCGATCCTCTACGTCATGAAGTACCGGGAGTTCGGCCAGGCGCTGATGCAGCACAACGACGTGCCGCAGGGCCTGTCCTCCTGCATCTTCACCACCGATATGCGCGAGGCCGAGACCTTCCTGTCGGCGGCCGGCAGCGACTGCGGCATCGCCAATGTCAACATCGGCACCTCGGGCGCCGAGATCGGCGGCGCCTTCGGCGGCGAGAAGGAAACCGGCGGCGGGCGCGAGAGCGGCTCGGATTCCTGGAAGGCCTATATGCGCCGGCAGACCGCGACGGTGAACTACAGCCGCGAGCTGCCGCTGGCGCAGGGCATCGTCTTCGATCTGGGTTAAGACCCGGGGGCTAAGTCGGCCAAAAATCCGACAAAACGCAGGCGGGCGGCGGTTCCTTGACGGGTCCCCGGCCGCCTGCGCTAATGCGCAACAGACGCCCGGCGACGTCAGCCGGGGCACCAAACACGGGGGGATGTTCATGCATATCAGCCGTTTGGCATTGGCGGCCGGCGCGGCGCTGGCGCTGCTGTCCTCGGCGGCCGTCGCCGCCGACAAGGTCACCGTCGCGGTCACGCAGATCGTCGAGCACCCGGCCCTGGACGCCGCCCGCGAAGGCGTGAAGAAGGCGCTGGAGGAGGCCGGCTACAAGGACGGCGACAACCTCGTCTTCCAGTATGAATCGGCCCAGGGCAACCCGGCCACCGCCGCCCAGATCGCGCAGAAATTCGTCGGCGAGAACCCGAATGTGATCGTGCCGATCGCTACCCCGTCGGCCCAGGCGGTGGTGGCGGCGACCCAGGACATCCCGGTGGTGTTCACCGCGGTCACCGACCCGGCGGGCGCCCAGCTGGTGAAGAACCTGGACAAGCCGGGCGGCAACGTCACCGGCATCTCCGACCTGTCGCCGCTGGCCGACCACCTGAACCTGATCAAGGAGATCGTGCCGAATGTGAAGACGATCGGCGTGCCCTACAACCCGGGCGAGGCCAATGCGGCGGCGCTGATCTCGGCGCTGCAGGAGATGGCGCCGGAGTGGAAGGTCGAGATCGTCACCGCCGCCGCCTCAAAATCGGCCGACGTCCAGGGCGCGGCGCAGAGCCTGGTCGGCAAGGTCGACGTGATCTACGTCCCGACCGACAATACCATCGTCTCGGCGCTGGAAGCCGTGATCGCGGTCGGCACCGAGAACAAGATCCCGGTGTTCTCCGGCGACACCGACAGCGTCACCCGCGGCGCCATCGCCTCGGTCGGCTTCGACTATTTCGAGGTCGGCCGCCAGACCGGCGCGGTCGTGGTCCGGGTGCTGAAGGGCGAAAAGCCGGGCGACATCGCGGTCAAGAACGCCAGCGGGACCGACCTGTTCGTGAACACCAAATCGGCCGCGGCGATGGGCGTCACCGTCCCGCAGGCGGTGCTGAGCCGTGCCAAGAAGGTGATCGAGTAAGCGTCCGACGCCCCCTCTCCCGCTCTCGGGGGAGGGGGGCTTTCGGTCATGCGCCCCGATGCGGCCGCCGGACATGACAGCTCCGGCCGGAAGCCGTATATCGGGGCCTTCTCGTTTCCGCGGCCGCCGCCGGCCGCCCGCAGGACGTGTTGATGAGTCTGTTCGCCTTTCTCGGCGCGATCGAAATCGGGCTGATCTTTGCCCTCGTCGCGCTCGGGGTGTTCCTGTCCTTCCGGGTGCTGAACTTTCCCGATCTGACCGTCGACGGCAGCTTCCCGCTCGGCGCCGCCGTCACCGCCACGCTGATCGTCGCCGGCCTCGATCCGGTGTCGGCGACGCTGGTCGGGGTCGCGGCGGGCGCCCTGGCCGGCCTGGTCACTGCCTGGCTCAACGTCCGCTTCGGCATCCTGCATCTGCTGGCCAGCATCCTGACCATGATCGCCCTGTGGTCGATCAACCTGCGGATCATGGGCAAGCCGAATGTCGCCCTGATCAACCAGGACACCGTGATCGGCCTGTTCGCCTGGCTGTCGCCGGTGATCGAGGCGGCCGGCCTGCCGGCGCGGGCGACGCTGAAAGTGGTGGTGCTGGCGATCATCGTGCTGATCGTCGGCCTCGCCCTCGGCCGGTTCCTCACTTCGGAGTTCGGCCTGGCCATGCGCGCCACCGGCGCCAACTCCCGGATGGCGCGCGCGCAGGGCATCTCGACCAAGCTGCACATCTATGTCGGCATGGCACTGTCGAACGCGCTGGTGGCGCTGGCCGGCGCCCTGTTCGCCCAGACCGCCGGCTTCGCCGACGTCACCGTCGGCACCGGCACCATCGTCAACGGCCTGGCCGCGGTGATCCTGGGCGAGACCATTTTCCGCACCCGTTCCATCGTGCTGATGCTGCTGGCGTGCGTGATCGGCGCCGTCCTGTACCGCACCGCCATCGCGCTGGCGCTGAACACCAGTTGGCTCGGGCTGCAATCCTCGGATCTCAACCTGGTGACCGCCGTGCTGGTCGGCGTCGCGCTGATGCTGCCGGGCGTTCGCAATCCCTTGAAGACCCTGTTCCGGCGGAGCGCCTGAGATGATCCGAGTCCAGGACGTTCACGTCACCTTCGGCCGCGGCACGCCGCTCGAGAACCGCGCCCTGCGCGGCCTCGACCTGACCATCCCGACCGGCGAGTTCGTCACCGTCATCGGCTCCAACGGCGCCGGCAAGTCGACCCTCCTGAACGTGCTGAGCGGCGACGCGCCGGCGGAGCGCGGCCGGGTCGAGATCGACGGCGTCGACGTCACCCGCTGGCCGGCGCCGAAACGGGCCGGCCTGGTCGCACGGGTGTTCCAGGACCCGATGGCCGGCACCTGCGAGGCCCTGTCGATCGAGGAGAACATGGCCTTGGCCCATGCCCGCGGCCGGGCTCGCGGCCTCGCCGCCTCGCTCGACGGGCCGCGCCGCGCGGTGTTCCGGGACAAGCTGGCGGTGCTGGGGCTGGGGCTGGAGAATCGCCTGGGCGATTCCATGGGGCTGCTCTCCGGCGGCCAGCGCCAGGCGGTCAGCCTGCTGATGGCGACGCTGGCCGGGATGAAGATCCTGCTGCTGGACGAGCACACCGCGGCGCTCGACCCGCGCACTGCGGATTTCGTGCTGCGGCTGACCTGCAAGATCATCGAGGAGCAGAGGCTGACGGCGCTGATGGTGACCCATTCGATGCGCCACGCCCTCGACCATGGCAGCCGCACGGTGATGCTGCATGAGGGCCGGGTAGCCTTCGACGTCGCCAATGACGACCGCAGCGGCCTCGACGTGCCGGACCTGCTGCAGCTGTTCAGCAAGGTCCGCGGCGGGCAGCTCGACGACGACGCCCTGCTGCTGGCCTGAGGCTCGGAGCTACTTGCTGCCGGCGTCGAGCGGCCGGCCCCAGAGCAGGTGGCGGATCACCGGCAGGAGCACGGCGACGCCGAGACCGAGCGCCGGCCACTGCACCCAGATGTCGTAGGGGCTGGTCATCAGGTTGATGACCAGCAGCACGGCGACGACCACAAGTGCGCCGAGGAACCGGCGGCGCAGCCGGTCGAACATCGCGTGCCCTGGTTGGCCGGCCGCAACAGGCAGGATCCGCTGCTCCGCCCAAGGCACTTCCGACCCGATTCGCAGGGCATAGACCCGCACCGGATCGGCGATGTTCTTCATCGAGCGCGGACCGAGATCGGCGAAACCGGTCTCGATCTTGCTGCGGACCTGCTCGTAGACCGCGCCGGACAGGCAGATGCCGCCCGGCACCGCCACCTCCTGCAGCCGCGCCGCGACATTGACGCCGTCGCCTAGCAGGTCATTGCCGCTGACCACGACGTCGCCGAGATTGACGCCGATGCGCAGGCGCATCCGGTCCTCTTCGGGCTGGACCTCGGCCCAGTCGCCGAGCCTGTCCTGGGCCGTGATCGCGGCCTGCACAGCGGCCAGGGCGCTGGGGAACTCGGCCAACATCCCGTCGCCCGCCAGGTTGAAGATTCGGCCGCCCTGCCCTTCGATCGCATTCCGCAGGATGCCGCGGGCCTGATCGAGCCGGGCCAGCGTGCCGGTCTCGTCGCGCCCCACCAGCCGCGAATAGCCGACCACGTCGGCACAGAGGATGGCGGTCAGGCGGCGTTCCGGGGGCATGTCGGCCTCGATGCAAATGGCGGCCGATCATACCTCAGCGGCGACAAGATCGCGAGACTATGGAACAATAGAGGAACATGGCAACCCAGGTTGGTCAGAAAACGATTGACCATATCGGATAATCGCGATATTCCCGATTTATGGATCCTCTGACAGCCTTCAAGGCGCTAGCCAATCCGGTGCGGCTGAAGATTCTGGCCGGGTTGAAGGAGCCTGCCCGGCATTTCCCGCCGCAGGATGAAGGCGATGTCGAGATCGACGGGGTCTGCGTCAGCAGCATCCAGGAGGGCATCGGCCTGTCGCAGTCGACGACTTCGGACTATCTCGGCATCCTGCATAAGGCCGGGCTGGTCACGGTCAAGCGGCGCGGTCAGTGGACCTACTACAAGCGCGACGAGGACAGTATCAGAAAGCTGGCGGAGCTCACGCGGACGGAGATCTGACTTTTGCCTTGAGAGTTCGGGATATCGCGATATCCAGAATCTTATAACCCTTCTACCAAGTCCGATCGGCCGAGAGGTCCGCGCGTACATCGAGAATTCTCGATTTATCGAAGGAGAAAACCTTGTCCCAGACAATGACAGCCGCCGTCCTGCCCCGGTTCGGCGGGCCGGAGGTGTTCGAGATCAGGCAGGTCCCGGTCCCGCCGCTCGGCCCGCGCCAGCTGCGCGTCCGGGTCCGTGCCACGGCGCTGAATCCGCTCGACGGCCAGATTCGGCGGGGCGACTATGCCGACCTGCTGCCGCTGCCGGCGATCATCGGCCATGACGTATCCGGCGTGGTCGAAGCTGTCGGCGCCGAGATCGTTGAATTCACGCCGGGCGATGAGGTCTGGTATACGCCGAAGATCTTCGGCGGGCCCGGTTCCTATGCCGAGCTGCAGGTTGCCGATGCCGAGATCGTGGCGCGCAAACCGGCGAAGCTCAGCCATCGCGAAGCGGCGAGCCTGCCCCTGGTCGGCGGCACCGTCTGGGAGGCTTTCGTCACCCGCGCGCAACTGCAGGCCGGCGAGACGGTTCTGGTCCATGCCGGAGCCGGCGGCGTGGGTTCGGTCGCGATCCAGCTGGCGAAGGCGATCGGGGCGCGGGTGCTGACGACCGCCCGTGCCCGCCACCATGCCTTCGTCGCGGAGCTCGGCGCCGATGCGGCGATCGACCATACGCAGCAGGACTATGTCGAGGCGGTGATGGGGCTGACCGACGGCCGCGGCGTCGACGTGCTGCTCGACACGATCGGCGGCGATGCGCTGTCGCGCAGCCCCTTTGCCCTCGCCCCGTTCGGGCGCGTCGTCTCGATCGTCGACATCGCGCAGCCGCAGAACCTGCTCGAGGCCTGGGGCCGCAACGCCACCTACCACTTCCTGTTCACGCGGCAGAACCGGGCCAAGCTCGACGGGCTGGCCGCGCTGGTCGAGCGCGGGCTGGTGAAGCCGGTGATCGGCGCCACGCTGCCGCTGGAGCAGATCACGCAGGCGCACGAGCTCATGGAGAACGGCTCGGCGCACGGTCTGCGCGGCAAGATCGTGATCGATGTGACGCCCTAAGCACCAATATGCCACCGCGCGGCAGCGGGCCGCCCCGCTGCCGACGTGCAGTCTCAGCCGACCTCGCCCTGCCGCCACAGCCAGGCGGCACCGCGGACGCCGCTGCTGTCGCCGTGCTTGGCCTTCAGGATCGGCGTGGCGCATTCCCGGCCGAACACGATCGGCGGCAGGCGGCGCGGTACCTCGTCGTAGAGCCGCGCGACATTCGACATGCCGCCGCCGAGCACGATGGCGTCAGGGTCGAGCAGGTTGACGACATGGGCCAGGCCGCGGGTCAGCCGGCTGATGTAGCGTTCCAGCGTGGCCGAGGCGTCAGGATCGCCGGCCTGGGCGCGCGACACCACCTCATGGGTGGAGATCTCCTGCCCGGTCACCCGGACATGGTCCTTGCCGAAGCCTGTGCCGGAGATCCAGGTCTCCAGGCAGCCCTGCTTGCCGCAGTAGCAGTCGGGGCCGGGCAGCTCCTCGGGCGTGGCCCAGGGCAGCTGGTTGTGGCCCCATTCGCCGCCCACGCCGTTGCCGCCGCGATGGGCGCGGCCGTTGACGGCGATGCCGGCGCCCGTGCCGGTGCCGATGATCACGGCGAAGACCAGCCCCTTACCCGCCGCGGCGCCGTCGGTCGCCTCCGACACCGCCAGGCAGTTGGCGTCGTTCTCGCAGCGCACCTCGCGGCCGAGCGCGGCGCTGAGGTCCTTGTCGAAGGGCTTGCCGATCAGCCAGGTGGAGTTGGCGTTTTTGACCAGCCCGGTCTGCGGCGACAGCACGCCGGGCATGCCGACGCCGACCGTGCCGCGCTCGCCCACCGTGGACTCGACCGCGCCGACGAGGTCGCGGATCGCCTGGACCGTGCCGTTATAGAGGCGTGGCGTCGGGATGCGCTGGCGATGCAGCTCCGTCCCGGCATCGTCCAAGGCGATCGCCTCGATCTTCGTGCCCCCGAGATCGACGCCGATCCGCATGCCCGCCTCCGCCCGTCTTCAAGCCCAAAAGGCCGTCAAGCCACGAAAACAGCCCCGCATCCGGGGCTGCAGGTCTACACCGGCACCATGTGCGCCCGCGGCTACTTCGCCGCGAGCACCATGATCATCTGCCGGCCTTCCATCTTCGGCATCTGCTCGACCTTCGACAGGTCCTGCAGTTCGTCGCGCACCTTGACCAGCACGTTCATGCCGATCTCCTGATGCGCCAACTCTCGCCCGCGGAAGCGCATGGTCACCTTGACCTTGTCGCCCTCCTCGAGGAAGCGCCGAGCACTGCGCATCTTCACGTTATAGTCATTGTCGTCGATGTTCGGGCGGAGTTTGATCTCCTTGACATCGATGACCTTTTGCCGTTTCCGCGCCTCGTTCTTCTTCTTCTGCGCTTCGAATTTGAACTTGCCGTAATCGAGAATCTTGCAGACCGGCGGCTCGGCATTCGGCGAAATCTCGACGAGGTCCAGCCCGGCCTGCTCGGCGGCCCAGAGAGCCTCGCGCAGGGGCACGACCCCGATCATCTCGCCATCCGCACCGACCAGCCGCACCTGCGCCGAGTCGATCTCGCGGTTCACCCTGGGCCCATCGCGGGTCGGCAGGGCATTGGTTGGTAGTCTAGCTATGGATAGCCTCCGTCAATTGCTGCGACCCCGTCTGCACCTCCCCCGTCTTGGATGTCAACGGTGATCGCGCCTCTGCCACAAGTTTATGAAGCGCCTCGCCCAGGGCAAGGACTTCCTGCGCCTCGCCCCCCAGGCGGCGCAGCGCCACATTCCGGTTCTCCGCCTCGCGTTTTCCGACCACCAGCATCAGCGGCACCTTCTTCAGGCTGTGCTCGCGGACCTTGTAGTTGATCTTCTCGTTGCGCAGGTCGATCTCGGCCCGGATGCCGGCGGCGAGCAGCGCCGCATGCACCTCCTGCGCGTAGCCGTCGGCCTCGCTGGTGATGGTGGTGACCACCGCCTGCACCGGCGCCAGCCACAGCGGCAGCTTGCCGGCGTAGTTCTCGATCAGGATGGCGATGAAGCGCTCCAGCGACCCCAGGATCGCCCGGTGCAGCATCACCGGCCGGTGCTTCGCCCCATCCTCGCCAACATAGGTGGCATCGAGCCGCTCCGGCAGCACCGAGTCGAACTGCAGCGTGCCGCACTGCCAGGTCCGGCCGATCGCGTCGGTCAGGTGGAACTCGATCTTCGGCCCGTAGAACGCGCCTTCGCCCGGCAGTTCCTCGAACTCCAGCCCGGCCGCCACCAAAGCATCGCGCAGCGCCTTTTCGGCGACGTCCCATTGCTGGTCCGACCCGGCCCGGACGTCAGGGCGCAGGGCCAGCTTCACCGCTACATCAGGGAAGCCGAGATCGCGATAGACCTCGTATTGCAGGGCGATGTAGCGCGCCGACTCCGTCACAGACTGTTCCACGGTGCAGAAGATGTGCGCATCGTCCTGGGTGAAGGCCCGCACCCGCATCAGCCCGTGCAGCGCGCCCGAGGGCTCGTTGCGGTGGCAGCTGCCGAATTCCGCCATCCGGATCGGCAGGTCGCGGTAGCTGACGATGCCCTGCTTGAAGATCTGGACATGGCAGGGGCAGTTCATCGGCTTGATGCCGGACAGCCGATCCGGCGAGCCGTCCTCCTTCTGGCCGATCACCACCTTGAACATGTTGTCGCCGTACATGTCCCAGTGACCGGACGCCTTGAACAGGCTGGAATCGACCAGCTGCGGCGTCTTCACCTCGACATAGTCGGCCCGGGCCAGCTTCTCCCGGATGTAGTTCTCCAGCGTCCGGTACAGGGTCCACCCCTTCGGGTGCCAGAACACGCTGCCGGCCGCCTCCTCCTGCAGATGGAACAGGTCCATCTCGCGGCCCAGCTTGCGATGGTCGCGACGCTCGGCCTCCGCCAGCTGGTGCAGATGGGCGTCGAGCTCCTTCTGGTCGCGCCAGGCGGTGCCGTAGATCCGCTGCAGCATGGCGTTGCGGTGGTCGCCGCGCCAATAGGCGCCTGCCACCTTCATCAGCTTGAAGCCCTGCCCCACCCCGCCGGTGGTCGGCATGTGCGGGCCGCGGCAGAGATCGAGCCAGTCGCCCTGACGATAGACCGAGATGCTCTCGCTCTCGGGCAGGTCCTGGATGATCTCGGCCTTGTACTTCTCGCCCTTGTTCTTGAAGAACTCGATCGCCTCGGTCCGGTCCCACACCTCGCGGGTGAAGGGCGCGTTGCGGCCGATGATCTGGCGCATCTTCGCCTCGATCTTCTCGAGATCGTCGGGCGTGAACGGCTCGTCGCGGGCGAAGTCGTAGTAGAAGCCGTTCTCGATCGCCGGGCCGATCGTCACCTGGGTGCCGGGATACAGCTCCTGCACCGCCTCGGCCATGACATGGGCGGCGTCGTGCCGGATCAGCTCCAGCGCCTCGGGCGAGCTGCGGGTGACGATGCCGATCTTTGCGTCGCGGTCGACCACGGTCGCCAGATCCGACAGCTTGCCGTCGATGGTCAAGGCGATCGCCGCCTTGGCCAGGCTCTTGGAGATGTCGGCGGCGATGTCGGCGCCCGACATCGGGCGGTCGAAGCGGCGGACCGCGCCGTCCGGCAGGGTGATGGCGATGCCGCCAGGGCTCGACAGCTCGGCCATGAGTCTATCCACGTTCTATCGTCCGGAGAGGGCGAGGCACTGTAAGGGGCGAGGGCAGCCTGTCAAGCGGCGCGCTCACGCCACCTGCGATGGCGAGGACTGGCGCATCACCCGCGGCGGCTTGATCGGCCGCTTCGGGGTCAGGCGCCAGCGCTTGTGCAGCCACAACCACTGTTCGGGCCGGGCACGAATCCAGCCTTCGACCACGCGGTTCAGCCGGATCACGCCCTCTTCCACATCGGCCTTGCGGTCGCCGCCGCGGGGGATGTCGAGCGGCGGGTCGATCACCGCGCGGTAGCGGGCGCCGCGGGTGCGCTCCACCCGCATCGGCAGCAGGGCACAGTTGAAGTGGTAGGCCATCTCGACCGCCGCCGGCGAGGTCAGCGCATCCTGGCCGATGAACGGCACCTTCAGCCCGCCGGTGTAGCGCTGGTCGACCATGACGCCGAGGACACCGCCGTTGCGCAGGATGCCGAGCGCCCGGCGCGCGTCGTTGCCGGCCATGCGCTTTTCCAGAAGGCCGGTGCCGAGGGAACTGCGCACGCTGCGGACCAGACGATCGACCAGGCGGTTGTTCAGCGGACGCACGAAGATGGTCAGGGGTGCGCCGTGGCGCGTGGCGACGATCGGGCCGGCCTCCCAGTTGCCGAAATGGGCGAGCGCGATGATCACCGGCCGCCCGTCGGCCCGCGCGGCCTCGTAGTTCTCGATCCCGTCGACGGTGATCCGGTCGGCCCGGCGCGACTCCGCCCGGCCGAGTGCCCGCAGATGCGGATATTCGCCCATCACCCGGCCGAGATTGTCCCACATGCCGGTGAGGATCTCGCGGCGCTGCGCCGCGGTCAGCTCGGGCATCACCAGCTGCAGGTTGCGGTCGCCATGCCGGGTGGCGCCGATCCGCATGCCGATGGTCCGCGCTGCCCAGGACCCGAAGCTCGAGGCGACCTCGATCGGCATGCAGCGCAGCAGCCCGTAGACGGTGTAGGCCAGGACCGCCTGCAGCGGATGCACGACATAGGCCCGCACCAGGCGCGGCCATGCCTTCCGCAGAGGCTTCAATCTGTTGCGTAGTCCGCGCATCGGAAGAATTCAGGATCGAGATTCGCTCAACGCGAAAATTGGGAATGTTGCTGGACAAAGGCAAGCTCGCTGCCGGGAGTGGGAGCCATGCAGAGATCGCCGGCCCGCCGGGCGCGGCGGCACGTCGCTTGAGCCGGACCGGACCCGCATGCTAACCCGGCGGTCAAGCGAACGGAAAACACTCCCCAATGGTCAACGTCATATGCGCGAAATGGGGCCCGAAATACGGGCCTGAATACGTCAATCGGCTGAAGTCGATGGTCAGCCGCAATTTGGCGCGGCCGCACCGTTTCGTCTGCTTCACCGACGACCCGACCGGCCTCGACCCCGATGTCGAGCATTTCCCGATGCCGGTGCTGCAGGTGCCGGAGCCGCATCGCAACCTGCCCTGGCGCAAGGTGACGCTGTTCGGCCAGCCGCTCGGCGACCTGAAGGGGCCGACGCTGTTCCTGGATCTCGACATCGTGATCGTCGACAGCCTGGACCCGTTCTTCGACCACCCGGGCCGGTTCTGCGTGATCCACAACTGGACCCACCCGGACCGCCGCGTCGGCAACACCTCGGTCTATCGGTTCGAGATCGGGGCGCATCAAGACGTGCTGGACAATCTGGTGGCCAACCACCGCCAGATCTTCGCGCGCTACCGCAACTCGCAGACCTATGTTTCCGACCACATCGGCGAGATCACCTGGTGGCCGGACGCCTGGTGCGTCAGCTTCAAGAAGCACTGCATGCCCGGCGGCCCGTTCGGCCTGTTCAACTGGTTCATGACCCCGCGCCGCCCGGACGGGGCCCGGATCGTGGTGTTCCACGGCGACCCGAAGCCGGAATACGCGATCAGCGGTCATTGGCCGGGACGCTGGTCGAAACATGTCCGGCCCACCCCCTGGGTGGCCGAGCACTGGGGTTGACCGACCCGTCCGACATCTCCGCGCTGCGCTGCTGGATCGTCAGCGAAAGCAAGGCCGGCACCATCGCCCAGTGCCGCGGCGTGGCCGAGAAGCTGGGCGTCGCCACCGAGACCCGGCTGGTGCGGCGCCCCGATCCGGCCAAGTCCGGGCTGGCCCGGCGCCTGAACCGCCGCTGGACCCATATCCGCAACGTCCATCTGAACCGGATCCGGCCGCCCTGGCCGGATCTCGCGATCTCCTGCGGCCGCCAGGCAGAACCCGCGGTGATGGCGGCGACGCGCCGGTCCCGCGGCGCGATCTTCACCGTGCACCTGCAGATCCCGACCGTCGGCTTCGACCGGTTCGACCTGTGCTTCGTCGGCCGGCACGACTGGCGGCCGGAATTCGATGGTCGCGACGACGTGCTGCCGATGGTGGGCGCACCGCATCGCGTCGACGCCGCGCTGGTCGCCGGCCACCGCGCCGCGGCGGAGCAGCGCTTCGGCGCCCTGCCCGGCCGCCGGGCGGCGGTGATGATCGGCGGCCCCAACCCCGGCTACCGCTTTTCCCCCGCCCGCATCGACACCCTGGTCGCACAGCTGCGCGGTCTGCAGGCCGAGGGCTGGAGCCTGCTGGTCACGACTTCGCGCCGTTCCGACCCCGCCGTGCTGCCGCGGCTGCAGCAGGCGCTGGCCGGCGATCGCGGCTTCGTCTGGGACCGCACCGGCGAGAACCCCTATTTCCAGTACCTGGCGATCGCCGATGCCGTGCTGGTGACGGTGGATTCGATCACCATGACGTGCGAGGCGGCCTCGACCGGGATGCCGGTGTTCTCGATCCCGCTGGACGAGACGCCCGGCCCCTATCTCGGGAAGTTCCACCGCTTTCACCGCGACATGCAGGAGACGCTCGGGCTGACCCGGCCCTTCACCGGCACGATCGAGCCCTACGCCTATGCCCCGCTGGACGAGGCCGGCCGCATCGCCGGCATCATCCGCGAGCGGATCGCCGCCGACCGGCAACGCCGCGGGTCGTAGTCAGCTTGTCCAGCGCGCCAGCCGGCGGCGCCACCGCCGTCGCGCATGGTCCAGCTGCTCGCGCAACACCCCGCGCGGCGTGACCGCGGCCGGCAGGGTGAAGGGTTCCGCGACCGCCTGCGGCACCCGGTCATGGGGCAGGTCCAGAAGCCGGGCGAAAGGTTCGCCGGTCGCGATCTCCTCCGGCGTCCACTGGCACCAGGCCAGGCGCTCGAACACCGGCTCACGTTCCGGATAGGCCGGGCGATCGACATCGGTGCCGCGCCGGCACAGCTCGTGGCAGATCAGGGTCGGCCCGCAAAAGAAGGCCGGCACGCCGGCGATCAGGCCCTTGATCGCGGCCGTGCTGGTCCAGGTCACCGTGCACCAGGCGCCGCGCAGTTGCTCCTCCAGCGGGACCGTCGTCTTGCGGGTCCGGCGCACCACCGGGCGCCGGGTCGCCAAGGTCAGGCCGTAATCCCAGCCTTCGGGCATGCGCCGGAAATCCTGGCCGGCCCCCTTCAGCTTCTGGCCGATCACCAGGACGTGCTCGCCGCCGCGGCTCCAGTCCCGCATCGGCACGTCCCAGCCGCGCCACCGTTCCGGCCCGCCCGGCGGAAACCGCCCCTCTCCGTTCCAGCCGTCGAGCGCCACCTGGAAGAAGCGCTGCGGACCTATCGGCGACAGCCAGCCGTTCTCCATCACGATGGCCCGGCCGCCGACCGCCTTGATGGTGCGCAGCGCCGCCAGCCGCTCGGTGCCGAGGAAGGGCGACCAGCAGATCAGGACGTCGTCCGGGCCGGCGTCGCGGTCGGGCATGCCGATCGTGACCGGGCCGAGCCGGCGCGCCCCGGCCGCGACCTCGTCATAGGGCTTGACGTTGGGCTGGCCGGGGGACGGCGGGTCGCCGAGGACGATGAAGATGCGCATGCGTCGATGGCTCCGGCGTCAGGACATGCCGAGGCGACGGCGGACCGGATGGTCGCCGGGCAGGCGCAGGGTCAGGTCGCGCACGCGGCCCAGCAGCGTGTAATGCGGGCGGACCGCGGCCGGCTCTTCGAGCCGCACCGGCGTGCCGTCATGTGGCAGATCCAGCAGCCGCCCGAGCGGCTCACCGGTCGCGATCTCGGCCGGGCTCCACTGGCACCAGGCGAGGCGCTCGAACACCGGCAGCCGATCGGGGTAGATCGGCGCCTCAATCACTAGGCCGGGCCGGGACAGCTCCGGGCACAGCGTGTTCGGGCCGCAATGGAAAGCCGGGATGCCGGCGACCAGCCCCTGGATCGCGGCCGTGCTGGTCCAGGTCACCGTGCACCAGGCGCCGCGCAGATCCTCCGCCAGCGGCCGCGCCGCGCCCGGCATGCGGCGCAGCACCGGCCGACGAGTGTCCAGGCGCAGGCTCTGGGCCCAGCCCGGCGGCATGCGCCGGGCGTCGCCGATCGACTGGGCCTTCTGGCCCAGGACCAGGACGTGCCCGCCCTGCCGCTGCCAGTCCTGCAGCGTCACGCCCCAAGCGGCCCAGCGCGACGGCCCGCCATCCGCAAACCGGCCGGTGCCGTTCCAGCCGTCGAGCGCGAACTGGAAGTGGCGGACGCCGCCCGGAGGCGACAGCCAGCCATTCTCCAGGATCACGGCCCGGCCACCCGCCGCGCGCACGTCGCGGACCGCCGCCCAGCGCTTGGACAGCCGGAACGGCGACCAGGTGATCAGGACGTCCTCGGGCCCGAACCGCTCCGGCAGCTCCGTCGCGGTCGGCCCGAAGCGCTCGCAGGCGGCGATGCATTCGCGCCAGGGCTTGCGGTCGCCCTGGGGCAGATAGACGAAGAAACGGAGCGTTGTTGGCATCTTACGAATTTGTATCCGACAACTCGCCGAGCGGGGCAAGCCTCGCGCTCAGGTGCCGGGGCCGGAGACGGAGCGGCGCCGGAGCCCGACGCCGGCCTGCTCGATCGCCGTCATGATCAGCGCCCGGTGAATCTCGCTGTATTGCGGCCGGCGGGAGGGGATCACGTGGTCCTCGGAATCTCCGACATCCGGCCGCGGCATGCAGACCGGGGTTCCGGCCACCGGGATCAGCCCGGCCTGGCGGGCGACCTCGGCGATGGCTGCGGCATAGCCTTGGGACTCCCTGCATTGCGGGTCCAGATAGGGGCCGCTGGCATAGAGGCAGGTCAGGGCCTGCTCGCGGCAGAAATCGCCGATCCGGCGCAGCGATGCGGCCGCGTCCTTGCGCACCGCGCGGGGTTCGTAGGTCCGCGGATACAGCGGTCCGCCGAACCGGGCCGGGTTCTGCGGCACGTAGTCGAGCCGGGCGATGGCCGGGTCGATGGGCTCGCCGGTCGCCGCCGCCTGCAGCATCCCGGCGGGGATGTCCCAGGTGGCCAGCGAGGACAGCATCACCTGCGGCGGCACGCCGGCGAGGTCGCCCAGCGTCTCGGCGGTGTAGAGCGCGCCGGGCCAGGACGGCCTGCGCCGCATCATGTCCAGCGTCTGCATCACCACGACGACGCGCGGCCGGGTCTCCCGCACCGCACGCTTCAGCATATTCAGCGTGCCCTCGAAGCCATAGGTGCCGACCAGCGGCAGCGACATGACCGAAAGGCCGAGCCGGCGGCTCCAGTCCCGCGCATCAATGCCGTTGCCGAGCGAGCTGTCGCCGACCAGCAGGATGTCGACCTGCCGGGTGTCCTCGATCTTTTCGATCTGGTACCGCAGCAACTCGGATTCCCGCCATTCCGACAGGCCATTCTGCATACCCCACAGCGACAGCGCGCAGATCGCGGCCACCAGCGCCACGGCGGCCGCGGCGCCGGTCAGCAGGTAGCGGCGCGCGTCAGAAGCGGAAATAGATGAATTCGGAGACATCGTTCAGCTTGAGGATGCAGGCGGCGAGCAGGAGACCGATGGTGGCCGCGGCGACCGGATGCGGCCGCCAGGCCGGGACCAGCCGGCCGAGCGCCGGCGGCTCGATCCCGTCGGCATAGCCGCGGGTGGGCAGGCCGACGCCGTAGCGCCGAAACAGCGTCTGGACATTGGGCAGGCACAGGCAGGCCAGCAGCCCGGCGATCCCGGCGCCGAGCGACAACCAGACGTTCCATGCCATGCCGGGAAGCAGCGCGCCGAGGATCGTCTCCAGCGTCACCGACGGGGCATAGTCCAGCGCCGGTTCGTGCAGCCCCCCGGCGACGCCGAACAGCCCGGCATAGATCCGGCCGGCGGTGGCGATGTCGGCCGCCCGGAACGGCACCCAGGCCAGGATCACCGTCGCCGTGGTCAGGAGCCAGGCCAGGCCGGCCGGCAGCGGCACATGGAACCGGCTGGCCCGCCAGGCCTGGCAAGCGACGATCAGCAGGCCGTGCAGCGCCCCCCACAGGATGAAGGTGAAGCCGGCGCCGTGCCAGATGCCGCCCAGCAGCATGGTGACGAAGACGTTGGCGTAGCGCCGCCCTGGCCCATGCCGGTTGCCGCCGAGCGGGATGTAAAGATAGTCGCGCAGGAAGCGGGACAGGGTGATGTGCCAGCGCCGCCAGAACTCGATGATCGACAGCGACCGGTAGGGCGAGGCGAAGTTGATCGGCATCTGGATGCCGAACATCCGGCCGAGGCCGATCGCCATATCGGAATAGGCCGAGAAGTCGAAATAGATCTGCAGCGCATAGGCCATGGCCGCCGCCCAGGCGTCCAGCAGTCCGGGCTGCGAGCCCTGCGCCGCGGCGTTGAACACCGGCGAAGCGATCAGGGCGAAGCTGTCGGCGACCAGCACCTTCTTGGCCAGGCCGATGGTGAAGATCGACAGGCCGACCGCCAGATCGCCGATCCGCGCCGTCCGGGCGCCGCTGGCGAATTGGGGGATCAGCTCGCGGTGATGAACGATCGGGCCTGCGATCAGATGCGGGAAGAAGACGACGAACAGTGCATAGCGCGGCAGCGGCCAGGGTTCGCCCTCGCCGCGGGCGACGTCGACGAGATAGGCGATCTGCTGGAAGGTGTAGAACGAGATGCCGATCGGCAGGGCGATATGGACCGCGATCGCCGGCCAGCCGAAGGCGTCCGCTGCCGTCTGAGTGACGAAGCCGGTGTATTTGAAGACGAACAGGAACAGCAGGTTGCCGGCCACGGCCAGCCGCATCCAGGCGCGCCCGCGCGGCGTCAGCCGGTGGCGGTAGATCACCCCGGCGAGGTGGTGGTTGAGCACGATCGCCGCGAGCAGCAGCAGCAGCTCGACCTGGGCCGAGGCCCCGTAGAACACCAGCGAGGCGACCAGGAGGGCGGCGATCGCCCAGGAGATTCCGGCAAAGCGGCGCGCCGCCATCCACAGCGCATAGGTCAGCGGCAGGAAGAGCAGGATGAAGGCGTAGGAGTTGAACAGCATGGACGGCAGGAGACCTCGGACGACCCGAGGTCATCCGCTCGGGCGGCCAGATAATGCACAAATCCGACGATCGATCCACCGGGACCGGCGATTCGCGGCGTCCCTACCCGATCAGGCGTTCCGCGATCCGGTCCAGCGGCTTGCGGCCGGCCACGGCCGCCCGCACCCGTCCGGCCATGGTCCAGGCCGACGACACCGCGTCGGGATCGATCAGGATCTCGGGCCGGCCGTCATGCGGCAGCGACAGCAGCCGCGCGAAGGGCTCGCCGGACCGGATCTCCTCCTCGGTCCACTGCATCCAGGCATAGCGGCGGAACACCGGCTCACGCTCCGGATAGATCGGGTTGTCGACGTCGAGGCCGCGCCGCATCAGCTCGCCGCAATTGATGTGCGGCCCGCAATAAAAGGCCGGGATGCCGCGGATCAGCGACTTGATCGCGACCGTGCTGGTCCAGGTCAGCGTGGCGAAGGCGTCGTCGAGCTGCCGGTCCAGCGGCGCCTCGGTGAACCGCGTCCGTCGCACTACCCTGCGGCTGGTCCGCGGCACGACGCTCTGCGCCCAGCCCGGCGGCATGGCGCGGGGGTCGAGATTGATGCCCTTCGGCCGCTGTTCCACCACCAGGATGGTCTCGCCGCCGCGGCGCCAGTCGCGCAGCGGCACGTTCCACGAGTCCCAGCGGCTGCCGTCGCCGGCGGGGAAATCGCCGGTGCCGTTCCAGCCATGCAGCGCGAGCTGGAAGTATTTCCGCCCCTGGACCGGCGACAGCCAGCCATTCTCGCCGATGATCGCCCGCCCACCGGCCGCCCGGATCTGGCGATAGATGTCGCTGCGGAAGGTGCCGCGAAACGGGGCCCAGAGAATCGCGATGTCGTCCGGCTCGAACCGGGCCGGCGTGCTCATATGAACCGTGCCGAGACGGGCCGCGCCTTCGGCCAGCGCCGCGCCGGGCTTGCCGATGGTCACGCCCCAGAACACGAAGATCCTAGCCATGCGTGCCGTCGCCGCGCGCCTCGGCATAGATGGCATGGGGCTGCTCGAGGTCCAGCGCGTAGTTCGCCTCCAGCGCCGAGGCGGCTCGGGAGAAGACGGCCCCCTCCTTCAACGCCCCCTTCGCCGACCAGATGAAGCTGTCCTCGTCGAACGCGACATCGACCAGGCCGGCCGGCATGTGCTGCCACCGGATCCGCGGCTTGAGCCGCCGGCGGATGACATAGAGATAATAGATCGCCGGCTGGTCGATATGGTCGGTCGGCCGCATGTGCAGCGCCCGCCAGACGACGGACGCCAGCTTCTCGCAGAAGCCGAGCGATTCCTTGGAATGGCTGACGCCGACGGCACCGGCCATCACCCGGCGCCAGACCCTGCGCTCGCCGAGCCGGAAATGCAGCGTCACGTCGGCTCGCTCGATCATCCTGAAGACCTGGCCCAACGGCCGGCGGACGATGCCGTCGATGTCGACGCACAGGATCGGCGCCTTGCAGGCCAGCAGCAGGTGATGCAGGACCAGGAACCGCGCCGCCGAGAAATAGACCGGCCTGGGCAGGGACAGCCGCCGGTAGGAATCATCCTCCCAAGTGAAGGACAGCTTCACATGGCACAAGGACCGGCGCATCCGGTCGATATGGTCGAGGGTCTCCTGGCAGGGACCATAGAGATGGATGTGGATGTGCAGCGGCTCCGCCAGCTGTTCGGCGGACAAAAGGAAGCTCGGCGCGAATTTCTTGTAGTAGCCGTCGTCACAGCCGCAAAAAAGAACCCCCGGCGTCCCCATATCCGGCGTATTGCCGCGAATCCTCAAACGATAGTTCTTGACGGCGTCCCTTGCCCGTGAGTCGGTCAAATTTTCCAGAAGAACGGAAAAGGACAATCGCTTTAGAAACCATCGGGACAATCTCTTGAGTGAATGACCGCTCATGACGCCTTGTCCGAAATCCTATGCCCTTTGAGGCGGCGGCGATCGTCTGTCACCTCCCGCTGCACCACTCACCGACAGGCTGGCGGCACGAGAAATACCACACTGTGCCCGGTATCACATCCGCTTTGCGGCGCTCCAGCCCTCCGCCCACGGTTGGCGCATTGTGGGACGGAACTGTGGGCAGGATCATGGCATGACCGTGAATTTCGCACGGCCCTCGATCACCCGGATTCGCGCCAATACGCCTCCTGCCGCTCCAGGACCAGATCGGCGCCCCGGCTCCGGCCCTCCTCCTTCCGTCCGCCCTTGAGATGATCCATGAACCGGCCGAGGGGGGAATTGATCAGCACATGCGGAACCTTGAGGCCCAGCCCGCCGGCGATGTCGTAGGATCTGTGCCCCCGGCGCTCGGTCTGTTTCCGGACGATGTCGAACAGATAGGAGTCGTGGAACTCGTATTCGTGGAACATCTCGTCCCGGGTGTAGAGCCGCTCGAACTCCGCCAGCATCTCGCGCGTCGCCGGATGGCGCAGGTTGTAGGCGACGAAGCCGCATTCGGAATGGATGCGCCGGCGCAGATAGCCGACGAAGCAGTCGGCCGGGATGAATCCCTCGATCTCGTCCCGGCCGACATCGGCGAAGAACCGAGTGTCGGCATCGATCCAGATCAGCACGTCGATCTCCGCGGCCGCGGCGGCGTGGAAGATGGCGAAGCTCTTATGGGCGAACCGCACCGCGTTCCAGCGGTAGCCTTCCCCCCAGCGCTTCTCGCCGAGCTTGAAGCGCAGCTTCGCCAGATCGTAGCTCAGCCGGAAGCGCGGGCGCCGTGTCAGCCCATGGGCCAGCGGATTGTCGGCGTGGCGGTGCTTGAACGCCGCCAGATCCGGCGAGCTGGCGATCAGATCGCGCACCTCGATCCGGCCGCCGGAGAGCTTGGGCGCGAAGCCTTCGCAATACAGCAGCAGCGGCACCTCGGCGGGCCAGTGGCGATCGAAGCTCTCGACCATGCGCCGCCCATAGGCTTCATATCCTGCGGCGTTGCAGGTGGTCACCACGGCAAACCTGCGCCTTCGCTCGGCAGGCCGAACAATCATGTTGTGTGATTCTTTGAGAACATCCCCGGTTGGCGGCGAGCATAGTGGGTTCCGCAAGTATCCGCGATCCCAATTTTTGCAGTTTGAACGGCCGTACATATTCGGACAACCGACATTGCGAGACGGCGCCGCCGCGGCACCCTGCCGGAAAGCCATCCTAGACGAGCATCACGCGTGCGCCCGCCGAGATTCGTCACGTCGACGGCCCCGGCTTCGCCAGCACCGCATCGTAGTCGGCCCGGTCCAGCCCCATCACCGCGCCGCCGCGGCCGACATTGCGCAGGATCCGGCCGTCCGCCTCGAACGCCTGGCGCAGGATGCCGAACTCGCGCCCATAGATCTCGTCCTCGGGGCGGACGTACTGATTCGTCTCGCTCTGCCCGGCGGCGTAGAAATAGGTGGTGTCCTGCGCGTAATCGAGGTCGACGCCGAGGATGTAGGCCTCCGCGAAGCCCATGTAATGGGCGATCTGGGCGGCGAACAGGATCACCGTCGAATCATTGCCCAGCCCTTGCCAGGGATGGTGCCGGAAGCCCTGCTTGCGCAGGCCGCCGCGATAGCCGGGGAAGGTCACCACCCGCTCGGCCGACGGCCGGAACTCGGGCCGGGCGGCGATGGTGTCGCGCACCAGGTAGGTGCCGACCGGCAGGGTCGAGACATCGGCCTTGATCCGGTCCCAGCCGCGCAGGTCGCTCAGCACATAATAGGGAATCGGCGCCGGCAGCCCGTGCTCCAGCGCCTTGTAGCCCTTCTTGACCACGAAGAACTGCTCGCCGGCCAGCTTCGACAGGTCGAAGTCGAGCAGCGACGGCGCATTGCCCAGCAGGAAGCAGCGCTGGCCGCGATGGCGGTCCTTCAGCTGCATGATCCGGCGGGTGCGGCCCGGCGCGGCCAGGGCCCCGGCCAGGGCGTAGGTCTTGGCGAGCAGCGGCAGCATCGCGATCTCCTCAGCCCTCGGCCGCGGCAGGCGCGCCCAACAGCTCCCGGTAGACCGCCAGGGTCGAGCCCGTCATCGCCTCCTTGGTGTAATGCGCCGCGACCGTGGCGATCGCCCGGTCCGCCATCCACCCGCGCTCCTCCGGCGTCAGCGACAGCGCATGGTCGATGGCGGCGGCCAGGGCGTCGGGGTCGTTCGGCGGCACCAGCCAGCCGGTCTCGCCCTCGGCCACCAGCTCGGGCGGTGCGCCGATATTGGTGGCGATCACCGGCCGGCCCAGCGCCATCGCCTCCACCACCACGCGGCCGAAGCCTTCGGGATCGGTCGAGGCATGCACCACCACGTCCGACAGCATATAGGCGGCCGGCATGTCGTCGCAGTGGTCGACCAGCTGCACCACGCCGTTCAGCCCCTTCGCCGCGATCCGGTCGAGCAGTTCCTTCCGATAACCGCTGCGGCCCTGGTCGCTGCCGACGATCAGGCAGCACAGGTCCTGCCGGCCGAGCCGGGCCAGCGCGTCGATCACCACGGTCTGGCCCTTCCACCGGGTCAGGCGCCCCGGCATCAGCACCACCGGTCGGTCGTCCGGCACTCGCCAGGCGCGGGCCAGCTTGATCATCCGCTCGGCCGAGACCGCCGCGATCGCGAATTGCCGCAGGTCGACGCCGCGCGGGATGGTGCGGATCCGCGCCGGATCGGTGCCGTAGCTGTCGACGATATAACGGGCGACGTAGTCGGAGATGGCGATCACCCGGTCGCCGCGCCCCATGATCGCATTGTACAGCCGCTTGGCCGCGCTGTGCTGGTTGTAGGGCGCGTGCACGGTGGTGACGAAGGGGATGCCCCGGCGCCGGCAGGCGGCATGGGCGCTCCAGGCCGGGGCGCGGCTGCGGGCATGCACCAGGTCGACCCCGCGGTCGCGGATCAGCGCCTCGAGCCGGCGAATGTTGCGCCAGATCGTGACCGGGTTCTTGCCGGCCAGCGGCAGCGCGACATGCTCGGCCCCGGCCCGCGCCAGGTCGCGCAGCATGGCGCCGCCGGCCGAGGCGACCAGCGCCTTGCCGCCCGCCGCCTCGATCGCCGCGGCGACGTCGACGCAGCCGCGCTCCGCCCCGCCGGTGCCGAGCGCCGGCAGCACCTGCAGGATGGTGCGTCCGCGCAGATCGACCGGGGACGCGTCGGCTGCGTCGTCATGGGGCAGGAGTTGAGCGGTCACGGGATCCGATGGTACCGGGCAAACAGGGCGCGCACCCTACCTCAGCGGCCGGAGGCGCGCCATCGCCCGGATCGTCAGGCAGGGCTGCGCCAGCGCAGCGACATGCAGGACAGGCCGGCGTCGAGCTTGCCGGTCTCCTCGACCTGCAGCGGCACCACCCGGTAGCCGAGCCGGTCGAGCGCCTCGGCGGTGCGCGGGAAGGCGGCGCCGACCAGGACGACATCGTTGACCCGAAGCGCATTGGCGGCCGCGTCCTCCCCCTCCGGCACCCGCACCACGCGCATCCCGGGGAAGAAGCCGGCCAGCGCCTCGGTCGCCAGCACCGTCTCGCTGTCGAGCAGCGAGCAGGCGGTCTTGAAGTGCAGCACGCCGGGCGGCGGCGTCACCACCTCGGCCTTGCGGCCGAGCTCGGCCAGCAGCGCCGCCAGCGCGCCGGCGCCGCGGGCATCGGTGCGGGCGGACAGGCCGATCATGACGGCGCGCGGCGTCACCAGCACATCGCCGCCCTCGGCGAAGCCGGCCTCCAGCGCCAGCACCTGCTCGAACCGCGCGGTCAGGGCCGCGGCGATCTCCGCCGCCTCGCCCAGCCGCGACGGCGCGCCGGGGCGCAGCAGGATGGCGCCCTCGGGGAAGGTCAGCGCCGGATCCTCGACGAAGACGGAATCGGGGAAGCCCTCGAGCGGCGGCAGCACCTCAACCGCCACGCCCGCCTGCTCCAGCGCCGCGACATAGGCGGCGTGCTCGGCCCGGAACCGGGCCATGTCGGGCGCGCCCCGGTCGACGGCGCGCAGCCCGTCCACCGCGGACCCGGCAGGCTGGCGCGCCAGGGCGCGATCGAACCGGAACACCTCGGCCATTTTTTGTCTCCCGCTTCCCTGTTTTGCGACGCCGAGTCTAGCGTGAGGGCCGGCGGCCGACCATGCCGGAAGCGACGTTCACCAGGCAATCGCTTGAAGGCAGCGCGACGTCGGAGGCCTTGCATTTGCCCCTCCCGCAAGCGGGACCTTTTCAGAACGTCCATCCCTCACCGTCATTGCGAGGAGGCGAAGCCGACGAAGCAATCCATCGTCCCGCACGAGCGGCTGCATGGATTGCTTCGCTGCGCTCGCAATGACGGTGTTGGGAATTCTGAAAAGGTCCCGCTTGCGGGAGAGGCAATCGGACCGTCCCCCATCCGCTGCCGGAGGCGCTTCAAGCGATTGCCCGCGCCGTTCACGATCCCCCACAACTCCGCTTGCCGAGCCCGACCCTCATGGCTATTGTCGGCGCCTCCAGCGGAGGGGTGGCCGAGTGGTTGAAGGCGCTCGCCTGGAAAGCGGGTATACGGTGTTGAGCCGTATCGAGGGTTCGAATCCCTTTCCCTCCGCCATTTATCGCTGTAAGTAGCTGTTTTTACGCGATAAATTGCCAGACAGAAATCTTGGCCTACATATCAGCGCACACATGCAAGCCCGGTCGATCCCGACTCGACGCACCGGACCGGCGGTGAGTCGTCTCCGCAACAGCGGCTCCCTGTCGGGGCCGCTCGGAACCCCGCGCCCGCGCCGCCCATTGCAGCGACATGGAGCACTGTAGCGACTGGCGCGACTGGACCGTCCTCCCGACCGGCCACGGCACCGGAACCGTAGGCTGTGGCGATCTCCGCGGCTGGTTCACGCGCAACAGCCATGGCCACATCCAAATCGAGTGGACCAGCGCGCCTGAATCCGTCCTTCCGCCGGATGTCGTCCGAGCCGCGACCGAAGCCTGCGCGAAGGCCGATGGCGGTCAGCATACAAGCAAGGCCGGGCGAAACAACGCGGGAGGCTGAGGTGGCGAGCGGGCGCGATGCGTCGGATTGGACGGTCGAGCACACCGGCGATGAGGGCACTATCCGCTCCGCCAACTATCGCGGGCGCTTCCGGGTCGACCGGCGCGGCGTGATCCGGCTCATATGGCAGGACGGGCCCGAGCCGCAGGATCATGGGCCGGTCAGCCAGGCTGCCAAAGAGGCGATCGAGGCGGCGATCAGGCCGAGGGCCTAGCCGACTCACCCGCCGCCGCGCTATCGGTCACTGATGAGCGACGCCCCTCCTCCATCGAAGATCTTCGCCCCCGGCTGGGTCCACTACTGCGAGCGCGCCGGCTGCACGGCCTGGGGCGCCTTCGGCAGCCCGGGCCCGCGCGGCGAGACCGTCTGGCACTGCAAGGAGCATGATCCGAACGGCGGGAGGGGGAGTGAGGGGCGACCCGGCATCGCGCCGGACTAAGCGCTTGACGGCCCCTCATCCAACGAACACGATATGACGACAACAGCAATCTATCACTGTTGAATTCTCGTATTTGAAACTCTCACTCGCAGATGGCAGGCACAAGCGGCGAATGCGGCTGTTCTGAAATGCCGGCGATACTGCATTACTTTCATACGCAATATGTCGAAGGATTGCAGAACTCCGATGAAAAGCTCAAAACCAAGAAGGATAATAACACCTGTTAAACCACAAAGGGTTCGCGATCCGGTACACAACCTCATTGAATTTGGAACTGGTCAATTCGAACACACGTTGTGGCGCGTAATTCAGGAACCGCCTTTTCAGAGATTGAGGCGTATTAGACAACTCGGCTTCTCCGAATTCGTTTTTCCAGGGGCGACCCACACCCGATTTGCTCATAGCATCGGTGTCTTCTACATCGCTCGTTCACTGATGAAATTGATCGAGCGTCATGTTGGCAATGCTTCGGGGCAATTCCTTGAATACCAATCTCGCTTGGCTCTCGCTGCCGCGTTAGTACATGACGTCGGACACGGAATGTTCAGCCATGCGTTCGAAGAAGTTGCTAGAGATTTTAATTTAGATATGGGAAAGCATGAAGATGTCAGTAAAGCAGTAATTAAGGATAGCGAAATAACAAATGTCTTTAACACGGAACTTGGAAGCGGTTTTTCTAATGATGTTGCCGACTTAATTGGCAGCAAGGAGCCCGGAAGCCTCTACGATGCAGTAGTATCGAGCCAATTTGATGCAGATCGGCTAGACTATATGCAACGCGACAGACTGATGACTGGTGTTCAGAGCAGCGGATTTGATCTTCCCTGGCTACTGGCTAATTTAGAGATCGGCTCGGTTCAGACTGGCACTGACGATGAAGGCACCGGATCGATTGAGACACTCGTACTCGGGCCTAAGGCGGCGCAAACTGCCGAAAGTTATGTTCTTTCCCTCTTTCATTTATATCCCAATGTTTACTTGCACAAAACAACTAGAGGCGCTGAGAAGATATTTGGCGTATTGGTCCGTCGTATGCTCAGGCTTGGCCTGGACGGTCAGGAAGCTCTAGTGGGCTTGGCATCAAATCATCCCCTGATTCGCTTCGTTAAGGACCCAACCAGATTGGCGCATGCGCTTGTCTTGGATGACGCAGTCTTTTGGGGTGCCCTTCCGATGCTGATCGAGGCCCAGGACTCACAGATTCAAAAGTTGGCGAAAGCGCTCTACGAGCGTCACCTCCCAGCCGGCATCGATATTCGAAGGCAGGTGGAGATGGCCCTTCCGATTAAGAAGGATGAGCCTCGGCCACACTGGAGAGCACGCCTGACGCTCGTCTGTGCTCAGATCGAGGCAGCACTAAAGGCTGAGCCGTTGGCCGATCCGGACGGCGCGGCTCGCATCCTCGTCGACAGATATGAGCGGGTGCCATACAAGCGGTATGCGGATTCCAATTCGCCGCTGAACCGGATACTCATTCGAATGGGGGTCGGAGAACCAGGAGACGTCGCCGAGATGTCACCCGTAATCGCAGGCGCGGAACCCTTCTCGATTTTTCGCGCTTACGTTTTCCGAGATGACACAGAGGCACGCCAAGTGGTAGAGAACATAGTGAGAACGGAAATCGGGGGAAGCACAAATGGCCACGCGTAATCCGCACCTCGCGGCGACGCGCATCATCATCGACGCCGGTGGAGAGCTCGTTGGGCGTACCCGCCTCCAGAAGATCGCGTATCTGATGCAACTGGCTGGCTTCGGCGAGGAGTTCGAATTCGAGTACCACCATTTTGGGCCATATAGCGAAGATCTGGCTCGCGGTATCGATATAGCCGCCGCATTTGGGGATGTCGAAGAGGAAGAAAAACAAGCAGCTTGGGGCGGCCGATATTCGGTTTTCACACTCAAGCAGCCGGCGGCAGCGGCCGATCAAATGCGGTCTGAGTTCGCGCAGCAAGCCAAGCTTTTAAATGCCGTTGAGTTAGAACTTGCTGCTACTGCGGCCTTTCTGTTTGCTGTTGAGCGCAAGGATGACCCTTGGGAGGAAACTCGGCGCCGCAAGCCGGAGAAGGCAAGGGACGGCAGGTTACAGCGGGCGATGGTTGCATATGAGAGCCTGCGCGGCTTGCAGACCCCGATTCCACTTCCAAAATTGCCGGAATAGTGTGAGCCCCGCTCCGGCGGGGCTCTTCGTTTCACGGCGACTCCCGCCTAGGGGTACCGCTGCCACCCCTTTCGGGCGGGCCGCACATATGCCCTTATTCCTGCAGCGCTAGGGGGTCACCCGCGCTCAGGCCCGGCCCGGATCTATCCCCACCACGTTCCGGGTCGGGCCACCCACGCTATGGTGGCATCGCTGCATCCCAGCTCGACTCGATCGCCGGGCAACACGGCCATGGCATCGAATTAATTTCAATTTCAGGAATATTGGGCTATGTATCATCCCACATAGACGTTCCCTCCGGGGGAAATGAGCGTGAACGCCATCGATTACAAATTGCAGTATGCCGTTGGTCCCGTCGCGGTACGAGCTGGTACGCCAGCAGAGTGGCGGTCATTACCCTCGAAACCGACAGAAAAGATGATCGCCGCCGGGAGCAAGGCTGGTCCGGTTAACGTGGATGTCGCGTGGCGGATATATCGAGCGGTTCTCGAGGCTGCTCGCTGATCGGCTCTGCTCGGCGCTGGGCCCGACCCGGGTCTCGCCTCACCATGTTCCGGGTCGGGCTTCGTACAAGCGGCGCGCGGTCGGAGCCGGTCTAGCTGTGCGCACTGCCGTTGTGCCGCCCCTGCTCACGGTCCGGCGAAACTAGCGGCCCACCGAGCAGGAAGGGACGCTCGTCGTTCCGCATGCGATGCCGGTTCGCGGTCTCGACTATCCATCGACCGTCCCGCGGCTGCTCATCAACGATGAAGTCGTAGGGCCCGCCCGTGACCTCGAAGCCGTGTCTCGAGAGGTCGTGCGCCGCCTTCCAGATGACCGTTGGATCTCCCGGTGCCACCGGAGGCTCCTCTTCGACAAGGGCTGCCTCTTCCCACGCGTCAGCTGGTTCATCGGCCAGGCGGTACTCGACCCGATTGCCTCCACCAGATCGCTTCAGCCGGCCCTGCTCAAGCAACTTGTCGAGCCGCTTGTAGGCCACGCCCTGCGAGATGCCCATCCGCTGCTCGATCAGACGGCGGTTGACGCGCACCTTGCGGCTGCGAAACTCGGCAATGACCTTCATGAGGTCCTCTGCCCATGTTTCGGGCTCAGGGTCGAGCCACCCCTCGGGCGCGGAGACGGGCGCGCGCTCCTCGGAGAAGCGGATATCGACGGGCCAGTACACGTGCTTGGTGGATGTCCCGACGTTTCGAACCTTGCCCTGAAGCAGCAGGTCCGTGACGCGGTGCCTCGCACGGTCGAGGCTCGTTCCGAGCGCGCGCGCTAAGGCGAGCGTTGTGGCCTGTTCCTTCCTTCCGACCAGGGCGTGCAATGCGGCCATTGTCTCCTTGCCCCGATCGACCTCTGCGAACGCGCTCCGCGTCAGCGGGCCATCGCCCACTAGCCTGTAATGTGCACCATGGTATTGGCCGTGCCTTTCGATTTCGCCCGCCAACCTTAGTCGCCGCAGGCGATCGGCTGCGTTCCCCAGAGGGATCCGCATGTACGAGGACAGAGTGGTCTTGGTGACCGGCTTCCCAGCTTGTGACATCTCGCGGATCGCATAGAAGGTTGCTTCCTTCCACCCACCAGATGTCGCGGGGTCTCCCGCCACAGGGCGCTCGGGGTCCTCCGATTGCGATGTGGATGGCCGTTTCAGGCAGTCAGCCTGACGCTGCGGCTCCGCGGTCGGAAGGGTCGCCCGCGGCGCTCCTGCGCAGATCCATTCCTCTGCCGACTGCGCCGCGGCCATGGCCACCGAAAGCAGGGAATGTTCGTTCAGCGCCGCATTGAGCAGGCGTTCTCGGAGAGCGACCGTCATCTGGACCTCGTCGAGAGAGGGCGTGAGCCCGATCTAACTATGGGGTCGTGAGAGGATCGAGGCCGCAATATATGGCGTTTCAGAGTTCGATTCGACTCAAATCTGCAACCGATTGAGTCGGCCACTGCCAACAAAAAGAAGGGCGGCCGAGTTGCCCCGGCCGCCCTCGCCTGCCCGCTATCCATCAGCCCAAAAGGCTGATCGGTCCTATCGACGGCTCCTCATGCCGCAAACTCCGGCGGCTCGATATCCTGGAGCGGCTCGTCGCAGGGTCGATCATCTACGGCTTCGTCGTCGCCCTGTGGCTCCAGATCCTCGCCAGGAGCATCCAGGGCATCGAGGGCGGCTATCAGCCGCTCCACCGCCGCCTCCATGCGGGTGCGAAGGGACTGGTGCATCAACCCACCTCAACCAGCCGGGCGAAGTCGGCCAGCGCGCCGGCGAGGCGCCCTCTTTCCTCCCCGCTTTCGTCTTCGTCGTCGTCGAACATCTCGATTGCGATGATGGATCGCAGCTTGCATGCAACGCCGGCTGCTGTCGTAGCCTGCGTAGCAAAAAGAACGCGCTCCGCCTCGTGCTTGGCCAACATAGCGGCTTCCTCGACCTCCTCCAGGGCGTCGAGGCCGCAAGCTTTGCGGTCAGCGTCGCGGCGGCGGCGCAGTTCCTCCAATTCCGTCTTCAGCGCGTCGGCTCTGGCCTGCCAGGCACCGGACTGGGACCTGCCGGCGGCGCCACGCATCAAGTGCGAATGAATGAACGGGGCAAACGCTCGATCAATCTCGATTTCGTTCTCGGCGAAGGCAGTCCCCACCGTTAAGACCCGGACCTCTGCAAGATCGGGCTTCTCCCGTCGCCACTTCGTATCAGCGTCATCGACCGCTTTGTATGCTGCGAGCCAAGATTGATCCGCCTTCTTCCAGGCTTCGAACGCGGCGACCGCCGGATCGAGTGTGAGGCTTTCCGCGATCGATGCGATCGGGATGCCCAACGCCGGCACGCCGATCGCGGCGAGCCCGAACGTCCGGCGCGAAAGGAACTTCCCCGTGATATTCTGTTTATCAGCCATGACCTGCACTCCTGGTGCGGTTGCGGTTAGGGCCGGGCGGGAGGTGGCACCCTCTTGCCCGGCTCGCTAATTTCTGGCATCAGATAATCATGAAGTCAATAACTAGCGCTAGAAAATCGAAGGGTCGGCCCAAGATCGGCGCGACGCCGATCAACGTCCGCATGCCGCCCGAGGAACTGGTTCGGCTTGATGCCTGGATCGAGGATCAGCCGGAACCCAAGCCGTCGCGGCCGGAGGCCATTAGGCGTCTAGTCGAGCGTGGCTATTCGAGAAAAGGGAATTGAAATGAAGGTTAGGATTTTCAGCGAAGAGTTGCCCAAGGACGGCCAGGAAGCGGACTGGCCCGCCATTCCGCGCGAGGGCGAAGTTGTCACCTTCCACCATCGCGGCGGTGGCTCGAGCCTGCGCGTCGAAACCGTAAGATGGCACGTAGATACAGACGGCACCCCTATTGAGGTCGAGATTCGGCTAACCTTCTAGTTCGACTGGGCCATTCGCCTCGCGTGCCGGGGCGCAAAGCTCTAATCCCCGCCGCTGGGCATCGCCGTCATCAATAGCCGTCCTTCGGCTCGCCGAACCCGAACGGCGCGATGCTCGGGGGCGGCGCGCGCAGCTTCTCCGGCAGGAGTAGACGCTGACGTTTGGCCTGCTCGATCGGCGTGCCGATATCGACGCCGTCAACGAACTCGTGGACCGTCGCCATCGCCCGGGCCTCGTCATAGGTCAGGGCCACCGGCTGCCCATTGCGCCGCCGCGCGACGGCTCCGTCGGCACCGACCAGCGTCCAGCCGTCCCCGCTCGGTGACGTGACCCACAATCCCCACCGCGCATTGTTCCTGGCCGCCATGTCAATGTCTTCCGGGTAGTAGAGTCCGGATCGATCCGGCAGCGTCGCCAGATCGGCCGCCGTCAGCCGCGATCGAACGACATCACTGGCCTCGGCCATATGCGACCCAAACCCGGCCGGAGCCAGGGCGTTGTACATACCGGTTGAGACCATCACGTCGTACTGGCCGGCGATTGCCGCGACAGCCCGCCGGGCCGCCGCGCTCTCCCCCATGCCCTGCGTTGCCAGCCCGTAGGCCAGAAGCTTGGCGGACTCCACAAAGGCGGCGCCGTGCGCTTGGCCGCCGGCCAGCACACTGAAGGTGCCGATGAATTCGGCCAGGTCACTCTCGATCTTCGTATCGATGCTCTTGCTGACGGCGTCCTCCAGGGCCGACTTCACGACGCCCGGCTTGGTCATCTCCTGCTGCAGGACATTCGTCAACGTCGTCCTGGCCGCCATGTCGTTGATCAGCCCCAGCGCCACGAACTGCGACGGCAGGCCCCCAGGCCCGCGTTGCAGGTCGGCGAACGCCTCAGCCCAGACGTCGATACCCATGGACGCCTTTAAGCCGGCCATGTAGTCGGCCACGGTTTTGGGATCCATGGTCGCGATCCTGCCTAGGATCTGCTGGCGGCGAGCATTGGGCAGGATCGCGCGGGCGCCGGGGGGCACGCCAATACGCTCCTGCAAGGCAGTCGTCGCCGTGGCATACCTAGCCCAGTTCTCCGGGGTCGGCTGCGCTTCCAGAGTGGCCGCCGCCGCTCGCACAGTCGGGTCCGCAACGGCATAGCCGGCCGGATCCTCCGTCATTGCCTTGGCCCTCCGGTCGGCCTGCTGATCGAACGTCTTTAGTATGTCCTGCCGGGCCGCGAATTCTCTGGCCTGGCTGGTCGCGGGCACCAGGTCAGTCGTCGGATCGGTGACTAGGCCGAGATTCGAGCGGATGGCCGCCGTCAGCGGCCCGGTCCCATCGGCGAGGTCCGCCCGCATCTGGGCGACGTCCGCCGGTGCAGCGAATTTGATGCTCTGATAGAGCTGGCCAGCAATTTGGGCGTTCTTCAGGCCGCCGATGACCTGTTCTGCCTCCACTGGCGGCAGGGTCGCCCGGATCTGCTGCTCCGGGATTGGCACCGTGAGGCCGGACGTCAGGGCCGCATCGGTCTCCTTGACCGTCTGCGCAAGCTGGCTGCGATCGACGCCATAGGCTATCTCGTTCGCGGCCCATGCGCTGTTGAGCCGGCTGAGGCTGACGCGCTGCAAGTCCGGGTCGCCAGCGGTTTGGGCCAGGATCTGCGCCGTGGCGCTCTGGCGGTCGGGCAGCGCGCCCGGGTCGAAGTCCCTGGCGTATTGGGCCCGGCCTTCATAATTGTGGCCGCCTCGAGGATTGGCTGCGGACCATCCGGCCGGGCGCTCAAACCCGATCGCGGCGTCCAGTGCTGCTGGCAGGTCCGTGGCATTCTTCAACGCCGAGCCGGCCGATGCCTCGCTACCAGCAAGCTCATAGGTCGCGAATTCCAACTGCGTCCCGATATCGGCGGGGCTGGTGCCCTTCTGCGCGGCGAAAGCCTCCAGAGCCGCGCGGCGGTCGCCACGCCACTGCATGAGCCCGAAGGCGGTGCCGCCGTCGCCGACTGCGCCCGGGTTGCCCCCGGACTCCGCCATGATCTGCCCGACAAGCGCCCGCGCCGCCGGTTCCGGATATCCCGCGGCGCGGAAATGCTGGAACGCCATGGCCGAAACCGGCGAGCTGTTCACGCCGCGCGGCGTGCCGCCGGCCATCGCAGTGCTCACAATCTGATCGGCCCGCGCGTCGAGCACTTGGGGGCGCAGCGTCTGGCCAATCCGGGCCGCGTCCTCCCCCATCATCTCGCCGCGGTATGCCTCGAACAGCTTGGCCGCGCCAAGAGGGTCCCCGTCGCCTAGCATCACGCCGACTGACGCAGCGACCGTGTTGCCAATGTACTGGCGACGGCGGATGGCCGCAGTCTCTGGATCCTCGCCGAGCCGGCGGGACAGGTTCGCAATGTCCTGGATCCCGTTGGAGAGATAGGTGCTGTAAAGGCTAGGATCGGCCGCGAACGACGTGGCGAGCGTGGCGCTGCTCTGGGCGGCCGACGTCGCCGACGCCACAGCCCACGCTTGGTTCTGTTGCCGGGCGTGCTGCGCCGCCTTCGCGGTCAGCGACGTGAACTGCTGGTCGAGGATGGGTTTGATGGACCGGCGCACGGCGTCATTCGGCGCCGCGGCCAGGGTCTGCGACTGCTGCTGCCTCAGATCCGCTTGGAAAGCATCGAGGCCAGCAACGGCGTCCTGCCCGTTGAGCATGCTGTACTTGCCGAAGGCGTCGAGCGATCCCTGTTCGGCGCTGGTGACCAGGTCGCGGCCCATGCTGTCATTCGCCAGACTGGCCTGGCTGATGACGATGTTGCTGGCCTGCGCCGCGGCGCGCTGGATACCTTCGCCAAGGCCGCCGAGCGCGCGCGCCTCCAGAGCCCCGAAGGCGGCAGGATCCGCAGAGGAGCGGCCGTAGGGCAGCCTCTGATCGGCCGGAGCGACACGGGGGGCATTGATCGTCGGGATTGCCATGGATAGTTCCCCCTCAAGCCTGTGGTGTCGGCGTGATCAGGTCGCGCAGGCCTTCGGCCTCGGGGCCCATCGCTCTCAGACAGGCCGCGCGAACCTCCTCCTCGCGGAATTCTGGGAGGTCGGTGCACAGGTTGTGAACCCACGCCTCCAGCTTCGCCCAGCGATAGGCGAGAGCCGCCGGTTGATCCGTCGCCAGCGCCGCGGTGGCTCCCCAAAGTCGGTCCGTGGTGTGCATGCCATCTGCCTTTGCTGCCCAAGGCGGAGTATCTCTCCGCCGCACCCGCCCCTCCAACGCGAGAGGCGGCCTCAATTCCGCAAGCGGCCTTGGGGCCGGCCTACGTCTTCGCATACGGTCACCGCATCTTTGCCGCCCGCGCGGCGAGTTTCCGGATGAACGCCGGGTCATTCCCCAAGCCGGTCTGCTCTAGGTAGGAGACGATGGTCGGATCTTTCTGCGCGGCTGCCTGGACCAGCCGCTGGGCGGCGGCGACGTTGGCCTCGAACTTCGGTCCCCAGTCCTGCCGCAGCTGCGCAAGCGCGACGTCCTGGGCGACTAGCTGATAGTCCGGCCGGGATGCGGCGACCACGTCCCGCCATGCCTCCTGCGCGAACGTCGTGCCGGCGCCGGCGGCGACCATGGCATCGGCTGCGCGCGCCCGGGCCGCGTCCCCTTCGGCCGTCAGGTCCCATCCCTCATCGGACGGGGCGGCCAAGCTGATGCTCCCGGGCGTCGCCGGTGGCTCGTCGAAGCGGACATATTCGCGGGTCGGAGGCGGAGCCGGCTCGTACAGCGTCGCGGCAGCGCTTTCGGGCACCGGGTCATCGGCGGGGGCCGGGCCCGGCTTGACCACCGGCGCGGTCGTGACTACCGGCACCGATGGCGCCGGCTCTGACAGCTTCGCCGCCTCTGCCGGCGCGGCGCTGGGATAGAGCGCGGCGAGCGCGTCCCCGGTCATCGGTCGCCATCCTGAGGCAAGCCGATGTCGATCGTCAGAGCCGGGGCCGCATGACGGTTCAGCTGCTGCCGCGGCGGCGGCTCGGTGTCGGCCGGCAGCATGTACGGCGCCATCGCGGCCAGTTCGTTGCGGCGCTTCTGCTCGGCCACCGCGGCGATCTGCTTCTCGGCCATCGCCTGATAGGCCGCCTCCTCAGCCGCCTGTCGTACCGGCGTCACCGGCCAGCGGTCGCGGATCTTGGCGCCCAGCTCCTCGGCCGCCTGCTCGCAGGAGAAAACGTTCTCGAAAGCGTGGACCAAGCCCCCATAAGCCGATGGGATGTCGTCATGGGACAGGATGCCGGCCGGGATGAGGGTCATGATAATTTCGTCGCGCACAGGCCGGCGCACCTCAACCAGCAGCTCGTCACCGACACCCGTCAGGGTGTGGATTTCCCGCGCCAGCCGCTTCATCCGGTCGTACCGATCGATGAGCACGGCGAGCGCGTCATCGATCTCGGAGGCTGCCGCGCGGCGCTCGTCCTGGAGCGCAAGCGCCTGCTCGAACTGGGCGACCTTTCGGTGATACTGCTCCGCCGCAATCTCGGCGCCGATCGCCGGCTGGAGGCCGTCCAAGCGCACCTGGATCTCCTCGAGCTCGCTGTGCAGGTCGGCTATCGCTCGGCGCCGGGCAACGCGCGCGGCGGTCTGCGCCAGGTCGAGCCCGGCCAACTCGGCCTGCTTGGCCTCGACCTGCCCCTTCACGTCGGCCATCAGGGCGTTGAGCCGGTCGCGCTCGGCGTGCGCCGGCTTGTCGACGGTGGCGGGGGCGGCGGTGGACATGCGGGGTTGCCTTTCGGGCTGAGGATGGCGAGGCGTCAGGACGCGCTTGCGAGGACGGCCACGCGGGCGCCCGGTGGGGGCGGTCATGTCGGGTGCTCCTCCAGATGGACTGGATTGAGCCACCGCCCCTTAGCGTCCATGGGATAGACCCCGGACAGCCGCACATAGTCGGCATCGAGGTAGCGGCGGATCCGGATCACGCAATCGCTCTCGGTGGGCTCTATGCGGGCCCTGGCGTAGGCCCGCTCGTCGGCGACGTCATCGGATGCGACGAGGACGAAGGCCCGGCGAGGCGTTGCCTGCTGGGCTTCTAGCGCCTCCAGGCGCGCCATCAGGCTCGCTTTCGCCATGGCCCTGCCGTCACGCTAGAGGGGGCGCCCGCCTTGCGCTCAAGCTCGTCGAGCCTGCGCTCCAGGTCCGCGCCCTCGATCGCCTGGCGCAGGACGTTCAGGCCGAAGATGAAACGCGATCCGGTTTCCGGCGAAAGCTCGTCCCGGCGCATCTCGCGGTAGACCTTCGCCATCTCGGTAATGACGCCACCGGCGGTATCTAGACGACCGATCCGAGGGGCTCTCGTGCGGGGCTTTTTCATGACCTCTGCAACGCAACTTGTAGGCTGGTCAGTATACTGCGTCCGCGTGTCGCCTCTAACGCGCTATTTTTGCTCTATTTCTTGACGAATAAAGGCGGAAGGAGGCTCCCCCAAACCCATTCATCGGTATCGTGATCGATCCGCGCGAGCGCCGTCGGAAACTCGTCCGAGCGTGCGGCCCGATTGAACCCAAGATCGGCGATGAGCGCGCGGCACCGATCCGAGAATTCCTGCCGATCCCTGACTGGCTCGCTGGGTTCGACCGGCCCCCTGTAGTGAGGTGTGACACAGACGATGCGGGGCTCGATGGCGCTCTCGTACCCCAGCAGAAAAGCGGTGGTTCCTTCCTCGATGGTGATTTGAAGCCGCTCCAGGACATCGGCGATATCGAGGTGTGGCGCGGCGGCGATCCAGTTGATGTGCCCGGCGATGCCGCGCAGCCCGGCATCAGCCTCCAGCCGTTCGACCCGGGCGAGTAGCGATGCCCTGGTCATGGCACGGTCCGGTGGCGAGGCGTGACATGGGCGTATGGCTGAGAGCGTGGCGGCTGCATCTTCGATCCTTCAGAGGGAGGGGTTGGGCGTTTTCTCGTGGTTTCTCATTGGGATGAGGCCTGACGAGTGCGCAGCGTAACGGCTGCTAAGGGGCGATCCGGAGCGCGCGGCGGTAGCCGGCAGCCACTGTTCCCTCCTGTTCGCAGGAGGCTCATCACGGGGCTGACTTCCCTGTCGATATGCTCGGCGAGCGGGCGCCCAGAAGATCCAATGCCTCGCGCAGGCCATTCAGATCGTCCTGCAGCACCATCCGGCGATGGCGAATATCCAGCAGCCTGGTCGAACGCTGCCCAGTCTCCAACTCGGTCACGATCTCATCGGCCGCCTGGCTGCGGAGACCTTCCATCTCAGCCTCAGCACGTCCGATGGCGATGCGGAGCAAGCTGATACGATCCGTAGGGTGATCCTGGTGCGTCATCACGACGTTCCTTTCGCTGGTCCCGATGTCCTTCGCAGTGGCGTTGAGCCCCCGAAAACCCCCAGTTCGGGGGCGTTCCAACGCCCGGGGGTATATAGGGGGTTGGAAGGAAGGGTGTTGGGAGGCAGTTGGAAGGGTGTTGGGAGGGGGTTACGAGGGTGTTGGGAGGGGTGTTGGGACCCCGTTGGAAGCCCATTTTTTGAGTTGGAAGGGTGTTGGAAGGTGATGATCGTCATGCCTCGACAACCAACTTCGAACGACGCTTTGAGGCGGGCCCGAACTCCATGATCCGGATGCTCCCTGCACCCAGAAGGTGCATCATCGCCCTCGATAGTTCCTGCTTGGTCACCCCTCCAGCGTCGGGATGGCGGGCGAAGATCGTTGGAGCGTGCGTGGGACCATTGTTGGCTGACACGTTCATCCCCTGCTCCGTGAGCCGGCCCAACAGCCGCAAGAACGTGTCCTCGGCCTTCCGAGCGCGTGCCATGGCGTCAAGGCCGTCGATGCCATCCAGAGGCACGAAGATCCCATCCCGCCAGCGCACGGTCAGAACGTCGCCGGAGCGGCCATAGTTGGCCTTCTTGGTCGTGAGGGTCCGCACGTCCGGATCCGGCTCTGTGCCGTCCTGTGCCTTCGCGCGCTCGAAATAGAGCCGGCTTCGAACCGTGTTGTTCCATGACGTGCTGCCCGATGACCCGGAGCCGGACGCCATGCCGGTGAGCGACGGGTGCGACAGGATCAGCACCGCTGTCTCATGTGCGCGGGCCATACCCTTCATGAGGCTGATGAACTGCCGAACCTGCGATCGGTGGTTCTCGTCGCCGCTGAAGGCGTCGGCCAGCGTGTCGATGACCACCAGGGTCGGGCCGAACGCCGCAACCTCGGCAGCGACCGCCTCATACAGTAGCGTCGCCTGGATGGTTCCCCCGCGTTCCGAGAGCTCGCCCAGAACCGCATTCTCGCCGACCAGGTCGACAAGCCGCAGGTCGGACAGATCGGACCAGCGGACGCCGCGGAAAGCGCGGATGGCCTCGAGCCGGCGGTGCATCTCGTCGGCGTCGTCCTCGGCCGAGACGTACAAAGAGCGACCCGGTTCCGGAGCGGTGCCGATCCAATCGCTGCCTATGGCGCGAGCGACACAGAGCTGCATCGCGAGAAGCGATTTGCCCGTGGCGCCGTCCCCCGACAGCATGCTCACGGTCTTCGCAGGGAGCAGGTTTGGCACGATCCACTCCCGAGCCGGGATCGCGACGCCTTCCCAATGCGCGGGATTGATGACACGGAGCTTCGGTACGTCGAGCGCCGGCGCCCGGGTATCCTTCGGCACGGCAAAGGGAATGTCGTCGGAATACGGCGGCACATCGGGATGCGATACGGCGTTCATGCCGCCTGCCGCACTGTGATGCCCGGCATCCGGCGCTCGTAGGCGCTAGTGATCGCAGCGCGTAGGCGACGGGCCAGTTGCGGAGTTTCGCACTCGATCGGTCCGGATCTCTGCAGGGCAGCCATTGCCGAATCCTGCAAGGGCACAGCGCCGTCGGGAGGCGCCCCGGCGCAAAGCCATCCCCACGCCGTCTCATACAGCCGGATGGACCATCCCCCCTGAGCTGCGGTCACTGCATCGGGGTTGAGCCAATCCAAACCACCACGTCGCGGCCAGATGCTTGCCGGAGCCCGAGGGCTGAATGCGAATAGATCGGCCAGAACACCCCGGTCGTATGTCGGCAGGATCAAGAACGGCCGGCCGACGTCATTCCCAGGCGACCACATTCCATCGAATATCCGGACGGTCGCGAAGCCGAAGCCGGTTGCGGCAAGCCCCGGCGCCGCCGGAGATGCCTTCAACCAGGCCAGCGAGACGTCATTGCGCCGAACGGCTGCCACTGCGGCCGCAAACTCGATTTCAAGGTCACCTATGCGGAACGGGTCGGCGTCGCCCATCTCGTCAATGTGATTGACGAGCTCGATGAGGCATGAGTCGACCTGTGCCGCACCCGATAGTTCGGGCGAGCTTGTCATGCGGTGGTCACGCGGGTAGTGGGCGGGATTGGTCTGTCGAGAGACGGGCGTCGCCATCACGGCGGTGCCTCCTATGTAAGCCGCCCTAGCGCCCGGAACCGCGTGCTGCTACAATGGATTGTTCCTAACTTCGCCCATGTATCAGCGACGCCATCCGGTCACACGGGTGGCGTTTCGCGTTTCAGGCGGCCTTGTCGTCGGCCTCAAGGTACGACTTGAGGGACGAGAACAGCACCAATCGCCGGCCGGCCTTGAGCCGTGACTGAAGGCTGCGTTCGTTGATCAGCTTGTAGATCGTCCCGCGGCTCAATCCGGAGATCGCAATGGCGGTTTCGACGGTGACTGAGATCGGCTGCTGAATGTCGGAGGATGCCGTGGACAAAGGTGCACTCCAATGCGTGCGAGTGAATCCAGGCCTCCGATTATATGCATGCCGAATCCCCCCTCAAAGGAACGATCTCAATGTTTTTTTTGCCGGCTACCCCGCAGCCGTAGGCGCTTGATTGAACTGAAGAATATTCGCGTCGGCCTCACCCGAGGCGCCGGGCTCTCTGCTCGGAAGTGCACAAAAGGCCGCCCAGTCAGCCATCATCCAGCGGCGCTTGTCGAGCTTGGCGCCGCGCTCATAGGCGGCCCGCGCCTTGTCCTTGATGCCGTGCGCCAGCGCCGCCTCCGCCACCTCGACTGGATAGCCGGTGGTCTCACCGGCCCAGTCCCGGAAACAGCTCCTCATGCCGTGAACCGTGGCACCGCGACCGCCCATCTTCGGATCGACCCACGGTTTCGGCTGGCCCTCGGGCACCTCGTTCAGGTCGCGAATGACCTTGGCCATGGCCATGTTGCTCAACCCCCGCCCCTTCTTGCCGCCGGGGAAGACGTAGTCGCCGTGTTTGGCGTCGCGCAGCTCCAGCATCTCGCGCAGCACCGCGAGGGCTGCCTCGGATAGCGGCACGACATGCTCGCGCTCGCCCTTCATCTTGTCGCCCGGCACAGTCCAGAGCGCGGCGTCGAGATCGATCTCTGGCCACCGGGCGCCGTAGGTCTCGTTCGAGCGAGCAGCAGTCAGAATGGTGTACTCAAGCGCCCGGGCGGCGACACCGTTCTTGGCCCTGAGCTTGGTGATGAAGGCGCCGATCTGCGGATAGGGCAGCGCCGGGAAATGCCCGTCTCCGCCGCCGTTCTGCTGCCGCTTGGCCCGCTTCGTCTTCTCGACCTTCGGCAGCAGCGGCTCCAGGCAGCCTTTCCAGGCGGCGGGGTTGAGCCCCTGTGGCCGCCAATTCTCGGCGGCAGCATAGTCCAGCACGGTCTCCAGCCGACCGCGGAGCCGGCTCGCGGTCTCGGGCACCCTGGTCCAGAACTCGTCAGTGATGACCCGCCGCACGGCCGGTGTGTCGATCGCGGCCACATCGAGGGCGCCAATTGCCGGATAGGCGTACTGCTCCAGCGTATTTTTCCACTGCTGCCGATGCTTCGGGTTCTTCCAGGTCGGCTCGAACTTCGCGATATAGCGCTTGGCCGCCTCCTTGAAGGTGACGACTTTGGCGGCATCAGCAACGGCCTTGGCGCGCTCGGCCCTCTTGTGCTCCAACGGATCAATGCCATCGAGCAGAAGTCGACGCATCCCCCGCGCTTTTTCGCGTGCGTCCTTCAGATCGAGGATGTCAGCCGGGCCAAGCCCCATCCAGTGCGCGTTGCCATTCCTCATGTACCTGAAAAGGTAGGATTTTTGCTCGGCGCTTCTGACCTGCAGATAAAGGCCGTTGCCATCCGAGTAGCGGCCTGGCTCCTTCAGCCTGCGCACCTGGACCGCCGACAATTTGTCTTTCATCACCACCTCCAGCATTCGACTCAGTGTACATGTCGAATGTGGATAGCGATAGACGGGCGTGAACAGGCATGGACAACGGAAACCATAACCTATTGGGGTAGCTTTGGTTTTTTGGACGGCCGTGGACGGCCGTGGACATTGGTTAGGCGGTCTTCCCCTCCGCCATTCAGCTTCGCGCTCACGCGCCTCGCAGGACTGTCGCCTCTCCTCATCGCGAACCAGGATGCCCTCCGTAGCTTCAGCGAAGGAGGGCCGCCGATGTTTCATGTCTAGCTTATCGAAAGCATTTCAACACAGGGTCAGCGCTACGTCGGAGTGACCGCGGGCCTCAAGCAGCGTCTTCAAGACCACAATTCAGGAACGTCGATCCACACTTCAAAATTCAAGCCATGGCGGTTGACGATCGCGTTTAGCAATCGAGCCAAGGCAGAAGCTTTTGAGCGCTATCTCAAGTCGGTATCTGGTCACACTTTCGCCAACAAGCGCTTGTGGCAGTATCCTTCATGGTGGATTGAGGCCTGAACGCATATCGACCACCTCGATCGTCTATTGACGTCGTGCGGTGAGCACCGCGCTCCGATCGTGCCATGAAGAATATTCGTTATTTAAGTAAATTGATATCAATAGGGAGGAAGTAATGGACCTTAGCACTCGCCTTGTCGATCTTCAGAAAAAAGTCAACGCCCATAGAGAAATTTTACTGACTGAGGAAGCAGCGAAGACGGCCCTTGTTATGCCATTCATTCAGGCGCTGGGTTACGATGTATTCAACCCTGGAGAGGTTGTACCGGAGTTTACTGCGGATGTTGGAACCAAGAAAGGCGAGAAGGTTGATTATGCCATTTGCATGGATAGAAAAATTTCGATTCTGATCGAATGCAAACCTTCCAGCGCGGAGTTGAGCCTCAACCATGCGAGCCAACTCTTCCGATACTTTAGCGTCACGGATGCCAGATTGGCCATCCTGACGAATGGTGTTGTGTATCATTTTTACTCAGATGTAGATCGCCCCAATAAAATGGACGAAAAGCCATTCTATACGTTTTCTATAGAAGCGATCAAACCATCGGATGCAAAGATCCTTGAAAAATTTGGGAAATCCTCTTTCGATATCGATCAAATCGTTCAAGAAGCCGTCAACCTGAAGATGCAATCCCAGCTCAGAAGAGAGCTGGAAAGGGAGTTCAACGAACCTTCAGAGGATCTCGTCCGCATACTGGCATCACGCGTTTACGGCGGACGGCTAACACCAGCAATCAAGGAAAGCTTCAGCAAAGTACTGCCGGCGGTGATTTCCAGCCTGATCCGTGATTTGGTAAATGAACGACTTTCCTCGGCCCTTAATGCCGCAGCTCCTGAAATTCCTGACGTTGTTGACGGCAACTCAGACGAAGAGGCTGTGATGACAACACAGGAAGAAGTTTCAGGCTTTCACATTATTCAAGCAATCGCCTCGCGACTTATCCACCCAAAGCGCGTCGTGATCAGAGATGCGAAATCCTACTGCGCCGTGTTGCTGGACGACAACAATCGCAAGACCGTCGCTCGGCTGCACTTTAATGGGGTGACAACCAAGCACCTTGGGCTGTTCGACGGCAAGGATGAGACCAGGCATTCGCTCTCTGATCTGACCGAGATCTACCAGTATATGAGCCAGATCGAGGCGCGGATTCGGGAGTTGGATCCGAGCATTCCAGTGCGATCTCAAGCCTGATAACCTCTTCTGGCAACCACGTTATCAGTCGGCCGGAGAGCCAAGGATGCCACGCACGCTTGAAGGCCGCTGCGCCTGCGGATCCGTGCGGTACCGGCTGCTGTCGCCGCCGATGGTCGTGCATTGCTGCCACTGCTGCGACTGCCAGCGGCAGACGGGCAGCGCCTTCGTGCTCAACGCCCTGATCGAGGCAGACCGGGTCGAGCTGCTGTCGGGCGAGCCGGAACTCGTCGCCGTGCCGACCGACAGCGGCGAGCCGCACGTCATCCACCGCTGCCCCGCCTGCCGCACGGCGCTGTGGAGCACCTATGGCGGCCGCACCCAGATCCGCTTCGTTCGGGTCGGCACGCTGGACGACCCGACGGCGCTGCCGCCCGACGTCCACATCTTCACCCGGTCGAAGCTGCCCTGGGTGGTGCTGCCGGAAGGCGTCCCCGCCTTCGAGGTCTACTACGAGATGGAGACGCTCTGGCCCCACGCCAGCCTGGACCGCCGGCGCAAAGCCCTGGGCGGTTGACCCGCCGCTCTCAGGCGAAGGCCGGCTGGGCGCCCTCGCCCATCCCGCGCGGCAGCGCCGCCACCGGGAGTTCCACCGGCGCCGGGGCGAACAGCAGGTCGGGGCGCGCCGCGGCCCAGGCCTTGTCCTTGGCCAGCGCCGCCGGGCGGTTGTCGGTGCGGCACAGCATCAGGGCGCCGGACGGGTGCCGCCACAGGTCGAAGCCGAGCAGGTCGGGGAACTCGCGCAGCGCCGCCTGCAGCAGCGCCGCCGGGCCCTCCGCCGCCAGCAGCCGCCGCGACAGTGTGTTGCGGTAGAGCTTCAGACCATCCCGTTCCCGGACTTCCCGCGTGACCGCCATTTCCGGATCTCCTTCGTCCGGGGCCGCGACGCCTCGCGGCCCGACGGAGAGAACATAGTGCGAACGCGACAGGGAGTCCAGCAAAAGGAACAATTCGGGAACTGTCCGTTTCGTTCAAGCCGCGCGGCGCGGCAGGGCGCAGACTGCCGGGACATCGACCATGGAGTCCGTCATGAGCCGAGCCCTTTCCTCCCGCACCCTCAGCGTCTGGATCGACCGCGACCCTGACGCCGTCTATGCCTTCCTCTCGATCCCCGAGAACTTCATGCAATGGGCCAGCGGCCTCGCCGATTCGCTCGAGCGCGACGGCGACGGCTGGGTCGCCGACACGCCGGAGGGGACCGTGCAGGTCCGCTTCACCCCGCCCAACCCGTTCCGCATCGCCGACCACTGGGTGATTCCGCCGAGCGGGCCCGAGATCGCCCTGCCGATACGGGTGCTGGCCAATGGCGGCGGCAGCGAGGTGACGTTCCACCTGTTCCGCCTGCCGGAGATGGACGACGCCCGCTTCGCCGCCGATGCCGAATGGGTCGAGCGCGACCTGGCGACGCTGAAGCGGGTGCTGGAAACCCGGCAGCCCGGCGCATAGACGAACGTCGAATACGTCCCGCGACGGCGCGGCTGTTAAAGTTGCACGATAGCGCGTCGTACTATAGGGGCGTTCGCCCTCACAAAAATCGGCGCGCCGGCCACAATGAACAGGGAGGATGCGCCGATGACTGCCGTGTCAGGTGCCGAGCTTCGAACACCGCTACGAACCCTCACCAGAGCCGAGGAACGGAAGGTCATATTCGCATCGTCGCTGGGGACGGTGTTCGAGTGGTATGACTTCTACCTCTATGGCGCGCTCGCCACGTCGATCGCCAAGAACTTCTTCTCCGGCGTCAACCCGACCGCAGCCTTCATCTTCACCTTGCTGGCCTTCGCCGCCGGCTTCTTCGTCCGGCCGTTCGGCGCACTGGTGTTCGGCCGCCTCGGTGACCTGGTCGGCCGCAAATACACCTTCCTGGTCACCATCGTGATCATGGGCGTGTCGACCTCGGCGGTAGGCTTCCTGCCCGGCTACGAGGCGATCGGCATCGCAGCACCTGTGATCCTGATCCTGCTGCGGCTGGCGCAGGGCCTGGCGCTGGGCGGCGAATACGGCGGCGCCGCGACCTATGTCGCCGAGCATGCCCCCAACGGCAAGCGCGGCTTCTACACCGCCTGGATCCAGACCACCGCGACGCTGGGCCTGTTCCTGTCGCTGATCGTCATCCTGGCCTGCCGCATGTCGATGGATGCCGCGACCTTCGACGCCTGGGGCTGGCGCATCCCGTTCCTGGTCTCGATCGTGCTGCTGGTGGTCTCGATCTGGATCCGGCTGCAGCTCAACGAATCACCGCTGTTCCAGCAGATGAAAGCCGAGGGCAAGGGCTCCAAGGCGCCGCTGACCGAATCCTTCGCCCGCCGCGGCAACCTGAAGCTGGTGGTGCTGGCCCTGTTCGGCCTGACCGCCGGCCAGGCCGTGGTCTGGTACTGCGGCCAGTTCTACTCGCTCTTGTTCCTGACCAACACGCTGAAGGTCGACGCCACGACCGCCAACCTGCTGGTGGCCGCGGCGCTGCTGGTCGCCACGCCGTTCTTCCTGGTGTTCGGCGCCCTGTCCGACAAGATCGGGCGCAAGCCGATCATCATGGCCGGCTGCCTGCTGGCGATCCTGACCTACTTCCCGCTGTTCCAGGCCCTGACCCACTACGCCAATCCGGCGCTGGAGGCGGCCCAGGCGTCGTCGCCGGTGAAGGTGATCGCCGACCCGGCCGAATGCAGCGTGCAGTTCAACCCGGTCGGCACGTCCAAGTTCACCAGTTCCTGCGACATCGCCAAGGCCGCGCTGGTCAAGGCCGGCGTGCCCTACAGCAATGAGGCCGCGCCCGCCGGGTCGAAGGCCGAGATCGACGTCGGCAGCACCCGGATCACCGCCTATGACGCTACCGCGGCGGATGCGGCGACGGCGGGCCCCGCCTTCACCAAGGGCCTGGGCGACGCGCTGAAGACCGCGGGCTACCCGCCCTCGGCCGATCCGGCGCAGATCAACCACTTCATGGTGTGGCTGATCCTGTTCGTGCTGGTGCTCTACGTCACCATGGTCTACGGCCCGATCGCGGCGCTGCTGGTGGAGATGTTCCCGACCCGCATCCGCTACACCTCGATGTCGCTGCCCTACCACATCGGCAATGGCTGGTTCGGCGGCTTCCTGCCGGCGACCGCCTTCGCCATCGTGGCCGGCACCGGCAACATCTACAGCGGCCTGTGGTACCCGATCATCATCGCCGGCATCACCTTGGTCGTCGGCACCCTGTTCGTGCGCGACACCCGGCACGTCGATATCCGGGACAACTGATCCGGAAAACTTGTATCGGCCCGAAGGCCGCGCCCAGAATGGCGCGGCCTTCTTTCTTTGGACCGATATGACTGATGCGACCGTCGTTCTGATCGCCGACGACCACCCGCTGGTGCGCCGCGCCTTGGCCGAGACCCTGGCGGAGGTGATGGCGCCCGCCCCTGACGTGATCCAGGCCGGCAGCTTCCCCGAGGTCCTGGCCGTTCTCGGCGACCGCATCGTCGACCTGCTGCTGCTCGACCTGTCGATGCCCGGCATGAACGGCTTCACCGGCCTGGCCTCGCTGCGCGCCGCCTTCCCCGCCGTCCCGGTGATCATGGTCTCGGCCAATGAAGAGCCGGCCGTTATGCGCCAGGCGATGGAGTTCGGCGCCTCCGGCTACCTGCCGAAATCGACGCCGCTGGCGGAGATCGGCGACGCCATCGAAAGCGTGCTGGGCGGCGGCGTCTGGTTCCCCGAGGCTGCGACCGCCCCGGCCGCCGATGCGCCGGGGCGCAGCGAGCTGAGCCGCCGCGTGGCCGAGCTGACGCCGCAGCAGCTGCGCGTCCTGGCCTTGCTCACCGAAGGCAAGCTGAGCAAGCAGATCGCCTTCGAGATGTCGATCACCGAGGCCACGGTGAAGGCCCATCTGTCGCAGATCTTCCGCAAACTCGGGGTCCAGAACCGGACCCAGGCGGTGATCGCCGTGCGCCAGCTCGGCGTCATTGAGCCAACCGGCCACTGATGGAGGTTGGCGCGAGGGCGGGAGCCTGGACTCTCGACATGCCGCCATAGCTGAAAGGCATGCCCGATCGCATTGACGCCCGGCCGCGAGTCCGAACACTGGGGCAGACGTCGCAGGAGAATTCGGCGGCAGACAGTGTCGGAGTTGAGCTATGGCCGAAACGCCGGGCCGCAGGCGCCCTTCCGAGGATGGCGAGAGCCTCTCCGAGTGGCTGATCATCGTCGCCCGGACGGATCCAGCTGCAACGGAGTCCTTCTTCGCCGAAACAGCGATCGGCCCTGCGGCCGGGACTGGAGACATCGACGATCATCCTTCGACATTCGGAGGGTTCGGCACGGACCCCAACGACCAGGATGACGACGGTGGGCTGGAAACCCCGTCCACCGAGCTGGAGTCCCTGAGCATCTCCGGGCTGCAGACCCCGGCAGCGTCCGGGAATCCCGGCTCCCCTCCCGAGCAGCCTGATCCCGGCATATTGGCTCTGAACCTCGCCAGCATGCTCTCGCCCATCGAGCTGTTTCGCCAGGCCGGGACGGATGCGAGTCTGGAGCGCGCCATCGGGGCTTCGGACGATACGGACCTGAAGCAGAAGCTGGCAAAGTGCCGGAGGGTCCAGGACGGTTGGACCGGGCTGCTGGGGATGCGGCCGGACGGCACCGACGAAGACTACATGCTGATCGACAAGAACGTGATCACCCGGCTGACGCGGACCCTCGATTGCTTGTCGTCCGATCAACAGAAGCTCCTTTTCGGCGCCGCCGAAAAGATCCGGAACCCTTGGAACCGCGCGGAGGCCCTCGGCAGCTTTGGCCGTGGCCTGTCGGCGCTGACGGAGTTGAAGACGGACGTCGTCGATACCGTCCTCAATGCCATACCCGATGACGGGCCCAGAGCAGCAGCGATCGGGGGCCTCGGTCCGGGTCTGGCAGCAGTCCCCGAGCGGCAGGACGAGATCGTGCAGGCCGCGATCGGGTTCAGCCTGGAGGAGCATTGCGCCGACGCGCTCGCCGGAATCGGAGCGGGCGCGGCAGCCCTGACGGAGACCAACCGGGACCTCGTCTTCAACAAGGCCGTCAAGCTTCTGGACAATCTGTCCCGAGGAAAGGCGATCGGGGGCTTCGGCCCGAGCCTGACGGCGCTGCAGCCGAAACAGCTGGCGACTCTTGTCGATGCTGTCTGCACCATGGACGACGCGTCGCTGGCGGAGGCCGTGGACAGGCTCGGCCCCTATCTGACGGTGCCGCCGCTGACAGCGGCGCAAGCGAAGCGAGTGGTCACGGCCGTCTACGCGATGAGCGATGAGGTTTGCCAAGGCAAGGCCATCGGCGGCCTCGGCAAGGGCGCGGCGCTGGAGCCGGACGATCTGAAGGACCTCGTCAGGAAATCCACGGAACGCGAGGATCCCGTCACCCACGAGGCAAGAGGAGAGATGTTTCTCGCCAGCGCGATCGGAGGATTCGGTCCCCGCCTTGGAACGCTGGCACGAGAGGAGCAGGAGACGCTCGTCACCTGTGCCGACGGGCTGACCCTGGAACCCATGCGCGCGGCCGCGGCCGGAAAGCTCGGCCGAGGCGCGGGGTCTCTGGAACGGGACCTGCAGGAGACGGTCGTCCATATCGCCATCGGCGTCGAGGACCCGGAGCAGAAGATCATTGCCTTCGGCGGTTTCGGCGAAGGCGGGAACCTGGGGGCCATGGAGCCGGATCTGCTGCAGCTGCTGATGACGGCTGCCGCCAATGAGGACGACGACGATACGCGCGCGGTGCTGATCGCAAGCCTCGCGGCGTGAGACGACCCCGCCTCAGGCGGCGGGCGGCGTTTCAGCGGGCGTCGGATGAGCCGCCAGGCGCTGGACCAGCAGCGCCCGCAGCGCCGCCGGCTTCAGCGGCTTGTGCAGCAGCGGCAGGCCGCGCGCGCGGGCGGCGGCCTTCAGCGCCTCGGTGCGGTCCGCCGTCACCATCGCGGCGGCCAGCGGATGGCCGACCGCGGCCTCCAGCGCATCGAGGACTTCGAGCCCGGTCTCCATTCCGGCGAGGTGATAATCGAGCAGCACCATGTCCGGCGTCCGCCCGAGCGGCTGCAGCGCCTCCGTCGCCCCGGCCGCATCGGTCGCCGCCAGCACGGTGCAGCCCCACCCCTCCAGCAGCAGCCGGGTGGCGGTCAGGATGGCGTGGTCGTTGTCGACGCAGAGGATGAGCCGCCCGGCCAGGTCGGTGCCCGGCGATCGCAGCTTGGGCGTCTCGGCCGGCCGCGCCGGAACTTGAGTCTCCGCCAGCGGCAGCACCACCTCGAACACGCTGCCGCGGCCGGGCCAGGAGCGCACCGCCACCTGGTGGCCGAGCCGCGCCGCGATGCGCTCGACGATGGCGAGGCCGAGCCCCAGCCCCGCCGGCTCGTCCGCGCTGCCCGAGCCGAGGCGGCGGAACTCCTCGAAGATGGCGGAGAGCTGCTCCGGCGGGATGCCCGGCCCGGTGTCCCAGACCTGGATCGCCAGGGCGCCGGCCCGCCGGCGGCAGCCGACCAGCACCGTCCCCTGCGTTGTGTAGCGCACGGCATTGGAGACGAAGTTCTGCACGATGCGGCGGACCAGCGCCGGGTCGGTCTGCACGGTCAGGGCCGAGCGCGCGACCTTGAGGCGCAGGCCCCGGCGGCGCGCGATCGGCTCGAACGGCAGAGCGGCCATGCGCAGGATCTCGTCCACCGCCACCGGCCGCGGCTGCGGCTCGACGGCGCCGGCGTCGAGCTTGGAGATCTCCAGCAGCGCCTGCAGCAATTCCTCGACCGCGCCGAGCGAGCTGTCTATGTGGCCGACCAGCGGCGCCTCCGGGCGGCGGCCGAGCCGCTCCGCCAGGGTGGCGGTCAGCAGGCGGGCGGCGTGGAAGGGCTGCAGCAGGTCGTGGCTCGCCGCCGCCAGGAACCGGGTCTTGCCGAGATTGGCCGCCTCGGCCGCCGCCTTGGCCGCCGCCAGCGCCTCGTTCAGCGCGGTCAGCTCGCTGGTGCGCTCGGCGACACGGCGCTCCAGCGTCTCGGCGGTCTCGCGCAGCACGGCCTCGGCCCGGCGCTGCTCGGTGATGTCCTGGTACAGGGTGAAGAAGCCGATGACCCGGCCCTGATCGTCCCGGTGCGGGATGTAGGTGCCGCGCGCCAGCTCGGCTCCGGCGGCGGCGAAGCCGATCTCGAACACCTGGTGCCGCCCGGCCAGCGCCGCATCGATATACGGCTTCAGCCGGGCATAGCGGTCCTCGCCCAGGGCGGTGCGGATCGACAGGCCGTTGCTCTGCCCCCGCTGCAGCCCCAGCGCCTGCTCATAGGGGCGGTTGGTGAAGCGGTAGCGCTCCTCCCGGTCGACATAGGCGATCAGCACCGGGACATTGTCGGTGTAGATGCGGATCCGCCGCTCGCTCTCGCGCAGCGCGTCCAGCGTCTTCACCCGCTCGGTGACGTCGGTGCAGACCAGGACAAAGCCGCCATCCGGCATCGGGTTGGTCTGCAGCTCCAGCACCCGCCCGTCGGTGTCGCGCCGCTCATGGCTGTGGGCGCGCCGGCGCCGCTCCGGATCGCGCTGCTCCTCGAGCAGGACCGACAGGTCGAGGCCGCCGCCCGGCGCCGCCAGCGCCTGGAGCGGCATGCCGATCGCGACCTGCGTCTCGGCCAGGCCGAGGATCTCGACGAAGCGGCGGTTCCAGCCGGCGAGGCGCAGCTCGCGGTCGAACACGCCGATGCCCTGGCCGATATTGTCGAGCGTGGCGCTCAGCAGGTCGCGATTGAAGAGGATCGCCTCCGACGCCTGGCGCAGCAGCGTCTGCGACCGGCCGATGGTGGAGCGGTGCCGGCGCATCGTCGCGGCCACCATGATGCGGGCCGAGGCGGCGCCGATCGCGCCGCTCAGCAGCCGTTCGGTGTGGTCGGCCAGGTCGCGGTCGCGCAAAGCCGCGACCGGCCCGCCGAAGGCCAGCTCGGCCCGGTCCGGCCCGATGAAGCGGGCGACCAGGGTCTTGAGGTCGTCGAAGGCGGCGGCGCGGTGCGTGGCCTGCGGCCGCTGCCGGGCCTCGACCACCGGGCCCACGAACGCGTCAGCCTGCTCCCGGTCGCGCTCGCCCGCCCGCGCCCGCCGCGACACGCCGACCAGCAGCACGGTGTTGAGCGCCAGGCTCCAGAAGGCGCCGCGGGTCAGGGCGTCGACATTGTCGCCGATCCCCCACAGCGCCCCGTCGATGCCGAACAGCGGCACCGACGACACCCAGTCGATCCCGGTGAGGGTCGGCGCCAGGAAGACCACGACCCAGACCAGGAAGCCGCCCGCCATGCCGGCGAAGGCGCCATGGCGATGGGCGCCGCGCCAGTACAGCCCGGCGATCAGAGCCGGCCCCAACTGGGCCACGGCGCAGAAGGCGATCAGCCCGATCGAGGCCAGCGGCAGGCTGCCCCCGATCATGGCGTGATAGGCATAGGCCAGCAGCAGGATGCCGAAGATCGCGATCCGGCGGATGCGCAGCACGGCGGGGCCGAGGTCGCTGTCGCCGCGCGCCGCCATGCCGCCGCGCAGCAGCAGCGGCAGCACCAGCTCATTGCTGATCATGGTGCTGAGCGCCACGGTCTCGACGATCACCATGCCGGTGGCGGCCGACAGCCCGCCCAGGAACACGGCCAGCGACAGCAGCGGGTCGCCCGCCCGCATCGGCAAGGCCAGCACAAACAGGTCGGGATCGGCGGCGCTGCCCAGCAGCAGCAGCCCGGCCACGGCGAAGGCCGGGACGAACAGGTTGATGGCGCCGAGATAGGCCGGGAACAGCCAGCGCGCCGTGCGCAGGTCGGCCGCCCGGCCGCTCTCCACCACGCCGACATGGAACTGCCGCGGCAGGCACAGGAAGGCCAGCGCCGACATCACCGTGATCGACACCCATTCCGGCCCGGCGGCGAAGCCCTCCAGCCGCGCCTGCAGCGCCGGCACCGACAGCAGCCGCGCCGCCAGGTCGCCCGGCCCGTCGAACATGGCGAAGGTGACGAACGCCCCGGCCGCCAGGATCGCGCCCAGCTTGACCAGGGATTCAAAGGCGATCGCCAGGATCATGCCCTGGTGCCGCTCATTCGCCTGGACGTGGCGGACGCCGAACAGGATGGCGAAGACCGCCATGGTCAAGGCGACATGCAGGGCAGTGTCGGTCCACACCGGCGCGCCCCCTCGCCCGCCCGGCCCCGTGGCCAGCGCGCCGAAGCTGAGCGACACGGCCTGCAGCTGCAGCGCGATATAGGGCAGCACGCCGACCAGCGCGATGATGGTCGCCACCGCGGCGACGACGCGGCTCTTGCCGTAGCGGGCGGCGATGAAGTCGGCGATCGAGGTGATGTTCTGCTCGCGCGCCACCCGGGTGATCTTCTTCATCATCGGGAAGCCGACGGTGATCACCAGGATCGGCCCGACATAGATCAGGGTGAAGTCGAGCCCGTGCGACGCGGCGCGGCCGACGCCGCCATAGAAGGTCCAGGAGGTGCAGTAGACCGCGAGCGACAGGGCGTAGACCGCGGGCTCGCGCAGGCCGGAGCGCCAATAGGCCGGGCTGCGGTCGCCGATGAAGGCGACGGCGAAGAGCAGGCCGAGATAGCCGAGCGCGATCAGCCACAGCAGCCAGTCAGCCACCGCCCGCTCCCCGCTTGTCGCGTTCGTTCCTCCCGATCATGACGCCAGCATAAGATGGCAGACGCCGCGCGCCGAGCGTTTCAGGCACGGTCTTTCCGGAGGCTTGTGACGACATCGGTCAAAAGCAAAATCAGTCCCCCCTCCCCTCGCGGGAGGGGGCTAGGGGGAGGGGGGTGTCGACGTCAGGACCGGCCCAAAGCCTGGTGATTTTGATTCCGACAGTGAAGCCTCTCCTGTGCGCATTCGCGCGCGGACGCGCGCAGCCCCCTCCCCCTGCCCCCCTCCCGCAAGGGGAGGGGGGACTAAAATGGGTTGGGTCTCAGCCTTTTTGAAAGGGACTCGCTTGCAGGAGAAACAACTCCCACTCAGCCGAAGAAGCGCGCCGGGCGGAAGGTGGCCAGCTCGGGGCGGACGGTGCCGCGCAAGACCTCGTCGGCCACCGCGGCGCCGAGGAAGGCGGCCAGGGTGACGCCGCTATGGGTCACGGCGGCGTAGTAGCCCTCGACCTGCGGCACCGTCCCGACGGCGGAGTAGCTGTCCCTCGGAATGGCGCGGATGCCGAGGCGCACCGCCTCCAGCTCCACCGGCCCGATCGCCGGCAGGATCGCGCGGGCGCGCTGCAGCAGCTCGCGCATCTCCGGCAGGTCGACGCTCGGCCGCGGCGCCGTGACCGGGTCGAACGCGTCGTCGTTGCGGCAGACCAGCAGACGGCCGGCGCCGTCCGGCCGGATGTCGCAGCCCGGCGCCTTCAGCAGGCGCTCGAGCCCGACCGCGACCGGCGGGGTGAAGGCCAGCAGCCCCGCGGTCGGCGCCAGCGGGATGCGCAGCGCCGGCTCGAAGCCATCGGCCCAGCGGCCGGTGCAGTTGACCACCAGATCGGCGCCCAGCGTCCGGCCGTCCGCCAGGATCACGCCGGTGACGCGGCCCGACCGCAGCTCCACTTGCGCCACCCGGGCCCCGATCTCGACCCGCGCGCCGAGGCGGCGGGCGGCGGCGAGCATCGCCTGGGCGTAGACCACCGGGTCGACCCAGCCCTCCTCCGGGAACCAGGCGACCGGCGCGTCGCCGACGGCCGCCGGGTCGATGTCAGGCGCCAGCTCGCGCAGTTGCACGCCCGAGATCCATTCGGCAGCATAGCCCCAGTCGCGCAGCCGCTCGAAGCGCCGGCGCTGCTCCTCCTGCCCGGCCCCGTCGGCCCATTCCAGGCTGCCGTTCAGGTGCAGCCAGGGCGTGACCGGGAACTCGTCGCGCAGCGCCGCATGCGCCTTCATGCCGGCGACGTTGAGGTCGTGATAGGCCCGCGGCGTCTTGCCGTGCGAATTGACCCAGGCGAAGCTGGTGCCGGAGGTGCCGGCGCCGATCCGCGTCGCCTCCAGCACCGTGACCGACGCGCCGCCCTGTGCCAGCCGGTATGCGACCGAGGCGCCGATGACGCCCGCGCCGATCACGATGATGGAAGCCATCCTCAGTTCTTCTTCACGTCTTCGAGGTAGAACCGCCCGAGCGGGGTCTGACCGAAGCCCTCGATGTTCTTGCGGGAAACGGTCAGGTACGGGCTGTAGTACAGGTCGATCCAGTTGACGTCGGCCTTGGCCATCTTCTGCAGGTCGACATACATCGCCTCGCGCTTGGCCGGATCGGTCTCGACCCGGGCCTTGGCCACCAAGGCCACCACCGCGTCGTTCTTGTAGCGGGTGTAGTAGTTCAGGTTGGCGTCGTAGCCGAGGACGAATGTGGTCTTCTGGTCCGGGTCGATGATGTCGTTGGTCCAGTAGTTCATCGCCAGGTCGTAGTCGCCGGCCACCTCCATGTCCCAGGTCTGGCTCGGGTCGACCTTCTGCAGGTTGACGGTGATGCCGACCTTGGCCAGCTGCTGCTGGATCAGCACCGACACCTGCTCGTCCACCGTGTCGCCGGTCTGCACCAGATAGGTCAGCGCGATCGGTCCGGCGGCCGCCTTCTCCAGCAGCGCCTTCGCCTTCTCCGGATCATAGGGCCGGGCGCCGTTGTCGGCGGTGTAGTACAGCGCGCCCTTCGGGACATAGGAGTTGGCGACCGTGCCGATGCCGAAGGTGACGGTGTCGACGATCACCTTCTTGTCGATGGCATAGTCGATCGCCTCGCGCACCTCCAGCTTGTCCAGCGGCGCATGCGAATGGTTGATCAGCAGGTGGTCCTCGCGGGTCGAGGGGTCCTTGTGCATCGTCAGGTTCGGGTCCTTCTCCAGCTCCGCCACCTTGGCGAAGGGCACGAAGATGGCGGTGTCGAGCTCGCCCGCCTGGACCTTCAGGATCCGGGTGTTGTCGTCGGGGACGGAAATCCATTCGACGCCGTCGAGGCTGACCTGGTCGGCCTGCCAGAAGTTCGGGTTCTTCTTCAGCACCACCTTGTTGCCGCGGCTCCACTCCTCCATGGTGAAGGCGCCGGAGCCGATCGGCTTCTCGGCGAAAGCGTCCTCGCCCATCGCGGTCACGACCTTCTGCGGCAGCACCGCCACGCCCGGCAGGGCCAGGCTGGCCAGGAATGGCGTCGCCGGCTGGTTCAGCGTGATCACCAGCGTGTGGTCGTCCTTCGCCTCGGCCGTCTTGATCACCTTGTAGTTGTCGGCGATCAGCGACCCCGGATTGTCGCGCGCCCGCAGCAGCGAGAAGGCGGCGTCGGCGGCGGTGACCGGGCTGCCGTCGGAGAATTTCGCGTCGCGCAGCTTCAGCGTGTAAACCACGCCGTCGTCGGAGACGGACCAGCTTTCGGCCAGGCCGGGGACCAGCTTGGTGCCGTCCTTGCTGACCCGGATCAGCACGTCATAGACGTTCGAGAACACCCAATAGTCGACATTCTGCGAGGTCTTGATCGGGTCGAAGGTGGTGCCGTCCTCGCGCCGGCCGATGGTCAGCACGCCCGCCGCTTCGGCCGCCGCCCCGCCGGCGACCAGCGCCGCCAGGAACGCGGCCGTGGCGATGCCGAGATGTTTCCTGTTTCGTGTCATCGTGAGCCTCCGGTTGTTGCCCCGCCTCAGCTATGGGCGGGGATTGCTGGATAGAGATGGCAGGCCGTGAAGCGCCCGTCGACCGGCCGCAGCGCCGGCGGCGCCCCGGCTCGGCATTCCGCCATGGCGAAGGGGCAGCGCGGATGGAAGGCGCAGCCCGGCGGCAGATCGAGCGGGCTCGGCGGCTCGCCGGCCAAGAGGCCCGCCGGCAGCGCGCGGTCGGGATCGATTTCGGGGATCGCCCGGACCAGGGCCTGGGTGTAGGGGTGTCGCGGCATCGCGAACACCGCCTCGGCCGGCCCCTCCTCGACGATCCGGCCGAGATACATCACCGCCACCCGGTCGCACAGCCGCCGGACCACGGCGAGGTCATGGGCGATGAAGATCAGGGCCAGGTTCATCCGGGCCTTCAGCTCGATCAGCAGGTTGATGATCTGCGCCTGGATCGAGACGTCGAGCGCGGCGACGCATTCATCGGCGATGATCAGCTTCGGCTCCACCGCCAGCGCCCGGGCGATGCCGACGCGCTGGCACTGGCCGCCGGACAGTTCGGCCGGGCGGCGGGCCGCGTGCTCGGGCCGGAGGCCGACCAGGGTCAGCAGTTCCGCCACCCGCGCCGGGACGCGGTCGCGCGGCACCTTGCGGTGGACCCGCAACACCTCGGCGATCGCCTCGCCCACCGCCATGCGCGGGTTCAGCGCGCCATACGGGTCCTGGAAGATCATCGCGGTCTCACGGCGCAGCCGGGCGACGCCGGCGCGGCCACTCGACGCCACGTCGGCGCCGCCGAAGCGGATGGCGCCGCCCGTGGCCTCGCCGAGCCGCAGGATGGCGCGGCCCAACGTGCTCTTGCCGCAGCCGGATTCGCCGACCAGCCCCAGCGCCTCGCCCGGCGCCAGGGTGAAGGACACGCCGTTGACCGCCCTCACCAGCCTTGGCGAGCGCCCCGGCAGCGCCAGGCCGCCGGCACGGAAATGAACCTCAAGGTCCTGGACGTCGAGCAGCGTCATGCCGCGTCCCCCAACGCCCGGTGGCAGGCTGCCATGTGGCCGGGCTCCGGCCACGACGGGTCCGGTTGGACCGCGGTGCAGCGGTCGAAGGCACGGTCGCAGCGCGGATGGAAGCGGCAGCCGGTGGGCAAGTCGGCCAGGGCCGGCGGCTGGCCGGGGATGAAAGGCAGCAGGCCGGCGCTGCCCCCGTGGGACGGCTGGCAGGCGATCAGCCGGGCCGTGTAGGGATGGCGCGGCGCCGCCAGCACCGCCCGCTTGGCGCCGGCCTCGCACAGCGTGCCGCCATACATCACGGCGATGCGATCGCAGCTCTGCGCCACCACGCCGAGATCATGGGTGATCAGGATGATGGCGAGGCCCGCGCCGGTCGCGCAGGTCCAGCAGCAGCCGCAGGATCTGCGCCTGCACGGTGACGTCCAGCGCGGTGGTCGGCTCGTCGGCGATCAGCACCTCCGGGTCGCAGGCCAGCGCCGTGGCGATCATCGCCCGCTGCCGCATGCCGCCGGAGAATTCGTGCGGATAGCCGCCGGCCCGCCGTTCCGGATCCGGGATGCCGACCTGGCGCAGCAGGTCCACGGCGGCCGATCGCGCCTCGCGCTTCGAGGCGCCGCGGTGCAGGCGGATGCCCTCGGCGATCTGGTCGCCGATCCGCATCACCGGGTCGAGATGGCTGGACGGGTTCTGGAAGATCATGCCGATCTCGCGCCCGCGCACCCGGCGCATCGCCTCCGGATCCAGCGCCGCGAGGTCGCGGCCCTTGAGCCACACCGAGCCGCCGGCGATGCACAGCCCGCCCGGCAAGAGGCCGATCAACGCCCGGCAGGTGACGCTCTTGCCCGAGCCGCTCTCGCCCACCAGTCCCATCACCTGCCCCGCCTCCAAGGCGAAGGAGACGCGGTCGACGATGGTCGTCTCCTCTCCCGCCCTGGTCAGGGCCACCGACAGGTCGCGCACCTCCAGCAGCGGCGCGGTCATTCCTTCACCCCAAGCCATTCGCCGAGGCCGTCGCCGAGCAGGCTGAAGCCGAGCGCGATCACCGCCAGCGCAGCACCGGGGAAGGCGGCGATCCACCAGGCGCGGATGATAAAGTTCTGGCTTTCCGCCACCATCACGCCCCACTCCGCCGTCGGCGGCTGCACCCCGAGGCCGAGATAACTGATCGAGGCGCCGAGCAGCATGGTCAGCACCACGTCCGACATCGAGAACACGAGCGAGCTGACCAAGGCGTTGGGCAGGATGTGCCGGGCCATGATGCGAAGATGGCCGTAGCCCAGGCTGCGCGCGGCGGTGACGAAGTCGCTGGCCTTCAGCACCAGCACCTGGGCCCGGACCAGCCGGGCGTAGGACACCCAGCCGACGAGGGCCATGGCGATGAAGAAGCTGCCCAGGCCAGGACCGAGGATGGCCATGATCGCCAGCATCAGCACCAGGAAGGGAAAGGCGATGACGATGTCGACGACCCGCATCACCACGACATCGACCCAGCCGCCGAAATAGCCGGAGACGCAGCCGACCGCGGTGCCGAGGATGAACGGGATCAGCACCCCGAACACGCCCATCATCAGGTCGAGGCGGGTGCCCCAGATCATCCGGGACAGCACGTCGCGGCCGAAATTGTCGGTGCCGAGCCAGTGCCCGGGCCCGGGCGGCAGCAGCGCGTTCGCGGTGTCCTGCGCGATCGGGTCGTAGGGCGCCAGCATCGGTGCCAGCAGCGCCGTCAGCACGAAGAATCCGACGATCCCGGCGCCCCACCACAGCGCGCCCGGCACCCGCGGCAGCCTGAGCCTGAAGCGCAGCCGGGCGGCGGGCGTGCCGGCGACGGCGCTCACAGCTTCACCCGCGGGTCGAGGGCGACGGTCAGGATGTCGGCCAGGAAGTTCACCGTGACGCTGGCCACGGCGAAGGCCATGGCCACGCCCTGCACCACCATGTAGTCGCGGGTGAAGATGCCGCGCACCAGCAGCTGGCCCATGCCGGGGATCGAGAACACGTTCTCGATGATCACCGTGCCGCCGATCAGCCAGCCGATGTTGACCGCCAGCAGGTTGATGGTCGGCACAATGGCGTTGGGCACGACATGGCGCCAGAACACCATGCCCTCGGGCAGGCCGCGCGCCCGTGCCGCGGTGGCTTGGTCGGAACGCAGCTCGGCGATCATCGCGGCCCTGAGCGTCCGGGTCAGCACCGCCGACAGCGCCAGGGCGATGGTCAGCCAGGGCAGCACCAGATGGTGCAGCCGGTCGGCCCAGTCGTCGCCATAGCCCGCCACCGGGAACAGGCCCAGCGTCACGCTGAACAGGATGATCAGCATGATCCCCAGCCAGAACGGCGGCAGGCCGAGACCGGTGGTGGAGATGATGCGGATGGCGTGGTCGGCCAGCCGGCCGCGGCGGCGTGCGGCGATGGCGGCGAAGGGCACGGCGATCAGCAGCGACAGGAGGACGGCGCCGAACACCAGCAGCAGGGTCGGCTCGATCCGCTCGGCGATCAGGCGCAGCACCGGGATCTTGTACAAGATCGACCGGCCCATCTCGCCCTGCGACAGGTTCTGCAGGAACAGCGCGTATTGCGTCCACAGCGGCTCGTCCAGCCCGAACTGGGCGCGGATCCGGACGACCGCGTCCGGCGTCGCCTTGGTGCCGAGCAGCACCCGCACCGGGTCGCCGGGGATCGAGCGGATCAGCACGAAGGTGATGACGCTGATGCCGAACAGCACCGGGATCAGCTGCAGCGGTCGGGTCAGGACGAAGCGGAAGCGGTGCATCGACGGTCAGCCCGGGCGGCGGGCGGGCATCAGGCGGTCGCCCCATGCGCCTTCAGGAAGTCCAGCAGCACAGGATAATACGCGTGCGGCTCTTCGTAGAAGGGCATGTGGCTGGAGTTGGGGAAGACGTGCAGCCGGGCGTTCGGCAGCGCCAGCTTCATGCGCAGCGCGCAGGCCGGGGTCAGCTCGTCATGCTGGCCGCAGGTGATCAGCACCGGCACGGTGATCCGGCGCATGTCCGGCAGCCGGTTCCAGTCCTTCAGATTACCGGTGTAGAGGAACTCGTTCGGCCCCTGGATGGTGCCGTAGGGCCCCATGTTCCAGTCGTCCAGCGAGCGCTTCACTGGCGCCGGCCAATGGTCCAGCCGGCAGACATGGCGGTGGTTCAGGATGGTGATCGCTGCCTGGTACACGGGATGGTCCAGCGTGCCCTCGGCCTCGTGCCGCTGCATCATCGCCACGGTCTCGGGGCCGAGCGCCGAACGCAGCCGCTCCAGCTCGCCGATCAGGTGCGGGATATCGGCGGCGGTGTCCTCCAGGATCACGGTCTTCAGCGCCTCGGGATGGGTCAGCGCGTATTCGACGCTGAGCCAGCCGCCCCAGGAATGGCCGAGCAGATGCACCCGGCCGAGCCCGAGCGCCTGGCGTACCGTCTCCACCTCTTCGACATAGCGGGTGATGGTCCACAGTGCCGGATCGGTCGGCCGGTCCGAGGCGCCGGTGCCGAGCTGGTCGAAGGCGACGACGCGGTAGCCCTGGTCGATCAGGCAGGAATGCGCGTCGCGCAGATAGTCACAGGGCAGCCCCGGGCCGCCGTTGAGGCACAGCACCGTCTCCGGCCCCGAGCCGAAGCTGTAGGCCACCACCTTGTGGCCATCCACACGAATCTCGTCCCGCCGATCCGGCGCGATCTCCCGCCACATCCTGCCATCCCCGTCTTGATCTTTTTTGCGTCGCGAGACGCTAGACTGATCGGACAAATCAGACAAGCCGGCCGAAGCGGAAGTTTATGACCGCCTGTCCCCGGCGACCCGCGACGATGGCGAGCGCGCCGGGGCGCTCTTCGGTCCGCCCGTCCGGCATCCCGAAGGCTTGGAGCGACGACCGGATCGTCTCGACGATCCTGGCCGCCGGCTCGTCGTAAATAATCCATATCTCGCCGCCGGGGCGGAGGCTGCGGGCAACATGCCGCAGGGCCAGGCCGGGACGGGTCCAGAAGCTGTTCACCCGAACGGCGAAGACCCGGTCGAAGCCGCCCGGCGCGACCGGCCCGTGCTCGATGTCGCCCCTGGCGATGCTCACCCGCCCGGCCGTGATCGCCGCCGCGTTGACGATCCGCGCCCGGGCCACGGCGGTGTCGGAGCGATCGATGGCGACGACCGCTGCAGTCGGCTGACGCGCGATCACCGCCTGGATCGCCTGGCCGGTACCGCAGCCGATCTCCAACAGCCTCTCCCTCGGGCGCGGGGCGAGGAGGTCGACCGCGGCCAGGATCCGGGGGGAGACCGGCCCGGTCACGCCTCGCCGTACACCGGCACGATCGCGCCGCGGCCGACCTTATTGTCCGGCGAGGCGAGATGCAGGATCGTCGCCGCCACCTCCTCCACCTTCGGCCAGGCGGCGTGATCGGCCTTGGGCATGGCGGCGCGGTTGGCCGGCGTGTCCATGATCGACGGCGCCACGGCGTTCACCAGGATGCCCTGCCCCGCCACCTCCTGCGCCAGGGCCACGGTCAGCGCGGCCAGCGCCGCCTTCGACGCGGTATAGGCGGTCATGCCGGCGCCCTGGCGCCATTCCAGCGCCGGCCGGGCCGCGACATTGACGATGCGGCCGCCGCCCTGCCCGATCGCCGCCACCGCGGCACGGCAGCACAGGAAGGCGCTGACGAGGTTGGTGTCGAGCTGCTGCTGCAGCATCGCCTTGTCGGTGTCGCCGATCGGCGCCATGGCGAAGCCGCCGGCGACATGGATCGAAGCCCAGAGCCCGGGCAGCGCCCCGTAGAACGCCGCCACCGCCGCCTCGTCGGCCAGGTCCGGCACCGGCGACAGCACCACCCGGTCGTGGCCGCGATGGGCGAAGCGGCGCGAATCCTTCAGGTCGCGGACCGGGACATGGCAGGTGGCGCCTGCCTCGAGCAGCAGCCCGACCACCGCCGCGCCGAGCGCGCCGGTGCCGCCGGTGACGACGACGTGACGATCCTGAAACTCCATGGCATCTCCTTAGCCTTGACGACGATCCTCCAGGATCATCGCCGCGGCTTTCTCCGCGATCATGATGGTGGGCGCGTTGGTGTTGCCCGAGGTGATGGTCGGCATGATCGAGGCGTCGGCGATGCGCAACCCCGCCAAACCACGCACCCGCAGCCGCTCATCGACCACCGCCAGCGGATCCCGGCCCATCTTGCAGGTGCCGACCGGGTGGAAGATGGTGGTGGCGATGTCGCCCGCCGCCCGCATCAGATCGGCCTCGTCCTGCAGCGCCGGGCCCGGCCGCACCTCCTCCGGCGCGTAGCGGGCCAGGGCGGGCGCGGTGGCGATCCGCCGGGTCAGCCGGATGGCGTCGGCCGCGACCCGGCGGTCCGCCTCCTCCGACAGGTAGTTCGGCCGGATCGCCGGCGCCGCGGTCGGGTCCGGGCTCTTGATCCGGATCGAGCCGCGGCTGTGCGGCCGCAGGTTGCAGACCGACGCGGTGAAGGCCGGGTAGCTGTGCAGCGGCTCGCCGAAGCGGTCGAGGCTGAGCGGCTGGACATGGTATTCGAGATTGGCCGTCTCCTGCGCCGGATCGCTGCGGGCGAAGGCGCCGAGCTGGCTGGGCGCCATGCTGAGCGGACCGCTGCGGAACAGCGCATATTCGACGCCCATGCCGATGCGGCCGAGCAGCCGGTTCGCCCGCTCGTTCAAAGTCGGCACGCCGCTGACCTTGTAGACCAGGCGCAGCTGCAGATGGTCCTGCAGGTTCTCGCCCACTCCGGGCAGATCGTGCGCCGGCTGCACGTCATGCGCGGCCAGCAGGTCGGCCGGGCCGATGCCGGAATGCTGCAGGATGGCGGGGGAGCCCACGGCGCCGGCCGCCAGGATCACCTCGCCCGCCGCGGCATAGGCCTCGGTGCCGTCCGGCCGCCGGAACACCACGCCGGCGACCCGCTTGCCCTCGAGATGCAGCTTCAGCACCTGGGCGTGGGTCTCGACCGCCAGGTTGGGCCGCTTCAGCGCCGGATTGAGGAAGCCCTTGGCCGTGGTCCAGCGGATGCCGCGGCGCTGGTTCACCTGGAAATAGCCGCAGCCCTCGTTATCGCCGGTGTTGAAATCCTCGGTCGGCGGAATCCCGGCCTCGGCCGCGGCCTGGCGGAAGGCGTCGAGGATTCTCCAGGACAGGCGCTGCGGCTCGACCCGCCATTCGCCGCCCGAGCCATGGAAGGCCGAGCGGCCCTGCCAATGGTCCTCGGATTTGATGAAATGCGGCAGCACGTCGTCCCAGCCCCAGCCGGCATTGCCGAGCTGCCGCCACTGGTCATAGTCGCGCGCCTGGCCGCGCATGTAGATCATGCCGTTGATGGCGGAGCAGCCGCCCAGCACCTTGCCGCGCGGATAGTTGATCGCCCGGCCGCCCAGCCCGGCCTCATGCTCGGTCTTGAAGCACCAGTCGAGACTGGGGTTGCCATGGGTGTAGAGATAGCCGACCGGGATATGGACCCAGATGGAGCTGGGCTTGCCCCCAGCCTCCAGCAGCAGCACCGAGGCCTTCGGGTCGGCCGACAAGCGGTTGGCCAGCACGCAGCCGGCCGAGCCGGCGCCGACGATGACAGTGTCGAACGCTCCGATCGTCCGCGTCATCGGCCCGCCGTTGTCTTCAACACCATTCCGAACCCCGACCCGCCTTGGTTTTTGATGTTCGATGCCGATCTTCCTACAAGGCCGGCAGCCATACAATGAGCCCGCGACCCCGGCAGCGCTCGACGGACCGGGCGGCCCGCGCTAACCATTCCCGATCCGACAGGCGAGAAAGCACATGGCCAGCGACGTCGAAACCGTGACCGCCACCCTGGACTCGCCGCCGCGGCAACGCATGGCGGCGCATCTGGCGGCGATCGGCCGCGGCCCCGGCCGGTCGCGGCCGCTGACCGAGGCCGAGGCGCAGGACGCCTTCGGCATCATCCTGTCCGGCGAGGCCGACCCGATGCAGGTCGGCGCCTTCCTGCTGCTGGAGCGCTATCGCGGCGAGACGGCGGCCGAGCTGGCCGGCATGATCCGCGCCGGCCGCGCCGTGGTCACCACCGCCCCGGCGACGCGGCCGGCGCTGGACTGGCCGTCCTACGCCGCCGGCAAGACCCGTGGCGCGCCCTGGTTCCTGCTGTCGGCTCTGCTGGTCGCCCGCGCCGGCCATCCGGTGCTGATGCACGGCATCAATGTCCGCGTCACCGAGGGCATCGAGACCGAGGATGCGGTGCGGGCGCTGGGCCTGCCGGTGCCGGAGACCCCGGCCGAGGCGGCCCGTATCCTGGACGAGACCCGCTTCGCCTATCTGCCGCTGCGCGCGGTCAGCCGCACCCTGACCGAGCTGATGGAGCTGCGGCCGGTGCTGGGCCTGCGCAGCCCGGTCAACTCCGCGGCCCGCCTGCTGAACCCATTCGCGGCCAAGGCCAGCTTCGTCGGCGTGTTCCATCCGGCCTATCAGGATTTGCACCGCGACACCGCGCGCCTGCTGGGCCAGAGCGACCTCTGCGTGGTCAAGGGCGCCGGCGGCGAGGCCGAGCGCACGCCCGTGAAGGCGCTGTCGCTGCAGCGCCTTGTGGCCGGCGAGGCGCTGGACGAAACGGTGCCGCCGATCGTCGGCGAAGGCCGCGGCGAGCGGCTGGCGCGCCACGACCTGGAGCATTTCCGCGCCGTCTGGACCGGCGCCGCCGAGGAACCCGCGGCCGAGGCCACGGTGGTCGGCACCGCCGCGGTGGCCCTCGCGGTGATCGCCGGCGACAGCGGCGACGCCGCCCATGCCCGCCACCAGGAGCGGGCGGCGGCGCTGTGGCGGGAGCGGAACGGCTAGGATTTCGGTGCCGGCGGCACCGGCAGCAGGATCTCCGACGCGATCTTCCAGTCCCGGCCGGTCCGGATCCAGTCGATGATGACCAGGAACGGCCTCGGCGTGCCGTCCTGACCGGCATAAGAGACGGTGATCGTCACCGGATCATAGGATTCGGCGACCTCGCGGGTCAGCCCGACGACCTTGAGCTTCGCCAGGTCCGGCCGCAGCGCCACGGGCCCGGACGCGGCGATGTCGTGCAGCTTCCGCTCGATCGCCTCGTTGCCCCAGTAGGCCGCCCAATTGCCCTCGGACGGGATGGCGCTCTTGGCGACCAGGAGGGCCGAGGGCGAGCGCCAATACATCCCGCCCAAGGCCGCGAGATCATGCCGGTTCGCCGCGGCCATCAGCTCTTCGAATCGCGAGCCGATCGCGGCCAGGGTGCGAGCATCCAACGGGTCCCCGGCCGCGGCGGCCGGCGCCGCAATCGATGCGGCCGCGAGCGCGACGGCGACCGCTGCGAACGTGCTCTTCATCATCGATACCTTCCGCGTTCCAAATGCCTACGCCTGCGGCTTGGCGGCCTTGGCCGCACCCCAGAGCGAACCCGGATTGGCGCGGCCGGAATGGAGGGCAAGCATGGCGTCGTACAGCTCGCGCGCCGTCGTGGTCGTCATGTCCAGCCGGTCGAAGTCGCGGAGGTACTGCCGCGTCTCGCCGATGACCCGCGGATGGTCCTCGGCTCCCGGTACCTTGTGCGCGGCGATCACGGTCCCCGCGCCCAGCGCCTCGAGCCGGTCGAGCGTGGCGATCCATTCCAGCCGGCTCTCCCTGTCGGTCTCGCCGAGATAGGGGTGAATGCCGTTGTAGACCGCATCGCCGCCGACCAGCAGCCCGATCGACGGGACGTGGAGGCAGGTCGAGACCTCCGTGTCGGTGCGCCCCGCATCGACCACGGCGAGCCGGTGCCCCTCCAGTTCCAGCGCGTCTCCCTGCAACGGCTCGGCGGCCGGGAGGCGATCGAGGATCTCGCCGGGGAAGAGCCGGCGCCAGAAGCCGTCGACGCTGGCCGGCGCCAGATGCGCCTGCATCGCCCGGACCACAGCCGGCGTGGCCACCGCCCGCGCCTCCGGGAAGCGCTCCAGCAGCGGCGCCAGGCCGAAGAAATGGTCGCCATGCGCGTGGGTGACGTAGATCGCCGTGAGGCGCTTGCCGCTGGCGACGACCCAATCCAGCAGGGTCTGCGACTGGGCGGCGGTGAGGAAGGTGTCCACCAGGACGGCATCGCGTTCGCCCTGGATCAGCACCGAGGAGTTCGCCACCCAGGCCAGCGCCTCCTGGCCGGGCGGCAGATCGCGGCTGAGGCCGGGGCGCTTGATCGTCAGCACATCCCAGCGCAGGGCCGGTCCGGTGGTCATGGCTGCATCCCTTTGCTTGACGGCGATCCGCGAGCGCCGATAAAATGAATATGACCGGTCGTCTTAAATTAATCAAGGAGCCTCGATATGGCATCTCGCCCGGTGGTCCGGCGAGGCCCGAAGCCGAAACCCGGCACCCGCGGCACCCTGGTGCAAGCGGGCCTCAGCCTGATGCATGCGGAGGGATATGCGGCAACGGGAATCCAGGCCGTCGTCGAGGAAGCCGGTGTCCCCAAGGGCTCCTTCTACAACCACTTCGCCAGCAAGGAGGCATTCGGGGCGGAGGTGATCGACGCCTATTCCGAGCGCACCCAGGCAAAGCTGCGCGACATCCTGACCGACTCCTCCCGGGCGCCACTGGCGCGGCTGGAGGCCTATTTCGACGACCGCATCGAGGCGTTCCGGGCCTCCGGCTATGTCCGCGGCTGCCTGATGGGAAACTTCAGCGCCGAGGCCGCGGACCACAGCGCCTTGATCCGCGAGCGCCTGGCCGGCCATTTCGCCGCCTGGACCGGATTGATCGAGGCCTGCATCGCCGAGGCCCAGGCCGACGGCTCGGCGGCGCGCCGCTTTCCTGCCCCGCTGCTGGCCGACTTCGTCATGAACAGCTGGGAGGGCGCGCTGCTGCGGATGCGAGTGGAGAAGAGCGACGCCCCGCTCCTCGCCTTCCGGCAGGTCGTCTTCGGCGGGCTCCTGGCCTGAGCGGCGTCAGCCCCGGCGGTCGCCGGCGATGCGGCCGATCTCCCCGGCGACGAAATCCGACAGGAGTCGGACCCGCATCGGCGCTGCTTGCCCGAAGGCGTGCAAGGCCTGGAACGGCATCGGCGGCAGGGGCTTGTCGGGCAGCACGACGACGAGATCGCCACGACGCAGATCCTCCTCGACGATGCAGCGCGTCACATAGGCGACACCCATCCCCAGCCTGGCCGCAGAGCGCAGGCCGAAACCGGAGTCGAAGCCTACCCGCCCGCGCGTCGCGACGATGGTGCCGTCGGCAAAGCGGATCTCGGGCGCCCTGCGACCGACGAAGTATCGCGCGAAGGGCAGCGCCCGGAGATCGTCGACGCTGCGGGGCGCGCCCCACCGGTCCAGGAAGGCCGGAGACGCGACCAGCACCATCTCGAGCCGCGCCAGAGTCCTGACCATGAGGTCGCTTGCCGGCACGTGGCCGACGCGGAAGACGACGTCGTAATCCTCCCGGATCAGGTCGACGGGCCGATCGGTGATGCCGATCTCCAGATCCAGCGAGGGATGCTGCGTCAGGAACCGGGTCAGGACGGCGTCCATCAGCAGCCGGGCGATCTCGCTGGGCAGGCTGACGCGCAGCCGGCCCCGCAGGTCCGCCGAGGGTTGCACGACGTCCGCCGATTGCTCGATCTCCTGCAACAGGGGCGACACCCGGTCGAAGAAGGCCTGCCCCTCCGGGGTCAGCGCCAGGATGCGGGTCGATCGCCGGAACAGCCTGGCGCCGAGATGCCGCTCCAGCCGCGCGACGCTTTTCGACACGGCCGACGGCGTCGTGCCCAGGTCCCGCGCGGCGGCGCTGAAGGATCCGGCCTCGACGGCGCGGACGAAGGCGGCCAGGCCGGGCGCCTCGCTCAGCAGATGGGGCATCGTGACCTCCAGGCACAGATCATGTGCCCGCCTCCCCTCTAATGCGGCGGCCGGGCGATGGGTACATCCAATCCGCAATCCAGTGGAGAAAACAGATGCCCAAGCTCGAAGGAAAGGTCGCCGTCGTCACCGGCGGCAACAGCGGAATCGGCAAGGCCGCCGCCCGGCTGTTCGCGCAGGAGGGTGCCCGGGTCGTGGTCACCGGCCGGCGGCAGGATGTCCTCGACCAGGCGGTGGCGGAGATCGGCCACGGCGCCGTCGGCATCTGCGGCGATGTCGCGGATCTCGACCACCACCGCGCCCTGGCCGAGGAGGTCGAGCGTCGCTTCGGCGGGCTGGACGTCTATGTCGCCAACGCGGCGGTGATCACCATCGCCCCGTCGGCGCAGGTGACCCCGGCCGAATACGACGCACATTTCGCCGTCAACACCCGCGGGGTCTTCTTCGGCGTGCAGGCCATCGCGCCGGTCATGCGCGACGGCGGCAGCATCATCGTCACCAGTTCCCTCGCTGCGACCAAGGTCCTGGACAACCACGCCGTCTATGCCGGGTCGAAGGCGGCGGTCGCGGCCTTCGCGCGCAGCTGGGCGCTGGAGCTGAAATCCCGCAGGATCCGGGTCAATGTCCTCAGCCCGGGGCCGACCGAGACCGCCATCCTCGGCAAGCTCGGCATCCCGGAGGCCGAGGTGCCGGGCTTCCTGCATGCCGTGTCGCAGACGATCCCGGCCGGCCGGATGGGCAGCGCCGAGGAGCTGGCCTCCGCCGCACTGTTCCTGGCCTCGGACGACAGCGGCTTCGTCAACGGCGCCGAGCTGCATGTCGATGGCGGCATGGCGCTGGTCTGATCGCTCAGCCGCGGCCCGCTCCGGCCTGCCCTGCCTTGTACGTCTCGATCGCGCTGGTGATCAGCCGGTGATCGTCCTCGTGCGGCAGGCCGGAGACGCCGATGAACCCGACCACCTGGGCGCCGATGCGGATCGGGAAGCCGCCGCCATGATCGATCATCGGCGTGCGGACCGATGGGCTCTCCGCCAGGGTCCGGCCGCGCGCCTTGAGCCGGTGGTGCAGCCACAGCGTGCTGTGGCCGAACTGGCGGACGGCGGCGGATTTCAGGTCGAGCCAGATCTGGTTGTCGGCCGCGGTGCCGTCGAGCGCGGCGGCGAACAGCACCCGGTCTCCCACCTGGATGCGGATCGCGACCGGTGCCGGCGCGCTCTCGACCAGCGTGCGGCCGATCGCCCAGGCCTCGGCGAAGTCGAAGCGGTCGAAGGCCAGCCGCGCCTCCTCGGCCTCCAGCTCGGCGGTGCGGGCGGCATGATCGGTCATCGGTCCCTCCTCGACTCTGCTGGACCGATCCTGCCACAGCCTCGCCGGCCATGGGCATCCTGCGGCTACTTGGTCCCGACCACCATCGAATAGGGTCCGACGAGGGCCTCCTGCCGGACCGAGGCGAACCCCGCCTCGCGCAGCCAGCCGACGCAATCGGCGCCGGTATAGTCGAAGCCGCCCGGCGTCTCGATCAGCATGTTCAGGCTCATCAGCAGGCCGGCCGCGTTCTCCCGCCGGTCGTCGTCGATCATCCGGTCATAGACGATCAGCGTCCCGCCCTGCGGCAGCGCCGCATGGGCCTTGGCCACCAGCATCCGCTTCTCCTCCAGGTCCCAGTCGTGGAGGATGTGGCCCATCACCAGCACTTCGGCCGAGGGCATCGGCCCGCGCATGAAGTCGCCCTCGTGGAAGCGCACCCGGCCGGCCAGGCCGCGCTGCGCCACATAGGCCTCGAACACCGGCCGTACCGGGGGCAGGTCGAAGCCGCCCGCCTCGAGATGCGGATGGGCGAGGGCCAGCTCGACCGGCATCGACCCGGCCGCGGCGCCGATGTCGATGACGCTGCGGACCCCGGCCCAGGGAAAGCGGGCGGCGAGCGCGCGCGCCACCGGCAGGCTGACGCCGGTCATGGCGTTGAGGAAGCCGGAGAGGCCTTCGGGGCTGGCATAGATCGCGCTGAAGAGGTCGCCGCCCGCCTTGGCCTCGTTCTGCGGCCGGCCGGTGCGCAGCGCTTCGGTCAGGTTCCCCCAGAACGGGTAGAGCCGCCGGTTGGCCATCTCCAGGATGCCGCCGACATAGGTGGGCTTGCCGCGGTCGAGATAGAGATCGGTCTCGGCGGTGTTGGCGTAGGCGCCATCCGTGCGTTCCAGGACGTGCAGCGCCACCAGCGCGTCGAGGAAGTCGCGGGCGCTGCGCGGATGCAGGCCGAGCCGGCCTCCCAGCGCCATGGCGTCGAGCGGGCCGCCGGCCAGCACGGTGAACACCTCCAGCTCGACCGCGCTCAACAGCGCCTTCGAGGCCCAGAAGCCGAACCCCAGCTGCAAGATGTGCTCGGGCGTGACCGGGGCCTGCCGGCCGGTCGCAGTGGACATGATGGCTCCCTCCAAAAGGGCATAGCGCCATCACGACAATCGGCGGGGCAAAGCGGCCGCGGCAATCCCCCGATTGGGAGACCAATTGGGGGTCACCGGGCGCGAGTGTCTCTAATCGCCGTCGCGCACGGTCAGCGAGCCGTCGGTCAGCCGGCAGCGCAGCGTCGTGATCGGTCCCACCGTCTCATAGGTCGACGGATTCAGATGCTTCAGGCTCAGCTCGGCGGTGTTGTCCGGGAAGATCCGCAGCCGGATGTATTCCAGCGACATCGCGCCGTTCGCCGCCTCGAAGGCGTGGGTCTCGGAGGTGGCGATGAATTGCGGCGTCAGGTTGTAGGTGGTGAAGCTCGGCACCGCCACCACCGGCGGACCGCCGGCGCCGGACGGGTCGAGGCATTTGGCCAAGTCGATCACCATGGTCGGCTTGTCGCCCTCGCGCAGCTCGCGGTCGAGCCTGGCGTAGTCCCAGCCGGCCTGGGCCGGCGCGGCGGCGGCGAGCAGGACGAGCAGCGCCGCGGCCGAGGCGCGGCGGAACGGTCGATGGGCCATCGGCAGCGAGTCCTTCCGGTGGAGATGACGGCCGGGATTCCGACCATGGGACGACGATCCTGACAGATTCGCGCCGATGCGAGCCGTGAAGGACACGGGCGGCCGGACCTCTGCCCGGCCGCCCGGTTCGCCTCAGGCGTCCTTGTCGGGATCGATCGGCCCGAGCTCGATGACGACATCGGTCGGTTCGGGCTCGTGCGGCGCAAGCGTGGTCCGCTCGGCATCCGCCCAGCTGGCCAGCTTGATCACCTGCCCCGCCGGAGCCCCGGCCGGAGGGATCTCGACCGCCTCGAGGATGTAGAGGCCGTCGCCGTCGAGGAGGAAGGTGTGCTCGCCGAACATGGTGCTGAGCTGGGACATCGCCGGATGGTTGTCGGGCAGGGCCTGGGCCCCGAACCGGGTCACCGTCCGGTCGACCAGTGCGGTGTTGAGCTTCATCGCGTTGCTCCTGTCGATGGAGCCGCCCCTCGGGGCAGCCTGTCGATCGGGTCGCGCCGGGCCGGATGCCGCGGCGCGTCGCGGGACCTCCCACACTCGGGGTGGTGCGATTTCGGCCGTCCGCACGACTTACCTAAGAGCTGAACAGCATCCTGCAACCCCGGCAGACCATTGTTATGATGGCCGTCGTGATTCGATCGAACCGAGGCGCAACGCCATGAAGCCGGAGGATTTCGACCGACTGCCGCGCCACCTCGACCCGCGCCGCGATCCCTGGCGCCCGGCGATCCGGCCGCTGCCGCCGGACCGGGCGGTCGCCGCGATCGGCGACGTGCACGGCCAGGCCGACCTCCTGGAAGCGATGCACCGGCTGGTGGCGGCGGAGTTCGCGGCCCTGCCCGGCGGCACCGGCTGCACCCTGATCCATCTCGGTGACCTGGTCGACCGCGGCCCGGAGAATCTGCGCGCCCTGGCTTTGGCGCGACAGGGCGTCGCGGGCGCCGAGACGATCACCCTGCTGGGCAATCACGACGACCGCATGCTGGCGCTGCTGGACGGCGCCACCGACCACGCCACCCTGCAGTTCTGGCTGAGCTATGGCGGCGAGCGGGTGCTGGCCGAATGCGGCGTCACCGATCTCGACGGCGACTGGCGCGCCCGGGTGCGGGCGGCGATCGGACCCGAGCTGCTGGGCTGGCTGCGCGGCTGCCCGGTCACTCATCGGATCGGCGACCTAGTCTTCGTCCATGCCGGGATCGACCCGCAGCGCCCGCTGGCGCAGCAGGACCGCCGCACCATGCTGTGGATCCGCGACCCGTTCCTGGACTGGCCCGGCCCCTTTCCCGAGGGCGTCGCGGTGATCCACGGCCACACCCCGGCCGACCGGCTGGACCTGGACCACCCGCATCGCATCGACGTCGACACCGGCGCCTTCGCCACCGGCTGCCTGTCGGCGGTGCTGATCCATGGCGACCGGATGCGGGGCTTGAGGGTCTGGCGGCTCTAGGCCGGGTCAGGCTCGAGCGTGAACAGCTCCTGCGGCATGCGCACCCCGCGCAGGGCGTAGCGGCCGACGCAGACCAGCCCGGCCTCGGCTCCGCCCGCCGCCGCGGCGAAGGCGGAGGAGACCAGCAGCGACTGGTCCGCCGACCGGCACATCTCGGCGATCCGGCTGGTCTCGTTCACCGCCGGGCCGACCACGGTGAAGTCGAGCCGGTGGACGCTGCCGATATTGCCGAAGAACACCTCGCCGATATGCAGCCCGGCGTAGATCTCGGTCACCGGCTGGCCGGCCGCTTGGCGCTGCGGGTTCAACGCCGCGATCGTCGCCTGGGCGCCGCGCACCGCCGCCAGCGCCGAGCGGCAGGCGCGGGCGCGGCCCTCGGCCGCGCCATTCTCCGGCCGGAAGATCGCCAGCACGCCGTCGCCGATCAGCTTCAGCACGTCGCCGCCCGCCGCCTGCACCGCCGAGATCACGGCATCGGCGTAGTCGTTGAGCAGCGGGATGATCTGTTCCGGCGGCGCGTTGTCGGTGATCCGGGTGTACCCGCGCAGGTCGCTGAACCACAGCACCGCATCGATCCGGTCGGCGACGCCGCGGGCGATCCGTCCGGACCAGACGGAGTCGCAAGCGTCGCGGCCGAGATAGGTCTCCAGCAACGTCGAGGCCATCCGCGCCAGGGTGGCCGCCTTGATCGCCATCGCCAGGGCGGGCAGGACCTTGAGCAGCCCGGCGATCTCCTCGTCGCTGAAGCCGCCGGGCTGGTCCGTGGTCCAGGCCGAGAACAGCCCGTCCCAATCGGCGATCGCGCCCTCGGGCTCGAAGCGGTTCAGGACGCCGAGATAGTCGGTCATCCCCTCCTCCCGCGCCGTGGCCACCGCCGGGAACTCGGCGCAGCTCTCCGCCGTCACCCGCCGGCGCATCCACTCCTCGCCGGTGTCGATCAGGTGGAAGAACGGGCTGGCCAGCCACTTCTCCTCGCGCTCGCCCGCGGTGGTGCGGCCATAGCCGGTGAAGCTGGCCTGGTCCTCGCCGCGGCGCCAGCGCACGGCATTGCCCTCATGGATCGGATGCAGCGTGTCGATCACCAGCAAACCGCTGGCGATCGGCAGCCCGGCGAACACGGCCCGGGCGCAGAACCCGGCCAGCAGCTCGGTCTCCGACAGGCCGATCAACCCCGCCTCGATGATCCAGGCGGACAGCGCGGTAAGCTTGGATTCGTCCATTGGTTCTCCTCGACCGGAAGCTTTACACCAACCGGAAGGCCGGCGCAGCGCCGAGGCGATGGCGTCAGGTCACGCCCAGCACGCCGTCGACCAGCAGCTTCAGCCCGATCGCCACCAGCAGCAGATGGCACCAGAGGTACAGCCGCACCTCGTCGATCCGGTCGTGGAAGCGACGGCCGATCCAGACCCCGACCGGCACCACCGGCGCCGCGGCGGCGATGGCGGCGAGGTTCCGCGGCTCCAGCACGCCGAGATAGAGGTAGGGCACCTGCTTGACGATGTTGCAGAGCATGAACACGATCGCCGAGGTGCCGGCGAACACGGTCTTGTCCAGCCGCTGCGGCAGCAGGTAGATCGCCAGCGGCGGGCCGCCGGAGTGGGCGACGAAGGTGGTGTAGCCGGTCAGCGTGCCCCACAGCGCCGCCCGCCGGCCGGAGGGGGCGGCCCGTGGCTGCTCCACCCGGCGGCGGACGAACCAGCGCAGAGCGAAGACCAGGGTGACCAGCGCGATCAGCAGCGTCACCCAGGCCGGGTCGACCAGGGCGAAGGTCAGCCCGCCCAGGGCGATGCCGCACAGCAGCGGCAGCACCAGGACCCGCAGGTTCGGCCGGCTCCAGGTCCGCGGCGGGAAGGCCCAGACGGTGAACACGTCCATCAGCAGCACCAGCGGCGCGATCACCGCCGCCGCATCCACCGCCGGCATGACGAAGGACAGCGCCGGGATGCCGAGGATGGCGAAGCCGCCGCCGAAGCCGCCCTTGGTGAAGGCGATCACGAAGATGGTGCCCAGCAGCACCGCGAGGAGGATGGGGTCGGTCGGCATCAGCGCGACCTTGGCCGGTCCGACCCGTCCCGCTCAATCACCGGATTGCGCCGAGAGCAATTCAGCGCCACAGCACCGCGGCCAGGCCGATGCCGAGGCCGACCGCCCCGGCGCCGGCGAACGCCGCGACCAGCGCCGTCGCGACCGCCATGTCGGCCCCCGAGGGACCGAGCGCCGTGACCAGGCCGAGCGCCAGGCCGGCCGCGGACACGCCGCAGACGCAGGCCAGAGAGGAGCGATCGTCCTTCGCGGTCACCACCCGGCGCGGGGCTACGGCCGGGTCGAGGAGATGAGACAGAGTGGGCATCGCGGGGCTCCATCGACGAATCGCGTGAACGATATGCCAGAGCAAAATCCGGGAGTATCCTGCCTGTCCGGATTTCATCCTTCCGGAAACCGCAAGGATGCTTATGGACCGTTTCGAGGCGATGGCCGTCTTCGTCGAGGTGGCCGAGGCCGGCAGCCTGTCGGCGGCGGCGCGGGGGCTCGGACTGTCGCTGACCTCGGTCAGCCGCCAGCTCGCGGCGCTGGAGGAGCGCCTGGGCACCCGGCTGGTGATCCGCACCACGCGGCGGCTGGCCCTGACCGAGGCCGGGCGCCTGTACCACGACCAGGCCCGCCGCATCCTGGGCGAGGTCGAGGAGGCGGAGCAGGCGCTGACCGCGCATCAGTCCGAGCCGGCCGGCCGGCTGCATGTCGCCGCGCCGACGCTGATCGGCCGGCTGAAGCTGGCGCCGCTGCTGCCGGAGTTCCTGGCCGGCCACCGCGGCCTCGCCATCGACCTGACATTGACCGACCGCCCGGTCGATCTTGTGGAGGATGGCATCGACCTCGCCATCCGCATCGGCCGGCAGCCGGATTCGAGCCTGATCCTCCGCCGACTCGGCGGCATCCGCATGCGGGTCTGCGCCGCACCCGACTACCTCGTCCGCCGCGGCGAGCCGGCTGTTCCCGAGGACCTGGCCGGGCATGACTGCCTGGTCTTCGCCGCTTCGCCCGGCCCGGTGTCCTGGCCGTTCCAGACCGCGTCGGGGCGGGTGACGGTGCCGGTCACGGCGCGGATCCGCGCCAACGACCTGGACGCAACGGTTGCCGCCGCCCTGGCCGGCACCGGCCTTATCCGCGCCCCGTCCTGGCAGGTCGCCGACCTGGTGGCCGCCGGCCGGCTGATGCCGGTGCTGACCGGCTATGAGCGGCCGTCGGCACCGGTCCAGGCGCTGTTCCTGCCCAGCCGGCTGCTGTCGCCGAAGATCCGCCTGTTCGCCGACTTCCTCGCCGAACGTTGGGCGGGGCGCGAGTTCGGCCATGAGGGGATGGAGGATGGCACAGCCGGATCGTAGACTGGGCGCCGCGCCGATCGCGTGCCCGCTCGACACAGGAATGGGAATGCCCTCGATGGCCGGAGAACGACCATTCGGATTTGCGCCCGCCGAGGATGCGCCGATTCCCTATCTGCAGAGGATTCGGACCTACTATCAGGCCCTGGGCTACGGCGCGCCCTATGAATGGGCGCATTACGCAGGCGTGCCGTTCCATCCCCTGGACAAGCCGCTGTCGCAATGCCGGCTGGCCATCGTCACTACGGCCGCGCCGTACCAGCCCGGCAAGGGCGATCAGGGGCCTGGGGCCGCCTACAACGCGGCGTGCAAATTCTACTCCGTCTATTCAGGCAGCACGGCGGAGGACCCCGACCTGCGGATCTCGCACGTCGCCATCGATCGCAGGCACACGACGGCCGAAGACCCCGCGACCTATTTTCCGCTGGCGGCGCTGCGCCGCATGGAGGCGTCGGGCCGGATCGGTGCCATCGCGCCTCGCTTCCACGGCCTGCCCACCAATCGCAGCCACCGCGTGACGCTCGAGGTCGATTGCCCGGAGATCGTTGCCCGTTGCCAGGCGGATGCCGTCGACGCGGCGATCCTGGTTCCGAACTGCCCCGTCTGCCATCAAAGCGTCAGCCTTGCCGCCCGGATGCTGGAGGAGAGCCACATTTCCACGATCGTCATGGGCTGCGCCAAGGACATCGTCGAGCATGTGGGGGTGCCGCGCTTCCTGTTCTCGGACTTTCCGCTCGGCAACGCTGCCGGGAGACCACGGGATGGGGAGTCGCAGATCCTCACGCTCGATCTGGCCTTGACGCTGCTGGAACAGGCCCCCGCGCCGCGCACCACCGTCCAGTCCCCGCTGGTCTGGAGTTCCGACCCCGACTGGAAGCTCGACTACTGCAACATCGACCGCCTTTCGGCCGAGGAAATCCGGCAGCGCCGGGCGGATTTCGACCGGCAGAAGACGGTCGCGCAGGCTGTCCGCAATTCGGATTGAGTCGCGCGATAGCGCCCTCGCTCCTTAGTCCGTCCCACCCTGCACCCGGAAGCTGACGCGATACTGGGCGGGCGTGACGCCGAGGCGCCTGGCGAAGACGATGCGCATCCGGTCGGGGCTGCCGAAGCCGCAATCATAGGCCACGGCCTTCAGGGCACGGTCGCTGCCCTCCAGCAGGTTGCGGGCGGCGTCGACCCGGGCGCGCTCCACGAATTCATGCGGCGTCACCCCGGTCTCCTGCACGAACAGCCGCGCCAGGTTGCGGCCGCTCATCCCCGCCACCGCGGCCAGGTCCTCGACCGAGACGCTCGCGCCGATGTGCTGCATGACATGCGCCTGCACCTTGGCGATCGGCGAGTCGGGGTCGGCCGGAGCGGTCAGGAACGGGCTGAACTGCGACTGGCCGCCCTGGCGCTGCGCCACCACCACCAGCCGCTTCGCCACCGCCAGCGCCACCCGGGCGCCGTGATGCTCCGCCACCAGCGCCAGGGCCAGGTCGATGCCGGCGGTGACTCCGGCCGAGGTCACCAGTGCCCCGTCGCGCAGATGGATCCGATCGTGCTCGACCCGGGCGCGCGGGAACAACTCGGCCAGGTGCTGTGCGTTCTGCCAATGCGTGGTCACGCGATGGCCGTCCAGCAGCCCGGCATGGCCGAAGGCGAAGGCGCCGGTGCAGATCGACCCGTGCAGCTCCGCCTGCGGCGCGGCCGCCGCCAGCCAGCCGGACAGCACCGGGTCGGGCGCCGCCATCGGCAGTCCGGGGCCGCCCGCGACCAGCACCATCGAGAACGGCTCCGTGGCGTCGCCAAAGCTGCGGTCGGCGACCATCTGCATGCCGTTCGAGGCACGCAAAGGCGCGGTGTCGGCCGCGACCAGCAGGGTCTCGTAGCGGTCGCCGGCGGCAATGAAGCCGTTGGCCTCGGCGAAGACGTCGACCGGCCCGGCCACATCCAGCGCCTGCACCCCCGGAAAGATGGCGATCGCGACCGTCCGCACCGGCATTCCGTTCCCCTCAAACCGTCATCGACCGATCCCACGGCCGCCGCCCGGCCGCAATGTCCGATTTCCGCGTGCGCTTGTCCGGAAGCGCCGCCCCGGCGGCGTTGAGACGGACAGCCGGCCGGACGCACTTAGGAGGGGTCGGCGGCGACCGCCGGGCCGACATCCCGAAGCAGAAAGGGCCGGACCATGACCGAGACCCACGACACCCCCGCCACGCCGGCCCCCGACCGGCAGGACCACTGGCTGGACGAGGCGCTGGAGGAAACCTTCCCCGCCAGCGATCCGATCGCCGCCCGCAGCTTCGACTGAGGAGAGCACCATGACCGACTCCATCGCCGGCATCCGTATCCCCGACAGCGCCATCGCCCGGGAGATCACCGAACTGGTGCGCGACACCGAGAGCGACCTGCTGTTCCACCACTCGACCCGGGTCTATCTGTTCGGCGCCCTGACCGGGCAGCGCAAGGGCCTGAAGTTCGATCCCGAGCTGCTGTACGCCGGGGCGATGTTCCACGACATGGGGCTGGTCGACGCCTATTCGAGCCCCGATCTGCGCTTCGAGGTCGACGGCGCCAACGCCGCGCGCGACTTCCTGAAGCGGCACGGCATTCCCGCCGCCGACATCGACCTGGTGTGGGATTCGATCGCCCTGCACACCACGCCCGGCATCCCGGAGCACAAGCATCCGGTGGTGGCGCTGGTGACGGCCGGGGTGGAGATGGACGTGCTGGGCCTCGCCTTCCACGACTTCACCCAGGAGCAGCGGCGCCAGGTGGTGCACGCCCATCCGCGCGGCGATGACTTCAAGCACGGCATCATCGAGGCCTTCGCCCACGGCACCATCCGCAAGCCGGACACGACCTTCGGCAATGTGAAGGCCGACGTGCTGGCCCGGATGGACCCGACCTACAAGCGGGTCGACTTCACCGAGGTGATCCTGAACTCGGACTGGGAGAGCTGAGGTTTCTCCCCCTTCCTGTCATTGCCGGGCTTGACCCGGCAATCCAGAGGATGTCGACGCTCTCTGGATGCCCGGGTCAAGCCCGGGCATGACAGTGTGGGGAAGGCTCTCAAGCCCAACCCTGGACAGCCCGGCCCGGACGGGCCATCTTTGGCTCATTATGACCGCCTCGGGATACAGCATCTGCGCCGCCGACGGCCTCGGCCGGTCGTTGCGGCTGTGGCGCGCGCTGCGGCGGGTCAAGCAGGCCCACGCCGCCGAATTGCTGCACGTATCGCAGGCGATGGTGTCGCGCTGGGAGGCCGGCACGCTGGTCCCAGATGCCGACGAGCAGGCTCGCCTGCGCAAGCTGATGAGCGCCCGGCTCGACAGCGCGGGCGACCATGCCCTGGCCCGGCTGGTCACGGAGTCCTCCGCCAGCGCCCATCTGGTCTGCGACCTGACTCACCGGCTGCTGGCCGCCTCGCGCGGGCGCAGCCGGGACTGGGACTTCCGCACACCGGAGCTGCTGGGCGTCTCGCTGTGGCGCTTCGCCACGCCGGAGATCCAGGCTGCCGAGGCCGCCCTGACCGACGATGGCTGGTTCGAGCCCGAGCCGCCGGCGGTTGAGCTCGACACCGGGGCCAACGGCTCGCCGATCGTCCCTATCCGCCAGGGCCGCATGCGCTGGACCCGGCTGCAGCTGTCCGACGGCGCCTTCGTTCGGCTGGCCGAGACCATCGCCTGATCTCCGGCCGTCTGAATTTCTTATTCAGCCACCCTCCCCTGCTCCTCGCTACGATCGCCTCGTCCTGAACACGGAGTGATCATGTCGTCCCGCGGATCCTGGGCCGCGATCCTGGTGATCTACGCCGCCGGCGTGGCCGCCGCGGCGCAGCTCGGCAAGCTGTCGGCGCTGCTGCCGCCGATGCAGCACGACCTCGGCCTCGACCTCACCGTCGCGGCGCTGCTGGTGTCGCTGCTCGAGATCGGCGGCGCCACGCTGGGGCTGTTTGCCGGGGTGGTGATCAGCCGCGTCGGCGCCCGTCGCGCCCTGCTGGCCGGGCTGATGCTGATGGCCATCGCCGCCGCCGGCATGGCCGCGACCTCGGCCGTGGCCGGTCTGTTCCTGTGGCGGATCGTCGAGGCCGCGGCCTATCTCGCCGTGGCGGTCGCCGCCCCGACCCTGACCATCGCCGTCGCCACCCCGGCGCAGCGGGCCACCGCCCTGGCGCTGTGGAGCACCTTCTTCCCGGTCGGCTTCGCCGTCGGCAGCATCCTCGCCGGGCTGGGGGTCGAGGCCGCGCCCTGGCGCTGGGTGCTGCTGGGCAGCGCCGGCCTGACCGCCCTGCTGCTGCTGCCGGCCTGGCACCTGCCGACACCGCCGGAGGCCGCGCCGCGCCGGGCCGCGAAAGGCGGCGCCCATCCGCTCCGGGCGCCGGTCGGGGCCTGGCTGATGGCCGTGGGCTTCGCCTGCTACACGGTGTTCGAGGTCGGGCTGCTGGCGGTGATGCCGGCCTATTTCACCAGCCAGCGCGGCGTCTCGGCCTCGATGGCCGGGCTGATCACCGGCGCGGCCGCCTTCGCCGCGGTGCTGGGCGGGCTGGCCGCGGCCTGGTGGATGCGGCGGGACCGTCCGCTCGGTGGCTTCATGGCCTTCGGCGTCGTCGTGCCGGCGCTGCTGCTGTTCGCCGTGTTCACGCCCTTGGGCGGGACCTGGTTCTGGCCGGCGGTGGCGGCGATGCTACTGAATGCCATCTCCGGCACCGTGCCGGCCGTGGTCTTCGCCCGCCTGCCCGACACGGTCGGCCCCGGCGGCGACATGGCGACCGCGAACGGCCTTCTGGCCCAAGGCGGCGCCTCCGGGTCGCTGCTGGGACCGCCGCTGCTGGCCGCCGCGGCGAGCCATTGGGGCTGGCCGGCCGCGGCCGGCGCCGGCCTGGTCGCCTCGGCGCTGTGCCTGCTGCTGCTCGCTTTGGCGCAACGCGGCCATGACGGCGTGGCGGCGGTCAGCCGCCGCTGATCGCGGTCAGCACGAACATCTCAGCCCCCGGCGCCAGCGGCGTCTCCAGCCTGGCGCGCCGGCCATCCACGAAGATGTTGATGTGGCGCCGGATCGCCGGGCTGGAGTCGCGGATGCGGTCGCCCATCCCCGGCCAGCGTTCATTCAGCCCGTCGATCGCCTCGGCCACCGTGCCGGCGCGCAGTTCCACCCGCGGCGGCGCGCCCGGGAACAGGATGGTCAGCACCGTCGGAAGCCGCACCAGCACGGCCGACGCCTCGTCCGGCATTGTCCTCGGCTCGGCCATGGCTCAGCGGTCGATCACCAGGGTTTCGACCGACAGGATCGAAGGCAGATGCTGGGCGATGCAGTCCCAGCTGTCGCCCTCGTCGGCGCTGGCGAACAGGGCGCCGCCCGAGGTGCCGAAATACACCCCGGCGGGATCAAGCCGGTCGGTCGCCATGGCCTGGCGCAGCACGCCGAAATAGGCATTCTCCTGCGGCAGCCCGCGGCGCAGGTCCTGCCAGCTGGCGCCGCCATCGCGGGTGCGCCACACCGCGGCCCTGCCGTCCGGCACGAAGCGGCCCTTGATGTCGCCGTTCAGCGGCAGCAGGAACAGCGTGTCGGCGTCGCGCGGATGGGCCGCGGCCGGGAAGCCGAAGCTGGAGGGCAGCCCCGCCTCGATGCTGTCCCAGCGCCGGCCGCCATCGTCGCTGCGGTACATGCCGCAGTGATTCTGCTGGTACAGCCGCTCGGCCGTGCCCGGCGCCATCACCAGGCAGTGCACGCATTGTCCGAACTCCGGATAGCGCTGGCCCTCGGGCATGAAATCGGCGCGGGTGCCGCGGTTGCGGGTCTCCCAGGTCGCGCCGCCATCGGCGGTGTGGAACACCCCGGCGGCGGAGATGCCGACCCAGATCTTGTCCGGGTCGTCCGGGTGCAGCACCAGCGAATGCAGGATCAGCCCGGCCCCGCCCGGGCTCCATTCCGGCCGGGTCGGATGGCGCTGCAACCCGTCGACATGGGTCCAGGATTGGCCGGCGTCGTCGCTGTGGAACAGGCCGGCCGGCTGCACGCCGGCATAGACCCGCCCGTTACGCACGCCCAGGCTCCACACCGCCTTGATCGGCTCCTGCCCCTCGGCATAGGCCAGACCTTCGCTGGAATGGGTCCAGCTCTCACCGAGATCGGTCGATTTCCAGACCGCCGGGCCGAACCATTCATTGCCGCCGGCGCCGTAGATCGTGCCCGAGGCCGGATCTGCGACGACATGGTTGATCGGCCAGGTCTCGCAGAACGGCCCGCGCAGCCGCCACGACCGCCGTGCCGGGTCGCTCTCGGCGATGAACGCGCCCTTCTTGGTCCCGACCAGGACCAGGATCCGGTTTGCCATGCTGCCTCTCCCTCGCCTCACCGGCCCGATTGTTGGTTTGGTCCGGCGGATCCCATATTTAACTTTTCAGTTAAGTTATGGCAGAGCAAGGCCGCTGTCAAACCGGGACGCGGGACCGGCCGCGGAACTCAAGAGAGCAGCCCACCTCAACACCCCATCGCCCTACTCCCGGGACTTCCGCTCTTCTTCCTCCTGGCCTTCGGCCCAATCGACGCCGGCCACGGCTTCTTTCTGCCATTGCTCCACGGCAGGCTCTTCCTCCGTCGGCTTTTGCGTCGATGTACCAGCGACGGCAGGTTCCTCCGGATCGATGCGCCGCTCTTCCTCGAACTTCGGTGGCACGTCCTCGGGCTTCAGCGGCGTGGCAGAAGAACTTGCCTCCTCTTCGCGACGTGGCCGCGTTCGCGTCATGGCCAGGGACTCGTCGCCCGAAAGCGCGCCCATATCCTCCGGCTCGTCTTCATCCACAATTTCCTCGATCCGCGCGGTCTCCTCACCCTCGAGTCGCGTCACTTCTTCGTCGAAGCGAGCCTTGAATTTTGCAAGGGCGCTTTCGAGGCGGTCCATATATCTCTCGTCGAAGCCCTCCGGCAGCTCGAATCCACCGCTGGCATTGTCCTGGCCTGCCGGCGGCACCGCCGCCTTGCCGCGTGCGGTGCCGCGCATGAGCCACAAGGTGGAGGCTGAAACAGCCTCGCCCATGCGACCGCTGATCAGGAGGTAGGTCAGCATCTGATAGGCCGTATAAAGGGCGAAATTGACCTTGCCGTCCGCGATATGGAGGTCCGGGTGCTCCGTGATGAGCATGCTGGGCGTGGTGTGCGTGAACTTCGCGTCTGCGGGCAGCCCCTCGGGACGCTCCGTCGTCACCAGATCGAACGCACCTTCATGAAAGGCAAACTCGAAGGCCAGGTTGATTCCGGATGGGATCGTGCCGACGAGTGATCCCCCGAGATAGCTGCCAAAGGTCCGGATTGCGGATTCGACGTTCATCGAATTGTCGCGCAGCCGTGCCAGTTCGACCAGAAATGCCGTCACGTAGTAAGGGATATAGTCAGACAGCAGCGCCGGGATGCGGATGGCGCCCAGGGAGTTCAGCGTGCCGATCAGGGCCGCCGCACCCAGCAGGCCGGGAGCGGCGATCTTCTTTGCCCTCTGTTCCTCCTTCGTGATGAGCTCGACCTGGGCCATGACGTTCTTGATCAGGGGATCGAGCAATTCGCCGATCCTCTGGATGCCCGACCCCACCTGATCGAGCAACTGGCTCTCCGCATCGCCGATCCGGCCGCCTTCCTCGTATCGGTCACGGGCTGTCCGGATCACCGACCAGAGGCCGCTGGCGAATTTGTAGTGATCGCGGATCAGCCCGGGCGTGTCCGTGTCGTCAGCGGGTACGGTTACGCCGCCGCTGTTGAGATTCGCCATGCGGACGGCATCGTTGGCCAGCCAGCGCCGGACGAAGTCCAGTGTCTCGGGGTCGTCCCGGCCCTTCTCTCCGGCGGTCTTGCGCCAGGCCCAGTCCTTCATCCTCTGGTATTGATCGGGGAAATTGGATGCCATGAACAGGGCGAACTCGGCCGTCGCCACGATGGCGGGGAACCATTTGCTCTCATTGACCTCGATCGCCGATTCGGCCGGCCCCTGGATGGCCGTGTTCTCGGGATGCTCGTCGGCATAGGCCTTGATGAAGGCCTGAATGGCGTAGAAGACCGCCGGAAGGAACCAGATGAGATGACGATCCCGGAAGTTGTTCTTCCAGAGCCGGGCGTTCAGTGCAGGGTTGAGCAGCAGGCCGGTCATCTGGGTGACCGTCCGGGCGTAGGCACCGCCCAAGGCGCCGGTATAAAGCCAGCTCGCGGGTCGTGTTTCGTTCGAGTAGACGAAGGGCAGCGGGATCAGCGCGAACGATGCGACCGTCCCGGCGATGACGCCAAGGCGCTCGCGAGGCGTCCGGTCATAGGCGATCGTGCCAAGGTCGGAAACGACCTGATCCAGCTGATCGGTGACCTGCTTCTTTGCGAAGACGAGGTCCGGATCCGTGTCGTCGCCCAGATCTCCCACCATGGCCCGCATCTGTGCGAAGACATCGCGCATCGTGCTCAGCACGTTCTGCGGATCGGGGGCGAGATCATCGCCGCTGCCGTCGAATTCGAGGCGGCGAAGCTGGTCTCTGAAGTCTTGAGACGAGATCAGGTCGGTGTACATCGTCGTACCCTTCCAGAGCCGGTTCAGGCCGGCCGGCTTGGTCGGGGGTACGATGGCGTCTCTCGCCGCTGCCTTGGCGGCCTCGATCACCGCATCGGGATCTCGTGCGTAGCGAACCAGGAGCTGCGGGTCGACCTGCGTGACCGCCTGCAGCCAGGCGGTGAGGTTCGTCGGAAGCTCGACCCCTCCGTACTCGAGATCCGTGGCTGGCAGCTTGCCGCGCGCCTTGGCGCTCATGGGCGGCGGGCGCAGGGGGAGCGTCCTGTTGATCTCATCCACCAGCGCCTGCCTGCGCGCCGGATTTGCCGAAGACTCGGCTTCGGTCTCGGGGCCCAAAACATTGGTGATGCCCGTATCGCTCATGAGAACGTCTCCTTGTCTGCAGCACGATCCGGCGTAATGCCGCGTCGACATCGGAGACTTTGATAGTCAAGGCATCAGGTCGTTTCCCAATGCGGCCTTGATATTGCCCGATCAGGCTTATGCATGCCCGGGCAAGCGCCAGATAGGGACTATTATTTGAGGAATCTCAGGGCGACGATGTCCCGCAAGACGCCGGCGGCTGCTTCAGCCCGCCGGCGCCCTTCCCGATCTCAGCGGAACACCACCGTCTTGGCGCCGTTTAGCAGCACCCGGTGCTCGGAGTGGTATTTGAGCGCACGGGCCAACACCACGCTCTCGACGTCGCGGCCGATGCCGACCCATTCGTCGGCCGAGGCGGTGTGGTCGACCCGGAGCACGTCCTGGTCGATGATCGGGCCCTCGTCCAGGTCGTCGGTGACGTAATGCGAGGTGGCGCCGATCAGCTTGACGCCGCGGGCATGGGCCTGGTGATACGGCTTGGCGCCCTTGAAGCTGGGCAGGAAGGAGTGGTGGATGTTGATCACCCGCCCCTCCATCTTCCGGCACAGGTCGGAGGACAGCACCTGCATGTAGCGGGCCAGGACGACGAGGTCGATCTTCTCCTCGTCCACCATCTCCAGCAGCCGCCGCTCCTGCTGCGCCTTGTTGTCCCGGGTCACCGGCAGGTAATGGAACGGGATGCCCGCGGCGGCGACCCGCTGATAGCTGTCGCGATGGTTCGACACCACGGCCGGGATCTCGATCGGCAGCGACCCGATCTGCACCCGGTACAGGATGTCGTTCAGGCAATGGTCGAACTTCGACACCATGACCAGGGCGCGGATCTTGCGGTCGGCGTCGTGCAGTTCCCAATCCATGCCGTAATCGGCGCCGATCGGCGCGAAGCCCTCGCGCAGGGTATCGATGTCGGCAGCGCCCTCCACCGCCTCGACCACCACGCGCATGAAGAAGCGGCCGGTGTCGCGGTCGAAGAACTGCGCGCTTTCAAGGATGTTGAGGCCGGAGCGGAACACGAAATCCGAGATCCGGGCGACGATGCCCGGGACGTCGGTGCAGGAGAGCTTGAGGATCAGCCGTTTCGCCATGGGGTGCCGCGTCGTCTCGCTGAAGGGCCGGCGGGCCGGCCGTGAAGCAATAGTCGACACCTAACACGGCAGCGGCCGTCGCCTGCGGCTTGATTGCGACGGCCGGATGCCTGGAGCCGACGCGGCCCCGACTTGGCTAGGCGGTTTCCCGGTACGGCACCAGGTCGGGCGTGGTCCCGTCCTTGAAGTCGACATGGACATGGTTGCCGTCCGGGTCGTGGAAATTCACCTGCACCAGCCCGCTGCGCGGCGGGCTGCCCAGCTTGGTCTCGATACCCAGGCCCTTCAGATGGGCCAGGAAATCGTCGAGATTGCCGTTGCTCTGGAAGGCGAAATGCGACAGCTGCACCTGCTCCGGATGCAGGTGCTCCTTCACCTCGACCAGATGCACCACCGCCTGGTCGCCGAGATAGAGCCAGGCGCCCGGGAACGGAAAGTCCGGCCGCGGCCCGGCTTCCAGGCCCAGCGCGTCGCGGTAGAAGCGGATCAGCCGCTTCTGGTCGGCGGTCCAGATGTTGACGTGGTCCAGGCGTGTCAGGCTGGTCATGGGCATTCTCCCGGCTGGCTCGTTGCCGCAGCATAGACCCGGGTTGTCGGACAAAAGAAGCCGGAACCGCGTCGCTTGATCCCGCGACCCCTTGCGCCGAGGGGGGCCGCGGCGCGACAACCGAAGGCAAGAATCGGCGCGTCGACGCCGGCGACCCTCAGGGAAGGATGCGCCATGAAGGCCTATGTCATCGGGACCTGCGACACCAAGGGCCGCGAACTGGCCCATGTCCAGGCGCTGATCGAAGCCCGCGGCGTCGAGGCCGTGCTGGTCGATGTCGGCACTCGGCCCGGTGAGATCGGGGCCGATGTGCCCCGTCCCGACGTGTCGGCCCGGGAGGTGGCGCGCCACCATCCGGACGGGCCGGAGGCCGTGTTCAGCGACGATCGCGGCCGGGCGGTGGCGGCGATGGCCCAGGCGCTGCGGGGCTTCCTGGCCAGCCGGTCGGATGTCGGCGGCGTCATCGGCCTGGGCGGGTCCGGCGGCACGGCGCTGATCACCCCGGCGCTGCGCGACCTGCCGGTCGGGGTGCCGAAGGTCATGGTCTCGACCGTCGCCTCGGGCAATGTCGCGCCCTATGTCGGGCCGGCCGACATCATGATGCTGTATTCGGTCACCGACGTCTCCGGGATCAACCGCATCTCCCGTGCCGTGCTGGGCAACGCCGCCCACGCGCTGGCCGGGATGGTGGCGCATCCGGCGCCGAAGAGCGACGCCGACAAGCCGGCGATCGGCCTGACCATGTTCGGCGTCACCACCCCCTGCGTCGAGCAGGTCAGCCGGGCGCTGGAGGGGGAGTACGACTGCCTAGTGTTCCACGCCACCGGCACCGGCGGGAAATCGATGGAGAAGCTGGTCGAATCCGGCCTGATCGGCGGCGTCATCGACATCACCACCACCGAGGTCTGCGACCTGCTGTTCGGCGGCGTGTTCCCCTGCGGCGAGGACCGCTTCGACAGCATCATCCGCACCCGTGTGCCCTACGTCACCTCCTGCGGCGCACTCGACATGGTGAATTTCGGGGCGATGGAGACGGTGCCGGAGCGCTATCTGAAGCGGAATCTCTACGTCCACAACCCGCAGGTGACGCTGATGCGGACGACGGTGGAGGAGAATGTCGAGATGGGCCGCTGGATCGGCGCCAAGCTGAACCGGATGGACGGGCCGGTCCGCCTCCTGATCCCGGAGGGCGGCGTCTCGCTGATCGACGCGCCGGGCCAGCCGTTCCACGATCCCGCCGCCGACGAGGCCCTGTTCCAGGCGCTGGAGGCGACGGTGCGGCAGACCCCGAACCGCCGGCTGGTCCGCCTGCCCCATGCGATCAACGACCCGGAATTCGCCGCCGCGCTGGTGCGCGAGTTCCGCGCCATCGCCCATCACTGACGCTAAGGATCCCGGAATGACCCGTTTCGCCCGCGCCGACCTTCTGGCCAAGTTCCGCGGCATGGTCGAGCGCCGCGAGCCGATCGTCGGCGGCGGCGCCGGCACTGGCCTGTCCGCCAAATGCGAGGAGGCCGGCGGCATCGACCTGATCGTGATCTACAACTCCGGCCGCTACCGCATGGCCGGCCGCGGCTCGCTGGCCGGCCTCCTCGCCTATGGCAACGCCAACGAGATCGTGGTCGAGATGGCGCGCGAGGTGCTGCCGGTGGTGAAGAACACACCGGTCATCGCCGGGGTCAACGGCACCGACCCGTTCCTGCTGACCGACCACTTCCTGGCCGGGCTCAAGGCCATGGGCTTCGCCGGGGTGCAGAACTTCCCGACCGTCGGGCTGATCGACGGCACCTTCCGCCAGAACCTGGAGGAGACCGGCATGGGCTACGGGCTCGAGGTCGAGATGATCGCCCGCGCCCATGCCCTCGACCTCCTGACCACGCCCTATGTTTTCTCGGCGCAGGAGGCCGTGGCGATGGCACAAGCCGGGGCCGACATCATCGTGCCGCATATGGGCCTGACCACCGGCGGCTCGATCGGTGCCGAGACCGCCAGGACGCTGGACGACTGCGTCGCCCTGGTCGACGACTGGGCCGCGGCGGCTTTGGCGGTGCGGCCGGACATCATCGTGCTGTGCCATGGCGGGCCGATCGCGATGCCGGAGGACGCCGCCTATGTCCTGCAGCGCTGCCGCCACTGCCACGGCTTCTACGGCGCCAGCTCGATGGAGCGGCTGCCCACCGAACAGGCCCTCACCGCCCAGACCCGCGCCTTCAAGCAGGTCTCGTTCTGACGTACCAACCAGGAGAAGCGAGCATGATCCGAGTGACCACCAGCAGCGTGATCAACGCCCCGGTCGACACCCTGTGGCAGGCGATCCGGGACTTCAACGATCTGCCCGGCTGGCATCCGGCCATCGCCAGCAGCAAGGTCGAGGACGGCGGCAACCCCGACCGCATCGGCTGTATCCGCAGCATGGAGCTGGCCGGCGGCGGTGGCACCATCCGCGAGAAGCTGCTGACCCTCTCGGATGCCGAGCACAGCGTCACCTATTCGATCCTCGCCTCGCCGATGCCGGTCGAGAACTACGTCGCCACGCTGCGCCTGCTGCCGGTCACCGACGGCAACCGCAGCTTCGCCGAATGGACCGCCGAGTTCGACGTCGCGGCCGAGAATGAGGCGGCGATGCGCAAGCTGATCGGCCAGGACGTGTTCCAGACCGGCTTCGACTCCCTCAAGAAGCGCTTCGGCGGCTGAGGCGCCGCGTCTTTACGCCGGGGCGCGCCCGGCGCAGGGTGCGCCCCGATCGGAACCAGGTGCAGGCCATGACCGAGATCGACGATACCGTGCAGATCCGCGCGGTGAAGCGGGAACTGCGCAGCGCGATCGGCGACGTCTCCGGGGTCTGGCGGCGGCTCGAGGATGCGGTGCGGCGCGAGGCCGACGCCATCCGCGAGATCGACGCCCAGGGCCGGTCGCCGGTCCCGGTGGTCCGCTTCGCCGACGTCGTCGGGAACACCGTCACCGCCGGGACTGTGGCCGAGATCCGTCGCCGCGGTGCCGCCCTGATCCGCGGCACGGTCGATCGCGACCAGATCATCCGCTGGAACGACGCGGTCGCCGAGTACATCGACGACAACGGCTACGCCAGCCAGAAGGACGACGGCAACCTGCAGAAGTATTTCGGCGGGTTGAGCGCCAAGACGCCGCAGATCTTCGCCATCTACTGGTCGCGGCCGCAGGTCGAGGCCCGGCAGCACCCGAACATGGCGGCGACGCGGCGCTTCATGAACCGGCTCTGGCGCTTCTGCGACAGCGGCGACGAGGCAACGGCCAGCCGGATGTTCTTCGACCCCGACCGCGAGGTCACCTATGCCGACCGGGTGCGCCGCCGGCAGCCGGGCGACACCACGCTGGGCCTGTCGCCGCATATGGATGGCGGCTCGATCGAGCGCTGGCTCGACCCGGGCTATCGCCGCGTGTACCGCAACATCTTCAGCGGCGACTGGGACCGGCACGACCCGTTCGACGGCGAGTTCCGGGTCGAGGCGCGTGAGTTCCCGGCCCCCAACACCAGCACCTTCTTTCGGTCCTATCAGGGCTGGCTGGCGCTGACCCGCCAGGGCAAGACCGACGGCACGCTGCAGGTGGTGCCGATGATCCAGCATTCGATCGCCTATCTGCTGCTGCGGCCGCTGCTGGACGACGTGCCCGAGGACCTGATCTGCGGCGCCGCCCGCGGCAAGGCGCAGGCGATCCTGCCGCAATGGCACCAGCCGCTGATCGACGCCCAGGTCTCGATCCCTACTGCCGAGCCGGGCGATACCGTCTGGTGGCACCCGGACTGCATCCATGCCGTCGGCGACGAGCATCGCGGCACCGACTATTCCAATGTGATGTTCATCGGCGCCGGCCCGCTCTGCGCCAAAAATGCCGAATACGCGGCCCGGCAGCGCGCCCGCTTCCTGGCCGGCGAGACCCCGCCCGACTTCTCGCCCGAACATCGCGAGAAGGCCTATCGCGGCCGCGGCACCGAAGCCGACCTGACCGATCTCGGCCGCCGCCAGCTCGGGCTGGAATCCTGGCCGACGGAGGGCCTGTCCCCCGCCCGCGCCGCCCTGATCCGCGAGGCCGCCGCGGCCGGCGGCTGATCGCCAATCGGCAATTTCTTGTTTCTCGCCTGATCTTCATCAGCGTGTAGCATTCCTGTCCTAATCGGGGATTCGTTCGACCGATCCGGGGGGATTGCTGATGAAATCTTGCAGGACGATGGCGCTGCTGGCCGTGCTGGTTCCGGCCGCGGCGCAGGCCGAGGAGCCGTTCTCCTCCGTCTCGGTGTTCGGTGACAGCCTCAGCGACCGCGGCCGGATTCCCGGCCTGATCACGGCGCAGAACCCGGCCTTCCCGCTGCGCTTCCCGGTATCGCCACCCTATTTCGACGCCCGCTTCTCGAACGGCCCGACCTATGCCGAGCGCCTGCCCGGCCTGCTGGGCCTCGACGCCGACCCCGGCCGCAACCTCGCCGTCGGCGGCGCCGAGACCGACAGCGGCAACATCGCCAACCCGCTGCTGGCACCCGGCGGCCTCACCCTGCCCGGCATCCGCGACCAGATCGACGGCTACACCGGCTCCGGCGGCCGCTTCGGCGCCCATGACCTGGTGGTGCTGTATGGCGGCGCCAACGACTATTTCGCCTGGCTCGGCGGCATGCCCTCGCCGGCCGGAGTGCAGGCCGAGGTGGCGCGCACCGTCGGCAACATCGATTCCGACATCCGCCGCCTGGCGGCGGCCGGGGCGAAGACGATCCTGGTGCCGAACGTGCCGGATCTCGGCTCGACCCCGGCCTATCGGGGCACGCTGGGCCAGGGGCTGGCCAGCGCCCTGTCCGCGGGCCATGCCGAGGCGCTGAACCGGCAGATGGGCGCGCTGGGCCGCGAGCTGGGCGTGCAGATCGTCGTGGCCGACTTCGCCACCGGGATGAAGACCGTGTTGGCCGACCCGGCCCGCTTCGGCTTCGGCAACGTCACCCAGGCCTGTGTCGCCAGCGCCACCGCCCTGCCCTCCTACGTCACGCCCGGATCGGTCTGCCGCGACCCGGAGGGCCGGCTGTTCTGGGACAGCGTCCACCCGACCGCGCTGGGCCACCAGCTCCTGGCGGAATACGCCGCCGACACGCTGACCGCCCCCACCACGATCGGCGCCCAGGCGGGCCTCGCCCTCCTGGCCAGCGACAATTTCCTGCGCCGGGTCGGCGACGCGACCGACGGCGAAGGCGGCCCGATGCTGGCCGGCCCGCCGGCCCCGGCGGACCGCCCGGTCGACGGCTTCCTGACCCTGCAGCGCGCCTTCGGCAGCCAAGGCTTCGACCGCGGTGCCACCGGCTTCGATTACGGCGTCACCTCGATCACCGGCGGCGTCACCGTGCGGCCGGTGGACCGGGTCACGCTCGGCCTCGTCGCCGCCTACGACACCGGCGACGCCGATCTCGACCGGGGCTGGGGCAGTGTCGATTACAGCTCGGTCCGCATCGGCGCCGTGGCCGGCTATGATGACGGCGCGCTGTTCGGCGGCGCCGGCGTCGCCTGGGGCTTCGACAGCTACGAGCTGGAGCGCCGGACCTATGTGCCGCAGCTGCGTGCCGAGGCCGATCCGGACGGCAACAGCCTCAGCGTCTTCGGCCGGGCCGGCTACCGCTTCGCCGTCGACGCCTTCACCTTCGGCCCGGTGCTCGGCCTGCGCTATTCGCGGGTCGAGATCGACCGCTACTCCGAATCCGGCGCGCCCGGCCTGGACATGGCCGTCGAAGGGCAGACGGCGGAGGCGCTGACCGGCAGCGCCGGGATCGCCGCCGCCGCCCGGTTCGAAGCCGGCAACGCCGCAATCACGCCGCATCTGGAGCTGTCGGTCGAGGGCGACCTGCTGGGGAGCGACCGATCGATCGAGACCGCGCTGGTCACCGTCCCGGATGTCGGCCGCGTCCAGGAGGTCGAGGCGTCCGGCGGCGCTTATGGCCGATTGGCCGGCGGCGTCGCGGTCCGGCTGATCCCGGCGGTGACGGCACAGCTCGGCGGTGAGACCACGCTGGGCCGCGACGGCGGCGACGACTACGCCGTGACCGGACGCCTCGCTGTGCGCTTCTGAGAATCGGGCTAGCCTCGTGGCCGGAAGGGGCCAACCCACGAGGGGACGGGCCGATGTCGGATTGGGCCGGAGACAATGATCCGGAGGAGCGCCGCCGCGCCACGATCGCGGCGGCGAAGCAGCGGACGACGCTGATCGACCGCTGGTCGCGTGAGGATGTCGGCAAGCTCGACTCCTGGGCCGAGCGGGCCCGGGCCGCCGCGATCCATGCCCGCCCCGGCACTCGGGTGCTGGACATCGGCTGCGGCGCCATGGCGCTGGAGGGGATGCTGCCGGAGGGCTGCACCTATCTGCCGCTCGACTGCGTCCGCCGCGACGCGCGGACAGTGGTCTGCGACCTGAACCGGGAGCCGTTCCCGGAGATCGAGGCCGACATGGCCTTCGCCCTGGGCATGCTGGAATACGTCTACGACGTGCCGCGCTTCCTGCGCGGCCTGCGGGCGGCGGTGCCCCGCGCCCTGCTGAGCTACCATCCGCTGGACCGCAACATCGGCCGCGACCGCTGGTCGCTCGGCTGGGTCAACGCGCTGAACGCGGCGGAGCTCGTGGCCCTGCTGCGCCATGCCGGCTTCAAGCGCGTCCGGGTTGTTCCCTACAGGCCCAAGCTGCTGTTCACCCTGGTCGAGCGCGACCCGGTTTAGGACGGCCGGCGCATCCTCGGACTCGACTCAGGCGCCGTTTTTGTCTAGAACAAAACACGAACAACCATCCCAGCGAGACCCCAAAGATGGCCGCGAGACCCGCCGCGACGATACCCATGGATTCGCTGTGCCGAATCCGAGCCCCTGCCCGCCCCGACATCCGAGGAGCTGTCCGCCCGATGCGTCCGATCCGGGACATCCGATCCCAGTCCGATCTCGAGGAGGCGGTGCGGCGCTGCGAGCTGCGCTGGCGCGCCCTGGAGTGTGGCCTGCGCGAGGACGAGATCGCGGCGCTGCTGTCGCTCGGCCTCGACCGGGCGGAGGCGCAGCTGCGCGCCCTCGGCCCGCATGATTAGACGCCGCCGGATGGCTGGGCTAAGAACGGCCGATCCCGACCGGAGACCGGCATGGCCCAGCCCGACCTGTTCACCGACCGCGGCGCCGTCTTCAGCGACTGCGGCCGCTATCGCACCCTGCTGTGGCGGCGCTGGGACCCGTCGGTGCCGCCGGCCAATTTCCTGCTGCTGAACCCGTCCACCGCCGACGAGGTCAAGAACGACCCGACGGTCGAGCGCTGCGAGCGCCGGGCCCGGGCGATGGGCTATGGCGGGCTGATCGTCACCAACGCCTTCGCCCTGCGCTCGACCGACCCGAAGGCGCTCTACGCCGAGCCCGACCCGGTCGGCCCCGGCAATCCGGAGGCGATCGTCCAGGCCGCCCGGGCCGCGGCGCTGGTGGTCTGCGGCTGGGGCCGGCATTGCGACGCCGTGCGTCCCGGCTGGGGCCGGGCGCTGCTGCGGATGCTGGCCGAGGAGGCCGGGGCAGTGCCGCATGCCCTGGCCATCACCTCCGACGGCTCGCCCAAGCACCCGCTCTATGTCGGCTACGCCGTGCAGCCGGCGCCGGTGCCCGCCGTCATCTGAAACTTGGGCCGCCGCGCCCCTCGCCACTGCCGATGCTGCGCTTTAAGATCGGCCCGATCCGAGGGTCCCGTCGGGCCTGACCGCCGCCCCTCCCGGATCGCGAGGGGGATGCATGCTCCAGGCCACCAGGGACCGACGCCCGCTGTCCAGCCGCGACCCGGACCGCGAGCGCATGCCCGGCCTCGCGGTCGTGCTCCATGCTCTCGGCGTCCTCCTGTTCGTCGCCGGGTTGCTGAGCGGCGCTATCCTCGCCCGCCGGCTGTTCGGCACCGCCGACCTGCTCGGCCAGGTCTCCGCCCTAATCCCCGACCGGCCGACCGACATGCTGGGCATGCCGGACGCCCGCATCGCCCAATTGGCCGACATGATCGGCGACGGGCCGGGCTTGAGCCGGCAGCTGCGGGTCGAGGCCTGGACCATGGGCGCCGGCGCCGCGATCTCCGGGCTGGTGCTGTGGCTGCTCTGCGCCGGCATGGCCTCGACCCTGACCCGGCTGCAGCGGATCGAGGTGGCGCTGGGGCTCGGCCGCGCCGCGCGTCAGGAATTCACGAAGGAATAACGCATTCTGTCCTATGCCCGCACCGAACCGGCCATCGCGCTCAAGAAGCGCCGGATTCGGAGGTGGAGCACATGATCGGAGGCCAGCGCCGCGAGCCGCCCGCCGATGTCGCCGAATGGGCCGCCCGCTACCTGGAGCGGCTGGACCAGCCCTTCGACGACTGGGAGGCCGATTTCTTCCGCCGCGGCTGCAGCTTCCTGTCGCGCCGGATGGCCGCCGGTGCCGCCTCCAGCTGGCGCTCCCTGAGCCTGCCGCACGACCGCCGCGCCGAAATCTATTCCGGCCCGCTCGCCGCCCGGCCGCTGACGGTCGAAGAAACCGAACGGTTCCGGGGGATGCTGGAGCGGATCGCGCGGGGGGAGTGACGGTCAGTGGATAGAAGGACGCCCCGCCGCAACAAGGCCGCGCGCGGGCGCCCAACCTGTCACAGCACGAAATCGCCGGCCTGCAAGGTGGTCGCGCTGACGACCACGATCGACATGTCCGCCACCTTGTCGCCATTCAGATCGGCCTGCACGACCTGCAACCCGCCGCTGATCGCCACCCGCAGCTCGTGGCCGGCGCCGGTGAAGGCGCCCCCGCCGAGGTAGGTGAAGCTGGAGTCGCCATTCCCGGCATTGCTGTCGGCGTCGATGGCCCCCAGGTCGATCCGGTCGGCCTCGCCATGCGAGAAGTCGTAGATGGTGTCGCGCCCGGCCACGGCCACGGTGCTGTCGCCGAGGGCCTTGTAGACGAAGATGTCGGATCCGGTGCCGCCCTTCAGGATATCGGCCCCGCCAGCCCCGACCAGCACGTCGTTTCCATCCAAGCCCCAGAAGGCGTTGGCGCCGGAGTTGCCGGTGATCGTGTCGGACTGGGCCGACCCGAGCGCATTCTCGACGCCGCTGTAGCTGTCCCCGGCCGCTTCGCCGCCGCTGCCCGCGCCGGTGGTGAGATTGACCGTCACCCCCGCAGTCGAGGACGCGTAGTTGACGACGTCCATGCCGGCGCCGCCGACCAGCACGTCCGCCCCGATCCCACCGACGAGGGCGTCGTTGCCGTCGCCGCCGTCCAGGGTGTCGGATCCGCCTTCGCCGTAGAGGGAATCGTCACCGCCACCCCCGTTCATCGTATCGTTTCCGAGGCCGCCGTACAGACGGTCCGCCCCGGCCATGCCCGACAGCGAATTGGTGCCGGCGTCGCCGAGGATGAGATCGCCGAACGCCGAGCCGATGGCATTCTCGACGCCGATAAAGCTGTCCCCTGCCGCTTCGCCGCCCGTGCCGCCGGACGCCAGGCTCAGCACGACCGCGGCCGCGGCGGCCGAATAGCTCGCCGTATCGTTCCCGGCACTGCCATTCAACACATCGGCTCCGACGCCGCCGACCAACGTGTCGTCACCGTCGCCGCCCTGCAGCGTGTCGGCGCCGGCCTCGCCATTGAGCACATCGTTGCCGGCAGCTCCGGCAAGCACGTCGTTGCCGTCATGTCCCCACAGCGAATTGTTGCCGCCATTGCCGGTCAGGATGTCGTTGAAGGCCGACCCGCCGAGGTTCTCGATCCCGGTCAGCACGTCGCCTGCGGCGCTGCCGCCGGTGTTGACGTTGCTGGCGATGTTGACGGTCACTCCGCTCTGGGATCCCGCATACTCGGCCCGATCGGTGCCGACGCCCCCGTCCAGCTTGTCGGCCCCGGCTCCACCGTTCAGGATGTCGGCACCGTCGCCCCCCGACAGCGCGTTTGCGCCGGCGTCGCCCGACAGGGTGTCGGCGTAGGAGGAACCCATGAGGTTCTCCACGCCGCTGAGCCAGTCACCCTGCGCGTCGCCGCCGCTTCCCGTGCCGGCGTAGAGGCTGACCGTCACTCCGGCCGTCGCCACAGAGACGCTGTAGGTGGCGGTGTCGATCCCGGCACCGCCGATCAGCGTGTCGGCACCGTGGCCGCCGTCGAGCAGGTCATCGCCATCGCCGTCGAACAGTGTGTCGTTGTCAGCGCCGCCCTGGAGATGGTCGTCGCCAATGCCGCCGAGCAGCGTGTCGCTGTCGGCGCCGCCCTGGAGATGGTCGTTGTCGGCGCCGCCATCGAGGAAATCGGTGCCCTTGTCGCCGAGCAGGAGGTCATCGCCGCCCAGGCCAAGAAATCGATCAGAGTCCGGACCAGTGAAATCGGCGATGATCGTGTCGTTGCCGTTGGTGGCAATAATATTATAATAGCCCGCGTCGTATTCGGATCCGATTGGCAAGACATACTGGTAATGATATGTCATGCCATTGACAATATCCGTGGTCCAATTGACGGTAACGCCCAGCTGGCCCGGGGCATAGGGAAGATAACTCAGATCAAGGACAGTGAGATCGGACATCATTATCTCCTTGGGCATTATTGCTTTGATGACAAATGTGGTCGCCGGACGACTGCATACCGGTGAGCTAGAAAGGTCAACCGGACGCGTCCGCATATCATTTTATGTGAGACAATGCCGCGAAGGCAATTCGCTGGATACGACCGGTCGCCCGGCAACAGTGCCACCTTCCCGGCGTCGGGACCAGCGCGGAAGGGCGACGGGGCCGGATGCCATGGCGACGGAAAATGAAAAGGCGCCGTCCCCGGATGGAGATGGCGCCTGAATTCGTGGCCCCGCTTCGCGAACTGGTGGGCGCAGTAGGGCTCGAACCTACGACCCGCTGATTAAGAGTCAGCTGCTCTACCAACTGAGCTATGCGCCCGTTCGCTCGGGACGGCCGGTGATATAGCCGCCGTCCGGACCGGTTGCAACCCTTTCTTCACGAAAGCCTCAACCTTTGTCGCCGCCGTCCCCCGGCGCGGCCGACAGCAGGCGCCGGCCGGACTCGCGCTGCTGGCATTCCAGCAGGATGTCGCGGGCGATCGGCGCGGCGTATTCGCTGCCGCCGCCGCCATGCTCGACGATCACCGAGCAGGCGTAGCGCGGCGCGCCGACCGGGGCGTAGGCGACGAACCAGGCATGGTGGCGCTGGTTCCACGGCCAGTTGTCCGGGTTCACCCCGGCGGCGCGCTCGGCCATGCTGATGCGGCGGACCTGGCTGGTGCCGCTCTTGCCGCCCATCTCCATGCCCTTCTGCTTGATCTGCGACCGCTTGCCGGTGCCGCGGGTCATCACCGCCACCGCCCCCTCGATCACCGTGTCGATATGGCTTTTGGCGATGCCGATCGACGGCACGTCCGGCACCTCGGGCATCGCCTCGTCGCCGACCGCCATCACCAGGCGCGGCACCACCGCCCTGCCGCCATTCACCAGCCGAGCGGTCATCGTGGCCATCTGCAGCGGCGTCGCCAGGACATAGCCCTGGCCGATGCCGGCGATCAGCGATTCGCCGAGCTGCCAGGAGGTGCCCATCGCCCCCTCCTTCCAGGCCTTGGTCGGCATCAGCCCCGGCCGCTCGTTCGGCAGGTCGACGCCGAGCTTCTGGCCGATGCCGAACTTGTTCGCGCCCTCGGCCAGCCGATCGATGCCGAGCCGCCGCGCCATCTCGTAGAAATAGACGTCGCAGGACTGGGCCAGCGCGTCGACCGCGTTCACGCTGCCATGGCCGCCGCGCTTCCAGCAGTGGAAGCGGTGGTCGCCGAGATTGACGTAGCCGGGGCAGAAGACGCGCTGGTCCGGTGTGACCACCCCGGCCTCCAGCGCCGTCGCCGCCACCGCGATCTTGAAGGTCGACCCCGGCGGGTACTGGCCGTTGATCACCTTGTTGTTGAGGATGCCGTAGGGATCCTCGACCAGGCGGCGCCAATCGGCGGTGCTGATGCCGTTCGGGAACAGGTTGGCGTCGTAGGACGGGTGCGAGGCCATGGCCAGCACATCGCCATTGTGCACGTCCATGATCACGGCGGCGGCGCTGAACTCGGTCTTCAGCCGCTCCATGACATAGCGCTGCAGCTCGAAATCGATGGTCAGCCGCACCTCCTGGCCCGGCTTGCCCTCTTCCCGATTGATCTCGCGGATCACCCGGCCGACGGCGTTGACCTCGACCTGGCTCGACCCGGCGATACCGCGCAGGCCGGTCTCGTACTGCCGCTCGACGCCCGACTTGCCGACGCGGAAGCCCGGCAGGCTCAGCACCGGCTCGCCGGTCAGGTCGGCCTCGGCCACGGCGCCGACATAGCCGATGATATGGGCCATCTCGGTGCCGAAGGTGTAGCGCCGGGATTCGCCGACCTCGATCGACAGGCCCGGCAGCTCCGGCCCGTTGACGTCGATCCAGGAGACCTGCTCCCAGCTCAGGTTCTCCTTCACCGTCACCGGCACGAAGGCGCGGCGGCGCTTGACGTCACGGACGATGCGGGCCAGGTCGGCCTCGCTCAGCGGCACCCCCTGCCCCAGCCGGCCGAGCACGCTCTGGATGTCCTTCGCCTCCTCGGCCACCAGCACGACCCGGAAGTTCTGGTCGTTGACCGCCAGCTGGGTGCCGAAGCGGTCGGTGATCAGGCCGCGCGAGGGGGCCAGCAGCCGCATGTTGATGCGGTTGGACTCGGCCAGCACCTTGTAGCGGTCGCTCTCCTCGACCTGGAGGTAGTACAGCCGCCCGGCGAGCACGCCGAGCAGGCCGAGCTTCAGCCCGCCGAGGGCGAAGGCGCGGCGGGTGAAGCCGCGGGAGCGGTCGGTGTCGCGCTCCATCGTCTAGTCCGCCGCCCGCAGGAAGCCGCGATGCACCTGGATGAACAGCCAGGCCAGCGGCGGGAAGATGGCGATGGTCAGGACCAGCCGGATCAGCAGCGGCCGCGGCGGCACCACCGCGACGTCGTAGAGGCTGACGCCGATCCATTCGACCACGGTGACGGCGGCGGCCAGCACGGCGTAGCCGAGCCACAGCACCGCGAAGGGCCGGCCGGCCAGGAAGCGGCGCTGGCGCAGCAGCACCCATTGGCACAGCAGCAGGATCGCGGCGTGCAGCCCGATCGGCGAGTCGGTCAGCGCGTCATGCAGCAGCCCGACCAGGAAGATCAGCCACATCGGCATCAGGTCGGGCCGGTGCACGCCCCAGTAATAGACCGAGGCCAGCGGCAGCAGCGGCGCGATCGCGCTGTAATAGGGCAGTTGCGTCGGCGTCACCCCGACCAGCACCAGGATCAGCGTCACGGCCCCCGGGGCGGCGTGGCGGGCGGCGAGGTCGAGCTTGTGCAGCAGGTCCCCGGTCATTGCGCGAAGCCGGGCACCGGCTGCATCGCCATCCCGGGATCGAGGTTGCGGAAATCGACGACCTTGACGTAGGGGACGGCCTCCAGCGGCTCGATCGGCTGGATGCGGACGGCGTTGTCCTGGGCGGCGGCGACGATGCCGACCGGCAGGCCGGCCGGGAACATGCCGCCATTGCCGGAGGTGACGATGCGGTCGCCGACCCGGATCGAAGCGTCCGGCGGCAGGTACAGGAGCCGCGGCCGGTCGGTGTTGTCGCCGCCGATGATGGCGCGCTGCTGGGTGCGCTCCACCACCACCGGGATGCGGGCGTTGAGGTCGGTGATCAGCAGCACCCGGGCGGAATGGTCGCCGGTCTGCACGATCCGGCCGATCAGGCCGCGGCCGCCGAGCACCGCCTGGCCGTCGCGGATGCCGTTGGCGGAGCCGAGATTGATCGTCAGGCTGCGCACGAAGGCGCCGCCATTGTCGGCCACCACCCGGGCGGTCAGGAAGGAATGGGCCGAATCCGGCGTGTAGTTCAAGAGGTTGCGCAGGGTCAGGTTCTCGGCCTCGAGCCGGAAGGTGACGTCCTGGTACTGCCGCAGCGTCGCCACCTCCTGCCGCAGCCGGGCGTTCTCGCCGCGGATGTCGGACAGGCTCTGCATCTCCGTCACCACCCGGGCGACGCTGGCGGCCGGGCGCGACATGGCGTCGAGGATCGGCGCCACGGCGTCGACCACGCGGGCGCGGGCGCCGTCCAGCAGCACGGCGTCGATCTTGCCGACCATCAGGAGGCTGATCGCGGCGAACAGCAGCAGGCCGAAGGAGAATCGGTGCGCGACGGCCCTGATGGCCGCGATGCGAACCCCCGGTCTGCTCCGCTGCATCATCCGCATGTCCCGTCCGCCCAAGACCGGATTCCTGAAAGGCAGAGTACTACCGTCTTTCCGATTTCCCCAGTATGCACCGGGGCGCCGATCAGTACATGTTGATCAACACGTGCTTGAGCGTCTTCATCTCTTCCAGCGCCCGGCCGGTGCCCAGCGCGACGCAGGTCAGCGGATCGTCGGCGATCGACACCGGCAGTCCGGTGGCGTGCCGCAGCACCAGGTCGAGATTGCCCAGCAGCGAGCCGCCGCCGGTCAGAACGATGCCCTTGTCGACGATGTCGGCCGCCAGTTCCGGCGCGGTGTGCTCGAGCGCCACCTTGACCGCCTCGACGATCTGGCTGACCGGCTCGGACAGGCTCTCGGCGATCTGCCGTTCGGAGATCACCAGCTCCTTCGGCACGCCGTTCAGGAGGTCGCGGCCCTTGATCTCCATGTACCGGCCCTCGCCATCCTCCGGCGGGGCGGCGGAGCCGATCTCCTTCTTGATCCGCTCGGACGAGCCCTCGCCGATCAGCAGGTTATGGTTGCGCCGGATGTAGGCGATGATCGCCTCGTCCATCTTGTCGCCACCGACGCGGACCGAGCGGGAATAGACGATGCCGCCGAGCGACAGCACCGCCACCTCGGTGGTGCCGCCGCCGATGTCGACCACCATGCTGCCGGTCGGCTCGGTCACCGGCAGGCCGGCGCCGATTGCCGCCGCCATCGGCTCCTCGATCAGGTAGACCCGGCGGGCGCCGGCGCTCTCGGCCGATTCCTGGATGGCGCGGCGCTCGACCGCGGTCGAGCCGGAGGGGACGCAGACGATCACCTCCGGCGCCGCGAAGCTGCGCCGGTTGTGCACCTTGCGGATGAAGTGCTTGATCATCTCCTCCGCCACCTCGAAATCGGCGATGACGCCGTCGCGGAGGGGTCGGATGGCAGTGATGTTGCCCGGGGTGCGGCCCAGCATCTGCTTGGCCTCGTCGCCGACCGCCAGGACCTGCTTCTTACCCCGGATGTTGGCGATCGCCACCACCGACGGCTCGTTCAGGACGATGCCTCGGCCCTTGACGTAGACCAGCGTGTTCGCCGTGCCCAGGTCGATGGCCATGTCAGCCGAGAGGAAACCGAAGAAGTTGAACATGCGGCCGTGATGTCCTGTCAGCCGGGCTCGGCTGGGCGGGTCCAGAGCGAGGGGCGGGAGCGGCGGGCCGATCCCGCCGCCGCGTTGCTTTAGACCAGCGCGGTCGGAGTCTCAAGCGGAGAGTCTGGCGGAATCATGGCAGCCGGGATCGCCCGATATCACATGCCGCGCTCGGCCATCGACCCGCTGATCCCGATGTCGCGCGGCGCGGCGCACTGCCCCGGCCGGCGGTACAGGCAGATCTCGCTGGGGCAGCTCTCCAGCCGGTAGCCGGTGTTCGGCGGCATCTGCTGCGGCCTTGCCATCACATAGTTGAAGGACGGGGCCGACCGCCACAACCGCCGCGTGTCGTCGCCGAACCAGAACACCGGCACGTCGCGGTGCAGGGTGGTGTAGCCCGGCAGGTCCCACCAGGGCGTCAGCAGGCCGACGCCGCACAGCGTCTCGCGGTCATGCAACGCCGTGGCGGTGGCGATGCCCGGGGCGACGCGGCTCCATTCCGGGACCCAGCGGTCGCTGGCCGAGAGCAGGCCCGAGGCCAGCACCCAGGCGGCGCAGAGCACGGCCAGGGGAACCCAGCGCGGCCCGCGCGCCCAACGTTCGGCCGGCCAGCGTTCGGCCGCCAGACCCGCCAGGCGGCGCGCCAGCCGCTCGGTGCCCAGCGCCGCCATGATCAGCAGGAAAGGCAGCGCCGGCAGGACGAAGCGGTATTCCTTGTGGGCAACCAGGCTGTGCGACAGCACCACCGCCAGCGGCACCGCCACCAGCATCGGCTGGCCGCGCGCGCCCAGCACGATCAGCGCCGCCATCGGCGCCAGCCACCACGACCAGACCCGGACATATTCCTCGAAGTAGAAGCCCAGCGGCATCACGCCGAAGCTGTGGCTCTTCTCCTCGACGATGTTGATCCAGAAGTTCTTCAGCACCGACTGGAACGGCCAGCCCAGCGTCGCCCAGTCGAGCAGCCCGTTGCACAGCACCACCGGGACCATTCCGGCCAGCAGCATCGGCCGCAGCCGGCCGCGCCAGTCGCCGCGGCTGGCGACCACGGCCGCGGTCAGGATCGCCGGCAGCAGGTGGAAGCGGAAGACGAAGACCAGGCCGAACAGCACCCCCGCCCAGATCAGCCGCCGGCGGTCGACCGTCTCCGCGGTCCAGGCCAGCCAGCAGGCGACCAGCAGCAGGCTGGTGGCGATCGATTCGGTCAGCGCCGTCGGCGCGTAATAGACCAGCTCGAACCAGATCGTGGCGATGAAGGCTGCGGTCAGCCCCGCCGTCAGCCCGGCGGCGCGCCGGGCCCAGAGGAAGGCGACCACCGGGATGCTCAGCGACAGCGCCGACCACAGCGCCTTCGACACGGCGAGATAGGAGGCCGGGTCGTCGCTGACCCAGGACACCGCCTTCATCAGCCCGGCCAGCATCCCCGGCAGCAGCCAGGAGCGGATGCCCTCGCGATACTCCCAGGGCACCATGCCCTGGCCGAAGGCCAGCCGGTGCGCCTGCTCGTAATACTGGAACAGCTCGTCGGCATGGTGGATGCGCGGGAACGCCAAGGCCAGGACGAAGCGGAGCAGCAGCCCGAGGGTCAGGAGCCCGGCGAGGCCGACCAGCCAGCCCGGCCAGCCGTCGAGCACGCCGGGCCGGGACGGGTACGGCAGGGCGACCGAGGCAGCTGCGGCACCGACCGGACGACCCGGATAGCGATCGGACACGGGCGAGTCGACCGATCGGCGTTGCTCCACAGTATCGTCGGTCATGTCGCTCCGAATCTCGGCCGGACTATCGAGTGTTGCTGCCTATAACACCCGCAATCCGGTTTTCGTCTGAAAAAACCTCGGAAAAAGCATCATATCCAGGGGATCTTGTTCGGAGTTTGTCCGGCCCCGCCAGGGATGAAAGTGCGGCGCGGATTAAAATCGCCGGCAGCTGCGTATATGGAGCATGAAACGCCGCAAGGATGATTTCGACGTCATCGCCGAGCTGCCGGGGCTGAAGCGCTATGCCCTGGTCCTGACCCGCGATGCCGCCGAGGCCGAGGACCTGCTGCAGGACACCCTGCTGAAGGCCTATGAGGGGCGGCGCGGCTGGCAGCCGGACCGGGCGCTGCGCCCGTGGCTGTTCTCGATCATGCACAACGCCCATGCCTCGCGGCTGCGCGGCCGCCGCGCCGAGGACGCCCGCATTGCCCAGGCGACGGAGTTCGCACCCCGATCCGGGGCACCGAGCCAGGATGCCCGCGTCCAGCTGGCCCAGGTGCAGCGGGCCCTGCTGACCCTGCCGGAGGAGCAGCGCGAGGCGCTGTTGCTCGTGGCGGTCGAGGAGTTCCGCTACCAGGAGGCGGCGACCATCCTCGGCATCCCGCTCGGCACGCTGATGTCGCGCCTGGGCCGGGCCCGGGCGGCGCTGCGCGAGACCGTCGGCAGCGCCGAGGCCCCTGCGACCCGCATCGACGGACCGGCCCCGCCGCATCTGCGGCTGGTGGAGTGATGACCATGCCCCAGACCATCCCGTCCGAAGCCGAGATCCAGGCCTATATCGACGGCGAGCTCGACCTGCCGCGCCGGATCGAGATCGAGGCCTGTCTCGAGGCCAACCCCGCCCTCGCCGCCCAGGTGATGGCCGATCTGCGCCTGCGCGACGCGCTGCGCCTGGCCTTCGCCGAGGATGCCGGCATCCGCGTCGCCAGCTATGAGAACGCCCGGCTGCTCGGCCGCGCCGTGCGCTGGCGCCGGCTGACGATCCGCCTGCGCCGGGTGGCCGCGGTGGTGCTGCTGGTCGGCATCGGCTGGGGCGCCCAGTCGATCCTGGGCGTCACCCGGATCGACACCGCCTCGGCGAATATCCCGGCCTATGCCGACGAGGCCGGCGACGCATACCGCACCGTGCTGTACCGCCATCTGGTCGACCCGGCCGAGCCCAAGGGCGGCGTCAAGCCGGAAGACCTGGCCAAGGCCCCGATCACCCTGCCCGACCTGCCGCAGGGCTGGTCGATCCGGTCGATCGAGGTTGTGCCCTGGGACGGCGGCTCCGGCTTCGAGGCGACGATCGACACCGACCGGTTCGGTCTGGTGACGCTGTTCGCCGCCGCCACCGACGGCTTCGACGTGCAGCCGCCGCAGGCGCAGCGGGCGAAGGACGTCACCGTCGCCTACTGGCAGGTCGGCCCCTCGGTCTACGCGCTCTGCGCCGAGGCGAAGGCGGACGACCTGCTGACGGCCGCCAACGGCCTCGCCGACACCTTGTACTGAACGATCCTCAAGGAGTGAACGACCCCATGAATACGCCGCAATATCAATGGCAGACGACGGCGCGCCCGACGGCCGCCGAGCTCGATGTCGGCCTGCGCCAGCACATGCTGCGCGTATACAACTACATGGGCCTTGGCCTGCTCCTGACCGGCCTCGTGGCCTTCCTGGTCGCCAGCACCCCGGCGATCTACATCCCGATCTTCACCAGCCCGCTGAAATGGGTGGTGATGCTGGCGCCGCTGGCGTTCGTCTTCTTCCTGTCGTTCCGCATCCACGCCGTCTCCTCCTCCACGGCGCAGCTGGTGTTCTGGGCGTTCTGCGGCGCCATGGGCCTGTCGATGGCGTCGATCTTCCTGGTGTTCACCGGGACCAGCATCGCCCGCACCTTCATGATCACCGCAGTCATGTTCGGCGCGATGAGCCTGTACGGCTACACCACCAAGGCCGACCTCTCCCGCTTCGGCTCGTTCCTGATGATGGGCCTGGTCGGCATCATCATCGCCAGCATCGTCAACATCTTCCTCGGCTCGACCGCGCTGCAGTTCATCGTCTCGGTCGCAGGCGTGCTGATCTTCACCGGCCTGACCGCCTGGGACACCCAGCGGATCAAGGCGGAATACGCCGAGCATTACGGCAGCGAGAGCCTGAACAAGATGGCGCTGATGGGCGCGCTGTCGCTGTACCTGAACTTCATCAACATGTTCCAGCTGCTGCTGCAGCTGACCGGCGTCACCCGAGAGGAGTAACCGCGTGTACGACACCGAGAAGCAGGCCATCGACGACCTCTTCACGAAGCTGGCGCGGGCCGAGCGTGACGGCGGCCCGCGCGATGCCGGTGCCGAGGAGCTGATCCGGCGCCGCCTCACCGAGCAGCCGGCCGCCGCCTACTACATGGCCCAGGTCATCCTGGTGCAGGAGCAGGCGCTGGCGGCCGCCCAGGCCCAGATCAACGAGCTGGAGCGGCGCGCCGCGCAGCCGGCGGCCGGCGGCTTCCTGGCCGGGCTGTTCGGCGGCGGCCAGCAGCAGCGGCCGCAGCCGGGCGCCTCGCCCTGGGGGCGGCAGCAGGCCCAGCCCGGCTACGGGGCGCAGCCTGGCTATGGCGACCAGCGGGGCGGCTACGGCGCCCAGCAGGGTTACGGCCGGCCCGGCGGCGGTGGCGGCTTCATGGCCGGCGCGATGCAGACCGCGATGGGCGTGGCCGGCGGTGTCGTCCTCGGCAACCTTCTGATGAACGCCTTCACCCCCGATGTGGCCCAGGCGGCCGGGGACCTCACCCAGGCGGCGGAGGACACCGCCGGCGACCTGGCGTCCGACGCCGGGTTCGATATGGGCGGCGAGGAACTCTGAGAGTAGTATGGGGCCGGAGGCGTTCGCGCCTCCGGCCTTCCTTTTTTTCACGTGAGCCGATCGGACATTATCCGTGGAATCCTTCGTTGCGCAGGTCACGCAGTTCATTGCCGACAACCAGGCCTGGGCGGGACCGATCCTGTTCCTGCTGGCCTTCGGCGAATCCATGGCCGTGGTCGGCCTGTTCGTCCCCTGCACCGCCCTGATGCTGGCCACCGGCGCCCTGGTCGGCGGCGGCCTGCTGCATCCCGTCCCGGTGATCCTGTGGTCGATCGCCGGAGCCGTGCTGGGCGATGCCGTGTCCTACTGGCTGGGGCAGAAGCTGGGGCCGAACGCCCGCAATGTCTGGCCGTTCTCGCGCGACCGGGCGATGATCGCCCGCGGCCGGCTGTTCTTCCGCCGCTGGGGCACCGCCTCGATCTTCCTCGGCCGCTTCCTGGGGCCGCTGCGCGCCGTGGTGCCGCTGATCGCCGGGATCATGCGCATGCGCCCTGCCCGCTTCCAGATCGCCAACGTGCTGTCGGCCATCGTCTGGGTTCCCGCCATGCTGGCGCCCGGCTGGCTGGTGGCGCAAGGTGTCGGCGAGCTGGAAGGCATCGGCGAGACCCAGTGGATCGTCATGACCGGCGGCCCGCTGCTGGCCGGCGCCCTGACCCTGGCGGTCTTCGCCAAATTCGCCTCCCGCCGCGCCGTCCCGGTCCGCGTCCGCCGGAACCGAGCCGCCGGCGAGCAGGCCTGAGGAAGAGGAGGCAGCGGTCATGGGCCTCAGCGGTGTAAAGCTCCTGATCATCGGCGCGGTGGTCGCGCTCCTGTTCCTGCCCCTGCTGCTGCGTCAGGCGCGGTCGATCCCGATGCTGCTGGAGCAGGCGCGCGCCGCCTTCGGTGGTGGCGAGGATTCGGAGACCCACCGTCCCCCGACGGCGGGGCCGACCCGTGAGGCCCCTCGCCCCGCCAGCGTCGCCGAGCGGCTGGGCCGTGGCATCGGCCGGCTGCTGCAGCGCCTGGGCCTGTTCCGCGCCGGCTGAGGCCTGGAGCGGAACGAGTTTATACCAAACCTTCTTAAGGTCGACTCTCCGCCCCCTCGTCATGGCGACCCCTGCGAAAGCCGAGGGTGGCCATCCAGTCGTGCAGCCAGAACGAACCCGACCATCCTCGGATCGGTCCGCTCTAAAGCACGAAATCGCCTGCCGTCAGCGCGATCGCTCCGGCCAGCATGATGTGGAAGTCGGAATTGCCGTCGCCGTTGACGTCTCCGGCAATGGTGGTGACGCCGCCGGTGACGGCGAAGCGCAGCTCGCCGGCGACGTGGTGGTATAGGCCCGAGCCGATGAAGCTGAACGCCTGGTTGCCCGCCGCCACGCTGTTGGCGTCGATCGCCGCCAGGTCGATACGGTCGCCCTGGGCCCGGCTGAAATCTGTGATCCGGTCGGCCCCGGCGCCGACCACACTCTGCGCCGCACTGCTGTAGACGAAGCGGTCGGCCCCGGCGCCCCCGGTGAGCGTGTCCTGGCCGCCGGCCCCGGTGAGCACGTCGCTGCCGTTCCAGCCCTGCAGCACATTGGCGCTGCTGCTTCCGACCAGGCTGTCATTGCCCTGGCTGCCGGACAGGTTCTCGATCCCGGTCAGCGTGTCGCCCTGGGCATCGCCACCGCTGCCCGTGCCGCCGACCAGGCTGGCAGCCACCCCGGCGGTGCCGGTGAAGTAGCTGGCGAGATCCACATCCGCGCCGCCGTCCAGCCGGTCCGCGCCGGCGCCGCCGCGGAGGATGTCGTTGCCGCCGCCGCCGAACAGCCGGTCGTCGCCGAGCCCGCCATCCAGCGTGTCGTCATCCTGCTCCCCGAACAGCCGGTCGTTCCCGCCCGCCCCGCTCAGCACATCATTGCCGAACTGGCCGAACAGGTCGTCCGCGGCAGCTCCGCCGGCTACGCTCTCCGCCGACGGGCTGCCGTCGATGAGGAACAGCTCCCGCGCCGTGATGGCCGAGGCGGCGACGCCCTCCAGCGTCATGGTGGCGATCTCGCCGCCGCGCGACACCGACAGCACGGCATGGCCGCCCACGGTGCCGAGCAGCGCCTGCACCGTCGCGAATTCGGAACAGAAGTTGAGGGACAGGATGTCGACCCCGGGAAAGAAGTCGAGGATCCGGTCGTCATCAGTGCCGTCGAGCGCGGTCCAGATGAAACCGTCCGTCGCGAATTGGCCGAGTGGCGGCACGCCGGCGACCGGCGGCGTCTCGCCGACCAGGATGTCGGCTCCGGCACCGCCTTCGATCGCGTCACTCCCGGCGCCACCGATCAGCGTGTCATTTCCATCATCCCCCCTCAGGGTGTCGGCGCCCTCGCTCCCGTCCAGGCTGTCGCTGCCGAAACTGCCAGTAAGCAGGTCATCCCCGATCCCGCCGAGGATCGTGTCATCGCCGTCGCCGCCGTCGATGCTATCCGATCCCCTGCCGCCGTCGAGCCGATCGTCTCCAGAAGCGCCGAGGATATCGTCATCGCCGACCCCGCCATCGGCGAAATCGCTCCCTTCTCCGGCATCGATGTCGTCGTCGCCTTCACTGCCGAAGACGGAGTCGTTCCCGCCGAGGCCGGCCAGATCGTCATCACCGCCCGCCCCGTCGATCGTGTCGCCGTCGGCCGTGCCGGTGATGGCGTCGAAGCCTTCGGATCCGATGAAGACGGTCATGATTCTACCCTTGTGCAGGAGATGGTGAGGAGGCGCCGCGGCGGCCCGGCTCTACAGAACGAAGTCGGCGGCCTGCGGCGCGATGGCGCCGGTCAGCACGATGTGGAAGTCCGAGGCGCCGTCGCCGTTCACGTCGCCGGCGATGGTGGTGACGCCGCCGGTGACGGCGAAGCGCAGCTCGCCGGCGACGTGGTGGTATAGGCCCGAGCCGATGAAGCTGAACGCCTGGTTGCCGGCCGCGACGGTGCTGGCGTCGATCGCCGCCAGGTCGATACGGTCGCCCTGCGCCCGGCTGAAATCCACGATCCGATCGGCATCGGCCCCGACCACGCTGTCGCCGAGGGCGGCGAAGGCGAAGATGTCGGCGCCGATGCCGCCGTCCAGCGCGTCCTTGCCGGCGCCGCCGGCGATCACGTCGTTGCCCTCGAAGCCGTTCAAAGCGTTGCCGCCGGCATGGCCGGTGAGGACATCCCCGCCTTGGCCGCCATTGACGTTCTCGATCGAGACGAAGCCGTCGCCCTGGGCCTCGCCATCGCTGCCGGTCCCGGCCTGCAGGTTCACCTTCACTCCGGCCACGGCGCCGAAATAGGTGACCAGGTCGATGCCGCTGCCGCCGTCGAGCACATCGGTGCCGAAGCCACCGTCGAGGATGTCGTTGCCGACCCCGCCGCGCAGGAGGTTAGTGCCACCGTGACCGGTCAGCCGATCGTTCCCCTGGCTGCCGATGGCGTTGTCGATATCGGACGCCTCGTCGCCCTGGGCGTTGCCGCCGCTGCACAGGCCGGTGTCGAGATCCACCACCACGCCGATGCTGCCCTCGCCGTAGCTGACGGTGTCGACGCCGCCTCCTCCGATGAGGCGATCCGCCCCCGCCCCACCCACCAGGAGGTCGTTGCCGTCGGCCCCGAACAGGAGATCGCCGCCGCCGAGGCCGTTCAGGACGTTGTCGGCCGTGGAGCCGAACAGTTCGTCGCCGAACTGGCTGCCGTTAAGGTTCTCGATGGCGCTCAGCGAGTCGCCCTGGGCGTCGCTTCCCGCCGCGGTGCCGCCGGTGAGGTTGACGATCACGCTGCCGACGCTGTCGCTGTAGGTCGCGGTGTCAATGCCGGCGCCGCCGTCGAGCGCGTCGGCCCCGGCACCACCGCGCAACGCGTCGTCTCCCGCCCCTCCATCCAGCACGTCGATGCCGCTCATGCCGGCCAGAGAATCGTTTCCATCGCCGCCGAGGAGCTCGTTGCCGACCGCCGATCCGATCAGCGTGTCGTTGGCGTCGCCGCCGATGACGTTCTCGATGTCGCCGCCGATCACATCTCCCTGGGCGGTGCCGCCCGCGACGGCCAGAGTCGTCAGGTTCACGCTGATGCCGGCGGTGAAGTTGTCTTGGTACTCGATGCGATCGATGCCGGCGCCGCCGATGAGGCGGTCCTTCCCGAGCCCCCCTGTCAGGATGTCATCGCCATCGCCGCCGTCCAGCGTGTCATCGCCGTTGGCCCCGAACCCACCCACCAGGATGTCATCGCCACCGAGTCCGCGAAGAACATTGTCCGCCGCCGAGCCCCCGAAGACGTCATCGAACTGCGATCCGGTGATGTTCTCGATGTCGTTGGCAATGGCGCCCCGAGCGGCAGCACTGGGCAAATTGATAAAGACATTGGAGCCGATACTTGTGCTGATACCTTCGGAACTCTCGGCGTAGGACACTGTGTCGATTCCGGCGCCGCCGACCAGATTGTCGGCACCTGCGTCCGCAGTCAGGGTGTCGTCGCCATCGCCACCGAACAAGGTGTCGTCGTCGAGTCCTCCCCTCAGCACGTCGTTGCCGGTGCCGCCATCGACAAAATCGGCGCCGGCGCCGGACACGACGATGTCGTCCCCCGCCCCCGCCCGGATGATGTCGTTCAGATCGTCGGCACCGGCGTTCCCCTGGAAGCCGGGTGGGGCGACAAGGCCGTCAGACGAGGTGTGGATGAAATCCTTCCCCGCGGTTCCGTCGACGACGGGCATGATGGTGTGCTCCGAACCCGATCCTTGAATGACCGGAGAGATACGACATCCGCCGATCACCGGCTGTTCCCCCCGGCACAGGCGGAGGCGCACCGGAACCGTGGCAGATCCGGCACGTTCAGGCTCGGACCGGCGTCGGGTGGAATCAGTAAACACATTGTGCAGTTGTATTAATACGCGACTACGTTCATGCTATGTTCCATGGACAAGGCGCAGACCGATCGGATGTCGGAAGCCCCGGCCACTCCCCAGGAGGAGCGGGCGGCGCGGCATCTGCGCATGCTCGCCCGGGCGGCCGAGATCCATATGGAGATCATGGAGGCGACCCGCACCGAGGCGGTCGAGGCACCGCAGCCCGGCGCCGACTATTCCCAGCGCATCGCCGTGGTCACCAAGTCGCTGCGGCTGACCCTGCTGCTGGAGGACAAGTTCGCCAATCATCGCGACGACCGGCGCAAGGCCGCGGCGAAGCGCGAATCGGCCCAGGAGGATTGGCACGACCTTCGGGTGAAGCTGGCGATGCTGGCTGCCGCCTATGAGGTGTCCGAGGACGATGAGGAGGTCGACCGCCGCGTCGCCGAGGTGTGCGAGCGGGTCGAGCGGCCGGAGGTGGCCGAGCTGATCGCAGCCAGCCGGCCGGAGGTCGCGGTGGCCGCCCTGTGCCGGCGCTGGGGTTTCCCGCCGAATGTGGAGCGCTGGCTGGAGATGGCCGACGAGGCGATGGAGCATTACGGCTTCATCCCGCCGGAGGATGGCGAGGAGGCTGATCCGGAGGATCCGCCCGAGCCTCGCTCGGCCGGCGCCGGCCGCCGCAAGCCGAAGCCGCCGGATACGGGATGACCGCAATCTCCTTCTGCTGTCATTGCCGGGCTTGACCCGGCAATCCAGAGGCCACCCAGAGCGGCTTCGACATCTCCGGATGCCCGGGTCAAGCCCGGGCCTGACAGAAAGGGGAGTTGGGTCTGCTCAGCCTGTGAGATCCGATTGTTTCGCCTTTCCCGCGCCGCGGGAGAGGCCGCAGGCGCTTGCGGCCGCGGATCGGAACCTCGCCAGGCCCGGCGCCGTTGATCTGTGGTCGATCCGTCCGACACCGCCCCCTTTCCGCTGGGCGGTTCACCGTTGGAGGTCGCATGACATCGACTGCTCTATTGCCCCTGATCGGCGCGCTCCTGGTCATCGCCGGGCTGGTCTATTCGGCCTTCCAGGGCATCTGGGTCGGCCGCTTCAATCGCGAGAAGCGGTCGTTCAGCCTGCGCGGCTTCGGGCTGAAGGCGAATTGGCCGGGCTTGGCGCTGATCGCCATCGGCGCCATCCTGCTGCTGGCGCCGATCGCCTCCACCCCCGGCTGATCCGCCTAAGCGTCCTGCGACGCGTCGGTGCCGGCGTGTCGGTGGTACAGGTCGAGCACCATCTCCCGTCCGGCCGGGCCCAGCAGCTCCAGCGCCGCGAGCGGATGGCGCTGCGCCTCCGGCAGCAGGTCGAGGCGGTTCAGCAGCAGCGCCACGGCGCAGGCGTCGCGTGGCGACAGCAGCTGGATATTGTCGGGATCGGATCTGGCCAGCCCGACCATCCGGGCGAGATGGGCCACATCCTCATCACGATAGCTCGTCATGCACATCTCCCTGGATCGCGGGCGGAAATCCTACAGCCGGCGTCGCATACGGGCTAGAACGCTTCATTCCCGACAAAATCGCGTGTGCGGTCGGTCAAATCAGGCTAGGAGGCCGCGCATCGGGTCCACAAGAAGAAGATCGAACCATGGCCGCAGCACCGGAGGGCGGGCTCCATCAGGGCCTGCAGCAGCGCCACCTCAGCATGATCGCGATCGGCGGCGTCATCGGTGCCGGCCTGTTCGTCGGCTCCAGCTCGATCATCGGCACGGTCGGCCCGGGTGCCTTCCTGACCTATGCCGTCACCGGCGTGCTGATCATCATGGTGATGCGCATGCTGGGCGAGATGGCGGCGGCCAACCCCTCCACCGGCTCCTTCTCCGACTACGCAAGGCTGGCGTTGGGCGACTGGGCCGGCTTTACCGTGGCCTGGCTGTACTGGTACTTCTGGGTGATCGTGGTCGGGTTCGAGGCGGTGGCCGGCGCCGGCCTGCTGCAGAAATGGCTGCCGGACGTGCCGCTGTGGGCGGCGTCGCTGGGTCTCCTGCTGCTGATGACCGCGACCAACCTCTACTCGGTCCGGTCCTTCGGCGAGTTCGAATACTGGTTCGCCGGCATCAAGGTCGCGACCATCGCGGTGTTCCTGCTGCTCGGCACCGCTATGTATTCGGGCTGTGGCCCGGCCACGCCATGGACTTCTCCAACCTGACGCCGTCCGCCGGCTTCCTGCCGAACGGGGTCGGGGCGATCTTCTCCGGCATCGTCGTCGTGGTGTTCTCGATGGTGGGGGCGGAGATCGCCACCATCGCCGCGGCCGAGGCCAAGGACCCGGAGCGCGCGGTGGTGAAGGCCACCCGCTCCGTCGTGGTGCGGATCCTGATCTTCTACATCGGCTCGGTGTTCCTGCTGACCGTGATCCTGCCCTGGGACAGCCTGGCGCCGAAGGAATCGCCCTTCGTCGTCGCCTTCGCGCGGATGGGCATCCCCGGGGCCGCGGACCTGATGAACGCCGTGGTGCTGACCGCGGTGCTGTCCTGCCTGAACTCCGGCCTCTACACCGCCTCGCGCATGCTGTTCGTGCTGGCCGGCCGGCGCGAGGCCCCCACCGCCCTGACCCGCACCACCAAGGGCGGCGTGCCGGCGCGGGCGATCCTGGCCTCGACCCTGATCGGCTATCTCTCGGTCGTCGCCGCCTATGTCTCGCCCGACACGGTGTTCCTGTTCCTGCTGAACTCCTCCGGCGCCGTCATCCTGTTCGTCTATCTGATGATCGCCGTGTCGCAGCTGGTGCTGCGCCCGCGCACGCCGCCGCAGCGGCTGCGGGTGAAGATGTGGCTCTACCCGGTGCTCACCCTGCTCACCATCGCCGGCATGGCGGCGGTGCTGGTGGCGATGTGGTTCCAGCCCGACACCCGGTCGCAGATCCTGCTCAGCCTGGCCTCGGCCGCGGTGGTGGTCACCGCCTGGGGACTGCGGCGGGCCGTGTTCGGCAAGGGCGTCGCGGCGCCGGCCGAGTAAAAGAAAAGGGCCCCTCGCGGGGCCCTTTCCGTCTCCGGGTCGAGGTCCGGTTCAGTTCTTGGCCTTGTCGACCAGCTTGTTCTTGGCGATCCACGGCATCATCGCGCGCAGCTTCTCGCCGACCTTCTCGATGTCGTGCTCGGCCTGGCGGCGGCGGGTGGCCTTGAAGCTGGCCTGGCCGACCTTGTTCTCGAGCATCCAGTCGCGGGTGAAGCGGCCGGACTGGATGTCTTCCAGCACCCGCTTCATCTCCTTCTTGGTCTCGTCAGTGATGATCCGCGGGCCGGTGACGTAGTCGCCGTATTCGGCGGTGTTGGAGATCGAGTAGCGCATGTTGGCGATGCCGCCCTCATACATCAGGTCGACGATCAGCTTGACCTCGTGCAGGCACTCGAAATAGGCCATCTCCGGCGCATAGCCGGCCTCGACCAGGGTCTCGTAGCCGGCCATGATCAGCGCGGTCAGGCCGCCGCACAGCACCACCTGCTCGCCGAACAGGTCGGTCTCGCACTCTTCCTTGAAGGTGGTCTCGATGATGCCGGCGCGGCCGCCGCCGATCGCCGAGGCGTAGGACAGGCCGATGTCGAGCGCGGCGCCGGTCGCGTTCTGGTCGACCGCGATCAGGCACGGCACGCCGCCGCCCTTCTGGTACTCCGAGCGCACGGTGTGGCCCGGGCCCTTCGGCGCCACCATGAACACGTCCAGGTCCTTGCGCGGCACGATCAGGTTGAAGTGCACGTTCAGGCCGTGCGCGAAGGCGATGGCGGCGCCTTCCTTCATGTTCGGCGCCAGGTCGCGGGCATAGATGTCGGCCTGCAGCTCGTCCGGCGTGCACATCATCAGCACGTCGCCCCAGGCGGCGGCCTCGGCCGGCGACATCACGGTGAAGCCGGCCGCCTCGGCCTTCTTCACGGTCGGGCTCTCGGGACGCAGGGCGATGCGCACATCCTTGGCGCCGCTGTCGCGCAGATTAGCGGCATGGGCATGGCCCTGGCTGCCATAGCCGACGATCACCACCTTCTTCGACTTGATCAGGTTCACATCCGCGTCGCGGTCGTAATAAACGCGCATAGCTCTGTCCTCTCACACGGGGCCGGGCGGCCCGGCCTTTCTCTACGATGACGGGAACTGCCGGCTGCTGGCAACCGGCAGCAAGGGGTTCAGACGGCGGTCAGGAGCCCTTCGGGCCCCCGGGCGATGGCGACCACGCCGGTCCGGCTGACATCGACCAGCCCGAGCGGGATCATCAGCTGGATGAAGGCGTCGATCTTCTGGGACGAGCCGGTGACCTCGAAGACGAAGCTCTCGGTCGTCGAATCCACGGCCCGGGCCCGGAAGACGTCGGCGATGCGCAGGCTCTCGATGCGCTTGTCGCCGGCGCCGCGGACCTTGACCAGGGCCAGCTCGCGCTCCACGGCCGGGCCGTCCATGGTCAGGTCGTGCACGCTGTGCACCAGCACCAGCCGGTCCAGCTGGGCCTTGATCTGCTCGATGATCATCGGCGTGCCGGAGGTGACGACGGTGATGCGGGACAGGTCCCGCGCCGCGTCGACCTCGGCCACGGTCAGGCTTTCGATGTTGTAGCCGCGGCCGGAGAACAGGCCGATGACGCGGGCCAGCGCGCCGGGCTCGTTGTCCACCAGCACGGCGATGGTATGGGTTTCGATCTGGGTCTGGGGGGTCATGCGGTGATCCGAAGGTCCGAGACGAGGGTCGAGGCCGGCCCGCAGCATAGGCGGGCCGGCCTCGGCGAAATGTGCCGTCCGGACCTTATACGAGCACCATCCCCTCCTCCGAGGTCGGCTTGGCGGCCTGGTCGGACGGCCCCAGCAGGATCTCGTTATGGGCCGCGCCGCCCGGGATCATCGGGAAGCAGTTCTCCAGCTTGGAGACCTGCATGTCGACGACCACCGGTCCCTTGATCCGCAGCATCTCGCGGATCACGTCGTCGGCCTCGCCCATGCAGGTGGCGCGCAGCCCGGTCAGGCCAAAGGCCTCGGCCAGCTTGACGAAGTCGGGCAGCGCCTCGGAGTAGCTCTCGGAGTAGCGCTCGCCGTGCAGCAGCTCCTGCCACTGCCGCACCATGCCCATCCAGAAGTTGTTGACGATGAAGATCTTCACCGGCAGCCGGTACTGGGCGATGGTCGACAGCTCCTGGATGTTCATGAGCGTCGAGGCCTCGCCGCCGACATCGATCACCAGCGCCTCGGGATGCGCGATCTGCACCCCGACCGCGGCCGGCAGGCCGTAGCCCATGGTGCCGAGCCCGCCCGAGGTCATCCAGCGGTTCGGCTTCTGGAACGGGATCAGTTGCGCCGCCCACATCTGGTGCTGGCCGACCTCGGTGGTGATGTAGACGTCGTCGCGGTCGGCGGTCAGCTCGGCCAGGCGCTTGATCGCGTATTGCGGCTTGATCACCGCGTCATGCGACCGGTCCTGGCTGAACTGCAGGCAGTTGCGGGCCTGCCACTGCTTGATCTGGTGCCACCAGCCGGCGATCGCCTTGTCGCGCGGCTTGTAGCCCCGGCGCTTCCAGACCGCGATCATCGCCCGGATCACCTTGCCGACGTCACCGACGATCGGCAGGTCGACATGGACATTCTTGTTGATCGAGGACGGATCGATGTCGACATGGATCTTGATCGATCCCGGCGAGAAGGCGCTGATCTTGCCGGTGACCCGGTCGTCGAAGCGCGACGCCAGCGCGACCATCAGGTCGGAGCCGTGCATCGCCAGGTTGGCCTCGTAGGTGCCGTGCATGCCGACCATGCCGAGGAACCGCGGGTCGGAGGCCGGCAGGGCGCCGAGGCCGAGCAGGGTCGAGGTGCAGGGGAAGCCGGTCAGCTCGACCAGCTCGCGCAGCGCCGCGGACGCGTCCGGGCCGGAATTGATGATGCCGCCGCCGGTGTACAGGATCGGCCGCTCGGCCTTGGCCAGCAGGTCGACCGCCTGCTCGATCAGCGCCGGGTCGGGCTCGGTCCGCGGCCGGTAGGTGCGGTGCTCGACATGCTCCGGCGGGGTGTAGATGCCGTCGGCGAACTGCACGTCCTTCGGCAGGTCGACCACCACCGGGCCGGGCCGGCCGCTGCGGGCGACGTAGAACGCCTCATGCAGGATGCGGGCGACGTTGTTGGCGTCCTTCACCAGGTAGTTGTGCTTGGTGCAGGGCCGGGTGATGCCGGTGGTGTCGGCCTCCTGGAACGCGTCGTTGCCGATCAGGTGGGTCGGCACCTGCCCGGTCAGGCAGACGATCGGGATCGAATCCATCAGCGCGTCGGTCAGGCCGGTGACCGCGTTGGTCGCGCCCGGGCCGGAGGTTACGAGGACGACGCCGACCTTGCCGGTCGAGCGGGCGTAGCCTTCCGCTGCGTGCACCGCCGCCTGTTCGTGCCGGACCAGGATGTGGCGGATCGCGTTCTGCTTGAAGATCGCGTCGTAGATCGGAAGGACAGCCCCGCCCGGATACCCGAAGATAACCTCTACGCCCTGGTCCCGAAGGGCACGCAGGACGATTTCGGCTCCGGTCAGCGTTTCTGTCGACATCGTAACCTCTGAATGCGGCCCCCTCCGGGCCGCGGCGTTCAACGTTGGGGATCAACGAGGGTCGGCAAGCTAGACGGCAGATTCCGGGAGGTCAACCGAAAATGCGAAGAAAGCGCAAAGTTTCAGCTGCAATTTTTTCCGAATATTGCGCGTGAGCGACATAGCTGCGTTGCACCCTTGCGTTTTCGGCCGGCAGTTGGTTCCGGAACCAAGTGGTCTGGCGCTTGGCCAGGTTGCGCGTCGCCTGCTGGGCCCGGGCGACCGCAGTCTCGAGGTCGATCTCGCCGCGCAGATGCGCCGCCAGCTCCGGCACCCCCACCGCCTTCATCGCCGGCAGCTCCGGGTCCAGGCCCAGCGCCAGCAGCGCCCGCGCCTCCTCCAGCGCTCCCGCGGCGACCATGGCCCGGAAGCGGCCGTCGCAGGCGGCGTAGAGCGCGTCGCGCGGCGGCGCCAGCACCACCCAGTCGAACACCATGCCGGGCGGCGGGCCGGACCCGGCCTCGAGCTGCCAGTCGGCGAGCGAGCGGTTGGTGGCAACCATCACCTCCCAGGCCCGGATCAGCCGCTGGCTGTCGCCGGGGGAGAGGCGTTGGGCCATCTTCGGGTCCCAGCGCATCAGCTCGGCATGGAAGGCCTCGCCGCCCAGGGTCTCGTGCAGCTCGACCGTGGCGCGGCGGATCTCCTCCGGCACCGGTGGGACCGGGCTGAGCCCTTCGGTCAGGGCGCGGAGATAGAGGCCGGTGCCGCCGACCACGATCGCCCGCTTGCCGGCCTTCTGCGCCAGCCCGATCTCGGCCAGCGCCATGTCGCACCAGGCGGCAGCGGAGCAGCGCGTGGCTGCCGGCAGAACGCCATACAGCCGGTGCGGCGCCCGGACCAGGTCGGCCGGGCCGGGCCGGGCGGTGAGGATCGCCAGCTCGGCATAGACCTGCATGCTGTCGGCATTGATCACCACGCCGTCCAGCGCCTCCGCCAGATCCAGCGCCAGCGCCGACTTGCCGCCGGCGGTCGGCCCGCCGACGATGATGACGGCAGGAGTTCCGGACATATGGGAAGCTGTCGTCATCATTCACCTCGACCCGGCGCCACGCCGGCCGCCGAAGCCACCTGGCGCAACGCGCGGGACAATATCGATCGCGATCCTATATGTCTCGCACGGCGACAGGCCGGGAGCCCGCCCAGGAGACGCGATGCGACTGTTCAAATGCCAGCACTGCCATCAGGTGCTGTACTTCGAGAACGGCGCCTGCGAACGCTGCGGCCGGCACCTCGGCTACCTGCCGGACATCGGGACGCTGAGTGCGCTGGAGCCGGACGGGCCGAGCTGGATCGCCCTGGCCGACCCGCGGGCACGCTATCGCTTCTGCGCCAATTGGGAGCAGCACGCCTGCAACTGGATGGTGCCCGCGGCTGGAGACGAGGCCTTCTGCATCGCCTGCCGGCACAACCGCACCATCCCCGACCTGTCGGACCCGGACAATCATCGCCGCTGGCAGAAGATCGAGCAGGCCAAGCGGCGGCTGTTCTATTCCCTGATCAAGCTGTCCCTGCCGATCCCGACCGCGGCCAGCGGCGACCCCGAGCCGCTGATGTTTGACTTCCTGTCCGACCCTGCCGCCGGCGCGCCGAAGGTGATGACCGGGCACGACAACGGCCTGATCACCCTGTCGTTGAAGGAGGCGGACGACGCCGCGCGGGAAGCCACGCGGGATGCGATGGGCGAGCCCTACCGCACCCTGCTCGGCCATTTCCGGCACGAGGTCGGCCACTACTACTGGGACCGACTGGTCCGCGACGGCGGCGAGCTGGACAGCTTCCGCGCCCTGTTTGGCGACGAGCGGGCGGATTATGGGACCGCGCTCCAGAGCTATTACGACCAGGGCGCCCCGGCCGGCTGGCAGCAGGGCTTCGTCAGCGCCTACGCCACGGCGCATCCGTGGGAGGATTGGGCCGAGACCTGGGCGCATTACCTGCACATCGTCGACACGCTGGAGATCGCCGGCGCCTTCGGCATCGGAGTCAGCCCCGGCATCACCGACGACCCGGCGCTGGAGACCGAGATCCGGTTCGACCCGCATCGCGTCCGCGACGTCCAGACCCTGATCGACGCCTGGCTGCCGTTGACCTACGCCGTCAACTGCCTGAACCGCTCAATGGGCCAGCCGGATCTCTACCCCTTCGTGATCGGCCCCCGCGTGGTCGAGAAGATGGGCTACATCCACGATCTGATCCATCGATCCCGGCCGGGCCAGTCAAAGCGCGCATAGACAGGGACGGCGGCGCTGCGGCATAGACGGTCGCCTGCCCTGGAGATGCGCCGCGCCATGGACCTCGTCCTCACCCTCACCACCGCGCCGGACCAGCCGGCCCTCGACGACGCCCTGACCCGTCATGTGCGCAACGCGCTGGCCATCGCCGGCGGGACGCCGGGCGCGGTCGACTGGCTGGCCCCCGGCATCGCCTGCGACATCGCCTTCACCGGGGCCGATGCCAAGGCGGCGCAGGCGGCGGCGCGGCTGTCGCTGGCCGGGCAGCCGGTCGACGCCAATGTCCTGCCGGCCCAGGGCCGCCGCAAGCGGCTGCTGGTCGCCGACATGGACGCCACCATCGTCGAGGCCGAGACGCTGGATGAGCTGGCGGCCCTGGCCGGCGTCGCCGAGCGGGTGGTGCCGATCACCGAGCGGGCGATGCGCGGCGAGATTGCCTTCCGCGAGGCGGTGGTCGAGCGCGTGGCCCTGCTGGAAGGCCAGCCCCGGTCGATCATCGACCGCGCTTTGGCCGATCTGCGCTACACCCCCGGCGGCCGCACCCTGGTGGCGACGATGCGGGCGAACGGCGCCTATTGCGCCCTGGTCTCCGGCGGCTTCGATGCCTTCACCCGGCCGGTGGCCGCGGCAGTCGGCTTCGACCGCTCCGAGGGCAACCACCTGATCGAGGCCGAGGGCCGCCTGACCGGCCGGGTGCGCGAGCCGATCCTTGGCAAGGACGCCAAGCGCGTGTTCCTGGAGGAGATGGCCGCGGAGCGCGGCCTGAGCCTGACCGACACCATCACCGTCGGCGACGGCGCCAACGACATCCCGATGCTGCAGGCCGCCGGCCTCGGCGTCGGCTTCCGAGCCAAGCCGCTGGTGCGGGAATCGGTGCCGGTGTCCGTGGCGCATGGCGACCTGACCGCCCTCCTCTACCTGCAGGGCTACCGCGCAGCGGAGTTCGTGGCGGCCTAGGCGGCAACAAGGATAAATGCTCCCGATGAGCTCCATCCTTTCACTGTCATGCCCGGGCTTGACCCGGGCATCCAGAAGCTGTCGACATCCTCTGGATTGCCGGGTCAAGCCCGGCAATGACAAGTTGTGATTCAGCTCATGCTGAAAGCGGCCTAGGCGTGTACCGCAAGATCGCCTCCGTCGGCGGGCTGACGCTCGCCAGCCGCGTGCTCGGCCTGGTCCGCGACCAGATCATCGCCGCGGTGCTGGGGGCCGGGCCGGTGGCCGACGCCTTCTTCCTGGCCAACCGCTTGCCGAACCATTTCCGGTCGCTGTTCGCCGAAGGTGCCTTCAACATCGCCTTCCTGCCGGCCTTCACCACCACGCTGCAGCGCGACGGCAAGGCCAAGGCGCTGGCGCTGGCCGAGCAGGTGCAGGCGATCCTGCTGGCCGTGCTGCTGGTCGTGCTGGTGGCGGCCCTGGCCGCCATGCCCTGGCTGATCTCGGCGATGGAGCCGGGCGGCACCGCGGCGGCGCAGACCGATCTGAAGGTCGAGCTGACCCGGATCACCTTCCCCTATCTGCTGTTCATGTCGCTGGTGTCGCTGCAGGGGGGCGTGCTGAACGGGCTCGGCCGGTTCGGCGCCGCGGCGGCCGCGCCGATCCTGCTGAACCTGTTCATGATCGGCGCCGTGCTGGCGCTGACGCCGTTCCTGCCGACCGCCGGCCATGCCCTGGCCTGGGGCGTGTTCCTGTCCGGCATCGCCCAGTTCCTGTACCTGGAATGGGACATGCGGCGGGCCGGCGTGTCGCTGCGCCTGGTCCGCCCCCGCCTGTCGCCCGGCGTGCGCCGCTTCTTCCGGGCGCTGGGGCCGGCGACGCTGGGCGCCGGCATGGCCCAGATCAGCGTCTTCGCCGATACCATCATCGCCCAGGCGCTGCCGACCGGCGCCCAATCCTACCTGAACTACGCCGACCGGCTGAACCAGCTGCCGCTCGGCGTCATCGGCATCGCCGTCGGCACGGTGCTGCTGCCGGAGGTGACGCGCCGCCTGGCCGCCGACGACCATGAGGGCGCGCTGACCAGCCAGAACCGGGCTGTCGAGCTGACCCTGGCCCTCACCCTGCCCTTCGCCATCGCCTTCCTGGTGGCGGCGGAGCCGATACTGGCGGCGATGTTCGAGCGCGGCCGGTTCACCGCTGTCGATTCCCATCAGTCAGCACTGACCTTGACCGCCTATGCCTTCGGCCTGCCGGCCGTTGTGCTGGTGCGCTGCCTGCTGCCCGGCTTCTACGCCCGCGGCGACACGGCGACGCCGGTCAAGATCGCGGTCGCCACCGTAGCGCTGAATGTCGGGCTTAAGATCGCGCTGATGGACTCGCTGTCCCAGGTCGGCCTCGCCATCGGCACCTCGGCCGGGGTGTGGCTGAACATCGTGCTGCTGGCCTGGGTGCTGCACCGGCGCGGCCATTTCCGGCTCGACACCGCGGCTTGGCGGCGACTGCCCCGTATGGTGCTGGCCGGGGGAGCAATGGCGGCTTCGCTGTGGGGCCTGCTGGTGCTGGCCGCGCCAGCCCTGGCCGGCCGCTCTGACCTGCTGGCGGTCACCACCGTGCTCGGCGTGCTGGCGGTGGCCGGGCTGATCTATCTCGCCGCCCTGTTCGGCCTCGGCGCGTTGCGGCGCGAAGACCTGCGGCGGCTGCGCCGGAAGGGAATAGGGGCAGCACAATAAGGAGAGGGCGCCGCCAAGCGAGCAGCGCCCTCAACATGTTCTCGGATCATGCCCCCTTTATCGTCATCGCCGGGCTTGACCCGGCGATCCAGGGGCCACCCAGTGCGGCATCGACATTCCCTGGATGCCCGGGTCAAGCCCGGGCATGACAGGTGAAGTTGGTCTGGCCTTACCCGGCTTCAGCCCGGCCCGACCGGCAGGGCGACGAAGCGCAGGTCGCCGCCGCTCTCGACCAGCAGCAGCACCGATTTGCGGCCGCCGTCGCGGGCCTCGGTGACCTTCTTGGCGACGTCGGCCGGGGCCGCCACTTCGGCCTGGCCGACCTCGACGATCACGTCGCCGGGCTTCAGCCCCTTCTCCGCCGCCGGCGACCCCCCGGTCACGGCGGTGACCACCACGCCCTTCTGGTCGTCGGCCAGCGAGTACTGCTTCTTCAGCGCGTCGGTCAGTGCCGACAACGTCACCCCGAGCGCGTCGAGCTCCTGCGGCTTGGTGCTGTCGGACTGGCTGTCAGGCGTCGAAGCCAGGAGGCCGGATTCCTCCGCCGTCTCGAGCTCACCGAGCGTCACGGGCAGGTCCTTGCGGGCGCCCTTGCGCCAGACCTGGACCGAGGTCTGCTTGTCGACCGGCGTGTCGGCGACCACGCGCGGCAGGCGCCGGCTCTCGCTGATCGGTTTGCCGTCGAACTGCAGGATGACGTCGCCGGTCTCGATCCCGGCCTTGGCCGCGGGACCGCCTTCGGTGACCCCGGCCACCAGCGCGCCTTCCGGCTTCTGCAGGCCCAGGCTCTCGGCGATCTCCGGTGTCACCGACTGGATCCGGACGCCGAGCCAGCCGCGCTTGGTGCGGCCGAACTCGATGATCTGGTCGACCACGCCGCGCGCCAGCGTCGACGGGATGGCGAAGCCGATGCCGACCGACCCGCCCGAGGGCGAGTAGATCGCGGTGTTGATGCCGATCACCTTCCCATCCATGTTGAACATCGGGCCGCCGGAGTTGCCGCGATTGATGGACGCATCGGTCTGCAGAAAGTCGTCATAGGGCCCGGCGTTGATCTCGCGCGACCGGGCCGAGATGATGCCGGCGGTGACGGTGCCGCCGAGACCGAAAGGATTGCCGATCGCCAGCACCCAGTCGCCGACCCGCATCACGTCGCTGTCGCCGAAATCGACGAAGGGCAGCGGCTTGTCGGTCTCGACCTTCAGCACCGCCAGGTCGGTCTTGTCGTCGCGGCCGATCAGCTTGGCCACGAGGCTGGTGTTGTCGTGCAGGACGACGGTGATCTCCTCGGCGCCCTCGATCACATGGTAGTTGGTGACGATGAAGCCGTTGGCCCGGACGATGAAGCCGGAGCCGAGCGCCGTGGCGTTGCGCGGCCGCTGCGGACGCTCGCCGCCGCCCTGGCCGCGGCGGTTGAAGAAGTCGCGGAAGAACTCGTCGAACGGCGATCCCGGCGGGAATTGCGGCATCTCCGGCAGGTCCTGGCCGTCCTGGACCTTCTGGGTGGTCGAGATGTTGACCACCGCCGGCACCAGCTTCTCGGCCAGGTCGGCGAAGCTGTCTGGCGCCGGCGCGGCGCGAGCCGCAGCAGCCGCCAGCAGCATCGCCGCAACAACCAGCACCGTCGCGGCCCAGCGCAGCAGGGCGGTCTCTCCCACGGCACGGGCGACGGCGACGGGGCCGGTCGGGCGGCGGGCAATCGGTCTGGTCACGAACGCTCTCCCTCGCTCAAAGTACGACGCCGGCCCCATGCGGGAGGCCGGCGTCGGTCATCATACACCCGATCGTGGCGAGAAACGGGCTGGCATCAGCCGGGGTTCCCCGGTGCCGCAGGCGCCGGCTGGGCCGGCGTCTCGGGGGCCGGAGCCGGTGCCGGTGCTGACGGAGCCGCCGGTGCCGGGCCGGCGCCCGACGGGGTCTGCTGAGTCACCGCCGGCACCAGGCCGCGGCCGGTGGCGTCGTTGAAGTACTTGAAGAAGTCGCCCTTCGGCGACAGCACCAGGGTGGTGCCGCTCGAGCCCAGCGCGGTCTGATAGGCCTGCAGGCTGCGGTAGAAGGAGAAGAACTGCGGGTCGGCGCCATAGGCCCCGGCCTGCACATTGATCGCCTCGGCATCGCCCTGGCCGCGCAGTTCCTGCGCCTTGCGCTCCGCCTCGGCCAGGAGAACGGTTCGGTCACGGTCGGCGCGCGACTTGATCGACAGCGAGTATTCCGCGCCCTGGGCGCGGTACTGCGCCGCCTCGCGCTCACGCTCGGAGCGCATGCGGTCATAGACCGACTGCACCGTGCCCTCCGGCACGTCGGCGCGGACGATGCGGACGTCGACGATCTCGATCCCGAGCGGCTTGGCATTGGCCTCGACGCTGTCGCGGATCGACCGCATGATCGGCCCGCGCTGCTCGGACAGCACGTCGAGCTGGTTGTAGTTGCCGAGCACGTTGCGCAGCGCGTTGTTGACGAAGCTGCTGATGCGGGAGCTGGCGATCTGCTCGTTCCGCACCGACTGGAAGAACAGCAGCGGGTCGACGATGCGGTAGCGGGCGTAGCTGTCGACGTCGAGCCGGCGCTGGTCGGACAGGATCACCTGCTCGACCGGGGGATCCACGTCCAGCACACGCTTCTCGTAGAACTGGACGTTCTGAATCACCGGCATCTTCAGCTTCAGCCCGGGCTCTGATTCGATCTTCACCACCTCGCCGAACTGCAGCACGAGGGCCTGCTCGTTCTGGCCGACGGTGTAGAGGGAATCGATCAGGACCAGGCCGACGACGACGACGACGGCGCCGAGGACGGCAAGCTTGGCGTTCATGTCACTGCCCTCCGCGCTGCGCCGGGGCGGCCGCCGGCTTGCTGATCAACTCGTTCAGCGGCAGGTAGGGCAGCACGCCCTGGCCGCCGACGGCGTCGTCGATCATGATCTTGTTCGAACCCTTCAGCACGCTTTCCAGGGTCTCCAGATAGAAGCGCTCGGCCGTGATCTCCGGCGCCGCGCGGTAGGACTTCAGCACCGAGGTGAAGCGCGCCGCGTCGCCCTGGGCCTTGGCCACCACCTGCTCGCGATAGGCCTCGGCCTCCTGCGCGATCCGCTCGGCGTCGCCGCGGGCCCGCGGCACGATGTCGTTGCGGTAGGTCTCGGCGTCGTTGCGCAGCCGGTCCTGGTCCTGGCGGGCGCGCTGGACGTCGTCGAAGGCGTCGATCACCTGCTGCGGCGGCGCCACCTTCTGCAGCTGCACCTGGTCGATCACCACGCCGGCGCCGGGCCGGCCGGGGGTGCCGTAGCTGTCGAGCGTCGCCTGCAGCAGGCGCCGGGCGTCCTGCTCGATCCGGCCGCGGGCCTCGTTCAGCGCCGGCTGGATCTCGGTGTGGCCGATCACCTCGCGCATCGCGCTCTCGGCCGCCACCTTCACGGTGGCGTTCGCCTCCTTGATGTTGAACAGGTAGGCAACCGGGTCGGAGATGCGCCAGAGCACGACGAAATCGATGTCGATGATGTTCTCGTCGCCGGTCAGCATATGGCTTTCATCCGGCACGTCGCGCGGGGCCGCGCGGCCCTCGCCGCTGGTGAAGCCGATCTCGATCCGGTTCTGCGTCGTCACCGACGGCTTGGTCACCGTCTCGATCGGCGCCGGCAGGTGATAGCGCAGGCCGGGCGATTCCGTGCGGACATAGGCGCCGAATCGTTGGACCACGCCCAGCTCGTCCGGCTGCACCCGGTAGATGCCGGTCAGCAGCCAGCCGATGATGATGACGACGATCGCGATCAGGATGCCGCGGCCGCCGCCGAAGCCCTTGGGCATGACCTGGCGGAACCGGTCCTGGCCGCGGCGGATCATCTCCTCGATGTCGGCCTGGCTCGGCCCGCCGCCACGTCCCCAGGGATTCTGTCCGCCGCCTTGCGGTGATCCACCCCAGGGGCCGCCCCCGCCGCCGCCACCACCGCCTTGATTACTCCACGGCATCCAGTTCCCTTCCCCCGTCGACCGCCCTGTCATCCCGGGCGCCGGATGCTATATCTCGGCGCGACGGGCAGCAAATGTGGAGCCTGTCATATTGGACAAAGGGCAGGAAGTTCAACCATGGCGACAGGCCGGACGACGGTGACCGAGGCCGCGGTGCGCGAGGCGCTGGGCAAGGTGCAGGACGATGAGCGCGGCGGTGATCTCGTCGGCCTTGGCATGATCTCCGGCCTGACCCTGCGGGACGGCCATGTGCTGTTCTCGATCGAGGTCGATCCGCAGCGCGGCCCGGCCCTGGAGCCCTTGCGCCAGGCGGCGGAGAAGGCGGTGGCGGCGATCCCGGGCGTGCTCTCGGTCACCGCGGTGCTGACCGCCCATCGCGGTTCCGGCGCGGCAGCCCCGGCCGCCCCGCAAGGCGCCCAGGCCCGGCCCGCCGCGCCGGGTGGGGCACAAAGCCGCAAGCTGCCCGTCACCGGCGTCGGGTCGATCATCGCGGTCGCCTCCGGCAAGGGCGGTGTCGGCAAGTCGACCACCGCGGTCAACCTCGCCCTGGGGCTGGCGGCCCTCGGCCTCAAGGTCGGGCTGCTCGACGCCGACATCTACGGCCCGTCGATGCCGCGGATGACCGGGATCACCGGCAAGCCCAACTCGCCGGACGGCAAGAGCCTGGATCCGAAGGAGAATTACGGGCTGAAGGTGATGTCGATCGGCTTCCTGATCGACGAGGAGACGCCGATGATCTGGCGCGGCCCGATGGTGCAGTCGGCGCTGTCGCAGATGCTGCGCGACGTCAACTGGGGCACGCTCGACGTGATGGTGGTCGACATGCCGCCCGGCACCGGCGACGCCCAGCTGACCATGGCGCAGCAGGTGCCGCTGGCCGGGGCCGTGATCGTGTCGACGCCGCAGGACATCGCCCTGCTCGACGCCCGCAAGGGCCTGAACATGTTCCGCAAGGTCGATGTCCCGGTGCTCGGGATCATCGAGAACATGAGCTATTTCTGCTGCCCGAATTGCGGCCACCGCACCGACATCTTCAGCCATGGCGGCGCGCGGGCCGAGGCGGAGAAGCTGGGCTGCGACTTCCTCGGCGAGATCCCGCTCGACATCGCCATCCGCGAGACCTCGGATTCCGGGCACCCGATCGTGGTCTCGGCACCGGACAGCCCGCATGCCGAGGCCTATCGCGGCATCGCCGCGCGGGTGTGGGCCAAGCTGCGCTCCGGCGCCGGCCCCGTTGCCCCCCGGATCGTGATCGAGTGAGCCGGGCACGGCGTCACCACCTCGCCACAAATCGATCCGATAAGAAGCCGAACCGAACGGCGCCGGGATCGACCGGACGCCCCCTCGGAGTGGGAGAGTGATGGGACGCTTCTGCCGGATCGCGGCCTTCGCCTTGCTCGCAGCCGGACTCACGGCTGCGGCGCGGGCCCAGGCCTTGCCGGATTCGGTCGAGATCCAGAACCGGCGGGCCGGCACGGTCGAGGATCTGCGCGTCTCGCCCGATTTCGAGAGCTCCTGGGGCTACAACCGGCTGCGCGCGGCACCGCTGGCGCCCGGCGCCTCCGCCCGGATCTCGATCGACGACCTGCGCGGCGGCTGCTATTTCGACGTCAAGGTGCGCCAGAAGGACGGCGCCGAGGCCGAGTATTGGAGCCTCAACCTGTGCAGCCGGCCTGTCATCGACCTGGAGTGAGCGGTCAGGACGTGCCGCCGGCCTGACGCCTCTGGTTCCAGAGCGGCATCGGATCGGCCGGCGTCGAGGTGCCGACCGGCTTGGCCTGGCTTGTCAGGAAGTCGCGGATCGCCTGGGCCGTCGCCGGCGTGGTGAGGGTCTCGTTCTGCAGCTTCGGCAGCACGTCGCGGCGGAAGTCGGCGATGTCCTGGCGCTGCTGCGGCGTCGTCGCCTGGGCGTCGAGATCCTTCAGGTACTGCGTCATGCCATGCGCGCCGCCCTCCGGGAACAGCACGCCCTGGCCCTGCTCCGACCATCTCAGGAAGGAGTCGAGCCAGCCCGGCACCGCCAGTTGCCGGAAGCTGCCGGCGTCGCTATAGGTGCGGAGGGTCATCCCGCTGTCCTGCACCGCCTTGGAGACCCCGCGCGGCGTCTCTTTGGACTTGCCCGGCGGGTCGATCTTGACCTGGCCGCGGAACTCGAGCGACAGCGCGCCCGGCAGGAAGGGCAAGCGCAGCGCCGGCAGCTTGAACGACCCGGTGATGCGAGTCGCCTCGGCCACGAAGGAAGCCATCGGCCCGGCGAGCCGGCGGTACATGTTGACCTCTGACGGCACCGCGGGCACGCGGCGGGTACGCCCGCGATCGCCGCCCAGCACGCCCGGCAAGCGGCCCGATACGGCGTCCGGCAGCGCGCCGTTCACCATGTTGCGGGCCTGGTACGCCGCATTGGCGCGGATCTGGTCCGGATTGGGCAGGCTGTCCGGCAGGCCGGGGATGCGCTCGGTCGGGTAACGGTCGTTGAAGATGAAATCGGCATTGGCCGCGTCGGGATGCCACTGATAGTCCTTGCCGGTCAGCAGATCGACATACTGCTCCGCCGGCTTGCCGGTGACCGCCGACAGCCGCATGCCGCTGGCCCGACCGGGCACGTAGGACTGCGCCGCATTCGGGTCGATCCGCCCGCTCCCGACCAGGTCCTGGATGGTCGCGAGGTCCGGCTCCGAGTCCAGGAGAAGCTGCCTGGTCTCGTCGTCCACCACGATCCGGGTCCGCATCGACAGCCGCCCATAAGTGGCCTGCATCTGCTCCCAGGCCTGCTGCGACAGCTTGGTGCCCTTCGGGATGGTGACGGTGATGTTGTCCTCCGGCCGCCGCTCGGCGCCGACGCGCCAGATCTTGTTCAGCCCGGGGATCAAGTTGGTCCAGGCGCGCGGCCGCAGCCCGGCCTTCTGCTCCTCCATCAGCTTGGTGAAGCTGATGTCGTTCGGCACCTCGACGAAGGCGTCGGTGTCCTTTCCGGCGACGGTGCCCAACAGGTCCATCTCGCCCGGCTCGAGCCGGACGGTCTGCGCGTCCGGCAGCATGGCGCCCCAGTTCAGCTCCATCACCGTGCCGCTGCCGTCGGCAGCTTCGCCGACCGTGCGCACGGCCTGCAAAGTCGGCAGGAAATCGGCCTTGACCTGGGTCGGGTCGGTGGCGAGCAGCGTGCGCTCGCCCTGCTTCAGCACGGTCGATCCCTTGATCTGGAACACGGTCTGGTTGGAGGTGGGCATCAGCCCCGCCTCCTTGAGCGTGACGTTGCGGTATTCGCGCGGCCGCTGCGACACCGTCAGCTCCTTGCCCAGGGTCAGCCGCAGCGGCTTGGTCGACCCCATCACCAGGCTGTCGATGACGGACTGGCCGATGGCCCGGTAGTTGGTCTTGGTGCTGATCGCCCCGCCGAAGGACGCCATCGTGGGCTGGCCGAGCTGCGGGGCGCCCGCCGCATCCGTGGCCGGATCCGCGCTGCCGAGGATCCGGACCTGGGCGCCGAGGCGGAATTCCGGCCCTTTGTTCTGCCAGCCCCAGAGCTTCGGGACATCGCCCTCCTGCCGCACGCCGCCATTGGCCTGCAGCATGTCGCGGCGGTCGGCGACCCGCTGCATCATCTGCGGGTGCATGGCGATGTTCTGGACGGTGCCCGGCACCGCCCCCATCACCGACGAGATCGCCTCGTCTCGGTTCATGTGGCGGCCTTGGGTCAGCTGCGCCACCAGCTCGGCGCCGCCGAGATTGCTGACCACGTCGTTGCCGAACTGGGCGGTCACGCCCAGGCGCGACAGGCGGGTGACGTCGCCGGCCGTCTGCTGGGTCGCCTGGGTGGTCCCGGTCGCCGCCGGGCTGACCACGCGCTGAGTCGGGATGGCCCCCGAGACCGCGCCGGTCACCGGGGCGGTGGCCAGATAGATGCCCTGGGTCTTGGCGGAATTCAGCATCTGCTGCCCGCCCTCGGCGGTGAACAGCTTGTTGTCGAAGGCCAGCCGGGTGGCGTCGGAGGCGAGCTGGCCGGTGCCGTTCACCGCCTGCCCGACCGTGCCGCCGGCCGAGGTGGCGATGACCCGCGCGCCGAGGTTCGGCAGCGCGGTGGCGCCGAGCCGGGTGCCGACGGCGGCGGTGACCTTCATGCCGGCGGTCGTGGCCCCGGCGGTGCTGATCGACGACACCGCGTCGATCGCCGTGTCCTTCAGCGTCGCCTTGGTGTGGTCCCAGCTGACGCCGGCACCGTCGCCCTTGGCGCCGTCCCAGCCGGCCGCATCCATGCCGAAGCCGATGATCGAGCTGTGGCCGTCGGCGTACATGTCCTCGCCCTGGGCCACGGCGCTGATGTCGCCGGCCGCGTCGATCAGCTCATAGGTGCCGAAGCCCGCCGCGAATCCGGCCACGACATTGCCGCCGGTGGCGGCCGTGGCGACGATGCCGACCGTCGTCGCGGCAACGACCCGGCCGACCTCGCCGATGGTGTTCCAGGTCGCATCGCTGTCCTCCATCGCCTTGGCGTGATCCTGGAACTCCTGGTCGAAGTTCCCGAGGACGGCGTTCACCTTCTGCTCGTATTGCGACTGCGGCAGCCCGGTGTCGTTGGCCTTCAGTTGCTTCAGGTCGTCGAGCTTGTCTTCCAGGAAATCCTGGAACTCCTCGCCCGAGCTCTTGCCCGGCGTGACCCAGCCCCAGCCCTTGCGGACGAAGCTCTGGTCGTCGAGCTTGTGGTTGACCTTGTCGAGGTCGCCTTGGATCGCCGCGATGCTCTGGTCCAGCATCGTGTTGCGCGACTCCTGCTGAACCTCGCTGTCGACCTGGCTCAGCGCCTGCTGCGTCTCCAGCGACAGCCGGTCGGTACCGACCGCCCAGCTGTTCAGCGCCTGCAGCTTCGCCTGCTGGTCGTCGGTGAGCTGGAGCTGGCCGTTGGCGTCGAGCTTGACGGTCTGGCGCAGCTCGCTGGCGATCGCCGACTGCACCGCGTCCCAGTTGCGCTGGCTCGCCGCCGATGCCGCGCCATTCTGCCGGTCATACGCGAGTGCGGTGTCGATCACGCTCTCGGTCTGAGCGCTGACTGGCGACGTCCGCTGCTGGAAGTAGATGTCACCCGGGTTGATGCTGTTCGGATCGGGGAACTGCCGGTTGTCGGCGATCCCGTTGCTCCCCACCAGCTGCACCAGATCGTCGCCGGGGCGCACCTGACCCGCCGTCTCGTAGCCATGCGATTCGGGCGGGCGCCCCTCGGCTGCGGCTCGCGCGGCCAGGGCCCGCCGCACCGCGGCCTGGAATGCCGGATCGGGGTTGGGCCGGACCGGGCTGGCGGGACGTGGGTTGCGCTCGATCGGCTTCAGCATCTCTTCCCGCCGCCTTGATGGACCGGTCGGGAAGCTTAGGAAACTTGCGTGACACCGTTATTTCATATGTATGACAAAGAGGACGCCGCACTCGAAATAGGATTTTCGTCAGAGAATCCTAAACGATAGCGATCTTCATCGAACCGTCATCTTTCTGAGACTGCCCCTCGCTTATGGTGCCGCCAAACGGAGAGGGATGGAGGCCGGAATGGCGATCGAGGTCGACAAGGACGGGCGTCTGCTCAAGGTCGAGAACGGCGTCACGACCTATGTGCCCACCGGGCAGCAGCAGCAGTGGCAGGCATCGGTCCAGGCCGCGATGCAACGCAACGGCATCGACCCGGACCAGGCTTCGAACATGCGGTTCCTGATCGCCGAGCGGGGCGATTCGCAATGGTCGATGGCGGAGCAGGTCGGCTCACCATGGTCCGAGATGACCGCCCACAACAACTTCGCGAATGACGACCTGATCCAGATCGGCGAGGCCGTGGCGGTGCCCGCCCCCACCGCCGAGGGCGCCGCGGCCCTGGGCCCCGAAGGCCGAGACGCCTTCGCCCAGAGCATCGAGACCCGTGCGAACAAGGCCGCAAACGCCGATTCCGGCACCGCCATGCAGCAATGGGCCGGGATCGACGCCGATATCGAGACCTATCTGAATTCGGTGCCGCAGGACGACTTTGTCCAGGCCACCTTCGACCTGGTCGGCTACGACTATGCTGCCGAGGGCTCCGCCCATGCGCGCAGCTTCGTGATCAACCATGCCCTCGACGCGCTGGGCAACGACACCGGTGCGCAGCAGCAGTTGGTCGACCAGCTGCTCGGCCAGGAGTGGCCGACCAACGGCGACGACATCAAGGCCGACGTGACGGAGGTTGCGCAGCAGCGCGGGCTGACGACCACCGGCACCCAAGCCCCCGCCGACGCGCCGCAGACCGATCCGAAGCTGACCGCGATCCAGACGGCCGCCGACAGCGGCGACCGCGCCCAGCTCAGGGCACAGATCTGGAACTACATCGGTCCGGTGAACGGCGCCGACAACAGCGCCAAATTCGAGGCGGTGACCGGGCACGACTGGGGCGCCTCCTCCGGCCTGGTCATGGAGGAGCTGTACAACACGGTCGTCCAGAACGTGAACGACCCGGTGCCCGCCGCCACGAATCCGGGAACGGAGAGCCCCATCCCGGGCAACACGCGCCAATACCTGAAGAACTATCTCGCCGCCCTGCCCGCGGTGTGCACCGACCTGCCCGAGGAGCAGCGCCAGCATCTCGAGCAGTACAAGGTGGCCGACAAGCTGTCGGGTCAGGAGTGGGAAAACAACGACGCCACGAGGCCGCTGGTCACAGCGGCACGGAACGAGCTCGGCATCCCGCAGCGCTAGCAGCCAGGCGGCGTCAGGCCGGCCGGTCCAACACCGCCATCAGCTCGCGCCATTCGCGCGGGCTGAGGCCGCTGTCCGGCTGGGCCACCGCCTCGCCCGCCAGCATCCGGCGCAGCGCGGCGAGGCCGGGGGCGGAGATCGTGGCCGCGTTCATCCGGTAGTCGCGGAACGCCCGGGTGGTCAGCGGCACCCAGCGCTCCATCGAATCCAGCATCACGTCGGCATAGGCGCGGATCTCGTACTGCGCGTGCGGATCGGCCCGCAGCCTCAGGAAATGCATGAGGTTGTGCAGATCCGTCTTCCAGTACCACTGGGTGTAGGTGTTGAGCGTCAGGTTCATTCGTGCCAGCTCGCGCGCCAAGCCCTGGCGATTCGGGTCGACCGGCTCGGCACCGTCGATCTCCTCGTTCAGCATCCAGGCATAATCGCGCCAGCAGCGTTCGGAATCCTCGCGCAACAGGTCGAGCACCTGCGACGCCTCCTCCCCCTGCAGCACCGCGTCGCGGCCCTGGCGGTTGCTGCTGGACTGCGCCGCCAGATGCTCCGGCGCCGGCAGGTAGAACTCCCGGTCGAGGATCGAGTAGCGGGCGGAGTACTCGTTCACATTGGCGGTGCGGTGCCGGATCCACTGCCGCGCCACGAAGATCGGCAGCTTCACATGGTACTTGATCTCGCACATCTCGAAGGGCGTGGTGTGCCAGTGCCGCATCAGGTAGCGGATCAACCCCTCGTCTTCCGACACCTTCTTGGTGCCGCGGCCGTAGGAGACGCGCGCCGCCTGCACCACCGCCGAATCATCGCCCATGTAGTCGATCACGCGGACGAAGCCGTGGTCGAGCACGGGCAGCGGTTCGAACAGGACCTCCTCCAGCGCCGGCACCGTGGCGCGGCGGGTGGCGAAGGTGGCGGCGCGGATCTGGTCCAGCTCGGCGCGCTGGTCGGCGGTGATCGTCATCGGGTCAGGTTTCTGTCAGAGAATTTCCAGATAGTGTAGCGGCGCCGGGTTCCAGGACCAAGGGCTGGTGCAATCCGGTGCGGGGCTATGGCCGCCACATTCCACAAGTTTAAGGCAATTGCATCCCAGAACAGTCTCATTATCCTGATACGAATCATCTTTTCCCATTTCATTGCAGGATATTGCAGCATGCCGGCTCCGACCGATCCGCTCTATGCCCAGCAATGGCATCTCACCGGCGCCTGGGGCATCAATCTCGGCAACCTTTGGGAAGAATTCACCGGCAACGACGTGGTCGTCGCCGTGCACGACCAGGGCATCGCCTTCAACCACACCGACCTGGACGGCAATCTCGACACAGCGCACAGCTTCAACGCCGCCACGGGCGGCGCGGGTGGTGCGCCGGTGACGGCCGACGACAACCACGGCACCGCCGTCGCCGGCATCATCGCCGCCGAGCGCAACGGCACCGGCGTGGTCGGAATCGCCTATGGCGCGACGCTGCTGTCCTATTACGACCCGCTGTTCCTCGACACGCTGCAGAGCGCGGCGGCGAACGCGCGCAACCGTGCGGCGACGGATGCGGATGTGCTCAACAACAGCTGGGGCTTCGGCAACGCCTTCTTCGACGATCCGAACTCCGCCTTTCTCGACAATTTCTCCAGCTCCACCTGGACCGCCGCCCGCGCGGCCACCGTCAACGCCGCCACCAATGGGCGCGATGGCCTGGGCACGATCATCGTCCAGTCGGCCGGCAACGCCTACGGGTATGGCGACGATACCAACCTGCACAGCTTCGCCAACAACCGCTGGACCATCACCGTCGGCGCCACCAACCAGGATGGCAGCCTGTCCGACTACTCGACCCAGGGCGCCTCGATCCTGGTCGGGGCGCCGGGCAGCCCGAGCGCGGGCACCATCGTCACCACCGACCGGGTCGGCGATGCCGGCTATGCCGCCGGCAGCTACACCACCAGCTTCAACGGCACCTCGGCCGCGGCGCCGATGATCTCCGGCGTCGTCGCCCTGATGCTGGACGCCAACCCGAATCTCGGCTGGCGCGACGTGCAGGAGATCCTGGCCTACAGCGCCCGCAGCGCCGCGACCACATCCGGCGACCAGACCAACGGTGCGACCAACTGGAACGGCGGCGGCCTGACCGTCAATCACGACATCGGCTTCGGCCTGGTCGACGCCCATGCAGCGGTGCGCCTGGCCGAAAGCTGGAGCGGCCCCGCGCACACCAGCGCCAACGAGATCAGCGTCTCCGCCTCGGCGTCGCCCGGCCTCGCGATCCCGGATGGCGATGAAGGCGGCACGACCACCAGCCTGACGATCGCCACCGGGATCGAGATCGACCGCGTCGAGGTCGGGCTGAACCTCACCCATAGCTGGATCGGCGACCTGCAGATCGTCCTGACCTCGCCGGACGGCACCCGGAGCACCCTGGTGAACCGGCCGGGTCTGGGCGAGCTCAGCGAGAACGGGGCGGACCAGAACAACATCGTCTTCACCTTCAGCACCGTCCAGGATTGGGGCGAGAGTGGCCAGGGCGTGTGGTCGCTGACCATCCGCGACCTGGCCGGCGGCGACACCGGCGTGCTCAACTCCTGGAACCTGCGCCTGTACGGCGATGCCGCCAGCGCGGACGACACCTATGTCTACACCAACGAATTCGCCACCAGCGGCGCCGATGCGGCGCGCCGGATGCTGAGCGACGCCGGCGGGGTCGACATGATCAACGGCGCGGCCCTGACCGGCGCCACGGTGATCGATCTCGCCGCCGGCACCGCCGCCATCGCCGGCCGGGCCGTCACCTTCGCCGCCGGCACGGTGATCGAGAATGCGATCGGTGGCGACGGCGCCGACCAGCTCACCGGCGGCAGCGGCATCAATCACCTGAGCGGCGGCCGCGGCAGCGACGTGCTCCGCGGCGGCGCCGGGGCCGACGTCCTGGACGGCGGCGCCGGCATCGACCTCGCCAGCTATTACGGCAGCTGGATCAGGGTGGTGGTCAACCTGACCACCGCGACGGCCAGCGGCGGCGATGCCCAGGGCGACAGCCTGGCCAGGATCGAGAACCTGTCCGGCAGCCAGGTCGGCGACGCCCTGTACGGCAGCGCCGGCGCCAACACCCTGTCGGGCTGGTGGGGCGACGACCTGCTCGTCGGGGTCGGCGGCCAGGATACGCTGGCCGGCGGCGCCGGGGCGGATCGCTTCGCCTATGGCAGCGCATGGGAGAGCCAGGTCGGCGCCGGATCCGACCGGATCACCGATTTCAGCCACGCCCAGGGCGACAAGGTCGATCTGTCGGTGATGGACGCCGATGCCGCCCTCGCCGGCAACCAGGCCTTCAGCTTCATCGGCACAGGGCTCTACACGCACCATGCCGGCGAGCTGCGTTTCGCCGCGACCGACCCGACCACCACCACCATCGCCGGCGACCTCAACGGCGACGGCGTCTCGGACTTCCATATCCGGCTGACCGGGTTGATCGGCTTGGTCGTCGCCGATTTCGTGCTGTGACGGGGCGATGACGGTTTCCACCCTTCCATCCGCGCCGCCGAGCCCCTATCTTAGGGGTGTCGGGCAACCGACTATGACGATAAACGCCTTTTGGAATAGACGCTGCGGACCCGGGGGCGGTACCCGGCGCCTCCACCAAATCTCCGGTGTTGGACGGAGCATGGGGGCGAAATAGGATCGACGCGTGTAGTAAAGGAAAGGTTTTCGTCCGGCATGGTTCCGCCGTTATCGGGCCATTGCAATAGTTGCCAACGACAACTTTGCTGAGGTTCGCGCGGCTGCGTAAGCAGCTAAGCGTCCTCGATCAATCCCTCGGCGGTTAGCCCCGTCGAGGTGGGGCTTGGGGCACCCAGCAACAGAACGCCCCGCTTCTCTCTTCCAAATCTCGGCCGGAATGTCGGACATGGGCGGCCGTCTGCCGCGCGTCTCCCTTTTCATCCCGCCGGCCCCGGTCTAGTGTGATCGGATGGACGACGAACTTCGATATGACCGCATGGTCGAATCCGCCCTGCGGGGCGTGGTCAGGGAAGCTTTGGCCAGTGCGGCCGAGAAGGGGTTGCCGGGTGATCATCATTTCTACCTGACCTTCGTGACCAATCATCGCGGGGTCGCGATTCCGGAATACCTGCGGCAGAAATACCCGCAGGAGATGACCATCGTCCTGCAGCACCAGTTCTTCGGGCTCGAGGTCTGCGAGGACCGGTTCTCGGTCTCGCTCAGCTTCTCCAGCAAGACCGAGCGCCTGGTGATCCCGCTGGCCGCGATCTCCACCTTCGCCGACCCGTCGGTCAACTTCGCCCTGCAGTTCCAGTCCGCGAAGGAGGCTGCCGAAGCCGAGGCCGCGGAGGACGGCATCGCCGACGAGGACACGGCCGAGTCGGCGCAGGACGATACCGGCAAGGTGGTGCAGGGGCCGACCGGCAAAGGCCCGTCCGAAGCTGCGCCGGCCGATGGCGCCAAGATCGTGACGCTGGACGCGTTCCGGAAGAAGTAGGCTGCCACCCCACAAACCTGTCATGCCCGGGCTCGATCCGGGCATCCAGGAATGTCGAGGCCGCGCTGGGTCGCCCCTGGATCGCCGGGTCAAGCCCGGCGATGACAAGCAACGAATCTTTAACCTACGAGGCCGTCGCTCCCCGCCCCTCGCGCAGCCGGGCGGCCAGCCGGAACGGTGCCTCGGCCAGGTCGCCGAGCCGCTTCAGCCCGGAGATCTGGCGGCCGAAGGCCAGCACCTCACCGATCCGGCGCTCGAGGAAGGCGCCGGTGATCTCCTGCCCCTCCGACCGGTCGTCGAGCCAGACCAGCAGGGTCGAGGCATAGACCCCGGCCAGCAGCCCGCGCTTGGAGTAATAGTTGATATCGGTCGAGCGGTCGCCGGCGGCCCGCCACATCGCGTCGACGGTGCGGTGCAGCTGGCGCAAGCCCCGGCGCGACAGCGGCCGCAGCGCCCGCCGCGCCAGGTCGCGCCGGACCGCGTCGCGATAAGGCAGCAGCAGGTCCAGGCGCACCGTCACCGCCCGGGCGATCTTCTCGCGCACCCGCAGGCTCTCGAAGGCCTCGCCCTCCTCCGCCAGTCGGGCCAGCATCTCCCGGTCGGCCCAGTCATGCAGATGGTCCGACAGCTCGGCGATCCCGCCGGGGACCAGGACAGCGACCTCGTCGAGCCCGAATCCGGCATCCTCGGCGCCGAGCCGCAGCGCCGGGCGGGTCCAGCCATCGAAGGCGACATGCGGCAGCACCGCCAGCAGCAGGGCGTCTCGCTCGGCCGTCTGGTCGCTCAGGGTCTGGTCGGTCATGGGGATTCCCTCAGGCTCGGTCGGCGAGATGGTGCGCCTCGGCGTCGACCGCCAGGTCGGTCAGGTCGCGCAGGCGGTCGAGATACAGCACGCCGTCGAGATGGTCGACCTCATGCTGTACCACGCGGGCGTGCAGCCCTTCGGCCTCGCGCTCGATCACCTGGCCGTCGAGGCCGAGGCCGCGATAGCCGATCCGGCGCCAGCGGGGCACCAGGCCGCGGAAGCCCGGGATCGACAGACAGCCCTCCATCCCGACCGCAGTGTCGTCGGCCAACGGCACGATCTCCGGATTGATCAGCACGGTCGGCCCGTCCGGCGCCGGCGGCTCGCCCTCCTCCTGCCGGCCGGGCGGCACTTCGAACACGATCAGCCGCAGCGGCCGGTACACCTGCGGCGCCGCCAGGCCGATGCCCGGCGCGTCGCGCATGGTCTCGATCATGTCGGCGGCCAGCCGCGCGATCTCCGGGTCGCCCGGGTCGGCAACCGAGTCGGCGATCTGGCGCAGGATCGGATGCCCCATGCCGGTGATCTTCAACAGAGTCAAAGCCTTGTCTCCTGGAAAGGGGCCAAACCTGATCCGCCTCGGCTTGGCAAGCAAAAAATCGCATGATACAAGGCAGGCTCCGCAAACCCCTGCGCCGGCCTCGCTTCCGGCGGTGAAAGGAGCTCAGGCAGAACGTGCAAGTCCATGTCCGTGACAACAACGTCGACCAAGCGCTGCGTGCGCTGAAAAAGAAGATGCAGCGCGAGGGCATCTTCCGGGAGATGAAGCTTCGTCGCAACTACGAGAAGCCGTCCGAGAAGCGCGCCCGCGAGCAGGCCGAGGCCGTGCGCCGCGCCCGGAAGGTGGCGCGCAAGCGGCTCGATCGCGAAGGTTTCTGACGCTCCCTGACCGCGGCCCGCCGCGGTGACCGACCGGATCGACCACACCGCCGGAGGCCCCGCCTCGCGGCGGTTTTGTCTTTCGCCTCACAAGTCGGGGCGGCCCCGGCGCCGACGACGATGTCATTCCCCGCAGAGCTGATGTAGGAATCGGGTAAGGCGCCGCCCGCAGGGCGGCCGCCGGCAACGAAACCCGGGGGAAACATGCTCATCGGCGTGCCGAAGGAAATCAAAACCCACGAGTACCGTGTCGGCCTGACCCCGAGCTCCGTCCGCGAGCTGGTCCATCACGGTCACAGCGTCATCGTCCAGACCGGTGCCGGCGCCGGGATCGATTTCGGCGACGACCGCTACCGCGCCGCCGGGGCGGAAATCGTGTCCTCCGCCCAGGAAGTCTTCGACCGCGCCGAGATGGTGGTGAAGGTCAAGGAGCCGCAGCCGGACGAATGCCGCATGCTGCGCCGCGGCCAAGTGCTGTTCACCTATCTGCATCTGGCACCCGACCCGCGCCAGACCGAGCTCCTGATGAAGTCGGGCGCGGTCGCCATCGCCTATGAGACCGTGACCGATGCCCGTGGCGGCCTGCCGCTGCTGGCGCCGATGAGCGAGGTGGCCGGCCGGATGTCGATCCAGTGCGGCGCCCATTGCCTGGAGAAGATCCAGGGCGGCCGCGGCATGCTGCTGGGCGGCGTGCCCGGCGTGCCGGCAGCCAAGGTCGTCGTGCTGGGCGGCGGCGTGGTCGGCACCAATGCGGCGCGCATGGCGATGGGCCTCGAGGCCCATGTCACGGTGATCGACAAGTCGCTGCAGCGGCTGAAGGAGCTGGACCTGCAGTTCGGCGCCGAGCTGAACACAATCTACTCGACCGTCGACGCGATCGAGGAATACGTCACTGGTGCCGACCTGGTCATCGGCGCGGTGCTGGTGCCCGGGGCCGCGGCGCCGCGGCTGGTGACCCGTGCGATGATCTCGAAGATGAAGCCCGGCTCGGTGGTGGTCGACGTCGCCATCGACCAGGGCGGCTGCTTCGAGACCTCGAAGCCGACCACCCATGACAACCCGACCTATGTGGTCGACGGGGTGGTGCATTACTGCGTCGCCAACATGCCGGGCGGCGTGGCGCGGACCTCGACCGTGGCCTTGAACAACGCCACCCTGCCCTTCGCCCTGGCGCTGGCCGACAAGGGTTATCGCCGGGCCTGCCTCGACGACCCGCATCTGCGCGAGGGGCTGAACGTCCATTCCGGCCAGATCACCAACAAGCCGGTGGCCGAGGCCCTGGGCCTGAACTACGTGCCGACCGAGGTGGTGCTGCGCGCCGCGTGAGCCGCCGCCGCGAATGAACTGGAGGCCGCCGGAGCGATCCGGCGGCCTTTGTCTTACCAGTTCGCCAGCGATTCCCACAGGATGCGCTCGATATCGGCCGGCCCAACGGGCTTCGGCGCGCCGACCAGCAGCCGCTGCTGCTTCATGGCACTCACGACCAGGGCCGGGATGTCGGCCTCGCCATAGCCCAGCGCGGCGATGCCGCTGGGCGCGCCGACCTGGCGCATCAGCGCGATCAGCGCCCTGGGCAGGCTGTCCGGCCCCGGATCGCTGACCGGACGTCCGGTCAAAAGCTCCGCCGCCCGGATGTGCTTCTCCGGTGCCGAATCATAGGTGAAGCGGAACGCCGCCGGCGAGGTCACGATCACCGAATAGCCATGCGGCACGAAGGCGTGGTCGCGGCTATAGCCCTCGGCGTGGAACACATGCTTCAGCCCGGCGATCGGATAGGCGCAGGCGTGCGGGATGTGCACTCCGGCGGTGCCGAAGCCGATCCCGGCCATCGTGGCGCCCAGCATCATCGCGCCGCGCGCCTCCAGGTCATCGCCGTCGGCGACCGCCCGGGCCAGGAAGCGTCCGCCGAATTCGATCGCCTGCAGCGACCAGATGTCGGCCACCGGGTTGCTGCCCTGGTAGGGCGGCCGGTCGTCCGGCGTGGCCGGGCGCGGCCGGGCGTCGAACGGTTTGGAGATGTAGGATTCGACCGCGTGGCAGACGACGTCCAACCCGGCCGAGGCGGTGACGCCGGCCGAGGTGGTGCGCGCCAGCTCCGGGTCCACCAGCGCCAGGCTCGGGCGGATGTACCGGTGCGAGATGCCGGTCTTCAGCTTGAGCTCGGGGATGTCGAGGATGGCGACGGTGGTCGCCTCCGACCCCGAGCCGGAGGTGGTCGGCACCGCCACCAGCGGGAACAGCGGCCCCGGCGGCTTGCGGCCGCCGCCGATCGGCGCGTTGACGTAGTCCATGATGGCGCCGCCATGGCGCTTGATCAGGTTGGCGACCTTGGCGGTGTCGATGGTCGACCCGCCGCCGAGCGCGACGAAGCCGTCGACCTCCGCCGAAAGCGCGACCTCGGCGGCGAGCTCGAGCGAATCGAGGGTCGGCTCGACCGCGATGCCCTCGAACCGAGTTACGCCGATGCCGCTGCGCTGGATGATGCCGATCACCCGGTCGACCAGCTCGAATTCGTGCAGCGCCGGATCGGCGACCAGCAGCACCCGGGAGACGCCGAGGCGCTTCAGCTCCCAGCCCAGCTCCTCGGCCGCGCCGGCGCCGAACTTCAGCGGCGCCGCCTCGATGGTGAAGATGCTTTCGAGGGATTCGGTCATGCCACCCTCCACCATGCTCACAGCCGCTGCAGCGCCTGGTAGATCAGCTCGAAGAAGCCGTCGGCGTCGATGTCCCGCAGCACGCGGCAGTTCTTCTGCTTCCCGTCCGGCTGGCCCCATTTGGCGGCCACGTCCCACCAGTCGACCACCGTCATCCCCAGCGTATGCTCGCCCGCCAGCTCGACCGCCACGTGGCAGTCGCGGCCGCCGAACAGCTCCGGCTTCAAGAGATAGGCGATGACGCAGGGGTCGTGCAGCGGCGCGCCGGCGATGCCGTAGCGGTCCATGTCGAAGCGCTCGTAGAAGCTTAGCATGCCGTGCACGCTCTTCGCCGCCGGCGTGCCCAGCGCCGCCACCTGGTCGAGCCAGGGGCGGTTCGTCAGCGCCTTGTGGGTGACGTCGAGCGGCACCATGGTCAGCTTGATGCCGCTGGTCAGCACCACATGGGCGGCGTGCGGGTCGACATAGATGTTGAACTCGGCCGCCGGGGTGGTGTTGCCGCCCTCGAAGAAGCCGCCGCCCATGAACACGATCTCGCGGATCCTGGGCGCGATCTTCGGCTCGCGCACCAGCGCCGCGGCGATGTTGGTCAGGGGCCCGAGCGGGCACAGCGTGTAGGTGCCTTCCGGCGCCGCCATGATCGTGTCGACGATCCAGTCGACCGCATGGCCGGGGACCGGCTTGGTCGTGGGGTCCGGCAGGCCGGAGCCGTCCATGCCGGTCTTGCCATGCACCGCCTCGGCGGTGACCAGCGGCCGCACCAGCGGGCGGATCGAGCCCTGGACCACCGGGATGTCGGTGCGCCCGGCCAGTTCGCACAGCTTCAGCGCATTGGCGGTGGTCAGCGACAGCGGCACGTTGCCGGCGACGGTGGTGAGGCCGGCGATCTCCAGCTCCGGCGATCCCATCGCCAGCAGAATGGCGATGGCGTCGTCCTGGCCCGGATCGGTGTCGATGATGATGCGCCTGGTCGCTGCCATCGCGGCCTCCCGTTACGGAATTCTGTCGGGAGGCTGGCTAGCACCGCCGCGGCGCGGCGTATAGAGGCGGCTTACTCGGCGGCGAGAAGGACCGGCGCGTCGTCCTGCTCGCGGGTGGCCTCGTTCACCATATGGCGGATCGAGGTCACGCATTTGCCGCAACGCGGGGCGCAGCCCAGCCCGGCATAGACCTGCCCCGGGGTCTTCGCCCCTGACTCGACCGCGCACCGGACCTGGGTGTCGTTCAGGGCGTTGCAGATACAGATGTACATGCGTCGGCGGCTCCGGTGTGGTCCGCGGGATTTAGATGAGATTGCGAATGAGTGTCAATAGGCGCTCTATCCTGCGCGCGATTCCGCCCGTGCGGCACGCAGGCGCACCGCGGTCAGGATGGCGAAGAACGGCCCGCCGATCGCCGCGCCGATCAGGATGTAGGGGAACAGTCCGAACCAGGCCGCCGGGGCGAACAGGTACAGCGCGTCGTCGAAGTCGAAGCCGAGGATGCCGACATAGGCCTTGGTCTCGACTGCGCCCGCCGCCTCCAGCTTGGCCGAAAGGATCGAGGCCGCCAGCACCCCGGCGCTGGCCACGATGCCCAGCAGCGGCCCGGCGTCGCCCAGCCAGCTGGTGCGCAGCCCGATCCCGATCGCCAGGAACATCAGCGCGTTGACCGCGAGGTCGCAGACCGTGTCGTAGAGATGGCCGAAGGGCGAGGAGCTGTTGCCGAGCCGCGCCAGCTCGCCATCCGCCCGGTCGAGCAGGCAGGAGACCAGCCAGATCACCCCGCCCCAGACGGTCCATTGCACATCGCCGACGGCAAAGGCGGCGCAGCTGGCGAGGCCGGTGACCAGGCGCGCCGTGGTCAGGTGGTTCGGCGTGACCCGGGTGCCGACCAGGGGCCGCACCATCATCCGGGTCAGCCGGTGGGTCCAGGAGGTGTGGGGCTGGGTGTAGATCGACATTCAGGCTTGCTCGCGTGCGACATCCGGCGTCCGCAGCAGGCGCCGGCCTTCGATGAGGTACCAGATCAGGAGCGCCGGCGCATGCAGCAGCAGCTCGCGCAGGCGCTTGACCAGCGCCACCGACAGGGCGAGCTCCGGTGGCAGGCCGAACATCACGCCGAGCGCCAGGATGCTGCCGTCCTGGATGCCGAGCGCGCCCGGCACCAGGAAGGCGGCGGTGCGGACGGCCTGGCCGATGCTCTCCATCACCAGGGCCTCGGCGAAGCCGATCTCGGCACCCAGCACATGCAGGGCCAGCCAGACCTCGCCGGCGCCGAGCACCCAGCCCATGAGGTGGAAGGCGGCCGCCCGGGCCATGGCGCCGCGGTCGCGGTAGATCGCCAGCACCGTGTCGTTCAGCCCGGAGAGCCCGCCCAGCGCCGGCCAGTCGAACTGCTGGGCGATCCGGCCCAGCAGGTTTTCGAACAGCCGGAACATGCCCCAGCGCTGCGCCAGCACGAACCCGATGCCCATCAGCACCGCGATGCCGAGGCCGAGCGCGGCCCAGCCCAGCGCGTCGCCACCGCCGATCGCGATCAGCACCACCAGACCGATGGCGAAGAACAGGATCTGGGTCAGGAATTCGAGGGTCAGGTCGACCAGCATGCCGGCGCCGGCCGGAAGCGTGCCGGCGCCGTGCAGCGCCAGCACGCGGGCGCCCAGCACATTGCCGCCGACCTGGGCCACGGGCAGCACCGCATTGGCCGATTCCCGCACCAGCCGCGCCCACAGGAAGATGCCCGGTCCGGCGGACCACAGCGGCCGCATCGCGGCGCGCCACGCCAGTGCCGAGCAGCCCATCGCCAGGACGTGGGAGGCGACCACCAGCAGGATGCCGCCGCTGGCATTCAGCAGCAGTTGCAGCACCGCCTCGGCGTTCTGCGAGGCGACCAGCGCGATGATCCCGCACAGCCCGGCCAGCCCGACCAGGGCGGTCGCGGCCTTGATCGCATGCTTGCTCATGCGCGTCTCCTGAAGAGAGGCAACACGACGACCGCGCGAGCTTCGATGGTGGAGATCACGATGCGGCGCGCCGGTCCTGACGGGCGGGATATCTTGGGCCGGCGGATTTAGGGGGCCGGCCCGACCGGTGTCAATCGATCGCGGGGCGCCGCGGCCAGCGTTCTCGAATCAGAATCATACAAACATCAGACGATTTGACAGCGACGGTTCCAAAATGCTGGCCTCAGGCGCCCGTGCTGGATATGGTGCGGACAAAGTTTGCGCAGTGGAGGAAACATGGCTGGCGTAACGCTCCGTGGCATTCGTAAGTCGTTCGGCGACCTCGAGATCATCAAAGGCGTCGATCTCGACATCCGCGACCGCGAATTCGTCGTCTTCGTCGGCCCGTCGGGCTGCGGAAAGTCGACCCTGCTGCGGTTGATCGCCGGTCTCGAGGACATCAGTGCCGGCGACCTCGCCATCGACGGCCAGCGGGTCAACGACCTGCCGCCGGCCGAGCGCGGCATCGCGATGGTGTTTCAGAGCTACGCGCTCTACCCCCACATGACGGTCTACGAGAACATGGCCTTCGGCCTGAAGCTCGCGAAGACCAACAAGGCCGAGATCGAGCGCAAGGTCGGCGACGCCGCCCGCATCCTGCAGCTCGAGCACCTCTTGAAGCGCAAGCCGAAGGAGTTGTCGGGCGGCCAGCGCCAGCGCGTCGCCATCGGCCGCGCCATCGTGCGCAACCCGAAGGTGTTCCTGTTCGACGAGCCGCTGTCGAACCTCGACGCGGCGCTGCGCGTGCAGATGCGGATCGAGATCGCCCGCCTGCACAACGACCTGAACGCCACCATGGTCTACGTCACCCACGACCAAGTCGAGGCGATGACGCTGGCTGACAAGATCGTGGTGTTGAGCGCCGGCCGGATCGAGCAGGTCGGCTCGCCGCTCGAGCTGTACCACCACCCGGACAACCTGTTCGTCGCCGGCTTCATCGGCAGCCCGAAGATGAACTTCATCGAGACCGAGGTCACCGCGTCCAACGGCGCCACCGCGACGGTGGGGCTGCCGGGCGGCGGCTCGGTCACCGTGCCGGTGCAGCCGGGCCGGGCCAAGGTCGGTGACAAGGTCACGCTCGGCGTCCGGCCGGAGCACATGAACGTGCAGGGCACCGGTGCCGCCACCATGCCCGGCCAGGTGCTGGTGGTCGAGCGCCTCGGCGGCGAGACCTATCTCTACCTGAAGACCGGCGCCGGCATGCTGACGGTGCAGGCCGAAGGCGACAGCCGGGCCAAGACCAACGACCAGGTCCAGATCGGCTTCGCCGCCGACACCTGCCACCTGTTCGACGCCCAGGGCCAGGCCCTGCAGCGGGCGGAGCGGCACCCGATGGCCGATATCGGCCGCGAGCCGGCGATGGCCCACTGATGCTGACGGCCAGGGTCCTCAAGATCCTGGCCACAGCTGGTGTTGCACTGTTCTTCACCCTGGTCGCGTTCGGCAATCTGATCGATTACGGCTCCAACTTCGCCTTCGTCCGGCACGTGCTGGCGATGGACACGACCTTCCGATCGCCCGCCCTGATGTGGCGGGCGATCGACGTTCCAGGGGCTGCCCATGTGGCCTATGCCCTGATCATAGCCTGGCAGGTCGCCACGGCGCTGGTCTGCTGGGCCGGCGCGCTGCGCATGGGACTGCGCTGGGACGCGCCCGCCACTGTCTTCGCCCGGGCCAAATCCGCGGCGCTGGCCGGCGTCGGCATGGGTTTCCTGCTCTACGCCTTCGGCTTCGTCGTCATAGGCGGCGAATGGTTCGCCATGTGGCAGTCCAAGGAGTGGAACGGCCAGGCGCCCGCGCATCTGTTCCTGACCGTCACCGGCATCGTCCTGCTGTTCCTGAACCAGCGGGACGAGGAGCTGCCGTACGACCTGTCCTGATCCAGGCGGGACGGCGCGCCGCGGCTTTGGTAAACTCCATTCGACCGGAGGCTTCCGGAAGAGGGCGATGCCGGACGGATCCACCTATCCGAGACTGCTCGGGATCGGTCTCTACACCGTGGCGGACGCTGCGCGCCTCCTGCACATGCCCGCCGTCACGGCCCGCCGCTGGCTCAACGGGTACAGCTACAGCGATCGAGGCGAACAGCATCATTCGGCCCCGCTGTGGCCGACCGACATCGCACCGGTCGACGACAATCCGAGAGGCCTCAGCTTCCGCGACCTGATGGAATCGCGGATGGTCGATGCCCTCGTCAGCAACGGCGTGCCGCTTCAGGCTGTCCGCCGCGGCATCGAGATTGCGCGATCCGAGACCGGCGAGGATCGGCCCCTGTCGACGGCCCGGTTGAAGACCGATGGTGTGTCCTGGTTTCTCCAGGTCGGACAGGAGACGGCGGAGCCGCGCCTGGTCGATCTGGTCAAGCGCCGCGGCCAGTACGGATTCCACGCGCTGATCGCGCCCAGCTTCCAGGATGTCGACTTCGAGGGCATCGAGCCGGCGCGGTGGTGGCCGCTGGGCCATGGCGCGGGCATCGCCCTGGACCGCCGGCGACGCTTCGGATCGCCGATGGTCGCCGAATACGGCGTGCCGACGGCGACGCTCGCCCTCGCCGCCCGGGCCGAAGGCTCCGAGGCCGTCGTGGCTCGCTACTACGAAATCCCCATCAAGGCCGTCCGCAGCGCCATCGCGTTCGAACGCGGGCTCGCGGCTTGAACCGTCCCCTTTGTTCCTCACGGAGAGAACCGTCATTGCAAGCCCCGAAGGGGCGCGGCGATCCAGTGGCACCAGCCCCTGGATCGCCACGTCGCTTCGCTCCTCGCGATGACGACGTTGCCATCGACGCGCCAATATGAGCGGCTCCACAGGACCCTTTGACCGCCCGCCGTGATCGGGTACAGGTTCTTGACCCGTTCGCAGCACCGATGCGGTCCATGAGTCTGTTCCTTTCCCGATATGGCGAGACATCGCCCTCCCCGGCGCGGCATGAGCGATGATCATCCCCTCCCCGCGGCAGGGCCCGCCCCGGTCGCGCTGAAGCTGGCGGATGAGCGCATCGCGGATGCGGTCGACCCGTCGATCGGCCTCGACGCGCTGCGGATCGAGGACCTGCCGATCATCGCCCGCTGGCTGGAGCGGCCGCATGTGATGCGCTGGTGGGGTGACCCGGAGGAGGAGCTGGCGCAGATCGCCGCCCACCTGGTCGAATCGAACATCGCGCCGTTCCTGGCCTGCGAGGGCAGCCGGCCGATCGGCTACATGCATGTCTACCACGCCAATCCCGACAGCTACTGGACGGCCCACCAGCTGCCGCGCCAGACCTTCGGCATCGACCTCTTTCTGGGCGAGACCGACGTGATCGGCCGCGGCATGGGCACCCGGCTGATCCGGCTGGTGCTGCGCCGCCTGCTGGCGCTGCCGGAGACGGCGCGGATCCAGGTCGACCCGGCCCCGGCCAACGCCGCCGCGATCCGCGCCTATGAGAAGGCCGGCTTCCAGCGCCGCGGACCGATCGACACGCCGGACGGCGCCGCGCTGTACATGACGATCGACCGCGAAGGCTGAGCCGGGAATGCCCGAACTGAGCGACGTCGTCGGCGACATCGCCGACGCCATGGCGCGAGAAGAGCGGCGCGGCGAGGTCGCGACCTATATTCCGGAGCTGGCGAAGGTCGACCCCGGCCAGTTCGGCATCGCCGTGGCCTCTCTCGACGGCGGCTTCCATTGCGCCGGCGACGCCGAGGTGCCGTTCTCGATCCAGAGCGTCTCCAAGGTCTTCACCCTGACTCTGGCGCTGGGCGCCATCGGCGATGCGCTGTGGCGGCGGGTCGGGCGCGAGCCGTCGGGCAACGCCTTCAACTCGATCGTCCAGCTCGAGCACGAGCAGGGCGTGCCGCGCAACCCCTTCATCAATGCCGGCGCGCTGGTGGTGACCGACGTGGTCCTGGCCGGGCACCAGCCGCGCGAGGCGATCGGGTCGATCCTGCGCTTCGTCCGCTGGCTGGCCGATGACGAGGGCATCGCCATCGACGAGACCGTGGCGCGGTCGGAGGCCGGCACCGCCTACCGCAACATGGCGCTGGCCGCCTATATGAAATCCTTCGGCAACCTGCTGCATCCGGTGGAGCTGACGCTCGGCGTCTATGTCCACCAATGCGCCATCGCCATGACCTGCCGGCAGCTGGCTGCGGCCGGACGCTTCCTCGCCGATGGCGGCGGGCGGCTGTCGACCGGCCACCGCGTGGTGTCGCCGGAGCGGGCGCGGCGGATCAATGCCCTGATGCTGACCTGCGGCCATTATGACGGCTCGGGCGACTTCGCCTTCCGCGTCGGCCTGCCGGGCAAGAGCGGCGTCGGCGGCGGCATCCTGGCGATCGTGCCGGGCCGCGCCTCAGTCGCCGTCTGGTCGCCCGGGCTGAACCAGCACGGCAACTCTCTGCTCGGCACCCTGGCGCTGGAGCGGCTCGCGAAAGCCATGGGCTGGTCGGTCTTCGGACCCTGATGGCCGCCCGGCGCCTGCCCTCCCTGCCCGCTTTGCGCGCCTTCGAGGCGGCCGGCCGGCATCTCAGCTTCCGCCGCGCCGCCGAGGAGCTGCTGGTGACGCCGAGCGCCATCAGCCACCAGGTGCAGCGGCTGGAGCGCGAGCTCGGCACCGCCCTGTTCCGGCGCAAGACCCGCGCCATTGCCCTGACCCCGGCCGGCGAGCGCTATTTCGACGGGGTGCGCCGCGCCTTCGACCTGCTGGTCGATGAGACGCGCGCGGTTCGGGCGCCGGAGCGGGCGGTGCTGCGGGTCAGCCTGCTGGCCTCCTTCGCCACCCATTGGCTGGTGCCGCGGCTGGGCCGATTCGCCGCCGCCCATCCGGAGATCGAGCTGCGGCTGGAGCCGTCCAACACCCTGGTCGATGTCGGCGCCGGCGAGGCCGACCTGGCGATCCGCTACGGCACCGGCGGCTGGCCGGAGGTCGAGGCGACGCTGCTAATGCCTGACCGCATCGCCCCGGTGGTCAGCCCAGCGCTGCTCGAACGCGGGCCACCGATCGCAGTGCCGGCCGACCTGCTGCAGCACACGCTGCTGCTGTCCTATGCCCGCGAGCCGATCGAATGGCCGGCCTGGTCGGCGGCGCATGGCTTCGACCTGGCCCGCGCCCGCACCCTGATGCTGCACGACTACAACATCGTGCTGGAGGCGGCGCTGGCCGGCCAGGGCGTGGCCATGGGCCGGCACGCCCTGATCGGCGAGCGGCTGCGCAGCGGCGCGCTGGTCGAGCCGCTGGGCGGCCCACCCTTCGCCCTGACCAACCTCGGCTACTGGCTGGTGGCCCGGCCCGGCCCCCTGCCCCCGCCGGTCGCCGCCTTCCTCGACTGGATTCGCGGCGAGGCCGCAGCTTCCGGCCACCCCGCGCCATGGAAAGACTGATCCGATGCTGACGCGCCGCAGCTACGCCGCCTTCCTGTTCGACATGGACGGCACCCTGATCGACAGCATCGCCTCGGCCGTCCGCGTCTGGACCCGCTGGGCCGAGCGGCATGGGCTCGATGCCGATGCGGTGGTCGAGAGCATGCATGGCGTGCGCGCAGTCGAGACCATCCGCCGCTGGGGCGTGCCGGATGTGGAGCGCGAGGCCGCCGAGCTGACCCAGGCCGAGATCGACGATGTCGACGGCGTGGTCGCGATCGCCGGGGTGGAGCGGTTTCTGCGCACCTTGCCGCCCGACCGCTGGGCCATCGTCACCTCGGCGCCTCGGGCGCTGGCGGCCAAGCGGCTCGCCGCCGCCGGCCTGGTCCCGCCCGCCGTGCTGGTCACCGCCGAGGACGTCGCCCGCGGCAAGCCGGCGCCGGACGGCTTCCTGGCCGCGGCGAAGCGGCTGGGGGTCGACCCCGAGGACTGCCTGGTCTGGGAGGATGCGCCGGCCGGCATCGCCTCGGCCGAGGCATCCGGCGCCATGGTCATGGTCGTTGGCGCCACCCATGCCCGCCCGATGGTGACGCGGCACCCGGTGATCGCGGACTATGAGGACCTGACCGTCACCGTCACCGACGCGGGCCGGCTGTTGCTTCGCCTTCAGATGAATCCAAGTCACCCATAGGGCGAAAACTTGGCGTTCGTCGACGGGGCCGCCGGCGGTTAGCATCCGGGCTTCCGATACCAAGGATCCGACCATGCCGAAGACCATCGCCGAAGCCGTCGCCGCCCTGGGCCATGAGCTGCCCGCGGCCCCTGCCCCGGCCGCCAACTACGTGCCCTATGTCCAGGCCGGCAACCTGCTGTTCATCTCCGGCCAGATCTCGCAGGACCGCAACGGCCCGGCCTGGCTCGGCCATCTCGGCGACACCGTGTCGCTGGAGGACGGGCAGAAGGCGGCGCAGGCTTGCGCCCTGGCCATCCTGGCCCAGGTCGCGGCCGCGACCGGCGGCGACATCGCCCGCATCCGCCGCGTGGTCAAGCTCGGCGTTTTCGTCGCCTCCGCCCCGGGCTTCACCCAGCAGCCGCAGGTCGGCAACGGCGCCTCGGACCTGATCGCCGCGGTGTTCGGCGACAAGGGCAAGCATGCCCGCGCCGCGGTCGGCGTCGCCGCCCTGCCGCGCGGCGTGTCGGTCGAGGTCGAAGCCGTCGTCGAGCTCGAGGGCTGACCATGGATCTGGCACGGCTGCGCGCGGAGACGCCCGGCATCGACCGGGTGCTGCATTTCAACCATGCCGGCGGCTCGCTGCCGCCGCAGCCGGTGCTGGACGCCGTGCTGGCCCATCTGCAGTGCGAAGCAGTGTCCGGGCCGATCGAGGCCGGGCAGGCCGCCACGCCGGCGCTGGAGGAGGCCCGCGCCGAGGCCGCTTCCCTGATCGGCGCGACGCCGGCCGAGATCGCCTTCACCGGCAGCGCCACCCAGGGCTGGGGCCTGGCCTTCGCCGGGCTGCCGCTCAAGGCCGGCGACCGCATCCTGGTCGGCCGGCAGGAATGGGGCGGCAATCTCACCACCATGCAGCGCGCCGCCGCCCGCACCGGCGCCGTGATCGAGGTGATCCCCTGCGACGACACCGGCCAAGCCTCGCCCGCAGCTCTGGCCGCGATGATCGACGACCGGGTGAAGCTGGTGTCGCTGACCTGGATCGGCGCCAATGGCGGGCTGATCAACCCGGCGGCGGAGATCGGCCGGGTCGCCCACGCCGCCGGCGTGCCCTACTTCGTCGACGCCTCGCAGGCCTTCGGCCAGCTCCCGATCGATGTCGCAGCGCTGGGCTGCGACATGCTGGCCGCACCCGGCCGCAAGCATCTGCGCGGCCCACGCGGCACCGGGCTGCTCTATGTCCGACAGGGCTTCCGCCTCGACCCGCCCTATCACGACGCCCGAACCGCCGCTTGGACGCCGGACGGCCCGCAACTGCAGGACAGCGCCCTGCGCTTCGAGGCGGGCGACTTCCCGATGGCGCTGCGGCTCGGCCTCGGGACCGCGATCCGTTATGCCCGCGGCATCGGCATCGACGCCATCCGGGGCCGCCTCGACACGTTGGCGCAAGGGCTGCGCGGCCGGCTGGCGGCGATCCCCGGCGTCACCGTGCACGATCTCGGCGTCGAGCGCGCCGCCCTGGTGTCCTTCGCAGTCGCGGGCGTCGAGCCGGCGGCCCTGCGCCACCGCCTGGCGGTCGAGGGGATCACCATCGCGGTCAACGGCGTGGCCTATACTCCGCTCGACATGACCTCCCGTGGCCTGGGCGAAATCTGCCGCGCCGCCGTCTCGTATCTGCACACCGAGGCGGAACTCGACCGCCTGGCCGACGCCGTGGGGGCCGCCGCCCGCTCCTAGCGCCCGTGCCGTCTCGACTTGGCCTTGATCTGCAGCTCGGCCTGCTTGTCGGCCGCCCGGCCGATCTCCCGAAAAGCCTGGTCGCGGCCCGGCCAGTATTGCTGCGGCCAGGACTGGGACTTCACGCCGTACCAGGCCTCGGCCTGGCGGACGAAGGTCGGGTTCCACAGATGCGGACGGCCGAGCGCCACCAGGTCGGCGCGGCGGGTGTGCAGGATGGTGTTGATCTGCCCGGGCTCGGTAATGGCGCCGACCGCCATGGTCGCCATCCTTGGCACGTTGCGGATCGCCTCGGCGAACTGGACCTGGAACATGCGGCCATAGACCGGCTTCTGGTCCGGCACGGTCTGGCCGGCGGAGACGTCGATCAGGTCGCAGCCGGCGTCGCGGAAGGCCTCGGCGATGGCGAAGACGTCGTCCTCGCCGATGCCGCCCTCGGCCCAGTCGGTGGCGGAGATGCGCACCGACATCGGCCGCGCATCCGGCCACACCGCCCGCATCGCCCGGAACACCTCCAGCGGATAGCGCAGCCGGTTCTCGACCGGCCCGCCATACTCGTCCGCCCGCCGGTTGGTCAGCGGCGACAGGAACGACGCCAGTAGATAGCCATGGGCGCAATGCAGCTCGAGATGGTCGAAACCTGCGCGGGCAGCCCGCGCGGTGGCCTGGACGAAATCGGCCTTGATCCGGTCCATCTCCGCCCGGTCGATCTCCGCCGGCACCGGGCTGACGCCCTCGATCCAGGGCAGCGGCGACGCCGAGACCACCGGCCAGTTGTCGGCCGGCTCGGCGATCGGGTGGTCGGCCTTTTCCCAGCCCAGCTGGGTCGACCCCTTGCGCCCGGAATGGCCGAGCTGCATGGCGATCTTGGTGTCGCCGTGGCCGTGCACGAACCCGACCAGCCGGGTCCATTGCGCCTCATGCGCGTCGGTCCACAGGCCTGGGCACCCGAGGCTGATCCGGGCGTCCGGCGACGGGCAGGTCATCTCGACGAACATCAGCCCCATGCCGCCGAGGGCGTGCGAAGCATAGTGCACGAAGTGCCAGTCGGTCAGGTTGCCGTCGCGGTCGGCGGAATACTGCGCCATCGGCGCCATCACCACGCGGTTCGCCAGCTCCATCCCGCGCAGCTTGAAGCGGGTGAACATCGGCGTCGGCCGGGTGGTCCGGTAGTCGTCGCCGGTCTCGCGCCACAGCCGCTCGTAGTAGGCGTCGTCGGCCCGGCGCACGAAATCCGGGTCGCGGATCCGCAGGTTGTCGTAGGTGATCGACTTGGCCCGGCACATCACCACCACGGCGAACTGCATCGGGTCCATGTCGGTGGACCGGTTCATATGCTCGAACCAGGCCAGCGACACGTCCGCATTGTGCTGGGTGACCTGGCAGGGCGTGCGGCGGGCCGTGTCATAGGCGGCGAAGGCGGCGTCGACGCTGCTCTCGGCCTTGGCCACCACCGCATCCGACAGGGCAATGGCGCATTCCATCGCCAGCTTGGTGCCGGAGCCGATCGAGAAATGCGCCGAGGCCTTGGCATCGCCCAGCAGCACGATGTTCTTGTGCCACCAGCGTTCGCAGAAGATCCGCGGGAAGCGCCGCCACATCGACCGGTTCAGCAGCAGCGGATGGCCCTGCAGCTCCTCGGCGAAGATCGCGGCCAGCTTCTCCCGGGAGCCCTCCTCGTCGGTCTCGGTGAAGCCGTGGCCCTGCCAGCAGGCCTCGTCCATCTCGAACACCCAGGTCGAGCGGCCGCCGCCGTCCTGATCCGTCCCGTACTGATAGGTGTGCGCGCAGATCACGCCGTGCCCGGTCTGGCGGAAGAAGTAGTTGAACTCGCCCATCGGCCGGGTCGAGCCCATCCAGCAGAAGCGGTTGGACTTGACCGAGACCTCGGGCCGGAAGGCCTCGCGGAAATGCTCGCGGATCGGCGAGTTGATGCCGTCGGCGGCGACGATGATATCGGACTCGGCGAAGCGTTGCTCGAGCGCCGCCGGCTCGATCCGGTCGAAGAAGGACAGCTCGACCCCGACCTCGCGGCACCGCTCCTGCAAGATCTGCAGCAAGGTCACCCGCGACATGCCGCAGAAGCCGTTGCCGGCGCAGCGGATGGTCTCGCCCTTATAGTGGATCGCGACATCGTCCCAATAGGCGAAGCGGTCGCGGATCCGCTCGTAGGAGTCCGGATCGCGCGACAGGAACTCGTCCAGCGTGTCGTCGGAGAACACGACGCCGAAGCCGAAGGTGTCGTCGGCGCGGTTCTGCTCATGCACCGCGACATGCCAGCCCGGCCGCGCCTTCTTGGTCAGAAGCGCGAAGTACAGGCCGCCCGGACCGCCGCCGATGACCGTGATCCGCATCTCTGTCTCCCGTCCCGGGCCGGACGCGCAATCCTCCGGCCCTGCCCACGAGAGTACGGCGAATTGCTTTAGGCTTAAAGTATTTTCCGTTCTGGGGTGATCCGGCGTGCCGCCCTATGATCCCGTCATGACCACCTGGATCGCCCTGCTCCGCGCCGTCAATCTCGCCGGCCATGCGCCGATCAGGATGGCGGATCTGCGTGCCTTGGCGGCGGAGATCGGCCTCGCCGAGCCGCGCACGCTGCTGCAGAGCGGCAATCTCGTCTTCGAGGGCAAGGGCCCGGCGGGAGCGCTGGAGCGGACCCTGGAGGAAGCGCTGAAACAGCACCTCGGCCTCGGCACCGAGGTGTTCGTCCGCAGCGCCGCAGACTGGGCCGGCCTGATCGCCCGCAACCCGTTCCCCGAAGAGGCGGAGAGCGACCCGAGCCATCTCGTCCTCCTGCCGCTAAAGCAGGCGCCGAAGGCGGTCGCCGCGCTGCAGGCCGGCATCGTGGGGCGGGAGCAGGTGCGGACCGACGGCCGGCACGCCTATATCACCTATCCGGACGGCATCGGTCGCTCGAAGCTGACCATGGCGGCGATCGAGAAGAAACTCGGCACCAGCGGCACCGGGCGCAACTGGAACACCGTGCTGAAGCTCGCCGCCCTGGCCCGCGGCTGAGCCTCGCGCCTCAGGCCGGCGCGATGAAGGGCTGCGATATGGCCTGGAACGCCGCCAGCTGCTCCAGCCGGGCCGCGTCGGCGGCGAGTGCCGGGATCTCCGCCGCCGGGACCAGGCCGGGATGGGCCTCGCCCAGGAACCGCAGCACCACGGCGACGGCGATGTCGGCATGGCCGAGACGGCCGCCGAACCAATGCTCGCCGCCCCGGCCGGCGCGATCGGCCTCGAGGGTGGCGAGGGCGTCAGCGATCTGGGCCCGACAGCGGGTCACCCAGACGTCGGAGACCTCCTGGTGCAGCCGCTGCTCGTAGAACAGGCTGACTGCCTTCTCCGCCGTCCCCATCGCCAGCGCCGCCACCTTCATAGCCCGGCGCCGGTCCGGCTCGACGCGCGGGTACAGCGCGCGCTCGGCCGGCACCAGGCTGTCGAGATGGTCGAGGATGCAGTGGCTCTCGATCAGCGACTCGCCGTCGTCCAGCACCAGCGTCGGCACGCGGGTGAGCGGGTTGTAGGGCCGGATCTTCTCAGGATCGCCGAACACCGACCACGGCCGGTGCTCGAAGGGCAGGCCGTACAGCGTCAGGGCAATGCCGACGCGACGGACGAAGGGCGAATCGAATTGGCCGATCAGGATCATGGGCAGCAGGATCGGCCGGAGCCCGCGGTGCTGTAAAGACATCAGCGCCGGAGCCCTGGGTTGCCATCCCGCCTGGCCTGGCCTTCACTTCCTCGGCAACAAGGGGGGAGGACCGCGCCATGCCCATCACCGGCCGATGCTTCTGCGGCGCCGTCCGCTTCGGCTTCGACCAGCCGCCCGTCGTCGCGCGCGCCTGCTGGTGCCGGGACTGCCAGTATTTGTCCTCCGGCAACGCCTCGATCGGCGCGATCTTCCGGACCGCGGGCTTCACCGTGACCGGCGCGACCAGCGAGTATCTCAGCCGGGCGGACAGCGGCGCCACGATGCGCCGCCGCTTCTGCCCGACCTGCGGCACGCCCCTGTTCAGCGAGGCGCTGGAGGAACCCGACTACATGGCGGTCCGGGCCGGCGCCCTGGACGACCCGGAGATCGCCCGCCCGTCGAGCGTGATCTGGACCGCGTCGGCCCCGAACTGGGGCCATGTCGACCCGGCCCTCCCGTCCAGCCCGCGCCAGCCGGGGCCGGTGTCGGGCTCCTGACGATTGAGCGGTTCACGAGAGCCAGGGATTGACCGTGGGCACGCCGGTGGGATCGAAATCGGCCGTGTTCCGGGTTGCGACAGTGAGCCCGTGGACCAGGGCGGTCGCGGCGATGAGGCCGTCGCGGATGGGCCGAGGGTCGGGCACGTGGAACACTGCGCTGCGGCGGGCCACGGTGACATCCACCGGAAGGATCCGGTCGGCGAAGGACGTCAGGACCTGGGTCTCCAACCAGGCGCGCAGGAAGCCGCCATGCTTGGGATCGCGCCGCTCCGCCAGCATGACTCCGATCTCGATCTCCTCGATCGTGATCGCCGAGAGGAAGAGGCTGGGAAGAGCGACGGATCTGGCCCAGGCGACGACGTTGGGGTCGGCCTGCCGGCGGCGCAGTTCCGAGACGACGCTGGTGTCGAGCAGGAACATCAGAGATCGGCCGGCCGGGCGGGATCGCGCCTCGGCGGGATCTCCAGCTCCGCCTCCCCGTCCATCACCAGCAGATCCACGATGGTCGCGCCGCCGCCGGCCAGGCGCTGGTAGTCCTCGATGGTCAGCAGGACATGGGCCGGCCGGCCGCGATCCGTAATGAACACGGGCCCGTTCCGCGCCGCCCTCTTGGCACGGCTGGCGTCCTGGTTGAATTCCCGGCTGGAGAGGGTGGTGATGCTCATCCGCGCCTCCGCGAATTGTAGGTATGTCACTACATTCTCTGGAGTTCGAGAAGAAAGCAACCGCGACCGGCACCGCAATGAGATGCCAACGGCGCTCCCTCCCGATATGCACACGGTCCCGGGCGCGTGGCCGTCGGCTATACATTCGCCATATTGGAGACAGACCATCCAGCGTTCAATCGCGACAGCTTGGTGGCGAATTGAAGACTCCCAATCGCGGTGTCCGGTTCAGCTATTCGAAAAGCCGTAGGAGCCGATACCATCGTATAATTTTATGGCAACGCGGCACGGTTTATTGATTCTGTCGCCGCGTTTCCTCCCCGCTACTCGGCAAGTGGCCTGAGCCTCACCCCCGAGGCGGCCACACAACTCGATGCGCTGCCCTGTCCGGTGGCGCTGACGGCCCGGCCCGACGAGCTGAAGCCTTGCCTGCGCCGGGCCGCATTTTTCCTCGGCCTGGATTCAAAGCTTTCTCTGACCTTGATCGCCCGCACGCCTCACGGGGGCGCCCCCTATGCCACGGCAGGCGGTCCGAACCAGGTGGTCAGCGCGTCGGCAAGCCCATGCCGGGTTCGGTCCCCCACCCAGGCCACATATCCGTCGGGCCGAATCAACACGGCTGTGGGAGCAGTGACAGCCCCAAGTGCCGGAAGCTCCCACGGACCGGCGTATCCGGCATCGACAACCTGAACCCGATCCGCCCATGACGCGATGCCGAGGCCGCCGGGCTCACCGAGGTTGAGAAGCACCGGCCGGGCGGCGTGCAGCAGGCTGTAGACCCGCCGCGGACCGCTTGCCGTGCTGAGGTCGAGATCGGGCATGCGGCGCCCGAGCAGGGGGTGTCCCGCGCCGAGATCGTAGTGAATGTCGAGTCCCGCCAGCAAAGCCGCGAACTTCATGCGCGGCTCCGCCATGCCGAGAAGCTCGGCCATGGTGTCGCGCAATGCCTTGGTGCGGTCGTCCTCGCGGCGAAGCGCGACCGCGGCCATCGTGTTGCGCAGGACGCGGGCGCCGACCGGGTGGCGCTCGGAATGGTAGGTATCGAGGAGGCTTTCCGGCGAAATCCCCTTGACCACCTGGGCCAGCTTCCACCCCAGGTTCATCGCATCCTGCACCCCGGTCTGAAGCCCCTGGCCGCCGTCCGGGGGATGAATATGCGCGGCATCGCCCGCGATCAGCACGCGTCCCTTGCGGTAGGAGGCCGCCTGCCGCGCAGCATCGGTGAACCGGGAAATCGAGGTGGGAGAGTGGACCCCGTAATCCGTCCCGTAGACGGTGATGAGCGCCGCGCTGAGATCGCCGAGGGTGGGTTCGGCGGTCTGTCCGACATGCTGTTCGGTCACGAGGATGCCGACCGGCCCGTGATCCGCATAGACGATCTCGCCATTGCGGATCTCGTACTCCACCCGGCCAAGGGCATGGATGCCGAGGGCGTCGCGGCGGATGCCCCATTCCGGCGGCGTCTCGGCCAGCTCGGCCTCGGCGATCAGGTTGCTGGTGGTGGGATCCGATCCCGGGAACGCGATGCCGGCCGCCTTGCGGACCAGGCTGCGTCCGCCGTCGCACCCGACAAGATACTGCGCCCGCAGCGACCGGCCATCGCTGAGCTCGACGTCGACGCCGGCGGCGTCCTGGGCGAAGCCCGTCGTCTCGATGCCGCGATAGATCGGCACCTCGAGCTCGTCGACCCAGCCGGCGAGTATCCGCTCGATGTGCTTCTGCCGCAGCCCGAGACTGTAGGGATGGCGGGTGGGAAAGCCGCTGGTGTCGAACTGGACCCCGGCAAACCCGTTGACCTGCGCCTTCTGCCCCGCGGCGAGGAACCGGTCGGCGATGCCACGCTGATCGAACACCTCGATGGTGCGCGAGTGGAGCCCCCCGGCGCGGGAGCCGACAAGGTCCTGGCTGGCGCGCCGCTCGACAATGGCAACGTCGACGCCCGCCAGTGCCAGCTCGCCCGCCAGCATCAGCCCGGTCGGGCCACCGCCGGCGATGATCACTGCATGGTCCGTCATCTGGCTCGCACCCTATGCTGTTCGCCCAGGAAGGACAGGCGATAGGGTCCCGGAATCTACGGATAGAAATGCGGAGGCCAATTCTTGAACCTGACTATCTTGTCGCCATCTCATATCCAGGCGAGGGCCACTCCCGCCGCGGCACATCCGGCCAGCGTCCGGACCTTGCGGCCACTACACGCGCGATGCCGCAGCGCCGGTAATACGCAGCTTCAGGGCGCCGCCGGTCCGAGGGCTGCGGCCAGAACATCGGCCAGGCCTCGGCCGGCGCTGCCGTCCTCGTCGAGGCGCGGATTGTAGATGGCGACCTCGAGGCCGACCGCCTTTCCGCTCGCCAGCGCGATGCGGAGCGTGGCCCCGAGCTCGTCCCACGACAAGCCGCCCGGCACGCGGAAATCGACCGCCGGCATGATGGCGTCGTCGAGGCAATCGGCGTCGAGATGGATGAAGAAGCCGTCCAACTCCGCCCGCGTCAAGCGGTCGACCGCCGCGCGGGCCGCATTCTCCACGCCCATGCGGCGCACGTCGTGGAGATCCCAGGCGCGGAGCTCCGGCGGCAGAGGCTGGCTGCCGAATTCGGCCTGGTCTTCGTGGTCGCGGAAGGCGAAGGCGACGGCGTCCTCGGCCCGCACCAGCGGCGAGCGGCCCTCGATGTCGGTCAGCAGCGTCGGCCCGTGCCCCGTGACGAAGGCCAGGTCCATGGACGCGCCTTCGCCGTTGGGCTCCGCTGCGGGCTGGAAGAAGTCGGCATTGCCGTCGATGAAGAACAGGCCGTAGCGGCCGCGCCGCCGCAGCGCGAGCATCGAGCCCAGCAGGATCGTGCAGTCGCCGCCCAGCACCACCGGGAACTCGCCCGCATCCAGCACCGCCTCCACCGCGTCGGCGAGCCTGGGCGACCACGCCGCGATCGCCTGGGCGTTCAGGGTCGCGGTTTCGGGATCGGGCGTCGGATTCTTCGCCGGCACGGCCAGCCGCCCGGCACGGCGCGCCAGAATACGCTCCGCGAGGCCCAGCGCGAGGAGCCGGTCGGGCAGGCCTTCCACGCCGTCGGTCGCCAGACCCAGCGTGGACGGCGCTTCGAGGATCGCATGGCGGCGGTTCGGCATCGAAAGGCTCCAGCCGTTATGGGCTGGAACAGGTGCCGTCTCGGAGTGGTTCCTCGGGAAGGGCCGATATCCCGCACGGATCTACCATCATGGCGAGACCCGCAAGGGGCATGACCATCCAGGCGCATCGGCCTGCGCGGCCGTCGATATGAAATCCGGAAAGCTGACTGAACGTCTATCTCAGCGAGATAGTGGCGCGCCCGAGAAGATTCGAACTCCTAACCTTCTGATCCGTAGTCAGATGCTCTATCCAATTGAGCTACGGGCGCGTTCTGCGGGGCTTCGTCGCCGCCCCGTCGTCAGGCGGGCGGAACCTAGTCGATGCCCGCCCCCGATTGCAAGCCCCATTTTCATCGATCCGACACGAAACGAGGCATGCGGCGGCCGCATGAACGGCGGCCCCTGCCCTGCGCCCGCTTTCCGGCCGCGCTCATCCGCGCCATCTCCCTTCTAGTGACGGCAAAAATGGGAGGCGATCATGGGGCTGGTCTGCGACGTGGTCGGGCGCGTTCTCGCCCTCTTCCTGCTGATCGCGATGCCCGCCTTCGCCCAGGCGCAGTCGGGCGACGAGGGTAACTCCACGGTTGTCGGCAACGCCGACGGGCCGGCGATCGTCGGCGTGATCCAGAAGCAGCTCGAGGCCTTCCAGGCCGACCGGGCGGCGGAGGCCTTCGGCTACGCCTCGCCGGACATCCAGCACCTGTTCGGCACGGCGGACAACTTCCTGGCCATGGTCAGGCAGGGCTATCCGCCGGTCTACCGGCCGCGCTCGGTCGACTTCCGCGAGCTGGTCACCAGCGAGGGCCGGATCGTGCAGAAGGTGCTGTTCGTCGGGCCGGACGGGGTGCCGGTGATCGCCGAATACTTCATGGAGCGGCAGCCCGACGGCAGCTGGCGAATCGACGGCTGCCGGCTGGACCGGGGCGGCGACCAATCGGCATGAGACCTAGTCCGAGGGTGGCGTTGACAAGCCGGACGGGGGCGCCCCATCGTGCGATCCCGACACCAGAGACTGCCGAATTCCTGCCATGACCGACACCGCGCTGAAGACCGCCATCGAACAGGCCTGGGCCGACCGCGACAGCCTGACCCCGGCCACCACCGGCCCGGCCCGCGACGCCATCGAGGCGGCGCTGGAAGGCCTCGATTCCGGCGCTCTGCGCGTGGCCGAGAAGGTCGACGGGCAGTGGCAGGCGCAGCAATGGCTGAAGATGGCGGTGCTGCTGTCCTTCCGCATCACCGACAGCAAGATCGTCGAGGGTGGCCCGGACGGCGCAGTCTGGTACGACAAGGTGGCGCCGAAGACCCTGGGCTGGGGCGAGAACCGCTTCCGTGAGGCCGGCTTCCGCAGCGTGCCGGGCGCGGTCGTCCGCCGCTCCGCCTACATCGCGCCGGGCGTGGTGCTGATGCCGAGCTTCGTCAATGTCGGCGCCCGGGTCGACAGCGGCACCATGGTCGACACCTGGGCCACCGTCGGCTCCTGCGCCCAGATCGGCAAGAACTGCCACCTGTCCGGCGGCGTCGGCATCGGCGGCGTGCTGGAGCCGCTGCAGGCCAATCCGGTGATCATCGAGGACGACTGCTTCATCGGCGCCCGGTCCGAGGTGGTCGAGGGCGTGATCGTCGAGCGCGGCTCGGTGCTGTCGATGGGCGTGTTCCTGAGCGCCACCACCAAGATCGTCGACCGCGAGACCGGCACCGTCAGCTACGGCCGGGTGCCGGCCTATTCGGTGGTGGTGCCGGGGGCCATGCCCGGCAAGCCGCTCGCCGACGGCTCGCCCGGCCCGTCCTTGTCCTGCGCCGTGATCGTCAAGCGGGTGGATGAGCGCACCCGGGCCAAGACCTCGATCAACGAGCTGCTGCGCGACTGATCGCGATGGTCCACCCACTCGGTCCTTCTTTTCTTGTCATTGCCGGGCTTGACCCGGCAATCCAGGGACCGTCGAGAGCAGCCCTTGCCGCCCTGGATGCACGGGTCAAGCCCGGGCATGACAGGATAAGGGGAGCGTCTGGAGCTTGAGTTTGAGACAGACCATCCTATGACCACCCCCGACCCGATCGCCCTGACCCGGGCGCTGATCCGCTGCCCCAGCGTCACCCCGGCCGACGCCGGGGCGCTGGCGGTGCTGGAGGCGGCGCTGGCGCCGCTGGGCTTCCGCTGCGAGCGGATGCGGTTCGAGGCGCCGGGCACCGCGCCGATCGACAACCTCTACGCCCGCATCGGCGCCGGCCGGCCGCATCTCTGCTTCGCCGGCCACACCGACGTGGTGCCGCCGGGCAACGAATCCCGCTGGCGCTTCCCGCCCTTCGAGGGCCGGATCGCCGAGGGCCGGGTCTGGGGCCGCGGCGCCTGCGACATGAAGAGCGCGGTCGCCGCCTTCGCCGCCGCGTCGGGCCGCTTCCTGGCCGTGCGCGGGCCGGAATTCGGCGGCTCGATCAGCCTGCTGATCACCGGCGACGAGGAGGCCGAGGCGGTCAACGGCACGGTGAAAATGCTGCAGGCCCTGGCGGCGCGCGGCGAGGCGATCGATGCCTGCATCGTCGGCGAGCCGAGCAGCAGCGAGGCGGTCGGCGACACCATCAAGATCGGCCGGCGCGGCAGCCTGACCGGCCGGCTGACCGTGCGCGGCGTGCAGGGTCACGTCGCCTATCCGCACAAGGCCGACAATCCCCTGCCCCGGCTGGTGCGGATGCTGGCGGCACTGAGCCCCGGTGCGGGGCCGGAGATCGACGGCGGCAGCCCCCATTTCGATCCTTCGACGCTGGCGATCACCACCATCGATGTCGGCAATCCGGCCGCCAATGTGATCCCGGCCGAGGGCCGCGCCACCTTCAATATCCGGTTCAACGACACCTGGACGGCGGACAGCCTGGGCGCCTGGATCCGCGAACGCTTCGACGCCGTCGGCGGCGACTACGCTTTGGAACTCCACAGCGGCGCCGACAGTTTCCTGACCGCGCCGGGCGAGCTGACCGGGCGCGTCGCCGGGGCGGTGGAGCGGGTGACCGGCCGCCGCCCGGCCTTCAGCACTTCGGGCGGCACCTCCGACGCCCGCTTCGTCAAGGATTACGCCCCTGTGGTCGAGCTCGGCCTGGTCAACGCCACCATCCACAAGACCGACGAGAACGTCCCGGTCGAGGAGATCGAGACGCTGACCCGGATCTACCAGGCTGTGATCGAGAACAGCTTCCCGGAGAAGGGCTAGATGGCGGTGTCTTCAGGCGACATCATCCGCGGCGTCTGGGGCGCATGGCGCCTGGCCCGGCGCGATGCCGGCGGCATGGCCATGTTCGACATCTCGCCGGACGGGGCGGCGAAAAGCTTCGTCGCCGCGGCGCTGGCGCTGCCCCTCTTCGCAGTCGGGCGGGCGATCTCGCTGGGCGACAGCTGGCCCCTGCTGCTGCAGCCGGCTCCGCTGATCATCACCGTGCTGGGATTTGTCGCCGCCTGGCTGGTGATACCGGCAGCCCTGACCTGGCTTCTGCCGCGGCTCGGCCGCAGCCAGCGCCTGGCGGAGGGGATCGTCGCCTACAACTGGGCGACGCTGCTGATCCAGCTGGCCGGGTTCATCGCGTTCCTGCTGGCCGCGATCGGTCTGTTCCCGAGCCAGCTGGGGTTCCTCGTCCTCATCGTCGTCCAGCTCGCCTGCTACGTCTATGAGGGCTTTGTGCTTCGCACCGCGCTCGAGATCGAGCTGCCGATCGTGGCCGGGCTGGTGGTGTTCGACGCGGTGGCATCCGAGTTGATGTCCACCTGGATCGCCGCGGCCACTCAGGCGTCCCTGTAGCGCACCCACAGGAAGCATAGACCGTCCGGCGGCGCGGTGGGGCCGGCGGCGGCGCGGTCGCGCGCCGCCAGCACCCCGGCGACCCAGCCGGGCGGGCGCTTGCCCTCGCCGACCAGCTTCAGCGTACCGGCGATGTTGCGGATCTGGTGGTGCAGGAAGGACCGCGCCTCGGCCTCGATCTCGACCGCCTCGCCGCGGCGCACTACGTCCAGCCGGTCCATCGTCCGCAGCGGCGACTTGGCCTGGCATTCGGCGGCGCGGAAGCTGGTGAAGTCGTGATGGCCGACCAGATGCTGTGCCGCCTCGTGCATCGCCGCGGCGTCGAGCGGCCGGGACACCTGCCAGGCCTGCCCGGCTTCCAGCGCCAGCGGCGCGCGGCGGTTGACGATGCGATAGCGATAGGCGCGCAGGATGGCGGAGGTGCGGGCGTCGAACCGCTCGTCCACGACCTCTGCCGACAGGATCGCGACCGGCAGCGGCTTCAGGTGGAAGTTGAGCGCGTCGCGCACTGTGCCGGGATCTGTCGGCCGGGCGATGTCGGCGTGCGCCACCTGCCCGATCGCATGCACGCCGGCATCGGTGCGGCCGGCGGCGGTGATCCGGATATCCTCGCCGCAGAAGCGGACAATCGCCTCCTCGACCGCCTGCTGCACCGACAGGCCATTGGCCTGCCGCTGCCAGCCGACGAAGGGCCGTCCGTCATACTCGATGGTGAGCTTGTACCGCGCCATCTAGCCCAGGCGGGTGCCGGCCGGGATGGCGAAGCCGTTCAGCAGGTCGCGCGCCGTCATCGGGGCCTTGCCTGGGCGCTGCAGCCGGGTCAGGCGGATGGCGCCATGGCCGCAGGCCACGGTCAGCTCGTCGTCCAGCACCGTGCCGGGTTCGCCCGAGCCGGCGACGAGCGTCGCGGCCAGCACCTTGATGCGTTCGCCGTCATGCAGGAACCAGGCGCCCGGCTTCGGCGTCAGCGCCCGCACCTGGCGGTCCAGCGCGACGGCGTCGGCCCAGTCGATGCGCTCATCCTCCGGCCCGATCTTGGCGGCGTAGGTGACGCCTTCCTCCGGCTGCGGAGTCTCCACCGCGTCGCCCTCGGCCACGGCGTCCATCGCCGACACGATCAGCCGGGCGCCGAGCGCCGCCAGGGCGTCGTGCAGCGCCGGCGTGGTCGCCTGCGGCCCGATCGGCACCCGCCCTTGCAGCAGCATCGGCCCGGTGTCCAGCCCCGCCTCCATCCGCATGATGGTGACGCCGGTCTCGGTATCGCCCGCCAGGATGGCGCGGTGGATCGGCGCCGCGCCGCGCCAGCGCGGCAGCAGCGAGGCGTGGATGTTGAAGCAGCCGAGCCGCGGCGCGTCCAGGATCGGCCGCGGCAGGATCAGCCCGTAGGCCGCGACCACCGCGGCGTCGAGCCCGAGGTCCCGGAACTCCGCCTGTGCCTCCGGCGTCCGCAGCGTGGCCGGGTGGCGGACCGGCAGCTGCGCCGTCGCCGCCGCCCGGTGCACGGCCGAGGGCTGCAGCTTGTTGGCCCCGCCCGGCCGGCCGCGGCGGCTGGGTGTAGACAGCCGCGATCTCGTGCCCGGATTCGATCAGGGCGAGCAGCGCGGGCACCGCGAAATCGGGCGTGCCCATATAGGCGAGGCGCAGGGGCATGGATCGGTGCGGCCGCTCAGAACGGCAGCTTCATCCCCGGCGGCAGCTTCAGCCCGCCCATCAGCTTCGAGGTCTCCTCCTGCACCGCCGCCTCGACCTTGCCCTTGGCATCGTTGAAGGCTGCAACGATCAGGTCCTCCAGCACCTCGACCTCGGTCGGGTCGACCAGCTTCGGGTCGATCTTGAGCGAGCGCAGCTCGCCCTTGCCGTTCAGCACCACCGCGATCATGCCGGCACCGGCCTGGCCCGGCACCTCGATCTCGCCCAGGCGGGACTGCATCTCGGCCATCTTGGCCTGCATCTCCTGCGCCTGCTTCATCATCTGTCCGAGATTCTTCATGCCTCTCGCGGCTCCTCTTCATCGATGGCGTCGGCGGCGGGCTCGGCTGCCTCGCCCTGTTCCAACGGCCCATCCTGCTCCAATGGATTGCGCAGGTCGCGGATCACCGCGCCCGGGAAGGCGCTCATCACCGCCTTGACCAGCGGGTGCTCCGCCGCCTGCGCCAGGGCGTTCTCGCGGTCGGTGCGGGCCTGCTGGTTCAGCGTCGGCGCGCCCTCGGCGCCGGAGACGCTGACCACCCAGCGCTCGCCGGTCCAGTCGCGCAGCGCCGTGCCCAGGCGATTGGCCAGGTCCGGCGGCGCCGAGTCATGCGGCCGGAACTCCAGCCGACCGGGCTCGAAATGCACCAGATGCACCGCGCTCATCAGCTGGCCGTGCAGCACGACATCGCGGGCGAAGGCGATCTGCACCAGCTCCTCGAAGCTCTTCGGCTCGGCCCGCAGCGCCGGCTTCGCCGCCGGCGCGGCCGCCACCGCAACGGGGGCCGGGCTCGGGGCTGGAGCCGGGGCAAGCGCCACCGGCGCGGGCTCGGCCGGAACCACCGACAGGCCGCCGCCCGACGCCGCCATCCGCGGGCCACCACCGGGACCGGGTCCCGGCGCCGGGCCTGCGGTCACCGCTCCCTGGCTCTGCAGGTCGCCGAACTTGCGGACCAGCTCGCCCGGGCTGGGCAGGTCGCTCATGTAGAGCAGGCGGATCAGCACCATCTCCAGCGCCGCCTGCGGGTTCGGCGCCGCCTGCACCTCGCCCGCCCCCTTCAGCAGGGTCTGCCAGGCCCGGGTCAGGCCCGGCAGCGAGATCTTCTCGGCCAGGGCGCCGCCGCGCTTGCGCTCGACCTCCGGCACCGCCGGGTCGTCCAGCACCGCGGGCACCATGCGGGCGCGGGTGACGAAGTGGACGAAGTCGAGCAGGTCGCCCAGCACCGATTGCGGGTCGGCCCCGGCCCGGCGCGCCGCCTCCAGCCCCTCCAGCATGCGCGGGCCCTCGCCGGCGAAGGCGGCCTCCAGAATGTCGATGACGCTGGAGCGGTCGGCCAGGCCCAGCATCTCGCGCACGCTGGCGGCGGCGATGAAGGGCTTGTCGCCGACCGGCGCGCCCTGGGCGATCGCCTGGTCCAGCAACGACAGCCCGTCACGGGCCGAGCCGTCGGCGGCCCGGGCGATCATGCCGACCGCCTCCGGCTCCGCCGCCACGCCTTCCTTGTCCAGAATCTCGCTGAAATAGGCCTGCAACTGGTCGGCGCCGATGCGGCGCAGGTCGAAGCGCTGGCAGCGCGACAGCACCGTCACCGGCACCTTGCGGATCTCGGTGGTGGCGAAGACGAACTTCACATGCGGCGGCGGCTCTTCCAGCGTCTTCAACAGCGCGTTGAAGGCGTTTTTGGAGAGCATGTGCACTTCGTCGATGATGTACACCTTGTACCGCGACGCCACCGGCCCGTAGCGCACGCCGTCGATGATCTCGCGGATGTCGTCGACGCCGGTGCGGCTGGCGGCGTCCATCTCCATCACATCGACATTGCGGTCCTGCAGGATGGTGCGGCAGGGCTCGCACACGCCGCAGGGATCGGCGGTCGGCCCGCCCTTGCCGTCCGACCCGACGCAGTTCAGCGCCCTGGCCAGGATCCGCGCCGTGGTGGTCTTGCCGACGCCGCGCACTCCGGTCAGCACGAAGGCATGCGCCAGCCGGCCGGAGGCGATGGCGTTGGTCAGGGTCCGCACCAGCGCGTCCTGGCCGATCATCTCGGCGAAGGTGGTCGGCCGGTACTTGCGGGCGAGCACGCGATAGGCCACCGGCTTGGCCGGCTGCGGCGCGTCGTCTAGTCCGAGGGGCAGGGCTGCGTCATCGCTCATGGCGCGCGATCATAGGGAATGGGACCGGCGGTCGAAAGGGCGAAGGCACCCGCCTACTCCCCCGCCATCTCCCGCAGTTGCTGCACCCGCTCGATGTTCAGGGTCATCGGGCAGAAATAATACATCGGCGATCCGACATACGACCCCGCCAGCTCGCAATGATTGTCGCGATAGACGATCCAGGCCTTCTGCGCCTTCTCCAGCTTCGCCGCATCCGCCGGACTGTTCATCTTGGCGGTGATCGCCTGGTACAGCCGGTTCATCTCCGGCTTGGTCTCGTCCGCCACGCCCTCGGCGCAGGCGCTCACCGTGCCGTTGTTGGTCGGGCCGGCGTCCTTCAGACAATTGTCGTAGAGCTTCTGGTAGTCCTTCGGCGCCGCAGGCACTTCGGCCGCGGCGACGCCGCTGGCGGAGATCAGGGCGATGGCTGCCAGCGACAAGGCAATCGGGACGAGCTTCATGGATCCCCTCCGGTTCGGTCGGAGCGGCACCTAGCATGAAACATCCGGCATCGGGAAGGTGGGAGACCGGCAGCGACCCGTGCCGAAACTCGTTACGGCTGCTTCCTTCCGGATCTGACCGGGTTGGCGAGGGACACGCCCGCGCCGATCTCCCGCGCCCTATATCGGAGCTTCGGGCGCCGGAGGCAAGTCCGGAAATGACACTCCTGTGTCTCCGCCTCAGCGCACGCCCTCGGCCGCCAGCGCGGCGATGCGGCGGCAGCAGGCCAGCAGCGGCGCGGCATAGCGGTCGGGGTCGTCGATCGCGGCGCGGTATTTCGGGATGCTGACGCTGATGCAGCCGATCGACCCGCCGGCCCCCGCGATGGCGCCGCCATAACACCAGATGTCGGCCTCGTTCTCCTCGGCGTCGATCGAATAGCCGCGGGCACGGATGCGCCCGATCTCCGCCGCCAGGGCCGCGACGGTGGTCAGGGTCTGCGGCGTCATCGCCGTGAGCTCGAGCGTCGGCAGCAGCGCCGCGGCCTCGTCCGGTGGCAGCGCCGCAAGCCAGGCCTTGCCGACCGAGCTGGAATGCAGCTTCACGCGGGTGCCGATGCGCGAGGCCATGCGCACCGCCTGGGGGCTTTCCAGCTTGTCGACATAGATCATCTCGGACCCGCTGCGGACGGCGAGATGCACGGTCTCGCCGGTGGCGTCGCGCAGCCGGGCCAGCTCCGCCGCCGCGATCAGCCGCAGCTCGAACCGGTCCCAGGCGCGTGCGGCCAGCGCCATCAGCCGCGGGCCGAGGCCATAGGCGCCGCCGCCAGGCCGCTCGGCCAGCATGCCCTCGGCTTCCAGCGCCGCGACGATGCGGTGCACGGTCGGGCGCGGATGGCCGGTCAGGCGGGCGATCTGCGCCACCGAGACAGGCTCGGCGGCGTCGGACACGGCCTGCAGCACCGCCATCGCCTTGCCGAAGGCGGCCGCCCCCTGCACCGCTGCCGCTCCGCCCTGCCCCATCTCTCCCCCCTGCGCCTCTCAGGCGACGAGATAGCCGCCATCGACCGGCAGCGCCACGCCGGTGATGAAGGCGGCAGCCGGGCTGCACAGGAAGGTGACGGCCTGGGCCACCTCCTCCGGCCGGCCCCAGCGGCCCATCGGGGTGCGGCCGAGGATGGCGCCTGAGCGCGCCGGATCGTCCTGCAGCGCCTGGGTCAGCGGCGTGGCGATCCAGCCCGGCGCCACCGCGTTCACCCGGATGCCGTCCTCGGCATAGGCGATGGCGAGCGACTTGGTCAGCTGCAGCACCCCGCCCTTGCTGGCGCTGTAGCCCGGAACCAGCCCGCCGCCGAAGAAGCTGAGCATCGAGGCGGTGTTGACGATGCAGCCTTTCGTCTGCGCTAGCCGCGGCCGGGCGGCGGCGCAGAGCCGCATCGTGCCGGTCAGGTTGACCGCCAGCACCTGCTCGAACACCGCCGGATCATGTTCCGCCCCGCGGCGGATCACCCCGGCGCAGTTGACCAGGATGTCCAGCCGGCCGAGCCCGCCGACCAGCGCCTCGACCGCCGCGCCGTCGGTGACGTCGAGCTCGGCCAGAAGCGCGCCCTTCGGCGGCTCGGCGCCCGCGGCCGGGACCAGGCCGGCGGCGGTCACGGTCGCCCCCAGCCTTGCGAGCTCGGCCGCGATGGCGGCGCCGATGCCCTGGGTCCCGCCGGAGACGAGCGCCGTGCGGCCGGCGAAGAGATCGGGCTGGAAGGTCATGCGAATCTCCCCTCCGGGCTTGCCGCCGCCCGGTCCTCGATCGGGTTCCGCACCAGCACCACCAGCGCCACGGCGGCGACCGCGGCGACGGCGGCGCTGATCAGCAGGGCGTTGACGAAGGAGCCGGTCCGGTCGAGCACGAAGCCGGTGACGATCGGCGCGAAGGAGCCGGCGAAATAGCCGCCGAAATTCTGGATGCTGCCGAGCGACGCCACCTGGCGCGACGGTGCCGCGGCGCTGACCAGCATCCAGGCGGTGGAGCTAGCGTAGTTGATGCAGAACATGGCCAGCGAGATGTAGACCACGGCCAGGGTCACGCTCGGCGTATAGGCCGCCGGCAGGGTGAAGACCGCGCCGCCGACCAGCCCCGCCGCCATCGGCCATTTCCGGCTGGCGACCGCCCCGACGCCGCGGGCCAGCAGGACATCCGCGACCTTGCCGGAGCAGAGCATGCCGAGCGCGCCGACGAGATAGGGGATGACCACCACCCAGCCGGTGCGGGCGATGCTGAGATGCCGCTCATGCTCCAGATAGCCGGGCAGCCAGGTCAGATACAGCCAGACCATGTAGATCACGCCCATGAAGCCCAGCACCATGCCCCAGGTGGTGCGGTTCGCGAATAGCCCGGCCCAGTCGGCGAAGCTCTGCTGCGGCCTGGCCTGCGCCGGGCGGCCGTCATCCAGGAAGGAGCGCTCGGTCTCGGTCAGCGCCGTCTCGCCGCGGTTGCGGTAGACCAGGTACCAGCCGACGGCGACGATCACGCCGAGCACGCCCATCAGGATGAACATCGGGCGCCAGCCGAAGCCCAGCATGATCGCGGTCAGGATCGGCGGCGCGATGGCGGGGCCGATGCAGGAGGAGGCGATGAAGATCCCGGTCGGCATGCCGCGCTCGCGCATCGGGAACCATTCGCTGATCACCTTGGCCCCGGCCGGGAACTGCGGCGCCTCGCCCACGCCGAGCACGGCCCTAGTGCCGATCAGCTGGCCCAGCGACTGCGCCAGCCCGCCGGCCAGCTGCGCCAGCGACCAGAAGAACATGCCGGCGCCAAGCATGATGCGGGCGCCGAAGCGGTCGAGCATCGCCCCGACCGGCAGCTGCGAGAAGGCATAGGCCCAAGAGAAGGCGGAGAGCAGCAGCCCCATCTGTGTGCCGGACAGGCCGAGCTCGCCGGAGATGTCGTGATTGGCGATCGAGAGGGTGCTGCGGTCGAGATAGTTGACGATGCCGGCCGCGGTCAGGAAGGCGACGGCGATCCACTGGATCCGGCGGATCCGTGGCGGCTTGCCGGATGACATGAGACGGTTTCCTCGAACTCGGGATATTCTGGCTTCTCGGGCGGCGCGATCAGCGGATGAACTGATCGACGTAATCCGCACCCAGGCCGGCTTCGGCGTAGTGCTTGCGGCACATGTCCAGCTTGGTGAACACGTCCTCGTAGCCGGTGTGCTTGCCCCAGGGGTCGACGTAATACATGACGCCGTTGACCTGGAAATAGGTGATCATCTCTTCGACATCCTCGTCGACCACCAGGGTGTGGGTCTCGCCCGGCGGCTCGAACACGTAGCTGCCCTCGGTGGCGACCCAGTCATGCTCGAGGTAGCGCCAGCTGCCCTTCAGCACGAAGCCGTGCACCGGCCCGGGATGGCGGTGGCGGCTGAGCACGCCGGCCTTGCGAACCCGCAGCAGGTTCATCCAGTAACCGCTCGAGATGTTGAGGCAAAGCGGCCGGAACCAGACATTCTCGGCCTGCGGCACCCAGACCCGCTCATCCTGCGGCACGGCGTGGGGCACGACGATGTCCCGCAGCGCTTCGGGCGGGTTCGGATACTGGTAGGGCATCCGCCTAGTGTCGGCGTCGGCTGGCATGACGCATTCCTCCGGATTTGTCCACATTATGGACGATCTATCCATTTTGTGGACAAACACTGGACCCGCCCTGCCGGCCTGTCAATGCCGGGGAATGATCGAGTCTCCGCCCGCGAGACCTTTTCGGGCTCCTCCCGAGGGGAAAGGAAGGAGCTCCGAAATGCCGGGCGTCCTGTCGATGGCTCGACGTCGCGCCGGCGCTCAGCTGCTGTCCGGTTTCGCCGCCGGAGCGCCGCGGCGCTTGGAGCCTGCCGGGGTGCCCGCTTCTGCGGGGCGGGCATCGGGCGGCCGGGCGAAGGGGGCCTGCGCATAAGGCGATTGCGGGTGTCCGCTCTCCTCGACCGCCCAGGTCTCGGCCTGCCACCTGGCCCAGTCCGGCACGATGCCGAGCTCCCGGGCAGAACCGGGCGACGACCTCGCCGACCGGAAGTTCGCCGGTGTCCTCGGCGTCGTCCTCCTGCAGCCGGCGCTCCAACTCGAACAGCAGGTCGTCACGCCGGTCCTGCTCGTCGATGTCGAGCTTACAGGCTTCGGCTTCGGCGGCCTCCTCGGCCTCGATCGCCTCCTTGAGGATGCGCCGGACCAGGTTGCGCCGCCGGTGCCTGCGGTCAGTCCGAGCCGCGGGGAAGGGCTTGTCACGTTGTCGAGCGTGGCCGCGATTAGGCCGGCATCCGCCAGGTCAGGCCGCGACCCCAGCCGCATCCCGCCATGCCGCAAGCGCCTTGGCGCGAAAGCGGCGGTGCGTGCGGGCGGTGGTGAGATGACGGCCGAGGTTGAAGGTGTTGTAGGTCGCGGCGTGCAAAGACAGGAACCGTTGCGCCGAGGTGGCCGATTTGAACCGCTGCTGCTTGTGCTCCCGTCGCCGGACCGGGACGTGCGAGCTTTCGGCTCGGTTGTTCAGGCGCTTGCCTCGAAGGTGGGGGATGCCGTCCGGCCGCAGATCACGAAGCGCCGCGCCGTAGGCCGGACACTTGTCGGTGATCCAGGCGGTTGGAGCGATCCCCTGCCTCCGGAGGAGCTTGCGCATCAGCTTGCGGGCGGCAGCCGCGTCCCGTCTGGCCCGCACCAGCACCTCGAGCACCTCACCTTCGGCATCGACGGCCCGCCAGAGATACATCGACTTGCCGCCGATCCGGACGAACATCTCGTCGAGGTGCCAGCGCCGGTGCGGCGCTGGCCGTTTCGCGCGGAGGCGCCGGCGATCATCGGGCCGAACGCATTCACCCATCGATGGATCGTCTCGTACGTCACCTCGATGCCGCGCTCGGCGAGCAGATCCTCGATGTCATGGTAGCTCAGGGTGAAGCGGAGATACATCCAGACGGCGCGCTGGATCACGTCGGATGGAAAGCGATAACCGGAATAGCAAGGCGGGGTCATGGCCACCGCTACGCTCACCGCTGGCGACCCGCAAGGCCGTGAACGTGACAGGCTCCCGGCTTGTTCATGGAGTCCGGGCGCCTACGTCCTGCTCTTGTAGCGACCCCTTAGATCAGATGGGATTCATTTTTGGCGCGTCGGCGGATCGAGCACTTCAACTGCATCATAATGACAGCTTACCGATCGAAGCGCCGCCATCGACATGCAGTGTCTGACCGGTCATGAAAGCTGCGTCGTCAGATAGAAGAAAGGCGACTGCCGCGGCGATCTCCTCCGGCTTGCCGAAGCGGCACATCGGAACGCCCGCGAGATAGCGTGCCTCCCCCTCGCTCCCAGGAGCGTTGTTCGCCCGGAACAGTTCAGTCTCGGTCGGCCCAGGCGAAACAGCGTTGACCGTGATGCCCGTGGCAGCAAGTTCCAGAGCCCAGCTTCGTGTGAAGCTCACGAGAGCCGCCTTGGCCGCGGCATAGCTCGTGCGCTCGATGCTGCCGAGCACAGTGAGGCTTGAGACGTTGACGATCCTTCCCCATCCGCTTGAGCGCATGTCTGGAAGGGCTGCCTGCGTCGCGACCAGCGCCGGATGCAAATTGACGCGCATGACTTCTTCGAGTGTCGCGACAGCGATATCGCCGAGCGGCGCCGCGCGCACGAGGCCGACATTGTTGACGACGCCGTCGACTCTAGCGTCCCGGATGATTGTCGCGAGCTTGTCGCCGGAGGCCGGATCGCCGAGGTCGAGCGAGTGGAGTTCGCCGGGGAAGCCTCCGGATCGATTGCGCGCAATGCCGACGACTGCGTGTCCCTGCCTTGCGAGGCGGTGTGACAATGCGAGCCCGATGCCCTTGCTGGCACCGGTAATCAGGAAGGTTCGTTTCATGGGGCATCCTTCGGCCCCGCTCCTTCAAGGCGCGGGGCCTGTTGAACGGGTTTCGATCAGGCGGCGACGCTGGCGGCGCGGCGCAGCGCCGGCAGCATGTCTTCCGGCTCGGGACGGTGGGTGTAGTCCGGGTTCACCTCGGCATAGAGGATGATTCCGTCCTGGCCGACGACGAAGCGGGCCGGCATGGGCAACGTCCAACTCGCATCACCGTTGAACGCCGGCAGGTCATTCTTCAGCGATTTGTAGAGGTCCATCAGATAGTCCGGCAGGTCGAAGCGCAGGCCGAAGGCCGCCGCGACATCGTTGTGCGGATCCGAGAGGATCGGGAAAGTCAGCTTGTTCTGGCGGACGGACTTCCGGCTGTTCACCGGGTTCTGCGGCGAGATCGCCACGAGGCTCGCGCCGAGGGCCTCAAACCGCGGCAAGGTTTCCTGCAGCGCCTGAAGCTCCATGTTGCAGTAGGGGCACCAGACGCCGCGATAGAAACTGATGACCAGCGGTCCGAGCGCAAGCAGATCGATGGACGACACTAAGTTGCCTTCCGGATCTGAGAGCGTGAAAGCAGGCAGCCGGTCGCCGGCCTGCAGTGCCCGCTGGGCGACACCGGAAGCGATCAACTCGGCGGTCGCGCGGTGCATCGTCTCGATTACAGAATAGGGAACGTTATAAGGCGGCTTGCCGGCTTCGAAATCGGCCTTGAAGGCGTCGAGCTTGGATTGCAGTGTCATGAGGGTTCTCCGTTAGGTTTGAAATTCTCGATGAGGATCCGGCGGTGATCAGCCATTGGCTGCCATCGAGCGGGCAACCTCGGCGGCGCTGATCCCTTCGAGCGCGAGCCCGTAGCCGGCCCCTTCGTCGATGATCCGGCGCAGCTTCTGGGTCAGCGCGATGCGGGTGTACCGGCTTGTCAGCGGCGGCAGGGCGGCAAGGCCCTCAGCGATCTCATGGGCACGCGCAAGGAGCCGGTCGGCAGGGACGATCTCGTTTACCGCGCCCCAGTCCTTGGCGGTCTCCGCGTCGAGCACCTGCCGGGTGAGGATGAAATAGCGGCCGCGAACGCTGCCGATCACTTCCGGCCAGAGCAGATTGACGCCATCACCTGGTACGATGCCGAAGTCGAAATGCGGCTTGTCCTGGAAGACCGTCTCCGGCGTCGCCAACACGATGTCGGCAAGAAGCGCATATTCGGAATGCAGCAGCACGGCCCCGTTCAGAGCGGCGATCAGCGGCACTTCGATATCTAGGATGTTCATGAGGACTTTCCTGCCCTCGCGGAAGATCTTGTCGTAGCCGCGCGGCGAGAAGAAATCGAAGCCCTCAGGACTGATCGCGTCCATGAAGGCGTCGCCTGAACCGGTGAGGATCACGACGCGGTTGTCAGCGTCGGCGCCGATCTGATGGAAGAGATCGACGAATTGCTCGTGGGTATGGCCGTTGAAGACGAGCTTGCTCCCATTGGTATGCAGCGCGACCTCCAATACGCCGCTTTCCGAGCGCATCAGACGGGCATTGGCGAAGGAATCCTTGTAGATATTGAAATTGGACATGGTGGTTCTCCTGCTGCCTTGAGTTGGGCGGCTGTTTTAGGGAGGATCAGGCGGCGGGCACGAGGGCTTCGACGCGAGCGATGGCCCGCTGGACGGCCGGGCGGTCGGCCACGGCGTCGTACCAGCGGGAAAGGTTGGGTCGACCGTCGAGGGTCAGGCCGAGGAACTGGCGACGCCACAGCCAGGCGAAGTGGGCGACGTCGGCAATTGTGAAATCGTCACCGGCTGCGAAGGCCTGATTGGCCAGCTTTGAGTCGAGAAGACCGAGAATACGCTCTGCCTCGCCGGTAAAGCGGGCCTCGGCGATCGGCTGCGGCTCGGGCGACGAACGCTTGAAGAAGCCGGCGTTGCCGAAAGCGGGGCTCATGCCCGAGGCGTGAAAGAAAAGCTGCTCGAAGACACGGGCGCGGGCGGCGCCACGCTCCGGCAGGAGCTTGCCGGTCTTCTCCGCCAGGTAGACGAGGATGGCGGCGCTTTCCGTCAGGACGAGTCGTTCACCATCGACGTGATCAACCAGCACCGGCACCTTGCCGTTGGGATTGAGAACCATGAAGGCGGGGGCCCTCTGCACCCCCTCGCGGACATTGACCGGCTTCAGTGCGTAGGCCAGCTCAATCTCTTCCAACGCAATGGGTACTTTGACGCTGTTGGGCGTGGCGAAGGCGTGTACTTCGATCATTTCTGTCTCCGTCGGACGTGTTCATCGTCGTTGGAGAGGGTATGGCCATTCCTTTGGTATTGCGGCAGGCGCTTTGAAGCCATATTGCTTATTCCTCTGGAGAATAAGCAATATGGACAGACTGCAGGCAATGGCCGCTTTCGTGCGGGTGGTGGAGACGGGTTCGTTTTCGGGAGCGGCCCGGCATATCGGCGTCGGGCAACCGGCGATCTCAAAGACGATCGCGCAACTGGAAGATAGGCTGCAGGTGCGGTTGCTGGTTCGTTCGACCCATGGCCTGGCGCCCACCAGCGCAGGTGTCCGTTTCTACGAGCGCGCCAAGATGGTGATCCAGGAGGCTGACGAAGCGGAGTTGGAGGCCCGCGGCGCCGGGGCCGGATTAAAGGGCCGGTTGCGAGTATCGGCAGCGACTACCTTTGCCAGGCTTCTGGTCTTACCGCGGCTGCCCGCCTTCCTGGCGCGGCATCCCGACCTGGAGATCGATATCGTCCTTGATGACCGCGTCATCGACCTCGTTTCGGAAGGTATCGATGTCGCGTTGCGAATGGGCCAACTCTCCGATTCGTCAGCGGTGGCAAGGCGGCTGGCGCAGGGGCGGCGATCCGTCATCGCAACACCCGCCTATCTCGAACGAGCCGGAAACCCATCAGTGCCGGCAGACCTCGCGGCACACGAGGCGATTGCCTACAGCCAGCTTGAAAACAGCTGGATGTTTCGCAAGGACGGAACGGAAGCGTCGGTCGTGATACGCGGCCGCATCCGGGTCAGTGCGGCGGAGGGCATTCGTGCCGCAGTACTCGCCCATATGGGACTGACGGTGAATTCCGACTGGATGTTTGCACCTGAACTGGAAAGCGGCGCTGTCGTCCGCCTGCTGGAGGACTGGGAGCTTCCCCCTGTCGATCTATGGGCGGTCTTCCCGACGGGACGGCTGGCAAGCGCTAAAGCACGCGCATTCACTGATTTCGTAATAGCCGCCCTCGGAGGAGCATACGCCAAGGAGGCCGGGCCGGGTAGTGAATAGCAGCTGGACAGCGAAAGCCGCCGCCAAAACTACGATATTGCCGCCGCCTGTATCCGTCACTCCCACTCGATCGTCCCCGGCGGCTTCGAGGTATCGTCGTAGACGATGCGGTTGATGCCGCGGACCTCGTTGACGATGCGGGTCGAGACCCGGCCCAGGAACTTGTGGTCGAACGGGTAGTAGTCGGCGGTCATGCCGTCGGTCGAGGTCACGGCGCGGAGCGCGCAGACGTACTCGTAGGTGCGGCCGTCGCCCATCACGCCGACCGTGCGCACCGGCAGCAGCACTGCGAAGGCCTGCCAGATCGCATCGCACAGGCCGGCACGGCGGATCTCCTCAAGATAGATCACATCGGCCTGGCGCACCTCAACCGGCGAATGTACCGCCGGCCGCCGACAGCCGGCCGCTACAGCACGAAATCGCCCGCGACCAGTGCGATGCCGCCGGTCAGCTGGATGTGGAAGTCCGAAACCCCGTCGCCGTTGACGTCCCCGGCGATGGTGATGACGCCGGGGCTGGTGACGACGGCGCGCAGCTGGCCGGCGTGATGGGTGAAGGCGCCGCTGCCGATGAAGCTGAAGGCCTGGGTGCCGGCGGCGGCCGAATTGGCGTCGATCCCCGACAGGTCGATCCGGTCGCCCTGGGCCCGGCTGAAATCGGTGATCCGGTCGGCGTTGGCGCCCACGGCGCTGTCGCCCGTCGCAGCGAAGACGAAGCGGTCGGCGCCGCTGCCGCCGGTCAGCGAGTCCTTGCCGGCGCCACCGCGGAGCAGGTCGTTGCCTTCGTAGCCGTTGAGCGCATTGGCCCCATTGCTGCCGATCAGGGTGTCCCCCGCCCTGCCGCCGCTGACGTTCTCGATCCCGATCAGGATGTCGCCCTGGGCATGGCCGCCGGTGCCCGTGCCGGTGGCGAGATTCACCGTCACGCCGGCTGTCTCGCCCCAGTAACTCGCGGTGTCGACGCCGGCGCCGCCGTCCAGCCGGTCGGCCCCGGCGCCGCCGCGGAGCACGTCGTTGCCGTTCCAGCCCTGCAGCGTGTTGGCGCCGGCATTGCCGGTGAGAGTGTCGTTGGCCTGGCTGCCGGAGAGGTGCTCGATCCCGATCAGGATGTCGCCCTGGGCCTCGCCGCCGGTGCCCGTGCCGGCGGCGAGATTCACCGTCACGCCGACCGTCGCGCCCCAATAGCTGGCGGTGTCGATGCCGGCGCCGCCATCCAGCCGGTCGGCCCCGGCGGCGCCGCGGAGCACGTCGTTGCCGTTCCAGCCCTGCAGGGTGTTGGCGCCGGTGTTGCCGGTGAGGGTGTCGCCCGCCTGGCTGCCTGAGACGTTCTCGATCGAGACCAGGCGGTCACCCTGGGCTTCGCCGCCGGTGCCCTTGCCGGTGGCGAGATCCACCGTCACGCCGACCGTGGCGGTGTAGTAGCTGACGGTGTCGATGCCGGCGCCGCCGTCGAGCCAGTCGGCCCCGGCGCCGCCGCGGAGCACGTCGTTGCCGCCCTCACCTGTCAGGATATCGTCGCCGCCATTCCCGACCAGCTGGTCGTTGCCGTCGAGGCCCCGGATGCGCTCGCTGCCGCTGCCGCCTTGCAGCAGATCGCCGCCGGCGGAGCCGGTCAGCGTGGCAACGGTGACGCCGGAGAACACGCGGCCGCCGATGCCGTCGTCGTCGCCGTCGAGATCCTCGCTCTCATAGGCCACGAAGAACCCGCCGGTCTCCAGCGCGGTGACCGACGGCCATTCCTGGTTGCCGACATAGGACTGGTTGACCAGGAAGTTGGCGCCGACCTTGCGCCCGTCCTCGAAGAAATACTGGCCGAACACTTCCTCGAAGTGCCGGTCCGGCAGCGGCCATGCGTCCGGGGGCCACTGGTCCCAGACCACGACGAAGCCGCCGCCCGCCAGGCCGACCACGCTGGAATGGTCCGGGATCTCGCTGTCGAAGGTGTTGATCTGGAACGTCGCTCCCTCGGGCCGGCCGTCCGCCCCGAAGATCCGGCCGTAGAGGCGAAAGGCGGTGTCGCCGTTCGGTTGGCCTTCGAGAACGGTCTCCACCCAGGTCGCGACGAAGCGGCCACCGGTGAGCGCCGCGACGGACACATCCGTGTTGGTCAGCGCGAAGCCGCTGTTGGGACCGTTGGTCTCGGAGGACAGGCCGAATTCCGCCGTGACCGGCCGGCCGTCGGCGCCGAGGATGCGCGCGCGCAGGTCCGAAGGGGTGCCGTAGAGGCTCTGCCCGGCATACTCGCTTTCCCAGACGGTGACGATATTGCCGTTGGAAAGCTGCACCGCGCGGACGTCGTGCTGGTCGCCGAAGGTCCGCTGGTTGAGCTGGAACACGTCGTCGATGGGCAAGCCGGCCGCCGAGAAGCTCCGGGCGAAGGAGTTGTCGCCATGGAACGCCGCTTCGCCATCGGCCGTCCCTTCCCGCGACCAGATGACGGTGTAGCCGCCATCGGCACGGGAGACGATCTCGGGGGCGAAGTAGTAGTCGTCGGTGGGCTGGTTGACCTTCTGGATCGCGCTGACGCGGTTGCCGTTGTCGTCATAGACGGCGGTGTAGATGTCGGCACGTTCCAGGACCGAATCGGGGCTGCCCTCCCACACCGCCGCGAAGCCGCCGCCCGCGAGCGCCTCGATCCGGGCATGGTTGGCGACGAGGGCGAGGTCCGACAGGATCTTCTCGTTGCCGACCGGCGTGCCGTCGGGGCGGAAGATCTGGACGGCGGCGTATTGCACGTCCAGGTCGTCTTCCAGATACAGCGAGTCCCAGACGACCGCGATGTTGCCGTTCGGCAGCGTCGTGACGTCCGGGTTGTCCTGCCATGCGCCGTTCCAGGTGTTGACGACGAATTCGGGTCCGACGGGTCCTGGCATGGGCTCAGCCCTCCTCTCGATCCGCCGCCACCCTGGGCGGCCCCCTTCCCGGCCGGTTCGTCGAGCGCTCGCGACGCGCTCCGGCTCTTCAGATCGATATGTCGCTGGCAGGCAATCTAGGGGCGGCGGGTGTCGTTTTCATGACATGGGTCATTGCCGTAGGACCGTCTGCCTTCACCCCGGCGTCAGCGAGACCCAGTAACCGGGCCGGTACTCCACCGGCAGGAAGCGCTCGTGGAAGCTGCGGAAGGTGGCGTCCGGGTCGAGGTCGGCGAACAGCTCCGGATGCAGCCATTTCGCCAGCGCCTGGATCGCCACGAACTGGTAGGGGCTATCGTAGAACTGGTGCCAGATAGCGTGCACCCGGCCGGTCTGCGTCGCCGGGATGGTGGTGAAGGCCGGCCGCTGCATCAGCGCCTGCAACCGGGCACGACTGACGTCGCGGTCGGCGCCTGGGCCGACTCCGACCCAGGCGCCGGCGGTCTCGTACAGCGTCCAGTTGCTGCCGGTGACGACCACCACATCCGGCTTCGACGCGACGATCTGCTCCGGGTTCAGCGTGCCGAAGGTGCCGGGGATCAGGTCGCGGGCGATGTTGTCGCCGCCGGCGACCGAGACCATGCGGCCGAAATTCTCGTCGCCGAAGGACATGCAGCATTCGTCGCTGTAGCCGCCGGCGCGGTCGATCATCACCTGCGGCCGCGGCCCGGCATAGGATGCGAGCCGGCCGGTGACCTTCTCGATCTCGGCGCGACGAAAGGCGATCACCTCCTCCGCCCGCTGCTCGCGCCCGATCACCTGGCCGAGGATGCGGATGCTCTTCTCCGCATTCTCGAAGGGCCGCTCGCGGAAATCGATGAACACAACCGGGATGCCGACGGCAGCCAGCTTGTCGATCAGCCCGCCCTCGTCGGTCGCCAGCTTCGATTCGAGGTTCATCACCACCAGGTCGGGATGCAGCGTCAGCGCCTGCTCGACGTCGAAGGTGCCCTCCTTGGCGCCGCCGAAGCGCGGCAGGTCGGCGATGAAGGGATATTTCCGGCGGTAGATCTCGTAGCCGTCGCGATCGGCCTTCTCGAGATCGTCGCGCCAGCCGACGACGCGCTGGAACGGCGCCTCGGTGTCGAGCGCCGCCAGCAGGTAGATCTGCCGCCCCTCGCCCAGGATGATCCGCTTCGCCTCGGCCGGCACCTGGACGCTGCGGCCGGCGACGTCCTCCACCGTCCGGGTCTCGGCCGCCGGCGCCGCGCCGGCGGCGAACAGAAGGGCCGCGGCAAGGCCGAGGGTGCGTCGGGACATCATGGCGGCAGGTCCGGAATGAAATGTTACGTCAGGCAAATTCAATGGAGGAAATGCGAATGATAATCAATAGACATCTATGAGGCAGCTCGCGCGGAGACATGGATTGCTTCGTCGGCTTCGCCTCCTCGCAATGACGGCTCGGGAACAGGCGTCGGCGCTAACAGCACCGGCCTAGTTCCGCGGCCAGCCATTGATCTCGGCCCTGCGGATGAGGGCGTCGATCTCCCGCAGATTTTTCGCCTGCTTGGTCCGGCCCGCATCGTCCAGCCCGTGCTGAAAGCCGACCGGGTCGGCGATCACGAAGCGGCCGTCCTTGTCGATCAGGAACTGCAGGTCGTGGATGGCGACATCCTTGCTGACCAGCAGGGCGCGGATCGCCTTCAGGCTCGAGATGCTGTTCTGGTTCAGCAGCGTGGCGCCGAGCGGCCGGTCGCCGGCATCGATGCGATAGTCGAGATCCCGGTCGTTGGCGACGTAGCGGTCCTGCAGGAAGGCCTTCTGCCCGTTGACCTCGAACTCGGCCCGGGTCTTCACGATCGGGAAGCCGAGGCGATCGAGCCCGGCGAGAACCGACTGCTCATGCTGCGGGTCGTAGAGGATCCCGCCCGTCTTCCGCACCTCGGGCTCCTGATCCTTGTAGACGACGATCACATGATCGTCGCCGAAGGCGAAGGCGGTCTTCTCGGCCCCCACTCCCAGGACCTCGCCGAGATTGTCCTCGGGGTCGATCGCCCGGCGCCGGCCCTGACCATCGACCGTAAATGTCCGGCCGTTCTCGACCTCGATCCTGCCGCTCGGCCCCTGGGGCACCGCCTTCCGATGGAAGACGTTCCACCAGCCGCGATCTCGCGAGCCCGTCACATAGACATCGACGCCGCTGTAGTCGGCCACGCGCTGCGCGAAGGCATCCGCCTCGGCGCTCGGCCGCGGGAAGTTCAGGACGATCGGCTCGTACGCATCATCCCGCAAGACCATCGACTTCGTGAACAGCTCCGGCACGCTGAATCGGTTGCCGTGGACGTCTACGACATGGCCGGTGCCGTCGGCGGCGGCGAGATGGGCGACGTCGACGGACTCGATGCCCTTCTTCACTAGCAATGCATTGAGCGTCCGCAGTCGGGCACGCCCGACGCTGCCGTCATCCGCCGGCAGGCGGCCGGCGACCCGGACCCGATCCATGTCGATTCGGGGGAACGCGATCTTCTGCGTTCGCGGAGAGCTCCGGTCGTCGCCGGGGCGCAGGTCGAGCGTCCGGGACGGATTCCGGGCGACCGGGGGCGCCTCGCGCGGCGGGGTCGGCGGCGGCGCCTCTCCGTCCGGACGAGGGGCCGGTGCGGACGGGTCGGGCGGCGCGTCTTCGCCGGGACGCGAGGTCGATGCGGGCGGATCGGCTGGCGCGACGGGGCGCGGCTGAAAGGCCTGCCGGGCCATGGCACCGGCGGAGACGGTCCAGAACGCCATGCCCAGGCCCATCTCGAAGCGCTGGGCCGGGTCGAGATCGTTCCAGTCCGTGACCAGGGTGTATCCGGTGTTGCCGGCCGCCACGGTGTCCGCCCCGATCGCGGTACCGTTGGCGACGGCCCAGGCTCCGGGCATGGTCACGTCCTGGCCGGTCCGGGCCAGGAAGGCGGCGCGGCCGAGCGGGAGACCGCTCAGCACGCCGGCCGCGATGTTGAAATAGGCGGCCCTCGCCTGCGGGTCGCCGAGATCGTTCGACAGGCCGATGTCGTCACGCTCGGCCAGGGTCTGCGCACCGCGGCCCGAGACCCACGCCCCGGCGGCGATCATCACCACCGGGGCCGCGGTGCCGCCGCTGCCGATCATCATCGCCCCGCCGGCCAGCAGGCCGCCGGCCAGGGCGGCCATGTCGCCGGCCTCCAGCAGCTGTTCGCCGATCGTGTCCACCGTCTTCGGGGTGTTGCGGCTGTCCAGCGCCACCTTGCCGTCGGGGCCCGGCTTCAGCTCGCCGCCCTTGGGATAGGTGACGTTTCCGGGCGGCAGCTGGTTCTTGCCGGTCCATTCGCCGAAGCTGTCGTACCGCGCGCCCAGATTGTCGACGAACCAGGCCTTGCCGTCCTTGCCCTCGACCCGGAAGAGCGGCAGCGCCACCGGCCCGGTCTGGCGGCTGGAATACTGGATCGGCAGCACCGTGACCCGGGCGGTGTCGCCGCTCAGATCCCGGATCGTGGCGGTGATCTTCCGCACCGTCCCGGCGTTGTCGCCGGTGGCGTAGAAGGAATGCCCGCCCCGGGCGGCCTCGTCATTCAGCTGCTTCAGCTTGTCAGGCGGCGTGTCGGCGGAGATGCCTTCGGGCGGGAAGTTCATCGCCTGGCCGACCCGGTTGTCGAGCTGGGTGCCGTGCAGCTCTTCCGGGATGCCGACGCCGCTGCCGCCACCGATGCGGTCGGCAATCGCCTCAGGCGTCTGCCGGCTGGCCGCAAGCGCTCGATCCGCCTGGTCCTGAGCGATCGGCGTGGCGATCAGCGGGCTGGCCCAGGGATCGAAGCCGTCGCGCGACAGGCGGGCGACCGTGATCTCCGGGTTCTGCAGCACCACAGCCAAGGCCTGGGCCCGGCGCTCCGGCCCGACCTTGTCCTCGCCGAGAACGGCGTTGGGCGGCGTCAGCAGCGACCGGCCGGTCGGCGATGACAGCAGGTCGCCGATCCGCTGCGCCTCCCGCTGCTGCCGCTGCGGGTCCTGCGGGAACAGCCCGCGGGCGAGGGCCTTGGCCATCGGCATCGACAGGTCCGTGCCCTGGCCGTAGCGCTGTTCCTGGGTGGTGGAGAAGGCGCTGGTGGTGAAGGCCCAGCCGCTGTCGGTGAACGGCCCGGCATTGAGGGCCTCGAGCGTCGCCGAGGCGTATTCGGTCTCGAGGCCGGGCGAGGACAGCGCCTCGGCGAGGCCCGCCGCCTTGGCCGGTCCCAGCTGCTCGACCAGCCGCCGCAGCGCGGCCTGCTGCGCCGCATCGGTTTTGCGGCCCGGCTCGACATGCAGCGCGACGATGGCAGCGCCGCCGATGTCGACCGCATCCCCGTTGCGCTCGGACGCCGGCTTGCGGCGCTGCCCCGCCTCCAGGGCGGCGGCCTTGACGGCGCAGCGCTCGGCCACCAGCGGCCCCAGGGTTCCGTCGCCGCGAACGTCCCGTGCCAGGTCCCGCGGCGAGGAATAGGTCTCGCCCTCGCGGACCCATTTGTCGAGCGCCCGGTCGACCAGATAGCGCTGCTCATCCTGCGTCAGCCCGCCGAGCCCGGAGTTCCCGCGCAGCGCATGCGCGACCTTGTCGTGGGAATCGTCGTTCCAGGGCAGGACACTGTCATCCGCCCCGCCGGCCCAGTCGTCGATCCGGTGGCGTCGGTCGTCGGCGATGGTCTTGGCCGGGTCGATCAGCCCTGACGGCGGCTTCGGCGGATCCTCGGGAAGAGCTTGCGCCGGGGCGTCCGGGGTCCCCGAGACGGGGCGGCCTTCCTTGCGGACGGCATCGACCACATCCACGAAACGGACCGGGCTGTCCGGCTTGCCGCGATCCACGCGCGGCGAGTAAGGCGGCAGGCCGCTGGAGCGATCGGCTGGAAAGACCATGACAGCGCCCCTCCCCCATAAGGACAGACCAGACCCGAGATGCGCGCTTCAGGCCAATGGCCCGAGGGCGAAGGTCATGGCCGCCCGAGTTTCGCCTCAGCCGCCGCGAGCAGCAGGTCGATCAGCGCGACTTGGTCCTGCGGCGGCCGCCGGCCTTCCCACACCGCGCCGGGGTCCGACAGCACGAATGCCCCGTCCGCACGGATCAGGAGGTTGAGCCGGTCCACGGCGACCGGCGTCTCCAGCATGAGGGCCCGGATACGGGACAGGCTGGCGACGCTGGCCTCGCTCAGCAGCCTGTCGTCGACGACCGACCGGTCCCGCACGATGTTGGCGCTGCTGCCGGAATACCGTTCGAAGATGATGGCCGGCTGGCCGTGCACGGTGGTCTTGCCGACGATCGCAGCCGTCGGCAGCCCCTTGGCCGCAAGGGTCTCCAGCATGGCGATCTCACGGTCCGCCCGATCCATGCCCCCCCTCGACATCAGACCATCCGGCAGCATGTCCGGTAGTAGGAACGGATGACCGCTCCAGGATGTTCCAGGGATCGGCGTTTCACAAGGCCGGCCAGGGACGCTGCGGGCCGCGGCGGTCCTCATAGGCCTGGGCCAAGCGCAACACGCCGAGATCGTCGAAGCGGCGGCCGACGATCTGCAGCCCGATCGGCGCCCCGGCCCTGGTGTACCCGCAGTTGATCGAGACCGCCGGCTGCTCCGACATGTTCCAGGCCACGGTGTAGCCGATATGCTCGAACGGCTTCTCCGGGTCGTTCAGCGGCGAGGCCCAGTCGGCCGGGAAGCGGGCGACCGGCGCCGTCGGCGACAGCACGAAGTCGAGCCCGGCGAACAGCCTGGCCGCCGCCTTGCGGATCGCCATGGTCTGGTTGAAGCCGCGGATCACGGCAAGGCCGGAGCGCTGCGCTCCCGATTCCGCCCAGGCGCGGATATAGGGCAGGATCTTCGCCCGGCCGTCTTCCGGCAGCTTCTCGACATCGTCCCAGGCCCGCGCCCGCCAGAAATCGTCGAGCCCGTCCAGCATCTCCCGGGTCAGGATCGCCGGCACCGGCTCGACCACGGCGCCGGCCGCCTCGAACAGCCGGGCGGCGGCGGTCACCGCCTGCCCGACTTCGGGGTCCAGCGCCATGCCGGCGCCGATCTCCATCATCAGGCCGATGCGCAGCCCTTTCGGATCGATGGTGAGGTCGGACCAGTCGATCGCCGCCGGCGGCAGGCTCATGCCGTCGCGCCCGTCCGGCCGCGACAGCACCGACATCGCCAGGGCCGTGTCGGCGACGGTTCGGGTCATCGGCCCGGCGACGCGGCCGACATAGGGCGGGTCGATCGGGATCCGCCCTAGGCTGGGCTTCAGCCCGACGATACCGCACCAGGCGGCCGGCAGCCGGATGGATCCGCCGATATCGGTGCCGATGTGGATCGGCCCGTAGCCGGCGGCCGCCGCCGCCCCGGCCCCGGCGCTGGAGCCGCCCGGATTGGTCGACAGATCCCAGGGGTTGCGCGCCAGCTTGTGGAAGCTGGAGAGGCCGGAGGACAGCATGCCGAAATCCGGCATGGTGGACTTTGCCAGGATCACGGCGCCGGACTCGCGCAGCCGGGCCGCGGGCGGCGCGTCCTCGGCCGCCGGCACCAGCGGCGTCGCGGCGGTGCCGACCGGCACCGGCACGCCCTTCGTGGCGATGTTCTCCTTGATCGTCACCGGCACGCCGTCGACCGGGCCGAGCGGCCGCCCCTCGGCCCAGCGCCTGGCCGAATCGGCCGCGGCGGCGCGGGCGGCGGCCGCATCGAGCGCCCACAGCGCCTGCAGCTTCGGCTCCCAGGCCTCGATCCGCTGCAGCACCGCCTCGGCCGCCTCGACCGGCGACAGGCTGCGGTCGCGGTAGCGGGCGACGAGATCGACGGCGGAGAGATCGGCAAGCGAGGTCATGCGTCACCGCTGAGCAGGAAGACGGTTGTCCTGCCCAGGTAAGCGGAAAACCGGCGGCCGGCCAAGCCGAATGGCCGGACATCTTCTCTCGGCATGGAGGGGTTGCGGCGGAGGCGCCGCTAGCCCGGCTCCTCCTGGAACGCCTCCTCGCGCTTGCGGCGGATGGCCGGGCTGATCATCACCAGCAGCACGCCCACGGTCAGCACCAGCAGCACGGCGCTGATCGGCCGGGTGACGAACACGGTCACATCGCCGCGCGCCAGCAGCATGGCACGGCGCAGATTCTCCTCCATCATCGGCCCCAGGATGAAGCCGAGCAGCAGCGGCGCCGGCTCGCAGTCCAGCTTGACCAGGATGTAGCCGACCAGGCCGAAGACCACGGTCAGATAGACGTCGAAGACGTTGTTGTTGAGGCTGTAGACGCCGATGCAGCAGAACGCCAGGATCGCTGGGAACAGCAGGTGGTACGGCACCTTGAGCAGCCGGACCCAGATGCCGATCAGCGGTAGGTTCAGCACGATCAGGAAGAAGTTGCCGATCCACATCGAGGCGATCAGGCCCCAGAACAGGTCGGGCTGCTCGGTCATCACCAGCGGGCCCGGCTGGATGCCCTTGATGATCATGGCGCCGACCATCAGTGCCATCACCGGCGTCGGCGGGATGCCGAGCGTCAGCATCGGGATGAAGGAGGTCTGGGCGCCGGCGTTGTTGGCCGCTTCCGGCCCGGCGACGCCCTCGATCGCGCCCCTGCCGAAATCCTGCGGCCGGCGGGAGATCTTCTTCTCCAGCGAATAGGCCGCGAAGGAAGACAGGATCGAGCCGCCGCCCGGCAGGATGCCGAGGATCGAGCCCAGCGTGGTGCCGCGCAGGATCGCCGGGGCCATGCGGCGCAGTTCCTGCCGCGTCGGCATCAGCCCCGAGACCTTGCTGACCATCACGTCGCGCAGGTGCTCGGCCTCGAGATTGCGGATGATCTCGGCGATGCCGAACAGGCCCATCGAGATGGCGACGAAATTGATGCCCTGCGACAGCTCGGGGATGCCGAAGGTGTAGCGCGGCGTGCCGGTCTCGACATCCTGCCCGACCATGCCGAGCAAGAGGCCGAGAGCGATCATGCCGAGCGCCTTCAGCACCGAGCCATGCGCCAGGGCGACCGAGGCGACGAGGCCCAGTATCATCAGCGAGAAGTATTCGGCCGGGCCGAATTTGAGCGCGATGGCGGCCAGCGGCGGCGCGAACAGCGCGATCAGGAACGTCGCCACCGTGCCGGCGAAGAAGGAGCCGATGCCGGCGGCGGCCAGGGCGGCGCCGGCCCGCCCCTGCCTGGCCATCTGGTAGCCGTCGATCGCGGTCACCACCGAGGCCGATTCGCCGGGCAGGTTGATCAGGATCGCCGTCGTCGAGCCGCCGTATTGCGAGCCGTAATAGATGCCGGCCAGCATGATCAGGGCCGCGACCGGCGGCAGCACGAAGGTGGCCGGCAGCAGCATGGCGATGGTCGCGGTCGGGCCGAGGCCCGGCAGCACCCCGACCAGCGTGCCGAGCAGCACGCCGACGAAGCAGTAGCTGAGATTGGTCAGCGTGAAGGCGACGCTGAAACCCAGGATCAGGTTGTTCAGAAGGTCCATCGTCGCCTCAGTTCCCGAACCAGCGGCCGAAGAGAGGGATCGGCAGGCCGAGCCCCCAGACGAAGACGGCGAAGCAGAAGGCGGCCATGACGACCGCCGCCGCCGCCGCGACCGGCACCCGGAACTTGACGCTGGCAGCGGCGCCGACGAAGACCACCACCAGCACCGCGACGACCAGGCCGCCGCCGCGCAGCAGCAGCCCGAACAGCAGCATCGCCGCCAGCACCACCGCACCGCCACGCCAGGCCCATTGCCCGACGCCCTCCCCCTCCAGCACGAAGGAGCGCACCAGGGTGATCAGCCCGATCAGGGCCAGGATCCCGGCCAGCACGGTCGGGAAATAGCCCGGCCCCATCTTGATGGCGCGGCCCATGGAGTAGCCCTGGGCCATCCAGCCGAAGCCGATCGCCAGGGCCAGGAAGATCAGCCCGGACCAGAAGTCCTTGGGATGACGGATGGAGAGGCGCATCGCGACTCCTGAGTCCGGGGTTGGAACGGGATGCGCGTGCTCAGTCGGCGTAGACGCCGGCTGCCGTGATCACCGGCGCCCATTTGGCGATCTCGGCCTTGAGATAGGCATCGAGCGCCGCCGGGGTAGCCTGGTCGAGCGGCACCGGCTCGGTGCCGAGGTCGGCGAAGCGGGCGACCACGTTCGGGTCCTTCAGCGCGGCCTGCAGCGCGGCCTCGAGCTTGTCGACCATTGGCTGCGGCGTGCCCTTGGGCGCATAGAGCCCGTGCCAGATGCCGATCCTGAAGTCGGGCAGCCCGGCCTCGGTGGTGGTCGGCACATCGGGCAGCGACGGCACGCGCTTCTCGGTGGTGACGGCGTAGACCTTGATCTTGCCGCCCTTGATCTGGCTGGTGGTGTTGGTGGTCTGGTCGCACATGAAGTCGAACACGCCGCCGAGCAGGTCGTTCATCGCCGGGCCGGTGCCCTTGTAGGCGACGGTGGTCAGCTGAGTGCCGATCGCATTCATGAACAGCATGCCGCAGAGATGCGAGGCCGAGCCGACGCCGGCATTGGCGACCGTCACCTCGTCCTTGTGCGACTTCGCGTACTCGACCAGCTCCTGCATCGACTTGGCCTCGAAGTCGCCGCGGGCGACGAAGGTCATCGGCACGTCGGTGACCAGGCCGATGCCGGCGAAGGCGTCGCCCGGCTTGTAGTCGAGGTTGCGGTACAGCGTGGCGCTGGTGGCCTGGCCGATATGGTGCAGCAGCAGGGTGTAGCCGTCGGGGTCGGCCTTGGCGACGCGGGACGCGCCGATGGTGCCGCCGGCGCCGCCGACATTCTCGACGATCACCTGCTGGCCGAGCGTCTTGCTCATCGGCTCGGCGATCAGCCGCGCCACCGTGTCGGTCGGCCCGCCGGCGGCGAAGGGCACGACCATGGTGATGACGCGGTTCGGATAATCCTGCGCGGCGGTCGGCAGGGCAAAGGCAAGGGCTGCGGCGGCGAGGATGCCGAGGCCGATCCGGCGACGATGCTTCATTGACGTGACCCCCTTCGTGTCGTGCTCCAAGCCGATTTCTGCCGGCCATCATTTTTATGCAATCTAGCCTGTCCTTCCCGGATGGCACAGTTGCTTTTCCGGCCTCTGGCGCCGAAACCGGGGCCGTGCCAGTGTCGGGCCATGCTTCGCCCCAACTTCTACGTCCATCCGTCGCTCGACCGCGCCGGCCGCTTCCGCCGCGACACCGAGTGGATCGCCCGCATCACGGTCAGCGAGCACACCCGGATTCTGCCGGTGTGGCAGGGCCGCAACCTGATCGCCGGGCCGCCGGAGGCGCCGCACGCCGCCGCCCTGCCGGCCACCGAAGCCTGGTGGCGCGAAGCCGCGGCCGAGGTGGTGATGCTGGGCGTCAACGGCGACGTCACCTATCTCGCGGTCGATGTCAGCGGCCTGGCCGATCCGGCCGCCGACCCGGTGCTGTCGGGCCTGGGCAGCTTCCTCGACCTGCGCGCCGTCGGCCCGCTGCTGCCGCATGACGAGGGCGCCCTGCTGGCCTATGCCCGCGGCATGATGTGGTGGCATTCGCGCCACCGCTTCTGCGGCGTCTGCGGCCACGCGACCGCCAGCAGCGATGCCGGCCACCGCCGCGACTGCACCAACCCGGACTGCCGCACGCAGCATTTCCCGCGCACCGACCCGGCGGTGATCATGCTGATCCACGACGGCGACCGGGTGCTGCTGGGCCGCCAGAAGGCCTGGCCGCCGGGCATGCATTCGGTGCTGGCCGGGTTCCTCGAGCCGGGCGAGAGCCTGGAGGACACGGTGAAGCGCGAGGTGCTGGAGGAGGCCGGCATCGTCGTCGACGACGTCCGCTACCACTCCAGCCAGCCCTGGCCATTCCCGCAGTCGCTGATGGTCGGCTTCACCGGCCGCGCCGTCACCAACGAGCTCCAGGTCGACGAGGACGAGCTGGAATCGGCCGCCTGGTTCGAGCGGGACTGGCTGCGCCGCCATGTCGACGACGAATCGTTCCGCCTGCCCCGCCGCGACAGCATCGCCCGGCGCCTGCTGGAGGACTGGCTGGCGGAGGGATAACCGCCAGCCGCCCGCTCACTCGTCCGCGGCGATCTGGCTCGGGTCGCGGCGGAAGGGGTGGGCCGGGTAGACGCCGAGCATGTGGAAGTTGCGGGTGAAGAACTGCAGCTCCTCCAGCGCCAGGCGCAGCGCCTGGTCGTCCGGATGGCCCTCGACATCGGCGTAGAACTGGGTCTGGCTGAACCGGCCGCCCAGCATGTAGCTCTCGAGCTTGGTGATGTTCACCCCATTGGTGGCGAAGCCGCCCAGCGCCTTGTACAGCGCCGCCGGCACCGACCGGACCTCGAACACGAAGCTGGTCATCACCGGGCCGTTGTTCGGCTTCGGCCGCACCGGGTCGCGCGACAGCACGACGAAGCGGGTGGTGTTGTGCTCGGCATCCTCGATGTCGCCGGCCAGGATCTGCAGCTGGTAGATTTCGGCCGCCAGGCGGCTGGAGATCGCGGCAATGGTGGGGTCGCCGCGTTCGGCCACCATGCGTGCGGCGCCGGCGGTGTCGGCGTGGTTGACCGGCTTCAGCCCGCGGGCCCGCAGCCATTGCCGGCACTGCCCCAGCGCCTGGACATGGCTGTGCACCTCGCGGATATCGGCCAGCGTCGCTCCGGGCAGCGCCACCAGCTGATGGTTCACCCGCAGGAAGTGCTCGCCGATGATGTGCAGGCCCGATTCCGGCAGCAGGTGGTGCATGTCGGCGACGCGGCCGGCGATCGAGTTCTCGATCGGGATCATGCCGAGATCGGCCCGGCCGTCATGGATCGCCGCCAGCGCGTCCTCGAAGGACGGGCACGGCACCGTCTCCGCATCCGGGAAGACCTGGCGCGACGCCATGTCAGAGTTGGCCCCGGCCCAGCCCTGGAACGAGATCCTCATCGCGCGGCTCCGTCAGTCGGCAGATTGGCTGCGAGCAGGCGCCGGGCGCGCTCCAGCTCCTCCTGGGTGTCGACGCCGAGCGGCACGGTGTCGACGATGGCGACGTCGATCCGCATCCCGGCGGTCAGCGCCCGCAGCTGCTCCAACTTCTCGCGCCGCTCCAGCGCCGAGGGCGGCAGCGTCACATAGCGCTCCAGCGCCGCGCGGCGATAGGCGTAGAGGCCGATATGGTGCAGCAACGGCCCCTCGCCCGACGGCGCCGTGGTGCGGGTGAAATAGAAGGCCCGGCCGGTCCGCGCGCCTTCCGCCCGCTCGACGATCGCCTTGACGATGGCGGGGTTGGTCTTCTCCTCCTCGCGCACGATCACCGCGGCCAGCGTGCCGATGTCGACCGCGGGGTCGTCCAGCAGCGCCATCGCGGCCCGCGGCAAGGCGGGGTCCAGCGTCGGCAGGTCGCCCTGGACGTTGACCACGATGTCGTGGCGGCCCTCCGGGTCGATGCTGCGCAGCGCCTGGGCGATGCGGTCGGAGCCCGAGGGCAGATCCGGATCGGTCAGCACGGCGGTGCCGCCCGCCGCCTCGATCGCGTCGGCGATCGGCCGGTCGCCGCAGGCCACGACCACCGGGCCGATGCCGGCCGCAACCGAGCGGCGCCAGACATGGACGATCATCGGCTCGCCATGGATGTCGGCCAGCGGCTTGTCCGGCAGGCGGGTCGCGGCCAGGCGGGCGGGAATGACGACGATGGGGTTGGACGAAGTCATGATGCCGCGTCATCCACCGTTGCCGCGACGGCGTCAAGACCGGCCAAACGCGACAAGGCTGGAGCCGGCCCGTGTGGCCGTCCTCCGCGGCGGCGGCAAAGGGTGTCGCAGCCGGACATCGCCCCTTGCCAGACCGATTGCAACGCCTCTACAAGACCCGCGGGCCCGCACGGTCGGAATCGAGTCGTGCGTCCGGGGAGGTTGCCGTCGCGCTTCGAGGTGAGATCCGGCATGGAATTCAACAAAATATTCGCTGCTGTCCTGCTGGCCGGCATCATCGGAATGGCGACCGGCATCGTGGCCGATATCCTGGTCTCGCCGGAGCCGCTGCACGAGAACGCGTACAAGGTCGACACCAGCGCGGTTGCTGCTGCGCCGGCTGCCGGCGCCGAGCAGGCCGGGCCGTCGATCCCGCCGATCGCGCCGCTGCTGGCGGCCGCCGATCCGGCCAAGGGCCAGGCCCTGTCGAAGGCCTGCACGGCGTGCCACACCTTCGAGAAGGGTGGCGCCAACAAGGTCGGCCCGAACCAGTGGAACCTGGTCGACGCGCCGATGGGCCACAAGGACGACTTCAACTACTCGGCCGCGATCAAGAAGAAGCACGAGGAAGGCGCGCACTGGACCTATGAGGAGCTGAACGAGTTCCTGGCCGGTCCGAAGGCGCACATCCCGGGCACGACCATGACCTATGCCGGCATGAAGAGCGAGAAGGACCGCGCCGACCTGATCGCCTGGCTGCGCACCAACGCCGACACGCCGGCACCGCTGCCGAGCCCGGATGCCGCTCCCGCCGGCGGCGCGGCCCCTGCGGGGGGCGAGGCGCCGGCAGGCGGTGCCGCGCCGGCTCCGGCTGGCGGGTCGGAGCAGGCGCCGAAGAGCGGCGGCTGATCGCCGCAGCCTTGCAGTTCCCGGCACGGGACCGCCAAAAGCGGTCCCGTTTCCGTTTATGTCTGGCTTTCTTCCGCCCCGTGGGATTCCCTAGACTCCGCTTATCCACCGGCGCCGCAACGGTGCCGGAATGCCGGCCCGGGACTTTCATGCGCGTCATTGCCGCCCTCCTGCTCGCCCTCACCCTCGCGGCCCCGGCCGCGGCCCAGGCGGAGGAGCCGGCGGCGAGCCATGCCCTGGCCCTGTTCGGCCAGCCGAAATACCCGGCCGGCTTCGCCCATTTCGACTATGCCGACCCGGAGGCGCCGAAGGGCGGCAGCCTGGTGCTGAGCACGGTCGGCACCTTCGACACGCTGAACGTCATCCCGATCGGCACGCCGCCGCGCTCGCTGGGACTGCTCAGCGATTCGCTGATGGTTGAGAGCCAGGACGAATCCGGGGTCTATTACGGCCTGCTGGCGGAGAGCGTGACGGTCGCGGACGACTCCTCCTGGGCCGTCTTCGCCTTGCGGCCGGAGGCGCGCTGGCATGACGGCGTGCCGGTCACGGCCGCGGATGTGGTGTGGAGCTGGGAGACGGTGCGGGACAAGGCCGAGCCCTTCCTGAAGTCGTTCTTCCGCGACGTCACCGGCGCCGAGGCGCTGGACGACCGCCAGGTGCGCTTCACCTTCGCCAGCCGCAACACCCGCAAGCCGGTCGGCCAGGTGGCGAACGCGCTGCCGATCCTGCCGAAGCACTGGTGGACCGCGAACGGCCGCGATGTCGGCGAGAACACGGTCGAGCCGCCGCTCGGCAGCGGCCCCTATCGCATCGCCTCGGTCGATCCCGGCAGGACGCTGGCCTGGGAGCGGGTGCCGGACTATTGGGGCCGCGACCTGCCGGTGAATCGCGGCCAGTGGAATGTCGACCGCATCCGCTACGACTACTATCGCGACCGCGACGCCGAGTTCGAGGCGTTCAAGGGCGGCAACTCCGACTTCCGGCAGGAGTTCACCTCGCTGTTCTGGGCCACCGGCTACGACATCCCGGCGGTGCGCGACGGCCGCCTCATCCGCGCCGAAATCGCCAGCGAGGATCCCCGCGGCATGCAGGGATACTTCTTCAATCTGCGCCGCGCCCCGTTCTCCGACCCCAAGGTCCGCGAGGCGCTGGGCTGGCTGTACGATTTCGAATGGGTCAACAAGACCCTGTTCTCCGGCCTGTATGACCGGCTGACCAGCTATTTCAACGCCGAGGGCTTCCGCTCCTCTGGCGTGCCGGAGGGCGAGGAGAAGGCGCTGCTGGAGCCGTTCCGCGGCCAGGTGCCGGACGCGCTGTTCGACACCCCCTTCGCGCTGCCGCAGACCGACGGCAGCGGCAATATGCGCGACAACATCCGCACCGCCCTGCGCCTGCTGAAGGAGGGCGGCTGGGAGCAACGTGACGGGCTGATGACCAACATCGCCACCGGCGAGCCGATGCGCTTCGAGATCGTCGACGATACGCCCCAATTCGAGCGGGTAACCCAGCCCCTGATCGACCGGCTGCGGCAGGTGGGCATCCAGGCGAGCCTGCGCATCATCGACGCGGCACAGTTCCAGCAACGCTATAAGAGCTTCGATTTCGACGTCACTGTCTTCGCCTACACCTTCTATCCCCCGCCGGGCAGCGAGCTGCGCAACTATTTCGGCTCCGGCGAAGCGGGGATCGAGGGCTCGGCCAACCTGATGGGCATCCGCAACCCGGTGGTGGACGCGCTGATCGACAAGGTCACGGCCGCCCGCGACCTGTCGTCGCTGCAGGTTGCGACCCGGGCGCTCGATCGTGTGCTGTTGTGGAACCACTACCTGATCCCGCAATGGGGCAAGAACGATGCCTGGGTGGCCTATTGGAACCGCTTCGGCCAACCGAAGACGCAGCCGTCGCATCGCTTCGGCGACCCGAATGGGATCGCGTTCCCCTCGACCTGGTGGATCGATCCGGCGAAAGATGCGGCGCTGAACCGGACAAATCGATGAAGAGCATGCTGACGCGACGCGATTTCGGGCGGATGGCCCTGGCAACGGGCTTTGCCGCCCCGCTGCTGGGCGGCATCCCGGCCTTGGCCCGCCCCAAGCTGGCGGCAGGCGCGGGTAACCTGACGACGCTGAAGAGCTTTGCGGAGTTCGGCGAGCCTGCCTATCCGCTGGAGTTCACGCAGTTCAAATACGTCAACCCGACGGCGCCCCGGGGCGGAACCATCCGACTGGCCGCGCTCGGGACCTTCGAGCGCCTGGACACCATCCGCATCGGAGGTGATTGGGCCGCCGGCATCGGCAATATCATGAGCGGCCTGATGACCGGGTCGGGCGACGAGCTGTCCAGCTACTATCCGATGATCGCCGAAAGCGTCGCCGTCCCGGACGACCTTTCTTATGCCGTGTTCACGCTGGATCCCCGGGCGACATGGCAGGACGGCACGCCCATCCTGGCCGAGGATTTCGTTTTCGCCTTCGACTTCATCAAGGCGAATTCGCGCCCGCTGCTGAAGCAGTTCTGGGTCGATATCGAGAAGGCGACGCTGGTCTCGGAGCGCCAAGTCCGCTTCGACTTCGCCACCCGCGACAACTGGCGCACCGTCGGGAAAATCTGCGGCTTCAGCCCGATGCCGAAGCGGTGGTGGGAGGCGTCGGGTCGTGACATCTCCAAATCCTACATCGAGCCGGTGCTGTCCGAGGGCCCCTATCGGATCACCAAGGTCGATCCTGGACGCAGCATCACTTATGAACGTATCGACGACTGGTGGGCGGAGGACCTGCCGGTCAGCGTCGGCCAGAACAATGCCGACCGGATCACCTACACTTATTATCGCGATCAGGACGTGATGTTCGAAGCGTTCATGGCCGGCGAATTCGACTTCTGGGAAGAGAACAGCGCCAAGCGTTGGGCCACCGAATACGAGCGGGATGTCGTCAAGTCGGGCCGGATCCAGAAGCTGTTGCTGCCCGACAACACGCCGAACGGCTTCATCGGCTTCGTCTTCAACACCCGGCGCCCGATCTTCCAGGATGTGCGGGTCCGGCAGGCGATCGCGCTGCTCTATGATTTCGAATGGACGAACCGCAACGTCTTCTACGACCAATATGTTCGGGCGAAGAGCTATTTCCCGAACTCGGACTACGGCACCACGGATGTCCCCCTGCCGGTGGGGGAGGAGAAGACCATCCTGGAGCGCTTCGGCGACCAGATTCCGGCTGAGATCTTCACCACCCCCTTCGCTGTTTCGCAGACCGACGGGTCCGGCCAGATCCGGCCACAGCTGCGCGAGGCCTGGCGCCTGTTCAAGGAGGCCGGCTGGGAGGTCAGGGACGGCACGCTGACCAACGTGGCGACCGGCCAGCCCTTCCGGTTCGAATATCTGGACAATGACGACGGCCTGCTGCGGATGGTCCAGCCCTTCGTGGCCAATCTGGCGCGGGCGGGAATCAAGACCGAGATCCGCGTCGTCGACACGCCGCAATATCAGCGCCGCGTGCAGGATTTCGACTACGACATGATCTATATCGCGGCGAACTTCTTCCCGCCGCCCGGCCCGGAGATGGAAGGTTATTTCATGTCGACCACGGTCGACCAGCAGGACAGCGCCAACTGGGCCGGAATCAAGGAGCCGGTCGTCGACGCGCTGGTCAAGGAGATCATCGCCGGACACGAGGATCTCGAGCTGATCAAGGCCACCACCCGGGCGCTGGACCGAGTGCTGCTGCGCGGCCACTACATCATCCCGTCCTATTATCTGAACAAGAACCGCCTCGCCTTCTGGGACAAGTTCGCACGGCCGGAGACGCCGCCCTTTTACGGCACCGGTTTCCCGGACAGCTGGTGGATCGATCCGGCGAAGGACGCGGCCCAGAAGCGCGGACAGGGATGAGGAACCAGCGATGAGGGATCCGAGAGTCACCCGCCGGCAGTTCACGTTGGGCTCGATGCTCGCCGCGACGGTTCAGGCCATGCCCTGGCACCGAGCCTTCGCCCAGGCGCCCGCCGCTCGGGCCGGATACAAGCCGCCGAACCACTTCCTGTCGCTGCTGAACCGTCCCGCCCAGTACCCCGCAAACTTCGCGCATTGGGATTATGTGAACCCCGATGCGCCCAAGGGCGGCCAGCTGGTTCTCGGTACGTTGGGGACCTTCGATACGCTCAACGACTATTCGGCGCTCGGCACCTCGACCAGGGTGGTCATGGCGGCGCTGTACGAGGCCCTGATCTCCTCCAATCTCGACGAGCTCGCCGTCGAATACGCCAACTTGGCGGAAAGCGTCGAAGAGTCGGACGACAAACTCTCGCTGATCTGCCGCCTCCGGGACGGCCCGCATTTCCATGACGGCAAGCCGATCACCACGGACGACATCCTGTTCACCCACGAGACCTTCCGCGAGAAGGCGGCCCCCTACTTCAGGGCAACCTATTACGAGTATCTCGACCGGATCGACGTGCTGGACGACCGTACCGTCCGCTTCACTGCGAAGGACCTGTCGAATCCCGAGCTTCTGATGGGCGTCGCCGGGATGCCGATCCTGCCAAAGCACTGGTGGTCGACCCGCGACTTCAGCGCGCCGATCCTGGAGCCGATGCTGGGCAGCGGCCGGCGGCGCCTCAAGGCGGTCGACGCGGGCCGGTCCTTCACCCTGGAGCGCGTCGAGGATTATTGGGGGAAGGACCTGCCGCAGAATGTCGGCACGGGCAACTTCGACCAGATCACCTACCAGTATTATCGCGACTTCAATGTCCTGTACGAGGCGCTAAAGGCGGGCGAGTTCGATTTCATGAGCATCACCTCGCCGCAGGAATGGACCACCGGCTTCAACAGCCTGCCGGCCCTGAAGACGGGCGCCTTCAAGAAGGAGGAGTTTCCGTCCGAGGCGCCGGAATCCTATGGGATGCTGATCTTCAACCTGCGCCGGCCGCTGTTCTCGGATGTACGTGTCCGCCGGGCACTCAACTATCTTTATGATTTCGAGACGACGCAGAAGACCAGCTATTATGGGCTCTATCAGCGGGCACAGGGGCATTTCCCCAACACCGAGTTCATGTTCGAAGGCCTGCCCCAGGGCCGGGAGTTGGAGATCCTCGAGAAGTACCGGGGCCGCATTCCCGATGAGATCTTCAACACCGAATTCCGCCAGCCGACCTCCGACGGGAATGGCAATATCCGGTCGAACCTGCGCGCCGCCCTCGACCTGCTGAAGCAGGCGGGGTGGGAGCTGCGCGACAACCGACTGACCAACGTCGCCACCGGCGACGTCGCTGCGATCGAGATGATCTTCTTCGATTCCGAGATGGAGAAGACGATCCTGCCGTTCAGCCAGAATTTGCGGCGCATCGGCATCCAGGCGACGCCCAGGCTGCTGGACATTCCCCAGTTCCAGAACCGGATGCACGAGTTCGAGTTCGACGTCCTGCCTGGCTTCATGCCGCCCGCCTACCCGCCCGGCGCCGAGCAGAAGTCTCGCTGGCATTCGATCTATGCCGACCAGAAAGGTGGGCTCAACATCCAGGGGACGCGTGACCCGGTCGTGGACGAGATGGTCGACTACCTGGTCTCCACGGATGACTGGGACGAAAGGGTCGCGGTGAGCAGGGCGTTCAATCGCTACATCACCTGGCAGTTCTATTCGATCATGCTGTATTACGACCCGATCGACCGGATCGGGTATTGGGACATCTTCGGAAGGCCGGACAAACGGCCCAAGATGAATCTCGGTTTCGCCACTTGGTGGTACAGCGAGCACAACCCGCAAGCCCTGAGGGGACGGCGCCGGTGATCATCAGCCCTTGTCATTCACCTCAGCCCGCTTTGCCGGGACAGGAGGCTGAGGCGTGCTAGCCTATATCATCCGTCGCCTGCTGCTGATCATCCCGACGCTGTTCGGGATCATGGTGATCAACTTCGTCATCGTGCAGTTCGCCCCCGGCGGGCCGGTCGAGCAGATGATCGCCCAGATCCAGGGTACCGCCACCGACGCGACCAGCCGGATCAGCGGCGGCTCGGGCGGCGATTTCGGCCGCCCGGCGGACAACTCCCAGCTCGGCGGAAGCGCCGCCGCCAGCAAGTACCGCGGCGCCCAGGGGCTGGACCCTCGCTTCATCGCCGAGATCGAGAAGCAGTTCGGCTTCGACAAGCCGCCGCTCGAGCGCTTCTGGCTGATGATCCACGACTATCTGAACTTCGATTTCGGCCGCAGCTACTTCAAGAGCGCGCGGGTGGTCGATCTCGTGGTGTCGAAGCTGCCGGTGTCGATCTCGCTCGGCGTGTGGACGACGCTGCTGGTCTATCTGATCTCGATCCCGCTCGGCATCCGCAAGGCCGTGCGCGACGGGTCGCGCTTCGACATCTGGACCTCCGGCGCGGTGGTCGTCGGCTATGCGATCCCCAGCTTCCTGTTCGCCATGCTGCTGATCGTGACCTTCGCCGGCGGCCGCTATTTCGCCTGGTTCCCGTTGCGCGGCCTGACATCCGACGGCTGGTCGTCGCTGCCCTGGTACCAGCAGATCCTGGACTATCTCTGGCACATGGTGCTGCCGATCACCGCCATGGTGATCAGCGGCTTCGCCACCCTGACCATGCTGACCAAGAACTCGTTCATCGACGAGCTCGGCAAGATGTATGTGCTGACCGCCCGGGCCAAGGGCCTGACCGAGCGGCGCGTGCTGTACGGCCACATCTTCCGCAACGCGATGCTGATCGTCATCGCCGGCTTCCCCGCCGCCTTCATCGGCGTGCTGTTCACCGGGTCGCTGTTCATCGAGGTGATCTTCTCGCTCGACGGGCTCGGCCTGCTCGGCTACGAGGCCGCGATCCAGCGCGACTATCCGGTGGTGTTCGCCACGCTCTATGTCTTCACCCTGCTCGGCCTGGTGATGAAGCTGGTGCAGGACGTGACCTATACCCTGATCGACCCGCGGATCGATTTCGAGGCCCGCAATGTCTGAGGCGGCATTGTCCAGGGCACAGGACTTCGCCCATCCGCGCTTCCTCGGCTTCCGCATCCGGCCGATCACAGCCCGCCGCATCGCCAATTTCCGGGCCAACCGGCGCGGGCTGATTGCGCTGTACCTGTTCCTGGCCGTGTTCCTGGTGACGCTGTTCGCCGAGTTCATCGCCAATGACCGGCCGCTGCTGGTCAAGTATGACGGCCACTACTACGTGCCGGTGCTGTCCACCTATCCCGAGACGGCGTTCGGCGGCGAATTCGAGACCGAGGCGGATTACCGCGACCCCTTCGTGCGCGACCTGATCAGCGCCAAGGGCTGGGCGGTCTGGCCGCTGATCCCGTTCTCCTACCGCACCATCAACTACGACCTGGACCAGCCCGCCCCGTCCCCGCCCTCGGCGGTGAACTGGCTCGGCACCGACGACCAGGGCCGCGACGTGCTGGCCCGGCTGATCTACGGGCTGCGCCTCTCGATCCTGTTCGGCCTGACCCTGACCGCGATCGCGTCCGTCATCGGCGTCTTCGCCGGCGCGATTCAGGGCTATTTCGCCGGCTGGACCGACCTGATCTTCCAGCGGGTGATCGAGGTCTGGTCCGGCATGCCGCAGCTGTACCTGCTGATCATCATGTCGTCCTTCTTCGTGCCGGGCTTCTGGACGCTGCTGTTCATCATGCTGCTGTTCGAGTGGATGAGCCTGGTCGGGGTGGTGCGGGCCGAGTTCCTGCGCGCCCGCAACCTGGACTATGTCCGCGCCGCCCGGGCGCTGGGCCAGCCGGACCGGGTGATCATGTGGAAGCATGTGCTGCCCAACGCCGTGGTCGCCACCATCACCTTCCTGCCCTTCAACCTGACCGGCAGCATCAGCCTGCTGACCGGGCTGGACTTCCTCGGCCTCGGCCTGCCCCCCGGGTCGCCCTCGCTCGGCGAGCTGGTCAGCCAGGGCAAGGCCAACCTGCAGGCGCCGTGGCTCGGCTTCACCGCCTTCTTCTCGCTGGCCATCCTGCTGAGCCTCCTCGTCTTCATGGGCGAGGCGCTGCGCGACGCCTTCGACCCGCGCAAGACCCTGGCGGCCGGTGTCCCGGCTGCCGCCTCCGGTCCCGTCATCGATCCCAAGGCCCAGACGCCATGACCGCCCCCTTCAGGCTTTCAATCCCGTCATTGCGAGCGCAGCGAAGCAATCCAGGGCCGCACGCATCGGCCCCTGGATTGCTTCGTCGGCTTCGCCTCCTCGCAATGACGGTTTGGGGCGGGTCCGCCGAGAAGGTCTCGCGATGAACGACACACCAGCCCAAGGCGAAAGGCTGCTCGAGATCCGCGACCTGGCGGTGGAGTTCCGGGTGCCCGGCGGCGCGGTGCCGGCGGTCAAGGGCGTTTCGCTGCATCTCGACCGCGGCGAGACCCTGGCGCTGGTCGGCGAGAGCGGCTCCGGCAAGTCGGTCACCGCCCTGTCGGTGCTGCAGCTGCTGCCCTATCCCAGCGCCCGGCACCCCAAGGGCAGCATCCGCTATCGCGGCCAGGAGCTGCTCGGCGCGCCGGAGAAGGTGCTGCGCGAGGTCCGCGGCAACAAGATCGCCATGGTGTTCCAGGAGCCGATGACCTCCCTGAACCCGCTGCACACGATCGAGAAGCAGGTCGGCGAGGTGCTGTCGGTGCACAAGGGCATGGGCAAGGCGCAGGCCCGCGCCCGGGTGCTGGAGCTGCTGCTCCTGGTCGGGCTGCCGAACCCGGAGCAGCGCCTGAACGCCTATCCGCACGAGCTGTCCGGCGGCCAGCGCCAGCGGGTGATGATCGCCATGGCGCTGGCGAACGAGCCGGACATCCTGATCGCGGACGAGCCGACCACCGCGCTGGACGTGACCATCCAGGCCCAGATCCTGGAGCTGATGCAGAGCCTGCAGCGCCGCTTCGGCATGGCGATGCTGCTGATCACCCACGACCTGGGCGTGGTCCGCAAGATGGCGGACCGGGTCTGCGTCATGAACAAGGGCGAGATCGTCGAGGCGGGCGAGACCGAGGCGGTGTTCACCGCGCCGCAGCACCCCTACACCCAGCGGCTGCTCGCCTCCGAGCCCAAGGGCGACCCGGCGCCGCCACCGGCCGATGCCCGCACCGTGGTGGCGGCCAGCGAGATCAAGGTCTGGTTCCCGATCAAGGCCGGCGTGCTGCGCCGCACGGTCGACCATGTGAAGGCGGTGGACGGCATCGACGTCACCGTGCGCGAGGGCCATACCGTCGGCGTGGTCGGCGAGAGCGGTTCGGGCAAGACCACGCTGGGACTCGCGCTGCTGCGCCTGATCTCCAGCAAAGGGTCGATCCGCTATGGCGAGAAGGAGCTGCAGGGCCTGCAGTTCCGCGACATGCGGCCGCTGCGGCGGGAGATGCAGATCGTCTTCCAGGACCCCTACGGCTCGCTCAGCCCGCGCATGTCGATCTCCGAGATCATCGAGGAAGGGCTGCAGGTGCACCGCATCGGCGGCTCCTCGGCCGAGCGCGAGCGGATGATCGTGGCGGCGCTGGAGGAGGTCGGGCTGGACCCCGCCAGCCGGCACCGCTACCCGCACGAATTCTCCGGCGGCCAGCGCCAGCGCATCGCCATCGCCCGGGCCATGGTGCTGAAGCCGAAATTCGTGGTGCTGGACGAGCCGACCTCGGCGCTGGACATGTCGGTCCAGGCCCAGATCGTCGACCTGCTGCGCGGGCTGCAGGAAAAGCACCGCCTGGCCTATCTGTTCATCAGCCACGACCTGAAGGTGGTCCGCGCTTTGTCGGACGAGGTGATCGTGATGAAGAACGGCAAGGTGGTCGAGCACGGCTCGGCGGCGCAGATCTTCGAGGCGCCGCAGCACCCCTACACCCAGGCGCTGCTGAAGGCCGCGCTGGAGCTCAAGGCGGCGGACACGCCGGAGGTCGCGGTCTGAGCCCGCCTCTCCGGCAGCCCGTCAGTTGCGGCGCGGCGGCAGCGTGATGCCGGGATTGGGCATGCCGACATCGTCCTGCCTGATGCCGTCGATCCAGTCGCTCAGCTGCGCGATCGTGCTCGGGGTCGCGCTGTAGCCGGTGACCTTGCTGTCGACCATGTAGCTGTCGTCATCGAGATCCACGATCATCGAGCTCGTGGCCCGCTCCGACAGCTCCCGCAGCATGTCATTGGGCAGCGCGTCCTTGTTGTAGAGGATGTAGTCGAAGAACTCCTTCTTCTCCGCCGGAGTGTCGTAGCCCCGATACTCGGCCAGCTGCTCGAGCAGCGGGAACAGCGGCCGCCCCTTCGCCTTGTCGGAGGCGCCGAAATCGTCCCGGCCCTCGGCCAGGATCTCGGCCCGCTCAGGGTCCACCGGCGGATCCAGATTGGCCAGGATCGCCCGCGTGTCGCCTTCGAAATACTCGCGCTGCTTCTCGCTGGACTGCCAGTGCAGGATGCTGGCGCCGACCAGCCAGACCCCGGCGGCGACCCACCCCACCGGTCCGGCCCAGGACGAGCCCGCGAGGACGAGGCCGGCCTCGACGCCGGATGCCAGGCCCATCGACGTCCAGACGGCTCCGCCAAGGACGTTGCCGTTGGAGAATTCGATGGTCGCGGTCCAGGCGGCGACCCCGGCGGTGAGGACCGAGGACGCGGTGCCCAGGGTGCGATAGAGACCCGGCCCGCCGACATAGCCGAACCGGGTCATGCGATCCAGCCGCCCGTCCCGGTTGAACAGGCTGGGCAGCCCGGCGGCCTGCCGGACGCCGGGCCCCTGCGGGATCAGAAGGCTCTGGATGCCGGCCGCGGTCCCGCGCGCCACATCCATGCCGGCCAGCAGGCCGAAGACCCCCGCCCAGGCCTTGTCGTCGGGACGGTCGGACGCCAGGAATTCGCGGGCGCCCCAGATGTTCAGCGCGCCGCTGATCCCCGCCACGGGAATCGCCGCGGCCCGGTGGCCGAGCAGCCCGCCCCGCGGCTGCGCCTCGCCAGTGGCGCCGCCATTCGCGCGGTCGGCAACGGCCTGCGCGATCGGTGACGAGGGCGCCATCACGGTCGACAGCAGCAGGCTGGAATTCTTGATCTCGCGCGAGATGAAACCGCCGCTGGGGCCGTTGGGCTGGCCGTTCTCCAGCACCTCCAGCGTCATCAGCAGCGCCGCCCCCTGGGCAGGCTTGTCGCGCAGGGCCGCCAGCGCCGCCGCCCGGTCCTTGCCCTTCAGCCCGTCCAGCACCTCCGTCACGGTGGGCGGCAGCGAGGTCATGCCGGGCGGCAGCTCGATAATCTTCGCCTTCGGATCGGCGAGCTGCCGCTGAATCTTGTCATAGGTCTCCAGTGCGTTGCCGAACACCGCGTCGAATTCGGGGTCGGAGATGTTGCGATACAGCGTCTCGTATTGCTTGAACTCGGGCGACTGCTGCAGCTGCCGCTCCACCTCCGCCAGCGTCAGGGCCTTCGGCGGCGCCGGCATTCCTGCCATGGCGACCTGGACCATCGGCGGCGGCGCGTCGTCGCCATCGTCCTTGTTGCCGACCAGCAGGTGGCGCAGATCCCCCTGGGCGCCCTTCAGCCGGTCATAGCCGCCGAGATTGTCGCCCTTCAGGTTGCGCAGGGACGCCGGCAGCGCTTGCAGGACCGCGTCCGTCGACATGGCGCCGGCGAACAGGCGCTCGAACTTGGCGACCTGCTCCGGATTGTCCTTCAGCTTGCCATTCTGGACGGTCTGGACCGCGCCGGCGAGCTCCTTGTCGTCCCGCAGCCCCTCCAGACAGCTGCCGGCCCATTGCGGATCGCCGATCAGGCGCCCGTACGCCTCGGTCGCGCCCCGCGCCTCGGGGGTCAGCCGCTCCACCCCGAAGGCCACGGTGTGGAGCATGTTGTCGGCGGCCTCGGCCCAGCCGTCCTCGGCATAATGCGCCGCCATTGCGACCGCCAGCGTCGCGCCGTCGCCCTGGCTGATGCTGTCAGCGATGGCGGTGCGCAGCGTCAGGTCGCCGCCATGGGCAACGGGCGACTTGCGGTCAAGGCCGCCGGTGTTCGCCTCGGCCATCAGCACCGCAAGGCCGGCGACGCCGTCGCTGATCTGCATGCGTCCGTCGCCGTCGACGGGGGCAGAGGCGCCCGCCTGCGTCGCGACGACGTTCAGGTTGCCGATCAGCGCCTTCGCCTCGTCCGAAATGTTCCCCTTGGACGACAGGTTGCGCAGCGGATAGACGATCTCGGCCAGCCGCGAGGTCGGCGGGTTCTCCTCGTCCCGATATTTTCCCGTCGCCGGCAGCTTCGACAGCTCGACCAGGATCTGGTCGGCGCGTTCGGCCGGCACGCCGGTCAGGGTCAGCTCGAGCGAGGCCCCGTCGGTCACCTGCTTGGCCGGATCGGTCACCATCACCTGGTGTTGCGCCGCCTGGATCGCCTTCAGGTAACCCGCATCGACCTTGAGTGTCTTAGGGTCCATCGGACCGTAGAAGGACAGCTCGGCGATGAAGTCGGCGGCCGCCTGATCCGCATCGAAATCCGGGGTCTGGGCCGGAGGGGGCGGATTGATCCGACGCCGCAGCGCCTCCGCCACGTCGGTCTGGAAGGCGCTCCAGTCGCCGGCCTTCTGGCCTTGGGCGGCGCTCTCGCGCAGGCCGGAGAACAGCCCGTCCATGTGCAGGCCGAAATCGTCGGCCCGGGACTCGACCAGCTCGCCGAGCCCCTTCGTCTGCGGCAGCACGGCGCGCAGATAGGCAGTACGCTCCCTCAGGGTCGCGTCGAAATCCCCCTGGTCCATCGTCCCGGCGACCGAAGCGAGATCCGCGTCGATCAGGTCCTGCAGCTCGTTCCGCTTGGCCTGGGGCAGGTCCTCGACCGATGTCGCGCCGTCCGCGATCGTCGAGATCTGCTGCAGCCGCTCCACCCGCTCGTCGCTGAGCACGGTGATGATATGGGTTTCCGGCAGGCCGTCCGGATCGGCGCCCAGCTCGGGGTTGAACTTGGCCAGCAGCGCCGCGTACTGCTCGGCATTGTCCCGCTTGGGGTCGAAGCCGAGGCGCTGCGCCACGGCGGGGTCCAGGTCCTTGTCATAGCCCAGCTGCCGCGCGATCTCCGTCAGGTTGTCGCCTCGCTGCGCCTGGTAGGTGATCTGGCCGTCGACGCTCTTGTTCGCCGGATTGCTGCCGTCGAGCTGTTCCAGCGGCTCCTCCCGCGGCGTCGCGTTGGTGGCCGGGAGGATTGTTCCGGGGCCCTGCTTCGCCTGATTCAGGGCCTGGTTCCAGAGGGTGACGGATGTGTTCTGCTTGAACCGGTCCGACAGCGACGGCCAGCGGCCCGGGAGCCCGGAAATACCAGTCATCAGCCTCTCCTGACTATGGGCATGGCCGACGATCGCAGACAGAGCAGCGTTCGCCAGAATTCTGGAGCGCCAGATCTTGCGGTCGTGCAATTTGTTTATGGCAAAAGGATTACAATCTCAACAAGAAAATTGTAATGATTATGTCACGATTTCAGAAAGACTAGGGACAACTGACCGAATTCCGACCTTATACCAGCGACCCGAAATATTGACCGTCATGGCGAACCCCGAAGGGGCGTGGCCATCCAGCGGCACTGCCCCCTGGATGGCCACGTCGCTTCGCTCCTCGCCATGACGAGAAGAGCTGGGAGAGTCGAACTCAAAGGCCGGTGGCTTTAACGCTTCTTAATTTGCTGCCGTCACGGTTCGAGGCGCTGGATAGCCCCGCCGCCCGGAGCAGGCGCCGATCACTCCGCCGCGGTGGCGCCCTGCGGCTGCGGCACCGGCTTGGTGTGTGCCCTGGCCGCGGCGGCGCGGGCGCCCTGCGTCACCGAGAACATCTCCAGCGTGTCGAGCTCTTCCTCGCTCACCGGCGTCAGCGCCAGGTCATGATAGGCCTTGCGGTTCGGATCGGCCTTGATCCGGCGGCGGACCTGGTTGAAGCGCCACCACAGCCGCCCCATGGCCCAGTGCTTGGCCACGGTCTCGCCGGCATAGCGGAGATAGAACGGCACGGCCGCCTCGTGCGGCAGGCCGGGGCGGCGGTCGGTCCGCACCTTGCGGCGCAGATAGCCGCCCTCCAGCGGGTGCAGCCCCTCGACATTGATGCAGGTGGTGAACCACAGCAGCAGGAACAGGATCTTGCCGACGCTGATCCCGGTCGCCGCCGCCCGGCGCATCACCGTCTCCATATGCTCCGGCGAGTAGTAGGTCTGCCAGGCCAGCTTGTAGGCCCGCTGCCACTCCTCGCGCGACATCATCGCGTGGCCGGTGGTGACGTGGTTCAGGTCGTAGCGGTTCAGGTCCGGATCCATCGGGATGCCGGCGTGGAACAGGTTCTTGTGGTCCTCCGACCCCGGCAGCGGCGTCAGGAAAAAGAACTCCAGCAGGTCGACCGGCAGCTCGCGCTGGATGATGCCGATGTCGCGGACGATCGATTCCGGCGTGTCGGTCGGGAACCCGAGGATGTAGCCGGCATAGGTCATGGCGCCGACCGCCTTCCAGGCCAGCAGCATCTTGCGGTATTCGGTGATCTTGTTCTGCCGCTTCTTGGCGCCGACCAGGCTGTCCGGGTTGATGTTCTCCAGCCCGATGAATACCCGGGTCACCCCCGCCCTGCCCGCCTTCTCGATGAAGTGCGGGATGCGGTGGCACATGGTGTCGACCTGGATGATCATGCGGAAGGACAGCTTCTCCCGCTCGCGCAGCTCGATCAGCCGGTCGAAGATCGGCTCCCAGTCCTTGTTGCGCGCGAAATTGTCGTCGGTGATGAAGAAGCGGCTGATGCCGCTCTTCACATTCTCGCGGATGATCTGCTCGACATCGTCGGGCGACCGGCGGCGCGACTTGCGGCCCTGGACGTTGATGATGGTGCAGAACGAGCACTGGAACGGGCAGCCGCGGCCGGCGTCGAAGCTGGTGTGCTGGCCGGCGGTGCGGCGCACCCGCGCGATCGGCAGCACCGGCATCGGCACGCCTTCGATGTTCGGCAGGTCGTCCATGAAGTTGTAGAGCGGCTTGAGCCGGTTGTTGTAGGCGTCGACCAGCACCTCGTCGAGCCGCCCCTCGGCCTCGCCGGCGAACAGCGAGATGCCCATGGCCTGCGCTTCCGCCACCTCGGGCTGCAGGCCGGGCAGCATGGCGATGGTGCCGGAGACGTGGAAGCCGCCGATGCCGACCTGGATCCCCGCCGCCCGCAGCGGCCGGGCGATGTCGACCGCCCGCGGGAACTGGTTCGACTGCACCCCGACCAGCGCCACCATGCCCGATCCGGAGCGCCGGATCCGGCGGATGATCGCGTCCGGGCGGACCCGGGTGTTGGTCTCGTCGATCGCGGTGATGGCGATCTCGACGTCCGGGCCGAGAATCCGGCGCTCGGAACAGTCGCTGGCAAGACCGTACAGCACCGCCAGCGTGTTCGACGGAATCGCCGACCGCAGCCATTGGATGACGTAGCCGTCGTCGTCGTAATGCGACGGCTTGATCAAGACGAGTTCGAACACCCGTCGCCCGCTCGTCCCCACCGCCATATGGGCGTCCCCTGCTGGGTTCTTGCTGAGTCTGAATAGCACGAATGCCGGGCGTGGGGCGACGATTGCCGTCGCCGGCGGCGAGGTTCATACAGGAGTCATCAAGCTGAAGGCCGTTCCGGGAAAGAGATCATGGCGAGCGTCGATCTGAACTGCGACATGGGCGAAGGCTTCGGCGCCTGGGAGATGGGCGACGATGCGGCGATGCTGGAGATCGTCACCTCGGCCAATGTCGCCTGCGGCTTCCATGCCGGCGACCCGATCGTGATGCGGCGGACCCTGACGCTGGCGCGCGACCGCGGCATCGGCGTCGGCGCCCATCCCGGCTTCCTCGACCTCTGGGGCTTCGGCCGCCGGGTGATCAAGGGCGAGACGCCGGAGGAGCTGGAGGCCCAGGTGGTCTACCAGATCGGCGCCATCCAGGGCATGGCCAAGGCGGTCGGGCACCGCATCACCCATGTCAAGGCGCATGGCGCGCTGAGCAACGTGGCGATGGTCGACGATGCGGTGGCGCTGGCGATCGGCCGGGCGATCCAGTCGGTCGACCCGACCCTGGCCTATATGGTGCTGCCCGGCACGGCGCTGGAGCGCGCGGCGGTGGAGCTGGGCCTGCCGGTGGTGCGCGAGGTCTTCGCCGACCGTACCTATGAGGACGATGCCACCCTGACCTCGCGCAAGATCGCCGGATCGGTGATCCACGACCCCGAGGCCGCGGCCGAGCGGGTGCTACGCATGGTCGAGGAGCAGGCGGTCACCAGCCGCAGCGGCAAGCGCATCCCGGTGCCGGTCGACACCGTCTGCGTCCATGGCGACACGCCGGGCGCGGTCGGCATCGCCCGCCGCATCCGCGAGCGGCTGGAGCAGGCCGGCATCCGCCTGGTGGCGCTGAAGGACCGGCCGGCCTGATCCGGCCTCCTCCCCCCGCCCTCGCGGCAGACGACCGTTGCAGAGCAGGCTCTTGTAACCGAACCTTAACACGTCCATTTCCGGGGCCGCGGGCCGCCCAATGCCCGCATCGCCGCCTTGCCGTCCGGAGACGGAAATGATCCTCGACCGTCGCACCCTTCTCGCCGGCATCAGCCTGGCCGTGGCCGGCTTGTCCATGAGCGCCGCCGCCGCCGATCCGGACAGCATGATGCGCGGCAGCAACGAGGAGGTGCCGGTCAAGCCGGGCGTCGTCTACGCGCTCGGCGACAAGCGGGACGGCGGCTTCAACGAAGGCGCGGTGCACGCGCTGGAGTTCTTCCGCAACGAGACCGGCGAGGCCTATCTCGAGGCCGAGCTGCAGTCCGTCGACGGGTTCGCCGCGGCAGCGGACGGCCTGATCCAACAGGGCGCCAACCTGATCATCGCCGTCGGCTTCTACTATGCCGATGCGGTGAAAACCTGTGCCGCAGCCCATCCGGAGACCCGCTTCGTCCTGATCGACGGCGTTGCCGAGGGGCCGAACATCCGCTCGATCGTGTTCCGCGAGCAGGAGGGCGCCTATCTGGTGGGCGTGCTGGCGGCGTTGGCTTCGAAATCCGGCACGATCGGGTTCGTCGGCGCCGCCGACATCCCGCTGATGCAGAAATTCGCCAACGGCTATGCCGCCGGCGCCCGGGCGACGCGGCCCGAAATCACAACCCTGGTCGACTATATCGGCACCGATGCCGCCGCCTTCCGCGACCGGGACCGGGCGGGCCAGGTCGCGCAGGGCCTGATCGGACGCGGCGCCGACGTCCTCTTCGCCGTCGCCGGCGAGGCCAATATCGGTGTGTTCCAGGCGGCGCGCGAGGCGGAGACGCTGGCAATCGGCGTCGACGGCAACCAGAACGGCCTGGTTCCCGGCACCATCCTGACCTCGATGCTGAAGCGGGTCGACATCGCCGTGCTGCGCTCGCTGGACGACATGAGGGCCGGCACCTGGAAGGCCGGCCTGGTCACGCTGGGCGTACGCGAGCACGCGGTCGGCTGGGCCGTCGACGACAACAACCGGCCGCTGGTCACCCCGGAGATGGAGGAAGCGGTCGAGACCGCCCGCCGCGCCATCGCCGACGGCAGCATCACGGTGCCCGACCCGACCGCTCACTGAGTTCTATGGATTTAATCTAAAATTCTCTCTGTCATTGCCGGGCTTGACCCGGCAATCCAGAAGATGTCGACAGTCTCTGGATGCCCGGGTCAAGCCCGGGCATGACAATCAAAAGTGGTAATTCCTCGAAAAGATCGCCTTATGGCTGTCTTTTCTGCCCAGGTCGCAGTTTTCCATCTCTCCATGACCTCCCCGAGTCACGCGAATGCAACCGAAGCCCCGTACAGGTGTTTCGGGAGCGGCAAGGGATTCGGTCCTTGCCGGATGGAGAAGAGGGAACTTCGTCATGGCCGATCCGTTGCTCAACGAGTTCGTCGCCAACCATGTCGGCACCGACAGCTCGGAATATTTCGAGATCAAGGGTGACGCCCTGGCCGATTACAGCGGCTGGACCCTGGTGCAGATCGAGGGCGATGCCGGCGGCACCGGCCGCATCATTTCCGCCACCGAGATCGGCAGCACCGACGCCGACGGGTACTGGAGCAGCGGCTTCCAGTCGAACCTGCTGCAGAACGGCAGCGGCACCCTGCTGCTGGTCGAGAACTACAGCGGCAGCACCGGCCAGGACCTCGACACCAACGACGATGGCGTGCTCGACGCCACGCCCTGGGCCCGGATCGGCGACGGCGTCGCGATCGACGACGGCGGCAGCGGCGACCGCTTCTACAGCACCACCGTGCTGACGCCGAACTTCGACGGCGCCGGCATCACCGTGGGCGGCGCCTCGCGCCTGCCCGACGGCGCCGACACCGGCAGTGCGGCGGACTGGACCCGCAACGATTTCGATCTGGCCGGCCTGCCGGGCCAGGCCGGCACCCCCGCCCCCGGCGAGGCGCTGAACACCCCCGGCGCCGCGAACGCCCCGGTGCCCGACACCGAGCCGGACTTCCACGCGATCTACGAGATCCAGGGCGCCGGCCACCGCTCCGAATTCGAGGGCGACCGGGTGGCGACCCAGGGCGTGGTCACCGCCATTGCCGCCAACGGCTTCTACATCCAGGACGCCCAGGGCGACGGCAGCACCGCCACCTCGGACGCGGTCTTCGTCTTCACCGGCAGCGGCAACGTGCCGGCCGAGGTGCAGCTCGGCGTCACCCTCGACGTCACCGGCTCGGTCGCCGAGTTCCAGCCCGGCGGTGCCTCGTCCCACAACCTGACCGTGACCCAGATCACCGGCGCCAGCGTCGAGATCTCGGCGGTGCAGCAGACCGTGCCGGTCGCGGTCAGCATCGGCGCCGGCGGCTACGCCCCGCCGACCGAGACGATCGACGACGACGGCCGCACCGTCTACGACCCCGCCCATGACGGCGTCGACTACTGGGAGAGCCTGGAGGGCATGGTGGTCGACGTGCCGGCCCCGGTGGTGGTCGGCGCGACCAACGGCTTCGGTGAGGCCTATGTCCTGGCCGACAACGGCGACCACGCCACCGGCACCCGCAGCGGCGCCGGCGGCCTGATGATCTCCGAGACCGACCAGCAGCCGGAGCGGATCCAGATCGACGACGACCTGCTGGGCAGCTTCATGCCGGATGTCAATGTCGGGGCCCAGCTCGGCACCGTCCAGGGCGTGGTGAACTACAATTTCGGCTGGTACGAGGTGCAGGCGATCAAGCCGGTCACGGTCGAGTCCCCCGGCACGCTGGCGCCGGAAACGACCACGCTGGCCGGCGACCGCGACCACCTGACCGTTGGCTCGATCAACCTCGAGAACCTCGACCCCAAGGTCGAGGACATCAACCTGGTCCAGGACAGGAACCCGAACAACGTCGATGACGACGTCGGCAGCGGCAAGTTCGACCGGCTGGCCCAGCAGATCGTCGGCAACATGGGCGCGCCCGACATCGTCGCGCTGCAGGAGGTGCAGGACAGCGACGGCGCCGAGATCACCGGCATCACCTCGGCCGCCGAGACCGCGCGGGTGCTGATCGAGGCGATCGTCGCGAATGGCGGACCGCGCTACGGCTATATCGATGTGGCGCCGGCCAGCGGCACCTCGGGCGGCCAGCCCGGCGGCAACATCCGGACCGGCTATCTGTACAACCCGGACCGGGTCGACCTGGCCGAGGGCTCGGTCAAGGCGCTGACCGACACCGACCTGTCGGATGGCGACGCCTTCGCCGCCAGCCGCCTGCCGCTGGCCGCCGACTTCGTCTTCAACGGCGAGACGGTGACGCTGGTGAACAACCACTTCACCTCGAAGAGCGGCAGCTCGCCGACCTATGGCGAGGACTTCCCGCCGCTGAACCGCGGCGAGGACCAGCGCGAGGCCCAGGCGGCGATCGTCAACGCCTATGTCGACGGCCGGCTGGCGTCCGACCCCGATGCCAAGGTGATGGTGGTCGGCGACCTCAACGAGTTCTCCTGGAACGACCCGCTGAAGGTGCTGCGCGGCGACACCGACGGCAGTCCTGTGCTGAAGGACCTGGCCGACGAGCTGCTGCCGGCCGGCGAGCGCTGGAGCTACGTGTTCGAAGGCGCGAGCCAGGAGCTCGACCACATGCTGGCGACCGACGGCGTCTACCGGTCGGGGCTGGAGTTCGACATCGTCCACACCAATGCCGGCTTCGCCGACCAGGTCAGCGACCACGACCCGTCGGTGGCGCGGCTGCATATCCCGGCGCCGGGCACGCCGGAGAACCCGAACATCATCACCGCCGACAAGCCGACCTTCCTGTTCAACTTCGCCATCGTCAAGGGCACGGAGGATTTCGACGAGGTCCGCGCCACGGTCAACGTCAAGGCGAACGACGCGGTCGAGCGCATCGTGCTGCAGGGCGACCACGACCTGATCGTCTGGGCCGGCAACAGCGACACCCAGATCATCGGCAACTCGGGGAACAACACGCTCTATGGCGGCGCCGGCAACGACCGCATCGAGGGCAGCGGCGGCAACGACCTGCTGATCGGGGGCCGCGGCGCCGACATCTTCGCCTTCGGCCATGGCGACGGCCGCGACGTGATCACCGATTTCGACGTCCGCCAGGACAAGCTGCTCATCGCCGACGGCGCCGACGCCACGGTGCGGTGGGGCCTGCTGAGCGCGGTGGTCGAGCTCGACGACGGCACCCGCGTCACCCTGCTTGGCGTCCGCCCTGACCAGATCGAGCACGCGGATTGGATGGTGTGAGTCCAACGAGACGAGACACCAGTGTCTACTCAGGTATCTTGAATATGCAGCGCCAGCGCGATACATATGGTCCGTAGGAAGTTTTCAGGCGACTTGTCCGGCCGTGTGTTTGACAGGCGCCGTGGTTACCCGAGGCCGAAAGCCTCGGTTGCCGACCACCGACTTCCTTACTGCCTTTCGGAGCCGCCTTCGGGCGGCTCCGTTTGTTTCAGGGCAATTGGATTCCGTACAACTCTCGCAGAGCCTTGGCGCGGATCGATCCGTCGGATACCCATTTTCGCGAGTAGCTGACGATGTCGGCAAGCTGCAGCAATCGCGATGCCGACGAGTCGATGGTCGCTAGCCGCTTGACTGCCCGAAATCGACCATCAGCAGCTTATGCACGAGCGATCTCAGATCGAAACCCGTCATGATCGTTGTGGTGATTTTGATCGGTGATCACCTCGACGTTCCCGATTGTATCTCGGCCTAGCACATCGACCTGGAATCGCTTCAACCCTATCTTGACGATCTCGATAACCCCACGCGCGTACGCCAAATGCCCAGGAGTTGCACCCGCTGCAAAGCTGCAATTGATCATCACCAACTGGTGCCTTGGAGCCGCTTCCCAAAAGCGATACATCAATCCTTGCAGATATCGGTCATCCAAACCTGCGGCGTGGATCTCATTGGCATTGGCTTCGAGAAGGCCGGTGAAGCAACGGTCGATGCGTCCTGCATCACGCGCAAATGCCACCACGGCGCCGAGGCTGAACGCACCGGCGCCAGCCGTGCCATATTCATCTACGAAGCACAGTACCTTCTTGTTAAGCGGCGCAGTCACAGCAAGACCCCATCCACCGGTTGGCCGGAATCGCCAACATCATTTCGCTTCCGTAGTCTTGGCCGCAGGACGATAGCCCGGCTTTGTCACCGCCTTCCGAAGAGCTCTGGCCTTCTCTGCAGCCGCGGTGAATTGCGGTTCAAGGGCTTTCAGTTTTTCGACCAAGCCAGACAAGTCGTACGCATTGGAGATCTTGCCCCGGCGGGCGACAGTTCGCTCGATCCGCTTGACGAAACCGGCCTTCTCCAGCTCAGCGACATGCCGTTGCACCTGACGCTCGCTCAGGCTCAAGCGCTCCGCAAGATCGGCCTTCTTTGGAAATGGCTTGCGTCCTGGATCCCACCAAAAGTCGGCAAGTTGCAGCAGGACGGCCAACTGGGTCGGGTTCAGGCCGAGCCGGCGCTGGGCTCGAAAGAGGAGAGACGGCAGGACGCAGAAACCAAGGGCGATCACCTCGTCCCCCCACTTCTCCGCCGACTGCTTCGTGCTCCTTACCTTTCCGACGACCTTGGGAGTGACGTCTTCCTCGGTCGTGATAGTATCGTCGCTCATTGGGAAAGCTCCATCGTCTGCCAGGGACAATGGCGCTGATTTAAAACGATATCAATGACCCTCGACCGGTCATGCATGTCTGGAGCGACAGGACATATACGACTGGTGGGGATTGGACACGAGCGTCCGGTCTAAAGAAGGATCGCACCGGATAACGGACGAACGGCAAAGCGCGGATAACCGAGGACGGCTACGACCGGACAGCGACGTCCAGTCGGTAGCCACATCCCTACGTCCCCTCTCCCAATTCCTCCAACCGCCTCAACAAGAACCTCCGCTCCGACTCCTGCTGCGTCAGGTCGAGCGCGCGGTCGTAGGCAGCGCGGGCCTCGGCCGTCCGGCCCAGCCGCCGCAGCAAATCCGCGCGGGCGGCGTGGGCCAGGCGGTAGCCGCCGAGATGGCCATGCGCCAGGATCGCGTCGATCAGGGCAAGCCCCGCCGCCGGGCCGTCGCGCATCGCCACGGCCACGGCCCGGTTCAGCGCCACCACCGGCGACGGGTCGGCCTGCATCAAGAGGTCGTAGAGGCCGACGATCTCGGCCCAGTCGGTCGAGGCGGGGTCCGGCGCCTCGGAATGCACCGCCGCGATCGCCGCTTGCAGCGCATAGCCGCCGACCTCCGGGCCCGCCAGCGCCCGCCGCACCAGCGCCGTGCCCTCCGCGATCTGGCCGCGGTGCCACAGGCTGCGGTCCTGGTCGGCCAGCAGCACCAGGTCGCCGGTCGGGGAGCTGCGGGCGGCGCGGCGGGAATCCTGCAGCAGCATCAGCGCCAGCAGGCCGATCGCCTCCGGCTCCGGCAGCAGCCCGACCAGCAGCCGGCCCAGGCGGATCGCCTCGCCGGACAGGTCGGGCCGGGTCAGGTCGGCGCCGGAGGTGGCCAGGTAGCCCTCGTTGAACACCAGGTAGATGACCTGCAGCACGCTGTCCAAGCGGTCCGGCAGCTCGGCCTTCGGCGGCACCTGGTAGGGGATGCCGGCGTCGCGGATCTTCGCCTTGGCCCGGACGATGCGCTGCGCCACCGTGGTCGGCGCGGTCAGGAAGGCGTGCGCAATCTCCTCGGTGGTCAGGCCGCACAGCTCGCGCAGGGTCAGCGCCATCCGGGCCTCGGGCGCCAGCGCCGGATGACAGCAGGTGAAGATCAGCCGCAGCTGGTCGTCCTCGATCGGCTCGGCCTCGTGCTCATGGGGATCCTCCGCCTCCTCGAGATGCTTCGCCAGCTCGGCCCGGGCGGCGTCGAGGCGGGTGCGGCGGCGCAGCCCGTCGATCGCCTTGAACCGGCCGGAGGAGACCAGCCAGGCGCGGGGATTGGCCGGCACGCCGTCGCGCGGCCATTGCTCCGCCGCCGCGCGGAAGGCGTCGTGCAGCGCCTCCTCGGCCAAGGTGAAGTCGCCGAGCAGGCGGATCAGCGTGGCCAGCACCCGGCGCGACTCCGCCCGGTAGATGGACTCGATCGTCCGCTGCATCGCCCGGGCCGGATCCGCGGTCATCGGTCGCCACAGAACTCCCGGACCGGCCGGACCTCGATGCTGCCCATCCGCGCCATCGGGATATTGGCGGCGAGCTGCAGCGCCTGGTTCAGGTCCCGCGCCTCGATCATGATGAAGCCGGACAGATGCTCCTTGGTCTCGGCGAACGGGCCGTCGGTGGTGGAGAGCCGGCCGCCACGGATCCGCAGCGTCGTGGCGGCGCTGGTCGGCTGCAGCGCCTGGGCGGCGACGTAATGGCCGCGGCGGCGCAGATCCTCGTCATTGGCCAGGGATTCGCTGATCAGCGCGTTGAACTCGTCGGGCGACATCGCGTCCAGGGTCCGCTGCTCCAGATAGACCAGGCAGAGATACTTCATGGCGGGCTCCTTCGGCTGCGAGTGTGGATGCAGGCTTGTCGCTCCGGGAAGCGCGGAATCGACATCGGCCGACAGGGTTGCGGCAGCGGCGGTTTACGCCGGGCCGCCGCTGGCCTAGATAAGCGCCATGCCTGAAGCCCTGACCATCGGTTCCGTCGCGGTTCCCGGACGGGTCTGGATCGCCCCGATGACCGGGGTGTCCGACCTGCCGTTCCGCCGCGCCGCGTCGCGGCTGGGGGCGGCCTATGTCGCGACCGAGATGGTGGCCTGCGCCGAATTCGCCCGCGGCCGGCCCGATGTGGTGAGGCGGGCCGCGGTCGGCGACGGCCTGCCGCTGATGGTCGTGCAGTTGATCGGGCACGAGCCCGGCGCGGTGGCGGAGGGCGCCCGCCTGGCCGCGGCGGCCGGGGCGCAGATCATCGACCTGAATTTCGGCTGCCCGGCGCGCGAGGTCACCGGGGTGCAGTCCGGCTCCGCCATGATGCGCGATCCGGACCGGGCCGAGCGGCTGGTGGCGGCCGCTTCCGGCGCGGTCGACGTGCCGGTCACGGTCAAGATCCGCCTGGGCTGGGACGATCTCAGCCGCAACGCGCCGGATTTCGCCCGCCGCTGCGTCGCCGCCGGCGCCCGGGCGGTGACGGTGCATGGCCGCACGCGCTGCCAGTTCTACAAGGGCTCGGCGGACTGGACCGCGGTGCGGGCGGTGAAGGAAGCGGTGGACGTCCCGGTGATCGTCAACGGCGACATCGTCGACGGCGCCACCGCGCGGAAGGCCCTGGAACAGTCCGGCGCCGACGGCGTGATGGTCGGCCGCGGCGTCACCGGCAAGCCCTGGATCGCTGCCGCGATCGAGGCGGCGCTGGACCGGCCGGATGTCGACGGCGTCGCCGGGCCGGACGGCGCGGACCGGCTGGCCGTCGCCCTGCAACATTTCGACGAGACGCTGGCCTTCTACGGCGATCACCACGGGCTGCGCGTGTTCCGCAAGCATCTGGCCGCCTATATCGAGGCCGCGCCCTGGCCGGCCGCCGCCGAGGACCGGCGCGAGGCCCGCCGCGTGCTGTGCCAGACCGACTCCGTGGCCGAGGTCGAGGCCGGCCTGGCCGCACTGTGGACCGGCCGGGCGCATCGTCTGGCGGCCTGACACCGCTCAATCCGTTGCGTGGGCTTCGGCGCCCTGCCGGGGCGACCCGAGCACGGTCGCGGCCAGCACCGCGGCGACGAGCGCGATCGCGGCGCTGACCAGGGCGGCCAGTCCGAAGGCATGGGTAAAGGCGCCGCGAGCCGCATCGGCCAGGGCCCGGCCGGCCTCGCCAGGCAAGTCCTGCGCCGCCGCCAGCGCCCCGCCCAGCGTCGCCCGGGCCGCCTCCGCCGCCTCCGGCGGCACCCCGGCCGGGACGCCGTCCATCATCACGCCGCGATACAGCGCGGTGGCAATGCAGCCGAGCACGGCGATGCCCAGCGCGCCGCCGAATTCGGCCCCGGTCTCGGAGATCGCGGCCGCCGACCCGGCCCGCTCCGGCGGCGCCGCGCCGACGATCAGGTCGGTGGTCAGGGTGAACACCGGCGACAGCCCGATGGCGAAGACCACCGCGGCGCCGGCCAGCAGCGCCGGACCCGAGACGGTATCGACCAGCGTCAGCGCCAGGAAGCCCAGGGCCGCGACCAGCAGCCCGCCCGCCATCAGCACCACCGGCCGGGTCCGGCGCAGCGCCATCGGGGTCAGCATCGACCCGGCGACGAAGGCCAGCGACGAGGGCAGCGTCCACAGCCCAGCCTCCAGCGGCGACAGCCCCAGCACCAGCTGCAGGTACTGAGCGACGAACAGGAAGGTGCCGAAGACGGCGAACAGGCCCAGCACATTGACCGCCAGCGCCGCGCCGAAGGCCGGCGACCGGAACAGGCGCAGGTCGATCAGCGGGTCGTCCAGCCGGGCCTGCCGGCGGATGAACACGGCGCCGATGGCGAGGCCGGCCAGGATCCACAGCAGCGGCGGCCAGCCCGGCCCGTGCTCGGCCAGCATCTTGATGCCGTAGATCGTGGCCAGCACCGCCGCCAGCGACAGGGCGGCGCTGGCCAGGTCCAGCCGCCCGGCCTGCGGGTCGCGGTACTCCGGCAGCAGGATCGGGGCGACGATCAGCACCAGCATCATCACCGGCACCGCCAGCAGGAACACCGAGCCCCACCAGAAATGCTGCAGCATCACGCCGCCAAGCAGCGGCCCGATGGCGCCGCCGACCGAATAGCCGGTGATCCAGACGCTGATGGCGAAGGTGCGCTGCTGGGGGTCGTGGAACATGTTGCGGATCAGCGACAGGGTCGACGGCGCCACGGTGGCCCCGGCGACGCCGAGCAGCGCCCGGGCCGCGATCAGGGTCTCGGCGGTGTTGGCGAAGGCGGCCAGCAGCGAAGCGAGGCCGAACACCGCGGCGCCGATCATCAGCAGCTTGCGGCGGCCGATGCGGTCGCCCAGCGTGCCCATGGTGATCAGCGACCCCGCCACCAGGAAGCCGTAGATGTCGACGATCCACAGCAGCTGCGCGGCGCTGGGCCGGAGATCGGCGGTCAGCGTCGGCACCGCCAGGTTCAGCACCGTCAGGTCCATCGAGTAGAGCAGGCAGGGCAGCGCGATCACCGCCAGGCCGATCCACTCGCGGCGGGTCGCCCTCGGCCTGAGGGTGTCGGGCGTTTCCTCCGGCATGGTTGAATAAACCTTTTGGTTAACTAATTGTCACCTGGATACGAGCCGCCATCGCGAGCTGTCAAGCGCACGGCGCGCAGAGCGGTTCCCACACTTGACGTCTTGTTCCCTCTATGTTCTTATCGATGCTTCAGCCCTTCCGCGTTCCGCTTCGCCGGCGGCCCTTCCCCTCCGCCCTTGCCGGACCGATAGTATCGACATGAGCTCAGCGCCCCTCCTCTCCCCCACCCCGGCCTCGCCGCGCGGCGAGACCTCCCCGGTCGTCGTCCATCGCCCGGCCCTGCCGGAGAAGGACCGCTCGACCCCGTTCAAGCTGGTGTCGGACTACAAGCCGGCGGGCGACCAGCCCGAGGCGATCGCCGAGCTGATGGCCGGGATCGAGCGCGGCGAGCGCGACCAAGTGCTGCTCGGCGTCACCGGCTCGGGCAAGACCTTCACCATGGCGCATGTGATCCAGAAGCTGCAGCGCCCGACCCTGGTGCTGGCCCCGAACAAGACCCTGGCCGCCCAGCTGTACGGCGAGTTCAGGAGCTTCTTCCCGGAGAACGCGGTCGAGTTTTTCGTCAGCTATTACGACTACTACCAGCCGGAAGCCTATGTCGCCCGGACCGACACCTATATCGAGAAGGAAAGCCAGATCAACGAGCAGATCGACCGGATGCGCCATGCGGCCACCCGGGCGCTGCTGGAGCGGCACGACTGCATCATCGTCGCCTCGGTGTCCTGCATCTACGGCATCGGCGACGTCGAATCCTACAGCGAGATGACGATCCCGCTGGAGGCCGGGCAGCGGCTGAACCGGCAGGTGCTGCTGAAGCATCTGGTCGACATCCAGTACCGGCGCAACGACACCGCCTTCGCCCGCGGCACCTTCCGGGTGCGCGGCGACACGGTCGAGATCTTCCCCGCCCATTTGGAGGACCGCGCCTGGCGTATCTCCTTCTTCGGCGACGAGATCGATTCGATCCATGAGTTCGACCCGCTGACCGGCGAGAAGTTCGCAGGCCTGAAGCAGGTCCGGATCTACGCCAACAGCCATTACGTCACGCCGAAGCCGACCCTGCTGCAGGCGATCAAGGGCATCCGGGTGGAGCTGAAGGAGCGGCTGGCGGAGTACAACGCCACCGGCAAGCTGCTGGAGGCGCAGCGGCTGGAGCAGCGCACCCAGTTCGATCTGGAGATGATGGAGGCGACCGGCAGTTGCGCCGGCATCGAGAACTACTCCCGCTACCTGACCGGGCGGGCGCCGGGCGATCCGCCGCCGACCCTGTTCGAATACCTGCCCGAGGACGCGCTGCTGGTGGTCGACGAGAGCCATGTCATGGTGCCGCAGGTCGGCGGCATGTATCGCGGCGACCGGGCGCGCAAGGACATCCTGGCCGAATACGGCTTCCGCCTGCCCTCCTGCCGCGACAACCGGCCGCTGAAGTTCGAGGAATGGGACGCGATGCGGCCGCAGAGCGTGTTCGTCTCCGCCACGCCAGGCCCCTGGGAGATGGAGCGCACCGGCGGCGTCTTCGCCGAGCAGGTGGTGCGGCCGACCGGGCTGATCGACCCGATCGTGCTGATCCGGCCGACCGCGACCCAGGTCGACGACGTCATGGCCGAATGCCGCGAGGTCATCGCCCGCGGCATGCGCATCCTGGTCACCACCCTGACCAAGAAGATGGCCGAGGCGCTGACCGAATACATGACCGAGGCCGGCATCAAGGTCCGCTACCTGCATTCCGACGTCGAGACGCTGGAGCGGATCGAGATCATCCGCGACCTGCGGCTGGGCGTGTTCGACGTGCTGGTCGGCATCAACCTGCTGCGCGAGGGGCTGGACCTGCCCGAGGTCGGGCTGGTCGCCATCCTCGACGCCGACAAGGAAGGCTTCCTGCGCAGCCGGACCTCGCTGATCCAGACCATCGGCCGCGCCGCCCGCAATATCGAGGGCCGCGCCATCCTCTATGCCGACACCATGACCGGCAGCCTGACCGCGGCGCTGGAGGAGACCAACCGCCGGCGCGAGAAGCAGCAGGCCTACAACGCCGCCCACGGCATCACGCCGGAGAGTGTGAAGAAGCAGATCGGCGACATCCTCGACAGCGTCTACGAGCGCGGCGACCGGGTCACCGTCTCGACCGGCGACAGCGGCGCCAAGCACCTGACCGGCAAGTCGCTGAAGGAGCATATCGGCGACCTGGAGAAGCGGATGCGCGAGGCCGCCGCCAACCTGGAGTTCGAGGAGGCCGCCCGGATCCGCGACGAGCTGCGCCGGCTGGAGGCGGCCGATATGGGCCTCGGCGCCGGGTCGGGAGACGGGGGCGCCGGCATCATCGTCCATGCCCGCGTCGGCTCGCATGGCCATGCCGCGGCGCTGGAAGGCGTGCCGCTCTCGATCGCCAAGCCGACCGAGCGGCCGCGCAAGGGCGGCCGGCGCCGCAAGGGACCGTGAGCCGATGAGCGAACGTCCCATGCCGCCGACCGGCAAGGCCGAGCCGCGAATCGCCGTGGTCACCGGCGCCGCCAAGCGGATCGGCCGCGCCATCGCGCTCGACCTCGCCCAGCATGGCTGGCGGGTCGCGATCACCTGGCACAGCTCCGCCGACGAGGCGGCGCAGACGGCGCGCGACATCGAGGCGGCCGGCACCCGGGGCTTGGCGATCCGGGCCGACCTGACCGACGAGGCCCAGGTCGAGGCGGTGATGCCGCAGGCGGCCGAGGCCCTCGGCGGTCCGGTGTCGCTGCTGGTCAACAACGCCTCGGCCTTCCGCATGGACACGGTAGCGACGGCGACGCGGGCGAGCTGGGACGAGCACGTCGAGACCAATCTGCGCGCCCCCCTGGTGCTGACCCAGGCGCTGGCCCGGCAGCTGCCGGCGGACTGGCCAGGCAACGTGATCAACATGCTCGACCAGCGGGTGTGGAACCCGACCCCCTATTTCCTGTCCTACACCGTGGCCAAGATCGGGCTGTGGACCCTGACCCGCACTCTGGCCCAGGCGCTGGCGCCGAAGATCCGGGTCAACGGCATCGGCCCCGGCCCGACGCTGAAGAGCGACCGCCAGAGCGAGGAGCATTTCGCCAGGCAATGGGACGCCGTGCCGCTGCGCCGGCCGACCGCGCCGCAGGAGATCTGCGACGCCATCCGCTTCATCCTGTCGGCCCCGGCGATGACCGGGCAGATGATCGCGCTGGACGGCGGCGAGCATCTCGGCTGGGCCCAGCCCAGCCGCGGCATCGTGCCGATGGAATGAGCAGCGGCTCGAGCCACGCCGGCATTCGCATCGAAATTATCCCAAACTTGAGAGCGATCCGCCTTGACCGGACATCCCTGGCCAAGGCAGCGACGCGATCCCTCCGCACTGCGCCCGGACGCCGCAGGGGACCGCTCTGCGGTAGCCGCTATAGCCTTGGATTTCCTGGCCTCGCCGCGTCGCTACGGCCGCAAGTTGTGCACAGGCGAAATCCGAATCGGAGACGTCCGCAATTTTCCGGCTCGCGCATGGTGTGTGATGCTTGTGTTTCAACTTGACTTGGAATTTATCTCGATTTCTCAGAAGCTTAGCGTTTTTGCACATTTTTTGAGCAACAACGATGACACTTAGGCTGCGCCTCGGTTGCCGCAGCCTCAGGGCCGGTTCCCCACAAAGTTATCCACCGATTCGGTGGATATCACCGAAGCGTCATCAGGCCGTTCCGCCGACTCGCCCGGGCGTTCACGATCCGGTCTTGAAGCGGCGCCCGGACCGGCCGACATTGCCGCCATGAGCGACACCGTCACCGATCTTCCGCCCGATGGCCCACCCGGCGGCCCGCCACCCGAGCGCCCGAAGCCCGCGGGCCGTGCGAAGGCTCGGGCGCACAGCGTCGCCGACGGGGTCGCCGTGATCCAGGCGCATCTGCGCACCCTGCCCAGCTCGCCCGGTGTCTACCGGATGCTCGACGAGGCCGGCAACGCCCTCTATGTCGGCAAGGCGCGCAACCTGAAGAAGCGGGTCTTCGCCTATACCCAGACCGGCAAGCAGCCGGCGCGCCTGCTGCGCATGATCGCCGACACGGTCGCCATGGAATTCGTGGTGACCCGGTCCGAGGTCGAGGCGCTGCTGCTCGAAGCCAACCTGATCAAGCGGCTGAAGCCCCGCTTCAACGTGGTGATGCGGGACGACAAGACCTTCCCGCACATTATGATCTCGGGCGACCACACCTTCCCGCGCATCGCCAAGCATCGCGGCGCCACGGGCCCGAGCGGCCAGTTCTTCGGCCCCTTCGCCTCGGCCGGGTCGGTCAACCGCACCATCACCGCGCTGCAGCGCGCCTTCCTGCTGCGCAACTGCTCGGATTCGATCTTCGCCACCCGCAGCCGGCCCTGCCTGCAGTACCAGATCAAGCGCTGCACCGGTCCCTGCGTCGGCTATGTCACCGAATCGCAATATGCGGAACAGGTGGCGAGCGCGGTCGACTTCCTGAGCGGCCGCAGCCAGGGCGTGCAGGCCCGCTTCGCCGAGCAGATGATGGCGGCCAGCGAGCGGCTGGATTTCGAGCAGGCGGCGCGCTGGCGCGACCGCATCCGGGCCCTGACCAATGTCCAGTCGCATCAGGACATCAATGTCGAGGGCATCGGCGACGCCGACGCGCTGGCGATCCACGAGGCCGGCGGCCACAGCTGCATCCAGGTCTATTTCTTCCGCGGCGGCCGCAACTACGGCACCCGCGCTTATTTCCCGAGCCATGACAAGTCGGCGGAGCGGGCCGAGATCCTGGCCGCCTTCCTGAGCCAGTTCTACGACAGCCATCCGCCGCCGCCCCTGGTCCTGCTCAGCGACGAGGTCGCCGAGTGCGAGCTGCTGGCGGAGGCCCTGACCCTGAAGGCCGACCGCAAGGTCGAGATCGCGGTGCCGAAGCGCGGCGACAAGCGCCGGCTGATCGAGCATGCGCTGAACAACGCCCGCGAGGCGCTGGGCCGCCGCATGGCCGAGAGCGCATCCCAGGCGGTGCTGCTGGAAGGCGTGGCCCGGGCGTTCGGCCTGGACGCACCGCCGCGGCGGGTCGAGGTCTACGACAACAGCCATCTGGGCGGCACCAACGCGCTCGGCGCCATGATCGTCGCCGGGCCGGACGGCTTCATCAAATCCGCCTACCGCAAGTTCAACATCAAGGGCCCGGTCACGCCCGGCGACGACTACGCGATGATGCGCGAGGTGCTGACCCGCCGCTTCGCCCGCGCCCTGAAGGAAGACCCGGACCGCGAGCAGGAGGGCTGGCCCGACCTGGTGCTGATCGACGGCGGCCAGGGCCAGCTCGGCGTCGTCCGCGAGGTCTTCGCCGAGCTCGGCCTGACCGAGATCGCTTTGGTCTCGATCGCCAAGGGGCCGGACCGCGACGCCGGGCGGGAGCGCTTCTTCATGGCCGACCGGCCGCCCTTCAGCCTGGAGCCGAAGGACCCGGTGCTATACTTCCTGCAGCGGCTGCGGGACGAGGCCCACCGCTTCGTCATCGGCGGCCAGCGCACGCGCCGCGCGGGCGATATCACCCGCTCGCCGATCGACGAGATCCCGGGCATCGGCCCGCGCCGGAAGAAGGCGCTGCTGCTGCATTTTGGCTCAGCCCGCGCGGTCAGCCGCGCCAGCCGGCAGGATCTCGAGGCGGTCGACGGCATCAGCGAGGCGGTCGCGGGGCTGATCTACCGACATTTCCACCCCGACGCCTGAGGCACCTTGTGCTAGCGTTTGGAAGCCCCTGAAGTCAGTGTCGTCGCCATGGTTACCAGCCTGCCGAACCTTCTGACCTACTCGCGCATCGCGGCCATTCCCGTGCTGATCGCGCTGTTCTACGTGCCCGCCTCCTGGGCGTCGTGGACCTGTCTTGCGATCTACGCCGCCGCCGCCATCACCGACTATCTCGACGGCAAGCTGGCGCGGGCCTGGAACGAGACCTCGCCGATCGGCCGGCTGCTCGACCCGATCGCCGACAAGATGCTGGTCACCGCCGTGCTGTTCATGCTGGCCGCGTTCGGCCGGCTGCAGGGCTGGTCGATCATTCCGGCCGTGATCATCCTGCTGCGCGAGGTGCTGATCTCCGGCCTGCGCGAGTTCCTGGCCGGGATGAATGCACGTGGCCTGCCGGTCACCGCCCTGGCCAAGTGGAAGACCACGATCCAGATGCTGGCAATCGGCTTCCTGATCGTCGGCGACGCCGGCACCCGCGCCTTCGACGGCAGGGTGCCGGTGACCGAGATCGGCATCGCCGGGATCTGGGTGGCCGCGGTGCTGACCCTGGTGACCGGCTGGAGCTATCTGCGCGAAGGCGTGCGCCAGGCCATCACCGAGGACCCGCGCGGCCCGCCTCCGGCCAAGGCCGCCGGGACCTTCGGCTAGCGCCACAATGCGCGTCCTCGGCATCGCCGGCTGGAGCGGCAGCGGCAAAACCACGCTGCTGGCGAAGCTGATCCCCGCCCTGATCGGCCGCGGCCTGACCGTCTCCACGGTCAAGCACGCGCATCACGATTTCGATGTCGACCAGCCGGGCAAGGACAGCTGGCGGCACCGCGAGGCCGGGGCGACCGAGGTGCTGGTCTCCTCCGATCAGCGCTGGGCGCTGATGCACGAGCATCGCGGCGCCGCCGAGCCACCGCTGGCAGCGCTGCTGGCGAAGCTGCAGCCGGTCGACCTGGTGCTGGTCGAGGGTTTCAAGCGCGAATCCTATCCGAAGCTGGAGGTGTGGCGGGCCGGGACCGGCAAGACGCCGCTCCACCCCGAGGATCCGAGCATCGTCGCCGTGGTCAGCGACGGCCCGATCGCCGACCCCGCCCGGCAGCGGCTCGACATCGACGACATCGAGGCGATCGCCGATTTCGTCGCCGATTTCGCCCGCAAGGCCGGCTGATGGGCCGTCTCGCCGACGACTGCTTCGCCCTGGGCGACCGGCTGCTGTCGGTCGACGAGGCGGTGGCCGAGTTCCGCTCCCGCTTGGCCGTGGTCACGGAGGCTGAGAGCGTGCCGCTCGCCGCGGCGGAGAACCGGTTCCTGGCCGAGGATCTGGTGGCCGACCGGTCGGTGCCGCCGCACGCCAACGCCGCGGTCGACGGCTACGCCGTCCATTTCGGCGACCTGGCGCCCGGCGCCCCGACCACGCTGCCGGTGGCCGGCCGGGCCGCCGCGGGCCATCCGCTGGGCCGCCCCGGCCGGCGGGGCGAAGCGATCCGCATCTTCACCGGCGCGCCGCTGCCCGCCGGGCCGGACACGGTGGTGATGCAGGAGGACTGCTCGGCCGCCGGCGATTGCGTCACCCTCCCGCCCGGGCCGCGGCGCGGCGCCCATGTCCGGCCGGCCGGCGACGACATCCGTGCCGGCGACACCGTGCTGACCGCCGGGCGCCGGCTGGGTCCGGCCGAGATCGGCCTCGCCGCCTCACTCGGCCGCCCTGCCCTGCCCGTCCGCCGGACGCTGCGGGTGGCGGTGCTGTCGACCGGCGACGAGCTGCGCGCGCCGGGCACGCCGGTGGCCGAGGGCCAGATCTACGACGCCAACCGTTACCTGCTGATGGCGCTGCTGCGCCGGCTGGGCTGCGATGTCGCCGACTGTGGCATCGTGCCGGACCAAGCCGATGCGGTGCGCTCGGCGCTTACCGCCGCTGCGGCCGATGCGGATGCGATCGTCACCTCCGGTGGCGTTTCGGTCGGCGACGAGGACCACGTCAAGGCGGCGCTGGAGGCCGCGGGCGGCCGGCTGCATCACTGGCGACTGGCGATCAAGCCGGGCAAGCCGGTGGCGCTGGGCCAGATCGGCGGCGTGCCGCTGCTGGGCCTGCCGGGCAACCCGGTCGCGGCGATGGTCACCTTCCTGCTGGTAGCCCGGCCGCTGCTGCTGCATCTGGCCGGCGCCGAGCCAGTGCCGCTGCGCCGCTTCCCGGTCGCCGCCGGCTTCGCCCACGACAAGAAGCCGGGGCGGCGGGAGTTCCTCCGCGCCGTGCTGGAGACCGGCCCGTCCGGCGCACTGGTCGCCCACCGCCACGGCCGCGAGGGCGCCGGCATGCTGAGCTCACTTGCCGGCGCCGAAGGGCTGGTCGAGCTGCCGGAGGACGTGACTGCCGTGGCGCCGGGCGATCCGGTTGCCTATATCCCGTTGAGTACGTTGATCTGAGCGTTGGTTCTGCCGATAGGATCCATACCCAATGTCGTCATGGCGAGCCCCGGAGGGGCGTGGCCATCCAGCGGCCTAGTTCTTGAAAATGGGCCCCCTGGATCGCCACGTCGCTTCGCTCCTCGCGATGACGGTCCGGGGTCGGCGCGGACCGCACCAGCGAACCCTGATCTGAGAACCGGCATGAAGCTCCTGTATTTCGCCTGGGTCCGCAGCAAGATCGGCACAGCCGCCGAGACGGTGTCGCCGCCGGAATCGGTGCGCGATGTCGCCGGGCTGCTGGACTGGCTGCGCGCCCGCGGCGCCGGCTATGCCGATGCCCTGGCCAACCCGGCGGTGGTGCGGGTCGCGGTCAATCAGCGCTTCGCCAAGCCGGCCGACCCGGTGGCGCCGGGCGACGAGATCGGCATCTTCCCGCCGGTCACGGGGGGCTGAGATGGCGGTTCGCATCCAGGAGGCCGATTTCGATGCGGGCGCCGAAATGGCGGCGCTGTCGGACGGCCGCACCGATGTCGGCGGTGTCGCCTGCTTCGTCGGGCTGGTGCGCGACATCGCCGGCGGCGCCACGGTCACGGCGATGACGCTGGAGCATTATCCCGGCATGACCGAACGCCAGCTGGAGGAGATCGAGGCCGAGGCGCGCGGCCGCTGGCCGCTGCTGGAGGTGCGCATCGTCCACCGAATCGGCCGGCTGGGGCCGGGCGACCGGATCATGTTCTGCGGCGTCGCCTCGGCCCATCGCGGCGCCGCCTTCGAGGCATGCGCCTTCCTGATGGACTGGCTGAAGACCAAGGCCCCCTTCTGGAAGAAGGAGGAGACGCCGGAAGGCGAACGCTGGGTCGAGGCTCGCGCCGAGGACGACGAGGCCGCTTCGCGCTGGCGCTGACGGCCGTCGCCGATGGCAGTCCCTGACTGCTGTCCTGCCGATTCCCCGCTTCTCATCGTGCCGGCGGCGGTGTAGCCGGGCTGGAGCGAAGGGGGAAACGCAAGAATGGCGCAGGCATCGGCGCAACCGGCGACCGGCTGGGCGGATCTGCTCGCCGAAGGGCGGCTGCCGCAATTCGCCATGGTCTGCCTCGGCATCTGGCTGAACGCGGCCGATGCCCTGGTCACCGCCACCATCATGCCCAGCGTCGGCGCCGATCTGGGCGGCTATGCCTATTTCAGCTGGGCCACGGCCGGCTTCCTGGTCGGCGCCATCCTGGCCGGCGCCAGCGCCGGGCGGCTGTCGGAGCGGTTCGGGCTGCGCTGGGCCTCGGCCATCGCCGGCCTGGCCTTCGCGCTGGGCTGCGTGCTCAGCGCCGCCGCGCCCACCATCGGCATCTTCCTGGTCGGGCGGGTGCTGCAGGGCGTCGGCAGCGGCTGGGTCGCCGGCTTCTCGATGGTCGCGATCGCCGTCCTGTTCCCCGAACGCCACCTGGCCCGCATGTTTGCCGTCGCCTCCGGCATCTGGGGCATCGCCACCATCCTGGGGCCGCTGGTCGGCGGCCTGTTCGCCCAGGCGGGCGATTGGCGCGCCGTGTTCTGGCTGTTCACGGCGCAATCGTTGATCTTCGCCGCCGCCTCGCCCTGGCTGCTGAAAGGCACGGTCCGCAGCGGCGGCCAGCCGGGCGTTCCCTGGCTGCAGATCGGCGGGCTGGCGCTCGGTGTCGGTGCCATCGCCATGGCGGATGTCAGCCCGAACCCCGCGATCGCGTTGGCGCTGGTCGCCGCCGGCCTGGGCATCCTGGTGCTGGTGCTGCGGATCGACAGCCGCGCCCATATACGGCTCCTGCCGCGCCAAGCGGGAAACCTGCGCACGGTCTGCGGCACCGCCTATGCCGCCCTGTTCGCCATGATGGCGACCTCGATGGCGCTGAACGTCTACGGCCCCGCCATCCTGCAGACGCTGCACGGCCTGTCGCCGCTGTGGGCCGGCTATGTCGTGGCGGGAATGGCGCTGGCCTGGACCCTCGCCGCCTTCGTCGTCGCCGGCGCCACCGGCACGGGCGAGTTGCGCTGGCTGCTGCGCGGCGCTGGCTGCATCCTGGCCGGCGCGGTGCTGCTGGTGCTGGTGATGCGCGACGCGCCGCTGATCTGGGTCGTCGGCGCGTCCCTGCTGATGGGCGCGGGCTTCGGCTTCTCCTCCAGCCTGCTGAACCGGCGGCTGATCGGCGTGCTGGCCGATGACGACAGGGCGATCGGCAGCTCGGCCCTGATCGCGGTGCGCCAGACCGGCGGCGCGGTCGGCGCTGCCATCGCCGGGGCGACCGCGAACCTGGTCGGCTTCGGCTCGGGCCTGACGGTCGAGACCGCCCGGGCGGCGGCGCTGTGGGTGTTCGTCACCGCCCTGCCGCTGGCCCTGTTCGGCGCCTGGGCCGCCTGGCGGCTGACCGTGGCGGCCCGCCGCCCCGGCTAGCGCGATCCGTCGGCGGCCGGGTCGAGGCTGATCCACAGCGCACCCTCGAACGGCATGGCGGCGAAGCGGCTGTTGATCTCGGCCAGGGTGGCGGCGGGGTCGAGATCGCCGAAGATCTCCGGCCGCACCCAGCGCGCCACCGCCTCGACCGCCACGATGTTCAGCGGCACGGCATTGAAGAAGTTCCACAGCCCGTGGGTGCGGCCGTCGCGGGCCGCGAGGCCGGACAGGCCGGGCGTAGCAAGCACCGATGCGAGGCTCCGCCGGGCCGCTTCGGCCGGAACGCCGGGGCCGACAACGAAGCCGTGCGCATCCTCCGCCTGCGGCAGGCCGGTGGCGATGGTGACCTGCGGGTCCTGCCCGATCACATATTCGAGGCTGAGCACCCCGCCGCCGACATCCGGGAACCGATCCGCGGCGATGTTCCGGCCGCCGACCAGCGACACCAGCTCGCCCAGCCCGGTCTCACCGATCGCCCAGCAGCAGTCGTCCGGCTGCGGATAGGCATGCATGAGCACGGTCGGTCCCGGCTCCGGATGCGCCGCCATGCGCCGGCGGATGCGGTCCAGCCGCGCCTCCCAGAAATCGGCGAAGGCGTTGGCCCGGTCCTCGCGGCCGAGCACGCGGCCCAGCAGCCGCATGCCCGGCGCCGTGTTCGCCAGCGGCCGGTGGTTGAAATCGACCACCACCGCCGGCACCCCGGCCGCGGTCAACCGGTCCAGGATCTGGCGTCCCTGCTCGGTCTCGGCCTGCCAGGCGCCGAAGATCGCCAGATCCGCCCCGACCGTCAGCGCCTTTTCCAGCGAGAAGCTCTCGTCGGTGCCGCCGCCCACCACCGGCACTTCTGCCAAGCGCGGGAACTTCGCCAGGAAGGCGGCATAGAGACCGGGATCGTATTGCCGCGTGTCGTCGGCCCAGCCGGCCAGCAGCGACACCGGCTCGGGATCCAGCAATGCCAGCGCCACCAGGTTGATGCCCGCGCCCAGCAGCACCGCCCGCGGCTGATGCGGCACGGTCACCTGCCGGCCGGCGGCGTCGGTCACCGTCACCGGCCACTCCGCCCGGGCTGGCGAGGCGAGCAGGCAGGTCAGCAGCAGAAGGGCACAGGCCAGCGCCTTGGAGCGGTTCATGAATCGTCCTGGTCACGTTCCCAAAACGACCTAGACGAGAATGAGAATTAATGTCAATAAGCCGGCCGTTTGAATCCGGCGGGTTCTCAGCCGGGCTTCCCGTGACCGGAGCCGACCTTACCGATGCGACATCGACCAGGACCCCGCGCCTGCCTTCTGCTCGGGCTGCTTGCCACCACGGCGCTCGCGCCGAGACCGATCCTCGCCCAGGCCGAAACACAGGGGCCGGTCCCGGCCGCCGACACGGGAACCACCCTCGCCCCGATCGTGGTGCAGGGCAGCGCCGAGACGCCGACGACCGAGGTGCGGGGCTTCACTGCCACCACCAGCGCCAGCGCCACCAAGACCGACACGCCGCTGCTGGAGACGCCGCAATCGATCTCCGTCATCACCCGTGGGCAGCTGGATGCCCGCAACGTGCAGACCCTGCAGGAGGCCCTCGCCTATACCCCGGGCATACTGACCGGCCTCTACGGCTTCTCGCCGCGGCTCGATCAGTTCTGGATCCGCGGCTTCGACGCCGCCTATTTCGGCATCTTCCGCGACGGGCTGCGGCAGCCGACCGGCCAGGTCTTCGCCGGCATCCGCACCGAGCCCTACGGCCTGGCGGCGATCAACGTGCTGCGCGGCCCCGCCTCCGCCAATTACGGCCTGTCCTCGCCGGCCGGCCTGGTCGACCTGGTGACCAAGCGGCCGCCGGACCAGCCGCTGCGCGAGGCCGAGCTGCAATTCGGCAACCATGACCGCTATCAGGGCCAGTTCGACGTCGGCGGGCCGCTGGATGAGGAGAACCGCTTCTCGTGGCGCCTGACCGGGCTGTTCCGCGACAGCGACACCCAGATGCCGGCGGTGCCGGACGACCGCGCCTATATCGCGCCGGCCCTCACCTGGCGGCCGAACGAGGACACCACCGTGACCTTCCTCGGCGCCTACCAGAAGGACAAGAGCGGCGGCAGCCTGTTCAACCACTACTCGCCGGCCACGGGGCTGCTCGACATCCGCACCGCGGACCCGGCCTGGAACGACCTCGACATGGAGAGCGTCCGCGCCGGCTATCAGATCGAGCACCGGGTCGACGACGCCCTGACGCTGCGGCAGAGCTTCCGTTACGCCCATGTCGACGCCAACACCCGCTACGTCTACATCACCGGCCTCTCCGACGACGGCAACACCGTCTTCCGCCGCGCCGGGCAGGACCGCGAGAGCCTGGACACGGTGTCGGTCGACAACCAGGCGCAGTTGCGCTTCGACACCGGGCCGGTGCAGCACACCCTGCTGGCCGGGCTCGACTACACCTTCGCCGACACCACCAACATCGCCGGCGACGGCGCGGCCCCGGACCTCGACCTGACGACGCAGAACTACGGCAAGCAGCATATCGACATGCCGGCGGTCTATGCCCGCAGATCCCAGCAGCAGGATCAACTCGGCGTCTATCTGCAGGACCAGGTGCGCCTCGGCGGTTGGCTGCTGACGCTGAGCGGCCGGCACGACTGGGTCGACACCTCGACCAGGGAGCGCATCGCCGGCACCGAACAGGACGTCTCCGACAGCGCCTTCAGCGGCCGCGTCGGCCTGACCTATGTCACCGATTTCGGCCTCGCCCCCTATGTCGCCTACGCCACCTCGTTCAACCCGAATCTGGGCACGGATTTCCGAGGGCGCGCCTTCGAGCCGACCACGGCGGAGCAGATCGAGGCGGGCGTGAAATACCAGCCCGAGGGGCTGAGCAGCCTGATCACCGCCTCGGTGTTCCAGATCACCCAGGACAAGGGGCTGATTGCCGACGCCGGCAACATCAACTTCAAGGCCCAGCGCGGCGAGATCCGGGTCCGCGGCCTCGAGCTGGAGGGCCTGGCCGATCTCGGCGACGGCCTGAGCCTGCAGCTCGCCTACACCTATCTCGACCCGGAGGTCACCGAGGGCACCGCGGCGACCCAGGGCAAGGACCCGTCCGGCATCCCGAACCACATCGTCTCCGCCTGGGCCGACTACCGGGTGCCGGATGCGGTCGTGCCGGGGCTGAGCCTGGGCGCCGGCCTGCGCTATATCGGTTCGAGCTACCGCGACGACGACAACAGCACCGGCCGGAACGAGGCGGTGACGCTGTTCGACGCCGCGATCCGCTATGACCTGAGTGAGATCGAGTCGCGGCTGGACGGGGTGCAGCTGGCGGTCAACGCCACCAACCTGTTCGACCGCGACTATTCCACCTGCGCCCAGGGCTACTGCTACCAAGGCCAGGGGCAGACGGTGATCGGCAGCATCCGTTATCGGTGGTGAGGCGGGGTAGTGCCCCCCAAACTGTCATCGCCGGGCTTGACCCGGCGATCCAGGGGCCAGTCAGAGCGGCTTCAACATCTCTGGATGCCCGGGTCAAGCCCGGGCATGACAGGAAGAGCGGAAAGCGGAAAGGGCGCAGCTATCCAACCGCGCCCTTCGTCATTCCGTTAGCCTACGCAGCAGCGGCCTTCGGCTCCTTGCGGACCTCAGCCGAATAGGCGTCCATCACGGTCTTGCAGATCTGCGCCGGGGTGAAGCGGTGCGGGCCGATCTCGCCGACCGGGGTGATCTCGGCCGCGGTGCCGGTCAGGAACACCTCGGTCGCCTTGGCCAGCTCGTCCGGCTGGATGTGGCGCTCGATCACCTCGATGCCGTTGCGCCGCGCCAGATCGATCGCGGTCTGGCGGGTGAGGCCGTTCAGGAAGCAGTCGGCGGTCGGCGTGTGCAGCTTGCCGTCGATAGCGATGAAGACGTTGGCGCCGGTCGCCTCCGCGACATAGCCGCGATAGTCGTACATCAGCGCGTCCTGGTAGCCCGCCGCCTCGGCCTTGTGCTTGGCCAGGGTGCAGATCATGTACAGGCCCGCCGCCTTGGCGTGCACCGGGGCCGAGTCCGGCGACGGCCGGCGCCAGTCGGACAGGGTCAGGCGGATGCCCTTCATCTTGGCCTCGGCCGAGAAGTAGCTCGGCCATTCCCACACCGCGATGGCGACATGGATGGTGTTGGCCTGGGCCGAGACGCCCATCATCTCCGACCCGCGCCACGCCACCGGGCGGATATAGGCGTCGGTCAGGCCATTCTTCTCGAGGGTCAGCTTCTTGGCCGCATCCAGCTCCGCAGTGCTGTAGGGCAGCTTCATGCCCAGCGTGGCGGCGGAGAACTCCAGCCGCTTCGAATGCTCCGTGCCCCTGAAGATCCGGCCGTTGTAAGCCCGCTCCCCTTCGAATACAGAACTGGCGTAGTGTAGCCCGTGAGTCAGGACGTGGATGTTGGCGCTACGCCATTCGACCAGCTTGCCGTCCATCCATATCCAACCGTCACGGTCATGGAAGGGAGTCGTCGACATGATGGGCCTTTCCCGCATTGTCGTTTGTGTCGCCGTCGGACCGTGAGCGGTAACATTCGGGGTCAAAACAAGTCAACATGGCTGACATAAAATCGCCCGTAAACCCGCTCTTCCTCCGCGAGGAGGAGATCCGCCAAGGCATCGAACTGCTATTCTACGCCTATCGCGGCTTCACTGCCGAGCCCGACGCGCTGCTCGCAACCCTGGGTCTCGGCCGAGCCCATCACCGTGCGCTTTATTTCGTCGGACGGCATCCGGAGATCACGGTCAGTGCGCTGCTGGCCATCCTGCGCATCACCAAGCAGAGCCTGGGCCGGGTCCTGAACGACCTGGTCGAGCGCGGCTATGTCGAGCAGCAGCAGGGCCAGCGCGACCGGCGCCAGCGCCTGCTGACCCTGACTGACAAGGGGGCCGCGCTGGAGCGCCAGCTGTTCGAGAGCCAGCGCCGATTGATCGGCCAGGCCTACCGCAGTGCCGGGGCCGATGCTGTGGACGGCTTCCGCAAGGTGCTGGAGGGGTTGATCGCCCTGAGCGAGCCGGCGGCCCTGGACGAGGAGCCGGAGGCGCCGGCCCCCCGCGTCGCCAGCCGGTAGCCGCCCATGACCACGACCGCCGACGAGCCCGCCCACATCCTGGTCGTCGAGGACGACCGCCGGGTCCGCGAGCTGCTGCGCAAATACCTGATCGAGAACGGCTTCCTCGTCACCGCCGCGGTCGATGCGGCGGACGCACGGGAGAAGCTGGCGGCCATCGCCTTCGACCTCCTCGTGCTGGACGTGATGATGCCGGGCGAGACCGGGCTGCAGCTGACCGCCGATCTGCGCCAGCGCATGAGCACGCCGATCCTGCTGCTGACCGCCCGCGGCGAGCCGGAGGACCGCATCGCCGGGCTGGAGAGCGGCGCCGACGATTACCTGCCGAAGCCGTTCGAGCCGCGCGAGCTGGTGCTGCGCATCAACAGCATCCTGCGCCGCCTGGCGCCCCCGCCGCCGCGGGCCGCCGGCACCATCCGCCTCGGCGCCTTCACCTTCGACATCGAGCGCTGCGAATTGCTGCAGGAGGGCGAGCGCGTGCGCCTGACCACCGGCGAGGAGAACCTGCTGCGCATCCTGGCCCAGCATGCCGGCGAGACCGTGTCGCGCGAGGCCCTCACCGAATCCGGCACGATCGACGGCGGCGTTCGGGCGGTCGACGTGCAGGTGACGCGGCTTCGGCGTAAGATCGAGCCCGACCCGCGCCTGCCTCGCTATCTCCACACCGTGCGCGGCGAAGGCTATGTGCTGAGACCCGACGGATGATGCCCTCTCCCGCCCTGCGCCGGCTGTCCACACCCCTTGGGCTGCGGGCGCGGATCAAGCGGTTTCTGCCACGGACCCTGTTCGGGCGGGCGCTGGTGATCATCGTCACCCCGATGATCCTGGCCCAGGCGATCTCCACCTATGTCTTCTTCGGCCGGCACATCGACGTGATCACCACGACGATGGCCCGCACCGTCTCCGGCGAGATCGGCCTGACCATCGACGAGATCTCCGGCGGCATGTCGCCCATTGCCCGCGGCGCCGTGTTCCTGCGGGCGCAGCGCAACACCGGGCTGATCTACGGCTTCGATCCCGGCGTCGAGCTGGGGTCGACCAGCAGCGACGCGCTGGACGAAGGCCAGCGCGCCCTCTCCCGGGCCATGCGCGCGTCGCAGCCCTACGACTTCACCATCCGGTCCAACCGGGACGACGACACCGATGTCGTCCGCATGCAGCTGCCGGAGGGCGTGCTGACGGTGGAAGTGCCGTCGAAGCGGCTGTCCAGCTTCACCACCAACCTGTTCTACCTGTCGATGATCGGGTCGACGGTGATCCTGTCCGCCGTCGCCATCATCTTCATGCGCAACCAGCTGCGCCCGATCCGGCGCCTGGCGATCGCCGCCGACCGCTTCGGCAAGGGCCGCGACATGCCCGGGTTCCGGCCGCATGGGGCGGAGGAGATCCGCCAGGCCGCCGAGGCCTTCATCGAGATGCGCGACCGCATCCGCCGCCAGATCCAGCAGCGCACCGAGATGCTGGCCGGCGTCAGCCACGACCTGCGCACGCCGCTGACCCGGATGAAGCTGCAGCTCGCCATGCTCGGCGACGGGCCGGACATCGACGAGCTGCGCACCGATGTCGAGGAGATGCGGCAGATGATCGACGCCTACCTCGCCTTCGCCCGCGGCGAGGGCACCGAAGAGGCGACGCCGACCGACCTCGCCGCCTTCCTGGAGGAGGTGGTGGTGGCCGCCCGGCGGGAGGGCGCCGACATCGCCTTCGATGCGCCGGAGAGCCATATCCTGCCGCTGCGGCGCGAGGCGATGCGGCGCTGCCTGGCGAACCTGCTGTCCAATGCGCGGCGGCATGCGCAGCACATCCGGCTGTCCGTGGTCCAGGACGACACCGCCGTCGCCCTGGTGGTCGACGATGACGGCCCCGGCATCCCGCCGAAGCAGCGCGAGGAGGCGATGAAGCCCTTCGTCCGGCTGGACGAGTCGCGCAACCAGGAGACCGGCGGCACCGGCCTGGGTCTCGCCATCGCCCGCGACGTGGCGCGCCGGCATGGCGGCGACCTGGTGCTGTCGACCTCGCCGATGGGCGGGCTGCGCTGCACGGTGCGGCTGCCGCTCTGAGCCTCAGGAGGCGCCCGATGGGACGGCTGCGGGAGATCGTGTTCGAAAGCCGGTCGGCGCCTACCCTGGCCCGGTTCTGGGCTGCGGCGCTCGATGGCTATGCCGTGCGGCCCTATGATCAGACCGAGATCGACCGGCTAGCCGCGCTGGGCCTGACACCGGAGACCGATCCCGTCGTCCTGGTCGACGGGCCAGGGCCGAGCCTATGCTTCCACCAGGTGCCGATGCGCGACTACACCAACAACCGCGTCCACCTCGACATCGCCGCCGCCGACCGAGCAACCGAGGTCCGGCGCCTGCTGGCCCTCGGCGCCAGGCTCCAGCGCGAGGCCGAAGGCTACACGGTGCTGCTCGATCCGGAAGGCAACCAGTTCTGCGTCGCCGAGAAGCCGGCGGAGTAGCACCTGCGCAGCTGGGAGGCCGAATTCGACCCCTGAGCGGCGCTTCCAGCCAGAGCGCTCGAAGTGTTGTTTCGTCCCCATTGCCGACGTTGGGAGGACTTTCAGGCTCCTTCGAACCGGACTTCCGGCTCGACCAGGCTGGTCCAAAACCAGACCTTCGATCATAGGCAGTGCGTTGCCGGGCCAATCGGCTCGACGTCCCCCATCCATTCGAGAACCCCTCATATAACTCGCAATCTCGCATCTAGTCGGCTTTCGATGCCTTGACGATTTGGTAAAGGGCGGCGACAGCCTCGTTGAGTTTGCTGGTGCCCTCCGGCGGCTGACTGTTGGTCTGGACCGTGATCATCAAGTCCTCGGCGGCGATCCATACGTAAAGCGTCCGATAGCCGAGGGTCTCGCCTTGGTAGAACCACTGCGCGCCCATGGGGCCCAGGATGCGGTTGCCCAATCCCAGAGAGAAGCCGGCCGGATCATCATCGGAAACAGCGGCGATCGGTTCGCCCGTCTTCATCGAAACGAGCTGCATCCACTCCTGCTGCTGCTTCGGCGGCACCACCTTCCCGTGGAACACTGCGCGCATCCAGCGATCGACGTCGCGGGCGCTGGAAATCGCGCCGCCGGCTGCTTGTGCCCAGGAGGTGCTGGCCTCGCGCATGTCCCGTCCGATGATCGGCAGGTTCCACGATTCCTTGCAGCCAGGTTGGTAGTCGGCACACGCCTGGTTCTCGAAGTAGCCATGCGATAGCCGGTTGATCACCGATTCCGGGTAGGTCCCGGCTTCATAGAATGTCGAGTACAGACCATGCGGCTCGATGATGAGATCATGGACGAGGTCGCGATAGCGCTTGCCGCCGGCTTTTTCGGCGATCATCCCGGCGAGAACATAGTTGGTATTGGAATAGAAATAACCGCTGTTTTCTGAAAGGCGGTTGGTCGCGCTCGGATACGCGGCGGCGACAAGCTCTTTCATCGTGAAGTCCCGTTTGGGCTGGTCCGCCCAGGCACGGGACATCCATTCGGTCTCGGAGTAATTGGGAATGCCGCTCGTCATGTTGAGGAGGCGGCGGATGGTAACGTCCTGCCACGCCGGATACTCAGGCAGCCACTTGCCGAGCGGGTCGTCGATCGAGAGTTTTCCCGCCGCTTCGAGCTTGAGGATCACCGCGACGGCGAATGATTTCGACGTGCTCCCCATCTGATAGAGGGTGTCCTGGTCAACCGGGCCGGCGCCCGGGTCGCGGCCCACTGTCCCGGCGAAGGCTTCGATTGCCGGTCCGCCATCACCGAAGCTGATGTACGCGGCGATGCCGGTGACCTTTTCGATCGGCGCTCGCGCCTCCAGCCAGGCGGCGAGCGCAGACTGGACCTTCTCGACCTGGGTCGGCTCAGCCGCCAGACAGAGATTGGCAGCCAGGGCAATGCCGGCTCCCAAGAGGACCGAAAGCATTCCATTCTTCATCTCGCACTCCCGACTGTCGTCACGACGATGCTCCCAAAGGCCGCCATCTGCGCGCACCGGTTCCGGCGCAAGGGTTCAGAACCGGTAGGCCAACCGCCCCAGGCCGGCATGTGAGGCATAGCCGTCGCCGACCTCGGCGCCGTACTGGAGCCGGAAGTCCCAGCTCGTGCTGCTCAGCACCTCGGCGCCGAGAGTGAACTTGCCCAGCACGTCCGGGATGGGCGTCGTGGCGCGGAAGCCGCGGCTGCCCGGCTGATCGGCGAAGCGCGCTGTCGCCGCCCAGTCGCCATTGGCGTTGAGCTCGAGGCCGGCGCTCGCGAACGGACGCAGCACCACGGTCTCGCCGATGGCGATGCGCCCGCCCACGTCCACCGCGGGAATCGCCGTGAAGGCCGTGGCGCCCTCGGACTCGACGGCAAGGTCGAACGGGCCGGCCCCCGTCTCGGTGTAGCTGTTGCCATGCACATAGGTCAGGTGCAGGTCGAGGCGGGGCTGCACGTACCAGTCCGCGATCGGCGCCTGATAGGCGAGCCGCGCATGGGCGCCGACATGCCAGATGTTCGGCGAGGCATCGGCGGTCGCCCGGAAGCTGCCGGCTTCTACCGAACGCCGGCTGTCATACCAGCCATAGCCGAAGTCGAGCGCACCCGCGGCCTGCCACGGCCCGGTCTGGTAGCGGAGCGTCGCGCCGAGCAGCACGCTGTCGCCGCTGACCTGCGAGCTGCCGCCGTCGCCGCGGAAGCTGCTGCTCTCGTACCCGATCGATCCGCCGAGGAACCAGGCCGGTGCGATCTCGCGCTGGCCGCCGGCCTGCAGCGTCCAGGCGGTCGTGTGGTAGCCCAGCGCGTCGCGGGTGCTGTCCTGGTCGGTCACGCCGCCGAAGGCGCGCGACCAGACGCAGCTGGCCTCGTCCTGCGTCCGGCCGGCGCCCTCGAAGGTCGCGCATTCGTCCAGCATGTTGGTGACGAAACCCCGGCTCGAGCTGTAGCGGAGGGCTGCGACCGCCCCGACCGTCTGCCCGGAGAGGCTGTTCAGCGCCCGCGCGTAATCGCTTCCGTCCCCGACTCCGGCGAGCGCCGTGAAGCCGTCATCGAGCGCGGCGCCGTCGTCCCAGAGCCGCTGCAGATGCGCCGCCACCCGACGCTGGTTCCGGCCCAGCGCACCGGCCGCCGCGCTGAACTCCGCCACCGGCTGCACCTGCAGGCTGCCGCCGGATTGCTGCATGTCGAAGCGGTAGAGATGGGTGCGGCTGGCCGTGAAGCCCGGATCGACCGCCAGCCCCCCGGTTGCGCTCAGCACCGTCACGGGGCGGTTGGCGAGCGACACCGGATGCACCTCCACCACCCCGCCCAGGCGCGCATGGCCCTGCACGTCGAGGAGATCCGACGTGCCGGTGCTGTGGTTCGTCTCCACCACCAGATGGCCCGTCGCGCCCTGGACGAGGTCGCCTGTGACGGTCGTCCGGCCGATCGCCCCGGCGCCGCCGACCTGCAAGGTGCCGGCGTTGCGGAGCTGGCCGCCGTTCAGGTCGATGGCCGTGAACGCCTCGATCACGCCGCCGGGACGGTTGTCCACGACATTCCCGGCCCCGCCGTTGAAGACGATGTCGCCCGAGATCGTTCCCGTGTTCGCGACGTAGGTGTTGCCCGCCGCCGTGTCGGTCAGGATCGCCAGGCGATTGAGCGATGAGATGGTCCCCGCATTGTCGATCTCGTTCTCGGCGCCGCCCATCAGCCGAATGCCCGCCACGTCGCGCTGTGTGGGGTCTTGACCGCCGGGGAAGGCAGCGTCGGTCTGGCCGCCCTGAACGCTCGACTTGCCATCGATTGAAATCTGGATCTGGCCTGGCGACGATCCATCGCCATCGCTCTGGGCGAAGATGCCCGGCGACCCCGCCCCCGCCGCCGAGACGAGGCTGCCGGTGAGCGAGATCGCAATATCTCCGCCGCTGCCGGCGCCACCGGCGGTGCCGCGCGCCTGGATCTTGTCCTGGGAGCCGTTGGCGTTGTTATAGTTGACCAAGCCGCCACCGCCGCCGATGCTCTGGGCGAAGATGGCCGGGGCATAGTCGCCCGTGGTCTGGATGCGGGCGAGATTCGCACCGATCGAGATCTGTCCGCCATTGCCGGCGTTGGACGTCACGGCCGGCGCCGTGCCGGTCTGGTACAAGTGAACCGAGGACGGATCGCCGGCGAAGCCGCCGCCGCCGCCGATGCTCTGGGCAATGATGCCATAGGCGCCTTTGCCGGCTGTGAGAATCGCCGTGCCCGTTTCGAGATCAACGTCGACATTGCCGCCGTCGCCGGTGGCGCCGCCGGGCCCGCCCGGGCCGCCCCGCAGGATGACCTGCCCCCCGACGGCCATCCCGCCGCCACCCCCGATCGACTGCGCCAGGATGGCATGCGCGTCCAGGCCGGATGTGGTGATCGGGCCGCCCGTGGTGACGGCGACGTCCCCGCCGTCGCCGGCGATGCCGTTCCGGCCGCCCAGCGTCAACGTCAGCCCATGGACGTCGGCAAGACGCCCTTGCGGGTTGATGACGATCTTGGAGGGATCGAAGGTCTGGTCGGTGGTCATCGTCCGGACCAGCCCGCCGCCGCCGCCGACACTCTGGGCAAAGATGGCGATGCCGTGCTTGCCGGTGGTGGTGATCGCGCCGTCCGTCGTGACGCCGACGGTGCCGCCATCCCCTCCGGTGCCGCCATTGCCGCCGACCCCGACGGAGAGGCTCTTCAGCGAACCGCTGACGGTGCCGGCCAGCGATCCCTCGCCGCCGCCGCCGCCGATGCTGTGCGCCAGGATGCCGAACGCGGCCACGCCCTGCGTCAGGATGTGGCCGCCCGCCTGGTTGACGACCGTCACGGAACCGCCTTTGCCGCCGCCACCACCCGCGCCGCCCACCCCGATCGCGGTCTGGATCGGCGTGTCGTCGGCGGCGGCGCTGGTCGACGTTGCGCCGCCGCCGCTGCCGCCGCCGCCGCCGACGCTCTGCGCATAGATGCCGTCCGATTGGGCCCCATAGGTCGCGATTCCCCCGGTGTTGGTCGCATTGGCCGCGCCGCCGTCGCCCGCGGCCCCGCCGCTGCCGCCGACCGACACCGAGACGTTCATCTGCTTCGCGGTGCCGTTCTCCGGATCACCCGCCTGCGGCTGCGAGAAGATGCCGTTCAACTCGTCGTATGTCGCCTTGATCTCCTCGCCGATATGCCCGATCCGCAGGATGCCGTCGCCGAGATTGGTGACCGTCCGATTGAGGCCCAGGCCGCCTGCCAGGATGTCGAACAAGGCCTTCGCATTCGAGAAGTCGGGTGATCCGCCGGCGGTGGCGCCGCCTTTGCCGCCCTTGCCGCCGCCGCCGCCGATGCTCTGCACGGACAGGCCGATCGCATCGGTGCCGCGGGTCACGATGCTGCCGCCATTCGTGACCGTGGCGGTGTTGCCGTCTCCGCCCGCACCGCCGCTCCCGCCGACCCCGACGGCAAGGCTCAGCGTGCCGCCGCCGGCCGTCGCCACCCCACCCCCGCCGGCGCCGCCGCCCCCGCCGACGCTCTGGGCGAACACGCCATCGGACCCGTCGCCCACCGTCGTCACCGCGCCGGTGTTGGTGACGCCGACGGTGTCGGCGTGGCCGCCGGTGCCGCCGGTCCCGCCCACGCCGATAGAGGCGGCGAAGCTGCCCTTTGCCTTGCTCGCCGCCGACGAGGCATCACCGGCGCCGCCAGCCCCGCCGCCGCCGCCGACGCTCTGGGCAAACACGCCATAGGCATCCTGGCCCCGCGTGGCCACGAGACCGTCATTCCACACCGTCACCGCGCCGCCGGTCCCACCGGTGCCCCCGGCGCCGCCGACCGCCACCGCGAGCGAGATCGTGACGCCGGCCTGGGGGCCGCCGGAATAGGACGCCGCCGTGCTGTCGCCACCCGTGCCGCCGCCGCCGCCGACCGACTGCGCCATCACCCCGATGGCGCCGTCGCCGGCCGTGGCGATCAGCCCGTTACTGTCGAGTTCGACCTGGCCGCCGGTGTTGCCCGCCCCGCCCTGGCCGCCCGTCGCCACCGAGATCGAGATGGCGGGGACCTCCTTGCTCGGCGAGAGGTCGACCGCCCGTGCCGCCGCCGCCCCACCCGTTCCACCCCCGCCGCCGATGCTCTGGATCAGGATTCCGGTGGCATCCGCGCCATAGGTCGTGACCTGGCCGGTGTTGCTGACGGAAACGTTCCCCGCCGGGCCGCCGCTGCCGCCGCGGCCGCCGACCGCGACCGCCGCAGTCGGAAGGGCGTTGGCGGCAAAGGTGAACGCCGCGCCCCCCTTGCCGCCACCACCGCCGATGCTTTGCGCCTGGATGCCGGCCGCGTGATCGCCATAGCTGGTCATCAGCGACTTGTTGGTGACGTTGACCAAGCCGCCGCCGCCGCCGCCGCCGGCGTCGCCGCCGACCGTCATCGAAAAGAAGCCGACGCCCGTCGAGGCCGCGCTGCCGCCGGCCCCGCCGGACCCGCCGATGCTCTGGGCCAGGAGGCCCGCGCCGCCGAGCGTGCTGGTGGAGGCGAACACACCGTTCGTCAGCTCGACATTGACCGCTCCGCCATTGCCGCCGAGACCGCCATTGCCGCCGATGGCAACCTGGGTGCCGATCGAGATGTCGTTCGTGTCGCCACCCACGCCGCCGCCGCCGCCCACGCTTTGCGCCACCACCGCGATGGCGCCCTTGCCGGTGGCGACCACCGAGCCGCCGGGCGCCTGGACCAGGACCGCGCCGCCATCCCCGCCCGCAGCCCCGGCGCCGCCCTGGGCGAAGAAACTCGCATTGCCGCCATCGCCGCCGGCACCGCCGACACTCTGCACCAGCGCGCCATGGGCGAAAGCCCCCGAGGTCCGGACGCTGCCCATGCTCGCAGAGTTGCCGAGGGTCAGGGTGGCCCCACCGCCGGCGCCCGCGAATCCGCCGCCGCCCGCCTCGCCGATGCCACCCGCCCCCGCACCGGACCCACCGGCGCCGCCATTGGACTGGACCAGGACGCCCTGGCCGCCGCTCTGGCTGGAATAGGCGACCGAGCCGAGGATGGTGGCGCTGGCAGTCCCGCCATTCCCGCCATTCCCGCCGCTGCCGCCTTGCTCCTCAGCCGCGGAGTGCGCGGTTCCGCCGGCGCCGCCATCGCCGCCGATCGCCGAGACATAGAGTCCGGCACCCGCCGACAGGAACGGGCCCAGCGTGACGGTGACCCCGCCGCTGGTGAGCAACAGGCTGGCTGTGCCGCCATTGCCGCCCGCTCCGGCATTGCCGCCCGAGACCGAGAACGAGTCGGATGCATCGCCTCCGTCGCCTCCCGCCCCGCCCTCTGCGGTGGCAAGCAAGCCGAATTGCCTGGTCGTGACAGTGCCGCCCAGCCAGTTCAGCGACGCCGAGCCCGCCTGACCGCCATCGCCGCCATTGCCGGCTATGACATCGGCCAGCTGCCATGGGAAGCGGGAGGCGGCATTGCCCCCGTTTCCGCCCGAACCGCCGCTGGACAGCGCCGAAACGCCAGCGGTATACGCCTGGACCGATCCGCTTGCCGTGAGCGCGACCGAGCCGCCGGAACCGCCTAGACCGCCAAACCATCCGTTGTGAGACCCGGTTCCCTCATCGCTGGAATCCCCCCCCTTGCCGCCTTCGTTGCCTGCGGACCACACGTAGAGTCCATAGGTCGCCAGACCGGTCTGCGGATCCGGAACGAAGGTGCCATTGAACCCGACGGCAATATTGCCGCCCGCTCCGCCGGCGCCGCCATAGCCGCCCCGGTTTTCGTCCAGGCCGGCGAAGCCGCCTTGACCGCCGGCGCCTCCAACGCCGCCCGCGCTGGTGATGATTGCGCCGTAGGTCGCAAGGTTGGCGTCAGGGTTGCCCCCGCCGATGAGCGTCAGGGCCGTGTTGGTGCCGCTGATCTGCCCGCCGGCCTGGCCCGGACTGCCATCCTCGCCGTTTTCGTCATCGCCTCCATCGGGCCCGACGCAGCCGGAGAGACCCAGCGAGGTCACCCCATATGGCTTCAGCGGTGGATTGTTGCCGAAGCTCTGGTTCGAGAAGTTCGCCGTGACCGCAGGCGGCGGAGACGGGTTGCTGCTCGAGCTGCACTGCGCCTGCGCCGCGGCAGGGGCCGTGATCTGGGCGAAGGCGATGCCCCCGAGCGCCAGGGCGATCCATGACCCGGAGAGGCGCCCCGGACCCGGGCCGGCTTCTCCGACACCGCCCTTGGGATCCGCGAGACCGCCTTGCGATGTTGCGCAGGATCCGGCCGCCGTCCACCGCTCGATCATTATACCCCCCTCTTCTCGGCACCGGCGAACCGGTCAGTTGAGGTCGTAAAGGATCGCCGATATCTCGCCTTCGTCGCTGAACACTTCGATCACGTCGGCGATGCTGCCGATCGGCGCGACGTTGTTCACGTAGACGACATAGGCGAGCAGTCTTCCCGCCCTGGATTTCAGGTATCCGGCAAAGACCTGGGCCTTGAGCATGTCGCCCGCGACGGTCGTGCCGGTCTTCGCGAAGACACGCCCGATGGCCGGTGCAATGACCGGATTCGGCGGGTCGACGCCGATCGTTGCCAGCGAACCGTCGCGACCGAGGGCGGGAAGGGCGTCGAAATAGACCTCAGCGCCCTTCGTCTTCCGCATCGCCGCGAGGAGATCCGTCACGGCGGTGGGCGTCGCGCGGCTGTCGGGGCTGCCGCTGCCGTTGGTCGGGAAGTCGAAACCGTCGGGACGCAGCCCGTATTCGGCCATGAGCGCGGTCCGCTCGGCCGCGAGCGCGGTCCCGATCGTCCTCGCCCCCTTGGTCAGGCCGAACAGGACCAGGCTCAGATTGGCCCCGAGGTTGTGGCTGACCTTGAGGATCAGCCTGGCATAGTCCGAATAGGGCGGCGATGTCAGTCGCGCGACCTTCGCGAGCGGCCCGTACGCAGCGGCCGGTGGAAGCTTCGCGCTCGGGTTCGGACCTGTCGCCGCTGCCGCGACGGACACGCCGGCCCGGCCCAGCGCCTCGATGAACGCCGTCCGCGCGAAGGACGACGGATCGGCGATCGGAAAGGTCCGGACCAGGGTCGGCACACCGGGCAGGGCCGGTCTGTAGCCGACCGGTATCTGGCCCGTGACGAGTCCCACATGCGGGTCGTCTGGCGAAATCTCCAGGGAAATGTCCAGCGGCTCGCCGGAGGCGACGGTCCTCACCTGCGAGGTGACCGCGAAGGCCGCGGTCATCGGGCGCCAGTCGACCTTTGCCGCCTGTCCAGCTTCGGTCGGCAGGATCGTCACATCGATCAGGTTGTCGTTCAGGATGACCGGCGTGATCAGGACATTCCCGTTCGGCACGCGGAAATGGTCGAAGAGGCGGTCATCGACGACGACGTCGCCGGAAACGGCCCTGATTCCGGATTCGGCGACCTGCCGGGCGAGACCGTCGAGGCCGGACAGCGGGTCCGGCTCGGTGAGGATCGCCCCGCCGAGGGTGTTGGCCTCGGTATGGTCGAAATTGGTGAAGGCGACCTTGCCGTCGGCCATGGTCCGTCCGCCAAGGGTCAGGTCTCCGCTTGCGACGAGGACAAGGTCGCCGCGGAGGGTCCCGTCACGCGCCACCTCGCCCATGCGATAGACGGGCGTTTCGAAGCGATGGTCGATGCCCAGGGCATTCAGCGCGAGACCGACCGAGAACAGCTTCCGCACCGAACCCGTAAAGAAGAGAGAATCGGCACCGTAGGATGTCGTGGTCGCTCCGGTGGAGAGATCGATGGCCCGCAGGCCCCAGACCGCCCCGGAATAGCGCGGCGCGGCCATGATCGCGCGGATCGCCGCGGGAAGATCGCCTTGGGCCGCAGACGCTCCGATTGCGGGGCAGCACAGCAGCGCCGCGGCCGCCGGCGCGAAGACCAGGCCCCTTCGCAGCTTGTTCACAGGCGGTCTTTCCACCTCATCCTCCCATTCCTGCCTGCTGCGGGCTAATAGGCCTGCTGGATCGCGGCGACGATCAAAGCGATGTCGTGATCGGCGGCGATGAAATCCTCGATCGAGGCGAAGGGCGCGGTGTTCAGGAAGATGCCGAAGGCGAGCTTGCGGCCGCTCTTCGCCTCAATGTAGCCGACCTGGGTCTTGGCGACGATCAGCCCCTGATGGTCTCCGGGCGTGTAGGAGACCCGCGATCCGTCCTTGATCCGGACATGCCCGACCGCGGGGGTGCCGAGACCATTGGCCGCCTGGGTTCCATCCACCCCCAGGATCGCCATCCCGTCTCTGAGGAACCGCCCCCACGGCTCAGCGAGTATACGCACCAACAGGGTCGCCTCATCGGCGGCGGTCGTCCGGGCGCGGTCGTCGGAGCCTGCGCCGTCGAAGACATATGTGCTCTGCCGGGACACGCCGAGGCGGTCGAGAAGATCGAGCTCCTTGCCGATTCCCGCCGTGCAGTCGCGGCTGCCGGCCTTCACGGCGGCCAGGCACAGCATCAGGTTGGCGCCGCGATTGTAGCTGACCTTGAGAATGACCTTGACGAATTCGGAGAGCGGGGCCGAGACGTGCTCCGCCACCTTGTCGGCGGGAGAATAGGCCGCTGCGTCCGGCAGATTCCCGGCGGGATTGGGACCGAGCGGGCTGGCGGCGATCTTCACGCCTGCACGCTGCAGGGCCTCGATGAAGGCGGTCCGGGCGAATGCAGCCGGATCGGGCACGTGCCATATGTTCAAGGTGGGCGGAGCTCCGGCGGCGATCTCGCCGGTGATCCGGATCCGGCCGGGCGCCGACACCTCGACCGAGATGGGCTTCGGATCTCCGGCGACGGTCAGCACGTCGCCCACCACGTCGACAGCCGCGGTCCGGGGCCGCCAGTCGATCTTGGCGGGCTGGCCGGCGGGGCCGGCCGTCGTCACGATATCGATGACGTTTTCGTTCAGCCAGATTGGGGAGATGATGCCCTCAGACCAGCCGTCATAGGTCTCGAACAGCCGCCCATCGACGATGACGTCGCCTCTGACTTCGGCGATCCCCGAACTGCGAACCGCTTTCGCCAGACCGTTCAGCGCGGCGAGCGGATCGCTCCCCCGGACCAGGGCGCCCCCTGCGAATCCCGTATCCGCATAGTTGTGGTCGATTTCCGGAATGCTGTTGAAACCGAGCGTACCGTCCGGCTGCTCGCGCAGGCCGAAGCTGAAATCGCCGGACGCGACCAGGACCAGATCTCCGTCGAGCACACCTCCGGAAACGGGCCCGGCCTTGTAGACCGGGGTGCGGAACCGGTAGTCCGGACCGTACAGGTCGAGCGCGGTGGCCGTGCTGTACACCTTCATGATCGATCCGGGGACCAGCGACCGGTCGCCCGCCTGATCGATCAGCACGGCGCCCGTATCGAGATCGACCACGTGGATGCCCCAGCTCGTATGCGCATAGGCCGCTTTCGACTGGATGTCCCCGATCCGGGCGGAAACCGCCGCAGGCGGGGCGCCCGTGACCGGTGGAAGGGTGCCGGCATGCGCCCCGGCGCAGGCGACGGCGAGGACGACGACCGCGGCGAGCACCGCCATCGGCTTCGGGGGGATTCCGGACATCAGGCTGCTCCCTTCCGCACGGCTAGAACCGTGCTCCCACGGCAAAACGGAACATCGCACCGTCGACGTCGAGCTTCGGCTCGTCCTTGTAGGGCGCCGAGACATAGGCCATGGCGTTGAAGCGCTCGCCGATCACGGTCCGGATGCCGCCCCCGACCGAACCGAGCGAGGCGGCGTCGTAGTCCCTGTCGGGCGGATTCCAGACCGCACCATAGTCGACGAATCCGAACAGGCTGAGATCGGTCAGCCAGGCGATGCCGGTGTCGATCCGCTGCCGAAGCTCGAACGCCGCCGCTATGCCGTTATCTCCGGTGAGGGAGGCGCTGTCGAAGGCGCGGCTGTAAGGCTCGCCTCCCAGGTCGAAGCGGACCGCCGAGGGAAGCTCGGTGAAGGCGTGTTGCCACGCGAACTGCAGCTGTGCCGAGAGGGACTCCGTGATGTCGCGCGAGAGCGTGCCTTGCCCGAACACATAGGTGAAATCGTCGTTGTCGGTGTCCGAGCCGAGGCCGCTGAAGCCCTGGCCCAAGCCGGCCTCGGTGACGATGGCGATGCCGGCGACGGTCGTGTCGTAGGTGGCTGTCGCCGTCAGCCACCGGTTGCTCTCCCGCACCGCCGGATCGCCGTTGACGTCGACCGCGATATCCTTGCCGTTGATCGCGACATCGGCGACCAGGCTGTGATCGATCGCGCGGACGATCGCGTATCTCAGGAAGGCCTTGCCGAACGTGGTCTCGGCGTGGATGTCGTCGTCATCGTCCTCCGGATTCGACCAGACCTGGCCGAACTCGTACCCGGCGAAGAATCCCGACGGCCCGAGCGGGAACAACTGCCCGAACCGCAGGAAGACGAGCTCGTCCGGGTCGGCGGGATTCGTCACCGCCAGCGCTTCGGTGCCCTCGAACAATCCGAGAGCGTCGTTGAGGCGCGCGATGCCGGAAAGCTGCAGCGGCCCCGTGGCCGGCGTACCGAGATTGTCGAGACGGGCATCGAGCCCGAACCGTGTGGCGTCGACTTTCAGCACCAGCCGTCCGGCGGCCGGGTCATCCTCGACTTTGGAGATGTCGGCTTGCACCGTGACGCCGGGGATATCGGCGATGAGCAGCAGGGTGCGCTCCAGGCTGGAGATGCGGACCGGCCGCATCGCCACCATACGGTCGATATAGGGCCTCAGCCTCTCCTCGAGACCCGGGCGATCCGATTCGACGACAACATCGCGGATATAGGATTCGTAGACCTCGATACGGATGCGGCCAGTGGCGAAATCCTGTTGTGGAACCAGGGCCGCTCCGTAGTAATCGTTCTCGCGATAGACACGTTCGATCCCGTCGACCACCGTTTTCAGATCGGCCAGCGAAATCTCTCGTCCGATCAGATTCGTCCAGAGCGAGGAAAAGGCGGCCGGACCGAGCGTCTTGGCGCCTTCGAGATCGATGGCGCGGAGCGTGAAGCGGACGGTTCCGAGCTGCTCGATGGGCACTCCGGCGACCGGGGCGGCGTGCGTCACAGCGATGCTCGGAGGGCGTTGCGGCGGTGGCTCGAACCGGTCGATGACGGTTGTCTGCTCTCTGACGATGCGATCTGCGTCCTGCGCCTCTGCGCGAGCGACCAGAACCCCGAGCAGGTTGATGGCGCTCAGAACCAGCGTGATCGTGAGACGAAGCCGGCCCCCCCGATTCATCCCCATCCCCCCAAACGATCCATTCGAGCATTAAGTTGCTCGCGTTCCGATTGAGCGCCTTGCCACTAATAATTCCGAGCCTGTCGCAAATCAACAAAAATTGACGTAATCTTTAATCTTTGTATCCAACTAAGTATGTCTTCAAACTAGACATAGATGATCCGATCTTCGCCTCCACATTCTGGATCGATATTGACCATCCAGGGCCGCACACCGATCAATGCTGCTGCGCCGTAGAACAGCGTCGTATCCCGAGTTCCATCGAGGCCGAAAACAATCGTCTCAGAAAACCGATTCCACGTGAATACAATTTTATATCTTTTCCTGGAAAACGATCCTGGAAATCGGCTGGACCATCAAGGCAGGACAAGAAGCGGAAGGGAGGAGGAGTGGCGCACGACATCGATCTGGGGCTGCTGGCAATGGCAACGCTCCTGGGCGCAGCGACGTGCAAGGATCTCGCGGCAGCGTTTCGTTGCGTCACCCCGACGAATTCATTTGACGTTGAACATACCCGCAAACGGATACGAGGTCGCGCCCGCCCTCGTGAGTTTCGGCTTTACGAGGACTGGGTACAGGTCTTGGACCTCGAGCGTCCCGGCGCCCGGATCGCCGAGTGCTCCTGTGATGCCGACCCATCCTCAGGCCCTCCGCTCCGCGATCAGCCGGTCGACCGCCTGCGGCTGGAGCCGGGTGTCGATCACCAGCCGGGCCGCGCCCAGCAGGCCGGCCAGCTCGCCGGCACGGGCGGCGACGATGGTCAGGTCGCGTGTCGCCAGCGGCAGGCAGCGCTGGTAGACGAACTCGCGGACCCCGGCCAGCAGGTGCTCGCCCGCCTCGGACAGGGTGCCGCCGACCACGATGACGCTGGGGTTCAGCACGCTGACCACGTCGGCCGCCACCTCGCCCAGCACGCGGCCGGCCCGGCGCACCAGGCTGACCGCCTCCGGCCGGTTGCGGCCGACCAGATCCATCACGTCGCGCGCGTCCCGGGCTTCGAAGCCCTTGGCCCGCAGGTCGCGGGCGATCGCCCAGCCGGCCGCATAGGCCTCGACGCAGCCCAGCTTGCCGCAGCGGCACAGCGGCGCTTCGGCGTCGCGCAGCTGGATGTGGCCGATGTCGCCCGCGGCCCCGCGGGCGCCGCGATGCATCCGGCCCTCGGTGATGATGCCGCTGCCGATGCCGGTGCCGGCCTTGATGAAGACCAGCTGCCGCTCCTCCGGCCAGAACTGCCGGTGCTCGGTCAGGGTGCGCAGCCGGACGTCGTTCTCGGCCAGGACCGGCGCGGCGTAATCGCCGGCGAACCAGCCGGGGATGTCGAAATCGTCCCAGCCGGTCATCACCGAGGGCCCCATGACCCGTCCGGCGGCACGGTCGACCGGGGCCGGCAGGCACAGGCCGATGCCCAGCACGTCGGAGGCCGGCCGGCCGATTTCGGCCAGGAGCTCGCGGAACTGCCGCGCGATCCAGGTCAGGATCGGCACCGGCCCGCTACCGACCTCGAGGTCGCCGAGCCGCTCGGCCAGGACATTCGGTCCGAGATCGGTCGCCGCGACCCGGATCCGGCTCTCGCCGATATCGGCCGCCAGCACCACGCCGAAGCCTTCGTTCAGCTTGAGCACGCGCGCGGGGCGGCCGCCGCTGGCCTGGGTTTCCTCCGCCTCCTGCAGCAGCCCGGCCTCGAACAGCACGCCGAGGCGCTGGGTGATCGTCGCGCGGGAGAGATCGGAGATGCGCGCCAGGTCGGCCCGCGACCGCGCCTGGCCGGACAGGATCAGCGACAGCACATGGCCGGCACCGGCCGTGCCCATAGCGTGGATCTCGGAGCCTGACACGATCATCGTCCAGTAATGCTCTTTTTCAGGCGAAAGATCCAGATGATCGGATTGACTCCGATCAAAAGTCCGATTTATCGTGGCCGTCGCCGGTCAGTCGTCCGGCCAATGCGCAGGGCCGGCGCCGCAGAAGCGCCCGCCCGCAAACAGGAGGAAACCGCGATGATCCGATCGCAGAGGTCTGCGCTTGCTCCGAATCCCCGCCGCCTCGCCGGCCTGCTCGCCGCCGGCGCCATCGGGCTTGCCCTGGCCGCCGGCAGCACGGCGGCGATGGCTCAGGAGGCCATCGTCGGCCTGGTCACCAAGACCGAGGTCAACCCGTTCTTCGTCAAGATGCGCCAGGCCGCCGAGGCCGAGGCCACGGCCAAGGGCCTGAAGCTGATCGCCCGCGCCGGCAAGTTCGACGGCGACAATGAGGGCCAGGTGGCTGCGATCGAGGACCTGATCAGCGCCGGCGCCAAGGGCATCCTGATCACCCCGAACAACTCGACCGGCGTGCTCGGCGCGGTCAAGAAGGCGCGCGACGCCGGCATCCTGGTGATCGCGCTGGACACCGCGACCGACCCGGCGGACGCGGTCGACGCCACCTTCGCCACCGACAATTTCGAGGCCGGGGTGCAACAGGGCCAGTACGCCCGCAAGGCGCTGGGCGACAAGGCGCCGAAGCTGGCGATGCTGGACGGCACGCCGGGCGGCACGGTCGACACCTTCCGCCATGACGGCTTCCTGAAGGGCTTCGGCATCGCCGAGGGCGACGCCGTGATCGTCGGCAAGCAGAACACCAACGGCGCCCAGGACAAGGGCCAGACGGCGATGGAGAACCTGCTCTCCGCCCATCCCGACATCAACGTCGTCTACACCATCAACGAGCCCGCCGCCCAGGGCGCCTATGCCGCCATCCGCGCGGCCGGCAAGACCGACGATGTCGTCGTCACCTCGATCGACGGCGGCTGCCTCGGCGTCAAATACGTCAAGGACGGGCGCGTCGCGGCGACGGTGATGCAGTTCCCCTACAAGATGGCGCAGATGGGCGTCGACGCCGTGGCCGAGTACGCCAAGTCCGGCAAGAAGCCGAGCGGCTTCGTCAACACCGGCTCCTTCCTGATCACCGGCAAGCCGCTGCCGGGGCTGGAGTCGAAGGATCTCGAGTTCGGAGAGAAGAACTGCTGGGGCTGACCGCCGGCGCCACCGGGGCGGGCCGCACCAGGCCCGCCCATCCCCTCCCGAACGAGAGAGCGATGGCCCCTCCCCCCTCGTCCTGGCCCCTCTCGTCCTGGATTGCCCGGACGGCGCGGGTTCTGACCACCCCGCCGCTCGGCCCGCTGATCGTGCTGGTGGCCTTCGGCGCCGTGTTCACGGCGATGAGCGACCGCTTTCTGACCCCGAGCAACCTGTCGCTGATCGTCCAGCAATCGGTGATCATCGGCACGCTGGCGATCGGCCAGACCCTGGTGATCCTGACCGCCGGCATCGACCTGGCGACCGGCGCCATCGCCGTCCTGGGCACCATCGTCGCCGGCAAGCTGGTGGACGAGGGCTATGCCGCCCTGCCCTCGCTGCTGCTGGCGATCGGGCTGTGCAGCCTGGTCGGGCTGATCACCGGCACTCTGGTCAGCCGGCTTAAGCTGCCGCCCTTCATCGTCACGCTCGGCATGCTCGGCATCGTCACCGCCGCCACCCGCCTGTTCTCGGGCGGCGGCGCCTTCCCGGTGATGGACGACCTGCTGGCCTGGTCCGGCAACACGCTGCGCCTGAGCGGCGCCGTGATCACCTACGGCATGATCATCATGCTCGGGCTCTACGGGCTGGTCTGGTACATGCTGAACCAGACCGCCTGGGGCAAGCACATCTACGCCATCGGCAACAGCCCGGAGGCGGCGCGGCTGGTCGGAATTCCGGTGCAGCGGCGCCTGCTGTCGGTCTATCTGTTCGCGGCGTTCCTGTACGGCATCGGCGCCTGGCTGGCGCTGGGGCGGATCCCGAACGCCGACCCGAACGCGATGCAGAACGCCAATCTCGACAGCATCACCGCGGTGGTGATCGGCGGCACCAGCCTGTTCGGCGGCCGCGGCAGCCTGTTCGGCACGCTGATCGGCGTGCTGATCGTCGGCGTGCTGCGCAACGGCCTGACCCTGATCGGAATCGACCCGCTGTGGCAGGACCTGGTCACCGGCGTCCTGGTGATCACCGCGGTGGCGCTGGACCAGCTGTCGCGATGGAGGCGGGTATGACCGCGACCGTCCTGGAGGCCCGCGGCGTGGTCAAGCGCTACGGCCATGTCACGGCACTTGGCGGCGTCGATTTCGAGCTGCGCGACGGCGAGGTGCTGGCGGTGATCGGCGACAACGGCGCCGGCAAGTCGACCCTGATCAAGGTGCTGTCCGGCGCCATCACGCCGGATGAGGGCGAGGTGCTGCTGGACGGCCAGCCGGTGCGGTTCCACGGCCCGCTCGACGCCCGGCGACGCGGCATCGAGACGGTGTACCAGGACCTGGCGGTGGCCCCGGCGCTGGATATCGCCGCCAACCTCTATCTGGGGCGCGAGCTGCGCCGCCCCGGCCCGCTGGGCCGCTGGCTGCGGCTGCTGGACAAGCCGCGGATGCGCAGCGAGGCGCAGCGCCACATGGACGAGCTGCGCTTCCGCCTGCCCTCGATCACCCATGCGGTCGAAAGCCTGTCCGGCGGCCAGCGCCAGGGCGTTGCCGTGGCCCGCGCCGCGGTCTTCGCCCGCAAGCTGGTGATCATGGACGAGCCGACGGCGGCGCTGGGCGTGCGCGAGACCGGCCAAGTGCTGGATTTGATCCGCACGATTCGCGACCGAGGATTGCCCGTCGTCCTGATCAGCCACAACATGCCGAACGTGTTCGAGGTGGCCGACCGCATCCATGTGATGCGCCTGGGCCGCCGCGTCGCCGTGACCTCGCCGCAGCGCCACAGCATGGCCGAGGTGGTGGCGATCATGACCGGGGCGATGCCGGGCGACCAGCCCGTCCCGGGCCGTGAGCCCGCCCCGAATGCCGAGCCGGCCCAATGATTCCTTCCCTGACCCGCAGAAAGACGAGAGACCGAGCATGACCCGCCTGGACGAGAAGCTGGCCCGCATCCGCGCCGGACAGTACAAGCGCAGCGACTTCATCATCGCCGACGCCAAGGACGGCGACATGGGGCCGAGCCTGACCTCGACCGGCCCGAACCGCTCGCCGGACGGCAGCTGGACCCGCTACCGCACCCGCGACGAGTTCCTCGACACCATCCGCCAGGTGGTGGAGCAGGACATCGTCGACATCATGCTGGTCTCGGCCTCGAACCTGGAGCGGCTGGTCGAGAGCGGCACCTTCCGCAACAGCAAGGTCAAGCCGGCGATCCGCGCCAACGACACCACCGATGTCTGGGTGGTGCGCGGCTGCTCCTATCCCAAGCAGCCGTCGCGCCCGTTCCGCTCGGCCGTCCTGCCGCGGGTGATGCATGGCGGCCTGACCCCAGACCCGAAGGCGCCGGTCACCGGCACCGATCTCGGCCTCTACTCCGTCACCTTCAACAACGACCTCGACTCCGACATCCGGTCGCTGGAGGCCTTTGCCGAGTTCCGCGCCGACTGCGCCGCCAACGGCTTCAAATACTTCTTCGAGGTGTTCAACCCGAATGTCTCGAGCGGCATCGACCCGGAGCTGCAGCCGCACTACCTGAACGACTGCATCCTGCGCTGCCTGGCCGGGGTGATGAAGGCCGACCGGCCGCAATTCCTGAAGATCCCTTTCAACGGCCCGAAGGCGCTGGAGGAGCTGGCCGGCTTCGATTCCAGCCTGATCGTCGGCGTGCTCGGCGGCGGCGCCGGCACGACGCGGGACTGCTTCGAGCTGCTGCACCAGGCGGAGAAATACGGCGCCCGCGTCGCCCTGTTCGGCCGCAAGATCAACCTGGCGGAATCGCCGCTGGCGATGGTCAGCTTCATGCGCCAGGTGGCCGACGGCACGATCGCGCCGGAGGAGGCCGTGCGCGCCTATCACGGCGAGCTGCAGAAGCAGGGCATCACCCCGCTGCGGCCGCTGGCCGACGACGTGCAGACCACCGAAGCCGTCTTGAAGCAGGGCTGAGCCGTGGAGCGATCCGGCATCATCTGCGGCGGCACCATCTGCATCGACGTCAACAAGGTCATCGACCGGTTCCCGCCGCAGGAGCACGTCGCCAAGATCGTGGAGGAGACGCCGGATTCCGGCGGCCCGGGCTTCAACATGGCGATCGACCTCGCCCGCCTGGGCGCGCCCTTCCCGATCGAGGTGGTGGGCGTGGTCGGCGACGACGCCTATGGCGAGCTGGCGCTGCAGGTCTGCCGCGACCACGGCGTCGGCGCCGGCCGGATCGCGGTGCTGCCGGGCGGGCGCACCGCCTATACCGACGTGATGATCGTGGCCGAGGGCGGGCGGCGGACCTTCTTCTACCAGGAAGGGGTCAACGCCCTGCTCTCGCCCGGGCATTTCGACCTGGCGGGGTCGACCGCCAAGATCTTCCATGTCGGGTCCCCCGGGGTGCATGCCCGGATGGATGTGCCCCAGGGCAATGGCAACGGCTTCACCGAGGTGCTGGCCCGCGCCCGCGCCTCGGGCCACCGCACCAATCTGGAGCTGGTCGGGGTGGCCGGCGACCGGTTGCGCGAGCTGACGGTGCCCTGCCTGCCGTTTCTCGACAGCATCATCATCAACGAGCTGGAGGCGACGGCGCTGACCGGCGTCGAGACCCATCGCGACGGCCGGCCCGACTGGGCGCTGGTCGAGGCGGCGGCCGCGGCGCTGATCCGGATGGGCGTGTCCACCCTGGCGGTGGTGCATTTCCCGGAAGGCGTGGTCGCCGCCGACCGCGACGGCCGGCTGTGGCGCCAGGGCGCGGCCTGGGTGCCGCCGGAATCGGTCAAGAGCACCAACGGCGCCGGCGACGCCCTGGCCTCCGGCGTCATGCTGGGGCTGCACGAAGGCTGGCCGGTGGAGAAAGGCCTGCGGCTCGGCGTCTGCGTCGCGGCGCTCAGCCTCGGCTCGTACAGCACGTCGCGGGCAATCCCGTCGGCGGAAGAGTGCTTCGCCTATGGGGAAAGGGCGGGGTTCAAGCCGACGGTGTAAACCCCGCCCTTCCCGTCTTTCTTTGTCATCCTCGGGCTTGACCCGAGGATCCAGGGGCCGCCAGGACGGTCCTCGACGGCTCCTGGATTGCCGGGTCAAGCCCGGCAATGACAATGAAAAGAAAGGCGCCCCTTCCCCTCAACCCGGGATCGGGAAGCGCCTCGCGAAGTCGCGCACCGCATTCGCCAGCGCCGGCTCCGGCCGGGCGCCGGTGACCGCGTCGACGATCAGGTCGGCCAGGGCCTTCATCTGGCCCTCGCGCATACCCCGCGTGGTAACCGCCGGCGTGCCGAGCCGCAGCCCGGACGGGCGCAGCGGCGGCCGCGTGTCATCCGGCACCACCTGCTTGTTCGAGACCAGCCCGATCCGGTCCAGGCGCTGCTGCGCCTCGTCACCGTCGATGCCGAAGCTCTCAGCCACATCGACCACCATCAGGTGGTTGTCGGTGCCGCCGGTCACCAGTTGCGCACCGCGGCCCTGCAGCGCCGCCGCCAGCGCCTCGGCGTTGTCGAGCACGCGCCGGGCATAGGCCCGGAACTCCTCCTGTGCCGCCAGGTGCAGCGCCGTGGCCAGGGCCGCGACGTGGTCCATATGCGGGCCGCCCTGCAGCCCTGGGAACACCGCCTGGTCGATCGCCTTGCGGAACGGCTCGCAGCACAGGATCAGCCCGCCGCGCGGCCCGCGCAGGGTCTTGTGCGTGGTGGTGGTGACAACGTCGAAGCCCGCCGCCAGCGGGTTCGGCAGCGCCCGGCCGGCGATCAGCCCGCCGATATGCGAGACATCGGCCATGGTGATGGCCCCGACCTCGTCCGCGATCGCCTTGAAGGCGGCATAGTCGATGTCGCGCGGGTAGGAGGAGAAGCCGGTGATCAGCAGCTTCGGCCGCTCGCGCCGCGCGGTCTCGCGGATGGCGTCGAAGTCGAAGCCGCCGCCGGCGACGGTGCCGTAGCGGACAAAGCGGAAGATCCGGCCCATGGCCGAGACCGGGGCGCCATGGGTCAGGTGACCGCCATGCGACAGGTCCATCGCCAGGATGGTGTCGCCCGGGGCGAGCAGGCCGAAATACACCGCCTGGTTCATCGGCGACCCGGACAGTGGCTGGACATTGGCATGCTCGGCGCCGAACAGCGCGCGGGCGCGGCCCTGGGCCAGCTCCTCGATCTCATCGGCATGGAGGTTGCCGCCATAGTAGCGCCGGCGCGGCTGGCCCTCGGCATATTTGTCGGCGAAGACCGAGCCGAGCAGCGGTCGCAGCTCGGGGAAGGCATGGTTCTCGGACGCGATCAGGGTCAGGCCCTGGTGCTGCCGGCGCTCCTCGCGATCGAGGATGGCGGCGGTCTCCGGATCGGCGGCGGCAAGCCTGGCGCGCGGATCGAGATCGACCGGATCGGGCTGGTGCTGGTATTCCATGGGGATTGCTCCGTTTCGATGCCTGGACACGAATCGCCCGACCAGCTTGCAAGGAAGGCTGCCCAGGCGAGCGGCATCGAAACGGTCCTCCAGGCTCCCTCGGGGTGCTCCCCGTCTCGCCAGTCACGTGGAGGGTATGGCTGATCCTGCGATCGAGGGAATGATCGGCGGGACGCACCGCCGCGTCAACTGCGGAGAGCTAGTACAGCCGCCCACCATTCGGCACCGGGCGCTCGATCGCGGCCAGCACGACATTGCCCTCGGCATCGGGGAAGCCCAGCACCAGGATCTCGGAGATGAAGCGGCCGATCTGCTTCGGCGGGAAGTTCACCACCGCCGCGACCTGGCGGCCGAGCAGCGTCTCGGGTGTGTACAGCGCGACCAACTGGGCCGAGCTGCGCTTCCGGCCGATCTCCGGCCCCAGGTCGACGGTCAGCTTGTAGGCCGGCTTGCGCGCCTCGGGATACGGCTCCACGGCCACGATGGTGCCGACCCGGATATCGACCTTGGCGAAATCGTCGTAGCTGATCGTCATTCTGCCCTCCGCGAACCGGCGGCACCCTGCCGCGCCGGCACCCGGATGGCAAGAAGGCCGCCCGGAGGCGGCCTTCTTTACGTCGGGATAAGAGCGTTCAGCGCTTGGTCGTCGGGGCCTTCAGCACGCCCTTCAGCTCGTCGAAGCTGGCGCTGACGCGCTTGCTGACGATCTCGGCGGCCTCGGTGTTCGACTTGGCCAGGAGCTCGGCCAGCTCCTTCATATCGGAGATCGCCTTCTCGAAGGCGGTCTTCGCCAGCTCGGTCTGCTTGGCCAGCTTCTCCTCGGGCGCCCCGGCGGAGACGGCGGTCGAGAACTGGCTCTGCAGCTCGGCCATGTTCTGGCGCAGGATCTCGCCCTGGCGGCGAGCGAAGGCCTGCAGGCCCTCGGCCGCGGTACGGTTGGCGGCGGTCAGCGCCTCGATGTTCTTGCGCTGGGCCTGCAGCACGGCGTCGAGGTCGACACCCGGCACCTTGAATTCGCCCAGCATCTTGGTGAAGTCGACGTCCCAGACCGGCGGCACCTTGCTCATGGCCTACTCCCGATATGCACAAGAAAGCAGCAGCTTACACCGAGCGACCGCATTGCAAAAGGAAATTGTGCACTGCAGCAAAGATGTCATCCAGCGCAACCGACTGTCATCTAGTGCAGCGTCGGCTCCTGACCGGCCGAGGCCGCCGGCTCGGCCGGCTGCTCGGCCCGGCGCTCGCCGCGACGGCGGCCGAAGGTGTTCTCCCACTGCTCGGCTTGGCGCAGCCGCTGGTCCAGCGCTTTCATGGTGCGGTCGAGCTCCGGCGAATCATCCTGCTCCCAGGCCCGCAGCACCAGGCCATAGACCAGGCACAGCGCCTGCACCCGCGCCCGGCCGAGCAGACCGGCAGTCGAGATGCCGGCCGATTGCAGCGTCCAGCGCATCGACAGCTCCAGCTGCCGCGCCTGCAGCAAACTGGTCAACGGGTCGCGCCGCAGGTCGCTCAGGATCGCCTTGACCCCGGCGCGATGCGCCGACACCACGTCGAAGCGGCGCATCATCAGGTCGAACAGCCGGTCGCGTGGGCTCTCATCGGCGCTCGGCAGGCCTTCGGACAGCACCGCCTGGTCGATCATCCGGCTGAACCCGGCCAGCAGGGCCGGCTTGGTCGGGCAATGGCGGTACAGCGCCGACATCGGCACCCGCGCCGCCTGGGCGACGTCCGCCAGGCTCAGTGCGCGCCAACCCTTCTCCGCCGCCAGGTCGATCGCGGTGGTGACGATGTGGTTCGCAATATCGGCCTTCTTCGCCATGGTCCCGGCCCTCGCGCGCTCGGCCTTGCGGCCCCCCGGAACGGCCGGCCCCGAACGGAGCCCGCCGCAATCGGTTCCCAATCTAGCGCAATTCGGCGCGAAGGCGAGCCGGTGCTTACTGGCAGACAGCCTCAAGCTTATGGCCGTCCGGGTCGAACACGAAGGCGGCGTAATAGCTAGGCCCGTAATGCGGCCGCAGCCCGGGTGCGCCGGCGTCGCGCCCGCCCTGGGCCAGGGCGGCGGCGTGGAAGCGGTCGACCGCCTCGCGCGTCGGCGCGTCGAAGGCCAGGTGGAAGCCGGGCCCCGGCGGCACCACCGGCTGCTTCTGCCGCTTCAGGGCAAGCTTGTCGTTGCCGCCGGGCGGCCCGTAGCCGGCGGCGGTAGCGTCGGCCCACACCCGCACCATGCCCACCGGCGCCAGCACTGCATCGTAGAACCGGATGGCCCGGTCCAGGTCGAACACACCCAGGGACAGGTGCCCGATCACGGCGCCCGCTTCGCGATGTCCGCGACCACGCCGCCGGTCAGCGCAACCAGCTGCTCCGGCGTGAGCGCGAAGACCGAGTTCGGGGTCCCGGCCGCGGCCCAGATCAACGGCAGCGCCAGCAGGTCGCGGTCGATCACCACATGCGGCGGTGTGGCATGGCCGACCGGGGCGACGCCGCCGATGGCGAAGCCGGTGGCGTCGCGCACGAAGCCGGCATCGGCGCGCTCGATCTTCAAGCCATCGATGCGCTCGCCCAGCGCTGTAGCCACCGTCGCCTCATCGACCCGATTGACACCGCTGGCGATCACCAGCACCGGCCGGTTGCTGCCGCGCGCCCGAAACACTAGCGACTTCGCGATCTGCGCCACTTCGCAGCCGATCGCCGCCGCCGCATCGGCCGAGGTGCGGGTCGATGCGTCGAACACCCGGATCTCGGGGTTGTGCCCCGCCGCCGCCAGCGCCGCGGCGACCCGCTCGCTGCTGCTGGCCATCAGGCCAGCTCGCGGCCGCGCTGCGTCGCCGCGGCGACGGCCTTGGTCATCAGCGGCTGCAGCCCGTCCGGCGCCATCAGCACGTCGAGCGCCGCCTGGGTGGTGCCCTTCGGGCTGGTCACGGCGATCCGCAGATCGGCCGCGCTTTCGGTCGCGGTGCCGGCCAAGGCGCCGGCGCCGACCACGGTCTGCCGCGACAGCTGCATGGCTAGATCCGCCGGCAGCCCGGCGGCGCGGCCAGCCTCGGCCAGGGTCTCGATCAAGTAGAAAACATAGGCCGGACCGCTGCCGGAGACGCCGGTGACCGCGTCCATCAGCGCATCGTCGTCGATCCAGGCGGTCTGCCCGGCGGCCCGCATCAGGCTCTCGGCCCGCCTGCGCTGGTCCGGCGTCACCGCGGCGTTGGCCACCAGGACGGAGATGCCCTGGCCGATGGCCGCGGGGGTGTTCGGCATGGCGCGGACCACTGCGGCCTCGGCCCCCAGCCCCTGCTCGAGATACGCGAGCGTGCGGCCGGCGGCGATCGACAGGAACAGCGTGCCCGGCCGGGCGAAGCGGCGATAGGCCGGCAGCGCCTCGGGCATCATCTGCGGCTTCACCGCCAGCACCACCACCTCGGGCGCCAGATCGGGCGGCAGACCGGCGGCGTCGCGGACATGGTGCAGCCGCGGATCGGCGAGGCCGAGATCCGCCGGCTCCACCGCCCAGATCCGGTCGGCGGCGTTGCCGGCCAGCCAGCCCTTGACCAGCGCGCTTCCCATCCGGCCGCAGCCGACCAGCAAGAGATCGGACACCCCGTCGCTCCTCGTTCCATCGAGACGCGCCATCATGGCGCCGCCGCGGACGGGCGCAAGGTTCTTCGCAGCCCCGGCGCGCACCAGATGCCGGAACATGGACGGATGTTCTGCATTTCTTAAGCTGCGGAGATCCCGGCTTTGCCCGAGATTGAGGCTCACAGTTCCCGTCGCCGGGTCATCGCCCGACGCCGAAGTTGGAGAGCGAAGCCATGGTCACCCTTCCCCGCGCGGCTGCCGCGCTTCTCGCCGGCCTGGTGGCCGCGTCGCCCGCCTGGGCCCAGACCACCGTGATCCAGCCCACCATGCCGCCCTCGGCGACCGTGCCCCCGACGACGGTTCCGGAGACGGCGATGCCCTATCCGGTGCCGCCGGGCACCCAGGTCGAAGAACCGCGCCGGGCGCCGGTCGCGCCCGACCCGCGCCATCCCGCCGTATCGGCGACGGCAGGCGGAGCGGCCCCGACCGATCCGCGCGAATACGCGACCAGCACGCCCATCACCGTGACCGGCCGGATCGACGGCGTCTCCCACCGCAACGGCGTCACCTCGTTCCGCCTGCAGACCCCGACCGAGGCCTGGACCGTAGTCGTGCCACCGGACCAGCCCGCTAAGGTCGCCAGCGGCCGCCGGGTCACCGTGGTCGGCTTCCCGCATGTCGAGATCCGCAACCAGCTGCTGGCCCAGAGCGTCACGGCCGGAAGTTAGCCGGCTAGGCGACGCAGATGCCGGGCACCGCGACCGTCTGGAACAGGTGCGGCGACGCCACCGCCGAGGCCGGATAGGCCGACAGCTTCGCCCGGAACTCCGGATGCATGAAGGCGGCCCGGAAGTCGGCGGTGGATTCCCAGACGGCGTAGTTGAAAAAGGTCGGGCTGTCGCCGATGGCGCGGTGCAGCTGGGTCGAGATGAAGCCCGGCTGCCGCTTCATCACCGCCGCATCGGCCTGCCACGCCTGGAGGAACGCCGGCTCGTCGGCCTGGTCCAGCGTGAACACATTGACCAGCACGACCGGCGAGGCGTCGACTGCGATCTGGCGGTCGATCGGAAAGGCCGGGTCGAGGGGACGCATCTGCGGCATGACAAGCTCCGTTCGATGTGGTTGCATGGTGTCAAATTGGCACGGCGACGCCAATAAACTATATTGACATCATATTGTCAATATCACTCTATGGTGACATATGAACCAGACGGAGCTAACTCCGGCAGGAACTGCCCTGACCGATCTCATTCTCGACCTGTTCAGGCTCAACAGCCGGGTGGTGAATGCGGGCGACCGGCTGGTCGCCGGGCTTGGCCTGACCAGCGCCCGCTGGCAGATCCTCGGCACCATCATCGCGGCGGACCGGCCGCAGCCGGTGGCATGGCTGGCGCGCGACCTCGGGGCCAACCGCCAGAACGTCCAGCGCATCGTCAACGATCTGCAGAGCGAGGGCCTGGTGGAATTCCAGCCCAACCCGCATCATCGGCGGGCGCAGCTGGTGGTGCTGACCGACAAGGGAAGGGCGACCTTCGACGCCGCCATGCGGCTGCAGGCCCCCTGGGTCAACAGGCTGGCCGAGGGACTCCCGGTTGAGGACATCGCGACGACGCACGGCGTCATGACGGCGCTGCGCCGGACGCTGGAAGCCGACGCCCGCGAGCCGGACTGACCTATTCCTAGGTATGGGGCGCCCTGATCGCATGTGCGATAATGCGGGCGGGCTGGTTCCGCTATCGTCTCAATGCACAGCGGCTCTCCCCCCGACACCGCTGATGTTAACGCCCGCCACTGTCCCTGCCCCCCCGACAGTGGCGGGCGCCCTCTTCCCGAAGACGAGAGTTCGAGCCGAGCAACATTCCCGCTCTCCTTCCCAAACGGAGGCGCGATATCCTCGGATCGAACTCCCGAGTCCCTGCACAACGAGGCTGGAATGCCACAACGATCGCCCGGGCGCTCCGCCCTCGGGTCGCTGGTCCTGATCGCAGCCATCGTCGGCGCCGGCGGCGCGGCCTTCGCCTATACGGCGGGCTGGTTCTCGCCCCAGCGCCTGACCCCGGACAAGCTGGTGGCGGCGCTGGCGCCGCCCGGCGGCGCGGCGCCCGGCCATCGCCGCAACCACGCCAAGGGCATCTGCTTCACCGGCGTCTTTGAGTCCAACGGCGCCGGGGCAGAGCTTTCGAAGGCCCAGGTCTTCGCCAAGGGCCAATACCCGGCTCTCGGGCGTCTCAACCTCGCCACGCCCAATCCGAACGCCGCGGATGCGACGGTCCGCGTGCGCGGCATCGGGCTGCAGATCTCGACGCCGGACGGCCAGGAATGGCGCAGTGCCATGATCGATCCGCCGGTTTTCGCGGTGGCGACGCCGCAGGCCTTCTACGAGCTGCTGACCGCCTCCGGCAGCAAGGACCCGGAGGCGATGAAGAGCTTCGCCGCGGCCCATCCGGAATTCGGCGCCTTCGTTGCCTGGGCACAGAGCGCGCCCTGGACCGGCAGCTTTGCCGAAGACCGGTTCAACAGCCTGAACAGCTTCATCTTCACCGACGGTTCCGGCACCGACCACACGGTGCGCTGGTCGCTGCTGCCGGCGGCGCAGCCGGTGGCTGTGCCACCGGAGGAGCTGGCGAAGCTCGGCCCCGACTTCCTCGACCAGGATATCGTCCAGCGCGTCGCCGCCGGGCCGCAGCGCTGGACCCTGGCGGTGACGGTCGCGAACCCGGGCGACCCGACCGCGGACCCGACCAAGGCCTGGCCGGCGGACCGCCGCACCGTCGAGGCCGGCACCCTGGTGGTGCAGAAGATCGAGGCCGAGCCGGACGGCCCCTGCCGCGACATCAACTTCGACCCGACCGTGCTGCCCGACGGCATCCGCACCTCGGACGACCCGTTCCCGGCCGCGCGGTCGGCCGCCTATGCCAAGTCCTACGATCTCCGCACGGCGGAAGAGCAGGCCTATCCGCGAACCGAGACCGGAGCCAAGCCATGACCGGCCGCCGCCATTTCACCGCCTCGCAGCGCCTGGTGCACTGGCTGATGGCGATCTGCATCCTGGCCATGCTGTTCATCGGCGTCGGCATGGTGTCCACCGTGATGCCGAAGCATCTGGTGCTGGTGGCGATCCACAAGCCGCTCGGCATCGCCATCCTGGTGCTGGTGCTGATCCGACTGGGGCTGCGCCTGCGCTACGGCGCGCCGGCGCTGCCGGCCGACATGCCGGAGCCGATGAAGCTCGCCGCGCATCTGTCGCACATCGCCTTCTATCTGCTGATGATCGGCATGCCGCTGATCGGCTGGGGCATGCTGTCCGCCGCGGCCTACCCGGTCGTGCTGTTCCCGGGCGTCACTCTCCCGCCGATCCTGCCGCAGAGCGCCAGCCTGCACGCGCTGCTGTGGACCGCGCATGTTTACCTGGCCTTCGCCTTCTTCGCGCTGATCCTGCTGCATGTCGCGGCGGCGCTGCACCACGCCCTGGTGCGGCGTGACGGCGTGTTCGAGGCCATGGCCGCCGGGCCAGGCCGAGACGAGGCCGCTCCGTCCAAACGACGGATCGCCTGAACGGAGCGTTGCCGCGGGGTCAGCGCCCGCCTTCGATCTTCCGGCGGCGCTGGTTGATGCCGCCGGTGCCATAGGGATACTCCGCCACCTCCGGCCGGCTCGCCACGTCGAGCGTGGCGATCTCGTCGGCGGTGAGCACCAGAGTCGCCGCGCCGAGGTTGTCGGCGAGCTGCTGCCGCGTGCGAACGCCCAGAATCACCGACGTGACCGCCGGCTGCGCCGCGACCCAGGCCAGCGCCACCTGCGCCATGCCGACCCCGCGCGCCTTGGCGATGTCCTCGACCGCTCCGATCACCGCCCAGGTGGTCGCTTTGGCGTTGCGGGCGTCATAGGCCTCCATGCCGCGCTGCGGGTTCTCGCCCAGCCGTGTGGCGCCGGTCGGCATCTGGTCGCGCTTGTATTTCCCCGACAGCCAGCCGCCGCCGAGGGGCGACCACGGCAGCAGCCCGATGCCGGCGTCGACTGCCGCCGGCACGATCTCATGCTCGATGTCGCGGACCAGCAGGTTGTATTGCGGCTGCAGCGTCACCGGCGGCGCATAGCCGTTGGCCTTGGCCAGCCACACCGCTTTGGTCAGCTGCCAGCCGAGGAAGTTCGAGAAGCCGTAATAGGCGATCTTGCCGTTGCGCACCGAATCGTCGAGGAAGCGCAGCGTCTCCGCCAGCGGCGTCAGCGCGTCCCAGGCGTGCATCTGGTAGAGGTCGACCTGCTCGCCCCCCAGGCGCCGCAGCGAGGCGTCGAGCGCCGCCCCGAGATGCTTGCGCGACAGGCCCAGATCGTTGGGCCCCTGCCCCATCGGGAACCGGCCCTTGGTGGCGATCACGAGGTCCTGGGCGATGCCGGGCCGGCTCTTCAGCCAGCGGCCGATGATCTCCTCCGACACGCCGGCGCTGTAGACATCGGCGGTGTCGAGGAAATTGCCGCCGGCCTCGACATAGTCGTTCATCAGCGCGAAGGATGTGGCCTCGTCGGACTCCTTGCCGAAGGTCATGGTGCCGAGGCAGTAGGCCGTCACCACCGCGCCGCTGTTGCCGAGCTTGCGATACTCCATGGTCTTCCTCCCGTGGGAATGTCGAGGGCGAGCGCCCGAGCCATGGCCGGGAGCCGCTGTCTTCTGGAGAGCAATCGAACAGGGAGTCCGGTTGGCCGCCTGCCGCGCTGCCTGGATCCGAAGCCAGAATGGGACGCCCGGTTAGATCGGACAAATAGATTGTGCAGATCCGATTGATCGGATTCTCAGCACAATGGCGGCGAAATCAGACCCGCCCCAGAAACCCGAGCACCCGCCGGGTGAGCAGCGCGGCCGCCCCTGCGTCGTAGGACGGCAGCGAGCTATCGGCGAAATAATGCTGGTCTCCCGGATACAGGAACAGCTCGGCATCCTCGACCTTGGCGACGATCTCGCGGGCGGCCTCGACGTCGCCCTCGCCGACGAAGAACGGGTCGGCATCCATGCCATGGATCTGCACCGGGACACCGTTCGGCCAGGGCCCGACGGCCCAGTCGCCGCTGATCGGCAGGCAGGAGTAGAACAGCAGGGCGCCGCGCGCCCCGGGCCGGGTCTGGGCCAGCTTCTGCGCCGGCAGCACGCCGAAGGAGAAGCCGGCATAGACCAGCCCGGGCGGCAGGTCGCCGGCGAGGCGGACGCCACGCTCCCGCAGCTCGTCGAAGCCGACCTGGTGGATATGGGCCATCCCCTCTTCGATGCTGCCGAAGGTGCGTCCGTCGAACAGGTCGGGCGTGTGCACGGTGTGGCCGGCGGCCCGCAGGGCGTCGGCGAAGGCGTGCACGCCGGGGGTCAGCCCCTGGGCGTGGTGGAACAGCAGGACCTCGGTCATGGACAACCTCCGGGTCTCGGGTTGAGTGGATAAGATTCGCTACCGCGGCTCTGTATAGGGCGTGCCGTCCTTGTGCAGAAACCGGCCATCAGTGCTGGGACTCATCATGTCGATGTCGGAGCAGGTGATCACGTCGGTCGGCGAGCGCGTGCCGACCTCGAGATAGACTGCCATCGTGGCCGACCGGTTGATCATGTGGTGGCCGTTGCCGGAGTTCTTCGGAAAGGCCGCGCAATCGCCGGCGCGCAGCACCGTCTCGCCGCCATCCTCGATCAGGACGAGCTCGCCCTCGAGCACATAGACGAGCTCGTCCTCCTCCGAATGCCAATGGCGTTGGCTCGACCAGTTGCCGGGGGGCAGGCGCATCAGATTGACCCCGACATCCGTCAACCCGCCGGCATCGCCCAGCCGCTGCCGGACGCGGTCGGCGCAGGGAGCGTCGAAGGGTGCCGGATAGCCCGTGCCTTTGCGCTCCGGCACGGCGGCGATGTCGATCTTGGGCATGGCGTCGTCCCCGCGAGCGCTGGTCCGCCCGCACTGTCGGGCAAAGCACAGCCGGGAGACAAGGCGAGAAAGCCCGCCGCGCGCATCGCTGAATCTCCCGCTAACCGAACAGCCGCGACACCAGAAAGATCGCGCAGCCGACCAGCGCCCCGACGATCGTGCCGTTCATCCGGATGTACTGCAGATCGCTGCCGACCACGAGCTCGAGCCGATCGGTCAGCGTGCGCGTGTCCCAGCCGCGCACCACCTCGGCGATGAAGCCACCGAGCTTGCGCCGCCAGGAGACGAGCTGGAGCGCGAGCCGCCGGACCACGGCATCGACATGCGCCTGCATGGCCCCGTCGGCGGCCAGGGCCCGGCCCACCAGGGCGATGCCGTGCTCGAGCGCGGCGCGCGTCTTCGACGCCGGATCGGCCAGGTCCTCCAGCGCCGTCCGCGACAGCTGGCCCCAGATCGAGGCGAGCCAGGCCTGCACCTCCGGGCTGTCGAGGATCCGGTTCTTCGAGGCGTTGATCTGGTCGCGCCGGGCCGGCGAGCGCAACAACTCCTCGATCAGGCCGCCCAGCGCCTCGCGGAACTTGAGCCGCGCCTCGCTGTCCGGCCGGCGCAGATCGCCCAGCAGGTCGGCAATGGCCGAGACGATCGCGGCGGCGATCCGGCGGTCGACCGTCTTCGGAACCCACCAGCGGCTGCGGGCCTCCACCAGCCGGTCGATCTGCCCCCGGTTCTCCTCCAGCCAGTCGACGCCGATGCCGATCGCCCGCTCGAACAGGATGTCGGCTTCACCGCTGGCCGTCGCCAGATCGACCATGCGGCCGAGAATCGGCGCCAGGTCGGCGCGCCGAAGCTGCTCGCCCAGCGTGCGGTTGGCGAAATCCTGCAGGTCGTGGTCCTCCAGCGACCGGATCAGGCCGGGCAGCGCGCCGGCGACCAGCCCGGCGATCACCGGTGCGGTGCCCGGCGCCGCCAGCCAGGCGGCGAAGCGCTGCCCGACCTGGCCGTCAGCGAGCTTCCGCAGCAGGATCTCCTCGGTCAGGAAGTTCCGCTCGATGAAGCGGCCGAGGGTGCGCGCGATCCGGTCCTTGCTGTTCGGGATAATGGCGGTGTGGGGGATCGGCAGGCCGAGCGGGCGGCGGAACAGGGCGGTCACCGCGAACCAGTCCGCGATGCCGCCGACGATCCCGGCCTCGGCGCCGGCGCGCAGGAGCAGCATGGCGAAGCCGGGCCCCGCGTCCAGATGCGTGCCGACGAAGACCACTCCCATCGTGGCGAGCAGCCCGGTCGCGAGCCGGCGGTTGCGCCGCAGACGGCGGCGCGCCGCCCCCTCCGCCCGGCCGGACGCGAAGGGCGGGACGACGGACAAGACGGGCTGCGGCTGCAGGCCAGAGGCCATGTCTCGGCCTTCCTCTCTCTCGGAACGATGCGCGGATCCGCCAGTCCGGATTCGCCGCTTCGGTCAAAACTCGTGATGCCGAGCCCTGTTCCAGCGCCTCCATCAGCAAGGCTGATGTGCCGGTCAAGTCGCCATGGCCAAAGCCATGCGCGTTGCCTCTCCCGCCTGGCGAGACCTGTTCGGAATCTCCATTCCGTCATCCCGCGAAAGCGGGGATCTGGTCACGCTTCGACCGGAACGAAATTCCCGCTTTCGCGGGATGACGGCAACGGGATGGATTGCTGTTCTGAGACGGCCCCGCTTGGCGGGAGAGGCAATGCACCGTCCCTCGGCTCTCCGCCGCCACGAAAAAGCCCGGCCTCTCGCGAAGCCGGGCTCGTCGTCTTGTCTGTCGGACAGTCGGCTCAGGCTTCGCCGACCGTGTCCAGGATCGCGGCGGAGACCGCCTCGCCGACGCTCTTGCCGCCCCGGAGGATGAACTGGAAGGCCGGGTAGAAGCGCTCGCATTCGGTCAGCGCGATGTCGACCAGGTCCTCGAGCTGCTCCTGGCTCGCCGCCTGGGCGCCGCGCAGCAGCGTGGTGTGCCGGAACATCGGCGTCAGCTCCTCGGAGTCGACGTCGAAATGGCCGAGCCACATCCGCTCGTTGATGATGCCGAGCAGCTCCGCCACGTCGCGGCGCTTCTTCTCCGGCACCTTCAGGTCGAACTGGCAGGAGAACTGCATGGCGCTGATCTCCTCTTGCCAGAAGAAGAACAGGCGATAGCTGCACCACCGGCCGGCGACCTCGGCCAGCATCTCCTCGTTGCTGGCCCGCTCGAAGCTCCAATCATTGGCGCCGATGATCTCCTCGAGCGTGTCGAGGGGGTTTTGGGTGAAGGCGGCTTCCTCGAAGGTCTGGGACGCTGTGGTCATGATCCTCCGCTCCCGTACCGCGGCGATACGCACCGGTGGCGCTCGCGCTCGGCCAATACCCAATGTGTAGTGGTGTTAACCATTACAGCCTTTCCAAGACGACGGTCGCACAAGGGCTTGATGGGCGCAATCGATATGCTCCGCCGTCGCGATAAAAGTTGTGGATGATTTGTGACGAAATTCAGTTCACGACCTTGGCGCGGGGCCTGCGGCCCTTCGGCGCAGGGGTGGCGGCCGGCGTGGTCTCGGCCTTGTGGGCGGGCTTGGCGGCTGCGCGTTTCGCCGCAGGCTTCGGCGTCACGGGCTTTGCCGCCGCCGGCTTGGCTGCGGCCTCCAGCGCCGCCACCCGGGCGGCCAGAAGCTCCTGCTCCTCGCGCGCCCGCTGGGCCAGGGCGCGGACGATCTCGAACTCCTCGCGGGTGACCACGTCGAGCCGCGCCAGGATGTGCTCGAACTGCTCGCGCAGGCGGGTCCTCGCCTCCTCGCGCACGCCGGCAACGGCACCGAAGGCTCCGGTCGCGACGCGGACCAGATCGTCGATCAGCTTGGTGTCGAAGGGCATGTCAGGCGGTATCCGGAACAACTCATCATCATCGGACAATATGGCGGCCGGTTCCCCGCGTTGCAACACGCTGGACCGCGCGCCTATAAGGGCACGCTTCGCCACCCGGAACGGGAACACACATGGGCTGGTTCGATCCGGTCGCCCTGCAGATCGGCCCCATCGCGATCCGCTGGTATGCGCTCGCCTACATCGCCGGCTTCATTCTCGGCTGGCGCTACGCGCTGTGGCTGACCCGCCGCACCGCATTGCCGCCGGACCGAACGGCGTTGGACGACTTCCTGACCTGGGCGGTGGTCGGCACCATCCTGGGCGGCCGGCTCGGCTATGTCCTGTTCTACAATCTCGACGAATACCTGGCCGACCCGCTGTCGATCCTGGAGATCTGGCATGGCGGCATGTCCTTCCATGGCGGCTTCCTCGGGGTCGCCGCCGCGATCATCCTGTTCGCCCGCAGCCGAGGCTTCTCGCCCCTGCTGCTGGGCGACGTGGTCGCCGCCGCCGCGCCGATCGGGCTGCTCTTCGGCCGCATCGCCAATTTCGTGAACGGCGAGCTGTGGGGCCGCGTGGTCACCCAGCCCTGGGTCACCTGGGGGTTCGTCTTCCCGAATGGCGGGCCGGCGCCGCGACACCCCAGCCAGCTGTACGAGGCCGGGCTGGAAGGGCTGGTGCTGTTCCTGATCCTGCTGCCGCTCGCCGCCAGCGCCCGCATCCGGGCCAGGCCGGGCATCATTCTGGGCGCCTTCATCGCCTGGTACGGCCTGTCGCGCTTCCTGGTCGAGTTCGTGCGCGAGCCGGATGCCCAGCTGGGCTATCTGATGGGCACCGACTGGTTCACGCGGGGCCAGCAGCTGTCGATCCCGATGATCCTGATCGGCCTCGCCGTGGTGCTGTGGGCCGCGCGCCGGCCGGCGGTCGAGGCCCCGGCCCCGGCCGCCTCGTCACCGGCCGCGTGACCGCGCTGCTCGACCTGCTGCGCCGCCACATCGCCGTCGATGGCCCGCTGACGGTGGCGCAGTACATGGCCGAGGCGCTCGGCCATCCCCGGCACGGCTATTACGTCAAGCAGGACCCGCTGGGCGCGGCCGGCGACTTCACCACCGCGCCGGAGATCAGCCAGGTCTTCGGCGAGCTGGTCGGGCTGTGGTGCGCCGATCTGTGGCAGCGGATGGGCGCGCCAGACCCGGTGCTGCTGGTCGAGCTCGGCCCCGGACGCGGCACGCTGATGCAGGACGCGCTGCGCGCCGTCGGCCGCGCCGCGCCCGGCTTCCGCGCCGCGCTGCGGCTGCATCTGGTCGAGACCAGCCCGGCCCTGCGTGCGGCGCAGGCGATGCGGCTGGCCGATGCCAACCCGGTCTGGCTGGACCGGTTGGCCGATCTGGCCGAAGGGCCGGCGCTGGTGGTCGCCAACGAGTTCTTCGACGCCCTGCCGATCCGGCAATGGCAGCGCGGCGCCAAAGGCTGGCACGAGCGCCTCGTCGGCTGGGACGAGGAGGCCGGCCGGCTGCGCTGGGAGCTGTCGGCCCGCGCCGATCCGGGGCTGGCGCTGATCCCGGAGGCGGTACGGGACGCGCCGGAGGGATCGATCGCCGAAGCCTGCCCGGCCGGGCTGTCACACGCCGCCCTCCTCGGGCGACGCCTGGCGCAGCAGGGCGGCGCCGCGCTGATCGTCGATTATGGCCCGGCCCGCAGCGCGCCCGGCGACAGCTTCCAGGCGGTGCGGCGCCATGCCTTCGCCGACCCGCTGGAGGCGCCGGGCGACGCCGACCTGACCGCCCATGTAGACTTCCAGTCCCTGGCCCAGGCGGCGACCCAAGCCGGAGCCACTGCCCACGGCCCGGTGACGCAAGGCGCGTTCCTGGAGACGCTTGGGCTGCGCCCCCGCGCGGCGCAATTGCAGAAGGCCTCCCCGGCCCGCGCCGCCGAGATCGACGCCGCGGTCGCCCGGCTGGCCGGTCCGCAGCAGATGGGCACGCTGTTCAAGGCCCTGGCCCTGACCGCGCCGGGTCTCGGTACGCCGGCAGGATTTCCCTGACTCGGCCGGCGATGCTATTCCGTTGCCGTCCGAATCGGCCGGAGCCTGCACCGTGATCACCGTCGACGCCCTCGCCCTGCCCGGCATCGGCCACGGCTTCTTCCCGCGCACCGGCGGCGTCAGCGAGGGCATCTTCGCCTCGCGCAACTGCGGCTTCGGCTCCGGCGACCGGCGCGAGGCGGTGGCCGAGAATCGCGACCGCTGCCGGCGCGAGCTCGGCCCGGCCGAGACGCTCCTGACCGTCTATCAGGTGCACAGCCCCAACGTCGTGACCGTCACCGAGCGCTGGACGCCGGAGACGTCGCCCCAGGCCGATGCCATGGTCACCGACCGCCCCGGCCTGGCGCTCGGCATCCTGACCGCCGACTGCGCCCCGATCCTGTTCGCCGATGCCGAGGCCGGGGTGATCGGCGCCGCCCATGCCGGCTGGAAGGGCGCGCTCGGCGGCGTCACCGACGCCACCGTCGCGGCGATGCGGGCCCTGGGCGCGGTGCCGGAGCGGATCGCGGCGACCGTCGGCCCCTGCATCGGCCCGGACAGCTACGAGGTCGGCCCCGAATTCCGCGATCGGTTCCTGACCGAGGATCCGGACAGCGCCGGCTTCTTCCATACCCCCGGCGCGCGGCCGCATTTCGACCTGCCGGGCTATGTCGCCCAGCGCCTGCGCCGCGCCGGCCTCCGCGACCTCACGGTCACCGGGCTGGACACGTTGGCGCGCGAGGACCAGTTCTTCAGCTACCGCCGCACCACCTTGCGCAAGGAGCCGGATTACGGCCGGCAGATCTCGGCGATCCTGCTGACGGGCTGACAGCCATGCCGCACCTGATCACCCTGTTCCTGTTCATCATCGTGGCGCTGCTCGGCGGCTGCGTGCTGATGCTGATGTGACAATTCGGGGTCAGGGTTGCGTGAAGTCCGTTTACACCCCGGTGCGCGCGGGATATACGCAGCCGCATCCGGCCCCGGCCACCGCCCGAGACCACCGAGCCGCCCCGCATGAAAATCATCGCCTGCAACAGCAATCGCCCGCTCTGCGAGGCGATCGCCGCCTATTTGCAAATCCCGTTGACCAAGGCTCAGATCCGGCGCTTCGCCGATATGGAGGTCTTCGTCGAGATCCTCGAGAACGTCCGCGGGGAGGACGTGTTCGTGATCCAGCCGACCAGCTTCCCGGCCAATGACAACCTGATGGAGATGCTGGTCACCATCGACGCGCTGCGCCGCGGCTCGGCCCGTCGGATCACCGCGGTGATGCCCTATTACGGCTATGCCCGGCAGGACCGCAAGACCGGCGGGCGCACGCCGATCTCGGCCAAGCTGGTGGCCAACCTGATCACCCGCGCCGGCGCCGACCGGGTGCTGACCCTCGACCTGCATGCCGACCAGATCCAGGGCTTCTTCGACATCCCGTTGGACAACCTGGTGGCCGCGCCGGTGTTCGTGAAGGACATCCGCAGCCGCTTCCCCGGCGACAATCTGGCCATCGTCTCGCCCGATGTCGGCGGCGTGGTCCGCGCCCGCTTGGTGGCGCAGCGCCTGGGCGCCGACCTCGCCATCATCGACAAGCGGCGCGAGCGCGCCGGGATGTCGGAGGTGATGAACGTGATCGGCGACATCGACGGCCGCCGCTGCATCCTGATCGACGACATCGCCGACAGCGCCGGCACGCTGTGCAACGCCGCCGTCGCGCTGATCGAGCGCGGCGCGGCCGAGGTCTTCGCCTATATCAGCCACGGCGTGCTCTCGGGCGGCGCTGTCGCCCGCGTCGGCGCCTCGCCGATCAAGGAGATGGTGACGACCGACAGCATCCTCGCCACCGAGGCGGTGCGGCTGAGCCACAATGTCCGCCAGCTGACCATCGCGCCCCTGCTGGCCGAGGCGATCCTTCGCATCGCCGAAGAGAAGTCGGTCTCCAGCCTGTTCCAGTGAGGCCTCTCTCGGGCCGATGCCCTGCTATGCTGCCCTCACGGGCGATAGGCATCGGGACACCATGAGCACGACACCGGAGCTTCCTCCCTTCTTCGATCCGGCCCGGGCCGGAGACTGGTCGTACCGGTCCGATCCCGATACTTTGCGCGCCACGGCCGAGACATGGCGCGGCAAGGTCGAGACGGTCGGCGACCGGCGCACCGACCTGCTGCTGATCGACCTACAGCGCGACTTCTGCCTGCCGCAGGGTGCGCTCTATGTCGGCGGCCGGTCCGGGCGCGGCGCAGTCGAGGACACGGCGCGGATCGCCGCCTTCATCCACCGCAACCTCGGCGCCCTCGACCGGATCGTCCCGACCTTCGACACCCACACGCCGCTGCAGATCTTCCACCGCTCGTTCTGGATCGACGCCGACGGCCGCCCGTCCGAGCCCTTCACCGTGATCACCGAGGAGATGCTGGCCGACGGCACGCTGCGGCCGAGCCAGGGCGTCCTTGCGCTGCTGCCGGCCGACGTCGCGGCAGAGGGTTGGGTCGAGCGGCAGTTGCTGCACTATGTCCGCAGCCTGGCGCGGCAGGGCCGCAACGCGCTGATCATCTGGCCCGACCACTGTCTGATCGGGTCGGAGGGCCACGCCATGCCGGGGCTGGTCCAGGAGGCCTGGCTGTTCCACGCCATGCTGCGCGGCGCGCCGACGCCGGTCATCATCAAGGGCGACGATCCCTGGAGCGAGAGCTATTCCGCCTTCGCGCCCGAGGTGCCGGACCGCTGGGACGGCGGCCGGCTGGTGCGGCCACAGGACGATTCGGCGCTGCTGGAGCTGCTGCTCGCCGACCGGATCGTGGTCGCCGGCCAAGCCGCCAGCCATTGCGTGCGCTGGTCGGTCGACGACCTGCTCGATCGGATGCGGGCGCTCGACCCGGCCCTGCCGCGCCGGGTCTTCGTGCTGCGCGACTGCATGTCGGCGGTGGTCGGGCTCGACGCCGAGGGCCGGCCGATCCCGGCGCTCGACTTCACCGCGCAGGCCGAGGAGACCTTCGCCCGCTGGGCGGAACTCGGCGTCCACATCGTCGAGTCCGGCCAGCCGATGGCGGAGTGGCCGCGATAGGTTCAGGCCAGCGCCAGTCCGCCCGTCACCGCCCTGAGCCCGAGCTTGGCCAGCAGCCGGGCGTCACGATCCGGGCCGGGATTGGCCGTGGTCAGCAGCACCTCGCCGAGGAAGATCGAGTTGGCACCGGCGACGATGCACAGCGCCTGCAGCTCGTCGCTCATGGTCTGCCGGCCGGCCGAGAGCCGCAGCACACTGCGCGGCAGCAGGATCCGCGCCACCGCGACGAGCCGGACGAAGCCGATCGGGTCGGGCGTCTCCGCCGTTGCCATCACCGGGGTCCCGGCCACCTCGTTCCAAAGGTTCAGCGGCACGCTTTCCGGATGCGGGTCCATCCCGGCCAGGAGCAGCAGCAGGCCCAGCCGGTCGTCTACCGCCTCGCCCATGCCGACGATGCCACCACAGCAGACCTTGATGCCGGCGGCGCGGACATGGCCCAACGTCTCCAGCCGGTCCCGCAGCGTCCGGGTGGTGATGATCCGGCCGTAGAATTCGGGGGAGGTGTCGACGTTATGGCTGTAGTAGTCGAGCCCCGCCGCCTTCAGCCGGTCCGCTTGCGGCCGGGTCAGCATGCCGAGGGTGACGCAGGTCGACATGCCGAGCGCCTTGACCCCCGCCACCATGTCGCAGACCCGGTCGAGGTCGCGGTCCTTCGGGCTGCGCCAGGCCGCGCCCATGCAGAAGCGCCCCGCCCCGGCGGCCTTGGCCTGGGCCGCCCGGTCCACCACTGCCCCGGCCTCCATCAGCCGCCTGGCCTTGACCCCGGTGTCGTAGCGGGCGCTCTGCGAGCAGTAGCCGCAATCCTCCGGGCAGCCGCCGGTCTTGATGCTGAGCAGGCTGGCGGTCTCGACCTCCACCGGATCGAAGCTTTGGCGATGGACCAACTGGGAACGGTGCAGCAGCTCCGGAAACGGCAGGCCGTACAGCGCCTCGGCCTCGGCCCGCGTCCAGTCGAACCTGATCGCGGGCCTGGGACCGGCGTCAGTCGCCGTCACGCGGCCCGCCGAAGACGGCGCAGGGCGACGGCCACGGAAGCGGCCAGCAGCACCTTCAGCGCGTCGCCGAGCAGGAAAGGCGCGACGCCGGCGGAGATCACGGCCGACCAGCCGGTGAACTGCGCCAGCCAGAGGCAGCCGAGGAGATAAATCGCGCCCAGCCCGGCCAGCATCGGCACGACGGTGGCGACCAGATCGCCGGGGCGGCGCCGGATCCACTCGCCGGCCAGGAAGGCGGCGACGACGAAGCCCAGCAGATAGCCGCCGGTCGGGCCGACCAGCGGTGCCAGCCCGCCGCTGCCGCCCGCCAGGACCGGCAGTCCGACCGCCGCTTCCGCCAGGAACGTTGCGACCATCGCCGCCGCCAGACGCCCGCCGGCCAGCCCGGCCAGGAGGAAGGTGGCGCAGACCTGCATGGTCATCGGCACCGGCCAGAACGGGATCTGGATCTGGCCACTGAGCGCCATCAGCAGGCTGCCGCCGATGATGGCGGCAGGGATGCGCCAGCCGGCCAGGACGGGCGCGGACAGCGGTGTCTCGAGGGGGGAATGCATGATCTGACTCCTCAAAATCATAGATAATCCTTTCGATTGATCTATGATCATTGCGACTCAGTCGAGTTTAGAGACGCAAAACCCCGTGTGCACCGATTTACTCAGTAGATAATCTATGATCCAGAAAGCGGGCGCTTCTCAACAAACCGTCGCCGACCGGATCGCCGAAATCCTGGCCGAGCGGATCGTGACCGGCGAACTGGCGCCGGATGCGCCGCTGCGTCAGGACCACATCGCCCATGAGTTCGGGTCGAGCCATGTGCCGGTCCGCGAGGCGTTCCAGCGCCTGCGGGCCCAGGGGCTGGCGGTCAGCGAGCCGCGGCGCGGCATGCGCGTGGCGCCGCTGGACGAGCGGTCGATGCGCGAGGTGGTGGAGATCCGGGCGGCGCTGGAGGTGCTGGCGCTGCGCCATGCCGCCCGCCGGCTGACGCCGCCGCAGATCGAGCGGATCGACGAGGCCGTCGCCGCCGGCGACCGGGCGCAGTCCTTCGCCGAGTGGGAAGCGGCGAACCGCAGCTTCCATCGCGAACTGGTGGCGGCCTGCCGCATGCCGCGCCTGCTGGCGATGCTGGCGGAGCTGCAACTGGCCAATTCCCGCTTCACCTTCGCGGCGACTCGGTCGGCCGGGTGGCAGCCGCGCTCGAACCAGGACCACCGGCAGATCCTGGACGCGCTGCGGCGCGGCGCCGTCGATCAGGCCGCCGCGCTGCTGGGCCGGCATATCCAGACGCTGGAACGGGTCGGCGGCGGCGCTGCCGACACGCCGGCCCGCTGAGGATCAGGCCCGGCGGCGCCGGCGGCCTTCGCGCTCGCCGCCGCCCTCGGCCGGGCGGCCGGATTGCGCCTTGATCGGGCCCAGCAGCCGCTCGACCGTCTCGACATCCGGCACCGGGCCGCGGGCGGTGCCGTTCACCGCCGCGACCATGGCGCGGATATGCTCCGGCGTCGTGCCGCAGCAGCCGCCGATGATGCGGGCGCCGGCATCGCGCGCCAGAATGGCGTAGTCGGCCATGATCTGAGGCGTGCCGTCATAGACGATGGCCCCCTCGCGGTACTGCGGGATGCCGCAATTGCCCTTGGCGACGATGATGTCGCCGGTCTCCGACGCACGCACGAGGCCCAGGATGCTGTCCAGCAGCTGGGCCGGGCCGATGCCGCAATTGGCGCCGAAGGCGCTGGGCCGGCAGGCGCAGTTGCGGCCATGAGTGATCGCCGCCTCCGGCGTCAGCCCCATCATGGTGCGGCCATTGGTGTCGAAGGTCATGGTCGAGACGATCGGCAGGCCGGTGCGCGACGCGCCCTCGATCGCGGCCTGGATCTCCTCCGCCGCCGAGATGGTCTCGATCCACAGCACGTCGACGCCGCCCTCGGCCAGCGCCTCGGCCTGCTCGGCGAAGGCGGCGACGCCCTCCTCGTAGCTCAGCGCGCCGACCGGCTGGAAGATGTCGCCGGTCGGGCCCATCGAGCCGGCGACGATCACCGGGCGGTCGAACTCCTCGGCCACCACGCGGGCGATGCGGGCGCCGGCGATGTTCAGCTCACGCACCCGGCCCTGGGCGCTGTGCAGCGCCAGCCGCCGCGCATTGCCGCCGAAGGTGTTGGTCAGGATGATGTCCGAGCCGGCCTCGGCGAAGCCGCGATGCACCACCTGCACCCGCTCCGGCCGATCGAGGTTCCATAGCTCCGGGCTGTCCCCGGTCTCCAGCCCCTGGGCGAACAACCCGGTGCCCATGCCGCCGTCGGCGAACAGGACCGGCTTGGCGGCGAGAAGATCGTGGAAACGGGTGCTGGACATGGCCGGACCTTCCTGAAACCGCGGCGGGCGCAAGGCGACGGTACCGCCGGGCTGATGCGAACTCCATCTAAATATAAGGACATCGTTATGAATTTATATCCCGCCTGCGACGCAGGCTCGCCCGGCCCCGCCGCGCTGCGAGTCGTTCGTCGTTGCCTTTGCCCAAGGCCCGGCGGAGAAGCGGAAGGCGAGCGAAGCGGAGACCGTGATGAAGGACTTTTCCGAGCTGACCGAGCGCGAGCTGCTGGCCCTGGCGATCGCGCTGGAGGAGGAGGATGCGCGGATCTACGGCGATTTCGCCGAAGGCCTGGCCGCCGACTTCCCCGCCTCGGCCGCCGTGTTCCGCGGCATGTCGCGGGAGGAGGACGGGCATTGCCACCGACTGCTCGAGCTCTACCGGGAGCGCTTCGGCGACCATATCCCGCTGATCAACCGCCATGTGGTCCGCGGCTTCATCCGCCGCCGGCCGGTCTGGCTGTCCCGGCCGCTGCCGCTGGACACCGTCCGCAAGCAGGCCGAGGCGATGGAAACTGAAACCCGGCGCTTCTACGAGCGCGCCGCCGGCCGCGCGACCGACATTGCCGTGCGCCAATTGCTGGGCGACCTGGCGGCGGAGGAACGGCGGCACGAGCATGTCGCAGGGCAGTTGGAGGAGAAGCACGTCCCGGCCAAGGTGCAGGCGCGCGAGGGCGAGGATGAGCGCCGGCTGTTCGTGCTGCAGATCGTGCAGCCGGGCCTGGCCGGTCTGATGGACGGGTCGGTCTCCACCCTCGCCCCGCTGTTCGCCGCGGCCTTCGCCACCCATGACAGCCTCGACACCTTCCTGGTCGGCCTCGCCGCCTCGATCGGCGCCGGCATCAGCATGGGCTTCGCCGAGGCGCTGTCGGATGACGGCAGCCTGACCGGCCGCGGCCGGCCCTGGCTGCGCGGCCTGGTCTGTGGCGGCATGACCGCGCTGGGCGGCCTGGGCCACACCCTGCCCTATCTGATCCCGGATTTCCGCATCGCCACCGGCATCGCCGTCGGCGTGGTGGCGGTGGAGCTGGCGGTGATCTCCTGGATCCGCCACCGCTTCATGGACACGCCGCTGTTGTCCTCCGCCTTCCAGGTCGTGGTCGGCGGCGTGCTGGTGTTCCTGACCGGTATCCTGATCGGCAGCGCCTGACGCGCCCAGCGTCAGGGCGGCGGCGCCGACATGGCCGCGACCACCAGGCGGCGCGCCTCGGCCGGGGTGAAGGGCTTTTCCAGCACCGGCAGGCCGGTTTCCCTCAGGAAGCCGTCGAGGCTGCCGGTCATGGTGTCGCCGGTGACGAAGATGATCCGGCCGGCAAAGCGCGGCCGGCGGTCGCGCAGCGCCCGGAACAGGTTGGGACCGTCGAGCTCCGGCATGCGCAGGTCGCTGATCACCAGGTCGTACTCCATGGCAGCCACGCGGCGCAGAGCCTCGGCACCATTGGCGGCGATGTCGATGCGGGCGGCCAGCGGCGCCAGGATCTCGGTCAGGGCGTCGGCGATCTCCGGCTCGTCGTCGACGACCAGGATGCGCCAGGCCGCCGCGGCCGACGGCTCGGGAACCGGCGACGCGGCTGCGTCGGCCGGGGACGCGGCGCGCGGCAGCATCAGCACGAAGCAGGCACCGCCGCCCGGCGCATCCTCCAGCGCGATGCTGCCGCCATGCGCCTCGACGATGCCGCGGCTGAGCGACAGGCCGACACCGGTACCGGCACCGACCGGCTTGGTGGTGAAGAAGGGATCGAAGATGCGCGAACGGATCTCCGGCGGCACGCCCGGGCCGCTGTCGGCAACGGTCAGCCGCAACCCGTCCGCCGCCTCGGTCGCCGCGATGCGCAGCCGGCGCGGGCCCGGCCGGTCCTGCAACGCCTGCTGGGCATTGACCACCAGGTTCATCATCACCTGACCGAGCTGGTCGGCATCACCCCAGACCGGCGGCAAGTCACACGGCACAGCCACCTCGACCTCGATGCCGTTGCTCCGCAGCCCATAGGCGGTGATGGCGATGGCGCCCTGGACCACGTCGACCAGCCGCAGCGCCCGTCGGGACGGCGATTTCTGCCGGGCGATCGCCAGGAAAGACCGGACGATGCCGGCGCAGCGCTCCGCCGCCGCGCCGATCCGCTCGGCCCGGCCGAGCATCGCCGGATCGGTGGCGGTCTCCAGCATCAGCCCGGCCTGGGTGGCCACCACGGCAAGCGGATTGTTCAGCTCATGCGCGACGCCGGCCAGGAGCGAGCCCAGCGCCGCCATCTTCTCGCTCTGGTACAGCGTCTCGCGCTGACGGGCCACCTCCTCTTCCGCCTGCCGGCGCCGGGTGATGTCGCGCACCGTCGCCGCCAGCGCGGGCGCGCCGTCGAGCATGAAGGCGACCAGCATGACCTCGGCCGGAAAGGTGGTGCCGTCCTTGCGCCGGTGGACCCATTCCAGCAGCACGTGTCCTTCGGCCAGGGCGCGCTGCATCCATTGCTCGGCGGCGACACGGGATGGGCGTCCGTCCGGCTGGAACTCCGGCGACAGATCGGCCGGGTGTTGCCGGAGGTACTCCGACTTGTCGCCGAAGCCGAACATCTGAAGCACCGCATCGTTGCCGTCGATGAAGCCGTTGCGGTCGAGAAAGGTGATCGCGTCGCCCGAGCGGATGAAGGCCCCCGCCAGGAGATCGTCACTGCGCGCCATCTGATGCTCCATGGATTCCATCCTCGGCGGCGCCAGCATGATGCGCGGCGCCGCCTTCTGGAAGATGCGACGGCTACAGCATGAAATCGCCGGCGACGAGCGCAGCACCGCCGGACATGGTGATGTGAAAGTCCGAGACCTTGTCGCCGTTGATGTCGCCGGCGATGGTGGTGACGTCGCCGGCGACGGCGTAGCGTAGCTGTCCCGCGGCGCCGGTGTAGAGGCCGGTGCCGATGAAGCTGAAGCCCTGGTTGCCGGCCACGCCGGCATTGGCGTCGATCGCCGTCAGGTCGATCCTGTCCGCCTGGGCGTGGCTGAAATCGGTGATCCGATCGGCATTGGCCCCGACGACGCTGTCGCCGATAGTGCCATAGACGAAGCGGTCAGCGCCGGCGCCACCGGTCAGCGTGTCCTTGCCACCGGCCCCGTTGAGCACGTCGTTGCCGTTCCACCCCTGCAGCAGGTTGGCGCCGCTGTTGCCGACAAGGCTGTCGATGCCCTGGCTGCCGGAGAGGTTCTCGATGCCGATCAGCGTGTCGCCCTGCGCCTCGCCCCCGCTGCCAGTCCCGGTCAGAAGGCTGACGGCAACGCCAGCGGAGTCGGTGTAGTAGCTCGCAGTGTCGATGTCGGCACCGCCGTCGAGCTTGTCGGCGCCGGCGCCGCCGCGAAGCACGTCGCTGCCGTTCCAGCCTTGCAGCGTGTTTACGCCGGCGTCACCGATGAGAGTGTCGTTGCCCTGGCTGCCGGAGAGGTTCTCGATGCCGAACAGCATGTCGGCTTGGGCCTCGCCGCCGCTGCCGGCGCCGGTGGTCAGGTTCACCACGACCCCAGTGGTGCCGGTGTAATAGCTGGCCGTGTCGATGCCGGTGCCGGCGTTGAGGTAATCGGCCCCGGCACCGCCCCGCAGGACGTCGGTGTCTTCCCCGCCATAGAGGTAGTCGTTGCCGGCTGCGCCCTCCAGCGTGTCGGCCCCGCCACCGCCCTGCAGCATGTTGTCGCCATCATCACCGCGCAGCTGATCGGCCCAACTGCTGCCGAGCAGGTTCTCGATCTCGATCAGCTTATCGCCGGCGGCATCCCCGCCGGCACAAGCACCGGTCGTCAGGTTGACGTCCACCGCCGCGCCGGAATCGCGATAGTCAGCATAGTCAGAATAGTCGTAATCGCCGCCGCCGATAATCGTGTCAGCCCCATCACCGCCGGCCAGGATGTCGTTTCCGTTCCCGCCGTCGAGCGTGTCGCTCCCCGTGCCTCCGTGGAGGGTGTCCTGGCCGGCACCACCTGCGATCACATCGTTGTCGGCGTCGCCGTTGAGCCTGTCGTTCCCCGTGCCTCCGTGGAGGGTGTCCTGGCCGGCACCACCTGCGATCACATCGTTGTCGGCGTCGCCGTTGAGATCGTCGTTGCCATCGCCGCCGGACAAGGCATCATCGCCATTGCCGCCAAATGCCGTGTCGTTGCCGATGCCGGCCAGAAGCTTGTCGTTGCCGCCAAATAGAACATACTCGTCGTCGGTGGTAGACAGATGATAATCGAGGTCGTCGTCGCCGGTCGCGACATCGCTGTTGTTGGTTCCGTAAATCTTCGTCACGATTGATCTCCGCATGTCTTCGGACGGCAGAGCGTCCATTGCAATGCGGAGACCTTAGCTGCCTTCGATTGCCGGAGGATGTCGCGACAGGCGGCTCATGGTTAAGAGCGTGTCGCGAGTGTTTCGTTGATGTTTCCGGGCGGGTGCCGGGTCGTCGCCGTCGAAGGAGGCCTGCGTGCTGGGTGTTTCTCGGACCGGCGCGCGTCATTTAGATTGTATGCAGTCTGTGCCGCGGCCTCGGGAGTCGGGATGTCGGATCGCCCTCATATCCTCGTCGTCGATGACGATCGCGACCTGCGCGAGAGCATCGGGGAATACCTGTCGCTGCACGGCTTCGATACCATCCTGGCCGAAGACGGCGCGGCGATGCGCCGGCGGGTGGCGGAGCGGCGGCCGGACCTGGTGGTGCTGGACCTTACCATGCCGGGCGAGGACGGCCTGACCCTCGCCCGCTGGCTGCGGGCGCAGGGCTCCACCGGCATCATCATGCTGACCGCGATGGCCGAGCCGACCGACCGGATCGTCGGGCTGGAGATCGGCGCCGACGACTATATCGGCAAGCCCTTCGTGCCGCGCGAGTTGGTGGCGCGGATCCGGACCGTGCTGCGCCGGCTGGCCCCGGTCGCCGCCGCCCCTGCCTCGGCACCGCAGCCTCCGGTGCATGAGGTCCGCTTCGGCCGCTGCGTTCTTGACCGGCTTTCCGGCAAGCTGCGCGGCGATGACGGGGTTGAGGAACAACTGACCGGCATGGAGCTGGACCTCCTGAACGCCTTCGCCGAGCATCCGAACAGGATCCTCAGCCGCGACCGGCTGCTGTCGCTGGCCCATAACCGCGACTGGGATCCGCTGGACCGCAGCATCGACGTCCGGATCACCCGGATCCGCAAGAAGATCGAGCCGGATCCGGCCCGGCCGCGGGTGATCAAGACGGTGCGCGGCGCCGGCTACATCTTCGAGCCGGGCGGGATCCCTTCGGCCTGAGCGGCCGCGGGTGCCGATCAGTCGCTCGGCACCCCGCCCTCCTCCTTCCGCTTCGCGACGAAGGCGTCGAGCTCCTCGGCGATGGCGGGGTCGATTGGCGGCGGCTCATATTCGGCGAGGATGCGCTTGTACAGCTGGTGCGCCCGCTGGGTGGCGTCCGGCGCCCCGACCTCCTGCCAGCTCTCGAAGTTGCGCCAGTCGGACAGCAGCGGCGCGTAGAAGGCGGTCTCGTAGCGCGCCAGGGTGTGCTGGCAGCCGAAGAAATGGCCGCCCGGACCGACCTCGCGGATGGCATCGAGGCCGAGCGTGTCGTCGTCGACCACGATCGGCTTCAGGAATTCCCTCATCGTCTGCACCAGCTCGGCATCGATGATCATCTTCTCGAAGCTGGCGCGCAGCCCGCCTTCGAGCCAGCCGAGGCTGTGCATCACCATGTTGGCGTGCCCCTGCACCGCGGCCCACAGCGACACCATGCTCTCATAGGTCGCCTGGGCGTCGACCGCGTTCGAGGCGTTGGTGTTGGAGGAGCGGTAGGGCAGGCCGTAGCGCCGCGCCAGCTGGCCGCCGGCCAGCGCCGCCTTGGCGTATTCCGGCGTGCCGAAGGCCGGCGCCCCCGACTTCATGTCGACATTGGAGGTGAAGCCGCCATACATCACCGGCGCGCCGGGCTTGATCAGCTGGATCAGGGCGATGGTCGCCAGCGCCTCCGCGTTCTGCTGCGCCAGGGCGCCGGCCAGCGTCGCCGGGGCCATGGCGCCGGCCAGGGTGAAGGGCGTGACCGTCACGATCTGCCCCGCCGTCGCCATCTCGATCAGGCCCTCGATCATCGGCCCGTCCAGGCGCAGCGGCGAGGAGGTGTTGACCACGGTGAACAAGCTGGGCTCGCGCTGCAGCTGCTCGCGGCTGACGCCGCGGGCGATGCGGGCGATCTCGATGCCGTCGCGCATCCGCACCCGGCCCAGCGCATAGGCGTGGAACGGCTTGTCCGACAGGGTGACGAAGGCGCGCAGCGCGTCGAGATGCCGGGTCGAGGGATGCAGGTCCACCGGCTCGACCGGATAGCCGCCGAAGATATGCATCGCGTTCAGCGCCTGGCCGAGGCGCAGCAGGTTGCAATAGTCGCGGTAGTTGCCGACCCGGCGCCCGCCCTCGATGTCGGAGACGTTCGGGGCCGAGCCGACCGAGGCGAAGACGATCGAGCGGCCGCCGATCCGGACGTCCCGCTCCGGGTTGCGGGCATGGAAGGTATAGGCGGACGGTGCCTTCGCCACCGCGTCCAGCACCAGGTTCCGATCGAATCGGACGCGGCGGCTGCCCGGCGAGGTCTCGGCCCCGGCACGGCGCAGGATCTCGATCGCCTCGTCGTGCAGGAAATCCATCCCGATCTCTTCCAGGATGGTCAGCGAGGCATCGTGGATGCGTTCGATCTGGTCGGCGCGCAGCACCTCGACCGGCGGCATCGGGTTCTCGACCAGCTGCCAGGGCAGCTGGGCAAGGCCGCCCGCACGGTCGCGTCGGCGGGGCGTGGTGCGGCTGCGGCTCATCCTGACCTCGTCTCGATCTCGGGCGAATCCCGACGTTCAACCCTGGCACGGGCGCCGTGGATTCACGCCGCCCGGATTCGCCATGCAGCAGCCTCGTCGCGACACGTCTCATGCTTCTCACGACATGTGACATCGGGCACGACGGCGGCCATAATCCTGCTGTAATATGCGAGCAGATCGCAACTGCATCGCATTTCCGTGGAGGATTGAATGCCCCGTCTGCTGGAGCCCGGTGATCCCGCTCCGCTCTTCGTGGTCCCGACGCCGCAGCGGCCGGATTTCCGCTTCGATACGGTGGCAGGGCGCTACGTCGTTCTCAGCTTCTTCGGCTCGGCCGGCGACGCGCAGTCGGCGCGGCTGCTGTCGGCGATCGCGGCCGAGGTCGGACCGTTCAACGACGGCCACGCCGCCTTCTTCGGCGTCAGCCAGGACAAGGACGACGCCCAGCCGGGACGGCTGCCCACCCGCGTCCCCGGGCTGCGCCACTTCTATGATTTCGACCGCAAGATCGCTGCCTCCTACGGCGTCGATCAACGGAAATTCAGCTACGTGCTGTCGCCCGGCCTGCGCGTGCTCGCCCGCTTCCCGATCGAGGACGGCGTCGAGCATGCCAAGCTGCTGACGGATTTCGTCAGCCGGCTGCCGCCGCTGACCCGGCTGGGCACGGCCACGCCGGGCGCGCCGGTGCTGGTGGTGCCGTATCTGTTCGAGCCGGAGTTCTGCCGCGCCCTGATCGATTACTACAACAAGGTCGGCGGTGAGGAGAGCGGCTTCATGCAGTCGCTGCCGGACGGCCGCACCGCCGCCGCGGTCGACCATGCGCATAAGAAGCGCAAGGACGCGACGATCGAGGACGATACGCTGCGCCTGGCCATGAAGGCCCGGATCGAGCGGCGCCTGGTGCCGGAGATCAAGAAGGCGTTCCAGTTCAACGCCACCCGGATCGAGCGCTACATCGTCGCCTGCTACGATTCCGGCGAGGGCGGCTATTTCCGTGCCCATCGCGACAACACCACCAAGGGCACTGCGCACCGCCGCTTCGCCGTCACCATCAACCTGAACGCCGACGAGTTCGAGGGCGGCGAGCTGCGCTTCCCCGAATACGACCGCCACAGCTACAAGGCGCCGACCGGCGGGGCGGTGGTGTTCTCGTGCTCTCTGCTGCACGAGGCGCTGCCGGTGACCAAGGGCACGCGCTACTGCACCCTGCCCTTCCTGTATGACGAGGAGGGCGCCAAGATCCGCGAGCAGAACCTGTCCTATTTCGCGGATGACGACCTGCGCAGCCAGCTGGAGCGCAACCTGCTGGGCAAGGAGGCGAAGGCGGCCAGTTGATCCAGGAGCGCGCCGCGGCAGCAGCGTTCGCGGCGCCCTTCGTTGATGGTCGGCACGGCCACGGTCGGTCTGGTTCGCTATAGCTCGCTGATTGGAGGGGGCCGCCGTTCAGGGTATCGGCGCCTCGCCGCCGTGGAATGCGTCGTTCGGCGCCGCCATCGAATGTCTCGGCCAAGCCGCTGACGTGGCGGTGCCGGCAAGCCAGAGCCGCCGCCGCCGCATGGCTCCGCTCTGGCCCTGCTGGCCCCGGCCCCGCTAGCCTCGCCGCATCGTTCCGCCACGACCCGCCCGGAGACGGCCATGCAGCGCCTCGAGACCATGATGACCGACGACCTCCGCGCCTTCCGGCGGCAGGCGGGAGACCGGCATGCCGCCTTCCGCGCCCGCGGGCTGAAACTGGACAGCAGCCGGGGCAAGCCATCGGCGGAGCAGCTCGACCTGTCGAATGCGCTGCTGTCCCTGCCCGGGCCGGACGGATACAAGGCGGCCGACGGCAGCGACTGCCGCAACTATCTCGGCGACGTCCGCGGCCTGCCCGAGGCGCGAGCCTTGTTCGCACCGATGCTGGGCGCGCCGGCGGAGCAGGTGCTGGTCGGCAATAACTCCAGCCTGACGCTGATGCACGACATCATCGCCTTTGCCCTGCTGCACGGCGTGCCGGACGGCGCCAAGCCCTGGGCCGCGCAGGGGCCGATCACGTTCCTGTGCCCGGTGCCCGGCTATGACCGGCATTTCGGCATCTGCGAGGGCTTCGGCATCCGCATGATCCCGGTGCCGCTGACCGGGCACGGGCCGGACATGGATGTGGTCGAGCGGCTGGTGGCGCAGGACGCGTCGGTCAAGGGACTATGGGCCGTGCCGAAATACAGCAACCCGACGGCTGAGACCTATTCGACCGAGACGGTGGAGCGGCTGGCGGCGATGCCCACCGCGGCCCCGGACTTCCGCCTGTTCTGGGACGACGCCTATGCGGTGCACCATCTGACCGACCGGCCGCATGTGCTGGCAAACATCCTGGAGGCCTGCGCCCGGCACGACCACGCCAACCGGCCCTTCATCTTCGGCTCGACCTCGAAGATCACCCTCGCCGGCGCCGGCCTGGCGCTGTTCGCGAGCTCGGCTGCCAACATGGATTGGGCCCGCAAGCATTTGTCGCGGCAGTCGATCGGCCCGGACAAGCTGAACCAGCTGCGTCACGTCCGGCTGCTGCGGGACGAGGCCGGCATCGCCGCGCTGATGGAGCGGCATCGGCAGATCATCGTGCCGAAGTTCCAGCGCGTGCAGGCGGTGTTCGCCGAACACCTCGGCGGCAGCGGCGTCGCCCGCTGGACCGAGCCCGAGGGCGGCTACTTCGTCAGCCTGGACGTTCGGCGCGGCTCCGCCCGCCGGACCGTCGCCTTGGCGCAGGAGGCCGGGGTGGCGATGGTGCCGGCGGGCGCGACCTTCCCGTATGGCCGCGATCCGGACGACCGCAACATCCGCATCGCCCCGACCTTCCCGGCGCTGCCGGAAGTGGGGCTGGCCGCCGAAGGCGTGGCGCTGTCGGTGCTGGTGGCGACCAGCGAGGCCATCCTGGCCGAGCGCGAGGCCGGCGGCGGCCACTGACGAAGGTGAGCGACCGCCGGGATCAGGGACAGCGGATGGCCGCGAGCCCGCCGCGCCCTTCCTCCGACACCGGCTCGAATTCGCCGGTGTCCGGGTCGCGCACCAGCAGCCGGCCGGAGGCGACGCCGAAATAGGCGCCGTGCAGCTGCAGCTTGCCGCGCCCGACCAGGATCGAGACGCAAGGGAAAGTCATCAGGTTCTTCAGGCTCAGCTCGACCGAGGCGAATTCGAGCCGGCGCAGATAGGCATCGCCGTCTTCCGGCTTGCGCGGACCGAGGCTTTCCGCCGCGGGGGCGATCTGCGACATCCAGCGGCCGATGAAGTCACCGGGCGACAGCGGCTCCTGCTCGTCGGCGAAGGCGCGGATGCCGCCGCAATGGGCGTGGCCCAGCACCACGATATGCTTCACCCTCAGCGCCTGGACCCCGAATTCGAGCGCGGCGCTGGTGCCGTGCTGGGTCTCCCGGTCGGGCTCGTAGGGCGGCACCAGGTTGGCGACGTTGCGCACCACCAGCAGCTCGCCCGGCGCCGCGTCGAAGATGACCTCGGGCGACACCCGCGAATCGACGCAGCCGATGACCATGATCTCGGGCTTCTGCCCGGCCTCGGCCAGCATCTCGTAGCGGTTGCGCTCGGCGGCGAACCGGCCGCTGAGAAAGGCGCGATATCCGTCGGTAAGCCGTTCGGGAAACATGGCCGTTCTCACATCCACCTCACCGCGACAAGGAATGCGGCAGAAGCGTGGCAATAGCAAACGGCGCCGTCCGCGCCAATACGGACCGCGCCGGCGGATCGCGGTTGGATCGGCGCCGGCTCTGCTCTAAGCAGGGCAGAGACCATGGCGTGAGAGCGAGAGTGCGGGCCGAATGCTGACGCTGGAGCGGATCTGCCGGAGCTTCGGGACCGTCCGGGCGCTGGACGAGGTGTCGCTGTCGATCGCGCATGGCGAGATCGTCTGCCTGGTCGGCCGGTCCGGCTGCGGCAAGTCCTCGCTGCTGCGCATCGTCGCCGGGGTCGATGCCCCCAACAGCGGCCGGATCCTGCTGGACGGCGCGGAGATCGCGGGACCGAACGGCTTCGTCGAGCCGGAGGACCGCAACATCGGCTTCATGTTCCAGGACTACGCGCTGTTCCCGCATCTGTCGGTCGAGGAAAACGTCGCCTTCGGCCTGAAGCGGCTGCCGCGCGAGGCGTCGCGCGCCCGGGCGGCGGAGGTGATCGGCCGCATCGGTATCGCGGCGCTGGCCGGCCGCTATCCGCACACGCTGTCGGGCGGCGAGCAGCAGCGCGTGGCCCTGGCGCGGGCGCTGGCCCCGAAGCCGGTCATCCTGCTGATGGACGAGCCCTTCTCCAACCTCGACCGCGGCCTGCGCGAGCAGGTGCGGGAGGAGACCATCGCGACGCTGCGGACCCTCGGCACGACGGCGATCATGGTCACGCATGATCCCGAGGAGGCGCTGTCGGCCGGCGACCGGGTGGTGCTGATGCAGAAGGGCCGCATCGTCCAGGCCGGCTCCGGCTACGAGATCTACGACCATCCCAACTCGCTCTACGCCGCCGAGTTCCTGTGCTCGCTCAACCGGATCGCCGGCATCGTCGGCGACGGCCGGGTGGAGACACTGCTCGGCACCTTTCCGGCCCCGCCCGGCCTGCCGGAGGGCAGCGCCGCCGTGGCCTGCATCCGGCCGCAAGCTTTGTCCCTGGCGCGGCCAGGCGAAGGCATGCCGGGGCACATCGTGAGCTGTTCGTTCCTGGGCGAGATCGAGCAGATTTCGATCCGGCTAGAGGGCGTCCCCGACCTGCTGCGCCTGCGCACCACCGGCCGGATCGTAGCGAAGCCGGGCGAGCCGGTCGCGGTGGCCGTCGATCCCGCGGGCGTCCTGGTGTTCGCCGCGGAGTGAGGCCGAATGCCGCGACGTAACCAGGCGGCTTGACGGCGCGAATTCAGCTATGATGAAGCAAATGCGTCTCGATTGCAGCGAACGAGCCGCATCGGACAACAGAAGGGGGTTTCGCATCATGAAGGACGTTTCCGCATTCCGGCTGGCGCTCGTGACGGGCATCGCCGTGGTCGGCTTCGCCGGCAGCGCCGCGGCCGACATCAACATCTACACGACGCGGGAGCCGGGGCTGATCCAGCCGCTGCTCGACGCCTACACCGCCAAGAGCGGCGTCAAGGTGAACACCGTGTTCCTGAAGGACGGTCTCGCCGAGCGGGTCGCGGCCGAGGGGCAGAGCTCGCCCGCCGATCTGCTGATGGCGGTCGATGCCGGGAACCTGGCCGATCTGGTGGACAAGGGCGTCACCCAGGCGATCCAGTCCGACGTCCTGATCGCCGCGGTTCCGGCGCCGCTGCGCGATCCGAACAACCATTGGGTCTCCCTGTCTATGCGCGCCCGCGTGCTCTACGCCGACAAGGACCTCGACCTGACGACTTTCAACTACGAGGATCTGGCCGATCCGAAGTGGAAGGGCAAGGTCTGCATCCGCTCCGGCCAGCACCCGTACAACACCGCGCTGTTCGCCGATTACATCGCGCATCACGGCGCCGAGAAGACGGAAGCCTGGCTGACAGGGGTCAAGGCCAACCTGGCCCGCAAGGCCGGCGGCGGCGATCGTGACGTGGCCAAGGACATCCTCGGCGGCATCTGCGACATCGGCATCGCCAATTCCTACTATGTCGGGCTGATGCGCTCCGGCAAGGGCGGCGAGGAGCAGGTCGCCTGGGGCAATGCGATCAAGGTGCTGCTGCCGACCTTCAAGGATGGCGGCACCCAGGTGAATGTCAGCGGAGCGGCCTTGGCCAAGCACTCGCCGAACAAGGCCGAGGCGGTGAAGCTGCTCGAGTACCTGGTATCCGACGACGCCCAGAAGATCTATGCCGAGGCCAATTTCGAGTATCCGGTGAAGGCCGGCGCTCAGGCCGACCCGATCATCGCCTCCTTCGGCGAGCTGAAGGTCGATTCCGTGCCGCTGACCGAGATCGTCAAGCACCGCAAGCAGGCCAGCGAGCTGGCCGAGAAGGTCGGCTTCGACGGCTGACGGACGGTCCGGGCGCGGCGAAATCCGCGCCCGGCGGTTTCCGACGATGACCCAAGCCGTCCTGCAGCAGGCCCCTGCCCTGACCACCGCCCGGCGCCAGCCCGGGCGGCGCTGGCTGTCGGCCGCCGCCGTCATCAGCGGGCTGGTGGCCCTGCCGGTCCTCGCTTTGGCCGGGGAGGCGCTGCAGGGGTCGACCGGGCTGTGGCCGCACCTATTCGCCTATGTGCTGCCGCCGGCGCTGGGCCAGACGGCTATGCTGCTGCTCGGCATCGGCGTGCTCGTCACCGTGATCGGCACCTCGACGGCCTGGCTGGTCACGGCCTACGACTTCCCGGGCCGCCGGCAGCTGGAATGGGCGCTGCTGCTGCCGCTGGCGGTGCCGACCTACATCATCGCCTACGCCTATCTCGACATCCTGCACCCGCTCGGCGTGGTGCAGGGCGCGATCCGGGCACTGCTGGGTTATTCCAGCCCGCGCGAGTTCCGGCTGCCCGACATCCGGTCGATGGCCGGGTGCATCGTGCTGCTGGGCTTCGTGCTGTACCCCTATGTCTACATCACCACCCGGGCGATGTTCCTGACCCAGGCGGCCAATCTGGTCGAGGTGTCGCGCACGCTCGGGACCCGGCGGGGCCAGGTGTTCCGGCGGGTGGCGCTGCCGCTGGCCCGGCCGGCCATCGCGGTTGGCGTCAGCCTGGCGCTGATGGAGGCGCTGAACGACATCGGCGCATCCGAGTTCCTCGGGGTCCGGTCGCTGACCATCTCGGTCTACACCACCTGGGTGACGCGCTCGGACCTGCCCGGCGCGGCGCAGATTGCGCTGGCCATGCTGGTTCTGGTGGTCGCGCTGGTCGCGATCGAACGCTGGGCCCGCCGTCGGCAGCGCTACTGGACGGCGGCGCAGCGCACGCGCAGCTTCACGCCGCACCGGTTCGCCCCACTCCCCGGGCTCGCGGCGCTGGCGCTCGGCCTGGTTCCGGTCCCTGATCGGCTTCGCCGCTCCGGCGCTCTATCTCGCGGTCGAGGCGTGGAAGCGGTTCCGCTTCAACGGGGTGTCCGACCGGCTGCTGTCCGAGGCGGTCAACACGGTGGTCCTGTCGGTGATCGCGACCATCGCCGTGCTGCTGTTCGGCGTGATCGTCGCCTATACGGCTCGGTCAAGGCCGGGACGGGTCGCAGCGGCGCTGCAGCGCCTCTCGACCATCGGCTATGCCATGCCGGGCACGGTGATCGCGATCGGCATCCTGGTCCCGGTGGCCGCCCTCGACCAGGTGATCGACCGGGCGGCGAGCGCCTGGCTCGGCGTCTCCACCGGGCTGCTGCTGATCGGGTCCGGGGCGGCTCTGGTCTACGCCTATGTCGCCCGGTTCCTGGCGATCTCCACCGGCGCGGTCGAGGCTGGCTTCAGCCGGATTCCGAGATCCTTCGACCAGGCGGCGCGCAGCCTGGGCCAGACCGTGACCGGGACCTTCCGGCATGTGCACCTGCCGCTGTCGAAGGCCGCGCTGGCCGCCGCCGGGCTGCTGGTGTTCGTCGACTGCATGAAGGAGCTGCCGGCAACCCTGCTGCTGCGCCCGCTCAATGTCGAGACGCTGGCGACGCATCTCTACGGCGAGGCCGCACGCGGAACCTATGAGGAGGCGGCCATCGCCGCCCTCGCCATCGTCCTGGTCGGCATCCTGCCGGTGGTGCTGCTGGCCCGGATCGGCCGGCGCAGCGGGTAGGCGCAGGCCGGAAGCTCCGGCTTCAGCCGCGGCGGCGCCGACGTCCGCCCTCGCCGCCCTCGGCCGTCTTCGGCGCCGGCAGATCGACCACGGCGGCCAGGTTCGGGAAGGCTGCCGTCTTGTGCGGCAGCGCCATCGCCTCGACGAAGTGCTGCTGGAACATCGGCTCGACCGCGGTCTCGATCTTCTCGACCCGGCGCACGACTTCCTCGATCTCGGCGCGGGCCGCGCGGCTGACCAGGGCGATGCGGGCGCCGGTGCCCGCGGCGTTGCCGCCGGCCACCACCCTGGTCAGGTCGCAATCCGGGATCAGCCCCAGAACCATGGCGTATTTCACGTCGATATGGCTGCCGAAGGCGCCGGCCAGGGTGATGCGGTCGACATGATCGACGCCCAGCTTGTCCATCAAGAGGCGTACCCCGGCATAGAGCGCGGCCTTGGCCAGCTGGATGGCACGGACGTCGTTCTGGGTGACCCGCAGCTCGCGCTCGCCATCGCGGTGCAGGACGTAGCTGAAGGTGCGGCCGTCGGCGACGATGCGGTCGCTGCGCGCCGCCATGCCGCCGTCGATCACCCCGTCCTGGGTGATCACGCCGGCCAGGAACATCTCGGCCAGCACCTCAATGATGCCGGAGCCGCAGATGCCGGTGACGCCGGTGCGCCGGACCTTCTGGGCGAAACCCTCCTCGTCCGACCACAGTTCGCTGCCGATGATGCGGAAGCGCGGCTCCAGCGTGTCGCGGTCGATCCGCACCCGCTCGATCGCGCCCGGCGCGGCGCGCTGGCCCGACGAGATCTGCGCCCCTTCGAAGGCGGGACCGGTGGGGCTGGAGCAGGCGAGCAGGCGATGCTTGTTGCCGAGCACGATTTCGGCATTGGTGCCGACATCGACGATCAGCCGCAGGTCGTCCGATTTGTGCGGCTCCTCCGACAGGATCACCGCGGCGGTGTCGGCGCCGACATGGCCGGCGATGCAGGGCAGGACATAGACCCGGGCGTTTGGGTGGATCCTGAGGTCGATCTCGGTCGCCCAGATGTTGATCGCCTGGTCGGTGGCCAGCGCGAAGGGCGCGCCGCCCAGCTCGATCGGGTCGATGCCCAGCACCAGGTGATGCATGATCGGGTTGCCGACCAGCGTCACCTCCAGCACGTCCTCGACCTCCAGCCCGGCCTGGGCCGTGACGTGCCGGGCGAGATCGTTCAGCGCCTCCCGCACCGTCTCGGTCAGCGCCTTGTCACCGCCGGGGTTCATCATGATGTAGCTGACCCGGCTCATCAGATCCTCGCCGAAGCGGATCTGCGGGTTCATGGCGCCGCCGGAGGCGACGACCTCGCCGGTCTCGATGTCGCAGAGATGGCAGGCGATGGTGGTGGAGCCGATGTCGTAGGCCAGGCCATAGATCTTGTCGCGGAAGCCCGGCCACACGGCCAGCAGGCGCTTCACTCGCTGCTCGCGCACCGCCACGGTGCAGGTCCAGCCGGTCCCTGTCTCGCTTTGGGCACGGAGGGCTTTCTGGAGCCGCTGCATCACCCGCAGGTCGCAGTCCAGGCCGGTGATGCCCCATTGCTCGGCCAGCGCCTCCTCCAGCCGGCGCAGATCGCCGGAGGGGTCGTGCATGTCGGGCTCGCGCACCTCGACATAGTAGAGCTTGACCGGCGGGTCGACCTCGATAACCCGGTGCTCGGCGTCCTTGCGGACCACCTGCTTGTGCACCTGGCTCTCTGGCGGTACGTCGACGACGAGGTCGCCCTGGATCAGGGTCTGGCAGGACAGCCGGCGGCCCGGCTTCAGCCCGCGCTTCTCGGCATAACGCAGCTCCGCTGCTCCGGTCCCGGAAGCATGGCCGGCGCGGGATTCGATGCCGTGCTTGGCGAACTGGCCGTTGCCGATCTCGACCTGGCAGCGACCGCAGATCGACCGGCCGCCGCAGACGCTGTCGACGTCGACGCCGAGCGACCGCGCCGCCTGCAGCAGCGGCGTGCCCAGCGCGAAGCGGCCGCGATGGCCCGACGGGGTGAAGACGACCAGCGCCGTCTGCGTCGCGTCCTGGCCCGGCTGCGCTGCGTCGATCATGTTCATCATCAACCCGTCGTCATCACGGCGCCCCGGCCGAGGCGCCGCCCCTCACGTCACTGCGCCCGCCGCCGGCGCCCTTCGCGGCCGCCGCGCGCGCCGGCCGCCTCGGCGCCCTCGGGCGCGGGCTCACGATACTGCCGGATCCAGCGGGCGCAATGCGGGTCATGCCCCATCATCGTGTCCGCGCCCAGCACCGCCTGCAGGCTCTCCGCATGCAGCGGGTTGGTGATCGCCGAGGTCATGCCGGCGCCGATCGCCATGGTCAGGAAGGCAGCGTTCAGCCCGTGCCGGTTCGGCATGCCGAAGCTGACATTGGAAGCTCCACAGGTGGTGTTGACCTTCAGCTCCTCGCGCAGCCGGCGGACCAGGGCGAACACCTGCCGCCCGGCGGTGTTGATGGCGCCGATCGGCATCACCAGCGGGTCGACCACGATGTCGGCGTAGGAGATGCCATGGTCGCGCGCCCGCTCGACGATCTTCTTGGCAACGGCGAAGCGCACGTCCGGGTCCTCGGAGATGCCGGTCTCGTCGTTCGAGATGGCGACAACCGCGGCGCCGTATTTCTTCACCAGCGGCAGCACCGTCTCCAGCCGCTCATCCTCGCCGGTGACCGAATTGACCAAGGCCTTGCCCTTGTAGACGGCCAGCCCGGCCTCCAGCGCAGCGACGATCGAGCTGTCGATCGACAGCGGCACATCGGTGATCGACTGCACCAGCTGGATGCATTCGGCCAGGATGCGCGGCTCGTCGGCCAGCGGGATGCCGGCATTGACGTCCAGCATCTGGGCCCCGGCCGCGACCTGGGCCAGCGCGTCGGACTGGACCCGGCTGTAGTCGCCGTTCTTCATCTCCTCGGCCAGGATCTTGCGGCCGGTCGGGTTGATCCGCTCGCCGATGATGACGAAGGGCCGCTCGAAGCCGATGGCGATCTCCTTGGTCGCCGAGCTGATCACCGTGTCCGTCATGCCCTGCCTTCGGATGCTGGAGTTCTGTGGGATCGAGGCTAGGAGGAACGCCCCGGCCGGGATCGTCTTGCAGCGGCATCGCCTGCCGCAAGCGCGTCAGGGATGCCGCTGCCGTACTTTGTCAAAGTTTGGAATCCGCCTATCATGGCGGGCGAGGAGATCTTGGCCATGCACATCTCACTGACACCCAAGTTAGAGGAACTGGTCCGGGAGAAGGTGGAGTCCGGCCTCTACAACAATGCCAGCGAGGTCGTGCGCGAAGCGCTCCGCCTGATGCAGGAGCATGACGAGATCCGTCGCCTGAAGCTGGAGCGCCTGCGCGACGAGCTGGCAAAGGGCGAGGCCGATATCGCCGCCGGCCGCGTCACGGTCCTGGACAGCGACGACGCGATCGAAGACTTCTTCGCCCGTCTGTGAAGCGGCTGATCGTCTCTACCGCGGCGAAGGCCGATTTGACGGCCATTGGCCACTACACCGCCGAGACCCTGGGTGTCGATCAGAGAGCCCGATATCTCGGCCAGATCCGTGCACGGTTCCTCCAGCTCCAGAGAAACCCAGACCTCGGTCGAGTGCGCGACGAGATCCGTCGCGGCTATCGAAGCATCTCCTGTGGACGACACGTCATCGTCTATCGAGAGACGGACGATATGATCGAGATCCTCCGAATCCTGCACGACCGTATGGATCTGCACCAACAGCTCGCAGATCCCAGCCCTGGTCCCTCCTGAGCCGCGCTCAGCCCGCGATGCCGCCAGCTTCGACCAGGGCCCGCAGCCGGGCGTCGTCATATTCCGCCTCGATCCGCGCCGCGGCCGCATCGGCCTCGGCCTGCAGGTCGTCGCCGCACTCGACCGGCTCGGACTTCTTCCATTCCTCGAGATAGCTGTCGGCATCGCGCGCCTTGCCGCGCATGGCGGCGCGGTCGATCGCATCCTGGAAGCGCTGCGACAGCAGCACCTTGGCCTGGTCGCGCCGGCCGGCCTTGGCGGTGACCTGGCTCGGGATGTCGCGCCAGGAGACGATGATGAGCTGCGGCATGGAGTCTCTCGATCGGTAAAAGGTCAGGCGGAAGCCGCCACGAACTGAGCGAATTCGCCGTAACTCGTGAAGCGGTACTCATAACCCAGCCCCAGCCGGTCCGCCGCGGCCTCTGCCTGGGCCTGCAGCGCCGGATCCTCGGTCTGGGCCAGATAGACCACCCGCCGGTAGTTGCCGAAGATCATCGGCAGCAGCTCCGGGTGGCGGTCCAGCCCCATGCCTTCGACGATCAGGGTCTGGAAGTGGCGGACCAGATAGTCGGTCAGGAAGAAGCTGCCCGGCTCCTCCTCCATCAGCCGGTCGAAATCGGCAGTTCCGGCGAAGAAGGCGTAGCAATGCGGGCCGCCGATGCGCTCGGCCCCCTCATCCGCCAGCACCCGGTCGATGGCGCCGCCGCTGCCGCATTCGGCATAGGCGATGCGGATTCGGCTCCAGCCCATGGCGCGGGCGGTGCGGATGCGCTGGCGCAGCCGGTCGGCGATGCGCTCGGGCCGGTTGTGCAGGATGGCGGGCAGGCAGGTGACGGCAACGCGATCCGCGATGCCGTTGGCGCGGATCACGGCCAGCGTCTCGCGCGCCAGGGCACCGCACGCGATCAAGAGCGTCCGATCCGGGCCGGGGTCGACCCCGGCGACGCCGAACCGGTCACCCGACGATGCAGGGGGCCTCAGGCCGTCGCGCTCTTCGCCTGGTTGTGCTTGCGCCGCATGAAGTCCTTGGCCGTCTCCACCGCCACCGCCGCGTCGCGGCAATAGGCGTCTGCGCCGATTTCCCGTGCGAATTCTTCGTTCAGGGGCGCACCGCCGACGAGCACCACGTAGTCGTCGCGGATCCCCTGCTCCTTCAATGTGTCGATGACGACCTTCATATAGGGCATGGTGGTCGTCAACAGGGCGGACATGCCGACGATGTCGGGCTGATGCTCCTCGATCGCCTTCAGGTAGTTCTCGACCGGGTTGTTGATGCCGAGGTCGATCACCTCGAAGCCGGCGCCTTCCATCATCATCGACACCAGGTTCTTGCCGATGTCGTGGATGTCGCCCTTGACCGTGCCGATCACCATCTTGCCGACCTTGGGCGCGCCGGTCTCGGCCAAGAGCGGCCGCAGCACGAACATGCCGCGCTTCATGGCGTTGGCCGCCAGCAGCACCTCGGGCACGAACAGGATGCCGTCGCGGAAGTCGATGCCGACGATGCGCATGCCCTCGACCAGCGCCTTGGTCAGCACGTCGTAGGGCGTCCATTTGCGCGCGAGCAGGATGTTGACGCTCTCGACGATCTCGTCGGCGAGGCCGTCATAGAGGTCGTCCCACATCTGCTCGACGAGTTCCTCGTCGTTCAGCGCGTTCAGGTCGATATCGTCATCCGCCATGGGGGCCCTCGATCGCCGGCTGCTGACTAGCCACGGCTCGCATTAACCGGGATGCCGGGTGTCGCCGCTAGCCTGGAACCGACCCCGACTGCGAAGGCGGCGACACGTCATGCGATCGGCCGGGCGCGGCATCACCGCGCTTGCCAGCCGCCCCCCGCCCCCGGATGATGCCCCTCCTCCGGCCGCACGGTTGCCATGGACCTCCAGGATTCCCTCGTCACCTTCCTCCGCCACTTTCCGCGGACGGACGATGCCACCCTGATCATTCTCAAGGGCCATCTCCTGCTGGAGGAGGAGATCAACAACCTGCTGCAGGAGATGCTGCCCAACCCGCAGGCGCTGGACGGGCTGCAGATCAACTTCTTCACCAAGACCCAGTTCGCCCGCGCCCTGATCAAGAACGAAGCGCTGGACGACATACTGGACGCGGCGGAGAAGCTGAACCGCCTGCGCAACCGGCTGGCGCACAACCTGGAGCCGTCCGGGGTCGAGGCCGCGATCCGCGATTTCGTCACCGCCGCCGACGGGAGGATCCTGGGCGGCGAGACTGCGCCGGAGCAGCAGCTGAAGCGGCGCATCGCCTTCCTCTGCGGCCAGCTGCTGCGCTTCCGCACCGAGTACCGCGCCGCGCGCCAGATCCTGAAGACCAGGGTCGGCGGCGGCAAGTCGAAGCCGAAACGGTCCTGAGGGCGGCCATGCCGAACTGGCGCAACCGCGGCGGCGGGCGGCGCGACCCGGAGCGGGTCGAACGGGCCGTGAAGGCGGACCGGCTGCGGCAGGACCGCCGGGCCAAGGCCAACCTCGAGGTGCAGGAGGCCGAGCGCAACACGCTGGCGATCGGCCTTCTCGCCGAAGAGATCGCCGACCGCGACGCCGCGGCCGAGCAGGAAGCCGATCCCATTCCCAAACGCCGTCCGCCGCGGGATACTGGGTGAATGCGGATCGACATCTTCTTCGACGTGGTCTGCCCCTGGTGCTACATCGGCAAGCACCGGCTGCAGCGCGCCCTGGCGATACGGCCGCTGCCCGGCATCGAGCTCCGCTGGCAGCCTTTCCAGCTGAACCCGGAGATGCCGAAGCAGGGCGTCGACCGGCAGAGCTACATGATCGCCAAGTTCGGCGGGCGCGAGCGCATGCGGCAGATCAACGCCGTGGTCGCCGAGGCTGCCGGCAAGGAAGGCCTGCCGCTGAACCAGAGCGTGATCCGCCGCACCCCGAACACGGTCGAGGCGCACCGGCTGATCCGCCATGCCGGCGAGCTGGGCGAGGCCGACCGCATGGTCGATGCGCTGTTTGCCGCCTATTTCGTCGACGGCCTGGACGTCGGCAATCGCGAGATCCTGATCGGCATCGCGGAAGATCTGGGCTTCGACCGTCGCCGCGTGGGCGGGGTCCTGGCCAGCGAGATCGGCATCGCCGAGATCCAGGCTGCCGACCTGCGGGCCCGGCAACTGGGCATCCAGGCGGTGCCGTGCTTCGTCTTCGACGGCCGCTACGCCGTCTCCGGCGCCCAGGAGCCGAGCGCCTTTCTGCCCCTGCTCGACCTCGCCCGCGAACACGCCGTCTCCGCGCCGCTATCGGAACGGGCGTAGCGGCCCGTTCTACCAGCTCCATTCGATGCGGTATGGAACCGGCGCGATTGAGCACCTCAACGGGTGGCGGCGGAGTCACCCCTCAAGGATGGCCGGATCAGCACATCGGCCGAAATCCCCAGCCTTTCGTGCAGGCGTCGGATCATGTCGATCGACAAGCCCCGTCTACGATTCATCACCTCCGCCACGCGGGCGCGGGTCCCTATCAGCGGTTCGAGATCCCGACGGGTCAGGCCCTGCTGCTCCATTCTGAACCTGATGGCCTCGATCGGATCCGGCGGGTCCATCGGATGGTGCTGGGCTTCATAGGCATCGATCAGGGTCGCCAACACATCCAGTCGATCGCCATCGGCCGTGCCGCTTTTGGCTCCCCACAGGCGTCCGATCTCGCCCAGGGCCTCCTCATAATCCGCCTCGGTGCGGATCGGCCTCACCTCAGTCGCCATGCTGCACCTCCGTCACGTCGATCTGGTCATAGGCCCTGTGGGTGCCGATCCATTTGACCCAGACGATCGCCTTTTCGAAATCGACCGATACGACCAGACGATAGTCGTTGCCTTTGATGTTGAACACGATGCGCTCAGACGTCACGACACTCGCTGTCGCATACAACCGTTTCACGTCGGCAGTGGTGGCCCAACTGGCCTTGCTCACTTCATCGAACCAAGCATCCAGCGCTGCTTTCACCGCCGGCTGGGCCTTCTGACCGGCGAGACTGGCGACGAATTCCCGCAGCGTCCGCCGGGCGATGATCCGCATTTCGAGATCCTACAACGATCCCAATATGGGAGCAAGCAGCCCTACCCCGCGGCCAGATCGGCCAGGCGCTGTACCAGCTTGCGGGCGCCGCCCACCCTATCCTGCGGGGTCTCCCAGCCGCGGGCATAGACCAGCTTCTGGTCCGGACGGACCTTGATCGCCCCGGCCATGCGCTGGATGAAGCCGATCAGCTTGTCCGGCTTGGCGAACCGGTTGTCGCGGAAGCCGATCACCGCGCCCTTCGGCCCGGCGTCCAGCCGCTCCACCCCGGCGGTGCGGCACAGCTGCTTGATCGCCACCAGCTCCAGCAGGTTCTCGACCTCCTCCGGCAGGGCGCCGAAGCGGTCGATCAGCTCGGCGGCGAAGCCGTCCAGCTCCGCCTGGCCCTCCAGCGCCGAGATCCGGCGATAGAGGTCGAGCCGCACCTGCAGGTCGGCGACATAGGTCTCCGGGATCAGCACCGGCACGCCGAGATTGATCTGCGGCGTCCAGCTTTCGACCACCTCGTCCGACGCGCTGATGCCGGCACGGGCGGCGCGCACCGCTTCGTCCAGCATCTGCTGGTACAGCTCGGCCCCGACCTCGCGGATATGGCCCGACTGCTCCTCGCCCAGCAGGTTGCCCGCGCCACGGATGTCCATGTCGTGGCTGGCCAGGGTGAAGCCGGCGCCCAGCGTGTCCAGCGTCTCGATCACGTGCAGCCGCTGCTGCGCCGTCTTGCTCAGCGCCTTGCGCGGACCGTAGGTGAGATAGGCATAGCCGCGCAGCTTCGACCGGCCGATGCGGCCGCGCAGCTGGTACAGCTGGGCCAGGCCGAACAGGTCGGCGCGGTGGATCACCATGGTGTTGGCCGACGGCACGTCCAGGCCGGATTCGACGATCGCGGTGGCCAGCAGCACGTCGAACTGGCCGTCGTAGAAGGCGCTCATCACCTCTTCGAGCTGGGTCGCCGGCATCTGACCGTGGGCGACGGCGATCTTCACCTCCGGCACCAGCTCCAGCAGGGTCTGGTGCGCCTCGGCCAGATCATCGATCCGCGGGCAGACATAGTAGGTCTGGCCGCCGCGGAAATGCTCACGCATCACCGCCTCGCGGATGATCACCGGGTCGAAGGGCAGGACGAAGGTGCGCACCGCCAGACGATCGATCGGCGGGGTGGTGATCAGCGACAGCTCGCGCACGCCGGAGAGCGACATCTGCAGCGTCCGCGGGATCGGCGTGGCGGTCAGCGTCAGCACATGCACGTCCTCGCGCAGCGCCTTCAGCTTCTCCTTCTGCTTGACGCCGAAATGCTGCTCCTCGTCGACGATGACGAGGCCGAGATTCTTGAACGACACCTGCTTCGACAGGATGGCGTGGGTGCCGACGACGATGTCCATGGTGCCGGCCGCCAGCTCGTCCCGCACCAGCTTGGCCTCCTTCGGCGTGACCATGCGCGACAGCTGGGCCACGCGCAGCGGCAGGCCCTTGAAGCGTTCGGAGAAGGTGCGGAAATGCTGCCGGGCCAGCAGCGTGGTCGGCACCACCACCGCCACCTGCACGCCGTTGGCGGCGGCGGCGAAGGCGGCGCGCAGCGCCACCTCGGTCTTGCCGAAGCCGACATCGCCGCAGACCAGCCGGTCCATCGGCCGGCCGGACTGCAGGTCGTCCAGCACCTCGTCGATGGCGCGCTGCTGGTCCTCGGTCTCGGCATAGGGGAAGCGGGCCGCGAACTCCTCGTACAGCCCCTCGGGCGGCGGCAGCGCGGCGGTGGTGCGCAGGGCGCGGGCGGCGGCGATCCGCATCAGCTCCTCCGCCATGTCCTTCAGCCGCTTCTTGACCCGCGCTTTCCGCGCCTGCCAGCCGGCGCCGCCCAGCTTGTCGAGCTGCACGGCCATGTCGCCGGAGCCGTAGCGCGACAGCACTTCGATGTTCTCGACGGGTACGAACAGCTTGTCGCCGCCCTCGTAGACGATGCGGAGGCAGTCATGCGCCGCGCCGCCGACGGTCAGCGTCTCCAGCCCCTCATAGCGGCCGATGCCGTGGTCCTGGTGGACGACGATGTCGCCCGCCGCCAGGGCCGAGACCTCGGCGATGAACTGCTCGGATTTGCGGCGCTTCTTCTGCGGCCGGGTCAGCCGGTCGCCGAGGATGTCCTGCTCGGTGACGACGGCGAGGTCCGGGGCCGAGAATCCGTGCTCGAGCGGCAGCACCACCATGACGGCGCTGGCCGGATTGGTCTTCTCCACGCCGGCCCAGCTCTCGGCCACGGCGAAGTCGGCTCGGCCCTGCTCCGACAGCATCGTGCGCAGCCGGTCGCGGGCGCCGGTGGTGTAGCCGGCGATCAGCACGCGCTTGCCGGCGGTCTTCAGTTCGCCGATGTGATTTCGCACCGCGGCGTAGAGATTGACCTCGGGATTGGCCCGAGCCTCGGCGAAGTCATGGCCGCGGCGGCCGCCGGCATCGATACCGCCCTCCGGCGGGGCAAAGGGTGAGAAATTGGTCACCGGCCGGCCGGCGAGCCCGGCATCCCATTCCGCCACGTCGAGATACAGGCGATCGGGCGGAATCGGCCGGTAGGGTACGCCCTTGGCCTTCTTCTGCGCCGCCTGATGGGTCAGCCGCGCCTCGTAGAAATCGGCGATCTGGGCCAGGCGCTGGTCGCGCGCCTGCTCCAGCTGGTGGTCGAGCGTGACCGAGGCGTCGGGCAGGTAGTCGAAGACCGTATCGAGGCTGTCGTGGAACAGCGGCAGCCAATGCTCCATGCCGGGCTGCTTGCGGCCGGCCGAGATCGCCTCGTACAGCGGGTCGTCGTCGTTGATGGCGCCGAACAGCTCGCGATAGCCGCTGCGGAAGCGGGCGATCGAGGCCGGGTCGAGGAACACCTCGCCCATCGGCTTCAGCGTGATCCGATCGACCTCGCCGGTGGTCCGCTGCGACATCGGGTCGAAGCGGCGGATCTTCTCCAGTTCGTCGCCGAACAGATCGAGCCGCAGCGGCTCCTCGATCCCCGGCGGGAACAGGTCGACGATGCCGCCGCGGACGGCGAATTCGCCCGGCTCACGCACCGTCTGGGCGCGGACATAGCCGTTGCGCGCCAGGAAGCCCTGCAACCCTTCAAGGTCTACCCGCTGCCCGGGCGCGATCGACAGGCTGGCCTCGGCGAAGGCGTCGCGCGGCGGCACCCGCTGCATGGCGGCGCCGATCGTGGTCAGCACGACGAAGGGCCGGCCGGGCTCGCGCGCAACCAGCAGCCGCGTCAGCGCGTCGACGCGCTCCGCCACCGTCTCCGGATTCGGCGAGACTCGGTCATAGGGCAGGCAGTCCCAGGGCGGCAGCACCACGACCGGCAGGTCGGGTGCGAAGAAGGCCAGCGCCGCCTCTAGCGCCGGCAGCCGGGCGTCGTCGCTGGCGACATGCAGCAGGCCCTTGTCGCCGGCCTTGCGAGCCAGCTCGGCGATCAGCCGCGCATCCTGGCCCTGCGGCACACCGCCGATGGCGCGATGCCGGGCGGCGGTGCGGGCGGCGACGGGTTCGGCCAGGGCGCTCATCCGCGCCCCCGCGACCGGGCATAGTCGATCAGCAGCCGCAGGACGTCGCTGTCGGATTCGGAAGGCACGGGCAGCCGCTCGGTCACCCAGTCCCACAGGTCGGGGTCGTTGTTCTCCAGCAGCTCGCCGTAACGGGCGAGCTGATCCGCATCGAGTAGATCCAGCGTCGCGTCGGCGAAGCCGCCGAGCAGCAGGTCGGCTTCACGGGTGCCGCGATGCCAGCTGCGGAAGCGCAGTCGGCGACGCAGCGGCGCGACAGCGGCGCTATCGATTGGCTCGGTCATTGGCTTAAGGTGCGTGTCCACGTGAGCCCCATATAGACCCGAGCCTTGCGTCCGCAAATCCTCTTCCCACTCTTTGCTGCCATCGAATCCCTGCACGGCATCGGTCCGAAGATCGCCCGGCTGATCGAAAGACTGGCCGGGCCGAAGGCGCTGGACCTGTTGTGGCACCTGCCCTCGGGCGTGGTCGACCGGCGCCGGGTGGTCACCCTGCGCGAGGCCCAGCCCGGCGGCATCGTCACCCTGACCCTCAGAATCGACGGCCATATCTGGGGCTCGTCCACCCGCGCGCCGCACCGGGTCCGCGCCTCGGATTCGACCGGGACGATCGACCTCGTCTTCTTCCACGCCCAGGCGAAATGGCTGGAGACGACCTTCCCGATCGGACAGACCCGCATCGTCTCTGGCCGGATCGAGCAGTATCAGGGCAGCCTGCAGATGCCGCATCCCGACCGGATCGGCACGCTGGAGGAACGCGAGGCGATCGCGGTGGTCGAGCCGATCTATCCGCTGACCGCCGGGCTGCAGCCGCGTACCCTGGCCAAGGTGATCGCCGACGCCGTCGCCCGTGCGCCGGAGCTGCCGGAATGGCAAGACGCCGCCTGGCTGCAGCGCCGCGGCTGGCCAGGCTGGCAGGAGTCGCTGCGCCGCGCCCATGCGCCTGAGGATGCGGCCGACCTGCTGCCCGTCGCCCCAGCCCGGCAGCGCCTGGCCTATGATGAGCTGCTGGCCAACCAGCTGGCCCTGGCGCTGTTCCGCCGTTCGACCCGCCAGCGCCCGGGCCGGCCGACCAGCGGCGACGGGTCGCTGCGGGAAAAGGTCGAAGCCGCCCTGCCCTTCGCCCTGACCAACGCCCAGCGCCTGTCCCTGGCCGAGATCTATGCCGATATGGCGGCGCCGAACCGGATGCTGCGGCTGCTGCAGGGCGATGTCGGCAGCGGCAAGACCGTCGTCGCGCTGCTGGCCATGCTGGCAGCGGTGGAGGATGGCCGTCAGGCGGCGCTGCTGGCCCCGACCGAGATCCTGGCCCGGCAACACCGTGAGACGCTGGCGGCGCTGCTGCAGCCGGTCAGGCTGGAGCCGGGCCTGCTGACCGGCCGCGACAAGGGCAAGGCGCGGAAGGAGACGCTGGCCGGGCTGGCCGATGGGTCGATCCGAATCGTCGTCGGCACCCATGCGCTGTTCCAGGAGAGCGTCGAATTCGCCGACCTGGCCGTGGCCGTGATCGACGAGCAGCACCGCTTCGGCGTGCATCAGCGGCTGCAGCTCTCGGCCAAGGGCGAGGGTGTCGACGTGCTGGTCATGACGGCGACGCCGATCCCACGCACGCTGCAGCTGACCGCCTACGGCGACATGGAGGTGTCGAAGCTGACCGAGAAGCCGCCGGGGCGCACCCCGGTCGACACCCGCGTCGTCTCGGTCGAGCGGATCGACGAGGTGGTGGCCGGCATCGGCAGGCATCTGGCCGGCGGCGGGAAAGCCTATTGGGTCTGCCCGCTGGTCGAAGAATCCGAGACCAGCGACCTGGCCGCCGCGACCGACCGGTTCGACGACCTGCGCCGCATGTTCGGCGAGAAGGTCGGGCTGGTGCACGGCAAGATGAAGGCGGCGGAGAAGGACGCGGTGATGGCCGGCTTCGCCGAGGCCGGCATCGACCTGCTGATCGCCACCACGGTGATCGAGGTCGGCGTCAACGTGCCGGCGGCGACGGTGATGGTGATCGAGCATGCCGAGCGCTTCGGCCTGGCCCAGCTGCACCAGCTGCGCGGCCGGGTCGGGCGCGGCGACGCGGCGTCGCGCTGCATCCTGCTGTATTCCCCGCCGCTGTCGGAGACATCGCGGCAACGCCTGGCGACGATCCGCGAGACCGAGGACGGGTTCCGCATCGCCGAAGAGGATCTGCGCCTGCGCGGCGCCGGCGAGGTGCTGGGCACACGGCAGAGCGGCCTGCCGGAGTTCCGCGTCGCCGACATCGATTCCCAGGGCGACCTGCTGGCCGTGGCCAAGGACGACGTCGCCCTGATCCTGAACAAGGACCCGGAGTTGGAAGGACCACGCGGCCAGGCGCTGCGAACTCTATTGTACCTGTTCGAGCATGACAGCAGCGCAAAATACCTGCGCGCAGGATAACGATCCCAAGAATCGGCCACCGCAGGTGCGGTTTGGGCTCGTCGTCCGTGCCGAAATGTCGGACGATACCCCTTCGCAACCGGATGCATCTGCAAGCCCGACGGCGATCGAGCGGGATGCGCGGAACCGAGAAGGGGAAACCACCATGACCGACATCGCTCAAGGGCGAGCCACAGACATCGACGATCCCTATCACCTCACGCCGGAAGGCGTGCGGGAGCCGCCGAAGGGATGGGGCGCCAGCCTGAAGCATCTCGGGCCCGGGCTGATCCTGTCGGCCTCGATCGTCGGGTCCGGCGAGCTCGTCGCCACCACCACGCTGGGAGCCCAGGTGGGCTTCGCCCTGCTCTGGATGGTGATCTTCTCGACCTTCGTGAAAGTCGCCGTGCAGGTCGAGCTGGCGCGCTGGACCATCTCCACCGGCCAGCCGGCCCTGACCGGCTACAACAAGGTGCCGCCGGCGGTCGGGCGCATCGGCTGGGTCAACCTGCTGTGGGTCGTCATGGCGCTGTCGAAGATTCTGCAGGTCGGCGGCGTGCTGGGCGGCACGGCCCTGGCCTTCTCGATCCTGCTGCCGCTGGGCGGAGATCCGCTGGGCACCACGTCGCTCGGGATCTGGACGGCACTGCTGGTCTGCGTCTCGATCGCCCTGCTCTATTCCAACAACTACAGCCTGATCGAGCGCGGCGCGGTGCTGCTGGTCGTGGTGTTCTCCGTCGTCACGGTGGTGATCGCGCTCGGCCTGCCTTTCACGCCCTACCCCTACGCCGCCGGCGACCTGGCGGCCGGGCTGGCCCTGACCATCCCGGCCGGGGCCGTGGGCGCCGCGATCGCCATGTTCGGCATCACCGGCGTCGGGGCCGACGAGCTGACCTTCTACACCTATTGGTGCGTCGAGAAGGGCTATGCCCGGTCGGTCGGCCCCAATGACGGCAGCGAGGCGTGGAAGCGCCGCGCCCGGGGCTGGATCAGCGTGATGTACAAGGACGCCTTCGTCTCCTGGTGCATCTACACCTTCTCGACCATCGCCTTCTACATCATGGGCGCAGCGGTGCTGAACCCGCAGGGGCTGGTGCCGAAAGGCAACGAGATGATCACCACCGTCTCGCGCATGTACACCGACACGCTCGGCGAATGGGCCGGGCTGGCATTCCTGGTCGGGGCGATCGCGGTGCTGGGCTCGACCTTGTGGGCCTCGATCCCGAGCTGGTCGCGGATGTATGTCAACCTGCTGGCCGTCATCGGCGCGGTGGACTGGCACGACACGCGGCAGCGGACACGCTGGATCCGCATCTTCACCGTGGCGCTGCCAATCATCTGGGGGCTGGCCTACATGACCTTGCAGTCGCCGGTGCTGATGATCCAGATCGGCGGGGTGGCCACCGGCATCTTCCTGCTCGCCGCGGTGGTGGCGGTCTGGTACCTGCGGCGGTCCGAGACCGACCCCGACCTGTATGGCGGGGCGGTGTTCAACGCCCTGCTGGTAATCAGCAGCATCGCGATCGTGCTGCTGGGCCTCTACACCGGCGCCAACGTGCTGGGGATTAAGCTGGCCTGAAAGCGGCCGGGGCGCGGGAAAACCGCGCCCCGGTCCGGATCAGAAGTTCAGGATGCTGCCGACGCTCAGGGACGAGGTCTCGAAGTCCGATCCCTGGCGGAACTCGTCCTTCTCGTAGCGGAGCTCGCTGAACACATCGAGGCCCGGCGCCAGGTTGTAGACCAGCGTGCCGATCACGTTGTGGCTGGCCTTCAGATCGTCGCCGTCGGTGAAGGTCGAGTCCAACCCATTGTTCTTCTGCGCCGCCGTATAGGCATAGCCGATCGAGGCCAGCCACGGGCCGGTGGTGTAGGACAGGTCGCCGACGATCGAGTCGATCGCCTTGTCCGCCCGGAACGTGCTGGAGAAATGGGTCCAGCTGGCGCTGGCCCAAAAGCCGTTGGCGAAACCGACCTGGCCGGCCAGGTAATAGGCCTCGAGGTCGTGATTGCCGCTGACGCCGTTGCCGTCATAGGCCATTCCGGAGAAGCGCAGTTCGGTGCCGTCGAAGGTCTGCCGGTAGTCGATGCCGCCGCCGATGACGTTCTCATAGACGGTGGTGCTGTCGTTGATCAGGTCATTGCGACCGCCATTGCCGGCATGGCCGTTGCCGCCGACCACGGGCGTGAAGTCGACGCCGAAGGACAGCCCCGCGAAGCTCGGCGACGTGTATTTGACCTTCGTGTCCTTGCTGTTCAGCCCGCCGAACTGCTGGTACGGCGCCACGGCGAAGAACGCATCACTGCCGCCGATCCAGGTGCCGGGGCTGCGGAAGCCGTTGCCCCAGTCGGTGTCGAGACCGAATTTGGTACCCAGCGTCTGCTGCGCATAGACGTGGAAGTCCTCCGCGATATAGGGCGCATCGCCAAGGGTCACCGTGCCGAAATCGCCCTTCAGGTAGACATAGGTGCGATCGACAGTGACGTCGTTGCGGCGGTCGACATTGTTGAAGCGAATCCGGGCGCCGTATTCCAGGCCGGAATCGGTGACGTTCTTGACGTCGAACTGCAGCCGCGCGCCCGACTCGAAATCGTAGTCGCGATCGATGTCGGGGCTGCGATTGTCGTTGAACAGCACGCCGGCCAGGAAGCCGACGCGGCCCGAAAGCCTGAGCTGCAGGCCCGAGGTCACGTTCGCGTCCTCGGCGTGGGCCGCGCAGGTGGCGGCGAGGGCCGCCAACGCGGCCGCACAGAAAAGGCTCTTCCTCATGGAAACCTCTGATCGCAAGCGATCGTTTCGGGGATGACGCGGCGCACCATGCTCCCGGATATCGAGAATACAAATTAAAACCAACGCCGTAGCCGAAATGTCACGATCCCATCGCGCAGCATCGCCCGCCCGACCCCATTGCGCTTCGTCCGGGATCAGGCCAGGAAAGCGATGATGAAGCCCCTCGATCCCGCCAAGATCCGCCTTGCCGAAGACGGCCCCGATTTCGTGCCGCGGCCGCATCAGCGCGTCGCCCGCGACGCCATCCTCGCGGCGCGGGCGGCGGGACGGCCGGGCTTCCTGCTGGGCGACCTGACCGGGCTGGGCAAGACCCTGTCGGCCTGGCTGGCGGTCGCAGCGATGCCGGAGGCCGAGGTGCTGGTGATCTGCCCGAAGGGCGCCGTGCCGCAATGGCGCCGGACCATCGCCCGCTCCGGCACCGCGGCGAAGCGGGTGACCCTGACCAACTTCGAGAAGACCAAGTCGCTGCTGGCACCGCCGCCCGCCAGCACCAAACGCTCGACGCGAGCCAAGAACAATGAGCTGGCGAAGCACGGCACGCCGAAGCGGACCTGGCCGATCGTGGTGATCGACGAGGCGCACCGCATCCGCAACCCGAACTCGCAGCAAGGCTTGGTCTGCCGGCAGATGGCCGCAGCCGCCGAGTTCACGATCTATATGAGCGCCACTGCCGGCCAGGCGCCGCACGAGCTGTCCTATCTCGGCCGGCTGCTGGCCGAGGCCGCGGGCGGCGTCGCCGGCGACCTCGACGGCTTCCGCACCCTGATGAAACGGCTGCGCATCGGCCGCGCCAAGGGCCGCTGGAAGAACTGGAGCTGGGAGCCGAACCCGGAGGATCGCCGTGTGATGGCCGATCTCCTTTACAAAGGGCCCAAGGCGATCGGGCTGCGCCGCCGGCCGGAGGATATCGCCGGCTGGCCCGAGGTGCAGCGCGAGCTGGCGCCGACTGCGCTGGACGCGCCTGCCCGGCGACTCTACGAGGCGACGTGGCGCGAGTTCCGGCGCGAGCTCGGCCTGGCCGCCGGCAGCACCCGCCGCGCCACCGGCTGGGCCGCCGATCTGCGCTTCCGGCAGAAGGCCAGCCTGCTGCGCATCGCCGGCACCGCCGATTTCTGCGACGACCTGCTGGCCAACGGGCAGCAGGTGGCGGTCTCGGTCGCTTTCCTGGAGACCAGCGCCATGCTGGCCGAAACGCTGCGCGGCCGCGGCTGGTCGGTCGGCGAGATCAACGGCACCCAGTCCGGCGAGACCAACGAGAATGTCCGGATCGCCTTCCAGACCGGCCGGCTGGACGCGGTGCTGTTCACGGTGACGGAATCGATCTCGCTGCATCGCGGCGAGCTGCCGGGCGGAGAGCGCGACCGGTCGCTGGTGGTGCACGACATGCGCCACAGCGCCATCCAGCTGCAGCAGATCGAGGGGCGCTGCCACCGCGACGGCGAGCGCGCGGTGATCTACTACGCCTATGCCGAGGGCACGGTGGAGGAGAACGTGGCCGCCACGGTGATCGCCCGCATGGCGTCGATGGAGGCGATGGCCGGCGACGACACCGCCATGCTCGACGCCATCTCCGCCGTGGTCGAGACCGCGGCGCTGCGGCGCGATGCGGCCTAATATCCAGTTGTGAGAATGCCCTGATGAATGCGGACGATGTGCTGAGACGCTACCAGGATCTGCCCGACTTTGCCGGGACCGACCTGTCCGACGTGAACCAGCCGGGAGTCTTCGGCGACGCCCCGATCCATGTCGCGGCGAATCGCGGCCGGACCGATGAGATCACGGCGCTGCTGGACGGCGGCGCCGATGCGAATGCGTCGGGCGAGCTCGGCAACACCCCGCTGCACGAGGCGGTGGTGCAGAACCGGATCGAAGCTGTGAAGCTGCTGCTGGAGCGTGGCGCCGATCCGCAGCGGAAGAACCATTTCGGCGGCTCGCCGCTGGATGCCGCTCGCTCCCGCGAGAACCGGCGCCTCGTCCGGCTGCTGGAAGGCGGCGCTCCGGCCCGCCGGTGACTACCAGAGGTTCTTGCCGTCGATCACCGTCACCGGCACTGCGTCCAGGTCGAAATCGTCGAGCAGCCGGGCGTTGATGCTGACCTTGGGGTTGCTGAAATCCGGCTGGCCGGTGCTGAAGTCCGGCGTCTCGGTATAGGTGGTGCAGCCGCAGACACCGCAGTGGTGGTGGTGGATGGTGTAGCTGCCCCACTGATAGGTCGACACCCGGTCGCGCGCCGTCGTCAACTTGAAGTCGGCGGCGGGGTAGTAGCCCCACAGCGCGCCGCGCTTGGCGCAGAAGGAGCAGGTGCAGCGGGTGACGCTCTCCGGCGCCGTCGGCACCTCGAACTGCGTCGCGCCGCAATGGCAGCTTCCCTTGACCGTCATGGCGTTCCACCCTCTTTCGCCCGGTGAGTCCCGGCCGGGCAGTGTGGCCGAGATCGCGTGCGCTATGCCACCGCCGTAGCTCCGATCACGTCGGCCAACGCCTCGACGGCATCGACCATGCGGTCGGTCGCTTCGAGCAGTGCGATGATCACCGGCAGATCCGCCTCGGGCTGGCGGGCCAGATCGAGCAGTTCGCTCAGCGCCCGGTGGCGCGCCGGCAGGTCGGGCGGGATCGCCGGCGCCCGATTGTCGCGCAGGGCGGTGGCCAACTCGCCCAGGGCGACGGCGATGGCATGGCCGAACGATGCGATCGCGGCGTGCTTCGCCAGCGCCGCGCCGCCATGGTCGTGCAGCGCGCTTTCCAGCGCCATGCCGGCCCGCAGGATGCGGTTGGCATTGGCGAAGATCGCCTCGGCCCGCGCCGGCTGAGCGGGATCGGCCGGCTCGACCCGCAGCCGCTCGACCGAGGCCTGGGCGTTGACCCGGGCGGCGCGAGCGGCGGTACGGGCCTCGGCCTGAGCCTTCGCGTCGGTGCCCAGCAACGCCCCCAGATAGGCGGCATAGGCGTCGAGCATGGCGGCGATCACCGGCCGCTCCCGCCCGCGCTCCCAGGTCGGCCACAGCAGATAGGCGGCCAGCGCCAGCAGGCTGCCCAGCACCGTGGCGACGCCGCGGTCCAGCAGCGTGTGCCCGGCCGGTTGCCCGGCCAGTCCCAGCAGCAGCACCACCACGGCGGTCAGCAGCGACACCGCCAGGCCGTAATGCACCGGCGCGAGGTAGCGGAAGCCGAAATAGAGCGGCGCGATCAGCAGCGCCTGGGCCAGCGGGTGGTCGGCCACCAGATAGACGACCGCCGTGGCCACCAGCAGGCCGGCCAGGGTGCCGAACATGCGCAGCAGGCCGAAGCTGACGGTGCCGCCGAAATCCGGCTTCAGCACGATCACCACCGTCATGGCGATCCAGTAGAACTGCGGCAGGCCGATGGCGCGGCCCAGCGCCTCCGCCGCCACCACGCAGACGGTCAGGCGCAGCGCGTGGCGGAAGGCGGCGGAGGACAACGACAGGTTGGCACGCAACGTCGCCAGCGGCGCGCCGGGCCGCAGCGCCGCCGGCTGCAGGGCATCGCGCTCGGCCGCCCGCCGGTCGCCGCGGACGCCGGCCTCGGCCGAGTTGCGGAGCGCGGCGCGCAGCGCTCCGGCCAGCCCGATCGCCCGCGCCTCCGCCAGATGCAGGCGGGAGCGGAGGAGCGGCTCATGCGCCGCGTGGCGAGCGTCGCGCAGAGCGGCCAGCGCCGCCTCGAACCCTTTCAGCGCCGCCCCGCCCTCCATCGGCCGGCCCTGGCGCAACGCCATGCCGAGGCCGCGCAGCACCACCGCGGCCTGGCGCATCACGGCCGGCAGCGCCGGGTCCTCGACCTGGCCGCGCAGGTCGGACAGTGCCAGCAGCTCGAGCCGGATGCGCTCGGCCAGGCCCAGCAGCACCCGGAACGCCTCCACCCCGCGGATCCGGGCGGCGCCGCTGCGGGCCAGCAGCAGTTGTGCCTCACCCAGGGAATCGGCCAGCGACATGAATTCGGTGTCCTCCGGCATCGCCCGCGCGATCTCCGACAGCATGCGGTAGACCGCGGCCAGCGCGTCGCGCTCCGGCTGGTAGATCCTGAGCGGCCAGGCGGCCACGGAGAACAGCGTGGCCAGCAGGCCGCCGGCGAAGAACAGGCCGGCGGCGGCCCAGGGGTCGAAGCCATGGCCGGCGGTCCCGGCAGTCACCACCAGCACGATCAGGATCGCGGTGCCGCCCTGCATCGCCACCGGGCCGAGCGCCACCAGCATGGCGAGCAGGAAGGCCGAGACCGCCAGCACCGGCAGGAAGGGCAGCCATTGCGTGCCGAGCGAGAAGCCGGCCAAGGCCGCCAGCCCGGTGCCGACCGAGATCAGCAGCATGCGGCGCAGGCGCAGCGCATGCGGCCCCGGCGCATCCGAGGTCACGACATTGAGCGCGCCGCCGGCGACGGCGAGCCCGACATCGGTCTGGCCGAGCAACACGCCGAGGATCACGGGCAGGGCCACGGCCAGCGCGTTGCGCAGCGCCACCGGCCAGGGAATGGTGGCGCGGTTCCACTGCACCAGCGCCATCAGCAGCGGTGATCGCCGGCGGGTCGCCACCCCCGTCACCGCCACGCCGCCTGCCACCCTCGAACGATCATCCACCCGCCTTCATCGAATCGTCCCCCGGGCCATGATGCCCGGCGATGCTGCACGGCGTCGACCGTCGATCCGGTCCCTGCGGACATCGATTCTTCATCCGCGTGCAACAGATCCGTCATCCCCGCTCCCTATCATCCGCGAGACGCAGCGGAACCGGATACCGGCCGCGGCACCAAAGCTCGCTTTTTCGACACATCCGATTGCCGCCGCTCGTCGGGCCGCCCGATGCGCGGGTGATTTGCCATGACGGGCGATCGGCAGCAGCAAGGAGCCGACCGTGCGGGTGATCCAGATCAGCGATACCCATCTGAGCCCCGGCAAGAGCCACTTCGCGCCGAACTGGGCGCCGCTGGCGGAGTGGCTGCAGGCCGCCCGGCCGGACCTGGTGGTCCACACCGGCGACCTCAGCGTCGACGGGGCGGATGTCGAGGCCGATCTGGAGCATTGCGCCGAGCTGCTGCGCGCCCTGCCCTTCCCGGTGCTGTCGGTGCCCGGCAACCACGATGTCGGCGACCTGCCCGGCACCCGCCAGCCGGCCAATCGCGAGCGGCTGGAGCGCTGGCGCCGCATCGTCGGGCCGGATCGCTGGGTACACGACCAGCCCGGCTGGCGCCTGGTCGGGCTGAACAGCCAGGTCATCGGCAGCGGTGATGAGGAGGAGGCGGCGCAATTCGCCTGGCTGCAGGGCGTGCTGGAGGCCTGCGAGGGCCGCGGCGTCATGGTCTTCACCCACAAGCCGATCTTCGTCGACCAGCCGGACGAGGGCGACACCGGCTATTGGAGCATCCGCCCGGCGCCGCGCCGCCGGCTGCTGGAGCTGTTCGAGCGGCATGGCGTGGCCCTGGTTGCCAGCGGCCATTTGCACCGCGCCTGGACCGGCGCCCATCTCGGCACCCGGTATGTCTGGGGGCCCTCCTCCGGCTTCATCGTCGGGCCGATGGAGCGCGACATGCCGGGCGACCGGATCCTCGGCGCCGTGATCCACACGCTGGACGAGACGGTGTCGAGCGAGATCGTCGAGCTGCCGGAGCTGCAGCCCTTCGTGATCGACGACGTAATCCACGAGGTCTATCCGCGTCACCAGCCCGTCGAGGCCATCTCGTGACCGGCCTGACGCTGCGCCGCATCAGCAAGGCCTTCGGCGGCAACCGGATCCTGCAGGACGTCACCATCGAGGCCGCGCCGGGCGAGTTCATCGCCCTGGTCGGCCCGTCCGGCTGCGGCAAGACCACCCTGCTGCGCATCGCCGCCGGGCTGGAGCATGCCGACACCGGAACGGTGCAGCTGGGCGACCGCGACATCACCGCGCTGCGCCCGGCGGCGCGCGACATCGCCATGGTGTTCCAGTCCTACGCCCTGTATCCGCATCTGACCGCCGGGCAGAACATCGCCGTGCCGCTGGCGATGCGGCGGCTGTCGACGGCGCAGCGCCTGCCCTTCATCGGCAATCTGATGCCCGGCCAGCGGACCCTGCGCACAGAGATCCAGGCCTCGGTCCGCGAGACGGCTGCCAGCCTGAGGATCGACCACCTGCTCGACCGCAAGCCGGGCCAGATGTCCGGCGGCCAGCGCCAGCGTGTCGCCCTGGCCCGGGCCCTGGTGCGCCGCCCCGCGGCCTTCCTGATGGACGAGCCGCTGTCGAATCTGGACGCCAACCTCCGGGTCCACACCCGCGGCGAGATCGTCGAGCTGCACCGCCGCGCCGGCGTCACCACGCTGTATGTCACCCATGACCAGTCCGAGGCGCTGAGCATGGCCGACCGGGTCGCGCTGATGATGGGCGGCCGGCTGCTGCAGCTCGACACGCCGTCCCGCATCTACACCGACCCGGCGCATGTCGAGGTGGCGCAGTTCATCGGCAGTCCGCGCATCAACCTGCTGCAAGCGGTGCTGGACGACACGCACGCCGCCCGCATCGGCGGCCGGGTCCTGGTCGACGGTATCGAGGCCGTGCCCGGGACCGCGGTGACGCTGGGCATCCGGCCGGAGGCGCTTCGCTTCCTGATGGCGGGTCAGCCCGGCTTGGCCGCAACGGTGCGCCGGCTCGAGTTCCTGGGCTCCGAGCTGCTGGTGTTCCTCACATTGGCCGACGGGGCGGAGCTGGTCGCCAAGACCGCCCCGGCCCTGGCGGCCGAGCTCGCGCCCGGCGCCGCGGCGACGCTGGCGATCGACGCTGCCGACATCCTGGTCTTCGGCCCCGAGGGTGGCCGCGTGTCGGTGTCGGCGGCGCCGCTGCGGATCGCGGCCCATGGCTGAGCTGGCATTCGACGACGGCACCGCCCGCCGGGCCGCCCGGGCCGCGGCGCGGGCGGAGGGCTTCGCCGCCTGGCGCCTGTCCGGCCCGGCGGTGCTGCTGCTGGCGGTCCTGGTCCTGGCCCCGACCCTGGCAGTGCTGGGCTTCAGCCTGACCGACTACGAGCTCGGCTATGATGGCGTCACCTTCATCGGCCTCGACAACTACGCCGAGCTGCTGGGCGACCGGACCTTCCTGATCTCGCTGAAGAACACCGCGGTCTACACCGCGATCGTCACCCCGGCCTCGGTGCTGCTGGGTCTCGGCGTCGCGCTGTTGATCGAGGCGGAGACGCGCGGCCGGGCGCTGTTCCGCACCGTCTACTTCCTGCCCGTCGCCTCGCTGCTGGTGGCCATGGCCACGGTCTGGCAGTACCTGCTGCATCCCAGCATCGGCCCGGTGAACGAGATGCTGCGGCTGGTCGGCCTGCCCGGCCCGAACTGGCTGGGCGACAGCAAGACCGTGCTGCTGAGCCTGGCGCTGATCGGCGTGTGGCAGTCGGTCGGCTTCAACATGGTGCTGTTCCTGGCCGGGCTGACCGCGATCCCGCGCGAGCTGTACGCCGCCGCCGAGATCGATGGCGCCGCCAGTGCCTGGGAGCGGTTCCGGCTGGTGACCTGGCCGATGCTGGGGCCAACCACGCTGTTCGTGATCACCATCAGCGTGGTCAACGCGGTGAAGGTGTTCGAGACCGTCGGCACGCTGACCCAGGGGGGCCCGAACAAGGCGTCCGAGGTCCTGCTCTGGACCATCTACCAGGAGGGCTTCGTCTATCTCCGGGTCGGCTACGCCTCGGCGATGACGGTGGTGTTCCTGGCCGTGCTGGTGGTGCTGATGCTGGTGCAGTACCGCGTCCTCGACCGCCGGGTGCACTACGCATGACCGCGTGGCCCCCCCTGCGGATCATCCGCCTGGCCCTGCTGTCGCTCGGCGCCCTGGTCTTCGTCGCGCCCTATCTGTGGATGCTGTCGGTCGCGATGAAGCCGCAGGACGAGATCTTCTCCTCCTCCCTGTCGCTGCTGCCGCACCGCTGGGCGCTGGTCGAGAATTTCACCAAGGCGCTGACCCGGGTGCCGATGGGGCAGATCCTGCTGAACGGCGTGATCGTCTGCGGCCTGATCCTGGTGCTGCAGGTGCTGGTCGCCGTGCCTTGCGCCTATGCCATGGCCAAGCTGCGCTTCCGTGGATCCCGGGCCATGGTCACCATGATCATGCTGGGCCTGCTGGTGCCGATCCATGCCATCGCCCTGCCGATCTATGTGGCGCTGTCGGCCAGCGGCACGCTGAACACCACTGTCGCGCTGGTGGCACCCTTCACCATCTCGGTGTTCGGCATCTTCCTGTTCCTGCAGTTCTTCCGGGCGATGCCGGACGACCTGATCGCCGCGGCCCGGCTGGACGGGATGTCGGAGCTGGCGATCGTCTGGCGCGTCATCGTGCCGAACGCCTGGCCGGCGATCACCGCCTTCGCGATCTTCTCGGTCGTCGCCCATTGGAACGACCTGTTCTGGCCGCTGATCGTGGTCAGCGACACCCGCATGGCGACCCCGCCGCTGGGCCTGCTGTTCTTCCGCGCCGCCGAGGCCGGCGACGACTATGGCGCGCTGATGGCGGCGACGGTGATCGTCACCCTGCCGCTGGTCGCCGCCTTCCTGGCCGCCCAGCGCCGCTTCATCGAAGGCATCACACTGACCGGGCTGAAGGGCTGACCCGGTCGCATTTCTTCCAGAGAGGGGCAATCCGTGAAACTGATCCGAACCGCGCTGGCGGGCATCGCGCTGGCGGCGAGCCTGGCCGGTGCCGCGCAGGCTGAGACCACCCTGACCGTCCATTACCCGATGCCGGGCTTCTTCAAGGACGTGATGGACACGATCTCGCAGAGATTCATGTCCGAGCATCCGGACATCAAGATCGTGTTCGCCAGCCCTTCGCCGACCTATGAGGACGGGCTACAGCTGATCCTGCGCCAGGCCGGCACCGCGGAGATGCCGGATGTCACCTTCATCGGCCTGAACCGGCTGCGGGTGGTGGCGGAGCGCGGCATCTCGGTCGACCTCAAGCTATTCGTCGACAAGGACGGCCATATGGCCGAGCAGGGCTTCAGCGACCACATCCTGGGCCTGGCCCAGTTCGGCGGACAGCAGGCCGGGCTGGCTTTCGCCACATCGAACCCGATCATGTACTACAACGCCGACCTGGTGCGGAAAGCCGGCGGCAACCCCGACAATCCGCCGAAGACCTGGGACGAGGTGCTGGCGCTCGGCGCCAAGATCAAGGCGCTGGGCGACGGCGTCGACGGCATAGACTTCCGCTGGCAGGGCGACGACTGGATGTTCAGCGCCCTGTTGTTCGGCGCCGGCGGCGACATGCTGTCGGCGGATGAGAAGAAGGTCGCCTTCGACGGCCAGGAAGGCCTGGCTGCGTTCACCCTGGTCCAGCGCATGGTGACCGAGGGCGGCATGCCGGTCTTCACCAAATCCGCCGGCGAGCAGGCCTTCGTCGCCGGCAAGGTCGGCCTCGCCTTCCAGACCACCGGCGCGCTGCGCAACACCATCAAGAATGTCGGCGATAAGTTCGAGCTGAGGACCGCGGCGATCCCGCTGCTGGATCCGGCCAAGGGCCGGCTGCCGACCGGCGGCAACGCCGCGGTGATGCTGACCCGCGACCCGGCCAGGCAGCAGGCGGCCTGGGAGTTCATCAAGTTTGCCGCCGGCCCCTATGGCGCCTCGGTGGTGGTGCCGGGCACCGGCTATGTCCCGAACAACGATCTGGCGGCCAAGTCGCCCGAATATCTCGGCGACTTCTACGCCAAGAACCCGCTGTTCAAGGCCGGGCTGGAGCAGATGGACAAGATGCGGCCTTGGTACGCCTTCCCCGGCAGCAACGGCGTCAAGGTGACCCAGACCATCGTCGACAACCTGTCGCGGGTGGTGGAGCAGAGCGCGACGCCGGAGGAGGCCCTGGCCGACGCCGCCGACGAGGTGCAGAAGCTGCTGCCGCGGCGCTGAATCGTCGCTACATAGAGAGAGGGCCGGGCAGCCGTCCGGCCCTTTCCGTTTCGGGGTCGTGTCCATGTCCGCCGACGATATCGCCTGGAGAGTCGAGGAAGCCTGCCAGAACGCCTGGCCGTCGCCGCGGCAGGTGCTGCTGGGCGGCTGGCTGCTGCGTGCCTCCGGCGGCGCCACGCGCCGGACCAACTCGGTCAACCCGCTGCGCGGCGGCCCGCGCGACCCCGGCGGCATCATCGCGGCGGCGGAGGGGATCTATCGCGGCCTCGGCCAGCCGTCCCGGTTCCGGGTGCCCTCGATCGCGACAGGCATGGACGCGCCGCTGGAGCGCGAGGGCTACGTCGCCGAAGGCGACACCACCACCCTGCTGGCAGACCTGTCCGACCACCGGCCGCGGGACTGCGCCCATATCGAGCTGTCGGACCGACCGGACGAGGACTGGCTCGCCCTGCGATCGGTCCAGGCCGACCCGATCTTTGGCGCAATGGTCGACAGCATCGCGCTGCCCAAGGCCTTCGCCGCCTGCCGGGTCGACGGCCAGGTGGTAGCGACGGCCTATGGCGTCGTGCACGACCGGCTTCTGGTGGTCGAGGCTGTCGCCACCCGTCCCGAGCATCGCCAGCGCGGTTACGGGAGCCGGACCGTCGGCCATCTGATGGATTGGGCGCTGACCCAGGGCGCCGGCGGCGCCTGCCTGCAGGTGGTGGCCGACAACGCACCGGCCCTGGCGCTCTACGCGTCGCTCGGCTTCCGCACCGAGCTGTACCGCTACCACTACTGCAGCAAGGGCACGGCAGGCTGATCCACCCTGGACATCAATTTCCTCGTCATCGCGAGGAGGCGAAGCCGACGTGGCGATCCAGCGGCTCGATCTCTCTGGATGGCCACGCCCCTTCGGGGCTCGCCGTGACGGTTCTGGATTTCGGCGGGTGGCACACGGGCACCACCCGCACTTTCATCAGATCTTCGCCACGAGCTCCGCCAGCTGGTCGGCGCACAGCCCCCAGCCTTCGTGGAAGCCCATCTTCTCATGGGCCTCGCGATCGGCCACGGTCCAGTGCAGGGCACGGGCCGTGTAGCGGGTCTTCCCGCCCTCGTCCGCGAAGGTGATGATGCCGGTGAAGAACGGCTTCTCCGACGGCTCCCAGGCCTTGGTGTAGGCGTCGGTGAAGACCAGGCGCTCGTTCTTGACGATCTCGAGATAGACGCCCCGGTTCGGGAATTCGGTGCCGTCGGGGCCGCGCATCACGATCAGGTTGGAGCCGCCCGGCCGCAGATCGACCTCGATCACCGGAGTGGTCCAGGGCCGCGGCGTGAACCACTGCTTCATCAGCTCGGGCTCGGTCCAGGCGCGGAACAGCTTCTCGCGCGGCGCGTCGATCAGGCGGGTCAGGACGAGCTCGCGGTCGGAGGCAGGGGTGGTGGTCACTGGGGCATCTCCTGGTTTGAACCTTTGATGCCCCAAGGACGGCCCCCCAGCCGGGGTTCCGACACGGCCTTGAATATTTTTCCTCAGCCGGCGGCGCGCACCGCCAGGAAGGCCTCGCGCAGCCGTTCGACGACGGTCGGGCCGTTGCGCCGGCGCGGCTGGCCGAGATGGGCACTGCGCAGGTCGTCCATGAACTCGTCCCACAGCGCCGGCCCACCCTCCTCCAGCAGCTGGGCGCGGATCGACAGGTCGGGAGTGGCCGGCATGTGGCGGCGGCCCCAGGCCCCCATATGGGCCAGAAGCGGCACCAGCTGGATCGCCTTCTCGGTCAGGCTGTAGATCGCCTTCTGCTTGTGGCTCTCGTCGTCGGTGCGGGTCAGGAAGCCGGCCTCGGTCAGGCGCTTCAGCCGGTCGGCCAGGATGTTGGAGGCAATGCCCTCCTCCGACCGGGTCAGCAGCTCGCGGAAGTGCCGCCGGTCGCCGAACATGATGTCGCGGATCACCAGCAGGCTCCAGCGGTCGCCCAGGGCCTCGAGGGTGAGATTGATCGGACAGCCGGATCGCGGTTCACTGCTCATGCGGGGTCGCTCCTTTTCCGCTTGCAATATGCAATCGGAAAATCTAAGAAGCAACCAGTTGCTATATACAATCAGATAAAAAAGCAACCTAGGAGGACGACACCCATGCGCAAGGCAATCCTGTCGATGTTCATCAGCCTGGACGGCTACATCACTGGGCCGAAGGGGGAGTTCGTGCCGCCGCAATGGTCCGACGACCTGGCGACGCATTGGTCCGGCTATTCCCTGGAGCGGGCCGGGCACCTGCTCTACGGCCGGGTCAACTTCCTGTTCAACAAGGGATTCTGGGAGCCGGCCGCGACCGATCCGAACAGCCCGGCCGCCGGCGTTCCCTGGGCCTCGGTGATGAACCGGCTGCCCAAGACCGTGTTCTCGACCACGCTGACCGGCGACCCCGGCTGGAACGGCACGGTGGTGCGCGACGACCTGGAGGGCGCGGTCGCGCGGCTGAAGGCGGAGGCCGGCGGCGACCTGTACATGTTCGGCGGCGCCGGCATCGCCCAGAGCTTCGTCGCCCGCGACCTGTTCGACGAATATCGGCTGATGGTGACGCCGACCCTGTTCGGCGACGGCCAGCGGCTGTTCGTGCCAGGCTTCGACCGCATCGACCTGAAGCTGATCGAAAGCCGGACGCTCGACACCGGCGCCGTGATCCTGCACTACCGGCGCGAGCGCGGCTGAGTCGTCACGGCACCAGGACGATCTTGCCGGTGCTCCGGCGCTCCTCCAGCACACGGTGGGCCTCGGCCGCCTGGTCCAGGCGGTAGCGCCCGCCCACGGTCACCGTCAGCGTGCCGGTCGCGGCCAGGCCGAACAGCTCCGCCAGGTCGGCCCGCAGGCCTTCGGGCGTCAGCAGCGGCAGCAGGGCGAAGCCCTTCAGCGACTGGTTGCGGTAGAACATCCCCTCCAGCTCGGCGACCATGAGCTCGTACCGGCCGAGCGCGCCGAACACTAACTCCCCGGCCGGCGCCAGGGCCTCAAGGCAAGCCCTGGTCACGGCGCCGCCAACGGTGTCATAGACGATGTCGGCGCCATGGCCGCCGATGGCCTCCCGGACCCGGCCGGCCCAGCCGGGCTCGCCGTAGTCGATGCCGAGATCCGCCCCGAGGTTGCGGGCGATATCCAGCTTCTCCCGCCCTCCTGCCACGGCAATGATCCGCTCGGCACCGGCGCGCCGGGCAAGCTGCAGCAGGAGCGACCCGAGGCCGCCGGCCGCGGCGGTGACCAGGACCGACCGGCCGCGCGGCGGGCTGCGCCGTACCAGGTGCAGCGCCGTCAGACCCTGCACCAGCAGCGCCACGGCATGCTCGAAGGACAAACCGTCGGGCAGCGGCACGACCGAAGCGGCCGCGACGGTGAGATATTCGGCATAGCCTCCATTGGGACGGCCGACGGCAAACATCGGCACCGCGACCCGCGCACCGCGAAGGGCGGCGTCGACACCCTCCCCCACCGTCTCGATCTCTCCCGCCACCTCGACGCCCGGGACCATCGGCAGCTCGGGCGTCACGGCGTAGAGGTTCCGACGCATCAGAGTCTCGAAATAGTTCACCCCGGCGGCCCGCACCCGGACCAGCACCTCGCCGGGGCCGGGCTGCGGGGTCGGCGGCTCGACGGTTTCGAGCACCTCTGGCCCGCCGAAGCGGCTGAACTGGACGGCTTTCATGGCCTCACCTGGCGTTGGACAGCGTGAGGCGCCTTTTGCCAGTATGCCGCCGGGCAGCTCTACACACCCTTTCGTTCCATACTGACCAGAAGGTGACCATGGCAGAGACGATCAAGCGGCTGCCGGTGCTGCCGGTGGAGCGCGCCTTCAAGGTGATCGGCGGCCGCTGGAAGGCGGTCATCCTCTACCACCTGTTCGACGGGCCACGACGGCTGTCGCAGCTCAAGCGGTCGTTGCCCGAGATCAGCCAGAAGGTGCTGATCCAGCAGCTGCGCGAGATGGAGGAGCACGGGTTGGTGCACCGCGAGATCTTCCGCCAGGTGCCGTCGCGGGTGGATTATTCGGCCACCCCGCTGGGGCTGAGCCTGGAGCCGGTGCTGCGGGAGCTATGCGACTGGGGCCAGCGCCACGCCGCCGCGCTGGACGAGCTGGACCGCCTGGCCGAATGCCGCCTGCGACCCGCTCAAGTCATGGACGCATCGCCTGCACCCTAATCGGCCGGCAACGCCCCGCGCTCCAGATGCGAGCTGAGGACGATGTAGCTGCGCGTGCCCTGGACGCCGGGGATGTCGTAGATCACCCGCAGCAGGTCCTCCAGCCCCTGGGCGTCCTGGGTCCGCACCTTCAGCATGAGACAGGTGTCGCCGGTGACGGTGTGGATCTCCTCCACATCCGGCCGCTGCGCCAGGTCCAGCATCTCCTGGGTCTTGCCCCAGCCGGTGGTGTTGACATGGATGAAGGCCAGGATCGGCTTGCCCAGCTTGCGCCCGTCCAGCGCCGCGACCGTGGCCTTGATCACCCCGTCGCGCCTCAGCCGCTTCACCCGCTCATGCACCGCCGGCGGCGACAGGTTCAGCGCCCGGCCGAGCTCGGCATAGCTCAGTGTCGCATCGGTCGCCAGCAGCCCTAACAGCTTTCGGTCGACGGCGTCGATGGAGGGCGCCTCCACGGGCCGGCGCCGAACCGTTTTCGTATTTTCGATGACCACGAGAATCGCCCTTCATGACCGAACCAGGTTCGGCAACTATATCTCATGACCGAACGTCATCAACATGAGAGCGCCGTCTCGCTGCAGACCGCGATCCTGACCGCCGGCATTGCCGCGGTCGGCTCGAACTCGCTGGTGCTGAGCCCGATCCTGGGCGATGTCGCCACGGCAATGGCGGCCACGCCGGTGGCCGTGTCCCGCGCCATCGCGGCCTATGGCGGGGCGACCGCGCTGTCGGCCTTCCTGCTGGCACCGCAAATCGACCGCATCGGCCCCCGCCGGGCGCTGCTGGGCGGCATGGTCGGGCTGGCGGCGGCGACGCTGCTCTCCGCCTTCGCCATGCATTGGCTGATGCTCGCGGCCGCCCAGGCGCTGGCCGGCCTGGGCGCCGGGATCATCCTGCCCTCGATCTACACCCTGGCCACCACGATCGCGCCGCCGGGGCGGGAATCGCGGGTGCTGGGCCGGGTGCTGACCGGCTGGTCGATCTCCATGGTCGCCGGCGTGCCGGCCGCCGCCCTTGTGGCCGAGACGCTGGGCTGGCGCGCCGTCTTCCTGGTGCTGGCCGGCCTGGCCGTGCTGGCTCTGTTCGGCATCGCCCGGCTGCCGGCACCGCCGTCGCGCGACCGAGGCGCAAGGCCGGGACTGGGGGCGCTGGTCGCCCCCCTCGCCTACCCCGGCGTGCCGGCGCTGCTGGCGATCTGCCTCGGCTTCATGGCCGCCTTCTACGGCGTCTACGCCTTCATCGGCGATCATGTGCGGGCCGAGCTCGGCCTCAGCGCCGGCCAGGCCGGGCTGATCGTCTTGACCTACGGCATCGGCTTCGGCGCCGCCAGCCTGGGCGACGGGCTGGTCGACCGGCTGGGGCCACGCCGGCTGTTCCCGCTGATGCTGCTGGCGGTGGCGGCGATCTACGCGCTGATGCTGCCGGCGACGCACAGCTTCGCCGCGATCGCCGCGCTGACCGGGCTTTGGGGCTTCGCCAACCATTTCGGGCTGAACATCCTGGTACTGCTGCTGTCCCGGGCCAAGCCCGAGGCGCGCGGCGCCGTGCTGGGGCTGAACAGCGCCGTCACCTATCTCGGCACCCTGACCGGCACCGGCCTGGCCGGGATCGGCTATGCCGCCGCCGGCTTCCCGCTGCTGGCGATGGGAGCGGCCGCGGCCTGCCTCGCCGCAGCCCTGATCGCCGCGACGGCGCTGCGGCCGCGGCGGATCACCGATCCTGCGGCATCCTGACCCTGCCTTACGCCTGCAACGCGACGGCCTCTTTCCCGAACAGACTGGAGGGACCAGTTCTGGTCCCTCCCTGAGCGGGATGGCCCCGCGGAGGTACAGGATGCCGAGACTTGCGGGGCTGACAACGGCCGTTCCCCGGTATGTGATCACCCAGGACGAGGCGCGCGAAGGCGCCCGGCGCGTCTTCGCGGCGCGGCCGGAGCTGTTCGAGCGCATGGCGCCGATCTACGATTCCGCCGGCATCGACACCCGCCGTTCCGCCGTGCCGCTGGAATGGTACTTCGCCCCGCATGACTGGCACGACCGCAGCGCCGTGTTCATGAACACGGCGCTCGACCTGCTGGAGGACGCGGCAAGGCGCTGCCTGGATGAGGGCGGCATCGGCGCCGGCGAGGTCGACGCCATCGTCACCATCTGCTCGACCGGCATCGCCACGCCCAGCCTCGACGCCCGGCTGATGGAGCGGCTGCCGTTCCGGCCGGACACGGTGCGGCTGCCGGTGTTCGGCCTGGGCTGCGCTGGCGGCGTGCTGGGCCTGGCCCGCGCCGCCGCCCTGTCCCGCGCCCTTAACGGCACCGTGCTCCTGCTGGTGGTGGAGCTGTGCGGCCCGACCTTCCGCCGCGGCGACCTGACCAAGAGCAACGTCGTCGCCACCGCCCTGTTCGGCGACGGCGCCGCCGCGGTCCTGATCCGACCGGAGGACGGCGCGCCGGCCCTGGGGCCGACCGGCGAACATCGCTGGCCCGGCACGCTGGATGTGATGGGCTGGTCGGTCGAGGCCGACGGGCTCGGCGTGATCTTCTCGCGCGACATCCCGACCCTGGTGCGCCGCGACCTGCGGCCGGCGGCGGAGGCCTTCCTCGACCGGCACGGACTCGGTGTCGCGGATCTCTCCGGCTTCGTGTTCCACCCCGGCGGCACCAAGGTGGTCGAGGCGCTGCGCGACGCCTTCGAGCTGCCGGACGCGGCGATGGCGGCCGAGCGGGCGGTGCTGCGCCGCTACGGCAACATGTCGGCGGTGACGGTGCTGTTCGTGCTGGCGGAGAAGCGCCGGCAGATGGCCGGGCGCTGGCTGTTGAGCGCGCTGGGCCCCGGCTTCTGCGCCGGCTTCGCCGTTCTGGATTGCGGCTGATGCTCGGCTGGGCACAGGGTGTGGCGCTGCTGGTGGCGGCGCAGCGTCTGGGCGAGCTGGTCTATGCCCGTCGCAACGAAAGCCGGCTGCGCGCCCGCAGTGCGGTCGAGAGCGGCGCGCGCCACTATCCGCTGTTCATCCTGCTGCACGGTGCCTGGCTGCTGGCGGTCTTCCTGCTGATCCCGGCCGACCGGGTCCCGTCCTGGCCGCTGCTGGGCCTGTTCCTGCTGCTGCAGGCGGCGCGGGTCTGGGTGGTGGCGACGCTGGGGCCGTACTGGACCACACGGGTGCTCAGCCTGCCCGGCGCCCCGCTGGTACGCCGCGGCCCTTATCGCTGGGTCCGGCACCCCAACTACCTGATCGTGACGGCCGAGATCGCGGTGCTGCCCCTGGCCTTCGGTGCTTGGTGGATCGCCATCGCCTTCTCTCTCGCCAATGCCCTGCTGCTGTACCACCGCATCGGCGTCGAGGAGCGCGCCCTGGCCGAACGGGGCTGAGGCGGGACGCCGCAGCCCGGGGAACGTTCGGCCGGCCCGATGGTTCGGTCCATCAGGCGCCTTCAACAGCATTCCGGAGCTCATGGCCGAGGCATTCCCCCGCAGCCAGCAGCAATACTTTCCCGCCCTGACCGCGCTGCGTGGCATCGCCGCGCTCTGCGTCGTGCTGTTCCACTATTCGGTCGGGTCGTTCCCGAACCTGCGTCTGACCGACACGACCTACTTCGTCGGCAAAAGCTACCTTTTCGTCGACCTGTTCTTCGCGCTCAGCGGCTTCATCCTGATGCATGTCTATGGGCCGAGCTTCGCCGACGGGCCGTCGAAGGCGACGCTGGGCCCGTTCCTGCGGGCCCGCCTGGCGCGGCTGTACCCGTTGCATCTCGTGCTCCTGGGCGGCTTCGTTCTGCTGGAGCTGGTGAAGCTCGCCGTCGACCGCACCGGCCTCGACGCCTTCGGCGGCAGCCACAGCCTCGCCAGCCTGCCGGGCAGCCTGCTGCTGCTGAACGCGGCCGGCCTCTACGACACCATCACCTGGAACGGACCGTCCTGGTCGATCAGCGCCGAATGGATCGTCGGCCTTGCCTTCCCGTTGCTGGTGCCGGTCGTCGCCCGGCTGCGCCCGACCGGACTGCTCCTGCTCTATGTCGCGACCCTGGCCGGCTTCGCCCTGCTGTCCGCGGGACCGCAGCACGACCTCGACCTGACCAGCGACTGGGGCGTGCCGCGCTGTTTCCTCGGCTTCACCGGCGGCATGGTCCTCTACCGCGTCTGGCAGGACGGCGCCCCGCGATGGATGGCGACCGATGCGGCGGCCCTGGCCACCGCCGGCGGCATCGTCCTGGCCATGCACCTGAACATGCGCGGCATCTTCGTGATGCCATTGTTCGGCCTGCTGATCCTCTGCCTGGCGCAGAACACGGCACGGGTGGGCCGGGCGCTGGGCACGCGGCCGATGATCTTCCTCGGCGAGATCTCCTACGCCCTCTATCTCGCGCAGATCCTGCTGCTCGACAGCGCACATCTCGGCTGGCGGCTGGCCACCGGCCATGAGATCGAGGACGCTGGCTTCTCCGCCGTGCAGTCACTGGGTGTGATCGGCCTGATGGTTGCGGCGCTGCTGCCGCTCTCCATCCTGCTGCATCGCCGGGTCGAGGTTCCGGCCCGCGGCTGGCTGCGCCGGATCGGCGCGCCACGCCCGCTGCGCCCCGCTTTCCAGCGGCCGGGCTGACGGCTGCAGATCGGCTCTGGCGGGCGCGGCCCGCCGGCCCTATCCTGGCGCGCCTCAACAACGAGACGCACCCGTGCCTGCCAACGACGCCCGCCCCCTCGACGGGATCGATCTCCTCGCGGTCGCCCCGGCCGCCCTGCGCGCCGAGTTGCAGAAGCAATGCCGCTGGCAGCGCTTCGCACCACACGAGCAGATCATCGACCGCAACGACGATCCGGACCACGTCTATTTCCTGGTCGAGGGCAAGGTCCGGGTGGTGATCTATTCCGCTTCGGGCCGCGAGATCACCTTTGACGACCTGTCGGCCGGCGCCTCCTTCGGCGAGCTGTCGGCGCTGGACCGGGAGCCGCGCTCCGCCAATGTCATGGCGCTGACCGACGCGACCGTCGCCGCCTTGCCCACCGCCCTGTTCCGCAGCGCCGTGACCGAGCATCCCGCCCTGGCGCTGGCGGTCATGGTGCATCTTGTCGGCATGGTCCGCCGGGCCAATGAGCGGATCATGGAGCTGAGCACGGTGGGCGCCAACAACCGGGTGCATGCCGAGCTGCTGCGCCTGGCGACGCTCGGGGCGCAGCCGGACGGCAGCGCGACGATCCGGCCGATCCCGGTGCATTCCGACATCGCCAGCCGGGTCAGCACAACGCGCGAGACGGTGGCGCGGGTGCTGAGCGATCTGGCCAAGTCGGGCATCGTCGTCCGTGCCGCCGACCATCTGCAGGTCGCCGATCTGAGCCGCCTGGAGCGGCTGGTGGAGGATGTCCGTGGCGAGTGGTGACGGTGGCGGCAGCGGTGGGGGCCTGAACCGCTGGACCACGCTGAAGATCAAGTCGGTCTATGAGAATCCCTGGATCAAGGTCGACGAGCACGATGTGCTGACCCCGGCCGGCACGCCCGGGATCTATGGCGTAGTCACCTTCAAGAACCTGGCGATCGGAGTGGTGCCGGTCGACGACCGCGGCCGGGTCACCCTCGTCGGGCAGTACCGCTACGCCCTCGACCTGTACAGCTGGGAGATCCCAGAGGGCGGCGGCGACCCGCAGCTGCCGCCGGTCATCTCGGCCCAGCGCGAGCTGCGCGAGGAGACCGGGCTGGAGGCGGCGCATTGGCACGGCCTCCTGACCATGCATCCGTCGAACAGCGTCTCGACCGAGATCGCCCATCTGTTCGTCGCCTGGGGCCTGACCCAGGGCGAGGCCGAGCCGGAGGAGACGGAGGATCTGGCACTGCGCACGGTGCCGCTGGCCGAGGCCTTCGCCATGGTGGTGGACGGCCGGATCACCGATTCGCTGACCGTTGCCGCCCTGCTGCAGCTGCAGGTGATGCTGCTGAGCGGCACCCTGCCCCAGGGCCTGGCCGAGATCCTGCAGCGGGCGGACGCGCCGGCCGGGTGAAGCGCGTCCTGTTCGTCTGCGGCCGCAACCTGCGGCGCAGCCCGACGGCGGAGGCGATCTTCGCCGATGCCCCGGGCATCGAGACCGCCTCGGCCGGGCTGAACCCCGATGCCGAAGAGCCGCTGACCGCCGAGCTCGTCGAATGGGCCGACCTGATCTTCGTCATGGAGAAGGCGCAGCGCGCCAAGCTGTCCGCCCGCTTTCGCGCCTCGTTGCGGCGATCCCGGGTGATCTGCCTCGACATCCCTGACCGTTACGACCTGATGGACCCGGAACTGGTGCGGCTGCTGCGCGCGAAGGTCACGCCGCTGCTGCGATAGCACCACCGGCAACCGAAGCATCAAGGAAGCATCATCGTTCTGTCACGGCCCCGGGCCTAGGGTCCGCGCCTTCCGTAGACGCGAGGACGATCGATGATCCGCATGACCGCAGTTCCAGCTCTGCTTCTCGCCGCCGGCCTCCTGGCGGCCCCCGCCTGGGCGGAGGAGCCGAAGCCCTATCCGGTCGAGGCGGTCGCCTCCTTCCCCGCGTCCGAGGCACGGCAGGCCGTGGCGGTGGATGCCGACTCCTTCTACGCCATCAACAGCCGGTCGATCGCCCGCTACAACCGGAAGACCGGCGCCCGGATCGCCGCCTGGACCGAAGCGAAGGACGGCCCGATCGTCCATCTCGACAGCGGCGTGGTCGTCGACGGCAAGCTCTACACCGCCCATTCCAACTATCCGGAGTGGCCGATGACCAGCTCGGTCGAGATCTGGGACGCGGCGACGCTGAAGCATGTCGGCACGCACAGCTTCGGCATCGATCGCGGCTCGCTGACCTGGATCGACTATCGCGACGGGGCCTGGTGGGGCGGTTTCGCCAACTACAACCGGGTGTTCGACCGCAGCCCGCTGGCCTATGGCAACAAGTACGCCACCCAGATCGTCCGCTTCGACGCCGACTGGCGCGTCGCCGAGGCCTGGGTGCTGCCGCCGGAGCTGCTGGAGAAGTTCGGCGACATGAGCAATTCCGGCGGCTCCTGGGGGCCGGACGGGCGGCTCTGGATCACCGGCCATGACGAGCCGGAGGTCTATGCCCTGGCCTTGCCGGAGGCGGGCTCGGTGCTGCGCTGGGTCGGCACCGCGCCGCTCGACATCGCCGGCCAGGGCATCGCCTGGGACCGCACGCAGCGGGGGGTGATCTGGGGCGTGGTCCGCGACAAGGAGAAGAACGAGAACCGCGTCACCGCCGCCCGGGTGCAGCTGCCGTAGCCGGCTACCACGCCCGGCGCTGGCCCATGACGTGGGCCGGCGCGACCGGGCGCGGCGCCCGTTCCGCCCGCGGCGAGTGGCTGAACAGCGAGCGGTAGCATTTGGCGAAATGCGAGGCCGAGGCGAAGCCGCAGGCCACCGCCACCTCCAGGATCGGCATCGAGGTCTGCGCCAGCAGGATCTGGGCGTGCTTCAGCCGCGCCTCGAGATAGTACTGGGACGGGGTGCAGTTCAGATAGATCCGGAACAGCCGCTCGAGCTGCCGGGTCGACAGCCCGGCGGCCCGGGCCAGCGCCGCCCGCGGCAGCGGTTCCGCCAGATTGGCCTCGATCTCGGCGATCGCCGCCAGCAGCTTCGGATGGCTGACGCCGAGCCGCTCGCGCAGCTCCATCCGCTGCGGCGCGTGGCCCTGGCGCGGCCGGGCGTGCAGGAACTGCTCCGCCACCTGGTTGGCGAGGTCGATCCCGTGCGCCTGGCCGATCAGGTAATGGGTCATGTCCAGCGACGCCGTGCCGCCGGCCGAGGTGAAGCGGTCGCGGTCGATCTCGAACAGCCGCCCGGTGACGTCGAGCCGCGGGAAGGTCTCGGTGAAGCCGCTGAGATTTTCCCAGTGGATGGTGCAGCGATAGCCGTCGAGCAGGCCGGCCCAGGCCAGGTGATAGGTGCCGGTCGAGACCGCGCCGAGCCGCGAGCCGCGCCGCGCCATCCGCCGCAGCCAGGCCAGGATGCGCTCGTCGCGGCCGTCCTGCGGGTCCAGCCCGGCGACGACCACGATCATGGTGAAGGAATCCTCCGGCCCGATCGCGCCCTGCGCCATCAGCACGCCGCCGTTGCTGGCCGTCACCGGCTCGCCGTCGACCGAGAGCAGCCGCCAGTCGTAGAGCGTGCGCCGTGCCACCCAGTTGGCGGCGCGGAACGGCTCCAGCACCGCCGACAGGGCCATCATCGAGAAGTTCGGCACCAGGAGGAAGCCCACCCGCTGCGGCGGCTCGGTCATCGGATCGTCGGCCATTCCTGATCTGCTGCGCTTCCCGCGGTTTCCGGCATCCGGCCACAGCGCGAGGGCCGGCGCAACCCCCGTACCGGTCGGGTCAGCGGCGCTCCCGGTCGCGGGACCGTCCCCGCACGATCAACACCACGAAGCCGCCGATCAGCAGCAGAGCCGCCACCGCCGCGCCGGCGGCGATCCGGACGGCCTGGCCCCCATCGGCTCCGGCCACATCGCCGGTGATGGCGAAGCTCCAGACGCCGATTCCGACGAGAAAGGCGGCGATGGCCGCGATCAGCAGGGCGATGCGCATGGATCCTTGGCTGTGGCAGGTCTCAACAGGCATCGGCATCCTGCCAGGACGGACAGCAGGCGGTCGAGGGTCCGCGGCCCGGATGCGATCTCCGGGCCGCGGATCGGCGGTCAGGCCAGGTCGAACAGCAGGAACTCCGCCTCGGTCTCGGCGGTGATCCGGAGGCCGGGCTCGCCTTCGACCGCAGCGCCGTCGCCCGCCCGCATCTCGTGGCCGTCGAGCGCGACGACCCCGCGGGTCAGCTGGACGAAGGCGGCCCGGCCTGGGGCGATCGCATGCTCCACCGCCTCGCCGGCGGCAAGCCTCGCGATCGAGAGCCGGGCATCCTGGTGGATCCGCAGCACACCGTCTCCGGCCTCAGGCCCCGCCACCAGCCGCAGCCCGCCCGCCGGCCCTTCGCCGACGCTCAGTTGCTCGTAGCCGGGGGCCAGGCCGCTTCGGTCGGGATGGAGCCAGATCTGCAGCAGGTGCAGCGGCTCCGTCGCCGAGGGGTTCATCTCGGCATGGGTGATGCCGGTGCCGGCGGTCATGCGCTGCAGCTCGCCGGCGCCGACCACCGCGCTGTTGCCGAGGCTGTCGCGATGCTCGACCGCGCCGGACAGCACATAGGTCAGGATCTCCATCTCGGCATGGGGATGCGCCGGGAAGCCGGCGCCCGGGACGACCCGGTCCTCGTTCAGCACGCGCAGCGACCGGAACCCCATGCGGTCCGGGTCGTGGAACCGACCGAAGGAGAAGGTGTGGCGGGCCTCGACCAGGCCGGTCTCGGTGCGGCCCCGGGCCATGCGGTCATGCAGCGTGATCATCGCGATCTCCGATCCGGTGGTGATGCCGGGAAGATCGGGCCGATCGGCCGGCAGCGAAAGCGGCGGATCAGGAAACCCGGCGTTCGGCCGGGGCGAACGACAGCCCCTGCTCCCAGGGCGCGGCCTCGCCGCAGCTCTCGGCCAGGTGGTCGATCAGCGCCCGCACCCGGCGCGACAGGTGCCGGGTCTGCGGATACAGCGCATGGATCACATCCGCCACCGGCTCGGCGTCGAGCATCACCGGCAGCAGCCGGCCCTGGCGCAGGGCGTCGGCGACGATGAAGCTCGGCAGCACGGTGAGCCCCAGCCCGGCGATCGCCGCGTCCCGCGCGGCCTCGCCGTTGTTGACGGTGACCCGGCTGCGCATCGCCACGCTGCGCGGGGGCCCGCCGGCGGCGAAGGGCTCGAACTGCCACAGCCAGGTGGAGGGCGCCTCGGTGGAGCCGATCGCCTCGTGCTGCGGCAGCTCGGCCAGGGTCTTCGGCAGTCCGGTGGCGGCGGCGTAGCCGGGGCTGGCGCAGACCACGCGCCGGCTGGCGGCGAGGCGCCGGGCGATCAGCGCCGAATCGCGCGGCCGGGTGATGCGGATGGCGAGGTCGTAGCCCTGTGCCGCCAGGTCGACCATGCGGTCGTCGAGGTCGAGGGTCAGGGCCAGCCGCGGGTGGCGGCGGGCGAAGTCGAACAGCACCGGGCCGAGATACAGCGTGCCGAAGCTCATCGGCGCGGCGACGCGGAGAGCACCGCGCAGGTCGCCGTCGCCCTCCGCCACCTCCTCCGCCGCCTCGTCGAGCTGGCGCAGGATGCTGCGGCCGCGCTCGTAGAAGGCCAGGCCACGCTCGGTCGGCAGCACCCGCCGGGTCGAGCGCTGCAGCAGCGCCCCGCCCAGCGCCGCCTCGAGATCGCTGACGCGCTTGCTGACCACGGATTTCGACAGGTTCAGCCGTCGCGCCGCCGCGCTGATGCTGCCGCTGTCCACCACCTGCAGGAAGGTGGCGATGTCGTCGAGCCGATACCGCATCGTTCGATCATAGCGAACGGCGGTTTCGGGGAAAGCCGCATTCTCCGCGCCGGCCGTCGGCCCGATCTTGAGGGCAGAGCGAAACCGCGCCGATGATCCCGGCGCCGAGACGGAGATGATGATGGCAACCACCGACACCGCTGCCCTGACCCGCCCGCGCGGCGTGACCCGCACCCTGCGCGGCCGCCCGGCCAGCGAGGGCGCCGGGGTGAGGCTGACCCGCGTGATCGGCCAGCCCGGCCTGCCCGATCTCGACCCGTTCCTGATGCTGGACGAGTTCCGCTCCGACGACGCCGCCGACTACCTGGCCGGCTTCCCGGACCATCCGCATCGCGGCTTCGAGACCGTGACCTACATGCTGGCCGGCCGGATGCGGCACGGCGACAACAAGGGCAATGTCGGCCTGCTCGGCCCCGGCAGCGTGCAGTGGATGACCGCCGGCAGCGGCATCGTCCATTCCGAGATGCCGGAGCAGGAGAACGGCCTGATGTGGGGCTTCCAGCTCTGGGTCAACCTGCCGGCGGCGGAGAAGATGACGGCGCCGCGCTACCAGGACATCCCGGCCGCTTCGGTGCCGGAGGTGACGGCCGGCCCGGGCGCCAGGATCCGCGTCATCGCCGGCCGGTTCGGCGGCACGGCGGGCGCGGTCGAGGGCGGCACCACCGAGCCGGTCTATCTCGATGTCCAGCTCGAGGCCGGTGCCGCGGCCGACCTGCCGCTGCCGGACGGCCATGCCGGCTTCGCCTATGTCTATCGGGGCGCGGCCGAGGTCGGCGGCGAGGGGCTGGAGCGCGGCACCCTGGGCGTGCTCGGCGCCGGCGACGGCGTGCGCGTCGCGGCCAAGGCCGGCCCGGCGCGGCTGCTGATCGTCGCCGGCAAGCCGCTGCGCGAGCCGGTGGCGAAATACGGCCCCTTCGTGATGACCACCGAGGCGCAGATCGCCGAGGCGATCGAGGATTTCCGCGCCGGCCGGTTCTGAAACGCAAAAAAGGGGCGGAAGCCTTTCGGCCTCCGCCCCCTTTTTAGCGCCAGCCGCAGTGCCGCTGGCCGTAATCGACGATCGGCACCAGCCAGTCCACCCAGGCCTGGTCGGCGCTCTCGACCCAGCCCGTTGTCACCGGCGGTTCGGCCACCACCAGGCAGAGGCTATCGGCGCTCCCGGCCTTCGGCGTAGCGGCGCAGCCACTCGCGGCGAGCAGCAGGGCTGAGAGAGCGCAGCGCCTGGTCGCGCCGGACGATGTCCAGAACATGGGTCAGGGTCTCCTGGGTCTGCTGCGCGGCGACGCCGGCCCGGCCGGCCGCGAAGACGCGCCAGAGGATCAGCGCGACGGTGGCGGCGCCCAGCAGTGCCAGCGCCGCCCGGCGACCGAGACGGGAGCCGAGCAGGCCGGCGACGATCCCGATCATCGCCGCCTCAGCACCAGCCAGGCCATCAGCCCGGCCGCGGCGATACCGCCGGCCACCACCAGGGCGATGGGCGGCAGGGTGGCGATCTGCTGCACCACCGGCAGCGCCGGGGCCAGCTGCTGCAGCCCGTCCAGCGCGGCGCCGAGCACCGCCGTGCCGCCGGCCGCCACCGCCACCGTGGTCTTGGCCCGGTCGGCGGCGCGGCTGACCACCGCCCGGCCCGGCGGCTGCACGCCCGTCCGCAGCAGGCCGTCGTCGATCACCGCATCCGGATAGCGGTTCCGGCCGTTCTCATGAGCGATCACGGCCTTCACCAGCGGCGCCAGATGGGCGTAGCCGTGCAGGTCCAGCACGGCATCCGGCCCGAATCCGGTCAGCGCCGCCACATGGGCGACATAGGCGCCGGTGTCGTTCTCGTGGCCCGGAGCCCAGCGCGCGATGATGCCGCGGATGGTGCGCAGCCCATGCCGGTCCTGATAGGCGATCAGCAGCGCGGCCAGGGCGCGGATGCCCCAGGCCGGCGCGGCAAACACCTCGAACCGGCCGCCATTCTGCCGGGCCTCGACGGTCCGGCGGTATTCGGCCTCCGGCAGGCGCCCTTGCCATGGGTTGGCGGCGGTCCGCTCGATGTTGCCGGGGTTGTTGTTCCGCTCCCCGCGGGTCTGTGCAGCCATGCCGTGCTCCTGAGGCAAAAAGGCCCCGCGCGAGGCGGGGCCGGTTGATCCGAATCCGCTGCCGCCGCGCCGCGGCAGGCGCTAGGATCGGCGCGAATCTCGAGGGGGAATGGGTATGAACGCGTTGTCGAGGATTGGGGCGGCCGTGCTGTTGGCCGCCCTGTCGGCGTGCTCCGGGGAATGGGGCCCTGCTCCGCCGCCGAAGCCCAAGCAGCCCAGCGTGCTCGACCGCGCGGCGGAGCCGTTGGTCAAGGATCTCGGCGGCACGATTGGCCCGCAGGGCGGCATCGTGTTTCAGGGCCAGCCGCCGAAATAGCGCGTCAGCTCGGGTCCTGCCGCGCGATCCAGCGGTAGAAGACGACCTCGACGACCTGCGGCCCCAGGTAGCCCAGTGTCGCCGCCAGGCCCCAGCGCACGGTCTCGGCCGCACCCAGCCAGTCGCCGAGGGCGCCGCCCATGATCCCGAGGCCGATGACGGACGGCAGCTCGAAGGACAGCCGGCGCAGCGAGAACGGCTTGCCTGTCGCCGCGCGCTGGGCGTGCCGCATCACGACGCCGATGCCGGCCGAGACCACCGGCCCGATCAGCGTCATCAGGATTGCATACGGCGCGGGCTCGGGCAGGTTGGGGTCGGCCATTTCGGTCTCCTGAGCGGGCGACATGAAAAAGCCCGCCGGCGGCGGGCGAAGAGACTGGCCTTCGCCGGGCAGAGCGGCGAAGATTGCCAGGATACATAAGGGGGTATTGCGCATGACCCGGTTTGCCGAGCACAGCCTGATCAACCCACGCACATTGACGCCTGCCAGCGTTCTGCTGTCGATGTGCCTGGCTTGGCTGGCCATCTTCTGGCTTGCGCCGGTCCAGATGTACGCCCCGGCGACGAGCGCCCCCTGCGTGTTGCTCGGATCCTGCCTGGCGGCGCTGTTCGGGGGGCTGGTGCTGTTCTTCGAACCTTCCTGGAGAGCGCAGGAGGCGAAGCCATGACGGCCGGGCCGAAGCCGCACCGCCTCGCCTATATCGACTCCCTCCGCGGCGTCGCCGCCCTGCTGGTGGTGCTGATGCACAGCATCCAGCCGATCGCGACGGGCCCGGTCAAGACCTTGATCTACGACATCATCGACCCGGGCAAGGTCGGGGTCGTGATGTTCTTCGCCATCAGCGGCTTCGTGATTCCGTTCAGCTTTCCGAAGGGGCCGGCGCCGCTCGCCCGGTTCGTGGTGTCGCGGCTCTTCCGGCTCTACCCGGCCTACTGGCTGTCCATGGCCGCCTGGATCGCCGTTGCCGCCATCATCGGCGGGGCGATGCCCTCGGCGATCAATGTGCTGGCAAACGCGACCATGGCCCAGACCCTGTTCGGCCAGGCCAACCTCGTCGGCCTCTACTGGACCCTGTTCATCGAGCTCCTCTTCTACAGCCTGTGCGCTGTGGCTTTCGCACTGGGGTTGCTGCACATCGGCCGCTTCACCTTCGGCGCCTGCCTGGTCTGGCTGCTGGTCGCGGTGCTGTTCGCCATTGCCCGCTTCGCGCTGGAGCGGAAGGTGCCGGTGGCCGTGCCGCTCTGCCTCTCGATCATGTTCTGGGGCACGCTCTGGCGCGAGGCGACGATCAACCGATCTGCGCTCCACCGGCGCTATGCTCTCCGGGTCCTGGCGCTGTTCGCGGTGGCGATCCCGCCGATCAGCCTGCTCGCCTACGACTTCGACACCGGCCTCGAGGAGTACTGGGTGCGCTATGCCGTGTCGTATTGCGCCGCCATCGGCTTGTTCATGCTGCTGTCCACCCGGGTCCGGCTGACCGGTCGGGTGGCGGTCTGGTTCGGCCAGATCAGCTACTCGCTGTACCTGTTCCACGTGCACACCAAGCTGCTGGTGGACGAGGCCGTGGCCCGAGCCGGGCTGGCGCTTCCAGCCGCGCTGCAGGTCATCCTGTCCATCGCGGCCGCGGTCTGCGTCTCCTGCATCGTCTTCACGCTGGTCGAGCGCCCCGCCATCCGGATGGGCAAAGCCGTCGGCGGAATGATCGCGGCCCGCCGGTCGGAACAGGCCGGCGCGCCGGGCGCCGCCCAGTGAGTCCTTAAGAGACCGTTTGGAAATGCGCTGGTGTGAGTCGGATGGCGGTGGTTTCGAGAACCGGCGCGCAGCGGACGTTTGGGTCCGTGAGCACTGGAAGCGCTCGAGCCCGCCGTCAGACGGCCGCACCAGTAGCATTTCCAGACGGGCTCTAAGGTCGGCGCGTGTCGTCCTGGGAAGGCCTCGCCCGAACCAGCATCGGCTGGCCGGTGACGATGGATCGCGCCGGCACATCCTTGCTCACCACCGCGCCGGCACCGACCACGGAGCCGGCACCGATCGTCACGCCACCCAGAATGATGGCATCGGCGCCAATCCAGACGCCATCGCCGATCGTGATCGGCTTGTGCACGTGCGGGTACGGAAGCGGCGCCGAGAAATCCAGCCCGGCGGTCTCGACGTGGACGCCTTTCGACAGGTGGACGTGGTCGCCGAGCCGGATCGGCGAGGCCGCCCCGATCGTGCAGCCAGGCCCGATGATGACGCCGCGGCCGAGCCGCACGCGCTCCGGATACTTCACCTCGGCAGACCAGTGGCAGAAGCAATCGGGCGCCCCCGGAAAGAGAGCCGCAGTCCTGGCTGCGCTGGCGAGCCTGGCGGAGCCGCTCGCGATCTTCATAGTCACCCGCGCCAACAGGCGCACAGGGCCGCTGCGCAGGCATCGCAGGATCAGGTTTCTCGACATGGCCTGAGGGTGCCGACGCCGGCAGGGCAAAGCAATGGGATCGTCAGCGGAGCCCGCACGAAGCGGACGTGACAGATCAGGACGGCGCCCCTATCCTGCGCGGCTCGATTGGAGGGGCGTGTGAGCAATCAATTCACGGGCGCTGGCGCGGCGGCCCATCCGCTTATCAATCCTCGCAAACTGACCCCGACGGCCTGCCTCTTGTTCATGATGGCCATCTGGACGCTGGTTTACGCGGTGGCGCCGGTGACCCCTTACGCTGTCGAAAGCCTCTACCCGTACGTCCTGCTCGGCCTCGGCCTAGCCGGGCTGCTCATCGGCTTCAGCCTTTTCGAGCCGCGCAGCACGCCGGCACCGGTTACCGACCGCGACGATCTGTGGCGCTCGCTCCGCGCGCTGTACCGGGCGACCTATCTTCTCGGCTTAACCGGCATCACCTTCCGCGCAGTCGACTGGGTAGTCTACCGCGGGTTTTCCATCGCGATGGACTTCGCCGAGAACAGGGAGCGCGCCGAAGAGGCGGGCGGCAACCCCTTCTCGTCGATCGCCGTCTTCCTGATCCCCTTCACGGTCGGCCCCTACATCTTCCACGCCGTGGCGCGCCGGAACGGGCTGCGAGTAGGCCGCGCGTGGACCGCCGCCGGGCTGGCGATTCTCTGGCCATGCATGGCGATGCTCGTCGGGTCGCGCTCCACGATCTTCATGCAGGTCGGGATGCTGGTCATCGCCCGCATCCTGATCATTCCCCGATTCCCGTGGCGTGCCATTCTCGCGTCGCTGACGCTGTTCCTCGTCCTGGTCCATGTCGCCGGCTATATCTTCATCTTGCGCTCACAAGAATTCGGCCTGAGCATAGATGGCGTCTCCAGACTGTCCGCGTTTACGCATCTGATACCAGCGACCGATGAGTACTTCTACATGATGGACAACTTGGATTCGCCCTGGAGGGAGATCCTGTTCATCGATGTAACTATGTGCCAGTACTTCCTCCACGGGGTTCCGGAATTCAGCTTTCAGGTAGAACACTACACACGCGGCGACAACTGGGGTGCCTATACGTTTACCGCCCTGGTCAGGATCTATAGCGCGCTTGCCGGCATCAGATTTGACGGCGAGGCAATGGGTACGATTACGCCGCGATTCGGCATCTACACCACGCTGTTCGGCCCATTTTATGTCGACTTCGGCCCCCTTACCCCGGTCGCCGCCTTTGTCTTCGGCGGCTTCATCTCATGGGCACGACGCTGCGTCCTTGAGGGCAGCATCGGCGCATTGCCGATCTATATCGTCCTCACCATGCAGGTGATCGCCGCTGTCATCGTCAACACGATCACATCAGCCTATGGGCTCTTTTACGACGTGGCCTTCATAGGCCTTTGGATAGGCTTCGTGATCTTCCGGCGTGGCACCAGACGCCAAGCTATGCTGAATGCCGAAGCCAGCGCCTGATGCCGAGCCTGCTGGCGCGCAGCAACGGACGCTCGACGACGTAATAGGCGACAACGCCGAGGACAAGCGACGCAACAAAGGAAATCGCCACCACCGCGCCGAGCCCGAACTCCAGCAGATGTCGGGCAACTGCATACACGGCTCCAATCGTGAACAGATGCGACAGATAGATCGAGTATGACGCATCACCCAGCAGCACGAGCAGGCGGCCAGCGCTCCCCTTAACGTCTGGCAACGATAAAGAAGCGAAGACCACGGCCACAGCCGGGATGCCCCACATCAAGAAGCGAACGGCCGGCGCGTGGTTTCCCTGCCCGGACCATGCGAAAAGCGCTGCCGCGGCGCCGATCAGCATCAAGGAGTGCAAGATGCTGCAGCGGAAGCCGCGGCGATGCAGGACATACAGCGCCATCCCGGCCAGGAATTCGAATGTGATGCTACTCTGAAGATATAGAAAAACCTCCCCCCCGTTCGAATAACTATGTCCGATAACAAACAACGATGAAAATATAACGGCCATCACTGCCAAACGGCGCCAAAGTCCGAGGTGTATCACCAGGGCAAAAGCCAGATAGAACCAAATCTCATAATTCAAGGTCCAACCGACAGTTAATATCGGAGCCACACCATCGCTTTCCCTAAAAGGGATGAACAGCAATGTTAGAACGACCGACTCCGTTGAAACTAAAGCGCTCCTCATCAGATTCAACCCAGAAATGGCAACGACCGTTACGGCCCATGTATACATCCAGTATAATGGAACAATTCTAGCGACCCTGTTAGCGACAAACTGCCTAGCAGTGATCTCTCGACCGGCTCTATGATCGCTGACCAACATCATTACAAACCCGCTGATTACAAAAAATATATCCACCCCTGCTGCAAATACGTTGAGACCATCGGCGAAATTTACCACATTGTCGCGCGCAGCGGCATAGTAAATAGAATGGTGCAGAGCGACGGACGCTGCCGCCAAGCCCCTTAGAATCTGGATCCACTGAATATTTTCGTGATATTTATCTATCATCCTCGTGAATCCTGTCGCCAAATTCTTATCCTATAGCGCAACATAGAACAGAAAACCGGAAACACAAATTCCGTATCATCCTATTAGGACCAGCGGCATCCTGCCCTGATATGGAGGCAAAACACCATGGGCATGCTCGATATCACAGCAGTTTTAGTCCTATTGGCCGCATTTCTCGATATCGCGCATCCCGGGCGGCCGATTGGGTAAATCCTGTCGAGCATCCCGACATGAAACCGAAGAAGGCTCCAATCAACGCCAGTGGTGAGCTGGACCGCGCTCACGTCCCGTCGAAGGTGTTCGCCACCCACGCTGCGATCACCTCCGCATACTGGTGTACGCCGGACGGCGACGGGTGCAGCATGTCGCCGTTGTCCAGCGTCTGCACGCCGGTGTCCGCGTCGGTCGAGACCAACCACGATGCTGGTCGAGTCATGAGGTACAGCGACCGCAAGGACGTCGCTGCGGCGGACGTGGCCGGCGTGATTAAGTCTGGCGGTCTTGGGGCGATCGGCATCGAATGGGGCCGCAAGAGCCCGAAGAAGTCGCCGCGGAGCGCATCGGCTACATTGTCGGCTCGGCCAAGCGCCTGCCGACCATCGACGCCATCCTGGTGCTGTTTGGCGACCGCGAGGTCGGTGACCTTCTGGTCGTGCCCCGCCTGCGCCGATCGTTCTAGAGCGCCAAAAAACGTGATTCGGCATCGTACGGTCGCCTTCCTGAGATTCGCCGAGATCTGGACCATGAGCCCATGGCCTAGGGGCGTGACAGATCTGGACATCGCCCTTATGATCTCGACCTATAGTTCCGATGTATTGAGAGGCTTTTCAAATGACGTCCGCGACGGATCGCCAATGGCAGCGCTGGGGTCGGAAGAACCCCTATTTCGGCATCGTCGGCATCGAAACGTCGGAGTTCGAAACAAGGTGGCGGGCCAGGTTCTTCGAGACTGGCAAGGTCCACATGGACCAGGTTTTCGAGCATCTTGCCCGTTATGACGCGCTGCCTGCCGGCCGGCAGAAGGCTCTGGACTTCGGTTGCGGCGCCGGCCGGCTGCTCCTGCAATTGGCGGCCCGCTTCGACAGCCTGGTAGGCGTCGACGTCTCGCCTGACCAGTTGGCCCTGGCAAAGGAGAACGTCCGCACCGACAGCCTCCGGCTCATCCGCTCCCCTGATGACCTATCGGGCGAGGCTGGCACATTCGATTTCGTGAACACCTTTGTCGTGCTGCAGCACATCCGACCCCAGCAGGGATATTTGATCATCGACAAACTGCTGAAGCTGCTCCGACCGGGCGGATCCTTCGCGCTACATTTCACCGTGGGCGACACCCGGGAGAAGCGTCGGCGTGTGAACTGGTTCCGCTACCGGCTACCGCCGTTGCACTGGGTCTACAACCTTTCCAGGCGCCGGCCCTGGAACGAGCCGATCATGGAGATGAACAAGTACGACATGGCGACCGTCGGCGCGATCTTCATGCGCAACGACGTTGGGCGGTTCGGCTGCTCCTTGATCAACCACACGGGCTATACCGGCATGCTCTGCGTCGGCCGCCGAGAACCCGGCATCAACATCCTGCCCCAGAACATGGAAGGATGATCTGATCAGGAAATTTTACTGGTCGAGCATTCCACCACTCCGGAGCAGGGCGGAACCTCCACCTTCAGCATCTTGGCGCGCCTGCGGGTCGTCCTGTGGGGAACGAACTACGGCGCCACCGCGGCCCTGCACATGATGCCTCGCTTCGGCATCTACACCACCACCGCGTTCGGCCCTACGTCCACTTCGGCATACTGGTACACGCTGGCGGCATCGCCTTCTCCGGTCGGCAGTGACAGGCCGCGACATCTCTCCTATCATTGCCGCATTGTTAGAGGGGAATTGATGGCTGCCGAATTGCTTTCCGCCGACGGCTCGAAAACCAAGCACCGCCGATCGCTGGGCCGGGCAATGCGCAACTGGATCGGCCCGATGTTCAGTCAGTGGCCGCGGGCGCAGCTCCGGGTAACGCTGTACCGCTTCGGCCTGGCCGCCGTCCGCTACGCTTGGTTCGTCCTCATCCTACGCCGGCTGAAGACCGTAGCCGGCGAGGGCGTCGCCGCCTCGACCGTCCGCCACAATTTGCGCGGCATGCTTGACCTGCACGTCGAGCGCTCGGTCCGGCTGATCTATCCCATCGTCACCACCTTGCTCGGCGACCGGCAAGACCCGGCGGAAAAGAAGGTCCTCTCGATCGGGCCGCGGACCGAGGGGGAGTTGTTCAACCTGGTGGCCTATGGCTTCCGGCGCCGCAACATCCGGGCGCTCGACCTGATCAGCTACTCGCCCATGGTCGATCTGGGCGACATGCACGCAATGTCGTATCCCGACGCCAGCTTCGACATCGTGCTGGCCGGCTGGGTCATCTCCTATTCCGACGCCAAGGAACAGGCCGCGGCCGAGATAGCCCGGGTCGCGAAGCCCGGAGCCATCGTGGCGATCGGCGTCGAGTGGGGGCGCAAGACGCCGGAGCAGGTTGCCGCGGAGCGGGCCGGCTACATCGTCGGCTCCGCCAAGCGCCTGCCGACCGTCGACGCCATCCTGGAGCTGTTCGGTGATCGCGTCGACCGCGTCTATTTTAGGCAGGATGACCAGGACATCTCGACCAACGAGGTCGGCGATCTCCTGGTCGTGTTCCGGCTTAAGTAAGCGCGTTCGCTGCGATCAGCAGGAACGTGCCTTCCGTCCCGCCGCCGACCTTCACGACGTTCGCGGCGGTGCGCTCGGTCGTGCAATCCCGATAGGCCAGGATGTTGTTTGCGGGGACGCGGACCTGCCCTGTCAGCGGCTGGGCGCTGACCACCAACTCCCCGTTGCCGACCCCGGCGGCCGGGGTTCCGATCCAGACGCCGCTGAGGTCGCAGCGCAGGAGGGCCATACCGTCGGTGTAGAGGTTCTGAACACCGATGGTCCCGACGCCCTGTGGGTCGATGACGGTCCCGTTGATGAACGCCCGCTGCGTCCGGCCGATCGCCACCGTGGGCACGGTGTTGCCGGGCACGCCGAACAGCGACAGCTGGGCCGTCCCGCACCGCTCGATAACCCCGCCTTCCACCATCATCAGATCGTCAAGGCTGACGAGCCCGCACTTCCAGCAGTCGTGGATCCAGGGGTTAACCAGCTTAGTGACCGTGGCGTTCCTGATCGTCTCGTTAAAGTGCTGGGAGATGCCGTCGCCCTCCCGGGTGTGCGAGATCTCGGGGTTGATGATCTCGATGACCTGGATCGCGTCAGCCTGGAAGGGCATGGTCGCGATGTCGTCGCGGGGCGTCCGCCCGATGCCGTCGTTCCCGATGTACTTGATGCGCGGGTTCTCGATTCGGTAGGACCCGTTTTGGCACTCGACGCCGTTGCCCTTGTAGCCGGACCAGTAAAAATCGCAGTTCCTGATGACCCCTCTCCCAGCGCCGCCGGTGAACAGGTGGGCCGTCGAGTACTGCAGCGTGATGTTGGTCAGGTTCACCTCCGGGCCACCCACCACCTCGACGACAATGGCCGTGCGCGACAGTCTGATGGTGGCCGACGCCGGATTGGGGCCGACGCCGTCCGGCAGGCGGATGTAGACGAGGCCGTTGGCCTGGGCCTGGGCCCCTCCGATCAGCCCGGCCATGTCGACGCCGCCGTTTGTTGTGGTCACGACGGGCAGGATGAGATCGGGGAAGGTGTACCAGGGGCGAGGGTTGTTGTTCACGCCGACGACGAAAGCCTGGTTGAGCTGGCTTCGGCCCTCGTTGCCCCACTTGTGCGGGGTTGACCAGATGGTGTTGCTGGTGCCTGGCACCACGGTCCACGGCACGGTCTCCTGGATGTAGCCGTTCAACCTGGTTTTGCCGCCCGGCCGTCCGTTGAGGTTCCACTTGCCGGCCAACGTGTCCTTGCACTGCAAGTAGCCATAGTCATCGTCGCTGAGCCAATTGATCGTGACCTCGTCCTGGTAGCCGATCCTGGAGAGATAGGCCGGGACATCGAGCATGGACTTGAGAGGGCTGCCCCGAGATCCGTTGCCACTGACTGAGACGGTGCTGTCGATCCAGATGGTCTTGCCGGCGCTGGATTTGCGCAGGATCTTGGAGAGGCGGCCGGTCACCCCGTTGATGACGCTGAGGCCCACAACCACGGCTCCGGCCGCAGTTGCCGGGGTGACCACTACGTCGACGAGCTGCTGGACGCCGTCCCGGTAGACGCGCCAGCGGAGGGAGCGATCGGACAGGACGTCGATTGCGAAGCCGAAGACGGCCCCTACGGCCACCGCGCCAGTCGCGGCCCAGGCCGGCGACACGGCCCGCGCCCCGTCGGCCGAGATGGCGTTCGCCAGCGTCGGCACCAGGATGGTGTCGCGGTAGGTTACAAACTTGGCGCCCGACGAGATATCGCCGGACGTGACTGGGTCGGTCCCGAAGAAGAATCCGATCTGCGTGAAGCTAGCCCCCGCGCTGTAGCTGCCCTCGATGTAGTAGCTGTCGCCAGGGACCAAATCCCAGGGCAGCTTGATCCCAACCGGCCAGGGGGTGGCCAGGGCCGGCAGCCCTTGCACCTGGAAGCCGGACGCGCTTGGAGTGATCGTGAAGCGCGTCGAGGGGTTGGAGATCGTGCCCCAGGTCTTGGCATAGCTGGAAGTGTCGGCGAAAGCGACCGGCCGCGGCGCTCCAATCGCGGTATAGATGCCGTCGGCAGTGCTGGATGCTCCGGCGATCTGGAGCGCCTGCAGGTCGACCACATCCTTGAGCGACTGGATGCGGTCGGTGCCGGCGATCCACTGGTTCAGGGCATCGTCGTAGACCCAGACCGTCGGGAAGTTGTTCGCTGGGGTCGGATCCGCCCAGAGCAGCGCCGGCTGGCCGTCCTCCTGCGTCAGGTCCGCGTCCATCGCCGCCTTGTTGGGATAGGTCTCCATCCCGGCGGCCGTGGCAATGGCCTCGATGTATCGCCCCCAGCGCCGGACATCGGCCTTGTTCGGCTCGTGCACCGTGCCGTCCGGATTGTAGTCGGCCCAGATCTCGTCAACGTTCGGCGTCGCCATGAACGTGCACTCCGTCAGGTTGTCGTGTAGAGCCGCCTCGGCGGCGATGTCAGGTGACCGTCGTCCAGCCGCTCTTGGCCTGGAGGGTCGCGCTCGTCGGCTTCGTCGTGCCCCACTTCACCTGCTCGACGATGCCGTTCAGCGGCACGGTGACATTGAGGCTGACCGTGATCCTGGCTGGCGTCCCGCTCGGGAGCGCGCCGGAAGTGTCGGTCACGGTCGTCGATCCGTTGGCCGAGAAGCCGAAGTCGTTGGCCTTGTAGCCGTAAAGGGCCGTCGTCATGTTCGTCGCCGTGAGCGACTGCGATGCCAAGCCTGTCGCGGCAGAGGCCACTTGCGTCAGGCCGCGCATGGCCGTCGTCGTCACGGCCTGGATTACATTCGCATCGCCAATCGTCGTCTGGATCGAACCCACGATGACGCCGCTGTTGCTGGCGCCGGCGGCAACTTTGGCGCGTGCGCCGAAGAACCCTTCCGTGGCGTTGAAGTCTACTCCTGCTGTCCGCTGGATCTGCGGCGCGTTGCGCGTCGCGATGGCGGCGTTGACGACGATCGGCGCCGTGTCGAAGGCCCCGGCCTCGAGCTGGTTGAGGATGAAGTAGATCACCGCCCCGGCGGGCGCCGCGATGCGCATCTGCTCGCTGGTGGCCGCCGCGGTTCTGCTGCCGCCGACGCGGGCGTAGGGCGTCGAGGCGCCGAAGGACACCGCCGTGGCGCCGCCGATCTCGATCCGCCCGGCCGAGCCCCGGTAGACGATGGAGCCGCGGCAGGCGCCGGTCACCGCCACCGTGCCGCTGATCGTCGCGAAGGCGTCGGCCCCGCCGGTGGAGTTGTCCAGCTTGAAGACGCTGCCGTTGATGTCGCTGCTGGCCAGCAGCGCCGTCAGGATGCCGCCGGCCATCGCGGCGCTGTCGTTCACCAAGGTCACGCCGCCCGCCGTACCGGCCCCGCTGGCGGTGACGCCGGTCAGGTCGATCGGCTTGGCGTTGCGGTTGGTGCAGCGGTTGGTGCGGTTCTCCCACAGCTCGAGGCCGCGGTCGGAGATCGGCGCCGCATTGGCGGCAATGGCGTGCAGCGAGCCGTCGGCGTGGGTGACGAACGTCGCCGAGGTCGTGATCGTGTCGAACATGCCGGCCAGGGTCGAGCCGGCCCCGCTGAGCCGGTAGTTGCCGCCCTTGAAGTCGGCATGGCCGGAGGCGTCCGGGTCGTACCAGACGACGGTCAGCGTCACCGAGCCCGACGCCGGGCTCTCATTGCCGCCGACAGTCGCCGTGGCCGTGATGGCCTGCGCGCCGCTGCCGAGCGAGACGAGTGCGGCGGACCAGTTGCCGGACCCGTCGGCCGTCGTGGTCGTGTTCAACACGGCGTTGGCAAAGACCTTGATGGACGCGCCGGGCAGGGCCGTCCCGCTGACGGTCGGGTTGGTCTGGCCGATCGTGGCCGGCGAGGTCAGGATCACCGGCGCCGCCGGTGACACCTCCGCCATCACCCCGCCCGCCGGCGCGCTCGGCACGTTCGACCAGTTGCTCGAGGTCGCGAAATACCACCAGTCGCCGGCGGCCGGCATGTCGATGCAGGTCTGCGCCGACAGGGGCGCGCAGTAGAGCGGCCCGTTGATCAGCGTCGCCCCGGCGAAGCTGCTGCTGCTGTTCCGGTAGAAGCGGAGCGACAGGTGCCGCGGGTCGTTCGGCGCCGTGGCGGAGACCGTGACCTGCCCGGTGGCCGGCGCGTTCGCCTGGGCCGTCAGGTTGGCCGGCGATGCCGGCGCCACCGGATCCGCGACCGCGGTGAAGGTCGCCGGCGGCGTCGACCAGTCGCTGCCGGCGCCGCGCGGCCCGATGAAGCGCACCTGCGCTTCGTAGGCCGTGCCGTCCTGCAGCGGGAAGGTCTCGACCTGGTCGCCGTCCTGCGCCACCGGCAGCGGCTGCCACGGGAACGGGTGCTGCGGATCCGCGGAGACCTTCCTGTACCGCGCCTTGGCGACATAGACCGACCGCGGCGGCGGCTCCCAGGCGATGACGCCGACCGCAACCGGCGTCTGCGCGTTGTAGAACCGATGCGCGATGGTGACCGAGACCGCCTCCGGCACCGGCACCCCGGCATCGTCGTCGCCGTCCGGCGGCGGCACGGCCGGGTCCTGCTCGTCGGTCGCGGCGCTCCACTCCCACCAGGTGTCGTAGCTGGTCACCTCCAGCTCCACCGTCATGTCGGCCTGGTTGAGCCGCATCGACGTGATCTCGAACACCGCGTCGATGCCCAGCTCGGCGATCCGCAGCCGGATCCACCGCTCGCCCCAGGCATCCAGCCCGGCCAGCGTCGTCCGGATGCGGCCGGCATGGCTGGGGTTGCCGCGCCGCAGGACCTCCCTGGCCACGCGCTGGGCCTGGCTCTCGGACGGGACGAAGCGCAGCTTGATCTGGCTGCTCTCGACGCCGTTGCGGTCGATCGCCGCCTGGTCGAGCTGGATGCCGGCCTCGGTCTCCGCCCATTCCCACGCTTGGGCGACATAGGTCGCCCGCACCTCGTTGATGCGCTCGATCGCCGGCTTGCCCTGGTTCAGGTCCCATTCCAGGATCTGCTCCTCGGTCAGGGTCACCGCCGCCGCCGGCCCGGGCGCGCCGACCGTCAGGCCCAGCTTGCCGTCCGGTCCCTGGATCAGCCGGCCGCCGCACGCATCCAGCAGGTCCTGCAGCACCGCCTTCTTGTCCTCGGTCAGCTCATAGGCGCCCCAGGCCCGCCAGCGCTTCTCGGTGCCGCCGGCCTTCAGCGCGACGAGCTGGTCGCAGACATCGGCCGCGGCCTTGAAGCTGGCGAGGTCGATGCGGCCGGCCGGCCCGGCCAGCGGGATGCCGAAGCCGACCGGAACGCCCCGCTCCAGCCGCGTCAGGTAGTCCAGGACCACCAGCGCCGCGTTGTCCGACCAGGTCCAGCTCGCCTCGTCATCCGGGTCATGATCGCCCGGATCGGTCCCCTCCAGACGCGGGTCGAACACCTTGGCGCCCCGCAGCACCACCCGGTAGGGGGGCGGGCCGGAGGGGAAGACCTTGATCTGGTCCTCATCCTTCAGGTCGGCATATTTCACATAGGCGCAGCACAGGCCGTGCGCCTTGTGTTGCGCGGTCCACTTCTCGTCGAAGGCCGGGATTTCCTGGGTCGGCGCTCCCAGATAGTGCCGGATGACGACGGCGCTGTGGCCTTCGTCGCCGCCCAGCCCGCTCCCGTCCTGCCACCACGGATCGTCCGTGACATTGCCCTCCCCGTCGAGCTGTACCCGCTCGTCGTTCAGCCAGTCCTCCTCGGGGTTCGGCCGTTCCGCGGTGCTGTCGTCGACCTCATGGGCGCAATGGCAGACCAGGGTCTTGAGGTCGCCCTCGCTGGTGCTGTCGTAATACAGGTACACGCCACCCAGCCGCTGCCGGCCGTACATGCGCGTCCGCGGCGGGATCGCCTGTTTGATGCTGACGTCGCCGTCCTGCATCTTGGGCTTCGGCGGCTGCTCGGCCAGCAGGGTTTGCGCCAGCGTCCCGGCGATCGAAACGCCGACGCCGACGGCCGTCCAGGCGACCGCGGACAAACCGAGGAAGAAGCCGGTACCAGCGGCAGCGGCGCCGCCGGCAGCAGCAGCGGCGCCGGCAGCGGCTACGATGGGGATCGCTTGTGGCATTCAGATCCTCCAGGCGAACGAGGCGTCGGGCGTGGTGCAGAGCTGGTCGCCGGTCTTGGCCATCCAGGCGAGCTGCCCGCGGATCGCGAGCGCCGGCCCCCTCTCGGTCACGATGATGCCGACGTCGCCGGGCCGGGCATCCGCCGGCGCGACCCGCCTTGCGCCGAGGCGCGCCATGGCCCTCGCGGCGACACGGACGAGCCCGCCTTCGGCCAGCAGCAGCCGCATGTACTCGCGCTCGGTGCCGTAGGCGCCGCGCCACGAGGCCGCCAGGTCGATTCCGGTCTGTCGCAGCACCCAGTCCGCAGCCCACAGGCTGCAATCCATCCTGCCGAGCACGAACGGCGTCGTGTTGCCGACACGCTGGTGGATGGCGAGATCGGAGAGAAGCGACGACATCAGGAGAGCCGGTTGCGATCCGCGACACTGATCGGCCGGCCGCTGCCACCGACCACCACGGTCATCGCCTCTCGCTCGGCCCGCGCATGTTCCTTGGCCTCCAGTTCGGCAACACGGTCCCGCAGCGCGCCGACAAGGGCGCACAATTCATCGAACTGCATGGGTGTCTCCTGGATCAGAGCGGAATGAGTTCAAGCGAGAGCGGGTTGTCCCGATCGCGCCAAGGCGGTGTTGTTGCCTCTCCCGCTTGCGAGGCCTTTTCGGAATGGCCCTTGGGCCATCCTTGGGGGCCAGAAACGCATCGACCGAAAGAAGAATGAGTCCCCCCTCCCCTCGCGGGAGGGGGGTAGGGGGAGGGGGTTTTCGCCGTCAAGACCGGCCTGAACTCTGGCGATCGGGCTCTGGCCGTGGGACCTGTTCTCCGCGCATTCGCGCACGGACGCGCGCAGTCCCCTCCCCCTGCCCCCTCCCGCAAGGGGAGGGGGACTAGAAAGGAGCGAATTCAGCCATTCTGAAAAGGTCTCGCCACGCGGGAGAGGCAACACACGAAGACGCTCGACATTCTGTCAGCCGCTGCCCGAATGCAGTGACGTGACCCGACCTCAATTCATTCCGTCTAGTGACGCGGCCACGCCACGTCGCGGTCCACCAGCTTCGGCGGGAACTGGCAGCCCAGGTCGCCGGGGAATCGGCGCTGCTGGTCCCGGTCGGTCAGCATCCCGAACGGCGCCCTGCTGCGCTGCGCGAACAGCGTCTCGCAGGGCAGCGAGATGGTCCGCAGCGTCGGGCCGGTCGCGGTGAAGCTGGGCTTCTGCATGGTCCAGATGCCGAGCGTCAGAAGGTCGTCGAGCGCCACCAGGGCGCCGGGGACGGTCGCGTCGTAGAACCCGATCTGCACCGTCAGCCCGCGTCCTTCGATCTCCTCCGGATCGGCGCTCTTGGCCGCCGTCACCACGGTGGAATCGACGCCGTTCAGCGTCAGGCTCAGCTGCGGCGCGGTGCCGTTCGCCGCCTGCTCCAGCCCGTCGATCGACTGCAGCGGATTGCCGCTGCCGTCGACCCGCTGCCCCAGGCCGATCCAGTCGAAGCCGCCGCGGCGGATCGGCCCGTCGCCCTCCCACACCCGCAAGGGCCCCTGCTTGAACGCGAAGGTCACGAACAGGGCGGCGAAGACGTGCTGCCCGGCGGCCTGGGCGCGGATCACCGCTTCGAGCGGCGGCGGCGGGGTCGGGAAGAAGGCCATCTCACCACACCTCCACCAGGTCGAGCGACGCCGTGCCGCTGCGGGCGAGCTGCAGCTCGAAGGCACCGCTGTCGTCGGCCGACAGGCGCATCGGCGCCCGGGCCCGGCACCATTCGACCGGCGCACCCTCGGCAACGCCGGCGCGCAGCTTCGGCCGGATGTCCAGCACCGTCTCCTCGCCCGGTTCCGGGTCGACGCCGACGACGACGTAGAGATAGCCGCCGAGGCCGAGGAAGCTGCCCTCCAGCACCGGCAGCACGGTCGATCCGTTGAGGATCCGGATCGTCGTGGCGCCGGCCGGCACCGCCGCCGCAACGGTCGGCGCGATGCCGCCCTGCATGAAGCCGGCGCCGTCGCTGTGCAACGCCTGGTCGCTATAGGGGATGTCGCCGACCACCGGGATCAGCCGGTTGCCGTTGCGGCAGTCGCAGGGGCCGACGCGGACGGCGTTGGTCCGGCCGTCCAGGCGGGCCAGCAGCGACCGCATGGCCCGGATCTTGGCCGGCGTGTGCAGCGGCACGGTCAGCCGCGCCACCCACCGGCCGAGATTCGACGTCACGACCTGCTCGCGGCCGGCGATCGTCTCGCCGCCGGAGCGGGTGCGCGCGTCGATCCGGAAGGTCTCGGCATTGGCGATCAGGATCGCCGGCCAGTCATAGATGATCATGCGAAGCGGATCCTGTGCTGGCGGTTGATCTCGGGCACGCCGGCCAGGCCATTCTTCACCGCCGCGGCGGCGATCTCGGCGATGGTGCGGTCGCCATTGGCGCCGGCCATGGAGATGTTGAAGGTGATCGGCTGGTTCGCGCCGTTGCCGCCGCCGGCCGCCCCCTTGATCACGTGGTTCGGGATCACCTGGCCCGGCACCGACGGCGCGAACCATTCCCGGCCGGCCTCGCCGACCTCGTACAACTGGCCGGGCAGCACCTGGCCGCCGGAGGCGCGGCCGAAGATTCCGCCGAAGAGGCTCCCGAACAGGCTTCCGATCCCGCTCCAGACTCCGCCGCCGGATGAACCTTCGGACGACCCGCCGAGCAGGCTCAAAAGCCCGGCCCCGCCGGGGCCAGCGCCGAGCAGCTGATTGAAGACGCCGCCCAGGGCCCCCTGGCCGAACAGCCCCTTGGCCGCGAGGTCCAGCAGGCCGAGGCCGATGCTGTCCAGCGCGTCGTTGAAGTCCTTGGCCCCCTTGATGCCGTTGCTGAACACGTCGCCGACGGCGGTGATGGCGCCCGCCAGTTGCTTCTGATCTTCGGTCGTCTTTTCCACGAGCCGGTCATAGGTCACCGGGTCGATGATCTTGAGATCCCGCAAATTCTTATAGTGTCCGAGTTGCTCTGCGCGCTTCTCTCGCTCGGGGCGAACCGATTCCGTGAGTTCCTCCCCCTCCTCGATCAAGGCCGCGAGGTCTTTGCCTCCGGACAAGCGTGATATGTGCGAGGCATTCTGGCTGTCAGCCGCAATCGCGGGTGAAGGCGCCTGAGGCGCTTGTCTATCAGGCTGCGGCGTGGAGCCCTTGATTTCGGCAATGCTCGCAGCACTCCTCGGCACCGACGCGTCATCACTGATCTCGATGGGATTTAGGAAGCCGCCCACATTCGGAGACACCTCCTCGGCCGCAGTGGCAAGATCATCTGCACTCTTCGCTGCAGTATCGAAAGCGCTCCCCGCTCCGTCGGCGGCTCTAGCACTCTCGATCAATCGATCATTGACCAAACGCAGATGATTGTTCATCAGGATAGATTTTTCGATATAATCCTGCTCTGCCCCACTCGCGCCACGAATATGATCTTCGAGTCCCGCGTATTCACCATTAAGAAGATCAAATTCTTTGACAATTCTCGCAATTGTTATTTTGCCATCTTCCAAATCATCAAAATACTGAACAAATTTCTTATTTTCATCGAAGGCGCGGCGACTTTTCTCGTCTGCCAATTCGCTGATGCCGCTCGCTACGGCGCCTCGTTTCGGATCAAGCACCCAGTCAAACATGCTGATGAAGCTTTGCCGAGCCTCGGCAGCTTTTGCGTCCTGATAGCCGATCCCGGCCTGTAGATCTTTGCGCTGAACCTGAAGCACATCGGGAGATGTTGCTCGGATGCGCTCGGCGGCTTCGTGCGGGGTTTTCCCGAACCGATCGACAGCCTGATTGTAGCTCTCACGTGCCAAAATCGAGAGCTCGTCATCGCTCTTCAGCTTGTCGTAGAGAAAGTTGCCAAAGATCCCGCCCGCGATATCGACAGCGCCCCTTCGGACGGCCGGCGCATACCGCTTCACGAATCCTAGAAGCGCCGTTCCATATGACGCCACCTGAGTGCGCTCGCCTTGCTCAATGCGAGTTGGCTGGAGACTTGGCAGCGCCGACCGCATCAAAGCCGTATACTCAGCTACTCTCGAGGTTGCCGAATCGGCAACAACGGGGAGCCGGCTTACTCCGCCCTGCGGCCTAAGCCCCTGGCTCGTGGATCGGACAGCACGTCTGCGCTCCCGGATCTGCACATCGGCGGTATTACGAGCCGACTGAACCGCGCGCCTCTCGAAGCGCTCGAACTGGCCGGCGGCGTTTGCGAGATCGCGCGGCAAGCCGGCCAGGTTCGCCCGGAGCTCGACATTGATGCGATCGGCGGTAGTTGCCATGGGACCTCCTGGAGATGGGTGCAGGGGCTGGACTCTTGGCTTCGGTTCTGCAAATGTTCCAGCATTGGCCGTTTCGGCTGGAATCCGGCTGGAAGGTCGGCCAGGTTGGTCGGCTGTATGATTTGCGAGAACCGGAGCGCAACGAATACTAAGCTTCGTGGATAGTAAAAGCGCAGGTGATCGCGTCAGACGACCACCGAAATGAATCTCGGATCAGGCTCTGAGGGCGATCGGTTCCAGTGTGGAGGATGATCGTGTTCGAAGATTGGACTTTCAGTGAATGGTTCTTTGTATTGAGCTTCGCCGTGACCACTGCAATCGTGGCGCATGTCCGAGGCAGAAATGCTGTCGGCTGGTTCATCCTCGGCTTGCTGTTCAACGTCTTCTCTCTGATCATCCTGTTCGCGCTCAACCGCCTGCCGCGCGGTCCGGTCAAGACCTGCCCCCGCTGCGCCGAAACGGTGTTGGCAGCGGCCCTGGTCTGCCGCCACTGCGGTCACGAATTCGCCCTTCACCGACCCTCTCCGGCAAGGCCGTCGCGGCCGTTGCCCGTCGTCATCGGGGCGCCCCGAACATTCGTCTCTCGGGACAGCTACGGGTCTGTCGCCTACTCGGTCTTCAGTGACGGGTCGATCGAGGCGACCCTGGACGGAGCCCTGCGAGCCTGGGACAATGTCGACGAGTTCCGCCGGGACGCCGATCGCAGGACGCTGTCGATTTCGGGCGGGCGACGCGGCGGAGTCTGACATGGGTTTCGATTGGCAATCCCCGTTCGATACGGGACAATCTCTCAGCGTCCCGAACAGAAATATTGGAAGAACACGGGCTACGGTGGACAGGATCATGTTCGCTGTTTATCGCAATTCGCTTAAGATCTTGTCGGCGGGCTTCATCGGCATCGTTTTCCTGATTCTGCTCATCTTCTGGAGTGACGGCGCCTTCACACCCTTCCCGTCGCTGCTGGCAAGCGAGTCGACCTTCGATCACGTAGCGGAACCTGAGTTTCAGCGCCGTCTTGAGACCTGGTACCCGCCTGGATCGAGCGACGAAAGCGCGCTGATCGCCGCGCTGGCCCGCCACGGCTTCGAGACCGATCCAGGACGTCGGGTTGCTCTGTACCGCATCTCCGCGATCGTCTGCGTCGACGAGGCGAAAGTGTCTTGGGGGACGGATGAGGCAGGCCGTCTGACAGGGGTTCAAGGATGGTTCGACAGCGTATGCTTTTGAACGGCGCGCCTTCCGGAGAACCCGTCGAGAGCGCGCCGGCGCGATTCGGCTGGCGACGGTCAGCCAGGTGGACGATCACTGGAGATTTCGGATGATCAGGAAACTTGCGGCGATAACAAGGCTTACCCTTTTTGCACTCCCCATTGTCTTCTTTTGTGAATCAGCACTGTCAGACACACAGACTTCCAATGCCCTCTATGACAACTTGGAGACCATGCATCGACACTTTCGAGGAGAATCAATACGAAACCTCATATGGATTGTTGTCTCTATTATTGTGGCGTTCGTTTGCGCAAACCTGGCAGGCAAGGAAGGCAGAAGCAAAATCGGATGGTGGCTAATAGGTCTAATTTTCAATATTAACGGATTGATATTTCTTTATGCAATTTTGATATTACAGCAGATTCGGCAGAATCGATCATAGATTAATTTTGTCTCGCGGGTCCGGTACCCGCCGTCGCCCGCCTACACCACGACGTCGGCCATGCCGATGTCGCGCAGCGCCTCCATCATCGCCGCGAAACCCTCTTCCGATGGCGCCGCGGCCGGCGAGGCGTCCGACAGCCGGGCATAGGCCCGGCCGGCGATCAGGAACTCGGCCAGGCTCAGCCCCCCGATGTCTCGGGGGGAGAGGCCGAGGGCGAGTCCCTGGCCGTAGAAGGCCGCGACGTCGACTCTTCCTCCGTCGCGGCCTCCTCTTTTCCCGGCTGATCCCCGCCCTCGCCGTCGCCGGCCTTGTCCTCGCCCAGGGCCTCGGCGACGCCGAAATAGGCGGCGCCCAGCACCGCCTGGGCGACCGCCAGCGCGTTGTTGGCGTCGCGCGGATCGGCGATGGGCCGGCCGTCGACATAGGTCTCGACCAGCTCCCGTGCCCGCGCCGGCGGCAGGCCGCCGCCGATCAGGCCGAGACGGATGGTCTCGACCACGTCGGCGGCGTACCAGCGGCCCGAGAACAGGCGCTGCGCGATCTCGCCCAGGCCGGCCCGGCACAGTCGCTGCAGCTCCTCGATCTGCTTCAGCTTCAGGGCGAACAGATAGTCGCCGTCCGCCCAGTTCAGCACCACCTCGGCGGCGATGTTGGGCTGCGCTCCCGTTGTCATGCTGCCCTCCGGTTCAGGCGGCCGCGGTCCAGGCCGGCTTGCCGTTGAGGGTGATGGCGATCTGCACCGTCGCCCGCTGCCCGCGCTGGGCCGTGACCTGGTAGTTGGTCAGGATCGCCGGCGCCTGGTAGTAGCCGCCGAAATCCGCGGCGGTGACGTCGTAGATCCAGCGCACGGTCTTCTCGGTGCCGCTGAAGGCCCAGTCCTCCCACGTCTTGCGCGCGTTCCGATCCAGGATGCCCTGGCCGGACAGCGTCATCTGCAGCGCGGAGATGTCGGTGATCTTCCAGGCCGGGTCGTCCGGGTTCTCGCAATCCGGAATGATGCTCTCATTGGTGTCGGTGGCGATCGTCATGCCCAGCTCGGTCAGGCCGCAGGGCGCGGCGAAGGTCTCGGTCGGGGTCGCCCCGTCGCCGAGCAGGATCATGACGTCGCTGAACTTGAAGGTCTTGGCCTGAGCCATCTCGAAGATCTCCTCACACGAAAAACCCCGCACGCCGGCGGGGTCGGGGCATGCCGGCAGGCGGCATGGGATGAACCGCGCGCTACAGCGTCGCGATGCCTTCGAACTCGATCACGCCGTGGGCGATGCCCTGGTCGGCCGGGTCGTCGAGCAGTCGGGTCTGCCGCCATTGCAGCGACAGCAGGGTGGCGCCACCGAGACCGAGGTCGGCCTCGTCCAGCGCCGCGGCCACGGCGGCGGCGAGCTGCTCGGCCGTCGCCCGGCCGTAATCCTTGGTGAAGGCGTCGACCTGCACCGTCGACGTCGCGCCACGCACCGCGCCCGTCGCCTCCCATGGCGTCGCCGTCGCGATCGTGCAGCGCAGGAAGGGATAGGTCGGCGACGCCGCGACATAGTCGTAGACGCGGGTGCCGACCAGGGCGGTCACGCCCGGATCGGCCAGCAGGGCTGCGACGACGGCCTGGCGCAGCGGGCCGGACAGGTCACGGCCGCTCATGCGTGGGCTCCTTCGGCTTCGGCGCGCGCCGGCCGGCGCCGGCGGCTTCGGCGGCATCGGCCGCCGCAGCCGGGATCAGCAGCGTCGTCCCGGCGCGATAGGCCAGGATGATGCGGCGGGCCGGCCGGAAATCGAAATCGGTGGCAAAGGCGAACCAGGGCATCGTTGCATCTCCCATATGGCCTGTCCCTCATCGCGTCGCCTTCCGCACCGCGCGCGCGATCAGATCGTCGATGTCGGCGCGAACGGCCTCGACCGCCGGGCGCAGGAAGGGCCGTGCGGCGGTTCCGGCGGTGCCGTATTCCAGTTCCGCGGCGCCGGGTCCGGCGGCGATCACGTCCACCGCCAGCTCGTCGCGCCGCGACACGGTGACCTCGACCTCGGCCCCGCCCGGCGTTTTTTGAAGCCGGGCTCGTGCCTCGGCCCGGATACGCCGCGCGGCCTCGGCCAACGCCTTGTCGATCTCCACCCGCATGGCCGGCCCCATCCGGGCGAGCCTGCGCAGAGAGCGGTCTGCGCCGGTGATGCGCGCCATCAGGCGGGCACCCCGGTCAGGATCCAGGCGGCGCCGGCCGGGTCCTGCTCGACCGCGCTGATCCGCCACCGGCCGCCGGCCAGGGTGATCTCGTCATCCGGCGTCGGGGCTGCGGCGATCCCCGCTTGCAGCACGATCAGCCGAGCCGCCCGGTCCGGGATGTTCCAATCGGCCCGCTGCCGGTCATGGGACTCGTCGCGATGGCCCTTGGCCGGGACATCGGCGAAGGCCGGCGGCAGGATCATCCGGCCGTCGGCGTCCTTGGCCGCGACATGCAGCGTGCCGTCGAGCAGCAGCGGCGCGAAGGCGGCGCCGAACACCGTCCGGAAATGGCCGTCGAACAGGGGCATGGTGGCCTCCAGATTGGGAATGGTTCATCCGTGCTTGCGGCAGCCGGCACCGGCTCTATATAATGTGGATTATATAGGAGGAGACTGCCATGCTGAGCTTCAAGGTCACGACGGTCGGGGCCTCGGCCGGGTTCATCCTGACCAAGGAGGCGATGGCCCGCCTGAAAGTGAAGAAGGGCGACACCGTCTACCTCACCGAAGCCCCTGGCGGCGGTTACCGCCTGACGCCCTACAACCCCGAGTTCGAGCGGCAGATGGCCCTGGCCGAAGAGATCATGCACGAGGATCGCGACATCCTGCGGGCCTTGGCGAAATGACGGATTGGCGCTGGGTCGGCGCCGATCTGGTCCACGCGCTGCACGACCGGCAGCTCGCCGAGCATGGCGGACCGGACGGCGTGCGCGATCCGGGCGCCGTGGAATCGGCGCTGGCCCGACCCCTGAACCTCGCCGCCTGCGGCACGCCGGATGCGGCCGATCTCGCCGCGGCTTACGCCTTTGGTCCGGCGCGCAATCACGGCTTCGTCGACGGGAACAAGCGGACCGCCTGGGTGGTGGCCCGCCTGTTCCTGGCGGACAATGGATACCGGCTGCGCTTCGACCCCGTCGATGCGGTCAAGACGGTCGAGGCGCTGGCCGCGGGTTCTCTCGGCGAGAGCCAGCTTGCCGCCTGGTTCCGGGACCGCCTGCAGGCGAAGTGAACGGGTCGTCCCTGCCCGTCCGAGTCTACACCACCGTGACAGCCGGAACGTTGCGCCGCATCAGCTCGATGAAGCGGCGGCCATAGCCGGTCGAGTCCAGCGCGCCCGGGCCGGCCTCGGCGGCGCGCTCCAGCTCCAGCGCGCCGCTGCGCATCCGCCGGAACCCGCCGGCGGCGGCGGCCGCGGCCTCGGCGCCGCTGCCCTGCCCGTCCAGGGTCAGGACATGGGCGGCGAGGAGCAGCCGGCCGAGCCGGACATCGGCCTCGCTCGTCCAGCCGGCGCCAACCTGCAGCGCCGCCTCGTCCAGCGCCGACTGCACCACGGCGTCGGCGATGGCGGCGAAGCCCGGGAAGCGGGCCTTGAGCTCGGCCGGGGTGGTGGCGTCCATGATCACCCTCCCTGCCCCAGAAGCCGGGCCAGCTCCGCCGCGGCCTCCTCCTTGCGCAGCGGGCCGGCCAGCACCTCGCCGCCGGCGCCGACGATGTAGTGCCTGCCGAAGCCCCGATACACCGCCCGCGGCCCGGCTGCCGCCGGCGGCTCGGACAAGGCCAGCACCCCGGCCTCGACCTGCTGCCGGGCACTGGCCGCCTCCGCCGCGCTCAGCTCCAGCTCGGCGGTCTCGCCTGGCTCGAGCAGCCGCGCCTGGCCCTGCGCATGGAGGAAGCGCGGACCGGGCGAGATGTTGGTGACGCGCATGACCGCTTCTCCTCTCAGATGCCGTCGCCGTAGCGGAAGGCCTTCGGCCGCCGGATCTCGACCCCGCCGGTGCGGAAGAAGCCGGGGACGTCGAACACCATCGGGGCGGATTGCCAGGGCGCATGGAACTGGTGCGGCATCGGCAGGTGCAGCTTCACCACCTGCGGGTCGCGGCGATAGGCGACCATGCGCGCGGTGTTGCCGGCCCCTGCCGTGTCCAGTCCGCGCACCGCCCGGATGGTCAGCGGCGCACCGGTGATCGCGGTGTAGGTGTTGTTGCGGCGCAGGTATTCCAGAATGGTCGTGTCGCTGGTCGAACTGCGCGGCGTGCTCGCGATGGTGTCGAGTCGCGCCACCGGCAGCAGCAGCGTGTCCGCCATCTCGACCGTCAGCGACCCGGTATAGACGCCGCTCAGCAGCCCGTTGATGTCGCGCAGGATCTGGTCCGGGGACTTGTCGGCCCACAGGGTCGACGCCCCGGCGCCGTCATTGATGACCGGGCCGGCGGAGACGATCGGATTGTTGATCAGGCCGGTCCAGGTCTTGCCGGTGCCGCTCGGCGGCACGCCGCGCAGGGCGAGGCCGTCCATGAACTCCTCATAGGCGCGGATGGCGGCCGCCGCCCGGTCCGCCGACAGGTTGGTGCCCGGCACCATCATCGCCTGGCCCAGCTCCTCGCTGGTGTAGCGATAGCCGATCGCCGCCATCGCGATTGGATGCTCATGCGCGCTGCGCTCGACATCGGCCAGCGGCATGTCCTTGGCCAGGTGGCTGAACCATTCGGCCTGGCCGAGCTTGTCGGTGGAGTAGAAGGTGACGCTCTTGGCCCAGGGATTGGCCGAGGTATCAACCGGCACCAGCGCCGGATACTGGATGTCGGGATACTGGATCTCGTAGGCCTGGGCCTCGATGCTGGCGGTCTGGGACACGAGGAAGCCCAGCGCCTGCTGGGCGTCGAATGCGAACATGGAAGGCTCCTTCGAGAGGGGCTGGGTTGGCCGGGGAGCTCACTGTTCCCCGTCTGTCATCACCGGGCTTGACCCACGGCTGTCCGGCTGAAGAAAATCGCAAATAAAGTGTGTTTACCTCAGGTTGATATTCGATTTTATTGTCATCCTCGGGCTTGACCCGAGGATCCAGGGGCTTTCAAGGCAGTTCTCGATGGCCCCTGGAGTGCCGGGTCAAGCTCACGGCCGTCCGGTTGAAAAAAATCGCAACCGAAGCGTATCTATCATGGGTTATCATTCTATTTTTATTGTCATCCTCGGGCTTGACCTGAGGATCCAGGGCTTTCAAAGCAGCTCTCGGTGGCCCCCTGGATTGCCGTCCTCGGGCTTGACCCGAGGACCCGTCCGGCAATGACAATAAAGTTTAGTTTGCCGCCTGGATATCAGCGGATCGGCTCTCAGGCGGAGGGCAGCGCCCCGCCCAGCCGGACGACCGCGAGGCCGCCATTGCCGGCTGCGGTCATCCAGCGGGCGCCGGCGACGGCGAAATGGGTGGCGTCGGCCGGCAGGCTGGACAGGATGCCGGTTGCGGCCTCGAACACGACGGTGTCGCCGGCCGCGACGGCGCCGCCGGTCACCACCCAGATGTCGCCCTCGGTCAGGACGGCGATGCCGGCGCCCCGCGGATAGGTGTCGCCGTCGGTCGGATCGAGCACGACGTCGCGGATCGAGATGCCGACGAAGCCGGCGGCCGCGGCGGCGCCGAGCACGGCGCCGCGGGCTCCGGCACCCTGGCCGACGACGAGGCCGAAGCCGATGCCGGCGGCGGTCTCGACGATGCGGGTGTCGGCATCGGAGCTGGTCAGGTTGGCGACCATGCCGGCGACCGCCGGGCGGATGGTCTCGCTGTAGCTGTTCTGAACGACGGCCATGTCCGTCTCTCCTTCTACGATGGGTGGCGGCTCAGGTTGGGGCGGAAGCTCTCCAGGCGCCGGCCAGGCGGGCGTCGCGCCGGCGCAGGGCCTCGGCCCGGGCATCGCCCGCGACCGGCCGCTCGGCCAGCACCTGCCGCAGCGGGTCGGGCCGCACGGCCGCGGTGGCCAGCACCCGGAAGGCGCCTTCAATCGCGGCGTCGCTCATGTCGCGGGCGGCGGCGTCGCCGATCCGGGTGGCCACGGCGGCGCGACGGATCTCGGCCTCGCCGCGGCCGTCGACCGGCAGCGCCTCGCCGCCGATCCGCCGGGCCTCGGCGACCAGCCGGGCACGAACGGCCACCGCCTCGTCCAGCCGCGCCGGGCTCAGCTCGGCATCGCGCAGCCGGGCGGTCAGGGCGGCGATCTCGCCGTCCTTGGCCTCGATCACGGCCCGCAGCGCCGCCGCCTCGTCGACCGGCGCGGCCGGCGCGGCCGGCGCGGCCGGTGCGACCGGTGCGACCGGTGTGGCCGGCGCGGCGGCGGCGGTCCAGGCGTCGCCGATCCGGCAGGCCGGTCCGGCCCGGGCGGCGTCGACCACCGCCAGGTGGTTGGCGCGGATCCGGCGCTGCACGGCGTCATAGGCCTCGCCCGCCGGCGTGGTGCCGGGCGTCCAGTCGATCTCGGCGGCATAGCCGACGCTCAGCTGCCGCTTGCCGGCGATGACGGCATCGACCGCCGCCCGGTCCATCAGCACCAGCGGCACCCGGATATAGTCGCCGTCCCGCGCCACCTCGCCGCCGATCTGGCCGACGCAGTGCGCCTTCCAGTTGGCGGCGGTGACCGGCTCGGCCGGATGGTCGAGCGTGACCGGGCGGTGCGCCATCGACGCCAGGGCGTCGGCGGCGAACACCTCCTCCTCCGGCCGCCAGACCCGCACGGTGGCGAGGTCGGTGCGCCCCATCTCGGCGCCGCTGTAGCTCTGGACGCCGGTGCGGGCGATGCGGGCCGCCGCGACCAGATAGCCGTCCTGCGTGGTGCGCCGGTCTCCGACCAGCGTCACGGTGTCGGTGATGAGCATGGGATCTCCGTTGTGATGCGGCGGTGCCGTCGCCAGTCGACCGCCAATAACCACCGTCATCCCCGCGAAAGCGGGGATCTCGTCACGATCGATCTGAAAGAGATTCCCGCTTCCGCGGGAATGACGACCAAGAGGGGCGGCAATCTACGCTCCGGATGCCCTCTCCCCGCCGGCCTCGGCATAAGAGACCGTTTCGAAATGCGCTGGCGTGAGTCGGATGGCGGTGGTGTCGAGAACCGGCGCGCAGCGGACGTTTGAGTCCGTGAGCACCGGAAGCGCAGAAACCGCCGTCAGGCGGCCGCGCCAGTAGCGTTTCCAAACGGTCTCTAGGCGGCCTCGATGCCGGGATAGAGGCCGTCCTCGACCACCTGGTTGCGCACGGCCCGGGCCAGCACCTCGGCCGGGATCAGCCCGGACGCGGCGTAGAGCGTGCTGGTCTCCGCCTTGGTCTTGCCGATCGCCGCCGCCTCCCCCGCCCCGAGCTGCCACAGCGGCGCCCATTCGCAGCGGATCTCCGGCGGCCGGGTGCCGAGCGCGCTCAGGATCAGCGCCTCGTCCAGCCGGCGCAGCGCCGGGCCCAGCGTCACCCGCTGCTCCGCCGCGATCCGGTCGTAATAGTTGCGGACGTCGCTTTCGCCGGTCGCGTTCAGCCCGGCCGGGGCCTGGCCCAGCAGCCGGGTGGCCGGGATGTCGGCGGCGCCGGCGGCGATCTGCAGGTATTGCTGCATGATCTCCGGCAGCTGGGCGAAGCTCAGCTGCTTGCGGTCCCACTCCTCCTCCTTGTCGATCACCAGGGCGTTCACCAGCCCCTTCATCGTGTTGGCCAGGGTGAAGCGGTCGACCAGCCGCCTGGCATAATCGTCCTGCGCCAGGTTCTGGGTCAGCTGCGGGACCCGGATGACGTCGAGCTTGGCCTCGTGGATCAGCGTCGCCACCCCCTGGGCGGCCAGCCCGGCGTGGCGGATCGCGTCCATCACCGCCTGCAGCACGCTGTCGCCCCAACCGTCGGTGCCGACCCCGTCCGGCAGCTCGGCGCCGGGCAGCCGCACCACCCGGCTCGGATGCAGCCGCACGCCGCCCTGCCCTGCCCCCATCCTGCTGGTCCCCATGCTGCCGGCAGACGCGACCTGATACCAGCCGGGCTCGCCGAAGCCGGGCGACAGCACGTCGCGGTCGATCTCGCCGGGCGCGATCTCCCAGCGATGCATGACATGCAGGTAGCGCAAGGCCCCGCGGCCCAGCGGCGGCAGCGGCTGCGCCGGGTCGCCGTCGCCGGCGCCCAGCACCAGGGCCGCGCCGCCATACAGCCGGGCCAGCCGCAGCGCCCGCGCCACCTTGCGCTGGACGCCGAGCCGCGCCTCCTCCGCCTCGATCGCCGCGATCTGCTCCGGCGCGGCATGCCAGCGCCGCCATTCCCGGGTCATGTCGAAGGGCGGCACGTCGATCACCTTGCGGGCGATCCAGTCGCCCCGGTATGCGGCGTCGAGCTGCCCGCGGTCCTGCAGCACCAGGCCGAAGCGGTCATGGGCGAGCTTGTCCTTGCCGGTGAACAGCCCGGCGACGAGATTGCTCAGCGTGTCCAGGAACAAGGCCGGCCTCCAAGGGCCATGGCGGCCCGCTTGTGTGTTGCCTCTCCCGCCTGGCGAGGCCTTTTCGGAACGCTCACCCTTCGCCGTCATTGCGAGGAGGCGAAGCCGACGAAGCAATCCATCGGTCCGCCCGTGCGCTGCATGGATTGCTTCGCTGCGCTCGCAATGACGGTGTGGGGAATTCTGAAAAGGTCTCGCCTGGCGAGAGAGATCGGGCTTGCGCAGCGAGATCGGGACGGGTGGCGGACAGCAGGCCTCACCCGAACAGGCGGTACGTCCAGCCGAGCGTGCCGACCCAGCGCATCGAGCTGTCGTAGGTGCCGCCCCTCCGCTGGTTTTCAACGGCGTAGCGCAGGGCGTCGATGACGTGGTTCTCGCGGTCCTCGAGCCGCCGCTGCAGCTCGCCGGTATGCGGGTCGGTCCGATAGCTGTACAGGGCCAGCTCGTCGATCAGATGCCGGCAGCGCGGATGCACCAGGATGTCGTGGCTCTGCAGGAAGGCGACGCCCTCCTCGACCGATCCCGCCCCCTTCGCCGCCGCCCGCAGGTTGCCGAAGCCGTGGCGCTGCAGGTAGTTGATCGTCTCCGGCCGGGCGCTGTCGGCGGTGATCGGCCATGACCGCGCCCCCGGGATGGTGTCGAACAGCGCCGGCGTCCGGTCGATTTCGCAGCCCACGGCATAGGCCTCGTGGTCGACGAACAGCGTCCGGCCGGTGATGAAGCAGCGCACCAGCACCGTCGGGTCGGTGCTGAAGCCCCAGTCGGCGCCGAGCAGGAACCGGGCATCGGCCGGCGTCTCGAACGCCTCGACCCGCCAGTTCTTGAACACCCGCGCCTCGCTGACCCGGCGATAGCCGCCCAGCCAGACATGCTGGTACTTGTCCGGGTCGCGCCGGCGGTCCCACTCCATCTCCGCCTTCAGCACCTCCGGAAAATGCGGGTTCTCCGAGTATTTGGCCTCCACCAGCAGGGCGTCGGGCGGCAGCATGGGGCCGCGGAACAACGCGTCGACCGGGTCGGTCGGCTGGGTCGGGTTCCAGGAGAACCACAGCTCCGACCCCGGCTTGCGGATGGTCGGGCGCAACAGGTCCAGGCTGCGGGCCGACAGCGACTGCGCCTCCTCGACCCAGGCGATATCATAGCCCTCCAGCGATTTGATGCTCTCCGCCGTGTGGTTCTGCATGCCCTGGAAGATGATCCGGCCGCCCGGCGTCAGGATCTGGGCCTGCTGCACCTTGAACTGGCTGCCGACGCCCAGCGCCAGGATCTTGTCCTCGATCAGCCGCTTGACCGACTGGTCGAGCGACCGCTGCACCTCGCGGATGCACACCGCGCGGGTCGGCCGCTCGAAGCAGCGCCGCACCAGCAGTTCGGCGAAAAAATGCGACTTGCCAGAGCCGCGGCCGCCATGGGCGCCCTTGTACCGGGCCGGCGGCAGCAGCCCGGCGAAGACGCCGTAATGCTCGGGCGGCGGATCGGCCGGCAGGCAGGACATCTTGGTCACCTTGGCTTGGTCGGTCTTGCCTTTGGCGGCCCGCCCCGCCGGCAGGCGGAGGCGGCCGAGGCTGCGGTGCAGCTCGCGCACGGTCTCGCGAGTCTCCTCAGGAACATCGGCAGTCTCGAAATGGACGGCCACCTTCACCAGCATGGCCTGCACGCGCTTGCGGAGGCTCCGGCCGTCCTGCCGCAGCGCCACCGCCGCCTTGAAGACCGCGATCGCCGTGTCCGGATCCTTCAGCATATGGGACGCCAACGCCGTGGCACCCTTGGGGCTGTATCCGGCCCGGATCGCCGCCCGGTTGCCGTATCCGTCGACGAGAATCTCGTCGACGAACCTCAACTGCTTGTCCGTGCCCTTCATCCCGATCGCCCCCCGCTCCGGAACGAAAGCGCCCGCCGCGGCGGTGCCGGGCGGGCGCAACTCTTCGACTCTGCCTGAACTATGTCACGTGACGCAGCGTCGCGTCAAGAACAAAAGGCGAACGCATCTCGTGATGAGCTGTCGGCCCGTTATTGACGCCCGGCCGGCGGAGCTGTCGACGAAAGCATCCCGGCGAACATCGCCTGTGCCTGCCCCTTCACTCCGACGCTCGATCCTCGTCCCGGAACGAAAGCGCCCGCCGCGGCGATGCCGGGGCGGGCGCAACTCTTCGACTCTGCCTGAACTATGCCACGTGACGCAGCGTCGCGTCAAGAACAAAAAGCGAACGTAATGCGCGATGGGCTGATCCGGGTCGCTGGCGAGCGGTTCAGAGCACGAAGTCGCCGGCCACCGGGGCCAGGATGCCGGTGAGGGCGATGGCGAAATCCGCCAGCTTGTCGCCGTTGACATCGCCCGAGACGATGGTCTTGCCGGCGTCGGTCCAGATGTGCAGTTGCCCCGCGACGCCGGTGAACGCCCCGGTGCCGAGATAGGTGAAGGCCTGGTCGCCCGCGGCCCCGGCATTGGCGTCGATCAGCGACAGGTCGATCCTGTCACCCTGGGCGTGGCTGAAATCGGTGATCAGGTCGCGGCCCGCCGCCGTCGACGGGCTCTCGCTGGTCGTGACGAAGATGAAGCTGTCGGCGCCGGCGCCGCCGGTCAGCCGGTCCATGGCGCTGCCGCCATGGAGCAGATCGTTGCCGGCACCGCCGTCGAGCAGGTCGTGGCCGGCCCCGCCGTCGATCGTGTCATCGCCATTATAGCCGTTCAGCAGGTTGACCGCGCCGTTGCCGAACAGCGTGTCGGCGGCCTGGCTGCCATTGACGTCCTCGATCGAGATGTAGGTGTCGCCCAGGGCGGGGCCGCCCGTGCCGGTGCCGGTCAGCAGGTTGACAGTCACCCCGATCCACCTGTCCCAATAGCTGGCGAGGTCCCTGCCGGCGCCGCCGTCCAGGACGTCGCCCCATCCACCACGCAGCACATCGTCGCCGCCCCAGCCCTGCAACCGATTCGCGAACGTATCGCTGCCGGTGAGGCTGTCATTGCCCTGACCGCCGGTCAGGTTTTCGATGCCGGTCAGGACGTCACCCTGCGCGTCGCCGCCCGTGCCTTTGCCGGTCGCCAGGCTGACCGTGACCCCGGCCGTGCTGTAATAGTAGCTCGCCGTGTCGCTGCCAGAACTGTAGAAGTCCACGCCACCACCGCCGTCGAGGCGATCGGCCCCCGCGCCCCCCCGCAGAACGTCATCCCCAAAGGACCCGTACAGGCTGTCATTCGCGGCAGATCCCGTCAGTATGTCGTTATAGCTGGCGCCGCGAACACCCTCGATCGAGATCAGGGTATCGCCCATGGCGTCGCCGGTGGCCAGATCCACCACGATACCCTGGTTCCACGTCTCAAATGAAGCGATGTCGGACCCGCTGCCGCCATCCAGCGTATCGCCGCCGCCAAGGCCTGCCAGGATATCATTGCCCGCGCCGCCGCTCAGCCGGTTGGGCCCCGTATCGCCAGCAAGCCTGTCATTGAAGGCCGAGCCGATGATGTTCTCGACCGAAGTCAGCTCCTCCGCACTGATGACCCGGTGATTGAAGTAGATCAGCGGGTCGCCGATATAGGGGTTCAGCGGGCGGACTTCGACCCAATCCGGGCTGGCGGCGAAGCTGACCGTGTCGTTGCCGGCGCCGCCGTCCATATTGAGCCACCAGGCCCGTGGGCCTTCCCGTCCCGCGGCGTCGAGGACCTCGGTGTAGTCGGTGTGGACCGAGCGATCGATCATCACGTCGTCGCCATCGCCGCCTTTGATTGCGCCGACCCCGCTCAGGGTATCGTTCCCGGCACCGCCGTTCAGGGCGATGTTGGTGTGACGGGCGTCCAGCACGTCGTTGAAGCCGGTGCCGATGATCGCCTCGACCGAGACCAGCGTATCGCCCAGGGCGTCGCCGCCGGTGCCGGAGACGGCGGCGTTCAGGTCCAGCGTCACCGCAGCGGTGCTGTCGGCATAGCTGGCGGTATCGAAGTCGGCACCGCCGTCCAGGCTGTCCGCCCCGGCGCCCCCGACCAGCAGGTCATTGCCGTCGCCGCCGGCCAGCGTATCGCTCCCCGCGTCGCCGTAGAGCCAGTCGTCCTTGCCCAGCCCGGAGAGCGTGTCGTTCCCGCCCAGGCCGTGCAGCTCGTCCTGCCAGTAATTCGGGTCGATGACCGGGTCGGCCGGCGGCGGCTGCGGCACCAGGATCGCCCCGGTCATCGTATCGTCGCCCTCGGTGCCGAAACGCGGTGCGGCGATCGCCATGGTCGCTCTCCCTATCCCGAATTGAAATCCAGCTCGAATACAGCGTCAGCAGGCCCCGGCCGACGGCTCTCTGCCGCCGTGCCGGCCCCGGCCGCCGGTCCCATGCCAGGACCAGGCAACCCAATTAAGCGCAAATTATGTCGATCTCCGACCTCTCCGTCGAGCCCCGACAAATATCGCCCAGGGCAGCGAACTCAAGTTACAGGTGACAGGGGGGAGAAAGGGTGAATCGCTGGAGGCGGATGATTCGGAGCCGCCGAGATGAGCGAAGAGCAGGGGAGTGCGTGGCCGAAGTCGCGGCTGCGGGCGTTGTTGGAGCATTTTTCGACGATCGAGGATCCGCGGGACGTGCGTCGGATTCTGCATCCGTTGCCGGAGATCCTGCTGCTGGTGGTGTGCGGGACGCTGGCGGACTGCGACGACTATGAGGGGATCGCGTCGTGGGGCGAGGCTCATCTGCCGTTTCTGCGGCGCTATCTGCCGTATGAGCACGGGGTGCCGGGCGAGCGCTGGCTGACGATCCTGATGAACCGGATCAACCCGGCGCTGTTCTCGGCCGCTTTCAGCGACTGGGTGCGCGAGACCTGGCCGGAACGGCCGGAGTTGGTCGCCATCGACGGCAAGACCTCGCGCCGCAGCCATGACCGGGCGGCGGGCGCCGGGCCGCTGCATCTGGTCTCGGCCTTCGCCACCACCCGCCGGCTGGTGCTCGGCCAGGAGGCCGTGCCCGACAAGGCCAACGAGCTGGCCGCGATCCCCGTCCTGCTCGAACGGCTCGGCGCCGAGGACGGGCTGAAAGGCGCCCTGGTCTCGATCGACGCCATCGCCACCAATGCCGACATCGCCACGGCCATCCGAAAGGTCGGCGCCGACTATCTGCTGGCGGTCAAAGCCAACCAGCCGACCCTCAGGGCCGAGATCGAAGCCGGCTTCGCCGCTGCCGAACCTCACAGCCTCGATACCGACATCGATCTCGACAAAGCCCATGGCCGCATCGAGCACCGCCGCGTCGATGTGCTCCGCGAGGTCGACTGGCTCTCCGGCGAACGCCGCTTCCCCGGCGAGCTCCGCCTGCCCGGCGTCGCCTGCATCCTCCGCGTCCACGCCAAGGTCGAACTGGCCGACCGCTGCCGCCAGGACACCCGATACTTCATCTCCTCCGCCAGCCTCTCCGCCACCCAGGCCGCCGAGGCCGTGCGCGGACACTGGGCCATCGAGAACCGCCTGCACTGGGTCCTCGACGTCACCTTCCGCGAAGACCAGTCCAGGCTCCGCAAGGGACACGGTGCCCAGAACATGGCCGTCGTCCGACACTTCGCTCTCAACCTCCTACGCAACGCCCACGATAAAAAATCTCTCAAACTCCGCCGCAAAATCGCCGCCTGGTCCCCTGAATACCTCAGCTCGCTACTCTCCATGCCAGACCGGTAACTTGGATTCGTAGCCCTGAAATATCGCCAGCCAAGATCGACGCGTCATGGCGCGCATCTCACGCCGCTATGTGGCCCCGGAAAGGAGAAGAAGGGCGGTACCACCAGCCCATTGCCTCTCCCGCATGGCGGGAGAGGCCGGGCGTCCGCAGGACGACCGGGTGAGGGTTGGCCGGGCCTCGACAAAGAGCCTCACCCGGAGCCGCTTCGCGTCTCCGACCTCTCCCGCAAGCGAGATCTTTTCAGAATGTCTCTTGGGCCATTTTGGGACCAGCAAAGGCATCGGCCGAAAGAGAAAGGAGTCCCCCTCCCCTCGCGGGAGGGGGTTAGGGGGAGGGGGTTTCCGCCGTCAAGACCGGCTTGGACTTTAGCGATCCGGCTCCGACCGCGCGACCTGTTCTCTACCATTCGCGCGCGGACGCGCAGACCCCTCCCCCTGCCCCCCTCCCGCAAGGGGAGGGGGAGGTCTCGCAAGCGGGAGAGGCAAACCGGCTTCACAAGGCTCGAGTTTGGTACTTCTTCAAGAGCGCCGAAGGGGCGTGGCCATCCAAACAGGCGGAAGGGTCGCCCGGCTCAGGACGGCGTCGGGTCCGACCGCGCGGATGAGCTCGTCCTCCAGGTCGTGGCCGCAGACGAAGAACCCCTCGCGTTCGAGGTCGCTGCGCGTCGTCGTCGAACTGCTCGGCGTCTGATCCCTTCGCCCGAGCCCGGGGCTTGACCGGGTCCGGCCTGTGGTAGGACAATAGGCCGAACAGGGGCGGCAACGCTGCCCTGAATACATATATTTGTCTCAATATTTTTGCGTCTTGTCAGGGAGAGGCACGTGGCGATCATCAACGGCGACGACAACCCGAACGTTATCAACGGCACGGTGGCCAACGACATCATCAACGGCCTCGGCGGCGACGATGTGCTCGACGGCGGCATCGGCCAGGACCAACTTTTCGGCGGCCAAGGCGATGATGTGCTCTACGCGGGGCGCAGCGATCAGACCTTTGATGGCGGCGATGGGGTGGACACGGTGACTTTTTCCCACCTCCCCTGGGGAGGGACGGCCACTCTCGTCACCGGGTCAGCCAGGATGGGCAATCCCTACGCCAACCTCTACGACCTGATCGGCATCGAGAATCTCACCGGCACCAATTTCAACGACGAGCTGACCGGAAACAGCGGCGCCAATGTCCTGCGGGGCGAGGGCGGCAACGATCTGCTCCGCGGCGGGGCCGGCGCCGACAGCCTCATCGGCGGTGGCGGGGTGGACACCGCGACCTATTCCGAAAGCGCATCGGGGGTGACGGTCGACCTCGCTGCCGGGACCGGCATGGGCGGCGACGCCGGGGGCGACACGCTGGCCGGGATCGAGAATGTCACGGGGTCCAAGGCCGGCGGCGATACCCTGACCGGCGACAGCGGAAGCAATGTCCTGGGCGGCTTGGCTGGCGACGATCTGCTCCGCGGCGGGGCTGGCAACGACACGCTCGAAGGCGGGGCGGGCATCGATACGCTCGATGGCGGCGACGGGGTGGACACAGTGAGCTACCTCGACGATCCCTACGGGGCGATCGTCGACCTCACCCTCGGGATCGGTGCCGGCAGCGACAACCAGCCCGACACCCTGATCGGCATCGAAAATGTCATTGGCACCATTTACGGCGGCGACGTGCTGACCGGCAACAACGGTTCTAACGTCCTGAGCGGCCGGGGCGGCAACGATCTGCTGCGCGGGGGCGGCGGCGCCGACACGCTCGATGGCGGTCACGGGGGGCCATGGGGCCCCGGCACCGGCATCATCGAGACGGACATCGTGGCCTACTACAGCAGCGCCACGGCGGTCACGGTCGATCTCGCGGCCGGCACCGCCGCGGGCGGCGACGCTCAGGGTGACATCCTGATCGACATCGAGGCCGTCACCGGCTCGAATGTCGGCGGCGATGTGCTGACCGGCACCAGCGGCGCCAACAGCCTGTGGGGCTATGGCGGCGACGATCTGCTGCGCGGCGGCAACGGCGCCGACAAGCTCGACGGCGGTACCGGGGTGGACACCGCGACCTATTACGCCAGCGCCTTAGGGGTGACGGTCGGCCCCGGTTCCGGCTCCGGCGGCGATGCCCAGGGCGACAAACTGGACGGCATCGAGAACCTCACCGGCTCGAATATCGGCGGCGACAGCCTGACCGGCACCGACGGCGCCAACGTCCTGAGGGGCTGGGGCGGAGACGACCAGCTGTTCGGCGGCGCCGGGGCCGACACGCTCGACGGCGGGGTCGGAAGCGACACGGCGTCCTACTTCGGCAACGGTGGGGCGGTGACGGTGAATCTGGCCGCCGGCACAGCCTCCGGCGGCACCGCCCAGGGCGACGTCCTGATTTCGATCGAGAGCGTCGACGGCTCCAATTTCAACGACACCCTGACCGGCAGCGGCGCCAACAATACGATGCGCGGCTGGACAGGCCGCGACATGCTCACCGGCGGCGCCGGCGCGGACCGCTTCATCTATGCGGCGACCAGCGAGAGCGCGGTCGGGGCCAATGCCGACCGGATCACCGATTTCAGCCACGCCCAGGGCGACAGGATCGACCTGTCGACGATCGACGCCAATGGCGGGGCGCCCGGCAACGGGGTCTTCACCTTCATCGGCACCGGCCTGTTCACCGGTGTGCCCGGGCAGCTCCGCTTCGCCGTGACGAGCCCCGGGGTCACGACCATCGCCGGCGACGTCAACGGCGACGGCACCTCCGACTTCCACATCCAGCTCACCGGCAACCTGGCCCTCGTCGCCGGCGACTTCGTACTCTGACCAGGCCGGCTTGACCCGGCCCGGCCCCTGCCGGGAGAATGGATCGAGCAGGGGCGGCAACGCCGCCCTGAATACAGATATTTGTCTCAATATTTTCACGTCTTTTGAGGGAGAAACACGTGGCGATCATCAACGGCGACGACAACCAGAACGTTATCGACGGTACGTCGAGCGGCGACACGATCAACGGCTTCGGCGGCGACGATACCCTCTCCGGTTTGGACGGCAACGATGAACTCAATGGCGGGGCCGGCAACGATGAACTCAATGGCGGGGCCGGCGACGATAAACTCAATGGCGGGGCCGGCTACGATGAACTCAATGGCGGCGACGGCGACGATGAACTCAATGGCGGCGACGGCGTCCTCCGCGGCGGCGGTGGCAATGATGTGCTCCACGCGGGGCCCGGCAATCAGACCCTCGATGGCGGCGATGGGGTGGACACCGCGAGCTTTTCCGACCTCCCCTGGGGAGGGACGGCCCATCTCCTCCCCCCGGGGGTGCCAGGATGGGCAATCCCTACGCCAGCCTCTACACCCTGATCGGCATCGAGAATCTCACCGGCACCAATTTCAGCGACGAACTGACCGGGAACAGCGGCGCCAATGTCCTGCGGGGCGAGGGCGGCGACGATCTGCTCCGCGGCGGAGCCGGTGCCGACACGCTGGATGGCGGTGCCGGGGTGGACACCGCGACCTATTTCGAAAGCGCATCGGGGGTGACGGTCGACCTCGCTGCCGGCACCGGCATCGGCGGCGACGCCGGAGGCGACACGCTGGCCGGGATCGAGAATGTCACCGGGTCCAAGGTCGGCGGCGATACCCTGACCGGCGACAGCGGAAACAATTTCCTGGGCGGCTTGGCTGGCGACGATCTGCTCCGCGGCGGTGCCGGCAACGACACGCTCCAAGGCGGGCGGGGCATCGATACGCTCGATGGCGGCGGCGGGGTGGACACAGTGAGCTACCTCGACGATCCCTACGCGGCGGTCGTCGACCTCACCCTCGGGATCGGTGCCGGCGGCGACAACCAGCCCGACAGCCTGATCGGCATCGAAAACGTCACAGGCTCCAATTACGGCAACGACACGCTAACCGGCAACAGCGGCGTCAACACCCTGCGGGGTGAGGGAGGCAGCGATCTGCTGAAAGGGGGCGGCGGCGCCGACACGCTCGATGGCGGTTACGGGGGGATGGACACCGTGATCTACTACAGCAGCGCCACGGGGGTCACGGTCGATCTCGCGGCCGGCACCGCCGCGGGCGGCGACGCTCAGGGTAACATCCTGATCGACATCGAGGCCGTCACCGGCTCGAATGTCGGCGGCGACGTGCTGACCGGCACCAGCGGCGCCAACACCCTGCGGGGCGGGGGCGGCGACGATCTGCTGCGCGGCGGCGGCGGCGCCGACAGGCTCTTCGGCGATGCCGGGACGGACACCGCGACCTATTACGGCGGCGCCTCGGGGGTGGTGGTCGATCTCGTCGCCGGAAACGGCTCGGACGGCGCCAAGCTGGAGGGCATCGAGAACCTCACCGGCTCGAATATCGGCGGCGACAACCTGACCGGCACCGGCGGCTCCAACGTCCTGAGGGGCTGGGGCGGTGATGACCAGCTGGTCGGCGGCGCCGGGGCCGACACGCTCGACGGCGGGATCGGAAGCGACACGGCGTCCTACTTCGACAGCGGTGCGGCGGTGACGGTGAACCTGGCCGCCGGCACCGTCTCCGGCGGCACCGCCCAGGGCGACATCCTGATCTCGATCGAGAACCTCAACGGCTCCAGCCTGAACGACACCCTGACCGGCAGCGGCGCCGACAACACGATGCGCGGCTGGACAGGCCGCGACACGCTCACCGGCGGCGCCGGCGCGGACCGCTTCATCTATAAGGCGACCAGCGAAAGCGCGGTCGGGGCCAATGCCGACCGGATCACCGATTTCAGCCACGCCCAGGGCGACAGGATCGACCTGTCGACGATCGACGCCAATGGCGGGGCGCCCGGCAACGGGGTCTTCACCTTCATCGGCACCGGCCTGTTCACCGGTGTGCCCGGGCAGCTCCGCTTCGCCGTGACGAGCCCCGGGGTCACGACCATCGCCGGCGACGTCGACGGCAACGGCACCTCGGACTTCCACATCCAGCTCACCGGCAACCTGGCCCTCGTCGCCGGCGACTTCGTGCTCTGACCTGCGCTTGGCCGGTTGTGTACGCTGCGCGACATTGTGGCGGTACGGGGTTTCGGACAGATGGCCCGGTATCTTTTCGCCGGCGCGCTCAGCATGTCCGGACGGTCTCTAAGAGCCCGTTTGCGAATGCGCTGGCGTGAGTCGGCTGGCGGTGGTTTCGAGAACCGGAGCGCAGCGGACGTCTGGGTCCGTGAGCACCGGAAGCGCAGAAGCCGCCGTCAGACGGCCTCGCCAGTAGCATTCCCAAACGGGCTCTAAGCCCGGGTCAGGACGCCCTGCAGGGGCCGGGGCTGGCGGTCGAGGTCCAGCGCGAGAACGAAAAGGCTGGCATAGCGCAGCTTCCGGCGTGCGCCGGCCCCCAGGAAGCGGCGCAGCTGAGCGCCGAAGCCGGCGTCGCGCCATGCGGCTTGCCTCTGCAGCGTGCGGAACGAAGCGAGGTCGCCCTCCTCCGCCAGGATCGCTTCGATGGCGTCGGGCCCGACCGCGCGGATGAGCTCGTCCTCCAGGTCGCGGTCGCAGACGAAGAACCCCTCGCGTTCGAGGTCGCTGCGCGTCTCGGGCGGCGCATAGCCGGCCCGCGCCAGTTCACGACAGAAATGCCGCTCCTCGGCGGCATCGCACAGCCCGCCGACGCGCAGCCCGGCGCCGGCCGGCCCGAAGCGGGCCAGGAACTTCGACACCGACCGGGCGCCGCCGATCGGCACCACGACCACGCCGTCCCGCGTCAGGTCTCTGCCCTGCAGGCTCGCCAGGGTCTCGACGGCGATCTGATCGCTGATCCCCTCGACCAGCACGATGGACCGGGCGTGCCGGGCACGCTCCAGCGCATCGGCGGTCGCTCGCAGCGGGGCATCGGCGCCGCTCGCATATCCGGGAACGGCGAGCTCCCGGTGCCGGCTCCGCGCGCCGCGGCTCCGCGATCGCGTCGGCGCGATATCTGCGTCTTTGTCAGCCAACCGCCCCCCCTGCGCTCCGACAGCCCAGCCATCGTACACATCGCAGAGCCCCCCTGACCACCGGCCCGGGCAAACCGCACCTCTGGCGGTGGACAGCAAATCCGTTACTGCTCCTTCTTGAACAGGTCCTGGAAAATCAGCTGGCCCCAAGCGCGGCCGCGTGCGTGCACCAGCGCGCCACCCTCGTTGAGCTTTCCCAGCTTGAGGGGTGCGAACCCGAGTTGTTTGGCCAAGGCCGCCACGGGAGCGATCGCGTCCTCGTCGTCGCTCGACAGAAAGACGACACGGTGGCCGCCCTCGACGACCGGATCGGCAGCCAGGGTGGCCGCGACCAGGTGATTGAACCCTTTCACGAGCCTGGCGCCGGTGAACGCCTTGGCGACGAAGGCGGAGGACGGCAGGCCGTCCAGCTCTTCAGGGACGGGAAACGCGTTCGTCGCGTCGATGACCGTCTTGCCTTCCCAGCTCGGCAGGGCCTTCGCAACCTCGCGATGCTCCCCGAACGGGACCGCCAGGATGATCGTGTCGGCCTCGAGTGCATCCCGCAGCGACTTGGCGACGACCGTGGGTCCGATCGCCCGGGCCTGCGGCGCCAACACCTCGGGCGGCCGGCGGCTCGCGACGGCCACGTCGATGTTCTTGCGGGCGAAGGCGCGGGCGAGGGCCTGGCCGATCTTACCGAATCCTACGATTGCGTAGCTCATGACGCTTCTCCGATCCGTGTTGATAGTGAGTCCCCGGCCTTCAACGGCGCCGGGTTATCCGTTCCGCTGCGTGGCGACCTTCCCGTGGGCGTCCCGCCGTGACCGACTTCCGCGCGGCCCGGACTGACCGTTCAGCGCGGAAGCCGTCCACCAATCCCGCGATCTGGCGCGATTTCAGATGGCCGAGAAGCCGCCGTCGACGGACAGCTCCACCCCATTCACGAAGCTCGACTCGTCTGAGGCAAGAAACAGTGCGACCGCCGCAATTTCCTCAGGACGGCCCATCTTTCCCCGCGGGATCAGGGATTCGAACATCCGCTTCGCCTCTTCGGTGAGGACTTGGTCCTGCATCGGTGTGGCGATCGGCCCCGGGCTCAGCACGTTCACCCGGATATTCCTGCCCTTCAGTTCGTTGAGCCAGGTGCGTGCGAATGACCGCAACGCCGCCTTGCTCGCCGCATACACGCCGTAACCAGGAAACCCTTTCACCGAAGCAACCGACCCGGTCATGAAGATCGATCCGCCGTCGTTGAACAGCGGCAACGCCTTCTGAACCGTGAACAGCGTGCCGCGCGTGTTCAGGCCGAAGGCCGCATCGAAATGCTGCTCGGTGATCTCGCCCAGCGGAACGGCTTCGCCCATGCCGGCGGCTCGCATACAGGACGTCGATCCTGCCCTTCTCGCGCTTGACCGTGTCGAACAGCCGGTCGAGGTCGTCGAGATTGGCCGCGTCGCCGCGCACGCCGGTCACGTTCCGGCCGATCAGCCTGACGGCCTCGTCCAGCGCCTCCTGTTTCCGGCCCGTGATGAAGACATAGGCGCCTTCTTCGACGAACCGCCTGGCGCTCGCCAGCGCCATGCCGCTCGATCCTCCCGTGATGACTGCAACCTTACCTTCAAGCTTTCCCATGACGTCCTTCAAACTCCGTCTCTGTCCGATCGGGGAGGTCCCCGAGACGCTCGAAATGGGTCCGCCGGCGTCAGGCGTTGAGTGCGGAAGCGCGCACACCGGTGGTGCGAAATCGATCCAGCCGGACGGCTGACACCGGCCGCGACGATCGGTGTCAGCCATTCGGAAATTGGGCCACGCTCGCCGACATAGGTTACGATGGTCTAGCTACGGGCTTTGGAAGCCGCACCGTGCGGCGCGGAAATGCACCATGATCGACTGGGATGACGTTCGCTACTTTCTCGCCGTCGCGCGGGGAGGCTCGGTGCGGGCCGCCGCCGGGCGCCTCGGGGTGAATCACTCGACCGTGCTGCGACGCGTCGCCCAGCTCGAGGAACGCCTCGGGGCGCAGATGTTCGAAAAGCTGCCTTCGGGCTACCGCCTGACGGCTGCGGGCGAGGAGGTCCTCGAGCTCGCGAACCAGATGGAAGCGTCGTCGCACCAGCTGGAGACGCGCGTCTTCGGCCGCGACCAGAGCGTGCGCGGGCTTCTGCGGGTGACGCTGGCGCCGCCCCTCGCGACCCACCTGCTGATGCCGGACTTCGCCGATTTCGCGCGTCTGCATCCGGACATCGAGATGGAAATCCTGTCGTCCGGCGAGCTGGCAAATCTGACCAACCGGGAGGCCGATGTCGCGATCCGCGTCGTCTACGACCGCAAAACCCTGCCGCTCAATCTTCACGGCCTGAAGGGACCGGAGCTGTTCGGCGGCGTCTACATGTCTCGCGATCGGCTGGCCGCGTGGCGTGCCGGTGCGACTGATCCCATCCGGTGGATCGTCATAAGCATGCATGGCATCCCGGACTGGGCCCGCGAGGGTGAGGTTCGCACCACGGGGGTTCCGTTCAGGGCCACGGACGGCGAGGCGCAGATCGTGGCGGTCCGGCAAGGGCTCGGGATGACGACACTGCCGTGCTTCGTCGGGGATGCCGACCCCCTGCTGGCGAGGGTGCCGGGCACCGACCTGCACATGCATGGAACGCTCTGGCTTCTCACGCAGGGGGAGACACGCAAGACCAAGCGCGTGCGGCTCTTCACCGAGTTCGTATCCCGCAGGCTCGCCGCGTACGCTCCGCTTCTCGCGGGGCTGTCTGTATTGCGCGACTGACGCGCGGCAGGTCGCCGGCGACGCTTGCAATGGACAAGTGCCTGCGGCTTCGGTCTCCGGATCACCCCTGTCCAGGCTCATGGACGGCGCTCCACGCCCCGCGATGCCGGAGGATCCCCGTCACGGCACGCCCTTGGCCCGGGCCCGAGGTCCTCGCCGCGGCCCGGCCTCCCCTGCTCCCGGTGCCGGATCGTCGCGGCCGGTCAGGCGATAGTGGTCGGCCAGGGTCTTCAGCCCGTCCTCCAGCACACCCATCACCTTGTCGCGGATGCGGCCCTGCCTGGCGGCGATGACCGTGACGTCCTGCTCATGGCAGCACATCGCTTCCACCACCGCGCCGACATGGGCGCCCAGGCAGCGCATCGCCGATTTGTAGGCACGCAGGGTTTCGAGCTGCACCTCGCTCGGGGTCGGCACCCCGCCGGTGCCGCGTATGCCGGGCGGCAGCTCGCCGTCGCGGTCCCTGGCGCCCAGCACGCCGATCTCGAACTGGCCGCGCAGCCGCTGCCCGGCCGAATGCATGCGCGGGCTGATCGTGCCCCGCGCCGCCAGCCGGTCGAGCGGCGATTGCACCAGGCGGCCGACCGGGGCGCGCCGATCGCGGTGCCGGTCGGGCGGTCGACGATCCCCGCCGCATGCCGGCCCCGCTCCGGCGTCTCCCGCATCTCTTTCCCGGTCGCAGCCGCCCCGTCGCGGCCGATCCTGCGTCGCACCATCTCGCCCCTCTGCCGGTTCGGAAAGTCCGCGATGGCGGCGGCATCCTGCCGCCTTCATCTCTTTGATCGGGAACAACTTCCAGGGTCGCCCCCTTGCTCTCATGGGATGACCGGAGGTCGCATGTCTGAATCCGCAAGGCAGGCCGAGGCGATCCACGCCTGGCTGCGCATCTATCTGCTCAACTGGCAGGAGGGCCATCGGCCCTCGATGCTGGAGGTGGGATGGATCGCCCGCGCAATGCGGATCGCGCGCGACGGCGGCAGCCTGGACCGGATCCACGACTGCATCCTGGCCGCGATCACGCACCGGGCGTTGGCGGAGCCGCCCGAGCCCTATGAGCTGGAGCAGTTCCGCCGTGACTTCGCCGCCTTCTGCGAAGCCCATTTCAGCGGCCCGGCCGCCGCCCGCATCTGAGGGCTCACCCGGAGACCGTTTGAGAATGCGCTGGCATGAGTCGGCTGGTGGTGGTTTCGAGAACCGGCGCGCAGCGGACGTCTGAGTCCGTGAGCACCGGAAGCCTCGAGTCCGCCGTCAGACGGCCATGCCGGTAGCATTACCAAATGGTCTCCTCACCAGGCCGCCATCATCGCCGTCGCGCAGCCGGTCGATGACCACCGGGCCGGCGGGCTGATCCGGACCACCGGGCCGGACCGCTCGGGATGCTCGTGCCTGGCGAATTCGCGGCGCTGCACCGCCGCGTCGTAGCTGGCGGCGCTGTCCTTGGTCGGCCGCGGCCAGCCCGCCTGCGCCATCCGGAGGCGGCCCTTCGCCTCGGCCAGGGCCAGTGTCCGTGTCGCGCTGGGCCCGCCCCGGCGCGGCACCGTGCGCCGGCCGGTGGCGGCGATCTCGAAGATGCGCCGGCGGCGGCCGATGACGGTGATCAGGCCGGCGCACCGCAGCCGGCGCAGCTCGTAGCTGATCAGGCCGGGATTGCTGCCGATCCGGTGGCCGGCGGCCTGCAGCGTCGCCGTCAGCTCGGCCGTCGAGGGTGTCACCGCCCCCTCCTCCGCCGCGGCGGCGATGATCGCGAACAGCGTCCGGCTGCGGTCGCTGAGCGGGGCCTCGCCGCCCATCATGCACCCGTCCCCGGCACCGGCGCCGCCGCCGGGTTGACCAGGGCGAAAGCCGACCCGGTCGCCAGCACGCAGGCGGTGCCGCTGGCCTGGATGCCGAGCACGGTGGCCGTGGTGCCGTCGGCCGACGCCAGGATCTCGATGACGAAGCCGCGGTCGGACAGCATCCGCGCCACCGGGGCCTCGTGATAGCGCTCGCTCAGCGCCGCGGCGACGATCTCGTAAGGGGCACAGGGGCTCTCCGCCTGGGCGATCGCCGGGCCCGGCTGGATGGCGGTCAAGGCAAGGGCGAGGCCGGCCGCAGGGCCGGCAAGCGTGGATGCGAAATTCATGACGGAACTCCGAAAGGGAGGGCGGTCAGCCGGGCCTCATTTCGCTCGGCGTTGCGTTGGCTTGAAATGGACGGAAGCCATGCCGTGATTATTCCCCAATATGGGGAACTGAGTCAAGTCGCTATTTCCCAAAATGGGGAATGACAAACCCATTTCGATCTATAAAATGCCCGGAATGGGGAACGGACTGAAACGGCTGCGCCAGGCCCGGGGCTGGACGCATGAGCAGGCGGCGGAGGCCATGGGCATCTCGCGCGGTCAGCTGATCAAGCTCGAGCGCGGCGAGCGGCGGCTGACCGCCGACTACATCCGGCTGGCGGCCGAGGCCTTCGGCACCAGCGAGCTGGAGGTGCTGGGCACGCCGCGCACCGTGCGGCTGGTCGGCAAGGTCGGCGCCGGGGCCGAGGTGCATCTGTTCGACGGCGATGCGTCGTCGGAGCGGATCGACGAGGTCGAGGCCCCGCCTGGGGCCGACGACATGACCGTGGCGGTGATCGTCGAGGGCGATTCCATGTTCCCGCGCTACATGGAGCGCGAGACCATCTACTACCGCCGCGCCGACACCACCGGCGACCCGGCCGGCCTGATCGGCCGCGAGGTCGTGGTCCGCCTCGCCGACGGCCGCACCTTCGTCAAGGTGCTGCGCCGCGGCTCCAGCCCCGGCTATTTCACCCTCGACAGCTACAACGCCCCGCCGATGGAGGATGTGGTGGTCGAATGGGTGGTGCCGGTGAAATGGGTCCGGCGGGACTGATCGGACGCATTCCAGGCTCCTCCGGCCCCGCATTCGACATAATCACTGTGGTATATGCGGCGGTCTGCTTCTTTTGTGACCGGCCTGATCTCCCATCCGGGGGTGTCGCCGGCCGCGTCCTTCGGGGCTTGGCGGCGGGCGTCAGACAGGGGGATCATCATGCCGGTGCGGAAATGGGGCAGTGAGCGGGTCGTCGGGACGGACCACTGGATCAGCTTCATGGAGGCGGATGTCGCCGGGCTGGCCGATGGCGGCTATGTCGTGGTGTGGGAGGACGGCGACACCGAGCGCGTGCTGGCCCAGCGCTTCGATGCGCAAGGCAGCCCGGTCGGTGCGGAGATCGTGGTTGTCGGCAGCGAAGTCGCCGGCACCGGGTATTACCTGCCGCAGGTCACCGCGCTGGACGGGGGCGGCTTCGCGATCAGCTATACCAGCGACGCCGGTGGCCAGAACATCTGGGTGAACCAGTATGCGGCCGACGGCAGCTACCTGAACGGGCAGGGCTTCGTCGACCCCACCGCCTCCGAAAGCCAGGGCGCGATCACCACGAATGGTCTTGGCTACCGCATGGCCTACCAAGATGGGACCGACATCCGGATCGGCGGCACCATCGTCAACAGCGACGCCACGGCCGGCCTCCAGTCGCATCCCGCGATCGCGGAAATCGACGACGGCCGCTATGTCGTGACCTGGCTCGACGGCGGCGACATCCGCTACCGCGTGTTCGCCGCGGACGGCACCGCCCTCACCGCCTCGATCCAGGCCAACAGCTCGCCGCACGTCGCCGCCCCGCATAACCCCAGCGTGATCGCGCTGGCCGACGGGCGCTTCGTCATCGCCTGGGGCGAGTCGTCCGCCCTCCTGCAGGACCGCGACGGCTACAGCGTGCACGCCAAGGTCTACAATGCCGACGGGGTCCAGATCAGCAACGAGTTCGTGGTCAATTCGGCCTTCAAGAACGATCAGCTCTTCCCTGACCTCGCCGCCCTGCCGGATGGCGGCTTCGTCGCCGTCTGGTCCGACTCCTCGGCGGGGACGGACAACGACGACTACAACATCGCCGGCCAGCGCTTCGACGCCTTCGGCGCCCGGGTCGGCAGCCAGTTCACCGTCAACACCGGCACCGACGGCACGGTCGGCCAGTACTTCCCGCATGTCGCGGCGCTGGCCGACGGCCGGCTGGTGGTCGAATGGCACAGCGGCACCGGCGAGATCCGGACCCAGATCATCGACCCGCGCGACGGGGTGGTGACCGGCACCGAAGACGCCGACACGCTCTACGGCCATACCCTCGTCAATGACGAGATCAACGGCCTCGGCGGCGACGACGCCCTGAACGGCCTCGGCGGCGACGACGCGCTCTACGGCGGCGACGGCAACGACGTGCTCCGCGGCGGCGCCGGGGCCGACGAGCTCGACGGCGGCGCCGGCATCGACACCGCCAGCTGGTACACCGGCTCGGCCGCGGTCGTGGTCAGCCTCGTCACCGGCATCGGCGGCGGCGGGGAGGCGCAGGGCGACACACTCTCCGCGATCGAGAATCTCTCCGGCAGCCAGGGCAATGACAGCCTGGTCGGGAATTCGGGCGCCAATGTTCTGCAAGGCTGGAACGGCAACGACGTGCTCACCGGGGCCGGCGGCAAGGACACGCTCACCGGCGGCGCTGGGGCCGACCGCTTCGTCTACAGCAGCGCGGCGCAGAGCGTGGTCGGCGCCAATGCCGATCTGATCACCGACTTCAGCCACGGCCAGGCGGACAAGATCGATCTGATGGCGATCGACGCCAAGACCACCGTGGCCGGCGACCAGGCCTTCAGCTTCATCGGCACCGGGCTCTACACCGGCGTCGCCGGCCAACTGCGCTATTCCGTGGTCGGCAGCCTCACCACCATCGCCGGCGACACCAACGGCGACGGCGTCTCGGATTTCCACATCCAGCTCACCGGCGCCATCGCCCTGGTCGCCGCCGACTTCGTGCTCTGACATCGGCGTGGGCGGCGCCCGGTCGGCACAATCCTGATACCGGCTCGGCACGGTTATGAAACAACATGCTGCGCTTCCTGTCTGACCGGCGGCACCGCCACCGGTCAGACAGGAGGGAACATCATGCCGGTACGGAAATGGGGCAGCGAAAAGGTGGTCGGGACCACCGACGGCGAGCTCGGAGTCAGGGAAGCAGACGTCGCCGGCCTCGCCGATGGCGGCTATGTCGTGGTGTGGGAGGATGCGAGCGATACCCAGCGCGTGCTGGCCCAGCGCTTCGACGCGCAAGGCAGCCCGGTCGGTACGGAGATCGTGGTCGGCAGCGGGATCTCCGGTGAGCATTCCGGGCCGCAGGTTGCCGCGTTGGCGAATGGCGGCTTCGCCATTTCCTTCACCAGTTCCACCGGCGGCAACAACCTCTGGGTGCGAGAATATTCGGCCGGCGGGATCTTCCAGACCGAACAGGGCTTCGCCACCAACCCCGTGTCCGAGAGCCAGGGGGCGATCACCTCGTCCGGCACCGGTCACCGTTTGGTCTTTCAGTTCGGCGACGACATCCTTGGGGCCGGCATCGTCAACAGCGACGCCCTCGCCGGTACCCAGCTGGCGCCCTCGATCGCCGAGATCGCCGATGGCGACCGCTTCGTGGTCACTTGGCTCGACACCACCGGCGGCAACTATCGGTATCGCGTGTTCGAGGCAGACGGCACGGCCGTCACCGCCTCGACCCAGGTCAACAACCCGCCGGGCGTCGTCGAATCCTTCGACATCCCGGCCGCCGTGACCGGGCTGGCCAATGGCGGCTTCGTCATCGCCTGGGATGAAATGTCGGCGACGTTGCAGGACCAGGACGGCTACAGCGTGCATGCCAAAATCTACAACGCAAACGGCGTGCAGGTGAGCACCGAGTTCGTGGTCAACGCGACCTTCAAGCATCATCAGGGCGTCCCCGACGTTGTCGCCCTGCCGGATGGCGGCTTCGTCGCCGTCTGGTCGGATTCCTCGTCGGGCGTCAACGCAACCGATCACAACATCGCCGGCCAAGTCTTCAACGCCTTCGGCCAACGGGTCGGCGGCCAGTTCACCGTCAACACCGGCACCGACGGCCCGGGCAGCCAAATTTCCCCGCATGTCGCCGCCCTGGAGGACGGCCGGCTGGTCGTCCAATGGCACAGCGTCGCCACCGGCGAGATCCGGACCCAGATCGTCGACCCGCGCGACGGGTTGGTGACCGGCTCCGACGACGCCGAGACGCTCTACGGCCACACGCTCGTCGCCGACGAGATCAATGGCCTCGGCGGCGGCGATGCCCTGAACGGCATGGGCGGCGACGACGCGCTCTATGGCGGCGACGGCACCGACGTGCTCCGCGGCGGCACCGGGGCCGATTATCTCGACGGCGGCGCCGGCACCGACACGGCCAGCTGGTACACCGGCGCGACCGGGGTCGTGGTCAGCCTCGTCACCGGCCTCGGCAGCGGCGGCGAAGCGCAGGACGATACGCTGAGCGGCATCGAGAACCTCTCCGGCAGCCAGGGCAGCGACAGCCTCGTCGGCGACACCGATGCCAACACGCTGCAAGGCTGGAACGGCAACGACGTGCTCACCGGATCCGGCGGCAAGGACACGCTCACCGGCGGCATCGGGGGCGACCGGTTCCAGTTCACCGCCATCGGCGACAGTATGGTCGGCGCCAATGCCGACCGGATCACCGATTTCAGCCATGCCCAGGGCGACCGCATCGACCTGGCGGGGATCGATGCCAGGTTCACGGTCGCCGGCGACCAGGCCTTCAGCTTCATCGGCACCGCCGCCTTTACCGGGGTCGCCGGGCAGCTCCACTACTGGCACGACGCCGGCCGGACCATCGTCTCCGGCGACGTCAACGGCAACGGCACCGCCGACTTCAACGTTACCCTGACCGGCACCATCGGCCTCGTCGCCGGCGACTTCGTGCTGTAGCGAGGGAGAAGGATGGCGACCCCGGCTGGACTCGAACCAGCGACCGTCCGCTTAGAAGGCGGGTGCTCTATCCGGCTGAGCTACGGGGCCGTATCCGCTCAGCGCGGCCGCGGGCGGAAATTATCGGCGTAGTTGCGCGGCACCACCCGGCGCTCGTGCTCCGGCAGCACGGAATAGGCGATGCTCTTGCGCTCGGCGAAGGCGATCGCCTCCTCCTTGCTCGGGAAGGTCAGCTGCACCTGGTTCAGCGTGTCGCCCGAGGCGACCCAGCCCATCAGCGGCTCCGGCCGGCGCGGTGTCGCGGGCTCGTATTCCAGGACCCAGTCCTGGACCTTGCCGCGGCCGCTCTGCATCGCGGATTTGGAACGACGATAGATGCGCGCCTGCATGGCTCGGCCGACTCTCCAGTGTTCTGCCGGGCTGGTCGGGGCGGAGAGATTCGAACTCCCGACATCCTGCTCCCAAAGCAGGCGCGCTACCAGACTGCGCTACGCCCCGTCGGCCCGAACGCCGCAGGTTTCCTAGAGCTTTTGCAGCAGGTTGGCAAGGAGCTTCTCTTCGATCGAACAGAACAAAACAGCACCTTTCGAAGCCCTCTTACGTGACGAGTCCCGACATGGTCCCGACCGATGTTCCATCTTTGTTTACACCGTACGAGGCAAGGCCCTGGTCCAGGTCGTGGCAGGCAGGCCGACTTTGGACTCGACTCCCCTCCTGGGGTTTCAGATGGCGTTCTGCGGTCGCGCCCGTCCCTGCCCTACCGCCGCGCTATCACAAACTCAGCTTCAAATCGGGGACCCGCAACTGCCTACGCTCACACACACCGATGTGCGACGATCGGGTCAATCGTTAAACCCCAACGCACGATAACTCTCTTATTGCGCGCTGAATGGGCCCCTGGTGACCGAAGCGAACTGGATCTGCTTAGGCCTTGGTCGCCTCAACGTCCCTGCGCGTCGCGCCAAGCGCGGTACTCCGCCTCGCCCTCCTTGGTGAGCGGGTAGTATTTCCGGAGGTCACCGCCCTCCGACAGGCGAATACGGGTGAACTCCTCCCATTCCGTATGCTGGCCGGCGATCTCGACGAGCTTCGATGCCAGCCCGATGGGCACGACGACCACGCCGTCATCGTCGGCCACGATGATGTCGCCGGGGATGACCAGCACGTTCGAGCAGGCGATCGGAACATTCACCGCGAACGGGATGATGTTGGTCTGGGCATGATAGTTCGGGGTCACGTCGCGAACCCAGATCCCAAGATCGAGCTCGGCGGCCGCGGCGGAATCTCGGATGCAGCCGTCGACCACGACGCCCACGCCACCGCGTCCGGCGAAAAAGGTCAGCATCATCTCGCCGAAGATGCCGCTGCCGAGATCGCCGCGCGCGTCGACCACGATGACGTCGCCGGCCTGGGTCGGATACATGACGTGCCGGTGCAGCTGCAGCTCGGGGTTCCCGTACTCGGCCGCGCCGTAGAGATCCTCCCGCTTCGGCATGCACTGCAGCGTCAGCGCCGGCCCGGCAATCGTCCTGCCCTTCTTCAGCGGCCGCGGCCCGCGGATCTGCGCGTCGCGGATGCCGAGATGCTGGGCGAGCTCGCTCGACAGCGTCGCGGTGCCGATCGCGGCCAGCGCATCGCACAGCGCGCGCGGCGGGCGCGCGATATCCTTGATCTCGATCGTGGTCACTCTCGTCTCCGTCGGAAGGCCGCCGCGCTGGCGGCGGCAAGGGGATGGATCAGCGAGCCTCGGGATCGCCGAAACCGTCGATCATGTTGGCGCGCAGATAATCGAGGTTCATGGTGATGCCGAGACCCGGCTCGCGGCCGAGGTGAATCCGTCCGCCCGAATTATCGACCGGAGTCCCGACCAGCCTGTCGTAGTGCGAGAGGTCGCAGTCGCTGGTCTCGATCCGGTAGAAATTCGGGACGGTCATCATGACATGGGCGCCGGCCGTCACATTGATGGGGCCGCTCGCATCATGCGGGCTGATCGGGACGTAATAGGCCTCGGCGAGCGTGGCGATCTTCTTCAGCTCGCTGATGCCGCCGGTCCAGGTGACGTCCGGCATCAGATAGTCGGCCAGCTCCTTCTCGAGGATCGGCACGACCTCCCAACGCGTGTGCAGCCTCTCGCCGACGGAAATGGCGGCGGAGACTTTCTCCCGCACCTGACGCAGCGCGTGATAGCTCTCGACCGGCACCGGCTCCTCGAACCAGTCGATCTGGCCGGCCTCCTCGAGCGCCCGGCAGAGCCGGATCGCCGTCGGCACGTCGAAGCGGCCATGCGCATCGATCAGGATCTCGATGTCCGGCCCGGCGGTCTCCCGGATCAGCGCGGTGAGCTCGGCGGCCTCGCGCTCGCCCCTCTTAGACAGGTAGCCGTCGAGATAGCCGTGCGGGTCGCTCGATCGTCCCTCATAGGACGGGAACGGATCGAATTTGATGGCCGTGTGTCCCGAATCGAGGATCCGCCGGATCTCGGCGACAACGCCTTCCTTCGACGTGAACCTCGACTGGTCCGGATGGGTGTAGATCAGCACATCATCGCGGACCGCCCCGCCGAGCAGCTCGTAGATCGGCAGCCCGCGCGCTTTTCCGACGATGTCCCACAGCGCGATGTCGATGCCGCTGACGACATGCGAGGCAGCGCCGCGCGACCCCATATAGGTGAAGGAGCGGAAGGTCTTGTGCCAGAGCTGCTCGATCCGGGTCGGATCATCGCCGACGAGCAGGTCGTTGAGCTGGCGCAGGATCGCGGCGACGGCGCGGTTGGCCGGTCTGGTCGTGGTCGTGATCTCGCCCCAGCCGGAAAGCCCCTCATCCGTTCTGACCTCGACGAAGAGGTACTCGCCCCAGTAGGAGCGCTCCACCTTCACCAGCCACGGAATGATCTTCGTAATCTTCATGTCTCGCTCCTCAGCCGCGAACCGCGCCGGACATCAGGCCCTTCACCAGCAGACCTTGCGCGAACCAGACGAAGATCAGGGTCGGGATCACCATCAGCACGCCGGCCGCCGACATCGCGCCCCAGTCGATGCCGAACTGGGAGACGAAGTTGGTGAGACCCACGGGAAGCGTCTGCGCCGCCTCCGACGATGAGAGGGTCAGCGCGACCAGGAGGTCGTTCCAGGTGAACAGGAAGGTGATCACCCCCGTGGCACCGATCCCCGGCGCGATCAGCGGCGACACGATCTGCACCAGGAGGCGCAGCGTGCCCGCGCCGTCGATCTTCGCCGATTCCTCGAGCTCCCGGGGCACGTCCTGGATGAAGCCCATCAGCAGCCAGATCGCGACCGGCAGCTTCGCGGCGGTGTGGGTGAGCACCAGGGCCGTCAGCGTGTCGAGCAGGCCGATCGAGGCGAACACCGCGAACAGCGGGATGGCCAGCGCGACCACCGGGATCATGCGCATGATCAGCAGGACGGTGAGGACGACCCTCGCCCCGGGCAGCCGGAAGCGCGACAGCGCATAGGCGCAGGGCACGCCCAGCAGGATCACCAGCACCACGGTCGCCACCGACACGATGACCGTGTTCCAGAGATAGTCGTCGAGGCCGTACTGGCTGAAGACCGCGATGTACTGGCCGAAGGTCACCGATTCCGGGAACACCCGGACCGGCATGGCGAAAATGTCCGCCGAGCCGCGCAGCGAGGTGAGCACGAGCCAGACCAGCGGAAAGATCGTCAGCAGGATCGTCCCGAGCAGGACGGCGTAGCGCGCCGCGAGGCCGAGGTCGCGACGGCGGCGCGCACGATGGCGGCGGCGGACCGGCGCGGCGACAACGGCGCCGGTCATGCCCGCCTCACCAGCTTCCGCCGCGCCCGGGGTACGCCGTACAGGAGTCCGAGCAGCAGCAGCGACAGGAACAGCGCGATGTAGGAGACGGCCGCCGCATGGCCGAACGCTCCGCCCTGGAAGGCCAGGAGGTAGGCGTTGACGGTGACGAGATTGGTCGCGCCGCCGGGCCCGCCCTGCGTCATCAGCCAGATCACGTCGAAGGTCCGGAAGGTGTCGATGATGCGGAGCATCAGCGCGATCATGATGACCGGGCGCATCAGCGGCAGGGTGATGTGCCGGAAGATCGCCCAGGGCGAGGCACCGTCGACCTTTGCCGCCTCGATCGGATCCTGTGGCAGCGACTGCAGGCCGGCGAGGAAGAGCAGCACCAGCAGCGGCGTGTTCTGCCAGATGTCGGCGATCATCACCGAGGCCAGCGCCCAATGGGGGTCGGACAGCCAAGGGGCCTCGGGCAGGCCGAGAAACCGCAGGGCGGCGTTGACGAGGCCGTACTGGCCGTTGAACAGCCAGCGGAAGTTGAGGCCGACCACCGCCGGCGCGATCATCGGCGGCACCAGCAGCAGCGTGCGGGCGAGCCTCAGCCCGTGCAGGCGCCCATTCACCAGGACGGCGACGCCGATGCCGGCCACCACCTCGATGGTGATGGTGATGACCGAGAAGATCAGCTGGACCCGCAGCGACTGCTGGAAGCCCAGATTGGTCAGCATATCGCGATAGTTCGACAAGCCGATGAACGCCTGCGACGGGGCGGACAGGTCCCATCGGGTGAAGCTCATGATGAAGGAGTAGCCCAGAGGGTAGATCAGGATCGCGATCATCGCGATCAGCGCCGGGCTCGCGAGCAGGTAGCCTGTTCGCCAGGACGGCGCCAGCGGCGACCCTCGCCACCGGCGCCCCGCCGGCCGGACTGCGGCTGTCATGCTAATCGTAGGCCCCCGCCTGCGTCATGATCTGCAGGGCTTCGGCGGCAGCCTGGTTGAGCGCATCCTCCGGCGTGGCCTGGTTGCTGAGCGCCCGCTCGATGGTCGAGAACATGAGTGTGCAGACCCGCGAGAAGCCGGGCAGCTTGGGCCATTCCTTGCCGGTGGCGATCGTCTGCTCGAGCTGGGACAGCCACTCCGCCTCGGCGCCACTTGCCTGCGCGACGACCTGCTTGGCGACCGAAATCCGGCTCGGGAAGTTCGAATATTCGTTGAAATTCAGGAGCTGCGCCTCCGGGCTCACCGTATACTTGATGAATTCGACCGCCGGGTCCTTGCGCTTCGACAGGCTGTTCAGGGCCATGGCGTGCGAGATGGCGCAGGAGATCGCCGCCTTGTTCCGGATATATGGCGCGGTTGCCCACTTGCCGACGACCTTCGACGTCTCCGGATTGGACAGCGTGGCGAAAGCCCCCGGCCAGTCGAAAGTGGACATGGCGGCGCCCGACGAGAACTGGGTCGAGTTCTCGTTCCACTGATAGGAGACCGTGTCCGGCGGCACGACCTTCCACTTGTGGATCAGGTCGCGATAGTAGGTCAGCGCCTCGATGCCCGGTGCGGCGTTGAACGAGGGCTTGTTGGCCTCGTCGACCCAGTCGCCGCCGGCCTGCCACAGCAGGTCGCTGAAGGTGCGCTGCGCCGGATCGCCCTGGCCGGGCACGACGAGGCCATAATAGCCATTCCCGGTAAGCTTGCGGCCGACATCGACCATGTCCTCCCAGGTCACCGCCGCCTTCAGCCCGTGCTCGGCATAGACATCGGACCGGTAGTATTGCGTCCGAGAGTCCATGTTGCGCGGAATGGCCGCGAGCGCCTTGGTCTTCGGGGAGATAAGATAGTCGACGCCAACCTGATAGAAATCCTTCAGCTCATCGGCCGAAAAATAGTCGTTGAGCGGGCTGAAATAATTGAAAAAGGAATCGATCTGCGCCGTATGCGTGCTGAACACGTCGTAGAGGTCGCTGCGGGCGGCACCGAGGGTGACCACCTTCGTCGTCAGCGGCGTGAATTCGAGCAGGTCGTATTTGACCCGGATGCCGGTCTTCTGGGTGAATTCGCTGACGATCCTCTCCCAATACTTCGGATAGAGAGGGCCGCCGGTGATCAGCAGGGCGCGGATCTCATCTCCCGCTGCTGCCCGCGCGATATGCGGGGCCGAAAGCGTGGTGGTGCCGAGCAGCGCTGCGGACCCACCGAGAAACCCACGCCGCGAAAACGTGAAGGACATTCGTCTCCCTCCCTTTTCATCGTTGATGGTTCTACGAAACCGCGATCCTCCTCCCGGCGAGGATGGGATTTCTGATGATGTCCGGTCTCGATCGCTCGACGAGCGCATTGCCGAACACGGCTCACCGCATCAGACGGAGCGCAGGCAACGGATGTCTTCGAAATCGCATTGTTCCTCCCCGCCGTGCGAAGGCAGCGCGAGTCCGGACAGTTGCGCTTGATCACGCTTATCTACTTATCGACTCGTCTGATAAGTGAATGCTAGCGTCCGAAACTGGTAAAGGTCAATAGGGCCTCTGGATCTTTGGTCGGCATGGACTTAATCGAAGTGGCGGCTGCGGCCGAGCCTGACTCCGCCCCCGAGACCGGGCCGGACAGAAGCCGCAGCCGCACGGCGAATTCCGGCCTTGCCGGCTCGCCGACGGCTTGTTGCAGGAGCCGGCTTGCGTCATGAAGATGACCATGGCAAGCGCTCGCGATGGTCGGCTCGGCAGCGAAGGCACTGGAAAGGAACGGCGGGTATGAGCATTGATGCTGGGGAGGCGAAGGAGCGTGGCGCTTCCGGGCCGCTCCGCCGGACCGATCTTCACGCGCCGCATTCGTCCGACCAGGCGGAAGGCGCCTCGTGACGGCCAAGGTTCAGCTCCGGACACTGCCGACTCAGGTCGCCGGCCTCCTGATCCAGCGGATCGCCACCAACACCTTCCCAGACGGGCTCGTCCCCTCGGAACTGCAGATCCTGACGGAATTCAGCGTCTCCCGCGCCGTCGCGCGCGAGGCGCTGAAAATCCTCAGCTCCCTCGACATGGTCGAGATCGCGCAAGGACGCCGCGTGACGGTTCGGCCCATCGCCGAATGGGACTATCTCAACCCCCTGCTGATCGAATGGCTTCCGCACGATCAGGTTCGGGAACTGCTGCTGGAGCTTCACGACTCGCGCGTCATCCTGGAGCCGGCCATTGCGGCCGAAGCCGCCCGAAGCCTCTCCGGCGAAGATCTGGCCCGGCTTCGGAACCTCGTCGACAGCATGTCGCGCGCCCACGACAATCCCGACGGCTACATCCAGCTCGATCTCGAGTTCCATATGGAGATCTGCCGGGCGACCCGGAACCGGATCCTCGATCGCTTCATGTTCTCATCGCGGTGGTGGCAGTCGGCCGCCCGCCGGATCAGCAACCAGGCGCCACATGCTCTGCCGATCGCCACCGAGCAGCATCGGTCGATCTATGAAGCGCTTACGGCGCGCGATCCGAAGCGCGCCGAGGCCGCGATGCGCGTGCATCTCGAGGCGAACAAGGCGAATTTCCTGATCGAGGAGCAGTTGCCGAGCGCCCGCTGAATCGATCGTTCGGCCATTCCACCCCTCGGACCACCACGATTGCGGCCGGATATCCGCCGACGCGATGTCCTCGCCCGAACGATATTCACCCACTTGTCAGATAAGCTAATAAGTATATAGGCTCCAGGATGCTTCGGCCGGGAGGACATCGGCCGCCATTCGGGAGGAAGACATGCAACAGCGGCGCCTGGGGTCATCGCCCGTATCCGTTTCGGAGATCGGGCTCGGGACCTGGGGTATGTCCGGCGCGTTCTGGGGGGCTGCGGACGACACCGAGTCGATTCGCGTGATCCATCGCGCCCTCGAGCTCGGCGTCACGCTCATCGACACGGCGGAAGCCTATGGCAATGGCCACTCCGAGGAGGTGCTCGGCAGAGCCCTGGCCGGCCGCCGCGACAAGGCGGTGATCGCCACCAAGGTCGCCCCCAATCACCTCGACCCCGCCGATCTCCTGCAGGCGTTCGAAGGATCGCTGCGGCGTCTTCAGACCGATCATGTGGATATCTATTTCATCCACTGGCCGCACCCGGATTACCCGATCGGCGACACGATGGCCGCACTCGAGAAACTGCGGACCCAGGGAAAGATCCGCGCGATCGGCGTCTCGAACTTCGGAGTGAAGGAGATCGGGAGCGCCAGCGCCCACGGCACGATCGACGTCCTGCAGCCGCCTTACAACATGCTTTGGCGCGAGATCGAGGCAGAGGTCCTGCCTTATTGCCGGAGCCACAATATCGGGATCATCCCCTATAGCGGCCTCGCCCAGGGGCTGCTGACCGGGGCGCTCTCCCGCGACACGAGGTTCGCCGAGGGGGACGAACGGCCCACCACCGTCCTGTTCCAGCCGGGCATCTATGAGAAGGCGGTCGACGCCGTCGACGCGCTCCGCCCGATCGCCGCGAGATATGGCAAGTCGGTTCCTCAGCTTGCCATCCAGTGGCTGACAAGCCGGCCGGGCGTGAGCTCCCCACTGCTCGGCGCGCGGACCGTGCGTGAGATCGAGGAGAATGCGGGCAGCGTCGGCTGGACGATCGCGCCAGAGGATGTCGCCGCCATCGACGGCCTGACGAAGACAGTTTGGGCCGAGATCTCGGACAAGGGCGACATGTTCGGATACTGGACCCGCCACCACCGGCCGAGGCAGCAGGCCCGCTGACGGACCCGCGCGTCCAACAGTCCTCCACGTCCAGCTCTGGTCAAACAAGCAGCGCGCCGCCATCGGCGCAGCTTGGGTCTGACACCTGCCCGCAAGCGACAACAGCCAAGGGAGACATGCATGAAGATCGTCGACATCAAGACAGCCGTTGTCGCCTATCACGGGCACGCCACGCTGGTCCGGATCGATACCGACGAGGGCATCTACGGAATCGGCGAGGCCAATCCGGACGCCGGCGCCGCCGCGATCGTCGGCCTGATCTCGGAGCTGAAGCGCGAGCTGATCGGCGAGGATCCGCGCAATGTCGAATATTGCTGGGACAAGCTGCGCCGCGCGCACGTCTTCTCGGGGGCGCAGTCGGGCGTGTTCCTGATCGCGCTATCCGGTATCGAGATCGCGCTCTGGGACCTCGCGGCCAAGGCGGCGGGCCAGCCGCTCTACCGGATGATGGGCGGCAAGTACCGCGACAAGATCCGCCTCTACGCGGATTGCGGCGATGGCGACGATGCGGACGGCTCGCCGGCGGGCTGCGCCGCGCGCGCGAAGCGCATGGTCGCCGAAGGGTTCACCGCGCTGAAGTTCGACATCGACAACCTGCGGCACCCCGCGAAGTTCGATGCGATGAACCATACGGCGAACGCCGCCGAGATCCGCACCATGGTGGAGCGGGTCCAGGCGGTGCGCGAGGCGATCGGCGCCGACATCGATCTCTGCATCGACCTCCACGCCCGCTACGACGTCCCGAGCGCCTGCCGGATCGCCTGGGAGATGGAGCAGTTCAACCTTCTCTGGCTCGAAGAGCCCATTCCGGCCGAGAACGTCGACGCTCTTCGCCAGGTCCGTGCCCGCAGCCGGACACCCCTCTGCATCGGCGAGAACCTGTATATGCGCTGGGGCTTCCGTGAGCTGATGCAGCAGCAGGTGGCCGACGTGATCATGCCCGACGTGCCGAAATGCGGCGGGCTCGCCGAAAGCAAGAAGATCGCGAATCTCGCCGAGATCTACTATCTGCCCTTCGCGCCGCACCTGGTCTCGACCCCGATCGGCACGATGGCGACCTGCCACACCTGCGCCGCCGTCCCGAACTTCCTCGTGCTCGAATGGCACGCGCTCGAGGAACGAGCCGTCTGGGACAGCTATGTCAAGCTGCCCGGGGGCGCGACATCGATCGTCGAGAACGGGCATATCCGCATTCCCGAGACCCCGGGCATCGGCGTCGAGCTGGACATGGAGGGCGTGCGCAGGCACGCCGTCGCCGGCTACGGCATCTTCGCCTGACCGAATAGGGGGCGGCTGATCGCCACCGGTCGCGCATCAGCCGCTCCTCCACAAAAAGAGGCCGGCGCCGACCGGTGCGGTGCCGCGCGATGCGCGTCACACGGAGCAAGAGCCATGGGCAAGCGGATCGTCTTCACCGGCGGCAGCGGCAAGGCCGGCTGCCACGTCGTCCCCTATCTGCAGCAGCGCGGCCACCAGGTCCTGAACCTCGATCGCGTGCCGCTCGACCTACCCGGCGTGAACACGTTGATCGTCGATCTGGCGGACAGCGGGCAAACCTTCAATGCGCTTTCGACGTATTACGGGTTCGAGGAGTATTTCGCAGGAGCCGGCCGGGCTCCCGTCGATGCCGTCGTGCACTTCGCCGCGATCCCTCGGATCTTCATGGTGCCTGACAACACCATGTTCGCGACCAATGTCCTGTCGACCTACAACGTGCTGGAGGCGGCGACCAAGCTCGAAATCCGGAAGGTGATCATCGCCTCGAGCGAGACCGTCTACGGTGTCTGCTTCGCCGAAGGCGACCGGGACTTCAATAGCTTTCCGGTCGACGAGCACCATGACACCGATCCGACGGACAGCTACGGCCTCTCGAAGGTCGTCGGCGAGAAGGTTGCCCGCTCCTTTGCGTCCCGCAGCGGTGCCGACATCTATGCCCTTCGTATCGGCAGTGTGACCCTGCCCGAAGACTATGAGCGCTTCCCCGGCAATCTCGCCGACCCGCTTTCGCGCCGGCGCGACGCCTGGAGCCATATCGACGTTCGCGACCTGGCCCAGATCGTCCATCTCTGCATCGAGAAGGACGGGCTCGGCTTCCAGGTCTTCAACGTGACGAACGATGAGATCATTGCCGACGAGCCGACGGCGGCCTTCCTCGAAACGCACGCCCCGCAGACGCCGGTGACGCGCCCCCTCGATGGGTTCGAGGCGCCGCTGAGCAACAGGAAGGCGCGAGAGATCCTAGGGTTCAGGGAAGAATACAGCTGGCGCCGGTTCGTATCGAGACCATAGGCCCAGTCACACTCCACTCCCCTGATCGGTTGCCGACGCAGCCTCGGCTTGGTTGGAACGCGAGCGACAGGGGCAGGCTGCTGCCTTGCGCGCGTTTCGGCAATCAGCCTGGCGCGACGGGATGGAAGGGGCCTTCGCTCACTTCCGCGCCCCCACAGCAGCTCCTGCTCGATCGGCGCCTGCGCCATGGTCGACCACCGCGACGCGGTGACGCACGAGATGCCGAGACGAGTTCAACGCGTATCGAGCCCTCACCCAGCTGCTGGACGCCGCAGGTCGCCTCTCCTGCCCGCCGTCGTCGGAGTGCGGTTTTTTACAAGTGTGCTGCTTCCAACCCTCGCCCTTTGAAGCAGGCGGCTCTTTGCGAGCCTCCATGGCAATCGCCCTCATCACAGGCGTGACGGTCCTGAGTGTCTCAGCTCTCCCCAAATCCGGCTCAAGAATATTCGATTGTTGACAGATAATATATGATCTTGCAAGAATCGCATGCACACTGCGATTTGAGCCAAGGGCTAGGCCGGCAGCCAGCCACTCGATCAGACCGTCCCGAGGGTGGACGGGAGCAGACCGGTAGGGAGGATTCCGATGAAAATCACCGGCATAAAGCCGTTGGTTGTTTCCGCGCCGCCGCACCGCAACTGGATCTTCGTGAAAATCGAAACGGATCAGCCCGGGCTCCATGGCTGGGGCGAGGCAACCCTTGAATGGAAGACCCGAGCGGTAATGGGCTGCCTTGAGGACTTCGAGCCGATCATCGTTGGTCGGGATCCACGCAATGTCACGCAGGTGTGGGAGGCCTTGCTCAAGGCAGCCTTCTGGCCCTTGGGCGTCATCGGATTGACCGCGGCGAGCGCGATCGAGCAGGCGCTATGGGATATCAAGGGCAAGGACCTCGGCCAGCCAGTCTGGCAGCTCCTTGGAGGTCAAGTGCGTGACCGTGTGCGTGTCTACACGCATCTGGGATCACGTAAGACCAAGCTCGATCGTGCCGCCCGCGATATCAAGAATTTCTGCGAATCTGCGATCGAGATCAAAGAAGCAGGCTACACGGCGCTGAAATTCGGACCTGTGCCCTACACGCACTACGACACGCTGCTGCGCGAGGTAAAGCACACCGGAAAGCTGCTGGAAGCCATGCGAGAGACGGTGGGCGACGACATGGACATCCTGCTCGATTTCCATGGACGGCCGTCCTCGATTGGTGCGGCGATCGCCTATATCGAGGCCGTTACTCCCGCGCGGCCAATGTTTGTCGAGGAGCCGATCCAGCCCGGCGATCCCGAGGCGATGCGCATGATCGCGCAGAAGGTCGACTGCCCGATCGCAACTGGCGAGCGCCTTCTGACCCACAAGGAGTTCGAAGACCTCTGCAACTTGAAGGCCGTAACCTACGTCCAGCCCGATCTGTGCCATTGCGGTGGCTTCACCGTCGGCAAGAGCATCGCGGCAACTGCGGCAGCCAACTACATGGGAGTCTGTCCCCACAATCCAATGGGCCCGATAGCTGGGATGGTCGGGCTCCACTTTGGGGTCGCCGTGCCCAATTTCGTCATCCTGGAGGAGATCGGGGGGGCCGTGCCTTGGTATGACGATGTCGTACAGACCTCGATCCAACGCTCCAATGGCTTCTGGGAAGTCCCGACGACCCCCGGCCTCGGCGTCGAGATTAATGAACGCGAAGCCGCGCGCCATCCCTTCCAGCAGGAGACCGTCGCAGGCCTCGAAGCAATGGTGTCGCGCGACGGGACCATCGCCAACTGGTGAGCCCAATCGGCTGAACTCGGACGTCGGACCTGGCAGCGCAGCCGCGCGCCAGAGCTTGGCGCGCGGCAACGCAAGCCGAATTGACGGCAGCAGCGCATAAGATCCGCGAGATCAAGACTTCAGGAGTCGTCATGAAGATAACGTCGGTTGTTCCTTGGCTTGTCAAAGCCGATAGCAGTTCCTGGGCCGAATACCTGTTTGTCGAAGTTCATACGGACGAGGGAATTTCGGGCTGGGGCGAGGTTACGACGACGACCAAGGTGGCTAACCGGGTCGTCGCCGATGGCATCCGCCAGCTCAATGCACTGCTCGTCGGCGACGATCCAGCCAAGATTGAGCTGATCTGGAACAAGATCTTTCGCTCATTCACCTATATGGGAACCCGGGGCGCGGCCTCGCACATCGTCAGCGCGATCGACATCGCGCTGTGGGACATTCGGGGCAAGCGTCTTGGCCTGCCGATATACGAGTTGCTGGGCGGACCCGTTCGCGAGGACATCCTCCTCTACACGCACCCGGACCAGAGGAACTTCACGGATGCGGAAGGGGTGACGAAGGAGATCCGCGCCATTGTCGAATCCGGTCATACCGGCATCAAGTTCGATCCCTTTCCCGCCTATGATGGAACCGTGGGTCATCGGCACGGCTACCTGGATGGCCAGATGACGAAGCGCGGCGAGAAGGAGGCGGCGGATCTCACGGCCCTGATCCGGAAGGTCGCAGGGCCTGACGTGGATATCCTGATTGATGCGCATGGCCGATTTGATGTGCCGACCGCGATTCGCCTGTGCCGATCTCTAGAGGAGGCCGGCCAGATCGACTGGTTCGAGGAGCCCGTGCCACCCGAGAGCTACGGCGCGTTGGGGCAAGTCCGAGAGAGGGTCAATGCGGCGATCTCCGTCGGCGAGAGACTGCACACGAGGTGGGACTTCGTCCCGATCCTGCAGAATTCGCTGGCCGACTACATCATGCCGGATGTGACCTGGGCAGGAGGCATCTCGGAACTAAAGAAGATCGCCACGATGGCCGAGGCTCACTACATCCCAATCTCACCTCATGACGCGAGCGGACCGATCAACGTCGTCGCCGGAGCGCAGGTCATGATGACGGTCCCCAACTTCTATCGCCTCGAAACGAGCCGGTACGATCTCGGGAAATACAATGCATTCCTCGACACACCGCTCGACAATCGCGGCGGCCGGCTGCAGCTGTCGGGAGGCCCCGGCTTGGGGATCAGCATGAACGTACAGCACCTGCGCGCCACCGTCGTCGAGGGCTATGGCGACGGCGGGAAATGACTCTTCCGTCGTAGGAGAGCGCATGACTGGGACAGGTGCGAGGCCTGTCCCGACCGCGCAATTCCATCTTCGTGAACGGGGGATTTCATCGTGACGATTGTGGAACGTGAGAGCCGACCGGAGGTGCTGCAGATGGCCCCGACGGCACGCTTCGGCTTGGCCCGAAGGATAATCCGTCATCGCTTTGACTATCTTTATGTACTGCCTGCGATGGCGGTGATGCTGCTTGTCATCGCCTATCCTGTCTACTACACGGTCTATCTCTCCTTTTTCAACACTCAGCCGAACCTGACCTTCGATCAGAAGGAGTTTGTTGGGCTCGACAACTACACGGCTGTTTTGCAAGCCGAGAGTTTTCATGAGGCAACATACAACACCATCATCTGGACCGGCTTCTCTACCGTCTTCGCCTTCGCGATCGGCTTCGCTGCCGCGCTCGCCCTTAACCGGCAATTCACGGCCCGAGGTCCGCTTCGGGGCATCCTGCTGGTGCCGTATGTGATCAGCGCCGTCGCCGCGTCCTATGTATGGCGCTGGCTGTTCCACAGCGATTTCGGCGTGATCGGGGCCGTCTCCGTAGCGCTCGGGCTAACCGATCACCCGATCAACTTTCTCGACGACCGCAGCGCCGTGATGCCTTCGCTGATCCTGGTGAATATCTGGAAGGAGTTTCCCTTCGCCATGATCATGATGCTCGCGGGTCTTCAGACCGTACCGGATCAGTTGCTGCGTGCCGCGCGGATCGATGGCGCCAGTGCCTGGCAACGTTTCTGGCATGTCACCGTGCCCCATGTTCACGGCGTGACATTGATCACCGTGCTTCTCCTCCTCGTGAACAACCTGAACAGCTTCACCATTCCCAACGTCATGACGGGTGGTGGACCCGCCGGCGCATCGGAGATCTGGATCACCCACATCTATCAGCTTGCTTTCGGGCGCATCCGCTTCGGCCTTGCCTCGGCATATTCGGTCATCCTGTTCATCATCATGATGGCGGCCGGCTACTTCTACGTGCGGGCGCTGACGCGCGGCGACAGGAGGGCCTCGACATGAGCGCCACCGAGACAGTCACCCACCCGATCCGACGCAGGCCACGCGATACATGGCGCCTCGTGGGCAATGTGTTCCTCGTCGTTCTGACGGCATTCTCGGCCCTCCCGATGCTGTGGATGCTGTTGACCTCGGTGAAGGGGCAGTTCGCCGCCCTGCAATATCCACCGCAATGGATTCCGACGAGCCCGACGTTGGAGCAGTATTGGCGACTGCTGTCGCCGGCCAGCGATGTCGGTCGGGAATTCCTGACCTACATGCTGAACAGCCTCGTTGTGTCGACGGCGACCACGGTCCTGGGACTGGTGGTGGCCGTGCCGGCTGCCTATGCCTTCTCGCGCTTTCGATTTCCCGGTCGCAATCTGCTGTTCTATTCAGTTCTCTTGCGTAACATGTTTCCCGCGGTGGTGTTCCTGATGCCGCTGTTCATCCTGATGCGGTGGCTCGGACTTGTGAATACCCACGCATCCTTGATCCTGACCTATCTGACGTTCGGCCTGCCGCTTTCGATCTGGCTGCTGAAGGGCTTCTACGACAACATCCCGGTTCAGCTCGAGCAGGCCGCCCGCATCGATGGCGCCACGCGGTTCCAGGCGTTTCTGTTCGTTGTGATGCCGCTGTCCTCGCCCGGCATCATCGCCACGGCGATTTATTCGTTCATCATCGCCTGGAACGAATACATCTACGCCCTGACATTCCTCAATGATCAATCCAAGATGACATTGCCGGTGGGCTTGCAATACTTCTTTACGGAATATGCGACGAATTGGCCGGGCCTGATGGCAGCCTCGTTCATCATGAGCGTTCCCGTCGTCGCCATGTTCCTGATCCTTCAAAAATACTTCGTGAGGGCGTTGACCGAGGGAGCGGTCAAGTCTTGACCGCATCCCACCAATGCCAATGATCGCACATCCGAGGAACCCGCAATGGCCCAGGTAAAACTGCAGAACGTCGTCAAAAGCTATGGCAGCTACAAGGCTGTCCAGGACGTCTCACTGACCGTCGAGGATGGCGAATTCGTGGCACTCGTGGGGCCCTCCGGGTGCGGCAAGACCACGACGCTGAATCTCATCGCGGGCCTCATCGAGGTCTCCGGTGGCGGGATCTATATCGGCGATCGTCTCGTCACCGACCTCGATCCGAAGGACCGGGACATCGCAATGGTGTTTCAGAACTATGCGCTGTACCCGAACAAGACCGTCTACAGGAACCTTGCGTTTCCCCTGAAGATGCGCAAAACGCCGGCATCGGCGATCGATCCGAAGATCCGCTCGGCGGCCAGGCTTCTCGATATCGAACACCTGCTGGAGCGCAAGCCGCGCGAGCTGTCGGGCGGGCAGCAGCAGCGCGTGGCTCTCGGCCGGGCCCTCGTGCGGGAGCCCAAGGTCTTCCTGATGGACGAGCCCCTGTCCAATCTCGACGCGAAGCTGAGGGTGCAGATGCGCAGCGAACTGAAGCGCTTCCACCAGGATCTGCACGCCACGGTGATCTATGTGACCCACGACCAGCTCGAGGCTATGACGATGGCTGACAGGGTCGCTGTGATGAACGGGGGCGTGCTGCAGCAATATGACAGCCCAGACCGCATCTTCGACAACCCGGTGAACACCTTCGTCGCCGGCTTCGTCGGCAGCCCGGCCATGAACCTGGTCAGGGGAACGGTGTCGACGACGCCTGACGGCGCCATCGTCGAAGGCCCGGCCGGCTGGCGTTGCCCGCTGTCGGCCGCCAACGCGCGCAAGACCGCCGCCGCACGTGACGTCGTCGTCGGGGCCCGGCACAGCGCAATCCGCCTGTCGGACGAGAGCCATCCCGACTCCGTTCCCGGCCGCATCTACACGGTGGAACCGACGGGGGATGTCACCTACGCCCACGTCCATGTCGGCGCATCAACGATCATCGTGAGCTCGCCGCCCCATATCCGTCTCCGGCCGAATGAGAGTGTCTGGGTGACGTTCGATCAGCAGCGGCTGCATCTGTTCGACGCGGAGAGCGGCCTGGCGCTGCAGGCAGCCTGAGGCGCGTTCCCGGTCACTCCGAGGAAGCTGCGCCTTGCGAGGTGCCGGCGACACCGCCAGCACCTCGGATGAGTCTTCCTGCACATCCCCGAGTGGTCGAGCCACCGCTACAGCGGGCTGAAGATATCCTTGATCTTCTTGGCTGCATCTTGGGTGGCCTGCCCGACGGTCATCTTTTCCGTCAGCGCGTTCTGCATCATGTCCGGCACGATGATGTTCATGATCTCCGTCGACTCCGGAATGACGGGGAAGGGTATGCCGCTCGGCAGCATCGAGGTGGTGACGTTGAGGAATTTTATCTGCTCGAGCCGCTGCTTCATCCACTTGGTGCGGAAGCCGCGCAGATTGCCGGGGTTGGATTGCTCCCAGTTGAGCTTCGTCGACCATTCCGGGCCGGTTGAGAAGGCGATGAAGGCGCGCGCCGCGTCTGCATCGAAGTCGCCGTCGACCACGTCCGGATTGAACATGTGTACGTTCCACCCGCCGAAGACGACGGCGCGTCGGGCGGGCCCCCTGGGTATCAGGCCGTAGCGCATGTTTTGGACGACGGCATCGGCCATCTTCTTGTCGTCGCCGGTTGCCCTGGCCGCTCGGTCGAGCATGGTCGCATATTCGGTCGGATGGCTGATCATCATGCCCAGCCGCCCGGCAATGAAGGGGTCCTGGTTCTCCGTCTGGGCGTTGGTCAATGCCGAAACCGGCACCGAGCGGTCACGGACATACATGTTATAGACCGCCTGCAGGGCCGCACGTGATCCATCATTATCGATCAGGATCTTCTGATAGGTCGGGTTGGGCTCGGCCTCGTCCAGGGCGCCACCGCCATAAGCCCACATCTGCGGCATGAAGCGGTACGGCGTATTGCCGGCATTGCGGCGGGCCACCAGGCCGTAGCCCTGCTTGCCCGTCTGGTCCTTGATCTGCTTGGAATAGGCGACCACGTCGTCCCACGTCGCCGGCGGGTTCTCCGGGTCGAGGCCGGCTTGGTGGAACAGGTCTGCGTTCCAGATAAAGGCCATCGTCTCGTTGTTGGTCGGGATGCCGTAGGTCTTGTCTTTCCACGTGGCGGATCGCAGGGCGCGGGGCCAGAACTCGCTGCTCGGGTAGCCGACATCCTCCGGCTTGAGTTCCTGGAGAAAGCCCTTGGCGGCGAATTCGCATCCCCACAGCAGCATCAGCCGGGCAACCATCGGAGCGGCCCTGCCCAGGGCCGCGGTTCGCAACTTATTGGGGATCTCGTTGTAGTCGATGCTCTGCTTCTCGACCGTGATATTGGGATAGGTCTTGGCAAACGCATCCCAGAATTCGGCCTCGAGCTTGTGCTGAAACGGCGTCGACGCTTGGTTGGGGCCGACATACCAGTAGGTGAGCCTGCCCTTGTAGTCGAGCGGCACGACCTTGGCACACTCTGCCGCCGTGTCGACGTCGACCGTCCCGGCAATGCTTCCGATGAATTCGGGCGTCCATTGCTCCTGCGTGACGGCGCCGAGATTTTCCGCGGCGGCGGCGCCCGGCACGCGGCCGATGGCGGTAGCCAAAGCCGCGCCTGCGGAATAGCCGAGCAACTGGCGCCGACTGATCCACAGCCGATTTGGATCTCCCTGGATCGTCATCGTTTCACTCCCTCTGGGCGTTTTCTCGTCGAACCGGATCCGGGTTGGATCTGGCTCATTTCTCATTCTCGTTGCATATGATAATCTGAAAATCATATATTATTTGTCAAGAGTTGGATATCGCCCAGACCGGTGGTCGATTCCTGCCGAGCACTGGAATTTCCTCTATGGCGTATGGCGTTCCTGCCGAATTCCCGGTTGCCCTCGAAATGCGCGCCATCGGAGGTCGTCAGGGCTAGAATAGCTGTCCCGGGACTGTCGCTTCGGGAACGTGATGCCCATAGTGCGAGTCGGCGGAGCGGTGTAGGCGCACGGCGAAGTTGTTGAGATCGAGAAATGAACCATGGGGATGGACATCCTGGATCCGGAAATGAGAGACGAGGCACCCGCGCAGCCCAACTACAGCCGGCTGCGCGAGTTGATCCGCGCCGACATCATCGAGGGACGTCTGGCCTCAGGATCCAGGCTCAAGATCGCCGAGCTTGCCAAGCGTTATGAAAGCAGCGCCATTCCCGTTCGCGAGGCGCTGCATCAATTGCAAGGCGAGGGGATCGTCACCTTTGAACCAAACCGCGGGGCCCGCGTCCGCCAGATCGACGACGCCTTTTTGCGCAACATCCATGAGGTGAGAGCGGTCCTGGAACCCTATCTCATCCGCTGGTTCGTCCGGCACCGGAGCGAGAAAGAGCTTGAGGAACTGATTGCCGCGCAGCGCGAATATGATCGGGGTGCCGAGACAGAGGGGCCCGAGCAATGGCGCCACCACAATCAGCGCTACCATGCGATCTGCTACGAAGGTCATTACAATCACGAGGCCCTCGTCGTCGCCAAACGGCACAATGACTTGTTGCAGGCGCTCGCGATCAGGTTTCCGATGTCCCGCTCACGGGTCCTGCAGGTCTGCCGAGAACATTGGCAGATCATCGAAAGCATCCGTGCCCAGGACGAAGATGCGACTGCGGCGATCGTAGCCGAGCACGTCCGTCGCGCCGGCCAGGATCTTATCGAGCGGATGCTTGCTGCCAGCCATAGCGGACTCCGCCGTGGTCATGGGCCCGGACGATCCCAGAAGGATCATTGAGCGAACCCGAACTCCATGTATGAGATCCGCAGAAGCCATGAGCGAAGATCCGGAATGGTTCATTGAAGTGTGCCCTGCATCGGGCCTTGGCGCGGACCGGTACAGTGAGTGCGTGTATTCCCCGGGTATCGAGGGGACACGAGGCGGTGCCGATTGACACTCGGGTATGCGGGGGGCCGCGGCTCACGAGGCACGGATGGCCTGAGGAAGGGGCCGCCAGTACCACGGCAGGAGTTCGTGTCGACTATCAGCGTTGGTGGACACCATGGTGGAGTGGAGTCAGATGTCGAGCTCGGGCCGGCGGAGTCGACCGCTCGTCGCCGAGGACGCCGGCCTGACCGAACTCCTTGAGCAGGACGACGTTGCCGTAGACGTCGAAATCCCGCACGGTCGCCGTGCTGCGCATGCGCCCGTCGAACCAGGCGCGAGCCTCCGTCTTCATGTTCTGGGAGCGGTAGGGCGGTGTCAGCCGCTCCGTACAGGTCTCCAGCGTCTCCCGCATCAGCTTGCCGTCCGCGGCGGGGCCGTCATAGCTGCTGATGTGCGGGGGGCGGCCGGCCGAGGCCAGGGACTGGCTGAACTCGTAGGTCACGACCGGGCAGACGCCGATGACGCGAGTGAGTCCCGACCGGGATTCGGTCGTCGTCCGGATTCGGTTGCCGGTTGACGGGCCAAACCGTCGCACCCCGAAGGCAGCCCTGCCCTTGTGCGCCGGGCCCGGTTCGCGTATCGATGCGCGTGGTGATCCAGAGATCTTTTGCCGTTGGACCGGCCCGCAGCGATGCGGCGGCCGTTCTTTGACGTTCCGGAAGGTCGGGGATCTCCATCAGGAGCAGTGTCCGCCACGGCTCGAAACAAGGGTCTCGTGCGACATGCCTTTCTCTCCCGCCCCCGCCAGCCTGCTGCGCGCCCTGTCCGAGCGCGGCTATGCCGAACCCACGCCGGTCCAGGCCGCGGTGCTGCAATCCGAGAACGCCGACCGCGACCTGCTGGTCTCGGCCCAGACCGGGTCGGGCAAGACCGTGGCCTATGGCCTGGCCCTCGGCGGCACGCTGCTCGGCGACGCCGAGCGGCTCGGGCCTGGCGGAGCGCCGATCGCCCTGGTGATCGCCCCGACCCGCGAGCTGGCGCTGCAGGTGCAGCGCGAGCTGGAATGGCTGTACCAGCCGGCCGGTGGCCGCGTCCTCGCCTGCGTCGGCGGCATGGACGCCCGGCGCGAGCAGCGGCTGCTGGCCGCGGGCTGCCACATCGTCGTCGGCACGCCCGGTCGCCTGCGCGACCATATCGAACGCGGCCAGCTCGACCTCTCGGCCTTGCGCGCCGTGGTGCTGGACGAGGCCGACGAGATGCTCGACCTCGGCTTCCGCGAGGATCTCGAGGCGATCCTCGACGCCGCCCCGGCGGAGCGCCGGACCCTGCTGTTCTCGGCCACGCTGCCGAAGGAGATCATCGCTCTCGCCCGTCGCTTCCAGCATGACGCCCAGCGCATCGCCATGTCGTCGCGCGACGAGCCGCACCGCGACATCGAGTACCGGGCGATGCAGGTCGCGCCGCACGAGGTCGAGCGCGCGGTGGTCAACATCCTGCGCTTCTTCGAGGCACGCGGCGCCATCGTGTTCTGCTCGACCCGTGAAGCGGTCCGCCGCCTGCAGGGCAATCTGCTGGAGCGCGGCTTCGCCGTGGCGGCGCTCTCGGGCGAGCTGAGCCAGGTCGAACGCAACCGGGCGCTGCAGGCGCTGCGCGATGGCCGGGCCCGGGTCTGCGTCGCCACCGATGTCGCGGCCCGCGGGCTCGACCTGCCGGATCTCGGCCTGGTCATCCATGCCGAGCTGCCGCATGACGCGCAGGTCCTGCAGCATCGCAGCGGCCGCACCGGCCGGGCCGGGCGCAAGGGCGTCAGCGTCGTGCTGGTGCCGTACAACCGCCGCCACCAGGCCGAAAGGCTGCTCGGCGCCGCCCGGATCGAGGCGGTCTGGTCGCCGCCGCCGGCAGCGGAGGAGATCCGCAGCCGTGACCAGGCGCGGCTGGCCCAGGAAACCATCCTGGCAGAGCCGGCGACGGAAGAGGATCTGGCGGGCGCTCGCGCCCTGTTGGCCGAGCGCAGCGCGGAGGATCTCGCCCTCGCCCTGGTCCGCCTGCACCGAAGCCTCCTGCCCGCGCCCGAGGAATTGTCGTCGCCGCCGCCGGAGCGGACCGCCTCGGCCGATCGGCGCCCGCCCCGTCCTGCCCGGGAGGGCGGCCCGGCCCGCGAGGGTGACGGTGAAGCGGTCTGGTTCCGGATGAATGTCGGCCGCGCCAACAATGCCGACCCGCGCTGGCTGCTGCCCTTCCTGTGCCGTCGCGGCCATGTCACCAAGGCCGAGATCGGCCGGATCGAGATTGCCGAGCGGCAGAGCCGGGTCGAGATCGCCCGCCATGCCGCCGGCCGCTTCGCATCCTCGATCCGTCGGCCGGACTCGCAGGACCGGCACATCCGGATCGAGGAGGATCGTCCCCACCGCCCGGCCTCGAAGCACCCGGCGCCGCGGGCGAAGCCGCCGCGGCCCTGACCGGCCGGGCCGACTGTTCGCCACAGCACGCTTGCGTGGGAAGCCGTGCCCGGCGCAAATGCAGGCTCGATCCGGAGACCGGCCGCCCAGAATGCAGCTTCCCCGCGCGATCCTGTTCGATCTCGACGAAACGCTGATCTCCGCCTATGGCCGGCCGGACGCCGCTTGGCTCGCCGTCGCCGCCGAGTTCTCCGAAGCCCTGGCCCCATGGTCCGCCGCTGAGATCGCCGCCGCTGTCGGCGCCTTCGCCCGCGACTTCTGGGCAGACGCGGAGCGCCACCGGATCTGGCGCCAGCGGATCGGCGAGGCCCGGCGCGTGATCGTGGCCGGCGCCTTCGACACCCTCGCCGCCGGCGGCCGCCCAATCCCCGCAGCCACCGCCCTCCACCGTCTCGCCGACCGCTTCACCGCCTATCGCGACGAGCAGATGCACCTGTTTCCTGACGCCCATGCCGTGGTCGACGGCTTCCGGGCGCTCGGCATCCGCCTGGCCCTGGTCACCAACGGCGCGGCCGAGGCCCAGCGCGCCAAGATCGCGCGCTTCGACCTGGCGCATCGGTTCGATCACATCCAGATCGAGGGCGAGCATGGCTTCGGCAAGCCGGAGGAGCGCGCCTATCGCCATGCGCTGCAGGTGCTGGGGGTCAATCCTAGCGAGACCTGGATGGTCGGCGACAACCTCGAATGGGAGGTGGCGGCGCCGCAGCGCCTGGGCATCCACGCGATCTGGGTCGACGGAACCGGTGACGGGGTACCGTCGGGCTCGACGATCCGGCCGGACCGCATCATCCGGGCGGTGGCGGAGCTGCTGGCGGAATCACCCGACAGAACGGCCGCCTGATCGCGCCCGCCCGCCCTGCCCGTCCCGGCGCGCATTCTGTATGATCGATTGCAGGGCGCGACCGAACGCGCCGCGATCCATCTCAGGGAGGAGGCCATGGCCGCGCAGGTGAAGCCGATTCCGGACGGCTACCCGACCGTCACCCCCTATCTGATCGTCCGCGGTGCCGCCGCGGCGATCGACTTCTACCGCACCGCCTTCGGCGCCGCCGAGCGGCTGCGCATGGATGCACCCGGCGGCACCATCGGCCATGCCGAGCTGACGATCGGCGGCAGCCTGGTCATGCTGGCCGACGAGATGCCGGAGACGGGCTGGTCCAGCCCGACCGCGATCGGCGGCACGCCGGTCTCGCTGCATCTCTATGTCGAGGATGTCGACGCGGTGGTGGAGCGGGCCCTGGCCGCCGGCGCCACCCTGTCGCGACCGGTCGCCGACCAGTTCTACGGCGACCGGCTGGGCACGGTGGTCGACCCCTTCGGCCATGTCTGGAGCATCTCCACCCATATCGAGGACGTGCCGCCGGACGAGATGAGGCGGCGGGCCGAGGCGCTGTTCGTCGGCAAGGCCTAGCTCCTGATCCGTCCGGCGGGGCACGGCCCTCAAACCTCCTCTTTTCTCTTGCCGTAAAGGCGGTCCGCCTCGTTCACGATCGCCTGGCGGATCCAGTCGTCTTCGACCTCCTCGGGCCGGATCACGACGACACCCTGAGCGTGCCAGGCCGCGGCTCGCATGCGACGCAGTTGTTCCATCTGCGCCGGCGAACGCCGCTGGTGGCGCGGCAGGCTGCTGCGCGGCTCGCTCATCGCAGCCACCCCTCGACCTCGCGGCCGATGACCCGCACGGCCGGCCGGCCGCTGCGCAGGGCCAGCGCGCCGGCGATCACCGCCTGCAGCCTGCGGCTGTGCTCGACCAGGACGACCAGGTCGTCGACCAGTTGGGCCAGCGCTTCGGCCGGCAGCGCCGCGACGGCGGCGACCGGCATGCCCTCGATCTGGTCGAGGGTCGGCAGGGTGCTCATATGTGGTCTCCATGACAGGGTGATGGCGGGGTCACGGCTGCCCCCTCCGGGATGTGCAGCCGGACCAGCAGGTCGTAGTCGACGCCGGCGATGCCGCGCCGGGAGGCGGCGGCGACGAAGCGGGGCCAGAAGCGCACCGGGACCGACCCGCGGACCCGCATCATCCGCAGATGCTGCGGCGTGACGCCGAGATCGGTGGAGAGATGACCCTGCCTCGGCCAGCGAGTGAACAGGTCATCGAAGCTCGTGATCGTGTTTTCCATGTCATGACGATACGTTTCGTATCCAGTTAACGCAATACGAAATGAATTGTCTTTAGGTTACAAAACGTGCTAAATCCCCGGCATGCTGGAACCGCATCAACGCCTCGTCCTGGCACGGACCAAGGCCGGTCACGAGACCGCTGCGGACGCCGCCCGCGCCTTCGGCTGGAGCCCGATCACCTACCGTGCCCATGAATCCGGGCTGCGCGGCCTGCGCCGTGACGCCGCCGGCCGCTATGCCGCCGCCTTCGGCGTCTCCGAGGCCTGGCTGCTCACCGGCGAAGGCGCGCCGGCGGGCCTGCGGCCGATGGTGCCGGTGGTCGGCCATGTCGGCGCCGGGGCCGAGATCCATATGTTCGAGGGCGACCAGTCGACCGAGCGGATCGACGAGGCCGACGCTCCGCCGGCGGCCGATGAGCACACCGTTGCCGTCATCGTCCGCGGCGATTCGATGGCCCCCGCCTTCCGCGACCGCGACGTCATCTACTACCGCAACGTCCGGGCCGATCCGGACCAGTTGATCGGCCGGGAATGCGTGATCCGCCTGGCCGACGGCCGGACCTTCGTCAAGATTCTGATGCGCGGCAGCGGCCCCGGCTTCTTCACCCTGTTCAGCTACAACGCGCCCTTGATCTCCGACGTCGCGATCGAATGGGCGGTGCCGGTCAAATGGGTGATGCGCGACTGATCCGATGGCGATACGATTCGTGTTGACATCTTAGGCGGAGATACATAACGTATCCATCGGCTCCACATGAGCCGCTTTCCTCCCTGACCTCGCCGGGACCTTCGGGTCCCGGCCTTTTTTGTATCGGCAGCCAGCCTGACCAAACGGTCAGGATCGATCTTGCCTCGCCTCGCGATCCGTCCCACTCTCCCCGTCGACAGGGAACAAGGCACGCGACAAGAGGAGAGCGCCGGCCATGACGATCGCACTCAAGGGCGGCACGGTGGTGAACGCCGACCGCAGCTTCCGCGCCGACGTGATCTGCGACGACGGCAGGATCGTCGCCGTCGGCCCCGACCTCGCCGCCCCGACCGGCGCCCGGGTGATCGACGCTTCGGGCAGCTACCTGCTGCCGGGCGGCATCGACCCGCACACCCATATGCAGTTCCCGTTCATGGGCACGGTGGCGGCCGACGACTACTACACCGGCACCGCCGCGGCGCTGTCCGGCGGCACCACCATGATCATAGACTTCTGCATCCCCGGCCCGCAGCAGAGCCTGCTGGACGGCTATCGCCAGTGGCGCGAATGGGGCGAGAAGGCCGTGTCCGACTGGTCTCTGCACGTCGCCATCACCTGGTGGTCCGACCAGGTGCGGGAGGAGATGGGCACGCTGGTGGCCGAGCACGGCGTCAACAGCTTCAAGCACTTCATGGCGTACAAGAACGCCCTGATGGTCGATGACGACGTGCTGATGCACAGCTTCACCCGCTGCCGCGAGATCGGCGCCCTGCCGATGGTGCATGCCGAGAACGGCGACATCGTCTGGCTGCTGCAGAAGGCGCTGCTCGAGGCCGGCATCACCGGGCCGGAGGGCCATGCCCTGTCGCGCCCGCCCGAGGTCGAGGGCGAGGCCGCCAACCGCGCCATCATGATCGCCGGCGCTGCCGGCGTGCCGCTCTACATCGTCCACACCTCCTGCCGCGAGGCGCATGAGGCGATCGCCCGCGCCCGGGCCAATGGTCAGCGGGTCTATGGCGAGCCGCTGATCCAGCACCTGACGCTGGACGAGAGCGAGTACCGCAACAAGGACTGGGCCTACGCCGCCGCGCGGGTGATGAGCCCGCCCTTCCGCTCCAAGGATCACCAGAAATCGCTGTGGGACGGGCTGACTGCCGGCAGCCTGCAGGTCGTCGCCACCGACCATTGCGCCTTCCGGACCGAGCAGAAGCGGATGGGGATCGACGACTTCACCCTGATCCCGAACGGCACCGGCGGCATCGAGGACCGCATGGCGGTGCTGTGGACCCATGGCGTCAACACCGGCCGGCTGACCCCGAGCGAGTTCGTCGCCGCCACCTCGGCCAACGCCGCGAAGATCTTCAATCTCTACCCGCAGAAGGGCGTGATCGCGCCGGGCGCCGACGCCGACCTGGTGGTCTGGGACCCGGCGGCGACCAAGACCATCAGCGCCGCCACCCAGCATTCGAACATCGAGGTCAATGTGTTCGAGGGCATGGCGGTGCGCGGCCTGCCGGTCATCACCCTGAGCCAGGGCAAGGTGGTGTGGGAGAACAATGAGCTGAAGGTCCAGCGCGGCGAAGGCCGCTTCGTGCCGCGCCCCGGCACCGCCCCGGTGTTCGAGGCGATGAAGATCCGCAACGAGCTGCGCCGGCCGGTGCCGGTGCAGCGCAACCCCAGCGTGCATGTGACGCCATGAGCATCGGCCTGAACGACGCGCTGCAGACGTACCTGCTCGACGCCTCGCTGCGCGAGCCGGAGATCCTGGCCCGGCTGCGGCAGGAGACGCGCCGGGTCGCGGCCGGGCAGGCCGGGATGCAGATCACGCCGGAGCAGGGCCAGTTCATGGCCCTGCTGGCCCGGCTGATCGGCGCCCGCCGGCTGGTCGAGATCGGCACATTCACCGGCTACAGCGCGCTGGCGGTGATGCTGGCACTGCCGCCGGAAGCCCGCCTCCTCTGCTGCGACGTCAGCGCCGAATGGACCTCGGTCGCCCGGCGGCACTGGCAGGAGGCCGGCGTCGCCGACCGCATCGAGCTCCGCCTGCAGCCGGCCCTCGACACGCTCGAGGAGCTGACGCGCGCGGATTGGGCGGGGACCGTTGACATGGTCTTCGTCGACGCCGACAAGGACAACTACCCGGCCTATGCCGAAGCGGCGATCGGCCTGCTGCGCCCGGGCGGGCTGCTGCTGGTCGACAACGCGCTGTGGAGCGGCCGGGTGGCCGATCCGTCCGACCGGTCGGCGGGCACCGAGGCGATCCGTCGAGTCAACGCGATGCTGCGCGACGACAAGCGGGTCGATTTCTCCCTGATCCCGATCGGCGACGGCGTGGCCCTGGCGCGCAAGCGGGGCGCGGGAGAGGGCTGATCCCTCCCCTATAGCACCCCCGCTGACAGCTTCCGCACCACCTCGGACTGGCGGCGGGTGTCGGTCTTGGCGAAGATGCTCTTCAGCTGGCTGCGCACGGTCAGCGGCGAGACGCCGTCGACCGCGGCGATCTCCGCCGGGGTCAGGCCCTCGATCAGGCGCCGCGCCACGCGCAGCTCGGCTGCGGTCAGGCCGTAGGCGGCGCGGGCGCTCTCGATCCGCGCGGCGGCGGAGGAGATCGCCGGGTCCTCGATCAGCACCATCGCCGCGGCGCCGGCGAAGAACACCTGGGCCGAGGATTGGTCGAGCTGCACGAAGCGGACCCGCAGCGGCGCGCGGCCGGCGTCGGGCCGCAGCAGCTGGGTGTCGAGCAGGCCGCGCGACAGGCCCAGGCGGATCGTTCCCAAAGCGCGGTCAAGCGCGGCGGTAACCTCCGGCGAGGCGAAGCGAAGGCGCCCCTCCCCGTCCTGGTCGATCGCGCCGCCGGCGGCGATCAGGGCCTCCGCCGCCTGGTTGCTGTGGCGGACCCGCCGGTCCGGCGCGACCAGGATCATGCCGATGCCGAGCAGGTCGAGCACCGAGAGGCCGTCCTGCAGGGTGGCGCCGGCCTGGGGCGAGCGGCGGTAATAGGCGAAGACCCGGCGCAGATGCGGCGCCAATTGGCCGAGCAGCGCGCGGGCGGCGTCGATGGTGGCGTCGTCCGCCTCCGCCCCCAGCACGCTCAGCATGAAGTTGCAGCGCTCCTCCTGGTACACCGTGACGCCGACGGCGGTGCCCAGGCCGTGCGGCTGCAGATAGTCGGCGTAGAATTCGGTGCGCAGCAGGTCATGGCGCGGCAGCATCTGCTCCGCCCGGACCGCCAGCCCGACCAGGCGCTGCGACGCCGCCCGCATCCACGGGTTCACCCGGCTGAAATGGCTGCCATAGGCGGCCACGGCGTCGGCCGGGAAGCCGGTGTTCACCGAGAACGCACCGCTGCCGCTGTCGAGATCGTGGAAGAACAGCGTCGCCTTGCCGTTCGGCAGGCAGGTCGCGACTTCCTGCAGGAACACATCCCAGCCGATCTCGCCGACCAGCGCCGCATAGATGCGGTCGATCAGGGCCGCCGCACGGTCCAACTCAGCCAACCCGGCTCCCCCTGCCTGGATGCCGCAATGCAGAAGAGCGTCAGCCGGCAAGATGGCGGATTCCGGGCGGCACTGCAGCCCTCTTCGGGCGAGCCGAAATTCTCTCTCAGCTGCCCGCGCCAGCCTTCACCGACCTCACGGTCCAGCCGCCGCCGAGCGCCTTGTAGAGCGCGACCGCGGCCTGCAGCCGGTTCGACTTGGCCTGCACCAGCTGGTCGCGGGCGGAGAAGTAGCTCTGCTGCGCGTTCAGCACGGTCAGCAGGTCCACGGCCCCGGCCCGGTACTGCGCGTCGGACAGGCGGAACGCCTCGCGCGCCTGGGCCACCACCTCCTGCTGCGCCCGATAGGCCAGCCCGGTCTGCTGCGTGGCGATGAGCGCGTTCTCGACATCGCCGAAGGCGGCCAGCACGGTCTTGACGTAAGTCTGCCCCAGCTCCCGGTACTGGGCCTCGGTCAGCTGGACCTGGCCGCGCAGGGCGCCGCCCTCGAAGATTGGCTGGGTCAGCGAGGCGGCGAGGCTGTAGAGCGTGTTGGCGGAATTGAACAGGGTGCCGAGCGCCGCGCTCTGGACCCCGCCCGAGCCGGTCAGCTGGATCGACGGGAACAGCTGCGTCTTCGCCTCCTTCGCGTTGAACCGGGCGGCCAGCAGCTGGGCATCGGCGTTCTGGATGTCCGGCCGGCGGTCCAGCAGCGAGGACGGCAGGCCGGCGGCCACCACCGGGATCTTCAGGTCGTCGAGCGACTGGCGCTCGACCGACAGCCGCGCCGGCGGCTCGCCCAGCAACAGGGCCAGGGTGGTCTCGGTCTGCTGGCGCTGCTGCTCCAGCGGCGGGATCGCGGCCTTCTGCTGCGCCACCACCGTGCGCTGCTGCGCCACGTCGAGGGCCGAGGCCGCGCCCGCACTCTCCTGCGCCAGCACCACGTTCAGCACCTGCTGGGCGTTGGCCAGGTTGTCGCGCGCGATCGCCAGCCGGTCCTGGAATTCCAGTACTTGGATATAGGTGGTGGCGGTGCTGGAGGTGACGGTCAGGGCGACGGTGTCGCGGTCGTAGCGGCTGGCCAGCGCCGAAGCCTGCGCCGATTGCAGCGCCGCCCGGTTCTTGCCCCAGAGGTCGATCTCGTAGCTCGCCGAGAGCTCGGCCGAGAACTGGTCGCTGACCGTGCGGCTGGAACCGAGGCCGAAGCTGCTGGCGCGCTCCGGCGAGACCGAATGCGAGCCATCGCCGGTGGCGCCGATGCTGGGCAGCAGCGGCGCGCCGGCGATCCGCGCCTGGGCGTCGGCCTGCAGCACCCGGGCCACGGCCGCGCCGATGTCCTGGTTGTTCTGCTGGGCGGTGCGGATCAGGCCGTCGAGTTGGGACGAGCCGAAGCTGCGCCACCAGCCCGTCTCCGGCCAGGTGGTGCCGGCCGGCCCCTCCGCCTTCCAGCCGCCGGGGATGTCGAGGGCGGGCCTGTCGTCCTCCGGCCCGGCGCAGCCGGCCAGCAGGGCGACGGTCAGGACCGCCGCGAGGGGGCGATGGAAGCGGATCGGCATGGTCACTCGGCGGACAGGGCGACGACGGGGTCGAGGGTGGCGGCCTTGCGCGCCGGCATATAGCCGAAGATCAGGCCGGTGAGGAAGGCGCAGCCGAAGGCCAGCAGCACCGGCCCGGGCGAGAACACGATCGGCGTGCCGAAGGCCTGCAGCGCCGCGGCCACCCCGAGACCGCCGACCACGCCGATGGCGCCGCCGATCGCCGAGACCACCACGGATTCGGTGATGAATTGCTGCAGGATATCGCGCATCCGGGCGCCGGTCGCCATCCGCACCCCGATCTCACGCGTCCGTTCGGTGACGCTGACCAGCATGATGTTCATCACCCCGATGCCGCCGACCAGCAGCGAGATGGCGGCGACCGAGCCGAGCAGGATGGTCAGCGTGTTCTGCGTCGCCGACACGGTCTCGATCAGCGATGACATGTTGCGGATCTGCACGTCCTGGCGGCGGTGTCGGGCCTCGAGCAGTGCCTGCACGTCGGCCTGGGTCTGGTCGATCAGCGCGGTATCCTCGACCTGCACCGTGATCGAGCGGACGAAGCGCTTGCCGAACACTCGCAGGCTGCCGGTCGACAGCGGCATGAAGGCGATGTCGTCCTGGTCGGTGCCCCACGTCGTGGCGCCCTTCGCCTCCATCAACCCGATCACCTGGAACGGGATGTTGTTGACCAGGACATAGCGGCCCAGCGGGTCGACGCCTTCCGGGAACAGGATCCGCGCCGTGGTCTGGCCCAGCACGATTACCGGGGCGTAGCTGGCGTGATCTCCGGCCGAGATGAAGCTGCCGCGCTCGACCGCCCAGTTCCGCGCCTTGGTGAAGTCCGGCGTCGTCGCGTCGGCCTGAGTCGAGTAGTCGGTGTTGCCGGTGCGCAGGGTGACGGCGCCGGTCAGCTCCGGCACCGCGGCGGCGACGTTCGGCACCTCCGCCAGCGCCTCGGCATCCTCCGGCACCAGCGTCGCGATCACGCCGTCGGCGGTGCGGTTGTTGCTCTGTGCCGGCCGGATCAGCAGCAGGTCGGTGCCCATGGCCGAGATCCGGTCGACCACCGACTGCTTGGCCCCGTCGCCGATCGCCAGCATGGCGATCACCGCGCCGACGCCGATGACGATGCCGAGCAGGGTCAGGATGGTGCGGAACAGGTTGGCACGCAGGGCCCGCAGCGCCATCCTCACCGCCTCCGCCATGTCGGCGACGCCCAGCGCGCCGGCGTCCCCCGCATGGATTCCCTCTGCCGCGGCCGCTGCCGCTGCCGCTGCCGGCCCGCGCGCACCGCTGTCGCCGACGATGTGCCCGTCGCGGATCTCGATCAGCCGGTGCGCATGCTCCGCCACCGCCCGGTCATGGGTGATCAGGATCACGGTGCGGCCGGCCTCGCTCAACCGCTTGAGCAGCGCCATCACCTCGGCGCCGCTGCGGCTGTCGAGCGCGCCGGTCGGCTCGTCGGCCAGGATCACCCGGCCGCCATTCATCAGGGCGCGGGCGATCGACACGCGCTGCTGCTGGCCGCCCGACAGCTGGTTCGGCCGGTGGCCGGTGCGGTCGGCGAGGCCGAGCGAGCCCAGCAGCTGCTCCGCCCGCTCGCGCCGCTCGGCGGCGGCGATGCCGGCATAGATCGCCGGCACCTCGACATTCTCGGCCGCGGTGGCGGACTGGATCAGGTTGTAGCTCTGGAAGATGAAGCCGAAGGTCTCGCGCCGCAGATGCGCCAGGGCGTCGCGGTCCAGCGTCGCCACATCGGTGCCGTCGACCCGGTAGGTGCCGGTGGTCGGCCGGTCGAGGCAGCCGAGGATGTTCATCAGGGTCGACTTGCCGGAGCCCGAGGCGCCCATGATCGCCACGAACTCGCCGGGATGGATGTCCAGCGAGATGCCGTGCAGCACCTCCACCGCCAGGTCGCCGTTGACATAGGTCTTGGTGACGTCGCGCAGCGACACCAGCGGCCCGGTCTCGGTACGGCCGGACGCCGCCGGCGTCTGATCACCGGCTGCCGCCGGCCGGGGCTCGCGGATGTCCATCAGATCCTCGGACGCCGGGTCTGGCTAGGCGCCGGTTCCGCGTTCGGACGGCGCGAGCCGGTGATCACCTGCTCGCCCGGCTCCAGCCCGCTCAGGATCTCCGCCTGCGCCCGGTTGGTGACGCCGACCGCCACCGTCCGGGTCTCGATCGACCCGCTCGGCTTCAGCACGCGCACCGTGGCCCGCCCCGGCGCGGCCGAGGAGGTGCCGGGCGACAGGCCCGAGAGGGCGGTGACCGGCACCAGCAGCGTGTCCTGGGCGGCAGCCGAGACGAAGAACACCTGCGCCGTCATCTGCGTCATCAGCGCGCCGTCCTGGTTCGGCACGTCGAACAGCGCGTTGTAGAGCACGACGTTGTTGACCACCTCCGGCGTCGGCTGGACCTGCCGCAGCGCCCCGTACCAGCGCTTGTCGGGCATGCCGAGGGTGGCGAAATAGGCGGTCATGCCGAGCCGCAGCCGGCTGACATCGGCCTCCGACACCTGGGCCTCGACGGTCATGGTCGCAAGGTCGGCGACCTGGACGATGATCGGCGCCGACTGGTTGGCGTTCAGGGTCTGGCCCCGGCGCGCCGACTGCGACACCACCGTGCCGTCGATCGGCGCATAGATCTTGGTGTAGCCGAGATTGGCCTCGTCGCCCCGCAGCGTCGACTGGATCTGCCGGGTCTGGGCGTCGATCGCGTCGAGCTGGGCCTGGGCCGCGGCATAGGCCGCCTCGGCCACCTGCAGCGCGTCGTCGCTGGTGGCGCGCGACGCCTTCAGGTTGCGCTGCCGCTCGGCCTGCTGCCGGGCCAGCAGCAGCTGCGCCTCCTTCTCGGCCCGCTGGGCCGCGAGGTTGGCGATCTGCGCCCGGTCGGCCTCGACCCGCGTCTGGTAGACGGTCGGGTCGATCTCGGCCAGCAGGTCGCCGGCCTTCACCCGGTCGCCGATCGCGACATGCAGGGTCTTCAGCTGGCCGGAGACCTGGGTGCCGACATCGACATAGCTGACCGGCTGCAGCGTCCCCAGCGCCGTGATCGCATCCTCGATATCGCCGCGCTCGGCCGTGGCGGTGAGCCAGAGCTGGTCGGGCGCCGCCGCCCGGCCCCAGCGATACCAGGCGCCCCCGGCGGCCAGCAAGGCGAGGATCAGCAGGCCCAGCAGCAGGAGGCGACGCCGGCGGGGTGCCTTGCGCGCCGTCCGGCCCGGTGCCGGCAAGGGCGGCGGCGGCGCCTCCCGCAGCCTCGGCTCGATCTCAGTCCTGGTGTCCGGCATTCCCCTCGGCCCGCAAGTGTGTTGCCCCTTCACGGTCCGGCTGGCGATTTCCGGCGCGGGGCCGGCTGTCGTATGGCTGGTCTGGCCGAGGCTCTCCGATTATACCGGTTTCCTGGCCTCCCGGCCGCAGAGACTCCGACACGGCTTCGAGGCAGGCATGGCCCGTGCGGCCGCGATCGCATTTTTCAGCATTCTCCAGGCCACCCCGGCCTTGGCGGCGCCGGCCTCCTGCGGCCCGCATGACGTGGTGGTGGACTATCTGGCACGCAGCTTCCAGGAGACGCCGGCGGGCGTCGGCACCGCCAACAGCGGCGGCCGGGTCGAGCTGTTCACGGCGCCGAAGGGGCGGAGTTGGACGCTGATCTACACCGGGCCGGACGGACAGTCCTGCATGATCGCCGCCGGCCGCGGCTGGGCCCCGCCCCTGCCCGGCCCGCCTCCGCCTGGCCTGGGCGACGAGACCACCAAGCCGCGCTGACCTCAGCCCTTGGTCGCGGCGATCAGCGGGTGGACCACCCGGTCGCCCGGCTTGATGTCGAGGAAGCGGGCGATGCCGCCGCTCAGCTCCAGCACCGCCTTGGCCGGCCCGTCCGAGGCGCGGGGGTCCAGGGTCTGCGGCGGCACCTTCTCGAGGATGTTGGCGATCGTGCCGTCGGTGCGGATGAAGATCATGTCCAGCGGGATCAGCGTGTTCTTCATCCAGAAGGCCCGCGGCCCGGACTCGTCGAATACGAACAGCATGCCCGCGTCGGGCGCCATCTTCTCGCGGAACATCAGGCCGCGCTGCTGCTGCTCCGGCGTCAGCGCCAGCTCGACCGCGAAGTGGAAGCTCTTGCCGGCCGCGGTCTCGATAGTGAGCTCGCTGGTCTTGAACGGCGCCTCCTGCGCCCGCGCAGGGCCGACGGCGAAGAGCAGGAGCGCGAAAGCGGCAAGGAGCGTCTTCATCGGTCGTCCCATCTCGTCAGGGTGCCATCACGGCACGGATCACGGCTTGGACCTCCGGCCGCACCGGGCCCGGCCGCGGCGCGTCATCCATCCGGTCGAACCAGCCGGGCTCGGGCGGGGTGCCGCGGCGGCGCGACCAGGACAGGCCGGCCAGCACCGCACGGGACTCAGCCGTCAGGGGCTGCGCCGGATCAAAGCCGCTCAACACCGCCCAGACCCCGGCCCAGCAGCGCCCGACGGTCCAGGGATTGTAGCCTCCGCCGCCGAGCACCAGGAGGCGTGGCGCGGCATCGCGCACCGCCGCCACCACGTCCCACAAGGCGCGGTTGGAGAGTGAGAGGCGGCTCAGCGGATCGTCATGCAGCGCGTCGGCGCCGCATTGCAGCACCACGACCTGGGGCCGGAATGCCTCGACCAGCGGCAGCAGGCAGTGGTTGCGCACCGCCGCCATCTCGTCATCGTTCAGCTCGCGCGGCATCGGCAGGTTGCGGGCATTGCCGCCGCCGCGGTCCTCGACGGCGCCGGTGAAAGGCCAGCGCTTCGCCTCGTGCACCGACACGGTCAGAACCCGAGGGTCGCCGGCAAAGGCGTCCTGCACCCCGTCACCGTGATGCGCGTCGATGTCGAGATAGGCGATGCGATCGACGCCGCGGTCGAGCAGGGCGAGGATCGCCAGCGCCGGGTCGTTGAAGTAGCAGAAGCCGGAGGCGCGGTCGGGACGGCCGTGATGCAGCCCGCCCGCCGGGCTGTAGACCACCGCCCCCTCGGCCACCAGCCCGGCGCCGAGCAGCGAGGAGCCGCAGGCGGTGGCCGGCCGGCGAAACACCTCGCCGAAGATCGGGTTCTCGATGCCGCCGAGATTGTGCCGCTGCCGGCGCGCCGGATCGAGGTCCTGGTCGCGCTCGGCATCCTGCACCGCGGCGACATAGTCCGGGTGGTGGAACCGGATCAGGGCCTCGGCCCCGGCCAGCAGCCCCTCGCGATATTGGCCGTCGGCCAGCCACCCCTGGGCCCGGATCAGGTCGAGCGCAGTCGAGACCCTGGGGATGGCGAGCGGATGCTTCGGCCCGTAGCTGGAATGCCGGTAGACCTCGCTGCCGATCAGGATCGGCCGCGCCGCCATCGCCGGATCAGGCCTTCTTTCCCGCCGCCGGCGTGCCGTCCGCCGGAGCCGCCGGCGGGGCCTTCTTGCGGAACAGCTTGTCCTCGCCGAGGAACAGCAGGATCGGCGCCGCGATGAAGATCGAGGAGGTGGTGGCGACGACGACGCCGATCAGGATGACGATGGCGAATTGCTGCAGGCTCTCGCCGCTCCAGATCGCCAGCGGCAGGCAGGCCAGGAAGGTGGCCAGCGAGGTGCCGATGGTCCGGTTCAGCGTCTGGTTGATCGACAGGTCGATCAACTGCCGCAGCGGCAGCGACTTATAGAGCCGCAGGTTTTCGCGCACCCGGTCGTAGACCACGACCTTGTCGTTCACCGAATAGCCGAGGACGGTCAGCAGCGCCGCGATCGAGGTCAGGTTGAACTGCATGCCGGTGACGGCATAGACCCCGATCATCTTGGTAACGTCGAGGATCATGGTGACCACGGCGCCGACGCCGAACTGCCATTCGAAGCGGAACCAGATGTAGAACAGCATGGCGACCAGGGCGAGGCCGAGCGCCAGCATGCCGTTCTGGAACAGCTCGCCCGAGACCGTGCTGCCGACCGAATCGACGCTGCGGATCACCGTGCCCGGCACGGTGTCGGTCAGGGTCTTCTTGACCGTGTCGAGCGCCGCCTGCTGCTGCTGCTCGGTCGGCTGCGCCTCCATCCGGATCAACACGTCGCTGGGCGAGCCGAACTGCTGCAGCTGGACCTGCCCGAGGCCGAGCGCGTCGAGCCCGGAGCGCAGCACCGAGAAATCCGCCGGCTGCGGCGTCTGGATCTCGATGGCGATGCCGCCCTTGAAGTCGACGCCGTAGTTCAGCCCGGGATGGAAGAACAGGATCACCGAGGCGATGCTGAGGAAGGCCGAGGTTGCGAGGCCCAGAATGCGGCCCCGCATGAATTGGATCTTGGTGTCGTCCGGGACGAGACGGAGCCAGAACATCACGCTTTCCTCAGCACGGGCAGAACGGTGGGGCGTTTGCGGCGGATCCAGCTGACCATCATGAAGCGCACCAGCACGATGGCGGTGAACATCGAGGTCAGGATGCCGATTCCGGTGGTGACGGCGAAGCCGCGGACCGGGCCCGTGGTCAGCGTGTACAGGATTGCCATCTTGATCAGCGAGGTGATGTTGGCGTCGAAGATCGTGCCGAAGGCCCGGCTGAAGCCCGCATCCATCGCCGAGAACGGCGTTCGTCCCCGTTTCGTCTCTTCGTACAATCGCTCGTTGATCAGGATGTTGGCGTCGACCGACATGCCGAGGGTCAGCAGCATGCCGGCGATGCCGGGCAGCGTCAGCGTCGCTTCCAGCAGCGACAGGATCGCCACCGTCAGCACCATGTTCATGACCAGGGCGATGTTGGCGAACAGCCCGAACAGCCCGTAGGACAGGAACATGTAGGTGATGACCAGGACGAAGCCGACGGCGACGGCGATGATGCCGGCCTGGATGGCGTCGGCGCCCAGGTCGGGGCCGACTGTCCGCTCCTCGACGATCGTCAGCGGTGCCGGCAGCGCGCCGGCGCGCAGCAGCACGGCCAGGTCGTTGGCGCTCTGGGCGCTGAAGTTGCCGCTGATCTGGCCGCGGCCGCCCAGGATCGGCTCGTTGATGTTCGGGTAGGTGATGACCTTGTCGTCGAGCACGATGGCGAAGGGCTTGCCGACATTGGCCTGGGTGACCTGGCCGAAGCGGCGGGCGCCGGCGCTGTCGAACTCGAAATTCACCACCCACTGCCCGTTCTGCGAGTTGGTGCCGGCGCGGGCGTCGGTCAGGTTGGCGCCGTCGACCTCGATCCGCTTGCGCACCGCGATCGACGTCCGTTCGCCGGGGCGCGGATTCTCGATCGGCAGCACCTCGGTGTCCGGCGGCACCGGCTGGCCGGGCTGGTAGTCGAGATTGACCAGATGGAAGGTCATCTTCGCCGTCTGGCCCAGCAGGCGGCGGATGCGGTCGGGGTTCTGCTCGCCCGGCAGCTGCAGCAGGATGCGGCTGTTGCCCTGGCGCGAGATCAGCGGCTCGCGGGTGCCGCTCTCGTCGACGCGGCGGCGGACGATCTCGATCGACTGCTCGACCGCCCGCGCCTCGCGGTCGCGCAGGCCCACCTCGGTCAGGGTCAGGCTGCCCTTGCCGTCGCTGCCGACGCTGATGTCGAGGTCGCGCTGGCCGCCAGCCAGCGGGTCGACGGCGCCGGTCAGCAGGTTCTCGGCCAGCAGCGTGCGCGCCCGGTCGGCCTGGGCAGGATCGGACAGGGTGAAATTGACCGAATGGTCGTTCACCGCCAGGTCGCTGAAGGTGATGGTCTCGCGCCGCAGCAGGCTGCGGATCGAATCCTGGATGTTGGCGAGGCGGGCATCGACCACCGCCTTCATGTCGACCTCCAGCAGGAGGTAGGAACCGCCCCTCAGGTCGAGACCGAGATTCATCTGCCGGGCCGGGATCCAGGACGGCAGCGAGTCGAGCGTGCTGCGCGGCAGGATGTTCGGCAGGCTCAGGATCACGCCGAGGAGGCACACCACCAGGATGGTGACCTTCTTCCACGGGGCGAAATACATCATCGACGGCAAGCTCTCAAAATTCAGTCGGTTCGGGCTGGCCCGGCCGAGACATCATGGGATCCGGACCGGCACGCCGGACCGCAGGGCGCGCACGGTACAATGCACGCCGCCGTTTAGCCATGGCGAAGTGGCGGGGTCGTGACACCGGCGTCGACAAGCCGCGCCAGATGCTCCGCCACGGCCGGTGAGACGTATTCTACCAGAAGATCGGGGCCGAGGGCGGCGGTTGTGATCGGCCGCCACTCCCGCGTCCCATTGGCACGGTGGGGGGCGGCGCTCCCGGGGAAGGCGATGCGGTTGCGCTCGCCGCCGCCGATCACCGGCGCGATGAAGACATGGGCCAGGTCGACGCGGCCGGCCTCGAGCAGCAGGCCCAGCAGCCGCGGGCCGCCCTCGACCATGACCGAGGCGACCGGCCGGCCCAGCCGCGCCACCATGGCCGGGGCGGCCAGAGTGTCGAACAGGGCGTCGACCGGCGACCCATCCGGCAGCGCCAGCATCGCCGCCGAGGGCGGCAGCAGAGCCTCGAGCGCCGCCGCCTGCCGCGCCGCCGCGGCGCCCAGCAGGAACACGGTCGGCGCGTCGGCGGAGAGCAACCCGGCCTTCCAGCGCTCCAGCCGCTGCGGCAGGGCGGCCAGGGCCCGGCCGTTCGGATCGTAGACCAGGCGAAGGGGGTGGCGGTGCCGGTCGCCGGCGGCGTCGCGCACGGTCAGGGCCGGATCGTCGGCCAGCACGGTGCCGGCGCCGACCAGGATGGCGTCGTATTTCTGGCGCAGCCAATGGGTGTGGGCGCGCGCCGCCTTGCCGGTCAGCCAGCGCTCGGCGCCATCGTCATAGGCGAGTTGGCCGTCCAGCGTCTGCGCCCATTTCGCCGCCACCAGCGGCCGGCCGAGACGCTGCCGCAGCAGGAACGGCGCGTGCCAGGCCGCCGCCTCCGGCGCCAGCGCACCGACGCTGACGGCGACGCCGGCCGCCTGCAGCCGGGCCAGGCCGGTGCCGTCGACCAGCGGGAACGGATCGCGCAGCGCCACCACGCAGCGCGCCAGCCCGAGCGAGGCGAGCAGGTCGGCGCAGGGCGGCTGGCGGCCGTGATGGCTGCAGGGTTCGAGCGTGACATAGGCGGTGGCGCCGTGGAAGGCCGAGCGGTCGGCCAGCGCCTCGACGGCAACGCGCTCGGCGTGGCGCTCGCCGATCCGCTCGGTGGCGCCGCGTGACACGACGTGGCCATCGCGGACGATGACGCAGCCGACCACCGGGTTCGGGTCCGACAGCCCGTTATGGGCCATCGCCGTCCGCAGCGTCTCCAGCATCCAGGCTTCGTCGTCGCCCGCGGTCCGGGTGGGCGGCGCGGCATCGCGCAGCGGCCCCGGCAGCGTGTCGCGGAGGATGCCGCCGAAGCCGAAGCCCGGCCGCAGCAAAAGTGCGGCCGGCAGGCTCAAGGCTTGCCCAGGCGGCGCACCCCCTGGGTGTCGCCGACAGCCAGAGGCAGCACCTTGGCCTGACCGGAAATATCAGAAAGATCAATGCGGTGGGCGTGCTTCTTCACCTTGGCTTCAAGGTACTGGATGTTGTGCTCGGTGACGAAGACGCCGGTCGGCACGATCTCGGCGATCTCGATCCCGGCGGCCTCGAGCTGCTTCGCCTTGTCCGGGTTGTTGGTCAGGAGCCGGATCCGCTTGACCCCGAGCGCCAGCAGCATCTGCGCCGCCGGGGTGAAGTCGCGCAGGTCGTGCGGGAAGTTCAGCCGCTCATTGGCCTCATAGGTGTCGAGCCCCTGGTCCTGCAACACATAGGCGTCCAGCTTGGCGTAGAGGCCGATGCCGCGCCCTTCCTGCCGCAGGTAGAGGACGAAACCGCCTTCTTTTCCAATGCGATGCAGGGCGTCGTTCAACTGCGGGCCGCAATCGCAGCGCTGCGAGCCGAAGACGTCGCCGGTCAGGCATTCGGAATGCACCCGCACCAGCGGCACGTCGCGGCCCTCGGGGCCGAGGGCGATGGCGAAATGCTCGCCGCCGTCGGCGAAGCCGTCGAAGGTGTGGAATACGCCCCTCGCCGCCCCGTCCAGGATCGGGATGGTGACGGTGGTGCGGATCTCGACCCGCGGCGGATTGACCGGTGCCTGCATCGAATACCCCGACGGCCGCGCCGCGACCGACCCCGTGAAACCGTGGGGCACAATATCGGTGGGCCGCCCCGTTATTCCCAGCCCCAACGAACGGAGATCGGCTATGCGGGCTCGCTACGTCTGCAAAGCCCGGATCTCGTTCACCGCGACGATCCGAGTGCCGTCCCAGTGATAGGACAGGTGCCGCTCCTGGATCACCGGGGTCAGCACGCTGCGCGGTCGGAACACGGCGGCACAGTGCCCGCCGGCATGGCGGACGCTGTCATAGGCGACGCCATACGAGCCCTCGCCATGCAGCCGCCGCCCCAGCGCCTGGCCGGCCGAATAGTCGGCCGGGTCGTAGACGCCGGGCAGTTCGGCGCCCAGGCCGCGGATGTCGTGCAGCTCGCCCGACAGGCTGTTGATCAGCACCCGCATGTCGATCGTGGTCGCCGGCGTCGCCGTCGCGGCGAAGAAGCGGGCGCGGTGATAGCAGGTCTCCGCCACCGCCGTGTCCAGCGCCGCGGCGCCGTAATAGGCGCCGTAGGTGCCGTCGGTGAACCGGCTGCCATCCGGGTGCAGATGGGTGAAGGGCGCCATGATGAAGCTGGTGCCCGGGCCGCTCATCCGCTCCTCCAGCGGCACCAGCGCGATCTGCCCGACCTGGTCGCGCAGCCGGTCGTTGGTGCGGGATTCGAGCTCGATCAGCAGCTCCCAATCCTCGGGCGGCGCCACCCGCTCGAACAGGTCGATCGGCGGATACCGGCTGGGAATGATGCGCCAGCATTCGGGCCAGTCGACCCGGCGGACCGGAAGGGTCAGCCCCAACCGCCGCGCTCCGCATCCAGATAGCGGCGGACCACGAACAGGTCGGCGACGTTGCCCGACAGCATGCGGTCGAGCGCCGAGCGACCGCCGAAGGGCGAGGCCGTGTTCGGCCGCCGCACCCAGCCATCGGCCAGCTTGGCGTCCTTGAACAGGATCTGCAGCGCCCGATAGATGCCGAGGATGTAGGAGATCCGCTCCATCGTGTCGGCCGAGGGATGGCCGGTCGCGCCGGCCTTCCAGCGATAGAAGGTGGCCTTGGACGGGCGGCCCAGCAGCACGCGCTTCTCCTCGTCCTTCAGCCCCCAGGCCTCGGCGATGTTGAAGAAGGCGCTCAGGCCTGCCCGGGCCGCCCGACCTTCGGCACCGCGCGGCGCCACCGCCGCCTCTTGCGCCATCATCGAACCGCTCCTCTCTTCAAACTCATTTGAGATTTTTTATCTCGTTTGAGATAAATATAGCGGGAGACCCGGCCGATGACAAGTCCCGCCCCATCAACACGGCTGCCCCTCTCCGCGTTGCATCCTGGTTGACGGCGTCCGCCGGTCATGGCTCACTCATGCCATGAGTGCGATCCGTTCGATGATTACCGCGACCACCAAAACGACCACCGCCACAGGCGGGTCGTGCGGAGGTCGTGTGGGCTGATCGGACAGCGCCTCGCCGACCACCAAAGGGCCCCGCCGGCAACGGACGGGGCCCTTGGTCTTTCTGGGCTCTCCCTGCGCCGGTTCAACGCAACGGAGACTTCCCATGGACGACGTCGATCACCGCAGCCTCGGCAACCGCCTCGACCTGTTCCACCAGCAGGAGGACGGCCCCGGCATGGTCTTCTGGCACCCGCGCGGCTGGGCGCTCTACCGCGTGGTCGAGGACCATGTCCGAAGGCGGATGGCCCGGGCCGGCTACCGCGAGGTGCGGACACCGCAGCTGCTGGCCCGGGGCCTGTGGAACCGCAGCGGCCATTGGCAGAAATTCGGCGCCCAGATGTATGCCGTGGCCGATGAGGGCCGGATCATGGCGCTGAAGCCGATGAGCTGCCCTGGGCACATCCAGATCTTCAACAAGCGCGTGCGGTCATACCGCGAGCTGCCGATCCGCTATTTCGAGTTCGGCGCCGTGCACCGCAACGAGCCGTCCGGCGCGCTGCAGGGGCTGATGCGGGCCCGCGGCTTCGTCCAGGACGACGCCCATGTGTTCTGCCTGGAGCACCAGGTCGAGGCGGAAGTGGCGCGGTTCTGCGGCCTGCTGCGCCGGATCTATGCCGATTTCGGCTTCGACCGCTTCGACGTCGCCTTCGCCACACGGCCGGCACAGCGGGCGGGGTCGGAAGAGGTCTGGGACCGGGCCGAGGCGGCACTGGCGGCCGCGGCGCGTCACGCCGGGCTCGATGTCGAGACCCTGCCCGGCGAGGGCGCCTTCTATGGCCCGAAGCTGGAGTTCCACCTGCGCGACAGCCGCGGCCGGCGCTGGCAGTGCGGCGTCATCCAGCTCGACCTGGTGATGCCGGAGCGGCTCGGCGCCGCCTATGTCGACGAGTACGGCAATCACCAGTTGCCGGTGATGCTGCACCACGCGGTGCTGGGCAGCCTGGAGCGCTTCATCGGCGTCCTGCTCGAACACCATGAGGGCAAGCTGCCGCTGTGGCTGGCGCCGGAGCAGGTGGTGGTCGCGTCGATCGGCGCCGACGAAGTCGTCCCGGCCTGCCGGGTGGCCGAGGCCTTCGAGGCGGCGGGGCTGCGCGTCGCCCTCGACGCCCGGCCGGAGCGGCTGTCGCGCAAGATCGTCGACGCCCATGCCGACGGGGTCCCGGTGCTGGCCGCAATCGGCGCGCGCGAGGTGCGGGACGACACCGTGGCGCTGCGCTTCCGCGACGGCCGTCAGAAATCGTTGCCCCTGGCCGCCGCGATCGCCCGGCTGGAGGCCGAAGCGCAGTCGCCGGCGGAGGCCCCTGCCCTCGCCGCCTGAACTGCCGGGGCGCGGCGGATTATGCTTTGCCGCGCCCCGCTTCGGCGCCAGGATTCCGGAACGATCCCAAGCACCGGAGACGGTCGATGGCCAGCACCTCCCTGGCGGCGCAGGACAGCCGCCTGCACCGCGTTCTGCGCCATCTCGGGCACGAGCTCCGCCTCGTCCTGCCGCCGACCCTGTTCTTCCTGGTCGGCTTCAACCTGATCGTGTTCACACAGAACCTGGTCCTGGCCGAATACTTCGCCCGGTCGATCAACTTCCTGGTCGCGACCACGGCGGCGCTGGTGGTCGGAAAGGCGGTGCTGGTCGCCGACAAGATGCCGTTCCTGCGGCGCTTCGACAACGCGCCGCTGATGCTGCCGATCCTGTTCAAGACCGTCGTCTACTGGGCGTTCGTGTTCATCGCCCGGCTGCTCGAGGCCTTCATCCACCACATCGTCGACAGCGGCCAGATCGGCGGCTTCGGCGCCGCCATGGCGGAGCAGTTCTCCTGGCACCGCTTCCTGTTCATCCAGATCTGGATTTTGGTGCTGTTCCTGATCTACACAACCGGCGCCGAGCTGAACGCGCTGTTCGGCGACGGCGAGCTGGCCCGGATCCTGTTCCGGCACCGCTCCTCCGATCTCAAGCAGACGCGGCGGCAGCGCATCCGCGCCCTGGTGCGGCTTAGCCATCTGACCGGGGACCAGCCGACCTCCGCCCTGCGCGATCCCGCCACCCCCGCCCATCGCGAGCTCGTCGGGCTGATCGAGCAGCTGGCGCAGGACGCCGGCCGGCGCCGCGGCAGGGTCGGCGCATCGCGGCGGCTCCGCGACCCTTCATCGCGGGCGTGAAGGCGCGCCGCGCACGCTATCCTGCGGCGAACCTATCCGAAGCGGACCATATGGCACGACGGCTTTCCCAGGCGCTGGCTTTCCCGGTCGCGATCCTCGCACTATTGCTCTCGACGGCCCCCGGCCGGGCGGCTGGCACCGATGTCGAGGCCACGCTGCCGGTCGACGGCGTGTCGCGCAGCTATATCCTGCACCTGCCGCCGGCCGCAGCGGGCGGCAACCCGCTGCCGCTGGTGGTGGTGCTGCATGGCGGCGGCGCCAATGCCGACAGCGCGATCGCCCTGACCGGCTTCAGCGCCGAAGCCGATGCGGAGGGCTTCATCGTCGCCTATCCGAACGGCACCGGCCGCCTGAAGCCGACCGCCGAGACCGCCGGCCAGTTCAGCTGGAACGCCGGCGACTGCTGCGGCGCGGCGATGCGGCGGGATGCCGACGATGTCGGCTTCCTGCGCGCCCTGGTGTCGACGATCGAGCAGGAGCGCGCGGTCGACCGCCACCGCATCTATGCCGCCGGCTTCTCCGCCGGCGGCATGATGGCCTATCGCCTGGCCTGCGACGCCGGCGACATCTTCGCCGGAATCGCCGTGGTCTCCGGCGCCATCCTGGTGCCGTCCTGCACCCCGAGCCGCCCGGTCTCGGTCATCCACATCCACGGCACCGGCGACGACGCGGTCCCGTTCAAGGGCACCGCCGAGCGCGAGAGCTACGCCCGGGCCAAGTTCCCGCCGGTGCGGGAGTCGGTGGCCTTCTGGGCCGCCTTCGACGGCTGCCGGCCGCAGCCGGTGGCGCGGGCGACGGTGCTGGGCATCAAGGTGGAGGATTATCCCGATTGCCGGGCCGGGACCGCGGTGCGGTTCGATGTCGTCGAGGGCGGCATCCATGCCTGGCCGGACGGCACCGATACTCCCGGCTTCGTGGCCACCCCGCATATCTGGCACTTCTTCGCCGACCACCCGCGGCTGTAGCGCTTGAACGGTCTCGGCAGGGCCATTCTATTGAGGCAGCAGAGGTGTGGGTTGGCCGGTTGCCTTCCAATCTTCACATACGTAGGCGGGGTACGGGAAATTCAACGTCATCTTTTCCGGCTGAATGCCGGACAGGTCTTCAGAAAATTCCTCATAATTTATGTAACCACGCAACCCTTTCCCCGGATGAATCCGATAGCTACAATAATTGGGATTTCTGGCGATCTCATCTTCAGAACCAAAGCAATCAGTACACCGAGACTCTTTAAATCCGATTTTTCTATTTTCGTATACGACCTCTAATTTTTCCGAAACACAATCGTCCATCCGACCCTTCTTCGGCCAACCGCCTGATTCTATGCACAAATCTATGAACGATCTATTTTCAATATATAAATTAATCCGTTTATTCTGATCATCTTTTCCAGCAGAAATAACATAATTATCGTGCTCCCATGGAGAAGAAACTGATATTTCGCTACCAGATCTCACAGAACAAGCAACAAACAACATCACAATCGGGAAGTAAATACTTTTATTGCATCTCAAAAATGATTTCATTACCGCCCCCTTCTTATCTCATAACGCAGGCAATCCCAGTTCGCGGCGCAGGCCGATAGCGGCCTCTACTCCGGCCGGCAGAGCCCTGTCCTCCAGTTGCCCCACGGCGCGGATCGACAGGGCGTTGGTCAGCAGCAGGGCCTCCGCCTGCTGCAGATCGGCGACCGCGAGCGGCCGCTCTGCTACGCCCAGTCGCGCCAGCACCTCGGCGCGCATGATCCCGGGCAAGGCACCCTCCGCCACCGGCGGCGTGACCCAGGCACCGTCGATCCGTGCGAACAGGTTGGCGATGCTGGTCTCGGCCACCCGGCCGGCGGTGTTCAGCATCACCGCGTCGTCGGCGCCGCGCTCCGCGGCCTCGCGCCGGGCCAGCACCGCGTCGAGATAGTTCAGCGACTTCACCCGGCTGAGCGGCGAGGCCTGGTTGCGGCAGGTGCCGCGGGCCACGACCAGCGCCACCGGCGATTGCGGCGGCAGCCCGGCATGGCCGGCAATCAGCACGGTCGGCGACGGCGCCGCCGGTGGCAGCACGCCGCGCGGGCCGGCGCCGCGGCTGACGGTCAGGCGCAGTACTCCGGCCTCGATCGCTTCGGCCGCGATCACCGCGGCGCAGGCCTCGGCCAGGGCGGCATCGCCGAAGCGCGCCGGGATGCCCAGCGCGGCGCTGCCCTCGGCCAGCCGGGCCAGGTGCCGGTCCAGCCAGACCGCAGCGCCGTCGCGTACCCGGATGGTCTCGAACAGACCGTCGCCGAGGGTGAAGCCGCGATCGGCCGGGTCGATCCGCGCCGCTGCGGCCGCGAGCAGCCGGCCGTTCAGCCAAGGCATCAGCCGGCTCCCGCCAGGGCCTGCAGCAGTGGCCGGACCTTCACCATGGCCTCGTCATATTCGGCGTCCGGATCGGAATCATAGACGATGCCGCCGCCGGCCTGGGCTGCGACCTGCCCTCCAGCGCCACATAGCGTGCGGATGACGATGCTGGAATCCATCGACCCGTCGAAGCCGAGATGGACGACCGAGCCGCAATAGGCCCCGCGCCGCGCCGGCTCGAGTTCCCGGATGATCTCCATCGCCCGGATCTTCGGCGCGCCGGTGATCGAGCCGCCGGGGAAGCAGGCGCGCAGCAGGTCGACCGCGCTGCGGCCCTGCGCCAGCCGCCCCTCGACCACAGACACCAGGTGATGCACCCGGGGGAAGGTCTCGAGCCCGCACAGCACCGGCACCCGCACGCTGCCGACGGCGCAGACCTTCGACAGGTCGTTGCGCAGCAGGTCGACGATCATCAGGTTCTCGGCCCGGTCCTTCGTGCTGGCCTGCAGCTCCGCCGCCAGCGCCGCATCCGTCGCGGGGTCGACACCCCGCGGCCGCGTGCCCTTGATCGGCCGGGTCTCGACCCGCCCCGCCGGGTCGACGGCGAGGAACCGCTCCGGCGAGGCGCTGGCGATCCAGCGCCCCTGCCCCAGGTCGAGAAAGGCGGCGAAGGGCGCCGGCGACAGGGCGCGCAGGCGGCGATGCAAGGTAAACGGGTCGAGCCCGTCCGGCAGGTCGGCCAGGAAGCGCTGGGTCAGATTGGCCTGGTAGATGTCGCCAACCGTGATCCAGTCGCGGATCCGGCGGACGCCGTCGCGATAGCCATCCGCCGGCATCTCCGACTGCCAGACGCCGCGGGGCGTGGCGTCTGGCGGCGGCAGCGGCGGGGCGCCGACGATCGCTGCCGCGAGGTCGTCGGCCTGCGCCTGCGCCCAATGAGGGCGGGCCACGGGATCCTCCTCCGGCCAGCCGGTCGACAGCACCCAGGCCTGCCGCTGCACCGTGTCGAACACGGCGACGCAGTCATAGAGTCCGAAGGCGATATCCGGCAGGGCGAGCCCGACCGGCTGCGGCACCGGCATGCGGTCGGCGAAGCGCCCGGCCTCGTAGCCCAGGACACCGATCGCGCCGGGCCCGAGCGGCGGCAGCTCCGGATCCGGCTCGACGCGATAGCGGGCCAGCAGCGCCGCGATGGCGCCGAAGGGATCGGCCGGCGCCTCCGCGGCCCCGACCTCGACCCAGCGGAACGGGTCGGCCGCGACCAGCGACCAGCGGCCCCGAATCCCGTCGACCAGCGCCGAATCGAGCAGCACCGGCCGGGACCGATGGCGGATCGCGGCGAAGGCCTCGACCGGGTCGCGCCACGGGATCGGCCGGCACAGGACGTCCGGCGCAGCGGCGGCGGGCAAAGGGAACGGAGTGGCCAAGCGGTGGTTCACGTAACGATCGGGCTCCGGCGGACAAGGCTGCCCGAAGCTAGCACGCGGCGGGTCGGCACACACCGCCGCGCCTTCGGGAGGCATCCATGGAACTGATTTCTCGCGCGGCCTTCTTTCTCGTCAGCGTCATCCTGATGCTTCTGGCGGCCGGGCTCACCGCCTATGCGATCTATTCGGTGGTGATGACCTTCCAGACTCCGCACGCCGCGACCGACACGGCGATGCTGGACGTCATCGGCTACCTGATCATCGCCATCGCCGTGTTCGACGTCGCCAAATACCTGCTGGAGGAGGAGGTTGCGCGGGGCCAGGAGCGGCGGCGCGCCTCCGAGGTCCGCAAGAGCCTGACCAAGTTCATCTCGACCATGATCATCGCCGTCTTCCTTGAAGCCCTGGTGGTGATCTTCAAGGTGGCGCGCGACGACGTGAACCTGCTGCTGTACCCGACCGCGCTGATCGTGGCCGGCACCGGCATGATGCTGGGCCTCGGCCTGTTCCAGCGGCTCAGCGCCTCGGTCGAGCGCGACATCGCGCGGGGCACGGTCGACGACACCGATGACGAAGAAGGTGAGTCGGCGGCGCGCGCCCGTAGGCGCAAGCCGTCCCCGTCCTGAGTCCGGCCGTCAGATCCCGGAGCCGGCCATGGTGTCCGGTCCCGACCGGGCGCTGCCGTCCGGGCGCAGCCGCAGCAGCCATTCGCGGCCGACCTTGACCATCGGCTTGCCGTCGTATTCGACGATGTCGGCGGTGGCGTAGGTCTCGCTCCAGCGCTCCGGCAGGAAGCTGCCGGTGCCGACCACGTCGATCGGCGCCTTGGCCAGCGCCATCACCCGGCATTTGGCCGGGCTGAAGCCGCTCGATGCGACGATCTTCACCTTGCCGAAGCCGGCCTCGTCCAGCTTGTCGCGCAGATGATGGATCGCCGCGGCGGAGACGCCGGTGCCGATCAGGTGGCGCAGCTCCTCCTCGCTGCGGTAGCCGCGCACCGCCTCGGGCACGTGGCGCTCCAGCACCGCGTAGGATTCGCCGGGCCCCAGCCCTTCCATGTAGCGGCCGCCACCGGTGTCGATGCGCACCGACAGCCTGCCGGCCGCCGCCATCTCCGGGAAGCGGCGGCAGACCTCGAGCGCGTCGGTCACCTCGCGGGCGAAGTAGTCGACCAGGACGGTCAACGCCTCGTCCGGGTAAACCTCGTGGAACATCTCCGCGGCACGGACGGTCGACCCGGCATAGCCGATCAAAGCGTGCGGCATGGTGCCGAGGCCATCGGTCTGGCCGAAGAAATGTGCCGTGGCGTCGGTGGCGTTGCCGACGAAGCCCTTGGCGTCGTGCTTGCGCCGGGCGCGGGCCGAGCCGACGCTGGCGGCATAGGCCATCGATTCCGCCATCTCGGTGCCGGCGCAGTGCCGCGCATCCATCGCCAGAAAGGCGGCGCGGGACAGCTCGGCGCACATGGTGTAGGCGTTGTAGGCGGCGACGCAGGCCGGCCCCAGCTTCTGCAGCAGCACCGTCTCGCAGTCCACCAGATGGCGCAGCGGACCGGTGATGTAGAGCAGCGGCTCGCCCGACCCGACCCATTTGCCCTCGGCGTAGCGCAGCTCGATCTCGACCGCGAAGCCGCGCTCCTTGGCCACCTGCTGCAGCCATTCGATCGCCAGCCGCGGCGCGGCCACCACCGGCCGGCGCATGAACACGGCATAGGTGACGCGGGTGTCGCCGAAGCGCTCCACGATCCCCTTGGTCCGCAGGAAGTACTTGTCGGTCCAGCGCGACAGTTCATCGACCGAAGGGATCATGGACGCCGTTCCCTGCTATTCCGCGGCCGCGGCCCGGCGGGCCGCATCCTGGGCGCTGCGCTCCTGCTTCAGCTTCTCGGCGATCAGGAACGCCAGCTCCAGCGACTGGCTGGCGTTCAGCCGCGGGTCGACCGCAGTCTGGTAGCGCAGCGACAGCGCCTCGTCGGTGATCGCCTGGGCGCCGCCGGTGCATTCGGTGACGTCCTCGCCGGTCATCTCGAAATGCACGCCGCCGGGATGGGTGCCCTCGGCCCGGTGCACGTCGAAGAAGTCGCGCACCTCGGACAGGATCCGGTCGAACGGCCGGGTCTTGTAGCCGGAGGGCGAGGAGATGGTGTTGCCGTGCATCGGATCGCAGCACCAGATCACGGCCCGGCCCTCGTCGCGCACCCGGCGCAGCAGCGGCGGCAGCTTGTCGACGACCTTGTCGGCGCCCATGCGCACGATCAGGGTCAGCCGGCCGGCCTCGTTGTCCGGGTTCAGCACGTCGATCAGGCGGATCAGGTCGTCGGGATCCAGCGACGGGCCGCATTTCAGGCCCAGCGGGTTCTTCACCCCGCGCAGGAACTCGACATGCGCGCCGTCGGCCTGGCGGGTGCGGTCGCCGATCCACAGCAGATGGGCCGAGACGTCGTACCAGTCGCCGGTGGTGCTGTCGATCCGCGTCAGCGCCTGCTCATAAGGCAGCAGCAGCGCCTCGTGGCTGGTGTAGAAATCGGTCTCGCGGATCGCCGGCGTGGTCTCGGCGGTGACGCCGCAGGCGGCCATGAACTCCAGCGCCTCGTCGATCCGGCTGGCGAAGGCCTCGTAGCGCTCGCCCTGCGGCGACCGGGTGACGAAGCCGAGATTCCACTGGTGCACCTTGTGCAGGTCGGCATAGCCGCCCTGGGCAAAGGCGCGCAGCAGGTTCAGCGTGGCCGCCGACTGGTTGAAGGCCTGCACCATGCGCGCCGGGTCGGGGATGCGCGAGGCCTCGTCGAACTCGACGCCATTGACGATGTCGCCGCGATAGGAGGGCAGCGACACGCCGTCGATCGTCTCCATGTCGGCGGAGCGCGGCTTGGCGAACTGCCCGGCCATGCGGCCGACCTTCACCACCGGCAAGCCGCCGCCGAAGGTCAGGATCACCGCCATCTGCAGCAGCACGCGGAAGGTGTCCCGGATCTTGTCGGGATGGAACTCGGCGAAGCTCTCGGCGCAGTCGCCGCCCTGCAGCAGGAACGCCTTGCCCGCGGCGACCCGGCCGAGCGCCGCCTTCAGCGAGCGGGCCTCGCCGGCGAAGACCAGCGGCGGGTATTTCGACAGGGTCTTCTCCGCCGCTGCCACCTTGGCCGCGTCGGGATATTGCGGCATCTGCCTCACCGGCATCGCGCGCCAGGAGTCAGGGGTCCACCGTTCCGCCATCACACACTCCGCACCTTGCGCCCCCGCCCGCTCTCTCCCTTGCGGACGGGGCCGGATGTGAGGCTATACGCCTGCCCACCCGGCATTTCCAGCGTCGCAGCGCAGCCCACTTATGACAAGAACCGCGTGCAGCCGGCCCGCCACGCCGGCTTGTCGGCGGCCAGCAGCAGGAAGGGAGGCCGGCGCCGTTGCAGCGCCAGCTCCGGCCGGGCCTTCAGCGCCGCCGGATCAGCCTCCGGCTCCTCCAGCCGCGCCAGGGCCAGCCCGGCATCGACCAGGCCGTTCACATAGCTGGCAACGGTGCGGTGGTGCTTGACCACCCCGTCGACGAACCATCGCGTGTCGCGCCGCCCCTCCTCGCCGTAGCGATCGACCGGCCAGTACAGTTCGGCGCCTGTTGCATCGCGATGCCATTCATAGACGCCCATCGCGGTGCAGATCGGGTGCTCGACCGAGCAGACGAAGCGGCCGCGGGGTGCCAGCGCTGCGGCGATCGTCCGGACCGCCGCCCGATAATCGGCGACGTAATGCAGGGCCAACGACGAGACGGCCAGATCGAACGCTGCCGGCTCCACCGCCAGCGCCTCGATCGGCGCCTGTTCGTACCGGATCGCGGGATCCGAGGTCCGCCGCCGGGCTTCCGCCAGCATCTTCGCCGAGACGTCGATCGCCAGCACCGAGGCGGCGCCCCGCGCCCGGGCAGCGCGGGCGAAGTCGCCGAAGCCGCAGCCGAGATCGAGGACGCGCAGCCCCGTCAGCGAGGCCGGCAGCAGCCGCGCCAGCGCCGGCTGCTCCAGCACGGCGTTCAGCCCGCTCTCGGCGTCGCGCAGCGCGGCATAGCCGGCGAAGAACACCGGGTTGTCATAGATGTTCTGCGGCCCGTCCGGCTCAGCCGTCATTGCGCCAGTCCCGGGCTGGCCGGGCGCTCCACCTTGCTGCGCATGGTCACGAACTCCTCCGCCGCGGTCGGATGGATGCCGATGGTGGCGTCGAACTGCGCCTTGGTGGCGCCGCAGGTCAGGGCGATGCCCAGGCCTTGGACGATCTCCGGCGCGTCCGGCCCGACCATGTGGCAGCCCAGCACCCGGTCGGTCGCCGGATCGACCACCAGCTTCATCAACGTCCGCTCCTCGCGACCCGACAAGGTGTGGCGCATCGGCCGGAACACCGCGCGGTAGACATCGACCTCGCCATGCCGCTCACGCGCCGCCGCCTCGGTCAGCCCGACCGTGCCGATCGGCGGGTTCGAGAACACCGCCGTCGGCACGTTCTCGTAGGACGGCACCCGCGGCTTGCCGCCGAACAGCGTGTCGGCCAAGGCGTGGCCCTCGGCGATCGCCACCGGCGTCAGGTTCAGCCGGTCGGTGACGTCGCCCAGCGCGTAGATGTTGGGCACGCTGGTCCGGTAGTGCTCGTCGACGGTGATGGCGCCGTCGGCATCGACCGCGACTCCGACCGTCTCCAGTCCCAGCCCCGCCGTGTTCGGCTTGCGGCCGGTGGCGTACATCACCCCGTCGGCGGCGATCACCTCGTCGTTGCTCAGCGTCACCGCCAGGGCGTCGCCGACCTTGGCGATGCCCTCGACATTGCAGCCGAGGCGCAGATTGACCCCGGCCTTGCCGATCTCGGTGGCGAGGTGGACCCGCAGATCGTCATCGAAGCCGCGCAGCACCATGTCGCCGCGATGCACCAGCGTCACCTCGGCGCCGAGGCCGTGGAAGATTCCGGCGAACTCCACCGCGATGTAGCCACCGCCGACGATCACCACGCGCTGCGGCATCCGCTCCAGATGGAACGCCTCGTTCGAGGTGAAGGCGTGCTCGCGGACGCCGGGCTTGTCCGGCAGCACCGGCCAGCCGCCGGTCGCCACCAGGATACGGTCGGCGGTGACGCGCTTGCCGCCGACATCGATCGTGTGGGCGTCGACCAGCACGGCGCGAGCGTCGAACATGGTGGCGCCGGCATTGGTCAGCAGGGTGCGGTAGATGCCATTCAGCCGGCCGATCTCGGCGTCCTTGCGCGCGATCAGCGTGGCCCAGTCATGGGTCGCGGACGGGACGGTCCAGCCGAAGCCGGCGGCGTCCTCGAAATCGGCGGAGAAATGCGCCGCCATGGCCAGCAGCTTCTTCGGCACGCAGCCGACATTGACGCAGGTGCCGCCCCAGTAGCGTTCCTCGGCGATGCCGACGCGGGCGCCGTGCTGCGCCGCGATGCGGGCCGAGCGCACGCCGCCCGAGCCGCCGCCGATGACGAAATAGTCGAAATCGAATCCGCTCATGGCATGTCCGGACCGCCTGCCGCGGTCAAAGCGGCGCGGCCGGCGACCGGCCGCGCGGGAAGGGGTTCACCCGGCATTTGGGCCGCGGACCCCGATCGAGGCAAGCCCGTTCAACCCGCAGGGCCGCTATGCCTGACCGATCAGCGCGTGGGCCGCAGCGAGCTCGTGGTGCCATCCGCCTGGCCGATGATCGCCTGCTCGGCACCGCCGAGGAACAGCCCGGTCTCGACCACGCCGGCGATCGACTTGACCGCCCGCTGCAGCCCGTCCGGGTCGCGGATCGGCGCGAAGCCGCCGCAATCCAGCACCAGGTTGCCGCCATCGGTGCGGACCGTGGCGCCGTCGCGCTGCCGCAGCACCGGGGCGCCGCCGAAGGCCGAGAGGCGCCGGGCCGTCGCCTCCCAGCCGAAGGCCGTGACCTCGACCGGCAGCGGCGCCTTCTCGCCGAGCACCTCGACGATCTTCGAGCCGTCGACCACGGCGATGAAGCGCGCGGAGGCTTCGGCCACGATCTTCTCGCGCAGCAGCGCCCCGCCCAGCCCCTTGACCAGGCGCAGCGTCCCCCGCTCGACCTCGTCGGCCCCGTCGATGCAGAGGTCGAGCGCCTCGGTCGAGGCGAAGTCGGTCAGCGGGATGCCGAGTGCGCGCGCCCGCTCGGCCGTCTGCTCGGAGGTCGGGATGCCGGTGATGCGCAGCCCCTCCTCCCGGATCCGGCGGCCCAGCGCCTCCAGCACCCAGCGGACGGTCGAGCCGGTGCCGAGGCCCAGCCGCATGCCGTCCTCGACCAGCGCCGCCGCGGCCTCGCCCGCGGCGCGCTTGCCCTGCTCCTGCGGCGACAGCGTCTCGGTCACCGGTTCAGCCCGCCCATGCACAGGTACTTCACCTCGAGGTAATCCTCGATGCCGTAATGGGAACCCTCGCGGCCGAGGCCGCTCTCCTTCACCCCGCCGAAGGGCGCGACGGCGGTCGAGATCAGGCCCTCATTGATGCCGACGATGCCGTATTCCAACGCCTCGCCGACCCGCCAGATCCGGCCGATGTCGCGGCTGTAGAAATAGGAGGCGAGGCCGAATTCGGTGTCGTTGGCCATCCGGATCGCCTCTTCCTCGGTCTTGAACCGGAACAGCGGCGCCAGCGGGCCGAAGGTCTCCTCCTTCGCCACCTTCATCTCCGGCGTGACGTCGGTCAGGATCGTCGGCTGGAAGAAGGTGCCGCCGAGGCTGTGGCGCTTGCCGCCGAGGGCGACATGCGCGCCCTTCTGCACGGCATCGGCGATGTGCTCCTCGACCTTCTCGACCGCCTTCATGTTGATCAGCGGCCCCTGCTGGGCGCCGTCGGTCATGCCGTCGGCGACCTTCAGTTTGCAGACGGCCTCGGCCAGCTTGGCGGCGAAGGCGTCGTAGACCCCGTCCTGCACCAGCAGGCGGTTGGCGCAGACGCAGGTCTGGCCGGTGTTGCGGTATTTCGAGGCGATCGCCCCCTGCACCGCGGCGTCGAGATCGGCGTCGTCGAAGACGATGAACGGCGCGTTGCCGCCCAGTTCCATCGACACCTTCTTCACCGTCGAGGCCGATTGCTGGATCAGCAGCTTGCCGATCTCGGTCGACCCGGTGAAGGTCACCTTGCGCACGATCGGGCTCGAGGTCATCTCGCCGCCGATCTCGCTGGCGCTGCCGGTGATGACCGAGAACACGCCGGCCGGAATGCCGGCGCGCTCGGCCAGCTCGGCCAGCGCCAGGGCCGAATAGGGCGTCTCGCTGGCCGGCTTGACCACCATGGTGCAGCCGGCGGCCAGGGCGGCGCCGGCCTTGCGGGTGATCATCGCCGCCGGGAAGTTCCAGGGCGTGATCGCGGCGCAGACGCCGATCGGCTGCTTGATCACGACGATGCGCCGGTCGCCCGCCGGCGCCGGGATGGTGTCGCCATAGATCCGCTTGCCCTCCTCGGCGAACCATTCGACGAAGCTGGCGGCGTACGCGATCTCGCCGCGGCTTTCGGCCAGCGGCTTCCCCTGCTCCGCCGTCATCAGCTTCGCCAGATCCTCCTGATTCGCCAGCATCAGCTCGAACCAGCGCCGCAGGATCGTGAACCGCTCCTGGGCCGTCTTGGCGCGCCAGGCCGGCCAGGCCTTGTCGGCGGCGGCGATGGCGCGGCGGGTCTCGGCGGTGCCGGCGCGCGGCACGCTGCCCAGCCTGGCGCCGCCGGCCGGGTTGGTGACGTCGATCACCCGCCCGTCATCGGCGTCCGCCCAACGCCCGTCGATGTAGCATTGCTGGCGGAAAAGCTTCGAGTCGGTGAGCTGCATCGGTTCGGTCTCCCTCTTCTCGGCGCATCCGGCCGCCTGAATCTCGGAAGGAGGTTGTAGCGCGGCCGGCGGAGGGCTGCCAGGGCATGGGATATCCTGTTATGCGCAGGACGCAGGGCTCGCGGCTTCGGCGCCAAGGTCCGAAACCGGAACATCGGCCGGATTTGTCGGACGTTCAAGGTGTTAGCAGCCGCTTCGCTTCCCTGCCCTTAAATAGTCTTACCAATCAATTGAACCACTCATCTTTCCAGCATCGTGTTAACGGCGGGACGAATAGGCCGGTGAACCGACCCATGCACTTTGCAAAAGCCGAATAATTTTTTTAGGTCCGCCTGCAATACATAAATCTGGACCGCCTCTGTATTGGCGTTCGAAAGCGGGCAGGAATCGGGCGAAAGCGTGTCATTTTTGCTTGGCGGGAATATTTCAGAATGTTACTAGACATCCTTGCCGGTGAGGGGGCGGTGACTGGGGTCATCGAACGAGCCGGACGGAAAGGCGCTGCATCCGTTTGGAGCGCCAAGGGAGCGAGTGCAGTCCGATTGACACAGCGCAGGGGGGACGGGCCAGTGATGACCCGCGACAATGACTATGACCTCAGAATCAGAACTCAACGTCGGGCTAAGCGCCCACTCAGTACCCTCACTGCAAGTCTGTTGACGCTGGTCTGCAGCGTCGCCCTTCTCAGCGAAACCGCACATGCCGCATCGCGCACCACGCGCGAGTTGAATGCCGCGGCTGCCGCAGCCGCCGGTCAGGCCAGTGAGCAGGTCGAAGGCGCCGTGCGCAACGCCGTGGCCACCGGCCAGGCGACGACGGACCGGGCGGCCAGCCCGGCACCGGCCACCGAGCGGAAGACGGCCGCCGCCGCACCGGCCCCCCGGGTTCGTCCTCAGGCTCCCGCCGCTGTCGATGCGCCGATCCCGCGCACCCAGCTGACGGCCCGCAACATCACCGAACAGCGGCAGATCCAGCGCGTCTCGACGCTGAAGGCCCAGGGTCGCCGCTGGTCCTGCGTTCCCTTCGCCCGCGAGCTGACCGGCTTCCAGATCTCCGGGGATGCGTGGCGCTGGTGGGATGCCGCCGCCGGCCGCTACAATCGCGGCCGCATGCCGGTCGCCGGCTCCGTCATCGTGCTGAAGCGCACCGGCTCGATGCGCCGCGGCCATGTCGCGGTGGTCCGCCGGGTGGTCAGCTCCCGCGAGATCATCGTCGACCAGGCCAACTGGGCGCCGCGCGGCCGGGTGAATGAGCCGGCCCGGGTGATCGACGTCTCGGCCAAGAACGACTGGAGCCAGACCCGCTTCTGGCATCAGCCGACCCGCCAGATGGGGACCTCGGTGTATCCGACCTACGGCTTTATCTACGCGCCGAACACCCAGGTCGCCGAACGCGCCGACTGACCGACCGTTTCCCGCTCCCGGTTCCAGCAAGGCCCGCCGCAATTGCCGGCGGGCCTTGTCTTTTGTGGGCCAGCAAGCAGCAGCGGCTTCCTTCCACAAGCAAGTTTGCAGCTTTTCATTGAACTACTCAAGCAAACCAGGATTATTAATTTCTCTCCACAATACTTGAATCTCGGACAGAACCAACGCCGTCAAACAGATGATGCGTCGAAAAACCTATACCAAACCGTAAATACCGAAACCTCGGACAAGCCATTATTTCTGATGGCGACACATCCCCGACCGCCATCGGCCCGGGCCGAGACCAAGCATCCCATCGAGCAGCATCGACATCGTGAGCACAGAAGCGGTCCGATCCATTGCCGACTCCCCGGCCGCGCTGGGGACGCACCATTCCGGCCCGGCATCGGCCGGAGCGCTGGTGCCGGCCGCCCGTGATATCCATCCGCTCTGGGTCCCTGCATTCCTCGGCGCCGGCTTCCTGGCCTGGACCCTGCTGCCGGCCTGGCTGGACGGCAACCTGCATCCCGACACGCTCGAAGGGCTCTACTGGGGGCAGCACTGGCTTTGGGGCTACCACAAGCACCCGCCGCTGGCCGCGTGGTCCGCCGAACTCGTCCACGCCGTGTTCGGCAGCGCCGACTGGGCCTATTACGCGCTGAGCCAGGCCTTCATCGCCGCCGCTTTCGCCGGCATCTGGCTGCTGACGCGCGACATCGCCGGGCGCCGGGCCGCGCTGGTCGCGGTCGTCCTGCTGGCCCTGACGCACTACACCACCTACGCCGCGCCGCGCTTCAACCCGAACACCGTGCAGTTCGCCTTCTGGGCCTGGACCATGGCGCTGTTCTGGCGCGCCGTCACCCGCGACCGCGCGGCCTGGTGGATCCTGACCGGGCTCACCGGCGGGCTGGGCCTGCTGGCGAAGTATTCGATCGGCGTGCTGCTGGCCACGCTGCTGGCCTATCTGCTGCTGTCGCCCCCCGGCCGGCGGCACTTCGCCCGGCCCGGCCCCTATCTCGCATTGGCGGTCTGCCTGCTGGTGGTCGCACCGCATCTGCTCTGGCTGGCGCAGAACGACTTCACCACCCTGAGCTATCTGGCCGAGCGCAGCGACGACACCCTGACCGGCCCGGCCGGCCATCTGATCGGTCCCCTCACCTTCCTCGGCGACCAGGCCTTCGCCGTCGCGCCGATGCTGCTGGCGGCGGCGATCGGCCTCAGCCCCCTGGGACGGCAGCGGATCGCCGCCCTCCTCCACCTCGCCCGCCGGCGGCTGGGCGCTCCGGCCGGGATCTATCTCGCCTTCGTCTATCTGGTCCCGATCGCCGTCCTCACCCTGGCCTCCGCCGCCACCGGCATCCGCATCCGGACGATGTGGGGCATGAGCTTCGTGCTGGCGGCGCCGCCGCTCCTGGCCCTGCTCCTGCCCGCCCTCGGACTGTCGGCGCCGCGCTTCCGCACCGCCGCCCTCGCCCTGGCGCCGGCCTTCGCGATCGGCTTCGCCGTGCTGATGCTGGTCAAGCCCGCCCTGACCGGGAGGCCGAACCTCATGAATCTCGACGGCCCGGCGCTGTCCGCGGCGGCCGAGGCGCTGTGGCGGAACAGCCAGCCCGGCACGCCGGAGACCGTAATCGGCACGATCCCGGAGGCTGGGACGATCTCCCTGTACGGCGCCGCTCGGCCCCAGGTGTTCGAGGATGCGGACCCGGCCCTGTCGCCCTGGGTCGACCAGGATCGCCTGCTGCGCGGCGGCGCCGTCTACGCCTCCCGGCGCGTCCCCGTGCCAGGCCGCCCGATCGCCGGCCTCTGCCCGCGGGACGTCACCGCTTATGCCTGGCCGGCGCGGACGGCGCTCGGCACGCCGCTCGCAAGCCGCACGGTCTGGCTCGCCGTGCTCCCCGGCCGGACCACCCCGGCCGTCACCTGCCCCGGCTCATGAGGGCCATGATGAACCACACCCTCCGCACCACCCCGCGCCGCCTGTCGATCGTCGTGCCGCTGTACAACGAGGCGGATTCGGTGGCGGCGCTGCACCGGCAGCTCGAGGCCCTGGCCGCCCGGCTCGACGAGGCTCATGGCCTGGCGGTCGAGGTGATCTATGTCGACGACGGCAGCGGGGACGGCAGCGCCGGGGTCATCGCCGCCCTGCCCGACGGTCGGGCGCGGGTCGAGCTGATCCGCCTCAGCCGCAACTTCGGCAAGGAGGCGGCGCTGACCGCCGGCCTCGACGCCGCCATGGGCGACGCAGTGGTGTTCATGGATTCGGACGGCCAGCACCCGCCGGAGCTGATCGACACCTTCGTGCGCCACTGGCTGGTCGACGGCGACGACATCGTCTATGCCGTCCGCCGCCGGCGTGAGGCCGGGCCGGTCTACCGCCTGCTGGTCAAGTCCTTCTACGGGCTGATGAATTCCGGCAATGCCTTCCGCATAACGCCGGATGCGGCCGATTTCCGCCTCATATCGGCAAGGGCGGCCGAGGCGCTGCGCGGCCTGCGCGAACGCGGCCGGTTCTTCAAGGGCCTGTCGGTCTGGGTCGGCTTCCAGCAGCGTCGGATCGACTACCAGCCGGCGGAGCGGATCGGCGGCACCACGAAATGGTCGTTCTGGAAGCTGCTGCTGCTGTCGCTCAACGGCGTCACCTCGTTCAGTCGCGTGCCGCTGAGGATCTCGACGCTGCTCGGCTTCGCCATGGCCCTGACCGCCTTCTCCTACGGACTGTGGATCACCATCGTCTGCCTGGCCAAAGGCGTGGCCCTGCCCGGCGTGCCGGGCGTGATCGCCATCCTGGTGCTGATCGGCGGCGTGCTGCTGATCAATCTCGGCATCCTCGGCGAGTATCTCGGCCAGATCCTCGACGAGGTGAAGGACCGCCCCCTCTACGTCGTCGCCGAGCATAAGCGGCGGGACCCTGTGGAAGAGATGAGCCATGTCCTCGAGGCGTATCACGCTGGTCGCCGATGATTACGGCCTCGCCCCCGGCGTGTCGCTGGCGATCCGCCAGCTGCTGGCCGAGGGCCGCCTGTCCGGCACCAGTTGCCTGACCGTCGGACGTTTCTGGGCCGAGGCGGCCGGCCTGCTGCGCAGCCTGCCCGCCGCCGCCGGGCCGGCCGAAATCGGCCTCCATCTCTGCCTCACCGGGCCGTTCGCGCCGCTGTCGCCGCAACTTCGCGTAGCTGCCGGCTGGAACCGGTTCCCCGGCCTCGCCGCCCTGATCCGGCTGAGTCTCGCGCGACGGCTGCCGACGGGCGCCCTGTCGGCCGAAATCGAGGCGCAATATGCCGCGTTCGTCGATGCCTTCGGCCGGGCGCCGGACTTCATCGACGGGCACCAGCATGTCCATCTGCTGCCCGGCATCGCCGAGACCTTGGCCCTGACCCTGCGCTCCGCCGGGCTGCGGCCGCGCTGGATCCGGCGCTGCGGCGACCGGCCGCGGCGGATCGTCCGCCGTCCTTTCGCCGTGAAATCCCTGGCCCTGCAGGCCCTCAGCCTGCGGTCCGACGCCGTGCTCGACCCGGCGGCCGAGCGCCGGAACGACAGCTTCTGCGGGGTCTATGATTTCGTCGACCGCGGCTACGGTGTGTTGTTCGAGCGCTGGCTCGAGACCGCGCCGGACCGGACGGTGATCATGTGCCATCCCGGCCTGATCGACGCCAGGCTCGCCGCCCTCGACCCGGTCACCGGGATGCGCGCGGTGGAATACCGCTACTTCGCCGGGCCGGATTTCCCGGCCGCGCTGCGGCGCTATGGCGCGACGCTGGCGCCCTTCGGCGCGCCGGCGGCGGCCAATCACCCCATTCCGGCCATGGAGGCTCCCATTCGCCGCGGAATCGGCTAGACTCTCCGATCTGGTTCCGCAGATCCGCGAATGGTCATGCCCTCCTTCGACATCGTCTCCAAGACCGACCTGACCGAAGTCGACAACGCCGTCGCCGGCGTCACCCGCGAGGTGGCGCAGCGCTTCGACTTCAAAGGATCGAAATGCACGATCGAGCGCAGCGACGAGACGCTGACGATCATGGCCGACGACGACCTGAAGCTGAAGCAGATGCACGAGCTGCTGCGCGTCTATTTCACCCGGCGCAAGCTCGATGCCGGCGCGCTCGACTTCAGGACGGTGGAGAAGGCTTCGGGCAACATGGTGCGCCAGGAGGTGGTGGTGAAGCAGGGCATCGACCGCGACCTGGCCCGGACCATCATCAAGGCGATCAAGGACAGCAAGCAGAAGGTGCAAGCCGCGATCCAGGGCGACGAGCTGCGCGTCACCGGCAAGAAGATCGACGACCTGCAGGCCACCATCGCCGTGGTCCGCGGCCTGAAGATCGAGCAGCCGCTGCAATATCTGAATTTCCGCGACTGACACCGTCGGCGGACGCAACCGAACGGGTCGCGAAGCGTTGTCATCGGCAGAACAGCGGCCGGCTTGGCCCTGCAAGGGATATCCGATGAACCGCCGATCCTGCCTCGCCGCCCTGATCGCCGCCATGGCCCTCGCCGCCTGCGGCAAGGCCGGAGAGACCGCCGCGCCGGCGCCTACGCCCGTCGTCAGCGCCGCCGTCACCGGCACGGCGACTTATCGCGAGCGCATCGCCCTGCCGGCGGATGCGGAGCTGATCGTGCAGCTGCTCGACGTCTCGCTGGCCGACGCGCCGTCGACGGTGGTGGCCGAGCAACGCATCGCCCCGGTGCGCGTGCCGGCGACCTTCACCCTGTCCTACGATCCGGCGCAGATCGACCAGCGCCACAGCTATGCCGTCTCGGCCCGGGTCGAGCGCGGCGGCAAGCAACTGTTCGTCACCGACACCCGCCACCCGGTGCTGACCCAGGGCGGCGGCGGCACGGCCGACATCGTCATGACCCGGGTCCGGGCGCCCTGAGCCGGTCGCGCCACAGCGCGTAAAGATCGATCCCGTCCAGCCGCACCGGCAGGTGCCGGATGGTCATCGCCTGGTCGGCCGGTGGCTTGGCCAGCTCGGCATAGACCGCGGCGGTCGACAGCCCGTAGGGCGCGCCCTCCTCGTTGGAATGGGCGTAGTACACCGCGGTGACGCCGGTCATGGTCATCGCCGCGAGGCACATCGGGCAGGGATGGCCGCTGGCGTAGACGGTGCAGCCGTCGAGCCGCAGCGCGCCGATCGCATGGGCGGCCGCCCGGATCGCCTGCAGCTCGGCATGCGCGGTCGGATCACCGGTGGCGCCCATCTGGTTGACGCCGGTGGCGATCACCGCGCTGTCGCGCACCAGTACCGCGCCGAAGGGCCGGCCGCCCTCCTCGACATTGCGGCGGGCCAGCTCGATCGCCTGGGCGAGGAAGCTTTCATGCGGGGTCATCTGATCCTCCGAGCTTCGATTTCTGCGCCAGGTCGCCGCCGCGCCAGAGATACAGCGCCAGCAGCGGCTGCTCATCCGTGCGCATCGCATGGGCGACACCGGACGGGTGATGGATCAGCTCGCCGGGGCAGCGCCGCCGCCACCCGTCCCGGCCCCGGAGCCAATCGGCGGTGCCGGCGAGCGGCAGATAGATCTCCTCGGCCGCATGGCTGTGCGGCGGATACTCGATCTCCGGCCCCAGCAGCAGGACGCCGCAGGCCAGCCGGTCGCTGGCGATCGGGCCGCGCAGGCCGATCAGCTCGCTCCAGCCATAGCGCTCGAGGAAACGCTCGCCCAGATCGCCCGCCGCATAGGTCTGCCCCCAGGCGAGGGCTCCGGCCGCGGCGACGACCTGATCGACCAACGGCCGGGTCGCCGCCGCTGGCGTGGCCTGGTCGAGCCAGCGCAGCACCGGCAGGGGCCTGGGCTCGACCATCCGCTGCGCGGCGCCGGCCGCCGGCCATTCGTCCAGGAACGGCGCCAGCTCCGGCTGGTCGAAGCCGGCCAGCAATGCCCGCGCCGCCGTCGCCAGCCGCTCCGCGCCGGTCACGACAGCCCCTTCCGGGTCTCGGCGATGCGGGCCAGGATCGCGTCGACGGTCTCGCCGACGGTCAGCCCCGAGCTGTCGAGCCACAGCCCGAGCCGCGGCGTGTCGGCGCGCAGGCCGCGGTCCAGATCGGCGGGCGTCCAGGCGTCGTAACCGGTCTTGCTTCGCCCCGCCTCGCGCGCGGCCACGGCCTCGGGCGACGGGCACAGCACGACGATGCCGAAGGACCGGCCGCACAGCAGCTCGGCGACCCGTACCAGGGTCGGCCCCAGGATCACGTCCTGCCAGATCACGGTGAAGCCGGATTCGGCAAAGCGCCCGGCCACCATCGCCGCCAGCTCGTGGCGCAGGTCGAGCTGGCGCATCGCCTCGGCCGGCAGGTCGGGCGTCACCTCGACCCGGCCGGAGACGATCATGCGCCGGAACAGGTCGCCGCGCAGATGCACCGCCCGCGACAGCCGTTCCGCCAGCGCCTGGGCCACGGTCGACTTGCCCGCCGCCATGATGCCGGTGACGACGAGGATGTCGGGCAGCTCGGTCTCGCTCGGCATGGTCAATCTCTTCGGTTCTCGTCCATGATTGCCGTCCCATGGCGCGACGGCACCGATCCGATGTCAACCTTCTGCAACCCACCATGACCAAGGCGGGCTCGATGAAGCAGATCGCCTGCGCCATCCTGCTGCGCGACGGGCGCATCCTGTTGGGCCGCCGCACGCCGCAGCGCCGCTTCTATCCGGATTGCTGGGATGTGCTGGGCGGCCATTTCGAGGCCGGGGAGACGCCGGAGCAGGCGCTGATTCGCGAGGTGCAGGAGGAGGCCGGGGTCACGCCCCTGCACCACCGCCTGGTCGCGACATTGCCGGCCCCCGATCCCGTCCGGAACGGCGAAGCCCGGTACCACGTCTTCGTCGTCACCGGCTGGACCGAAGGCGAGCCGCGGATGCTGGGCGACGAGCACAGCGAGATCCGGTGGGTCCCGGTCGACGAGGCCGTCCGGCTGCCCAGGGCCTCGATCGGCAAGGCGGTGTCGGCGAGGTCGACGTCGTGATGCCGGTCCGAAGGGCCAGGCCTCCGGCCCGGCTTCGGTTCAGTCCGCCCTTAAGCGCGGCCGCTGCATTCCCGCAGCAGCAGGGTGGCGAACCAATCGTCCTTCAGAAGAAAGTTCAGGTTCTTGGCGATGGCGTCGTCCACCGCGCGGTCCACCGACTGGCCGCGGGCCACCGTGAAGGTGGTGCCGAAGGCCTGGTCGAACTGGACGTTGCCGCCGACCGCCAGCACGTAATGGATGTCGACGCCGTAATGCTCCTCCGCCCCTGCCCGGTCGACCTTGAAGTCGCGGACCGTGGCGTCGAGGACGCAGCGTGACGAGTTCAGCCCGGCGCCGGCGCGGCGCAGCTCGGCTTTCAGCGCGTTGGTGACGTAGCCCGGCACGTCGCGCACGCTGCCCTGCGGCGCCACCCCGCTGCGCGGCCGGTAGTCCATCGGGTTGACCGCGACTGCCCCGGTCAGATGCGCCGTGGTCTGCGGCTGATAGCCGGTGCGCGGTCCCGACACCGGCTGGGTGGCGCAGGCGGCGACGAGAAGTGCGAAGGCGAGCGGCAGGCGGCGCAGCATGGGGGCTCCCGAAATGTCCGGCGGGGTCCGAATCGCCCCGCCCCGACTTAGCCTCGCCGCCGCAGCGGGGTCAATGCGATGCGCTGACGGCGAGCCGCCACGGGGCCTCGGAACCCTCTGCCGCCTCGGCACGTTTCTGACACGCCGAACCGGGAGAACCTGCCATGTCCCCGCACGACCTCAACGTGAAGCTTGATGCCGACGTGCCGCAGCTCAGGATCCTCGATCCTGAGCTGCTCGACTATATCCAGCGGCGCCGGGTCGAGGATGTCGGCTTCCCGGCCGGCGCGCGGATCATGACCGAGGGCGATCCCAACCCGCCACTCTACACCGTGGCCCGCGGCTGGGCGATGCGGTTCAAGGCGCTGCCGGACGGCCGCCGGCAGATCCTGTCCTTCATCCTGCCGGGCGACGTGATCGGCTTCCAGGCCCAGTTCTTCGACAGTGCCGTCACCTCGATCGAGGCGATCACCGATGTCTCGCTCTGCGTCGTCCCCTACCAGGACATCGTCGGCCTGTCCCAGGCCCAGCCGGAGATCGCCCTCCGCTTCGCCGCGCTGACCGCGGACCAGAAGCGCGCGATGGAGGAGCAGTTGCTGTCGCTGGGCCAGCGCACCGCGCCGGAGCGGGTGGCGGCCCTGGTCCTCGACCTGTACGGCCGGGCCGAGGCGCGCGACATGGTGCGAAGCGACGGCATGCCGTTCCCGCTGACCCAGCAGCATATCGCCGACGCGCTCGGCATCTCGCTGGTGCACGCCAACCGGACGCTGAAGCGGCTGCAGCGCGATGGGCTGTTCCAGATCAAGGGACGGCGGCTGCAGGTCCTGGACGCTGCGGCGCTCGAAAAAAGGACGGCGAAGAAGCTGGCGGCCTGAGCGCCGGGTCTCCCGAGTATTACGCGGCTTCCGCGGTCGGCGGCACATAAGCCATCCGGGCGGCGCGCACCTTGTCGTGATGCTGGTCGGCCCAGCGCACCAGCGCGTCGAGTGGCTCCATCAGCGACCGGCCCAGCGGTGTCAGCGCATAGTCCACTCGGGGCGGGATCGTCGGATGCACCGTGCGCGTCACCAGCCCGTCCTGCTCCAGCCGGCGCAGCGTCTGCGCCAGCATGCGCTGGGAGATGTCGCCGATCTCGCGCTTGACCACGGTGAAGCGCTTCACCCCCGGCGCCAGCGTCTGCAGCACCAACAGGCTCCAGCGGTCGCCGATCCGGTCCAGCACGTCCCGGATCGGACAGGGATGAAACGCCCCGTCCACCATCTGCCGCGCAACCATGATCCGCTCCTCCGTCCATCGCGACAACCACGCCGGTATACTATCGGAACTGAAATCCTGGCCGGAACCACCTCGTTGCCGCAGGCTCGCGGTCGCGCCGAAAGCCCGAAAGCGAAGCTTACCGAAGCGGCTGAAAGTTAAGGATTTTTCATTGGGAACCTCGCCTCGCTGCGGCCTATTCCCATGACGTGAGCCCACAGCAAGGGAGCTTGGATTATGGCGAGCAGCCAGACTCCGCACCGGGGCGGCGCCGGGAACTTCGCCTACAATCGGGAGCGAGCGGCGGAAGCCGGCCGCAAGGGCGGCCAGAAGAGCAGCGGCAACTTCGCCCATGACCCCGCCCGCGCTTCCGAAGCCGGCCGCAAGGGCGGCCAGCACAGCGGCGGCAACTTCAAGAACGATCCGGCCCGGGCGGCGGCGGCAGGCCGCAAGGGTGGGCAGGAAAGCGGCGGCAACTTCGCCAATGACCGCGAGCGCGCGGCGGAAGCCGGGCGGAAGGGCGGTCTCTCCGGCCACGGGCCGCATTGACGCGACAGCGCTGACGTCGCGGCATCAGGGCAGGCACGGGCCTGCCCTTTCTTTTGCTGCGAGAGTGCTCGACCGGCCGAACGCGGTGCTTCAGGCCGCCCGCGGATGGGTGTGCCGGGCCGCCGCGGCGTTGACCGTGGTCTTGGCCAGCTTGGTCAGCGTCTCGTCGGTCGCCTTCTCCTCCGCCAGCGTCTCCAGCAGCAGGGTCAGCGCCTGGTCGTGCTGCATCGCCTTGGCCCAGGTGCAGACGGTGCCGTAGGAGGCGATCTCGTAATGCTCGACCTTCTGCGCCGCGGCGATCAGCGCGGCGTCGAGCGCGTCGGGCTCGAGCCCGAGCTCGGTCAGTTCCTGCGCCTCGGCCAGCAGCCCCTCCATCGCCTCGCAGCTCTGGCCGCGCGGCGACGCCTCGAGGCCCTTGAACACGGTGTCCAGGCGCTCGACCTGGACCTTGGTCTGCTCGAGATGATGCTCGAAGCCCTGCTTCAGCTCCGGATTGGTGGCGGCGCGCGCCATCTTCGGCAGCGTCCGGGTCAGCTGCTGCTCGGCGCTGTAGAGGTCCTTCAGCTCGTTGAGGAACAGATCGTGCAGCGTCTTCGTTGCCATGGCCGGCCTCGCTGTGGCTGGTGACGAGGGCCGCCGGCGGTGCGGCAGCCCTCGTCCCAACCAATGGCGGCGTCCGGCCCGCGGTTCCGGATCAGGCCAGCAGCGGCATCATCGCGGCGACCAGCGGGTGGCGCACGATGTCCGCGGTGGTCAGCCGGACGACGGCGACGCCGTCCAGCGGCTCCAGCCGCCGCGCCGCCTCCTCCAGCCCGGACAGGCCGGGCAGCAGGTCGGTCTGGTCGGGGTCGCCGGTGATCACCATGGTCGAGTGCCAGCCCAGGCGGGTCAGCAGCATCTTCAGCTGCTGGAAGGTCATGTTCTGCGCCTCGTCGACGATGACGAAGCTGCGCGAGATGGTGCGGCCGCGCATATAGGCGAGCGGCGCGATCTCGACGATCCCCTCCTTGGTCATCTGGCGCACCTGCTTGGCGCCGAGACGGTCGGACAGCGCGTCGTAGATCGGGCGCATCCAGGGGTCCATCTTCTCGTTGATGTCGCCGGGCAGGTAGCCGAGGCTCTCGCCGGCCTCCACCACCGGCCGGGTGATGACGATGCGGCTGACCCGCTCGGCGGTCAGCGCCTCGACCGCCTTGGACACGGCGAGATAGGTCTTGCCCGTGCCGGCGGGGCCGAGGGCCAGGGTCATCGCATGGCCGTCGATCGCCTTCATCAGAACTTCCTGATTGGCGGTCCGCGGCTTGACCGTCTTCAGATAGCTCTGCTCCCGGAAATCATCGTCGTAGCCCTCGCTGATCGGGACGATACGGGCGGTGGAAGCGCTGCGTTTGGCCATGGAACGTCGTCCTTTGCTCTCGCTTGCATCCTCGAACAGGGGATCCCAGTTGCGGCCCCCTTCACCGGGAGATCTCATTCGCCGGAACCCTCCATCGGGTCGGGTGGAACAGGACAGGTGACGGATCGGAACGGACGGCCGAAAACGACAAACGCCCCTGCGAGGGGCGTTCGAACGAGCGGCGATGCTGATGCTGGCCCTGGTGGGAGCCGGGAAGCGGATGGTGATGCCAGGCTGCTGCCCTTGCATGTCGCCTTTCCGATCACTGGCGACGGAAATCACGTCGCCATGAGAAGCGTCTCACCAACCCTCGTGCTGCACCAGCGAAAAGAAGGGCGACACGGAAAATTCATACCAATTGTGCCAAACCCCGGCCGGCCTGCGGCTAGATCTAGCGGCTGCCACCAGACACCGCATCCGGCCGGGTCGCCATGTCGATGAAGGCGCGCGCCGCCGGCGAGGTCTCGTCCCGGCGCCAGGTCAGCCACATGGTGGTGACGGCGCCAGGGTCGGACAGAACGCGGAACACCACGCCCTCGACCTGGATTCGCTGCAGCGACGCCGGCAGCAGCGCCACGCCGAGCCCGGCCGCGACCAGTCCGACGATGGTCGAGACCTCGCGCGCCTCCTGCCCCAGCCGCGGGCTGAACCCGGCGTCGCGGCACAGGCCGATCATCTGGTCGTACAGGCTGGTGCCGGCGTCGCGCGGATAGCAGACGAAGGATTCGTCGGCCAGCTCGGCCAGGGCCAGCGGCGCAGGGGCACCCGCCGCCAGCGGATGGTCGGTGCGCAGCGCCGCCACCAGCGGGTCGCGGAACAGCTCGCGCACCTCGATCCCGTCCGGCACCGGCGGGTAGGTCGGGTTGCGCAGGAAGCCGATCTGCAGCCGCCGCTCCGCCAGCGCCTCGATCTGCTGCCGGGTCGGCATCTCCTGCAGCTCCAGATGCACGTCCGGGTGGCTGCGGCGGAAGGCGAAGATCGTCTGCGGGATCAGCGTGGTGAACGGGGCGGAGGCGGTGAAGGCAATGCGGATCTCGCCGATCTCGCCGCGCTGCGCCCGGCGCGCCACCTCCGCCGCCCGGTCGGCCGCGGCCAGCACCGTCCGCGCCTGCTCCAGGAACAGCCGGCCGACCTCGGTCAGCGCCACCCGCCGGTTGCTGCGCTCGAACAGCCGGGCGCCGAGCTCCTCCTCCAGCGCCTGGATCTGCTGGCTCAGCGGCGGCTGGGAGATGCCGAGCCGCGCCGCCGCCCGGCTGAAATGCAGCTCCTCCGCCAGGGCCACGACGTAGCGCAGATGCCTCAGTTCCATCATTCGCCAAAGCGATCAAACATGCCGTTAAACATATTGGACACTATCAATCGACGTGGCCATGTTTCCGTAAGGGCCGGGCGCATCTCCCTTCCGCAATCCTGGCCGGAGACTTCCCGTGACCTCATCGGTCCAGTCGCTGCCGCGCCATTCCGCCCCTCCATCGGTTGCCGACGCCATTCCGGCGGGGACGATCGCGGCCGAGGACGTCGTCGCCTTCATCGAGCACGGCACCGCCGCCTTCCACCGCACCAACCTGGCGCTGTTCGCCGCCGGCTTCGCCACCTTCGCCCTGATCTACTGCGTGCAGCCGCTGATGCCGGTCTTCGCCGCGACCTATGGCATCAGCGCGGCCGAGAGCAGCCTGTCGCTGTCGCTGACCACCGGGACGCTGGCCGTCGCGCTGCTGGTCGCCGGCGCCCTGTCCGAGGCCTGGGGCCGCAAGCCGGTGATGGTAGCCTCGCTGTTCGCCTCGGCGATCCTGACCATTCTCTCCGCCCTGATGCCGTCCTGGCACGGGCTCCTGGTGTTGAGAGCGCTGATGGGGCTGGCGGTCAGCGGATTGCCGGCCGTCGCCATGGCCTATGTCAGCGAGGAGATGCATCCCCGTTCGGTCGGGCTGGCGATGGGGCTGTTCATCGGTGGCAGCGCCATGGGCGGGCTGGGTGGCCGCTTGATCGCCGGCATTCTGACCGACCTCGCCTCCTGGCGCCTCGGCCTCGGCGTGGTCGGGCTCTCCGGCCTGGTCTGCGCCGCGCTGTTCTGGCGCAGCCTGCCGCCCTCGGCGCATTTCACGCCCCGGCCGCTGCGGCCGCGGCTGCTGCTGGCCGCCTTCGCCGACCATCTGCGCGACCCCGGGCTGCGCTGGCTGTTCCTGGAAGGCTTCCTGCTGATGGGGGCCTTCGTCACGCTCTACAACTACACCGGCTTCCGCCTGCTGGCGCCGCCCTACGGGCTCAGCCAGACCGCGGTGGCGGCCATCTTCGCGGTCTATCTGATCGGCATCGGCGCCTCGATCTGGGTCGGCCATCTCGCCGGCGTGCTTGGCCGCCGCCGGGTGTTCTGGGCGCCGATCGTGCTGATGCTGGCCGGCATCGCCCTGACCCGCAGCGACGATCTGTGGGCGATCATCGCCGGCGTCGCCGTGCTGACCTTCGGCTTCTTCGGCGCCCATTCGGTGGCCAGCAGTTGGGTCGGCCGCCGGGCGCGGCATGCCCGCGCCCAGGCCTCCTCGCTGTACCTGTTCTTCTATTATCTCGGCTCCAGCGTCGCCGGCTCGCTCGGCGGCGTGGCCTGGGCCGATTGGGGCTGGCCCGGCGTCACCCTGATGATCGGCGCCCTGGCCCTGGCGGCGCTGCTGGTCGCCCTGCGCCTGGTGATCCTGCCGCCGCGTCAGGCCTGATCGGGGCCCAGGCCCTCGACGAGGTAGAGCCGGGTCATCCGCCGCAGCTCGGCCAGGGCGGCGGCGCGCGGCTTCAGCCCCGGCTCGACGCCGAGCACCGCCGCCGCCTTCATCTGCAGCAGCACGACGATCGCCATCGCCATGGCCCGGTCCGGCGGCAGCCCGGGCGCGCGCAGACCCAGGATCCGGGCCACCCCCTCGCGCATGTCGTCGCGCAGCCGCAACGGCTGGGCGACGTCCCGCCGCGCCTCGAACAGCACCAGCGCCGCCGCGCGCTTCTCCTTCAGCCCGACCAGCAGGTCGATCAGCGCATCCGCCAGCGCCGGGACGGCCAACTGCGCCGCCTGCGCCTCGACCGCCTGCAGCCCGGCCAGCACCTGCTCGCCATAGCCGGCCAGCAGCGCGTCGGCCAGCGCCTCCTTGCTCGGGAAGAACTGGTACAGCGAGCCAATCGACGCCCCGGCCCGAGCCGCGACCTCGGTCATCGTCGTCGCCTCGTAACCCTTCTCGGCGAACACGGCCGCCCCCGCCTGCAGCAGTGCCGCGACGCGGTCGCGCCCGCGCTGGCGCCGGGGCTCGCGCCTCACGACAGCGTCGGAGGCGGTTGACTTTTGTGAGGACATGCTCATAAAACTGATTGCGAGGCTATCCTCATATTTTCACATGCACCCGCCCCCGTCCATCCGCCCGGCCCCGGCCGGCGGCACCGGAGGCGCGCTGCCTGCCGCGAAAGGCGACGACCATGCCCACTCTCGACCCGCGCAGCACCGCCCTGGTCCTGATCGATCTGCAGAACGGTATCCTCGGCATGCCGGTCGCGCCCCGCAGCGGGGCGGAGGTGCTGGCCACGGCCAAGGCGCTGGCCGCGCGCTTCCGCGCCGCCGGCGCCCTGGTGGTCCCGGTCCGCGTCGGCTGGGCGCCGGACTACGCCGATGCGCCTCGCCAGCCGGTGGACCGGCCGATGACCCGCCCGGCCGGCGGCCTGCCGGCAGGCTGGAGCGACCTCGCCGAGGGCTTGGCCGAGCCGGGCGACGTCGTCGTCACCAAGCGGCACTGGGGCGCCTTCACCGGCACCGACCTCGACCTGCAGCTGCGCCGGCGTGGCGTCACGACCATCGTGCTGGCCGGCATCGCCACAAATTTCGGCGTCGAATCCACCGCCCGCAACGCCTGGGAGCTGAACTACGCCGTGGTCTTCGCCGAGGACGCGATGACCAGCCTGTCGGCGGAGATGCATGGCTTTGCGGTCGAGTCTATCCTGCCGCGCATCGGAATCGTCTCCCAGGCGGCGGACATCCTGCTCGGCCGGCCCTGAGGCGGAAAGCGAGGCTGCAGTGGTTTCCGTGAACGGCCCGGCCCTGCCGGTCCTGGCCAGGCTGCCGCGTGCCGGGCAATGGGCCGTCCTCCTGGCCGTGTCGGCCGCCGCCGCCGCCCTGCTGCAGGCCGCCGCCCTGCCTGCCGCGCTGCTGCTGGGCCCGATGATCGCGGGCATCCTGGTCGGGGTCGGCGGCGGCACCATCCGGGTGCCGCGCCGGCCCTATCTCGGCGCCCAGGCGATCATCGGCTGCCTGATCGCCGGAGCGATCACGCCGTCGATCCTGGTGTCCTTCCTGCGCGACTGGCCGCTGTTCCTGGCGATCGTGCTGGCGACGCTGGCGGCCAGCAGCCTGCTGGGCTGGCTGATGAGCCGCTGGCAGGTGCTGCCCGGCACCACCGGCGTCTGGGGCTCCTCCCCCGGCGCCGCCACCGCCATGGTGCTGATGGCCGAGGCCTTCGGCGCCGATGCCCGGCTGGTCGCCTTCATGCAGTATCTGCGCGTCGTCTGCGTCGCCACCGCCGCCTCGCTGATCGCCCGCTTCTGGGTCGACGCGGGCGATGCCGGGCCGGCGGCGATCGTCTGGTTCCCGCCGGTCGATGCCGGCGCCTTCGCGGCGACGCTGGCTTTGGCCGCGCTGGGCGCCGTGGCCGGGCGGCGGCTGCGCATCCCCGCCGGGTCGATGCTGGTGCCGCTGGTGGTCGGGGCGGTGCTGCACGCGTCTGGCCTGATCGAGATCGAGCTGCCGGAATGGCTGCTCGCCCTCGCCTATGCGCTGATCGGCTGGAACATCGGCCTCGGCTTCACCCGGTCGGTGCTGGTGCATGCCGCCCGGGCGCTGCCGCAGATCCTGCTGTCGATCGCGGCACTGATCGCCTTCTGCAGCGGCCTCGCCTTCGTGCTGGTGCGGACCCTCGGGGTCGACCCGCTGACGGCCTATCTGGCGACCAGCCCCGGCGGCATGGATTCGATCGCCATCATCGCCGCCTCCAGCGATGTCGACCTGCCCTTCGTCATGGCGCTGCAGACCGTGCGCTTCTCCCTGGTGGTGCTTCTCGGCCCGGCGGTGGCGCGTTTCATCGCCCGGCGATCCCCGCACGCGTCCTAGGCGGCGGCCGCCTTCAGCCGGCCCAGCTCCTCCAGGAAGCGCTCTGCCGCCACGTCGGGCGCCCAAGGCTCCCAGGGCGTGCCGCCATAGACGGGCCACAGCGGGTCGTCCTCGACCGGACGGAACCGGATCTTCAGCACCCGCCAGACCTCGTCGCGGGTCCAGCCGACCACATGGATCGCCTCGCTGGCCGCGGCCACCCGGTCGGCGCGCTTGTGGAAGGCCTTCTGCTCCACCGTCCAGCGCGGCAGGCCATAGCGCAGGAACACCGTGTCCTCGAGCCGCGCGGCGAGGTCGCGGAACTCCTGGCCCAGGAAGGGCTTGATCACCGACAGCGGATCGAAGCCCAGCAGCCCCTCATCGGCGTCGTGCAGCAGCTCGCGCAGCTCGGCCAGCGGCGACAGCGGGGCCGGCGCCCAGGCCCGGCACAGCGCCAGCACGGCCAGCGAGTGCTGGGCGACCGACAGCGGCAGCGGCCAGGCCGAATGCCCGCCCCAGCGATAGGTGCGGGCCAGGCCGAGCGCGAGGTCGCGGTCGTCCCAGTCGAACGGGGTGGGGTTGAGCAGATCGAGCCGCTTGCCCGACGGCAGCCGGACCCAGGCCCGCGCCATCGCCGTCCGTCCGTCCCAGCGCATCCGTTCCCCTCGATCCCCTGACCGCACCGCCCTTCCGGGTAGCACCGAACCCGACGGGCTGTCATCCGCGGCGCTATGGTGCGGACAAGCGCAGACCGGCAGGCCGCGTCGGCGGCCGCCGGTCGGGATCGCTCAGGATCTTCGGGGGAGGGCTATACCTTGATGCCGCTCGTCCGCCCTTCGCGCGGAGCCCAGTTGCGCACGATGGCGCCGGCCGGGCCGTAGCGGCGGGCGAATTGCGCCTGGGACAGGCGCAGCCCGCGACACAGCATCTCGGCCCGCAGCGCGGCCTGGATGCGGGACGTGCGGGGGGCGGCGGGTTGCTCGGCCGAGGGGGCCAATTCCGCGATCTCCCTCATCGGGACCACGGCGACGGTGTCATTCGCGGCTTTCGGCGGAAGAGAGGTCTCGTGTTCATCCGCCCGCATCGGGGCCGGATTCGTCTTGGGACGCCTGCGGTGCTGACCTGCCATGGCGGTTCCTCCAGCGGCTTTTGTCGTTGCGGCTCTCGGCGGCCCCGAAAGCCCGCCGCGCGCCGTGGTTCTTGCAGGAGAGAATCGGTCCCATGGTCATCGGCGATGCGACGGATCCTGTGGAGCGCATCGGCACCGGGGAACGGATGCCAAACCGACAAACACACGGGCCGGCGGGGCTGACGGAAAACCCGTTCTCTACGCCCTCGCGGCCGATCTCCGACCTGCAGGGTCGGCACTCTGCGCCAGCAGCGACGCCCCGACAAGGAAAATTGTAGAAGGAGTTATAATATTACATTCCTATGAAGCGCCCGGCGTCTGAGCCGCCGAACATCTGTTCAAGGCACCGTCGGCTTGAACACTCGCGCCGCCTCGGCCGGCACCAGAATCCGCCACTTGCCCTCTGCCAGATCATCGAGGCCGAGGCCGCCGACGGCGGTCCGATGCAACGCCTCGACATGGTTGCCGGCGGCCGCGAACATGCGCCGGACCTGATGGTAGCGGCCCTCGGTCACGGTCAGCCGGGCGCGGCGAGGGCCGAGCGGCTCCAGCACCGCCGGCGCCAGCGGCGTGGTCTCCGACCGCAGCATCAGCGTGCCGGCGGCGAAGACCGCCGCTTCCTCCCCGGTCAGGTCGCGGGCCAGCGTCGCCTCGTAGACCTTCGGGATCCGGCTCTTCGGCGAGATGATCCGGTGCAGCAGCGGCCCGTCATCGGTCAGCAGCAGCAGGCCGGTGGTGTCGCGGTCCAGCCGCCCGACCGGGGCGATGATCGGGTTGCGCAGGCGGAAGCGTGGCGGCAGCAGCTCATACACCACCCGGCCGGGATCGCTGGTCGAGCAGGTATAGCCGGCCGGCTTGTGCAGCATCAGCACGGCACCGGGCGGCGGGTCGAGCGGCTGGCCGTCGATCCGGATCGCCTCGTGCTCCGGCTGCGCTTCGGCGCCCAGCGGCCGGCCGTCGGCGTCGGTGACGCGGCCGTCGCGCAGCAGCGCCTCGACCTGCCTGCGGCTACCATAGCCGAGATTGGCGAGGCGGCGGACGAGCTTCATCGCACGCCCTTCGACGCCTCGATCACCTTGTAGGCGCCGTCATCGGCGATGCGGCGGACCTTGACGAAGGCCTTCTCCAGCGTCGCCTCATAGGGCAAATGCCGGTTCGCCACCAGGAACAGCCGGCCCTTCTGGCGCAGCGCGGCCGCCGCGGCGGCGATGAAGGCCCGGCCGAGATCGTGCCGGTCGGCCCGCCCGCCCTCGTGGAAGGGCGGGTTGGTGACGATGAAGTGATAGCGCCGGTCCCGCGGCAGCCCGGTGGCGACATCGTGCCAGAGGAAATCGAGCGCGACCCGGCCGGCATAGGGCTCGAGGTTGCGCCGCGCCAACTCCAGCGCCCGCGCCTCGGCCTCGTAGAGGTCGAGCGCCGTCACCTCGGAACAGCGGTCCAGGACCTCGGCCGCGAGGGTGCCGAAGCCGGCGCCGAGATCGGCGCCCTGCCCTTTCAGATCAGCCGGCAGATGGGCGGCAAGCAGGGCGGAGCCGGGATCGATCCGGTCCCAGGCGAACAGGCCGGGGCGGCTGAGGAAGCGACCATCGGCCACCGGCCGCGGTTCGTCCAGCGCCGCCCACTCCACGCGCAAGGCCGGGTCACCGGTGTTGGCCTGCGCCCAGAACACGCGGCACCGGTTCTTCGACAGGCTGTCGACCGGGCCGGCCAACCGGGCCAGATCCTCCTCGGCCGAGCGGGCGCCGTCGGTGTTGGCCAGGCTGACCACCACCATCCCGCCCGGCTCGGCCTGGTCCAGCGCCCGGGCCAGCAGCGCCCGCGCCGCCTCGCGCTGCCGCGGCGGCAGCACCAGCACCAACGGGAAGCGGCCCTCGACCCTGGTCGAGACGCTCAGCCCTGCCGCCTCCAGCGCCGCGGCCCGCGGCTGGAAGCTCTGCTCGCAGACCAGGGCCGGCGACGCGAACTCGGCCAAAGCGGCGCCGGCGCGGGCGCCGAGCAGCAGCGCCCGGCCATCCGTTGGCCAGGCCAGGGTGCCGCTGTGGAACGGCAGGAACAGGGTGTCGAGCGCGGGATCGTCGGTCATGCCGGCCCTCCCTGGCATATCGCCGCCGAAAACGGAAGTGTCACCCGCCGCGCGAGGCGCTGCCCAGCAGCTGCGCCGGGCGGCGCAGCGCCGGATCGAACGGGTTGACCCGCGGGCCGATCGCCGCCGCCTCGCGCTTCAGGATCTCGACCACAGTCGGCAGCCGATCCTCGCCCAGCCGCTCCGAGATCGTGCCGATGCTGAGCGCCGCCGCCGCCCGGCTGTCACGGTCCAGGATCGGCACTGCCGCGCCGCCCATGCCGGGCAGCACGAAGTCGCGCCGGGCCGCGAAGCCCGCCTCGCGCGCCTTGGCCATCTCGGCGCGCAGATAGACCTCGTCCATGAAGCCCTGGCCGACCAGGCGCGGGACGTTGAAGCGGATCACCTCCTCGCGCTCCGCCTCCGGCAGGAAGGCCAGGATCACCAGCGCCCCCTGCCCGACCCCGAGCGGCACCCGGCCGCCGATGTCGCCGGTGAAGGAGCGGATCGGGAACGGCCCTTCGCAGCGGTCCAGGCACATCGCGTCGAAGCCGCTGCGCACCAGCAGGAACACGGTGTCGCCGAGCATGGCCGACAGGCGCTGCAGCACCGGCCGGCACAGGTCGCGCAGATTGCCGGGGTTCCCGGCCCGCGCCGCCAGGGCGAAGAAGTCGATGCCGAGCCGGTACAGCCGGCTGCGCCCGTCCTGCTCCACCATGCCTTCCGCCTGCAGCGCCTGCAGCAGCCGATGCACCGTCGCCTGGGTCAGGCCGGTGGCCTCGGCGATGCGGATCAGCTTCGCCCCCTCCCCGCCCGCCTCGGCTAGCGCGCGCAGAATGGCGAAACCGCGCTGCAGGCTCTTGCCCGGCGCCTCGCTCTCTTTCGCCATTTCCGGAAACTCCAGGCCGCCTTTCCCACCACTGATTCCGTTATCCGGAATCCTAATCACAATACTCCCAAAAAAATGGAATGTCGCCTTGACTCACCATCCCGAAAGAGTCTTTTGGAGAAACGCGCCTGCACCTTCCGTTCGACGGAAGGCAAGACCGGCGGGACCGAAACGGTCATCGGACAGGGATGCCAGGGAGACAGCAGTGACCTTCCTCCGTCTCGAGCGGATCTCGAAGCTCTATGGCGACGTCGCGGCGGTCGCCGATCTCGATTTGACGGTGGAGCGCGGCGAGTTCGTGTCGCTGCTCGGCCCCTCCGGCTGCGGCAAGACCACCACCTTGCAAATGGTCGCCGGCTTCGTGCCCGCCACCACCGGCCGGATCGTGCTCGACGGGCAGGACCTGACCCAGGTGAAGCCGAACCGCCGCGGCCTCGGCGTGGTGTTCCAGAGCTATGCCCTGTTCCCGCACATGACCGTGGCCGACAACGTCGCCTTCGGCCTGGAGATGCGCGGCGTCGCCAAACCCGAGCGGGCGAAGCGGGTGGAAGAGGCGCTGGCGCTGGTCCATCTCGACCACCTCGCCGGCCGCTATCCGCGGTCCCTGTCCGGCGGCCAGCGCCAGCGCGTCGCCCTGGCCCGCGCCCTGGTGATCGAGCCGCCGGTGCTGCTGCTGGACGAGCCGCTGTCCAACCTGGACGCCAAGCTGCGCGAGGCGATGCAGTTCGAGCTGCGCCAGATCCAGCGCCGCACCGGCACCACCACGATCATGGTCACCCACGACCAGTCCGAGGCGCTGTCGATCAGCGACCGGGTGGTGGTGATGGAGCGCGGCCGCATCACCCAGATCGACCAGCCCTACCGGATGTACGAGCATCCGCGCAGCCGCTTCATCTCCGATTTCGTCGGCAAGGCCAACCTGCTGGATGGCATGGTGGCGCACGCTGGCGCCATCGCCCAAGTAACAGTTGGCGCCGCGATCCTTGAGGTCCCGGGAGAAGGCCTGTCCGCCGGCACCCGGGTGCTGCTGTGCCTGCGGCCGGAGAAGCTGATGCTGGGCGCCCCCGGCACCGGCCGGCTGCCCGGCACGGTCTCGCGCCGCTATTTCCTGGGCAGCCAGTGGCTGTACCATCTGGACAGCCCGGCCGGCGAGCTGCTGGTGGCGGCGCCGAACCTCGGCGGCGAGCCGCTGCCGGAGGGCGCTCAAGCCGGCATCGATTGGGCGCCGGAGATGGTCCGGGTGCTGCGCGATGCCGAGGCCGCGGAGTCCGCCCGATGAGCGCTGCGACCGCCGAGGGGCGCCTGGCCCCGGCGGCGATGGCGCTGCCGGCGACGATCCTGTTCGCCGGGCTGGTGCTGACGCCGCTGGCGCTGACCCTGATCCTGTCCTTCCACGTCTACGACCACGCCACCGGCGTGCAGGATGCGTGGACCCTCGGCCAGTACCTGACGGTGCTGACCGACCCCTACTACTACGAGATCTTCCTGCGCACCTTCCGCCTGTCGGCCCTGACCACGCTGATCTGCATCGTGGTCGGCGCGCCGGAGGCCTATGTGCTGAGCCGGATGCGCAGCCCCTGGCGGTCGGTCTTCCTGCTGGTGGTGCTGGCGCCGCTGCTGGTCTCGGTCGTGGTCCGCGCCTTCGGCTGGAGCATGCTCTTGGGCCCGACCGGCTTGGTGAACGAGGCGACGCAGGCGCTGGGCTTCGGCCGCGTCCGGCTGCTCTACACCGAGACCGCGGTGGTGGTGGCGCTGGTCCACGTCATGGTGCCTTTCATGGTCATCCCGGTCTGGACCTCGCTGCAGAAGCTGGATCCGGCGACCGAGCAGGCGGCGCTGTCGCTGGGCGCCTCGCACGCCACCGTGCTGCGCCGGGTGGTGCTGCCGCAGATCCTGCCCGGCCTGCTCTCCGGCAGCCTGATCGTCTTCGGCCTCGCCGCCAGCTCTTTCGCCATCCCCGGCCTGCTCGGCGGGCGGCGGCTGAAGATGGTCGCGACCGTGGTCTATGACGAATACCTGAACTCGCTGAACTGGCCGCTGGGCGCCGCCATCGCGGTGATCCTGCTGGTCGCCAACCTGGCCATCATGCTCGGCTACAACCGGATCGTCGAAGGACGGTACCGGAAGACCCTGGGCTGAGGCGCAGATGCCCCGCAACGGCCCCCTCGCCCTGGTCTTCCACACGCTGGTCGTGATCTTCATGCTGGCGCCGCTGGTGATCGTCTGCCTGGTCGCCTTCACGCCGGAGAACACGCTGAGCCTGCCGACCACCGGCGTCTCGCTGCGCTGGTTCGACGCGGTGTTCGACCACCCGGACTTCCTGCAGTCTTTCTGGAACAGCCTGTGGCTGGCGACGCTGTCGGCGACCCTGTCGACCGCGATCGCCGTGCCGGCCGGCATCGCCACCACCCGCTATGCCTTCCGCGGCCGCGACGCGCTGAACGCGCTGTTCCTGTCGCCGCTGCTGATTCCGCATCTGGTGCTGGGCGTGGCGCTGCTGCAGCTGTTCTCGCGGCTCGGCGCCGCCGGCAGCTTCTTCTGGCTGGTGCTGGCGCACAGCGTGGTGATCACGCCCTACGCGCTGCGGCTGGTGATCGCCGCCCTGGTCGGCTTCGACCGGTCGACCGAGCAGGCGGCGGCGTCGCTGGGCGCCGGCGCCTTCACCGTGTTCCGCCGCATCACGCTGCCGATGATCCTGCCCGGCGTCGCCGGCGGCTGGCTGCTGGCCTTCATCAACAGCTTCGACGAGCTGACGCTGTCGATCTTCGTCACCTCGCCCGCCACCGTCACTTTGCCGGTGCGGATGTACATGTATGCGACGGAATCGATCGACCCGATGATGGCCGCGGTGTCGGCGCTGATGGTCGCCGTCACTGCCGCCACCATGATCGTGCTCGACCGCATCTACGGCCTCGACCGCATCCTGGTCGGCCGCCAGTGACCGGATCCTCCTCATGCCCATCCTGACCCGCCTGGCCGAGACCGGCCGGCCCCAGATCCGCTTCCGCCTGGACGGGCGCCCGGCCACGGCGCTGGCCGGCGACACGGTGCTGACCGCGATCCTGACCAGCGCCGACCGGCTGCGGCGATCGGAGTTCTCCGGTTCTCCCCGCGCCGGCTTCTGCCTGATGGGCGCGTGCCAGGATTGCTGGGTGGCGACCGAGGACGGACGCCGCTTCCGCGCCTGCTCCACCGCCATCGCCGAGGGCATGCGCCTGGTCACCGGAGAGGCGGCATGAGCAGCGAGATCCGCCCTGTCATCGTCGGCGCCGGCCCGGCCGGCATCCGCGCCGCCCAGGCCCTCGTGGCCGCCGGGCTGCGGCCGGTGGTGGTGGACGAGGCCGCCAAAGGCGGCGGCCAGATCTACCGCCGCCAGCCGGACGGCTTCACCCGCGACGCCAAAACCCTCTACGGCACCGAGGCCGCCAAGGCCGAAGCGCTGCACCGGACCATCGACGGGCTGGCCATCGACCACCGGCCGCAGACCCTGGTCTGGAACATCGAGGCCGGGGCGCTGGACCTGTTGCGCGACGGCCGGGCCGAGCGGCTGCCCTACAGCCACCTGATCCTGGCCACCGGCGCCACCGACCGGATCCTGCCGATTCCCGGCTGGACCCTGCCGGGCGCCTACAGCCTGGGCGCGGCGCAGGTCGCGCTGAAATACCAGGGCTGCGGCATCGGCCGGCGCGTCGCCTTCATCGGCACCGGCCCGCTGCTGCCGCTGGTCGCCTCGCAGTATCTCAAGGCCGGGGCGGAGGTCGTAGCGGTGCTGGACACCGCCCGGCAGACTGACAAGCTGGCCGCCCTGCCAGGCCTGCTGCGCAGCCCAACCGTCCTGGCCAAGGGCCTGCGCCTGATCACGGCGCTGAAAGCCGGCGGCGTGACGATGCGCCAAGGCGCCCGGCCGCTGCGCATCCTGGGCACCGAGAGGGTCGAGGGTCTCGTCTGGCATGACGGCGAGCGCGAGCACCGCATCGACTGCGACGCTGTCGCCTTCGGTTACGGTTTGCGATCGGAGACCCAACTGGCCGACCTGGCCGGCTGCCGCTTCCGCTTCGACCCGCTGAACCGGGCCTGGCTGCCCGAGCGCGATGCCGCCGGCCGCAGCAGCGTGCCGGGCGTCTACCTGGCCGGCGACGGCGCCGGCATCGCCGGGGCGGACGCCGCCGAGCTGGCCGGCGAACGCGCAGCCCTGGCCCTGCTGCAGGATCTCGGCCGGCCGGTCGACATGGCTCGTGCCGCGCGGCTTGAGGCGAAGCTGGCCGCGATCGGAAAATTCCGCCAGGGGCTGGAGCGCGCCTTCCCCTTCCCCGCCGATTGGGCCGCCACGGCGCCCGACGATCTGGTCGTCTGCCGCTGCGAAGAGATCGCGGCCGGCACGCTGCGTGCCACCGCCACACGCTGGGGCACGCCGGAGCTGAACCGGCTGAAGGCGCTGTGCCGGGTCGGCATGGGCCGCTGCCAGGGCCGCATGTGCGGCGCCGCGGCGGCCGAGATCCTGGCCGCCCATCGCGGCGTGCCGGTCGAGGCCGTCGGCCGGCTGCGCGGCCAGGCCCCGGTCAAGCCGATCCCGGTCGCGATCGAGGACGCGCCTGAGGAAGCGGCATGAGCGTCACCGAGCGCATCGCCACCGACGTCGCCATCATCGGCGGCGGCATCGCCGGCGCGGCCGCAGCCCTGGCGCTGCGCCGCATCGGGATGTCGGTGCTGCTGCTGGAGCGCGGCTTCTGCGGCGCCCAGGCCAGCGGCGTGAATTATGGCGGCGTGCGCCGCCAGGGCCGGCCGCCGGAGCAGATCCCGCTGTCGCAGCGGGCGCATGCGATCTGGCAGCGCCTGCCGGAGACGATCGGCATCGACGGCGAATACATCCGCTCCGGCCATCTCAAGCTGGCGCGCAGCGAGGCCGAGCTGGTGTCGCTGGAGGCCTATCGGGACCGGGTGCGCGATTTCGGGCTCGGGCTCGAGATCGTGGCCGGCAACGCCTTCCGTGCCCGCTGGCCCTGGCTGGGCGACCGCGCCATCGCGGGGTCCTGGTGCCCGGCCGACGGCCATGCCAATCCGCGGCTGGTGTCGCCCGGCTTCGCCCGCGCCGCGCGCAAGGCCGGCGCCGACATCCGCGAGCAGACCGCGGTGCGGGAGGCGGAGCGCGACGGCGACGGCTTCCGCCTGCTGGCCGGCGACGGGCTGGAGGTGCGGTCGCGCCTGCTACTGAACTGCGCCGGCGCCTGGTCCGGCCGCTTCGCCGCCGCCTTCGGCGAGACCGTGCCGCTGGAATCGGCCCATCCCAACATGGCGGTGACCGAGCCGCTGCCGCGCCTGATGGACATCAATGTCGGGGTCGAGGGCGGCAGCATCTATGCCCGCCAGGTCGAGCGCGGCAACTGCGTCATGGGCGGCGGCCGCGGCATCACGCTGGACGCCGACCGCGCCCGGCCTGGCCGCAGCGCCATCGGCGCGCTGCTGCGCCAGGCGGCGGAGCTGTTCCCGGCCCTGCGCGGCGCCCAGGTGATCCGGTTCTGGAGCGGGGTCGAGGGCGACACGCCCGACCGCAACCCGGTGCTGGGGCCGAGCCGAACCACGCCGGGGCTGATCCACGGTTTCGGCTTCTCCGGCGCCGGCTTCCAGATCGGCCCGGCGGTCGGCGAGGTGCTGGCCGAGCTGGCGCGCGACGGCCGCAGCAGCACCCCGATCGACGCCTTCGACATCGGCCGCTTCGCCACAATCGCGGCGGCATGAGCAGCAACAATCAAACGGGAGAGAGCGACATGAACGGACGGATCACGGCGACGCTGCTGGCCACGACGACGCTGCTGGCCACGACGGCGTTGCTGGCCTCGGGCGCCGCGATGGCGGAGACCAAGACGATCTATATCGGCATGAATGGCGGCGACATGGAGAAGGCGTTCACCGAACACGTCTTCCCAGCGTTCGAGAAGGCCAACGACGTCAAGGTCGTGGTCGTGCCCGGCACGTCGTCCGAGATCCTGGCCAAGGCGACTGCGGCCAAGGACAACCCGCAGATGCACGTGATCTTCCTCGATGACGGGGTGATGGTGCGGGCGATCGGCATGGGGCTGTGCCAAAAGACCGAGCCGGACCCGGTGCTGGACGAGCTGTATCCCGCCGCGCGGATCAAGGACGACATGGCGACCGGCGTGACGCTGGGCCTGACCGGTCTGGGCTACAACACCAAGATGTTCCAGGAGGAGGGCTGGGCCGCCCCGACCTCATGGATGGACCTCGCCGATCCGAAATTCGAGGGTAAGGTCGTGTTCCAGTCGCTGTCGAGCAGCACATACGGGCTGCACGGCTTCCTGATGGTCAACCGCATCCAGGGCGGCACCGAGGCAAACGTCGAGCCCGGCTTCGGCAAATGGGCCGAGACCATCGGCCCGAACGTGCTGGAGTACATCCCGAGCTCGGCCAAGCTGTCGGAGATGGTGCAGACCGGCGAGGCCGCCATCTTCCCGCTGACCCCGACCGCGATCGCCGGTATGCAGAACAAGGGCATCCCGGTGGCCTATGCCCAGCCCAAGGAAGGCGGCGTGCTGCTGATGGTGACGCAATGCGTCGTGGCCGGGAACACCGAGCCGGCGCTGGCGCAGAAGCTGGCGCATTACCTGCTGAGCGCCCAGGCCCAGGACCCGGCGCTGCAATATGGCGGCCAGATCCCGTCCAACAGCAAGGTCGCCGGCGCGACGCCGGAGGCTGCCAAGATGCTGACCGAGTTCCGCGGCTATCTTGAGCACGCCATCGTGCTGGACTGGGACCAGATCAACGCCCATCGCCCGGAGTGGAATGACCGCTGGAACCGGACGGTGGAGCGGTAAGCGTTCCGCCATCCCCAATCTTCATCCCCGCGAAAGCGGAGATCTCGTCGGGATCATGCCGAAATCCTGTGTCTGCGCAGCGGCACTTCGCGCCGCAGCGCGCACGGGATGACGGGTTGAGGATGGCCTTTCACCCGGCCCCGGCGCTTGGCGGAAGAAGGCCTGCAGCTCCTTCGCAGCGCGATCTGGCGCATCGATCAGTCCGCAGAGACTGCCGCGGAGGATCTGGACCGACCAGAACGCCATCGAGGCGGCGACGAGCAGGCTGGCGACCGGATCGATGAACGGTCCGATTTGCGTCTCGCCGAACAGAAGCGCGCCGCCCAGCGCCGCGACCATCAGCAGGTTCGACGTCACCTTGTCGATGAACAGCCGGAGCTGCGACCGGATCAGCGGCGACGGGTCTGTCTTCCGCTGCGCCAGGCAGCGCCGCAGGATCGCGATATTGACCAGCCCGTAGATCAGGTTGATGCCCAGGCCGGCCGCCACGCCATCGCCGGCAACCACGGCACCCCCCTGCCCGATCCGCAGCGCGGCGAGGCTGGCGACGACGCAGAACGACACCAGCATGAGGCCGCCGACCACGGCGCCGGCCAGGCGTTCCAGCCTGGCGACGCCGTTGCCGCCGCCCATCCGCCGCGCCACGAGCCAGACGGCCAGCACGCCGGCGGCGTCCAGCAGCGTCAGCACGAGATCGGCGAGCAGCGTCAGCGAATTGGAGGCGAGCGCGGCATAGGCGGTGACGGCGAGCGTCGGCAATGCCGCCAGCACCGCGATGCGCGCCGTTTTCTCGCGCTGCCGGCCGTGATCGGCGGCCGTCCCCCGGTCCATGGCGTCCTCCATCGTCCTGGTGTTGCCCAGGCCCTGATTGCGATGATGTCGCTCGAGCGGATTCCGGCCGGCCGGCGCGCTACAGCACGAAGTCCCCGGCGACCAGCGCGATGGCGCCGGTGAGCTGGATGTGGGCCTCGCCGTGGAGTTCGTCGTCGCCGCCGTCGCCATGGAGGGTATCGCCGCCGCCGGCACCGTGGAGGCGATCGTCCCCGCCGCCGCCGTCGATCGCATCCGCCTCATCCGTGCCGAGGTAGGAGTCGTAGGTTTCCGTGCCGTTGAATATGGCCATGGCCGTCTTCCTTCTGTGCGTGTCGGATCGCCATCGCACAGGCCGGGTGGATCGCCCGGGCCGTGCCGGATGGCTGGTCGGATGTCGTCCTGACATGGATAGGGCAGCGCGGTTTCGGCGTGATGCCGTGGCTGTTTCAACCGGTGTCGTGTTGGCCTGGCCGCCGGCACGGGCACGTCAGGGCGGGGGTCGGCTTCGAGCTCCACCTGCGGACCCGGCCCGAAGCGGAGTCCGGGCCGGCGGGGCGCCGCGCTACAGCACGAAGTCGCCCGCGGCCAGCGCGACGGCGCCGGTGAGCTGGATGTGGAAGTCCGACGTGCCGTTGCCGTCGACGTCGCCGGCGATGGTGGTGACGCCGCCGGATTGGGCATAGCGCAACTGTCCCGCGACGCCGGTGTAGAGGCCGGTGCCAATGAAGCTGAACGCCTGGTTGCCGGCGGCGCCGCTATTGGCATCGATCGCCGCAAGGTCGATCTTGTCTGCCTGGGCGTGGCTGAAATCGGTGATCCGGTCGGCATCAGCACCGACCACGCTCTGTCCCACGCTGCCGTAGACGAAGCGGTCGCCGCCGATGCCGCCGCTTAGCGTGTCCTTGCCGCCAGCCCCGGTGAGCAGATCGTTGCCGTTCCAGCCCCGCAGGACGTTGTCGTCCGAATTCCCGACCAAGCTGTCATGGCCCTGGCTGCCAGAGAGATTCTCGATGCTGCTCAGCCTGTCGCCCTGGGCCCCGCCACCGCTGCCGATGCCGGTCAGGAGGTTGATCGTGACCCCGACCGCGCCGGTGAAGTAGCTGGCAGTGTCGATGTCGACGCCGCCATAGAGTAGATCGGCGCCCGCACCACCGCGCAGGATATCGTTGCCGGCTTCGCCATAGAGCGATTCGAATTCCCCGCTGCCTGTGAGCGTGTCGTCGAAGGTGCTGCCGTAGACCGTCTCGATACTGTCGTAAGTATCTCCTTCGGCGTCGCCGTTGTCGCCCGTGTGCGCAGCGAGGTTCACGGTCACACCAACCGACGATTGAGAGTAGTAAACCCTGTCGTTCCCACCGTCGCCGTGAAGCTGGTCTGCGCCAGCATCACCGGTCATAAAGTCGTCGCCAGTGCCACCGTGGAGTTCATCGTCGCCGATGCCGCCGAGGAGACCGTCATTGCCGCCGTCGCCGTAGAGCAGGTCGTCGTCGGCCTCGCCATAGAGAGCGTCACCGCCGGATCCACCGAAGAAATGATCCTCGCCGATGCCGCCAAAGGCGACATCGGATCCGCTCTTGCCGAAGAAGGCGTCGTTGCCGCCGTTGCCGTAGAAGCGATCGTCGCCTGCGCCCGCGGAGACGTTATCGTTGCCAGAGCCGAGGTGGAATTCGAAGATCTCGATGCTGGTGATCGAGAGGCCGTTCGACGAGGTGATGCTGTTGCCGGTGTCTTCGGCGATGGCCAGGAAGAAATCGGCCGGGATCAGCTCATAGTCGATGATCAGTTGATCCCGATTGGAGCCGCCGTCGACCGTGTCGGCTCCACCGACGGTGGCGATAACGTCGTCCCCGACATCGCCGAAGATCTGGTCCGCGACCGAAGCAGCGGAGCGCGGACCGTCATACAGCGTATCGTCGCCGCCGGCGCCTTCGATGTAGTCGCTCGCGGCCGTGCCGTTGTGGGCGTCGTCTTCGTCGGTGCCCATGTAATGCGCCATAGGTTTTCTCCTGCCGGCAACCGGCGCGGAGCGTGCGGTCGGCGGCTGTTGGTTCAGGGAATGCCGTTCAGGGACGGGTGGTCGCCGTCTGCACGGCGCCGGCGACCTGCCGGCGGACTATCTGGCGCGGCGCCAGCACCGCCAGTTGGTGCGGCGAGGCCGGCATGGCGCCCAGCATGAGCGGGGACGCGGAGGCCCGCTCCTGCAGGTCGGCCAGGCCGGTGAGCTGGGCCTGGTGCGGCGCGATCGGCAGCCCCTGCGTCTCGAAGATGGCGGACTGGGCCCGCGCCGCGCCGGTGCCGCCGAGCAGGAGGGCTGCGGCGGCCGAGATGAGGATCATTTTCACGATCGCCTCCCTTACCGGCCGAGCCGCACGGCGTGATCGATCGCGCTGCGGACAATGCCGATGTCGAGCAGAAGGCGATCGTCCAGCTGCCGCAGATGGCGGGTCTGGCGCAGCCGCAGGCGGGCCGTCCGGAGGTGGAGGACGGCGTCCCCCAGGCCACGCGCGATGCGATGCCCGAGATCGCCCGACGTCCGGGCGAGATCAAGGCCGGCTGTGGCCGGATGGAAGGTCATGACAGGCTCCTGAGCTGAGGTTGTTGGAACCCCTGCAGCCTGCCCTGCCGCTGTTTCAGCCCTTTGCCGTCGGTGTTTCAGCCTGTGCCGTCGAACCCGCCGGCGTCGGGTCGAACAGATAGCCCTCGCCGGGCACCGTCCGGATCAGCTGCGGATCGGCCGGGTCGTGCTCGATCTTCCGGCGCAGCCGCATGATCCGCAGATCGAGGCTCCGGCTGCCGCCGTCGAGCGCCTCGCCATGGGCGAGATCGGACAGCTGGTCGCGGGACAGGATCCGGCGCGGATGCAGCACGAAGGCGAGGAGCAGCTCCATCTCCCGCGCGGTCAGCTCGATCGGGCGCCCCGTCGCGTCGGCCAGCCGCTTGGCGTCGAGATGGAGGCTGTGCTGGCCGACCGGCCTGCAGCGGGCCGCCCCGCTGTCAGGCGCGACCGCGATGCGGCGCAGCACGCTGCGGATCCGGGCCAGCAGCTCCCGCGGTTCGAAGGGCTTGCCCAGATAGTCGTCGATGCCGAGCGCATAACCCTCCAGCCGCGAGTCCAGCCCGTCGGCGGCGGTGAGCATGATGATGCCCAGGTCGCAGCCGGCGCCGCGCAGCCGTCGAGCGACGGCAAAGCCGTCTTCCCCCGGCATGTTGAGATCGAGCACGATAACGTCGGCGGGTCCGGCGGCGAGATAAGCGTCGAGCTCCGGCCCGCCGGATGCCGCCCGGACGAGAAATCCGTTCAAGCTGAGATAGTCGGACAGGAGCGCCCGGACGCCCGCCTCGTCATCCACGATCACGACACGGTTCCGGCCCGTCATGGCGCGGCCTCCTCCGGCATGTCGGCCAGGGCCCCTTCGGGGCCGTCCGGCCGCAGCAGGCGCCGCACCGCACCGCGCAGGGCATCGAAGTCGAGCGGCTTCTCCAGCACCGGCAGCCGCCGGTCGGTCATGGTCGCGTCCAGCTCCGGGCCGAGCGCGTCGCCGGTGATGACGATGCTACGATGGAGCAGCGCCGGGGCGATCCGCTCCACCTCCGCGATCAGCTGCGAACCGTCCATGTCCGGCATGCGCAGATCCGTGATCAGCACGTCGTAGGCGCGGCTGCGGATCAGCTCGACGGCCGCGGCGCCGCTGGTGGCGATGTCGATTTCCAGCCCGTCCGCAGCCAGGCGCTCCGCGATCAGCTCGGCCAGTTCCTCCTCGTCATCGACCACGAGGACCTGACCGGACAGCGACCGGGGCGGAAGGGGTTCGCAGGCACCGGCATCGGGCAGTTGCGCTGACGGCGCGGTCGGCAGGCGGATCGTGAAGCTTGCACCCTGGCCGATCGAGCTTGCCAGGGTCAGGCTGCCGCCATGCGCCTCGACGATGCCGCGGCTGACCGCCAGCCCGATGCCGGTCCCCATGCCCTGCGGCTTGGTGGTGAAGAACGGTTCGAAGGCCCGGCGCTGCACCTCGGCATCCATCCCCGGGCCGTTGTCGGCGATCGCGACGACCACGACGCCCGCCTCGGCGTGTCCGGTGATGCGGATGCGACGCGGACCCGGCACCACGGCCAGGGCATGCTGCGCATTGACGATCAGGTTCAGGAAGACCTGGTGCAGCTGGTCGCGGTCGGCATTGACCGGCGGCAGATCGCCGGGAAGCGCATTGTCGACCGTGACCGAATGGGTCCTGAGGCCGTAGGACGAGAGCGTCAGCGCGTCGTCCAGGACCTCGGCCAGGACGACCCGGCGGCGCTCCACCGGCTTGGCCCGCGCCATCGCCAGGAACGCCTTGACGATGCGGGCGCAGCGCTCGGCCGCGGCCTGCACATGGGCCGCACGGTCCCGCATCGCCTCGCTCTCCGCCAGGTCGGTCAGCATCCCGGAATAGCCGATCACCACCGACAGCGGATTGTTCAGCTCATGCGCGACGCCGGCGAGCATCGAGCCGAGCGCCGCCAGCTTCTCGCTCTGGTGCAGCGCTTCGCGCTGGCGCTCCAAGGCCAGGGCCGTGGCCTTCCGCTCGGTCAGGTCGCGGCCGACCGCCTGGGTCGCGACCAGCTTTCCCTCGTCGTCGAAGATCCCGGTGTCGGTCCATTCCTCGTACCCCACGCGGCCGCCCGGCATGGTGACGCGCAGCTCCGTCCGGCTTGTCGGCCGCTCCGGCGTGAGGGCCGCGATGTTCCCGCGCAGCCGGACGAGGTCCGACGGCTCGACCTGGACATACTCGTTGGCGAATGCGCCGAGCAGCACCTCCCGGGGGATGCCGATGTGTCGGCAATAGGCCTCGTTGGCGAAGAGCACGCGATTGTCGGGCAGGAACCGCACGACGAATTCGGTCTGGGTCTCGACCACCGCCCGATACTCGGCCTCGCTCGCCTCCAGACGCTTCTGGTACAGCCGGACCGAGGCGAAGGCGCGGCTGACCGCGTCGAACCAGGGCCGCCACATGGCGGGCGGAACCCGTGCGGCCGGTGGCGCCTCGTTCTGCGCCTCGGCCTGGATATGGCGCACCAGCATCAGGCCCGGGCGCACCAGATGGCGGCCGAGAAGGATGATGGCGACCGCCAGCGTCACCAACAGGCTCAGCAGGATCAGGCCGACCGGGGCGAAGCGCGGCAGAAGTTGCCGAAGCAGCTCGGTTTCCGAGACGAAATGGATCAGCCAGAATGGTTCGGCGGCCGCCCGCCGGGCCAGGATGTAGGTGCCGTCGATCCTGCGGAAGCCCTCCGACGGCGCCAGCACCTCCACGGTCGGGCGTGTCGCCAGCTCCGGGGGCAGGAGCGATGACAAGCCCTCCGGCGCCGAGGTATCGCCGGTGACCGCGTTGCGCGCGGCCAGCACCTGGCCCTGTGCATTCGTGATCGCGACCGTTCCGGGAGTCTGCGCCAGGTGCTGCAGAAGCTGGGCGAACATCCCGAGCGTGATGTCGGTCGCGACGATGCCGAGGAAGCGGTCCTGCCGGTAGATCGGAGTGGCGTGGGTGACCATCCGGCCGGCCCCCGCCGCATCGACATAGACCCCGGTCCAGTAGGGCTTGCGCTCCGGATCGGCGCGTGGCGTTCCCAGCTTGAACAGGTCGTACTCGTTCCAGCTCGCCAGCAGGGTCCGGACGTCGTGGCCGCCCGCCGCGACGGAGGTCGCGAGCGTCTCCGCAGCGGTGGCTCCCGGATATATGACCACGAACTGCCGGCCCTGCGAGAAGTAGTAGCTCCATTGCAGATAGGGCGAGGTCAGATGGCCCAGCCGCATCGGCTCGATCAGGTCGAGTGCGGCGTCGAACTCGTCATAGCCAGGTCCCAGCGTCTCGATCAGCTTCGCGTCGGCCAGGACGAAGCCGAAATCGGACGATGGGTCGGCCCGCAGATGGTCGGTGTAGAAGCCGCCCATCCGCGTCGCGCCGATCACCGGCGCTTCATAGCGCAGGAATCGGCGGAAGGGCGTCGGTCCGCGCCCGATGTCGTCGGCCAGGCGCTCCTCCATGAAGGCCTTCAGCCGGGCGAGATGATCGACCGGGGCGGCGAGCAGCGCCGCCAGCGCCGTGTGGCGGTCCTCGGTCTGTCGGGCGATGTCTCCGAGCAGGATCCGGCGCTGCTCGACGTATTGCAGGATCCCGAGCCCGACGATCAGCAGCAGCAGCGGCAGGCTCGCAACCAGAAGCAGCCACGCGGCGCGCCGGGTCAGCGCTCGGGTCTGCCGCCGGATGCTGGTTTCCATCATTGGCGCCGCGCCCGCCGCGGCGCCCCATCTGCCCATACCACCATATCAGCTCTCGTCGAACCTCGCTGCAACGTCCCGCTGCGGTCGAGGCTGGCACGGCGATGTATCAATCCGGTGTCGTGAGCGGTTTCCCGTCTCGAGGAAACGGATTATCCTCAGACGATATATTGGCAGTCGATTGTTTGATCATGGCCGGGATCGTAATCGTCGACGATGAAGCATCCCTCCGGCACATGGTCCGCGACTATTTCGAATTGGCCGGGTACCGCGTGCGCGAGGCTGCCGACGGGCACGGCCTGCGGCGGCTGATCGAGGTGGAGGGATACGAGCCTGGCGCCGAGATCGTCCTGCTCGACGTCGCGCTGCCGGGCGAGAGCGGCTTCGAGCTCGCCCGCTTCCTGCGCGAGCGCCACGACCGGCTCGGGGTCATCATGCTGACCGCGGCGGCCTCTGTGGTGGACCGCGTGGTCGGGCTGGAGGGCGGGGCCGACGATTACGTGACCAAGCCGTTCGACCTGCGCGAGCTGGTGATGCGCGTCAATGCCGTGCTGCGCCGCCGCGCCGCACGGCCGGGCGTCGGGTCGGGAGCGCCGGCCCGCTTCGGACCCTACCGCCTCGATCTGGTCCAGTTCCGGCTGTTCACCGATGCAGGCAGCCCGGTCGACCTGCTGCCGACCGAGATCGATCTCGTGGTCGCCTTCTCGACCAACCCGGACAAGGTGCTGTCGCGCGAGCAATTGCTGAAGCTGGCGCCGGCGCGCGGGGACGACGCGCTGGACCGCAGCATCGACAGCCGCATCACCCGGTTGCGCCGGAAGCTGGAGCGTGACCCGCAGAACCCGATCCTGATTCAGACCGTGCGCGGCACCGGCTACATCCATCCGACGTCATCGTGAGGAGCGGTCCCCGGCGTCGACCGCCGGGGACCCGCCGCCACCATCAGGCGATATCGAACCGGTCGAGGTTCATCACCTTGGTCCACGCCGCTACGAAGTCCTTTACGAACTTCGCCTGCGAGTCGGAGGCGCCGTAGACCTCCGCCAGCGCCCGCAGCTGCGAGTGCGACCCGAAGATCAGGTCGACACGCGTGCCGGTCCACTTGACCTCTTCCGTCTTCCGGTCCCGGGCCTGGAACACGTTCTCGGCATCCGAGGACGGCTGCCACTGCGTGCCCATGTCGAGCAGGTTGACGAAGAAGTCGTTGGTCAGCGTTCCCACCCGCCGGGTGAAGACGCCATGCGAGTTCCCGGCATTGGCGCCCAGCACGCGCAGGCCGCCGACCAGCACCGTCATCTCCGGCGCCGTCAGCGTCAGCAGCTGCGCCCGGTCGACCAGCATCTCCTCGGGCGTCAGGGCCACCAGCGTCTCGCCGAGATAGTTGCGGAACCCGTCGACCTTCGGCTCGAGCGGCGCGAAGGAGACGACGTCGGTCTGCTCCTGCGACGCGTCGGTGCGGCCCGGGGCGAAGGGCACCTGCACGTCCTGCCCGGCATCCTTCGCCGCCTTCTCGACCGCCGCGCCGCCGGCAAGGACGATCAGGTCGGCCAGCGAGATCTTCTTGCCGCCCGACGCCGAGGCATTGAACTCCTGCCGGATCGCTTCCAGTTTGGCCAGCACCGTCGCCAGCTGGTCCGGCTGGTTGACCGCCCAGTCCTTCTGCGGCGCCAGGCGGATGCGCGCGCCGTTGGCCCCGCCGCGCTTGTCGGAGCCGCGGAAGGTCGATGCCGAGGCCCAGGCCGTGGAGACGAGCTGCGGGACGGTGAGGCCGGAGGCCAGCACCTTCGCCTTCAGCGTGGCGACGTCCGACGCGTCGACCAGCGGATGGTCGACCTCGGGAACCGGATCCTGCCAGATCAGCGTCTCCTTCGGCACCAGCGGGCCGAGATAGCGCACCTTCGGCCCCATGTCGCGATGGGTCAGCTTGAACCAGGCGCGGGCGAAGGCGTCGGCGAACTCCTCCGGATGCTCGAGGAAGCGCCGTGAGATCTTCTCATAGGCGGGATCGAACCGCAGCGCCAGGTCGGTGGTCAGCATCCCCGGCGCGTGGCGCTTCGACGGGTCGTGCGCATCCGGAACCTGGCCGGCGCCGGCACCGTTCTTCGGCCGCCACTGCTGCGCCCCGGCCGGGCTCTTGGTCAGCTCCCATTCGTACTGGAACAGGTTCCTGAAGAACTCGTTGCTCCACTTCGTCGGCGTCGAGGTCCAGGTCACCTCCAGGCCGCTGGTGATCGCGTCGCCCGCGTGGCCGGTGCCGTGGGTGCTCCGCCAGCCCAGGCCCTGGTCCACGATGTCGGACCCTTCCGGCTCCGCGCCGACCAGGGAAGCATCACCGGCACCGTGGGTCTTGCCGAAGCTGTGGCCGCCGGCGATCAGGGCGACCGTCTCCTCGTCGTTCATCGCCATCCGGGCGAAGGTCTCGCGGATGTCGCGCGCCGCGGCGACCGGGTCCGGATTGCCGTTCGGGCCTTCCGGGTTGACGTAGATCAGCCCCATCTGCACGGCGCCGAGATGGCCCTGCAGCTCGCGGTCGCCGCTGTAGCGCTCATCCCCCAGCCACTTGCCCTCGGGGCCCCAGAAAATGTCGTGGTCGGGTTCCCAGGTGTCAGGGCGACCGCCGCCGAAGCCGAAGGTCTTGAAGCCCATCGACTCGAGCGCGACGTTGCCGGTCAGGATCAGCAGGTCGGCCCAGGAAAGCTTGCGGCCGTATTTCTGCTTGATCGGCCACAGCAGCCGGCGCGCCTTGTCGAGATTGCCGTTGTCCGGCCAGCTGTTGAGCGGCGCGAAGCGCTGCTGCCCTCGTCCGCCGCCGCCGCGGCCGTCGCCGATGCGGTAGGTCCCGGCGCTGTGCCAGGCCATGCGGATGAACAACCCGCCGTAATGGCCGAAATCGGCCGGCCACCAATCCTGCGAATCCGTCATCACGGCCCGCAGGTCCTTGATCACGGCGTCCAGGTCGAGGGTCTTGAATTCCTTGGCGTAGTCGAACGTCTCGCCCATCGGGTCGGACAGGGCGGAGTGCTGGTGGAGCACCTGAAGATCCAGTTGGTTCGGCCACCAGTCGCGGTTGGTGGGCTTGCGGCCCCCGCCTGTGAACGGGCACTTGCCTTCGTCAGCCATGTTCCCTCCGTTTGCGTTCCGCAGCTTCAATTTTGAATCATTCTAAAACCTACACGCCGCTTTGGCCAAGGGCGAATAAGTTCGAACGTGATCTCATCCGGGAACAGGCCCGCGCCGGTCTTGATGCAGCCGCCGCCCATGACCGTCGGTCGATGGAACGCAGTGGTGGCGGATGGGACGCTCCGCCGGGCCGGGACGCTCGTCGCCTTCGAGACCCCGCGGTTCGCGAGGCCTCGGCACGGATTCAGCGCACGGTCTCACGAACCGGTGCGAGGGTCAGAATCGGTAGGCCAACCGCCCCAAGCCGGCATGGGAGGAGTACCCGTCGCCGACCTCGGCGCCGTACTGGAGCCGGAAGTCCCAGCTCGTGCTGCTCAGCACCTCGGCGCCGAGAGTGAACTTGCCCAGCACGTCCGGGATGGGCGTCGTGGCGCGGAAGCCGCGGCTGCCCGGCTGATCGGCGAAGCGCGCCGTCGCCGCCCAGTCGCCGTTGGCGTTCAACTCGACGCCGGCGCTCGCATATGGACGCAGCACCACGGTCCCGCCGATGGCGATGCGCCCGCCCACCTCCACCGCGGGAATCGCCGTGAAGGCCGTGGCGCCCTCGGACTCGACGGCAAGGTCGAACGGGCCGGCCCCCGTCTCGGTGTAGCTGTTGCCATGCACATAGGTCAGGTGCAGGTCGAGGCGGGGCTGCACGTACCAGTCCGCGATCGGCGCCTGATAGGCGAGCCGCGCATGGGCGCCGACATGCCAGATGTTCGGCGAGGCATCCGCGGTCCCCTGGAAGGTGCCGGCTTCGACCGAACGCCGGCTGTCATACCAGCCATAGCCGAAATCGAGCGCACCCGCGGCCTGCCACGGCCCGGTCTGGTAGCGGAGGGTCGCGCCGAGCAGCAGGCTGTCGCCGCTGACCCGCGAGCCGCCGCCATCGCCGCGCAGGCTGCTGCTCTCGTACCCGACCGATCCGCCGAGGAACCAGGCCGGTGCGATCTCACGCTGGCCACCGGCCTGCAGGGTCCAGGTGCTCGTGTGGTAGCCCAGCGCGTCGCCGGTGCTGTCCTGGTCGGCCACGCCGCCATAGGCGCGCGACCAGACGCAGCTGGCCTCGTCCTGCGTCCGGCCGGCGCCCTCGAAGGTCGCGCATTCGTCCAGCATGTTGGTGACGAAGCCGTGGCTCGAGCTGTAGCGGAGGGCCGCGACCGCCCCGACCGACTGCCCGGAGAGGCTGCTCAGCGCCCGCGCGTAGCTGCCTCCGTCACCGACGCCGGCGAGCGCGGTGAAGCCTTCGTCGAGCCCGGCGCCGCTGTCCCAGAGCTGCTGCAGATGCGCCGCCACCCGCCGCTGGTTCCGGCCCAGCGGGCCGGCCGCCGCGCTGAACTCCGCCACCGGCTGCAGCTGCAGGCTGTTGCCGGACTGCTGCGCATCGAAGCGGTAGAGATGGGTGCGGCTGGCGGTGAAGCCCGGATCGACCGCCAGTTCCCCGGTTGCGCTCAGCACCGTAACGGCGCGGTTGGCGAGCGACAGCGGATGCACCTCCACCACGCCGCCGAGGCGCGCACGGCCCTGCACATCGAGGAGATCCGCCGTGCCGATGCTGTGGTTCGTCTCCACCACCAGACGGCCCGTGGCGCCCTGGACGAGGTCACCCGTCACGGTCGTCCGGCCGATCGCACCGGCGCCGCCGACCTGCAGGGCGCCGGCGTTGCGGAGCTGGCCGCCGTTCAGGTCGATGGCCGTGAAGGCCTCGAGCACGCCGCCGGGACGGTTGTCCACGACATTCCCGACCCCGCTGTTGAAGATGATGTCGCCCGAGATCGTTCCCGTGTTCGTGACCTGGGTGTTGCCCGCCGGCGTGTCGGTCAGGATCGCAATGCCATTGAGCGACGAGATGATCCCCTTGTTGTTGATCGTGTTCCCGGTACCGCCCATCAGCCGGACGCCCGCCACGTCGCGGAGTCCGCGGCCTTGATTGCCGGGGAAGGCCGCGTCGTCCTGGCCGCCGTGAACGCTCGAATTGGCATCGATCGAAATGAGGATGTTGACTGATGATGTTCCATCGCCATCGTTCTGGGCGAAGATGCCCGGCGACCCCGCCCCCGCCGCCGAGACCAGGCTGCCGATGAGGTTGACCAAAACACCACCGCCGCTGCCGCCGCCGCCGGCACTGCCCCGCGCCTGGATCTTGTCGCCAGGACCGCCGGCGATGTTGTAGTTCACCAGGCCGCCGCCGCCGCCGATGCTCTGGGCGAAGATAGCCGGGGCATAGTCGCCCGTGGTCTGAATGCGGGCGCTTTCCGCAGTAACCGAGACGGTTCCGGCATCGCCGATGTTGCTCGTCACGGCCGCCGCCGTATTGGTCTCGTAGTCGTGCACCACGGACGGATCGCCGGCGAAGCCGCCGCCGCCGCCGATGCTCTGGGCAATGATGCCATAGGCGCCTTTGCCGGCTGTGAGAATCGCCGTGCCCGTTTCGAGATCAACGTTGACATTGCCGCCGTTGCCGGTGGCGCCGCCCGCGCTGATCGGGCCGCCCGGCAGGATGACCTGCCCCCCGACGGCCAGCCCGCCGCCACCCCCGATCGACTGCGCCAGGATGCCATGCGCGTCCAGGCCGGATGTGGTGATGGCGCCGCCCGTGGTGACGGAGACGTCCCCGCCGTTGCCGGCGACGCCGTTCTGGCCGCCGAATGTCAACGTCAACCCGTGGACGTCGGCAATGCGCCCTTGCGGGTTGTCGACGATCTTGGAGGGATCGAACGTCTCGTCGGTGGTCATCGTCCGGACCAGCCCGCCGCCGCCGCCGACGCTCTGGGCAAAGATGGCAATGCCGTGCTTGCCGGTGGTGGTGATCGCGCCGTCCGTCGTGACACTGACCGCGCCGCCATCCCCGCCAGTGCCACCATTGCCGCCGACCCCGACGGAGAGGCTCTTCAGCGAGCCGCTGACGGTGCCGGCCAGCGATCCTTCGCCGCCGCCGCCGCCCACGCTATGCGCCAGGATGCCGAACGCGGCCACGCCCTGCGTCAGGATCTTGGCGCCCGTCTGGTTGGCCACCGTCACAGCACCGCCGTTGCCGCCGCCGCCGCCCTTGCCGCCCACGCCGATCGCGGTCTGGATCGGCGTGTCGTCGGCGGCGCCGCTGGTCGAACTTGCGGCGCCGCCGCTGCCGCCGCCGCCGCCGACGCTCTGCGCATAGATGCCGTCCGACTGGGCGCCATAGGTCGCGATCAAACCGGTGTTGGTCGCATTGGCCGCGCCGCCAGAGCCCGCGGCCCCGCCACCGCCGCCGACCGACACCGAGACGTTCATCTTCACGGCGGTGCCCTTCTGCGCGTCACCCGACTGCGGCTGCGAGAAGATGCCGTTCAACTCGTCATAGGTCGCCTTGATCTCCTCGCCGATATGCCCGATCCGCAGGATGCCGTCGCCGAGATTGGTGACCTCCTGATTGAGGCCCAGACCGTTTGCCAGGATGTCGAACAAGGCCTTCGCGTTCGAGAGAACAGCCGCTCCGCCGGCGGTGGCGCCGCCTTTGCCGCCCTTGCCGCCGCCGCCGCCGATGCTCTGCACGGACAGGCCGATCGCATCGGTGCCGCGGGTCACGATGCTGCCGCCATTCGCGACCGTGGCGGTGTTGCCGTTTCCGCCCGCGCCGCCGCTCCCGCCGACACCGACCGCGACGCTGAGCACGCCGCCGCCGGCCGTGGCGACCCCGCCCCCGCCGGCGCCACCGCCTCCGCCGACGCTTTGGGCAAACACGCCATCGGCCCCATCGCCGACCGTCGTCACCGCGCCGGTGCTGGTCACATCGACGGTGTCGGCGTGGCCACCGGTGCCACCGGTCCCGCCCACGCCGATCGACGTGGCGACGCTGAACTTTGCCTGGCTTGCCGCGGACGAGGCATCGCCGGCACCGCCGGATCCGCCACCGCCGCCGACGCTCTGGGCAAAGACACCGTAGGCATCCTGGCCCCGTGTGGCCACGAGTCCCTCATTGGTCACCGTCACCGCGCCGCCGGTGCCGCCGGTGCCCCCGGCACCGCCGACCGCCACCGAGACCGAGATCGCAACGCCGGCCTGGCTGCCGCCGGAATAGGACGCCGCCGTGCTGTCGCCACCCGTGCCGCCGCCGCCGCCGACCGATTGCGCCATCACCCCGATCGCGCCGTCGCCGGCCGTGGCGATCAGCCCCGAATTGTCGAGCGCGACCTTGCCGCCAGTGTTGCCCGACCCGCCCTGGCCGCCGGTCGCCACCGAGATCGAGATGGCGGGGACGTCCTTGTTCGGCGAGAGGTCGACCGCCCGCGCCGCCGCGGCCCCACCGGTTCCGCCGCCGCCACCGATGCTCTGAATGAGGACGCCCGTGGCATCCGCGCCGTAGGTCGTGACCTGGCCGCTATTGCTGACGAAAACGTTCCCCGCCGGGCCGCCGCTGCCGCCGCGGCCGCCGACTGCGATCGCCGCGACCGGGAGGAAGCCGGCCGTAAACGTGAACGCCGCGCCCCCCTTCCCGCCGCCGCCGCCGATGCTTTGCGCCTGGATGCCGGCCGCATGATCGCCATAGCTGGTGATCAGCGACTTGTTGGCGACGCTCACCAGGCCGCCGACGCCGCCACCGCCCGCGTCGCCGCCGATCGTCATCGCAAACACTCCGGTGCCGGTCGAGGCTGCGCTGCCGCCGGCTCCACCCGACCCGCCGATGCTCTGGGCCAGGATGCCCGCACCGCCGAGCGTGCTGGTGGAGGCGAACACACCCCCCGTCAGGTCCATGCTGACCACCCCGCCATTGCCGCCGAGACCGCCATTGCCGCCGATGGCAACCTGGGTGCCGATCGCGATATCGTTGGTGTCGCCGCCCACCCCGCCGCCGCCGCCGACGCTTTGCGCCACCATCGCGATGGCGCCCTTGCCGGTGGCGATCACCGAGGCGTTGGGCACCCGGACCACGGCCGCGCCCCCATTCCCGCCTGCGGCGCCGGCGCCGCCCTGGGCATTGAAACTCGCATTGCCGCCGTTGCCGCCGGCACCGCCGACACTCTGCACCAGGGCGCCATGGGCGAAAGCCCCCGAGGTTCGGACGATGCCCGTGTTCGCGGCGTTGCCCAGGATCAGGGTGGCACCACCGCCCGCGCCCGCGAAGCCGCCGCCGCCCGCGCCGCCGACGATTCCACCCGCACCTGCACCAGGCCCGCCCGCGCCGCCGTTGGATTGAACCAGGACGCCCTGACCACCGCCCTGGCTGGAATAGGCGACCGAGCCCAGAATGGTGGCGCTGGCAGTCCCGCCATTCCCACCGTTCCCGCCGTTGCCGCCGCCTTCCCCAATCCCGGACTCCACGGTTCCGCCATTGCCGCCATTGCCGCCGATCGCCGAGACATAGATGCCGGCGCCGGTCGAATGGGGCGGGGCCAGGATGACGGAGACCCCGCCGCTGGTGAGCACCAGGCTGGCTGCGCCCGCATTGCCGCCCGCACCGGCATCGCCACCCGTGGTGTCGAAGGCGCTGGCTGCATCGCCTCCGGAGCCTCCGGCCCCGCCATCGGCGGTGGCGAGCAAACCGAATTGCGCGGAAGTGACAGTTCCGCTCAACCAATTCAGCGACACCGAGCCGGCCTGGCCGCCATTGCCCCCATCGCCGCCCTGTGTGGTGTCGAGCTTGTCCGTGGTGGAGGAATTGCCTCCGTTCCCGCCCATACCGCCGCTGGACACTGCCGCAACGCCGACAGCATCCGCCTGGACGGAGCCGCTTGCCGTGAGCGCGACCGATCCGCCGGCCCCCCCTGGCCCGCCATCGCCCCCCTGCTTCGCCCAGATTCCGGAATAGCTGGACTCTCCTCCGTTGCCGCCGGCGCCGCCAGCAGACAACACGTCGAGCCCGTAAGTCGCCAGGCCGGTCGTTGGATCCGGAACGAAGGTGCCGTCGAACCTGATCGTAATGCTGCCGCCCGCTCCGCCGGCGCCGCCATTGCCGCCCTGGAGGTCGCTCGAGGTGGTGTAGCCACCTTGACCGCCGGCGCCGGCAGCCCCGCCCACGCTGGCGATGTAAGCGCCGAAGGTCGAAATGCCACCGACAGACTCGGCGCCGCCGATGATGGTCAGGGCCGTGCTGGTGCCGGTGATCTGCCCACCGGCCTGTCCCGGACTGCCATCGACGCCGGATTCGCCGTAATCTCCATCGGGCCCGGTGCAGCCGGTGATGCCCGGCGAGGTCACCATATAGGGCTTCAGCGGTGGATTGCCGAAGCTTTGGTTCGAGAAGTTCGCCGAGGCCGCAGGCGCCGGAGCCGGATTGCTGCTCGAGTTGCACTGCGCCTGCGCCGCGGTGGGGATCTGGGCGAAGGCGATGCCGCCGAACGCCAAGCCGATGACTTTGGTTCGCATGCTCATCGTGGTCTAGCCCCTTGCTTCACCAGGTCCGCCGGAACACCGCCCTGATCTGATGGTTGTCGGTGCTGCCGCCGACTTCGCCGTCGTAGCCGACCGACAGGAAGGTGTTGTCGGCGATCTCGGTTGCGGCGGAGACGCCGATCACGGCGCTGTCGCGCGCCGCCTCGGCGCCGGACACCGTGAACTCCGGACCGGATGCCCCGGCGAAGGCTGCCGTGATCGGCCGGTCCGTGTCGGCGAATTCGTGCATCCACCCCACCCGCACGCCGACATCCAGCGGCCGGCCGCCGCCGAGATCGAAGCCGGCGGCGAGGTCGGCGCCGAAGGTCGAGCGCACCGAGGTGGTGGTCTGCGACTCGACGTCGAGATTGAAGTCGCTCCGGCCCTTCTCGGTGAAGCCATCCTGATGGACCGAGGCGATCTGCAGGCGGCCGAAGGGGGTGATCGACGTGCCGGCCGGGAAGCCCAGCCCGATCCTGTAGCCGGCCTCGACCTGGCCGAGGAACTGGTCGGCGCTGGTGTCGCCGCTGGCGCTGCCGCTCTCCATCCCCGGAAGGGAGACCTTGCGCTTCAGGTGGTTGGAGGCATTGGCGTAGCCCGCCAGCGCATCGGCATAGAAGGCGCCCTGGGTGAAGGAGCCGTAGAGAGCGACGCTCAGCGCATCGGTATCGCCGTCGCCCCGGAAGCCGTCGACCGACTGCGAGCCGCCGACATAGCCGCCGGCGATGCCGACCAGCAAGCGCGGATCGAGGCGATAGTCGACGCCGAAGGCGGTGCCGCCCAGCGTGTAGGAGAGGTCGGCGGCGTTGCCGTCGCCATCGACGCCGCCGGTGCTGCCGATGCCGGCCAGCCAGGCGGAGAAGTGCTGTGGCGTGACGGCATCGGCGTCGCAGTCAGCCTCGCACGTCCCGGCCAGCGACACGCTCGGGGGCGCACCGAGGCGCGCGCCGCGCCGGCCCGCCATCTGGCGGCCGACCGTATTCATGAACAGCTGGCTGGCCTGCACGTTCACCGTGCCGAAATCGGCATAGGGCTGGCCGCTCAGCGCATCGAACGCCGCCGCGCCCTGCGACGGCTGCAGGTTGGCCACTGCCGTGATCAGGCCGCCGTCATCGCCGCCGGCGGCGATGGCGTCGAGCGCGCCGCCGACGGCCCGCTGGTTGTCGGTCCGGCCGGCCGAGCGGAAGGCGTCGGGCGGCAGCGCCAGGGTGAGATAGATGCTGTGCAGATCGGGATCGAGCGAGGCCTCCGGCACCAGGAACCCGACGCCCCCGGCCAGCTCGCCGACCCAGACGTTGCCGCCGGCCTCCGTCGTGATGATCGTGTAGGTCGTGCCGGGTGTGTAGGTGCCGGGGTGCGGGACGACCAGCAGAGTGCCGGTATGGATCCTCACCGCATGGCCGGCGCCGACCACGCTGACGCGGTCGCTGTCGCCTTGGGGATCGACCTCGACCTCGTAGGTGCCGCTGTTGAAGGTGAAGTCGCCGTCGACCGTCAGATGACCGATCGAGTTGCCCGGGCTGATCGTGCCGCCATTGTTGGTGATGCTGCCGGTGATGTTGCCCACGCCGTTGAGCGTGCCGCCTTTGTTGACCGTGACGTTGCTGGCCAGGTGACCGTTGACGGCAAGAGCGCCGGCATTGATGGTCGTGCCGCCGCCGACGCTGCTGGTGCCGGTGAAGCTGAGTTTGCCGGTGCCGTTCTTGGTGAGCGTGCCGGAGCCGGTCATGGCGCCGGCGTAAGTGCCGGCGAAGTCCTGGTCGAAGATCACCGCGGCGTTGTTCGCGATGGCGCCCTGCAGGCTCTTGCTCGTGCCCTGCAAGGTCCCCGCCGAGACCGTGGTGCCGGTGCTGTAGCTGTTGTCGCCGCCCAGGATCAGCGTGCCGGCGCCGGTCTTGGCCAGGCTGCCGATGCCGGTGATCTTGCCGGCAAAGGTGCCGTCCGCGGCCTGGTCGAACGTGACCGATCGGGCGATCGTGTTCTGCGCGTTGGCATCGAAGGCGATGTTGCCGCCGCCCAGGGTCGAGGTGTTGCCCTGCAGCGTGCCGCCGTTCTGGTAGATGGTCCCGATCGCGCTGCTGGTGCCCGCCAGGACGAGCGTGCCGGCGCCGATCTTGGTGAGGCCGCTTCCTGCGGCCACTTGGAGGTCCCCGCTCAGGGTGAGGGTTTGGCCGGCGTCGACCTGGAACGCGCCGCCCCCGTTCTGCAACAGGAAGGGCCGCGGGGTGGTGAAGGTCCCGGATGCCCAGAGATTGCCCCCCTGGATCAGGGTGACGCCCGTGCCCGCCGCGCCAAGCTTGTCGTCGGACGCGATCTGCAGCGTGCCTTGCGCCACGAACGTGCCGCCGGTGTAGGTGTTGGTTGCTCCCGCGAGCGTCAGCACGCCGAGGCCACCCTTGATCAACTGGCCATTGCCGGTGATGTTGCCGGCCCAGGTGAGGGGATTGACCCCGAGGGTGATGGCGCCCCTGCCGGCCAGGGTGATGGGGCGGGTCATCGAGAGGCCCGCGACCGCATCCTTGGTCGGTCCGATCGTTCCGCCGTTCTCCAGCGTGATACCTGTGCCGGCCGCGCCCAGATTGGCGTCGGAGGTGAACAGCAGCGTGCCGCCGCCGACCACCGTGCCGCCGGAATAGGTGTTGACCCCGGACAGGATCAGCGTGCCAAGGCCGGACTTGCCCAGCCTGCCGCCGCTGATCTGGCCGCTCCAGGTCACAGGGTTCGGCACATTGTCCCCAACGGAAATCCCGCCGGTGTCGGTGATCGTGACGGGTCGGCTGAAGACCTGTCCTCCCTCCCCTGCGCCAACCCCCATCGTGCCGTTGTTGAGACTGATGCCATTGCCCGCGGCGCCCAGGTTGGTGTCGGAGCTGAACAACAGGGTGCCGCCGCCATTGACCGTCGTGGCTCCCGAATAGGTGTTGGTTCCGGTGAATGTGACGGCACCCGTGCCGCGCACGGTGAGAGCGCCGGTGCCCGACATGTTGCCGGCGTAGGTGCCGGTGCCGGCCTGGTCGAAGACCACGCTGGCATTGTTCAGGATATTTCCCTGCAGGCCCGCAGTGCTGCCCTGCAGGACACCGGAATTGACGGTGGTTCCGCCGGAATAGGCGTTGGCCCCGGTCAGGATCGTCGTCCCCGCGCCGTCCTTCACGAGCGACCAACTGCCGGCGTTGGTGCCGGTGCCGCCGGCACCGGTCTGGTCGACAATGGCGTCGCTGATCACCTGTGGCTGCCCGGCACCGGGGGTCAGGTTCAGCGTCCCATTGCCGCCGAGAAAGAGCCCCGATCCGACGCCTGCGCCGCCCCCGCCCCCGGTATGGCCGGATCCGCCATTGCCGCCGGCAACCGTGTTTCCGGAAATGTTGATCGAGCCGGCCAGGCTCAGGGTTCCGCCCTGCTGGACGAAGATCGCACCGCCGAATCCGCCGCCGCCACCGCCACCACCGCCGAGGCCGGTTGCGCCGGCGCCGCCCGTGCCGCCCCCGAAGCCACCGGGCATCGTGGTGGCGCCGCTGCCGCCGCCGCCGCCGCCCCCGAACCCGCCGGTGCCGCCGAAATAGCCGGTGCTGCCACCCCCGCCGCCGCCGCCGAACCCGCCGGCGTCGCCGTTGGCATTGGAGTGGCTGTCGCCGCCGGTGGGGGTGCCGCCGCCGCCGGCGATATAGGGGCGGCCGAAGCCGCCATCGGCCCCGGTGATCCAATACCCGCCGCCGCCGCCGCCGGTGGTACCGAAGCTGCCTGTGACGCTGTTGCCGCCATTGCCGCCGCGCGCCACGCCGTTCTGCACGCTGACACCGCTCACCGCCACATGGGCGCCGGCGCCGATGAAGATCGCGCCGCCGAGCCCTGCACCGCCGCCGCCAGAGCCGGCGCCGTCGCCGTCTCCGCCCTTGCCGCCCTGGGCGACCGCATCCTTGATGGCGAGATTGTTGATCGCGACCGTGCCGGACTGCACGAACAGGCCGCGATACTTGTTGTCGCCCGACAAGGTGAAGAGCCCGCCGTTGACGGTCACGTTCTTGGTCACGGTCGGCAGGTTGTCGCCGAGGGTGATGTTGCCGGTGAAGGTGATGGTGTCGCCATTCCCGGCGCTGCTGATGGCGTTCCTCAGCTGTGCGTCGGTGCCGACATTGAAGTTTGCGGCAAGCGCAGGGCCGGCCGGCCACGAGACGCCCACGGCGAGGCCCAGGACGAGCAACACGGCCGGCGTCCGGCGCATGATGGGGGGCCGGAGGCAAGTGGTGTCGAGGAGTGCCCGTGCCGCTGCGCGGCCGTGACCCTGCAAACCGGTGATCAATTCAGCCCCCTCAGGTGCACTTTCCCACATCATCTTTGCGGCAGTGCGGGCGGGAACAGCATCCCTTGCGTTTGGAACGCGTCGGATTTCTTTGTCTTTTCCAGGAATATGCCAATATGGCGTCGGCAATGGGCGGGTGGCCCGACAGCAGGGAACTCGAGTGGCACGAGACATCGATCGGAAGTTTCGTCTCACCGCGGCCGTACTGGGCGCGGCCACGCACAAGGATCTCGCCGCCGCGTTTCGGCGCATCAATCCGGCGACGCCGTTCGATGTCGACCGCGCCTACAAATGGCTGCAGGGCCGTGCCCAGCCGCGTGAGCGGCAGATCTATGAGGACTGGTCCAAGGTGCTCGGCCTGGACCGGCCCGGCCAGTGGATCGCGGATTGCGACACCGAGGCGTTCCTCGACGAGATCTGTGCCCGCCACGGCCGTGACCGCGAGGATCTGCTGCAACGCCTTGGGGAGCCCGCCAGCCGCCGCAACAGATCGGGATCCGTCGAGCTGGCCGGCACGTTCGTCTGCTACTCACACGCCTGGTCGCCCTATTTTCGCGGCCGGCTTGTCCGGGGCGAGCTGACCGTCGGGGTCGAATCGAGTCCCAATCGGCTGCCGGTCTCCTACACCGAGGTGCTGCCCACCGGCACTCTGACGCTCAAGGGCGCCATGTTCCTCTCCAAGCATGGTCTTCACATCCAGGTCGGCGACCTGACGGGCGACGCGCAAGCCATCACCTTCTGCCTGTTCCCGGCGGCCCCGCCCGTCAGCGTGCTGGGCGGATTGATGCTCGGCACGACCCTGATCAGCCCCGATGCCCAACCCTCGGTGACACGCGTCGTCCTGGTGCGGCTGCCCGCGGCGAGCCCGCAGCTGCGTTCGGTCGACGCCTATCTTCCGCGGCAAGGCTCGGTGGCCGAAGACCTGGCTCAGTTCGGCCTGCATGTCGGCGACGCCACCGCCGTCGACCTCCGTCTCTCCGAGTTCTTCAACGGCAGCAGCGACGGCTTCGATCAGGTTCCCGTATCGGCCTATCGCGCGCTGGCGGACCTGTTCGATCGCGACTGGCTCGTTGGCGCGGCGCGGCGCCCCGGATCGCTGAGGGTCATAGCCGGCGGCGCGTAACCGCATCGCGCGATCTTCACATCAATCCTCGTCAGATCCTTCGCCATGCGGCCTCGCTCTTGCGTTTCGACGGCCGTTCATGTTACCGGTCACATCAATAAGAACGACAAATCGACCTCAGGCCGTGGGGAGGGCCGACATCATGCTTGCCATCGATCGCATCTGCCTGACCGTACGGACCGCCCGGCCCTGCCGATGATGCGTTCCATCGCCTGCTGCACCTGCGTGCGATCCCGCCTTGTCCGCCGGCCTGCCGCTGCGGCCCGGACGCGCCGGGATGTGCAGTCTTGTCGGCGCCGGGCCGGATCCGGAGCAGTTGCACGGCCGATCGAGAGCCAAGCCATGCCCAAGCGTTCCCTCCGGCCGACCATGCGGGACGTCGCCCGTCTCGCCGGGGTCTCGCCGATGACCGTGTCCCGGGTGCAGGCCGGCAGCAGCCGGGTGGCGCCGGAGACGCGCGACCGCATCCGCCGGGCGATCGAGCAGCTCGGCTATGTCGACGACAAGGTCGCCGCCGCCCTGTCGTCGCGCCGCACCGGCTTCATCGCCACGCTGGTGCCGACGCTGACCAACTCCAACTTCGCCGACACCGCGCATGGGCTGTCGGAAGCGCTGCGCCGGACCGGCTATCAGCTGCTGATCGGCTATACTCTCTACCGGATGGGTGAGGAGGAAGCGCTGGTGCGGGCAATGCTGGAGCGCCGGCCGGAGGCGATCGTGCTGGCCGGCATGCACCACACCGATGCGGTGCGGACCATGTTGCGCAGCGCCGGCATCCCGGTGGTCGAGATCTGGGATTGCGGCGCGGTCGCGCCGATCGACCGGGCCGTCGGTTTCTCCAATATCGACGCCGGCCGGGCTGCGGCGCGGCACCTGATCGCGCTGGGGCACCGCCGCATCGGCGGCATCGGCCCGGCTGTCGGCGGCGCCTCGCACGATTTCCGCGGTGAGGCCAGGCTGGTCGGCTTCACCGAAGTGCTGCGCCAGGCCGGGCTGCCGGCCGACGCCGTCGTCCATCGCGGCCACGTGCCGGTATCCTTCGCCGGCGGCGCCGCCGCCATGGGCCATCTGCTCGACACTGCCGGGCCGATCGACGCCGTGTTCGCGGTCTCGGACCTCGCCGCCGTCGGCGCCTTGATGGAATGCCACCGCCGCGGCATCGCCGTGCCGGGGGAGGTCTCGATCATGGGCTTCGGCGATTTCGAGATCGGCAGCCAATGCGTGCCGGCGCTGTCGACCGTCCGGATCGACGCCGAAGGCATTGGCCGCCGGGTCGGCGAGCTGCTGATGCGCATCCTCGACGCCGAGGACGACGCGCCGGCGCCGCCGCGGGTGATCGATGTCGGCTTCGAAATCGTCGAACGGGGCTCCACCGCCAGGAGGCCCGCCTGAAAACCCCGCTTCCAGCCGTCCGGAAGCCACCAGCAAGACGGCACAAGCCGCCGCTTCCTTTCCTCTGTTCTGGGAGAAGTTCCATGCCCAAGATCGGTCTCCGCCACCTCATGGCGGGTTGTGCTCTGACCCTCGGCCTCACCGCCGCCCTGCCCGCCCTGGCGCAGGACACCCTCACTGTCTGGTTCACCAAGGGCTTCTACAAGGGCGAGGACGCCGCCCTGACGGACCTGATCGACCGGTACCAGAAGGCCACCGGCGTCAAGGTCGACCTGTCGCTGTATTCGACCGAGGACTGCATCGTGAAGTCGGTCGCAGCGGTCGAGGCCGGGACGCCGCCCGATGTCGGGTACTGCACCACCTACGACTTCCGCACCACCGGCCAGTGGGCCTTCGAGGGCCGGCTGGAGGATGTCAGCGACGTCCTCACCCCGATCAAGGACCAGTTCCAGCCCGACGCGCTGGCCACCACCTTCCTGATGAACGGCAAGACCGGGCAGAAGGCCTATTACGCCTTCCCGATCGAACGCCAGACCATGCACATCTTCTACTGGAAGGACATGCTGCAGGATGCCGGCTTCACCGAGGCCGACATCCCGACCGAGTGGAACGCGTACTGGGACTTCTGGTGCGACAAGGTGCAGGCCGGCTTGCGCGCCAAGGGCAAGCGCATCTACGCCATCGGCCATCCGATGAGCGTCGCCGCCTCCGACACCTTCTTCAGCTTCCTGACCTGGGCCAACGCCTACAACGTCAAGATCGTCGACGAGAGCGGCAAGATCGTGCTCGACCAGCCGGAGAACCGGGCGGCGATGATCGAGGCGGTGAAGGGCTACAGCTCGATCTTCACCCGCGGCTGCACCCCGCCCTCCTCGGTCAACTGGCTCGACACCGACAACAACGTCAACTTCCACAACAAGACCACAATCCTAACCCACAACGCCACGATCTCGATCCCCAGCAAGCATCTGGACGATTCGACCAACCAGACGCTGACCGAGGAGCAGCGGGCCCAGGCGAAGAAGAACTACGAAGAGAACATCCGCACCACCCTGTTCCCGAAGAAGCCCGACGGCGGGACGTTGCCGAACCTGGCCGCGACCAAGACCGCGGTGATCTTCGCCGACTCCAAGAACAAGGCGCGGGCCAAGGAGTTCATGGCCTTCATGATGAAGGATGAGAACCTGACGCCCTTCGTCGAGGGCTCGGTCGGCCGCTGGTACCCGGTGACCAAGTCGGGCGCCGCCCGGCCGTTCTGGACCGACGGCAGCGACCCGCACCGCGCCGTGGTGTCGAAGCAGTTCACCGAGGGTACCCTGCCCTTCCCCTTCGTCTACAACTACCACTTCACCACGGTGAATGCCGAGAACGTCTGGGCCAAGGCGCTGAACCGCGTGGTCCAGGACGGCGTCTCGCCCGATCAGGCGGTCGATGAGATGATCGTCCGGATCAAGGAAATCGCCGGTTAAGGACCGACCTGCCGGCCCGGCCCGCGCAGACCGCCGCGCGGGCCGAGCCGCAGCCTGTTTCTAGAGAGGACCAGCCGATGACCGCGACCACGGTCCATGCGATCCCGGCCGCCGCCCGTCGCAGCCACCGCCGCACATGGGCGACCTGGGGGGCGATCATGCTCATCCCCTATGTCGCCGTGTTCCTGGTGCTGGTGGCCTATCCGGTCGGCTACGGCCTCTATCTCGGCGCCAACCCGGCCAGCTACCGGCGCCTGTTCGCCGACCCGATCTTCCTGACCGCGGCGGTTAACACCATCCTGTTCCTGCTGATCGCGGTGAACGTGAAGATGGTGATCGCGCTCGGCCTGTCCGGCTTCTTCGCCGTGCCGCGCTGGTGGATCCGGCTGCTGCTGGTGCTGTTCATCCTGCCCTGGGCGGTGCCGTCGATCCCGACCATCCTGTCCTTCCGGGTCATGCTCAACCCCGAGACGGGCATGATCAACCAGCAGCTGTTCCAGCTGTTCGGCATCTTCGAAGGCCCACCCTGGCTGACCAACCCGTGGCTGGCCTTCTTCTGCACGGTCGTGGTCCATATCTGGAAGTCGCTGCCGTTCTGGACCTTGATCCTGCTGACCGGGCGCCTCGCCATCGCCCGCGACCTCTATGAGGCCGCTTCGGTCGACGGCGCCTCGCGCTGGCAGCGCTTCCGCTTCGTCACTTGGCCATCGGTCGCGGCGCTCTACGTCACCTCGGTCATCCTGTCGACGATCTGGACGCTGGGCGACTTCAACAGCGTCTACCTGCTGACCGGCGGCGGCCCGAACGACAGCACCCAGGTGCTGGCCACGCTCGGCATCCGCTACCTGCGCAACAACGCCCTCGACCTCGGCGTCGCCTCGATCATCGTCGCCATGCCGCTGGTCCTGCCGCTGGTCTTCGTCATGGTGAAGCGCCTGTCCAAGGGAGGCGAGGCATGAAGCGCTGGTTCAACGAAGCGGTTCTGGTCCTGATCGCCGTCCCGGTGGTGCTGTGGACGATGGTGCCGCTGTACCATCTGTTCGTCCTGGCGATCTCGCCGCAGGACGCGGTCCTGGCCGGAACGCTGTGGCCGGAGCATCCGACCTTCTCGAACTTCCTCACCGTGTTCCGGCAGCAGCACTACTACCTCAGCAACTTCTGGCTGCAGCTCGGCAACAGCTTCTTCATCGCGGTCACCACCGGGGTCGCGACCCTGTTCGTCGCCACCTGCGCCGCCTTCGCGATCAGCCGGCTGCGCGTCAAGGGCGGCCGCCAGGTGATGAACCTGGCGCTGGCCACCTACCTGATCCCGGCCGCCTTCCTGGCGGTGCCGATGTACAAGACCATGGGTTCCTACGGCCTGCTCGACACCCAGACCGCGCTGATCCTGGCGATGATCGCGCTGGCCTCGCCCTATGCCATCTGGGTGCTGAAGCAGGCCTCGGACAAGCTGCCGCGCGAGCTCGACGAGGCGGCGATCATGGACGGCGCCGGTCCGCTGCAGATCTTCCGCCTGGTCTATCTGCCGCTGATGCGCCCGTCCCTGGTGGCGATCGGCATCTACGCGCTGATCCTGGCCTGGAACGAATATCTCTACGCCTTCCTGCTGCTGTCGAGCGAGCAGGCGGCGCCGCTGTCGGTCGGGCTGGGGCTGTTCCTGTCGGCCGACGATTCGCCCTGGAACCTGCTGATGGCGACCGGGCTGATCTACGCCGTGCCGCCGGCGGTGATCTACTATATCTTCCGCAACGCCATGACCAGCGGGCTGACGGCCGGGGCCGTGAAAGGCTGACCGAGCGTTCAGCCAACGAAAAGACGGCAAAGAAAAGGGCGGCCGAAGCCGCCCTTTTCCGTCCGTCGAAGGCGCCAGCCTTACTTCGGCGTCGCCTCGGTCATGATCTGCTGCCGCGCCACCACCAGCAGCGCATCCATCTTCTTGCGCAGCCGATGGTCGGACAGGTCGACGTCGTGGATCTTCAGGTCGGCATAGACCTTGTCGTGCACGTCCTCGTCGGTCTGCCGCTCGAAGTCGGACATGATGACCTCCTTCGCATAGGCCTCGGCGTCGGCGCCGGTCAGGCCCATCAGCTCGGCCGCCCACAGGCCCAGCAGCTTGTTGCGCCGGTTCTGGATCCGGAACAGGAGTTCCTGGTCGTGCTGGAACTCCGCCTCGAAACCCTTGCCCCGCGAGTCGAACGTCGTCATGCCGTGTCCTTCCACCGGCCCGCAGGCGCGGGCGTATCCCATAGGGAAGGATATAGCGTCTCCGGCCGCCACGGTCACCTCCGGAGGCGGACGGGAGCGCGCAATTGTTTACCGGAGCCGCGCTTGCTATATGTGCGCGAGCGTGGACGTCCCCCGTGGGACGTCCCGACCCTTTTTTGCTGTTGGCTTCACCGTACCATGGACGCCCCCACATGAGCCGCCGCAGGCGCATCTACGAAGGCAAGGCCAAGGTCCTCTACGAGGGACCGGAGCCTGGCACGATCGTCCAGTACTTCAAGGACGATGCGACGGCGAACAACGGTACGAAGAAGGCGGTGATCTCGGGCAAGGGGGTGCTGAACAACCGCATCTCCGAGTACCTGATGACCCGGCTGTCCGAGATCGGCGTGCCGACGCATTTCATGCGCCGCCTGAACATGCGCGAGCAGTTGATCCACGAGGTCGAGATCATCCCGCTCGAGGTCGTGGTGCGCAACATCGCCGCCGGCTCGTTCTCGAAGCGCTTCAACGTGCCCGAAGGCACGCCGCTGCCGCGCTCGATCATCGAGTATTATCTAAAGTCGGACGAGCTCAACGACCCGATGGTATCGGAAGAGCACATCACCGCCTTCGGCTGGGCCAACGCCCAGGACCTCGACGACATCGTGTCGCTGTCGCTGCGGGTGAACGATTACCTCACCGGCCTGTTCCTCGGCATCGGCCTCAAGCTCGTCGACTTCAAGCTGGAGTTCGGCCGGCTATACGACGAGAACGACGAGATGCGGATCGTCCTGGCCGACGAGATCAGCCCGGACAACTGCCGCCTGTGGGACGTGCAGACCAACGAGAAATTCGATAAGGATCGCTTCCGCCAGGATCTCGGCGGCGTCCTCGAGGCCTATCAGGAAGTGGCCCGGCGCCTCGGCATCCTGCCGGAAGGAAGTGTCGTCGACATCCGTGAGAGCCAGGTCGCCCCATGAAAGCGCGCATTCACGTCATGCTGAAGCCCGGTGTCCTGGACACCCAGGGCAAGGCGATCGGCCATTCCCTGCAGGGCCTCGGCTTCGGCGAGGTCGGCGAGGTCCGGCAGGGCAAGGTGATCGAGGTCGAGATCGCCGCTGCCGATGCGGCCGAGGCCAAGGCGCGCCTCGACGAGATGTGCCGCAAGCTGCTGGCCAACCCGGTCACCGAGAGCTACACGATCGACCTGGTCGCCTGAGGCACTGCGGTCGTCCCACTTCCTGTCATCGCCGGGCTAGACCCGGCGATCCAGGGGCCACGGAGCGGCATCGACAGTCTCTGGATGCCCGGGTCAAGCCGTGGCATGACAGCGAAGGGGTTATGCGACCGCGGCCGCCTGCGCCTCGAGATGGGCTGCGAGCCCCTCGGGCAGCTTCAGCCGCGTCGCCAGATCGTCGAGATAGGCCTTCTCGCGCGGATCGTCCGCGTCGATCGCCAGGCGTGAGGCCAGCCAGATCTCCGCCGCCTGCTCCGGCGACGCCGGCAGGGCCGCGATCGCCGCGATGTCGAGCGGCTTGGCCAGCTCGTCCATCACGAACGCCTTCTCCTCGGTGCCGAGGTTGAGCTGGCCGATGCGGTCGAACAGGGCCCGTTGCTCCTCAGCATCGATATGGCCGTCGGCCTTGGCCGCGGCGATCATCGCCCGCACCACGGCGATGCGCGCGTCGCCGCCGCCGGCGGCGTTCTGCGTCTCGAGGTCGAACGGGCTGCGCGGCGGTGGCAGTGCCAGCGGCTGCTGCGCCGGTGGCTGGGCCGGGGCCGGCGCCCGGTTGGCCGACCAGTCCTGCCACGCCTTGTAGGCCAGGCCGCCGAGCACCGCGGCGCCGCCATAGCCGAGCGCGCTGCCGCCGAACTTGCGGACCTTCTTCGAGCCGAGGAGGAGGCCGATCAACCCGCCGCCGACAGCACCTGTGGCCAGCGTGCCGAGGTTGCCGGACAGGCCGGAGCCCTTGCCGCCGGACTGCTTCGCACCGCCGCCGAGGAAATCCTCGAACAGCTTCTTCGGATCGATCACGCGCCTCTCCTCCAATCGTTGTACCGGAAGGCAGATGGTCCGGCCGGCAGCGCCCGACAAGTCCGGGCGTGGTTCAATCGGCCGGGGGCGACGACGCGACCGGTTCCCTCGGCGCCAGGGTGGTCTCGGCTGCCGCGGCGACGATCCAGTCGCGGAACGCCCGGACGATCGGCCGGCGCAGCGCCCGCGTCGTGGCGACGAAATGGTAGCTGGCGGGGCTTGGCACCGAGAGGTCGAGCGGCCGCACCAGCCGCCCCGCCGCCAGGTCGTCGGCCACCAGGGAGAACACGACCAGCGCCACCCCCTGCCCTTCCATCGCCGCCTGGATGGTCAGCGAGGAATCGCTGACCCGCAATCCGCGCACCCAGTCGACATCCGCCATGCCGACGGCGCGCAGCCAGTCGCGCCAGGGCGCCAGGGACTGGTCGTGCAGCAGCGTGTGCCGGCGCAGGTCGTCGAGCGTGCGCAGCCCTGGCGGCCCGTCGCGCAGCGCCGGGCTGCAGACCGGGAAGCTGTCGTCCGTGAACAGCCGGTCGCACGCCAGCCCCTCCCACCCGCCCTGGCCCCAGCGGGTGGCGCAATCCGCCTCCCCGCCCTCGAGATCGACCCGGGCCAGCGATGCCGTGACGTTGACGTCGATATCGGGATGCGCCGCGGTGAACCCCCGCAGGCGTGCCGTCAGCCATTTCGCGGCGAAGGACGGGGTGGTGCTGATGGTGAGCACGCCAGCAGTGCGACCCGGCGCGATCTGCGCCGTCGCATCGGCGATGCCGGCCAGGGCGGCGCTGACCGGCGGCAGATAGGTGCGGCCGGCCTCGGTCAGCTCCAGGCTGTTCTCGCGGCGGCGGAACAGCTTGACCGACAGCCAGTCCTCCAGCCGGCGCACCTGCTGGCTGACCGCAGCCTGAGTCACCGACAGCTCGGCCGCGGCGCGGGTGAAGCTGCGGTGCCGCGCCGCCGCCTCGAAGGCCCGCACGCCATTCAACGGAGGCAGACGCCATCCCATTCCGACCTCACAGGCCAAGTTTTTATTGGTCTAGGGCCAGACTATCCCGTTTGCCGCCGCGGCCGCCAGGACCGATCTTAGAGGCACGGGTCGACCCCTGATCTCCCAACCTCGATCAGGACCGTATCATGACCAGCTTCTGCGTTGACGAACGCCGCGCGGCACCCCGCAAGCGGCCGAACCCCATCCTTGTCCTGCTCCGCCGCGTCGCGGCCCTGCCGGTGCTGTGGTGCGCCCGGATCGAGGCGCGCGGCCGGATGCAGCGCATGGACGACGACACCTTGTGCGACCTCGGCCTGAGCCGCGACCAGATCGAGACCATGCGCCGCAAGCCGTTCTGGCGGGAATGAAGCCTATGATCCCGCCACGGCCGCTCCTTCTCGATAGCGCTCCCGCGGCCGGGGCGAGCCACCAGGGATTGGCAGATGAGGCGCGACCTCCAGATCAAGACGTCGGACGGGACGGCCAAGGCGGCGCTGTTCCACCCCGACAGCGCTGCCGCGACCGGCAAGACGCTGCGCGGCGCAATCCTCTACATGGATGCGATGGGCCCGCGGGCCTCGCTGGCCGGTATGGCGCAGCGGCTGGCCGATTCGGGCCATGTCGTGCTGCTGCCGGACCTGTTCTACCGCTTCGGCGCGTACGGCCCGTTCACCGGCGCGTCCTTCGGCGACGAGACGGCCCGCGCCCAGATCATGACGATGCTGCGCGAGACCAGCCAGGAGATGACGCGGCGCGACACGGCCGCCTTCCTCGACGTGTTCGACGCCGAGAAGGTCACAGGCCCGATCGGCGCCGTCGGCTACTGCATGGGCGGCGCCCGGGCGCTGACCGCGGCCGCGTCCTATGCCGACCGGATCGCCGCGGCGGCGAGCTTCCATGGCGGCAACCTGGCCGGCGAGGCGCCGGACAGCCCGCATCTGCTCGCCGACAAGATCAAGGCCCGCGTCTATGTCGGCGTCGCCGAGGTCGACAACAGCTTCCCGCCGGAGCAGTCGGCCCGGCTGGCCGAAACCCTGCGGCGGGGCGGCGTCGACCACATCATCGAGAACTACGTCGGCATGGCGCATGGCTGGGCGGTGCCCGACCACAGCGTCTACAACGAGACCGGCGCCGAGCGGCACTGGAAGCGGCTGCTGACATTCTTCGACGAGGCGCTGGCTTAACCCGGCCCAAGCCGGCGGCGCTCAAGCCGCCGGCAGCGCCATCGGCTCCTCCGGCGAAGCCTCGGCCTCCGCGGCGACGGCGAACAACCAGTCGCGGAATGCCCGGACCAGAGGCCGGCTGAGGGCCGTCGGCGGCGCCACGAAGTAATAGGCGTAGTCGCTCTTCAGATGGTCGCTCGGCAGCGACAGCTCGAACGGCCGAACCAGCCGACCGGCACGCAGGTCGTCCATCACCAGCACCCGCTGCGCCAGCGCCACCCCCTGGCCTTCGATCGCCATCTGGATCAGCAGCGCCGAATCCTGCGTCCGCGGCCCGCGCACCCAGCCGAGATCCTCCATCCCGGCCGCACGCAGCCAGTGCTTCCACTGCACCAGCGTCTCGTCGTGCAGCAGGCGGAAGCGGCGCAGGTCCTCCAGCCGGCACAACCCGGCCTCGACCAGCTCCGGGCTGCACACCGGGAAGGTGTCCTCGGAGAACAGCTTCTCCGCCACCACCCCCTCCCAGGCGCCGCTGCCGAAGCGGATGGCGCAGTCGACGCGGTCCCGGCTGAAATCAACCAGCCGGGACTCGGCGTCCAGATTGACGTCGATGTCGGGCTGCTGCTCGTTGAAGGACGGCATCCGCGACACCAGCCATTTGCGGATGAAGGACGGGATCGCCGATACGGTGAGAATGCCGGAATGCGGCGGCGGCCGGATCCGGGCCGTGGCCTCGGCAATCGCGTCGAAGGCATCGCGCAGCACCGGCAGGTAATTGCGGCCGATGTCGGTCAGCTCCAGCCCGCCCTCGGTGCGGTCGAACAGCTTGGCGCCCAGCCAGTCCTCCAGCCGCCGCACTTGCTGGCTGACCGCGGCCTGGGTCACCGCCAGTTCCTCGGCGGCGCGGGTGAAGCTCTGGTGGCGGGCCGCGGCCTCGAAGGCGCGGATCCCGTTCAGCGGCGGCAGGCGACGGCGCATGGTTCCCTCGTCGGCTCGATAGATTCTCTTATCCCGTCCAAGAGAATATCCTGTTTGCGGTTTGTTCTCTAGACCGCGATCCTGATGGTGTTCCCGATGACCGAACGAACGCCCTGCCGGAAAGGGACATGCCATGACGACCACCTGCACCGACCATATCCAAAGTCGCGCCACTCTGCCGACCAGCCGCTCCGGTCTGCGCGCCCTGATCGGCGCCGCCGCGGCCACGCTGGGCGCGCGCCGCAATCCCCGGCTGCCGGTAGATGGGCTGGACGACCACATGCTGCGCGACATCGGCGTCGACGGCCCAGCCCCCGCCAACGACCCGCGCGACCTGCTTCTCCGCCTCGCGCCTCTCCGCCTGTAGCCTTATCCCCCTGCGACTGGCCTGCCGGCCGGCTCCGCCACCCTGCGGAGCCGGCCGTTTTCTCGCCCGCACATCGCAGCGCCGAGGCCGCGCTGCCCTGCATGCCAGCACAGCCCGCGGCGCCCTTGCCAAGGCCCGGCGGGACCGCTACATCCCGCGCATGCAAGCCGCCGTCATCGTCTTCCCGGGATCGAACGCCGACCGAGACCTCGCCGTGGCACTCTCCCACGCGACCGGACGGCCGACCCACATGGTCTGGCACCGCGACACCGAGCTGCCGCCGACCGACCTGATCGCCATCCCCGGCGGCTTCTCCTACGGCGACTATCTCCGCTCCGGCGCCATGGCGGCGCAGTCGCCGATCATGGGCGCGATCCGCCAGGCGGTAGCCCGCGGCGTGCCGACCGTCGGCATCTGCAACGGCTTCCAGATCCTGACCGAGGCGGGGCTGCTGCCCGGCGCGCTGCTGCGCAATGCCGGGCTGAAATTCTGCTCCCGCACCGTGGCGATGCGGGTCGAAACCTCGAACAGCCCGTTCACCCGCGGCTACAACGCCGGGCAGACGGTGCGCATCCCGATCCAGCACCATGACGGCTGCTACTTCGCCGACCCGGACACGCTGAAGCGGCTGGAGGACGAGGACCGCGTCGCCTTCCGCTACATCGCCGACCAGGACGGCCGCGGCAACCCGAACGGCAGCCTGAACGACATCGCCGGCATCCTGTCCGAGAACCGGCGGGTGCTCGGCATGATGCCCCATCCCGAGCGGGCGGCGGAGCCGGAGCACGGCAACACCGACGGCCGCGCCATGTTCGAAGGCCTGGCGCAGATCCTTTCATGACCCACCCGTCCAACGCTCCCCAGGAACCCGAGGTCACGCAGGCGCTGGCGGCGGAGTTCGGCCTGACCGCCGACGAGTTCGCCCTGACCCAGACGATCATGGGCCGGATGCCGACGCTGACCGAGCTCGGCATCTTCTCGGTGATGTGGTCGGAGCACTGCTCCTACAAATCCTCCCGCCGCTGGCTGAAGCAGCTGCCGACCGAGGCGCCCTGGGTGATCTGCGGCCCCGGCGAGAATGCCGGCGTGATCGATATCGGCGACGGCCAGGCCGCCATCTTCAAGATGGAGAGCCACAACCACCCGAGCTTCATCGAGCCGTACCAGGGCGCCGCGACCGGCGTCGGCGGCATCCTGCGCGACGTGTTCACCATGGGCGCGCGGCCGGTGGCCAACATGAATGCGCTGCGCTTCGGCAGCCCGGACCACGCCAAGACCCGCCACCTGGTGGCGGGCGTCGTCGCCGGTATCGGCGGCTACGGCAACTGCGTCGGCGTGCCGACGGTGGGCGGCGAGACCAACTTCCACGCCTCCTACAACGGCAACATCCTGGTCAATGCCATGACCGTGGGCGTGGCCGGCACCGACAAGATCTTCTATTCGGCCGCCGGCGGCATCGGCAACCCGGTGGTCTATGTCGGCTCCAAGACCGGGCGCGACGGCATCCACGGCGCCACCATGGCCTCGGCCGAGTTCGACGACGCCTCGGAGGAGAAGCGCCCGACCGTGCAGGTCGGCGACCCCTTCACCGAGAAGCTGCTGATCGAGGCCTGCCTGGAGCTGATGGCCACCGACGCCATCGTCGCCATCCAGGACATGGGCGCGGCCGGCCTGACCTCCTCCTCCGTCGAGATGGCGAGCAAGGGCGGCTGCGGCATCGAGCTGGACCTCGACCACGTGCCGCAGCGCGAGACCGGCATGGTCCCCTACGAGATCATGCTGTCGGAGAGCCAGGAGCGGATGCTGATGGTGCTGAAGCCCGGCCGCGAGGCCGAGGCCGAGGCGATCTTCCGCAAATGGGAGCTGGATTTCGCCGTGATCGGCCGGGTCACCGACACCGGCCGCATGGTGCTGAAGATGCACGGCATGGTCTGGGCCGACATGCCGGTGGCGGAGCTGGTCGACGCCTCGCCGAACTACGCCCGGCCGTGGGAGCCGACGCCGAAGCAGCCGGAGATCGCGGCCGCGGCCCTGCCGCTGCCGGAGGCGCCGGAAGCGGTGCTGACGCGCCTGCTGGCCTGCCCCGACCTCGCCTCCAAGCGCTGGATCTGGGAGCAGTATGACAGCCAGGTCGGCGCCGACACCGTCGCCCTGTCCGGCCAGGCCGATGCGGCGCTGGTGCGGGTGCACGGCACCGGCAAGATCCTGGCCATCACCACCGACTGCACCCCGCGCTATTGCCTGGCCGATCCCGAGGCCGGCGGCGCCCAGGCCGTCGCCGAGGCGTGGCGGAACCTGACCGCCACCGGCGCCCTGCCGCTGGCGATCACCGACAACATGAACTTCGGCAACCCCGAGAAGCCGCGGATCATGGGCCAGTTCGTCGGCTGCATCCAGGGCATGAAGGCCGCCTGCCTGGCCCTTGATTTCCCGGTCGTTTCAGGAAACGTCTCGCTCTACAACGAGACCTCGGGCGAGGGCATCATGCCGACCCCGGCGATCGGTGGCGTCGGCCTCATCGCGGACGGCGGGCGCCATGTCCGGCTCGGCTTCAAAGCCGCCGGCGACGCCATTGTCCTGATTGGGGAAACCCAGGGTCATCTCGGCGTCTCGCTGTATGCCCGCGAGATCCATGGCCGCGAGGACGGGGCGCCGCCGCCAGTCGATCTGGCGGCCGAGCGCCGCAACGGCGACCTGGTGCGGGCGCTGATCCAGGACGGCACGGCCACCGCCTGCCACGACCTGTCCGACGGCGGCCTCTATGTCGCCCTGGCGGAGATGGCGATGGCCGGGCGGATCGGCGCCACGGTCGACCTGCCGGCCGACGCCGGCCTGCTGTTCGGCGAGGACCAGGGCCGCTACCTGGTGACCACTGCCGATGGCGAGGCGCTGCTGGCGCGGGCCCGCGCGGCGGGCGTGCCGGCGCAAATCGTCGGCCGGATCGGCGGCGACGTGTTGAAGCGCCAGGACGGCAGTGCCATATCCGTGGCTGAGCTGCGCCGCGTCAACGAGGCGTGGCTGCCCGGATACATGACCGATATCGTCCAGGCTGGAGAAGCGTGAGATGGCGATGGAACCGGCGGAGATCGTCCGCCTGATCAAGGATGGCCTGCCCGGCGCCGAGGTGCGGATCGAGGATCTGCGCGGCGACGGCGACCATTATGCCGCCTACGTCACCAGCTCCGCCTTCACCGGCAAGAGCCGCGTGCAGCAGCACCAGATGGTCTATCAGGCCCTCGGCGGCCGGATGGGCAACGAGCTGCATGCGCTGATGCTGCACACCACCGCCGCCGAAGTCTGACCCTCAGCCAGCGAGTATCCCATGGACAATCCCGTCTTCGAGCGCATCCGCAGCGACATCTCCGGCACAGACGTCGTCGTCTACATGAAGGGCACCCCGGTGTTCCCGCAATGCGGCTTCTCCGCCGCGGTTGTGCAGGTGCTGACCCATCTCGGCGTGCCGTTCAAGGGCATCGACATCCTGACCGACCCCAGCCTGCGCCAGGGCGTCAAGGAATTCTCGAACTGGCCGACCATCCCGCAGGTCTACGTCAAGGGCGAGTTCGTCGGCGGCTGCGACATCGTCCGCGAGATGTTCCAGACCGGCGAGTTGCAGGAGCTGCTCGAGGGCAAGGGCATCGCCGTCGCCGCCCAGGGCTGACGCAGCCTCATCAGATCGGTACAGATGCCCGCCCCTCCGGGGCGGGCATTGTCATGTCGGGCTGCCGCTACAGCACGAAGTCGGCCGCCACCAAGGCGATGGCGCCGGTCAGCTGGATGTGGAAGTCGGACGCGCCGTCGCCATTGACGTCGCCGGCGATGGTGACGACGCCCGCCCCCTGGCTGTAGCGCAGCTGGCCGGCGACGCCGGTGTACAGGCCCGAGCCGATGAAGCTGAAGGCCTGGTTGCCGGCGGCGACGGTGTTGGCGTCGATCACCGACAGGTCGATGCGGTCGCCCTGGGTGTGGCTGAAATCGGTGATCCGGTCGGCATTGGCGCCCACCGGGCTTTGGGCGATGGTGCTGTAGACGAACCGGTCGACCCCGGCGCCGCCGGTCAGCGTATCCTTGCCGTCGCCTCCGGTAAGCACGTCGTTGCCGTTCCAGCCCTGCAGGGTGTTGGCGCCGGCGCTCCCGACCAGGCTGTCGCTGCCCTGGCTACCGGAGATGTTCTCGATGCCGCTCAGAATGTCGCCCTGGGCGTCGCCGCCGCTGCCGAGGCCGGTGGCGAGGCTGACCGCTATACCGACCGTGCCGGTGTAGTAGCTGGCGGTGTCGATGCCGGTGCCGCCGTCGAGGTGGTCGGCCCCCGCATCGCCCCGCAGGACGTCGGTGTCGGCCCCGCCATAGAGCCAGTCGTTGCCGGCCGCCCCGGTGAGGGTGTCGTTGCCGGCGTCGCCGTTGAGGCTCTCGGAATCGGCCGACCCGACCAGGGTGTCGGCGCCGTCGCCGCCATAGCCGTAATCGTTGCCGCCTCCGCCGGTCTCGATCAGGTCGTTGTCGAGCCCGCCATAGAGGTAGTCGGTGCCGGCGCCGCCGCGGAGAGTGTCGTTGCCCTCATCGCCATAGGCAGTGTCGTTGCCGTCGCCGCCGGTGAGCGTATCGGCGCCGATCCCGCCGCGGAGATAGTCGTTGCCCGCCGCCCCGGCCAGGACATCGGTGCCGGCATAGCCGTAGATCGTATCGTTGCCGCCGGCACCGGTGATGGTGTCAATGCCCGACCCGGCATAGTAGGTCATCAGCTCCATACCGGTCGCCTTGCTGCCGTCGCTGCCGGCGGCGCCGTTCAGGGTGAAGCTGGCGCCGGTCGAGATGAGGGTGCGGTCGACATAGAGCGTATCGGTGCCGGCACCGCCATCGACGATATCGACCCCGACGCCGGTGGAGATGTAGTCATCACCGTCACCGCCGTTGAGCGTGTCGTTGTCGGCGCCGCCATTGAGCGTGTCGTTGCCGGCCAGGCCGGAGATCACATCATTGCCGGTATCGCCGTAGAGGGACTCGGCATCGGCCGACCCGACCAGCGTGTCGGCGCCGTCACCGCCATAGCCGTAATCGCCGCCGCCCCCGCCGGTCTCGATCCGGTCGTTGTCGGCATTGCCGTATAGGTAGTCCGTGCCGGCACCGCCGCGGAGGATGTCGTCTCCGTCATTCCCCGAGAGGCTGTCATTGCCGTCGCCGCCGCCGAGCGTGTCGATGCCGGCTCCGCCATTGAGGTTGTCGTTGCCCACCGCCCCGTTCAGGACATCGGTGCCACCGCCGCCATAGATCGTGTCGTTGCCGCCGGCCCCGGTGATGCTGTCGTTGCCGGTCCCGGCATAATAGGTCATCAGCTCCATGTTGGTCGCCCGGCTGCCGTCGCTGCCGGCGGCACCGTTCAGGGTAAAGCTGACCCCTGTCGAGGTGGTGCTGCGGTCGACATAGAGCGTGTCGGTGCCGGCGCCGCCATCGACGATATCGACGCCGACGCCAGTGGAGATGTAATCATCCCCGTCGCCGCCGCTGAGCGTGTCGTTGTCGGCACCGCCATTGAGCGTATCGTTGCCGGCCAGGCCGTAGATCGCATCGTTGCCGGCATCGCCGTAGAGGCTTTCGGCGTCGGCCGACCCGATCAGCATGTCGGCGCCGTCGCCGCCATAGCCGTAATCGCCGCCGCCCCCGCCGGTCTCGATCCGGTCGTCGCCCGCCTGGCCGTACATGTAATCCGTGCCGGCGCCGCCGCGGAGGGTGTCGTTGCCGTCATTCCCCGAGAGGTTGTCGTTGCCGTCGCCGCCGCCGAGCGTGTCGGCGCCGACCCCGCCATTGAGGCTGTCGTTGCCGCCGGCCCCGTTCAGGACGTCGGTGCCGTCGCTGCCATAGATCGTGTCGGCGCCGCCGGCCCCCGTGATGGTGTCGTTGCCGGTCCCGGCGTAATAGGTCATCAGCTCCATGCTGGTCGCCCGGCTGCCGTCGCTGCCGGCGGCGCCGTTCAGGGTGAAGCTGACCCCTGTCGAGGTGGTGCTGCGGTCGACATAGAGGGTGTCGGTGCCGGCGCCGCCATCGACGATATCGACCCCGACGCCGGTCGAGATGTAATCATCGCCGTCGCCGCCGCTGAGCGTGTCGTTGTCGGCGCCGCCATTGAGCGTATCGTTGCCGGCCATGCCATAGATCGCATCGTTGCCGGCGTCGCCATAGAGGGTCTCGGCATCGGCCGATCCGATCAGGGTATCGATCCCCTCGCCGCCATAGCCGTAGTCGCCGCCGCCCCCGCCGGTCTCGATCCGGTCATCGCCGATATCGCCATACATATAGTCGGTGCCGGTGCCGCCGCGGAGAATGTCGTTGCCGCCATATCCGCGCAGCGTGTCGTTGCCCGCCAGACCGTCGATGGTATCGGCAAAGGCAGTCCCGTTCAGGGAATCGTTGCCGGGGGTTCCTGGAATGATCGCCATCGTGACTATGCCTTCCGTTCAAACCGCACGATCTCCCGGCCGGATCCGGCGCAGCGCCGCGCTTCTCGAAATTCGACAAGGGTGCGCACGGGCGGATCGCCGAGCCTGGAGAGGAGCCTTCAAACTTGCTTGGAAACCCGTTGTTCGGCATCAGCCGAACGGAGGGTGCGCGATATCAGGCGAGAGTGTATTCTTCTCTGTTCCCCCACGATTCGCCTAAGCGGGCCGCAGCAACGGCTTCACCAGGCTGTGGATCGCGGCGGAGGGGGCCGTGCCGGGGACCGCCCGGAGCATCCGTTCATAGCGCTCATAGTCGTCGAGGGCCCCGGCCGTGTCGGCCTGGGCCAGCCGGCCGCGGATCAGCGCCTCGTGGATCCGGGCCGAACCCGGATAGAGATCGAGCGCGCGCAGATACAGCCCCCGGGCGCGGCCGGCGTCGCCCTGCTGCTCATGCCGGCGGCCAAGATGCAGCGCCAGGTCGAGGAACCGGTCGCGCAGCCGGTCGGCGGCCGGCAGCGACCATCCGGCGTCGCCCCCACGCGGCTGCACCGGCCCCGGAAAATCGAGGATCAGACGGTCGGAGTCCGGCCCGGCCTCCGCCAGCCCTTGCCGGAGGCGGTCCTCCCAATCGTCGAGATCGACCCAGACCCGGTCCGGCGCCAGGCGCAGCCGTCCCTCCCGCTGCAGCACCAGATCGGACCGCCCGAGCAGCCGGCGCAGGCGATGCAGCGCCTGGTCGCAGGCGGCCTTGGCCCGGTCGCCATCCGCATCCGGCCAGAACCAGTCCTGCAGCTTCTCCAGGCGGCAGCTGTGGTCCCGCGCCAAGGCGAGGGCCTGCAGGATGTCGAGCGAGCGCGTCGGCGGCTTCGGCCCCGGGTCCAACGGCACCCCGTCCCGCTCGAGGCGGAACCCGCCCAGCACATGCACCGCGAGCGTCCAGGGCCAGCGCGCCGGACGGCGCTGCGGCGGCGAGAGCCGGCGTTGCCCGATCAGCGCGCGGCAGAATTCCGTCCCGATGCCGCCATCGATCGCGTCGGCGCAGAGCTCCGCCAGCAGCAGCGGCAGGTTGGTCAGGATCGCCACCCAACCGGTCTCGCGCACAGCCTCGACCGCCGCCCCGAGCCGGTCGGGATACTCCGCGTCTCCCGCCCATTTCGCCTCCAGGGCCCGGGCGATCCGCACGCCGGCCTGGGTGCGGCGCAGCACCGCCCCGTCGAACAGGGGCAGCCGTGCCTCCAGGAATTCGGCCGCCTGCGCCGGCTTGCGGTCCGCCAGCAGGAGCTGGAACAGGGTGATGAAATGCGGCCAGCGCTCGATCGGCGGCTCGTTCGCCGCCTCGATCGCGGCCATGAAGCGGTCGCAGGCCCGGTACGCCTCGGGAAGGTTGCCCTGCCGGGTGTGCAACGCGGCCTGGCAGTCCGCCACCACGGCGACCTGGGTGGTGAAGCGGCTATCCGCGATCTCCGCCAGGCGGTCGACCAGCCCGGCGAACTCCTCCCACTCGTTGCGCAGCTTCATCTGCAGTTGCAGATGATACAGCGCGCCGAACTCGACCCCGCGCAGCGCCTCCCGCTCGCCGATGGCGATGGCCGCACGCAGCGCCTGCTCCGCCTCGGCATAGGGAAAGCCGCGCCGCGCATAGGGGAAGAAGTAGCGCCCCCTGACCGCACCGAAATCGACCAGCCAGAGGCCGAGCACCCAGGGGGAGACGCCGGGGTCGTGTAGCTCCTCCGCGACGCTGTCGACGGCGGTCTCGAACAGCGCCGCGTTGCCGGTCGAGCCGGAATAGGAGATCAGGATCTGGCTGGCATGCACACGCGACGCCGGCGCATCGCCGGCATGGGGCGTCGCCAGCCTTGCAACCAGCTGCTCCGCCAGCCGGCTCGCGGCCTCCATGCCGCGGCGGTAGTCGTCGGCGTAGACGCAGGCTCGCAGCAGCCCGACCCGGACCAGGAGGTGCTCGTCCGCCGGCAGCTCCGGCAGCCCCTGGTCCAGGAGCGCGAAGGCGCGCCGGGTCCAGTCGGCCAGCCCCTGATGCGTGCGCCAGCTGTCGGTCTTGACCAGGACGGCGCGGGCCACGGCCAGGCAGCGGCCGCGCGCATCGCCGTCATGCTCGAAGGCGGCCCAGGCCCGCGACAGCCACGCCTCCGCTGCGCTGTCGTCCGGCATCGCGGCGACGCCCGCCCAGTAGCACAGCCAGCCGTCGAATGCGTCTTCGGGCAGCTGCGCGCACCAATCGACGAAGGTGGCGCGACGGCCTTGCGCCAGAACCGCCTCGGCATGATCGGCCATCAGCCGGCCCGCCAGCCCCCAGGCCCGGACCTGCAGGGCGAGATCGATGGCGTCGTCGACCCGGCCGGCCTCGCTGAGGACCGTCGCGGCCCGGACCCGCAGCCGCACCTGTTCCTCCGCCGCGAAATGCCGGGCGAAGCGGTCGCTCAGGAAGCCGCGCAGCAGGTCGTGCAGGGTGAACACCGGCTGGGCCGCCTCGGCGCGCGCGACCAGGAGCTGCCGCCGGTGCAGCCGCTCGAGCACCGCGCGGGCCCGGTCCGACCCAACCATGGCCGTCGCCAGTTCGGCGGTGATCGCCGGCAGCAGGTTCAGCTTCAGCAGCATGTCCTGCTCGACCGCCGGCAAGGTGTCGAAGAGCTGCGTCCCCAGCACGTCGAACATCGCGTCTTCGCCGCCGAGGGCCGGCCTCGCTGCCGGGCCGGCATCGACGGCGATGCCGGATTCCGCCAGCAGCACCAGCCCGGCCGCCCAGCCCCGGGCAGCCCCGACATCGATCGCCGAGGCGGCGCGCAGCATATGGGCCGTCACCAACTCCCGCGCTTCCTCGTCCGAGAAGGCGAGATCGGCGTGGTCGATCACCGCGATGGCGCCGCGGTGCCGAAGCCCCGCCAGCTCCGCCGGCGGCAGGGTGCGGGCCAGGCACAGGCAACGCAGCTGCCGCGGGCGCTCCTGAAGCAGGATGTCGAGCGTGCCGCGGAAGCGCGCCGTCTCGGCCCGGTGCAGGTCGTCGAGCACCAGCACGGTGCCGGGCTTCAGTAGGGCAAAGAAGGCCCGGAAGAAGCGGCGGGCGAAGGCTTCGGGCTGTTCGGCGTATTCCGGACCGAACACCGGCAGGCGGCGAGCCCGGCCGGCAGGCAGGGTCCGGCCGAGGAAATGGAAGAAGCTGGCGATGTCGTCGTCGCCCTCGTCGACCCGGTACCACAGATGCGGGTCGCGGCGGTTGCGGAGATAGTCGACGGCAGCCGTGCTCTTGCCGTAGCCCGCCGGCGCGGCCACCCAGCAGCAGCCCTCGCGCAGGCCCCGGTCGATGGCATCGAGAATGCGCGGCCGCCGGACGATGTGGCCCGGCCGCGGCGTGATCAGCTTTACGGCAATCGGCGACACCACCATGGCCCCACTCCCGGGACGGCAGTCTACCAGACCCACGTCTGATGATTGACAGGCTTCTGCGCGTCATCTGCCCCGGCACGGCCATGCCGAGCCCTGGACCCTGGCATGACGAGGAGGGACAGGCGACGAGCCCCCACTCCGGTCCAGAATGGCGGCCAACCGCCCCGCGATCCGCCGGGGCGAATATCGTTTCGTGGCCAGGAGGTAGCCCGTGGTGTCGACTGCCGAGCAGGATCGGAAAGCCCGGGCCGTGCCCTCTGCCCCCCATGGCTTGGCCCCCCATGGCTTGGCCGACGAGCTGCTGATCGACGCCGAGGTCGACGACATCCCGGCGCCGGCGTCGCCGCTCAAGGCCGGGTGGCTGCTGGTCATCAGCCTGGTGCTGATCGCGCTGAACCTGCGTCCGGCGCTGTCGAGCCTGGGCCCGGTGCTGAAGGAGATCATCGCCGACACCGGCATCTCCGCCGGAACGGCCAGCCTGCTGACCACGGCGCCGGTGGTCTGCCTCGGCCTGTTCGGCGTGCTGGCGCCACGGATCAGCCGGCGGCTGGGCACCGAGCGCGCGATCCTGGCGCTGCTGCTGGTGCTGGCGGCCGGCACCGCGCTGCGCGGCCTGGGCACGACCCCTGCCCTGCTGCTGGGCGCCGTCCTGGCCGGCGCCGGCATCGGCGTCACCAACGTGCTGCTGCCGGGGATCGTCAAGCGCGACTTCCCGGACAAGGCCGCGCTGATGACCGGGGTCTACACCATGGCGCTGTGCGCCGGCGCCGCGGTCGCCGCCGGCAGCACCCTGCCGCTCGCCCGGGCCGCCGACGGGTCCTGGGCCGCGGCCCTGGCCTTCTGGGCCATCCCGGCGGTCATCGCCGCGCTGGTCTGGCTGACCCAGATCCCGCCCCGCCAGGGCGCCGCCGCCCGTGCCGGCTTCACCGTCCGCGGCCTGTGGAACGACCCGCTGGCCTGGCAGGTGACGCTGTTCATGGGGCTGCAATCGTCGCTGGCCTACAGCGTCTTCGGCTGGCTGGCCCCGATCCTGCGCGACCGCGGCGTCGACGGCGTGGCCGCCGGGATCATGGTCTCGGTCTCGATCATGGTCCAGGTCGCCGCCGCGCTGGTGGCGCCGTCGCTGGCGACCCGCGGCCGCGACCAGAAGCTCGCGGCGGTGCTGTGCATGGCGTTCTCGCTCGCCGGGTTCCTGGGCTGCATCTTCGCGCCCCTGGGCACGGTCTGGCTGTGGATCGTGCTGCTCGGCATCGGCCAGGGCGCCGCCTTCGCCGTGGCGCTGACCCTGGTGGTGCTGCGCACGCCGGACGCCCATGTCGCGGCCCATCTGTCCTCGATGTCGCAGGGCGTCGGCTACACCCTGGCCTCCGGCGGGCCGCTGCTGATCGGGCTGCTGCACGACTGGACCGGCGGCTGGGCCGCGGCCGGGCTGCTGATCCTGGCGATCGGCACCGTCGCGGCCCTGGCCGGCCTCGGCGCCGGCCGCGACCAGCTGGTCCGGGCCCGGACCGTGACCGGCTGAGCGGGACGCTCATGGACGCCCAATCCAACCGCAGCCGCGCCGGCTTCGGGGCCGGCGCCGCGCTCGGCGCCTTCCTGATCTGGGGCTTCGCGCCGCTCTACTTCAAGGCGGTGGAGCATATCGGCCCCTGGCAGATCGTGGCGCACCGCATCCTGTGGAGCGTGGTCATGCTGGGCCTGCTGCTGCTGGCCCTGGGACGGCTGCGCGAGATCGGCGACGTGCTGCGCAGCCGCCGCCGCTTCCTGACCTATTGCGCCACCACGACGCTGGTCACCGTCAACTGGAGCGTCTTCATCTGGGCGGTGCTGAACGGCTATCTGGTGCAGTCGGCGCTCGGCTATTACCTGAGCCCGCTGATCAACGTCCTGCTCGGCGTCGCCTTCCTGGGCGAGCGGCTGGGCCGGCTGCAGGTCGTGGCCGTCGTGCTGGCCGCGGCCGGCGTCGTGGTCTCGGTGATCGGCGCCGGCGAGATCCCGTGGATCGCCCTGGTCCTGGCCTCGACCTGGGGCTTCTACGGCCTGATCCGCAAGCGCGAGAAGATCGACCCCTTCGTCGGGCTGATGGTCGAGACCGGCTTCCTGCTGCCGGCCTGCCTGGCCTATCTGCTGTGGCTGTGGAGCCAGGGCGCCGGCGCCTTCGGCCCGGTGGCGGCCGGCGGCGAGGGCTGGGCGATGTCGCTGGCGATCATGGCCTCCGGCCTGATCACCGGCCTGCCGATCGTCCTGTACATGATCGGGGCGCGGCACCTGCCGCTGTCGACCATCGGGCTGCTGCAATACCTGGCGCCGAGCATCAACCTGGTGCTGGCCACGCTGGTGTTCGAGGAGCCGCTGCGGCCGGCAACGCTGGTGACCTTCGCGTTCATCTGGGCCGGGCTGGCCCTGTTCACCTTCGACGCAACCCGGCGCGCGCGACTGCCGGTGGCCCCGCGGCACGGCGTCGGCTGATAACAAAAGGGGCGCCCGGAGGCGCCCCTTTTCTCGTTGGACAGCCGGCTCAGGTCAGCGGCTGTAGAACTCGACCACCAGGCTCGGCTCCATCTGGACCGGGTACGGCACGTCGGCCAGGGCCGGGGTGCGCACCAGCTTGCCCTTGAAGGTGCCGTGGTCGACCTCGATGTAGTCCGGCACGTCGCGCTCGGAGGACGAGATGGCGCCGAGGATCACCGGCAGCTCACGCGACTTCTGCTTGATCTCGATCACGTCGCCGTCCTTGACCTGGTAGGAGGCGATGTTGAGGCGCTTGCCGTTGACCAGGACATGGCCGTGGTTGACGATCTGGCGGGCGGCGAACACGGTCGGGACGAACTTCATCCGGTAGACGACAGTGTCCAGGCGGCGCTCCAGCAGGCCGATCAGGTTCTCGCCGGTGTCGCCCTTGCGGCGCACAGCCTCGTCGAACAGACGGCGGAACTGCTTCTCGCCGATGTTGCCGTAGTAGCCCTTCAGCTTCTGCTTGGACATCAGCTGCGTGCCGAAATCGGTCGGCTTCGTGCGCCGCTGGCCGTGCTGGCCCGGGCGGTAATCGCGGTTGTTCAGCGGGCTCTTCGGACGGCCCCAGAGGTTGACGCCGAGGCGGCGGTCGATCTTGTGCTTCGAATTCAGGCGCTTGCTCACGCGCTCGATCCCTCTCATGTTGTCCCGGTAGGCCCTGCCAAAGACAAGGCGGGGCGCCGGCTCATGCGCCGGACCCACGTTCCCAGGAATGGAAGCGGTGAAAAACGCCATTCCGGCCCGGATGTCAAGCCCGAAGCCGGTTTCCGCTAGCCCGGGAGGTAGTGGATATGCGGCCGGCCGTGATGCGGCGACCGCTCGACATGGGCCCGCACGCCGAACACCTCGCGGATCCGCGCCTCGGTCAGGATCTCCTCCGGCGCGCCGGCACAGACCACCCGCCCCTCGCGCAGCAGCGCCACGGCGTCGCAGAACATGGCGGCCAGGTTGAGGTCGTGCAGGGCGACGATGCTGGTCGCCGGCAGCCTTCCGACCAGCGCCAGGATCTCGAGCTGATGCTGCACGTCGAGATGGTTGGTCGGCTCGTCCAGCAAGAGCTCGGTCGGCGTCTGGGCCAGGGCGCGGGCGATCTGCACCCGCTGCCGCTCGCCGCCCGACAGGGTGTGCCAGGACTGGCCGCGCTTGCCCTCCAGCCCGACCCGGCGCAGCGCCTCCTCCACCGCAGCGTCGTCGCGGTCGCCCCAGGGCGACAGCGGGCCGCGATGCGGGGTGCGGCCGAGCCGCACGACGTCGAGCACCGACACCTGCATGTCGGTCGCCGCCTGCTGCTCGACCAGCGCGACGCGGCGGGCGATGGCAGCGCGGGGCAGGTCCGCTATGTCCGCACCTCCGAGCGTGATTACCCCGCTCTCGACCCGCCGCAGCCGGCAGATCAGGCGCAGCAGGGTCGACTTGCCGGCCCCGTTCGGGCCCAGCAGGCCCAGCATCCGGCCGGGCGCCGCCTGCAGCGTCACGCCGTCGACGATCATCCGGCCGCCGGCGGCCCAGCGCACGTTATGTGTCGCGATGGTCATGCCGCCCGCCTCGCCCGGTACAGCAGCACGGCGAAGGCCGGCGCGCCGAACAGGGCGGTGACCACGCCGATCGGCAGGATCTGCTGCGGGATGATGATGCGCGAAACGATGTCGGCCAGCACCATGAAGATCGCCCCGATCATCGCCGTGGCCGGCAGCAGCCTTGCATGGCCGGGCCCGACCAGGAAGCGCGCGGCGTGGGGGATGACCAGGCCGACGAAGCCGACCGATCCGACGATGCTGACCATGGTCGCCGTCATCGCCGCGGTCGCCGCGAACAGCACCACCCGCACCCGGGTGACGGCGATGCCGAGCGAGGCCGCGGCGTCGGCCCCGAAGGTGAAGGCGTCGAGCGCGCGGGCGTGCAGGATGCACAGGACGAAGCCGGCCGCCGCGACCGGCACCGCCACCTGCACGTCCGGCCAGCGCACCCCGCCGAGGCTGCCGAGCAGCCAGAACATCACGCCGCGCGCCTGCTCGGCATTGGCCGAGGTGGTGACGATGGTCGAGGTCAGGGCGTTGAACAGCTGCGACCCGGCGACGCCGGCCAGGATGACCCGGTCGATGCCGCCGCCGACCCCGGCCGCCAGCAGCGACACCACGGCAAAGGCCAGGACGGCGCCAATGAAGGCGCCGCCGGACAGCGAGACGGCGCCGCCGCCGAAGCCCGCGATCATCACCGCCACCGCGCCGGTCGAGGCCCCGGCGGAGATGCCGAGGACATAGGGCTCGGCCAGCGGGTTGCGCAGCAGCGCCTGCAGGATGGCGCCGGACAGGGCCAACGCGGCGCCGCAGCAGGCCGCGACCAGGGCGCGGCTGAGCCGGTAGTCCCAGATCACGCCTTCCTGGATCGGGCTGAGCGCGAAGCCGGCGCCGAACAGCCGGTTGGCCAGCGCCTGGACCGTGGTGGCCAGGGGGATCGCCATCTCGCCGATCGACACGGCCAGGGCGATGGCCGCGACCAGCGCCGCCAGGGACAGCACCGCCAGCAGGGCGCGAACGCCCCAGCCGTCGCCGAGGAGCGGCCTCATCCCCCGAGCCCGAAGCTCTTGATGCCGCGGGCCACCGCCTCGATGCCGTCGACGGCGCGGATCGAGGGCTGCATCGCCTGCACATCCATCACCACGATGCGCTTGTCCTTGACCGCCTCCAGCCGGCTGGTCACCGGGTCGGTGGCGAGGAAGGCCAACTTCACCGAGGTGTCATCGGCGGCGTAGCGGCGGCGGCTCATCTCCGCCATCACGATGATCGCGGGGTTGGCGGCGGCGATGCGCTCCCAGCTCACCAGCGGCCACTCCTCCTCCGTGGTGATGACGTTGCGGGCGCCCAGCTGCTGCAGGATCCAGGCCGGCACGCCGTTCTTGCCGGCGACGAAGGCCTCGCCGGCGACCTCCTTGCTGGAGAACCAGAACACCATCGGCACGTTGTCGAGCCGGGCGCCCGCCACCGAGGCGATCGCCGCGGCCCCGCGCTGCCGCAGGTCGGCGACCAGCGCCTCGCCGCGATCGGCGACGTCGAAGATCCGCGCCAGGTCGCGGATCTCCTGATAGACGAGGTCCATGGTGAACAGCTGCTTGCGCACGCCGTCGCCGCCGCCGGAATTGTCCTTCCCGACGCAATCGGCCGGCGAGATGTAGGTCGGGATGCCGAGGCCGGCGAACTGCTCGCGAGTGCCGACCGACCCCTGCGGCCCGACATGCCACTCGAACTGGGCCGTCACCAGCTCCGGCTCCTTTCCGACCACGGATTCGAAGCTGGGGTCGTTGTCGGCCAGGCGCGGGATCCTGGCGTTCGCCGCCTCATAGGCCGGCAGAACCGGGCCGAACCAGACCGCGGTGCCGACGATGCGGTCGGCCAGGCCGAGCGACAGCAGGATCTCGGTGCTGCTCTGGCCGATCGCCACGGCGCGGCGCGGGGCGTGGTCGAAGGTGACGTCGACGCCGCAGTTGCGGATCGTCAGCGGGTACTGCGTCGGGTCGGCCCAGGCCGCCGGCGACAGGGTCAGAAGCGCCAGCCCGGCCAGGGCCAGGACATGCGAAGGGAAGGACCGGAATGCCGCCACGAAGCCTCCTGCCCGGGCCACCCCGCCCGGGAAATGGATTGCGCTGCGACGGCAGGTCTCCTGGCTCGCGGATCATGGCTTCGCGCCTGCCTTCCCACCCGCGCCGCGGGCAGTGGCATGGCCCTTGAGGGGCCACGAGGGCGCTCGGCGATCCGCTGACAGTTGCGGGGGCAGCCACGGATTCCGCCCCCTCACCTTAGATCGGGGGGCGCCACCGTGTTCCCTTTTGATCCCATGCGGGAACCGTCGCGCCGATGTGTATCAGCGCGGCCGGAAGCTGGTCAATCGAGGCGACGATCCCGCAGGGCAGCGAACTCAAGTTACAGGTGACAGGGGGGAGAAAGGGTGAATCGCTGGAGGCGGATGATTCGGAGCCGCCGAGATGAGCGAAGAGCAGGGGAGTGCGTGGCCGAAGTCGCGGCTGCGGGCGTTGTTGGAGCATTTTTCGACGATCGAGGATCCGCGGGACGTGCGTCGGATTCTGCATCCGTTGCCGGAGATCCTGCTGCTGGTGGTGTGCGGGACGCTGGCGGACTGCGACGACTATGAGGGGATCGCGTCGTGGGGCGAGGCTCATCTGCCGTTTCTGCGGCGCTATCTGCCGTATGAGCACGGGGTGCCGGGCGAGCGCTGGCTGACGATCCTGATGAACCGGATCAACCCGGCGCTGTTCTCGGCCGCTTTCAGCGACTGGGTGCGCGAGACCTGGCCGGAACGGCCGGAGTTGGTCGCCATCGACGGCAAGACCTCGCGCCGCAGCCATGACCGGGCGGCGGGCGCCGGGCCGCTGCATCTGGTCTCGGCCTTCGCCACCACCCGCCGGCTGGTGCTCGGCCAGGAGGCCGTGCCCGACAAGGCCAACGAGCTGGCCGCGATCCCCGTCCTGCTCGAACGGCTCGGCGCCGAGGACGGGCTGAAAGGCGCCCTGGTCTCGATCGACGCCATCGCCACCAATGCCGACATCGCCACGGCCATCCGAAAGGTCGGCGCCGACTATCTGCTGGCGGTCAAAGCCAACCAGCCGACCCTCAGGGCCGAGATCGAAGCCGGCTTCGCCGCTGCCGAACCTCACAGCCTCGATACCGACATCGATCTCGACAAAGCCCATGGCCGCATCGAGCACCGCCGCGTCGATGTGCTCCGCGAGGTCGACTGGCTCTCCGGCGAACGCCGCTTCCCCGGCGAGCTCCGCCTGCCCGGCGTCGCCTGCATCCTCCGCGTCCACGCCAAGGTCGAACTGGCCGACCGCTGCCGCCAGGACACCCGATACTTCATCTCCTCCGCCAGCCTCTCCGCCACCCAGGCCGCCGAGGCCGTGCGCGGACACTGGGCCATCGAGAACCGCCTGCACTGGGTCCTCGACGTCACCTTCCGCGAAGACCAGTCCAGGCTCCGCAAGGGACACGGTGCCCAGAACATGGCCGTCGTCCGACACTTCGCTCTCAACCTCCTACGCAACGCCCACGATAAAAAATCTCTCAAACTCCGCCGCAAAATCGCCGCCTGGTCCCCTGAATACCTCAGCTCGCTACTCTCCATGCCAGACCGGTAACTTGGATTCGTAGCCCTGACGATCCCGGGCGGGGCAATCCGAGGGCGGCGCTGGCTCTCAAAACGACGCTCAGCTGCTGTCCGGCTTCCGGGGTCCGGGCGGCGGACGGCCGCCTTCTGCCCTGATCATTGTTGCAAAGGATGTTGAGCCTGTTGGTCAGAACCTTTATTCTGTCCAACAAGGAGCCTTGCCATGTTGAAGCCGACTTCAGACATGCCCGATATGCCGGTTCAACCGAACCTCCGGCGCCGTGCCGTCATGGACACAGCGCGCCAGCTCGGGTTGCTCGGCGGCGAGAACAGCCGAATCGGCGGGCGCATTCGCCGCGAGCTGGTTGCGGCCGCGAAGAAGAAGTCGGGGATCTCCTCCGACACCGAGTTGCTCGAATACGCTTTGGCGAAGGTCGCGCTCGAAGACGACTTCGGCACGAAGCTCGTCCGGCGCAAGGGCCGGATCGCGCAAGACATCGACCTTGAGCTTTGATCTCGCGCGCTCCCTGCGGCGGATCAAGCCGCAGCGCACAGCGAATGCGATCCGGCGCCGCTCGATCGACGCCTTGCCGATGGTCGAGGCACCAGCCTCGGCGGGCGCGGAATTGCTGCTCGACACCTGCGTTTACATCGATGTTTTACAGGGCCGCACGCCGGCGAGCGTCGATGAGCTGCTGGAAGCGCGGGTCGTCAATCACTCGACCGTCTGCCTCGCGGAGATAACGCATCTGTTCGGACGCCTCGATCCAGCGCATTCCGGCACAAAGGCAGTGTTGCGCGAGATACGACGCACGATCGACGACATTCCGCCCCATCGCCTCTCGGCACCCTCGGAGACCGCGACGGGTGAAGCCGGGATGCTTGCCGGCCTGGTATCGCGCCTTCTCGGCGTCGAGCGAAGCGAACGGCCGCTCCTGCTGAACGATGCGAGCCTCTACTTTCAGGCGCTCGAACGCGGATGGACGATTCTGACGCGCAACATCCGGGATTTCGACTGCTTCGACCAGCTTCTTCCAGCAAACCGCGTGCTCCTTTATGAGCAACAGAGCTGAGGCGACCTCAAAGGCCGTCGGCATCACTCGTCCTCGGCGAAGAAGTCCTCGTCCAGCCGCTTGAACTCGATCGCCCGGCTGGTGCGAACGCCGACATTGTATTCGATCATCAGGTCGGCGAGGCGCTGGCCGTCGATCAGGGTCACGCGCTGCGCGAGATGCTGGACGCCCGTGCCGTCGCAGCACCGATGCCGCTGCCGGCACCGGTGATGAACCAGACTTTACTCACTCGAATTCCTCTCATGGGTCGGGCGCGTCGCGCATCCAAGCCGGCTTGCCGTCGCGGCGTCTCAGGCGAGGTTGAAGGGCAGCTGGCGCAGCGGTTTGCCGGCGAGCTGTGCGACGGCATTGGCGAAGGCGGGCGCCAGCGGCGGCAGGCCGGGCTCACCCCGCATCTCGCCCGAGATCAGCATGGCGGTGGTCGGATCACCCTCCTATTTCGCCCAGCGCCCGAGGCCGGAAACCCCGCATGATCTGGCGGCCCATACCTGCATCAATTACCGTAGCGGCCATGCCGGAGGGCTCTATGCCTGGGAGTTCGAGCGCGACGGCCGGGAATTGTCGGTCAGAGTGCGAGGCAGCTTCATCTCGAACGACTCGGACCTCTCGCTCGATGCCGCCCTGAAGGGGCTCGGGATCGCGATCCTGTTCGATTATCAGGTCGCGGACCTCGTCGCCTCCGGTCGACTGGTGTGGGTGCTTGGAGATTGGTGCCCGCCCTTCCCTGGCTTCTATTTCCATTACCCCAGCCGGCGGCACACCCCGCCGGCCTTGGCGGCGCTCATCCATGCGCTGCGCTGGAGGGATTAGCCCGGCGTGGCCTGTGGCACGCCGAAGACACTCATGCCTCGGGCAGATCATCTCCTGCATGCACTGGGCATCCCTCTGCTCCCGATGCAATCTTTAGTAGATTGACATTTTCATTCGATTACTAGATCATTAATTTTAATTTTTAGACGGCTTTCGAAAAAATAGATCGCGCATCGCCCTCAGGGCGGCGCTGGAGCAAGCAGACGCAAGTCTCAGGAGCCAGTCCTCCGACAAGTCCGTCGCACGTCCGATGACTGCTCAGGAGGCTGACATGACGCAAGGTGCGCGCGGATCGAAGAAGCCTGACGGCACCGCGCATTGTCGGGTCGATATCCATATCAAGAGCAAGGGTGACGTTCATGTCCACGCGTGCTGCGCGGAGGACAAGACACCGACGGATTCCGAGTGCCCGCGTGACTGCCCGCCACCACGGACCGAGGGTGCCTGCATCCCGCTCGGGCTTGGCTGCAAGCCGAAGCAGAGCCGCACCACCAAGCTTGAGCGGCTGCGGTCCCGCAGTTCCGTCCCCAGCGCGTTGGCCGCGTCTTTCTTCCAGACGGCACGACGGCATCTGGCCGGGGCAAGCGCGGCAAACGATTTCGAAGCCGCGGTGTTTCCGGTCTTCGCTGCTATGTCGCCGTCGGTTCGGGGCGTTCTGGCCTGCGCCGTCGACAGCTATGAGACGACGCCTGCGGACCTGCGCGATGCCGGGCTCGATCCCTCGATCCTCGCCGATCCCGCCAAGCCCGTGGACACGGCAACGCTGACCGCGGCGGTGGTCCGCGAGATCACACTGCGGGCCGCCGAGGCCGCCTTCGGGGACGTCACCGCGCTCGAGGAGCGACCGGGCCGCAATCGGTTCTTCGATCCCGGTGGCGAATTTTTCGAGGCGCAGCTTCAGATCTGCCGGGTCAACGACTTGCGCACCGCAACGCACCGGCCGCCGATACCACTGGGCGACCGGCTGCCGGGCGAAATCCAGCAGAGCTGTACGCTCATCCTCGGCTCTGACGGAGTCATCCGGCAGAATTGCAGTGTCCAGACCGGCAACTGCCCGGGCAACGAACTGCTCGATTCGGTTTGCGCCCGGGTGCCCGACATCGCCAACGGCGACAGCGTCATGCTGAGCGGCGTCAACTTCATGAACATCGACATGAAGGTGCGGCTGAAGGCGCGGGTCGGAGCCGGCTCTGCCGAAGTGGATGCTCATGTCTTCGGCGACCTGACCACGCCACTGAACGAGGAGGTCGGCGGGCAAACCGTGCTCATCCGCGATTGCCGCGTGAAGGACCAGGCAAGCTTCGTTGTGCCCGACGACCTGCCGCCGGGGATCTATGAGCTGCAACTGGCGATGCCGAACACCACCGGGTTTCCGATCTTCGGGCCGACGGTGCTGTCCAACAGCGAGTTCATCAACATCGTGCCGCCGGCAACGGCGCGGTTCCAGATCGTCGCGGAGCGGATGCGGGCCCGGGAGGAGACGTCGCCGCAATCCTTCGGCTCGGACGAGGTGGCGCTCACCTTCCTGGCGGCGGAACTGCTGGCGGACGGGTCGACCGGCTCGCTGCAGAAGCTCACCAAGCGCTTCGGCGATGTTGATTCGGGCGAGAACCGGACCATCGATCAACCGGTCTTCATCCAGTCCCAGCCTGCGCTCGGGATGGCGATGAGCGTGGTCGGCTTCGAGGTTGACAGCGAGCGGGCGTTCCGCGAGCAGCTGAACGATTTCCAGGACGCCTTCGTCGACTATCTGAGTCGGGCCTGGGAGAAGTTGAAAGAGGCGCTTGCGGCCGGGGCGGGGGCGGCGATCAAGGCCCTCGGCTTCATCAAGGGGGCGGTCGCGATCGCCATCGCCGCGGTGATCGGCATTGCCATCATCGCGGTCATTGCGCGCTGGGCTCCGGCAGACTTGATCATGGATGACGCGATTGGCTTCTCGGTGATCGAGTTCGCGGAGCTGACCAATGTCGATGTGCCCACGGGTGGAATCACCGAGCACCAATCGCCGCAGGACCTCGAAGTGGTGGTGACGCCGCTCGACAAAAGCGCGCTGACGTATCGCGAGTTCCGCGAGTATGTCGCCGATGACGAGGACAGCCGGTACGAGGTCTATCTGCGCTACAACCGGATCGCATAGGCGCCCGCGCAAACCAACCAGGCTGCCTTTCGTCATCGGTGATCGAGATAGGTCGGGCCTGCAACCGCAAGCCCGGCCATCGCCTGTCCTACCCTCAGACAGGCAGGCACCGGGAGATAGGTGATCGCACTCTGCTCATGAAGGCGGAGATGTCCGCAAACGCCCCCTTTTTTGAGTCCGTCGGCTCCCCGGAGCGGCCAAATGGCCGCATCCCCATCATTAAAAACACATCTCAAGATATATCTTGAAACCGATCTTCGGTCGCCATATCTTGCGATATATCGAAACCTATGGAGTGAATTCGATGTTCGGAAGACATCATCGCGGTCAGCGCGACGATCATGGCCATCGCGGCGATTGCGGCGGCGGCGAGGAGATGTGGGCCGGCGGCCGCGGCCGGGGCGGCCGCATGTTCGGTCATGGCTTCGGCGGCGGGTTCGGCGGCCGCGGCTTCGGTGGCGGCGGCGACATGATGCGCGCCGGCCGGATGCTGGCCCAGGGCGATCTGCGCCTGCTGGCCCTGGCCCTGATCGAGCAGCAGCCGCGCCACGGCTATGAGATCATCAAGCTGATCGAGGACAAGACCGGTGGCTGGTACAGCCCGAGCCCGGGCACGGTCTACCCGACCCTGACCTATCTCGAGGAGGCCGGCTACGTCACGGTCGAGGCCGAGGGCAGCAAGAAGCTCTACACCATCACCGCCGAGGGCCGTGCCTATCTGGACAGCAACCGCGGCATCATCGACGCCGTGCTGGGCCGCCTGGCCGCGGCCGGCGAGAAGATCGCCTGGGTCAACAAGATGATGGGCGGCGAGCGCGACCGTGAGCGCGAGCGGTCGAGCCGGCTGCCGTCCCTGGTGGTCGCGGCGCTGGACAACCTGCGCGAGGCGAGCGAGCAGAAGCTGGACGCCGGGACCGACCCGGACGCCGAGACCCGGATTGTCGAGATCCTGGCCCGGGCCGCGGCCGAGATCCGGCGCAACTGAGGGCGGCGGCATGAGCCCCGCCTCCCTTCCCCACCCCGGGCCCGCCCCGGCCCTGGCCCGGCTGCGCGACGCCGGGCTGCGGCCGACCCGGCCGCGCCGCATCCTGCTGGCGGTGCTGGCCGAGGCCGACCGCACACTCGACGCCCGGGAAATCTGGAGTAGAGCCCGCCGGCTGGATCCGCGGATCAGCCTGGCCACCGTCTATCGCTTCCTGGCGGCGCTGCGCCGGACCGGCATCGCCGGCTGGCGCGACGACACGCTCAAGCGCCCGGCGGTCGGCCCGGCTGCCGCGCCGGCGCCACTGGAGACGCTGACGCTGGGCGAGGTCCAGCTGCGCGCCGCCCTGGCCGACGTGCTGCTCCAGTTCGGCTACCGCCTGGTCCGCGCCCGATTCGAGCTCGAGGTCGAGAAGCTGCATCCGCAGGCCCCCCTGGCCGATCCCGACCCGCTCTCGGCCTTTGCCAAGCTCGCCTGCATTCTCTGACGTTCAGGTGCTAGGGTCGGCCGATGGCACCGACCTTTCTCACCGACGGGCCGCCTGACGCCCGCATCACCATCCTACTGGCCCATGGCGCCGGGGCACCGATGGATTCGGCGTCGATGACCGCTGCAGCGAAGGCGCTGGCAGAAGCCGGTTTCCGGGTGGCGCGGTTCGAGTTCGGCTACATGGCGGCGCGGCGCGACGGCCAGCGCAGGCCGCCGCCGCGGGCCGAGACCGTGATCCCGGAGTACCGGGCGGCGGTCGACGCCCTCGGCGCCAGCGGGCCGCTGATCATCGGCGGCAAGTCGATGGGCGGACGCGTGGCCTCGATGGCCGCGGACGAGCTGCACGCGGAGGGCCGGATCGCCGGGCTGCTGTGCCTGGGCTATCCGTTCCATCCGCCGGGCAAGCCGACGCAGTTGCGCACCGCCCATCTCGCGGGGCTCAAGACCCCGGCGCTGATCTGCCAAGGCTCGCGCGACGAGTTCGGCACCCGCGACGAGGTCACCGGCTACGCCCTGTCGGACCGGATCGAGCAGCTGTGGCTGGAGGACGGCGACCACGACCTGAAGCCGCGCAAGAGCGTCTCCGGCTTCACCGCTGCGGACCACCTGCGGACCGTCGCGACCGCCGTGTCGGACTGGGCCGGGCGGATCACGCGGCCGGCGGGTTGAGCTTAGGAGATACTTGAGAATAAGCGCTCCCAAACCCCTTTTTGTCATTTGCCGGGCTTGACCCGGCAATCCCAGGGGCCACCGAGAGCCGCTCTGAAAGCCCCTGGATCCTCGGGTGAAGCCCGAGGATGACAATCAAAATTCAGCTCCTATTCGAATGCCCTACTCCCCACCCTTCCGCCGGCCGGACAGGGCGACGATCATGCCGTGCAGGGTCCGCACCTCCTGCTCCGACAGCTGGGCGCGCTGCAGGAAGGCACGGATGTTGCGCTGCATGCTGGGCTTCTTCTCCGGCACCCGGAAGAAGTTGCCGGCGTCCAGCGCCTCTTCGAGATGCTCGAACAGGTTGACCAGCTGCTCCTTGCTGGCCGGCGGCGCGTCCTCCTCATAGTCCAGCCGCCGCTCCGGCGTCGCGTCGCCGGCGGTGAACCACTCATAGGAAACCAGCAGCACCGCCTGGGCCAGGTTGAGCGAGGAGAAGGCGGGGTTCAGCGGCACGTTGACCACGGCATCGGCCAGGGCGACGTCGTCATTGGTCATGCCGGTGCGTTCGGGCCCGAACAGGATGCCGGTGCCGACGCCCGCGGCGTGGTGCGCCCGCATCTCCACCGCCGCCCGGCGCGGCGTCACCACCGGCTTCAGCTGGTCGCGCAGCCGCGCCGTGGTGGCGTAGACGGCGCCGAGATCGGCGATCGCGTCCTCGGTCCGCTCGAACACCTGGACATGGTCCAGCACGGCATCGGCGCCGGAGGCGGTCGGCACCGCCTTCGAGTTCGGCCAGCCGTCGCGCGGCCGCACCAGGCGCAGATCGGTCAGGCCGCAATTCAGCATCGCCCGCGCCGCGGTGCCGATGTTCTCGCCCATCTGCGGTTCGATCAGGATGATCGCGGGGCCGCCCAGCAGCGGGTCGCGGGTCTGGTCGGTGCCAGCCATCAGAGCCGGTCCATCAGATTGGTGCCGTGGCGCCGGCCCGCAGCAGCGCATAGGTGAAGCTGTCGCCCAGCGCCTCGAAGGAGGCGTCGATGACGTTGGTGGAGACACCGATCGTCGACCAGCGCGTGCCGTCGGCGTCCTCGGTCTCGATCATCACGCGCGGCATCGCGCCGGTGCCCTCGTTCGAGCGCAGGATGCGGACCTTGAAGTCGACCAGCCGCAGCGGCTTCAGGCCGGGATAGATCGGCTCCAGCGCCTTGCGCATGGCGTTGTCGAGCGCGTTGACCGGGCCGTTGCCGAAGGACACCTCATGCCAGGTCTTTTCGCCGACGCGCAGCAGCACCGTGGCCTCGGATTCCTGCACCACCTCGCCGCGGGCGTTGAAGCGCCGCTCGTCCACCACGGTGAACCGGTCCATGGCGAAGAAGGCCGGCACCTGGCCCAGCATGCGCCGGGCCAGCAGCTCGAAGCTGGCGGCGGCGGTGTCGTAGGAATAGCCCTCGAACTCGCGCTGCTTCACCAGGTCGACCAGCCGCTCGACATTGCGGTCCTTCGGGTCGATGGCGACGCCGATCTCGGCGAAGCGGGCCAGGATGTTCGCCCGCCCGGCCTGGTCGGAGACGACGAGATGGCGCCGGTTGCCCACCCGCTCCGGCGCCACATGCTCGTAGGAGCGCGGATCCTTGGCGATGGCGGAAACATGCAGCCCGCCCTTATGGGCGAAGGCGCGGCCGCCGACATAGGGCGCGCCGGCCTGGGGCGTGCGGTCCAGCCGCTCGTCGAACCAGTGGCTGAGATCGGTCAGCGAGGCCAGGCCGGCCTCGGTCACCCCGGTCTCGTAGCCCATCTTCAGCGCCAGGGTCGGGATCAGGGTGATCAGGTTGGCGTTGCCGCAGCGCTCGCCCAGGCCGTTCAGCGTGCCCTGGATCTGGCGCGCCCCGGCCCGCACCGCCGCCAGGCTGTTGGCGACGGCATTGCCGGTGTCGTCATGGGTGTGGATGCCCAGCCGGTCGCCCGGAATGTGCCGGGCCACGGCCGTGACAATCTCGGTCACCTCATGCGGCAGGGCGCCGCCATTGGTGTCGCACAGCACCACCCAGCGCGCCCCGGCCTCACAGGCCGCCTTGGCGCAGGCCAGGGCGTAGTCCGGATTGGCCTTGTACCCGTCGAAGAAGTGCTCACAGTCGAATCCGGCCTCGCGGCCGCGGCCGACGATCTCCGCAACGCTGTCGCGGATCAGCTCGAGATTCTCCTCGCGCGGGATGTTCAGCGCGACGTCGACATGGAAATCCCAGGTCTTGCCGACGATCGTGATCGCCTGGACGTCGCAGTTCAGCAGCGCCGACAGGCCGGGATCATTGGCGGCGCTGCGGCCCGGCCGCCGGGTCATGCCGAAGGCGGTGAAGCGGCCATGGGCCAGCTTCGGCGGGTCGCGGAACAGCGCGTCGTCGGTCGGGTTGGCGCCCGGCCAGCCGCCCTCGACATAGTCGATGCCGAGCGCGTCGAGCTTCTTGGCGATGGCGATCTTGTCGGCCACCGAGAAGTCCACGCCCTGGGTCTGCGCCCCGTCGCGCAGGGTGGTGTCGAACAGCCAGATCCGCTCGCTCATCGCCTCACCCCACCCGACGCCACAGCGTGCGGTCCGGCTTGTCCTCCAGTGCGATGCCGGCGGCCACCAGCTGGTCGCGGATGCGGTCGGCCTCGGCGAAGTCCTTCGCCGCCCGCGCCGCCCGGCGGGCCGCCACCAGCGCGTCGATCTCGGCGTCGTCCAGCCCGGAATCCGCCTTCGGCCGCCAGCGGAACCAGTCCTCCGGCGCCTGCTCCAGCAGTCCCAGCAGCCGGCCGCCGGCCAGCAATCCGGCCGCAAGGCGGGCCTGCTCGGCGGAATCGGTCGCCTTGTTCAGCTCGCTCACGGTTTCGTGCAGCGCGGCCAGGGCCTCCGGCGTGTTGAGGTCGTCCTCCAGAGCCGCCAGCACGGCCGGGGGCACCTCGCCCGGTTCGGCCGGCGCGGTGCCGATGGCGCGCAGCGCGCCATAGAACCGGTCGAGCGCCGCCCGCGCCTGGCGCACCCCATCCTTGGTGAAGTCGAAGGGCTGGCGGTAGTGACCCGACAGCAGCGCATAGCGCAGCGCCTCGCCGGGGAACTCCTCCAGCAGATCATGCGGCGTGTAGAAGTTGCCGAGCGACTTCGACATCTTCTGGCCTTCGACCTGCAGGAAGCCGTTGTGCAGCCAGACATTCGCCATCACCGGCGTGCCATGGGCGCAGCGGCTCTGGGCGATCTCGTTCTCGTGATGCGGGAAGACGAGGTCGATGCCGCCGGCATGGATGTCGAAGATGGTGCCGAGATGGGCGGCGGCCATGGCCGAGCATTCGATGTGCCAGCCCGGCCGGCCGCGGCCCCAGGGGCTGTCCCAGCCCGGCTGGTCGTCGGTCGATGGCTTCCACAGCACGAAATCCGCCGGGTCGCGCTTGTAGGGCGCCACGTCGATCCGGGCGCCGTCGATCAGCTCGTCGCGGTTGCGGCGCGACAGCTGGCCGTAATCCGGCATCGACGGCACATTGAACAGGACATGGCCATCGGCGGCGTAGGCGTGGCCCTTGTCGATCAGCGTGCCGATCATCGCCTGCATCTGCGGGATGTGCTCGGTGGCGCGCGGCTGGATGTCGGGCAGCAGGGCGCCCAGCGCCGCCATATCCGCGGCGAAGACCTCGCCGGTGCGCCGGGTCAGCTCGCCGATCGACTCCCCGTTGGCCTTCGCCCGCTCGATGATCTTGTCTTCGATGTCGGTGATGTTGCGGGCATAGGTCACCTGCGGATACAGCGTCCGCAGCAGCCGGTACAGCACGTCGAAGACGACGATCGGCCGGGCATTGCCGATATGGGCGTAGTCATAGACCGTCGGGCCGCAGACATACATCCGCACATGGCTCGGATCGATCGGGACGAAGGCTTCCTTCGTCCGGGTGAGCGTGTTGTGCAGAGAGAGCGCCACGGGTCGCAATCCTAAGGTCAGACCTGTCCGGTCGGGACCGCGACGATTACCAGATCGGGCCCCTGGCGTCCAAGGTTCCGGCCGCAGGGCAGCCCGGTCAGCGACGCTTGCCGAACCAGCCCTTGCGCTGCGGCACCACCGGAGTGCCGGCCATCAGTGGCGGGCCGGCGGGGGCGGTCTCCGGCTCGTCGAACTGGGCGGTCAGGGATGGGCGATGGGCGCGGGCCGACGCGGACGGGCGCGGCGGTTCCGCCACCGCAGGCCCCAGCCGGGCCGCGCGGGCAGGCTCGGCCGGCGGCTTCACGCGCAGGCGGGGCGCCGGCTCCGCCGGTCGCGGGGCCGGCGCCGGATCGGAGCGAAGCGCCGGGGCAGCCGGATGGGCGACCGGCGCCGCCGCTGCCGGGCGGATCTCGGCCCGCGCAGGCGCGGCAGCCGGTCGGCCGAGCACGGCGCAATCGACGAAACGGTCGCATTCCGACTGGAACATCGGGTCCATGCGGCGGGCGGGGCCGATGGCGATCACCCGCTTGCCGTGACGGCGCAGGCTGCGGACCAGCGGCAGGAAGGCCGCGCTGCCGGTCACCAGCACCACGGTGTCGATGCTGCGCTCCAGCAGCGCCAGCTCCATGGCGTCGACCACCAGGCGCAGCGAGGCGGCGTCGCGGCCGGGCTCGATCTCGGTGGTCTGCACCTGGTCGAAGCCGTGGCGATGGGCGACGCCGCGCAGGTCGGACAGCGTTGCCCAGTCGGCATAGGCGATGCGGCGGGCCGGGCGGCAGACGGTGCCGAGTCCGCCGAGGATGCGGGCGAGATCCTCCGGCCCATCATCGACCGAGGCGTCGCCCGACAGCGACGCGACATCGAGGAAGACCGCGGCCACCGGCAGCACCGGGGTGTCCTGGGCAGGCAAGGTATCGTCGGTCATATCGGGTTCTTACTCCGGACCGCGGGTCGGCGCCAAGAGGGGAAGGGCCAAGTTTTACGCAAGTTTTAGCAGGATGGGGCGTTCACGCCACACGGCCGGAGAGCCGGGCCAACGCCCGCTGCCGTCCGATCAGCGGCAGCAGGCCGCGCAGCTCGGGCCCGTGGTCGAGGCCGGTCAGGGCCAAGCGCAGGGTCAGGAACAGCGGCTTGCCCTTGACCCCGGTGCGGTCGCGCACCGCCACCGTCCACTCGCTCCACGTGGCATCGTTCCAGGGCTCGAGCGGCAGCAGCCCGGCCGCGGCAGCCAGCAGCGCCGCGTCGGCGACGACCGGCGTCACCGGTCCGGCGACCACCCGCCACCACTCGGCTGCGTCTTCAAGCCGCTGCAGGTTCGGGCGCAGCACCGCCCAGGCGGCCTCGTCGACGGCGCCGAGGCCGAGCGCCACCAGCCGGTCGCGCACCGCCGCATAGGGCGTCTCGTGCAGGATGCGGCCGTTCAGCCGCTCCAGCTCGGCCGGGTCGAAGCGCGGGATGGCGCGGGAGAATTTGGCGAAGTCGAACTCGGCGACCAGAGCGTCGAGCGACAGCCGCGGTTCGATCGGGTCGGAGGTGCCGAGCTTGGCCAGCAGGCTGGTCACCGCCAGCGGCTCGATCCCCCCCTCCCGCAGGCTGCGCAGCGACAGGCTGCCCAGGCGCTTGGACAGGCCGTGGCCCTCGGCGTCGGCGATCAGCGAGGTGTGTGCATAGGCCGGCGGCGCGGCGCCCAGCGCCTCGGCCAGCTGGATGTGCATGGCGGTGTTGGCGACATGGTCCTCGCCGCGCACCACCAGGGTGATACCCATGTCGATGTCGTCGACCACCGAGCCGATGTGATAGAGCGCCCGGCCGTCCTCGCGCACCAGCACCGGGTCGGAGATGTCGCGACCGTTGAAATGCACCCGGCCGCGGACCTTGTCATCCCATTCGACCGGCGCATCCGCCATCTTGAAGCGCCAATGCGGCCGGTGCCCTTCCGCCTTGAGCCGGGCGCAATCGGCGTCGGTCAGAGCCAGCGCGGCGCGGTCGTAGAGCGGCGGCAGGCCGCGGGCCAGCAGGCTCTTGCGCTTGAGCTCCAGCTCCTCGGCCGATTCGTAGCAGGGATAGAGCCGGCCAGCCGCCTTCAGCCGGTCCTGCGCCGCCCGGTAGCGGTCGGTGCGGTCGGACTGGCGGGCGAAGCCGTCCCAGCCGAGGCCGAGCCAGCGCAGATCCTGCTCGATCGCCGCGGCGAATTCGGCGCTGCCCCGCTCGGTGTCGGTGTCGTCGAGCCGCAGCAGGAAACGCCCGCCCGTGGCGCGGGCGGCGAGCCAGCAGACCAGCGCGGTGCGGACGTTGCCGACATGCAGCAGGCCGGTCGGGCTGGGGGCGAAGCGGGTGATGATCGGAGCGGAGGTCGGCAAGTCGGTCATGGGCGGGGAGATAGCACGATCCGGCCGGTAACGGAAAAGGCCCGGTTTCCCGGGCCTTTCCGTCACGAAGGCTGAGTCAGGTCAGGCGACGGTGGCGATCACTCGTCGCCGCCGGCGCTCTCGTCCCCGCCGCCGGAGGTCATCATCCGGTCGGAGACCAGCCCGGCATTGCCCCGGATCTTGGCCTCGACCGACTTCGCCATCTCGGGGTTGTCGCGCAGGAAGCCCTTGGCGTTCTCGCGGCCCTGGCCGATGCGCTGGCCGTCATAGGAGAACCAGGCGCCCGACTTCTCGACCACCCCGGCCTGGACACCGAGATCGAGCAGCTCGCCGGTCTTCGAGATGCCTTCGCCATACATGATGTCGAATTCGACGGCGCGGAACGGCGGCGCCATCTTGTTCTTCACCACCTTGACCCGGGTCTGGTTGCCGGTGACGGTCTCGCGGTCCTTGATCGCGCCGATGCGGCGGATGTCGAGCCGGATCGAGGAGTAGAACTTCAGCGCGTTGCCGCCCGTCGTCGTCTCCGGATTGCCGAACATCACGCCGATCTTCAGCCGGATCTGGTTGATGAAGATGACCAGGCTGTTGGACTTCGAGATCGAGCCGGTGAGCTTGCGCATCGCCTGGCTCATCAGCCGCGCCTGCAGGCCGGGCTGGCTGTCGCCCATCTCGCCCTCGAGCTCGGCCCGCGGCACCAGCGCCGCCACCGAATCGATGACGATCACGTCGATCGCGCCGGAGCGGACCAGCGTGTCGGTGATCTCCAGCGCCTGCTCGCCGGCATCGGGCTGGGAGATCAGCAGATCGTCGATGTTCACCCCCAGCTTGCGGGCATAGGTCGGGTCGAGCGCGTGCTCCGCATCGATATAGGCGCAGGTGCCGCCGGCCTTCTGCGCCTCGGCCACCGCGTGCAGCGCCAGCGTGGTCTTGCCCGAGCTTTCCGGCCCGTAGATCTCGATGATCCGACCCTTCGGCAGGCCGCCGATGCCGAGCGCGATGTCGAGGCCCAGCGACCCGGTCGAGATCACCTCCGCATCGACCTGGGGCCGCGCCCCGAGCTTCATCACCGACCCCTTGCCGAAGGCGCGTTCGATCTGGGTCAGGGCGGCTTCCAGCGCCTTGGTCTTGTCCATCGGAGCTCTTTCCACAACGCGGAGAGTCGGGGTCGACATCACCAGTCCCTTCCAGTTGCATGGCGCCATACGCCGCGTCAATGCAGCTCTTGTACACGTTTTGTTCGCATCGAGCAAGAGCCGAAGCGAGAGGCGCCTTTCGCGGCCGCGGCTTCGCAAGCAGGATCAATCCGCTTCAGGCTAACAGGAGCCCGCCTCTCTCAGATCCCTTGTACCCTGCGCCGGTTCAACATGCCGACAGGGCAGGAGGGCGGCGCAGCGCGATGCAGCGCATCGCGCAAGCCGTTCGACGCACCATGTCGGCATGTTCAACCGGCCCGGAGGGTCGCCTTGCGGCGGCCGCCTGCGGGCGCGGGCCACTCGATCGTATGGTCCGATACGCTCTTCGCGGCCCGCGCCCTCATTCGACTCTCCGCAAGGCGACGCAGGGTGCAAGGGATCTGAGAGATGCGGGCTTAGCCCGGGAGAACGAACCGATGCCGAAGGACGACACGCTCGACCGCCACCTCGCCCGCATCCAGCGGGTGATCGACCACATCGCCGCCCATCTCGACGACCCGATCGACCTGGACCGGCTGGCGGAGGTGGCCTGCTTCTCGCCCCACCACTTCCACCGGGCCTACCGGTACCTGCTGGGCGAGACGGTGGCGGACACGGTGCGCCGGCTGCGCCTGCACCGCGCCGCCGGCACCCTGCTGGAGAGCGAGACGGCGATGGCCCGCATCGCCCGCCGGGCGGGATACGGCAGCGCCGCCGCCTTCAGCCGCGCCTTCGCCGAGCGCTATGGCCAACCGCCGGGCGCCTATCGCGGCACGCGCCGGTCGTTCCCCTTCGACCCACCCGAAGGAGAGACAGCCATGCCCGACGTGACCTATCGCACCCTGGCGCCGATTCGCGTCGCTGCCGTCCGCCACATCGGCCCCTATATATGGAGGTCGGCCGCAGCTTCGACATCCTGATGTCCTGGGCCCGCGCCCGACAGTTGCTGCGCCCGGCGCCCGCAGCCTGGGGCTCTACTACGACGATCCGGCCGCGGTGCCGCCCGCCGAGCTCCGCTCCGACGCCTGCCTGGAGGTGCCGGAGGGCGTCACCGGCGAGGGCGAGGTTTCCATCCGGACCGTCGCCGGCGGGCCGCACGCGGTGCTGCGCCACACCGGCTCCTATGCCGAGCTGGAGCGGTCCTATGCCCGGCTGTACCGGACCTGGCTGCCGACCAGCGGCACCGAGCCGGCGGAAGCGCCGATCTTCGAGGAGTACCTGAACGATCCGCGCAGCACGCCGCCGGCGGAGCTGATCACCGACATTCACCTGCCGGTCCGGACGATCCCGGAAGCGCATGGCTGATAACGCCGGAAGGCCGGATCATCCTCTGATCCGGCCTTCCACGCTGATCCGATCGGACCTCAGAACGGATAGTAATTACCGGTCGGCAGCCGGTTCACGGTCAGCGGCAGCGTGGCGTTGGGCTTGCAGGTCACGGCCCGCCGCCAGCTCGGCTCCGCGGCGGTGGCGTAGGAGCCTTCGGGATACGGGCCGGGGGCCTCCGCCGAGACCGGGTTCGGTCCGGTCGGCACGTTGATCACCTCATAGGACGGCACGCGCTGCGGCTGCTCGCCGGCGGCGACAGGGACCGCGGCGAACGGAATGTAGGTGTCGTCCGACTGGTCTTCGATGGACGCCCCGGCCGCACGGCGGGCGGCGCGGCGGTCGCGCGCCGAGGACACCGGAGCCATGGCCACAACCGGCCCCTGGAATCGTGCCGCCGCGGCGGGCGGAACGGTGTAGGGCTGCCCAGGCGCGGCCGAGGCCGAGGCCGAGGCCGCCGGCACGAAAGCAGGAGCCGCAACCGGCGCCAGCGCGACCGGCTGCCCCGGCGCCGCCGCTTCGGCCGGATAGCAGTTCGGCACGGGCAGGCACTGGAAGGTCGCCCCCTTGCGGCCCTCGACCACGTCCTCGACCTTGAACACGGCCAGGCGGTTGATCTGGGCGCATTGCGCGTTGGCGTAGATGGCGGCCTGATCCGCACTGTTGATGAAACCCGCATAGTCGACGCGGGTCTCCTTCGGCGTCACCGGATCGATCCCGCAGCCCGAGACGGCGAGAACGGCGGCGAAAAGCGCTGCGCCACGAAGCATCGAATACCCTCGATCTGAAAGCCCCTCGCCGCCACCCTAACACGGACACGCAGCGAGGCGGAGACGAGAACCGCGCCTTCCATCAAAGATGGAAGCACGCGGCGGCGAGGCCACGCCTTTCGGCCGAGACCACAGACGACAACGGCGCCTCTCGGCGCCGCGCATCGGTCAATCGTCGCGGTGGGTGCGTTCCAGCCGCTCGTGGCGCTCCTGCGCCTCGAGGCTGAGGGTCACGGTCGGCCGTGCCTCCAGCCGCTTGACGCCGATCGGCTCGCCCGTCTCCTCGCAGAAGCCGTAGGAGCCGTCCTCGATCCGCCGCATCGCGGAGTCGATCTTGGACAGCAGCTTGCGCTCGCGGTCGCGGATCCTGAGCTCGAGCGAACGGTCGGTCTCCGCGGAGGCCCGATCGGTCAGATCGGGCTCCTGGATGCCGCCATCCTGCAGGCTGCTCAGGGTCGCGTTGGATTCGGCGAGAAGGTCGGCCCGCCACTTCAGAAGCTTGCGCCGGAAATACTCCAGCATCATCGGATTCATGAAGTCTTCATCATCCGACGGCCGATAATCCGGGGGCAGAAGCATCGCTGTCATCGCAACAACCACTCACTGTCTGACGTGCCGGCCTTCGTCCGAGCCTGGGCGGCGCGGAGTATAGGGAGACGCCGGAACGGAAACAATCGAAACGATGCGCGGATCGTATTTTATAACCCGCTGATTTTGTTGGACTTTTAACGACCGCACAAGATCCGTCGCCCCCGGACGCCGCTTCGCCTCGCCGCATCGGGGTGCCGCAGCGGCCCACCGGATCAGGTCCGGTCGGGCGCATTGCGGCATGCGGCGCCCTGATAGCGCCGAACGGGGCGGGAACGCAAGGGGATCAGAGTGTGGCGGCGATCCGAGCGGCCATGCGTATGACGAAGACCGCCGCCCAGGAGGCCTCTCCAGGGCGGCGTACCGGTCGCGGCGGGGCGGTCGTCAGCGCGGCAGGCGGACGGTCTGCGCCAGGAAGATCACCAGCGCGCAGCCGATCGGGAACAGCACCTCGTTGACGCCGACTCCGACGATCCGCGGCAGCTCGGGCACGGTGCCGCCGGCCGCGAGGGCCTGCCAGGTCAGGGCGGTGATGGTGCCGCCGAACACCAGCCCGGTCGCGGCGCCCGCCAGCAGGAACGGCCTCGGTCCCCTCGTCCCGCGTTCCACCATCCGCCCCAGCAGCCAGCCCAGCAGGCCGTATTCGACCGCCTTGACCGCGGCGATGACGACGAGCGGCACGGCGGCGGGCTGGCCGACGGCGCCGAGCGACGCCGCCATCACCTTCTGCCCGGCATTGGCCGCGCCGATCGCCACCGGGGTGCAGATCGCGGCCAGGATCCCGGCCAGCACGGCCCGCAGCTTGACCAGGACGGTGCCCATGCTGACGCCGAAGCAGACCAGGACGGACCAGGTGATGCCCTGCACCAGATCGGCCAGGAACCGGACCCCGGGGAGTTGGCCCCCGGCCGAGACCCGTGCCGACAGCACCAGCACCTGCATGGCGAAGCCGAGGAGGATCGCCACCCAGGCGATCGCGACGATCTTCCGCACGGTGCAGGAGGCCGGAGCGCCGGCCTCCGCCCCGCCGTGGTCGAGGGATGCGTTCTCCGCAGCCATGAGGGCCTCCGACATTGGTGGTCAGCAGGCCCTTGCTTACGGCAGTCCCTATCCTCCCCCTGTTCCCGCGGGAACGACGCCCTGGAAAAGCCCGATCCGGCGCGCGACAGTGCAACGAGAGCCGACTGCCGGGAGCCGATCGTGACCACCACCTTCACCGCCCTTTCGCTCGGCCTGGCCGCTTTGCTCGTCCCGCTGGCCGGCGCCTCGGCCAATGACACGACGGCGCAGCTGGCGGCCGGCGGGCTGGTCCTGACCAAGTCCGCCGACATCGAGATGCGGTCCGAAGACCTGTATGTCTCGGCGAAGGAGATCCGGGTCGGCTACCGCTTCTTCAACCGCGCGGCGCAGGACAGGACGGTGACCGTCGCCTTCCCGATGCCGGACGTCACGCTCGACTTCATCGACGGCATGACCGCCGTGCCGCATCCCGGCAGCGAGAACTTCCTGGACTTCTCGACCAAGGCCGACGGCAAGCCGGTGGCGACCGCGGTCGAGATCAAGGCCTTCGGCAACGGCGTCGACCAGACGGCGCTGCTGCGCAAGCTGGGCGTGCCGATGTATCCCGATGCCGATTATGACGGGCTGACGGCGCTGCCCAAAGCCAAGCAGGACGAGCTGATCGGGCTCGGCCTCGCCGCGGTCAACGAATTCGATTCCGGCAAGGGGTGGGAGCAGCATGTCGTCCCGATGTGGACGCTGAAGACCACCTACCATTTCCAGCAGACCTTCCCCGCCGGGCGCGAAGTGGTGATCGAACACCGCTACACGCCGGGCACCGGGGAGAGCGTCGGGTCGGTGATGGGATCGCCCTACGCCCCCGGCACCCCCGAATACGCGGACGACCTGCGGACCTATTGCATCGACCAGGGCTTCCTCGCCGCGGTCGGCCGGGCCAAGGCCAAGGCCGGTCAGGACGGCATGCCGTTCAGCGAGCAGCGGGTCTCCTACATCCTGACGACCGGGGCCAATTGGGCGGCGCCGATCAAGGATTTCCGGCTGGTGGTCGACAAGGGCGATGCCCGCAACCTCGTCAGCTTCTGCGCCGAGGGGGTGAAGAAGATCTCGCCGACCCAGTTCGAGGTGCGGAAGACCGACTTCACCCCCGGCGCGGACCTCAATGTGCTGATCCTGCGGCCGATCCCGCCTCAGTAGGGCGGGCGTCTACAGCCGCCAGAGCGCGCTGCGCCGTTCCAGCATCTTCCGCCGCTGCTCGGCCGGCAGCTTGGGCATGATCTCGAGCACCGTCCCCTCCACCACGTCGCGCAGCTCCTTGAACTTGTCGCGCACCGCCGCCAGCGCCGCGGCGGCCTTGTCGGGGTCATAGGGATCGGCCGACAGTGCCTGGTTCGCCGAGGAGCGCAGCCGGCGCATATCGTTCCAGATCGCATCGGCCTCGGCCCGGCGCTGGCCGAGCAGATGCCCCAGCGTGGTGCGGTCGGGCTCAGGCAGGGTCGCGACCGCCTCGGACAGCGCCGACGGGTCGGACCGCGAATCCGAGCGCCACAGCCAGGTGCCGAGCACGCCGAGCAGCAGGAGGTTGAGCGCGAGCGAGGCGACGAAGGCCCAGCGCCACGAGCGTGCAGTCACGGCGTTCCTCCGAAGGGCGACGAGTCGTCGGCCAGGGCGTAGCCGAAGGTCGACCAGTCGTCGTCATTGGCCTGCACCGTCGGCACCATGGCGCCGAGATAGACGCCCACCACCAGCGCCGCGGCGAAGGCGACCGCCGGTCGCCAGGACAGGATTTCCGAAATCCAGCGGCGCGGCCGCGGCGCCGCGTCGAGGATGCGGCCGAGCAGCGCCGCCGAGGGCGGGGGCACCCGCAGGTCATTGAGAGCGGCGGATACCGCCCGGGCATCGGCCATGGCGGACCGCGCCTCGGCCGAGGCGGCCAGCAGCGCCTCCGCCCCGTCCTGATCGGAGGCGGGCCATCGGTCGATCACCGGACCGTGCCGGTCGAGCAGATCGAGGAACCGATCGAGCGTCATTTCGGCCATGTCACACCTCTCCCATCAGATCGGCCCGTTCCGCCGCCAGGGCCTGGCGGAGGGCGCGCCGGCCGCGCGCCAGGAGCGATTCCACCGCCTCGACCCCGACCCCGAGGGTCTCGCCGATCTCACGATTGCCCTGGCCCTCGTAGTGACTGAGCAGGATCGCCGCGCGCTGCCGTTCGGGCAGCTGGGCCAGCGCCTCGGCGACCCGGCGCGAGACCCGGGCGCGCTGCAGCCCGGCTTCGGCGCCGGCGGCGGGGTCCGGCGGCTCCGGCACCGCGTCGAGCGCGACCGAAGGCTGCCGCCGCAGCCGGTCGATCGACCGGTTGTAGGTGACGCGGGTGAGCCAGGTCGAGATCGTGGCGCTGCCGTCCGGCCGCCAGCGCCCGGCCTCCTTCCACAGCGCCAGGAACGCATCCTGGGCCACGTCCTCGGCGTCGGCGCGGCTGCCCAGCATGCGCTGGGCAAAAGCGAGCAGGCGTCCGAGATGCCGGTCGACCAGGCGGCGGCAGGCGGCGGCGTCTCCCGCCGCCACCGCCGCCACCAGGGCATCGTCGCTCTCGGCCACGCTTCAGTTGCGGTGGGTCTTGAGGTCATCGATCGAAAGAACACCCGTCTTGTCGGTGTCGCGGCGGTCGAAGCGGGCCAGAGCCGGCGCGTCGAATTCAGCCGCGGTCACCTTGCCGTCCTTGTCCGCATCGAGCTTGTCGAAGCGCTGTTCCAGGCGGGGGCGTATCTTCGCGATCATGGCGTCGACATACTGCTCCTTGGTCAGCGCCCCGTCACCCGCCGTGTCGAGCCCTTTGAACCGCGCCTCGGACCAGGCCAGGACCTCCGTCCGCTCGATCTTGCCGTCCTTGTTGGTGTCGAGCTGGCGGAAGAACCCGCCGCGCCAGCCGCCCTCGGGCGCGCCCTGGGCGGCCGCCATGGCGGTGCCGGCGACGAGGGCGACCAGTGCCGAACCGACAATCCACTTCGTCTTCATGATGCTCTCGGTATTGCGCACCACCAGGGTGCCCGATGTCCCCTTCACGCCGCAGCCGCCGAGTTCCGTCGCAAAGTCGGACTCACCGACGCTTGCGCGACCCCGGGACTTGGCCCACCTCTTGGTGCAGATGCCGATCCGCAACCGGGCGATGCCATGGCCGACTTCACCTTCCTGGACCGCGACGTCCTGCGCCTGACCGGCGAGGACCGGACTGCCTTCCTGCAGGGGCTGGTCTCCAACGACATGCGCAAAGTGGCGCCCGACCGCGCCGTCTTCGCCGCCTTCCTGACGCCGCAGGGCAAGTACCTGCACGATTTCCATGTGGTCGCGCTGGGCGACGCCTGGCTGATCGACTGCGAGGCCGGGCGCGGCGCCGACCTGTTCCGGCGGCTGCGGATGTACAAGCTGCGCTCCAAGGTCGAGCTCGCCGATGTCACCGCCGACTGGGCGGTGGCGGCGATCCCGGGCGAGGCCCTCGATCTGCCGAACGAGCCCGGGGCCGCGCGCGCCCTGGTCGACGGCGTGATCCATGTCGATGCCCGGACGGCGGCGCTCGGCGCCCGGGCGCTGCTGCCGAAAGCGACGGCGAAGGCCGCGCTGGCGGGCCTCGGCCTCACCGAGACCGGGCCAGAGGCCTGGGACCGGCTGCGCCTGACCCTTGGCGTGCCCGACGGCAGCCGCGACCTGGTGCCGGAGAAGACGGTGCTGCTGGAGGCGAACTACGATTCGCTGAACGCCATCGCCTGGGACAAGGGCTGCTACATGGGCCAGGAGCTGACCGCCCGCACCCGCTACCGCGGCCTGTTGAAGAAGCGGCTGGCGCCGGTGCTGCTGGACGGCCCGGCGCCCGAGCCCGGCACCCTGATCCTGCGCGACGGCCGCGAGGCCGGCGAGATGCGGTCGAGTCGTGACGGCATCGGCCTGGCGCTGCTGCGGCTGGAGGCGCTGGAGGGCGAATCGGGGCCGCTGCTGGCCGGCGACACGTCGATCCGCCCTGCGACCCCGGCAGGAAAGGCGGCCTGACCTCTCCGAGCGCTGGCGACTCACCCCGGCAGCATGGTTTCCTATCCCTTGCGGCGCATTTTCGCCGCGAGGGGGAGTCCACCATGCGCATCTTCGCTGTCATCGGCCTGCTGCTGTGGGCCGCCGCCGCCGGTGCTGCCGAGCCGGCACTTGACCTGACCATCGGCGGCGAGACCCGCCATTTCACCCGCGACCAGCTTCTGGCCCGGCCCGACGCCGCCACGATCGAGGTGGCGAAGGACGCCATCTACGGCCGCGCCATGACCTATCGCGCCGTGCCGGTGGCGGGGCTGATCGCCGGCCTGACGCCGCCGCCCGACGCCGTGATCGAGGCGGTGGCGACGGACGGCTACGCGGCGCAGCTGCCGGTCGACCAGATCCTCAGCACTGACCCGAAATCCGTGATCGCCTGGGTGGCGATCGAGCCGGCGGATGCCCCCTGGCCCACCCTGCCGGACAAGACGGTCAGCGCCGGCCCCTTCTACCTGGTCTGGACCGGCGACCAGGCGGCGGCGGTGCGCAGCGAGCAATGGCCCTACCAGATGGCCAGGCTGGCGACCCAGCCCTCCCCCGCCGCGCGCTGGCCGGAGCTGGCGGTCGATTCGGCCCTGCCGGCCGCCGACCCGATCCGCAGCGGCCAGACGCTGTTCGTCACCCAATGCCTGGTCTGCCACAAGCTGAACGGCGCCGGGTCGGCCGCGATCGGGCCGGACCTGAACCGGCCGATGAACCCGACCCAATACCTGGCGCCGGCGGCGCTGCACGCGCTGATCCGCGACCCGGCCACCGTGCGCGACTGGCCGGACCGCAAGATGCAGGGCTTCACGCCGGAGCAGATGAGCGACCGCGAGATCGAGCAGGTCATCGCCTATCTGAGGCACATGGCCGGGCGGAAGGGCTGAGAGCCCCTTCCCCGTTTCCGCCGGCACCTGATCTGCTCTAGGGTCGTCCCAACCCGCGTTTCCCAGAGGATTCTTCCCGTGAGCACGCTCGACCAGGTCCTGTCGGCGATCGACGCCGGCCTCGATTCCAGCCTCGACCGGCTGATGGCGTTCCTGCGCCTGCAGAGCATCTCGACCGATCCCGCCTACAAGGCGCAGTGCCGCGCCGCGGCCGAATGGCTCGCGGCCGACCTGGCCGATGCCGGGATCGCCGCCGATGTGCGGCCGACCACCGGCCATCCGATGGTGGTCGGCCACGCCGTCGCGGCCGGCGCCGGTCCCTCGGTGCTGTTCTACGGCCATTACGACGTGCAGCCGGTCGACCCGCTGGAGCTGTGGCACGCCCCGCCCTTCGAGCCGCGGATCGAGACCGGGGCGGACGGGGTGAAGCGCATCCGCGCCCGCGGTGCGTCCGACGACAAGGGCCAGCTGATGACCTTCGTCGAGGCCTGCCGCGCCTGGAAGGCCGTCACCGGGTCGCTGCCGCTGCCGATCACCGTGTTCTTCGAGGGCGAGGAGGAATCCGGCAGCCCCAGCCTGAACCCATTCCTGGAGGCCAATCGGGAGGAGCTGTCCAAGGACCTGGCGCTGATCTGCGACACCGGCATGTGGGACCCGAAGACGCCGGCGATCACCACCAGCCTGCGCGGCATGGTCTATGAGCAGGTGACGATCACCGCGGCCAACCGCGACCTCCATTCCGGCATCTATGGCGGCTCCGCCCGCAACCCGATCCATGTCCTGACCCGGATCCTGGCCGACCTGCGCGACGATGACGGCCGCATCACCGTGCCCGGCTTCTACGACGGTGTGGCCGAGGCGCCGACCCAGTTGAAGGCGCAGTGGCAGTCGATGGGCTTCGACGAGGCCGAATCGCTGCGCCAGATCGGGCTGTCGGTCCCGGCCGGCGAGCGCGACCGCGCGCCCCTGGAGCGGCTATGGGCGCGGCCGACCTGCGACGTCAACGGCATCTGGGGTGGCTATACCGGCGAGGGCGCCAAGACAGTGATCCCGTCCAAGGCCTTCGCCAAGGTGTCGTTCCGGCTGGTCAGCGACCAGGACCCAACCAAGATCCGCGACGCCTTCCACGATTTCGTGCGCGCCCGCCTGCCGGCCGACTGCACGGCCGAGTTCTGGTCGCGCGACGGCAGTCCTGCCCTGTCGCTGGCGATCGACAGCCCGGCCCTGACCCGCGCCCGCGCGGCGCTGCAGGACGAATGGGGCCGGCCGGCGATGCTGATCGGCTCCGGCGGCTCGATCCCGGTGGTCGGGTCGTTCAAGACGATCCTGGGCATGGATTCGGTCATGGTCGGCTACGGCCTGGATGACGACCAGATCCACAGCCCGAACGAGAAATACGACCTGACCAGCTTCCACAAGGGCATCCGCTCCTGGGCCCGCATCCTGGCGGCGCTGGCGGAACGATAAGGGCGGCGCCCCCCTCTTTCGTTGTCATCCTCGGGCTTGACCCGAGGATCCAGGGGCTTTCAAGAACAGCTCTCGGTGGCCCCTGTCATTGCCGGGTCAAGCCCGGCAATGACAGCAAGAGAAGGCGTTTGGCCTTCGTTACCCCAGGTGGAAGCTCGCCATGGCGGCGATGCGTCCCCGGTCGCTCGGGTGGCGGTCGCCGCCGCGGCGCATGTGGCGCAGCCGGCGCAGCTCCGGCACTCCGCTGCGGCCCAGATGGTGGAGCATGGCGACATGGCTGGAGGGCACGGTGATCGTCATCGGTCCCGCCGGCGCCAGGACGGACAGCGCCGCGACAATGGCCGCCGCGGTCTCCTGGTCCTCGGCCAGCACCGGGCCGACCCGGTCCGGGTGGCGCAGCCCGTAGCCGGCCACCCGCCCGTCGCGGCGGCAGACCACCCCATCGGGATATTCGCGGAACAGCTCCCTGAGCCCGGTCGTGCGGTCGGCGCCGAACACCGCCGCATCATAGGCCGCGACATCCGGCAGGTCGGCCTCCGCCATCGGCGCCAGGCCGGACACCGGCGGCGCCTCGACCGGTCCTGTCGCCTCCAGCACCACCGAGGCGTCGACATCGACGAAGCCGAGCCTTTCGTACAGCGGCGCGCCGAAGGGCGAGGCGTCGAGCAGGACTACGCGGTCGGCCGGCACCGGCGCCAGCGCCGCCTCGACGATGCGGCGGCCGAAGCCCCGCCCCTGCACCGCCGGATCGGTGCCGACGACGCCGAGATAGGCCACCCGGCCGTAATCGACCACCGCCGCCCCGGCGCGCAGCACGCCGTCCGCCTCCAGCACATGGATCGCGGCGTTGGGCATTCGCGACAGCCGGGCGATGGTCGGCCCGAACCGCGGGTTGCCGAAGGCCGCCCCCATCAGCGCCGTCAGCTCCACCTCCTCGCCGGGCCGCATCCGCCGGCAGACCGGACTCATCCGACCGCCACCAGCACGGCACCACCGCCGATCAGCGCCACGCCCAGCCAGGCCAGGCCGGACAACGTCTCGCCCAGGACGATCGCGCCGAACACCGCCACCAGCACGACGCTGAGCTTGTCGATCGGCGCCACCTGCCCCGCCTGGCCGAGCTTGAGCGCCCGGAAGTAGCAGAGCCAGGAGGCCCCGGTCGCCAGGCCGGACAGCACCAGGAACAGCCAGGTCCGGCCGGAGATCGAGGAGGCCGGCTGGAACTGCCCGCTGGCGGCGACGATGCCGCCGATCGCCAGCAGGATGACCACGGTGCGGATGAAGGTGGCGAGGTCGGAGTTGATCGCCTCGATGCCGATCTTGGCGAAGATCGCGGTCAGGGCGGCGAAGACGGCGGAGAGCAGCGCCCAGAACTGCCAGGAGGAGAGAAGGTTCATGCTCGACTCGCTGCAGGAGACCCGACCACCTTGGCCCCGATCCCAAGGGCAGCGGAAGGGGTCGCGGCCACGCGCCTGCCATGCCCTGGCCGACATGATGCTTGCGGGCGCCGGATGGGATGGCTATTTTCAAAGCATGGACTTTGACAATAATCCTTCGCGGGAGCCGGCGACGGCGGCGGAGCGGCTGCTCCTGCTGCTGAAGACGCGCGGCGGCCAGAGCGCTGCGGCGCTCGGAGCCGCGCTCGGCACCACCGGGGAGGCCGCGCGGCAGCAGCTGGTCAAGCTGGCCGAATCCGGGCTGGTCGAGTCGGCGCCGCAGCGTGCCGGGGTCGGCCGGCCGCTCCAGCTCTGGTCCCTCACCGCCGCCGGCCATGCCCGCTTCCCCGACGGCCATGCCGAGATGGTGGCCGGGCTGATCGCCGGCGTCCGGCGCGAGCTGGGCGAGGCGGCGCTGGACCGGCTGATCGCCGCGCGCGAGGCCGAGACCTTCGCCCGCTACGCCGACGCGGTGACCGGCGCGGCGACGCTGCGCGACCGGATCGCCGCCCTGGCTGGCCTTCGCACCCACGAGGGCTACATGGCTGGGTGGGAGGAAGACGAAAACGGCTTCCTTCTGGTCGAGAATCATTGTCCGATCTGCGCCGCGGCGGCGGCCTGCCAGGGCTTCTGCCGCTCCGAGCTCGACTTGTTCCGCCGCGTGCTCGGGCCGGAGGCCCGGGTGGAGCGCACGGAGCACATCCAGGCGGGGGCGCGCCGTTGCGCCTACCGCATCCTTCCACACCCAAGCCGATCAGAAAGTGAGCACCACCATGGCGTTTGAACTTCCCCAGCTGCCCTACTCGCAGAACGCCCTCGCCGAGCGCGGCATGTGCCAGGAGACGCTGGAGCTGCATCACGGCAAGCACCACCAGGCCTATGTCACGGCGCTGAACGGCTTCGTCGAGAAGGACGATTCGCTGAAGGGCAAGTCGCTCGAGGAAATCGTCGCCTTCGCCTACGGCAAGGACAACCTGGCCCCGGTGTTCAACAATGCCGGCCAGCATTGGAACCACATCCTGTTCTGGCAGAACCTGTCGCCGAAGGGCGGCGCCATCCCGGGCGCGCTGGAAAAGAAGATCACCGAGGATCTCGGCGGCGTGCAGGCCTTCAAGGACGCCTTCAAGGCGGCCGCGATCGGCCAGTTCGGCTCCGGCTGGGCCTGGCTGGTGCTGGGCAAGGACGGCAAGCTGAAGATCACCAAGACCCCGAACGGCTCCAACCCGCTCGCCACCGGCGAGGGCAAGGTGCTGCTCGGCCTCGACGTGTGGGAGCACAGCTACTACCTGGACTTCCGCAACCGCCGTCCGGACTACGCCCAGAACTTCCTCGACAAGCTCGCCAACTACGAGTTCGCCGAGGCCCAGCTCAAGGCCGCCTGACGCCGACCCCGCCCGCCGGTCCGGTTTCCGTCACGGGAGCCGGGCCGGCGGGCGGCCTTTTTCCGACGGCCCTCAGGGACAGACCTTGGTCGCGCGCACATCGCTTCGCCTCAACCCGGACCCGCGGCACCCGCCGGCGGTTCCCCGCGACCGTTTCGCCGAGGCGCTGTCGCGCCTGACCGCGACCATCTGCGTGGTGGCGGCGGCCGAGCCCGACGGCACCCGCCACGGCCGCACCGCCACGGCGGTGATGTCGCTGGCCGCCGATCCGCCGACCATGCTGGTTTCGATCGACCGCAGCAGCGCCATGGCCGGGGTGATCGAGGCCACCGAGGGCTTCTCCGTCGCCATGCTGGCCGAGCATCAGGACGAGGTCGCCGACGCCTTCGCCGGCAAGCTGGCGATCCCCCGCTCCGAGCGTTTTTCCCGCGGCATTTGGTCCACCTGGCCGTCCGGCCGGCCGAAGCTGGAGGGCGCGGTCGCCGTGATCGACTGCCACCTGATCGGCCTGACCGAGGTGTCGACCCACATCCTGTTCGTCGGCCTCGTCACCGGGGTCGAGACCCGCAACGCCTCCCCCCTGCTGTGGAGCCTGCGCCGCTACGCCGGCGTCGCCGCCCGCCCGGCCGCGACGCCAGGGGTGGACGAGGACTGAGCCAGAGAAGGCCGGCGGTCGGCAAGCCATCGTCACGCCCTTCCCCATCTCCGGCGATCCAATCCTGCCCGAAGGCAGACGGCACGCGGAACGATCGGACCGTCGTCGATCCTGTTCCTGCGGTCCGTGTGCGAGTGTCAGGGGAAGGCTGCCCCGGGCGGCTTCGCGTGTGATCCGTCCGGTCAGACCGACCAGCGGGCGGCAAGCGGTCATTCCATTGCGGCCGACCGACGCCGCGAATGCGCCGCCAGCCGGCGTGCTGCTCGGTTCCCGGAAGCGGACACGGGTCGAGCGGACCGCCGTCGGCCCCGAGCCGGAGGTGGCTCCTCCGGCCCGGACGCCTTGCCCTAGCCAGGACTACAGCACGAAGTCCGCCGCGGTCAGCGCGTGGTCGGAATAGACGGTGATCAGCGCGTCTTCGACATTGTTGCCGGTGGTCTCGAGATAGACGCCGTAGTGGCCGCCGCCGAAATCCAGCACCCGGATCTGGCCGGCGGCGGTGAAGGCGCCGGTGCCGAAGGTGAAGGCGGTGTTGCCGGGGCCGGCGCCATTGGCATCGATCGCGGACAGATCGATCCGGTCGCCGGTGGTGAAGTCGGTGATCGTGTCCCGGCCCGCGGCCGCAAGGGTGCTGTCGCCAGTCGCGACATAGCGGAAGGCGTCGGCGCCGGCGCCGCCCTTCAGCACATCGGCGCCGGCGCCCCCGGTCAGCACGTCGTCGCCGGACAGGCCCCACAGCGTGTTGGCGCCGGCGTCGCCGGTGATCGTGTCGGCGAAGCCCGAGCCCATCACCTGCTCGATGCCGACCAACGTGTCACCTTGGGCATCGCCGCCGCTGGAGGCGCCGCCGAGCACCACGATCACGCCGGCGGCCGAGCCTGCATAGCTCGCCGTGTCGATGCCGGCGCCGCCGGTCAGCGAGTCGGCATCCGCCCCGCCCTCCAGGAAATCATTGTCGTCGCCGCCATCGAGTTGGTCGGCACCGGTACCGCCGGTGATGCTGTCGTTGCCGGCATGGCCGAAGGCATCGTCATTGCCAGCGCCACCATCCATCGAATCGTTGCCGGCGTCGCCGGACAGGCTATCGGTCCCGTCGCCGCCGACAAGCCGGTCATTGCCGTCCCGGCCGCTGAGGATGTCGTTGCCGGCCTCGCCCGACAGCGCATCGTCGCCGCCACGACCGTCGATGAGGTCGGCACCGCCCTCGCCGCCGATGATGTTGCGGCCGGCGTCGCCGGACAGGGTGTCGCTGAAGCTGGAGCCGTAGAGGTTCTCGATGCCGGTCAGCGTATCGCCCATGGCATCGCCGCTGAAGATCAGGCCGCTCTGGATGTCGACGAAGACCTCGGCGCTCGACCCCTGGTAGTTGGCGAAGTCCAGGCCGGCGCCGCCGTTCAGCGCGTCGCCGCCGGCGCCGCCGCGGAGCGTGTCATTGCCGTCGCCGCCATTGATGGTGTCGTTGCCGTCGAAGCCCATCAGTAAATCGGCCTGGGTCGAGCCGCCGATCGTGTCGTTGCCCGAAAAGATGGTGGCCAGCATCGCCAGTTCGTCGCCGCCGTTGAACCCGGAGACCAGATCCTCCAGCGCGATGTTCGTGCCGGTGATCGAGAAGACCTGGATGGACAGAGGCGTGCTGTAGGTCAGGCTGTCGACGGTGCCGGCATAGGTCGACGGCAAGGTGAAGGACATCCCGGCCCCGGTGATGCCCAGTTCCCCGCCGTCCAAGAAGAGGAGGGCGCCGTTCGTCGGCACGGGAATGTCCGCGGTGGCGAGGCCCGAGGACGCGATCTGCGAGAGAGTGCCGAACTGGATGCCGGCGCCGTTGAGTCCAGAGTCGTTGAGCACAGTGAAAACCGCCATGGAAAACTCTCCTCGTTTAAGTCTTATGATCCGCCGGCCAATCCCGGCCCGGAAACTTTGCCAATGGTCTGGCTGTGCCCGAATCTTCAAGTCTGGGCTTCGTAAGCCCTGAAAATATCCATCCCAGACAACCGGTTCTGCGTGTATAGAATTCTTCATCTTTTCCAGGAAGATTTGCCCTGGAAAATCGGGGTCGTCGTGGCGGCGGGGCAATCGGAGGAACGGAGGGGGTTTGGCGCGGGATATCGATCGAAAGCTGCGGGTGACGGCTGCCCTCCTGGGTGCGGTGACGGCCAAGGACCTCGCGGCAGCGTTCCGTCGCGCCAACCCGGCGACCTCGTTCGATGTCGAGCGTGCCCACAAATGGATCCAGGGGCGTGCCCGCCCCCGCGAGCTCCGGCTTTACGAGGACTGGGCCAAGGTCGTGGATCTCGACCGCCCCGGGGCCTGGATCGCGGACTGCGAACTCGACGACTTCATCGGGGTCATCTGCGCCCGGCACAATTGCGACCGCGACATGCTGGAGCGGCGACTCGAATCGTCGCGGCGTCCGACAGCAGGGCAGCGGCAGGAGCGGAACCCGGCGCTCGCAGGGACCTACGCCTGCTACTCGCATGCCTGGTCGCCCTATTTTCGCGGCCAGCTCATCCGGGGAGAATTCTCGATCGCGCAGCAGGGCTCGCAGGGGCTTCTCGCGTGCTATTCGGAGCGCCTGCCGACCAGCCGATTGCATCTTGAAGGCCGGCTGGAGGTGACAGGACGGGCCATGCATCTCGACCTGCGCGAAACCGACGGCAATGCGCACATGCTGTTCTGCTTGTTCTCGCCAACGCCGCCGGCGAGCGTGCTGGCCGGCTTCATGTGCGGTGCGACGATCATTGATCCCGACGCGCAGCCATCGGTGACCCGAATTGTGATGGTCCGGCTTCCAGGACCGAGCATGCGGTTGCGCTCCGCAGATGCGTACCTGCCACCTCAAGCTTCGGTTGCCGCCGATCTGGCGTCACTCGGCCTGCCAATTCCGAATCTGGCCGCGGTCGACCACGGCGTCGGCGGGTTTCTGGCGGGCAACCAGAATAGCGGGCTTAACCAGGTCGACCCACATTCCTACAGAACGTTGATCGACCTGTTCAATCCGATCTGGCTCGCCGGCGCGACAGCGATGCGGGGGCGTGTCGGAGAGGCCTAGTGTCCGGGCGCAGTGGCCGGCGCGGAAACGTCGGGTTTTGGAGCAACCCGGCAGATCGGCAAAGGACCGCTTCGGTGAAGGGTTTCGGATGCAAGGGTCGCGTGCGGTCATGTCCGCTCTCCGAAGTCCAGCGCGACGGCAGCTTTCGGCTCTCTCAGTCAGCTTGGCTGGCCGAGACGGGCGGGCACGGGCAAAACCGCGGTGTGTGAAGAACTGCGACGGCGCGGTTACCACGCCATCAATGGTGACCGGGAGTTGTCTTATCAAGGTGATCCGGAGACTGGTGAACCGCTGGATGGCTTTGTGCATGAGCACCATATTTGGGATGTCGACAAAGTCAAATCCCTGGTCTCTGATCAATGCAACGCGATTTCCTTCTTCTGCGGCGGCTCCAGAAATTTTCCCCGCTTTATCGATTTGTTTGACGGGGTCTTCATTCCCGAAGTCGATGTCGACACGTTGAACCGGCGGCTTGCCGGGAGGCCCGGAAGACGAGTGGGGCGGAAGATCAAACGAACGGGAGCTGATCGCGCGACTGCATGCAACGAAAGCGGATGGTCCGCAGAATGCGGTGAGCATTGACGCCACTGCGCCGCTCGCCCGTGTTGTCGACGACATTCTCCCGAAATGCGGAGAGGCGGACCAAGGGGCCCACTAGCAAGCTCCGTACCTTCCGCTGATCCGGCCGGAACTCCTCGACGCGAGCACCCGGACCACCCGGTTGAACTGATTTCCGGCGTCGCACGACAAGCTTCCCCGCGGTCGGCCGTGGTCGGAATACACGACTGGGGCGCCCGTTGGGGCACCCCAGTCAGCCGTCGCTAGAGCACGAAGTCGCCGGCGACCACGGTCAGATTGCCGGTGAGCTGGATGTGGAAATCGGAGACGCCGTCGCCGTTGACGTCGCCGGCGATGGTGGTGATCCCCGGGCTGGTGACGACAGCGCGCAGCTGTCCGGCGAGGCTGGTGTAGAGGCCAGAGCCGATGAAGGTGAAGGCCTGATCGCCCGCTACGCCGGTGTCGGCATCGATCGCCGACAGGTCGACCAGGTCGCCCTGGGCATGGCTGAAGTCGGTGATCCGGTCGGCGGCCCCGACGACGCTATGGGAGGCGGCAGAGAAAGCGAAGAGGTCGGCCCCGGCTCCGCCGGTGAGCACGTCCTGGCCGGCCCAGCCGTTCAGCACATTGGTCAGGGCGTTGCCGGTGATCTGGTCGGCCACGGTCGAGCCGTGGACGTTCTCGATGCCAACATAGGTGTCGCCCTGGGCATCGCCGCCCGTGCCGGTGCCCGCGACCAGGTCGACCGTCACCCCCACGATGCCGGCAAAGTAGCTGGCGAGATCGTCACCGTTGCCGCCATCGAGCGTGTCGGCCCCAGCCCCGCCGCGAAGCACGTCATCGCCGTCCCAGCCGGCCAGGACGTTCGCGCCGGCGGTGCCGGTCAGTGCATCATTGGCTTGGCTGCCGTTGACGTTCTCGATCCCGGCAAAGGTGTCGCCCTGGGCGTCGCCGCCGGATCCGGTTCCGGCCGCAAGGTCGACGGTCACACCGACTGTGCCCCCATAGTAGCTGGCGATGTCGCTGCCGGCGCCGCCGTCCAGTTGATCGGCGGCGGCTCCGCCGCGGAGCACGTCGTCGCCGTCACCCCCTCGGAGGGAATCGGCGCCGCCGAGGCCTTCGAGGATGTCGTTCCCATTGCCGCCGTCGAGAACATTTGCTCCGCCATTGCCAGAGACGCGGTCGTCGTGGCTGGAACCAGCCACATTCTCGATGGAGCCCAGGCGATCTCCAGCGGCGTCGCCCGCGCTTCCCCTGCCGGCGATAAGGTCGACCACGACAGCCGAAGTTGAGCCGCTGTATCGCACCGTATCGGTGCCGCCTGCCCCCTCCATCCTGTCCACCCCCGCGCCACCTTCGAGGATGTCGTCACCGCCATTGCCCCACAGCACGTTGGAGCCGGCGTTGCCGACAAGCGTGTCGTTGAAGGCGCTGCCGCCCACGTCTTCGATGTTGGTCCACCGGTCCCCGGTGGCGTGGCCTCCGCTTGCAAAGCCGGTGGCAAGATTGATCGAAACCGCGGTGGGCGAGACCTCGTAACCGATCACGTCGATCCCGTCCCCGCCATGGAGCACGTCAGCTCCAGCAAGACCGAACAGGTAGTCTGCGCCGCCATTCCCCCACAGCACGTTGGAGCCGTCATTGCCGACGAGACGGTCGCCGAAGGCGCTGCCGCCCACGTCTTCGATGTTGGTCCACCGGTCCCCGGTAGCGTGGCCTCCGCTTGCAGAGCCGGTCGAAAGATTGATCGAAACCGCGGTGGGCGAGACCTCGTAACCGATCACGTCGATCCCGTCCCCGCCATTGAGCACATCAGCTCCGGCAAGACCGAACAGGTAGTCGGCGCCTCCTAGACCATTGATCGTATCGGCAAGGTCAGTGCCGGTGAGGCGATTGCCACCCGCGTCTCCGTTGATAACGGCCATCGTCCATTCCTCTGTTCACGTTGGGATATTGCGACGCAGTGGTCGCAGTTGCAGACAGCCGCGCTCCGGCGGTCAGACACTGATCAATGAGAAGGAATGCGCTGAGAGCGCCTGAGGATTTGCCCCAGCGCTCCGACGTTCTCTCCCAATTGGCGCATCCGAGCTGCGTGCCCTCGCCTGGATGGAGGGGCCGGAATGCACTCAAGAATTGATGCATCAGTAGTCATATGGGATTCTGCAGTCCTTTTGTGTGAAGTTATTCTCTTAATGCGGATAGGTTAAGGATTTTTATCATATGGAGCGAGCGAGTCAATCGCCGCTTTATGCTATTTTCTTTCAATTAATCTCAATATTAAGTATTTTATGATGAAAATCGATGCTTTTATATCAACACGACTGCGAGGGCTCCAAGTTATGTTTGCAGAAGCAGCATTCTTGCGCAGAAACACACTATCCACTTCCAAGGCGCGGCGGAATGACCGGCTATGGCGCTGTCGAGACGCATGTGCCGCTTACCCTGCACGCTCCCGAGATCTGCCCCTCACCCGCCGCGGACACGCACTCGCCGGCACGGTGGGCGCTTGACATGGCGGGAGCCCCCCTCGAATGTAAGAAATCCTGAAATTTGACCTGTCGAGAGAGGCTCATTCTGCGTCGGTCCCGCCTCCATAGCGGCCTTTCGCAGGTCTTCCTGGTGCTGTTCGCGCTGCTGGCGATCATGGCGCGGAGCGCCGACGCGCCGCTCGCCGGCAGCGAATTCGGGAATTATCTCTCGGAGCTGGACGATCCGCAGGGCGATGCTGCGGTCCTCGCCGGCGCCACGCTCAGCGTTGCCGAGGACCCCGAGGAAGACCCGGACCGGGAAGAAGCCACCGTCCTCATCATTGCGACGCTCCACTGCGCCGCCGATGCCGAATATCGGGCGACCGATGCCTGGCATCCCTCCGTTCCGCGCCCGTCGGCGCATCCCTGCACAGGCCCTCCGATCCTCTGAAGCGACGGCGGCCGGGCGCACCTTGGGGGGGGCCGCGCCGCCTCATCCGCGATAACCCGCGACCCTGCGGCCATCGAGAGCCGCGCGCTGGCCGGGACGTCGCGCATGCCGCTCATGCGGCACGCCTTCGGAGTGAGTTTCGATGGAAAGTCTCGGCCCCGAGCTGCTCAAGCTCGTGCAGATCATCTGGATCAACATCATCCTGTCCGGCGACAATGCCGTCGTCATCGCCATGGCCTGCCGCGGCCTGCCGCCGGACAGGCAGCGTCCCGGCATGGTGCTCGGCGCACTCGTCGCAGTCGTTCTGCGCATCGTCTTCACCGTCGTCGTCGCGGCACTTCTCTCGACCCCTTTCCTCAAGATCGTCGGCGGCTGCCTGCTCCTGTGGATCTCGGTCAAGCTGGTGCTCGGTGAAGACGAGGATGGCGGCGGCGTGGTGCAGCAGACCGCGCGGCTCTGGCACGCCATCCGAACCGTGGCGATCGCCGATGCGGTGATGAGCCTCGACAATGTCCTGGCCATCGCCGCCGTGGCGAAGGATTCCACCACGCTGCTCATCGCCGGCCTCATCATCTCGGTGCCGCTCATCGTCGCCGGCTCGGCGATCATCATGGCTCTGCTTGGCCGTCTGCCGATCCTGGTCTGGGCCGGAGCCGCGCTGCTCGGATGGGTCGCCGGCGAGATGCTCGTTTCCGACCCGTGGTTGCTCGGGACCTTCGGCGAGGGGCTCATCCAGCGCATCGAACTCCCCGCCGCCGCGGTCGGCGCGGTCTTCGTGGTGGCGCTCGGCCATGTCCTCAGCCGTCGCGCCGCCAGACACAAAAACCGGGAACAGGAAGCCTGATCGTCCGATCAGGTGAGACAGGCCAATCGCGACTTCGCTCCGGGTCGCGTCGCGATAGCTCCTTCTCACACTTTGCGGTCAGGAGGCGCCACAGTTTCGCTTGACTTTAAGTTCCTGTTTTGTTCTAATGCAGGGATGGTCGATCCTGGGATCAAGGCCCGGACTCCCTCTGCCGCTTCGCCGGCCACGGACGAGGCCGACCTGGCGATGCTGTCCCGCATGGCCGCTGGCGCCGAGACGATGGCCATGGGCTTCCAGGCCCGGGTCATGGCCGCCCTCGAGGCCGACGATCTCGACCGCGCCGGAGAGGCCGAGACCCACTTCAGCAGCCTGTTCCGCGGCATCCGCCGCGCCATCGCGCTGAAGGCCAGGCTGCGCCGGCAGCGGGAGGAGGCGCGGCGGAAGGCCGAGGCCGGCACCGACCGGCGGCAGGACCGGAAGGACCGCCGGCGCCAGGCCGTCGCCGCGGGCCTGTCCCAGGCCATCGCCGTCGCCAAGCCCGAGGCCCGGGAACGGCTCACCGCCGATCTCTGGGAACGGCTGACCGAGAACGACCGCATCGATGCCGACCTCGCCGACACCGCCCTGCCGATCGCAACCCTGATCCGGCGGCTGGGCCGCCAGATCGGCCTCGCCGGCAGCGTCATCGCCTATGGCCTCGATCCGGCCCTGGCCAGGGCCGATCGGGCCGCGGCCGGCCCGAAGCCATGGGACCAGCCCTCCGGCCCGGCTGCCGCCCCGCCGCCGCCTCCGGACCCGTCCCGCCCCCGCCTGGTGGTCGCGCGCGGCATCCCGGCCAGCCTTGTCGGCGGACCCGAGGGCGAGCACTGGATCCACAACGTCACCACCGGCGAGGTCACCGACAAGACCGGCAAGGTCGTCCGCATCCTGCCCGTGCCCGAGCAGCCCTGGCGGCCTGGTGCCGGCGACACCGTATTGCCCGCCAGGACCGCGCCGGCCGATCCGGGCGGCGCCCGGCCTCCGTCAGCGGCCGGACCGCCGGATCCCCCGCCGCCGCTCGATCCGGACGAAGCCGAGTTCCAGCGCCAGGCGGCCTATGCCAAGCAGTACGGCATCACCCTGCTCAGGCCGCCCGCCCTGGCACGGCGCCTGGGATTGCCCGAGAATGGCACGGCCGACGGCGGCCCTGTCCCCGGCTTCGGGAACCGGGGCGCGCGGACACGAGGCCGTGAGCAGCGGACGCCGCGAGGCCGCCGTCAGGCGGCCTCGCCGGGAGTCCTTCCGGCGCGGTCGGTCGCCCGATCCGGACCGGCCTCATTCCGTTGGGTGATCGTGCCCCGCCCCGCTCTCCTCCGGCCATTCGAGCTTGAACGCCTGCTTCAGCTCCGAGATCTGGCCCGGCGACAGCAGGCGCGGGTTCAGGCCGCGCAGCAGCAGGTGCAGCTTCGCCGTCTCCTCCAACTCCTCCGTCGCATAGACCGCCGCCTCCAGGCTCTCGCCCGCCACCACCGGGCCGTGATTGGCCAGCAGCACGGACGAATAGCGCCCGGCCAGGCCGCGAATGGCGTCCGCCACCGCCGGGTCGCCCGGCCGGTAATAGGGCACCAGCGCCGTCGCCCCGACCCGCATCAGGTAATAGGCGGTCAGCGGCGGCAGCACCGCCTTGGGATCGATGCCCGGCAGCATCGACACCGCCACGGAATGGGTCGAATGCAGATGCACGATGGCGCGGGCCGAGCCGCGGGTCTCGTACAGGGCGCCGTGCAGCGGGATCTCCTTGGTCGGCTTGTCGCCGGACAAAAGCCGCCCCTCGGCGTCGAGCCGCGACAGCCGCGCCGGGTCGAGGAAGCCGAGCGAGGCGTTGGTCGGCGTCACCAGCCAGCCGCCATCGTCCAGCCGCAGGCTGATATTGCCGGAGGACCCCGGCGTCAGCCCGCGCTCGAACAGCGAGCGGCCGAAACGGCAGATGTCCTCGCGCAGGCTGGTCTCGTCCATGAATCCTTCCTCCGAATGCGGTCAGGCGGTGGCGCCGGGGATCAGCTCGAAGCCGAGATCGACGACCACCGGCGGTTCGCGGCCGCAGACCAGCCGCGCCCCGACCTCCCCCATCCGCACCCGCGGCGAGCGGATGGTGGAGAGCGGCTGCGGCAGCGCCTGGCCCAGGTCGAGCCCATTGAAGCCGAACAGCGCCACCTGGTCCGGCACGGCGATGCCGCGGCTGAGGCACAGGAAGCAGCCGCCCATCGCCATGTCGTCATTGGAGAAATAGACCGCGTCGACCCGGTCGGCACCCTCGCCACGGTCGAGGATCCGCGCCAGCCCTTCCCGCCCCGAGGCGGCGGAGGACCGGCCCGGCAGGATCTCGGTCGCGACCAGGGCCGCCGGGCTTTCCGACAGCGCCTCGCGAAAGCCCTCGAACCGCTTCGCCGCGCGCCGGTCCTGGCTGAGATCGTGCCCGACATAGGCCAGGCGGCGATAGCCGCGCTCGATCAGATGGCGGGCGCTGGCCCGCCCGGCCGCCCGGTTCGACAGGCCGACGACGATGTCGAGCCCGGCGCCGTCGAGATCCATCAGTTCGGCCACCCGGATTCCGGCATTGGCGAGCATCGCCCGGCTGCGGTCGGTGTGCTCCAGCCCGGTGACGATCAGCCCGGCCGGGCGCCAGGCCAGCATCGCCTCGATCAGCCCCTCCTCCCGCGCCGGGTCGTAATCGGTGACGCCGACCACCGGCCGGAACCCGGCCGCATCCAGCACGGCTTCGGCGCCGCGCAGCACGTCGGGAAAGACGATGTTGGCCAGCGACGGGATGATCACCCCGACCAGGTTCGAGCCGGCCGAGGACAGGGTGCCGGCCAGGCGGTTCGGCACATAGCCGAGGCGCCGCACGATCTCCAGCACCCGCTCGCGCGTTTCCGCGGCCACCGGCCCGCCGCGCAGCACCCGCGACACGGTGATCTTGCTGACCCCGGCGGTGCGCGCGATGTCCGCCAGCGTGATGCCCTTGGGATCGAGCCTGCGAGTGCGCGCCATCAGGCCCTTGCCTTCCTGGCCCGGCGGGACAGAGTCATCTCGGGTGACAGAAGCGGCGCCGGGGCCATGGGTCTTTCCTGTGAGCAGCCGCCCTCACGGCGTTGATACCGATATCATACTCTATCATGGAATTGTATAGCAGTCAGTTTATGGCTTTTCGGCTTTGTTGGATCGCCGTATGATATCGGTATCAGAAGCGAACGGATGCAGCGCCGGGCCGGCTGCGGCCCGGGTGACTGCACTTCGCCGAGACGAGGAGAATCGGAATGCAGGAAGCAGGGAGGACGGGCCGCGCCGCCGTGATCGGGCTCGGCTCGATGGGGCTGGGCATGGCCCTGTCGCTGCGCCGCGCCGGCTTCGAGGTCGCCGGCTGCGATCTCTCCGCCGCCGCGGTCGAGCGGCTGGTCGCTGCCGGCGGTACCGGCGCCAAGACCCCGGCCGAGGCCGCCGCAGGCGCTGACATCGTGGTCTCGGTCGTGGTCAATGCGGCCCAGACCGAATCGGTGCTGTTCGGCGAGGCCGGCTGCGCCGCGGCGATGCCGGAGGGGGCGGTCTTCGTCTCCTCCGCGACCATGGCGCCGGAGGCGGCGCGCGGCATGGCGGAGCGGCTGGAGGCGACCGGCCGGCACTATCTCGACGCCCCGATCAGCGGCGGCGCCCAGCGCGCGGCCGAGGGCGCGCTGACCATCCTCGCCTCCGGCAGCTCTGCCGCCTTCGCCACGGCCCGGCCGGCGCTCGACGCCATGGCGGCGAAGCTGTACGAGCTCGGCGACGCGCCCGGCACCGGCGCCGCCTTCAAGATGGTGAACCAGCTGCTGGCCGGGGTGCATATCGCCGCCGCCTGCGAGGCGATCGCCTTCGCCGCCCGCCAGGGGCTGGACATCCGCAAGGTCTATGAGGTGATCACCGCCTCGGCCGGCAATTCCTGGATGTTCGAGAACCGCATCCCGCATGTGCTGGACGGCGACTATGCGCCGCGCAGCGCGGTCGACATCTTCACCAAGGATCTCGGTATCGTCATGGACATGGCGCGCAGCGGCAAGTTCCCGGTGCCGGTGGCCGGCGCCGCCCTGCAGATGTTCCTGATGACCGCCGCCGCCGGCATGGGCCGGGACGACGACGCCTCGGTCGCCCGGCTCTACGCCCAGATCGCCGGCCTCGACCTGCCTGGCGTGCCGAAGAAGGAGGGATAGATGCCGCGCTTCGCCGCCAATCTCAGCCTGATGTTCACCGAGTGGGACTTCCTCGACCGCTTCGACGCGGCGGCCGGGGCCGGCTTCACCGCGGTCGAGTACCTGTTTCCCTATGAGCATCCGCCGGAGGCGATCGCCGAGCGGCTGGCCCGCAACGATCTGACCCAGGCGCTGTTCAATCTGCCGCCGGGCGACTGGGTCAGGGGCGAGCGCGGCCTGGCCGCCCTGCCCGACCGGGCCGACGAGTTCCGCGCCTCGGTCGCCACCGCCCGGACCTATGCCGAGGCAACCGGCGTCGGCCGCGTGCACATGATGAGCGGCAACGCCGACCCGGCCGACCCGCGGGCACAGCAGGCCTGGCGCGAGGCGACCTTGTTCGCCGCCGAGGCCTTCGCCGCCAAGGGGGTCGACGTGCTGCTGGAGCCGCTCAACACGCGCGACATGCCGGGCTATTTCCTGGGCGACTTCAACCGGGCCGCGGCCCTGATCGGCGAGCTGGGCCTGCCCAACCTGAAGCTGCAGTTCGACTGCTACCACCGGCAGATCCTGCATGGCGACGTGACCATGGCGCTGCGGGCGCTGCTGCCGATCACCGCCCATGTCCAGATCGCCAGCGTGCCCGGCCGGCACGAGCCGGACATCGAGGAGCTGAACTACCCGTTCCTGTTCCAGGAGTTGGAGCGGCTGGGCTATGCCGGCTTCATCGGCTGCGAGTACCGGCCGCGCGCCGGCACGCTGGAAGGCCTCGGCTGGTTCGCGCCCTATGCCGGCCGCCGCGAAGGATGAGGAGGAGACGATGACCCTCGTGCTCGGCTGCGTGGCCGACGACTACACCGGCGCCTCCGACCTGGCGAACACCCTGTCCAAGGCGGGGCTGCGCACGGTCCAGACCATCGGCGTGCCGCGCGACGACCTGGACCTGCCGCCGGTCGACGCCGTGGTGGTGGCGCTGAAGAGCCGGTCGATCCCCGCCGCCGAGGCGGTGGAGCGCAGCCTGGCCGCCGCGCGCTGGCTGCGCGGCCGCGGCGCCGGCCATGTGCTGTTCAAGATCTGCTCGACCTTCGATTCGACCGATGCCGGCAATATCGGCCCGGTGACCGACGCGCTGCGGGCCGAGATCGGCGCCGGCCCGGCCCTGGTCACCCCCGCCTTTCCGGAGACCGGGCGGACGGTCTATCTCGGCCATCTCTTTGTCGGCACCGTGCCGCTGCATGAGAGCCCGTTGAAGGATCACCCGCTGAACCCCATGCGGGATTCGAACCTGGTGCGCGTGCTGGCCCGGCAGAGCCGGGCGCCGGTCGCCCTGCTGCCCCTGGCCACGGTGGAGGCCGGGCCGGAGACGGTGCGGACCACCCTCCGCCAATTGGCGGCCGAGGGCGCCGGCGCGGTGATCGCCGACGCGGTGCTGGACCGGCATCTGGAGACTTTGGGCGTGGCGGCGCTGGACCAGCCGATCTCGACCGGCGCCTCCGGCCTCGGCCTCGGCCTCGCCCGGGCGCTGGTCGCCGCCGGCCGGATCACGGCCGCGGGCGGGATCCAGGCACCGGCCCCGATCGGCGGCCCGGCCGCGATCCTGGCCGGCAGCTGCTCGCAGGCGACCTTGGGCCAGATCGCGGCGGCGGAGCGGAGCATGCCGGTCCTGCGCCTCGACCCGGAGGCGCTGGCCGGCGATCCCGCCGAGATCGGTCGGGCGCTCGCCTGGGCCGGGCGCCATCGCGCCGAAGGGCCGGTGCTGATCGCCAGCAGCGCGCCGCCGGATCAGGTGGCGGCGGTGCAGCGGAAGCTCGGCCGCGATGCCGCCGGCCATGCCATCGAGCAGGCGATGGCGCGGATCGCTTTCGGCCTGGTCGAAGCCGGCGTGCGCCGGCTGGTGGTGGCGGGCGGCGAGACCTCCGGCGCGGTGGTCGACGCCCTGGCCCTGCCCGCCTTCCGCATCGGCGCCGAGATCGCCCCGGGCGTGCCGGTGCTCCACACCGTCGGCCGCGAGCCCTCGATGGTGCTGGCGCTGAAATCCGGCAATTTCGGCGGCCCGGACTTCTTCGCCGACGCGCTCAGGGCGATGCCATGAGCCAAGGCGGATGGGCCTGAGCCACCCCCTCACCCGAAACCGCTGCGCGGTTCCGACCTCTCCCCAAGGAGAGGTATAGGGGCCTAACGCTCTCTATTCCCTCTCCTCGGGGAGAGGGAGGGGCCCGTCGCGTTGGCGACGGGAGGGTGAGGGGGAGAGCGGTGCCGCCCTCAGAAGATCACCGGCTCCGGCTCCAGCGCCACGCCGTAGGTAGCCTGGACGTCGCCCTGGATCTGCCGGGCGAGGTCGAGGATCTCGGCCCCGGTGGCGCCGCCGCGGTTGACCAGGACCAGCGCCTGGCGGTCATGCACTGCGGCCTGGCCGACCGCCCGTCCCTTCCAGCCGCAGCGGTCGATCAGCCAGCCGGCGGCCAGCTTCACCCGTCCGTCCGGTTGCGGATAGCCGACGATGCCGGGGAAGGACACGGAGAGATCCTGATACTGATCCCCGGGCACGATCGGGTTCTTGAAGAAGCTGCCGGCATTGCCGATCACCGCCGGGTCGGGCAGCTTCTGTCGCCGCACCGCGACCACGGCGTCGAAGATCTCCGCCGCTGCCACATCCGTCCGATCGCCGAACACTCGCGCCAGGTCGGGATAGGTCGTGACCGGTGCCCAGGGCCGCGGCAAGCGCAGGGTGACGGCGGTGACGATCCAGCGCTCCGGCTCGCGCTTGAACAGGCTGTCGCGATAGCTGAAGCGGCAGGCCGCGCGATCGAGGGTGACGAAACCGCCGGTCGCGGTGTCGAAGGCGCGCAGACTGTCGAACCGCTCCTCCAGCTCCACCCCATAGGCGCCGATGTTCTGGATCGGCGCGGCCCCGGCCGTGCCCGGGATCAGCGCCAGATTCTCCAGCCCCGGCTGGCCCTGGACGATGGTCCAGGCCACCAGATCGTGCCAGACCTCGCCGGCCCCGGCCTCGACCAGCACCGTCTCGGCGCCTTCCCCCACCAGCCGCCGGCCGGGGATCCGCATCAGCAGGGTCAGCCCGTCGAAATCACCGGTCAGCACGACATTGCTGCCGCCGCCCAGCAGCCGGCGCGGCAGGCCAGCAAAGCGCGGATCCGCCAGCACCGCCGGCAGGTCCGCCTCGTCGCGGATCTCTACGGCATGGCGGCTGCGCGCGGCGATGCCGAAGCTGTTGGCGGATTGCAGCGGGTGGTCGGTCAGGATCTGGTACATCAGGCGACTTCGGAACGAGGATCAACTTCAGTCTGTCATGCTCGGGCTTGACCCGGGCATCCAGAAGATGTCGAGGCCCCTTGGATTGCCGGGTCGAGCCCGGCAATGACAAGAAGAAAGATCGGTCGGGACGGCTACACGATCTCGTCGATCAGCTTGGCGATCAGCGCCTGGATGAAGCTGTCGCGGCCCTCGGCGGTGCGGACGAAGGCGCCGATGCCGCCGATCACCTGTTGCCGGTAATAGTCTTCGAGCCAGTCATATTCGTCGAGGATGACGAGGGCGTTGACCGTCACCCCCGCCGTCTCCGCCGCGTCGCGGGCCAGCGTGGAATCCAGCCCGGCATTGGAGAAGCCGTTCGAGACGATGTCGATGGTCTGGCGCGGGCCGTCGAAGCCGCTGCCCTTGAACAGCTCGAGCGCGTCCAGCACGGCGCTGCCGATCGCGGTCGATCCCGCCTCCTGTCCGGCCGGCGCCGCCAGCACCGCCTCGGCGAAGGCATCGGCATCGGCGGCGCTGGCGAGCCGGCGCCAGGGCAGCAGCACCTTCAGGCTGTGCGGGCCGTCGAAGCGCGCCAGCGTCACCGCGATGCCGGGGCCGGCGGCGACGGCCGCCTTGACCTTGTCGTCGCGGAAGGCGGCGGCATGGCCGCGCAGCTGGAACTCCAGCGCGCCGGTGGTGATGCTGGCCGAGGCGTCGACCAGCAGCACCAGCTCGAGATCGACCGGTTCCTCTGCCGGCGCCGGCTTGGGCTCCGGCGCCGGATTCTGGGCCGCGAGCGGCCGGGCCAGCAGCGCGCCCGCCAGCCAGCCGGCGAAGTGCCGCCGCCTCATGGCGCCAGCGTCGCCAGGAAATCGTCGGCGTCGCGCCAGAAGGCGCTGCGGATGTCGTCGCGTTCCATCAGGATCTCGTGCCGGGCGTCCGGATAGACGCTGACCCGGCACTGCGGCATCTGTTGGGCGACCCGGCGGGAGGCGACGTTGTCGACCAGCCGCTCCTGACCGGCCAGCAGCATCAGCACCGGCACCCGGATGGACGGCGCCTCGCGCGTGATCGCGGCGGAGGATCGAAAAGCCGCCGCCAGCCAGCCCCAGGTGATGCCCGAGACGCGGTAGTCCGGATGGTCGCGGAACCAGTCGGCCTGGATGCGGTTGCGCACCGGATCGCTGGACAGCAGCCGCCGCGGGTCGAGCAGGCGCTGCGCGTCATAGCCGCCCTCGCCCGGCGCGTAGCCGCGGCCGCGGCCCAGGACGGCCGCCATCGGCGACAGCAGCCGCGCCGCCTGGCGGGCATAGGGCTGGGCGATCGGCATCACCATCGGTGCGGTCAGGATCGCGCCGGCGGCGAGATCCGGCTGGGCGGCCAGCAGCCGCAGCGCCAGGTGCCCGCCCATGGAATGGCCGAGCAGGATCAGCGGCCCCTCCCCGGCCGGCCGTACCACCTGGTCGGCGATCAGCGCCACGTCGCGCACCAGCGGGTCGAAGCTGTCGTAATGGCCGGTCTCGTCGCCCATCGGCGTGCGCGACGACAGGCCCTGGCCGCGCCAGTCGAAGCCGAAGACGCGAAAACCGCGGGCGATCAGCTCGCCCGCGGTCTCGCGGTACTTCTCGATGAACTCGCTGCGGCCGTTCAGGATCAGCACGGCGCCGCGCCGCCCCTCCGGCTCCGGCCACGCGGCCCAGCGCAGCCGCGCCCCGTCCGGCGTCGTCAGGACATCGGTGCGGGGCGCGGCGGCGAGGTCCATCCGCCTATTCGGCCTTCACTTCGGACCGCAGCGCCGCCTGCGCCGCAGCCAGGCGGGCGATCGGCACCCGGTAGGGCGAGCAGGAGACGTAGTCCAGCCCGACCGATTCGCAGAAATGGATCGAGGCCGGGTCGCCGCCATGCTCGCCGCAGATGCCGAGCTTGATGTCCGGGCGGGTCTTGCGGCCGCGCTCCACCGCCAGCGACACCAGCTCGCCCACCCCGTCGCGGTCGAGGGTGACGAAGGGGTCCTGCTCCAGGATGCCGGCGCGGGTGTAGTCCGGCAGGAAGGTGCCGGCATCGTCGCGGCTGATGCCGAAGGTGGTCTGGGTCAGGTCGTTGGTGCCGAAGGAGAAGAACTCCGCCGTCTCCGCCAGCTCATGCGCCCTGAGCGCGGCGCGCGGCAGCTCGATCATGGTGCCGATGAGGTAGTCGAGCTTGAGCCCCTTCTCCGCCTCGACCGCGGCGGCCACCGCCACGATCGCGGCCTTGAGGATGTCGAGCTCCTTCTTCGAGAAGGCCAGCGGGATCATGATCTCCGGCGTCACCGTCTCGCCGGACGCGGTCTTGACCTCGGCCACCGCCTCGAAGATCGCCCGCGCCTGCATCTCGTAGATCTCCGGGAAGGAGATGCCGAGGCGGCAGCCGCGATGGCCGAGCATCGGGTTGCTCTCGTGCAGCTGGGCGGTGCGGTGCCGCACCCGGCCGAGATCGACCCCGGCGATGCGGGCGACCTCCTCCAGATCCTCCTCGGTCCGCGGCAGGAACTCGTGCAGCGGCGGGTCGAGCAGCCGGATGGTGACCGGCAGGCCCTTCATGATGGTGAACAGCTCGACGAAATCCTGCCGCTGCATCGGCAGGATCTCGGCCAGCGCCGCCTTCCGCGCATCCACCGATTCGGCCACGATCATGCGGCGCACGGCGGTGATGCGGTCGGCCTCGAAGAACATGTGCTCGGTCCGGCACAGGCCGATGCCCTCGGCCCCGAACTTGCGCGCGGTGCGGGCGTCCAGCGGGGTCTCGGCATTGGTGCGGATCTTCATCCGCCGCACCTCGTCGGCCCAGCCCATCAGCTTGGCGAAGTCGCCCGACAGCTCCGGCTGCACGGTCGGCACCTCGCCCTTCATCACCTCGCCGGCGGCGCCGTCGATGGTGATGACGTCGCCGGCCTTCAGCGTGACGCCGCCGACCGAGACGGTCCTCGCCTTGGTGTCGATGCGCAGCTCGCCGGCGCCGGAGACGCAGGCCCGGCCCATGCCGCGGGCCACCACCGCCGCGTGGCTGGTCATGCCGCCGCGGGTGGTCAGGATGCCGGCCGCGGCATGCATGCCGTGGATGTCCTCCGGGCTGGTCTCCTCGCGCACCAGGATGACCTTGTCGCCCATCTGCGCCTGGGTCTCGGCCTCGTCCGCGGTCAGCACGATCTTGCCCGAGGCCGCGCCGGGCGAGGCCGGCAGGCCCTTGGCGATGACCTCGCGCTTCGCCTTCGGGTCCAGCGTCGGGTGCAGCAACTGGTCCAGCGCCTGCGGCTCGACCCGGCGCACCGCCTCGCGCTGGTCGATCACGCCGGCCTCGGCCAGCTCGACCGCGATGCGCAGCGCCGCGGCGGCGGTGCGCTTGCCGTTGCGGGTCTGCAGGATGTAGAGCCGGCCTTGCTGGACCGTGAACTCGATGTCCTGCATGTCGCGGTAATGGCTCTCCAGCCGGTCGCGGATGTCGCAGAGCTGCCGGAACGTCTCCGGCATCGTCTCCTCCATCGACGGCAGGTCGCTGCCCGCCTGCTCGCGCGATACCTTGGTCAGGTTCTGCGGCGTGCGGATGCCGGCGACCACGTCCTCGCCCTGGGCATTGACCAGATACTCGCCGTAGAAGGCGTCCTCGCCGGTCGACGGGTTGCGGGTGAAGGCGACGCCGGTGGCGCAGTCGTCGCCCATGTTGCCGAACACCATGGCCTGGACGGTGACCGCCGTGCCCCAGCTGGCCGGGATGTCGTGCAGGCGGCGATAGGTGATGGCGCGCTGGTTCATCCAGGAGCCGAACACGGCGCCGACCGCACCCCACAGCTGGTCCTTCGGGTCCTGCGGGAAGGGCTGGCCGAGATCGGTCTGGACCACGCCCTTGTAGCGGTCGACCAGGGTCTTCAGGTCCGCGGCCGTCAGCTCGGTGTCGAGCGACACGCCGCGCTCGCGCTTGATGCCCTCGAGCTCGTCCTCGAAGCGGTAATGCTCCACCCCCAGCACCACGTCACCATACATCTGGATGAAGCGGCGGTAGCTGTCATAGGCGAAGCGCTCGTCGCCGGTGCGGGCGGCGAGGCCGCCGACGGTCTCGTCGTTCAGGCCGAGATTGAGCACCGTGTCCATCATGCCCGGCATCGAGGCGCGGGCGCCGGAACGGACCGAGACCAGCAGCGGGTTGGTCTTGTCGCCGAACTTGGCGCCGACGATCGTCTCGATCTGGCCGAGCGCAGCCTGGACCTGCTCCGTCAGCTCGTCCGGATAGGCCCGGCCGTGGTCGTAATAGTAGGTGCACAGCTCGGTGGTGATGGTGAAGCCGGGCGGCACCGGCAGCCCCAGAACGCTCATCTCGGCGAGATTGGCACCCTTGCCGCCAAGCAGGTTGCGCATGTCGGCGCGGCCATCGGCCTTGCCGTTCCCGAAGCCGTAGACCCATTTGGTCATTTCGTTCGATTCTCCGCCTTGGCGTTCGTGGGAGACGATTGAGTCGGATCTTAGACCCGAAACGGCGGAAGCGGTACGTCGGCCCCCGACCGGGCATTCGGGCGGGCTACGTGCAGACAGCCGCCTTCCAGAGCCCTTGCGGTCGGAATCATCGTACCTCCGCCTCGATCCAGCGCAGCGGGAACAACGGTTCGATCCCCGTGCGTGTTCCGTGTCTTGCAGCGCAGCGAGGCAATGAAGTCAAGCTCGGAAAGGCCGCTGGATTCCTCAGAGTTTTAACCTTTTGCGATGCAACATGACCAATTCCCGGACTGCTAATAGCGAAGACGGAAATCTGCATCGATTTAATAAGCGAGCATAGGGATGCACAGAGTTATGCCAGTTGGCGGCGAATGAACCAATACGATCACCGCCGCCCTCTACCGACGAATAAATCTACCGATTCCGTCGCTGCGAGATCTATCCCTCGACCCTGGAGAAGTCGCCGACGGCATCCATCGAGCGCGTCAGATCCTCCAGCAGCGCCAGGCGGTTACGGCGCCGCGCCGGATCGGGATCGTTGACCAGCACTGCGTCGAAAAAGGCGTCGACCGCGGGTCGCCAGCCGGCGAGCGTCGTCATCGCCCCGGCAAAGTCGCCGGCCGCCAGAGCCCCACGCAGCGGCTGTGCATCCGCCCCCAGCCGTTCGAACAGCGCCCGCTCCTCGGCCATGGCGAAGCGGGCGGGGTCGACCTCGCCGAAGCCCTCCATCCCGTCCTTCTTGCGCTCGATCCGGCCGATGTTGCCGGCACGGCGATAGGCGGTGAGCAGATTCGCCCCGTCCTCGCTGCCGAGGAAGGCGGCCAGCGCGTCGACCCGGCCGAGCAGCCGCAGCAGGTCGTCCTCGCCGCCCACGGCGAAGACCGCATCGATCAGATCGTGGCGCACGCCCTTCTCGCGCATCGCCACCTTCAGCCGGTCGGCGATGAAGGACAGCAGGTCCTCGACCACCAGGGCGCGGTCGCGCAGGCCCTCGACGCGATAGGCGTCCCAGGCCGAGCCGAAGGCCTCGCGCAGCGGCAGGGCGGCGCGGTTCTCGACCACCAGCCGGATCACGCCCAGCGCGGCCCGGCGCAGCGCGTAGGGGTCGCGGCTGCCGGTCGGCTTCTCGTCGATGGCGAAGAACCCGGCCAGCGTGTCGAGCTTGTCGGCCAGCGCCACGGCGATCGAGACCGGCGCGGTCGGGCAGCGGTCGCTCGGTCCCACCGGCTTGTAGTGGTCGGCGATCGCCTCGGCGACGTCTGGCGCCTCGCTTTGGGCCAGGGCGTAGTAACGGCCCATCAGCCCCTGCAGCTCCGGGAACTCGCCGACCATCTCGGAAGTCAGGTCGGCCTTGGCCAAGCGGGCGGCGCGGTCGGCGCGGGCCGGGTCGGCGCCCAACGTCGGCGCGAGCCAGGCCGCCAAGGCCGCCATGCGTTCGACCTTCTGGGCCACGCTGCCCAGCTTCGCGTGGAAGATGATCGGGTCGAGGCTCTTCACCCGGCCTTCCAGCGGGGTCTTGCGATCCTGGTCCCAGAAGAACTTGGCGTCCGACAGGCGGGCGCGCAGCACCCGCTCGTTGCCGTCGATCACCGTGGCGCCACCGTCCCTGGTCTCGGTGTTGGCGACCACGGCGAAGCGCGGCGCCAGCTTGCCGTCTGCCCCTTCAAGGGCGAAGTAGCGCTGATGGGTGCGCATCGAGGTGACCAGCACCTCTTCCGGCACCGCCATGAAGGCGTCGTCGATCCGGCCGAGATGGGCCACCGGCCATTCGACCAGCCCCGCCACCTCCTCCAGCAGACCCGGATCGTCGCGCAGGGTGAGGCCGGCGGCCTTGGCCTGGGCCTCGACCTGCTCGCGGATCAGCGCCTTGCGCTCCTCGCGGTCGAGCAAGACATAGGCGTCGAGCAGCTTGGCCCGATAGTCGTTGAAGCCGCTGACCGTGATCCGGCCGGGCGCCAGGAAGCGATGGCCGACCGTCGAGTCGACGGCCTCCCTGGCCCCCTCGCCCGAGCCGTCGATGTCCGGCTTGTGCAGGTCGTAGCGGAACGGCACCACCTGGCCGTCGAACAGCGCCAGCACGTGGTGCAGCGGGCGCACCCAGCGCACCACCTGCTCAGCCGCGCGCATCGATTTCGGCCAGGGCAGGCCGAGGATCGCCTTCCGGATCACCTCCGGCAGCAGGTCCGCGGTCGGACCGCCCGGGATGGTCAGGCTGGCGAACCAGATCTTGCCCTTGGGCGTGTCGCGCTGCTCGCACTGGTCGAGCGTCAGCCCGGTCGCCTTCAGGAAACCGTCGATCGCCTGCTGCGGCGCGTCGACCTTCGGCCCCTTACGCTCCTCGGCCACGTCGGGCCGCACTGCCGGCAGGCCGTCGACCACGAGGGTCAGGCGCCGCGGCGTGACGAAAGCCTCGGCCCGGCCGAAAGCCAGGCCGGCCGCCTTCAGCGCGTCAGTGACGAGGGATTTCAGGTCCTCCGCGGCCCGCGCCTGCATGCGGGCCGGGATCTCCTCGGAGAAGAGTTCGAGCAGGAATTCAGCCATGTCAGCTCCCCTCAGGCCGCGTCGAGCCAGAGTCGGCAGCAAGCCCGGGCGAGGTCGCGCACGCGGCCGATATAGGCGGCGCGCTCGACCACGGAGATCACGCCGCGGGCGTCGAGCAGGTTGAAATTGTGGCCGGCCTTCAGGCACTGGTCATAGGCCGGCAGCGCCAGGCGGCGCTCCAGCAGTGCCTTGCACTCCTGCTCCGCATCCTTGAAGTGCTGCAGCAGGATCGCCGTGTCCGCGTGCTCGAAATTATAGGCCGAGTATTCCCGCTCGGCCCGCAGGAACACCTCGCCGTAGCGCTTGGCGCCCGGGGTCTGCGGGTCGTTGAACGGCAGGTCGTAGACGCTCTTCACGTTCAGCAGGTACATCGCCAGGCGCTCGAGCCCGTAGGTCAACTCGACCGGCACGGGGTCGCATTCGATGCCGCCGACCTGCTGGAAATAGGTGTACTGGGTGACCTCCATGCCGTCGCACCAGACCTCCCAGCCGAGGCCCCAGGCGCCGAGCGTCGGGTTCTCCCAGTCATCCTCGACGAAGCGGATGTCGTGCAGCGCCGGGTCGATGCCGAGGGCATAGAGGCTCTGCAGGTACAGGTCCTGCGCATCCGCCGGTGCCGGCTTCATCAGCACCTGGAACTGGTAGTAGTGCTGCAGCCGGTTCGGGTTCTCGCCGTAGCGCCCGTCCTTCGGCCGGCGCGAGGGCTGGACATAGGCGACGTTCCAGACCCGGTCGGGGCCGAGCGACCGCAGCGTCGTCGCCGGATGCGACGTACCAGCGCCGACCTCCATGTCATAAGGCTGCAGGATCAGGCATCCCTGGGCGGCCCAGAAATTCTGCAGCCGCAGGATGATCTCCTGGAAACTCTTCGGGGGTGGGGCGACCACTGGGAAGTCTCGGGGCGGCATGTCTCGGGCTGGCGCTGGAGTGAGGCCGCGCACCATAGGGCGCCGGGCGGGTGGCTTCAAGCACGGGGCGTCCCATTTTGTTACGTCGTCGGCCCCGCGCCAACGCCAGGCAGCATCGGGCGTTGCGGGGATAGGAACGGTTTTGCGAGATAGTCGGCGTAACAGTCTGTTACGCAATCACAAGATGCGGCATGCAATTTTCCTCTATTTTAAATGTCATCCTCGAGCTTGACCCGGCGATGACAGTGAGAGGAAGCGGTAGATCCGTAACGGATCTATTGCCTGCGTTTGAGCACAAGTGCCTCGGCGATGCGCTTTTCCAGGAGCGCCTGCATCTCGTCCATCACCTGCTCATGCGGAATCCATTTCGTGGCCGGGTCGTCGGCCTCGCGCAGCGCCTGCTCCAACTCAGCGTCGACCCAGGCATCGTACTCGGCGCGCGCCTGATCGGCAGAGTGTCCCTTTGCCATGACGTCACCCCTCGCAACGGTGGCTCAGGCCATCGGCATGATAGGCACCGCAGTTCGGGCAGCGGACCAGATCCTCGGTGCGCTTCTGTGCCTTCCGGGCGCGGTGCTGCTGCGACAGCGCATCGCGCCGCGCCGCCGTATCGCGGGCGACGCCGACGCGGCGGGCCATGCCCATCAGCCAGAGCACGCCGACCACCAGCGCAATCGCGACGAGGATCTTGCTGAGCATTTACGTCCTTACATCCCGTAGCGGGACCAGAGGAGGCGATCCTCCACCGCGCCGACGGCGCTGTCCACAGCGGCGGCGGCCAGGCTGTCGGCCCGGGTCAGGCGGCGCAGCCAGCCGGTCGGCTGCTGCACCAGCTTGAGCCGCACCTTCGGCCCGAACTTGGCGCGCAGCACGGCATGGGGGTGGCCGATGCCGTCGGCCAGGCCGAGGGCACGGCCCTTGGCGCCGGTCCAGAACTCGCCGGTGAACAGGGTGGCGTCATCCGCCGTCAGCCGCCCGCCGCGGCGGGCACGGATATGGGCGATAAAGGCGGCGTGGATCTCGCGCTGCAGCTCCTCCAGCTTGGCCACGTCCTCCGGCCGCTCCGGCTGGAACGGGTCGAGGATCGATTTACGCGTGCCGGCGGTGTGCATCCGGCGTTCGACGCCGATGCGCGCGATCGCGTCCTGAAAGCCGAAGCCGGCCGAGATCACGCCGATCGAGCCGATGATCGAGCTGTCATCGACCCAGATCTCGTCGCCGGCGCAGGCCAGCCAGTAGCCGCCCGAGGCGGCGACGTCCTCGACGAAGGCGTAGACCGGGACCTTCTTCTCCTCCGCCAGGTCGCGGATGCGGCGCGCGATCAGCGAGGATTGAACCGGCGATCCACCGGGAGAGTTCACCAGCAGCGCCACCGCGGCCAGGCGCTTGGGGCTGAAGGCGGCGGCGATCGGGCGCGCCAGCTTCTCCATCGACAGGCCCTGGGCCAGGAAGCCACGCCCGCCTCCGATCACGCCGCGCAGCGGCAGAACGGTGACCAGCGGCCCGTCGCCGCGGCCGAGCAAGGGAAGTCGGGACAGGAGGCCCATGGATGCGCTCTCGATCGGTTGGTTGCCGCACGATACCGGGCAGGATATGGCCCGTCGGGCCCCGATTTCAAAAGATCCGGCGCTTCAGAGCGCCAGCGGCGCCGCGTCGCGCAGCACCGCCTGCGCCGCCGGAGTGTAGCCGCCATCGGCCTCGTGCAGCACCAGCCCGGCTGCCAGCACGGCGGGCGAACGGCCGCCCTGCCGCGCCTGCACCAGCACCCGCCGTGCCGGCTCCCCTACCCTCGGCCAGAGCGGGAACAGGGTCAACGCGCCGAAGCCGGGCTGCAGCACGGCGCAGATCTCGTCGACCCGGTCGGCGCGATGGATCAGGGTCAGCCAGCCGCGCGGCTTCAATGCCCGCGCCGCGGCGGCGACCCAGCCGGTGAGATCCAGCCCGTCCTCGACATTCGCCGCCGCCTTGACTGGATGGGCGGAGGCCCGGCCGCGGCCGGGCGGCAGGAAGGGCGGGTTCATCATCACCCGGTCGAAGGGCGCACCAGGGACAGGGTCGGCGACGCTGCCCTCGACGATCGCGGCACGCCCGGCCAGCCCGTTCAGCCCGAGATTCTCACGCGCCAGCGCCGCCAGGCCGGGATCGCGCTCGACGCCGGCAACCGAAATCTCCGGGCAGCGTGCGGCGAGGCAGAGCAGCGCCGCGCCGACGCCGCAGCCGAGATCGGCCACCCGCTCGCCGGGCATGGCCCGCACCGCGGCGGCCAGCAGCACCGGGTCGATCGCGGCCCGGTAGCCGTCTCGCGGCTGCAGCAGGCGGACCCGCCCATCGAGCAGTCGATCCTCGCCGGCCGCCGGTCCCGCCCCCTCAGGCATCCGGCAGGCTTTCCCCCGCGGATTGAAGGACATAGCGTGCCCTGGCCCAGTCATCGACCGCCACCATCAGGCGGCGCGGCAAGATGCCCAGGCTCCCTTCCAGCACGGATGTGTGCATATCAAGGATGACGCTTTCGATCCGGGCGTCGGTCAGCAGCGCCGTCAGGAAGGACAGCCGGACCGGGTCGTTGGTTCGCAGAAGCTCTTTCACGGGGCCCATTTCTCGTTTATGCAGCGCACACAGGCGTCATGGTGACACAATCCGGTCCGGATCGCTGCCCCGCTGCAGGCCGGTGCCGGAGATCGGAATTGGATGTTGAGGAGCCAGGCTTGACCGCCAGTCTTGGAGCGACGAGAGCCGAGTCCCTGCCGCCGGAGCCGACCACCGATTCCGGCGCGCTCGACCGCCTGACCACCCTCGTCGCCGAGGATCTGGAGGCGGTGAACGCCCTGATCCTGCAGCGGATGCAGAGCTCGGTCGAGCTGATCCCGCAGCTGGCCGGCTATCTTATCGCCTCGGGTGGCAAGCGCATCCGTCCGGTGCTGACCCTCGCCTCGGCCCGGCTGTGCGGCCATCGCGGCCAGCGCCATGTCGGCCTGGCCGCTGCCGTCGAGTTCATCCACACCGCCACCCTGCTGCATGACGACGTGGTCGACGAGAGCGACCTGCGCCGCGGCCAGGCCTCGGCCAATGTCGTGTTCGGCAATCAGGCCAGCGTGCTGGTCGGCGACTTCCTGTTCTCCCGCGCCTTCCAGGTGATGGTCGAGGACGGATCGGTCGACACGCTGCGCATCCTGGCCAACGCCTCGGCCGTGATCGCCGAGGGCGAGGTGCTGCAGTTGTCGGCCGCGCACGACACCGTGACCAGCCGCGACACCTATCTGCGGATCATCCGCGCCAAGACGGCGGAGCTGTTCGCCGCGGCCTGCGAGATCGGCGCGGTGGTGGCCGACCGCAGCCCGGCCGAATGCGCCGCCATGCGCAGCTTCGGCACCGAGCTGGGGATCGCTTTCCAGATCGTCGACGATGTGCTGGACTATTCCGCCCGCCAGGCCCGCCTGGGCAAGACCATCGGCGACGATTTCCGCGAGGGCAAGATCACCCTGCCGGTGATCCTGGCCATGGAGCGCGGCAGCGAGGAGGAGCGCGGCTTCTGGCGCCGGACGCTGGAGGATGGCGAGCAGGCCGAGCAGGAGGATCTCGATCACGCTGTGGCTTTGCTGCAGCGCCACCACGCGCTGGCCGACAGCATGGCGGCCGCGCGGGTGCATGCCGAGAACGCCCTCCGGGCGATCCGCCTGCTGCCCGCCTCGCCGATGCGCACGGCGCTGGAGGACGTGGTCGAGTTCGTCGTCGAGCGGGATTTCTGACGAAACTGCGACACAGGCCTTGCGGCCCCCCGCCAGTCTCGCTATAAGCCCAACCGCCGGTGCAACGGAGTGTAGCTCAGCCTGGTAGAGCGCTACGTTCGGGACGTAGAAGCCGGAGGTTCGAATCCTCTCACTCCGACCATTTCCAACCGGTTCGACGGCGCCCTCCCGAGGCGCCGTTTCCTTTTGTGCCTCCTGCCCCGGATAAAAGAGGCCGGCCCGGTTGCGGTGCGGGCCGGCCCTGAAGTGGAGCAATGGAGTCAGTCCGGCGAAGCCTTCGCCGGCCACCCCGACCGGGTCGAGGTGGTAAGTCGGACTATCTTTGATCCGACAGGGTCCCGACACCCCCATATGGGAGGGCCGCATCGGAATTCCGCGGTGCGGAATTGCCTGTTTCACGAGCGATTCACGGGCGGGGACCGAGCGTCAGTCGTGGTGGAACACCTCCGGCATCATCGCCCACCATTCTCCCGCCTCCCGGGTCTCGAACGGCTCCTGGCACGGCGAACACAGCGCCCACCACTCCCGGGTCTTCGGGTCGGCCGCCATCCGCGCCATGTCGGCGGCAAAATCCACGCCGTGATACTCCCAGTAGGCGAACAGGATGTTCTCCGGCTGCTTCAGGAAGATCGAGTAGTTGCGGATCTGGCAGGCGCTGATCGTGGCCAGCACCTCCGGCCACACGGCCTGGTGCAGCCGCAGATACTCCGTCACCGTGTCCGGCTTCAGCCGGATGCACATGCCCATGCGCTGCATCGCTTTCTCCTCGTCCTATCCCCAGAGACCGTTTGGAAATGCGCTGGCGTGAGTCGGCTGGTGGTGGTTTCGAGAACCAGCGCGCAGCGGACGTTTGGGTCCGTGAGCACCGGAAGCGCAGAAACCGCCGTCAGACGGCCGCACCAGTAGCATTTACAACGGTCTCTCAGCGCCGGCCTCGCCACGCGACCCGGTCCTGCCGCGTCGCCTCGGCCACCCTGCCGGCGGCGTCGCGCAGCCAGGCCGGCTTGCGCGCCGCGAGATCGTCGGCGACGGCCCGGGCGCGCGAGCGGCGGGCCGAGTGCAGGTTGGCCAGCTCCGCCCCCATCGCCGTCAGCAGGCGGCGCATCAGGCCGGGATCGGCCAGCGCCGGAAAATCGAGCTTGCGGCTGTTCGGCGCCAACCGGCGGACGAGGATGCCCTTGCGCGGCTTAAGCCAGGGGTCGGCGATGCGGAATTTGCCGAAGGCAACCTCTGCGAAGCGCATCTTGCGATCGCCCCCCTGAACCAGCGACCAGGCCGAGGGCAGCAGCGGCTTGGCCTCGCGCGCCACCGGGCCGCCATGCCAGTCGGCGATTGCGACCCAGCGCGGCCGGCCCAGGCTGCCGGTCCCCGCCACGCGCTGGGCGGTGGCCATGGTCAGATCCGAATCGGGCATGGCCGCGGCCAGGACGTCGCGATAGCTGCGCGGCGGCGAGGCGCGCGGCAACTGCTCCAGCGCCGACCAGAACCGCTCGCGCTCCTCGTCGCTGGCCAGCACCAGGTCGCGCAGCCAGAGGTGCCGGCGTTCCAGCACGAAGGCGGCCGGTGCCCGCAGGCCCTCGACATAGCCGCCGAGGATGGCGGCGGAGATTTCGTCGACGGAGACCGAGCGGTCGCGGCCGCGGGCCAGCACGGCGCTGGCGGCGAGGCGAACGAGGTCGAGCGCGTAAGGCGTCTCCGCCGCCTCGTCGAAATCGTTAACGCCCCAGACCAGGCGACCGTCGGCGTCGCGCCACAGCCCGAAATTGCCGATATGGGCGTCGCCCACCGCGACCACGCGCGGCGTCTCCATCAGGCCGGGGCACAGCTCATGCACGGTTTCGGCCCAGCGGAAACAGGTGGCGCGCAGGAAGAGGAAATCGCTCTCCTCCATCTTGCGATGCTTGCGGTCGAGGTCGGCCTGGACGAGCTGCCGGCCGAGCTGCTCCTCGAGCCAGACCTCGTAGCGCTTGACCGACGCGGTGATCGACCCCATGCGGCCCCCGGCTTTGCCCGGCCGCCATCATAGTCGGCCGCGGCCCGCCGTCCACCGGGACGCGCTGTCAGCGGGGGAGCGTCTCGACCGCCTCGACCACCAGCGGGCTCAGCTCGGCGTTCTTCGCCGCCACCTGGGCGCGGATCTGGTCTTTCATCCGCGGCTCCCAGAAATCCTTGATGTGCTTGCGCACGCCGGCCACCGCCTCCTCCTTGGGGTAGGAGGCGAAGAAGCTGGCGATCTGGTTCGCCATGCGGGTGATCTTGTCGGAGCTGCCGCTCATGCTTCGACCTTGGCTGCAATCAGGGGAGAGAAATCGGTGTAGGCGGTCATGCCGTCGCCACGGGCGAAGGCGATCAGGGTGACGCCGGCGGCCTTCGCCGTGTCGATGGCCAGCGTCGTCGGCGCCGAGATCGCGACCAGGATCGGGATCCCCGCCGCGGCCGTCTTCTGCACCATCTCGAAGCTGCAGCGGCTGGTGATGACGCAGATCCCCTGCCCCGCATCGATGTCCGCGCGAGCCAGGGCGCCGACCAGCTTGTCGAGCGCGTTGTGCCGGCCGACATCCTCGCGCACCAGCCGGATCCGGCCCCCGCGGTCGGCCCAGGCGGCGGCGTGGACGGCGCCGGTGCGGCTGCGGATGTCCTGCAGCCCGTCGAGGTCGCGCAGCGCCCGGCGGATCGCCGCCCGCTCCACCTCGATCGGCTTCGGGGCACGGCGCTTGCGGCCATGCAGGGTGTCGAGGTCGCTGGTGCCGCAGATGCCGCAGCCGGTGCGGCCGGTGATGGTCCGCACCTTCTGCAGCATCTGGGAGAACTGCGCGCCGCGCAGCGCCATCCGCACCTCGATGCCGCGCTCCTCGTCGCCCACGACCTCCTCGACCGTCAGGTCGGACGCCGCATCGGCCAAGCCTTCGGTCAGGCTGAAGCCGAGGGCGAAGTCCTCGAGATCGGCCGGCGACGCCATCATCACGGCGTAGGACAGGCCGTTATAGACCAGCGCCACCGGCACCTCGGCCGCGACCACCTCCTCCACCGGCTCGGCCCGGTCGTCCCGGGTCAGCCGCCGGGCCGGCACGCGCAGATCGGTTGGAGGCAGGGCCATTCTATTCCGCGGCCTCCTGCGGGCGCTCGATCTGGATCGTCTTCTCGCGCAGCTCGCGATAGCCGATCTGCCAGTCGGACAGGTGGTTGACCCGACGAACCTGCACCGCCGTCACCTTGTATTCCGGGCAGTTCGTGGCCCAGTCGGAATAGTCGGTGGTCACCACGTTGGCGCCGGTCTCGGCATGGTGGAAGGTGGTGTAGACGACACCCGGCTGCATCCGGTCGGAGATCCTGGCCCGCAGGCTGGTCTCGCCCGACCGGCTGTGCAGCGCCACCCAGTCGCCGTCGCGGATGCCACGGTTCTCGGCATCCGTCGGGTGGATCTCCAGCACGTCCTCGTCATGCCAGGCGATGTTGTCGGTGCGCCGGGTCTGGGCGCCGACATTGTACTGGCTGAGGATTCGGCCGGTGGTCAGCACCAGCGGGAAGCGCGGGCCGGTGCGCTCCTCGGTCGGCACGAACTCGGTGATCATGAAGCGGCCCTTGCCGCGGACGAAATGGTCGATATGCATGATCGGGGTGCCTTCCGGCGCCGCGTCGTTGCACGGCCACTGCACCGATCCGAGCTCGTCCAGCTTCTGGTACGAGACGTTCTTGAAGGTCGGGGTGGTGCGGGCGATCTCGTCCATGATCTCGCTGGGATGAGTGTAGCCCATCTTGTAGCCCAGCGCCTCGGACAGCATCATCGTCGCTTCCCAGTCGGCATAGCCGGCCTTGGGCGGGGTGACGCGACGGACGCGGCTGATCCGCCGCTCGGCATTGGTGAAGGTGCCGTCCTTCTCCAGGAAGGAGGAGCCGGGCAGGAACACATGGGCGTAGCTGGCGGTCTCGTTCAGGAACAGGTCATGGACGATGACGCATTCCATCGCCGCCAAGCCGGCGGTGACATGCTTCACGTCCGGATCGGACTGGGCAATGTCCTCGCCCTGCACATACAGGCCCTTGAACCCGCCATCGACGGCGGCGTCGAGCATGTTCGGGATGCGCAGGCCCGGCTCGGCCGACAGCACGGTGCCCCACATGTCCTCATAGATCTTCCGCACCTCGTCGCCGGCGACGTGGCGATAGCCCGGGAACTCGTGCGGGAAGGACCCCATGTCGCAGGAGCCCTGGACGTTGTTCTGGCCGCGCAGCGGGTTCACGCCGACGCCGCGACGGCCGATATTGCCGGTCAGCATCGCCAGGTTGGCCATGCCCATGACCATGGTCGAGCCCTGGCTGTGCTCGGTGACGCCGAGGCCGTAATAGATCGCGGCCCGGCCGCCGGTGGCATAGAGCCGCGCCGCCGCCCGCACCTCGGACGCCGGCACGCCGGTGAGGGTCTCGACCGCCTCCGGCGAATGGCGCGGATCGGCGATGAACTCGGCCCAGCGCGAGAATTCGGCGATGTCGCAGCGCTCGCGGACGTAGTCCTCGGCCACCAGCCCCTCGGTCACGATCACATGCGCCAGCGCGTTGACGACCGCGACATTGGTGCCGGGCTTCAGCGGCAGGTGATGGTCGGCCTTGATGTGGGCCGACTTCACAAGGTCGATGCGGCGCGGATCGACCACGATCAGCCGGGCGCCCTCGCGCAGACGGCGCTTCATGCGGCTGGCGAAGACCGGATGGGCGTCGGTCGGGTTGGCGCCGATCACCACGATCACGTCGCTCTCGTCGACGCTATCGAAATCCTGGGTGCCGGCCGAGGTGCCGAAGGTCTGGCCCAGGCCGTAGCCGGTCGGCGAATGGCAGACCCGGGCGCAGGTGTCGACATTGTTGTTGCCGAAGCCGGCGCGGATCATCTTCTGAACGAGGTAGGTCTCCTCGTTGGTGCAGCGCGACGAGGTGATGCCGCCGATCGAATCCTTGCCGTAGGTCGCCTGGATCCGCTTCAGCTCGGAGGCGGCATAGGAAATTGCCTCCTCCCACGACACCTCGCGCCACGGATCGGTGATCTGCTTGCGGATCATCGGCTTGGTGATCCGGTCCTTGTGGGTCGCGTAGCCCCAGGCGAAGCGGCCCTTGACGCAGCTGTGGCCGTGATTGGCCTTGCCATCCTTGTACGGCGTCATCCGCACCACCTCGGTGCCCTGCATCTCGGCCTTGAAGGCGCAGCCGACGCCGCAATAGGCGCAGGTGGTGACCACCGAATGCTCCGGCTGGCCGGCCTCGATGATGCTGTTCTCCATCAGCGTCGCGGTCGGGCAGGCCTGGACGCAGGCGCCGCAGGAGACGCACTCGCTCTCCTTGAAGCCGTCATCCTGGCCGGCCGAGACGAAGGAGCCGAAGCCGCGGCCGTCGATGGTCAGGGCGAAGGTGCCCTGCACCTCCTCGCAGGCCCGGACGCAGCGCGAGCAGACGATGCATTTGGTCGGGTCGAAGGTGAAATAGGGGTTGGAGGTGTCCTTCTCGCCGACCAGGTGGTTGGCGCCGTCATAGCCGTAGCGCACCTCGCGCAGGCCCACGACGCCGGCCATGTCCTGCAGCTCGCAATCGCCGTTGGCGGCGCAGGTCAGGCAGTCCAGCGGGTGGTCGGAGATGTAGAGTTCCATCACGTTCCGGCGCAGCTTCGCCAGCTTCGGCGACTGCGTCCGGACCTTCATGCCGGGCTCGACCGGCGTGGTGCAGGAGGCCGGCGTGCCGCGCCGCCCCTCGATCTCGACGACGCAGAGCCGGCAGGAGCCGAAGGGCTCCAGGCTGTCGGTCGCGCACAGCTTCGGTATCGCGGTCTCGATCTCGGCCGCCGCCCGCATCACCGAGGTGCCGGCGGGCACGGTCACGGCCTCGCCATCGATCTCCAGCGTCACCATGTTGGGCGAGATCCGCGCCGGGGTCCCGAAATCCTGTTCCGTCACGAGAGCCATCGGATGGACTCCTTACTCGGCCGCTTGCGCCGGGGCGGGCGCGCGGTCGAAATCATCGGGGAAATGGGTCAGGGCGCTGAGCACCGGATAGGGGGTGAGGCCGCCGAGGGCGCAGAGCGACCCGTCCAGCATGGTCTCGCACAGGTCTTCGATCAGCGTCAGGTTGCGGCCGAGCTCGCGCCCGCCGGTCTCCCGGTTGGCGATGATCTTGTCGATCGTCTCGGCGCCGCGGGTCGAGCCGATGCGGCAGGGCGTGCACTTGCCGCAGCTCTCGATGGCGCAGAACTCCATGGCGAAGCGGGCCTGGACGGCGAGGTCGACGCTGTCGTCGAACACCACGACTCCGCCATGGCCCAGCATGCCCTTCTTCGCCGCCATCGACTCGTAGTCGAGCGGCGTGTCCAGCAGGCTGTCCGGGAAATAGGCGCCGAGCGGGCCGCCGACCTGGACCGCGCGGAACGGCCGGCCGCTGGCGGTGCCGCCGCCGAAGCCCTCGATCAGCTCACGCAGGGTCAGGCCGAAGGCGACCTCGATCAGTCCGCCGCGCTTGACGTTGCCGGCCAGTTGCAGCGGCTGGGTGCCGCGCGACCGGCCGGTGCCGTAATCGGCGTAGAAGGCGGCGCCCTTGTCGAGGATGATCGGCACCGAGGTCAGCGACAGCACGTTGTTGATCACCGTCGGCTTGCCGAACAGGCCCTTCAGGGCCGGCAGCGGCGGCTTCGGCCGGACCATGCCGCGCTTGCCCTCCAGGCTCTCCAGCAGCGAGGTCTCCTCGCCGCAGATGTAGGCGCCGGCGCCGACCCGGACCTCGAGGTCGAAGCGCTTGCCGCTATCGAGGACGCTGGGGCCGAGCAAGCGGCGCTGATAGGCGATGTCGATCGCCGCGTTCATCGCCGCGATCGCATGCGGATATTCCGAGCGGATGTAGACGAAGCCCTTGGTCGCGCCGGTGGCGATGCCGGCGATGATCATGCCCTCGACCAGCAGGAAGGGGTCGCCTTCCATGATCATCCGGTCGGCAAAGGTGCCGCTGTCGCCCTCGTCGGCGTTGCAGACGATGTATTTCCGGTCGGACTGGGCCTGCAGCACGGTGCGCCACTTGATGCCGGTCGGGAAGCCGGCGCCGCCGCGGCCGCGCAGACCGGAGGCCGTGACCGTCTCGACGATCGCCGCCGGCTCCATCGCCAGCGCGGCGCGCAGGCCCTTCAGCCCGTCATGCGCCTCGTAATCGTCCAGTGACAGCGGGTCGGTGATGCCGCAGCGGGCGAAGGTCAGGCGCTGCTGCCTGGCGAGATAGGGGATCTCCTCCGGCCGGCCAAGCCGAAGCGGATGGTCGCCGCCCTCGGCGAAGCCGGCGGCGAACAGGCCCGGCACGTCCTCGGCCTCGACCGGGCCGTAGCCGATGCGGCCGTCCGGCGTCTCGACCTCGACGAACGGCTCCAGCCACAGCAGGCCGCGCGAGCCGTTGCGCACCAGCTGCAACTCGACGCCGCGGGCGGCAGCCTCGGCCTGGATGGCGCGGGCGACATCGTCGGCACCGACCGAGACAGCAGCAGCGTCGCGGGGGACGAAGACCTTCATCGCCCGGCCTCCATGGCGTCGACCAGGCGGTCCAGGCGCCTGGTGTCGATCCGCCCGACCAGCTCGCCATCGGCCAGCGCCGCCGGGGCGCAGGCGCAGTTGCCGAGGCAGTAGACCGGCTCGACCGTGATCCGGCCGTCCGCCGTGGTCTCGTGCAGCCCGATGTCGAGCCGCCGCCGCAGATGCTCGGCGAGGTCGCGCGCGCCCATCGACTGGCAGGCCTCGGCCTGGCACAGCTTCAGCACGTGGTGCCCGGCGGGCTCGGACCGGAAATCATGGTAGAAGGTGATGACCCCGTGCACCTCGGCGCGGGACAGGTTCAGCGCGTCGGCCAGCAGCGGCACCGCCTCGCGCGGCACATGGCCGAAGACCGATTGCAGGTCGTGCAGGATGGGCAACAGCGGCCCTTCGGTCGCACCATGCGATGCGATCACGTCACGCGCCACCTCGGCGTCCCAGCCCCGGTGTTCGGGCATTCCGTCCCACTCCCTTTTCGGGTTCGTTGGTTCGGGCGGCCCTTGGCTGCCACCCGATAATTTAGGATGGGCGGGTGCGTATACCAGATTCAAATACAAAGCCCGGATGAATTGATAAACAGCGCTTATGAAGATGGGGGCTGCAGCGGCGTGCCCTGCAACTCGGCATCGAGGTCCAGGGTGCGGGCGGTGTCGAACAGGCCGCGGGCCAAGGGCGACGGCGGATCGCGATCGGCCATCACCAGGCCGACGGTGCGGGTCGCCTCCGGCTCGACCAGGCGCAAGGCCCGGGTCCCCGCGGGCACGCCGAACAGGTGCAGCAGCGCCCGCGGCATGACGCTGGACCAGGGCCCCGAGCGGACATGCGAGCACAGGTTGATGATGCTGTCGGTCTCGACCGCGGCTCGCGGCGAACAGCCGACCGACCGGAAGATGCCGTCGATGATCCGCCGGTTCTGCATGGTCGGGGTCAGCAGGCACAGCGGCAGCTCCGCCGCCTCCGCCCAACGGATGGTGCGGCGCGATGCCGCCGCCTGATCCGCCGGCATCAGCAGGATGTAGTCCTCCTGGTACAGCGGCAGGCTGCGGACATGGCGCAACGGCTCGTTGTCGAGATAGGTGACGCCGACATCGATCTCGAAATTCTCCAGCCCGGCCTCGATCTGGATCGAGGTCTGCGACAGCACCGACACGGTGACGGCCGGGTGCGACTGGGCGAAAGGCGAGGTGACCAGCGACACGATCGGCAGGGCCGAGGGCACGGCGCCGATCCGCAGCTTGCCGGCCAAGCCCTGCTGCAGCATCGCCAGCTCCTGCGCCAGGCCGTCGCGGTCGGCCAGGATCTTCTTGGCCCAGTCGAGCACCAAGGCGCCTTCGCGGGTGAAGCCCTGGAAGCGGTGGCCGCGCTCGACGATCGGCACCTGCAGCTCTTCCTCGAGCTGGCGCAGCGCGGTCGACAGCGCCGGCTGCGACACGCGGCAGGCCTCCGCTGCACGGGCGAAATGCTTCTCGCGGGCGAGGGCGACGAGGTATTCGAGCTGGCGGATGACCATCGGGCCTCCGGAATGCGACTTGATAACGCATGGTTATCGGACGCCTCCGCCCCCGCCGCAAGCGGGTCAGCCCGGCGCCGTTTCGATTGGCCCTCCGCGACCCGGCCGCTAAGCTGCCGTCCTCCTCACTCGACATAGCGATCCCGTGACGACGACAGCCCTGGGCGGCGACCGCCTGCTCGACCATCCCTCCTTCCTGGTGTTCTGGGGCGCGCGGGTGCTGTCCGCCATCGGCTTCCAGATGTCGGCCGTCGCCATCGGCTGGCTGGCCTACGCGCTGACCGGCAGCGCCTATACGCTGGGCCTGGTCGGGCTGTTCCAGTTCCTGCCGATGGTGGTGCTGACGCTGCTGGTCGGCCATGTCGCCGACCGCTACGACCGCCGCCGCATCGTCCAGATCTGCCTGGCCGTCGAAGGCGCGACGCTGGTGGTGCTGGCGCTCGGCATCCTGGATGGCTGGCTGACCGTGCCCGGCATCTTCGCCGCGGTGCTGGTGCTGGGCGCGGCCCGCGCCTTCGAGCAGCCGACCATGGCGGCGCTGCTGCCGGCGGTGGTGCCGGCCGGCATCCTGCCCCGGGCGCTCGCCGTCTCGTCCTCCGCGATGCAGACGGCGACGATCGTCGGCCCGTCGATCGGCGGGCTGCTCTACGCCGTCGGCACCACGGTGCCCTTCGCCGTCGCCGCCGCCAGCTTTCTCGGCGCCGGCGCGCTGATGCTGCTGATGCGGCTGGAGCGGCCGCCGCCGCAGCGCGAGCCGGCGACGCTGCGCTCGGTGTTCTCCGGCATCGCCTTCATCCGCAGCCAGCCGATGATCCTCGGCGCCATCTCGCTCGACATGTTCGCGGTGCTGCTGGGCGGGGCGACGGCGCTGCTGCCGATCTATGCCCATGACATCCTGCAGACCGGCCCATGGGGCCTGGGCCTGCTGCGCGCCGCCCCGGCCGTCGGGGCGCTGATCATGTCGGCGGTGCTGACCCGGGTGCCGTTGCGCCGCGCCGTCGGCCTCAAGATGTTCGCCGCGGTGATCGTGTTCGGCGCCGCCACCGTGGTCTTCGCCGCCTCCACCAGCCTCGCCGTGTCGCTGGTGGCGCTGGCCGTGCTCGGCGCCGCCGACAACGTCAGCGTGGTGATCCGCAGCTCGCTGGTGCAACTGCTGACGCCGGACGGGATGCGCGGCCGGGTCAGCGCCGTGAACTCGCTGTTCATCGGCACCTCGAACCAGCTCGGCGAGTTCGAATCCGGCATGGCCGCCGGGCTGCTCGGCGCGGTGCCGGCCGGCATCCTCGGCGGCGTCGGCACCGTCGTGGTCGCGCTGCTGTGGATGCGGCTGTTCCCGGCGCTGCGCAAGGCGCAGACCCTGTCAGGCTGAGCGAATGATGACCAATCCCGCGCCGACCGGTGTCGCCGAGCTGATCGAATGGTTGTCGGGCGACGAGTGCCACGACGCCTCGGGGGCCGAGCTGCTGGCCGGGCTGGGCCAGCGGCTGCGCGCGCTGGGCCTGCCGGTCGACCGGCTGAGCCTGCATCTGCGCACGCTGCACCCGCAGATCCTGGCCCGCACCTTCGCCTGGACCGAGGGCGAGCCGGTCGAGCTGCGCGACCGCGACAACTCGATCGAGCGTCTGCCCTTCTTCGCCGGCAACCCGATCCGGCGGGCCACCGAGGCGCGGAGCTGGCTGAGCCTCTCGACGCCGGAGGAGATCGCCGGGCTGGAGGAGCTGGACTTCTTCCAAAATCGCAACCTGGCGGTGGCGGAGGTCGTGCCGCTGCTGATGGGCCAGGGCCCGGCCAGCGCGGTCGTCTTCGCCACGCGGCGGCCGGAGGGGTTCGGACCGGACGGCCGCGCCCTGCTGCAGCGCATCGTCCCGGCCCTGCGCGGCGCCTGCGAGATCCGCCTGCTGCAGCTGGCCGAGGCGACGCTGCTCGACACCTATGTCGGCCCGCTCACCGGCCGGCGCATCCTGGAAGGGCATATCCGGCGCGGCGATGTCGAGACGCTGAACGCGGCGCTGCTGCTGTGCGACCTGCGCGACTTCACCGTGCTGTCGAACCGGCTGCCGCCGGAGCAGATGCTGGACCGGCTCAACCTCTACTTCGACCAGCTGGTGCCGCCGATCGCCGCCCATGGCGGCGAGGTGCTGAAGTTCATGGGCGACGCCGTGCTGGCCTTCTTCCACCACCAGGACGGGCCGGCGGCCAGCTGCGCCGCGGCTTTCGAGGCGGCGCGCCAGGCCCTGACGAACATCCACTCCGTCTCCCAGGCCGGGACGCCGCTCTCCGCCGGGGTGGCGCTGCACCATGGCGAGGTCGCCTATGGCAATATCGGCTCCGGCGGGCGGCTGGACTTCACCGTGATCGGCCGCGACGTCAACCTGGTCAGCCGGATCTAGACCGCCTGCGCCACCACCGGCCAGCCGCTGCTGATGTCACCGCACTTCGCGGCGCTGCTGGACCGACCGGGCAGCCGCAGCATCGGCCCGCACCCGCTGAAGGGCTTCGCCGAGCCGCTGGAGCTGTTCGCCTGGGCTTCCGAGTAAGGCTCAGGTGAAGGCGTCGGGCATGCTGTCCTTCTTGCGCCGCATGAAGTCCTGCAGCGCCTCGTCGATCGCGGGGTCGATCGCCGGCGCCTCATACTCCTCCAGCATGCGCTTCCAGATCTTGTTGGCACGCTGCGAGGCGTCCTGCCGGCCCTCGGCCTCCCACTGCTCGTAGGAGTTGTTGTCGGCGACGGTCGAGCGGTAGAAGGCGTTCTCGAAATTGCGCTGGGTGTGGTCGCAGCCGAGATAGTGGCTGCCCGGGCCGACCTGGCGGATCGCGTCCATCGCCTGGCCGTTCTCGCTGAGGTCGATGCCCTCGGCCATCACCTGCATCATGCCGAGCTGGTCGGTGTCGAGGATGAACTTCTCATAGGAGCTGACCAGGCCGCCTTCGAGCCAGCCGGCGGCGTGCAGCACGAAGTTGACCCCGCCCAGCATGGTCGGCAGCAGGGTGTTCGCGCTCTCGAACGCCGCCTGGGCGTCCGGCGCCTTGGAGCCGCAGAGCGAGCCGCCGGAGCGGAACGGCACGCCCAGGCGCCGGGCCAGGGCGGCGGCGCCGTACAGCACCAGTGCCGGCTCCGGCGTGCCGAAGGTCGGCGCGCCGGACTGCATCGAGATCGAGCTGGCGAAGGAGCCGAACACGACGGGCGCGCCGGGGCGGCACAGCTGCGCCGTGGCCATGCCGGCCAGGCTCTCGGCCAGGGTCTGGGTCAGCACGCCGGCGCTGGTGACCGGCGCCATGGCGCCCGCCAGGATGAACGGGGTGACGATCACCGCCTGGTTGGCCCGGGCGTAGGTCTTCAGCGCGCCGAGCATGGTGCCGTCCCACACCATCGGCGAGTTGGCGTTGATCAGGCTGATCAGCACGCAGTTCCGGTCGACGAACTCCTCGCCGAACACCAGCCGCGCCATGGCGACCGTGTCCTCGGCCCGCTCCGGCGCGGTGACCGAGCCCATGAACGGTTTGTCGGAGTACTTGATGTGGGAATAGACCATGTCGAGATGCCGCTTGTTCACCGGCAGGTCGACGGGCTCGCACACGGTGCCGCCGGAGTGGTGCATCGCCGGCGTCATGTAGGCGAGCTTGACGAAGTTGCGGAAATCCTCGATCCGGGCGTAGCGGCGGCCCTCGTCGAGGGTGCGGATGAAGGGCGGGCCGTAGACCGGGGCGAAGACGGTGTTGCCGCCGCCGATCTGCACATTGCGGTCCGGGTTCCGCGCATATTGAGTGAACTCGCGTGGCGCGGTCGCCTGCACCAGCTGCCGGCACAGGCCGCGCGGGAAGCGGATGCGGGTGCCCTTGACGTCGGCGCCGGCCGCCTTCCACAGCTCCAGCGTCTCCTCGTCGTCGCGGAACTCGAGGCCGATCTCCTCCAGCACCGTGTCGGCGTTGTGCTCGATCAGCTCGAGCCCGTCGGTCTGCAGCACCTCGTAGAGCGGGATCTTGCGCGAGATGTATTTCAGCTGCTGCAGCCCGCCGCCGCGGCGCAGGGCGCGCCGGGCCTCGGCGCCGCCGCGGCCGCGGCGGCCGGCCCGACCGCCGGTGTCCTGGGTGTCACCCGATGGGGTGTCGTCCGATGGGATGGCAGCGTCGGTCATGGCGGGCATTCCTTCTCGCAGAGTCCCGATGCTACGCGCCGAGGCTGCGGCGACCATCGTGCCTGCGACCCGGCCTCGCCCGGTCACGACACCACCGCCGCAGCCGCCTTGAACCCGGCCCGCGGGCGGGTTACCTGGAGAGGGCCATGACCTCCGATCTCCCACCCATCGTCTCGCCCTGCATCGGCGTCTGCACGCTCGAGGCCGGGACCGGCCTGTGCGCCGGCTGCCTGCGCACGACCGAGGAGATCGCGGCCTGGCGCGACGCCGACAACGCCTGGCGGCTGGCCACCCTGCAGCGGCTGAAGGAGCGGCGGCGCGCCCGCGGCCGCACCAGCGCCGCCGACAGCCGACCGCGCCGGCGCCAGCCGCAGCCCGTCTGAGGACCCGCCATGACCACCGTCACCGTCGCCGCCACCCAGACCTTCTGCAACTGGAACGAGGCCGAGACGCTGGAGCGGGTCGAGGCGCTGGTGCGCCAGGCCGCCGGCCGCGGCGCCCAGATCGTGCTGCCGCAGGAGCTGTTCGCCGCCCCTTACTTCTGCCGCGACGAGCTGCAGAAGCACTTTGCCCTGGCGCAACCGATCGACGGCCATCCGGTGGTGGAGCGGTTCCGCCGGCTGGCGGCGGAGCTGCAGGTGGCGATGCCGGTCAGCGTGTTCGAGCGCGCCAACAACGCCTATTACAACTCGATCGCCATGGTCGATGCCGATGGCAGCGTGCTGGGCGTCTACCGCAAGTCGCACATCCCGGACGGGCCGGGATACGAGGAGAAGTTCTACTTCAACCCCGGCGACACCGGCTTCAAGGTGTGGAACACCCGCTACGGCCGCGTCGGCTGCGGCATCTGCTGGGACCAGTGGTATCCCGAGACGGCGCGCTGCATGGCGCTGATGGGCGCCGATGTCCTCTTGTACCCGACCGCGATCGGCAGCGAGCCGCAGGATGGCGGGCTGGACAGCCAGGCGCACTGGACCCGGGTGATGCAGGGCCATGCCGGCGCCAACCTGGTGCCGCTGGTCGCCTCCAACCGCATCGGCACCGAGCAGGGCGAGCGCTTCAGCCAGACCTTCTACGGCTCCTCCTTCATCGCCGGCCCGACCGGCGAGCTGGTGGCCCAGGCCGGCCGCACCGAGGAGGAGGTGCTGGTCGCCCGCTTCGACCTCGACGCCATCCGGGCCCAGCGCGCCAGCTGGGGCCTGTTCCGCGACCGCCGGCCGGAGCTGTACGGCGCGATCCTGACCTATGACGGGGCCACCCGGCCGTCCTGAGGGCACCATGCGATTGCCTCTCCCGCTTGCGGGCCCTTTCAGAACAGCTGAAGCCGCTTCATTTTAGTCCCCCCTCCCCTTGCGGGAGGGGGGCAGGGGGAGGGGTCTGCGCGCGTCCGCGCGCGAATGGCCAGGGCAGGAACCCGCGGTCCATGCCAGTTCGCGACGGTCTGGGCCGGCTCAAGCCGAGGGAACCCCCTCCCCCTAACCCCCTCCCGCGAGGGGAGGGGGACTCATTTTTTCGATCGAGACCGTTACCGCCCCGCCGTCACCCGGCCTCGGCCAAGCCCTGCCTCTCATCCGCGGCGATCTCGGACAGGACCCAGTCGCGGAAGGCGGTGATCTTCGGGACGTCGCGGCGGCTGTCGAGGTAGACGAGGTAATAGGAGCCCTCGTCGCGGATGCTGTAGGGGAACGGCCGGACCAGGTCGCCGGCGGCGAGCTCGTCGAGGAAGAAGGTCGGGTTGACCAGGGCCACGCCCTGCCCCGCCTGCGCCGCGCGGCCCATCATCTGCTGGTTCTCGAGCCGCAGGCCGCGGTCGGACACGGTGCGCGGCACGGCCAGGCCGGCGGCGGCGAACCAGCGCTGCCAGTAGCCGTCGCCGTCGTCCCAGAACAGCGGCACCTCGAGCAGGTCGCGCGGATCCTTGAGACCGCCGGCGCGGTCGCGCAGCGCCGGGCTGCACAGGGCGGTGTATTCGATCGGCATCAGCGGATGGGCGGCCAGGCCGGGCCAGACGCCCATGCCGTGGCGGATGCCAATGTCGCTGTCGCCGCGGGTGAAGTCGACCAGCTTGGTCTTGGTGTCGAGCCGCACGGCGATGCCGGGATGGGCGAGCTGGAACCGGCCGAGCCGCGGCACCAGCCAGTTGGTGGCGAAGGTGTGGATCGAGGTGATCGACAGCAGCCCGCCGGTGTCGTCCCGCGCCGCGGCGAAGGCGCCGGCCAGCCGGGCCAGGGCCTCGGTCACCGCCGGCGCCAGCCGCTCCCCGGTCTCGGTCAGCGCCACCTTGCGGGTCAGGCGCAGGAACAGCGGCGCGCCGACGCGGTCCTCCAGCAGGCGGATCTGGTAGCTGACCGCCGCCTGGGTCATGCCCAGCTCGGCCGCCGCCTTGGTGAAGCTGAGGTGGCGCGCCGCCGCCTCGAACACCCGGATGGCCGGCAGCGGCGGCAGGCGCGAGGCTGATCCTTCATCCATTAACAGGGCTTATCCGTTGCTTATCGAGAACGCGTTGGTCGAACGCCCGGCGAACGCCGATATTCGTCTCATACAGACCACATCGCAACGACGGCCCGTCGACACGCATCAGCAGGGCTGATGCATCCGGGCCATCCGGAGACCGACATGACCAGCATCGTTCAGCGGGCGCCCGTGCGCCCGATCCCCCGGCTTCGCCCCCGGCGCGGCCTGCTCTCCATCCTGCGGGCCGCCGCCCGGCGGATGCTGCGCCCGGCCGCCGGCAGCATGCTCTACCCCAAGGAGCTGTCCGATCAGCTGCGCCGCGACCTGGGGTTCGACCGGAGCTGAGGACACGTCGAACAATAATTGAACCAATAATACTGTCATGCCCGGGCTTGACCCGGGCATCCAGAGGATGTCGACATCTTCTGGATTGCCGGGTCAAGCCCGGCAATGACAAATAGGGGAATCTCCCTGGAAGCCCCGCAATCATGCGGCGCTGGCGGCTCGGGTCGCCATGGTCTCGGCCGCTTCGGCCAGGAGCCAGTCGCGGAACAGGGCGATCTTGGGGACGTCGCGGCGGGTCTCGAGATAGACGATGTAGTAGGCGACATCCTCGCGCAGCAGCGTCGGGAAGGGCTGGACCAGCTGGCCGGAGGCGAGGTCCTCGGCGAACAGCAGCGGGTTGAGCAGCGCCACGCCCTGCCCCGCCTTCGCCACCTGGCCCATGATCTGCTGGCTGTCGAGCCGCAGCCCCTCATCGGCGATCGAGGCCGGCACCGCCTCCCCCGCCGCGGCGAACCAGCGCTGCCAGGCATCGGCGTCGTCCCACAGCAGCGGCAGGCGCAGCAGGTCGCGCGGATGGCGCAGGCCGCCATCCGCGCGCTGCAGCAGCGCCGGGCTGCACATCGGCGCGAAATCGACCGGCATCAGCCAATGCGCGGCCAGGCCGGGCCACAGGCCCTTGCCGACGCGGATGCCGAGATCGTGCTCGCCGCGGGTGAAGTCGACCATCGCGGTCATGGTGTCGACCCGGACGGTGGTGCCGGGATGGACGGCCTGGAACCGGCCGAGCCGCGGCACCAGCCAGTTCGAGGCCATGGTCAGGACGGTGGTGACCGAGAGCAGCCCGCCGCCGGCGTCGTCGCGCAGCGCGGCGAAGGCCCCGGCCATGCGCGACAGCGCCTCGGTCAGCACCGGCGCCAGGCGCTGCCCGGCCTCGGTCAGCGCCACCTTGCGGGTGAGGCGGTGGAACAGCGGCGCGCCGACCCGGTCCTCGAGCAGGCGGATCTGGTAGCTGACGGCGGCCTGGGTCATGCCCAGCTCCGCCGCCGCGCGGGTGAAGCTGAGGTGCCGGGCCGCCGCCTCGAACACCCGGACCGCGGCGAGCGGCGGAAGCTGGAAGCCTGGCTGGGTGTCCATGGGCGGTCTACGGGCGGTTCAGGATATGTTCCATTCTCGCCCGGGAGGGGCGTTAACTCAAGAGCGGCGGCTGCTCTTGCGGCACGAACCCCCTCCCCCTACCCCCTCCCGCGAGGGGAGGGGGAGGATTCAGAGGATGTAGCCGGCCCTTGCCTCCGCCTCTTCCACACCGTCATTGCGAGCGCAGCGAAGCAATCCATGCGGCCGCTCGTGCGGAACGATGGATTGCTTCGTCGGCTTCGCCTCCTCGCAATGACCGTGAGGGGAATGACCCGTGTCCCGCCCCGCCTCAGTCCAGCGACTGCAGGGTCTCGCGCATGGTTTCCACCAGGCGGTCGATCTCCGCCTTCTCGATGATGAAGGGCGGCGACAAAGCGACGATGTCGCCGGTGGTGCGGATGCCGACGCCCTTCTGGAAGCACTTGATGAACAGGTCGTAGGCCCGGGCGGTCGGGCGGCCGGCGATCGGCTCCAGCTCGACCGCGCCGACAAGGCCGAGGTTGCGGATGTCGATGACGTGGCGGGTGCCCTTCAGGCTGTGCAGCGCCTGCTCCCAGTACGGCGCCAGGTCGGCGACGCGCTCGAACAGCCCTTCCTCGCGGTAGACGTCGAGGGTGGCCAGGCCCGCGGCCATGGCCAGCGGATGGGCCGAGTAGGTGTAGCCGTGGAACAGCTCGATCATGTGCTCCGGCCCGGTCATGAAGGCGTCGTAGATGTGCTTGCGCACGCCGACGGCGCCGGCCGGGACGGCGGCGTTGGTCAGGCCCTTGGCCATGGTCACCAGGTCCGGCTGCACGCCGAAGAAGTCGGCGGCGAAGGGGGTGCCGAGGCGGCCGAAGCCGGTGATGACCTCGTCGAAGATCAGCAGGATGCCGTGCTTGTCGCAGATCTCGCGCAGCCGCTGCAGGTAGCCCTTGGGTGGCATCAGCACGCCGGTGGAGCCCGCCACCGGCTCGACGATCACCGCGGCGATGGTGGAGGCGTCGTGCAGCGCCACCAGCCGCTCCAGGTCGTCGGCCAGCTCGAACCCGTGCTCCGGCAGGCCGTGGCTGTAGGCGTTGCGCGCCAGGTCGTGGGTGTGGCGGATGTGGTCGACGCCGCCGAGCATGGTGCCGAAGGTGCGGCGGTTGGCGACCATGCCGCCGACCGAGATGCCGCCGAAGCCGGTGCCGTGATAGCCGCGCTCGCGCCCGATCAGCCGGGTGCGGGTGCCCTGGCCGATCTGGCGCTGATAGGCCAGGGCGATCTTCATGGCGCTGTCCACCGCCTCGGACCCGCCGCCGGCGGCGAAGAACACGTGGTCGAGGTCGCCCGGCAGCAGCTGGGCGACGCGGGAGGCCAGCTCGAACGCCTTGGGGTGGCCCATCTGGAAGGACGGCGCATAGTCCATCTCCGCCGCCTGGTCCTGGATCGCCTGGACGATCTTCGGGTGGCAGTGGCCGGCGTTGACGCACCACAGGCCGGCTGTGCCGTCCAGCACCTGGCGGCCGTCGACCGTGGTGTAGTACATGCCCTTGGCCGAGGCGTAGAGCCGCGGCGCCGCCTTGAACGACCGGTTCGCGGTGAACGGCATCCAGAAGGATTCGAGGTTGTTCGGGGCGCGCAGGTCGCCGCGGGGCAGGGCATCGTCCATGGGGTGCAACTCCGGTCGGCTGTGGAGGGAACCGAACACGCCGAACGGCCGGCGCCGGCTCGCCCCCGGATCGTGAAGGGCCGGACCGGAGCCTAGGACCGCCCGGATCGCTGGACAAGCGGGCGCGCGCGCCGGACACTGCGAAAACCGCCGGCGGAGGCCGCCCCGATGCCGGCGTTCGGGATTTCGAACAGGAAAACACCCATGGCCGATGGCACGGCCGTCCTCGCCCCTCCTCACTCCGGCGCCGACGACCCGGGCATCGACATCGGCGGCCGGCTGCGGCGGCTGCGCGAGGAGCATGGCTTGAGCCAGCGCGAGCTGGCGCGCCGCGCCGGCGTCTCCAACGCCACCGTCTCGCTGATCGAGCAGAACCGCGCCAGCCCCTCGATCGGCTCGCTGAAGCGGGTGCTGGACGGGCTGCCGCTGAGCCTTGCCGCATTCTTCGCCCTGCCCGAGGGGCCGGAGGACCCGGTATTCTTCCCGGCGGCCGAGCTGACCGAGATCGCGGGCCGGCTCGGCCCGCATGGCGGCGCTCCCGACGGACCCGAAGGACCCGAAGGGCTGATCTCCTACCGCCAGGTGGGCTGCGACCTGTCCGGCCGGGCGCTGCAGATCCTGCATGAGCGGCTGGCGCCGGGCGCCGACACCGGCCCGACGGCGCTGAGCCATGCCGGCGAGGAGGGCGGCGTGGTGATCCGCGGCCGGGTGGAGCTGACGGTCGGCCCGCGCCGCCGCATCCTCGGCCCCGGCGACGCCTATTACTTCCAGAGCCGCCTGCCGCACCGCTTCCGCGTGGTCGGCGAGGAGCCGGCGGAGATCGTCTCGGCCTGCACCCCGCCGAGCTTCTGAGAGCAGGCCCCGCCCGGGCCCGCGGCCCGGGCGCTCGCAGAGGACCTTCCTGTGAGGGCCGGCCCCGCCCCCTCCCCTCGCCCGCAACCGCAAGCACCTCCGGCCCCTCCCGCAAGCGGGAGAGGCGAACCACATCGAATTGTCCTGGAAAGAGAGCATGTCGCGACCGCGGCGGCGTTCAGCTGCTGTCGGGCTTGGGCGGCCTGGACGGCGGGCAGCCGTCTCCGGACTCCTCCGGCGGCTCGGCCCAGCCGTCCGCGGGCAGAGAGGTGGCGGCGACGAGTTCCACGCTCGTGCCGGGCAGGTCGATGATGTCGGCCTCGTCCGAGCCCTGCGGCGGAGGAGCCGAAGGCGGCATGCGGCCGATCTTGCGGCACACCGCCTGCAGGAACTCCTCGGGCGACAGCGTGTCCAGCTGCACGTCCAGGATCTCGTCCTCGACCAGCCTCTCCCACACCCTCGACCGCACGCGTTCGACGTCCCCGGCCTGGTCCGGCCGGGCCACCGCATTGGCGATGGACTCGGCGGCCTGCTCCCGTTTCTGCCGGCGGCGCTCCTGCTCGCCCGACTTCACCCGCCCGGCCTTGCGCATCAGATAGTCGGTGCGGATCCGCTCGGTCATCGCCAGCGACAGCCGCACCGACCGGGACAGCCGCGACTGCGTCAGCCCGAAATCCGGCGTGTCCGGCCCGGCGGGCGTCCTGTCCTGCTGCCGCTCGATCATCCGCTTGGTGCGCAGGTCGGACTGGACCAGCTCGCGCAACGCATCCAGCGCCCAACCCGTCCAATGCATGTCGGGGTCGGTCGGCTTGATCTCGTCGGAGTCGGATTGCGTCCCGTTCATAGAACGTATCATGAACGATAGTCGTGGGCTGGCGCAATGAACATTGCGTGCACTCGCCCGCGGCACGCGCCCGGCCGGGTTCCGCCCTTCGCTGTGACAAATATCGTCCGTATTGACGTTCGCAGGTGGAGGCGCCCCATGAGCGACACTGCCATCGCCAAGCTGTTCCAGACCGGCCATAGCCAGGTCGTGCGCCTCCCTAAGGGGTTTCATCTGCCTGGCAAAGAGGTCCGGGTGCGCCGCTACGGCCGCGGTGTGCTGCTGGAATCGATGGAGCGGAGCGTCGTGGACATCCAGACGATCGTCGCCGAGATCGCCCGGCTGCGCGGCATCGACTTTCCGCCCGAGCGCCGGCCCGAGCAGCCACCGATGCCAGCCGAGACGTGTCGTTGGACGATTGATCGGGGATCGGGAATCGGATCGACGGCAGCGGGGACTTCCGCTCGCTCTTCGAGCAAGAGCAAGAATCCACCAAAAACTCACAGTCTCCTTAAGCAACCACCTAACCTAACAGAGGACGAAACTAAATAATACTTAATCAAGTAAATAAATCAAGCTGAATCGGGCCCTCATAATGAGGAACCGCCCCATCAATCTTTACCTCAATGCCATTTCTATTTAGCGTCACGCAAATTAAAACTTCAATATCTCCAACGATTAATGTCGATGATGCCTTTCGATTTATAATACTGTCCATAGTGAATTGAACAGTATCATCTTCGCCACCGCCGCCATCTCTCAGATCCCGCAGACGAACCTCTCTCACTCCAATGCTCGATGCGCCCGGCGACGGAAGCGCAGTCTCCAAAAGTACACGTCGCTCGCGAAAACTCCCTCTCGAACTACGTTTCTCTTCCGCCATCATTAAAACATCATTCCACTCAACATCAGAGTTGGCTGCAAGCGACATGACCACTTCCAAAATGTCAGAGAGTTCCTCGGTCTTTGCCTTTGGAGAAGAAGCACTACTAAACTCAAATCCCTCTTCAAATAGCTTTCCTATAAGCGCGGCAACAATATCCTCTTTCGCTAGTTTTGCTTCGATCACTCGTTCGCCACTGGCCCTTATTCGGTCGGGTATCCTATCTCGCACGAGTTTCCCAAAGACCTGTCTACCACGGACGCGATTATATTTTGCCGTATTGGGCGGGTCTACGGCTACACCTGCTTGATAAAGCTTATAATAGGTATGGCTAAGCGCTGATCCCTGAATTTCTACTGGCAAGCGCTTCTGCTGCGCAACTTGTATAACTTTATCCAGAAACTCCTCTTCGCGGATTAGTTCAGCGTCTGGATCCAGCTTCAGAGTAACATGCTCATCACCTATAGATTCCAAGTCGGAGTAGCTCTTAATCCTAAATGGTCTGTACTTTGGTGCCTGTCGCGGTGCGGGATCAAAGATTTCTCTGGCGCGAAACCAGGGGACGTTCCTTCCAATGGCAAGAGCTTCTGGAACACCAGAGAACCACATTATCTGCGCACGCCGTCCCAACTTGTTGGCAATATTCGCGGTTCTTATGCCGATTTCCAGGGCATCTTTTTCTGATAGAACTGAACTTCGGCTTCTCCTGCGGAGAATGTCGACATACTCCCAAGATCCGTCGCCACGCTCGCAGAGAAATCTTGGTTTAAATCTTATCCTTTCCGACAAAATTTTTTCACGGCGAATATCAACCTGATAAGAATCGTGAGGCAATACCTGTAGGCCGTCGGGCAGCCCCCACAGAGCATCGACAAAGGCTATTGGCTCTCCAGGATCAGCATATGCCCATGCCCCAACCCGAGCAGGAATAAACGCATGCAGAATAAATGCAAAAGAGGTCGGCTCCAGCCCCCTTTCCTTGAACTCCGCTACGTGGTTGGCAATCCAATCAATTGCGGCTTGCCCATTTACTGTTTCGGTTCGAGGAAGGTTAAATGACATAATCCCTTTGTCAGGCAGGACATCCATCCGCACTACGGCACGGCCATTTGTGAGCCGCTCAATCTCGTCGCGGAGTTGCGTTTGGTCGGCTGAGAGAGCGGCAGCAATATGAGCACCATTGGCAAAATATAATATCGGACATGCACTAGGAGATTCAAAATCGAATTCCATTAAATTCTTTAATTTTTTCCATTCTGTTTCACTTCCCAAGATGTACCGCTCAAATATTTCTGTCGACAAAATATCCGGAACTGAATATTTACCCGAAATATCGATATCATTTGGATCAACACCGCTATCGATCTCATTCCACTCAAAGTCCACTTGTACCAAATACAGAGCTTTTTCGCACACTAACCATTCCACATGAACGCGAGTCGTAATGACCTCGGTCAGCCATCTACCCACCGATCTGAGATTCGCATGGAGCACGAAAATTGATGCGTAAAGCGGTAGCTTCGGATCTGGTCTAGGAGCAAATCGAGAATTGAGTCCTCGAGGTGGCAGCCAACTCGGAACATCGATCTCGTACTGCCATTGGTTTCTTGTTGGGCTAACACGGATTTCGTTGGAGAAGTGTCCCGCACCATCGGGATTTCGGAAAATCTGAATGACTATACCGATTTTTCCAGAAAGACCTCGTACCGATGCGTGCTCAAATATCTTTCGCGCGGCAGCACCAGCATCAACGCCCGTCGCCTCGCTTTGTATACGTATTGAAAGATAGCGACCGCGATCCGCTAGCGTTTCATCCACTCCGCTCGAACGCACAAGGAACCCGTCCTTCGCGTTCGCACGGTGGTCATCAAGCCACACAGCAACGTCCGAATTAGAGAGTATCGCTTCGACTGCATCTCCGGCCCTGTGGCAATCATGCAATCCAATCGATATGCTGATGTACGGTGGACACCAAGCCCGGGGAAGAACGGCTAGTCCAGCAGACTTATTTCCGAACGCAGACGCGTGTCGACGGAATTCCGCAAACGTTCTGAACTCTATTGGATCGCGTTGGCGGTAAAACTGAATTGCCATGTTAATTTCGAGGCTCCTCAGCTCTCACCGCCCTGTTTCGTGGTTCCGATATAAGTTTGAGCAAAATTTTGTAGTGCAGCTATAACGTTGTCTGAAAAATATCCAAATAGAAATCCGAATCCGAGAGAAAAATATGTTCCTCGAAAAGATTCACCTTTGACGAATGGAAGTAGTCCAGAGACGATCAGAAACGCTAGAAAAACCGACACCACACCAGATATAACGGGAACAAGTAGGCGCCACAGAACTCTATCTCTGCTCCACACACCTTTTGCTACAGAGTGATATAGCCATTTTAGATCAAAAATTATTCCACCAGTTATCCCGGCCAAAACACTAGAAAAGATTGCACTATTTCTTTGTTCAGATTCACACTCAGAAACGGAATGTGTATAGAGCTCGACTGTGATGCGCGTTCGGTCAAACACATACCAATATAAATTGACAAAAAGCTGACTATCGCCAGCAATATCAATAAGTACAGCAATTCAAAAGTAATCTGATACCAAGCAGAAGAGTTATAGCGGCTGCGCCACTCTCCATCTTGTCGACCATCAGTGAGATCTATCTTATTCTTTGGATCGCTGGTTGTGCTCATGAACTATGCCAAAAGCGGAAGATGTGGAATTGATCATATCTAGAGCGGGATATTTCCGATAGTCCCACTCATCAGGCTTATTCAGCCCCCGCGCGATCAGTTTTCGAAACCACTGTGATTGCGGTGATGAAGGAACGCCAATTAGGCCTCTTTCTGAAGCGGATCGAACCCAGAGATATTCGGTGAGTATCTCAACATCTTCAGACGACCAACTCAATGGCTTAAACTCTGACCAACTCACCCCTTCTTCTTGCGATGAAAGATCTACAAGATCAAAAGAAAGCGGCAACAAATGAAGATGAGCTTGATCAACCCCACATGAATGCAGACTTTGGTATGGCCCTCCATGCTCAAAGGCATACACCTGACCCAAACGCTGCAGGCGTGGAAGTAAGCTGGCCACAACTGCTTCTAGCTCGATGCGTTCCGATCTATCCAAAAATGTAAAATTCGGAATATGCCGCCGCGGAACCACGAGCAGCCATCCTACCGTCAGGCTACCGAGTGAAGGGAGCACGACAAATTGGCGGGATTCTAACACTGGGACATCAAACAACCCACGGGACGCTTGGTGAGCATCCGTTATCCATCCGAAGCGGTTATTGTCAGCCGATAAGTGATTCATGCTAGGGAATATAAGGTGATTTGCGTGCGCGCGGAAGCCCACGCTAGAGGGGCAAACAGCTATCTACGCACGATGGTTAGATAGCCGCCCAGAGTTAGGTGCTTAGGCCCTCCCCAGGTTCCCCGCTGCCCGCTTGCACTACATCGGGGCTGCCGTCTCGCCACCCCGGACCCCACCGCGCCCGACTGGTTCTCGCTCGCCGAGCTCACCGCCCTCTTCCAGGCCATAGTCATCGACCTGGCGCTGGCCGGCGACACTGCCATCGGCATCGACATGGCTGCGGCCGGGGAAATGCCACCTCTGCCCATCGATTCCCGACCAGCGTCGCACTCACCCAAACGATATCCGGCGGAGTATGTTCGGGGAGTAATGAGCGCGCTATAAAAGGCCCATGGGATTCGGGGTCTTCATCCACCGCTCAGATTCGATCTACGACGACAGCCCCGCTGAACGATACCAGTTTCCCAGCCAATATCTTCGTCGGGTTCAGGCCTGCGTCGGCGACTGGATCATCTACTACGAGCCCCGAAAAATCGTCGCGACCCGCGGCTATTTCGCCGTGGCGAAGGTCCAGCAGGTCATTCGCGACCCCGGCGTATCCAGCATGTATCTCGCCCTGATCGAGCCAGGAAGCTACCTGGACTTCGCCAATCCCGTGCCGTTCAGCGACGCTGGGGGCGTGGTGGAGCGAGGCGTGTTGAACGAGCAAGGGCAGATCTCCGGCCGCGCGCAGTCGGCCGTCCGCCCGATCTCCCCGGCCGATTTCAACCGCATCATCACGCTGGGCCTGGATCTGTCCGAACCCGTGCTGCCACGCGTCGGCGATCCCATTTCCCCTATCGGCTTCCAGGAAGAGCAGGCGCCGATGGAATTCGAGCAGAGTCGCGAAAGGGTGAATGTCATCACCTCTCGGGTCGTCCGCGACCGCGTGTTCCGCCAGATCGTCCTGCGGGCCTATGACCAGCGCTGCGCGATCACCAGTCTCAGGCTGATCAATGGCGGCGGCCGGGCGGAGGTCGCTGCCGCGCATATCCGGCCGGTCGAGGCGAACGGACCCGATATCGTCAGCAACGGGCTTGCCCTCTCCGGCACGGCGCATTGGATGTTCGATCGCGGGCTGATCAGCCTGGGTGACGACCTGGATATCCTGATCTCACGACAAGCCAATGACCAGGACAGCATCCGGGCCTTCATCAACAGGACCGGCCGGGCGCACAAGCCTCAGAGAACGCTCGATCGGCCACATCCACACTTCCTCCGGTGGCATCGGGAGCACTGCTTCAAGCAGTGACGTGAGGCGGCGACCACGTCATGGCAGGGCGAGCGTGATGCGCCGGGTTCCCTCCCCCGCCATCCTGCGTTAAACCGGCACCGGCCGTCGGCCGCTCCGGATTTCCTCTGCATCGGACCCCGCCATGCCCGACTGGTTCTCGCTCGCCGAGCTCACCGCCCTCGTCCAGGTCGTGATCATCGACGTGGCGCTGGCCGGCGACAACGCCATCGTCGTCGGCATGGCCGCGGCCGGGCTGGCCGCCGAGGAGCGGCGCCGCGCCATCCTGTGGGGCATCGTCGCCGCCACCGTGCTGCGCATCGTCTTCGCCCTGTTCACCACCCAGCTGCTGCAGATCGTCGGCCTGCTGTTCGCCGGCGGCATCCTGCTGCTGTGGGTGTGCTGGAAGCTGTGGCGCGAGCTGCGCGCCGACCACGCCGCCGAGGCCGCGGCGCTGAACGGGGGCGAGGCGGCCGAGGCCGGCGGGGGCGGTTCCGGCGGAGGGAACCCCCTCCCCCTGGCCCCCTCCCGCGAGGGAAGGGGGGACTCGAAAGGAGTCCCGACCAAGACCTTCCGCCAGGCCGTCACCCAGATCGTGCTGGCCGACGTGTCGATGTCGCTGGACAACGTGCTGGCCGTGGCCGGCACCGCGCGCGACCACCTGGAGGTGCTGATCGTCGGCCTCGCCCTCTCCGTCGCGCTGATGGGCCTGGCCGCCAACTTCGTCGCCCGGCTGCTGCACCGCCACCGCTGGATCGCCTATGTCGGGCTGCTGATCATCCTGTATGTGGCCGTCGTCATGATGTGGGATGGGGCGCACGAGATCTGGGCGGTGGCCAAGCCGGCCGTGGCGGGCTGACCGGCTCGCTTTCTGCGAGGGTGGTTCTCGCGGAGGGACGCCCCTCCCCCTAGCCCCCTCCCGCGAGGGGAGGGGGGACTCATAGGGCCTCATCGTCTCGGGCCGATGAGGCGGGTTCAGGGCGGAGCCCGCCCCCTCACCCTCCCGTCGCCAACGCGACGGGCCCCTCCCTCTCCCCGAGGCTGTCGGGCTCACACATTGCCTCTTCTGAGTCCCCCCTCCCCTTGCGGGAGGGGGTTAGGGGGAGGGGTTCTCTCGGCTCGAACCGAGCCAGACTGTCGCAAACCGGCTCGGACGGCGAGTTCGGTGCCCGCCCATTCGCGCGCGGACGCGCGCAGCCCCTCCCCCTGCCCCCCTCCCGCAAGGGGGGACTTTAAAAGCCCGTTTCAGCGATGTGTGAATCCGATAGCTCCCGAGGAGAGGGGAACAAGGTGCCGGTGCCCCTTCACCTCTTCTGGGGAGAGGTCGACATCGCGGCGGCGGCGCTACGGGGCCCAGGCCAGGAAGGCGTAGGTGGCGGTGTAGGGCACGCCGACCAGCGTGTCCGGCCGCACCGGCGGGGCGGCGGGGGCGGCGCCGCCATGGGTGGCGAGGCGCTGCACATAGGCCACCCGGGCCAGCAGGCCCGGCGCCGGGTCGTCCGTCACCGCCACCAGCAGCCAGGGAATGTCGGCCGGATCGGGCGCCGGCGCCGAGACCACCGGCACCGCCGGGTCGTGCGCCACCCTGCTGCCGTCCGCCGCCTCCCAGGACGGGCCGGCATAGTGGAAGATCGCGATCCGGCCGCCGTCGCCGGTCAACCGGGCCAGCGGCGCCTGCAGCACCCAATGCGGCGCGCCGCCGGCCTCGGCGACGCTCTTGTAGATCTGCACGCCCGAGGCTTCGGCGGTGAACAGCAGCCGCGCGCCCGGCGGCTGCAGCGCCGGCGGCGCCTCCGCTGCGGCGACCGTCTGGGGCGCGACCGCCGGCAGCGCGCCCAGCAGCAGCCAGGCGGCCAGGACCCATCTCCGCATCGGGTACTCCTTCACCCCGTCGACCGGTTCCCCCTTGCCGCCGTTCGCCGCGGCCCCGCCACGGGTTGCGGCGCCTATTCGTCGCGATAGGTGCGGACGATGCCGGCGGGGCGGAGCTCGGCGTCGTCGGGGTCCTGGCCGAATTCGCGGCGGGCGCGGCGCTGGCGCAGCAGGTCCCAGGCGCGGTCGAGCTCGACCTCGATTTCCTTCAGCCGCTTCAGCTCGGGATCGCTCGGCCGGCCGCCGGACCACAGCCGCTCCTCCTCCGCCACCAGCTTCTCGATCCGGTTCAGCACGGATTGGTCGGTTGTCACAGCACGGTGTCTCCCTCGCTATCGTCCGAATCGAGAGTAGCGCAAAGCGCGGGCCGTGACAGGGGCGCGACGGCTCGCCGCTGTTCGCCGCCGGTTCGGCGCGGCAGCGGGGCGGACCGCTACCTCTGCGCTTGACTCCGGCCGGCTGCGGTATGAACATCTGTTCATTGATCGAGCAGAATCACAATCTGTCCGATCGACCGTCAGGCGCCGCCGCCCGAAACGGCGTAGGCTTCCGGCGGGAAGAGAGCGAGACCGCGGATAGACGCGGCTTTGGAGGAACAACCCGAGGAGGCCACCATGCCCTGGAAGATGTGCAAGGCCCTGGCCGGCGCCGGCGCGCTGGCGCTGCTGCTGTCGTCCGCTTCGGCGATGGCGCAGCAGAAGCTGACCATCGCCACGGTCAACAACGCCGACATGATCATCATGCAGCGCCTGTCGAAGGACTTCGAGAAGTCGAGCGGCATCGCCCTGAACTGGGTGGTGCTGGAGGAGAACGTGCTGCGCCAGCGTGTCACCACCGACATCGCCACCAATGGCGGCCAGTTCGACGTGCTGACCATCGGCACCTATGAGGTGCCGATCTGGGCCGGCCAGGATTGGCTGCTGCCGATGGACGACCTGCCGGCCGACTATGCGCTCGACGACGTGCTGAAGCCGGTGCGCGACGGGCTTTCGCATGACGGCAAGCTGTATGCCCTGCCGTTCTATGCCGAAAGCTCGATGACCTTCTACCGCAAGGACCTGTTCGACAAGGCCGGGCTGAAGATGCCCGACCAGCCGACCTACGACCAGATCAAGGAATTCGCGGCCAAGCTGCACGACCCGTCGCACGAGATCTACGGCATGTGCCTGCGCGGCAAGCCGGGCTGGGGCGAGAACATGGCCTTCGTCGGCCCGCTGGTGAACACCTATGGCGGCCGCTGGTTCGACGAGAAGTGGGAGCCGACGATCGACACGCCGGCGTGGAAGGAAGCCATCACCTACTATGTCGACCTGCTGAAGAACTACGGCCCCCCGGGCGCGCCGTCGAACGGCCACAACGAGAACCGGGCGCTGTTCGCCAGCGGCAAATGCGCGATGTGGATCGACGCCACCTCGGCCGCCGGCTACCTGTACAACCCGAAGGACTCGACGGTGGCCGACAAGGTCGCCTTCGCCCAGGCGCCGATCGCCAAGTCGCCGAAGGGCAACCACTGGCTGTGGTCCTGGGCCCTGGCCGTGCCGAAGTCGACCAAGGCGCCGGACGCCGCCAAGAAGTTCATCGCCTGGGCCACGTCCAAGCCCTATATCGAGGCGGTGGCGAAGAGCGACGGCTGGACCGTGGTCCCGCCCGGCACCCGCAGCTCGACCTACGCCAACCCCGAGTACCAGAAGGCCGCGCCCTTCGCGTCCTTCGTGCTGAAGGCGATCGAGACCGCGGACCCGAACGACGCCACGGTCGAGAAGGTGCCCTACACCGGGGTGCAGTTCGTCGGCATTCCGGAGTTCCAGGCCATCGGCACCGAGGTCGGCCAGCAGATCGCCGCCGCCCTCGCCGGCTCGGTCACCGTCGACGCCGCGCTGAAGTCCGCGCAGGACGCGGCGGATCGGGCCGTGACCCAGGGCGGGTACAAGTAAGGGCCTCGTCTCCCCGGCTGGATGTTTTTCCAGTCCCCCCTCCCCTTGCGGGAGGGGGGTAGGGAGAGGGGTCTGCGCGCGTCCGCGCGCGAATGAGGTGGACACTCTCCGATATCACCGCGGCCACGCATCAGCGCCAGCTCAGGCCGAGAGAACCCCCTCCCCCTACCCCCTCCCGCGAGGGGAGGGGGGACTCAAAAAGAATTCCCGCGCCCGTCGCGCATCGCGTCAGGAAAGGATGCATGCCATGGCCGCCATCGCCTCGACCCGGCGCAAGGCGACGCTGCTGCTCGCCCCCTCGGTCACGGTCCTGGCCCTCTGGGCCTTCGTGCCGCTGGCGGCGACGATCTATTTCTCGACCCTGCGCTGGAACCTGATGAATCCGGCGCGGCGCGGCTTCGTCGGCCTGGGCAACTACACCTACCTGCTGAGCGACCCGTCGTTCTGGGACGCGATCCAGAACACGCTGATCCTGGTCGGCTCCGTGCTGGCGATCACCGTGGTGCTGGGCACCCTGATCGCGCTCCTGCTGGACCAGCCCTTCCCCGGCCGCGGCATCGTCCGCGTCCTGGTAATCGCGCCGTTCTTCGTCATGCCGACGGTCAGCGCGCTGGTGTGGAAGAACATGATGCTGCACCCGGTCTCCGGCGTGCTGACCTGGGTGGCGCGCGCGGTCGGGCTGCAGCCGATCGACTGGCTGAGCCAGGCGCCGCTGGCCGCCATCATCATCATCGTCGCCTGGCAGTGGCTGCCCTTCGCCGTGCTGATCCTGCTGACCGCGCTGCAGTCGCTGGACCATGAGCAGCGCGAGGCGGCGCGGATCGACGGCGCCGGGCCGATCGCGATGTTCTTCTACATCGTGCTGCCGCATCTGATGCACGCCATCGGCGTGGTCATCATGGTGATGACCATCTTCCTGCTGTCGATCTTCGCCGAGATCCTGGTCACCACCAATGGCGGCCCGGGCACAGCCAGCACCAACCTGACCTACCTCGTCTACCGGAACGGCCTGCAGCAGTTCAATGTCGGCAGCGCCTCGGCCGGCGGCGTGGTCGCCGTGATCCTGGCCAACATCGTCGCCTTCTTCCTGGTGCGCGCCCTGGCCCGCACCCTGCGCAAGGGGAGCTGAGCCATGGCCATGCAACGCAGCCGCCAGCAGGCGATCGGCGTCACCATACTGGGCTGGGCGGTCGGGCTGGTCCTGTTCTTCCCGATCGGCTGGATGATCCTGACCAGCTTCAAGACCGAGATCGAGGCCTTCGCCACGCCGCCGTCGATCTTCTTCACCCCGACGCTGGAGAACTACGTCGCGGTCAATTCGCGCATCGACTATGTCCACTACGCCCTGAACTCGGTCTACATCGCCTTCGGCTCGACCCTGCTGTGCCTGATCATCGGCGGCATGGCGGCCTATTCCATGGCCTTCTTCCCGACCAGGCGGACCGAAGGCACGCTGTTGTGGATGCTGTCGACCAAGATGATGCCCGCGGTCGGCGTGCTGGTGCCGATGTATCTGGGCTTCCGCGACCTCGGCCTCCTGAACACGGTCACCGGCATGGTGCTGCTGATGACCCTGGTCAACCTGCCGATCGTGGTGTGGATGCTGTACACCTATTTCCGCGACTATCCGCGCGAGATCCTGGAGGCGGCGCGGGTGGACGGCGCCGGGTCGTGGCAGGAGATGCTGTACATCCTGCTGCCCACCACCCTGCCCGGCATCGTCTCGACCTCTCTCCTGACCATCATCCTGAGCTGGAACGAGGCGTTCTGGAGCATCAACCTGACCGGGCCGGATTCCGGGCCGCTGACCGCCTTCATCGCCTCCTTCTCCAGCCCCGAGGGGCTGTTCTGGGCCAAGCTGTCCGCCGCCTCGACGCTGGCGATCGCGCCGATCCTGGTGCTGGGCTGGCTGTCGCAGCGCCAGCTGGTGCGCGGTCTGACCTTCGGGGCGGTGAAGTGAGCCATGGCTGACGGCTACGACTTCATCATCGTCGGCGGCGGCAGCGCGGGGTGCGTCGTCGCCAGCCGGCTGGTGACCGAGCGCCGGGCCCGGGTGCTGCTGCTGGAGGCCGGGGGGCGGCGCGGCAGCCGCCTGCTCGACATGCCCGCCGGCTACATGAAGTTCCTGAACCAGGACACCTACCTGACCCTGAACCAGACCGTGCCGCAGGAGCAGCTGGGCGGCCGCGCGCCCATCATCCCGACCGGCAAGCTCTTGGGCGGCGGCAGCGCGGTCAACGCCATGGTCTATATGCGCGGCCGGCCGCAGGACTATGACGGCTGGGACGCCGAGCTCGGCGGCAATTCCGGCTGGGGCTGGGCCGACCTGCTGCCCTATTTTGTCAAGCAGGAGGGCAACGACCACCTCGGCGCGCCTTTCCACGGCACCGACGGGCCGCTGAAGGTCTCGCATCTCGGCCAGCACTGCGCCATGAGCCGCGCCTTCGTCCAGGCGCTGCAAGGCCTGGGCGTGCCCTACCGGCCGGACTTCAACGGCGGTGAGCAGGCCGGCGTCGGCTTCATGCAGCACACCATCGACGCCGCCACCCGCACCCGCTGCAGCGCCGTCGCCGCCTTCCTCGGCCCCGTGCTGCGCGACCCGAAGCTGACGGTCGAGACCGGCGCCGCCGTCACCCGCATCCTGGTCGAGCGCGGCCGCGCCACCGGCGTCGACTACGTCAAGGACGGGCAGAGCCGCCGCGCCGGCGGGGCCGAGGTGATCCTGGCCGCCGGCGCCTATGCCTCGCCCAAGCTGCTGATGCTCAGCGGCATCGGCCCGGCTGCGGCGCTGGGCCGGCACGGCATCCAGGTCAAGGCCGACCTGCCGGGCGTCGGCGCCAACCTGCAGGACCATCACGAGGTGCCGGTGGTGGCCGCCACCAACGGCGCCTATGGCTATTTCGGCCAGGACCGCGGCCTGCCGATGGTCAAGGCCGGGCTGCAATACCTGATGTTCAAGACCGGGCCGGTGACCACCACGGGGGTCGAGGCCTGCGCCTTCATCGACCCGGACGGCGAGGACCAGAGCGACCCGAAGCTGCAGCTGTACTGCGTGCCCACCGTCTATCTCGACCGCGACGTCACCGGCGTGGCGCCGACCGACGGGGTGACGCTGAATGCCTGTCTGATGCGGCCGCAGGCGCGCGGGTCGGTGGCGCTGCGCTCGGCCGACCCGGCCGACCCGCCGCTGATCGACTGCGCCTTCTTCGGCGACCCGGAGGATCTGCGCCTGTCGGTGGCCGGGCTGCGCTATGCCCGCCGGGTGCTGGCCGCCGACCCGGTGCGGCGGATGGTGACCGGCGAGATCTTCCCCGGCGACGCCGCCACCAGCGACGACGACCTGGCGGCGCATTGCCGGCGCACGGTCAAGACCAACTACCACCCGGTCGGCACCTGCCGCATGGGGCCGGAGAGCGATCCGACGGCGGTGGTCGACCGTGAGTTGCGCGTGCGCGGGGTGGAGCGGCTGCGCGTCATCGACGCCTCGATCCTGCCGCGGGTGACCAGCGGCAACACCAACGCCCCGGTGCTGGCGGTCGCCGACCGGGCCGTCGACCTGATTCCGAATTAGCTCTGTTGTGATGGAGAAGACCATGTACCGCGAGAAATTCGACCTTTCCGGCCGCGTGGCGGTGGTGACCGGCGGCGGCCGCGGCATCGGCCGGGCCACCTGCGAGGCGCTGGCCGAGGCCGGCGCCAAGGTGGTGGTGGCCGAGATCCTGGCGGATATCGGCGCCGACACCGCCAAGGCCGTGGGCGGCGAGTTCATCAGGCTGGACGTCACCGACCCCGACGCCGTGACCAAGGCGGCCGACGACGTCCGGTCGCGGCTGGGCCGGGTCGACATCCTGGTCAACAATGCCGGCATGGCCCGCAACAGCGACGCGCTGGAGACCAGCGACGAGGAATGGCGCAAGGTCATGGACCTGAACGTCAATGCCGTCTTCTGGTGCGCCCGCGCCTTCGGCAAGCACATGGTGGCGGCCAAGAGCGGCAGCGTGGTCAATATCGGCTCGATGTCCGGCATCATCGTCAACAAGCCGCAGGGCCAGGCGCATTACAACGCCAGCAAGGCCGCGGTGCATCTGCTGACCAAGTCGCTGGCCTGCGAATGGGCGCCGCACGGGGTGCGGGTGAACGCCATCGCCCCCGGCTACATCGCCACCGACATGACCCTCGCCGGCCGGACCAAGAAGGAATGGTACGACCAGTGGATCGAGATGACGCCGATGGGCCGCTGCGGCGAGCCCTGGGAGATCGCCGCCACCGCCCTGTTCCTGGCGGCCGACGCCTCCGGCTTCTTCACCGGCGCGATCCTGGGGCCGGATGGGGGGTATACGGCGTGGTGAGGACGGTCTGACGAGGGACTGGCGCAACCTCTCACCGTCATTGCGAGGAGGCGAAGCCGACGAAGCAATCCAGGGCAGTGCGAGCGGCTCTGGATTGCTTCGCTGCGCTCGCAATGACGGTAAGGGAATCGACTCGCTTTTTGTTCCCATTTTGTTCTAACCTCCCCGGCATGGTCGATACCATGCCTGCTCCCACCCGCCTGATCCGGATCGATGCCGCTTTGGCTGCCGCCTTCGGGCCGCCGCCGCGCTGGCTGTATCCGGACCCGGTCGAGGTGCTGGTCCTGGCCCTGCTGTCCGCGCGCACCCGGGACGAGGTGGCGCTGGCCGCCCACCGGGTCCTGCGGGTGCGCTTCCCGCGCTGGGAAGCCCTCCTCGAGGCCGATCCGGCGATGATCGAGCGGCTGATCGGCCGCACCACCTGGCCCGACCGCAAGGCGCAGACCTTGCAGGAGGCGCTGCGGGCGCTGCAGGCCGCGCGCGGCCGGCTGGAGCTGGACTTTCTCGCCGACCGGCCGGTCGAGGAGGCGATCGCCTGGCTGCAGACGCTGCCGGGCGTGGGGCCGAAGACGGCCGCGTGTGTGCTGCTGTTCAGCCGGCTGCGGCTGCGCGCTTTGCCGGTGTCGACCGGCCATCACCGCATTGCCAAGCGGCTCGGCCTGATCTCGCGCCGCGCCGGCGCCGAAGCGGCGCATGAGCCGCTGCTGGCGATGCTGCCGCCGGACTGGGACAACGACCGGATCGAGCGGCACCACTGGCTGGTCAAGCGCCAGGGCCACGACCACTGCACCGACCGGCGGCCGCGCTGCGGCAGCTGCCCGGTGCGGGAGCTGTGCCCGAGCCGCGGCCGCATCCTGCCGGCGCCCGAGCACCGCATCCGCCAGCTTCCCCTGCCCTTCCCCGCCATCGGCATCCGGGTACATCCGGGATTCGCAGCCGGCGGCCCGACGGAATCTTCGGGAGGTCGTTCGCCGGTCCTTCGGCACGCGCGAACGAAACCTTCTCTCTCGGACGAAACCTCGGGTGTTCGATCCTCCGCCGATCTGATAACTTTCCCAAAAATAGAGCAGTTGGAGGTTCGCCCGTCTGCGAGGACGTGAACCCGATCTCCATCCTGGAGGGTTCAAATGTCGCTCATCAGCACTGTTGCTTATTCGCCCGACCCGACCGACGGCCAGGCCCTGGGCCTGGACGTCGCTCTGAACGGCGCCACCCGGCTGGTGGTCAACTGGGGCGACGGCTCGCCGCTGCAGCTCTATCAGTTGGAGCCGGGCAGCACTTCGATCCACCTGTCGCACGACTACGCCGGCCCCACGGCCGGCACCATCGCAATCCGCGCCGCCGCCCCGGGCGTGCCGGACGAGCGCACCACCCTGAACCTCTTCGTCGGGGCGGATGAAGCCTACACCCGCGTCTCCGCTGATCCGGAGGAGCCGGAGATCACCCGCAAAGGTCCGGTGATCTCTGCCGACGGCCAATGGGTGGCCTGGGCCGACGCCTACAACGAGATCTACAGCGGCTACGGCGTCACGCTCAAGAACCTGGTCGACGGCACCACCGTCAGCCTCGGCAGCACCCATGGCGATGCCTATGAGTTCGATGGCGGTCCGGTGATGCTGGCGAACGGCAACGCCACCTGGTTCGCCGAGAAGTACTCCGGCATCGAGGGATACGAATTTCACCCCGTCGTCCTTTACCGGACCGAAGCGGGCGACTGGACCACGCTCCGGGACGCGTATGACGTCACGGTCACCGACGACGCCAAATATGCCGTCTACCGGCAGGACTCGACTCTCGCCTCGGACAATGGCTGGTATCTCCGCGACCTCGACACCGGCACCAACACCTATCTCGGGTCGAGCAGCCCCGAATATGACGGCCCGCGCTACCACGTGCATGTCGTCGACGGCCAGTTGGTGGTCGACGACGACACCACCGGGCAGCAATCGGTCAGCGGGCCGCTGGCCACGGACACCACGGCCGATGGCAGCCTCACCGTCGTCGCCACCGACGAGGCGCTGGCGCCGGGCGACACCAACAGCGGCTCCGACGTCTATGTCCAGGAGAACGGCACGGCCGAGCCCCCGCCACATTCCGGCACCGCCGGGCCGGACGTGCTGCTGCTGGGCGCGGCGAACGACATCGCCGAAGGCGGCGCCGGCAAGGACTATCTGGCCGGGGGGCTCGGCGACGACAGCCTGAGCGGCGGCGCCGGCGACGACCTGTTGGAGGGCGGTGCCGGGGCGGACAGCCTGGCCGGCGGCGACGGCATCGACGCCGCGGGCTATGCCACCAGCCTCGCCGGGGTGCAGGCCAGCCTCGACCGGCCGGCCGGCAACACCGGCGCCGCGGCCGGAGATACCTATTCCGGAATCGAGACCCTGCTGGGCAGCGCCTTCGCCGACCGGCTCGAGGGCGACGCCGCAGCCAACGCCCTGCGCGGTGGCGCCGGGGACGACCGGCTCGGCGGCCTCGGCGGCGACGACCGGCTGGCCGGCGGCGACGGCGCCGACGTGATCTCCGGTGGCAGCGGCAGCGACCGGATCTATGGCGGTGCCGGAGACGACCGCATCACCGGCGGCGCCGGGGCGGACACGTTGGTGGTCCAGCCCGGCTTCGGTCGCGACGTGGTGACCGATTTCGACCATGCGGGCGGCGACGTGGTCCTGTTCGACCGCGCCGTCTTCGGCAGCTTCGGCGAGGTCATGGCCCATGCCGCCGATTACGGCGCGGACGGCACCGTGATCACGCTCGACGCCGAGGACAAGCTGATCCTGCTCGGGGTCGACCGTGCCTCGCTGGTGGCCAGCGACTTCGCCTTCGTCTAGGCGCTACGCCGCCAGGCTGGGCTGCGGACCGACATAACGGCTGTCGGGTCGCAGCAGCCGGCCGGTCTGCTCCTGCTCCAGGATATGGGCGGTCCAGCCGGCGACGCGGCCGATGGCGAAGGCCGGGGTGAACAGTGACCGGTCGAGCCCGACCGCGTCGAGCACCAGGGCGGTGTAGAACTCGACATTGATGTCGAGCGGCCGGTCCGGCTTGTGCTTGTGCAGCGCCGCCAGGGCCGCTTTCTCGACCGCCTCGGCCAGGGCGATGCGCGGGCTGGACAGGCGCGCGACCACCGATTTCAGCACGTCGGCGCGCGGGTCGCGGGTGCGGTAGATGCGGTGGCCGAAGCCCATCAGCCGGCGGCCGGCCGTGAGCTCCCCCTCGATCCAGCCGGGCGCGGCCTTGGCGGCGCCGATGGCGTCGAGCATGTCCAGCACCGGCCCCGGCGCGCCGCCATGCAGCGGGCCCTTGAGGGCACAGAGCGCGGCGGTGACCGAGGCCACCGTCCCGGCCAGGGTCGAGGCCACCACCCGGGCGGCGAAGGTCGAGGCGTTCAGGCCGTGGTCGGACACGGTGACGAGATAGGCGTCGAGCGCCCGCGCCAGCGCCGGCTCGGCCGGCTTGCCCGCCAGCATGCGCAGCAGGTCGGCGGCGTGGCCGGATTTCGGATCGGGCGCGATCGGGGTCTTGCCCCGGGCCTGGCGCACCAGCGCCGCCAGGAACACCGGCATGGCCGCGACCAGGCCCAATGGGGAGCCATCCGCATCGTCGGCCAGGCCGGCGATCATCGCCCGCAGCCCGTCGATCGGCGGCAGCCCGGCGGCGGCCGGCAGCAGCCGCGGCACATGGCGGAAGGCGGCGGCGCGGGTGACGCCGAGCCGGGCCTTGAGGTCCGCGGTGTCGGCGAAGCCGTCCCACAGCAGCGCCAGCACGCCTTCGAAATCGAGCGTCCGCGCCGCCTCCTCGACCGGCAGGCCGCGGATCACCAGCACGCCACGCTGCCCGTCCACCAGGCTCATCACCGTCTCGGCGGCGACGATTCCGTCCAGTCCTGTCGTCATCTCGACCTCCTTCTTCGCAGATGCACAAAAGGTCGAGCCGAACGGATAGGTTGTCAATCTTGATAGATGCGATCAATGTATCTGGATGATTTGTTGGGACATTCCCTTTTTGTCATCGCCGGGCTTGACCCGGCGATCCAGGGGGCTGCCGCTGCGCGAGCCGGCCTACGCAAGGTCCGCGTACAAATCCCGCCACTCCGGATTCTCGCTTTCGATCAGCGCGAGCTTCCAGCGCCGTGGCCATTTCTTGAGCGCTTTCTCTCGCCGGATCGCTGTCTCGACCCAATCGAAGGCTTCCACATGAACAAGCATCTTCACGCCGTAGCGTTTGGTGAAGCCGTCGACCTCACCCATCCATGATCCAGGAGCCCAACCTGTCGGCGAGCGAGGCGGCGGCGGAGCTGGGGGTCAGCCTGGCGACGCTGTACGCCTATGTCAGCCGCGGCATGGTCCGCTCGATCGCCGAGCCCGGCCGCCGCCAGCGCCGCTATGCCGCCGCCGACATCCGCCGCCTGGCCCGCAAATCCGAGCCCGAGGCGACCCCGCCGCCGCTGTACTGGGGTCAGCCGGTGCTGGAATCGGCGATCACGCTGGTGGCCGGCGGGCGCCTCTATTACCGCGGCCGGGACGCGGTGCGGCTGGCCGAGAGCGCGACGCTGGAGAGCGTGGCCGGGCTGCTGTGGAATGTCGCCGCCGACGACCCCTTCGCCGCGCCGGTGGCGCCGCTGCCGCCGGTTGCCGCGCGCATCGCCGCCGAGGCGGCCGGCCTGCCGCCGATGGAGCGGGCCATGGCGGTGCTGCCGGCGCTGGGCGTCGAGGACGACCGCGCCCTCGCCCGCTCCGCCGCCGGGCTGCAGCGCACCGGGGCAAGGCTGCTGCGCTGGCTGACCGCGGTGATGCTGCGGCGCCCGGCCTCGGCGGCGCCGGCGCATGAGGATCTGGCCGAGGCCTGGGGCGCAGAGTCCAAGGGAGCCATTGGCGGCGCCGACCTGCTGCGCCGGGCCCTGGTGCTGTGCGCCGACCACGAGCTGACCGCCTCGACCTTCGCCGCCCGCATCGCCGCCTCGACCGGCGCCTCGCCGCATGCCGCGGTCGCCGCCGGGCTGGCGGCGCTGAACGGCCCGCTGCATGGCGGCCTGAGCGCCCGCACCGGCACCTTCCTGGAGCTGGCGCTGGGCGCCGCCGACGCCCGCCGCCTGGTGGTGGAACGGCTACAGCATGGCGAGGACCTGCCCGGCTTCGGCCACACCCTCTACCCGGAGGGCGACCCGCGCGGCCAGCACCTGCTGGACCGCATCGTCGCCACCCTGCCGGACGGGCCGGAACTGGCGGTCGCCCGCACCCTGGTCGAGACCGTGTTCGACCTGACCGGCGAGCGCCCGACCATGGACTTCGCCCTGGTGCTGGCGAGCCGGCTGATCGGCCTGCCGCCCGAGGCGCCGCTGGCGGTATTCGCGCTCGGCCGCAGCGTCGGCTGGATGGCGCATGTGATGGAGCAGTATGCGGCCGCCCGGCTGATCCGCCCGCGCGCCCGCTATGTCGGGGCCCAGCCTTAGGACCCTGCCTCCTCGCGCAGCCCGACCAGGCTGTAGATCGGCACCGGCTCGCGGGCGCCGCGCGGCACTTCGTTGCCGACGAAGCGGAACTCGAACCCCTCGCCCGCCTCCTGCCGAACCGCCTCGCTGACCAGGATGGTGGTGCCGTGGATCTTGTTCAGCACCTCGAGCCGCGCCGCCACGTTCACAGTGTGGCCGAGCGCGGTGTAGTTCATCCGGTCGACCGAGCCGACATTGCCGACCACCGCCTCGCCGGTGTGCAGGCCGAAGCGGGTCGGCATCGCCCTGCGGCCTTCGGCCTCGAACTCGGCGTTCAGCCGGTCGATCCGCGCCGCCGCCCCGAGGGCGCCACGGCAGGCGCGGCGGACATGGTCGGGCTGATCCTCGGGCGCGTTCCAGAACGCCATGACGCTGTCGCCGATATACTTGTCGATGGTGGCGCCGCTGGCGATCAACTCCTCCCCCAGCGCGCCGAAATAGCGCGAGGTGCGCTCCATCAGCTCCTCCGGCGGCAGGCTTTCGGCCAGGGCGGTGAAGCCGGCGACATCTGAGAACAGCACGGTGACCGGCTGGCGCCGCCCGCCCAGCGCCGGCACCAGCGTCTGGCCGAGGATGCCGCGGACGATCTGGCCCGGAACATAGGCGGCGAAGCTGCGCAGGGTGAGGCCGAGCACGTCGATCGCCGAGGATAGCGACCGGATCTCCTCGATCCGCGACCCGCCCGGGCCGCCGCCATGGAAGTCGAACCGCATGATCCGGCCCAGATCGCCCGTCACCCGGCGCAGCGGCCGGGCCAGGGCCCGTGCCGCGACCAGGACGATGCCGAGCGCCAGGACCGTGGCGCCGACGCCGATCAGGAGCGAGACGTAGCGGATGCGGTCGGCCGGCCCGACCACCAGGTCGTAGGGATAGGCGATGCCGAGCACCACGTCGGGCATGCTCATGCCGATCGGCTCGAATCGTTCGAGATAGGATTGGGCCCCGAGCGCGCCGGTGAAGTTCCGGCCGGTGCCGACGGATTGGAAGCTGCGATACATCTCGGCCAGGATCGGCGACCCCAACTCGCCCAGGAGCGGCAGATGTTCCGCACGGGCTTCCCGGAACTCGGTGCGGTAGCGGACGCCGTCGGGATGGGCGATCAGCGCCCCGGACCGGCTGAACACCACCAGCTCGAGCTCACGCTCCTTGCGCAGATCGGCCAGGGTACGGTCGAGGACCGCAAGGCCGATGTCGATCCCGAACACGGCGCCATCCGCCAGGCGTGACTTGCGCGCCAGGCTGACGCCGACCTGGTCCATGGTCGCGAAGCGGTAGGGCTGGGTGATGATCGCCCCGCCGGCCGCCACCGCCGGCGCATACCAGGGCCTGGTGCGCGGGTCGAAGCCGGTCGGCATCACCTGCGGCTCGCCGATCGGCCGCCCCTCCGCATCCGTCACCACCCAGCGCGCGGTCGCGCCGTCGAGGGTGGGTTCGACGAATTGCAGCGCATAGGCCGCGCCGGGCAAGGCCGTGGCCGTCACCTCCGGCAGATGCGCCGTGGCCAGCGACTGCACCAGGACGAAGCGGCCGTCGTCCCAGGCGGCGAAGAAGGCGGTGGCGGCCGGCAGCACCTGCTCGAGGTCATGCAAGGTGCCGCGCATCACCGCGCCCAGATGATCCTCCGGCACGTCGGTCTCGATCGTCAGCGTGGCCGTGTCCAGCACCACATCGGCGAGGTGCAGCCCGTTGCGGAACTCGTCCCGCACCCGGCTGACGATCCGGTCGAACCGGGCATCCGCATCGGCGCGGACCAGCGTCGTGACCTCGCCGTGGTTGTACCAGATCAGGCCGCCGGAGATCGCCAGGACGATGACGGCGAACACCGCCGCCACCACGACCTGCAGCTTCCACGGTCCGAATCCGGTTGCAGTCACCCCCCGCATGCCCCCTCCCAGGGTTGTGCCCGCCACCCTAGCCCGATGGCGCGCCGGCCGGAACCTCCCCGATCGGGCCATGCCCGGCAAATCGGGGCTGCCCTTCGATCACGACGTTTGACACGCCTCGCCGGCCCGCGCTTGCCTGCAGGGAAACGCCCCGCGCCGCTGGATCATGACCGCCCTCTACCTGCCCGTCGCCGCCATCATCCTCGGCATCTCCGTCCTGCAGATCGCCAACGGCATCCTGGTCACCATCCTGCCGATCTCGCTGACCGAGGCCGGCTATTCGATCCAGGCCTTCAGCGCGGTGGCGACGGCACATTCGCTGAGCTTCCTGCTGGGCTGCGTGCTGTCGACCCGGATCATCGGCGCGGTCGGGCACATCCGCGCCTTCGCCGCCTATGCCGCCGCCACCTCGGTGACGGCGCTGAGCTTCACCGTCGCCCCCGACCCGGCCTGGTGGATGGCGCTGCGCCTGGTCACCGGCTTCTGCTCCGCCGGGCTGTTCACCGTGGCCGAGAGCTGGCTGAACGAGATGACGCCGAACGCCCATCGCGGCCGGGTGTTCTCGGTCTACACCATCGTCCAGAAGGTGGCGCTGGTCGGCGGCCAGTTCGTGCTGCTGATCACCGGCGGGCCGGTGGTGCTGGGGCTGTTCATGATCGCCTCGGCCTTCTATTCGATGTCGCTGATCCCGGTGGCGATGACCCGGGCCCCGACCCCGTCGATCGCCGCCATCCGCACCCTGCCGCTGCGCCAGCTGTACCGGATCGCCCCGGCGGCGGTGATCGGCTGCGTCTCCAGCGGGCTGATCAACAGCGCCGTCGCCTCGATCGGCCCGATCTGGGGGCTGCAGGTCGGGCTCGGCGTCGGCCTGGCCGGCGCCATCCCGGCCATGTCGCAGGTCGGCAACCTGCTGGCGCAATGGCCGCTGGGCCGGCTGTCCGACCGGATCGACCGGCGCAGCGTCATGCTGGGCGCCAGCGTCGTCACCATCCTGGTGTCGCTGGCCCTGGCCCTGGCGCGGCCGGATTCCGACTGGCTGCTGGCGGTGCTGTTCGGGCTGTGGGGCGCGGCCTCGATCTCGACCTACGGCATCTGCGTCGCCCATGCCAACGACCTGGCGCCGCGCGGCACCGCCGTGGCGCTGTCGAGCAGCCTGCTCCTGTGCTGGGGCGTCGGCGCCTGCGCCGGCCCGCTGGTGGCGTCGACCGTGATGGGCTGGGTCGGACCGCAGGGGCTGTTCCTGCACGGTGCCGCCATCGCCACCGTCACCGCGGTCTTCACCGCCTGGCGCATGACCCGCCGCCAGGCCCTGCCGGCGGAGGCGCGCGAGCCCTTCGTCAACCGCCCGGCGACCAGCCCGATCGTCGGCGAGATGACCGCGCGCGAGTCGAAGACGCAGTAGCCGCCTGAGGCGCGATGTCTCTCTTCTATTGTCATTGCCGGGCTTGACCCGGCAATCCCAGGGGCCACCCGGAGCGGCATCGACAGCTTCTGGATGCCCGGGTCAAGCCCGGGCATGACAGCAAGGGGTATACCAACCCCTTGCTTGTACGCCAGAATCGGAAGCGGGCGGCCCGGAGGCCGCCCGCTTCGCCGCAACAAGGCTGTTTCGCGACGACCGCTACGCCGTCCGCCGCGACGCGGGCTGCACGGCGAGACGAGGGGCTGTCATTTTCGCCGGCGCCGCGGCGGTTCCGCGTCCGCGCCGCTCGCCTGCGAAGTCGCCTCGTCTCGCCAATCCTCGCCCCGAGCTGAGCAGCCTCGACAGCTCGCGCCGGGCCCGGGACAGGCGGCTCTTCACCGTGCCGACGGCGCAGTTGCAGATCTCCGCCGCCTCCTCGTAGCTGAAGCCCGAGGCCCCGACCATCAGCAGGATCTCGCGCTGGTCGGGCGTCAGCATCATCAGCGCCCGGCGGAAGTCCTGGAACTCCAGCTTCGAATCCTGTGATGGCGGCACCCAGAGGAGGTCGAGATCGACCCCGTCCTTGGGCTCGGCCACGAACTTCCGGCGCCGCAGCTGGTTGACGTACTGGTTGCGCAGAATCGTGAAGATCCAGGCCCGGAAGTTGGTGCCCGGAGTGAACTGGGTCTCTGCCCGGAGCGCGCGAAGGATCGCGTCCTGGACCAGATCATCGGCGCGATCCGCATCACCGCTGAGCGAACGCGCGAAGGCCCGCAGATGCGGGATCGCCTTGGTCAGCTCAGCGTGAAAGTCGAATGGCACATTCCCCTCCTTGTTGACGCCGACGGCTGTGCCGGCCACGCGGGATCGATGGTGGTGCGGTCCGAACTGTCGGCACCGAATAAGGCAGAAATTCGGCCCTTCCGCCATGCGCCCGGCCTGTTTCGGTCAGCGATCCTTGTCCTCCTTCGGCTTGTCGGTGCTCTTGGCACCGTCCTCGAGCATCTTCATCAGGTCGTCCGGCAACGGCTCCTCCAGCACCGGATCGTACAGCGATCGGAGCTGCTGCGAGAGCCAGTTGTCGAATTGCGGCGGCCGCTTCAGGCGGTCCGGTCCCGGACGACCGGGATCGGTCGGCCGCGCCCCCGCTTCCCGCCTTCGCGTTTTCTCGCCGCGACGTCGATTCATCAACGCTCGATCCCGCTCTGCTTCGGCCATTGGTGGTACCCTACACTACCAATCCTCGACCAGGATGGAAGTTCCTGCGCCACCCCTTGCCTGCCGGCCGGTTCTGCGGCATTGGAACGGATTGCGATCCGGGGCGACGGCCGCTAAGCATGACGCTGGACGGGCAAGCCCTCCCGTATTCGTAAGGTGGACGCGATGACCGGCTCTTCGCAGGAGATTCTGAAGCACCTGCCCTACCTGCGGCGCTATGCCCGGGCCCTGGTCGGGTCGCAGGAGCGGGGCGACCAGTATATGCGGGTGTTCCTGGAGGCGATCCTGGAAGATCCGCAGCGGATCCCGGCGGACGGCAACCTGCGGGTCCAGATCTTCGCCGTGTTCCATGACGTCTGCACCCTGCTGCACGCCACCGACGAGGAGGACACCGCGGCGCCGCTGGAGGGGCTGGTGCCGGTCGAGGCCCGGCTGTCGCAGCTGACGCCGACACAGCGCCAGGTGCTGCTGCTGGTGTCGCTGGAAGGCTTCTCCTTCGAGGATGTCGGCTTCATCCTGCACCTGCCGGAGACGGAGGTGCGCGACCTGCTGGACGCCGCCCGCAAGGAGATGCAGCGCCAGCACCCGGCCCGGATCCTGATCGTCGAGGACGAGCCGCTGATCGCCATGGACATCGCCCGCATCGTCGAGGAGATGGGCCACACCGTCTGCGGCACCGCCGCCGACCATGCCGCGGCGGTCGCCCTGGCGAAGCGCGAGTCGCCGCACATCGTGCTGGCCGACATCCAGCTCAAGGGCGGCGACAGCGGCATCGAGGCGGTGCAGGACATCCTGCGCGGCATCTCGGTGCCGGTGGTCTTCGTCACCGGCTTCCCCGAGCGGCTCCTGACCGGCGAGCGGCTGGAACCGACCTTCGTCGTCACCAAGCCGTTCAAGCCCGAGGCGCTCGTCTCGGTGATCGGCCAGGCCCTGGCGATGCATCCGCCGCCCGCGCTGGTGTGACGCCGGGGTGGCGACCGGATCGAGCGGCAGCACCATGACCACCGCCCTGATCACCGCCATCGACACCCGCGAGGAGCGCGACGTGATCGCGGCCCGGCAGCGTGTCCGGCTGGTGGCGACCGAGTTGGGCTTCGACGGTCGCGACCGGGTGCGCATCGTCGCCGCCGCCTCGGCCATGACCCGCAGCTTCCTGGCGCGCTTCGAGCAGGCCAATCTGTCGCTGCTGGTCACCGCCGGCCCGCCGATGGCGCTGGAGATCGTGCTGGCCGCGCCGCGCCGGCCGCTGGGCCAGGGGCAGCCGCAGCGGCCGCGCCTGGACACCGCGGCAGTCCGGGCGCTGATGGATTCGGTCGAGCTGCGCCACGCCCGCGGCGTGGTCCGGCTGGTAATGCGCAAGGAGCTGCCGGCCAGCGCCGGCCGCGACCCGACCGCGCTGGCGCATCGGACCATGGCAGCACTGGCGGACGAAACCGGCGTCGATCCCTTCGAGGAGGTGCACCGCCAGACCGTGGAACAGATCGCCAGCCTGACCGAGCTGCGCCAGCGCGAGGAGCAGCTGATCGCCGCCAACGCCCAGCTGCGCGAGGTCGAGCGGGCGCTGCGCGCCAGCCTGGAGGAGAAGGACGTGCTGATGCGGGAGGTGCATCACCGCGTCAACAACAACCTGCAGATCATCTCCAGCCTGCTCAACCTGCAGGCCTCGCGCGCCACCGAGCCGGCGGTGCGGGAAGAGCTGGCGGTGGTCGGCCACCGCATCCAGTCGCTGAGCCTGGTGCATCAGAAGCTGTACCATTCCGACGACCTGTCCCATATCGACGCCGGCGGCTATGTCCAGGATCTGTGCGCCCATCTGCAATCCGCCTTCGCCGCCGGCACCGGCCCGGTGGCGCTGACGGTCGAGGCGCCGCACCAGCAGATCCCGCTGGACAACGCCATCCATCTCGGCCTGATCGTCAACGAGCTGGTGACCAACAGCCTGAAGCACGGCTTCCGCGACGGCCGCGGCGGGCATATCGCCGTGTCGCTGCAGCGCACCGACGACGACAGCCTGACCCTGACCATCGTCGATGACGGCCGGCCCGACGACGGCAGCCGGCGCGGCTTCGGCATGACCCTGGTCGAGGCCATGGTCCGCCGCCTGGACGGCATCCTGACGATCGACCGGAACGGCGGCACCCGCACCACCCTGACCGTGCCAGTGCCGAAATCAGCCCCGCAAATTCGTTCCGAATCAGGGCTCTAGAAAGAAAACTCACATCACAAGATCAACTTCAGCCTCTATAGTATTGATGACGAAATACAAGGCCAATTGTCTGGCAATTTTCTGTGTGCAATCAAACACCTCGCGACGATCCTTTAGAAAAACACTCCACACTTGCTGAATTTATGGTATAGTCCTTCGTGCAGTACCTTCTGCACCCTTCCGCTTCCTAACGACCTTAACCAAGCCGCGGTCCCCCGCGGCTTGTTTTTGTATGGATGCCGGGCGAGTTCAGGGGACGACGAAGGTCAGCGGGATCTCGGTCGTCGACTTGATCTCCTCCATCGCGAACATGGAGGTGACGTCCGCCAGCTCGATGCGCGCGATGATCTTCCGGTAGAGCGCGTCGTAGCTGCCGATATCGGCGACATAGGCCTTGAGCAGATAGTCGATCTCGCCGCTCATGCGATAGACGTCGACGATCTCCGGCAGGTCGCGCACGGCACCGCTGAAGCGCTCGAGCCATTCGACCGTGTGCTGGTTCGTCCGCACGGCGATGAACACGGTCACGCCGACATTGAGGGCCGCCTTGTCGAGCAGCGCCACGCGCTTGCGGACGATGCCCGCCTGTTCCAGCTTCTGCACGCGGCGCCAGCACGGCGTGGCGGAGATGCCGGCCTTCACCGCCAGGTCGGCCAGTGCGATCGTCGCATCCGCCTGCAGCGCCTTCAGGATCCTGAGGTCGATCTCGTCGAGCTTGAGCGAGGACGACGAGGCCATGGCACGGGCTCCTTCCTGCGCGGCGCGCGGGCGGCATCGCCCCAAAAGCCGATCATGGAATCAGTTTCTACCAGAATGGCGAAACGGGAAAATCCATTTCCATTGGCCGAGTGGTCTCCGGCAACAACGCAAGCTGCTTCCCGCCGGTCCGGCATACGCTGTTGTCATGTTTGGAGAGGCAGGCCGGACCATGAACCACGCCGTTGCAGCAGAAGCCCTCCGGTCCACCGCCGGGTGGAGAGGCGCGATGCTGGAGACCCTGCCGGATTTCGCCGGATCACCGCAGGCGGTGCTGGAGCATGTCGTGGCCCATCCCGAGCTCGTCCGCAATCTCGACCTGGAGCACAAAGCCGGCAGCTATGCCCGCACCCTGCTCTGGGGCGATGCCGCGTCGAGCGTCTGGGCCATCGTCTGGGACCGCGGCGCCCGGACGGCGATCCATGACCATCACTGCTCCTGCGCCTTCGGCATCGTCAGCGGCCGCCTGACCGAGTTCCGCTTCCGGGCATTGGACGAGGTGCGGGTGGCGAAGACCTGGGAGACCGTGCACCGGCCCGGCGACATCGTGTCCCTGGCGACGGCCCAGCCCAACATCCATCAGATGGTCAATGACAGCGGTGCGATCGCAATCTCGCTGCACATCTACGGCTTCGACCCCCGCGTGCACGACTCCTCGGTCAACCGGGAGTACGTGGCCATCGGAGACCGTCCGTAAATGCTACTGGCGCGGCCGTCTGACGGCGGACTCGAAGCTTCCGGTGCTCACGCACCAAACGTGCGCTGCGCTCCGGTTCTCGAAACCACCGCCAGCCGACTCACGCCAGCGCATTTCCAAACGGTCTCCGACGCTCTGCCCGTCCGGCGTCAGCCCCCCACACCTGCCTGCAGCACCGGGGCGCCGTGGGTGTGGGGGATCTTGTCGGCGAAGACCTTGACGAAATCGTCCACCGCATGGTCGGTCGCGAGCGGCCGCAGCGCCTCGTCCGTGTAAGCCGCAGCCGCCGGATCGGCCTGCACCCGCTTCATGATGGCACGGTAGCGCCGGAGCAGGGTGATCCACTGCGCGGCCACCTTGACGAACTCGACGGCACGGCGGGGATAGAAGATCAGCGGGTTCTCGATCGGCAGGCCGTGCCGCCGTTGGGTCCGCAGCTTGCGGCGGGCATAGCCGAACTGGAGCGGATGCACGCCCTCGATCCGCGACGCGCCGGAGAACACGGTGAGGATGTCGGCGATCTTCTTGAGGCTGAGGCCGCTGACCGCGGCCCGCCGCAGCACCGTCTCGACATGGTCGTCGGTATAATAGCGGCCCCAGGCATCGCGATAGACGCCGTCCCACTCCTCCTTCGACATCATCGCATGGCCGGTGCAGACATGCTCCAGGTCGTATTTGTTCATGTCCGGGTCCATCGGCACCCGCTTGAGATACAGGTTCTTGTGGTCCTCCGAGCCGGGCAGCGGCGTCAGGCAGAAGAATTCGAGGATGTCGATCGGCAGCTCGCGCTTGATGATCTCGATGTCGCGGGCGATGCTCTGCGGCGTGTCGGTCGGGAAGCCGAGGATATAGCCGGCCCAGGTCATCACCTTCTGGCTGCGCCAAGCCTGCAGCATCTCACGGTATTCCCAGATCTTGTTCTGGCGCTTCTTGGTGTTGAGCAGCGATTCCGGGTTGATGTTCTCGAGCCCGATGAAGACGGCGTTGCATCCGGCGCGCGCCGCCTTCTCGATGAAGCCCGGGATGCGGTGGCACAGCGTGTCGACCTGCAGCACCAGGCGGATGCGGAAGCGATGCTGCTCGCGCAGCTCGATCAGCCGGTCGAGGATCGGCTCCCAGTTGCGGTTGCGGGCGAAATTGTCGTCGGTGACGAAGAAGCGGGTGACGCCCTGCGCCTGATTGGCGCGCACGATCGCCTCGACGTCGTCCGCCGTGCGATAGCGCGACTTCCGCCCCTGCACGTTGATGATGGTGCAGAACGAGCATTGGAACGGGCAGCCGCGCCCGGCATCGAAGCTGGTGTAGTGGCCGGCGATCCGCTGCACCACGTCGCGCGGCAGGATCGGCAGGGTCGCCGCCGCCATCTCGGGCATATCGCCGAGGTAATTGTAGATCGGCTTGAGCTGCCCGGCATCGATGTCTTGCAGCAGGGCGCCGAGGCGGCCCTCGCCTTCGCCCGCATACAGGCTGATGCCGAGGTCGAGCGCCTCCTGCAGGTCGGGCGGCAGTTCCGGCAGCATCGAGATGCAGCCGCTGACATGGAAGCCGCCGATCACCACCGTCAGCCCGGCGGCGCGGAACCGGCGCGCCAGATCGAGCGCGCGGGGATACTGGTTCGACTGGACGCCGACCAGGGCCACGAAGCCGGCCCCCGCCTCGCGGATGCGGCGCGTGATCGCGGCGACATCGACGACGGTGTTGCATTCGTCATAGGCCTCGATGGCGATATCGACATCCGGCCCGAGCACCCGTTCCGCGGCGCATTCCGTCAGCAGGCCATGCACGCTGGCCAGGCTGTTGGACGGGATGGTCGAGCGCCGCCATTGGATGACATAGCCGTCGTCGTCGTAATGCGACGGCTTCACCAGAACGATCCGAAACGCCCGTGCCCCCATGGCGCTCACCCCACTCGTTGGTGGTAGCGGACTATCGCTGCTCTGGCGTCCGGTCGATCACGGCCCCCCGATCACATCCGGACGCCACTCAATTCATGCACCGCAATTCTGTGATTCAAGCACGATCACCATGAGTCTGTCACAGCAATTCGATCCAGGGCGTAATGTCGGACATCAAGACTTTTGCCGGTATTTGAAGGAATCATTGATCCGGCCGACGATGTAGTCGCCGGCGTCGACCGGCGGGTAGTGCGGCTCTTCCCCCTGCCCCAGGTTCAGGTCCCGCGGGTCGACCGAGGCGGTGTAGGTCGGGTCGTAGAAGGTGGCGATCGACAGCCGCTTGCGGCCGCTGCGGTTCACCACCCGGTGCGGGGTCGACGCGAAGCGGTCGTTCGACCAGCGGGCCAGCAGGTCGCCGACATTGATCACGAAGGTGCCGTCGACCGGCACCGCGTCGATCCACTCCCCGTCCTTGCGCTGGACCTCGAGCCCGCCGGTCTGGTCCTGCCACAGCAGGGTGATGCAGCCGTAATCGGTGTGCGGCGCCACGCCGAACTGCTCGGCGCCCAGATCGGCCGGCTGCGGCGGGTAGAACACCGCCTGGGTGCGCTGCATGCGCTTGGCATAGCGCTCGGCGAAGAAGTCCGGCGCGATGCCGAGGCTGAGTGCCACCGCCCGCAGCAGATGGGCACCGCACACGCCGATCGCCTCGTAGTAGCGGTAGAAGTCGCGCTGCACCTCGGGCATGAAGGCCGGCCAGTTGTTCGGCCCGCGCAGCGCCTGGCCGGCCAGCACGTCGGGGTCGTCCTCCGGCAGCTCCAGCCCGGTCGAGAAGAACTCCTTGTAGTCCGGCTTCTTGGCCCCGTACATCAGCGCGCCGCCGATCTCGTGAAAGCCGCGATGGCGCTGGTTGACCTTGACCTGGCGCTTGGTCTCGACCGGCAGGTCGAAGAAGCGACGCATGGTGGCGACCGCCGCGTCGATCACATCCTGCTTCACGCCGTGGTTGCGGATGTAGAAGAAGCCGACCTGGGTGCAGGCGGCATGGATCTGCGCCGCCGCCACTGCCGTGCCGGCCGGGTCGCCGGCGACCACCGGCGCGAAATCGACGATCGGAAGGCCCAGGGTCGCGCTCATCTCATCCTCCCACTGCTTCGGCCGGCGCATCCTGCCAGAAGGCGTTGCGCCGGCGGTAATTGTCCAGGAACTGGCGGATCCGGGGATGCCCGTCCTCGAGGAAGATCTGCCGCGGCGGCCCCTTGGCCAGGATCCGGCCCTCGTCGACGAACACGACGGAGGTCGCGACCTGGGCGGCGAAGCCCATCTCATGCGTCACCACCACCATGGTCATGCCGTCGCGGGCCAAGGCGCGCATCACCTCCAGCACCTCGCCGACCAGCTCCGGGTCGAGCGAGGAGGTCGGCTCGTCGAACAGCATGATCTCCGGCTCCATCGCCAGCGCCCGGGCGATCGCCACGCGCTGCTGCTGGCCGCCGGACAGCTGCGACGGGTAGGAGCCGCCCTTGCCGGCCAGGCCGACCCGGTCGAGCGCGGCCTGGGCCTTCCGCTGCGCCTCGGCCCGCGGCAGCCGGCGGACCCGGACCAGCGCCTCGGCGACATTGCCCAGCGCGGTCATGTGCGGCCACAGGTTGAACTGCTGGAACACCATGCCGACATTGCGCCGCGCCTTGCGGATCCCGGCCTCGCCCATGCGCTGGCGCTTGCCGTTCTTCGTGACGAAGCCGATCGGCTCGCCATCGATGCGGATCTCGCCGGCATCATGCTCCTCGAGGAAGACCATGCAGCGCAGCAGCGTGCTCTTGCCCGAGCCGGAGGGGCCGACGATGCAGACCACCTCGGACTGGTCGATCTCGAGATCGACGCCCTTCAGCACCCGGGTCGCGCCGAACTGCTTGGTGACGCCGCTGAGCTGGATCAGGGTCATGACGCCGGCACCAGGAAGCGGCCGACCCGGCGCTCGGCCCAGCGGCCGAAGCCGGCGGCGACCTCGACCAGGCCCCAATAGATCAGCGCCAGGGCCAGCGTCGTCTCGACGAAGGCGAAGGTCTCGGCGCCGATGCCGCGGATGACGAAGGTCAGCTCGGGAATGGTGACGATCGACAGGATCGCAGTCTCCTTGCTGAGGAGGATGACCATGTTGACCAGGGCCGGGAGGATCACCACCAGCATCTGCGGCAGCACGATCCGCATCAAGATGGTGGCGCGACCCATGCCGAGGCAGGCGGCGGCCTCGACCTGGCCCTTCGGCACGGATTCGAAGCCGGCGCGGAAGATCTCGGCGAAATAGGCGCCGGCATAGACGCCGAGGCCGAGCAGCCCGGCCTCGATCGGGTCGAGCACCAGGCCGAAGCTGGGGCCGCCGTAATAGAGGATGAAGAGCTGCACCAGGAAGGGCGTGCCGCGGACCGCCTCGATCACCACCCGCACCACCGCGCGGACCACCCGGCCGAGCCCGCGCTGCATCAGCGCCAGGACGAAGCCGAGGACGAGGCCGATGACGACGCCGACGATCCAGGTGCCGAGGGTGACGCCGAGGCCGGACAGCACTTCGGGCCAGCGGTCGAGGATGATGGCGGGATCGAAGCTCATCGCCCGGCTCCCAGCCGCCGCTGCAGCCACAGGCCGAGGCCGGACAGGGCGAGGCACAGCACCAGGTACAGCACGCCGCCGGCGAGGTAGATCTCGAGCGGGCGGTAGCTGGTGGCGACGATGTTCTGGCTGACCCGGGTCAGCTCCGCCACCCCGACCACCGAGATCAGCGACGACGCCTTCAGGATCATGGTGCACTCATTGACCAGCGCCGGCATGGTCAGGCGCAGCGCCAGCGGCACCCGGATGCGCCACAGCACCTGGGACGGCCGGAAGCCGAGCAGCCGCGCCGCCTCCAGCTGGCCCCCAGGGACGCCGAGGAAACCGCCGCGGAGGATCTCCGCCATATAGGCCGCTGTGCACAGGGCCAGCGCCGCGATCGCCGCGACCAGCGGCGGCACGTCGATGCCGATGAAGGGCAGCAGGTAGAACACCAGCAGCAGTTGCACCAAGAGCGGCACGCCGCGGAAGAAGCTGATGTAGAGCGTGCCGGCCCGGCGCGGCCCGGGCCGGTGCGACAGCCGCAGCAGGCAGATGCCGACGGCGAGCAGGAAGCCGAGCCCGAGCGACACGGCCGAGACCCAGAGGGTCGTGCCCGCGCCCTTCAGGAGCAGCGGCAGGCTCTTCAGGATGACGGCCGTGCTGAACACCGGACCCTCTCAGGCGAACCGGTCTCAGACGTTCGGGTCGGTCACCTGGGCGGGCACGTCCATCTCGACGCCGAACCACTTCTTCTGGATCGCGGCGAGGCGGCCGTCGGCCTTCATCTTGGCCAGGGCGGCGTCGATCGCGTCGAGCAGCGGCGCGCTGTCGGCGTCCTTGCGGCCGAGATAGCCGAAATAGACCTTCTTGCCGAAGGGAGGCATGACGACCTCGAAGGTCTCCGGCCGCTGCTGCGCGACATAGGCAATGTTCGGCAGCGAGTTGCCGACGGCGACGATCCGGCCGGCCGCGAGATCGGCATAGGCCTGGTTGTTGTCGACATATTCGCGGACCTCGGCTTTGCCCGGCAGGGTCGCGACATAGGCCTTGAGCTGCTCCAGCTGCGAGGAGGCCTTGCCGGCGCCGACCATCTTGCCGGCGATGTCCTCGGGCTTCGTCACGGAGGTGTCGCCGGCCCGCTTCAGCAGGGCGACCGAGGCGTCGGCGATCGGCGAGGTGAAGCGGTAGCGCTCCATCCGCGCCTTGGTGATCGTCACCGGCCCGGCGACGACCTGGAACTTGCCGGCCTCGAGCCCCGGCAGGACGCTGTCCCAGGGCAGGTCGACGAAGCTGATCTTGACCCCGAGCTCCTTGCCGATCTCGTCGAACACCTCGACGTTCAGCCCCTTGTGCTCGCCATCCTCGGAGAAATCGAACGGCGCGAACTGCATCTCGGTGCCGATGACGAGCTCGCCGGACGACTTCACCTGGCTCAGCAGATCGGCCGCGTGCGCCTGCGGCGCGGCGGCCAAGGTCCCCACGGCCATCAGGCCGGCTACGAACGCTCCCAGAACCCGCATCATATGCCTCCACATCCCTGAACTTTGTCGACCGCACGGCATTGCGGTGCCGCGCGGCTTTTGCGGTTCTTAGACTTCGCCCTCCCCGGAGACAACCGCGCGGTCCGTGCCGCCGCAGTTTCGGCAACGGTTCCGCACCTGTCTATACATGTCAAGCGGCAGCTTTCTCCCCATTTTCCCTGTGGCTCTGGCCGGCTTTCCCCTTATCCTTTCGTGAAAGGCGGCCCCTGTCGCAAAAGGGGGGCGCCGATACGAGGGGAGGACACGATGCTCGGCCGGATGCAGCACGAACCCTTGCAGATCGGATCGCTGCTCGACCATGCGGCGCGGCTGCACCGGGGCTCGCGGGTCGTCACCCAGCGCCGCGACGGCAGCACCGTCACCCACTCCTACCCCGAGATCGCCGCCCGCACCGCCCGGCTGGCCCACGCCCTGGCCGCACGCGGCGTGGCCCAGGGCGAGCGGCTGGCGACGCTGGCCTGGAACGACCACCGACATCTCGAGCTCTATTACGGCGTCAGCGGCATCGGCGCGGTGTGCCACACGGTCAATCCACGGCTGTTCCCGGACCAGATCGCCTATATCCTCGCCGATGCCGGCGACACCCATCTGTTCCTCGACCCGATGTTCCTGCCCATCCTGGCCGGGATCGGCGACCGGCTGCCGGACCTGAAGACCCTGGTGCTGCTGGAGCCGCCGGCCGAGCCCGTAGCGCCCGCCCTGGCCGCCCGCTTCGAGATCCTCGATTACGAGACGCTGATCGCCGGCCACGCCGAGACCTTCGACTGGCCGGTGCTGGACGAGAACACCGCCGCCTTCCTCTGCTACTCCTCCGGCACCACCGGTGAGCCGAAGGGCGTGCTGTCCTCGCACCGCTCGACCCTGCTGCACACCTATGCCGCCAACCAGCCGGACGCCTTCGGGCTGCGCGCGGTCGACACCGCCATGCCGGTGGTGCCGATGTTCCACGTCAACGCCTGGGGCATCCCCTTCGTCGCGCCGCTGGCCGGGGCGTCGCTGGTGCTGCCGGGGCCGCGGCTGGACGGCGCCTCGTTGTTCCGGCTGATCGAGACGACCGGCGTGACCTTCTCGGCCGGCGTGCCGACGATCTGGCTCGGCCTGCTGGCCCATCTGCGCGAGAGCGGCGGCCGCTTCACCCGCCCGCCCCGGCTGGTGATCGGCGGCTCGGCCTGCCCGTTGCCGATGATCGAGGCGTTCGAGCGGGACTATGGCGTCGAGATCGGCCATGCCTGGGGCATGACCGAGACCAGCCCGATCGGCCTGTTCAACGCGCCGAAACCGGAGACGCTGAGCCGGGACGAAACGGAGCAGCGCGCGCTGAAGCGCAAGCAGGGCCGGCCGATCCCGGGTATCCGGCTGCGCATCGCCGATGCCGAGGGAAACGACGTGCCGGCCGACGGCGTCGCCTTCGGCGAGATCCTGGTGCGCGCCCCCTGGGTCGCCGCCGCCTATTTCGGCCGCGACGACGACCCCGCCTTCACCCCGGACGGCTGGTTCCGCACCGGCGACGTCGCCACCATCGACGGCAGCGGCTTTGTCGAGATCGTCGACCGCGCCAAGGACGTGATCAAGTCGGGCGGCGAATGGATCAGCTCGATCGCGCTGGAGAACATCGCCGTCGGCCACCCGAAGCTGCGCGAGGCGGCGGTGATCGGCGCCCGCCACCCGAAATGGGACGAGCGGCCGGTGCTGATCGCGGTGCCGGCCGAGGGCGCCGCCCCGACCAAGGCCGAGATCCTGGCCTGGTTCGACGGCAAGGTCGCGAAATGGTGGCGGCCGGACGACGTGGTGTTCGTCGACGAGCTGCCGCACACCGCCACCGGCAAGCTGCTGAAGAGCGAGCTGCGCAAGCGGTATCGGGATCATCTCGCAGGGTAAGGCCGCGCTCATCTGTCATCCTCGGGCTTGACCCTGGGGCAGCCGGAGAGGTTCTTCGTAGCCTCTGGATTGCCAGGTCAGACCCGGCAATGACAATAAAGGGGATAGTGAGAGAGCGGCCTGCCTCACCTCGCAGGTCGAGCAGGCACCGTCGCCCTGTCGCGGCGCAGCCTGACCCGACTGGTCCAGCAGGAGACCGGCTGCCGATCGGACAATGGCGGCTGCGCCGGCGCGTGGCCGCCATTGTCCTTCTGGCCGAGGGCCGGAGATATGGGCACTGCCATAACGGTCTGGTCGGCGGAGAGCGATCGGCTGAACCTCAGCGACCGCCCGCCGCCGGCGTCGCTTGGCCGTCCGCCACGAGCCATTTCTGCAGCTTGCCGAGGAATCCCCAGCCGGTCAGCGCCACCGCGAAAGGCTGAATGGCGCTGGCCCAGGAAGTCACGGTGTGTTCATCGATCGGAGGGAGGCCGAGAGAGGTCGCCCAGCTCGGGGCCACCGCCGTCAGGAGCGTCGCCACCAGTCCGATGGCCGTCTTGCGACCGTCGAGGAGACGGCCGACGGTCTGCCCGAGAGCTGCATTAACCGATGTGAGGGGCTGCCCGTTGTCGGGCGGCGGCGGATCGACGACCGGGGACGGGCGCGTGAAATCCGGATTCAAGATCGATGCGGCGCTTGGCACCGACAGGAAGGTGCGAGCGAAGGCGGTGATGTCCTCCAGCCGGTTCATCCATCCCTTTCCGAAGGTGCTGAAATGGTGGAGAGAGCGCAGGAACCGCTCCTGAATACTGGCGAAATCAGCGACCAGCCGGGGCAGATCCGCGCGCGCTGCCGCGCCCAGCGTCTGCCGGCCGACCGCGCCGTCCACCGCCACCTGCAGGCCCTGGGCGACCAGGGCAGCCTGCAGGAAGCGGGCACCGCGGCTGGGGCCGTGCAGCACGGCGGCGTTGTAAGTCATCGCGGCCGCCGCCGCCGGCATCTCGTCACCGCGCACGACGTCATAGTAGAACGCCTTCATGATCAGGCGCTGCTCCACCCGGGTCAGGGCCTTGAGCTCCGCCTTCGAAACTGCCCCGCCACGCCAGCGCGAAAGGGTGGCCAGGGTGATCCCCATGTTGGTTGCACCGCCGGGATCGCTGGGATGGTCGACATATCCGCCTTCCCATTTGTCGATGTAGGTCTGGATACGGGCGAACTGATTGGGAAGCATGGCGTGGATCTCCGCAGTCGGGTCAGGCACGGCGGAACGGTTGAGCGCTCCGTCTCCAGCGGTCGAGGCGTCAAGATCGAGACTGTCGACTCCGATGCCGCTGGTTACCCTCGACGCACCGACGCCGTCCAGTGCCGGCCGCTCTGGTACCGCTGGCCGCGGCGGGACCGCGCCTGCACCTGCCCAGCCCTCGATGGCGGTCTCCAGATTCTCCGCCCAGTTGTCGTCGCCGAATGGCGGATAGCGTCCTGCCCGGAGATCCTCGATGCGTAGTCCCGCCAATTGGAGGTGCGGCATCTCCCAGCTCAGCGGCTCCAACCCGTGCCGGCGCCCGAGCTCGTGGAGCGCCTTCCAGTGGACGACGTTGATACCTTGGGTGTCCCAACTCCACTGTCCGTTGATCTTGAGGACGAAGTCCGCAGCCAGTCCATATTGGTGATACGACGACCAGGGACGCGCGTTGGTGACGATACTGCCCGGCGCCGACCTCCCCTTTGAGAAGAGGTATTCCTGCCGCTCCGGTGATCTGAAGGATTCGAACAATTCAAATGGATGATTGCCGTCTTTCAGATCATCTATGAGCTTCAGAACTGCATCCCGAAATACCGGATGCAAGACCGATACATCGGTGTGACGTCGATCAAGCGATTGCATCTGATTTCACCTGAAGTAAATTGCAACTGTGTAGGACAAAAAGTCTATAAAATAATTTCCAAAATTCGGCGATGCCAATATTACATCAAAGGCATTTTTTAGTAAAGACACCAGAGCTTTCTGGCCGTAATCACGCCCGCACAACTTCTACGATGTCCGCACATCATCTGTTCGAGCGCTCGGTACACGAGGTCTCCGCCAGCGTGCGTCGCTGGTGGCGCCGGGCTTCTTTCCGGCAACCGGCCCGCGGTCGATGAGCTTGGCGCTGCCGGGCATCGTCCCGGTCGGGCTCGGCATCATCAGCCCCGCTATCAGCCTCGCCGCCTAGCCGAGCACCAGGTCATCGCGGTGGATCATCTCGTCCCGGCCGCGATAACCGAGGATGGCCTCGATCTCGCGGCTCTTGTGGCCGCGGATGCGGTCGGCGTCGTCGGAATCATAGGCCGAGAGGCCGCGGGCCAGCACCCGGCCGTCGCCGTCCTTGACCGCGATCGGGTCGCCGCGGCGGAAGCTGCCCTCGACCGCGGTGACCCCGGCCGGCAGCAGGCTGCGGCCATCCGCCAGCGCCTTGGCCGCGCCGGCGTCGATCACCACCGACCCGACCGGCTTGAGCGAGCCGGCGATCCAGCGCTTGCGGGCGGTGCGCGGCTCCGCCCCCGGCACGAACCAGGTGCAGGGCGCGCCGGATTCGATGCGGGCGAGCGGCGCTGCCTCCTTGCCCATGGCGATCACCATGCGGCAGCCGGCGCCCATGGCGATGCGGGCGGCGACCAGCTTGGTGACCATGCCGCCGGAGGAATAGCCGGGCAGCGCCTCGCCGGCCATCGCCTCGATCTCCGGCGTCAGCTCGCCGACCTCCGGGATCAGCGTCGCCGTGGGATCGCGCTTCGGGTCGGCGGTGTAGAGCCCGTCGATGTCGGACAGCAGCACCAGCGTGTCGGCCGAGATCATCTGCGACACCCGTGCCGCCAGCCGGTCGTTGTCGCCGAAGCGGATCTCGGCCGTGGCCACCGTGTCGTTCTCGTTGATCACCGGCACCGCGCCGAGCCGCAGCAGCGTCTCGATCGTCGCCCGGCCGTTCAGGTGGCGGCGGCGGTCCTCGGTGTCCTGCAGGGTCAGCAGGATCTGGGCCACGGTGATGTCGTGCCGGGCCAGCGTCTCCTGATAAGCATGCGCCAGGCGGATCTGGCCGGTGGCGGCGGCGGCCTGCTTCTCCTCCAGCCTGAGCGGCCGGCCCTTGAGGCCGAGATGCTCGCGACCCGCGGCGATCGAGCCGGAGGAGACGATCACCACCTCCTGCCCGCGCGCGCGGCAGCGGGCGACGTCGTCGGCCAGCGCGTCGAGCCAGGCGCGGCGCAGCTGCCCGGTGCGCGGGTCGACCAGCAGGGCGGAGCCGACCTTGACGACGATGCGGCGGGCCTGGGCGAGGGAAGCGGTCATGACGGGCATTCGGCAGACGAAAGGCAAGGCCCCTTCCTAGCCCTCCGACCGCATCGGAGCCAAGCCGTTCCGCGACCCGCCCTCCCCTCGCCGCGGCACGGCGGCTATGATCCGGCACGACGCGGCCCGCCGCCCCGATTCAGAGGAAGCCTCATGACCGAGGACGCGACCGTCCTGCTGTTTTCCTACGGCACGCTGCAGCAGGAGAATGTCCAGCTCTCCTCCTTCGGCCGCCGGCTCGAAGGAACGCCGGACGCCATGCCGGGCTGGCGGCGCGGCGAGATCGAGATCACCGACCCCGAGGTGATCCGCACCAGCGGCAAGCGCTTCCACCCGATCGTCGAGCCCGGCGGCGCCGCGGATGCGGTGGCCGGCACGGTGTTCCGCATCACCGCGGCCGAGCTCGCCGCCGCCGACGCCTATGAGGTATCCGACTACAAGCGGATTCAGGTGCGGCTGCGCTCCGGCCTGGAGGCCTGGGTCTACGTCCGGGCCTGACGTCAGCCCCGGCCGAGCGCCCGTCGGATCGCGGTCTCGACCGGCGAATAGGCCCCGTCCGGCCGCTCCAGGCGGTAGGGCTCGGCCAGGCCGAGCGAGGGTTGCGCCAGAAAGCGCGGCTCGGTCCCACGGTGCCGCTGCGCCGTATGGATCATGAAGGGATGGCACAGATAGACCGTGCCGGCCTCCCCGATCGCCAGCGCCTCCGGCCGGCCGGCGCCGACCCGGTCGACCCGCGGGGTGGCCAGCCCCGCCTCGCCCGCCGGCTCGAGGAACCGGGCCATGTCGAGGTGGGAGCCGACCCGGAGCCGCGTCGGCGCGTCGTTCGGCCCGATGTCGGAGAACAGGAACAGCATCACCAGCGCCCGGCCGCGCGAGCTGACATTCACCCGCCAGGACGAGAAGTCCTGGCGCTCGTTCGGGTCGCTGCTGTCGCCGGGGAAGCTGACATCGACATGCCAGCCGTCGTCATTGGGCGCCATCCGCGCCGGGAACCGGACCGGGAAGGTGCCGAGATCGGCCCGCGGCTGCCACCGCCCCGGGCCGACCAGCCGGTCGAGGGCGGCGCGGAGGACCGGCGTGTTCGCCGCCTGGCGGAACGGCTCCTGCCCGTACCAGCCGAGCCGGACGACCGGTTGCGTCCAGGTCTTCGGGTCCTGCGGATCGCCGGGCAGGTCACGCCACAGGATGGCGCGGCCCGCTTCTGCCAGGTCCCGGGAAAACGCCCGGTCGACCCGGACGAACCCGTCCTCGATGAACCGCTCCACCTGCGCGTCGCTGAGCATGTGCGACGGAGACTCGAAGGCCATCGGCTTCTCCCGTTCGCTCCGACTGGGCCGCTCAGTCGGAATCGGTGGCCGCCCAGGGCGTGATGTCCACCGGCGCCGCCTCTTCCTCGGCCGGGGCCGGGCGGCTCTCGGCGATGCGGGCCCAGAGCAGGCGCAGCACATCCTGCACCCCGCCGCCGGTGGCGCCGGACAGGGCGACGACCTTGGCCTTGCGGCCGGCCACGGCCTTCAGCGCCTTCAGCCGCGCCGCGATCGTCTCCTTGTCGAGCGCGTCGGTCTTGTTCAGCCCGACGATCTCGAGCTTGCCGGCCAGGCCACCGCCATAGGCCGCGAGCTCGCCGCGGACCACGCGATAGGCCTCGGCCACATCCTCGCTCGTGCCGTCGACCAGGTGCAGCAGCACGTTGCAGCGCTCGACATGGCCGAGGAAGCGGTCGCCCAGCCCGGCACCCTCATGCGCGCCCTCGATCAAGCCGGGGATGTCGGCCAGCACGAATTCATGGTCGTCGCTGCGGACCACGCCGAGATTCGGATGCAGCGTGGTGAAGGGATAGTCGGCGATCTTCGGCTTGGCCGCGGTGGTGGCGGCCAGGAAAGTCGATTTGCCGGCATTGGGCAGCCCGACCAGCCCGGCATCGGCGATCAGCTTCAGCCGCAGCCAGACCCAGCGCTCCTCCCCCGGCCAGCCGGGATCGAATCGGCGCGGGGCGCGGTTGGTCGAGGTCTTGAAATGGGCGTTGCCGAAGCCGCCGTCGCCGCCCTTGAGCAGCCGGAGACGCTGCCCGACCTCGGTCAGGTCGGCCAGCACCGTCTCCTTGTCCTCATCCAGCACCTGGGTGCCGACCGGCACACGCAGCACGGCATCAGCCCCGGCGGCGCCGAACCGATCGGAGCCCATGCCGTGATGGCCGCGCTCGGCCTTGAAATGCTGCTGGTAGCGGTAGTCGATCAGGGTGTTCAGCCCGTCCACCGCCTCGACCCAGACGTCGCCGCCGCGGCCGCCGTCGCCGCCGCTGGGGCCGCCGAACTCGATGAACTTCTCGCGCCGGAAGGCGACGCAGCCATTCCCGCCGTCGCCGCTCTTCAGGAAGATCTTGGCTTCGTCGAGGAACTTCATGGCCGAATCGCCCCGTACCGCCGGCCCCGGGGCCGGCCCTCTTCTTGTCGCATCAAATAGGAAACGGGGGAATGGTCGCCCATTCCCCCGCTTCACCATCGTCCGTGCCTGCAAGCCCCCGGAGGGGGCGAGGCGTTACTCGGCGGCTTCCGCCTGGGCGATCGACACCGTCATCCGGCCGCCGGCCGACTTGAACTGGACGCTGCCGGGAACCAGGGCGAACAGAGTGTGGTCCTTGCCCATGCCGACATTGACGCCGGGATGGAACTTGGTGCCGCGCTGCCGCACGATGATGTTGCCGGGAATGACGGCCTGGCCGCCGAAAATCTTGACGCCGAGGCGCTGGCCTGCCGAATCGCGGCCGTTGCGCGACGAACCACCGGCCTTCTTATGTGCCATCTGTCGATCTCCTCTTTACGCGCCGGCGATGGCGGTGATCTTGAGCACCGTCAGGTCCTGGCGGTGGCCCTTCTTCCGCCGGTAGTTCTGGCGGCGCTTCTTCTTGAAGATGATGATCTTCGGGCCGCGGGTCTGCTCGACCACCTCGGCGGTGACCGAGGCACCGGCCAGCACGGGCGTGCCGATCTGGATGGCCCCCTCGCCGCCGAGCATCAGCACCTCGTCGAGGGTGACGGACGCGCCGGGCTCGCCGGCGAGGCGCTCGACGGTGATGAGCTGGTCCTGGGCGACCCGGTACTGTTTCCCGCCGGTGCGGATGACTGCGAACATGGTCAAGCTGCCGTCGACTAGGAGGATGGCCCGTTGGCGGTCCGTCCTCAGGTGATCAAAAACGAGCACGGGTGCCAGCCGAACCAGCACCCGTGTCCGTGAACGCGGCACTATAGTCAGGCGCGTCCGCGTGTCAACGGGGGAATGCCGAACCGGGGATTCCGCCCCCGCAATCGACGCTTGCATGGCCGAACGCTCTCCACTATGGTCCGCGCCGGCCACGCGGAGGGGGTCTTTACAGACCGCCCGCCATGCCTCTGCGGAGAGGTGCTAGAGTGGTTGAATAGGACGGTCTCGAAAACCGTTGTGTCCGCAAGGGCACCGAGGGTTCGAATCCCTCCCTCTCCGCCATTCACTCGATTTTTGGCAGTTTTCCTGGGCTCCCGGGATTGTTCCAGTGGCCGAGGCTACAATTCCGGCTACAACGGAATTTCCGTCCGGACATCCGCGGTCAGCACGACATCGATGCGAGTGGCGTCGAAGGGGAACACGACCCGTCCGTCAGCGGCGTGGTCAACGACGCCGCTGCTGATCAGGGCGGCCACATCAGCATCAACCCGCACCGTGAGAAGCTGGACGTTTGGCGCGAATTCAATCGATGCCTACGAGAATATTCGTGACAACTTCGCGTGAACAATTAAGATGGATTTTCTATTAGAAGGTTTTTTTTCAGCAGGGTCTCTTTAGCCGACTATTTCCCAGTGACATATTGCGCCCCCCTGCTGGCCGGCCATTTGAAGGGGGAACACATGAAGCAGAAACCTGAAAACATTCAAGGAATTCAGATCTTGCGGGGGCTGGCCGCCACCGTGGTCGCGCTGGGGCATTCCCAGTACGGGGCCGCCGGCCGGTTGAGCACCGATTTCTTTTCCTGGGACCACATGCTTGGAGCCGGCGTCGACCTGTTTTTCGTGATCTCCGGGTTCATCATGATGCTTGTGAGCGACCCGGCTTCTGGCCGCGAGAGCACGCCGGGGATCTTCCTGCTTCGCCGCTTCCAGCGGATCGTGCCGCTCTATTGGTTCTACACCCTGCTCCTCGTGGTGAGCGCGATCCTGGTCCCGTCGCTCTTGCGCTGGACGACGCTGACGCCCGATCTGGTGTTCACGTCCCTGTTCTTCATCCCGAGCTTCCACCCGGTCAACGGCCTCGTGCAGCCGCTCCTCTCCATAGGGTGGACGCTGCAATACGAGATGTTCTTCTACCTCTGCTTCGCCGCGGTGCTGGGCCTGAGCCTAGGCGCCAGGGTGGTGGCGATGACGGTGCTGTTCGCCGGCCTGATGGTCTTGACCAGCGCCATCGGGCGGGAGACCGCGATCCTGTCCTTTCTCGGCAATCCGATCGTCTTTGAGTTCGTGGCCGGTATGGGCGTGTATTGGCTCTATTGCCGAGGATGGGTGACCCGCCGGGCTGCGGTGCCGATCGCCGCCGTTGCGCTGCCGGTGGTGGTGTGGCTCGTCGGCTCGGGCACCGCGGCGCCGCTGGAGGACGTCCTCGACCGACGTTGGCTCCGCGCCGTCGTCTGGGGCGTGCCGGCGCTGCTGGTGTTCTATGTCGGTCTCGCCATCCACGACATGCCGGGCGCCGCCGGCCGCGCCCTGGCCAAGCTCGGCGACGCCTCGTATAGCCTCTATCTGAGCCACGTCTTCGTCGCGGCGATCCTCGGCAAGGGATGGGCGGCCCTCGGCCACGGGCCAAGCTCGGTGTTCGGGGCCCTGGTGGTGCTGCCCTGCTGCATCGTGGCGGCGCTGGTGTCCTACAGCTTCGTCGAGCGACCCCTGGGGGCCATGGCCCGCCGCGCCGCCGGTCTGTTGCAGAAGGCGCCGCAGACCCGCCCGAGTTAGGTCGTGCTCCGAAAGTGCCATGCCGTCGCGGCCGGGCGCGGCGGGGGAATGGCCCTGGTGGCGCCAACAACCGGCAGTTCATGCAGCAGTTCTGAGCGACCAGTCGGACGACGGTATGGCCGACGAAGCAGCCGAAGGCTGGGATCTGATCTCCCTCCCCGCCATTCCCGCCGATTGCTCTCTATGGTCCGATATTGCCGCCGATCGCTGCACTCTACCAGGCAGCATGGCGAACCGTCGATTCTACGCCATGGCCCGATATATCTTGGCTGGGGTTGCGGACCGATTCAGCGCAGCAAAGGCAGCTTACGCCCCCCGGCCAGACATTCGGGGCACGCCAAATCCAGAAGCAGCCATATTCTGAATAGGCGGCAGCAGCGGCCTTGCGCAGAAGCGGACTTCCCTATCTGACCGGGGTGACTTCGACTAAAAGGAGGCTAGACTCGCACGGCATTCCCGCCATTACGAAGAGAGCGCGAGATGCCCCGCTTTCTCGCCGTCTATACCATGAAGCCCGAAGACCTCGCCCGCTTTCGGAGCCTGCCCAAGTCCGAGCAGAGCGCGATCGACGCCATCGGGTTAAAGCAATGGAGGGACTGGGAGGACAAGAACGCCGCATCGTTCCCCGATCGCGGGGGAATGGTCGGCAAGACGAAACGCGTGACCAAGGACGGCATCGCCGACGCCGTGAACCCCTTCTGCGGCTACATTGTCGTTGAGGCCGAGACCATAGAGGCTGCCGCCCGCCTTTTCGAGAGCCACCCACATTTCTCGGTCTTTCCAGGAGACGGCGTGGACATCATGCCCTTCGTCACCGACCCTGCGCCCTAGCCCTCCGGCCCTGGACTGCTCGATGAACATTCGACTTGTTTGCAGCCCTCAGGCCATCGCCCCTCTGGCGGCGACCGGCCACAGGCATTCGACCCGGCCGTTGCGCGTGCCGACATACCAGTCGTAGCGGTCGACCGTCGGGTCGCAATGGCCCGGCACCAGGCGCAGGCGCTCGCCGAGGCGAGGCCGGGCAGCGCCGGGATCGACCACCAGCCGGCCATGCTCGTCCGACGGGCCCTCATAGCGGATGCCGTCGCGGCCCCAGACCAGGGGCATGCCGCTGTCGGTCGGCAGCGCCTTGTGGCCGGCGTCGACCACGGCGGCGCCGTCGCGCGGCACGCTCATCACCGTCGCCAGCACGAACAGCGCCTGGCGGAAGGGTGGCGGTGGGTCGTTGCGGGCGTAGTCGGCATCCATGAAGGCGTAGGAGCCGACCTGCAGCTCGGTGAACACGCCGCTCGCCGCCTCCAGCGCGAAGGTGCCGGTGCCGGCGCCGCCGACGATCGGGCAGTCGAGGCCGGCCCGGCGCAGATCTTCCACCGTCCGCCCGGCCGCCTGTGCCGCCTCGGCGATGGCGGCGGCGCGCTCCTCCGGCGAGCGGCGGTGCTGGGCTCGGCCGTGATAGGCCTGCAGCCCGCCGAAGACGAGGTGCCGGCTGGCGGCGATGCGCCGGGCCAGCACCACCGCCTCATCCCCCGGCGCCACGCCGCAGCGGCCGGTGCCGACATCGATCTCGACCAGCACGCTCAGCCGCGTGCCGGCCACCTCCGCCGCGGCCTCGATCGCCGCCACGGCGTCGGGATGGTCGGCGCAGACGGCGACCCGCGCGATCCGGGTCAGCGCCGCCAGCCGGGCCAGCTTGCGCGCACCGACCACCTCGTTGCTGACCAGTATGTCTGGCACGCCGCCCCAGGCCAGGATCTCGGCCTCCGCCACCTTCTGAGTGCATTGGCCGACGGCGCCGCGCGCCAGCTGCAGATGGGCGATCACCGGCGATTTGTGGGTCTTGGCATGCGGCCGCAGCTTCACCCCGGCCGCCGCGGCCAGCCCGGCCATATGGTCGAGATTGGTCTCGAAGGCGTCGAGGTCGAGGATCAGGGCCGGGGTGTCGACCTCCTCCTCGCGCATGCCGGGCTCGGCCGGCGGCGGCTGCAGCATCGATCGGACTCCTTGAGGCTCGGGCCTAGGCCGCCATCGGCCGGGTCGCGCCCTTCAGCTCGCGGAAATTGTCGCGGATATGGGCAGCCGCCCGCAAGGCCAGGGCCGAGATTGTCGGCGTCGGGTTGACCACGCCGCCGGTGGCCAGGACGCTGCCGTCGACAATGAACAGGTTCGGCACGTCCCAGCTCTGCTGCCATTTGTTCACCACCGAGGTCTCCGGGTCGCTGCCCATGCGGCAGGTGCCGATCATGTGCCAGGCCGGGGTGCGGTAGACGCCGTCCTCGTCGCGGTAGTCCTGCAGCTTGACCTCGAAGGCGCCGGCCGCGCTGCCGATGTCGACCAGCCGGTCGAGCATGTAGTTCATCATCCGCCGGTCGTTCTCGCCCGGCGCGTAATGCATGGTCGCGACCGGGATGCCGTCGGCGTCGCGCTTGACGGGATCGAGGGCGACGCGGTTCTCCGGGTTCGGCAGGTCGTCGCCGATGGCGTAGACGCCGATGCCGTGGCCGAAATGGCGCTCGAACCAGTGGTGATGGTCGCGGCCCCAGGGCGCCCGGGTCTCGGTGATCCAGCCGGCGGCGACCTCCGCCGCGGCCGAGGTGCTGGTCAGGCAGTTGAAGTTGAAGCCGTTGACGAAGCCGCGGCCGACATCGGTCTCGGCGAATTGCCGGCTGATCAGCGAGGCGACGTAGCCCATATGGCCGTCGATCGGCTCGTCGACCCAGATCTCGGCCCCGACCAGCGTGTGGTGCAGCAGGTTGCGGCCGACCTGGTCCGACTGGTTGGCGAGGTTGTCCGACGCCAGCAGCAGCCGCGGCGTGCCGACGCCGTTGGCGGCGACGACCACGATCTCGGCCGGTTGGAACTCGGTGCGGCCGGTCTCGCGGTCGATATAGACCGCACCGGTGGCCCGCCCGTCCCTGCCCTTCTCGATCCGCAGCACCCGGGCGTGGATGCGCAGCTCGGTCCCGGCCGCCAGCGCCTTGGGCCAGATCGACAGCGAGTACTTGCTCATCGACCCGCGCGGGCAGCCGTTGCAGATACCGCAGCCGTTGCAGCCCGGCCGGCCGTCGTAATCCTCGGAGATCACCCCCGCCTCGGCCGGCCACCAGTGCCAGCCGAGATGGTCGAAGGCCTGGGACAGGCGGCGCGCCGCCTTGGTGAAGGGCAGCGGCCCAGTGGGGCAGGAGTCGCGCGGCGGCATCGCCGGATCGCCGGCCAGGCCGCTGACGCCGATCATGCGGTCCGCCGCCTCGTAGAACGGGGCGATGTCCTCATAGGCGATCGGCCAGTTCGGCTGCAGCCCGTGCTCGTCGCCCTTCCGGAAATCCGACGGGCGATAGCGCGGCCAGATCGCGCCATAGACGTTGGTCGAGCCGCCGACGCCGTTCCACATCAGCACCTGCGAGCTGTCGGAGACCACCGGGTAGTCGTCCGGATGGTGGCGGCGGTTGACGTCGGCGTTCCACCGGGTCTTTCGCTGCCACGACCAGTCGGAGCTGTAATGCGGATGGTCGCCGGCCTCGACCCAGGAGCCTTGCTCGAGGCAGACCACGTTGAGCCCGGCCTGGGCCAGCACCACGGCGGCCAGCGAGCCGGTGGCGCCGGCGCCGATGATCAGGATGTCGCAGGATGGCTTGGTCATCGCTTCAGGCCCCAGGCTTGCGTGCGGTCGACGTCGAGTTCGAGGGCGGAAATGTCGACCGGGCGCACATCGCCGGTCGGCAGCCAGCGGCCGCGGCCGTGCTTCGGCGCGTCCCGCGCCGGGTCGAAACGCGGCAAGGGATAGCCCTTCACATGCGGCCGCAGCCGGTAGGGGTGGCCCTGGGCGTTGATCACCGCGACCACGTAAGGGCTCTCGTAATAGGCGAAATAGGCGGCATCGCGGACCCAGCCGAACAGCTCCGGCTCCGCCGCCTCCAGGGCCTGGACGATGGCGATGCGCCGCTCCTCCGGATGGTCGGCGAAGGGGCCGCCCGCCTGCAGGATCGCCTGGGCCAGCCGGGCGAGATCGGCCTCGCCGCGCTCCTCGACCAGATGGATCGCCAGCGTCGACTGGACGCCGATGGTGGCGCCGGAGGGCCAGTCGCCCTCGCCCGGCAGCAGCAGGTCGACCAGGTCGGCCAGCAGCCGGGCCGCGACGGCGGATGAAGGTGTGGTTGTCGTCATTTCCCGGTCCGGGTGATCGAGATCATCTTGAGTTCGGTCATCGCCTCGAGCGTGTGGCGGCCGCCGAGCCGGCCGATGCCGCTCCTGGTGCCGGAGCCGCCGCCGAAGGGCAGGTGCAGCTCCCAATACGTGCTGCCGGCGTTGACGTTGACGATGCCGGCCGGGATCGCCTCGCCGAAGCGCAGCGCCCGGTCCATGTCCGCCGTGAACACGCCGACGCTGAGGCCGTGCTCGGTGTCCAGCGCCAGGTCCAGCGCCTCCTCGTCATCGTCGAAGGCCAGCACCGGGACCACCGGGCCGAACGTCTCCTCGCGGTTGATCTTCATGTCGCGGGTGACGCCGGTGATCACGGTCGGCTCGAAGAACAGGTCGCTGCCGAGATCCGGCCGCGGCTTGCCGCCGGCCAGCACCGTGGCGCCGCGGGCGACCGCGTCGTCAACATGCTCGCGCACCTTGGCCGCGACCTTCGGGTTGTTCAGCGGCCCCATGGTGGTGCCCTGCTGCAGCGGGTCGCCCAGCGTGTGCGACCGGGCGATCTCGACCAGCCGCTGCGCCAGCTTCTCGACGATGCTGCGATGGGCCAGCACCCGGCCGGTGGCGGCGCAGACCTGGCCGGCGTTGAAGAAGGCGCCGCCCGCGGCGGCCGCTGCGGCGCGGTCGAGATCGGCATCCGCGAACACCAGCACCGGCCCGTTGCCGCCGAGCTCGAGCAGCATCGGCTTGCCGGCGCCACGCTCGGCGATGCGCTGGCCGGTGGCCGGGCTGCCGGTGAAGCCGATGCCGTTGGTGCCGGGATGGGCGACGATCTCGTCGCCGACCACCGCCCCCTCCCCGATCACCAGGTTGACCACGCCGGGCGGCAGCCCCGCCACCTCGATCGCGCGCATCAGCTCGACCGCCGCCATCGAGGTGGTCGGCGCCGGCACCCAGACGATGGCGTTGCCGGTGGCGATGCCGGGGGCGAGGTATTCGACCGGGATGTTGACCGGGAAGTTCCAGGGCGTGATCACGGCATAGACGCCGCGCGGCTGGCGCAGGGTCAGCACCAGCTTGCTCGGATCCTCCGCCGGCAGGGTCTCGCCGCCCAGTTGCTTGACCAGCTCGGCCGCCAGACGGAACCCGTCCGCCGCCTTGCCGACCTCGCCCTGCGCCTCCTTGAACGGCTTGCCCTGCTCCAGGCTCAGGGTGCGGGCGATGCGGTCGCGGGCGCCGTCGATCTGGGCGGCGATGGCGAGGCAGGCCTTCGCCCGCTGCCACACCGGCGTCGCCGCCCAGCCGGGCTGCGCAGCCCGCGCGGCGGCGATGCCGCGCCGCGCCGTCTCGCGGCTGCTGCGCGGCAGCCGGCCGATCGGCTCGCCGGTCGCCGGGTTCACCGCCGGCATCGTCTCCGGCTCGGTTTCCCAGCGTCCGCCGATGTGGTTGGCGAAGGTCTCGACGTCGTCGCGCTGCATCATTTCGTTCCTTCCGCCGGGTGCCACCAGCGCCCATTGACCACGACGCCCTCGGCGAAGATCCGCCGGTCGGCGGTGACGATCTCGCCGCGCACATCCTCCAGCGGGAAGGCGCCGTCCTTCAGCGACAGGATGCTGGCGTCGCCGACGCTGCCGATCCTGAAAGTGCCGAGTTCCGGCCGGTTCAGCGCCTTGGCGGCGTTGACGGTGGAGGCCGCGATCACCTCGTCGAGCGGCATGCCCAGCGCCAGGAACTTCGACAGCGTCGTCACCTGGTCATAGGCCGGGCCGTTGATGCACAGCGCGTGCACGTCTGAAGAGATGGTGTCCGGCTTGAAGCCCCGGGCCAGCATCGTCCGCGCGGTCTTCCAGCCGAACGACCCCTTGCCGTGGCCGATGTCGAACAGCACGCCGCGCTCGCGCGCCGCCAGGACCTCCGGCTTGATCTTGCCGTCGCGGGTGACCGGCGAATTCGGGAAGGGCCGGAAGCAATGGGTCAGCACATCGCCCGGCCGCAGCCGGTCGACCACCGCCTCGTAGGAGGGCGGCGGCTCGTCGATATGGACCATCAGCGGCAGGCCGGTCTCGTCCGCCACCTGCAGGGCGACATCGAGCGGAGCGATGCCGGCCGGGCCGCTGGCGATGCGGCCGATCCGCACCTTGATGCCGATGATCACATCGCGGTTGGCCTCGGCGACCTCGACCGCATCCCGCGCGGCCATCAGCCGGATGTCATGGCTTTCCCCCACCATGACCCGTTCGGAGAAGGCGAAGATGCCGGCGAAGGAGACGTGGAGGTAGACCAGGATGCGGATCTGGCTCGGCTCGATCACATGCTTGCGGAAGCCCGGGAAGTTGCCGGGCCCGGCGCTGCCGGTGTCGACGCAGGTGGTGACCGCGCTCATCCGCGCGAACTCCTCGGCGTCGATGCCGAGCGAGGTGCCGCCCCAATAGACATGGGTGTGCAGGTCGATCAGCCCCGGCGTCACGATCAGGCCGGAGACGTCGCGGACGGCGCCGCCGCCGGGGTCCAGGCCGGCGCCGACCGCCGCAACCTTGCCGCCGGAAAAGGCGACGTCGGCGACGCGGTCGATGCCCTGTGACGGGTCGATCACCCGGCCGTTCCGGAGCACGAGATCGAAGGCCATGGGATGCACGCTTCCTTGTGGAATCAGACCCGCGCGCCGCTGGCGCGGTCGAACAGGTGGATGCTGCGGTCGGCGGCGGTCAGGGTCAGGCTGGCGCCGGGGCGCAAGGTCCCGGGATCGCCGCAGGTCGCCTTGACCATCCGGTCGCCGATCAGGACGTCGAGGAAATGGATCGGCCCGGCGGGCTCGATCAGCGCCAGCTCGCCGGTCAGGGACAGCGTCCCGTCCTCCGGCCCCGCCGACGGCGTCAGGTCGTGCGGCCGGATGCCGACCACCCGGCTGTCGTCCTGGCCGCCGGAGACGGCGGAGCCCGGCAGGAAGTTCATCTGCGGGCTGCCGATGAAGCCGGCGACGAACTGGTTGGCGGGCTCGCGATACACCGCCATCGGGTCGGCGAATTGCTGCAGCACGCCGTCATGCATCACGGCGATCCGGTCCGACAGGACCATCGCCTCCTCCTGGTCATGGGTGACGAAGATGGTCGTCACCGCCAGCTCGCGCTGCAGCCGCTTGATCTCGGTCCGCATCCGCACCCGCAGGCTGGCGTCGAGGTTGGACAGCGGCTCGTCCATCAGCAGCGCCGCCGGGTTGCGGACGATGGCGCGGCCGACCGCGACGCGCTGGCGCTGGCCGCCGGACAGCTCGGCCGGCGACCGGTCCAGCAGCTCCTCCAGCCCCAAGAGCTCCGCCGCCCAGGCGACCTGGCGCTTGATGGCGTCGGCGCCGACCCGCTGCTGGCGCAGCGGGAAGGCCATGTTGTCGCGCACCGCCATATGCGGGTAGAGCGCGTAGTCCTGGAACACCAGGGCGATGTTGCGGTCGCGCGGCGCCAGGCCGCTGATGTCGCGACCGTCGAACAGGATGCTGCCGGTCGAGATCTCCTCCAGCCCGGCGATGCAGTACAGCAGCGTGCTCTTGCCGCAGCCGGAGGGGCCGAGGAAGGAGATGAACTCGCCATCGGCGATGTCGAGGTCGAGCCCCTTCAGCACCCGGTGCTGGGCGTAGCTCTTGGACACGGCGCGGATGTTGATCGAGGTCATGTGGGCCTCTCGCGGCTCAGCCCTTGACGGCGCCGGAGAGCGCGCCCTGGACGAGATAGCGTTGGAACAGGAAGGCGACGAGCACCGGCGGCGCGATCGACAGCACGCTGGCGGCGAACATCGGCCCGTATTCGTAGAAGCGCGCCTGGCTGAGGAAGCCGGACAGCACCACCGGGATGGTCTGCGACGCGGGCGTCGAGGTCAGGATCAGCGCGAACAGGAACTCGTTCCAGCTGACCAGGAAGCAGAAGATCGCGGCGGCGATGATGCCCGGCCGGGCCACCGGCAGCAGGATCTTCCACAGCATCTTCAGCCGCGAGCAGCCGTCGATCAGCGCCGCCCGGTCCAGGCTGACCGGGATGCCCTCGAAATAGCTCTTCATCATCCAGGCGCTGAGCGGCAGCAGGATGCTGCTGTAGGCGATCACCAGCCCGGTCCGGGTGTCGATCAGCCCCAGCGTGCGGAAGATGACGAAGAAGGGCAGCACCAGCGTCAGCGCCGGCGTCATCCGGGTCAGGAGCAGGCCCCACAGGCTGATCCGGAAGAACCGGGCCTTGCCGTGCCGGGCGAAGGCGTAGCCTGCCAGGGTGCCGAGGGCGACGCTGATCGTAACCACCACCACGCCGACGATGAAGCTGTTCAGCAGCGACAGCGGCACCCGCTTGGCCTGGACGCTGGTCTCGTTGCCGGCCGCCAGCTCGGGCGCCAGCACCGCGGTGAAGTTCTGCAGCGTGAAGCCACTGGGCACCATGGTGGGCGGCGTCCGGATCAAGTCCGAGGCCGGTGTGATGCTCATCAGCACCAGCGCGATCACCGGCAGCGCCGACCACAAGAAGATCAGCAGCGCAGACAGGACGAAGCCGAAGCGGGCCAGCACGGCCTCGACCGGCCGGGGCAGCCGCGCCCGCGGCCGATAGCGCGGCAGCGTCACCATGGCGTGCCGCCGGCCGGCACCGACCCGGCCGCTGTCCGGGGCGATGCCGCTGGAGGCCTCGGCCGCCCGGCTTTGCCGCGGCCCGAGCACCAGGAAATAGAGGATTGCCAGGACGAAGCTGAGGATGGTGAGGCCGTACAGGATCGCCGCCCCTTCCCCGAACTTCAGGAACTGGAAGGAATAGAGGTAGCCGAGCCAGGCGAAGACCGTGGTGGCGGCGCCCGGCCCGCCACGGGTCATGATCCACAGGATGTCGAAGGCCATCAGCGAGTTGATCGTGGCGATGATGGCGATGAACAGCAGGTTCGGCTTCAGCCAGGGCAGCGTGATCGCAAAGAAGCGGGCGACCGGCCCGGCGCCGTCCAGCATCGCCGCCCGGTGCAGATTCCCCGGCATCGACTGCAGCCCGGCCAGCAGCAGGAGGGCGGTCAGCGGCGCCTGGTTCCAGACCTGGGTCAGGGCCACGAGGTTGAGCGCACGGAAGCCGTCGCCGAGCCAGGGCGTGGCCAGGAAGCCGAGGCCGAGATCGTTGAGCAGCCCGTTCAGCGCGCCGTAATCGCCGGCATAGACGAAGGACCAGAGGACGCCGACCGAGACCGGCGCCATGGCCCAGGGCACCAGCATGACGCTGCGCAGGAAGCCGCGCCCGGCGAAGCGCTCGTTCAGCACCAGCGCCATGGCCATGCCGATCACGGTGGTGCCGATCACCGAGAAGCCGGCGAAGTAGGCGGTGCGGCCCAGCGCCGCCCAGAACTCGGCATTGCCGAGCATGCCGGCATAGTTGTCGAGCCCGACGAAGATCCAGCGCTTGGTGATCGGGTTGGTGCGGTGGAGGCTGAGATACAGGCTGTAGGCCAGCGGCAGGCCGACGACGGCGATCACGATCGCCAGCGTCGGCGCCACCGCGCCATAGGCGAAGCCCGGGATCCGGCCGACGCGGCGGCGCGGACGGCCGATGGCAGGTGCTTGCGGAATGGTGATGGTCACCGGCCGCCCCTCCGACGAATGGCTCGCGAAGAGCGATCGCGGCGACGCCGCGACCGCCGTTCCTGCTGGCTACTGGTACTGCTGCTTCAGCTCGGCCACCTTCTTGCCGAGCTCGTCGACGATCTGGTCGGTCGACATGCTGCTGCGGATGTATTCCTGCACCCGCTGCATCATGAACAGGTCCCATTCCGGGAACCAGATCTGCTTGGCGATGTCGCGGGAGGTGGCGAGCTCGAGCTGCTTGTTGGTGACGGCGAGGTCGCGCCACTTGCCGAAGCTGGCGACGACTTCCGGATCGGCCATCACCTCCTTGTAGGCGGAGCCCAGGCCGAAATCGAGCGCCCAGCGCTTGATCACATGGTACTGGCCGTCCTTGGACTTGCCGCCGAAGAAGCGCAGCAGGTTCCAGGTGCGGTCGATGTCGGTCGGCTGCGCCCCCATCATGTAGACGGCGGTCCAGGCGAAGGTCGACTTGGTCTTGCCCGGCATCAGGGCGTTCTTGACCTTGCCGGCGGCCTTCGAGAGCTTGGGATCATTGGCGACCTTCTGGTCGTAGTCGTGCAGCACCATGAAGGTGTGGCGGCCGGTGGCGTAGCTGGGCACGCCCTCATTCGGCAGCGTCATGATGTCGGCCGCCACGAGCTGCTCCTTGTACAGGGCCTGGTGCGTCTCCAGCACCTTGCGCAGCGCGGCGTCGTCGACGAAGTCGCCCTTCTCATCGAAGACCGGCGCGCCTTCCGCGTACCAGCAGGCGAAGATGCTCCAGGACAGCTCCGGCCATTTCTGCCCCCAGGCGCTGTTGTAGGGCGCGTCCGAGACGCCATCCTTCTTCAGCTTGCGGCAGGCGTCGAGCAGCGAATCCCAGCTGTCCGGCACCTGGAGGCCGGCCTTCTGCAGATGCTCCTCATTGTAGATGAAGGCGTTGTGCCCGGCGTAATAGGGCAACCCCGCCAGCTTGCCGTTCGGCAGCGACATCGACTTGACGCTGACCGGGAACATGCCGGCCTTCATCTCGTCGACGCCGTCCAGCCCCTCGAGGTCGCGGGTCCACTCCGCCGTGCACCAGCGGGCGATGTGGTCCTCCTCGGCATACAGCATGTCGATGCGCTGGCCGCCGGTCAGCTTGGTCTCGACCACGGGGTGATAGTCGCCGGTCACCAGCTCGTAATTGACGTTCTCGTCATACAGCTTCTTGAAGGTGTTGACGTTCTCTTCGACGATCTGCGGCTGGAACTGCCAGCCGATGAAGCTCAAGGGCGTGGACGGGGCAGCGCGGGCCAATCGGCCGCCGAGCCCCGTCAAGGCGGCGCCCGACCCCAGGGCGGCGCCCTGCAGCAGACGACGGCGGGACATCAGATAACGACCCAACAGATCCTTATCCATTCGCCTCTCCTGTGATTTTTCGGGCTTGCTTCCATCCGGCAGGCCGCCGGTACGGGCTCGCTTCATTGGTATGTTTGTTATAGATCCAAACAAACTAGTCGTCAATGTGGGAGACGCGCGCGGCCCCGGACGCTCACCACAGCGTGTAGCCGCCGTCGATCACATAGGCGGCGCCGGTGACATAGGCCGCGGCGGGGCTGGCCAGATAGACCGCGAGCGGCCCGATCTCGGGCGGGTTGCCGGGCCGGCCCATCGGCACCTGCCGGACGAAGGTCTCGATGACGTCGGGCCGCGTCTCGTTCCAGTGCCGGTTCGCATCGGTCATGAACAGGCCGGGGCAGATGGCGTTGACGGTGATGCCGTGCGGCGCCCAGTCGGCCGCTGCGCAGCGCGTGAAGTGCAGCACCGCCGCCTTGCTGGTCTCGTAGTGGCGGCCGCCGATGCCACGATTGGCGATCAGGGCGCTGATCGAGGCGATGTTGATGATCCGCCCGCCCTGGACGCGCTTCAGCATGGCGCCGCCGACCAGCTTGGTGGCGACGAAGCAGCTGGTCAGGTTGAGGTCCATCAGCGACCGCCAGTCCTGCAGCGTCTCCTCCTCGATCGGCACGTTGAGGTCGCGGTTGCCGACATTGTTGATCAGGATGTCGATCGGGCCGAGCTCGGCGAGGATCGTCCCGCAGGCCGTCTCGCACTCCTCCGGCACGGCCATGTCGGTCTTGACCGTCCAGGCCTGGCGGCCGATGGCGCGGATGTCGGCGGCGGTCTGGTCGAGCGTCTCCTGCGTGCGGCCGGTGATGATGATGTCGGCACCGGCCGCGGCCAGCGCCAGCGCCATCTCGCGGCCGAGGCCGCGGCTTGCGCCGGTGACCAGCGCTCGCTTGCCGTCGAGGCCGAACCAATCCTGCAGTCCCATCTGGGTCTCCGATGTCGAAGGGTGTTGATGTCGGGAACCGGGTACGGCGTTATTTCGCGGTGCCGGCCACAAGGCCGCTGACGAGCGGTGCTCTGGAGAAGACGGTTTCGAACTGACCATTCCGCACGTTTGTTATAATTCCTAACAAACTTGCCGTCAACGCGGTTAGTATGCCCGAGCATGGGCTCGGATGGGCGGGCGCTCCGCATCACGCGCCGCCGCCATTAGGATGTGTCGGGAGGCCGGACCCTGCATCTTGGGAAGATGGGATATGTCGACTGGAAAGATGTCAGGCCGGGTGACGGGGCCCGCCGCGCGGGGCCGGGATGGAGACAGCACCGCCGAGGCATCCCTGGCCGCCGAGGCGGTGAAGCCGCGGCCGCATTCCCTGCTGTCCCCGGCCAAGATGGGCGACGTCAACCGGGGCCGCCTGCTGCAATCCCTGTTCGATCTCGGCCCGACCAGCCGCGCCGACCTGGCCCGCCATATCGGCGTCAACCGCGCCACCATCACCGGCATCGTCCAGCCGCTGATTGATGACGGCATCCTGGTCGAAGGCGAGCCCGCCTCGTCGGGCGGTGCCGGCGGCAAGCCGGCCCGGCCGCTGCAGTTCTCGCGCGATGCGCCGCAGATCGGAGCGGTGGCGCTGAGCCACGGCTCGGTCCGCACCGCGTTGGTGTCCTGGACCGGCGAGATCACGGCGCTGGAGCGCGCCGAGTTCCCCACGGATGGCGGCGACCCCGGCCAAGCGGTCGCGGCCATCGCCGAGAGCCTGTCGCGCACCCTGTCGGCCGCCCGGCAGCCGCCGCTGGGCATCGGCGTCGGCGCCACCGGCATGATCGACACGGACCGCGGCGTCATCGTCAAGGTCAACCTGGCGCCGGTCCTGTCCGGCCTCGGCCTCGGCGCGGCGCTGGAGGAGCGGACCGGCCTGCCGGTCTATCTCGACCACCATCCGCGGGCGCTGCTGCTGGCCGACCGCTGGTTCGGCATCGGCCGCAGCCTGCGCACCTTCGCGGTGCTGTACCTGTCGGACGTGATCGGCGGCGCCCTGCAGCTGGAGGGGCATCTTCAGAGCGGGCCTGCCGGCGCCGGCGGCGAGCTGGGCCACACCTTCGTCCAGCTCGACGGCGAGATCTGCGCCTGCGGCCGCCGCGGCTGCTGGGAGACGATCGCGACGATCGGCTGGCTGCGGCGCCAGGCGCAGGCCGCCGGCCTGCCCGGGGCCGAGGCGATGACCCCTGCCCTGCTGGCCGGTCAGGCCGATGCCGGCTCCGACGCGGCCGGGCGGCTCCTGGACCTCTATGCCCGCAACATCGCGGTCGGCATCGCCAACCTGCAGCAGACGCTGGCGCCTAACCACTTCGTGCTGCATGGCGAGGTGGTCGAGGCCGGCGAGCGGCTACGGGCGGCGATCGAGGCGCATGTCGGCCGCCTGGTGCCGCCGCGCCCGGGCAGCGACCCGCACGTGCTGCTGACCGACCAGCGAGGCTTCGCCACGCTGCGCGGGGCGGCTGGCATCGTGCTGTCGCGCCGGCTGCAGTTCCAACTGTAGCGAGGCAACTGCCGCGTCAACCCCGCGACCGGCGCTCGAAGCCGATGCGGATCCGGTTCCACTCCTCGGTCGGCTGGAACAGGGCGCCGGGATGGCGCAACTGCGCCGCCACCGCCTCCTCGTTCAGCTCGATGCCGAGGCCAGGCGAGTCGGGCACGGTGACGTAGCCGCCCTCGAGGTAGTCGGGGTCGATGCCGGTCACCAGCTCGCCCCAGTTCGGCAGGTCCAGCCCGTGGTGCTCGACCGCCACCAGGCCGGAGATCGCGGCGCCGCAATGGACGTTGGCCATCAGGCCTATAGGCGTGCAGCAGGCGTGCAGCGCGGTCGCCAGGCCGAAGCGCTCGCCGTAATCGGCGATGCGCTTGGTCTCCAGCATGCCGCCCGAGGTCAGCAGGTCGGGGTGCAGGATGTCGAAGGCGCGGGTCTCGATCGGCTCACGGAACCCGTCCCAGAGATACAGTTCCTCGCCCGCCGCGACCGGGGTCAAGAGCGCGTCGGCCACCTTCCTGTGCCCGGCGAAATCGTGCCAGGGCAGCGGGTCCTCGACCCAGGCGAGGTCGAACGGCTCCAGCGCCTGGCCCAGGCGGATCGCCTCGTCGGCGGTGACGAAGCCTTCGCCGAAATGGTCGATGCACAGCGAGATCTCAGGGCCCACCGCCTCGCGCACGGCGCGGACCACGTCGACCGCGGCGGCGATGCCCTTCTGGCTGAGCTTGATGCCCCGCCCGGCGCCCGGCGCGCGCCAGGCCTTGGCCAGGTCGTATTCGTGCCGGGTGGCCTGGCCGACCAGGGCGCCGTCGACCGCGTTGAAGAAGCGCGGCGGCAGGTCGAACTTGATGAAGGTCAGGCCCAGCGCCTTGCGCCGCAGCACCGCTTCGACATAGCCCTCCGGCGTCGGCTGGGCCGGGGCCGGCGTGTCGCCGTAGATCCGCACCCGGTCGCGGTGCTTGCCGCCGAGGAACTGGTGGCACGGCACGCCATAGGCCTTGCCGACCAGGTCCCACAGCGCGATCTCGACGCCGGAGACGCCGCCCCCTTCCCGCCCCCAGTTGCCGTAGCGGCGCAGGGCCGAGAAGATCATGTCGACATTGCAGGGATTCTGGCCCAGCAGCATGTGCTTGAACTGCAGCGCGTATTCTGCATGGCCGCCGTCGCGCACCTCGCCGAGGCCGCTGATGCCCTGGTTGGTGTCGATGCGGATGATCGGGTGATAGCCGCTGCCGACCACCACCGCGACCCGCAGATCGGTGATTCTGAGCTCGCTCGGCCGGGAATGGGTCGACACGGCGTTCTCGACCCTGCCCATGGCAGCGTCATCCAGACGTCCTGTGGTCATGGTCTCCGCCCCTGCAGTTTGCTGTTCGTTAGGTAATTTGCTATCATCACCAAACAAGTTGCGCAAGCCGATGCGGTGGCATGTGACGATGTTGACGGCGGAACCAGCGCTGCGGCAGAAGGTGCGGCCCAAACAGGAGCGCAACCCGGCATGAGCTCAGGCCGCGTCACCATCCAGGACATCGCCGACCGGCTCGGGATCTCGAAGTTCTCCGTCTCCCGCGCCCTGTCCGGCAAGTCCGGCGTCGGCGAGGCCACCCGCAACCGGGTGCTGCGCGCCGCCCACAGCCTGGGCTATCGCCGCAGCCAGGAGCTGCCGGCCGCCAACGGCCAGATCCTGTTCATCCGCCAGGAGATCGACCCGGTCTCCAGCGAGCTGTGGCTGAACATGCTGCACGGCGCCGAGCGCGAGGGCGAGCGGCTGGGCTTCTCGATCGTGCCGCGCCAGGCCCGGCACCTCGCCGAGGGCGCCCCGCTGGACAGCGCCGTGGCCGGGCTGATCCTGGCGGTGCCCCGGCCGCAGGAGATCTCCGCTTTGGCCGCGCGCACCGGCCTGCCGGTGGTCTGCGCCACCTATGTCGGCGCGATGGAGCGGATCGACCAGGTGGTCGGCGCCGACTGGGAGGCGGGGGTCGGCGTGGCCCGGCTGCTGCTGGGCCTTGGCCACCGGGCCACGGCCTTCGTCCATGGCAGCACGCTGCCGCTCGGCCGGGCCGAGCGCTACCGCGGCTTCCGCGACGGCATGCTGGAGGCGCCGGACGCCACGGCCGAGGACATCGTCTTCGATGAGGCGGAGGGCTTCCGCGACGTCTTCCTGGCCCATCTGCGGCGCGGCGGGGTGCCGACGGCGCTGTTCTGCGCCCATGACGGCATCGCCGTGAACGTGGTCTCGGACCTGCTGCGCCTGGGCATCCGGGTGCCGGAGGACATCTCGGTGGTCGGGTTCAACGATTTTGCGGCCGCGTCGCAGGTGTCGCCGCGGCTGACCACGGTGCGGACGCCGCAGGTCGAGATCGGCGCTGCCATGGTGCGCTGCATCGCCGACCGGCTGGGCGACGCCGAAGCCGCGGCCCGTCCGCCGGTGCGCCTGGCGCTGGTGGCCGAGATTGTCACCCGCGGCTCCACCGGCCCTGCCTCGCCGACGGCCTGGCTGGCGCCGGTGCTGAAGCGGGCGAAGGCGGCGAAATAGGGCGCAGCCCAGGCGATTGCTTAGGCCCATAAGGTCCGCTCCTATTGCCTCTCCCGCCTGGCGGGAGAGGCCGGGCGTCCGCAGGACGACCGGGTGAGGGCCGGCCCGGGCCTCGACAAAGAGCCCTCACCCGGAGCCGCTTCGCGTCTCCGACCTCTCCCCGCAAGCGGGAGAGGCAACGTCAAAACCAGCTCCTGATCTTTCTCGTACCTAACAAGTTGCAAAGAGTCTTGCCTGTGTTAGGCTCGGTCATCGACTGCCTAGATCGGACATAAAAGGGCAGCGGAGAGGAAGCAACCGGGTGGGCGGCAACGCCCGTCCCCCACCGAGCGGGGCGCCCAGGACCATGAAGATCACCGATCTGAAATGCGCCGTGATCGGCAAAAACCCGATCGTGCGCATCGTCACCGACCAGGGCCTCAGCGGCTATGGCGAGGTCGAGTCCTACAAGCCGTACCTGAAGCCGCACATCCTGCATTTCCGCGACGCCCTGATCGGCGAGGACCCGACGCTGGTCGAGCGGACCATGACGCGGATCCGCCAGCGCGGCGCCTTCAAACCCTGGGGGGCCGCGGTCAGCGCCATCGAGATGGCGCTGTGGGACGTCGCCGGCAAGGCAGCGGGGCTGCCGGTGCACAAGCTGCTGGGCGGCAAGGTGCGCGACCATGTGCGGGTCTATAACGGCTCGCTGCGCGTGCCGATGGGCGGCTACTCGCCGGAGCACTACGCCGCGGATGCCAAGCGGCAGATGGCCCTGCCCGAGGGCTTCACCATGATCAAGCAGGGCATCGGCTTCCACAGCCCGATGAAGCGGGAGATCCCCGACTTCTATTACGGCAACCCGGGGCAGAGCGTGTTCCACGGCGCGATGGATTCGGGGCTGATCACCGAGCGCGGGCTGAAGCACATGATCGACTGCGTCGCGGCGATGAAGGAGGTGCTGGGCGACAAGGTCGCGCTGGCGCTGGACTGCGGGCCGGGCTGGACCGTACCGGACGCGATCCGCTTCGCCCGCGCGGTCGAGCCCTACAACCTGCTGTGGCTCGAGGACCTGCTCACCGGCGACTATGTGCCCTATGTCAACGCCGACGTGTATCGCGAGGTCACCCGCGCCACCTCGACCCCGATCCACACCGGCGAGCAGATCTATCTGCGCCAGAACTTCAAGGCGCTGATCGAGGGCCACGCGGTAAATGTGGTCGGCCCCGACCCCTGCGACGTCGGTGGCATCGCCGAGCTGAAATGGATCGCCGAATACGCCAACCTGCACGGCATCCTGATGGCGCCGCACGGCACCGGCAACGGCCTGCTGGGCCTGGCCGCGCTGGTCCAGGTCTCGGCCACGCTGCCGAACAACTTCATCGCCTTCGAATACCCCAGCGGCAACCCGGCCTGGTGGTACGACATCGTCGACGGCCTGCCCAATCCGATCGTCCGCAACGGGCTGATCGAGGTCTGGGACCGGCCCGGCATGGGCGTCGAGATCAACCCCGAGCGAGCCCGGCAGCACCTGGCCGACGAAGACAGGGAATTCTTCGACTGAACGGCCGGTCGAGGAATTCCCCTGACTAACAACATAACAAATACCGCAACTAATTGCGCAGAGATCCTTGACGCGTTTTACCCCCGAAGCCTAGGCTGACCCGGAACTCGCAGACGACAAGCGAGGCCATTGGGAGGACCGCTCATGACCAAGCCTCATGCAGGTGACCTCTTTACCCATGCCGTCGACCGCAGGCGCTTCCTCGGCTATGCCGCCGGGGCCGGGGCGCTGGCCGCCGGGCTCGGCCCGCTCCGCGCCCTGGCGCAGGACACGGGCATCGACATCGCCAACTGGACGCCGGACTACATCAACAGCATCGCCGGCACGATCGAGGTCGACACCGCGGCGGAATGCGCCAAGGTGGTGCCGCTCGACTACAAGGGCCGGCTGACCTACTGGTGGGTGGGACCGAACGAGGCGTCGCCCCGGATCGACCACGAGATCGATGCCCAGTTCTGGGAGGCCTTCGCCAAGACCTACCCCAACATCACGGTCGAGAAGCAGAACCTCGACTACAACCAGATGCTGAACAAGCTGCGCGCCGCGGCGCTCGGCAACGCCGCGCCGATGGCGGCGAAGCTGCCGATCCTGTGGGGCGTGGAATTCGCCGCCAAGGGCCAGCTGAGCGAGCTGTCGCCGGAGCTGGTCGGCCATCGCACCGCCGATTTCTGGCCCGGCGCGATGAAGTCGGTGACCTGGAAGGACAAGACCTACGGGGTGCCGACCAACAACGAGACCATGGCGCTGATCTGGAACGCCGCGATCTTCAAGGAGGCCGGCCTCGACCCCGAGAGCCCGCCGGCGACCTGGGACGACCTGGTCGCCTATTCCAAGCAGATCAAGGACAAGACCGGCAAGAACGGCTACGGCCTGGTGGCCCGGCCGAATGCCGGCAACACGCCGTTCCGCTACATGCCGCAATGCTGGGCCTATGGCGGCGGCGCGCTGGACGAGGCCGAGGCGAGCCCGACCTACCAGAACATCTACATCAACAATGACGGCTCGAAGGCCGCGCTGCAGGCGTCCTACGACATGTATGTCCGGGACAAGTCGGTGCCGACCTCGGCCCTGACCAACACGCAGACCGAGAACCAGGACCCCTTCATCTCCGGCCAGCTGGCGATGATGATCAGCCACCCGCTGGAATACGCCACCATGCTGGACCGCGCCAAGAAGGCGACCGGCGCCGACAAGGCGGTGGCCGACGCGGTGGTGGCGAACATGCGCTACGGGCTGATCCCGAAGGGGCCGGCACGGCGCGCCGTGGTGTTCGGCGGGTCCAACGCCCACATCTTCAATCCGGATGTGGTCGATGGCGGGCTGGACAAGGACGCCGCCCGTGCGTTCATCGCCTTCGCCACCGGGCCGGAATGGTCGACCAAGGTGGCCTGGGTCGGCTCCAACCCCGGCAACACCCGCGGCTTCCGCACCAAGTGGATGAAGCAGCGGCTGGACGAGATCAAGTTCCTGAACGTCACCACCTCGATGCTGCCGAGCGGGATCCCGTTCCCGGTGATCCCGGAATCGGCGGAGATCATGAACATCATCGTCCCGGACATGATGCAGAACGCGCTGACCGGGAAGATGACCGTGGCCGAGGCGGCCGACGACGCCGCCAGCAAGATCAAGGACCTGCTGTCGGGCCTCTAGGCCCCGTCCCGCACCGGCCGGTGCCTGAGGCGCCGGCCGGCCCTTTCCCCCCGCGAAGGAGAAATCGGGCGTGACCATGGCTGCCGCGCAGGAGGATGCGCCAAGAACGCGGGTGGCGCCCCGCCGCCCGGGGCTGATGCGGCGCATCATCCGCCACCGGGCCGACTACCTCTACATCCTGCCGGCGTTCGCGGTGATGCTGCTGGTGATCGGTTACCCGATCTACGACACGGTCTACCTGTCCTTCTTCAACACCCCGCCCAGCCTGGCGATGGCCGACAAGACCTTTGTCGGCCTCGACAACTACAGCCGCATCCTGGGCAGCGACAGCTTCCGCGAAGTCACCATCAACACCCTGATCTGGACGGTGTTCTCGACGGCCTTTGCCTTCATCCTGGGGCTCGGCGCCGCGCTGTCGCTGAACAGCTCCTTCATCGGCCGCGGCATGCTGCGGGGGCTGTTCCTGATCCCCTATGTGATCAGCGCCGTCGCCGCCTCCTATGTCTGGCGCTGGCTGTATCACAGCGATTTCGGCGTGATCGGCGCGCTGTCGGTGGCCTTCGGCATCACCGAGACGCCGATCAACTTCCTGGACAACGTCCACACCTCGCTGCCCTCGCTGATCGTGGTCAATATCTGGAAGGAGTTCCCCTTCGCCATGATCATGCTGCTGGCCGGGCTGCAGACCGTGCCGGACGAGCTGCACCGCGCCGCCAGGGTCGACGGCGCCGGCATCTGGCAGCGCTTCTGGCACATCACCATGCCGCATCTGAAGGGGGTGACGATGGTGACCGTGCTGCTGCTGCTGGTCACCAACCTGAACGGCTTCACCATCCCCTGGATCATGACCGGCGGCGGTCCGGCCGGGTCGTCCGACATCTGGATCACCCAGATCTACCAGCTGGCCTTCGGCCGCATCCGCTTCGGCATCGCCTCGGCCTATTCGGTGATCCTGTTCGTGGTGATGATGGGCCTCGGATACTTCTATGTCCGGGCCCTGACCCAGGGCGAGAGGAGGCCGGAATGAGCGCCGTGACGCTTGAGCGGCGCCCCGCCCCGAAGCGCCGCCGTGGCAAGGCCGGCGGCTGGGGCGTGGCCCGCATCGTCTACCTGGTCCTGCTCGGCATCTTCACCGTGCTGCCGATGGCCTGGATGCTGCTGACCTCGGTGAAGACCCAGTTCGCCGCGCTGCAGTATCCGCCCGAATGGATCCCGTCCGAGCCGACGCTGGAGCAGTACACGCGGCTGCTGTCACCCACCAACGAGGTCGGGCAGGAGTTCCTGCACTACCTGCTGAACAGCGTCATGGTGTCGACCGCGACCACGGTGCTGGGCGTCGTCATCGCGGTGCCGGCGGCCTACGCCTTCTCGCGCTTCCGCTTCCCCGGCCGCAAGCTGCTGTTCTACGCCGTGCTGGTCCGGAACATGTTCCCGGCCGTGGTCTTCCTGATGCCGCTGTTCATCATGATGAAGTGGATGGGGCTGGTGAACACGGCCTGGTCGCTGATCCTGACCTACCTGACCTTCGGCCTGCCGCTGTCGATCTGGCTGCTGAAGGGCTTCTACGACAACATCCCGCCGCAACTGGAGCAGGCGGCACGGATCGACGGCGCCACCCGGTTCCAGGCCTTCATCTTCGTGGTCATGCCGCTGTCCACGCCCGGCATCATCGCCACCGCGATCTATTCCTTCGTTCTGGCGTGGAACGAATACGTCTATGCCCTGACCTTCATCAACGACAAGAGCAAGCTGACGCTGCCGGTCGGGCTGGAACGCTTCTTCACCGAATACGCGACCAACTGGCCCGGGCTGATGGCGGCCTCGTTCATCATGAGCGTGCCGGTCGTCGTGCTGTTCCTGGTCCTGCAGAAATACTTCGTCCGTGCCCTGACCGAGGGCGCGGTCAAGTCCTGACGAGAAGGGGAGCCGATGGCAGAGGTGGTCCTGCGGGACGTGGTCAAGCGGTATGGCGACCTGACCGTCGTCGACCATGTCTCGCTGACGGTCGGCGACGGCGAGTTCGTGGCCCTGGTCGGCCCGTCCGGCTGCGGCAAGACGACGACGCTGAACCTGGTCGCCGGGCTGATCGAGCTGAGCGACGGCGACATCCAGATCGGCGACCGGCTGGTCAACGACCTGGACCCGAAGGACCGGGACATCGCCATGGTGTTCCAGAACTACGCCCTGTACCCGAACAAGACGATCTACAAGAACCTGGCCTTCCCGCTGAAGATGCGGAAACTGCCGAACGCCGAGATCGAGACCAAGGTCCGGGCCGCGGCAAAGCTCTTGGACATCGAGCATCTGCTGGAGCGGCGGCCGCGCGAGCTGTCGGGCGGACAGCAGCAGCGCGTCGCGCTGGGCCGGGCCCTGGTGCGCGACCCGCGCGTGTTCCTGATGGACGAGCCGCTGTCGAATCTGGACGCCAAGCTACGCACCCAGATGCGGGCCGAGCTGAAGCGCTTCCACCAGGATCTGCGGGCGACGGTGATCTACGTCACCCACGACCAGATGGAAGCCGTCACCATGGCCGACAAGATGGCGGTGATGAGCGGCGGCGTGCTGCAGCAATACGACACGCCGGAGCAGGTGTTCGAGCACCCGGTCAACACCTTCGTCGCCGGCTTCGTCGGCAGCCCGGCGATGAACCTGGTGCGGGCCCGCGTCGCCGACAACGGCACCGAGATCGAGAGCCCGGACGGCTGGCGCACTGCGCTGTCCGACGCCAATGCCCGCAAAGCCCTGGCGGCGACTGATGGCGAGATCGTGCTGGGTGCGCGGCACAGCACCATCCGGCTGCACCGCGAGGCGGTGCCCGGGGCGGTTGCCGGCCGGGTCTACACGGTCGAGCCGACCGGCGACATCACCTACGCCCATGTCCATCTGGGGTCGGCCCCGCTGGTGGTCAGCGTCACGCCCGACGTCAAGCTGGGGATCGACCAGCCGGTCTGGCTCGAATTCGACCAGCAGAAGCTGCACCTGTTCGACGGCAGGACCGGACGCGCGCTGCCGGCCGCCTGACCAATCACCGGCCCCGCCAAGCGGGTCGGATCTCGAAGGGAAGGACGATTCCGTGAAGATCACCAATCTGCGCACCGCCGTCATCGCGGGGAACTTCCCGTGGGTGCTGGTGAAGGTGGAGACCGATGCCGGCATCACCGGCCTGGGCGAGGCGTATTGGGGCGCCGGGGTGGCCGAGCTGGTGCACAAGGCCAAGCCGATCATCATCGGCGAGGACCCGGTCAACATCGGCAAGATCGTCGAGATCCTGATCCGCTGCCTGTCCGGCGAGGGCTCGCAGGCCGGCGCCACTGTCACCGCGATCAGCGGCATCGAGATCGCGCTGTGGGACCTGCTGGGCCGGGCGCTGCAGACCCCGATCTCGACCTTCTTCGGCGGCCGCTTCCGCGACAAGATCCGGATCTATGCCGACTGCCACGCCGGCGACACGCCGGAGCCGTCTTCCTATGCCGCCAAGGCGCGCGAGGTGGTGGCGGACGGGTTCAGCGCCATCAAGTTCGATCTCGACACCCGCAATCCCCACACCATCGACATCTCCGACGATCCGAACCCGCGCCGGCAGTGGTTCGAGCCGTTCAACCGCACCATCGGGTCGCGCGAGATGGCCTGGATGGTCGATGTCGTCCGCGCCGTGCGCGAGGCGGTCGGGCCCGAGATCATGGTGGCGATGGACGCGCATTGGAAGTTCGGGGTGAACGACGCCATCAAGCTGGCCCAGGCGCTGGAGCCCTTCGACCTGCTGTGGCTGGAGGACCCGGTGCCGCCCGAGAACATCGAGGCGCAGCGCCACGTCACCCATTCGACCCGGACGCCGATCTGCACCGGCGAGAACCTGTACCGCAAGCATGGCTATCGCGAGCTGATCGAGAAGCAGGCGGCCCGGATCATCGCCCCGGACATCCCGAAGATGGGCGGGCTGGCCGAGGCCAAGAAGGTCGCCGACCACGCCGACCTCTATTACATCCCGATCGCGCCGCACAATGTGGCGAGCCCGATCGGCACGGTGGCCGGCGCCCATGTCTGCGCCGCCATGAACAACTTCCTGGTGATGGAATTCCACGCCCATGACGTCGAGTGGTGGAGCGCCATGGTCGATGGCGGCCCGCCGATCGTCGACGGCTTCATCCATTTGAACGACCGGCCGGGCCATGGCCTGACCCTGAACGAGGACGTCGCCAGGGCGCATCTGCAGAAGGGATCCAGCTATTTCGGCGACGAGCCTTAGCCGTCGCTCTCCCCTCTCCTGTCATTGCCGGGCTTGACCCGGCAATCCAGCGGGTATCGACGCTCTCTGGATGCCCGGGTCAAGCCCGGGCATGACAGACAGGGGATCCAGAATTCGTTGATCTTCAAAACGAAAGCAGACCCAGAATGATCGAGACCAGCGACATCAAGCGGCCGCCGGCGGAATGGTCGGCGGCACTGCAGGCGATCGGCGCCGCCACGGCCAGCAGCACCCTCGCCCATATGGGCATCCGCAACACCCATATCGGCGGCCCGGTGGCCTGGACCAAGGGCAAGGCGATCGCCGGCCCGGCGCTGACGCTGCAGTTCATGCCGAAGCGCGAGGACCTCTACGGCGAGGACGAATACGCCGAGCCGGAGAAGCAGCTCCACCGGCACGTGCTGTATCACGCGCAGAAGGGCGACATCGTCGTCGTCGACGCCCGCGGCGACATGAAGAGCGGCGTGTTCGGCGACATGATGCTGACCTATTTCAAGGGCCGCGGCGGCCTGGGCGTGGTGATCGACGGCTGCATCCGCGACTATCCCAACACGGGGCGGCTCGACCTCGGCTTCTGGCTGCGCGGCGTGACCCCGAACTTCCACACCCAGACCGACCTGATGCCTTTCGGCGTCAACATCCCGATCGCCTGCGGCGGCGTGCTGGTGATGCCGGGCGACATCATCGTCGCCGACGATGACGGCGCCGTGGTGGTCCCGGTGGCGCTGGCGCCGGAGGTGATCGAGAAGGCCACTCACCACCATGAATGGGAGGAGTTCTCGCGCGAGCGCCTGTCCGAAGGCGGTGACCTGCGCCGCTACTACCCGCTGAGCGACGCCGCCCGGCCGGAATACGAGGACTGGCTGCGGAGCAAGGGCCGGGCGCCGTAGCGCCCGCCCTGCCCATCCTCACATCCGGTCAGACTTCGAAATAGGCCGGCCGGTCTATATCGGCGAGCAGCCCGGGCTGCTGCGGCTGCCAGCCCAGCCAAGCCCGGGTCCGCTCGCTCGAGGTCGGGACGTCCATCCCGGCGAACATCGCGAACCAGCCGAAATGCGCCGCCGCCTCTTCGGGCGATTTGCCGGCCACCGGCACCCCCAGGCGGCGGCCGATCACCTCGGCGATGTCCCGGAACGGCACGCCCTCCTCCGCGATGGCGTGATAGCGGGTCTCGGCAACGGAGCCTCGCTCCAGCGCCAACCGGTAGACACGGGCGGCGTCGGAGCGGTGGACGGCGGGCCAGCGGTTGAGGCCCTCGCCGATCATGGCCGACACGCCCTTCTCGCGGGCCAGCTTGATCAGGATCGGCACGAAGCCATGGTCGCCGTCGCCATGGACCGAGGCCGGCAGGCGCACCACCGCGGCGCGCACGCCCCGCGCCACCTGCTCGGCGGCCGTCGCCTCGGACATGCGGGGATAGGCGGCGGAGGTGGGAACCGGCCCATCCTCCTCGGTCCCGACCGGGCCCGCCGCCACCACCGCGGCCCCGGAGGTGACCAGCAGCGGCCGGTCGGAGCCTGCGAGCACGGCGCCGAGCGCCTCGATGGCGCGCCGGTCGACCGCGCAGTTCTCTGCGAATTTCGAGAAGTCGTGGTTGAAGCCCGTATGGATCACGCCATCCGCCTGGGCGGCGCCGCAGCGCAGGCTGTCGAGATCCTCGAGATCGCCTCGATGCGGCTGGGCGCCCGCGGCAAGAAGGGCTTCGGCGCCCGCATCGGACCGGGTCAGGCCGAGCACCTGATGGCCCGCGCCGATCAGCTCGCCGACAACGGCCGAGCCGACGAAACCGGTGGCGCCGGTAACGAAGACACGCATCGCTCTGTCCTTGATGTGATGCCAGAGGCCGCCTTGTGGCCTATCGTGAGGATAGGCAGTTGGGAAAGACGATCCATGCTGCAGAATCCGGATTATCTTCGCGATCGTCCGGGGCACATTCCAAATCAGGCGTTGAGCGCCTGCAGCACCCGCTGCGGCAGGAAGGGATAGTGCCGGAGCCGTACACCGCCGGTGAGCCGGGCCACCGCATTGGCGATCGCTGGACCGATCGGCGGCAGGCCGGCCTGGCCGATGCCGCCGATCGGAGCCTCGGGCGTCGGAAGTATGGCGACCTTGATGTCGGGTGCCTCCGACATCCGCATCACCCGATAGGTGTCGAAGTTCGATTCCTGCACCTCGCCGTCGATGATCGTAATCTGCTCGAACAGCGCATGGCTGGCGCCGTTGGTGATGCCGACGATCATCATGGCTTCGATGTTGCGCGGCTGGACGGCCACCCCCGGATCGACCGCGCACCATACCGTGTGCACCCGGATCTCGCCGCTCTGCCGGTTCAGCGACACCTCGGCGATCTGGGCGCAATGCGAGCCGAACGCGTCGGAATAGGCGAGGCCCAGCGCCCGCCCGTTGCGGGGGCGATCCCACTCCGCCATCTGCGCAGCGGTCTCGATGACCCTGCGCGCCCGCGGCTGGTCCTTCAGCAGCTCCAGCCGCAGCGCCAGGGGATCGGCGCCCCTGGCCGCCGCGATCTCGTCGACGACGCATTCGATGGCGAATCTGGTGTAGCCGACGCCGACCGCGAACCAGAAGCCGACATCCAGCCCGTTGTCCTGGCGGATGTATTCGATCCGATGCCCCGGGACGGCGTAGTTGAACTGCGCGCCCTCGGTCACGACGTCGTCGTGGCCGCCTTCGCTCTCGAACAGCCGGGGCAAGGTCCGGGCGAAGATGGAATCCGCGACGATGCGATGCCGCCAGCCGACGATGGTCCCGCCGGCATCGAGCCCGACCTGCAGGTGTTGCGCCGCGAGCGGCCGGTACTTGTCGTGCCGGACGTCGTCTTCACGGCTCCAGATCACCTTGACCGGGCGGCCTTCCACCGCCTTGGCCAGCGACACCGCGTCGACGATGAAGTCGGCCTCCGCCTTGCGGCCGAAGCCGCCGCCGAGCAGGGTCGTGTTCACCTTGACCTTGTCGGGGGTGGTGCCGGCCACCTCCGCCGCGAAGCCCTGGGTGCCCGTCGGCCCCTGTGTCGGTGCCCAGATTTCCACCCTGTCGCCGGTCACGAGCGCCGTGGCGTTCATCGACTCCATCGTCGCATGGCAGACGTGGTCGCTCATGTAGTCGACCGCAATGATCGTCGCGGCCCCAGAGATCGCGGCCGGTGCATCGCCGACCGCGTGAGCGGTGACGACCGCCTGGGCGAAGTCGCGGCCGACGGTGCGATACTCGTCCAGCAGCCGATCGCTGGTGTAGCGGCGGACCCGCGACGACGTGCTCCAGGTTACGTCGAGCAGGTCCTTGGCCCGCTTGGTCGCCTCGACCGTCTTGCCGATGATGCCTACGCCATAGGGCAGCGGCACGATGCGCAGGATGCCCGGCACACCCTGGGCCGCGGCGTCGTCGATCGCTTCCGGCCGCTCGCCCTGAACGGGTGCGCGCAGGACCGCTCCGTACAGCATGTCCGGACGCTGCACGTCGATCCCGTAAATCGCGGTGCCGTCGACCTTCGAGGCAATGTCGACGCGGCTTATTCTCGGATTGCCGATATAGCGCCATTGCTCGCGAGGCTTCAGATCGGCGACGGTCGCCTGCGGCAGCGGATCGGGCAGCGCCCCGGCCTCTGCGATCTCGCCGTAGCCGAGCGAGCGGCCCGATGGCGCGTGCACGACCCGGCTGGGCTCGGTCGTCAGCTCGCCCACCGGGACGTTCAGCATCCCGGCGGCGCTCGCCAGGATGATCTTGCGGGTCTGGGCGCCGATCAGGCGCAGCATCTCGTAATAGCCCCGCGTGGATTCGCTGCCGCCGGTGAGCTGAATGCCGTAGAAGCCCGGATTGCCATAGGTCTCCGCGTCGGACGGAGCCTGGACGATGCGGACCCTGTCCCAATCGGCATCCATGTCCTCGGCGATCAGCAGCGGCAGCGTCGTCATGATCCCCTGCCCCATCTCCGAGGCGGGCGACCTGATGGTCACCGTGCCGTCGCCGGCGATGGCCACCCAGGCATTCGGGCGATAGTCGCCCGCGGCCGACGCCGCCGCCGGAACGCCCCAAGCCTCCTCGGACAAGCCGCCGAAGGTGACGGCGATGCCGACGCCCCCGACGGTGACGAGAAAGCTGCGCCGAGACAGCGCATCGACACGAAGCTGCAGCGTCATGGCTCAGGCCTCCCGCGCGGCGCGCTGGATCGCGCTGATGATCCGCACATAGGTGCCGCAGCGGCAGATGTTGCCGTCCATATGCTCGACGATCTGGTCGCGGCTGGGGCTGGGATTATCCTTGAGCAGCGCCGCCGCCTGCATGATCTGACCGGACTGGCAATAGCCGCATTGCGGCACCTGCTCGGCGATCCAGGCCTTCTGCAGCGGATGGCCGGCATCCGGCGAGAGGCCTTCGATCGTGGTCACCGCCCTGCCCGCCACGTCCTGAAGCTGAGTGATGCAGGAGCGCGCCGGCGCGCCGTCGATGTGGACGGTGCAGGCGCCGCATTGCGCGATGCCGCAGCCGAACTTGGTGCCGGTGAGCTTCAGATGCTCCCGGATCACCCATAGCAACGGCGTGTCGAGCCCGACGGCGACATCCACCGCCCGCCCGTTGATCGTGAACGCTGTCATCGATACTGCCCTTGTCTGGGATCACCTCTGCGGAATGACCGCACGATAGGAGTCCCGGAGAATACGATCTATGCTGCGAAGTCCGCCTTATCTTCGCGATCGTCCGGGATAGCCCATGGATCCGCTGTCAGACGTGCTGTCTCTGCTGAAGCCCCGCAGCTATCGCTTCGGCGGCTTCGAGGCCGGCGGCGACTGGTCGATCCGCTTCCCCCGGCACGACGGGATCAAGTGCTACACCATCGGGTCCGGCGAATGCTGGCTGGCGATGGAGGGTGTCGACGCCGGCCCGGTGCGCCTACGGACGGGAGACTGCTTCCTGCTGCCATGGGGACAGCCCTTCCGGCTGGCCAGCGACCTGGCTTTGGCGCCGGTCGACGCCATGACGATCTTCCCCAGCCCCCGCAGCGGCGGCATCGCCCTGGTCGGCGGCGGCGGCGACTTCTCCGTCGTCGGCGGTCACTTCGTGCTCGACGGCAGCCACGCCCGCGTGCTGCTGCGCGCGCTGCCGCCGATCGTCCATATCCGGTCGGAGCCGGACCGGGCGGCGCTGCGCTGGTGCATGGAGCGCATGGGGCAGGAGTTGCGCGAGCGGCAGCCGGGCGGCTTCCTGGTGGCGCAGCACCTGGCCTATACGATGCTGATCCAGGCCCTGCGGCTGCATCTGGCGGAAGGGCCGAAAGCCGGTGTCGGTTGGCTGTTCGCCCTGGCGGACCGGCGGATCGGCGGGGCGATCACCGCCATGCACGACGACCCGGCGCAGCGCTGGACGCTTCAGACGCTGGCGGCGCGGTCCGGCATGTCGCGGTCCAGCTTCGCCTTGCGGTTCAAGGAGACGGTCGGCGAGGCCCCGCTGGAATACCTGACGCGCTGGCGCATGCTGCTGGCCGCGGACCGGCTGATCCACTCCGGCGATCCCGTCTCCGCCATCGCCCTGTCGCTCGGCTACGAATCCGAAAGCGCCTTCAGCACGGCGTTCAAGCGGGTGATGGGTTGTTCGCCAAGGCAGTATGGCCGCGGCCAGATTGTCTCCCATCTGCGGGGACGGGGCGATATGGCGATGAGCACGGACGACATCATGGCGCTCACCCGGGAGGGCTGAACGACCATAGCGTTGCCTGATCACCGACGGGTGTTCCTGACCCCGCCCTGGCCGGAGATCTACGGCACCGATCCGGAGCGGCGCCACGGCCTCGACGCTGCCCTGGCCGAGTACGAGCGGCTGCTCGAGGCCTATCCGGCGCTCGGCTACGAGGTCGTGGTCCTGCCGAAGGCGAGCGTGACCGAGCGAGCCGAGTTCGTCCTGGCGACGCTGGCGGCTTAGCTATTTCGGCGGCAGGGTGCGGACGAAGGCGAGCGCGGCATCCAGGAGCCGCCGGCGCAGCGCGTCGTCGCCATAGGCCGCGGCACCGGCCCGGACCCAGCCCGGCATGGGACGGCCCTGCATGACCATCGGCGCGACGCCCGGCTGCTCCAGCGCCCAGCCGTCGTTGCCCTTGCCGAGGCGGACCAGCATGCTGTCGAGCCGGGCGCCGCACAGCAGGTTGCCGTGCAGCAGCCAGGCCAGGCCGCCGAACATCCGCTTTTCGTCCAGGCCGGGCTCGGCGCCCAGCGCCTCCCGCACCAGCTCCTCCAGCCCCGGATCCCGAGCCATGCCGCCCTCCCCGTTTCAGTCCGGCGCCGCCACCTTCTCGGCGATGCCACGGTTGCGGGTCAGCATCGCCATCACCGCCTCCCGCGCCTTTCGCGGGTCGCGGCCGCGGATGCCCTCGGCAATCGCCATATGATAGTCGGCCGAGGGGCTGTAGGCATATTCCGCCGCGATGCCGTGGGCCGAGACCAGGAACTGCACCCGCAGCAGCACGTCGAGCGGCCGGGCGAAGCCGGACAGCAGCCGGTTGTGCGAGGCGTTCAGCACCGCCAGGTGGAAGGCAACGTCGGTGTCCAGCACCTGCGGCATGGTCTCGACCGCCAGCCGCGCGGCCAGGGTGACGATCGCCTCCGCCTCCTCATCCGTGGCGCGCAGGGCCGCCAGCTCGGCCGCCTGCGGCTCGACGATCTCGCGCAGCTCGGAGATCTCGACCAGGAAGCGACCGATGCCGTCCGGCTCGCGCAGATGCCAGGCCAGCACGTCGGGGTCGAGGATCGACCATTCCTCGCGCGGCCGGATGCGGGAGCCGTAGCGCCGGGCGCGTGCGGATCAGCCCCTTGCCGGCCAGGACCTTGATCGCCTCGCGCATGGCGTTGCGGCCGACCGCGTATTCGGCGGCCAGCTCGGTCTCGGTCGGCAGCGGCCGGTCGGCGGCATAGCGGCCGGCGACGATGGCGCGGCCCAGCGTCTGCACCGTCTGGCGCACCGCGCCGCCCGCGAGCGAACGGCCGGAGGCGCCGGACAGGGTGCGCTCCAGCAGCGCGGCCAGCGCCTCCGGATCCTGGGCTGCCGGATCCTGAGCTGAAGGTCCGCTGGTGGGGGAGAGCCGCCGATCCGCCAATGCCGCGCCGTTGAAACAGGTTAGAAAATGCTCGCCGACGTCGTCATCGGACACCAGCGGGAAAGCTTGAGATAGGGTAGCAGCACCCGGTGCGCGGCGTCATCCCCGATGCGGGACAGCGCCTCGACCGCATAGCCGCGGACATAGCGGTTCGGATCCTCGGTCAGCACCCGGCCGAGCGCCGGCACCGCGGCGGCCGCCGCCTGCCCCATCCGCGCCAGGCCGAGCACCGCGTCGAAACGGACCTCCGCATCGGCATCGTCCAGGGCGCGGGCCAGCGCGGCGACGGTCAAGTCATCGGCCGATTTCAGTCCCAGCGCCTCGACCGCGGCGATGCGCAGATGCGGGTCGGCATCGCCGGCGGCGGCGATCAGAGCGTCGCGCACCTCCGGCCCGGTGCCGGCGATCTCGCCGAGGGCGAAGGCGGCGAATTTGCGCGACCGGCCGGCGCCGGTCCGCAGCAGGCGCAACAGCTCGGGCACCGCGGGCGCCCCGATCTCGACCAGGCCGTAGATGGACGACAGGGCGATGCAGTCCTTCGGCGTCAGCCGGCCGGAATCGCTCTTGTTCGAGCCATCCTCCGGATCGCGGCGTGTGTCGGCCTCGACCCGCTGCAGCAGCGCCGGTAAGGCCGCTTCGCCGATCGCGCCCAGGGCATAGGCGGCGTCGAGCTGCAGCGCCTCGTCGTCGCCGTCGAGATGCGGCAGCAGCGCCGGCACCAGCGCCGAGGCGGCTGGGCCGAGATCGGCGATGGTCGACATCGCAACGGCAGCGTCCGCCGGCGTGCCGACCAAAGCCGCACGCAGGGCGTCGGGATCGGCCGCGCCGCCGGCCTGGGTGCCACCGGTCAGCCAGCGCCAATGCGCCTTCCAGGCCGCCTCCATGGCGAAAGACGGTGCCTGTTCCGGCGCCCGCCAGGCCGGGTCGCCATGCGGCCAGGCCGGAGCTTCGACCGGCGCCATGCGGATGAACTCGAACTTCATCATGAACCGCTTGTCGGCGGTCAGGTTCTTCATCTTCCGGTGCCAGATGTCGTAGTGGATCATCAGCACCGAGCCGGCGGGGCCGGAGCCGTTGCGCTCAAGCGCGTCCGGGTCCTGGATCCCGGCGGCGAGCAGGTGGCTGCCCGGCACCACCCCGGTCGGCCCCAGCTCGGCCGGCGTGTCCTGCGGGTAGTACATGATCATGACCCAGCGCGGCCGGTGGTTCCGCACCCGGCGCATGTAGCCCCAGTAGCTGTCCTTGTGCCAGTTCTGGATCGGCGAGCCGGGCGGGTTCTTATGCAGGGCCCGGTGCGGGTGCATGATGTAGTCTGGCCCCAGCACGCTGGTCAGCGCGCCCTTCACCACCGGATCCTCGAACACGGCATTGATCTCCGGCACCAGCGGCAGCAGGTTGTTGCCCGGGTTCTCGTGCCGGTCGGCGCCGATCAGGTCGTCGAAGCGCTGGAAGACCTGGTCGTGGAACGACTTCGGCAGCGCCGTCTGCAGCACCAGATAGCCGTTCGCCAGGAACTGCCGGATCTGCGCATCGGTGAGGAGGCGCGGCGCCTCGGCCTGCGCCGGAACATGCATGTCCATGGTTGTATCCTTCCCGCCTCTTCCGATTGGCTTGTCCAATGATGCGACTCTAAATGGGATTTAGCAATATGTCCGCTCCTCTAAATCCTCCTTAACGTTACCGTCCCCCGAACCCGGAATTCATGGCGATGCCGCTGAAGATGTAGCGCTGCAGCAGGATGGTCAGGCACAGGCCCGGGATCATCGAGATCGCGGCACCGGCCATCAGGTAGTTCCACTGCGTGCCCTGCTGGGTCTGGAACATGGTGAGGCCCAGCGGGATGGTGGCGTGCTCGGTGCCGTTCACGATGATCAGCGGCCACAGAAAGCTGTTCCACTGCGCCGTGAAGGTGAACAGGGCCAGGAGGCCGAGCACCGGCAGCGACATCGGCAGGATGATGCTGACCAGGATGCGCAGCCGCGAGGCGCCGTCGCACAAGGCCGCCTCCTCCAGCTCGCGCGGGATGGTCTTGAAGAACTGGCGCAGCATGAAGGTGCCGAAGGAGCCGAAGGCCACCGGCAGGATCAGCGCCTGGAAGGTGTTGACCCAGTCCAGCCTGCTGATCAGCAGGAACAGCGGGATCACCAGCACCACCTGCGGGATCATCAGCGTCGAGAGATAGGTCAGGAACAGCGTGTCGCGGCCGACGAAGCGCAGCCGGGCGAAGGCATAGGCGGCGAGGCTGGAGACGGTCAGCACGATCACGGTGACGGCGGCGGAGACCATGGCGCTGTTCAGGAAGAAGCGGCCGAACGGCAGGTACACCCAGGCGTCGAGGAAATTGCCCCATTGCCATTCGCTGGGCAGCAGCCGCGGCGGCACGGCCAGCACCTCGCCATTCGGCCGGATGGCGTTGGTCAGCATCCAGAAGAACGGGAACAGGAAGGCCAGCGCCACCAGCGCCATCGCCCCCTGCGACACCAGCGTGCCGGCGGTGACGGCGCCGGCGTGCTTCGGCCTAGTCGTCATAGTGCACCCATTTCCGCTGCAGCCGGAACTGGAACGCCGTCAGCGCCATGATGATGACGAACATCACCCAGGCGATCGAGGACGCGTAGCCCATCCGGTAGGTGGTGAAGCCGTTCTGGTAGATGAAGAATCCGAGCGTCGCGGTGGCGGCGCCGGGCCCGCCGCGGGTCATGGAATAGACCTGATCGAACACCTGCAGCGCGGTGATCGCGGTCATCACCGTGCCGAAGAACAGGGTTGGCGAGATCAGCGGCAGCTTGATCCGCCAGAAGCTCTGCCAAGCAGTGGCGCCGTCGATCTGGGCGGCGTCGAGATAGGTCTGCGGGATCGATTCCAGCGCCGCCCCGAACAGCAGCAGGTTGTAGCCGAAGCCCGACCACAGCGAGACGATGACGATCGCCTGCATCGCCCAGCCGGGATCGACCAGCAGGTTCGGGATCGGCAGGCCGAGCGACTGCACGACCCAGTCCATCAGCCCGCCCGGGGTGAAGATCAGCACCCAGACCAGCGAGGCGCCGATCATCGGGGTGAAGGTCGGCAGGAAGAAGATCAGCCGGAAGAAGCGCTTGCCCCAGCGCAGGCTGGAGATCCAGACCGCCATGCCGACCGCCAGCACGATGTTCAGCACCAGGTATTCGGCCGTGTAGAAAAAAGTGTTGAGCAATGCCCGGCCGAAGCTGGGATCGACGGTGAACAGCCGGACGTAGTTGGCGACCCCGACGAACTTCGGCTCGGCCAGCAGCCGCCAGTTGGTGAAGCTGAGCGCCAGCGACGCCACCAGCGGGAACAGCAGGAAGGCGAGGAAGCCGAGCAGGCTGGGCAGCAGGAACCAGAAGGCGGCCCGCCCCTCCGCCCGGAAGGCCCGGAGGCGCCGCCGGGCCTGCGGGACGACCGCCGCCTGCGCCCCGAGATCCTGGGCCTGCACCGTCATTCTGCGGCCAGGCCCTGCACGGTGTTCAGCACCTCGGCGCCGCTCTGCGACCCGCCATAGGCCAGCGGCGCATATTGCTCCAGCAGCTCGTACACCGTGTTCCAATTGGCGGTGGTGCGGTAGGGCTGGGCGGTCTTCAGCGCGAAGTCGATGGTCTCGCGCGCATTGGCGACGCCCTGCGCCGCGACGTCGTACCAGTAGCCCTGCTGCGCGATCCGGCCCGGGAAGGCACGGCCCTGCGACGCCAGGTACTGCTCCGCCTCCGGCCCGGTCAGCACCTGGATTGCCTTCCACGCCAGGTCCTTGTGCGGGCCGGCCTTGTTGATGCCGAAGCCCGAGCCGGCGGTGAAGGTGATGCTGCCGGCCTTGCCGGCGGGCAGCGGCGCCAGCCCGACCGGGAAGTTGGAGGATTTGCGGATGTTGATCATCTCCCACGGGCCGGTGACGTACATGGCGACGTTGCCGGCCAGGAAACGGCCGCGGGCGATGTCGCCGGAGGGCTGGCCGCTGGCGGCGATCACCGGCGCCACCTTCTCCTTGGTCACCAGGTCGACATAGGACTGGAAGGCAGCCTGCAACTCGGCGTCGCCGAAGTTCAGCGCTCCGTCCTCGGTCAGGTACCTGGCCCCGTCGGACAGCGCGAATTCCAGCCAGTCGCCGGAGGTGACGGCGAAGCCGTAATGGCCGTCCTGGCTCAGAGCCTTGGCCGCGGCCAGGAAATCCGCCCGGGTCCAGCCGGACTTCGGCGGCTCGACCTTGTACTTCGCGAACAGGTCGCGGTTGTAGTAGACGACCAGGGGCCCGAAATCATAGGGCAGCGCGTAGAGATGGCCGTCATAGCTGAGGCCATCGAGGATCGATTTGTCGAACTGGCCGAGGTCGAAGCCGTCCTTCACATGCTCGTCGAGCGGCTCGAACAGGGTGGTGAAGCCGGACAGGCGCAGCGACTGGATGCTGACGATGTCCGGCAGCGTGTTCGACGCGGCCAGGGTCGGCAGCTTGGTCCAGTAGTCGCGCCAGGGCGAAGTCTGCAGCTCGACCTTGATGTCGGGGTACTGGGCGTTGACCAGCCCGGCGACGTGCTGCCAAGCCGCGGTCTCGGCGTCGGTGCTGCTCCACATCTGCCAGGTCAAAGTCACCGGCTCGGCCCGGGCCGAGAGGGCGGACAGCGACAGGGCGGCGGCGGCCACCGTCAGAATGGTCGTCAGCGTCTTCATGGCGTTCGTCCTCCTGCTGCGGCCCGCCTTCTGCCGGGCGGGCGCTTGATGGATGGTGCCGGCCGAAGCTCAGCCGTCCTTCACGACCGGCTCGTCGCGCCAGGCGCTGCCGTCGGGGAAGCGATGGGCCCGGAGCGAGGCGGGCTTCATGGCGATGGAATAGCCAGGCGCGGTCGGCACGGCATAGCAGCCGTTCTCGATCCGCACAGGGTCGACGAAATGCTCGTGCAGATGGTCGACATATTCGATGAAGCGGCGATCCTTGCTGCCGCTGACCGAGATGAAGTCCCACATCGACAGGTGCTGCACGTATTCGCACAGGCCGACGCCGCCGGCATGGGGGCAGACCGGGACGCCGAACTTGGCCGCCATCAGGATGATGGCCAGGTTCTCGTTCACCCCGCCGACCCGGGCCGCGTCGATCTGGCAGAACCCCATGGCCGTGGCCTGCAGGTACTGCTTGAACATCACCCGGTTGTGGACGTGCTCGCCGGTCGCGACCCGGGTGCCGTAGCGCCGCAGCACCCGGTCGATCGCGGCATGGCCGAGGATGTCGTCCGGGCTGGTCGGCTCCTCCACCCATAGCGGCTTGAAGGGCAGGAGCGCGACCGACCATTCGATCGCCTGGCCCACATCCCAGACCTGGTTGGCGTCGACCATGAAGGTCAGGTCGTCGCCGATCTCGGCGCGCACCAGGGCGGCGCGGGCCAGGTCGGCCTCGCGATCGGCGCCGACCTTGATCTTGAACGCCTTGAAGCCCTGGGCCAGCGCCTCGCGCACCAGCCGGCGGATCTTGTCGTCGCTGTAGCCGAGCCAGCCGGCACTGGTGGTGTAGGCGGGATAGCCCTCGGCCAGCAGACGCTCGATCCGCTCCGCCTTGCCGGCCTCCTGTCGGCGCAGCAGCTCCACCGCCTCATCCGGCGTCAGGGCGTCGGTGATGTAGCGGAAGTCGATGCAGCGCACCGTCTCCTCGGGCGTCATGTCGGCCAGCAGGCGCCACAGCGGCTTGCCCTCGGCCTTGGCCCAGAGGTCCCAGATCGCGTTCAGCATCGCCGCGGTGGCGAGCTGCATCACCCCCTTCTCCGGCCCCAGCCAGCGCAGCTGGCTGTCGCCGGTCAGGCGGCGGTAGGTGGCGCCCATGTCGCGGATGAACTCAGCCAGGTCACGGCCCAGCACCGCCGGCTTCAACGCCTCGATCGCGGCGCAGACGATGTCGTTGCCGCGGCCGATGGTGAAGGTCAGGCCGTGCCCTTCCAGCCCGTCATCGGTCGACAGGATCACATAGGCGGCGGAATAGTCGGGGTCGGGATTCATGGCGTCCGACCCGTCCAGCGCTTTCGCGGTCGGGAATCGGATGTCGAGGACGCTGATCCGGTCGATTTTCAAGGGTGTCTCCGTCCCAGGACGGCGCGCCATGACAGCGGCCCGAGCGACGTTCCACAGCCGCTTCTCCGGCGGCTTTGCCCCGCCGATCGACGGCAGAGCGCTGGCATTAGGGCGTGACCCCGGATAGGCTGTCAAGTGGTCAGGCCAGCTCAAATGGGATTTAGAAGAAGATTCTTTTGGCGCCGTCCGGGCCGATGGTGAGACCTTCGAGCGGCAGGGCAGGATGCCCCTTCAAGCGGTCGTCAATCGCAAGCTCTACATCCAGATCGCCGAGCAGATCACGGCGGCGATCAAATCCGGCGAGTTCAAGCCGGGGCAGCAACTGCCGTCCGAGCGCGACCTGGCGCACGAGCTGGGCGTCAGCCGCCCAACCGTGCGCGAGGCGCTGATCGCGCTGGAGGTGGCGGGGCTGGTCGAGGTCAAGATCGGGGTCGGCGCCTTCGTCCGCACCGCGGCCAGGCCCGGCAGCGCCCTGCCCGAGGCCGACCATTCGGCGCTGGAGATCATGCAGGCCCGGGCGCTGGTGGAGCCGGAGCTGGCGGCGCTGGCGGCCCGGCACATCACCGCCGAGGGCCGGGCCGAGCTGGCCGGCATCGTCGCCGCCATGCGCGGCCAGACGGCGCGGCGGGAATGGTCGCAGGAAGCGGACCGGGCCCTGCACCTGCTGATCGCCGAGCATTGCGGCAACCAGGCGCTGCGGGAGATCGCCCTGACCCTGTGGCGCGGCCGCGAGGAAGGGCTGAGCGCCGCCTTCCACCAGCATCTGGCCCGCCAGCCGGCGCTCCTGGACCGGATCATGGCCGACCATGACGGCATCGCCGCCGCGATCGCCGCCGGCGACCCGGACCGCGCCCGGTCGGCGATGGCGGCGCATCTGGACTATGTGCAGCGGGAGATGCTGACGGTCTGGGATTGAGACGGCTTCAATGCCATTCCTGGATCGATCGATGCCCATTCGGCAATAGAACCGGATCGAACCCGCTCCTAGGGTTGCGCCCGAAGGCTTGCACAGCCGAATCCCGGGAGGAACCCGATGGCCGTCGCCATGGCCGCCTACCTCTTCGTCGCCGGCGAGATCCGCCGGGTCGGGCTGAAGCGGTGAGGGGGCCGATCCGGCCCCTCCCCTTTCGCCACCGGCGGCAGACGGGGCACACTCCGCCCCTGACTGACGCGGGACGCCCACCGATGTTCGACCTGAACCAGCTGCGCTGCTTCGTCGCCGTCGCCGAGGAGCTGCATTTCGGCCGAGCCGCCGCCCGGCTGAACATGACCCAGCCGCCGCTGAGCCGGCAGGTGCAGATCCTCGAGCGCATCCTCGACGTCGCGCTGTTCGAGCGGACCAGCCGGTCGGTGCGGCTGACCCCGGCGGGGCAGAGCTTCCTGGTCGAGGCCCGGCGGCTGCTGAAACAGGCCGAGGGCGCGGCGCTGCTGGCCCGCCGCGTCGCCGCCGGCCGGGCCGGCGCGATCGGCATCGGCTTCACCGCCACCTCGGCCCATAGCTGCCTGCCCGACCTGGTCGCCGCCTGCCGCCGCCGGCTGCCCGACGTCACCCTGGTGCTGCGCGAGATGGTTTCCGGCGACCAGTTCGAGGCGCTCGGCAACGGCCAGATCGATGCCGGGCTGCTGCGGCCGCCGGTGGTGCAGGCCGGCACCGCCAGCTTCCGCGTCGCCGAGGAACGGCTGATGGCCGCGCTGCCGGAGGACCACCCCCTCGCCCAGGCGCCCAGCCTGTCGCTGCGCGACTTCGCGGGGGAGCCCTTCATCATGTATGCGCCCTACGAGGCGCGGTATTTCCACGACCTGGTGATCGAGCTGTTCGCCCGCTCCGGCCTGCTGCCGGACTATGTCCAGCATCTCAGCCAGATCCACTCGATCCTGGCCCTGGTGCGGGCCGGCCTCGGCGTCTCGATCGTGCCCGAGGCGGCGCTGCACCTGTACAGCCGGGGCGTGGTGCTGCGGCCGCTCGATCTCGCCTCGCCGCGCTCGGCCGAGCTGTACATCGCCTGGCGCCAGGACAACGACAATCCGCTGCTGCCGGCGATCCTCGACATCGCCCGCGGCCTGGCGGAGCAGCATCGCCCAGCCGATACCGAAGTCGCATCGATCGATCCAGCAATCGGGTTGGAACGGAATTGATCCGGACGTTAGAACGGGATCGACCTTGATTTCGATGCCGGGAGGACGATTGATGGCCAGGATGACCCCGAATGAGATGGCGCAGCGGCTCGGCTCCGGCCTGCTGTCCTTCCCCGTCACCCCTTTCGACCGCGACAACGCCTTCGACGCGGAGCGCTACCGCTCCAATCTCGACTGGCTGTGCGGCTATGACGTCGCCGGGCTGTTCGCCGCCGGCGGCACCGGGGAGTTCTTCTCGCTGGCGCCGTCCGAGGTCGAGACCGTGGTCAGGACGGCGGTGGAGGAGACCCGCGGCCGGGTGCCGGTTCTCGCCGGCGCCGGCTACGGCACCGAGATCGCGAAGCAGATGGCGGCGGCGGCGGAGCGGGCCGGCGCCGACGGCGTCCTGCTGCTGCCGCCCTATCTGGTGCATTCGGAGCAGGAGGGGCTGGCCGCCCATGTCGAGGCGGTCTGCGCGTCGACCAAGCTCGGCGTCATCGTCTACAACCGCGACAACGCGATCGTGACCGAGGACACCCTGGCCGGGCTGTGCGAGCGCTGCCCGAACCTGGTCGGCTACAAGGACGGCATCGGCGATATCGAGCTGATGACCCGGGTCCAGCTGCGCATGGGCGACCGGCTGACCTATATCGGCGGGCTGCCGACGGCCGAGACCTACGCCCTGCCCTATCTGGAGATGGGCGTGACCACCTATTCCTCCGCCGTGTTCAACTTCGTGCCGGAGTTCGCGACCAAGTTCTACGCGGCGGTGCGCCGCCGCGACCGCGAGACGGTGCAGGCGGGCCTGCGCGACTTCATCCTGCCGCTGCTGACCATCCGCAACCGCCGCAAGGGCTATGCGGTGTCGATCATCAAGGCCGGGATGCGGGTGATCGGCCGGGATTCCGGCCCGGTGCGGGCGCCGCTGCACGACCTGACCGAGGCCGAGACCGAGCAGCTGGCGGCCCTGGTGCGGGGCCTGGCGCGGAGCAGCTTCGCCGCCGCGGCGTAACGGAGAGCGACGATGCCGGAGCCAGGCGTGACCCACGCGGACACACCCCGCACCATCCGGCTGCACGAGGCCGACAACGTCGCCATCGTGGTCAACTCCTTCGGCCTGCCGGAGGGCACGCGCCTGCCGGACGGCCCGACCCTGCGGCAGTTCGTGCCGCAGGGCCACAAGGTGGCGCTGTCCGACATCGCCGAGGGCGCCGAGATCCGGCGCTATGGCGAGGTGATCGGCCGCGCCGCCCGGCCGCTGACGGCCGGCGACTGGGTCGAGGAGGCGGCGGTGCTGGTCCCCGCCGCGCCGGATCTCGACCGGCTGGAGCTCGCCACCCGGGCGCCGGCGCCGCTGCCGCCGCTCGACGGCTACAGCTTCGAGGGCTTCCGCAACCGGGACGGGTCGGTCGGCACCAAGAACGTGCTGGCGATCAGCACCAGCGTGCAATGCGTGGCCGGGACGCTGGATTTCGCGGTGAAGCGGATCAAGGAGCAGCTGCTGCCCCGCTTCCCCAATGTCGACGACGTGGTGGCGCTGAACCACAGTTACGGATGTGGCGTGGCGATCAACGCGCCGGAGGCGGTGGTGCCGATCCGCACCCTGCAGAACCTGGCGCTGAACCCGAATTTCGGCGGCGAGGTGATGATCGTCGGCCTGGGCTGCGAGAAGCTGCAGCCCGAGCGGCTGCTGCCGGACGGGGCGCCGCCGGGCATCGTGCGGCTGCAGGAAGAGGCTGGGTTCGGCGCCATGATCGACTCGATCCTGGCGATGGCCGAGGCGCGGCTGGAGATCCTGGACCGGCGCCGGCGCGAGACCTGCCCGGCTTCCGACCTCGTGGTCGGGGTGCAGTGCGGCGGCAGCGATGCCTTCTCCGGCGTCACCGCCAACCCGGCGGTGGGCTTCGCCGCCGACCTGCTGGTCCGCGCCGGCGCTACGGTGATGTTCTCCGAGGTCACCGAGGTGCGCGACGCCATCCACCTGCTGACGCCGCGGGCGGCGACCGAGGAGGTCGGCCGCGCCCCTGATCCGCGAGATGGCCTGGTATGATTCCTATCTCGCCCGCGGCCAGGCCGACCGCAGCGCCAACCCCTCGCCCGGCAACAAGAAGGGCGGCCTGGCCAATGTCGTCGAGAAGGCCCTGGGCTCGGTGGTGAAGTCGGGGTCGAGCCCGATCGTCGACGTCCTTTCGCCCGGCGAGCGGGTGCGCAAGAAGGGCCTGGTCTTCGCCGCCACCCCGGCCAGCGACTTCGTCTGCGGTACGCTGCAGCTGGCCTCGGGCATGACGCTGCAGGTCTTTACCACCGGCCGCGGCACGCCCTACGGACTGGCGGCGGCGCCGGTGATCAAGATGTCGACCCGGACCGACCTGGCCCAGCGCTGGTCCGACCTGATCGACCTCGACGCCGGCCGGATCGCCAGCGGCGAGGCGACGATCGAGCAGGTCGGCTGGGACCTGTTCCGCCTGATCCTCGACGTCGCCAGCGGCCGCACCAAGCCCTGGTCCGACCGCTGGGGCCTGTTCAACGCGCTGATGCTGTTCAATCCGGCGCCGGTGACGTAGGGGTCGACGGGTTCAGGTCGTCCCCGCCGTCATCCCGCCACCGAGGAACATCTCGCCGATCCGGGGGTCGGCCAGGATCGCCTCCGCCCGGTCCTGCAGCCGGGTGCGGCCGAGTTCCAGCACCAGCCCGTGATCCGAGATCTGCAGCGCGCTGCGGGCGTTCTGCTCGACCATCAGCACCGACACGCCCTTGTCGCGCAGGCCGGTCAGGATGGCGAAGGTCTCCTGCACCATTAGCGGCGACAGGCCGATCGAGGGCTCGTCGATCAGGATCAGCTTCGGGTCCAGCAGCAACGCGCGGGCGATCTCCAGAAGCTTCTGCTCGCCGCCCGACAGGGTCGAGGCCTGGCGGTCGGCCTTGCGGCGCAGCATCGGGAACCGGTCCATCGCCGCCTCGATCCGTCCCGGCAGGTCGGCGATGCCCTGCGCCGCCACCCCGCCGAGCTCGAGATTGTGGCGGACGCTGAGCTCGGGGAAGATGTTGCGGCCCTGGGGCACGTAGCACAGGCCCTGGGCCAAGAGCCGGCGCGGCGTGGCGTTGGTGATTTCGGCGCCGGCGAAGCGGATACGGCCGGAGCGGGCGGGCAGCAGGCCGAACACGGTCTTGAACACGGTCGACTTGCCGGCCCCGTTCGGCCCGATCACGGTGGTGATCGCCCCGCGCGCCACCTTGAAGCTGGTGCCGTTCAGGATGGTCATCCGGCCGTAGCCGGCGACCACATCCTCCAGGTCGAGGATCGGCGCCTCAGTGTCCAAGATAGGCCTCGATCACGTCGGGGTTGCCGCGGATCTCGTCCGGCGTGCCCTGGGCGATGACGCGGCCCTCGGCCAGGACCAGGATCCGGCTGCACAGCGACATCACGAATTCCATGTTGTGCTCGATCACCACGAAGGTCGCCCCCTCCTCCCGGTTCATCGCGGCCAGGCGGTCCTTCAGTCCGGCCAGCATGGTCGGGTTGACGCCGCCGGCCGGCTCGTCCAGCAGGGCCAGCTTCGGCCCGGCCATGAAGGCCATGGCGGCATCCAGGAGCTTCTGCTGGCCGTAGCTGAGGCCGCCGGCCTTGGCGTCGGCCAGATGCTGCAGCCGGAAGAAGGCGATCATCCGGTCGGCGGCGGCGCCCAGCCCGGCGTCGCGCCGGCCGAACAGGCGGGACAGCATCGACCCCTGATGCTCCTGCCCCGCCAGGATCAGGTTCTCGCGCAGCGAGAGGAGCGGGAAGATCTGCAGCAGCTGGAAGGTGCGGCTGACCCCCATGCGGTTGAGGTCGCAGGGGCGCAGGCCCGTCACCGGCTGGCCGTCGATCCGGACCTCGCCGGCGCTCGGCTTCAGCTGGCCCAGGATGCAGTTGAACAGGGTCGACTTGCCGCTGCCGTTCGGCCCGATGATGCCGAGGATCTCGCCCGGATGGACGATGAAGGAGACGCCGTCGACCGCGGTGATGCCGCCGAAGCTGCGATGCAAGTCGCTGACCTCCAGCACCGGGCTCATCGCGCCGCCTCCTCGGCCGCGACCTGGTTGCGCCGCATTGGCCGCAGCAGCCGATCGGCGAGGCCCAGCAGTCCGGTCGGGCAGGCCGTCATCAGCGCCATCACCAGCAGGGCGTAGAGGATCAGGTAGTAGCCCTCGGTGAAGCGCAGCCATTCCGGCAGCAGCACCGCCACCAACGCGCCGAGGAACGGCCCGAAGAAGAAGCCGGCGCCGCCGACCACCACCATCAGCAGCAGGTTCAGCGACAGGCCGAGGCCGAAGGGCGTCGGGTCGACGAACTGCACCAGCGGCGCGTAGAGCGCGCCGGCGAAGCCGCCCAGGGCCGAGCCCAGGGCGAAGGCGATCAGCGTGTAGCGCCGGGTGTCGACGCCGAGCGACAGCGCCCGCACCGGGTTCTCGCGCAGCGCCACGAAGGCGCGGCCCCAGGGCGAGCGCAGGACCCACCACAGGGCGGCCGCCACCAGCACCAGCATGCCGAGGCAGAAATGATAGAAGGCGGTGGCCTGCCCGGTCTTCCAGCCCAGCACCACCGGCCGCGGGATGCCGCTGATGCCGGTGATGCCGCCGGTCAGCCACTCCTCGTTGCGGAACACCAGATAGGCCAGCGTGGTGAAGGCCAGGGTGACGAAGGCCAGGTAATGGTGCTGCACCCGCAGCGCCGGATAGCCGAGGCCCCAGCCGACCACGAAGCTGATCGCCCCGGCGGCCAGGAAGGCGACGCCGAAGGGCCAGCCCTGGGTGGTCAGGATCGCCGCGGTGTAGGCGCCGATGCCGACGAAGGCTGCCTGCGCCATCGACACCTGGCCGGCATAGCCGAGGGTGAGGTTCAGCCCCATCGCGGCGATGGTCATCACCAGCCAGGTGCTGATCAGGTAGATGCCGTAGGATTTGAGGCCGAAGGGCAAAGCGGCCAGCCCGGCGACGGCCAGGACCAGCGCCAGCCCGGCCAGGATGCGGTGCCGGGTCATACCGTCCGCTCCTCGGCCCGGCCCAGCAGGCCCTGCGGCCGGAACAGGATCACCGCGATCAGCAGCAGCAGCGGCACAGCGGCGCGATACTGGGCCGAGACATAGGCGGCCATGAGGTTGTCGATCACGCCCAGCAGCAGCCCGCCGGCGATGGCGCCGCGGATCTGGTTGAAGCCGCCGACGATGGCGGCGATGAAGGCCGCCAGCCCCAGCGTCTCGCCATTCGAGAACTTGGCCAGGTAGATCGGGCTGACCAGCAGCGAGGCCAGCGTCACCAGCCCGGCATTGATCAGGAAGGTGTAGAGGATCATCCGCTCGACCGGGATGCCGAGGATCCGCGCCACGGTCGGGTTCTGCGCCGTGGCCTGCATGCAGCGGCCGGTGCGGGTGCGGTTGAGGAACAGCTGCAGCACCACCACCGCGACCACGGCGACCGCGATCACGGCGAGGTCCTGCAGCGACAGGGTGACGCCGCCCAGCGACACATCGCCGGCCGGCACCAGCGCCGGGAAGGGCTGCGCCTCGGCGCTGTAGAACTCCTTCACCGACTCTTTCAGGAACACGCCGAAGGCGATGGTGGCGATCACCAGCGGCAGCACCCCGTGGCGCAGCATCGGATCGACCAGCAGGCGCTTGAACAGAACGCCGAGGATGATCAGCGCCAGCACCGCGCCGATCCCCACGGCCGGCCAGAACGGCAGGTCGCCGAAGCGCATCGCGGCCAGGATGAAGAAGGCCGGCAGCATCACGAACTCGCCCTGGGCGAAGTTGATGGTCTGCGAGGTCTGCCAGAGCAGGGTGAAGCCGATGGCGACGAGGGCGTAGATCGCGCCCGTCGCCAGGCCGGAGGCGAGAAGCTGCAGGACGTTCGCCATGGGGGGGTCCTCGAGGCCCCGGCCCGCCGCGCCGGGCGGGCCGGATGCGTGCGGTTACTGGCCGAGCCTGGGCAGGGTCTTGACGATCACCTGCCGGCCGTTCTCGACCTCGGCCAGGAAGCTGACGCGATCGACGTCGCCATTGGCGTCCCAGGTGGTGTCGATCAGGATCCCCGGCTCGTCCTGGGTGGTGATGCTCAGCCCGTGCAGCGTCTCGGCCAGCGCCACGCTGTCGACCTTGCCGATCTTCTGGGTGGCGTAGCGCACGGCGTAGACCGCCAGATACGCCTTGATCGCGTTGTGGTCCGGCAGGTAGCCGTAGCGCGCCTGGAACCGGTCGCGGAAGGCGCGGATGGTGTCGAAGGGCGCGTCGGCCGACAGCCCGACATGGCCGCGGACGCCGTTCGCCGCATCTCCTGCCAGGTCGATCACCTTCTGGTTCAAGAGCGTGGTCTCGCCGATCAGCGGGATGGCGATCGCCTGCTTGCGGGCCTCGCGCAGGAAGCGCGCGCTCTCCTCCTCATTGGTGTAGACGATGGCGGCGTCGGCGCCGGAGGATTTCAGCTTCACCACATCGGCGGCGAAGTCGGCCTGGCCGGATTCGGTCGACAGGTCGGCGACCACCTCGATGCCATGCGCCTTCATCTGCTCGAGGATGGCGTCGTGACCGCCCTTGCCGAAATCGTTGTTGACCCAGACCACCGCGACCTTCTTCGCCTTCAGGTCGTCGGTCAGGTAGGTCGCCAGCTTCGGCATCGCCGCCGCCTGGCTGATCGAGGTGCGGAAGATGTAAGGGTTGCCGGAATGGGTCAGTTCGGTCGCCTCGGCGCCGGTGAATTGCGGCACCTCGGCCTGCTGCGCCAACATCATGTTGACTTTCACGGAGCCGGAGAAGATCGGCCCGAAGATCACATAGGGCTCTTCGTCCAGCGCCTTCTGCACCTGGGCGCGGGAGACGCCCGGATTGGTCTGGGTGTCGTAATGCGTGACCTCCAGCGGCCGGCCGAGAATGCCGCCCTTCTGGTTGATCTCCTCGACCGCCATCTCGATCGCGTTCTTCCAGTTGGTGCCGACCGTGGCGCCGGCGCCGGACAGCTCGATCACATCGGCGATGCGGATCGGGTCTTCGGCCCCTGCCGGCCCGGCCAGGGCCAATGCCAGGGCGATGCCCATGCCGAAGGCGTATCGCAGTCCCATCTCGTCTTCCCTCCCTGTCAGCCTGTTGTTCTGCGGATGATTCCGGCCGACTACCACAGGGAGGATCGTGCGACGAGGGGCCTGACGTCAAATATCGGACAAAAAGCACCCCATGGGTCGGTCAGCCGATCGCGCGGCAGGAATCCCGGACCACGAGCTGCGGCGCGAACACGTCGCGCACCGGCTCGGCCGGCGGTGGGCCGGCGAGGCGCGCCAGCAGGCATTCCACCGCCCGCTCACCGATCGCCTGCACCGGCTGCACCACGGCGGTCAGCCGCGGCGAGAAGGCGGTGCTCCATTCGAAATCGTCGATGCCGGCCACCGAGACATCCTGAGGGCAGCCGAGGCCCTGGTCGGCGATCGCCCGCATCACCCCGATCGTGGTCAGGTTGCTGGTCGAGAAGATGGCGGTCGGCCGCGGCCGCCGCCGCAGCAGCGCCGCCGTGGCCTGCAGCGCCGTCTCGATGTGGAAGTCGCCGCAGGCGGCAAGGTCGTCGTCGAGGGGAATGCCGGCCGCGGCCAGGGCATCGCGGTAGCCCTCGAAACGCTCGGTCGAGATCGAGATCCCCGGCCGGCCGGTGACGATGCCGATGCGGCGATGGCCGCAGCCGATCATATGCTCGACCGCCAGCCGCGCCGCGGCGCGGTTGTCGACGGTGACGGAATCGAAATCGGCGAGGCCCCGCAGCGTGCGGTCGACCAGCACCGCAGGCCCGGTGACGAGGCGGCGGATCGCCTCGGCATTGCCGGGCTCGACCCCGCTCAGCACCAGGATCAGCCCGTCGGCGCGCTGGGTCCGCATCAGCCGCAGGGCGCGCAGCTCCTTCTCCGGGTCGTCGGCGGTGGCGCACAGCACCAGCGCATAGCCGACGGCATCGCAGGCCCGCTCGATCGTGGCGGCCAGCGCGGCGAAGAGCGGGTTGGTGATGTCCGGAAGCACCAGGCCGATGGTGCGGGTGCGGCCGGTCTTCAGGCTGCGCGCCACCCCGTCCGGGGCATAGCCCAGCTCGTCGATCGCCGCCATCACCCGGAGGCGCAACGCGGCGCTGACCGGTGCCGTCCGGTTGATCACCGCCGAGACCGAGCCGATCGACACCCCGGCCCGGTTCGCCACATCCCGCAATGTCGTCATGTCGCCCCGAAGCCGTTGCCAAGCCGCGAACCGGATGATAGCTTTTCTGAAACGTTTCAGACAAGTCGCCGACCGCGGTTCGAACGGTACCGCCGGGCTGCGACTTCGCCGGGCCCGAAGGCCCAGGCTGACGCATCGCGTCGCGACAAGGGGAGGACCGCCATGACCCGCCGCAACGGCACCACCACGCCCGGACACCCGCTCGGCCGCCGCAAGCTCCTGGCCGCCGGCACCGCCCTGGTCGGCGGCAGCCTGTTGCCAATGCCGTACCTGTCCCGCGCCCGGGCGGCCGAGGGGCCGCTGAAGTTCTGGCAGTTCTATGCGCCGGGCGGCGCCGTGCCGGGCCAGGTAAAGTGGTTCCAGGACACGGTGAAGGGCTGGAACGACAGCCAGGAGGTGAAGGTCGAGCTGGAATACATCCCGACCTCGCAATACATCAACGGCACCAAGCTGCAGACCGCCTTCGCCGCCGGCGAGGGGCCCGACATCTTCCTGATCAGCCCCGGCGACTTCCTGCGCTACCACAATGGCGGCGCGCTCCTGGACCTCGCCCCCTATGTCGCGGCCGAGGCCCGCGCCGACTACTACGACACCGCTATTGCCACCCGGGTGGTCGATGACGGCCTGTTCGGCCTGCCGATGGAGGTCGAGCCGATGGCGATCTATTACAGCGTCAAGGCCTTCAAGGACGCCGGCATCGGCGAGGCCGACATCCCGAAGACCTGGGACCAGCTGCTGGAGGTGGCGAAGACGCTGACCAACGACAAGCGCTTCGGCATCCTGTTCGAGACCAATCCCGGCTACTACCAGAACTTCACCTGGTACCCGTTCCTGTGGCAGGGCGGCGGCGAGATCGTCGGGCAGGACGGCAAGAGCGGCTTCAATTCCAACGCGGCGAAGGCCGCGCTGAAGTTCTGGCAGGACGCGGTCGCCCGGGGCGTCGCCCCGCGCAAGCCGCTGGGCTACGGCGCCAACGACATCGCCGCCAATCTCGGCTCCGGCTTCTGCGCCATGCAGAATGTCGGCATCTGGGGCATCAGCGCGCTGCGCAACGCCGACCCGAATTTCGAATACGGCGTGTTCAAGCTGCCGCTGCCGCCGGGCGGGCAGGACCGCACCGTGGCCGGCGGCTGGGCCTTCGTCGCCAACGCCAACGGCCGCAACACCGAGGCGGCGGGCAAGTTCTGCGCCTGGGCGCTGGGGTCGATGGAGCCCGGCTCGGTGCAGCGCGCCGTCGACTGGTGCACCAAGGCCAAGAGCGACATGCCGCCGCGCAAATCGGCCTTCGCCGAGGCCACGGCCGCCCAGGCCTATGGCAGCGGCGCGATGAAGACCTTCGCCGAGCAGGTGTTCCCGACTGCACGCGGCGAGCCGCGGGTGCCGCCGCAGGTGTACAAGGCGATCTCCGACGCGATCCAGGCCTGCCAGCTGAACGGCGAGGACCCGGGCAAGCGGGCCGAGATGGCGGCGCAGCAGATCGACAGCTTCCTGGCCGGCTATGACGGCGCGCCGATTTTATGAGCTGGGCGATGCATGGTGTTCCCGATCACTTCCTTAGTCCCCCCTCCCCTCGCGGGAGGGGGCTAGGGGGAGGGGGGTCTCGCGGCATGCACCGGCGCTGGCCTGCAGGCGTCGGTGACTCCGGAGACAATCCACCGCACACGCGCGCGGACGCGCGCAGACCCCTCCCCCTGCCCCCCTCCCGCAAGGGGAGGGGGGACTCAGAGGGATGGCCGACGGTATGAGCACGGCCTCTCCAACGGCGGTTCCATTGGCAAGCGTCCGGAAGCGCCGCCGCCTGTCTGCCCGGCATCGCGAATGGATCGCGGGCTATCTCTTCGTGCTGCCCGACGCGCTCGGCCTGCTGGTGTTCGTCGGCGGGCCGATGCTGCTGTCGCTCAGCCTCGGCTTCTTCGGCGTCACCGGCTTCGGCGGCTACCGCTTCGTCGGACTGGCCAACTACCGCCGCATGCTGGCCGACCCGCTGTTCCTGGAGAGCCTGAAGGTCACCCTGCTGTATGTCGTGCTGCTGGTGCCCAGCCTCTATGTCACCGGACTGGGCCTGGCCCTGCTGGTGCACCGGCGCAGCCGCTTCTCCGGCCTGTTCCGGGCCATGTTCTTCCTGCCGCACATGGTCAGCCTGGTGGTGGTCGGGCTGATCTGGCAGGTGCTGCTGATCGACAAGATCGGCGCGATCAGCCGGGTCTCGGCCGCGATCGGGCTCGGCGGCCTGTCCTGGCTCGGCGACCCCAGCCTGGCGCTGTATGCCATCGTCGGCGTCAGCGTCTGGTTCCTGATGGGCTACTACATGCTGATCTTCCTGTCCGGGCTGCAGGACATCCCCCGAGAATATCTCGACGCGGCGCGGATCGACGGCGCCGGGCCGGTCGCGGCCTTCCGTTACATCGTCCTGCCGCTGCTGCGCCCGACCAGCTTCTTCGTGCTGCTGGTGTCGACCGTGGCCGCCGTGGCCGGGGCCCAGACCTTCGACCTGGTCTATGTCATGACCAAGGGCGGCCCGGCGAACTCGACCTCCCTGGCGATCTATTACATCTACGAGCAGGCCTTCCAGTTCGGCGAATACGGCTATGCCGCGGCGATGGCGTCGGTGCTGGTGGTCATCCTGCTGGCCTTCACCGCCGTTCTGTTCCGGGCCACGCGCGGCGGGCGCTTCGATTATGACTGACGCTGCTGCCCTCCCCGCCCGCGCCTTCCGCCCGGCCGCCACCGTCTGGTTCCTGGCCTCGGCCGTCGCGGCCCTCATGGCCGTGGCGCCGCTGCTGTGGATGCTGTCGATCGCCTTCAAGGGGCCGGACGAAATCTTCGACCCCGGGCTGATCCCGGCGCGGCCGACGCTGGACAACTTCCTCTACGTCTTCACCGAGGTCGATTTCCTGCGCTTCCTGCTGAACACGCTGGTCGTCGCCGGGTCGGTGACGGTGATCGCGCTGCTGTTCCACTCCATGGCCGGCTATGCCCTGGCCCGGCTGCGCTTCCCGGGGCGCGAGGCGATCTTCCTCGGCATGTTCGCGACCTTCCTGATCTCGCTGCCGGTGATCATCGTGCCGCTGTTCATCCTGGTGCGGCAGCTCGGCCTGGTGAACTCCTATGGCGGGCTGATCATCCCGGCGATCTTCAACGCCTTCGGCATATTCCTGCTGCGCCAGTTCTACCTGAACGTGCCGCGCGAACTGGAGGAGGCGGCGTTCATCGACGGCGCCGGCTACTGGCGGGTCTATTGGAGCATCGTGCTGCCGCTGTCCCGCCCGATCCTGGCGGCGCTCGCGATCTTCTTCTTCCTGGCCAACTGGAACGCCTTCCTGTGGCCGCTGACCATCACCACCGACCCGGACCTCTGGGTGGTGCAGGTCGCGGTCGCCAGCTTCCAGGCCCAGTACTCCGCTTCCTGGAACTACATCATGGCCGCCTCCACCGTGGTGGCGCTGCCGACCCTGCTGCTGTTCGTGCTGTTCCAGCGGCAGATCATCGAATCGATCAAGACCGGCGGGCTGAAATAGCCGCCGCCACGGGAGACCTCATGATGCAGAGCAATGCCGGATTGTCGCCGCTGCGCGGCCTCGCCAAGCTGCGCCAGGCCCGCACCCGGCGCTTCTCCAGCTGGGACCGCACCGGCGGCAATGACGACCGGCTGCACGTCGCCCCGGGCGAGACGGTGACGATCGCCGAGGCCGCGGGCGCGGGCGTGGTCACCCACATCTGGGTGACCATCAACTGTGCCAGCCGCCACGCGCTGCGCAAGATCGTGCTGCGCGCCTGGTGGGATGGCGAGGCCGAGCCCAGCATCGAATGCCCGCTGGGCGATTTCTTCGGCATGGGCCACGGCCAGACCCGCACCTTCGCCAGCCTGCCGCTGCAGATGAGCCCGCAGGACGGCAAGGCGCTGAACTGCTATTTCCCGATGCCCTTCGCGGCCGGCATGCGCTTCGCCGTGACCAACGAGGCCGAGCACGAGCTGCTGTTCTACTACTACATCGACCTGGAGCTGCACGACGCGCTGGAGGACGGCCTCGGCCGCTTCCACGCCCAGTGGCGCCGGGCCGCGCCGCAGCCCTTTGACGAGGGAGCCCTGACCAACGAGGAGGTGCTGTTCGGCGGCGTCAACACCGACGGCGCGAGGAACCACACCATCCTCGACGCCGCCGGGCACGGCCACTATGTCGGCTGCCTGCTGAGCGTCTATTCGCTGCGCCGGTCGCAGAACTGGGACTGGTACGGCGAGGGCGACGACATGATCTTCGTCGACGGCGAGCCCGGGATCTCGGTGCCCGATGCCGGCCGCAGGCGGCAGATCGCGGCCGAGGCGCCGCAGCCGGTGATCGCCGATAGGCCGGAAAGCTCAGCCGGCGCCAACGACGCCTGGCCGCCGACGCTGCACGGCACCGGCACCGAGGACTACTTCAACACCGCTTGGTGCCCGAACCAGGAGTATTCCGCCCCCTATCACGGCATCATCGCCGGCGGCGGCCCGAACTGGCAGGAGCCGGTGACCCTTTACCGTTTCCACATCGAGGACCCGGTGGTGTTCAAGCGTGCGATCCGGGTCACCATCGAGCGCGGCCACGCCAACCGGCGCGACGACGAGGTGTCGAGCACCGCCTTCTGGTACCAGGCCGAGCCGCACAAGCCCTTCCCGCCCCTGCCCGCAGCGGCGGACCGGCTGCCGAGCTTCCGGGCGCCGTTCGAGGAAAGGGGCTGAGGCCGGCTCATATCCCCTATTCGGCTGACGCCACCGGCAGCGGATTCCTGGCAGACTGAGGCAGCTCGGGCGCGCTCGCCCCCTCCAGCTCGGGAGACCGACCATGGCCGTCGTCAATGGGACCGCAGGCAACGACGTGATCCACGCCTCCGGCGACGGGGTGATCGCCCCGCCCGGCTTCACCGACATCCCTCTGGCGACGACAGGCGACGACACGCTGAACGGCCTCGGCGGCACCGACGTCCTCTACGGCGGCGACGGCGGCGACCTGATCGACGGTGGCGACGGCAACGATTCCCTGATTGGTGGCGCCGGGGCCGACACGCTGCTCGGCGGCACGGGCATCGACACCATCGTCTACAACACCAGCCTGATCAGCACCGTCATCATCGATCTCACCACCGGCCACGGCAAAGGCGGCGACGCCGAGGGCGACACGTTCTCCGGTATCGAGAACGTCCAGGGATCCGACCTCGCCGATGGTCTGTCCGGCTCCGCGGTGGCCAATACTCTGATCGGCCTCGACGGAAACGACACTCTCCGCGGCCGCGGCAGCAACGACGTCCTCAACGGCGGATCGGGCGACGACTACCTCGAGGGTGGCGCCGGAGCCGATGTGCTCGCCGGTGGCACGGGCCGCGACGTGATCTTTTACGCCGACAGCACGGCGGGAGTGACGGTCGATCTCGGCACGGGCCGCTGCAGCGGTGGCGACGGTCAGGGGGATGTGTTCTCCGGCATCGAGGGCGTCAGGGGCTCCAGCGCCCATGGCGATACCCTCACCGGCTCCGCGGTCGCCAACTCCATGTCCGGCTTCGGCGGAAACGACGTTCTCGCCGGCTTGGCCGGGGATGACGACCTCTCCGGCAACGACGGCAACGACGTGCTCCGCGGCGGCGCCGGGGCCGATGTGCTCGCCGGCGGCGCCGGCATCGATCTCGCCAGCTATTACGGCGCCACCGTCGCGGTGTCGGTCGACCTGAGATCCGGCCTCGGGAGCGGCGGCGATGCCCAGGACGACGACCTTAGGGATATCGAGAACGTCAACTGCGGCACGGCCGGCGACAGCATGATCGGCAGCGCGGCCGCCAATGTCCTGAATGGCTATGAGGGCAACGACGCACTCATCGGTCATGACGGCAACGACACGCTCATCGGCGGTATCGGCGATGACGGCCTCGACGGCGGCAGCGGTGCGGATCGTCTCAGCGGCGGCGCCGGAATCGACACCCTCGAATACGCCGGCAGTGTCGGCGTGACCGTCAGCCTGGCTGCCCTGACCGCCTCCGGCGGCGAAGCCCAGGGAGACGTGATCGGGACGGATCTGGAGAATGTGGACGGCACCGGTTTTGACGACGCCCTGACCGGTTCCGCCATGGCCAACCGGCTCCGCGGTTATGTTGGAAACGATGTCCTCGACGGCCTGGGCGGCGCCGACACGCTGATCGGCGGTGTCGGCGATGACACGCTCCACGGCGGCGACGGCGACGACTTCCTCTATGTCAGCACCGAGACGGATGTGATGGATGGCGGCGCCGGCCGCGACACCATGGTGTTCACCCGCGCCATGGTGGCCGACTGGCAGGCCGGCGTGCTGGACGCCGACATCGGCGCCGATGTCTGGCGGAACTGGGAGGTGATCCAGGGCTCCGACGGCGACGACCGTATCCGCACCAACAGCTGGGGCTTCGCGGTCGAGCTGCGCGGCGGCGCCGGCAACGACGTGCTCGCCACCGGCATGTCCGGGATCGTCGGCGATACGCTGTCGGGCGAGACCGGCAACGATCAGCTCGACGGCGGCGCCGGCAACGATGTCCTCCGCGGCGGCGCCGGGGCGGATGCGCTGACGGGCGCCGCCGGCACCGACACCGCCAGCTACTACAGCGGCGCCGTCGGGGTCGTGGTCAGTCTGGTCAGCGGCAATTGCAGCGGCGGCGAGGCCCAGGGCGATACCCTGAGCGGGATCGAGAACGTCTCCGGCAGCCAGGGCAGTGACAGCCTCTTCGGCAATGCCGGCGCCAATGTGCTGCAAGGCTGGGGCGGCAACGACTCCCTCGTCGGCGGCGCCGGCAAGGACACGCTCACCGGGGGGGCCGGAGGCGACCGCTACTATTTCTCCGCCCTCGCCGACAGCGTGGTCGGCGCCAATGCCGACCGGATCACCGATTTCAGCCACGCCCAGGGCGACCGCATCGACCTGGCGGCGATCGACGCCAGGTTCACGGTCGCCGGCGACCAGGCCTTCAGCTTCATCGGCAGCGCCGCCTTCACCGGCGTGGCCGGCCAGCTTCACACCTGGCACGATTCCGGCCGGACCATCGTCTCCGGCGACGTCAACGGCAACCGCACGGCCGATTTCAATATCGTCCTGACCGGCACCATCAATCTCGTGGCGGCCGACTTCGTGCTGTAGCTGGCGCAGCTACGACGCCGGTTCCAGCATGCCGTGCGCTTCCCGACGCTGCCGGGCCGTGCCGATCCGCTCCGCATGCGCCTCGCCCCAATCGGCCAGGGGGCCCAGCGCCTGGTTGAGCGAGGTGCCGAGCGCGGTCACCGAATACTCCACCCGCGGCGGCACCTCGTGGAACATCTCGCGGTGGACCAGGCCGTCCGCCTCCATCTCCCGCAGCTGCTGGATCAGCATCTTCTCGCTGATCCCCGGCACCAGCCGCTTCAGCTCTCCGAACCGGCGGGGCTCGACCTGGATCTCCCAAAGGATCAGGGCCTTCCATTTGCCGCCGATGACCTCCAGGGCGGGCCCCAGGCCGCAACTGTAGGGCTGCTCTCCCCTCATGATGTCCTCGCATGTCTTGCAGCGCCACGAATCTTACCATTAGGTAAGTACCTGACTTTAAAGTAGGTACTTGAGGAAAATCAAGGAGTCCATACCTTCCGATCAGACCGAACGAGCCGAATCCGGCCTCGGGCGCAGCAGGAAGGGCGAGAACCATGGACGCCGAACCGACCACCATCGAGGCCCCCGAGGATGCGGCGGAGGCGACCCTGCGGGTCAACGGCCGCTCACGGCAGCTCAGGATCGATCCTCGCGTCACGCTCCTCGACGCGCTCCGGGACCATCTCGGCCTGACCGGGACCAAGAAGGGCTGCGACCGCGGCGAATGCGGCGCCTGCACCGTGCATGTCGACGGCCGCAGGGTGCTGTCGTGCCTGACGCTCGCGGTCATGGCCGAGGGCCGCGAGATCACCACGATCGAGGGGCTTGCCGAGAGCGACCGGCTCCACCCCGTGCAGGCCGCCTTCATCGAGCACGACGCGTTCCAGTGCGGCTTCTGCACCCCGGGGCAGATCATGTCGGCGGTCGCCTGCATCCGCGAGGGGCATGCCGGCTCGAACGACGAGATCCGCGAGTCCATGAGCGGCAATCTCTGCCGCTGCGCCGCCTATCCGCAGATCGTCGCCGCGGTGCGGGCCGCGGCGGCCGCAACCGGGAGCTGACCCATGCAGAGCTTCGCCTATGAGCGGGCAGCGACCCTGGCGCAAGCGATCGGAGCCGCGGCCGAGCCGGGCACGGCAGTGATCGCCGGCGGCACCGAGCTTCTCAACTGGATGAAGGACGGCATCACCGCGCCGCGGCGCCTGGTCGACCTGAACGGCGTGTCCGGCCTCGACGGCGTCGCGATCGACGATCGCGGCCTGAGGATCGGGGCGCTGGCCCGGATGAGCGACGTCGCCGAGCATCCGGCGATCCGGCGCGACTGGCCGGCCGTCTCGCAGGCGCTGCTGCAGAGCGCCTCCGCCCAGATCCGCACCATGGCCTCGATCGGCGGGAACCTGATGCAGCGGACGCGCTGCCCCTATTTCCGGGCCGAGGTCGACCTGCCCTGCAACCGGCGCCGGCCAGGCAGCGGCTGCGCGGCGCTGGCGGGCGAGGACCGGTCGGCCGCGATCTTCGGCTGGACCGAGCAGTGCGTCGCGACCCATCCGTCGGATGTGGCGGTGGCCCTGGCCGCGCTCGATGCCGTGGTGCATGTCGATGGGCCCGACGGGCCGCGCGCGATCCCGGTCACGGAGTTCCATCGCCTGCCCGACCACGGATCGGTCCGCGAGACCGTGCTGGAGCCCGGCGAGCTGATCACCGCGATCGAAGCGCCGGCCTTCGCAGCCGCGCGCCGATCGCACTACCTCAAGCTGCGCGAGCGGGCGTCCTACGAATTTGCGCTGGTTTCGGCGGCAGTCGGGCTCGACCTCGACGGCGCGGTGATCCGCGAGGCGCGGATCGCGCTCGGCGGCGTCGCGGCGAAGCCGTGGCGCCTGAGGGAGGCGGAGGAAGCCCTGCGGGGCGTCACACTGGGGGACGAGCCCGCCCTGCGGCGCGCTGTGGACATCGGCTTCGCCGAGGCGCGGCCACTGCGCCGGAACGGCTTCAAGGTGGAACTGGCCAAGCGCGCCGCCGTTCGGGCGCTGCAGATCGTGGGAGGCGTGGCATGAGCGGCGGAATCGGGCAGGCGGTCAGCCGCCGGGACGGACCGGCGAAGGTCACCGGCGCGGCGCTTTACGCCGCCGACACGCCGGCGGCCGGCGCCGTTCACGCGGCGATCGTGCCGGCGACGCGGCCGAAGGCGCGCATCACGGCGATCGAGCTTGGCCGGGCATCGGTCGCCCCCGGCGTGATCGCGATCTTCACTCATGAGAACGCGCCGCGCATCGGCAAGGTGACCGTGGTGCTGGCGGAGGACAGCCTGCCGCCGCTGCAGGGCGACCGCGTCCTGTACGAGGGACAGCCCGTGGCGCTGGTGGTCGCCGGGACGCCGGAGCAGGCGACGGAAGCGGCGCGCCTCGTCCGCATCGCCTATGACGAGGAGCCGTTCGAGGCGGACTTCCTCGCTGACCCGGAACGCGCCGAGCCGGTCGCCGAGTTCTTCGGCCTGCCGCTCGACACCGCCTGGGGCAACGTGGCGGCGGCCTGGGGCGAGGCCGATACCAGGACCGAGGCCGTCTATGTCACCGCCGACCGACATCACAACCCGATCGAGCCGGGGGCGATCCTGGCGATCTGGCAGGACGGGCAGCTCACCGTGCATGATTCGACCCAAGGGGTGGCGGAGGAGCGCGAGGCGCTGGCCCAGGCGCTCGGGCTCGATCCGGCGCAGGTGCGGGTCCGCAACGACTTCATCGGCGGCAGCTTCGGCGCCAAGCTCTGGGGCCTGCCGCACCAGTTGCTCGCGGCCATGGCGGCGCGGGCGCTGGAGCGCCCGGTGAAGCTGGTGCTGACCCGCGCCCAGACCTACACGGCCTGGGGCTACCAGTCGGCGACCCGCCAGACGGTCGCCCTGAGCGCCTGGGCCGACGGCAGCCTTACCGGCGTCCGTCACGACGTCGTCGCTGCGGGCTCCCATATCGGCCATTACATCGAGGCGGCGGGCTGGGACACGGCGGCGATATACGCCACGCCGAGCTTCAAGATCAGCCACCGCCGCAGGCGCCTGGACCGCGCCAGCCCCTCGGCCATGCGCTCGCCCTTCGGCGGCGTCGGCCTGGTCCCGGTCGAGATCGCCATGGACGAGCTCGCCGTCCGCCTCGGCATGGACCCGCTGGAGCTCCGGCTTCGGAACTACGCCGAGGCCTATCCGGCCGATGGCCGCCCCTTCTCCTCCAAGCGGCTGAGGGAGTGCTATGCGGAGGGTGCGCGCCGGTTCGGCTGGTCCGAGCGTTCGGCGGCACCACGCTCCATGCGCGACGGGCGGGATCTGGTCGGCTGGGGCATGGCGACCGCCGTGCTGCGGGCCTTCCGGTTTCCGGCCACGTCGCGGATCGGCATCGGCCGCGACGGCCGGGTGCTGGTCGAGACCGCCACCCACGATGTCGGCCAGGGGCTGAGCACGATCCTCCGCCAGATCGCCGCCGATACGCTCGGCGTGGCGGTCGAGCAAGTGGATCTGGCGATCGCCGACACGGCGCTGCCCAAAACCACCTTCACCGGCGGCTCCTCGACCTCGATGAGCGTCGGTTCCGCCGTGCAGGCGGCAGCCACAACGCTGAGGGAGAAGCTCGTCGAAGGCGGCGCCAACGGGCCCGAAGGCTATGCCGGCGCTTTGGCACGGCTCGGCGTCGAACGGCTGTCGGCCGACGGCGAATGGGCGCCGGACGACAACGAGGCGACCCCGCCGATCTTCAGCTTCGGGGCGGTGTTCGCCGAGGTGCGGGTCGACCGCGACATTCCGATCCCCAGGGTCAGCCGCGTCGTCGGCGTCTACGACGCCGGCCGGATCCTCAATCCGAAGACCGCGCGCAGCCAGATGACCGGCGGGATCATCTGGGGGATCGGCCAGGCGCTGCTGGAGCGTTCGGAGATGGATCCCCGCCTCGGCCGGTTCCTGTCGAAGAACCTGGCCGGCACCCTGGTTCCGGTGAACGCCGATGTGGGCGAGATCGACGTCGCCTTCGTCGAGGCGCCCGACCCGCATGCCAGCCCGCTCGGCGCCCGCGGCATCGGCGAGCTGAGTGCCATCGGCATCGGCGCGGCGATCGCCAACGCCGTGTTCCACGCCACCGGAGTGCGCGTGCGCGAGCTGCCGATCCGGCCGGAGCATCTGATGGGGTGACAGCCCTCAGCCCTTGAGCCCGGTATGGGCCAGCCCCTCGATGAACTGGCGCTGGGCGATGACGAAGACGATCAGCACCGGCAGGGCCGTCAGCGTCACCGCCGCCAGCTGGACGTTCCACATCGGCCCGCCATAGGCGTCGACATACTGCGTCAGCGCCTGCGGCAGGGTGAACTTGTCGGTCGAGGACAGGAAGACGATCGGCTCGAGATACAGGTTCCAGCTGTGCAGGAAGGTGAAGATGGCGACGGCGCCGAGGGCCGGGCGGGCCAGCGGCAGGGCGATGCGCCAGAACAGCCCGAAGCGGCCGAGCCCGTCGATCCGCCCCGCCTCCTCCAGCTCCGGCGGCAAGGTGATGAAGAACTGGCGCATGATGAAGGTCGCCAGAACGCAGGGCGCGCCCAGGATCGGCACCAGGATCAGCGGCCAGTGGGTGTTGACCAGGCCAAGCCCGAGGAAGAAGCGGAACAGCGGCACGATCGTCACCTCGCTGGGCACCAGCAGGGCCAGCAGCACCACCATGAACACCAGGTTCTGGCCCGGGAAGCGGATGCGGGCGAAGGCGTAACCGGCCAGCGACGCCACCGCCATGGTGCCGAGCGTCACCACCGCGGCGATGTACAGGCTGTTCCAGTACTGCAGGGCGAAGGGCTGCAGCGCGAACACCTGGGCGTAGGCGTCGAGGTCGAGACGGCGCGGCAGCAGCGCCGGCGGAAAAGCGAAGATCTCCTGCACCGGCTTGAAGGACGAGGTCACCATCCACCAGGTCGGGAAGACGAAGGGGATGGCCAGCACGCACATCAGGCCGTAGATCGCCAGGCGGACGCGCGGGGTGAGGTCAGCCTTCATGGAACACCCAGCGCTTGCGCAGCTGCCACTGCGCGAAGGTCAGCACCGCGACGATGGCGAACAGCAGCACCGCCAGCGCCGAGCTGTAGCCGAAGGCGTGGAACTGGAAGGCCTGCTGATACAGGTAATAGACCAGCACGGTGGTCGAGATCCCCGGCCCGCCCTGGGTCAGCACCGCGATCTGGGCGAACACCTGCAGCGATCCGACGATGGTGATGATCGAGGTCAGCAGGATGGTCGGGCTGATCAGCGGCAGGGTGATGCGGCGGAACTGAGCGAAGCGGCCGGCGCCCTCGATCCGCGCCGCCTCGTACAGGTCGCGCGGGACGGTCTGCAGCGCCGCCAGGAACAGCACCATGTTCAGCCCGACATTCTTGAACACCTGGACCACGATCACCGACAGCATCGCCGTGGTCTCGCCGCGCAGCCAGTTCGGGCCGGTGACACCGAGCACGGCCAGGATGCCGTTGATGCCGCCATCCTTCTGCAGCAGGAAGCCCCAGACGATGGTCCAGGCCACCAGCGACACCACGACCGGCGAGAAGAACAGCGCCCGGAACACCGTCATGCCGCGCAGCCGCTGGTTCAGCAGCACCGCCAGCAGCAGCGCCAGGCTGAGGTTCAGCACCACCAGGCCGATCGAGAACAGGGCGGTGGCGCCCAGCACGCCCGGCAGCTCCGGATCCTCCAGCAGCATCCGGTAGTTGCCGCCGCCGACATAGTCGAAGCTGCCGGCCAGGACGTTCCATTCGTGCAGGCTGTACCAGGCCACCAGCGCCAGCGGCATCAGCACGAACAGAGCGACGCCGGCTAGCTGCGGCGCGACGAAGAGATAGCCGGCCAGGGCGTCGCGGCGCCGCATCGTCCAGAACGGCGCCCGCGGCGCTGCCGCCGTGGCGGGGGCGGCCATCACGGACGTCCGAGCCGCCATCGTCAGCGCGCCAGCAGCGGCCGGATTCGGCCGCACACCGCCTGCAGCGCCGCGTCGACATCGGCGTCGGGCTGCCACAGCGAATCCAGCCCGGCCCGCACCACCTGGGCGATCTGGGCGTTGCCGGTGTGGCTGGGCTTGACCGCGCCGATCTCGATGCCGCGCACCACCACCGCCTGGATCTGCGCCGGCTTCAGCATCGGGTTGGCCTTGGCCAGCAGGTCGACGACGAGCTGGCTCTTGCGCGGCGGCGGGAAGAACTGCGCCAGCTTGGCCGAGTTCTCCGGATTGCTCAGGAAGGCCAGGAAGGACGCGGCGGCCTGCGCGTTCGGTCCGGCCTTGAACACGCCGATGCCGGCCTGGCCGATCACCGCGTATTCGCCGGCCGGACCCTTGGGCAGCGGCACCAGGTCCCAGGCGAAGCTGCCGTCCTTCAGCAGTGCCGCCCGGCTGATCTGGGTGATGGTCATGGCGGCGTCGCCGGCGAAGAAATCGGCCGGCGCGCCCGGCCCGGGCATCGCCTGGTCGGTGAACACCGCCTTGTGCAGGAAGCGCATCGCCTCCGCCATCGGCGGCTGGTCGAAGCCGCAGGCCTTGCCGTCGGCGTTCCAGGGCGCGGCGCCCCAGCCGTTCCAGATCGTGGCCAGGTTGTCCCACAGCTTGTAGTCGAAATCGCGCACCACCAGCCCGGCCTTGCCGGTCTTGGCATGGACCGCGGCCGCGTCGGCGACCGCGTTGTCCCAGCTCCAGCTCCCCGCCGCGATCCGCTCCGCCGGCGGCTTCACCCCGGCCTGTTTGACCAGGTCGAGATTGACGAAGACGCCGAAGGGCGAGGTCGAGAACGGATAGGCGTAGAGCACGTCGTCGCGGCGCCACAGCGCGGTGGCGCTGGGCAGCAGGTCGTCATAGCCGTAGCCCGGCGTCGCCCGCAGCACGTCCTGCAGCGGCAGCAGCACGCCGGAGGAGACGAAATCCGGCGCCGAGTTCTCGAAGATCCAGGCCAGGTCCGGGGCGTTGCCGCCGGCGATCTGGGTGGTCAGCGCCGTGGTGTAGCCGTCGAAGGGCAGCGTCTCGAAGGTGATCGACGCCACCTCCGGATGGTCCTTGCGATAGGCGGCGGCGATATCGTCCAGCAGCTGCAGATGCGCCTTGTTGCCGGTCCATACCGTCATCCGGAGGGCAACGCCCTCCGCACGGGCCGGGCCCCCGAGGGCCGCCGCGACCAGCAGGCCGGCCGCGGCGGTGGCGAAGATACGGCGTCCGAGCGTCATGGCGTCCTCCCCTTGTTTTATCCGTTGGATCCGGCCGTACCGGTCAGTAGCCCGCGACCTCCGGCCAGTGCAGCTCAACCCCCTGTCCTTCCAGCCGCGCCTGGAAGGCGGCCAGCCGGTCCGGCCGCGCCCGCACCGCGCGCGGCGGCAGGTCGTGCTGCAGGCACCAGGCGGCGAGATGGCCTGCCACCTCGCCGATGTTCCATTCCACCGGGTGCAGGCGGTAGCAGCCATTGGTGATGTGGGTGGTGCCGATCGCCTTGCCGGCCGGCAGCAGGTTCTCGATCCGCCGCGGCAGCAGGGCGCCGAGCGGGATCTCGAACGGGCAACTGCCGACATCGATGTAATTGTCGCCGCCGGTCGAGGGATGCAGGTCGATCCGGTACATGCCGACCCCGACGGAATCGGGATAGCGCACGGCCCCGCGGGCACCACGCACCGCTAGCGACAGGTCCTGCTCCACCACGGTGTATTCGGCGCGGATGCGGCGGGATTCGCGGATGTAGGGCGCCTGGGCCAGGCCGTCGAGCGTGCCGGTGACGTCGCTGCGCAGCCGCAAGCCCGGGAAGCCGGCGCCGCCGTCCGTCCGCGGCGCCTCGGTCTGCAGCCAGTACAGGACGCAGCGCGACAGCTCCGCCGCGCCGGCCAAGTGGCGCTGGGCCTCGTCCTCCGGCACCTCGAACACCGGCCCCTCGAAATAGTCGATCATCGGCCAGTTCACGAGGGTGATGTCGCTGGCATAGGTGCCGCCGGTGAAATTGCGGCGGGCGGCGATGCGCCGGAAGGTCCACAGGTTGCCGTCGCCCGGGTTCAGCCGCTGGTCGGCGTTGACCGCCAGCGGGTCGTCATCCGGGTTCGGGGTGAAGCTGCGCTCGGTGATCTCAAGCGTGCGCGGATGCGGCGACCGCCAGCCGAGCAGCGGCCCGCCCCAGAACTCCGGCCGGTAGTCGCGCCAGAAGGCGTAGTTGGCCGGCCGGTCGATCACATGATTGCCGTCGACATGGTCGATCGCAAAACAGATCGACACTGCCTGCATGTTCAGCGGCTGCGCCGTTTCCGACCCGCTCGGCTCCCCGGTCTCGGCCCGGGATTCGAAGCCGGTGACGTATTCGGCGCCGGTCAGCGGCAGCAGGGCGCCGGTCTCGGTCGCGTCCAGCACGTAGCGGCCGGCGGCGACGATGTCGGGGCCCCCGTCGCAATGGGCCAGGCGGACGGCGCGCACCCGGTCGCCGTCGACATCCGCGGCCACCGGCCGGTAGGGCTGCAGCACGCGCAGGCGGCCGGAGCCGCGCCAGGGCGCCAGCATCGCCTCGATCACCGCCAGGCCGACCCGCGGCTCATGGCACAGCCGGCTGACCCAGCCGGCGCCGGGGTTCAGGTCGCGCCAGGCCCGCGCGCCCTCGGTCAGCGGATAGTGCCGGCGGTAATGCTCGCGGATGCCGTCGCGCAGCGCCCGGTAGCTGGCGGTGACGCCGAACCGCTCGACCCAGGAATGCTCGTCCGGCGGCACCGCCTGGCTGGTCAGCTGGCCGCCGAGCCAGTCGTACTCCTCGGTCAGGATCACCGACCGTCCGGATTTGAGCGCCGCCAGCGCCGCCGCGACGCCGCCCAGGCCGCCGCCCACCACCAGCACGTCCGCATCGAATTCCCGGGTCAATTCCATCATCCCTTCCGCTTGTCCGGCGTCCTGTCCGGTACTGGGCCGAGGGTCTGCCCCTCGGCCAGTTCGCAGGGCAGCAGCCGCTGCCGCCCCTCCTCTTCCCCACCCATCACCAGGGTCAGGATCTCGACCGCCTGCCGTCCCATCTCCTCGCGCGGGATGCGGAAGCAGGTGAAAGCGATATCGGTCGCGACCGGCCGGGTCGGGTTGCCCAGCGCGACCAGCGACAGGTCGCCCGGCACCGCCACGCCGCGGTCGCGGGCCGCCCGCTCCAGCAGCACGGCGTCGGCCTGATCCTCGACCAGCGCCACGGTGACGCCCTCGCGCAGCAGACCGTCGACGAGATCCCCGCAATCGCGGTCCTGGACCGGCTCATGGATCCCTTCCACCCCCGCCTCCTCCACGGCGGCCCGGAAGCCGGCCCAGCGGTCGTCGGAGGATTCGGCACCACGGCCCAGGCCGACAAAGGCCAGGCGGCGGTGGCCGAGCGCCACGGCCTGGCGCACCAGCGCGGCGGTGGCGGCGGCATAATCGGCACCGACATAGGGCACCGGGCCGCCGGCATCGTCGCGGCGGCCGATGGCGACGAAGGGGTAGCCGCCGGCGACCAGCCGGGCCAGCTCGTCCCGGTCCAGCGTCCGGCCCAGCAGGATGCAGCCATCGGCCAGCCGCAGCCGGTTGTTGTCATGAAAGATGCGGCGGCGCCCGTCGGTCACCGGCGCGCTGGTGAACAGCAGCAGGTCATAGCCGAACCGCTCCGCCGCCCCTTCGATGCCCAGCAGGAAGGGCGTGTAGAAATCGGCCTGCCCGCTCGGGAACACCGGCTCATAGGTGAAGACGCCGAGCAGCTGGTTGCGCCGCCCGACCAGCTTCTGCGCCGCCGGGTCGGCGACATAGCCGGTGGACCGGATCACCTCCAGCACCCGGTCCCGGGTCTCCTGCGGGATCCGGGCCGAGCTGTCGCCGCGCCGGTTGAGCACCAGCGACACAGTCGCCTGGCTGACCCCCGCCAGCCGCGCGATGTCTCGCTGCGTCAGCCTTGCGCCCCCTCCCGGCATCGCGTCGCCCCTTGATAATACGTATTATCCGAGATAATAATCAAACCCTGCCGGGATGGTCAACCCTCGACTGGGTTTTCTCAACTTGGCGGAAAAGGCCCGACCCGGGGCGTGGTGGGGGATAGCCCCGGGTCGGGCTGGCAGCTCTGGGAAGTGGAGCGCCACTCCTGAGACGAAGCCGAGCGGCGTTCTATTCCAAGATTCTGATCAAGCGACCTCGGGCAGCCGGTCCAGCAGCTTGTCGAGCGTGATCGGATAGTCCCGCACCCGCACGCCGGTGGCGTTGTGGACGGCGTTGGCAACAGCCGCGGCGACCCCGCAGATGCCGAGCTCGGCGACGCCCTTGGCCTTCATCGGCGACGAATACGGGTCGGTCTCGTCGAGGAAGATCATGTCCTGGTGCGGGATGTCGGCATGGACCGGCACCTCGTAGGCGGCGAGGTCGTGGTTGACGAAGAAGCCGTGGCGCTTGTCGACCGCGAGATGCTCCATCAGCGCCGCGCCGACGCCCATGGTCATGGCGCCGATCACCTGGCTGCGCGCCGATTTGGGGTTGAGGATGCGGCCCGCGGCGCAGACCGAGAACATGCGCCGCACCCGGATCTCGCCGGTGGCGGCATCCACCGCCGCCTCGACGAAATGGGCGCCGAAGGTCGATTGCTGATGGGTCTCGGTGACGTCGCCGAACTCGATCGTGTCCTCGCCGACCAGCTCGCCCTCCCCGGCCGCCTGGGCCAGCGGGGCGCTGCGGTTGCCGGCGCGGACCTGGCCGTCGGCGAACACCGCCTCGGCCGAGTTGAAGCCGAGCTTCTGCGCCACCGCCTCGCGCAGCTTGACGCAGGCCGCATAGACGCCGGAGGTCGAGCTGACGGCGCCGAACTGCCCGCCCGAGCCGCTGGAGACCGGGAAGCTGGAATCGCCGAGCCGCACCACCACCTTGTCGAGCGCCACGCCCATCATCTCCGCCGCGGTCTGGGCGATGATGGTGTAGCTGCCGGTGCCGATGTCGGTCATGTCGGTCTCGACCGTCACGTCGCCGCGGGCGTCGAGCCGGACGCGGGCGGCGGATTTCACCAGCAGGTTGTTGCGGAAGGCGGCGGCGACGCCCATGCCGACCAGCCAGCGCCCGTCCCGCGTCTGGCCGGGCTTCGGGTTGCGCTTGCTCCAGCCGAAGCGCTCGGCACCGGTGCGCAGGCATTCCACCAGATGGCGCTGCGAGAACGGCCGCTCGGGCTTTTCCGGATCGACCTGGGTGTCGTTGCGGATGCGGAACTCGACCGGGTCGAGGCCCAGCTTCTCCGCCATCTCGTCGATCGCGATCTCCAGCGCCATCATGCCCGGCGCCTCACCCGGGGCGCGCATCGCGTTGCCCTCGGGCAGGTCGAGCACGGCGAGCCGCATCGCCGTCATCCGGTTGGCGCCGGCATAGAGCAGCCGGGTCTGGAAGACCGCGACCTCCGGGCTGCCCCCGGGCAGGTCGCCGGACCAGCTTTCATGTCCGATCGCGGTGATCCTGCCGTCCCGGTCGGCGCCGATGCGGATGCGCTGGATCGTCGCCGGCCGATGCGTGGTGTTGTTGAACATCAAGGGCCGCGGCAGCGTCACCTTCACCGGCCGCCCGGCGGCGCGGGCCCCGAGGGCCGCCAGCACCGCATCGGCCCGCACGAACAACTTGCCGCCAAAGCCGCCGCCGATGAAGGGCGAGATCAGGCGGACCTTCTCCTTGGGGATGCCGAGCGTCTTGGCCACATCGCCCACGCCCCAGTCGATCATCTGGTTCGAGGTCCAGACCGTCAGCCTGTCGCCGTCCCAGGCGGCGATCGACGCATGCGGCTCCATCATCGCATGCCCCTGGTCGGGCGTGGTGTAGGTCTCGTCGAGCTTGACCGGCGCCGCGGCGAAGGCGCCGTCGAAGTCGCCGACGGCGGTTTCGGACGGGCTGCCGAACATCGGCTTCGAGACGGGGGCGGAGTCCTTCGCCGCGGCCAGGTCGAACGCCCCTTCGGCCCGGGCATAGTCGACGCGGATCAGCTGCGCCGCGGCGCGGGCCTGCTCGAAGGTCTCGGCGACGACGACGGCGATCGCCTGGTGATAATGATCGATCTCGGGGCCGCCGAGCAGCTTGGCAGTGTTGTAGTCGCCCTTGCCGAGCGTGCCGGCATTCCCCGCCGTGACGATGGCGAGCACGCCGGGCGCGGCCTTGGCGTCGCCCAGATCGATCGCCGTGATCCTGCCCTTGGCGATGGCCGAGCCAAGCACATAGCCATAAGCCGGGTTCGAGACGGCATCGTGCCGCTCATAGGCATAGGGCGCGGTGCCGGTGGTCTTCATCGGGCCGTCGATGCGGTCGGTCGAGCGGCCGACGACCTTGAGTTGGTCGATCGGGTTGGTGGTGGCGGGGGTGTCGAACTTCATGGCTCAGGCCCTCGCTTCGGCCAGCACCGCGGCGAGCGTGCGCTCGACCAGCGGCAGCTTGAACGCGTTCTCGGGAGTCGGCTTGGCGCCGGCCAGCAGTTGCTCCGCGACCGGCTTGGCGCCGCGCGGCAACTCGGCCTCGGCGGCCTCGACCCGCCACGGCTTGTGCGCCACGCCGCCGAGGGCGACGCGGCCGGTGCCGTCGGGCTGCACGATCGCCCCGACCGAGACCAGCGCGAAGGCGTAGGACGCGCGGTCGCGCACCTTGTGATAGATCTGCCTGCCGCCGACCGGCTTGGGCAGCATCGCCGCGGTGATCAACTCGCCCGGTTCCAGCACCGTCTCGATATGCGGCGTGTCGCCGGGCAGGCGGTGGAATTCGGCGATCGGAATGCTGCGGGTCGCGCCGTCGGCCTTCACCGTCTCCACCGTCACGTCGAGGGCGCGCATCGCCACCGCCATGTCGCTGGGATGGGTCGCGATGCAGGCCTCGCTGGTGCCCACCACCCCGAGCTGCCGGCTGAAGCCGCCGATCGCGGCGCAGCCGCTGCCGGGCTGGCGTTTGTTGCAGGGCTGATTGGTGTCGTAGAAATACGGGCAGCGCGTGCGCTGCAGCAGGTTGCCCGCGGTCGTCGCCCGGTTGCGCAGCTGGCCTGAGGCGCCGGCGAGCAGCGCGCGGGACAGCAGGCCGTAGTCGCGCCGCACCCGCCGGTCGGCGGCGAGGTCGGTGTTGCGCACCAGCGCGCCGATGCGCAGGCCGCCCTCCGGCGTCGCCTCGATCCGGTCGAGCCCGAGGCCGTTGACGTCGACCAGATGCGCCGGCGTCTCGATCTCGAGCTTCATCAGGTCCAGCAGGTTGGTGCCGCCGGCGATGAACTTGGCGCCCTCGGTGCGGGATGCGGCCGCGGCGGCGTCGGCCGGCGAACGCGCGCGTTCATAGGTGAAGGACCTCATGCCTGCCTCCCCGCGACCTCGGTGATCGCCTCGACGATGTTGGAATAGGCGCCGCAGCGGCAGATGTTGCCGCTCATCCGCTCGCGCAGCTCGGCTTCGGTCAGCTGCGGCTGCGCGGTGAGATCGGCGGTGACATGGCTCGGAATGCCGGCCTTGATCTCGTCCAGCACCGCCACCGACGAGCAGATCTGGCCGGGCGTGCAGTAGCCGCATTGGTAGCCGTCATGCTTGACGAAGGCAGCCTGCATCGGGTGCAGGTTGTCCGGCCGGCCCAGCCCTTCGATCGTGGTGACGCTGTCGCCATCATGCATGACCGCCAGGGTCAGGCAGGAATTGATCCGCCGCCCCTCGACGATGACGGTGCAGGCGCCACACTGGCCGTGGTCGCAGCCCTTCTTGGTGCCGGTGAGATGCAGGTGCTCGCGAAGCGCATCGAGCAGCGTCGTCCGGGTGTCGAGATCGAGGTCGCGGGCCTCGCCGTTGACGGTGAGGGTCAGCTTGGTCATGACGGGTGCTCCGGCAGTGCCGGCTGCGGCATTGGCGACCGACGGCGCCGTCGTCATCGCCACGGAGGCGGCGGTCCCGATCATCAGGCCGCGCCGGCTGATTGCGAGTTCGCCGAGGGTCTGCATGGTGTCCCAATCCCCATTTCGCTGGCGGTTGCTGGCATGGGCGAAACAGCCTTCAGGCGGCTTCTTCTGATCGGGAGCCGTCCCTTCGCGGCGTGTCGGGCACGACGAGCGCGGGTGCAAATCGCCGAGCCCCTGCATCGGGGCAAATGCCCGGCTGCCGGCAGGAGTTCCTCGCCAGCCGACCGGACAGGCTCCCGACGACCGGCCGTGGCAGTGCCGCCCATCCTCAATCTAAGAGGATGAGGGCCGGCGATTAGGCATGCCGGTCGGCATGAGCCTATCGATGAGGATCATGAATTCAGGCCGGGGCCAGTCCCGGCCTCGTTGTACGTCCGGCCGCTATCAGCCAGCTTTGCGGGTCGCGGCGGGGACTTCGACGCCGTCTCCGGGCTTCGGCGCCTTATGCCGCCACAGTGCCCTTGCGGATGATGACGTTGCCGTAGAACAGCCGTTCGCCGGTGGCGATCACCAGCGAGGCCTGCTTCGCTCGGTCGTAGAAGGCGAAGCGCTCCAGCAGGGTCAGCCGGTGGTTGCCGGCCACCCGGCCCAGCGCCTCGCGGATCAGGGTGTGCGCCGGCATCACCTCGGCCGGGTTGCCGATCACCTCCATTCCCATCACCGGGTCGGGCTCGGACTCGTCCATCGGCAGCACGCTGAGCACGGCGTCGAGCATGCGGCGCAGGTCCGCCGCCTCCATCCGCACCAGGCGCCGGGCAACGGTCCCGGCCGGGAAGCTGCCGTCGGCGATGACGACCTCGTCGCCATGCCCCATCGCCCGCAGGCCGTGCAGGATGTCGGGGCCGAGGATGGGGTCGATGCCGATCAGCATGGCGCGGGTCCTTCGTGTCGGTGATGGCGAGGCAGGACGGGGATCACGGCGTCGGCGCGGCCGGGGCGATCAGCCTCTCGGCGCGCAGCTCGGCCCACAGATCGGCCGGGATCGGATGGCGGAACAGCGCCTTGTTCTCCTCCAGCTCCGCCGGCGTGCGGGCGCCGGTCAGGATCGAGGCGACGGCCGGATGCGCCGCCGGGAACTGGATCGCCGCGGCCTTCAGCGGCACGCCGTGGCGCCGGCACACCGCGTCCAGCGCCTGGGCCCGGGCGACCAACGCCGGGTCGGCGTCCTGGTAGTTGAACTTGGCGCCGGCATTCGGGTTGGCCAGGATGCCGCTGTTGTAGACGCCGCCGATGATGACGCCGATGCCGCGTGCCTCGCACAGCGGCATGAAGTCGTCGAGCGAGTTCTGCTCCAGCAGCGTGTAGCGGCCGGCCAGCAGGAAGCAGTCGAACACGCCGTCGCGGGCGAAGCGCGCCAGCATCTCGGCCTGGTTCATGCCGGCGCCGACCGCGCCGATCACGCCGTCGGCGCGCAGCCGATCGAGTGCCCGGTAGGCGCCGGAGATCGCGGCGTCGTAATGGTCGTCCGGGTCGTGGATGTGCAGCACATCGACCCGGTCCAGCCCCAGCCGCTCCAGGCTCTCCTCCAGCGACCGCATCACCCCGTCATAGGAGAAGTCGAACACCGGCCGCTCCGGCGGGGTGCCCTTGTAGAACGCGTCCTCCTGTGCCTCGGGCTGCGGCGGCACGCGCAACAGGCGCCCGACCTTGGTCGCTAGCACGTAGCTGTCGCGCGGCTTGCCGGCCAGGAAACGGCCCAGCCGCCGCTCCGACAGGCCGTTGCCGTATTGCGGCGCGGTGTCGAAGAAGCGCAGGCCAAGGTCCCAGGCCCGGGTGATGGTGGCCTCGGCCTGCCCCTCCTCCACCGCCGCGTAGAGGCCGCCGAGCGGCGCGGTGCCGAGGCCGAGCCGCGTGACCTTGAGGCGCGTCGGGCCGAGCCCGGCCGTGTCGGTCGCTGAAACCATGTGCATCCCCGTCTGAATCGTCTGCGTCGGCCCTCGATGCGGGGTCTGGCAGCTGCGGCGCAGGATGAGGCGCCGATTTCCAAAGATCAATAGAAAATTCGTATACGAAATTTATATTGCCAATGAGAGATTCGTTGCGCATCCTGTAGGCCAATCCGGACAACACGGGACCGGCCCGCAGGGCCGAGCAGACGGGGACGGCGCATGACCGCAAGCCAGCAGGATTACTCGGCAGGTGCCGCCTTTGTCGGCGGCACCTATGTGCCGATCGCCGACGCAAAGATCTCGGTGCTGGATTGGGGCTTCACCCGGTCCGACGTCACCTATGACGTGGTGCATGTACGCGACGGCGGCTTCTTCCGACTGGCCGATCATCTCGACCGGTTCGAGCGCTCGCTGGCCGGGATGCGGCTGGCCCCGCCGCATGACCGGGCGGAGATCGCGGCGATCCTGGCCCGCTGCGTGGCCCTGGCCGGGCTGCGCGATGCCTATGTGGCGATGATCTGCACCCGCGGCCGGCCGCGCATCTTCGGGTCGCGCCGGCCGGCCGATTGCGACAACAGCTTCGTCGCCTATGCCATTCCCTGGATCGACGTGATCCCGCAGGCGGTGCAGGAGCGCGGGGCGCATCTGCATGTCGCCTCCACCCCGCGCGTCGCCCCCGCCTCGGTCGATCCGACGATCAAGAACTACCAGTGGGGCGACCTGACCCGCGGCCTGCTGGAAGCGCATGACCGCGGCGCCGACACGGCGGTGCTGCTGGATGCGGATGGTTTCGTCACCGAGGGCCCCGGCTTCAACGTCTTCGTGGTCCGCGACGGCCAGGTGCTGACGCCGGACCGCGGGTCGCTGGAGGGCATCACCCGATGGTCGGTGCTGGAGCTGTGCGAGGAGATCGGCGTGCCGGCCCGGATCGCCCCGCTGCGGCACGAGGACCTGCTGCAGGCCGACGAGATGTTCTGCACCACCACCGCCGGCGGCGTGATGCCGGTGTCGCGCGTCGACGGCCATGTCATGGGCAACGACCGGCCGGGGCCGGTCAGCGCCCGGCTGAAGGCGCTGTACTGGGACAAGCACGCAGCCGGCTGGCACCGCACGCCGGTCGACTACGCCGACCCGGGCCGTCCGCTGGGCGGCCCCGTGGTCTGAACAACGACAAGACGAAAAACAGGAGGCTGAGATGGTGAGACGGCGTGAGTTCGTCATGGGCGCCTGCATCCTGGCGGCGCTGGGCGCGGCCCTGCCCGCCGCGGCGGCGGAGAAGGAGCTGCGGGTGCTGACCTGGGAGGGCTATGCCGACGAGCCCTGGGTCAAGGCGTTCGAGGAGAAGACCGGCGCCAAGGCGAAAATCAGCTACACGGGCAGCGTCGACGAGATCTTCGCCAAGATGACCGCGAGCAAAGGCGAGGACTACGACGTTATCGCCATCGAGACCTCGTCCTACAAGCGGCTGGTGCAGGAGAAGCTGGTCCAGCCGGTGGACCTATCGAAGATCCCGAACGCCGCCAACCTGCTGCCGGCCTTCCGCGACGTCCAGGCCATCGTGTTCGACGGCAAGACCTATGCCGTGCCCTTCGCCTGGGGGTCGATCCCTCTGATCTACGACAAGAAGGCCTTCCCCACCCCGCCGGACAGCTGGTCGGTGCTGTGGGACGACAAATATGCCGGCCGGGTGCTGGCGATGGACGACGCCAACAACGCCATCGTCACCACCGCGCTGGCGCTGGGCATGAAAGACCCGTTCAACCTGACCGATGACCAGTTCGCCGCGATCAAGGCCAAGCTGATCGACCAGAAGCGCACGGTGCTGTCCTACTACGCCGGCTTCGACGACGGGGTCAGCATCTTCGCCCAGGGCGGCATCGACCTGATGATGTCGATGGGCGAGCCGCAGGTGCCGCAGCTGCAGAAGAAGGGCATCGACGCCGCGCTGACCATCCCGAAGGAAGGGGCGATCGGCTGGATCGACTGCTGGGCTATCAGCGCCGGCGCGCGCGACACCGCTTTGGCCCAGGCCTGGATCGACACCATGCTGGACAAGAAGGTGGGCACCTACATCAGCGAGAAGACCGGCTACGGCAACACCACCGACGCCGACGCCAACCAGGCGATCGGCCTGACCTATGCCGACAGGCTGGTGTTCCTGCAGGCGCCGGAGAACTTCTCCAAGCGCATCGACCTGTGGAACGAGATCAAGGCCACACCCGCCAACTGAGCGCCAGGCCGAGGGCCGTCATGACATTCCGAAGCCTCATCCGCCTTGCCGGAATCGGCAAATCCTACGGCGCCGTCACCGTGCTGCAGCCCTTCGACCTGGAGATCGGCGACGGCGAGTTCCTGACCATCCTCGGCCCCTCCGGCTCCGGCAAGACCACGATCCTGCGGATGCTCGGCGGCTTCACCGCCCCGAGCACCGGCCGGATCCTGCTGGACGGGGCGGACATCACCGACACGCCGATCTTCCGCCGGCCGTTCAACACCGTTTTCCAGGACTACGCGCTGTTCCCGCACATGACCGTGGCCCGCAATGTCGGCTATGGCCTCAGGATGCGGCGCCGGCCCCGGGCCGAGGTCGAGACGCGGGTGGCCGAGGCGCTGGCGGTGGTCGGCCTGGCCGACAAGGCCGGGCGCCATCCCGGCGAGCTGAGCGGCGGCCAGCGCCAGCGCGTCGCCCTGGCCCGCGCCATCATCTGCGAGCCCCGCGTGGTGCTGCTGGACGAGCCGCTGGCCGCCCTGGATGCCGGGCTGCGCCGGTCGATGCAGGAATTCCTGAAGGACCTGCAGCGCCGCATCCGCACCACCTTCGTCTTCATCACCCATGACCAGGAGGAGGCGATCTCGATGTCCGACCGGATCGTGGTGATGGATCACGGCCGGGTCGAGCAGGTCGGCACGCCGAAGGAGATCTACTACCGCCCGCGCAGCGAATTCGTCGCCCGGTTCTTCGGCGAGAACAACCTGCTGCCGGCCCGCGCCGCCGGGGCCGCGGCGGTCGACAGCCCGCTGGGCCGGCATGCCGTCGCCCCGGCCGGCAGCCCGTCGGCCATCGCCATCCGGCCGGAGAGCCTGAGCCTGCGGCCGGGTGCGGAGCGGCGATCGGCCGAGGGCGCGGTCGAGAGCCTGACCTTCCTGGGCGCCACCACCCAGATCGTGGTGCGGCTGGGCGGCACCGGCTCCAGCGTCAAGATCCGCCTGCCGACGCCGGAGTTCGACGGCCGGGCCGATGTCGGCGACCCGATCTCGGTGTTCTGGTCCGATGCCGATGTCAGCGTGCTGGGGGCATGAGCATGGCCATGGCCGACAGCTTTGCCCCCGCGGACCCGGCACGCCACCTCGGCGCCGGGTCACCCGCCGCCCGCGCCCTGGGCTGCTGGTTGCCGCGGCTCGCCGTCTACGGCCTGCCGACGGCGCTGATCCTGGCGCCATTGGCCGCCTTCCTGCTGACCGGCTTCTGGTCGATGGCGGACGGCCGGGTGGTGCACGACTTCACCCTGGCCAACTATGCCGCCTTCCTGGCCCAGCCCAGCTATATCCGGGTGTTCCTCGGCACCCTGCAGCTGGCCGGCATCGTCGCCGCCATCGGCCTCGTCTTCGGCTACATCATCGCCTATCTGATCTGGCGGCTGGAGGGGCGGATCCGCTATTTCATGCTGCTGTTCAGCGTGATCCCGCTGGCGATGAACTACATCGTCAAGATCTACGCCATGCGCGGCATCCTGGGCTACAACGGCTTCCTGAACTGGGCGCTGGTGTCGACCGGCATCCTCGACGCGCCGAGCAAGCTGTTCATCTTCAACCAGACGGCGGTGATGATCACCATGGCGGTGATCTACTTGCCCTACGCCATCCTGCCGATCTTCCTGTCGCTGGAGCGGATCCCGCCGTCGCTGGCCGCGGCCTCGGCCGATCTCGGCGCCCGCCCGGGCCAGACCTTCCGCACCGTGGTGCTGCCGCTGAGCCTGCCCGGGTCGATCGTCGGCGGGCTGTTCGTGATGGTGCTGGCGCTGGGCGATTTCCTGACGCCGCAGATGGTCGGCGGCAACCAGGGCTTCACCTTCGGCCGCGCGATCTGGAGTCAGTTCGGCATGGCCTTCAACTGGCCCTTCGGCGCCGCGCTGGCGGTGGTGCTGCTGCTGGCCGTGGCCGCGGTGATCGGCCTGGCCGCCCTGGTGTCCCGCCATGCGAGGGTGAAATGACCGCGCCGGAACGGATCGTCATCACCGCCCTGTGGCTGGTCGCCGCCCTGGTCTTCGCCGCGCTGTACGGCCCGGCCCTGGCGGTGGTCACCACCAGCTTCTTCGACCTGAAGGGCCAGTCGATCGACTGGTCCAGCTTCAGCCTGCACTGGTATGCCGGCCTGACCGACAATCCGGAGATGCTGGCGGCGCTGGGGCACACCCTGGTGGTGGCGGCCGCTTCGGTGCTGCTGGCGCTGATCCTGGCGCTCGGCCTGGCCTGGTACATGAAGACCGGGACGCGGCGCGGCCGGCCTTTCGTCGAGTTCGTGATCTTCCTGCCCTTCGTCCTGCCCGGCATCATCACCGGCATCTCGCTGCTGGTGGCGTTCCGCGAGCTCGGCATCGAGCGCAGCCTGGTCACCGTCACGATCGGACACACGGTGCTGGTGCTGGCGATCCTGTACCGCATGGTCTCGGTCCGGCTGGACAGCCTGGAGACCAGCCAGATCGAGGCCTCGCTGGACCTCGGCGCCACCGGGCTGCAGACCTTCCTGTTCGTGGTGCTGCCGCAGCTGCGCTCGGCCATCGTCACCGGTGCGCTGCTAGCCTTCACCCTGTCCTTCGACGAGACGCTGGTGACCTTCTTCCTGGTCGGCGGCGACGCCACATTGCCGATCCGGCTATGGGCGATGATGCGCGTCGGCTTCACGCCGGAGGTGAACGCGCTGGTGGCGCTGGTGCTGCTGGCGACGATGACGCTTGCGGTGCTGGGCGCGTTGTCGTTGAAGGACAGCATGGCGGCACGCCGATGAGCCGCCCGGATGCCTGGAGGGCCCCTGCGCCGGATGACCGAGCTCGCGCCATGACCGACGACCTGCCGCCCTTGGGCCGGGTGCTGCGCGAGCGCCGCGCCCATCACGGCTGGACCCTGGCCGATGTCGCCACGATGACCGGCATCTCCGCCTCGACCCTGTCGAAGATCGAGAACGGCCTTCTGTCCCCGACCTACGACAAGATCCTGCAGCTGGCCCGCGGCCTGGGGGTGGAGATCGCCGACCTGTTCGCCACCGGCGAGGCCAGCAAGCCGGCCGTGGTGGTGGCCCGCCGCAGCGTCAGCCGCCAGCATGAGGGTCAGCGGCTGGACACCGAGTTCTACAGCTACACCTATCTGTGCAGCGACGTCGCCCACAAGCGGATCATCCCGATCCGGATCGAGGTGCGCGCCACCGAGCCGGAGCAGATGGGCGGCTTGAGCTCGCATGTCGGCGAGGAGTTCGTGGAGGTGCTGCAGGGCCGGATGAGGCTCTACAGCGAATACTACGAGCCGATCGAGCTGGAGCCGGGCGACAGCGTCTATCTCGACAGCACCATGAAGCACGGCTACCTGGCGATCGGCGCCGCGCCCTGCGTGATTATGGTGATGTGCTCGAGCGCCACGCCGAACCTGGCGCAGACCCTGCGCGAGATCATCAAGCAGCGGATGATCGAGGAGCAGGCGCGCCCTGCCCCGAAGGCCTGACCGCCCTTCCCTTCTCCCCACCGACGACGCCCAGGAGCTTCCATGTTCGACCTGACCGGTAAGGTCGCCATCGTCACCGGCGGCAATGGCGGCATCGGCCTGGGCATCGCCCGCGGCCTGGCCCGGGCCGGCGCCGCGCTGCTGCTGGTCGGCCGCGACGCCGCCAAGACCGAACGCGCGGTGGCCGAGATCGAGGCACTGGGCGGCCGGGCCTCCGGCGTCGCCGCCGACGTGACTATGGAGGCGGATTGCCGCGCCTTCGCCGAGGCGGCGCTGCAGCGCCACGACCGGATCGACATCCTGGTCAACAATGCCGGCACCAACTGGCGCAAGGCACCCGAGGCCTATTCGCTGGAGGAGTGGCGGGCGCTGATCGATGCCAACCTGACCAGCGCCTTCCTGGCCACGATGGCGGTGTTCCCGGCGATGCAACGGCAGGGCGTCGGCAAGATCGTCAATATCGGGTCGATGACCTCGATCTTCGGCGCCTCCTTCGCCGCGCCCTACAGCGCCAGCAAGGGCGGCGTGGTGCAGTTCACCAAGGCCTGCGCCACCGCCTGGGCGCAGCACGGCATCCAGGTCAACGCCATCCTGCCCGGCTGGATCGACACCGAGCTGACGCAGCAGGGCAAGGTCGAGGTGCCCGACCTGCACGACCGTGTGGTGAAGCGAACCCCGGCAGGGCGCTGGGGCGTGCCGGACGACATGGCCGGCACGGCGGTGTTCCTGTGCAGCCGCGCCTCGGACTTCGTCACCGGCGCCGCCATTCCGGTCGACGGCGGCTACTCGGCGCAAGCTTAGCGGGAGTATCGGCGCGTGCAGGAACGACGCGCCGGCTCGGGCGCCTTCGGTCAGGTCAGTCGGAAATCCCGAGATTTTTGCGCCGCCGCTCGGCGACGCGGCCACACCGTCGTCGGAACAGCGAGAATTGCCGCGTCCGATGTCGAGCCAAAAGGCCCGAAAGCCTTGGCGTCCCCTAGGGGATTCGAACCCCTGTTACCGCCGTGAGAGGGCGGTGTCCTAGGCCTCTAGACGAAGGGGACTGAGGCGCGGGCCCGGATATAGGGGAGCCCGCGCGCCGACGCAAGACATTTCCGTCGGTTTCTTGACAGCCCTACCCGGCCGCCGCCACGGCACCCGGCGCGAGGCAGCGGCGCGCCCGCTCCAGCACTGTCTCGATGGTCGTGGCGTCGGTGTCGAAGGCGCCGACGAAGCGCCAGATCTCGCCTTCCCAATGCGCCGCGACCACGCCCTGCCGCCTCAGCCCCTCGGCCAGCGCCGCCGACAGGCGCACGAACACCTCATTGGCCTCGACCGGATGCTCCAGCGTCACGCCGGGCAGCTCCTGCAGCCCGGCGGCCAGCTGCCGCGCCCGGGCATTGGCGTTGCGCGCCAGGCGCAGCCACAGCCCGTCGGCCAGATAGGCCTCGAGCTGGGCCGAGACGAACCGCATCTTCGACAAGAGGTGCCCGGCGCGCTTGCGGCGGAAGGCGAAATCCGCCGCCTTGTCCGGGTCGAAGAACACCACCGCCTCGGCCATCACGCAGCCGTTCTTGGTGCCGCCGAAGGACAGCACGTCGACGCCCGCCTTCCAGGTCAGCTCGGCCGGGGAGCAGTTCTGTGCCGCGAGCGCATTGGCGAAGCGCGACCCGTCCATGTGCACCGCCAGGCCGTGGCCCCGCGCCGCCTCGGCCAGCGCGCCGACCTCGGCCGGGCTGTAGACGGTGCCGGATTCGGTCGCCTGCGACAGGCTCAGCATCGCCGGCTGGCTGCGATGGACGTCGCCGTGCCATTCCGGGACGGCGGCCGCCAGCGTCGCCGGCGTCAGCTTGCCATGCGCGCCATCGGCCAGCAGCAGCTTGGCGCCATGGGTGTAGAACTCCGGCGCGCCGCATTCGTCGACCGCGACATGCGCCTCGCGGTGGCACAGCACCGCGCCCCAAGGCGGGGTGAAGGTGGCCAGGGCCAGGGCGTTGGCCGCCGTGCCGGTCGGCACCGGGAAGGCGGCGACGCGGCGCTCGAACAGCTCGGACAGGCGGTCCTGTAGCCGGGCGGTGATCTCGTCGCCGCCATAGGAACGCGCCCTGCCTTCGGCGGCACTGGCGATCGCCGCCAGGATCTCGGGCGCGGCGCCGGCGACGTTGTCGCTGGCGAGGTTGATCGGGTCGGTCATGCCGATTCTTCCGGTTACGGAGCGGTGGTCAGAAGGGTCGCGGCGGCGCCGGTGCGCGGGTCGATGCTGCGCACTTCCTGCCCGCCGCCGGGCAGTGTGATCAGGATCACTGCGCGATCGCCGGCGACGGTGATGCTGGTGATGCGGCTGCCGGCAGGCAGCGCGGACGGCGCGGCGGCGGTCGCCGGCGTCGTGGCGGGAACGGCGGCGGCCGGTGCCGGGGTGGTCCCCGGGGCCAGGAAGCGGCGGCCCAATTCCCCGACGACGACGGCAGCGATCAGGATGATGACCACAAGCATCGCCCAAACGGTTATCTTCACCGCCCGCAATGACCCAGCTTCCAGACGCACCCGCCACACCCCTATTCCTGGACGGGACCATTCCCGTCGTCATCGGCCCGGATTCCGCCGGCCAGCGGCTGGACCGCGCCCTGGCCGCCGCGGTGCCGGACCTGTCCCGGTCACGGCTGCAGGCGCTGATCGCCACGGGCTGCGTGCGGGAGGGCGAGCGGACAGTAGAAGACGCCTCGGTCAAGGTCAAACCCGGCCAGCGCTTCGAAATCCGGGTGCCGCCGCCGGTTCCGGCGGAGCCCGAGCCTCAGGCGATCGGACTTGATATCGTGTACGAGGATTCCCATCTTATCGTCATCGACAAACCGGCCGGACTGGTGGTCCACCCCGCGGCCGGCAATCCCGATGGCACCCTGGTGAACGCCCTGCTCGCCCATTGCGGCGCGGAGCTGTCCGGCATCGGCGGCGTCGCCCGCCCGGGCATCGTCCACCGGCTGGACAAGGACACCAGCGGGTTGATGGTGGTGGCCAAGACCGACGCGGCCCACAAGGCGCTGTCGGCCCAGTTCGCGGACCGCACCCTGTCGCGCACCTATCTCGCTTTGGTCTGGGGCCGGCCGAACCCTTCGGCCGGAACGATCGAGGGCGCGATCGGCCGCGACCCGCGGAACCGCCAGCGCATGGCCCTCGTTAAGGCTGGAGGCAAGGCGGCGCGGACCCACTACCGGGTGCTGCGCCCGGCCGGCACCGAGGCCAGCCTGGTCGCCTGCAAGCTGGACACCGGGCGGACCCACCAGATCCGGGTCCATCTGACCTCGATCGGCCACCCGCTGATCGGCGATCCGGTCTATGGCCGACGCCCGCGCTCGGCTATCGGGCCCAAGGCCGGCGGCAACGAAACGGCGCGCAGCTTTCCGCGGCAGGCCTTGCATGCGGCGAGGCTGCGCTTCCGCCATCCGGCGGATCAACGTGAACTCGAATTCACGAGGCCCCTGCCGGGAGACATGCGACATTTGCTCGTCTCCCTCGCAGGGGAAGACCGTATACCCGAGTACTGAAGTCGGGTATTATGAATCGGTCCGGATGAGTCATCCGGAAGGGCGCCCGCCTCCCGAGGCCTGGGCGCCGGAGAGGGAGTAAGATTATGGCAACAGCAGCACGCCTGCCGGCCCTGGGGGCCGAATCCAATCTGAGCCGCTACCTGCAGGAAATCCGGCAGTTTCCGATGCTGGAGCCACAGGAGGAGTTCATGCTCGCCAAGGCGTGGCGGGAGCATGGCGATACCGAATCGGCGCATCGCCTGGTGACCAGCCACCTTCGGCTGGTCGCGAAGATCGCCATGGGCTACCGCGGCTATGGCCTGCCGATCTCGGAACTGATCTCCGAGGGCAATGTCGGCATGATGCAAGCGGTGAAGCGGTTCGACCCGGACCGCGGCTTCCGCCTGGCGACCTACGCCATGTGGTGGATCCGCGCCGCCATCCAGGAATACATCCTGCACAGCTGGTCGCTGGTGAAGATGGGCACCACGGCGGCGCAGAAGAAGCTGTTCTTCAACCTGCGCAAGCTGAAGGGCCAGCTGCAGGCAATCGAGGACGGCGACCTGAAGCCGGAGACGGTGACCAAGATCGCCACCGAACTGTCGGTGCCGGAGCAGGACGTCATCTCGATGAACCGTCGCCTGGCCGCGCCGGACCATTCGCTGAACGCGCCGCTGCGCGTCGACGGCGAGGGCGAGTGGCAGGATTGGCTGGTCGATGAGCGCGACAGCCAAGAGGTGATGCTTGCCGACAAGCAGGAGCTCGGCAAGCGCCAGCAGCTGCTGAAGGATGCGATGGCGCATCTGAACGACCGCGAGCGCCGCATTCTGAGCGAGCGCCGGCTGCGCGACGAGCCGACCACGCTGGAGGATCTGAGCCAGGAATACGGCATCAGCCGCGAGCGGGTGCGCCAGATCGAGGTGCGCGCCTTCGAGAAGCTGCAGAAGGCGATCCGCAACGCCGCGGTCGAGGCCAAGCTGGCCCACTGATCCACGGATCGGAATAAGGTTGAGACGGCCGGGGCATCGCTCCGGCCGTTTCGTTTGTGCGGCCTCAACCGCCGATGTCGATGCGGATCAGCTCGGTCACCCCGGTCTTGACCGGCTCGGTCCAGCTGTCCGGCGTGTAGCGGGTGACGGTGAGGCTGCGGGAATCGGCGCTCCAGACCAGGTTGCGGAAGGTCTCCCGGCTGGCGATGCGGCGCAGCAGCCGGCCGTATTCCACCTCCCACACGAACAGGCCGGTGGTGTCGTGCCCCCAGCGGTCGGACATGCCGAAGCTGGCGGCCAGGCGCCGCCCATCGGGGCTGAAGCTCAGCTGCGGGAACAGGTGCTGCAGGCCGGAAACGAAGGTCGGGACATCCAGCGCCCCGGTGAGCAGCAGGGTCGACTGGCTGAGGTCGGCCGCGTTGCTGAGGCGGATGGCGACCACGCCGCTGTCGCCACGGGTCTCGACATGCTCGGCCAGCACCGCGCCGTCGGGTGATCGGGCCGTCCTGACGCCCTGGCCGAACAGGCCGGGCACCTCGCCCATCGGCCGGGCCGGCAGGTCGCCGTCATCGGCGACCGAGACGACCGTTGCAAGGTCCGGGACGTCCCAGAAGGTCAGACCGGGATCGAGCGCGAGGGTGTCGTCCGACACGAAGACCAGGTCCGTGCCGCCGCGGCGCAGGCTCGCCCGGGTCGCGCCGGTGCCGGCATCGATCACCTGCAGCGGCCCGTTGAAGAACAGACCGGCGATCCAGCGGCCGGAGGGTGAGATCGCCGCGGCCTTCCACCTGGCGTCCGGCGGCACCTGGGCCAGTGCGAGCCGCGACCGGACCTGGCCGGTCTGCGGGTCGATCCGCAACAGCTCCTGCGGCCGCTGCGGCTCCTGACCCGGCTGGCACGACACCGCCAGCAGCGTGCCGTCCGCCGCCGCGATCAACTGGCCGAGATTCTGGTCGTCGAACACGGCCAGGCGCTGACAGGCGCTGGCATGGACGATGCGGTCGAGCAGGCCGCAGGGCCGGAACGCCCCCTCGCCCCAGGCATAGACTCCGCCGACGACGACCGCCACGACCAGGACCACCGCCGTAACACGCTGCCAGGGCCGCATGAGATCCCCCTCGATCACCGTCGCCGATCCTGCCGCGGAATCGGGGCGATTTCGTGAAGGCCGAAAGACGGTGCGGCTGCAGCGGACTATCGGGACTTGAGCTGCAGCAGGTCCCAGAGGTTGCCGTACAGGTCCTCGAACACGGCGACGGTGCCGTAGGCCTCCTCGCGCGGGGTCTCGCGGAACGCCACGCCGCGGGCGGTCATCGCGGCATGGTCGCGCCGGAAATCGTCGGTGTGCAGGAACAGGAAGACGCGGCCGCCGGTCTGGTCGCCGATCCGGCTCTCCTGCTCCGGCGTCGCCGCCCGGGCCAGCAGCAGGTTCGGACCGCCGGGCGGCGCCACCAGCAGCCAGCGCTTGCCGTCCCCCATCGGCGTGTCCTCGACCAGGTCGAAGCCGAGCATGCCGGTGTACCAGGCCTTGGCCTCGTCATAGTCGCGGACCACCACGGTCACCGCGCCGATCTGCCGCTGCGCCATCGCTCTTCCTCAATCGGTCTTGCCGAGTCCCCAGGGCGCCCGGTCCGGGTTGCCGCCGCCGGCGCTCACGCTGAACACCCGCCACTGCCCGGATGGGGCGCGCCCCAGCCGGAACTTGACCGCCGCCGTCCCCTGGCCGAAGCCGATGGTCACCGCGCCGTCCGGCCGCGGCTGGGGCGGGCCGGCCATGCCGTCCTTCGGCATCTGCACGGGCAGCGCGCCCGCGGCTTCGGCCGTGACCATGACACGGTCGAACAGCCAGCTCACATCCTGCTGGTCCCACTGGTCCATCGGCGGGATGCCCGCCATCAGGATCTCCGACTGCCGGCCGGCCGGCAGCTTGGCGATCAGCGGCTCCGTGTTGAAGGCGTAGAAATCATCGGTCCAGGCCTTCTGCGCGGCCGGGGACAGGATCCAGTAGACGGTGACGTAGTCGTGCTGGCGATAGGCGTCGACGAAGCGGGCGACCGCCGCCTCCGGGCTGTCCAGGGCCAGGCGGTCGAACGGGGTGCGCGTGGACTGGGCCGCCGCGGCCCCTGACATCACGATCAGACTCAGCACCAGCGCTCCGACGAAACGGCGTGGACTCACGAGCATCTCCCCTCCTGTACGACTGCGGACTATGGCGCGATCATCGGCGGCGTCGCCAGTAGCGTTCCGGCGGCGCAAAGCGGGCAATCCTCCGGCCGCCACATCCCGCGCTCCAGCGCCGCCAGGGCCAGCAGTGCCACGCCCTCCGCCGCCGCGACCCGGCCCGCCGCTTCGCCGAGGGTCAGCAGGCAGGCGATCCCGGCCAGCACGGCGCCGTGGCGCCGTAGCTCCGCCAGGGTCAGGTTGACCGCCGAGCCGGCATTGATCGCGTCGTCCACGACCAGCACCCGCCGCCCGGCCAGCGTCGCTGCCAGCGGCGCCGGGATCCGGTATTGCACCGCGCCGTCGGCGACGTGCCGCTCGGCATGGATGAAGCCGAGGCCGAGCTCGGCCGCGACGAACTGCGCCAGGAAGGCGCCGCCGGTCAGCGGGCCGCAGACGATCTCCGCCCCCAGCCCCGCCGCCTGGCCGGCCAGCGCCGCGGCCCAGCCGCGCATCCGGGCGGCGTCGAGGAACAGCGAGTCGAGATCGAGCCACAGGTCGCCGTGGTGGCCGGATTCGTAGCGGAAGTGCCCACGCGTGGCCGAGACCGCCTGCCGCAACGCCTGTTCGATTCCGTCCGCCATGCGTCCGCCCTCCCCGGGCCGCGTCATCATGTCTGCGAACCGCTCTGCGGCGAAGTGTTGCCTGCGATGCCTGGCCGCCCATCTCAACCAGGACGACTTCGAGACGAGGAGAGCTTCATGCGCATGCCCATCCCCGCCTTCGCCGCCCCCGCCCTCACCGCCGCGGCCCTGTTGGCTCCGATCCCGGAGGCCGCCGCGGTCGACGCGGCCTACGACACCGAGAAAGGCCGGATCCGGGTCCAGACCGTCGTCGAAGGGCTGCGCCATCCCTGGGGCCTCGCCTTCCTGCCGGACGGCCGCATCCTGGTGACCGAGCGCGACGGCAATCTCCGCCTGATCGGCGGCGGCAAGGTCTCCGAGCCGCTGGACGGAGTGCCGGAGGTGGACACCGGCGGCCAGGGCGGGCTGCTGGACGTCGCGATCGAACCGACCTTCGCCCAGAGCCGCCTGGTCTATCTCAGCTATTCCCAGGCCGGCGACGGCGGCAACTCGACCGCCGTGGCGCGCGGCCGCCTCAGCGAGGACGGCACGCGGCTGACCGGGGTGGAGGTCATCTTCTCGCAGAAGCCGAAGCTCGACAGCGCCCAGCATTTCGGCTCGCGCCTGGTCTTCGACCGGCAGGGGCATCTGTTCATCACTCTCGGCGAGCGCTCGAAGGCGCAGTTCCGCGACCAGGCGCAGCAGCTCGACTCGCATCTCGGCAAGCTGATCCGGATCCGGCCGGACGGATCGGTACCCGAGGACAACCCCTTCACCGGCCGCCGCGACGCGCTGCCGGAGATCTGGTCGTATGGCCACCGCAACGCCCAGGGCGCGGCGCTGAACCCGGACACCGGCGTGCTGTGGCTCAACGAGCACGGGCCGCGCGGCGGCGACGAAATCAACATCCCGGAGGCCGGCAAGAACTACGGCTGGCCGATCGTCTCCTACGGCGTGAACTACGACGGCAGCCCGGTCGGCGCCGGCCAGCGGGAGGCGCCGGGCATGACCGGGCCGATCCATCATTGGACGCCGTCGATCGGCGTCTCCGGCATGGCCTTCTACACCGCCGACGCGATGCCGGGCTGGCGCGGCAATGTCTTCGTCGGCGGCCTCGCCATCCCCAAGCTGGTGCGACTCGAGCGCGACGGCGACCGGATCACCGGGTCGGAGGACCTGCTGGAGGATCTCGACCTGCGCATCCGCCAGGTGGTGCAGGGCCCGGATGGCGCGCTGTACCTGCTCACCGACGAGAGCAACGGCGAGATCCTCAGGGTCGGGCCGGCCCCGTAGGGAGAAGAAGCCGCACCGCTCTCCCCCTCACCCTCCCGCCGCCAATGCGGCGGGGCCCTCCCTCTCCCCGAGGAGAGGGAAACAAGGTCAGTGCTCCTACACCTCTCCTTGGGGAGAGGTCGAAATCGCACAGCGATTTTGGGTGAGGGGGCGGCGCCGGCCCATCAGACCGCACCGACGACCTCAGTCGGCGAACGGATCCCGCACCAGGATGGTGTCGTCGCGCTCCGGGCTGGTCGAGAGCAGGGCCACCGGCGCCTCGATCAGCTCCTCGATCCGGCGGATATACTTGATCGCGGTGGCCGGCAGGTCGGCCCAGGAGCGGGCGCCCTTGGTGCTCTCCTCCCAGCCGTCCCACTCCTCGTAGACCGCCTTGGCGTTGGCCTGGGCCGACTGGCCGGCCGGGAAATGCTGCAGCACCTGGCCGTCCAGCTCGTAGCCGGTGCAGATCTTCAGCGTCTTGAAACCGTCCAACACGTCCAGCTTGGTCAGGGCGATGCCGTCGATGCCGCCGGTCTTCGCCGCCTGCCGCACCATCACCGCATCGAACCAGCCGCAGCGCCGCGGCCGGCCGGTCACCGTGCCGAACTCGTGACCGCGCTCGCCCAGGCGGCGGCCGATGTCGTTCTCCTGCTCGGTCGGGAACGGGCCGGAGCCGACGCGGGTGGTGTAGGCCTTGGTGATGCCCAGCACATAGCCGATGCCCTTCGGCCCGATGCCGGAGCCGGCAGCCGCCTGCCCGGCCACGGTGTTGGACGAGGTGACGAAGGGATAGGTGCCGTGGTCGATGTCCAGCATGGCGCCCTGGGCGCCTTCGAACAGGATGCGCTTGCCCTCGCGCTTCAGCGCGTCCAGCCGCTCCCACACCACGCCGACATAGGGCAGGATCTTCGGCGCCACCTCGCGCAGCTGGGCCAGCAGCTCGGCCGGGTCGACCTCGTCGGCGCCCAGCGCGCGCAGCAGCGCGTTGTGATGCGCCAGCAGGTTTTCGATCTTGCCCGGCAGCGCCGCCTCGTCGGCCAGGTCGCAGACCCGGATGGCGCGGCGGCCGGTCTTGTCCTCATAGGCCGGGCCGATGCCGCGGCCGGTGGTGCCGATCTTGCTCTCGCCGCGCGCCGCCTCGCGGGCCCGGTCCAGCGCGCCATGCACCGGCAGGATCAGCGCCGCGTTCTCGGCCAGCAGCAGGTTCTCCGGCCCGACCTCGACATCCTGGGCGCGGATCCGCTCGATCTCGGCCAGCAGCGCCCAGGGGTCGACCACCACGCCGTTGCCGATGATGCCGAGCTTGCCCGGCCGCACGATGCCCGAGGGCAGCAGCGACAGCTTGAGCACCTTGTTGCCGATGACCAGCGTGTGGCCGGCATTGTGGCCGCCCTGGAACCGCACCACCACATCGGCCCGGCTGGACAGCCAGTCGACGATCTTGCCCTTGCCCTCGTCGCCCCACTGGGCGCCGACCACGGCCACATTCGCCATCGGAATACCTCGTACTTAAGTGCTCTTAGATCTCGTCGAGCCGGCCGTCCCGGAGAACCCAGCTGCAGCCGAGGCGGCGCGCCTCGACGAGAGGATCGGCGCCGGGCTCCAGCCCGGCGATGGTGACATAGCCCTGGGCCCGCAGCGCGGCGCCCTCGCCCCGTGCGGTGCCGCGCGGCAGGAACACCCGGCGCGGCGCCTGGGGCGGCGTGACCGCGCGCAGCACCGTGTCCATGAACAGGGTGAAGCCGGTCGCCTCCTCGCCCTCGGCGCCATTGGCGCGGTAGCGGCCGCCGCGGCCGACCTCGCCGCGCGCACCGCGGGCGAACAGGGTGAAGGCGACGCCGGTGTGGTACTCGAAGCCGCGATGCTCGACGAAGTCGACCGTCACCATCAGGTCCGGGGCCGAGGCGCGGATCAGCCGCACGACCTCGGCCAGCCGGTCCAGGATCGGCCGGGTCACCGCCGGCAGGTCGATGCCGGACAGCGCGGCCAGCGCCGCATCGGCCGGGCCGGAGGCGGCGAGCAGCCCGCCCAGCGCCGCGGCGGCAGGACCGCCGAGCTGGGCGACGGCAGCGGCGTCCTTGCGGTCGAGGGCGTGGCGCAGCGCGGTGGCGGCCCCACCCTCCACCCCGAGCGCGCCGAGCAGCGCCGGCACCAGGGTCGGCTCGGTCAGGTCCAGCGCCAGCCGGTCGACCCCGACCGCCTGCAGCGCCTCGACCGCCAGCAGCGCCGCCTCGGCATCGGCGGCCGGCTGGGCGCCGCCGATCAGCTCGGCGCCGACCTGGGCGAATTGCCGTTCCGGCCGCAGCTGGGTGCCGCGCACCTGCAACACCTGGCCGGCATAGGCCAGGCGCAGCGGCCGCGGCGCCGCGGCCAGGCGCGAGCGGGCGATGCGGGCGACCTGCACCGTCATATCGGCGCGCAGGCCGAGCATGCGGCTGCCCATCGGGTCCATCAGGCGGAAGGTGTGGCGCGCCATGCTGGCGCCGACGCCGGACAGCAGCGTGTCCTCGAACTCGACCAGCGGCGGCTTGACCCGGTCGAAGCCGTGGCCGCCCAGGACGGCCACCATGCGTTCGATCACCGCCGCCTCCTGCGCCGCGTCGGGCGGCAGGACGTCGTAGAAGCCTTCGGGGAGAAGTGCGGCGTTGGGTGCGTCGGTCATGACGTGCCGCACGCTAGGGCCTTCGCGTCCCCGGCGCAACGACGAAGGCGGCCCGATCCCCTCGCCTTGCGCTCACCCCCCATGCGCGGCGAGATACGTCGCCAGGGCATCCGCGAAAGCCCGGCTGTCGACCGCGAGATAGGCATTATCGTTCCCGCCGTCGCGGAAGAAGCGGGTGACCACGGCGACCACGGCATAGCCGCCACCCTGCTTCATGAAGATCGGGCCGCCGCTGTCGCCCTTGGTCATGTCGCAATCGTGCTTCAGGGTGCGGTCGCGGCGCAGCGCCAGGGCGCGGCAGCCGCTATGCGCCGTCATCCGGTCCGGCGCGTCCCAGGCATAGCCGGCCTGGACCAGCGGCACCCAGCTGCCGGCCGCGATCTGCGCCTCGTCCGCGGCGGTCAGCCGGTGCACCACCATGGTGCCGGCCCGGTCGCCGATATCGGCGTCGAGCAGCAGGATGGCCCAGTCCGAGCCGTAATCGACGCGCTCGTCCTCCTCCCGATCCGCCTCGGGGCGGTAGCCCGGCGCCAGCTGGATCGAGACGATGCCGGCCTGCGCCACCTCACCATCGCCGTCGCGCCCGGCACGGAAGCCGTTCGGCTCGTCGCGTCCTCCGTCGTCGCGGAAGAAGCAATGGGCCGCGGTCAGCACCACCCGCCGTCCGACCAGCGTGCCGGTGCAGCTGCCGCCGCTGTCGAAGGCGATCTCGCCGATCGCGGTCCAGGGCATGCGGTCGGGCCGGACCATGCGGCGGTCGTCACGGCCATAGAAATGGTCGCGGATGCCGGGCACCGTGTCGCGGCCCAGGCAGTCGGCGGTGTCGCTGCGGGCGGTGCAGCGGCCGGTGCCGAGGCCGGGCTCGTCGCAGACGTCGTCGAAGGCGGTGGCGCAGCTGTTGATGTGGTTGCGCCGGTCGTAGAGCGGCCGGCAGTCGCTGATGTCGGTGCCGTCCGGGCAGACGCCGGTGCCGATGCCGGGCTCGTCGCAGGCGCCGTCGCTGGACCAGTAGCAGCCGTCGCCGCCGCCGGTCCGCAGCGGCCGGCAATCGGTGCTGTCTCGGCCGGCATCGCATTCGCCGGTGCCGATCCCGGGCTCGTCGCACTGGCCGTCGAAGGCCCAGCGGCAGCTGTTGTCGCCGGTCTTGAAACCGGCGCAGTCGGCATCGTCGGTGTCGGCGGCGCATTCGCCGGAGCCGCCGAAGCGCTGCTCGTCGCAGGCGTCGTCCTGGGCCCAACGGCACGTATCGTCGGCCAGACTCGGGGGGGCCAGAGCCGGACCGGCCAGGGCGAGGGCGGCCAGTGCCGCGAGCAGGCCCCTCACCGCTCAGCCGCCATGGCCGGCGACGTACTTCGCCACGGCCTTCTCGAAGGCCCGGCTGTCGACCGCGAGATAGGCCGAGCGGCTGCCCTCGTCGCCGCCGTAGAAGCGGCTGACCACCGCCACGATCGCATAGCCGCCGGCCCGCTTGATGAAGATCGGCGAGCCGCTGTCGCCCTTGGTCATGTCGCAGTCGTGCAGCAGCGTGCCGTCGTCGCGCAGCGAAACGATGCGGCAGCCGATATGCTCGGTCATCCGGTCCGGCGCGTCCCAGGCGTAGCCGCCCTGCATCACCCGCACCCAGCGCCCGGCCTCGATGTCGGCCTTGTCCTCGGGCTTCAGCCGGTGCACCGCCATGATGCCGGTGACGTCGCCGATATCAGCGTCGAGCTCGACCAGCGCCCAGTCGAGATTGTACCAGGATTCGCCGCCGCGGCTGCGGCCCTCGCGGAAGCCGGGCGGCAGGGTGAAGCCGGTCACGCCCGCCTGGGCCACCTGGCTGGCCCCGTTGCGGCCGGCGCGGAAGCGGCGGGGCTTCTCCACCGAGCCGTCGTCGGCCATGAAGCAATGCGCCGCGGTCAGCACCACCCGCCGCCCGACCACCGTGCCGGAGCAGGCGCCGCTGTCGAAGGTCAGCTCGCCGATCGCGCTCCACGGCATGCGGTCGACCCGCGCCAGGCGGCGCTGGTCGCGGCCGAAGAAATGGTCGCGGATCCCGGCCGGGGTGTCGCGGCCCAGGCAGTCGGCGGTGTCGCTGCGGATGGCGCAGCGGCCGGTGCCCGTCCCCGGCTCGTCGCAGATGTCGTCGAAGGCGCTGGCGCAGCTGTTGTCGCGGTTGCGCCGGGTGTAGAGCGGCCGGCAGTCGGTGACGTCGGTGCCGTCGGCGCAGACGCCGGTGCCGATGTTCGGCTCGTCGCAGCTGTGGTCCCCGGCCCAGCGGCAGCTGTCGTCGCCGCCGGCCCGAACCGCCCGGCAATCCGCGGTGTCGGTGCCGCGGCTGCAGTCGCCGGTGCCGATCCCGGGCTCGTCGCAGCGGTCGTCGAAGGACCAGCGGCAGCTGTTCGGGCCGGATTTGATGCCGGCGGCCTCGGCCGGGGCCGCCCAGGCCAGGCACAGCAGGGCGGCGGCGATCCACAGCGGCCGGGTCACTCGGCGTGCCTCGATTCGAGCTCCATCGACACCAGCCGGGCCAGCAGGATGGCCGGGAACAGCTGGCCGCACAGCCCCTCGAGATTGGCCAGCGACCGGGCCAGCGGGAACACCGGCGTGATGTCGCCGAAGCCGACCGAGGTCAGGGTGGTGAAGCTGAAATAGATCATCCGCGACAGCAGCCGGACATGCTCGGTCTCCAGCGCATCGGCGAAGGCGTAGGCCTTGTCGCCGACATGCAGCACCAGCAGCGTGCCGAGCAGGGCGAAGATCAGGCCGAGATGGAGGTAGACCGCGACCGCGCCGAGGATGCAGTGCAGGTTGATGCGGCTGCGGCGGAACACATGCACCAGGATGAGCCAGCTCAGCAGCCCCAGGAAGGCGACGAACAGCAGGATGTAGACCGAGGTCAGCCACAGCTGGCCGATATAGAGGCTGAGCGGCTGCAGCGGGATCAGCACCATCCCGAGGCCGGCCACCACCTTGGCCAGGCGGGTGTGGCGGGCGACGGCGAAGACCCCGGCCAGGACGATGAAGCAGAAGTTGAAGACGAAGATGTGGCGCGAGGCCTCGTGCACGGTGGCGAACGGCCCGAACACGAAGATCGCGAGCGCCTCGAAGACGACCAGCGCGCTGAGGCTGCGGTCGCGGCCGATTCCCGTCGGCGTGGCGGTGGCGGTGGCGGGCATCGGGTCGAAGGAAACCGTCCGGAACGAGGCGATGCCGCCATCCTAGGCGGAATTGCGCGGCGAAACGATGGCGGATCGCGCGATCGGTCTACCTCCCTTAGGATGGAACCGGATGGGCCGCGGCGGGGTTTCGGCTGCGCGATCAGGGGAGAGAGCATCCATGCGGTGGCAGGATCTGAGGCGCAGCAGCAATGTCGAGGACCGGCGCGGCATGCGCCCGGCCGCGGTCGGCGGGGTGGGCGGCATCGGCGCGATCGTGATCGTGCTGGTGGCGCTGTTCTTCGGCGTCGATCCGTCGGCTTTGCTGCAGCAGGTCGACCCCGGCTCGTCCCAGACCGAGACGGCCTCCAGCCCCGCGCCGCAGGACGAGAACTCCCAGTTCCTCGCCGCCGTGCTCGGCAGCACCGAGGACACCTGGGGCGCCATCTTCCAGGAGGCCGGCAGCCGCTACGCGCCGCCGAAGCTGGTGCGGTTCAGCGGCGCCACCCGCTCCGCCTGCGGCTCGGCCAGCTCGGCGATGGGGCCGTTCTACTGCCCGGGCGACCGCATGGTCTATATCGACACCGACTTCTTCGACGAGCTGAGCCGCCGCTTCGGCGCGCCGGGCAAATTCGCCGAGGCCTATGTCGTGGCGCATGAGGTCGGCCACCATGTCCAGAACCTGCTCGGCATCATGGACAAGGTCGCTGAGCAGCGCAGCCGGGGCGGCGACGGCAACGCCCTGTCGGTGCGGGTCGAACTGCAGGCCGACTGCTTCGCCGGGGTCTGGGCCAAGCGCGGCGACCAGCAGAGCCGGTTCATCGAGCCGGGCGATGTCGAGAGCGCGATGAAGGCGGCCGCCGCGGTCGGCGACGACGCGCTGCAGAAGCAGTCCCAGGGCTATGTCGTGCCGGACAGCTTCACCCATGGCAGCTCGGAGCAGCGGGTGCGCTGGTTCCGCCGCGGCTTCGACAGCGGCAACCCGACCACCTGCGATACCTTCGCGGCGAAGACGCTGTAGAAGGGCATTTGCGGGCGGACGCACGCAGACCCCTCCCCCTGCCCCCTTGTGCAAGGGGGAGAGTGGAAGGCTGGGGCAGGTGAAACGACTGGCAGGGTGCGCTGCGGCGGCGATCAACTGCCGTCCGGCGCGTGTTCCGGGCAGCCCGTGCTCGTCGTTCACGCTGTCATCCTTGGCCGGCGCCTGGGCCGTGGCATCCGGGTCGGCCATCAGGATGAATTCGGGCTGGACGTCCATGTCGCGGCAAAGCCGGAGGATGATCTCCTCGATCGGGTGATCGGCCAGGGCGAGGGCGGCGTCGATGTCCGCCTTCTCGAGCAGCCGCCTCCACATCTCGGTGGTGGCCAGCAGCCGCTCCCCCGAGTCGAAATTGGGGTCGGTGGCGATCGAGCTGGTGACGATCCGCGCCACCTGGCGCCGGCGCCGCGCCTTCTCCTCGGTCCGGGCGCGGGCTTCGGCAGCGGCCATGTCCGCAGCCTCGCGGTGGCGGCGGGCGAAATGGGCCTTGAGCGCCAGGGCGTGGCGGATGCCGCGGCCGACGCGGTCGAGCGAGAGCTCCAGGTCCCGGACCGCGGCGGTGTCGCCGGCCTTGATCGCGGCGAGGGAGGCGACATGCATGGCCTCGGCGCGCTCCATCGCCATCTCGGCCAGCCGGTCGAGCATGCGCGCAGCCTGCCCGGCATCGGCGGGGGCCGGTGCGGCTGGCTGCGGGGTGGAATCGGAATGCGCCTTGTTCATAGAACATAGCATGAACGATACCGCTCCGCCCGCGCAATGAACATTGTGTTAACAACGCCTCTGGCCGGTGCGGACGGCGCGATTCCTGGATCGCCACGGCGCTCCGCGCCTCGCGATAACGGTGAGGGGTTGGCGAAAGCGGCTCTTCCCAAATCATCATTGCGACTCGGCCTTGAGCCGGGGGAAGCCATCCATTCCGCCGCATGAGCCGCCGCCGGGCAGCCCTCTACCCGCCCTGGGCCTCGCGCCAGATCTTCACCAGCGGCCCGTCGGTGCCCAGCACCGGGTCGGTGTCCGGCACCGGCACGGCGCGGATGCTGTCGCGCAGGGCGCGGCCGTCGCCCTCGCCTTCCCTGACGAGATCGGGATCCTCGCCCGGGGGATAGGCGCCGATCACCAGCAGGTCCCCGCTGCCCTCCTCGCGCTTGTGGCCGACCCCGGCCGGGATCACCACGACGTCGCCGGCCAGCAGCTCGAGCGACACGCCGGAGGCGCCGCCGAACCGCACCTTGGCGCGGCCGCCGGCGATGCCCAGCACCTCATGCGCGTTGCTGTGGAAATGGTGGAACGGGTAGATGCCGTTGCGCCAGCCCTTGCCCCAACCGTTCTGGCCGAAGCGCGCCTCGATCGCGGTGGCGACATCGCCGAGGCCGAGGCCGCTGGGCTGGCGATAGACCAGGAGCGGCAGGGCCGGATTGTTCGGCACCGCGCCGTCATCCTCGAAGTAATGGGCCTCGACGCCCAGATCGGCTTCGGTCATGGCCTGTCTCCTCGGCTGCTGCCCAAGGAGTCTGGCCCGAAGGCGGCGGGCGGCAAGGGGCTGTGGCCCTCCCCCAACTGTCATTGCCGGGCTTGACCCGGCAATCCAGGGACCCCGAGAACGGCTTTGAAAGCCCCTGGATCCTCGGGTCAAGCCCGAGGATGACAAATAAAACAAGGCAGAGGGGAGAGAGCCGAACGCTGATCCGCCTCACGCCAACGACTTCGCCACGTCTTCGCACATCTTCTTGGCGTCGCCGAAGAGCATGAGGGTGTTGTCGCGGAAGAACAGCTCGTTCTCGACCCCGGCATAGCCCGAGGCCATCGAGCGCTTCACGAACAGCACCGTCTTGGCGTTCTCCACGTCCAGGATCGGCATGCCGTAGATCGGGCTCGCCGGATCGGATTTGGCCGCCGGGTTGGTGACGTCGTTGGCGCCGATCACGAAGGCGACGTCGGCCTGGGCGAAGTCGCGGTTGATCTCCTCCAGCTCGAACACCTCGTCATAGGGCACGTTGGCTTCGGCCAGGAGCACGTTCATGTGCCCCGGCATGCGGCCCGCCACCGGGTGGATGGCATAGCGCACATCCACGCCTTCCTTCTTCAGCAGGTCCGACATCTCCCGGAGCGCGTGCTGCGCCTGCGCCACCGCCATGCCGTAGCCGGGCACGATGATCACCGAGCGCGCATTCTTCATTACGAAGGCCGCATCCTCCGCCGAGCCCTGCTTCACCGCACGGTCGCCCGCCGGTCCCGCCGCCGCCGAGGCCGCCTCGCCGCCGAAGCCGCCCAGGATGACGTTGATGATCGACCGGTTCATCCCCTTGCACATGATGTAGCTGAGGATGGCGCCCGACGACCCGACCAGCGCGCCGGTCACGATCAAGAGGTTGTTCTGCAGGGTGAAGCCGATGCCCGCCGCCGCCCAGCCGGAATAGCTGTTCAGCATCGACACCACCACCGGCATGTCCGCCCCGCCGATCGGCAGGATCAGCAGGAAGCCGAGCGCCAGCGCCACCAGGATCAAGAGCAGGAACGCCGCCCCCGACTGGCCGGCGCACATCCACACGATCAGCAGCAGGATCAGCAGGCCCAGGCCGGCGTTCAGCGGGTGCTGCAGCGGGAACACCAGCGGCTTGCCCGTGACCAGCCCCTGCAGCTTGGCGAAGGCCACCAGCGAGCCGGTGAAGGTGATCGCCCCGATCGCCGCCCCCAGCGCCATCTCGATCAGGCTGCCGACATGGATCGCGCCCGGCGTGCCGATATTGTAGGCCGCGGGGTCGAGGAACGCCGCCGCCGCCACGCACACCGCCGCCAGCCCGACCAGGCTGTGGAACGCCGCCACCAGCTGCGGCAGCGCCGTCATCTGGATCCGCTGCGCCACCACATAGCCGATGCCGCCGCCGATCGCGATCGCCGGCACGATCAGCCAGTAGTTCCGCACCTGCGGCACCAGGATCAGCGTCGTCGCCACCGCGATCGCCATCCCCGCCATGCCGAACAGGTTCCCCTGCCGGCTCGTCACCGGGCTCGACAGGCCCCGCAGCGCCATGATGAAGCACACCGCCGCCACCAGATACGCCAGCACCGCCAGGCTCGTCATCGCGTCCCCTCGCACTTCTCGTCTCGGATTGTCGCCTGTACGGGCTGGATCAGCCCTTCTTCCGGTACATCGCCAGCATCCGGCGCGTCACCAGGAAGCCCCCGAAGATGTTGACCGAGGCCAAGAGCACCGCCAGCGCGCCGAGCAGGCTCGACGCCCCGATCACCGCCGGCCCCGCCGCGATCAGCGCCCCGACCACGATCACCGAGGAGATCGCGTTGGTCACGCTCATCAAGGGCGAGTGCAGGGCCGGCGTCACCCGCCACACCACGTAATAGCCGACGAAGCAGGCCAGCACGAACACCGTCAGACCGGTCAGGAAGAAGCCATGCTCCCCCGCCGGTGCCACCGTTGCCTGGGCCTGCACCGCCAGCGCCTGGGCCTGGTCGGCCAGGCCCCGCGCCGCCTCGGCCAGTCCCTGTGCGCCTTGCGCGAGTTCCTCTGTCGCCATCTGCCCGCTCCCTTACGCCGCCTGCTCGGCCTGGCCGCCGAAGCCCGGATGCACCACACGCCCCCCCGAGGTCAGCCGCGTCGCCGCCACGATCTGGTCCGATCCGTCCACCTTCAGCGCCTGGCTCGCCTTGTCGACCAAGGGCGTCAGGAAGGCGACGAGATTGCGGGCATAGAGCGCCGAAGCATCGGTCGCGATCCGGCCCGGCACGTTGCGGTGGCCGACGATGGTGACGCCCTGGTCCTCGATCACCTCGCCCGGCTTGGTCAGGGCGCAGTTGCCGCCGCGCTCCGCCGCGAGATCCACGATCACCGAGCCGGGCTTCATCGACCGCACCATCGCCTCGTCCATCAAGACCGGCGCCTTGCGGCCGGGGATCAGCGCGGTGCAGATCACGATGTCCTGCTTCTTCACCGTCTCGGCGATCAGCGCCGCCTGCTTGGCCCGGTATTCCGCCGACATCTCCTTGGCGTAGCCGCCCGCCGTCTCGGCCGCCTTGAACTCCTCATCCTCGACCGCGACGAAGCTGGCCCCCAGCGACTGCACCTGCTCCTTCGCCGCCGGGCGCACATCCGTCGCCGACACCACCGCCCCCAGCCGCCGCGCCGTCGCGATCGCCTGCAGGCCCGCCACGCCCGCGCCCATCACCAGCACCCGCGCCGGCGGCACCGTGCCCGCCGCCGTCATCATCATCGGGAAGGCCCGGCCGAACACCGACGCCGCCTCCAGCACCGCCCGGTAGCCCGCCAGGTTGGCCTGGCTCGACAGCACGTCCATCGCCTGCGCCCGCGTGATCCGCGGCACCAGCTCCAGCGCGAAGCTCTCGATCCCGGCCTCGGCGTATGCCGCCAGGCTGTCGGCGTCGTCATAGGGCTCCAGCACGCCGATCAGGGTCGCCCCGCGCGGGATCAGCGAAAGCTCGTCGACCTCGCCCTCGCCGGCCCGCAGCGGGCGGCGCACCTTCAGCACCACATCGGCGCCCGCGAGAGCGGCTGCCGCATCCGGCGCAACCTCGGCCCCCGCCGCGCGATACGCATCGTCCGTCACCGCACTGCCCAGCCCGGCGCCGGTCTCCACCACCACCGTCGCGCCCAGCGCCACCAGCTTCTTCACGCTGTCCACCGTCGCCGCCACACGGCGCTCGCCGTCCCGCCGCTCACGCAACACACCTATCCGCATGGATCGTTCTCCCTTCGCGTTTCCGGCGATGGATCCGCAAGTTTTTCCCCGCGGCGACGCAACGTCCGACCATGCCTCAGGCCCCCGCCCGCTGTCCACGATCCTTCCAACTGAAACAGAGGAACCCAAAGCGGGAATTGCCTATTGGGTTATCACACGCCGTCTCGCTTTGAGTGATCGGGGTTGGACGTCGCACAGAAACGGTCTGGAGGAACTCTCCGTGACGACCTTCCTGCGTACCCTCGCCCTCACCGCCATCGCCGTCGGCGCCATCGCCTGCGTGCCCCAGGATGGCGGCAACTACGGCAACTCCGGTTACGACAATAACGGCGGCTATCAAACCGGCCAACGCGACCGCAACGCCAATTCCTGCCGCCGCGCCAACAACGGCGAATGCGACGAAGGCCGCTACGGCGGCTCCAACAGATGTGACGACGGCACCGACACCAATGACTGCCGGCGCTACGCCGGCCGCAATCAGGATCGCGACCGCGGCAACAGCTGCCGCCGCGCCTTCAACGGCGTCTGCGACGAAGGCCAGTACGACGGCACCAACAAATGCGACGACGGCACCGACACCGCCGATTGCCGGGGTGGGCAACAGGGCGGCTACAGCCGGCGCAGCAACAACGATCAGCCGTTCGGCGACCTGTTCGGCAACTAGCCGGGCCCTCTTTCCGCCAGGCTTGGCGGCAGACGGCCAGCTGCCGCCTGAGCCTGGCCGCCGTCCACGCTCCTTCCACCCGAAACAACGGAACCCGGAGAGGGGGTCGCTCCTTGTTTTCGACGCCGCATCGCCGGGCGTCCGGCGCGGCCGTCGACAACCTTCGAGGAACCGCCCTTGTCCAGCTTCCTGCGCACCCTTGCCCTGACCGCCGTCGCCATCGGCGCGATCGCCTGTGTCCCCCAGGACGGCTCCTACGGCAGCGGCATCTTCGACAACGGCTACTACGGCGACGGTGGCTACAGCGACGGCGGCTACACCCGCATCGACAACCGCAATCGCGGCGACCGCAACGACCGCGCCAACAGCTGCCGCCGCGCCTATGACGGCGAGTGCGACGAGGGCCGCTACGGCGGCAGCAACCGCTGCGACGACGGCACCGACACCGCCGATTGCCGCGGCTATGCCAGCCGCGACCGCGACCACGGCCCGAACAGCTGCCGCCGCGCCAATAACGGCGTCTGCGACGAAGGCCGCTACGGCGGCACCAACCGCTGCACCGACGGCACCGACACCAACGACTGCAGCCGGCGCGGCAACCGCCGCGGCAACAATAACAATAACGGCTGGCCCTTCGACTGAGAGCCCATCCGATACTGCTACTGGTGCGGCCGTCTGACGGCGGCTTCTGCGCTTCCGGTGCTCACGGACTTAAACGTCCGCTGCGCGCCGGTTCTCGAAGCCACCGCCAGCCGACTCACACCGCGCAGTCTCGGACGGGCTCTCGCAGCGGACTTCTTTCCGCCACGCTCGGCCGCACATGGCCGCGGCGTCGCCATGATCGCCCCGCAAGGTCGGGTCCTCGATCCTGAAGGGGGACCCGCATGACTCCGATCCGCCTCGCCTTGCCGGCCTTCGCCGCCGCGGCGTTCCTGGCCATGCCGGCCTTCGCCGCCGAGCCGCTGGCGCTGAAGCGCGTGCTGCTGTCGACCGGCGGCGTCGGCTACTTCGAATACGAGGCCAAGGTCACCGGCAACGAGACCCTGGACCTGGCCGTGCCGCTGGACCAGGTCGACGACGTGATGAAGAGCATCGTCGTCTATGACGACAAGGGCGGCATCGGCGAGATCAGCCTGCCCGGACGCGAGCCTCTGGCCGCCGCGTTCCGCGAGATGCCGTTCGGGCCGGAGGCGCTGGCCTCCCCCGCCGACCTGCTGAACGCGCTGCGCGGCGCCGAGGTCCGGGTCGAGGGCGCCCGCGGCGTGTCCGGCCGCATCCTGTCGGTGGTGCCCGAGACGGCGAAGGACAAGGACGACGCCCAGATCACCCGCCACCGCGTCAGCCTGATGACCACGGGCGGGGTGCGCCAGTTCCTGCTGGAAGAGGCGGACGGGCTGCAATTCGCCGACCCGGCGCTGCAGGCCAAGCTGGATGCGGCGCTGGCCGCGCTGGCCCGCGATTCGGCCAAGGACCGGCGCACCCTGGCAATCCGCGCCACCGGCGATGGCGAGCGCACGCTGCGCGTCGGCTATGTCGTCGAGGCACCGCTGTGGAAGACCAGCTACCGCCTGACCCTGGCCGCCGACCCGAAGGCGGAGACGGCGGCACTGCAGGGCTGGGCGGTGCTGGAGAATATGAGCGGCGCCGATTGGGACGGGGTCGACCTGACCGTGGTCTCCGGCAACCCGGTCACCTTCCGCCAGGCGCTGTACCAGAGCTACACCGTGGCGCGGCCGGAGGTGCCGGTCGAGGTGGCGGGCCGCGTGCTGCCGCCGGTCGACGAGCGCGCCCGCGATGCCGATGGGGAAGGCCGTGGCGATGCGGCCGCCTCGGGGGCGGCCCCGCCGGCGCCGATGGCGATGATGGACCGGATGATGGCCGCCCCGGCCGAGGAGGCGATCGTCGCGCAAGCCTATGCGGGTCAGCCGCAGGGGCTGGCCAAGGTCACCGCGGCCGAATCGGGCGAGACTGCGACCCAGGTCACCTTCCGCCTGCCGGAGCCGGTGACCGTCGCCGCCGGCCATTCCCTGCTGGTGCCGATCATCGACCGCGAGATCCCGGCCGGCCGGGTCGACCTGTATCTGCCGCAGACCGAGCCGAAGCATCCGCTGGCCGCGGTCGACCTGAAGAATGACGGCCAGACCGGCCTGCCGCCCGGCGTGCTGACGCTCTACGAGCGCGGCGCCGACGGAGTGTCCTATGTCGGCGACGCCCGGCTGGGCGCGCTGCCGGCCGGCGAGACCCGGCTGGTCAGCTTCGCCGTCGACCAGAAGGTGACGGTCGACCGCGAGGACAAGCGCGACGACACGCTGGCCCGCGCCCGCATCGTCGACGGGGTGCTGGAGCTGACCACCACCCAGCGCGCCAGCGTCACCTACGCCGTCACCGGCGCCGCCGGCGAGGACCGCACGGTGCTGCTGCAGACGCCGCGCTACGAGGGCTGGACCCTCACCGAGCCGGCGCAGGGCCTAGAGAAGAAGGGGGTGGAGATCGTCGCCGGCCAGTACCGCATCCGCCAGGCGGTGGCCGCCGGCAAGACTGAGACCGTGACGGTGACGCAGGAGCAGCCGCTGGCGCAGAGCATCGACCTGGCCGAGGACGCCGACGACCAGATCGCCGCCTGGGCCGAGGACCGCACCCTGCCGGCCAAGGTGCGCCAGGCGATGGCGGAGCTGGCCGGCCAGCTGGCGGTGATCCGCGACCACGAGGCCGAGGCCGGACGGCTGGACCAGCGCCAGGGCGAGATCGCCCGGGAGCAGGCGCGGCTGCGCCAGAACATCGGCGCCGTGCCGAAGGACAGCGACCTGTTCCAGCGCTATCTCGGCAAGCTGAACGACAGCGAGAGCGAGCTGGAGCAGGTCGGCACCGATCTCGCCAAGGCGCGCAAGGCAGTCGACACGGCGCGGGCGGCGTTCCGCCAGTCGGTGCGCAAGCTGAACATCTGACGGCAGCGGCGGGAGTTCTCGACCCGCCCGCATTTCCAAAGCCGTCATGGCGAGGAGGCGAAGCCGACGTGGCCATCCAGAGATCGAGCCGCTCGATGGCCGCGCCCCTTCGGGGCTCGCCATGACGGGAATTGTTTTGTGCGATTGAACACCCCTCCTGACAGGATACTGTCAGGAGGGGTGTCGTATTCTCCCATCATCGATGGCCCGGCAAGGGCCTCACGGATGGAGAGACATGCATGGCCTTCGTCACCGAGATCGTGCTGTTCCGGGCCCGGCCGGGCATCGCGCCCGAGACCGCAGTCGAGACCGTGGTCGACGCGGCGGAGGGCAGCCGCCCGACGATCGGCGGGCTGGATGGCGCGGTCGGTGCCGATGCCGGCCGCTGCATGCAGGTCATCGACGGACCGGGCGTTCAGCTCTATCACTGCGGGAGCCGTTCCCTCTGACCCTGCCGCCTGCCCCTTCGGCGGGCCTCCCGCCGATGCGCCGAGCCGATCGCCTGATCCAGATCCTGCTGTTGATGCGCGGCCGCAGCCTGGTCACGGCGCTGCAGCTGTCGCAGGCGCTCGAGGTCTCCGAGCGCACGGTCTACCGCGACATGGCGGACCTGCTGGCCAGCGGCGCGCCGATCGACGGCGAGGCCGGCGTCGGCTACCGGCTGCGCCGCGGCTTCGAGCCGCCGCCGGTGCAGTTCACCGCCGAGGAGCTGCTGGCGCTGAGCCTGGGCGCCCGCATGGTGGCGGCCTGGACCGACCCGGCCCTGGCCCGTGCCGCCGGCAACGCCGCGCGCAAGATCTCCGGCGTTCTGCCGGAGGCCAGCGCCGCCTCGCTCGACGAGGTCCCGATCCACGCCCCGGCCCATCGCCCCTACCCGCTGGAGCTGATGGAGCCGATCCGCCTGGCGATCGCCGAGCGGCACAAGCTGCGGCTGCACTACAGCGCGCCGGAGGCGACCAGCGAGCGGATCGTGCATCCGCTCGGCCTGTTCTTCTGGGGCAACCGCTGGACCGCCACCGCCTGGTGCGAGCTGCGCCAGGATTTCCGCAGCTTCCGTCTCGACCGGATCGACACGCTGGAGACGCTGGAGGAGCGGTTCGAGCCGGTCAGCGGCCGCACCCTCCAGGACTACCTCGATCGCGAGCGTGAGTGGCGCGAGGCGGAGGAACTGAAGGCGGCGAGCCCCCGTTCCGCTTCCTAGAGGCCGCCGCCCGAACCAGGGCGTCGACGGCCGAACGAACCGGAGACGTCGCGTGCGCTACATCCTGCTCTGGCTGCTTGGGATTCCGATCCCGCTCCTGATCCTGATCTGGCTGTTCTTCCGCTGACCGGCGCCTCAGACGACCGGCCCGAACAGGCCATTGAGCGGCCATCGCGGGCATCGCCACCAGCCTGGACTCGGCGCGGCCGGCTGGCCGAGGTGCTGGGCGGGATAGACCTGATCCTGGTCGAGCATCTCGGAGGCTGACTCCTGTTGGGTACTCTGGCCTGAATCCCGCGTCCTCACATGCCGGCACGACACCAATTGTGATAGAATTTGAAGCGGCGAGGCTGATCCGATAGGCGGGGGATGGACCGGGCGGACGCAATCCTTAAAGCGGCGCAGCGGATCTACGACACCGTGGCGTCGCCGGATGCCTGGCCCGATGCGGTCGCGGCGATCGCCGCCGCCGCTCACGGGCAGCGCGGATCGCTGCTGGTCGAGGACCAGCCGCAGCGGCGGGCGGACCTGATGATCGGCTGGCGCTGGGATCCGGCCCATCTGAAGCGCATGTCGGCTCCCGGCGCCCCGCGGACGGCGCCATGGGCGGCCACGCTGCCGTTGGGCCGGGCGGTGCGCAGCCTGGCGCTGAAGCCCGAGCGCGATTTCATCCGATCGGACTTCTACAACGAGGTGGTCCGGCCGAACGGCGACTTCTATGGGGTCGTGGCGCTGGTGCGGCAGACGCCGACGCACAGCAGCTACGTCGCCGTCCGCCGGGTTCTGGGTGCGCCGGATTTCACCGACCGCGACGTCGAGGCGCTGCAGGCGGTGCTGCCGCATCTCGCCCGCATCCTCGAACTCCGCCAAACGCTGGGCGGCGCCGATCTGCGCCTCGCCGGCGCGATGGCCGTGCTCGACCGGATCGACCTCGGGCTGATCCTCTGCGATGCCGAAAGCCGGCCGGCCTATCTCAATCGGCGGGCCGAGGCGCTGGTCGCCCGCCCCGACGGGCTGTCGGCCGGATCGGCCGGTATCGCCGCGGCGCTGCCCCAGGAGACCCGCCGGCTGCGGCATGCCGTGGCCATGGCCGCCGCCGCCGGGGCCGCGCGGCCGGACATGGATGCCGCCGCGCGCGCCGCCGCCGCCGGGACCCGGATGCGCCTGTCGCGCCCCTCCGGCGCGCGGCCCCTGCTGCTGACCGTGATCCCGCTCCGCCAGTTCGGGGTCGGCGACTGCCGGCCGCAGGCCCAGGTGGCTATCTTCATCATCGATCCGGAGCACAATCCGACGCCCGCCCCCGCCCTGCTGCAGGAGATGTTCGGGCTGACGGCGGCGGAGGCCGGCTTCGCCGTCGAGATCGGCCAGGGCGACGGCATCCAGGCTGCGGCCGGGCGCCTGTCGATCTCGGACAACACCGCCCGCACCCATCTGTCGCGGATCTTCGAGAAGACCGGTACCAACCGGCAGGCCGAGTTGGTCCGCTTGCTGATGCAATGCAGCCAGCCGTCGCTGCCGCCCGGCTGAGCGGGCCACGGTTGATCCATCGCACGAGATAGGGTTACTGTGATCTCATGAAGAACATCACAGTTTCCGTGGACGACACCACCTATAGGCGCGCCCGCATGAAGGCCGCCGAGCGGGACACCTCCGTCTCGGCTCTCGTCAAACAGTTCCTGAATGAGCTGGCGCAGGAGGAGAGCGAAACTGAACGACTGAAGCGTGAGGAGGCCAAGCTGAGGGCCTCGATACGCTCGTTCCGCGCGTCCGACCGCCTGTCACGCGACGACATTCACGGACGCGGCACCTGAAGGTGGGCCCGTTCCTCGACACGAATGTCTTACTGTATTCGATCAGCAACGCGGCGGATGAAACGAAGAAGCGCGACCGGGCGCTGGACCTGCTGGATCGCGACGACTGTGTTCTTTCCGTGCAGGTCCTGCAGGAATTCCACGTGCAGGCGACCAGGGCTTCACGACCCGATCCCCTCCCTCACGACATCGCGGTAGGCTTGATCCGAACCTGGCTGCGCTTCCAGATCCAGGAGAACACCGTCGCGATCCTGAAAGCGGCGCTGGAGATGAAGAAGCTTCACCAGTTGTCCTTCTGGGACAGCGCCATTGTCGCGGCGGCCCGCGCAGCCGGCTGTCGTGAGCTCTATTCGGAAGACCTGTCGCACGGCCGCACCGTCGACGGCGTCACCATCATCAATCCGTTCCGGTGACGTCCCGCGTCTGAAGGCCCCTACTCCGCCGCCAGCTTCGGCGCGGCCGGGGTGCGCAGGGTGGCCAGCAGCTCGGCCTCGCGCGCCTTGGCCTTGTCCAGGGCCTCGTCCTTGATGTGGCCGTAACCGCGGATCTGCTCCGGCACGCGGGCGATGGCGACGCAGACGGCGTGGGTGTCCGGCCCCAGCCGGGCCAGCAGCTCCTCCACCACCGCCTCGTAGTCGGCAATCAGCTGCCGCTCGGTCTTGCGCTCCTCGGTCCGGCCGAACGGGTCGAGGGCGGTGCCGCGCAGCCGCTTCATCCGCGCCAGCAGCTTGAACGCCTTCAACATCCAGGGGCCGAAAGCGCGCTTCTTCAGATGGCCGGTGTCCGGGTCCTTCTCGGAGAAGTTCGGCGGAGCCAGATGGAACTGCAGCTTGTAGTCGCCCTCGAACTGCGCCTCGATCTGCTTCAGGAAGCTGCCGTCGGTGTACAGCCGGGCGACCTCGTACTCGTCCTTGTAGGCCAGCAGCTTGTAGTAGTTGCGCGCCACCGCGTCGGTCAGGTCCTCGCGGCCCAGCTTCGCTTCCGCGGCCCGCACCTTGCCGACCAGCGTGCTGAAGCGAGCGGCATAGGCGGCGTCCTGATAGGCGGTCAACTGCTCGACCCGGCGGGCGATCGCCTCGTCCAGCGTGCGCGATAGCCGGTGCCCCTGCTCCTGCGGCGGCGTGGCCAGCCGCTCGACCCTGGCGAGGTCGTGGGCGGCGCGGCGGCCCCACAGGAAGGCGGCCTTGTTCATGGCGACCGCGGTGCCGTTCAGCTCGATCGCCCGCTCCAGCGCCTCGTGTGACACCGGCACCAGCCCTTTCTGCCAGGCGTAGCCGAGCATGAACAGGTTGGTGGCGATGCTGTCGCCGAGCAGCGCGGTGGCCAGGCGGGTGGCGTCGACCGTGTCCAGCAGCTTCGGGTCGCCGCCGTTCTTGGCCACCGCCTCCAGCATCGACTTGCCGGGGACGACGAAGTCCGGGTTGCGGGTGAAGGCGCCGGTGATGGTCTCGTGGCTGTTCACCACCTGCCGGGTCAGGCCCGGATGGATCTTCGACTGGGCCTCGCCCGAGGCCGCGACCACCAGGTCGCAGCCCAGCATCAGCCTGGCGCCGCCTGCGGCGATGCGCACGGCGTGGATCTCCGTGGGATCGCGGGCGATGCGGACATGGCTGACCACGGCGCCGCCCTTCTGGGCCAGCCCGGCCTGGTCGAGCACCGAGACGCCCTTGCCCTCGAGATGCGAGGCCATGCCCAGCAATGCGCCGATGGTGATGACGCCGGTGCCGCCGATGCCGGTGATCATGATGCCGTAGGGCTGGTCGAGCGACGGCAGATCAGGCTCCGGCAACGCCGGGAACAGGTCGGTCTTGTTCTCCGCAGCGGGCTTCGGCTTGCGCAAGCTTCCGCCCAGCACCGAGACAAAGGACGGGCAGAAGCCGTTGACGCAGGAATAGTCCTTGTTGCAGCTGGACTGGTCGATCGCCCGCTTGCGGCCGAACTCGGTCTCCACCGGCACCACTGACAGGCAGTTCGAGACCTTCGAGCAGTCGCCGCAGCCCTCGCACACCGCCTCGTTGATCACCACCCGGCGGGCCGGGTCCTCCATCAGGCCGCGCTTGCGGCGACGGCGCTTCTCGGCGGCGCAGGTCTGGTCGTAGATCATCACCGAGACGCCGGGCGTGTCGCGCAGCCGCTGCTGGACGTGGTCGAGCTCGTCGCGGTGCTCGACCGGCACGCCCGCGGGCAGCAGCTTGCTCTGCGTCCCCGCCTCGCCATAGATCTCCGGCCGGTCGGTGACCACGACCAGGGTCTGGACGCCCTCGGCCTTCAGCTGGGCCGCGATCATCGGCACGGTCAGGGTGCCGTCCACCGGCTGGCCGCCGGTCATCGCCACGGCGTCGTTGAACAGGATCTTGTAGGTGGCGTTGACGCCCGCGGCCAGCGCCGCGCGGATGGCCAGGCTGCCGGAGTGGAAATAGGTGCCGTCGCCGAGATTGACGAAGACGTGCTTGGTGTCGGTGAACGGCGCCTGGCCGATCCACGCCGCGCCCTCGCCGCCCATCTGGCTGAAGGTCTCGGCTTTGCGGTCGGGCATCCAGGTCGCCATGTAGTGGCAGCCGATGCCGGCCAAGGCGCGGCTGCCCTCGGGCACCCGGGTCGAGGTGTTGTGCGGGCAGCCGGAGCAGAAAAACGGCACCCGGTCGACCGCGGCCTTGACGATCTTCTTCTGGCCCTCGCGCTCCTCCAGGTAGCGGACGCGCTCGGCCAGGCCGGGATGGTCGAGGTATTTCAGCAGGCGCTTGCCGATGGCGACCGCGATCTGCGCCGGCGTCAGCTCGCCGGTCGAGGGCAGGATCCACTCCCGCTTCTCGTCGAACTTGCCGACGATCACCGGCCGCTTGTCGGCCTGCCAGTTGTACAGCTGCTCCTTCAGCTGGTTCTCGATCAGGGCGCGCTTCTCCTCGACCACGATCAGCTCGTCGAGGCCTTCGGCGAAAGCGCGCACCCCAGTCGGCTCCAGCGGCCAGGGCATGCCGACCTTGTAGATGCAGATGCCCAGCTGCGCCGCCAGCGCCCGGTCGATGCCGAGGTCGTCGAGCGCCTGGCGGACGTCGAGATAGGATTTGCCGGTGGTGACGATGCCGAAGCGGTGCCGGCCGCTGTCATAGACCAGGTGGTCGAGCCTGTTGGCGCGGGCGAAGGCGAGCGCGGCGTACAGCTTGTCGCGCATCAGCCGCTCTTCCTGCACCAGCGGCGGGTCGGGCCAGCGGATGTTCAGCCCGCCGGGCGGCATCGCGAAATCCTCGGGCAGCACGATCTGGACCCGGTTCGGGTCGACATGCACCGAGGCCGAGCTGTCGACGTTCTCGGCGATGGTCTTGAAGCCGACCCACAGGCCGGAATAGCGGCTCATCGCCCAGCCATAGAGGCCGTAATCCAGGATCTCCTGGACGTTGGTCGGGTTCAGCACCGGCATCATATGGGCGATGAAGGCGTGCTCGGACTGGTGCGGCACGGTCGAGGATTTGCAGGCATGGTCGTCGCCGGCCAGGGCCAGGACGCCGCCGAACTGCGAGGTGCCGGCGAAGTTGGCGTGCTTCAGCACGTCGCCGGTGCGGTCGACGCCCGGGCCCTTGCCGTACCAGATGCCGAACACGCCGTCATGCTTGGCACCGGGCCACAGCCCGACCTGCTGGCTGCCCCAGACCGCGGTGGCGCCGAGATCCTCGTTCAGCCCGGGCTGGAACTCGATATTCTGCTTCTGCAGGAATTTGCGCGCCGCCCACAGCGCCTGGTCGTAGCCGCCGAGCGGCGAGCCGCGATAGCCGGAGATGAAGCAGGCGGTGTTCAGCCCGGCGGCTTCGTCGCGCCGGCGCTGCATCAAGGGCAGGCGGACCAGCGCCTGGATGCCGGTGAGATAGATGCGGCCGGAGTCGAGGGTGTATTTGTCCTCGAGGCTCACGGAAGCAAGCGCCGTTGCCGTCATCGATGCCTCCCGAAAGGCCGCCGATCTGTCGCCGCGGCCACTCCTCAATAGGTAATCTTCTTTCGCTCCGGGGACAATCGCACCAGGGCTACGATGGTAAGAAAGCAACGGGAAACCGACAGTATTGCTGTCCTTGATCCAAGATGTCCGGCTTTGCCGAAAACGCGACGGAAACGAACCCGCCTCATGCCCGATGGCCGCGCACGGGTTCCTTACTCTGTCATGCCGGGCTTGACCCGGGCATCCAGGGAATGCCGATGCCGCTCTGGGTGGCCCCTGGATCGCCGGGTCAAGCCCGGCGATGACAGTTTAGGGGAAGTCTCTTCCTTACCCCGGAGCCCTCAATCGGGACACATGCGACACCGCCGGGGGTGACGGATCGGCCTTGTGTCCCTAGATAGGTCGGGCGGCCGGGCCCGGCCGCGCGACCTCCGGTGGATCCATGGCCGACGAAGAGAACAGTTTCGGCGGACGCCTTCGCCGCTACGCCCGCGTCTCCGGCGCCATGGGCGGCTTGGCCGCCCGGGTGGCGGGCGAGCGCTATCTCGGCCTCAAGGTCGATCGCGAGGCGCATGCCAACGAGCTGCGGGCGGCGCTGGGCGGGCTGAAGGGCCCGCTGATGAAGGTGGCGCAGATGCTGTCCACCATTCCGGAGGCGGTGCCGAAGGAATATGCGCAGGAGCTGCAGCATCTGCAGGCCGACGCGCCGTCGATGGGCTGGCCCTTCGTCAAGCGCCGGATGGCGAGCGAGCTGGGCCCGGCTTGGCAGTCGAAATTCCAGAGCTTCGAGCACGAGGCGGCGGCCGCGGCCTCGCTGGGCCAGGTGCACAAGGCGGTCGGGCTCGACGGACGGCGCCTGGCCTGCAAGCTGCAATATCCGGACATGCAGTCGGCGGTCGAGGCCGACCTGAAGCAGCTGAAGCTGATCCTCGGCATCTTCGAGCGCTACGACAAGACCGTCTCGACCAAGCAGATCCACGCCGAGATCTCGGAGCGGCTGCGCGAGGAGCTGGACTATGCGCTCGAGGCCCGGCACTCGCAGCTTTATTCCGAGATGCTGGCGAAGGAGCCGAACGTGCATGTGCCGGAGGTGGTGCCGGAGCTGTCGACCAGGCGGCTGCTGACCACCACCTGGCAGGACGGCAAGAAGATCCTGACCTTCGTCGAGGGCAGCGAGGAGCAGCGGGCCCAGCTGGCCCTGAACATGTTCCGCGCCTGGTACGTGCCGCTGTACTATTACGGCGTGATCCACGGCGACCCGCATCTCGGCAACTATTCGGTGCGGCCGGACGATTCGATCAACCTGATGGATTTCGGCTGCGTCCGGGTGTTCCCGCCCAGCTTCGTCGGCGGGGTGATCGAGCTGTATCGGGCGCTGGAGACCAATGACCGTGACCGCGCGGTCGAGGCCTACAAGACCTGGGGCTTCAAGAACATGACCAATGAGCTGGCCGACGTGCTGAACGTCTGGGCCGGCTTCCTGTACGGCCCGATCCTGGAGAACAAGGTGCGGCTGATCGGCGAGGCAAAGAACGGCGTCTATGGCCGCGAGACCGCCGAGCAGGTGCACAAGGAGCTGCGCCGGGTCGGCGGGATCGAGGTGCCGCGCGAATTCGTGTTCATGGACCGGGCGGCGCTCGGCCTCGGCTCGGTGTTCATCCACCTCAAGGCCCGGGTGAACTGGCACACCCTGTTCAACGAGCTGATCGCCGATTTCGACCAGGCCACCCTGGCCAAACGGCAGGCCACGATCCTGAAAAAGCACGGCCTGACGGCGCCGGTGGCGGGCGCCTGACGGCCATGGCTCCGGACGAGCTGGCGGCTCTGCGGCAGGACTGGACCGAGGGCGGTCGCCTCGTGCTCCAGGACGATGCGAACGGCGATGACCACGGCATCGTCCATCACTGGGTCGTGCGGCTGATCGACGGCGACATCGCGGATGACGAGCGGGACAGCATCCTGTCGCTGGTCTATCACAGCGTGAACTTCGACATTCCTTTCGCCGCCACCAAGGGCGTGCGGAACGAGTTGCTGCATGTGGTCCGGATGAAGATCAAGGACCTCGCCTGGCGGCGATTTCCCCGGCAGCCCGGGGCGGAAGGCTGAGCGGGGCTTTGCCTCTCCGCTTGCGAGATCTTTATCAGAATTTCCAACATCGTCGTTGCGAGCGCAGCGAAGCAATCCAGGGCCGCTCGCACCAGCCCTTGGATTGCTTCGTCGGCTTCGCCTCCTCTTGAAGAAGTTAAAACTTTCTTTCCCTTCCGGGGCCGCCCCAGCGGCGTGAGATGCTCGCAATGACGGCGAGAAATGGGCGCCCTCTCAGGCCGTCCGCACCTTCAATTCGCCGATGGGCCTGCCTTGGGGACCTGCTGGCCTTGCGGCGGCGTCGGCCCGCCCGGGTAGAATTTCGAGGCGGGATTGGCCTGCATGAAGTCGTAAACCACCATGCCGAGCGGGCGCTTCTGCCGCTCGGATGGCAATTGCTGCCACGGCACGATTTCGCGCAGCGCCGCCAGCGCCGCGGTCGGCACCGTTCCGAAGTTGCGCCCGGGAGTCTGGACCTTGCGCACCTCAATCCAGAAGCTTCCCATCAGCAGGTCCTGCGCCAGGAGCTGGAAGGAAAGGTCGACAGCGTCGCGGGCACGCTGGGTCTTGAGGCGGGTTTCTGCCTGCAGGTCTTCGACCGTGGCGACGATGGCCTGTCCGGCCGGCGCGACCGGCACGCCCATGCTCGACAATTCCAGCCAGAGATCGGTCGGCAGGTAGCCGTCCCGGCCAGGCGCCTGCCTGAGCATGTCGGCACCCAGGATATCGGCCGGCTTTACCACCGTGAAGAAGGGGTTGCCGAAGCGCTCGATGCGCTGGGCGATCGCCACGTCCATATTGGTCAGGGCGATGGTGAAGGCTTCCACCTGATTGGCGAGCGGATAGGGATCCCAATTGGCGTTGGAGAAGATGTAGCCCGACTTGCCATGGCTGAGCGGGCCGCCCTTGACGTAATATTTCATGAATTGCGGCGTGCTCAGCTCCCATGAGCTTTCCGGCGTCAGGCCGGGCAGAATGGCCGGGTTGTGATCGGACGCGTTGATCGACAGCAGCGTGGTATCGCGCAGATCGGCCCAGGCCTGCCAGGCCGAGCCCTGGCGCTGGCTGGAGGCGCGCATGCTTTCGGGATCCTGGATGATGCGGGCCGGGTCTTCCTCGAAGAGATAGCTGCCCCGGATCATGTCCATGACCCGCGCAGCGTCCCATGTCAGCCATGGATGGGGACGCATCGCCTGCACCGGCGACGAGATCGGCGTGACGCTGGAATTCATGCCGAGGAGGTCGATGGCGTAGACGAGGTCCGTCCACTCCAGCAGGCGGCGCGCATCGGCCAGCAGCAGCACGGCCTGGGCCTGGGCATAGGCGTTGGTGCTGAACAGGGCGGCTTCATCGGCGGCGAAGGGCTCCAGCGGCTTCAGGCCGGCCTTGGCAAGAGCGTCGGCAGCCGGCATGCGCACGCCGCGGTAATAGGCATCGCCTTCGCCGACCATGGTCCCCGCGATGTTGCCCATGGTGGGCAGGTCGCCCTCACCGAGCGTCCCGCGCGACTGCACCACCGGGGTGACGCGCGCGTTGAGCATGTCGACGAGAATCCGGGTCAGCTGTGGGCTGGCCGCCTCATAGGACATGGTGTTGGCGCGGATGGCCATGATGGCGCGGATCAGCGCCTCCTCGTGCAGTTCCGGGCCGAAACCGGCGGCGACCCCTCTCCTGAAGCGCGCCAACTGCTGCTCTTTCAGGAGCTTGGTGTTTTCGGGCGTGGTCGGGTCGCCCGAAAAGATCACCGTTTCGCGCTGGTCGCCGGCCCCGCGGTTGAACCAGTAGATCGTCACGTTCTCGGCCGCGCCCTGCAGCAGGAGCCCGTAGGCAGCGGCCGAGCGTTGCAGGGCTTCGTCGCTCAGCCTCACCTTCGCACCGTCGCGGGCGATGGTGATCACCTGCTCGATCGTGAGGTCATGGCCTGTCAGGGTGACGGTCTTGTCCGCAGCGGTTTCGACGATGGCCTGATAGGTCGCCGGCGCTTCAAAAGCCCGGAGGGATTGGGGCGCCATCAGGAAGGCGAGCATCGTCAACGCGTTCAACAGAAATTTCGTGCAGGCGGAGGTAATCCGATCCGGCATGAACATCTCCCGCTGTCGATGGAAATTTATGGCAATAATTTTACTATACAGAAAAAATGTTTCCTGAAAAGCATCTAGGAAATAACTCTTGCCGACAACTGCGAAGCTGAAGGACGCAGCCCGACGAAGCCGCACGGCAGCCATGCCGGGCACCGAAACGGTGGATTGGAGGTTTCTTCAGGTGAACAATGGGTCCGAGATCATTGAGCCCCCGGAGGTTCCATGTCCATCCAGCACCTGCTCGTCCCCCTGAACGGCCATGCCGGCGACGCCGCGGCGCTCGACGCCGCGCTGCGCGTCGCCAAGCGCTTCGACGCCTCGGTCGAGGTGCTGTCGCTGCGCCCCGACCCGCAGCGGGTCCTGGCCTATACCGGGGCCGAGATGGCGGTCGCCACCAGCATGCTGCTGGAAGGGGCGGAGAAGGCCTCGAACGAGGTCGCCGCCCGCAACCGCGCCGTGTTCGAGGCCGCCTCGGCCGGCACCGGCCCGGAGGTCGAGTTCCGCGAGGAGACCGGCAGCGAGACCGCCGCCATCGGCCACCGCGGCACCGTCGCCGACCTGATCGTGACGCCCGGCCCGGGCCAGGACCCGAACGCCAGCCGCGCGGTGCTGGAGGCGGCGCTGTTCGAGACCGGCCGGGCGGTGCTGATCGTCCCCGGCCCGGTGGCCGAGGATTTCGCCGAGCGCATCCTGGTGGCCTGGGACGGCGGCAAGGAGGCGTCGCGCAGCGTCGCCGCCGCACTGCCTTTCCTGGAGGCGGCGACCGCGGTCAGCGTCTATACCCGCGACGAGGGCGAGGACCGCTGCACCGCGGCCGAGCTGGTGCGCTATCTCAGCCGCCACGGCGCGCCGGCGAACCGGATCGCCGAGGACGACCCGAAGCAGGGGGTCGACGCCGCCATCCTGACCGCGGCCCAGCGCGCCAATGCCGGGCTGATCGTCATGGGCGGCTACAGCCACAGCCGGTTCCGCGAGATGATCCTGGGCGGCGTCACCGAGCACATGCTGTTCCACTCCGACCGCCCGGTGCTGATGGCGCATTGACCGGCCCGCCGCGGGGCTTCCCGCGTCGGGCCCCTTCCGCTAGTCTCGGGCTGCCGTCAGCGATGACGGCAACAACGGACGAGGATTTCCGGTGACCATCGCCGGCACCCAGCACGACACCTGCTCCACCGCCTGCGGCGGCGGACGGGTCGTGCCTGCCCTCGTTCCCACCATCGGGCGACCGTTCCCGGCGCGCTGACCGCGTCCGGACCGTCCAGCCAGGCTTACCAGCTCACGCAACGCTCCCGGGCCCGGTCCGCGCCGCGGTCCCGTGCGTCGTTGCGTCCGGACCGTCCGTTCCTGCCTGCACGCCAGGCATCTCCCCACGCCAGGAACACCTCCGATGACACAGAGCAAGACCACCGCCGTCACCCCCACGCGCGCCGAGGACTATGCCGGCTGGTACCAGGCCGTCGTGCGCGCCGCCGATCTGGCCGAGCCTGCCCCCGTGCGCGGCTGCATGACGATCAAGCCCTGGGGCTACGGCATCTGGGAACGCATCCAGGCGATCCTGGACCGCCGCTTCAAGGAGACCGGCCACCGCAACTGCTACTTCCCCCTGTTCATCCCCCTGCAGTACATGCAGAGGGAGGCCGAGCATGTCGAAGGCTTCGCCGCCGAGGTGGCGCTGGTCACCCATCACCGCCTGGCCAATGTCGACGGCCGGCTGCAGGTCGACGCGCCCCTCGACGAGCCCCTGGTCGTCCGCCCCACCTCGGAGACGATCGTGGGCGAGGCGTTCTCGCGCTGGATCCAGTCGCATCGCGACCTGCCCGTGCTGATCAACCAATGGGCCAATGTGGTGCGCTGGGAGAAGCGGCCCCGCATCTTCCTGCGGACTTCCGAATTCCTCTGGCAGGAGGGCCACACCGCCCACGCCACCAAGGCCGAGGCGATCGAGGAGACCGAGCGCATGCTGGGCATCTACCGCGAGGTGGCGGAGGACGCCTTGGCGCTGCCCGTCATCGCCGGCCGCAAGACCCGGCGTGAGAAGTTCCCCGGCGCCGTCACCACCCTGTGCATCGAGGCGATGATGCAGGACGGCCGTGCCCTGCAATCCGGCACCTCCCACTTCCTGGGCCAGAACTTCGCCCGCGCCGCCGACATCCGCTTCACCGACGCGGACGGCACCGTGAAGCTGCCCTACACCACCTCCTGGGGGGCCTCGACCCGGCTGATCGGCGCGCTGATCATGACCCACAGCGACGATGACGGGCTGCGCCTGCCGCCTGCGGTGGCGCCCGACCAGGTAGCGATCCTGCCCGTGCTACGCGGCACGCCCGAGGATGCCGCCGTGCTGGCCCGCTGCGACGAGATCGCCGGGCGGCTGCGACGGGAATCCTGGAGCAGAGAGCCCGTGCGAGTAACGATCGACCGGCGTCCCGGCAGCGGCTCCGCCAAGCGCTGGGACTGGGTGCGCAAGGGCGTGCCGGTGATCGTCGAGCTCGGCGCCCGCGACCTCGCCGCCGGCCGGATCACCATCTGGCGCCGCGACCGGCTGCAGGACGGCAAGGCCGAGAGCGGGCTGGACGCATTCGTCGCCGCCCTGCCCGGCCGACTCTCCGAGATCCAGGACGCCCTCCTCGCCGAGGCCTGCACGTATCGCGACGCCCGCCTGCGTGACGCGGCGACCCTGGACGAGGCCCGCACGCTGCTCGGCGACGGCGGCGCCGACGGCTACCGCACCGGCGCCGGCTTCGTCCGCGTGCCCTGGAGCGGCTCGGAGGACGAGGAGGCCGCGCTGGCCGAGACCGGCGTGACCATCCGCTGCCTCGTACCGGCCGAGGGCCCCGCCCCTTGCGCCGCGACCGGGACGGAGACGGCCGACCGCGCGATCCTGGCGCGGGCTTATTGAGCGGCGGCTCCGTGGGTTGGGTTCGCGGCCCGCGAACCCAACCCACGCAGAAATCACCCGCCGCTGGACATGCTCAACCGGCCGCCGCCCGATGCTCTTCGCGGGCGGCCTGCCAGACCTCCCTCGCCGCATCGGCATTCATGGCCGCGATGCCGAGGCCGACGATCAGGTCGGGCCAGGCCGACAACGTAGAGGCCGTGAGCAGGCCGGCGGCGATGATCGCGACATTGGCGAAGGCGTCGTTGCGCGCCGAGAGGAACGCCGCCTTCGTCAGGCTGCCGCTGTAGCGCCGGAAGCGGGCCAGCATCAGGGCGCAGCAGAGATTGACCACGAGCGCGCCCAGGCCGGTCAACGACAGCGCCAGCGGCTCCGGCGGCATCGGGGCCGCGAATTTATCCCAGGCGGTCCACAGCGTCGCCAGGCCGGGAACGAGGATGATCCCGGCCAGCGCCATCCCAACCCTGGCGCGGCGGCGCGCCGTCCATCCCAGCGCCGCAAGGATCAGGAGATTGATCGACGCGTCTTCGAGGAAATCGACGCTGTCGGCGAAGAGCGATACGGAGCCGATGGCGAGCGCAACCGCAAACTCGACTCCGAAATAGGCGAGATTGAGGAGGGCGACCGTGCGAACGGCCCGCCGCAGGCCCTGGTCGGGCGCCGACATGTCCATAGGCCAAGCTCCTCAGCGACGGCGGGGGCCTGTCAATGGCGCCAGCCCCTCGGCCAGCATCTCCACCAAGCCATGGGCATAGGCGCCATCCGGGTCCAGGTCCGGGTCGTAGATGGTGATGGTCAGGCCGGTGCAGCGCGGCGAGGCCACGAAGCCGCGCAGCAGCGCCGCCAGCCCGTCAAAATCCAGCCCCGGGCTGCCCGGCGAATCCACCGCCGGCATCACCGCCTGGTCGAGGATGTCGACGTCGAGATGGACCCAGAACGGGATCTCCGGCGTCCGGTCCAGCACCGCGAAGCTGCGGTTCAGCGCCACCGCCACACCCCTCTCCAGCAGCTCGAACATGTCGATCCGGGTGATCGCGGTGTCGGCGATGTCCTCCCAGCCCCAGTCGGGATCCCGCCCTTCGCGCTCGCCGATCTGGATCGCCCGCTCGGCCGGCACCAGCGGGTCCGGCGCGCCGTCCCAGCGCAGCATCAGCGGGTCGCCCAGGCCGATCGCCAGCGCCAGGTCCATGCCGGCCGCCGAATGCAGCGGGAAGTCCTCGTAGTTGCCGGGGTGTCGGAAATCGCTGTGGCCGTCGAGATGGACCAGCGCCATCTCGCTGTGCCGCCGCGCCCCGGCCAGCGCGCCGATCAGGATCGAGCAGTCGCCGCCGACCACCACCGGGAACAGCCGATCCCGCAACGCGGCGTCGACCGCGTCGGCGACCGCTTCATTGAAGTGCCGGATCGCCGGGCCGTTGCGCAGCACGGTGCCGGGCTGCGGTTCGGTGCTGTAGCGCGGCCGCGCCAGATCCACCGTCCGCGCCGGCGCCAGCCGCGACTCCAGCCCGGCCTCGGTCAGCACCTGCGGCGCCCGCCAAGTCCCCGGCTCCCGCCCCGGCCGCAGCGGCCGCAGCCCCAGATTGGACGGCGCCCGGATCAGCGCCGTGCCGGCGATGCCTTCGATCGGGTATCCCATGGTTCCCCTCCCCATCCGGATCGGAGTATGGCCGGAGACGCGGCGCCCTTCGAGCCGATCATCGTCGCTTGACACACTACCTACTAGAAGGTAGATAAGTTTTATGGGAAATCCTTCTTCTACGGCTGAAGATATCCTGGCCTGCGCGCGGTCCCTGATCGTCGCGGGCGGCTACAACGGATTCAGCTATGCCGACATCGCCCAGGTGGTCGGCATTCGCAAGCCGAGCATCCACCATCACTTTCCGAGCAAGGCCGATCTGGTCCGCTCGCTCGTCTCCCGCTACCGCGAAGAAGCCGAGGCGGGGCTGGCACAACTCGAAGCCCATGTCTCCGATCCGGCAGAGCAGCTCCGGGCCTATCTGGGATTCTGGGAGAAGTGCATCGCGGATGCCAGCCTGTCATTCTGTGTCTGCGCCCTTCTCGCGAGCGAGCTTCCCATGCTGCCGGAGGCCGTAGCGTCTGAGGTCAAGGCGCATTTCCGGTTCCTGTCGGCGTGGCTGACATCGGTGCTTGAACGCGGGGTGCGGCAGGGTCGCCTTCACCTCGCGGGCGCGCCCTCCGTGGAAGCGGAGGCTTTCATGGCGACCGTCCATGGAGCGATGCTGTCGGCCCGGGCCTATGGCAACCCGAAGATGTTTGCCATCGTCACGGCTCCCCTGCTCGACCGGCTGTCCGCCCGGCGCTGATCCTCCCGGGCGGCGCCATCGGCATCCAACGGCGCGCCGCCCCGGAGCCGGCCAAAAACCGCTCATCGAGACTACCAACTAGTCGGTAGTTATCTTACCCGCTTCGAGGGAACGCCCTCGAGCTCCGCCTGCAAACGAAAGGACGTTCGCGATGACCGACCAGCCCATGGATCCCACCAGTGCCCAGGAGCGATGGCTGAGGCTCTACTACTTCGCCCGAGCGGCGTTTTCCGTCCTGTGGGTGGCCGCGGCGTTCACCCTGGGACAGCAGACACCGTCGATCGCGGCAGTTCTGCTGATCGCCTACCCCGCATGGGATGCCCTGGCGAACTATGCCGATGCGTCGCGAAGCGGTGGGCTGGGCCGGAACCGCACGCAAGCCGTCAACGTCATCGTCAGCCTGATCACCGCCGTCGCCGTCGCTGTGACCCTGCAGATGAGCATGAACGCGGTGCTCGCGGTGTTCGGCGTCTGGGCCATCCTGTCCGGATTGCTGCAGCTTGGCACCGCGGTTCGCCGCTGGACGAGCTCCGGCGCCCAATGGGCGATGATCCTGAGCGGCGGCCAATCGGCGCTGGCCGGCGGGTTCTTCATCGTCCAGGCGCGGATGCCGGCGGCGCCTTCGATCACCGCCATCGCCGGCTATGCCGCCGTGGGCGCGGCCTACTTCCTGGTTTCGGCGCTATGGTTGTCAGTGAGCGAGTGGCGCCGCAGGGGCGGTGGAGTGTCCCGAGGAGCGCGGATGGGCTGATATCGGAACGGCCCCACTGCCTGCGCCGGGCCGGCTGTGAAGCTTCTTCCTCCCCTTCGCGTGGCCTCTCCCGCCTGGCGGGACCCTTTCACAACGCCCATCCCTCGCCGTCATTGCGAGGAGGCGAAGCCGACGAAGCAATCCAGGGCCGTCGCATGCGGTCCCTGGATTGCTTCGCTTCGCTCGCGATGACGATGTTTGGAATTCAAAAAGCGCCCCGCAAGCGGGAGAGTCCAGCGTGTAGCCCTGGGCGCCTACTCCTCCCGCCCGCGGCCGGTGATCAGCCGGGCGCTGCGCTGGCCGGTGGTGTAGATCCACAGCCAGCTCAGAGCCACGGTCAGGCGGTTGCGCAGACCGATCAGGAAATAGATGTGGGCGAAGCCCCAGATCCACCACGCCAGCCAGCCGCGCAGCTTGATCCAGCCGAAATCGATCACCGCGGCGCGCTTGCCGATGGTGGCCAGGCTGCCGGCATGCTTGTAGCGGAACGGCCGCGTCTCCGCGTTGCCCTCCAGCCGGGCCCGGATGGTGTCGGCGACGTGTTGGCCCTGCTGCTTGGCGGCCGGGGCGATGCCGGGCAGCGGCTGGCCGTTCCAGGCGTCCAGCCGGGCGGTGTCGCCGACCACGAAGATCTCGGGGTGGCCCGGCAGGGTCAGGTCGGGCGCGATCATCACCCGGCCGGCGCGGTCCGCCTCCGCCCCCAGCCAGGCGGCGGCGGGGGAGGCCTGGACCCCCGCGGCCCAGATGATGGTCTTGGCCGGGATCCGCTCCGCCGCCAGCATCACGCCGTCGGCGTCGCAGGCGGTCACCGCGTGGCCGGTGAGGATCTCGGCCCCCAGCCGCTCCAGCGCCGTCTTCGCATAGGCCGACAGGTCCTCCGGAAAGGCCGGCAGCACCCGCGGCCCGGCCTCGACCAGCAGGATGCGCGCCTCCTTCGGATTGAGGGCCCGGAAATCCCGGACCATGGTGTGGTGCGACAACTCGGCGATGGTGCCGGCGATCTCCACCCCGGTCGGCCCGCCGCCGACGATGACGAAGGTCAGCAGCGCCCGGCGCGCCACCGGGTCGGTCTCGGTCTCCGCCCGCTCGAACGCCATCAGGATGCGGCGGCGGATCGCGGTGGCGTCGTCGATGTCCTTCAGCCCCGGGGCGAAGGGCTCCCAGTCGTCATGGCCGAAATAGGCGTGCCGGGCGCCGGTGGCGACCAGCAGCGTGTCGTAGGGCACCCGCTCGTCGCCCAACTGCACCTGCCGGCCGGCCATGTCGACGCCGGTGACCTCGCCCAGGATGGTCCGCACTTCCGGCCGCCGCGCCACCAGGTGGCGGACCGGCCAGGCGATCTCCGACGGCGCCAGCGACGCGGTGGCGACCTGGTACAAGAGCGGCTGGAACAGGTGGTGGTTGCGGCGGTCGATCAGGGTGATGTCGACCGGCGCGCCCTTGAGGCGGAGCACCGCCTGCAGCCCGCCGAAGCCGGCGCCGATGACGACAACGCGGTGACGCGCTTCGGCCATGATGATCCCCTCGCCGTGAGACTTGTCTCACCGTCCGATATTGCGGTGCGGCGGGCAAGGGCCAGGGTGTCGCTGGGCGTCAGCCCTCCGGCACCAGCGCTGCGATCTCCTTCCGCCCCTCGCCGCGCAGCCCTTCGACCACGCCGGCGCGGTCGGCGGCAGGCCGGTTCTGGCTCATCTTCCACTTGCCCTCCAGCCGGGCGATCGGCAGGGCGAAGCCGATGATGCCCTTGAGCTGGCCGCGGACGAAGTCGGCGGGGGCATCGGCCACCGCCCAGGGCGCCGCCCGGCCGCCCTCGTGCCGCACCGTCAGGCGGGTCACCAGGTCGAGCAGCCGGTCGGCATCGTCGAACATCTCCAGCGGGCCGCTGGCGTGGATTGCGACGTAGTTCCAGGTCGGCACCACCTTGCCGGTCTGGCGCTTGGTCTCGTACCAGGACGGGGTGATGTAGGCGTCAGGCCCCTGGAAGATTGCCAGCGCCTCCACCCCCGGCACCCCACCGGCGGCATGCGGGTTGGCCTTGGCGAGATGGCCGTAGAGCGTGCCGTTCGGCCCGGCCTCCGGGTCCAGCAGCATCGGCACATGGCTGGCGACCAGCCCGTCGGCGCCGAGGCTGACCAGCGTGGCCAGGCCGGCTTCGCGGATGACGGCGTGCAGGATCTCGATCCGGTCTTCCCGGAAGGCGGGTGGGACATACATGGCAGTGCCTGGCAGCATGGCGGAGGCTGCAGAGATGGCGATGAATCGGACTGGCCACCAGGACCAATCGGCCGAATCCAGCCAGTCCAATTCCACTCGGCGCAGCGGCGGCATGCGCCCTCGGCAGGGCCGCGTGCTTCCGCCGTGCCGGCCGTTGCTGCTATATCCCGCCTCTGAACATCAGGATGGGTCGGATCTCTCTCACCTGTCATGCCCGGGCTTGACCCGGGCATCCAGAGGATGTCGACATCTTCTGGATTGCCGGGTCGAGCCCGGCAATGACAAGAAAGAGAGGCCGGTCCTTCCCTCGACTGTGCCATCCCTCCCCCGCGCATCTGGACCACGCCGATGATCCCCCGCTACAGCCGCCCCGAGATGACCCGGATCTGGGAGCCTGAGAACAAGTACCGAATCTGGCTGGACATCGAGGTCGCGGCGCTGGAGGCGATGGCGCAGCTGGGCATCGTGCCGGAGACGGCGGTGAAGGCGGTGCGCGAGCGCGGCAACTTCAACGTCGAGCGCATCGACGAGATCGAGCGCGAGACCCGGCACGACGTCATCGCCTTCCTGACCAACCTGGCGGAATATGTCGGGCCCGAGGCGCGTTTCGTGCACCAGGGCATGACCTCGTCCGACGTGCTGGACACCACGCTGTCGATCCAGCTGTCCCAGGCGATCGACCTGCTGATCGCCGATGTCGACGGCCTGCTGGCGGCGCTGCAGCGGCGGGCGGAGGAGCACCGGCACACCCTGACCGTCGGCCGCAGCCACGGCATCCATGCCGAGCCGACCACCTTCGGCCTGAAGCTGGCCGGCCACTGGGCCGCCTTCCGCCGCAACCGCGACCGGCTGGTGCAGGCCCGGCGCGAGATCGCCACCTGCGCCATCTCCGGCCCGGTCGGCACCTTCGCCTCGGTCGATCCCTTCGTCGAGCGCTACGTCGCCGACAAGCTGGGGCTGCAGGTCGAGCCGGTGTCGACCCAGGTGATCCCGCGCGACCGCCACGCCATGGTGTTCTCGGTGTTCGGCGTCGTCGCCTCCTCGATCGAGCACCTCGCCATCGAGATCCGGCACCTGCAGCGCACCGAGGTGCGCGAGGCGGAGGAGTTCTTCCACCCGGGCCAGAAGGGCTCGTCGGCGATGCCGCACAAGCGCAACCCGGTCTTGACCGAGAACCTGACCGGCCTGGCCCGGCTGGTGCGCGCCGCGGTGATCCCGGCGATGGAGAATGTGGCGCTGTGGCACGAGCGCGACATCAGCCATTCCTCGGTCGAGCGGATGCAGGCCCCTGACGCCACCGTCACCCTGGACTTCGCCCTGTCGCGCCTGACCGGCGTGGTCGACAAGCTGCTGATCTATCCGGAGCGGATGAAGGCCAATCTGGAATCGCTCGGCGGCCTGGTGTTCTCGCAGCGCGTGCTGCTGGCCCTGACCCAGGCCGGGGTCAGCCGCGAGGACGCCTACACCCTGGTCCAGCGCAACGCCATGAAGGTGTGGCACGAGGGCGGCAGCTTCCTCGACCGGCTGGCGGCCGACCCGGAGGTGACGATCCCGCGTGAGACCCTGGCGCACGCCTTCAGCTACGACTTCTACACCAAGCACGTCGACGACATCTTCGCCCGCGTCTTCGCGGCGGCCTGACACCGCTCGGGGGGCGGCACGATGGACAAGACCAAGCTTTCGGCCGCGAGCATCGCGGCGCAGGCGCTGGGCTGGGTCGACCCGGTGACCAAAGCGGTCACCCCGGCGATCCACCCCTCCTCCACCTATATCCGCGACCCGGACAACCAGTACCGGTCCGGCCGGATCTACGCCCGGGACAACAACCCGAGCTACGACCAGGCCGAGGCGGTGCTGGCGGCGCTGGAGGGGGCTGAAGGCGCCGCCGTCTTCGCCTCCGGCATGGCCGCGGCGACCGCGGTGTTCCTGGCGCTGGCGCCGGGCGACCATGTGCTGGCGCCGAAGGTGATGTACTGGTCGCTGCGCAACTGGCTGCTGACCGAGGCCACCCGCTGGGGGCTGAAGGTCGAGCTGGTCGACACCCATGACATCGACGCCGTCCGCGCCGCGCTGCGGCCGGGCGAGACCAGGCTGGTGTGGCTGGAGACGCCGGCCAACCCGCTCTGGACCGTCACCGACATCGCCGCGGTGGCCGAGGCGGCACATGCCGCCGGCGCCCGGGTGGCGGTGGACTCCACCGTAGCGACGCCGGTGCTGACCCGGCCGCTGGCGCTGGGCGCCGACCTGGTGATGCATTCGGCCACCAAGTACCTGAACGGCCATTCCGACGTCATCGCCGGGGCGCTGGCCACCGCCCGCGACGACGAGACCTGGCAGCGGATCAAGCGCATCCGCGCCCAGCACGGCGCCGTGCTGGGCCCGTTCGAGGCCTGGCTGCTGCTGCGCGGCATGCGCACGCTGGTGCCGCGGGTGCGCCAGGCCTCGGCCACGGCACTCGCGATCGCCGAGCATTTCCGCGGCCACGACCTGGTCTCGGCGGTGCTGTATCCCGGCCTGGACGACGCGCCGGGCCATGCGGTCGCCGCCCGGCAGATGCAGGGCGGCTTCGGCGGCATGCTCTCGGTTCGCGTCAAGGCCGGCGCCCAGGCGGCGATCGCCACGGCGGCGAAGGTCGAGCTGTGGAAGCGCGCCACCTCGCTGGGCGGGGTCGAGAGCCTGATCGAGCACCGCGCCAGCGTCGAGGGCCCCACCAGCCCGGTGCCGGACGACCTGCTGCGCCTGTCCGCCGGCATCGAGGACCCGTCCGAGCTGATCGCCGACCTGGAGCAGGCGCTGCGGGCCGCCTTGGCCTAAGGCGACAGGGCTCGCCCCTTTGTATTGCCTCTCCCGCTTGCCAAGTTATTGCCGGACGCCGGAACAAATCGCCGCCCCATGTCTTGTGTGAAGACCATGCTGACGGCAGATCGAATGACGAACGACGGCCAGAGCCTCGCGCAGACGCTGCATTTCTGGTTCCGCATCCAGGGCCAGAACTGGGAGGACGGGTTTCCGCCCAGCCCCGAGGAGACGTGCTGGATCTCCCTGGCGATGGTGGCGGCGCGCCAGGGCAGCCTGGGGCGGACTCAGGAATGCATTCTGCACGCGATCCTGCAGGACCGTGACCCTCCTCTGGAGACCGGGGTCTACAGTCTCGCCAGCTTCCGGCATGACCTCTCCGACTTCCAGACGCGATATCTCGACAGCCACTAAAATCCCTGGAAAATCCGTAGGATAAATTATCTGAAAGGGTCTGCTTCGGAGTTGCCAAATATCCCGATCCAAGGGATCGTGGATGCTTGATCTTCGGGGAGGCCCAGCATGGATCGGCCGACACGCATCGTTCCACCGATCCGCTTCACCTCGACCGAGGGCGACGAGGCTTCGATCGCCGCCGCCACCACGCTGGTCGAGCATCTCGACGCGCTCTACGACACGCTTCTCGACTCCGGGCGCCGGGAGGCGCATGTCGCCGGCACGCTGCGGACGAAGCATCTCGACACCATCGAGCGACTGCTGTTCCGGGTGACCGACGAGATGGGCCGCGGCGCGCCGCAGCTCAGCGATGCGCTCCGGACGCAGGCGGCGCTGCTGATTGGCCAGTACCGGCCGATGGACACGCCGGCGCGGGCCGGCCTGGGCGAGGACCGGCCGGCGCTCTGATCCGCCCTAGCAAATCTCCGCGGTCGCCACCCAATCCGCGAAGCTGCGGACCATTTTCGGCACATGCTCGGGATCGCCGGCGAGCTCGGCCAGCTCCCACAGGCGGTGCATGCCGGTCAGGATCGCGATCCGGCGGCGGTCGAGCGTGAGCCCGGTCAACCCCTCATACGCCGCCACGAGCCGGGCGGTGAGGTCGGGCGACACGAAGCTCGAATAGACGAACTCCTGGTGCAGCGGTCCGATGCCCGAATCCGCGAAGTCATAGATGCCGTTGAGCCGCTGCCGGTCATGGTCGAATGCCATGTTCCAGCCATGCCCGTCGAAGAAGCCGTAGATCGCATCATGCGGCTCCGCCGGCAGCCGGTCATAGGCGGAGAGCACATGTTCCGCCATCGGGCGCAGCTCCGGCGTCAGGGCCGGCAGCGCCTTGGCGCCGATCTCCTCCGTCGTTCCCCACTCCTCGACCGGCCCGGCGCCGGCGGCCGCCATCCGGCCGGGATCGAGCCGGTGCAGCTCGGCATGGAAGCGCGCCAGATCCTCAGCCAGACGCCGGCGCGCCCCCTCCGGAAGCTCGGCATAGTGCGCGGTCAGCAGATGCTCGCCAGGGATCTTGGCGTGACGGGAGAACAGCGGCGGCCCCTCCTCGAGCACCAGGTGGGGGACCGGCAGGGAGACCGAAGGTCGGATCATAGCCAGCAGCGCGGCCTCCGTGCGCAGCCGCCCTGCTGCCGCCTCGTGGCGCGAGAACTTGAAGACCAGTCGGCCGTCCGCCTCGACCGCCGTCGAATCCCAGCTTTCCGCCAGCAGCCGAAAAGACGACGCGGCGATGTCCGGGACGGCACCGAGGATGGCGGCGCGATACCGATCGATCTCCGTCATCAGCGGATGACAGGCGAGGTCAACCCGCATCCTTCCCCAGGCAGCACTTCTTGTACTTCTTGCCGCTGCCGCAGGGGCACGGATCGTTGCGGCCGACGTCCCGCACCGGATTGACCGCAGGCTCGCCGAACGCAATGGACGGCCATCCACGAGGGACCAGCGGATCGTCCAGATTGCCGAGCCTGTCGCCCGGGTCTTCCCCTCTCGCCAGCTGCTCCCGGTATTCCTCCGAGAACCCGTGCCAGGTCGACAGGGTGCCGACCGCATCCACGAACGGATGCAGATGGTTGGCGGTGAAGCGCACCATCCGATCGGGGTCTTCGAGGGTCTGGCGGAGATCGTCGCGGAAGTGGCCGACGTTCATGACATACAGGAAGAACTCGTCGACCAGCCGTTCCGCCTGTGGCGCCAGATCCTCATAGCCCAGGCTCGAGACCGCGTTCACCCAGCCGAGCCAGACGACAGTGTCGTCCTGCGGCCGCATGTGCTCGTGGAGATGCAGCAGATAAGCCCGCATGTCGTCGTCGGAGATCGCGCCCATGCGGCAGTGCCAGGCCAGGGCCTCGAACGCCGCTTCGCGCACGAACTCGTCGGCCGCGGCATCCTCGATCACCGCCTTCAGCAGCGCAGCGTTGCCGTCGAAGATGCTGATCAGGATCTGGGCGAGCGTCTCGGTGATCGCATCGCTAAGAATCAGCTCGACCGCCTCGCTGTCGCGGACCAGGCGGCAGAGCGCCGGGAAGGCACGCGTCTCCTGCTTCTCCGCCAGCAGGTGGAAGATGAAGAAGAGCGCATCCTCCGTGCCCTCCGACCAGACGCGGCCATCGGCACAGCGCTCCAGCAGCTCGACGAACCGGGGGCCGGCTTCATCCCAATGCTGCAGCGCCCAGGTCATGGCGTCCACGGGCAGGACGCCGTCCGGCGCTTCCGCGAACTCGCGGATCGCGTCGTCGATAGTCATGATGGTCCGTTCTTCCGAGATCACCGTCATCCGCCCCAGCTGCGCTCCAGCACCCCGAACCAGTTCTCGGTGCCGAGCTTGCGCAGCAGCGCGTCGTCATAGCCATGGGCGCGCAGCGCCTCGAACAGCCGCGGCAGGCCGGCCGCGTCCTTGATCGCGGCCGGCACGGTGGCGCCGTCATAGTCTGAGCCCATGCCGACCCCATCCTCGCCCAGCCGCTCGATCAGCGCGTCGAGGTGCCGGATCATGACCTCGAGGTCGGTGTCGGCGTTCATCGACCCGTCCGGCCGCAGGAAGGCGGTGGCGAAGTTGAGGCCGACCATGCCGCCGCTCTCGCGGATCGCGTCTAGCTGCCGGTCGGTCAGATTGCGCGCATGCGGGCAGACCGAATGGGCGTTGGAATGGGTCGCGACCAGCGGCGCCGTCGACAGCTCGGCGACGTCCCAGAAGCCCTTCTCGTTGAGATGCGAAAGGTCGATCAGGATGCGGCGCTCATTGCACACCCGCACCAGCTCGCGCCCGGCATCGGTCAGGCCCGGGCCGGTGTCCGGCGTGCTCGGGAAGGTGAACGGCACGCCGTGGCCGAAGGCGTTCGGCCGGCTCCAGACGATGCCGAGCGAGCGGAGGCCGGCGGCGTAGAGCAGGTCGAGCATGCGGAAATCGGTGTCGATCGCCTCGCAGCCCTCGATGTGGAACACCGTGGCCAGCGAGTCCCTTGCGATCGCGGCGCGGATCTCGGCGACGCCGCGGCAGACGCTGAGGCCTCCGGCACGCTCGAGCCGCAGCAGGATCGAGGCCATCGCGATGGTCGAGGCCTGGGCGTCGACCAGCCCCAGCTCCGCCGGCAGCGGCACGGTGTAGCTGCCGCCCTTCATCCGGTCGATCGGGCTGCCGGATCCCTGCACCGGCGGTGGGAAGATCGCGAACATGCCGCCGACGAAGCCGCCCTTCCGCGCCCGCGGCAGGTCGAGGTGGCCGGTCGCCGTGCCCTCGATGAAGGCGGTTTCGGCCGAGCCGGCGTGGGATTTCAGCAGGCGCAGCAGGACATCATTGTGCCCGTCGAAGACGGGAATGGGCGCGGGCTCGGTCATCGGATCCATCGTCTCGGGAGCGCGGCCTCGGATCGGCCGGACGCTTGCGAGTTGAGCAGCCTTGGCGCTCAGTGGCAAGGCATGGCAGCCCCACCCTGACACCGCCGCCGTCCTTGCCTATATCGAAGAATGGGCGTCGGCCGGATGCCGCCGCTTCCCTCCTTTCGTCATGCGGCAGGACCGCGGAGACACCAGATGAAGATCGACCTGTCGGGCAAATCCGCCCTCGTCACCGGCTCGACCACCGGCATCGGCTTCGCCATCGCCCAGGGCCTCGCGGCCGCCGGCGCCGAGGTGATCGTGAACGGCCGCAAGCCCGCCGCGGTGGCGGAGGCGATCGAGCGGATCGGGCAGGCCGTGCCCGGCGCCGCGTTGCGCGCCGCCGCGGCCGACGTCTCGACCGCCGCGGGCTGCGCCGATCTGCTCGCGGCGGTGCCGGAGGCCGACGTGCTGGTCAACAATGTCGGCATCTTCGAGATGAAGGACTTCTTCGACATCCCGGACGAGGACTGGACCCGGTTCTTCGAGGTCAACGTCATGTCCGGCGTCCGCCTGTCGCGCGCCTATCTGAAGGGCATGCTGGCGCGGGACTGGGGCCGGGTGGTGTTCATCTCCTCCGAATCGGGCCTGAACATCCCGGTCGAGATGGTGCATTACGGCGTCACCAAGACGGCGCAGATCTCGATCGCCCGCGGCCTGGCCAAGCTGACCCGCGGGACCGGCGTCACCGTCAATTCGATCCTGCCCGGCCCGACCATGACCGACGGGGTGAAGGACTTCCTGCGCGAGATGGCCGAAGACTCCGGCAAGTCGATCGACGAGACCGCGACCGAGTTCGTCCGCACCCACCGCCCGACCTCGATCATCGGCCGCATGGCGACGCCCGAGGAGGTCGCCAACATGGTGGTCTACGCCGTCTCGCCCCAGGCCTCGGCGACCAACGGCGCGGCGCTGCGGGTGGATGGGGGCGTGGTCGACGCGCTGACCTGATCTCTTGCGACCCGGCCGTCGCCGCCGCGGCGGAAGGCGCGCGGCGACCGGCCGGTCTCCTTGGCGAACAGCCGCGAGAAATAAGCCGGGTCGTTGAAGCCAAGGGTGTAGGCCGCCTCGGCCACCGAGACATTGGTGTAGAGCAGCAGGCGCTTGGCCTCGAGCAGCAGCCGGTCCTGGATCAGCCGGGCCGGCGGCGCGCCCGCCACCTGGCGGCAGGCGGCCCAGAGCTGCTTCGGGCTGACCGCCAGGGCCCTGGCATAATCCTCGACCTCGTCATGGGCGCGGTAGCGCGCCTCGATCCGCTCGCGGAACCGGGCCACCAGCAGCGCCTGCGGGCCTGGCGCCGCCGTCTCCCCACCCCCGGCCAGCAGCGCCAGGCGCAGCACCTCGACCAGGATGCCGACCAGCAGCGCCTCCACCGCCGCGGCCCGGCCGGGCGCCAGCCAGGCCAGCTCGCGCGACAACCGGCCCAGGCTGGCCAGGATGAAGCCCTGGTCGGCGACCGGGATCACCGCCGGCGCCGCGAAGAGCGGCCGGAACTCCGGCTCGCGCCGCAGCAGCTCGCGCAAAGTGGTGTCCGACACGGTCAGGACGGAGCCGACGGTCTCCGGCTCGAAGTCGAAGCCGTGCACCACCCCGGCCGGCATCAGCAGCAGGCACGGCACCGGCAGCCGGATCGACTGCCCCTCGACCCGCCCCACGCCGCCGCCGCGGGTGAAGTGGAAGATGTGGTTCAGGTTGGCATGGCCGTGGGGCCGGATGGTCCAGCCGCTCGGCCGGCTGCGGTCCTCCAACGCCTCCAAATGCAGGAACCGGTCGTCGACGGTTCGCGGCGCCTCGCCATAGAGGAAGAAGTTCGGAATTGCGGACGCTTGCATAGATTCCTGCTGCCTGACCGCCCAAAGCACGCGGGAAGAATTGTCCAAGTTTTCTAACGCAGCGTCCATGGCATTCCATGCCACGGCGCTTAGCCTGTCCGGGAAGGAAGGGCTCCGGGAGGGCCAAATGCGCACGCAGGTCGCGATCATCGGCGCCGGGCCGGCCGGGATGGTGCTGGCCCATCTGCTGCACCGCGCCGGCATCGACGCCGTGGTGGTCGAGCGCCGCAGCCGCGACTATGTCGAGGGCCGGGTCCGCGCCGGGGTGCTGGAGCAAGGCACGGTCGACCTGCTGGCCCGGTTGGGCCTGGGCGACCGGCTGCGCCGCGAGGGCCTGCCCCACGCCGGCACCAACCTGGCGGTCGACGGCGAGGTTTTCCGGATCGACATGCAGGCCCTGACCGGGTCCTGCATCACCGTCTACGGCCAGCAGGAGGTGATGCGCGACCTGTTCGACGGCGCCGAGGCGCGCGGCCTGCCGGTGGTGTTCGAGGCCGGGGATGTGGCGCTGCACGGCATCGACGCCAAGCATCCCACTGTCACCTGGCGCCAGGACGGCGCGGAGCAACGCCTGGACTGCGACTTCATCGCCGGCTGCGACGGCTTCCACGGCGTCAGCCGCGGCTGCATCCCGGCGGGAGTGCGGCGCGAGTTCGAGCGGATCTACCCCTTCGGCTGGCTGGGCGTGCTGGCCGAGGTGCCGCCAGCCCATCACGAGCTGATCTACGCCAATCACGAGCGCGGCTTCGCTTTGGCCAGCATGCGGTCGGCCCAGCGCAGCCGCTACTATGTGCAATGCCCGCTGGACGACCGGATCGAGGACTGGCCGGACGACCGGTTCTGGGACGAGATCTGCCTGCGCCTCGGCCCGCAGGCGGCGGTGGTGCGCGGCCCGTCCTTCGAGAAGAGTATCGCGCCGCTGCGCAGCTTCGTGTCCGAGCCGATGCGCCATGGCCGGCTGTTCCTGGCCGGCGACGCCGCCCATATCGTGCCGCCGACCGGCGCCAAGGGGCTGAACCTGGCGGTGTCCGACGTGGCCATGCTGGCCGAGGCCCTAGCCGAGTTCTATGCCGAGCGCTCGGCTGCCGGGATCGACGCCTACTCCGCCCGCGCTCTGGCCCGGGTGTGGAAGGCGGAACGCTTCTCCTGGTGGTTCACCGGCCTGACCCACCGCTTCCCCGACACCGGCCCGCTGGAGCGCCGGCTGCAACGGGCCGAGCTGGACTACATCCGCGACTCCCGCGCCGCCCAGACCGTGCTGGCCGAGAACTATGTCGGGCTGCCGCTGGTCTAGGCGCCCCCTGCATCCGCCAGGATCATCTCGGCGCCTTTCTCGGCCACCATCATGGTCGGGGCGTTGATGTTGCCGGCGGTGATGTTGGGGAAGACCGAGGCGTCGACCACGCGCAGCCCCGACAGGCCGTGCACCCGCAGTTGGGCGTCGACCACCGAATTCGCCGCATCCGGCCCCATCGCGCAGCTGCCGCACAGGTGGTAGATCGAGCCGCTGTTCGCCCGGAACCAGTCCAGCAGCGCGGCGTCGCTTTCGGCCCCGGCGGAGGGCGGCATCTCCTCCACCGTGATCGCGGCCAGGCTCGGCGCCGCCATGATCCGGCGCGCCAGCCGGCTGGCCTGCAGCGCCTCCTCGATGTCGCGGTCGGTCGACAGGTAGTTCGGCCGGATCTTCGCCGCCGCCGCCGGGTCGGGCGAGGCGATGGCGATCTCGCCCCGGCTGGTCGGCCGGCACGCGTTGAAGGCCAGCAGGAAGCCGGGATAGGGCTCGGGCTTCAGCCCGGCCTTCGGGCTGTCGGGGATGCGATAGGACAGCGGGTTGAAATACATCTGGATGTTCGGCCGCGCCTCGCCCGGCGCGCCGCGGAAGAAGCCGCCCGCCTGGTTGACGCTCATGGCGAAGGGGCCCTTGCGGGTCAGCAGGTATTGCAGCCCCAGCCGGGCCTGGCCCCACAGGCTGCCGAAGGGGCCGTTCAGCGTCGGCACGCGCGAGCGGTAGTAGAAGCTGGCGCAGAGATGGTCCTGCAGGTTGCGGCCGACCGCCGGCAGGTGATGCGCCACCGCCACCCCGGCCCCGGCCAGCCGGGCGCCGTCGCCGATGCCGGACAGCTGCAGCAGCTTCGGCGTGTCGACGGCGCCGGCCGCCAGGATCACCTCGCGTCGCGCCGTGACGATCCGCGTCTCCGACCCCTGGCGGATCTCGACGCCGGTGGCGCGGCCGGTCTCGTCCAGCACCACTCGCAGGGCCTGGGCGTCGCGCTCGACCGTCAGGTTGCGGCGGCCCAGCGCCGGGTGCAGGTATTCGAAGCTGGAAGAAGACCGCCGCCCGTCATGGGTGTTGACGTCGTAGACGCCGGCACCCTCGATCGACGCGCCGTTGAAGTCGCCGTTCTCCGGCAGCTGCAGCTCGCGGCAGGCGGCGAGATAGGCGTCGGTCACCGCATGGGTGGCGCCGCGCATCGGCGTGACATGGATCGGCCCGTCGCCGCCATGCCAGTCCGAGGCGCCGCCGGCATGGCTCTCCAGCCGGCGGAACTGCGGCAGCACGTCGTCATAGGCCCAGCCGGGGTTGCCGGCGGCGGCCCAGTCGTCGAAATCGGCCGCGGCGCCGCGCACGAACACCATGGCGTTGATCGAGCCGGAGCCGCCCTGCACCTTGCCGCGCGGGACGTAGATGCGGCGGCCGCCCAGAGCCGCCTCCGGCTCCGACCAGTACATCCAGTTGACCCGCGGGTTGTAGTAGCTGCGGGCGTAGCCGACCGGGATGCGGAACCAGAAGGAATCGTCGCGGCCGCCGGCCTCGAGCAGCAGCACGCTGCGCCGGCCGCTCTCGCTCAGCCGCGCCGCCAGGATGCAGCCGGCCGAACCGGCGCCGACGATGACGTAGTCGTGGGTCATGGAGCGTCGCTCAGCCGCGTGCCGGGGCGAACTGCTTCACGTCGGCCGGCTCGGACGCCATCTGCAGGTGCAGCCGGTCGCCGGTGTAGGGCGAGTGCTTCGCCACCACGTCCATGTTCAGCTCCACCCCCAGGCCGGGTTCGCGTGACGGGATCAGATAGCCGTCGTCGAAGGTCAGCGGCTTCTTCAGGATCTCGCCGTGGAAGCCGCCGTAGTCGAGGATCGATTCCTGGATCAGGAAGTTCGGCGAGCAGGCGCCGACCTGGATGCTGGCGGCGGCGACGATCGGGCCGCAATACACATGCGGCGCGAGCTGGGCGTAGTACGCCTCGGCCATGCTGGCGATCTTCTTGGTCTCCAGGATGCCGCCGACCCGGCCGATATCCGGCTGCAGGATCGAGGCCGCGCCGAGCTCCAGCACCCGCTGGAACTCGTATTTGGTGCACAGCCGCTCGCCGGTCGAGATCGGGATCGAGGTCGCGCGCGCCACCTCGGCCATCGCCGCTTCCTGCCCCGGCGGCACCGGCTCCTCGAACCACAGCGGGTCGTATTTCTCCAGCCGCTTGGCCAGGCGGATGGCCGAGGACGGCACCATCTGGCCATGCGTGCCGAACAGCAGGTCGGCGCTGCTGCCCACCGCCTCGCGCACCTTGCGGCAGAAGGTCTCGCAGCGGTCGAGCACGCCGAGCGAGATCTGGTGCCCGGAATAGGCGGTGTAGGGGCCGGCCGGGTCGAACTTCACTCCGGTGAAGCCCATCGCCACCATCTCGGCGGCGCATTCGGCGGCCAGATCGGGATCGTTGAAGTCGAACTCGCCGGCCGAATTCTTCGGGTAGAGATAGGTGTAGGCGCGCAGCTTCTCGTGCACCAGCCCACCCAGCAGGTCGTAGACCGGGCGGCCGGCCGCCTTGCCGATGATGTCCCAGCAGGCCATCTCCAGCCCCGAGACGATGCCCATCATCGTCGGGTCGGGGCGCTGGGTGAAGCCGCTGGAATAGGCCGACCGCCAGAACCGCTCGACCCGGTGCGGGTCGTGGCCCAGCAGGTGGCGCTCGAACACGTCGTCGATCAGTGGCACCATCGCCTGGGGATGGAAGGCGGTGGAGTAGATCTCGCCGACGCCCTCGATGCCGTCATCGGTCTTCAACTGCACGAAGATCCAGTACATGCCCCCGACATGCGGTGGCGGGACGGCGACGACATGGGTCTGGAGCGATGCGATCTTCATGCGGCGGCCTTTCGCTTGAGCCGGATCATCAGGCCGGCCGTGGCCAAGGCGCCCAGGACGCAGATCACGGCGACGTAGCCGAAATAGATCTGATAGCCGGCAATGCCCGGATAGCGGTCGACGATGATGCCGTTGACGATGGGAAGATACGTGTCCGGCGCGTAGCCGACGAGCGAGATGATGCCGATGGCGAGGCCGGTGATCTCCGGCGGCACGCCGCATTCGTCCAGGATCGCCCAGTACAGGCCGCGGATGGCATAGGTCAGCAGGCCGGCCAGCAGCAGCAGGCCGATCAGCACGGCCGAGGAGCCGATGCCGGGCAGCGCGATCATGCCGACAAGACTGGCCGCCGCCAGCAGCAGTGACCACAGCAGCACCCGGCTGTTGGAGAGGCGATCGCCGAGAAGCCCGCCGCCGATGCCGCCCACCGGGCGCAGCCACAGCTTGACCGTGACGATGAAGCCGGCCGCCGCGGCGGACAGTCCGAAACCGCCCTCCTGCAGGTAGCCGGAGAAGCTGTAGGTGGCGAGGAAGACGTGGTAGCCGCAGAAGATGATGGCGGCGACCAGCCAGACCTCGGGGATGCGCAGCAGCGCCTTGAGGTCGGCGATGGTGTCGCGCTTCAGCCGGATCTCGCGCTCGCCGCGGGCCGCGCCGCGCGACGCCAGCCCGTAGGCGATACCGACGATGAGGCAGGCCACGGCGTACATCAGCACCACGTCGCGGAACCCGGCGGCCAGGCCGGCGCCGCGGGTCTCGGTGGCAGTGACGAACAGGGCGATCGCCAAGCTGGCAAGCACCGCCTCGACCAGGCCGCGGCCGCCGTCCAGCACGCCGAAGAACCGGCCCTGCTCGGTGTGGCCGGCGATCAGCTTCACCTGCTTCAGCGTCGCCGCCCAGAACGTCAGCCCGGTGGTGATGCCGAAGCCGCAATAGATCACCAGCAGCGCAGTGTAGCCCGGCAGGGCGGCGTACCACAGGCCCAGGAGGCCGGTGCCGAGCAGCGAGAAGATGATCAGCAGCCGCGGCTGGATCCGATCGGCCAGCCAGCCGCTGGGCAGATAGCTGACCAGGAAGCTGGTGCCGAGGATCGAGTACAGCACCCCGAGCTCGGTGTTGTTGATGCCCAGCACCTCCAGCATGGTCGTCTGGTAGACCTGCCGCAGGTAGAGGATCGGATAGATCGCGCCGGCCGCCAGCACGATCAGCGCCAGCTGCAGGTAGCGCGACCGGGCGCTGGGCAGGGCCGCCTGCACAGCGAGCCCCCGGCCGGGTTGGACGATGGATGCCATGGAACGGCTCCTCCCGATGATTTTCTTGTTCGGTGTGGCTTGCGGCCCGGTCAGTGCTTCAGCACGACCAGCCGCGTCTGGGTGAATTCGAGCATGCCGTGCTTGCCGTCGTCGCCGCCGAGGCCGGAGCGCTTCCAGCCGGCGTGGAAGCCCTGGTAGGGGTCGGCGGGGAAGCGGTTGACGTAGAGCTCGCCCGCCTCGATGGCGTCGGCAAAGCGCATCACGGTGCGGTAATCCTCGGTGAACAGCACCGAGGTCAGGCCGAACTGGTGGTCGTTGGCCAGGGCCAGCGCCTGGGCGGCGTCGCGGTACGGCATCATCGCCAGCACGGGACCGAACACCTCCTCGCGGATGATCTCCATCTCCTGCCGGCAGCCGGACAGCAGCGTCGGCGGGTAGAAGAAGCCGTCGCCGTCCGGCAGCACGCCGCCGACCTCCAGCACCGCGCCCTCGGCCACGGCACGCTCGACCATGCCGTGGGCATGCGCCCGGGCCGCGGCGGTGGCCAGCGGACCCATGCGGTCCGGATCGGCCGAACGGTCGCCGAAGCCGCGGGCGCGAAACGCCTGGCGCAGCCGGTCCAGCAGCGCGTCATGGATGCTGTCATGGGCGTAGAGTCGTTCGGCCGCGGTGCAGACCTGGCCGCAATGCGTGGTCTTGGCGGCGACGATGCGGGACGCGACCTCGTCCAGATCGGCATCCGGCTCGACGATCACCGGGGTCTTGCCGCCCAGCTCCAGCGACGGCTTGGCGATGTTGTCCTTGCAGTAGTCCAGCACCGTGCGGCCGGCGCCGACGCTGCCGGTCAGGGTGATCATGCCGACCGCCGGCTGGGTGCACAGCACACGCGCCGTCTCATGCGTCATCGCCGCGATGCTGACCAGGCCGGGCGGCAGCCCCGCCTCCTCCACCGCCTCGGCGATCGCGAGAGCCGAAATCGGGGTGCTGTTGCTGGGCCGCACCACGACGGCGTTGCCGGCGATCAGGGCCGGCGCGATCTTCCGCACCAGCGTGTAGACTGGATAGTTGAACGGGATCAGGCAGGCGACGACGCCGATCGGCTCGCGCTTCAGCAGCAGGGTCTCGTCCGGCGTGTCGCTGGGGATCACCTCGCCCTCGATGCGCCGGGCCCATTCGGCATGGTAGCGCATCAGCTCGGCGGCATAGACCGCTTCGGCCGTGGCGTCGGCCAGGCTCTTGCCGGATTCTTGCGCCAAAGCGGCGCCAATCGCGCCGGCCCGCGCCTCGATCGCAGCGGCCAGCCGGCGCAGCGCGTCGCCGCGCTGGATCGCCGGCAGGCGGCCCCAGGCCTTCTGCACCTCGGTGGCGGCCCGCACCGCCGCCACCGCCTCGGGCTCGGTCGCCGCGGGAACGGTGGTGAAGACTTGGCCGGTGGCCGGGTTGCGCACCTCGATCACCGCATCGGAGGACGGCGCCGCGAAGCGGCCGGCGATGAAGTTCTGGTGAGGCGTCATGGTCGGATCCGGGGCGCGACCGGACGCATGCCGACGGCCGAGATCCTCGGCGCGGCGCATCCGGAGCGATGGGCCAGGGAGAGGGGCGCTGTTGTCGCCAGTCCTCCCGAGGCCGGCGGCGCCGCTGTCGATGGCTGCGATCTAGCCGCGGCCCCGGAGCCGGCGCAAACGACTTGTTCTTGGGCAAAGCATTCCGAAAGGGAATGTTACGGCCCCGCCGCCGCGACCTCCGCCGTCAGCCAGGCGCGGAACAGGGCGACATTGGCGCTGTCCTCCTGCACCGCCCGGGTCACCAGCCAATAGGATTCATGGCCCTCGACCTCAACGTCGAGCAGTTGCACCAGGCGGCCCGAGGCCAGCTCCCGCTCGACCATGAAGCGGTCGACCACCGACACGCCGAGCCCGTCGCAGGCCGCCTCGATGGCGAGGTCCAGCAGGTCGAACTCCAGCCCGCCGCGGGTGTCGACCTCGTCCAGCCCGGCGGCGTTCAGCCAGTGCCGCCAGGTCAGATAGCGCCGGTCGTCCGAGGCCAGCACATGCAGGAAGGTGAAGCGCGACAGGTCGGCCGGCCGGTCGCGGTCGATGCCCTGCAGCAGCGCCGGGGCGCAGACCGCGATGTGCCGTTCCGTCATCAGCCGCGTCGCCTTCAGCATCGGCCATTCGCCGTCGCCGAAACGGATGGCGCAATCCAGCAGGCCGCGCTCGGCCAGGCTGTCCGACAGCCTGGTGCCGAGGCTGACATCCAGCTCCGGATGGGCCCGACGCAGCCCGGGCAGCCGCGGCATCAGCCAGCGCCGGGCGAAGGTCGGCGGCACGTTGATCCGCAGCCGGTTGCGGTTGCCCTTCTCCTCGATGCCGCGCACCGCCAGCTCGACCTCGTGGAAGGCGTGCTGCAGCGCCTCGAACAGCTGCACCCCGGCGGCGGTCAGCTCCAGCCGGTGGTGGCGGCGCACCAGCAGGTCGGCGCCGAGCTGCTCCTCCAGGTGCCGCACCTGCCGGCTGACGGCGCTCTGGGTCAGGTTCAGCCGTTCCGCCGCCCGGGTGAAGCTGCCGGTCTGGCCGACGACCTCGAAGATCCTCATGGCGGTCAGGGCGGGGAGTCTGCGCATCGGGGTCGGATCTCGGCGGGTCGCGAACGCAGCATGGTATAGCGCGGATCGGCACCGGGCCGTCACGCGGCCGTGCGCGATGGTCGCGGAGATAGGACGACCCTGGGGCGGAACCGACCGCGGTCCTTCGCATTGCCCAGCAGAGGGACACCGCGGGAATCGCCGATGACCGACACCGTCAACCGCTGGCTGGACTGGTTCCAGGCCCAGCTGCCCTGGATGCCGTCCTGGGCCATCAGCGCCGGCCTGCTGGCCCTGGCCGCGGTGGTTGCCAGGGCCGTTCACAAGATCCTGTTCCGGGCCGCGACCCGCATCGTCGCCGGCAAGGACCTGTTCTGGCGCTCGCTGGTGTCGCGCACACACGGGCCGACGCGGCTGGCGGCGATGATCGTGGCGATCTCCGCCGCGGCCACCGTGGCGCCGCTGACCGACGCCCAGATCGGCATCGTGCGCCACGTCCTGTTGCTGGCCTTCATCGCCCTGCTCGGCTGGGTCGCGCTGACCGCGCTGCACATCTGGATGACCGTCTATCTGCGGCGCTTCACGCTCGACGCCGAGGACAACCTACTGGCGCGCAAGCACGTCACCCAGACCCGGATCCTGCGCCGGGTCGCGGCGACGCTGATCGTGATGGTCGCCCTCTCCGCCGCGCTGATGACCTTCGAGGAGGTGCGGCAATACGGCATCAGCCTGCTGGCCTCGGCCGGCGCCGCCGGGCTGGTCATCGGCCTGGCGCTGCAGCCGATGCTGAAGAACATGATCGCCGGCATCCAGCTGGCGGTGACCCAGCCGATCCGCATCGACGACGCCGTCCTGGTCGAGAACGAATGGGGTAACATCGAGGAGATCACCTCGACCTATGTCGTAGTCCGGCTGTGGGACTGGCGCCGGCTGGTGCTGCCGCTCAGCTATTTCATCGAGCAGCCGTTCCAGAACTGGACGCGCGAAGGCTCCGCCCTGATCGGCAGCGTCTTCCTCTATCTCGACCACACCGCGCCGGTGGAGGAGATGCGGAGCAGGCTGGACGAGATCGCCAAGGCCTCACCGCTGTGGGACGGCCAGGTCGCCGTGCTGCAGGTCACCGATTTCCGCGAGCAGGTGATGGAGATCCGCATGCTGGTCAGCGCCCGCAACTCCGGCCGCGCCTTCGACCTGCGCTGCGAGGTGCGGGAGACGATGATCGCCTGGCTGCAAGACGCGCATCCGCACGCCCTGCCCCGCTGGCGCGGCGAGCTGCAGCCGCCGGATGCCGAGGTCCAGGAGATCGTCCGCCGCCGAGCTGTCGGCGGCCGCGGGTGAGTCAGCCATCGGTGAGCGGCCTCTCATGCGACCGATTGCGATGTTCGCTATTTGTTCATATGCTGATCGGGTACTTGGCCGGTGGCTTGCATGCAGCTTTCCTTCGCCCTCGACGACCGCCCATTCCTGCCCCGGGTGCGGGACCGGCTGCTGGTCCGGCTCGGACCGCGGCGCGACGGCCGGCGCCGCGACCCGGTCAGCCAGCTGGTCTGCAGCATGCTCGGCTCCAAGACCCGGGACGAGGTCTCACGGCGCGTCTTCAGGGAGCTGCGCCGGCGCTATCCATCCTGGGACGGGCTGGGCGACGCGTCGCCGCGCGCGATCCTGCGCGTCATCTGGCCGGTGAACCTGGCGGAGCCGAAGGCCGGGCAACTGCCCCAGGCCCTGCGCATGATCGTCGCCTGCACCGGCCGCCTGTCCCTCGACCATCTCGCCGATCTGGACGAGGAGGTGGCGATGCAATGGCTGCGTCGCCTGCCCGGCGTCGGGTCGAAGATCGCCGCCGAGGTGCTGAACTTCAGCACGCTGCGCAAGCGCGCCTTTGTTGTGGACACGCAACTGCTGCGGCTCGGCGGCCGGCTCGGGCTGCTGCCGCTCGATGCCGATTACGACGCCGGGTATGAGCAGCTGATGCGCCAGCTGCCGGATGCGTGGGACGCCGAAGATCTGGCCGAGCTCCACCGCCTGATGAAGCTGCTGGGCCAGACCACCTGCACCGCCCATACCCCTTCCTGCGGCGCCTGCCCGTTGCGCGACCTGTGTCCGCGCTGCGGAGTCTGAGACGTCAGCCCGCCTTCGCCGCCGGCTTCAGCAGGTCGCCATGCACCGCCTTCAGCTTCTCGACCTTCGGGGTCGAGACCGCGCGGATATAGGGTTGGTTCGGGTTCCGGGCGGCGTAGTCGTGGTGGTACTGCTCGGCCTCGTAGAAAGCCTCCAGCGGCACCACCTCGGTCACCACCGGCGTGTCGAACAGCCGGTCCCGCTGGATCTGGGCGATATAGGCCTCGGCCACCCGCTTCTGCTCGTCGTCGGCATAGAAGATCGCCGAGCGGTACTGCCGGCCGACATCGTTGCCCTGGCGGTCCTTCTGGGTCGGGTCATGGGCGATCGAGAAGAACAGCTTGAGGATCTGGCCCAGGCTGATCTTGCCGGCGTCGTAGGTCACCTCGATCACCTCGGCATGGTCGGTGGTGCCGGTGCAGACGGTGCGGTAGTCGGCCGTCTCCCTCGTGCCGCCGGCATAGCCGGGCCGCACCGACAGCACGCCGTCGAGCTGGCTGTACACCGCCTCGGTGCACCAGAAGCAGCCGCCGCCCAGCACGATCGAGCGGCGGCCCTGCTCTTCGGCGTCCAGCTCGGGGGCGGGAAAGGACCAGGGATCGATCTTGAGGGCCATGGGATGTCTCCGGCGGCCGGGCGCGGCCGCAAGCGCGATGCAGTCTCCAAAGTGAGATCGCCGCTCCGGCAGGACAAGTCCCCGAGGTGTTCAGCCGGCGAAAGGCAGGCTTGACGCCCGCCAGGCCCAGCGTCGGCCGTCATGGCTCAGTTCGACGACGCTCAGCGGCGCGATGTCGATGCGCCAGAAGGAAGAGGCCGGCGCCGCCAAAACATGCAGGATTGCCGCCCGGATCACCGCGACATGGGTGACGGCGATGCCGTGGCCGCCATCGCCGGCCCGGGCGTCGAGCCAGGACGCGGCCCGGCGCAGCAGCGCCGACAGCGCCTCGCCGCCATGCGGTGCGGCATCCGGATCGGCCAGCCAGGCAATGACGCCGTCCGGCTCCTCGGCCTGGATCTCCTCCAGCCGCCGGCCGGCCCAGCGCCCGTGATTGCCGTCGCGCAGAGCCGGCTCTTCCACCGCATCGAGCCCGAGCGCCACCCCGGTCTGCCGCGCCCGCAGCGCCGGGCTGGTCCAGACCCGGTCGGCGCGCCGGATCATCGGACGCAGCGTCGCCGCGCGGACCAAAGCGCGCTCCTCCAGCGGCTCGTCGTCGGGAAACGCGCCCGACCGGGTGGCGGCGGTGGCGCCATGGCAGATCAGGGTCAGGCGGGTCGGCATCGGCGGGACCGTTCGGCGGAAACTCGGCCACAGCAAAGCACGACCGCGGCCGGCCGGCAGCAGCGCTATCGATCAGCCGGAAGATGCTCGTCTTGCCTTCATTCGCATCCGAATGTTGACATTTGCATGCATTTGTATACTGTGAGCGTGGGACTTGAGAATGGGCGCACGACGATGTCAGGCAAATCGGTCACGCTCAGCGCGCGGATCTCGCAGGAGGACGCAGACTTCCTGGCCTCGCTGCAACCGCCGGGAGCGGTGACGCCGAGCGACAAGCTGCGCCACCTCCTTTCCGAGGCGCGGCGCTGGCAGGAAGACGCGGCGACCTATGAGTCGAGCCTGGCACGCTATGCCGAGCTGGCGGCGCCCGCCCTGCGCCGCTGGCGCCAGGCCGAGCGTGCCGAACACATGCATTCCGAGGTGGTGCGGCTCCTGGCCGAATGGCTGCCCGAGACCATGGCATTCATGGCCTCGGCCGTGCCGGGGCCGGACGATCCGACGCCCCGGCCGGAACTCGAGGCACTCGAGGCCGGGCTCGCCGACCGCGCCTTCACCTTCATCGACACTCTGCTCCGCCTGGGTGTCACCGCGACCGCGCCGGGATATGATCCTGAGGTCGTCGCCCGGCGGATCGAACCGGTCTTCGACCTGCTCTCGGTGATGCAGGCCGCAAGACGCGCTCGTTAGAGGAGGCCATGTCCATGTCGTCCCCCCTGTCCGCCCGCGTCGGGCGCATTATCAGCGGCGGGCTGAACGCACTGATCGACGCCGTCGAGGGCATGGCGCCCGAGGCGGTGATGGAGCAGGCGATCCGCGAAGTCGATGCCGCGGTCGACGAAGTCCGCTCGGAACTTGGCCGCACTGTCGCCGCAAAGCACCTCGCCAATACCAGGCTGATGGAAGAGAACCGCCGCCACGAGGATCTGGCCGAGAAGATCGAGATCGCGGTCGGCAGCGGCCGCGACGACCTGGCCGAGACCGCGATCGCGCAGCAGATCGACATCGAGGCGCAGATCCCGGTGCTGGAGCAGGCGATCGCCCAGAATGCGGAGCGGGAGCGCGAGCTCGAAGGCTATGTCCGCGCCCTGCTGGCCAAGCGCCGCGAGATGCAGACGGAGCTGGCGCAGTTCCGTGCCAGCCGGGCCAAGGCCGAGACCGCCGGGGCCGGCGGCACCGCGCCCGGTGCCGGGACCGGCTCGGGCGTCGACGCCAAGGTCCGCGGTGCCGAGACCGCCTTCGACCGCGTGCTGCAGCGCACCACCGGCCTGCCCGGCCGCGGCGGCTCACGCGACCTGGGCGACGGCGCCAAGCTGGCGGAGCTGGAGGCCCTGGCCCGCGACAACCGGGTCAAGGAGCGGCTGGCCGCGGTCAAGGCCAAGACAAGGGACGACGGAGCCCGCTGATGGACTTTGCCCTGCAGCCGGCCAACCACCTGTTCTCCGGTGCGCTCGGGCTGATGCTGGCGATCGGCCTGGTCGAGCTGGTGGCGATGATGCTCGGCGCCAGCCTCAGCGACCTGATCGGCATGGGCCTCGACCATGATCTGCACATCGAGGTGCATCACGAGGTGGCCGGGCCGGAGGCGACCGAGGGGGCCTGGGCGGCGGCGCTGGGCTGGCTCTATATCGGCCGGGCGCCGTTCATGGTGATCCTGGTCGGCTTCCTGCTCGGCTTCGGCCTGGCCGGGCTGGCCGTGCAGTCCGTCGCCCGGTCGCTGACCGGTGATCTCCTGCCCGGCCTGATCGCGGCGTTGCCCGCCTTGGCCGTCGCCCTGCCGGTGACCCGCGGCGTCGGCCGAAGCTTTTCCCGGATCTTCCCGAAGGAGGAGACCTATGCCGTGTCGAGCGACAGCTTCGTCGGCCAGGTCGCAACGGTCAGCGGCGGCACCGCGACCGACGCCCAGTCGGCGGAGGGCAAGCTGCGCGACATCCACGGCCGTACCCATTACCTGCGGGTCCTCGCGGACATTCCCGGCGAGACCTTCCCGCGGGGTGCCCAGGTCCTGATCGTGCGCCGCGACGGGGCCGCCTTCCGCGTGATCTCGGCCGGCGCGTCCCCGGCCCTGGTCGAAACCTGAAGCGGCCCGGGACCGGCCGCCCCGACTCCCCATTTCCTCGATGACGAGATTTCACACGATGTTTGACAACTACCTGACCCTCGCGATCCCGATCGTTCTGATCCTCGTCGCGCTCATCATCATCGGCATCATCCTGACCCGGCTTTACCGGCGCTCGTCCAAGGAGGTCGCCTTCGTCCGCACCGGCTTCGGCGGCCAGAAGGTGATCGTCGACGGCGGCGCCCTGGTGCTGCCGATCCTGCACGAGATCATCCCGGTCAACATGAACACGCTGCGGCTGGAGGTGCGGCGCGCCAACGAGCAGGCGCTGATCACCCGTGACCGCATGCGCGTCGACGTGCAGGCGGAGTTCTATGTCCGCGTCCAGCCGACGGCCGAGAGCATCGCCAACGCCGCCCAGACCTTGGGCCAGAAGACGATGCATCCGGACCAGCTGAAGGACCTGGTCGAGGGCAAGTTCGTCGACTCGCTGCGCGCCGTGGCCGCCGAGATGGCGATGGAGGAGTTGCACGAGCAACGGGTGAACTTCGTGCAGAAGGTCCAGATGGCGGTGACCGAGGACCTGCTGAAGAACGGGCTTGAGCTGGAGACCGTCTCGCTGACCGGACTGGACCAGACCAACCGCGAGTTCTTCAATCCGAACAACGCCTTCGATGCCGAAGGCCTGACCAAGCTGACGATGGAGATCGAGGAGAAGCGCCGCCGCCGCAACGACATCGAGCAGGACACCGAGGTCGCGGTCCGGCAGAAGAACCTGCAGGCCGAGAAGCTGAAGCTCGATGTCGCCCGCGACGAGGAATACGCGAGGCTGCAGCAGCAGCAGGAGATCGCGATTCGCCGGGCCGAGCAGCAGGCCGGCGTCACCCTGACCGAGGCGCTGAAGCAGCGCGAGGCCGAACAGGCTCGGATCCAGTCCGAGCAGGGGGTGCAGCAGTCCCGCATCCTGGCCGAGCGCCAGGTCGAGGAGGATCGCATCGAGAAGGAGCGGCTGGTGCGCGAGAAAGACATCGCCCGCGAGCGGTCGGTGCAGATCGCCGAGGTCGAGAAGCGCAAGACGCTGGAGCTGGCGGAGCAGGAGCGCGTCATCGCCATCGCCGAGAAGTCGCAGGCCCAGAGTCAGGCCGAGGCCGCGGCGAACGCGGCCCGCGCCGCGGCGGTGCGGTCCGAGGAAGCGGTCACCACGGTGCGTGAAACCGAGATCGCCGAACGCCAGAAGGCGATCGAGCTGGTCGAGGCGCGCAAGGCGGCCGAGCGCGACGCCATCGGCCAGGTGGTCGCGGCCGAGACCGAGAAGCAGGCGGCCGAGGACCGGGCCGAGGCGATCCGCGTTCTCGCTCATGCCGACGCCGAGCGGCACCGCATCGCCGCCGAGGGCGAGAGCGAGGCCGACAAGCTGCGCGCCGCGGCGGCCGAGATCCGCTACGCGATCGACGCGACCGGCCGCAAGGCGCTGAACGAGGCCGAGAACATCCTGTCGTCCGAGATCGTGGCGCTTCGCCTCAAGCTGGCTCTGCTGGAGCGGTTGCCGGAGATCATCGCCCAGAGCGTCAAGCCGATGGAGCGGATCGACGGCATCAAGATCATCCAGGTGGATGGCATCACCGGTGGCGGCAGCGGCTCCGCGGCGGCCGGAGAAGCGGGCGGCAACCTGGCCGACCAGCTGGTCTCCACCGCGCTGCGCTATCGCGGCCAGGCGCCGCTGGTCGACGCGCTGCTGAACGAGATCGGCCTGTCGGGCGGCAGCCTCGACGGGTTGGTGCAGGCCGCAAGGACGGCCCAGCCGCCGGCCAAAGCCAACGGGGCGGCGGATCCGGGCGGCATCGCGCCGCCGGTCCGGTCCGAATAGCCCTCCAGTAACAGAACCGACAATATCCGGGCCCCGCTTCGGCGGGGCCTTCCACATCGGGAACGACCCTGTTCCCGGCACAGCGGCTTCGATTGACAGATGCCGGGCCGCGACCCATGCTGCAACCGGTTCGCCATGGATGCGGAAGCCGGTGCAATTCCGGCACGGTCGCGCCACTGTGACCGGGATGGCGTCGCCGACGCGGTTCCGGAAGTCAGACCTCACCATGGCCCGGTGCACATCAACGGGACGCGTTTATCCCAGGGGAGCGCTATCATGTCCGACATCACTGCCGCGGCACGGCCCATTTCCATCCCCGTCGGCCCGATCCCGGTCGGCGAGGTGCTGCCCTGGGCGGTGTTCGCCGGGCTGATCCTGCTGCTGGCGGTGTATTTCGTCGGCGCCGAGCAGGGCGCGACCGCGCTCTTCTCCGGCAGCTATGTGCACGAATTCGTGCATGACGGCCGCCATCTGCTCGGCTTCCCCTGCCACTGAGGCCAACCGCCATGGTTGGAAGCCTTCTGCTGCGCGGCATGCTGGTCGGCGTGCTGGCGGGGCTGCTCGCCTTCGGCTTCGCTCGGATCTTCGGCGAACCGCAGGTGGACCGGGCCATCGCCCTGGAAGGGACGCTGGGCCATTCGCATGACCATGGCGACCATGACCACGCTGCGGCCCCGGCCGGCGGCGAGGCGGAGGAGCCCGAGCTGGTCAGCCGCGAGACCCAGGCCGGTCTTGGCCTGCTGACCGGCGCGGTTGTCTACGGCGCCGCCATCGGCGGGCTGTTCGCGCTGGTCTTCGCCTTCACCTATGGCCGCGTCGGCCGCCTCGATGCCCGCGCCACCGCGGCGCTGCTGGCGCTGGCCGCCTTCATCGCGCTGGTGGTGGTGCCCGGCCTGAAATATCCGGCCAACCCGCCCGCGGTCGGCAACCCGGACACGATCGGCGAGCGCACCGCGCTGTTCTTCGTCATGCTGGCGATCTCGGTCGCGGCCCTGGTGCTGGCGGTCAACCTCGCCCTCGGCCTGGCCCGGCGCCAGGGCGGCTGGACCGCAGGCCTGATCGCCGGCGCCGTCTACATCGCGATCATCGCCGTCGCGCAGATCGCCCTGCCGGTGGTGAACGATGTGCCGGAGGGCTTCCCGGCCGACCTGCTGTGGCAGTTCCGGATCGCCTCGCTGGGCATGCACGCGGTGCTGTGGGCCACGATCGGCCTGGCCTTCGGCGCCCTGGCCGAGCGGTCCTTCGCCCGCCGCACCGGCGGACGGTTCGCACTGTCCCGCTGACCCGCTACGCCGGCAGCAGATCCGCGAAGCGGCCCAGCCGTGCCGAGTCCTCGACCGGCACGGCCGGGCCGGTGCCCCAGTCGACGATCCGGCAGGGCACCCCGGCCGCCCGGGCGCAGGCCAGGTCGATGCCGGTGTCGCCGACATAGACCGTCTCGCCCGGCGCCACGCCCAGCGCCTCGAGCGTGTGCAGCAGCGGCCGCGGGTCCGGCTTCACATGCGGCGTGGTGTCGGCGCCGACCAACGCGGACAGGTGCTGCAGCAGCCCGAGCCGGTCGAGCACCAGCTCCGCCAGCGCCTGCGGCTTGTTGGTGCAGACCCCGAGCCGGATGCCCGCGGCCCGCAGCGCCGGCAGCGCCGTCGCCGCATCGGCATAGAGCCGGGAGTCCGCCACCGGCCGGGCGGCGTAGTAATCGAGGTAGATCCGGGTGTCGCGGTCGACATCCTCCGCCGGCAGGCCCAGCGCGCGATGCAGCTTGGCCACCAGCGCCCGCGCCCCCTCGCCCACCAGCGTCTCGATGAAGGCCACGGCTTGAGCCGGCGCGCCGCGATCGGCCAGCATACGGTTGACCGCATGGGCGATGTCCGGCGCGCTGTCCACCAGGGTGCCGTCGAGATCGAAGATGGCGGCCTTCATGCCGGATCTGCCTGCTGTGGGTCCGGCCTAGCCGGTGATGAACCGGTAACGGCCGGTGACCGGAAAGTCGAGCAGCCGATCCTCCAGCCGCGTGCCGCCGCCGATGTTGTGGACCACCAGCGGCGCCCCACCGGCGCCGGTTTGGCCGGTGACGATGGCGATGTGCGGCAGATTCCCCGGCAGCATCTGAGTGACCAGGTCGCCCTCGGCGAAGTCCGCCGGCGATTCGGCGGGCAGCGCCCGTCCGTGGCGGCGGAAGAAGGCCTGCAGGTTCGGCACCCGGCGGTGATCGATGTTGCGGTCCGGCCGCGACAACCCCCAGGACCGGGGATAGCGCGAGAAGTTGGTCCGCATGTCCTCGTGGACCAGGCGCTGCAGGTCGATGCCGAAGGCGTCGCGATAGGCGCGGATCACCACATCGGTGCAGACGCCGCGATCGCGCGGCACGTCGCCGTTGGGATAGGCCAGCCGGACATAGGCCGGATCGTAGGTCACGGTCACGCCGATCTGAGCCTCGGCCGCCGCCACCAGCCGTCGCGGCCAGTCCGGCGCCTCGGCCCGGGCGATGCGGCCGGCGACCGGCAGAAGACCGAAAGAGAGGAAGAGGCGACGTCGAAGCATCCGGCGATCGAAGCAGCATCCGATGGCCGGATTGCGGCAGACGGTTCAGCCGATGCGGCGGAACGGATAGGCGTCGCGGATGCGGGCGTTCACGAACCGGCCCTTCGACTCCGCCCGCAGCAGCTGCCGGTAGACGCGGTCCGGGACGGGATAGTAGCGATACACGGCGCCGCCGGCATATTCGACGTCGAGTGCCTTGGTCCGCGGATCATAGCCGACGGAGTTTACGGCGCTGGAGTCGAGTGGAGCCCGCCTGATGCGCGGCATGGCACAGCCTCCTTCCCTCTCGAATGGCCCGCGATCCCGGCGGGTTCCAGCCACGCGGTCGGTCCTGTAAATCCGCCTCTATCCGAACCGCCTCCTGGTGCCCTAATATCGTCGTACAATTTGCCTTTGGTGGGGCGCCGACGCAAAGTGCGGCGCTTGGAGGAAAGAAGACGATGGCCGGCCAAGATCGATCGCGACCGCTGCGGTCCCAGCAGTGGTTCGACAACCCCGACGACCCGGGGATGACTGCCCTGTATATCGAGCGCTACCTGAATTTCGGGATCACGCGCGAGGAGCTCCAGTCCGGCAAGCCGATGATCGGCATCGCCCAGACCGGGTCGGATCTGTCGCCCTGCAACCGGCATCACATCGAGCTGGCGAAGCGGGTCAGCGCCGGCATCCGCGCCGCCGGCGGCGTGCCGTTCGAGTTTCCCTGCCATCCGATCCAGGAAACCGGCAAGCGCCCCTCGGCCACGCTGGACCGCAACCTCACCTACCTGTCGCTGGTCGAGGTGCTGTACGGCTATCCGCTCGACGGCGTCGTGCTGACCGTCGGCTGCGACAAGACCACCCCGGCGCTGCTGATGGCGGCCGCCACCGTCAACATCCCGGCCATCGCCCTGTCGGTCGGGCCGATGCTGAACGGCTGGCACAAGGGCGAGCGGGTCGGGTCCGGCACCATCGTCTGGCGGTCGCGCGAGCGGCTGGCCACCGGCGAGATTAACTACGACGAATTCATGGACATCGTCGCCGCCTCGGCCCCGTCGGTCGGCTACTGCAACACCATGGGCACGGCCTCGACGATGAACTCGCTGGCCGAGGCGCTGGGCATGCAGCTGCCGGGGGCGGCCGCCATCCCGGCCCCCTACCGTGAGCGCGGCCAGATCGCCTATGTGACTGGCCAGCGCATCGTCGAGATGGTCGAGCAGGACATCAAGCCGTCCGACATCATGACCCGCGAAGCGTTCGAGAACGCGATCGTGATCAACTCCGCCATCGGCGGGTCGACCAACGCGCCGATCCATCTGAACGCCATCGCCGGCCATCTCGGCGTGCCGCTCGACAACGATGATTGGGAGAAGATCGGCCACGACATCCCGCTGCTGGTCAACCTGCAGCCGGCCGGGGAGTATCTCGGCGAGGACTTCCATCAGGCGGGCGGCGTGCCGGCGGTGGTGGCGGAGCTGCTGAAGGCCGGCCTGCTGCCGCATCCCGAGGCGGTCACGGTCAACGGCCGCGGCATCGGCGACAACTGCCGCGACGTCGAGAACCTGAACCCCGAGGTGATCCGGCCGGTCGACCGGCCGCTGAAAGCCCATTCGGGCTTCCTGAACCTCAAGGGCAATCTGTTCGACAGCGCGATCATGAAGACCAGCGTGATCTCGCCGGAATTCCGCGACCGCTATCTGGCGAACCCGCAGGACCCGGAGGCCTTCGTCGGCAAGGCCGTGGTCTTCGACGGGCCCGAGGACTACCACCACCGGATCGAGGATCCCTCGCTCGAGATCGACGCGTTCTCGATCCTGGTGATCCGTGGCACCGGGCCGATCGGCTATCCCGGCGCCGCCGAGGTGGTGAACATGCAGCCGCCGGCGCGTCTGATCCAGCAGGGCGTCCACGCCCTGCCCTGCATCGGCGACGGCCGCCAGTCCGGCACCTCGGGGTCGCCCTCGATCCTGAACGCGTCGCCCGAGGCGGCGGCCGGCGGCGGCCTGGCCCTGCTGCAGACCGGCGACAAGGTCCGGGTCGATCTGCGCCAGCGCACTGTGAACGTGCTGGTCTCCGATGAGGAGCTGGCGCGCCGGCGGACCGCGCTGGACGCCCAGGGCGGCTACAAGTACCCGGCGAGCCAGACCCCGTGGCAGGAGATCCAGCGCGGCATGACCGACCAGCTGGCCGGGGGCATGGCGCTCAAGCCGGCGCTGAAGTACCAGCGCGTCGCCCAGACCATGGGCGTGCCGCGCAACAACCACTGAAGTAGGAGCCAGTCCCTTTACTGTCATTGCCGGGCTTGACCCGGCAATCCAGAAGATGTCGACAGCCTCTGGATGCCCGGGTCAAGCCCGGGCATGACAGCTTTGGGTTTCGTTATTGCTCCGAGCGACCTCGATGCGGGGCGATCCTTCAGATCACCCGCACCAGGTCGTGGAACAGCCCGCCCATCCGCTCCGCGGTGCCGCGCGCGACCTCGAGGATGTGCTCGTGGTCGAGATCGGCTCCCGGCAGGCCGGCGGCGAGGTTGGTGACCAGCGATAGGCCCAGCACCTCGGCGCCGAGATGGCGGGCGGCGATCGCCTCCAGCACCGTCGACATGCCGACCATGTCGCCGCCCCAGCGGCCGACCATCTGGATCTCGGCCGGGGTCTCGAACATCGGGCCGGGGAAGCCGACATAGACGCCTTCGGTCAGCGTCGGGTCCAGCGCCTGCGCCGCCTGCCGCAGCCGGGGCGAGTAGCAGCCGGTGAGGTCGACGAAGCGCGGCCCCAGCTTCTCCGGATTCGGCCCGAACAGCGGCGACACGCCGGTGAAGTTGATGTGATCGCGGAGCAGCACCGGCTCGCCCGGCTTCATGCCCGGCCGCAGCCCGCCGCAGGCGTTGGTTAGGACGATGATCTTCGTCCCCGCCAGCACCATGCTGCGCACGCCATGCACCACCTCGGCCGGCGGGTGGCCCTCATAGAGATGCACCCGCCCGGCCATCACCAGGATGCGCCGGTCGCCGGCCCGGACGCTGCGGAACACGCCCTTGTGGCCGAGCACGGTGGTCGGCGGGAAGCCGGGGATCTCGGTGAACGGCACCTCGGCCACGGTCTCGCCGATCCTGTCCACCGCCGGCCCCCAGCCGGAGCCGAGCACGATCGCGGCGTGATGGTCGGCGCCAAGCTTCTGCTTCAGCGCCGCGGCGGCGGCTTCCGCCAGGACATAGGGGTCTTCCATCGCGGCGTCTCCTCTTCGGGCGTTCAGGCCATGGCCCGACGCCGGCGCCGCCCGCGGGCGACGACCAGCGCGACCAGGGTGATGACATAGGGTGCCATATCGGTGAGCTGGTTCGGCAGCCCCCGGCCCTGAAACCGCAGGCCGGCGGCGTCGGCGAAGCCGAACAGCAGGCAGGCCAGTGCGACGCCGACGGGATGGCCGCGGCCCAGCATCACCGCCACCACCGCGATCCAGCCTCGCCCGGCGCTCATATCCTCGGCGAACAGGGTGACGCTGCCGAGCGACAGCTGCGCCCCGGCCAGGCCGCACAGGGCACCGCCGGCCAGCACCGCGGCGACGCGGGTGCGGGCGACATCGGCGCCCAGCGTCTCCGCCGCGTCCGGCCGCTCGCCGACGCCGCGCAGGCGCAGGCCCCAGACCGTGCGGAACAGGAACACGGCGATCACCGCCACCAGGATCCAGGCCGCCCAGGTCAGCACGCTGTGGCTGCCGAAGACGCGGTTGAACCAGGGCACCGCCGCGATCCGCGGCAGCACCACGCGCGGCAGGTCCTGCATGGTCGGGTCGGTGAAGGTGCCGGACATGCCGAACAGGATGCGCAGCAGGAAGGCGGTCAGGCCGGAGGCCAGCAGGTTGAGGCCGATGCCGATGACGATCGGATCGCCGCGGAACCAGGTCGAGCCGAAGGCCAGGATGGCCGAGAACGCCATGGTGCCGATGAGGGCCACAGCCACGCCGCCGGCGACGCTGCCGGTATACCAGGTGCCGGCGATGGCGGCAAAGGCGCCGATCAGCATCTGGCCTTCCAGCGCGATGTTGAACACGCCGGCGCGGTCGCACAGCACGCCGGCCAGGGCGGCCAGCAGGATCGGCGTCACCGCCTGGATGGTCTGGGCGAACAGCACGGCGTTGAACAGCGACAGCCAGTCCATCACCGTCGCCTCAGGCCGTGCCGCATGGCCAGCAGCAGGATGATCACCGCCTGCAGCACCAGGGTCAGCACCCGCGGCACCTCGGTCGCCCGCTCCATGGCGAAGCCGCCGGTCTGCAGCGCGGCGAAGAACAGCCCGGCGCAGACGGCGCCGATCGGCTCGCCCATCGCCAGCAGCGCCGCCATCAGCCCGGACCAGGTGTAGGCCGGCGACAGCAACGCGTTGTCGGTGAAGCGGAACTGGTCGCCCAGCACCAGCATGGCGCCGACCAGCCCGGCGACGGCGCCGCTGGCGAACAGGGTCCGCACCGTCTGGCGGCCGAGATCGACCCCGCCATAGGCGACGAAGCGCGGGTTCAGGCCGCGGAGCCGCAGCTCGTAGCCGGCGGCGCCGCGCCGGTCGACGAACACGGTCACCGCAATCACCAGCAGCAGCAGGACGAGGCCCCAGGTGATCGGCGTGCCCGGCACCAGCACCGGCAGCCGCGCCGCCTCCTCGAGCCGGTAGGTCTCGGGCATGCCGGTCGCCGGGTCGCGCAGCGGGAACCGCGCCAGGTAGGAGCTGACGCCCTGGGCCGGGTAGCTGAGCAGCAGGGTCGAGATCAGCAGCGGCACGCCGAACCGCACCTCACCCCAGGCGGCCAGCGCGGCATAGGCTCCGGAGACGGCCATCGCCGCCAGGATCGCCGCCGCCAGCCGGACCTCGCCGGGGGCCGGCAGGTACAGCGCCACCACCGCCGCCACCAGCCCGCCCAGCACCAGCTGGCCGTCGCCGCCGAGATTGACCATGCCGCCCCGCAGCGGGATGGCGGCGACCAGGGTCATGCCGACCAGCGGCACCGCCCGGGCGACGGTCTCCGCCAGGTTCGGCCCGACCACGGCGCCGGCCAGGATCTCGCCATAGACCGCCACCGGGTCATGCCCGGCGGCCAGGGTGATCAGCGCTCCGATGACGAGCCCGCCGAGGATCGCCCACAGCACGGAAGAGGTCGCGGCGCCGCGGAGAGCAGTGGCGGCGGCGGTCATGAGCGTCTCGGGCGGAGCAAAACCGAGTCCCCCCTCCCCTCCCGCAAGGGGAGGGGGGACAAGAAAGGGAGCCGTCCTGGTGTGAACGCGCCCCTCATGCCGCCGCCCCCGTCACCCCGGCCATCAGCAGGCCGAGGCTGGTCTCGGTGGCCTCGGCGCCCGGCACCTCGGCGATCACCCGGCCTTCGTACATCACCAGGACCCGGTCGGAGAGGGCGAGGATCTCGCCGAGCTCGGCCGAGACCAGCAGCACGGCGCGACCCTTGTCGCGCTCGGCCACCAATTGGCCATGGATGAACTCGATGGCCCCAACATCGACGCCGCGGGTCGGCTGTTCGGCGATCAGCACCGGCGCCTGATGGTCCAGCTCGCGCGCCACCACCACCTTCTGCAGGTTGCCGCCGGACAGGGTGCCGACCGCCACGCCCTCACCCGGGATCTTGATGCCGAAGCGGGCGATCAGGCCGCGCGCCCGGTCGCGCATCGCCGCGCGGTCCAGCACGCCGCGGCGGGACAGCGGCGGCCGGCGGTGGAAGCCCATGGACAGGGTGTCGGCGGCGCTGGCGCGCAACGCCGTGCCGGTGTGGGCCCGGTCCTCCGGCACATAGGCGATGCCGGCAACGCGGCGGCCGGCCACCCCGGCGGCGGTGACGTCGCGCCCGTCGACCCGGATCGACCCGGCATCGGCGGCCCGAAGCCCGGCCACGATCTCGATCAGCTCGGTCTGGCCGTTCCCGGCAATCCCGGCGATGCCGACGATCTCGCCCGCCCGCACGGCGAAGGAGATGCCGTCGACCGCCGGCTTCCCCGGCGCCGCCAGAACCAGCCCCTCGACCTCGAGCAGCGCCCGGCCCGGTTCGGCCGGCGCCTTGTCGACCTTCAGCGTCACGTTGCGGCCGGTCATCGCCCGGATGATCGCCTGCGGGTCGGTCTGGGTCGTGACCATGCGGTCGGCCACGCGGCCGTCGCGCAGCACGGTGATGCGGTCCGTCACCGCCATCACCTCATGGATCTTGTGGGTGACGAACAGGATGGTGCGCCCGTCCGCCGCCAGGCCGCGCATCACCTGGAACAGCCCGTCGCGCTCGCCCGGGGTCAGCACCGCCGTCGGCTCGTCCAGGATCAGGATGTGGGCATCGCGGTACAGCGCCTTCAGGATCTCGATCCGCTGCTTGACCCCGACCGGCAGCGTGCCGACCCGGGCATCGGGATCGATCGGCAGGCGATGGCGCGCCGCCAGCTCCGCAACCTTCCGGCGGGCAGCGGCGCGGTCGATGAACGGCCCGCGCCGCGGCTCGGCCCGGTAGGCCACATTCTCCCAGACCGTCAGGCTGTCGAACAGCTTGAAGGCCTGGTGCACCATGCCGAGGCCGGCGGCGATGGCGTCGATCGGCGAACGGAACGGCCGCTTCCGGCCGTCGATCACGATCTCGCCCTCATCCGGCTGCACCAGCCCGTACAGGATGCCCATCAGGGTCGACTTGCCGGCCCCGTTCTCGCCCATCACCGCATGGATCTCGCCGGCCTCGACCGCCAGGTCGACCCGGTCGTTCGCCAGCACGCCGGGGTAGCGCTTGACGATGCCGCGCATCTCCAGGAACGCCACGGCACCGCCCTCCGCGCGGCGGGTTACTGGCCGGCCGTCAGCGGATCGGCCACCGCCACCGTGCCGGCGGCGATGGCGTCGCGCAGCTCCCGCACCTTGGTGATGACGTCGGGATGTTCGGCAATCAGGCATTTGGAATTGGCGACATCGTCGCCGAGCCCGGTCAGGGTGATGCCGCCCTCCTTCACGCCATAGGAGGTCAGCGGCGCCTGGGTGCCGGCGAGAATGCCCTTCACCGCCTCGACCAGGGCGACGTCGACCTTCTTCTCGATGTTGTCCAGGACCACGCCCGGCGCCAGCGGGCACTGGTTGACGTCGACGCCGAAGACCAGGGTGCCCGGCGTCGCCTCGGCCGCCTTGAAGATGCCGCCATTGCCGCCGGAGGTGGCGGCCAGCACCCGGTCGGCGCCGTCGCTGATCAGCGACACCGCCTGCTGCTGCGCCCGCACCGGATCGGAGAATGGGTTGTCGCCGCCGACCCAGACCGTCGGGCTGACCACGATCTCGTCGTTCACCGCCTTGGCGCCGGCGGCGAAGCCGTCGGTGAAGCGGTGCAGGAACGGGATGTCGAGCGCGCCGACCGAACCGATGGTGCCGCTTTCCGAGGTCAGCGCCGCCTCGGCGCCGGCCAGGTACGCGCCCTCATGCTCGCGGAACACGGCGCAGTAGACGTTCGGCATCGGCTTCTGGATGCACTGGTCGACGATCAGGAACTTGATGTCCGGGAACTTCGCCGCCGCGTCCGGCACGATGTCGCCGAATTCGAAGCCGATCACGATCACCACCGCCGCGCCCTCGCGCGCCGCCGCCTCGACATTCTGGCGGCGGGTGGCGGGGTCGGTGCTCTCGTAGATCCTGGCCTCGCCGCCGATCGCGGCCGCCGCCGCCTCGGCCCCCTTCTTGCCGAGCTTCAGGAAGTCGTTCACCCCGAGCGGGTCGGGCGAGATGAAGACCAGCTTGCCGCCCGCCGCCTGGGCCGGCAGCGCGGCGCCGAGGATCGCGGCCATCACCGCCATCGAACCGATGAGATGCCGCGGACGCCGATGTCTGTGCATGATCTTCCCCATATCCCAAGAGTCCACCTTTGGCGGCTGCCGTTCGATTCGTCAATGCGCGCGGCGGACAGCCTCGCGACTCGGCGCCGATCACCTGGACAGAGTCGGGGAACTGCATTTGTTAAAATTGTATTTATCTGGAGTGCCTTCCACCTTCAGGCCGCGACCTTTGTCGATGGGGTACGGCAGAAGATCGCGGAGGCGCTGGGCTGAAGAACTCGCCCAAGGCAAGTATGCCATCAAGCCATCACCAGCCATCTTGATGGCAGCACATCGCGGGCCTATGATTCTCTTGAATGGAGACCATCATGGCCGAACCCCAACTGTCCGTTCGCAGCGCCAAAGCTCGGGACCTCGCCCATCGTCTCGCACGCCGCGAAAACCGGTCGATTGCCGATATCGTGGAGCGCGCACTGGAGGCATACGAAGTCCGCGAAGCCGGGCGCGAACCCGCAGCTTCGTTCTATGCTCGTCTGGCGAGGGACTGCGGTACAGATATCGATCTTGAGACAGTGATCCGAGGTGCGCGACGCGTCGACCCGGGCCCGGACCTTTGATCTTCCTCGACACCAACGTCGTTTCCGAGACCCTGCGCAGATCGCCGGATCCCTCGGTGGCCAGTTGGCTGCTCAGGCATGACGCCGAACTGGCACTGCCAACTGTGACGATTGCGGAAATCGCCTTCGGCATTCAGAAGATTCTGCCGGATCGGCGCGCCGCGCGGCTGGAGCGGGGACTTTCGGACTGGCGGCGCCGGTTTGCCGACAGGATCTTCGGCCTGACCGAAGAGGCCGCGCTGGCCTATGGAGAGATCATGGGCGCGGCTTCCCGCCAGGGCCTCGGGATGTCGGCCCCCGATGGCATGATCGCCGCCATTGCGCGGGTCAACGGAGGCCGCCTCGCCACCCGCAACCTGACGGATTTCCGGACAACCGGCCTCGACCTCGTGTCGCCGTGGGCTTCATAGCCGAGGACGACGACCTCGCCCCCTATCCGTCAAACCGGGCCGATATCCGATAGGTCCCGAGCAGGGCCTGCCACCATTCGCCGTGGCGCTGCAGGAACACCGGGTCGGGGAAGTGGTGCCGGGCGACATGCTCCTGGGGCACGCTGTCCCAGCCGCGGTGTTCGACGGTCACGCGGGTCTGGTCGTCGACCGGCTCGAACCGGACCTCGACTTCGGTGGCCTGGCTGGGCGTGAAGCTGGCCTGCCGCCACGAGAACACCAGGCGGCTGCCCGGCTCCCACGCCCAGATCCGGCCGATCTCGAAGACGCGCCCGTCCGGATAGGTCTCGGTGAACCGGCCGCCGAGCCGGGGCTCGAAGCCCAGCGTCCCGGCCGGGCCTGGGCTGAACTCGAACAGCGGGTTCGGCTTCCACCACAGGGCGATGTCGCGGACGAAGGCGGTGAAGGCCCGCTCCGGCGTCGCCGGGACGCGCAGCGAGACGAGGATGCGCGAGGTCATTCCGGTCGCTCCAGATGCGCCTTGAACGCGGCGAGCTGATCGGCCCACAGCCGCTCGGTCTCGCCCAGCCAGGCTTTCAGATCGGCCATCGGTTCCGGCCGCAGGCTGTAGATGCGGACACGGGCGTCGAACTCCGGATGCGCCTCCTCGACCAGCCCGCCGGCCTTCAGCGTGCGCAGGTGCCGGCTGAGCGCCGGGGGGTTGAGGCCCAGCGCCTCCGCCAGCTCTCCCGCCCGTCGTGGCCGTTCGCGCAGCAGTTCGACCACCCGCCGGCGATGGGGGTCGGCGAGCGCCGCCAGGGTCTGGTCGAGAGCCGTAGCTGGCTTCACATCCAGCCTTCGATCTTCAGCCCCGATGCCTGCTCGGCCTCCTCCCGCGAGACCTGGCGGACGGTCTGGCCGAAGGTCCAGACATGGCCTTCCGGGTCGGTCGCGCGGTAGGTGCGGTCGCCATAGAACTGGTCGGACGGGCCCTGCAGGACCACCGCCCCGGCCGCCTTGGCCCGGGCGCAGTGCCCGTCGATGTCATGCTGGACGTGAACATGGATCGACTGGGTGTTCTTGCCGCCAACCGAAGCCGGGCTGGCAACGGTCTCCGTCCATTCGGACCCGACATAGATCAGGCCGTCGCCGACCCGCATCTCGGAATGGGCGAGGTTCCCGTCCTGGTCGGTGATGACCATGCTGCGCTCGAAGCCGAAGGCCTTCTCCAGCCAGTCGAGTGCAGACTTGGGATCCTTGTAGAAGACGCTCGGCGCCAGCGCCGGGCGCGAGGCAGACTCAGCCATGGCTCATCTCCTTCACTCCATAGGAAATATTTAACGATAGAGAGAACTATCGAGTCAAGTGGCTTCGGCTGCATCGCCGCCAGCCCGCGTTCCGACCGGACCGCGAGCTAGCGGCCGATCACCTTGGGCGACACCGTCGCCACGATCTTCTCGGCATTGCGTCGGGCGGTGTCCGCATCGTCGGCAACGGACCGAATCGTCAAGAGATCACCATCGCGCAGAATGGTGGCGGTAGAGCCAATGATCGGTCCCATGGACCATTTGGTGATCCAGCCGACCGCGGGGGAAACGCTCAACCCGGTCAGGCTGCAGGCCGGGTCCTTGGCCTGGCAGAGCCGTTCCAGATCGGCCATCGACGTCTGGCCCGAGCGCACGCGCTGCTCCGTGCCGTCGGTCTGGCGGCCGATCTTGATGTCGATCATCGTCCCGCCCTTGCAGCCGGCACAAAACAGCGTGACGCGCCCGGGCTCGGCCTTGTGAGTGAAGCCGGCCCCGAGCGCGACGCTCGCGTCGTCCGCCACGGTCGAAAGATCGTGAACGGCGAAGCCCTCCGCATGGGCTTCCGTCGCGACCAGGACGGCAATGCTCATGACCAGGAAACGCATCGGCGGGCTCCGTTCCGATGAAGACCTTACTTGATCGCCTGCGCCTTCTCGGCGAAGCGCGGGTCCCAGGTCTTGGTCAGGTCGATCTGGGCGTCCTTCAGCTCCGGGCTGAAGCGGTGCAGGATGTCGAGCGCGGTCTGCATCCCCTCCGGCTTGATCAGCCCGTCGCGCGAGTACATCGGCAGCGAGGCCTTCACCGCCGCGACATAGAGGTCGCGGTCGCCCAGCAGGTACTCCTCCGGCACCACCGCGGCCACGTCCTCTGGCGTCGCCGTGGCCAGCCAGCGCAGCGACTTCATGAAGGCGTTGACCAGCGCCTGCGCCGTCTCCGGATTCTCCGCGACGAAATCCGCCTTGGCGTACAGCACGGCCGCCGGCACCGGGCCGCCGAACACCGCCTTCACCCCCTCCTCCGTCCGGGTGTCGACCAGGACGGTGGCGGCGCCGCTGGACTGCAGCTTCGAGATCACCGGGTCGAGATTGGCCATGGCGTCGATCTCGCCATGCTGCATCGCCGCCACGGCGCTGGGACCGCCACCGACCGAGACGAAGGACACGTCGTCCGGCGTCAGCCCCTCCTTGGCCAGCAGCGCATTGACGAAGAAGTTGGTCGAGGAGCCGGGGGCGGTGACGCCGATCTTGCGGCCCTTGAGGTCGGCCACCGACTTGATCTCGCCGGCCAGCGACTGGCGCACCACCAGCACGATGCCGGGGAAGCGGCCGAGCTCGATCAGCGCCCGGATGTCCTGGCCCTTGGCCTGCATCAGGATGGTGTGCTCATAGGCGCCGGTGGTGACGTCGGTCGACCCGCCCATCATCGCCTGCAGGCTCTTGGCGCCGCCGGCGAAGTCGCTGATCTCGACCTCCAGCCCCTCCTCCTGGAAGAAGCCCTTCTTCTCGGCGACGGTCAGCGGCAGGTAGTACAGCAGCGGCTTGCCGCCGACGCCGATAGCGATATGCGTCTTCTCCGGCGCCGCCATGGCCGGAACCGCCAGAGCCAAACCGAGGACCAGCGCGATTCCGCGCAGCAGGGTTCTCATCCGTTTCCTCCTAATCCTTGGGCCGAGGCTGCGGCCGCGCTCTCCGGCCGCCACACCAGGAGCCGCCGTTCGATCACCGAGACGAAAGCATCGATCGCCACCACGAAGGCCGACAGCACCAGCATGCCGGAGAACACGCCGACCACGTCGAACACGCCCTCGGCCTGGGCGATGCGGTAGCCGAGCCCGGCGGTGGCGCCGAGATATTCGCCGACCACGGCGCCGACCAGGGCGAAGCCGACCGAGGTGTGCAGGCTGGAGAACACCCAGGACAGCGCCGAGGGCATGTAGACATGGCGCAGCAGCTGCCGGTCGTTCATCCCCAGCATGCGGGCATTGGCCAGCACGGTCGGGCTGACCTCGCGCACGCCCTGGTAGACGTTGAAGAACACGATGAAGAAGACCAGCGTGACGCCAAGCGCCACCTTCGACCAGATGCCGAGGCCAAACCACAGCGCGAAAATCGGCGCCAGCACCACCCGCGGCAGCGCGTTGGCGGCCTTGATGTAGGGGTCGAACACCGCCGCCGCCATGGCCCGCCGGGCGAACCAGAAGCCCAAGGCCACGCCGGCGGCCGAGCCGATGGCGAAGGCCAGCACCGTCTCCAGCAGGGTGACGCCGAGATGGCGCCAGATCACGCCGGAGGCGAAATCCTTCCAGGTCCGCTCGATCACGCCGAGCGGCGTGGCGAAGAAGAACGGGTCGAGGATCTTGGTGGCGGTCAGGATATGCCAGGTCAGGAGGCAGATCACGGCGACCGCGATCTGCCAGAACAGGATGCGGCCCCGGCCTGCGAAACGCCCCTCAGACGACATCGCCATAGGCCTTCATCACCTCGTCCTTCAACGCTGCCCAGATCGCCCGGTGCAGGGCGGTGAATTCGGGATCGTGCCGGGATTCGGCCAATTCGCGCGGCCGGGCAAGCCCGACCCGGTGGTCGGCGATGATACGCGCCTGCGGCCCGGCCGACAGCACCACCACCCGGTCGGCCAGGGCGATCGCCTCTTCCAAATCGTGTGTCACAAACAGCACCGCCTTGCGCTCGGCCGACCACAGCGACAGCAGCAGGTCGCCCATCACGATCCGGGTCTGGGCGTCGAGCGGGCCGAAGGGCTCGTCCATCAGCAGCAGCTTCGGCTCCAGGATCAGCATCTGGGCCAGGGCGACGCGCTTCTTCTGGCCGCCGGACAGCTGGTGCGGGTAGCGGTCGCCCATCGATGCCAGCCCGACCCGCGTCAGCCACGCCTGGGCCCGGTCCCGCGCCTCGCTCCCCGCCACGCCGCGCACCGACAGGCCGACGGCGACATTGTCGCGCGCGGTCTTCCACGGCATCAGGGAGTCGGCCTGGAACAGGTAGCCCGCGTCGCGGTTCAGCCCCTGCAGCTTCCGGCCGAACACGGTGCAGCCGCCGGACGCCGCCGGCACCAGACCGGCGGCGACGTTCAGCAGGGTCGACTTGCCGCAGCCGGTCGGGCCGACGATGGCGGTGAACTCGCCGTCGGCCACCACCAGGTCGGTCTCGCCCAGCGCGACGTAGCGCCCGCCGCCCTTCAGCGGATAGGCGACGGAAATCCCGGAAAACGCGATGGCCGGCGGGGCCTCTCCGCCGCGCGCCGCCTCGGCGACTCTCTGCACTCCTGGCTTCCCTCGGATGATCGGCCCTGGGCGGGCCTCTTGGGACTCGGGCGGCAGTCTGTCCCAGATCCGGTCCGGCTTTCCAGTCAAACGCGCTCGACAATCGCGATATGTCCGATCAATTTGGGCGTCCCATCCCGACCCGATACGGACCGACGATGAAAGCGATCCTCTGCGAGAAGCCCGAGACCCTGCGCCTGATCGACCGGCCGGAGCCGCAGCGCCGCCCGGGCGAGGTGCTGGTGCGGATCCGCCGGGTCGGCATCTGCGGCACCGACTATCACATCTACAAGGGCAACCAGCCTTACTTCGAGTATCCGCGGGTCATCGGCCATGAGCTCGGCGCCGAGGTGGTGGAGGCCGATGCCGGCAGCGCCTTCCGCCCGGGCCAGGTCGTCGCCATCCAGCCCTATCTGCATTGCGGCAGCTGCGGCGCCTGCCGGCGCGGCCGCACCAATTGCTGCAAGACCCTGTCGGTGCTGGGCGTGCATCGCGACGGGGGCCTGTGCGAATTCCTGTCGGTGCCGGAGCAGAATGTCGTGCCGGCGGAGGGCTTGAGCCTCGACCAGGCGGCGATGGTCGAGTTCCTGGCGATCGGCGCGCATGGCATCCGCCGCGGCGCGCCGGGCGAAGGTGACCGGGTGCTGGTGGTCGGCGCCGGGCCGATCGGCATCGCCGCGACCATCTTCGCCAGGCTGCGCGGCGCCCATGTCAGCGTGCTGGACCTCAATCCGGGCCGCCTCGCCTTCAGCCGCGACGTGCTGCGGGCCGATGCGGTGTTCGAGGGCGGCGGCGACATCGACGACCGACTGCGGCAGGCGACCGACGGCGACTTCTTCGACCTGGTGGTCGACGCCACCGGCAGCCCGGCGGCGATGCGCAAGGGCTTCTCCTACGTCGCCCATGCCGGCGCCTATGTGCTGCTGGGCATCGTCCTCGGCGAGATCGGCTTCTCCGATCCCGAATTCCACAAGCGCGAGACCACGCTGCTGGCCAGCCGCAACGCCACGCGCGAGGATTTCGAACATGTGCTGGCGTCGATGCGGGCCGGGCATGTGCCGACCGCGGCCCTCGGCACCCATCGCGGCAGCCTCGCCGACGTGCCGACCCAGGTGCCGGGCTGGAGCCGTCCCGAGGCCGGAGTGATCAAGGCGCTGGTCGAAGTCTAGCCGACTCGCGCCATCGGCATCCGGTCGGAGGCCACTTCCGGCGGCGCCGAAATCGCCATCCGCTTCGCCTCCCTGGCGATGACGTGCCCGAGCCCGCGGCGGATCTCCTCCGCCTCGCGGCCGGTCAGCGGCGTGACCGGCATCGGACCGGTGAACACGACCGCCCGACGCTCGGTCGGCAGCTCGAGATAGTTCAGCGCGGAGATGGCGCCTTCCGGAATCCCGCGTTGCAGGAAGTCATACCCACGGCGCAGGAAGTGAACCTCCCAGTGGTCCAGGGCAATGTCGAGCTTCTGCAAATACCGCTCCGCCAACGGAGCCGAGAAGAGATCATAATAACTGGATATTTCCCCGCACATGCGAACTACCCCTGCTGATCCGGCTCACCCCCGGCAGCGCCATCATTGACGGCAATCGTGAATTGTTCGTGAACTCTGACATGCGCTTGCACAGCGACGTGATCACGATCGATCAGCCTGACACGGCCGGGGACTTTTCGTCGGCCGGGCGAAACGGTTGGGTTCGCAGGTCGAGCCGCCGCTTCAGCCGCCGGATCTCCTCCTGCAGCCGGGCGTTCTCGCTGCGCAGCTGCCGCATCCGCGAATCCGGGCAGCGAGCCGGTCGGTGAGCGGATCCACCGGTTGCGCCCGGACCGGCCGCGACACCCGGGCCGGCGCCAGCAGGTCTGACCAGTTCCAACCGCTGCCGCGCACCAGCCGGTCCGCCGCCAGGGCTGCCGCCGCCCGCTCCCCGTCATGGTCGGAGCCGAGCATCCCCAGGATCCGGATCAGCCGCGTCAGATCGCCCCTGCGCATCCCTTCTGTCCCCTCGCCGCCGCACGCCCTCTGAAATGGCGGGCGAGCCGGCGGTGGCAAGCCTGCGCCCGGCCGGATCTGGCCTGCGGCTTCTCGGCTGGTCGGCCGCGGCCGGATTTGGTATGGTTCGATCGTCGCAAAGGCAGCGGGCCGCACCGGGACACCGGCGCGGCCCGTTCCGTTTCCGGGATGGCTGCAGGACCGCTTGCAGCAGACCGGCCCTGCCCGCACCATGGCAGCGAGGAAACGCCGGACCGGACACCGATGAGCGAGACGCGCCGCCGCCTGGAGACCGCGAAGACCCGTCCGCGAGTGTCGGAGTCAGATTCGGCCGACCTCCCGGTCGACCCCGAGCAGCAGCAGCAGATCCGGATCGCCTGGGCCTATTTCGTCGAAGGCCTGACCCAAGCCGAGATCGCCGAGCGCCTGGGCCTGACCCGGCTGCGGGTCAACCGCATCCTGCAGATCTGCCGCGAGGCCGGGCTGATCCAGATCCGCATCCAGTCTCCCCTCGCCTCCTGCGTGGCGCTGGAGCGGGCGCTGATCCGGCGCTACGGGCTGCGCGACGCGGTGGTGGTGCCGACACCGCGCGACGAGGACAAGATCCGCGCCGCCATCGGCGTCGCCCTAGGCGGCTATGTCGAGAACACCGTGCATGACGGCATGCTGGTCGGCATCGGCTGGGGCCTGACCCTGCGCCTCGGCCTGCAGTCGATCCGGCGGCGGCGGATGACCGACCTGTCGGTGGTCTCGCTGATTGGCAGCATGACCCGCGGCTCGGGCGAGAACACCTTCGAGATCGTCTCGCGCTTCGCCGACCTGCACGACGCCGAGCGCTTCTATCTCGCCGCCCCGGTCTATGCCGATGACGAGGCCCAGCGCGACGGCCTGTTGGCCCGTGGCGTGCTGCGCGAGATCTACGACAAGGCGAAGGCGGCCGACATGGCGCTGATCAGCGTCGGCAACGTCTCCGACCAGAACCTGATGCTGGCTCTGGGAGTCGTCGACCGCGAGGCTGCGGCGCTGCGGGCGACCGGCGCCGTCGGCGACGTGCTGGGCAACTGGCTGGACGCCGAGGGCCGGCCGGTCGACCACCCGCTGAACCGGCGCATGGTGTCGCTGTCGCTGGACGACCTGTCCCGGATCCCGACCGTGGTGCTGGCGTCGGGCGGCAGCTACAAGTTCGGGATCATCCGCGCCGCGCTGCGCCGCCGCTGCGTCAACGTCCTGATCACCGACGAGAAGCTGGCGGAACGGCTTGCGGAAGACCGCGAAGGCTGAGATGACTCGGCTCCGCATCGGCGCCCACCGCGCCGCCCCTCTCCGGATCGCGGGCTGAGACCATGGACTTCCAAGGCAGGCACTTCCTCTCGACGCGCGAGCTGACCCTCGACTCGCTCGCCGCGGTGTTCCGCGTCGCCGATCTCCTGACCCCGGTCGCCCAGGGCCGCGCCACCACCCGGGTGCTGGAAGGGGCGGTGCTGGGCAGCCTGTTCTTCGAGGCGTCGACCCGCACCCGGCTCAGCTTCGAGGCCGCCTTCCAGCGCCTCGGCGGCGCCGTCGTCAACACCACCGGCTTCACCTTCTCCTCGATCGCCAAGGGCGAGTCGATCTACGACACTGCCCGGGTGGTCGCCGGCTATGTCGACACGGTGGTGATGCGCCATCCGGAGGAGCGGGCGATCCACGAATTCGCCGCCGCCACCCACATCCCGGTGATCAATGGCGGCAACGGCGCCGGCGAGCACCCGACCCAGGCGCTGCTCGACATCTACACCATCGAGAAGGAGTTCGCGCGCATCGGCCGGCCGGTCGACGGCGCCCGCATCGCCCTGGTCGGCGATCTGAAATACGGCCGCACGGTGCATTCGCTGATCCACATCCTGTCGCTCTATCAGGGCCTGACGCTAAGCCTGGTCTCGCCCGAGCCGCTGCGGATGCCGGCCGAGCTGGTCGAGCACGCCCGCAGCCGCGGCCACACGGTGGAGGAGCATGACGAGGTGACGCGCGGCGTGACCAAGGCCGACCTTATCTACGCCACCAGGGTGCAGAAGGAGCGCTTCGCCGAGGGCGAGATCTCGGCCGACTATGCGCCTGACTTCCAGATCAGCCTCGGCATCCTGAATGCCCACGGCATGCCGCACACGGTGGTGATGCACCCGCTGCCGCGCGACAGCCGGCCGGGCGCCAATGACCTGGCGCAGGACCTGAACACCGACCCGCGGCTGGCGATCTTCCGCCAGACCGACAACGGCGTGCCGGTGCGCATGGCGCTGTTCGCCCTGACCCTCGGCGTGGCCGACGGCATCGAGAAGACCTTCCAGCCGGCCCGCTGGTGGCGGCCGGAGCGCATCGGCCCGGACGACGCCGCGTTCTACCGGCCGGGGAAGAGCTGAGCCGACCCTTGTCGCGCCGCATGGCGATGATATATGATATTGATATCATATATGAGAAATCGCCATGCGCACCCTTGTCGACATTCCCAACGAGCAGCTTGAGGAGCTGACGGAGATCAGCGCCCGGGAGAACACCTCCCGGGCGGCCATCATCCGTGAGGCGATCGCCAGCTATCTCGCGAAGCGGCGCAAGATTGGCGCAAAGGACGCCTTTGGCCTCTGGCGTCGCGAGGGCCAGGACGTCGTGGACGGCGTCGACTACCAGAAGGCCCTGCGCGGCGAATGGTGAGCGCCGTTTTCGACACCAACATCCTGATCGACTACCTGAACGGCATTTCCGACGCCCGGGGCGAGTTGGACCGGCATGCGGACAAGGCGATCAGCGTCGTGACGTGGATGGAGGTGATGGTGGGAACCGCTCCGGCGACGGAGCAGGCGACCAGAGACTTTCTGCGCGGCTTCGCTCTGATCGAGCTGGACGATGGCGTCGCCGAAGAGGCGGTGACGCTCCGCAAGGCGCATCGCATCAAGCTGCCGGATGCGATCGTCTGGGCGTCCGCCCGCCGCCGATCAGCCCTGCTGGTGACCCGCAACAGCAAGGACTTCCCCGTGGGCGACCCCGGCATTCGGATGCCCTATTCGGTCTGACGCCCCTACTTCACCGCGCCCATGGTCAGGCCGCGCACCAACTGGCGTGAGACGATCAGGGCGAAGACGATCACCGGCAGCACGATCAGCGTGCCGGTGGCCATGATCTGGCCCCAGGGCAGGTCGTAGCCGCTCATGAAGCTGGTCGCCGCCACCGGCGCGGTGCGGCTGGCGCTGCGCGTCAGGACAAGGGCGTAGAGCAGCTCGTTCCAGGAGAAGATGAAGGAGAAGATCGCCGAGACGGCGACGCCCGGCGCCGCCAGCGGCAGGGCGATGCGCCAGAACACGGTGAAGCGCGAGGCGCCGTCGATCCGCGCCGCATCGTCCAGGTCGCGCGGGATGCCACGGAACTGGTCGGCGCAGATCCACACCACGATCGGCAGGTTGAAGGTCAGGTACAGCAGGATCAGCACCAGATGGGTGTCGATCAGGTTCAGGTTGCGGGCCAGCATGAAGATCGGCAAGGCCAGCACGATCGGGCTGACCATGCGGTTGGTGATGAACCAGAACCACAGGTCGGATTTGCCGCGGAACTCGAACCGCGCCAGGGCATAGGCCGCCGGCGTGCCGAGCAGGATGGCCAGCGCCGTGGTCGAGACCGCGACGATGATCGAGTTCAGCAGGCTGGGGCCGACATCCTTCGGGCCCAGCACCATGCGGTAGTGGTCCAGCGTCGGCTCGAACAGCCAGACCGGCGGCGAGGCCAGCGCCACCGCCTGGTCCTTCAGGCTGGTCGTCACCATCCAGTAGAACGGGAAGACGCAGACCAGCGCGATCGCGATCAGCGCGATCGCATGCCAGGGCGACACTCGCACGCGGGCCCTGGCCGGCCGCGATGCCGCCCGATCCACCGTCACCGACGCGGCCATCACTCGACCTCCTGATAGACGAGGCGGATATACATCCGCGACAGCACGATGGTGAGGACCAGGAGCAGGATCGCCTGGGCCGAGGCGACGCCCTGGTCGAACACCCGGAAGCCGATGCGCTGGATGGTGATCGAGATCAGCTCCGTCGCCGCCCCCGGCCCACCGCGGGTCATGGTGAAGATCATGTCGAACAGCTTCAGCGTGTCGGCCGTGCGCAGGATCAGGACGGCGGTGATGCCGGGCAGCAGGAACGGCAGCTGGACATGGCGCAGGATATGCCGAAACCGCTTCGTCTCCAGCCGCGCCGCCTCCTCGATCTCCGGCGGCACCATGGTCAGCCCGGCCAGCAGCACCAGGGCGCAGAACGGCGTCCACTGCCAGATGTCCATCAGCGCGATCGAGACGAAGGCCCAGGTCGGGTCGCCCAGCCATTCGACCGGGCCGATCCCGACCAGGCCGAGGAACCAGTTCACCACGCCGAAGTCGCGGTTGAAGATCAGCCGGCCGATCAGCCCGACCACGGCATAGGTGGTGGCCATCGGGATGACCAGGCTGAGCCGGGCCAGGGTCTTCAGCAGTGGCAGGCCCGGCTTGTGCAGCAGCAGGGCGACGCCCAAGCCCAGCAGCAGCTCCGCCGGCAGCACGATGGCCAGGAACACGAGCGTACGGCCGAGCGCGTCCCAGAAGGTCGGATCGGTCAGCACCGCGAGGTAGTTGCCGAGGCCGACGAAGGGCGTCCCTTCGCGCGGGATCTTCGGCAGGATCACCTGGTGCAGCGAGTTCCACAGCGCGTAGAGCGTCGGGAAGATGCCGATCACGAACAGGGCGATCACGGCCGGGGCGAGGAACCAGACCGGGGTCCAGCGGCTGTCGAGACGGTGCGACATAGGTCTACTCGAGATTGGTGTGCCGGGCCCGCATCGCCTCGGGCGCGACGCCGAGCCGGTCGCGCAGCTGCAGCACGACCAGCTCGAACAGCAGGAATTGCGCGCCCTCGTACAGGCTGCCCATGGGCAGCACCGAGGCGACGGCGGGGCCTGTATCATTCGCCATCGTCTGGGCCGGCAGCACGAAGACGGTGTCGGCCAGAGCGGCGGCGCTGCCCTGCGGCTGGGCGGTGAACAGGAGGGTGTGTGCCCCGGCGTCGCGGGCGATGCGCATCAGCCCGTCGATGGTGGCGAAGCCGCCCGGCCCGGCGCTGACCGCCAGCAGGTCGCCCGGCCCGACCGGCGGCGCCGACATGTCGCCGGCGACATGGGCGTCGAGGCCGAGATGGTACAGGCGCATGGCCAGCGCCCGCATCATCAGCCCCTCGCGGCCGACGCCGTGGCAGACGATTCGATGGGCGCCGGCCAGGGCGTCGAGCACCGGTTCGATCGCGCCGGGGGCGAGCCGGCCGAAGACGCCGCGGATCTCGTCCAGCGCCCCGTCCGCCAGGGCGCCCAGGCTGTCGGGCATGGGGTGGTCTCCGATCACGATCGTCGGTTCGTTGTTTTGCCTCTCCCGCTTGCGGGAGAGGTCGGGCGTCCGCAGGACGACCGGGTGAGGGCTGGCACAGGCGGAGGGAAAGGGCCCTCACCCGGAGCCGCTTCGCGTCTCCGACCTCTCCCGCAAGCGGGAGAGGCAACGCGAAACGACCACCCGGTGACAGCCCAACCCTCAGGCCAGCCTACTGCAGCTTCTCCTTCTTGCCGTCGTAGTAGCCGGCCTTCTGCAGCACCGCCTCCATGCGCTCGCCGATCTTCTGGGCGCCGGATTCCGTGGTCTCCTCGCCCAGCATGATCTTGGTGCCGAATTCGGCGACGATCTCTGAGATCGCCGGCCATTCCGGGAAGCGCGGCCGGAACGATGGCACGCCGCCCTGCCAGGACGCCACGGTCGGCTCGACGAAGGCGTATTTCGCCTTGATCGCCGGGTCGTCATAGATCGCGGTGCGGCCGGAGACGCCGCCGGCCTCGACATAGGGCTTGGCCATCGCCTCCGACGTCACCCACTGGATGAACAGCCAGGAGGCCTTCTGCTCCGCCTCGCTGGCCTGCGACGCGACGCCGAGCGAGAAGCCGCCCAGCGCCGGCTTCAGCCCGGCCTCGCCCTTCGGCTCGGTGGCGACGCCGAGGCAGTCGCCCAGCTTCGAGGTCGCCGGGTCGACCAGGGTCGAATAGAACGACGACCATTCGGTGATCATCGCCACCTGCCCCTGGGCCAGGGCGTTCACCGCCTCGGCGTGGTCGTAGTCGACGATGCCCGGCGGCATGATCTTCATCAGATCCTGCCGGAACTTCAGCCCCTTCTGCGACTCGACGGAGGTGAGATTGGACTTGAAGTCGGCGTTCAGCAGCGACCCGCCGAAGGGCCACAGCACGCGCATGAAGCTGTCGGCCGACTGGGTCTCGCCGCGGCGCGACTGCAGGGCGTAGGCGTACTTGCCGTCATGGGTGAGCTTCGGCCCGTAAGTGGTCAGCAGCTCGTCCCAGGTGGCCGGCGGCTTGTCGAAGCCGGCATCCTTGAGCATGCACTTGTTGTAGAACAGCAGGCCCGAATAATTGTCGAAGGGCAGGCCGTACAGTTCCTTGTTCCAGGTGCCGAAGCTCTCCAGCAGGATCGGGAAGAAGCCCTTCAGGTTCAGCGCCGGATCGGCCAGGGCCGGGTCGTCGGTGAACTTCTTCAGCGGCACCAGCCAGCCGCTGTCGGCATATTCGCCGATCCAGACGACGTCGGTCAGGACCACGTCGATTTCGCCGCCGGCCGTGAAATCAAGGACTTCGCGCTCGCGGCTGTTTTCATAGGGCAGGATTTCGTATTCGACCTTGATCCCGGTCTCCTGCTCGAATTGCGGCAGCAGCTGGATCGCGGCGCGATAGCCCGGCCGGTCGAGGAAGATCGCCTTGATCGTGGTGCCCTTGAAGGGCTCCGCCGCCTCCTTCAGGCTCCAGGCCATGGCTTGGCCGGCAGTCAGCAGCGCAGCGATCGCGGCGCCGGAAAACAATAGCTTCTTCATTGGGTTCGCCTCCCTTTCTGGCATCTCATGCTCGGCCGTTATCGCCTGCGTGGCAAGATCCCGACCGCGCCCTTGGTAAACATTTGTATCCCACCAGATACAATCGTCCAGCCCTCGTTCGGGTGTCAAGCCGCGCCGCTATCGCCGCAGCACTCCGCGGCAGGCGCCGAGCCGGGATTGCCAGCCATCGCGTTCCAGTTCCGGCACCGGCTCCTCCGACTCCGGAAAACCAAGGCAGAGATAGCCGATCAGATGCCAGTCCGGCGGCACGTCGAGCAGCGCCGCCACCGCCTGCGGTTCCAGGATCGAGACCCAGCCGAGCCCGACGCCCTCGATCCGGGCGGCCAGCCACAGCGTATGGATGGCGGTGACGGCAGAATGGTCCAGCGTCTCCGGCATGGTCTGCCGGCCCAGCCCGTGCCCCTGCCCGGTCGACCGGTCGCAGAACACCGCGAGCTGAACCGGCGCCTCCTCCAGCCCCGCCAGCTTCAGCCGGCGGTAATGCGCCGCGCGCTCGCCCTCATAGCCGGAGGCGGCAGTGTCGTTGCAGTGGCCGAACACGGTTCGCACCGCGGCCCGCCGCACCTCGTCCTCGACCAGGACGAAGCGCCAGGGCTGGCTGTTGCCGACCGAGGGAGCCAGGCAGGCGAGGTCGAGCAGCCGGTCCAGCAGCCCCGGTGGCAGCGGGTCGCGGCGGAAGCGGCGGACGTCGCGGCGCCAGCGCAGCAGCTCGGTGAAACGGTCACGGAACTCGGACGGGAAGTCGGGGCTGGCCATGGCGTCCTCGGGGCGGCGATGCCCCAGCTATAGCCGCCCGATCAGGGGCCAGGGAACAGCGTGTCGATGCGGTCCGTCGCCCAGTAGGCAAGCAGACCGACCCATTCGTGCAACGCGATGTTCAGCACCGCCATCTGTTCGACCAGATTGGCCCTGGGCAACAGCTGCGGCGGCAGGCCGTAATAGTCGACCGGCCAAGGCACCACCTCCCAGCCGGCCTTGGCGAACAGGCCCATCGACCGTGGCATGTGATAGGCGCTGGTGACCACCACCCAATGCTGCCCGGCTTGCGGCTGCAGCATCTGCTTCAGCAGCCAGATGGTCTCGTCGGTGTTGCGGGCCTGTCCTTCCAGGATCATCCGCTGTTCCGGCAGCCCCGCCATCATCATGGCGTCGCGGAAGATGTCCGATTGCGGCGGGATGCCGTTCCACGGATCGCCGAGCCCGCCGGAGAACACCACCGGCGTATCGGGGTAGCGGCGAGCCAGATCGAGGGCCGCGAACAGCCGCTCGGCAGCGTTGTTCAGCGACGGCTCGCCACGCGCGCCGGACATCCTGTTCTCCTCGGCCCCGCCGAGGACGATGATCCCGTCCAGCGTCGCCGGCAGCCGGTCCGGCTTCTGAAACCGGTTCTCCAGCGGCAGCATGATGAGATCGCCGACCGGCAGCAGGCAGATCGCGGCGAAGCCGATGGCCGTGGCGATCGCCAGGCGCCGCGCCAGGCGCCGCGAGCGGAACAGGAATCCGGCCATCACCGCCAGCAGCGCCAGCAGCAAGACGCCGAGCGGCTGGATGAAGAACCAGATCAGTTTCGACAGGAAGAAGAACACAGCGCCCCCACCCAGTGCCCTTCCGAGCAATGGCGGATTGCGGCCGAAGATGCAACCCGCGGGGCCATGCGCGGGTTGACGCGGAGACGCCGCGTCCGCACATGGGCTAGGCTATACGTCCCAGGCCACCGGAGCCCGTCGCCCGTTCATGGAGCTGTTCCCCACCGACCTACTCGATCGGGCCGGCGAGCTGTTCGACCGTCGCATCCGCCTCGGCGTCACCGGGCTGAGCCGTTCCGGCAAATCGGTGTTCATCGCCGCGCTGGTGCACGGGCTGACCGATCCGCGGCGCTTCGGGCTGCTCGACGCCGTGGCCGAGGACCGGCTGCGCGCGGCGGTGCTGCGGCCGCAGCCGCATCTCGAGCTGCCGCGCTTCGCCTATGAGGAGGCGGTGGCGCGGCTGACCGGCGCCGGCGGGCACCCGGACTGGCCGGCCGGCACCCGCAACGTCGCCGAGCTGCGCCTGTCGCTGCGCTTCGCCCCGAAGAGCGGCCTGCGCAGCCTGCTCGGCGACCAGGTGCTGCATCTCGACATCTTCGACTATCCCGGCGAATGGCTGATCGACCTGCCGCTGCTGGAGCGCGACTACGCCGGCTGGGCCGAGGAGGCGATGGCCCTGGCGACGGCCGGCGTGCGGGCGCCGCTGTCGCAGGGCTGGCGCGACGCCGTCGCCAGGCTCGACCCCGCCGGGCCGGCCGAGGAGACCGCCGCGATCGAGGCGGCGCGGCTGTACACCGATTATCTGCGCGCCTGCCGCACCCATGCGATCCCCTTGAGCCGGCTGCAGCCTGGCCGCTTCCTGCTGCCGGGCGACCTGGAGGGGTCCCCCGCCCTCACCTTCTGCCCGCTGCCACGGCCGCGCGAGACGCCGCGCGGGTCACTGTGGCGGCTGATGGAGGAGCGGTTCGAGGCCTACAAGGCCAAGGTGATTCGCCCCTTCTTCAACGACCATTTCAGCCGGCTGGACCGCCAGATCGTGCTGGTCGACCTGCTGGCCCATCTCGCCGCCGGGCCGGAGAGTCTGGACGATCTGGGCCGGGCCATGGACGACATCCTGACCTGCTTCAAGACCGGCGGCATCAACTGGCTGTGGCCGTTCGAGTCTCGCATCCGCCGCGTGCTGTTCGCCGCCACCAAGGCCGACCACCTGCCGCGCAACGGGCATGAGCCGCTGGTCGGGCTGATGGACGAGCTGCTGCAGCAGAGCGTCCTCCGCACCGCCTTCCAGGGCGCCACCGCCCGGTCGATGGCGATCGCCTCGCTGCGCGCCACCCGCGAGGTCGACGTCAAGCATGAGGGCGAGACCTTGCGCTGCGTCGCCGGGGTGATCGAGCCGGGCGGCAAGCCGGTCGCGGCCTATCCCGGCGCGCTGCCGCGCAGCCTGCGCGAGGCCCGCGGCGGCGGCCGCTTCGGCGCCCAGCGCTTCCTGCCGCCGGCCGATCTCGGCGTCGACGGCCAGCCCTGGCCGCATATCCGGCTGGACGGGGCGCTGCAGTTCCTGATCGGCGAGGATCTGGCGTGAGCCGCCCGCCACTGATCCTGGACCAGCCGCCGGAGCCGGAGCGCGCGTCTCGCCGGCCGCCGGCCGTGTTCGCGCTCGACCAGGCCGAGGCGGTGGCGGTGGAGGATGCGCCGGTTCCGGCCGCGCCCGACGCGATCGACCCCGGGCTGCGCCGGCGCCGCAGCCCCGGCAGCGTGGCGCTGCGCATCGCCTTCGGAGCGCTGGTCGGGCTGATCGGCCTGGGCATCGGCCTGTGGGTCGAGCGGCTGGTCACCGACCTCTTGAACCAGGGCGGGCCGCTGCAGGCCGCCACGCTGGCGCTGCTGGCCGTGGCCGGGGCCGGGATTCTCGTTTGGGCGGGGTGGGAGCTGCTGGCGCTGCGCCGGCTCGGCCGAGTCGAGGAGATCCGCAGCCAGGGCCGGGCGGCGGCGGGCGGCGACGCCGCCGCGGCTGACGCCGTGATCGCCCGTTTCCGCCGGCTGCACGGCGACGGTCCGGCGGCCGACGGCCTGGCCCGGCTGGAACGCGAGCGCGACGAGCTGCGCGACCCGGCGGAGCTGATCGCCCTCCTGGAGCTGCACGCCCAGCGGCCGATCGACGCCGCCTGCCGCGCCGCCATCGCCGCCACGGCCCGGCGCACGGCGCTGATCACCACGGTCACGCCCTTCGCCATCGTCGACATGGTGGCATCGGGTGCCTTGAACCTGCGGATGATCCGGCGAATCGCCGAGATCCAGGGCTTCCGCCCCGGCCTGTTCGCGACGCTGGCGCTGATCCGGCGGGTGGCGACGACGCTCTTGATCGCCGGCGGCATCGAGGCAGCCAACGACTATCTCGGCGACTTCCTCGGCGCCGGCCTCTTGCGCGCCTTCGGCCGCCGCGCCGGCGAGGGCGCGATCAACGGCATCCTCAGCGTCCGCATCGGCGTCGCCGCGATGAAGGTGTGCCGCCCCCTACCCTATCTGCGCGACACCCCGCCCGGCACGATGAGCCTGGCCAAGGCGATCTTCGGGGCGGAGGCGGCGCCGAAGGGGAGGGATTAGGCGTTCTCGGACAGACCCATCTGCCCGCCCAGCAGCGCCTCGTAGTCGCGCCCGCCGTAGAAAACCCGGAGGATTGCGAGGTCAACGCCTTCAGTCCGGTACGCGATGACGACCCGCCGGCGGAATGGGACGATTCTCAGTCCGATCCCAAGATCCTCTCTGGCGCGCCCCAGATGGGGTTGCCGGCAAAGATCCCGGCAGCGCTGTTCGATTGCGCCGACGAAGATGCGGGCTGCAGATGGGTTGTCGTCGGCGATGTGGCGTAAGATTGAACGCAGATCTGCCAGCGCGTCCGGCGTATAGACAAGCCTAAGCGGCATCGCCGCGAAGGCCCGCGATCTCCCGATCCAACTCGTTCAGGCTTTCCGAGACCTCTTCGGCGGTCAGCCGCTGGGGGTTGGCGGCCGCTGCGGCGAGCTGATCGCGGATCGTAGCCAGCCTTTCGCTCCGGCTCGCCTCGAAATCCTCCAGAAGCCGCAGCCCGGCACGCACCACTTCGCTGGCGTTCTGGTACCGCCCACCCGTCAGCTGCTCCTGGACGAAGCGCTCAAAATGAGGCCCGAGGCTGACATTCGGCATGAGGAACTCCAGCAATGGATGTCATTAGATAGCACAATCATCCCCTGATTGCCAGGAAACCCCGGCCATTTCACGATCCCGAAACGCTCGCGAGCCCGGCGAATGATCGCCGGACTCGCCACTCATGTGCTCTTCAGTTCTGCTTCATCCCCGCGACCAGAAGCGAAATGTTATATCGAAACATCTTCGCATAAGTCGAAGCCGGCCCGTCTTCGGTCGACAGCGCCTCGGCATAGAGCTCGCCGCCCATCTCGGCGCCGGAGGCCTTGGCCACCTGCTGCACCAGGCGCGGGTCGGTGGCGTTCTCGATGAACACCGCCTTGATGTGCTCCTGCTTGATCTGGTCGATCAGCTTGGCGATGTCGCCGGCCGAGGCCTCGCTCTCGGTCGAGAAGCCGACCGGGGCGTGGAACTCGATGCCATAGGCGGCGCCGAGATAGCCGAAGGCGTCGTGGCTGGTGATGACCTTGCGCTTGGCCGCCGGGATGGCCGCCACCTCGCTGCGGGCCCAGGCGTCCAGCGCCTTCAGCTCGGCCTCGTATTTGGCGCCGTTGGCCTGGTAGGTCGCGGCGTGGGCCGGGTCGGCGACGGTCAGCGCCTTGGTGATGTTGGCGGCGTAGATCGCGCCGTTGGCCGCGCTGTTCCAGGCGTGCGGGTCGGTGATCTCCTGCCCGTCCTCGTCCATCTTCCGGGTCGGCACGCCCTCGGTGGCGACGACGACCGTGGCCTTGGTGCCGGAGGCGGCGACCAGCCGGTCCATCCAGCCCTCGAGCTCCAGCCCGTTGACGACGACGAGATTGGCCTTGGTCACCGCCTGGGCATCCTGCGGCGTCGGCTCGTAGACATGGGCGTCGCCATTGGGGCCGACCAGGCTGCGGACCTCGACAGTATCGCCGCCGACCTGCTTCGCGATGTCGGCGAGGACGGTGATGCTGGTGACGACCTGCAGCTTGTCCGCCGCCGCGGGCAGCGACAGGACGGCAAGCGACAGGCCGAGCAGGCCGACGCGGAACGGTATCCTCATGCGATGACTCCGTGGGAGTTCAGTGCGCGAAATGCGCGGTGGGCAGGTATCGGGCCCGCAGGCTGTCATGCGTCCCGAAGATCAGCGACAGCAGGTAGAAGCCGCCGGCTGTCAGCACGATGCTGGGGCCGGAGGGCAGACTGCCGTGATAGGAGACCAGGAGGCCGGAATAGCCGGACAGCAGCGCGAGGCCGGCCGCCCAGGCGAACAGCGACCATAGCGACCGGCTCCAGAACCGCGCCGCCGCCGCCGGCAGCATCATCAGCCCGACCACCATCAGGGTGCCGAGCGCCTGGAAGCCGCCGACCAGGTTCAAGACCACCAGCATCAGGAAGGCGAAGTGGACCAGGGCGCCGACGCCGCCGACCATGCGGAGGTAGCCGGGGTCGAAGCATTCCACCACCAGCGGCCGGTACAGCAGCGCCAGCGCGATCAGGGTGATCGTGGCGATGCCGGCCATCAGCAGCAGCGCCGCGTCGTCGACCGCCAGGATGGTGCCGAACAGCACATGCATCAGGTCGACATTGCTGCCGCGGGTCGAGACGATCAGCACGCCGGCGGCCAGGGCGATCAGGTAGAAGGCGGCGAAGGCGGCATCCTCGCGCAGCGCCGTGACCCGGGTGACCGCGCCGGCCAGCAGCGCGACGGCCAGGCCGGCGATCAGCCCGCCCAGCCCCATCGACCACAGCGACAATCCGGAGACCAGGAACCCGACCGCGGCGCCGGGCAGCACGGCATGCGACATGGCATCGCCGACCAGGCTCATCCGCCGCAGCACCAGCAGCACGCCGACCGGGCCGCAGCCCAGCGACAGCGCCAGGCAGGCCACCAGCGCCCGCTGCATGAAGGCGTAGTCGAGGAAGGGCGTGACCAGGAAGTCCCACATCGCCGTCACGCCGCGCTCCGCCGGCACGGTTCGCCGCGATCGTGCCAGGCCTCGGCCATGGCGCGGGCGCGCAGCAGGTTCTCGGCGCACAGCACGTCGCCGGTGGGGCCCCAGCCGATCGGGTCGCGGGCCAGCAGCAGCGTGTCCGGGCAGACCTCGCGCACTTGGTCCAGATCGTGCAGCACGGTGATGACGGTGCGGCCCTCGCCATGCCAGCGCCGGACCACGTCGACCAGGTCGCGCGTGGTCTTGGCGTCGAGCGCGGTGAACGGCTCGTCCAGCATGATCACCCGGCCGTCCTGCAGCAGCAGCCGCGCGAACAGCACGCGCTGGAACTGGCCGGCGGAGAGGCTGCCGATCGGCCGCACCTCGAAGCCGCCGAGGCCGACCGCCTCCAGCGCCTCTTCCGCCCGGTGGCGCAGGTCCTTGGAGACGCCGCCGAACATCCCGGTCCGGGCCCAGCCGCCGAGCAGCACGGTGTCGGCGACCGAGATCGGGAAGCTGCGGTCGATCTCCGCCAGCTGCGGCAGATAGGCGATGTCGCGCCGGCGCAGCCCGCCGCGGTCGACCTGGCCGGACAAGGGTGCCAGCAACCCGGCGATGGTCTTCAGCAGGGTCGACTTGCCGGCGCCGTTCGGGCCGACGATGGCGGTCAGCGTCCCCGGCTCGAAGCTGCCATTGACATGATGCACCGCCGGATGCCGCTCATAACCGGCGGTCAGGTTGGCGAGGCGGATGCGGCCGACACTCATGGCGCGGCTCCGAACCAGCCCATGGCCCAGGCCACGGCGAGCCACAGCACCGCGATCAGCGCGAAGGCGACGACCAGGCGGACCCCGACCGGCGCGGCCAGGGCCGACGGCCCGATCTCCCCGGCCCGGCGGGCGGCATGGGCGGGGTGGTGATGCGACACGGTCATGAATCAGCCGATGGCGTAAGAAGGTCAGGCACCATAGCGCCAAGCGGGCGCGGCACCATTGACGTTAATGTATAACATCTTTGCGCTATCGGAAAGCGCTGCTCGGACGGATATCGACCAAGGGAGTATGCCGACGGCCCCTGAGATCGACTCCTCAGCCCCTTCTCGTCACGGCGAGCCATCACACGCCGGTGCCCGGCCCGGGAAGGGAAAGAAAGTTTTAACTTCTTCAAGAGGAGGCGCAGCGCCGTGGCCATCCATGGGCCGGTGCATCGGGTAGGAGGGGGCCTCGCGGCGCCCCTCCTCCCACACCACCGTGCGTACGGTTCCGTACACGGCGGTTCATGGAGCGTGGAGTAGACGCTGATGCTCTTTGAGGAGCGAGATCAGCCCGAGGGTGTCGAAGAAGGATTTCCGGAAGGCGTCGTTCATGTGGGAAGCCCCGGCGTTCCACCAGGGTCCCCGGCCATTGTTGGCCGCGAGCCACGCCCGCTGCCTGTCCAGTCCCCGCTGTATCAGTCGTTGGACGCGGGTCCAAGGTCGTTTCCATTGCCGCCATAGGATGCAGCGCAGCTTGCGCCGCAGCCAGCCGTCCAGATCCTCGAACACGCCCCTGGCCTCCGCGAACCGGAAGTACGCCGTCCAGCCGCGCAGAATCGGGGTGAGATCATCGACGGTGGCGGCGAGGTTCTGACCCCGTCCCGCCCGGAAGCTCGCCCGCAGCTTGGCCTTGCACCGCTTCACGCTCGACGCCGGCACCGTGAGGCGCGGCTTCTGGTGATGGGTCATGCCGTAGCCCAGGAAGCTCCGGTTCCACGGTCGATCCACGGCGCTCTTGGCGACGTTGACCGACAGCCTCAGCCGCTCGCCCAGGAACCGGGTCAGCGACGCCATCACCCGCTCGCCGGCGCGCCGCGACCGCACATAGACGTTGCAGTCGTCCGCATACCGGCAGAAGGCGTGGCCCCGCCGTTCCAATTCCCGATCGAGGTCATCGAGCAGGATGTTCGACAAGAGCGGCGACAAGGGACCGCCCTGCGGCGTCCCTTCCGTCCGCGCCGTCGCCACCCCGCCCGCCATCAACCCGGCCTGCAGGTAGCGGCGGATCAGCCGCAGCACCCGCTTATCCGCGACCTTGCGCGCCACCCGTGCCATCAGCACGTCGTGGTCCACCCGGTCGAAGAACTTCTCCAGATCGAGATCGGCCACGAAGCGCCGACCGGCAGCCACGTGGGACCGCGCGGCCAAGACCGCCTCATGGGCGCTCCGCCCCGGCCGGAAGCCGTAGGAGGAGTTGGAGAAGTCCGGATCGAAGATCGGCATCAGCACCTGATGCACCGCCTGCTGGATGAACCGGTCCAGCACCGTCGGGATGCCTAGAAGGCGCATCCCACCGCCGGGCTTGGGGATCTCCACCCCGCGCACCGGCGCCGGCCGGTATCGGCCCGTCAACAGGTCCTCCCTGATGCGCGACCAATGCTCCTCCAGGTGGGACCACGGCTGGCCGACGGTCATCCTGTCGATGCCCGGCGCCCCTCTGTTGGCCTTCACCCTGCAGTAGGCCGTCATCAGGTTCTCGCGGCTGAGAATACGCTCCATCAGTCGCTCATCCGCCTCCGGTCGCGAGGGCTCCGGCTCTGCCGTGACGTTTGCCGCACCCATGGCGTACTCTCGCGGCTTCCGGCCGCTACCCTCCGCCCGGGCACCGGGCATCCCAGCCCGGTCTTCTGCGTCTGCTCTCGTCATCGAAGGGCCCACCTCCGTCCGGCACTCCATGTTCGGCCCTTCGCCGCCTGGTCGCGGCTCCTATGGCCTCTGCTGACTTCTGCCGCCCCATCCCGGCGCCTCTCGACGCCGGTAGCTCACCTGTCGCCAGGGGCAGTGCGGCAGACCTCCCAGGGTAAGACGCGTGACCTTCATGCCATGTACCTGGCGCATATACGGCCGCACCCTCCGGGTGATATCGGGCTTCGGGTCCAGCGACCCCCTCGCCCGGGTACGGACGCCTCCTATGCGCTTCCTGTTCGTCAGGCCGGCACTTTGCCTACAGCTTCCTTCAGACCCGCCTCGCGACGACGCCCTTGCTGTTCAGCTATCGGTTCCCATCACCAGGGCCCGAGGCAGGACTCTCACCTCCAAGTCTTCGGCCGGATACCACCATCCCGGCCGAACAGAGCCTCTCGGCTCATACGCGCCATGCCTGGCGCACCGCTGGGATGGCCACGCCCCTGCGGGGCTCGCCATGACGAATCAAGATTTCGGGCTGCTCGTATACGGCGTCACTCCGCGGGCTTCCCCGGCAGATCCTCGAGGTGACGGAGCCAGGGCAAGGCCGAGCGGCACCACATCTGCCGCCTGGGCACCAGTTGCTCGCGCTGGCGGATGCTGCCCCAGCGGATGCCCCACACTTCGGCATCGGCCCCCTCGCCGGTGACGAACAGCGGCGACCCGCATTCCGGGCAGAAAGACTGCAGCCGCCGGCGGCCGCTGTCACCGACCTTCACATAGACCTTCGGCTCATGCGCGGTCAGCCGGATGCGGTCGCGCGATGCGGTCACCGTGACCCGGAAGGCCGAGCCGGTCAGCACCTGGCAATCGGTGCAGTGGCAGATCCCCACCCGCTCCGGGTCGATCTCCGCCTCATAGGCGACATGGCCGCAATGGCACTGGCCGTCGATCCGCATCATGGCGCGCCCCATCCGACATCCGAACCGGGCAGCAGCCTAGCCTATCGCCGTCCGGGCTGCAGCCGGCGCAGCACCAGATGCTTCAGGGCCGGCGGGATATGGCCCGGCGACGGCCAGTGCACCGCCAAGCCCAGGGCGGCGCATTCGGCCGCGATCTGGCGCCCGTTCTCGTAGCGGATCTGGCCGAGTCGCGGCAGCGCGTCGGCGCGGCGGTGGTCGAACGGCCGGCCGGACTGTGCCTCGCGGAAGCCGTGGTGGAAATCGGGATGGCTCAGCACCTGCCGCGCCTCGGGCCAATGCCGGGCCCGGCGGGTGGCGACGTCGGACGGGTCCCTCACGGCTGCAGGTCGACCAGCGTCGCCCGGCCGCCGGCATCGCCCGCCGCCAGCCAGCGCCCGTCGGGCGAGAAGGCCAGCGCCTCGACCGCGGCGCCGTTCGGGCGCAGCACCGGGACATAGCCGCTGCCGTCCAGCGGCATCAGCGCGACGAAGCCGTCCTTGGCGCCGGCCGCCGCGACCGGCAGCTGCGGATGCGCCGCGACCCGGGTGATCGGCACGCCGCGGGCCCAGCCGCTTTCGCTGGCGGTGCCGCCCATCGGGCCGTCGCGGCCGGTGAAGCGCCAGGACACCACGCCTTCGGAGCCGGAGGTCAGCAGCGCCCGGCCGCCATCGGCCCAGGCCAGCGACCGCGGCTTGGTCGGATAGCCCGGCATCTGCATGTGCACGCCGTCCGACAGGCGCCACGCGTGCAGCGCCTTCTCCTGCATCGCCGAGACGACGAAGCGCGACCGCGGATGCCAGAGCGCCGCCAGATGCGCGCCCTGCCAGCCATACAGCTTCGCCGCCCAGGCGCGCTTGCGCGGTGACCAGACGGTGACGCCGCCGTAATGCGCCGCGGCGATGCGCCGGCCACGCGGGTCGAAGACGGCGCCGTCCAGCCCGGCCGGGCCTTGCAGCCGCGTCACCGGCGCGCCGTCCGCGTCGAACACCAGCACCTCGCTGCCGGCAACGGCGAGGCGCCACCCGGTGGCGGGCGCGGCGTCGACGGCACTGATCCATCGCCCCGGCACGGCGGCGATCTCGGCCGCGGTGCCGTCCGGCGCGGTGTGCAACAGGCGGCCGTCATCGCCGCCGCTGAGAAAGCCGCCGGCGACATCCGGGACCAGCGCCAGCACGGCGCCGCGATGTGCCGGCACGACGGCGGCCTCGGACGCCTCGGGCGACGCCAGCCGGATGGTGCCGTCGCCCAGTCCGAAGGCGAGATGCCCCGCCGCGTCGAAGGCCGCGGCCACCGCCGGCGCCGGCCAGGCCCAGATCGTGCCCCTCTCCTCCGCCAGGGCGCGCGGCGGCAGCAGCAGGCTCATGCGGCAGCGCAGCCTTCGAAGCCGGCACGCAGCACCCCGGCGTCGAGGTTGCGGCCGATCAGCACCAGCCGGCTCTCGCGCGGCTGGCCGGGCCGCCAGGCCGGGGCGAAATCGCCCTCCTGCAGCATGTGCACGCCCTGGAACACGAAGGGCCGGTCCTCGCCGGCGAAGGCGAGGATGCCCTTGCTGCGCAGGATGTCGGCGCCGCGGATCGCCAGCAGCATGCCGATCCAGTCGACGAAGCGGCGGCCGTCGAGCGGCCGGTCGATCCGGAAGGAGACGCTGCCGACGCCCTGGTCATGCTCGTGATGATGATGGCCATGGCCGTCGAGCAGGTCGGGCTCGAGCCCCAGCAGCCGGTCGAGATCGAAGGCACCGTCCAGCACGGTGCCGAGATCGGCGTCGCAGCGCCTCGTGCGGATCAGCCGCGCCACCGGGTTGATGGCGCGCAGCCGCGCCTCCACCGTTGCCAGCCCGGCCTCGTCCGCCAGGTCGGTCTTGTTGACCAGGATGGTGTCGGCGAAGGCCACCTGCTCCTCCGCCTCGTCGCTGTCGGCCAGCCGCGCCTCGATGTTGCGGGCGTCGACCACGGTGACGATCGAGTCGAGGGCGGTGCGCTCGCGCACCTCGTCATCGACCAGGAAGGTCTGCGCCACCGGCGCCGGGTCGGCCAGGCCCGTGGTCTCGACCAGGATGCGGTCGAAGCTGCCGGCCCGCTTCATCAGCCCGCCGATGATCCGGATCAGGTCGCCGCGCACCGAGCAGCACAGGCAGCCATTGTTCAGCGCGAACACCTCCTCGTCGGCGCCGACCACCAGGTCGCCGTCGATGCCGATCTCGCCGAACTCGTTGACGATCACGGCATAGCGCCGGCCATGCGCCTCGGAAAGAATCCGGTTCAAGAGCGTGGTCTTGCCGGCGCCGAGAGTGCCGGTCAGCAGGGTGACGGGGATGCGGGACATGGGGAGCCTCGGGCTTCGGGAATTTAAATGTTATTATATAACATAATAGCAAGACGCAAGCCTGTCGCCCATCGGCCGATGGGATGCTATGGACGGACTCGCATCCGGTCACCGCCTCGGCATCGCGCCCCAGAATCGCCCAGATTCTCCCGAGGGACGTTGCCGGGCGGCCGATCCGCCGTCCCGTCATTCGAGGACCGACATGCCCGTTCCCGCCCCGTCCCGCCGCGCCTTCCTGCATGGCTGCGCCGCCGGCCTGTCCCTGGCCCTGATTCGGCCGGCCCTGGCCCAGGATGCGGAGACGCCGCCGCCGCTGGGCTTCCGCGAGCTGGCCGATGGCGTCTGGCTGCACACCAGTTGGCGGAAGGCAGACCAGGGCTGGATCGCATCCAACGGCCTGGCCGTGATCGGACCCGAAGAGGTGCTGCTGATCGACGCGGCCTGGGGTCCGGCGCAGACCGTGGCGCTGCTGGAGCGGGTGGCGGAGGCCGCGCCGAACCGGCCGGTCAACCTGGTGGTGACGCATGCGCATGACGACCGCCTGGCCGGGCTAGCGGCGGTGCATGCCCGCGGCGGTTGGTCGCTGGCCCGCGACGAGACGGCGAAGGAGGCTGCCGGCGCCGCCAGCGTCCAGCGCAGCTGGGGTGGCGAGTCGACCACCATCACCGGCGGCGGCCGCGCGATCGAGCTGTTCTATCCCGGCCCGGCGGACACCCGCGACAACACGGTGGCCTTCCTGCCGGACAGCGCCGTGCTGTTCGGCGGCTGCATGATCCGGGGGGCCGAGCAGGCCAATCTCGCCGCCGTCCCCGACTCCGACATCTGCCGCTGGCCGCAATCGGTCGAGGCGGTGATCGCCCGCTACGGCAAGGCGGCGAAGGTGGTGGTGCCGGACCAGGGTGAGCCCGGCGATGCCGGGCTGCTGTCCCACACCTACCGGCTGGCCAAGGCCGAAGCGGCGAAGAGCTGCAGCCCGGCGGGCTAGCCGGCGGCGGCTACCGCCCCGGCGGCGCAGTCGCGGCAGCGGCCCAGGATCTCGATGGTCCGGCTGTCGGCGACGAAGCCTATCCGCCCGGTCCAGGCCTCGATCAGCCCGTCCACCGCGGCGTCGGTGATCTCCTCCACCCGGCCGCAGTCTCGGCAGATGGCGAATTGCGCCGGATGGGTGTGGTGGTGGTCCGGCCCGCCGCACACCACATAGGCGTTGAGCGATTCGATCCGGTGCACCAAGCCGCGGTCGAGCAGCCCCTTCAGCGCCCGATACACCACCGGCGGGGCGGTGATGCCGTCGTCCTTCATCTCGCGCAGGATGTCGTAGGCGCTGGCCGGCTCGGCGCTGGCCCGCACCAGGTCGAGCACCCGCTGCTGCCAGTGCGACAGACCGGCGCGGGGGGGCCGGCCACGACGGGTCGTGCCCGTCGCCGTCTTCAGTGCCGCGGCGGCCTTGCCCTTCGGCGCCGCACCTTCCAGCTTCTGTCTCATGCGTCGAGTGATAGCATGCGGCCGCTCCCGAACGCCACGCCCGGCCCGATCTTGAAACCGACCGGTCACCCCCCAATTTGCTAAATAACGAGAGTGGGGATGCCGCGTGGTCTCTGCTCCGCAGGCGCCGGACAACCGGGCCGCCCGAGCCGGGGGTTCCGGCAAGCTCGCTCTCAGGAGGAGTGACCATGACGCGGGTGTCGCTGTTCAACAGCCCGCTCCTGCTCGGCTTCGAGCAGTTCGAGCGGACGCTCGACCGGATCGGCAGGACGCCGAGCGACGGCTATCCGCCATACAACATCGAGCAGCTCGGCGAGGACCAGCTGCGCATCACCCTGGCGGTCGCCGGTTTCACCGATGCCGACCTGACGGTGCAGATCGAGGACAACCAGCTGGTGGTCCGCGGCAAGCAGGCCGACGACAAGGAGCGCATGTTCCTGCATCGCGGCATCGCCGCCCGCCAATTCCAGCGCGCCTTTGTGCTGGCCGAGGGCATCGAGGTGACCGGGGCCTCGCTCGACAACGGGCTCCTGAACATCGATCTCCGCCGGCCGGTGCCCGAGGCCAAGGTCCGGACCATCGCCATCAATCGTTCTGCGGCGAAACCCAACGGCAAGACCGCGATCGACGTCTCATCCGACGTCGAAGGTTGAACCGAAACACCTGGTGACCATCATGAACACCGACACCATTCCGACCTTCACCCAGATGTCGCCGACCGATTTCGCGGCGATCGGCCTGAACCAGATCGCCTTCGTCAAGCCGGTGGTGGTCGAGGGCGAGCCCGCCTTCGCCGTGCACGGTGCCGACGGCACCCCGCTGGCCATGGTCAAGGACCGGGACCTCGCCTTCGCCGTGGTCCGCCAGAACGACATGGAGCCGGTCAGCGCCCACTGACCCCGGCCACCTGATGAGTGGATGCGAAAGCCCCGCCGCCGGCGGGGCTTTTTCTATTTCACGGCACCCGCGGTCAGCCCGGCGATGAACCAGCGGCCGACGATGCCGAACAGCAGCACCACCGGCACCGTCGCCAGCGTGGCCCCGGCCAGCAGCAGGCCCCAGTCGATCTGGTACTGGCCGATGATGCCGGCGAAGCCGACCGGCAGGGTGCGGTTGGCGTCGGACAGGATCAGCACCGAGGCGAACAGATATTCGGTCCAGCTGGCGATGAAGGCGAAGATGGCAACGCTGGCGATGCCGGGCGCCGCCAGCGGCACCATGATCCTGAGCAGGATCGCCAGGCGCGAGGCGCCGTCGATCAGCGCCGCCTCCTCCAGCTCCGCCGGGATCGAAGCGAAGAAGCTGCGCATCATCCAGATCGCGAAAGGCGAGGCGAAGGTGACGTTGACGATCATCAGCGCCGCCGGCGTGTCGATCAGCCCGGCCTGCGACATCATCCCGTAGAGCGGGATCAGGATCAGGATGCCCGGGAAGGCATAGGCCACCAGCACCGCCCGGAACAGCAGGTCGCGCCCGGGAAAGCGCAGCCGGTAGAAGCCGTAGGCGGCCAGCACCGACAGCACCACGGTGATCGCGGTCGAGCCCAGCCCGACCACCAGGCTGTTGCCGAGATAGCGCGGATAGTCCGAGGCGCCGAGCAGCTTTTCGAAATGCCGCAGGGTGAAGCTGTGCGGCACCAGGGTCGGCACCCGGGCGATGATCTCCCGCGGCGCCTTGATCGCGCCGGTGGCGATGAACCAGAAGGGCAGCAGCACGATGACGGCGAGGCCGAGCAGCCCGCCGCCGATCGCCAGGGACTGGCCCAGGCTGCGCCTCATGCTTCGCCCTTCGGCGCCAGCGCCCGGGTCAGCAGCACCGCCAGCGCCATCAGGAGCAGGCTGACCAGCACCGACATCGCTGCCGCCTGGCCCAGCCGGTACGATTTGAACGCGGTCTCGTAGATCAGCACCGGCAACGTCTGGGTGGCGCCGGACGGCCCGCCCGCCGTGGTCAGCCAGATGATGTCGAAGACGTTGAAGGACAGCAGCGTGCCGACCACGCCGAGCACCAGCAGGGTCGGCTGCAGCAGCGGCCAGGTGATGCGGCGGAAGCGCTGCCAGGGGCCGGCGCCGTCGATCGCCGCGGCCTCGTACAGGTCCGCCGGGATGCGCTGCAGCCCGGCCAGCAGCATCACCGCGACGAAGGGGAACCAGCGCCAGGAGTTGATCACCACCAGCGACGTCATGGCGCTGCCCGGCCCGGCGAAAAAGCCGATCGGTCGATCGGTCAATCCCAGCGAGACCAGCAGATGGTTCACCATGCCGCCGGAGGTGCCGAGCAGCCAGCGCCAGATGATGACGACGACGATGGTCGGCACGATCCACGACAGGATCACCCAGACCCGCACCAGCCGGACGCCGCGGAAGCGCTGGTTCAGCAGCAGCGCAGTGCCCAGGGCCAGCAGCGTCTGCAGCACGGCATTGCCGGCGACCCAGACCAGGCTGCGCCCCAGCGCCGCCCACAGCCGGGCCATCTGCAGCACGTCCTGGTAGTTGCCGAGCCCGACGAAGCCGCCGTCGGAGCCGATGATACGGATGTCGCGCAGGCTGATCGCCACAGCGGCGCCGAGCGGATACAGGATGGTCGCCGCCAGCCATATCAGCACCGGCGCCACCATCAGCATCCCGGCGATCGCCTCGGACCGGTTGCGGGACACGCGGCGACGAGGGACGGCAGTCACGGCACGGCCTACCCCGCCCGAAACGTCAGCGCACCGCCTCCTGCATCCGGGCCTGACCCGCTTTGACCGCATCCGCGGCGGGCATCTCGTCGACCACGATCTTCTGCAGCGTCTCGGCCAGGATGTTCTGGGCCGAGATCGCGGCGATGCTGGGGAAGGTGTGGCCGCCGGTGAAGCCGAACAGGGCGCCGTTGCGGCTGTTTGCGATCATCGCCTCGATCTGCGGCTTGTACTTCACCACCAGCGGGTCGCTCCACAGGCTCTTGGCCTTGGCGCCGTCGGTGGTGACCGGCAGAAACAGCCCCGGCTCCATGTTCAGGAAACGGCCATAGGTCTCCGGCTCCAGCAGCCAGGCGATGAAGGTCTCGGCCGCCTTTCGCTTGGCCTCGTCCTTGGCCAGGATCATCACCGCGTTGGAATAGGCGATGGTGCCCGATTCCGTGCGATCGTCGGCATGCGGGATCGGTGCCACGCCGAGGTCCTGGGCGTCGCCCTCGGCCTGGCTGTCATAGGTGCTGATCACGGTGAACTGCAGGATCATGCCGCAGCCGCCGCTGGCGAAGCAGGCCTCGGCCTCGCCCCAGGTCCAGCTCGGCGCATCGGCGGCGGAGAACTGGTACAGCTCCTTGTAGAAGTCGTAAGCCTTCACCGTCTGCGGGTTGTCGAAGCGCAGCGTGCCGTCCGGATTGTAGATGTCGGCGGCGCCGGCATTGACCATCAGGTCGTAGACGGTCTGGTCGGTGTAGAGCTGCTTGTTGGCCGGCAGGCCGATGCCGTAGCGGCCGTCGGCCGTCAGCTTCTCCGCCGCCGCCTTCCACTCGCTCCAGGTCTTCGGCGGCTTCAGCCCGGCCTGCTCGAACACGCTCTTCCGGTACCACAGCGACATCGCCATGTTGTACAGCGGCACCGCCCAGACGCCGCCGTCATAGCTGTAGGGCGCCAGGGCGCTGGGCACGAAGTGATGCTGCGCGTCGAGTTGCTTGACGAAGCCGTCGATCGATTGCAGAGCGCCGAGATTCTTCAGGATCGGGGTGAAGTCCGGGATCGCGAACAGCATGTCCGGCGCATTGCCGGCGGCGATCGCGGCCGGCGCCTTGGCGTAGATCTCGCCCCAGCTCTGCGGCTCCTGCTTCACCGCGATGTCCGGATGGCTCTTGTTGAAGGCGTCGATCAGCTCCTGCACCCGCGCCACGCGCTGCGGCGGCTGCTCCATGTGCCACAGCACCAGCTGCACCGGCTCCGCCTGGGCAGCAGCGGCACCCCAGATCAGCGCGGCCGCGGCCAGACCCGACACGATCGACCATCTCGTCGCCATTGCCCTCTCCCCTGCTTGTCCTGCGGCCCGGATGCGGCACCTCGTTGATCGGGCGTCCGCCGAGGCCGCGTTACAGATGCGGATTGCGCGTCCGGTAGCGTTCCACCAGCGCGGCGTTTCGTTCCTTCGACCCCGGCATGTTCGAGCTGATATAGGCCGGCGCCACCTCGCCCGATGCCGCCATCCGGGCCACCGTCTCGGTCAGCACCGCGTTCCAGATCGCGGCGCCCAGCACGGTGGAGATCGGTCCGACGACCAGCCCCTCGGCGGCGGTCACCAGGGCATCGCCTGGCGGCCCCTGGTTGTCGATGGCAATGTCGGCGGTCTCGGCCAGGGTCGGCCGGCCGGCGGCGGCCGCCTGCGAATAGGCGATCGAGGTCACCGCCACCACCATGGCCCCCTTGTCCCGGCCGTGGCGCGCCGCCTCGACCGGCACGGCGTTGACGCCGCTGTTGGAGAACACGAACAGCGTGTCGGCCGGCCCGATCGGATAGCGGCCGAGCAGCGGCGCCGCCAGGCCGGGCATCCGCTCCAGCGCGCCGGAGACCACCGCGCCTTCATGCAGCATCACCGAGGATGCCAGTATCGGCACCACGCAGGCCAGTCCGCCGGCGCGGAAATGCCCTTCCTCCGCCATCAGATGCGAATGGCCGGTGCCGAAGATGTAGATCAGCCCGTCGCGCCGGATGGTGTCGACGCAGGCGGTCGCCGCGGCACCGATCGCCTCGCCCTGGGTCGCGGTCAGGGCGGCGATGCGGTCGGCGATGCCGGCGAGGTAGGCGGCGGCGCCGGAAAGGGCTGTCGAGGTCATGAGTCCGATGTGTCCGGTGGGGAAAGCCGTGCCCGCATCTTGTAGCGGTCGCCGCGATAGGCGGAGCGGACGAATTCGATGACGTGACCGTCGGCATCGGCGGTGCGCCGGGTGAACACCAGCACCGGCGCACTGCGCGGGATGTCGAGCGCGCCGGCGGTCATGGCGTCGGGCAGGTCGGCCTCGACCGTCTGCTCGGCCTGCCAGGGTACCAGCCCGTAATCGTGGCGCATCACCTCGTACAGCGAGGCGGTGCGGAAATCGTTGCGGTCGAGGATGCCGGGCACCAGCGCCTCGTTCAGCCAGGTAACCTCGAACGCCATCGGCACGGCGTCGGCCAGGCGGACGCGCTCGAGCAGCACCAGCGGCGCGCCCTCGGCCACGCCCAGCGCCTCGCGCGCCTCGCCCGCCGCCGGCACCACGGCCTGGCGCAGGATCACGCTGGCGGCACGGCGGCCCAGCCGGGCCATGTCCTCGCTGAAGCCGGTCAGGCGCTGCAGCTTCTGGTCAACCTTAGACCGGGCGACGAAGCAGCCGCGGCCGATCCGGCTCTCGATCAGCCCGGCATCGGTCAGGCTCTTGAAGGCTTGGCGCACGGTCATCCGGCTGATGCCGAGCTGGTCCGCCAGATCGCGCTCGGAGGGCAGCCGGTCGCCCACGGCAAAGCCGCCGGCGCGGATGCGGTCGGCCAGATTCTCGGCGATCTGCTGGTAGATCGGCTTGTCCGTCGGACTCGGCTGTAGGTCGGTCATTGGCGGGCCCTGGTGGTCTAGACCACAATCGGCATGATGCAGGCCGATCCGGACCTCGTCAAGAAAGGTCGGACATAGGTGCGGGCATGCGCAGCAGCGCATCGCGATGCTCACCGTAGCGCCGATAGGCGGCGTCATAGGCCTCCCGCAGCGCCGGATCGGGGCGATGCGTGCGCCGGATCGTGCGGACCCGGCGCGACGCATCGCCGATCGAGGGATACCATCCGATGCCGGTCCCGGCCAACAGGGCCGCGCCGCAGGCCCCGTATTCGCCGCCGTCGGGGATCTCGACCGGCAGGTCCAGTACATCGGCGATCATCTGCGACCAGAACCGGCTGCGACCGCCGCCGCCGGACAGCAGGACGCTTTGCGGCCGCTCCGCCATCGCCGCGAAGCAGTCGCGGATGGCATAGGCCAGCCCCTCATAGACGGCGCGCACCAACTCGGGCCGGCCGTGTCCCGGGACCAGCCCGGCGAACTGGGCCCGGGCCGAAGCCGAGACCGCCGGGGCAATGATCCCGACCTCGCTGAGATAAGGCAGGTAGATGGCGCCGCCGGCGCCCGGCGGCGCCGCCTCGGCCAGCGCCTCCAGCGCGGCATAGGGGTCGGGGTCCCGGGCCAGGTCGGGGCATAGGCTGCGCAGGACCCAGTCGAGGTTGCTGGTGCCGGCGACATTGACCATGCAGCGCAGCCACAGCCGGCCCGGCAGGCTGAACAGCAGGCCGAGATCCGGCGGCTCGAAGGACGGTGCGTCGAGCACCACGCCGTTCAGGCAGGTGGTGCCGAGCACGGTGCAGGCCGAGCCGGCGGCGAGCCCGCCCGAGCCGATGACGCTGGCCGCGACGTCGCCAGCGCCTGTGACGACCGGTGTGCCGGGCCGCAGCCCCGTCTCCACGGCAGCCGCATCGGTGACTGTCCCGGCGATCGCCTCGGACGGCAGCACCGGCGGCAGCAAATGCCGGTGCGGGCCGAGGCCGAACAGCTCCAGCATCGCCGCGCTGCGGTCCTGGGATCGGGCGTCGCCCGGCGCCACCGCCGTCTCGGTAGGGTCGGCGGCGCGCCGGCCGGTCAGGCGGAAGCGCAGATAGTCCTTGCAGCCGAACACGCAGTCGGCCTTGGCCATCACCTCGGGCTCATGGTCCAGCAGCCAGCGCAGCACCGGCAAGGTGCAGCCCTGCTGCATGACCGAGCCCGAGGAGGCGAAGATGCGGGACATGAAGGCGGGATCACCGGCCAGCCTCGCCTCGATCCAGGGCTGGCTGCGGCCGTCGTCCCACAGGATGCCGGGGCGCAGGGGCCGGCCCTCGGCGTCGATCACCCAGGCGCCGACCATGGCCCCGGTGACGCCGATGGCGGCGACGGCGGACCCGTCCACCCCGGCCTCGGCCAGGACTTGGCGGATTACCGCCGCGGTGGCCGCCCAGGCAGTCTCGGGGTCGCTTTCCGACCAGGCGGGATGCGGATGGGAGACCGTGGTGCGCCGGGACGCGGCGGCGCGCTGCCGGCCGTCGCGCCCGAACAGCGCGGCCTTGATGACCGAGGTGCCGGCGTCGAGGCCGAGCAGGAGCATGGCGGTACCGCAGGCGGAGGCCGATCCGCTCCGGCTAGCGGAGCGGAAGGCCGGCGGTCAAGCGGCGTTCACCGACTCGCTCTGCGACAGCAGGGCGAAGATGGCATCGGCGGTCTGGCAGCCGCGCAGCTTTTCGCACAGACTGTCGTCGCGCAGCATGCGGCTGATCCGGGCCAGCGCCTTCAGATGGTCCGCCCCCGCCCCTTCCGGGGCCAGCAGCAGGAACACCAGGTCGACCGGCTGCTCGTCGACCGCGTCGAAGTCGATCGGCCGCTCCAGCCGGGCGAAGGCGCCGAGCACGCCCTGCAGATGCGGCAGCTTGCCGTGCGGGATGGCGATGCCGCGGCCGACGCCGGTCGACCCCAGCCGCTCGCGCTCCAGCAGCACGTCGAAGATGAAGCGCTCGTGCTGGCCGGTCAGTTCGGCTGCACGGCGGGCCAGTTCCTGCAGCGCCTGCTTCTTGCTGGCAGCCTTCAGGTTGGCGAGAATCGCCTCGGGGCGTAGGAAATCGATCATGACGGATCGGATGCGCCGCCCTCAGGCGGCGACATCCTCGGTCCCTTTCGGATCGACCCAGCCGATGTTCCCGTCCGGTCGGCGGAACACCATGTTGAGCCGGCCATGGGCCTGGTTGCGGAACATCAGCGCCGGCAGGTCGCCCAGGTCGAGGCGCATCACCGCCTGCAGCACCGTCAGGCTCTCGATCGAGGTCGAGACATCGGCGATGACGATCGGCTGGTTCGGCTCCTCGCCGTTCAGCCACTCCTCGGATTCGGCCTCGAGGATGTAGGCCTGCGCCGGCAGGGCCGGCTGCTGGGCGTCGCCGTTGTGGTGGTCGCGCAGCCGGCGCTTGTAGCGGCGCAGCCGCTTGGCCAGCTTGTCGGCCGCAGCGTCGAAGGCGTGATACGGGCTCTCGGCCTCCGCAGTGCTCTGCAGGAGGATGTTGCGGCCGACATGGACCGACAGGTCGCTCCGGATCAGATGGGCGTTGCGGGAAAAGACGACATTCGCCTCGATCGCGTTGTTGAAGTACTTCGCGGTCGTGCTGGTGAGGGCGTCGCTGACATGGGTGCGCAATGCGTCACCGACGTCGATCTGCTTGCCTCGAACGGTCAGTTGCATGGCTGTCGCTTTACTGCTGCACGATAAGATACGGGCGCCCAAAAAGAACGGGGCGGCCTGTGAGGGCCGCCTTCGGGCGGCGACCATAGGGATGGGGCGCCTTCCTGTCAATGAAGGGGGCCCGGTCGCGGGCTGCGGGGGGAGCGCTCATCGGCTCAGACCCTTCTCTCGCCGTCGCTGGACGGAGGATGGTATCCGCATCCCCTCACGGTACTTGGCGACGGTCCGCCGTGCAATGTCGATCCCCTCTCCGCGCAGGATTTCGACGATCCGGTCGTCGGACAGGACGGCGTCGGCCGGCTCGGCGTCGATCATGACGCGGATGCGGTGGCGCACCGCCTCGGCCGAATGCGCGTCGCCACCGCCCGCGCCCTGGATCGCCTGGGTGAAGAAATATTTCAGCTCGAACACGCCGCGCGGGGTGGCGATCACCTTGTTGGTGGTCACCCGGCTGATCGTGCTTTCGTGCATGTCGACCGTCTCGGCCACGTCCTTCAGCGTCAGCGGCTTCAGGTGCTGCACGCCGCGGACGAAGAAGGCGTCCTGCCGGCGCACGATCTCGGATGCGACCTTGAGGATGGTGTTGGCCCGCTGGTCCAGGGCGCGGACCAGCCAGTTGGCATCGGCCAGACAGGTGCCGACATAGTCGCGGTCGACCTTGCTGCGGGTGCCGCGGCTGATCTCGGCATGGTAGCGGCGGTTGATCAGCACCCGCGGCAGGGTGTCGGCGTTCAGTTCGACCACCCAGCCGACTTCCGGCTCGGCCCGCATCAGGATGTCCGGGATCAGGGTCTGCGCGATCTCATGATCGAAGGCCGCGCCCGGCTTGGGGTCGAGGGCGCGGATCTCGGCGATCATCTCGGCCAGGTCCTCGGCATCGACGCCGCACAGCCGCATCACTGCGCCCAGGTCGCGCCGCGCCAGCAGGTCGAGATGGTCGAGCAGCGTGCGCATCGCCGGATCCAGGCGGTTGCGCTCGGCCAGCTGGATGCCCAAGCATTCGGCCAGGCTGCGGGCGAAGACGCCGGGCGGGTCCAGCCGCTGGCAGCGGCGCAGCACCGCCTCGACCCGCTCGGGCGGGCAGCCGAGGCCGGCCGCCACCTCCTCGACCGTGGCGCCGAGATAGCCGGTCTGCTCCAACAGGTCGACCAGCCGCGCCGCGATCAGCCGGTCGGCCGGGGCGATGAACTCGATGGCGATCTGGCTCAGCAGATGGTCGCGCAGACTCGTCCGCTCGGCCAGCGTTTCCTCAAGCCCCGGCAGGTCGTCGGCGAAATCCATCCGGCCACGCCCGGCGCCGGCGAACTGCGCCTCGCCGCCATACTCGTCATTGCGGTCGGTGCTGCTGGACCCGGTGAACAGGTTGCTCCAATCGGTGTCGAGCGGCGCGTCGGCCGAGACGATGCCTGGCGACTCCGGCGCGGTCAGGGCAACGTCCGACGCCACCGCCCCCGCCGATACGGAACCAGGGGACTCGGCGTCGTTCCGGTCGCTGGTGCTGTCGCCGCCGTCATCACCGCGCTCGCCCTCCTCCCGTTCCAGGAGCGGGTTGCGCTCAAGCTCCGTCTCGACGAAGGCGGAAAGCTCGATGTTGGACAGCTGCAGCAGCTTGATCGACTGCTGCAGCTGCGGCGTCATGACCAGCGCCTGGCTCTGCCTGAGCCCGAGGCGTTGCGAAATGGCCATGGCTGCCCAGTGGTCTACAGGCTGAAACGTTCGCCCAGATACACGCGCCGCACCTCCTCATTGCCGACGATGTCCGATGGCAGTCCTTCCATCAGAACACGGCCGTCGTGGAGGATATAGGCCCGATCGACGATATCGAGGGTCTCACGCACATTGTGGTCGGTGATCAGCACGCCGATGCCGCGGTCGCGCAGATGCGCCACCAGGTCGCGGATGTCGCCGACCGCGATCGGGTCGATGCCGGCCAGCGGCTCGTCCAGCAGCATGAAATGCGGATGGCTGGCCAGCGCGCGGGCGATCTCGACGCGCCGGCGCTCGCCGCCCGACAGCGCCAGGGCCGGGGTGCGGCGCAGATGGCTGATCGAGAACTCGGCCAGCAGGTCCTCCAGCACCGCATCGCGGGTCGAGCGGTCGGGCTCGGAGATCTCCAGCACGGCACGGATATTCTGCTCGACCGTCAGGCCGCGGAAGATCGACGCCTCCTGCGGCAGGTAGCCGATGCCGAGCCGGGCGCGGCGGTACATCGGCAGATCGGTCAGCTCCTGCCCGTCCAAGAGGATGGTGCCGTAATCCGGCTGGATCAGGCCGGTGATCATGTAGAAGCAGGTGGTCTTGCCGGCGCCATTGGGGCCTAGCAGGCCGACCGCCTCGCCGCGCTGCACCTGCAGGCTAACGTCGCGCAGCACCGGGCGCTTCTTGTATTGCTTGCCGAGATTGCGGGCGACCAGCCCATCATTCTTGGCGACGAGGCGCGGCGCGGTCGTCGTCTCGGACGGCAGCGGGTTGATCGGCTTGGTCATCGCCCGCCCCTACGGCTTCGGTGCCGGCTGCGCCGGCGCGACGGGCTGGCCGGGCAGGCCCGGCTGGCCCTGGTTGTTCTGCTCGGGCACCAGCAGGGCCCGGGCGCGGCCACCTTGGCCCGGCCGGGTCAACAGCTTGCTGACGCCGCTGGCCATGTCGACCTCGGCGTAATCGCCATTCAGCTGGTTGCCGCCGCGGGTCATGCGGACATCGTCGCTGATGGTCGCGAACTGGCTCTTGACGTCGTAGCGGCCGGTCCGGCCGGTGACCACGTCGGTCGGCGTCGTCAGCTTGACGTTGCCATCGGCATCGACCACCGACAGCTCCTTCTCGCCCTTCTCGTTCGGGGCGAAATGGCCGGTCAGCGTGTCGGCGCGCAGCGTCTTCTGCTCCTTGGGGCGGGTCGCCGTGGCATTGCCGCGGGCGATCGCCACATCCTCGGCCTGACGGTACACCATGCTGTCGGTGGCGGTGATCACGTCGTCATTGTTGACGAATTTCAGGTTGCCGCCGGTCAGGGTGAAGGTCTGGGAATCGAGCTCGTAGACCCCCTTGCCGCCGGTGGCGCTGGTGGTGTCGCCGCGGGTGATCAGCACGTTGCCCTCGGCAAGGGCCCGGAAGATCTCGGTGCTCTTGTCCGGCAGCTCGCGGTAATAGGCGGTCAGCACATCGGCCTTCACCGTCAGCTCGCCGCGCTTGTACACGGCGTTGCCGCGGGCGATGTAGGTCTTCTCGTTCTGGTGCCACTCCAGCGCGTCATCGGCCTGGATCTCGGACGGCTCGTCCTTGCCGCCGCCGAGCTGCAGCTGCTGTTGCGCCAGGGCGGGCAGGGCCGCGGCACTGAGCAGGACAGCGAGAATCAGCGGACGGATCATTGCGGCGTTCCTTCGAAGGCCTTGTCGGCGCCGGGCTTGAGAAACAGCTTGGTCGGGCCGGTGAAGATAATGACGTCGCCCTGCTGCTCGACCTTGAAGCCCCCGGCCGACAGAGTACCGAAAGGTCCCTCCGCCGTCACGGGCGTGCTGCTGCGCGCGCCCTTGTCGGCCAGATCGATGTCCGCCGAGTCGGTGACCATGGTGGTGCCGTCGCTGCGGCGCAGGGTGACATTGCCGCTGAGATGCACCGATTTGCTGCTGCGGTCCAGCTTGCCGGCCTGGGCGTCCAGATTCAGCACCAGGCCGTTTTGCAGCTTCAACTCCCCCTTCGGGCGGTTCAGGTCGAAGATCTCGTCCTGCACCTGCTTCGCCAGCGTGGCCCAGACGGTGTAGGGCCGCGCCGCCTCGTCGACGCCGCTGTAGCGCGGATTCTGGATCTCGCCCGCGACGGCCGCCGGGCGCTCGGCCGGGTTGGAGATGTCGACCTGGGCCGGGTGCAGTTCCGGCCATGCGACGACCAGGCCGACGATCACCAGCCCGGCGGCCGGCAGCGCGTATTTCAGCACCCCGACCATGCGGCTGTAGGTCCGGCTGAAGCTGCCGCCGCGGCCGGCTGCGGCCAGGCGCGCGCGCCGGCTCGAGGCACTCGCGCTGCGCTGCGCCCCGCCCGAGCCCGGCGTCCTCGGCGCGGCCACCGGGCTCAACTCAGCCCTGCCCGCAGGCAGTCATGCACCCTGAGGATGCCCACCGGCCGCTCCTCCGCCGTGACGAACAGGCTGGTCACCTTATAGCGATTCATCAGCCCCAACGCCTCCGCCGCCAGCGCAGTGGGGCGGATGGTACGCGGGCGGGGGGTCATCACCTGGCCGGCCGTCTGTCCGAGGAGGTCGGCGCTCATATGCCGGCGCAGGTCGCCGTCGGTGATGACGCCGACCAGCCGGTGCTCGACATCGACCACGCCGACGCAGCCGAAGCCGACCCGGCTCATCTCGATGATCGCCTCGTCCATCCGCGTCTGCGGGCCGACCAGCGGCAGCTCGGCCGCGGCGTGCATCAGGTCCTGCACCCGGATCAGCCTGGTGCCGAGCGAACCGCCGGGGTGGAACACCCGGAAATCGTCGGAGGAGAAGCCGCGGCGATGCATCAGCGCCACCGCCAGGGCGTCGCCCAAGGCCATCATCATGGTGGTCGAGGTGGTCGGCGCCAGGCCCGTCGGGCAGGCTTCCTCCGCCGGCGGCAGCAGCAGCACGGTGTCGCACTGGTCGGCCAGATTCGACGGCGAGCGGCTGGTCATGCCGATCAGCGGGATGGCGAAGCGGCGGCTATAGGCGATCACATCCGCCAGCTCGGCGGTGTTGCCGGAGTTGGACAGCGCCAGCACCACGTCCTGGCGGTGGATCATGCCGAGGTCGCCATGGCTGGCCTCGGCCGGATGGACGAACAGCGCGGCGGTGCCGGTCGAGGCCAGGGTCGCCGCGATCTTGCGCGCGACCAGGCCGCTCTTGCCGATGCCGCTGACCACGACCCGGCCTTCGGCCCCGACGATCGTATCGATGGCGCGATCGAAGCTGGCGTCGAGCGATTCGGCGAGGCGGTCGAGCGCGTCGCGCTCCACCAGCAACGCCTTGCGGCCGGCCTCGATCCCTGCGGTTGCCACCATGCCTTCTCCCAAATGGTCCACGCGGCGGCTGCTATAGCCGGTCCGAAGGGCGCGAACCATGATCGATACCGGATCGGCGGCCAGAGGCCCCTGCCCTGGCCGATCCGCGTACCGCCACAAGACGGCACGAATGTGACCCCATATCGGGCTAGTGGGCGAAGATATCCAGGTCCGCCCAGCCGCCGAGGTCGAGCGCGGCCCGCGCCGGCAAGAAGTCGTAGCAGGCCTGCGCCAGCGCCTCGCGCCCTTCGCGCCGCAACATCTCGTCCAGCTTCGCCCGCAACGCGTGCAGGTACAGCACGTCGCTGGCGGCGTAGCGCAGCTGCTCGGGCGTCAATTGGTCGCTGCCCCAGTCCGAGCTCTGCTGCTGCTTCGACAGCTCGACGCCGAGCAGGTCGCGGCACAGATCCTTCAGCCCGTGGCGGTCCGTGAAGGTGCGCACCAGTCGCGAGGCGATCTTGGTGCAATAGACCGGCGCGGTGACGACGCCGAGATAGGCCTGCAGCGCGGCGATGTCGAAGCGGGCGAAATGGAACAGCTTCAGCCGTGCCGGGTCGGTCAGCAGCGCCGACAGGTTGGGCGCGTCGTAGACGCCGCGGCGGAGTTGGACGAGATGGACGGTGCCGTCCCCGGCGCTGAGCTGGACCAGGCACAGCCGGTCGCGCACCGGGTTCAGGCCCATGGTCTCGGTGTCGATCGCGATCACGTCGCCGAGATCGAGGCCGTCGGGCAGATCCCCGTCATGCAGAATCGGTTCGGACACCGGTCGCCACCTTCCGTCGTCGGCCGCGGCCCTTTCCCGAAAGCTGAGCGTCGGCCCCAAAAGGAAAGACCCGCTTGGACAAGCGGGTCATTACCACTGCATCGCATCGTCGGGCCCATCGGAGAGATGGTGCCCAGGAGAAGACTCGAACTTCCACGACCTTTCGGCCACAGGTACCTGAAACCTGCGCGTCTACCAATTCCGCCACCTGGGCGATGCGGCGGGCCGTGATGTAGGATGCCGTCCCACTCCCTGTCAACAGAGGAATTCGCACATTGTGAAACTTTGACGATTTCCGCGGCCGGGCCGTCCGGCGGGCCGCGTCGCATCGCTTGTTCCCTTGCGGCCGCATCGGTACGGTACGGGCGGATTCGGCGACCGGGCCGGCACGGACCACCTCTGGAACAGGCGCATGATCGTCATCGAGCCAATCTTCCGTATCATCGACATCGCGCTGCAGATGTATGTCTACGTTGTGATCGCCGCCGCCATCCTGAGCTGGCTGGTGACCTTCAACGTCGTCAACACGCGCAACCAGGTGGTCTACCAGATCGGCAACGCCCTCTACCGGCTGACCGAGCCGGCGCTGCGGCCGATTCGGCGGATCCTGCCGAATCTCGGCGGCATCGACCTCTCGCCGGTGGTGCTGCTGCTGCTGATCTATTTCCTGCAGATGGTGCTGCGGAACATCTACATCGCCCTCGTGACCTGATCAGGCCTGCATGGCCGGCCCGCTCTTCGTCGCCGGGCCGCGCGGCATCCGCGTCACGATCCGGCTGACGCCGCGGGCGAGACGCAATGCGGTGACCGGCCGCGCCTCCGACGCCGGCGGCGCCCCGCTGCTCAAGGCCACGGTCACGGCGGTGCCGGAGCGTGGCGCCGCCAACGAGGCGCTGGTCGCGCTCCTGGCCAAGAGCTGGCGCCTGCCGAAATCGGCGCTGGCCATCATCGGCGGCGCCACCGACCGCACCAAGCTGATCGGGATCGACGGCGACGCCGCCCTCGCCGCCCGCCTCGAAGCCTGGGCCGAGGCGCTGGCGGCGAAGGACTGACGAACGGCTATCTCCGTGCGGTGGCCCGGCAGCGATGCACCGTGCCGTCGTCGAGGTTGCCGCGGTCGCCGACCCAGCGGACCGTGCAGTTCATCACATCCGGCGCCTCGACCAGCGGCGAGGAGAAGATGGTGATGCAGCTGTCGCCAACCTCGCTGCGGCTCAGCCGGCCGGTGCAGACCGTACCGTCCTCGAACCGCCAATTGCCCTCCCGCACCAGGATCGGTCGGCCGTTCCCGTCCAGGCCGCTCAGCGTGTATTTGCCGTTACGGCGGTATTCGAACAGGCGGTCCGGCCCGCCCATCACGCCTTCGACCAGGAACGGCCGGCCCAGCACGTAACGGTCGAACTCGCCCCGGGTCATGCGGACATATTGCGGGTTGGTGTCGAGCGCCCTGGGCGGCGTGCAGGCGGTGAGCCCGAGAACGATCGCCACACCGGCGATCAGCGCGATCAAACGCATCTTGGCCTCCATTCGAGTCCCGCCTCTCCGAGCGGTACGGCAATTATCTTACGCTACGCTCCGGTTGGGCAGCAATATTTCAATGAATAGCCCACCATTCATCGGACAATAGTTTGACAAGCCCGCCGCGGAACGGGACGATAGGTGGCAAAGACGCTCACTCTGTAATCGATTGCATTGCGCGTCGCCCGGACCGGGCGTTAGGCTCGCGCATCGAACAAATCATCGCCCAGGGAAGGGTGTCTGCTGAGCACCCATGGAGGAGGAAACCATGAAAGAGATCCAGGGACCGGCCATCTTCCTCGCCCAGTTCGCCGGCGACGCCCCGCCCTTCAACAGCCTCGACTCGATTGCCGGCTGGGCCGCCGGGCTCGGCTACAAGGGCGTGCAGATCCCGTCCTGGGATGCCCGGCTGTTCGACCTGAAGCGCGCGGCGGAGAGCCAGGATTACTGCGACGAGGTGCTGGGCACCTTGCAGAAGCACGGCCTGGCGCTGACCGAACTGTCGACCCATCTGCAGGGCCAGCTGGTCGCCGTGCACCCGGCCTATGACGAGGCCTTCGACGGCTTCGCGGCGCCGGGTGTGCGGGGCAACCCGAAGGCGCGGCAGGAATGGGCGGTGCAGCAGCTGCGCTATGCCGCCCAGGCGTCGCGGCGCCTCGGCATCAAGGCCCACGCCACCTTCTCCGGCGCGCTGGCCTGGCCCTATGTCTATCCCTGGCCGCAGCGGCCGGCCGGGCTGATCGAGACCGCCTTCGACGAGCTGGCGCGGCGCTGGACGCCGATCCTGAACGCCTTCGACGAGGCCGGAGTCGATCTCTGCTATGAGATCCATCCCGGCGAGGACCTGTTCGACGGCCACACCTTCGAGATGTTCCTCGATCGGGTCGGCAACCACCCGCGCTGCAACATCCTGTACGATCCGAGCCACTTCGTGCTGCAGCAGCTCGACTATCTCGGCTTCATCGACCGCTACCATGAGCGGATCCGCGCCTTCCACGTGAAGGACGCCGAGTTCAACCCGACCGCCAGCCAGGGCGTCTATTCCGGTTTCGCCTCCTGGGCCGACCGGGCCGGCCGCTTCCGCTCGCTCGGCGACGGCCATGTCGATTTCGGCGGCATCTTCTCGAAGCTGACGCAGTACGGCTTCGACGGCTGGGCGGTGCTGGAGTGGGAGTGCTGCATCAAGCATCCCGAGCAGGGCGCGGCCGAAGGCGCCCCCTTCATCGCCTCGCATCTGATCCGCATCACCGAGCGCGCCTTCGACGATTTCGCCTCCGGCGGCACCGACGAGGCGGCGAATCGCCGCCTGCTCGGCATCGACCGGTAAGCCGCCAGGAACAGGGAGGACAAGCATGGTTTCCGGAACCGCGGAACGGGCGCCCAGCCGGCGCCTGCGCCTGGGCATGATCGGCGGCGGCCGCGACGCCTTCATCGGCGCGGTGCACCGCCTGGCGGCGCGGATGGACGATCGCTGGGACTTCGTCGCCGGCGCGTTGTCGAGCGACCCGCAGAAGGCCCTGGCCTCGGCCGCCGACCTGCGGCTCGACCCCGCCCGCGCCTATCCCAGCTGGCAGGCGATGCTGGAGGGCGAACGCAAGCTGCGCGACGGCGGCGGCCCGGCAATCGACGCCGTCGCCATCGTCACCCCGAACCACGTCCATCACGGGCCGGCCAAGGCCTTCCTCGAGGCCGGCTTCCACGTCATCTGCGACAAGCCGATGACCACGACCGTGGCCGATGCCGAGGACCTCGTCGCGGCGGTGCAGCAGAGCGGCCAGGTCTTCGCCCTGACCCACAACTACACCGGCTATCCAATGATCCGGCAGGCCCGGGCGATGGTGGCCGAGGGCGCGCTCGGCAAGATCCGGCTGGTCGAGGCGGAATACGCCCAGGACTGGCTGGCGACCAAGGCCGAGGACACCGGCAGCAAGCAGGCCGAGTGGCGGGTCGACCCCGCCCGCAGCGGCCCGGCCGGCTGCGTCGGCGACATCGGCACCCACGCCTACAATCTGGCGAGCTTCGTCACCGGCGAGGCGGCCCAATCACTGGCCGCCGACCTGCAGAGCTTCGTCCCCGGCCGGCGGCTGGACGACAACGCCCATATCCTGCTGCGCTATGCCAGCGGCGCCCGCGGCATGATCTGGGCCAGCCAGGTGGCCAGCGGCAACGAGAACGGTCTTCGCCTGCGCATCTATGGCGAGAAGGCCGGGCTGGAATGGGCGCAGGAGAACCCGAACTACCTGACCTTCATGCCGCTGGGCGAGCCGCATCGCCGCCTGACCCGCGGCGGCCCCGGCAGCGGCCCGGCCGCGGCCCACGCCACCCGGGTGCCGCCGGGCCATCCCGAGGGCTATCTGGAGTGCTTCGCCCAGATCTACAGCGACGCGGCGGAGCAGATCCTGGCCCGGCTGGAAAAGCGCGACCCGCAGCTGGACAGCCTGCTGGTGCCGACCGTGGCCGACGGCCTGGCCGGCGTGCGCTTCATCGCCGCCTGCGTGGCCTCGTCCCAGAACGACGCGGCCTGGACGAAGATCTGACGGCTCATCCCCTCGCTCCCCGTCATTCTCGCGGAAGCGTTAGGGGATGTACATATCGCGGAGAGCCCAGCCAGCGGCCATGGTTTTGAGGATGTCGAGGCCGTGCTTGAAGGTGATGGGTCCGGGCGGTTTGGCGGTTTTGGTCCGAGAACCATCCCAGCCGCCGAGTCGGGCGATGACCCAAGCGGCCCATGGCAGGCTGCGGCTTCGATATGGGTTGGGCCGGGTCGGACTTGATCTTGCGTAGGATCGATTGACGGCTTCGAGAGTGTCGAGTTCGGCGGGTGAGAAGACGAGGGTGCTGTCCAAGCCGTCCTGACCGTCGCGGGCCCGGGTGAGTTGCAGGGTGACGAGGGCGGCCCGGGTAGCGACGGCGGCCAGCTTGAGGAGCCGGTCGGCGGTTTCGAGTTGGCTGTCCTCGAGGCGGAGGCCCTGCTGCTTGAGGATCCGGAAGAACTGCTCGATGGTCCAGCGGGCGCGGCACCAGTCAACGTCTGCCAGGCGGCATCGGGGGCGGCATGGCTGGTCAGCAGGCGCCAGAGCAGAGGCTCGGCGCCTGCTGGCGCCGCCGGCTCACTCACTTCGAGCAAGGTCAGGGTGATCTGCTTGGGAAGGGTGGAGGTGCCGGAGGCCTGCGGGCGGGGAATCGTGACCGTGCCGGCCCGGAGTTCGAGTTCGGCCACCCGGGCGGGCCGGTCGGATCGCTCGCGAATGGCGATGCTGCGCCGTCCCAGGACCGGCCAGGAGGCCGGGGCGGTATAGAGCGAGCCCCCGCCCGGCAGTTTGCGGTCATGGAAGATCCGGCCGAGCACATGGATGTTGGCTTCGGGGATCGACGCCCAGAGGGGGTAGAGGTCGGCTTCGCGATCGGCGATCATGGTCACGGTCGCGGCCGAAGACAGCACCGTCTTGGCCGCTTGCGCGGTCTCGACCCAATGCCGCGACTCCTTCTCCGCCAAGGGCCGGCGGGCATTGTTCTTCTTCGGAACCGACACACCCGGCTGTGGCGGCTCGCGGCTCCACAGGCTGCCGCCGACCAGGCCGAGACACGCGCCGGTCCCGGCATCGAGCGCGATCATCGGGTGCAGCAGCAGGCCCCGGCCCACTCCTTTGCCGATCGCGCCCAGTCCCCGATCGCGGCCTTTGCTGGTCCGGAAGTTCAGCGCGCTCGTGTCCTGGATCGCCAGGACATGCCGGCCCGCAACCGCCGCTGCCGTGCCCTCGCTCCAACCGGCAACAAGGCGCTCCACCGTTACCCTCGGATGACGCAACAGCCGGCCGAAGCGGATCTCGACTGTCTTGCTGCCCTGGGATAGGCGACGCAGGCAGCTCGTGCCCAACTGCACCATCCGGTCGAGGAGCAGCGCCCCCCTTTATCGAGGCGTCGACCCCCAAACCGGCCAAGAACCCGTTCCATTTCGCACTCCCGTCACCGAGCGTGCGACTATAGGAATCGAGCGCCACTCCAGGCACCAGCCCCGCCGTGCGCCTGAGTCAACGCGACGCACCACAAACTCTCCGGGCACTTATGTACATCCCCTAGCGCTTCCGCGGGGATGACAACTTTATTGTGGTGCCACGCTCACCGCCGCCGGTCGAGAACGTCGAGCTCGCTCCACATCCAGGTGAAGTCGTAGCTCGCCAACCTCTCGTCGGGGTTACCGCGGCTCTGGTTCTCGAGATATTTAAGCCAGTCGGCCAACTTCTCCTTGCCCTCTGCGGTCCGTGCCGCCGCGCGCGGAGCGACGCCGCCCAACATCTTGAGCGGGCGGTCGAGCGCCTCCCGATAATGCGCATCCAGTGTCTCGCGAAGGATTTCGGCCTCGTCCTCAGGCGACAGACCGCTCGGCGCGATCGGCCGGTCGGCCGCTTCCGCCATCGCCTGATCCGCCGTCTGGATTTCGGTGAGCGGCGGCCGGACCAGATCGCCGAGACCGGCCGTGAGCATGGCCGTCCCGCGCTCCATCCGCGGCGCGGAATTCGTCGTCAGCACGACCGCCTCGTCGACGATCTCGACACCCCCGAACACCTGTTCCCCGGTGTCGAGGGTGCTGAAGAACGTCTCCGCGGCCTGCTCGCCCGCCTCTTCCGCCGGCGGGGCGACCTCACCGGCCGGCGCCTCGCCGACCCAGTTCCAGAAGGTTTCGCTCGCCTCGACCAGCTCCGGAACCCGTCTCAACCGGTCCCGGATCGCCTCGGCATTCGTCCCGGCTGCCCATGGATAGTGCGTCTTGTGGAAGACGATCTCGTCCCCCTCGCGGTTGAGGAGTCTCGGCCGCTTCGGGTCATTCAGGCGCGACAAGGTCTGGTTGAGCCAGACGACGGTGAACAGCGACGCCGAATTCACCAGGACGACCAGCGCTGCCGCCTCCCGCTCGCCCTCATCGGACAGGGCTTCGCCCGCATTCGCCGCGATCTTCCGGATCTCGGTCCGCATCCGCTTCACCGTCTTCCCGAGGGCTTCCAAAAGCCGGCCGGCGGCCTCGGGCTGGAATACCAGGACGCCGCCACCGATCACGGTCTTCCCGCTGTGCTCGACCACCCGCGCCCCGAGCTTGTCCCAGGGCTTCAGCATGCGGCTCGCACTGCGCTCGCCGACGCGGATCGGCTCGCCGCTTCGGATCAGGTCGCGAACCAGAAAGGACTCACCGGGGACGATGTCACTGACCTCGTAGAGGCTCATCACGGAATTCCCGAGCGCCTCCATGTAGCGCTTCTTCGGCACCGCCTCTTTCCAACCCCGCCGCTTGAGGTAGTCGGCGACGATCGTCTGCCCGTCCGAAGCGCGTCGGCGGGTCAGGAAGTCCTCGAAGGTACATCCCCATACATTCATGTACTGGCGTTCGCCGAGGACGCCTGGAAGGTCGTCTGGGTCGAGATCGAACGGGTCGCAGCCCGCCCCGATGTGGTCCCAGAAGACGCCCTGCCACGTCTCCGCCCATTCGTCGCGCTGCGCCCATTTGATCAGGCCCGAAAGGTCGGTCGCCATGGGGAACTCCCTCATCAGCCGCTGAAGGCCCCGGTAGCATGCGAAGCCGTCGGCTTCCACCCCCGGATCTCGATCCACCGGCCCGGTTGCGTCGCGGCGGCGGCTGTGGTTCGGTGCCGGCGATCCTGATCACCAGACCAGAGAGCCGAGCCGATGAGCGCCTTCAAGACCCTCGACGACGTGGATGTGCGCGGCAAGACCGTGCTGGTGCGCGGCGACCTGAACGTGCCGGTCGAGGACGGCCATGTCAGCGACACCACCCGCCTGGACCGGCTGGCCCCGACCATCGACGAGATCGCCGACAAGGGTGGCCGGGTCGTGCTGCTGTCGCATTTCGGCCGGCCCAAGGGCGTGACTCCGGAATTCAGCCTGAAGACCATCGTGCTGCCGGCGCTGGAGGAGGTGCTGGAGCGCCCGGTCGCCTTCGCCGGGGACTGCGTCGGGCCCACCGCCGAGGCGGCGGTCAAGGCGCTGAAGGACGGCCAGATCCTGCTGCTGGAGAATGTCCGCTTCCATCCAGAGGAGGAGAAGAACGACCCGGCCTTCGCCAAGGCCCTGGCCGCGCTGGGCGACATCTACGTCAACGACGCCTTCTCCACCGCCCACCGCGCCCATGCCTCGACCGAGGGCATCGCCCACCACCTGCCCGCCTATGCCGGCCGGCTGATGCAGGCCGAGCTGGAGGCGCTGTCGGCCGCGCTGGAGGCACCGAAGCGGCCGGTGCTGGCGATCGTCGGCGGCGCCAAGATCTCGACCAAGCTGGACCTGCTGGGCAACCTCGTCGCCAGGGTCGACCGGCTGGTGCTGGGCGGCGGCATGGCCAACACCTTCCTGGCCGCCCAGGGCGTGGATGTCGGCAAGAGCCTGTGCGAGCACGACATGGCCGGTGCCGTGCACACCATCCTCGGCAAGGCCAAGGCGGCCGGCTGCGAGATCGTGCTGCCGGCCGACGGCGTCGTCGCCCGCGAATTCAAGGCCGACGCGCCGCATGAGGCCGTCGACAACTCGGCCATCCCGGCCGATGCCATGCTGCTGGATATCGGGCCGAAATCCGTGGCCAATCTGAAGGCAATGCTGGCCGAGACCAAGACCGTGGTCTGGAACGGCCCGCTCGGCGTCTTCGAGAAGCGCCCCTTCGATGCCGGCACCGTCGCCGTGGCCCGCGCCGCCGCGGACCTGACCCAGGCCGGCAAGCTGCTGACCGTGGCCGGCGGCGGCGACACCGTCGCCGCCCTGGCCCATGCCGGGGTCGAGGACCGCTTCTCCTACATCTCCACCGCCGGCGGCGCCTTCCTGGAGTGGCTCGAGGGCAAGGACCTGCCGGGCGTCGCCGCGCTGAAGCGCTGAGAACGCGGAAAGGCCCCTACCACTCCATTCTCCTTGCCGTCATTCCGGCGAAAGCGGGAAGCCTTCTCCATTGACGGCCAGATCCCCGCTTCCGCGGGGATGACGGAATGAAGGGAGAAAGGCCATGGCACAGGCCTTGTCCGAATGGGGCATGGCGGGCGTCGAGGCCCTGAGGGGTCGAGTCGTGGTGCTGGTCATCGTCGACGTGCTGTCGTTCTCGACCGCCGTCGACGTGGCGGTGTCGCGGGGCGCGGCGGTCCTCCCCCTTCCCCATGGCGACGACTCTGTCGCGCGGCTGGCGGCGGAGCGCGCCGGAGCAATGCTGGCGCGGCCGCGGCGGGCCGCAGGCGGCCAGTTCAGCCTGTCGCCGGCGAGCCTGTTGGAGATCCCGGCCGGGACCAGGCTGATGCTGCCTTCTCCCAACGGTTCGCGACTCTCGCTGGCCGGCGGCGGCACGCCGGTGCTGGCGGGCTGCCTGAGGAATGCCGCCGCCGTGGCCCGGGCGGCGCTCGGCCTCGCCCGGGGCGGCGCGGTCGGCGTCGTTCCCGCCGGCGAGCGCTGGCCGGATGGCGGCCTCCGTCCCGCGATCGAGGACCTGCTGGGCGCCGGCGCCGTCATCGATGCGCTGGCGCTGCCCTGCTCGTCCGAGGCCCAGGTGGCGCGGGACGCCTGGCGGTCTGCCGGCGCGGACCTGCCCCGCCTGATCCGGGCTTCGGTGTCCGGCCGCGAGTTGGTGGATGGCGGCTTCCCCCGCGATGTCGACCTCGCCCTGGAACGAGGCGTCAGCTCGTCCGCGCCACAGTTGATTGATGGCGCGTACCGGGCCGTCTGAATGTCGCTCTTGGGCAGAGAACCGGACCTTGGAGCGGCGGATGCTTCCGCACAGGACCGGCCTTGGCGGACGTGCGCTGGGCGATCTTGCCCAAATCTCCTTATTTCTGATGACCGCATAAAATTTCATGAAATTTGAAAATAAAAACCTTGCCAGTGCTCTAGAATTTGTTACTCAATCGCTTCGGTAGGCGATTCATCCTACTTATGATTACATTTTTGTTTACGCCTCGTTCCGGATGGCCGCTATGGCATGCCGCCCCGGAACGTTGGGAACGACAACCCAAACAAAATCCTGGAGAGACCCGACAATGGCGATTTTGAACGGCACGGAAGGTGCGGACGACTTCAGCGGTACCGCTGACGACGACGCCATCAACGGCCTGGGCGGCAACGACCGGCTGATCGGCATGCAAGGAAACGACGTCGTCAACGGCGATGCGGGCGATGACGAGCTGCACGGCAGCTGGGGCAACGACACGCTCAATGGTGGCGACGGCTTCGACATCATCGCCTATCTCAACTCGGATGTCGCGGTCACGATCAATCTCGGCACCGGCGGGGCCGCAGGGGGCTTTGCCGACGGGGACCAGTTTTCCGGCGTCGAGGGCGTCAGCGGCAGCCAGTTGAACGACGCATTGTGGGGCGATGCGGCTGCCAACACGCTCCTCGGCATCGAAGGCGATGACCGGCTCATCGGCATGGCGGGAGACGACGTCATTGATGGCGGCGCGGGCAATGACGAGCTGCACGGCAGCTGGGGCGCCGACACGCTCAATGGCGGCGACGGCATCGACCTGATTGCCTATCTCAACTCGGATGCCGGCGTCACGGTCAATCTCACCACCGGCGAGGCAGCCGGAGGCTTTGCCGCCGGGGACCAGTGGACCGGCATCGAAGGCGTCAGCGGCAGCCAGTTGAACGACCTTCTGATCGGCGATGCGCTTGCAAACACGCTCATCGGTCTTGAAGGCGGCGATACGATCAAGGGCGCCGCGGGCAATGACACGATCAGGGCAGACGCCGGCAATGACGCCATGAATGGTGGCGCGGGAGCCGATGCGATCGATGGCGGCACCGGCATCGACACGGCCGACTACAGCGGCAGCGGATCTGCGGTCACCGTCAACCTGGCGACCAACGCCAACACTGGCGGCTACGCCGAGGGCGACACCCTGAGCGCAGTCGAGAACCTGCAGGGCAGCGTCTTTGGTGACACCCTGACCGGCGACGGCGCGGCGAACATCCTGCGGGGCTTCAACGGCAACGACGTGCTCGACGGTGGCGCCGGTTGGGACACCCTCGAGGGCGGCAATGCCGACGACCAGCTGGCTGGCGGTGCCGGCGGCGACATCCTGCGCGGCGGCGCCGGTGCCGACCATCTGGCCGGCGGTGCCGACTACGACATTGCCAGCTACTGGGACAGCGCCGTCGGCGTGACGATCAACCTCCAGACCCAGGTCAACACCGGCGGCACGGCCGAGGGCGATACGATCGCCGATGACGTCGAGACGATCAACGGCAGCAATCACGACGACGTGATGACCGGCAACGCCCTGAGCAACGCGCTCATTGGGTTCGACGGTGACGACATCCTCAACGGCGGCGGCGGTGACGACATCCTGCGGGGAGGAACTGGCGCCGACACGCTGAACGGCGGCAGCGGCAGGGACTTCTTCAGCTACACAGCGGTTTCCGACAGCACCGTCTCGGCCGCCGACACGATCCAGGACTTCCAAACCTGGGACGTGATCTCGGTTCGGATGATCGATGCCGACGGCGATGCCGGGAACGGCGACACGGCCTTCAACTTCATCGGTGCCGCCGCCTACACTGGAGTCGCCGGCCAGTTGCGCTATGCGTTCACCAGCCCCGGCGTCACCACCATCGCCGGCGACGTCAACGGCGACGGCACCTCGGACTTCCACATCCGTCTCGACGGCGCAATCACGCTGCAGGCCTCGGACTTCATGCTGTAACCCGTACCGGCTCGGGCGTCCGCGCGCCCGAGCCGTTCTCCTCTTGGCGGACCAGTGTGAACGCAATGTTCATTGCGTTCATCCCCGGCTCTCCCGCTCGATGCGGCTGTCGATCGCCATGACCGAGCGGATCCGCGCCGACTACCTGAAGCGCAAGGCCGGGCGGAAGGAATCGGGCGAGCAGGAGCGGCGCCGCCGGCGGCGGGAGCAGGCCGCCGAGTCCGTCCGTCGCCGAGGCGGTGGCCCAGCCGAACGAGGCCGGGGACGTCGAACGCGTGCGGTCGATGGTGTGGGAGACGCTGGTCGAAGACAAGATCCTGGACGTGCAGTTGGACACGCTGTCGCTGCCGAAGCGGAGCCCGATGACGGCCTCGCCGATCGCGAGGCCGAGGCAGACCGGCCCCGCTCGCCGGATGAGTCCGCCGTCGGCCGGCCCCTCCCGAGCCGTCGAAACCGGACAGCAGCTGAGGGCCGGTGCGGCACGACCGCGTAGGTTGGATTCGCCTTCGAACCCAACATCTCGCCCCGCGCCATGACCTGTTCGGTTCGCGTTCTGCGAACCCCCGGTCTCGCTCGATCTCTCCTCCCCGGGCTTGACCCGGGGACCCGCGGGAGAGGCAACGCGAAGGCCGATCGACAGTTTCTCCCGGATGCTCTTGAACCCCGCCCCTCACTCCACCCGGCCGAATTGCCGACCGAGCCAGTCGAAGGCCTCCGACTGCTCCTCGGCCCGGAAGATATGGGCGTTCGGCCAGACCTTGGCGGCGAACCGGTCCGGCGCGCCGGCATCGGCCCAGACCCGCTCCATGCTGGCGAAGGCTTGACGCACCGAGGCCACCGGGAACAGCGGGTCGGTCTCGCCGGCATAGAACAGCATCGGCTTCGGCGCCGCGATCGCCGCCGCGTCGGGGTAGTCGAACCAGCGGAACATACCGGGATGCAACATGTTGAAGGCCGACTGGCCCTTGAGCTGGTTGTTGCCGGGCACCATCAGCCCGTCCAGCGTCGCCATCCAGTTGACCGCGACCCCGGCGGTGACCGCGTCGGTCAGCGCCGCCACCTGCCAGGCGCGGAAGGCGCCCATCGAGAAGCCGATCGCCGCGACCCGGCCCTTGTCGACCTCCGGCAGCGATGCCAGGTAGCGCGCCGCCCGCACATCCTCCACCGCGATAGTGCCGGCCAGCGAGGAGCCGAGATTGAACAGGTTGGAGGCCAGCGCCTGCTGCGACTCCGGGCCGTTGTTCTGCCGGTCGCCCCAGCCCAGCGCGTCGGTCGCCAGCACGACATAGCCGCGCCGGGCCAGATCGTCGCCGATGAAGTTGCCCGAATAGTATCTGTCGACCCAGGCCTGGGCCGAGGCCAGCCGCGCATCGTCGCCCCAGGGCCGGACCATCTTCTCCTTGCCGATATCGAACTTGCCGCCGTGGTCGTGCAGCACCAGCGCCGCCGGGAACGGCCCCCGCCCCTTCGGCACCAGCAGCAGCGCGGCGACGCGGCTGTTGCCGGTGATCGACAGCACGATCCTCCGCGCCACGTAATCGCCGCGGTCCTGCTCCTCGACCACCCTTGCGTCGAACGGCGTCGAATCGTCTGGCTGGATCAAGAGGTCCCACAGCTTCGCCCGGGCGGTCGCCCGCCACTGTGGGAAGTCGCCGCGGGCTGGGTCCCAGGCCAAGGCGAAATGCAGCTGATCCTTCAGCTTCTGGTAGAAGACCGGGAGGTTGTTCTCGGTCACCCCCTTCGTCTCATAATCCGCCGCGAGGACCGCAGGCGGCGTCGCCGCGGTGATGAAGCTGCCGGTCTTGGCGATCAGCTCGTCGACCATGTCGACGCCATCGAAGGCGTTGAAGACGTGGTCCATCGGCCGCACCCACAACTCCTCCGGCCCGTCATGGTTGTCGAGCAGCACCTGGCCCGCGATCGGCTGCGGGAAGACCACGTCGTCCTTGGTGCCGACCGCGACCAGCAGCGGCCCCTTGTAGCGGGCGATCTCCGCCACCGGGTCGGTCACATACAGGCTCCGGAAGAAGCCGCTCTTCAGCGAGACCTCGGCGCCCCAGGGCAGCTTCGCCGTGACCGGCTTGTCGCCGCTGGCCAGCCCCTGCTTGACGAGGTCCGCTCCGAACAGCAAGGCGATCGACGCCGGCATGTTGGTGCCCGGCGCCCACGCCGAGACCGAGGTCAGCTTCTGCTTCGTGCGGCCGGCAGTGATGGCGCCGACCGCACCGCCCATGCTCCAGCCGACCAGGGCGATGCGGTCCTTGTCGACCGCGCCCTCCGCGGCGAGGAAGTCCAGCGCGGCCAGCGCGTCCTTCACCTGCCCGTCCAGCGTCATGTCGGCAAAGGCGCCACCACTGTCGCCATTGCCGCGGAAGTCGATGCGCAGGCTGGCGATGCCCTGGGCCGCCCAGATCCGCGCGGCGCGGCGGAAGATGCCCTCCTTCACCGCCGGGATCTCCAGCTCGTCCCGGCTGCCGGTGAAGCCGTGCAGCAGCAGCACGGCCGGCGGCGAGGCGACGCCGGCCGGCAGCGCCAGGGTGCCGACGACGGTCTGGCCGTCGACCGTGAACTCGACCGTCTTCTCGGCCGCCATCGCCGCGCCGCCTGCGATCAGGAGCGAAGCGGCCAGTGCCGCCCGTGCCAGCATCCGGAACCCAATCACGCGCCCTCCCCAGGATCGTTATCCTGCCCGTTCCGGCAAGCTCTATCACATTCCCACGGATGGGTCCTACCGCAGCCCGGGCAGCGCCGCGGCGATCGGCTCCAGCATCGCCCGGCCCAGTCGGGCGCTGCGCTGCGGCGACCAGCCGGTGCGGGCGTCCGGCGCATCGACCTGGTCCTTGAACGGCATCTCCAGCAGCACGGTCAGGCAGCCGAAGCGTTCGGCGATCCAGTTCCAGGCCATGCGCAGATCGGCCTCGACCGGCGGCCCGCCCGGATAGGGGTGGCGGCGGCTGTAGTCCGGGCTCGCCACCTCCAGCCCGCGCATGAAATCGACGAAGCGCCGGCGCAGCACCGGGCTGCGCGACGGGATCTCCAGCGGCCCGCCGAGGAAGTTGTAGGGCAGTTCCTCGTCGCCGTGGATGTCGAGGCAGAAATCGACGCCCTCGACCTCCATCGCGCCGCGGATCGCCGCCACCTCCGGCGCATCGGTGGCCGCCGGATCGTTCCAGGCGCGGTTCAGGTTCATGCCCAACGCGTTGGTGCGGGTGTGGCCGCGGGCGCAGCCGTCGGGGTTGGCGGTCGGCACGATGTGGATCACCGCCGCCTCGCGCAACCCGGCAGCGAGCGGATCGGCGGGGTCGAGCAGCCGGCCCACCAGCCCCTCCAGGAACCAGCCGCCCATGGTCTCGGACGGGTGCTGCCGCGCCATGATCCACAGCCGCTTCTTGCCCGGTCCGGGATGGCCGATCGTCAGCCGGTCGATCGGATGCCCGTCCGGCGTCCGGCCCAGCACGTCATGCGCCACCTGCGGCGCCTGCCGGGCGCGGTCGACCAGCGCCCGGTGCCGAGCCAGCGGATAGGGCGCGAAATAGGCGTAGTCGACTGCGTCGTGCCGCGGCCGGTCGACGATCGAGAAGACACCGTCTCGAACCTCCGCTCCAACCCGCAGCCACTCCGTGCCGTCATGCGAGGCGACGGCGCGGTAGCCGGTCCAGCAATCGGGGATCTCGTCCCGCCCGGCCAGCCGTGCCAGCCGGTCCGAGTTCTCGAAGGTCATGCGGCAGTCACGGCCGCGGGCACCGTGCAACCGGAAGTGGAACCATTGCATGTCCGGCGCCCGGCCGTCGGGCCGGAGCGCCAGCCGGATCGCGCCGGGGTCGTCGCAGGCGAGCACCGCGACGCTGCCGCCCTCGAAATCGGTGGTGATCCGCAGCTCCGGCATCCGGCCCCGCTCCTCCTGCGAAGGGGAGGGCTCCTGCCCTCCCCTGCCCGGTCATTGCGGCGTCGGCCGCATCACCCCGTCGGGGCCGCGGCGCAGCGGCGCGGTCTGCTTCGGCAGCGGCGCGCCCGGCGCCTCGGCGATGGTCACGCCATGCGGCCAGTCGGCCGGGGCGATGGCGACGTAGCGGGCATAGCCGCCGGTGCCGCCCAGCGGCTTGGCGAAGCCGATGGTGATCAGCGCCCCGGCCTCCGGCACCTGGTCGAGATTGGCCACGCCTTCGGCCTGGGTGAAGTGGTTGTGCATCAGCCAGGCCTCGCCCTCCAGCGTCGGCGTGGCGTCGGTGTCCAGCGGCTCATGGCCGTGGAACAGGATGCGGCGCTCCAGATGCAGGAACTTCAGCGCGTCCAGCGACACGCCGGGGAACGGCTTGTCGTTAAAATGCTCGACATCGCTCCACTTCTTCGACCAGTCGGTGCGGACCATGACCACGCTGCCCTCGGGCACGGTGCCGTGCTTGGCCTCCCAGGCGGTGACGTCGTCCACAGTCATGGCGTAGCTCGGGTCCTTCGCCACCTTCTCGTGGATATCGATCAGCACCAGCGGCCGCACCGCGAAGGTCGGCGGCAGGTCGCTGATCGTGGCGCCGAACTCGTCCCAATGCGCCGGCGGGTCCAGCTGGGTGCCGTACTGGTCGGTCGGCAGGGCATAGGCGCTGGCGACGAAGCCGTGCTTGGCATAGGTGAATTCGTCGCCCTTCTTGGCGTAGTCCGGCAGCTCGTTGCCCGCGATCGCCGGCTTGAACTCGGCATTGCCGAAGCCCGGCCAAACCGGCTGGGTCGGCGCGAAAGCATGGGTCAGGTCGATGTACTTCGCGCTCTTCAGCGCCGAATCATAGACGCTCCACAGCCCTTCCGCCGCCTGCGCCGCCGGCGCGGCGGCCAGCGCGAGGGACAGGACGGCCGTCGCGGCCGGAATGCGCAGCATGGAAGCCCCCTTCGATGGTTTGCACCGGCGAGCATCGCCCGACCCCGGGCCCGCCTCCAAGCGGTAAGATCATGCGCTGGCTTGACGCCTGGCCCCGGCCAGCTTATCCCTGGGCTGCCCCTGACGGCTCGGAAAGGAGGGTATGACGATGGCTGCCATTGTCCGCGCGTTTCGCGCCACCCTTTGCTGTGCCGCCGTTCGGACCTCCTGACATCAGGATTCCATCGGCCGGCGCCTGACAGGCTTTCCGACCGAGGATTTCCGAATTGATCGAACGCTATGGCTGGAGCCAGGGGCTCCAGGATGATTTCAGCCCTCATGCAGCCCAAGGCCTGAGCCCGGCGCGCGTCACCGTGCAGCGGCGCGGCGCCTACACCCTCATCACGCCGCAGGGCGAGATGACCAGCCACCTGTCCGGGCGCTTCGCCCATGAGGCACAGGAGGGCGAGTATCCGGTGACCGGCGACTGGGTCGCTGTGTCCGTGCCCCCGGACAAAGCCAGCGCCACCATCCATGCCGTGCTGCCGCGGCGCAACGCCTTCACCCGCAAGGCGGCCGGCCCCGGCCGGCCGGTTGCCCAGGTGGTGGCCGCCAATATCGAGGTCGCCTTCCTCGTCACCTCGCTGAACGCCGAGCGCAACGCCCGGCGGATCGAGCGCTACCTCGCCACGGCATTGGAGAGCGGGGCCGCGCCGGTGGTGGTGCTGACCAAGGCCGATCTGTGCGACGACCGCGCCCCAGCGCTTGCCGAAATCGAACCGCTGACCCGGGGCGTGCCGGTCCATGTCGTTTCCGCCGTCAGCGGCGAGGGCATCGAGGGCTTGCGCGACTGCTTCGCCCCCGGCCAGACGGCGGTGCTGCTGGGCAGTTCCGGCGTCGGCAAATCCAGCTTGGTCAACGCCCTGGCCGGGATGGAGAGGATGGCGACCGGCGGAATCCGCGAGGACGACGCCCGCGGCCGCCACACCACCACCCATCGCGAGCTGGTGCTGCTGCCGGATGGGCGTCTGGTGCTGGACACGCCGGGCATGCGCGAGCTGGGGCTGTGGGATGCCGAGGCCGGTGTCGCCACGGCCTTCGACGACATCGAGGCGCTGGCGGCGACATGCCGCTTCGGCGACTGCCGGCATGAGGCGGAACCCGGCTGCGCCGTGCGCGCGGCGCTGGAGGATGGCCGCCTGGATGGGGACCGCTGGCGCAACTGGGGCAAGCTGCAGCGCGAGCTGGCGCATCTCGGCCGCCGGGAAGACCCGGTTGCCCGGGCCGCGGCGCGCAAGGTCTGGATCCAGCGGCAGAAGCAGGGCCGCGCCGCCAAGAAGCGGGGCGACTTGGAGTGAAGCCTCAGGCCGGGTTCGAGATCTCGATCAGGTTGGCGTCGGGATCGCGGAGATAGACCGAGCGGATCGGCCCGGTGGCCCCGGTGCGGGGCACCGGGCCCTCCTCGATCGCGATGCCGAGGCTGTCGAGATGGGCCACCACCTCCTCCAGCGGCGTCGCGGCGATGAAGCAGAGATCGGCCGAGCCGGGCGTCGGCCGCAGCGCCTTCGGCTCGAACTCCCGCCCGGCCTGGTGCAGGTTGATCTTCTGGTCGCCGAAGCGCAGCGCGGTGCGGCCCTGGCCGAAAACCTCGACCGTCATGCCGAGTGCCCGGGCGTAGAAGTCGCGGGTCGCCTCGATGCTGGCCACGGTCAGCACCAGATGGTCGAGATGGTCGATGCGGATCATGCCGTCCTCCTCGGTTCCCGGGATGATAGGACGGCATGCCGGTCAGTCCCAACGCCCGTCCCGGCGGAAGCGGTCGCCACCCACCTCCAGGGTTCCGTCGGCGACGGTGCCCATGGCGGTGAAGCCGGAATCGTCGGCGAAGAAGAGCTGGCCCGGGCCGCGGATCTCCCAGCGGCCGGTATAGGCGCTGCGCCGGGCGCCGCGCGCCTCGTCGTAGCGGCCGCCGGCCAGTAGCTCGAGCCGGATGTGGCCGTTCTCGGTCACCCACATGCCGGCGAGATCGGCTGCGGAGAGGTCGGTGCGTGTCATGTCGATAGCCTGTGTCAGGGTCGTCTGGGCGTCGGCGGCCGAGGCGGCGAGAACCGCCCAGGCCGCCAGGACGATGCGGGAGGGCGCCATCACGGCCTCCGCTCAATAGGCCTGGGCGGTCGGGCGCACGACCAGCTCGTTGACGTCGACCTCCGGCGGCTGGGCGACCGCGTAGGCGATCGCACGGGCGATGGCCTCGGCCGGGAGCAGGTCGCGGCGGTAATCCTCGATCGCGGCCCGCCGCAGCTCCGGGTCGGAGATGCCGTTGGCCAGCTCCGATTCCGTCGCGCCCGGCGCCACCACCGTGACCCGGATGCCGCCGCCGATCTCCTGCCGCAGCCCCTCGGAGAAGGCGCGCACGGCGTACTTCGTCGCCGAATAGACCGCAGCGGTCGGCACGATGCGCCGGTCTGCCACCGAGGTGACGTTGACGATGTGGCCGGAGCCCTGGGCGCGGAACACCGGCAGCGCCGCGGCGACGCCGTACAGCACGCCCTTGAGGTTGACGTCGACCATCCGGTCCCATTCCTCGACCTTGAGGTCGGTGACCGGGGACAGCGGCATCACCCCGGCATTGTTGACGATCACGTCCAGCCGGCCGAACTGCGCCACCGCGGCCTGGACGAAGGCGTCCACATCCTCGCGGCGGGTGACGTCCAGGCGCTGCAGCGCCACCCGGCCGCCGTCGCGGCGGATCTCGTCGGCCACGACTTCCAGCCGGTGCAGGCGGCGGGCGCCCAGCATTACCGCGGCGCCGGCCTTGGCGAAATGGCGCGCCGCGGCCTCGCCGATGCCGCTCGACGCGCCGGTGATCGCGATGATTTTGCCTTCCATGGGGATCTCCATCGGTTGCGGCACCGATCGCCGCTGACGGAACCCTATGACTTGACCCATCACGACACGAGCGCATAGTCGACATCATTTCAATGACTGCAAGTCGTGCTCATGGTCTTCGATGGCCGCCTGCTGAGCGGCATCAGCGCCTTGGCCGCGGTGGTCGAGGCCGGCAGCTTCGTGCGGGCGGCGGACAGCCTGGGCCTGACTCAGTCCGGTGTCAGCCGCGCCATCGCCCGGCTGGAGGCGCGGCTGGGCGTGCGCCTGTTCGACCGCACGCCGCGGGCGATCACGCTGACCGAGGAAGGCCGCCGCTTCTACGACGGGGTGATGCCGCATCTGACCGGGATCGAGGAGCGGGCGGCCGAGGCGTCGGGCGGCGCCACCGCGGTGCGCGGCCGGCTGCGGGTCAATGCCGATGCCGCCTTCGGCCACTCCGTCCTGGCCCCGCGCCTGTCCGGCTTCATGGCGCGGCATCCGGAGATCGAGCTGGAGCTGGTGGTGCGCGACCGCATCGGCGACCTGGTGGCCGAGGGCTTCGACATCGCGCTGCGCTTCGGCGAGCCGGAGCCGTCAGGCCTGAACAGCAAGCTGCTGCTGGAGACCCGGGTGCTGACCTGCGCCGCCCCCGACTACGTGGCCCGGCGCGGCCGCCCGCAGCATCCGGAGGATCTGGTGCGGGACTGCCATGAATGCGTGCTGGTCAAGGAGGCCGCCACCGGCCGGCCCTATGAATGGGAGTTCCGGCGCAAGACCGAGCTGCTGTCAGTGCCGGTCAAGGGCCGGCTGACGGTGAACGATTCCGGCAGCCTGATCGGCGCCCTGCTGGGCGGCCAGGGCATCGGCCAGCCGCTGGAGTTCAGCGTGCGCGACCTGCTGGCATCGGGCCGGCTGGTCCGGCTGCTGCCTGACTGGTCGGACGAGGGCTTCCCGGTCTACGCCTATCACCGCTCGCGCGGCCTGCCCCCAGCCCGGGTGCGCGCTTTCCTCGACTTTGTCTTCGAGATCACGGTGTAGGGGCGCCGAAGCGCCCCTTCCCGTCCGGTCGATCAGGCCGCCGCGGCGAGCGGCTGGGGCTCGAGCACCAGCCCATCCTCGCCGGCGGTGACCTTGACCGCACTGTCGTCGGCCACCCGGCCCTCGAGGATCGCCGTTGCCAGCGGGTTCTGCAGCTCGCGCTGGATCACCCGCTTCAGCGGCCGCGCCCCATAGATCGGGTCATAGCCCTGGTCGGCCAGCCAGCCCTTGGCCTTGTCGTCCAGCTCCAGCGTCACCTTGCGGTCGGCCAGCAGGTGGCGCAGGCGACCCAGCTGGATCTCGACGATGCCGGTCATGTTCGCCCGGGTCAGGCGGCGGAACACGATCATCTCGTCGAGCCGGTTCAGGAACTCCGGCCGGAAGTGCTGGCGCACCGCCATCAGCACCTTCTCGCGGCTGACGAAATCGATCTCGCCCTCGCGGTCGCCCTGTTCGATCGAGGCGACGGCGAGATGCTCCGAGCCCAGATTCGAGGTCATGACGATCAGCGTGTTGCGGAAATCGACCGTCCTCCCCTGCCCGTCGGTCAGGCGGCCGTCGTCCAGCACCTGCAGCAGCACGTTGAAGACGTCCGGATGGGCCTTCTCGACCTCGTCGAACAGGATCACCTGGTAGGGCCGGCGCCGCACCGCCTCGGTCAGCGCCCCGCCCTCGTCATAGCCGACATAGCCCGGCGGGGCGCCGATCAGCCGGCTGACCGAGTGCTTCTCCATGTATTCCGACATGTCGAGGCGGACCATCGCCGTGTCGTCGTCGAACAGGTACTCGGCCAGCGCCTTGGTCAGCTCGGTCTTGCCGACGCCGGTCGGGCCCAGGAACAGGAAGCTGCCGATCGGCCGGTTCGGGTCCTGCAGCCCGGCGCGGGCGCGCCGCACCGCACTGGCCACCGCCGTCAGCGCCTCGTCCTGGCCGACCACGCGGGTCTTCAGCTTCTCCTCCATATGGAGCAGCTTCTCGCGCTCGCCCTCCAGCATCCGGTCGACCGGAACGCCGGTCCAGCGGCTGACCACCGCGGCGATGTCGTCGGCCTGCACCTCCTCGCGCACCATGTGCGAGGCCTGGGCCGCCTCGGCCTCCTTGAGCTTCTTCTCGAGATCCGGGATCACGCCGTAGGTCAGCTCGCCGGCACGGGCCCAATTGCCGCCGCGCTGCGCCTGCTCCAGCTCGCCCCGGGCCTGGTCCAGCTGCTCCTTGACCTTGGTCGCCGCGGACAGCTTCTCCTTCTCCGCGGTCCAGGCCGCGGTCAGGGTCGAGGACTGCTCCTCCAGCTCGGCCAGCTCCTGCTCCAGCTTGGCGAGACGGTCCTTCGAGGCCGCGTCGGTCTCCTTCTTCAGGGCCTCGCGCTCGATCTTCAGCTGCATGGTGCGCCGGTCCAGCGCCTCGATCTCCTCGGGCTTGCTGTCGACCTGCATGCGCAACCGGGCCCCGGCTTCGTCCACGAGGTCGATGGCCTTGTCCGGCAGGAACCGGTCGGTGATGTAGCGGTTCGACAGGGTCGCGGCAGCCACGATCGCGCCGTCGGTGATGCGCACGCCGTGGTGCAGCTCGTACTTCTCCTTCAGCCCGCGCAGGATCGAGATGGTGTCCTCGACCGTAGGCTCGGAGACGAAGACCGGCTGGAAGCGCCGGGCCAGCGCCGCGTCCTTCTCGACGTGCTTGCGGTACTCGTCGAGCGTGGTGGCGCCGACGCAGTGCAACTCGCCCCGCGCCAGGGCCGGCTTCAGCATGTTCGAGGCGTCCATGGCGCCGTCCGCCTTGCCGGCGCCGACCAGTTGGTGCATCTCGTCGATGAACAGCACGATCTCGCCGGCGGCGGAGGTCACCTCCTGCAGCACGGCCTTCAGCCGCTCCTCGAACTCGCCGCGGAACTTGGCACCGGCAACCAGCGCGCCGAGGTCGAGCGCCAGAAGGCGCTTGTTCTTCAGGCTCTCCGGCACGTCACCATTGACGATGCGCAGCGCCAGGCCCTCGACAATCGCGGTCTTGCCGACGCCGGGCTCGCCGATCAGCACCGGATTGTTCTTGGTGCGACGCGACAGCACCTGGATGGTGCGGCGGATCTCCTCGTCGCGGCCGATCACCGGGTCGAGCTTGCCCGACCGCGCGGCCTCGGTCAGGTCGCGCGCGTATTTCTTCAGGGCATCGTACTGGCCCTCTGCGCCGGGGCTGTCGGCGGTTCGGCCCTTGCGCATGGCATCGACCGCGTGGTTCAGCGTCTGCGGCGTGATCCCGGCCTGGACCAGGGCCCGGCCGGCCTCGGTCTCCTTGGCGATGGCCAGCGCCAGCAGCAGCCGCTCGGCCGCGACATACTGGTCGCCGGCCTTCTTCGCCTGCTCCTGCGCCTGGTCCAGCGCGCGCGCCAGCTCGCGGCTCATATAGACCTGGCCGCCGCCGCCCTCGACCTTGGGCTGCTTGGCCAGCGCCTGCTCCACCGCCTGGGCCGCGGCCTCGGGCCGCCCGCCGGCGCTGCGGATCAGGTTGGCCGCGAGCCCTTCCTCGTCGTCGAGCAGCACCTTCAGCAGGTGCTCGGGCAAAAGCTGCTGGTGGCCGCGGGTCAAGGCCGCGGTCTGAGCGGCCTGGAGGAATCCCTGGCTGCGCTCGGTGAACTTCTGAAGATCCATACGTCTAGTCTCCGCTATCCGGCGCGGTCGTCTTGCTCGAAGCCCGACCCCGCCTTGATCCACATTCGTGCGATCCGGGAGGATGCAGGACTGATGTAGGGGTGTGGCCCTGCAGCAACAAGGGCTGTCGGGACCATCTCTGAAGACCCGCCACAGGCCGGCCGATGCCGGGCCGGTCCCAATCGCGCATAGCGGCGATCCTCGGCGCGCTGATTGTTTCCACCAGCCAGAACGCGCTAGGGTTTTTGCCCGGAACCCGAGACCCGCCATGACTGCCGTCCGCATCGCCGAACTGTACCGCTACCCCGTCAAGGGTATGACCGGGCAGAAACTCGCCGCCACCGATCTCGCCGCCGGCGAGACGCTGCCGCATGACCGGCGCTTCGCCATCGTGCACGGCGCCAGCCAATGCGACCCCACGGCGCCGAGCTGGCAGCCGAAGCGGCAGTTCCTGCAGCGGATGACCGACGAGCGGCTGGCCCTGCTGGGCATCGATTACGACGACGTGACCGAGGCGCTGACGCTGAAGCGCGACGGCAAGCAGGTGGCGCGCGGCCTGCTGTCCCTGCCGATCGGGCAGGAGCTGATCAACCAGTTCCTGAACGCCTTCATGAAGGACGCGCGCGGCGCGGTGAAGATCGTCTCCGCCCCCGGCCTCGCCTTCACCGACAAGCCGGAGAAGCTGGTCTCGCTGATCAACCTGGCCTCTGTGAAGGACATCGAGCGGGTGACGCGCGCCCCGGTCGACCCGCGGCGCTTCCGCGGCAACCTGATCCTCGAGGGCCTGCCGGCCTGGGCGGAGTTCGACTGGATCGGCCGCGAGCTTGCGATCGGGCCGGTGCGGCTCAAGGTCGTCTCACGGATCACCCGCTGCGCCGCCACCAACGTCAACCCGGCGACCGGCGAGCGCGACCTGAACATCCCGAAGGCGTTGATCACCGGCTTCGGCCATGCCGATTGCGGCATCTATGCCGAGGTGCTGGCCGGCGGCCGGATCGCTGAAGGGGACACCCTGACGGTCGTGTGACCGGGCCGGCCCGGAGGCGAACCCGGTCCACGTTGTCGTTACGGCCGCACCGGCCCGGTGCCCGCGCCGGTGCTCTCGATCGCGGCGGCGATCTCGCCGACATCCTCCGCCGTCAGCTCCAGCGTCGCGGCGTCGAGCCAGCCGTCGACCTGCTCGGGGCTGCGGGCGCCGACGATCGCGGCGGTGACCGCCGGCCAGGCCAGCGTCCAGGCCACCGCCACGGCGGCGACCGAGGTGCCGTGGCGCGCCGCCACCGGCTTCAACGCCTCGGCCAGCGCCAGGTTGCGGGCCAGCCCTTCGCCGGTGAAATGCGGCGAGCGCGAGCGCCAGTCGTCCTTCGGCAGCGCCGCCGCCCGTTCCGCCGTGAAGGCGCCGGTCAGGAGGCCGGACTGCATCGGGCTGTAGACGATGACGCCGGTCTGGTGCGCGGCGCACCACGGCAGCTCCGACGCCCCGATGTCGCGGCGAATCGCCGAGAATGGCGGCTGCAGCGTGTCGACATGGCCGACCGCTTCGGCCCGCGCCAGCAGCTCGACATTGTGGTTGGACAGGCCGACGGCCCGCACCTTCCCTTCCGCCTTCAGGTCGAGGAAGGTCTGCCACAGGGTCTCGATCGAGGTGCCGTCCTCGGCCGGCCAGTGCAGCTGGTACAGGTCGATCCGCTCGACGCCGAGCCGCTTCAGCGAGGCTTCGACCTCACGCCGCAGGCTGTCTGGCGCGCCGACCCGCTTCGGCACCGCGGTGCGGTTGGCCTCGTCCCAGATCAGCCCGCCCTTGGTGAAGACATAGGGCCGCTTGTCGGCCGGGATCTCGCGCAGGGCGCGGCCGACGATCTCCTCGGAATGGCCGAGGCCGTAGACCGCGGCGGTGTCGATCCAGTTGATGCCGACCTCGGCGGCGTGGCGGATCGCCGCCACCGAGGCGTCGTCGTCCTGCTCGCCCCAGGCCGCGGCCCAGCCGGCGCCGCCGATCGCCCAGGCGCCGAAGCCGACCCGGGTGATCGCCATGTCGGTGGTGCCGAAGCGCCGTGTCGGCAGATGCGTGTGGCCTTCGCTCATGGTCTTCTCCCGGTCATGTCCGGCCTGGAGAATGACGGCATCGCATTCATCGTTCCAATTGAATGTTCAGATCGCATTCAGCATGATCGCAGCACAATCGGCGAAATCGGGCGGGACCATGGATCTGAGGCAGCTGGAGCATTTCCTGGCGGTGGCGGAGGAGCAGCACTTCACCCGCGCCGCCCGGCGGGTGAACATCGTCCAGTCCGGCCTGTCGGCTTCGATCCGGGCGCTGGAGGAGGAGCTGGGCGCGCCGCTGTTCATCCGCAGCACCCGGCGGGTCGACCTGACTGCCGCCGGCCGGGTGCTGGCCGAGGAGGCGCGGCGGGTGCTGGCGGCGGCGCAGGGTGCCCGCGACGCCGTCGCCGCGGTCCAGGGCCTGGCCCGCGGCCGGCTGGCGATCGGCACCACCCACAGCCTGGCGCCCTTCGTTGAACTGCCGGGGCTGCTGGCCCGGTTCCACGCCGCCCATCCCGGGGTCGAGATTCGGCTGTGCCAGGGCGGATCGGACCGGCTGTTCGAGAAGCTGCGCGACAGCCGGGTGGACCTGGCCTTCGTGCCGATGCAGCCCGCGCCGCCGCCGGATGTCCGGGCCACCATGCTGGCCTGCGAGGAGCTGGTGGCCGCCTGCCGCCACGACCATCCGCTGGCGGGCCGGAAGAACGTGGCCCTGAGCCGGCTGGGCCGCGAGACCTTCGTCGATTTCCAGACCGACTGGGGCACCCGGCAGATGGTCGACCAGGCCTTCGCCCGGGTGCGGGTGGAGCGCCGCACCGGCTTCGAGGTCAACGACCTGCCGACCGCGCTCGACCTGGTCGCCCTCGGCCTCGGCATCGCTTTGGTACCGGAGGCGCTGATCGCCGCCCATCCAGCCGACCCGCACCGCCCGCCGCCGGCGGTGGCGACACTGGCCCCGCCGGAGATCTGCTGGGAGCTGGGCGTCGCCCATGCCGAGCGCGGCGCCAGAGACGGCCCGGTCAATCCCGCGGCGCGGGCGTTCCTGGCGCTGCTGATGGAGTCGCGCCGCGTCGCCGCGGCGGCGTAGGCGTCGTCAGGCCACCTGCACCGGCGCGCCGGACCATTCGGTGACGACGTCGGACAGCGCCGGGCGCGGCCGGTCCTCCGTCGGCTCGGTCGGGGTGCCGAGATAGATGAAGCCGATGATCTTGTCGGTCGCCGGGTTGTGGCCCAGCAGCTCGACGATCTGCGGGTGGTAGGCCGGCCAGCCGGTGATCCAGCTTGCGCAGTAGCCCTGGCCGTGCGCCGCCATCAGGATGTTCTGGCACAGCGCGCCGCCGGACAGGATCTGCTCCAGCTCCGGGATCTTGCCGGGCTGGGGCTTGTGGGTGATCACCAGCAGCAGCGGCGCCAGGGCCGGCTTCTGCCGCATCGCCTCGACCAGCGCCTCGGTCGCGTCCGGGGTCTCGCGGGCGAAGATCCCGGCCATCGCCTCGCCCAGCCGGCGCTGCCCGTCCTTGCGCAGCACCTGGATGCGCCAGGGCGCCAGCTTGCCGTGGTCCGGCACCCGCGTGCCGGCCCGCAGGATCCGCTCCAGCGCCGCGGCATCCGGGCCCGGCTCGACCATGTTGCGGGCGGGCACCGAGCGCCGCTTCAGCAGAAGATCCAAGGCATCCATGCTTCGTCTCCGATGATCCGCCACGCAGGACGGCGCTATCTAAGAATCGCTCTCAACAACACAGATAGGACGGACCGGGTCAGAAATCCAGGTCGCGGTAATGCGCCGGCGCCGGAATGCCGGGAACGTGGTCCTCCAGCAGCGGCCGGAAGCTGGGGCGGGACTTTATGCGCGAATACCATTGCCGCGCCTCGGGATGGGCATCCCACGGCACGTCGCCAAGATAGTCGACCACCGAGAGATGGGCGGCAGCGGCGATGTCGGCCAGGCTGAACTCGTCGCCGGCCAGCCAGCGCCGGGTCTCGGCGAGGTAGGAGATGTAGTCGAGATGGTAGTGCACATTCTGCCGGCCGGCGCGGATCGCGTCGGAGCTGGGCTGGCCGCTGCGCGTCACCCGCTTCATGAACTTCTCGCCCACCAGGTTCTCGGTCACCTCGCGGCCGAACTTCTGGTCGAACCAGACCAGCAGGCGCCGGGTCTCGGCCCGCGCCAAGGTGGTGTCGCCCAGCAGCGGCACCTCGGGATGCATCTCCTCCATGTATTCGACGATGACCCAGACATCGGTCAGCGTCGTGCCGTCCGGCTCGATCAGCAGCGGCACCTCGCCCGTCGGGTTGAGGGCGAGGAACTCCTCGCGGCGCTCCCAGACCCGCTCGACCTTGGTGTCGCAATGCAGGTCCTTCTCGGCCAGCAGCAGCCGGACGATGCGGGATTGGGCGGAGAGCCAGATGTGATAGAGGGTTCGCATGGCGCGCGAACTCTAGCCGATGCCGCCGTGCTTCGGTAAGGGTCGCGTTGCGCTGCGCCGGCACATGCCACCCCCGCGCCGCGGCCGGGAACCAACCGGCAGGCCTGCGCCTTTGGTCTGGCTGCGACGCCAGGTCACGCCGCGACCGGCATGCGGAAGGCGGCGGCGAGGCCGCGCAGGGCCCCGGCGAGCCGGGGGTCGGTCAGGCGCGAATGCAGCATCACCTCGATCGGGGCCAGGGCCGGCAGGCCGAGCCGCGGCCCGACATCGACGGTCGAGGGCGGCGCCGTCCGTCGGGCCAGGGGCGACACGCCGAGTCCCGCCATGGTCGCCGCCGCCACAGCGGCGCTGCCGCCGCCGACGAAGACCTCGGCCCAGGCGATACCGGCGGCGTCGAGCGCGCGCAGCGCCACCGTCCGCACGCCGCAGCGCGCCGACCGGGTGACCAGTGGGAGTGGGTCGCCCGGACGGGGGTGCCAGCCCGTGGCGGCGAACCAGCCGAACTCGTCGCGGAACAGCGCTTCGCCGTCGCGGCGGCCGGCGTCGCGACGGACGATCACGGCATCGAGGAGTCCGGCGTCATACTCGGCAAGCAGGTCCTGCGACAGGTCGAGCCGGACCTCCAGCGCCAGGCCGGGTCCCTGCCCCGCCACCCGGGCCAGCAGCCCCGGCAGCTCCGGCCCCGCGACATGGTCGCTGATGCCGAGCACCAGCCGCTGCGGCCGGGCCGAGACCGCGGCGACCGCATCGTCCTGCGCCTCCAGGAGCCGCCGCGCCCGCGGCAGGAAAGCCTCGCCCTGCGGCGTCAGCCGCACCAGCCGCGGCGTGCGCTCGAACAGCCGGGCGCAGAGCCGATCCTCCAGCCGCTTCAGCCGCAGGCTGACGCCGGACTGGGTGGCGCCGAGGGCGTCGGCGGCCCGGGTGAAGCTGCCGTGATCGGCCACCAGGACGAACGCCTGGACGGCGTCGAGGTCTAGGGAACGCATGGTATCATCATTTCAGATCATCATCATTGATAGCAGAATTGAGCTCATTCCGAAATGATCAAAGGGAAGTTATATCTGAGACACCGCGGCGTCCGCCGCCCGACCTTGGAGAGTCCCATGCCCCTCGTCCGGATCTCGCTGCGCAAGGGCAGGCCGGCCGGCCACATCCAGGCCATTCGCGACGCCGTCTATTTGTCCCTGCGCGAGACTTTCAACGTGCCGGAGAACGACCGCTTCCTGCTGGTGCACGAGCATGACGACACCGGCTTCGACTACGACCCGACCTATCCCGGCATCGCCCGCACCGGCGACGTGGTGTTCATCCAGGCCACGGTCAGCAACACCCGCACCGTCGAGCAGAAGCAGGCCCTGTACCGCCGCCTCGCCGACCGGCTGGCCGAGAACCCTGGGCTGCGCCGCGAGGATGTGTTCATCAACCTGATCGAGGTGGCGAAGGAGAACTGGTCCTTCGGCAACGGCATCGCGCAATACGTCTGAGCCTTGCCATAATCCCACTCCCCTCCCGGTCATATTATCGCCGGCAGGGGATGATGCGGGGGGATCATGGCGAGGAGGGGATCGACGCGCCGGCGCGTGCTGGCAACCGGTGCCGTGGCGCTGGGCGCGGCGACGCTGGGGGGCGTGGGCGGGGCTTGGCTACAGCGCCTGTCCGACGCGGCCAAGCTGCCGCCCCCGGCCCCGCCCCGGACCCTGCTGGACGATGCCAGCGGGCTGAACCCGACGCCGGTGCGCGGGGTGACGTTCGCCGAAGCAACACCGGACAAGGCGGCCAAGCAGTTGGCACCGCTGCTGCAGCGGATCGCGGCCGGCGAGGAACCCAGCCTGGCCGTGTCCGGCGCGCGCCACTCGATGGGCGGGCAGAGCCTGCTGCGCGACGGCTGGGTGCTGGACGCCCTGCCGCTGAACGGGCTGGCGATCGACGCAGAGGCCCGCACAATGCGGGTGGGCGGCGGGGCGCTGTGGCGCGACATCGTGCCGGCGCTGAACGCCGCCGGCTTCTCCCCAGCCGTGATGCAGTCGAACAACGACTTCAGCATCGGCGGTACGCTGAGCGTCAACGCCCATGGCTGGCACGCCAACAGCCCGCCGGCGGCAAGCACGGTGCGGCGGCTGCGGCTGCTGACCGCCGACGGCGCGGTGGTGGACTGCGGCCCCGACGACGAGGTGTTCGGCCTGGCGCTCGGCGGCTACGGCCTGTTCGGAGTGATCCTGGAGGCCGAGATCGCCATCCTGCCCAACGCGATGTATGTGCCGGACTTCGCCGCCATGCCGACCAAGGACTATGCCGCCGCCTTCGCCGAGCGGGTGGCGGCGGCGGGGTCGCCGGTCGAGATGGCCTATGGCCGGCTGTCGGTCGATCCGGGCAGCCTGTTCGAGGAGGCGATGCTGGGCTGGTACGTGCCGGTGCCGGAGACCCGCGGCGCCGTGCTGCCCCTGCCCCCCCCTGGACCATGGCGGGCTGCAGCGGCTGGTGTTCCGCAATGCCGCCGGCAGCGACACCGGCAAGGCGCTGCGCTGGTGGCTGGAGCGCGAGGCAGGGCCGTGGCTGGCGGAGCGGGCCAGCCGCAACAGCCTGCTGAACGAGCCGGCTTCGGTCTTCGCCAACCGCGAGGCCGGTTCCACCGACATCCTGCACGAGTACTTCGTGCCGCGGGCTCGGCTGTGGGACTTCGCCCAGGCGGCCCGCGCGGTGATCCGGCGCGACGAGGGCAACCTGCTGAACGTCACGGTGCGCGACGTCCGCCGCGACGACCGCAGCGCCCTGGCCTATGCCCGCGAGGACGTGTTCGGCCTGGTCATGCTGTTCGTCCAGGAGAGATCCGTGGCCGGCGAGGAGCGGATGCAGCGCATGACCCGCGGCCTGATCGACGCCGCGATCGACGTGGGCGGGACCTACTACCTGCCCTACCGGCTGCATGCGACCGCGGAGCAGCTGCGCCGCGCCTACCCCGCCTGGGACGAGGTGGTCGCGGCGCAGCGCCGGCACGACCCGCACGGCGTGTTCCGCAACGGGCTGTATCAGCGCTACGCCGCGGCCTGACCGCTTAGAGACCGTTTGTAAACGCTACTGGCGCGGCCGGCTGACGGCGGTTTCTGCGCTTCCGGTGCTCACGGACTTGAACGTCCGCTGCGCGCCGGGTCTCGAAACCACCGCCAGCCGACTCACGCCAGCGCATTTCCAAACGGTCTCTTACTCCGCCGGGATCCGCAGCGCCTCGTCCTCGCCGTGGATCGGGTGCTGCAGCCGCGACACCATCTCCTTGGGCACCACCTGCCAGAACTTCGACCGCTCGATCGGCCAGTCGTGCAGGATCGAGGCGGCCCAGGCGCTCTGGGTCTCGCGCACATGCTCGGCGATCAGGCCGCGCAGCTGGTCGTCATAGTGCCGGGTCTCGACCCGCTGCCACAGCACGCTCTCGGGATTGGCCCGGCGGGCGAAGCTGCCGTCGGCGTCGTAGACGAAGGCCATGCCCCCGGTCATGCCGGCGGCGAAGTTGTCGCCGACCGGGCCCAGGATCACGGCGGTGCCGCCGGTCATGTACTCGCAGCCGTTGGAGCCGCAGCCCTCGACCACCACCGTGGCGCCGGAGTTGCGCACCGCGAAGCGCTCGCCCGCCTGGCCGGCGGCGAACAGCCGGCCCGCGGTGGCGCCGTACAGCACCGTGTTGCCGATGATGGTGTTCTCGTTGGTCTTCAGCACCGAGGCCGCGAAGGGCCGGACCACGATGGTGCCGCCGGACAGGCCCTTGCCGACATAGTCATTGGCGTCGCCGAACACCTCGAGCTTCAGCCCCTGCACCGCCCAGGCGCCGAGCGACTGGCCGGCATTGCCGCGCAGCCGCACCGTCACATGGCCCGGCTGCAGCCCGGTCATGCCGAACTTGCGGGTGATCATCGACGACATCCGCGTGCCCACCGCGCGGTGGGTGTTGCGGATCGAGTAGGTCAGCTGGGTCTTCTCGCCGAGCTCGAACAGCGGCCGGGCGTCGGCGATCATCTGCGCGTCCAGCGTGTCCGGCACCGGGTTGCGGCCCTCGAGCGTGCAGTACATCGCATGCTCGCCCGGGTCGGCCTTGGCCAGCAGCGGGTTGAGGTCGAGGTCGTCGAGATGGGCGGCGCCGCGGCTGACCTGGCGCAGCAGCTCCGTCCGGCCGACGATCTCGTTGATCGAGCGGTAGCCGAGCTGGGCCAGGATCTCGCGCACCTCCTCGGCGATGAAGCTGAACAGGTTCACCACCTTCTCCGGCGTGCCGGAGAACTTGGCCCTGAGCTCCGGGTCCTGGGTGCAGACGCCGACCGGGCAGGTGTTGGAGTGGCACTGCCGCACCATGATGCAGCCCATGGCGATCAGGCTGGCGGTGCCGATGCCGAACTCCTCGGCGCCGAGGATGGCGGCAATCACCACGTCGCGACCGGTCTTGATGCCGCCATCGGTGCGCAGCCGGATGCGGTGGCGCAGCCGGTTCAGGGTCAGCACCTGGTGCACCTCGGACAGGCCCATCTCCCACGGCACGCCCGCGAACTTCAGCGAGGTCTGCGGCGAGGCGCCGGTGCCGCCGACATGGCCCGAGATCAGGATGATGTCGGCATTGGCCTTGGCCACGCCGGCGGCGATGGTGCCGATGCCGGTGCGGCTGACCAGCTTGACCGTGACCTTGGCGTCCGGGTTGATCTGCTTCAGGTCGTAGATCAGCTGGGCCAGATCCTCGATCGAGTAGATGTCGTGGTGCGGCGGCGGGCTGATCAGCATCACGCCCGGCGTGGCGTGGCGCAGCTTGGCGATCTCCACGGTCACCTTGAAGCCGGGCAGCTGGCCGCCCTCGCCGGGCTTGGCGCCCTGGGCGACCTTGATCTCCAGCTCACGCGCCTGGTTCAGGTATTCCGCGGTGACGCCGAAGCGGCCCGAGGCGACCTGCTTGATCGCGGAGTTCCAGTTGTCGCCGTTCTTGTCCGGCCGGAATCGGGCCGGGTCCTCGCCGCCCTCACCGCTGTCGGACCGGGCGCCGATCCGGTTCATGGCGACGTTCAGCGTGCCATGTGCCTCCGGACCCAGTGCGCCGAGCGACATGCCGGGGGTGATGAAGCGCTTGCGGATCTCGGTGATGCTCTCGACCTCGTCGATCGAGACCGACTCGCGCACCGGCACGAAGTCCAGCAGGTCGCGCAGCGCCACCGGCGCCTGGTGCCGGATCATGTCGGAGTATTTGCGGTACAGCGAGTAGCTGTCGGTCGCCACCGCCTGCTGCAGCATGTGGATCATCCGCCCTTCCCAGGCGTGACGCTCCTGCCCCTGGCGATAGCGGTAGAAGCCGCCGATCGGCAGGGTGACGACGTTGCTGTTCCACGCCGCCTCGTGCATCTCGATCGCCTTCATCTGAAGGCCGGCCATGCCGAGGCCGGAGATGCGGCTGGGCATGCCCGGGAAGTATTCGGCGACCAGCGAGCGCGACAGGCCGACCGCCTCGAAGTTGCAGCCGCCGCGATAGGACGAGATCACCGAGATGCCCATCTTGGACATGATCTTCAGCAGCCCGTCGTCGACCGCCTGGCGGTAGCGCTTCATGCAGGCGTCCAGCGACAGGTCGCCGAACAGGCCGCGGCGCTGCCGGTCGGCGATCGCCTCCTGCGCCAGATAGGCGTTCACCGTGGTGGCGCCGACGCCGATCAGCACCGCGAAATGGTGCACGTCGACGCATTCCATCGACCGCACGTTCAGCGAGGTGAAGGTGCGCAGCGACTGGCGGATCAGGTGGGTGTGGACCGCGCCGGTGGCCAGGATCATCTGGATCGCCACCCGGTCCGGCCCGACATGCTGGTCGGTCAGGACGATGTGGGTGGCGCCGCCGCGCACCGCATCCTCGGCCTCGCGGCAGACCCGGCGCAGCGCGTCGCGCAGCCCCTGCTCGCCGCCCTGGCGGTCGAAGGTGCAGTCGATCTCCGCCGCCGTCGCGCCCATATAGGCGCGCATCGCCTCATATTCGGCGTTGGTCAGCACCGGGCTGTCCAGCTGCAGCAGGTCGCATTGGCTGGCATCCTCGTCGAGGATGTTGCCCAGATTGCCCAGCCGGGTGCGCAGGCTCATCACCCGCCGCTCGCGCAGGCTGTCGATCGGCGGGTTAGTGACCTGGCTGAAATTCTGCCGGAAGAAATGGTGCAGCGGCCGGTTCAGGTCGGACAGGATGGCGATCGGCGTGTCGTCGCCCATCGACCCGACCGCCTCCTTCGCCTCCTCCACCATCGGGTGCAGGATCAGCTCCAGGTCTTCCATGGTGATGTTCATGGCGACCTGGCGGCGGCGCAGCTCCTCGCGCGGCAGCGCCGAGCCGGTGTCCTCGCCGCCGGCACGGATCAGCCCGTCGATCACCTTGATCCGCTTGGTCCAGTCCTGATACGGCTGCTTCGAGGCCAGGACCTGCTTGATCTCGCGATCGTGGTACAGGCGCCCTTCAGCCAAGTCGACCGCAAGCATCTGGCCGGGGCCGAGCCGACCCCGCTCGATGATGCGGCTGTCCTCGAGCCGGACCATGCCGGCCTCCGACCCCGCGATCAGCAGCCCGTCATTGGTGATGGTGTAGCGCATCGGCCGCAGGCCGTTGCGGTCCATGCCGCCCATCACCCAGCGGCCGTCATACATGGCCAGCGCGGCCGGGCCGTCCCAGGCCTCCATCACCGCGTTGCAGTAGCTGACGAAGGCGCGGTGAACGGGCGTGATGTCGGCGTCGGCCGGCGTCGCCTCCGGCACCAGCATGGCCTTGACCATCGGCGCGTCGCGGCCGGCGCGGACCATCACCTCGAACACCGCGTCGAGCGCGGCCGAATCCGAGCTGCCGCCCTGGATCACCGGCTTGATGTCCTCGATCGCGTCGCCGAACACCGGGCTGGCCATGCGCGTCTCATGCGCGCGCATCCAGTTGCTGTTGCCCTTCAGCGTGTTGATCTCGCCATTGTGCGCCAGCATGCGGAAGGGCTGGGCCAGGCGCCAGGTCGGGAAGGTGTTGGTCGAATAGCGCTGGTGGTAGATCGCGAAGTTGGAGACGAAGCGCTCGTCCAGCAGGTCCGGGTAGAAGGCGGTCAGCTGCGCCGCCAGGAACATGCCCTTGTAGATGATCGACCGGCAGGACAGCGAGCACAGGTAGAAATCGGCGATCCCCGCCGCCTGCGCCGCCTTCTCGATCCGCCGCCGGATGACGTAGAGGTCGCGCTCGAACTGCTCCTCCGGCACCCCCTTGGGGTTGGCGATCATGATCTGCTCGATCTCGGGCCGGGCGGCGTTCGCCTTCTCGCCGATGATCGCCACGTCGATCGGCACCTGGCGCCAGCCGTAGATGTAATAGCCGAAGCTGAGGATCTCGCCCTCGACCAGGCAGCGGCACTTCTCCTGCGCCTCCAGGTCGGTGCGCGGCAGGAAGGCCTGGCCGACCGCGATCAGGCCGGGCTGCGGCCGGTGGCCGACGCGCTCGACATGCTCGTGGAAGAACTGCTGCGGGATCTGGACATGGATGCCGGCACCGTCGCCGGTCTTGCCGTCGGCGTCGACCGCGCCGCGGTGCCACACCGCCTTCAGCGCGTCGATGCCGGCCTGCACCACCTCGCGCCGCGGCTTGCCGTCGAGCGTGGCGATGAAGCCGACGCCGCAGGCGTCGTGCTCCTCCGCCGGGTCATAGGCATGGGCCTCGATCAGCCGGGCGACATTGGCGTCGTATTCCTGGACAAAGCGCTCACCGGCGGACATCGGGCTCTTCTCGGACTGGCTCATGGCTGGCTCCCTCCGGCGCGCTTATTCCGCCGCGACCGCCGGAACGGCGGCGATCTTGGCGGCGAGATGGCTGTGGATCGCGGCGGCGGCGTCGCGGCCGTCGCGGATGGCCCAGACGACGAGGCTGGCGCCGCGGACGATGTCGCCGGCGGCGAAGATGCCGTCGACCGCGGTCATCATGGTCTTGTGGTCGACCCGGACGGTGCCCCACTTCGTCACCGGCAGGCCCGGCGCGTCGAACAGGGTCGGCAGATCCTCGGGGTCGAAGCCCAGCGCCTTGACCACCAGGTCGGCCTCGATGGTGTGGGCCGACCCCTCGATCACCACCGGGCTCTGGCGGCCGGTGGCGTCAGCGACGCCGAGATGGATCGAATGGGCGCGCACGCCGGTGACAATGCCGTCACCCAGGAAGGCCTCCGGCGCCGCCTGCCAGACGAACTCGACGCCCTCCTCCTCGGCGTTGTGCACCTCGCGCTGGCTGCCCGGCATGTTGGCGCGGTTGCGGCGGTACAGGCACTTCACCGAGACGGCGCCCTGGCGCACCGCGGTGCGGACGCAATCCATCGCCGTGTCGCCGCCGCCGATCACCACCACCCGCTTGCCGGCAGCGTTCAGCGTGCCGTCGGCGAATTCGCGCACGTCGTCGCCAAGGCCGGTGCGGTTGGAAGCGGTGAGGTAGTCGAGCGCGGCGACGATGCCCTTGAGGCCGGAGCCCGGGGCCTGGAAGTCGCGCGCCTTGTAGACGCCGGTGGCGATCAGCACCGCGTCGTGGCGCGACCGCAGCTCCTGCAGCGTGGCGTCGCGGCCGACCTCGAAGTTCAGGTGCAGGGTGATGCCGGCATCGGCCAGCCACTGCGCCCGGCGGGCGACGACCTCCTTCTCCAGCTTGAAGCTGGGGATGCCGTAGATCAGCAGCCCGCCGACCCGGTCGTAGCGGTCGTAGAGATGGACCTGGTAGCCGAGGCGGCGCAGCTGTTCGGCCGCGGCGATGCCGGCCGGGCCGGCGCCGACGATGCCGACGGATTGGCTGAGCTCGCGCAGCGGCGTGGGCGGCTTCACCCAGCCCTCGGCCCAGGCGGTGTCGGTGATGTACTTCTCGATCGAGCCGATGGTGACGGCGCCGTGGCCCGACTGCTCGATCACGCAGTTGCCCTCGCACAGCCGGTCCTGCGGGCAGATGCGGCCGCAGATCTCGGGCATCGAATTGGTGGACGAGGCGATCTCGTACGCCTCCTCCAGCCGGCCCTCGGCAGTCAGCTTCAGCCAGTCCGGGATGTTGTTGTGCAGCGGGCAATGCACCTGGCAGAAGGGCACGCCGCATTGCGAGCAGCGCGACGACTGCTCCTCGGCCTTCTGCCGGACATAGGGGCCGTAGACCTCGAGCCAGTCGTGGCGGCGAGTCTCGGCAGTGCGCTTCGACGGCATCTCGCCGGCGGTCTTCACGAACTGCAGCATCTTCGTCGTCGCCATGGGCGGCCCCTCGTCACGCGGAGTCGAACAGCCCCGCAGCGGCGAGGCCACGCGACATTTACGGATTTCAGCGACCCATGGCGAGCAGTTTTTCGCGATTAGGTCACATTGGTTGACTAATTTCTCGTTATTAAGAGCGGTTCGCAGATGGAGAGGCGTTTCGGCATGATTATTTCAAGGAAATTAGGACCGTTCCGGGATTATTGGAGAATCATGTTGCTAAATTGCCTTCTCAAAGGTCGCTTGTTCTGAAGGAATGGAAGAAGAGGTGCCCCCTCTGTGTTGCCTTCCCGCCTGGGGGAGAGGTCGGACGTCCACAGGACGGCCGGGTGAGGGTTTGGTCCCGCCCTCGACAAAATCCCCTCACCCGGAGGCGCAAGCGCCTCCGACCTCTTCCGTAAACGGGAGAGGCAAAAACAATCGGTTCTTCCCATTGCTTCCTCCCAACCCACACCGTCATGGCGAGGAGCGAAGCGACGTGGCCATCCAGAGGGCGGTGCCGCTGGGATGGCCACGTCGGTCGGCCGGATCTCGTCGGAGTCGGATTGCGCCATGTCCATGGAACACAGCATGAACAGAAGCGCCCGGTAATACTACTTCAATTGAATTTTCCAGCCTTGACCTCAAGCTGGCTTGAAGCTTTAGCAGGATGGCTCCTTCATCCGGAGCCGACCATGACCAAGCCCTATGTCTCGATCAGCGTGATCACGCCGAAGCCCGGCCGGTTCGAGGAGTTCATGGAGTTGCAGCTGGCCCAGCACCATCGGGTGCGCGGCCAGGTCCAGGGACTGCGCGGCGGCCGGCTGTTCCGGTCGCTCGACGGCCGCAGCGTGGTGCTGGTGACCGCCTTCGAGACCATCGAGGATGCCCAGCGCTTCCGCCAGGACCCGCGCCTCACCGAGCATGTCGCGCGGGTGCAGCCGCTGCTCGAAAGCGCCGCGCCTGGCGGCTATGAAACGGCCTATGAGGTGGGCACGGTCTGACCCTGCCGGCCGGGGCTTACGAAGAGGTCATTGGACACCGGCCCGACCCGGGCCTAACGGCACGGGCCGGTTCCATTGCCCGCCGCCCTCGATGTCGATCGCGATCAGAGTTCCACTCCGCCGTTCCGACGGCGAAATCCGCGACATCCTGCTGCTGCTCGCCGCGCATGTCGTGCTGTGGACTGCCTTCTGCCTGCTCTATCTGGCGCCGTCGGACCTGCAGAACGACATGACGGAGGCGTTCTCCTGGGCGCAGGAGATGCCGCTCGGCACCTACAAGCACCCGCCCTTCTACGCCTGGGTGGTGCATGGCTGGTTCAGCCTGTTCCCGACCGTCGACTGGGCCTTCTACCTGCTGTCCACGGTCAATGCCGCGATCGGCCTGGCCGCGGTCTGGGCCATTGCCGGCCGGTACCTGTCCGGCCCGGCGCGGCTGGCGGCGGTGCTGCTGCTGGAGGCCCTGCCCTTCGTCACGGTCCAGTCGCTGAACTTCAACGCCAATTCGGTGCTGCTGTCGCTGTGGCCGCTGGTGATGCTGCTGTTCCTGCGCGTCTTCGACCGGCGCGACCTGGTCAGCGCCCTCCTGCTGGGCTTGGCGGCGGCCGCGGCGATGCTGTCGAAATACTACAGCGGCATCATCCTGGCCTGCTGCCTGGCCGCGGCGCTGGCCCATCCCGACCGCCGCCGCTTCTTCGCCAGCCCTGCCCCGTATGCTGCCATTGTCGTCTTCCTCGCGGCGATGGCGCCGCATGTGCTGTGGCACCTGCACGCCGCCATCGGACCGCTGCAATACATGGCCAGCAAGAGCCATCCCGACCCGCTCCGGATCCTCGGCAAGGCCGGGATCTTCGTCGCCGGCTGCGTCGCCCTGCATGCGCTGCTCGGCGCCGCCGTGGCCTGGCTGTGGCGCCACGGCCGGACGATGCCGCCGGAGGACCGGCCTGCCGTTCCATCGACGGGCGACCGCCGGACGCTGGCGACCTTCGCCGTCGGCCCCTTCCTGCTCACGGTCACGATCGCCCTGGCCTTCAAGGTGAAGATCGTCACCCAGTTCGCCATCCCGATCTTCAGCCTGTCGCCGCTGGCCGCGATCGTCTGGCTGCAGCTGGCGGTCGACCGGGCGGCGCTGCGCCGGCTGGCGCTGGTGGCCGCCATCGGCGGGCTGCTGATGCTGTCGGCGGCGCCGTTCGCCGGCGCCTGGACCCTGCGGCACGACATCGAGCACGCGGCCGAGCCGCGGCGGCTGGTGGCCCAACGGGTGACGGCGCTGTGGCACCAGCAGGTCGGCACGCCGCTCACCATCGTCGCCGGCAGCGAGAGCTATGCCCTGGGCGCGACCTTCTACAGCCCGGACCACCCGACCGACTTCACCGCCTTCGCCCCGGCCTATGCCCCCTGGATCGACGCCGACCGGCTGCGCCGCGGCGGCCTGGCCGTGATCTGCCTGAAGGACGACGACTGGTGTCTGGGCGAGGCGGCGAAGTACCAGGGGCTCGACACCTGGCGCACCGAGGTCAGCGTCGCCAAGCGGCTGCGCGGCGTGACCGGGCGAGCCTTCGATTTCGTCGTGGTCTTCGTGAAGCCGGGCCAGACGCTGCCGACAGAGCCGATCCGGCTGCGTCCGTTCTGATCGCCCCCGGGGTGCGCCCCACCGAGACTCGGTCTAGGGTGGCGGCACAATCCAAGGGAGCGAACGCATGCGCAAGAACCAGGCCGCCCCGCGCGGGCGGGTCGACAGCTTCACCATCGACAGCCGGGTGCTGCGGGGCAACCTGCTGGGCGATCCGCATGAGCGCCGGGTCGACCTCTACATCCCGCACGGGCATGACGGGCGCGGCCTGCCGCTGCTGGTCGACCTGGTCGGCTTCACCGCCGGCGGGCCGGCCCACACCAACTGGAAGAACTCCGGCGAGAACGTGCCGGAGCGGGCCGACCGGCTGATCGCCGAGGGCAAGCTGCCGCCGGTGGTGATCGCCTTCCCGGACTGCTTCACCCGGCTCGGCGGCAACCAGTACATCAACTCCGCCGCCATGGGCCGGTGGGAGGATTTCCTGATCGACGAGATGCTGCCGGCGGTGGAGGCGCGGCTCGGCTGCGGCGGACCCGGCCGGCGCGGCGTGTTCGGCAAGAGCTCCGGCGGCTACGGCTCGATCATCCACGCCATGCGCCGCGCCGACACCTGGAGCGCGGCCGCGTGCCATTCCGGCGACATGGCGTTCGAGCTGGCCTATCTGCTGGAGATGCCGAACGTGCTGCGGGCGCTGGCCAGGCACGAGGGCTCGATCGAGCGCTTCATCACCTCGCTGGAGGAGGCGAAGAAGATCCCGGACGCCGACCTGCACATCCTGATGTGGCTGGCGATGGCCGCGACCTACGACCCGGACCCGTCGCAGTTCCTCGGCATCCGGCTGCCGGTCAACCCCGACACCTGCGAGCTGATCGAGGAGCGCTGGGCCAACTGGCTGGAATGGGACCCGGCGCTGCTCGCCGACCGGCACGCCGATGCGCTGAAGTCGTTGAAGGCGCTATACATCGATTGCGGCGACATCGACCAGTTCAACCTGGTCTACGGCGCCCGCCGGCTGCACCGGTCTCTCGAGCGGCTGGGCGTGCCGCATCGCTACGAGGAGTTCCCGGACAACCACTCCTCGGTCGACTACCGGATGGACGAGAGCCTGCCCTTCCTGGCCCGGGCGCTGACGGAAGGATAGCGGCGTAGGCTGGGTTCGCGCCGCGAACCCAGCAGATCGGGCGGTGATGCTGGGTTCGCCGTGGGCGAACCCAGCCCACGGGGCGGCTCAGGCGGCTTGGCTGTTGCCGAAGCGGCCGCCGGGGCGGTAGCGGTCGAGATAGCTCGGCAGGATCAGCTCGGCCGGAGTCGGCTGGATGCCGAGATCGGCCAGCGTTTTCGCGCCCGGGGCGACGACGTTGTCGATCTTCAGCTGCAGCACCTGGTCCGGGGTCAGCGGCGGCTTCGGCAGCAGGCTGAACAGCTTCGCCTCGAATGCCGCCATGCCCCAGGACAGCGAGACCAGGCGCTTCTTGCGGCCGGTCTGCTTCAGGGTCAGCTCCATCAGCTCGCGGAAGCTGTAGACCCGCGGGCCGCCGAGCTCATAGGTCTGGCCGGCGGCGCCGTCCTGCTCCAGGCAGGCGACCACGGCGGCGGCGACGTCCTGGACATAGACCGGCTGGAACTTCGTGGTGCCGCCGCCGAACAGCGGCAGGAACGGCGCCGTGCGGGCCAGGTTCGCGAACAGGTTGAAGAAGCCGTCCTCCGGCCCGAACACCACGCTCGGCCGCAGGATCGACGCGCCCGGGAAGGCCGCGCGCACCGCCGCCTCGCCCGCCGCCTTGGTGCGGGCGTAGGAGGACGGGCTGTCGGCCGAGGCGCCGATCGCCGAGATCTGCACGAAGCGGCTGGCACCGGCGGCCGCCGCGGCGCGGGCAACACGGCCGGCGGCCTCGCCATGAATGGAATCGAAGCGCTGCTTGCCGCGTTCGAAAAGGATGCCGACCAGGTTGACCACGGCGTCGGCCCCGGCCACCGCGGCCGCCACCGAGCCGTCGTCGCGGATGTCGGCGAAGACCGGCACGACCTGGCCGACCGCCCCCGCCGTCTTCAGCGGCAGGGCACGGTCGGGGTGGCGCGAGGCGACGATGATGCGCCAGCCGCGCTGGGCCAGCATCTGCGCCACGTAGCGGCCGACGAATCCGGTGCCGCCGAAAAGGGTGACCGTCTTTTGGCCGATGAAGTCCGTCATGGTCCCGCCTGCAAGCCCGGCCGCCACGGCTGCGGCCCGGCCCCCTTATATCCGAGCCGCCAACGGTTTCAAACGACCGGTGCGGAAAAACGCCTGATGGCCGGATCAGGCGCTTGACAAGCCATGAGCCGGGCACGATATTCCGCGCCGTTCGCCGGGATGCCCAACCGCCCGGGACCGAACTCAGTGGGGCTGTAGCTCAGTTGGGAGAGCGTCTCGTTCGCAATGAGAAGGTCAGCGGTTCGATTCCGCTCAGCTCCACCATCTCTCTCCCCTGCCGGCTTGTCTTGAGAGGCCGATCCGATAACGGATCGTCATTGAAGCGCTCCGTCTGATACGGCCCTCGGACAAAGAACAATCCCTCTTTCATTGTCATGCCCGGGCTTGACCCGGGCATCCAGGGAATGTCGATGCCGCTCTGAGTGACCCCTGGATTGCCGGGTCAAGCCCGGCAATGACAGACGTGGGATAGCCCTGCCCCCTGGCCCGGGGCGCCTTGCCCTCAGCCCAGGGCTACGAATCCAAGTTACCGGTCTGGCATGGAGAGTAGCGAGCTGAGGTATTTTGGGGACCAGGCGGCGATTTTGCGGCGGAGTTTGAGAGATTTTTTATCGTGGGCGTTGCGTAGGAGGTTGAGAGCGAAGTGTCGGACGACGGCCATGTTCTGGGCACCGTGTCCCTTGCGGAGCCTGGACTGGTCTTCGCGGAAGGTGACGTCGAGGACCCAGTGCAGGCGGTTCTCGATGGCCCAGTGTCCGCGCACGGCCTCGGCGGCCTGGGTGGCGGAGAGGCTGGCGGAGGAGATGAAGTATCGGGTGTCCTGGCGGCAGCGGTCGGCCAGTTCGACCTTGGCGTGGACGCGGAGGATGCAGGCGACGCCGGGCAGGCGGAGCTCGCCGGGGAAGCGGCGTTCGCCGGAGAGCCAGTCGACCTCGCGGAGCACATCGACGCGGCGGTGCTCGATGCGGCCATGGGCTTTGTCGAGATCGATGTCGGTATCGAGGCTGTGAGGTTCGGCAGCGGCGAAGCCGGCTTCGATCTCGGCCCTGAGGGTCGGCTGGTTGGCTTTGACCGCCAGCAGATAGTCGGCGCCGACCTTTCGGATGGCCGTGGCGATGTCGGCATTGGTGGCGATGGCGTCGATCGAGACCAGGGCGCCTTTCAGCCCGTCCTCGGCGCCGAGCCGTTCGAGCAGGACGGGGATCGCGGCCAGCTCATTGGCCTTGTCGGGCACGGCCTCCTGGCCGAGCACCAGCCGGCGGGTGGTGGCGAAGGCCGAGACCAGATGCAGCGGCCCGGCGCCCGCCGCCCGGTCATGGCTGCGGCGCGAGGTCTTGCCGTCGATGGCGACCAACTCCGGCCGTTCCGGCCAGGTCTCGCGCACCCAGTCGCTGAAAGCGGCCGAGAACAGCGCCGGGTTGATCCGGTTCATCAGGATCGTCAGCCAGCGCTCGCCCGGCACCCCGTGCTCATACGGCAGATAGCGCCGCAGAAACGGCAGATGAGCCTCGCCCCACGACGCGATCCCCTCATAGTCGTCGCAGTCCGCCAGCGTCCCGCACACCACCAGCAGCAGGATCTCCGGCAACGGATGCAGAATCCGACGCACGTCCCGCGGATCCTCGATCGTCGAAAAATGCTCCAACAACGCCCGCAGCCGCGACTTCGGCCACGCACTCCCCTGCTCTTCGCTCATCTCGGCGGCTCCGAATCATCCGCCTCCAGCGATTCACCCTTTCTCCCCCCTGTCACCTGTAACTTGAGTTCGCTGCCCTGGCCCTCAGCCTTGTCGAATTGTAGCTCACAGGCTACAAATTCCGGAATGACCGCGACCTGCCCCTATGATTCTGCCCGCTATCCCGACACCCCGGATGCCCAGGCGGAATATCTGACGGCCGCCTTCGAGACCGGGGATCCGGGCTTCATCGCCGAGGCGATCGGGACTGTCGCCCGGGCTCGGGGCATGACCCAGATCGCCAAGGATGCCGGCCTCTCTCGCGAAAGCCTCTATCGCGCGCTCAGCAGCGGCGGAAATCCCGAGCTCGGCACCGTCATGCGGGTGCTGCAGGCGATGGGCTTGCGCTTGTCGGCAACACCGGCGGACAAGACCGAGGCTGCCTGATCGTCACGACAACGGCCGGACACCCGTCAGGGCGCCCGGCCGTCGACGCGTCTAGGGTCGGCCGCGCCTGACCAGACCGGCGACGAGCATGACCACGAAGATCACGATCGCGACCCAGAACAGGAGCTTGGCGCCGGCCATCGCCGTGCCGGCGACGCCGCCGAAGCCGAACAGGGCCGCGACCAGCGCGACGACCAGGAAGACCACGGCCCAGTGGAGCAGACTGCCGAACATGTCGGGCACCTCGTTCTTGTGAGCCGACCGGCCGGCGGCGCCGGCGCGGACGTTCACTCGGAGAACAGGACTTGTCGGCCGACAGTTCCCGCTTCGCTGCGCCGCCCCTCGCTGTGGGGCGGCGTCAGCTGGTGGTGATGTATTCGCGCAGGCTCTCGGCTTCGCTCTCGATCTCGTCGAGCCGCGCCTTCACCACGTCGCCGATGCTGATCATGCCGCAGATCAGCCCCTGGCCGTCCACCACAGGCAGGTGGCGGAAGCGGCGCTGGGTCATCATCCCCATCAGCTCGGCCACCGTGTCGTCAAGGCCGCAGGTGATGACCGTGCGCACCATGATGGCGGAGACCGGTTCGTCCAGCAGGGCCGGCCCCTTGTCGGCCAGACGGTGGACGACGTCGCGCTCGGACAGGATGCCGTCGATGTGGCGGCCATCGCCGCTGACCAGGACGGCGCCGATGCGCTTGTCGCGCAGCAGCGCCACCACCTCGGCCAGCCGGAGATCCGGCGCGACATGGATGACGGTGTTCCCCTTCACATTCAGAATACGGGCAACGTTCATGGCGATTCCCCGATTGTTCTGGTTTTGGGGAGAAGCATAACACGCCTGCGCCGGACCGCGACTCGGCAGTTTTCCGGCTTGTCCTAAAGTCCCGGCCGGTCCTTCGCCATCGCCAGCAGCGGGCCGCCGTCATCGACCAGCGGATGGAACCCCGCCCCTGTCAGGCAGCGGACGGCGCGGTGGTTCGAGCGGGCCGGCCGGGCCAGGATGCGCGAGGCCCGCCCACCCTTCAGCAGCCGGTCGGTATAGGCACCGAGGAAGGCGGTGCCGAGCCCCTTGCCGACATAGCTCGGCTCGCCGATGAACAGGTCGATGCCGAAGCTGCCGGGCTCGGCATCGCCGCCGGGCGCCGCCGAGGCAGCGTCATAGGCCTGGAGATAGCCGATCTGCCGGCCCTGCCAGGCGACCAGCATCGGCTCGGCCCAGTCCGACGCCATCAGCCGGCGGATCTCGCGGATCCCGGCATCCGGATCGCCCCACCAGGCGCGGACATGCGGCGCGGCGAGCCACAGGCGCAGGCGCGGCAGGTCGGCGGGGCGGAGCGGCGTGAAGGTGAACATCCGCTGCAGCTTAGCAGAGCCGAGGAGCGTGTTTAGCTGTTCAACTGCGCCGGCGCAGATGCGGGGTCAGCTTCCACTCAACCGCCCGGATGCCCTGCGCCACCACGAAGTTCATGGCCAGGTAGAGGATGCCGGCGGCGGTGAAGACCTCGAACGGCGCGAAGGTGCGCGAGTTGATCTGCTTGGCGATGCCGGTGATCTCCATGATGGTGATGATCGAGGCCAGCGAGCTGGCCTTCACCATCAGGATGATCTCGTTGCCATAGGCCGGCAGCGCCTGGCGGATGGCGATCGGCACGGTGATCCGCCGGAACACCAGCGACCGCGACATGCCGCAGGCGCGCGCCGCCTCGATCTGGCCGAAGGGCACTGCCTGCAGGCCGCCGCGGATGATCTCGCTGGTGTAGGCCGCGGTGTTCATGGCGAAGGCGATGACAGCGCAGGGGAAGGCCTCGCGCAGCGGCCAGTTCCAGACGCCCAGCGCCTCCCACAGCGGGCGGAACTGGCCGAGGCCGAAATAGATCAGGAAGATCTGCACCAGCAGCGGCGTGCCGCGGAACACGAAGACATAGCCGCGGGAGATACGCGACACGACACCGTTGCCGGACGCCCGCATCACCGCCAGCACCATCGCCATGACGACGCCGAGGGCGAGCGCCGGCACGATCAGCTGGATGGTCACCAGGGCGCCGCCGAGCAGCTTGCCGAAAGTGTCGAGGATCAGGTCGAGATCCATGGTCAGCCCGCCCGCCGCACGCCGCGGTCGTAATGCGCCTCGGCCCTGCGGAACATTTTGGTCGAGAAGGTGGTGATGACCAGGAACAGCACCGCCGCGGTGATGAAGAACGGAAACGGCTCGCGCGTCGACCGCGCCGCCACCTGGCTGATGCGCATCAGCTCGGTGACCCCGACGACGGAGACCAGCGCCGTGTCCTTCAGGATCAGCTGCCAGATGTTGCCGAGGCCCGGCAGCGCCAGGCGGATGGTCTGCGGCAGGATGATGCGGCGGAACACCATGAAGCCGTGCATGCCGAAGGCGCGCCCGGCCTCGATCTGGCCGTGCGGGATGACCTGGATGGCGCCGCGCAGCACCTCGGTCGAATAGGAGCCGGAAATCAGCCCGACGGCGAGCACGCCGATCACGAACTCGTTCAGCCGGAACGGCTCGGTGATGCCTATCAGGCCGAGGATGGCGTTGATCGCCGCCTCGTTGCCGAAGAACAGGAGATAGATGATCAGGAGCTCCGGCACGCCGCGGATGACGGTGGTGTAGACCTCCATCAGCCAGCGCAGCGGGAACCAGCCCCAGACCTTGAGGCAGGCGGCGATCAGCCCGATGACGATGCCGAAGATGTAGCTGGCGGTGGAGAGCAGCACGGTCATCACCGCGGCCTGGACGAACTCGTCGCCCCAGCCCTGGTCGCCCCAGGAGAAGAGCTGCGCCCAGTGGAGCAGCGAATCGGTCAGTCCTTGCATGCTTGCCGCGCTGCTTGAATCGGGAGGGGCGGCCGGTCAGGCCGCCCGCTTCCTTCCTAGTTGCTGGGAGCCAGCGGATCGTAGCCGAACCATTGCACCGACAGCTTGCCCAGCGAGCCGTCGGCCTTCATGGAGTCGATCGCCTTGTCGAGCTTGGCCTTGAGCTCCTTGTCCTCCTGCCGCAGCCCGATGCCGACGCCCTGGCCGAACAGCGGGTTGTCCTTGCCGGTCAGGCCCGGCCCGAAATGGGCGAAGCCCTTGCCGGCGTCGCTCTTCAGGAAGGAATCCCAGGAGATGCTGTCGCCCAGCCCGCCGTCGATGCGGCCGTTGACCAGGTCGAAATTGAGCTCGTCGACCGTGTCGTAGAGCTTGATCTCGGACTCCTTGAACTCGGCCTCGAGGAAGTTCTGATGGGTGGTCGAGCGCTGCACGCCGATGGTCTTGCCCTTCAGGGCCGCCTTCACGTCGGCCAGGGATTTGGCATCTTTCAGCAGCCCGTCCTTGGCGCCGACGAACCAGGCCGGCGTGTCGGTGTAGGGCACCGAGAAGGCGATCTGCTTCAGCCGCTCCTCGGTGATCGACATGCCGTCCATGAGGGCGCCACAGCGCTTGTTCAGCAGCGCCGGAATGAACCCGTCCCAATCCTGCTGCACGACCTCGCAGGTCAGGCCGGCCTGCTTGCACAGATCATCGGCGACATCGACCTCGAAGCCGACGATCTTGCCGGTGGAATCGGTGTTGTTGAAGGGCGGGTAGGCGCCTTCCATGCAGATGCGCACGGTGTCGGCAGCTGCCGTGCCGGCGGCCAACGACAGCGCCGCCGCCCCGACCAGGGACACCCAGATCTTGGTCATGATCTTTTCCGTTCTGGGACCCGAGGGTCCCGGTTGGGGCCGGGCGCCGGCACCGCATCGGCCGGCGCCCGTACTCCGCTGACTCGACCCCGGCTACTTGACCGAGGTGTCGAAGCCGAACCACTGCACCGACAGCTTGGTCATCGTGCCGTCGGCATTCACCTCGTCCAGCGCCTTGTCGAGCTTCGCCTTCAGCGCCGTGTCCTCCTTGCGCAGGCCGATGCCGACGCCAAGGCCGAAGATCGGGTCGTCCTTGCCGGTCAGGCCCGGGCCGAAATGGTCGTAGCCCTTGCCCGCGTCGCTGGCCAGGAAGTCCTTCCAGCCGAGGCTGTCGGCCAGGCCGGCGTCGATGCGGCCGTTCTGCATGTCGAGGTTGAGATCGTCCTGGGTATCGTAGAGCTTCACTTCGGCGCCCGGCACCTTGGCCTCGAGGAAGTTCTGGTGGATGGTCGAGCGCTGCACGCCGACCGACTTGCCCTTGAGCGCCGCCTGGATGTCGGCCAGGGTCTTGGCGTCCTTCAGCACGCCGTCCTTGGCCGAGACGAACCAGGCCGGGGTGGTGCTGTAGGGCTTGGAGAAGGCGATCTGCTTCATCCGCTCTTCGGTGACCGACATGCCGGCCATGATCGCGTCGTAGCGCTTGTTCATGAGCGCCGGGATCATGCCGTCCCAGTCCTGCTGGATGATCTCGCAGGTCATCTGGGTGCGCTTGCACAGCTCGTTGGCGAGGTCGATCTCGAAGCCGACCAGCTTGCCCGAGGCATCGGTGGCGTTGTACGGTGGATAGGCGCCTTCGGTGCCGACGCGCAGCGTCTCCGCCGAGGCGGTGCCGGCGGCCAGCACGAGGGCCGCGGTGGCGGCCAGCGATAACCAGCTCTTCATCATGAAGTCTCCCGTTCAGAACTGGGACCTTGCGGTCCCGGGTTGGATGGGCCGATTTCCGCGAAATCGCCGCGCGCGGTCAAGCATCGCGGCGAAGCGGCGCCCATCAATGTTGCGCCTTGAGGAACTGGCGGATCCGCTCCGAGCGCGGATTGTCGAACACCTCGGCCGGCGTCCCCTCCTCCTCGGTCCGCCCCTGGTGCAGGAAGATCACCTTGCTCGACACTTCGCGGGCGAAGCGCATCTCATGAGTGACGAGCAGCATGGTGTTGCCCTCCTCCGCCAACTGGCGGATCACCCGCAGCACCTCGCCGACCAGCTCGGGGTCGAGGGCCGAGGTCGGCTCGTCGAACAGCATCACCTTGGGCTGCATCGCCAGCGCCCGCGCGATCGCGGCACGCTGCTGCTGGCCGCCCGACAGGTGGCTCGGATAATGGTCACGCTTGTCGGCGATGCCGACCTTGGCCAGCAGCGCCTCGGCGCGCTCCACCGCTTCCTTGCGCGGCACCTTCAGCACATGCACCGGCGCCTCGATCACGTTCTCGAGCACGGTCATGTGCGACCACAGGTTGAAGCTCTGGAACACCATGCCGAGCGAGGCGCGGATACGGTCGACCTGCTTGCTGTCCTCAGGTTCGGCCTCGCCGGAGCGCAGCTTCCGCATCCGGATGAGCTCGCCATTGACCCAGACGCGGCCGTCATTGGGGATCTCGAGTAGGTTGATGCAGCGGAGCAGCGTGCTCTTGCCCGAGCCGGAGGAGCCGATGATCGAGATGACGTCGCCCTGCCGGGCCTTCAGCGACACACCCTTGAGCACTTCGAGCTTGCCGAACCGCTTGTGCATGTCCTCGACGACGATCGCCCCGTCCGAGGGCGCCGCAGCGGCAGCAACAGAGACCACGATGTATGAGCCTCACCCGAGTTCTTGTTGCAGTCGAAACAAGCATTGTTTCCCGGTACCGGTCAACCGCGGCCCGACGCCGCGTCGCTGCAGCCGCGAAGACGAAGGTCCCGGGCCGGCTTTCATCGCACAAGTTGCGGCGATCCGGCCGTTCCGGTCATCCGGCACCGGGGGCCGGCAGCTGGGACATGCGGCCCTCGATCGCCCGGCGCTCCTGGCTGCCCTCCTGGAACTGGTCGCGCATCCGGCCCCACAGCCGCCGCGCCTCCTCCGGCTGCCCCGCCTTCTGCGCGGCGACGCCGAGGAACCACAGCGCCTGGAGGTCGTTCGGATCGGAGGCCAGGATGCGCCGCAGCCCGGTCTCCAGCAGCGGCGGCACGTCCTCGCCGCGGCCGGCGGTCAGGAGGGCGTCGGCATAGGCGCGCAGCAGGTCGGCATTGTCCGGCGCCAGCGCCGCGGCCCGGGCGTAGGCGTCGGCGGCGGCGCCGGCGTCGCCCAGCACGCCGCGGGCGCGGGCCAGGCGGACCCAGCCTTCGAGATCGTCCGGCGACTGCTCCAGCCGCGCCGCCAGGCCGTCGACCATGCCGCGGATCGCCTTGGCCTGCTCGTCCGGCGGCAGGGAGGCGATGGCGCCGGCCGCGCCGGTGGCCGGAGGAGCGGCCCGCGCGGCGGGCGGTTGCGGCTCCGGCGTCGCCGTCTTCGGGTCGAGGCCCAGGCGTTGCGCCGCCTCAGCGAGATGCTGGCGCACCGAAGGCAGCCAGGGCGCGTCGGTCGGAGACTCCCGCACCAGCGCCTGCCACAGATCGAGCGCGGCGCGGTCGTCGCCGGCCTGGGCATTGCCCAGCGCCAGGAAGTAGCGGGCGCGGACATCGCCGGGCCGCAGCGTCAGGGCCTGCTCGAAGGCGGCGCGCGCGGTCTCGGTAACGGCGCCGCCATTGGCGCCGACCAGGGCCTCGCCGTAGCGGCCGGTCAGCTCGGCGTCGGCATTGCCGAGGCCGATGGCACGGCCATAAGCGTCGGCCGCCTTGGCGCTTTCGCCCAGCTGGCCCCAACGCTGGCCGAGCTCGATCCAGCCGGCGCGGTCCTGCGGGCTGGTGGCCAAGCGCTGCTCCAGGGCCTGCGCCTCGGCCATCGCGGACTGGACCGCCGCGCGCTCGCCCGGGTCGCGGTTGGCGAAGGGCTGTGAGGGCAGGCCGGGCGTGCCTTCGACCAAGTAGACCGCCAGCGCCGCCACCGGCAGCAGCACGGCGAGACCCAACGCGACGCGGCGCGGCGGCACGGCAGGAGCCGTGACCTCCGGCTTCATCTCGCCCGCGGCGGCCAGCAGGCGGCGGGCGATCTCGGCCTTCGCCGCCTCGGCCTCGGCGGCGCCGATCTCACCGGCGGCGAGCTCGCGCTCCAGCTCCTTCAGCTGGTCGCGGTAGATCGCGGCATCGGCGCCGGAGGGGAGGGAAGCGTCGGCGGCGAACAGGCGGCGCAACAGCAGCGCCACGGCACCACCGGTCATCACTGCGGCGACGATCCAGAACAACCAACCGGTCACGGCGCCGATTCCTCGTCCATCAGCCGGGCCAGGCGGCGGTTTTCCTCCGGCGACAGCGGCGGCGCCTCGGCCGGGCGCCGGCGGCGGCGCAGGATCAGCAGGGCGATGGCGGCGAACAGCAGCACCACCGGGCCGAACCACAGCGCCAGCGTGCCGGCGCGCAGCGGCGGCCGCAGCAGCACGTAGTCGCCGTAGCGGGCGGTGACGAAGTCCAGCACCTGGGCGTTGCTATCGCCGGCGGTCAGCCGCTCGCGCACGATGCGACGCAGGTCGCGGGCCAGGTCGGCGTTGGAATCGTCGATCGACTGGTTCTGGCAGACCAGGCAGCGCAGCTCCTGCCCCAGCTCCCGCGCCCGTGCCTCCAGCGCCGGATCGGCCAGTTGCTCCTGCGGCTCGACCGCGAAGGCGGGGGCGGCAAGGGTCAGAGCCAGCAGCAGCGCCGCAAGGATGGCACGTCCCCTCACTTCGCCAGCTCCGCCAGCAGCGGCCGGATCTCGCGGTCGACGATGTCGGGGGTCAGCGGACCCGGGTGCCGGTAGCGGATGCGGCCGGCCTTGTCGATCACGAAGGTCTCCGGCACGCCGTAGACGCCGAGGTCGATCGCGGTGCGGCCCTCAGCATCGGCGCCGATCCGGCGGTACGGGTCGCCGTTGCGCTTCAGCCAGGCCAGGGCGTCCTCCGGCTTGTCCTTGTAGTTGATGGCCAGGACCGGAATGCCGTCCTCGCGGCCGAGCTTGGTGATCACCGGATGCTCGGCCAGGCAGGGCACGCACCAGCTGGCGAAGACGTTCAGCAGCATCGGCTGATTGCCGAAATCGGCGGTGGCCAAGCCATCCGACCGGCCCGGCAGCGCCGCCAGGTCGAAGGCCGGCAGCGGCTTGTCGATCAGAGCCGAGGGCAGGGATTGCGGGTCGCTGCCGGACAGGAGCCTGGTACCGACCCCGACGGCCAGGGCGGCGAGCAGCAGCAACGGCAGCAGGAACAGCAGTCGGCGCATGGTTTCGCGATCCTCAGGCCGGCGATCCGACGGCCGGCGCCGCCGCCCGCCGCGGCGCGCCGACGCGCAACCGGCGATCGCTGAGCGACAGGGCGCCGCCGAAAGCCATGACCAGGGCGCCGCCCCAGATCCACGGCACCAGCGGATGGTGGTACAGCCGCAGGCTCCAGCGTCCGTCCGCCTGCTCCTCGCCCAGTGCGACATAGACGTCGCCAGTGAGTGTCGTGTGGATCGCCACCTCGCTGGTCGGCATCCGGGCCACCGGGTAGAAGCGCTTCTCGGGTGCGAGGTCGGTGACCAGGGCGCCGTCGTGCAGCAGTTGCAGGTCGCCCAGGCGGGTCTCGTAATTCGGCCCCTGCCGCGCCTGCACGCCGTCGAACACGACCTCGTATCCACCGGCGAGGTCGAGGCGGTCGCCGGGCTTTGCCAGCACCAGCTTCTCGGTCGACCAGTAGCTGGTGGCGATCATGCCGAGCAGCGCGATGCCGAGCCCGCCATGGGCGAAGGCGGTGCCCCACGCGCTGCGCGGCAATCCCGCGGCGCGGGACAGGCTGTCACGCAGCGGGATCCGGAACAGCCGCACCCGCTCCGCGATCTCGGTGACGGCGCCGAGCACGACCCAGGCGCCGAAGGCGATGCCGAGCAGCGCCAGCACCGGCCCGCCGCCCTGCAGCCAGAGCGCGGCGAGGACCACGATCACGGTGCCGGCGGCGGCGAATTTCAGCCGGCCGAGCACGCCCGGCAGGTCGCCGCGCTTCCAGGCCATCAGCGGCGCAATCACCATCACCACGACCACCGGCGTCATCAGCGGCACGAAAGTGAGCTGGTAGAACGGCTTGCCGACCGAGACCGCCTTGTCGAGCAGCGGGTACAGCGTGCCGATGAACACCGTTACCGTGGCGGTGCAGATCAGCAGGTTGTTCAGCACCAGCGCCCCTTCCCGGCTGATCGGGGCGAAGACGCCGCCCAGCTTCAGCCGCGGCGCACGGATGGCGTAGAGGGTGAAGGCGCCGCCGATGGTGAGCGCCAGCAGCAGCAGGATGAAGACGCCGCGCTCCGGATCGACCGCGAAGGCGTGCACCGAGGTGATGATGCCGGAGCGCACCAGGAAGGTGCCGACCAGGCTGAGGCCGAAGGCGAGGATGGCCAGCAGGATGGTCCAGCTCTTCAGCGCGTCGCGCTTCTCGACCACGAGGGCCGAGTGCAAGAGCGCGGTGCCGGCCATCCAGGGCATCAGCGAGGCGTTCTCGACCGGGTCCCAGAACCACCAGCCGCCCCAGCCGAGCTCGTAATAGGCCCAGTAGGAGCCGAGCGCGATGCCGACGGTCAGGAACGACCAGGCGGCCAGGGTCCAGGGCCGCACCCAGCGTGCCCAGGCGGGGTCGACCCGGCCCTCCAGCAGCGCCGCGACGGCGAAGGAGAAGGCCATCGAGAAGCCGACATAGCCGAGATAGAGGAAGGGCGGATGGAAGGCCAGGCCGGGGTCCTGCAGCAGCGGGTTCATGTCCTGGCCGTCGAGCGGCGCCGGGTCGAGCCGCAGGAAGGGGTTCGAGGTCAGGATGATGAAGGCCAGGAAGCCGACCCCGATCATGCCCTGCACCGCCAGCACCCGGGCCTTCAGCGTCGGCGGCAGGTTGCCGCCGAACAGCGCCACCGCGGCGCCGAACAGGGCCAGGATGAGGACCCAGAGCAGCATCGAGCCCTCATGGTTCCCCCAGACGCCGGTGACCTTGTAGAGCATGGGCTTGGTGGAAAGGCTGTTGTTCGCGACCAGCGCCACCGAGAAGTCGGAGACGACATAGGCCCAGGTCAGCGCCGCGAAGGCGATGCCGATGGCCGCGAGCTGCAGCGTCGCCGCCGGCTCGGCAATCGCCATCAGCCCGGGATGGCGCCGGGCGGCGCCCCACAGCGGCAAGGTCGACTGCACCAAAGCGAGGATCAGCGCCAGGACCAGGGCGTAGTGGCCGAGCTCGGGGATCATTGCGACGCCACCGTGCCGGTGGGAAGGGCGGGCTTGCCGGAGCCGCCGGGCGCGCCGGGATGGCCGGCGTCCCTCAGGGCCTTGGCGACTTCGGGCGGCATGTATTTCTCGTCGTGCTTGGCCAGCAGCTCATCGGCGACGAAGGTGCCGTCGGCCCCGACCCGGCCATGCGCCACCACGCCCTGGCCCTCGCGGAACAGGTCGGGGACGATGCCGCCGTAGCGCACCGGCACGTCGAAGGCGGTGTCGGTGACGGTGAAGGTGATGGTCTGCCCGTCGGGCAGGCGCCGCAGCGAACCGTCGACCACCAGGCCGCCGAGGCGGAAGCGCTGCCCCTCCGCCACCTTTCCGTCATGCAGCTCGGTCGGGCTGTAGAAGAACAGCAGATTGTCCTGGAAGGCGGTCAGGGCCAGGGCCGAGGCGGTGCCGATGCCCAGGGCGGCGAGCCCCAGCAGCACCAGGCGGCGGCGCTTGCGGGTCATGCTCGTCTCCCCCGGCCGCGCAGCTGCTCCAGCGCCTCGAGGCTGCGCCGGCTGCTGCGCCGCCGCGCCAGGGTGGCGACGGTCAGCCCGACCAGCACCACCAGGGCGGCGCCATAGGCGGTCCAGACATAGAGGGCGTAGCCGCCCATCGCGAGGAACTCGGTCATCCGATCGGCTGCTCCAGCCCCGGCGCCTCGCCCCGTCGCGCGGCCGTGGCGGCGGCCAGGCGCAGGGCGCGGATCCGGCGTTCGGCGATCTCGGTCTCGGTGCGCAGCAGCACCAGCCAGGCGAACAGCGCGGTGAAAGCGACCGCCATCAGCAGCAGCGGGACCAGCATCGACGAGTCGAGGGTGGAGCCGCCCAGCTTCATCACCGAGGCCGGCTGGTGCAGTGTGTTCCACCAATCAACCGAGAACTTGATGATCGGCAGGTTGACGGCGCCGACCAGGGTCAGCACCGCGCCGGCCTTTAGCCCGCGCTGCGGGTCGTCGAAGGCCGAGACCAGCACGATGTAGCCGAGATAGATGAAGAACAGGATCAGCACGCTGGTCAGCCGCGCATCCCACACCCACCAGGTGCCCCACATCGGCTGGCCCCAGAGCGAGCCGGACAGCAGGCACAACGCGGTAAAGCCGGCGCCGAGCGGCGCCGCGGCCTTGGTGTAGAGTTCGGCCACCGGGTGCTTCCATACCAAGCCGACGGCCGAGGCCACGGCCATGGTGGCGTAGACCATCATCGCCATCCAGGCCGAGGGTACATGGATGTACATGATCCGCACCGTCTCGCCCTGCTGGTAGTCCGGCGGCGAATCGAACAGGGCCAGCCACAGCCCGGCGCCCAGCGTCAGCAGGGCGATGCCAAGGGCCCAGGGCCGCAGGGCGGCGCTCAGGCGCAGGAAGCGGGCCGGGTTGGCGAAGCGGTGCATGGCGTGGCGTGGCGATCGTTGGGTCCCAGGATAGACAAAGCTAGGTCGCGTGTCGGCGGTTCAATTGCCGCGGCCCGCGGGGCCGCCGGCCGCCCCGCCCGATGCATGGATGGCGTCGCGCAGCTCGGGATGGAAGGCGCCGTAGTCGCAGGTCAGCTCCTCCCCCGCCGCGATGTCGCGCCGGGCGACGCAGACCTCGCCCACCGTCTCCAGCGTCGGGTCGTCGCTGTGGTTCATGAAGCGGGCATCGTCGAGGTTCAGCGACAGCCCGCCCGGCAGCTCGGGCGCCGGATAGGCGTAGCGCTCGAGGAAGTCGCGCGCGGTCTCGGGCAGCGCGGCGATCGCGGCATCGGGCACGAAGGCCTCGAACACGGGATGCCAGCGCCAGACCTCGGTGCCGGCGGCGATCGGTTCGGCGGCGAGCAGGCCCAGCCCTTCGATCCGGCTGGGCCCGACGGTGGTGGGGACGAGAAGCATCGGCCGGGTTCCTTTTCCCAAAGCATTACGCGAGCCCGGCCCCCGCGTCACCCCGGACGAAGGGTCGAGACGGAATGAGGCCATGCCGGCCGCGGATCGATCTGGCGATCAGGCCCTCTGATCGCCTCACGACTGCGCCTGGCGCAGCGCCGCCGCGGCGGCGATCGGGGCCAGGGGCAGGGCGGCGGTGAGGCAGCCGCCGAGCAGCAGCAGATGTGGGCGGGCCGTGAGGCCGGTCGCCACTGCCTCCACCGCCGCGGCGCCGAAGATCAGGACCGGGATGAAGAGCGGCAGGATCAGCAGCGCCAGCAGCGCCCCGCCGCGCCGGGCGCCGAGGGTCAGGGCGGAGCCGACTGCGCCGATCAGGCTGAGGCAGGGCGTGCCGAGCAGCAGCGACAGCGCCAGCACCGGCCAGGCCGCCGCCTGCAGCCCCAGCATCGCCGCCATCAGCGGCGACAGCAGGATCAGCGGCAGGCCGGTCAGCAGCCAATGGGCCAGCGCCTTGGCCAGCACCGCGGCCTCCAGCGGCAGCGGCGACAGCATCAGGAGGTCGAGCGACCCGTCCTCGTAGTCCTGGGCGAACAGGCGGTCGAGCGCCAGCAGCGTCGCCAGCAGCGCCGCGACCCAGACCACGCCGGCCGCGATCCGGCCGAGCAGCGCCAGCTCCGGCCCCACGCCGAGCGGGAACAGGACCACGGTGATGACGAAGAAGGCCAGCACGGCGGCGACGTCGCCGCCCGAGCGCAGGGCCAGGCGCAGGTCGCGCGACAGCAGGGCGAGGAAGGCGCTCACAGCGGCAGGTCCTCCGCCGCGTAGTCCTGCAGCGCCAGGAAGCGGGCGCCGTCGAGCGCCAGCGGCACATGCGTCGCCAGCAGCACCAGCCCGCCCGCGGCGCGGTGCCGGGCGATGCGCCCCTCCAGCCGCGCCACCGAGGCGGCGTCGAGGCCGAGCGTCGGCTCGTCCAGCAGCCACAAGGCGGCGCGGCCGAGCTCCAGCCGCGCCAGGGCCAGACGGCGGCGCTGGCCAGCGGAGAGGTAGCGGCCCGGCAGATCATCCAGCCCCTCCAGCCCGACCGCGGCGATGGCGGCGTCGATGGCAGCGCCGATCGGCCCCTCCCCCGCCGCGGCGCCGGCCATGGCGGCCCAGCTGCGCAGCGCCTCGCGCACGGTCAGCGCCGGCTTCACCGCATCCTGATGGCCGAGATAGGCGATCGAGCCGGGAGCGCCGGTCCAGTCGAGCTGCCCGGCGAAGGCCGGCACCAGCCCGGCGACCAGGCGCAGCAGGCTGGACTTGCCACTGCCGTTCGGCCCGGTCAGCACCAGCGCCTCGCCGGCATCGAGCCGGAAGGACAGCCCGGCGAAGACCAGCCGCCCGCCGCGCAGGCAAGCGAGGCCGTCGGCAGTCAGACTCGGCTCAGGCGTGGGCGCGGCGGTCATCCCCCGGCAATAGCAGCCGGACGGCCCCAAACGGAAGGGGCAGGACCGCGGTCGGCCCTGCCCCCTCGTGCCGCGCCGCCCCCCGACGGCACGGCGTCCCGTCGCAACCGGTCAGTAATGCGGGTTGTTGGCGTTCGAATTGCCGATGATGTCGAAGCGCTGGCTGGCGCCGCCGGTGCAGTTGCGGATCTGCAGCCGGGTGCCGTTGGTGTTGTCGACCACGTCGGCGCAGCGGCCGTTCATGCCGATCAGGCGGCCGTCCGGCTGCAGCTGCCACTTCTCGCTGGAACCGCCGTCGCAATCCCAGATGTGCAGCTTGTCGCCGTTGTTGCCGTTGCCGCCATCGATGTCGAAGCAGTATTCGGCGTTGCCGACTGCGCGCAGCTGGGTCTCGTCGCTATAGATCCACTGCTGCGGCACGCCGCCGGTGCAGGGGCGCTGGTTGAGGTCCGAACCGTTGGCGTAGAGGCCGCTCTGGATCTCGACGCAGTAGCCGGACTGGGCGCTACGCAGGCTGAAGCCGGTCGGAACCGAGCGGCGGACGCCGTTGACCGGCAGCTTGCCGGAGAAGGTGTCGAGGCTCTCGCGGCTGATCATCGAGGCGCCCCAGCCCACCGCCAGATACATCTGCTGGAAGGCGTCGAACTGGTTCTCGTTGCTGGACCAGAGGTTGACGATCTGGCCGTTCTGCTGCGCGGTCAGCGTGTCCTTGTACCAGTACTGCACCGCCTCGTGGTTGCCGCAGACCACCCATTTGTTGGTGTTAGCGTCGTCGAAATCGTTGGCGTTGCCGTTCCAATAGAAGTCGTTCGGCTCATGCGCCTCGGGGCAGACGAAGATCTGCGCCGCGCTGCCGAACTGGTTCACATACTCTTCCTGGGTGTCGTTCTTGTCGCCGATCGGGCCGCCCATCATCTGCAGGATGATGCGGCCGCGCAGCGAATCCACCGTCGGCCAGCCGGCGCGGTAGACGCCCTCGCGCAGCGAGGCGTAGCCGGTGAAGGCCCGCAAGGTCTCCGGCTTGTAGACCTTGACCCCGAGCTCGGTCGCCACCAGCGTGTTCAGCGCCGACATATAGCCGGCGTCCCAGCCCCACAGGCCCAGGCTGGGCTTGAGGTCGAACTGCACGGTGATCGGCAGGTGGCCGGGATGCGCGTCGCTCCACGCCTTGATGTCGCGCAGGCAGTCCTGCAACAGGCCGCCGGCGCCGCCCTTGCAGTTGTTGTCGGTGTTCGAATTGCCGGGATCATGTTTCACCGGGAAGCCGGAATTGTCGTAGACGTCGATCTCGACCACCTGGTTGCCGCGGTCCAGCACGTCGGTCAGCCTGGCGAAATGCACCTTCTCATAGGCGTTGTGCGGCCGCGACCAGTAGGCGGCGTTGTAGGTGGTGGTCCCGGCCAGCGGCTGGCCCGCCGGCACCTCGGCCGACGCCCCCGCCGACAGCAGCAGGGCGGCCGCGACGGCCGCTCCGAACAATGCACTCCGTTCCATCGTTTTCCCCTTCCGTCCGGCGCCACCCATCGGCCGGCGCAACGGCGATGCTAGGCGGCTTCGAAGACGGCCGCGTGACGATTTGAACACGTGTTCATGACGAAGGGGATGCCTGTTCGCAGACACGAGCTGCTGGGCGGGAGGGCTACGGCCGCGGCCCTCCCGCCATCAATCATGAAGCCGACGGCTCGCCGCGGGCAGCCTCGGCCGCGCCCGCCGGGGCGGCGGCGTACCAGTCGATCCGGCGGGTCACATACATCACGCCGCTGAGCGCCAGGAACAGGCCGATCGAGCCGAGCAGCAGAGCCAGGTCCTCGAGCTGCATCAGCGCGTATAGGGCGCCGTACAGGATGGCCAGCAGCGCGCCGAGCACCACACTGCGCTTCCAGGTGCCGAGCACCGGCCGGCAGTAGAGGACGATCTGCGCCACCACCGCGGCCGCGCCGACGCCATAGGCCGCGGCGAAGCCGATCTGCTCGGCGAAGGACAGCAGCAGCAGGTAGAACAGGCACAGCGACAGCCCGACCAGCCCGTACTGGAAGACGTGGATGCGCAACCGCGCCACCGCCTCGAACAGGAAGAACAGGGTGAAGGTGAAGACGATGAACAGCATGCCGTATTTGGCCGAGCGCTCGGTCTGCTGATAGGCGTTGACCGGCTGGAAGAAGCGCACGCCGAAGCTGGAGCCGGACACGGCGGACAGGTAGTTGCCCTCGCCGCCGACCCAGGCCTGGGGGTAGCCGCGGCCGAAATAGGACAGCTCCCACTCTGCGGTGAAGCCCTGCGGGCCGATGCCGGAGCGCACCGGCAGGAAGGCGCCGTCGAAGCTGGGGTCAGGCCAGTTCGAGCTGGCGGTCACCCGGGTGGAGCGGCCGAGCGGCAGGAAATCGAGGCGCTGGCTGCCGTTCAACCGCAGCGTGGTAGCGAACGGGATGGCGGATTGGGCCGACGCAGCCGACAGGCCCGGCAGGCGCAGGGTCATGCCGGCGCCGAAGCGCTGGCCCAGCTCGCCCGGCGCGCCGGGCTGGAACGGCAGGTCGCGCCCGCCCCAGCGCAGCGACGCGCCTTCGCGGATGCTGCGCGGGTCGGCCACGCCGACATAGAGATAGGCCGAGGACCAGTCGATCGTCGCCTCCGGCCCGGCCAGGGACGCGGCGTCGCCGATCAGGAACTGCCCGGACAAGGCGAGGTCGACGGTGTAGACCACGGCCTCGAACAGGCCGCGCCTGCGCGTCTCCGGCGCCGCCTTGGCCTCGATCTCATAGCGGTCGGGCAGGATGACGAGCTGGCGGTCCAGCGGCGGCAGCGGCGTGCCGTCGGCGCGCGGCTCGGACGGCACCCGGAACGGCACCACCAGGATCGGCCCGATGACGCGCTGCGGCCCGCCCCAGCTGCTGCCGATCTCGTCCACCACGGACCGGTAGCGCTCTTCGCGCTCGCCGATCACGTCGTAGACCAGGAAGACCGGCAGCAGGAAGGCGACGGTCAGGAAGACGATGGCCAGCACCTTCAGCGCCGGCGACCCGGCGCGGAGGCGCCGGGTGGGCCAGGCGGCGGCAGGCGGGACGGAGTCGATGCTCATGGCGGGCTCGCTCGAGGCTGCGGAGCCCGCAGCGTCAGGGCCGCCCATGGCCGCTTCGTGGCGGCGCGACGGAAAGCTGGGGGCGCGCAGCGGCGCCCCCCTGGATCTTTCACCTGGCCTGGACCAGCTTCCAGCCATTCCCCGACGGATCGCGGAAGCTGGCGTCCACGCCGCCGTAGCGCTCGATGGGCTCCTGGGTGAACTCCACACCGCGGGCGAGCATCCGGTCATGCGCGGCGCGGCAGTCATCGACGATGAGCACGAGCGGCGGCATGGCGCCCTTCGCCACGATCTCGCGCAGGGCCTGGACGGTCGCCGCGTCGACCGTCGGCGACTGCGGCGAGAACAGGCCCAGCTGGAAGGAGGGCTGGTCCGGATGCTGTACCGTGAGCCAGCGATAGTCGCCGTTCTGCGCGTCGGTGTGGACGCGGAATCCGAGCTTCTCGATATAGAAATGAAGGGCTTCGTCCTGATCGCGGACGTACAGACCGACAACACCGACACCCTGGCTCATGGGACCTCCGTTTGCTGAGACCCAGGCACCCTATCGTCGGCCTCCAGCCGCCGCTTCTCCGAAACTGCGATTGTGAGGTCGGGCCGGTGGGCGGCGCTCAGGAAGCAGCCCGGCACTCGATCGAGCTGATGCGGGGCGGCCTTCTCGCGGGTACGGAGCTCGCCCGGGCTCTCGCCGGTGACATCGCGGAAGGTGCGTCCGAAGGTTCCCAGGCTGTTCCAGCCGGTCTCGAACGCGATCTCGGTGATCGGCAGATCCGTATCGCGGAGCAGTGCCGTGGCCCGTTCGATCCGGCGCGTGAGCAGATAGCGATGCGGCGGGACGCCGAAAGCATCCTTGAACGACCGTGCGAAATGGGCCTCGGAGACGCCGCTGACGCGCGCCAGCCGCGGCACGGGCCAATCCTCATGCGAGGCGGCATCGATCCGGTCCTTCGCGCGCAACAGGCGGCGCAGCAGCGCAGGGTCCTGGCCCCTGGTTGACCTCGATGCCGTGTCGGCCATGGTGCATTCCCCCTCCGGCGGGAAGGTGCACCATCGGGCCGTGGGATCAAACCTTTAGTAGTTCGAGCGCAGCCCCGGCGTCGCCAGCTCGATGGCGTGGCCATCGGGATCGCGGAAATACAGGCTGCGGCCGCCGCGCCGCCAATGGGTCTCGCCGGCCAGCGGGACGCCCTCCCGCTCCAGCCGGGCGCGCCAGGCCGGCAGGTCCTCCGCGGCGACGGCGAAGGCCATGTGCAGCCGCCCCTGCCCTTCATGGCCCGGGATCGTGCCCTCGTCATCGACCATGCCATCGGAGGTCAGGCCGTGGCGGAACAGCAGCAGCGCGCCCTGGCGCCCGGCATCCAGCGCCGCCAGCCGCGGCGAGCGCGACAGCAGCTCCAGCCCCAGCACCCGCTGGTAGAACTCGGCGGCGCGGTCGACGTCCTCGACATAGAGGCAGGTCTCGGCCAGCCCGTTTACCCGCGCTTCCATCCCTCGGCTCCTCCGTTTCGGAAGGCCAGGGTGAGGCGGCGGCCTGCGCCGGTCCAATCGCGGTTTCTCACCCGCGGATGAGAACCGCTCATGCCCTCAGTCGGGCAGCACCTCGAACACCAGCGCCTTGGTCACCTGCAGCGGGTTGAAGTTGTCGTCGGACAGCACGACCAGGCTGCGGTGGCCGTTGGCCAGGTCCGGGCCCCAACCCATCGCCTCGAAATTGTCGAGGGCGACGCCGAGCGTGCCGAAATCCAGCAGCAGGGCCTTCTGCATCGCGAGCCAGCTGCCGTCGAGCAGCGAATCGAGCCTGGAGACATCCGTGGCCAGGGTGGGATCGGCGCGGTACAGCCGGATCGAGTTGCCGCGGCCCTGGGCGTAGGCGCGCTCCAGCACCAGGAACGTGCCGTCGCCGGCCGGCAGGATCTCCGACACGCCATTGTCGGCCAAGCCGCCCGGAAGCAGCGGCGCCACCGGGATCGGGTCGGTGACATAGACGTGCTCCGGCCCCGGGGCGCCGGTCGCCGTGTCGAAGCTGGCGAAGCGCACCGAGCTACCCCGGGCCAGCGAGGCTGCCGGCCCGTCCTGGACGAGGGCGTTCTCCAGCGACACGATCAGGGTGTGGCCGTCGGGCGAAAGCGCCAGCCCCTCGAACACCAGGTTGTCGCGCGGGCCGAGATCCTTGTCCTCGGAGACGCGGTAGCGCTGCGGCAGGTCGAAGCCGCGCTGCCAGCGCCCGTCCGGCGCGGCGACGCTGACGGCCGGGTCGATCCCGGCCTTCACGCCGCCCTCGCTGCTCCAGTACAGCAGGCCCGAGGCCGGGTCGCGGCGGATCGCCTCCGGATCGACACTCTTCGGCGCGAAGCTAGCGCCGGCCGCGTCGCGCAGGGTGGTCACGCCGGTCACGGCGATGCCGCGCACCGCCTCGGCGTCGTAATCGATGGCGAGCGTGTAGAACCGAGCCGGCGCCTTCTCCGACCGGTCGTCGCTGAGGGCGATCCACTGCCGGGCGGCCGGATTCCAGTCCAGCCCCGACAGGCCGCCGACCGTGGTGCCCTGATAATCCAGCCCCTTCGGCAGCGCCGCCTCGCCGATCAGCCGCAGCTGCCCGATCCCCTCCGCCCCGGCCGGCAGCGCGGCACAGGCCAGCAGCACGCCGAGCACGGCGATCCCGAATTTGCCCATAGACATTCTCCCCCGGACATTCGCGCGCCCTGTTGACCACGGCAGCGCGACAGCGGCATGACGAGCCTGTGTTGGCTTGATGACGGAGCGGCGGATGGACAACCCGGCGGCCACCCCGGCGAACAATTCCGCCCCGCTGCGGCGCAGCGAAGGTTTCGTCCGCGTCGACAGACGCAACCTTTACTGGCAACGACTCGATCCGCCCGGCAGTGCCGGGCGCCTCCCCATCCTTCTACTACATGAAGGGCTGGGCTCCGTCGCGCAATGGACGCGACGCGGCGTCGACATCGCGGCGCGGCTGGCCGCCGCGACCGGCCAGCCGGTGCTGGCACATGACCGGCTGGGCTTCGGCCGGTCCGACCCGCTGCCGGCGCCGCGCGGCACCGACTATCTCTATCAGGAAGGGCGCGAGACGCTGCCGCGGGTGATGGACGCGCTCGGGATCGACCGCGCCGGACTGGTCGGGCACAGCGACGGCGGCAGCATCGCGCTGATCTTCGCCGCTGCCCATCCCGGCCGCACCGCCTGGGTCGTGACCGAGGCCGCGCATGTCCTCGTCGAGGACGAGACCCTGGCCGGCATCGCCGTGGCTCATGCCGCGTTCCACGCTCCGAACTCCAGGCTGCGCGCCGTGCTGGCCCGCTATCACGGCGACAAGACGGATGTCACCTTCGCCAATTGGGCCGAGCTGTGGCCGACCCCCGGATTCCGCAGCTTCGACATGCGCGATGCGCTGCCCTCGATCCGCTGCCCGGTGCTGGCGCTGCAGGGGGCCGAGGACGAATACGGCACGCCGGCCCAGCTGGACGCGATAAAGGCTGGGGTTTCCGTCCCTTGCGAGACCTGGCTGGTGCCGGATTGCCGGCACGCGCCGCATTTCGAGGCGACCGAGCGGGTGCTACCCCGGATCGTCGATTTCGCAGTTGCGAACGGTTCTTAACCCGTTGCATTTGAACGGCTTGCGCGGACGCGCTACATGAAGGCCGCACAGCCCATTTCGCGATCAGCCTTCGACCGAAGGAGCCCTTCCGTGACCTTCACCGGACATGACACGCTCAAGACCCGCCGTCAGCTGACGGTCGATGGGAAGAGCTATGATTATTTCAGCCTCGAAGCCGCCCAAGCCCAACTCGGCGACGTCGCCCGCCTGCCCTTCTCGCTGAAGGTGCTGCTGGAGAACCTGCTGCGCTTCGAGGATGACCGGTCGGTCACGGTCGATGACGTCAAGGCGATGGCGCAGTGGCTGAAGGACCGCCGGTCCGACCGCGAGATCGCCTACCGCCCGGCCCGCGTGCTGATGCAGGACTTCACCGGCGTGCCGGCGGTGGTGGACCTCGCGGCGATGCGCCAGGCGATGGTCGCGCTGGGCGGCGACCCGCAGCGGATCAACCCGCTCTCGGCCGTCGACCTGGTGATCGACCACTCGGTCATGGTCGACGCCTTCGGCACCCCGAATGCCTTCCAGCAGAATGTCGACCTGGAGTTCGAGCGCAACCACGAGCGCTACGCCTTCCTGCGCTGGGGCCAGACCGCCTTCGACAATTTCCGCGTCGTCCCCCCCGGCACCGGCATCTGCCACCAGGTCAACCTGGAGTATCTGGCCCAGACCGTGTGGGTCGAGAAGGACCGCAACACCGGCAATCAGGTCGCCTATCCCGACACGCTGGTCGGCACCGACAGCCACACCACCATGGTCAACGGCCTGGCTGTGCTGGGCTGGGGCGTCGGCGGCATCGAGGCCGAGGCGGCAATGCTGGGCCAGCCGGTGTCGATGCTGATCCCCGAGGTGATCGGCTTCAAGATCACCGGCAAGCTGAAAGAAGGCATGACCGCCACCGATCTGGTGCTGACGGTCACCCAGATGCTGCGCAAGAAGGGCGTGGTCGGCAAGTTCGTCGAGTTCTACGGCGAGGGCCTGGACCACATGTCGCTGGCCGATCGCGCCACGATCGGCAACATGGCCCCGGAATACGGCGCCACCTGCGGCTTCTTCCCGATCGACGCCGAGACTCTGCGCTACCTGGAGTTCTCCGGCCGCGATCCGCACCGCGTCCGCCTGGTCGAGGCTTATGCCAAGGCCCAGGGCATGTGGCGCGACGCAAATTCGCCGGAGCCGGTCTACACCGACAGCCTGTCGCTGGACCTGGGCGACGTCGAGCCGTCGCTGGCCGGGCCGAAGCGGCCGCAGGACCGGGTCGCCCTGACCCAGGCCGCCAGCGCCTTCACCAAGCTGCTGGCCGATGCCGGCACCGCCCCGGCCCCGACCAAGGTGCTGGGCATGGACCATGACCTCGACCATGGCGACGTGGTGATCGCCGCGATCACCAGCTGCACCAACACCTCGAACCCGTCGGTGATGGTCGCGGCCGGCCTGGTGGCGCGCAAGGCGCGCGAGCGCGGTTTGACCCGCAAGCCCTGGGTGAAGACCTCGCTGGCCCCGGGCAGCCAGGTGGTCACGGAGTACCTGAACGCGGCCGGCCTGAACGTCGACCTGGACGCCGTCGGCTTCAACACCGTCGGCTATGGCTGCACCACCTGCATCGGCAATTCCGGCCCGCTGCCGGACGAGATCGCCGCCGCCGTCGAGGCGGGCAACCTGAACGTCGCCGCCGTCCTCTCTGGCAACCGCAACTTCGAGGGCCGGATCAGCCCGCATGTGCGGTCGAACTACCTGGCCTCGCCGCCGCTGGTGGTGGCCTACGCCCTGCTCGGTAGCATGACCAAGGACATCACCACCGAGCCGCTGGGCACCGGCAGCGACGGCCAGCCGGTCTATCTGAAGGACGTCTGGCCGACCGCGCAGGAGATTGCCGAGACGATCGAGCAGTGCCTGACGCCGGAGATGTTCCGCAGCCGCTACGCCAATGTGTTCGAGGGCCCGCAGGAGTGGCGGAGCATCGAGACGGTGGAGAGCGAGACCTACAACTGGAACCCGGGGTCGACCTACGTCCAGTACCCGCCCTTCTTCACCGGCATGCAGAAGGAGCCGGAGCCGCTGACCGACGTGCGCGGTGCCCGCCTGCTGGCCGTGCTGGCCGACAGTGTCACCACCGACCACATCTCGCCGGCCGGCTCGATCAAGAAGGACAGCCCGGCAGGCGAATACCTGCTGGAGCACCAGGTACGGCCGCTCGACTTCAACAGCTACGGCGCCCGCCGCGGCAACCATGAAGTGATGATGCGCGGCACCTTCGCCAACATCCGCATCAAGAACGAGTTGGTGCCGGGCGTCGAGGGTGGCTTCACCAAGCACCAGCCCTCGGGCGAGATGCTGCCGATCTACGACGCCTCGATGCGCTACCAGGCCGAGGGCGTGCCGCTGGTGATCATTGCCGGCAAGGAATACGGCACGGGCTCGAGCCGCGACTGGGCGGCCAAGGGTACCCGCCTCCTGGGCGTCAAGGCGGTGGTGGCGGAGAGCTTCGAGCGCATCCACCGGTCGAACCTGGTCGGCATGGGCGTTCTGCCGCTGCAGTTCACCGGCGGCACCACCCGGGCGGACCTCAAGCTCGACGGCACCGAGACCTTCGACATCCTCGGCATCGCCGAGGGGCTGAAGCCGCGGCAGGAGATGGTGCTGACCGTCACCCGCGCCGACGGCAGCCGCCAGGACGTGACCCTGCTCAGCCGCATCGATACGCTGGACGAGCTGGAATACTTCAAGAACGGCGGCATCCTGCAGTATGTGCTGCGCAGCATGGTGAAGGCGGCGTAGGCCCTTCCTCACCCCAGCGACTTCGGAGAAGCCCGGCGCGAGCCGGGCTTTTCTATTTCCGAGGCCGGCATGGCGGCAGCAGCGACGATCCGGCGCAGGCTGTGGCCATGAGGGAACCGAACCGCCGCTCGATCCTTGTTGGGCGGTGGCGACGGCACGGCCGGAAATTCGATTCCGGCGGAATAAGCGTCGCCATCCGGGCGTCCTAGGAAGGTCACCGGGTAGAGCAACAGCAACGAGGGGGCCGGATGCCCATCGATGAGATCGGCGCGGCGGCGCTGTCGACGCCGAACCAGGTTCTCGAAGTCACCACGGCGATCGTCGCCGCCCATCTGCGCGGAACCGCGACCTCGGCCGCGCATGTGCCGGACATCATCCGGCAGGTCTATGACGCCCTGACCGAGCTGGTCGAGGGCTCCGGGGCGGAGGAGGCGCCCCGCCCCGTGGGCGATGCAGCCCCGCGCCGCCAAATGGCCGAACCACTTGCGGACGCCGCGCTGCCCTGGCGCGAGACCACGGCCTTGCGGGGGATGCGCGCCGGCACCCGGATCGGCGAGAGCCCACGCGAGCGCTTCCGCTCACGGTCACGCTGACGCGGGATCACCGCAGCATCCGAACAAAAAAGGGCGGCGTCCGTCTCGGATGCCGCCCCTTTGTATCAGCCGTCGATGCGGACCGTCAGGAAACCTGCAGGTTCGCCGCCGACTCCCGGCCGTCACGGCCTCGCGCCAACTCGAACGTGACCTGCTGACCTTCGTTCAGGGACCGCAGCCCGGCCGCTTCCACCGCCGAGATGTGGACGAACACGTCCTTGCCGCCGTTGTCCGGCTGAATGAACCCGAAGCCCTTGGTGGTGTTGAACCACTTCACGGTACCAGTCGCCATACGTCTTCACTCCATAGGCAGCCGAAGCCGCCGTCGTTCACGGCCGAATGAGGTCCCGGCCGGTCGGCCAAGTGAGCCGAAGCCAGTCACATAGGCAGCGTTTTGGCCGTCGCCTAGTCACCCGATGCGATTCGACCGAAACTTGCGCGAGCACGCTGCGCGATGACTCAAGCCGCAACCGCGGATATGGTGGCCGGCCTCCTCGCTGTATCTGATTGAACATATCGAGAGACGCGGCTGGCGTCCGGCTGCGGAACAGCGGCGGAGGAAGGTCATGCGGCGGCTGGCGGTGGTAGTCATCGGATGCGTGCTGCTGGCGGTGCCCGCCGCAGCGGCGGATCAGGCCCTGACCTTGGACGGTGCCGGCAGCCTGCGCGGTGCCATGCTGCGGCTCGCCGAGGCCTTCCACAAATCCGGCGGCGCCGAGGTCACGGCGAGCTTCGGCCCCTCCGGCACGATGCGGGAGAAGATCGAGGCCGGCGACGAGGTCGACATCTTCACCTCGGCCGACACCGGCCATCCCCAGAGGCTGAACCAGGAGGGGCTGGGCGGGCCGCTGATGATATTCGCCCGCAACCGGCTGTGTGCCATCGCCGGGCCGAAGGCCGGGCTGATGGCCGACAACGTGCTCGACCGCGCCCTCGACCCGGCGGTCAGGCTGGGCACCTCGACGCCGAAGAGCGACCCGTCGGGCGACTACACCTGGGCCATGTTCCGCAAGGCCGAGGCGATCCGCCCGGGCGCCTTCGCCGCGCTGGACAACAAGGCGCTGCAACTGGTCGGGGCGCCCGACAGCGCGCGGAAGCTGGGCCTGCCCGAGGACGCCAACGCCGCCGCCTGGCTGATCGAGCACGACAAGGCCGACATGGTCCTCGGCTACTGCACCAGCGGCAAAACGGCGCAAGCGGAGCGGCCCGATCTCGTGGTGGTGCCGCTGCCGAAGGATCTGGCGGTCGGCGCCGCCTATGGGCTGACGGTGCTGAAGGACGCCCCGCCGGAAGCCTATCGCCTGGCGCTGTTCATCCTGTCCCCGGCCGGCCAGGCGATTCTGGCGGAATCAGGTTTCGATACGCCGACAGCCCCCTGAACCTTCACGCCCCATCGATTCTGACTTGAGATTCGACTCACCGAGCCTTCGGCGGCCGATCTGGAGCGCCGACTGTGACAAATTTGAATCTCCGGATGGAAGATTCTCAGAGATTATATTTTAGGCAGATTTCAGTTCGAGTATCCCAACGCCAATCCTGCTGCGGCATTCAGATTTTAAAACGATCACTCGCAAAATGCCGACGATCTCGCCGCTGGATTTCACATCGCACTCTGTGCGTAGACATAGAGGAAATCTTGTGATGATTCATGCAACGGTCATGATTCTGAGTATTATGCCTATGGGCATAAGGTTTCCAGCATACAGGAGTAATCAATCATGCCAAATCTGATCGTGGGAGGACTGGGCGACGACATTCTTGTCGGCGGTACAGGTGACGATCTGATCATCGACCCCTGGGGCCACGACCGGATCAACGGCGACCTGGGCAACGACACCATCCTGGCGGGCGAAGGCAACGACGTCGCCAAGGGCGGCAGCGGCGACGACCATGTCGATGGCGGCTCAGGCAACGACCTGATCCAGGGTAACGACGGCGCCGACACCCTCACCGGCAATCTCGGCGACGACACCATCCGCGGCGGCGCCCAGGCCGACCATATCAACGGCGACCAGGGCAACGACACCGTCTATGGCGAGGACGGCGACGACTTCGTCTTCGGCGGCCAGAACATCGACCATGTCTATGGCGGTGCCGGCAACGACCACGTCTTCGGCAGCGAGGGCAACGACGCCGTCTATGGCGGCCTGGGCAACGACGTCCTCGCCGGCGACAACGGCCGCGACACGGCCCGCACCGATGTCGGCGAAGGCAGCGACAAGCTCTATGGCGACGCCGGCAACGACACCCTCATCAGCGGCGACGGCAAGGACTACCTCACCGGCGGCGCCGGCGACGACACCTTCCTGTTCCGCTTCCACGACCCGAAGGCCGGCTCGATCCAGGGCTTCAGCAACGTCACGGATTTCGATCCGAGCCATGACAGCTTCGCCTTCGATGCGGCCGGCCTCGGCCGCGACGGCGTCGGCGCCAACTTCGTCGACAACGGCGACGGCACGTCCGGCGGCGCGGTGACCAGCTTCTTCAGCGGCGCCGCGGCCGACGCCCATGGCGAATCGGTGGTGGTCGTGACCGACAAGGGCTTCGCCTCGGCCGATGCCGCCGCCAAGGGGATCTCGGGCGAGACCGCCGGCGACATCATCGCCTATTACGACAGCGCCACCAGCACCGCCAACCTGGCCTATGTCACCTCGGCCGACCACGCGGACACCTTCGTCCATCTGACGAATGTGCACAGCGTGGCCGACCTGGCGGCCCTGGGGCTGACCGCGTCGGACTTCACCTACGTCTGATCCGGAACGTCCCGGCAGACCCGCGCCCCGCCGTTCGCGGCGGGGCGCTTCCTTTCTGGCGGCTAGCCCTGGGCCGCGAGCTTGTCCTGGGTCCGGGTCGCGAAGTCGCCGGCGTCGTGGCGCTCATGCAACTGCTCCGACGGGTCGCCGCTGAGGCGGTTGACGATGCGGCCGCGCTTCACCGCCGGCCGGGCGTCGATCGCCTTGGCCCAGCGCTGCACGTTCTTATAGGTCTGCACATCCAGGAACTCCGCCGCGCCATAGGCCCGGCCCAGCGCCAGGCCGCCGAACCAGGGCCAGTTCGCCATGTCAGCGATGGTGTACTGGTCGCCGGCGACGTATTCGGTCTCGGCCAGCCGGCGGTCGAGCACGTCGAGCAGGCGCTTGGCCTCCATGGCGTAGCGGTTGATGGCGTATTCGATCTTGGTCGGGGCATAGGCGTAGAAATGGCCGAAGCCGCCGCCGAGGAAGGGCGCGCTGCCCATCTGCCAGAACAGCCAGGACAGGGTCTCGGCGCGGGCCGCGGCCGCTTCCGGCAGGAAGGCGCCGAATTTCTCGGCGAGATGGACCAGGATGGCGCCGGATTCGAAGATCCGGATCGGGGTCGGGCCGCTGCGGTCGACCAGCGCCGGGATCTTCGAGTTCGGGTTGATCTCGACGAAGCCGCTGCCGAACTGCTCGCCGTCGCCGATCCGGACCGGCCAGGCGTCGTATTCGGCGCCGCTGCGGCCGGCGGCCAGCAGCTCCTCGAACAGGATGGTGACCTTCTGGCCGTTCGGCGTGGCCAGCGAGTAGAGCTGGAACGGGTGGCGGCCGACCGGCAGGGCCTTGTCATGCGTCGGGCCGGCGATCGGGCGGTTGATGTTGGCGAACTGGCCGCCGCTCGCCTTGTCCCAGGTCCAGACCTTCGGCGGCACGTAGTCGGAGGAATCACTCATTCTCTTGGCTCCCGGTGGGGCGGAGAGGATTGCGGCGTTCGTTGGAGCGTCGACCCTAGACCGCGATCGCCGCGGAATGAAGCATTTCTGTTGCCATCACGTTCACGTTCCGGGTTTGTCCTGTTCACAGGGCGACGGCGGCGCCCGGTCGGCGGCGGTGTAGCGCAGCAGCAGGCGCTGCAGCCGGCCGCGGCTGCCGTCGGCGGAGAAGTCGACCGCAGTCAGCGCCACCTGGGCTGAGGGGAAGCGCCACAGCCGCGTGACCAGGCCGGATTCGACCACGCAGCTCTCGGCCGGCGGCCCCAGCCGGGCGTGCAGGTCGTTGACGAAGGATTGCAGCTCGCCCGGGCCGGGGATCGGCGGGCGCCGCTCGAACAGGATCTGGACCAGCCTTCCGTCCTTGCGCGCCAGCTCCGGCACCAGGTCGAAGGCGATGCCGCCGACCACCACGTTCTGCACCATGCGTTCGGCATAGAGCGGCCCGAAATCCCAGGGCGGCGAGAGGGGCACGGCCTGCGGCAGGGCGGTGTCGACCTGCTGCGCCGTCATGCCCCAGGTCAGGTTCTCCCAGCCGCGGATGTCGGTCTCCGCGGCGACGGCATGGGCGGCGAGGAGAAGCCAGGCCGGCGCGAGAGCCAGGCCGAGGCCCCTCATCCCCGGTGCACGACATGCGGCCGCGGCCCGTCGATGCGCGGCCAGCGGATGAAGGCGATGACCCAGAGCACGATGACGTCGAGATAGGGCACCAGCAGCAGGATCGACCACAACGGCGTCACCCGCGCCTTGACCAGCGCATAGGCGGCGAAGCTCATCAGCAGCACGATGTAGATGCCGATGATCAGGTTGATGCCCCAATGCGGGAAGGTCGCCATCCAGCCGGGGCCGTAGAAGGACGACAGCGCCTCGAGCACATCGCTCATCGCTTGCCCTCCCCCAGCGCCGCCACCACCGGCCAGCGCCGGAACAGCAGCACGGCGAAGACCAGCATGACGCCGACATGCGGCACCAGGGCCAGCAGCGCCCAGCCGCGGGCCAGGCCGGCGCGGGCGAGGATGCGGGCCAGGGCCGGCATCGCCAGCAGGGCGAAGAGCAGCGCCCAGGCGCCCGGGGTCTGGAAGAATTCGGCGAGGGTCATGCGCGGTGGATCAGTGCACGGCCGCCGGGGCGGCAGCGCGGGCCGAGGCGCGCTGGCGCACGCTGTCCGACTTCAGCTGGCCGCAGGCGGCGAGGATGTCGCTGCCGCGCGGCGTCCGGATCGGGCTGGCGTAGCCGGCCTCCATCAGGATGTCGGCGAAGCGCTCGATCGCGTCGGGCGTCGAGCATTCGAACGGCGCGCCCGGCCAGGGGTTGAAGGGGATCAGGTTCATCTTGGCCGGGATGCCCTTGAGGATGCGCACCAGCTGGCGGGCATCGGCCGGGGTGTCGTTGACGTCCTTCAGCATCACGTATTCGAAGGTGATGCGGCGGGCGTTGTTGACGCCGGGATATTCGCGGCAGGCGTCCAGCAGCTCCTTAACCGGGTACTTCTTGTTGATCGGCACGATCTGGTCGCGCAGCTCGTCGGTCACCGCGTGCAGCGACACCGCCAGGTTGACGCCAAGCTCCTCGCCGCAGCGCTTCATCATCGGCACCACGCCGGCGGTCGACAGGGTGATGCGGCGGCGCGAGATCGCGATGCCCTCCGGATCCATCACCAGCTTCAGCGCGCGCTTCACATTCTCGAAATTGTACAGCGGCTCGCCCATCCCCATCATGACGATGTTGGTGAGCTGGCGGTCGTCCCCTTCCCGCCCCCAGTCTTCGAGGATGTCGCGGGCCAGCATGACCTGGCTGACGATCTCCGCCGCCTCGAGGTTGCGCACCAGGCGCTGGGTGCCGGTGTGGCAGAACTTGCAGGTCAGGGTGCAGCCGACCTGGGAGGAGACGCAGAGCGTGCCGCGGTCCTCCTCCGGGATGTGCACCGATTCGATCTCCTGGCCGTCTTCCATCCGGGCCAGCCACTTCTTGGTGCCGTCGAAGGAGTTCTGCTGCCGCACCACCTGCAGCCGGTCGAGGGCGTAGCCGTCCGCCAGCTTGGCGCGCAGGCTCTTGGCCATGTCGCTCATCGCCTGGAAATCGGTGGCGCCGTGCTTGTAGATCCAGCCGAACAGCTGGCGCGCGCGGAATGCCGGCTCGCCCATCCCTGCCAGCGTCTCCGCCAGCTCGGCACGGTCGAGCCCGACCAGGTTGATGCGGCCATCGGCGCGGGTCGCGGGCGGCGCGAAGGTGGTGGCGTGCGTTTCGATACCCATGGGACCTCCGGAAGGCCCTGAAATGGCGACGGCCCCTCCCCAAGGGAAGGGGCCGCGCTGTTTTACATGAACCGATGCGGTCTGACGACTGCGGGGTCGGGACCCTGCGGTCAGGCGCCGCAGGCTTTGTTGATCTCGCCCAGCGCCGCCGAGATACCGGCGAGGGAGAAGGTGTAGTTGGTGCCGGTGCCGCGCGAGGAGGTGGCCTTGACCGTCATGGTCGAGCCGCCCTTCATCGCGTTGACCAGCGCGTCATCCGCCGCGGCGTCGCGCGACCAGGCGGTGTTGCCGTCGGTGAACAGCTGGAAGTTCTTGCCGCCGATCGTGAGGGTGACGTCGGCGCCCTGCTTCAGCGTGTAGCCGACCTGCAGGCTGACCACGTTCTTCTGCTTCTCCGCCGGCCGGTTGGTGACCAGGATGAAGACGTCGCCATGGCGGACATTGGCGGGCTCGGACTTGGTCGGCTTGCTGGCGATGTAGCAGGCCTTGCCGCCATTCTCGCTGAACTGGAAGGCGTGCCAGTCGCGACTGGAGGAGATGTACTGCACGTTCTGCGCCGAGGCCGTGCCCGGCACGGCGACGCCGGCCGCCATGGCAAGCCCGGCCAGGGCACCGAGGACAAACTTGCGAGGACGGGTTCTCAGCATAGCGCCACTCTGTTTCGGGGTTGCAAGGCTGGACGACGCGGCCCGATGCGACCCCACGACATACATGGATTTGTGCGCGACGGGAACCACCCGAACGCATGCTGCATTGTTGATCCGGTCCGACCGGCCGCCGGATGGCGATGGCGGGCACCGGACCGGCGTCCTTCCCTCATCTGAGGCGCAGGCGCCTCCGACCTCTCCCGCTGGGTGGGACTTTTCTGGAATGCCGCCGTTCGAGCCAATCCATCCCTTCTTCTCTCCCCCTCCCCTCGTGGGAGTGGGGGTATCGCCGTCGAGGCTGGCCTGAACTCTGACGCTACGGCCATGACGGCAAGGCCTGTCCTCTGCGCAGTCGCGCGCGGACGCGCGCAGACCCCTCCCCAACCCCCTCCCGCAAGGGGAGGGGGAGTGTGTAAGGCTGCGTTCGCGAATGCTGGAGGTTGGTAAAAGCGGGTGAGTTCGCGGGGGTCAGCCCGTGTCCGGCGGCTTGGGCTTGCGGCGGCCGGTGCCGGCCGGGCGGAGCTCGGGCGGATCTTCCCGATCATCGTCCTCGCCATCCTCCGGCGGGATGAAGCCGTAATGCTCCATCGCCTCGTCGGCCATCTCCAGCCAGCGCTCCACCTCCGGCGGGAATCCCCAGCGCCGGCACAGGGCGGCCACCGCGACCTCCGGCCGGCTGGCTGCGATCAGCTCGGCCACCTCCGGCCGCTCGACCCGCTCGCAGACCTCGGCGACGCGGCGGTCGACCTCCTCATCGTCCTCGGACACCTCATAGGCGGCAGCCAGCATCGCCAGCTTCACCCGCAGGTCGTGCCAGTCCTCCTGGGCCGATTCGCGCTTCGCCGCGGCCTTGCGCCGCTCGCCGCGATGGCCGGCGAACTTGTCCTCCAAGAGCAGGGTCAGCCGCAGCGACTTGGTGATGACGGCGATCCGCTGGCCATAGTCGATGCCGGGCTGCGGCGCCTCGACCGCCTCGGTGCGGGTCGCCTCCATGATCTCCATGTGGATCTCGGCCGCCCGGGCGAGCATGCGCAGATGCCGCGCCGCCCGCTCCTCCTGGGGAGTGGCCGGGGCTTCCGACATCCGATCGGTCTGCGCCTTGTCCATGGAACATAGCATGAACGAGAGTCGCAAGCGAGCGCAATGAACATTGTGTTAACCGCCAGACCGTCGGGAGATCCGTGGCGTTCAGCAGACACGGATGAAAGCGGACCGGGCGCGCCCAGCGCCCGGTCCGTCAGGAACGCTACAGCACGAAATCCGCCGCTGTCAGGGCGTGGTCGGAGTAGACGGTGATGATCGAATCCTGCGTCCTGTCACCGCTGGTCTCGAGATAGACGCCCTGGCGACCATCGTCGAACGTCACCACCCGCAGCTGGCCGGCACCGGCGGTGAAGTTGCCGGTGCCGAAGGTGAAGGCGGTGTCGCCATTGGCCGGGTTGCCGTCGGCGTCGATGCCGGACAGGTCGATCCTGTCGCCGGCGGCGAAGTCCAGGATCGTGTCCTTGCCCGCGGCGGCCACGGTGCTGTCGCCGATCGCGGTGTAGACGAAGCTGTCATTGCCGGCCCCGCCCTTGAGCGTGTCGGCCCCGGCCGCGCCGGTGAGCACGTCGTCGCCGGCGCTGCCCCAGAGCCCGTTGTTGCCGGCGTCGCCGCTCAGCGTGTCGTTGGAGTTGGACCCGATCAGTTGCTCGATGCCGGTCAGGGTGTCGCCCTGGGCGTCGCCGCCGGTGCCGGCGCCGACGGCAAGGTCGACCGTGACCCCGGCCCGGCTGGCGGTGTAGGACGCGACGTCGATGCCGGCGCCGCCGGTCAGGGCATCGGCGCCGGCCGCGCCCTGGAGCTTGTCGTTGTCGGCACCACCATCGATCTGGTCATTGCCGGCGCCGCCCCAGAGCGAGTCGATATCGGCCCCGCCGGAGACGATGTCGTCCTCGCTGCCGGCGTCGATGGAATCGCTGCCGGCGCCGCCATTGATGGTGTCGGCCCCGGCACCGCCATGCAGGATGTTGGCACCGCCGCTGCCGGTGAGCTGGTCCGCATTGCCGGAGCCGATGAGGTTCTCGATGCCGGTCAGCGTGTCGCCGGCAGCGTCGCCGCCGGCGGCAGTGGCGGCCTGCAGGTTGACCGTGACCGCGGCGGCCGAGCCTTCGTAGCTGGCGAAATCCGACCCGTCGCCGCCGTTGAGGGTGTCGGCACCCGCGCCGCCGCGGAGCGTGTCGTCGCCGGCACCGCCGGCCAGCGCATTGGCCCCCGCGGCGCCGATCAGGGTGTCGTTCAGCGTCGAACCGTTCAGGTTCTCGATCGTCGCCAGCGTGTCGCCCTCGGCGGAGCCGCCGGTGCCGGTGCCCGCGGCCAGGTCGACCGTGACGCCGGCCGTCGAGTCGCCATAGCCCGCCGTATCGACGCCGGCGCCGCCGACCAGGGTGTCGGCGCCGAGGCCGCCACGCAAGCCGTCATTCCCGTCATGCCCGTTGAGCTCGTTGGCGCCGGCATCGCCGACCAGCCCGTCGTCGAAGATGGTGCCGGTGATGCTCTCGATGCTGGTCAGCGTGTCGCCCGCGGCCTGGCCGCCATAGACCCCGGTCTCCAGGTTGACGGTCACGGCCTCCGATTGCCCTTCCAGGCTGTAGTCGACGGTGTCGTGGCCGTCGCCGCCGTCGATGTCGTCGTTGCCGAACGCTCCGGCATCCCCGCCGCCGCTCCCGCCGGCCAGGTGGTCGTCGCCGGCCCCGCCGTCGACGGTGTCGTCACCCTGATGGGCGTGGATGTAGTTCACCCCGGCATCGCCGGTCAGCGTGTCGCCGACCGTGGTGCCTTCGAGATTCTCGATCCCGTCGAAGGTGTCGCCCGCGGCATTGCCGCCGGTGGCGGTGTTGGTCTCCAGATTCACCGTGACCCCGACGGTCTCGCCGGAATAGTTGGCGGTGTCGCTGCCGGCGCCCCCGGTCAGGGCATCGGCCCCGGCCCTGCCAAACAGATTGTCATCGCCATCACCGCCGTCGAGGACGTTGACGCCGGCGGTGCCGGTCAGGGTGTCGTTGAAGGCGGAGCCGCGCAGGTTCTCGATCGCGGTCAGGGTGTCGCCCGCGGCGTCGCCGCCCGTGGCGGTGCCGGCGGTCAGGTCGACCGCGACCGCGGCGGCCGAGGTGGAGTAGCTCGCCGTGTCGACATCGGCGCCGCCATTGAGGCTGTCGGCGCCCGCGCCGCCGCGGAGCGTGTCGTCGCCGGCGCCGCCGGCCAGTGCATTGGCCCCCGCGGCACCGATCAGCGTGTCGTCGAAGCCCGAGCCGTTCAGGTTCTCGATCGTCGCCAGCGTGTCGCCTTCGGCATCGCCGCCGGTACCGGTGCCGGCCTCGAGGTCGACCGTGACCCCAACCGCCGAGGTGCCATAACCCGCGGTGTCGATGCCGGCGCCGCCGATCAAGGTGTCGGCCCCGCCGCCGCCGCGCAGCCCGTCATCGCCGTCATGGCCGTTGAGGACATTGGCCCCGGCGTCGCCGACGATGGCGTCGTCGAAGGTGGTGCCGGTGACGTTCTCGATGCTGGTGTAGATGTCGTCCGCGGCCACGCCGCCTTTGACGCCGGTCTCCAGGTTGACGCTCACCGCGGCCTGCTGGCCCTCGCGGCTGTAGTCGACCGTGTCGTTGCCGTCGCCGCCGTTCAGGGTGTCGGCGCCATAGGTCGCGCCGGTGCCGGCGCCGCTGCCGCCGGAGAGGATGTCGTCGCCAGCGCCGCCATTCAGGATGTCATTGCCAGGGCTGCCATGCAGCCAGTTGTCCCGGGCGTCGCCGGTGATCGTGTCGTTGAGGCCGCTGCCGACGACATTCTCGATGCCGGTGAAGCTGTCCCCCGCGGCATCCCCGCCGGAGGCGGCGCCGGTGCCAAGATTGATCACGACGGCGGCGGCCGAGCTGCCGTAGCTGATCGCGTCGATGCCGTCGCCGCCATTCAGCACGTCGGCGCCGCCGACGCCTTCCAGAGTGTCATTGCCGGCCAGGCCATTGATGGTGTCCGCGGCGGCGGTGCCGCTGAGACCGTCGTTGCCGGCGGTGCCGTTAAGGTTCGCCATGGTTTCCTCCTAGGGCAGAATTCCCAGAACTAAGATGTATTAAGAAAAACTCTGGTTCCGTAAAGTTGACAGAAGAATCTGATAAGCCCTAATGATTCAGTTTAAACAAAATTATGACCGACATAGAAATTAAACGCCGAAAATCTCAATGAAATATGATTTCAAGCCGTGGGTTCGATTGTTTCAAACCATCAATAATAGGACTATTATCGGAGATACTCTCGGCATCTCTCGAAAAATGCGTCGATTCTACTGGGCACGATCAGCGGCATCAGCACATATGATCGGTGCGATGCGGCGCATCCCGCGGAGCCGGCGTGCCTCGGCAGCCCGGCGGAGCCGGGCAGCACGGAACGGCAATCGATTGCCGAATAATGGCAACGTTACCGCCCTTTGCAACAGCTTTTTCCCGGGTCTAATGGACGGCGCGTCGGCCGCGGGACCGCGTGGCCGGCGGCAAACGGGAAAGATCGCGCAGGATCATGGCCAGGCGGCCCCGGGACAGCCAGACGTTCGGACCGCTGATGCGCGATGCCGCGCGGCTGGCCGGCGTCGCGACATCGACGGTCAGCCGCGCCCTGGCCAATCCCGGCCGGGTCAACGAGAAGACGCGCCGCCGGATCGTCGCGGCGGTCGAGCAGCTCGGCTACGTCCCCAACGCCGCCGCCCGGAACCTGCGGGTCGGCACGTCCAACATCGTCATGGCCATCCTGTCGGAGCCGGCGATCGCCAACGGCGCCTCGCAGATCGTCCCCGAGGTGCTGCAGAGCGTCGCCTCGACCCTCTCGGACAACGGCTTCAGCCTGCTGATCGCCGGCCGCAACCGATCGGCGGCGGCGGAACGGCACATCCCCGACCTGGCGGTCGGCGGCATCGTCCGCGGCGCCATCCTGATCGGCGCTGCGGAGCTGCCGCCGCATGGCCAGCAGTCGCTCGCCAATGCCGGCATCCCGATCGTGTCGGTGCTGCAGGACCGCAGCGCCGCCGGGATCCCGAGCGTGATCGCCGACGACCGCAAGGCCATGCGCGAGGCGGTGCTGCACCTGATCGGGCTGGGCCACCGGACGTTCTTCTATATCGCCGGGCCGGAAGGCAGCTATCACGAGGCCGAGCGGTTCGGCGGGTTGGCCGAGGCGCTGGCGGCGGCCGGCCTGCCCGGCCGAGCAGTGGTCCGCCACGGCGGCGGCCATGCGTTCCAGGACGGCTTCCCGAGCGGCGTCGACGCCGCCCGGGCCTATCTGGCGCTGACGCCGCGCCCGACGGCGGCGGCCGCCTGCTGGGACGACGCCGCGATCGCCTTCATGAGCACGGTCCGGTCGCAGGGCGTGGCCGTGCCCCGCGACCTCTCCGTCCTGGGCTTCGACGGCGTCCCGGTCGGCGCCTTCTGCGAGCCGCCTTTGGCCACGCTGCGGCAGCCGACGGCGGATCTCGGGGCCAAGGCCGCGGAGATCCTGCTGCAGTTGCTGGACGGCGACGCCGCCGATCCGCCGCTGAAGACGACGCTGCCGAACCAATTGCTGCTGCGGGCCAGCACGGCCGCGCCGAAGCGCGGCGGCCGCAAGGTCGCGCCCGCCGTGACATCCGGGCATCGGCCGAACTCAACGAGCCCCCCTCCCCTCGCGGGAGGCGGTAGGGGGTTTTCGAAGCCCGGAACCGGTCCGGGCTCTGGCGATCCGGTTCCGACGGCGAAGCCTGTCCTTCGCGCATTCGCGCGCGGACGCGCAAACCCCTCCCCCTGCCCCCCTCCCGCAAGGGGAGGGGGGGACCAAAAAGGAAGCGGGCTTCAGCTATTTTGAGAGGGGCTGGGTCAGATCGCCCCGGTGCCGCGCCAGCCGACCAGCGCGCCCTCGTCCTCCAGCAGGTGCAGGCGCTGGGCCGCGACCCGGCCGAACTCCAGCACCAGCGCCTTGCGCCGCGGCGGCGGCAGGCGGTGCTCCGGCGGCGGCCGCAGCAGCACCGCGTCGAAGCCGTCGGCAACGATCAGACCGCATTCCGGGCCGATCAGCTCCTGCGGAAAATCCTCCGGCACGGCAAAGCAGAAGCGGTCGCAATAGGCGGCGTAGTTCGGCCATTTGCGGTCGCCGCGGAAATCGGCGATCGAGACCTTGACCTCGACCAGGGTGATGCCGCCCGCCCCGTCGAGCGCGAGGATGTCGGCGCGGCGGCCGTCGGGCAGCCCGAATTCTGGCAGGCTGGTCTGGCCGGCGGCGGCCAGCCAGCGGCGCACCCCACGCGTGACCTGCGCCGTCTGCAGCCGGGCCAGGGAGTCCATGTTGCTTCTTTGTTCCATGCCATGCCTATCCTAAACTCCGTTTGGGCCCGCCGCCAAGGGAGAAGGATCGGTCTTGAAATCGACAGAATTTTGCCATGCCCATCACTGAATCTATCGGGACAATGGGTGTTACCTATGACACTGTTACAAAGCTCGGAATGAATTAATCAAATACGGGTCCTAGTGGGGATTCAGTTCGCTTTCCGGTAGCGGGGCGATCTGCTTCTCGATCAATATACGACGGTATATAAAGTCGGCTTCGGGCGGTGGCGCCTGGGGACGCCGACGAGGGGAAAAAAGCATTATGGCGAAGACCGAGTCGACACCGCCGAGCGCCGCCCGCGAAGCCCTGAGGTCCGTCAGACCCTGGTTTCTCGTGGCGGCCGGGTTCAGCTTCGTCATGAACCTGCTGGTGATGGTCTCGCCGTTGTACTCCTACCAGCTGTTCGACCGGGTGCTGGGCAGCGCCCATGTCGAGACGCTGGTGTTCCTGACGCTGATCGCCGGCTTCGCCTTCATCATCCTCGGCTGGATCGACGGGCTGCGCTCGGCCCTGCTGGCCCGGATCGGCACCCGGTTCGAGCGCAAACTGGCCGGCACGCTGGTCGAGACCGGAGTCAACGGCGCCGTGCTGGGCGCGCCGGTGGGCGGCCAGGCGCTGCGCGACCTGTCGCAGATCCGTGCCTTCATCGGCGGCCCGTCGATCGGGCCGCTGTTCGACGCCCCCTGGGCGCCGGTCTTCATCGTCATCATGTTCCTGCTGCACTGGCTGCTCGGAGTCACCGCGCTGGTCTCCGCCATCATCCTGTTCGGGCTGGCCCTGGCCAATGAGAAGATGCTGCGCGGCCCGACCACCGAGGCCAACAAGCTGCAGGTGACCGCCCAGCGCCAGGCCGAAGGCGCCATTCGCAGCGCCGAGACGGTGCGCGCCATGGGCATGCTGCCGGCGCTGCTGACCCGGTGGCGGAAGGACCAGGAAGCGGCGTTGCAGGGCCAGGAGAAGGGCGCCGACCTGTCGTCGATCATCGGCGGCTCCTCGAAATTCATCCGCATCTTCGTGCAGAGCTTCGTGATGGGCGTCGGCGCCTATCTGCTGCTGAAGGGCGAGCTGACCTCGGGCGGCATGATCGCCGGGTCGATGCTGCTGTCGCGCGCGCTGGCCCCGGTGGAGCAGGCGATCAGCTCCTGGCGCCAATTCATCAGCGCCCGCCAATCCTATGACTCGATCGAGAAGATCCTGAGCGCCCTGCCGAAGCGCAAGGAAGGGCTGACCCTGCCGCCACCGTCGGGCAAGGTGCAGATCGACAAGCTGGTCTTCGTCGCGCCGGGCGGCAAGGCCCCGATCATCAAGCGCGTCAGCTTCGAGATCGCCGCCGGCGAGGCGCTGGGCGTCGTCGGCCCCTCGGCCTCGGGCAAGAGCACGCTGTGCCGCCTGCTGTGCGGAATCTATCCGCCGACCGACGGCGCGGTGCGGCTGGACGGCGCCGATCTCGGGCAATGGTCGCCGGAGACGCTGGGGCCGCATCTCGGCTATCTGCCGCAGGTGGTCGACATCTTCCCCGGCACGGTGGCCGAGAACATCGCCCGCATGGGCCAGGTCGACTCCGACCAGGTGGTGGCGGCGGCGCAGCTGGCCGGCGTGCACGACATGGTCGTGCGGCTGCCGCAGGGCTACGACACCCCGATCGGCGACGGCGGCGTGCCGCTGTCGGGCGGCCAGCGTCAGCGCGTCGGCCTGGCCCGCGCCGTGTTCGGCCAGCCCAAGCTGGTGGTGCTGGACGAGCCCAACTCCAACCTCGACGCGGATGGCGAGGCCGCGCTGATGGGCACGATCGCCGGGCTGAAGGCCCAGGGGACGACCGTCGTCATCGTCGCCCACCGACCGCAGATCCTGGCCGATGCCGACCGCCTCCTGGTGATGCGCGACGGCGAGATCGCCTTGCTTGGACCGCGGGCCGAGGTTCTGGCCCGCATCGCTGGACCACGTGCCGCCGACACGACGCCGGCGCCAAAGGGAAGTTCGGAAAATGTCGCTTACCCCTCAGGAGGCCTGGACAGCCACTGCCGCCGGCCGTCCTCAGCAGCCCCCGCCTGCCCGCTCCGCTGGATGACACGGCAGCGACGCTGAAGCGCAACGCATACGGCCTGAACCGCCTGAGCCTGATCGGCGCCGTCGTGGTCGGCGTCTTCGTCTTCGGCTTCGGCGCCTGGGCCGCGGTGTCCCCGCTGGCCAGCGCCGCGATCGCCATGGGCGTGGTCAGCCCGGAGGGCAACAAGCGCACGGTGCAGCACCTCGAGGGCGGCATCATCCGCGAGCTGGCGGTGAAGGACGGCGCCGAGGTCAAGGCCGGCGACACGCTGCTGGTGCTGGACTCGACGCGCGACCTGGCGACCTTCGATTCGGTGCGGATCCAGCGCCTGGCCGACATCGCGGCGCTGACCCGGCTGGACGCCGAGCAGGCCGGCGCGGACACGCTCGTCATGCCGCAGGAGGTGCTGGACGAGGCGGCGAAGAATCCGGTCGCCGCGGCCTTGGTCAAGGCGCAGCAGGAGCAGTTCGTCTCCCGCCGTGAATCGATCCTCGGCCAGAAATCGGTGCTGGAGCAGCGCGTCCAGCAGAGTCGCGCCGACATCGAGGGGCTGCGCGCCCAGATCACCTCGTCCGACACCCAGCTCGGCCTGATCCAGGAGGAGATCGACGGCGTCGCGCCGCTGGTCGCCAAAGGGCTGGAGCGCAAGACCCGCCTGCTGCAGCTGCAGCGCGCCCAGGCCCAGATCATCGGCCAGAAGGCGTCCGACACCTCCTCCATCGCCAAGGCCGAGCAGACCGTCGGCGAAAGCCAGATGCGGATGCTGGCGCTGGACAGCGACTTCCGCGACAAGATCGCCGAAGAGCGTTCCAGCACCCAGAAGGAGCTGGCCCAGCTCGAGGAGAAGATGCGCTCCGCCGGCGACGTGGTCGGCCGCACGCGGATCACGGCGCCGGTCGACGGCATCGTGGTGAACCTGAAATACCACACGCTCGGCGGCGTGATTCAGCCGGGCGCCCCGATCCTGGAGATCGTGCCGAAGAACGACAAGCTGATGATCGATGTGCAGGTGCAGCCGAACGACATCGACACGGTGCGCGAGGGGCAGTCGGCGCTGATCCGCTTCACCGCCTATCACCAGCGCAACATGCCGCGGATCGACGGCAAGGTGGTCTATGTCGCCGCCGACAGCACCCAGGACGAGCAGACCCGCCGCTCGTACTTCCTGGCCAAGATCGAGGTCGACCCGACCCTGCTGAAGCAGGTGGCGCCGCAGGTCAACCTGTCCGCCGGAATGCCGGCCGAGGCCTCGATCCAGACCGGCACCCGCACCGCCCTGCAATACGCGGTCGACCCGCTGGTGCACGCCTTCCAGCGCAGCTTCGTCGAGGATTGAGGCGGGGGCGGTCGCTGCTCCCGTTCCCGAGACTGTTTCAGAAGTCGATCATCTGAACCGACGCGTGCTCTCCACTCTCCCCCTCCCCTTGCGGGAGGGGGTTGGGGGAGGGGGTGTCGGTGACAGGAGCCTGTGCAGGATCATCCAGGATTTCTGCCGTTGTGACAGTCAAGACCGGTTCCGGCGGCGCCAAACCCCTCTCCCTTCCCCCCTCCCGCAAGGGGGGAGGGGGGAAGGGAGAGGCCGGCCCAAACGGCGGGATCCTGAAAAGATCGCGCAGGCGGGAGAGGCCACGCGGCCGGCTTCGGCGATGCAGGCCGCCCGCCGAAGAGAGGACAGGCCTTACCGGATCAGGTCCAGCTGAAATCGGCGTCGCCGAGCTGGCCCGCGGTGGTGATGCCGGTCAGGGTGAGGGTGAGGTCCGACGAGCCGTCGCCGTTGGTGTCCACCAGCAGCGCCGATCCGGTGAACCGGGCCTCGGAGTTGCCGGTCGCGGTAAAGGCGCCCGATCCGCGGTAATCGAACGCGCCTGAGAGCAGCCCGACGAAGCGCAGCTGGTCTCCCTGGCCCGCGCTGCCGCTGAAATTGGTGATGGTGTCGCCGCCGTGGCAGGTCGAGGCGTAGATGAACGCATCCGCGCCGGTTCCGCCGGACAGGGTGTCGGCTCCGCCTCCCCCGGTGATGAGGTTGGCGCCATTGCCGCCGCGGATGGTGTCCGCCGCCGCGCCGCCGGTGACGGTGAAGCCTTCGGCCTGCCCGGACACGTCGAAGGTGTTGCCCGCTGCCGACAGAAAGACGGTCGATACGCTGACGAAAGTGAGGTCGCGCAGGTCGATCGCCCCGCCGGTCGTCACAGCGACATCGATGGCGCTGATCGAGGTCAGGCCGTCGAGCTGGACGGCGGTCAGCTGCGTCGTCTGGTAGTTGGTGACCTGCAGCACCTCGATGCTGATCAGGGTCACCCCGGCCAGGGGGAACAACACCGCGGTGAAGACATCGACGTCGGCGACCAGCGTGTCGGTGCCGGCGCCGCCATTGTAGGTTTCTCCGGCCACCAAGTCGATCGTGGAGCCGACGGTGTGGACGAAGAACGTGTCGTTGCCGTCGCCGCCATTGACGATGTCGAAATCGGCACCGCCGGTGATGGTGTCGTTGCCGACGCCGCCCCGCAGCATGTCGAGATCGCGGCCGCCGTCCAGAGTGTCGTCGCTGGCGCTACCGGTGAGGATGTCATTGCCGTTGCTGCCGCTCAGGCTGTTGCCACCATTGCCGCCGCTGACGGTATCGAAGCCGATGCCGCCATGGACGGTGAAGCCGCTTGCCTGGCCGGACAGATCGAGGACGTTGCCGGCGGCGGACAGGGTGAAGGACGAGACGGCTATGCCGGTGCCGTCGCGCAGGTCGATCGTGCCGCCGGTGGTCGCCCCGACGTGGCCGGCGTTGACTGCGATCAGGCCGTCGAGCTGGGCCGCAGTCAGCAGCACCGTCTGGTAGTTGGTGGTGACCTGCAGCGACTCGATACCGGTCAGGGTCACACCGGACAGGTCGAGCGAGGCATTGAAGACGTCGGTGTCGGCGATCAGGGTGTCGGTGCCGCCGCCGCCATTGTAGATCTCGCCGGCCGCCAGGTCGCCCAGGCCACCGATGGAGTGGATGTAGAGCGTGTCGTCGCCGAGGCCGCCATTGACGGTGTCGGCGCCGGTGCCCCCGGTCAGGCTGTCACCGCCGTCGCCGCCCTGGAGCCCGTCATCGGCCGCACCGCCGTCCAGCCAGTCGCCTGCAGTGCCCCCGGTGAGGCCGTCATTGCCGCCGTTGCCGTCGAGGGTGTTGCCGCCATTGCCGCCGGAGATGACGTCGATGCCGCCGGCGCCGGCGACGATGAAGCCGCCGGCCAGGCCGGCCAGCGCTAGGGTGTTGCCGGCGGCGGACAGGATGAAGGACGACACGGCGATCAGGCTGGCATCGCCCAATTGGATCGTCCCGCCGGTGGTCGCCTCGACGTCGAGGCCGCTGATGGAGGTGAGGTCGTCGAGCTGGGCCGCGGTCAGCAGCACCTTCTGATAGAAGCTGGCCTCCAACCGCTCGATGCTGGTCAGGGTGACGCCGGAGAGGTTGATCGCCGCGGTGAAGACGTCGGTATCGACGATCAGCGTGTCGGTGCCGCCCCAGCCATTATAGGTCTCGCCGGCCGCCAGGTCGGCCACGCCACCGAGCGTGTGGATATGGAGCGTGTCGTTGCCGTGGCCGCCGATGACGAGGTCGGTGCCGGCACCTCCGGTCAGGGTGTCGTCGCCCTCGCCGCCCTGGAGCGTGTCGTTGCCGGTGCCACCCTTCAGCACGTCGGCACCGTTGCCCCCGGCGAGACTGTCATGGCCGCCGCCGCCGTTCAGGGTGTTGGCGCCATTGCCGCCGAAGACGATGTCGGCGCCGGCGAGGCCGGTGACGGTGAAGCCGCCGGACTGGCCGGACAGGTCGAGCGTGTTGGCGAAGATCGACAGGGTGAAGCCCTCGACGCTGAGCAGGGTGGCGTCGCGGAGATCGATCACGCCGCCCGTGCTGGCCTGCACGACGCCGGCAGTAATCGAGGTCAGGCCATCGATCTGAGCCGCGGTGAGCACCACGGCCCCGTAGCCGCTGACCTGCAGCGCCTCGATGCCGGTCAGGGCGGTGCCGGACAGGCTGATCGTGGCGATGAAGGCATCGGTGTCGACCGCCAGGGTGTCGGTGCCGGCGCCGCCGGCATAGGTCTCGCCGGCCGCCAGGTCGGCGACGCCGCCGATGGAATGGATGAAGAGCCTGTCGTTGCCGGCGCCGCCATCGACGGAGTCGGTGCCGGTGCCCCCGGTCAGCTGATCGTCGCCGCCGCCACCCTGGAGCGTGTCGTTGCCGGCGCCGCCGGCCAGCACATTGGCACCGGCGTTGCCGGTCATTGCATTGGCCGCGGCATTGCCGGCCCCGTTGCCGCCCAGGTCGCCGAGCAGCACCAGATTTTCGAAATTGGCGGCCAGGGTGAAGGTGCCGAAGCCGCGGTAGCGGACCGTGTCGGTCCCCGCTCCTGCAGCCTCGGTGGCCGTGTCGGACCCGAACTGATAGAGGACATAGGTGTCGTTGCCGAGGCCGCCGGCCAGGCTGTCGGCGGTGGAGTCGTCGCCGAGGCTGGCGTCGAGCGTGTCGTCGCCGGCGCCGCCGGTCAGGGCGTTGGTCGCGGCATTGCCGGTGATGACGTTGTTCAGCGCGTTGCCGGTGCCGCTGACCGCCCACACTCCGGTCAGGCTCAGGTTCTCGACATTGGCGCCCAGGGTGAGGCTGACGATCGACCGGACCAAGTCGGTGCCCTCGCCCGCCGCCTCGACCACGGGCTCGCCGTGGGCGTCGACGACATAGATGTCGTTGCCGGCCCCGCCGGCCATGCTGTCCAGGCCGCCGCCGCCGTCGAGCGTGTCGTCGCCCAGGCCGCCGAACAGCGCGTCATTTCCGAGCGCGCCGAGGAGGGTGTCGTTGCCGTCCAGGCCGTTCAGCGTGTTGGCCGCACCGTTGCCGGTGATGAGGTTGGCCAGGACGTTGCCGGTGCCGGCGATCGCCCCGCCGCCGCTCAGCGTGAGATGCTCGAGATTCGCCGCCAGCGTGAAGGTGATGCCGGCGGTGACCAGATCGGTGCCCTGGCCCGCGGCCTCGACGATGGTGTCGCCGGCCGAGTCCACGAGGTAGCGGTCGTCGCCGGCGCCGCCGATCAGCGTGTCGGTCCCGAGGCCACCGTCCAGGCTGTTGGCCGCGGCATTGCCGGTGATGGTGTTGTTCAGCTCGTTGCCGGTGCCATTGATCGCGCCGGTTCCGGTCAGGGTCAGGGTCTCGACATTGACGGCGAGCGCGAAGGTGACCGACGCCTTGACCGTGTCTGTGCCCTGGCCGGCGGCCTCGATGGTGACGTCGGAGACGCTGTCGACGACATAGGTGTCGTTGCCCAGGCCGCCGGCCATCAGGTCGCCCCCCGCCCCGCCGTCGAGCGTGTCGTTGCCGGCGAGCCCGTTCAGCACGTCATTGCCGGTGCCGCCCCGCAGCGCGTTGTCGGCGCCGTTGCCGTTGATGGTGTTCGCCAGGCTGTTGCCGGTGCCGCTGACCGCCCACACCCCGGTCAAGGTCAGGTTCTCGAGATTGGCGCCCAGGGTGTAGCTGACCATGCTGCTCACCAGATCGGTGCCGCCGCCGGCCTCGGTGACCGCATCGCCGGCCACGTCGACGACATAGCTGTCGTTGCCGGCGCCCCCGGCCATGGTGTCGCTGCCGGTGCCGCCGTCGAGGACGTCGTTGCCGGCGCCCCCCTTCAGCGTGTCGTTGCCGGCCGCGCCGCTGACGACGATGCGCGCCGAGGCGGTGGTGATCAGGGAGCCGTCGATGATGTCGCTGCCGGCATTGCCGGTGACGATCAGGCCGCCATTGTTGGCGGAGGCGGCCAGGGCGTCGCTCAGGGCCAGGCTGTTGCTGCCGTTGCCGAGGAGGATCTGCTCGATCTGGCTGACCTTGGCGAACTGGACCGCGGCGATCGTCCCGGCGCCGAGGAACTGGAGCACGTCGGCCGTCGCGCCGAGGCCGCCGGTGACCAGGTCGGCATTGCCCAGATTGGCGATGGAGGTCTGAAACAGATCGGCAACGGCGTTCCCGCCGACGAAACTGTCGTTGCCAGCGGTCAGCACGAAATTGGCCATGAAACGCCCCCTTCGAATCCGGATTCAAAATCGCCGATGAAAAACTGGCGCCGCTGATGATCCCGGATCCGGCGGGGAGAGGCAGGCGTCGAGACCAGCCACTCCGTGGCCGAAACCGGCCGATGCGACATTTGGTCGGGCGGCACTTCAGCAGAAATTCGCAGGAACAGCGTGACCCGAATGGGGCACGTCCGAAAATTTAACGTGGATTTCCCGGAATGTTGCCGGGAATCCCGGCCTTCAGGGGATGAGTCACCGGCCGGCGATTGTCTTCGACGGGGGGTGTCATCGCCCCCGCGAGCTTGCTATAAGGGCGCCGGGTCCCCGTAGCTCAGCAGGATAGAGCGGCTGCGTCCTAAGCAGCGGGTCGGGAGTTCGAATCTCTCCGGGGACGCCACTCAGCCTTTGACGGCCCCGGCCGTCAGGCCCCGCACCATCGCCCGCTGCACGATCGCGAACAGCACGACCACCGGCACGATGCTGATGATGCCCCCGGCCGAGAGCGCGCCCCAGGGCAGCTGGAACTCTCCGACCATGAGCTGCAGCCCGACCGGCCAGGTGCGCGACCCGGTGCTGGTGGTCAGCATCAGCGCGAACAGGAACTCGTTCCAGGCGCCGATCGCCACGAAGACCGCTGTGGCGACCAGGCCGCCCGCCACCAGCGGCAGGACGATGCGCAGCATCGCGCCGATGCGGGACGCCCCGTCGATCCGGGCGGCGTCCTCCAGCTCCGACGGCACCGCGTCGAAGAACCCCTTCATCATCCAGATGAACACCGGCAGCAGGAAGGTGGTGTAGGCCAGGGCCAGCCCGAACCGGCTGTCGAGCAGGCCGACACTGCGCATCAGGATGAACAGCGGCACGATGATCATGACCGCCGGAAACATCCGCACCACGAGGTAGAACAGCATCAGCTCGCGCCGGCCGCGGAAGCGGTAGCGGGCGACGGCGTAGGAGGCGAGCGTGCCGATCACGACGCAGATCACCACGGTGGTCAGCGTCACCACGGCGCTGTTGACGATCAGGGTCGGGAAGTTGGACCGCGTCCAGATCGCGACGTAGTTGTCGAACGTGACCCGGTCCGGGATGTACCGGATCGTCGCGGTGACGATGTCGGATTCGGGCTTGAGCGAGGTCAGCAGCGCCCACAGCACCGGAAACATCGCGAAGGCCACGATCGACAGGGCGGCGGCATAGCAGAGCAGGACATGGATCCGGCGCCGGGCGGAACGGCTGCGAAGCATCAGTCCCTCATCGCGTTGGAGAGCTTCACATAGGCGTAGCTGAACACCATCAGCAGCAGGAACATCACCACCGACAGCGCGCTGGCATAGCCGAAGTTGAATTCCTTGTTCGCCTTCAGGAAGGCGTAGAGCGACAGCACCTGGGTCGAGCGGCCCGGCCCACCGCCGGTCAGGATCAACAGGATGTCGGGCGAGTTGACCAGGCTGATGACGCGCAGCACCACGGTGGCCACAATCACGACCCGCAGCTGCGGCAGGGTGATGTGCACGAACTGGCGCCACAGCCCGGCGCCGTCGGTCGCCGCCGCCTCGTAGAGGTCGCCGGGGATCCCCTTCAAGGCGGCCAGCAGCAGCAGCGCGAAAAAGGGGAAGCCGTGCCAGACCTCGACCACCATGGCGGCGAACATCGCCATGTCCGGATCCGCGAACCACGCCTTGTAGCTGCCGAGGATGCCGACGCGCACCAGGATGTCGTTGAGCACGCCGAGGCGCGGATCCAGCATCAGCGCCCACATATGGCCGGCGACCACGTTGGGCAGGAACCAGGGCAGCAGCACCATGATCCCGAACACGCGGAAGCCCGGCAGGCTGGTGTTGAGCACCAGCGCCGTCAGCAGCCCGAGCAGGAGCTCGCCGGCGGCGGCCCCCGCGACCCAGACGACAGTGTTCTGCAGCGACAGCCAGAACACCGGATCATGGACCAGCGCGACATAGTGCTTGAGGCCGACGAAGCCGGTCCCGAGATCGACCCGGTTCAGCCGCATCTCGCGGACGCTGAGCACCATGCCCCACAGCGTCGGGTACAGCACCACCGTCAGGATCAGCACCAGGCTGGGAAGCAGCAGGTAATAGGCCCAGCGTCGGCTCTCCGACAGCCGGCCGAGAGGACCGAGCCGGTGGGCCGGGGCCGGTGCGGGCGCCGAGGGCAGGTCCAGCGCCGTCATGCCCGCGCCACGGCCGTGGCCTCGATCCGCTCCCAGTCGAAGTCGAAGCCGATGCCCGGTCGATCCGAGACCGTGAGCATGCCGCCCTCGATCGCCAGGGGCCCGAGCCTGTCCAGGCCCGCGATCTGCTCGCTCGAGATCACCAGCTGCTCGTAATAGTCGTTGTTGCGGATGGCGGCGCAGAGCTGGGCATTGGCCAGGCCCATCCCGTGCACCTGGGCCCGCATGCCGTGGGCTTCCGCCAGATGCGCGATCTTGACCGCGCCGGTCAGGCCGCCTTTGTAGAAGGTGCTGGTCCGCGCCATGTCGAGCGCGCCGGCCTGGATCCAGCTGGCCATGTTCCAATGACACCCGTCCGAGGTCTCCGCCGCCAGGACCGGGATGTCGAGCGCGTCGCAGAGCTTGCGGTACGAGCCCAGCTCGAACTCCCGCATCGGCTCCTCGTACCAGAGGAAGCCTTCCGCCTCGAGCACCCGGCCGAATGTCAGGGCGGTGACGTAGTCCCAGCCGGCCGAGCCGTCGAACATCAGAGCCGCGTCGGGCCCGGCCCAGCGCCGCAGGTTGCGGGACAGCGCCGCATCCTCCTTCGCGTCGCCCCAGGCGTGCAGCTTGAAGGCGGTGAAGCCCGCGTCGATGCACTGCTTGATGTGCCGCTCGTATTCGGCCATCGAGTCCCAGGTGACCGTGGAGGCATAGGCCGGCACCCGGCGGTCGTGGCCGCCAAGCAATTGGTGGAGCGGCATGCCGGCGGCCTTCGCCTTGATGTCCCAGGCGAGCAGGTCGACGATGCCGAGATGCGGCATCGCGATCTCCTCGATCCGGTCGATCTCCCAGACCAGCGTCCACAGCCTTTCGGTCAGGAGCGGGTTCTCGCCGATAAGGCGCTTCAGCCGCCGATCGACCAGGCTCATCGCGCCCCAGGCATTCGCCACCTCGATCGCGCCGCTGATACCGGAATCGGTGTCCATGCGGATCACGGCCTTCAGCGGCTTGCGGTCCGCCGGGGTGCCGTCGCCGGATCCGGCCAGCCCCTGGCGCCAGCGATAGGGATGGGCCGGGTGCTCGGTCTCGACCACCCAGCAGCGGATGTCCTCGATGCGCATGCCGCGCCTCCCTCGATCCTTGGCCTTGCCGTGCGGCGGCGCCGCGAACGGCCGCCGCCCCTGCCCCGGTCCTATTGCAGGGCGGCGTCGAGGCCGGCCATCAGGGCGTCGACGCAGGCTTCCGGCGTGCTCCGGCCGACCAGCACCTTCTGGAATTCGGGCAGCACGACATTGTCGTCCCATCCCGCGGAGCCGATGAACCGGGGCGGCAGGCGGCCGAACTTGGTCGTCTCCACCGCGGCGCCGTACAGCGGGTTGCCGGTGATGCGGCTGTCCGATGCCGTCTCCGGCGAGGCCGGGAAGTATCCCGTCTGCTCCAGGAATGCGATCGCCGCATCGGGCTCGGCCCAGAAGGCGAGCCAGGCCCAGGCGGCATCGGCATTGGCGTCCGACATCAGGCCGTTGAACAGATAGGTCAGCCGCGCGATATGGGCGGCGGGGCCGGCCGGGCGCGCCGCGGTCATGAACTGGCCCGGCTTCATCGCGCCGGAGATCTCCGCCAGCGATCCGGTGTGGTGCCAGACCATGGCGGTCTGGCCGGTCTTGAACGCCTCCATGATCTGCCGGTAGCTGTCATTGGGGGCGCTGGGCGGGCAGGCCTTGTGCCGCGTGAACAGCTCCGACAGGAAGGTGACCGCCTCGACGGCCTTGGCCTTGTCCATCGCCGGCTTGCCGTCGACGACGATCGGCGAGCCGAAGCTCTCGATCATGTCGACCACGTACTGGTAGCCGCCGGCCCCGCCGCGCAGGCCGAAGCCGTAGCGCCCCTTCGCCAGATCGGTCAGCTTGATCGCCGCCTCCTGGAACTCGGCCAGAGTCTTCGGCGGCCCGCTGATGCCGGCCTCGTCGAACCAGTCCTTCCGGTAGTACATCCAGTCGACGAAGGTGAAGGCCGGGACGCCGTAGATCTTGCCGCCGACGCTCGCCCCGGCCCACCGGTCCTCCGGGAATGCCGCCGCCTTGTCCCAGCCCTTGATCCGGTCGGTGATGTCGATCAGCCCGCCCATCCCGACCATGTCGTTGACCCGCTCGGCGATCACCATCGCCGTGTCGGGCTTCGACCCGGAGACCACCGCCGCGGTGATCTTCGACATGTATTCCGGGTTCGGGATGTTCTCCTGGGTCAGCGAGATGCCGGGATAGCGCTGCCGGAACAGCGCCATCACTGCCTCCAGCCCCTTGAACTCGCTCTCGCTGGTCAGGTGGTGCCAGTAGTTGATGCGGCCTTCCGCTGCCGCCTGGGCGAGGCGCGGCGCGAGCGCCAGGACCGGGACGGCCGCGGCGGTGCGCAGCAATGTGCGCCGATCGACGAGCATGACATGTCCTCCCTGCTTTGCGTTCTTGGGCTTTGCGTTCTTGGATCTGGTCAGGACGAGAGCCGGATCGGCGTCGATGGCGGGGCCGGCGGCAATTCCTCCGGCCGCAGCACCTGCGGCGCCGCTCCGGCCCGGGCCTCGGCGGACAGCACCAGGCCGTGGCCCGGCCGGTCCGGCGCGAAAGCATAGCCGTCGCGCATCACGATCGGCGCCTCGACCAGGTGGTTATAGTTCTGGAACGAGTATTCCAGCCAATCAGCCTCGGGCAGCGCGGCGGCCAGATGGACCCCGATCTCCAGCGACGTGTTGCCGAGCGTCACCGGAACGCCGTGCTCCGCCGCCAGCCAGCCCGCCTTCAGCACGTCGCCGATATGGCCGTGGACGTTGAGCAGGTCGGCGCCGCGGCCCTCCAGCAGCCGGCGCTTGCCGCGCAGGTCGAGATATTCGCCGGAGTTCACCAAGACATGCGGCGCGGCCAGGCGGATCTCCCGCAGGCCGTCGACATCGTCGCGCAGGCAAGGGTCCTCGACCCAGAGAATGTCGAAGCCCGCGCGCCGGAACTGGTCGAGCCGCCGGATCGCCTCCTTCGGCGACCAGGCCTCGTTGGCATCGATCATGATCGGCCCGTGCCCCTTGGCGATCTCGGCCACCAGCGCCAGGCGCCGGAGATCCCATTCGATGTCGGGGTGGCCGACCTTGATCTTGAAGCCGCGATAGCCCTGGTCCCGCGCCTGCCGGAACAGGGACGCGTAGTCGTCGTCGGTCAGGTGGAAGTCGAGGCCGCTGGCATAGACCCGCACCTTGGGATCGCTGCCGCCGAGATAGCGGTAGAGCGGCAGGCCGGCCTCCCGGGCCGCAAGGTCCCACAGCGCCTGCGCCACAGCCTCCTCGAAGCCGAGCGACGTCCGGCGGCTATTGCCGCCGCGGGGCCGGGTGACGCGGTGGATCAGCCCCGCCGGCGCCTGCCCGGCCAAGCCGGGCCATGCCTCCTCGGCAAAGATCCGCTCGATCTCGGCCAACGCCGGCAGCGGATGGAAGAGGCTGTGGAAGAAACCCGTCCCGGTGTGGCCGTCATCGGTGTGCAGCTCGATCACGCCGATATGCGCCTGGGCGATGCGGACCTGACTGTCCCCGATCACCCGGTCGCGGGCGAATTGGAAACGGGTCAGGGTGAAATCGGTCAGCCGCATCCCGGGCTCCTCCATGGGCCGTCTTGAGTGACGGCTATTGATATATCAATTCAGGTAACAGATATTTCTAAGCACGGCAATTGAATCATCAGGCAAATGAGCAGTAGCCCGAGACGGTCATCCGACGAACATCCGGCGACGCTGCGCGTCGAAGCCGCGCCGAATCTCAGCCGCGTCGCCTATGAACGGTTCAAGGAGGCGCTGTTCGAACGACGGCTGCAGCCTGGCGCCTTCATGTCGCAGGCGGAGCTGGTCGAGATCGTCGGCTCGCCGCTGGGGCCGCTGCGCGAGGCGCTGCAGGTGCTGCAGGCGGAGGGGCTGGTGACGATCCGGGCCCGCGCGGGCATCGAGATCGCCAAGCCGGACCTGGCGCTGGTCCGCAACTCCTACCAGCTGCGCCTCTTCCTCGAAACGCCCGCCATCCGACACTTCGCCGAGACGGCGCCGCGCGGCCGGATCGAGGCGATGATCGCGCAGCATCGCGAGGTCATCGGCTGGGTCGATGGCGCCGATGTCGACCGCGACCTGGCACGCCGGATCGAGGAGGTCGACGCCAGCCTGCATCTCGGCGCGATCGACGCGCTCGACAACCCCCTCCTTCGCAAGGCGTTCCTGCAGACGCAGGACTACATCCGGCTGATCCGCCTGGATCACCACTACGCCTATTCCGCAGCGAAGGTGCGGCGGACGATGGCGGAGCATCTGGAGATCTTCGAGGCCTGCCTGGCCCGGAATCCGGACGCCGCCGAGGCGGCGCTCCGGGCCCACCTGACCCAGGCGATCCAGCGGGCCATGGGGCTTTAGGCTGCGTACTCATAAACGGTTGCGCTTGGTTTTAGTCACCGGGCGGATCGGTGCTGCGCGGCCGGCCATATCTCAGATGCGGACGAAGCTGCGAATGACGGTGTGCCGCTTACTGCCTCGCAAGCATTGGCAAAATCAAGCCCCACCGAGTCTCTTGAGGTGGTCCGAACGGTTCGAAACCCAGTTTCTTGTAAACGGCAATCGCCCGTTCGTTGGCCGGGTGAGGATCAGTCGCGACAACGGGAACTCCCACATCGAAGAGAGCCCTCATTCTCGCCCCGATAAATGCTGATCCGTGCCCGACACCGATCATTTCGGGGTCTCCGATGTATTGATCGATTCCCCGCGATCCGCTGGGAAGCTTGGCAAAATGGTGATCTTCCCAGCCGTGGACGGTATAGTCCTGCATGAACGCAAAGGGGCGTTCGGCGGTTGAAACGATCCAACGCGCTACCCGAGGATCAGCCAAGTCCGCTGCATCGTACGGCTCATCTGAGTCCCACCATGCGCGGACATGCGGGTTCGATTGCCATGCTGTAAGCAACGGGAGATCATCCGCCGTCGCTTTGCGAAAACTGTATTGGTTAGTCGCCGTCATTTAACAAGCTTAGCACGTCACCGGCCGGTAGAAATGGGCTCTTTGAGAACCCGATTTGCTTCAGCCCCACCTCTACCGACAAAGAAACCTGGTCGAGCGGTTTTTCAAGCGAACCAAGCATTGTCGGCGCATTGCGAGGCGCTACGACAAGCGCCGCCAACCACTACCAACCGTCGTTGACGATGAACCCATGATCCTCACCGTCATGGCGAGCCCCACAGGGGCGTGGCCAGCCAGGTTGGCGGGGCCTGCTCCGACGGCGGGGCTGGATGGCCACGCCCGGCTTTCGCCGGGGTCGCCATGACGAGGAAGGGGCCGGGGAGTCGGCCTCAATAGGGCTTGGTATACCTCGTTTCGTCAAGCCGGCGGCCATACGGCTCTGGCTCAGCGTTTATGAGTCCACGACCTGGTCTCAGAGAAGCGGGAGCGAGACGTCCGAACGCCCCGCTCCCGTCGCATTCATCCCGCAGTCGCCAGCCGGATCACGTTCCAGGATGCGGGGGCGAGCGTGGCGAGAACCCGGCCGCCCTCGGCGCGGACCCCGGCCAGCGCGCCGGGCCTGACCCGATCCGGCGCTTCCTTGGTGTTGATGGCGGAGAGGTCGTCGTCCCGCAATTCCAGCGCCTCTTTGAGCTCAAGGTTACCGAAGCCGCGGATGTCGATGTCGATCGGCATCGGCTGATCGAGATGGCGGTTGAGCACGAACAGGGTCACGGTCCGGCCCGCGTCGTCATGGACGGCGGCGAGCTTGACATAGGGCACTTCGGGCAACGGGAAGGCCAGGTCGGCGGTGCCGCGCGGGTCGTGATAGGTCGCGGAGTAGGTCGGCGAGGCCACCTCCGCCCGCAGGACCCGGCCGCGGCCGAATTTGCTGAAATGGGCGAAGGGATGGAAGATCGTCTGCCGCCAGGCCGGGCCGCCGGTTTCGGTCATGATCGGCGCGATGGCGTTCACCAGCTGCGCCAGGCAGGCGCAGCGCACCCGGTCGGCATGGTTGAGCAGCGAGATGCAGGCCCCGCCGAAGGCCAGCGCATCCTTCATGTTGTAGATCTCTTCGAGGATCTCCGGCGCCACCGGCCAGCCGAGCTTGGTGCGGCCTTCGCTGCGGCGGCGCGTGCGGTACCAGACATTCCATTCGTCGAAGCTGAGCATGATGCGCTTGGCCGACCGCCGCCGCGCCGCCACCGCATCGACGAGGGCGACGACCTCGTCGATGAAGGAGTCCATCAGGTCGGGGCTGGCGAGGAAGGCCTCCGTATCGCCGGCATAGTCGTTGAGATAGGTGTGCAGCGAGATGAACTCGACATGGTCGAAGGTGTGCTCGAGCACCGTGTCTTCCCAGGTGCCGAAGGTCGGCATGGTGCGGCCGGAGGAGCCGCAGGCGGCGAGCTCGATCGACGGGTCGACCCATTTCATCATCTTGGCCGCCTCGGTGGCCTTGCGGCCGTACTCCTCGGCGGTCTTGGTCTCCATCTGCCACGGGCCGTCCATCTCGTTGCCGAGGCACCAGAACTTGACACCGTGCGGCTCCGGCCAGCCATGGGCGCGACGAAGGTCCGACAGCTCGGTATCGCCGGGGAAGTTGCAGTATTCGACCAGCCGCCGCGCCGCGTCGCCGTCGCGCGTGCCGAGATTGACCGCGAGCATCGGCTCGATGCCGGCCGCCCGGCACCAGTCGATGAACTCGTTGGTGCCGAAGGCGTTGGTCTCCTTCGACATCCAGGCGAGGTCGAGCCGGCGCGGACGCTGGTCGACGGGCCCGACGCCGTCCTCCCAGTCGTAGCCCGAGACGAAATTGCCGCCCGGATAGCGCATGATGGTCGGCGCCAGCTCACGCACCAGTTCGAGCACGTCGCCACGGAATCCCTGGGCGTCGGCGGTCGGATGCCCCGGCTCGTACAGACCGCCATAAACGCAGCGCCCGAGATGCTCGACGAAGGCGCCGAACAGGCGAGGGTCGGTCTCGCCGATGGCAAAGGTGCGGTCGATAGAAACCTTGACGGTCTGCATGGGAAACTCCGGGAGAGACGGGAAAACGGTCAGGCCGCCGGCTGGGGCCTGGGCTCGGCGGGATGCTCGTCCCGCCAGGCGTTGCCGACGGGCAGCACCGCCTGCAGCAATCGGATGGAATAGGGATGGCTCGGGGCGTCGAGCACGGCGCGGGCCGGCCCGCTCTCCACCACCCTGCCCTTCTCCATGATGATCAGCCGGTCGCTGATGGTGTAGGCAGTGGCGAGGTCGTGGGTGATGTAGATGATCGAGACGCCGAACTCGTCGCGCAGCGTCCGGAACATGTTGACGATGGTCATGCGCAGCGAGGCGTCGATCATCGAGACCGGCTCGTCCGCCACCACCAGCGCCGGCTCCGGCACCAGCGCACGGGCGATCGCGACGCGCTGCAGCTGCCCGCCGGACATCTCGTGCGGGAAGCGGCCGCGGACCTCGGCGAGCGAGAGGCCAACCTTGCGCAGCGCCGCATCCGCCAGGGCCTCGGCCGCGTCGCGCGTCCGGGCGCCGCAGAAGCGGCGCGCCGCCATGTACAGATAGCGGTCGAGCCGCTTCAGCGGGTTGAACGCCTCGAAGGGATTCTGGAACACCGGCTGCACCTCGGCCATGAAGGCCAGCCGGTCGCGGCGGCTGCGGATGGCCGCGAGGTCGCGGCCGCGGAACAGGATCGACCCATCGCTCGGCGAGACGCTGTTCAGGATCATCCGCGCCAGCGTCGACTTGCCCGAGCCGGACTCGCCGATGATCGTGAAGATCTCCGGCCGTTCGCTGGCCAGGGCGAAATCGACCCGGTCGACGGCGTGCACGACATGGCGCCCGAACAGCCCTCCGGACCTGAAGGTCTTGCTGACCTGCCGGATCTCGAGAAGGGTGGTCATGCCAGGACCGCCCCGCCGGCCCTGGCCTTGGCGACATGGCAGGCGACGCGATGCCCCGGCTCGAGCTCCTCCAGCGGCGGCGCGACCTCGCGGCAGCGCGCCACCGCCAACGGGCAGCGGGGATGGAAGCGGCAGCCCGCCGGCGGGTCGGCGAGGTTCGGCGGCGCCCCCGGCAGCCCGGCCTTCCTGACCTCGCCCCCGATCCGGGGCAGGCTGGAAATCAGGTGCGCCGTATAGGGATGGAACGGGCGCTGGAAGACCTGTGCGGTCGGCCCCTCCTCCACCAGCCGGCCGGCATACATGATGCCGAGCCGGTCAGTCAGGTTGGCGTGCACGGCCATGTCGTGGGTGACGAACAGGATGGAGGAGCCCATCTCCTGCTGCACCTCGCGCAGCATGGCCAGCACGCCCTTCTGGACGATGACGTCCAGCGCGGTGGTCGGTTCGTCGGCGATGATGAATTCGGGCCGGCAGATGGTGGCGAGCGCGATGGTCAGGCGCTGGCGCATGCCGCCCGACATCTCGTGCGGATAGGCGTCGAGCACCTTGGGGTCGAGGGACAGCCGCCGCAGATGGGCCGAGACCGCGGCGAAGAAGGCCTGCCGGGTGCCGCCGAGGTGGCGCGCGGCGAAGTCGACGAAGCTGTGCCGGATGCGCCGCACCGGGTTGAGCACGTTCATCGAGCCCTGGCTGACATAGGACAGCCGGCTCCAGCGGATCGCATCCAGCTCGGCCGGGGACATCGCGTAGACGTCCCGGCGGCCGTCCTTGAAGTCGAAGGTGACGGAGCCGCCGACGACATTCAGCGGCGGGCGGATCGCGCGGGCGATGGTCTTGATCAGCGTGGTCTTGCCGGAGCTGGATTCCCCGGCCAGGCCGTAGATCTCGTTGCGGCGGATGGTGAAGCTGATGTCGTCGACGGCCCGCACCTCGCGGGTCACGCCGAAGAACCGCATCTGGTAATAGGCCTTGAGGCCCGAGACCTGGAGCAGCGGTGCCAGGCTCATGCGCCGCCCCCCATGCGCGCGAGCCGGCTGCGCGGATCGATGTATTCGTTCATCGAGATCGCGAGCAGGAACAGCCCGATGAACAGCATGACCACCAGCGCTACCGGAAAGGCGATCCACCACCACACGCCGGCGACCAGCGCGGTGTGCTGGTTGGCCCAGTAGATCATGCCGCCCACGGTCGGGGTGTTGATGTCGGTGAAGCCGAGCACCGACAGCGTCACCTCGATGCCGATCGACCAGTTGATGTTGTTCATCGTGGTCGAGAAGACGATCGGCAGGACGAAGGGCAGGTGTTCCTGCACCAGGATCCGGCCGGTGCTCGCGCCCGAGAAATAAGCCTGGTGGGTGAATTCGCGGTTCCGCAGGCTCATCGCCATGGCCCGGATCAGCCGCGCGTCATAGGCCCAGCCGAGCGCTGCGGTGATCAGCGCGAGCATGGCCCAGCTCATCGCATCGCGCATGATGAAGTAGAACAGCACGAGGATCGGGAAGAGCGGGATGACGACGAAGGTGTCGTTGATCGACATCAGCACCCGGTCGACCCATCCGCCCTTGTAGCCGGCGACGAGCCCGACCAGGAGCGCGATGATCCGGCTGAGCACCGCGACCACGATGCCGAAGGTGAGCGTGTTGCGGATCGCGAGGGTGAGCTGCCAGAACACGTCCTGTCCCCGCGAGGTCGTGCCGAAGAAGTAGTCCCATGACGGAGGGACATCCGGCGCCACGACATAGACGTCGAGCGGCGGGTACGGCGACACGAAGGACAGCAGCGCCATCGCCACCACGAGCCCCACCAGGACCAGGCCCGCGGCGAATTCGAAATTGTAGCGGACGAGGTCCCGGAGGATGGCGAGGAACTGCATCAGCGGACCTCCACGCGCGGATCGATCAGCGGAAACAGGAGGTCGATCACCAGCACCGCGGCCGAGACCGCGATGATCGAGACCGAGGTGATGCCGAGCACCAGGCTGTAGTCGCCGGCATGCACCCCGCTGATCAGCAGCGAGCCGAGGCCGGGATAGCCGAACACCTGCTCGGTGATGATGGCGCCGTTGAAGATCGCGCCGAGATTGAGCGCGAGGCCGGTGACCTGCGGCCCCAGCGCATTGCGCATGACATAGGAGCCGAGGATCCGCCGTCGGCCGACGCCGCCCAGCTCGGCATAGGTAACGTAGTCCTCGGTCACGATGTTGGACACCAGCGCCCGCATGCCCATGAACCAGCCGCCGATGCCGACCGCCATCAGCGACAGGCTGGGCAGGATGGAGTGCACCAGCACGTCCAGGGCGAAGCCGAAGCCGTCCTCGCGATTGACGTTCATGCTGGCGCCGCCGGTGATCGGCAGCACCGGCCAGAGGAAGCCGAACACGATCAGGAAGACGAAGGCGACGATGTAGTACGGAATCGGATGGACCCCCATCGACACCACCCCGACCAGCTTCAGCAGCCGGTTCCGGCGGTAGTAGCCGGCGAGCCCGCCGATGAGGTTGCCGATGATCCAGGTCATGAGGGTGGAGACGAGAAGCAGCCCGACGGTCCAGGGCATGGCCCGCCAGATCAGGGTCGAGACCGGGGTCGGGAAGGCGGACAGCGAGGGACCGAAATCGCCGACGACGACCCGCCGCCAGAACGACAGATACTGCTCGACCGGCGATCCCTCGAGTCCATAGAGCTCGCGCAGCGAGGCCCGCATCATCTCGACCGCCTCGGGGCTGGTGACGCCGAAGGAGGTCGCCGCGGTCACGCTCTGCTCGACCGGATCGATCGGCGTCGCATGGGTGATGACATAGGTGATGTTCACGCCGATGAAGACGACCAGCGCGAACTGCAGCAGCCGCTTGGCGAGATAGGCGAGAAAGGGTTTCATGACTCCGGCGCTCGGGTTGCCCGCGGCGCCCGGACCTTCCGGGCACCGCGGGACTTTCGCGGGGATCAGGGCTGGGCCGGCTTGAGCCGCACCATCATCAGGCGCGAGTTGCCCCAGTTCGGCACCGGATTGGTGTAGGGGTCCTCTGCCGTCGGATAGCCGGTCCAGTAGGTCTCATCCATGGCCGTGAAGACGTTGTAGGCCATCAGCGGGATGATCGGCATCTCGCGGACCATGAACTTGGCATAGTCGCGTCCGAGCTCGACCGTCTTCGGATCCTCGAAGGATACGGTCCGGATCTGCTCGATCAGTGCATCGAGTTCCGGACTCTTCAGTCGCTGCCAGTTGCGTGGTGACTGCGTCTTGCCCGCCGGCGCCACGAACTGGGAATGCCAGCTGTCGAGGAAGAAGGCGAGATCGGGATGGCCGCCATAGGTCTCGACACTCCAGCCGATGAAGGTGTCGAAATCGCCGGCGCCGCGCCGGTCCAGCATGTTGGTGCCCTGGGCGACGTCGATCTTGGCGTCGATGCCGAACTGGCGCCATTGCTGGGCGATCATGGTGCCGGCCCGGGTCATCACCGGGCGGGAGTCGCCCTCGACCATGATCTTGATCGAGAAGGGCTTGCCGTCCGGCGTGTACCAGGCGTCGCCGCGCTTGGCATAGCCGGCCCGCTCGAGCAGTTCGGCGGCGGCGGTGGGATTGGTCTTCCACCAGCCATAGCCGAAGGAGCGCGCGATCACCGCGGGGTCGGTCGGGATCTGGTCGCCCATCGACGGCCGCAGCATCGTCGCGATCTGCTGCCCGATGGTCGGATCGTAAGGCTTGATCTTCTCCTTGCCGGTGTCCAGCTCGAATCCGGCCAGCCACTCCTGCATCGGCTTGTGGTAGTCGTCCGGGTGGGTTCCGGTCGGCGGGACGGCGATGGCCGAGATCGTCGCGGCGCCGCGGTACGAGGCCATCGCAACGGCCCGGATGTCGATCAGCAGTGCCAGGGCCCAGCGCACGTCGCGGTTCTGGAAGGCCGGGTTCTGCTGATTGAAGATCACCGACGGCAGGGTCGGATCGGGGTGGCCGAAGGGGAAGCCCTTGAACCAGGTCTTCAGCGACTTCGACTGCTTGGCCAGGGTGAACATCCCTTCCGGGGCGACGTCGTGGATGACGTCGAGGTCGTGGTTGAGCTGCGCGATGACGCGCTTGTCCGGCGGGCCTGCGTCGACATAGGCGACGTATTTCGGTCCGGGCTCGCCGTAGCGGCCGAGCGTGGTACGCTGCCAATCATCCCGTCGTTGCCACAGGAACCACTTGCCGTCCGGGTCGTAGCTGTTGAGCGTGTAGGCGCCCAGCGAGACCGGCTTGTTGAAGTCGAACCGCAGCGGATCGGGCGCCTTCTCGAAGATGTGCTTCGGCATCATCCAGATGGCGTTGAAGCGCACGGTGAACAGCGCGTGGAAGCGCGAATTCGGCTTCTTCAGCTTGAAGACCACCGTCTGGGCATCGACCTTCTGCACGCTGTCGACGTTGAGCGACAGCAGGGCGCTCCAGCGCATCCCCGGGGTCTTGATCTGCGTCTCGACGGTGTAGACGAGGTCGTCGGCCGTGAACTCGACGCCGTCGCTCCAGTAGATCCCCGGCCGCAGCTTCACGGTCATCTCGGTGAAGTCGGCATTGTAGATCGGCTTCTCGGCCGCCAGGGAATTCTGCCAGGACCCGTCCAGCCCCCGCTCCGGATCGATGTACCAGAGCGTGTCGAGGGCCAATTGGTGCAGGCCGGTATACTGCCCGCCGGCATTGATCGCCCAGATGTTGAACCAGCCGGGGTTCTTGATCGTCCCTTCCGGGTTTTCGAGGATCAGCGTCTCCCGGCGCGGCAGCTCCGAGATCGTGGCTTGGGCGGATGCCGCGACAGTGCTTGCGATGAGGCTCGCCAAGGCGAGCACGAGCAACTTGATGGCGCGCATAGGCTCTCCCTTTCTGACCGGTTCTGCGGCCGGCTCGGCAGGAGTGAAGCCTCATTCAAACTGTTCGTCAATCATTTTGATATGTATCATTTGTACTGATATGAACATGGCGTTACCGTGCTGCTTCTCCTGAAGGATGCTCGTGCGATGGATGTCCCGCAGCGCCGTTTGCTGACATTGATGGCGGGTGACGGCAGCGAGGCGCTGGAGGCGCTGGCCTCCCCCGTCCGGCTGGCAATGCTCCGGCTGCTCCGCCAGCGCGGGCCGTTGAACGTCAACCAGATCAGCAGCGAGCTGGAGCTGCCGCAGTCCACGGTCGCGATCAACGTGCAGAAGCTGGAGCGGGCCGAGCTGATCCGCACCGAGGCCGTGAAGGCGAGCAAGGGACAGCAGAAGGTCTGCTCGGCCCTTTATGACGAGATCACGGTCCGGCTCGACGATCCGGACGCCCTGCAGGACGACCACGTCATCGAGGTCGCGATGCCGATCGGCCTGTACACCACCTGCGAAGTCAGCGCGCCCTGCGGGCTGTGCTCGACGGAGGGCGTGCTCGGCCTGCTCGACGTCCCCGACCATTTCCTCGATCCGAACCGGATGAAGGCGTCCCTGATCTGGTTCGGCCGCGGCTTCGTCGAATACAAGTTCCCCAACAACGCCAAGGTGGTCGAAAAGGCGATCGAAGAGCTCGAGGTCACCATGGAGCTGTCGTCGGAAGTGCCCGGCACCAACAGCGACTGGCCGTCGGACATCACGCTGTGGATCAACCATGTCGCGGTCGCGACCTGGACGTCACCGGGCGACTACGGCGATATCCGCGGCCGCTATACGCCGCGGTGGTGGAAGCTGGCCGGCTCGCAATACGGCAAGCTGGTCACCTGGCGGGTCACCGATGAGGGGGCGTTCGTCGACGGCAACCGGGCCTCCGACGTGACGCTGGAGCAGCTTCGCCTGAACGACCATCACGCGATCCGCCTCCGGGTCGGCATCGACGAGAATGCCGAGCACCCGGGCGGCCTGAACATCTTCGGCCGGGGCTTCGGCAACCATGATCAGGACATCGTCATGCGCCTGCGCCTGCGGGGGTGACGGTCGATCGCGTTCATCTGTCGGAACAGCCAGCAATAACGTTCTTCGGTCAGGAGCCGCCGCGCCATCGCCCTCTCCGATCGTTCGGGGCATCATAGCGGGAGCGACGACTTGGTCTCCTCTTCCTTCGACCGTCCAGGGGTGCTGTCCGGGTCAGGTCCGTTTGACGGACCGCGACCCGCTTGGTGCTTCTCATTGTCCTGAGCCGGCCGGAAAGGGTGAGGAGCGGTCACCGCGCCAGGGATCCGAGACGCGAAGGTCAAATCGTCCGGTAATCACTTCTTTGCGGACATTCGAGCCTGACAACGCGCGATGATCGCCAATATCGTGGATTGATATCAACGCCTTACGTGATCCCATCGGGAGGCGTGGAGCTGTGGGAGCGAGGCCCGGCGAACACGGAGAGCCGCGGCGAGAAGAATTCCGGCCGTTAGATGACGTCGCGACGCTGCCCGTGAGGGTGCGGGGCTAATGAGACCGCGCCAAACCGGGCGCTGCCGGTGCCGCCCACAACCTCGTTCAGGTTCGCACTGCCGTCCTCAACGCCGTCCGGCGCCGCCTCTTTGAAAAGCCATATATCCGATGGCTGCGAGTGCTGCCACGCAAGAAAGCCCGGCCCCGCATCCGGTTGCCGCCGTCTCCCCAGACCCGGCCGCCAGTCGGCTTGCCTCCGGATGCCTTGTCCTGGAACACCCGGGCGCAGCCGACCTTGGCAAGAACGGCGAGCTGCAATGCCGGATCCTGTCCGGCCGTCGATACCCGCGCGTAGCCGATCTCCGCCATCCGGCACCGGCCCCCGTCCGAAAACCCGTCCGACACCTATCCGTCCGGAGAGCGATCGTCAGCGTGGGCTGGCGGACAGGTTGCGGGCCGGCCGCCAAACGGCCATTGAGCGGACGGGCACTAACGCCTTCACGTTGCTGCACCTTCCTTCGGGGACTGCTTTCGGTTCGTCGCGGGCCGCTTCCAGGATAGTCGTCGAGCGCCCGCTCCGTCCCCACATTGCCCGCGCCCGCAAACCGACCAGATCCCTCCGGACCGGAATTCCGCGTCGCTCCGGCGCACCCCGAAACCGAGCTCCGGCGATGCCGGATCACGGCCCCATGCCCGGCGCGCGTCCGACATTTCGCGCCAGGAAAGAATGGATCTGCGCGATGACGGCGGCCCCCTCGCCGACGGCGGCGGCGACCCGTTTGGTCGAGCCGGCACGTACGTCTCCAACGGCAAAGATGCCGGGGCAGCTCGTTTCCAGCGGCAGCCGCTCGCCATCGCCGACGCGATCTCCTGTGAGAACGAAGCCCTTTCCATCGATCGCGACACAGCCGTTGAGCCAGCTCGTATGGGGATCTGCACCGATGAACAGGAAGAGATGGCGCGACGCGCACTCCTCGGTCTCGCCAGTCCGGGGGTCACGGAACGTGGCGCCGGTCAGACCTGTCTCTCGGTCGCCATGCAAGGCCACAATCTCGCTGCCGACATGCAACTCGACATTGGGCAATGCCGCGATCCGGTCGATCAGATACTGGGACATGGTCTGCTCGAGCGGTCGCCGGACCACGAGATGCAGGTGCCTGACCTGCGGCGCGAGATAGGCAACGGCCTGGCCGGCCGAGTTGCCGCCACCGACCAGGGTGACCTCCTGTCCGGCGCAGAGGCGCGCTTCGATCGGCGACGCCCAGTAGGAGACGCCGGCCCCCTCCAGCTCATCGACATTGGGAACATCGGGCCGGCGGTAGCGCGCTCCCGACGCGATCACGATGGAGCGCGCCCGTGCCGTGCATCCATTGCTGAGCTCGAGGGAGAAGGGGGCTTCCGCATCGGCTCCATGACAGCACAGCTTTCCGACGGTCAGCGGAATCGCGAGCTCGGCGCCGAATTTCGTCGCCTGATTGAAGGCACGGCCCGCGAGAGCCTGTCCGGAGATGCCGGTCGGAAAGCCGAGATAGTTCTCGATCCGGGCGGATGCGCCCGCCTGGCCGCCGAAGGCCCGCGAATCGAGGACCAGGACAGCCAACCCCTCGGACGCCCCATAGACCGCAGTGGCCAGCCCGGCCGGCCCCGCTCCGACGACCGCCACGTCATAGACGATCTTCGGGTCGAGATCCGGCATGATGCCGAGACAGGACGCGGCATCCGCATCGCTCGGGTTTCTGAGCAATGTGCCATTCGGACAGATCATCAGCGGCAGATCTTCAGACGCGATGCCGAGCCGCTCGACCAGTTCGCGCCCCTCCGCCTCGCATGCGGCGATGATGGCGTGGGGATAGCCGTTGCGGGTGAGGAATCCAGACAACCTGACGATGTCCGCGGCATCCCGGCGTCCAACCAGAACCGACCCTGCGCCGCCGATCCGCCCTTCCTCGATCAGCGAAACGCGCCGGAGGATAAAGGCGCGCATGATCGTTTCACCGAGATCTGCCGACCCGATGACAAGGGCCCGAAGATGTGGTGCATCAAAGGGTATCGCCAGCACGCCCTGATCGCCCGCGACCACCGACGCCAGGGTCGCGTGCCCCGACAGCTGATTGGTCTCGCCGGTGAACTGGCCGGGTGCGTAGGTGGCGATCACGGACGACCTGCCCGCCGCGCCGCGCTGGATCGCGTCGGCCGAGCCCTCGAGAATCAGCCAGGCGGGGACGTTGCGGGTGCCGATGTCATAGAGGATGTCGCCTGGGCCGAAGCGGCGCGGCTCACCGCTCGCGAAGCGTCGAGCCGTGCCGATTTGAAGAGCCGAGAGTGTCGGATAGGTTTGCCCTCGCCGATCGTCGCTGATCGCCATGGTGTGAACTCCGTATCGGCCCATGCTCCTGCTCACGCGCGACACCATCCGACCATGTGAAGAGCATGACCGCAATCACGCGGGCGCGAGCTGAGGCGTCTTGGGCAGGGTGAGCGCGAAGACGAGAAGACCTAGGAGCGTCAGCCCGAAGCCTGCCCATACGGCGGACAGCAGGCCGTAGCCGGCGGCGATGGTCAGGCTGCCCGCCCAGGCACCGATGGCGTTGGCGACGTTGAGCGCCGCAAGATTCATGGCCCCCATCAGCGTAGGGGCTTCCGGGGCGAAGCCCGTGAGGCGCACCTGGATCGTGGGGATGGCGACCATCATCGTCATGCCGACGCCGAACAGCGCCGGCATCAGGATCCATACGGTGCCGCCGCCGGCCGCCAGCACCACGAGCACGACCAGGGCGCTGCCGAAGCCCATGACCAGTCCCCGCGCGGGGTAGGCATCCGCCAGATGTCCGCCGATCAGGTTGCCCGCGGTCATGCCGAGGCCGAACAGCGCCAGCGCGACCGGAATCCAGCCTTGATCGAGAATCGCGACGTCGGTGACGAGGGGGCCGATGAAGGTGTAGACGGCGAAGATGCTGGCAACGCCGAGCGCCGCGACGAGCATCATGACCCAGACGGCCGGCTTGCGCAGCGAGGCCAGCTCCTGCACCACCGGCCCGCCGTGAAGCGCCTCGGTCCGGGGCACCCAGGCCCACAGGGCAAGGAAGGCCAGCGAGGCGACCCCGGCGACGGTGACATAGGTGTTTCGCCATCCCAGGGTCTGGCCGAGGAAAGTGGCCAGCGGCGAGCCGATGATGGTCGCGACCGTCAGCCCGGTCATGACCAGTGCGAACGCCTTTCCTGCATGGCCGGGGCCGACGATGGAAGACGCCACCACGGCGCCGGCGCCGAAATAGGCACCTTGCGGCATGCCGCTGACGAAGCGCGCCAGGGCGAGCATGCCGAGATCCGTGGCGATCGCCGACAGGACGTTGCCGAGGATGAACAGGCCCATCAGGCACAGCAGCAGCGTCCGCCGGTTCAGCCGCGCCGCTATCAGCGTCACCAGAGGAGCGCCGATCACCACGCCGAAGGCATAGGCCGCAATCGCATTCGTCGCCGTGGGGATGTCGATGCCGAGGCTGGCCGAGAACAGCTGAAGGATCCCCATGCTCGCGAACTCGGACGTCCCGATGCAGAAGCTGCCGAGCGCCAGGGCGAACAGCGTGAGGCCCCGCTTGCGCCGCTGCGCTTCATCCGTGCAATGCACCGTCACGGCGGCGCATTGACCGCGATAGGCCTTGTCCAGCATTCCTGCCTCCCATTCGCGATGGCTGTACGAATCCGTGCCGATCCGGCGCTCGGCGTCCCGCTGGCCCCTACCCGGGAGACCCCGCGAGGATCTCCATCTTCATGACCTTGACGCCGCCGTCGGCGAGCTCGGGCAGCTTGGCGAACCAGTCCTTCACGTAGGGCATGGCGTTGTGCGCGTCGAAATCAGCCTGATTGGCGAAGATCTCGTAGAAGATGAAATGGCCGGGCGCCGCACGGTCCTCTTGCAGGAAGTAGACGAGATTCTTCGGGTCGCTCCGGACGAGCGCGACAAGCGGCAGTGTCGCGGCGCGCAGTTCGGCTTCCTTGCCGGGCTTTGCCCGCACCTCCGCGACGATCGAATAGGCGCCATGCGGCACCTGCGAATACCCCCTGCCCGGCCCTTCCTGCGCCATCGCCGAAGTCGCGGCTGCAGCGCAGGCGAGACCTGCAAGCACGGGAAGTCCAATAGCCGGGCGCGTCGTCCTGGACATGGTTGATCACCCCTTGTGTCTTCGAACGGCTCAAAGGCCGTGCCGACCGGACATCTGGCGTTTTTGCGCCGCCGCTTTGCACGCTGGCCAAAGGAATCCGTGGCCCGTCAGCCTCCGTCAGCCTCCGTCAGCGGCGAGCATGCGCCGACGGTCTGCCATGGCGTCCTCGAACGTCTTCTTCACGGGGCCGAGCGCCTGGACGAATTCGAGCTGCTCGCCCTCCGGCCCCTTGCAATAGATCAGGGACCATCCGTTCGATTTGCCTTCGGTGATCCTGTTGGTATTCGCGTCGAGCGGGGCGGCCAGGCGCTCCTGTTCCGACGTCACCGTGATCACGCGATTGGCCTTCACTTGCGTCATGCCGCGGCGCGCCGATTCCGCCTCGAGGTCGTGGATGAACTTGTTAAAGTCGACATCGTCGCGGATGTAGAAGCAGATGTGCATCGACCGCGGATAGGCCGGGCTCATATGGTCGCGCGGCTCCGCCCAGCTGTCCCCGTTTCCCATCGGCTGCTGGGCATCGCGGTACTGCAGGAGCTCGATCACGACGTTGTCGAACTGCACGAAGCGCACGTCGAGGCGCTGCCCGCCATCCTTCAGGTCCGGCACGCCGATGGTTCGCGGATTGACCCCGCGCTCCCGAGCCAGGATCTCCTGATCGGTCAGCAGCGTGTTGTGGATCTTCTCGCCTCGGAAATCGCCGTCGCGCATCACCTCGGTGCCGCCGAGCACCTCGGTGTAGAACGCGAACGCGCGGTCCATGTTCTGGACCGTGAGGCCGAAGTGCTGCACGCCTTGGAGCCGCGCACCGAGCGGCGCGTCGTTGCGATCTCCCGTCGCGGCGCGTGGGTCTGCCCCGGCGGCCTTCTGGGCAAAGGCCGGGCTGTCGAGCGCCATGGCGGCAGCAGAAATTCCGGCGATCGCAGCACCGCTGGCGACGCGCAGGATCTCCCGGCGATCGGGGTCTGCCAGCTCATGGGTGTCGTTGGGCTCGTTGGACATATGGTCTCCCCTTTCTTTGCGGGCCTGTCGCTGGTCCAGGGACGTCCAATCCTTAAGCCGGCCGGGGCTTTGCCAAGCGTAAAGAATGGTCAAATTTCGATGAACCGACCTCCGCTGAGCCGAGGTCTCCCAACGAATTCGATAGGGCCGCCGGTTGCCGGCGGCCCTTCGCCCTTCATCGTTCCGCCCGCGCCGAAAGCCGGCAGCCTCTGCGTTGGGTCGTTCGAACGATGGCTCTCCGTTGCCGGGGATGCTGAACTGTCCGCTTAACTCGGCATGCCGGGAAATTGCGGGATGGCCAGCGCCTTCGTCCATCCGAGGCGACGCTTGATGAACATCTCGAGCTTCGGCTCAATGCCTTCGGGCCGGTCCAGGCTCCCGGTCATCACGAAGACCAGACCGGGAAAGCCTATCAAATTGCTGGTGAAGAGACGGGACCCGCAATTCGGACAAAAGTTCCGATCAAGCCCATTCCCGGATTCCGCTGTGTAATGGAACGATTCCGGGCTACCCCTGAGCAGGGTGAAATCAGCCTCGGGTACCCCAAAGAACGTCGCCATCGCATTAAGAAAGGTAAAGTTTCGGCGAAGTGACGGCGGTCTCTTCGATCGTGATCGCGTCATCGCCAGCCGAGGCGCGCCCGTCTCGGCTGACTAATCCCCGTCCGCTCAACAGCCCGGCGAATTCACAGCATCAAAGGGACGTTGTGCCCTGAGTTAAGGAGCAGCGCGCCTCAGGAGACTCACCGGGCCTGCCCCTCACTCGGCAATCGAGCATCAGTGCACGGGCGGCCTTGAGATCAACTGTTCCAAATCCCTCGCCGAACCGGCAGTACACCGCAGACAGGAGATCATCCGCCTCTCCGCTTCTGCCCTGCAGGCGCCAAAGCCGGGCGAGGCTGGTGGCGACGCGCAGCTCCCATGACAGTGCCTCCTGCCGGCGTGCCATTTCGAGAGCCTGCCGAAAGTCGTCCTCTGCCGCGGCGATTGCCATGGCAGATCCCTCCAGTCGACGGATTTCGCCTCTGATGCGAAGGAGCTCCGGCATGGACCAACGCTCCTCGTTCCGCCCGCACCACTCCAGCGCATCCTCGATCGTGCCGCGGGCCTCATCCGGCCGACCGCCGGCGCCGAGCCCGTGGGCGAGCACGCCGCAATAGGATGCGTAGCGAAGCCCAAATCTCGCGTCGCGAAGCTCGTCAAGAGCGAGCCGAAGCAGCGACAGGCCGGCCCCGTCTCCCGACTCGATGAGGAGTGCCCCCCGCAAACAGCGGCCCACGGCGTTCCAGACCCTCAACCCATGACTTGCCGAATGGTCGAGAAGCATGGTCACCAGCTGCTCCGCCGTGACCCGGTCTCCGACGTACATGGCGATCGGAAAGGCCGCGTGGCCGAGCGCGTTGCACACGGAAAGCGGATGATTGGTGGCCCGGGCTTCGTCAAGCGCGCTCCGGGCCGTGTCGACCGCCTGGTTCGGAAAGCCCTGGAGCCAGAGGATGACCGACAATGTGCCGAGGGCCACCGCCCGCTGGTCCCATTGCAAGCGCGCGATGTGCGAGCTCTGCGCAGGGGCCACGTATGCGCCGAGCATGCGATCCAGGCGGCGGCGTGCGCTTGTGTGACGCCCCAGGTAGTGCAGCGCGGTCGCGATCAGCCTGTCCCCGCTCAGCCGAGCGACGGTGTCGTCTTTCTTCTGCGCGACGGCGCGAAACCGTCGTGCGAACGCCAGGGCGGCTCGATAGCGTCCAACATAGACGCGATACAGGGACAAACCCCACAGCACACGCAACTGATAGTCGCTGTCGGAGAGCCGTTCGGCAATCTCGAGAGCTCTCCCCCAGGCGACATCGATCTGGAGCACCGGCCCTCTCACATACAGAAGTGCGGTGCCGAGGGCGGTATGGAGCTTCATGTCGTCCAGGTCACCGAGAACTCCGGCCTTGCCGCATGCGAGCGCCCTTTCGACACAGGCTCGGCATTCCTCCAACAGCGACAGATGCGTCCACAGAGGAATCGCCGCGACAGTCAGGGACATTCCGAGAGCTTCGTCGCCGGACGGCGAGAAAGCCCAGTTCAGCGCATGGCGGACATCATCGACCCTGCGGGCGTGGTCGGCCCACCACTCGGCCGCAGATCGCGATTCTGCCTCGACCCCGGCTCGCTCCAACAGATCCCGGTGGTGTTCGGCATGACGCCGCAGAACGGCATCGATCTCGCCGCTCTCGACAAGCTTTTGCCGAGCGTAGGCGCGGGTCGTGTCGAGCAGCCGGTATTGTACCTTAGCGCCGCCGATGTCTGCCGAAATGAGCGACTTGGCCACCAGACTCCCCACGCCGTCGACGACATCCGGAACGGGGATCCGATCGTTCGCCGCGATGGCGCTGGCCAATTGGAGAGTGAAGCTGCCGGCAAACACCGAGAGGCGGCGCAAAATGGTGCGCTCTCCTTCGGGCAGGAGCTCGTAGCTCCAGTCGAGCGCCGCCGCGAGGGATTGATGCCGCGGCATGGCCGTGCGTCGTCCATGCCTCAGCAGCCGGAATCGATCCTCGAGAAGGGTTGACAGCTCCCTTAGGCCAAAGGCGTCGACGCGAGTGGCCGCGAGCTCGATTGCAAGCGCGATCCCATCCAGTGTGCGGCAGATCTCGGCGACGACCAGGGCATCGGCATCTTTCAGCTCGAACCCTTCCAGACTCTCTGCCGCCCGCTCGACAAACAGCTGAATGGCCGGGAACGCGAGCGCCTCCGCGGCCGTCAAACTGGACGGGTCGGCCGGGGTCTCCAACGGCGAGAGCCGCTGCAGGCGCTCGCCCCGCGCCCGTAGCGGCTCGCGGCTCGTGGCCAGGACGTGGACGCCGGGAGCAGCGTTGATGATCTGCTCCGCCAGGAAGGCAGCCTCGTCGATCACGTGCTCGCAGCTGTCGAGCACGATCAGCATTTGCTTGTCCCGCAGAAAGGCGATGAGTGCGGCAGTGACGTCCAGCGAATGGGTCGTCAGGCCGAGCACCGAAGCAAGCGCTCTCGCGACCAGTTTCGGGTGGCCCGTCGGCGCCAAGTCGACGAACCAAGTCCCGTGCTCATAGACGGAGACACGCATGTGGGCCGCAGCGACGGCCACTGTCGTCTTGCCGATCCCACCTGGGCCAACGACGGTCATGAACCGGTGCTTCGCCAGCTGACGCAGGAGCGTGTCGATCACACCCGCACGGCCGATGATCCGGATCACGGAGGCAGGCAGATTGTGCGCGCTTTCCGCTTCGATGCCCTCCTGCGCCTGCAGTCCTTCGGGCCCGAAGGCCTCCACCGGCGCCACAAAGCGATATCCTCGGCCGGATACTGTCACGACGTAGCGACGACCGGGCTGCCCTTCGCCGAGCGCCCTTCGAAGGGCTGCGATATGGACCTTGAGATTCCCGTCCGTCACGAGGGTGTCAGGCCATACTCGGGTCATGAGGGTCTGCTTGGTGATCACCTCGCCGGCGCGCTCGACGAGCGCGGTCAAGATCTCCAGGGCGCGACTGCCGAGGCGAATGCGGGCATCACCCTCCAGAAGCAGTTGCTGGGCCGGATAGAGGCGGAAAGGGCCGAACGAAAATGCGCCCCCCCTCGACATTGATGAGCGGCCGATCATTCATCGAGATCGGAAAACGAATCGGGTCCCGCGTGCTCCCGCGACGGGACGCCATCGCTGATCGGGCCAGCCCCCCTGCAGCCCAGGCTGCTTCCGTTCACGATACGCCACACTGCACAGAATCCAGTTCCGACATGACGTCCTAAATTACTCGCTGCGGGTGCACTCTGCTCGGTCTTGCACTGCTGCCGATCGGCCGCGCTTCAGCATTCCCGTCCGCCGACGGCAATCACGGAGTCGATCCCGCATGATCGCCGATCTTCGCGAACGGATTTTACATGACCAGCCTCGGGCCATGTATAGGAATATGGTGATATATCGGGGTGATAATGCCGTGATGGCATCCGTGGAGACCAGCGGACCGGCAGAGGCTTGGCCCAAGATTTTCAATGAGATGGCCCAGCGCTTCTGCGAGCGCCCTCCGCCGATTGCGCTCCAGTGGCGGCGACCGCGCAGCAAGCTGTCCGGTGCGCGATAGCTGACTTCGTTATCGCGCGTTGAACCAGAATTCAGGCGAAGTCGGCAGGCAACAACATCCAGGAATCGAACAGTCGATTGGCCATCGGCAACGGGGGCAAGCTTTCGCTTGCGGCCCGATCGGCGAGAGCTGGTCACCCGTAGCTCATTCCGCGGCGGCCAAAGGCCGTGCACCTTTCTGACCAGCTGGCCCCGCCTGGGGAAGCTCTTCGATCCCACTACGATGAGTTGGTGCGCCGTCGGAGCGGCAGCAGATCGACGTCTCGGTGAGCTCGCCCGCAGTCTGACCTTCAGGCCGGGGGGCTGTCCACGCGGACGGACCTTGCGGTCTGCCGCAACCGCCGCGCCGTCTGGCCGAGGCGGCCGAGATAGAGGTACACGATCGGCGTGGTGAACAGCGTCAGCACCTGGCTGACCATGAGGCCGCCGACGATGGCGTAGCCGAGGGGCTGGCGGATCTCCGATCCGGTGCCCGTCCCGATCATCAGCGGAATGCCGCCCAGGATCGCGCACATCGTCGTCATCAGGATCGGGCGGAAGCGCGACAGGCAGGCCTCGCGCACCGCTTCGACCGGCGACTTGCCTGCGTGCTCCGCCGCCAGCGCGAAGTCGATCATCATGATGCCGTTCTTCTTGACGATGCCGATCAGCAGCACGATGCCGATGATGCCGATCACGTCGAGCGGCATCCCCGCCGCCATCAGCGCCAGCAGCGCGCCGAGACCGGCCGACGGCAGGGTCGACAGGATCGTCACCGGGTGGACGGCGCTCTCATACAGCATGCCGAGGATCAGGTAGACGGCGACGAGGGCGGCCGCAATCAGGGCCGGCTGACCGGCCAGGGCGGTCTCATAGGCATGCGCCGTGCCCTGGAACCCGCCCTGGATGCTGGCCGGCAGGTGCAGCGCCGCCACCGCGCGGTCGACATCGGCCACCGCCGTCCCGATCGAGCTGTGCGGTGCCAGGTTGAAGGACACCGTGACCGACGGGAACTGGCTCTGATGATTGACCACCAGCGGCGCCGTCGTCGGCACCTGGTGCGCGATCTCGCTCAGCGGCACGGGTTGCCCGGCGGAGGAGCGCAGATAGACCGACTGCAGGGCATCCGGTCCCCGGCGGAAGGCCGGGTCGACCTCCAGGATGACATAGTACTGGTTGAGCGAGGTGAAGACCTTGGTCACGACCCGCTGGCCGAAGGCGTCGTACAGCGCGTTGTCGACGTCCTGCGGCGCGATGCCCAGGCGAGACGCCGCGTCCCGGTCGATCTGGATCGAGAATTGCAGGCCCGTGCTCTCCTGGTCGCTGGTCGCGTCGACGACGCTGGGCAGCCGAGACACCGCGGCGACCACCTTGGGCGCCCAGGACGCCAGCTCCTGCGCGTTCACGTCGGTCAGCGTGTACTGGTACTGGGTCTTGGCCGTCCGGCCGCCGATCGTGATGTCCTGGGCGGCCTGCATGTAGAGGCGGATGCCGGTGACCGGCTGCAGCTCCTTGTCGAGCCGCGCGATCACCTGGTCGGCCGTGGAGTCCGGGCCACGCTGCCCCTGCGGCTTCAGCGAGATGTACATGCGGCCCTGGTTCGGCGACGGGTTGGTGCCGCCAGGCCCGATATAGCTGGCGACCGAGGCGACCGCCGGATCCCGCAGCAGCACGTCGACGACCTGCTGCTGCTTCTCGGCCAGGGCTCCGGTCGACACGTCCTGCGCCGCCTCGGTGACGCCGGCGATCAGGCCGGTGTCCTGCTGCGGGAAGAAGCCCTTCGGGATGGTGACGAACAGGTACCCGGTCAGCGCGATGGTCGCGATCATGACCAGGAGGGCCGGGCGCTGGTGCTGCAGCACCCGGTCGAGCGCCGCTTCGTAGCCCGCGGCCAGGCGCTCGAACCCGGCCTCCAGCAGCCGGTACACCCGGCCGTGCCGCGCCGGGCCTCCGGCCATCGGCTTGAGCAGGCGGGCGCAGAGCATCGGCGTCAGCGTCAGCGACACCAGGGCCGAGACGGCGATGGCGACGGCGACCGTGACCGCGAACTCCTGGAACAGCTTGCCGATGACGCCGCCCATCAGCAGCAGCGGGATGAACACCGCCACCAGCGACACCGAGATCGACAGGATGGTGAAGCCGATCTGGCCGGCCCCGTCCAGGGCCGCCTGCAGCGGTGTCTTGCCCTGCTCCAGATGGTGGACGATGTTCTCGACCATCACGATCGCGTCGTCGACCACGAAGCCGACCGCGACCGACAGCGCCATCAGCGACAGGTTGTCGAGCGAGTAGCCGAGCACGGCCATCACCGCGAAGGTGCCGACGATCGAGATCGGCACCGCGATCCCCGGGATGATGGTGGCCCAGACATTCCGCAGGAACAGGAGGATGGTCAGCACCACCAGGCCGATGGTCAGGACCAGCGTGAACTGCACGTCGGCGACCGAGGCGCGGATGGTGGTGGTGCGGTCGGACACCACGGCGATCTTGATCGCCGGCGGCAGCGACGCCTCCAGCTGCGGCAGCTCGCGCCGGATGCTGTCGACGGTCTGGATCACATTGGCGCCCGGCAGGCGCTGGACCGCCAGGATGATTCCGCGGTTACGGCCGTACCAGGCGGCCAGCTGGTCGTTGGCCGGGCCGATCTCGGCATGGCCGATGTCGCTGACCCGGATCGGCGCGCCGTTCTTGTAGCCGATGATGGCCTGATTGTAGCCGGCGAGCGTGGTCAGCTGGTCGTTGGTCTGCAGCGCATAGGCCTGCTGCTTGCCTTCGAGCGTGCCCTTTGGGTCGTCGACCGTGACCGAGGACAGCGCGGTGCGGATGTCCTCCAGCGTCAGGCCCTGGGCGGCGAGCTGCTGCGGGTTCACTTCGACCCGCATCGCCGGCTGCTGCTGGCCGCCGATGGTGACCAGTCCGACGCCCGGCACCTGCGACAGCTTCTGCGCCAGGATGCTTTCGGCATAGTCGTCGACCGTCGTCAGCGGCAGGGTGTCGGAGGTCAGGGCCAGGATCAGGATCGGCGTGTCGGCCGGGTTGGTCTTGCGGTAGGTCGGCGGCGTCGGCATGGTCTTCGGCAGATCGCCGCCGGCGGCGTTGATCGCCGCCTGCACGTCGCCCGCGGCGGAGTCCACGGTGCGGGAAGGGTCGAACTGCAGCGTCACCTGGGTGAAGCCCAGGGCGCTGGCGGAGGTCATCTGCGACAGGCCGGGGATCTCGCCGAACTGGCGCTCCAGCGGCGTCGCCACCGAGGAGGCCATGGTCTCCGGGTCGGCCCCGGGCAGTTGCGCCGTGACCTGGATCGTCGGCAGGTCGACCGACGGCAGCGCCGCGACCGGCAGGGAGCGATAGGCGACGACGCCGACCAGCACCAGGCCGATCATCAGCATCAGGGTGGCGATCGGCCGGCGAATGAACGGGCCGGACAGACCGCCATTGGGCGCGGTGCTCTTGCTCACGGCTGGATCCCCAGCTGGTCGGTCTGTGCGTTCATCAGTGGCGCATCCTTGGTGTCGGCCGGGCTGCGTGCGGCCACGGTGTCACCCGGCTGCAGGCCGTACTGCCCGTCGCTGACCACGGTCTGGCCCGCCGTCAGGCCGGCGGTGACCAGCGCCGTCCCGCGCACCATCTGCGCCACCTGGATCGGCTGCGGCGCCACCGTCGCGTCGGGCCGCACCACCCAGGCGAAGGCGCCGTCGGGCCCGCGCTGCACCACCGCGGCGGGTACGGTCAGTCCGTCCTGCTGCACCCGCAGGACCAGCCGCGCCTCGACGAACTCGCCCGGCCACAGCAGCTTCTGCGCGTTCGGAAAATCCGCCCGCAGCGTGATCGTGCCGCTGGCCGCGTCGACGGTGTTGTCCAGGGTCTCGAGCTTGCCGGTGTCGAGTCTGGTCGCGCCGTCCTGCGACCACGCCTCGACCCTCAGACCGGCGGTCCCGGCGCTGGCCATCTGGCGCTGGATGTCGGGCAGCGCCGACTGCGGCAGCGTGAACAGCACGGCGATCGGCTGGATCTGGGCGATGGTGACCAGGCCGTTGGCGTCGGTCGGGTGGACGACGTTGCCCTCGTCGACCAGGCGGAAGCCGGTGACGCCGCTGATCGGCGCCGTGATCTTCGTATAGCCGAGCTCGACCTGGTCCTGGTCGATCACCGCCTGGTCGCCTTTGATCGACGCCTGGAGCTGGTCGATCATCGCCTGCTGGGTGTCGACCTGCTGGTCGGTCGCGTAGCCCGAGTGCTCCAGCGGCTTGTAGCGGTTGAGATTGGCCTGTGCATTGGCCAGATGCGCCTGGTCGCGGGCCAGGGTGGCCTGGTCCTGCTCGAGCTTGGCCTGGTAAATCCGTGGATCGATCGTGACCAGCAGGTCGCCCTGCTGCACCGTCTGCCCCTGGTTGAAGACGATCCGCTGGATCTGCCCCTCGACCTGGGTGCGGACGGTGACGGTGTTGAAGGCCTGGACCCGGCCGAGCCCGTCCAGCTCGATTGGCACGTCCTGCTTGGTCACACTCGCCTCGGCGACGGGCACAGGGGGCACGACCGGAATCGGCGCCGCGGACGAAACGGGATCGAAACTGTCAGTGCCGAGGACGAAGTGAGCGCCGGAGATCCCGGCCACCATCCCCACGACGGCGAGAAGCAATTTGCGGCGCATGATCGACCTCCTCTGTTCAGGCAGGGCCGGTAATTTCCGAAGCCGTCACAGGTTAGGTTCGAGGCGGCAGGCCGCTCCATTGCACATCGGGACGTCGACGCCCTGCGTTCGTCGGGAGGGACCTATACCTTGGTCTTGAAGCCGCCTGGCGTCAGGCGCCGAGCCACCGGCGGATGCCGTCCAGCGACCGAAAGGCGGTGACGCTACGGGCGGCGATGTCGGGCATCGCCTCGCCGGCCATCCGCGCCAGGGCGTCTCCGGGCCCGAGTTCGAGCACGCGCTGCGGACGGGCGGCGCGGCAGGACTCCATGCAGGCCGCCCAGTCGACGGTCTGCCCGACCTGCAAGGCGAGCTTCCGCAGGCCGTCCTTCAGGAGCAGGACGGAAGCGCCGTCGACACCGCTGATCAATCGCACGCCCGGCGGCACGCGCGTCCCGGCGACCCGCTGCTGAAGCAGCTCACCGAACCGCTCGCTGGCGTCGCCAAGCAACGGCGTATGCGACGCGACCGACACGGGCAGCAGAACCGTGCGGCTCGCCCCCCGCTGGCCGGCCTCCGCCAAAGCCGGCTCCAGATCGGCGGCGGCGCCGCCGAGGAGGAGATGCTGGGGGCCGTTGACGATGGCGATGTGGAGATTATGCGCCCGGCAGATCGCTTCGATCTCCACACGCGGCAAGCCCAGCACCGCGCCAAGGCCCGATGCGGAGCGCGAAACATCGTCCATCAGCGCGGCCCGTCGGGCGGTCAGGTCCAGGACGGTCGCCGCATCGATAACGCCGGCGATGCCCCAAGCGGCCAGTTCGCCGGCGCTATAACCCGCAACTGTAATGGGACGAGGAGAGGCTGGCCCCAGCACCGCCCAAAAGGCCAGTGCCTGGGTGCAGCAGAGAATCTGGGCCAGCCTGTTGGGGTGCAGCTCGGCTTCACTCGCCCGGCGGACCAAGTCCCTTGGATCGCGGCCGTCGAGCACACGCCGGGCGGCCGCGAAGACGAGCGCCGCCTCGGGCGCCTCGCCGACCAGGTCGAACATGCCCGCAGCCTGAGCGCCCTGCCCGGAGCAGAGGATGGCGACGCCCGTCACAGCCCGCTCTTGACGGCATCGAGGAAGATCGTGGCGGCGAGCAGATCCGCGCATCCGCCGGGGCTGAGGCGCCGTCGGACGAAGGCCTGGTGGATCGCCACGGCACGCGCGTCCCAGCCCCCCTGCCCCACGCCTCCGGCGGCCAGGAACTGCCGGGCCGCGCGTTGGGCATCCTGCAGCCCGGCGGCACCGCCGCGATGGAGCAGGTTCGTGTCCTCGACCTCGGCCATCAGGGCGAAGAAGGCCTGGATTCGGGCGGCTCCTTCCTCCCGGGCGAGCGCGCGTCCCTGGTGCAGGGCCGGCAGCCCGATCTCCCGCACCAGCGGGAAGCCGGCCGCAGCCTCCACGCGGGCGCCCCCTGCCCCGAACCGGCGCAGCACGTCGGTGCCGTGGCTGCGGAGCGGAATCGGACCGCGCAGGATCGCATCGCCCCAACGTCGGGCGACGATGTCCGTCAGCTGAACGGCGGAGAGGCGCGTATCTGCTGAGGCCGCGCCGGCCGCAGCGCAGAGCAGCCCCGAGGCCGAAGATCGCGCCGCGATGGGTGTTCACGCCGCCGGTGGCGGCGAGCATGGCCGCCTCGGCCTCCCGTCCGATCTGCCGGAGCTGGTCCATCTCCACCCCCGCCCCGCCGGCCATGGCCAGGCGGCCAAAGAAGGGGCGGATCGCAGCGGCGCTGCGGCGGAAGGTGGTGTGGTCCATGTCGACGTGGCTGCCGCTGTCGACATGGCTCACCAGGCCGGGCTTCGGCCAGGTTTCCAGCTCGGCGACGAGCGCCGCGGCGGCCATGTCGGCCAGCCGCTCGGCGATCGCAACGGGCAGGCCGGATACCGGCTGCCGGCGCGTGACGCCGGCGTCCTGCGCCGGTCGGCTCACGCGAAGAGAGTGTGCACGCATCGGATGTCCGCTCCGTCCATGGATTTGACGAGCACGGCCCCGCCGGGCCGCCGGAACTCCTGCCGCAGCTCCCGCCAGTTCACCCCGCTGCCGGCTGACAGGGCGATCTCGCCGTCGAGCCGCACCGGGCCGGCGGTGTCCAGCCGGTCGAGCGTGTCGAGCAGGTCGGGCAGTGCCGTCGCCGCTGGTCTGGGCCAGATCAGGTCGATGTCCGATCCGGGCCGGAGGTAGGGCAAGCCGGTCATGCGTTGCCACAGCAGGGCGCCGAACAGGATCGGCCGCAGCGCCAGCCGCTCGCCCAGGGCGATCAGCCTTCCGACCTGCGGTCGCCAGCCCGCCGGGACCGAGCCCGCCGCCGCGTCCAGGGGGACGGCGGCGACGGTCTCCGCCACCAGATCGGCAGGGACGGACAAGGCGAGGCGCAGCTTGCCGTAGGCCGGTGGCAGGGGGAGGCCGACGGCGACGCCGCCCTCCCCGTCCCCGGCGGCCGGGCGGCGTGCGATCACCGGCCAGCCGCGTTCGGCCCAGCCGGCGACGAGCCGGCGGGGCCCGTACTCCAGGTCCCGGAAGCCGGGCGATGCGGCCAGGACCGCCGGCCACCCGTCCGGCGTCACGCGCAGCAGGTCATGACGCTGCAGCATGACGGCTCTCGACGACCTGTGCCGCCACGCGCCGCGCCAGCTCCGACGCCAGGCGCCGGCCGCCGCGCGCGGCACCGAGCGCATCCCTGGCGTCGTGGCCTGAACTGCCCGCCAGGGCCGCTTCGAGCTGGGCGTCGAGCGGCCGGCGCGGATCCCAAATCTCCGCCACCGCTCCGACTTCTGTCATGGAGGCGAGGCCGGGCGCGAAGACGGGAGTCGTCTGCGACAGCGCCCTGAGGGTGTCTTCCGGCAACTTCGTGACCCGCGCCATCGACGGCAGGTCCATGACGGCGGGCTCCGCGCCAGGCAAGGCGACGAGGATGTCCGTCGCCAATCCGGTGGCGAGGAACGCACCGGCGGCCGCCTTGCCGTGGTTCAGCCCGACCGTGCGATGCCCTTCCCGGCTGGCCAGCAGCAGGCATTTGGCAAGATGCGCGAGATATTCGTTGAGGCCGAGCATCTCGTCACGGCGGGCCATGCGCTGGCTGCAGGTGTCCACCATGACCAGGATCGGCGTGTCGCCGCCGGCGGCGATGACCCGAAGCACCCGTTCGGCGAGGGGCAGGACGCCATCGATCCCGAGCGGCTCTCCATCGGCGACGCCGATCACCTCGACGGTGCCGCCATTCCCACGCCGACCGGTCCCCAGGATCAGCTTGTCGGGGCGCACGACCACGTCGTGCCCGGCGGGGAACAGCCCCGCCAAGATCTCATCGACCGTCATGATCCAGTCCTTTCACGGTGGCGGCGAGCGCGGCGAACGCCTCGTCGTCCATGTCCCGGACGCCCTCCGGATCGGCGATGCCGAGGGTGGCCCACATTTCGGTGGCGCTGCTGCAGCCGCCGAGCCGGACCTGCCGCGCCGCGAGCCTCTCCTGCTCGGCCTGCAGCGTCCGCACGTCGAAGGCCGGCACCCGGTCGAGGAGGGCGAGAGCGGCCTCGCGAAAGCCGGCCATCGTATCCACGGCATAGGCGTCGGCGCCCCCGATCAGGCGGCGCGTCCGGCCGCCGGTGACGCTCCAGACCAGGGCCTTGTCCTTGGAGTCGAACTCCTCGACGCCCTGGTTGGTCTCGATCACCTCGGGGCCGGTGACGCCGAGCCGCCCCTGCTCGGAGATCGCGATCCGGGAGCAGGTGGCGGCGGTGAGGCCGGCGCCGCCGAAGGCCCCGGAGCGCCCGCCGACGAGGGCGATGACCGCGACACCGGCGCTGCGGGCTTCGGCGATCGCCCGCATCACCTCGGCGACGGCGAGCTCGCCGGCATTGGCCTCCTGCAGCCGCACGCCGCCGCTGTCGAGCAGCAGCAGGACGGGGAGATCGGCACGGTCGCGCGCCGCCCGCAGCAGGCCGACGAGCTTCGCCCCGCTCACCTCGGCGAAGGTGCCGCCCATGAACTGCCCTTCCTGGGCGGCGACCAGAACCTCCCGGCCGTCGAGGCGCCCGCGCCCGACGATCACACCGTCGTCGAACGCCGCGGGAAGGTCGAACAGAGCCAGGTGCGGGCTCTGCACGCGGTCCGACGGCGGCAGGATCTCGGTGAAGCTGTCCGGATCGAGCAGGCCGGCGAGACGCTCGCGGGCGGAGGCCAGGAACCAGCTCGCGGAGTCGTGGCTGGCAGACTGGCGGATCGCATTGTCATTCATCGTGCCGCCTCCATCATCCGGACGCCCTGCATCAGCCGCAGCGCGACCGTGTCCGGACGGGCCCCGCCGTCATTGATCGAGATGCGGAGCCCGCCCGGGGAGGCGCGTTCCACGAAGTCGGCGACGACCGCCTTCCAGACCTCGTCATAGCCGCGCACCGGCGTGGCGATCTCGACCGAGCACTCGGTGTCCGGCAGCGTGCGTTCGAGCAGTATTTCCAGGTTGCCGGACGCGACGACGCCGACGATGGCGCTTCGGGCTTGCCCCGCTGCCGGGCGGCCGGGGGCGTATCGAAGCTTGATGATCACCATGGCAGCCTCCTACCAGTTCCGGAATTTGCGGGGCGGGTCGTAGAGATTGCCCGACCAGTGCATCAGCTCCTTGACGGAGTGCGCGGCGAGCAGACTCTTGTGGGTGTCGAGCGGATCGATGCCGAGATCCTCCGGCCGCCGGATCACCTTGCGGGCCCGCAGTTCCTCGACGACGCGGCGGTCGCGGGCCCGGCCGACCGGCGTGTACCCGGCCACGCCGCGGATCGCCTGCTCGCGCTCATAGGCGGTGCGGCAGAGCAGGAGGTTCGCGATCCCCTCCTCCGTGACGATGTGGGTCACGTCGTCGCCATAGATCATCACCGGCGGGAGATCGAGGCGCAGCGCCTCGGCAAGCTGGAGGCTGTCGAGCTGCTCGACGAAGGTTGGGACCAGCTTGTCGCCGAAGGTCTCGACGATCTGGACCACCAGCTTGCGGCCGCGCGGCAGCTGCGTCTGCCCGTCCGCCGCCTCCCGCCCCGCCTTCAGCCAGGCTTCGCTGGCATGGCGCCGGCCATGCGGGTCGGAGCCCATGTTCGGCGCGCCGCCGAACCCCGCGATCCGGTCGCGCGTCACGGTCGAGCTGTTGCCCTGCAGGTCGATCTGCAGGGTCGACCCGATGAAGAGGTCGGTCGCGTACAGGCCGGCGGCCTGGCAGTACATGCGGTTCGAGGCCATCGAACCGTCTCGGCCGGTGAAGAAGATGTCCGGGCGGGCGCGCATATACGCATCCATGCCCACCTCCGACCCGAAGCTGTGGACCTGCTGCACCCAGCCGGTCTCGATCGCCGGAATCAGGGTGGGATGCGGGTTCAGGGCGAAATGGGTGGCGATGCGTCCCTTCAGCCCGAGCCGCTCGGCATAGGTCGGCAGCAGCAGCTCGATCGCGGCGGTGTTGAACCCGATCCCGTGGTTCAGCCGCCGGAGGCCATATTCCTCGTAGATCCCGCGGATCGCCAGCATGCCGGTCAGAATCTGGGTCTCGGTGATCTGCGCCGGGTCGCGGGTGAACAGCGGCTCGACATAGAAGGTCTCGGGCGCGACGACGACGAAGTCGACCCGGTCGCCGGGAACGTCGACGCGCGGCACCTTGTCGACGATCTCGTTCACCTGGGCGATGACGATGCCCTGCTTGAACGCAGTGGCCTCGATCACAACGGGAGAATCTTCCGTGTTCGGGCCCATATAGAGGTTGCCGTCTCGGTCGGCGGAACGCGCGACGGTCAATGCCACATGCGGCGTCAGGTCGACGAAGTAGCGCGAGAACAGCTCGAGATAGGTGTGGATCGCGCCGAGCTCGATCTTTCCGGCGTTGAGCGCCCGCGCCAGCGCGGCGCCCTGCGGGCCGGAATAGGAGAAATCGAGCCGGCGGGCGATCCCGGCCTCGAACAGGTCGAGATGCTCGGCAAGGACCAGCCCGGACTGCACGATGTGCAGGTCCCGGACGGTGTTCGGGTCCACCCCGGCGAGGCTGCGCGCGAGGAAATCTGCCTGTTTCTGGTTGTCACCCTCCAGGCAGACGCGGTCTCCCGGGCGGAGCACCGCCTCGAGCAGCCTGGTCGCATCATCGGGTGCGACCAGCTTGCCTCGGGCGTAGCGACCGGCCGCGGCCAGGCGCTGCTCGCGGGATTGTCTTCCGGTATCCCATGCGCGTTGCGCCGGGACCTTCGATTGGGCGGTCATCGCTCGCACCTCCGTCGACTGCTGGGGAGGGATCGGGATCGGGATTGGGCTCGCCCGGCCCGCCTGACGGCCGGGCGGCGGGAGCGGCTTACTTGGCTGCGACCGTCGTGGCCAAGCGGGCAGCCTGCTCGATCACGGCGGCGACCTCCTTCGGCCGGGACTCGTAGACCGAGTGGCTGGCGCCCTCGAGCACGGTGACGCGGCTGTGGGCCCGCTCGTAGTAGAAGCGCTCGAGATCCGGATTGATGATCTTGTCGGCGGCGGCGACGATGCCCCAGCTCGGCTTGGTCTTCCACGCGACCGCGGTCATCGGGGTGGAGAACACCGCCGCCGCAGTCGGGACCTGGGATTGCGCCTCGAACTTCGCCTGGTCGAGCGGCAGGTCGGCCGCGAAATGGGAGGGGAAGAGGTCCGGCCGCAGATAGGTATAGCCGTCCGCCGTCTTCACCACCGCGCCGGGCACCTGCGAGATGACGCTGGGCATCTTCTTGCCGAGCGCGGCCTCGTCCTCGCCGACATCCGGCGCATGGGCCGCGACATAGACCAGGGCCGCGACATGCGGGTCATCGCCGGCTTCGGTGATGATCGACCCGCCATAGCTGTGGGCCACCAGGACGGTCGGCCCGTCCTGCTGATCGAGGACCCGCTTGGTGGCGGCGACGTCGTCGGCGAGGCTGGTCAGCGGCTGCTGCACCATGGTCACGTGGAAGCCATCCTTGGTCAGGATGTCGTAGACCGGCTTCCAGCCGGACGCGTCGACCCAGGCGCCGTGCACCAGCACGATGTTCTTGATCGGCGCGGCGGGGGCGGCCGACGCGACCGCCGGAGCGACGGAGGCCAGCAGCGAGGCCAGCAGGAGGATGTGCTTGCTCTTGAGCGGAGACATGAGGCCACCTCGTTTTTTGAGTATCGGGAGAGGTCTCCGAGCGACCCGGAAGCATTGTCGTCGGGACCACGGGATGAAAGGTATGGCGGTCTCCGGCCCGGCCTCCATTGGACAGGAGGGCTGGCGAGGCCCTGATTTGCGGTCACCGGACAGAGACTTTGGTATAGGACCGAGGATTGGATCGTCGTCACCGCCCGGCAGGCAAAGACCATCGGTTCAGACTGTCGCCCAAGACCTAGGTATAGGCTCTGCTCTACGAACACGGAGCACCGACGATCGAATGTGCGATGGAGCGGCGCGCGGCTTCGCCCTTAGCCTTTGACCGATGACATGGGCGAATTGCGCGGCGAGGTGCCCGCGCATCGTCCCGGTCATCCGCAGGTGGAGGCCGTTCCCATGATGTCCGAAGCAATCCTGCTGGCGCTGGCGCCGGTTTTCTTCGTCATGGGCCTCGGCTATGCCGCCGGACGAACGCACATCGTCGAAAATCATCAGGTCGACAGCCTGAACAAGCTGGTGATGGACTTCGCCCTGCCGGCATCCGTGTTCGCGGCGACGGCATCGGCGCCACGAAACGAGATGCTGGCCCAGGCGCCGCTCTTCGCGATCTCCGGCGGAGTCATGCTGCTGCTGTACCTGGCGTGGTATTTCCGTCAGCACGCATCCTCCAAGATCGGCAAGGAGGACGCTGCGCTCCAGGCCCTCACGATCGCCTTTCCGAACCTCGCGGGCGTCGGGCTTCCCATCGTCTCCGCGGTGCTCGGCCCGGCCGGAACCGTCCCGGTCGCCGTCACATTGGCAGCCGGCTCCATCCTCGTCAGTCCGCTCACACTGGTCCTCCTCGAGATCTATGGGGGGAAGGACGGCGCGGCTGCCGAACCGGTGACCCTGCGGATCCTCCGAGCCCTGCGGCGCGCGCTGACCAAGCCCGTGGTCCTGGCGCCGGTGCTCGGCATCGCACTCTCGCTGTTGCAGTTGAAGCTCGGCCCCGTCGTCGACGCCTGCCTGCTGCTGATCGGGCATGCCGCCGCCGGCGTCGCGCTGTTCCTCACCGGCCTGGTCCTGTCGGGCCAGTCCTTCCGGCTGGATTGGAAGGTCGTCAGGGCGACCGGAGCGGCCGACATCATCCGGCCGCTGCTGACCGCTCTGGTCGTGTTCATCCTGCCGGTTCCGGCCGAAACCGCGAAGGTGGCCATTCTGCTGGCGGCGGTGCCGTCAGGGTTCTTCGGGATCCTGTTCGCCGTGAACTACCGCCTGGACTCGGCGACAGCCGGATCCATGGTCATCGCCAGCACCGTGTTCAGCATCGTGACGATGGCAATCGCCATCGCCGTGCTCTTCCCGCAGTAGCGCGGATCTCCGTCGAACCACAGCGTTGCAGCTGCAACGGTTTCCAGAGCACGACCGAGGAGGAACTCGATGCGCTCTACAATGTCCATTTCAAGGGTGTCTTCTTTCTCACCCAGACGCTGCTGCCGTTCATCAATGACGGCGGGCGCATCGACTGACCCGCATCACGATACCGGGCAGCGGTGCCTATGCTTCGATGAAGGGAGCGGTCGAGGTGCTGACCAGATACATGGCGAAAGAGCTGGGAACCCGCCGTATCGCCGTCAACACGGTCGCGCCTGGCGCCATTGCCACCGATTCAGCGGCGGGATGCTCCGGGACAATCCCGAGCTGAACAAGCGGGTGGCGGACATGACGGCTCTCGGGCGGGCCGGATTGCCGGAAGGTATCGGCCCCATGATTGCGTCCCTGCCGTCAGAGGATCACCGGTGGGTGAATGCCCAGCGCATCGAGGTTTCGGGCGGCATGGCCCTCTGACCGGCGCCTCCGATCGGCATCGGGTTCTCAGGGCCTGGGACCCGGCCGATGCGGTGCGCCGGGCGGCTTGACGGCCAGTGAGCACCGGCCTCAGGCTAATCACTGACGGGGAGATTGCCTACGCGCGAGTTCCGGCGGCTGAGCAGCATCCGGCATTGCCGCTCGGCACCCCGCGAAGCCGGCTGCGCCCGGGTGTCGCAGGACAGGGCGTCCGGAGGAAAAGCCGACTGGCCGGGACTTCGGCAACCATGATCAGGACACCGTCATGCGCTTGTGCCTGCGAGCGTGACGGACGATCCGCAGGCACCGCTCAGCCCCCGGCATCGGCCCAGCCCTGCGTCATATGCGCGAAGCCGGATCGGTAGACCTCTTCCTCATTGGGGAAGAAGTCGCGCCACACGCGGGTCGCGGCGGCGAGCGCCGGGACGCCGCGGCCGAAGGCCTCGATCGTCAGCCTCTCGTCATAGCCCGCTTCCCGCAGCGCCTTGTAGGTGGCCCCCCACGGCACATGACCCTTGCCCGGCGTGCCGCGGTCGCTCTCCGAGATATGGACATGGATCATGTGGCGCCTGATCGTGCCGATGGCGGCGACCGGGTCCTTCTCCTCGATATTGGCGTGGAAGGTGTCGTACATCCCCTTCACGGCGGGATGGTCGACCTCGTCCAGATACTCGGCCAACTGCTCCATCGTGTTGAGGAAGTAGCATTCGAAGCGGTTCAGCGCCTCGAGGGCGAAGCGCACGCCGTGCCGCTGCGCGTGGTCGCCGACGCGGCGGTTGAATTCGATGCCGCGCCGGCGCTCCTGGGCCGTGGGGCCGTGGCCGGTGAAATGGCCGAGCTGGGAATGCATCGGGCCGGCGACGATCGACCCGCCGAGCGCCTTGGTGCAGTCGATCACCCATTTCGTCCGGTCCAGCGCGGCGTCCCGCTCGGCCCGGTCGTCCGCGAGGCAATTGTGGCCCGCCCCCAGGACGCTCACCGTCGTGACGTCGAAGCCCAGCGCCGCAAGCCGCTCCCCGAGCCTGGCGTAGTCCTCGTGCGTGCCCTCGAAGACCGGGACCTCGATGCTGTCATATCCCGTCTCCCGGATCGTCTTCAGGAGGGGTGTGTGCTCATCCGTGACGTGCCCCGTCCACAGCAGCAGGTTGAACCCGTACTTCATGCCCCCTCCTCCCATCGGCTATCGGATTCACACACCTCTTCCGCACCCTCGTCGGGCCCGGTTCGTTGCCTCTCCCGCTTGCAAGACCTTTTCAGAACTCAGCCGTTCGTCTCGACCTACGCCTTTCATCCTCCCCCTCTCCTGCGGGAGGGGGAGGATGAAAAATCCATACCGGAGGAGTTGAGTCATTCTGAAAAGGTCTCGCTTGCGGGAGAGGCCATGGTCTCGCAAACCCGCCGCCGGCCCGGCCCCATCAGGCGAGATCAGCCACGACGCTCATTGCGCCGCCGACGCCTGTCCCGCAGTGGCCAGCAGCTGCTGCACCATGGCCTGGACCAGCCGCGGCAGGTCGTAGGGGAAGCGCGCGGTGATCAGGTTGCCGTCCACCACGCAGGGCTCGTCGAGCACGACTGCGCCGGCATTCTCGAGGTCGATCTGGATGTTCCACACCGCGGTGGCGCGCTTGCCCTTGAGGATCTTGGCGCTGACCATCACCCATTGGCCGTGGCAGATCGCGGTCGTCGGCTTGCCGGCCTCATACATGGCGCGCACGAAGGCCAGGGTGGGCTTGTCCATGCGCAGCGCGTCGGGGTTCCAGCAGCCGCCGGGCAGCAGGACCGAGTCGTAATCCGCGGCCTTCGCCTCGTCGGAGTAGCGGTCGATCTTCAGCCAGCCCGCATTCTCCATCAGGCGGATGGCGAGGACGTGGGTGGCGCATTGCGGCGGGAAGCGCAGGCCCAGCGTCGGATCGAATTCGCCGATGCGCGGCGAGACGATGTGGACCGTGGCGCCATGCTCGGTCAGCCAGCGATGGGCGCCCAGGATCTCCACCTCCTCCACGCCGTTGGTGCAGCAGATCGCGATCCGCTTGCCCTTGAGCAGGGCCGGATCGGAGGGCGGGTCGAACAGGAAGCTGTTGAGCTCCCGGTTCAGCTCGCCATCCGCCGTCGCCAGCAGCTCGGTGGAGATGGACGGGACCGGCGAGGTGGACATCAGCTGCTGCATCCGCTGGATGAGGGCGGCTTGATCAAGGCTCATTTTTTACTCTCCCGGAGATGTTGAAGGATGGTGCTCGCCGGATCCTTCCTCGCTTCCGCCCCTTCGGCGGCCCTGCAGGATCAGGGTGCAGGCCAGGACGCCGGCGATGGCCGCGACCGTCCAGGTGAAGCCGTGCATGTACCAGGGCTTGGCGGCCAGCTGGGCCTTGCCGGTGACGGTGCTGGGATCCGGCGGCTTGAGGAAGAACTGGCCGTAGAGATGCGCGGCGGCGATCGCGACCAGCAGGGTGAGACAGAAGATCATGGCGACGATCATCGCCGCCTTCACCACGGACCGCTTCGGGACGCCGGGCTGCGCCATCGGCAGCAGGTTGTTCGCCAGCGCCGCCACGATGACGATGATGCCCCCCGCCGTGAACAGTGCGATGCCGAAGGGCTGGAAGATCAGCACCAGCGCCACGATCCCGAGCCCGATGATCGCGTATTCCAGCCTGCGCGCGCCTGCGGGCGACAGTCCGCCATGGCCTTGGTCATGCCGGCTCATGCCCGCACCGCCTTGCCGTCCGCGGCGAAGATGTGGGTCTGCACGGGATCCGGAACCAGGTGGAGCGGTTCGCCGATCTTGACCTTCCTGTCGCGCGGGACGACCACCCGGATGTCGCCGCCGGCCTTGGTCCGCGCATGGATGAGCGTCTCGGCGCCCATCGGCTCGATCAGCTCGGTCACGGCGTCGATCGTGCCGGCGGTGTCCTGGGGCACGACGGTGAAGGCGCGCGGGCGCACGCCGACCGTGACCCGTCCCGGCCCCAGGGCAGCGACGGCGGGGTTCGCGGGGAGATCGACGTCCTGCTGGTCGAAGGTGACTGTCGCCTTGCCGCCGCCATAGCCCTTGAGCTCCGCCTCGATCAGATTCATCTGCGGCGTGCCGATGAAGCTGGCGACGAAGACGTTGGCCGGCTTGGCGAAGACCTCGTGCGGGCTGCCCACCTGCTCGATCATGCCGTCGCGCATGATCGCGATCCGATCCGCCATGGTCAGGGCTTCGAGCTGGTCGTGGGTGACGATGACCGTGGCCTTGGACAGGTTCGACAGCACCGCCTTGATCTGGCCGCGCATGGTGTGGCGCAGCTCCACGTCCAGCCGCGACAACGGCTCGTCGAACAGGAAGCAGTTGGGGTCGCGCACGATGGCGCGCGCGACGGCGACGCGCTGCTTCTCCCCTTCGGAGACCTGCCCCGGCATCCGGTCCAGGACATCGCGCAGATGCAGGATGTCGGCCACCTTGCCGACCCGGGCGGCGACCTCCGCCTTGCCGATGCCTTCGCGGTGCAGCGGCATGGCGATGTTCTCGCCGACCGTCAGCGCCGGATACAGCGCATAGAACTGGAAGACCATGGCGATGTTGCGCTTCTGCGGCGACAGCTCGTTCATGCGCTGTCCCGCGATCACGATGTCGCCCGCCGTGGCCCGCTCCAGCCCCGCGATCATGCGCAGGGTCGTCGTCTTGCCGCAGCCCGACGGGCCGAGCAGGCAGACGACCTCCCCCGCCGCGACCGACAGGTCGGCATCCCGGACCGCGACGAACGAGCCGAACGCCTTGGTGATCCCGCGGATCTCGATGGTCGACATCGCTATTTCCTGACCGTGCCGAAGGTGACGCCGCGCAGCAGGTGGTTCTGCAGGAAGAAGGTGACGAGGAAGACCGGGATCAGGAACAGCGTCTCGATCGCGGCCAGCAGCGTCCAGTCGGTGCCGCGGCCGCCGGAGGAGACGGCCTGGTTCATCGCCACCGGCACGGTGCGCGTGTCGGCGCCGGTCAGGAGCAGCGCGAACAGGAACTCGTTCCAGGTCAGGATCAGGCCGAACACGAAGGTCGCGGCCAGGCCGGCGACGACCTGCGGCAGGCAGATCTTCCAGAACACCTTGACCTCAGACGAGCCGTCGATGCGTGCGGCGTCCTCGACATCGGTCGAGAGCTCGTCGAAGAAGCTCTTCATCATCCAGATGGTGAAGGCCAGGTTGAAGGCAGTGTAGAGCAGGATGATGCCGGGATACGACCCGGACAGGCCGACGGCGCGGAACATCAGGATCACTGGAATGATGACGACGATGGCCGGCAGCATCCGCGTGGTCAGGATGATGAAGAGATAGGTGTCGTTGCCCTTGAGCGGGTAGCGCGAGAAGCCGTAGGCCGCCAGCGTGCCGAGGACGAGGGCCAGCAGGACCGAGACGGTCGCGATCACGATCGAGTTGAAGAAGAAGCGGTCGAAGCCGGTCGCCTCCGGCTGCCCGCCGGTCGTCATCACCCGCGAGAAGACCGAGCCGAAATTCTCCAGCGTCGGGGTGAAGACGAAGCGGTCGGGGATGAGGCCGAACAGCGAGGTCGGCGACAGCGTCGGCGGCACCGACAGCGCCAGCTCCTGCGGCTTGATCGCGGTGAAGATGATGAACAGCACCGGCAGGAAGTAGACCAGGCTGACGCCCGCCACGACCAGGGTGCGCCCCCAGCCGGCCTCCGCGACGCCGTGGCTCCGGCGAAAACCGATGCGTTCCCAGATGGACGGGCCGGAGGCCATGGTCAGCTCTCCCCGTTCCGGCGATTGGCGAGATAGAGGTAGAGGTTGGTCAGGACGATCACCATGAACAGCATGACGTAGGAAATCGCCGCCCCTTCGCTGGTCTTGTTCTGCTCGTTGGCGATGCGGATCAGGTGGTATGAGATCGTCATCGTGTCGTTGCCGCCCTTGGTCAGGAGGATGACGAGGTCGGCCAGCTTGAACGCCTCGATGGTGCGGAACAGCAGCGCCAGCATCAGAAGCCCGCGGATATAGGGGAAGGTGATGGTCCAGAAGCGCCGCCAGGCGGAGACCCGGTCGATGGCGGCCGCCTCGTAGAGGTATTTCGGCACCGACACGAGCCCGGCCAGCACCAGCAGCATGACGAAGGGCGACCACATCCAGGCATCGGCGAAGACGATGCCGCCCACCGCACCCGCCTTGCTGTCCATCAGGATGAACTGGCCGTCGGTGATGCCGTTCATCACATAGCTGAGGATGCCGAAGGTCGGGTCGTAGTAGTAGGTGAAGAACACGCCCGAAGCGACGACCGACAGCATCATCGGCGCCAAGACCAGGATCAGCAGATACTTGCGCAGCGGGAACTGCTTGGCGAAGAGCATGGCCAGCAGGAAGCCGACGACCATCTGGGCCGCGACCGTGAGCACGACGAACATCGCCGTGTTGGTCAGGGCGTGCCAGTTGTCGGCCGCGGCGATGTCGTTGGTGAGCACCTTGATGTAGTTGCTGAGCCCGACGAACCGGATCGACTGCTGGTTCGACTGGTAGGCAAAGAATGAAAGCCCCAGCGACCACAGCAGCGGGAAGATGTTCATCGTGAACAGCACGGCGATGGCCGGCGCCACCAGCAGCCCGCCATAGTAGCGGCGGCGGTAGGCGTTGACCACGAACGCGGCGGCGACCAGCGCCGCCGCGGCGCCGACGATCCAGAAGGCGATGGAAGCGGGCAGCGCCGCCGCGGCGGCCACGGTGACGACGATGCCCGCGGCTATCGCCAGCCGCCAATTGTCGGCGGAGATCTCCAGAAACGCCGGCGACGTCCGGGCCCTGGGAGCCGTCATGGTTGGTGTCACGGACATGAGTGCTCTCGATCGCAGTTCTGCTTGGCGGGTCCGGCACGCCGGCCCGGTTCGGGATCGCTGCCGCCGGCCCGACGGCGGGCGGCAGCGGCCTCGTCACATCACTGGATCAGGCCCGCTTCGGTCAGCAGGTTCTGCTGGAACTTGGCAATGTTGTCCAAGGTCGCCTTGGCGTCCTGCTTGCCGGTGATCGCCAGATCCAACTGATCCTGCTGCTGGGTCAGCAGTTCGAAGAACTGCGGCACGTGCCACACGTCCTTCTGCCAGTCCAGAGACGGAGCCCACGCCCGGTTCCACGGGCGATAGGTCACGTATTTCGGGTCCGAATACACCGATTTGATCGCCGACTGGCCGCCCGCCGCCGCGAACTGATGCTGGATCTCGGGCGACAGCCACCACTTCACGAAGTCCACGGCCTCCTTGATCTGGGCGTCGGTCGTCCAGGTGGTCAGCACGAAGGGCTGCCCGCCGATGTTGGACCAGCGCACCATCTTGCCGTCGGCGCCCATGGTTCCCGGCATCAGGCCGAACACCAGCTTGTCCGAGACCTTCGAGGTCTTCGGATCGAGCGAGGCTTCGCCCAGGCCGATCCAGTCGACATTCATGGCCACCTTGCCTTCGCGGAACAGCTCGTCCGACTTGAAGATGTCCATGGTGCCGGTCTTGGCGACCGGCGGCATGTAGTCGATCAGGTTCAGATAAGCCTCCAGGGCCTTCACCGCGGCCGGCGAATTCACCACGCCCTCCGCCTGGCCCTGGGGGACCTTGGTTTCGTCCCAGATGTCGCCGCCCATCTGCCAGATGAAGCCGTTCACCTGCATCGATGAGAAGTCGTAGGCCTTGCCGGCCTGGAAGGCGATGCCGTAGAAATCGTCATCGGCGGGCTTGCCCGCCAGCGTCTCGCCCTTCTTGCGCCGGAAGAACTCACCAATATTCTTGAAATCGTCCCAGGTCATGGCGTCGATCTCTTCGCCCGTGCAGGGCAGCTTCTTCTGGTACTTCGCCATGAAGTTTTTCTGTTCGGTCTCGTCGCAGATGATGTCCTTGCGCGCGAAGGTGACCAGAACGTCGGGAAACTGCGGGAAACCGTAATAGTTCTCGGACTTGTAAGGATAGGTCGCGTACGCGTTCAGCGGATTGGGATGGATCTCCATGAACGCCTTCTTGAACTCGGGGTCGGCATCCAGGAGATCGTTGATCTTGCGGAAATAGCCGCCCTCGACGAAGGCGCCCAGCCACTGCGAGTCGGACACGATGAAATTGTATTTCTGCTCACCGGAGGTGAGCGACGCATTCACGCGTGTGTAGAAATCAGGCCATGGAATGAAATCGACATCGAGCTTCACGGTGTTGCCGGATTTCGGCTTGTACTGCTCATCGAAGAATTTCTTCATGACGCGGGTCGGCGGCCAGTCGGGCACCGCCATCGACAGCGTCACCTCCTCGGCCTGGGCAAATTTGGCCGCGCCCGTCATCAGCAGAGCGGCCAACCCTGCTGCCACCACTACACCTTTGATCTTTGTCGTCGCCGTCATTATCAGGTCTCCTCCCCATGTGTTGTCGGTGTTGTTGTTCTTGTCCGACCCCGGCGTCAGGTGATTGCCTGTCCGTTCGAGGCCCGGAAGACGTGGAGTTTTCTTGGATCGAGAACGATCGAGGCCTGCTGACCGGGCTGCAGGCCCGCAGCCGCCGCTTCCGGCAGCACCAGCCGAAGCGTCTCGCCAGCGGTCTCGATCGAGATCACGGTGACGTCGCCCAACGGCTCCAGCATGGCGATGCTCGCCGCCATACCGCCTTCGCCGCCGGTCGCGAGGCGGATGTCGTTCGGCCGGATGCCCACCACGGCCGCCTCCCCCGCATCCGCGCTGCTCAGCTTGCGCATGCATGGCAGCGGGCCGATCGCGGAGTCGATGACGCTGCCGTCGCGGGCCAGGGTGCCCTTGATTAGATTCATGGTGGGCGAGCCGATCTTGCCGGCGACATACAGGTCGCGCGGGGCTTCGTAGAGCTCGTCCGGCGTCCCGGTCTGCACGACCCCGCCGTCGCGCAGCACGGCGATCTCCTCGCCCATCGACAGCGCCTCCAGCTCGTCGGGCGTCGCATAGACGATCGTCAGTCCGAACTGGCGATGCAGGCGCTTGAGCTCGGCCCGCATCTCGTGCCTCAGCTTGGCGTCGAGATTGGTCAGCGGTTCGTCCAGCAGCAGGATCCGGGGGCGCCGGATCAGGGAACGGCCGAGCGCGACCCGCTGCTGCTCGCCGCCCGACAGCGTGCCGGGCTTGCGGCCGATCTTCGTGTCGAGCCGGAGCATCGTCGCGGTCTCCCGGACACGGCGACCGATCTCCTCCCGCCCCACCCCGGCCTCGCGCAGCGGATAGGCCAGGTTCTCGAAGACGGTGAGGTGCGGGTAGAGCGCGAAGGACTGGAACACCATCGACACGCCGCGCCCCGCGATCGGCTCATGCGTCCAATCCCGGCCGAAGATCTCGACCCGGCCGCGATCCGGCGGGACGAGGCCGGCGATCATGCGCAGCGTCGTCGTCTTGCCGACCGAACTGGGCCCGAACAGCACGAAGAAGCGGCCTTCGGCGACGCTGAACGACAGGTTGTGCAAGGCCCGGACATGGCCGTAGGATTTGCTGACATTGGTCAGGCTCAGCGCACAGGCGTCGACCTGTCCCATCGTTATCCTCCCTTTTCCGCCAGCGTATCACGGATCGGCCCGCTGCCCATGGCTCCTGGCATCAGTCGAATGCCGGCAGCAGGCGGTCGCGCGACCGCTCGATATGGGTGCGCATTGCCCGCTCGGCCTCGTCCGGGTCGCGACGGGAGAAGGCGGCAAGGATCGCCGCGTGCTCGTCGAGCGCCTCCTCGGTCACCCGCGAGTGGAACATCAGGCGGAAAATATGAAAATGCGTGTGCTGATGCACCAGCGTCTCGCGGATGAGCTCGTTGCCCGCGACCTGGAGAATCTTGTCGTGGAACACCGCGTCCTCGCGCGCGAATTGGGAGTAGCGGGCCCGTTCGTCCGGTCCGTCCGGGCGCGACATCACCCCCGCCGCCGCAGTCAGCTCCTGCAGCGCCGCATCCGTCATCGCCGCCGCGGCCCTGCGCGCGGCGTCGGGCTCGAGCAGCAGGCGCAGCTGGTACAGCTCGGTGAAGCGCCGGCGCGAGACCTGGGGCGCCGCGCTGTAGCCGACGAGGTGCGTCTTGACTACCAGGCCTTCGCCTTCCAGGCGGCCGAGCGCCTCACGGATCGGCGTCTGCGACACGTTGAATTCGCGCACCAGGGCATCGACCGTGATGCGGGCACCCGGCGGGATCTTCAGCGCCATCAGCTGGGCGAAGATCGCCTCATAGACCTCCTCCGCCAGGCTGGCGGCACGATGGATCGCCGGGCCGCCCGGATCGGCCGCCGAAGGGGATGGAAGGATCGGCTTCTGGCTGCGCACTGCTTTGTCCCTTGACATGAAGGAGAGCTAGCACGATCCTCCGCCGCATTCAATACGATATCCTATAGGATTTGATATAGGATCTCGCATGGCCGATGTTCCGGCTCATCCCCATCGATGGAGTCGATCGTGACGCTCTTCTCGGCGATCCGGCTGCCCAAGGAGATCCTGTTCGGCAAAGGCCAGCGCGCGGCTTTGCCGGCTGTCGCCGGCCGCCTCGGGCGGCGGGCGCTGGTGTGCACCGACGAGCGGCTGGCCACATCAGCCGATTTCGAACGGATGCTGGACGGGCTGCGCGCGACCGGCCTAGCCGTCAGTGTCCATGGCCGCGTGCAGCCGGACGTGCCGCGCGACAGCGCTGCCGACTGCGCCGACGAGGCGCGCGGCTTCGCGCCCGACCTGGTCATCGGCATCGGCGGCGGCAGCTGTCTCGACATGGCGAAATGCGCCGCCCTGCTGCTGACCCATGGCGGCCGGCTGCCGGACTATTACGGCGAGTTCAAGGTGCCGGGACCGATGCTGCCGGTGATCGCCGTTCCCACCACAGCAGGGACCGGATCGGAAGCGACACCGGTCGCGGTGATCTCCGATCCGGACCGCCTGCTGAAGGTCGGCATCTCGAGCCCGTATCTCATCCCCGCCGCGGCCATCTGCGATCCCGACCTCACCCTCTCCTGCCCGCCCGCCCTGACCGCGGTCGCCGGCGCCGATGCGCTGACCCATGCGATCGAGGCGTTCACCGCGGGGCGGCGCCCGCCCTCGGCGGAGCTGGCGCAGCAGCACGTCTTCATCGGCAAGAGCGCGCTGACCGACCATTTCGCGCTGCTCGCCATCCGCCTGCTCGGGCGCAGCCTCGAACGTGCCTGGCGCGACGGGGCGGACGAGGATGCGAGGGCCGAGGTGATGATGGCGGCGCTGGCGGCCGGCTGCGCCTTCGGCACGGCCGGCACGGCGGCGGCGCACGCGATCCAGTATCCCGTCGGCGCCCTGACCCACACGCCCCACGGTCTGGGCGTCGCGACCGCCCTGCCCTATGTCATGCGCTTCAACCGCGCCGCGGCGCTGGACGAGATGGCTGAGATTGCCATCGCGCTTGGGGTGGACGGCGGGCACACCACGCGCGCGGCGCTGGCCGACGCCGCCATCGACGAAGTGACGCGGCTGCTGCGCGCCATCGGCATCACCCCGACGCTCGCCGGCCTCGGCCTGCCCGCCGACAAGCTGGACTGGACCGCCGAGCAGGCGGTCGGCATCGAGCGCCTGATCAAGAACAATCCGCGCCCGATCGGGCTCGCCGAGATGCGCCGGCTGGTCGATGCCGCCTATCGCGGCGACCTCGACGCGGCCGCGTCCGACCCTGCTTTCGAATAAGGGAACCCACCCATGACCGTTGCGATGCCGCTTTCAGCCGTGTCCCCTTCCGCATCGGGCATCGATCCGGCCAGCTGTGCCCGCGGCCTCTGCATCGGCGGAGAGTGGCTGTGGCCGGCGGGGCGCGCATCGATCCCCGTCATCGATCCGTCGACCGGACAGCGCCTGGCCGAGGTGCCGGACGCGTCGGTCGAGGATGCGACCACAGCGGTCGAGGCGGCCGCGCAGGCGGCCGGGGCCTGGCGCGCGACACCACCGCGCCGGCGGTCGGAGATCCTGCGCCGCTGCTTCGAGCTGATGACCGAACGCGCCGAGGATCTGGCGCGGCTGATCGCGCTGGAGAACGGCAAGGCGCTGCGCGACGCACGCGGCGAGGTCGCCTATGCCGCCGACTTCTTCCGCTGGAACGCGGAAGAGGCGGTGCGCATCTGCGGCGACTTCATGCTCTCCCCCACCGGGGCGAACCACATCATCGTCGACTACGAGCCGATCGGCATCTGCGTGCTGGTCACGCCCTGGAACTTCCCGGCGGCGATGGCGACCCGCAAGATCGCCCCGGCGCTCGCCGCCGGTTGCACCGTTGTGCTGAAGCCGGCGAGCGAGACGCCGCTGACCGCCTATGCGCTCGCCGCCCTGTGCGCCGAGGCCGGCGTGCCGCCGGGCGTCATCAACGTGCTGACCACCTCCACGCCCGGCCCGGTGACGGCGGCGATGCTGGTGGATCCCCGGGTGCGCAAGCTGTCCTTCACCGGCTCGACTCAGATCGGCCGGGTGCTGCTCGCCGAGGCGGCGAAGCATGTCGTGAGCTGTTCGATGGAACTCGGCGGCAACGCCCCGCTGATCGTCTTCGACGACGCCGACCTGGAGCTGGCGCTCGAAGGCGCCATGCTGGCCAAGATGCGCAATGGCGGCGAGGCCTGCACCGCCGCCAACCGCCTCTATGTGCAATCCGGCCTGTACGATCGGTTCGCGGCGGAGCTCGCGGCGCGCATGGTGGCGCTGCAGGTCGGCCCCGGCGCCGATCCCGCCACCGAATGCGGCCCGATGATCAACCCGGCCGCGGTCGACAAGATCGAGCGGCTGGTGGACGACGCCCTGTCGCGCGGCGCCCGGCTGCTCTGCGGCGGCCGCCGGCCGGACGGGCCGGGCTGTTTCTACCCGCCGACCGTGCTGGATGGGGTCACGGCCGATGCCGCCATGGCGCAGGAGGAGATCTTCGGGCCGGTCGCAGCACTCAGCCGGTTCGAGACGGAGGACGAGGCCGTCGCCCTGGCCAATGCGACCGAATACGGGCTGGCCGCCTATGTCTTCACCCGCGATCTGGCTCGGGGCTTGCGGGTCTGCCGCCGGATCGAGACCGGCATGGTCGGGCTCAACCGCGGGCTGGTCTCCGATCCGGCGGCGCCGTTCGGCGGCACCAAGCAGAGCGGGCTCGGACGGGAGGGCGGCGCGCAGGGCGTGCTGGAATTCCTCGAGGCCAAGTACATCGCGACACAGCTTTGATCGCATCGCCTCACGGGTGTAGTGAGGCGGAGTGATCGGCTCGATATCGGCACGGTCTGCCAAGCCGCCGGTGACGCCTTTCGCAAGCCGGATGCTGGAGGATCAGGTCATGACGAGTTTGAACGGCACGGTTTCGGTCGTGACCGGCGCAGGCCGCGGAATCGGGCGCGAGATCGCGCTGCACCAGGCCCGGGCCGGTGCCCGGGTTGCGGTCCTGGCGCGCACGGCACGCGAAATCGAGAGACCCGAGCGATGATCGCCGGCGAGGGCGGGACGGCGATCGCGCTGCCGCTCGACCTCGTCGACGGCCCGGCGGTCGAGCGCGCCTTCGACCGGATCGCCGGGGAACTCGGGCCGGTCGACACGCTGGTCAACAATCACGGCTCGTTCCGGGCCTTCGGCCCGATCTGGGAGTGCGATCCCGAGACCTGGTGGAGCGACGTCGAGATCAATCTGCGCGGCACCTTCCACACCTGCCGGGTCGCGGCGCCGCGGATGCTGGCACGCGGACGGGGCCGGATCGTCAACCTGGTGGGCGGCGGGACCGGGACGAGCTTTCCGCACGGCTCCGGCTATGCCGCCAGCAAAGCCGCGGTGATGCGCTTCACCGAATGCCTCAACGACACGACGAAGGCCGGCGGCGTCCTGGCCTTTGCCGTCGATCCCGGCCTCGTCCGGACGGCGATGACCGAATTGCAGCTGACCTCCGAAGCCGGCAAGGCCCATCTGCCCGGCATCAAGCAACTGTTTGACGACGGTGTTGATATCCCGCCGACGCGCGCGGCCATGCTGATCGCCGATATCGCCGCAGGCCGGTTCGACCCGCTCGCCGGGCGGATGCTGCGCGGCGCCGACGACCGCGATGCGCTCGAGCGCGAGATGCGGACCATCGCGGCGAAGGACGGCCGCGCCCTGCGCCTGACCGGGCTCGATTATACGAGTCTTTGAGCGAGTGGCGCCTGCGCGTCAGTCGATCTCCACCAGCGCCTTGACCAGCCCGCTCTTCCGGGTCGCCCAGTGCGGGAGATCGGCGACCGCGCCGGCCAGGCTGGTGCGGTGGGTGAGGAGGTGCCGCAGCGGGACGCGGCCGTCCTCGATCGCGGCGACAACCCGCTCGAAATCCGCCCGCAGGGCATTGCGGCTGCCGAGAACGGTCATCTCCCGCTTGTGGAATTCGGGATCGGAGAAGGCGATGCTCTCGGTCACCACGCTGACGAGCGCGAGCGTGCCGCCATGGGCGACATGGCCGAAGGCGCTCTCCATCGAGGCCCGGCTTCCGGTCGCATCGAAGACCACGTCGAAGCCGTCGCCGTCGGTCGCCTGGCGGACCGCCTCCGCCGCACCGCTGCCGGCGCCGATGCTTCGGACCGCGATGCCGCTGTCCAGCGCAAAGGCGAGCCGGTCGGCCTCGCGATCCATGATCGATACGTCGCCCCCGGCCAGGCCGGCGAAGACCGCCGTGCCGAGCCCGATCGGCCCGGCGCCGATCACCAGGGTTCGGGCGCCCGGCGCGAGGCCGGACCGGGCCACCGCATGGGCACCGATCGCCAGGAACTCGATGCTCGCCGCCTGGTCGAGCGTGAGGCTACCCGCCGGATAGAGATTGCGCTCCGGCACGGTGATCCTCTCGCACATGCCGCCGTCGCGATGCACGCCCAGCACGGCGATCCGGACGCAGCAATTGGGCTTGCCGGCGCGGCAGGCGATGCAGGCGCCGCAGGAGACATACGGGTTGACGATCACGGTGTCGCCCGGCTTCAGCGGGCTGCCTTCGGGCGCTTCCAGCACCTCGCCGGACAGCTCGTGCCCCATGATCCGGGGGTATCGCAGATACGGGTGGCTGCCCTCGTAGATGTGGAAATCCGTGCCGCAGATGCCCATCCGGCGCACCCGGACCAGCACCTCGCCGTCGCCCCGCTCGGGCTCCGGCCGATCTTCGAGCACCAGTTCCCCGGGGGCCCGGCACACCACTGCCCGCATGGCTCGTCCGTTCTCCGATTGCGCGCACCGACATCGCGCCGGCGTCCCGTCAGGAACCGGCCTGCCGTCGCTTCTGCAGGTTATCGAGATAGACCACGAGCGCGATCAGGAGGCCTTCCAGCACCATCTCCCAGAACGGGTCGATGCCGAGCAGGACGGCCGCGTTGCTCATCGTGGTGAAGAGGACGGCGCCGACCACCGTGCCGAGCACGGTGCCCCTGCCGCCGAACAGGCTGGCGCCGCCGACCACCGCCGCGGCGATCGCCTGCAGCTCGTAGGCATTGGCCATGGATGGCGACGCGATGCTGAGGCGCGAGACCAGGAGGATGCCGGCCAGGGCGGCGAGGCCCGAGCTCAGCACATAGGCGACCAGCGTGATGCGGGGCGTGTTGATGCCCTGCCGGCGCGCCGCCTCGGCATTCGAGCCCATCGCGTACATGTATCGCCCGGTCCGGGTGAAGCGGAGCAGGTAGTGCACGGCGACCCCGACCGCCACCATCGCCCAGAACAGGTTGGGCAGGCCGGTGGTGCCGCGGGCGAATTCCTTCACCTCGGCCGGCAGGCCGCCGATCGTCATGCCGCCCGACAGCAGCAATGCCAGGCCGCGATAGACCTGCAGGCCCGCCAGCGTCACGATGAAGGGCGGGATGCCCAGTCGGGCGACCGCGGCGGCATTGACCAGCCCGACCCCGGCCCCCGCCGCCAGGGTCAGCAGGGCGGCGGGCGCGAGGCCGAGGCCGTGCCCGCACATCTGGGCGAAGGCGACGCCGCAGAACGCGACCACCGACCCCACCGACAGGTCGATGCCGCCGATGACGATGGTGCACATCACGCCGATCGCGACGATCGCCGCGACCGGCGTCTGCCGCATCAGGTTGCTGATGTTGCCTTCGGTCAGGAAATTGGGCGTGGTCAGCGCCAGCGCGACCCAGAGCGCGACCGTGAAGGCGATGACATAGGTCTCGATCGGCAGGCGCCGGAGCAGAGCCTGAAGGGATTTGCCCGGCGCAGTGCCGCGAAGGCGCGGTCCGGGGCGGGTATGCAGCATGGGCTGATCCGTCATCGGACCTCCGTGATGAAGGCGGGCGAGGGCTGCCGCGGCAACCGCCGCCCGCGGCAGATCAGTCGGCCAGGAACGGGCCGAGCTTGCGCTTCGACACGTCGAGCAGGCCGGCCAGCGCTGGATCGTTCATGGTCGCCTTGGTTACCGTGCCGACGCCGGTGTCGATGGTCTTCGGCAGGCGCACGCCATGGGCGGCGGCGTAGCCGTACCAGACCCCGGCGAAGCCCATCATGAAGGGGTCCTGGACGATCAGGGCGTAGATCGAGCCGTCCTTCAGATGCTCCAGCTCCCCGGCATCGGAGTCGAAGGCGACCAGGCAGAATTTCGCGCCCAGCTTCTGCTCCGCGACCGAAGCGCCTGCGCCGGTTCCCATCTGCGCATTGTCGGCGAACAGGCCGACGAGGTCCGGATCCTTGGTCAGCATGTCGGCGGTCAGGGTCATCCCCTCCGCCTCCTCATTGTTGCCGACCCGGTTGCCGACCAGCGTGATGTCGGGATAGGCCTTCAGGCCTTCGACGAAGCCCCGGTCCCGCGAGTCGAGCGATTCATGGCCGGCCATGGCGGTCAGATAGCCGACCTTGCCTGCCGCCTTGCCGGTCCGCTCCTTGACGCACGCCGCCATCGCCTCGGCCGCGGCCTTGCCGCCGGCCTCGTTGTTGGTGGTGAGGAAGGAGGCGTATTGGTCCGTCTTCGCCCCGGAGTCGATGACGATGACGGGGATCCCGGCGGCGGTCACCGCGGCGATCGGATCCCCCAGCGCCTCGAAGATCGTCGGCGAGATCACGATCGCGGCGGGCTTCGACCCGGCTGCGTTCTCGAGGACGGCGATCTGGCCGGCGGCATCGTCCTTCGGCGTGCCCAGCTTGTCGACCTTGACGCCGAGCTGCCGGCCGGCCTCCTCGGCTCCCTTGAACACCCACTGCCAGTATTCCGACGTGGTCGCCTTCACGATCACCGCGACCGTGTCCTCGGCACTCGCCGGCGTGACGCCCGCGAGGGCAAAGATCGCCGCCGAAGCAGCCAGTAACGACTTGCGCATCATGGTTCCTCCCCGTGTCGTGCAGCGCTCAGGCTGCCTTCTTGGATTCGCTGTAGCCGGTCATGTATTTGATCAGGGTCTCCTGATCCGTCTCCGCCGCCGGCGTGACGTGGACCACCCGGCCGCGGAACATCACGGCGATGCGGTCCGCGACCTTCAGGATCTCGACCAGGTTGTGGCCGATATAGATGACGCCGACGCCATGGGCGGCGAGGTCGCGGGTGTGATGGATCACCCGCTCGCGCTCCATGACCGCGAGCGCCGCGGTCGGCTCGTCGAGCAGCACCACCTTGGCCTTCCAATAGATCGCCCGTGCGATCGCGACGGCCTGCCGCTGCCCGCCCGAGAGCCGCGCCACGGTGCGGGCCTCGGCCGGAATCTCGCTGCGGATCCGCTTCAGCAGCTCCGCGGTCTCGCGCCGGATCGTCCGCTCGTCGACGACAGGCAGGAACCCGAACAGCCGTCGCATCGGCTCGCGGCCGAGGAAGATGTTGGCACCGATCGAGAGGTCGTCGGCGAGCGCCAGGTCCTGATAGACGGTCTCGACGCCCCGTTGCCGCGCCTCGCGCGGCGAGGACAGGTCGAGCGGCGTGCCGGCCAGCAGCATCCGGCCGGCATCGGGCCGGTAGACCCCCGAGATATGCTTGATCAGCGTCGACTTGCCGGCGCCGTTGTCGCCGACCACGGCCAGGACTTCCCCGGCATCGAGATGCAGGTCGACGCCGCGCAGCACCTCGACGGGCCCGAAGCTCTTGCACAGCCCGGCGACTTCGAGGATCGGGCTCACGCGCTCACCGGCACCAGCCGGACTCTCAGGCCGACCATATTTATTCCTCCCTAGGATATGCTTAATTGTTCCTTATACAGAAAAACCAACCGAGCTTGTGGTCAAACTGTTTTTTATGGATTAAAAGACCGAAAGCGAGAGGGAGAGTACCGGCATGAAGTCCGACACGGTATTCAAGCGCGCCTTCAACGACGCCCTGGACCTGCTCGCGGAGATCGAGGATGGGGACCCGCTGCCGTCGGAAACCGTGCTCAGCGCGCAGCTCGGGGTCAGCCGCACCACGGTGCGGAAGGTGCTCTCGACGCTGGCCGGGCAAGGGACCGTGGCCGGTGCCGGGCGCCGGCGGTTCGTCCGCTCGGACGGGGGAGCGATGCAGCGGTTTCCGGCGGCGGAAACCATCCCGATGGCCGAGCAGATCGAGAAGCGCTTCATGGAATGGATGCTGCGCGGCGACGCCCGCGCCGGGACGGCGATCAACGAGCTCGACCTGGCCCGCCAGTTCGGTGTCGCCACCACCGGGATCCGCGAGTTCCTCAACCGCTTCCAGCGCTTCGGGCTGATCGAGAAGCGGCCGAACGCAGGCTGGGTGTTCCAGGGCTTCACGCCGAGCTTCGCGCTCGACCTGTTCGAGATCCGCGAGATGTTCGAGCTGCGGTCGGCGATGACGTTCGCGGCATTGCCGCAAAGCTCACCGCATTGGCGAAAGATCGATGCCTTGCGTGAGGAACACGTCGCCCTGCTGCAAGAGATCGAGCTCCGCTATCACGACTTCTCCGACCTCGACAGCCGTTTCCACCGGCTCGTCAACACGGCCACCCCCAACCGGTTTATCGACGGCTTCTATGACATCATCACCTTGATCTTCCACTACCACTATCAGTGGAACAAGCATGACGAACGGCAGCGCAACGAGGTCGCGATCCGCGAGCACCTCGCCTATATCGAGGCGCTGTTCAGCCGCGACACCTCCAGGATCGAGCTCGCCTGCCGCGCCCATCTGGCTTCGGCGAAGGAAACCCTGATCCGCTCGACCGCAGGATGACGGGTGCCGGTGAACCCGGCCCTTTCCGTATGACGAGAAGGGCGCCAAGATCCGCGAGCGGACCTCGTCCACCGCGCTGACGACCGCTGCGAGAATTGCGACGCTGACCGGGCAAACCGGCAGTCAACGAGAAGCCTGCGCGACTTCAGATCCGGGAGGATTCGATGACCAACAATTTTCCGAAGCTGCACAATGCCGCCTGGCCGGGAATCGTCGGCAAGGGCGGCGATTCCGAGCCGATCATTCCACTCGACACGCTCCTGCGCCTGACCGCCGACGCCGAGGTCGACGGTGTCAGGTTCGACGGCATCGACCTGTTCATCACCGATCCGCATGTCTCGATCGACAGCGACGCGGATGCGGTCAAGCGGATGGCCGACCATATCGCCGGCTATGGGCTGAAGGTGGGCTCCTTCGTCGCGCCGATCTGGGGTGGTGCCGGCGGCGGATCGGCCATGGGCTCGGCCGACGACCGCAAGCGCTTCGTCACCCAGGTCCGGAAGGCCTGCGCCATCGGACAGCAGATGCGCGCGCTCGGCATCCGCCCGACCGGCGGCATCCGGATCGACTCCTCCACCGGCGTCGAGGCCTGGGACCGGGATCCGGAGGGCAACACCCGGCTGATCGCGCAGACCTTCCGCGAGGCCGCCGACATCGCCGAGGACCATGGCGAGTTCCTCGTGGCCGAGGGCGAGATCTGCTGGGGGGGCATGCATTCCTGGCGCGAGATGGTCAAGCTGCTCGAGTTGGTCGATCGCCCCGGCGTGGTCGGCTACCAGGCCGACATGGCGCATTCGATGCTCTACACGCTCGGCTACAATGCCGAGCAGGACCGCATCCTGCCCAAGGATTTCGACTGGTCCGACCAGGCGACGCTCGATGCCGCCTATCGGAAAGTCGCCGATGCGCTCCGGCCCTGGACCATGGATTTCCACGTCGCGCAGAATGACGGCACCGTCTTCGGCTCCGGCGACCATGAGAAGACCGGCCGCCACTGCCAGGTCACGGACCCGAACGGCAGGCTCGATATCACCAGGCATGCCGGGTATTGGCTGCGCGACGGCGACGGAACCCTGACCAGGCGGATGCGCCATATCTGCTGGGACGGCTGCATGTTCCCGAACGCGGTGATGGAGGACCAGAAGACCTGGAATGCCGTGCTCGGCGCCATGATCAAGGTGCGCGACGCCCATGGCTGGCGCGAAGACTGAAAACGGGGGAAACAATAATGACCAAGACACTCAATGTCGGCATGGTCGGCTACGGCTTCATGGCGCGGGCCCATTCCAATGCCTGGGGCAAGGTCTCGCAGTTCTTCGACACCGGCTACCGGCCGGTCCTGAAGGCCGTCGCCGCCCGCAATGGCGAGAAGGCCACGGCCTTCGCGCAGATGTGGGGCTATGAGGGGGTCGAGAGCGATTGGCGCAGGCTGATCGAGCGCAAGGATATCGACGTGATCGATATTTGCACGCCGAACGACAGCCATGCCGAGATCGCGATCGCGGCGGCCAAGGCCGGCAAGATGGTGACCTGCGAGAAGCCGCTGGCCCGCAGCGCCGCCGAAGCCCTGCCGATGGTGCAGGCGGTCGAGAAAGCCGGGGTGCCGAACATGGTCTGGTACAATTATCGCCGCGTGCCGGCGGTGAGCCTGATAAAGCAGATGGTCGACCAGGGCCTGCTCGGCAGGATCTATCACTACCGCGCCAAATTCCTGCAGGACTGGACCATCTCACCCGACGTGCCGCAGGGCGGCGCCGGGACATGGCGGCTGGATGTCGACGCGGCCGGCTCGGGCGTGACCGGCGACCTGCTGGCGCACTGCATCGACACGGCGATCTGGATCAACGGTTCGATCAACAACCTGACCGCGATGACCGAAACCTTCGTCAAGCAGCGCAAGCATGCGCTGACCGGCAAGGTGCAGCAGGTCGGCATCGACGATGCCGCGGCGGTGCTGGCCCATTTTTCGAACGGCTCGCTCGGCACCTTCGAATCCACCCGCTACGCACGCGGCCACAAGGCCGCCTATACGCTGGAGATCAACGGCGAGAAGGGTTCCTTCGCCTGGGACCTGCACGACCTCAACCGTCTCGCCTGGTTCGATCACCGCTCGCCCGGCGCGCTCCGCGGCTGGACCTCCATCCTGGTCACGGACGGCGAGCACCCCTATCTCGGCAAATGGTGGGTGCCGGGGCTGACCATCGGCTACGAGCATTCCTTCGTGCACCAGGTCGCCGATTTCCTGCAGGGCCTCACCGACGGCGAGCCGGCCGCGCCGACCTTCCGCGACGCGCTGGAGACGACCGTCGTCTGCGACGCGATCATCGCCTCGGGCAGAACCGGGCAATGGGTCGACGTCGAGACGCCCGGGCCGGCCAAGGCGCGGAAAGCCAAGGCGACAAAGCCCGCCGCTGCTTCCAGGGCCGGCACTTCCAAGGCGGAGAAAAATAAGGCCAAGGCAGCAGCCAAGCCGAGCGCGAAGGGAAAGAAAACCGGATGAAGACCGCGGCTGGAGCGGCGCCTTGATCTTCATCCCGGACATTCCGGCCCAGCTTTCGGCTTGGGGTGCTCAGCGCTCCTGACAGTTCGCCCGGTACCAGTCGGCGATCTCGCTGCCGGTGGCGAGCCAGACCTCGTCATGCGCGGCGATATGGGCGAGCGCCTTGGCGAAATGCCGGGCCCGGTGCGGGTGGCCGATCAGGAACGGGTGCAGGGCGATGCCCATCACCCGGCCAGTCACGGCGCCATCCTCGTACAGCACGTCGAACTGGTCGCGGATCGTCTGCGCGAACTGCTCGCCGGTCTGGCCCTGGAAGAGGAAGGCGTTGAAGTCGTTGATCTCGATCGAATAGGGCAGCGACAGCATCGAACCGCTCTTCACCCGCATCGGATAGGGCTGCTCGTCATTGACCCAGTTGGCGACGTAGTCGATGCCGGCCTCGGCCAGCAGGTCGAGCGTGCGGTGCGATTCCGTCAGCGCCGGGCTGAGCCAGCCGCGCGGCCGCCGGCCGGTGGCCTGCTCGATGGTGTCGACCACGCGGCGGATGATGTGCCGCTCCTCCGCCTCCGGCTGGGCGTGGATCAGGGTGGAGTTGGTCTCGCCATGGCCCATCCACTCCCAGCCGAGTCCCTGCCCCGCCTCGATGATGCGCGGATAGTGCCGGACGACGTCGGAGTTGAGCGCTACCGTGCCTCTTACGCCGTGCTTCGCCATCACCTCCATCAGCCGCCAGATGCCGACCCGGACGCCGTAGTCGCGCCAGGAATAGTTCAGCACGTCGGGGACCAGGCCATTGGTGTGCGGGTTGATCGCGCTGGACGGCCGGTCGAACAGGAAATGCTCGATGTTCGGGGTGACCCAGACCGCGACCCGGGCGCCGTTCGGCCAGCGCAAGGGCGGCCGGTCGACGATGGCGGAATACGGGAACCGGTCGTGATGCTGAGGTGCGTCCATATCTGCCTCCTGCGGTCGATGACTGCCGACAAGGTGAGGCCGCGGCGCATTCCGGAGAATTGGGCTAGAGTTCCGGACACTTGGGATCTGAATGTCCGGAATGACCATGCGGCACACCGACAGCCTGGGCGCGCTCGACGCCTTCGTCCGCGCCGCCGAGGCGCGCAGCTTCACAGCGGCGGGGCGGCAGCTCGGGGTCTCCTCCTCCGCCATCGGCAAGGCGGTGGCGCGGCTGGAGCAGCGGCTGGGCGTGCGGCTGCTGCACCGCTCGACCCGCTCGGTGACGCTGACGCCGGAGGGGGCGCTGTTCCTGGAGCGCTGCCGGCGGATCTTCAGTGAGATCGAGACCGCCGAGACCGAGCTGGCGCAGACCCAAGGCACGCCGCGCGGCCGGCTGCGGGTCAGCCTGCCGCTGGCCGGCATGCTGATGATGCCGACCCTCGGCGCCTTCATGCAGGCCTATCCCGAAATCGAGCTGGACCTCGACTTCACCGACCGGCTGGTGGATGTGATCGAGGAGGGTTTCGATGCCGTGATCCGCGCCGGCGAGGTCAGCGATTCCCGGCTGATGAGCCGCTTCCTGGGCGTGTTCCGGCTGCAGCTGGTCGCGGCACCCGGCTATCTCGCGCGCCGCGGCGTGCCGCGGAGCCCGGAGGAGCTGACCGGCCATGCCTGCCTGCAGCACCGCTTCGCCACCAGCGGCAAGTTCGAGCCCTGGCCGCTGCGTGGCGAGGTAGCGCTGCCGAGCACGGCGGTGGCGAACACGATCGAGCCGCTGATCGCCCTAGCCGAACAGGGGCTGGGCATCGCCTGCCTGCCGGACTTCGCCATCCGCCGGCAAATCGAAGAGGGAAGGCTGGCGGTGGTGCTGGCCGACCACACCGCGCATGAGGGCGTGTTCCGCCTGCTGTGGCCGTCCAGCCGCTACCCTTCGCCCAAGCTGCGGGTGTTCGTCGACTTCCTGGCGCGGCACCTGTTTCCAGTGTAGAGCCCGCGGCGATCCGGAGCAGTCGGAGTCACGACCGAAAAGGACGGTTACCGGCCCTCAGGGTACATGAGGCTGGCTGCTTGCTGCATAGCCGCCTTGGTGTGTTCGCTCGGCGTCAAATTCAGCTCCGAGAGAGCCGCGGCCAACTCATCCCATGCCAGCCCGTATTCACGATGGTCGATGAAGTGCCGTATATCGCTCACGCTCCCCGCGGGAAGGCGGGATTGCTCTCGTTCAAGCGCCGTTTCCAGCAACGTCTCCAGCTGTTCCCAGAGTTGCTGGTAGTCCATCTGGCCTCCCATTCCGCCAGGAGAGAGTACCGCCGCCCAGCAATGACGGCAAAAGGATCGAATGCGGCCGGCGCCGTCCCCTCCCTTACCCCTTGCCGAACCAGCGCTGGCGCAACTCCTCGTAGCTGCCGTCCTGGCGCATCGACAGCAGGGCGGCGTCGACGTCGCGGCGCAGGTCGCTGTCGTTGCGGAAGACGAAGCCGTAATCCTCGGGCTGGAACACCGGCCCGGCCAGGCCGGCGCGCCCCAGCCCCTTATGCGCGGCGATGTATTGCAGCACCGGCGCGTCATAGACCACGGCGTCGACCTGGTCGTCGATCAGGGCCTGGTACGCGTCCTCGGCATTGGCGAAGGCCACGGACTGGATGCCGGCGGCGCCGAGATAGCGGGCCGAGGTGGTGCCGCCGACGGTGCCGACCGCCTTGCCCGGCAGGTCACCGGGGCCGTTGATCTCCTGCCGGATCTGCTGGACCGTCAGGCTGGCCGTCAGCGTCGCCGTGTAGAAGGCGACGAAGACCACGCCGGTGAACATCCACAGCACCGCGACGCCGCGGGAAATCCAGTGGCGCGGCATCGCATCCGCCTGGGTGGCCAGGGTGCCGAGGCCCCAGAAGAAGGCCTGGAAGATCCCCGGGAAATAGCGCCGGGTGCCAATGATGCCGTCCGGCTGGCCGCGTTCGACGAACCAGACGATATGCGCCGGGATGATCGTCAGCAGCCCGGCGATGCCGAGCCAGACCAGCACCGCGGGCGACAGCAGCAAGTGCAGCAGGCTGCCGAAGGCGTTGGCCTCGCGCCCCGGCCGCTGGCTGCGCGTCAGGATGCCGAGGCCGGCATTCAGGATCGGCTGCGAGAAGTCGTAATCGGTGATGCGCTCGGCGGTGATCGAGATCGCGCCGACCCCGACATCGGCCGCCCTGGCGGATACGGCGGCGAGCTGGGCCTGGACGCTGGGCACCACCGTGAAGGCGGTGGTCCAGTGGCGGCGGCTGGCGATCGCGTTCCACAGGTCGATGCTGAAGCCGCTGAGCTGGCCGTTGGTCTGTTCGACCATCGGCGGGATCACGCGCACCGCCACCGGCACCACCCGCTGCGGCTCCTGCGCCGCGGCCGGCAGGGCCAGAGCCACCGCCGCCATGATCGTCAACACCCACAGCCTTGCCGACACCGCATTCGCTCCCGGGGACGCAGAGGCTGCATCCTGGCGGCGGCGGCGGCGTCGGGCCCAATGCCTTCGCGTCATGGTGCCAGATCGCGGGCACATGGTGGGCCGACAGGGCCGGCCCGAACCGGTTCTTGACGACGCAATGCGCAACGATCGAATTTGAGGCGTATACTGCATATGGATTTATGGCAGCGGCCCCGTCGGCCTGCTGCCGCTGAGGGAGGGCTGGACCCGAGGCCATGAGCGACCATCGCAAGCTGGCGGCGATCCTGGCCGCCGACGTGGTCGGCTTCAGCCGGCTCGCCGGGGCGGACGAAGACCGCACCCTGGCGCGGCTGCGCGCCTTGCGCAGCGACCTGATCGACCCGACCATCGCCGTGCACCAGGGGCGCGTGGTGAAGCGGACGGGCGACGGGTCGCTGGTCGAGTTCCGCAGCGTCGTCGACGCCGTGCGCTGCGCGATCGAGGTGCAGCGCGCCATGGTCGAGCGCAATGCCGGCGTGCCGGAGGACCGGCGGATCGTGTTCCGGATCGGCATCCATCTCGGCGACGTCGTCGAGGAGAGCGACGGCGACCTGATGGGCGATGGGGTGAACATCGCCGCGCGGCTGCAGAGCGTGGCGGCGCCCGGCGCCATCTGCCTGTCCGAGGACGCCTATCGCCAGGTCAAGGCGCGGCTCGACCTTTCGGTCAGCGATCTCGGCAGCACCCAGCTCAAGAACATCGCCGATCCGATGCGGATCTATTCGCTGCAGGTCGGCGCCGCAGCGGGTGCCGATCCCGCGCCGCAGCCCAAACCGGCCGCGCCCGCCGCGGCGGCGCCGCTGTCGGGGAAGCCGTCGATCGCGGTGCTGCCCTTCACCAACATGTCGGGCGACCCGGAGCAGGAATACTTCGTCGACGGCATGGTCGAGGACATCATCACCGCGCTGTCGCGCTTCAACCAGCTGGCGGTGATCGCGCGCAATTCGACCTTCATCTACAAGGGTCGGGCGGTTGATGTGCGCCAGGTGGCCCGCGAGCTGGGCGTGCGCTACGTGCTCGAAGGCGGCGTCCGCAAATCCGGCAACCGGCTGCGCATCACCGGCCAGCTGATCGACGCGGCGACCGGCGCCCATCTGTGGGCGGAGCGGTTCGACGGCAACCTGCAGGATGTGTTCGACCTGCAGGACAAGATCACCGCCAGCGTCGTCGGCGCGATCGAACCGACGGTGCTGAAGGCGGAGATCGAGCGCGCGCGCCGCAAGCCCACCGAGAATCTCGACGCCTATGACCTCTATCTCCGGGCGCTGCCGCATGTGTACGCCATGCGCCCGGACGAGAACCTGCTGGGCTATGGCCTGCTGACCAAGGCGATCGAGCTCGAGCCGACCTACGCCCCGGCGCTGGCCCATGCCGCGTGGTGCCTGGAGCAACGGCTGTCGCGGGCGTGGCCGGCCGTCGGCGCCGACGATCTGGGGACCGCCGTCGCGCTGGCCCGCCGGGCCGCCGCCGCCGGCAGCGACGATCCCCTGGCGCTGGTCGTCGCCAGCTTCGTCCTCGTCATGGCCGGGCGGGACTATGGCGCCGGCCTCGACGGCGTGCGTCGCGCGGTCGAGCGCAACCCCGGTTCGGGGCAGGTCAACTTCCTGGCCGGCACCGCGCTGGTCTGCGGCGGCGATCCCGAAGCCGGGCTGGTGCTGGCGGAGCGGGCCATGGCGCTGGGTCCGCTGGATCCCGGCTATTTCATGTTCCTGACGGTCGCCGGACTGGCCCATCTGTTCAGCGGCCGCCCCGCCAAGGCCCTGGAGCTGGCCCAACGGTCGGCCGCGCTCAACCCCGGCTGGGACACGCCCTACTGGGCCCTGATCCCCGCCTGTGTCCAGCTCGACCGGCTGCCGGAGGCGCAGGCGGCGCTTGGCAAGTTTCTGCCCCTGGCGCCCGGAATGACCGTTTCGGCGCTGCGGGAGTGCCTGCCGCTCAGGGACGCCACGTCCCGGGACATGATTCTCGACGGGTTCCGGAAGGCCGGCCTGCCGGAGTGAGCCGCCGGCTGCCGGCGCGGATCGATGCGCGGACGGCATCGATCGATACCCGTTTCAGCTTGGACGGCGAGACCGGGGCCATAGACCCTGCCGAGGGGAATAGAGGCACCGAGGTGCCCGTCGCCTCTCAGGGAGGGATCATGCACAGTGCGTTGAAGCTGTTCGCAGGAGTCTTCGTCATGGCGTCATCGCTCACCGCATTCGGCGCGGCGCCGGCGGCTGCGAAGTCCTTCGTCTATGTCTCCAATGCGGATGACGGGGACATCGACAGCTATGCCCTGGACCGGGCGACCGGCGCGCTGACGCCGCTCGGCAAGACCCCGGCCGGGCCGAAGGTGATGCCGATGACGCTCAGCCCGGACAAGCGGCATCTCTACGCCGTGCTCCGGTCGGAGCCCTTCGCGGTCCTGACCTATGCCATCGATCCCGCCAGCGGTGCGCTGCGGCAGGAGGCGACCGCGCCGCTGCCCGACAGCATGGCCTATGTCTCGACCGACGCCACCGGCCGCTTCCTGTTCACCGCCTCCTATGGCGGCGACAAGGTCGCGGTGAGCCCGATCGATGCGGACGGGCTGGTGAAGGCGGAGGCGAGTCAGGTGATCCCGACCGGCAAGAACGCCCATGCGATCCGCGCCGACCGGACCAACCGCTTCGTCTACGCCACCAATCTCGGCAGCGACCAGATCGTCCAGTTCCGCTTCGATGCCGCCACCGGCAAGCTGACGCCGAACGATCCGCCGGTGGTCAAGACGACGGCCGGCGACGGCCCGCGCCACCCGGTCCTGTCGCCGGACGACAGGCAGCTCTATGTGCTGTGCGAGCTGTCCGGCAACGTCCTCCGCTTCGCGGTCGACCAGGAGAAGGGAACGCTGACCCTGCTCGACAGCACCGGCACGGTGCCGGCGGAGGCCGGCCTGGTGCCGGGCACGCCGCCGGGAGCGCCGGCCAGCGACAAGCCGAAGATCTGGGCCGCGGATCTGCAAGCCACGCCCGACGGCCGCTTCCTCTACGCCACCGAGCGGACGACCAGCCGGATCGCGCTGCTCTCGGTCGACCCCGCCACCGGGAAACCGACCTATGTCGGCAACACCCCCACGGAGACGCAGCCGCGCGGCATCCGGATCGATGCGAGCGGAACCTGGCTCGTCGCCTCGGGCGAGAAATCGGACCGGCTGTCGGTCTATCGGATCGACAAGGCGAGCGGCGCCCTGACGCCGGTGGGCCGGTATCCGGTGGGCCGCGACGCCAACTGGGTGGAGATCGTCGACCTGCCGTAGCGTCGGGCCGCCCCAGCGTCCGATTTCGCAAGCAACGAGCCGGCGCCTCGACGAACCGGCCGGATGGGGCGAGCCGGGCCCGCCCCATCCTTCTCCTCACGACCGCATGACGCGGACGCTCAGCAGGGATTCATATCAGCCACGAAGCCCTGCTGAGCTGCTCGTCATCAGTCCAGCAGCCATCTCGTCGCGATGATCGCCCGGAAATTCCGGTTCTGCCCTGGCGCCAGAGTGAGCGGCACGGCTGATCCGTTGAGCGAGGTCCCGGCGACCGGGTAGACCTTCAGATTGTTCGTCGAGTTGTTCCACACGCTGACCCGGCGGCCAGGGGCCGGGGTTGGCAGCACGACACCCTCCGCCGACCCGGCTGTCGTCGACGTGATGTTGTTGAGGCCGGCAGTCAACGGGGTTGCCGTAGCCAGCGTTGTGCCGGCAGCGGCAATGCCATCGGCGGTGGTGTCTTCGAAGAAGCCGCCGGTCAGCCTCACGTCACCGGGGAAGTCTCGGCGCGAAATGACAATGCCGTCTCCTCGGCGGCAAGCGTAAGTCCCGACAAGAACCTTTCCGGGGACTGACACGGGAAATGCAATCGGCTCGCCCGAAGGCACGCCATCGCCGCCCTCGAAGGTGCAGTGATCGAAGTCGAACACAGGCGGACGGGTCGATCCGCCCAGAGGCACCCATTTGCCGGGCACAGTCGTCGTGACCGTGTCAAAATATTCACGCTTCCCGAAGTGGCAAGCGGTGAACTTTGCCCCGGTCGACCAGGAGCCGGCAAAATAGTACGTGTGCGTCGCACCGCCGAGGAAGAAACAAGAGGTAAAATTGATCGCAAAGGGGCTGATCGTCGGCCCGATTTCCGGGTTGGCAGTCGGGTTCGAGTAGATCGTCCACCCATTCGTCGGGTCGGTCGAGAACTGACAGGAAGTGAATTCCAGAAGATCCAATGCCTGGCCGACGATCTGCACGCCGTTCAGCAAGACGCTGTCGGAGATTCTGGCATTCTGAGCTTCGATCTCGGTACGTCCCCGATGGATGTGAATATTGTTCGCCCAGATCCCGCCACCGGGCAGTCGCAGAGAGAAACCGATCTGCGGGGTGCCGCCACGATAGTTGAGGTTCTGCACCAGGCTGTCGGCCGCGCCGTCGACGACGATGCCTTTGACGATCGCGTTCTCGGCCAGCCAGCCGGTGAATTCGTTGATGCAGGACGGCGCCACGCCGCCGGAACCGCTGGCTGTGCCGATCCAGGAGATATCGATGGCTACATCGGCAATGTTGGCGGCGTCGACATGGAGGTTCTTGACTGCCCGGAAAGCCGCATTCCGGCCGAACAGCACCGCCTCGCCCGTGAAGCCGGGCAGCGCGAAGATGCGGGCGCTGAAATTGGCAAAGACATCGCCGAAGAAGGCTCGGACGAACGGCTGCTCGCCCGCCATGGGCTTGCCATTGTTCACCCACGCGTTGCCGTTCAGGTAAATCGGCGCCGTCACCCCATAGCTGCCCTTCGGGAGGCGGACGAACTTGCCGCTCGGAAGGCTGGCGTTGATCGTGGCCATGATGGCGGGGCCATCATCGGCCAAACCATCTCCCTTGGCGCCGAACCATTTGACACTGTAAGGCTCGTCGTCTTCGACGATCCGCAACCAGCGACCTTTGCTGTCCGGCAAAGCAAGAGCGTTCGGTCGAAAAGAGATACCGTCGTCGGCCACGGCAAAAGTGCGGCCTGTCGCGGTCTCAGTCGCCGACAGCGAAAGCGTGACGGTTGTACCGGAGATTGCCGTAATGCGCGTTTTAGCCGGAAACCCCGGTACGCCCTGACCGCTGACCTCCATCCACACGCGGAGCTGGGAAACATTGGTGGCGTTCTGAATGAGATTTGAGCCAGAGGTAATGTTGCCGGCAAAGCTGATGGCAGCATCACCCTTCCAAAAAAAGTGCCCTCCGCCTCCATCTCCCGCAGCGTAATATCCTTCTACGTACACAGAATCAAAATCAGTTGTTGAACCGATAGAATATTGACGCATATCATCAATATTGGTGAAAATTCCACGATCGGTTGGCATGCTGACCTCCTTCTGGATACAGAAGACATTATGATTGGAGTGAAAACATCGCGCAATGAACATTTTGTTTAGTTAATTGAATATTGGAATCGGCAGTTATCGCCCTCTCGCAGTTGGAAGAGCACACAAACGAGGCCGCCGGCGATGGGATGCCGAGCGGCGGCGCAGCCAGCGCCGCCCGCGACGTCAACCCCGGTGGCGCAGGGCGTCCACCAGCAGGGCGAAGGCGGCGGAGGGTTGGCGCCGGCTCGGGTAATACAGGTGATAGCCTGACCAGGGCGGGCACCAGTCTTCGAGCACGCGCTGCAGACGGCCCCTGGCGAGGTGGGGCCGCGCCAGGTCCTCCGGCACATGGGCCAGGCCGAAGCCGGCCAGCGCGGCGTCGAGGATCTGGAAGATGCCGTTGAAGACGAGCTGGCCTTCCACCCGCACCCTGACCTCGCGGCCGTCGCGCTCGAACTCCCAGGCGTAGAGGCCGCCATGGGTCGGCAGGCGCAGATTGATGCAGCTGTGCCCGACCAGGTCCTGCGGCGTCCGCGGCGGCGGCCGTTTGGCGAAGTAGGATTTCGCGCCGACGACGGCGAAGCCGAGATCGGGACCGATGCGCACCGCGATCATGTCCTGGGCCACCTGCTCGCCCCAGCGCACGCCGGCGTCGTAGCGCTCCGCGACGATATCGGTCAGCCCGTAGTCGCTGACCAGCTCGACCTTGATGTCGGGATACCGGGGCAGGAATGTCTCCAGCTTCGGCCACAGGATCGACCGGATCGCATGGTCACCGGCGGTGATCCGGATGGTGCCGGCCGGCTTGTCCCGCAGCTCGCTGACCGCGGCCAGCCCGGCCTCGATCTCCTCCAGCCGCGGCTCCACGGTGTGCAGCAGGCGCTCCCCCGCCTCGGTCAGCCCGACGCTGCGCGTGGTGCGGGTCAGGAGCCGGATGCCGAGCCGGGTCTCGAGCTGGCGGATGGTCTGGCTCAGCGCCGATTGCGAGACGCCCAGCTTCGCCGCCGCCTTGGTGAAGCTCCGCTCCCGCGCGACGGCGACGAGGGCCACGAGATCGTCCAGGCTGCCGCGCTGCATTCAGAGGCCCTGCTTATATATCCTTGCGGATTATAGCGCCTAGTCGCAGGCGGGCCACACCTTAGACTCCAGCTCAACTCACCGGAGGACGACATGCAGACGCGCACGCTTGGACAAGCCGGCCTCGAGGTCTCGGCGCTGGGGCTGGGCTGCATGGGCTATGGCCCGATCGCGGACAGGCAGGCCCTGATCGCCCTGATCCGGGCCGCCGTCGAGCGCGGCGTCACCTTCTTCGATACCGCCGAGACCTATGGTCCGTTCACCAATGAGGAGATCGTCGGCGAGGCCCTGGTCCCGGTCCGCGACCAGGTGGTGATCGCCACCAAGTTCGGCCACGACATCGACCTGGACACCGGCAGGCGCCTCGGCGGCCTGAACAGCCGACCCGACCACATCAAGGCTGCAGTCGAAGGCATGCTGAGGCGGCTCCGGACCGATCGCATCGACCTGCTGTACCAGCATCGGGTCGACCCCGACGTGCCGATGGAGGATGTCGCCGGGGCGGTCAAGGAGTTGATCCAGCAGGGCAAGGCCAGGCATTTCGGCCTGTCCGAAGCCGGCGTGCAATCGATCCGCCGGGCGCATGCCGTCCAGCCGGTCACCGCGCTGCAGAGCGAGTACTCGCTGTGGACGCGGGAGCCGGAGGCCGACGTGATCCCGGTGATCGAGGAGCTCGGGATCGGCCTGGTGCCCTACAGCCCGCTGGGCAAGGGCTTCCTGACCGGCAGGATCGACGACGCCACAACCTTCGACAGCGCGGACCTTCGCAGCCGCATCCCGCGGTTCGAGCCGGAGGCCCGCCGGGCGAACCAGGCCCTGGTCGACCTGCTCCGCGCGGTCGCCGATCGCAAGGGCGCGACGCCGGCGCAGGTCGCGCTCGCCTGGCTGCTGGCTCAGAAGCCCTGGATCGTGCCGATCCCGGGCACCCGGAAGCTCGAGCGCCTGGAGGAAAATCTCGGCTCGGTCGCGGTCGTGCTGTCGGCCGACGACCTGCGCGAGATCGAGCAGGCCGCCTCCAGGATCGAGGTCCAGGGGCCGCGGTATCCGGAGGATATCCTGAAGCTGTCCGGCCGCTGAGCAGACGCCTACTCCGCCGCCTCCGGCGCGCTGCCGGCCAGCCGCGGGAACGCCCGTGCCCACCGACCCCGCGCCCAGTGCCGGAAGCGGTCGAGCACCAGGTACAGGACCGGGGTGGTGTAGAGCGTCAGCACCTGGCTGACGATCAGCCCGCCGACGATGGCGATGCCCAGCGGCTGGCGCAGCTCGCTGCCGGCGCCGAAGCCGATGGCCAGCGGCACGGCGCCGAAGATCGCCGCCATCGTCGTCATCAGGATCGGCCGGAAGCGCAGCAGGCTGGCCTGCAGGATCGCCTCGCGCGGGGCCAGGCCGCGGCTGCGCTCCGCCTCCAGCGCGAAGTCGATCATCATGATCGCGTTCTTCTTGACGATGCCGATCAGCAGGATGACGCCGATCATCGCGATCAGGCTGAACTCGGTGTCGAACAGCATCAGCGCCAGCACCGCGCCCACGCCCGCCGAGGGCAGGGTCGACAGGATGGTGAGCGGGTGGATCGTGCTCTCGTAGAGGATGCCGAGCACGATGTAGACCGCCGCCAGCGCCGCCAGGATCAGGATCGGCTCGTCGCTCAACGAGCTCTGGAACACCTGGGCGGTGCCCTGGAAGCTGCCATGGATGGTGGCCGGGACGTGCAGCGCCACCATCGCCTGCTGCACCGCCGCCGCGGCGTCGCTGAGCGACTTGCCCGGCGCCAGATTGAACGAGATCGTCGTCGCCGCGAACAGGCCCTGGTGGTTGACCGAGAGCGGCGTGTTGCCCGGGCCGACATGGCTGATCGCCGACAGCGGCACCATCGTCTCCGCCGCAATGCTGACCGCGGCGCCGCTCGACGTGCCCTTGCGGCCGGCATTGGCCAGCGCATTGGTGTTGGCGTTGGCGGCGGACTGCGCCGCCAGGCTGGCGGCGCCGGTGCCGGTGGCGCTGGCCGGCGCGTTGGTGCTGGCGGTGCCGCCGGCACTGCCGCCCGAGGTGCTGATGTAGAGGTCCTTCAGCGTCTCCGGGCTCTGCCAATACTGCGGCGCCACCTCCATCACCACGTGGTACTGGTTGATGGCGCTGTAGATGGTCGAGACCTGGCGCTGGCCGAAGGCGTCGTAGAGGGTGTTGTCGATCTGCTGCGGCGTGATGCCCAGGCGGGCGGCGGTGTCGCGGTCGATGACGATGTCGGTCTCCAGCCCCTTCTGTTGCTGGTCGGAGTTGACGTCGGCCAGCACCGGGCTGGCCTGCAGCGCCTGCAGCAGCTTCGGCCCCCAATCCTGCAGCTCGGCTGAGGAATCCGACTGCAGCGTGTACTGGTAGGCGGCGTTGCTCTGCCGGCCGCCGGCGCGGATGTCCTGGGCCGAGACCAGGAACAGCCGGCCGCCGGGCACCACGGCCAGCTTGTCGCGCAGGCGAGCGATGACGTCGTCGTCGCCGATGCCGCGCTGAGACAGCGGCTTCAGCGTGACGAAGACCTGGCCGGTGTTGGTCTGCGACCGGCCGCCGCCCCCGCCGCCGGTGAAGCCGACGACGCTGTCGACCGCCGGGTCGGCGCGGACGATGTCCATCAGCTGCCCCAGCTTCTGCTGCATCAGCTGGAACGAGATGCTCTGGTCGGCGACGATGCCGCCGACCAGCCGGCCGGTGCTCTGCTCCGGGAAGAAGCCCTTCGGGATCACGGCGAACAGCGCGACGTTCAGGCAGACCACGCCGAACAGCACCAGGACCACGAAGCCGCTATGGCGCAGCGCCCAGCCCAGGGTCCGCTCATAGGCCCGCATCACCCGGGCCAGCGGTCCGGGCCCGCTGTCGGGCCGGCGGGGCCGGCGGCACAGCAGCAGGGCGCACAGCATCGGCGTGGTGGTCAGCGAGATCGCCATCGACACGCCGATGGCGATCGAGAGGGTCAGCGCGAATTCGCGGAAGATCCGGCCGACCAGCCCGCCCATCAGCAGGATCGGAATGAACACCGCGACCAGCGAGATGCTGATCGACAGCACGGTGAAGCCGACCTCGCGCGCGCCGCGCAAGGCCGCCTGGCGCCGCGGCATGCCGGCCTCGACATGGCGGGAGATGTTCTCCAGCACCACGATGGCGTCGTCGACCACGAAGCCGGCGGCGATGGTCAGCGCCATCAGCGACAGGTTGTCGAGGCTGTAGCCGACCAGGTACATGGCGCCGAAGGTGCCGATGATCGAGACCGGTACCGCCACCGCCGGGATGATCGCGGCGCGCGGGTCGCGCAGGAAGGCGAACACCACCAGCATCACCAGCGCCACCGAGATCAGCAGCGTCAGCTGGGTGTCGTTCAGCGAGGCGCGGATGGTGCCGGTGCGGTCGGCCGCCGGGGTGATCTCGATGTCCCGGGGCATCGCCGCGCGCAGATGCGGCAGCTCGGCCTTCACCCGGTCGACCGTGTCGATGATGTTGGCCCCGGGCTCGCGGAACAGCAGCACCAGCACGGCGGGCTTGCCGTCGGCCAGGCCGGCATTGCGCAGGTCCTCGACCGAATCCTCGACATCGGCGATGTCGGACAGCCGCACCGTGGCGCCGTTGCGGGCGGCGATCACAAGCGGCTTGTAGTCCTCGGCCTGGCTGGCCTGGTCGTTGCTGTAGATCTGGAAATGCCGGCCGGCCTCCTCGATCGACCCCTTCGGGCTGTTGGCGTTGGCCGCCGCCAGCGCGGCGCGGACATCCTCGAGCCCGATGCCGTATTGCGCCAGCGCCTGCGGGTTCAGCTCGACCCGCACCGCCGGCAGGGCGGCGCCGCCCAGCGTCACCTGGCCGATGCCCTCGATCTGCGACAGCCGCTGCTCCAGCACATTGCTGGCGGCGTCGTAGATCTGGCCGCGGGTCAGGGTCGGCGAGGTCAGCGCCAGGATCAGCACAGGCGCATCGGACGGATTGACCTTGCGGTAGGTCGGGTTGCTGCGCAGCGCCGCCGGCAGGTCGGCCCGGGCCGCGTTGATCGCCGCCTGCACGTCGCGCGCGGCGCCGTCGATGTCGCGGTTCAGGCCGAATTGCAGGGTGATGCTGGCCTGGCCGACCGAGCTGCGCGAGGTCATCTGGGTGACGTCGGCGATGGCGCCGAGATGCCGCTCCAACGGGCTTGCCACCGTGGCCGCCACCGTCTCCGGGCTCGCCCCGGGCAGCGAGGCGGAGACCGAGATGGTCGGGAAGTCGACCTGCGGCAGCGGCGACACCGGCAGCTTCAGATAGGCGAAGAAGCCGGCCAGGACGATGCCGAGGGTCAGCAGCGTGGTCGCCACCGGCCGGGCGATGAAGGGGGCGGAGAGGTTCACGCCCCCTCCTCCCCCTCGGTGAAGCGCGAGCGTGGGCGGCGGCCGGTGATGCGCTCGGCCAGCCGGTCGAAGGCCAGGTAGATCACCGGGGTGGTGAACAGGGTCAAGAGCTGGCTGACCACCAGCCCGCCGACGATCGCGACGCCGAGCGGCCGGCGCAACTCGGAGCCCATGCCGCTGCCCAGCATCAGCGGCAGGGCGCCCAGCAGCGCCGCCATGGTGGTCATCAGGATCGGCCGGAAGCGCAGCAGGCAGGCCTGGTAGATCGCCTCGCGCGGCGGCTTGCCCTCCTCGCGCTCGGCCTGCAGCGCGAAGTCGATCATCATGATCGCGTTCTTCTTGACGATGCCGATCAGCAGGATGATGCCGATGATCCCGATCACATCCAGCCCGTCCCCCGCCGCCATCAGTGCCAGCAAGGCGCCGACCCCGGCCGAGGGCAGGGTGGACAGGATCGTGATGGGATGGATGAAGCTCTCGTAGAGCACGCCCAGCACGATGTACATGGTCGCGATCGCGGCCAGGATCAGCAGCGCCTCGTTCACCAGCGAGGACTGGAAGGCGGCGGCCGAGCCCTGGAAGGCGGTGACGAAGCTGTCGGGCAGGCCGACCTCGGTCTCGGCCTTCTGGATCGCGTCGACCGCGGCGCCGAGCGACGATCCCGGCGCCAGGTTGAACGAGATCAGCGTCGCCGGGAACTGGCCGAGATGGGTGATCTGCAGCGGCCCGGCCCGCTGCTCGACCTTGACGATGGCGGAAAGCGGCACCTGCCCGTCGGAGGACAGCGAGGACGGCAGGTACAGCGCCTTCAGCCCGTCCAGCGACTGCTGCAGCGACGGGTCGGCTTCCAGGATCACGCGGTACTGGTTGGCCTGGGTGTAGATGGTCGAGACGATGCGCTGGCCGAAGGCGTCGTACAGCGCGTTGTCGACCGTGGCCGGGGTGATGCCGAAGCGGGCGGCGGTGGCGCGGTCGATCACCACGTCGACGGCCAGCCCCTGCTGCAGGTAGTCGCTGGCGACGTCGGCGATCTCCGGCACCTGCTGCAGCCGCTGCATCAGCTTCGGCACCCAGTCCTTGAACTGGTCGAGATCGGCGTTCTGCAGCACGAACTGGTACTGGGTGCGGCTGACGGTGGAATCGATCGTCAGGTCCTGCACCGGCTGCAGGTAGAGGGTGATGCCGGGCACGCCGGCGACCTCACCGCGCAGCCGGTCGATCACCGCGCCGGCGGTGGCGCTGCGCTGGCCGAGCGGCTTGAGGCTGATCAGGAAGCGACCGCTGTTCAGCGTGGTGTTGGTGCCGTCGACGCCGATGAAGGAGTTGAGGCCGGCGACGTCCGGATCCTTCAGGATGGCCTCGGCCAGCGCCGATTGATGCTTCGCCATCTCGGCATAGGAGATGGTCTGCGCCGCCTCGGAGATGCCCTGGATCATCCCGGTGTCCTGCTCCGGGAAGAAGCCTTTCGGGATCACCACATAAAGCGCGACCGTCAGGCCCAGCGTCGCCGACGCGACCAGCAGCGTCAGGGCCTGGTGGTCGAGCACCCAGCCGAGCGCGCGGCCGTACCGGCCGACGATCCAGTCGAAGGTGCGCTCGGCGCCGCGATCGAAGCGGCTGCGCTCGGCCGCCGGCCGGTGGCGCAGCAGCCTGGCGCACAGCATCGGCACCAGGGTCAGCGACACCACGGCCGAAATCACGATGGTGACCGCCAGGGTGACCGCGAACTCGTGGAACAGCCGGCCCACGACCTCGCCCATGAACAAGAGCGGGATCAGGACGGCGATCAGCGACACGGTCAGCGAGATGATGGTGAAGCCGATCTGCTCGGCCCCCTTCAGCGCCGCCTGCAGCGGCGTCTCACCCTCCTCGACGAAGCGGGCGATGTTCTCGATCATCACGATGGCGTCGTCGACCACGAAGCCGGTGGCGATGGTCAGCGCCATCAGCGACAGGTTGTCGAGGCCGAAGCCCAGCAGGTACATCGCCGCCAGGGTGCCGACCAGCGACAGCGGTACCGACAGGCTGGGGATGATGGTGGCGGCCGCGGTGCGCAGGAACAGGAAGATCACCAGCACCACCAGCGCCACCGACAGCATCAGCTCGAAGCCGACATCGGCGACCGAGGCGCGGATGGTGACGGTGCGGTCGCTGAGCACCGCGACCTCGGCGGCCGCCGGCAGGGCGGTCTCGAGCTGCGGCAGGATCGCCTTGATGCCGTCCACCACCGCGATCACGTTGGCGCCGGGCTGGCGCTCGATGTTGACGATGATCGCCGGTGTCGTGTCGGCCCAGGCGGCGAGCTTGCCGTTCTCCGGCCCGCTGACCACGGTGGCCACGTCGGACAGGCGGATCGGCGCGCCGTTGCGGTAGGCCACGACCACGTCGTTGTAGTCCTCGGCCTTGGTGATCTGGTCGTTGGCGTTGATCGTCGACGACCGGGCCGGCCCGTCGAAATTGCCCTTCGGCGTGTTGACGTTGACGTTGCCGAGGGTGGTGCGGACATCGTCGATGGCGAGGCCGTAGGCGGCCAGCGCCTGCGGGTTCACCTGGATGCGCACCGCCGGCCGCGCGCCGCCGCTGAGGCTGACCAGGCCGACGCCGGGCTGCTGCGAGATCTTCTGCGCCAGGCGGGTGTCGACCAGGTTCTGCAGCTCGGTCAGCGGGATGGTCTTCGAGGTGACGGCCAGCGACAGGATCGGCGCATCGGCCGGGTTGACCTTGGCGTAGATCGGCGGTGCCGGCAGGTCGCCCGGCAGCAGGTTGCCGGCGGCGTTGATGGCGGCCTGCACCTCCTGCTCGGCCACGTCGAGGCTGAGGTCGAGGTTGAACTGCAGGGTGACGACCGAGGCGCCGGCCGAGCTGGCCGAGGTCATCTGGTTCAGCCCCGGCATCTGGCCGAACTGCTTCTCCAGCGGCGCAGTGACGGAGGAGGTCATCACCTCCGGGCTGGCCCCCGGGTAGAAGGTCTGCACCTGGATGGTCGGGTAGTCGACCTCCGGCAAGGCCGACAGCGGCAGGAAGCGGTAGGCCACGGCGCCGACCAGCAGGATCGCCGCCATCAGCAGCGAGGTGCCGACCGGCCGCAGGATGAACAGGCGGGACGGATTCATGGCCGGGCTCCGGCCGGGTGGGAGGACGGCGCCACGGCTTTCGCGTTGCCTCTCCCGCGTGCGGGAGAGGTCGGAGACGCGCAGCGGCTCCGGGTGAGGGTCCTTCGTCGAGGCCGAGGCCAGCCCTCACCCGGACATCCTGGCGGATGTCCGACCTCTCCCGCCAGGCGGGAGAGGCAACGCGATGAGCCGACGTCCATCTCGTTCATCCGATGCCCCCGCAGCTGGAGGGCGCTCATGGGTTTGTCGCGGGCTGCTGGGTCTGGTTGTCTCGGCGGCGGTGCTGGCCCTGGCTGCCGTCGCCGGTGCCCTGGCGATGGCGCGGCTGGTTTGCCCGGCCGTCTGCGGGAGCCGGAGCCGCCTGCGCCCCGTCGCCGCCGGCGACCGTGACATGGGCGCCGTCGCGCAGGCGGTCGGTGCCGTCGACCACCACCCGGTCGCCGGGCTGAAGGCCGTTCTCGACCGCGACCATGCCGCCGTCGGAGGCGCCGGTCTTGATCGGCCGCACCGCCACCGTGTCGCCGGCGCCGACCAGGTAGACGAAGGCGCCCGGCGCGCCGTGCTGGACTGCGGCGACGGGGACGGTGACCACGTCTTGCCGCGTCTCCACCAGCAGCCGGGCGTTGACGAACTGGTTCGGGAACAGCGTCTCGTCGGCATTGTCGAAGCCGGCGCGCAGCTTGACCGTGCCGGTGGTGGTGTCGATCTGGTTGTCGAGGGTCGACAGCGTGCCGGTCGCGATCCGGGTGGTGCCGGAGCGGTCGAAGGCGATCACCGGCAGGCTGGCGCCGGCATGAAGCCGGGCCTGGATCTGCGGCAGGTCGTCCTCGGGCAGCGAGAACACCACCGAGATCGGGTGCAGCTGGGTGACGATGACCAGCGCGTCCCCGACCTGCACGTAGTTGCCGGGATCGACCTGGCGCAGCCCGACCCGGCCGTCAACCGGCGAGATGATGTGCGCGTAGTCGAGGTTCAGCTTCTGCGCGTCGATCTGCGCCTGGTCGGAATGGATCATGCCCTGGTCCTGCTGCACCAGGAAAGCCTGGTCGTCGACCTGCTGCCGCGAGATGGCGTTCTGCTTCACCATCTGCTGGTCGCGGGCCAGGTCGCTCTGGGCCTGGGCGAGGACCGCCTGGTCCTTGGCCAGCTGCCCCTGGTCCTGCTCCAGCGCCACCTGGTAGGGGCGCGGATCGATCTGGGCCAGGAAGTCGCCCTTCTTCACCACCTGCCCTTCCTGGAAGCCGACCTCGGTCAGCTGGCCGGCGATCTGCGGCTTGACCGTGACGGTGGCGAGCGGCGTGACGGTGCCGAGCGCGTCGAGGGTGATGCGGATGTCGCCCTTGCCCACGGTGGCGACGCCGACCGGCTGCGGCGCGGCGTCGGCGAAGCGGCCGCCGCGGGCCGGCGGCGCGCCGGGGGCGGTGACCACGTGCCAAGTCGCGACCGCGATCAGCGCCGCGGTGGCGAGGCCGAGGGTTCCCCACACCAGCCGCCCGCGGCGTCGCGCCGGGGCAGGCCTTTCAGTCTCCTCGACCGGCCGCTGTCGGTCCTCGACGCGAGCATCCATGGATCGGTCACCTTGAATCCGGCGGCCCCCCTCCGCCGTGCTACACGGCCGGACGGTGCGGGTCCGTCGGGCGGGCGGATCGTGGCCGGATAGGGCACAAAGACGCAGGTCGCGCGTTAGTGTGGCCGTTGGCGTGTGGGGGGAACGGATGCATCGGGAGTTGCTGGCGCCACTGGCGCTGACCGCAAAGCTGTGGTGGCGCTTCTGGCCGCAGCTGACGCTGCTCATGCTGGTCGGACTCCTGCTGAACGACCAGCTGCTGCTGCTGTCGGTCCATATCGGCTTCGCCGACAGCTCCCTCGGCCTGGCCGCGCTGGCGCTGGTGGTGCTGACCAAGCTGGTCGTCACCGTCCTCGGCTTTCTGCTGATGCGGCCGGCGCTGCCGGCCGTCGCCGCCGCCCAGGCCCTGTCGGCCGGGACGGCGGTGCCGATCACCGGGCCCGATCCCGACACCGTCAGCATGCCTGCCCCGACCACACCGACGCGCCGGCAGCGGCTGACCGGCTTCGCCACCACCCTGACCATCGCCCTGGTGCCGTTCTTCGCCTACTACGCAGCCTGGGGATTCCTCAACGACACCATCCGCGAATATTCGATGCTGTCGCTGAACCTCGCCCCCTTCGGTGAGAGCGCCAACCTGCTCGACGCGATCGGCGCCCGCTGGCTCGTCGTCTCGGTGGTGGCCACCTGGATCCTGCGCCGGCTGTTCAAGGCGCTGCGCGACCGCACCGACGCCCCGATCTGGAAGCTGCTGATCGTGCTGTGCGAGACCAACTGGGTCTTCATCGGCCTGTTCGTGCTGTCGCAGTGGAAGGACGAGGCCATCGCCTGGGTGGCCAGCGGCGCCGCCTGGGAGTGGCTCGACCGGATCCTGCAGACGATGCTGACCCCGATCTCCACCGCCTTCGCCGCCGCACCGATCGAGCAGCCGCCGCCCGATCCGTCGGCCGTCGCCACCGGCCTGTTCTTCTATGCCCTGCTGCCGCTGATCTGGCTGGTCATGGCGGCACTGATCTACGGCCACGACCTGCGGGCCGATCCGGGCTGGCTGCGGCACCGGCGGCTGGAGCGCATCGGCAGCCGCTACGCCGCCCTGCCGAAATTCCTGCGCGACTTCATCGGCCATTTCATCGGCGGCTACCGCAGCCGCTATCTGCCGATCGCCAACAGCATCCGGCTGGTGCTGCACGCCGACCTGTTCCTGCTCCTCGTCTTCGTCGTCGGCTGGCGCGGCATCGGCTGGGCGGCGGATTGGGCTTGGATCGGGGCGACGCATCTGATCGGGCCGCACCCGCTCGATCTCTGGCAGGTGCTGGGCGACGGCCTGGCGCTGCTGTTCGGCAGCCCGTCCGGCACCACGCCCGGCATCCTGGTCGAACCGCTGCGCATCTGCCTGATCGCCGCGGTGCTGGAGACCGCCTTCGCCCGGTCGCAGGCACCGGCCGAGTCCGAAGCGAAGGCTGAGGCGGCGGCCGGCTAGAGGCCCGGCCGGCGCCCCGGCCCCCCCGGGCGCTCACCGGGAGTCGAGGTGGAAGCGCAGGTAGCGGGGCCGCTCCCCGTCCATGCTCACCGTCGGCTCCACCGTCCCGGCGACATCGTGCGGAACGGTGAAGTCCTGCTCGATCCGCAGCACCGTCCCTGGCGCCCGCGGCTCCAGCGTCGCGGCACCGCAGGTCATGGTGCCTTCGGTCGCGCGCGGGCCGCCGAAGCTGCCGGCCGACCAGCGCCGGCCCTGATCGTCCCGCAGCGCCACCTGGCAGCGCCGCCACAGCGTATCGATATTCGGCTCGCGCACGGTCACGGCGAAGCGGACCCGGACGGGCGTGCCCTGCCCTTGCCGGCGCGGCCAGCCGGAGTCCTTGAGCGGCAGGACCTCCACCGTCTCCAGCTTCCAGTCGGCGCCGGCGAAGCGGGCCTCGAGACCAGCGGATACGCCGAGCTCGAACAGCTCCTGGCCCTGCCACCACTCCTCCAGATCCCCTCGGGCGGTGATCAGGAAGGTGGCGGGCAACGCCACCAGCAGCCCCCACAGGCAGAGGCGGCGCCACCGCCTTTCGCCGCGGTCGGTCGGAACCAGGGCGGCGGCATCCTCGCCCGGCTGTTCGGCCGTCGTCATTCGATCGCCCCCGGAGTGCGGTCGAGGTCCAGGCTGTCGAGGATCGGCAGGGCGCCGCCGCCGGCGCCGAGCTTGACGCGGACGATGGAATCGAGCGGGACGAGGCCGGCATTCGGGGCCACGAAGGTGGCGCCGCGGGCCTGGTCCTCGCGGATCTCGAAGATGAACCAGCCGCGCCGCGGCAGGCCGGGCTGGAGCATGGCGCCGGCCAGCAGCGACCTGACGCCGGACAGCCGGTCGCTGTGCGAGTAGAGCAGCCCGGCCGGCCCCTCCCAATAGGCGTCGTTCACCAGGGTGGTCTCGGACCGCGCGGCCAGGGTTGCGGTGACGACCGCCCAGAGGCCGGAGGTGTCGCGGCTCTCCTCCTTGCCATAGGCCTTGAAGCGCAGCTGCCGGGCGAACTGGATCGTCTCGATCCGGATCGTGAACTTCCGCGCGGCCACGGTGTCGCCGATCTGCCCGCCGGACGGGATCGCCGCGATCATCTCGTCATAGACGGGCGTGGTCCACTGCATCGCCAGAAGCAGGAGGGCGGCGACCAGGAGCGCCGCCAGACGGGCGAGCCACCGCATCATGCCGGATCCGGCGCCTGGACGGGCATGTCGACGGTGCCGAGCACATGCGGGTTGTACCAGCCGGACATGCCCCAGAGATTGTCGCGCCGCTTGTAGACCCTGCCGTGGACCGTGAGCTTCAGCACCGGAGGCACCGCGGCATCCTGCGGCAGGGTCCAGACCAGCGCCAGCCGCTCCGCCATGTCCGGGTGCAGCTCCGCCGCGCGGGCGCGGTCGCGCAGCAGGAAGACGTCCGGCTGGTCCTCACCGACCGGCGGGTCCAGGGTCAGCAGGCGATAGAAGCTGTTGCTGGATTCGGCGGTGCGGTTGGTCAGCTCGACCTCGACCACCACCGCCTTCTCGCCGTCCCGGACCTTGCGCCCGTCCGGCGTGGCACTTTCGACCCGCGCGGACAGCGGCACGACGCGCCATTCGCCGGCCTCGATCGGCGCACCGGCCGGGAAGCGCGGCACCGGCTGATCGGTGCGGTAGGAGGCGATGGTCATGCCCAGGGCCAGCCCGGCAGCCAGCAAGCCGCCGATGCTCGTGGTCAGCCAGACCACGGTCCTGCTCTTCAATCCGCCAAGCCGCTGTCCGAACGACATCCCGATGCGCCGAGGCGCTCCCCCACCCCACAGGACCGATCGAACGCATGAGGCAGGGTTTGGTTCCCTGTCGTGGCTCTCGTGAAGATCCCATCGACCTCAAACAGTACCGTCATCGCGAGGAGCGAAACCCCTTTTGAGCTTAGGAAGGGCGATCCAGCGGCTCGATTTCTGAATGGCCACGCCCCTTCGGGGCTCGCCATGACGGTATAGAGGATTCGGTGCGTACGCCTCACAGCTCCAGCACCACCCGGCCGCTGGCGGGGACGGCGCAGCAGACCAGGGCCTCGCCCGGGCGGGGCGCGCCGGCGGGCGGCTCGGCGTAGGTCACGGCGCCGTCCAATACCCGCGCGGTGCAGGTGCCGCAGAGCCCAGTGCGGCAGCTCCACGGCGCCCCGATCCCGGCCGCCTCGGCGAGGTCGAGCAGCGTGCCTTTCGATGGATCCCACGCGGCGCGGCGGCCGGAGGCACGGAACTCGATCTCGGCGGTCGCGACCGCGGCAGGAAGTGCCGCCGCGTCCATCGGCGCGGCCGATCCGGCGGCAAAGGCTTCGCTGCGGATCCGCTCCGGCCGCACGCCGAGGCTCGACAAGATCTCGCGCATCGCCTGCATGAAGCCGGCCGGGCCGCAGAGATAGACGTCGTAATCGTCGAGCGGCAGCAGCCGGCGCAGCAGCGCGGCGTCGATGTGGCCGGCGTCGTCGTAGTCGCGCCCCGGCACGTCCTGCGGCCGCGGCCGGCTGTAGCGGATATGGGTGGTCAGGGTCGGCGCCCGCGCCGCCAGGGCACGGAGATGGTCGGCGAAGGCGTGCTCGGACCCGTCGCGCGCGGCGTGGACGAACCAGATCCCGCGGCCGGGATGGCGCAGCCGGTCCGGATTGCGGCCGATGAGGCCGTTCAGCATCGCGATCATCGGCGTCACCCCGACCCCGGCCGACAGCAGCAGCACCGGCCGGCGGCTGTCGGTGTCGAGCACGAAGTCGCCGCGCGGCGCCAAGGCGCGGATGGTGTCGCCGACCCGCACTTGGTCGTGCAGCCAATGGCTGGCCAAGCCCGCCTGATCGCCGAGCCCGGTCTCGCGCTTGACGCTGATCCGGTAGGTCCGCCCGTCCGCCGCATCGGACAAGGTGTAGGTGCGACGGACCGGCTGGTCGCGGCCGGGGATGTCGAGCGCGATCGGCAGGAACTGGCCGGGCTGGTGCGGCACCACGCTGCCGCCGTCGGCCGGCTCCAGAATGAAGGAGCGGATGGTCGCGCTCTCCTGCACGATCCCGGCCACGGTGAAGGGCCGCAGCGTGTTGCGCGACGCCTCGGCCTTCGCCACCCGGCCGGCCTCGTCCCAGGTGCCGGTGGCGGCCAGTTGCACCGCCTGCTGCGGCGCCGACCAGCGCAGCGGCACCGCATCCTCGATCCAGCGCCCCTCCTCCACCCGGAAGCGCAGCAACCGCTCGGCCCCGGCGAAGGCCGCGACCTCCGGCCCATCCCACACCACCTCGGCGGTGCCGGTCAGCAGCAGCACGCCGCCGGTGTCGAAATCGACGAAGACCAGGCCGGCGCGCGGGTCGACCTCGATGTTGCCGAAGGTGTTGAAGAAGAAGTTGCCGACGAAGTCCGGCGCGGTCAGCACTGTGCGCCCGCCCTCCTCCGTCCCCCGGACGAAGCCCGGCCGGCCGCCGCGATGCGAGACGTCGACGCCTTCCGAGGGCGCCTCGCCTTCGACCGCGTCGGCGGAGCGCGTGGCGATGAAGAAGGTGTCGGCCGCCGCGACCAGCGCCGCCGCTCGGGACGACAGCACTTGGCCCTCGGCATGTACCGGCTGGACCTCGCCCAGGCTGTCCGGCTCGGCAACGAAGCTGGGCCGGCGCGCCTGGATGTATTGCGGGCAGTTGCCGAAGCTCTGCCCCACCGTCACGGCGAAGCGGCCATCGGCCCATTCGCTGACGGTGCCGTTCATCCGGTTGCGCCGCCGCGTCTCCAGCTGGATGCCGAGCAGCCCGACCGGCGCGCCGGCCGCGAGGTTGTCGCCCAGCGGGTCGCCATAGGCCGGCCGCGCCGCCACGGTCAGGGTGCGCGGGTCGGGCGACTGCAGGAAGCCCGGCCGGCCGGACAGGATCGAGGCCCAGGGCCGGCCCTGCCGGTCCAGGCTGCCGACCACGATGAAGGGCAGCATGGCGAAGAAATCGCGATGCTGGTCCGGCATGATGCCGCGGATCGCCCGGCGCCCGCCCGCCGCCATCCGCTCGCGCACCCCGGCCCGGGTCTGGGCGGCCACCTCGCCGGGATGGAAGGGTGGCGCCTCGTGCGGCCAGCCAGGCAGCGGCGCGGGAGCGGCAATGGTGTTGGGCATGACGACCTCGATGAGGCGGATGGCGTTCAGGCGGCCACGACAGTGCGCGGCATCGGCACGAAGCCGGGCAGTGCCTCGACCCGGGCGAGCCAGGCGCGGATATTCGGGTAGGCCTGCAGCGAGACCCCACCTTCCGGCGCCACCGCGGTGTAGGTGTAGTTCGCGACGTCGGCGATGGTCGGCTGCGGCCCGGCCAGGAAGCCGCCCTTGGCCAGATGCGCCTCCATCACCCCGTACAGCCGGGCGGCGATCGCCTTGGCGCGTTCATGGTCCAGCTGGGCCTTGAACACGGTGACGAGGCGCGCCGCCGCCGGGCCATAGGCCAGGAAGCCGGCGGCGACGGACAACCAGCGCTGCACCTCCGCCGCGGCCAGCGGGTCGCGCGGCAGCCAGCGCCCGGCCTCGTCGTAGCGGCCGGCGAGATAGACCAGGATGGCGTTGCTGTCGGCCAGGGCGACCTCGCCGTCCTCGATCGCCGGCACCTGGCCGAAGGGGCTGCGCGCCAGGAAGCCCGGGGTCTTGTGCTCGCCGCCCGGCAGGTCGACGTCGACCGCCTCGAAGGGCAGGTCCAGCAGCGACAGGAACAGCTCGACCCGGTGGGAATGGCCGGACAGGCCGAAGCGGTACAGGCGGATGGGCTGGGCGGGAACGGGCATGGCGGCGGCCTTTCGCAAAGAGTTGACGCCACCAAGATGCCCGTTTCCCGATTCGTGGAGAATGCGCATGCTTGACAGATCACTGTTTCAACCAGCGGAATAATCCGATGGACCGGCTCGACAGCATGCGCATCTTCGTCGCCGTGGCCGAGGCCGGCGGCTTCGCCCCGGCGGCGCGGCGCCTGGCCTTGTCGCCGCCGGCCGTGACCCGCGCCGTGGCGGCGGTGGAGGAGCGGATCGGCGCCCGCCTGCTGCACCGGACCACCCGGATCGTGCGGCTGACCGAGGCCGGCACGCGCTTCCTGGAGGATTGCCGCCGCATCCTGGCCGAGATCGAGGAGGCCGAGGCTGCGGCGGCCGGGCTGCACGCCGAGCCGCGCGGGCCGGTCGCGATCACGGCGCCGGTGCTGTTCGGCCGGCTACATGTGGCGCCGGTGCTGTTCGACGTCGCCGGGCGCCATCCGCAGCTGGTGGTGCGCAGCTTCTTCATCGACCGCATCGTACATCTGGCCGAGGAGGGTTACGATGTCGCCGTTCGCATCGCCCAGCTGCCGGATTCCGGTCTCAGCGCCATCCGCGTCGGCTCGGTGCGGCGGGTCGTCTGCGCCGCGCCGGCCTATCTGGCGGCGCATGGCACGCCGCGCAGCCCGGCCGAGCTGGCGGAGCACGAGGCGGTCCCGTTCTTCCAGGGCTCGACGATGCGTGACTGGACCTTCCATCGCGGGGATCGGACCGAGACGATCACGCCGCGGTCCCGGCTGATCGTGAACCAGGCCGATGTCGCGGTGGCGGCGGCGGTGGCGGGGCGCGGCCTGACCCGGGTGATGTCCTACCAGGCGGCCGCGGCCATCCGGGCCGGGGAGCTGGTGGTCCTGATGGAGGAGTTCGAGCCCCCGCCGATCCCGATCCACGTCGTGCACCAGGAGGGCCGCCGCGCCTCCGCCCGGGTGCGGGCCCTGGTGGATTTTCTCGCCGAGGGGCTGCGCGCCGACCCCGCCCTGCGGGGCTAGCACCTTCCCGCTTGCCGACAGTCGGCGGGCAGGCGAAGGTCGGCCGGTCACGGATCGAGGACAATCGGTGGACCGTCTTCTCCGCCATCTTCCCCTCGCGCGGGCTCGACGAAGCCCAGTTCTCCGCCGGGTGGTGCCGGACGAGCAATGGCGGCTGGCGATCGAGTTCGCCGGCGAAAGCCTCCGCCTGTTCCGGGTCGAGCGGGTCTACCGCCAGGGACCCTTCTCCGCCCTCGGCCGCCCGGCCGTGCTCAAGGCGCTGACCTATGACGCGAGGGCGGTGCGCTGGGCCGGGATCGGAGAGCTGGACGCCGCCTTCCTGCACCGGGAGTCGCACCCGATGACGGAGGCCGAGCAAAATGGTCACGCGCTTCTGGTCGGCGATCGCAACCGCGCGCCGACGCCGCAGCATCCGACCCATAACGTCTACGCCGTCCACCTGTATCCCTTCACCGCGCAGCCCTTCGCGCTGGGCGAGTCGATCGGCGGCGGCTTTGGCGAGATGGGCGGATCGCGGTTCTTCGACCTGGCGGCGCTGCCGGCCCGGCCGGAGTGGGAGGCCCACTTCGAGCTGGCGGGCTGCGGCTGGGCGATCCCGTTCGTCCGGGACGAGAACGACACGGCGGCCGTGGTCGACCGGCTGGTGCGCGCCGTCTGCGCCCGCGGCGGGATGTGACCGCGGCCTCAGCCGGCCCGCGCCACCATCTCGATCGGGGCGATCACGCCGCGCTCCACCGTCGACATCACGTTGCCGATGCGTTGCGGCGCCGTCGGGCCCATCAGGAGATGCGGGCCGAGCGGCGACGGCCCGCGGGCGACTGCCCGTTCGCGCGCCTCGCGGATCAGGCGCAGCGCCAGGGCGCCGCGGTCGTGCTCCGCCTCAACGGCGAACCCGGCTTCCCGCAGCCGCCGCCGGTAGGTCTCGGGCGGCTCGACGAAGCTGGTCTCGGGCGTCGCCGCCCAGGGCATCGGATAGGGCAGATCACCCTCGCCCACCCGCATCACGTCGTAGACGCCGAAGCGCGCGCCCGGCCTCAGCACCCGCCGCACTTCGGCGAACAGGGCCGCCTTGTCGGCGATGTTCATGCCGACATGGAGCAGGGTGGCGGCGTCGAAGCTGCCGTCCGCGAAGGGCATGGCCAGCGCGCTGCCCTGCCGGAACGACACCAGCCCGGCCAGGCCGCAGCGCCGGGTCAGGGCCTTCGCCGCTTCGACGAACTCCGCCGTCAGGTCGATGCCGGTCACCCGGCAGCCATGGGCCGCGGCGAGGTGCCGGGCCGGACCGCCGACCCCGCAGCCGACATCGAGCAGGTGCGTGTCCGGGCCGAGGCCAAGATCCGTCGCCAGCTCGGCCGTCGCGGCGAGCCCGCCGAGATGGAATTCGTCGGCGCCGGACAGGTCGCCGGGCGCGAGATGCTCGACATCCTTGCCGGCGGCCCGCAGCGCGTCGAGAAACGCCTGCTCGATGCCGCTGCGGCCGTAATGCCGCGCGACCTGATGCTCGGTCTCCATGACGATCTCCCGTGGTTCCGGATCATCCTATCCCGCGCGTCTCAGAACGTCTTCGCCACCGCCTCTGCGTGGCGTTTCGCCTCGGCCCGGGCCTGGGTGTCGACCTCCGGCCCGAACAGGGTCTTCTCGACCGTGATCGCGGTGATGTCGGTGATGCCGATGAAGCGCAGCCACATCTCCATATAGGGCCGCTGGAAGTCGAAGCCGGCGGCGGGGGTGAAGGCCGAGGGGCCGTAGTCGAGCCCGCGGGCGTAGATCACCGCCGCCTTGCGGCCCGGCAGCAGGCCGGAGAAGCCCTGCTCGGTGAAGGAGAACAGCACGTCCTTCTGCGACACGACGTCGATCAGGTGCTTCAGCTTGTAGGGGATGCCGAAATTCCACAGCGGCACGGCGAAGAGCAGCCGGTCGGCCGTGTGAAAGGGCTGCGCCAGCTCGCGGATCCGGCGCCATGCCGTCTCCTGCGCTTCGGTCAGCGCCGTGCCGGAGAGCCCGGCGTATTTCGCCTCCAGCGACGCGCCGTCGAACTCCGGCAGGTCGACGGTCCAGAGGTCCAGCGTCTCGATCTCGTCGACGGGATGCGCCTCCCGGTATGCGGCGAGGAAGGCCTGTGCGACCTCGATCGAGGCCGATCGCTGCTTGCGGGGCGATGCTTCGACATAGAGCAGCCGTGCCATGGAAAATCTCCTGTTGGGGTTGGACTCAGGCTAGCAGCTCGCCGCTCAGCGGATAAACGAATAGATCCCATATGATTGAGCGCGAACTGCGATATATTGCCGTCATGTTCGAGACCGAGCTGCTGCGCAGCTTCGTGGCGGTGGCGGAGCTGCAGGGCTTCACCCGCGCCGCGGAGCATCTCCACCTCACCCAGTCGACGGTGAGCGCCCAGATCCGCCGCCTGGAGGACCAGGCCGGGCGGCCGCTGCTGCGGCGCAGCACCCGCTCGGTGGCGCTGACCGAGGCCGGCGAGACGCTGCTGGGCTATGCCCGCAGCATCCTCCGGCTGAACCAGGACGCGCGGGCCAGCCTGTCGGCCTCGTCGCTGGCCGGCGGGATCCGGATCGGCGCGTCGGAGGATGTCGCCGGCTCCGGCCTGCCGGAGATCCTGCGGCGCTTCGGGGCGCAGCATCCGGCGGTGCGGATCGAGGTCGAGGTCGGCATCGCCACCACGCTGTTCCAGGCGCTGGAGGGCGGCCGGCTGGACCTGATCCTGTGCAGCCGCTGCCACGGCGACGGCCGCGGCTGGACGTTGTGGCGCGAACCCCTGGCCTGGGCCGCTGTCGCGGATCTGGGTGCCCTGCCCGACCCGATCCCCCTCGCCTTCTTCCCCGAGCCGTGCCCGTACCGGGAGGCGGCGCTGGCGGGGCTGGCCGGGATCCGGCGGCCCTGGCGGATCGCCTATGTCAGCCCCAGCATCGCCGGCGTCCGTGCTGCCGCCCTGGCCGGGCTGGCGGTGACGCCGCTGCCGCTGAGCGCGATCGGGCCCGGGCTGCGGGTGCTGGGGCCGGAGGACGGGCTGCCGCCGCTGCCGGAGGTGGAGTTCGTGGTGTGCACCGCGGGACCGTCCGAGCCGGCCCGGGCGCTGGCCGAGACGCTGCGCCAGTCGGTGGGTCAATTGGGGCATCCTTAGCCCGGCAGCAGCTTGAGCGCGACCACGCCGCCGAGGATGGCCAGGATCGCGGCAAGGCGTGCGGGACCGAGCGTCTCGCCGAACAGCAGCAGCCCGGCGGTGACCGACCCGACCGCGCCGATCCCGGTCCAGACCGCATAGGCGGTGCCGAGCGGCAGCACCTTCAGCGCCTGGGTCAGCAGGCCGAGGAAAACCACCAGGGCCGCCACCGAGGCCGCGGTCCAACCGAGCCGGCTGTAGCCGTCGGAGTATTTGGTGGTCACGGCCCAGACCACGTCGGCGATGCCGGACAGGACCAGCATCGCCCAGGCGAGGGAGTTCGACATCGCCACCCCCTCAGCCGAGCTTGATCGCGGCGACGCCGGCCAGCAGCGCCGCCACCCCGGCCAGGCGCAGGGCCGAGACCGGACGCTGCGGCAGGCGGAACCAGCCATGGCGGTCGACGAAGACCGATGCGACCTGCTGACCGGCGACGGTCAGCCCGACCGCGGCGGCGGCGCCGATCACCGGGATCGCGGTGAACACGGTGGTGACGTAGGTGGCGCCGGCAATCCCGCCGAGCCAGCCCCACCAGGGCATGGTGCCGACACCCTCCAGCTTCGGCCGCGGCTGGCGCGGCAGGGCCAGCACCAGCAGCACCACCGCCGCCATGGCCATTGTCGCCACCAGGAAGCTGACGACGCCGACGGCGAAGGGCGCGCCGAGGTCCCGACGCAGGAGGGCGTTGACCGCGCCCTGCACCGGCAGCACCGCGCCGGCCAGGAGCGCCAGCAGGATCCAGCCGGCCCGCGACAGGGTCGCAATGGTGCTGCCGCCGGACTGGCCGAGCACGATCGCCGCTGCCCCGGCCAGCACCAGCGCCGTACCGGCGACCGGCGCCGGGGCGAAGCCCGCCGCCAGCACGCCGAGCAGGCCGAAGCCGTCGAGCGCCAGCGAGGCCAGCATCTGGCCGGCGATGAACAGGCCGACGCTGACCACGGCGCCGAGCCGCGGGAACAGCAGGATGGTCGAGACCACATAGACGGCGCTGGCGATGCCGCCGACCGCATGCCACCAGACCACGCCCGGCAAGGCGGCCAGGGCGGAGACCGTGCCGGTCAGGAGCGCCGCTGCCAGCAGGATCGCGGTCCCGACCGAGAGCTGCAGCGTGGTGGCGGCGAAGGGGCTGCCGGTCGCCTTGGCGAGCTGGGCGTTGGCACCGGCCTGGACCGCCAGCAGACCGCCGGCCAGGAGCGAGATCGGGACGAACAGGGTTTCCATGGGAATTCTCCGACCGATCGTTCGGTCAATCCCGGCTGCCGAGGACGGGCACGCGCAGGCCGCGCTGCACCGCCGGTCGGGCGGCGATGGCGTCGTACCAGCGGCGCAGGTTGGGGCTGGCCTCGAGGTCGAGGCCGATATGCACCAGCCCGGCATGGATCCAGGGCCAGCTCATGATGTCAGCGATGCCGTAGGCCTCGCCCGCCAGGTGGCTGCGCCGGCCGAGCGTGCCGTCGAGCACCCGGAACACCCGCGCCGCCTCGGCCTCGAAGCGGCCGATGACATACGGGATCTTCTCCGACGCGAAGACCTTGTAGTTCCAGAGCTGGCCGAGAGTCGGGCCGAGATGGGCGGCCTGGAACAGGGTCCATTGCAGCGCCGTCAGCCGCTCCCCGGCATCGGCCGGCAGCAGCTTGCCCGAGCGCTCGGCGAGATAGGTCAGGATCGCGCCGCTCTCGAACACGGTGCGGCCGCGGTCCGGGTCGGTGATCACCGGGATCTTGTTGTTCGGGTTCAGCGCCAGGAAGGCCGGCTCACGCTGCTCGCCCGTCTCGATGTCGACGGCATGCACCTCATAGGGCAGGCCGGTCTCCTCGAGCATGATCGAGGCCTTGTGCCCGTTCGGGGTCTGCCAGGTGTAGAGCTGGATCGGGGTCATCTCTGTGTCTCCTTCGGCGGGCCGGTCCCGCCGCTGGGGAGAAGATGAATTGTGCGCTCACGCAGCTCGATCTGTGATATTGCAGCAATCATCTGCGTCTGCGCACAGGCCGTATCATGGACAGCCGACTCGATTGGGAGGACCTGCACACCGTGCTGGCCGTGGCCGATTGCGGTTCGCTGGCCGGGGCGGCACGGCGGCTGGGCGTCAACCACACCACCGTGCTGCGCCGGATCGGCGGCTTCGAGCAACGGCTGGGGCTGCGGCTGTTCGACCGGCTGCCGGGCGGCTACGCCCTGACCGCCGGCGGCGAGGAGCTGGCGGCGGCGGCCCGCGGCATGGCGGCGACAGTCGAGGCGCTGGAGCGCCGCCTCGCCGGCCAGGATCTGCGGCTGGAGGGCACGCTGCGGGTGGCCACGGCCGACACGCTGACGGCCTCGCTGCTGCCGCCGCTGCTGGCCCAGTTCCGCGAGCTGCATCCCGGCATCGTGCTGGAGGTGACCACCGCCAACCTGATGGCGAACCTGACCCGGCGCGACGCCGACGTCGCCATCCGGCCGGTGCTGGACCCGCCGGAGACTCTGGTCGGCCGCCGCGTCGCCGGCATCGCCTTCGCCGCCTATGCCGCGGCCAGCCATCCGGCGGCGCGGTCCGGCACGGTCGCCGCTCATCCCTGGGTGGCGCCGGATGACAGCCTGGCCGGCACCTCGATCGCCCGCTGGATGCGCCGGGCGCTGCCGGACGCGGCGATCGCATTGCGGGCGGATTCGCTGGTCGAGCTGTGCAGCGCCGCCCGCGCCGGGATCGGCCTGGCCGCCCTGCCCTGCTATCTCGGCGATGTCGCCGAGGGGCTGGTGCGGATCGCCATGCCGACGGTGCCCGAGGAGGCGGCGCTATGGGTGCTGACGCACGAGGATCTGCGCCGCACCGCCCGGGTCAGCGCCTTCACCGAATTCATGGCCGCCGCCCTGGCCCGCCAGCGCGACCTGCTGGAAGGCCGCCGGCCGGCGGGGGCGTGATGCCGCGGCGGAACAGGCGCCGACAGTGGAGCGCATAGCCTCTCCCGCTTGCGGGAGAGGTCGGAGACGTTGTCCAGTCCGGATAGAGAGGTAACAGAATAGACCGGATGGATGGGTGACAGCTCTACTTCGGCAGGGAGGGCCTGCGGATGCCTTGAAGAGAGCTGTGCCATGGATCAGAGAGTGTCGTTGATCGGGGACTGGCTGGGCGGGGAGTGGACGGTGGTGGAACTGTCGGAGCGCTACGGGATCAGTCGGAAGACGGCGTACAAGTGGATTGATCGGTATCGGGCGGAGGGTTCGGCGGGGCTGTCGGAGCGGAGCCATGCGCCGCGAGTGCACGGCCGAGCGACGCCGGTGGAGTTGGCGGCGGCGATCATCGAGCAGAAGCTGGCGCGGCCGAGTTGGGGTCCGCGCAAGATCATCGCGAAGCTGGAGGAGCGCTATCCGGAGGCGGCCTGGCCGGTGCCGTCGACGGCGGGGGAGATCCTGAAGCGGGAGGGTCTGGTGCAGCCGCGGCGTCGGCGTCATCGGGTGCCGCCGACGCTGGGCGGTCTGACGGTGGCGGAGCGGCCGAACCAGGTCTGGGCGACAGACCACAAGGGCTGGTTTCGGCTGGGCAATGGCGAGCGGTGCGAGCCGCTGACGATCGGCGACGGCTATGCGCGGTATCTGCTGGGGCTGACGGCGGGCGACAGCACCCGGGGTGAGGAGGCGCGAGCGGAGTTCGAGCGGAGCTTCGAGGAGAATGGCCTGCCCGAGATCATGCGGTCGGACAACGGTTCGCCGTTCGCCTCGCCCGGAGTTACCGGGCTGACGCGGCTGAGCGCCTGGTGGGCGAAGCTGGGCATCCGGCACGAGCGGACGGCACCGGGCAAGCCGCAGCAGAATGGACGTCAGGAGCGGTTCCATCTGACCCTGCGGGAGGCGATTGAGCCGGCGGCGGCCGACCGGGCGGCCCAGGCTGCACGCTTCGCCGAATTCCGGGCGTATTACAACCACGAACGGCCGCATGAAGCCTTGGGGCAGACGCCGCCGGCGCGGCACTATCAGCCGTCGCCGCGGCCGTTGCCGAAGCGTCTGCCGGAGCCGGAGTATCCCCGGGAAGCCGATATCCGCCGGGTGCGTTCGAACGGCGAGATCAAGTGGGCGGGCGACTTCCTGTTCGTGTCCGAGGTTCTGGTCGGCGAATGGGTCGCCATCGAGGAACGCGAAACCGGCGAGCTGCGCATGCGCTTCTACAACACGCCGATCGGGGTGATCGACCCCCAGCAGAAGCGACTGCGTCGGGTTGGGGCGCCTGCGCGCAGGCGCCCCAACCCGACGCAGCTGTCACCCATCCATCCGGTCTAAAATGTCACCCATCTATCCGCTGGACAGTATGGTATCGGCCCGAGTCGAGTTCGTGTGCGACAATCACAGGAGGAACCCCATGGCCGTGAAGCGGATCGTCACCAACATCGCCACCGGCGACGTCGCCAAGGCGCAGGCCTTCTACGGCGACCTGCTGGGGCTGCAGCTGGCCATGGACATGGGCTGGATCCTGACCTTCACCGCCGACACGACGATGACGCCGCAGCTCAGCGTGATGAGCGAAGGCGGCTCCGGCACGCCGGTACCGGACATCTCGATCGAGGTCGACGACGTCGACGCCACGCACCGCAAGGCTGTAGCGATGGGCCTGCCGATCGAATACGGCCCGGCCGACGAGCCCTGGGGCGTGCGCCGTTTCTATGTCCGCGACCCGTTCGGCCGGCTGGTCAACATCCTGACGCACTGAGCCCGCGGGCTCAGTTGATCCAGACCGCGAAGCTGAGGAACTCGCCCTCGAAGGCGCCGGTCGCCTGCTCCCAGAAGGAGCGGTCGCTGACCGGGCCGTCCTCGAGATAGGGCACCAGATCGGTGCCGGTCAGCAGCAGCACCAGGTCGAAGGGCTGCGGCGATTCCATCAGGCGGCGCAGATTGAAGCCCTGGTCGAAGCGCCAATGCGGCAGCAGCTTGTCGCCATTCAGGATCGCCTCGGATTCCGCCATCAGCGCCAGCCAGGTGTCGATGCGATCGTCGGTCATGGTCATGCCCGGGATCAGGCTGGCCTGCTTCGCGTTCGGCAGCCATTCACGGTCGTCGTCGGTCTCGGCCCGGATCGACGCCCACATCTCCTGGCTGAGCTTCGCCGCCGCCAGGAAGTGCTCACGGGTCCGCGGCAGCCGGTCGGCCTCCGCCACCGGCCAGTTCAACAGATGGATCCAGGCGATGCCGTCGGCGATCCGCCCATCCTCCTCCCCCAGGAACATGCCCTGGGTGGGCAGGGTCAGGGCCGCGGCCAGCGGTGAATCGGGCCGCGGGAACAGGAGATGCGCGGCGGCGTCGAAGCTGCGGTGCCAGTCGCGCGCCAGCAGGAATTCGGCGCCCGCGCGCAGCACATGGGTGTAGGCGCGCAGCCACAGCACGTCGCCGGTGTCGAAGGCGATCACCAGCTTGCCGGCATTGGCGGGATCGCCCTGCCCGCCCAGCAGCACGGCGCTGTAGACGTCGTAGAGCGTGGCCTGGCCCCGGCCGTTGCCGGCGAGGTCGAGCTTCACCCGCCCCATCGCCATGGGCAGCTTCACCGGCCGGTCGCCCAACGGCTGCAGCGTGCGGTCGACCGCGTCGAGGTCGTCGACCAGCGCCTGCAGGATGGCGCGGGCGTCCTCGTAGCGGATCACCTCCGGGTTCGGGTTCGGCGGCACCGGCATGGTCAGCAGCGGCACCGATATCGTCGGGTCGTCCGGCGGCCGGTAGCCGTAGCGGTACAGGGTCTGGCTGAAATGCTCCGTCGCCTTGGCCAAGCGGATCAGGCCGAGCCCGGCGATCGCCTCGGCATCGTCCGGCTTCTTCGCCAGGATCGCGGCCAGGACCTTCTCGCCCTCGGCGATCGAGCCGGTATAGAGGTGCTTCTGCGTCAGCTCCACCGGAGTCGCGGCCACGGCCGGCGCGGCCGCGAGGTGCAAAGTGAGAACCGCGGCGGCCAGAAAGGTCAGGCGCTTCGGCCGAATTGAGACAGTCGTCCTGCTGAAAAGTGAATCGGATTCACTTCGACGGAGGGTAATCAAGCCAGTCGCCTTTCAATATTCAGAACAACTGGACCGGACGATCTCCCAACTTCATGTCACAATTCAGGCACTGTGGAGGATACGGACTCACACCGGAGCCCGTGAAGAACGGCCCTCACCCAACCTAAAGCCGTCATGGCGAGCCCCGCAGGGGCGTGGCCATCCAGGGGCACGGAACTCTGGATGACCACGTCGCTGCGTTCCTCGCCATGACGGTGAGGAGGATGAGTTCCGATCGGGCGCAAAGTGGGATCAGGCCCCGTCCGCAGCACCCGGCGCCACCAGCGCGGTGCTGGCATAGCCGAGATCGCGCAGCTGGCGCGGAATGCCGTCGCGGACATGGCCGCTGCCGGCCAGCACCACGACCAGCGGCGTCCCGGCCGCCCGCGCCTCGGCGATGCGCGCGGCCATCGCCCGGTCCCACAGCAGCTGGATGTCGACGAAGCGCCGGAAGCCGCGGTTGAGGGCGTCGCCCTCCGCGCCCCGGCCATGGCCGGCGAAGGCGGCGGCGAGGTACCGGTTGTAGTCCGGCGACGGCGCCACCGGCCGGCCGAGATCGAGGTCCGGCCGGGCCTGCAGCGCCGCCCAGCCGTCCCGCCCGACCGCGCGCACGACGTCGCGGTCGACATTCAGCGCGATCAGCGGGATGCGGTGCATCCGGGCAAAGGCGAAGATCGGCCGGTACAGGCCGAAATCGAAGCCCCAGGACCGGTCCCAGTCGACCTCGCGCAGGAAGTCGGCCTCGTCGAGCCGGCCCGCGGTCCAGGCGTCGAGCGCGGCCTGGCGGCTGCGCGGCACCATCTCCAGACCGATGGCGAGGTCCGGCTCCGCCTCGCGCAGCGCCGCGATCCGCTGCAGTTGCCAATGATGATCGGCCACGCGGTCATGGGTCTCGCCGAGCAGGACGACGCCGCCGTCAGGCTGGGCTGGGGCCGGCCGCGCCGGGGCGGGTGCGGCGCAGCCGGCCACGGACCAGCCGAGCAGCGCCAGGGCCAGGATCCTTCCCCGTATCGTCATTCCGCGCTCCATCCGAGAACCGCTCCCATGTGGCAGCCTTTGCGCCGGACGACAACCGACAGGGTTGCGCAAAAGCGCGGAAGCCACGAGCTATGACACCGGTTCGAGGTAACGGAGTCGGGATGACGGCGGGACGGACAAGGGCATGACCGATATCGCGCAGTCGGTCATCGAGTTCATCGGCCAGCACCCGCATTGGGCCGGCCTCCTGATCTTCCTGATCGCCCTGACCGAATCGGTGGCGGTGATCGGGCTGTTCATCCCCGGCTCGCCGATCCTGATCGGAATCGGCGCCGTGGTCGGGCTGGGCCACCTGCCGCTGTGGCCGATGCTGGTCTGGGCCACCGCCGGAGCGATCATCGGCGACGGCGTGTCCTACGAGATGGGACGGCGCTACCGCGGCACCATCCTCGGCGCCTGGCCGATGAGCCGGTATCCGGGGCTGGTCGCCCGCGGCGAGGCCTTCTTCCGGCGGCACGGCGGCAAGAGCATCGCGCTGGGCCGCTTCCTGCCGATGCTAAGGCCGATGATCCCGATGGTCGCCGGCGCGCTGGGTCTGCGGCCGCGGCTGTTCTACATCGTCAACATCGCCTCGGCGATCGTCTGGGCGCCGGCCCATATCCTGGGCGGCGCGCTGCTGGGCGCGTCGCTGGGCGCGCTCGGCGCGGTCAGCGGCCGGCTGGTGGCGATGCTGGCGGTGCTGGCGCTGACGCTGTGGCTGCTGGTCGTCGTCACCCGCTGGGTCTGGCGCCGCCTGCTGCCGCTGCTCGGCCGGGCGCAGCACGCCGTCCATCGCTGGGCTGTGGCCCGCGGCAGCCGCCCGGCCCGCCTGCTGGCCCGGCTGGCCGATCCGGAGGAGCCGGACCTGCGGGTCATGGCGGCTCTGGGCATCACGGTGCTGGTGCTGGTCGCCGGCTTCGTCAACCTGCTGCGCCTGGTCGCCGCGCATGGCGGGATGGCCCGGGCCGACGCCGCGATCAGCGCCTTCGTCCAGGCCTTGCGCACGCCCTGGGGCGATGCGGCCCTGACCGTCGTCACCATGCTCGGCGACAGCATCACCATCACCGCGCTGGTGATCGCGGCCGTCGCCTGGCTGCTGCTGCACCGCGCCTGGCACCGGGCCGGCGGCGTGGCCATCGCCATCGCGGTCACCGCCGCCTTCGTGCCGCTGGTGAAGGGGCGGTTGCAGATCGCCCGCCCGACCGACCTGTACAGCGGCGCCGACGCCTTCAGCTTCCCCAGCGGCCACGCCGCCTTCTCCGCCGTGCTGTACGGCATCCTGGGCTGGCTGGTGGCGCGGGGCCTGCCCGGCCGCTGGCAGCTGCTGCCGCTGAGCGTCGCCGCGGCGCTGATCGGGCTGGTCTGCACCTCGCGCGTCTACCTGGCGGCGCATTGGCCATCCGACGTGACGGCCGGGCTGATCTTCGGCCTGGGCATGACCATCGCCTTCGCCATGGCCTTCCGCCGGGCCGACCCGCAGCGGATCCGGCCGCGCCGCTTCGCCCTGGCGCTGCTGCTGGCCCTGGCCGTCGCCGGCGGCGCCCATGTCGCCACCGGCTATCACGGTGCCGCGGCGATGTATGTCCCGCGCGAGACCATCGTCGCGATCCCGGCCGCCGAGTGGCGGTCGGAGGGCTGGCGCCGCCTGCCGCAGCGCCGGATCGATCTTGAGGGCGAGGCCGAGCAGCCCTTCCGGCTGCAATGGGCCGGCCCCCCGGAGGCGCTGGCCGGCGCCCTCGCCCCCTCCGGCTGGACCGCCCCGCCGGGCTGGACACTCGCCGACGCCCTCCGCTTCCTCGACGGCACGGCCGACGCCCGGACCCTGCCGGTGCCGCCGGTGCTGCAGGACGGTCGGATGCCGGTGCTGACCCTGATCCGGCCGGATGCGGACAGCACCGGCCGCCAGGTGCTGCGGCTGTGGCGCTCCGGCTTCGCGCTGGAGGGCGGCCCGCCGATCCTGCTGGCGGCGCCCGGGATCGAGACGATCCACCACCCGCTCGGCCTGGTCAGCGCCATCGACGCCGAGGACGAGGCGCCGCTGCCGGAACTGCCGGAACTGCCCGAGCTGTCGCGCCTGCCGAACGCGCAGGAGCCGGCACCGGGCCTGGTGCTGGCCCAACCTTGAGAGCCGCTGCGGCATGGGGTAGCGGCTGCCGCACCTTCCCGCCCCTGGACGGATGCGACGCCGCGCCGCATGATTGCGATCGCGATCCGTTCTCAGGATCGATCCCTCCACCCCGGGTACAGTCATGTCCAACACGGCCCAGACGGAAGAGCCGAAGACCCTGATCCTGACCGGCGCCAGCCGCGGCATCGGCCATGCCACGGTGAAGCGCTTCAGCGCCGCCGGCTGGCGGGTGATCACCGTGTCGCGCCAGGCCTTCTCCAAGGAATGCCCGTGGCATGCCGGCGAGGAGGATCACGTCCAGCTCGACCTGTCCGATGTCGGCGACCTGGAGCGCGGCATGGACGAGCTGCGCGCCCGGCTGCCGTTGGGCAAGCTGGACGCGCTGGTCAACAATGCCGGCATCTCGCCCAAGCTGCCCGGCGGCAAGCGCATGGGGGTGATGGCCACCGACTATGCGACCTGGCTGCACGTGTTCAACGTCAACCTGTTCGCCACCGCGCTGCTGGCCCGCGGGCTGTTCGAGCCGCTGAAGGCGGCCAAGGGGTCGATCATCAACGTCACCTCGATCGCCGGCGGCCGGGTGCACCCCTTCGCCGGCGCGGCCTATTCCACCTCGAAGGCGGCGCTGGCGGCGCTGACCCGCGAGATGGCGCACGAGTTCGGCGCCCATGGCGTGCGGGTGAACGCGATCGCGCCCGGCGAGATCGACACCTCGATCCTGTCGCCGGGCACCGAGGCGATGGTCGACAGCGAGATCCCGATGAAGCGGCTGGGCAAGCCGGAAGAGGTCGCCGCAACGATCATGTTCCTTTGCACCTCCGGCTCGTCCTACATTACCGGGGCCGAGGTGCACATCAACGGCGGCCAGCATGTCTAGGCGCTAAGCCGCCCGCCTCGGCGGAACAAGAAAACAGGGAGTTCCCGTCATGATCCGTTTCACCCGCCTCCTGCCCGCGGCAGTGGTGCTTGCGGCCGGCTTGGCTGCCCCTGCCATGGCCCGCGACCTGACCGTGGTGTCATGGGGCGGCGCCTATCAGGACGCGCAGCGCGAGCTGTATTTCGAGCCGTTCAAGGCCACCGGCACCCCGATGCATGACGAAAGCTGGGACGGCGGCATCGGCGTGCTGCGCGCCAAGGTCGAGGGCGGCGATTCGAGCTGGGACGTGGTCCAGGTCGAATCCGAGGAGCTGGCCCTGGGCTGCGAGGAAGGCCTGTTCCAGCCGCTGAACTGGGACGCGATCGGCGGCCGCGACGCCTATCTGCCGGCGGCGGTGAACGACTGCGGCGTCGGCGCCATCGTCTACAATTTCATCCTGGCCTATGACGGCGCCAAGATCGCCGACGGGCCGAAGAGCTGGGCCGATTTCTGGGACGTGAAGAAGTTCCCCGGCAAGCGGGCGATGCGCCAGGGGCCGAAGACCAATCTGGAGATCGCGCTGATGGCCGACGGCGTCGCCCCGGCCGATGTCTACAAGGTGCTGGCGACGCCCGAAGGCGTCGACCGCGCCTTCCGCAAGCTGGACGAGCTGAAGCCGAACCTGATCTGGTGGACCGCCGGCGCCCAGCCGCCGCAGATGCTGGCGGCCGGCGACGTGGCGATGACCACCGCCTATAACGGCCGCATCGCCGCCGCCAACACCGCCGACAAGAAGGACTTCAAGATCGTCTGGACCGGCAGCCTGTTCACCATCGACAGCTGGGTGATCCTGAAGGGGTCGCCCAATGTCGACGCCGCCACCAAGTTCCTGGCCTATATGGGCAAGCCGGAGAACCAGGCCAAGCTGCCGACCAAGATCACCTATGGCGTCACCAACAAGGCGGCGACGCCGCTGATCGCGGCCGAGTACCTGCCCGGCCTGCCGACCAACCCGGCCAACATGTCCCAGGCGGTCGAGCTGAACGCCGAGTTCTGGCTGGAGAACATCGACAGCCTGACCGAACGCTTCAACACCTGGGCGGCGAAGTAGGCGGATGGCCCCGAAGCTTCGGGGCGGCCGCTCCTTCTATCCTCCCCCTCCCCTTGCGGGAGGGGGTAGGAGGAGGGGTCTTGCGCCGCAAGTGTACTCGATCCGGTCGGGCTGGCTCTCTTCGATCGACAGCCCCCTCCCCCCGCCCCCCTCCCGCAAGGGGAGGGGGAGAACCGAACGATGGTGAGCGCGACCCTCGCCGAGGACGGCGGCACCATCCGCCGGTCGTTGCGGCGGGCCGGGAGGCGACGGCGGATCGAGGCTTGGCTGCTGCTGGCGCCGCTGGTCGCCTTCCTGCTGCTGGTGTTCGTGGCGCCGATCGGCGGCATGCTGTGGCGCGCCGTCGACGACCGCGACGTGGGCCCGATCATGCCGCGCACCGTCGCCGCCCTGGCCGGCTGGCAGGGCGACGGGCTGCCGGGCGAGCCGGCCTTCGCCGCGCTGGCCGCCGACCTGGCCCAGGCCCGTGCCGACAAGTCCCTGCCGGCCGCCGCCCGGCGGCTGAACTACGACCGCAACGGCTACCGCACGGTCATCACCAACACCGCGCGCAAGCTGCCCGACCAACCGCAGGGCAACTGGCGGGAGACGCTGACGGCGCTCGATCCGGTCTGGGGCCAGACCGAGATCTGGGGCGCGATCGCCCGCGCCGCCGGGCCGACCACCGATTTCTACCTGCTGGCCGCGCTGGACCTGCGCCGCGACGCCGCCGGGGCGGTCCTGCAGTCCCCGCCCGACGAGGCGATCTATCGCGACGTGTTCCTGCGCACCTTCCTGGTCGCGCTGTCGGTCACCGCGCTGTGCCTGGTGATCGGCTTCCCCGTCGCCTATCTGCTGGCGACCCGGCCGCCGCGCATCGCCAACATCCTGATGATCCTGGTGCTGCTGCCGTTCTGGACCTCGCTGCTGGTCCGCACCACCGCCTGGGTGGTGCTGCTGCAGACCAACGGCGTGGTCAACGAGATCCTGACCGGGCTCGGGCTGGTCGGGGAACCGCTGCAGCTGGTCTACAACCGGGTCGGCGTGCTGATCGCCATGACCCATGTGCTGCTGCCCTATATGATCCTGCCGCTGTACAGCGTCATGCGCTCGATCCCGCCGGCGCATCTGCGCGCCGCCTATTCGCTCGGCGCCCGGCCGGTCGGCGCCTTCCTGCGGGTCTACCTGCCGCAGACCCTGCCGGGGATCGGCGCCGGTGCCCTGCTGGTCTTCATCCTGGCGCTGGGCTACTACATCACCCCGGCGCTGGTCGGTGGGCCGGCGGACCAGATGATCAGCTGGTTCATCGCCTTCTACACCACCAGCACGGTCAACTGGGGCATGGCCTCGGCCCTCGGCCTGCTGCTGCTGGTCGCCACCCTCGCCCTCTACGCGGTCTATGCCCGGCTGGTGGGCGCCGACCGCATGCGGCTGGGCTGACCGCCATGAGGATCTTCGAAAGCCTGGCCTTCTGGCGCGTGCTGCTGTGGCTGACCGGCGGCGCGACCCTGCTGTTCCTGATCGCACCGATTCTGGCGATCATGCCGCTGTCCTTCAATGGCGGGTCATTCCTGGTCTATCCGCTGGACGGCGTGTCGCTGCGCTGGTTCGAGGAGTTCTTCAGCTCCGAGCGCTGGATGGGGGCGCTGGCCAACAGCCTGATCGTCGGCGGCGCCACCACGGTGCTGGCGACGGCGCTGGGCATCCCGGCGGCGCTGGGGCTGAACCACGCGCCGCTGCGCTTCCGCGGGCTGCTGACCGGCCTGCTGCTGTCGCCGATGATCGTGCCGGTGGTGATCGTGGCCGTCGGCCTGTACTTCGCCTTCGCCGCGGTCGGGCTGACCAACAGCTATGCCGGGCTGATCCTGGCGCACACGGCGCTGGCTGCGCCCTTCGTGGTGATCACCGTCGGCGCCACGCTGCAGGGGCTGGACCGCAACCTGCCGCGCGCCGCCTCCAGCCTCGGCGCCCGGCCGACCACCGTGTTCTTCCAGGTGACGCTGCCGCTGATCCTGCCCGGCGTGGTGTCGGGGGCGCTGTTCGCCTTCGTCACCTCCTTCGACGAGGTGGTGGTGGCGCTGCTGCTGGCGGGGCCGGGCCAGCGCACCCTGCCGCGCGAGATGTTCAACGGCATCCGCGAGAGCATCAGCCCGACCATCACCGCCGCCGCCAGCGTGCTGATCGTGGTCTCGACCCTGATGCTGGTCGCGATCGAGGCGCTGCGCCGCCGCGGCGAAAGGATGCGGGCCCGGCGCTGACCTTGCCGGTACCGGCCGATCGGTCGTACTGAAGCACATGCTTCAGCATCCGCAGCCGCTCGACCTGATGTTCCAGGCCCTGGCCGACCCCAGCCGGCGGGTGATGGTGGAGCGGCTGAGCCGCGGCCCGGCCTCGGTCAGCGAGCTGGCCAAGCCCTTCGCGATGTCGCTGTCGGCCGTGGTCCAGCACCTGGCGGTGCTGGAGGCCAGCGGCCTGGTGCGGTCGGAGAAGGTCGGCCGCGTGCGCACCTGCCGGATCGAGCCGGCGGCGCTGCACACGGCCGAGCAATGGCTCAGCGACCGGCGGCTGAGCTGGGACCGCAAGCTCGACCGGCTCGGCGACTATCTCGCCACGGCGACGGACGACCCCTCCTCCTAGTTCACCGGCCCACGTCCGCCGATATCCTTCATCGCCGGGTCCGCGGCGGTCTGACCGGTGGCGCGGTTGATCAGCACGGTCACGACCCACAGCCCGACGCCGATCGCCAGCAGGACACCGGCGATAGCATATTGCTCCGGGTTGCGCCCGGTCCAGGGGCTGGCGAGGAAGGCGCAGGTGACGGCGCCCACCACCGGCAGGAAGGTCGGGGTGCGGAAATGGCTGTGCTCGACCGGGTCGCGGCGCAGCACCAGCACGGCGACATTGACCACGGTGAAGACGCAGAGCAGCAGCAGCGCCGTGGTGCCGCCCAGCGCCGGGACGCCGCCGACGAAGCCGATCAGGCCGAAGGCCAGGAGGGTGGTGAAGCCGATGGCCAGATAGGGCGTGCGCCGCGTGGCGTGGACCTTACCCAGAACGCTGGGCAGCACCCGCTCGCGGCTCATGCCGTAGACCAGCCGGCTGGCCATCAGCATGTTGATCAGGGCGCTGTTGGCGACCGCGAACATGGTGATGAAGCCGAAGATCTCGAGCGGGAAGCCGGGCGCGCCGGCCTGCACCACCTGGAGCAGCGGCGTCTCGCCCTCGCCCAACTGCTCCGGCGCCACCAGGGTGATGGCCGAGATCGAGACCAGCACATAGATCGCACCGGTGATGAACAGCCCGGCCAGCAGCACCTTCGGGAAGATGCTGCTCGGCTCGCGGCACTCCTCGGCCATGTTGACCGAATCCTCGAAGCCGACCATGGCGAAGAAGGCCAGCGTGGTGGCCGCGATCACCGACCAGAACACGCCGCGATCGGCAGTGCCGAACTGGGTGACGCGCGAGACGTCGCCCTGGCCCATCCCGATCGCCCATAGCCCGATGCAGATGATGATCAGGAGGCCGGTCAGCTCGACCACGGTCAGCACGACATTGGCCTTCACGCTTTCGCCGACGCCGCGGAAGTTGATTGCCGCCACCACTGCCATGAAGGCCAGGCCGATCAGGGTGACGCCACCGGGCGACAGGCCGAGGCTGAAGGCGTTCGACAGGTTGGCGGCGAAGGCGCGCGAGGCGGTCGAGGCCGAGGTGATGCCCGAGCACATCACCGCGAAGGCGACGATGAAGGTGATGAAATGAATCCCGAACGCCTTGTGCGTGTACAGCGCGGCACCGGCGGCGCGCGGGTACTTGGTCACCAGCTCGAGATAGCTGAAAGCGGTGACCAGGGCGACGGCGAACGCAACCAGGAAGGGCAGCCAGACCACGCCGCCGACCTGCTTCGCCACCTGCCCGGTCAGGGCGTAGATGCCGGTGCCGAGAATGTCGCCGACGATGAACAGCAAGAGCAGCCAGGGCCCCATCACGCGGTGCAGGCTCGGCTCCACGGCCGGCGTGCTGCCGGCTTCTTTGGCGATATCGACCATCAACTGCCCCTTCCGACGATCGTATGCGGATCTGCATGAAACAGCATTTCGCCAGGAATGTCGCCCCAGGCCCGCCCACGACCGCCGCTCGGCGGCAACGGGCCACGAACCGCATGGAAGGCGGGGACGGCGCGGACCGGCTGGTCGCCACCGGCCGCGCCCAGGTCGCGGACTTCGCGATCGATGTGGGCACCGCCACTGCGCTGACCGCCGCCGATTTCGTGCTGTAACGGCGAGGCCGTCTGAAGCTCGGCACCTCGTTCTCCGGCAAGACGGGCGCCACAGCGCCCGTCAGGGCGGCGTGGCGTTCATGTCCGTCAGGCAATCGCCCTTCTGGGGCAGGCTGAAGAACCGCTCCTTCGCGCTGGCGGAGCACGCCTCCAGCATAGCCAGGGCCAGGAGCTCGCGAACCGCGAACTCGGTCCTGCCATACAGGGCCGTCGGCTTTATCTCATCCAACCCCGGCGAGGCCGGCGTCATCCCGGCCTTGGCCACGGCGTCGTCGAGAAGCTTCCGAGTGCATTCCAGCATCATCGCCTTGATGCTGCCCGTCCCGCATTGCCGGCCCTCATCGGTCAGGCAGCTTTGCTTGATGCTGCGGGCCTTCAGGTCGGACAGCCACATCAGGAATTTCGACTGCTCGGCCGAATACCCGTCCTGCTTGAGCTTCCGGACCAGCAGATCCCGCTGGTCGCTGTACGAATAGGCCCGGCAAACCAAGGTCTCCGGCGGTGCCGCCACGGCGAGGCGTGCCGGCCCGACCAGCGCTGCCAGCACCAAAAATCCACAGGTCCACACACGCCGCATCACGCCCCTCCCCGCTCTGCCGGCATGCCGATGGTCGGTAGATCCGTGGGCGGCCGTAACAGAAATGGCCCGGACCAGGGTCCGGGCCTTTCGTCTCCGACCGATGCCGGAAGCTTACGCCGCGGTGGCGCGCAGCATCCAGGCGGTCTTGTCGTGATAGGTGATCCGGTCGGTCAGCAGGTCGACGGTCGAATCGTCGCCCGCCTTCTCGCCGACCGCCAGGGCGGCCTTGGCCTGCTCGGACAGCAGCTCATGGCTCTTGAGCAGGTCCTTGACCATGGCCGATCCCTCGATCCCGTCCTTTGGCGGCGACACCTTGGTCAGCTCGGAGAAGGCCTTGAAGCTGCCCGGCGCAGGCTCGCCCAGTGCGCGGATCCGCTCCGCCACGTCGTCCACCGCCGCGAACAGCTCCTTGTACTGCTCCTCGAACATCAGGTGCAGCGAGCGAAACTGCGGGCCTTCCACGTTCCAGTGATAGTTCTGGGTCTTGATCTGGAGGGCGTAGGTATCGGCCAGCACCTGCTTCAGCGCGTCCACGACCGGTGTATTGGAGGCCTTGCTCATCACCCTTCTCCTCGTTTTGGGGAGCGATCCGGCCCTGACTCGGGTCCGGCGCTACGGTTCATAGAATGGAATCCCCCGCCGCGAGTTCCAACCTATCCGTTGGTTTGGGGCACGGGACCCTGATGATCGGAAATCGCGGGACCGTCAGGCCCAGTCGCGCCAGCGGGCGGCGATGCGGTTGCCGACCGACAGGCGCAAATCCTGGATGCCGGTGTCGACCTCGCGGCTGGGATGCACCCGGTTGGTCAAGAGCGTCCAGGCGATGCCGCGGTCGAGGTCGATCCACAGCCCGGTGCCGGTGAAGCCGAGATGGCCGATGGTGCGCGGCGAGCACAGGCTGCCGCCCTTCCAGCCGGGATGGCGCCGCTCCCACCCCAGCGCCCGGCCGGGGGTCGATTGCGGCGCACACAGCTCGACCATCGCCGCCGGGCTGAGCAGCCGGCCGCGCAGCAGCTCCAGCGCGAAGTCGAGCACGCCGCGGACGGTGCCGAACAGCCCGGCATGCCCGGCGGCGCCGCCCAGCGACCAGGCGTTCTCGTCATGGACCTCGCCGCGCAGCAGCCGGTTGCGGACCGAGCAGACCTCGGTCGCCGCCGACTGCGCCGGCACCGGCGCGAAGGACAGGCCGGTGCCGACCGGCAGCTGGTTGAAGGCGACGCCGCGCCAGCGCTCGACCACGAAGCCGAGCAGCATGTAGTTGATGTCTGAGTAGACCGGTTCGGCCTTCACCGGCCAGTGCTTGCGGATCACCGCGGTGCGGCGCTGGTCGGCCGGACCGGGCCAGAGATAGATCCGCTCCTGCGCCGGCAGGCCGCTGGAATGGTCGATCAGCCGGCGCAGCGTGATCGCGCCGTGCAGCGGCGCCGCATCCGGCAGATGCTTGGCCAGAGGGTCGTCGAGGTCCAGCACCCCCTCCTCCACCAGCCGCAGGATCTCGGTCACCGTGACGATGACCTTGGTCAGGCTGGCGAGGTCGAACCAGGTGTCGCGCGCCAGCGGCTCCGGCTTCGGCAAAGTGGTGGCGACGCCGCCCCAGCGCAGCGCGCGCTGGCCGTCCGCGGTGGCGATGCCCAGCGCCGCACCCGGAATCCGGCCGTCCTCCAGGGCCAGGGCCACGGGAGCGAAAGCATGGTCGGCGAGGGTCTCGAGGCTCATGGACACGGCTCGTCGCGGGGGACGGCGTCGTTAGAGCACGGGGGCGGCAAGGCGGCAAGACCAGGGCGGGTTGGACGGGCGCAAGCCGCATGCTAGACCGGCAGCGCAACGCCCATAAGAAACGGTCGCCATCATGTCCCGCACCGCAGCCCGCGCCCTGGTCGACACCCTGCGCCTGAACGGCGTCGACACCATCTTCTGCGTGCCGGGCGAGAGCTACCTGGCCGTGCTCGACGCGCTGCACGACGTGCCGGAGATCAAGCTGGTGGTCTGCCGCCAGGAAGGCGGTGCCGCCTACATGGCCGACGCCTACGCCAAGGCCACCGGCAAGCCGGGCATCTGCTTCGTCACCCGCGGCCCCGGCATCACCAACGCCTCGGTCGGCATCCATGTGGCGCAGCAGGATTCGTCGCCGGTGATCGTGTTCATGGGCCAGGTCGGCCGCGACATGTTCGAGCGCGAGGCGTTCCAGGAGGTCGATGTCCGCAAGGTGTTCGGGTCGATGACCAAATGGGCGGCGCAGATCGACGACGCCGACCGGGTGCCGGAACTGGTCTCCCGCGCCTTCTACACCGCCACCTCCGGCCGCCCGGGCCCGGTGGTGCTGGCGCTGCCGGAGGACATGCTGGTCGAGCAGACCGACGCGCCGGACGCCCGCCCCGCCGTCCCGGTCGAGACCGGCATCGGCGCCGAGGCCCTGGCCCGGCTGCGCGACCTGCTGGCCGGGGCGAAGCGGCCGCTGCTGCTGATCGGCGGCGGCGGCTGGAGCGCCCAGGCCCGCGCCGACATCCAGGCCTTCGCCGAGGCCTGGGAGGTGCCGCTGACCGTTTCCTTCCGCTGCCAGGACTATGTCGACAACGACCACAGCCATTATGCCGGCGATGTCGGCATCGGCCCGAACCCGAAGCTGGCCGAACGGGTGAAGACCACCGACCTGCTGGTGGTGCTGGGCGCCCGGCTGGGCGAGATGACCACCGGCGGCTACACCCTCCTGAACCTGCCGGTGCCGGCGCAGCGGCTGGTGCATATCCATGCCGGGGCGGAGGAGCTGGGCCGGGTTTATCAGCCCGAGCTGGCGATCAATGCAAACTCCGCCGCCGTCGCCGCGGCACTGGCCGGCGTGGCCCCGGCCGGCGATCTCCAGGCCCGGCAGGACTGGGTGCGCGGCGCCCGTGCCGATTACGAGGCCTGGCAGCAGCCGGTGGTGTCGCCCGGTTCGGTGCAGATGTCGGAGATCGTGCGCTGGCTGGTCGGCCGGCTGCCGGCCGATGCCGTGATCTGCAACGGCGCCGGCAACTACGCCACCTGGTTCCACCGCTTCTATCGCTATCGCGGCTGGCGCACCCAGCTGGCGCCGACCAACGGGTCGATGGGATATGGCGTGCCGGCCGGAGTCGCCGCCAAGCTGCAGCATCCGGAGCGGGTGGTGATCGCCGCCGCCGGCGACGGCTGCTTCCTGATGAACGGGCAGGAGCTGGCGACCGCGGCGCAATACAACGCCGCCGTGGTGTTCCTGGTGATCGACAACGGCATGTACGGCACCATCCGCATGCACCAGGAGCGAGAGTACCCGGCCCGGATCAGCGGCACCGGCCTGCAGAACCCGGATTTCGCGCAGCTGGCGCTGGCCTATGGCGCCCATCCCGAGACGGTGCACCGGACCGAGGAGTTCGCGCCGGCCTTCGAGCGCGCGGTCGCCGCCGGCCGGCCGGCCCTGATCTGGATCAAGCTGGACCCGGAGGCGATCACCCCGCGCGCCAGCCTGAGCCAGATCCGCGCCGCGGCGCAGCAGGCGAAGAGCTAAAACCCCGCCGGCATGTCGATCCCGGCCTAGCCGAGATCCAGCATGTCGAGGAAGGCCTCCACCGCCTTGCTGCGATAATGGTCCGGGTGGCGCAGCACCCGGAAGCGACGGGCCGGGAATGGCGGGTCGAGCTGGTGCAGCGTGCCGAAGCGCAGCCCCGATTCGACCGACAGGCTGGACAGCACCCCCGCCCCCGCCCCGGCCTCGATCGCCGCCCGCACCGCCTCGTTGCTGGCGAGCTCGAGCGCCACCGGCAGCGTGGCGGGGTCGACGCCGAGCCGCCCGAGCGCCGATTCGAACACCTGGCGGGTGCCGGAACCGCGCTCGCGCAGCACCCAGGGGCTGTCGGCGAAGCGGGCCGGCGCGATCATCCTCTCCCCTGCCCAGGGATGGTCGGCCCCGACCACCAGCACCAGCCGGTCGCCCGGCACGCTGGCATGCTCGAAGCCGGCAAGGTCGACATCGCCCTCGACGAAGCCGATATCGGCCCGGCCCTCGCGCACCGCTTCGGCCACCTGGGTGGTGTTGCCGATGGTGAGGTCGAGCTGCAGCCCGGGATGCGCCGTTCGGAACCGGTGCATCAGCGCCGGCAGCCAGTAGTTGCCGATGGTCTGGCTGGCGTGCAGCGCCAGCAGGCCGCGGCGCAGCCCCGACAGGTCGTCGAGCGCGCGCTCGGCGAGAGCGGCGCGGGCCAGCACCGCCCGCGCCTCCGGCAGGAAGGCGGTGCCGGCATCGGTCAGGGCGATGCCGCGGCCGACCCGGTGGAACAGCTTGGTGGCATGGCGCGCCTCCAGCGCCTGGATCGCGGCACTGGCGGCGGATTGGGTCAGGTTCAGCGTCTGCGCCGCACGGGTGACGTGCAGATGCTCGGCGACGGCGACGAAGATCCGAAGCTGTTCCAGGGTCATGCCCGGCCCCCAGCGCAGCCGGAGGGGCGGCCAGCACGCGACTCGGGATCCGAATCCACGCCGGCCATGGGCGTCACGATGACCGCCGGGCAGCCCTCGGCCACCCCGGCATTGATCGTCCTGGCGATGGATACCGGCTGAATCGATCGGATTTTTCGATCATGCGGCGACATATATCATGCTTAGGGCGAGTCGGTTGAAAAGCCGCATCGCCTTTCTCGCGAACTGGGCATACCCTGGTACCATTGATGCGATGTGGGGCCTGGATGGCAGGCCGCACCAAGACCTCGATCAACGAGGCACCGGGCCCAGATAAAAATTAAGGCAGTAGTATTATCGGTCACTTTCGATCCTATATTGATAACCAGAGCGAGCGGTGGAGAAGGGGTAGTGTCAGATATTGCGCCTCATCCGGTTCCCGACTGCGCAGCCCTCCGCGGGCCTGCGGGCGGGAAGGATGGTGCGGGACCCCGTCGGCCACCCGAATCTCGCCGCAAATCCCGGACCATCATGGGCCGGCAACAAACGCCCAGGAGCTGCGTAGAAACGACGGACTAGGTTGAGTCTCGATCCTCCAACCTTTGGCGGGTGGCAATGGCACCGACCGACGATCTCTTCACCAGCTATGCGAAATCCTACGAGGCCCGCCGTGCGGCGGAGATGTCCCTCGAAGAATTCCTGAAGGGATGTCGCAGCGACCCGATGATGTATGCGAGCGCGCCGGAACGGCTGCTCAACGCCATCGGCCAGCCGGAAATCGTGGACACCGCGCGCGACGCCCGGCTGGGACGGATCTTCATGAACCGCACCATCCGGGTCTATCCGGCCTTCTCCGAGTTCTACGGCATGGAGGAGACGATCGAGCGGATCGTCAGCTTCCTGCTGCACGCGGCCCAGGGGCTGGAGGAGCGCAAGCAGATCCTGTACCTGCTCGGCCCGGTCGGCGGCGGCAAGTCGTCGCTGGCCGAACGGCTGAAGGCGCTGATGGAAGTGCATCCGATCTATGCGCTGAAGGCCGGGGACGACATCAGCCCGATCTTCGAAAGCCCGCTCGGCCTGTTCAACCCCGATACGATGGGCGTCGAGCTCGAGGACCGCTACGGCATCCCGCGCCGGCGCCTGACCGGGCTGGTCAGCCCCTGGTGCCTGAAGCGGCTGGACGAGTTCGGCGGCGACATCTCGCGCTTCAAGGTGGTGCGGCTGCAGCCGTCGCGGCTGCGCCAGATCGCCATCGCCAAGACCGAGCCGGGCGACGAGAACAACCAGGACATCTCCTCGTTGGTCGGCAAGGTCGACATCCGCAGCCTGGAGACGCTGCCGCAGCACGACCCGGACGCCTACAGCTATTCCGGCGGCCTGAACCGCGCCAACCAGGGCCTGCTCGAATTCGTCGAGATGTTCAAGGCGCCGATCAAGATGCTGCACCCGCTGCTGACGGCGACGCAGGAGGCCAACTACGTCGGCACCGAGAACATCGGCGCCCTGCCCTTCACCGGCATCATCATGGCGCATTCCAACGAGTCCGAGTGGCAGGGCTTCAAGAACAACAAGAACAACGAAGCCTTCATAGACCGGATCTACGTGATCAAGGTGCCGTACTGCCTGCGGGTGACCGAGGAGCAGAAGATCTATGACAAGCTGATCCGCAGCTCGAAGCTGGCGGACGCGCCCTGCGCCCCGGGCACGCTGGAGATGCTGGCCCGCTTCTCGGTGCTGTCGCGGCTGCACGAGCACGAGAACTCCAACGTCTATTCCAAGATGCGGGTCTATGACGGCGAGAGCCTGCGCGAGGTCGACCCCCGCGCCCGCAGCCTGCAGGAGTACAAGGACGCCGCCGGCGTCGACGAGGGCATGGACGGGGTCTCGACCCGCTTCGCCTTCAAGGCGCTGGCCGCGACCTACAACCACGACACCAACGAGGTCGCCGCCGACCCGGTGCACCTGATCTATGTGGTCGAGCAGATGGTGCGGCGCGAGCAGCTGCCGGCCGAGACCGAGAAGCGCTACCTGGAGTTCCTGAAGGCCGAGTTGGCGCCGCGCTACGCCGAGTTCATCGGGCACGAGATCCAGAAGGCCTATCTGGAATCGTATCACGACTACGGCCAGAACCTGTTCGACCGCTATGTCGACTACGCCGACGCCTGGATCGAGGACCAGGACTTCAAGGACCCGGACACCGGCCAGCTGCTGAACCGCGACCTGCTGAACCAGGAGTTGACCAAGATCGAGAAGCCGGCCGGGATCGCCAACCCGAAGGACTTCCGCAACGAGGTGGTCAAGTTCGCCCTGCGCTCCCGCGCCGGGAACGAGGGCCGCAACCCGAGCTGGACCAGCTACGAGAAGATCCGCGACGTGATCGAGCGGCGGATGTTCAGCCAGGTCGAGGAGCTGCTGCCGGTGATCAGCTTCGGTTCGAAGAAGGACGGCGACACCGAGAAGAAGCACGAGGAGTTCGTCCTGCGCATGGTCAGCCGCGGCTACACCGAGCGGCAGGTCCGGCGCCTGGTCGAATGGTACATGCGGGTGAAGCAGGCAGGCTGAAGACGGAGGTCGGAAGCGATACACGATGTCCATGCACATCATCGACCGGCGGCTCAATCCAGGGGGAAAGAGCCTCGTCAACCGCCAGCGCTTCCTGCGCCGGGCCAAGGCCCTGGTGCAGCGGGCAGTCCGGGACAGTTCGCGCGAGCGCAGCATCAAGGACCTGGAACAGGGCGGCGAGGTCTCGATCCCGGTCACCGGCGTGAACGAGCCGCGGCTGCACCGCTCCAATTCCGGCGGCCTGCGCGATCATGTGCTGCCGGGCAACAAGGAGTTCGTCGAGGGCGACACCCTGCAGCGGCCGAAGCGCGGCGGCGGGGGTGGCGGCAGCGAGGGTGCGCCCGACGGCGACGGCCAGGACGAGTTCCGCTTCGTGCTGTCGCAGGAGGAGTATCTCGAGCTCTTTCTCGACGACCTTGAGCTGCCTGACCTGGCCAAGCGCAAGCTGGTCGCCTCCGAGAGCGTCGGCTGGCGGCGGGCCGGCTATTCCACCACCGGTGCCCCGGCCAGCCTGGCGGTGACCCGGACCATGCAGCGGGCGATGTCCCGGCGAATCGCGCTGCGCCGCCCGAAACCGGGCGAGATCAAGGACGTCGAGGCCGAGATCGCGGCGCTGGAGGGCGGGGAAGACACCGACCAGGACAAGATCGACCAGTTGCAGGAGCAGCTGGACCATCTGCTGCGGCGCACCCGGCGCATCCCCTACATCGACCCGGTCGACTTGCGCTACCGCCGGCTGGAGGCAACGCCAAAGCCGGTGGCCCAGGCGGTAATGTTCTGCCTGATGGACGTGTCCGGCTCGATGACCGAGCACATGAAGGACCTGGCAAAGCGCTTCTTCGCCCTGCTCCACCTGTTCCTCAAGCGCCGCTACAAGCATGTCGAGATCGTCTTCATCCGCCACACCCACCAGGCCGAGGAGGTGGATGAGGAGACGTTCTTCTACTCGACCGAGAGCGGCGGCACGGTGGTCTCCACCGCTCTCGAGATGATGGCCTCGATCGTCGCCCAGCGCTACCGGCCGGAGGACTGGAACATCTATGCCGCCCAGGCCTCGGACGGCGACAACCTGTCGAGCGACAGCGCCAAATCCGCCGCCTTGCTGGGCGACGAGATCCTGCCGCTGTGCCAGTACTTCGCCTATCTCGAGGTCGGCCGCGACGAGGACCCGATGTCCTCCGGCGTGGTGCCGCGGCAGACCGACCTGTGGCAGACCTACGACAGGGTGCGGAAGGCCGATGCGCCCTTCGCCATGCGCAAGGTCTGGCATCGCCGCGACATCTATCCGGTGTTCCGCGAGCTGTTCCAGCGCCGAGACGTGCAGACCGCGGGGGCCGAATGACGGATGATGCGCTGCTCTTCCCGGGCACCGACTGGGACTTCGGCACGATCCAGCGGATCTACGACCGGGTCGGACAGGTGGCCAAGGAGCTGAAGCTCGACACCTATCCCAACCAGATCGAGGTGATCACCGCCGAGCAGATGCTCGACGCCTATTCCTCGATCGGCATGCCGCTGTTCTACAAGCACTGGTCCTTCGGCAAGCAGTTCGCCCAGAACGAGGTGCTGTACCGCAAGGGGCTGCGCGGCCTGGCCTATGAGCTGGTGATCAATTCCAGCCCTTGCATCAGCTACATCATGGAGGAGAACACCGCGACCCTGCAGACGCTGGTGATCGCCCATGCCGCCTTCGGCCACAACACCTTCTTCAAGACCAACTACCTGTTCAAGCAGTGGACCGACGCCGAGGGCATCCTCGACTATCTCGAATTCGCCAAGAGCTATATCGCGCAATGCGAGGAGCGCTACGGCCAGATGGCGGTCGAGCAGCTGCTGGACGCCGCCCATGCGCTGATGAGCCACGGCGTGCACCGCTATCCGCGGCCGCGCCGGCCGGACCTGAAGACCGAGGAGCGGCGGGCCAAGGAGCGGCTGCAATACCAGGAGCAGGTGTTCAACGACCTGTGGCGCACCCTGCCGACCGCGCCGGCCAAATCCGGCCCGGTGCTGACCGAGGAGCGCCGCCGCGCCCTGTTGGAGCTGCCGCAGGAGAACATCCTCTATTTCCTGGAGAAATCGGCGCCGCGGCTGCAGCCCTGGCAGCGCGAGCTGCTGCGCATCGTCCGGCTGGTGGCGCAGTACTTCTACCCGCAGTCGCAGACCAAGGTGATGAACGAGGGCTGCGCCTGCTGGGTGCACTACAAGATCATGACCACGCTGCACGAGCAGGGCGCCCTGAACGACGGCGCCTTCCTGGAGTTCCTGCAGTCGCACACCAACGTCGTGTACCAGCCGGAGTTCAACGACCAGCACTTTAACGGCATCAACCCCTACGCCCTCGGCCTGGGGATGATGCAGGACATCGAGCGGATCGTCGTCGACCCGACCGACGAGGACCGCGAGTGGTTCCCGGACATCGCCGGCAAGGGCGACGCCACCGGCGTGCTGCAGGATATCTGGGCGAACTATCGCGACGAGAGCTTCGTCTCGCAATTCCTCAGCCCGCGGCTGATCCGGCAGTGGCGGATGTTCCACCTGCTAGACGATTCCGGCCAGCCGGAGCTGCGGGTGGAGGCGATTCACGACGAGCACGGCTACCGCCGGATCCGCCGGGCGCTGGCCCGCCACTACGACGTCGCCTGGATCGACCCGGACATCCAGGTGGTCGATGTCGACCTCGCCGGCGACCGCCGCCTGATCGTGCACCACAGCGTGGTGAACGGCATCCTGCTGGCCGAGAACGACACCAGGCAGGTGCTGCAGCACCTGGCCGACCTGTGGGGCTACGACGTGCTGCTGAAGGAGATCGACCCGGCCAGCAACGCTGTGCTGAAGGAACATTCCGCCAGCGCCCGGTCGACGTTCTTCTGAGGGTGCGCGCGACGTTGCATCCTCAGGATCTGCGAACAGCCGGACGCGAGCATCGGGCATGGCGCGGCTGAGCGAATCCGCCGCTTCGCTGCGGTTCTTCGGCGATGACCTCGATCCGGACGAACTGACCCGCCTGCTCGGCTCAGCGCCGAGCGTCGGAGTCAGAAAGGGGGAGATCTTCCGCTACCACCGGGCCGCCCGCCGGGATGTGAAAGCCGGCACCGGATCGTGGCGCCTGCACGTAGAGAGACGAAATCCTGGAGACCTGGATGGCCAGATCGTCGAGTTGCTCTCGCCCCTGTGTCAGGACCTGGCCGTGTGGCGAGACCTGTCGGCCCGCTTCGAAGCCGACATCTTCTGCGGCCTGTTCCTGGAGAAGTCGAACGAAGGGATCGACCTTCGCCCCGAGACTCTGACGATGGTCGGGTCGCGGGGCCTGGTTCTCGACTTCGATATCTACGGAAACCCCGAATCCGACGAGTGAGCTGCGGCTGACGCCGTCCCCTACCCCACCTCCCCCGCCGGCTTGGCACGGTCCAGCGCGTGCTGGGCCACGGCCGAGGCTGCGGCACCGCCGTCACCTCCCGCCACGGTGACGGTCGGGACGGCGAAGGCGATGCCGTTGGCTTCGAAGGCCTTCTTGAGCATCGCCATGGCCCGGCGCCGGATCACGAACTGCTCGCCCGGCCTAGTCATCATCTTCAGCCGGATCTGGATGGCGTAGTCGCCGAACTGCTCCACCCCCTGCATCTTCAGCGTCTCCAGGATGTGCGGCGCCATCTCCGGGTCGGCCAGGAGGGCCTTGCCGATCTCCTTGACGAGCGGTTTGATCTTGTCGAGGTCGGTGCCGTAGGTGACCGAGATCGTCATCTTGTCGATCACCCAGTCGCGCGAATAGTTGGTGATCTTGTCCAGCGCGCCGAACGGGATGGTGTGCAGCGCGCCGCGATGGTGGCGCAGCTTGAGCGAGCGCAGCGAGAACCCCTCGACCGTGCCGCGGATGCTGCCGCTCTCGATGTACTCGCCGATGCGGAAGGCGTCGTCGAACAGGAAGAACATGCCGGAGATGACGTCCTTCACCAGGGTCTGGGCGCCGAAGCCGACGGCGAGGCCGACCACTCCGGCACCGGCGACCAGCGGCCCGATCTCCACCCCCAGCGCCGCCAGGGCGATCAGCCCGGCCATCACCGCCAGCACCACGAACAGCACGTTCTTCAGGATCGGCAGCAGGGTGCGCAGCCGGGCGCGGCGCCGGACGTCGTCGCCGGTGCCGTGCCCGGCCGAATTGGCGGCGACGATGCGCTGGTCCAGCCAGGCGCGCAGCAGGTGCCAGGCGAAATCCGCCACCAGGAACACGATCGCGGCATTGATGGCGCCGCGCAGCAACCTTGTCGTCAGTGTGTCGCGCATGGTCAGGGCGCTGAGGTCGAGCCCGAGCACGCCGGCGATGGCCAGCGCCCCGCCGATCACCAGCAGGGCGCGCAGCCCACGCTCCAGCGACACCGCCAGCACCGAGGGCACCTCCTCCGCCGCCGCGGCGCCCGGCGGGCGCAACACATGCTTGACCGCGAGATGGGAGCCGCGGATCGCGATCGGCAGCAGCAGCAGGATGACGCCGACATAGAAGGGCGCGACCGAGCCCGTGAACAGCGCCAGCCAGACCCCGACGATGTAGAGGGTCAGCAGCCAGGTGCCGATCCGGTGGTCGTGGCCGATCCGGTCGCGCCCGTCGAAGGTCGGGGCGCGCCACAGCGCGGTCAGCGTCAGGCCCAGCAGCACCACGCCGCAGGCCAGGCCGACCAGGTACCAGGCTTCCAGCCGCAACCCCAGCGTCGCCAGGACGTCGAGCGTGAACTGCACGAAGAAGAACCAGCCGACCAGGATCGCCGACCAGATGAACCAGAAGCGCGCGGTCGGCGTCGCCATCGGCACCAGCCGGAACCTCTCCGCCCCCGGCGCCAGGATGATGCGGCCCAGCACCAGCGTCACCCGCACGATCAGCACCAGCAGCAGGTAGGACAGCACCACCTCCTGCAGCAGCGGCGGCCAGTCGAACAGCAGGAAGGCACCGATGCTGCCCAGGGCGAAGGCGAAGATCAGGCCGAGGCCGTAGACCGAGCGCAGCCACACCGCCTGCAGCCGGCCGTGCAGGGTATCGAGCTGGGTGCCGATCAACCGGCGGCGGAAGCTGCCGGACAGCCACCAGTAGAGCTTCTCGGCGCCGAAGCCGAGGCCGACGAAGACCGCCAGGGACAGGACGGTCCAGAGCAGCCCCTGTTCCATCAGCTGTCCGGTCAGGACGCGCCAGGCGGCGGCGAGCTCCGCCGGCAAAGTCGGGGCGGCGGCGATCAGCGACCGCAGGAAGCCGCGCGTCGCCTCGATGCCGCCGGCCATGCTCTGCTGCATCCCCGCGCCCATGGCCGGGGCGGCGGCCGGCCCGGCCTCCGCCGGGGCCGCGGCGGGAACGGCGACCTGGGCCTGCAGCCAGCCGCGGATCTCCGGGTCCTGCAGCAGCTCGGCCAGGCTGCGCAGCTTGTCCGGGCCGGGTTGGGCCGGCGCCTGGGCCAGGGCAGGAGCACCCGGCCCGAGCAGCAGGGCGAGCAGGACGAGGAGGCGATGCATGGCGAGCCCTTCAGCCGATCTTCGGCGATGATAGGACCCGCACGCAACGAAGCGACAGCCGCTTCAACGCCTCGACGGTAATCAGCACCATTGCCGCCACCGCAGCGGAGAGCAGCAAGGGCGACAGGACCTCCCCGCAGGGGGCGTGGCCATCCAGCGGGACCGGCCCCGGACGTTGTGATGACGATTCAGCCAAGTGAGATTCTGCTGGCTTAAGTGTTCTGCTTTTGTTCTAATTAAGACATGGTCAATGCAATCCCAGCCGGGACTCCCTCCGCCGCTTCGCCGTCCCCTGACGAGCGGGAGGCCGAGGTGCTGTCCGGGCTGACCAGGCTCGCCTTGGAGATGGCCCGGACCTTTCAGGCTCGAGGGCTCGCCGCCCTCGCGGCCGGCGATCTCGACCGCGCCGGGGCGCCGTGCCTGCTCCTGCCGCAGCCTGTTCCTCGGCATCCGCCGCGCCATCGCACTGAAGATCAGGCTGCGGCAGGAGCAGGCACGGCGCGAGGCCGAGCTCCGGCGCAAGGCCCGGCAGGACGAGAAGGACGGCCGGCGCCAGGCCGCCGCCCAGGGCGTCGCCGCCGCCATCGCCGCGGTTCCCGACCCCGAGGCCAAGGAACAGCTGACCGCCGAGCTCCGGGAAAAGCTGACCGAGGACGAGCGCATCGACGTCGACCTCGCCGACACCGCCTTGCCGGGCCGCCCTGATCGGCCGGCACCGCCAGGACGACGAGCGCAACGTCCCGTAGACCACCTGCAGATGCCCGCCCACATCCACCTGCGCGGCCGACCGGAAGACCGGTCGCCGTGGTCGGAGGCATGCGCGTGGTATTCCCCGCATGCCAGGACGTTCAGAATTCCCCAACCCGTCATCCCCGCGAAAGCGGAGATCTCATAACGCTTTGACCGGAGAGCTTCTCGCTTTCGCGGGATTGACGATGAAGGGAAGGGTTGCTGTTCTGAAAAGGTCTCGCAAGCGGGAGAGGCATTTCTCCGTCCGTAACGATGAGTTTATCGAGCCTATAGTACAGGTGCGCATCAGCGGGTGCGTTCCAGCTCCATGATGTCGAACTGGGATTCGCGGCGCGGCGACGGGAATTCGAGCCGCAGCCGGTCGCGCCCGACCCGGACCAGATAGCCGACCTGGTCGCGCTCGGCGTCGCTGCCATAGGCCTGCGGCTTGCCCTCATGGCCGTAATACGACGCCCCGACATAGGTCAGCCGCTCGGCATCGGCATCGTCGTAGAAGGTGCCGGCAGTGCGCTGCGAACCGGAGATCTTGTCGAGCCGCAGCCCGGCCGCGTCATCGGTGATCCGGCAGCGGAACCAGTCGTAGATCACCAGCGGCAGGGTGTCGCTGCCGCCCAGCTTCGCCACCCGGCAGCGCCAGTCGCCGGCGAGGTCGGTGACGCCGCGGATTGGCTCCGGCTTGCCGGACAGGATCGCGTCGAGCACGGCCAGCGCTGCCTTGTCGTCGCTCTCGCGGGCGGCGCCGATCGCCTCGCCGCGCACGGAGTCGAAGCTCTCGAGCCGCTGTCGGTCGTCGACCGACAGCTTGCCCGCCAGCGTGCCGTCGGCCCAGGCGGGACAGGCGCCGGCCAGGACCAGGACCAGCGGAAGCCATGCGCGACGTGCCATTCCCCCTCCCCCTTCAGCGCGGCCGGATCAGCCGGCGTCGATGCGGTCGATGAACCAGCGGCAGAGCCGCCGCCACAAGTCGTCCTTGGCGACCAGATCCTCGCAGCCATGGTCGAGATTGGGGTTGTCGTTGATCTCGATCACGAACACGCCCTTCTCGGTCTGTTTCAGGTCGACGCCGTAGAGCCCGTCGCCGATCAGCTTGGCCGCGCGCACCGCAACGTCCAGCACCTCCGGCGGCACCTCGTCGAGCCCGAAGGTCTTGAAGTTGCCCCAGCCGACCTTGCCGTCGGCGGAGTGGCGGACGATCTGCCAGTGCTTCTTCGCCATCATGTACTGGCAGACGAACAGCGGCTCGCCATCCAGCACGCCGACCCGCCAGTCATGGTCGGTCGGCATGAACTCCTGCGCCAGGATGACGTCGGAATCGTCCAGCAGTTGCTCGGCCATCTGCTCCAGCTCGCGCCGGTCATTGGCCTTGAACACGCCGCGGCTGAAGGACCCGTCCGGGATCTTCAGCACGATCGGATAAGCGAACTCCTCCTCCACCCGCTCGATGTTCTTCAGGCTGTCGACCACCACGGTCTTCGGCGTCGGGATCTTGTTCGCGGACAGGAGCTCGTAGAGATAGACCTTGTTGGTGCAGCGCAGGATCGAGGTGGAATCATCGATCACCGGCATGCCCTCCTGCTCCGCCCGGCGGGCGAAGCGGAAGGTGTGGTTGTCGATCGCCGTGGTCTCGCGGATGAACAAGGCGTCGTATTCGGCCAGGCGCAGCAGGTCCTTCTTCTCGATCAGCTCGACTTCCATGTCCATGGTCTCGGCCACGCGGGCGAGCTTCAGGAGCGAGCGCTGGGTCGATGGCGCGAACTCCTCCTTCGGGTTGAACAGCACGGCGAGGGTGTATTTCGCCGGCTTGTTCTCCTTCGGGTTGCGCCAGCTCTGGCGCGTGTACAGGTCGAGCGTCTCGTAGAAGAAGGCCTCGGTCTCGCCCTCGATGTCCGAGATCGACAATTCTGCGATCGAGGCGATGCGGAAGCGGTCGGTGAAGCGGACCTTGACCTCGAGGATCGGCGCGCGGAACCAGTCGAACACCCGGCGGCCGAAATCCTGGAACCGGTCGTCATCGGCCCGGCCGAAGCTGATGATCAGCTTGAATGGGCCGCCCGGCGGCGGCGACACCCGCTTGATCCGGCGGTTGAGGTCGTCCTCCAGGTCCGGCAGGGCGATCTTGTAGAGCGTCTTCTGGCCGAGATCGAGGATGGTCTCGACCATCGGAATGACCCGGTGGGCGCGGGCCTCGGCCAGCAGCGAGACGTAGTAGCCCCGCGTCATATAGGCGGTGGAGCGCGACAGGTTGATGACCTTCGCGTCCCCTCCCTTGATCGCCTGCGGCCGGCCGATGTAGTCCCGGGTGGTGATGAGCTGGCGGCCGTCCGGGTCGCCCTTGAAGTCGCCGATGCGGTCGACGACGATGATCCAACCGCTCATTGGGCCTTCCTGCTGAGCACGACCGCGGCCCTCAGTTGGGTGCGGCCGTAGCGGGCCATACGCTCGAATTCCCGGCGCGGGATCGGGAGGTTCGCCTTGGTCGACGCGCTCTCCATCTCCGTCACGGCGACCCAGGGGTCGTGCACATAGATGAAACGCTCGTCGAAGCCGTTTGCGACCACCCAGTGCGGATTTTTTTCGCCATAGCCCCGGAACAAGCTGATCAGCACGATCGGGATCGCGCCTTCGCCGATCAGGGCGCACATTTCGGGCAATCCGAGGGCACGGTGCTCGACCTCGATGCGGCGGCGGGCGCAGCGGGTGCGGAAATCCTCCTGCACCACCGTCATCACCGCCTTCTTGTCGGGGCTGCGCACGCCGTCGAGGAACAGGATCGAATCGTCGCTGACGAAGATCCGGGCCCGCAGGCCGCGGTCATGCGCCGCCAGCGCCATGCCGTAGGGGTCGCAGCCGCCATGGCCCGAGGTCATGTAGATCGTCGTCGCCTCGCGCCACAGCCGCAGCTCGCGCGCCCGGCTCAGCTCCGTCTCCGGGTCCAGCGCCTTCAGCGCCATCAACAGCGTCGCCGCGCCGCAGGTGAAGTTGGTGGTCTGGGCGTAATAGGGCACATGCAGGTCGATCTGCGGCTGGTCGCCCTGCGATGGGCTGGAGGTGCCCAGCCGCTTCTCGAAGCGCAGCGCGTCGGCATGGTCCTCGTAGAAGTCGAGATAGCGCCCGAAATGGCGGTAGCCGCGCGACTCATAGAGCGCGATCGCCTTCGCGTTGTCCGGCCGCACCTCGAGCCGCAGGAACAGCGCGCCCTCGTCATGCGCCGCCCGTTCCGCCGCCTCCAGCAGCCGGGCGCCGAGGCCGCGGCCGCGTACCGCCGGGTCGACCGCCAGCGAGTATAGCCGCGCCAGGGCCGTGGTCCGGCGCAGCAGCACCAGGGCGTAGCCGAGCAGTTGGCTCCCCGCCTCCGCCACCAGGCAGACGGCGTGGCCGCGGGTCAGGAAATGCAGGAAGCTGCGCCGGCTCAGGCGGTCATGGTCGAAGGCACGGGACTCGATCTCCAGCAGCCGCGGCACGTCATCTGACGTGGCGAGCCGGATGGTCTCTGCGGTCGGGGCGGCGGGTCTGTCGTCGGGCATCGCACGGTCAAATCTCGATCCGGTTATCGCGCCGATACCGATCCGGCACCAGGGTGTATTCGGAGATTGCGGAGAATTCATCCGATTGCCAGAGGAAGCTGTGCCATCGTCGCCGCCATGACCGCCAGCGACACCGCCCTGCCCCGTCCCCGCAGCCGATTCACGCCCCTGCTCGAGGGGCTGCGCATGGCCGCGGCACTGCTTTGGCTGGTGCTGCTGCTGGGCGTGCCGTCGGCCCCGGATGGCTGGCAGGTCTACGGCCTCGCCTCGATCCCGATCGAGCTGGCGATCGTGGTCGCCGCCCTGGTGCTGGTGCCGCCGCTGCGGCGGTCGCGCGCCTTTGCCACCGTGCTCGGCGGGCTCGGCCTGCTGGTCGCCGCGATCAAGCTGGCCGACCTCGTCATCCAGGTCTCCTTCGGCCGGCCGGTCAGCCTCTATGTCGACCGGCTGCTGCTGGTCAACGGCATGCATCTCGCGAACGGGGTTCTCGGCGCCGTCGGCCTGATCGGCATCACCCTGGGGGTGATCGTCGCCGGCTGGTGCATCTGGCGGGCCACGGCCCGGTCCGTGCGCCTGCTGCAGCAGGCCCTGTCCGCCTCTGCCGCCCGGCGCGGCGTCGCCGGCCTCCTGGCGGCGCTGGCCATTCTGGTCTTCGCCATCGGCCAGGCCGTGCCGGGCGCCTATGGCGACGCCCGCCCGGTGAACGATACCGCCAGCTTCATGGTCGCCGACCAGGTCAACCGCCTGATCCCGGCCCTGTTCATGGCGGGCCGATTCCGGGCCGAGGAGGCGGTGGACCCGCTGGTCGGCGGGGTGTCCAGGGCACCGCTGGGCGGGCTGGGCGGCGCCGACGTCACCGTCGTCTTCCTCGAATCCTACGGCCGCAGCGCGCTGGAGGACCCCCGCTTCGACGCCCTGCCCAAGGCGGCGCTGGCCGAGATGGCGCCGAAGCTGGCCGCCGCCGGGGTCTATACCGCCTCCGGCTGGCTGGCCTCGCCGACCCGCGGCGGCCAGTCCTGGCTGGCCCATGCGACGCTGGCCAGCGGCATGCAGATCGACGACCAGATGCGCTACGACCTGCTGGTCACCGGCAAGCGCATGACCCTGCCCCGCCTGTTCGCCAAGGCCGGCTACCACACCGGGCTGATCGCCCCGGCGATCACCGGCAAGGAACCCGAGGCGAAACGCTTCTTCGGCTTCGACCAGACGCTGTTCGCCGACGATCTCGGCTATGCCGGCCCGCCCTTCGGCTGGGTGACGATGCCGGACCAGTACACGCTGGCCGCCTATGACCGCTGGCGGCAGCAGCAGCCGAAGCCGCTGTTCAGCGAGGTCGTGCTGGTGTCCAGCCACGCGCCCTGGACCCCGGTGCCGACCCTGGTCGACGACTGGGGCACGATCGGCGACGGCAGCCTGTACCGGACCCTGCCGGCCACCGGCGGCACGCCGGAGGAGGTGTGGAGCGACCCGGACCGGATCCGCGACCAGTACGGCCGGTCCATGGCCTATTCGCTTCGCTCGGTGCTGGACTACGCCGCCCGGATCATGGGCGACCATACGCTGATGGTCGTACTGGGCGACCACCAGCCGGCGCCGATCGTGACCGGCCCGGGCACGCCGCGCGACGTGCCGGTGCATGTCTTCAGCCGCGACCCGGACCTGGTGGCGCGGTTCCGCGACTGGGGCTTCGTCGACGGGCTCTATCCCCCCCAAACCGGACCGGTGGCGCTGATGGCGACGTTCCGGGATGCGTTCGCCAGATCCTTCTCCCCGTGAAGGCGGGCCAATTGCACGTGTCAATCTGTGAAAATGCAGAGCTGTGTCTGTCGCTGCGCCTGGGTTGGCCGGCTTTTGCGCTGCAACCGAAGCGGCTAGGGTAACATCGGAACAAAATCACGAAGATAGCGTTGATCGGACGATCCCTGCAGACGGCGCCGGCAGAAGCGCTGTGGCCGGGAATTGGGTTGTGGGGGTTTGGGCCGCGCACGGCGCAGCGGCTGTCACGTGTGATGATGTTGTCCAGGAACCGCCACAATCGCGATCGATTGTGCCATCATGTTGCAGTGCAAAATCCGGTGGTGATGTGGGGCTGAGCAGACGCCAGATCTTGATGGGCACGACCGCGCTGGCGGCGTCGTCGCTATTCGCGTCCGTCCGGTCTGCCCTCGCCGCCCCCAGCCTGGGCGAGACCACGCCGTTCAGCATGACCTGGCTGATCGACCGGGCCAAGACCGTGTCGCAGGCTCCGTTCGTGCCGCCGGACGAAAACCTGCCGGCCGAGATCACCCAGTTGAGCTACGACCAGCATCGGGCGATCCGCTTCCTGCCCGAGCAGGCGCTGTGGCGGCCGGAGAACCTGCCGTTCCAGATGCAGTTCTTCCATCTCGGCGCGCTGTTGGACAAGCCGGTCCACATCTTCCAGGTCGACGGCTACCAGGCGCGCGAGATCCTGTACCGCCAGGACCTGTTCGACCTGGGCGGCAACAAGTTCCCCGACACCCCGTCCGACCATCTCGGCTTCGCCGGCTTCCGGCTGCACTATGCGATCAACCGGCCGGAGTTCCTGGACGAGATCGCCGTGTTCCTGGCCGCCAGCTATTTCCGCTGCCTGGGCCGCAAGAACATCTACGGCCTGTCCGCCCGCGGCCTGGCGATCGACACCGGATCGACCCGCGGCGAGGAGTTCCCGGTCTTCCGCCAGTTCTGGGTCGAGACCCCGGCGCCGGACGCCAAGCAGATCCGGCTCTATGCCCTGCTCGACAGTCCCGGCGTGACCGGCGCCTACAGCTTCCTGATCAAGCCGGGCGAGATCACCACGGTCGACGTCGAGGCGACGCTGTATCCGCGCCACGCCATCGAGAAGTTCGGCATCGCGCCACTGACCAGCATGTTCCTGTACGGCCCGCAGGAGCACCGGACGTTCGACGACTTCCGGCCGGAGGTGCATGACAGCGACGGCCTGTCGATGTGGAGCGGAGCCGGCGAATGGATGTGGCGGCCGCTGCGCAACCCGTCGCGGCTGCTGATCAGCTCGTTCATGGACGAAAATCCGCGCGGCTTCGGGCTGATGCAGCGCCAGCGCTCCTACAGCAGCTATCAGGATCTGGAGGCGATGTATGAGCGCCGCCCCAGCCTGTGGGTCGAGCCGCTGAGCGGCTGGGGCCCGGGCGTGGTGCAGTTGGTCGAGATCCCGACCGACGCCGAGATCCACGACAACATCGTCGCCTTTTGGGTGCCGAAGCAGCCGGTCGACACCGGCCAGGAATGGAAGCTGTCCTACCGGCTGCACTGGGGCATGAACCCCCCCGTCGCCAGTGACCGCGGCACCGTGGTATCGACCCGCACCGGCGCCGGTGGCGTGTCCGGCGGCGACAGCAAGTCCAGCGATACCCGCAAGTTCGTGATCGACTTCCGGGGCGGCGCGCTTGACTCTCTGCCGCCAGACGCGACATTGGAGGCCGTAGTCACGGCTTCTGCCGGGGAGATCCAGTTCCCCGTGGCGCAGCGGAATCCGGAACTCGGCGGCTGGCGGGCGTTCTTCGATCTGAAACCTGCCGGCGACGATCCCGCCGAGCTTCGGTGCTTCTTACGGCAGGGCAGCGATGCCTTGACCGAAACATGGAGTTTCCAATGGACGCCTTGACGACACATCGGAATCGTCCCATGTCCCAGGTCGGGTTGCACACCCCGGTCAACATCAACATGCCAGACGACGTCATCGCCTTCTTCCAGGGCCTGGGCTTCACTGATCCGGCCGCGCTGTCCGGCGCCATCGAGACGGCGTTCTGCGACGTCGATCCGTCGGCGATGCCGGCCCCCGCTTTGCTGGACCACGCCCGCCGGCGCACCGCCGACTGGTTCGCCGTGGTGCTGAACCGCAGCGAGCGCGAGGATGACGCGATCCTGACCATCGGCCGCGCCGCCTATCTGCTGACCGACGCCGCCCGTCGCTGGCCGGAGCACTTCCTGTCCGAGGACCCGCTGCCGCAGGTGATGGAGCAGGCCTTGCGTCGCGTCTCGCCGGTGCCGGTGCCGCGCGCCAAGCCGACGCCGATGCTGGACCAGCCGCTCGACCCGGTCTGGGCCGGCGAGCCGCTGAAGCGGATCTTCGGCTGGTGGTCGCCCGAGGCCGCCGAACGGCGCCCGGCCTGACGGAAAGGCGATCTCCTAGCCGATGACCGGACTCGAAGCGGCGTCCTACGCCTCCGCGGCTCGCTGGCGCCGCCTCGCTGTTTTCGGCGCCACCGCGCTGTCGACCCTGGCTGCCGCTTTCGCCCTCTATCGTTTCCTGTCGGTCGGCGGCGTCACCGGGCTTGAGCTGGCCCTGGTGGTGATGTTCGCCATCAACTTCTCCTGGATCGCGCTGTCCTTCTGGACCGCCCTGCCCGGCTTCCTGACGCTCTTGCTGCGCTGGGGTCAGCCCGGCCTGGCCTGGCCGCAGGGGGCCGAAGCGGTGGCGCCGCTGCGCACCCGCACCGCCGTGCTGATGCCGGTCTACAACGAGGACACGACCGGCATCTACGCCAACCTGCAGGCGATCCATGACAGCCTGGCGCGGACCGGCCATCTCGACGCCTTCGACATCTTCATCCTGAGCGACACCACCAACCCGGACGTCTGGGTGGCGGAGGAGATCGGCTGGAGCGCGCTGTGCCGCCGCACCGAGGGCAGCGGCCGCATCTTCTACCGCAAGCGCCGGCACAACGTCGCCAAGAAGGCCGGCAACATCGCCGATTTCTGCACCCGCTGGGGCGCCCGCTACGACTTCATGGTGGTGCTGGACGCCGACAGCCTGATGGCCGGCGACACGCTGGTCACCATGGCCCGGCTGATGCAGGCCAATCCGCGCGCCGGCATCATCCAGGCGCCGCCGCTGGTGGTGAACCGCAACACGCTGTGGGCCCGGATGCAGCAATTCGCCGGCAGCCTGTACGGGCCGATCGTCGGTGCCGGACTGGCGTTCTGGCAGCTCGGCGACGGCAATTACTGGGGCCACAACGCGATCATCCGCACCCGCGCCTTCATTGAGAGCTGCGGCCTGCCGATCCTGTCCGGGCGGCCGCCCTTCGGCGGCCACATCCTGTCGCATGATTTCGTCGAGGCGGCGCTGATCCGGCGCAACGGCTGGACCGCTTGGCTGGTGCCGGAGCTCGGCGGCAGCTACGAGGAATGCCCGCCGACGATGATCGACCACGCCAAGCGCGACCGGCGCTGGTGCCAGGGCAACATGCAGCACCTGCGCGTCCTGGTGGCGCGCGGCCTGCACCCCCTCTCCCGCCAGCACATGGCGATGGGGGTGATGAGCTACGTCTCCTCGCCGCTGTGGCTGATCTTCATCTGCATCGGCATGCTGACGGCGCTTGAGCACAAGCTGGAGATCCCGGTCTATTTCCCGCAGGGCGAGGCGCTGTTCCCGGTCTGGCCGGTGCAGGACCAGACGTTGGCGGTGCGCCTGCTGGTGATCTCGTTCCTGATGCTGATGGCGCCCAAGATCTTCGGCTGGACGCTGCTGCTGTTCGACCGCCGCCTGGCGGCCGGCTATGGCGGCGCCTTCCGGGCGCTGCTGAGCCTGCTGTTCGAGACCTTCTTCTCGATCTTCCAGGCGCCGGTGATGATGCTGTTCCACTCCAGCTTCGTGCTGCAGGCCTTCCTCGGCCGCGATTCCGGCTGGGGCACGCAGTCGCGCGACGACCGCGGCACCACCTGGGCCGACGCAGTGCAGATGCATCGCGGCCACACCATCTTCGGTGCCGTGCTGGGCGTGGTGGCGCTGTGGATCTCGCCCTCGATGCTGGCGTGGCTGTCGCCGCTGGTGATCGGCCTCTTGCTGTCGATCCCGCTGTCGGTGATCACCTCGCGCCATTCCACCGGCGTCTGGGCCCGCAAGCTCGGCCTGCTGGTAACGCCGGAAGAGCGGCAGAAGCCGCAGATCGTGGTCGAGGCCACGGCCCTGTTCGAGCAGCTCTCCGCCACCACCCGGCCGGTCGAGGACGGGCTGGCGATGGTGATCCGCGACCCGCTGGCCAACGCCATCCACATGACGCTGCTGACCGGGTCGCCCGAGGCCGGCCGCGAGGACCCGAAGCTGGTCGAGGCGGCGCGGCGCAAGCTGACCGCCGACGGCCCCGGCACGCTCGCCACCGGCGGCCTCAGCCGCGAGGAGAAGACCGCGCTGCTGTTCGACCCGCGGTCCTTGAGCGAGCTGCACCTGACCGCCCTGGCCGGCGGCCGCCTGCAGGCCGCGCCGAGGGTCTGAGACGAAAGGCCGTAGGTTGGTTCGCGAGCAGCGAACCAACCTGCGCGTCCGCGCTCACTCCCACTCGGCGACCGGCTTGCTGCGAAGCTCCAGGCGAGGGACGGTCGCCCAGTCGAGGATGGCGGCGTTCCAACCCGCGGCCTCGGCGATCGCGCTCAGGTCGTCGGCCGAGGGCAGCGATGCCGCCAGCGTGGCCGGGTCGAGGCCGTAGGTCGGCCGCACCAGGGTGACCAGCAGCGTCTCGCCCGCGCCGATCCGGCCGACCAGGGCCGGTACCGAAGCCTGCGGGAACACCAGATGGGTGTTCGGCGCCACATCGGCCTCGACCGCGCGGCGCAACCCGCCGAGATCGGCCAGGCTGGAGGCATGGCCGTCGGCGACCGCGATGGTCAGGCCCTGCGGCCCCGGCTCGCGGCTGTCGAAGGCCTGCTTCAGCTTGCCGCGCGTGCGGCTGTGCGCCGGCACGGCGTGGCCGCTCTCGATCACCGCCAGCGGCGCGTCGGCGGCAATGCGGTGCAGCCGCAGCTCCCAGTCGCCGGCGAAGGCCTGCAGCGTCGTCACCTTGACCCCCGCCATGGGCTGCCAGACGGTCTCGACCCAGCCCTCGCCGACCCGAGAGGCGGTGAGCGCGCCGCGGCTGCGGAACTCCTGCCCGTCGCGGCTGACCGCCAGGAGGTTGTCGCCGCAGAAGCCATGTCCCAGCCAGCGGTCGCCCTCCACCGCCAAGCCCCAGCGCGAGGAATAGGCCAGCTTGCCGTATTTATCGACCGAGCCGCGCATCTCCATGCGCACCGGTCCGGCCGGCAGCGCCACCACGTCCCCGCCGCTGCGCCGCACCACCATCGAGGCGCCACGCAGCGTGGCCGTGCCGTCCGGCGCGTCGAGATCCTCCTCCTTCGCCGTCCAGAACGGATGGCTGTCCGGCAGGGCCAGCGGCAGGAAGGCCTTGAACGCCCAGTAGGGCGAGCCGGGGGAGTTGTACTCCTCGCTCATCAGGTAGTTCGGCCAGCGGTAGCCGACCGGCAGGCGGCCGGCGGCGTCGAGGATCGGCTGCTGCATCCACCAGCGGATCTGCCGGGCCCAGAGGCCGCGGATCTGGCCCCAGGGCAGCGCCTCGACCCCGGCATAGGCCAAGGCGCCCCAGAACCCGGCCATGGCGAAGCGGTAGGTCAGCGACCGGCCGATCGCCAGCGCCGCGCCGTCGGCGCCGAACCAGTGGCGGAAGCCCTGGGCAAAGGCCGTCGCACGCTCCTTGTAGGCTTGCGCCCGCGCCGGGTCCTGCTCCGCCCGATGGGCGGCGTAGATCAGGCCGTAGAAATGCAGCGCGAAGCCGTTGTAGTGGTCGATCCAGCCGCCCTCGCCGTCGCCGTACCAGCCCTCGGCACCGATGAACGCGTCGATCCGGTCCAGATGCCGCTCGCGCGAGGCGGTGTCGATGCCGACGCCCACCCGCTCCAGCCCCAGCCCGGCCATGACCGGGAAGAAGTGCCAGTTGTTGTCGGCCATCTGCACCGACTGGATGCCGCCCAGCCACTCGGCGGTCCGGCGCTTCGCCGCCTCCGGCAGCGGGTCCCACAGCTTGTCCGGAGCCAGGGCCAGGGCGAAGCCGAGCGCCGCCATCTCGACCGCGCGCTGGTCGGTGTCGGTCACCGCCTCCCAATATTCCGGATGGTCCGGGTCGCTGCCGCTGGCCAGCCCTTCGCGGAACTTGTCCCAGAGGTCGAAGCCGCCGCCGCCGGCATGCAGCGGCGCCAGGCCCCAGAGCGGCCTGGCATAGCCCTCGAACCACTGCGCCTTGCGGTTGAAATGGGCGGAATCGAGCCCGAGGCGGATCTGCGCCCGGCCCGGGCTGAAGCCGCTTTCGAGCGGCGCGGTCAGGTCGCGCAGCAGGCGCTGCACATCGGCGCGGGAGGCCAGCGGATTGGCACGGATGCGGTCGGCGGTATCGGTCATCGGGACGCCCAGAGCAGGCCGCGGCGCAGGATCTCGCGCATCTGCGGGTGTTCGAATTCGCGCACCACATGGCCCAGCGCGCTGTAGAACACCCGCCCGGCGCCGTAGTGCTTCTTGTACACGACCGGCATGGTGACGCCGTCGATCCAGGGGGCGTGCTCGCCCGAGAAGGTGGTGGTGGCCAGCACCTCCACGATCGGGTCGACATGCAGGTAGTACTGCTCCGACCGGTAGTCGAAGTCGCCGATCCCGTCCATGATCGGGTCGTCCGGCCGGGTGACCTCGACCCGGAAGGGGATGATGCCGCCGGGATGCGCCACCCATTGGCAGCCGGCCATGAAGTGGAAGGCCACCGCCTCGCGGAACGAGCCAGCGAGCCCGCCGTGATAGCCGGCGATCCCCACCCCGCCCTGGATCGCGGCCAGCAGGTTGTCCAGCGCCTCCTTGGCGATGGCGGCGCGGGTGATGCACGGCACGATCAGGTCCATCTCGCGCACGGCCGGGTCGGCGAAGGCGTCGATGTCGCCCTCGACCCGGACCTCGAAGCCTTCGCCCCGCAGCATCGCGGCGACATAGGCGGCGCCCGGTTCGGGCTCATGCCCCTCCCAGCCGCCCCAGACGATCATGGCGCGTTTCATCGCAATCCTCTCCGCTTCCGGCCACGCGGCAGGACCGTCAGATGGGTCATGCCGCCCTCATGCGCTCACTTCGGGCGCAGCGTCGCCGTCCCCTGCTCCACCAGCTGCTGCGCCGCTTCGTCGATCGTCAGCTGGCCGAAGGCCAGCTGGTCCGCCGTCTTGCGCGCCACGTCGCGGTCGAATTCCTGCGACCCGACCGGCGCCGGCGGCGGATAGGCGCTGACCTTGTCCGCCAGCAGGTTGACGTAGTCGACCGTGGCCCGCTCGGTCTCGTTCAGCAGCGGCAGGATCGCCTCGCGTACCTTCGGCGACATCGGCACGCCGCGCTCGACGCCCAGGACCTTGCCGGCCTCGATGTCGTTGACGAAGAAGTCGATGAAGGCGGCCGCAGCCTCGCCGTTCTTCGAGGTCGAACCGATGCTCCAGATCAGTGCCGGCCGGTAGTAGTGGCCGGACGGGGATCCCTTGCCGAGCCCCGGCACCATGGTGATGCCGAGCTTGTTCGGGATCACCGCCTGGTAGCCGACCAACTGGTTGGAATAGGTGAAGCCCATCACCGAGTTGCCGCGCGTCAGCGGATTGGTATCGATGATGTTCTGGTCCGCAGTCTGCAGGTCGGCCGAGACGCAGATGTTCTTCGCCCGCAGATCCTCCCAATAGGCGTACCACTCCTTGGCGTCCTCGACGCCGAAGCCGATCGACCCTTCCGGCGAGTACAGGGACTTGCCGCGCTGGCGCAGCCAGATGTCGAACACATAGTGATAGCGGGCGCCGTAGGGCGCGCCCCAGAGCTGGTCCTTGCCGGCCGCCTTGGTCAGCTCGGCCGCCAGCTCGGCGAACTGGGTCCAGGTCGTCTCCGGCGTCGGCACCGGGATGCCGGCCTTGGCGAAGACCGTGGTGTCGTAGAACATCGAGAAGGAGTTCAGGCCCAGCCCGACGCCATAGATCTTGCCGTCGACCCGGCACAGGTCGAGCATCTTGGTGCCGAACGCCTCGACGTCGAGCGGCTTGGGAATGAACTGGTCGAGCGGCATGCAGGCGCCGCGCCGCGAATAGTCAGAGATGGTGCTGGGCTCGAGCTGGAAGATGTCCGAGACGTTGCGCCCGGCCATCTGCGTCGACAGCTTGGTCCAGTAGGCGTCGCCGCTCAGCGGTTCGCCGACGATCGCGATGTCGGGCGCCTTCTGCTTGTACAGGTCGGCCACGCCCAAGGTGCGCTTGGCGCGGTCCTGCGACCCCCACCAGGTCATGCGCATCCGCGTCTCCGCGGCCATGGCGCGGCCGGCGCCGAACGACAGCGCGGCCCCAGCGGCGATCGAGCCCTGCAGGAACGAACGGCGGTTGAAAGCCTTCATCGGTTTGCCTCCCCTGGCACGGCGGCGTTCGGCCGCCATGTTATAACCGTTTGGTTACTTATTATTGATCGTCGCCGAAGGATGTCAAATGAGGAATGTCCAGGCCAAGCGCTGCCTCATGGCGCGGCCGGTTGTAACCAATTGGATATAACCTGACGCGCGTCTCCAGATCCGACTCAGCGGGCCGACACGCCTTTGCCGAAACGCTTCTCGATCCGCGCCTGGACCAGCTCGAACACCCCCGACATCGCCCAGTAGATCAGCGCGGCGACGATCAGCATCTCCATGTATTTGAACTCGGCCCGGCCATGGGTGCGGGCCAGGAACATGATCTCCCAGACCCCCATCACCGAGACCAGGGAGGAATCCTTCAGCATGGCGATGAACTGGTTGCCGGTCGGCGGGATGATCAGCCGCATCGCCTGCGGCAGCACCACCAGCCAGGTGACCTCGGCCGGCTTCAGCCCGAGCGACAGCGCGGCCTCGGACTGGCCGCGCGGGACCGCCAGGATGCCGGCGCGGAAGATCTCGGCCATGTAGGCGCCGTAGCACAGCGACAGGGCGATGATGCCGGCCGGGATGGCGTCGATGACCAGGCCGAGCTGGGGCAGGCCGAGATAGATCAGCATGGTCTGCAGCAGCAGCGGCGTGCCGCGGAAGAACGAGGTGTAGAAGGTGGCGACGCCGAAGGCCGGGCCGCTGGCCGACAGCCGCGCCAGGGCCGCCGCCAGCGCGATCACGGTCGAGATCGCGATCGAGACGACGCAGATGAACAGGGTCAGTGCGGCGCCTTGGATGAAGCCGTCGCGCAGCTCGAGCCCGAGCAGGATCGGCGCCCGGGCGAGCATGAAGGGATAGCTGAGCCCGAAGCTCCAGCAGAAGGCCGCGAACAGGGCCAGCAGCTCGACCCAGATGATCGTCGCCTGGGCCCGGAACGGCAGGTGCGACAGCAGCCAGAAGTTCACCACCACCAAGGCGGCCAGGACGGCGATGACCAGCCAGGGCCCGGCCGCCTGGCCGGCCGGCTGGGCCAGCGCCGGCACGATCTCCGCCAGCCGCGCGACCAGCCCGCCATAATCGAAGCCGGCCAGCACGGCGACGGCGAGCAGAAACAGAAGCCCGCGCAGCAGCCGCGGCTGCGCCAGGGCCTCGAACAGGCGGACCACCCTGTTAGCCGGGGGCTAGGCCGCGGGCTTGGTCAGGTCGGCCCCGTACCATTTCATCGACAGCTTGGTCAGCGTGCCGTCGTCATGCATCGACTTGACGATCTCGGCGAGCTTGGCGGTCAGCTCCGGATCGCCCTTCTCGATCGCCACCGACAGTGGCTCATAGAACAGCGGCGAGCCCACCACCTTGATCGGATAGCCATTCTTGATCGCGCCCTGGATCGTCGGCAGCGCCGTCGCCACCGCGTCGAGCCGGGTGCCGTCGCCGAGCTTCAGGTCGTCCAGCGCCGGCACGTCCGTGTCGTAGGACTGGATCTTGGCGTCCTTGACCACGAACTGGAACGGCGGCGCACCGCCGGCGTCGATCACCAGGTCGCCGCGCAGATAATTCTCATAGGTCGTGGCGGCGCCGACGCCGATCTTTTTGCCCGAGGCGTCGGCCGGGGTCTTGATCGTGGTGTTGGCCGAATGCACCGCCAGGGCGGCCGGCGTGTAATAGTAGATCGCCGGGAAATCGAGCACCTCAGCCCGCGCCTTGGTCGGGGTCATCGACCCAACCGAGACGTCCCAGCGCCCGGCCCATTTGCCGGAGACGATGGTCTCCCACCCCGGGGTGACGAATTCGATCGAGACGCCGAGGCGCTTGGCGATCTCGGTGCCGACATCGATGTCGAACCCCTCGAACTGATTGCTGGCATTGAGCGAGGATTGCGGCGGATATTCCGGATCCGTCGACATCACCATCTTCTTGTTCTGCAAGATCCGGTCCAGCACGGCGCCGGCAAAGGCGGGACCGGAGAACAGGACGCCCGTGGCGGCAGCGGCCAGGACGAGGCTGCGCAAACGCATGATCGATCTCCCAGGTGGCGCGGGGACGGCGCCTCTTCCGGACGTCCGCCCGAGGCAAGCCTAGTCCTGCGCCGCAACACCGTACAGGTGATAAGAGACCGTTTGGAAATGCTACTGGCGAGGCCGTCTGACGGCGGTTTCTCCGCTTCCGGTGCTCACGGACTCAAACGTCCGCTGCGCGCCGGTTCTCGACACCACCGCCATCCGACTCACGCCAGCGCATTTCCAAACGGTCTCTAAGCGGGATCAGCGGGCGTCGAGCGGCACCGTTGCCGTGGCGGGCGCAACGCGCCCGCGCGCCGCGGCCGAGATCGCCCGCCGGCGGGTGCTGAGCCGCGCCTCGAGCCACGCAAAGACGCGGACGATGATCCAGGTCAGCACCAGATACATCAGGGCGGCGGTGATCAGCGGCTCATAGGTGCGGAAGGTCTGCGCCCGGATGATGTTGGCCTCGCCCATCAGGTCGCGCACGGTGATGGTGAAGACGATGGCGCTGGCCTTCAGCAACAGCACCGTCTCGTTGGCGAAGACCGGCAGGCTCTGGCGCAGGGCGATCGGGAGCACGATCCGGCGCATCATCAGGCCGCGGCGCATCCCGACCGAGCGCGCGGCCTCGATCTCGCCGTTCGGCACCGCCTGGATGGCGCCGCGAAGCACCTCGCCGGAATAGGCGGCAGTGCTGATGCTGAGTGAGATCACGGCGCACCACATCGGCTCGCGCAGGATCGGCCACAGCACGCTGTGCCGCACCGCCGGGAACTGGGCCAGGCCGTAATAGATCATGAACATCTGCACGATCAGCGGCGTGCCGCGGATGCACAGGATGAACAGGAAGGCCGGTACCTTCAGCCACCAGTGCTGTGACACCCGGGCCAGCGCCACCGGCACCGCCATGGCGTTGCCGCAGACCATCGACGCCGCCACCAGGATGATGGTGACGACGACGCCGTTCAGCAGGTTGCCGAGGATGCGCTGGACGAAATCGAGATCCATGGCTCAGGACCGTCGGTAGCCGCGGCCATAGGCGCGCTCGGCTAATTGGAACAGCCCGACCGAGGCGATGGTCAGCAGCAGGAAGATCAGCGCCACCACAACATAGAAGGTGAACGGCATGCGCGTGGTCGCGGCGGCGGTGGCAGCGCTGCCCAGCAGGTCGCGGATCCCGACCACGCTGATCAGCGCGCTGTCCTTCAGCACCACGACCCAGAGATTGCCGAGCGCCGGCAGGGCGAAGCGCATCGCCTGGGGCAGCACCACCCGAAAGAACATCACCCGCGGCGGCAGGGCCAGCGACTTTGCCGCCTCGATCTGCCCGGGCGGCACCGCCAGGATGGCGCCGCGGAACACCTCGGTCGCATAGGCGCCGGAGACGAAGCCGAGCGAGGCGACGGCGGCAGCGAAGGCGTCGATCTCGACCGTCACCCCCGGCACCACCAGGCCGATCAGCGACCGCAGGGCGCTGGTGCCGCCGTAATAGACCAGCAGGATGATCAGGATGTCCGGCACGCCGCGGATGATGGTGGTGTAGGCGTTGCCGAGAGCCCGGAGCGGCCGGGGCCCGGCCAGCTTGGCCCAGGCCCCGAGCAGCCCGAGGAGGAGCCCGACCAGGTAGGACGCGACGGCGATCTCGACCGTCACCACCGCCCCGGCCAGGAGCTGTCCGCCCCACCCCTTCTCCCCGAAGCCCAAGAGGGCGGCGAGATCCTCCATCCCCCTGGGCTCAGCCGCCGTAAATGTCGAAGGTGAAGTACTTGTCGTTGATGGTCTTGTAGACGCCGTTGGCGCGGATCGCCTTGATTGCGGCGGAGAACTTGTCGCGCAGGGCAGTGTCATCCTTACGCACCGCGATGCCGGAACCGTCCCCCAGCAACGGGTCACGGATCGGCTGGCCCTTGACCTCGAAATCCGCGCCTTCCGGCGACTTCAGGAAGCCATCGGTCAGCGCCACCGAATCCGCCAGCAGCAGGTCGACGCGCCCTGCGATCAGGTCGAGATTGGCGTTCTCCTGCGTGTCATAGGTCTTGATCGTGACGATGCCCTTGTACTTCGCCTCGATGTAATTGGCGTGGATGGTCGAGACCTGGACGCCGACGGTCTTGCCCTGCATACCCGCCGGCGAGATTTCGATCGTCTCGCTCTTCGGGCCGATGAAGATCGCCGGCGAGTCGTAGTATTTCTCGCTGAAGTCGACGACCTGCTTGCGCTCATCGGTGATCCCCATCGAGGCGATGATGGCGTCGAACTTCTTCTCCTGCAGTGCCGGGATGATGCCGTCCCAGCTTTGCAGCACCCATTCGCACTTGACCTGCATCTGGGCGCAGAGCGCGTCGCCGATCTCGATCTCGAAGCCGTTCAGCTTGCCTTGGGCATCGACCCAGGTGAAGGGCGGGTAGGACTCCGGCGTGGTGCCGAGGCGCACCACCTCCTGCGCCGCGACGGGGCCGGCGAGACCCGCCAGGGCCACCACGGCCAGGCAGGCGGAAAGGATCGGACGGCTCATGCTCTTGCGCTCCCTGTTTCTTGCTTCGACGGTACCGGCCCCTCAGGGTTCGAGGGGGCCGGGCCTGGCGGTCGCGCTCGGCGAACCGCAGACCAGCTTCATCAGATCGTCGCCCGGGCGGGTCCGGCGATGCGCCCGGCGGGTCAGGACCACGCCCGGCTGCGGCGCCAGCACCGGCACCCCGCCCCCCTCCTCGCCCGGCCGGACCAGGATCGTCGCCAAGAGGTCTCCGGCCTCGACCCGGTCTCCCGGCCTGCGGGCGAAGGAGATTGCCCCGCCCGCCGGCGCCTTGATCATCTCGACCCAGTCGAGCGGCACGGCCGGTCCCGACCAGTCGGGCATCGGCCCCGCATCGCCGGCGATCACGCCCCGGCCCGCCAGGAAGCGGAACAGCCCGGCCGCGTCGGATTCGGCGAGGCCGGCATCGACATCGCCCATGCCACGCAGTTCGACGGTCGACACGGCCCGCCCGGCCAGATCGCCGCTGCGCAGCCAGGGATTGATGCAGGCATCGTCGAAGGCCCCACCGCCGTCGCCATCCCAGAGCAGGACGGTGTCCGCCCGCATCGCGGCGGCAAGATCGGTCATCGCCGGCCACACTGCCGAAGGGATGTAGAGGTAGAGCGGCGATTCATCGTCGCAATGCAGGTCGAGCACGATCTCGCAGGGCAGCGCCAGGCGCAGCAGCCGGGCCTTCAGCCGTTCGGTCGCGGTGACCGCGGCATCGTCGTCCGGCAGCAGCGACGGGTCGGGCCGGTCCAGCCGGGGGAAGCCGCGGTTGAAGTTGACCCGGCTGTCGAAATCGTACCGCCCCTGGCCGGAGCCGTGCAGCCATTGCTGCTGCCCGATCGGGTTGGCCCAGGGCACGATGGTGATGTCGCCGCGAATGTCGCCGGCGGCTTCGGCCCGGCGCAGCTTCGCGCACAGCGCATCGAGGGCGATGACGCCGGGCAGTTCCTCGGCATGCAACGCCGCCTGCAGATAGGCGGAGGGTCCACCGCCGCCGCCGCGGAAGCGCAGCACGGGGATGCGCCATTCGAGCCCCGGCATGTCGCCGGGAATTACGTCCCAGGATCGGTCCATGCCTGCCCTGCCCCGTGGTCGGATGGGACCTCGATCATGCCGCGCGCCTCAGCCGCCGTCGCTTGAAATCGGCCAGGATCTCACGCGCCGCGTTGTGACCCGGCGCCCCGGTGACACCGCCGCCCGGATGGGTCCCCGACCCGCACATGTAGAGGCCGGGCACCGGCGCCCGGTAGTCGCCATGGCCCAGCACCGGCCGGGCCGAGAACATCTGGTCCAGCGACAGCGCGCCGTGGAAGATGTCGCCGCCGATCAGGCCGAAGGTGCGTTCGAGGTCGAGCGGGCTGTTGATCTGCCGGCCCAGCACCGAGGCCTTGAAGTTCGGCGCCCAGGCATTGACCGTGTCGATGATCAGGTCGGCCGCCGTCTCGCGATGGTCATCCCAGCTGGCCCCGTCCGGTAGCTTCGGGTCGAAATGCTGGCAGAACAGGCTGGCGACGTGCTGGCCCGGCGGCGCCAGCGTGTCGTCCAGGGTCGACGGGATCAGCATCTCGACGATCGGCGTCTTCGACCAGCCGCCGGCCTTGGCGTCGAGATAGGCCTTGTCCATGTAGTCCAGGCTGGGGCCGAAGATGATGCCGCTGGTGTGGTGGTCGGCCAGCGCTTTGCCCGGCAGGCAGGTGAAGTCCGGCAGCTCCGACAGGGCGACGTTCATGCGGAAGGTGGCGGAGCCGCATTTGAAGCGGTCCATGCGCTCGCGGAAATCCTGCGGCAGCGCCGCCGGGTCGACCAGCTTGCCGTAGAGCAGCTTGGGGTTGAGGTTGGAGACGATGCAGCCGGCACGAACGATGTCGCCGGCCTCGGTCACCACCCCGACGGCGCGGCCGCCCTCGACGATCACCTCGCGCACGCCGGCATCGGTGCGGATCACCGCGCCGCGCGACGCCGCCGACTTCGCCATCGCCTGGGTGATCGCGCCCATGCCGCCGATCGCGTGGCCCCACACGCCTTTCTTGCCGTTCACCTCGCCGAAGACGTGGTGCAGCAGCACATAGCCGGTGCCGGCATGGCTGGGGCTGGCGTAGTTGCCGACGATGCTGTCGAAGCCGAACAGGGCCTGCACAACCGGCGTTTCGAACCAGCCTTCCAGGATGTCCGTCGCCGATTTGGTGAACAGGTCCAGCAGGTCGCGCCGCATCACCATGTCGAGCTTGCGCAGCCGGTTGCCGAGCGAGCCCGCCTTGATCAGTTCCGGCAGCGCGCCGGACCAGCCGCCGGACGCGACATTCGGCGGGGTGCGCAGCACGATGTCGCGCAGCACGTCGGCGATGACGTCGAGACGGTCGCCATAGGCGTCGTAGCGCTCGGCATCGCGGGCCGAGAATTTGGCGATCTCGGCCTTGGTCCGGCCCGGTCCGGACAGGAGATAGCGGTGGTCGTCGACCGGCAGGAAATTGGCCAGCCGCCGCTCCACCACCTTCAGCCCGTGGCCCGGCAGATCGAGGTCGCGGATCACCTTCGGGTTCAGCAGGCTGACCGTGTAGGAGGCCACGGAGTTGCGGAAGCCGGGATGGAACTCCTCGGTCACCGCGGCGCCGCCGACGACGCGGCGGCGCTCCAGCACCGTCACCTTCAGCCCGGCGGCCGCCAGATAGGCGGCGCAGACCAGCCCGTTATGGCCCCCGCCGATGATTGCGACGTCGAAGACCTGTGTGTTCGCCATGAAGATCCGCCCGGCTCTGTCGTTCTGAACGCTATTCCGCCGCGAAGGCCGGCGCCTGCGAGGCCTCGCGCCGCAGGCTCCAGCCCGGCGGCGGCGGCCGGTGCAGCCGGCTTTCCGGGATCAGCCGGCGCATCGCCCGGGCGAAGCTGCGCAGGCAGACCTCGGTGGTGCCGAGAGGGCCGACGGTGTAGCTGGAGGAGCCCATGCCGGCCTGCACCCGGTCGATCAGCGTCTTGTCCTCGAGGCTGACCGAGCGGTTGATCCGCCAGTTCAGGTAGCGCGCGGCCTTCATCTCGGGCCGATGGTCCGGATGGACATAGGCGATCTCGCGGATCATCGTCTCGGTCGGCGAGACCGGGATGAACTGCATGAAGTCGATCTGGTCCGGATAGATGTCGAAGGCGATGTTGGGCCAGAGCTTGAAATAGGTCCACAGCCGCTGCCGCTCCGGCGGCAGATGCGGCACCTCCGGCAGGAAGTGCTTATAGGCCCGCTCCGACAGCACGGCGGACGGCCGCTCCTGCAGCTGGCCCCACATCTTGTCGACCCAGGGCCTGGCTTCGACGCCGTAGCCGCGGCCGAACAGCCGGGTCAGCCCGGGATGGGCGACGGTGATGTGCAGCCCGTCGGAATAGTTGTCGGCGACGTTCTTCCAGTTGACCGCGCGCGGCCGCAACGTCACCCGGCCCAGCGGCACCATCTCCTCGATCCGGTAGGCCGCCATCTCCTCGCCATAGCCACCCATCATCTCGGTCACGCTTGGCGTGCCGGGGGCGAGGCGGATGAAGATGAAGCCGCAGAACACCTCGTGCTCGACCGGGACCAGGCCGTGGCTGCCGAAGTCGAAATCGCCGTAGCTGGAGCGCTGCGGCATGCCGATCAGCCGGCCGTCATGCTCATAGGTCCAGGCGTGATAGGGGCAGACGATGCGGCTGCCACACTGGCCCTTTGGCCCGTCGAGCAGCCGCGCGGCGCGGTGCCGGCAGACATTGTGGAAGGCGCGCACCTGCCCGTCGCGGCCGCGCAGCACCACCACATTCTCGCCCAGGAACTCGAAGGTGTGGAAGTCGCCCGCCTCCGGGATGTCGTTCAGATGGCAGACCACCTGCCAGGAGGTGCGGAACAGCGCCTCCTGCTCGACCGCGTAGAACTCCGGATCGCGGTAGATCCAGGCCGGCAGGCTGACATCGTCATCCGGCAAGCTCGCATCGGACGGCGGCGTCTCGGCACGCCGGTGCATCGCTTCGATCATAGGCTGGCCTCCCACGGCCTTCAGGCCACCTTGTTATACGACCGTATAACAGCTATCGAGGGGCGGTCAACCGTCAAGCCGACCGGCGCCGGGCAGAGCAATCGCTTTGAAGCGTGCGCCGTGTTGGGAAGGCGGATGACCTCTCCCGCAAGCGAGGCCTTTTCAGAATGTCCGCTGAATGATCCCAAAGGCCGATCTGGGACAAAGTCCCAAACTCAACGAGTTTCCCCTCTGGGTTCAAGCTCTCCCGAAAGGTCTCGCTTGCGAGAGAAGGCCGGCAATCTGTGGTGATTTCCTTCAAGCCATTGCCCGGCAGGCCGGTCTGGCCAGGCGCTGCCAGAAACGGCGACACATTGCTTTCCCCAATCCGCCTCAATTGATCAGTTTTTCGGTCTCCTTATCAAACAGTCGCAGGCAGTCGGCCTCCGCACCGAATGCGACCGCATCGCCGGGCTTGAAGGCAATGCTCGAAGGCGCGCGAGCGACGACGTGCCCTTGGGGCAGATCGAGCAACAGGAATGTTTCCGAGCCGTGCGGCTCCGCCACCCGCACCGTGCCCGCGATCCGGATGGGGAAATTGTCCTGCCCGTCGGCCAGCAGGGTGAGTTCCTGCGGTCTCACCCCCAGGACGATCGATCGGCCGGTGCCGATGTCCGAGGGCAAGCCCGGCACCTTGGACAGGCGAACCGACGCGGCGTTCGCTCCGAGGTTCACCTGCCCGCCATCGATCGTCGCCTCGATCATGTTCATTTCCGGCGTGCCGATGAAACGCGCCGTGAAGATATCCGCCGGCCGATTGTACAGCTCCATCGGCGCGCCGACCTGGAGGATGCGACCTTCGCGCATGACGACGATTCTGTCGGCGAGCGACATCGCCTCGACCTGATCGTGCGTGACAAAGACGATCGTGGTGCCGAGCCGCTGGTGCAACTGCTTGATCTCGAGCCGCATCTGCCCGCGCAATTGGGCGTCGAGATTGGAGAGCGGCTCGTCGAACAGGAAGGCCACGGGGTCGCGCACCATCGCCCGGCCGATGGCCACACGCTGCCTCTGCCCGCCGGAGAGCGCGGCGGGACGGCGCTCGAGATAGGGATCGAGACTTAGGATTCGGGCAGTTTCACGGATGCGCGCCTGCTTTTCCGCCTTGGGGAGCTTGGACCTGTAGAGCCCGAAGCCGATGTTCTGCGCCACGGTGAGATGCGGATAGATCGCGTAGTTCTGGAAGACCATCGCGATGTTCCGATGCTTGGGTTCGTGGTCGTTGACCACCTGGCCGCCGATGCGCAGCGTCCCGCCGGAAATCGCTTCCAGGCCCGCGATCATGCGCAGGGTCGTGGATTTGCCGCAGCCCGAAGGACCAACCAGCACGACGAATTCGCCGTCTTCGACGGTAAGGTCGATATCGTGCACGGTCCTGATGCTGCCGTAGCGCTTGGCGATCTTCTCGAGCTCGATCCTGGCCATCATCCACCTTTCGCGACGTCTTGAATGCGGCGTTTGAGTTCGTCCGCCGCAGCGGCCTCCCGCGCGGCGATCGCCGCGGCACGGGCCGCGAACGCGTCCAGCGCCACGCGGTAGCCCGCAAGGGCCGGGTCCATGGCGGCGGGGGCCGGACCGCCGAAGCGATCGCGCACCGCGACAAAGTGCTCGGGCGAGACCATCCGGGCGAATTCGGCCGCATCGGCCACTGGCTTGCGCCCGACATGGCGCTCGAAGGCCAAGACGAAGGCCGGATAGCCGTCCGTCGGCAGATCGCCCGACATGGCCACGACGGCGCGGGCGACCTCGGCGGCGATCTCATGCCCTTGTCGGAAGGACAAACCCTCGCTGCGCACGAGCCAGTCGGCCAGCTCGGTTATGGTGGCGCAGGACCGGCTTAGATTGGCGGCGACGCGTTCGGAATCGATGCGGCAGGCCTGGAGGGTGGCCGTCAGGAGATCGAGCACGCGCTGAGCGACGTCGAAGACCTGATAGCCCATCTCGTGCGTCTCGGCCTCGCTGTCGGTCATGTCGGTGAACGGCGTGTTGTGCATCACGTCGACGACCGCCCGAGCGCGCCCGACAGCCTGGCTGGACAGATGCCGCAGATGCTCGAGCGGCACCGGATTGCGCTTCTGCGGCATGATCGACGAAACCTGTACGAAGGCATTCGGCAGATAGAGTTGGCCGACCTCGAAGCTCGACCAGAACTGAAAATCCTGGATCGGGCGGCCGAGATGCAGGAACAGGAGCACGATCGCGCTGTAGACCGACGTCAGATAGTCCGTCGCGGCAATGCAGGAATAGGAATTCCGCTGCGGCGCCGCGAAGCCGAGAAGTTCGGCAACGCGTTGCCGGCTGATCGGAAAGCCCGAAGTGGTGATCGCCGCCGCCCCCATCGGGCAAAGATCGACGATCGCGCGGGCGGCTTCGAGCCGCTCCATGTCGCGGATCAGCACCTCGCTCATCGCGGCGAGGTAATGTCCGTGGGTGGTGGGTTGGGCCGGCTGGCCGTGGGTATAGGCGACGATCAGGACATCCCGGTCGCGAGCGGCCACCTCGATCAGCGTGGCCAGAAGCTTCCGACAGGCCGCCAGCAGGCGATCGACGCGGGGCTTGAGGCCGAGCTTGAGAAAGGTGTGGTCGATATCGTTGCGCGAGCGGGCGGTGTGCAGCCGGCCGCCGATGTCGGGCCCGACGCGTGCCTTCAACTCACGCTCCATATGGAAGAAATAGTCCTCGACGTCGCCGCCATAGGCGAGGTCGTCCAGGCGGATCTCGCGGTCCATCGCCTGCAACGCTCCGGCGATGGCGGCGCCCTGCGCCGCGCCGAGGATGCCGGTCTCGACCAGCATGACGAGATGAGCCCGGTCGATCCGGCGCAGCGCCTCGGCATGGTAGCGTCGGGCGCCGTCGAACAGCGGCCGCAGCACGGTCTCCCGGTAGACCGGGTCGGGGAAGCGTGACCCGTCCTTGGCCTGCAGAGTGCTCATCATTTAGCCTTTGACTCCCGCAAGCATCACGCCGCGCACGATGTAGCGTTGGAAAAACAGGAAGATCACCAATGTCGGGATGGTCGCGAGAGCCGCCCCGGTCATGATCAGCTCCCACTGGATGGATTGCTCGACCGCGAAGCTCGAAAGACCGACCGGCAAGGTGTAGAGCGACTGATCGGTGGTCACGATCAGGGGCCAGAAGAACGCCGTCCAGTTGCCGAGGAAGGTGAAGATCGCCAGCGCCGAAAGCGCGGGCGTGACCAGCGGTAGCGCGACCTTCCACCAAATCGCGAACTCATTGAGGCCGTCGACCCGCGCCGCTTCGAGGAAGTCGTTCGGGACCGTCTCGAAGAACTGTTTCATCAGGAAGACGCCGAAAGCGGTGATCATGCCGGGGAACATGATGCCCCAGTAGGTGTCGATCCAGCCGAGTTTGCTCGCCATCAGATACCAGGGGATGACCAGCATCTCGGTCGGAATCATCAGCGTCGACAGGATCGCCAGGAAGACCACCCGCCGGCCGGGGAAGCTGAATTTGGCCAGCGTGTAGGCGACGAGACTGTCGAAGAACAGGCACGACAGGGTGACGATCGTCGCGATCAGAGTCGAGTTCAGGAACCAGCGGCCGAAGCGCCCATCGGACAGAACCTTGACGTAGTTGGCGAGCGTCGGCTGATCGGGGATCAGGCGCAGGTCATAGACTTGGCCGGCCGATTTCAACGAGGTCGAGAACATGAACAGGAGCGGCGTTATCATAACGACGCCGCCGAGGAACAGGACCGTCCAGGCCACGACGCGGCCGGGACGGACGGCGCCGTAGGCGGAAGCGGGCTTCTCGTTGTCGCTGCTCAAGTCAACGGCTCCTCAGGATCCAGAGTTGCGCCATTGAGATCGCGAACAGAATGGTGAACAGCACGACGGTCTGGGCCGCCGCATAGCCCATCTGATAAGACGAGAATGCCGTCTGATAGATCATCAGGACCAACGGCTTGGTCGAGTTGAGCGGGCCGCCGGGATCATTGCTGGTCATGTTGTAGACTTGATCGAAGATCCGCAGGAACCCGATCGACGAGAACACGACGAGGAAAACCGTGGTCGGCTTCAGCAGCGGTATGGTGATGCGAGCCAGGATCGCCCCCTCGCCCAGCCCGTCGATGCGTGCCGCCTCATAATAGCTCGTCGGGATTGCGCGCAGCCCGGCCATGAAGATGATGATCTGGAAACCGAGATGCGCCCAGATCGCGGTCAGCATGATCGCCGGCAGCGCCTGGTCGACCGAGCGGAGGAAGGGCTGCGCCGGCACGCCGGCGAAGCCGAGGATGCTGTTGATGACGCCGATCGGTGGGGGCTGGTAGAACCAGCGCCAAACCCAGGCCATCGCTGCGGCGGCCGTGAGGTACGGCAAGAAGTAGAGTGCGCGGATCAGACCGTGCAAAAACCTCACGCGGTCTAGATAATAGGCGATGGCGAAAGACAGCAGGATCGCGATCGGCGTACCGAAGATCAGATAGGCGAAGGTATTGCGGAAGACCTGCCAGAATACCGGATCGGCGAACAGCTTCCGGTAGTTGTCGAAACCGACGAACCGCGCTTCGTTCAGCAGGTCCCAGTCGGTCACCGACAGGTAGAAGGCTTCCAGCGTCGGATAGAAGCGGACGACGGCGAAGAAGGACACGGGCAGGGCGAGAAACACCCAGGCCCAGACGATCTGCTTCGCCGATATGGTCAGCCGCCCCCAGATGCCGCTGGAGCCGGTGCCCCGGGGCGATAGCGTCGTCGCGGTCATATGCCCCCCCTACTTCGCCTTGAACTTATCGAGGATAGCTTGCTCGCGGGCGGCTGCCGCGCTCAGCGCGTCGTCGATCGGCTGGTCCTGCAGCAGCACGCCGTTGATCATATCGATCGAGACCTGGCGCTGGGCCGCCTCGTCGACCATCGGCGGCGTCGCCGCGTAGTCGAGCGCACGGATGAAGGGGCCGTAGATCGGGTCCTTGATATTGGCTTCGGTCAGCGCCACCGCGCGGCGGGCCGGCAGCTCGCCCACCTTCTCCAGCCAGATCGCCATCGCCTTCTCGGACGAGAGGAACGCAAGGAACTTCTCGGCCGCCGCCAGCCTCTCGCCCTCAGCCGACGCGCCGATGGCGTTGGCGAAATAGCTGCCGAAATTGGCCCGCTTGCCGTCATGGGTGGGCAGTTCCGCGACGCCCCATTCGAAGCCCTGGATCGTCTTGTAGGAGGCGACGCGGAATGTGCCGTCGACCACCATGCCGGCGAGGCCGGCGCGGAACGCCGCTTGGCCCTCGTCCATGAAACCCACCTGACCGACGTGATGCGCCTTCTGCAGACCCGTGTAGAATTCGAGCGACTTTCTACCGGCCTCGGTGTTGTAGGCGACCTTGCTGCCGTCCGCCGAATAGGACTCGCCGCCATACTGACGGACGAGGATCTCGCGCCACCAATTGTGGTCCTGCCGCGCAATATCGAGCGCGATGCCGACCTGCTGGTAGTTTCCGGCCGCGTCGCGCTTGACGATCGCCTTGGCGGCCGCGACGAGCTCGTCCAGCGTCTGCGGAGGCTTGTTCGGGTCGAGCCCGGCCTCTTGGAACAGGTTCTTGTTGTAGAAAAGCGCCATGGCGCGCACCGCCGTCGGCAGGCCGTAATATTGGCCGTCGCGCTTCATCGCCGAGACGATGGGGAAGAAGTCCCGTTCGATCTCCTCATCCCTGAACGCCGCCTTCGATAACGGCTGGATCAGCCTGCCCGCGATGAACGTGTCGAGCCAGCCATAGAAAAGCTGCATCACCTCAGGCCCGCGCCCGGCCATCTTGGCCGCGATCAGCCGCGTCTGGTAATCGGCGTAGGGAAAGGTCATCTGCTTGACCGTGATGTCAGGATTCTCGGCCTCGAATTGCTTGATCAGCTCAGTCATCGCCTGGACACGAGTGTCGAAGACGTACTGCCAGTACTGAATCTCGACCGCGTGCGCCCGGCTGGAGACGAACGCGAAGACGCCAAAGGCCGCGGCCAAGAGCGACCGACGAATCGAGGATCGGGCGATTGCCGACAAGCTCATCAGGGTTCCTCCCGTGCCAGAATCGTTTGCTCGCGTTTAAGCAAGCGCTTGCGTAACGCGAGGTATCGTACGTGAGCATTGGCGTTTGTCAACTGGGGCCACATCAGCTAGACCTGGCTCTTCGCTGGCCGTTTTGGCCGTATCCACAGACCGATTCCGTGGACGGCTCCAGGTGCATGAGAGAAACAAGCGCTTGCATAGAACCACGATGGATCTGAAGACGCTCGCCCTTGAGCTCGGTCTTTCGCAATCCACCGTGAGCCGAGCCCTACGGGCCCATCCCAGCATTCCGGAGACGACGCGGCGACGGGTCGTTGCCGCCGCCGAAGCCGCCGGGTACCGGCCGAACGCGCGGGCACGCAGCCTCGCGATCGGCCGGGCCGAGGCGATCGGGCTCGTCTTCCCGCTCGAGCGGCTTCAGCTGCCCGAGACCAATTTCGTGGATGTGTTGGCGGGCATTTCGACCGCTGTCACGCGCCGCAACTACAATCTGCTGCTGGCGCCGTTCGAGGATGATGAGGCGGCTATCCTGCGCAAGCTGGCGTCATCAAAGGCCGTCGACGGCGTCATCATCACGCGCCCCCTCGTCGACGATCCGCGCATCGCCCTGCTGAACCAACTTCGCCTGCCCTTCGTCGTGCATGGCCGCAGCGAGGTGAAGGAGCCCTATTCCTTCGTCGACACAGACAACGATACGTCGTTCGAACGCTTGACCAGTCTGCTCCTCGATTACGGACATCGGCGCATCGTGGCCGTGAATGGCCTCGAGAAGTTCCGTTACGCCGCGGCACGCGCCGCGGCCTTCCTGCGCGCCTTCGCCGCTCGCGGGCTGACCCCGCTGCCGGATGCCATCGAGTTCGTCTCGATGACGGAAGCCACGGGCTACGAGACCGCAAGGCGCCGGCTCGACGGCCGAGAGCGGCCGACCGCCTTTGTCTGCGGGTCGGTCTTTCAAGCCCGCGGCGTCTATCGCGCCATAAGGGAGCATGGGCTGAAGATCGGGGCCGACGTTTCGGTGGTCTGCCATGATGACGGCGTCAGGGGATGCAGCGCCGCCGAGTTTGTACCGCCGCTGACGGCAACTGCGACCTCGATCCGCGGCGCGGGCGAACGGCTCGCCCTGATCCTGATCGAGTTGATCGAAAAGAACGTCTCGGAACCTGTCCGCGAGATCCTGCCCTTCGAACTCATCCTGCGCGATTCCGTAGCCTTGGCGCAGCCGCAACCCTAGGGTCCGCTGCTTTATGCGGTGGAGTCGATGCCTGGGAGGTCACGCGCCGCCCCGCCCTCACCGCTCGCGGGCGGCGCCCTCCGGCGGACGGTCGATCAGGCGCTCGATCTCCGCCATCGCCTCGGCCGGCAGCGGCCCCTTCTCCAGGGCGCCGACATTCTCCCGCACCTGCGCCACCGACCGGAAGCCGGGGATCGGCAGGGTGCGCGGCGACTTGGCCCAGAGCCAGGCGAGCGCGCCTTGGGCCGGGCTGCGGCCGCCGGCGGAGAGCAGATGCCGGATCCGCTCCAGTTTCTCGGCGAAGCCGGGCACCACGCGGCCGTCCTTGAAATAATCCATCCAGTCGAAGGTGTTGACCCGGACGTCGCCCGCCGGCAGCGCCTGGCCGGCCGCGAACTTCCCAGTCAGCAGCCCCATGGCCAGCGGCGACCGGTTGATCGAGATCAACCCGTGCCGCTCGGCCACGCCGGACACGCTCGGCGCGTCGAAGAACAGGTTCATGCCGTGCTGCACGGCGACGAAGCCGTCCCGCCCGGCATGGGCGGCTGCCCGCTCGGGATAATCGGTGCTCCAGCCATAGGCGCCGATGGTGCCGGCGGCCCGAAGCTCGTCGAGCACGTCGAACACCTCGCCGGCCCGGTCGATCGCCATCGTGTTCAGGTGCAGTTGCACCAGGTCCAGCCGGTCGCGCCGCAGCCGGCGCCGGGAGGCGTCCACCGCGCTACGGATCTCACGGCGCAGGTCGCCCTCCTCGATACTCCCGCCATACTGCTTGGTGGCGGAATCGAAGCGGTTGCCGAGCTTGGTCGCGATCACGACCTCGTCGCGGCCCTCGAGCGCCTGGCCCAGCACCTCCTCGGAATGGCCGGCGCCGTAGACGTCGGCTGTGTCGAAGAAGCGGATGCCGAGGTCGACGGCACAGCGGATGGCCGCGGTGGATTCCGCGTCGTCGACCGTGCCGTATCCCAGCGGCGTGTCGCCGGCAAAGAACGGGCCGCCGATCGCCCAGCAGCCAAGGCCGAGGCGCGGCACCTCGCGCCCATCCCACAGGCGGATCACCGGGATCTGGTGCGTCTCGGCTCGGTCGGTCATGGCGTTTGCCTTTTCATCGTCGAAAAGAATGTGGATCTACCGGAGAAAGGCTATCGGCTATGATCCGACCCTGGAACAGACAGCACTGAAACAAGCGTTGCAGGAATGAAAAGCTCCGTCGACTGGGAGGACATCCGCCTGTTCCTGGCCGTGGCCCGCGGCGAGGGGCTGAGCGCCGCGGCCCGCCAGGCGGGCTCCAGCCCGGCCACGCTGGGGCGGCGGATGACGGCGCTGGAGCGCAGCCTGGGCCAGCGTCTGTTCGTGCGGGAACGGCTGGGCTACCGGCTGACCGAGCCCGGGCGCCAGTTCCTGGCCCAGGCCGAGGAGATGGAGGCGGCGGCCACCGGCATCGAACGCTGGCGCGACGGCCTGTCGCCGCGCCGCACCGTGCGGATCTCGGCCGGCACCTGGACCTCCTGGTTCCTGGCCCGGCACATCGACGCGCTGTGGTCGCCCGGCGAACCCTGGACGATCGACTTCGTCGCCGCCAATGCCCGGCTCGACATCGCCCGCGGCCAGGCCGATATCGGCGTGCGCAACCGGCGGCCGGAAGAGTCATGGCTGGTCGGGCGGCGCACCGGCGACGTTGCCTTCGCGGTCTACGGCCGGCGCGGCGATGCGCTGGAGGAGCGCTGGATCGGCGTCACCGGCGACGGTGCCGTCACCCCCTCGGCCCGCTGGGTGGCGGAGCGGCATGCCGCCGCCACCGTGGTGCGGGGCAACGACCCGCGGCTGATCCTGGACCTGCTGCGCCGCGGCGTCGGCCGGGCGGTGCTGCCCTGCTTCGTCGGCGACGCTGACCCGGAGCTCGGTCGGCTGCAGGAGATCGAGGAGCTGCGCCACCAGCAATGGCTGGTGCTGCACCAAGACGAGCGCCGCCATCCGGCGGTGCGCGCCGTGATCGAACGCATCGTCCGGCTGATGCGGCAGAATCGGGCGCTGCTGCGGGGCGAGAGCTAAGTGTCCGCCGCCAGCCCCATGGCGTTGCCGGAGAGGAGGCCGTCGACCCAGCCATTGGCGATGCGCACGGCATCGTCCGGCGTGAACACCGAGGGGTCGAGGCAGAGCTCGAGCCACAGGCCGTCGAGCATGGCGGTGAAGGCCAGTGCCGCCAGCGCCGTGTCGACCGGGCGCGACCCGGCGGCCTCGGCGATCAGCCCCTCGAGCCGCCGACGATAGGCGGCGTAGACGTCGCGGTGGATCTGGCGGATCGCCTCATCGCGGCGCACCAGGGCCCAGAAGGACAGCCAGATCGACAGCAGGTCGGGGTCCAGCACCGGCGGGCGGAAGCTGGCGTCGATGAAGGCGCGCAGCCGAGCTTCGGGCGTGGCGTCCGCCGCGTTCAGCGCGATGACCAGGGTCTCGGCAACATGGCTGCCGATGGATCGGTAGGTTTCGGCGATCAGGGCGTCGATGCCGCCGAAATAGTGGCGCACCAAGCCGGGCGACACGCCGGCACGGGCGCACACGTCGCGCACCGATGTGGCTGCGTGGCCGCGTTCGGCCAGGCATCGGGCGGTCGCTTCGATCAGCGCCCGGCGTCGTACCGCCGGCAGTTCGCGCGTGAATTTCGCGCGGGGCCCTGTTTTATCGTCGGGCACGCGATCAGGTGGGGCGGAGCGAGGCTCGGCCACGAAAGGCAACGGCCCGGGGTCGCCCCCGGGCCGTGTCCGTCGTCACAGCAGCTGGACGGCTTCCGCCATCGGGCCTTTCTGGCCCATGCGGACCGTCAGGCGAACCCGCTGCTCGCTGTTCAGGCTCGGCAGGCCGGCCTTCTGCAGAGCGCGCGAGGCGACGTAGACGTCCTTGCCGCCGTCATCCGGCGTCACGAACCCGAAGCCCTTCTCGGCATTGAAGAACTTCACCGTGCCCTCGACCTCGGTCGCCGGCCCGCTGAAGCCCCCGCGATCGCCGCCGAAACCGCCGCGATCACCGCCGAAGCCGCCACCGCCACCGAAGCCGCCACCACCGCCGAAGCCGCCGCGATCACCGCGGTCGCCGAAGCGGTTGGGCCGGAAGCCGCCGGCGCCGGCGCCGGCACCGCCGCCACCGGCGGGCGGTGCGCCGAGCTCCTCGACACGATGGATCACCGCGACCTGCGGGCCCTTCTGACCTTCCGCGATGTCGCAGACGATCTTCGTGCCCTCATACATCTCGCGATGGCCGGACTGTTCCACGACCGAGGCGTGCAGGAACGCATCCGGCGAACCGTCCGTCACCTGGACGAAGCCGAAGCCCTTCGTCGCATTGAACCACTTGACCACTGCCGTCACGTCACGGCGATATTCGCCGCCTCCGACGCGCGGCGGATGACGTCGGTTCATCATTGAACTGAAACTCCAAGAGAAAGTGCTGCACCAGGACCAAGGGTGCGGCTTCCGCGAGCGGAAACCAGAATCTGTCCGCTCGCAACCGGATTTGCGCCGGTGCTGGACGGTCTGAACGTTTTTGTCGAGACGACCATTCGTTACCTAGAGACAACCAGCCCGCGCGTGACGACCACCCGCGGGCGAAGTAACGTCTCTTTACCCCTCAGCCGAGCCTACAGAAGACACCCGGCCGAACTATAACCTCAGGCCGAGCGCCTTGACCATAGGCGTTCGGCCGGGGTCGGAGAGAATCTTTCGCAGGACAATTCGAGGATGACTCAGCGCGCGAGCCGCACCGGGGCGCCGGTCTTCACCGATTCCCAGGCCACGTCGGCGAGCAGCAAGGCGCGCTTGCCGTCCTCGCCGCCGGCCCGCGGCGCCCGCCCCTCCAGCACCGCGTCGATGAAGTCGTCGAGCTCGCGCCGATAGGCCTCGGCGTAGCGCTCCAGGAAGAAATGCAGTGGCTTGTCCCGCACCACCCCGTCGGCGCCGGCATATTCCACCGTGGTCGCGGCCCGGTTCTCGGCCCGCAGCATGCCGAGCGAGCCGAAGGCCTCGACCCGCTGGTCGTAGCCGTAGACGGCGCGGCGGCTGTTCGAGATCTGGGCGATGGCGCCGCCCGCGGTCTTCAGCGTCACCACCGCGGTGTCGACGTCCCCTTCCGCACCGATCGCCGGGTCGACCAGGTTGCTGGCCGTCGCATAGATCTCCACCGGCTCCTCGCCCAGCAGCCAGCGGGCGATGTCGAAGTCATGGATCATCATGTCCCGGAACAGCCCGCCGGAGACGCGGATGTAGCTGGCCGGCGGTGGTCCGGGGTCGCGGCTGGTGATCGCCACCAGTTCGACCTTGCCGATGCGCCCCTCGGCGATGCCGGCATGGACCGCCTCGAAGCTGGGGTCGAAGCGCCGGTTGAAGCCGAGCGCCAGCGGCACCCCGGCCCGGGCGACGATGTCGAGGCAGCCTTCGACGCGGGCGCTGTCGAGATCGATCGGCTTCTCGCAGAAGATCGCCTTGCCGGCCTTGGCGGCCGCCTCGATCAGGTCGGCATGGGTGTCGGTCGAGCTGGCGATCACCACCGCGTCGGCGCCGTCCAGCGCCGCCAGGCCGTCGCCGACCGCGGCGCCATGCTGCTTCGCCAGCGCCTCGGCCGACTCGCGATGCACGTCGACCACGGCGACCAGCTGGGTCCGCGGGTTCCGGGCGATGTTGTCGGCATGGATCTTCCCGATCCGTCCGGCACCGAACTGGCAGATCTTGAGCATTGAGTCCTCTCCCTCACGACGCGCCGGATCATCGGCCCGGCCGCGGTCGACCGCGACAGAAAAATCAGAATTCTGAGGTTGCAGTCAAATGGAATATTTGTTCTATTTGACCGAAATCGCCCTGGGAGGACCAGCAATGACCCGCCATCTGACCGGCCACCGCGGCGGCTTCGGCCCGGGGCTGACGCAGATCACCCGCTTCGACGAGCCCGAGGACGACACCGGCATTGCGGTGTCCGTGCTGAAGCTGGCGCCGGGCGAGAGCCGCGAGATCGAAACCGCGAACGAGACCGCCTGGCTGCTGATGTCCGGCACCGCCGAGGTGACCGCGGACAACCAGTCCGTGCGCTTCACGCGAGCCTCGCTGTTCGATGAATCGGCCAGCGCCGTGCATGTCGCCGCCGGCGCCCGGGTGCGGCTCTCGGCCGAGGCCGAGACCGAGGCCGAGGCCGAGTTCACCGTCTACGAGACGAAGAACGCCAAGCCCTTCCCGTCCCGCCTGTTCCAGCCGGCGGACGTACCGAACGAGCACCGCGGCAAGGGCCAGGTCGACGACGCCTGCTACCGCTATGTCCGCACCATCTTCGACCTGCGCAACAGCGACCCGAATGCCGAGCTGGTGCTGGGCGAGGTGGTCACCTTCCCCGGCCGCTGGTCGAGCTATCCGCCGCACCACCACCCGCAGCCGGAGATCTACCACTACCGCTTCACCGATCCGCGCGGCTACGGCCATGCCGAGCTGGGCGAGACGGTGCTGAAGGTGCGGGGGAACGACACCATCAAGATCTTCGACGGCTTCGATCATGCGCAATGCGCGGCGCCCGGCTACGGCATGTACTACGCCTGGGTGATCCGGCACCTGCCCGGCAACCCTTACACCGTGCCCGAGTTCACCGAGGAGCATCGCTGGACCATGGACGCCCAGGCCGGGTTCTGGCGCCCGGAGGGGGTTTCGCGTCATGGCTGAGCCCACGCTCGACGTGATCTGCATCGGCCGGTCCTCGGTCGACCTCTATGGCGAGCAGGTCGGCGGCCGGCTGGAGGACATGGCGTCCTTCGCCAAATATGTTGGCGGCTGCCCGACCAACATCTCGGTCGGCGGCGCCCGGCTGGGCCTGCGCACCGCCCTGCTCACCAGGGTCGGCGACGAGCATATGGGCCGCTTCATCCGCGAGCAGCTGGCGGCCGAGGGCGTCGACACCAGCCATGTGATCACCGACAAGCAGCGCCTGACCGCGCTGGTGATCCTGGGCATCCGCGACCGCCACACCTTCCCGCTGATCTTCTACCGCGAGGACTGCGCCGACATGGCGCTGTCCGAGGACGACATCGACGAGGCCTTCATCGCCTCGGCCCGGGCCGTCGTCGTCACCGGCACCCATTTCTCCACCCCCTCGGTCGCGGCGATGAGCCGGAAGGCGATGAGGCTGGCCCATGCCCATGGCCGCAAGGTGGCGCTGGACATCGACTACCGCCCGGTGCTGTGGGCCCTGACCGGCCACGGGCTGGGCGAGGAGCGCTTCGTCGAGAGCTCGGCCGTCACCACCCATCTGCAGGCGATCCTGCCGGACTGCGATCTGATCGTCGGTACCGAGGAGGAGATCCACATCGCCGGCGGCGCCACCGACACGCTGGCGGCGCTGCGCCGGGTGCGCGAGCTCAGCACCGCGACCATCGTGGTCAAGCGCGGGCCGATGGGCTGCGTGGTGTTCCCGGGAGCGATCCCGGACGACATCGAGCAGGGGGTGAAGGGCCCCGGCTTCCCGGTGGAGGTCTACAACGTGCTGGGCGCCGGCGACGGCTTCATGGCCGGGTTCCTGCGCGGCTGGCTGCGCGACGAGCCGGTCGAGGCCGCCTGCCGCTACGCCAATGCCTGCGGCGCCTTCGCCGTATCGCGGCATGGCTGCGCGCCCTCCTATCCGAGCTGGACCGAGCTGTCGCAGTTCCTGGCCGAAGGCAGCGCCCATCACCGGCTGCGCGAGGACCCGGCGCTGAACCAGGTGCATTGGGCGACCACCCGGATCCGCGACTGGCCGGAGGTCCACGCCATGGCCTTCGACCACCGGTCGCAGCTGGAAGAGATGGTCGCGCGCCATGGCGTCGATCCGGAGCGGATCGGCGACTTCAAGCTGCTGGCCTGGCAGGCGGCGAAGCAGGCCCATGGCGACCGGCCCGGCTTCGGCGTGCTGATCGACGGCCGGCTGGGCAGCGAGGCGCTGTTCGCCGCCGCCGGCAGCGGCGCCTGGATCGGACGGCCGATCGAGCTGCCGGGGTCGCGCCCGCTGCGCTTCGAAGGCGGGCCGGATGTCGGCGTCACCCTGCGCGAATGGCCGCTGGAGCATGTGGTCAAGTGCCTGGTGCAGTACCACCCGGACGACCCGCCGCAGATCCAGGCCGAGCAGGACCGCCAGCTGCTGGCCCTGTTCGACGCCAGCCGCGCCACCCGGCACGAGCTGCTGATCGAGGTCATCCCGCCGAAATCGATGCCGGCCGACGACCGCACCGTGGCCCGGGCGCTGGATCATCTCTACGGCATCGGCATCCACCCGGACTGGTGGAAGCTGCCGCCGCCGCCGTCCGAGGCGGCGTGGCAGGCGATCCAGGAGGTGATCGCCCGGCGCGATCCGCATTGCCGCGGCGTGGTGCTGCTGGGCCTCGAGGCGCCGGAGGAGGAGCTGACGGCCGCCTTCGCCCTGGCGGCGCGCCAGCCCTGGTGCCGCGGTTTCGCGGTCGGCCGCACCATCTTCGGCCGGGCGGCCGAGGACTGGATCGCCGGACGCATCGACGACGACGAAGCGGTGAGACGGATGGCCGCCAGCTATGGCAGCCTGATCGCCGCCTGGGAGAATGCCCGCGCCGCGGCGCAAGCCGCGGCCTGAAGGAGCGATAGGGATGGGAACCGTGCGTTTGACCATGGCGCAGGCCCTGGTGCGCCACCTCGCCGCGCAATGGACCGAGGACGACGAGGGCCGGCGCGAGCGCCTGTTCGCCGGCTGCTGGGCGATCTTCGGCCACGGCAATGTCGCCGGAATGGGTGAGGCGCTGTACGCCCATCGCGAGGAATTGCCGACGCTGCGGGCACACAATGAGCAGGCGATGGCCCTGTCCGCGGTCGCCTATGCCAAGGCCAAGTTCCGCCGCCGGATGATGGCGGTCACCACCTCGATCGGCCCAGGCGCCACCAACCTGGTGACGGCAGCGGCCCTGGCCCATGTCGACCGGCTGCCGGTGCTGCTGCTGCCCGGCGACATCTATGCCAGCCGCCGGCCGGATCCCGTCCTGCAGCAGGTCGAGGATTTCGGCGACGGCACGGTCAGCGCCAATGACTGCTTCCGCCCGGTGTCGCGCTATTTCGACCGGATCACCCGGCCGGAACAGATCCTGACCGCCCTGCCCCGTGCCCTGGCGGTGCTGACCGACCCGGCGGAGTGCGGGCCGGTGACGCTGGCGCTGTGCCAGGACGTTCAGGCCGAGGCCTATGACTATCCGGCCTGGTTCTTCGAGGACCAGGTCCACCGCATCCGCCGCCCCGGCGCGGACGAGGCCGAGCTGGCCCAGGCCGTCGCGGCGCTGAAGAAGGCCGAGCGGCCGCTGGTGATCGCCGGCGGCGGCGTGCTGTATTCCGGCGCCGCCAAGGCCCTGGCCGGTTTCGCCGAGCGCCACGGCCTGCCGGTGGCCGAGACCCAGGCCGGCAAGGGCAGCCTGCCCTGGAACCACCCGGCCAATGCCGGCTCGATCGGCGTCACCGGCTCGAGCGCCGCCAACGCGCTGGCCGCCGATGCCGATGTCGTGCTGGCGGTCGGCAACCGGCTGCAGGACTTCACCACCGGCTCCCGCGCCCTGTTCCGGGCGCCGGGGCGGACGCTGATCCAGTTGAACGCCGCCGTGTTCGACGCCGGCAAGCACGGCGCCCTGCCGCTGGTCGCCGATGCCCGCCGTGGCCTCGACGAGCTGTCCGAGGCGCTGGGCTCCTGGACCGCGCCGAAGGCCCAGTCCGACCGGACGAAGGGGCTGATCGCGGAATGGACCGCCTCGGTCGACCGCGCCACCGCCGCCAGCAACGCCCCCCTGCCCTCCGACGCCCAGGTGCTGGGCGCGGTCAACCGGGCGGCCGGGCGCGGCGCCATCGTGGTCTGCGCCTCCGGCGGCCTGCCGGGCGAGCTGCACAAGCTGTGGCGCACCGACGCGCCGGGCGGCTATCACCTGGAATACGGCTATTCCTGCATGGGCTACGAGATCGCCGGCGGCCTCGGGGTCAAACTGGCCCGGCCGGATCGCGAGGTCTATGTCCTGGTCGGCGACGGCAGCTACATGATGATGAACTCCGAGATCGCGACCGCGGTGCAGCAGGGCGTCAAGCTCACCATCGTCGTGCTCGACAACCGCGGCTTCGGCTGCATCAACCGGCTGCAGAACGCGACCGGCGGTGCCTCGTTCAACAACCTGTTCCGCGACATCGACGGCGCCCAGCCGATCGACTTCGCCCTGCACGCCGCCAGCATGGGCGCGGCGTCGGAGAAGGTGGCCGGGATCGCCGAGCTCGAGGGGGCGCTGCTGCGTGCCAAGGCGACCGACCAGACCAGCGTCATCGTCGTCGACACCGACCCGATGGTGACGACCGAAGCCGGCGGCGCCTGGTGGGACGTGGCCGTCCCCGAGGTCTCCGACCGCGACCAGGTGCGCCGGGCCCGCGCCGGCTACGAAGAACAGCTGGCCGGCCATCCCGTCACCGGGCACGACGCCTGATCCATCAACCATCCGACCGCACGAGACCGCCGCAATGACCGTCACCCTCGGCACCAACCCGATCGCCTGGAGCAACGACGACCTGCCGGAGCTGGGCGGCGAGACGCCGCTCGAGACCTGCCTGTTCGAGGCGCGCGAGGCCGGCTTCACCGGCATCGAGCTGGGCAACAAGTTCCCGCGCCAGGCCGACAAGCTGCGGCCGATCCTGGAGGTGCACCGCCTGTCCCTGATCTCCGGCTGGTACAGCGCCAACCTGCTCGACCGCTCGGTCGAGGATGAGATCACGGCGATGGAGCCACACCTCGCCCTGCTCGCCGCGCTCGGCTGCAAGGTGATGGTGTTCTGCGACACCTCCGGCGCCGTGCATGGCGACCGCGGCACGCCGCTGTCGCAGCGCCCGACCCTGCCGGCGGATGCCTGGCCGGAATTCGGCCGCAAGCTGACCGCCGTCGGCGACCACATGGCGAAGCGCGGCGTCCGGCCGGCCTATCACCACCACATGGGCACGCTGGTGCAGAGCGAGGCCGAGGTCGACCTGCTGATGCAGCACACCGGCCTGTCGGTCGGGCTGCTGCTCGATTCCGGCCACATGACCGTGGCCGGCGGCGATCCGGCGGCGCTGGCGAAGCGCTACGCCAGCCGGATCAACCATGTCCACGCCAAGGATGTGCGCCGCGACGTGCTGCAGAAAGTGCGCGACGAGGATTGGAGCTTCCTCGACGGCGTCATCGGCGGACTGTTCACCGTGCCGGGCGACGGCATGATCGACTTCCCGCGAATCTTCGACGCCCTGCCGAAGAGCTACAGCGGCTGGATGGTGGTGGAGGCCGAGCAGGACCCGGCCAAGGCGCATCCGCTGACTTATGCCCGGCTGGGCTATCGCAACCTGTGGAAGTTCGCCACCGGCGCCGGCTTCGAGGTGAAGAGCTGAGGCGGCTGCCCGTCAACACACTGTTTATGCAGATTTCTCCATCCGAGCGAAGCGGTTGATGTCATAGTGTCGCATCGAATCAACTCACCCGGATGGTGAAATGTCGGCCTTCTCCTCTTTCTTCGCCTTCTTCGCCCGCATCTTCCTCGCCGTCCTGTTCGTGTTCTCCGGCTGGGCCAAGCTGACCGGCTTCGAGGGCACCGTCGGCTACGTCGCCTCAAACGACCTGCCGGTGCCGCAGCTCTTCGCCGCGCTGACCATCCTGATCGAGCTCGGCGGCGGCATCCTCTTGGTCCTCGGCCTGTTCTCGCGCATTGCTGCCTTCATCATGGCCGGCTTCGTCCTGCTGACCATCGTCCTGGTGCATCATTTCTGGGCCATGGGCGACGCCGAGGCCGCGGCCAACCAGCTGGCGGCGATGAAGAACCTCGCCATCGCCGGCGGCCTGCTGATGGTCACCGCCTTCGGCCCCGGCGCCTGGGCGGTCGGCCCCGGCCGCGACTGACGCGCAGGCACTGGAATGACCGGAAACGGCGGGCTCTCGGGCCCGCCGTTTTCGTTCGGGTCAGCGGTGCTTGAACGCTGCTGGCCGCTTCTCGGCGAAGGCGGCCATGCCCTCGCGCCGGTCCTCGGTGGCGAAGGTGGCGTGGAACAGCCGACGCTCGAACAGGATGCCCTCGGCCAGCGGCGTCTCGTCGGCGCGGTGCACCGCCTCCTTCGCCATCATCGTGATCGGCAGGGAATAGCCGGCGATCGTCTCCGCCGCCTTCACCGCCACGTCCAGCAGCTCGGCCGCCGGCACCACGCGGGCGACCAGGCCCGACCGCTCGGCCTCCGCCGCATCCATCATCCGGCCGGTCAGCACCAGGTCCATCGCCTTCGACCGGCCGATCAGCTTGGTCAGGCGCTGGGTGCCGCCGGAACCCGGGATGGTGCCCAGCTTGATCTCCGGCTGGCCGAACTTGGCCGTGTCGGCGGCGATGATGAAGTCGCACATCATCGCGATCTCGCAGCCGCCGCCCAGGGCGTAGCCGGCAACCGCGGCGATGATCGGCTTGCGCAGCTTGGTGATGCAGGTCCAGTTCTCGATCAGGTTGCCGCGATAGGCGGCGATGAAGTCCTTCGACGCCATCTCCTTGATGTCCGCCCCGGCGGCGAAGGCCTTTTCCGACCCGGTCAGGACGACGGCGCCGACACCGTCATCCGCGTCGAAGGCCGTCAGGGCCTGGGCGAGATCCCGGAAGATCGCGTCGTTCAGCGCGTTCAGCGCCTGCGGCCGGTTCAGGGTGATCAGGCCGACCCGCCCCCGGGTCTCGACCAGGATGGTCTCGTAGCTCGCGGTCATGAAACGCTCCTCCGCATCTTCGATTGATCGAACGCCCGGTCAGCGCTGGCAGACCGGGCAGAAGAAGGTGCTGCGGCCCGACTGGACGAGACGCTGGACCGTGCCCCGGCACTTCGGCATGCGGCACGGCTCGCCCTCGCGGTCGTACACCGACCAGGAATGCTGGAAATAGCCGAGCTCGCCGTCGACCTGGACATAGTCGCGCAGGGACGACCCGCCGGCCTCGATGGCGCGGGCCAGCACCGCCTTGATCTCCGGCACCAGCCGCGCCGCTCGCACCCCGGCGACCGAGGCGGCGACTCGGCGCGGCGAGATATGCGCCGCCCACAGCGCCTCGCAGACATAGATGTTGCCGAGGCCGGCGACAACGCGCTGATCCAGCAGCGCCGCCTTGATCGGCGTGATCTTGCGGGCCAGCACCTGGTCCAGATAGGCGGCGTCGAACTCGTCCGACAGCGGCTCCGGCCCCAGCGCCTCCAGCGCCTTATGGGCGTGCAGCGCGTTCTGGCTGACCAGGTCCATCATGCCGAAGCGGCGGGCATCGTTGAAGGTGACGACCGATCCGGCCTCGGTCTCGAACACCACATGGTCGTGTGGGCTGACGATCTGCGGCCGGCCCTGGGTGACCATCATCCGCCCGGACATGCCGAGATGGATCAGCAGCACCATGCCGTCGTCGAGATGGATCAGCAGGTATTTGGCGCGGCGGTCCAGGCACACGACCCGGCGGCCGGTCAGCCGCTCCACCATCCGCTCGGGCAGCGGGAAGCGCAGGTCGGGGCGGCGCTGCTCGACACGGGCCAGGCGCTGGCCTTCCAGGACGGGCACAAGGCCGCGGCGAACGGTCTCGACTTCGGGAAGCTCGGGCATGGCCGGCACACTGGCACGACCCGGCGCCGGACGCTATGGTCCCGGCCATGAGCGACGCGCCCCACAATCCCGAGTCCCGCTGGTTCGGCGACACCGAGGTCGACCCGACGGAGAAGACCCACCGCGTCCACGGCGTCTTCAGCAGCGTGGCCCAGCGCTATGACCTGATGAACGACCTGATGAGCGGCGGCGTCCACCGGCTGTGGAAGGCCCAGCTCATCGCCGCGATCCGCCCCCGCCCGGGCGAGGTCCTGCTGGACGTGGCCGGCGGCACCGGCGACATCGCCTTCCGCTTTCTCGACCGCGCCGGCGTCGACAGCACAGGCCAGGGCGCCCGCGCCATCATCTGCGACCTGACCGAAGGCATGGTCGCGGTCGGCCGCGACCGGGCGATCGACCGCGGCCGGGTCGGCCCGATCCTGTACATGGTCGGCAACGCCGAATCGCTGCCGGTCGCCGACCGGTCGATCGACGTCTACACCATCTCCTTCGGCCTCCGGAACGTGACCCGGATCGATGATGCGCTGCGCGAGGCGCGGCGGGTGCTGAAGCCCGGCGGGCGCTTCTTCTGCCTGGAGTTCAGCAAGGTCGTGCTGCCGGGCCTGGACCGCGCCTACGACCTCTATTCCCGCGCCGTGATCCCGCGCATGGGCAAGGTGGTGGCCAAGGACGAGGACAGCTACCGCTACCTGGTCGAAAGCATCCGCCGCTTCCCCGACCAGCCGAGCCTGGCCGAGCGAATCGAGGCCGCCGGGCTGGAGCGGGTGCGCTGGACCAACCTGTCGGCCGGCATCGCCGCCATTCATACCGGCTGGCGGATCTGAAAGCTCCGGATCGGGGATGCAGGTCCCCGATGATTGCATCGGCCCAGGACTGCGCATAAACTTCACACATCTTATGCGCATCGAACGGATGAAGAGATGCTCACCCGCTATCGCGAAGACGCTCCGAAGAAGCCCGTCAACTGCAGCATGAACAGCGATCTCGTGGCCCGGGCGAAGGCCATGGGGATCAATGTCTCCGCTGCCGCCGAAGCCGGTCTCCTCACCGCCGTCGAACAGGCCGAGCGCCGTCGGATTCAAGAGGAGACCGATGCCTTGATGAGGTTCTGGAACGAGCATAGGGCCCAATTCGGGACGCCCGCGGACGAATATTGCGAAATCTGAACATCGATGCGGCAATTCGATGTGCATCGGAATCTGGGAACGACGAGAGCCGGATATCCCTATCTGGTCATCCTGCAGTCCAGCCTCTTCCGAGAATCAGATCGCCGCGTCGTCATCCCACTGGCTCGAACCGCACGCCGTTCTCCTGGAAGCGGGCAGTTGCACCCCGTGTTCGAGATCGAAGGCCAATCCTGTTCTCTGATGACATTGGATCTCCTGGCTGTTCCGACGGATCGCCTGGGGCCGCTGGTGACGAATCTCGTGTACGAGAGCGACGCCATTATCGCCGCTGTGGACTGGATGATGAACCGGGGCTTCGGCTAGTATTTCACTCCCCCTGTCGCGCATTTCGTCGCAAGCGGCGATTGTAGGGCTTGCCGAATCCGGCTGAGCGCCCTAAAGAACATTCATGCGATGTAGTTCGCCCTCTGCCGCCCCTGGGGACCTGCCGTGACGCTGACGCTGCGTGACCGCCGCATCCTGCTGGTCATCGCCGGCGGCATCGCCGCCTACAAGTCGCTGGATCTGATCCGGCGCCTGCGTGAGCGCGGCGCGCGGGTGCGCTGCATCCTGACCCAATCCGCGACCGAGTTCGTCACCCCCCTCGCCGTCTCGGCCCTGACCGAGGACAAGGTCTATGGCGCGCTGTTCTCGCTGACCGACGAATCCGAGATGGGCCATATCCGGCTGTCGCGCGACGCCGACCTGCTTGTGGTGGCTCCGGCCACGGCGAACATCCTGGCCCGGATGGCGGCCGGCCTGGCCGACGACCTGGCCACCACCGCCCTCCTGGCCACCGACAAGCCGGTGCTGGTGGCGCCGGCGATGAATGTCCGGATGTGGGACCACCCGGCCACCCGCGACAACCTGGCGCTGCTGCAGCGCCGCGAGGTGCGCCTGGTCGGCCCGAACCAAGGCGAGATGGCCTGCGGCGAGTTCGGCTTCGGCCGGATGGCCGAGCCGCTGGAGATCGTCGCCGCCGTCGAGGCCTATTTCACCGAATTCGACCGCTTCGGCACCGGCGGACCGCTGCAGGACCGCCACGTCATCGTCACCAGCGGCCCGACGCATGAGCCGATCGACCCGGTGCGCTACATCGCCAACCGCTCCTCCGGCAAGCAGGGCCACGCCATCGCCGCGGCGCTGCGCCAGGCCGGGGCGCGGGTGACGCTGGTGACCGGCCCGACGCACGAGCCGGCGCCGCACGGCGTCACATTGGTGCCGATCGAGACGGCGGACGAGATGCTGGCCGCCTGCCGCGCCGCCCTGCCCGCCGATGCCGCGGTCTGCGCGGCCGCCGTGGCCGACTGGCGCGTCGCCACGCCCTCCGGCCGGAAGATCAAGAAGGGCGCCGGCGGGCCGCCGGCCCTGGCCCTGGCCGAGAACCCCGACATCCTGGCGACGTTGAGCGCCCCCGGCCCCGACCGGCCGGCCCTGGTGGTCGGCTTCGCCGCCGAGACCGAGAACGTGATCGCCCACGCCCAGGCCAAGCGCGCCCGCAAGGGCTGCGACTGGATCCTCGCCAATGACGTGTCTCCCGGCACCCAGGCCTTCGGCGGCGATTCGAACATCCTGCATCTGATCACCGCCGAGGGCGCCCAGACCTGGCCGCGGCTGACCAAGGCCGATATCGGCACCCGCCTGGCCGGCGCGATCGCCCGCCATTTCGAGAAAGGCTGATCCCGAGCCGATGACCGAAGCCGTTTCCATTGCCGTCACCCGACTGCCGCATGGCGCCGACCTGCCCCTGCCCGCCGCCGCCACCGCGCAATCGGCCGGGCTGGACCTGCTCGCGGCGGTGACAGAGCCGGTGACGGTGGCGCCCGGCCGCCGGGCGCTGATCCCGACCGGCATCGCCATCGCCCTGCCGGGCGGCTGGGAGGCGCAGGTGCGCCCGCGCTCCGGCCTCGCCCTCAAGCACGGCATCACCATCGTCAACGCGCCCGGCACGATCGATTCCGACTACCGGGGCGAGATCGGCGTGGTGCTGATCAACCATGGCGACGAGCCGGTCGCCATCACCCGAGGCATGCGCATCGCCCAGATGGTCGTGGCCCGCCACGCGACCGTGGCCTGGGACGAGCGGCCGAGCCTCGACGCCACTGCCCGCGGCACGGGCGGCTATGGATCCACCGGAACGGGAGCCTGACGGATGTTCCGCCTGCCGAAGAAGATGCTGTTCGCGATCGAAGCGGTGCTCGACATCGCCTACAACGCCGTCGACACCCCGGTGCAGAGCGCCGAGATCACCAAACGCCAGGGCATCCCGCGCCGGTATCTGGAGCAGGTGCTGCAGCAGCTGGTCCGGGTCGACATCCTGACCGGGGTGCGCGGGCCGCGCGGCGGCTATCGCCTGGCGCGGGAACGCCGGCGGATCACCGTCGGCGAGATCGTCCGCGCCATCCGGTCGCTGGAGACCGCGGCCGATGACGAGGAGGCGCTGCCGCCGGGATCCCGGCTGGGCCAGGAGGTCGTCCGTCCGCTCTGGGCCGAGCTCCAGGAGGAGGCGGTCAAGAGGCTCGACGCCCTGAGCATCGAGGATCTGGCCAACCAGGCCCGCGAGAAAGGCATCCCGCGCGAGCGGGCTGCCCCCGTCGACTTCTCGATCTGAGTTCCGCCCGGGTTGATCCGAGCGGCTGGCCTTCCCCAGGGTCGGCGCGTATAAATGTCGATCAACCTATTTACGCTCCTGGAGAGTAATATGTCCGCTTCCACCGCCGGGAAGACCGAGTTCCGAGGCAAGATATACGACTCGATTCTCGACACCATCGGCGCGACCCCGTTGGTGCGGGTGAAGAAGCTGGCCGAGGCCCATGACGCCAGGGCCGACATCCTGGCCAAGCTGGAGTTCTTCAACCCGCTGTCGAGCGTCAAGGACCGCATCGGCCTGGCGATGATCGAGGCGCTGGAGGCCGCAGGCAAGATCAAGCCGGGCGTCAGCACCCTGATCGAGCCGACCTCGGGCAACACCGGCATCGCGCTGGCCTTCGTCGCCGCGGCCAAGGGCTACCGCCTGATCCTGACCATGCCCGAGACCATGTCGGTCGAGCGGCGCAAGATGCTGAAGCTGCTGGGCGCCGAGTTGCACCTGACCGAAGGCCCGAAGGGCATGAAGGGCGCCATCGCCAAGGCCGAGGAACTGGTCCAGAGCATCCCGAACGCGATCATCCCGCAGCAGTTCGAGAACCCGGCCAACCCGGAGGTCCACCGCCGCACCACGGCCGAGGAGATCTGGAACGATACCCAGGGCGGCGTCGACATCCTGATCTCGGGCGTCGGCACCGGCGGCACCATCACCGGCGTGGCCGAAGTGATCAAGCCGCGCAAGCCGAGCTTCAAGGCGATCGCGGTGGAGCCGGAGGACAGCCCGGTGCTGTCCGGCGGCAACCCGGGCCCGCACAAGATCCAGGGCATCGGCGCCGGCTTCGTGCCCGGCGTGCTGAACACCAAGGTCATCGACGAGGTCGTGCGGATCTCGAACGAACGCGCCTTCCAGATCGCCCGCCAAGTCGCCAAGCTGGAGGGAATCCCGGCCGGCATCTCCTCCGGCGCCGCCCTGGCCGCGGCGCTCGAGGTCGGCGCCCGGCCGGAGAACGAGGGCAAGAAGATCGTCGTGATCGTGCCCTCGATCGCCGAGCGCTACCTGTCGACCGCGCTGTTCGAAGGGCTGGATTAAGCTCCGCCTTCTCAGTGCGTGCGGGGGAAGCGGGCCTTCGGGCCCGCTTTTCATTTGTCCAATGCGACGACCCGGCCGATGCCGACGGCGGCGAGGAAGTCCGGGTCGTGGCTGGCCACCAGCAGCGCGCCGTCATAGCCGGCCACCGCCCGCTCGATCGCCGCGATCGAGTCGAGGTCGAGATGGTTGGTCGGCTCGTCCAGGATCAGCAGCCGCGGCGGCCGCGGCCCGTCCAGCACGCAGGCCAGCGCCGCCCGCAGCGTCTCGCCGCCGCTGAGGTCGCCGACCGGGCGCAGCGCCGCGTCAGCCCGGAACAGGAAGCGCGCCAGCGCCGCCCGGCAGGCATTGTCGTTGGCGTCCGGGTGCATCGCCCGGAAATTCTCCAGGATGGTGCGCTCCGGCCGTAGCCCGCCGGCCCTCTGGTCAAGCATGACGATGCCGCCGCCGAAGCGGCGGACCCGGCCCTCATCCGGCTCCATCTCTCCGGCCGCGAGGCGCAGCAGGGTCGACTTGCCGGCGCCGTTCGGCCCGGTCACCGCCACCCGCTCCGGCCCGGTCAGGGCGAACGACAGATCGCGCAGCACCGCCCGGCCCGTGCCTGACGGCGTCCAGGAGACATGCTCGAAGGCGAGGACGGAGGTGCCGGCAGCCAGCCCGGTCGATGGCAGCGACGCCGCCAGCATCTCGGTCCGCTCGACCGCGGCCCGCGCCTCGGCGAGCGCCACCTCTGCCCCCTCCTCCCGGCGGTCGCGCAGGGCAGTCTGGCGCCCCTGGCTCTGCCCGGCCTGCTCCTTCTTGAAGTCCAGCAGGATCTTGGCCTGGCCGCCACCGGCACGGGATTTCCGGCCGCGGGAATCGCTTCGGGCCTTGCGCTCCACGGCCGCTTGCCGCTCCCGCGCCAGCCGCGCCACCTCCTGCTCGGCCTGCGACAGGCCGCGTTGCGCCGCCTGGGCGTCGGCCTCGCGTCGGGCCCGATAGTCGTCCCAGTTTCCGCCGTAGCTGCGGGCGCCGAGGCTGGAGAGCTCGACGATCCGGTCCATCCCGCGCAGCACCCCGCGGTCATGGCTGACCACCAGGGCACCGCCGCGCCAGCTTTCCAGCACGGCGCAGACGGCATCGCGGCCATCGGCGTCGAGGTTGTTGGTCGGCTCGTCCAGCACCAGCATGTCCGGCGGGTCGACCAGCAGCCCGGCCAGGGCCAGGCGGGTGACCTCGCCGCCGCTCAGGGTGCCGAGCGGCCGGCGCAGGTCGAGGTCGGCGGGCAGGCCCAGCCTGGGCAGCGCCGCGGCCGCGCGCTCCTCCACCGTCCAGTCGGCGGCGGCAAGGTCCTCCTCGTCGCCCTCCCCCGCCAGCAGCCGGTCGAGCCGGGCCAGGGTCGGGGCGATGCCGAGCGCGTCGGCGGCGGTCATGCCGGGCAGGACCCGGACGGCCTGGGGCAGCAGGCCGATGCGGCCCTGGCGCAGGATCCGGCCGGATTGCGGCGGGATCTCGCCCAGCAGCAGGCGCAGCAGCGTCGACTTGCCGACGCCGTTTCGGCCGACGAGGCCCGTCCGCTCCGCCCCGAAGGCGATCGTCAGGTCCTCGAACAGCGGGCGATGGTCAGGGGTGTGGTGGGACAGCGACTCGGCGGCAAGGAGAGGCATGGCGGCTCGACGGAGGCAGCGTGACGGGGCGGGTGAAGTGCCGGTCCGTGCTGCGATCCATCGGGGCCTCTCCTGCTGTGTGAGGCCGGCAGCATAACCCGCAAAAATTCTTCCGGCAAACCAGGACACAGGCGCGCATCCTTGCGGCAGCATGGGAGGGAGGCCTGAGGTGGCGGATGAGGAAACGGTCCGGCGGGCCGCGCTGGCCCTGCCGGAAGTGACCGAAGAGGCGCATTGGGAGCGGCCGTCCTTCAGGGTCGGCGGCAGGATCTTCGCCGTGCTGCGCCCGGCGGAGCGCCGGGCGGTGCTGAAGCTGCCGCAAGACCATCAGGAGATGCTGTTCACGGCTCGACCCGAGGCTTTCACCCCGGCGCGCTGGGGCCGGCTGGTCTGGACCTTCGTCACGCTGTCCGCGGTCGATGACGAGCAGATGGCGGCGCTGGTCGCCGAGGCCTGGCGCGAGGTGGCGCCGAAGCGGCTGGTCCGGTAGCGGCCGGCCTGACCGGCATGGACAGACCAGCCCCGCCGCGCTAGCCCGAAGGACGACGCAGCCGAGGAGCCGACGATGACGCAAAAGCCGCGGGCCCGGGAGCTGGGCATCCCCTTCGACGGTGAGCCCGGCCCGCTCAACGCCATCACCGACATCGCCGGGATCGAGATCGGGTTCGCCACAATCGTTACCGGCGACGGCAAGCTGGAGATCGGGCGTGGGCCGGCGCGCACCGGCGTCACCGCCATCCTGCCGCGCGGCCGCGTCTTCGACCCAGTCTTCGCCGGCACCGCCGTGCTGAATGGCAATGGCGAGATGACCGGCACGATCTGGATCGAGGAATCCGGTTTCCTCGAAGGGCCGTTGATGATCACCAACAGCCACAGTGTCGGCACCGTGCGCGACGCCGTGATCGGCTGGCAGGGCCGAAACGGCCTGGTGGCGCCCCTGGCCAACGACCTCTATTGGTGCCTGCCGGTGGTGGCGGAGACGTATGACGGGACCCTGAGCGACATCAACGGCTTCCACGTCACGGCGCAGCATGTGGTCGAGGCCCTGGACGGCGCCCGGCCAGGCCCGGTGGCGGAGGGCAATGTCGGCGGTGGCACCGGCATGTCGCTGTTCGGATTCAAGGGTGGTACCGGCACCGCCTCGCGTCGGCTCTCACCCGAGGAGGGCGGCCACACGGTCGGCGTGCTGGTGCAGGGCAATTTCGGCCGACGCAAGAACCTGATGATCGCCGGCGTGCCGGTCGGGCGCGAGATCCCCGACCTGCTGCCTGACCTGTCCTGGGACCGCGACACCGGCTCGATCATCGTGGTGATCGCCACCGATGCGCCGCTGCTGCCGCATCAGTTGAAGCGCCTGGCCCGGCGGGCGCCGATCGGCATCGCCCGCACCGGCGGCTATGGCGCCAATGGCAGCGGCGACATCTTCCTGGCCTTCTCAACGGCCAATCCCGGCGCCTTCAGCCGCAGGGACAGCCGGCTGGTGCAGGTGCTGCCGAACGACGCCATGGACGGGCTGATCGAGGCCGCGGCCCAGGCAACCGAGGAGGCGATCATCAACGCCCTGGTCGCGGCCGAGACCATGACCGGCCGCGACGGCAACACGCTGCATGCCATCCCGCATGAACGGCTTCGGTATATCTTGAGGAAATACAATCGGTTGACAGAATAACCTGAAGTGGCGGCGCCTCAGTGCACCGCCATCTCGGCCCGGATCTTCTGGCGCAGCAAGTCAATCGGGGCCAGACGGTCGCGCTGCGCCTCGTAGTGCCAGAAGGTCCAGCCGTTGCAGGAGGGCGCGCCCTGCAGCGCCGCGCCGACCCGGTGGATCGACCCGGCATGGTCGCCCTCGCTGTTGCTGGCGATCAGCGTGCCGTCGGCCCGCACCTTGGCGACGTAGCGGCGCTGGGTGTCGAACAGCCGGTCGCCCGGCCGCAGCATGCCGCGCTCCAGCACCCAGCCGAAGGGCACGCGCGGCGCCTGGCGCTTCGATAGGGTGTCGAGCACGCTCGGGTCGGCCGGCGATTCGATCGCCGCGATGCGCTGGGCGGCGACGCGGGCATAGGTCTCCTCGCGCTCGACGCCGATGAACTTGCGGCCGAGGCGCTTGGCCACCGCGCCGGTGGTGCCGCTGCCGAAGAACGGGTCGAGGATGGTCTCCCCCGCCCGAGTCGAGGACAGCAGGACGCGCCACAGCAGGGCCTCCGGCTTCTGCGTCGGATGCGCCTTGCGGCCGTCGATCTTCAGCCGCTCGCCGCCGCTGCAGATCGGCAGCGTCCAGTCGCTGCGCATCTGCAGTTCCTCGTTCAGCGCCTTCATCGCGTCGTAGTTGAAGGTGTAGCGGCTGTCCGGCGACTTGGCGGCCCAGATCAGCGTCTCATGCGCGTTGGTGAAGCGGGTGCCGCGGAAATTCGGCATCGGGTTCGACTTGCGCCAGACGATGTCGTTCAGGATCCAGAAGCCGAGATCCTGCAGGATGGCGCCGACCCGGAAGATGTTGTGGTAGGTGCCGATCACCCACAGCGTGCCGTCGTCCTTCAGCGCGTGGCGCGCCGCCGTGAGCCATTCGCGGGTGAAACGGTCATAGGTGGCGAGGTCGCTGAACTTGTCCCATTCCGCATCGACGCCGTCGACCCGGCTCTCATCCGGCCGACGCAGTTCGCCCCCCAACTGCAAATTGTAGGGTGGGTCGGCGAACACGCAATCGACCGAGCCGGCGGGCAGCGACCGCATCGCCGAGACGCAGTCGCCGAGGACGATCCGGCAGCCCGGCGGCAGGCGCTCGGTGATGATGGGTGATTCGCTCATAGGGCGACGATGAGTCGCGAAGGACTCGGCGTCAATACCCCTTCGAATCAGCCGGTTATGGCGAGTCGCTGAAACACCGGGGCAAACGATCGGCGGTGATGCTCGCATATCCCGATCCGGTCGAGCGCGGCGATATGCTCGGGCGTGCCGTAGCCGGCGTTGCGTTCCCACCCATAGCCGCGATGGAGGGTGGAGAGACGCAACATCTCGTGGTCGCGCACAACTTTTGCGAGGATCGAGGCCGCCGCGATCGACAGCGACAGGGCATCGCCGCCGACCACCGCGCGGCCGTCGCAGGGCAACCCGTCGGGCACCTTGTTGCCGTCGATTAGGGCGAAATCGGGACGCTCCGGCAGGGCGTCCAACGCCCGCCGCATCGCCAGCATGCTGGCTTGAAGGATGTTGATTCGGTCGATCTCCTCGACCGAGGCCCAGCCGATGCCGACCTGCGCCACCGCCCGGATGCGCGGCACCAGCGCCTCGCGCCGCTGCGCCGTCAGCACCTTGCTGTCATCTATAAGACCCGCGAGATCGGGGTCGAGCGGCCGGGTCAGCACCACGGCTGCAGCCAGCACCGGGCCGGCCAGCGGCCCGCGGCCGACCTCGTCCAGCCCGGCGACGTTCCGCACCGGCGCGCCGCACTCGATCTCGAGACTCCAATCCGGCATGCCGCCCCTCCTGCCCCCAGGGCATAGCGCCGGCGGGGCGAAGAGCCAAGCCCGTAGCATCCTCCAGCCCGAATGCGGCTAAGCGGGCTGATCCGAAAGGTCGAGGCGACGCTCGATCCGGTCGAGCCGGTCATGGATGCGATCGAATCGTCCACCGATTTCGGCGCGGAACTCGGCACCGTCGCGCTCCAGATGCGCCAGATGCCGCTCGATCGCGGCAAGACGCACGCGCTGTTCGTGCTGTTCCGACCGCATCTCCGCCACGTCGGCACGGACGGCGCGCAGCAGCTCGATGACGACCGTCATCCAACCCTCCTCAGAACAAACTCATCTGATCCCCCGGCCGCGGCGGCGGGGAGAACTGGGTGGTGTCGAGGGTCCAGCGCTTGCGGTCGAGGCCGAGCCGGCGGACGGCATGGTTGAAGCGGGCGCGGATCAGGTCGGCCACCGGCCCCTCGCCGCGATGCCGCTCGCCGAAGCCCGACTTGTAGAGCCGGCCGCCGCGGGTCTGGCGGATCAGCGACATCACCCGCCCGGCCCGGTCCGGCGCATGCGCCTTGAGCCATTCCTCAAACAGGCCGGCGATCTCCAGCGGCAGCCGCAGCAGGGTCCAGCCGGCCGCCGTGGCCCCGGCCTTCACCGCCGCCTCCAGCACCTGCTCCAGCGAATGGTCGTTGAGGCCCGGGATCATCGGCGAGGTCAACACGATCACTGGGATGCCGGCCTGGGTCAGCTGGCGCATCGTCTCCAGCCGGCGCGGCGGAGTCGCCGCCCGCGGCTCCAGTGTCCGCGCCAGCTCGCGGTCCAGCGTCGACAGCGAGATGCAGACCGCCGCCAGCCCCTTCGCCGCCATCGGCGCCAGCAGGTCGATGTCGCGGGTGATCAGCGCCGATTTGGTGACGATGCCGAGCGGATGGTTGAAGCGCGACAGCACCTCGATCACCCGGCGGGTCAGCTTCAGCTCGCGCTCGATCGGCTGATAGGGGTCGGTGTTGGTGCCCATCGCCATCACGGCCGGGACATAGCCGGGGCGCCGCAGCTCCGCCTCCAGCAACTCCGGCGCGTCCGGCTTGTAGAACAGCTGGGTCTCGAAATCGAGGCCGGGCGACAGGCCCAGCCAGGCATGGGTCGGCCGGGCGAAGCAGTAGATGCAGCCATGCTCGCAGCCCCGGTAGGGGTTGATCGAGCGGTCGAACATGATGTCCGGCGAGTCGTTGCGGGTGATGATGGTGCGGGCGGTGTCGACATGCAGCTGCGTGCGCAGCGGCGGTTCCCCCTCATCCTCCGGCACCATCCCCACCCAGCCGTCATCGACCCGGTGCCGGGTCGCGGCCTCGAAGCGGCCGGTATGGTTGCTGACCGCGCCGCGGCCCTTGCGCGGCTGGTCCGGCAGTTCGTCGAGTTCGGGGGGCTTGATCGACATAGGAACAAACATAGAACATTGAAGCCGGCTTGCCAATCCCCGCCGAGCGGCCCACGCCTCCGCAGCGTGAGGCGCCGAGACTCGTCTTGACGCCCGGGCGCGGAGGGACTATCAAGCGCCCTCGATTTTCTTGGGGCCGTCGTTGGCCCGAACTGGGACCGACAATGGCCAACCACAAGTCCGCCGAGAAGCGCATCCGCCAGACCGAGCGTCGCACGGTCGTCAACCGCAACCGCATCAGCCGCATCCGCACCTTCGTCAAGAAGGTCGAGGTGGCGATCGAGTCCGGCGACAAGGCCGCCGCGGCCGAGGCCTTGAAGGCGGCGCAGCCGGAGATGCATCGCGGCGTCACCAAGGGCGTGCTGCAGAAGAATACGGTCGCGCGCAAGCTGTCGCGCCTGTCCGGCCGCATCAAGGCCCTCTAGGCCAGAATTATGTGAGGAGCCGTTCCGCGGCGGCAGCCGCGGAACGGCTTTTCTCATGTCCGGGGAACGGTGGATGCGGCACAACCTGCCGCGGTCCGGGACCGTTTTTTGCGTTTTGTGGTGGTCCGGATTTGTTCCGTTGCCAGCCCTCGCCCACCCTGCATATGATTGCCTTTCGCCTGCTGTCGGCAGGTTGAAGATCGCCTCAGGACACAACCTGCCCGACTACCGGCCTTCATCACGAAGACCGGCGGAAGTCCAAGAGCGCACCTCGGCGGTATTTATCTGACCTTTATTTGCATCTTCGTTAGCTTCGTAAGTGGCTGCGAGGAATTGTTCCTGCACGTCGGTCGTGATACTGTGATTATTACGGTTTGAGTTCTGGAGCATGGCAGCCGCGCATCGGACATCGGGTGCCGCTGATGGTAGGAACAGGTACAGTCCGGGTCGTGGATGGGCAGCGCGTCGCGGCCGCCGGAGTCAAAGAGGGGTCGGAAGGCAGCATGTCGTCGATGGGGGGAGTCATCGCATCGATCGAGCAGCAATGGGCCCGGGTCTGCGGCCGCATGCGCGACGAGGTGGGCGAAGGCGCCTTCAAGAGTTGGCTGCGCCCGGTCGTCGTCGTCGATCTCGAGGGCGGCGAGGTCCGCATCGCCGCCCCCACCCGCTTCATGCGCGACTGGGTGGCCGCCCATTACGCCGACCGCATCCGCAACCTCTGGCATTCCGAGAATCCGGACATCCACAGCGTGGACGTGATCGTGGTGCCCGACCGTCTGGCAGCTAAGCCGGTCGCCGCAGCCACGCCCGCCGCGACCGCACCGGCCTCGCGCGCCGAGTCGCCGGCGGCAAAATCGGAGCGCCCGCCCGAGTCGGCGGCGGAATTCGGCGCCGTGCTGGACCAGCGCTTCACCTTCGACAATTTCGTGGTCGGCAAGCCGAACGAGCTGGCCCATGCCGCCGCCCGCCGGGTGGCGGAGGCCAACAGCGTCACCTTCAACCCGCTGTTCCTCTATGGCGGGGTGGGGCTGGGCAAGACCCATCTGATGCACGCCATCGCCTGGCACATCCGGCAGAAGCATCCCGAGCGGCGCGTGCTCTACATGTCCGCCGAGAAGTTCATGTACCAGTTCATCCGTGCCCTGCGGTTCAAGGACACGATGACGTTCAAGGAGATGTTCCGGTCGGTCGACGTGCTGATGATCGACGACGTGCAGTTCATCTCCGGCAAGGACTCCACCCAGGAGGAGTTCTTCCACACCTTCAACGCCCTGGTGGACCAGAACCGCCAGGTGGTGATCTCGGCCGACAAGTCGCCCTCCGATCTCGAAGGCATGGAAGAGCGGCTGCGCTCCCGCCTCGGCTGGGGCCTGGTCGCCGACATCCACCCCACCACCTATGAGCTGCGGCTGGGCATCCTGCAGGCCAAGGCGGAGACCGCCCGGGTCGACATCCCGGCCAAGGTGATGGAGTTCCTGGCCCACAAGATCACCTCCAATGTGCGGGAGCTGGAGGGGGCGTTGAACCGCATCACCGCCCATGCCGAGCTGGTGCACCGGCCGATCACGATGGAATCGACCCAGGAGCTGCTGCACGACCTGCTGCGCGCCTCCGACCGCCGGGTCACCATCGACGAGATCCAGAAGCGGGTGGCGGAGCACTACAACATCAAGGTCGCCGACATGCATTCGGCCCGCCGCGCCCGCACCGTGGCCCGGCCGCGCCAGGTGGCGATGTACCTGTCGAAGCAGCTCACCCCCCGCTCGCTGCCGGAGATCGGCCGCAAGTTCGGCGGCCGCGATCACACCACGGTGATACACGCCGTGCGCCGGATCGAGGAGCTGTGCAGCGAGGACCGCTCCTTCGCCGAGGATGTCGAGCTGCTGCGCCGCATGCTGCAGGTCTGAGCCGGTCCCAACCTGGAGCTGGACCGGGCGGCCGGAGAATCTGTCCGAAGCCGTGTCCGGCCCTGCGCCTGCCTCTCGCCACCGCCGCAAGCTTTCGGCTATAGTGCGCCCCCGCCGCGTCGGCCGGGCCCCTGGCCCGCCCCGATGACCCAGTCCGGCGGCCGGCATCGTCGAAGTGGAATCGGGATGAAGCTGATCATCGAGCGCGCTGCCCTTCTCAAGGGCCTGAGCCATGTGCAGAGCGTCGTCGAGCGGCGCAACACCATCCCGATCCTGTCCAATATCCTGCTGCGCGCCGAGGGCGGCGCGCTGCGCCTGACGGCCACCGACATGGATCTCGAGATCGTCGAATCCGTGCCGGCGGAGATCCAGGCCCCGGGCGGCACCACCGCCCCGGCCCACACCCTGTACGACATCGTCCGCAAGCTGCCGGACGGCAGCCAGGTCGAGATCGAGACCAACCCCGACGGCGGGACGCTGACGCTGCGCGCCGGCCGGTCGAACTTCCGGCTCGGCTGCCTGCCGGTCGAGGATTTCCCGAGCATGGCGGGCGGCGAGCTGAGCCACCGCTTCACCATCGCCGCCGGCGACCTGCGGGTGATGATCGACCGGACCAAGTTCGCGATCTCGACCGAGGAGACGCGCTACTACCTGAATGGCATCTACCTGCACGCCGCCACGGCCGACACGGTGCCGGTGCTGCGCGCCGTCGCCACCGACGGCCACCGCCTGGCCCGGGTCGAGATGCCGCTGCCGGACGGCGCCGACGGCATCCCCGGCGTGATCGTGCCGCGCAAGACCGTGATGGAGCTGCGCAAGCTCTTGGACGAGAGCGGCGAGACGGTCGAGGTGCAGCTGTCCGAGACCAAGACCCGCTTCACCCTGCCGGGCAGCGCGGGCGACGGCGTGGTGCTGACCTCGAAGCTGATCGACGGCACCTTCCCGGAATATGAGCGGGTGATCCCGAGCGGCAACGACAAGATCCTGGAGGTCGACGCCAAGGAGTTCGCCAAGGCGGTCGACCGCGTCTCCACCATCTCGACCGAGAAGAGCCGGGCGGTGAAGCTGACGATCGAGAACGGCTCGCTGACGCTGTCGGCCAATTCGGCCGAGCAGGGCAGCGCCACCGAGGAGATCGAGGTCAGCTACGAGGCGGCGAAGATCGAGATCGGCTTCAACAGCCGCTATCTCCTGGATATCACCCAGCAGATCGAGGGCGACGGCGCCCGCTTCGCCATGGCCGATGCCGGATCGCCGACCATCGTCCGCGACACCGCCGATTCCAGCGCGCTGTACGTGCTGATGCCGATGCGGGTGTGACGGCTTGACCAAAGGACAGCGGGCGAGTGGAGCGAAGCATCCGCTTCGGATGCCTTGAGCCACATGTCCCAGGCCCCCATGCCGGAGCAGGCGCCTGCCTCCGGGCGTCTCGCCCGGATCGCGGTGACGCGCCTGACGCTGACCGAGTTCCGCTGCTACGGCCAGCTGCGGATCGAGCTGGACCCTCGCCCGGTGGTGCTGACCGGGCCGAACGGCGCCGGCAAGACCAACCTGCTGGAGGCCGTGTCCTTCCTGTCGCCGGGCCGCGGCCTGCGCCGGGCACCGCTGCCGGAGGTGACGCGCCGCCAGGCCACGGGCGGCGCCGGCTGGGCGGTGGCGGCCAAACTGCTGACCCCGACCGGCGAGATCGCGCTCGGCACGCAGCTGGAGCCCGGCGAGGGCCGCCGCGCCGTGCAGATCGACGGCCGGCCGGCGCCGAGCCAGGCGGCGTTCGGCGCCCGGGCGCCGATGGTCTGGCTGACGCCGCAGATGGACCGGCTGTTCGGCGACGCCGCCAGCCAGCGCCGCCGCTTCCTGGACCGGCTGGTGTTCGGCTTCCACCCGGACCATGCCGGGCAGCTCGGCGCCTATGAGCGGGCGATGCGCGAGCGCAATCGCCTCTTGAAGGAACTCCGCGCCGACCCGGCCTGGCTGGCGGCGCTGGAGGACACGATGGCGACCACCGGCACCGCCGTCGCCGCCGCCCGGCGCGAGCTGGTGGCGCGGCTGCGCGGCGCCGAGTCGCTGATGATCGAAGGCCCCTTTCCCCGCGCCGAACTGGCCGTCGAAGGCCGGATCGAGGCGTGGCTTGAGGATCGGCCGGCGGTCGATGCAGAAGAGGCTTTTCGTAACCTTTTGTGCGATAATCGCCGCATCGACGCTGCGGCCGGAGCCGCGACGGAAGGTCCGCACCGCAGCGACCTGTCCGTCCATCACCGGGCCAAGGCGATGCCGGCGGCGCAGTGCTCGACCGGCGAGCAGAAGGCGCTCCTGATCGGCATCGTTCTTGCCAATGCGCGCCTGCTCGCCGGGGAACGCGGCGCCCCGCCCCTGCTGCTCCTCGACGAGGTGGCAGCGCATCTCGACGAGGCCCGTCGGGCGGCGCTGTACGAGGAGATCCTGGCGCTCGGCGCCCAGGCTTGGATGACCGGCACCGATCCGGCGCTGTTCGCGCCGCTCGGGAACCGGGCCCGTCACCTCGGCGTCGACGACGCCCGGGTGACGGTCCGGGAAGCCGTTGGAAATGGATGAGAAGTATGTCGGACTCTGCGATCCCGAACAACGAAGCCGCCTATGATGCCGGCTCCATCACCGTGCTGCGCGGCCTCGAGGCGGTGCGCAAACGGCCGGGCATGTATATCGGCGACACCGATGACGGGTCCGGCCTGCACCACATGGTGTACGAGGTCGTCGACAACGCCATCGACGAGGCCCTGGCCGGATACTGCGACACCGTCACGGTGACGCTGAACGCCGACGGCTCGGTCCAGGTGACCGACAACGGCCGCGGCATCCCGGTCGCGATCCATGAGGAGGAGGGCATCAGCGCCGCCGAGGTGGTGATGACCCAGCTGCATGCCGGCGGCAAGTTCAACCAGAACTCCTACAAGGTGTCGGGCGGCCTGCACGGCGTCGGCGTCTCGGTGGTCAATGCGCTGTCGGAGACGCTGGACCTGCGGATCTTCCGCGACGGCCATGAATGGTTCATGCGCTTCCACGACGGCGAGAGCGAGGCGCCGCTGGCCGTCGTCGGGCCGCAAGGCCAGAACCGCGGCACCCACGTCACCTTCCTGCCCTCGACCAAGACCTTCACCAAGACCGAGTTCGATTTCGGCACGCTGGAGCACCGGCTGCGCGAGCTGGCCTTCCTGAACTCCGGCGTCGCGCTGACCCTGACCGATGCGCGCGGGCCGGAGCCGCGGGTCGTCGAGATGCATTACGAGGGCGGGCTGAAGGCCTTCGTCGCCTATCTCGACAAGGCCAAGCAGCCGCTGCATGGCGAGCCGATCACGGTGACGACGGAGCGCGACGGCATCACGGTCGAAGTGGCGATGCAGTGGAACGACAGCTACCACGAGACCATGCTGTGCTTCACCAACAACATCCCGCAGCGTGACGGCGGCTCGCACCTGGCCGGGTTCCGCGGCGCGCTGACGCGGCAGGTCAACGCCTACGCCACCGAAAGCGGCATCCTGAAGAAGGAGAAGGTGGCGCTGACCGGCGACGACGCCCGCGAGGGCTTGAGCTGCGTCCTGTCGGTGAAGGTGCCCGACCCGAAATTCTCCAGCCAGACCAAGGACAAGCTGGTCTCCTCCGAGGTCCGGCCGGTGGTCGAGTCGGTGGTCAGCGAGATGCTGGCGACCTGGTTCGAGGAGCACCCGAACGACGCCAAGCGGGTGATCCAGAAGGCGGTCGAGGCTGCCACGGCCCGCGAGGCGGCGCGCAAGGCGCGCGACCTGACCCGGCGGAAGGGCGCGCTCGACTTCGCCTCCCTGCCCGGCAAGCTGGCCGACTGCCAGAACCGCGACCCGGCGGAATCGGAGATCTTCCTGGTCGAGGGCGACAGCGCCGGCGGCTCCGCCAAGCAGGGCCGCGACCGCAAGTTCCAGGCCATCCTGCCGCTGCGCGGCAAGATCCTGAACGTCGAGCGGGCGCGGATCGACAAGATGCTGGGCTCGGCCGAGATCGGCACGCTGATCACGGCGCTGGGCACCAGCATCCGCGACGAGTTCAACGCCGACAAGGCGCGCTACCACCGCATCATCATCATGACCGACGCCGATGTGGACGGCAGCCATATCCGCACCCTGCTGCTGACCTTCTTCTACCGGCAGATGCCGGAGCTGATCGAGCGCGGTTACCTCTATATCGCCCAGCCGCCGCTGTACCGCGCCGCCCGCGGCAAGGAGGCGGTGTATCTGAAGGACGATTCCGCGCTCGAGGCCTATCTGATCGACAGCGGCATGCGCGACCTGGTGTTCACCCCGTTCGACGGGGCCCAGGTGGGCGGCAACGACCTGCGCGACCGGATCGTGCAGGCGCTGGAGGTGAAGCATCAGCTGACCCCGCTGATCCGCAAGGTCGGCAGCCGCATGGTGGTCGAGCAGGTGGCGATCGCCGGCGCGCTGGCCTCGCGCATCGTCAACGACCCGACGCTGGCCACGGAGACGGCGACCTACATCTCCAACCGGCTCGACGCGCTGGAGCCGGAGTTCGAGCGCGGCTGGCAGGGATCGCAGCTGCCGCCGCAGGGCAACCAGCCAGGCGGGCTGGCGTTCCGCCGCACCCTGCGCGGGGTGACCGAGGGCCGGATCATCGATTCCGACATCATCCGCTCGATCGAGGCGCACAAGCTCGACCGTTTGGCCGGGGAGCTGCAGGCGCTGTACAAGCGGCCTGGCGTGCTGACCTGGATGAACCCGAAGGGCGCCGCCCAGGAATGGCCGATCACCGGCCCGATCGACCTGATCGACCGGGTGCTGGAGCAGGGCCGCAAGGGCCTGGCCGTGCAGCGCTACAAGGGCCTGGGCGAGATGAACCCGGACCAGCTGTGGGAGACCACGCTGGACCCCAACGCCCGGGTGCTGCTGCGGGTCGAGGTCAAGCACGCCGACGACGCCGAGGAGGTGTTCTCCACCCTGATGGGCGACGTGGTCGAGCCGCGCCGCGACTTCATCCAGGAGAACGCGCTGAAGGTGACGAACCTGGACGTGTGAGATGATGAGGCCCGGCCTGCGCGAGGGCGCGGAATTCTTCCGGTTCCTGAAGGAGCGCAAGCCGGCCTGAGAGACCATTCCTCTCCCGCCTGGCGGGAGAGGTCGGGCTGGCGCAGCGAGACCGGGTGAGGGTGGGTCCCGGCCTCGACGCCCTCCCCTCACCCGGAGGCGCAAGCGCCTCCGACCTCTCCCGCAAGCGGGAGAGGCAAAACACTCGGTTCTCTTTGGAATAATTGGCGTTTCGCACGACGAACTGCGCCCTTACCCCGTATCCGGCGGCTTCGGCTTGCGGCGGCCGGCGCCGGCCGAGCGAGGCTCAGGCGGATCCTCCGGATCAGCCTCATCGCCATCCTCCGGCGGGATGAAGCCGTAATGCTCCATCGCCTCGTCGGCCATCTCCAGCCAGCGCTCCACATTCGGCGGGAAGCCCCAGCGCCGGCACAGGGCGGCCACCGCGACCTCCGGCCGGCTGGCTGCGATCAGCTCGGCCACCTCCGGCCGCTCGACCCGCTCGCAGACTTCGGCGACGCGGCGGTCGACCTCCTCATCGTCCTCGGACACCTCATAGGCGGCGGCCAGCATCGCCAGCTTCACCCGCAGGTCGTGCCAGTCCTCCTGGGCCGATTCGCGCTTCGCCGCGGCCTTGCGCCGCTCGTCGCGATGATTGGCGAACTTGTCCTCCAGCAGCAGGGTCAGCCGCAGCGACTTGGCGACCGCGGCGATCCGCTTGCAATAGTCGGCGCCGGGCTGCGGCGCCTCCACCGCCTCGGTGCGGGTCGCCTCCATGATCTCCATCTGGATCTCGGCCGCCCGGGCGAGCATGCGCAGATGCCGCGCCGCCCGCTCCTCCTGGGGAGTGGCCGGGGCTTCCGACATCCGATCGGTCTGCGCCTTGTCCATGGAACATAGCATGAACGAGGGCGTCAGTTAATACAACTGCACAATGTGTTAATTGACTCCGCCCGATCAATGTTCGCTCTTTGTTCTTGACGCGAGGCTGCGTCGAACCGCATCATTCGGGCAGAGTCGAAGAGTTGCGCCCGCCCGGCCCCGCCGCGGCGGGCTTTTTCATGCGAGGTCGAGATGCGGAAGACGATGAGGCGACGCAAACGGGGCTGGATCGGCCTCGCCGGGCAGCTGCGCGGCGGTGCCGGGGCGGTCATCTTCGCCCGCTTCGATCGCGGCAATGCCGGAAGGCGGGGCCGTGCGATGCCGAAGCGGCCCGACACTCTGATCCTGTGCTTCGCGGCGGCGGCGGGGCGGCAACGCCGGGGAGAGCCCGGGCCGAGGACGGTGCGCCGGCTGACCGACGCGGCCAAGGCCCGGCTGCGCCCGGTCGGCGCCCGCGCCACGGCCGACCAGTTGCGGCTGGATCGGGTGTATCGGCAGTTCCGCGGCGGCCAGGGGCCGGACGGAGAGGACGCGCCGGCCGCCCTGCCCCCGCCCGACCTGCCGCCCGCCTTCGAGCCGCTGCTGGAGCCGTCGCGCTACAAGGCCGCGTTCGGCGGCCGCGGCTCGGGCAAGTCGCATGCCTTCGCCGAGCTCTTGGTGCGGCGCTGCATCGAGGCGGCGCCGCTGCGGGCGGTGTGCATCCGCGAGGTGCAGCGCTCGCTCGACCAGTCGGTCAAGCGGCTGATCGAGGACAAGATCCAGGCGCTGGGCGTGGGGTCGGCCTTCACCGTGCAGGCCGACCGCATCCTGACGCCCGGCGGCGGCCGGATCATCTTCCAGGGCATGCAGAACCACACGGCGGAGAGCATCAAATCGCTCGAGGGCTATGACATCGCCTGGGTCGAGGAGGCGCAGGCGCTGTCGATCCGCAGCCTGGACCTGCTGCGCCCGACCATCCGCAAGCCGGGGTCGGAGCTGTGGTTCTCGTGGAACCCGACCCGGGCGGACGACCCGGTCGACGCGCTGTTCCGCGCCGGGACGCCGCCGCCCGGCTCCCTGCTGGTGCCGGTGAAATATTCCGACAACCCGCATTTCCCGGAGGTGCTGCGGGTGGAGATGGAGTGGGACCAGGCGCGCGACCCGGACAAGCACCAGCATGTCTGGCTCGGCGGCTACCAGACCTTCAGCGAGGCCCGGGTGTTCAGGAACTGGAAGGTGGAGGCGTTCGACACGCCGGCCGATGCCCGCTTCCTGTTCGGCGCCGACTGGGGCTTCGCCCGCGACCCGACGGTGCTGGTGCGCTGCTTCGTCCAGGGCCGGACGCTGTTCGTCGACCACGAGGCCCATCAGGTCGGCTGCGAGATCGACCGGACGCCGGCGCTGTTCGACACCGTGCCGGGGTCGCGGCGCGGCCCGATCATCGCCGACAGCTCCCGGCCGGAGACCATCAGCTACATGCAGCGCAACGGCTTCGGCAGCATCGCCGGGTCGACCAAGGGGGCCGGGTCGGTCAAGGACGGGGTCGAGTTCCTGAAGGCGCACGACATCGTGGTGCATCCGCGCTGCCGCCACCTGATCGACGAGCTGGCGCTGTACAGCTATCGCACCCATCCGAAGACCGGCGAGATCCTGTCCGAGCTGGAGGACCGCGAGAACCACGCCGTCGACGCTCTGCGCTATGCCGTCGAGGGGCAGCGGCACAGCACCTATGACAGCTCGATGAAGTGGGTGCGATGAGGGGGGCGCCGCCTGCTTCAGCGAAGGCGAGAAACTGCTGGAGTCCTGGGCTGGTCGGGCATTCACCCTCAGATCACTTATGCCGCCGTAATTCTGCTGTCTCGGTCCAGGGCGCAGTCCACGACTGTCTTGCCTGCATTTCAACCATACGCTATCAATATCATGCTAATCCGGCGTCGTAGGGTCCGGCCGGTTCACTTTCCGATCATTTACCACTTTTGAGGCCGCATTATGGCTACAGCTACTGAGATTGCTGCGGAATTACAGAAAAGCCTAATGTATGTCACAACAGGACTGGAAGGGGGACAAAGTCAGGAGAACAAGCAAAAGGGCATGACAGTTTTGATGAATCTTGCGTATAACGTAGGTTATAGCAATATAACGGATTACGACTCGTTACTATCTGCAATAAAGACGTCATATACGAGCGACTGAACGATATAAATACTGCACCACTGCAATTCTGTTCTGATAAAATCAGGATATCCGAACTATTGGCTTGGCAAACTGCAAATCGCCGTTGAGGCCGACTCTCCCACATCTTCCCGTCATGGCGAGCGAAGCGTGGCCATCCAGTCCCGAAGCCGGGACAGGCCCAGCCATCCTGGATGGCTACGCCCCTTCGGGGCTCGCGATGACCACGGCGGATTTCGTGCTGCAGGGGTGCGGAGGTGGAGGTCGGCCAGACTGGACTGCACCCCAGGACTGAGACAGAAGAATTAGGGTGACATGGGCGATCGGAGGCTGAATGCCCGACAAGCCCGGGTGGAGAAGGATAGCGATCTGCAAACGACCAACCTCGTCCAGCTAGGATGTCGGCGCGTCTTGCGCCAAAGGCCGAGTTTCGCTTGGCGGATCGCCTGGAACCCTGGCGATTCTTCGACGCGCGAGTAAACGCACCCACGGCGGGAGATGCGCGACAGCCATCAGCGCGTACATCGCCACCATGCCGCTCCATGGCGAGCCGCCGGCGGCGCCACACAGAACGTCGCGGGCGTCATTGCTTTGCGCCGCGATCAGCGCCATGAACGCAAAGACAGGAGTAGCGGCCAAGGTGAGGCTGTCAGCCGTCCGCATACTCCCGCGATGATCGTTCGAGCGCGCTTCTTCTGTCGGTGCCGACCTCATGATCGGTCGTACTCACCGCGTTTAAAAGCCTCGACGCCGGCGGAGGACACCTTGTCCCACTCGGGATCGATTTTGCCGTCAGGTGAGTAGCTGTCGTGCCAGTTCTGCCATTTGTAAGGAGGCGTCTGCGGATATCCCTTCGGCGAGTCTTCCCACACTTCCTGGCGACCGAGCGGCGCCATGTCGAGATAGCTCCAGAGCGTGCCGATGGCCTCGTCGCCGCGACCGTTGATGAAATAGGTGCGGTAGATGTTGGCGCCGTCCTGGATGAACGCGTTGTGGCCGTGCCATTGATCGACACCGAAATCGGCATCGAAATTGTCCGCGAGCGTGTACCAGGGAATCTGCTCCCAGCCCATGCGCGCCTTTTGCCGCTCGATATCCGCCTGGGGAGCGCGTGACACATAGGCGACGGTTACGTCGCGGGCGTTGACGTGCGCCAGATGAGACACCTGATCGGCAACCATCGAGCACCCGACACAGGCGTGGTCAGGCCAGCCGTGGACCTCAGATTCGAAGAAGGCGCGATAGACGATGAGCTGCCGGCGGCCTTCAAAAAGGTCGAGCAAGCTGGCCGGCCCGTTCGGGCCCTCGAATTTGTAGTTGCTCTCGACGGCCATCCACGGCATGCGGCGTCGCTCGGCCACCAACGCGTCGCGCACTTTCATCTGCGCCTTTTCCTTTACCAGCATGGCACGATGGGCTTTGCCCCACTCATCTCGCGACACGATCGGAGGATGATCCTTTGGGAACACTCCATGAGCATTGATTTGATCCGATTTATCATTCATTGGATGCCTCCATATCGCGTGCGGTTAAAACAGGGTGTCATCACGGCGTAATCGCCGACGACTGCATTCGGCATGTTTGCGGCGGCAATCTTCTCCACCCGGCGGCTTCGCAAGAGTCCGGAGCTTGGGAGTCGAGACCTGAACGTTCTGAAAGGGTATTTGTTGTCGAGGGTGACTGCCAATGTTGGGCGATTTTCTGCCAAAGGCGCCCGAGGCGTCCCTGAGGCCAGCGCTGAATTACCAGGCGGCGCCTGAGCCGGCGATTGCCGGGCCCTTATTCACTATGGATCCGAGTGCATATCCCGGAAGAGCCCCGGTGCAATACCGAAGCGCCGCTCGAAGGCATCCGCAAATCGGCTGGGCGGAGAGAGGCCAACCTTGGCGGCGACGGATTTGAGGGGAACGCTGCGCGACAGCAAAAGGCGCGCTTCATTGAGCCTCAGCTTCTCCACGAACTTCGCCGGCGTCGTCCCGGTCGCCTCGACGAACTTCCGGTGGAAGGAGCGATCCGAGAGATTGGCGCGGGCGGCAAGGGACCGAACATCCAGCGGTTCGTGAAGGTTTGCCCGTATCCAATCGATCAGGTCGGCGAAGCGGCCGTTCGCTCTCAGCTGCGCCTGCAGCACGGGGCTGAACTGAGACTGGTATCCGGGCCGTCTTGCATCGAGGACCAGGCGCTGCGCGATCTCAACGGCGATCGTCGAGTTAAGGTCGTTCGCGACCATCGCGAGCACCATATCGATCCCGCATGTGACACCTCCTGATGTCCAAAGCCTTCCATCGACGACGTAGAGCGCCTCGGGATCGACCGACACATTTGGAAAGAGCTTGGCGAGCGGGCCGGTCGCATCCCAGTGTGTGGCGACGCGGCGGCCGTCGATCAGCCCTAGCGCGGCCAGAAAAAATCCGCCGCTGCAAACGGAGCCAAACCTTTCGGCACCGGCGACCAGCCTCGGAATCTCGTCCATCAAGGTTGGATCGGACAGCGCAGGCTCGAGGTGTTCGCCTTCCGCTCCGGCAATGAGCAGGGTTTGCGCTTCAGCGGGCTGAAGACCAGCAAGCGACTGCGCCTCGATCGACACGCCGCTGCTGCTTCGCACTGGCCCAGGGTGAGGCGAAAACATGCCGACGTTGTAGAACGGCGACAATCCGCGCTGGCCTAGCGCGCGATTTGCGACATTGAACACCGATGCCGGACCCGACGCATCGAGGAGCTCAAAGCCCGGATAGACGATAATCGCGACGTGGTGCATCGGCAGAGAATACCGAAACCTCTCTATCTCTGCCAACTGGTCGAGATCATCGGAGCAATTCAGCGCCGGCTGAAGCTGCGGCTCTCCCGCTTGGACATCGGTTCTCCTTCTCAGAGAACTGTCCCTATTTTCACTGCCTCACCAGCGGGGTCCACTTCACTACAGTCGGGCATTCAGCCTCCGATCGCCCATGTCACCCTAATTCTTCTGCCTCAGTCCAGGGGTGTAGCCCAGTTCCTCCCAAACCGAGAGCACCATGGGTGCGACTCCAAGCAGTCCTTCCGGCGAATGCTTAGGCCTTCCCGTTTGTAGGCCGCAGAAAGCCGAGATCAATCTCCTGCCGGCTAACGCCAATGTCTTTCAGCAGATGGTCATCCATAGCCGAAAGTGCATGGGAAGCGCTCCGCGATGCCCTGCGGCCACTAAAAGCTCCGATGCCGACTCGCAATATTCTGAGTGGAACCCACTGCGCCCGGAACTGCGATTTTATTGCTGACGCCATCGTTGGTTTCTCCGGTGTGGTTGCCTGGATCTACGATCTTCTGGCAAAGAGCCGCAGTTGGGCCGTGCCTTTGCAGGACAAGGACGGCAGCGTCCCGCGCGGCGGTGTCCCGGCAGATGCTCCCAGTGAAGGAGCATCTGCAGAACCTGTGTGGATCGCTGCCGCTGAAGCGGGAAGGCGTGAGAGCGCCGCGGATCAGAGCCGTGCTTCGAGGATCAGGTTGAACGGCGTCTCGAAAGCACGACGAAAGCGGGTGAAGCCCGCCTTGCGGAATACGCCCGCCAGCCGGGCTTCGCCGGCCTGCGCGCCAAGCACCATACGGCCGCCGTCCGAAACCGCATGGGCACAGCAGATCGTGGTAGAGGCTGCGTAGTACATCCTCGCCACGGGCGAGATGTTGTCATCGACCTTGTCGTTGGCGAAGGGCTCGACAAGCATCACCGTGCCATCCGGCGCGAGCGCCTTGGCGGCCTGCGCCGCGGCGGCGACCGGATCACCCATGTCGTGCAGGCAGTCGAAGAAGCAGATCAGATCATAGCCCGATCCGGGATAGTTGTCCGCACGCGCGGTCGAGAAGCTCGTGCGGTCGGCAACGCCGGCGCCGGTGGCCACATCCTGTGCCTCGACAATGGATTCCTGGTGCGTGTCAAAGCCATGGAACTTCGAGGCGGGGAAGGCTTCCGCCATGAGCACGGTGGAATGGCCGTGGCCACATCCAACGTCGGCGACCAGCGCTCCGGCCTTCAACTTGGCAACAACGCCGTCGAGCGCAGGCAGCCATTCCGGGACCAGGCTTGCCTTGTAAGCATTGCGGTAGAAGGCGGCGACGCCGCAATAGAGCCGGCCGTCGTGGTCGCCCCAGGGGATTCCCGATCCGGTGCGGAAGGCTTCGATCGCCTTGTCCTCGTCCGCCCACATCGATGCGGGTACCGACCAAGCGTTGGGGATAAAGACCGGGCTGTCCTCATTGGCAAGAACGAGTGCCTGCTCCAGCGTGAGCTCATAGGTGTCGCTGATCGTGTGGTAGGTGGCGTAGCCTCCTGCCACCTGCGAGCCCAGCCATTCTCGAACGTAACGTTCGGCGCAGCCAGCCCGCTTGGCAAGCGCGCGGGACGTGACGGGGCCGGCTTCGGCCATCGCCTTGTAGAGGCCCAGCCGGTGCCCAAGGCTCACCATCACGCCGCCGTAGCCGGCAGATAGATCGCTTACCGCGCGCCCGACCATCGCATCGAGTTTGGCGGGATCGACCGTCCTGGATTGCACGAAGTCCATCTGCGTCTCCTTGTTTCCAAACCTCCAACTCGAGGTTGGCGGGAAGATCGCACCGGAAGAGACCGCACGGCAGAGCCGCGCTGACCAGAATCGGGCCATTTGCGCCAAGTCAGGCGAAAGATGCAGGTCCGGCAGGCGCCGATCAGGGCGGCATCGTGGCGGTGCTCAGGGTTTGCCGCTATTCTGCCACTCCAATCCGAGGCCGAAGATGCCGTCTCCCAACATTCAGACAGGGCCCGAGCCGCTCCACGTCAGCCTCGTGGCGATCCCCGAGGCCGTGGTGTCGACGCTCAGCGGTATCTTCGACGTCATGAATGCCTTTTCGATGATTGATGTACCGGGTCGCACTCCCCTACAGGCGCCTCCATTCCGTCTGGAAATAGTCGGCCAGCAGACCGGTCCGCTGCAACTGGCCAGCCGGGTGCCCGTCACTGTGGAGCGCCCCGTCACCGAAATCACCGCCACGGACATCGTCATCGTCCCATCGGTACTGCTCGGCCTCAACGGCTGGACCAAGGGACGGTATCCGGACCTGGTCGACTGGCTTCGCGCCATGCATGATCGTGGCGCTCTCCTGTGCTCGGCCTGCTCAGGCATCTTCCTGCTCGCCGAGACCGGCCTCTTCGACGGTGCCGATGCGACGGTCCATTTCGGCTACGCCGGCGCTTTCGAAACAGCCTTTCCGCAGGTTCCGATCCATCCGGAGCGAGTTTTGGTCGTTTCGGGGAAGCGGGATGAGCTGATCACGTCGGGCGCCTCCATGACCTGGCACGATCTCGTCCTTTACCTTATCGCGCGGCACGCCGGTGCAACGGCCGCCCAGACCGTAGCGCGAATCTTCGCGCTGCAATGGCACCAGGATGGGCTTGCGCCCTACATGGTCTTCGACGGCCGCAGGGATCATGGCGACGTTGCAATCCAGACAACGCAGGATTGGTTGGCCACACATTTCTCGGTAGCCAACCCGCTGGAGGAGATGATCAAGCGCGCCGGCCTCGCCGAGCGGACCTTCAAGCGCCGGTTTACCAATGCGACGGGCTTGAGCCCGATCGCCTATGTGCAGCGCCTGAGGATCGAGGAGGCCAAACGGCGGCTCGAGCGGACGGAGGCATCGGTCGACGAGATCAGTTGGCAGGTCGGTTACGAAGAATCGGCTTTCTTCCGCCGTCTCTTCAGGCGCGTTACGGGATTGGCGCCGGGGGCTTACCGCCGGCGGTTCGGAATTCCCGACTACGCGCAGACCCGGGTCAAGAATTAGCGAGTCGATCCGTATCATAGCCGAACCAAGCGCATCCTGCGTCCATTGCGCGCTGCGGTGAGACAGAGAAAATGGAGACAATTCTCGGCGAGGGCGGCAGCGGCCGGGGCGAGCGCGCCGCGACTTCATCCAGAGGAACGCGCCGGGGGTCACCGGCCCGGACGTGTGACCCGCCGGCCTCCCGTAACCCGGCGGCCCGCTTCGGCGAACCGGCTGTCGGGGCCCATGGGCCCGAACGGGAGATCCGGATCGTGATCAAGCGCTTTCCTTCCCTGCCGGCGCTGGCCGGCGCCCTGTCGCTGCTGGCGGTCGCCGCCGGGCTGGCGGTGACCCAATCCTCGGCCGAGGAGGCGCGGCTGGTGCCGCCGCCGGCGGTCGACGAGACCGCGGCCCCCGGCGGCGCGGCGTCGGAGACCGCGGTGCTGGCCGGCGGCTGCTTCTGGGGCGTGCAGGGCGTGTTCCAGCACGTCGAGGGCGTCACCGGCGCCGTCTCCGGCTATGCCGGCGGCGATGCGCAGTCGGCGCAGTACGAGACGGTCAGCGGCGGCGGCACCGGCCATGCGGAAGCGGTGCGGATCACCTACGACCCGCGCCGGATCAGCTATGGCCGCATCCTGCAGATCTACTTCTCGGTGGCGCATGACCCGACCCAGCTGAACCGCCAGGGGCCGGACAGCGGCACCCAGTACCGCTCGGCGATCTTCCCGGCGGATGCGGAGCAGGCGCGGGTGGCCAAGGCCTATGTCGAACAGCTGGACCGGGCGGGGGTGTTCGACGCGCAGATCGTGACCAGGATCGAGCCGGGGCACGCCTTCTATCCGGCCGAGGACTATCACCAGGACTACCTGACGCTGCACCCGACCAGCCCCTATATCGCGATCAACGACCTGCCGAAGGTCGAAGCCCTGCAGCGGCTGTTCCCGGACTCCTACCGCGCCGACCCGGTGCTGGTCTCGGCCCAGACCAACTGAGCGGCAGGCGGCGGGGCTGCGGCAATACCCGAGGTCCTGCCGCTACAGCACGAAGTCGCCGGACTGCGGCACGATGCTGCCGGTCAGGACGATGTGGAAGTCCGAGACCTTGTCGCCGTTGACGTCGCCGGCGATGGTGGTGACGCCGGGGCTGGTGAAGGCAAAGCGCAGTTGCCCCGCGACGCCGGTGTAGAGGCCGGTGCCGATGAAGCTGAAGGCCTGGTTTCCGGCAACCGTGGTGCTGGCGTCGATCGCCACCAGGTCGATGCGGTCGCCCTGGACGTGGCTGAAATCGGTGATCCGGTCGGCATTGGCTCCGACCGCGCTCTGGACGACGCCGGCGTAGACGAAGCGGTCGGCCCCGGCGCCGCCGCCGAGGGTATCGGCACCGTTGCCGCCGAAAAGAACGTCATCGCCGCCTTCGCCGAAGAGCTTGTCGGCCCCCTTGCCGCCGAACAGCTCGTTCGCCACCGCCGATCCGGTCAGCATGTCGTTGCCGCTGCCGCCGTCGAGATTCTCGATGTCGGCGCCGAAGCTGTCGCCCTGGGCATCGCCGCCGGACGCGGTGCGGATCGCGAGGTTCACCGTCACCGCGACGCTGCTGCCGAAATAGGAGATCGTGTCCTCGCCGGCGCCGCCGACGAACCGATCCGCCCCGGCGCCGCCGTCGAGGACATCGTCGCCGATGCCGCCGTCCAGCGCATCGTGACCGGCCGCGCCGACCAGGACGTCGGAGCCTTCGTCGCCGAACAGCGCATCCTGGCCGCCGCCCGCATGCACCTCGTCATCGCCGGCACGGCCGCGGATGACGTCGTCCAGATCCGTGGCCGCGGCGACGACGGTGTGGTCGGGTGAACTCTGCGCGCCGTCACCGGCGACGTGGATGAAGTCATTCCGATCGGTGCCCATCACGACGATCATGGTCGTTCCCTCCTTGCTCATGCGGCGGCGGTCACCGCGCTCGGTCCGCCATGCGACGAAGGCTTACCCCGCCCGGCGCCGGACGGTTGTCACCGCGGGAACAGGCCGCCGAATTCGACGGGCGACGATGCGGCCGGCGACAAATCGCCCCTGGCCAGGACGGCCGTCTTGTCCGACCCTGCCATAACCAGGAATGCACCGGCTGAAGGCCCGTGAGAGGACCGGCCGGCGGGCAAGGGACGGAGCTTCATGGGGCTGCTGAAGGCCGGCGGCATCGCGCTGGGAGTCGGGCTGCTGCTGATCGTGGGCGGCGCCGCGGGGCTGGCCGCCTATGCCTGGCGGCCGGCGATCGACCCGGTCGACCCGCCGGCGGCGGCCGGCTTCGACCCGGCGCTGGTGCAGAAGGGCGCCGAGCTGGCGGCGATCGGCAATTGCGGCACCTGCCACACCGCGTCGGGCGGCAAGCCCTTCGCCGGCGGACTGGCGCTGCCGACGCCGTTCGGCACCGTGTACAGCACCAACATCACCCCCGACCCCGAGACCGGCATCGGCCGCTGGCCGGAGGCAGCGTTCGGCCGGGCGATGCGCGAGGGCGTCGACCGCACCGGCCGGCACCTGTACCCGGCCTTTCCCTACGACCATTTCACCCTGGTGAGCGACGCGGACAACCGGGCGCTCTATGCCTTCCTGATGACGCGCCAGCCGGTGCAGGCCCGGGCGCCGGCCAACGACCTGCCCTTTCCGCTGAACCAGCGCTTTGTGCTGGCCGGCTGGAAGCTGCTGTTCCTGCGGCCCGGCCCCTACCAGCCCGACCCGGCGCATGACGCCGAATGGAACCGCGGCGCCTATCTGGCCGAGGGGCTGGCGCATTGCGGCGCCTGCCACACGCCGCGCAACCTGTTCGGCGCCGAGGAGACCAGCCGGCGCTTCGCCGGCGGCGACGCCGAGGGCTGGCACGCCGTGCCGATCGGCAGCGGGTCGCCGGCGCCGGTGCCCTGGACCCGGGAATCGCTGTTCCACTATCTGCGCGACGGCTGGCACGGGCAGCACGGCACGGCGCAGGGGCCGATGGCGCCGGTGGCCGACAGCCTGGCGGCGGTGCCGGAGCAGGACGTGCAGGCGATCGCCGCCTATGTCGCCGCGGTGATGGGGCTGCCGGATGCAGCGGCCCGCAAGCGCGGCGACGCCCTGGCGGCGGCCACCGCGAATCCGGCCGGTCCCGGCACCCGGCCGCAATCGGCCGGCAGCCAGACCATCGCCACCGCCGTTCCGGCCGAGGATGCCGGCGCCGCGATCTATGCCGGCACCTGCGCCGCCTGCCATGAGAGCGGCCGGCCCTCGCCCTTCGGCGGGCTGGACCTCCGGCTCAGCTCCGCCATCAGCGGCGACAGCCCGGCCAATCTGATCCGCATCATCCGCCACGGCGTCCCGGCGGCGAGCGGCGCCCGGGGCCCGATCATGCCGGGCTTCGCCGCTGCCCTGTCGGACCGGCAGCTCGGGACGCTGGTGGCCTATCTGCGCGGCCGCTTCAGCGACAAGCCGGGCTGGAGCGGGCTGAACGACGCCGTGCAGGCCGCCAAACGCTAGGGAGAGGTCATGATCGAGCTCAAGGTCAACGGCCGCCGGCAGAGCATCGCCGCCGATCCCGACACGCCGTTGCTGTACGTGCTGCGCGGCGAGCTGCAGCTCAACGCCGCCAAATTCGGCTGCGGCCTGGGCCAGTGCGGCTCCTGCGCCGTGCTGGTCGACGGCGAGGTGGTGTTCTCCTGCGTCGTCCCGGTGCTGCTGGCGGAGAACAAGGAAGTGACGACGCTGGAGGGGCTGGGCACCGAGGACGAGCCCGGCCCGCTGCAGCGCGCCTTCATCGCCGAGCAGGCGGCGCAGTGCGGCTACTGCATCCCCGGCATGATGATCCGGGCGCATGCGCTGCTGCGGAAGACCCTGACCCCGTCGGACGCCCAGATCCGCCAGGCGCTGCAGCCGCATCTCTGCCGCTGCGGCACCCATATGCGGATCCTGCGGGCGATCCGCCGCGCGGCGCAGGAGATGCGGAGCGCCTCGGCCGAGCCGCAGGGCCCGGCGCCGCGGGAGGCGGTGCTGTGAGCGCCGGCCTGTCCCGCCGCCTGGTGCTGCAGGGCGCCGGCGGGCTGGTGGTCGGCTTCGCCTTCGCCCCCGCCGGCCTGGCCCAGCAGGCGGCCGAGACGCCGCAGCTGGGCGGCGCCCTGCCCGGCAGCCTGGAGGATGCCCCCTTCCTCGATTCCTGGATCCGGGTCGATCCCAAGGGCGCGGTCACCGTCTTCACCGGCAAGGCCGAGCTGGGCCAGGGCATCGCCACAGCGCTGCAGCAGATCGCGGCGGAGGAGCTGGGCCTGAGCTTCGAGGCGCCGACCATCGTCACCGCCGACACCGAGCGGACCGCCAATGAGGGCTACACCGCCGGCAGCCATTCGATGCAGGACAGCGGCACCGCCATCCGCAACGCCGCGGCCCAGGTGCGCGAGATCCTGCTGGCCGAGGCGGCGCGGCAGATGGGCGCGCCGGCCAGCCAGCTGCGGCTCGAGGGCGGCAATGTGCTGGCGCCGGACGGGAACCGGCGGTCTTACGGCGCGCTGGCCGCCGGACTGTCGCTGCATGTCGAGGCCAAGCCGGAGTCGAAGCTGACCGACCCCGCCGCTTTCCGGGTGATGGGGCAGCCGCTGCCGCGGATCGACATCCCGGCCAAGGTGACCGGCGGCGAGGCCTATGTGCAGGATCTGCGCCTGCCCGGCATGCTGCACGGCCGGATCGTGCGGCCGCCCAGCGCCGGCGCCCGGCTGACGGCGCTGGACATGGCCGCGGCCGAGGCCCTGCCCGGGGTGGTGAAGGTGGTGCACGACGGCGACTTCCTGGCGGTGGTGGCGGAGCAGGAGTTCCAGGCGGTCAAGGCGATGCGGCTGCTGGCCGCCGCGGCGCAGTGGCAGGAGGATGCCACCCTGCCGGACCAGGACCGGCTGCCGGAGGCGCTGCTGGCGCTGCCGGCCCAGGATTTTCCGATCCTCGAGCAGTACGGCGCCACGCCGGCTGCCCCCGGCCGGACGCTGGAGGCCCGCTATTCCCGGCCCTATCTGCTGCACGGGTCGATCGGCCCGTCCTGCGCCGTGGCGCAGCAGGACCAGGACGGGCTGCTGACGGTGTGGACCCACACCCAGGGCGTCTATCCCGACCGCAAGGCGATCGCCGAGATGCTGGGCCGGCCGCCCGAGCAGGTGCGCTGCATCCATGTCCAGGGCTCCGGCTGCTACGGCCACAACGGCGCCGACGACGCCGCGGCCGATGCCGCGCTGCTGGCCGCCGCCCTGCCCGGCCGTCCGGTGCGGGTGCAGTGGATGCGCGAGCAGGAGCACGCCTGGGAGCCCTACGGCCCGGCGATGGTGGCCCAGGCCCGGGCCACGCTGGACGAGGCCGGCCGCATCGGCGACTGGGATTACGGGGTGTGGAGCAACACCCATTCGATGCGCCCCGGCCCGGCCGGCAGCCTGCTGGCCGCGCGGCACCTGGCCAAGCCCTTCCCGGTGCCGGCACCACGGCCGCTGCCGCAGCCGGAGGGCGGCGGCGACCGCAACGCCATCCCGCTCTACACCCTGCCCAGCGCCCGGGTGGTGCATCACTTCCTGCCGGACATGCCGCTGCGCATCTCCGCCCTGCGCTCGCTCGGGGCGCAGATGAACGTGTTCGCGATCGAGAGCTTCATGGACGAGCTGGCGCTGGCCGCCGGTGCCGACCCGGTCGAGTTCCGGCTGAAGCACCTGGACGACCCGCGCGGCCGCGACGTGATCGCCGCCGCGGCCGAGGCCTTCGGCTGGAGCCGGGGCAAGCCGGCCGCGCCGGGGCATGGCCGCGGCTTCGCCTTCGCCCGCTACAAGAACCTGGCCGCCTATTGCGCCGTGGCGGTCGAGGTCGCGGTCGAGCGCGAGACCGGCGCGGTCCGCGTGCCGCGGGTGGTCGCCGCGGTCGACACCGGCCAGGTGGTCAACCCCGACGGGGTGCGCAACCAGATCGAGGGCGCCGTGCTGCAGTCGATGAGCTGGACGCTGTACGAAAGCGTCGGCTTCGACCGGAGCAGGATCACCTCGGTCGACTGGTCGACCTATCCGATCCTGCGCTTCGACGCGGTGCCGGACAGCGTCGAGGTCCGCATCGTCGACCGGCCGGGCGAGCCCTTCCTGGGCTGCGGCGAGACCGGCCAGGGCCCCGCCAGCGCCGCCCTGGCCAACGGCATCGCCGACGCCACCGGCCGGCGGCTGCGCGACCTGCCGCTGACCGCCGCCAGGATCAAGGCCGCGATCGGGGTGTGAGGACGCCGGGCCACACCCCCTGCCCTTTGCCGCTGCCGTGGGAACGATATCGCAAGGTGCACCGTTTCCAATGCTGGTGGGAACAGGTACGGAGAACGCAATGCTGAAGCCAGCCATGATCATTCTCGCCGCGGCGCTGTCGCTCGCAGCGTGCGGCCGCGACCCCGGCACGCGGGCCCTTTCGGGCGGCGCGCTCGGCGCAGGACTCGGCGCCGGCACGGCCGCCATCACCGGCGGCAATGTCGGGACCGGTGCGATCATCGGTGGTGTCGGCGGCGCCGCCGTCGGCGGCCTGACGAACTGCCACGCCGTCGGCCGCTGCTGACCCTCGGGTCGATGTGAACGAATCGGGCCTGCGGAGGCATCCTCCGCAGGCCCGATCGTATTTCAGGTCACGTCAAACGATAACTGAATCAATAATACTGTCATGCCCGGGCTTGACCCGGGCATCCAGAGAGCGTCGACATCTTCTGGATTGCCGGGTCAGCCCGGCAATGACAATAAGGTAATCTCCCTCGTTTGGAGTGCTTATTCTCAAGCATTCCGTTTGCGGCCTGGAGCCTGTCAGGGCGTGCCGAGCAGCTTGCGCGCGGCTTCGACCTTGGTCATGCAGCCGGCCTCGTCGCCGTTCTGCGCCAACTGGCGGGCCTCCTGCAACTGTGCCGCGAACTGCTCCTGCGGCGACGCTTCTCCGGCGCCTTTCAGCGCCTCGCGCTGATGCGTGCTCGACGCCGCGTCGGGGGCGCTTCCGGTGCTCGGCATGGCGCCGGCGGTCCGCTCCTGCGGCTGCGTTCCCTGCATGGTCTGGGTCTGATGAGGGGTGGCCGCCGGTTGACCGCTCTGCGACTCGGTCTGCTTGAACTGAGTGTCGAGCTGGTCGATGTCCTGGCGGCAATCGGCCAAAGCGGGCGAGCTCAATGCCAAGCCCGCCGCCGTGGAGACGATCAAGGCCCACTTCATGGTGGTTCCTCCTGTGAGTTCAGCGTCCCCGGATCAACGGCGCGCCGGGATCGGTCGTCCCGCGGCGGGCGGTTAGACTTTGGACCAAGACCGTCGTGCTATCGCCGGACCTTCGCCGTCAATCCGGCGAGCCGATCGGCGGAAACGGCCGCGTCGAAGGCCGCCATGCGGAGAGCTTCGGATTCATACGCCTCATCCGGCGCTTCGTCCGCACCGGCCAGGATGACGGTGTAGTTCGTCACCAGGGCACCGGTCTCGTCGAACACGTCGACGATGCGCTCCGGCATGGCGGCCTCCGGCGTCCGTCAGCGCGGCAGCGGTCCTGTCCAGTACGGGCTGATGCCGTAATAGTCGTGGATGTCCTGCTCGTATTCGCGGTTCCAGCGCGGCTGTTCGTCGTCGGCATAGACCGGCGCCCCTTCCAGCTGCTCGCGCGACACGTTCACGACATAGCCGCCCTGGCTGGTGTCATAGGTCAGCGTCGACCACGGCAGCGGGTGATACTTCTCGCCGATGCCGAGGAAGCCGCCGAAGGACATGACGGCATAGGCGACGCGCCCGGACATCTTGTCGAGCATGACGTCGTGAATCTCGCCGAGATGGTCGCCCGCGGTGTTGTAGACCTCGGTCCCAGCAACCTTGTCGCCGGAAATGAGTGTGGTGGTCTCCTCACGATGTTCCATGACCCGTCTCCTCGCGTTTCCGATGCACGTATAACGGGAGGAGACGGGCACCTCGTTCCTATCAGGATTGTGCAAATTTGGAGCTTGCGAGGCTGTTTTCGAACGCAGCCCGGCCTCGGCTCACTCCGGCTGGAAATCCAGCGCCACACCGTTGATGCAATAGCGCAGCCCGCTGGGCGGCGGGCCATCCTCGAAGACATGGCCGAGATGGCTGCCGCAGGTGGCGCAATGCACCTCGACACGGGTCATGCCGAAGCTGCGGTCGACCGTGGTCTCGACCGAATCGGGCACCGGGTCGTTGAAGCTGGGCCAGCCGGTGCCGCTCTCGAACTTCAGCTTCGATTCGAACAGCCTGCTGCCGCAGCCGGCGCAGCAGAAGGCGCCCGGCCGATGCTCGCTGAGCAGGCTGCAGCTTCCCGGCCGTTCGGTGCCGTGCTGGCGCATCACCTGGTACTGCTCGGGCGTCAGGATCTGGCGCCACTCGGCATCGCTGCGGGTCACGGGATAGGGTTCAGGCATGCTCGATCTCCTGAGAAACCGTTTGTAAATGCTACTGGCGCGGCCGTCTGACGGCGGACTCGAAGCTTCCGGTGCTCACGCACCAATGTGCGCTGCGCTCCGGTTCTCGAAACCACCGCCATCCGACTCACGCCAGCGCATTTCCAAACGATCTCTGAGCCGGTCGGGGAGGCGCCGGCGTTCCGACCCTGATATAGGGTGGCATCGCGAGCCGATACAGGGAGGATGGCATGGGCGGGCAGGATTTTGCCGGGCGGCGGGTGCTGGTGACCGGCGCCGGCAAGGGCATCGGCCGGGCCACCGCGGTGCTGCTGCACCGGCGCGGCGCCGAGGTGATCGCCGCCACCCGCAGCCCCGAGGACCTGGCGAGCCTGGCGCAGGAGACCGGCTGCAGGACCATCGCCGTCGACCTGGGCGACGCCGAGGCGACGCGGCGGGCGGCGGCCGAGGCGCTGCCGGTCGACGCGCTGGTGAACTGCGCCGGCACCACCACGCTGGAATCCTTCCTCGACACCTCGGTCGAGAGCTTCGATGCGATCATGGCGGTGAACGCCCGGGCGCCGATGATCGTGGCCCAGGTGGTGGCGCGCGACCTGATCCGCCGCGGCCAGAAGGGCGCCATCGTCAACGTGTCGAGCGTATCGTCGATGATCGGCCTGCCGGACCACACCGCCTATTGCGCGTCGAAGGGCGCGCTGGACGAGATCACCCGGGTGATGGCGGTGGAGCTGGGGCCGCACGGCATCCGCACCAACAGCGTCAACCCGGTGGTGACGCTGACGCCGATGGCGGTGAAGGCGTGGAGCGACCCGGTCAAGTCCGGCCCGATGCTGGGCCGCATCCCGCTCGGCCGCTTCGCCCAGCCGGAGGAGGTCGCCGAGGTGATCCTGTACCTGCTGGGCGACGGCTCGGCGATGATGAACGGCGCCATCGTGCCGGTGGATGGCGGGTTCCTGGCGACCTAGAGCAGGATGGGTTTGGCCGGATCGAGCCATCCGATCGTGCCGAGGCGGCAGGGTGTTGCCTCTCCCGCTCGCGATGTCTTTTCACAATAGCCGCGACGCGATCTTCTTGAGTCCCCCCTCCCCTTGCGGGAGGGGGTTAGGGGGAGGGGTCTGCGCGCGTCCGCGCGCGAATGGGCGAAGGCCCTGATCTGCCGGACAGGCCGATTTGCTAAGATCCAGGCCGGCTCGATCCGAGAGAACCCCCTCCCCCTACCCCCCTCCCGCGAGGGGAGGGGGGACGCATTTTGCTTTCGTCATGAGCATCCCGGACGGGGAATCCCGATCGGACTCGATTCATCCTGCCCAAGGCTCAAGGCGCCTCGCGGCACACCGCCTCGATATTGTGGCCGTCGGGGTCGAGCAGGAAAGCGCCGTAATAGTCGGGATGATAGTGCGGCCGCAGCCCCGGCGCGCCGTTGTCGCGGCCGCCCGCGGCGAGGCCGGCCGCGTGGAAGCGATCGACCGCCGCCCGGTCCGGCGCCGCGAAGGCGACATGGGTGCCGGTGACGGCGCCGTCATGCAGGCCGATCCAGAAGAACGCCCTGCGGCCGACGCCGTAGCCGGCGAAGGTCTCGCCATCGCCGTAGAGCCGGGCGATGCCGAGCGCCGCCAGCTGCGCGTCGTAGAAGGCCTTCGACCGTTCGAAGTCGCCGACCCGGATGGTGACGTGATCCAGCATGAGTCTCCTCCCCTGTCCGTGTCACTATCCTACAGCCCCCAGAGGCCCGGCTCGAAGCGCCAGGCGGCGATGCCGGGTTCGGCCGCCGGAACAGCGACGGCCGCCGCCGCGCCTTCGGTCGGCGGCAGGTCGTGCAGATGCCAGTCCGCCTCGCCGACCAGACCCGGCGGCAGCGTCGGGCGGCTGGTCCGCTCGGCCGGGTCGGCGCTGACCGTGAAGCCGGTGAAGTCGAAGGAGAAGCCGCGGCCGATGCCCTTGGACAGCGCCTCCTTGCGGGTCCAGACCGCGTAGAAGGCGGCGGTCAGCGCCGGGCCGGACAGGCCGGCCAGGGCCGCCCGCTCCACCGCCGAATAGGCGATGTCCGCGACCTCCACCGGCGGCGGGTGCCGTGCCATCTCGACATCGACGCCGACCTCGATCCCCCGGCCCAGCGCCACCACGGCCCAGGGGCCGCTGTGCGAGAGGTTGAAGCGGAGGTCGCCCTCCGCCAGCTCGGGCTTGCCCCAGGCGTTCTGGCGGAAGCGCAGGCGGTCCGCGGGAAGGTCGAGAGCGCGGCCGAGCAGCAGCCGCAGCGCCGCATGGGCGGCGACGAAGCGGGCTCGCAGCAGGTTGGTGCGGAACCGGTCGGCGCGCTGCCGCTCCTCCGCCGACAGCACGGTGAGGCCGGCGGCCGGATCGCGCTCGGTGTTCAGGCGCCAGATATGGACCTGGCCCGGCGGCAGGTCGGGGAAGCCCGACGGCATGATCCAGGTGTCGGACATCGCGCCTCCTCGCCCGCCCCAACTGTCATGCCCGGGCTTGACCCGGGCATCCAGAGACTGTCGACATCTTCTGGATTGCCGGGTCAAGCCCGGCAATGACAATAAGAGAGAGGGCGACGACCGCTCCTACTCCCCGTAAGGCAGCCAGATGTTCTTCACCTGGGTGGCGCGGCGCAGATAGTCCCTGCCCTGCCCTTCCACATCCGACAGCCAGTCGCGGCGGCGGCCCTGGTTGGTCCAGGTCGCCTTGAGGTTGCCGGCGCTGGCCTTCTCCACCAGAGCACCGCCTTCGGCCGGGCCGACATACCAGAGGGCGGCGACGTCGTCGTGCTCGGCCAGGGTCCTGGCCAGCACGTCACGCTGGCCGGTGACGATGTTGACCACGCCGTCCGGCACGTCGGAGGTGTCGAGCACCTGGTACAGATCGGTCGCCGCCAGCGGGTGGCGCGGCGACGGCACCACCACGACGCGGTTGCCCATGGCGATCGCCGGCACCACCAGCGAGACGAAGCCGAGCAGCGGCGCCTCGTCCGGGCACAGCAGGCCCATCACGCCCCAGGGCTCGTTCATCGCCAGCGTCACCTGGCGGGCGCGGGCGTCATGCACCTGGCCGTCATATTTGTCGGCGAAGCCGGCATAGAAGAAGATCCGCCGCACCGCGGCCTCGACCTCCGCCGCGGCGGCCTTGACCGAGGCGCCGGTCATGGCGGTCAGGCGCCGGGCGAATTCGTCGGACCGCGCCGCCAGGTTCTCGGCCAGGAAGTACAGCACCTGGGCCCGGTTGTGCCCGGCCAGGCCGCCCCAGCCGCCGGCCTTGTGCGCGGCCTCGACGGCGTTGCGGATGTCCTTGCGGTTGCCGAGGCCGACCTGACCCAGCGCCCGGCCCTTCGGGTCGAGCACGCTATAGCTGTAGCCGCCATCGGGCCGCGCCTGCTTGCCGCCGACATAGAGCTTGGCGGTGCGGTCGATCGAGGGCAGGTCGTGGTCGCCGCCCAGCGGCACCGCCGCCAGCGGCGCCGCGGCCACCGGCTTCAGCGCCGGCGCGTCCTTCTCCCAGCCCGGCACCAGGTATTCGAACATGCCTTCCCGGCCGCCCTCGCGGCCGAAGCCGCTCTCGCGATAGCCGCCGAAGCCGACCGCGGCGTCGAACATGTTGGCGCAGTTGATCCAGACCACGCCGGCCTTGAGGCGGGCCGCGACATGCAGCGCCTGGTTCACCGTCTCCGACCACACCGAGGACGCCAGGCCGTAGCGCGAATTGTTGGCCAGGCTCACCGCCTCGTCGACGGTGCGGAAGGTCGAGGCGGTCAGCACCGGGCCGAAGATCTCGTCCTGGGCGATGGTCGAGGCCGGCTCGGCCCCGGTGAACAGGGTCGGCGGGAAGTAGAGGCCGCCCTTGGGCAGCGACGCCGAATCCTGCCAGCAAGAGGCGCCTTCGCGCTTGCCCAGTTCGACATAGTGTTTGATCCGGTCGAGCTGCACCTGGGCGACGATCGGGCCCATGTCGGTCGACTTGTCGAGCGGGTCGCCGACCCGCAGCGTCGCCATCCGGCGCTTCAGCTTGTCGTACATCCGGTCGGCCACGCTCTCCTGCACCAAGAGGCGCGAGCCGGCGCAGCAGACCTGGCCCTGGTTGAACCAGATCGAATCGACCACGCCCTCGACCGCGGCGTCGAGATCGGCGTCGTCGAAGACGATGAAGGGCGACTTGCCGCCGAGCTCGAGCGACAGCTTCTTGCCGGTGCCGGCGGTCGCCTCGCGGATCCGGCGCCCGACCTCGGTCGAGCCGGTGAAGGCGATCTTGTCGACATCGGCATGCTCGACGATCAGCGCGCCGGTGATGCCGTCGCCGGTGACGATGTTCAGCACGCCCGGCGGCAGCCCGGCCTCCTGCGCGATTTCGGCGAACAAGAGCGCGGTCAGCGGCGTGAACTCGGCCGGCTTCAGCACCACCGTGTTGCCGGCCGCCAGCGCCGGCGCCACCTTCCAGGCCAGCATCAGCAGCGGGAAGTTCCACGGGATGATCTGGCCGCAGACCCCGACCGGGCGGTAGCCGGGGAACTCGGTCTCGACCAGCGAGGCCCAGCCGGCGTGATGGTAGAAGTGCCGGGCGACCAGCGGGATGTCGATGTCCCGGCTCTCGCGGATCGGCTTGCCGTTGTCCATGGTCTCGATCACCGAGAGCAGCCGCTCACGGCGCTGGACATGGCGGGCCAGGGCGTAGAGGTGGCGGGCGCGCTCGGATCCCGGCAGCGCCGCCCAGGCCTTCTGCGCCCGGCGCGCGGCCTTGACCGCGGCGTCGACATCCTTGGCCGTGCCCTGCGCCACCTGCGCCAGCGCTTGGCCTGTGGCCGGGTTCAGCACCTCGAAGCGCCCGCCCTCGGCCGGGGCGACGAACTTGCCGTCGATGAAATGGCCGAAGCCCGCCTCATGCCGCACCAGCCAGTCGCGGGCGATGCCGCTGTCCTCGGGCGCCGGACCGTACTCCATGGTGTCGAGAATCTCCGCGATCCGGGGCATGACGGTGGCTCCTCAGGCGGAAGCGTGGCGGAAGCCGGCCGAATAGCGGCCGGTGACGAAATGCTCGATCTGGCGCTCGACATCGGCGAGCAGCGAGGAGGCGCCGATCCGGAACAGCTCCGGCTCCAGCCAGGGCCGGCCCAGCTCCTCCTTCATCAGGATCAGCCAGGCGATGGCGTCCTTGGCCGTGCGCAGGCCGCCAGCCGGCTTGAAGCCGACGCGCTCGCCGGTGCGGTCCTGGTAGTCGCGGATGGCGCGGACCATGACCAGGCTGACCGGCAGGGTGGCGTTGACGTCCTCCTTGCCGGTCGAGGTCTTGATGAAATCGGCGCCGGCCATCATGCAGACCAGGCTGGCGGCCTCGACATTGCGCAGCGTCCGCAGGTCGCCGGTGGCCAGGATGGTCTTCAGATGCGCCTCGCCGCAGGCCTCGCGCATCGCCCGCACCTCGTCATAGAGCGCGGACCATTCCCGGTTCAGCACCTGGGCGCGGTGGATGACGATGTCGATCTCGGCCGCCCCCTCCTCCACCGCATAGCGGATCTCGGCCAGGCGCTGCGGCAGCGGGGTGAGGCCGGCCGGGAAGCCGGTGGCGACCGAGGCGACCGGGATGCCGCTGCCGGCCAGCGCCTTCACCGCGGCGCCGACCATGGCCGGGTAGACGCAGACGGCGCCGACGGTGGGCGGCCGGTCGGACAGGCCCAGCGCCTCGACCAGATCGTCGCGCAGCGGGTGCCGGGCCTTGGCACAGAGGCGCTGCACCCGGCCCGGCGTGTCGTCGCCGGCCAGGGTGGTCAGGTCCATGCAGGTGAGCGCCTTCACCAGCCAGGCGGCCTGGTATTCCTTCTTCACCGTGCGCCGGGTGGTCATGGTGGCGGCCCGGCGCTCGGCGGCGCTGAGATTGACCCGCGCGGCCTCGACCCAGTCCAGCTCCAGCGCCATGCCCGGGTTGCGGTGGGTGTTGGCGGCCGGCACGATGCGGGCCACCGCCTCACCGGTGCCGTCTCGACGATGGTCGGGCATGGGCTTCTCCCTTGGAAATCTGCCGGAACAGAGCGCCGCCGGTACCGGGCTGTCAAGGCGGAGCGCGGAGCGATACCCTGGTCCGAACCAAGTCCGTCGGAGAGGAAAGCCCATGACCGAGAACGCGCGCATGCTGGCCGGCAAGTGCTATTGCGGCGCCGTCCACTACGAGGTGGCGGACGAGTTCCGCTACGCCCTGAACTGCCATTGCTCGAACTGCCGGCGGACGACAGGGTCGGCCTTCAAGCCCATCGCCGGCATCGAACGCGGCAAGCTGACGGTAACCCAGGGCCGGGATGCGCTGATGATCTATGGCGAGCCGGACCACAACAACACGCATTGCCGGGCCTGCGGGTCGCTGCTGTTCTCGGTCGTCCGCGACGGCGCCTATGTCCATGTCGCCATGGGCACGCTGGTCGACGACCCGACCATCCGGCCGACCGAGCACATCTTCGTCGGCTCCAAGGCGCCCTGGTACACCATCGCCGACGACCTGCCGCAATATGAGGAGTTCCCGGCGTAGAGCGGGATGGGTTTAGGCCAGATCGGGCCATCCCGATCGTATCAAGGCAGTAAAGTGTTGCCTCTCCTGCTTGTCGAAAGGGACCTCCGCTCTTCCGACTTAGACTTTTTATCCTCCCCTCCCGCAAGGGGAGGGGGAGGATTAAAGGCATAGGTTGAGTCGAGTGGCTCTGTTCTGAGGTTCCGCCTGCAGGAGAGGCAAAACAATTGCCCGACGCCCCGTCAGCCCCTGCCAGACGCGGTGACGTGACCCGACCGCTCAGCCCCTCGCCTGCCGCACCAGTGCCGCCAGCACCTCGGCCAACGGCGTGGTGCCGCGCCGGACCTCGCCGCCTTCGACCTCGATCCGGCCGGCATTGTGGGCGTCGTACAGGTCGGTGATCAACCGGACATAGCCCTCGGTCAGCCCGCCGGCCGCCAGCGCCTCGTCCCATTGGCCGCGCGGCAGGGCCATCGCCTGCACCGGCCGGCCGAGCGGCCCCGCCAGGCCGGTGGCGACCTCCAGGGCGGTATAGCGCTGTGGTCCCTCGGCATGGAGGATGCGCGGCGGCGCCTCGGCGGCGGCCAGCAGGTCGGCCGCGATCAGCCCGACATCGAGGGCCGAGACGGTCGGGAAGCGCTTGTCGAGCGGATGGTGCAGGCTGGCCAGCACGCCGGTGGCCGTCGCCGCTCGCAGCGACCGTGCCCAGTTCTCCATATGCTCGGCCGAGCGCAGGAAGGCGATGCCCGGCAGGCCGCCGAGCCGCTGCTCCAGGTGATGGAACAGCACGGTGATGCCGGTGCTGGCCGCGTGCTGGGCGCCGTAATCGGAGATGGCGACGGTGCGCGGCGGCCGCGCCGCCTCCAGCGCCCGGCCCAGGCTGGCGATCAGGCTGCGGGTCTCGGCCGCGGCGTCACCGCGCGACGGGGCCAGCGGCACGATTGCCAGCACGCCCTCGGCGCCCGTGAGCGCTGCGGTCAGCGCCCCGGTGTCGGCGATGTCGGCGACGGCGATGTCGCAGCCGGAATCGGCCAGGGTACCGGCCTTGCCCGGATCGCGGACCACCGCGCGCACCGCCCTGCCCCGCTGCCGCAGCTCGCGCGCCGCCGCCCCGCCGATCCGTCCCGTGGCGCCGATGATGACGAACATGCTCTCTCTCCCGCTGCGCCCCGGATGGGGCCGGGCGGGACCTTGCCGCGCCGCCGACCGGCGGTCGCGCCGGAACGGACGGGCGGGAGCAGGTTCGGACGGCGATCAGCCCCGCTCGCGCCGCAGGGCGCCGGGGGTGATGCCGAGGACCCGGCGCATCGCCCGGGCCATGTGGCTCTGATGCGCGAAGCCGGCGTCGAGCGCCACCTGCGCCATCGGCAGTCGGCCGTCCAGCAGCAGCACCCGCGCCCGCTCGACCCGGCGGCGGATCACGAACTGGTGCGGCGCCAGCCCGGTCGAGGCCTTGAACAGCGGCTTGAAATGCGACGGGCTGAGGCCGGCGGCCGCCGCCAGCTCGGCCAGAGCCAGGCGCCGGTCCAGCCGGGCCTCGATCAGCTCCAGCACCCGGGCGAGCTGGCGCCGCGACAACGCCTGGCCCGAAGCGGCCGCCGGGATCGGCGCCGCGTAGCGACGGAGCAGATGAGCCGCCAGGGCCAGGCCGATGCTGTCGGCGTAGAGTGGGTCCGATTCCGCCCCGGCCTCCAGCTCGGCCTTCAGGGCCCAGCCGAGATGTTCGATCCGCGGGTCGCGCAGCTGCAGCCGCGGCGCGATCTCCAGCCGGCCGGAGGCCAGCCCCAGCCCCTCTGCCGCGCTGCGCATCAGCGCCGGGCTGAGGCGCAGCAGCAGGAACCGGGCTGGCCCCTCATCCTCCCAGGTCCCGGCGGCGCCGGCCGGCAGCAGGTCGATGTCGCCCTCGCGCTGCAGCCGGTCCTGGACCAGCCCTTCGGCCCGGCAATGGGCGACCACCGGCGGCCCGACATACAGGCTGAGCCGCAGGTCGGGCGACGGCGCCGCCTCGACCGCATGGCCGGTGGCGGCGAACAGGCCGGCGGCGAAGCCGGTCCATTGCCCGGCCTTCTGCGGCACGATCGCGCCCGACCGGATCACCGGTTCATGTGTATCCATTCCGCCACACTCCTGGGACGACCTGCGGCGTCCGCGCCGCAGTCTACGACCCGGAGCTTGAGCCGGCGAGGCCTCGTCGCTATATGGGCGCGACCAGGCCGGGCCCCTCTGGCAGATCCTCCGGGAGCTGCGATGTCGGACTGGAGAACTCATCGAGTGGCCCGCCTGCCGACCCTGACACGCTCCCCCGGGATGGCACGCAGGCCGCTCCTCGCGACGAAGAGGACGGTTTTCGCATGGAACATCTGTTGACAGGCGAAGCGCTGGCGGCCCTGGCCCAGGTCATCATGATCGACCTGGTGCTGGCCGGCGACAACGCCATTGTCATCGGCCTGGCCGCGGCCGGGCTGCCCAAGGACCAGCGGGCCAAGGCGATCCTGATCGGCATCGCCGCCGCCACCCTGCTGCGCATCGGCTTCGCCCTGATCACGACGCAGCTGCTGGCCATCGTCGGCCTGCTGCTGGCCGGCGGCGTGCTGCTGCTGTGGGTGTGCTGGAAGATGTGGCGCGAGCTGCGCCACACGGCCAAGGAGGAGCACCAGGCCGAGGAGGCGCTGGCCGGCCACGACGCCAACGGCAACGGCGCGCCGCGCAAGACCTTCGCCCAGGCCGCCTGGCAGATCGTGATCGCCGACGTGTCGATGTCGCTCGACAACGTGCTGGCCGTGGCCGGCGCGGCGCGCGAGCACCCGGTGATCCTGGTGTTCGGCCTGGCGCTGTCGATCGCGCTGATGGGCTTCGCCGCCTCGTTCATCGCCAAGCTGCTGAACCGCCACCGCTGGATCGCCTATGTCGGCTTGGCGATCATCCTCTACGTGTCGATCGACATGATCTGGCGCGGCTCGGTGGAGGTGTGGCCGCATCTTCAGGGCGCGATGTAAGGCACAAGGGCCGGGCAATTGCGCGGCCCTCTGGCTTTGCCGGCAACGCGTTGGGTTCGCCTGCGGTGAACCCAACGCGTTCTGATAGCCCGACAAGCCGGCGAGGCCGCTCAAGGTGCGCCCGCTCTCGACAAAATATGCGAAATGCATATTATTATGCACTTCCCTACGGCGTGGATGATGCTCGTGGTGTGTTGATCCAGGCCGGTATCGCCCTTTCCGGAGGATATCTCTCATGGGCAGCTTCAACGACCGCACCCACAAAATTCTTTCGGACATCGGGGAAAAGGCTGCCACCAAAGCCGCCAGTGGCCGGTATCTCCGATCCCTGGAGTTCCGGCCGGGGATTCGCTACTGGGCGACATCCGCTCGCCAAAAAGATCTCTTCGGAGTGCAGTTTTTCGGCGAAGGATTGGATGATGCCGAACGGTATCGACGCGCATTGGCTAACAGAGGGTTTGCCAGCCGGACACCGCAACCGTCCCAACTGACGTTTTGCCGTGAGATCGACTTCCTGGCGGACGGACGGCCGGACATGGACGCGATTCGTGCCGCAAAAGCTGATCTCGACGGGATCATTCGCTCCGACGAACCGGTCGAGCGGCAACAGAGAATTGCCGAATTCCAGCGCCTCATCGACGAAGGTCTCAGGAGCGGCATCAGCGCAGATACCATGAGTGACCTGTTGATCGAGGCCCGCCGCCGCGCAGGGACGGCTGGAGGCGATGGCCTATAGGATCACGAAGGAGGCCGCTTCCGACATCGTCGACATCTATGTCTACGGGGCTCAGACATTCGGCGCTGTTCAGGCAGAACGCTATCATGCCGGGCTGGAAGCTGCCTTCGAGCGCATCGCGGCCCAGCCCCTTTTCATGCGCGAACGCACGGAAATCCGACCGCCGGTCCGTGTCTATCCCAAGGACGCCCATATTGTCGTCTATCTCATCGAAGAGTCTGGCGGCGTTCTGATCATTCGCGTTCTACATCACCGCCAGGATTGGGAACGCCACCTTTCAGCCTGATCGACGACCGGCATCGCGTCCGCACGTGATTGTCGGGGCAGGCGCGCGGTTCCCGCGGGTGTCCGGTTGAATTTTAGGGTTGTGGATAGAGCGACCGGCTTCAACCCTTATTGTCATTGCCGGCTTGACCCGGCAATCCAGGAGCCACCGAGAACCGCTCTGGCCGCCCCTGGATCCTCGGGTCAAGCCCGAGGATGACAGTAAATTAGAATAGAGACTCAAGATAAACACGCTTCAGTTGCTACTTCTCCTCAACCGGACACCATGCACGGAGTCCGGGCATGACAGTTTGAGGGGAGCGGCGTCCGCCCCTACTCCGCCAGCAAATCCCGCACCGCCAGCGCGATGACCTCGGTCGCCTTGTACAGGTCGTCCAGCTTCAGCCGCTCGTCGGCGCGGTGGGCGTTGGCGTCTTCGATGGTGCGGGGGCCGGCGCCGTAGAGGGCGATCGGCACGCCGGCGGCGGCGTAGTGCCGGGCGTCGGTGTAGAGCGGCACGCCCTTGACCGGGATCTCCTCGCCCAGCACCGGCCCGGCCCGGCGGCGGATCGCCTGTGCCAGGCGGTCGGTGCCCGGCAGCGGCGACAGCGGCTCGGCCAGCAGGATGCGGCGGACCGTGACCGTCGCCTTCGGGAACGCCTTGGCCGCGTCGTCGATCACGCCGCGCAGCTCCGCCTCCACCGCAGCACCGTTCTCCTCCGGGATCAGCCGGCGGTCGAGCCGGAAGGCGACGCGGTCGGGCACGACATTGGTGTTGATGCCGCCCTCGATCAGCCCGATGGTCAGCTGCGGCGAACCGATGCCGGTGACCTTCGACATCGTGGTCCGGTAAAGGCGCCGGTGCTCGTACAGCCGCAGCAGGATCGGCGTCGCCGCCTCCAGCGCGTCGATGCCGGTCGAGGGCAGCGCGGCATGGGCCGATCGGCCGCGCACCTCGACCTCGAGATGCAGGCAGCCGTTGTGCGCGGTCACCACCGCGTAGCTGAAGGCGGCGGCGATGGCGAAGTCCGGCTTCGACAGCCCCTGCTCCAGGATCAGCTTCGGCCCGATCTCGCCGCCCGATTCCTCGTCATAGGTGATGTGCAGCTCGACCGTGCCGCGGGTCAGCCGGCCGGCCTCCTCCAGCGCCTTCAGGGCGAAGGCGTAGCTGGCGATGTCGGATTTCGAGACGGCGGCGCCGCGGCCGTACATCCAGCCGTCGACCACCTCGGCGCCATAGGGGTCGTGGGTCCAGCCCTCGCCCGGCGCCACCACGTCGCCATGGGCGTTCAGCGCGATCACCGGCCCGTCGCCGAAGCGGCGGCGGACGATCAGGTTGCTGGCGCTGATCATGCCATGCGCCTTCGCCAGCTCGGCCGGCACCGGATGGACCTCGACCTCGAAGCCGAGCTCGCGCAGCAGCTCGGTGGTCCGCCTGGCATGCGCGTCGCAGTCGCCGGGCGGGTTGTCGGACGGGACCTTGACCAGCTCCGCCAGGAACCGGGCCTGCTGCTCGCGCGCGCCGTGGAGGTAGCTGTGGATGGCGGTGTCGATGCTGTCGGTCATCACGGGAGCTTTCGGGTCAGGCATGGTCGTACTGGCGGAGGAGGTCGAGCAGGATGCGGACGGCGAGGTCCGCATCCTCGACGGTGATGGATTCGGCCGGGTTGTGGCTGATGCCGCCGCGGCAGCGCAGGAACAGCATGGCCACCTGGGTCAGCGACGCCATGGCCATGGCGTCGTGGCCGGCGCCGCTGGGCAGGCGCCGGGCCGGCAGGCCGTGGCGGCGGATCGCCGTCTCCAGCCGCGCCATCAGCGCCTCGTCGCAGCGGACGGCGCCGGCGTCGTGGTAGCGGTCGAGCGTCAGCTCGACGCCGCGGCCGCGGGCGATGCCCTCCAGCGCCGCCGTCATCTCGGCCATCGCGGCCAGGCGGTCGGCATCGTCCGGCGCGCGGATGTCGATGGTGAAGCGCACCGCGCCGGGGATGACGTTGACGGCGCCGGGCTGGACGTCGAGCTGCCCGACGGTCGCCACCACCTCGCGCCCCGCCTGGGCGCAGCGCTCGACCGCCAGCACCATCGAGGCGGCGGCGGCCAGCGCGTCGCGGCGCAGATCCATCGGCACGGTGCCGGCATGGCCGGCCATGCCGCGGACCGTAGCGTTGTAGCGGGCGGCGCCGTTGATCGCGGTGACGATGCCGAGCGGCAGATCCTCGGCCTCCAAGACCGGCCCCTGCTCGATATGCAGCTCGACATAGCCCAGCACGCGGTCGCGCCGCCGGGCCTCGGCCTGCAGCCCGTCCGGGTCGCCGCCGAAGTCGCGCAGCAGGTCGCCCAGGCGCAGTCCGTTGTCGTCGACCGCATCGGCCACCGCCGGGTCGACGGTACCGGCGACGGTGGCGCTGCCGGTCAGGGTGACCGGGAAGCGCACCCCCTCCTCGTCGCCGAAGGCCAGCACCTCGACGGCAAAGGGCAGCCGCTCGCCGCGCCGGTGCAGCTCGCCGACCACGGCGATGGCGGCGAGCACGCCGAGATTGCCGTCGTATTTGCCGGCGTCGCGCACCGTGTCGATATGCGAGCCGAGCAGCAGGGCCGGCAGGCCCGGGCGGTCGCCCTCGTAGCGGCCGACGACATTGCCGGCGGCATCGGTCCGCGCCGCCATTCCGGCCTCGCGCATCCAGGCCAGCACCTGATCGGCCGCCTGACGGTGCGCCGGCGACAGGAAGGTGCGGGTCAGCCGGTCCGGGTCCTCGCTGAAGCGGGCCAGGGCGTCCAGCCGCTGCATCAGCGCGGGGCCGTAGGCGAGGGTGTTCTGCGTCGGCGCTGTCCCGAGGGTCACGGCAGCAGGTCCTTCAGTCGCAGCAGGGCGATGGTTTCCACCTCGGCCAGGGCCGTGGCGAATTCGGTGTCGCGCGGGTTGCCGACCCGGCGCTCGAAGGCGGCCAGGATCTCGGCCCGGCTGCGGCCCTTCACCGCCATGATGAAGGGGAAGCCGAAGCGCTCGACATAGGCGGCGTTGAGCTCCTGGAACCGGGAGAATTCCTCCGGCGTGCAGCGGTCGAGCCCGGCGCTGGCCTGCTCGGCGCTGGAGCTGGCAGTGAGCTCCCCCGCCACGGCCAGCCGCCCGGCCAGGTCGGGATGGGCGCAGAGCACGCCGAGCTGCCGGTCGTGGTCGGCGGCGCGGAACACGGCGCTGAGGGCGGCGTGCAGCCCCTCGGCCGTGTCCTGCTCATGGGTGAGCCCGGCCTCCCAGGCCGCTTCGGCGATCCAGGGCGAATGCTCGAACACGCCGCCGAAGCGGACGGTGAACAGGTCGCGGTCCATGGTGCTGGGACGTGGGGTGGTCATCGGATGATCCCATCCCACAGCCCAGCACAACCTAGTCCCCCCTCAGCTTTCCCGCGGGGTCTATCGGATTCAGGCGCCTTTGAAATGAGCTTTTTTAAGTCCCCCCTCCCCTTGCGGGAGGAGGGACTCACTCTGATTGCTGCGCTCGTGAGCATCTCAGCCGCCATACGGATGCTTCTCCCGCCAATGCCGCGCGATCTCGATGCGGCGGCAGAACCAGACGCCGTCATGCTGCTTCGCATAATCGAGGAACCGTTCCAGCGCCATGATCCGGCCCGGCCGGCCGACGATGCGGCAATGCAGCCCGACCGACATCATCCGCGGCGTCTCCGCACCCTCCCGGTACAGCGCGTCGAAGCTGTCCTTGAGATAGGCGTAGAACTGGTCGCCGGAGTTGAAGCCCTGGACCGCGGCGAAGCGCATGTCGTTGGCGTCCAGCGTGTAGGGCACGATCAGCTGCGGCGTGTCCCCCACCCGCTCCCAATAGGGCAGGTCGTCGTCATAGGCGTCGGCGTCGTACAGGAAGCCGCCATGCTCGGCCACCAGCCGCCGGGTGTTGGGGCTGGTGCGGCCGGTGTACCAGCCGAGCGGGCGCTGGCCCGACACCTGCTCCAGGATCTCCGCGGCCTTGCGGATATGCTCGCGCTCGGTGTCCTCGCCGACATACTGGTAGTTGATCCAGCGATAGCCGTGGCTGGCGATCTCGTGCCCGGCCTCGACCATGGCGCGGATCACCTGCGGGTGACGCTCCGCCGCCATGGCGACGGCGTAGATGGTCAGCGGGATCCCCTTGCGCTCGAACAGCCTGAGGATGCGCCAGACGCCGACCCGGGCGCCGTAATCGTAGAGCGATTCCATCGAGATGTGGCGCACGCCCGGGAGCGGCTGGGCGCCGACGATCTCGGACAGGAAGCTCTCGGAGGCTGCGTCACCATGCAGGATCGAGTTTTCGCCGCCCTCCTCGTAATTGAGGACGAACTGCAGCGCCAGCCGGGCGCCGCCCGGCCAGTCGGCCTGGGGCGGGTTCGGGCCGTAGCCGACCAGATTTCTCGGATAGACGGACACCGATCCTCCCTCGCACGCGTGATCCCAAGCACAGGATAGCGGCCCGGGCCGCATCCACTTTCGCTTTTGCGTTGAAAGTCTTTCCGCCGAACAGCCGTTGAGCAACAGGCAGGCCGGGTGAAACATGACAATCGCAACAAAACGACAAGCGCGTCTGGCCGGACAGGGCGATAATGCCCGGCGGCAGGACGGACCGCCAGGGACCGCCAAGGCGCCGGCAACACGGAGAGGCAGGATGGCCGAACACACGGCATCCCACCAGGGACGACTGACCACCCATGTGCTCGACACGGCGCATGGCCGGCCGGGCATGGGCATCGGCGTGGCGCTGTACCACCTCGACGGCGACCGCCGCACCCTGGTCGCCGAGACCCGGACCAACACCGATGGCCGCTGCGACGCGCCGCTGCTGGCCGGCGATGATTTCCGCCCCGGCACCTATGAGCTGGTCTTCGCCACCGGCACCTATTTCCGCACCGCCGGCGTGACCCTGACCGACCCGCCCTTCCTGGACGAGGTGCCGATCCGCTTCGGCATCGCCCATGCCGACCAGCACTATCATGTGCCGCTGCTGATCTCGCCCTGGTCCTACTCCACCTACCGCGGCAGCTGAGTCATGCGAGACCACATCCGTTTCCTCCTCGGCGACGAGCTGCGCGAGATCCGCACGGTCGATCCGACCCTGACCGTGCTGGACTGGCTGCGGCTGCAGGAGCGCCGGACCGGCACCAAGGAAGGCTGCGCCGAGGGCGATTGCGGCGCCTGCACCGTGGTGGTCGGCCGGCGCGACGGCGACCGGATGCGCTACGAGCCGGTCAATGCCTGCATCCGCTTCCTGGCGACGCTGGATGGCTGCCAGTTGCTGACGGTCGAGCATCTGAAGGCGGCCGACGGCGCGCTGCACCCGGTGCAGCAGGCGATGGTCGACTGCCACGGTTCGCAATGCGGCTTCTGCACCCCCGGCTTCGTCATGGCGCTGTTCGCCCTGTACCGCAACGACCCGACGCCGGGCGAAGGCCGGATCGACGACGCCCTGGCCGGCAATCTGTGCCGCTGCACCGGCTATGCTCCGATCGTCGCCGCCGGGCAGCGCATGTACGAGCTCGGCGCGCCCGAGGCGGACCGCTTCGCCGCGGCCGAGGCCGAGACGGCCCGGCGCCTCGCCGCGCTGGAGGATGACGAGACGGTCGCGGTCGGCGACGGCGCCCGCCGCTTCTACGCCCCGGCCACCACCGCGGCCTTCGCGGCACTGCTGCTGGAGCAGCTGGACGCCGTCATCGTCTCCGGCGCCACCGATGTCGGGCTGTGGGTCACCAAGCAGCAGCGGGTGCTGCCCGCGGTGATCTACACCGGCCGGGTGCGCGACCTGCGCGGCCTGCGCGAGACCGCGGATGGCTTCGAGATCGGCGCCGCCGTGACCTATGCCGAGGCGATCGGGCCGCTGGGCCGCGCCTATCCCGACCTGGGCGAGCTGATCCGCCGCATCGGGGCGGAACAGGTGCGCGCCGTCGGCACCATCGGCGGCAACATCGCCAACGGCTCGCCGATCGGCGACATGCCGCCGGCCCTGATCGCCGCCGGCGCCACGCTGGTGCTGCGCCGGGGTGACGAGCGCCGGTCGCTGCCGCTGGAGGAGTTCTTCATCGCCTATGGCCGGCAGGACCGGAAGCCGGGCGAGTTCGTCGAGAGCGTGTTCCTGCCGAAGCTGCGGCCCGGCGACCGCTTCCGCGCCTACAAGATCAGCAAGCGCTTCGACCAGGACATCTCCGCCGTCTGCGCCGCCTTCCGGCTGCGGGTGGAGGACGGCAAAGTGGCTGATATCCGCATCGCTTATGGCGGCATGGCCGGCACGCCGAAGCGGGCGGCCGAGACCGAGAAGGCGCTGGCCGGCCAGCCCTGGACCGAGGATGTCGTTCGCGCCGCCCTGCCCGCGCTGGCCCGGGACTTCACGCCGCTGACCGATTGGCGCGCCAGCGCCGGCTATCGCGCCAAGGTCGCCGCCAACCTGCTGCTGAAGCTGCATGCCGAAACCGCCGACCCTGCCGCCGAGACGCGGCTGGTCGGCGAGCGGAGCCTGGCCCATGCCTGACACCACCTTGTCCCAAGCCGGGGCCCAGGCCAAAGCCCAGCCGGCGGCCGACCGCATCGACGGCGCGGTGCACGACCCGCGCCGGCACGACAGCGCCCACAAGCATGTCAGCGGCGAGGCCGTCTATATCGACGACATCCCGGAGCCGGCGGGCCTGCTGCATGTCTGTCTGGGGCTGAGCGACCACGCCCATGCGCGGATCCGGTCGATCGACCTGGCCCAGGTCCGCGCTGCCCCCGGCGTGGTCCGGGTCTTCACCGCGGCGGACGTGCCCGGCGAGAACGACATCGGCTGCAACCATCTGGGCGACGAGCCGCTGTTCGCCACCGACCTGGTGCAGCATGTCGGCCAGCCGGTCTTCGCCGTGGCTGCCGAGACCCGCGACCAGGCCCGCCGCGCCGCCCGCCTCGCCGTGATCGACTATGAGGAGCTGGCGCCGGTCCTGGACTATGAGGCCGCGAAGGCCGCCGGCACGCTGGTGACCAAGCCGATGACGCTGAAGCGCGGCGACGCCAGGGCGGCGATCGCGGCGGCGCCGCGGCGGATCGACGGCCGGATGCGGATCGGCGGGCAGGAGCATTTCTACCTGGAGAGCCAGGTGGCCCTGGCCCTGCCGGGCGAGGATGGCGACGTCACCGTCCATTCCTCGACCCAGCATCCGAGCGAGGTGCAGCACATCGTGGCGTCCGTACTGGACGTGCCGGACGCGGCGGTGACGGTCGAGATCCGGCGCATGGGCGGCGGCTTCGGCGGCAAGGAGACCCAGGGCAACCTGTTCGCCGCCACGGCCGCCCTGGTGGCCAAGGCCACCGGCCGCGCCGCCAAGCTGCGGCCGGACCGCGACGACGACATGGTGATCACCGGCAAGCGTCACGATTTCGAGGTCGACTACAGCGTCGGCTTCGACGAGGAGGGCCGGATCGAGGGCGTCGAGATGCTGCTGGCGGCCCGCTGCGGCTGGTCGGCCGACCTGTCCGGCCCGGTCACCGATCGCGCCCTGTTCCACGCCGACAACGCCTATTACTACCCGGCGGTGCAGCTGGCCTCGCAGCCGCTGAAGACCAACACCCAGTCGAACACCGCCTTCCGCGGCTTCGGCGGGCCGCAGGGGGTGGTGGCGGGCGAGCGGCTGATCGAGGAGATCGCCTTCGCGGTCGGAAAGGATCCATTGGAGATCCGCAAGCTGAACTTCTACGGCACCGACGACCGCAACGTGACGCCGTACCACCAGACGGTCGAGGACAACATCGCGCCGGAGCTGGTGGCGGAGCTGGAGCGCGACAGTGACTACCAGGCCCGGCGCGCCGAGATCCGCGCCTGGAACAGGACCAGCCGCATCCTCAAGCGCGGCCTGGCGCTGACGCCGGTGAAGTTCGGCATCTCCTTCACCTTCTCGGCCTACAACCAGGCCGGCGCGCTGGTGCATGTCTACAAGGACGGGTCGATCCACCTGAACCATGGCGGCACCGAGATGGGCCAGGGCCTGTACGTCAAGGTCGCCCAGGTCGTGGCCGAGGAGTTCCAGGTCGATATCGGCCGCGTCCACATCACCGCCACCACCACCGGCAAGGTGCCGAACACCTCGGCCACCGCCGCCTCCTCCGGCGCCGATCTGAACGGCATGGCGGCCCAGGCCGGGGCGCGGACGATCAAGGAGCGGCTGGTCGCCTTCGGCGCCGAGCGCTGGCAGGTGACGCCCGACCGGGTGGTGTTTCGCCGCAATGTGGTGCAGATCGGCGACCAGGAGGTGCCGTTCCCGGACCTGGTGCGCGCCGCCTATTTCGGCCGGGTGCAGCTGTCCGCCGCCGGCTTCTACAAGACCCCGAAGATCCATTGGGACCGCGCCGCCGGCCGCGGCCGGCCGTTCTACTACTTCGCCTATGGCGCCGCGGTCAGCGAGGTCACGGTCGACACGCTGACCGGCGAGTACCGGCTGGACCGGACCGACATCCTGCACGACTGCGGCCAGTCGTTGAACCCGGCGATCGACCGCGGCCAGATCGAGGGCGGCTTCGTCCAGGGCGCCGGCTGGCTGACCATGGAGGAGCTGTGGTGGGACGCCAAGGGCCGGCTGCGGACCCATGCGCCGTCGACCTACAAGATCCCGGTGGCGAGCGACCGGCCGAAGATCTTCAACGTCCGGCTGGCCGACACGCGCAACCATGAGGAGACGATCTACCGCTCCAAGGCCGTGGGCGAGCCGCCGCTGATGCTGGGCGTCTCGGTGCTGCACGCGATTTCGGACGCGGTGGCGAGCGTCGCCGACCACAAGGTGTGCCCGCGCCTCGACCCGCCAGCGACACCGGAGAAGGTGCTGGACGCGGTGGAACGGGTCAGGGCGGCGGGAGGCGTGGGATGATGCAGCTCCTGCACGCGCCAGCCTTTTTTGAGTCCCCCCTCCCCTCGTGGGACTGCGGCGTTCACACATCGCCTCTTTCTAGTCCCCCCTCCCCTTGCGGGAGGGGATTAGGGGGAGGGGGTTCTCTCGGCTCGAGCTGGCCCAGACCGTCGCAAACCGGCATGGATAGCGAGTCCGGTGCCCTGCCCGTTCGCGCGCGGACGCGCGCAGCCCCCTCCCCCTGCCCCCCTCCCGCAAGGGGAGGGGGGACTCAATTGTGCGATGAGCGCCTACGGGAAAGCTATTGCGGATGCGATGCCGGAGGGTTCGCATGACCCCCCTCGCCCCCACCCTGCGGCTGTGGCTCGGCGATGGCGAGCCGGCGGTGCTGGTGACGCTGGCGGAGGCTCGCGGCTCGACCCCGCGCGAGGCCGGGGTGCACATGCTGGTCACCGCCGGCGCCGCCCGCGGCACCATCGGCGGTGGACGGATGGAGTGGGATGCGATCGCCGCCGCCCGGGCCCTGATCGCCGCCAAGGAGCAGTCGCAGCGGGTCGAGATGCCGCTCGGCCCGGCCATCGGCCAGTGCTGCGGCGGCTTCGTGGTGATCGAACTGGAATTGGCGGACGGCGCCACCCTGGCCCGGATCGAGGCCGAGGAGGCCGAGGAGGCCGCGACCCGGCCCAGTGTCCTGATCTTCGGTGCCGGCCATGTCGGCAAGGCGCTGGCCCGCGCCCTGGCGCCGCTGCCGGTGAAGATCCAATGGGTCGACGGCCGCGCCGACGAGTTCCCGGCCGAGATCCCGGAGGGCGTCGTCCGGCGGCTGACGCCGACCCCGACCGACGTCATTGCCGAGGCCCCGGCCGGCGCCGCCTATCTGGTCATGACCCACAGCCACGCCATGGATTTCGAGGTCACCGAGGCGGCCTTGCGGCGCGGTGACGCCGCCTATATCGGGCTGATCGGATCGGCCACCAAGCGCGAGCGCTTCGAGCGCTGGTTCCGGGCCCGCGGCAACGACCCGCGGCGCCCGGAATCCCTGACCTGCCCGATCGGGGCTGGCCTCGGGCGGGACAAGCGCCCGCCCGTCATCGCCGCCATGGTCGCGGCGGAATTGCTCATCGCCTTCGCCAAGGCTAAGGACGTGTCCGCCCCCGCCGACAAACCGGCGTCGGGGGCGGCTCCAGAACAGGAGGCTGCATGGACCGCAACCCGGGGGCCGGCCCCGCGCGCATCGAACTCCGCGGCATCACCAAGAGGTTCGCGAGCCTCGTCGCGAACGACGGGGTAAGCTTTTCCGTCCAGCCCGGCGAGATCCATGCGCTGCTCGGCGAGAACGGCGCCGGCAAGTCGACGCTGGTGAAATCGATCTACGGCCTGCTGCAGCCCGATGCCGGCGAGATCCTGTGGAACGGCCAGCCGGCCCGCCCCGCCAGCCCGCACGAGGCCCGGCGCCTCGGCATCGGCATGGTGTTCCAGCACTTCTCGCTGTTCGAGGCGCTGACTGTGGCCGAGAACATCGCGCTGGGCCTGGAGAGCCCGCCCGACCGGCGGGTCCTGGCCAAGCGCATCCGCGAGGTGTCCGAGGCCTATGGCCTGCCGCTGGACCCGCATCGCGAGATCCACACCTTGTCGGTCGGCGAGCGCCAGCGGGTCGAGATCGTGCGCTGCCTGCTGCAGGACCCGAAGCTGCTGATCATGGACGAGCCGACCTCGGTCCTGACCCCGCAGGAGGTGGAGCGGCTGTTCGAGACGCTGCGCCGCCTGGCATCGGAGGGCTGCTCGATCCTCTACATCAGCCACAAGCTGCACGAGATCAAGGCGCTGTGCGACGCGGCGACGATCATGCGCGGTGGCAAGGTGGTGGGCACCTGCGACCCGGCGGCCGAGACCGCGCGCAGCATGGCGCAGATGATGATCGGGGCAGAGCTGCGCACCCTGTCGCGGCGTGGCGCCCGCGGCGCGTCCGAGCCGAAGCTGGTTGTCGAGAACCTGAGCCTGCCCGCCGACGGCCCGTTCGGCACGGCGCTGAAGCAGATCGGCTTCACCGTCGGCGCCGGCGAGATCCTGGGCATCGCCGGGATTGCCGGCAACGGCCAGACCGAGCTGTCGCAGGCCCTGTCGGGCGAGCGCCGGGTCCGCCCGGCCGGGGCCATCCGCATCGGCGCCAAGCCGGTGGCGCATCTGAGCGCCGAGCAGCGCCGCCTGCTGGGGCTGTGCACCGTGCCGGAGGAGCGCAATGGCCACGCCGCGGTGCCGGAGATGAGCCTGGCCGGCAACACGCTGCTGAGCGCCCGCAACCGGATGAAGCTGGCGCCCGGCGGGCTGATCCGCGCCGGCCTGGCCCGCCGCTATGCCGAGCGGGTGATCCATGAGTTCGGGGTCAAGGCGCGCGATGCCGAGGCGCTGGCCGGCAGCCTGTCCGGCGGCAACCTGCAGAAATACGTGGTCGGGCGCGAGGTGCTGCAGACGCCCGAGATCTTCATCGTGTCGCAGCCGACCTGGGGCGTCGACGCCGGCGCCGCCACGGCGATCCACCAGGCGCTGATGACCCTGGCCCAGAACGGCACCGCGGTGGTGGTGATCTCGCAGGACCTCGACGAGCTGCTGCAGATCACCGACCGGCTGGCGGTGATCAATCTCGGCCGGCTGTCCGAGGCGCGGCCGACCGCCGAGATCTCGGTCGCCGAGATCGGCCTGATGATGGGCGGGCTGCACGGCGCCGAGCCGGACGCGGCCGAGGAAAGGGAGCATACAGCCCATGTCGCTTAGGATCGAACCGAGGCGCGAACCCTCCCGCGCGATGGTCTGGCTGACGCCGCTGATCGCCATCGCCCTGACCATCGCCAGCGGCTGGCTGCTGTTCCTGGCCCTCGGGCTGGACCCGGCCGAGACGCTTTACCAGTTCCTGATCGCGCCGGTCGAAAGCTTCTACGGCTGGACCGAGCTGGGGGTGAAGGCGGCGCCCTTGATCCTGATCGCCATCGGGCTCGGCATCGGCTTCCGCGCCAATGTCTGGAACATCGGCGCCGAGGGCCAGCTGATCATGGGCGCCATCGCCGCCGGTGCCGTCGCGCTCGGCTTCTGGGGCGAGGAGGGCTGGTGGATCCTGCCGGCGATGTGCGTCGCCGGCGCCCTGGGCGGCATGGCCTATGCCGCGATCCCGGCCCTGCTGAAGACCCGCTTCGACGTCAGCGAGATCCTGACCAGCCTGATGCTGACCTATGTCGCCTCGCTGGTGCTGGGGATCCTGGTGTTCGGGCCGTGGAAGGACCCGGACGGCTACAATTTCCCGCAGACCCGGATGTTCACCGACGCCGCGGTGCTGCCGATCCTGGTCGAAGGCACCCGGCTGCATCTCGGCGTGCTGGCGGCGGGGCTGGTCGCCGTCGCCGCCTGGTTCCTGATGGGCCGCACCGTGTTCGGCTTCCAGATCCGGGTGGTCGGCCAGGCCCCGGCCGCCGCCCGCTTCGCCGGCTTCAGCCGCAAGCGCGTGACCTGGTTCGCCCTGCTGCTGTCCGGCGCGCTGGCCGGCCTGGCCGGCACCTTCGAGGCCGCCGGCCCGATCGGCCAGCTGATCCCGCAGCTGACCCCGGGCTACGGCTTCACCGGCATCATCGTCGCCTTCCTCGGCCGGCTGCACCCGATCGGCATCGTCGCCGCCGGGCTGGTCATGGCCCTGTCCTATATCGGCGGCGAGAACGCCCAGGTCTCGGCCGGGCTGCCGACCGCGGCGACCGGCGTGTTCCAGGGCATGCTGCTGTTCTACCTGCTGGCCGCCGACGTGCTGGTCCGCTACCGCCTGCGCTGGGCCTCGGCCCAGGCCGCCTCCAAGCCCGCAACGGTGTCGTGATGGATATCCTGGTCCTGATCGCGGCGACGGTGATCACCGCCGCCACCCCCCTGCTCCTCGCCGCGCTGGGCGAGCTGGTGGTCGAGCGCTCCGGCGTCCTCAACCTCGGCGTCGAGGGCATGATGCTGATCGGCGCGGTCACCGGCTTCGCGGTGACCTTCACCACCGGCCAGCCGGCGCTGGGCATCCTGGCCGCGGCTCTGGCCGGCGCGGCGATGTCGCTGATCTTCGCCGTGCTGACCCTGACGCTGATGGCCAACCAGGTCGCCACCGGCCTGGCCCTGACCATCTTCGGCGTCGGCCTCAGCGCCCTGCTCGGCTCCGGCTTCGTCGGCCACCCGATCGCGCCGCTGCCGAAGCTGTCGCTGCCGGTGCTGACCGACCTGCCGGTCATCGGCCCGCTGCTGTTCGGCCAGGACGCGCTGGTCTACCTGTCGGTCGCCATGACCTTCGGCGTCGCCTGGTTCCTGAAGCGCAGCCGCGCCGGGCTGGTGCTGCGCGCGGTCGGCGAATCCGCGGAATCGGCGCATTCGATCGGCCATCCGGTGCTGCTGGTGCGCTATCTCGCCTGCCTGTTCGGCGGCGCCATGGCCGGACTGGCCGGGGCCTTCCTGTCGCTGTCCTACACGCCGCTGTGGATCGAGGGCATGACCGCCGGCCGCGGCTGGATCGCGCTGGCGCTGGTGGTGTTCGGGTCGTGGCGGCCATGGCGGGTGCTGCTGGGCGCCTATCTGTTCGGCGGCGTCACCATCCTGCAGCTGCACGCCCAGGGCATCGGCGGCATCGAGGTGCCGCCGCAGGTCTTCACCATGCTGCCCTACCTCGCCACCATTGCGGTGCTGGTGATCATCGCCGCCGGGCCGTGGCGCGGCCGGCTGCAGGCGCCGGCGGCTTTGGGCAAGCCGTTCCGGCCTTCGATCTAGGCCGGACAGGAGCGCGATCCCAATCGCGCTTCCAATCACGGATCGCTATCATCCGATGAATCACAACAAGGAGGTCTTCATGTCGATGCGCTTCTCCCGCCGGTCGGTGCTGGCGGGCTCCGCGGCCACCCTGGCGACGACGGTCCTGCCCGGCCGGGTCTGGGCAGCGGAGCCGCTGAAGGTCGGCTTCATCTATATCGGGCCGATCGGCGATTATGGCTGGACCCATGGCCACGACCTCGCCCGCCGCGAGATCGACGCGCATTTCGGCGACAAGGTGAAGACCAGCTATGTCGAGAGCGTGCCGGAAGGCCCGGACGCCGAGCGCGTGCTGCGCCAGCTGGCCCAGGCCGGCAACGAGCTGATCTTCACCACGTCGTTCGGCTACATGAACCCGACGATCCGGGCGGCCAAGGCGCTGCCGAAGGTGAAGTTCGAGCATGCCACCGGCTATCAGACCGCGCCGAATGTCAGCACCTACAACGCCCGCTTCCATGAAGGGCGCGCGGTGTGCGGCACCATCGCCGGCCACATGACCAAGACCGGCGTCACCGGCTATATCGGCTCGGTTCCCATCCCCGAGGTGGTGATGGGCATCAACGCCTACACCCTGGCGGCGCGGAAGATCCGACCGGACATGAAGGTGAAGGTGATCTGGGTCAACAGCTGGTACGACCCGGGCAAGGAGAGCGACGGCGCCAAGGCGCTGATCGACGGCGGCGCCGACATCCTGTGCCAGCACACCGACAGCCCGGCGGCGATCCAGGTCGCCGAGGCCCGCGGCGTCCACGGCTTCGGCCAGGCGTCGGACATGCGCAACTTCGCGCCCAAGGCGCAACTGACCTCGATCGTCGACAATTGGGGTCCGTATTACGTCGAGCGGGTGCAGGCCGTGCTCGACGGCAGCTGGAAGACCTCGAGCATCTGGTGGGGCTTCAAGCACGGCATGGTCACGCTGGCGCCGTACAACGAGGCGATCCCGGCCGAGGTGGTGGCCGCGGCGGAGAAGACCAAGGCCGACATCATCGCCGGCACGCTCGACCCCTTCGCCGGCCCGATCAAGAACCAGAAGGGCGAGCTGGTCGTGCCCGAGGGCAAGGCCCTGAGCGACGACGAGATCGCCAAGATGGACTGGTATGTCGAGGGCGTGGAAGCCTGAGGCGCGATCCTTCGCAGTCTGGGTTCGCCGTCAGCGAACCCAGACTGCGCGTTGTCTTGCTCTGGAGATACAAGCCAGCCGCAGGGGGAGTATTTTGAAGCCCATTCACACACCGGCCCTTATATTTGGGCTCGCACTGATTTCAGCTTGCTCAGATTCGGTCACCACACCGCCCGCGATCGCCTCCAGCGCTTCCAGCCCGCCTACGCCGGTCGCCGCCTCGACCCAGGCCTGCGACAGCTATCTCGGCCAGATGATCACGCCGGTCTCGTTCGACCGGGTCAGGGCGGCCCTGTCCCGGCTCCCGACCCAGCGCAACGAGTTTGAAACGACCCCACAGTTCGATGCCCGGGTTGCCAATGCGCTGGGTAATACAGATGGCACCTATATTGTTCAGGCGGCATTCAACCCGAAATACGCAACCTATGACGCGGATCGCCAGCAGTTTGCTGTCCAGACCTATGCCATCGGACATGGCCAGCCCTATTGGGACACCGTCTTCGGCTACGGCCATCCCCTCTATGGACAGGTGGAGTATGGCTCCTATGAGAACATCGGCCTTTCCGTCTCGAGCTCCGAAACTGCCGGCACTTATGTGGGAAGCAATGCTTTCGGCGTGACGGCGAGAGTCACCGAGACCACGCGCAATGAGAAGGCGATCTTCGACCGGAAGGCTGCATATGGGGAGGATCTGTATTCCCCACCGGGATCCGATGTCTACAGTACCAGGATCATCGCAGAGATTCCGGCCGACCCAGCCACCGCGCCTCGCCTCAAGAACACCATGAAGGCTGCCGTGGTGATCGCCCCCAGATCCCCATGGGTTGCAGCAGGGCGCGGGCACATCAACACCCCGACGATCAACAATCCTCAGACCGTGGAACAGGTGGTGAGCGCCGTGATCGCGGACATTCAGTGCGCGTTGATCACCGATGGCACGAACAAGGTGATCGCGGCGGTGACGACGCGGTAGCAATGTCGGCCATGACCGAGGTTCTCTATCTCGACCACCTCGCCTCCACCCCCCTAGCGCCGGAGGTGTTCGACGCGATGCGGCCGTGGCTCGACCCGGCGGCGGTCGGCAACCCGCACGCTGCCCGGCACCAGCCGGGCTGGCGGGCGGCGGAGGCGATCGAGGCGGCGCGGGCCGAGGTGGCGGGGCTGATCGGCGCCCGGCCGGGCGAGATCCTGTTCACCGGCGGCGCCACCGAGGCCAACAACCTGGCGCTGCTGGGCGGCACGCCCGCGGGCTGGCCGGCGGTCGCCTCGGCGATCGAGCATCCCAGCGTGCTGGCCTGCCTGCCGGAGCTCGCCGCGCGAGGGCACCGCACCGCGACCCTGCCGGTCGGGCCAGACGGCACCGCGGATCTCGACGCCCTACGTACGCTGCTGGCCGGCCGTCCGGCCCTGGTCTCGCTGATGGCGGCCAACAACGAGATCGGCACCATCCAGCCGCTGGCGGAGGCAGCCCGGATCTGCGCCGAGGCCGGTGCCCTGCTGCACACGGACGCCGTGCAGATGCTGTCGACCGGCGCGGTCGATGTTCGCGCCCTCGACCCGGCCTTCCTCAGCCTGTCCGGGCACAAGCTGTACGGCCCGATGGGAATCGGCGCCCTGTTCGTGCGCGAGGGTGTGACTTTGCGCCCCCTCCTCCACGGCGGCGGCCAGCAGCAGGGGCGGCGCGCCGGCACCCTGCCGACCGCCCTCTGCGTCGGACTCGGCGCCGCCTGCCGCCTGGCCGGGCAGCGCCGGACGGCCGATGCCCGGCGCCTGACCGACCTGCGCGAGCGGCTGTTCGGGGCGCTGCAACGCGAGCTGCCGGACCTGCGCCGCAACGGCTCTGTCGATCACGGCCTGGCCGGCTGCCTCAATGTCAGCCTGCCGGGGCTTGACGCGGCCGACCTGCTGCTCGACCTGCCGGATCTGGCGCTGTCCACCGGCTCGGCCTGCTCCACCGGCAGCCCGGAGCCGTCGCATGTGCTGCGCGCCATCGGCCTGTCGCCGGAAGAGGCTTATGGCAGCCTGCGCTTTGGCCTGGGCCGTGGCACCACCGAGGACGACATCGACCGGGCCGCGGCGCGGCTGGTCGCGGCGATCACAGCGCGAGGTCGGCGCTGAGCAGCGACCGCGTGTGCTCCACCAGATAATCCGAGAACACCCGCACCTTGGCCGGCAGGAAGCTGCGATGCGGGTACAGCACCGCCAGCATCACCGGCTCCGGCGGATGGTCGGGCAGCACCACCTGCAGCGCGCCGCTGCGCAGATGCGCCGCCACCTCCCACACCGGCTTCAGCACGATGCCGCGGCCGTCGACCGCCCATTGCGTCAGCACGTCGCCGTCATCGGCGTCGAAGCTGCCGCGCACCGGGACCTTCGACGGGCCGTCCTTGCCCTCCAGCGTCCACTGGTATTGCCGCGACCCGGGAAAGCGCAGCAGCAGGCAGTTGTGGCCGATCAGATCCTCCGGCGTCGCCGGCGTACCCCGGGCGTCGAGATAGCCGGGCGAGGCGCACAGCACCCGCCGGCAATCCGCGATCTTGCGCAGCACGAAGCTGGAATCCTTCATCTCCGCCATGCGGATCGCCAGGTCCACCGCCTCGCCCAGCAGGTCGAGCAGGTGGTCGGACAGGCGCAGCCGCAGGTCGACGCGCGGGTACAGCTCATGGAACTGCGGCACCAGCGGCGCCAGGATGCGGCGGCCGAAGCCCAGCGGCGCCGTCACCCGCAGGCTGCCGGACGGCACGCCGCTGGTGGTGGCCACGCTGGTCTCGGCCCGCTCCACCGTGTCGAGCACGACCAGGCAGTGGCGGTAGAAGGTCTGGCCGTGCTCGGTGGTCTGCACCTGGCGGGTGGTGCGGTTCAGCAGACGGACGCCGAGATGCTGCTCCAGCTGCTGGATGCGGTGGCTGACCACGGCCGGCGACATGCGCACCTGCCGGCCGGCGGCCGACAGGCTGCCGAGCTCGACCACGCGCACGAAGACCCGCATGTTCTCCAGCAGCGCCAATCCGTGCTCCCTGTTCCCGGATGCGAGTCTGGGTGCATCCGCCGGGCGGGATTATAGCCTTTCTTTTGAAAGTGCTGCGTGGCCGCATCGCTTCCCCAGCCGCGGCGATGTTCATTAGGCTGGCGGGAACGGATAATCAGCCAGACGGCGGAGGCGACGGCATGGAGCCGATCATCTGGGAATGGATCAACCTCGTGGCCCGCTGGGTGCACGTGATCACCGCCATCGCCTGGATCGGCTCGTCCTTCTATTTCGTCGCGCTGGACCTCAGCCTGAAGAAGCGCGAGGACCTGCCGAAGGGCGCCGGCGGCGAGGCCTGGCAGATCCATGGCGGCGGCTTCTACAACATGGTCAAGTACCTGGTGGCGCCGGACCGGCTGCCGAAGGAGCTGACCTGGTTCAAATGGGAGGCCTACTCCACCTGGATCAGCGGCTTCTTCCTGCTCTGCGTCCTGTACTATCGTGGCGCCGACCTGTTCCTGATCGACCCGCAGGTGTCGATGTTCTCGCCGAAGGAGGCGATCGCGATCAGCGTGGTCAGCCTGGCCCTGGGCTGGCTGGCCTACGACCTGCTGTGCAAATCACCGCTGGGCGAGAGCGACGTCAAGCTGGCCGCCGCTGGGTTCGTCGGGCTGGTGGCGGCGGCCTACGGCTTCTCCCTGGTGTTCAGCGGCCGCGGCGCGATGCTGCAGATGGGCGCGCTGATCGGCACCATGATGGTGGCCAACGTCTTCTTCCTGATCATCCCGAACCAGCGCAAGGTCGTGGACGCGCTGCTGGCCGGGCAGACGCCGGACCCCAATCTCGGCCGGCAGGCCAAGCAGCGGTCGCTGCACAACAACTACCTGACCCTGCCGGTGCTGTTCCTGATGCTCAGCAACCACTACCCGCTGGCCTTCGGGTCGCACTGGGCCTGGGTGATGACCGCGCTGGTGCTGGTGATGGGCGGGGTGATCCGGCACTTCTTCAACTCGCGCCACGCCGGCAAAGCGACGCCGTGGTGGACCTGGGGCGTCGCGACAGCCTGCATGGCGGCGATCATCTGGCTGTCGACCCTGCCGCCGCCGCGCGAGCACGAAGTGGCGACCGCGACCAAGCCGTGGATCGGCGTGCCGGCACAGGCCCCGGTGCAGACGGCCGCCGCGGCAGAGCCGAAGCCGGTGTCCTTCGCCCAGGTCACCGACGTCGTCGTGTCCCGCTGCAGCATGTGCCATTCGACCATGCCCGGCTGGGAGGGCATCAACGAGGCGCCGCGCGGCGTGCTGCTGGACTCGCCGGAGGAGATCCGGCGCCACGCCGGCCTGATCCGCCTGCAGGCGGTGCTGACCCATGCGATGCCGCCGGCCAATGTCAGCCAGATCACGCCGGAGGAGCGCGACCTCCTCGGGCGCTGGACGGCCGATCCCGACCAGGCCGTGCAGTGAGGCGGGATGTCCTTGGCCCTCCCTCTTTTGTCATCCTCGGGCTTGACCCGAGGATCCAGGGGCCATCGAGAGCGGTGCCCGTGGCCCCTGGATCGCCCGGTCAAGCCGGGCAATGACAGAAGAGGTGTCGTGACGACACCCGGCTGGAATCCCGGATGACCGGAGACCTGAGATGAGCATCACCATCGCCCTGCCCCCCACCGCCCTGCGCGGCCGTCTGCTGAGCTTTCTCGCCGCCCCCAAGGGCGCCGGCGACAACGCCAGCTATCGCTACATCCCGGACGGGCTGGTGGTCGTCGAGGCCGGCCGCATCACCCGGGTCGGCCCGGCGGCCGAGGTCCTGCCGACGCTGCCGGCCGGCACCGCGGTCGACCATTATCCGGACGAGCTGATCCTGCCCGGCTTCATCGACGCGCATCTGCACTTCCCGCAGACCCAGGTGATCGCGTCCTACGGCGCGCAGCTGCTGGAGTGGCTGCAGAAATACACCTTCGTGGCCGAGCAGCGCTACGCCGACCAGGCCTTTGCCGAGCGCCAGGCGCAATGGTTCCTGGCCGAGCTGCTGGGCAACGGCACCACCACCGCTGCGGTCTACGGCTCGGTGCATCCGGAGTCGGCGGAAGCCTTCTTCTCCCAAGCCGAGGTGATGGGCACCGCCATGATCGGCGGCAAGGTGATGATGGACCGCAACGCCCCGCCCGGCCTGCTGGACACCGCCCAGTCGTCCTATGACGACAGCAAGCGGCTGCTGCAGCGCTGGCATGGCAAGGGCCGGCAGCGCTACGCCGTCACCCCGCGCTTCGCCATCACCTCGACCGAGGCGCAGCTGGAGGCGGCGGGCGCGCTGGCCCGGGAATTCCCGGACGCCTATGTCCAGACCCACATCGCCGAGAACCTCAAGGAGATCGAGGCGGTGAAGGCGCTGTTCCCGGACAGCCGCGACTATCTCGACGTCTATGACAAATACGGGCTGCTGGGGCCGAAGACCTTGTTCGGCCACTGCATCCATCTCGAGGAGCGCGAGCGGGCGCGCATGGCCGAGACCGGCTCGGTCGCGGTGTTCTGCCCGACCTCGAACCTGTTCATCGGCAGCGGCCTGTTCCCGATGCGCGAGCTGCAGCGGCGCGACCCGCCGGTGCGGATCGCGGCGGCGACCGATGTCGGCGGCGGCACCAGCTATTCGATGCTGCGCACCCTCGGCGAGGGCTACAAGGTGCAGCAGCTGCAGGGCACCAACCTGTCAGCGCTGGAGGCCTTCCACCTGGTCACCGCCGGCAATGCCGAGGCGCTGGGCCTGCAGGACGAGATCGGTGCCATCGCCCCCGGCCGCTTTGCCGACCTGGTGGTGCTGGACGCCCGCGCCACCGCCGCCATGGCGCACCGGATGGAGGCGGTCGAGGCAGATCTCGAGGAAGAACTGTTCATCCTCATGACTTTGGGAGATGATCGGTCGATCAAGGCGACCTATATCCAAGGCCGCCGCATGCACGAACGGGAGGGTACGCGAAGCCGGTCACCGGCCTGAGCGTCCAGTCAGGAGCGCCATGGCCGAGATCGATCGCGACAGCGGCATCGACGAACCGAAGACCGGACAGGTCCGGTCCCTGCTCCGCGCGCTGCGGCTGCTCGACACCGTGGCTGCCCGGGCCGAGGGCATGAGCCTGACCGAGCTGGCCCGCGCCACCGACCTCTCCGCCCCCACCGTCCACCGCCTGCTGACCACGCTGGAGGAGGCGCATTACGTGCGCTTCGACCCAGCGACGCGGCGCTGGACGGTCGGGCTGCAGGCCTTCCTCTCCGGCCTCGCCTATGCCGACGGCATGGGGCTGCGCCGCCTGGCCGACCCGCCGATGCGCACCCTGTTCGGCCTGTGCCACGAGACCGTGAACCTCGCGGTCGAGGAGCGCGGCACCATCCTCTATCTGCACCAGTTGGGCGATCCGGGCGCCAGCCTGCCGGGGTCGACGCCCTTGCCGGTGCACGGCTCCGGCGTCGGCAAGGCGCTGCTGTCGGCCAAGACCGACCCGGTGCTGTCGCGCACCCTGCCCGCCCTGGCCCTGACCCGGCTGACCGAGAAGACCGTGCCGGACCTGCCCAGCCTGCGCGACCAGATCAGCCGCGCCCGCCGCTCCGGCTACGCCATCGACGACGAGGAGCACCTGTCCGGCGTGCGCTGCGTCGCCTCGCCGATCCTCGACCGCGGCGGCCGCCCGGTGGCCGCCCTGTCGATCTCCGCCCCGCGCGAGCGCATGGGCGACGACCGCATCGGCCAGATCGGCATGCTGGTGCGCCAGGCGGCGGAGAAGGTGACGCTGCAGCTCGGCGGCCGGCCGCACTGAGATGGCAGACGTCCTGCCGCTGGTCGGGGATGGTGACGATCTGGACCTGATCCGGGAGGTGGAGCGCGCCTTCGGCATCCGCTTCGCCGACCGAGACCTTGAATCCTGTCAGACCATCGGCGACCTGCACGCCCTGATCCTGGCCGCCGTCCCGCATGCGGAGAGGACCGACGCCACCTGCCTGGCGGCCATGGCATTCTTCAGATTGCGATGGGCGATCGAAGCCGAGCATCCGGGTCGGATTATCCAGCCTGCAACACCTTTGGCCGATCTGACCGGGCGGTTCGGAGCGGATTACTGGCTGGGTCGGCTGCGGCGCCGGACCGGCCAAAGGATGCCCACACCGGCGCTAGGTGCCACGGGCTGCGCCCTCAACCTCGCCGCCATCGCCGGCTCGGCGGCGTGCGTCGTGACCTGGGGCTGGCTTGGGCTGGTGCCTGCGCTGCCTCTCCTGTCAGCGTCCGTCGCTGTGTCCGGGCGCTGGCTGTCCGCCCTTCCGAAGCCGACTGCGACGGTGGGCGATCTTGCGCGGGTTGTCGCCGCCCTCAATGTGTCCGCCCTCGCCGACCGGGACCAGCCGGTCCGAACGCGCGAGATCTGGCCGGCCCTGCAAGCGATCATCCAGGACAATCTCGCCCTGACGGCTCCGGTGCAGCCGACGACGCGGTTCTTCAAGGAAAAGGGCTGACGCTCATCACGCAGCTCGGCGGCCGGCCGCACTGAGGTACTTCAAACATTCCGGACTCCGCTATTATCACAGGCGTCACAGCTCGGATTGACCATGCCACGCCGCGAGCCGACCACCGCCAGCGAGTTGACGCGTCGTCTTGAGGCTGATCCTGAATGGGTCGCTCGGCGGGCCGAGAGGAATCGTCTTCACGAGGAGCGGACCGCCGCCCTCAGGGAGAGCGAGGCTCCGCTGATCGCGGCGCTAAACGATGTCGGCGTCGATGTCAGATCCGCTTGGCTTTTGAACGCCAAGCATCCGAACTATCGATCCGCAGTTCCCGTTCTGCTCGCTCATATCGATGGTGAATACGACGACCGAATTCGAGAAGGAATTGTTCGCGCCCTCGGATATTCGGAGGCACGCCAACTTGCGTGGGATAGTGTGCTCGTTGCCTTAAAGCGCCAGAGATCGAGGCCTGGAAGCGGCTTCAGAGATGGATTGATGGCGGCCCTGGCCGGCATGGCTCGATCGGGAGATTTGCCTGCGCTTATCGAGCTGGTCGCTGATCCTACCCTCGGCCAGTCGCGCTTGCTGTTGATCTCCAAACTGTCTCGATCAAGGCAGCCAGAGGCGCGGGCCGTCTTGGAAAAACTGAGGGACGATCCTGACCTCTACAAAGAGATTTCATATCGCCTGAAATGATCGGCGAACGACAAGGCTAGGGCCTCTCGCGATTCGACGTTAGGCACGCAGGACCGTGTCACCGATCCAATTCAGCGATCGAACGACGCAAATGGGCTGCGTTGGCGGGTGAGCTGAGCAGGTAGGCGGTTTCGCGCAGGGACTCGAACTCGGCCAGCGGGACGATCACCATCGGCTCGTGGCCCGGCCGGATCACGACGAGCTTCGTGCGGTCGGCCTCAAGGCGGTCGAGGTGGCCGGCAAGATCGGCCAGCAGGTCGGTGAAGGTAACCTCGGGCATGGCCTGGTTCCCTTTCAGAGGTGAGGCCACCCCACATTGTCATTGCCGGGGCTGACCCGGCAATCCAGAAGATGTCGACGCTCTCTGGATGCCCGGGTCAAGCCCGGGCATGACAGGAAAGGGTTGGGCACGACCCTCTCCAGCGCTTCCACCAGGTGAAAAAGACCGATCCGGCCTGCCGCTTTTCACGTCCTGGAATGTTTCGGGCCTTCGCTGGCCCTGCCCTGCCCCGCCCGCCACCATCCTCCCGAGAACCTTCGAACGGGAGGGCATGATGCCCAAGATGACGGCGATGGAAGCGGCAGTGCATGTGTTGCGCAGCGAGGGGGTGGAGGTGGCGTTCGGCGTTCCCGGCGCGGCGATTCTGCCCTTCTACGAGGCGCTGAAGGACAGCGGCATCCGCCATGTGCTGGTCCGGCACGAGGAGGGCGGCACGCATGCCGCCGAGGGCTACACCCGCGCCCGGGCCGGCGCGATCGGCGTCTGCATCGGCACCTCCGGCCCCGCCGGCACCAACATGATCACCGGCCTGTACTCCGCCATCGCGGATTCGGTCCCGATCCTGTGCATCACCGGCCAGGCGCCGCGCGCCAAGCTGCACAAGGAGGACTTCCAGGCGGTCGACATCGCCGCCATCGCCCGGCCGGTGACCAAATGGGCGATCACGGTGATGGAGGGCGCCCAGGTGCCCTGGGTGTTCCGCCGCGCCTTCCAGATCATGCGCTCCGACCGGCCCGGCCCGGTGCATATCGACCTGCCGATCGACGTGCAGAAGGAGATCATCGACTACGATCCCGAGACCGATGCGCCGCTGCCGGTGTCGCGCCCGGCGCCGAACCCGAGCGCCATCGCCCGCGCCGTCGACATGCTGCTGGCGGCGGAGAAGCCGCTGATCGTCGCCGGCGGCGGCATCATCAACGCCGAGGCGTCCGACCTGCTGGTCGAGTTGGCCGAGCTGGTGAACGTGCCGGTGGTGCCGACGCTGATGGGCTGGGGCACGATCCCCGACGACCATCCGCTGAACGCCGGCATGGTCGGGCTGCAGACCCAGCACCGCTACGGCAACGCCACCTTCCTGCAGAGCGATGTGGTGCTGGGCATCGGCAACCGCTGGGCCAACCGGCACACCGGATCGACGGACGTCTATACGAAGGGCCGCAAGTTCATCCATGTCGACATCGAGCCGACCCAGATCGGCCGGGTGTTCTGCCCGGATCTGGGCATCGTCGCCGACGCCAGGCTAGCGCTGGAGGCGCTGATCGCCGAGGCGCGCGGCCGCCGCCTGCCGAAGCGCGACGCCTGGGTCGGCGCGGTACAGGAGCGCAAGCGGACCATGCTGCGCCGGACCGATTTCGACAACACGCCGATCAAGCCGCAGCGGGCGTTCCAGGAGATCAACGCCGCCTTCGGCCGCGACACCCGCTTCGTCACCGCCATCGGCCTGTACCAGATCGCGTCGGGCCAGTTCCAGAAGGTGTACAAGCCGCGCAACTACATCATCTGCGGCCAGGCCGGGCCGCTGGGCTGGGAGGTGTCGGCCTGCACCGGCGCCAAGCTGGCCGACCCGTCGGCCGAGGTGGTCGGCATCGTCGGCGATTATTCGCTGCAGTTCCTGATCGAGGAGCTGGCGGTGGCGGCGCAGTACCGCATCCCCTTCGTGCTGGTGGTGCTGAACAACGCCTATCTCGGCCTGATCCGGCAGGCGGAGCGCGGCTACAACATGGATTACGAGGTCCAGCTTTCGTTCCAGAACATCAACGCGCCGGAGATCGGCGATTACGGCGTCGACCATGTCAAGGCGGCGGAGGCCTTCGGCTGCATCGCCCGCCGGGTGTTCGACCCGACCGAGATCGGCGAGGCCCTTGCCTGGGCGCGCACCCGCGCCACCCAGGCCAGCCTGCCGGTCATGGTCGAGATCATCACCGAGCGGGTGACCAACATCGCCATGGGACCGGAGATCGACAAGGTCACCGAGTTCGAGGAGATCATCGACCTGGCCCCCGCCACGGCCCGCGAGCCGGAGACGGTGTAGGGCGAGCAAAGCCCAAGGCCGGTGCCACCCCCTCACCCGGAACCGCTGCGCGGTTCCGACCTCTCCCCGAGGGAGAGGTAAAAACCCCCTCTCCTCGGGGAGAGGGAGGGGCCCGGCCCGCTTGGGCCGGGAGGGTGAGGGGGCGGGCCGGGAACGGTCGATCCATCAACGGGAACCTGTGAGACCGCCATGCCGCGCTTCGCCGCCAACCTGACCATGCTGTTCAACGAGCATTCCTTCCTCGACCGCTTCGGCCGCGCCGCCGAGGCCGGGTTCACCGGGGTCGAGTACCTGTTCCCCTATCCCTATCCGAAGGAGGAGCTGGCCGAACGGCTGCAGCGCCACGGCCTGACCCAGGTGCTGCACAACCTGCCGGCCGGCGACTGGGCCAAGGGCGAGCGCGGCATCGCCTGCCTGCCCGACCGCAAGGGCGAGTTCCAGGACGGCGTCGGCCAGGCCATCGACTACGCCACCGCCCTGGGCTGCCGCCAGGTCAACTGCCTGGCCGGCAAGCGGCCGGCGGGCGTGGCCGACACGGTGCTGGGCGACACGCTGGTGGACAATCTCCGCTTCGCCGCCAAGGCGCTGGGCGAGGCCGGCATCACGCTGCTGGTCGAGCCGATCAACACCCGCGACATCCCGGGCTTCTTCCTAAGCGGATCGCAGCAGACGCTGGACCTGCTCGACGCGGTCGAGGCGCCGAACACCAAGCTGCAATACGACATCTACCACATGCAGATCATGGAGGGAGACCTGGGGCCGACCTTGCAGGCGCTGATGTCCCGCATCGGCCATATCCAGGTCGCCGACAATCCCGGCCGGCACGAGCCGGGCACCGGCGAGATCCACCACCCCTTCCTGTTCCGCCTGCTCGACGCGCTCGGCTATGCCGGCTGGGTCGGCGCCGAATACGTGCCGCAGGCCGGCACCGAGGCGGGCCTGGGGTGGTTTGCGCCGTACCGGGTCAGGGCCACCGTCGCGGCCTGAGCCATTCCCCCTCACCCTCCCACAAACGGCCTTTTCGGAATTCCCAACACCGTCATTGCGAGCGCAGCGAAGCAATCCACGGTGCAGCACGAGCGGAGGCATGGATTGCTTCGTCGGCTTCGCCTCCTCGCAATGACGGCGGGGGGTAGCTGCTCTGAAAAAGGTCTCGCAGGGGATTGCACAGAAAAGCTCTCCCCTTTTCCCTTGAGGAGTTCGTCATGAACGTCGCCTTCATCGGCCTCGGCATCATGGGCCGCCCCATGGCCGGCCACCTGAGCGCCGCCGGGCACAGCCTCTTCCTCCACGACATCACCGGCGTGCCGGAGGGGCTGGGCGGCACCGCCGTCGCCTCCGCCGCCGAGGCGGCGCGGCGCGCCGATATCGTCATCACCATGGTGCCCGACACGCCGCATGTGGAGGCGGCGCTGTTCGGCCCCGGCGGCGTCGCCGAGGGGCTGTCGCCCGGCAAGGTCGTGGTCGACATGAGCTCGATCTCGCCGATCGCCACCAAGGGCTTCGCCGAGAAGATCAACGCGCTGGGCTGCGACTATCTCGACGCCCCGGTCTCGGGCGGCGAGGTCGGCGCCAAGGCCGCCAGCCTGACGATCATGGTCGGCGGGCCGCCGGCCGCGTTCGACCGGGTCAAGCCCCTGTTCGAGGCGTTGGGCAAGAACGTCACCCTGGTCGGCGGCAATGGCGACGGCCAGACCACCAAGGTGGCCAACCAGATCATCGTGGCTTTGACCATCGAGGCGGTGGCCGAGGCGCTGCTGTTCGCCGCCAAGGCCGGCGCCGACCCGGCCCGGGTGCGCCAGGCGCTGATGGGCGGCTTCGCAGCCTCGCGCATCCTCGAGGTGCATGGCGAGCGCATGATCCAGCGCAACTTCGCGCCCGGCTTCCGCATCGCCCTGCACCAGAAGGACCTGGCCCTGGCGCTGGACGGCGCCAAGGCGCTGAGCGTGCCGCTGCCGAACACCGCGGCGACGCAGCAGCTGCTGCACGCCGCCATCGCCCAGGGCGGCGCCGGCTGGGACCATTCCGCCATCCTCAAGGTGCTGGAGCGCCAGGCCGATTTCGAGATCGCCGCGCCCGCGGCGGCGCGGCAGGACGCGGCGTGACGTCAACGCCGGGTTGAAGCACTTTCAAATCGCACAACCTCTCCCGTCCCCCTCATCCGGTGCTACGCTCCGGCAAACGGGCATGGGAGGGCATGATGCGGTTGTGGATCAAGGACCCGCTGGCGATCCTGGCGGAGGGCGCCGAGCGCGGCGTGGTGGTCGAGGATGGGCGGATCGCCGAACTGGTGCCGGCGGGGCGTGAGCCCAACGCGCCGGTCGACGGCGTGTTCGACGCAAGCGCCCATGTCGTGCTGCCCGGGCTGATCAACACCCACCACCATTTCTACCAGACCCTGACCCGCGCCTTGCCGGCGGCGCTGGACCGCGAGCTGTTCCCCTGGCTGCAGGCGCTGTACCCGGTCTGGGCCCGGCTGGACCCGGAGGCGCTGCGCAGCGCCGTCACCGTGGCGATGGCCGAGCTGCTGCTGTCCGGCTGCACCACCACCTCGGACCATCACTACGTCTTCCCGGACGGGCTGGAGCACGCCATCGACATCGAGGTCGAGGTGGCGCGGTCGCTCGGGATGCGCGCCGTGCTGACCCGCGGCTCGATGAACCTGTCGGTGCGCGACGGCGGGCTGCCGCCGGACAGCGTGGTGCAGGACGAGGATGCGATCCTGGCCGACAGCGAGCGGCTGGTCGCGGCGCATCACCAGCCCGGCGAGGGTGCCATGGTGCAGATCGCGCTGGCCCCGTGCTCGCCCTTCTCGGTCACCGGGTCGCTGATGCGGCGCACGGCGGAGCTGGCCGATCGGCTCGACGTCCGGCTGCACACCCATCTGGCCGAGACCGAGGACGAGAACCGCTTCTGTGTCGAGAAATTCGGCGGCCGGCCGCTGGACTATCTGGAGGAGTGCGGCTGGCTCGGGCCCCGCACCTGGCTGGCGCATGGCGTCCATTTCAACCCGGCGGAAATCGGCCGCATGGCCCGGGCCAGAACGGCGGTGACGCATTGCCCTTGCTCGAACCAGATCCTGGCCTCCGGCCACTGCCCGGTGCACGGCATGGAGCAGGCGGGGATGAAAGTCGGCCTCGGCGTCGACGGCTCCGCCTCCAATGACGGCTCGAACCTGATGCAGGAGGTGCGCGCCGCCTTCCTGCTGCAGCGGCTCAACTACGGCGTGACCGCGATCAGCCATCGCGACGCCCTGCGCTGGGCCACCGCCGGCTCCGCCGCCTGCCTCGGCCGGCCGGATCTCGGCGTGATCGCGCCGGGCAAGCAGGCCGATTTGGCCCTGTTCGCGCTGGACGAGCTGCGCTTCGCCGGCCATGGCGACCCGCTGGCCGCCTTGGTGCTGTGCGGCGCCCACCGGGCCGATTTCGTCATGGTCGGCGGAAGCTGGCGGGTGGAGCACGGCGCGATTCCCGGCCTCGACCTACCCCGGCTGATCCGCAGCCACCAGACTCTGGCCCAGCGGATGCAGAACGCATCCTGACTCCCACGCCCCTTGCCGAACGGCCATTCGATTCACTAAAATCTCCATTCGATAGAGTCGAACGGCCGATCGGGAGGTTGGCATGGACGACGGCATGGAGGGCCGGGTGCGGGCGCGGCTGCCGCAGGATGCGCGGCGCGAGCAGCTGATCGACGCGGCGATCACCGCGATCGCCGAGCACGGCCTGTCGAACGTCACGCTGAGCAAGGTGGCCAACCTGGCCGGGCTGACCGCCGGCATGGTCAATTTCCACTTCAAGTCGAAGCAGGACCTGCTGCAGGCCACGCTGGCGCGCATGGCCGAGGCCTATCGCAGCCTGTGCGAAAGCGCGGTCGCGGCGGCCGGCCGGGCGCCGGAGCAGGCGCTGATGGCGCTGGTCCGGGCCAGCTTCGACCCGCAGGTGGCGAGCCTGGAGCGGCTGGCCGTCTGGTACGCCTTCTGGGGCGAAAGCCGGGCCCGCGACGACTACATGGCGCTGGTCGGCGCCTCCGACCGCGCCTTCTACGATGCGGTGCACGCGCTGATGGCCGAGCTGGCCGAGCGCGCCGGTGCCCGGATCGAGCTGCGGGCCGCGGCGCTGGGCCTGTGCGGCCTGGTCGACGCGCTGTCGCAGGAGGCGCTGGTGCAGCGCGAGGCCTTCGACTGGGATGACGCGGTCGACACCTGCCGCCGCTATCTGGCCAACCTGTTCCCGGCGGAATTCGCCGCCCCGGCCCGGCTGCGCCTGGTGGCGGAGACTGAGCCCGACGCGCCCGCCCTGCCGCCGACCCTGCCCGGCTGGACCTATGCCGATCCCGGCATCCACGTGGCTGAGGTCGCACGCATCCACCGCCCGGCCTGGCATCTGGTGGCGCATGTCTCGGAGCTGCCGGCCCCCGGCGACTACGTCACCTTCGAGGCGCTGGGCGAGCGCACCTTCGTCATCCGCGGCGAGGATGGCGGGGTGCGCGCCTTCCACAATGTCTGCCGCCATCGCGCCCATGCCGTGCTGCAGGGCCGCGACGGCCATTGCAGCGGGCTGATCCGCTGCCCCTACCATGCATGGTGCTATGCCTGGGACGGCCGGCTGCGCGCGGTGGCGGCGGCGAAGACCTTTCCCGAGATCGACACCGCGGGCCTCGGCCTGCTGCCGCTGGACTGCGAGGTGTTCGCCGGCTTCGTCTTCCTGCGCTTCGAAAGCGGCGGCCCTTCGGTGGCCGAGCGCTATGCGCCCTATGCGGCGGAGCTGGCGGCGCACCGGATCGAGGAGATGGTGCCGATCGCCGATTACTGGATCGGCGAGATCGACGCCAACTGGAAGACCATCTGGGACAACTATCTCGAGGACTATCATTTCCCGACCGGCCATCCCGGCCTGTTCGGGCTGATGTCGGGCGCCTATGACCGCGAGCCGGACGACGCCACCCGCACCATCCGCCTGAGCCACGCGCTGCGCCGCGACCCCGACGGCGGCTGGTCGACCCGGGCCTATGCCAGGCTGCTGCCGGACGTGCCGCATCTGCCGGAGGCGCTGAAGCGGCGCTGGACCTACCTGTTCCTGTACCCGGCGGTGTCGCTGGAGCTGTATCCGGACATGCTGGATTATTTCCACATCCTGCCCGCTGGGCCCGGCCGATCGATCCTGCGCTGGCGCGCCTATGCCCGGCCGGACGACCGCCGCGCCATGCAGCTGACCCGGCGGCTGAACCTGCGGGTGAACAACCGGGTGCATGACGAGGATGCGGCGCTGATCCGCTCGGTCCAGCAGGGCCTGTCCGGCTCGGCCTATGGCAGCGGCGTGCTGGGCGAGAAGGAGATCAACCTCCGCGCCTTCCAGGGCTGGATCCGCAGGGATGTGCCAGAGGCCGGGCAGCCGCGATAGCTCATCGTCGCCTTGACAGATCCAGGTCAGTGGCCGTATTGAACCATATGGTTGCTTAACCAATCGGTTCAGAACGTGTCGATGGATCCCCTCAGCCTCACTTTGGCGGCGCTCGCCGACCCGACCCGCCGGGCCATCCTGGCACGGTTGGCCCGGGGCGAGGCCTCGGTCACCGAGCTCGGCGAGCCCTTCGCCATGAGCCTCACTGCCGTGTCCAAGCATCTGAAGGTGCTGGAGCGCGCCGGGCTGGTGACGCGCAGCCGCTCGGCGCAGTGGCGGCCCTGCCGGCTGCAGGCCGGGCCGCTGAAGGAGATCGCCGACTGGGTCGAGGGCTATCGCCCGTTCTGGGATGCCGGCTTCGACCGGCTGGATGACTATCTGCGCCAACTGCAAGGCAAGGACACCGACGATGACCGCACCCAGTGACAGCGCCACCCTGGAAGCAGGATCGGAGCTGGTGATCACCCGCCAGTTCGACGCGCCGCGCAGCGTCGTGTTCAAGGCCTGGACCGAGCCCGAGCATCTGGTGCGCTGGCTGGGGCCGAAGGATTTCAGCGCCTCCGCAGTGCGGATCGACCTGCGTCCGGGCGGCGCCTGGAGCGCCGTCATCACCTCGGCCGAGGGCAAGAGCTACGGCATGGCGGGGATCTATCGCGAGATCGCGCCGCCGGACCGGCTGGTCTTCACCTTCGCCTGGGACGAGGACAAGGCGGAGCAGATGCTGATCGCCCTCACCTTCCGGGAACGTGACGGCCGGACCGAGATGACCTTCCGCCAGACCGGCTTCCGGTCGGTGGAGAGCCGCGACAGCCACCGGGGCGGCTGGAACGAGTGCTTCGACAAGCTGCCGGCCGCTCTGGCGCAGGCTTGAACCATCGGGAGAGGAAGCGCGATGAAACGCACCTATCACGGCAGTTGCCACTGTGGCGCAGTGCGCTTCGAATGCGATGCCGACCTGGCGGCCGGCACCAGCCGCTGCAACTGCTCGATCTGCGGCAAGGGGCGGTTCTGGAAGGCGATCGTGACGGCGCCGGATTTCCGCCTGCTGCAGGGCGAGGATGCGCTGTCGGACTATCGGTTCGACGGCGCCGCGGGCGGCACCATCCATCACCTGTTCTGCCGACGCTGCGGGGTCAAGCCGTTCGGGCGCGGCCATTTGGAGGCGCTGGGCGGCATCTTCTATGCCGTCAACGTCGCCTGCCTGGACGATGTCTCGCCCGCGGAGCTGGCCGGGCTGCCGGTCCAGTTCGAGGACGGCCGCGCCGACCATTGGGAGAGGGCGCCGGCGGAGACGCACCACCTGTAGAGACCGTCTGCAAATGCTACTGGCGCGGCCGTCTGACGGCGGACTCGAAGCTTCCGGTGCTCACGGACCCGAACGTCCGCTGCGCGCCGGTTCTCGAAACCACCACCAGCCGACTCACGCCAGCGCATTCTCACACGGTCTCTGGGGCTGCGCGCCCCGCCGTGGCTTACCCTCAGTAAGCCGGCGTCACGACGGTGGTGCGCGGCGGCGGCGTCACCACGGTCGCCGACGGCGCCGGCTGGGTGACCACGGTGGTATCCGGCTTGTCCGGGGTGTTGTTCACGGTGCAGGCGGCCAGGAGCGGCAGCCCGAGAAGCGTGATGGCCAGGATGGTGGAGCGCATGTCCAATCCTCCATTTCGGGTGGAAGCGGTCTGAGTCGGCACCGCGCTCAGTCAGCAACAGGACGACGCGGCGCCGTGTTCCCCGGAAGGTCCGGGTCTCGAGGGTCGGGCCGGCACGGAGGCCTTCGGGAAGCGGATGCCCGATCAGGCGCCCTGGCGGCCGAAGCCGCGGGGCCGCCGTGCCGGCTCGACCTTTCCGGCCGGCCTCAGTAGGCCGGCGTCACCACCGTCGTGCGCGGCGGCGTGACATAGGTGGTGGTGCCCGGCATGACCACGGTCGGGGCGGGCTGAGTGACCACGGCCGGCGGCGGCTGGGTGAGCACGGTGGTCCGGGCGGGCGGGGCGGTGTTCACCGTGCAGGCGGCCGCCAGCATCGACAGGCCGGCCAGGGCGAAAGCCGTGGAGATGGAACGCATAGCACGTCCTCCAGTTCAGTGAAGCGACCCGAATCCAGGCCGCAACGAACACCCAACGGGACGAAGCGGAAACGGGTTCCTTGATCCGTATTTACGCAAAATTTGATGGTGATCTTTATGCCGAACCGCCCCCGGCCGAGGCGCGGCTGTCGCGGGCCTTGCGGGCGTCGCGGCGGTTCAGGATCACGGCGCTGGCGATGACGAAGCTGGCCACCACCAGGATGATGATCGTGGCCAGCGCGTTGATGTCCGGCGTCAGCCCCAGCCGGACCTTGGAGAAGATCAGCATCGGCAGGGTGTTGGCGCCTGGGCCGGAGGTGAAGGTGGCGATCACCAGGTCGTCCAGCGACAGGGTGAAGGCCAGCAGCCAGCCCGACACCATGGCCGGGGCCAGCAGCGGCAGGGTGATGTCGACCATCACCTGCCAGGGCCGGCTGCCGAGATCGGCCGCCGCCTCCTCGATCGACGCATCCATGTCGGCCAGGCGCGACTGCACCACCACGGCGACATAGGCCATGCAGAAGGTGACATGGGCGATGGTGATGGTCATGGCGCCGCGCCCGGACGGCCAGCCGAACGTATCCTCCAGCGCCACGAACAGCAGCAGCAGGGACAGGCCGGTGATCACCTCGGGCATCACCAGCGGCGCCGTGACCATGCCGGCCAGCAGCAGCCGGCCGCGGAACCGGCCGAGCCGCGCCAGGGCGATGCCGGCCATGGTGCCGAGCGCCGTGGCGACGGTGGCGGAGACCGCGGCGATCTGCAGGCTGAGGAGCGCCGCGTCGACCACCTGCCGGTTGCCCCACAGCGCGACGTACCACTTGGTCGAGAAGCCGCCCCAGACCGTGGCCAGCCGCGACGCGTTGAACGAGAATACGATCATCGAGGCGATCGGCCCGTAGAAGAACACGAAGCCGGCCACCAGCCAGAGCGTGAGGAAGCGGGACCGGCCCCTCATGCCTGCCCTCCCCGCGCCTGGCGGTTCTGGAACCACAGGATCGGCAGCACCAGGACCAGCAGCAGCACCACCGCCACGGCCGAGGCCACCGGCCAGTCGCGGTTCGAGTAGAACTCGGCGAACAGCACCTGGCCGATCATCGGGCTGGACGGGTTGCCGAGCAGCGCCGGGATCACGTATTCGCCGGTCGCCGGGATGAACACCAGGAGCGACCCGGCGATGATCCCAGGCAGCGACAGCGGCAGGGTGACGTCGACGAACACCCGCCAGGGCCGCGAGCCGAGGTCCATCGCCGCTTCGACCAGGCTCTGGTCCAGCTTCTCCAGCGTCACGTAGAGCGGCAGGATCATGAAGGGCAGGTAGGAGTAGACGATGCCGAGATAGACCGCGAAGTCGGTGTTCATCATCTCGACCGGCCGGTCGAGGATGCCGCTCCACACCAGGAAACCGTTGAGGATGCCCTGCTTGTTGAGCAGCCCCATCCAGGCATAGATGCGCAGCAGGAACGAGGTCCAGAACGGCAGGATCACGAACAGCAGCAGGATGTTGCGCGCGCCCGGCGAGGACCGGGCGATGCCGTAGGCGATCGGATAGCCGCAGAGGAGACACAGTGCGGTCGAGATCAGCGCGATCTTGACCGAGTTCAGGTAGCCGGCGAGGTATAGCCAGTCCTGGGTCAGGAACACGTAGTTGCGCAGCGAGGCGGTGATCGCCGGCCACGCCCCTTCGCCCCAGTCCAGCAGCGCCGAATAGGGCGGCCGGCCAACGATGCTCTGGGCCAGGCTGATCTTCAGCACGATCAGGAACGGCACCAGGAAGAACAGCAGCAGCCAGACCGTGGGCACGCCGATGATCAGGCCGCGCCAGGCGTCGCCGACCCGGCGCAGGGCCCGGACCAGGAGCGGCGCGGCCGGCCTGGCTCCTCCTGGCTCTGGGATCGCGGTCATTCGGTCAGCAGCAGCGCCGCGGCGGGGGACCAGGACAGCCAGACCCGGTCGTCCCAGTCGACCGGCCGGTCCTCCTCCCGCCCGCGGCGCTCGTTCTGCCGGCTGACCGAGACCAGCCTTCCGTTGCCGAGCTGCACCCGGAACAGCGAGCGGTCGCCGAAATAGCCGAGGTCGTAGACCATGCCCTGCAGCGTGTTGGCGGCGCCCTGCGGCGGCTCGCGCCCGATCGCGATCTTCTCCGGCCGCACCGCGACCGAGACCGGCGTGCCTGGCGCCACCGCCCCGGCATGGGCGACGACCAGCGGTCCGGCCTGTTCCGTCGCCACCGTCACCCGCCCGTCGGCCGCGCTCTCCACCGTGCCCTCGAACAGGTTGATCGAGCCGATGAAATCCGCCGAGAAGCGGCAGTTCGGATATTCGTAGATGTCGGTCGGCGTGCCGGTCTGCACGATCCGGCCGCGATTCATCACCGCGATCCGGGTCGACAGCGCCATCGCCTCCTCCTGGTCGTGGGTGACGACGATGAAGGTGACGCCGACCTGGTACTGGATAGTCATCAGCTCGAACTGGGTCTGCTCGCGCAGCTTCTTGTCCAGCGCCGCCAGCGGCTCGTCGAGCAGCAGCAGCTTCGGCTTCTTGGCCAGCGCCCGGGCCAGGGCGACGCGCTGGCGCTGGCCGCCGGACAGCTGGTGCGGCTTGCGCGGGCCGAAGCCCTGCAGCTGCACCAGCTCCAGCAGCTCGGCCACCCGGTCGCGCCGCTCGGCCGGGGTCATCGCCTCGTGCTTCAGCCCGTAGCCGATGTTCTTCTCCACGCTCATATGCGGAAACAGGGCGTAGGACTGGAACATCATGTTGACCGGCCGCTCATAGGGCGGCGTCCGGGTGACGTCCTGGCCGTCGATCAGGATGCGGCCGGCGCTCGGCGTCTCGAAGCCGGCCAGCATGCGCAGCAGCGTGGTCTTGCCGCAGCCGGAGCCGCCGAGCAGGCAGAACAACTCCTTGCGGTGGATCTCGAGGTCGACGGCGTCGACCGCGGTGAAGTCGGCGAACTTCTTGGTCAGGCCTTCGATACGAAGGATCGGTTTGGCCTGCGGGTCGAGCCAGGGCCGGTCCTTGGTGTCCGGATAGCGCTCGGCGGTGGGCATCTAGGGTTGGCGCCCTACTGCCCGGCCTTGATCTGGCTCCAGGCCCGGGTGCGCAGGCGCAGAGCCTCCTGCGGCAGGTCGGCCGGGACGTAGAGCTTCGCCCGCGTCGCCGCGTCCGGATAGATCGCCGGGTTCTCCAGGATCTCCTTGTTCACGAACTCCGCGGCCGCCTTGTTGGCGTTGGCGTAGTTGGTGAAGTTGGTGGCCGCGGCGATCACCTTCGGCCGCAGCATGTAGTCGATGAAGATCAGCGCGTTCCCGGGATGCGGCGCGTCGGACGGGACCAGCCAGCCGTCGAACCACGCCGGGCCGCCGCTGTCCGGCACCGAATAGGCCAGGTTCACCTTCACCCCCGCCTCTTCCGCCCGGCTGGCGGCGGTGGCATAGTCGCCGGACCAGGAGAAGGCCAGGCACAGCTCCTGGTTCGGCAGCTGGTTCAGGTAGTTGGCGGAATCCACCGCCTTGACGTATTGCCGGATCGGCTTGAACAGCGCCGCCGCGGCCTCGTAATCCTCGGCCTTCTGCGAGTTCGGATCGCGGCCCAGGTAGGACAGCGCCAGCGGGATCATGTCGGTCGGTGATTCCAGGATCGAGATGCCGCAATCCGCCCATTTCGCCGCCAGCTCGGGCTTGAACAGCATGTCGAGCGAGGTGACCGGCGCGTCGGCCATCCGCTGCTTGATCATGTCGACATTGTAGGCAAAGCCGACCGTACCCCACATATAGGGCACGAAGTATTCGTTGCCCGGGTCGTGGTCGGCGACGACCTTCAGGATCTCGGGGTCGAGATTGCCGTAGCCGCTCAGCTTCGACTTGTCGATCTTGGCGAACACCCCGGCCTTGACCAGCGGCGGGATCAGGTGCGAGCCGTGCAGGACCACGTCGTAGCCGGAATGGCCGGCCATCATCTTGGCGTCGACGGTCTCGGAGGCGTCATAGGTGTCGTAGACCACCTTGATGCCGGTCTCGGCCTCGAAATCCTGGATCGTGGTCTCGCCGATATAGTCGACCCAGTTGTAGACGTTGAGAACCTTCTCCTCCTCGGCCTGCGCCGTGGCGGCGCCAAGGAAGATGGCGGCCGCGGCCAGCAGCCCGATGGCCAAGGGGGAACGCGTCATCGCCTGGCTCCCTATGTCGCCTTACCTGCCGGCCGGTTGTCTGTCCGCCGCGGCCATCGGCGTCTCTATTCAGAGCCCGCTTCGCCGGGATTCTCCAGCGGAATTTTGACAGAACAATTAACCCGAAACCCAGCTGCGGAATCCCCATTCCATCATTGCGAGCGCAGCGAAGCAATCCATGCAGCCGCTCGTGCGGGACGATGGATTGCTTCGTCGGCTTCGCCTCCTCGCAATGACGGCGGGGGAGGCTCCTTATTCGGCGTGCAAGCCTTCATCCCCCGATCGTCCCCTTCAACCCGCGCTTCAGCAGGCTGCCGGCGATGATCAGGCGCTGGATCTCGCTGGTGCCCTCCCAGATCCGGTCGACCCGCAGCTCGCGGTTGAAGCGCTCGGCCACGTTCTCGCGCATGTAGCCGCGGCCGCCGAAGATCTGCACCGCCCGGTCGGCCACCCGGCCGGCCATCTCCGAGGCCAGCAGCTTGGCCACCGAGCAGCGGGCGTGCAGCGCCTTGACGTCCAGGCCGCGGTCATGCGCGTCCGCCGCCTCATAGGTCACCAGGCGGGCGGCGTGCAGCTCGGCGACGCTGTCGGCCAGCATCACCTGGATCAGCTGGAACCGCGCCATCGGCTCGCCGCCGATCCTGCGTTCCGCCGCGAAATCCGTCGCCGCCTCGATCAGCCGCTCGGCCGCGCCGCAGCAGCGCGCCGCGATCATCAGCCGCTCGCGCCGGAACCAGGCATGGATGAAGCCCATCCCCTGGCCCTCGGCGCCGATCCGGTTCGCCGCCGGCACCCGCACCCCGTCGAAGCGCAGGATCGGGTGGTGGTGGCGATAGCTGTGGGTGTAGGCCGGGCTGCGCACGGTGCTCAGCCCCTCGGCCGGCATCTCGACGAAGAACAGGACATGCATGCCGTCGGCGTGGCCGCCATCCGTCTTGGCCTGGACGATCACCGTGTCGGCCAGGTTGGCGCTGGTGACGTGCCACTTCTCGCCGTCGATGACGTAGCCGTCGCCGTCGCGCCGCGCGGTGGTGGCGATGTCGTCGACGTCGGAGCCGGCGCCCTCCTCCGTCACTGCGGTGCAGATGTGCCGTTCGCCGCGCATCAGCGGCAGGATGAAGCGGTCGATCTGGTCGGGCGAGCAGGCCTCGAACATCCAGGACTGCGCCTCGCCATAGCACCAGGCCAGGGCGTTGGTGACCCGGCCGGTCTGCTCCGCGATCGCCACCTGGTCGAGCAGCGGCAGCTGCAGCCCGCCATGGCGCTTTGGCGCGTCGATCCGCGGCAGGCCCAGCTCCAGCGCCAGCCGCTCGTTCCGGGCCACGATTTCGGCCGGGATCTCGCCGCCGGCCAGCTCCGCCCGCTCCTCCCACGGGATCAGCTCGACCTCGACGAAGCGGCGGACCCTGTCCTGCCAGTCGCGGGCGCTGTCGGGGAGCGTGAAGCTCATGGCGTGCCTCTCAGGCCTGGATGGGGCCATCCCGGGTGAAATGCCTGGGGAAGACCGAGACCAGCATCTCGACCGCGCAGGCCCGGGCGTCCTCGCGGCCGAACTCCTTCGGCCCCATCATGACATGCAGCCACAGCCCCTCCAGCAGCCCGTTCAGGCTGCGCGCCAGCAGGTCCGGCGACTGCCCCGCCGCCGCCAGCTCGCGGCACAGATTCAGCAGGGTCAGGTGGTAGTCCTGGTCGTTGGCGCTGCACAGCGCGCGGTAATGCGGCCGGGTCTTGGCTTCGCCCCAGAAGGCGCACCAGGCGGCGATCTTGCGCGGGTTGCAGATCTTCCGGTCGAAATCGGCCAGGACCAGCGCCCACAGCTTCTCCGCCGCGGCCGGCCCGGCCTCGTGCAGGGCGCGACGCCAATGGGCACGGTACTCGTCGGACATGTAGCGCAGCGTCTCAACGAGCAGCTTCTCCTTGCTCTCGAAATGGAAGTTGACGATGCCGCGCGACAGGCCGGCGCCGTCCGCGACCACGGCCATCGTCGTCTCCTCGTAGCCGCGCTTCGCGATGGCGTCGATCGTCGCCTCGATCAGCTCCTGCCGCCGCAGTTCCTTCGACTGCCGCCGCCCCCCATTCACCTTGCGCGCGGCCTGGCCTTCGGCCATCGGGACCCCCGTAAATTCTTCATGAAAGCCTAGCATCGGCACGGGTCTCTGGAAAGATGCTGAATGAACATCCAGCAAGCTTCTAATTGAACGTTCATTCAATACCGTAGACAGAATCGGCCCCGCCATGCCATTCTGGGACTCGAAATCGCGGCCCCAGAACCGCCGGACCAACGACACAAGGACCCGCTGCCATGACCCGCAGCCTGGCGCGCAGCAACGCGCAGTTCCGTCGGGCGTCGACCCGCCTGCCGCTCGGCGTCGCCTCCAACTTCCGCTACTGGGGCGACGACCGGACCATCTATGTGAAGCGCGGCCAAGGCGGCCGGATCTGGGACCTCGACGACAACCCCTATGTCGACTACCGGCTCGGCTACGGCCCGGCGATCCTGGGCTATGCCGACCCGCGGGTGGACGAGGCGGCGCGGCAGGGCATGGAGGTCGGCGGCGTCTTCGCCTTGTCGACCGAACGCGAATTCACCGTGGCCGAGCGCATCGCCAGGATGATGCCGGCGGCGGAGCTGGTGCGCTTCTCCAACTCCGGCACCGAGGCGGTGATGGCGGCGCTGCGCCTGGCCCGCGCCCACACCGGCAAGGAGTCCTATGTGCTGGTCGAGGGCAGCTATCACGGGCTGTTCGACGCGGCGATGTGGATGGTGGCGCTAGACCAGTGGGACCCTGAGAAGATCGGCCAGGACCCGGCCGTCGTGCCCTACTCCAAGGGCGTGCCGGAGGCGGTGCGGCCGCTGGTGCATCTGACCCCGATGAACGACGCCAACCGGCTGGAAGACCTGCTGCGCCGCCGGTCGCACGAGATCGCGGCGATGCTGATCGAGCCGATCATGGGCAATTGCTGCGGCATCACCGCCGATGTCGCCTATGTCCGCGCCGTGCGCGAGCTGTGCGACCGCTACGGCGTGCTGCTGATCATCGACGAGGTGAAGTCCGGCTTCCGCGTCGCCCGCGGCGGCACGCAGGAGCTGATGGGCGTGAAGGCCGACATCACCACCATGGCCAAGGCGATGGCCAACGGCTATCCGATCGCCGCCATCGGCGGGCGTGAGGACATCATGCGCCGCTATGGCCGCGGCGTCGCCCATGGCGGCACCTACACCGCCCATTCCGTGGCGCTGGCTGCGGCCGAGCGGACGCTGCAGATCCTGGACGAGACCCCGGCGCTGGAGACCATCGCTGCCTATGGCCGCCGGCTGCAGGCCGGGATCAAGCGGATCCTGGACGCCCGCGGCGTGGTCCATTGCTTCGCCGGCCACCCGTCGATGGGCGGGCTGTTCTTCGCCCCGACGCCGCCGCGCGACTATCGTGACTGGAAGCGCTCCGACTACAGCTTCTACGACGCGCTGGCCCGCGAGCTGCACGAGGAGGGGGTGCTGTGCGAGCCGGATTCGCGCGAGCCCTGGTTCGTCTGCGAGGCGCATGACGACAGCTGCCTGGCCGACACGCTGGCCGGCTTCGAGCGCGCCGTCGACCGCACGCTCGAGACTGGCGGCGACGACGCCAAGCGAGCCATGGCACACTGATCGCGGGACCGGGGGAGACGGAGCCCATGGGGGGAATTCAGCGCGGCAAGCCATCCTTGTCCCCCCTCCCCTCGCGGGAGGGGGCTAGGGGGAGGGGGTTGCCGATCAAAGAGAAGCGGCGATGCGAAGCCGGTTGGCGGCGGTTTCCGTTTCGGGATTCCAACCGCCTGATCCTGCGGCGCGAGCCCCCTCCCCCTCCCCCCCTCCCGCAAGGGGAGGGGGGACTCGATAGTGCCGGCAGCGTCGGTAGTGCCAGTCCGTCCAATCCATCATCGGACGAACTCTCCCCATGAAGACCTGGGACGTCATCGTCGTCGGGGCCGGGCACAATGGGCTGGTGGCGGCCGGCTACCTGGCCCGGGCCGGGCTCGAGGTGCTGGTGGTAGAGAAGAACGACTGGGTCGGCGGCGCGGCCGTGAGCCGGTCGCTGCATCCCGGCATCCTCTACTCCAACTGCTCCTATGTCTGCAGCCTGCTGCGGCCGGAGATCATGCGCGACCTGGAGCTGCCGCGGCACGGGCTGCAGGTCATCCCCTATGAGGGCGGCGCCGTGTTCACCCGCGACGGCGATGCGCTGGCGACCTATCGCCAGCACGACGCGCACCGGCGCGAGATCCAGCGCTTCTCGCTGCGCGACGCCGAGGCCTATGACCGCTACTCCGCCGACGTCACCCGGCAATGCCGCTTCATCCGCCCGCTGCTGCTGCGCACCCCACCGGACCCGGCGTCGCTGCGGCCGCGCGATTTGCAGGAGATGCTGTATCTCGGCCGCAAGTTCCATGGCCTGACCGAGACCGAGATGGCCGACACCATCCGGTTCTGGACCATGAGCATCGCGGAATATCTGGACGAGTACTTCGAGAACCCGGTGGTGAAGGCCAGCTTCGCCCTGTCCGGCATCATCGGCACCGCGCTCGGCCCCTGCTCGCCCGGCTCGGCCTATGTGCTGCTGCACCACTATATGGGCGATGTCGACGGCGCCACCGGCGCCTGGGGCTTCGCCCGCGGCGGCATGGGCGCCACCACCCAGGCCATGGCGGGGTCGCTGCGCGCCGCCAGGGGCGAGATCCGCACCGGCGCCGCGGTCGAGCGCATCCTGGTCGAGCACGGCAAGGCCGCCGGCGTGGTGCTGGCGGGCGGCGAGGAGATCCGCGCCCGGCAGGTCGTCTCCAACCTCGACGTCAAGCGCACCTTCCTGACGCTGGTGGAGGAGCAGGCGCTGCCGGCGCCCTTCGTCAAGCGCGTCCGCAACTTCAAGATCCGCGGCTCCTCCGGCAAGGTGAACATCGCGCTGGACGCCCTGCCCCGCTTCCCGGCGCTGCCCGAGGGGTCGCCCTGCCTGCGCGGCGACATGCACTTCACCGACAGCGTCGAGCGGATGGAGCGCGGCTATGACGACTGGAAGGCCGGGCGCTGGTCGGCCGATCCGTTCCTGGACATGATGATCCCGACCACGCTGGATCCGACCATGGCGCCGCCGGGGCAGCACTTCATGAGCTGCTTCGTGCAGTACTGCCCGCCCAAGGTCGAGGGCCGCGACTGGACCGATGCCGACCGCGACGCCTTCGGCAGCACCGTGATCGACCAGATCGCCGAGTATTCGCCCGGCTTCCGCGACCTGATCCTGCACGCCGAGATCCGCACCCCGCGCGAGCTGGAGGCCGAGGTCGGGCTGACCGAGGGCAACATCTTCCAGGGCGAGCTGACCTTCGACCAGATCCTGTTCAACCGGCCGGTGCCCGGCTATGCCCAGTACCGGTCGCCGGTGGCGGGGCTGTACATGTGCGGATCCTCCACCCATCCCGGCGGCGGGGTGATGGGCGCGCCGGGCCGCAATGCGGCGTCGGAGATCCTGCGCGACCTGAAGCGCAGGCCCGCGGTGATGAGCGACGCCTATGACGTCCTGTGACGCCATCGTCATCGGGGGCGGCCATAACGGCCTGGTCTGCGCCGCGCTGCTGGCCAGGAAGGGCCGCAGGGTGGTGGTGCTGGAGGCGGCGGAGGAGGTCGGCGGCGCCGCCCGGACGGTGGAGTTCGCGCCGGGCTTCCGCGTCTCCCATGTCGCCCATGTGCTGAACCAGCTGCATCCGGAGGTGATCCGGGCGCTGGACCTGCCGCGGCATGGCCTGGCCCTGGCCGCGACCAACATCCCGACCACGGCGCTGTCGGCCGATGGCCGGCCGCTGACTCTGCACGGCGCCTTCGGCGAGCGGCTGGAGGGCGACCTGCCGGCCGGGGAGGCCGAGGCCTGGGCTGCCCTGCGGGGCCGGCTGCTTCGCTTTGCCGGCACCCTCCAGCCTTTCCTGACGCAGGTGCCGCCCCGGCTGCGCAATGGCGACCGCGGCGACGCCCTGGCGCTGGGCAGGCTCGGCTGGGCCATCCGCCGCCTGGGCCGCGAGGAGATGCGCGAGTTCCTGCGCATGATCCTGATGGATGTGGCCGACGTGCTGGAGGAGGAGCTGTCGGACCCGCGCCTGATGGGGCGCTGTCGCCTTCGACGCCGTGCTGGGCACCCATCTCGGCCCCCGTTCCCCGACCTCGCTGCTGGCGCTGCTGCACCGTCTGGCCGGCCAGGCCGACGGCGTGCCGGCGGCGCTGGCCCTGCCCAAGGGCGGCATGGGGACGGTGGCCGCCGCCATCGCCGCCGCGGCCCGGGCCGCCGGGGTCGAGATCCGCACCGGGACGCCGGTGGCGAAGATCCTGGTCGAAGCCGACCGCGCCTCCGGCGTGGCGCTGGCAGAGGGGGCGGAGATCCGGGCGCCGATCGTCGTTTCCGGCGCCAACCCAAGCACCACCTTTCTCGACCTGCTGGGGCCGCGGGCGCTGGATGCCGGCTTCGTCCGCCGTATCGGCCATATCCGCATGCGCGGCAACGCCGCCAAGCTGCATCTGGCGCTGGATGGGCTGCCGGCGGGGCCGGACCTGGCGCTGCTGGCCGGGCGGCTGGTGATCGCGCCGGGCATCGACGCGGTCGAGGCGGCGTTCAACCCGGCGAAATACGGCGAGGCCTCGCCCGAGCCGGTGCTGGAGGCGGTGATCCCGTCCCTGACCGACCCGTCGCTGGCCCCGGTGGGAAAGCACGTCATGTCGATCGTGGCGCAATACGCCCCGGCCGGGCTGCGCGGTGGCTGGGAAACCGGCGGCCCGACCTTCCGCGACCGCATCCTGGCGATGCTGGAGCGGCACCTGCCCGGCCTGTCGGCCCGGGTGCTGACGGCGGAGCTGCTGACCCCTTCCGACCTCGAGGCGCGCTACCGCATGCCCGGCGGCCACTGGCACCATGGCGAGCTGGCGGTCGACCAGCTGATGATGCTGCGCCCGGTGCATGGCGCCGGCCAGTACGCGACGCCGGTGCCCGGCCTGTATCTGTGCGGCGCCGGCAGCCACCCCGGCGGCGGGGTGATGGGCGCCGCCGGCCTGAACGCCGCACGCCGGATCCTGGCGGGAGGGCACGATGGGTGAAATGAGCGCACTTTTCAATCCCCCCTCCCCTTGCGGGAGGGGGGTAGGGGGAGGGGTCTGCGCGCGTCCGCGCGCGAATGCGCCAAAGAACACGTCCTGCGGCCAGAGCCGGATTTCAAAGTTTAGGCCGGTCTTAGCGGCGAAAACCCCCTCCCCCTACCCCCCTCCCGCGAGGGGAGGGGGGACTCTATTAGAGCATGCTCCTCGGAATGAGCCGTGGCCGTCGGCAGAGGCCCCGTGATGCGCCGTCCCCTGCCCCGCGACCATTTCCGCCGGCCGCTGCTGCAGACGCCGTTCCATCCGCGCCTGGCCGCGCTGATGCAGGCCGAGGACTGGTATAACTGGGGCGGCTATGTCTCCGCCCGCACCATCCGCGACGCCGAGCAGGAATACTTCGCCATCCGCAATGCCGCGTCGCTGTTCGACCTGACGCCGATGGTGAAGTACCGCATCGCCGGCCCCGAGGCCGAGGCCTTCCTGGACCGGCTGACCGTGCGCGACGTGTCGAAGCTGGCGGCCGGCCGGGTGCATTACACCTGTTGGTGCGACGATGACGGCCATGTGCTGGATGACGGCACGCTGTTCCGGCTGGGCGCCGCCGAGTTCCGGCTGTGCTGCCAGGAGCGGCACCTGAACTGGCTGCTCGATTCCGCCATCGGCTTCGAGGTCGAGATCGCCGAGGAGACCGAGCAGGTGGCCGCCCTGGCGCTGCAGGGCCCGACCAGCCGGGCGCTGCTGACCCGCGCCGGCTTCGACGGCATCGAGACGCTGAAACCGTTCCAGATCCGCGATGTCCACCTCGACGAGGGCCGGGTCACCGTGTCCCGCACCGGCTTCACCGGCGACCTGGGCTACGAGCTGTTCACGGAGCCCGAGGCGGCGCTGGCGCTGTGGGACCGGCTGTGGGCGGCCGGTCCATGGCACGGGCTGCAGGCGATCGGCTTCGAGGCGCTGGACCTGGCGCGGCTGGAGGCCGGCTTCATCATCGCCAACAGCGACTTCATCACCGCCGAGACCGCCATCCGCGTCGACCGCCGCCGCACCCCGGACGAGATCGGCCTGGGCTGGCTGGTCGACGAGAAGAAGGCCGCCTACTGGACCGGCAAGCGCACGATCCTGGCCCAGCGCCGCGTCCGGTCGGCCCGTTGGTGCCTGGTCGGGCTGGACATCGACGGCAACGTCCCGGCCGACCACGCCATCGTCTATCACAAGGGCAAGGCCGAGGCCGGGCAGATCAGTGCCGCCGCCTGGTCACCCTCGGCCAAGCGCAACATCGCCCTGGCCTCGCTGCGCCGGCCCTATGGCGATACGGTCAAGGACGAGCTGTGGGTCGAGATCTACGCCCTGCGCGAGCTGGTCTACCACAAGCTGATGGTGCGGGCCCGGGTGGTCGACCGCCCCTTCTATGACCCGCCGCGGCGCCGGGCCACGCCGCCGGCCGAGACCTGAGGGGCCCCCGACGGCCAGCCCGCGATCACCAGTGGCGGCCGCGCCGGCCGCGATAGCCCCAGCCGTCATTGTACCAGCGCCGGCGGCGCCAGCCGTCGTCATAATCATTGTCCGAGGCAGCCGCGGCGATGGCGAGGCCGCCCAGCGCCAGCACGCCGACGGCCAGCGCCGTGTTGGTGTCCTGCTGCTGCCGCTCATACTGGGCCTGGTACGACAGCTGGCCGAGCGCGTTGCAGGCATAGGGATCGCCGTAGGAGCATTGCTGCGAGGCGTAATTCAGCTGCATCTCCGACGGGGTCGGCCCGCAGGCCACCAGCAGCGCCAGGGCACCGATTCCGCCGACACGCCACACACCGGTCATCGCGTCGTCTCCTGCCGACACCCGATCGGCCAGAGGCGACGCTGACTCCGAATTGAAGCAAGAATATGGTGCTATGCGTCCCCTCAGGCCGCCTGCTCGGCCAGCGCCGCAAAGGCCCGCAGGACACCGGTCCAGCCGCCGTCGGAGTCGAGCGAACGCCGCGCCGCCGCCTCGGCCTCGCCGAACTTCTCGATGTCGCGGTGCTCGACCTCGATCCGCGTGACCGCGTCGGATTCGGCCAGGAACAGGATCTCCAGCGCGGTCTCGAAACCGGGGTCGAAGCGCCATTCGCCGGTCAGCTGCCAAGCCAGCAGCACGCGGCCCGGCGGCTCCCAAGACACCACCCGGCCCCAATTGCATTCGCTGCCGTCGACGGCGCGCTCGTACCAGCGGCCGCCGGCCTGCGGCTCCATCACCACATCGGCGCGCGGCGCCTGCAGCAGGCTGTGCGAGGGCGGCCACCACCGGCCCATGCCGGTGGTGAAGATGTCGAAGGCCTTCTGCCGGCCGGCCTTGATCCGCAGGCTCTTGCGGATCGCCGCAGGCTTGATGCTCAGGGTCATGATTCCTCCTCCCGTTCGGCTTCTGCCTTGAATGCGTCCAGGGCGTGGTCCCAGAACCGGTCGAGCCAGGCACGCAGCGGGCCGAGCCCGGCGGGGTCGATCTGATAGACCCGCCGCGCGCCCTCGGCCCGGTCCACCACCAGCCCGGCGGATTTCAGCACGGCGAGGTGCTGCGACACCGCCGGCCGGCTGACCGGCAGGCCGTCCGCCAGCTCGCCCACCGCCTGCGGCCCGCGCGCCAGCCGCTCGAACACGATCCGCCTTGTCGGATCGGCCAGCGCCGCGAGGGCCTTTTCTTCGTTAGCCATGGCTTACGGTAAGCAGAAACTTACACAGAGTCAACCCGCCGCGCCCGAACATCCCTCTTTTCCCGAACATACAGTGGTGTACTGTACCGGCAGGATCGGGAGATGCCGGGCAAACCCGGCGAAGACGGGGCGGACGGATGCAGCGGTATTCCTTCCTGTCGCTGGCGCGGAAGGCGCTGGGCGGCCATCGCGGCTGGGAGCCGGCGTGGCGCAAGGCGACGCCGAAGAAAAGCTACGACGTCGTCATCGTCGGCGGCGGCGGGCACGGCCTGGCCACCGCCTACTACCTGGCCCGCAACCACGGCATCACCAATGTCGCCCTGGTCGAGCGCGGCTGGATCGGCGGCGGCAATGTCGGCCGCAACACCACCGTGGTGCGCTCGAACTACCTGCTGCCGGACAACCAGCATTTCTACGAATGGTCGCTCAAGCTGTGGCATGAGCTCAGCGAGGACCTGAACTACAACGTCATGTTCTCGGCCCGCGGCTCGATGTTCCTGGCGACCTCGCTGGGCGGGGCCATGGCGCTGCGCCGCCGCGGCAACGGCATGCGCCTGGCCGGCATCGACGCCGACTGGCTGGAGCCGGACGACCTGCGCCGGATCGCGCCGAACCTGGACTATTCCGACGAGGCCCTGTTCCCGCTGTACGGCGCGCTGATCCAGCGCCGCGGCGGCACCGCCCGGCACGATGCCGTGGCCTGGGGCTTCGCCCGCGCCGCCAGCGACCTCGGCGTCGACATCATCGAGGATTGCGAGGTGCTGGATTTCCAGCGCGACGGCGAGCGAGTCACCGGGGTGATGACGACCAAGGGTCCGATCAGCGCCGACCGGATCTGCCTCGCCACCGCCGGCTCCGCCTCGATCCTCGCCGGCAAGATCGGGCTCAAGCTGCCGATCGAGAGCCACCTGCTGCAGGCCTTCGTGTCGGAGGGGCTGAAGCCGGTGGTCAACTCCGTGCTGTCCTGGGGCGGCAGCGGCCATTTCTACATCAGCCAGTCCGACAAGGGCGGGCTGGTCTTTGGCGGCGACCTGGACGGCTACAACTCCTACGCCCAGCGCGGCAACCTGCCGGTGGTCGAGGACATCGCCACCGCCGCCATCGCGCTGATGCCGAACCTGTCGCGCACCCGCATCCTGCGGCACTGGGCCGGGGTGATGGACATGTCGATGGACGGCAGCCCGATCATCGGCCTGGCGCCGGTCGACGGGCTCTATCTCAACATGGGCTGGTGCTATGGCGGCTTCAAAGCCATCCCCGGCTCCGGCTGGGTCTGCGCCCACACCATCGCCAACGGCGCGCCACACGAGCTGAACCGGCCCTTCGCGCTCGACCGGTTCGAGCGCGGCCGGATCATCGACGAGAACGGCGTCGGCCCGATCGCGAACCGGCACTGAGGAGCGGACATATGCGAATCCCCTGCCCCTGGTGCGGCCCGCGCGACCTGTCCGAGTTCTTCTATGGCGGCGATGCTGAGACGCCCCGCCCGGCGCATGAGGAGACGGCGGCAGCGCCCTGGTTCGACCATGTCTATCGCCACGACAATCCGCGCGGGTCGCACCGCGAGTACTGGCAGCACAACTATGGCTGCCGGTCCTGGATCCTGGTCACGCGCGACACGCTGACCCATGAGATCACGGCGGCCGAGCCGCTGCGCCGCCCCGCGTCGGAGGCTGGCCGATGACTTCGCATCGCCTGGCCCAGGGCGGGCTGATCGACCGGTCGGCACGGCTCGGCTTCCAGTTCGACGGACAGCGCTATGAGGGCCATCCCGGCGACACGCTGGCCTCGGCCCTGCTGGCCAACGGCGTCCGGCTGGTCGGCCGCAGCTTCAAGTACCACCGGCCGCGCGGCATCCTGTCCGCCGGATCGGAGGAGCCGAACGCGCTGGTAGAGCTGCGCATAGGCGGGCGGCACGAGCCCAACACCCGCGCCACCATGGTCGAGCTGTATGACGGGCTGGTGGCACAGAGCCAGAACCGCTGGCCGTCCCTGAGCTTCGACGCGCTGGGCGTGGTCAACAGCGTGCTGGCCCCGGTGTTCCCGGCCGGCTTCTACTACAAGACCTTCATGTGGCCGGCCTCGTTCTGGGAGCCGGTCTATGAGCGGATCATCCGCCGCGCTGCCGGCCTCGGCACCGCGGCGACGGCGACCGACCCCGACCGCTACGAGCGCCGCCACGCCTTCTGCGACGTGCTGGTGGTGGGCGGTGGGCCGGCGGGGCTGAGCGCCGCGCTGGCCGCGGCAGAGTCCGGCGCCCGGGTGATCCTATGCGACGAGGGCGACCGCTTCGGCGGCACCCTGCTCGGCGAGGACGAGCCGGTCGGGGGCCGACCGGCAACGGAGTGGGTGGCCGAGCGGCTGGCGGCGCTGCAGGGCTTCGGCGACCGGGTGACGCTGGTGCCGCGCGGCACCGCCTTCGGCCTCTATGACCACGGCACAATCGGGCTGGTCGAGCGCGTCGCCGACCATCTGGCGGAGCCGCCGCCGCACCTGCCGCGCCAGCGCTTCTGGACCATCCGGGCCGCGGCGATCGTGGTCGCGGCCGGGGCGATCGAGCAGCCGCTGGTGTTCCCGAACAACGACCGCCCCGGCGTGATGCTGGCCGGCGCGGCGCATCGCTATGCCCATCGCTTCGCCGTGGCGCCGGGCCGGCGGGTGCTGGTGGCCGGGATCGACGACGGCGCCGCCCGCACCGCCCTGGCGCTGAAGCGGCACGGGGTCGAGGTCGCCGGGCTGGTCGACAGCCGCGCCGCCCTGCTCGGCCCGCTGGCGGATGAGCTGCGCGCCGCCGGCATCGCGGTCCATGCCGGGTCGGCCGTTCGCAGCACCAAGGGACGCCTCGGCGTCGAGGGTGCCCGGATCGGCACGGCCGACGGCAGCGGCAAGGCGCCCGCGATCGATTGCGACGCCATCGCCATGTCCGGCGGCTGGATGCCGACCACGCATCTGCTGAGCCAGCGCGGCATCCGCCCGAAGCTGGACTGGACCCGCGGCGGCTTCGTGCTGCCGGACCTCGACGGCCCGCTGCTGGCCGCCGGCGCCTGCGCCGGCCGCGCCACCACCGAGGCCGCGATCGCCGACGGGCTCGCGGTGGGGCGGCAGGCGGCGCGGTTCCGGCAAATTATGAGAGTCCCCCCTCCCCTCGCGGGAGGGGGCCAGGGGGAGGGGGTTGGTGCAGCCGGAGCAGAATCCGCCGCACCGAGCCCTTCATCGACACCCCCCTCCCCCTACCCCCCTCCCGCAAGGGGAGGGGGGACTGGATGGGAGCGCCCCACCCCTGCCCCGGCGACCGCCCCGGTGGTCGCGGACCCGCAGGTCGGCGGCAAGGCGTTCGTCGATTTCCAGAACGACGTCACCGCCGCCGATATCCGCCTGGCGGCGCGCGAGGGCTTCACCTCACCCGAGCACATGAAGCGCTACACCACCCAGGGCATGGCGACGGACCAGGGCAAGACCTCGAACGGCCCGGCGATGGACATCCTGGCCGATGCCCGCCGGCTGCGGCGGGGCGATGTGGCGGCGCCGACCTTCCGGCCGCCCTACACGCCCGTCGCCTTCGGCGCCATCGCCGGCCGGTCGGTCGGCTGGCACGCCTACCCGACCCGGCGGCCGCCCTTCCACGAGATCCAGCGCGCCGAAGGCGCCGTCTTCATCCGCTCCGGCGGCTGGCTGCGGCCGCATTACTACCCGCGGCCGGGCGAGGGCCTGGGCGAGGCGTCGCTGCGCGAGGCCCGCCACGTCCGGTCGAATGTCGGCGTGTTCGACGTCTCGACCCTGGGCAAGGTCGATGTCAGCGGTCCCGACGCGGCGGCGTTCCTGGAACGGCTCTACGTCAACCGGATCGAGACCCTGCCGGTCGGCCGCTCGCGCTACGGCATCATGCTGCGCGACGACGGCATCGTGCTGGATGACGGCACCGTCACCCGGCTGGCCGAGGACCGCTTCTACGTCACCACCACCAGCGCCAAGGCGCATGACGTGGTGCGGATGATGGAGCGGCTGACCGAGGTCGACTGGCCGGAGCTGCGGGTGGCGGTGACCGAGCTGACCGAGGCCCGGGCCGCCTTGGCCTTGACCGGACCTGACGCCCGCGCGGTGCTGGCCCGGCTGGTCGGCGACGCCGCGGATGTCTCGAATGACGCCCTGCCGTTCATGGCGGTCCGCGACGTGATGGTCGACGGCCTGCCGGTCCGCATCCTGCGCGTCAGCTTCACCGGCGAGCTGGGCTACGAGCTGCATGTCGAGGCGCAGCACGCCCACGCTCTGTGGCACCGGCTGATTGCGGCCGGCGAGCCGATCGGGCTGCAGCGCTTCGGGCTGGAGGCGCTGGAGCTGCTGCGGATCGAGAAGGGCTTCCTGACCGGCGCCGAGATCAACGGCCAGGTCACCCTGGCCGACCTGGCGCATGAGCGCTTCGCCAAGCGCGAGGGCAACTACATCGGCAAGACGATGGCCCAGCGCGAGGGCCTGGCCGACCCGGACCGGCCGCGGCTGGTCGGGCTGGTGTCGGAGACCGGCGAGCCGCTGGTCGCCGGAGCCCATCTGGTCGAGGGCGGCATGTACCGCCCGAACGAGCCGACCCAGGGGCACGTCACCTCGACTTGCACCGGCCCGGTGACCGGGCTGCCGATCGGCCTCGGCTTCCTGGCCCGCGCCAAGGAGCGGATGGGCGGCACCATCTTCGCCACCGACCCGCTGCGCGGCAGCCATATCAAGGTCCGCGTTACCGAGCCCTGCCTATATGACCCGAAGGGGGAGCGCGTCCGTGGCTGATCTGAACCCGATCGAGGCGCTGTCGACCCTGGACGCCGAGGGCCTGAGCTTCCGCCCCTGGCGCCCCGCCGCGATCCTGCAGCTCGCCGCCTGGAGCGAGGACTCCGCCGCCGCGTTGGCGACCTGGGAGCGCGGCGTGTTCGGCGCCGCCGTCGCCGAGGCAGGCGCGACGCTGACGGCGGGCGGCCTGCGGCTGTGGCCGACCGCCCCCTGGCGCCGGCTGCTGATCGCCGAGACCGATGCCCTGCCCGACCTGCCGGCGGAGGTCGCCGCCGTGCCCTGCACCGGCGGCTTCACCGGGCTGCGGCTGGACGGACCGCGGTCGCGCGATCTCTTGGCCAAGCTGGCGGCGGTCGACCTGCACCCGGACATGCTGGCCGAGGGCGACTTCGCCACCGCCCGGCTGGAGCATGTGCGGGTGCATCTGCAGCGCGCCGGCGCCGACGCCTTCGACCTGCTGCTGCCGGTGTCGTACGCCGAGTTCACCCTCGGCGCCCTGGCCGACGCCGCGCTGGAATTCGGCGCTCGGATCGACCCGGCGCTGCTGCACCGCCCGACCCCACCCCAGGAATCGCCGCGGGCGTTCAGCCTGAAGTAGAGCCTGCCCTCGCCGTCATTGCGAGGAGGCGAAGCCGACGAAGCAATCAGGGGCCACGCCAAGCGGCCCTGGATTGCTTCCCCCGGCTCAAGGCCGGGGTCGCAATGACGATGTTGAGAGCCTAAAGGTCCCGATCAGGCGAAAGAGGCCACCGCCTCGTCCTCGCTGCCGTGAATCTCGAACATGGTGCCGAGCCGGGCGATCGTCAGGACCTCCTGGACCTTGGGCTGGACCGAGACCAGCTTCAGCTTGCCGCCGCGGTCGGACACCGCGGCGTGGCTGCTGGCCAGCACGTTGATGCCGGACGAGTTGAGGAAGTCGACCCCGCCGAGATTCAACGCGATCTTGGTCGCGCCGCCGTCGAGCGCCTGGCGCACCGCGCCGCGCACGCCCGGATCGTCCCCGCCGCTGACGAGCCCGCCGACGACGTCCACGATGGTGACGCCGTCCCGGATGCGGGTGGTGACCTTCGCCATGATCTTTCCTTTCCTCTGGTTTCAGTGATCCGGGTGGGGCGTGACCCCGCCCAGCCGCCGGCGCAGGGTGGCGACGGTGCCCCCCGATAGGCCGGGCCCATGGCCGACTTCGTCCATCAAGGCCCGCATCAGCAGCAGGCCCCGGCCGCCCGGCCGAGCCAGGTTCTCCGGCAGCAGCGGATCGGCGACGCCGGCCGGGTCGAAGCCGGCGCCCCGGTCCGCGACGCGGATGACGAGGTCTTCGCCGTCGCAGGCGAGCTGGACCTCGACCGGCCGGCCGGGGTCCCGGCGATTGCCGTGGACGATGGCGTTGACCACCGCCTCATGCGTCGCCAGGCCGATCCGGTGGCAGGCGTCGTCGTCGAGGCCGAGCCGCCGGAGCGCCGCGTCCACCTGGGCCTGGACGGCGTCCATCGCCTCCAACCGGCTGGGGATCGCGAGATCGAGCAGCACGTCCTGCACTGGCAAGCCTGTGGCCGGGGTGGCAAGAAGGGCGCGAAAGGCGCCACGGATGTTAACGCCATTGATCATATCCGATCATCGGCAATTAGGAATTGCAACTTACAAACCGAATTATTCGGCACTTCTATTTTAATCAAATAAAAATAGAATCTATATTATCGAGGGCGATTTCATAATCGGGCATTTTTTGACCGAAGTCGTTCCGGCGACCTGGGAATGGGGCAGGCCCGGAACCGCAATTTTCTCCAAGCGGCGACCACCCGGCACGGCCTAATCCAGACCATCCCGATACCACCGGAGTCCTCGCCATGCCCGCCTTCCCGTCCCTGCAAGCCGCCCTGTTCGCCGACGGCCCGGCGCCCGATCGGGCCGAGAAGATGGCCCTCTATGGCTGGCTGATCGGCGACTGGGAGATGGACACCCGCCTGTTCGCCGAGGACGGTAGCGCCACGCCCGGCCGCGGCGAGATCCATTTCGGCTGGGCACTGCAGGGCCGCGCCATCCAGGATGTCTGGATCCTGCCGGGCGCCTTCTTCGGCACGACGCTGCGGATCTACGACGCCGGTCTCGACGCCTGGCACATCCTGTGGCACGACCCGCTGAAGCAGTACTACACCCGCCAGCTCGGCCGGGCCGAAGGCCGCGACATCGTCCAACTGGGCAGCGACGAGAGCGGCGCCACCTCCCGCTGGAGCTTCCGCGAGATCACGCTTGATGCCTTCGTCTGGCGGGCCGAGCTATCGTCCGATGGCGAGCGCGACTGGCGCCTGCTGGCCGAGTTCCGGGCCCGGCGGATCGGCTCCTAGGGGCTGGCCGCACGGCCGGTTCCGGCTAGATTGGTTCCGTCCCGCAACCGGAGAGGCCTGCGATGACGGAAGACGAGCGCGTGATCCGCGACCTGGTCGACACCTGGATGGCGGCCAGCAAGGCTGGCGACACTACGACCGTCCTCAGCCTGATGTCGGACGATGTCGTGTTCATGGTCCCCGGCCACGAGCCCTTCGGCAAGCAAGCCTTCGCCGCCGCCGCCGGCCAGTCGGAGTTCCGCATCGACGGAAGCAGCGAGATCCGCGAGCTGCAGGTGCTGGGCGACTGGGCCTGGCTGCGCAGCCATCTCGACATCACCATGATCCCGCCGGTCGGCCAGCCGGTGCGGCGCACGGGCTGGACCCTGACCATCCTGCACAAGCAGCCGGACGGACACTGGCTGCTGACCCGCGACGCCAATTTGCTGACAGTGCAGCCGACTGCTGCCCAAGCAACACCGCGGTAATCCACAAAAAATCGTCATGGCGAGGTGCGAAGCACCGTGGCCATCCAGGGGCCGGTGCCGCCGGATGGCCACGCCCCTTCGGGGCTCGCCATGACGGGTCAATGCTTCATCCGGCCGGAATGATGTCATTGATACCTGACAGATATCAAAACGAGCAGAAGCGATATTTGATCGATCAGAGGCGGATCGCCAAACAGGACCGGAGCCCACCAGCCCGGAGGAAACCGTGTCCATCCTGCGCGCATCCCGAGCCGCCGTCCTGGCCGCCGCCCTTGCCGCGGGGTCGGCCGAGGCGGCTCCCGACCTCATCCGCGAGGAGTTGCGGGTCACCACCGCCGACGGCATCGGCATCCGTGTCCGCGAGGTCCGGCCCCGCGCCGGCGCCGCCGGGGAGCCGATCATCCTGGTGCACGGCGCCAGGGTGCCGGGGATCGCCTCCTTCGACCTCGACGTGCCCGGCTCGTCCGCCGCCGATCCCGACCACCCGGGCCGGCTGAGCCCGAAGCTCGGCGGCTACCGGCTGACCACCGCCGCCTCACTGTTCCCCTCCTGGGACGAGTCGATCCCGGCCGAGGACAAGGCGAGCTGGCGCGATCCGGCCGTCGCCGAGGCCTATGCCCGGGCGGCGCTGGCCAGCGATCCTGCGTCGGAGACGCGCGATCCCCCGGCCTTCCGCGCCCCGGCCGGCGCCGCCGAGGACAGCTTCTACCAGGCGGCCGGCCGCCGGCTGTTCGATGCCGGCTCGATCACCGCCCCGGTCCTGCTGGTCCGCTCCGAGCATGATTTCTGGAGCCGGCCGGAGGATATGGCCGCCTTCGCCCATGACACGGTGCGGTCCGAAGGCGTGCGCAGCATGACCCTGCCCGGCGCCACCCATTACGTGCATCTCGACCGCCCCGAGCGCGGCCGGGACGCGCTGATCGCGGAGATCGCTGCGTTTCTGGGACCGCAGACGGATCAGGCCGCTCCGAACAACAACTGACTCAAAAAGATTGTCATGCCCGGGCTTGACCCGGGCATCCAGAGATTGTCGACATCTTCTGGATTGCCGGGTCAAGCCCGGCAATGACAAATAAGAAGCTTCTCCTTATTTGGAGCACTTGTTCTCAAGCATCTCCTCAATACGCCAGCCGCCCATACATGTCGTCGAAGGGCATCATCACATGCTGGCGATAGGCCGGCCGCTCGACCAGGCGGGCGTACCAGGCGCGGACATGCGGCACGGCCGGCGTCTCCAGCCCCATGCCGAAATAGCGGTACAGCACGGTGCCGGCCGGGATGTCGGCCAGGCCGAAGCCGTCGCCCGCCAGGAAGGGCCGGCCGGCCAAATGCTCGTCGAGCAGCCGGAAATGGCCGGCGCAGGCGTCCTGCCTGCGGGCGACCAGCTCGCGGTTGCGCTCGGCCTCCGGCGTCCGCCAATGGCCCCAGAACAGATCCATGAAGTCGCGCTGCAGAGCCGACAGCGACCAGTCCATCCAGCGGTCGGACAGCGACCGTTCGGCTGGGTCCGCCGGCCACAGCCGGCCGTCCCGAGCGGCGAGGTAGCGCAGGATCGAGTGCGATTCCCACACCACCGTGCCGCCATCGTCGATCACCGGCACCCGGCCATGCGGGTTCATCGTGCGGAAGGCCGGATCGTCCAGCCCGCCGAAATCGCCGCCTGCCGGGATGTGCTCGTGCGGCAGGTTCAACTCGCCGACCAGCCACAGCACCTTCTGCACGTTGAAGGCGTTGCGCCGGCCCCAGATCGTCAGCATGGCTCCGATTCCTTGAACGGTCGTCCGGTCAATACGTCGTCATAGATCGTCAGGTAGCGCAGCCGCTCCGGCCGCGGCTCGCGGAAGGCCATGGCGTAGTAGCCGATCTGGTGGAAATAGCTGACCCGGGTGCGGATCAGCGCCTCGTCGCCGGCATAGCCCATCTGGTCGAAGGCCCGGCGCAGCAGGCCCATGCGGTGGTCGTCGGCGTCCTGCACCGCCCGCGCCACCTCCTTCGCGGCGCGGCCCCAGTCGCGCACCGCCATGTCCAGCGCCGGGCTGAACGGGTCCTCGTCGACCCAGACGTTGCGGAAGGCGCGGAACAGGGCCGTGCCCTCGAGGTCGATACGGCTTTCCAGCGCTTCGAAAGGCGCGCAGTTGCGGCGGCGCCATTCCACCAGCAGCGCCGCCAGCAGGTCCTTGCGGCCGTTGAAGTGAAAGTAGAAGCTGCCGCGCGTCACCTTCAGCGACGTCGCCAGCCGGTCGACCTTGACGCTGGCGACGCCGCCCTTCTCCAGCACCTTCAGCGCGGCGCGGATCCAGTCCTCGCGGCTCAGCGTCCGGCGGCCGTTTCCCGCTTCCGCCGTCGCTTTGCTGTTCTTCGCTGTCGCCAATGCGTCCGTCCTCGATCGGTGCCGGCTGTAGCCTTGCGTCACCAGCCAGATGCCGACCCCACCCTGTATGCCCGAACCGGGCAAGGCAAGAGGGAGCCGGACGCCGCGTCGGAGACCAAGCCCGCCATGACCCATCCACCGATCGACCCGAAATCGGTCGCCGGGAAGACCCCGGAGGTCGAACGCCATGTCCAGCTTCTCGTCATCGGCGCCGGCCCGGCCGGCATCGCCGCCGCGGCCGAGGCGGCGGAGCGCGGGCTGGAGGTGCTGCTGGTCGACGAGAACCCGGTCGACGGCGCCCTGATCGGCATGGATGTGCCGCTGCATTTCGGCGGCCGCGCCACCGCCGCGGTGAACACGCCCGGCCGGCTGCTGGAGACGTTCCTCGAAGCCCAGCCGGAGCTGGTGGAGCTGTTCGACAAGGGCGTCGAGGTGCTGCTGCAGACCACGGTCTGGGGCCTGTTCGCCAACGCCCCCGGGGTGCAGTGGATGCCAGGCCCCGTGGCCGGCCTGGCCGACACCGACCGGTCCTGGCTGGTCGGCTTCGACCGGGTGGTGGTGGCGGCCGGCCGGCGCGACCTGGGCATGTCCTTCCCGGGCTGGGACCTGCCCGGGGTGATGGGCGTGACCGCGGCGCACCGGCTGATCGCCGGCTATGACGCCTTCGCCGGCCGGCGCCTGCTGATCCTGGGCACCGGCGCCGAGGCGCTGGACCTGGCGCTGACGGCGCTGGGCCGCGGCCTGGAGGTGGCCGGGCTGGTCGAGGTGGCGGACCAGCCGGTCGGTCCTGCCGCGCTGGTCGAGGCGGTGCAGGCGCGTGGCGTGCCGGTGCTGACCGGCCATGTGATCAAGGCGGCTTCGGGCAATGTCGAGGGCGTCACCACCGCGACGCTGGTGCGGGTCGATGGCGGCCTGTCGCCGGTGCCGGGCACGGAGCGCGACATCGCCTGCGACACCATCGCGCTGGGCATCGGCACGGTGCCGAACATCGAGCTGCTGGCCGCGCTGGACGCGAAGCTGGTGCATGACCTCGATCGCGGCGGCCACGTGCCGGTAATCGAGGCGGACGGCCGCACCGCACTGCCCTTCGCCTTCGCCGTCGGCGACTGCGCCGGCATCCATGCCGCCAAGTCGGTCGACGCCGCGGTGGCGCGGCAGGAGGGCCGGGTGGCGGCGATCGCCGCGGCTGCGTCGCTGGGCCAGGCGGCCGAGGGCGACGTGGCGGCGGCGCGGGCCGGGCTGGCGCAGCCGGTCCAGGGCCAGGGCGACCATCGGATGACCTGGCTGAAGGCGCTGCTCAACACCGGCGGCCTCGACGTCATGGTCTGCCAGTGCGAGGAGGTCAGCCGCGGCGAGTTGCTGGATGTCAGCCCGCCGCGCTATCTCGAGCGCAAGTCGAACAAGATGGGCACGCGGTCGCTGACCACCCTCCTGGAGGACGGCCCGGTCAACCAGGACCAGGTCAAGCGCCTGACCCGCGCCGGCATGGGCCTGTGCCAAGGCCGCCGCTGCCGCGAGCAGGTGGCGATGCTGCTGGCCCTGTCCTCGCGCATCGATGTCGGCCAGGTGCCGCTGGCCAGCTACCGCCCGCCGGTGCGGCCGCTGCCGCTGAAGGTGCTGTGGCCGCAGGACGAGGCCGCGGTGGTGCGGCAGGAATGGGATTCCTGGTTCGGCATCGAGAGCCAGTGGGTGCCCTGGTGGGACATCCCCGCCGGCACGACGAAGCAGGGCTGAGGCGGAGGGCGGATCATGGCAGAGACGAAGAACGGCGCCTCGGTCGTCATCATCGGCGGCGGCGTCACGGGCTTGAGCACCGCGTGGTGGCTGGCGCGCGGCGGCGTCGACGTGCTGGTGCTGGAGAAGGGCATCGTCGGCTGGGAGGCGTCGGGCCGCAACGGCGGCGGCTGCACCCACCCGCAGAGCCCGCTGTTCCCGGAGGAGCAGCGGCTGTGGCCGCAGATGGACGAGCTGCTGGGCTATCCGACGGAGCACCAGCCGCGCCGCCTGAAGATCGTGCTGCATGAATCCGACGTCGAGTTCATGCTCGGCTGGGTGCGGATGGGCGAGAAGCAGGGCTTCCACTACGACACCCTGGACGGCAAGCAGATCCGCGAGCTGGCGCCGCTGGCCGGCGACACGGTGGAGCGCGGCTACCTGCTGAAATACGGCGGCCACGCCAACCCGCAGCGCACCAGCCAGGCCTATGCCTGGGCGCTGCAGGACCATGGCGGCCGCATCCTGCAGCATTGCACCGTGACCGGCTTCGACACCGAAGGCGGCAAGGTGACGGGCGTCCGCACCGACCGCGGCGATTTCGGCTGCGACCATGTCGTGATCGCGGCCGGGCCGCAGACCGGCCTGCTGGCCGAGCTGCTGGGCGTCGACCTGCCCGTCGCCTCCGGCCGGGCCGAGATGATCGTCACCGAGCCGCTGCCGGCGATGCCGATGAGCGGGGTCGACGGCAACGGCCTGTACGGCCGGCAGACGCTGCGCGGCAACCTGGTCTATGGCGGCGGCCCGCATGAATGGCTGCCGCCGGTCGGGCTGGCGACGCCGCCGAAGCCGTCCAGCCCGCTGCTGCGCAACATCGGCCGGCGGCTGATGGAGCTGTTCCCGAAGGCCGCCCATGTGCGGATGATCCGCAGCTGGTCGGGCGTGATCGAGAACACGCCGGACGGGCGCGCGGTGATCGACTGGATGCCCGGCTTCGACAACGCCATCGTCGCCACCATGTCGAGCGTCGGCTTCGGCCTGTCGCCGGCCAGCGGCCACGCCATCCGCGACCTGATCGTCGACGGCGCCTGCAGCTTCGCCGACCTGTCGTCGATGCGCCTCGACCGCTTCGCCGGCCTGCCGAAGGACTGGCGCGAAGCCCAGGGCTGGCTGCCGCCGGTCGCGGCGTGACCGCTCCCCTCCACTGTCATCCTCGGGCTTGACCCGAGGATCCAGGGGCGGCCAAAGCGGCTCTTCGTGGCCCCTGGATTGCCGGGTCAAGCCCGGCAATGACAGATAGAGTGGGTTGCGGCAAAGATCGCAGAGTCTTCGGGAGGACCGCACATGACCGACCTGACCGCCCGGCTGGAGGCCTGCTATTCCGGCGCCGTCTATGACGTGCTGCGCGACCTCGGTCACGCCAATTGCGTGCTGCCGCGCACCATCCTGGCAGTCGACCCGGACACCAGCGTCTGCGGCCGTATCTTCACCATCCGCGGCCGGCCGGACGACACCGTCGACGCGCATCAAAGCCTGCTGGCCTGGACCGAGCTGCTGACCGTGGTGCCGAAGGACCATGTCGCGATCTGCCAGCCGCAGGACGATGTGCGGGCGCTGATGGGCGAACTGTCGGCCGAGGCGCTGCAGTCGCGCGGCGTGCGCGGCTACATCGTCGATGGCGGGTCGCGCGACAACGGCTTCATCCGCAAGCTGGGCTTCCCGGTCTTCGCCCGCTTTCGCACCCCGCGCGATATCGTCGCCGCCTGGATGCCGGAGGCCTATGGCGAGCCGATCACCATCGGCCAGGTGCGGATCGCCACCGGCGACTGGGTGGTGGCCGATATCGACGGCATCGTCGTCATCCCCGCGGCCCTGGCCGAGGAGACGGTGGCGAAGGTCGAGGATGTGATGCGGCAGGAGAACCTGGTTCGCAAGGCGATCCTCGACGGCGTGTCGCCGCAGGAAGCCTATCTGCGCCACGGCAAATTTTAACTCTTCCCCTGAAGCGGCCCGGACCCCACATCGAAGGTCCAGCACACAGCAGGGCCGAGCGCCATGAGCGAGAAGCCGAGGAAGATCCCCGGGCCCGACCACCCGATCACGGTCACGCCGAACCCGGCGCGAGTGGTGGTCACGGTGGCCGGCAAGGTCGTCGCCGACAGCCGCAACGCGCTGACGCTGCGCGAGGCGAGCTACCCGCCGGTGCAGTACATCCCCCGCCAGGACGTGGACATGGCGGCGCTGCAGCGCACCGACCACGCCAGCCATTGCCCTTACAAGGGCGACGCCGCCTATTACAGCATCCCGGCGGGCGGCGAGCGGACGGCGAACGCGGTCTGGACCTACGAGGCGCCCTACGACGCCGTCGCCGAAATCAAGGACCACGTCGCCTTCTACCCCAACCGCGTCGATTCGATCACCGAGCAGCCGGCCTGACCGGCTCCCGACTAGAGTGAGATGATCGCGCCAAGGCGGTGAGTTTTGCCTCTCCCGCGTGGCGGGAGAGGCCGGAGACGCGAAGCGGCTCCGGGTGAGGGTCCTTTGTCGAGGCCCGGGCCAGCCCTCACCCGGTCTCGCTGCGCGGCCCGACCTCTCCCGCCACGCGGGAGAGGCAACGCGAAGCGCTCGATATTCTGTCAGGCCCTGACCTCAATTCATCCCGCTCTACGGAAACAGCCCCGGCGCGTCCGAGCGGTGGCAGACGCAGCACAGCTTGTTGCCGTCCGGATCGCGCACATAGGCGCCATAATAGCTGGGATGGTAGTGCGGCCGGGTGCCGGGCGCACCCTCGTCCACCCCGCCCGCGGCCAGCGCCGCCCTGTGGAAGATGTCGACCTGGGCCCGGTCGCGCACGTTGAAGCCGATGGTGACGCCGTTGCCGAAGGTCGCCTTGCCGCCGTCGATCGGGCGGCAGATCAGGAATTCCGGGCCGCTGTCACCCTCCGGCACGTAGCACAGCCAGCCGGCGACCCGGTCGTCGAGCTGGCAGCGCAGGCCGATCGCCGCCAGCACCTTGTCGTAGAACTGCTTGGCCCGATCGATGTCGTTGGTGCCCACCGTGATGTGACTGAACATGGCCCTCCCCCGCGGCCCTAGGCCTTTAGCGCCCGCGCGTCGGGCTCGCCAACCGGCGCGACAGGATTCGTCCTAGCATAGCGCCCGCGGTCGTCCGAACGAAGCGGCAACATCTCCAGGATTCCCATGGTTCCCGGCGGGAATGCCTCTGCACGGCCGGAACCGGCGCTGTCCGGCCGCTATTGATGCCCATACCAACACAGAACGGCCCCTGCCCCGGAGCGCCGCCGCGGAGGATGCAGATGGACACGATCGGCCCCCTGACCCAGCAGATCCACAACGATCTCCTCGCGCTGATCGGCGAGCGATCCGAGGATTATGCCGCCGAGGCCGGCGGCGACCCACACGCGGTCAGCGGCGCGCTGATCGGCGCCCTGGCCTTCCTGACCGGGCAGATGATCGCCGCCGCCGTCGAGGCCGAGGGCGTATTGCCGATGCTCGAGCGGGCCAGCGCCAACATGCGCGTCGGCGCCGAGGCCGGCATCGCGCCGGTGCGGACCATCGACACCGGCATCACCGTACATTGAGCCCCTACCCGTCCGCCTCCGCCATCCGCCGCACCTCTTCGCGGATCGAGCCCAGGATGCGGTGGCGCAGGCGGATGAATTCGTCGGTCTCCGCGATCTCCGGCGCCCGCGGGCGCGGCAGCTTGATCGGCACGATCTCCTTGATCCGGCCCGGCCGGCTGGACATCACCGCCACCCGGTCGGAGAGATAGACCGCCTCGTCGACATCGTGGGTCACGAACAGCACCGCCAGGCGGTGCGCCTCCCAGATATCGGTCAGCAGCTCCTGCATCTGCTGCCGGGTCAGGGCGTCGAGCGCGCCGAAGGGCTCGTCCATCAGCAGGATCTTGGGCCGGTAGCACAGCGCCCGGGCGATGGCCACGCGCTGCTTCATGCCGCCCGACAACTGGCTGGGCCAGGCATCGGCGAAGCGGGCCAGCCCGACCAGCGCCAGATGCTCGCGCGCCGTCTGCTTCACCTGTGCCGCCGGCAGGCCGAGGCCGCGCAGGGCGAATTCGACATTGCCCAGCGCCGTCAGCCAGGGCATCAGCGTGTAGCCCTGGAACACCACGCCGCGGTCGCGTCCCGGCCCGGTGATCGGCCGGCCGTCGACCAGCACCGAGCCCTGGTCGAACTCCTGCAGCCCGGCGACGATCGACAGCAGGGTGGACTTGCCGCAGCCCGAGGCGCCGACCAGCGACACGAACTCGTTCTCGCCCAGCGTCAGGTCGATGCCCTGCAGCACCTGCAGCCGATCCTGCTTCTGCCGATCCTGCCGTTGGACGAAGCTCTTCGAGACGGACTGGATCTGGAGCTTCGCCGTCATCGCCGTGCGCGCTCATAGGGGAACAGGCGCTGCGCCAGGGCCTTCATGCCCTGGTCGGTGACCAGGCCGAGCACGCCCAGCACCAGGATGTAGCCGATGATCGTGTCGGTCTGGAAGAACCGCTGCGCCGTGTTGATGCGGTAGCCGAGGCCGGAGGTGGCGGCGACCAGCTCGGCCAGCACCAGCCAGGTCCAGGCCCAGCCCAGGCTGATCCGCATCGAATCCCAGATCCCGGGCAGCGCCGCCGGGACCACGATCGACATCAGGATCCGGCGCGGCTTCATCTCCAGCGTGCGGCCGACATCGATGAAGTCCCAGGGCACGCGCTTGACGTTGTCCATGATCAGCAGGACCTGCTGGAAGAAGGTGCCGATCCAGATGATCAGGAACTTCTGCAGGTCGCCGGTGCCAGTCCACAGGATGGTCAGCGGCACGAAGGCAACCACCGGCATGTAGCGGACGAAATCCACCACCGGCTCGATCAGCGCCTCCCACACATGGTAGCGGCCGATCAACACCCCGATCGGCACCGCGACCACGGTGGCCAGCAGGAAGCCGACCAGGATGCGGTAGATGCTGATCGCCGCGTCGTCCCACAGCTGGCCGGACTGCGCCAGCGCCCACAGCCGGGCCGCCACCTGCACCGGCGAGGGCAGGAACAGCGGCCGCACCAGCCCCGTCAACGTCACCGCCGCCCACAGCAGCAACAGGCCGAGGAACACCAGCGCGGCGATGCCGGCGAAGCGCGCCGGCGTCAGCCTGGTGTCGAGGCGGAAGAGGCGCGGCCGGCCGGCGGTCATGCGGTCACGGGGCGACGACGGCGATGAAGCGCGGATCGATCAGCCCGGCGGCGTCGACATCGCCCTGCAGCAGCCCCGCGGCCTCGGCCGCCTTCTTGACGTCGAGAATGACATGCTGGGCGAAGGCGCCGGTCAGTTGGGTCCTGTTGTCCGGCAGGGTATAGAAGGTGACGCCGTCGAAGGCGGTCGACAGCTCCTCCGGCGACGCGCCCACCGCCTTGGCGATGATGGCGCGGCCGCCGGCCATGTCCTTGGCGTAGTCGTCATGGGCGGCCTGCCAGGCCCGCAGCAGCGCCGCGATCTGACCCGGCTTCTCCTTCAGCACCTCCTCGCGCACCACGAAGACGTCGGAGACCAGCCCCGGATCCTCGGCCGCGGTGTAGAGCAGCCTGACCGCCGGGTCCTGCGCCCGCGCCAGGGTCAGATAGGGCTCGTAGGTCACCGCCACCGGCACGCGCTTGGCGATCAGCGCCGCGCCGGCGTCCGAGGCCGGCATCGGCACCGATTTGACATCGGCCAGCGTCAGCCCGTTGGCCGCCAGCGCGTAGTTCAGCAGGATGTGGCTGGTGGTGCCCTCCTCATAGGCGACTTCCTTGCCCTTGAGGTCGGCGATGCTCTTGATGTCCGCCCCGGCCAGGATGGCGTCGGCGGTCATGCTGACATCGAGCACGGCGACGATCTTGATCGGCAGCCCGGCCGCCGCCATCACCAGCGCGGTGTGGGTGGCGATGTTGGCGCCGTCCAGCTGGCCGCTGGCCAGGGCGGCGTTGACGTCCTTGTCCTGGGTGAAATTGACGATCTCGACATCCGACAGGCCCTGGGCCTCGAACAGCTTCTTCTCGGCCGCGACATGCCACAGGCCGTAGCCCAGCCAGGGCTCGATGCCCATCTTGAAGCCGCCGGCCTCCGGCTTCGCCGGCACCGCCTGCGCCGCCGCCGGGCCGGCCCAGGCCAGACCCGCCATGATCGCGGCCGTCAGAACCAGGCCGCGCGTCCCGCCATGATGTCCCATAGCCATTCCCCTGCTGAAGGCACGGCCGTTGGCCGCCGCGCTGTTTTTGCGGAGCGACAATTCATAAAGTGGCGGCTCGCAGAGTCAATCGACGCTCCGTATAAAGTCAGACGTATTTTCGCCATCGCGGGACCAAGGCCATGAGCGACGCCATCCAAATCCACGACCTGTCGACGCTGTCCGCGGCCGAGCGCCATGCCCTGCTGGCCCGGACCGAGGCCGATCTCGGCCCCTTCCTCGACGCCGTCCGGCCGATCGTGGCGGCGGTCAAGGCCGAGGGCGACGAGGCCGTGGCCCGCTTCACCCGCGACTTCGATAAGGCGCCGGTCGCGGCCGACGGCCTGCGCGTCGGCCAGGACGCGCTGGAGGCCGCGCCGGGCCTGCTGGAGCCCGAGGTGATGGCCGCGATCGACTTCGCCGCCGACAGCATCCGCCGCTTCCACGAGGCGCAACTGCCGGAGGAGATGTGGTGGAAGGAGGTGCGCCCCGGCGTCTTCGCCGGCGACCGCATCCGGGCGATCCCGTCGGTCGCGTGCTACGTGCCGCGCGGCAAGGGCGCCTTCCCGTCGGTGGCGATGATGACCACGATCCCGGCGCTGGCGGCGAAGGTGCCGAATGTCGTGATCATCACCCCGCCCGGCCCGGACGGGCAGGTCGACGCCGCGACGCTGGCGGTGGCGAAGCGGGTTGGCGTCACCCAGGTCTTCGCCGCCGGCGGCGCCCAGGGCGTGGCGGCGGTCGCTTACGGCACCGCGACGATCCCGAAATGCGACAAGATCGTCGGCCCCGGCAGCCCCTATGTCGTCGCCGCCAAGCGCCTGCTGGCCGATGCGATCGACACCGGCACCCCGGCGGGGCCGAGCGAATCCATCATCCTGGCCGATGACAGCGTCGACGGCGCGCTGGCGGCGCTGGACCTGATCATCGAATCCGAGCACGGGCCTGACAGCTCGGCCTGGCTGGTCACCGACAGCCGCCGGGTGGCGGAGCAGGCGGCGGCGGCGCTGCCAGGGCATTGGGCGGAGATGAGCACAGGCCGCGCCGGCTTCTCCCGCACCGTGCTGACCGGGCCGCGCGGCGGCATCGTGCTGGCGCCGGACTGGGATGCGGCGATCGGCTTCGTCAATGACTACGCGCCGGAGCATCTGCAGATCCTGTCGCGCGATCCCTTCGCCGATGCGGCGCGGATCGACCATGCCGGCGAGATCCTGCTGGGGCCCTACACGCCGGTGACGATCGGCAATTTCGTGCTGGGCCCGAACGCGGTGCTGCCGACCGGCGGCCACGCCCGCACCGCCTCGCCGCTCTCGGTGTTCGACTTCCTGAAGCGGACCTCGATCGGCTATGTCAGCGCCGCGGGCTATCCCGCCCTGGCCGAACAGGCGCGGACGCTTGCCACCTACGAAGGCTTCGACGGCCACGCCCGCGCGGTGTCGGAGGTGCGGGACCGGCTGCTGAAGCGGGGGTGAGCATGGCCGAGACCGTCACGCTGTGGCGCCCGGTCGGGCCGGAAGAGCTGCGGCTCATCCGCGAGGCCGGCATGCGCACCTTCCCGCCCCGCCTGCCGGAGCAGCCGATCTTCTATCCGGTGCCGTCGGAGGATTACGCCATCAAGATCGCGCGCGACTGGAACGTGCCGGCCAGCGGCTCGGGTTATGTCACCCGCTTCCGGGTGCGGCGCGATTTCCTCGACCGCTACCAGGTCCAGGAGGCCGGCGGCCGCAGCCATCTCGAATACTGGATCCCGGCCGAGGACCTGCCCGCCTTCAACACCGCCATTATTGGCGAGATCGAGGTGACGGCGGAGTTCACTTGATCATGTGGAAATCGGGGTGGCCGAGCCAGGCCCGCAGGAACGTGGTGTCCCCGACATGCCTGCCCCAGACTCGTCCGTTCCCAAGCTCATAGGGGATCGCGATGACCTTGCCGGGCAGTCCGATGAGGTATCGGGCGGGCAACCAGCTTGATCTCCTCCCATGAGGGATGCTCATGCCAGCCTTCATTCGGAAGCAGCAGTCCGTTGAAGTCGATGACACCATCTAGTCGTTCGGCGATTGCAAGCGCCAGTTCAGCAAGAACCCGATGAGCGTCGCTTCCTTTCGTCATGGCGCAGACGCCGACGGCGGCTAAGGGGACACAACCGAACGCCGCCTCGATGTCGGCTAGGTCGTCGCGTCCACCGTCGAGGTTTTCGGGCTCGACGAGGAAGGGAAGTGAAGGGTAGCCATCAAAGTTGCCATCGAATGAGCCGCCGAGCGGCCGGGTGGTGACGACCTGCAGGGGATCCTCGTCGAGCGAGCAGGTCACTGCCGCGACGAGATCACGCAACAGTTGAACTCGGTCCGCTGAAAAGGGCTGCCACAACAGGATTTCCAGCGTGGGTCCGGCCACAAGCTCCTCCTGAACTCAAATCGACGCCAGATACCCGCCGTCGACGTACAGCACCTGCCCGGTGACATAGGCGGCGGCGTCGGAGCACAGGAACACGGCGGGGCCGACCAAATCCTCCATCCGGCCGAAGCGGCCGGCCGGGATGGCGGACAGCATGCGCTGCTGCCAGGCCTCGTCGCGGTAGAACACCTCGGTCAGGGCGGTGCGGAAATAGCCGGGGCCGATGCCGTTGACCCGGATGCCGTCCTTCGCCCATTCCGTCGCCAGAGCCCGGGTCATGCCGACCAGGCCGGTCTTCGAGGCGCCGTAGGGCACGGCGCCGGGCACCCCGACCTCCGAGGTCAGCGAGCACAGGTTGAGGATGGCGCCGCCGCCGCGCGGCTTCATCAGCAGCGCTGCGGCGCGGGCGCAGAAGAAGGCGCCCTTCAGGTTGGTGTCGACGATCCGGTCCCACAGCGCCTCGTCGACCGCCAGCGACGGCCGCACCTCCTCCACCCCGGCGTTGTTGACCAGGATGTCGAGCCCGCCCAGCGCCGCCGCGGCGACGGCGAAGGCGCGGTCGATGCCGCGTGTGTCGGCGACGTCGAGCACCATCGGCACGGCCTGGCGGCCCCGCTCCCGCACCGCCTCGGCCACCCGGTCCAGCGCCGCGCGATCGCGGCCGGCCAGGGCAATGTCGGCGCCGGCCGCGGCCAAGCCGAGGGCCAGCGCCTCGCCGATGCCGCGGCCGGCCCCCGTCACCAGCGCCTTCCGACCCGCGAGCGGCCCCGAAGCCGGATCCACCATGCCTTCCTCCTGCCGAATGCAGCGCAGGCTTGCGCGGCGCCCGCGGCGGGTCAAGATCTCGGCGGTTGCCAACACGATCCCGAGCGGTTAACCATGGGGCATGGTCACCACGCGCTCCCTGCGAATTAGCCACTAGGCCCCGGGTCGGCCACGCCGGCTCCCCCGGGGTCTTCGCCGTTGCTGTTCGCATTCCCCGGGAGAAGACGATGACCACCCCTCGCGACGACGCGCAGGTTGTTTTCCACATAGCCGGCCTGGCCGACGTCAACCTGCTGCCCCGCCTGCTCGAGCATTTCTGCCTGCGCGACATCGTGCCCGAGCGCGTCTCGGCCGAACGCCATGGCGACGAGATGGGCGTGACCATCGCCATCCGCCGCGACGCCTGCCCGGAATGGGAGGCCGTGGCCCGCAAGCTGGGCCAGATCTTCGTGGTGAGGAGCGTGCTGGCCTCGGTCGCCGACGAGGCGGAAGAGCTGCAGGCCGCCGCGGGCTGAGCCCAACCATGCCGTCTGCGCATGCGTTGGCGTGACGGGGCCGTGCTATCGGGAGTCAGGTCGCCCGCCAGGCGGGCCGGCCCCTCCCCTTACCATCCGGCCGGCCCATGATCACGTCCCCGCGCCAACCCGTGCTGATCGCGCTGCTGGTCGCCGGCGCCTTCTTCATGGAGAACCTGGACGCCACCGTGATCGTCACGGCGCTGCCGGACATGGCGGCGTCCTTCGGCGTCCGGGCGGTGGATCTGAATGTCGGCCTGACGGCCTATCTGCTGACGCTGGCCGTGTTCATCCCTGCCAGCGGCTGGGTCGCCGACCGGTTCGGCGCCCGCTCGGTCTTCGCCGCCGCGATCGTCGTCTTCACCCTGGCCTCGGCCCTGTGCGCCGCCAGCGACAGCCTGTGGAGCTTCACCGCCGCACGCATCCTGCAAGGCATCGGCGGCGCCATGATGGTGCCGGTCGGCCGGCTGGTGGTGCTGCGCAACACCGCCAAGCAGGATCTGATGCGGGCGATCGCGTACATTACCTGGCCGGCGCTGGCGGCACCGGTGCTGGGGCCGCCGGTCGGCGGGCTGATCACCAGCATCGCCTCCTGGCGCTGGATCTTCCTGCTCAACCTGCCGCTCGGCGCCATCGCCCTGGTCCTGGCGCTGCGGCTGATCCCGAACGACCGCAGCGAGGATCGCCGACCCTTCGACGGGCTCGGCTTCATCCTGTCCGGCGTCGCCTGCCTGGCGCTGATGCTGGGGCTGGACCTGATCGGGCACGAACAGATCCCCTGGGCGATGGTCGGGCTGCTGCTGGCCGCCAGCCTGCTGCTGGGCGCCTGGGCGGTGCGCCATGCCCGGCGCCATCCGCACCCGCTGGTCGGGCTGGCCGCGCTGGCGATCCACACCTTCCGGGTCACCGTCCGCGGCGGGTCGCTGTTCCGAGCCGTGGTCAGCGCCGTGCCCTTCCTGCTGCCGCTGATGTTCCAGCTCGGCTTCGGGCTGGACCCGGTCAGCTCCGGCCTGCTGGTGCTGGCGCTGTTCGCCGGCAATCTCGGCATGAAGCCGATGACCACCTGGGTGCTGCGCAGCTTCGGCTTCCGCACCGCCCTGCTGGCGAACGGCGCGGTGCTGGCGGCGACGCTGTTCGCCTGCGCCCTGCTGACGCCGTCGACACCGGTGGCCCTGACCGCAGCGCTGCTGGTGGTCAGCGGCGCCGCCCGGTCGATGCAGTTCACCAGCCTGAACACCCTCGCCTTCGTCGACGTCCCCAGGCCGGAGATGAGCGCCGCCAACACCCTGTTCAGCGTGATCCAGCAGATCTCGGTCGGGCTGGGCGTGGCGCTGGGCGCGATCGCGCTGCGGGCGGCCGAGGCGTCGGGACTGGCCGGCGGCTCCATCGTCGCCGAATATCAGATCGCCTTCGCCCTGCTCGGCGTGGTGGCGCTGCTGTCGCTGATCGACTGCCTGCCGCTGCGCCGCGACGCCGGCACCGAGGTCAGCGGCCATCGCCAGCAGCATTCCGGCTGACTACGTCGGACATAACCGCTAGGGTCCGTTTGGACACGGGGCCGACCCCGGCGATCGATACGGGAGAGACGCAGATGACGAGCAAGGTGGCGCTGGTGACGGGGGCCGGGTCGGGCGTCGGCCGCGCGGTGACCCTGGCCTTCCTCAAGGAGGGCTACACGGTGGTGCTGGCCGGCCGCCGGCAGGATGCGCTGGCGGAGACGATCCAGCTGTCGGGCGTCGCCGCGGACCAGGCCGTGGCGGTGCCGACCGACGTCACCGATCCCAAGAGCGTCCGAGCCCTGTTCGACGCCGCCAAGGCCCGCTTCGGACGACTGGACGTGCTGTTCAACAATGCCGGCGTCAGCGCCCCCGGCGTGCCGCTGGAGGACCTGAGCTTCGAGCAGTGGAAGGCGGTGGTCGACACCAACCTGACCGGGCCGTTCCTGTGCACGCAGGAGGCGTTCCGGATCATGAAGGACCAGGACCCGCAGGGCGGCCGGATCATCAACAACGGCTCGATCTCGGCCCATGTGCCGCGGCCGAACTCCGCCCCCTACACCGCGACCAAGCACGCCATCACCGGCCTGACCCGGTCGACCTCGCTGGACGGTCGGAAATACGGCATCGCCTGCGGCCAGGTCGACATCGGCAATGCCGCCACCGACATGGCCTCGAAGATGGCCAAGGGCGTGCCCCAGGCCGACGGCTCGATCAAGCCGGAGCCGCTGATGGACGCGGCCCATGTCGCCAGCACCGTGCTGATGATGGCGTCCCTGCCGCTCGACGCGAATGTTCAGTTCGTCACGGTCATGGCGACCAACATGCCGTTCATCGGACGAGGGTGATACCCGACTCTTGACCGCTCCTGGGCTGCCCGACCAAGCTAGGCGATGATAGTCAAGGGCACGGCCCGTTCCATCCAGGCAACGGGGCCGTGCCTCACCGCCAGAAGGGCCCGGGATGAGCCAGGAGGCCGAAGATTTCCTGAGGGAACTGCGGGCCTCCCTGCTCTTCGCGCCGGATTTTCCCAAGCGTGTGAGTTGCTCCATTGCTGACTGGGAGCTGCTGACGGAAGGGGAGAGGCGGGCGCTTGACCAAGTCTCTCTCGAGGCTATGCAACGCGCACGCGCCGCGTATCGCCCCTGGGAAGAGGCCGTGCGAACGCTCGGCGAGGCGCGCTACACGCCAGCAATCCCGCTGTTGGCGCAGCTTTGGCAGGATTGCGCGCTGATGCCGGTGCGGGTGAGCGCAGGCCATGCGCTTCTGGCTATGGACGATCCAGCCTCCTATGACGCGCTGGAGTGGCTGATCGAGGACCGGGAACCCATTTCCGTCCACCTCGGCATACGCGCCGTCTTCCGCCGCAATCCTTTCGCCGCTTTCGACCGGTTTGCGCCGCTGTTCGCGGAGCAGGACATCACCACGGTGACGATCGGCCAGGAGGTGCTGTCGCTGTTCGCGCCATCGATGGTGCTGGCGAACGGCTCCCCCCGCTGGACCGAGAGCAAGGCGCCGTCCTGGTTCGAGCAGGATCCCCGTTGGGCGGCACTCTGTGCCGGGCTATGCCTGGACGAGAGGCTCGGCGCCCCGGCCCGCATGGCGCTGCGCCACGCCGATCCGGGCAGTGCTCTGCCCGCGCTGGAGGCCGCCGGCGCCAGACGTCCGCTCCCACCCATACCGGTTACGCGTGCCATCGGCGACCTCGTGGCGCGCTATCGGGCCGGGGATCATCTGGGCACGTGGCGGGAGGCCCGCACCTTCCCGGCTATTGCCGGAGATTTGCGTGCGGAAGTCGCCGCGCTGGCGGGCGAAACCATGGTGCGCGCGGCCCACAACGTCGCGCTGATATCCGAAAGACTGCAGCGGGCGGGATGGCAGTCTCTCGGCCCCATGCGAACGCTGCCGGAGCCCGCTGACGCGGCGCGGATTGCGGCGATCGAGCAGATGACGGGCGCATGGCTGCCGCCATCCCTGGACGCGTTCTGGCGCGTGGTCGGGGGCGTGAACTGGGTATGGGATTGCGACCAGGGCGCAGGCCCCGTCGTCGCCGATCTGCCTTTGGCACGCATCGATACGGATGCCCTGTCGATCGAATCCTGCTGCGCCATCGAATCGCTTTGCTTCGAGGTGTGGGAGGAACAGAAGGACGTGTTCCACCCGGATCTGATCGGTCCTTACCTGCTGGATCTGGCGCCCGACCGGCTTCACAAGATGAATGTCAGTGGCGGCCCGCCTTACGCGATCGAATTGCCTTTCTCGGGCGCCGACCCGCTGTTCCGGCAGGAAAGCCACGCCCTCCCCTTCGTCGAGTATCTGCGCGACTGCTTCGCCTGGGCCGGGTTTCCACACTTGAAGCACCATACCGACCAAGCCGCCGTGCGACGCTTCGTCGGCATTCTGGGCCGAGGGCTGGAGCCGTTCTGATATTGGGGCGAGTTTTCAGACGGCAGGCCGCTCACGCCTCCCGCACGTAAGGCGTCGTCGTCGTCAGCGCCCGGAAGCCGAGCCGTTGAAGGATCGGCCGGCTTTCGGACGAGGCGTCGACGGTGAGGAAGCGGAAGCCCCGCTCCTTCGCCTCGGCGGCGCGCTTGGCCACCAAAGCGCGGTAGATGCCGCGGCCGCGCCAATGCGGCCGGGTGGCCCCGCCCCACAGATCGGCGAAGCCGGTGCCGGGATGGAACCGGATCCAGCCGGCCGAGACGCAATGGCCGTCGGCCGTGGCGAGATAGACCGACAGCCGGTCCGGCGCCGCCGCGAGCTCGGCGCCCAGCACCTCCGACCGCCAGTCGTCGTCGGTGCCGTAGACCGCTGCCATCAGGTCGTCGATGGCGCCGAACCGCACCGGGTCGACCACCCGTTCTATCGTCACGCCCGCCGGGTCGACCGGCGGCGGCAGCGGGCCGTCGAGGTCGAGCACGACCAGCGTCTCCGGCTCCTCCGGCACGAAGCCGGCGACCTCCAGGCGCCGGCCGAGATCGGCCGGCGTGTCGTGGCCGTACAGCTTCCATTCAACCGACCGGCCCTGGCTCGCGAAGAAGGCGGCCTCCCGGGTAATCGCCGCACCGGCCGAAGCGGCGTCGAGCCGGCTCCACTGCACGAAGTTGTCATGCGCCCCCGGCCCGGGGCCGACGATGCGGGTGACGTCGGGCAACTGCTCCACGCGATAGGCCGGATCGGCCTGCGCCGGGGCCCGCCGCAGCTCGGCGTCGAAGCGCCTCAGGATCTCCGCCTCGTCCATCCCGTCCTCCGCCCGATCCGCCGGGCTTGCCCCGGGCGTCCCTTATGGCCGATTTTGGCGCCGGCTGCGACCGCAGCCCTGCCTTTTCGGAGAGCAATCGTGAACGGCACCCTGCTTCTGGCCTCCGGCCTCGCCGGCTTCGTCTACGGCATCTCGCCGGGGCCGGCGGTGCTGGCCCTGTTCGGCATCTCCGCCGGCCAGGGGCGGCGGGCCGGCGCCACCTTCCTGTGCGGCCATCTGGTCGGCGACGCGCTGTGGTCGGCGCTGGCGCTGACCGCGATCATCGGCGCCCAGGCGATCGGCCCGGTGGTGTTCGACACGCTCGGGCTGATCTGCGGCGCCTATCTGCTGTGGCTCGGCTGGTCGGCGGTGACCGTGCGCCGCGGCGCCGACGGGACGATCGACACCTCGGTCCGCCGGCCGTTGCTGCGCGGCCTGCTGTTCGGCGTCAGCAACCCGAAGGGCTATCCGGTGGCGGTCGCGACCTTCACCGCGCTGCTCACCAGCTACTCCGCCAGCCTGACCTGGTCCGAGCTGCCGGCGCTGGTCGCCGCCGCCTGCCTCGGCGCCGTCGGCGCCTATGCCATCCTGGTCGGCGTCACCGGCGCCGCGGCGGTGCGCGGCTTCTACCGCCGGCACGAGATCTGGTTCGTCCGCGCCTCCGGCCTGCTGTTCCTCGGCTTCGCCCTGCACGCGCTGTTCGAGTCGATCACCGGCTTCGCCGCCCGCCGCAGCTAGAGTCATCCATCCCATGTCCGTTCCGCTGACCGTCGCCTTCGACGCCGACGACACCCTGTGGCACAGCGAATCCATCTTCGAGGAGACGCATGGCCGGCTGATCGCCCTGCTCTCCCCCTGGGTCGACGCCGAGACGCTCGAGCGCACCCTGCTCGACACCGAGGCGCGCAACCTGAAGACCTTCGGCTACGGCGTGAAGGGCTTCACCCTGTCGATGATCGAGACCGCTATCGAGATCACCGAGGGCCGGGTCGGCGCCGCCCAGATCCGCACGATCCTCGAGCTCGGCAAGGCGATGATGGACCATCCGGTCGAGCTGATCGACGGCGTGGTCGAGACGCTGGACGCGCTGGCGCCGGAGGCCGAGGCGGGCCGCATCCGGCTGATCGTGATCACCAAGGGCGACCTGTTCCACCAGGAGAGCAAGGTCGCCCGCTCCGGCCTCGCCGAGCGGTTCGAGAGCGTCGAGATCGTGGCCGAGAAGGACGAGGCGACCTATCGCCGGATCCTGCAGCGCGGCGGCGCCACGCCGGATCGCTTCCTGATGATCGGCAACTCGATGCGCTCGGACATCCTGCCGGTGCTCGATCTCGGCGGCCAGGCGGTGCACATCCCCTACCGCATCACCTGGGCACATGAGGCGGTGAGCCGGCCGGAGGTGGCCCCGCCCGGCTTCCACACCCTCGACTCGATCCGCGAGGTGCCGGTGCTGGTGGCCAGGCTGGCCGGCTGAGGCGGCTACCGCACGCCGCAGGGCCCGACCACCTGCTTCAGCCTCGCGGCATCCTCCGGTAGCCGGAAGGTCAGCGCCAAGGCGGGCTTGCCGGCGTCGGGCGGGCGGATCTCGGCCGCCAGCGTCTGCCCCGGCCGCGCCAGCCAGCGAGCGGCTTCCGGCTTCGACAGGGCGAAGCTGAAGGTGAACACCGTGTTCTCGCTCCACCAGCCGGAGACGAGGCGCGGCGCCGACCGGTCGCCGGCGAAGGCGATGGTCAGCCGCTTCTGGCGCTCGCCGATGCCGTCCGGCCCCTCGAAGGGGTCGGTGTCGAAGCCCAGCGTCTCCGGAATCGTCAGTTGCGCCGTCATGTCGGCATCGGGGCGGCAGCCGATGACCAGCTGGGCCGGCGAGGAGTGCTCGCCGGCGCGGGCGGTGCCGGCCAGGGATGCCGTCTGCAACGGATTGTCCGGTTGGGGTTTGGCGATGGTCCAGCCGGTCTCCGCCGCCACGGCGCCTCCCGACAGCGTCGCAAGGACCAGGCCGATCGCCGTCAGGCGCCTTGAACGTGACATGCTTCCCCTCCCCTTCACCATCAGGCCGGCCGCCGCGGCACGACCATGTTTGCGATCATGATCTGCACCGGCTCATCCGCCTGGTTCAGGGTGGTGATCCGGGTCTTGACCATGCCGCGGTCGGGGCGCGACTGGGACGGCCGGATCTCCAGCACCTCGCTCTCCACCCGCAGCACGTCGCCGGGGCGGACGGGCCGCGGCCAGCGCATCTCGTCGGTGCCGCCGCCGATCAGTCCGTTGGCCGGCAGGAACTCGCCGCCGACCAGGAGCTTCATGGTCAGCGCCGCGGTGTGCCAGCCACTGGCGGCGAGGCCGCCGAAGAAGGTCGCCTTCGCCGCCTCCTCATCGAGATGGAAGGGCTGCGGGTCGAACTGGGCGGCGAAGGCCTTGATCGCCTCCGGCGTGACGGTGACGGTCCCCGAGCCGAAACGCTGCCCGATCTCGAGATCCTCGAGATAGAGGCGGCGGGCGGCGGCGTTGTCGGGCGGCATCGGCATGTCCTCCATGGCTGCGCCCAGCATGGCGCGGCGGAGCCGAACGCGAAAGAGCGCGATGGCACTGGCCGGCCCGGCCGTGATGGTCTACATCCCGCGCATGACCGACACCGGAATGGCCACGCGCAAGGCCGCCGTCGAATTGCTGCGGGCCGTTCTGGCGCAGCGGCGCCCGATCGACGAGGCCCTCGATTCCCATCTCGCCCTGCAGGGCATGGAACCGCGCGACCGCGCCTTCACCCGCTTGCTGCTGACCACGACGCTGCGCCGCCTGGGCCAGATCGACGCGCTGATCGACAGCGCGCTGAAGACGCCGCTGGCCCGCGGCGCCGCCACCGTGCGCGACGTGCTGCGCCTGGGCCTGGCCCAGCGCCTGTTCCTGGCGACGCCGTCCCACGCCGCGGTCGACACCTCGGTCGAACTGGCCGGCCTGACCGGATTCGCCGGCATGAAGGGGCTGGTCAACGCCGTGCTGCGCCGCCTGGCCGAGGACGGCCCCGCCCTGCTGGCCGGGCAGGACGCGCCCCGGCTGAACACGCCGGACTGGCTGTGGTCGCGCCTGGCCGATTCCTATGGCGCCGACACCGCCGCCGCCATCGCCGAGGCGCATCTGCGCGAGGCGGCGCTCGACTTTTCGGTCAAGGCCGACCCCGATCTCTGGGCCGCGCAGCTCGACGCCCGGCCGCTGCCGACCGGGACGCTGCGGCGCGAGGCCGGCGGCATGGTGCCGGAGCTGCCCGGCTTCGCCGAGGGCGCCTGGTGGGTGCAGGACGCCGCCGCCGCGATTCCCGCCCGGCTGTTCGGCCCGGTCGAGGGCCGGCGCATCCTCGACCTCTGCGCCGCGCCGGGCGGCAAGACGGCGCAGCTGGCCGCCGCCGGCGCCGCGGTGACCGCGATCGACCGCTCGACCCGCCGCCTCAAGCGGGTGGCGGAGAATCTCGGCCGGCTCGGCTTGGCCGCCGAGATGCACACCGCCGAAGCCGAGACCTTCACCGGCGGCGCCCCCTATGACGGCGTGCTGCTGGACGCGCCCTGCAGCGCCACCGGCACCATCCGCCGGCACCCGGACGTGCCGCGGCTGAAAGGGCCGGAGGACGTGGCCAAGCTGGCCGCGGCCCAGGCGCGGATGCTGCGCCGCGCGGTCGAGCTGGTGCGGCCCGGCGGCATCCTGATCTGGTGCACCTGCTCGCTGCTGCCCGAGGAAGGCGAGGCGCAGATCGACCGGCTGCTGACGGAGGACGACCGCCTGGCCCGCGTGCCGGTGGCGGCGGCGGAGATCGGCGGGTCGACCGAGCTGCTGACCCCGGCCGGCGACGTCCGCACCCTGCCCTCGCACTGGCCGGATCACGGCGGCCTGGACGGCTTTCACATCGCCCGGCTGAAGCGGCGATCCTGAGCCTTCCGCTGTTGATACAATAATCAGACAAAAACAATTTGCACTCCGCCGCGCTCTCTTTCACAGTTCCGCCCGAACGAGGCCGGGTTCACCGGGCCGGGGAGGAACGGGGCGGATGGCGCTTCTGGAATTGCGTGACGTTACCAAGCATTTCGGGGCGATCCACGCCCTGAACGGAGTCAGCTGGTCGCTCGATCCGGGCGAGGTGGTCGGGCTGATGGGCGACAACGGAGCCGGCAAGTCCACCCTGGTCAAGGTCATGGCCGGCAACTTCCCGCCGACCTCCGGCGAGGTGCTGCTCGACGGCAAACCGGTGCATTTCCACAAGCCGGTCGATGCCCGCGAGGCCGGGATCGAGGTGGTCTACCAGGACCTCGCCTTGGCCGACAACCTGACCGCCGCCGCCAATGTCTTCCTCGGCCGCGAGCTGAAGACCGGGGTCTGGCCGCTGCGCCGCCTCGACCACGGCGCCATGAACCGCAAGGCCCAGGCGCTGTTCGCCGAGCTGAAATCCGAGACCCGCGCCAGCGATTTGGTGCGGCTGATGTCGGGCGGCCAGCGCCAGGCCGTGGCCATCGCCCGCACTCGCCTGGCCAACGCCAAGCTGATCCTGATGGACGAGCCGACCGCGGCGATCAGCGTGCGCCAGGTGCATGAGGTGCTGGAGCTGATCCGCCGGCTGCGCGACAGCGGCATCGCCGTGATCCTGATCAGCCACCGCATGCCCGACGTGTTCGATGTCTGCGACCGGGTGATCGTGATGCGCCGCGGCCGTAAGGTCGCCGACAAGCGCATCGCCAGCAGCTCGCCCGAAGAGGTGACGGGCCTGATCACCGGCGCTCTGGAGGCGGCGTGATGGCGGCGGCGGCGATGAATTTCGACAATGTCCGGCGGCAGGGGCCGCTGCACCGGATCATGTCGTCCCAGATCACCTATGTGCTGGCCGCGCTGGTGATCCTGATGGTGGTCATGGCGATCGCGTCGGACAAGTTCCTGACCGGGCGCAACCTGCAGAACGTCGCCCAGAACTTCTCCTACATCGCCATCGCGGCCTTGGGGCAGACGCTGGTGATCATCCTGGCCGGCATCGACCTGTCGGTCGGCTCGGTGATGGCGCTCGGCGCCGTCGCCACCAGCCTGGCGATGGGCTGGAGCGCGGACTGGCCGATCTTCGCCGACTGGCCGGGCCTGGCGCTGGCCTTCGGCGTGCTGGCGGGCGTCGCGGTCGGCGGCGTGGTCGGGCTGGTCAACGGCCTGTTGATCGCCCGGCTGGGCCTGTCGCCCTTCGTCACCACGCTGGGCATGCTCAGCGTCTGCCGCAGCCTGGTCTATGTCGTCACCCAGGGCCGCGGCTCGCCCACCGCCGGGCCGGCCAAGGACCTGTTCCGGACCCTGGGCAACGAGCCCGTCTTCGGCACCGTGCCGCCATCGCTGATCTACATGGCGGTGCTGGCGGTGATGATCTGGTACCTGCTGCGCCATATGCAGTGGGGCCGGCACGTCTTCGCCATTGGCGGCAACGAGAAGGCGGCGGCGCTGACCGGCGTGCCGGTCGAGCGGGTCAAGATCTCGGTCTATGTGTTCTGCAGCGCGCTGGCCGGCTTCACCGGCGTGCTGCTGCTGGCCTGGCTCGGCTCCGCCCCCGCCAACACCGCGGTCGGCTACGAGCTGCGGGTGATCGCCGCCTCGGTGATCGGCGGCGCCAACCTGACCGGCGGCATCGGCGGGCCGCTCGGCGCCATCACCGGCGCGGCGCTGATCGAGGTCATCCGCAACGGTCTGATCTTGGGCGGGGTGCAGCCCTACTGGCAGGATTTCTTCGTCGGCGTTTTCATCATCCTGGCGGTGCTGCTGGACCGCATCCGGTCCAAGCGCGCGGCCTGAGCCGCCGGACGGCAACGAGTTCAACAAGGGGAGGACCATTATGAAGAAGCTACTTTTGGCAGCCGTAGCACTGGGTGCCGTCATGGCCATGGCCGGTGGGGCGAACGCGCAGGACAAGCTGCGCTTCGCCCTGGTGCCGAAGGCCATGAACAATCCCTATTTCGACCTGTCGCGCGACGGCTGCATGGATGCCGCCAAGAAGCTCGGCGTCGAATGCGTCTATATCGGCCCGGTCGAGCATGAGCCGGCCAGCGAGGCGCAGATCGTGCAGGACCTGATCACCCAGGGCATCGACGGTCTGGCGATCTCGGTCGCCGATGTCGACGCCATGACCAACGTCATCAACCAGGCGGTCGAGGCCGGCATCCCGACCATCACCTTCGACGCCGACGCGCCGGGATCGAAGCGCCAGGCCTTCGTCGGCACCGACAACTACGCCATGGGCAAGGCGATCGGCGAGATGGCGGCCAAGCTGAAGCCCAGCGGCGGCACCTACGCCATGGTCTCGGGCGGCCCGGCCGCGGCCAACCTGAACGACCGCGTGCGCGGCGTGATCGACGGGCTGGGCGCCGGCTGGACCCAGGTCGAGGGCTCGCCGCTGTACTGCAACGACGACGCCGCCCTGGCGGTGCAGCAGCTGCAGGACACGCTGACCGCCCATCCGGACATCGACGCGCTGCTGCCGGTCGGCGGCTGGCCGCTGTTCGTGCCGGACGCCTTCCGCAGCTTCGCCGAGCCGATCAAGGCCAAGCTGGCCTCCAAGGAAGTCGTGCTGGTCTCGGCCGACACGCTGAAGTCGGAGCTGGAGCTGCTGCGCGACGGCTACGCCAACGGCCTGATCGGCCAGCAGCCCTATGAGATGGGCGCGCTGGCGATGGAGCTGCTGCAGAAGCTGAAGAAGGGCGAGAAGGTCCAGGAGATCACCACCGTCGGCCTCGACACGGTGACCCCGGACAATGTCGCCGAGTTCCTGGCCAAGGCGAAGTAAGCCTTTCGGGCGAAAAATGGCCGGGGTGGTACCCCGCTCCGGCCGATCCTTTGGCCCCCGCGGCTTCGTCACGGTTGTGACGCGGTCGGCCAGTTGTTATGAGGACGATCATGGTCAAGCCGGTCGTGATCGCCCCCTCCATCCTCTCCGCCGACTTCGCCCGCCTGGGCGAGGAGGCCCGTGCCATGACCGAGTCGGGGGCCGACTGGCTCCACCTCGACATCATGGACGGGCATTTCGTGCCCAACATCACCTTCGGCCCGAGCGTGGTGAAGGCACTGCGGCCCTGCTCTGCCTTGCCCTTCGACACCCATCTGATGATCGGGCCGGCCGATCCCTACATCCCGGCCTTCGCCGAGGCGGGAGTCGACCGCATCAGCTTCCACCCCGAGGCCGGGCCGCACCCGCACCGCACCGTCCAGCTGATCCGCTCGCTCGGCAAGTCGCCGGGCGTGGTGCTGAGCCCCGGCACGCCGGTCGCCATGGTCGAGGAGTTGCTGGGCGACATCGACTTGGTGCTGGTGATGACGGTCAATCCGGGCTTCGGCGGGCAGAGCTTCATCGAGAGCCAGCTCGACAAGATCGCCCGGCTGCGCGCCCTGATCGACCAGAGCGGTCGCGACGTGCGGCTGGAGGTCGATGGCGGCATCACGCCGGAGACGGCGCCTCGCGTCATCGCCGCCGGCGCCGACACGCTGGTCGCCGGCACCGCGGCCTTCCGCGGCGGGCCCGGGGCCTATGCCGCCAACATCGCCGCGATCCGCGGCAAAAGCTGAGTGATGCGGAGCCCGCGCAGCCTCACCCGCAACGTCCAGGACCAGCTGGCGCGGTTCGCCTATTCGAACCCGCTCTACTCCGTGGCGCTCGGGCGCAAGGGGCCGCGCGACCTGCTGATGGTGCCGCCCGATCCCTGGCCGGGCGATGCCGAGCGCGGCACAGCCCTGATCGCCGGGACCTACCGGCTGGGCGGCCAGACCTATGAGGCGGCCACGGCCGCGCCGTGGGAACCGTTCGGCGCCGCCCCCGACTTCATCGCGGCGCTGCACGGCTTCGAATGGCTGCGCGACCTGCGCGCGGCCGGCGGCGACCAGGCCCGGCGCCAGGCGCGGCGGCTGATCGACCACTGGATCGAGCGCTACGACCGCTGGCATCCGCTGACCTGGCAGCCGGACATCCTGGGCCAGCGCATCGCCAGCTGGCTCGGCGCCCACGATTTCTTCTGCGCCAGCGCCGATGACGATTTCCGCACCCGCGTCTTCGCCAGCCTGTCGCGGCAGTTGCGCCACCTGACCCGCGTCGCCGACGGCGACCCGATCGACCCGCGCCAGATCCAGACCGTGCGCGGGCTGGTCTACGGCGCTGTCGCCCTGCCCCAGGGCCGGCCGCGGCTGGACCAGGCCCAGCGCATCCTCGGCAAGTGCCTGCCGCGCCAGATCCTGCCCGATGGCGGCCACATCCAGCGCAACCCGGCGGTGCACCTGACCGTGCTGCGCCAGCTGATCGACATCCGCGCCGCCTTCCGCGCCGCCCAGGCGCATGTGCCCGACGCGCTGCACCTGGCGATCGACCGGATGGCCCCGGCGCTGCGCCTGCTGCGCCATGGCGACGGCGGCTTCGCCCTGTTCAACGACGCGCAGGAGGGCGAGCCGGTGCTGATCGACGCCGTCCTGTCCCAGGCCGATTCCAAGGCCCGGGCGCCCAAGAGCGCGCGGCACAGCGGCTTCGAGCGGGCGATGGCCGGCCGCACCCTGCTGCTGCTCGACGTCGGCGCGCCGCCGCCGGCCGGCGCGGATGACGGCGCCCATGCCGGGCTGCTGTCCTTCGAGATGTCGGTCGGGCGCGAGCGCATGATCGTCAATTGCGGCGCCTGGCCCGGCCGCGGCAGTGCCGAGGACAGCGCCTGGCACACCGCGCTGCGCGGCACGCCGGCCCATTCCACGCTCAGCGTCGCCGGCCGCGATTCGGCCGAGATCCTGCGCGACGCCGGCATCGGCAAGCGGCCGCATGGCATCGAGGTCGACCGGCAGGAGACGCCGCAATCGGTGCTGATCGACGCCTGGCACGACGGCTACCGCGAGGCGCTGGGGCTGATCCACCGCCGCCGGCTGGAGCTGTCGGCCAATGGCGACGAGCTGCGCGGCGAGGACATCCTGTTCGCCGAGACCGACACCGCCCGCGGCCTGCCCTTCGCCATCCGCTTCCACCTGCACCCGGCGCTGCAGCTGTCGCCGGTGCAGGGCGGCAGCTCGGTGATCATCCGTCTGCCCGGCGGCGACGGCTGGCGGCTGCGCGGCTATGGCGGCGAGGTGGCGCTGGAGGAAGGCATCTATGCCGGCCGCGGCACCGACCGCCGCAAGACGACCCAGGTGGTGATCTGGGGCGAGGTCGGGGCGGAAAGCACCGGCGTGCAATGGATCCTGCGCCGCGAGCGCCGGCTGGCCTAGAGGCGCGATTGACTGCGCAGATCCACACCCGGCGGGCGCTGGCCGCCCAGCTTCGCCAGATCGGCCTCGGGGCCGGTGATTCGGTGATGGTGCATGCCGCCCTTCGCTCGGCCGGCCGGATCCTCGGCGGGCCCGATGCGCTGATCGACGCCCTGCACGACGTGCTCGGCCCGGGCGGCACGATCCTGGTCTACACCGACTGGAGCGACGACTATCATGACCTGCTGGACGATGACGGCACCGTCCCCGCGGAGATCCGCGACGATATCCCGCCCTTCGATCCGGCTGCGTCCCGCGCCCGCCGCGCCAACGGCGCCATCGCCGAGCTGGTGCGCACCCGGCCGGGCGCTCGGCGCAGCGCCAATCCCGGCGCCTCCTTCGCCGCGGTCGGCGGCCGGGCCGACTGGTTCACGGCCGATCATGCCCTCGACTACGGCTATGGCGAGCGCTCCCCCTTCGCCAAGCTGGTGCAGGCCCGCGGCAAGGTGCTGATGCTCGGCGCCCCGCTCGATGCGATGAGCCTGTTGCACCATGCCGAGCACCTGGCCCGGATCCCCGGCAAGCGCGTCGTCCGCTACGAGACCCCGATCCTGGTCGCGGGGCGAAAGGTCTGGCGCCGGATCGAGGAGTTCGACACTTCCGACCCCGTCGTCGACGGGCTGCCGGAAGGCTATTTCGGCACCGTGGTCGAGGATTTCCTGGCCGCGGGCGGCGGCATTCGCGGCAGCATCGGCGACGCGCCCTCGGTTCTGGTTCCGGCGGCCGAGATGACGGATTTCGCCGTCCGCTGGCTGGAAGACCGCGCCGCTTCGCGCTAGACGGGTCGACATCCCGTCCAGCCGGGTCTAAAGACGGGCCACTTCTGCCCCCGGAGCCTGCCATGACCGAAGCCGCCCTGCCGATCCGCCGCGCGCTGATCTCCGTCTCCGACAAGACCGGCATCGTCGAGTTCGCCCGGTTCCTGGCCGATCGCGGGGTCGAGATCCTGTCGACCGGCGGCTCCTACAAGGCGATGGCCGACGCCGGCATCCCGGTCAAGGAGGTGTCGGCCCATACCGGCTTCCCCGAGATCATGGACGGCCGGGTCAAGACCCTGCATCCGAAGATCCATGGCGGCCTGCTGGCCCGGCGCGACAGCGACGAGCATCTCGAGGCGATGACCGATTACGGCATCGCGCCGATCGACCTGCTGGTGTCGAACCTGTACCCGTTCGAGGCGACGATCGCGCGTGGCGCCAGCTTCGAAGACGGCATCGAGAACATCGACATCGGCGGCCCGGCGATGACCCGCGCCGCGGCCAAGAACCACGCCTTCGTCGCCGTCGTCACCTCGCCGGTCGACTACGAGCCGCTGCGGCTGGAGATCGCGGCCAATGGCGGCACGCTGGGCCCGACCCGCCGCCGCCTCGCCGCCGCCGCCTTCGCCCGCACCGCCGCCTATGACGCCGCCATCGCCGGCTGGTTCGCCGAGGTCGAGGGCGAGACCTTCCCGCCGCGCCTGTCGCTGTCCGGCAAGCTGGCGGAGACGCTGCGCTACGGCGAGAACCCGCACCAGGCCGCCGCCCTGTATCTGAGCGGCCCATCGGTGCCCGGCCCGGCCACGGCCGAACAGGTTCAGGGCAAGGAGCTGAGCTACAACAACATCCTCGACGCCGACGCGGCCTTCGAGGCGGTGTCGGAATTCACCGAGCCCGCGGTCGTCATCGTCAAGCACGCCAACCCCTGCGGCGTCGCCGTCGCCGGCTCGCTCGGCGAGGCCTATGCCAAGGCGCTGGCCTGCGACCCGATCAGCGCCTTCGGCGGCATCATCGCCGCCAACCGGCCGATCGATGCCGCCACGGCCCAGGCGATCACCGCGCTGTTCGCCGAGGTGGTGATCGCCCCGGACGTCGAGCCGGAGGCCGCCGCCGTCTTCGCCGGCAAGGCCAATCTGCGGGTGCTGAAGACCGGCGGCATGCAGGACCCGGCGCAGCGCCGCCGCATCCTGCGCAGCGTCGCCGGCGGCTTCCTGACCCAGACCCGCGACGATGCGGCGCCGGCGGCGTCGGAGCTGAAGCTGGTGACCCGCAAGGCGCCGACCCCGGCGCAGATCGAGGATTTGCTGTTCGCCACCCAGGTGGCCAAGCATGTCCGCTCCAACGCCATCGTCTTCGCCAGGGGCCGCAGCACGGTCGGCATCGGCGCCGGGCAGATGAGCCGGGTCGACAGCGTCAAGATCGCCGTGGCGAAGTCGGCCGAGGCCGCCAAGGCCGCGGGAGAGACCGGCTCGCGCATCGCCGGGTCGGTGGCGGCGTCGGAGGCGTTCTTCCCCTTCGCCGACGGCCTGCTGGCCCTGGTCGAAGCCGGCGCCACCGCAGTGATCCAGCCCGGCGGCTCGATGCGCGACCGCGAGGTGATCGACGCTGCCGACCAGGCCGGCATCGCCATGGTGTTCACCGGCCGCCGGCATTTCCGGCACTGAGGCGCGGGCCGGCGTCCAGTGCGCCGCCGATCGCCAGGGTCTCGCAGCTCGCCTTCAGCACCGTGTGGCCGAGCACGATGAAATTGATCGTCGGCGCCAGCGCCACATAGATCCCGATGCCGACGACGGAGGCCGAGTTGGCGCCCGGCCGCGGCATGCGCGTCCGCCACACCTCCAGCCATTCGATGATGGTCGGGAACAGCAGGGCGACGAAGAACACCACCGTGATGACCGTGAGCAGGATCGCCGGCCCCAGCACGTCGCCGAGGCGCAGGCGGCTGTCCAGCGTCAGCCCGGCGACGTTGATGCTGGCGGACCAGGTGCGGAACTCCCGCACCCGGTACCACACCAGCGAGATGCCCAGCGTCGGCACGGCCAGCAATAGGGTCAGCACCCAGGGCCAGATCAGCGTCGCCCCTCGCGCCTCCATGTGGAACGGCACGGTGCCGTAGCGCGTGTTGTCGACCATGGTCCGGGCCTGCCAGGTCCGCAGCAGCGGCAGGCAGATGCCGAGCGTCGCCACCGTCAGCAGCGAGTAGCCGATGGTACACAGGACGAAGCGGCCGGTCGTGCCGTCGAGGCCGAAGCGGATGCCGCGCCACAGCGTGCGCGACAGGCGGTAGCGCATGGCAAGATGGACCGCGGCGACCGCAAGCACTGCCAGGATCAGATAGACCGCCGCAAGCACCAGTTGCAGCCCCAGCCCGGAACGCACCAGCACGCTCGCCCAGCCGAGGACGAGCAACGCCAGGCCGATGGCGATCAGGAGAGCGATGGCCTTGAGGAAGCAGAAGAGCAGCTCCTGACCGGTGCCGGTGTATTCAAAGCGCTCGCCGTCGACGCTGACGGCATTCCAGACCGCCCGCCGGATCTCCGTCCGGCCCCAGAAGTTGTAGACGCCCAGCGTCATTAGCGACAGCAGCACCGTCTTCAAAAACAGAAAGCCGATCCCGAAGCGGCTGCCGTCGTAACCGACGCGCCCCGTCCCGGGGTGCCCCATCGGCAATCGACATCTGAAAATGACTCCCGAGAATTCCGACAACAGTCCTGGAGGCCGGCAGATCTGTCAAATTGTATGTATCAGCCCCGTGCCGGTTCCCGCACCGTCGCCACGATCAGCCCGCCGAGCGCGAACAGGGCGATGACCGTCGCCATGCCGGCGCGCTGGGTGGCGAAGAGGGCGGTGGCGCCGGCGAACAGCCAGGGGCCGAGGAAGCCGGTGGCGCGGCCGGTCAGGCCGTAAAGCCCAAAGGCCTCGCCCTCGCCGCCTGGCGGCGCCATCCGGCCCATCAGGGTGCGGCTGGCCGCCTGGGCCGGCCCGAGGAACAGGCCCAGCACCAGGGCGAGACCGATGAACCAATAGGGATCGGTGACCAGAATGATCGGCACGCCGAGAAGGACGAGCCCGATGATCGAGACCAGGATCGTCGGCTTCGACCCGATCGCGTCGTCGACCCAGGCGAACAGGATCGAGCCGATGCCGGAGGTGACGTTGAGCCCGATCGCGAACAGCACCAGCTGGCCGAAATCGAGCCCCAGCGCGCCCGCGGCGTAGATGCCGCCGAAGGCGAACAGCATGTTGAAGCCTTCACGGTAGATCGCGCTGCCGACCAGGAACCGCACCAGGTTGCCCTGCTCCGGCAGCGACTTGAGCGTGCGCCAGAGATCGGCCAGTCCGCGGCGGATCGCGGCCCCGATCGGGGCGCCGCCCGGCTTTTCGCGGACCAGCAGCAGGAGCGGCAGGGCGAACACAACCCACCATAGCGCCACCAGCGGCCCGGTGGCGCGCGGGCCGGCGGAGTCCACCGCCGGCAGCGGCAGCAGCGGCGCGGCGCCGCCGAAGCCGATCAGCCCGAACAGCGCGATCACCAGGCACACTAGCCCGCCGAAATAGCCGAGGCCCCAACCCCAGCCGGAGACGCGGCCGAGCATCCCCGGCGGCGCCACGTCGATCAGCAAGGCGTTGTAGAAGACGTAGGACAGCTCGAAGGCGATGGAGGCGAGGCCGACCAGCAGCATCGCCGGCACGATCCAGGACGGGTCCGGCGCCATGAACCACAGCAGCGCCGTCGGCACCACCGCCGCCGCGACGCAGCCGGCCAGCCAGGCCTTGCGCCGCCCGCCATGGTCGCCGACCGCGCCCAGCACCGGGCTGAGCAGCGCCACCACGATGCCGCCGGTGCCGACGGCGACACCCCACAGCGCCGCGCCGTGGTCGGCGTCGCCGACGATGCCCTTGGTGAAATAGACCGAGAAGACGAAGGTGCCGATGACCGTGTTGAAGGCGCTCATCGCCCAGTCGTAGAGGCACCACCCGAAGATCGGGCCTCGCGAGCTTGTGCGGGGAACGGCGGCGGCCTCGGCGGTCATGGACAATGCCTCCGATGCGCCGGAACGGATGCTTTAGATCCTCCCCCTCCCCTCGCGGGAGGGGGCAGGGGGAGGGGGGTCACGACGGGATAGCGATGCCCACAAGCATGGGACGAAGCGATGAGTCGACCAGGTCTGAAGCGCCGGTGATCTTCGCTCGACGGCCCCCTCCCCCTACCCCCGGGGAGGGGGAGAATCAAATCTTTACCCCCACGGCCCGCGGCCCTGGGCCGAGGCGACGCCCGCCATCCGCTGCAGCGCGGCGACGCGGTTGGCAGTCTTGGGGTGTGTCGAGAACAGGCTGTCGACCGCATGGGCGTGGAGCGGATTGATGATGAACATATGGGCGGTGGCGGGATTCCGCTCCGCCGCAACGTAGTCGATCCGCTTCGAGAACGCCTCGATCTTTTCCAGCGCCGAAGCCAGCCACAGCGGCCGGCCGCAGATCTCGGCCCCGACCCGGTCGGCCTCGTACTCGCGCGACCGGCTGATCGCCATCTGCACAAGCATGGCGGCCAGCGGCGCCAGGATCACGGTCAGGATCACGCCGATGAAGCCGAGCGGGTTGTTGCGGTTGTCGCCGCCGCCGAAGAACAGGCCGAAATTGGCCAGCATCGACAGCGCGCCGGCGATCGTCGCCGTGATCGTCATGATCAGCGTGTCGCGGTTGCGGACATGCGCCAGCTCATGCGCCATCACCCCCGCCACCTCCTCCGCCGACAGCCGGCTCAGCATGCCGGTGGTGGCGGCGACCGCGGCGTTCTGCGGGTTGCGGCCGGTGGCGAAGGCGTTCGGCTGGTCGGTGTCGATGATGTAGACCCGCGGCATCGGCAGCTGCGCCTGCTCGGCCAGCCGGGCGACGAGGTTGTAGAAGTCGGGCGCGGTGCGGGCATCGACCTCCCGCGCATTGTGCATGCGCAGCACCATCTTGTCGGCGTTCCAGTAGGCGAACAGGTTCATGCCCACCGCCACCAGCAGCGCGATCATCATTCCGCCCCGCCCGCCCAGCAGCCAGCCCGCTGCCATGAACAGCGCGGTGAGGGCCGCCAGCAGCATCGCCGTGCGGATATAGCCCGACATCAGGTCCTCCTTAGGTCTCGTCCCGGGATGAAATGGCCCCGGCCCGCTTCCGATCAAGCCTGGACTCCGCGGCCCCGCCTCGCCATATCCAGGCAATGAGCGAGACACAGACCCCAGCCGCCAAGCCCCTGTCGCCCGAGGAACTGGCGGAGCGCATCGACCCGCGCACCGGCGCGCCGGTCGAGATCGTGCCGCAGAAGCCGGGCGAGATCGGCGGCCCCAAGGGGCTGGAGCCGACCCGCTACGGCGACTGGGACGTCAACGGCCGCTGCTCGGATTTCTGACACCGACGGTGCCCGCCCGGCGCGTACTCTCCGCGCTCAATCCCGGGTTGCCTCGCGCGCGGCCTCCGCCATCTGCCGGCGCAGCCAGGCATGGGCCGGGTCGTCCTGCCGCCGCTCGTGCCAGATCATCGACACGGTCAAGGGCTCGATCTCGAGCGGCAGTTCGAGCACCTCGATCGGCGCGGTGGCGGCGATGCGGCGCGCCAGCCGGCGCGGCAGCGATAGGATCATGTCGCTCTCGGCCACCAGCATCGGCGCGGCGATGAAATGCGGCATCCGCAGCGCCACCCGCCGGGTCGGCCCATGCCGGGCCAACGCCACGTCGACCGGTGCCTCGCCGCGGCCGGTGATGATCATCAGCAGATGCGACAGGGCGGCGAAGCGCTCCAGCGTCAGCCCCGCCGCAATCACCGGATGGCCGCGGCGGACGGCACAGACCAGGTCCTCGTCGTACAGCGCCCGGCGGAAGAAGCCGGCCGGCAGCGTGTCGTAGACGCCGAGCGCCAGGTCGGCGGTATCCGCCGCGATCAGCTCGGCATGGTCGCCGGCCAAAGGCGGGATCTCCAGATCCAGTCCCGGCGCCAGGCGCGACAGTCGCGCCACCAAAGCAGGCATCACCAGCAGGGTGGTGTAATCCACGCCGACGATGGTGACGCGGCCGCGGGCCGTCGCCGGATCGAAGGCCGCCAGCGCCACGATCGCCCGGGCACCGTCCAGCAGCCGCGCCACCGGCTCGGCCAGGGCGGCGGCCCGCGGCGTCAGCTCCAGCCCCTGCGGCGTCCGCACCACGATCCGGTCGGCCAGCAGCCGGCGCAGCCGACCCAGCGCCCGGCTGGCGGCCGGCTGGGCCGAGGCCCTGTCGCATGGCGGCTTCTCGGCCCGCAGCATCGCCGGCTTCACCGAGATGATGCGGGGCCTCAACAGCGGCCATGTCGATTTCGCCAGCGATCCGGCAGCCGAGCCGCGCCGCGGCCGGGAACCGATCGACAGCGTCGTCGCCGCGCTGGCGCGGGCGGCCTGAGGTCGAGGGCGAGGGGCCGAGGCCCCTCGCCCGCCGATCACGTCAGCTTCGAAGGGCCACAGTCGCCGCTGCCGTAGGCCGAGCCGGCCCGGCCGAGCGCGTCATGGATGGCGTCGGCCAAGGCTGGCCGGATGCCCCATCCGGCCAGCGCCACCAGAATCGGCACGATGATGTACTTCATATCAACCACCACTTCGGATGCCGCGGCCGGACGATCCGGCCGCGCCCCTGCATCCATGGCGGCGATTCTAGAGGCTGGCGCCGGGCCGCCAGTGACCGCGCGCACAGACGAAAATGACGCGAGCCCTGCACTGAACGAATTCCTGCGTCCAATTGTCCGGTCTTTTCGCCGCCGTTTTGTCGGCGCAGGCTGTAATTCTGCCGCCCAAAGAAGAAACGCCCGCCGGAAGCCCTCCCCATGTTCCGCTTTTTTGAAGCCCGCGTGCTGCCGACCGCCACGGGCATGCCTGGCCAGCCGCCGGGCAACCTGCTGCGGTTCTACTGGTTTTTCCTGCGGCAGGTCCGCTGGTACTACGCCGCCCTGCTCGGCGCCGGGCTGACCGTCGCGCTGCTCGACGCGCTGATCCCGGTGTTCATCGGCCGGGTCGTCACCCTGCTCGGCACCGTCTCGCCCGATGCCCTCTTCGCCGACCATTGGCACCTGCTGGCCGGCATGGCGGCGGTGCTGCTGGTGTGCCGCCCCGCCGCCCTGTTCCTGCAGGCGCTGATCACCAACCAGATCATCGCCTCGGGCTTCACCAACCTGGTCCGGTGGCAGAGCCACTGGCATGTCGTGCGGCAGAGCTGGACCTTCTTCCAGAACGACTTCGCCGGCCGCATCGCCAACCGGGTGATGCAGACCGGCGTGGCCCTGCGCGACAGCACGGTGACCTCGATCGTCGCGGTCTGGTACCTGACGGTCTACGGCACCAGCGCGCTGGTGCTGCTGGCCAGCGCCGATCTGTGGCTGGCGCTGCCGACCATGGCCTGGTTCGCGATCTACATCCTGCTCCTGACCTATTTCGTGCCGCGGCTGAAGCAGCGCTCGCTGGAGATGTCGGAGGCGCGGTCGCTGCTGACCGGCCGGATCGTCGACAGCTACACCAACATCCTGACCGTGAAGCTGTTCGCCCGGGCGAAGGAGGAGGACGAGTACGTCCGCGAGGCGGTGGACGGCCACACCACGATCTTCCGCGGCCAGCTGCGGCTGATCACCCTGTTCAACCTGTGCCTGTCGACCACCAACGCGACACTGGTGGTGTCGACCGCGGCCATCGCCATCGTCCTGTGGCGCCAGGGGCAGGTGGCGCTGGGCGCCGTCGCCATGGTCCTGCCGCTGACCTGGCAGATCGTCAACATGGCCGGCTGGGTGGCGCAGCAGGTGACCACGATCTTCGAGAATATCGGCGTGGTGCAGGAGGGCATGATCTCGATCGCCAACCCGCTGCGCCTGGTCGACAAGCCGGACGCCAAGCGGCTGAAGGTGACCGCGGGCGGCATCCGCTTCGACCAGGTCAGCTTCAACTACGGCCGGCCGGGCGGCGTGATCGAGAACATGAACCTCGACATCCGCCCGGGCGAGAAGATCGGCCTGGTTGGCCGCTCCGGCGCCGGCAAGTCGACGCTGGTCAACCTGCTGCTGCGCTTCTTCGACCTCGAGCGCGGCCGCATCCTGATCGACGGCCAGGACATCGCCGGGGTGACGCAGGAGAGCCTGCGCGAGCAGATCTCGGTGGTGACCCAGGATACCTCGCTGCTGCACCGGTCGATCTTCGAGAACCTGAACTACGGCCGGCCGACCGCGACCAAGGCGGAGGTGGTGGCCGCGGCCAAGCAGGCCCATGCCCACGACTTCATCCTGGATGTCGAGGACTGGCGCGGCCGGCGCGGCTACGAGGCCCATGTCGGCGAACGTGGCGTGAAGCTGTCCGGCGGCCAGCGCCAGCGCGTGGCGATCGCCCGGGTGGTCTTGAAGAACGCGCCGATCCTGATCCTGGACGAGGCGACCTCGGCGCTCGATTCCGAGGTCGAGGCGGCGATCCAGGAGCAGCTCGAGGACCTGATGGAGGGCAAGACGGTGATCGCCATCGCCCACCGGCTGTCGACCATCGCCCGGATGGACCGGCTGGTGATCCTGGACCGCGGCCGCATCGTCGAGATCGGCAGCCACGAGGAGCTGCTCAAGGCCAACGGCCACTACGCCTCGCTGTGGCGCCGCCAGTCCGGCGGCTTCCTGGGCGAGGAGGAACAGGCGGCGGAGTAGGTGCCCTAGTTCAGGCTGCTTCGGTGATGTCGAGGCGGACCGTCAGCCCGGCGCGGCTTGCGAGATTGATCAGCGCATCCAGGCTGAAATTGCTGATCCGGCCACGCAGCAGGTCGTTCAGCCGCGGCTGCGTGATCTGGAGCCGCCGGGCGGCTTCGGCCTGGGTGACGTCCCAGCCCTGCACCTGCTGGCGGAGCGCGATCAGCAGATCCGACCGCATCGTCATGTTCGCGGATTCGGCCGCCGTGTCCTCCAGCGCATCCCAGATATTGTCGAAGCTCTGGCGTTCCATGGCAGCCCCATCAGATCTGCTGCAACCGTGCAGCAGCCAGGTCCAAATCCTTCTTCGCGGTCTGCTGCGTCTTCTTCTGAAACGCATGGAGCACGTAGACCGCCTCGCTCCGCCTGACGACGTAAATCACTCGGTACGCTCCGGCTTTGTCGCGAATGCGGATCTCGCGAACGCCAAGCCCGATCGTCTTCATCGGCTTCCAATCCGATGAGTCCAGCCGAGCTGGACTTGGCGCAGCTCGACACCGGCCTCGCGACGCGCCGTGTCCGGAAACTCCCGAAGGCGATCCTGGGAGTCTCCGAGGAAGACAACCGGCGTCGTCATGCCAAGCCACTTATATCAAAATCAGTATAGACAACGACAAGACGTGACCGGCCTCCCCTACTTCGCCGCCGCCCTTTCCTCCGCCGCCGGCAGCACCTCGACCGTGGCGGTCATGCCGGAGGCCAGCAGAACGCCGTCCGGCACCTTGTCGATGGCGATCCGGACCGGGATGCGCTGGGCCAGGCGGACCCAGCTGAAGGTCGGGTTCACGTCGACGATCTGGAAGGTCGGATTGAGCGCGATCTCGCGGTCGGCGATGGCGCGGTCGATGCTCTCGACATGGCCTTCCAGCGGCGTCGAGACGCCCATCAGCCGGATCTCGACCTTGTCGTTCGGCCGGATGCGCGGGATCTTCGTCTCCTCGAAATACCCCCGCACATGGAAGCTGTCGGAGTCGACGATCGCCATCACCTGCTTGCCCGCCGCGGCGTAGTCGCCCTGGCGCAGGATCAGCGTCGAGATGTAGCCGTTGGCCGGCGACCGGACCGTGGCGCGTTCGAGGTCCAGCTTCGCCGTGTCCAGCGCCGCCTGGTCCTGGTCCACCTCCGCCCGGGCCGCCCTGGCCGCCGATTCCGCCTGCTGCTGGGCCTCGACCGAGATGGCGTTGAGGCCGAGCTTGGCCCGGCGCGCGGCATCCGCCTCCAGCTGGTCGGCCTGCGCCATCTGGCTGTCGAGCGTGGCCTGGGCGCGCTGGATCGCCAAAGTGAAGCGGTCCGGGTCGATCACGAACAGGACATCGCCCTTGCGCACCTCCTGGTTGTTGACGACGTGCAGCTGGGTGACGAGGCCGGACACGTCCGGCGCCACCAGCACGATCTCCGCCGCCACCCGCGCGTCCCGGGTCCAGGGGCTGTCGATGTAGTACTGCCACAGCAGCACGCCGGCGGCGACGGCACCGGCCGCCATGACCAGGGTGATGACGACGCGGAGCGCGAGGGTTGCGTACTTCATATGTCTTTCCCTCACATCGTCAGCGCGACAAGGGCGGTCATGATGATCACGAGCACGGACAGGTCGAACAGCGCCGGATGCCAGATCCAGCGATAGGCGCCGATGCGCCCGAGGACGAAGCGCAGCAGCCCGGTGATGGCCAGCGCGACCAGCAGGTAGCCGAGCATCGGCGACAGGTACAGGCCGGCGAGGTCGATTTCCTTGATCATGTCGGCACAATCAGGTCGCGGATGAGGGCCGGGCCATCGGCCCGCGGCATGGCGAAGAACTCGGACTGGAAGGACAGGGTCGCCCAGATCGCGGTGACCGAGACCAGGGCGGCGACGGTGTTGCGGTCGGTGTCCAGTCCCTGCAGCGCCTCACCGGCCCGGGCCAGCGCCGCCGTCGCCTCGGGGCCGCTGGCACTGCGCCGACGCCAGGCCTGGCCGAAATGCGCGGCCAGCGCGGTCAGCGCCGCATCCACTGCCCTGGCCCCGGGCGGCGGCAGCCGGGGGGAGAGGCGGCGCAGGATCATGATGTTGTGGCCGACGCGCAGGCTGGCCAGGCTGCCGTGCAGGATCGGCCGGTCGCCGGGCGCGGCATGGTCGAGCCGCGAGAACAGCCCGTTGATGCGGTCGAACATCCGGCTCTCGAACTCGGCCTGCGACAGGTCGGTGTCCGAGGCGATGCGCGCCAGGTCGGCCATGATGCCGGTGACGAAGCGCTGCGCCATCCAGCGCACGCCGAACGGCCGGGTCAGCCGGAACAGCAGCACGGCGAGAGCGATGCCGGCCAGGGTGGCGAGGCCGTTGTTGACCGCGCCGGCGAAGTCGAGCGAGGCGCGGTCGGACAGCGACAGCATGGTCAGGAAGTTGATGCACAGCAGCAGCGCCGAGGTGCCGACCTTGGGCACCGACATCAGGCTGCCGGCCGGCACCAGCACCAGGGCCAGCGCCGCCGCCAGCATGGCGAAGCCGTCGAGCCGGGGCAGCACCAGCGCGAAATAGATCAGGTAGATGACCAAGGCGACCACCGCCATCCGCAGGAATTCCTTGGCCGGCAGTGCAGGCTCATCGGCGCCGGAGAAGAAGCCGAACACCACCACCAGGATGGTCGCGGCGGCGGCGCCGTTGGGCCAGGCGGTGAGGATCCAGAAGCTGCAGCTGACCACCAGCGCGATGCAGGCGGTGATCCCGGCCATGATGGCGGCGGCCTGGTCGCGATGCCGGCTGAGCGACGGCGCCGACCGCATGGCGCGCGGCCGGGTGCCGGCGGCGACATGGTCGCGCAGCCGGCGGCAGTCGTCGCGCAGCGTCAGCACGTCCTGCAGCCGGTCCAGCAGGATGCGCACGATCATGGCGGTCTGGCTCTGCCGCAGCTCCTCCAGCGTCGGCTGCAGCGAGTCGATCAGGCGCCGGGCGGCGCCGATGCTGTCGTCGTCATCCGGCTGGGCGGGTCCCAGCGACCGGTCCGTGATCCGCGCCACCGCCTCGAAGGCCGGGCGGATCGCCTGCCACCGCGCCGGGTCGCGGAAGCGCAGCAGCCGCCCGCGCTCCTGCATCGACACCAGCACGGCGAGGAAGGTGAACAGCCGCCCCTGCAGCTGGCGCACGACGTCGTTGGCCAGGCGGATCGCCCTTGTGTCGAACACGGCGTGGGCGCGCAGCGTCTCCAGCGCCACCGCATCGGCGATCAGCCGGGCGCGGTCCGCCTGCGGCGGCTCCTCCGTGCCTTCGGTGCGCAGGATGCCGACCGCCCATGCCGCCGTCGCCGCCAGCAGCGCCTCGATCCGGCCCAGCAGCACCGGGCCGACCGGACGCGGCAGCACGACGGCGCTGAGCACCCCGGCGCAGGAGATCGCCAGCAGGATCTCGACGCAGCGGTTGGTGGCGATGTCGAACACGGTCAGCGGCGCGGTGATTGCCGGGAAGCCGATGATCGCCGCGGTGTACCCGGCCAGCAGCGGGGCATAGGCGCCGGGCGCGTCACGCAGCATCACCGAGACGTAGATGCAGCAGCCGAACCACAGCGCGCTGGCCAGCACGAACAGCTCGCGCGCCTGGGCGAACAGGGCGACGAAGGTGACGCTGGCCAGCACCCCGGCGGCGGTGCCGAGCACGCGGTAGACGCTCTTCGACAGCATCATCCCGGTCAGCGGCTGCGACACGATGTAGACAGTCAGCATCGCCGTGCCGGGCGAGGACAGGTTCAGTTGCAGCGAGATCCAGGCGGCGAGGATCGCGGCGCAGAAGGTGCGCAGCGAGAACACGCCGTCACGCCAGGTCGGCCAGTCCATATCGCGTCCTCGACGGGCCTAGCGGCCACCCTCCGGCGCCGGCCGGCCGGCGGCGATGTTGCCCTCGATCCGGCCCAGCAGGCCGAGACAGAGCATCATATCCTCGTCGGGGACGCCAGCCAGCAGACGCTCGCGCACCTCGGCCGCGACGCCGCGGATGCCCTCGACCAGGGTGCGGCCGTCCTCGGTCAGGTGCACCGCCTTGGCGCGGCGGTCGGACTCGTCCTCGCGCCGCTCGATCAGCCCCTGGCTCTCCAGCGAATCGAGCAGCCGGACCAGCGACGGCCCCTCGATCCCGAGCGATTCCGCCAGGTCACGCTGCCGGATGCCCTCGCCGAGGCGGAAGACGTGCAGCAGCGGCTGCCAGGTGGCGTCGCTGAGCCCGTAGCGGCCCAGCGTCTCGTCGACCTCGCGCCGCCACGCCCGGGCGATGAGGAACAGGCGGAACCCGAAATCGTCCCGCGCGGTGGAAGGGGTATTGGACATGGGGAATTTATTAGGATGCTAATTATTAGACCCGCAGCGCATTTGCCGAATGCCAGCCCTCGACGAAGATCGAGTCACGGACCAGGAGGCGCCGGAGAATCCGGCATTCGGCGCGGCCCCTCGATTCACTGCCGCTCCTCAGACCGCTCGAACTTCGGCAAGCCGCTTGATTGCGTATTCGTCGTCCCAGCAGACGGCGGCTTGCCATGCGGCCGACGCTTGCGCGGCGATGTCATGTGCGCCGCCGTCGAGACCGGCGGCGTTGTGGGGCAGAACCAGGTCGAGGTCGGGGACGTCGACATGCGATTCGTCCCAGTCGATCAGCGCCACGCGATTTGCGGTCATGCGGATGTTGCGAGGATTGGGGTCGCCGTGGACGACGCATGTCCGACGTCCGATGAGCCGCGCCCACGCGGCCCGGCATCGGGCAACGCCCTCGGGCGGCATCGCGGCGAGGTCGATCTTCGTCCCGGTCTCGGCGTGCAGGAGGTCGGTCGACGATCGCCAGCCTGGGCGCTGCGGCCAGCCCTGCGTCAACCGATGCAGCCGGCGGAGCGTGTCGGCCACGCGACGCCAATCGGCCGCCGTCTCGGGCGGTCCGCCCTCCACATATGTCATCACCACCAGACCATCCGCGAACAGCCGGCCATCCGTCGTCGGGATTGGCACTGGCACGGTCAGCCCCGCACGGTCGAGGTGTTGGAGGAGCTCGGTCTCCCACGCGAGATCAGCGTCGCTCCTGGCACCGAGACGACCAACCGCGAGGTGCCCGTGGATACGCACGCTCCACACGTCATTGGCAACTCCGCCAGCGAGCGGCTCGAGGCGAGCCACGTCTGCACCCCACTGCCCGAGTGCCTCCCATCCTACTGGCGACATCTTCGACCAACCCGATTGCTGCTTGATTTTAACTTGAACGCAAGGGAACGGCAGAGGCGCATCGCGCGTCAGGCTGCAGCGACGTTCGTTGTCCCCGCCTCCATCGCCCGGCGGATGCGGACCGCCTCGGTCTCCTCGATCGCGACGTCGTCCCAGCGCACCACCTGCCCGGCCGCCACCGGCCGCAGCAGCCGGACCTTGTGGGCGAGGCCGATCGGCAGGGCGCCCGCCGCCAGCGAATCCTCCGCCCGCATGAGCCGGCCCCAGACCGTGTAGCCGCCCTCGCCGTCCAGCACCTCGCCGGCGGCAAGCGGCTTCTTGGCCACGGCGACCGCATCGGCACGGAACCCGGTCGGGCTGCCGGTCGCCTCGTGCCGCAGCGCCGCCGAGGCGACGCTCACCCCGAGCTCGAGGCCGATGAAATGCACCGTGCGGTACAGCGCGCCGTAGCGGCCGGAAGGATCGGTGGTGATCGCATATTCGCGGAAGCAGCGGCGGGTATAGGCGGCGCGTGCATCGTCGTCGCCGGCCTCGAACACCACATAGACACCCCAACGCAGGTCGTTGACCACCGGCCTTCCGTCGCGCTCCAGGCTGGTCACCACCTCGACCATGCCGCGGCGTTCGAGCACGCCGCCGGCCTCGCGCGGCCGCAGCACCCGGGCGAGGTCATGCGCCCCCGCCGGCGGGAACAGCAGGCCGTCGCGCGGCGCTGCCAGCCCCGTGGCATTGGATATCGCCGCCATCTCGATCGCCGATTTGGTGCCGTCGATGAAGGAGTTGAACATCTGCGGGTTCATGCCGCCGGTCCGCGCCTCCTCATCGGTGATGCCGAAATGGCCCCAGACCGTGTCTGGCGTCGACTGGTGATAGCTCGGCAGGTACTTGGTGCCCTTGCCGGCGGCCACCACCCGGAAGCCGCAGGTCTCGGCCCAGTCGACCATCTCGCAGACCAGCGCCGGCTGATCGCCATAGGCCAGGCTGTAGACCAGCCCTGCCTGGCGGAACTGCTCGGCCAGCCAGGCGCCGGCCAGCACATCGGCCTCGACATTCACCATGACGATGTGGCGGCCGTTCTCGGCCGACAGCAGCGCGTGGCGGATGCCGGCGGCCGGGCTGCCGGTGGCGTCGACCACGACGTCGAGCCCGTCGGCGCGGATCAGCGCCTCGGCATCCTCGGTGACATGGGTCCGCCCGGTCTTGCGGGCGTCGTCGAAGGATGAGGCCAGGGCCGCCTCGACATCCCAGCCGGTGTTGACCATCGCCTGGCGCGCCCGCTCCGCCGACAGGTCGGCCACGCCCAGCAGATGCAGGCCGATGGTGGTGCGCAGCTGCGCCAGGAACATCGAGCCGAACTTGCCGGCGCCGATCAGGCCGACCCGGACCGGGCGGCCCTCGGCAGCGCGCTGCCGCAGCTTGGTCGCGAGATTCATGAGGACCTCCCCGGCACCGTAAGAAGGATCAGTGGCTGCGGCCGTCGATCGGGATCGTGGTCACGGTCGTGAGGTCGAGGCCGTCCAGGCAGCGGACATTGATCGCGACCATCTCGGTGCCGTCCGGCTTGCGGCCGCGGGCGAAGGATTCGATGCCGCAGGTCGGGCAGAACAGGTGATGGATCACCTTCTTGTTGAACTGGTAGTCGGCCAGCCCGTCGCCGCCCGACAGCAAGGTGAAATGGTCGGGCGTGACGAAGGTCAGCATCAGGCCGCGCTTCTGGCAATGCGAGCAGTTGCAGCTCAGCACCTGCGCCAGGTCGGTCTCGGCCCGGTAGCGCACGGCGCCGCAATGGCAGCCGCCGTCATAGGACTTCGTCTCGGGCATGGGGCGTTCCTCCGGCTTTTGGATCGCCGCGAGTCACGGCGGCGTTGGGAGAGGAGGGTCGTCCGGGATGAGCGCTATGTCCACCCGCGATCGTGGTCCCAAAGTGCCATCGGCTCTACACATTGCCTCTCCCGCTTGCGGGACCTTTTCAGAATGACCCCCGGGCCATCCTGAACGCCAGCAACGACATCGACGGAAAGAAAAAAGAGTCCCCCCTCCCCTCGCGGGTGTTTAGACCGGGGAGATGGTGGACACCTGTTCGGGGACATGGTGAACATGGCTGCGATAGCACAGATCGAAGAGGCCGTCGGTGTCGGTGGCGCGCAGTGCGACGTGGCGGCCGGCGAAGGCCTTCGAGCAGTTGATCTTCTGCCCTTTGAAGCTGATCCAGCCGGTGTCCTGCACCTTGCGGATCTGGGCTTCGGGCTCGTAGTCGGGCGGGGTGATGGCCTCGGGCATTGTGCGCGGGCTCACTTGGTAGCGCTTGGAAGGCGTCTCGAGCTCGATCGCCTGGTGCGGCCGGTGGGTGTTGTAGACCTCGCGCCAGGCATCGAAGGCGGCCTGGGCCTGGGTGAGGTCCCGGAACCGGTAGCCGTCGAGCACCTCGGACTTGAGCGTGCGGTGGAAGCGCTCGTCCTTGCCTTGGGTTTGGGGATGGTAGGGCCGGCCGTGGCTCACCGCGACGCCCAGGTCGAGCAGCCAGACGGTCAGCACCGTGTACTGCGCCGACCCGCCCGTGCCCCAGGGCGGGCCATTGTCCATCAGCATCCGCCAGGGCAGGCCGTAGCGTCGGAACACCCGGACCAGTCGCTCCTGCACGGTCTCGCTCGTCTCGTTGCCGCAGGCGCCGATCTCCAGCGAATAGCGGGAGTGGTCGTCCAGCACCGTCAGCGGATGGCAGCGCCCCGCCTCCAGCGCGAAGTGGCCCTTGAAGTCCATCTGCCACAGGTCGTTCGGCGCCGCATGCTCGAACCGCACCCAGTCGCGCCGCTCCCCCGCCCGCGGACCGTCCAGCTTCCCGTGCCGCCGCAGAATCTCGGTGATCGTCGAGACCGCCGGCGGCACAAGTCCCTCCCGCTCCAGCACTCGGCGGATCTTCCGGCCGCCCCAGGCCGGATGCGCCGCACGCTCCGCCAGCACCCGCGCCTCCAGCTCCGCCGGTGTCTTCCCCGGACTGCCTCGCGGCCGACGCGACCGCTCCGCCAAGCCCTCGGCTCCTTCCTCCCGATAGCGCTCCAGCCATTTGTACCCTGCTGTCCGACCGACACCGAACCGACGGCACAGCTCCGATATGTTCGCATCCGGCCTCAGCGCCAGCCGGCAGAACTCTTCCCGTTGCGACATGCGCGAACACTCCCGAAACGGCATACGGCCTCCTTCGCCTCATGCCGTAAGTGTTCACCATGTCCCCGAACACCTGTTCACCATCTCCCCGGTCCATACACCTTCGCGGGAGGGGGGACTAGAAAGGAGCGGGTTCAGCTATTCTGAAAAGATCCCGCTTGCGGGAGAGGTCGGAGACGCGAAGCGGCTCCGGGTGAGGGCTCTTTGTCGAGGCCCGGGCCAGCCCTCACCCGGTCGTCCTGCGGACGCCCGACCTCTCCCGCCAGGCGGGAGAGGCAACGCAAAGGGCTCCGGCGCGACGTTTCAGCCCTCGCCCACCCCATACTCCAGCGCCGCATCGGCCAGCCAGTCCCAGAGATACTGGGCGAAGGAGCGGCGGACGTAGATCCGCAGCCGCGGCGCGCCGTCCGCATCGTCGGTGCGGTGCAGGATGACGTCGGCGTGGCAGACCATGCTCTGCGCCACCGACCCGGCCGGGAAGGCGCGGGGATGCAGGTCCAGCGGGCAGCCCTTGGCCAGCACGTCCAGCGCCTTCGGCCCAGCCAGCGCGATCACCGTCCAGTTGTCGGTGGCGTTGGTGACGGCGGCATGGCGGCCGGCCAGCGCGCCCTGCAGCCGGGCGGCGAGGTCGGCCTCGCGGTCCACCCCGCCGACCACCAGCCATTCGGTCGGGCCGAGCCACAGCGCCGCGACGCCCTCGGCCGCGGCGATGCCCGGCCGCGCCGGCAGGTCGAGCCCGAGGGCTTCGGCCACGGCCGCGCCGAAGCCGGGATCGGCCAGGTCGCCGCGCAGGTTCAGCTTGGCCTCATGCGCGATCTCGGCCAGCCGGAGTCCGGGGTTGGCCGGCGCCACCAGCGGCCGGACCAGCCCCGCGGTCGCCGAGCGCCGGACGGGGGTCGCGGCCGGGGTGCCGGCCTGGAGGGACACGGTGTCAGGCATGCAGGCGCCCTCCCTCGGGGTCGACGAAGACCGGCTTCACCACGCGGGCGGCAATGGTGCGGTCGGGCATGGCGATGTGGACGGTGCCGTCGAGCCGGCCCGAGCCGCCCTTGACCATCGCCAGCGCGATCGACCGGTCCAGGTTCGGGCTCCAGTAGCTCGAGGTCACATGGCCCAGCATCGGCACCGGCGGGGCGCCCGGGGTGGCCCCCACTAGTGTTGAGGCATCGATGATGTGCGCCCCCTCCTCCAGCACCAGCTTCGGGTCGTCGGTCAGGAGGCCGACCAGTTGCTTGCGGTCGGCCCTGGCCGTGTCCGCCCGGTCGAGCGAGCGCTTGCCGATGAAGTCCGGCTTCTTCTTGCCGACGATCCAGTCCATGCCGAGGTCGCCCGGCGTGGTGGTGCCGTCGGTCTCCTGGCCGACGATGATGAAGCCCTTCTCGGCGCGCAGCACGTGCATCGCCTCGGTGCCATAGGGCACCAGGTCCAGCCCCTGCCCTGCCCGCTCGATCGCCTCCATCAGCGCCAGGCCGTAGGCGGCCGGGACGTTGATCTCGTAGGACAGCTCGCCGGTGAAGGAGATGCGGAACACCCGCGCCGCCAGCCCGGCCACGGTGCCCTCGCGCATGGTGAGATGCGGGAAGGCCTCGTTCGACAGGTCGATGTCGGTCAGGCGCGACAGCAGCTCGCGGCATTTCGGGCCGGAGATGGTGGCGACCGCCCATTGCTCGGTGGCCGAGGTCAGGAACACCTTCAGGTCCGGCCATTCGGTCTGCAGCCATTCCTCGAGCCAGGCGAGGATGTTGGCGGCGCCGCCGGTGGTGGTGGTCATGTGGAAATGGTCGTCGGCGAGGCGGGTGGTGACGCCGTCATCCTTGACCATGCCGTCCTCGCCCAGCATCAGGCCGTAACGGCAGCCGCCGATCGCCAGCTTGGCCCAGGCGTTGGTGTAGACGCGGTTCAGGAACTCCGCCGCGTCCGGCCCGCGGACGTCGATCTTGCCGAGGGTGGTGGCGTCCATCACGCCGACCGAGGTGCGCGCTGCCTTGACCTCGCGGTTCACCGCGGCGTGCATGTCCTCGCCCGGCTTCGGGAAGTACCAGGCGCGCTTCCAGCCGCCGCCGACATTCTCGAACACCGCGCCGTGCTTCTCGGCCCAGCCGTGCATCGGGGTGCGGCGGATCGGGGCGTACAACGCCTTCACCCCGCGCCCGGCGATGGCGCCGAAGGTGACCGGGGTATAGGGCGGGCGGAAGGTGGTGACGCCGATCTCCGGAATGGTCTTGCCCATGGTCTGGGCGACGATTCCCAACGCGTTGACGTTGCCGGTCTTGCCCTGGTCGGTGGCCATGCCCGTCGTGGTGTAGCGCTTGACGTGCTCGACCGAGACCATGCCCTCGCGCAGCGCCAGCCGCAGGTCCTTGGCAGTGACGTCGTTCTGGAAGTCGACGAAGGCGCGCACGGAATTGGCCGGACGGTCCGACGGGACGTACCACAGCGGCCGGTCGTCGCTGGCCTGCGGCTCCTCCTGCGCGGTCTCGACCGGCGGCACCGGCACCGGCAGCGGGGACAGCCCGGCAGCCGAGGCCGCGGCGGCGCCGGCCACCAGGCCCTCCTGCAGCGCATCGGCGAAGCGCAGCGTGCCGGCGCAGCCGCCGGCCGAGCGCTCGGCCTGGAAGGACTGGCCGGGCATGAAGGTCGACCGCGCCTCGTCCCAGCGCAGCTTGCCGCGCGACTGCGACTGCAGGTTCAGGACCGGGTTCCAGCCGCCGGACATGGCGACCGCGTCGCAGGAAATGGTGGTCTCGGCGCCGCGCCGCACCGACTGGCCGTCGGCGGCCAGCGGCATCAGCCGCACCTCGTTCACCCGCAGGCGGCCGGAGGTGCCGACCACGGCATGGCCGGAATAGACCGGCAGGCCGGCGGCCCGCGCCGCCCGCACCAGCGGCCCGTCCGGATCCGGCCGGGTGTCGACGATCGCCGGCACGGCGACGCCGGCAGCGGCGAGGTCCAGCGCGGTGGCGTAGGCGCTGTCGTCGCCGGTGGCGACCACGACCTTCTCGCCGACCTTGACGCCCCAACGGTTCAGATAGGACCGGGCGGCGCCGGCCAGCAGGATGCCGGGCCGGTCGTTCTCGGCGAACACCAGGCTGCGCTCGATCGAACCGGTGGCCAGCACCACCTGCTTGGCCCGCACCTTCCACAGCCGCTGCCGCGGCGTGCCCACCGGCACCGCATGCGGCGCGATGTGGTCGCTGGCGCGCTCCAGCAGGCCCAGCCAATTGTGGCCGTAATAGCCGAAGGCGGTGGTGCGCGGCAGCACCCGGACATCGGGCATCGACGCCAGCTCGGCCACCGTCGCCGCGACCCAGTCGAGCGCGCCTGTGTCACCGACCGACGCCGTCGGCTCCGACCGCAGCCAGCCGCCGAAGCGGGGCTGGTCCTCGGCCAGGATCACCCGGGCACCGGCACGGGCCGCGGCCAGGGCGGCGCCGAGGCCGGCGATGCCGCCGCCGACCACCAGCACGTCGCAATGGACGTTCATATGATCGTAGCGGTCGGGATCGGGCTGGCGCGGCGAGACGCCGAGGCCGGCGGCCTTGCGGATGAAGCGCTCATAGACCATCCAGGCCTTGGGCGAGCGCGGCCACATGAAGGTCTTGTAGTAGAAGCCGGCCGGGATCAGCGGCGCGAAAACGTCGTTGATCGCATTGAAGTCGAAGCGCAGCGACGGCCAGCGGTTCTGGCTGCGCGCCACCAGCCCGTCGAACAGCTCGACCTGGGTGGCGCGGCTGTTCGGGTCGGTCCGCGCCGCGTCCGGCCCCAGCTGGACCAGCGCGTTCGGCTCCTCCGGCCCGGCCGAGATCACGCCGCGCGGCCGGTGGTACTTGAAGCTGCGGCCCATCAGGTGGACGCCGTTGGCCAGCAGGGCCGAGGCCAGCGTGTCGCCCTCATAGCCGCGATAGGACGTGCCGTCGAAGGCGAAGGCGACGCCCTGGGTGCGGTCGATATCGGCGCCGCGGCCGACCAGGCGGAAGCGTTGGGTCATGGGGTCTGCGAGCCGGAAGCGCTGGCGGGATCGACCAGCGGCGCGTTGGCGGTGCCCCGCGCCGGCTCGCCGGACGGGGTGGGGATGGACTGGCCGTCGATCGCCGGCGGCGGGTCGCCGGGGCCATAGACCGCCAGGATCTCGTCGGTCGCGGTGTTGCGGGCGACGTTGAACCAGCGCCGGCAGCCATGGATGTGGACCCAGCGCTCATAGTGCAGCCCCTTGGGGCTGGAGCGCATGAAGACGTAGTCGCCCCACTCCGCATCGCTCAGCTCGGCCGGGTTGGCCGGGCGCCGGATATGGGCCTCGCCGCCGCAGCGGAACTCACGCTGGTCCCGCGGGCCGCACCAGGGGCAGTCGATCAGGAACATCAGCGGGGTCCTCAGTGCGCCACGGCGGCGGCGCCGTGCTCGGCCACCAGCGCGCCGGAGCTGAAGCGGTCCAGCGCGAAGGGCGCCGCGATGGCGTTCGGCTCGCCGCGGGCGACGGTGTGGGCGAAGACATGGCCCGAGCCGGGCGTCGCCTTGAAGCCGCCGGTGCCCCAGCCGCAGTTGATGAACAGGTTCTCGACCGGGGTCTTGCCGATGATCGGGCTGGCGTCCGGCGCCACGTCGACGATGCCGCCCCATTGCCGCAGCATGCGCATGCGGCTGAAGATCGGGAACATCTCGACGATCGCCGCCAGGGTCTCCTCGATCACCGCGAAGCCGCCGCGCTGGGAATAGGAGACGTAGCCGTCGATGCCGGCGCCGATCACCAGCTCGCCCTTGTCGGACTGGCTGACATAGGCGTGCACCGCATTCGACATGACGACGCAGTCGATCACCGGCTTGATCGGCTCGGACACCAGCGCCTGCAGCGGGTGGCTCTCCAGCGGCAGGCGGAAGCCGGCGAGGTTGGCCAGCACCGAGCTGTGGCCGGCCGCCACCACGCCGACCTTGCCGGCGCCGATGTAGCCGCGCGTGGTCTCGACCCCGACGACGCGCCCCTGCTCGGTGCGGAAGCCGGTGACCTCGCAGTTCTGGATGATGTCGACGCCGCGGCTGTCGGCGCCGCGGGCATAGCCCCAGGCGACGGCATCGTGCCGCGCCGTGCCGGCCCGGCGCTGCACCGTGCCGCCATAGACCGGGAAGCGGATGGTCGGGTCCGGGTTGAGGGCCGGGCAGAACTCCAGCACCTGCTCGCGGGTCAGCCAGTCGCTGTCGATGCCGTTCAGCCGGTTGGCATGCAGCCGGCGCATCAGCTCGCGCGCCTCATGCGGGTCGTGGCAGATGTTCATCACGCCGCGCTGGCTGAACATGACGTTGTAATTGAGGTCGGCCGACAGGCCTTCCCACAGCTTCAGCGCGTGCTCGTAGATGAAAGCCGAGGCGTCGTAGAGATAGTTGGAGCGGACGATGGTGGTGTTGCGGCCGGTGTTGCCGCCGCCGATCCAGCCCTTCTCCAGCACCGCGACATTGGTGATGCCGTGCTCCTTCGCCAGGTAATAGGCGGTGGCCAGGCCGTGGCCGCCGCCGCCGACGATGACCACGTCATAGGCGGGCTTGGGATCGGGCGAACGCCACGCCTTCTGCCAGCCTTCGTGGTGCGACAGCGCGTTGCGGACGAGGGAGAAGACTGAATATCGGGACATCGATCCGGGCGGGTCCAGGGTGAGCGTGGGCATGGTGCAGAGCCGGCCGGCCCGACGCGAGCTTAGGCGCGACACGCAGGCGTCGCCCTGCGCCAAGGGGATTCCAACTCAGACCAGGCTCACGGCCAGATGCTTGCCCACGGCGGATGCCGCCTTCACCAGCGTGTCGAGCTGAATCCGGTCGTTGTTCGGGTCGAGCAGACGGCTGAGTTGGGTCGCGCTCGTTTTCATGCGTCGGGCCATCTCGGATTTGGAGATCTTCTGCGCGGCCATCTCGTGCTCGATCTGGAGCGCGAGGGTCCGCTTGATGGCAGTCGTCGTGACCTCGTCGTAAATGCCGTCCTCGCGCAGGAAGCTCTCGAAGCTTTCGCCGATATGGGGGTTCTTAGTCTTCATAGCGCTGCACCTCCTTCATGCGGGTTGCCGCCACTTTGAGTTCCTTGTCCGGCGTCTTCTGCGTTTTCTTGATGAACCCGTGCAGGAGCACCATCTGGTTGCCAGCCAGGACGAAGAACACGCGGGCAATCCGTCCCGATGAGATATTGGAGCGGATCTCATAGAGGCCCTTGATCCCCCTGATCGAGGATCATTTGGGCATGCCGACCGGCCAGCAGAATTCCAGCGTGGCAACATCCATGCCGATGGCTTTCCGGTCTTCCGGCGACAGCTCCATGAGCCATTCCCGCACAGGCCGCTTCCCTGTGTCCGTGGCATAGAAGCTGGCTTGCAGTCGCTTGGCGGGCGCCTTCATTCTCACCTCACAAGGCATACCTTGTGAGGTGAGTCATCAAGCCTGCTTCGCCAGTCCGCGCCTCAATCCGCCGGGATCTCCCGCCCGCGGCCGACGCGGCGCAGCATGGCGACCAGGTCGGGCTGCTCGTCCCGGACGCGGCGGTATTGCGGGCGCAGCGCGTCGCGCAGCCGGCCCTTGGTGCCCAGCGCCGCCTCGGCGTAGTCGATCATCACCGTGTTCGGCCAGGCCTGCGGCCGGATCGCCGCCAGCCGCGCCACCGAGGCCTCCTCCTCGCCCGGATGGCGCTGGGCGATCAGCATCAGCATCGAGGCGGAGGAGCGCGAGACGCCCATGTGGCAATGCACCAGCAGGTGGCGCAGGCTTTCGCCCTCCAGCGCCATGGCCTCGCCGAACTCCAGGATCTCGGCGACATGGCCGGGGGTCGGAAAGACGTGGCCCGGCATCTCGTCGATGATGTCGTGGAAGCGCAGGTCGAGGCGGCGATGCGGCGCGAAACCGTCGAAATAGGTCTCGGCCGGGGTGCCCGGATCGGCGATCGACAGCACATGGGTGACTCCGGCGGCGCGGAAGGCCGCGATCTCCTCCAGGCCGCAGACGGTGAGATGGCGGTCGGGGTGCAGCAGCATCGGATCGTCCTCGGAAGCGGGCGAGGCACTCTCCCGCCCGGCCGCTTCCCGGTCAAACGCCGATGCCGGGCCTCAGCCGTGCGAGCGGGTCATGCGCTGCACCTGTCCGAACCGCTGAAACGACAACGGCGCCGAACCTGCAAAGGTCGGCGCCGGGCCGGACATGCCGTGTGGGACGTCGCGGCGGGTTCAGCGAACCGCAGCCGGGAGCTCGATGCCGATCACGTCGATCCGGACAGCGTGGGAAGCATCGCCGTTCAGGAAGGTACCGGCCCGAGCGGGCATCGAAACGGCAGCGACGGTGGCGGCAAGGGCGACGGTGGCGATAAGACAGCGCATTGTCTTTCTCCAGATGCAAAGGGTTCGGGTCCGTCGGGCGTTCGCTTGAGGCAAATGCCCTTGCCGCCCCGGTAGGTCCTTATCGTCGAACCGCTCACGCTATTTAAGTTGCAACAAAGAGCATAGCGATGCAGCGCGCGGTGCAACCCGTATGCAACCGTTGCATTCCATGCTAGGCGTCGCTGCAGTGCAGCATCGCTGGTCTTTCGGGATCTCCATGAGTCGCCTACCGACCGATCTGTCCAGCAAGCTCGACCTCGCCCTCAAGCGCGCCAATATGAGCAAGGGACGCCTTGCGTCGGAGGCGAGAGTCGACAAATCGCTGGTCGGCCGGTGGGCGCGAGGTCTGGTCGTGCCGTCGGAGCACAATCTTGCGATCGTCACCGAGATTCTGGCGCGCAAGTTTCCCGGCTTCGATCTCGCATCCTGGCAAATGCCGATGGACGCCTTCGCTGTCAGCATCGGCGGCCTGATCCCACTCGCCCCACCGCAAGATCCGCTCGCGACCCTGCCAACCGGTCCGGGGCATTTTCTGGCGCGCGCGCTCGCGGAAAGCGCCGCCACGATGGGACGCGAGGGCCAGAACTGCCTCGGCGTCTATCTCGGCTTCCGGCACGGCATCAGCATGGGCGGGCGGCTGATCTGCGACCTCTACATCATCTGGCGCGAGTCCGGCGCTCTCTGTTTCAGGCAATACGGCATCTCCTTCGCCCATATCGGCCCGGTCTGTGTCCTGCGGTCGCAGGTCTACCTGATGGGCGAAGATATCGACGTGATCCACGGCATTTTTTTCGCCATTCTGAATGGCGTTCTCGGAGGGCGAGCGGTGCGGATGGACGGCCTCCTGCTGACCGTCTCGGGCAATCATCGGCTGAACACGCCATCCTCGACGGCCATGGTGATGCAGCGCATCGCGGACCTGCCGCCTGGCGACGGCTGTCCGGACAAGGCGCTTCTGGATCGGCTGATCCGGCGTGTCAGGACCCAGGTCGCGGATGACGCGTTCCGATCGCTGATCGCTCCCGAAATCCTCGCCGCGATTTCGGTCCCCGCCGGCGTCGATCGCGCTGCCGGATCGGGAGAGCACACCCTGCGGGTGCCCGCCGAACGATCGCTCAGCCGCAACGAGATCGAATGCGACGAGCCGGCCGCCCGCTATGTGAAGAGATTGCGCGAGATCTTCATCGCCGAGGATGCGGCCCTGTTGCCGATGGCCCCGCTGGCCGGCGCGCCCGGGCTGGCGCTTTAGAACAGCCCCTCGATCCGCCCTCCCCCGTCCAGCCGGATGGCGTTGGCCGCCGGCGTTCTCGGCAAACCGGGCATGGTCATGATCTCGCCGCAGATCGCCACCAGGAACTCCGCCCCCGCCGACAGGCGCAGCTCGCGCACCGGCACGACATGGTGCGACGGCGCGCCCTTCAGCGCCGGGTCGGTGGAGAAGCTGTACTGGGTCTTGGCGACGCAGACCGGGAAATGGCCGTAGCCCTTCTGGTACTGGGCGAACTGGTCGCGCACCCGCTTGTCGGCGATGATGTCGTCGGCGCCGTAGATCGAGGTCGCGATCGTCCGCATCTTCTCCCACAGCGGCAAGTCGTCGTCGTACAGGGTGCGGAACTGGGAATGATCCTCGGCCAGGGCCGCCACCTTGTGCGCCAGCTCGACCGTGCCGGCGCTGCCGTCCAACCAATGGGAGCAGACCTGGGCCTCGACCCCGTGCTCGGCGCAATAGTCGCGCACCGCCTGCAGCTCGGCCTCGGTGTCGGCGACGAAGCGGTTGACCGCGACCACAGCCGGCACGCCGAACTGGCCGACATTGCGGATGTGGCGGCCGAGATTGGCCAAGCCCTTCTTCAGCGCCGCCACATTCTCCTGCCCCAGCTCCTCCTTGACCACGCCGCCATGCATCTTCAGCGCCCGCACGGTGGCGACGATCACCACCGCCGCCGGCTTCAGCCCGGCCTTGCGGCACTTGATGTCGAAGAACTTCTCGGCCCCGAGATCGGCGCCGAAGCCGGCCTCGGTGACGACGTAGTCGGCCAGCTTCAGCGCCGTCTTGGTCGCCATCACCGAGTTGCAGCCATGGGCGATGTTGGCAAAGGGGCCGCCATGGACGAAGGCCGGGTTGTTCTCCAGCGTCTGCACCAGGTTCGGCATGAAGGCGTCCTTCAGCAGCACGGTCATCGGCCCGTCCGCCTTCAGGTCCTTCGCCGTCACCGGCCGGCGGTCGAGCGACTGGCCGACGATGATATTGCCCAGCCGCTGCTCCAGGTCCTCCAGGCACTTCGCCAGGCAGAAGATCGCCATCACCTCCGATGCCACGGTGATGTCGAAGCCGTCCTCGCGCGGGAAGCCGTTCTGGGCGCCGCCCAGGCTGGTAACGATCGAGCGCAGCGCCCGGTCGTTCATGTCCATCACCCGGCGCCAGGTCACCCGGCGGGTGTCGAGGCCGAGCGCGTTGCCCCAGTAGATGTGGTTGTCGAGCAGCGCCGACAGCAGGTTGTGGGCGCTGCTGATGGCATGGAAGTCGCCGGTGAAGTGCAGGTTGATCTGCTCCATCGGCACCACCTGGGCGTGGCCGCCGCCGGCGGCGCCGCCCTTGATGCCGAAGCACGGCCCCAGCGACGGCTCGCGCAGGCAGATCGCCGCCTTCTTGCCGATCCGGTTCAGCCCGTCGCCGAGCCCGACCGTGGTGGTGGTCTTGCCCTCCCCCGCCGGGGTCGGGGTGATGGCGGTGACCAGGATCAGCTTGCCGTCGGGCCGGCCCTCGAGCCCGTCGATGAAGCCGGGCGTCAGCTTGGCGATATGCGGCCCGTAGGAGTACAGGGCCTCGGCGGGGATGCCGAGCCTCGCGCCGACCTCGGCGATCGGCCGCAGCGTCGCCGCCCGCGCGATCTCGATATCCGACGGTGCCGCCATCTCCCAAGCCCCCCAGGCCGTTTTTGCGTCGATCGTCCCATAGCATCCGGCGAGCCATCTCGTCTGCGGCGACGTGGTTCGCTCCGGCTGCGACGCGGCCGGCCGCGGCGGCGCGAGCCATGCGTCCAGCGGATCGCACTATCTGCTGACCGTCGCAAGCAGCCTCTTTGTCGAATTTGCGACCCGTGCTACCGATTCGTGAACAAGGCGCACCCCTTCATCGCATGAGGGCCGCCGGGAGGCACAGAGAGCATGGGCCAGGATCCAGCCTTCGACACCGAGACGATCGGCTTCCTGCTGATTCCGCAATTCTCGATGATCGCCTTCACCTCGGCGGTCGAGCCGCTGCGCATCGCCAACCGCATGGCCGGCAAGCCGCTGTACCGCTGGACCGTGCTGTCCAAGGACGGCCAGGCGGTGAAGGCCAGCAACGGCATCAGCGTCGGCGTCGACACCTCGCTGGCCGAGCTCAGCCGCCAGTCCGGCCTGTCCAAGCCGCTCGACATGATCTTCGCCTGCTCCGGCCTCGGCATCGAGCGCTACCGCGACGACGAGGTCTTCGCCTGGCTGCGCCGGGCCGAGCGGCAGGGCGTGGGCATCGGCGCGCTGTGCACCGGCTCGCACCTGCTGGCCCGGGCCGGCCTGCTCGGCGGCTATCGCTGCGCCATCCATTGGGAGAACCTGCCCGGCTTCGCCGAGACCTTCCCCGAGATCCCGGTGTCGAGCGATCTGTTCGAGGTCGACCGCAAGCGCTACACCTGCTCCGGCGGCACCGCGGCGATCGACATGATGATGCACCTGATTGCGCTGCGGCAGGGCCGCGACCTGGCGACCAAGGTGTCCGAGCAGTGCCTGGTCGACCGCATCCGCAGCCCGCATGACCGCCAGCGCCTGCCGCTGCGAGCCCGGTTGGGCGTGCACAACCCGAAGCTGGTCTCGGCGATCGAGCTGATGGAGGCGAACATCGCCGAGCCGCTGCCGCAGGAGGAGCTGGCGGCCCATGTCGGCCTGTCGCGCCGGCAGCTGGAGCGGCTGTTCCGCAAGCAGCTCGGCCACAGCCCGGCGCATTACTACCTCGAGCTGCGGCTGGAGCGGGCGCAGCATCTGATCAACCAGAGCGACCTGCCGATCGTCGACCTGGCGCTGGCCTGCGGCTTCGTCTCGGCCTCGCATTTCTCGAAATGCTACCGCCAGCTCTATGGCCGTTCGCCCCGGGAAGAGCGGGCGAACGCCATCCTGCGCGGCGTGCCGATGCCCGAGCGGCCGGTCCGCCAGAAGATCCTCGCTTGACGACGCATTCCAGCTTTGCTGCGCTGCAGTAACTGGGGACTCGCATCGGAGGACCGATCTGTGCATAGTCCGCGACTTCGCGTAACGGCATCCCGGACCCGAATGCCCGTAGACCGGACCTGGCAGGCCCTTCCGGCCGCCGACCGCCTCGCCGCCGAGACCTTTAGCACCCCATGACCCGATTCTATGTGACCGGCACCGACACCGGTGTCGGCAAGACCCTCGCCTGCGCCTGCCTGGCCACCGCCTGGGACGCCGACTATTGGAAGCCGATCCAGACCGGCCTGGCCGAGAAGCCGGCGGACACCGCCACCATCGCCGCCCTGACCGGCCTGCCGGCCGACCGGCTGCAGAAGCCGACCTATGCCTTCCAGGCGCCGCTGGCCCCGGTGGCCGCCGCGGCGCTGGAGGAGAGCGAGATCGACCCGGCCGCGCTGACGCCGGACTTCTCGACCCGGCCGCTGCTGATCGAGGGCCCGGGCGGCGGGCTGATGGTGCCGCTGGACTGCTCGACGCTGGCGATCGACCTGCTGGCCGTGTGGCGCTACCCGACCATCGTGGTGGCCCGCAGCGGCCGCGGCACGATCAACCACACGCTCCTGACCATCGAGGCCTTGCGCAGCCGCAAGATCCCGATCGCCGGGGTGGTGATGAACGGCCCGCTCAACGCCGGCAACCGCGCCGCGATCGAGAAGCATGGCGGCGTGCCGGTGATCCTGGAGATCCCGGAGCTGCCGAAGGTCACCCGCGCCGTGGTCGAGGAACTGGCCCACGCCGTCCCGCCCCTCGGCGAGATCGTCTCCGAGGCCGTGGCCGCCTGATATCGTCCGAGTGCATCGCGTTGCCTCTCCCGCCCAGCGAGACCTTTCAGAGCTGCCTGACTTGAGCCAGCCCACGCCTTCCATCCTCCCCTCCCCTCGCGGGAGGGGGTAGGGGGAGGGGGCTGTCGATGAAGATCTGTGTGGCGGAGTGTCTGGGACGACCGCCGGGTTCGGCGATCCTCCGATATTGGTCCTGACGGCGCCAAACCCCTCCCCCTTCCCCCCCTCCCGCAAGGGGAGGGGGAGAGTGGAAATTAGCGCCGTCGCCCCTCATCCCCGCTGTTGACCTTTTCCTCGGCCTTCTCCAGAAGATGTTAAGATATAACATTCTATGGAGATCGGGATGCGGGTCGCGCATCTTCTCGCCGCGGCCGGGGTGGCGTTCGGGCTCCTGGCCGGCGCCGCTTCGGCGCAGGAGCGGCCGCTCAAGGTGGTCGGCCCGTGGGAGATCGCCGGGATCGACCCGGCGCAGTCGGGCTACATCTTCAGCCGCATGCAAGTGGCCGAGACCCTGGTCACGGCCGATTCCACGGGCACCCTCTCCCCGGCCCTGGCCGAATCCTGGTCCGCCGGCGACGACGGGCTGACCTGGCGCTTCCGGATCCGCGGCGCCGCCGTCTTCCACGACGGCACGCCCGTCACCGCCGAGGCGGCGGCGGCGAGCCTGCGGCGGGCCCGGGCCGGCGCCGGCATCCTGTCCCAGGTGCCGATCGCGGAGATCGGCCATGACGGCGGCGACGTCGTCATCCGGCTGGAGCGGCCCTTCGCCGCCCTGCCCGCCTTCCTGGTGAATTACGGCGCGATCATCCTCGCCCCGGCCTCGTACGACGACTCCGGCCGGGTCGCCCGGATCATCGGCTCGGGCCCGTACCGGGTGAAGGCGCTGACGCCGCCCCTGAAGCTGGAGCTCGAAGAAGCCGGCGGCTGGTGGGGCGGCGAGCCCGGCATCCGCGAGGTCCAGTATCTCGCCGTCGGCCAGGGCGAGACCCGGGCGCTGATGGCGGAGAGCGGCGAGGCCGACCTGGCCTTCTCCATGCTGCCGGTCTCGGTGGTGCGGCTGAAGCGCGACCCCGATCTCGACGTGCGCGCGGCGACCATCCCTCGCACCCGACTGCTGAAGCTCAACGCGGCCTCGCCCTTCTTCGACGACGTGCGGGAGCGCCGGGCGCTGAGCTATGCCATCGACCGCGCCGGCATCGCCAAGGCGATTCTGCGCAACCCCGACCTGGCCGCGACCCAGCTGTTCCCGCCCACCCTCGCCGGCTGGCACGTTCCCGACCTGCCGCCGCTGCGGCGCGACCTGGACGAGGCGCGGCGGCTGCTGGCCGAGGCCGGATGGACGCCGGGCGGCGACGGCATCCTGGAGCGGGACGGCCGGCGCTTCAGCCCGACGCTGGTCACCTACTCGAACTGGCCGGAGCTGCCGCCGATCGCCACCGCCCTGCAGGCCCAGCTCCGTGAGGTCGGCGTCGACCTGAAGGTGACGGTCGGCAACAGCTCGGAGATCGTCAGCCGCCACCAGGACGGCACGCTGGAGATCGGCCTGGTCTCGCGCCTCTACTCCGTCGTGCCCGATCCGGTCGGCGCCTTGGTCCAGGATTACGGCCCGAAGGGCGGCGACTGGGGCGCCATGGGCTGGTCCGACCCGGAGCTGCTGGGCATCGTCGACCAGCTGATGGCAACCAGCGACCCGGACCGGCAGCAGCCGCTGCGCCGGCGCGCCGCCGAGATCCTGCAGGAGCAGCTGCCGGGCATCCCGGTCACCTGGTCCGAGCTCGCGATCGTCGCCAACAAGCGCATCACCGGCGTCGAGGTCGATCCGTTCGAGGTGAATTACCGCCTCGCCTCGATCCGCTGGGCGGATTAGATGAGACGGCTTCTCCTCGCCCGGCTGGGCCAGGCCGGCCTGGTGGCGCTGGTCGTCGGCGCCCTGTGCTTCGTCCTGATGCGCGTCCTGCCGGGCGACCCGGCGATGCGGATCGCGGCCGGCCGCTACGGCCCCGACGCGATGACCGCGGAGGCGGCGGACAAGGTGCGGGCCGAGCTCGGCCTCGACCGGCCCTGGCCGGCCCAGTTCGCCGAGTGGATCGCCAACCTGGCCCGGCTCGACCTCGGCCGCTCGCTGGTCACCGGGGCGCCGATCGTCGAGGAGCTGGCGGTCCAGCTCGGCTATTCGCTGTGGCTCGCGGCCGCGGCGCTGGGGCTGTCGCTGCTGGTCGGGCCCGCGATCGGCGTGGCCGCCGGCCTGCGGCCGCAGGGCTGGGTCGACCGGCTGGGGCTGGCCGGCTCGGTGGCCCTGCGCGCCCTGCCGCCCTTCGTGCTGGGCCTCGTGCTGATGCTGGTCTTCGCCATCCGGCTCGGCTGGCTGCCGCCGGCCGGCTTCGGCACCTGGCGCGAGATCGCGCTGCCGGCCCTGACGCTGGGCCTCGGCCTCGCCGCGGTGTCGAGCCGGGTGACGCGGGATGCGGTCACCGGCGCCGTGGCGTCGCCCTGGTTCGCCTTCGCCCGCCACAAGGGGCTGTCGGAGGCCGTGGCGGTGCGCCGCCACGGCCTGCGCAACGCGGCGATCCCCGTCGTCTCCTATCTCGGCCTGCAGGCGATCTACCTGGTGGAGGGCGTCGTCGTGGTCGAATCGATCTTCGCCTATCCGGGGATCGGCCACGCCCTGGTCCACGCCATCGTCGAGCGCGACGTCCCGATGGTCCAGGGCACGGCCCTGGCCATGGGCCTGATCTTCGTCGCCATCACCGCCGCGGTCGAGGCCGCCACCGCCTGGCTCGACCCGCGCCCGAGGACCGTGCGATGACCCTCATCCTCCCCTCCCCGTCGCCGCGCCTCGCCACCCCGCGCGCCGTCGGCGGCACGCTGCTGCTGGCGCTGGCGGTCTTCGCCGTGCTCGGGCCCTGGCTGATCGACGCCGATCCGGCCGGGCAGGATCTCGGCGCCAGCCTGGCGCCGGCCGGCGGCGACTACCTGCTCGGCGCCGATCATTACGGGCGCAGCCTGCTGGCCCGGCTGGCTCATGGCGCGCGGCTGTCCTTCGGCATGGCCGTCCTGACCATGGCGACGGCGGCCGTGCCCGGCGTGCTGCTCGGCCTCGCCGCCGCCTGGCGCGGCGGGTGGGTGGGGCGGCTGGCCGACCTCGCCTCGACCATCGTCCTGGCGCTGCCGGGGCTGATGCTGGTCCTGCTGCTGCTGGCCTTTGCACCCGGGAATTTCGGGCCGCTCTATCTCGGCCTGGCGCTGACGCTGTGGGTCGAGTTCTACCGCGTCACCCGCGCCGCCGCGGCCACGGTCCTGAAGCAGCCGCATGTCGAGGCCGCGTCCCTGCTCGGCTTCGGCCCGAGCTACATCCTGCGCCGCCACGTCCTGCCCGTGATCGCCCCGCTGATCGGCACCCTCGCGGCCTTCGCCATGGCGACGGCGATCATCGCCATCTCGACCCTGAGCGCGATCAGCGTCGGCCTGCAGCCGCCGACGCCGGAGCTCGGCAGCATGATCGTCGAACTGCTGCCCTACTACGCCGAGGCGCCGGTGCATGTGCTGCTGCCCGCCGCCCTGATCGTGCTGCTCGTCCTCGGCCTGCAGCTCGTCGCCCAGAGGAATTCCCGATGACCGGCCTCTCCGTCTCCGGGCTCGGCGTCGCCTCGGCCGCCGGCCCCGTCGTCACGGATGTCTCCTTGTCGCTGCAGCCCGGCCGGCCGCTGACCCTGCTGGGCGAAAGCGGCTCCGGCAAATCCCTGGTCGCCCAGGCGATCATGGGCACGCTGCCGCCGGAGCTGCGGGCGTCCGGCACGATCCGCCTCGACGGCGCCGACCTGCTCGCTTTGCCGCCCGCCGAGCGCCGGAAGCTGTGGGGTCGCGCGATCTCGCTGCTGCCGCAGGAGCCCTGGCTCGCCCTCGACCCGACCATGCGGGTCGGCGCCCAGGTGGCGGAAGTGCACCGTTTCGTGCATCGCCGCCCCCGGAGGGAGAGCGAGGCGCGCGGCCGCGAGCATCTGGCGGAGGTCGGGCTCGGTGGTGCCGGCGCGCTCTACCCGTTCCAGATCTCGGGCGGCATGGGCCAGCGCGTGGCGATCGCCATCGCCCATGCCGGCGACAGCCGGCTGCTGATCGCCGACGAGCCGACCAAGGGCCTCGACGCCCAGCTGCGCGACGGCGTCGTGGCGCGGCTGAAGCGGGAGGTGGAGGCCGGCCGCCTGCTGCTCACCATCACCCATGACGTCGCGGTCGCCGAGGCGCTCGGCGGCACCGTCGGCGTGATGCTGGACGGCCGGATCGTCGAACACGGCGCGGCCGAGACCGTGCTGCGGGCGCCGGGCCACGCCTACAGCCGGGCGCTGCTCGCCGCCGATCCGCGGCGCTGGCCCGATCGGGCGCCGCGGCCTTCCGGTGGCCCGGTCCTGGTCGGCCGCGGCCTCGCCAAGGCCTTCGGTCCGCGCCGGCTGTTCGCGGGGATCGACATCGAGGTGCGGGCGGGCGAGATCGTCGCCATCGCCGGCCCCAGCGGCTGCGGCAAGACCACGATCGGCAACATCCTGCTCGGGCTCGCCGCCCCCGACAGCGGCACGGTGGAACGGCCGGGCGGCCAACCGCGGCTCAGGTTCCAGAAGCTGTACCAGGATCCGCCGGCCGCCTTCGTGCCGCACCAGCCGATCCGGCGGGCTCTGCGCGACCTGGCCCGGCTGCACCGGCAGCCCTGGGACCGGGTGGCTGGGCTGATGGCCCGGCTGCGCCTTGCGGACAGCCTGCTCGACCGCCTGCCGGGCCAGGTCTCGGGCGGCGAGCTGCAGCGCTTCGCCCTGGTGCGGGCGCTGCTGCTGGACCCGGTGTTCCTGTTCGCGGACGAGGCGACCTCGCGCCTCGACCCGGTGAGCCAGCGGGAGGTGGTGGAATTCCTGCTCGAAATCGTGTCGGAGACCGGCCTGGGCGTGCTCCTGGTCACCCACGACCTCGCCCTCGCCGAGAAGCTCTCGGCGCGGGTGCTCCGGCTGGCCGGACCGGATGGCGGCGCCCCGGCCCGCGACAGAGCGGAGCTGGCAGTGCCGGCTTAGGGCACACCGAGAATAACCCTCAGATAAGAGCAATTCCTTTATTGTCATTGCCGGGCTTGACCCGGCAATCCAGAAGATGTCGACAGTCTCTGGATGCCCGGGTCAAGCCCGGGCATGACAGTCTTTGATTCAGCTATTGATGGAAATGACCGTAGAGGCCGGCTTAGTCCAGCGCTTCGTCCATGGCGAAGCCGCCGCGGCCGTCGAGGGTGAAGCGGCCGTCCTGCATCGCCTTGACCCAACGGGCCGAGCGCTCCAGCCCGCCGAAGGCGAACAGGTGCAGCTGGGCGATGCCGCAGCCGGCATCCTTGGCGCGGTAATCCGCCAGCTCGGTCAGCAGCCGGTCCGGCATCGACACCGAGGCCAGCTTGGCGATGTTCATCGCCTGCCGGGTCAGGAACCGCATCGACGGGCCGACGCCGCACATCGCGGCGTAGTGGATCAGGCTCTTCAGCTTGGCCGGGCCGGCCAGGCCGAGATGGATCGGCAATTCGTTGCCGGCGCGGCGCAGCTCGCGGTCCCAGGCGATGATCGCCTCGGCGTCGAAGCAGAACTGGGTGGCGATGTACAGCTCGGTCCCGGTCGCCCGGGCATAGGCGTTCTTCTCGGCGACCGAGCGGGCGATCTCCTCGGCCGGGATGTCCTTGCTGCCCTCGGGATGGCCGGCGACGCCGATGGTCTTGATCCCGTGCTGCTGCAGCAGGCCGGTCTCCAGCACCTGCATGGTGCGGTCGAACGGGCCGACCGGGGTGGACACGCCGCCGCCAATCACCAGCACCTGGTCGACCCCGGCCTCGCCGGCGAGGCGGCGGAGATAGTCGTCGAGCTGAGCCCGGCTCTCCAGGCTGCGGGCGGCGATGTGCGGCACCGGCACCAGGCCTTCGCCGCGCAGCCGCGCCGCGGTGTGCACGATTTCGCCGAGATCGGCGCCCGGCAGCATGGTGACATAGACCGGGGTGCCGGCCGGCAGATGCGCGCCGTAGCTGGCGGTCTTGGCGGCGATGCCGGGCGCGGTCTCGATCGAGAGGCCGCGGAACAGGTCGACCACCGCCGTCTTCGGCGTCGGCAGCGAAACAACCTTGGCGGTCGACCGATTGAACCCCAGCATTCACCGTCCTCCATGGGCACGGCGCCATCACCGGCGCTTGGATGACAAAATGGTGATGCCGGGGCGTTGGCGCTGCATCGCCGACGACCGGAACTGTCCGGAAGGCGACACCGCGGCGTGATTGCGACAAGGTGTGCCGGCACGGCGTCTCGGACAGCCCTCGCGCAGGTGCCAGGACGGCGGTCCTTTGGCATACTGGACATGGAAGCGCGCCCTGCATGAGGCCGCCCAACATCGAAGGGGGATCCATGTCCAAGACAGCGCTGTGCGCCTGCCTGGCCGTCCTGCTGCCCACCGCCCTGCTGCCGCTCGGCGGCGCTTCCGCCCAGGACGCGGCCTGGCCCACCCGACCGGTCACCATCATCGTGCCCTTCGCCCCCGGCGGGAACACCGACCTGTTCGGCCGCCTGCTGGCCGACGAGATGAGCAAGACCTTTGGCCAGCCCTTCGTGGTCGAGAACAAGCCGGGCGCCGGCGGCGGCATCGGCACCGAGCAGCTGGCCAAGGCCGAGCCGGACGGCTACACCCTGGGCATGGGCACGGTCGGCACCCATGCGATCAACCCCTGGGTGTTCAAGGACCTGAGTTACGACGCCGAGGCCGATTTCGCGCCGATCTCGCTGGCCGCGACGCTGCCGAACCTGCTGGTGGTCAACCCGTCCTTCCCGGCGAAGTCGGTGCCGGAGCTGATCGCGCTCTTGAAGGCCGAGCCGGACGGCCACAGCTACGCCTCGTCCGGCTTCGGCACCTCGATCCATCTCGCCGCCGCGGCGTTCGAGATCCATGTCGGCTCGCACATGACCCATGTGCCCTACAAGGGCAGCGCCCAGGCGCTGGGCGACGTCGTCGCCGGCCATGTCGACATGATCTTCGACAACATCCCGACCGCGATGGAGCAGGCCCGCGCCGGCACCGTGCGGCCGCTGGCGGTGACCGGGCTGGAGCGCACGCCAACTTTGCCGGACGTGCCGGCGATGGCCGAATTCTTCCCCGGCTTCGACATCACCTCCTGGCAGGGCCTGCTGGCCCCGGCCGGCACGCCGCCCGCCATCGTCGAGAAGCTGAGCGCCGAGGTGCAGCGGGTCATGCGCCTGCCGGAGATCAAGGCCCGGGTCGAGCCCCTTGGCGCCAAGCCGATCGGCAGCACCGCGGAGGAGTTCACGGCCTACATCAAGACCGAGAAGGCGAAGTACAAGCCGATCGTCGAAGCCTCCGGCGCAACTGCGCAGTAGCGGCTACCGCTGCTCCGTCGCGATGCGCAGCCCGAGCCCGACCAGAAGCACGCCGGTGACGCCCTCGATGGCGCGGCGGATGCGCGGCCGGCGCAGCACGTCGCCGGCCTTGGCCACGGCGACGGCATAGGCGGCGAGCCAGGCGAAGGTCATCAGGCTGAACACCAGGCCGAGGGCCAGGAAGACGGTGAAGGCCGGCTGGCCCCCCGGCACGAATTGCGGCAGCAGGCTGGCGAAGAACACCGCCATCTTCGGGTTGCCGAGATCGCTGACCAGCCCCTGGCGGAACGCCGCGCCGCGGCCGAGGCGCCTGGCCGGCTTGGCGGCGGCAGCGCCCTCCCCGCTGTCGCCCGGCCGCCAGGCGGCGCGCAGCGCGTGCAGGCCGAGCCAGACCAGATAGGCGGCGCCGGCATATTTCACCGCCAGGAACAGCGGCTCGGACGCCACCAGCAGGGCGACGATGCCGAGGCTGGTGGCGAAGGCCCAGATCGCCTGGCCGACCGAGACGCCGAGGGCGGTGCAGATGCCGCCGGCGCGGCCGCCGAGCAGCGCATTGCGCACGGTGACCGCGGTGTCGGGCCCGGGCGTGACGATGACCAGCGCCGACACCCCGAGAAACGCCAGGACCGAACTCGCCAGCATCGCCGCTCTCCTGTTCTGCTCGCCACTCTAGCGACGGTAGCGGTGGGGCCTGTAGAGAGTCGAGTCGGCCATCCCCCAACCGTCATTGCGAGGAGGCGAAGCCGACGAAGCAATCCATCGTCCCGCGCGAGCTGACCGATGGATTGCTTCGCTGCGCTCGCAATGACGATGGAAGGGGTGGCGCAGCCCCTCACCGCCCCCCGGGCCGCACCCCGAAGCTGGCCAGGAATCCCAGCGTCCCCAGCAGCGCGGCGATGCCGAACACCCAGGTGGCGGCGTGGGTGATCGCGTCCGGCGCCAGCGCCGCGGCCATGCCGGCCTCGTTGGCGATCAGCCCGGCGACCGCGGCGCCGATGGCGTAGCCGCCGGACTGCAGCGTCGGCAGCAGGGCCGAGGCGGAATCGCGCTCGCCCGGCCGCGCCGCCTCCATCACCGCCTGGCTCAGGAAGGCCCAGGAGATGCCGAAGCCGGCGCCGATCAGCACCTGGCACAGCATCAGCAGCCAGGGCTGGCCCGTCGCCAGCGCCGCCATCACCCCGAGCAGGCCGAGCGCCAGCAGGAACGGCCCGATCCGGATCAGCCGGCGCTGCCCCTCCGGCCGGACGATGCCGGCCACCAGCACGGCCGAGCCGCTCCAGGACAGCGCCATCAGCGCGCTGACATAGCCGGCCATGGTCGGGCCGTAGCCCCAGAGATGCTGGATGGTGATGTTGAGATAGACCGTGGTCGCGGCCTGGGCCAACGGCATCAGCAGCACCACCCAGAGCCCGGCGCCGACGGTCGAGCGGAAGGTGAAGGCGTCGGACGGGAACAGCCGGTCTCGGCTGCGCCGGTCGGCCAGCACCACCGCCGCCAGCACCAGCATCGCGGCGGCGACGCACAGCGCCGCCTGCCAGCTCTGCGGCACGATGCCGGCGACCGAGACCAGCATGATGCCGGCGGCGCAGCCGAGCAGGCGCAGCACCGGCACCGTGCCGCCGCCGCCGCGGCTCCGCTCGGCCGGCACCACGATGCCGACCAGCAGGGCGAAGATCGCGATCAGCGGCACATTGACCAGGAAGGCGGCGCGCCAGGACACGGTCTCGGTCAGCACGCCCGACAGCAGCGGCCCGCCGAAGGCGGCGGCGGCCCAGACGATCGCCTCGGCCCCGAACACCTTGGGGATCAGCCGCGACGGGAACATCTCCGGGATCAGCGCGTAGCAGACCGCGGCGATCACCCCCTCCCCCACGCCCTGGGCCAGGCGGCCGACCAGCACCATCGGCATCGACGTGGCGAAGCCGCAGACCAGCGTGCCGGCCAGGAAGGCCAGGGCGGCCAGCAGCAGCGCCGGCCGGGTGCCGAACCGCTGCTTCAGCATCGCCGCGGCGGCGCCGCCGACAATGGCGGCGACGAGGAAGACGGTGAAGGCCCAGCTGATCAGCCCGACGCCGCCGAGCTCGACCACCGCGGTGGGCAGCGAGGTCGAGACCAGGAAGGCGTTGAGCGCGTACAGCGCCACGCCCAGGCACAGCGTGGCGACGGTCGCGGCATAGCGCCGGGTCAGCAGCTCGCCCCACCGGCCGTCGATCGCTTCCTCCATGACCCGTCCTTTTTTGCAAGTTGGGCCTTGCTATATCGCGGAGGTTTAAAAAACAATGGCTTTGAAAATTCACACTGCTTCCGCCCGGCATCCTTGAGGGGTCGGTATATGGAACGACTCATACCAACGATCGAACATTGACTCGTCATCCCGTGCACGCTGCGGCGCGAAGTGCCGCTGCGCAGACACGGGATGACGGGTATTGCCTATGATGCTTGGAATTGCGCCTTGGCGGCGTTCTGCGCCGCTGCGAAGACGTCGCGTGCGGACGTCGTCCCCGCTATGTGCTGCGTATCCTCGGCTCCGAGGTCCATCCATCCCGCATTCACGGCCTCGTACATTTCTTCGGCAGGTCCGCTGCGGCCCTTCGGGATGCCGAATTGCTCTAACGCTTCCGCCCACCCTGCACGCGGGATTGCAAAGGCTTTGACGTCGAGATTCAGGACTTCGCCCAATTGCTCCGCGACTTCATCCGCGCTGACCATCGAACCAATCTCGACGATGCGCCGCCCTGACCACGCTGGCCCGGTCAGAAGGGTTGCGACCTCCGCGCCTATGTCGCTCGTCGCGACCATGGTCGATTTCCGGTTTGTCGGATTGTAGAAGACCGGTAACGTTCCGCCCTGCGCGACCTGCAAGCCGAACAGAAAATTTTCGAAGAATCCGCCTGCGCGAACAAATGCGATTGGCGATATCAGGTCGCGAAAGCCTTGCTCCAGAAGCGACAAGGCCGTGATCACCCCGTGCCCGCTGGTTCGGTTCGCGCCCATCGACGAAAGCGCAACCACTCGCGGCGGCGCTGCCTTGGTGAGCGCCTCGACATAGTTTGCGATCACGCCCTTTGCTTCTTTGTAATCGGGCGACGGCGCCCAGACAGGGGGCAGCATGACAAACACGCCTTCGACGCCTTCGAGCGCCTGCACGATGGCTGCCGAATCATTCCAATCGCCGTCAACCAGTTCCACGCCCTGGTTCGCCCAGCTCAGCGCCTTCTCGCGATTGCGGACGAGCGCGCGTACCTGCTTGCCGTGCGCCAGCAGATGTTTTGCCGTTGCGCCGCCGACTTTTCCCGTGATTCCCAATACTAGAAACATGCGTTTTCTCCTGATCTATAGGGACGGAACATGCCCCGGTCGGGTCAACGGGTGAGCGGCAGAATGGCCCGGATCCGGGGATCGCGTGCATAGAGGCCGCCCCATGCCATCACGCCCAGAAGCAGCGAAATGATTTCCGGCTGCGATCCCAACTCACCGATGCGGACATGGGCGCAGATTGCGCCGCCCAGAAAGCCGGTCACCAGGACCGCCCCGAGGACGGAGGTGGCCGGAATGGCGTACAGGATGGCGCAGACGAGTATGATCGGACCCACGGTACGGGTCAGGTCCATCGCGAACCCGGTTTCCTGCAGCATGCTCGCGACCTGTCCCGGCACGAAAAGCTGAGCAGCCCCGTCCGCCGCCAGAGCGACAACGACAATCGCGCTCATGATCCGGCCGGCCCACAGGCTGCTGCGATGCAAGGTCATGGCTTCAGGCACCTGATGCAGGTTCATGGTTTCGGACACGTGTCGTTCTCCGATGGGGTGACCGGTTTCGAGTCTTACTGTGCCTTTTGGATATGATAAACGCCAAAAAATCGAACATACTGTTCTCTTTGTGGCGAACAATATCGAGACACGAAAATGCGGAATCTCGAACCCATCCTCATATTCATCACGGTCGCGGATATGGGGAGCTTCACCCACGCGGCCGACAGCCTGGGCATCCGGAAGGGGAGGGCCTCGACGGCGGTCCGGAAGCTGGAAGAAGATATCGGTGTCAGGCTCCTGCACCGGACGACGCGCAGCGTGCAGTTGACGGAGGACGGACGCGCATTTCATGCCCGTGCCCGCCATCTGCTTGCCGAAGTCGACGACCTGCACTCGATGTTCGCAGGCGATCGCGTGGCGCTTCGCGGCCGTTTGCGGGTCGATCTTCCGACCGAGGTGGCGCGCACGACGATCGTGCCGGCCTTGCCTGATTTCATGGCGGCTCACCCCGAGTTGGAGCTGGAGGTGTCGAGCACGGATCGGCAAGTCGATCTGGTTCAAGAGGGGTTCGACTGTGTATTGCGGCTTGGATCCATAGGGGACGAGACGCTGATCGCCCGTCCACTGGGACAGTTGCGCATGGTCAACGCTGCCAGTCCCGCTTATCTGGCGCGCTATGGCGTCCCGCGATCGCTGGAGGATCTCCAGCATCAGGACCATCGGACAATTCATTTTTCGACGATGCTGGGCGCAAGACCCTATGGATGGGAATATCCGGACGGCGACAGCTACGCGACGCTTCAGTTGCCGGGGGCGCTGCACGTCAACAGCGCGCAGACCTACGAAGCCGCTGCCCTCGCCGGCCTCGGCCTGATTCAGGCGCCACTCCTGGGGATCGGCCGATACTTGGAGAGTGGAGCGCTTGTGGAGATCCTACCCGATTTTCGTCGCCGGCCGCTCGCCGTGTCCCTCGTTGTCGCCCATCGGAGCAATCTGTCGCGCCGGGTCCGCGCATTCATGAAATGGATCGAAGACGTGCTGACGCCGTATCTGGAATAGCGAGACGAACATCTTCGTCCCGAGGCCGACGCAAACGGGTCAGGATGCAAGCATGACTAGCCATGCGGGCCCGATCCGTGCAGGATCCCGATATTGGCTGACCAAACTATTCGCCCCGAACAGCCGAAGGGGAACGACAGCCTGGCACCGACTTATTCAAGACATCGACCGCAATTCATAAAATAATATTCAGGGAGAGTTCAGTGTTTGCGGCAAGAAACCGGCGCCTGGGCGCCGCGCCATCGGCCGATCGGCCCTGAGGCGCGCCATGGACATCGGCACCATCACCACCATCCGCCGCCCGCATTCCACCAGTGAGATCGGCGACTGGCGGCCCTCCTGGGCCTGGCTCGCCGGCGGCACCTGGCTGTTCTCCGAGCCGCAGCCGGACACCGACACGCTGATCGACCTGCACGGCCTCGGCTGGCCGGAGCTGCAGGCCGGGCCGGACGGGCTGACCATCGGCGCCACCTGCCGCATCGCCACGCTGTACCGCTTCACGGCGCCCGAGGCCTGGACCGCGGCACCGCTGTTCCGGTCCTGCTGCGAGGCGTTCCTGGCCGGGTTCAAGATCTGGAACGTCTCGACCGTCGGCGGCAATCTGTGCATGTCGCTGCCGGCCGGGCCGATGATCTCCCTGACCGCGTCGCTGGACGGCATCTGCACGCTGTGGCCGCGCGACGGCGCCCCGCGGCAGGTCGCGGTCAGCGATTTCGTCACCGGCAACCACGCCAATGTCCTGCAGCCCGGCGAGCTGCTGCGCAGCATCCACCTCCCCACCTCGGCCCTGTCGCGGCGGGCGGCGATGCGGGTGATGTCGCTGACCAAGCTCGGCCGCTCCGCCGCCCTGGTGATCGGCACCAGCGGCGCCACCAACGGCGACGGCGGCGACCTGCATCTCTGCCTCACCGCCGCCACCGACCGCCCGGTCCATCTTCGCTTCCCCGCGATGCCCGACGCCGCCGCGCTGCAGGCGGCGCTGGACGAGCAGATCCCCGAGGCCCGCTGGTTCGGCGACGTCCACGGCTCCGCCCCCTACAAGCGCCACGTCGCCCGGCACCTCGCCGAGGAGGTGCGCCGCGAGCTCGCCGAAGGAGTCCGGGCATGAGCTGCATCATCGACGGCCAGCCGGTCGACGCCGCGCCCCGGCCGGGCCAGTGCCTGCGCACCTTCCTGCGCGACCAGGGGTCCTTCGGCGTCAAGAAGGGCTGCGACGCCGGCGATTGCGGCGCCTGCACGGTGTGGCTGGACGGCGAGCCGGTGCATTCCTGCCTGCTGCCCGCCTTCCGCGCCGAGGGCCGCACGGTCACCACCATCCAGGGCCTGGCCGAGGGCGAGACGCTGCACCCGGTGCAGCAGGCCTTCCTCGACTCCGCCGGCTTCCAGTGCGGCTTCTGCACCGCCGGGATGATCATGACCGTCGCCGCGCTGGACCAGCACCAGCGCGCCGACCTGCCCCACGCCCTGAAGAACAACCTGTGCCGCTGCACCGGCTACCGCGCCATCGCCGACGCCATCCACGGCGTCGGCGTGCCCGGGGGCGAGGCCGAGGAGGACGTCGCCGGCCAGGCCTGCGGCGCCAGCCTGCGCAACCCGTTCGGCCGCGACATCGTCACCGGCCACGCCGCCTACACCATGGATGTGGCGATGGACGGGCTGCTGCACCTGAAGGTGCTGCGCTCGCCCCACGCCCATGCCCGCATCCGCGGCATCGACCGCGGCGCCGCCGCCATCCCGGGCGTGGTCGCGATCTTCACCTGGGAGGACGTCCCTCGCCGGCTCTACAGCACGGCGACCCATGAGGACCATCTGGTCGACCCCGACGACACCTATATGCTTGACCAAATCGTGCGCTTCGTCGGCCAGCGCGTCGCCGCGGTGGTGGCGGAGAGCGAGGCGATCGCCGCCGCCGCCTGCCGGGCCCTGGTGGTCGATTACGAGCCCCTGCCCGCCGTGTTCGACCCCGAGGCGGCGATGCTTCCGGACGCGCCGGTGCTGCACCACCGCGGCGTCACCGGCGGCAGCAATGTCTATGCCCGCATCAAGGGCGAGGTCGGCAGCGTCGCCGAAGGCTTCGCCGAGGCCGATGTGGTGCAGGAGGCGACCTATTCCACCTCCCGCGTCCAGCACGTCCATCTCGAGACCCATGGCTCGATCGCCTGGCAGGATGCCGCCGGCCGGGTGCATGTCCGCACCAGCTCGCAGGCGCCGTTCATCGTGCGGCAGAAGCTGAGCCATGTCTTCGCCCTGCCGGTGCACGACCTGCATGTCTTCACCGGCCGGGTCGGCGGCGGCTTCGGCGGCAAGCAGGAGATGATCACCGAGGATTTGTGCGTCCTCGCCACGCTGCGCACCGGCCGGCCGGTGAAATGGGAGTACACGCGCGAGGAGCAGTTCACCGCCGCCACCACGCGCCACCAGATGACGACGCAGGTGAAGCTGGGCGCCAAGCGCGACGGCACGCTGACCGCGATCGAGCTGCGCGTCGTCTCCAACACCGGCGCCTATGGCGGCCACGCCAGCGAGACGCTGGCCGCCGCGCTGGGCACCCCGATCTCGGCCTACCGCCCGGCCAACAAGAAGGCGGACGGCGCCGCGGTCTACACCAACATCGTCCCCGGCGGCGGCTTCCGCGGCTACGGCGCCTCGCAGACCACCTTCGCGGTGGAATCGGCGATCGACGACCTCGCCCGCGGCCTCGGACTCGACCCCTTCGCGATCCGCCGCCGCAACATGATCCGCCCGACCGACTGGATCGAATCGATCTGGTCGGAGACGTCCGACGTGGATTTCGGCAGCTACGGCCTCGACCAGTGCCTCGACCTGGTCGAGCAGGCCCTGGCCAGCGGCCGTGGCGCGCCCCGCCCCGAAGGCCCGGACTGGGCGGAGGGCACCGGCATGGCCATGGCGATGCTGGAATGCGGCCCGCCGACCGAGCACCGCTCGGGCGCCGAGATGAGCCTGACGGCGGCGGGCGGCTATCACCTCGCCGTCGGTTCCACCGAGATGGGCAACGGCTCGGCCACCGCCCACCGCCAGATCGCGGCCGGGCTGCTGGAGTGCCGGGCCGGGCAGATCGGCATCGCCATCGCCGACACCGACCGCACCCCCTATGACACCGGCACCTTCGCCAGCACCGGCACCGTGGTGGCCGGCCAGGCCGTGGCCCTGGCCGCCGCGGCGCTGCGCGACTCGATCCTCGACTACGCCGCCCGCCACACCGGCATGGACCGCGCCGAATGCCGGCTGGAGGCCGATGCCGTGGTCTGCGGCAACCACCGCATCGCGCTGGCCGAGTTGCACGCCGCCGGCACCGCCGACGGCCACCGCTTCATCGTCCGGCGCAAGGCCTATCTCACCCCGCGCAGCGTCGCCTTCAACGTCCAGGGCATCCGCCTGGCGGTGCACCGCGCCACCGCCGAGGTCCGCATCCTGCACAGCGTCCACGCGGCGGATATCGGCCGGCCGATCAACCCGATGCAGTGCCGCGGCCAGATCGACGGCGCCATCGGCATGGCGATCGGCTGGGCGCTCTGCGAGACCATGGTGCATGACGGCGCCGGCCGGGTGGTCAACCCCAGCCTGCGCAACTACCGCATCCCGTCCTTCGCCGACATCCCGGCCAGCGAGGTGATGTTCGCCGACACCTATGACCGGATCGGCCCGCTCGGCGCCAAGTCGCAGGGCGAATGCGCGATCAACCCGGTGGCCCCCGCCATCGCCAACGCCCTGGCCGACGCCACCGGCGTGCGCTTCGCCCATCTGCCGCTGACGCCGGACCGGATCTACGACCGGCTGGGGGACGCCGCCCGATGACCGCCGCCTCTGCCGCCGCGGCCGACGCCCCGGTCACCCTGATGGTGCAGACCCGCATCCGCGATGGGCAGGAGGATGCGTTCGGCCGCTGGCAGGCGAGGATCAGCGCCGCGGTGGCCGGGCAGCCGGGCTTCCTGGAGCAGTCGGTGATGCCGCCCAACCCGCCGGCCCAGCCGGACTGGGTGATCCTGCAGCGCTTCAGCAGCCAGTCGGGCGCGGTGGCCTGGCTGCGGTCGGACAAGCGCCAGGCGCTGGTGGCCGAGGCCCAGGGCCTGCTGGCCGGTCTGGACGACGTGCATCTGGTGCCCGACGGCGCCGGCGGTGCCCTGCCCGCCCCTGCCTCGGCGGTGATCGCCACCAAGGTCAAGCCGGGGCAGGAGGCTGCCTTCCGGCGCTGGGAGCAGCGCATCGCCGCCGCCCAGGCCCGCGCGCCCGGCTTCCAGGGCTACCGCTTCCAGCCGCCGGTGCCGGGGGTGCAGGAGGACTGGCTGGCGATCCTGCGCTTCGACAGCGACCGCACCCTGCAGGGCTGGATGGACAGCCCGGAGCGGCAGGCGCTGCTGGCCGAATCCGCCGCCTTCACCGAGGCATTCCACGCCCGCATCGTCCGCACCGGCTTCGAGCCCTGGTTCGCGGGCGGCGGCGCCGCCGCCGGCCAAGCGGTGCCGCCGGCCTGGAAGCAGAACATGGTGGTGATCGCGCTCCTGTACCCGGTCGTCTTCCTGTTCGGCGCCGCGGTCCAGACCCCGTTCCTGATACGGGATGCGGGCCTGCCCTTCTGGTTCGCCCTGTTCATCGGCAATGTCGTCAGCGTCCTGCTGCTGTCCCGGCTGGTGCCCTGGGTCGGCAAGCGGCTCGGCTGGTGGCTGACCCCGGGCGGGCGGCGGGACTGGCGCCGGGATGTCGCGGGCGCGGGGGTCATGCTGGGGATCTATGCGGCCTGCCTGCTGGTGTTCTCGCAGGTATAGGGAGGCGCATTGGGACTTCCGCTTTCGGGTAGCCTCCCGTCGGCCGGCTGACCGCGGAGGGCGGAAAGCAGTCGGCAGCAATGGGAGCATTCCAGATTGAACTCGATATCGACTGGCCGACCTAACGCATTGTGCAGCCGCTTTGACACAGCCGACTGACCCAACCGGGTGATACCGCGACCCGGCGCCTTATGGTATACTGTCGACCATTCAAGGCGCGCCTTTACCGATATTTTCCTGTTTCAAGGCGACGATTTGGAAACGCGAGCGGCGCCGCGAAGAAGCGCGCTTCGTCCCGCTGCGCAACCGGCGGGACCCTGCACGGCCGGGAAGCCTGCGGCCGGATCGGTACGCTCAACACAGGCTCCAAAAAGGAACATCCATGGGCGGCTACTGGCTCAACGCCGAGATCGACCGCACGACTGACACCTTCAACTTGCGGATTGGCTATGGCTTCGATCCGCCTCCCTACCCCGAATATGTCGTGACCACCAATTGGGGTGTGAGCTATTCCCGCACCGGGGGCCCGCTCCTCGGGTCCTGGACTGGGTCCGACACGTGGAGCGGCCAAGCCTTTGCCGATCTCGGGCTGGAGCCCGGGCCAGGCCTGAAGACCTATGTCATCGAGTTCTACGCGGGGGACGTCAATAGCCTTGAGGGGGTCTCGAACACCTGGAACGTGTTCTCGGCGGCCTACGATACCACGCCGCAGTCAATCCTGGGCTCCACGATCGACGATATCATCATCGGCGGCGCCGGAGGCGACGTGCTGCGCGGCTTCGACGGCGCCGACCTGGTCGATGCCGGGGCCGGGAATGACATCATCGACGGTGGGAGCGGCAACGACATCATCTATGGCGGCAGCGGCAACGACCAATTGAACGGTCTCGACGGCGATGACGATCTGGTCGGCGGCACCGGCGACGACCTCGTCACCGTCGATGCCAACGACAGGGTGATCGAGCTCGCCGGCGAGGGCCATGATCGGGTGTTCGCGCTCACCAGCGTCACGCTCGCCGACAATGTCGAGGAACTGATCCTCCTCAGCATCGGCGATCTCAGCGGCACCGGCAACTCGGCCAACAACCTGATCTTCGGCAACAACGGCGCCAACACGCTCAGCGGCTCCTACGGAGACGACATCCTGATCGGAAACGGCGGTGACGATCTGCTTCTCGGCGGCGCCGGGGCCGACACGCTCAACGGCGGCGCCGGCATCGATACCGTGACCTACACCGACAGCAGCATCGGCATCGTGGCCAACCTCACCGGCTTCGGGTCCGGCGGCATCGCCCATGGCGATGCCTATGTCGAGGTTGAGAATATCGACGGTAGCCAGCGCGCCGACACGCTGATCGGGGATGGGGGCGGCAACACCCTGAGCGGCCTCAACGGCGACGACATTCTGGACGGAGGCGGCGGTCACGATATACTGTGGGGCGGACAAGGGGCCGACACGCTCAACGGCGGCGCCGACTTCGACACCGTGACCTACACCGACAGCAGCGTCGGCATCGTGGCTAACCTCGCCACTGGCCTCGGGTCCAGCGGCGCCGCCTACGGCGACACTTATATCGAGGTCGAACGTATCGACGGCAGCCAAGGCGCCGACACTTTGGTCGGCGATGCGGGCCGCAACACTCTGCTCGGCGTTGGCGGCAATGACGTGCTTTACGGCGGCGCCGGGGCCGACGTGCTTGTTGGCGGCACCGAGATCGACACCGCTAGCTACTACACCAGCTCGACGGGTGTTTCGGTTAACCTGACCGCGCAGGTCGGCAGCGGCAACGAGGCCCAGGGTGACCTCCTGTTCGAGATCGAGAACCTCTCCGGCAGCCAAGGCAACGACAGCCTCACCGGGACTGCCTACGCCAACACGCTGCAGGGCTGGAACGGCAACGACGTGCTCACCGGCGCCGGCGGCAAGGACATGCTGACCGGAGGGGCCGGGGCGGACCGCTTCGCCTACACCACCGTGGCGCAGAGCGTGGTCGGCGCCAATGCCGACCGGATTACCGATTTCAATCACGTCCAGGGCGACAAGATCGACCTGTCGGCGATCGACGCCGACACCGGGACTGCGGGCGACCAGACCTTCAGCTTCATCGGCAGCGCCCTGTACACCGGCGTCGCGGGGCAGTTGCGCTACCACTCCAACGGCACCATCACCACCATCGCCGGCGACATCAATGGCGACAGCGCCTCGGATTTCCACATCCAGCTCACGGGGTCCATCGGCGTGGTGGCCGGCGACTTCGTGATATAACGGCGATGCTTCGTCGTCGGGTCGAATGCGACAGAAGGGTTCCGGGTTGATCGGCTGCCCGCGGAGGTCGATCGAAGTGGGCCAGTGTGCGGCTGAAGCCGTCGTCCGAACGCAAGGCTTGAAGGACGGTTTGGGATCGAATCGGATGATGCCCACTTTCCGGAGCCAAGGGCGACGGCAGCTTCCGGGCTGCTCGCCGTCAGCCTGGTCGACCGGGATGGTGAAGGGTTTCGGATGCCGGCCCGTCGAGACCTATCCGGCCGGGTTGAGGGCCGGTGTCCGAAACCCTTCACCTTTGCGGACGTCCGTGGCCCGCGAGCGCCACTGAAGCGGACACCCGCCTTGGCCCGTTCTCTTCGCGGGGTGCCGCCCCTGTATTTAGGAAATAAAGGATCAATACAGGCATAATTTACTAGTAATTATTTTAATAGCCCAACCGCAAGAATCAAATCATATCACCTTTACATGCGAACTGCCCGTGGAGGCCTGTCCGCCGTAAAGCGCATTTCGGGCTCCGAAGCCTGGCGACAGGGCCGCGGGTGCATGCACCGGAGGCGGCGGACCTGCAGCGCCCCTCCCGCCCGGTCGGCGGGATCCCAGCCCATCCATTTCCAATCGACCCGTATCCGGCGGCTCCGATCGCTGGAGAGCGAAGCTTTGGCCGCGGCGCCGCGGGCGTGGCGCCTCAGACATCAGAAGGGAATCGACCATGGCCGTCATTAACGGAACCCAGAACCCTGACACTCTTCAAGGCACGGCTGGTGCCGACACGATCAATGGCCTCGCCGGCAATGACTGGCTGATCGGCCTCGCGGGCGCCGACCATCTCGTCGGCGGCGATGGCATCGATATCGCGACCTATTTCGAATCGGCCGCGGCCGTGTCGGTCAACCTCGCCACCGGCCTGGGCGGCGGCGGCGACGCCGCCGGCGACACCCTCGACGGCATCGAGCATGTCGGCGGCTCCAATCACAACGACGTTCTGATCGGCAATGCGGGTGCGAACCAGCTCCGCGGCTACAACGGCAACGACATCCTCGAAGGCGGCGCCGGCGCGGACACGATCTACGGCGACGTCTTCGACGGCGTGAACCACGGGGGCACCGGCATCGATACGGTGCAATACAGCGGCTCGTCCGCCGCCGTCGTCGTCAACCTCCTCACCGGCACGGCGAGCGGGGGCGATGCCGCCGGAGATGTCCTAGTCGACGTCGAGAACCTCACCGGCTCCAATTTCGACGACACCCTGGTCGGCAACGACGGTGCGAACCGGCTCGACGGCGGCGTCGGCCAAGACACCCTGTGGGGCTATGCGGGCGTGGACGTTCTCAACGGCGGCGCCGGCAATGACGGCTTCCAAGGCGGCGCCGGCGCCGACGTGCTCAATGGCGGCGATGGCATCGACCATGCCAGCTACACGGCCTCTGCCGCAGCTGTCGTGGTCAATCTCGCGACCGGCGCGGCCACCGGCGGCGACGCCCAAGGCGACACCTTCTCCAGCATCGAGTCGATCGACGGCTCCAATTTCGACGATACCCTGACCGGCGATGCCGGTGCGAACCGGCTCGATGGCCGCGGCGGCAACGATGTCCTCGACGGCGGCGCCGGGGCGGACTGGCTGGTCGGCGGCGCGGGCGCCGACCATCTCATCGGCGGCGACGGGATCGATATCGCGACCTATCTCGACTCGTCCGCCGCCGTATCGGTCAGTCTTGCCACCGGCCTGGGCAACGGCGGCGAAGCCGAAGGCGACACCCTCGACGGCATCGAGCGGATCGGCGGCTCCAATTTCAATGACACCCTGATCGGTGATGCGGGTGCGAACCAGCTCCGTGGCTTCGGCGGCAATGACGTCATCGAAGGCGGCGCGGGCGCGGACACGATCTACGGCGACGTCTACGACGGCACCAACCACGGCGGCACCGGCATCGACACGGTGCAGTACAACGGCTCGGCCGCCGCCGTCGTGGTCAACCTCCTCGCGGGCACGGCAAGCGGCGGCGATGCCGCCGGCGATGTCCTGGTGGATGTCGAGAACCTCGCCGGCTCCAATTTCGACGATACCCTGGCCGGCGATGCCGGGGCGAACCGGCTCGATGGCCGCGGTGGCAACGATATCCTCGAAGGCGGCGCCGGGGCGGACATGCTCAACGGCGACGACGGCGATGACGTACTGCGCGGCGGCAGCGGGGCGGACAGCCTGAATGGCGGCAACGGCGCCGACACGGTGAGCTACTACAGCAGCTCCGTCGGCGTCACGGCGAACCTGGCGACCGGCACCGGATCCGGCGGGGATGCCGCGGGTGACACCTATGCCTCCGTCGAGAACATCAACGGCAGCCAGGGCAATGACAGCCTCGACGGCAATGCCGGCGCCAACGGGCTGCATGGCTGGGGCGGCGACGACGTGCTGCGCGGTGGTGCCGGTGCCGACGTCCTGGACGGCGGCGCCGGAACGGACCTGGTCTCCTATTGGCACAGCGGGGTCGGGGTGACTGTCAGCCTGCTGACCGGTCTGGGCAGCGGCGGCGAGGCCCAGGGCGACAGCTATGTCGCGATCGAGAACGTCAATGGCAGCCAGGGCGCCGACACCTTGGTCGGCAACGGCGGCGTCAACGTGCTGAACGGCTTTGCCGGGGCCGACACGCTCCGCGGCGGCGGCGCCATGGACCAGCTGACCGGCGGCGCCGGGGCCGACAGCTTCGTCTACGGCGCGATCGGGGACAGCCCGTCATCGGCGGCGGGCCGCGACCTGGTCACCGATTTCAGCCATGCCCAGAGCGACCGGATCGACCTGTCGCTGATCGACGCCAACACCGGGGTCGCCGGCGACCAGGCCTTCACCTATATCGGCACCGCGCCGTTCACCGGCGTCGCCGGGCAGCTACACACCTGGATCGATGCCGGCCAGACCATCGTCTCGGGCGACGTCAACGGCGACAAGGTGGCGGATTTCGCCATCGCTCTCACCGGCATCATAACTCCGGTGGCCGGCGACTTCGTGCTCTGACCCAGGCCAGGGCGGCTGGCCCCGGGGTCAGCCGCCCGGCAGGGCACGGCGAATACGGCCCGGTCCCCTCCGAAAGCCGCAGATGTCCTCGCAATCCGGCAGTTAACGCAATGTTCATTGCGCGGCTGGATTGTTCTCGTTCATGCTACGTTCCATGAAGAAGGCGCACTCCGACTCCAACCCGCAGCCCGCCGCACCGGCCTCCGCCGATGCCGAGCAGGCGGCGCGCATGCTCGACCGGCTGGCCGAGATGGCGATGGAGCGCGCCGAGGCCATGCATGCCGCCTCCCTGGCCGCGATCAAGGCCGGCGACGCCGCCGCGGCCAAGGAGCTGGAGATCTCGCTCGACCGCATCGCCCGCGGCATCCGCCGCACCCTGGCGCTGAAGCTGCACCTCGCCCGGAAGCGCCAGGACATGGCGCAGAAGGCCGCCGCCCAGGCCCGCGACCGGGCCGAGGAGAAGACGCAGCGCAGGCGCCAGGTGGCCCGCGCCGTCTCCTGCTCGATCGGCGGCGACGACTCGGTCGGCGCCGAGAAGGGCGAGGCGCTGCTGGCCGATCTGTGGGAGCGGCTGATCGAGGATGAGGACATCGACGCCGCCCTCGCTCTCGCCGACCATCCGCTCGAGGAGATCGTCATCCATCTCTGCCGCGACATGGGCATCCATCCGGACCCGGCCTGGCTGAACCCCGACTATTCCGGCGCCGACTGGTCCTATGGCCGCGACGCGGAGGGGGAAGAGCCCGAACCCGAGCCCGAATCCGAATCGCGAATGTGGCCCGAGACCGGCCCGGAGGCGGGCCGGTATTTCTACTTCAAGGGCAGCCGGAAAACCCCTCCCGGCTGGATCGACCTCTTCACCGAGAAGCGGCTCGACCGCCCACCCTGGGAGCTGAAACCGGGCGGCCGCTGAGCGCTGCCCGTCGCCCTCCGACCTTTGCCGATGACCAGCCGGCCCAGCCTTCCACTCTCCCCCTCCCCTTGCGGGAGGGGGCCGGGGGGAGGGGGCGGCGCGCGTCCGCGCGGGTAAGGCCTGTCGGAAGACTGGATCGAATCCGTACTGCCGGCTCAGGCGGCGACACCCCCTCCCCCTGCCCCCTCCCGCAAGGGGAGGGGAGAATGAGAGGTGGGCGATGCCGGCTCTTCCTGGAGGCCGCCCCTACCCCGGCCGCACGATCCGGTACAGCACATGCAGGCGCAGAGGGTCGCCGGGCGGGACGGTGACATCCTCGAAATCGGCGACGGGGGCCAGGCCCAGCCGCTCCATGGCGCGGCGCGACGGGGTGTTGATCGCCGAGGTGTAGCCGATCACCGCCGGCAGGCCGAACCGGGCCCAGGCGGCGAGCTTCCGGAATTACTCGAGCATGCCGAGGGCCTGCTTGTAGAGATCGAGCAGCTCTTCCTGCTCGCGGCGGTCGTCCTGCTCCATCTTCCGCAGGCGGATGATCTGGCGGATGATCTTGGCGTCGAAGCCGGTGCCCTTGGCTTCGGCATAGACATCCTTGATGTCGCCCGCGATCCCGGCCTTCTCCTCTTCGAGCCGCTCGATGCGCTCGATGAACGACTTCAGGCGATCCGCGGCGATACCACCGACATCCGACATGGCTGGTCCTCAACAGGGTCTTTCAGGGCGCGGGACCATAAAGCGGCCGGGCCGGGCCGGCAAGCGGCCTGTCCCGGCCCAACGCCGCCGCGGGAGTCGGGGTGGTGGGGGGTGCTGTTTCCTGGCGCGATTCGGGACGGCCTCGCCGAGATCCGCAGCAAGCGCCGACGGAAGAACAATGAGTCCCCCCTCCCCTCGCGGGAGGGGGCTAGGGGGAGGGGGTTCTCCCGGCCCGAACGGGCCCGGACTACGGCGATCCGGTCTGCGCGGCGCGTTCCGTCCCCTGCCCGTTCGCGCGCGGACGCGCGCAGCCCTCCCCCTGCCCCCCTCCCGCGAGGGGAGGGGGGACTTCTTTAGCTTTCTCGGCGGGGTTTCGACCCTCAGTGCTTGTGCGAGGCCTCGAAATCCTTCTTCTGGCCGGCCGAGGCGTCCTTCTGGTGCTTGGCCTTCCAGCTGTCATAGGGCTCGCCATAGACGACCTCGCGCGCCTCGGCATCCGGCAGCGGGATGCCGCGCTGCTCCGCCGCCTCGCGATACCAGCGCGACAGGCAGTTGCGGCAGAAGCCGGCCAGGTTCATCAGGTCGATGTTCTGCACGTCGGTGCGCTGGCGCAGATGCTCGACCAGGGTGCGGAAGGCGGCGGCCTCCAGCTCGGTGCGGGTCTTGGCGTCGATCTCGGTCATGGTGGTTCCCTCGACGTTGCTCTGACTGGATATGGGAGTTGATCGCCGGGACAATCAGCCCCGTCGGCGGCTATTGCGGGTGGGCCGTGGGCAACAGGAGGCGATCGAGCCCCTGCCGGCTCGATCGCAGATCCGGCTTCAGGGCCAGGGCGGCACGGTAACCGGCGATGGCGTCTTCGGTCTGTCCCAACCGCTCGTAGACCTGGGCTCGCACATCGAGATCGACGGCATCGCCCGAGCGCATGGCCAGCAGCTTTTCCGCATAGGGCAGCGCCTGGTCCGGCTGGTTCAGGGCCAGATAGGCCTGGACCAATCCTCGATAGGCATTGGCCATGGACGGGGCCAGCTGCGTGGCGCGGAGAAATGCGACGCGGGCGGCATCGTGCCTGCCAAGGGCAGCATAGCCGGCCCCCCGGTTGGCATAGGCAATTCCGTTGTTGGGATCGAGCTCGATCGCCCTGTCCGCGTCCCTCAGCGACTCCTCCGGCTTTCCTTGGAGCAGCAGCACGTAGCTTCGGTCGCTGTAGGCGGCCCCGTTCTCCGGGGCGATTTCGATCGCCTTCGTCTGGTCCGCATAGGCGTCGTCCAACCTGCCTGCGTCGCCTTCCACACGTGCCCGGCTCAGATAGGCATGGACACGGCGGGGATCGGCGGCGATCGCATTCCCGAACGCGGCTAGGGCGTTATCGGGCTGACCGAGATCCAGGTATTCCCAGCCCATGTCGTCATAGGCCTCGGCCCGCGCTTCCTGCTCTTTCAGGGGGATGAAGGAGAGGGTGTCGGACAGGAGTTGGATCGCCCCGGCCTTGTCTCCCTTGGCATGGTGGACGAAGGCTCGGCCCCTGCGGGCCTGCCACATCCTGGGATCGAGCTGGACCGCCCTGTCGAAATCTAGGAGGGCTCGGTCGAGATCACCCTGCGATTGGTAGAGTGCGCCGCGCGTGAAATAGACGGTCGCCGAAGGCTTCAACCCGATCGCCTTGTCGTAGTCCGACAGAGCCGCTGCGGTACGGCCGGCATTGCGGTGAATGTCGCCGCGAATGGCATAGGTGACCGCATCGTGCGGGTCGAGGGCGACGGCCCTGTCGGCATCGGCAAGGCCGAGATCGAGCAGGCCCATGTCGCGGTGGAGGCTTCCCCTCGCCTGGTAGGACAGGCTTCTGCCGGGGTCGAGCGTGACCGCGCGGTCGAGCGCGGCCAGAGCGGGTGCGTGGTCGCCGTTCCGTGCCAACAGGTCGCCGAGATTGCCATATCCGAGCGGATCGTCCGGCTTCAGCTCGATCGCCTTCAGGAAATCGGAGATCGCCTCCTGAAATTCCTGCAGATTCCGATGGGCGATGCCCCGGTTGATGTAGAGGCCCTCATGGGTCGGATCGAGCTCGATCGCGCGGCTGAGATCGGCAATCGCCAGATCGTTTTCGCCGACATCCAGGTAGGCGAGGCCGCGGTGGCCGTGGGGGACACTCCACCAAGGCGCGGCCGCGATCGCGCGGGATGCGTCATCGATCGCCCCCACCTCGTCGCCGCGGGACCGGCGCCACGACGCCCGGTTGCTCAGCGCAACGGGATCGTTCGGATCGAGCTCGATCGCGACGGAGTAGTCCGCCAAGGCGCCGTCCGCATCTCCCGCAAGCTCACGCTGGACACCCCGATTGAGGAAGGCGGCCGCATACCGCCCGTCCTTGCCAATCGCGGCGGAATACTCCTCGGCTGCCTGCCGGCGATTGCCCAGATGCTCATAGGCCAGCCCCCTGCGGTAATAGGCCGTGACCATGTCGGGATCGAGCTCGATCGCCCGGCCGTAGCTGCTGACCGCCAGCCCGTACTCGCCCGATTCGGCGAAACGCAAGCCGCGACGGAAATGGCGGGCAGCCGCATCCGGATCGCCGGGCTCGGCCTTCTGCGGCTCGCGGGGAGGCTCGCGGCGAGAGATCCCCTTCAGCCAGTCGTCGATCGCCGTGCACCGGTCCGTCGCGGCATGGGCCTCCACCGCCCGACCCCAGGCCACATACAGAGCGGCGAGTGCGTGACAGGCCTGCCCGTCATACGGGGCGATCGCGAGCGCCCGCAGCAGCGCCTCTTCCGCCTGCGGCCGATGTCCGAGCCTCTGCTCGGCCCTGCCGCGCAGCGCGAAGCCGGGAGCGAAATCGGGATCGGCCGCGGCCGCAAGGCCGGCGTCGTCGAGCGCCCCCTCGGCATCTCCCAATGCCAGCCGGAGGATGCCGCGCACATCGAACCGTTCGGGGTCGTCCGGCCCCAGTTCGATGGCGCGCGAATAGGCGATCAGCGCTGCCCTTCCATAACCGAGCCGGGCTTCGGCATGCCCCAGCCGGTCATAGGTCTCGGGCGACTCGTCGCCCAGGTCGATCGCCGTCGCGAAATCGTCGACCGCCCCGGCGAGATCTCCGAGCCGGAGGCGGGAATGGCCGCGCTTCAGATACGCCGTGGTCATGCCTGGCGCGAGCTGGATCGCGCGGGAGTAGTTGGCGACGGCCAGGGCGTCGTTCCTGATGGTCGGATTGCTGTCGGACTGGTGGACCGCCAGGTCGAAAAACATCTGCGCCGTCTTCCCCCGCGCCATGCCTGGCAGCCCAGCCGACAGGGAGGAAGCTTGCCCGGGCGAAGCGGCCTCCCCCGCCGGTGCCTCGCGGCCGATCGCGGACGTAGGGATCAGCAGAAGCCCTGCGATGCAGAGAGCTTTCAGCACGCTCAAGATATACTCTCCCAGGCAGCGGTTCTGACCGATATCAGGATGCGGCGACGCAGGGCTGCTGCGGCTGCTCGCCTGACAGCCCCTCCTTGGTCTCCAGGATCAGCCGGTCGACCACGCGGCGTAGCGCCCCGGCCTCGTCGGCGCCCTCGGCCAGGGCCTGGTAATAGGCGGCGAGCTGGCGGTGGGCCGAGGTGCCTTGCGCCAGGATGGTGCGGGTGTGGGCGATCTCGGCCTCGCAGCCCAGCGCCGCCGCATCCTCCGCCACCATCGCCAGCACCTCCTCCAGCAGCTCGGCATAGGGCACCAGCTTGCCCTTGCCCCAGTCGATCAGCCCTTCCTCGAAGCCGTAGCGCATGGCGCGCCAGCGGTTCTCCTCGATCAGCACGCTGCGGTAGCGGCGCCAGGCGATGTTCCGGGCCCTGAGGCGCCACAGCATGCGCAGCAGGCACTGGTAGAGGGCGGCGACGGCCAGCCCGTCCTCGACCCGGGTGCAGACATCGGTGACCCGCATCTCCAGCGTCGGGAACCGGGCCGAGGGGCGGATGTCCCACCAGATCTTGCTGCCGTCCTCGATCACTCCGGCCTGGACCAAGGCCGCCAGCGCCGCCTCGTACTCGCCGTAGCTCTGGAACTCCTCCGGCATGCCGGTGCGCGGCAGCTCGGAGAACACGGCCAGGCGGTAGGATTTCAGCTTGGTGTCGGTGCCCTGCCAGAACGGCGAGGAGGTGGTCAGCGACAGCAGATGCGGCAGGAAGTAGCGGACCTGCCGCATCAGGTCGATGCGCAGATTCGGGTCCTCGATCCCGGCATGGACATGGGTGCCGCAGATCAGCAGGCGCCGCACCGGCACGCCGAGGTCGCGCGCCAGCTGGTCGTAGCGGCTGCGGTCGGTGTGCTTCTGCGGCCGCCAGGTGCCGAAGGGATGGGTCGAGGCGGCGATCAGCGCCAGGCCGTGCCGCTCCGCCTCCTCCACCACCGACCGGCGCAGCCGGGTCAGCTCGGTGCGCGCCTCGGCGATGCTGCGACAGACCGGGGTGCCGACCTCGACCTGGCAGCGGAAGAACTCGCGGGCGACGGCGCCCTCGTGCCGGTTCTCCAGCGCCTCCACCAGCTCCGGCGGCGGGTCGGGCACCAGGTCGCGGCTGACCGGGTCGACCAGCAGGTATTCCTCCTCGATGCCGAGGGTCAGCGCCGGTTCGGTCATGCGACGGCCTGCAGGGGTTGGTACAGATCCCGGTCGGCCAGGATCGGGGCGAACAGCTCGGCCATCCGGTCGGCCCAGGCCGCGGCCGCGGCGTCGGCCGCGATCAGGTCCTGCCGCATCTCGATCAGCACATGCGGCAGGCCGCGCGGCTCGGCATGGTGGTGGATGGTGTAGCCATGCTCGTTGCGGCCGGAATAGGGCTGGTTGTCGCCGACCGTGATCTCCGGGTCGCGGCGCAGCGCCTCCATCAGCGGCAGCGGGATGCGGCCGTCGTCGCGCCACAGCACCCCGACCTGCCAGGGCCGGGCGAAGCCGCGCATGACCGGCGTGAAGCTGTGCAGCGACAGCAGCGCCGGCGCCGGGCAGCGCGCCGCGATCCGGTCCAGCTGTCCGGCGATCGCGTCGTGATAGGGGTGGAAGAAGGCGGCGGCCCGCGCCGCCTCGTCCTCCCGGCTCAGCCTGGCATTGCCCGGCACGATCACGCCGTCGCTGATGGCGCAGATCGAGGTCGGGTCGTCGAGCTGCCGGTTCGGATCGAGGATCAGCCGCGAATAGCGGTGCAGCACCAGCGTCGCGTCCAGCCGCTCGGCCAGGCGGCGCGAGAAGGCGTCGATGCCGATATCGTAGGCGACATGGCGGTCCAGCGCCGCCGGATCGAGGCCGAGCGAGCCGAGCGAAGTCGGGAAGGCCCGGCCGGCGTGGTCGGCGACCAGCAGGGCGCAGGCCTTGCCGTCGGGGTTCACCAGCTCGAAGGGCGGCGGGTCGTCGGGTCCGAGAAGCGTCATCCCGCGAACCCTAGCAGGGCGCCGCGACGCTGTGGAGGGCGGGCGCGACGCAACGCCAGGGTGCGCGGCGGCGAATTGTCGGACATCATAGGAGTCATCAACGCCATTCGAGGTAAGCCGATGACCGCCCCTTCCCTTCCCGTCTTCCCGGATCTCGCCGGCAAGGCCGTCCTGATCACCGGCGCCAGCACCGGCATCGGCGCCGCCGCCGCCCGCGCCTTCGGCCAGAACCGCGCCAAGGTGGCGGTGAACTACAACTCCAGCCGCGCGGCCGCCGAGGCCGTGGTCGCCGACATCAAGGCCGGCGGCGGCGAGGCGATCCTGGCTCCGGGCGACGTGACCAGGCCGGAGACGGCGCAGGCCCTGGTGGAGCAGACCGTGGCCGCCTTCGGCCGGCTGGACGTGCTGATCAACAATGCCGGCGCCCTGGTCAAGCGCACCCCCGTCGCGGACTACACCGACGAGTTCGTCGATGCGGTGCTGGACGTCAATGTCCGCCACGTCGTCCGCTTCATGCGCGAGGGTTCGGCCCAGATGCGTCGGCAGGGCGGCGGCGGGTCGATCATCAATCTCAGCTCGATTGCGGCACGCCACGGCGGCGGCCCCGGCTCGGTGATCTACGCCGCCGCCAAGGGCTTCGTCGCCGTCGCCACCCGCGGCTGGGCCAAGGAGCTGGTGAAGGACGGCATCCGGGTCAACGCCGTCTCGCCCGGCGTCATCACCACCCCGTTCCACGAGCGCTTCTCGACCCCGGAGCAACTGGCGGCGATGCAGGCGACGATCCCGATGAACCGGCTGGGCGCGTCCGAGGACTGCGCCGCCGCCTTCCTGTATCTCGCCTCGGAGGCTGCCAGCGGCTACGTCACCGGCCAGATGGTCGAGATCAACGGCGGCCAGTACATGCCGTAGCTACTTCCAGTCAACGGTGCTGCTCTCGCCGTTCAGGAAGGGCAGCACCGTCGCCGGCAGCTGCGGCGACAGGAAGATGTCGTAATGGGTCGCGCCGGGCAGGATGGCCAAGCGATTCTGCGACATGTGCTCGCGCTGCCAGCCGGCGTCGCGCAGCCCGCCGCCGAGCAGTTGGTAGAACTTCACCACATGCTCCGGCCGGTACATGTCGCTGTCGCCGAAGACCAGCATCACCGGCATGGTCAGCTTCGGCACATCCGCCGAAAAGTCGTAGGGCTTGCGCATCATCGCGCCCATGGCGTCGAGCAGCCGCGGGAAGTCCTCCGGCTTGGGCGCCACCGCGACATAGGACGTGTACATCGGCGTGCCCTTCATCATCTCGGCCATGCCGGCGCCGACCGCGGCCTGCTGCGGCAGCATCTCCGGATAGAAGCCGTCCTGGGCATAGCCGGCCGAGACCAGGGCCAGGCGGCGCACCATCTCCGGATGCTGCACCGCCAGCTGGAAGGCGACGCCGCCGCCCAGCGAATAGCCCAGCACATCCGCCTTCTCGACGCCGAGCTGCTGCAGGATCGTCGCCATGTCGGCGCCCATCGCCGCCAGGTCGATCGGCCGGTCGCCCAGCGGCGTGCGGCCATGGCCCTGCAGGTCGACGGCGATGACCCGGCGCTTCGCCGCCAGCGCCGGCAGCAGCGGTCGGAACATGTCGATCGAGCCGAGCCCGCCATGCAGCAGCAGCAGCGGCTCGCCCTGGCCCTGGACCTCGTAATAGTAGCTGATGCCGCCGGCCTCGGCATGGCCGCTGCGGACCGTCTGGGTCTGGGCGGCGGCGGGCACGGCGACGAGAGTCGCGGCCGCGAGAACACCGGTCAGGATCGTCTTCAGCATGTCGGGCTCCATCCCTGGCTGGCGGGTTGCTGTCCGCCATGATGCGCTGGCCCAAGGATGCCGTCACACAGGCGGCCCCGACATCGCCGCCCTAAAAAAGTCAGAGACCGTTTCGAAATGCGCTGGCGTGAGTCGGATGGTGGTGGCTTCGAGAACCGGCGCGCAGCGGACGTTTGAGTCCGTGAGCACCGGAAGCGCAGAAGCCGCCATCAGACGGCCGCGCCAGTAGCATTTCCAAACGATCTCAGGGCGTCTCGTAGACGAAGATCCGCGACTGCCCGTCCTCCGGCATCGCGGTCAGGCGCAGGCCGTCTTGCGTCGCCTCGACCAGCACCGGGTTGCGGGTCATGGCGGTGCCGTCCTCGGTCCACAGCAGCACCGGCACCTGGAAGGTCGGTCGGCCGGCGGCGAGGTCGACGATCTCGATCCCGCCCAGGCCGAACACCGGCGCATCCGGCGTGCGGCGGAACTCGGTGATGCCGGTGCAGATCGCACGGCCGACCGGCAGGTAGGCGCAGTCCTGGTAGTCGAGATAGTGCTCCGGGTTCAGCGTCACCGCCGGCGGAGCGGAGGCATCGACCTTGCCCTCCGCATCCAGGCGCCAGGTGTAGAAGCGGCGCGAGCCCCAGCTGACGCCGTGCAGCGTGTTGTGATCGGTGTCGTGCACCAGCCCGCCGATATGGTCGTCGACCCGGCCGACCGCGACCGCCTCCAGCGTCTGCGGGTCGACCCGGTACAGGATCGAGCGGCTGTTCGGCCGATACTCGGCCACCGGCACCCACAGCCAGCGCCCGTCATAGTCGATGCCGCCGGGGTGGTAGATCGAGCCCTCGCCCAGCGTGACATGGCCGACCTGCCGACCCTGGGCGTCGAGCTTGAACAGATGGCCGACGCCCTGGCCGGCGTCGCGGTCCATGCCGTCCTGCGGCTGGGCATAGCGCTTGGTCGGCACGGTGATCTCGACCGAGGAGGCGAAGATCGCATCGCCGGCCCGGGCGAAGCCTTGCGGGTGGTAGGTGTCGAACGGCACCTTGATGGTCTCGACCAGCCGCCACTGGGTCGAGCGCGACAGCCCCTCGATCCGCTGGGCCAGATCGTCCGGCGCCGCGACGGCGGCACCGGCGGCGACGGTGAGGGCGATGGCGAATCCGGCACGGCGAAGCATGGCAGTTCCCCCTTGAGTGGCGGCGCGCATCCTGCCGCGACGCCGTGACGGTTTGATGATACCGCACTGTCGGGCCGGCCCGCGCGGCGCGCCGGTCTCCCCTGCGCGGCCTGCCATGGATCGCGGCGAGCCCGGCGGACTAAGCTCCGGCCCACCATGAGCGATGCCGTGCTGTCCCCTTCCCCCGCCCAGCGCCTGGCGCTGCCCGCCCTGATCCTGGGCGGGCTGGCGATCGGCAGCTCACCGATCTTCGTGCGGCTGTCGGAGGTCGGGCCGATCGCGACGGCGGTCTGGCGCGTGGCCCTGGCGCTGCCGATCCTGTTCCTCTGGTACCGGGCCGAGCGCGCGAAGGGCGAAGCGGCGCGGCCGCGGAGCCTGGCCGATTGCGCCGCCCTGGCCCTGCCCGGCCTGTTCATCGCCGCCGACCTGGTGGCCTGGCACTGGGCGCTGGCCATCACCTCGGTCGCCAATGCGACGCTGCTGGCCAATCTGGCGCCGATCTTCGTCACCCTCGGCGCCTTCGTCCTGTTCCGCACCCCGATCCGCCCGATCTTCGCAGCGGGGCTTGCGGTGGCCATCGCCGGCGTGGTGGTGCTGAAAGGCGGCGGCTTCGGCGACGGCGCCCTGGCCGGCGATGCCCTGGCCGCGCTGGCCGCCGTGTTCTACGGCGGCTACATCCTGGCGGTCGGCCGGCTGCGCGACCGCTTCTCCGTCGCCACCATCATGCTGTGGACCAGTGCCGTCGCCGCCGCGGCGACGCTGCCGCTGGCGCTGCTGATGGAGCCGACCCTGCTGCCGCCGACGCTGTATGGCTGGGCCATCCTGATCGGCCTGTCCTGGGTCTCGCAGGTCGCCGGGCAGAGCCTGATCACCTATGCGCTGGCCTGGCTGCCGGCGGCCTTCTCCTCCCTCACCCTGCTGATCCAGCCGGTCGCGGCCGCGGCCCTGGCCTGGATTGTCCTGGCCGAGCCGCTCGGCCCGGCCCAGGGCCTGGGCGGCGCCCTGGTGCTGGCCGGCATCCTGCTGGCCCGGAGAGCCTGAGCGCATGACCGAGGCCCGCCTCACTCTCAGCCTGCTGCCGGAGACCCTGGCCGTGGCCCGGCTGCCGGCGGGATCGCCGCTGCCCGGCTGGATCGACTGGTCCGATCCCTTCGTCACCGTCAGCTGCACCCGCGACGAGCTGTCGGTGGTGTGCCTCGAGGCGCGGGTGCCGGCGGACGCGCAGGCCGAGCGCGGCTGGCGCGGCTTCAAGGTCAAAGGGCCGCTCGACTTCGCCCTGACCGGCATCCTGGCCCGACTCGCGGCTCCCTTGGCCGAAGCCGGCATCAGCATCTTCGCGATCTCGACCTACGACACCGACTACCTGCTGGTCCGCGTAGGCGACCTGGAGGCCGCCACCGCGGTGCTGCGGCGGGAAAACATGGTGCGTGTCTGACCCGCAACACCGGCCCCGAAGGCGGGCATTTCCGCGGCAAACCGAGCCAAAGCGAAATATTAAGTCCGCGTAATATCCGAATCTCCGCGCACATTCGACGTTGGCGAAGGGCCGCGGATGTGATTTCTTCCCGCCCGTCGGCGCAGTCGGGTCTGCCTGGGCTCAGCAATGCCGGCACGTGATCCGGGAGTCCAGCCATGCCGAAGAAGCGCCCGTCGTTCCGCCGCACGCGCCAAACCAAGATCGTCGCCACGCTGGGCCCCGCCACCAGCTCGGCCGAGGCGATCCGCACGCTGTTCGAGGCGGGCGTCGACGTCTTCCGCCTGAACTTCAGCCATGGCAAGCAGGAGGACCACGCCGCCCGGCTGGCCCTGATCCGCGAGGTCGAGCGGGAGTTCGACCACCCGATCGCGGTGATGGCCGACCTGCAGGGGCCGAAGCTGCGCCTCGGCACCTTCACCGACGGCCCGGTCAAGCTGACCGAGGGCCAGAGCTTCCGCCTGTCGCTGCAGCCACGCACCGGCGACGCCACCGGCGTGGCCCTGCCGCATCCCGAGATCTTCGCCGCGATCGAGCCCGGGCAGGCCCTGCTGCTGGATGACGGCAAGGTGCGCCTCAAGGTCGTCGATTGCGGCCCGGATTTCGCCGACACCGTGGTCGAGGCCGGCTCGCGCCTGTCCGACCGCAAGGGCGTCAACGTGCCGAATGCGGTGCTGCCGCTATCGCCGCTGACCGACAAGGACCGCGACGACCTGCGCTTCGCCCTCGACATCGACGTCGACTGGGTGGCGCTGTCCTTCGTGCAGCGGCCGGAGGACATCGCCGAGGCGCGCAAGCTGATCGCCGGCCGGGCCCAGGTGATCGTCAAGCTGGAGAAGCCGGCGGCGATCCAGCACCTGGACGAGCTGGTCGAGCTGACCGACGCCGTGATGGTCGCCCGCGGCGATCTCGGCGTCGAGATGCCGGCCGAGGACGTTCCGTCGCTGCAGAAGCGGATCATCCGCGCCTCGCGCCAGGCCGGCAAGCCGGTGATCGTGGCGACCCAGATGCTGGAAAGCATGATCATGTCCCCGACCCCGACCCGGGCCGAGGCCTCCGACGTCGCCACCGCGGTGTTCGACGGCGCCGATGCGGTGATGCTGTCGGCAGAGACCGCCTCTGGCGAGTACCCGGTCGAGGCGGTGACGATGATGGACCGCATCGCCCGGCGGGTGGAGAAGGACCCGATCTACCGCACCATCCTGGATGCGGTGCATTACGACCCGGAGAACACCTCGGCCGACGCCATCAGCGCCGCGGCGCGGCAGGTGGCGCACACCATCGGCGCGGTGGCGATCGCGACCTACACCACCTCGGGCTCGACCACGCTGCGCGCGGCGCGCGAACGGCCGGAAGTGCCGATTCTCTGCCTGACCTCGAACCTGCAGACCGCCCGCCGCATGGGGCTGTGCTGGGGCGTGCATGCGGTGCACACCGAGGATGTCAACAACTTCACCGAGATGGTCGGCAAGGCCTGCCGCCTGGCCAGGCATGACGGCTTCGGCAGTGCCGGCCAGCGCATCGTGGTCACGGCCGGCGTGCCCTTCGGCACCCCCGGCAACACCAATGTGCTGCGCATCGCCTGGATCGAGGATTGACCGGCCGCCAATGACCAGCTCCCCGATCGCCGCCAACCAAGCCTTTTACGCTGCCCTGGCGCAGGGCGACGCGGCGGCGATGGAGACGCTGTGGTCGCGCCGCCAGCCGGTCGCCTGCATCCATCCGGGCTGGCCGGTGCTGGCCGGGCGCGAGGCGGTGATGAAGAGCTGGGCGGCGATCCTGAAGGACCCGCCGCGCATTGCCGTCGACGCGGCGCGGGTGCTGGATTACGGCGACACCGCCATCGTGCTGTGCATCGAGAAGATCGGCGACAACCGCCTGGCGGCAACCAACGTGTTCAGCCGCGAGCCCGAGGGCTGGCGCCTGGTGCATCACCATGCCGGCCCGACCCGCGAGACCGCCCCCGCCCCTGCCAAGCCGACCGGCACCATCCACTGACGGGCGCGCGGCCCTCGGCCGGGATCAGACGTCCGCCAGGGGCAGGCCGGGCAGCAGCTTGTCGAGGGTGATCGGGAAATCCCGCACCCGCACACCGGTGGCGCTGTGGACGGCATTGGCCACCGCCGCCCCGGCGCCGCAGACGCCGAGCTCGCCCAGGCCCTTGGCGCCGAGCGGGTTCGCCTTCTCGTCGGGCTGTTCCAGGAACACGACCTCGAGCTCCGGCACGTCGGCATGGACCGGGACGTGGTATTCGGCGAGGTCGCGGTTGACGAAGCGGCCGTGGCGGGGATCGAGATGCGTCTCCTCCATCAGCGCCGCGCCGAGGCCCCAGGTCATGCCGCCGATCACCTGCGACCGCGCCGTCTTGGCGTTGAGCACACGGCCGGCGTCGATCACCGCCAGCATGCGGCGCAGCCGGACCTCGCCGGTGTCGATGTCGACCGCGACCTCGGCGAACTGGGCGCCGTGGGAGTGCTGGGAGAAGGCCTTGTAGTCCGGGTTCGCGGTCATCGGGGTCGACGCACCCTCGGCCTCGAGCCCGTCCGGGGCGATACGGGCGAGGAGATCCGCCGACGGCATGCCGTCCGGCGTGCCGTCGGCGATCCCCGCGGCCTCGGCGATCTTCGCGCGGAGGGCGAAGCAGGCCTGGTGCACGGCGGAGCCGGAGCTGGCGGCGCCCCATGAGCCGCCGGATCCCGCGGTGCGCGGGAAGCGGGTGTCGCCGAGCTCGACCGTCACCGCCGAGAGCGGCACGCCGAGCCGCTCGGCCGCGATCTGGGCCAGGATGGTGTAGGTGCCGGTGCCGATATCGGTCATGTCGAGCTGCACGGTCACCCGGGCGCGGGCATCGATCGCCACCCGGGCGGTCGCGGCGCCGAGATAGTTCGGCCGGATCGCCGCCGCCACGCCCATGCCGATCAGCTTGCGGCCCTCGCGACGCTGCCCCGGCTCGGCGCTGCGGCGGTCCCAGCCGAAGCGGCGCGCGCCCTCGCGCAGGCAGCCGACCAGGTTGCGGCTGGCGAACGGCACGCCGCGCTCCGGATCCTGCGCCGGCTCGTTGCGGATCCTGAGCTCGATCGGGTCGAGTCCGAGCCGATCGGCCAGCTCGTCCATGCCGCATTCGAAGGCCATCAGCCCCGGCGCCTCGCCCGGCGAGCGCATCCATTCGCCGCGGCGGAGATCGACCGGGATCAGACGGTGCCGGGTCAGCCGGTTCGGGGCGGCGTAGAGCGACCGGGTGACGACCGCGGTCTGCTCGCAATACTCCTCGACCCGGGAGGTGGCCGAGCAAACGTCGTGGCCGAGGGCGGTCAGCCGCCCGTCCCGGTCCGCGCCGAGGCGCACCAGATGCATCATCTCCGCCCGATGCCCGGCATTGCCGAACATCTGCTGCCGGGTCAGGGCGATCTTGACCGGGCGCCGCAGGACGCGCGCAGCCAGGGCGGCCAGCACCGTGTCGGCATGCACCGTCAGCTTGGCGCCGAAGCCGCCGCCGGTGAAGGGGCTGACGATCCGGACGTTCTCCGGTGGGATGCCGAGGGTGTTGGCGATGCCGGCCCGGAAATTCGCCAGAGTCTGCGCCCCGGTGCGGATCGTCACCATGTCGCCGGACCATTCGGCCAGCGTGGCGTGCGGCTCCATCGGGTTGTGGTGCTCATAGGGCGTCCGGTACAGCGCCTCGACCTGGACCGGTGCGGCGGCGTAGGCGCCTTCGAAATCGCCGACGGCGCTGTCGGTCTGCAACCCGGCATTCGCCCGCGGCGGCGCATAGGCCTCGGCCAGGCGCCCGGCGAGATCGAAGGCGCCGGCCTCCTCTTCATAGCGGACCCGGATCAGGCCGGCGGCGGCGCGGGCGGCCTCGAAGCTCTCGGCCACCACCAGCGCCACCGGCTCGTCATGGAAGCGCACCCGGTCGTCGGCGAGCATCGGCCGGGCGCGGGTGAACACCTCCGGCGGCGTCGGGGTGACCAATGGGCCGAAGGCGGCCTGGGGCGGCGCGTTGCGATGCGTCATCACATGCAGCACGCCCGGCGCCCGCTCCGCCTCCGCCGTGTCGATCGCGACGATGCGCCCGCGGGCGATGGCGGCGCCGAGGATGACGCCGTAGGCCGGCGCCTGGTCCGGCACATGCTCATAGGCGTAGGTCGCGCGGCCGGTGACCTTGAGGGGGCCGTCGATCCGGTCGACCGGCTTGCCGATCACGGCGCTGTCGTTTGCCATCATTCCCTCACGCGCGCTCGACGGCCGCGGCCAAGGTGTGCCGCAGCGTCCGTTGCGCCAGCTGGATCTTGAAGTCGTTGCCCGGCCGCCCTCGCGCATCGGCCAGGGCGGCTGCGGCGGCGGCGCGATAGCCGTCGTCCGCCGCGGCGGCGCCGGCCAGCGCGCGCTCCGCCTCCTCGGCGCGCCAGGGCCTCGGGGCCAGCCCGCCCAGAGCGATGCGGACGCTGCGGATGCGGCCGCCCTCGGCCTCGACGATGGCCGCGACCGAGACCAGGGCGAAGGCATAGGAAGCGCGATCCCGCACCTTGCGGTAGAGCTGCCGGCCCGGCGGCGACGGGGGCAGGACCACCGCCGTGATCATCTCGCCGGGGCCGAGCGTCGTCTCGACATCCGGAGTCGTGCCGGCTGGCCGGTGCAACTGGCCCACCGGGATCGCGCGGGTCCCGCCGCCGGGCCGGATGGTCTCCACCCGGGCATCGAGCGCGGCCAGGGCCACGGCCATGTCGGAGGGGTGGACGGCGATGCAGTCATTGCCCGCGCCGAGCACGGCGTGCATGCGGTTGAAGCCGTCCAGCGCGGCGCAGCCGGAGCCGGGGCTGCGCTTGTTGCAGGGCAGCGCCAGGTCCTGGAAATACGGGCAGCGGGTGCGCTGCAGCAGGTTGCCGCCGGTCGAGGCCTTGTTGCGGATCTGCCCCGACGCCCCGGCCAGCAGCGCCTGCGCCAGCACCGGGTAGCGCTGCCGCACCGCCGGGTCGGCGGCGAGGTCGCCGTTCCGCACCTGCGCCCCGATGCGCAGGCCGCCCTGCGGTGTCGGCTCGATCCGGTCCAGCGGCAACCGGCTGATGTCGACCAGATGGGTCGGCCGCTCGATTCCCAGCTTCATCAGGTCGAGCAGGTTGGTGCCGCCGGCGATGAAGCGGGCCCCGGGCCGGGCCGCCACCGCCGCGGCCGCCCCCTGCAGATCCATCGCGCGCTCATAGGTGAAGGGCTGCATCGCTCACGCCTCCCCCACGTCGCGGATCGCCGCGACGATGTTGGGATAGGCGGCGCAGCGGCAGATGTTGCCGCTCATGCGCTCGCGGATCTCGGCGTCGCTGAGCTCGGCGGTGGCGGCGACATCGGCGCCGGCGTGGCTCGGCCATCCGGCCGCGATCTCGTCCAGCATGCCGACGGCGGAGCAGATCTGCCCGGGCGTGCAGTAGCCGCACTGGAAGGCGTCGCGGGCGACGAAGGCGGCCTGCATCGGGTGCAGCGCCTCGTCCTGCGCCAGGCCTTCGATGGTGGTGATCTCGTCGCCCTCATGCATCACCGCCAGGGTCAGGCAGGCATTGATCCGCCGGCCGTTGACCAGCACGGTGCAGGCGCCGCACTGGCCGTGGTCGCAGCCCTTCTTCGACCCGGTGAGGCTGAGCGTGTTGCGCAGCGCGTCGAGCAGTGTCGTCCGCGTGTCCAGCTCGACCGCCCGCTCCTGCCCGTTGATCGACAGGCGCAGCGCCGCCGTCCGGATCGGCGCGGGCTGCTGCGCCGCGGCGGGCGCGGCGGCGGTGAAGATCAGGCTGGCCGCGGCACCGGCCTCCAGCACGGAACGGCGCGTCGGCCCGGTGTTGCCGTCAGCTGCGGCCATGGAGCATCCCCGTCTGCGGGACGAGACCGGAACCGGTCGTCGTCGATGTCGGGGAGGTGGGGGCGGCGCCCGCCTGCCGCTGTCAGGAAACCGGCCGGCCTGTCAGGATTCAGGAAGAATCCGCGCCCGGTGGTCTCGGGGGCTGATGCCGCGGAGGCGCCGGAAGGTGGCGGTGAAGTGGCTCTGGCTCGAAAAGCCGAGGCGGATGGCGATGGTCCCGATCGGCAGGGCGGCGTCGGCCAGCAGCGCTTCGGCCCGGCGGATCCGCTCCTCCAGCACGAAGGCATAGGGCGCCACACCGGTCGTGGCCTTGAAGCGGCGGGCGAAGCTATCCGTGCCCATGCCGGCGGCTTCGGCCATGCCGGTCAGCGAGATCTCGTCGGCGATGTGGGCGGCCACATGGTCCTGGACCCGCGCCAAAGCCCGGCGGCCGAGCCGCCCATGGCGCGATGGCGGCGGCGGGGCATGGTCCAGCGCCGCCAGCCGGTATCCCAGCAGGGCCAGCAGGTGCTCGACATAGGTGGCATCGGGCCGGCAGCCGAGCGCGATCTCGGCCTGCAGCGCCCCGATCAGTGTGCCGATCACGGCATCGCTGCGGTTCACCAGGATCGGCAGGTCGGCCAGGCGGCCGGCACGATCCCAGGCGGGGTCGATCCACAGGGCGGAATAGGAGAGATCGGCATCGCGATAGACGCCGGTCCGCTCGGCGCCGGCCGGGACGAAGGTGAAGACGCCCGGCCGGTCGGGACCGTCGAACAGGAGCCTGCCGTCCGCCTGGATGCGGGTGCCGGCGGTCCGGCCGGCATCGGTCACGACCAGGAGGTGCCGCGGCGCGGACCAGCGCATCTCGACCTCGCGGCACACCCAGCGCCGGTGGTCGAACAGCACCCTGGAGCCGAACCAGGAGGCTTGGTGCAGCTGGACCGTCGCGTCCTCGCAGGCCCGGAGCTGCCCGTCGCCGAAGATGGGGCGGATCGACATCGCGGCTGAACCTCCGGTGGCGGCGCGGATCGTCTCGATGTGGGGGCTGCCGCCGCCGATTTAACTGGTCACGTCGCATCGTCGCGCCGGCGGCGCTAAATCGGATCCCCGGCCTGGAGCTTCGTGAGCCGTTCGATCTGGGCGTGGGCGGTGGCCATCTGCGGGTCGATGACCAGGACCCGCCGATAGGCTTCGATCGCGCCGGGGATGTCGCCGAGCTTGATCCGGCACAAGCCGAGGCCGGACAGCGCGCCGAAATGGCGGGGCTCGCGCGCCAGGACCTGATCGATATCGGCGATCGAACCCTGAATGTTGCCGCGCAGATAGCGCACGGTGGCCCGCCGGTTCCAGCCCTCGGCATAGGCCGGGTCGCGCTCGATCACCGCGGAGAAGGCAGCCTCGGCCACGGCGTGATCGTCGCTGGCCATCGCGGTGTTGCCGCGCTCCAGCAGCCCCGGGACATCCGGGTCCTTGCCGTCATAGGCGAACCAGAGCTGCCAGATCTCGGTCTGCAGCGCCGGCTCGTCCTCAGGCGCCACCGTCTTCAGCCTGTCGAACAGCGCATCCAGCTGCGCCGCCCGGTCCTGAGCCACGGTCGGGCCGGCCAGGACGAACAGCAGCATCGGCAGCAGCAGGGCGAGGATGCGGCGCATGATATGGAGATCGGTCCGGCCCGGCCGCTCGGCAAGAGGCGAACCGGGTCAGAGCCCGTTTGAGAATGCGCTGGCGTGAGTCGGCTGGTGGTGGTTTCGAGAACCGGCGCGCAGCGGACGTTTGAGTCCGTGAGCACCGGAAGCGCAGAAGCCGCCATCAGACGGCCGCGCCAGTAGCATTATCAAGCGGGCTCTCAGAGCGGGTAGCCGGCGAGATACTTGCGCATCAGCGCCGCCTGGCTCTGCGCCGGGGCGTAGTGCGGATCCAGCGCCAGCACCCGTTCGAAGGCGTCCAGCGCGGCCTGGTGGTCGCCCTGCAGGATCCGGCACAGGCCGAGGCCGAACAGCGCCCCGAAATGCCGCGGCTCCAGCGCCAGGGTGCGGTCGATGTCGCGGACCGCGCCGTCGCAATCGCCGCGCAGGAAGCGCACCACCGCGCGGCGGTCCCAGCCTTCGGCGAAATCCGGCGCCCGCTCGACCACCGCGGTGAAGGCGGCTTCGGCCAGGGCATAGCCGCGCTGCTGCAGGGCAGAGTTGCCGCGCCGCAGCAGGTCCGGCACCAGCGGGTCGGCCCCTTCATAGGCCAGCCATTGGGTCCAGATCTGCCGCTCCAGCCGCTGCGCCTCCGCCGGATCTTCGGCGGTCCGGAGCTGGTCGAGGAGAGCGTCGAGACGAATCGGCGCATCAGCCGCCAAGAGGGGCCCGTACGGCGCCGCGAGAACGGCCACGATCAGGGCCAGGATGCGCAACGCCTTCATGATCAGAAGATTGGGGCCCGTTCCTGAGAAGACAACGTCAAAGATTGCAATAACCGAGAGGCGGCTGCGCGTCCGACGCAAGGAGTCGGGCCGCGCATTATTCGACATCGCGATCAGGGCCGCTATGGTGATCGGATCGATCGCAGCCGGCCCAGCGCGCGGCGTTCCGTCGCGGTGTAAGGTAACAGCGCAGCGGAACAAACCGGCCGTCTCCACCCTTCCCCGGCATGGCGACACAGCGGAGATCGACATGGCGTCACTGACAGGGCACCCGGACGCAGTCCCCACCCCGGACGCCGACGGCACCGAGGGACGGGCCACCGGCAAGCAGCCGCGGGTGCGCACCGAGGGGCGCTTCAAGGGCCCGGCCGGGCGGATCGAGGACTACGCCATCATCGGCAACTGCCGCACCACCGCGCTGGTCGGCCGCGACGGGTCGATCGACTGGCTGTGCCTGCCGCGCTTCGATTCCGACGCCGTCTTCGCCCGCCTGCTGGGCGACACCGAGAACGGCCACTGGCAGATCGCGCCGGAGAGCCACACCGCCGCCCGGACCCGCAGGCGCTACCGCGACAACACGCTGGTGCTGGAGACCGAGTTCGAGACCGAGGCCGGCACCGTCGCTCTGATCGACTTCATGCCCTTCCCGCACCGCGAGGACGAGATCTCGATCGTCCGCCTGGTCGAGGGCCGCAGCGGCAGCGTGCCGATGCGGATGGAGGCGGCATTCCGCTTCGACTACGGTCGTATCGTGCCCTGGGTGCGGCACCGGCCGGACGGCATCGTCGCCATCGCCGGGCCCGACGCGCTGCGCTTCCGGTCGCCGATCCCGCTGCATGGCGAATCGATGAAGACGGTCGGCGACTTCACGGTCGAGGCCGGCGACCGGCTGCCCTTCATCCTGACCTGGTATCCGTCGCACCTGCCGGAGCCCGGCGGCATCGACCCGTTCCGGTCGCTGACCGACACCGAGACCTGGTGGCACGGCTGGGCCCATCACTGCACCTATGACGGCCCTTACCGCGAGGCGGTGCTGCGCTCCGCCCTCACCCTCAAGGCGCTGACCTATGCGCCGACCGGCGGCATCGTCGCCGCCGCCACCACCTCGCTGCCCGAGGAGATCGGCGGCGAGCGCAACTGGGACTACCGCTACTGCTGGATCCGCGATGCGACCCTGACCCTCTACGCCCTGCTGGGCGCGGGCTTCACCGAGGAGGCGGCGTCCTGGCGCGACTGGCTGCGCCGGGCCGCGGCCGGGCGGCCGGAACAGCTGCAGATCATGTACGGGCTGGGCGGCGAGCGCCGGCTGACCGAGCTGGAGATCCCGTGGCTGGCCGGCTACGAGGGCAGCAAGCCGGTGCGGATCGGCAACGGCGCCCACGCCCAGCTGCAGCTCGACGTCTATGGCGAGCTGCTGGACGCCATCCATGTCGCCCGCAAGAAGCACCTGACCCACCCGCACGACGCCTGGCGGGTGCAGCGGGTGCTGCTCGGCTACCTCGAGAAGATCTGGGACAAGCCGGATGAGGGGCTGTGGGAGATCCGCGGGCCCCGGCGGCACTTCGTGCACAGCAAGGTGATGGCCTGGGTCGCCTTCGACCGCTCGATCAAGGCGGTCGAGCAGTTCGGGCTGGAGGGGCCGGTCAAGGCTTGGCGGGCGCTGCGCGACCGCATCCATGCCGAGATCTGCACCAAGGGCTTCTCGGAGAAGCGCAACAGCTTCACCCAGTCCTATGGGTCGGAGATGCTGGACGCGGCGCTGCTGCAGATCCCGATGGTGGGCTTCCTGCCGCCGGACGATCCGCGGGTGATCAGCACGGTCGAGGCGATCGAGCGCGAGCTGACCGTGGATGGCCTGGCCCGGCGCTACGAGACGGAGTCGGGCGTCGACGGCTTGGCCGGCGAGGAGGGCACCTTCCTGGTCTGCAGCTTCTGGCTGGCCGACGCTCTGGCCATGATCGGCGCCGTCGACCGCGCCACCGTGCTGTACGAGCGCTTGCTCGGCCTGGCCAACGATGTCGGCCTGCTGGCGGAGGAGTACGATCCGATCGCGCGGCGCCAGCTCGGCAACTTCCCGCAGGCCTTCAGCCATATCGGGGTGATCAACACCGCCCTCAACCTGGCCGAGTTCCGCGGCCCGGCCGAGGATCGCAGCCACAACGGCCATGGCACCGGCGGGCATGGCGCCCCTGCGGCCGAAGCGCAGTGAAACCGGCGGAACTCTGCGCTAGGCTGCGGCATCGACCCTGGAAGCCTGCACGATGACCGCCCTGTTCGACGCCGACACCGAGACCACCGCCGAGCTGATGCGCCGCCTGGGCGCCGCCGCGCGCAGCGCCGCCGCCGCGCTGGCGCTGGCGCCGCGACCGCAGAAGGATGCGGCGCTGGCGGCGGCGGCGACGGCGATCCGCGACGACCGCGACCTGATCCTGGCGGCCAATGCCGAGGATATGGCCGAGGCGCGGCGGAACGGCGTCGCCGGGTCCTTCCTCGACCGGCTGGCGCTGGACGAGACGCGGATCGAGGCGATCGCCCAGGGGCTGGAGGCGGTGGCCGCCCTGCCCGACCCGATCGGCACGGTGCTGGCCGACTGGACCCAGCCGAACGGTCTGCGCATCCAGCGGGTGCGGGTGCCGCTCGGCGTCATCGGCGTGATCTTCGAGAGCCGGCCCAACGTCACCGCCGACGCCGCCGCGCTGTGCCTCAAATCCGGCAATGCCTGCATCCTGCGCTGCGGCTCGGAAAGCTTCCGCAGCTCCACCGCCATCGCCGCCGCGGTCGGGCACGGGCTGAAGAAGGCCGGGTTGCCGCGCGGCGCCGTGCAGCTGGTGCCGACCCGCGACCGAGCCGCGGTCGGCGAGCTCTTGGGCCTGACCGAGTTCGTCGACGTGGTGATCCCGCGCGGCGGCAAGTCGCTGACCGCCCGGGTGGCGGCGGACAGCCGGATTCCGGTGCTGTGGCACCTGGACGGCATCTGTCACACCTATGTGCACGAGGCCGCCGACCCGGAGATGGCGCGGCGCGTCGTCTACAACGCCAAGATGCGGCGCACCGGCGTCTGCGGCGCGACCGAGACGCTGCTGATCGACCGCAGCGTCGCCGGGACGATGCTGCGGCCGATCCTCGACGACCTGATCGAGGCCGGCTGCGAGATCCGCGGCGACACCGTGGTCCAGGCGATCGACCCGCGCGTCGTCGCCGCCTCCGACGACGACTGGGACACCGAGTATCTCGACGCCATCCTGTCGGTGAAGACGGTGGACGGGCTGGACGCTGCGATCGAGCACGTCAACCTGCACGGCAGCCATCACACCGACGGCATCGTCACCGCCGACGAGGCTGCTACCGAGGCGTTCCTGGCCCGGGTCGACAGCGCCATCGTGCTGGTCAACGCCTCGACCCAGTTCGCCGATGGCGGCGAGTTCGGCATGGGCGCCGAGATCGGCATCGCCACCGGCCGGCTGCACGCCCGCGGCCCGGTCGGCACCGAGCAGCTGACGAGCTACAAATACCTCGTCCGCGGCACCGGCCAGACCCGGCCCTGACGGCCGGCGGGATCACCCTCGATTGCACCAGCCAGCAATGCCCTTGCCGTCCACTCTCCCCCTCCCCTTGCGGGAGGGGGCAGGGGGAGGGGTGTGCCGCCGCATGAACCGGCGGACGGTCGTCTTTGAACACCCGCAGATTTTGAAGCATCCGTCCGGCCTTCGAGAGCCCCCTCCTCCTACCCCCTCCCGCGGGGGCTATCGGATTCACACATCTCATCCGCACGCTGGCCGGGCTCTGTTCGTTGCCTCTCCCGCTTGCGGGAGAGGTCGGGCTCGCGCAGCGAGACCGGGTGAGGGCGGCTCGGCCGCGACACCAGGATCAGCGTTTCAGGATGGGGGGGATCATGCGCTCGCTCTTGGCAGAGCTGTGCTTTCGGGGAGGCCGCTATCCCCTCACCCGGACATCCTTCGGATGTCCGACCTCTCCCGCAAGCGGGAGAGGCAATCTGCTCGCATACCTGCGGTCGGTCTCACTGATCGATGTGTGGATGCCGTAGCCCGCGGGGGGAGAGGGCGGATGGATGATGCCACCGCCCATCTAGCAGGCGGGATCCGACCATGCTGACCCCGCCCAACCCCCGGCATGGCCGGATCTGGGACGGCTGCCGTGTCGGGCTGCTCGGCGGGTCGTTCAACCCGGCCCATGACGGGCACCGGCACATCAGCCTGGAGGCGATGAAGCGGCTGGGGCTGGACGCGGTGTGGTGGCTGGTGTCGCCGCAGAACCCGCTGAAGCCGTCCGCCGGCATGGCGCCCTTCGCCGAGCGGATCGACTCCGCCCGCCGCGCCGCCCGCCACCCGCGCATCGTCGTCACCGGGATCGAGACCGAGCTGGACACCCGCTACACCGCCGACACGCTGCGGGCGCTGACCGCCCGCTTCCCGCGGACCGAGTTCGTCTGGCTGATGGGCGCCGACAACCTGGCGCAGATCCGCCACTGGCAGCGCTGGACGAAAATCTTCGAGACCGTGCCGGTTGCCGTATACGACCGTCCTACCTATTCTCTAAGGGCGTTGTCGGGATTGGCGGCGCAGCGATTCGCGCGGGCGCGCATCGACCAGGATCACACCCGGGCATTGGCCGGAACGGCCGCACCGGCCTGGGTGTTCTTCCTGGCGAAGCGTCACCCGGCCTCGGCCACGGCGCTGAGGGCCGCGCGGCAGCTTCGCCCCGACCCCGCCGACGCCGCGGCGCATCAGCGCCGTGCCGCCGCACAACCATGAGGTGAACGCCATACGACCGAACACCGAGACGCCCCGGGCCGAAGCCGGGCGTCTGCCGCCGGGCCTCGCCGCCAGCCTTGCCCGGCCCCTGCTTGAGACTGCTCTGACGTCGCTCGACGACGACAAGGCCGAAGATCTGGTCGTGATCGACCTGACCGGCCGGTCCTCCATCGCCGACAGCCTGATCATCGCCACCGGCCGCTCCTCGCGCCAGGTCGCCGCCATGGCCGACCATCTGCTGGAGAAGCTGAAGCCGCTGGCCCCCGGCCCGGTCCAGGTCGAGGGTCAGGCGCGCGGCGATTGGGTGCTGATCGACGCCGGCGACGTGGTCGTCCATCTGTTCCGCCCCGAGGTGCGCGATTTCTACGCCCTCGAGAAGATGTGGGACGACGACGCGGAGCGGGTGACCCGCATCGCTGGCACGGCCTGATCCTGACGGTTCCCAGATGCGGCTGACCATTGCCGCGGTCGGCCGCTCCCGTCCGGGGCCGTTGCGCGATCTGTTCGACGACTATGCCGGCCGCTCCGCCTGGCCGCTGACCCTGCGCGAGGTCGAGGCCCGCAAGGCTCTGTCCGGCGCCGCGCTGAAGCGGGAAGAGGCTGCGCTGCTGCTGGCCGCGGTTCCGGCCGGTGCCGCCGTGGTGGCGCTGGACGAGCGCGGCCGCGACCTCGACAGCGCCGGCTTCGCCCGGCTGCTCGGCCGCTGGCGCGACGAGGGCCGCGCCGAGGCAGCCTTCCTGATCGGCGGCGCCGACGGCCATGAGGACGCCGTGCGCGACCGGGCCGATCTGCTGCTGTCCTTCGGCCGCCTGACCTGGCCGCACATGCTGGCCCGGACGATGCTGGCGGAGCAGATCTACCGCGCCCAGACCATCCTGAGCGGGCACCCGTACCATCGGGCTTAGGGAAGGCCCGGTCCCTTTGCTGTCATTGCCGGGCTTGACCCGGCAATCCAGAAGATGTCGACAGTCTCCGGATGCCCGGGTCAAGCCCGGGCATGACAAGAATGGGAATGGTCGTGTCGCTCGCGCCGCTGCTGGATGCCCCGCTCGTCATCCAGCTTCACGTCGCCGCGGTCTGCATCGCGGTCGTCCTGGCGCCGCTGCAGCTGATCCTGCCGAAGGGGACGCCGCGCCATCGCGCCATGGGCTGGATCTGGGTCGCGGCGCTCGTCGTCGGCTGCGTCAGCGCGCTCTTCATCCTGGACCGCCCGGTCCCGCCGCATATCGGGCCGGTGAGCTGGCTTCACCTCCTGGCCGTGCTCACTCTGGCCAGCCTGTGGCAGGCGGTCGGCGCCGCCCGGCGGCACGATGTCGAGCGGCACCGCCGGATCATGCGGAAGATCGCTTACTTCGCCCTCGGCATCCCGTTGATCGTCGCCTTCGCCGTTCCGGGGCGGATCATGTTCCGGGTCCTGTTCGGGCCTTGAGACCCTCAGCCCGTCGCCGCGAAGTTGCGGTAGGCGCCGATCAATTCCTCGACCGGGCCGGAGCGGCAGCCGCGCTGGCGGGCCAGGCTGGCGGCGTCGCGCTCATTCGCGGCGCGCCGGGAGCCGAGCTCCTGCCAGACCGCGGAGTCATTACCCGGAGCGCCCGAGGCGCCGGCGAGCTGCCCGGCCGCATCGGATTCGGCCTGAGACAGCACCGCGCCGAAGCGCTGCTCCTGCTGCGGGTCGAGCCGCACCCGGCAGGACCGCGCCGCGGCCTCGGCCCGGACCATGGCGTCGTAGCGCTGCAGGGCGTCGCCGGCATAGCCCGCCTGCTGCGGTACCCGCCCCGGCCCGGAATAGCTGGAATAGCCGAGGGTGCCGGAAGTGCCGGGGGAGCCGGGGTCGATATAGCCCTGCTCGTTGCAGCCCCCGAGGGCGAGAACCGCGACCACCGCGGCCGATCCGAGGCGCGTGATGCGCATCGCTTCCTCCGTCAAAATCTCTGGCAGGTCAGGCCTGACCTGCGGACAAACGTTCGGCCAAGCCGATCAGGTCCATGATCTGCGGATCGGTGCAGCCGCGCGCTGCGACCGCATCGCGCACCACCCGTTCCTGCTGCGTGCGACGGGACGCGATGTCGCCCAGCACCTCCGGATCGGTCGGCACCGTGTCCTCCCGCTTGGCCAGCGCCTCGGTCGCCTGGCGCTGGGCCTCGATCAGGGCGTCGGCCAGCCGGCTCTCCCGTCCCTCCTCCAGCGCCGCGCCGCAGACATAGCGCGCGGCATTGGCCCGCAGCGCCGCCTGCCAGCGGTCGACCGGATCCTTGGTGTCATAGGCTGCGCCGACCACGGGACCGGCACAGCCGGCGAGCAGCAGGGCCGCGGGGAGCCATCGGGTGCCGAACCTTGCCATGCCGCCTCCGTTCCGGGCCACCGGGGCGAAACGCCCTTGTGCCGGCGGCGCCAATCGATACATGAAGGGCGGATTCCGCGAAAGGACATGCGATGAGCGCAGCGACCCCACCCCGTCCAGACGCCCCTCGGCCCGTCGTCCTCTGCGTCCTCGACGGCTGGGGCTGGCGCGAGGAGGAGGCGGACAACGCCGTGCGCCTGGCCGACACGCCGAATTTCGACCGGCTGTGGGCCGCGGAGCCGCACGCCTTCCTGCAGGCCAGCGAGGAGGCCGTTGGCCTGCCGCATGGCCAGATCGGCAATTCCGAGGTCGGGCACATGAATCTCGGCGCCGGCCGGGTGGTGTTCCAGGACCTGCAGATGATCTTCAACGCCATCGCCGACGGCTCGCTGGCCAAGGCCAAGGCGCTGCGCAAGCATATCGATGCGCTGAAGGCCTCCGACGGCACCTGCCACCTGATGGGCCTGCTGTCGCCCGGCGGCGTGCACGCGCATCAGGACCAGATCGCGGCGCTCGCCAGGATCGTCGCCGAAGCCGGCGTGCCGGTCGCGGTCCACGCCTATACCGACGGGCGCGACACTCCACCCCGCGCCGGCGCCGATTATCTGCGCCGCTTCCTGAAGGACATCGACGGGCTGCCGAACGCCCGCGTCGCCACGGTCGACGGCCGCTACTACGCCATGGACCGCGACAAGCGCTGGGAGCGGGTGGAGAAGGCCTATCGCGCCGTCGCCGAGGCCAGGGGCGAGGCGGCGCCGGACCCGGTCGCCGCGGTCGAGGCGGCCTACAAGGCCGACACCGGCGACGAGTTCATCCTGCCGAGCGTGATCGGCTTCTATGCCGGCATGAAGGACGGCGACGGCGTGCTGTGCGCCAATTTCCGCGCCGACCGGGTGCGCGAGATCCTGCAGGCGCTGCTGGACCCGGCCTTCGACGGCTTCGCCCGCACCCCGATCCGCTTCGCCGATGCCTGCGGCCTGGTCGAGTATTCCGACCTGCTGAATGGCTTCATGTCGGCGATCTTCCCGCCGAAATCGATCGACAAGGGCCTGGGCGAGGTGGTGGCGGAGGCCGGCAAGACCCAGCTGCGCGCCGCCGAGACCGAGAAATACCCGCACGTCACCTTCTTCTTCAACGGCGGCGAGGAGACGCAATTCCCCGGCGAGGACCGCATCATGGTGCCCTCGCCCAAGGTTGCGACCTACGACCTGCAGCCGGAGATGTCGGCGCCGGAGGTGTGCGAGAAGCTGGTGGCGGCCATCGACAGCGGCAAATACGACCTGGTGGTGGTCAACTTCGCCAACCCGGACATGGTCGGCCACACCGGCATCCTGGAAGCTGCGATCAAGGCGTGCGAGACGGTCGACACCTGCCTCGGCAAGGTCGAGGCCGCGGTCCGGCGCCAGGGCGGCGCCATGCTCGTCACCGCCGACCACGGCAACGCCGAGCTGATGCGCGATCCCACCACCGGCGGACCGCACACCGCGCACACGCTGAACAAGGTGCCGGTGCTCCTGGTCAACGCGCCGGGACCGAGGCGCGCGCTGCACGACGGCAAGCTGGCCGATGTGGCACCGACCCTGCTGCAGCTGATGGAGCTGGCGCAGCCGGAGCAGATGACCGGGCGCAGCCTCATCGACGCCGCCTGACCGACACAATCAGGCGGCATGGTGACGCGAAACCGTAAATATGGACGTCAGGTAACTTGATCCCGCCGAAACCCGGCAGATATCATCGACGGGCGTCCACCCTGGCCAGCCGCCCCTCCGTTCCGGAGACGGCCGGTCGGCCGATTGACTCGAGCGCCTGGCGACCTGGCCGCCAGCGAGGGCAAGCATGAAGAAGCACCTGAGCGCCGTCGCCATCGGGGCCCTGATGGGCCTGGCCTTCGTCGGCGGGCATACCTTGACCTTCGAAGGCTGGGCGCAGGACAAGGCGCCCGATAAGGCCGCGACGAGCAACGACTCCACCGACACCTACAAGCAGCTCGACCTGTTCGGCGAGGTGTTCGAGCGGGTGCGCGCGGAATATGTCGAGCAGGTCAGCGACAAGCAGCTGATCGAGGCCGCGATCAACGGCATGCTGACCTCGCTGGATCCGCACTCCAACTTCCTGAACTCGGACGAGTTCCAGGACATGCAGTCCCAGACCCGCGGCAGCTTCGGCGGCCTCGGCATCGAGGTGACGATGGAGAACGGGGTGGTGAAGGTGGTGTCGCCGATTGACGACACCCCCGCCGCCAAGGCCGGGGTCCAGGCCGGCGACCTGATCATCGCCATCGACGGCAAGCCGATCGTCAATATGAGCCTCAACGAGGCGGTCGATAAGATGCGCGGCCCGGTGGGCAGCAACATCGTCATCACCGTCCGCCGCGGCGACCAGGAGCCCTTCGACCTGACCCTGGCGCGCGCCACCATCCCGGTGGAATCGGTGCGCTGGCGGACCGAGGGCGACGTCGGCTACATCCGCATTACTAGCTTCACCGAGCGCACCGAGGACGGGCTGAAGCGCGGCATCGCCGACATCAAGAAGAAGCTCGGCGACAAGCTGCAGGGCTATGTCCTGGACCTGCGCAACGACCCGGGCGGCCTGCTGGACCAGGCGATCGCCGTGTCCGACGCCTTCCTCGACAAGGGCGAGATCGTCTCGACCCGGTCGCGCAAGGCCGACCAGGCGCAGCGCTACAACGCCACCCCGGGCGACCTGGCCGACGGCCTGCCGCTGGTGGTGCTGATCAATGGCGGCTCGGCCTCGGCGTCGGAGATCGTGGCCGGCGCGCTGCAGGACCACCACCGCGCCGTGCTGATGGGGACGCAGAGCTTCGGCAAGGGCTCGGTCCAGACCATCATCCCGCTGCCGGGCCATGGCGCGATGCGGCTGACCACGGCGCGCTACTACACCCCGTCCGGCCGGTCGATACAGCAGCTCGGCATCACCCCGGACATCGAGGTGCAGCAGGCCCGGATCGAGGAGATCGCGCAGATGCGCGGCTACCGCGAGGCCGACCTGAAGGGCGCGCTGAACAACGACAACAAGCAGACGGCGCCGGCCGAGGGCGGCACCGAGGAGAAGGCCCCGACGCCGCCGCCGGCCGGCGGTGGCGCCCAGACCGACAAGCCCGCCACCCCGGGCCAGGACAAGGCGGCGTCGCCGCCGACCGACGGCGCGGCCGACGCGAACAAGCCCGCGGATGTCGACTACCAGCTGTCGCGGGCGCTCGACCTGCTGCGCGGCCTGGCGCTGTTCCAGAAGGGACAGGCGGGCTAGGCCGCCGCACCATGCCGATGCCGGACAAGCCGAGGGACTCCCTGCCCTACCGGCCCTGCGTCGGCATCATGCTGCTCGACCGCGACGGCCGCGTCTTCGTGGCGCGCCGTCGCGACACGCCCGACGGCTGGCAGATGCCGCAGGGCGGCATCGACAAGGGCGAGACGGTGCGCCAGGCCGCCTTCCGCGAGCTGAAGGAGGAGATCGGCACCGATCGCGCCGAGTTCCTGGCCGAGGCGCCGGAGGCGACCCGCTACGACCTGCCCGACCACCTGGTCGGCAAGGTCTGGGGCGGCCGCTACCGCGGCCAGGAGCAGCGCTGGGTGGCGCTGCGCTTCCTGGGCGAGGACAGCGACATCGACATCGAGACCGAGCACCCGGAGTTCGACGCCTGGCGCTGGTCGGCGCCGGACCGGGTGCTGGCCGAGATCGTGCCGTTCAAGCGCGACGTCTACGCCACCGTCCTGGCCGCCTTCGCCCAGCTTTTGGGGCGGCCAGGCAACTAGGACGGCGGATGGCCATCCTCGCCCTGCACCATGTCAACCTGACCTTCCCGGCCGAGCTGGAGGCCGAGACGGTGCGCTTCTATGTCGAGACGCTGGGTCTGGAGCTGCTGTCGAAGCCGCAGGGCCGGCGCAGCCAGGGCGCCTGGCTGCGGGTCGGCAGCGCCGAGATCCACCTGTCGCCGGACGCGCCCGGCCGGGCCGAGCAGCTGGCGGCGGACCGCCATCTCTGCCTCATCGTCACCGACCTGGAATCGGCCGAGGCCCGGCTGCGCACCGCCGGGGCGCCGATCGAGCACGACCCGCGGCCGCCGGTCAACTACCGCCGCCTGTTCACCCGCGACCCGGCGGGCAACCGGCTGGAGCTGAGCGAACTGCCGATCGAGACTGCCACTCATGGATCGGAGGACGAGTCGTCCAGCGATGCGAGGGAGGAGCCCCTAGCGGATCGGATCGCGCGGATCGCTGCCACCGTCGCCGCGGAAGCAGGACCGGGCGGGCGCGTCATGACCAAGGACGAGATCTACGAGATGTGGGGCCATTGATGAGCCCCACCCACGCCCGCATAAGCCGGGCGACCAAGTGACCGGCGTCGATGTTCGCCAAGACTTGTAAATGCTAATTCGTCATGGCGAGCCCCGAAGGGGCGTGGCCATCCAGCGGCCCGATTTCTGGATGGCCACGGCGCTGCGCGCCTCGCCATGACGGAGAGTTAAAGGGGCCTGCTTCACTCTGCTGGCCACACTCATAGAAAACTGTACGGGTCGATGTCGACCTGCACCCGCACCGTGCCGGGCACCTGGACCCGCGACACCCACTCCGCCACCAGCGGCTGCACCGTGATCCGCCGGTCCGCCTTCAGCAGCAGGCGGCGGCGGTGGCGGCCGCGCAGCATCGCCAACGGCGCGTCGGCCGGCCCCAGCACCATCAGCCCGTCGCCCTGCGGCGCCGCCCGGCCGAGATCCTGCGACACCCGATCGACCGCGCCGCGGTCGGGGCCGGAGACGATCAGCGCCACCAGCTTGCCGTAGGGCGGCAGGCCGCGCGACCGCCGCGCCTCCGCCTCCGACGCCAGGAAGCCGTCGCGGTCGTCGACCACCAGGGTCTGCATCACCGGGTGGTCGGGCATGAAGCTCTGCAGCAGCACCCGTCCCGGCTTCTCTCCCCGCCCCGCCCGGCCGCCGACCTGGTGCAGCAGCTGCCAGGTCCGCTCCGCCGCCCGCAGGTCGCCGCCGGCGAGGCCGAGGTCGGCGTCGACCACCCCGACCAGGGTCAGGCCCGGGAAGTTGTGTCCCTTGGCCAGGATCTGGGTGCCGATCAGCAGGTTGACCGCGCCGCTGTCGAGATCCGCCGTCAGGTCGGCGATCGCCTGGGGGCCGGAGAAGGTGTCGGAGGCGACGATCTGCCAGCGCGCCTCCGGCAGCGTCGCGTCGACCTCCTCGGCGATCCGCTCAACCCCCGGGCCGCAGGCGGCGAAGCTGCCCTCGGTGTGGCAGGACGGGCAGGCCTTGGGCAGCGGCGCGCGGTGGCCGCAATGGTGGCATTCCAGCCGCCCGGCCAGGCGATGCTCGACCAGCCAGGCGGTGCAGTGCGGGCATTCCAAGCGGTGGCCGCAGTGCCGGCACAGGGTCAGGGGCGCATAGCCGCGGCGATTGAGGAACAGCATCGCCTGGTCCCCCGCCGCCAGCGTCTCCACCACCGCCTCGCGCAGGGTCGGCGACAGGAAGCGGCCGCGCGGCGGCGATTCGCGGCGCATGTCGATCGCGCTCACCGCCGGCAGCCGCGCCGCGCCGTGCCGCGACGGCAGCTCCAGCGCGGCGTAGCGCCCGGCCTCGACATTGGCCAGCGTCTCCAGCGACGGCGTGGCCGAGGCCAGCACCACCGGAAAGCCGCCGAGATGGCCGCGCAGCACCGCCATGTCGCGGGCCTGGTAGACGACGCCGTCCTCCTGCTTGAAGGCGCTCTCATGCTCCTCATCGACCACGATCAGGCCGAGATCGGGATAGGGCAGGAACAGGGCCGAGCGGGCGCCGACCACGACGCGCGCCTCGCCGAACGCCACGGCCCGCCAGTTGCGCCGGCGCTGGGGCGGGCCCAGCTCGGAATGCCATTCGGTCGGCCGGACGCCGAAGCGGGCGGCGAAGCGGTCGAGCCAATGCGCCGACAGCGCGATCTCCGGCAGCAGCACCAGCACCTGCCTTCCGGCCGCCAGCGCCGCCGCCACCGCTTCGAAATAGACCTCGGTCTTGCCCGAGCCGGTGACGCCGTCAAGCAGCGTAGTCGAATAGCCGCCATCGGCGACCGCATCGATCAGCCGGTCCGCCGCCTCGCGCTGAGCCTCGCCCAGCACCGCCCGCGGCCGGGCGAGGTCCGGCTGCGGCACCGGGTCGAAGCCGGGCAGCAGCACTGTCTCCAGAAGCCCGGCCTCGGCCATCCCCTTGATCACGCCGGAGCCGCAGCCGGCCTCACGCGCCAGCTCGGCCGGCAGCCGCGGCGGCCCGTCCTCCAGCACCGCCAGCACCCGCCGCCGGGCGGCGCTGAGCTTGGCGCCTTCGGGCGGCAGGTCCGCGCGGCGATAGGCCGTGATCGGCTTCGGCGGCTCCAGCGCCCCGGTCGAGGACAGGGTCATGCGCAGCACCGCGCCGGGGGGCGACAGGGTGTAGCGGGCGACCCGATCGATGAAGCTGCGCGCCACCTCCGGCAGCGGCGGCAGGTCGAAGCGGTGCAGCACCGGCTTCAGCCGGGCCAGGGCGACCTTGCCGGTGCCCGGGCCCCAGACCACACCGATCCGCCGCAGCCGGCCGAGCGGCACCTCGACATAGCTGCCGGGCGCAAGATCCAGGCCCTCCGGCACCGCGTAATCGTAAGCTTCTGCCAGCGGCAGCGGCAGCAGCACCCGGACCGTGGCGATCGAGCCACTCTCCTCCTCGATCGGCGTCGCTGCTGTGGCCTCGGACTCCGCCATCGGCTAGACTTGCCCCCGCGGGCCGACACCGGTGCCGCGCATCGGCCCGAAGCGACCGCTGGCCATTGGAACGAGGCCCATGAAGTTCTTCATCGATACCGCCGACTTCAACGAAATCCGTGACCTGGCCTCCACCGGCCTGGTCGATGGGGTGACCACCAACCCCTCCCTGATCGCCAAGTCCGGGGCCAAGTTCCTGGACCTGATCCCGCAGATCTGCGAGGTGGTGAAGGGGCCGGTCTCGGCCGAGGTCGCCGCGACCGACTTCGACACCATGATGGCCGAGGGCCGCAAGCTGTCCAAGATCGCGAAGAACATCGCGGTCAAGGTGCCGCTGACGCCCGCCGGGCTCAAGGTCTGCCGCACCTTGTCCGACGCCGGCACCATGGTCAACGTCACGCTGTGCTTCTCGGCCGGCCAGGCGCTGCTCGCCGCCAAGGCGGGCGCCACCTTCATCTCGCCCTTCGTCGGCCGGCTCGACGACGTCGGCGAGGACGGCATGGCGCTGATCGCCGACATCGTCCAGATCTATCGTCAGTATCCGGATATCAAGACCCAGGTGCTGGTCGCCTCGATCCGCGGCCCGCGGCATGTGATCGAGGCCGCGAAGCTGGGCGCCCATGTCGGCACCCTGCCGCCGGCGGCGCTGCGCTCGCTGTTCAGCCACCCGCTGACCGACAAGGGCCTGTCCGCCTTCGTCGCCGACTGGGCGAAGACCGGCCAGAGCATCCTCGACGAGCAGGAGCTCGCCGCCGTCAAGAAGACGGCGTGAGGGCGGGCCGTTGGCACAGGAAGTGAAGCAGCCGGACGCCCCCACCCTTACCGCGGCGGACATCTCGGCTTGGCTGCTGGCTCATCCGGACTTCCTGGTCCAGCACCCGGATCTGCTGGGCCGCCTCGCCCTGCCGCCGCGCGACCGCGGCGACGGGGTGATCGACCTGCAGGGCTTCCAGGCCGAAAGGCTGCGCGGCCAGGTCGACCGGCTGAAGGAGCAGCAGCGCGCCTTCATCGGCGCCAGCCGCGCCAACCACAACACCCAGAACCGGGTGCATGCCGCGATCCTGTTCCTGCTGGATGCGGAGAGCTTCGAGCAGCTGATCCACACGGTGTCGACCGACCTCGCGGTCTTGCTCGACCTCGACGTGGTCACGCTGCTGGTCGAGGCGACGGAGGGCGAGGAATCGCCGCCGCACAGCGCCGAGGTCCGCATCGTCGGCCCCGGCGAGGTCGGCCGCCGCCTGGGCGGGCAGGAGCTGATGCTCGAATCGGACATCGCCGGCGAGGAGGCGCTGTTCGGCGCCGGCGCCGGGCTGGTGCGCAGCCAGGCGCTGGTCCGCCTGAACGTGTCGCCGGAGGTGCCGCCCTGCGTCCTGGCCCTCGGCAGCCGCGACCCGGAGATGTTCCATCCCGGCATGCGGACCGAGCTGGTCGGCTTCCTCGGCCGGGTGCTGGAGCGCTGCATCCGCTCCTGGCTGACCCCCGGGCAGGACTAGGACCGGTGGACGGGCCGGACGAGACGACGGCCATTCCCTCACCAGACTCGATGGCCGGCTGGCCGGCGGCGGCGGATCTGCGCGACGCCGCCGGCCGCTGGCGGGTCTGGCTGGAGGATGAGAAGCGGGTGTCGCCGCACACGCTGCGCGCCTATCTCGGCGATGTCGGCCGCTTCGTCGGCTTCCTGGCCGACCATCTCGGCCGGCCGCCCAGCCTGAACGACCTGTCCGCCGCCGCCCTGTCCGACCTGCGCGCCTTCCAGTCGCGGCGGGCCGCCGGTGGGGCCGGCGCCGCCACCCGGGCGCGCGGCCTGTCCGGCGTCCGCAACTTCCTGGCCCATCTCGACCGCGCCGGGGTGCTGCACAACGCGGCGATCGGATCCCTGCGGAACCCCAAGCTGCCGAAGCGCCTGCCCCGGCCGCTGGCCGTGACCGACGCGCTGGCCGCGGTCGACACCATCGAGACGCTGGCCATCGAGGAATGGATCGGCCTGCGCGACCGCGCCCTCCTCTTCCTGCTGTATGGCTGCGGCCTGCGCCTGGGCGAAGCGCTGGGACTGACCCGGCGAGAGGCGCCGCAAGGCGACACGCTGGTGGTCACCGGCAAGGGCCGCAAGCAGCGCATGGTGCCGGTGCTGCCGGCGGTGCGCGAGGCGGTCGACGCCTACCTCGCCGCCTGCCCCTACCCGCTCGCCGCCACCGGTCCGCTGTTCGTGGGCGCCCGCGGCGGCCCGCTGAACCCTCGGCTGGCCCAGCGACAGATGGAGCAACTTCGCGCCGTGCTGGGCCTGCCCGATTCGGCGACGCCGCACGCCCTCAGGCACAGCTTCGCCACCCATCTCCTGGCCGGCGGCGGCGACCTGCGCACGATCCAGGAGCTCTTGGGCCATGCCGCCCTGTCGACCACCCAGCGCTACACCGGGATCGACACCGAGCGGCTGATGACCGTCTATGCCGACGCCCATCCGCGCGCCCGGCGCACGGCCGGGAGCTGAGCCAGCACCCCGCCGGCGGCCCCAGGGACGTTGACGGCGCGCGCCCGGCCTCGGCAGAGTCGACCGGGGGAAAGCGAGTCCATCCATGACCGTCGAGATCAAGGCCGTCGTCGCCGACAAGGTCGGCTTCGCGTCGCACCAGAATGCCGTGCCCGTCCTGCGCGAGCTGGAGATTGCCAGCGCGCTGGAGACGGCCGTGGACGATGCCGCCCTGACCTTGACCGCCGACCCGCCCTTCCTGGTGCCCAAGACCTGGCGCATCGATCGACTGGCGCCGGGCGCGCCGCTTCGCATCGTCGATCGGGATGTGACCCTGGTCGCCGCCCTCCTGGGCGCGCTGACGGAGAGCGTCCGCGGCAGCGCCACGCTGCGCCTTGAGGCAGGCGGGAAGGTGCTGGCGGAGGCCGTCCATCCGATCGAGCTGCTGGCCCGCGGGGAATGGGGAGGCGCCGGCACGATGGCGGAGCTGCTGCCCGTCTTCGCCATGCCGAACGATCCGGCCGTCGACCGCGTGCTGAAGGCCGCGTCGGATGTGCTGCGCCGGGCAGGCCGGCCCATGGGCATCGACGGCTACGGGGCGAAGTCGCGGCAGCGGGTGTGGGAGCTGGCCTCCGCCATCTGGTCCGCGGTGGCCGGCTTCGGCATCTCCTATGCCCTGCCGCCGGCCAGCTTCGAGGAGCAGGGCCAGAAGGTGCGCACTCCCGGCGCCATCCTGGAAGGCCGGGTCGCCACCTGCCTGGACACCGCCTTGCTGTTCGCCGCGGCCCTGGAGCAGGCGGGGCTCAATCCGCTGATCATCCTGACTCGCGGGCACGCCTTCACCGGCGTCTGGCTGCAGCCGGTCGAGTTCGCGACGCTGATCATCGACGAATCGGCCGCGTTGCGCCGCCGCATCGACCTGAAGGATCTGCTGGTTTTCGAGACGACCCTGGCCACCCAGGCCCCGGCGCCGAGCTTCAGCCAGGCCGAGCGGATGGCGCTGCGGCAGCTCGCCGAGGATGCGCCGGCCCCCTTCGTGATGGCGATCGACGTCCGCCGCGCCCGCATGCAGAAGATCCGGCCGCTCAGCCTGGCCGGCGCCGCTGCCGGCGCGGCGGCCGAGGCGCCGCCGGCTGTCGAAGCGCTGGAAGTGGCCCCGGTGCTGCCCGGCTTCGATGTGGAGGTCGAGGCCGAGCCGGTGACCGCCGCCGGCCGGATCGCGCTGTGGCAGCGCAAGCTGCTGAACCTGACCACCAGCAACCGTCTGCTGAACCTGCCCGAGGGCGGCAAGGTCGTGCGCCTCCTCTGCCTCGACCCGGGATCGCTGGAGGATCGCCTGGCGGCGGGCCGCAAGGTCCGCATCGTGGCGATGCCCGATCTCGCGGCAGGCGGCCGCGATGAGCAGCTGTTCGAGGCGCAGACCCACGAGGCTCTGCGTGCAGATGTCGCCCGGGCCGCGCTGGACCGCGGCGAGGTGCTGTCGCTGGCGGACAAGGAGACGCTCGACGCCACGTTGGTCGACCTCTATCGCAAGGCACGGAGCGACATGGCGGAGGGCGGCGCCAACACGCTGTTCCTGGCGCTGGGCTTCCTGAAATGGAAGAAGGCGGCGTCCGACCCGCGCAGCTTCCGGGCGCCGCTGATCCTTCTGCCGGTCCGGCTGGAACGGAAGAGCGCCCTGTCCGGCGTCGTGATGGTCCAGCATGAGGACGAGCCGCGCTTCAACCTGACCCTGCTCGAGCTGCTGCGCCAGGACTTCGAGTTCACCATCCCGGGGCTGGACGGCCCCCTGCCGACCGATGAGCGCGGCGTCGATCTCGCCGGCATCTGGACCACCGTGCGGCGGGCGGTGCGCGACCTGCCCGGCTTCGAGGTGACCGAGGAACTGGTGCTGGGCACCTTCTCCTTCGCCAAATACCTGATGTGGAAGGATCTGGTCGACCGCGCCGACCGGCTGAAGGAAAGCCCGACGGTCCGGCACCTGATCGAGCGGGACGGATCGAGCTTCCCGGTGCGGGACGGGTTCCCCCGGCCCGAGCAGCTGGACCAGTCGGTCGACCCGGCCGAGCTGTTCATTCCCCTCCCGGCCGACAGTTCGCAGATCGCCGCCGTCGTCGCTTCGGCCCGGGGCCACGACTTCGTGCTGGACGGCCCGCCGGGCACCGGCAAGTCGCAGACCATCGCCAACATGATCGCCCACAACCTGGCCCTGGGCCGGCGCGTGTTGTTCGTGGCCGAGAAGATGGCTGCCCTCAACGTGGTTCAACGCCGCCTGGCCGAGAAGGGCCTGGGCGAGTTCTGCCTGGAGCTGCATTCGGCCAAGGCCACCAAGACCGAGGTGCTGAAGCAGCTGGACCGCGCCTGGACGACACGCGAGACCATGAACGCCGAGGATTGGGCGCGCGAGGCGGCCGAAGCCAGGCGCCTGCGCGACCAGTTGAACGGGCTGGTGGCACTGCTGCACCGCCGTGCCGCGAACGGCCTGACCGTGCACGGCGCGATCGGCCGGGTGGTGCGCGACTGGACCGAGACCAGCCCGCGTCTCGCCTTCGCGCCCGGCCGCGAACACGGCGAGTCCGACCTGGCCCGGCTGCGCGACGTCGCCCGCCGCCTGGGCCTGGCATGGGACGATGTCGATGGCCTCGCGGGCTTGCTCGACGGGATCGGCCATGCCGAATGGACGAATGGCTGGCAGGACGCGATCGTCGCCGCGGCCGCCGCGGTGCCGCCGGCCGTGGATGCAGTGCAGGCGGCGGGCGACGGGCTGCTGGCGGCGACCCGCCTGCCGCTGGCTGCCGAGGAGCCGGCCCAGCTGGTCCGCCTGCGCAGTCTGGTCGAGCTGGCGCTGCAGGCCCATGGCCGCGACCTGCGCTTCGCCTTCGCCCCCGATGTCGCCGACCGGGTGGCCGCCGTACGCACGGCCATCGGGCTGGTCGAACGGTATCGCCGCGACGAGGCGGCGCTGTCCGCCCGGTATGCACCGGAGGCGGCCCGCCGCATCGGCCTGGCGGCGATCCGGACGGCGTGGCAGGAGGCCGAAGCGAGGATGTGGCCGCTCGCCGGCTTCGCCCGGAAGCGGGTCGCCCGCGATCTGGCGCAGCAGGGCGGCGCCTCGGGCCCGGTCGACGTGGTGGCCGACCTGCCGCATCTCGACGCCATGGCCGCCGGGCTGCAGGACCTGGACGGGCTGGCGCCGCGGTTGGCCGGCATTCCGGGCTGGGCCGGGCTGGCGACCGACGGCGCGGCGGTCGAATCCTCCCTGGCCCTGGCCGAGAGCCTGCGAGCGGAGATCGCGGCCGCGGCGACCGGCCCGGACCACCTCGCCGCCTTGCGTGGCGCGCTGTCGACCCTGATCGTCGACGCCAACGACGTGCTGGCGCCGGGCGGGGCCATCGCCACAGGCCAGGCCCGGGTGGACGAGGCCGCCGCAGCGTTCGGGGCCGTGGCGCAGCGCTTCGACGGCCTGGCCGAACCACCCGCCGCGACCCGCGATTTCACGGCAATACGGCACCGCGCCCAGGCCGTCCTGGGCCATGCGCCGCGACTCAAGGCATGGACCGATTGGCGCCGGGTGCGCGACGAGGCGATGCTGGCCGAGCTCGGGCCGCTGGTCGCAGCCCTGGAGGGGGGCTCGCTGGCGCCGCAGCAGACGGTGGAGGCCTTCGAGACCGGCTATGCCCGGTGGTTCGCCAGCGCTCGGATCGACGCCGAGCCGCTGCTGTCGCGCTTTGCCGCCTCGGTCCATATGGACAGCATCGAGGCGTTCCGCCGGATCGACAGCCGGCTGTCCGAGCTGGCCGTGCGCTACGTCCGGGCCCGGATCTGCGGCCTGATTCCGGCCAAGGACAGCGTCGGCCGCGGCGACGGCTATGCGGTGCTGAAGCACCAACTGCAGCTGCAGCGCCGGCACAAGCCGATCCGCCAGCTGGCGGCCGAGATGGGGGAAAGCTTCACCCGGCTGGCGCCGTGCATGCTGATGAGCCCGCTGTCGATCGCGCAGTATCTGCCGCCCGACCAGGCGCTGTTCGACCTGGTGATCTTCGACGAGGCGTCACAGATCGCGCCCTGGGACGCCGTCGGCGCCATCGCGCGCGGGGCGCAGGTCGTGATCGCCGGCGACCCGCGGCAGATGCCGCCGACCAGCTTCTTCACCCGATCGGCCACCGCGACCGACAGCGACGCCGACACCGAAGAGGACATGGAGAGCATCCTCGACGAGTGCCTGGCCGCCGGCGTGCCGATGCACAGCCTGTCCTGGCACTACCGCAGCCGGCACGAGAGCCTGATCGCCTTCTCCAACCATCGCTACTACGAGGATTCGCTGGTCACCTTTCCGGCGCCGGTCACCCGCGCCAGTGCGGTGGAGTGGCGGCGGGTGGAGGGCGTCTATGCCCGCGGCAAGGGGCGGACCAACCCGATCGAGGCGCAGGCGATGGTCGACGAGGCCGTGCGCCGCCTGACCGATCCGGCCTTCATCGCCGCCGGCCATACGCTGGGCATCATCACCCTGAACGCCGACCAGCAGAGGCTGGTGGAGGATCTGCTCGACAAGGCGCGGCGCCAGCGCCCCGAGATCGAAGCGCATTTCGCCGAGGACCGCACTGAGCCGGTGGTGGTGAAGAACCTGGAGACGGTGCAGGGCGACGAGCGCGACCTGATCATGCTCGGCATCGGCTTCGGCCCGACGGAGCCGGGGGGCAAGGCGATGTCGATGTCCTTCGGCGCGTTGAACAGCCAGGGCGGCTGGCGCCGGCTGAACGTGGCGGTGACCCGGGCGCGGCGGGAGATGCTGGTCTTCACCTCCTTCGATCCCGGCATGATCGACCTGAACCGCACCAGCGCCCGCGCGGTCCGCGACCTCAAGCATTTCGTCGAGTTCGCCGAACGGGGCCCCGCCGCCCTAGCCGAAGCGGTGCACGGCTCGGTCGGCGGTCCTGATTCGCCATTCGAGCAGGCGGTGGCGCGCGAGCTGGCGCGCCGCGGCTGGACCGTGGTCCCCCAGATCGGCGTGTCGCGCTTCCGCATCGACCTCGGCATCGTTCACCCGGACCGGCCGGGCGACTACCTCGCCGGGGTGGAATGCGACGGCGTCGCCTATCACAGCGCCGCCACCGCAAGGGACCGCGACAAGGTGCGGGCCGCCATCCTGGAGGGGCTGGGCTGGACGCTGATCCGGATCTGGTCCACCGACTGGTGGGTGGATAAAGCCGGCGCCGCCGATCGGCTGCACAAGGCCCTGGAGGCCCTACTGGCCGCCTCGAGGGCACGGATCGAGGCGGAGAGAGCGGCACCGCCGCCGGCCGTGCCGATCGATGCCGAGCCGGCACCCACAGCCGATGCGGCGCCGGACTCTGCCGCGCCCCCGGTGCCCGGCTCGCCTTCCGGCGACGGCGAGAGCATGCCGACGGAAGATGCCCCGGTCCGCGTGGCCCTGCAGGTCCCGGCAGGCGGCGCCGTGACGATACCCGGCTACAGGATCACCGACTTCGCGCCGCATCAGGCGATGATCGACCCGGATGCTTTCTATGAAGCCTCCTATGACGAGATGCTGGCGACGCTCGTCGGGCATGTGCTCGACGGCGAGGCCCCGATCGCGGAGACGCTGCTGGTGCAGCGGATCGCCCGGGCGCACGGCTTCCAGCGGGCCGGCCGGCTGATCCGCGAGCGGGTGATGGCGGTCGTCGCGCGCCGCTATCACGCGGCCCCGGACGGGACGGCAGGGCTGTTCGTCTGGCATGACCGGGACGCGCCGGCGCGGTGGCAGGGCTTTCGCCCGCCGGCCACGCCGGACGACATTCGGCCGATCGAGGAGATCGCCCTGGCCGAGATCCGGGCCGCCCGTCCCGCCACCACCACCGAGGATCCCGCGGTGGAGATCACCCGCCGGTTCGGCATTCGCCGGGTCAGCGGGCCGGCGCGGCAGCGGATCGAGACGGCGCTGGCCCTGGAACCGCAATAACGACCAAGCGCCGCCCTCTCGCAGTCATGCCGGCGGCAATCCGTTCTCGAAGCAATAGTGGATCGTCGGGAAGCTGTGGCGCAGCGCTACTGCGTCCGGCCGCACCGCTTCCGGCGACTCGCCGCGCACCAGCACGCGGGCGATCAGCTCGGCGATCGCCTCCATCTCGCGCTCGCGCATGCCGAAGCGGGTGACTTCGATGGTGCCGATGCGCAGGCCGCCGGGATAGTCCCAGTCCTCCTTGCGGTCGGCCGGCAGCAGGTTCTTGTTCACGATCAGGTTGGCGCGCTCCAGACTCTGCGCCGCCGCCAGGCCGCGGCCGAAACCGCGGGCGTCGGCGATCGCCTGATGCGTGGTGGTGAAGCCCTTATGCGCGCCGAGCATCGGGATGCCGCGCTCCTGCAGCGCCCGCGCCAGCGCCTGCGCGTTGGCGACGATCTGGGCCTGTAGCTCGGCGCCGAAGGCGATCGCCTCGGCCGTCGCCAGGGCCAGCGCCGCCACCCGGTTGACCTGGTGCGTCGCCGCCCAGACCGGGAACACCGCCGTCGTCACCGCCTCGGTGATCGTCGGGTCGTCCCACAGCAGGATGCCGGATTGCGGGCCGGCGAAGGTCTTGCCGGCCGAGCCGGTGACGATGTCCGCGCCTTCCTTCAGCGGGTCCTGAAACTGGCCGCCGCCGATCAGGCCCAGCTGATGCGCCGCGTCGAAGAAGAAGCGGCCGCCCCACTCCGCGATCACCTCGCGCATCGCCGCCACCGGCTGCGGGAACAGCGTCATCGACAGGCCGAGCGCAACCAGCTTCGGCCGGGCCAGCGGCGCCGCCCGGCGGAACAGGTCGAGGTCGACCACCAGCTCCTCCGGGTCCATCGGAATGTCGACGATGGTGCGGCCCATGGCGCCGGCCGGCCCGTCGGACCGGTTCGAGGAATGGCCGCCGGTCGGCTGCGCCGCGGTCATCACCACGTCGCCCGGCGCGGTCAGCGCGGTGTAGACCACGGCGTTGCCGATCATCGAGGCGCACAGCCGGTGGTCGGCGTAGTTGCAGCGGAAGTGGCGCTTCAGCAGCTCGACGCACAGCGCCTCGACCTCGTCGATATGGCGGGTGCCGGCGAACCAGCGGTTGACCCGGCCGATATGGCCTTCTGCCGCGCGGGTGCCGATCTCGGCCGCCAGCAGCGCCCGCACGCCCGGGCTGGTCGGCGCCTCGGGCGCCAGCAGGTTGATGCAGTCCTCGCCGCGCCATTGCGCATTGCGCCCGACCGCGGCCTTGACCGCCTCACCCATCGCCGCCGGATCGGCGCAGGCATCGAGCACGGCCCGGGCCGTCGCCAGCGCTTCCCGGTCATGCACCTCGATGCGGTTCGACAGATCCGGTGAATCCATGGTCGCCTCCTGTTCGTTCCAACGAGGCTATGACGAAATCATCGGCAACGGATTTCGATTTGCACGACCGGAATTTCCGTTGTGGAATGTCCGGATGCCGCTGCGAGGAAATCCATGAAAAGCCCCACCCGTCCCGCCTCGGTCGAGCTCGACGCCATCGACCGGCGCATCCTCGATGCGCTGCAGGAGGACAACCAGATCACCAACCTGGCCCTGGCCGAGCGGGTCGGCCTGTCGCCGCCGGCCTGCCTGAAGCGGGTGCGGCGGCTGCGCCAGGAGCGGGTGGTGGTGCGCGACGTGGCGCTGGTCGATCCGGAGAAGGTCGGCCAGACCATCGTCGCCTTCGTCGGGGTCGAGCTGGACCGCCAGCGCGAGGACGTGCTGGCCGCCTTCGAGCGCAAGATCGCCGCCGAGCCCGAGGTGCAGCAGTGCTATTTCGTGTCGGGCGAGACCGACTACCTGCTGGTCGTCACCTGCCGCGACATGGAGGCCTACAACCTGTTCTGCCGCCGGGTGCTGGCCAATGAGCACAACATCAAGCGCTTCCGCACCAGCTTCAACCTCTCGCGGGTGAAGTACGAGACCAAGGTGCCGATCGAGGCGTGAGAGCCGTTACCGCGTCGGGACCGGCACGTCCTTGGAATAATCGTAGAAGCCGCGCTTGGTCTTGCGGCCGAGCCAGCCGGCCTCGACGTATTTCACCAGCAGCGGACAGGGTCGGTACTTGCTGTCGGCAAGGCCGTCATATAGCACGTTCATGATCGACAGGCAGGTATCGAGGCCGATAAAGTCGGCCAGTTCCAGCGGGCCCATCGGGTGGTTGGCGCCGAGCTTCATCGAGGTGTCGATCGCCTCGACCGAGCCCACGCCCTCATAGAGGGTGTAGACCGCCTCGTTGATCATCGGCAGCAGGATGCGGTTGACGATGAAGGCCGGGAAATCCTCCGACACCGCCGGGGTCTTGCCCAGCTTCAGCGCCAGGTCGCGGATCGCCTCATAGGTCGCGTCGTCGGTGGCGATGCCGCGGATCACCTCCACCAGCTTCATCACCGGCACGGGGTTCATGAAATGCATGCCGATGAAGCGCTCGGGCCGGTCGGTCGTGGCCGCGAGGCGGGTGATCGAGATCGAGCTGGTGTTGGTCGCCACCATCGCCCGCTCGTTCAGATGCGGCACCAGCTGCTTGAAGATCTCGCGCTTGACCGGCTCGCTCTCGGTCGCTGCCTCGATGACCAGGTCGCAATCCTTGAACCCCTGGTACTCGGAGCCGGTGTGGATCCGGGCCAGGACCGCCGGCTTCTCCTCGGCGGTCAGCTTGCCGCGGCCGATCAGCCGGTCGACATGGCCTTCGATCGCCTCGCGCGCCCGCTCCAACGCCTTCGGATCGACGTCCATGAGCCGGATGGTGAAGCCGCTCTGGGCGCCGACCTGGGCGATGCCGCTGCCCATTTGCCCTGCGCCGATGACGCCGATCGTCTGGATCATGCCTGGGTTCCGCTCCGAACGTCCCTGTCCCGCCGGCCGCCCGCATTGGTGCGGTGCAGCAAAGAGGTCGAACGATAGTGATGTCCGACAGAGCTTGTCAACGCGACTGCCGTCCACGCAAGCATCTTGCCCAAGCTGTGGGCAGATGGGCTCGAAACCCGTGCGAGAATGCGCCTGATGTGAGTCGAATGGCGGTGGTTTCGAGAACCGGCGCGCAGCGGACGTTTGAGTCTGTGAGCACCGGAAGCGCAGAAACCGCCGTCAGGCGGCCGCAGCAGGTGCGTTATCGCACCGGCTTTCACCGATGCGCTCCCGGAACCCAGAGCACGTCGTCCTTGCCGTCGCCATTCATGTGGCGGGACAGGACGAACAGATGGTCCGACAGCCGGTTGGCGTATTTCAGCGCCTCGGGGTTGACCACCTCGACCGCCATCAGCGCCGAGACCAGCCGTTCCGCCCGCCGCGCCACGGTGCGGGCGTGGTGCAGATGGGCCGAGGCAGCGCTGCCGCCGGGCAGCACGAAGCTGTTCAGCGGCGCCAGGGACGCGTTCATGGCGTCGATCTCTCGCTCCAGCCGCTCCACCTGCGCCGCGGTGACCCGCAGCGGCGGGTATTTCGGCGCGGGCTCCTCCGGCGTCGCCAGGTCGGCGCCCAGATCGAACAGGTCGTTCTGGATCCGGCCGAGCATGGCGTCGGCCTCGCCTTCCGTCTGCAATCGGGCCAGGCCGATCACGGCATTGGTCTCGTCCACCGTGCCATAGGCCTCGACCCGCAGGTCGTGCTTGGCCACCCGCCGGCCGCCGACCAGCGAGGTCTCCCCGGCGTCGCCGCCGCGGGTGTAGATCCGGGTCAGCGTGACCATGGCTGCCGCATCTCCAGATCGCTCAAGCCGTCCACAGGGCCAGCAGGAAGAACAGGATGGCCAGGGCCTGGAAGCCGATGCGGGCCTGCATCAGCTTGTTGCCCCATTTCCGGTTGAACGGACCGCTCTGCGCCATGCCGAACACGCCGGTGGCGAGCGAGGCGACCACCCCGAGCATGCAGATCACGGCAAGGATGATGAAGACGGTGCTCATGCAAGGATTATAGGCCGCCGCCGGGGCGGCGCACAGGCCGATTGCGCGGAACCGTCACGAACCGCGGCTCAGCCGGGGCGTCGGCGCGGCACCGGCACGTCCGCAGCACCGGGCGGCGGTGGCCGGGTCGCGGGCGTCACGACGCTTTGGGCCGGGCGGGCCGCGGCCACGACCGGCCGGGACCGCGGCGGCGGCACGGTGAAGGGCGCCGGCACCGTCGCCATGGCGTCCGTCCGCGGCAGCAGCGCCTCCACAGCCGGGGTCTGAGCGAAGGCGGCGGGCGGCACGTCGATCAGCGATTCCGGAGCTTTCGGCGCGGGGGCTGCCGCCACCGGGTTCGGCGCGGGCGAAACGGCAAGCGCCGCGGGTGCAGCCGCCGCTTCGGGTGCGGCAGGTGTGGTGGGCGGCGCGGCCGCGGGTGCCGGCCCGGCCGGCACCGCAGCGACGGCGGCGGGCTGGGTCGAGCCCGGGCGCGGCAGCGGCGGAGGCACCGCCGGCGGCGAGGTCAGCACCCGCAGGCTGGGATCGATCTCGACCACCGGCGCGGCGGGTGGCGGGGCCGCGGTCGCGGCGGGTGCCGGGCCGCCGACGGTCGGCCGGGCCCGCGGCACCGGCGCCTGGGTCGGCCCTGCGGCCGCCGGCTCCGGGTCGGGAGACTCCGGCCGCGCCAGGGGCCGGGGTGCCTGGAACGGTGCCCGCGGCAGAGCCGCCACCTGGGTCTCGGCCGGCGCCCTGCCGGCATCGGGCACGGGGGCTGGAGCCGGGGCCGCACTGCGAGCCGAGACCGCCGGCGCGGGCGTCGCCCCGGCCTCTTCAACGCCGTCGTCTTCTGAATTCTGGACCGGCCGCGACTGGGCCACCACCTTCGGCCGCACCGCCACCGGCTCCTGCGGCGACGGCTCGACCGGCACGGCCCGGGCCGCATCGATCGAGGCGTTCAGCGCCCAGCGCTGGGCGCCGATGCGGCAGCCCACCGCCTGGCCTTCCTGGCCCTGGCGGCCGATCCGGAAGATGCGGCAGACGCGCGGCGAGGTCTGGGTCTTGATCACCGTCACGGACATGCCCGAGGGCAGGCGCTTCGACGCGTTGGTCCGCTCGGTTTCGAGGATGCGCTGCAGCGCCCGCATGTCGTCGGCCGACAGGTTGCCGAGATCGACCGCGGCCGCGGCCGGCCCGGCCAGGGCCAGCAGCAACAGCGCCACCCCGCCTGTCGTCGCGATCCGACCGATCCCCAACTGCCGCACCCGCAATTCCTCCATCCCCGAAGCCGTTCATGCCGAGGTCGCGCCAAGGTAAGCCTTCCTGCCGCCGGTTGCACGCCTCGCGTGCCGGCCCGGGCGAGACGCCGGAGGATCGCCGTTTCCCGGGCGCCCGACATGCTCTAGACCGGAGGCATGAGCCTGCTCGACCGAATCCGCGCCTGCACTTCCCATGATCCCGCCCGGCTGCGCCCCTGGCGGATCGGCGACACCATCGCCGGCTGGGTCCCGCCGCCCGTGGCCGATCTGCTCGACCGGCAGCCCGGGCCGCTGCGGCCGGACGGAAGCGGCTGGCGACTGGACGGGCGCCTGTCCGGGCCGGAGGCGCGGGCCGAGGCGCTGGAGGAGGTCACCGACCGGCTGATCGAGGCCGGGCTGGTGCGCAAGCGGCGGAACGAGCGCTATCCGGTGCTGGCGGAATGGGGCGCGCCGCTGCTGGCCACGGTCGACCGCGGCGCCGCGGTGGCGCTGGGCATCAAATCCTTCGGCATCCATCTCAACGGCGTGGTCGAGACCGCGGACGGCCCGCTGCTGTGGATCGCCAGGCGCGCGGCCGACCGGGCGCTGGCACCCGGCAAGCTCGACAACATCGTCGCCGGCGGCCAGCCGCACGGCCTGAGCCTGGCCGAGAACGTGGTCAAGGAATGCGGCGAGGAGGCAGGAATCCCGCCGGAGCTGGCGCGGCAGGCGGTGCCGGCCGGCGCCATCACCTACATGATGGAGACGGCCGAAGGGCTGCGCCGGGACACGCTGTTCGTCTACGACCTGGCGCTGGCGCCCGGCTTCGTGCCGCGCAACACCGATGGCGAGGTCGAGAGCTTCGAGCGACGGCCGCTGGCGGCGGTGCTGGAGCGGGTGCGCGACACCGAGGACTTCAAGTTCAACGTCGCCCTGGTGATCATCGACCTGGCGATCCGGCGCGGGGTGGTGGGGCCGGAGCAGCCGGATTATCTGGCGCTGTGCCGCGGTCTCCGCGAGCCTACCGACCCAGCCTTCGGCAAGGGTGCCGGCTGACCGGAACAAACATTGCCGCGTGGCGTTCAACAGCCATTCTCGACCCTGGAGCCTCCATGCGATTCCTGCCGCTCGCCCTCGCCCTGGTCCTTCCGGTCGCCGCCTGCGGCGGCAGCAGCCATACGCCGCCGCCCGGCCGCGCCGGGGCGACGACGGGGCAGGAATTGATCGACCTGGACAATGCCTATCGCCAGGGCGCGATCAGCCAGGACGAGTACGAGGACCAGCGCGAGAAGATCCTCGACCAATAAGGGGGCGCGTCACAGCCGCCCGCGATAGACGAGGAAGCCGGAGCGGTCGGCCACTTGGTCGTAGAGCCGCATGGCGGTCTGGTTGGTCTCGTGCGTCTGCCAGTAGACGCGCGTGACGCCGGCCGCCCTGGCCTGCTCGTACACGCCCTCGATCAGCGCCTTGCCGATGCCCCGGCCGCGAGCCGCCGCGCTGGTGAACAGGTCCTGCAGGTAGCAGGTCGGGCCCAGCATGGTGGTGCTGCGGTGGAACAGGTAATGCGTCAGGCCGACCAGCCGGCCGTCGACCTCCGCCACCAGCGCATGCACCGGCTCATAGGCATCGAAGAAGCGCGCCCAGGTGGCCCGGGTGATCTCGGCCGGCAGCGCGGTCTCGCCGACGCGGCCATAGAACTCGTTGTAGCCGTCCCATAGCGGCAGCCACTGGTCGAAATCGGCGGGGCGGACGAAGCGGACGATCGATGCGGCGGACATCTCGGCTCCAGGATCGGTGGGCGTCTGATGGCCGATGCTAATCCGGAAACCCCGCCAGCGCGCGGATCTCTGCGGCGGAGCTGCCCTGCGCCCGGTAGGCGCGGATCGACGCGGCGTCGCTGCGCTTGGCCAGGCGCCTGCCGGCCGAATCGGTCAGCAGCGCGTGGTGGCGCCACACCGGCACCCGATAGCCGAGCAGCGCCTGCAGCAGCCGGTGGACATGCGTCGCCTCGAACAGGTCGCGGCCGCGGGTGACCACGGTGACGCCCTGGATCTCGTCATCCACCGTCACCGCCAGGTGATAGCTGGTCGGCGTCTCCTTGCGCGCCAGCACGACGTCGCCCTGCCGCTCCGGCCGTGCCGCCTGCTCGCCGGCCAGCTCGTCGGTCCAGCCCAGCGGTCCGGCGCGCCGCATCGCCTCGGCCATGTCGAGCCTGAGCGCATAGGGCCGGCCCTCGGCCAACCGATCGGCACGTTGCTGCGGCGACAGGCGGCGGCAGGTGCCGGGATAGAAGGGCGTGCCGTCCGGCGTGTCCGCCGGGCCATGCGGCGCGCTCTGCATCGCCGCGACCTCGGCCAGGATCTCGCGCCGGGTGCAGAAGCAGGGGTAGATCAGCCCCTGCCCTTCCAGCACCGCCAGCGCCGCGCGGTAGTCGCCCCAATGCTCCGACTGGCGCCGGACCGGCCCGTCCCAGTCGAGGCCCAGCCAGGCCAGGTCCTCCAGGATCGCGGCCTCGAACTCCGGCCGGCAGCGGCCCTGGTCGATATCCTCGATCCGCAGCAGGAAACGGCCGCCCGCCTCGCGCGCACGGCGCCAGCCGGCCAGCGCCGAATGGGCGTGGCCGAGATGCAGGAAGCCGGTCGGGCTGGGGGCGAAGCGGGTCACGACGGTCATGGCTGACACAGCAGTAGGGAACCCCGGCCGCGGTTGACAAGAGACGGCCGCGCCGGGACAGATGGCGCATGGATACGACCCGCACCCTCTACGGCCCCCGCCTCGCCCCCGCCAGCGGCCGCGCGCCCAAGGCCCTGGTCGTCCTGCTGCACGGCGTCGGCGCCGACGGCCAGGACCTGATCGGGATGGCGCCGCATTGGGCTCGTTACCTGCCCGAGGCCGAGTTCCTGGCGCCGGACGGGCCGGAACCTTGCGACATGGCGCCCTATGGCCGGCAATGGTTCAGCCTGCAGGACCGCACACCCTCGGTGATGGAGGCCGGGCTGCAGGCAGCGCTGCCGGTCCTGAACGGCTTCCTCGACCAGGCGCTGGCGGAGCGCGGCCTGACCGATGCCGATCTGGCGCTGGTCGGCTTCAGCCAGGGCACCATGACCTCGCTCTACACCGCGCTGCGGCGACCGCGGCCCTGCGCCGCTCTGGTCGGCTTTTCCGGCGCGCTGCTGGGCGCCCCGACCCTGGCCCGCGACATCGTCTCGCGCCCGCCGGTGCTGCTGGTGCATGGCGAGGTCGATCCGGTGGTGCCCTTCCCCGCCCTGGCCGCGGCGACCCAGGCGCTGCGCGGCGCCGGGGTGGAGGTCGAGACCCTGGCCCGCCCCGACCTGGGCCATGGCATCGATCCCGAGGGGCTGGTCGCCGGCCTCGACATGCTGCGCCGCCACCTGCCGCAGGCGGCGGGCGGAACGGCGTGACGAGATCGTGACATTTCCTGGGGTTTCAGCGCAGGATATTGCGGTCAACTGGGGTTCTTCGGTATACCCATGGCATCCGCGGAGGGTCCGCGGCCAGAGATGAAGGCGAAGGAGTGGGATGGTGTCTCCCCCACCCGAAAACTGCCCGGCTCTCGTCCTCAACGCAGACTTCCGTCCGTTGAGCTACTTCCCCTTGTCCCTGTGGCCCTGGTACGAGGCGATCAAGGCGGTGTTCCTCGACCGGGTGAACATCATCGCCGAATACGACCGCGTGGTGCGCAGCCCATCCTTCGAGATGCGGCTGCCCAGCGTGATCTCGCTGAAGGAGTACATCCCCTCGGCACGGCGCCCGGCCTTCACCCGGTTCAACGTGTTCCTGCGCGACCGCTTCAGCTGCCAGTATTGCGGCGAGCGCCTGCCGTCGCAGGAGCTGACCTTCGATCACGTCGTGCCGCGGGCCCGCGGCGGGCGCACCAGCTGGACCAACGTGGTCGCGGCCTGCTCGGTCTGCAACCTGCGCAAGGGGCACCAGCTGCCCAGCCATTGCGGCATGCACCCGTTGACGCCGCCGCAACAGCCGACGACCTATGAGCTGCAGGAGAACGGGCGGGCGTTTCCGCCCAATTTTCTGCACCAGAGCTGGCGCGACTTCCTGTACTGGGACACCGAGCTGGAGCACTGAGCCCGGCTCGGCCGTCCTCTACTGCCCCCAGGGCATGACAGGCACGGCTGCGACGCTGTTCATCGGCGAGCCGTCGACCAGCTTGGTCGAATAGGACAGGTAGACCAGCGTGTTGCGCGGCCGGTCGTACATCCGCACCACCTGCGTCTCCTTGAACAGGATCGAGGTCGCGCTGTCGAACACCTCCTTCTGCCGGTCGATGCGGTCCGGCAGGGTGATCGGGCCGACCTGGCGGCAGGCCAGCGCGAAGCGCGACGGGTCCTCGGCCAGGCCGAGCCAGCCGGAGACGCCGCCGGTGCGGGCCTGGCTGAGATAGCAGGCGACGCCCGGGATGTCGGGGTCGGTGAAGGCCTCGACGCAGACCTTGTGGTCCGGGCCGATCAGCTTGAAGGCGGTGTTGACGCAGCCGACATCCTCGGCCCGGGCGCCGGAAGCGGCCAGCAGCGCCGCCGTAGCGAACAAGAGAGCCGGCAACCGCATCGTCAGACCCGCTCGGACAGCCAGATCGCGGTGCGCGTCGCCGCCTTCACCGCGCCGGAGAGCAGGCGGTAGCCCGGCGCCTGCTCGGCCTCGTGCTCGAGGCCGATGTCGCGATGCTCAGCCTCCTCCACCCGGAAGCGCTCGATCACCGCCTTCAGCTCCGGTTCGTCCTCGCCCAACGCCTCAGCCTGGCGGGCATAGTGGTCGTCGATCACCTCCTCGACCGCCACCGTGCAGGCCATCGCCGCGCGGTCGCCCAGCAGCGCCGTGGCCGCGCCCATGGCGAAGGCGCCGACATGCCACAGCGGGTGCAGCAGCGTCGGGCGGACGCCGCGCTCCGTCACCAGCCGGTCGAAGGTGTCCAGATGCTCGCGCTCCTGCTCGGCCATGTGCTCGATCACCGGCCCCTTGGGGCCGCGGCCGAGCACGGCGAGCTGGCCTTCATAGATCCGCTTGGCGCCGTATTCGCCGGCTTGGTCGACCCGGATCATCCGAGCGATCCGCTCGCGCCGGGGCAGGTCGCCCGGCAGGGCGCGGCGGCGGGAGACGGTCATGCTGTCCTCGAGCTGCCTGGTCGGCTCCCGGCGATCAGGAGGACCAGCCCCGCGATCACCGACAGGATGGCGTTATACCCCGCCATCGAGATCCCGAACAGGACGAAGCCCGGCACGTCGCAGCGCACCACCGGCGCGTTCAGCAGCTGGTCGCGCAGGGCGGCGACGTCGCCGTTGCCGAAGGAGAGGGCGCCGGTGCAGGCGGTGAAGCCCGGAAACCAGCCATACTCGACCCCGGCGTGATAGACCGCCAGCAGGCCGCCGAGCAGGATCACCAGCCCGGCGAGCAGCACCAGGATTCGCCGCGCCGGGCGAATCACCGCCGCCAGCAGCCCGAGCACGATCGCCGCCCCCCAGGGCCAGCGCTGGTACAGGCACAGCTCGCAGGGCTGCAGCCCGCCGAGATACTGCGAGGCGAGCACGGTACCCAGCACGACGACGCCCAGGGCGGCCGTGAGCCAGGAGAGGAGGTCGAGGCGGCGCAACATGGCGCGGATCATGCAGCGCGGCCGATCCGCCGCCTAGCGCCCAAATGTCGCGATCAGCCGCCCAGCAGCCGGGCCTGGAAACCGGCGTCGAGGTTGCTGCCCGTGATCACCGTCGCCACCCGGCGGCCGGCGAAGCGGTCGCGGTTGGTCAGCACCGCGGCCAGGCCGGCGGCGCCGGAGGGTTCCGCCATCACCCCGGCGGTGCGCAGCAGCAGCCGGGCCGCCTCGAGGATGGCATCGTCGTCGACCAGCAGGATCTCGTCGACGCAGGCCCGCAGCTGCGCCACGGCCGAGGGCACCGGGCGGCTGATCGCCATGCCGTCGGCGATGGTGTCGGTGCCCGGCGTGTCGATCGCGCGACCGGCGGCGAAGGATTGGGCCATGGCCGGCGCGCCGCGCGCGACCACGCCGACGATCCTGACCTCCGGCGCATGCGCCTTGAACCAGGAGCCGATGCCGGTCGCCAGCGCGCCGTCGCCGATCTGCACGATCACGTCGTCGAATTCGTGGCCGGCGAGCTCCTGTGCGATCGTGCCGGCGCCGGCGGAGATCACCGGGTGGCCGCCATCCTCGATGAACAGCGCCCCGGTCTCCGCCGCGATCCGGCGGGCGAGGTCCTTGCCGGCGCCATCCTCCGGATCGGCCAGCCGCACCGTGGCGCCGAGCCGGCGCATCGCCTCGAGCTTCAGCGGGTTGGCCCAGGCCGGCGCCAGGATGGTGGCGGCGATGCCGCGCCGGGCAGCGGCCCGCGCCAGCCCCTGGCCGAAATTGCCGCTGGAGGTGGCGACCACCGCGTCCGGACGCGGCTCCAGCGCCGCGACCACCGCCTCGGTGCCGCGTCCCTTGAAGGACCGGATCGGGTTCAGCGTCTCGACCTTCAGCAGGCAGGCGCAGCCCAGCGCGTCGTCCAGGGCGCCGTGCGACATCGCCGGCGAATCGAGGAACACCGGATCGATCGCCGCCCGGGCGGCGAGAATCTGCTGCGGCGTGATCGGCGGATGCGCATCCATGGGTCGTCTCCGGTTGAGCTGCCGGGACTCTAGCCGGCACCTGTCCGGCTGTTGTTGAAATCTCATGCGCATAGACGCAAAATTCTTGCATGAGCACCAAGTCCGCCCCCGTTCTCGACCGCCTCGACCACAAGCTGCTGGCGCTGCTGCAGGCCGACAGCGGCCGGACGCTGGAAGAGCTGGGCGACACGGTCGGCCTGTCGCCCAGCGCGGTGCAGCGCCGGATCGCCCGCTACCGTGCCGACGGCCTGCTGCTGCGGCAGATCGCGGTGCTCGATCCCGGCCGGCTCGACAGCGCGGTGCTGGCTGCGGTGTTCGTGATGCTGGAGCAGGAATCGGTCGCCCTGCACCGCGCCTTCAAGGACCGCATGCGGGCGGCGCCCGAGGTGCAGCAATGCTATGACCTGGCCGGCAGCCGGGACTATCTGGTGATCCTCGCCGTCACCGGCATGCGGGCCTGCCGCGAGGCCGTCGACCTGCTGTTCATGACCGACCCCAACATCAAGCGCTTCGACACCCATTTCGTGTTCGACGCGGTCAAGACCGGCCTGGCCCTGCCGACCGCCGGTGCCGGGACCTGAGCACCGCGCAATTTCGTTGACGGGACTCCGCCGCTCCTTATGATGCGGCCCCGCTGCGGGCGTGGCGGAATTGGCAGACGCGCTGGACTCAAAATCCAGTTCTGGTGACAGAGTGTCGGTTCGACCCCGACCGCCCGCACCAGCTCTCCTCAAATCGGCAGCACGGCCGAGCGTTTTCGTCTTCAGGATCGAAGCAGCCGACGGGAGAGCAGCCTCCGGCCGTCCCGCGCGAAGCCGAATCGGGAATAGAAGCCCTCCAGGCCGTGCCGGGCCTCGCCTTCCGGCGTGACGACGACGAAGATCTCCGAGCATCCCATGGCCGCGCATCTGGCTTCTGCCGCCGCGATCAGGGCGGCCGCGATGCCCATCTTTCGTGCGGCCGGCAGGACATACAGATCGCCGATCTCGCCGAGCCGGCCGCCTTCCACATAGAACATGGTCGTGACGGTGACGATACCGACTGCGGCTCCGTCCAGCCATGCCAGTCCGACCCAGTGGTGCGGGTCTGCAACCATCTCCCGGACGCTGTCGGCGATCACGGATTCGCCGGTCGCAAATCCTTCCTCACGAAAGAAGCGCACCAGCAACGACACCGCCAACGCCGCGGTGCCGCTGTCCACATCCGAGACTCTCAGCTGATCGCTGCTCATGGTGTCGCCTTCCCACTCCTTTCCGGTGCCAGCTCGCGCAGCGCCATGCGCTTGTAGGTCTCGACCAGCGCATCGCCCTCCTCGCGGCCGACCGAGATGGCGAGGCGCATCGTCGCCTCGCCCAGCTGCATCACCAGGAAGGCACGGGCGAACTGCCCGGCCCGGTCGGCCCCGGGATCGATCCGGGCCAGCACCTCGGCCAGGACCCGGCCGTTGATCCGGCTGTCCTCCAGGTCGATCTCGCGCAAGCCCTTGTCGGCCTGCAGGCCCGACCAGATGTCGCGCATCACCGGCTCGGCCAGGAACAGCCCGTAATAGGTGTCGATCAGCCGGCCGAAGGCGTCGCGCAGCCCGGCGGCGTCGCCCACGTCCCTCAGGCCCCCCTCGATGCAGGCCCGCCCCTCGGCGTTGATGCGCTCGGCCAGGATGCGGATGATCGCCGCCTTGTCCGGGAAGTACTGATACAGCGAGCCGATCGAGATGCCGGCCTTCGCCGCCACCTCGGCCATGCGCAGCGCGTCGCTGCCCTGCGCCGCGATCAGCCCGGTCGCCACCGCCAGGATCCGCTCCACCCGCTCGCGGCTGCGGCGCTGGCTCGGCTCCCGGCGCAGCGAGCCCGCCGGATCGGCGGCGGGAATATCGACGGGGCTGGCCATGACGGTTCCTCGGAAATCCTCTTGACGCTCCAAATGTGAGAGTTTATCACATTCGTAAACATGACAAACACTCACATTAGGAGAGGATCATGGCCCTGTCGGCGAGTGCGATGCAAGAGCGCAAACCGGTCCTGGTCGTCGGCGGCACCGGCAAGACCGGCCGCCGCGTGGCCGAGCGCCTGGCGGCGCGCGGCATACCGGTCCGGATCGGCTCCCGCTCCGCCACCCCCGCCTTCGACTGGGAGGATCCGTCCGGCTGGGCCGCGGCGCTGGACGGCGCCGGCGCCGCCTACATCACCTATTATCCGGACCTGGCCGCGCCGGGGGCGCCCGAGGCCGTCCGCGCCCTGGTCGACCAAGCCCTGAAGCAGGGCGTCCGCCGGCTGGTGCTGCTGTCCGGCCGCGGCGAGGAGGAAGCGCAGCAGGCCGAGCAGGTGCTGCAGGGCTCCGGCGCCGACTGGACCGTCGTGCGGGCCAGCTGGTTCAGCCAGAACTTCAGCGAGAGCATGCTGCTGGAGGGTGTTCTGGCGGGCGAGATCTCGCTGCCGGCCGGCGATGTCGGCGAGCCCTTCATCGATGCCGACGACATCGCCGATGTCGTGGTCGCGGCGCTGACCGAGGAGGGCCATGTCGGCCAGCTCTATGAGGTGACCGGCCCGCGGCTGCTGACCTTCGCCGACGCGACCGCCGAGATCGCCCGGTCCACCGGCCGGCCGGTTCGCTACACCCGGGTGCCGGCGGAAGAGTTCGCGGCGATGCTGGCGGAGCAGGACACGCCAGCGGATTTCGTTGAGCTGCTGCTCTACCTGTTCACCACGGTGCTGGACGGCCGCAACGCCTCTCTGGCCGACGGCGTGCAGCGCGCGCTGGGCCGCGCACCGAAGGATTTCGCCGATTATGCGCGCGACGCCGCCGCGTCCGGCGCCTGGGCCAGTTGAGCCTCCCTAGCCTATTCCTGACGATGGAGAGCTGAAATGGGCGAGCGGCTGATGTCGGTCCTGGTGCTGCTGTCGGCGCTGGGCTCCGGCCTGGTCGGCGGCATCTTCTTCGCCTTCTCGACCTTCGTGATGGGCGCCCTCGCCCGCCTGCCGGCGCCGCAGGGCATCGCCGCCATGCAGTCGATCAACATCGTGGTGATCAACCCGCTGTTCATGGCCGCCTTCATGGGCACCGCGGTGCTGTGCCTCATCGTCGCCATCGGCGCCCTGTTCGGCTGGTCCGGCCCCCGTCCCGCCCTGGTGCTGGCCGGGGCCGTGCTCTACCTCGTCGGCAACATCGTGGTGACCATGACGGGCAACGTGCCGCTGAACAACGCGCTGGCGGCGGTCGACCCGGCCAGCGCCGAGGGGGCCGCCGTCTGGGCCCGCTACCTGTCGAGCTGGACCGTCTGGAACCATGTGCGCACGGCGACCGGCCTGATGGCCGCCGCCTGCTTCACCGTCGCCTGGCGCTGGCCGGCCGCGGCCTGATCCCACCCGCCGCGCATCCGGTCGCGGCGGGGGAACTCCCGGCCGCCCGGGCCGTTCGCAAAGGGAAGGGCGACAGCCCCTCGGACCGACGGATGCGATGGAGGCCCGACACATGCAGAAGCCGTTACAGCTCTCGTTCAAGAACATCGAAGGATCGGAAGCGGTGAAGTCGATCGTGCGCGACCGCGTCGACCGGCTCGATCGCCTCTACCCCCACCTGATCGGCTGCCGCGTGGTGATCGAAGCCCCCCATCGCAGCGCCCAGGGCGCGCGGCCGCCGCTCGGCATTTCGGTCGAGGCCGAGATCCCGGGCAAGCCCATGGTCGTGGTCAAGGACATGGAGGAGCGGCGCAACCCGCGGGACCACGCCACGATGGTCAACCGCAGCTTCGACGTGGTCGAGCGCAAGCTGGACGAGACGGCCCGCATCGTCCAGGGCGAGGTCAAGGCGCATGAGGCGGCGGGGGAGACCGGCACGATCTCCCGCCTGTTCCCCGAGCGGAACTACGGTTTCGTCGAGGCCAAGCAGGCCGGCAGCCTGTACTTCACCCGCAACGCCGTGGTCGACGGCCGGTTCGACGAGCTGGCGACCGGCATGATGGTGCATCTGACCCTGGCCACCGGCGAGGGCCCGATGGGGCCGCAGGCCAGCTCGATCCGCCTGCTGGGGGCCGACCGCAGCGGCGAGTAGGCCTAGCTCTTCGCCAGCCCGCCGACGATCAGGGCGGCCAGGGCCTCCATGGCCCTGGCCTCGTCGACCCGGCCGCGCAGCATGTCGCGCGAGATCGCCTCCGCCGCGCCGATCAGGCCGACGCAGCGCAGGTGCAGCGCGTCGGGCGGCAGGCCCGAATACGGCGCCAGCGCCTCCTGGTAGAAGGCGACGTAGCGGTCGAGCAGCCGCTGATGGAACGCCTCCATCTGCCCGTCGCCGCTCAGCGCGGCGGCGATGGCATGCGCCTCTGGCCCGCAGGTGAGGTAGCAGGTCATGTAGGCGTCGCTCATCACCCGGGCGATGTCTTCGAGCCGCCGCGGCGTGCGCTCGAGGGCCTGCAGCAGCGCCGCCACCTGTTGATCATCGATGCGCTCGTAGAGGGCGATCAGCAGTCCGGAGCGGGTGCCGAAATGCTCATAGGCGATCGGCTTGCTGACGCCGGCGCGCTCGGCGACATGGCCGAGGGTCAGCGCATCCGTCCCCTCCTCGCGCACGATCGCCAGCGCGGTGTCGAGCAACTGGTCGCGCCGCTCCGCCTTGGGCAGCTTCCTGGCAGGGGCTGGGCTCATCTCCTGATCGCACTCCTCGGCGTCGGGCGAATTATGGCCGGCCGCACATGCGGGTTGCGTTGCAAATCACCACGCGTGCAGGTTATAGCCTGAGACACTCATATTGCGGAGGGTGGCGCGGTTTCGGGCCGGCCTCCAAGGTTTCGATGCGACTGGCCGTCCGATTCAACAGCGCTGGTGATTCATGTACCGTACTTTTGACGACAATCTCATCGACCTGAACGGCAAGGTCCTTTTCGTCACCGGCGGCACCGGCTCATTCGGCCGCAAATTCGTCTCCACCATCCTGCAGCGCTACCGGCCGCGGAAGCTGATCATCTTCTCGCGCGACGAGCTCAAGCAGTACGACATGCAGAATGCCGTGCGGGCCGCCTATCCGGCCGAGGTCCATGCCTGCATGCGCTTCTTCCTCGGCGACGTGCGCGACCGCGAGCGGCTGGCGCTGGCCACCCGCGGCGTCGACTACATCATCCATGCGGCGGCGCTGAAGCAGGTGCCGGCCGCCGAATACAACCCGTCCGAGTGCATCCACACCAACATCCTGGGTGCCGAGAACGTGGTTTGGGCGGCGCTGCAGAACCGAATCAAGAAGGTCATCGCCCTGTCGACCGACAAGGCCTGCAACCCGGTCAACCTGTACGGCGCCACCAAGCTGGCCTCGGACAAGACCTTCGTCGCCGCCAACAACCTGTCGGGTGACATCGGCACCCGCTTCGCCGTGGTCCGCTACGGCAACGTCGTCGGCTCGCGCGGCAGCGTGGTGCCGTTCTTCCGCCAGCTGCTGGAGCAGAAGGCGGAGTCGCTGCCGATCACCGACGACCGCATGACCCGGTTCTGGATCACGCTGCAGCAGGGCGTGAACTTCGTGCTGTCGAACTTCACGCTGATGCGCGGCGGCGAGATCTTCGTGCCGAAGATCCCGAGCATGAAGATCACCGACCTGGCCCGCGCCCTGGCGCCCGGCCTGCCGCACCGCACCGTCGGCATCCGCCCGGGCGAGAAGCTGCACGAGGCGATGATCGCGGTCGATGACTCGCACGCGACGGTGGAGCTGGCCGACCGCTACGTGATCGAGCCGCAGTTCGGCGAATACACCCGCACCTCCTTCACCGTGGATGGCGGCGGCAAGCAGGTCGCGGACCGCTTCAGCTACGGCAGCGACAACAACACCGAATGGCTGGACGACCGCGCGCTGCTGGAGATCCTGGAGCGGCACGCCAACTGAACGGCCCGCGTTTCGGAGGCGATCACCGTGACCTTCCTGCCCTATGGCCGCCAGTACATCGACCAGGACGACATCGACGCCGTCACCCGGGCGCTGCAGGCCGATTTCCTGACCACCGGCCCGACGGTCGGCGAGTTCGAGCGCGCCTTCTGCGCCGCCACCGGGGCGCCCTACGCCGCCGCCTGCTCGAACGGCACCGCGGCGCTGCACCTGGCGACGCTGGCGCTGGGCATCGGGCCCGGCGATGTCTGCGTCGTGCCGGCGGTGACCTTCCTGGCCACCGCCAACTGCGCCCGCTTCGTCGGTGCCGACGTGGTCTTCGCCGATGTCGACCCGGAGACCGGGTTGATGCGGCCGGAGGACCTGGAGACGGCGGTCACCCGGATCCCGCAGATCCATCCGGAGGGCCGGTTCCGCGCCGTGCTGCCGGTGCATCTCGCCGGCCAGACCGTGGCCCTGGCGCCGATCGCCGAGATCGCCCGCCGGCACGACGCCTTCGTGATCGAGGATTCCTGCCACGCTTTGGGCACTGAATACGAGACGGCGGAGGGCCGGGTCCAGGTCGGCACCTGCACCCATTCCGACCTCACCTGCTTCTCCTTCCACCCGGTCAAGACCATCGCGCTTGGCGAAGGCGGCATGGTCACCTCGGCCAGGCCCGAGCTGCAGCAGAAGCTGGCGCGGCAGCGCTCGCACGGCATGACCCGGGACCCGGACGCCTTCGTCAACACCGAGCTGGCGGTCGATCCCGCCCAGGCCGGGGTGAACCCCTGGTATTACGAGATGCAGGAGATCGGCTTCAACTACCGGCTGACCGACATCCAGGCGGCGCTCGGCATCAGCCAGCTGCGCAAGCTGGACTGGTTCAAGGCCCGGCGCCGGGCCCTGGCGGCGCGCTATGACGCGGCGCTGGCGCCGCTGGCCCCGGCGCTGCGGCCGATCGCCAAGGCGCCGGGCTGCGACCCGGTGCTGCATCTGTACGAGGTGCTGATCGACTTCGCCGCGATCGGCCGGACCCGCGGCCAGGTGATGCGCGCCCTGCAGGCCAAGGGCATCGGCACCCAGGTGCACTACATGCCGGTGAACCGGCAGCCCTATTACGAGGACATCTACGGCCGCCGCCCCCTGCCCGGCGCCGAATCCTTCTACGCCAGCTGCCTGTCGCTGCCACTGTTCCCCGCCATGCAGGACGGCGATGTCGAGCGGGTGGTCGAGGCGCTGCAGGACATTATCGGATAAGGGAAATGCGTGTTGCCTCTCCCGCTTGCGGGACCTTTCAGAATGGGCGTCACCTGCTCCTTCTTAGTCCCCCTCCCCTTGCGGGAGGGGGGCAGGGGGAGGGGTCTGCGCGCGTCCGCGCGCGAATGCGCAGAGAACAGGTCCCGCGGTCGGAGCGGATCGCCAGAATCCAGGCCGGTTTTGACGGCGAGAACCCCTCCCCCTAGCCCCCTCCCGCAAGGGGAGGGGGGACTCATTTTTCTTTCGGGCGATGCCATTGCTGGCCCCGAGATGGCCCAAGAGACATTCCGAAAAAGTCTCGCTTGCGCGAGAGGTCGGAGACGCGAAGCGGCTCCGGGTGAGGGCTCTTTGTCGAGGCCGGGGCCAGCCCTCACCCGATCGTCCTGCGGACGCCCGACCTCTCCCGCCAGGCGGGAGAGGCAACGCAGTGCCTCGGATTCGGAACCGCTCGGGTCTTCTCACAAAAATCCGTGCAGCCACAGAGCGGCGACGAACAGCGCGATGCCGAGGCCGAGCCGCCACAGCGCCAGCTCGCCGAGCGCGAGCTGGCCGCGGCCGGACAGGATGGCGGCAAAGGGCAGGCGCGAGGTGCGGCGGGCGAAGTCGGCCCAGGCGGGCCCCAGCTCCGCCGCCCGCTTGCGGTCGATCGAGACCATGCCGTTCAGCGCCGTGACCAGGATGGCGCCGAACAGCAGCACCCCGGCCCAATGGCCGTTCACCGTCAGATGCGCGATCGCCCACAGGGTGAAGGCCCACAGCATCGGGTGGCGGGTGATCCGGGTGACGCCGACGACCGGAAGCCCGGCCCCCTCCCGCTTCGCCCCCACCTGGGTCGGGTTGGTCGGCCCCAGGCTGAAGGCCAGCATCACGAAGCCCAGGAACACCAGCACCGCCGGAACCCACAGCGGCGCCGGCGCCCACAGCGGCTCGTAGGGCGCGCCGCGATAGGCCAGGGCCAGCCAGATCAGCCCGGCGGCGCTGAGCACCGAGAACAGGCCGCGATAGCCCATCTCGCCCAGCCGGGCGTGCAGCACCGGCCGCAGCAGGCCGGCGACGCCGAGATGCAGCACCACCCAGAACAGCGCGGCGAGGATGAGAGAGAGCATCGTTGCGGCCTTTACAGCAGGACCGATCCGGTCGATGTTGACGCCAGCAACATAAGGATGGATGTGGACCGTGTCAACATCGGAACAGGTCGGGCAGTCCTACCATCATGGCGACCTGCGCCGGGCGCTGGTGGCGGCGGCTCGCGTGCTGCTGGAGGAAGCGGGGCCGGAGGCGCTGAGCCTGCGCGACGTCGCCCGCCGCGTCGGCGTCTCGCACAACGCGCCCTACCGGCACTTTCCGACCAGGCAGGCGCTGCTGGCCGCGGTGGCAGCGGAGGGATTCGCCGCCCTGTCCGACCGGATGGCGGCCGTTCCGACGGCGCCGGGAGCCCCCTCGGGGCTGGCGGCCGGGTTCCGCTGCTATCTCGGCTTCGCCCGGGAGCAGCCGGGGCTGTTCCGGCTGATGTTCGACGGGACGGTGGAAAAATCGTCCGACCCGGCGCTGCGGGCGGCATCGGAGCAGTCCTATGACGGCCTGCGCCACGCCGTGCACCGCATCGCGCCGGCGGCGGACCGGGCCGCGGTGGTTACCGTCTGGACCCAGATGCACGGCCTCGCTCTCGTCACCATCTCCGGCCAGCTGGCCGAGGATCTGGTGCGCGACGGCGGGCTCAATGCGCTGGCCGACCGGGCCGCGGCGATTCTGGAGGCCGGGCTCCGCGCCGCGGGCACACCCTGAAACGGCCGGACCAGAAATAGAACAGAAATTCTGAATTGCCTTCCGGTTAAAAATCCTGTTCAATTCCGGGCGATCAACCGACACCGGCGCCGGACCTGGCAGACGCCCCGCTCCCGACCCGATGAATCGGACGACGAAACCGAGGGAGGAACCAGGAATGCTTCGGACATTGCTGTGCGGCGCGGTCATGGGTGCCGCCATGGTGCTGGGCCTGGCGGCCGCACCCCAGGCGGCGCAGGCGGCCAATGAGCGCTTCGTGCTGATCAGCCACGCGCCCGATTCCGACAGTTGGTGGAACACGATCAAGACCGCGATCCGCGAGGCGGGCCAGCAGGTCGGCGCCACCGTGGACTACCAGAACCCGTCGACCGGCGACCTCGCCGACATGGCCCGCATCCTGCAGCAGGCCACCGCGTCGAAGCCCGCCGGCATCATCATCACCATCGCCGATTTCGACGTGCTGAAGGGCCCGATCATGGATGCCGTGAAGAAGGGCATCCCGGTCATCACCATCAATTCCGGCACGGCGGAGCAGAGCAAGCAGCTGGGCGCGCTGATGCATATCGGCCAGCCGGAATACGACGCCGGCAAGGGCGCCGGCGAGAAGGCCAAGGCCGCCGGCGTCACCAAATTCGTCTGCGTCAACCACTACATCACCAACCCGGCCTCGGTGGAGCGCTGCCAGGGCTTCGCCGACGCGCTGGGCGTGCCGCTGGGCAACCAGATGATCGATTCGGGCATGGACCCGGGCGAGGTGCAGACCAAGGTCTCGGCCTATCTGCGCGCCAACCCGGACACCAACGGCATCCTGACCCTCGGGCCGAACTCGGCCGAGCCGACCATCGCCGTGCTGCAGGCCAACAAGCAGGCCGGCAAGGTGTTCTTCGCCACCTTCGACCTGAGCGCCGCCATCGCCGCCGGCATCAAGGACGGCACGGTGACCTTCGCCATCGACCAGCAGCCCTATCTGCAGGGCTATCTGCCGGTGGTGCTGCTGGCGAACTACGTCCGCTACGGCGTGATCCCCAGCAACAACATCAACTCCGGCCCCGGCTTCATCACCAAGGACAACATCGCCCTGGTCGAGAAGCTGGCCGGCGAATACCGGTAACAGCAACGCGTCGCCTCTCCCGCTTGCGGGAGAGGTCGGAGACGCGAAGCGGCTCCGGGTGAGGGCCCTTTGTCGAGGCCTGGGCCAGCCCTCACCCGGTCGTCCTGCGGACGCCCGACCTCTCCCGCCAGGCGGGAGAGGCAATACAAAACCGGCTCTCACAGCCGCCTCCCCTCTTCCCGCCCCCAAGCCCGGAAGACGCCATGACCACCATCCAGACCGACACCAGGATGCCGCCGGGCCGGGCCCCCGCCCCCCGCCCCGCGGGGGACGAGCGCATGCGTTCCGTCTCCCTCGCCTCGCGCCTGCTCTCCCGCCCCGAGCTCGGCGCCATGGCCGGCACCGTGCTGGTCTTCGTCTTCTTCGGCATCACCGCCGGCGGCTCCGGCATGTTCAGCGCCGACGGCATCTCGAACTGGCTGGTGGTGTCGGCCCAGCTCGGCATCCTCGCGGTCGGCGCCAGCCTGCTGATGGTGGCCGGCGAGTTCGACCTGTCGATCGGCTCGATGATCGGCTTCGCCGGCATGATGATCGCGATCCCGACCGTGTTCTTCGGCTGGCCGGTCTGGCTGTCGCTGGTCTTCGCCTTCGCCGGAGCGCTCGCTATCGGCGCGCTGAACGGCTGGCTGGTGGTCCGCACCGGCCTGCCCAGCTTCATCGTCAGCCTGGCCTTCCTGTTCATCCTGCGCGGCATGACCATCGCGCTGTCGATCCTGTTCACCAACCGCACCATCGTCGGCGGCGTCAAGGACCCGGCGGCCGCCGACTGGCTGGCGCCGCTGTTCTACGGCACGGTGCTGGACGGGCTGTACCGCTGGGCCGCCGGCGCCGGGCTGATCGACAGCTTTCCGGACGGCAGCCCGATCGTGCCCGGCCTGCCCGTGATGGTGGTGTGGTGGGTAGTGCTGACCGCGGTCGGCGCCTGGATCCTGCTGCGCACCCGCTTCGGCAACTGGATCTTCGCCGTCGGCGGCGACAACGTCGCGGCCCGCAACATGGGCGTGCCGGTCGGCCGGGTGAAGGTGCTGCTGTTCATGGGCACCGCCTTCTGCGCCACCGTCTTCGCCGCCTGCCAGGTGATGGAGTTCGGCTCCGCCGCCGCCGACCGCGGCCTGCTGAAGGAGTTCGAGGCCATCATCGCCGTGGTGATCGGCGGCACGCTGCTGACCGGCGGCTACGGCTCGGTGATCGGCGCCGCCTTCGGCGCGCTGATCTTCGGCGTGGTGCAGATGGGCATCTTCTACTCCGGCGTGAACACCGACTGGTTCAAGGTCTTCCTCGGGGTGATGCTGCTGCTGGCCGTGATCGTGAACAACTACATCCGCCGCAAGGTGACGGGAGGCCGGTCATGAGCACATCATCCAACCCGCTCGTCGAGCTGCGCGGCGTCTGCAAGTATTTCGGCTCGGTGGTGGCGCTGAAGGACATCACCATCTCGGTCCGCGCCGGCGAGGTGCTGGCCCTCTTGGGCGACAACGGCGCCGGCAAGTCGACCCTGATCAAGACCCTGGCCGGCGTGCACCAGCCCAGCGACGGCCAGATGTTGGTCGAGGGCCGGCCGGTGCAGTTCCGCTCGCCGCGCCACGCGCTCGACCACGGCATTGCCACGGTCTACCAGGACCTGGCGATGGTGCCGCTGATGAGCATCACCCGGAACTTCTTCATGGGTCGCGAGCCGACGGTGGGCTGGGGCCCGACCCGGCGCATCGATATGGACAAGGCCAACGCCATTGCCCGCACCGCGATGCGCGAGATCGGCATCGACGTGCGCGACCCCGGCCAGGCGGTCGGCACCCTGTCGGGCGGCGAGCGGCAATGCGTCGCCATCGCCCGCGCCGTGCATTTCGGCGCCAAGGTGCTGATCCTGGACGAGCCGACCTCGGCGCTGGGCGTCAAGCAGGCCTCGGTGGTGCTGCGCTACATCGTGCAGGCGCGGGCGCGCGGCCTGGGGGTGATCTTCATCACCCACAATGTGCACCACGCCTATCCGGTGGCCGACACCTTCACCCTGCTGAACCGCGGCCGCTGCCTCGGCACCTACCCGAAGAGCGAGATCAGCCGCGAGCAGGTGCTGGAGATGATGGCCGGCGGCCAGGAACTGGCCAGCCTGACCGCCGAGCTCGCCGAATTCGAACGCAGCGACGCGGCGGCTTAGCCCCATTGAGTCCCCCCTCCCCTCGCGGAAGGGGGTTAGGGGGAGGGGGCGGCGCCGCAAGAGCGAAGCCAGCCGATCCTGTTCCCCGCATCGACAACCCCCTCCCCCTAGCCCCCTCCCGCAGGGGGAGGGGGGACTGGAAGGCCCTGAAAGACCAAACATGACCACCAGCATCGGCGTCGGCCTGATCGGCACCGGCTTCATGGGCGAATGCCACGCTTTGGCCTTCCGGGCCGCGCCGGCGGTGTTCCGCACCACGCTCGGCACCCGGCTCGAGATGGTGGCCGACATCGATGCCGGCGCCGCCCGGCGGGCCGCCGACCGCTTCGGCTTCGCCCGCGCCACCGGCGACTGGCGCGAGCTGGTGGCCGACCCGCAGGTCGACCTCGTCGCAATCACCTCGCCCAACCTGCTGCACAAGCCGATGGCGCTGGCGGCGCTCAAGGCCGGCAAGCATGTCTATTGCGAGAAGCCGCTGGCGCTCAACGCCGCCGACGCGGCGGAGATGGCGGCGGCCGCCGCCGCGGCCGGCGTCACCACCATGGTCGGCTACAACTATCTGCGCAGCCCGGCCGTGTCCTTCGCGGCGCAGCTGATCCGCGACGGCGCCATCGGCCGCATCACCTATTTCCGCGGCGTCAGCGACGAGGACTACATGGCCGACCCGGCCGTGCCGATGTCCTGGCGCTGCCGGCGCGACCAGGCCGGCAGCGGCGCGCTCGGCGACATCGGCTCGCACATCCTCAGCGTCGCGCTGGCCCTGATCGGCCCGGTGGCCGAGGTCTCGGCCGACCAGCGCACGGTGATCGCCGAGCGCCCCCTGCCCGCCGCCGGCGAGGGCCGCGAGCGCCGCGACGGCGCCGCCGCGGTCACCACGGAGACGGCGAGGGTGGAGAACGAGGACCAGACCCACGCCCTGCTGCGCTTCGCCGACGGCACCATCGGCACGGTGGCGACCAGCCGCGTGGCCTGGGGCCGCAAGAACCACCTGGCCTTCGAGGTGTTCGGCACCGAGGGCGCGATCCTGTTCGACCAGGAGCGGATGAACGAGCTGCAGCTGTTCCAGCCGGGTGCTGTGCCCGGCGACCGCAACGGCTTCCGCACGGTGCTGACCGGCCCGGCCCACCCCCCTTACGGCGCCTTCAGCCCCGCCGCCGGCCACGGCCTGGGCTTCAACGACCTCAAGGTGATCGAGGTGGCGCAGCTGCTGGAGGCGATCGCCGGCGGCGCGGCAGCCTATCCGGACTTCGCCGCGGCCGCGGCGCTGGAGCGGGTGAGCGAGGCGATCGGGCGGTCGGCAGAGGAGAGGCGATGGGTGGGGGTGGCGGGGTGACGGATCGGCTCAGCGGGGATACTCAATCGGCCAGTCTTTATCCAATCCAACTCGGACGACCTCGACCGGCACGGCGTCGCGGAAGCGGATGATCGCAAAGAGCGCCACGCCGCAGGCGGGGCAACCCGTGTAGCAGCACTCCGTAACATCGCCGTCCGGCAGACGTACGAGGTCGGCATCGGCAGTCCAATCGGGCCAGCGCGGATCTGTCCGGGGCCACCATCGCATTCGCTCGCCGAGTTGATACAGGCGGAGGCAGAATCGTCCCGTATCGTCGCCGTCGTAGCTGCCCGCGACATGGGGCGACGATCCGCTGCCGAACACCACAAGCGGGGCATGTGGCCGCGAACTCGATATCGTTATAGGCGCCCATCGCGTTGCCCTCCCCGACTCCCGCCTAGCACTTCCTGCTGGGCCGGCTGTTGTCGCAGACCCGGGCGGTGCCGATGGTCAGCAGCCCGTCATTGGTCATGTCTTTCGTCAACGTCAGTGCGTTCGAGTCATCCGCGGCCGGCACCCGCCAGATGTGACGCACCTGATAGAAGGCGTCGCTGCCTTCGATCAGGATCATCATCGTGATTTGGCCCTGGCCGTCGGCTCGGGTGCGGCCGCAGGTTGCGCGGCCCACAATTGTCGGGTAGTTGCGGTTGAGCATGCTCGGCTCGCCGTACCGGCCCGGAACCGCGCAGGCCGCTTCGTCGCCGCGTGCCACCCGGATGAAGAACTCCTTGAACGACGAGGCGGAGGATAAGGGGCTGGTCGTCGCCGTCACCATCTGGGTCCAGCGCTCGAGTGTCTCGCCGTAGCGCAAATACCGGGCGGTGGTCCCGTCGGTCGAGGGGATGCGATCGACGAAGGTCCAACCGCTGAGCGTGGGCCCGAGCAGCACTTCGGTGCCGGTGGGCCCGGCTTTCTGCGGGACGCAGCCGAACAGCGCAAAGGTGAGCAGGATGGCTGGAAGACGCATGCGGAACCCTCCCCCGAGGCAGCATCACATCTCGACGATGATGTAGCCTATCACCGGAATCGCCGGGGCTCGCCAGGCTTTCGCCAAGCTGTCGGCGCTGGCTCTACCCCAGCCCCATCCCCTTTTCCGTCAGCTCCTTGATCGCCTGTTCGGTCTTGCCGAGATCGGACAGCCCCATGCCCCGCAGCACATGCGGCGCCTTGGTGAACTGGATATTGTCGTAGCCGACGATCTCGATCCGGTTGCCCCAGGGGTCGAGGAAGTCGAGGAACGGGCCGGGCAGCACCGCCACCCCGGCCTCGGCCAGCGCCGCGCGCACCGCGTCCTTGTCGTCGACCACCAGCCCGAAATGCCTGCCGTCGTCCGGCCCCTGGCGGCGGCCCTGCTGCAGCGCCAGGAACTGGTCGCCCAGGTCGATGAAGGCCATGCCGTCGGAGCGGCCGCGCAAGGTGAAGTCGAACAGCCTGCCATAGAAGGCCAGCGCCTCGTCGATGTCGCCGACCTCGAGCGCGATATGGTTGACCCCGACGGCGCGGGCTTTGCGGGTCTCGGACATGGCGGTGTCCTCCGGCTGCCTGTCCCGCACGATATCGCCGCGGCGCCGGGACAGCCAAGCGGAGCGGGCCGCATGGCGATCCCGCGCCAGGGATGGTCGCGCCCGGGGTGGCCGTCGCCGGTGCGGGCCGGCACAGTCGCGCCCGGCAGTGGCGGCGCATCCGGCGCCGGCCGGCCGACCGAGACGCGGAGAGAATCATGGCCGAAACCATCGTGAAGCTGGGCGCCCCCACCGGCGAGCCCATCACCGCCGACCTCGACGGCTGGCGCGTGGTCGAGGGCAAGCCGACCATGCAGACCTGGGTGCAGCACACCTCGGCCGACGGGTCGATGCTGTCCGGCACCTGGGCGGCGACGCCGGGCAGCTGGCACGCCATCTACACCGAATACGAGTTCGTCCACATCATTCGCGGCCGCATCACCATCACCCCGGACGGCGGCGCCCCGGTCCAGGTCGGCCCCGGCGACGCCTTCGTCGTCGAGCCCGGCTTCAGCGGCGTCTGGCGGATCGAAGAGGCGGTGCTGAAGCATTTCGACATCAAGCGCGCCTGAGCCGGCCCGGCTGAAGGCATCTCCTGCCCCGTGGGACGCTTCAGAACACCGCCGTTTGAGCCGATCCATCCCTTTCCATCCTCCCCCTCCCCTCGCGGGAGGGGGTAGGGGGAGGGGGGGTTCTCTCGGCTCGAGCCGGTCCAGATCGTCGCAAACCGGCACGGACGGCGAGATCAGTGTTGTCCATTCGCGCGGACGCGCGCAGCCCCCTCCCCCTGCCTCCTCCCGCAAGGGGAGGGGGAGAGTGGAAAACCCCGCGTCGGTTCAGGTGATCTGATCCCGAAGGGTCCCACGGGAGGGGCCATGCCGTGCCGGTCCCGCAGCAGACCCGACGGACAGCTCGGCGTCTCCGAAGCAGCCGCCGCCTAGCGCCCCTTCAGCAGATTCTTGATCTGGCTGGGTTTGCCGAACGACTTGACGGTCGACCCGACGATCTTGACCTGGGTCTGCAGGCCCTTGAACGCCTTCCCCGTCTCGGAAACGCTCTTCTGCACCGTCGTCACCGTGTCGCCCAGCCCCTTGAACTCCTTCTTCAGGTCGGCGGCGATGCCGTAGACCGCCTGGGCCCGGCCCTCCACAACCTTGATCCTGTGCTCCAGCGCCTCGACCTGCTTTCGCAGCTCGGCCACTGCCTGGTCGTCTGCCATTCGAGCCCCCTGGATGGATGGACGATTGCTACAAGCGTAACCGACCGTATCGGCCCGGCGCTCGCCCGGCCAATGTTCCCGCGGCATGCCGGCATGCGCCGGGCGGACCCGGCCATTGCCGCCGCGGTCGGGATGGCCCACCCTTGCCGAGAGGTGGGCACGGACAAGCCCCCAGGGAGGACGCGATGGAGACGATCAGGATGGGCGGGCTGGCGCTGGAGTTCCTGCACAGCAAGGACGACACCGCGGACAGCCTCGACATGTTCCGGATGACGGTGCAGCCGAACGCCCGGATGCCGGTGCCGCACTACCATGAGAGCTGGGACGAGGTGGCCTATGGCCTGGCCGGCACCCTGACCTTCCAGGTCGACGGCCGCGACGTGCCGGTCGGGCCCGGCGGCTCCGTCTTCATCCGGCGCGGCATCGTGCACGGCTTCCGCAACGACACGCAGGAGCCGGCGGTCTGCCTTTGCATCCTCACCCCCGGCGTGCTCGGCCCGGCCTATTTCCGCGAAATCGCCGCCCTGGCCGCCGGCGGCGGCCCCGACCCGGCGCGGATGAAGGAGGTCATGCTGCGCCACGGGCTGGTGCCGGTCGCCCCCGGAGCCTGAGCGCAGCTCCCGCCCGCGACGGGGCCGATCGCTGCGCCGGCCGGCAATGACGCTTGACCCTAAGTTCCTGTTTTGTTCTAATTCAGCAATGGTCGATGGCACCATCAGGTTCAGGACTCTCTTCGCCGCTTCGCCGGCCACGGATGAGGCCGACCTCGCGATGCTGTCCCGCCTGGCCCATGTCGCCGAGGCGTTGGCCACGGGCTTCCAGGCCCAGGGCATGACCGCCCTCAAGGCCGGCGATCTCGATCGCGCCGGCACTGCCGAGACCCATTTCAGCAACCTCTTCCTCGGCATCCGCCGTGCCATTGCGCTGAAGGGCAGGCTGCGCCAGCAGCGCGAGGACGCGCAGCGCAGGGCCGCGACCCGGAAGGACCGGCGTCAGGACCAGAAGGATCGGCGGCGCCGCGCCGTCGGCGAACGCCTCTCCCGCGCCATCGCCGTCGTGAAACCCGAGGCCCGCGAGCGGCTGACCACCGAGCTCTGGGAAAAGCTCACCGAGGACGAGCGCATCGACGTCGACCTCGCCGACACCGCATTGCCGATCGAGACCCTGATCCGGCGCCTCGGCCGCGCCATCGGCCTCTCCCGCCAAGCCCTCGCCGCCGCCCTCGGGCCGAAGGCCCGATCCGGCCGGCGCGGGCCCGAAGCCGTGGGACGAGGTCCCCGGCCAGGCCGCCCCTCCGCCCCCGCCGTCGCGCAGATACGACTTTACTCCCGGAACCTACCGCACCATCCCGGCCGCCGACCTCGGCCTGCCAGGGGACACGATCTACAACTTCAACACCACCACCGGCGAGATCTTCGCCCCCGGCGGCAGGCTCTTCCGCAAGTTGGACGACCGGCCGCCCGATCCCGGCGGCGCCGGGCCTGCCGCAGCAGCCGGGCCGCCCGATCCCCCGCCGCCACCGGCCGAGCTCGATCCGGACGAAGCCGAGTTCCAGCGCCAGGCCGCCTATGCCAAGCAGCACGGCCGCATCCTGTTCAGGCCGCCCGCCCTGGCACGGCGCCTGGGATTGCCCGAGAATGGCACGGCCGACGGCAGCCCTGTCCCCGGCTTCGGGAACAGGAGCGTGGCGGACAAGGGGCCGTGAGCGGCGGACCCGGCACGATCGGTCGCCCGATCCGGCCGGACCTCATTCGCCTGGTGATCCGCCTCGAACCGACGCCCTATGCCAGTGCCGCCGGCAGCTCGGCATAGCTCGGCGCCAGGGCGCGCAGCAGGGCGGCGGCCGCGGCGTCGTCGCCGGCCACCAGCGGGTGCTGCAGCGCGCCGATCAGCCGGGCCTGGCCGTCCATGATCCGCGCCGCCTCCCCGCGCCCGATCCGCGCCAGGCAGGTGGCGGCATCGGCGACGCGGCGGGCGCCAACCCGGACGGCGAACCAGACCAGATGGTTGCGCAGCTCGCGGTCGCAGTCGGACTCGATCATCGCCGCCAGGCGCTCCGCCGCCTCGGCGTTTCCGATCGTGCCGGCCGGCACGTGGCGGCCTTCCGCCATCGACAGCCACCGCCGCGCCATCGGCAGCGCGGCCTCGATCGCCGCCTCCTCGGTCACCGCCCGCACTTGCCGGAACGCGGTCCGCATCGTGTAAGGCGTGGCGTAGTCGACCGATTCGGCCCGCCAGGCTGCCATGAAGTCCTCGATCGGCAGCGTGGCATACGGATGGCCCTGCGGGTCGTGCATCAGCACCCGCCCCTCGGCCAGGGCGATGACGACGACATAGTGGTCGGCGCCGATCGGCCCGGTCATGCCCGGCTGGTGGCGCAGATAGCCCATCTCCACCGGGCCGACCCAGGCCGGGCCGTCGGCCAGCGCCGATTCGAGCGCCGCCAGCGCCTGTTCCGCCGTGCCGCCGCGGCGCACTGAGGAGGCCCAGCCCAGCGCGGCGAGGGCATCGTCGAAGCCGGCCTCCGGCGTCCAGCCATAGGGGTCGAAGAACGGCAGGGTGCCGCCGACCAGCTGCATGCCGAAGGGGCCGCCGGTGGCGAACTCGATCACCGCGGTGGACGGCGCGCGGTCGCCGAACATCATCGCGAAGGAATTCGCATAGCAATAGGGGCCGGAGCCGATATAGGGGACATGCGCCATGTCTCGCACCTCCGAATTCAGCAGGGAGACACGACAAGAGCGGAAAATTTCGAGAAATTGTCAATCGGCGGCATTTCAACGAAAATATTCGAGCCAGGCGTCGAAATGAATTCGTCCGAATGGACGGATTTTAACCTTCCCCTATCCCTGGGTCGCCATCTCGACATCCATCCCCGCCGCCTTCCAGTCGAGGAAGCCGTCGCGCAGCCGCCGCGCCGGGAGGCCGCAGGCGCGCAGGGCGGCGACCGCCTCGACCGACAGGACGCAATACGGCCCGCGGCAATAGGCGACGATCTCCTGCCCCGGCGGCAGCTCGGCCAGGCGGCGCTCCAGCGATTCGACCGGGATGTTCAGCGCACCCGGCAGGTGGCCGAGCGCGAACTCCTCCTCCGGCCGGACGTCGAGCAGCGTCACTCCGCCCTCGCGCAGCCGCTCCAGCAGATCCTCGCGCGACAGGCCCTCCAGCCGCTCCGGCCGGCCGATGCTGTCGGCGACGACGTCGCGGATCTCGGCCCGGCGATGCCCCGCTTGGCGACGGAGGGCGGCGAGCAGCGGCACGATCGGGCCGCCGCCCAGCCGGTACAGCACGCGCTTGCCGTCGCGCCGCGACTCGACCAGCCCCGCCCGCCGCAGATGCTGCAGGTGCTGGGAGGCGTTGGCGACGGTGAGGCCGGCAAGCTCGGCCAGGCGCTCGACCGGCCGCTCGCCCTGGCCGATCTGCTCCAGCAGCATCAGGCGATGGGCGTGGCCGAGGGTGCGGGCGAGCTCCGCCAGCTCGGCGAAGAGACGGGATTGATCGTCGGTCATTGACAGGAGCTTATCGTCGCGCAATCAATCAAGCAAGTCATTGAATGATTGCGGCGCGGAGGGCCGGCGGATGGGCGAAGGGTTGGAATTCGGGCTGCGGGCGGTGGCGATCGGCGTCGGCGCCACGGTGGTCGCCGACCTGTGGACGGCGCTGCTGGTGCGGCTGACCGGCGTGCCGGGGCTGGACTGGGCCATGGTCGGCCGCTGGGTCGGGCATTTCCCGCGCGGCCGCTTCCGGCATGACGGCATCGGCCGGGCGGCGCCGGTGGCGGGCGAGCGCGCCCTCGGCTGGGCCGTCCATTACGGCACCGGCATCGTCTTCGCCGCCCTGCTGCTGGCGATCTGCGGCCTGGACTGGGCGCGCGCCCCGACCCTGCCGCCGGCGCTGGCCTTCGGCCTGGTCACCGTGGCCGCGCCGTTCCTGCTGATGCAGCCGGCCCTGGGCGCCGGCATCGCGGCGTCGAAGACGCCGAACCCGACCGCCGCGCGGCTGCGCAGCCTGATGACCCACGCCGTGTTCGGCCTCGGCCTCTACCTCGCCGCCCGGCTCACGGCGGCGCTGATCGAGGCTTAGCCGTCGCGCTCAGCGCGGGCCGCGGGCCAGCGAGCCGGGCTCCTCGATCTCGGCGACCTTGATCAGATAGCGGCCGTAGCCGCTCTTCTCCAGCTTGCGGCCCTGGGCGATGAGCTGCTCGCGGTCGATGAAGCCCTGGAGATAGGCGATCTCCTCCGGGCAGGCGACGCGCAGGCCCTGGCGCCGCTCCAGCGTCTGCACATAGCTGGCGGCCTCGAGCAGGCTGTCATGCGTGCCCATGTCGAACCAGGCGAAGCCGCGGCCCATCCGCTCGACATGCAGCAGGCCGCGCTCGAGATAGACGCGATTGACGTCGGTGATCTCGAGCTCGCCGCGGGGCGAGGGCTTCAGGTTGGCCGCGATGTCGACCACCTCGGCATCGTAGAAATAGAGGCCGGTGACCGCCCAGTTGGACGTCGGCTGGCGCGGCTTCTCCTCGATCGCCGCGGCCCGGCCGTCGGCGCCGAAATTGACCACGCCGTAGCGCTCCGGATCGTCGACATAATAGGCGAAGACCGAGGCGCCGGAGGGCTGGGCGGCGGCCGAGGCCAGCAGCTCCGGCAGGCCGTGGCCGTGATAGATGTTGTCGCCGAGGATCAGGGCCGAGGGCTCGCTGCCGACGAAATCCGCGCCGATGATATAGGCCTGGGCCAGCCCGTCCGGGCTCGGCTGCACCGCATAGTCGAAGGTCATGCCCCATTGCGACCCGTCGCCGAGCAGCCGCTGGAACTGCGGCATGTCGTGCGGGGTGGAGATGACCAGCACCTCGCGGATCCCGGCCAGCATCAGCACGCTGAGCGGGTAGTAGATCATCGGCTTGTCGTAGACCGGCATCAGCTGCTTGGAGGTGGCGAGCGTCAGCGGATGCAACCGGGTGCCGCTGCCGCCGGCGAGGATGATGCCTTTCATGGACGAAGCTCCGGTTGTTCGCGGCCGGGACCGCGCGTGGACTTGAAGGGTTCGCTGCGATATAGCAGGGCGCTTCGCAACCAGAAAGAGCGGCTCTCATGGCCCCTGTTGCCGGAACACCCGGCTTTGCGCACCGGTGACACAGCATAGGCGCAGCTTCGTGGCGCGGATGCGGCGATCGGCCGGCAAGCGCTGGCGCCGCCTGCGAGGGCTGCCACCGCTGCCGGGCAAGCAACCGCCGCCGCTGCGGCAGGCCGATGAGCGCACCCCCTTTGCCGCAGCGGCCTGGCTCGACGTCGTCAAGCCCTATGTCCCGGCCGCCATGCCCGGCGAGGTCGCGCTGTTCGTCACCCATTCGCGCGACGGCCGCAGCATCCGTCGCCATGTCGAGCACTATGTGCGGGCTCTGCAGGCCGAGGGGATCGCGGTCGTCCTGATCGTCGCGTCGGACGCGCCGGAGGTGACGGTGCCGCCGGCCCTCGCCACCTCGCTCGCAGGCCTCTATGTACGGCAGAATGTGGGCTTCGACTTCGCCGCCTGGGCCCATGTCATGCAGCGCGAGCTGGCGCTGTTCCGGTCGGACGCGCTGTACCTGATCAACGACAGCCTGTACGGACCGTTCAACGCCAAGGCCTTCGGCGCGCTGATGGCGCGGCTCCGGGCCGCCGACGCCGATATCGTCGGGCTGACCGAGAGCCACGAGAAAGGCTGGCACCTGCAGAGCTTCTTCCTGCGCATGAAGCGGCGAGCCTTCTCCAGCCCCAAATTCCACCATTTCTGGCAGGATGTCCGCAACTATCCGGACAAGCAGGACGTCATCGACCTGTACGAGGTGACCTTCTGCGGACGGATGCGCGCAGCCGGCCTGACCTGCATCGCCCTGTTCGAGAACCTGAGGGGTGACAACCAGACCGCCTTCGCTTGGCGTGAGCTGATCGAGCGCGGCTTTCCTTTCTTCAAGGCTGCGGTGTTGAGGGGCGATCTGCCGCCGACCGTCACCGGGGAGGGATGGAAGTCCGTCCTGGCGGCGCACGGCTACGACACTGGACTGGTCGATACCGGTCCCGACGCCGACCTGCCGGCACTGCTGCCGGCCGGCCTTTCCCGCCACCGCCGGCGCCGAGCTCTGGTCGACCGGCTGCGGAGCGCCCCGATGCCGCTGCGCCTCGCCTGCATCGGGTCGTGGACCAGCCCTGGCGAGACCGGTGAGGCCAGCCGATGCCTGGTGTCGGCCCTGTTCCACAGCGAGCATGAGATCAACCTGCATCCCCAGCCCGGCACAGGGTCGGGTTCGGCGCCGGAGTGGACCGTCCGCAGCTTCGACGGAGCGGCCGATGTCGTGCTAATCTCGTTCGAGACCACTCGCATGGATCCGGCGCTGACAGCCCTCTGCGCCGATGCCGCGCTGCATGTCGGCATCATGACCGCCGGAACGCCGGGCCACGCCGAAGCCTGGCCTGTCGTCGATGCGGTTCTGGCGACGGATCCTGCGGCGGCGGAGGTGATCCGGCAGCATGGCGGGATCCCCGTACGGCTGATCCCAGCCCTTGCCGCAGCGACGGATCCGAGGTCAGCAGCGGCGGGGATCACCGCCGCCCTGCTGGACCTGCTGCCGGCTGCCTGATACGCCGAGACCCGACCGATGCGCCTGCCCCGCCAACGCCTCTCCTCCTCCCTGGCCGAATGGCCACAACTCGTTCCGGTGCCGCTGGATCGCACCCTGCGGCCGGTACAGCCGGCGATCCTCGAGACCCGCCGCCTCGGCGACGAGACCTGGCTGTTCGTCACGCCGTCCGATGCCCGCCTCGCCCGGGACGCCTTGGACCGCCTCGGATCGGCGGCGCAGCAGGCCGGGCCGGATGTCGGCATCATTTATGCAGACAATGGGCGGCTGCGCGGGCGCAGCGTAGTGGCACTGGATTGCAAACCGCAGCTGAACCCGGCCCTGCTGCTGGCCCAGGACTATATCGGCTTTCCCACGCTGATCCGTGGCTCGGCCTTCAAGCGTCTCGACGGACTGCGCGCCGAGCACGGGTCGGCGGCTTGGTACGACCTGTGCCTGAGGGCGTGGCGCGCCGGGATCGGCTTCGACCGGATCGCGGTGACTGCGATCGCAATCCCGCGACATGCGCCCCTGTCCACCGCAGCCGACCGGAAGGGCGTGCTGCAGCGCTTCCTGCAGGAAGATTCCACCCCATTCGAGCTTCGTCCGGGGCTGGTGCCCGGGGCCTTCGAGCTGCGCAGGGTCTTCGCCTCCCATCCAGAGATCACCCTGGTGATTCCGACGCGGCAGAGCAGCCCGCCGGGTGGGCGGCCCTACATCCTCGACCTGCTCCGCAGCATCGAGGCCGGCAGCTGGCCCCTGGACCGGATCCGCGTCCTAATTGGCGACGATCATGTCAACGACCGGATCTACCGGGAGGCCTGCACGCGGCTCGACCTCCGGCGCATCGTCACCACCCGCATGGCGGGAGCCACCTTCAACTACGCCCGGAAGATGAATGTGCTCTGGCGCGCCGCCGACACCGAGCTGCTGGTTCTGATGAACGACGACATGACGGTCCGATCACCGGACTGGCTGGAGGCGCTGTTCACGTTTGCCCTGGAGGAGGATGTCGGTGGGGTGGGAGCGCGGCTGTTGTTTCCCGACCACCGCATCCAGCATGCCGGCATGATCGGCGGCCTCTATGGTGGCTGCGGCCATCCCTGGTTCGACCAGCCGGCCGACCGGCCGACCTATGGCGATTGGGCCAGCGTCCATCGCGACTGGTGCGCCGTGACCGGCGCCGTCTTCGCCACCCGGAAATCGGTGCTGGAGCGGGTCAACGGCTTCGACGAGCGCTTCAGCCTGGAGTTCAATGACGTCGACCTGTGCCTGCGGCTGAAGACACTGGGCTACCGGATCGTCTACACTCCGCATGCCGAGTTGATCCATTACGAGCGGTCGTCCCGCGGCCAGACGGCGCAGCCGGGCGAGGAGGTCGCACTGTTCCTGCGGCGCTGGCGCGATTTCATCGCCGATGATCCGATGTACAATCCGCAACTGGTCCGCCGTGCGGAGGTCCAGCCGCAGGCCGAGAGCTACACGGTCGGATGGGGTTGATGATTGCCCGATGGCGCCATCAGATCGATCCGCAGATCCAATCTGCGGGTCATTAAAGTTGGTCTGGCAACCGAGGACGCCAATCAGCCAGCCGACACTTTCCGGGCCGGTTCCACCATCTCCTCCTTGGTGGCCCCGGGATCGACCGCCGGCATGCCCGCCACACCCCTGCGTGCACTGAGGATGTTGCACAGTTCACTCAAATTGGCCGCCTGCAAAGGGGTCGTGAAGAGCGATTTCTTCAGGAACGGGAAGCCGGCCCTCAGCAGGATATCCCACAGCTCGATCGTCGGATTCGTGATCTGTTGCTCGTTAATGATCTTGGCTCGCCATTTCGACGCTCTGCCATTGTCAGCATTGCGCAGGATGTCTTCGTAACGCCATGCGGCACCCATGGAGACGGAGTGTCGGCCCATCCATCGAGCGAAGCCCATTTCCTGGCTGTTAACCACGTACCAGCGGTCGTTGTGAGGGCGATAGGCTCGCCAGAAACCTGTCCATGCATCAGAAGCCACAATCGACGAAGAGCAATAGATGAAGAACGATTGCACATGCCAGTCGTGCAAGAGGCTGTCCACGGCGCCCGTGATCTCGTAACGACCCGACCGCGCCACGTCAAATAGCGGTGCTAGGCTGTTCATGGTCCCAACGACGCTGTCGTTCGCCAGCAAGATGGAGTGGCCGGTGATCTTCAAATCATCGAGAAGCCGGACCCCGACGGCATACAAGCCCCAATCATAGGCCCTGTTGTCGGTGCACACGATCCGCCAGACGCGACCTTGAAGTTTCGCCTCGGCGTCCGCGCGCAACTTCCGGCTGTTCGACAGGAAGACGATGGACACGGCCTGCTCACGCAACGCATTGACATAATCGATTACGTAGTCTTGTACGTCATCCTGACTGTCGTAATGGACGAAAAGGCAGATGTCCTGGTCCGGCCGGGGCGGCGCGCCGGCCTCCTTGTCCTCGATAATGACGGCCCGCGCCTCCTGCCGTCGCAGTTCCTCGTGCGAGAAGCGCGCTTCCGCGCCCATCGTCGTGAACAGTTCGCGTCGCCATTTGGCGGCTTCTGGAAACTGCCAGCCGATTGTCTCGTGCCATTGCTGCGTTGAAAACAAGGGGTTCGGATTGCGCGGCCGATCCCGTTCCTGCCGGCAGAAATGCTCAAGGCACGTCATTCCTTGCGGAATATCGGCACCGTACGACTCGCGATAGTACTCGACGTCGAACAGGATGTTCGGGCCGACATGGTCGATCTGCTGTAGGCACTCCCCGACAGGCATGTTCTGGGAATCGCATGCCTGCCGGATCCAGGCGAGATCGATCAAAGGATGCGGACTTCCGTTCTCGTTCAAAACACGTTCCCCATATCCAGCCTAATGCACACTGGCGGCGCGTCTAGCCGCTTCCGCCTCGTCCAGCAATCTTGCCCTGTCTGCCGGACTCAGCAGGGCGAACCAGCCCGCGGACCATTGAGACGACTGGAATGCGCTCAGCAGCTTCCTGCTGTTGCTCATCGTCACCAGCGCCATGGTGGAGGCGTGCCCACTTGCATCCGCGCGATGCGGAAAAGCGGCAAGCCATCGCGCTTCCGGTTCACTTGGGCTCGACAGCACACGTGTCCAGACCTGCGACAGCAGGGGCTTAAGGTTCCACTGATCCGGTTCCGGCGGCAGAATGGAAAGCGCATCCTGCGCAAAACTCAATGCTTCCTGGTGCAGGATATCCAGCAATCGGCGCTGCTGCGATGAATAGCTATCGTTCGCACGGACCGGAATAATCCTGCCGGAGGCCTCGTCACGCTTCACACCTATAGCGGTCGTGGCGTTCTCGCTGAGCAACACTTCCACCAGCGCCGGGGATGCACCGATGACATCACAATAGTTCTTGCTGGCGGGGAGGTAGAGAGGGTCGGGAACCCGCCAGTTGCGGTCGCGGTCGCGGAAAAAATAGGCCCCGATAAGCATGTCTCCCGGCAAGTGGTTCTTGGCGTTGCCGATCAAGCCAAAGAAATACGACGCAATCGTGAGATTCGACACCGTGGCGCTCAGGGCATCTCCTATGGGACGGACAATGCTTCCAGACCAACCAAGGTCGACGAGGCCAGCCCGGCTCACGCCTTCCAAGGCTCCGGCGTCCCGATAGTACTCCTCCAGCAGCTTCTTCTGTTCGTCGGCATTACGGACGATGGCTGAAGCCACATCCTCGATGACAGCTGCAAGCTCGGCCTTGGCGCGTCCATAGTCGGCGCGGCCCTTCATCTGCTCCAGAATCGGCGCATTGGCATCGGCGATCGACAGTCTGCGCGCGCACGCCGCGATCTGGTCCTCCGGCAGGAGGAATATGTCGAGGTACTCCGCAAGGGTCGTCTCCGGGGCAAAATCTATTTTCGCCACGGCATTCCGAACGCTCTGGACCGATGTGAACATCCGGCTATACAGCAGGCGTCGGGAGGCCAGCACGTACCGGCTCTCGCAGGCGGGGTAGCCGTTCCGGCGCAGTTGTTCATAGACTTGATGAGGCAGGTAGCCGTCACGGGCCAGAAACAGGACGCGGTCGAGACGGTCGGCTTTGGCTCTCGTCGCCATCCAGCCAGCGAAGGCAAGCACCGTCGGGCCGATCACTTCATAGCCAATATGGCGCGCGATCCGCTCCTCCGCGTCGAAATCCGCAGCCTCCATGCGCACACGATGCTCGCGCGACAAACCTAAGCCCACCGACAAGGCCAGGTTTGATGCGTCGGAGGTGACCTCGACGGCCAATTGGAGGGCAAAGGGTTGCCTTCTCTCGCCCTCGACATAGTGCAGTGCCACCCAGCCTGCCGCTTCGGCGCACTGTTTGTCGGCCTGCGGATTGTCTCCGATATGGAGAAACTTCGAGGCATCAATGTCGAGGTCGGCCGCGATCGTCTGGAAAAGGCGGACCTGCCATTTTCCCGAGCCGTACTCGTTCGAGACGTATACCACGGGGTTCTCGAAACCGGCTGCCGTCAGCACTTCTTCAAGGAACGTCCTTGGAAGATACATATCGCTGACGAATATGACCTTCTTCCCTTGTGACTGGGCTTGCCTGTACCAGCCGAGCACCTGGGGATTGGCACGCAGGACCTGGCGTTCGATGTCCAGCTCCAGGTCTTCAAGTTGCGCACGTTCGCTCTCCTTCAGGCCTAGTTCCCGGGCCAGCACGTCGTAGACGTCCTTGAATCCGATCTCTGGCGTCCCGCCGGCATCGGTCGAGATCTGGCGCGCCAAGCGCTCTGCCCGGCTGCGCTGGCTTGCAAGGCTCTGGAGGCGCAAATCCAGCCGCTGCGCGGCGGCTTCCATGAGATCGAACACCGCGCTCGGGGGAGAGACGCGCCGCACGAGAGCAGTATCGAAAATGTCGAGGGAGAGCACGTCGGCATTCTTCAGGCGCGCGAGGAAAGCCGGCTCATCAAACTCAACGAAGCGCCTGCGGCCCGGAGGCGAATAGGGCGCTGGAAGGCGGGGATTTGCCACCTTGCCGCCGGACACGTAACGAGATCCATCGTTCCATGCGACGCTGCTTTCCCCGTCAAACGGGTCGATCTGGGCCAGGAAGTGCTGAAGCGGATCGACCGTACCGGCCTCCAGCCCCGGATTCTGGCTGACATACCAAGCCACGTCGAATAGAGGGTGGGGATTGCGCCCCTCCCGCCATCCTATGGTGGCGAAGTGCATGAACGCATCGACGCCGTTAAGATCCAGCCGTGGTTCCTGATTCAGGTAGTAGTTCACGTCGAACCATGCCGGTCGGGACGCATCCTTGGCGGCAGGCGGCGTCTTTTTCTTCTTTTTCTTCCCGCGGACGCGGCGAACCAGGGCCTTTGGGGTGAGCTTGCGCAGCCGGCTGGCGATCTTCCAGGCTCGGCTCTTCTCGATCTTCACGAGGCGCGCCTTCGTCTCCTCCAAAGAAACTTCGAGATGCCTGCGGGCATCGAGCAACCTGTCCCGATGGGCAAGTTCCTGCCTGAGATTTCCGGCCTCCGTCTCGGCCGCCGAATGCAGTTCGCGAAGATTGGCTTCCGACATCTCCAAATCGGCTCTCGCCGTCTCCAAGGCCCCGCGCAGGCCGTCGATGTCCTGGCGCAGACGGGTGACCTCGGCTTCTCTGGCTGCGCGGGACTCTGCAGAGAGTTCGGACAGGTGAGCGATTTCCTGCTGGAGACGAGCGGCCTCGGCTTCTCCGGCCGCGCGGGCTTCCGCAGCGAGTTCAGACAGGCGGGCGATTTCCTGCTTGAGATGGGCGGCTTCGGCTTCTCGAGCGGCGACTTCGCCCGCTCGCGTCGCCGCCTCGCCAGCTCGCGTCGCCGCCTCGGACTGCATGGCTTCCTTGAGGGAACGCATCGTGACCGCGGCCCCGAGTTGGGCATAGGCCGTCTGGAGATAGACCGCCGCCTCCGGCGTACAAGCCAGCAGCGCCTTCACCTCATCGGGCAAATCCGGCCCGACACCAAGGACGCCGAGTCCGTGGCCGTGGATGAACTCGAACGACGGATACTGCGGGGCGATCTCCTTCCAGAGCTTCCATACGCCGAAATCGGAATGCCGAACGTTGGTGTCGTGAAACAGAATCACGCCACGTTTGGAAAGTTTCGGTAGCCACAGGTTGAAATCCTGCGCGACGTCTTCATAGCGGTGGGCACCGTCGATATGCAGAAGGTCGACATCCCCTTCCGCGAAATAAGGGGCCGCGTCGTTGAACGAGTTGCGTAGGAGGGACGCGAAGCCGGGATAGGCCTCTGTGACGATGGCTTGCAGCTTGTTGAAGACATCCTCGCCATAGAAGCCCGCCTGATCGTCGCCCATCCATGTGTCGATGGCGTAACAGCGGGTGCCAAGGCCGCATGTCTCGACTGCCTGACAAAAGGCGAGAAACGAAAAGCCGTGGTGCGTGCCTAGCTCGACAATCGATTGCGGCTTGAGCATCTGGACGAGACTGAACGCAAAGGGAGCGTGCTCAAGCCAAGCAGATGTCAGCAGGTGTCTCGGCGTCCAGAAGGAAGCAGCTGGGATTTGGACAAAACTTGAAGACGGCACGCCACTTATCCTCATCTACGAACCTGACGGCAACCCCGCAGGCAGTGCTCCCGCTGCCTCTGCCCCCTGTCGGGCGCGCAGAACCAACTGGCCCTCACGGCCTCTTCTCGACGACCTGGCGATGAGCGTCATGAATCAACCGGGCGCAACCTATACCATGCCATTGCTCAACGCTATCGATGCGGAACTCTGTATAACGGGCCACGTGACAACATAACGGGCCACGTGACAACCGCTGTAGTCAGCAGCTCTGCACGTGATCCTCATTAGGAAGGTGAATCTCACTTGAACAATCCTCGTCGGAGAGGTGGCTTGCAATCTCGGATGAGACATCACTCCACCGCCGAAGCCGTGACCCTTCGATGGTCTGCGCCCGCTCTTCCACGTAGCCTTCAACCCCGACCGCTCGCCCGATCACCCGCCGCATGTCCTCGAGATCATGCGGATCGACATAGTCCACCAGATCGCCCCCAACCTCGGGCATCGACGAGGTCTTCGATGCGATGCAGAGCTTGCCGAACCACAGGCTTTCACCGATCGGCAGGCCCCAGCCCTCGTACAGGCTGGGGAAGACCGTGAAGCGGCAGTTCCGGTACAGGAAGGCGAGCTCCGCGTCCGATGGCCGCTCCGCTACGGCCACATAGCCGCCGAGATTGCCGGTGGCGCGCAGCAGGTCGAACACGTCCTCGGTCAACCAGCCGCGCTGACCCGCCAGCACCAGCCGCGGCAGGCCGACGCCGATATCCTGGCGCAGCTGGGCCCACACCTTGCACAGGGCCAGCGTGTTCTTGCGCACTTCGATGGTGCCGACGCAGAGGACGAAGGGATGCTCGGCCAGGGCGCGGAGGGCGTGGGCAATCGGCGCCCCATCCTTGGCATCACCCATGAATTCATGCGCCTCGGGCACCACTCGGGTCGGAATCTCCCGGCCCGCGGCGGGCATCACCAGCCGCAGATCCGCCTCGGTCTGCTTCGACACGCAGAGGAAGTCCGAGACGTAATCGGGCGTGCGATCCAGGAACTTGCGAAACTCGACATCGTGCCCCGGCTTGGCCAGCCACGGCTTGAGCAGCGGGATCACGTCGTGGATCATCTGGAAGACGCGATTGCCGGCCGCCTTCCGCGCTGCCAGATAGGCGATGTAGGGCTCGTTCCGGAAGTTCGGTGCCATCACCAGGATGCGGTCATCTGGCTGCAGCGACGGCGCGGACAGGTATTCGCCAGCCGCGGACCTCCGCAGGCGCAGCCGTTCGATCCTGGCGCCCAGCCGGCGCAGCGGCGCGCGGCTCTGCCCGTCGGCATCGTCGGGGAGCGCCATGTCGCGCAGGAAATCGGCGCGATGCATCTCGAAGCGGTAGTCCGGTCCGATGTAGGAGAGGTCGATCTCGACCACGCGACGCAGCTTCGGATGCCAGGCAATGCCGCGCACCGCCTCCGGCCCGTGCATCGCCACCAGGTGACCGACGACGCGCAGGACGACCCGCTGGATGCCGGTCACGGTTGCATGCTTGCGCGCATGCGCCAGGATCGTCGTCACGTCGCAGAAGATGCGGGACAAGGCCACTCCCCCGGTCGGCTACTCAGCCCGATCCGCCGCGGATGGCGGCGTCACCCCGCCACCGCCACGGCGGGCCGCACTTCCGACTCGGCCTGTTCGTCCTCGGCCGTCTGCATCGTCCACAGCCGGGCATAGAGACCGCCGCGCTTCAGCAGCTCGGCATGGCTGCCGGTCTCGACCACCTGGCCCTGGTCCATGACGTAGATCAGGTCGGCGCCGCGCACGGTCGACAGGCGATGCGCGATCATCAGCGTAGTGCGGCCGACCATCAGCCGGGTCAGCGCGTCCTGCACCTGGCGCTCGCTCTCGGTGTCCAGCGCCGAGGTCGCCTCATCGAGCAGCAGGATCGGCGCGTTCTTCAGCATCGCCCGGGCGATCGACAGGCGCTGCCGCTGGCCGCCGGAAAGGCGCACGCCATGCTCGCCGATATGGGTGTCGTAGCCCTGCGGCAGGGCCGAGATGAAATCGTGCGCCGCCGCCCCGCGGGCCGCGGCCTCGATCTCCTCCTGGCTCGCCCCCGGCCGGGCATAGGCGATGTTGTCGCGCACCGTGGCGTCGAACAGCGTGGTCTCCTGGCTGACCAGGCCGATCTGCTCGCGCAGCGAATGCTGGGTGACCTCACGAAGGTCGTGGCCCTCGATCCGGACCGCCCCTTCGGTCGGATCGTAGAAGCGCGGGATCAGGTTCAGGAGCGTCGACTTGCCGGCACCGGACGGGCCGACCAGCGCCACTGTCTTGCCGGCCGGGATGTCGATCGAGATGCCGCGCAGCGCCGGAATCGCCGGGCCGTAGGAGAAGTGCACGTCCTCGAGCCGGATCGCGCCGGTCACACGGTCCAGCACCGCGGCGCCCGGCCGGTCGGTGATCGTCGGCTGCTTGTCGATCATGGCGAAGATGCCTTCCGCCGCCGCCATCCCGACCTGCACCGAGCCCCAGGTGTTCACGATCCGCTTCAGGGGGTCGTAGGTCGAGATCAGCGCGAAGATGAAGGCCGTGAACTCGCCGGTAGTGCGGTTGCCGCTGATCACCTGCGATCCGCCGTAGAAGATCACCGCGGCGATGGCGACGCCCGACAGCACCTCCATGAACGGGGTGTTGTAGGATCTGATCCGCGTCATCCGCTGCGACAGCCTCGAGACCGCCTGGACGAAGGTCTCGGTCGCCTTGATGGTGCGCTGTTCGGCGTTGTAGGCCTTGACGTGGCGGATGCCCTGGAACACCTGGGTCAGGTAGCTGGTCAGCTCGCCCATGCCGAATTGCGACTTGCGGGTCACCTTGCGCAGGTCGCGGCCGACCTTGATCACCGGCAGGGCCGAAAGCGGGAAGGTGATCGAGGCGACCAGCGCCAGCCGCCAGTCCATGTAGAACATCGCCGCCAGGAGGCCGAGAAGGGTGGTGGCGTCGCGCCCGATCGACGCGGCGCTGGTCGAGACCGCGCCCATCACCGCCTGGACGTTGTAGATGAACTGGCTGACCAGATGGCCGGAGGCGGTGGCATGGAAACTGGCCAGGTCGTCCCAGATCTTGCGGCTGAACATGCGCATCTGCAGCTCGGCGACGATGCGCCGGCCGATGCTGTTCATCACCACGGTGAACCCGTAGGTCGACGCCCCGCGCACGAAGAAGATGACGACGACCACCACCGAGATCGGCACCAGGAGATCGGCGTTCTTCGCGGTGAAGATGCCATCGAGCGTGTGCTGCAGGGCAAAAGGAATCGCCGAGGTCGCGGCTGCGGTCGCGCCGAGGCACAGGAAGGCCATCACGAAACGCCCTAGATGACCCCTCATGTGCTCGCGCAGCATCCGCTTCGCGATCTGCCAATCCGTCATTTGGCCAGTGCGCGGCCCGATGGCCGCCAGTGATCTCTTGCTCATGGGGTGCTCATATAACGCCGTCCGGCCGATCCGCCAAATGACAGTCGCGTCAGGCTCGAACGAAAACAGGGCGCCCGGCCCGTCGCAGGCCGTTTGATGCGGCTGCGGCGGGTGGGCGCCCCGTCATGTCCGGCGGCGGCGGCCGGCCCTGCGACAGGCGGCCGCGCCCAGATCAGAGACCGCTCAGCGGCGATAGGTGCCGCTGGCGATGGCGTCGAAATCGGCCGGGCCGATGCCCAGCTCGTCCATCTCGCGCCGGTCGAGCTTCAGCAGCTCGTCAAAGATCCGGTTGTACGCGCGGCGCTCGGCGATGCGATGCGCGACGGTGGCACGGAGACGGGCGAAGACGCCGGCATGGCGGGCGGGGGCGGGAGCGAAGTCCAGAACATCGATATGCATACTTACCTCATCTGCCGGCGAGACCGGCCCTCTGTGTTTTTCCTTGTGCCCCTTTTATGTATGACGTTCGCGCCGGGCCAGGATTGGCCTTTTTGCAGCGCAGCAATGGTAAGCATGCATGTCATAACCTTGCCATGATCAGCCCGGAGCTGTTTTCCAACGCCACCCACTCAATACATAATCACCGCGTGAAACTCAGCAATCCACATGCCGCATGGCGCAGTTCATTGACCCGGTCGGTGCGGCGCGATATCTAAAGGGCGACGGATCGGCCCACCGCAGACGGGCCCGCGGCGATTTGATGGGAAGCAGCTTGCGCCCGCGTCACCAACCGCTAAAGCGCCACGATGCAGGTCGTGGTTCCCTCGATTGACGAGGTGAGGACGCGACGATGATCAGGACGGCCCTTTACAGCCCTTTCGCGCACCGGACGCTGGCCACAGGGTGGGCGGCTGCGGCGCCGATGCGCTGTCGCTGCGCCTGATCCGCCCGCGGCCGCCCTGCCCCGCCGGCCGGCCCTGCTCCGCCCCGCACCGTCCCACTGATCCGGCACTGTCCATGATCCGCCTCGACGATATCTCCAAGACCTTCACCCGCGCGGGCCAGGCCCAGGTTGCGGCGCTGGCCGACGTGTCGCTGACCATCGAGCGCGGCGAGATCTTCGGCGTGATCGGGCCCAGCGGCGCCGGCAAGTCGACCCTGATCCGCCTGATCAACCTGCTGGAGCGGCCGACCAGCGGCACCGTCACGGTCGACGGGACCGAGCTGACGGCGCTGCCGGAGGCCGATCTGAGAGCCGAGCGGCGGAAGATCGGCATGATCTTCCAGCATTTCGCCCTGCTGTCCTCCCGCACCGTCTTCGCCAATGTCGCCCTGCCGCTGGAGCTGGCGGGCCTCGACCGCCGCAGCATCGCGGCGCGCGTCGACCGGCTGCTGGAGCTGGTCGGCCTGACCGACAAGCGCGACCGCTACCCGGCCGAACTGTCCGGCGGGCAGAAGCAGCGCGTCGGCATCGCCCGGGCGCTCGCCAGCGAGCCGAACGTGCTGCTGTGCGACGAGGCGACCTCCGCCCTCGACCCCGAGACCACGGCCTCGATCCTGCAACTGCTGGCGAAGATCAACCGCGAGCTGGGCCTGACCATCGTGCTGATCACCCATGAGATGGCGGTGATCAAGGCGATCTGCCACCGCGTCGCGGTGCTGGAGCAGGGCCGCGTGATCGAGGAGGCGCGGGTGTTCGACCTGTTCACCCGGCCGCAGACCGCGACCGCCCGCGCCTTCGTCGCCAGCGTCACCGGCGCCGAGCTGCCGGAGGCCCTGGCCGACCGGCTGTCCGAGGCGCCGCTGGCCGGCGGCGAGACCGTGCTGCGGCTGGTCTTCGCCGGGTCGCAGGCCGGCACCACCGCGCTGGGCCAGCTGGCTCGGCGCCTGGGCATCGACGCGGCGCTGCTGCACGGCCGGGTCGACAGCGTCCAGGGCGCGCCCTTCGGCACCCTGATCGTGGCGATCCCCGGCGGGCCGGAGACGGCGCGCCCGGCGATCGACTTCCTCACCTCCCTCAAGCTTTCCGTCGAGGTCCTGGGCCATGTCCCCGCAACTCTTCGCGCTGCTGGCTGACGCCGCCTGGGCGACGCTGTACATGGTCGCGGTCTCAGCCGCGATCGGCACGCTGCTGGGCGGCCCGATCGGCATCTGGCTGGCGACCAGCGGCAAGGGCGAGCTGTTCGCGGCGCCGGCGGCCAACCGCATCGTCGGGCTGGTGGTCAACGCCACCCGCTCCACCCCCTTCATCATCCTGGTGGTGGCGATCATCCCGTTCACCCGGCTGGTCGCCGGCACCTCGATCGGCACCACCGCGGCGATCGTGCCGCTGACCATCGCCTGCGTGCCGTTCATCGCCCGAATCATCGAGGCGGCGGTGCGCGAGGTCGACCAGAGCCTGGTCGAGGCCGCCAAGGCGATGGGCGCGACGCCGCTGCAGATCGTGCGCAAGGTGCTGGTGCCCGAGGCGATGCCGGCGATCGTGCTGGGCCTGACCCTGACCGTGGTCAGCCTGATCGGCTATTCCGCCATGGTCGGCGCGGTCGGCGGCGGCGGGCTGGGCGATCTCGGCATCCGCTACGGCTACCAGCGCTTCATGCCGGACATGATGGCCGCGGTGGTGATCGTGCTGATCCTGTTCGTGCAGGCGGTGCAGATGGCCGGCGACCGGCTGGCCCGCCGCGTCAACAAGCGGCAGCGCGCCGGAATCTGACAGAGGCCGCCGGGCTGTGCCCGGCGGTTCGGCCTAAAGGCCGGCCCGCAGTCGCGGGCTGGGCTTTCTGATATGAGGGGGATTGTGATGAGCCTGAAGACGATTCTGGCCGCGGCGGCGTTCGCCCTGGCCGTGCAGCCGGCCGTGGCCGAGACCGTGAAGATCGGCGTCACGCCGGGGCCGCATGCCGAGATCCTGGAGCAGGTGAAGCCGATCGCCCACGCCAAGGGCCTGGACATCGAGATCGTCGAGTTCTCGGATTATGTCGTGCCCAATGCGGCGCTCGATTCCGGCGAGCTCGACGCCAACTCGTTCCAGCACGAGCCCTATCTCGTGAACGAGATCGATAAGCGCGGCTACAAGATCAGCAAGGTGGCCAACACCGTCACCTTCCCGATCGGCATCTACTCGAAGAAGATCAAGGCGATCGGCGAGCTGCGCGACGGCGCCACGGTCGGCATCCCGAACGACCCGACCAATGGCGGCCGCGTCCTGCTGCTGCTGCAATCCGCCGGACTGATCACGCTGGCCGACGGCGTCGGGCTGAAGCCGAGCGTGGCCGACATCACCGGCAACCCGAAGCAGCTGGAGATCGTCGAGCTGGATGCGGCGCAGCTGCCGCGGTCGCTGGACGACACCGACATCTCGGCCATCAACACCAACTACGCGGTCGAGGTTGGGCTGGACCCGGCCAAGGACGCGATCCTGCGCGAGGCGGCGGACAGCCCCTATGCCAACATCATCGCGGTGCAGACCGCCCGCAAGGACGAGCCCTGGGTCAAGACCCTGGTCGAGAGCTACCACACCGACGCGGTGAAGCAGTTCCTTCAGACCCGTTTCAAGGGCGCCGTGATCGCCGGCTGGTAAGTGCGCGGCTCAGTCCTCGCCCGGGCCGCTATCGAGCGAGTGGCGGCCGCCGCCGGTGCCGGCGATGAACAGCAGCCCGCCAAGCACGGCGAGGTTGCTCATGGAGATCGCGAAGTCGAGCTCGAACCGATCCGGGGCCGAGTCCCAGAACGGGTGGAAGAGCACGGTGGCGACGATGGTGAAGCCGGCCAGGGCCAGGGCCGCCAGCCGGGTGTGCCAGCCGAGCAGCAGGAAGGCGCCGGCGACGATCTGCAGCACCGCGGCGGCGGCGAGCAGCAGCTCGGGCTCGGGCAGGCCGCGGCTCTGCACCATCGCCACCATCGACTCCCATTCGGGGATCTTGGAGATGCCGGCGGCAAAGAAGACGAGTGCCAGGCAGAGCCGACCCGCAAGCTGGATGAGGTCGAGCCCTGAATTCCGCTCGGTGTTGTGTACGACCATGGTGGAGGACATGAAACGGTTCGCTGTGCTGTCTCTATGACGGCAGGTTAACCAAACCATTGTGGCCGCGCCGTGTCCGCCGTCACAGCTCGGCCCGCGACACCCCCGGCCGCGCCAGCCGGCTTTCGCGGGCCAGGTCGGTCAGCAGGCGGATCAGGGTGCCCTGGCGCCGCGTGCCGGTCTTGTCGAAGACCGAGCGGAGCTGGCTGCGCAGCGTCTCGCGGCTGAGCTGCAGCTGCCCGGCGATCTCGGACAGGGAGAAGCCGTCATGCAGGGCCACGGCCAGCCGCGCCTCGGCCCGGCTGAGGCCGAACAGCCCCGGCAGCACCTGGCCGAGATCGTCCCGGCTGGCCCCGATCGGGCTCAGGAACAGCGCCGCCACGGCCTGCGGCACGGCGACGGCGGCCGGGCGCCGGTCCGGCAGGCGGCAGCCGCTGGCGATCAGGGGCGCTTCGGCGACGCCGGACAGCAGCTTGATCGCGACGACGCTGGGCCTCGGCTCCAGCACCGCCGCGATCAGCCCGCGCAACGCCGCCGCCTCGGCCGGATCGGCGGAGTCGAGCCGGTTGCCCCGCAGCTGCAGCCGGCCGCTCTCGAACAGCCGGTCCGCCATGGCGTTGACATGCACCACCCGGCCATTGGCGGCGAGCAGCACCACCGCCCGGTCGAGGCGGTCGAGCACATCCTCGGCGAGGCCGGCCCGGCCGGCCAGCCCGTCCAGCCGCTGGGCCAGCGCCAGCGCGCGGCGGATATGCGGCACCAGCAGGTCGAAGCGCCGCGCCTCCGCCGGCGTGAACGGCCCGGCCCGACGCGGCCGGCGCACGCTCATCCCGGCGACGCCGTCGAAGGCCGGGTCGATGGCGGCCATGGTCCAGCGGCAGCCGTTCTCGTCCAGGAACGCACCGAAATCCTGGCGGTCGAGCCAGCCGGGATCGACCACCTGATGGCAGAGCTGGACGGTCGGCGGCAGGCGCCGCCAGGCCGGCAAGCGCGGATCCTGCAGCGCGTAGTCGCGCAGATAGCGGGCATGGGCGGCCGCATCATAGCCGACCGCGACATTGAAGAAGGGAGCCGCGGCCGTCGCTTCCAGCACCAGGATCTGCGCCACCTCGCCGCCGGTCCAGCGGCAGATGTCGGTGAGCACGGGCCGCCAGGCGTCGGGATCGGTCCCGGCATCGTAGATTCGGCCGATCAGGTCGCTCAGCCGATCGAGTTCCCCCATTCCGGGCTCCGGCAAGGACGAGGAAAGTCAGCGGAGCGCAGATCGCGCGCGCCGGCAAGGTGGTATGATGACCTCCCCGCCGTCAGCCGGCGGCGACGATCCCTTCGATCAGCCGGCTGACCCCGGCCGCCGCCTCGATCGGCAGCATGTGGCCCTGGCCGGGGAACAGGTGCACCGCCACCGCCGGCGGCAGCCCCTGGGCATGACGCACCGGCAGGACGGCGTCGTCCGTGCCCCACAGCACCTGGACCGGCACGGCCAGCTCGGCCAGCCGGTCGCGCAGCACCAGGCGCTGGCGGCCGGGGGCGAAGCACTGGTCGGCCAGGCGGCGCAGCGTCGCGCGCACGCCCGGGCCGGACAGGGCCGCCAGCACCAGCTCGCCGAGCTCGGCCGTGATCAGCCCGGGATCGGCGTAGAGCGGCCGCAGCACCGCCGCCAGCGTCTCCGGGTCTTCGGCGCCGAGCAGCCGGTCGATGAAGCCGGTGTCGACCTCCTCGCCCAGACCGCTGGACGCGACCAGGGTCAGCGAGGCGGCACGGCCCGGGCGGGACAGTGCCGCCTGCAGCACCACCGCGCCGCCCAGCGAATGGCCGACCAGATGGGCGCGGCCGAGGCCGACGGCGTCGAGGAAGGCCAGCAGGGCCTCGGCCATACCGGGCACGCCGCCCGAGCCGAGATCCCTGGACGAGCCGCCATGGCCGGGCAGGTCCAGCGCATAGGTCGGGTGCCGGGGCGAGAGCTGCACCTGGCAGCCGGCCCAGGTCAGCAGCTCGCCGGCGAAGCCGTGCACCATGACGATTGGGGTGCCGCCGCCCGCGCCCATGCGGCGATAGCGGAGGACCCGGCCATCGGCCAGCATCGCCGACTGGGCGTAGGCGCCGCCGGCCACTGCCGGATGCGGGACATCCGAGAGGGTCATTCCTCGATGCCGGCGAGGCGGAACTGGATCTTGTGCACGGCGTTGGCCTGCAGCTCGCCATAGCCGGCCACCAGCGCGGCGCGGTACAGCTCCGCGGTCAGGGCGGTGCCCGGCATCGGCACGCCGCCGGCGCGGCCGAGATCGAGCATCAGCCCGATGTCCTTGGCCATGTTCTTGAGGTGGAAGGCCGGCGTGAAGTCGTTGGCCAGGGTCTTGCGCGCGGCGCCGCGGATGACGCCGGAGGAGCCGCCGAACCGGTCCAGCACCTCGATCACGCCCTCGGCCGCCAGCCCGTTCTTGCGGGCCAGGGCCAGGCCCTCGCCGAGCGCCGCGGTCTGTGCCGCCGACAGCAGGTTGCCGATCAGCTTCATCACCGCGCCGGCGCCGCCGGGGCCGAGATGGTGCACCCCGCCCGAGATCGCCTCGAGGATCGGCCGCACTGCCTGCAGCACCGAGGCGTCGCCGCCGACGATGAAGCCGATGCTGCCGTCCCAGGCCTGGTCCTTGCTGCCATAGACCGGGGCGTCGAGATAGGCATGGCCAGCCTGCGTGGCGGCTTCCGCCAGGCTGCGCGACACCGCGGGGTCGGTGGTGGTGCTGTCGACGACCACCGCGCCCCTGGCGGCATGGGCGAAGGCGCCGTCGGGGCCGAGCAGCACGCCGCGCTGGGCGTCCGGCCCGGTGACGCAGAGCATGACCCGGTCGCGGCCCGCCACCGCCTCCGCCACCGAAGCGGCGCGGACATAGGATGGATGGCCGGCGATCTCCTCCGGCAGCTCCACGGCGCTGCGGTTCCAGGCATGCACGCGGTGCCCCGCCTGCAGCAGGTTGCGCACCATGCCCCGGCCCATCAGGCCGAGGCCGAGATAGGCGATGTCGGCCATATGTCCTCCCGTCGCGACTCGGCGGCCGCTCCGGCGCGCCTGCTTGCATCCTACAAAGGGCCGCACCGGATGCCAGCCCGTGAGCACGGGATGGGGAAAAGAAGGGACCGAGAGTGGCTTCGAGCCGCGCCGCCCTCCCTCATCCCGGGGCGCAAACGCCTCCGACCTCTCCCGCAGGGCGGGAGAGGAATACGATCGGCTCTCTACGATCAGGGACCGCTCCCAACGATTCGCGCGGTCAGCCCGTGTCCCGCGGCTCGGGCGGATCCACCGGCGGCCGGTCTCGCCCGGCCAGGAACTCGTCCGATTCGGCGACCCAGCGCTCCGCCTGCTCCGGCGGCAGGCCGAATCTCGGGCACAGCCGGGCCACGGCGTCCACCGCCGGGCAGTTTTCGGCGATCTCCATCAGCTCCGGCCGGTCCATCTGCACGGCCATCTCGAAGAAGCGGCGGTCGTTTTCCTCCTCGTCCTCGGTCTCGGCCTCGATCGCGGCGCCCAGCGCCATGATCACCCGCAGCCGGCGCCGGATCCTGGCCTGGTCCACGGCCTGGCCCGGGTTGGTCGCCGGTTCGTCCGGCGGCGCGAAGCCCATCTGCGCCAACGCCGCATCCGCCACCGCGAGCCAGTCCTCCGTCTCCTCCGGCAGCCCGAACATCCGGCACAGCCGGGCCACGGCCACCGGTGCCGGGCAGGTCTCGACCAGCTCCGCCACCTCCGGCCGCTCCAGCCGGTCGCGGATTTGGGCGAAGCGCCGGCTGGCCGCTTTCGTCTCGTCCTCGGTCTCGGCGCCCTCATAGACCGCCGCGCCCATGGCCAGCATCACCCGCAGCCCGGGCGACGCCTTGTTGGTCGTCTTGACCGGTCGGGCCGCGGCTTTGCGCGACCGCTCCTCGGATGGGCGGGACATCTTGTCCTCCAGCAACAGGGTCAGCCGCACCGAGCGGGCGATGCCGGCAACCCGGGCGCAATAGTCGACGCCGGGCTGCGGCGCCTCGACCGCTTCGGTGCGGGCGGCCTCGGCAACCTCCATCTGGATCTCGGTCAGCCGGGCGAGCACGCGCAGACGCCGCGCCGCCCGTTCCTCCGCGGGAGCGGCGGGGGCCTCCGAGCTCGAATCGGTCTGCGCCTTGTCCATAGAACCTATCATGAACATGATCGCAGATTAATACAACTGAACAATGTGTTAAATGGTTTTGCCTTCAGGCCGGCTGTGAGCGTCCAGCCGCGGCCGGACGCGTCCTCATCGCTTGCGCGCCACGATGTAGGGACGGCCGTGATTGCCCCTGGTGGCGTGGCTTTCGGTGGCGAGAATGTCGAAGCCTGCGGCACAGATGAGCTGCCTCAGCTCCGACGCTCGAAAGACGCCGGCATAGGGTGCCTTTCCGATCGCGCGCATCGCGGGCAGCACAAGCCGGACGAGCGGGTTCATATCGCCGACGCAGGGCGTCTTGGAGATGAACAGGCCCTCTGCCGCGAGCAGCGCATGAATGCGGCGCAGCGTGCCGGGCAGGTCGCGCACCAGATGGAGATAGTTGAAGCCCAGCACCGCGTCGAACGGCCCGACCTCGGGCGCCAGCGCCTCTGCGGTCGCGGTGCGGAAGGCCAGCGCCGGGACGGGGGCGGCGGCGCGCTTCTCCTCGGCGATCGCGATCATTCCGGCGGAAATATCGGTCGCGAGATAGCTCTGCACGTCGGCGGCAAGCCGGAGCGCCGTGGTGCCCGTGCCGCAGCCCAGCTCCAGCACCCGATCGCCTGGTCCCAACATGGCGCGGGTCCGATCCAGCGTGCGGGCATATCCGGCCGGATCCACAATCGCGCCCTTGGCATATCTCCGCGACGTCCGGTCCCAGAAGCGGGCGTCACTCGCTGTGCTCATGGATGCTCCTTGCAATGCGGTCTGGCATATGCGGAGCCATGCATGGCGGTTTTCGGGTCGCAGCCCTTCTGCCTGCCGATGAGGGAAGAGTGGAAGCCAGCTTCCGCGGCTTGGCAGGAAAGGGCGGAAAGCGGTCGTGGTCCCTGCGTGTCGAGCAAGCTACGCTGAGGAGCGTACGGCCGGAGTCGAAAGTCTGATTGGGGCAGCAGGGGGAAAGATTGTCGGTCTCAACCGAAAACAGGGCACTGCACCGCTACCTCTCCGCTCTGCTCGGATCAGGGAGGGTGCACCGCTATTGGGACGAAGCAGAAGAGAGTTCGATTGATATTCTAGAGATCAAGGACGTCCCAGTGCCTAAAGTGAATACATGGGCAACTATAGGACTCTCCGATGTGCCAACTGGACTTGCCGTAAACGGAATTCCACTCGGCATCGAATTTCTTTTCTCCTCAATGGCCGTAAATTCTCGGGCACCAAACGTTATCGCAACCTGCGCATTCAATGTCATTAACTCCAAGATGAAGTCCGAGCCGGGAGTGATTTACCCTAGAGTGATTGAAATTTATTACAAGAATATCGATGTAAATCACGTGTTGCTGGGAAATCCTTATTTATGGGACATAAAAACACAGAAATTTGATACAAAGATTGTCGCGTGGTTGTTACTAATTCCTATATCAGATGCGGAGCACGATATTGCTGGCAGTAAGGGCGTGGATCATCTTGAGAGAAAACTAGAAGCGCGTAGCGTAGATATCTTCAATCTCCGGCGAAAGTCGATTTTCTAGACTCCATTTCACATTCATAGATTGAGTACAACGCGGGCGACAACGTGGAGGTCCGCTTTGGGTCGAATCCGGCCGATCGGCGGGTCTGGGTGATACCTGTGGAGCGGCCGTCCGCAAGGGGGCGGAAAGCGGAGGTCGGCGGCCCGGTCCGGCCGGAACCCGGCTGCCATGGGGTGACGCCACCGGCGAGAATCGAAGTATTCTTGACGACTTGCCGTCTGTCAGCGGAGGGAACGCCATGGCCGACAAGCCGTCCGTCACGTCAACGAAGGCCGCCAAGCGGGGCACAGCGGCCGAGCCGCGCAAGCCGCGGGCCCACAAGGCCGCGGCGAAGGATGTGCCGGCGCAGGCAAAAGGAACCAAGGCCTCGGCTGAGAGCAAGAAACCGGCCGCGGCGCCGACCCTGCTCTCCGGCGGCAACCCGCAGATCGCGAAGGGCTATGGCGACGAGCCCGTGCAAGCCTATATCGCGGCCATGCCGGGCTGGAAGAGCGATCTCGGGCGCCGCCTCGACGCGCTGATCACGCGCACCGTCCCCGGCGTGCGCAAGGCGGTCAAATGGAATTCGCCGATGTACGGGGTCGAGGAGAAGACCTGGTTCCTCGGCATTCATTGCTTCACCAGATACGTCAAGGTGGCGTTCTTCCGGGGCGCGGCGCTGCATCCCCTGCCGCCCGGCGGGTCGAAGCAGAAGGATGTGCGCTACCTCGACATCCGCGAAGACGAGCCGCTCGACGAAGCCCGGTTCGCCGCCTGGGTGAAGCAGGCCAGCGAACTGCCCGGCGAGAAGATGTGAGCGGCCGGAACGGGACAACACGCATGAAGACGGCGACCATGACGAAGAACGACGCCAAGGACGGAGAGTCTCCCTCCCGGCTGATCGATGCGAGGATCGAGGAACTGGGCGACTGGCGGGGCGCGACGCTGGCCCGGGTCCGGGCGCTGATCAAGCAGGCCGACCCCGAGGTGGTCGAGGAGTGGAAGTGGCGCGGCGTCCCGGTGTGGTCGCATGGCGGCATCATCTGCACCGGCGAGACGTACAAGGCCGTGGTCAAGCTGACCTTCGCCAAGGGCGCCGCGCTGGCGGACCCGGCCGGCCTGTTCAATTCCAGCCTCGACGGCAACACCCGGCGCGCCATCGACATCCGCGAGGGCGAGGCGATCGATGAGGCGGCGCTGCAGGCGCTGATCCGCGCCGCCGCGGCCCTGAACACGGCAAAGCGGGCACCCGCTCGCTCCCGGAAGAAGAGCGGCTGAGCCGCCCTCCCCTTCTCCTCGCGGGAGAGGAGGAAGGCGGCCGGGCCCCTGCTTCCGCGCCTCGACGGCCAGCGCGCCGAAGCCGCCGCGGGCGTTGTATTGCGGGCGCTACATGTCCTCGACACCGGCGCACGGCAGGGCGAAGCGGCCCGCGTTCACAGCGCGGGCGAGATCGGCGACCGTGACGATGCGGGTGTTGCCGGTCAGGTCGATCGCCGCAACGCAGCGGTCGCCGCGCATCTCGACATGCGGCATGTCCGACAGCGTGTCGGCGATGTCACCGACCTTCGCGCCGTTGCCGACCGACGGGTTCTCGATCTCCAACCGACACGGTCGTGCCGACTTAGCTGCTGTCCGGTATCGACGGTTTCGGCATCGGTCGGCCGGTGTCGGACTCATCCGGCGGACGGGCCCAGCCCGCCGCGGCCGGAGGGTCCGCGGCAACCGATTCCACGCTGCTGTCGGGCGGGCCGCCGGTGTCGTCGGCTTCGGTGTCGGCGACATCGGCCCAGCCGCGCGGCAGCCAGGCCGGGTTCGGCGGGCGGCCGATCTTGCGGCAGACCTCGCGCACGAACCCCTCGGGCGACAGGGAGTCGAGCTGCGCGTCCAGGATCTCGTCCTCGACCAGCGTCTCCCGGACCACCGCCCGGACGTGCTCGACATCCTCGGCCACATCGGGCGCCGCGGCCGCCTCGACCACGGCCTCGGTGGCCTGCTCCCGCCGCTGCCGGCGGCGCTCCTCCTCGCCCGAGTCCTTGCGCTTCTGCCGACGCATCCCGAAGTCGACGCGGATCCGCTCGGTCATCGCGATCGACAGCCGCATCGAGCGGGAGAGGCGCGATTGCATCAGCGCGTAGTCCGGCGCATCCGCCCCGCGCAGGGTCTGCTCCTGCTGCCGCACGAGCATCCGCTTGGTGCGGTCATCGACCTCGACCATGCTGCGCAGCATGTCCAGCGCCTACCCCGTCCACTTCATGTCGGGATCGGTCGGCCGGATGTCCTCGGAACCGGATCGCGGGTTGTTCATAGAACGTATCATGAACATTAATCGCCGGCGCGCGCAATGAACATTGCGTGACCCGGCGACGGCCGGCCGTGACGGCGGCCGCCGGCGGGCTCGGGCGATCGCCTCGACATCCCGGGCCGGGCGATGGAGAGTCGGCGCCGGGCACGGAAGGATGGATCGCATGGATCTCGCCGAAAGCTGGGAGGCCCAGGCCCGCCGGTGGATCCGATGGGCGCGGCAGCCGGGACACGACAGCTATTGGCGCCATCATCGCGACCAGTTCCTGCGGCTGGTGCCGCCGCCCGGCCGGCGAACGGTGGATATCGGCTGCGGCGAGGGACAGCTGACGCGGCATCTGAAGGGACTCGGGCACCGGGTCACCGGCATCGACGCCTCGCCGTCCCTGGTCGCCGCGGCCCGCGAGGCCGACCCGGCGATGGATGTGCGGCTGGCCGATGCGGCCGCGCTGCCCTTGGATGACGCCGCCGCCGACCTTGCGGTCGCCTTCATGTCGCTGCACGACATCGATCCGATGCCGGCCGCGGTCCGGGAGATCGCGCGGATCCTGGAGCCCGGCGGCCGGCTGTGCCTGGCGATCGTCCATCCGATCAACTCGGCCGGGCATTTCAAGCACCATGCCGCCGATGCGCCCTTCGTCATCGCGGGGGAGTATCTGCGCCCGTTCGATTACGCCGACACGGTGGAGCGGGACGGCCTGGCGATGACGTTCCACAGCCGGCACCGGCCTATCGAGGCCTATTTCCTGGCGCTGCAGGAGGCCGGGTTCCTGGTCGAGGCGCTGCGCGAGCCGGGCGTTCCGGACCATGCCATCGCGTCGGAGGCCGGCCGCCGGTGGCAGCGCCTGCCGCTGTTTCTGCATATGCGCGCTCGCCGCGCGTGAGCGCGGCAAAGGGCGAAAGCGGTTGGGCGCCAGTGTCGATTGCGGGCTGGTGTGCGCCATATCCGGCCATCCGCGGGTATCCCGAAATCGGCCATCGCCCGCGCCCAGGATCCGAACCATTTCGGCCAACCCGGCTCTCCGCGCATGCTCAACACCGGTGCCAACGGCCGGCACTCCGAAGCGGACATAGCCGAACGCGAGCTTCTGCGGAAGGCTCAGCTATGCCAGTTCAGTCGACGCTGGACATCATCAGTGATCGTCCCCAATCTTGCGGTTTTTGCGACATCGGTGTTGCTTTAACAAGCTTGAGGGGGGCGCGATGGTTGTAAGCCTGGAGCGCGAATTTATCGATATTGTTCGGGAAATTCTTCAATCGCAGGGTTATAGTATCGATTCTGAGCTTCGAGATTCATATGGAAGATACTCTGTCCGTTATGAACCAGACCTCTTGATCTCAAAGAATGGCGAGTCAATCGTCGTAGAGTCAAAGATCTACCGGACTTCAACCGTATCCCCATCCGTTGTTCGAAACGCCATTAGCCAACTCTCAGTTAACTTAGAAGTAGCGGGCGTCGATAGAGCGCTCTTAATCGTAACGACTCCACTCGATAGGAGTAGATTTCATTTGGCGTTAAGCTCCGGCTTAATCGATGTCTGGGATCTCGGCACGCTGAGTGAGCTTACTCGGGAGAATGCGAAGCTCACCGCCGATCTTTCAAGCTTCATAAGGCGAGCCGGCATCGGAACCCTGGGTCGCGAGACACCGTCAGACGCCGTCTTAGAGATCGAGGAACGAGCATCGGCAAGTGGCAATAGAGACGGCGATGGGGATCGCATCGCACAAGAAATTGAGGATTGCCCCGGAGGCCAGAAATCTGCGACCCGCTTCGAGACCGCATGTGCGAAAGCACTAAAATTTCTGTTCGAAGACCAGGTAGGCAGATGGACACCACAGCGAGCTTCTTCGGGAGGATTACATCGCTATGATTTGGTCGCGCGCCTAGAGCCGAAGCACGCGTTCTGGGTAGGCTTGGCACATGATTTTCGATCTCGATACGTTATATTCGAATTTAAAAACTATGCGGCTAAAATACACCAAGAGCAGATTTACACAACTGAAAAATATCTTTTCGTTCCGGCGCTAAGAACGGTTTCGATTATCATAAGTAGAAAGGGAGCAGACAAAAACGCATTGCACGCGGCTCGCGGCGCTCTACGCGAGAATGGAAAGTTGATACTAATTATATCTTCTCAAGAACTGTGCCAGGTTCTTCGAGGAAAGGATCGCGGCGATGATCCAACAAATTTGTTGATCGAAAAATTGGACGACATGCTCACTCAAATCGAACGATGATTTTTTTAATTCAAATGGATTCTGCACGAGACACTCATCGCCTCCAGCTTTGCCCTACCCTTTGCAGTGATCATGCTTGGCAATCCAGGAGATTGATGAGTGTCAAGTGCTGGACGTGCCGGAGCGGCAATGATGCCGGTTCCAAACGGCGGCCGCGCGTGCATGGCGGCCGACCGTGCCAACATCCAAACGGCTTCAACAGCCCCGGCCCTGCGGGCGCAGCAGACTCCTGTCGTCAGCCTCCCAGCAGCGCCTTGCCTCTCCATCTCTCAATCACATAATCAAAATCAACCTCCCGCCAACCCACGCTCCACTCCTGCAGATAGTTCACGCTGCGCGAATGCGGTTCGGGCACGGGCAGCGCAAAGCGGCCGACCGTAGGCATGAGAGGCGCGTCACCGACGGTTAGAAATTCTCCCTGGCCGAGATTGGGCAGCAGGTCGCCGATGCCGGCCGAGAGATCGGGCAGAAGCGACTTGATATAGCTCTGGTCCACTGCATTGGTGAGTCGCAGTGATATAAAGTTACTGCATTGTGAGAAGATGGTCTCCGAGACCTCGGAAGGCCGCTGGCTCACGACCATCAGAGTCACCCCATATTTGCGCCCCTCTTTAGCAATGCGTTCAATCGATTTGCGGGACGAATCATATTGGGCGCCGCCCGAGCGCGGCACATAATTGTGAGCCTCCTCGCAGACCACCATGATCGGCACGTCGCTAACTTCGCCACTGACATGGCGGCCCTTGGAATAATGGAAGCCGAAGTCAAAGATCATGCGTGATATCAAACTGACGACGATGCTCAGCACCTCGAAGGGGATGCCGCTCAGGTCGACAATAGAAACATTTGACTTTGTGAGATAACCAATGAACTGTCGCACGACATCGGCAAAGTCGCCGGTCGAAAGTTGGCTCCCGTCTTGTTTCTTAGGATAAAAGAGAAAGCGTAGCCGAGGATCCGCGAGACGCGTGCGAAGTCGCAGTATGAGTCGATCGAACTCGCCGTGGAATGGCCCGTTCGACGCCTTCGTGGCGGCGGCCGTCGAGGAGACAACGAAAGTTTGGAGAGTGTCGAAATAACAGGTGTCTCGCTCACTCACAAGCGTCCCATTCTCCAGCTTTGGCTTTCCCTCTCCCGGCAACTTGCCGATGACCTCGGCGTTCATATTTTCGAGATAGGTGACCACCTCGTCGATCGAGAAATAAACCGGCGTGTCGAACGAGATATTGCTTAAGCCCAGATTGTGCCGACGCTTATTCCGCACGACCGCATGTCGAAACTGGGAGACCTGGTTGTGAGAGTTGATCTCATTGCTCTCGATGAACATCTCCTCTAGCTCCTGCGCGTTCATCAGCCAGTAGGGCAGCCAGAGGGTGTCAACGTCGAGCAGATTGAGGGTGAAATTCTCTGTCTCCTCGAGCCGGAAGGCCGCTGCATATTCGGCATGAATATCGAAAATAACGATGTGAGAATTCCTTTGCGCCATCTTGTGAGTGTTAGTCTTAGATTCGATACCAACAACCGTCTGCAGGATCTTCGCCACCGCGCACGACTTGCCCGAACCGGTAGAGCCGACAATTGCAATGTGCTTGCTGAAGAACCGGTCGCCGTCGATTTCGAACTTCACGTCGGGCGCGATGCTTAATGTGCCAAAGGAGAAGGGCGACTTGATCTGTTTGGAGAAGATGCCACTTAGCACTTCAGACGGCGTGACATAAGCGTGTTCGGTAGGAACAGGCAGCGCATGCGATCCCCGCACGAACTCGCCGTCTTCGGACAGTGTTCCGATTGGCTGAGTGTCGATCTGGAAACGAAAGGAAACTGAATCTGCATCGCCGCCATCTTCGAGATCAGCGCCCCGGGACCGGTCGATGTGAGACGCGCGCACCGCCGTAATCGTGGCAAGCAGATGCAGATTATTGCCGGACGCGATCAAAAGATACTGCCCAACGCCAAGCTTTGACTTGTGCCTTTCGAAGTCTTCCGCGTTTCCGATCTCGATTCGAACCAGGGACGGCGAGCTATCGGTCACGCTACCAATCGGATGGTTACATTCAGACATAATCTTTCCTCAGCTGAAGCGCAAATTCTAGATCAGAAAGACGTTCAATTTCTAATTTGTGCACGTTGACATCAGAATGCTCCCACGGATCGTCCAGAACGTTCACAAGGAAGAGTTCGTCCGGTCGCTTGGGTGGCCACTCTGTTACGATGGCTCGCTTGGCCAAGCGGAGGCTGAACTCGATCGCGAATGGTGCCTTTTTTAGCATCGGCCGCCGGAATAGGTCCTTGGCGCGGAATACTGAACCGCCCACCAAGCCGTCGGCGCAGCGTAAACCGGCGTCATGAAGCCGCGCCTGCAGCCCGCCCACATCATATTCGCCCGCAATCATGAATAGCGGAGGGTTCGAATGGAGATACTTACAACAGTAACGCTCCACGAACTTCTTGATAAAACGAACAATTTCGTCGTCGAATTTTTCTATTCCAACGGGATCTATGACGAAGGTGCGGCCACGCGCGTTGTGCGCGAGCGCTGGCTTAAGGTCTTCACGGAGCCGCTTGAATATCTGGCCGCGTGTCGCAAGTTCCCGCGTCCAGCGTGTGAAGGTAACCTGCCGGACGTCGTGGAGAGCCGCGAGGAATGCACTGGAGTCAACGGTCCGATCGGCGACAGTTGCCTGGGTCGCCAGATCGACGATGCGCTGGATTGCTGTGGGATAAATTATCGCGTCAACATCATCGGCTGAGAAGCCCTTGGCTCTCAGTGATGCCAGAACGGCCTGCTGCAACGCTTCGGTTGACTGGCCAAACTCAATCGTGAAACGCTCGCGGAACTCTTCATGATCAACACCTGCGGCGATACGCCCGACTATCACCTTGAGGCTCTCAGCGTTGGTCTTGAGTACGGAGTCAAGCTCTTCCTTGGTGAGCCCTCGCGTCCCACTCTGATCAGGGAAATGACAGAAAAGGCGATAATAGACTTTAGGCATCGGAGCGGTATAGGTGGAGAAGTGTTCAAGCATGAGGAGAATCGGCTTATAAATCTTTCCGAGGGTGAATTTCTCCACCTGCTCATGATATTTACACTGAACGGCCGTGGTCAGGTGTGGCGCTGCGACATCGATATCCTCGATCGCACCTTCGATCGTAATCTTTGTGCCGTCGCCCGCCGCCAGGATCTCGGATAAGTAGCGGAGGAATTGATAAAGGTATCCCCTGATCGAATATTCCGCAGTCCGGCCCACAAAGATCCCTTTCTCCTAAAGACTGAACGGACGATGGATCCGGTCAAGCAAACTCAAATCCGTTACCGGTCGAGCAAAAAATCAAGCCGACGCTGACAGACTTATCCAACGGCTGAGCACGTGTCGAAAATCCGTCGATCGCTAAAATCCCCGTCAATGACAGTGCGCATCCTACCCCACATGTCAATGTGTTCCGACTCGCTATGCCCAATTTTATAGCCTCGCCATGGGTGGGAAATTGCACATGCATGTCCACGTAGGCCGGATCCCGTGCGGTAAGTCCAGGGGGACGGCGAATGCGCCCCGGACCATCCGCGCGCGGACGCGCGCAGACCCCTCCCCCTGCCCCCCTCCCGCAAGGGGAGGGGGAGAAGGAAGGAGCGGCTTCGGCGATTTTGAGAAGATCTCGCCGAAGGAGAAAGGTCTCGCCGAAGGAGGAGACTGGCCGCAGCCCCCTACTTCCGTGCCTCGACGGTCAGCGCGCCGAAGCCGCCGCGGGCGTTGTACTGGGGCCGGTACATGTCCTCGACATACGGCGCCGGCAGGGCGAAGCGGCCCGGGGTCACGGCACGGGCGAGATAGGCCACTGTGAAGTAGCGGGTGTCGCCGGTCAGGTCGATCGCCGCGATATAGCGATCGTCGCGCATCTCGACATGCTGCGTGTCCGACAGCGTGTCGGCGATGTCGCCGAGCTTCGCGCCGTTGCCGACCGACGGGTTCTCGATCTCCAGCCCCGCCGGCAGCAGGTCCACCACCAGCGCCTGGTGGTCCAGGTCGTCGGTGGCGCGGCCGCGCAGCAGCACGGTGACGAGGTCGCCCTGCTTCACCGCCATCTTGGCCGGGTCGATGGGCCGGCCGTCGCGGTCGAGATAGGTGCGGGTGATCTCGAAGCCGTCGCCGCCCGCCGGCAGCGGCGCCGCGGGCACGCCGCGCACCGTCAGCACCTGGCGCATCGGACCGCTGCCGGTGTTCTTCACCATGATGCCGGCGGCCAGGGCCGCGGCCTCCGGGTTCAGCCGGTAGAGGGTGCCGGGATCGGCCACCGGCTTTCCGGCGACGTCGAGCGACAGCGGCGTGGCGCCGTCCAGCGCCGCGTCGGCCGCGATCAGCAGCCAGGTCATGTCCTGGGTGCTCCAGTACCGGTCGCGGGCGAACAGGTCGGCGGCGACGTCGATCTGCTGCAGCACCTCCTGCTGCGGCTGCTTGGCCTCGTGCAGCAGCGCCGCGGTGGCGGCGTGGTCGCGCAAGGGCGAGCCGTAATCGCCATAGAAGTTCTCCGGACGCTCGGTCGAGGTCGCCGCGGCGAAGGCCTTGGCGGTGCGCGCCGTGTCGCCGAACTGGGCGGCGGCGGCGGCGATCTGCGCCTGGGAGACCGGCGTCTGGTACTTCGGCAGGCAGTTGTCGACGTAGTAGCGCATGGTGCCGACATCGCCGCCGCCGGCCCGGGACACCACGTAGAGCGCATAGGCGCTGGCCGGGGTGCATTCGGTGCGCGCCTCGTACCAGTCGAGGTAGTTCGACAGGTACTTGATACCGCGCTGATAGGCGCGTTCCGGGATGCGGTAGCCGCCCTCGGCCCGCGCCCGGGTCAGGAAGTCGAGCGCATAGGCGGAGAGCCAGGGGTTGGCGCTGTCGAAGGGCGACCACATGCCGAAGCCGCCGCCCGGCTGCTGCGCCGTCATGATCCGGTCGATCGCGCCCTGCACCTTGCGGCGCACGTCGTCCGGCTTGAAGCCGCTGTCGACCTTCTCCGCCACCTTGGCGACGTAGAGCAGCGGCAGCGCCCGGCTGGTGGTCTGCTCGACGCAGCCATAGGGGTAGTCGTCCAGCGCCTTCAAGAGGCCCGGAATGTCGAAGGTCGGGCGGGTGGAGAAGCTGGCGAAGACCTGGACGGTGTCGGGCAGGAAACCCTTCACCAGGTCGGCGTTCAGCACCACCGACTGGTTGGGCTGGACCAGGGTGGCGATGCGGTCGGTGGTCAGCGCCTGGGCCGGGCGCACCGACAGGTCCCAGTCGCGGTCGCGCTGGAAGCCGTCGGGGCCGGTGACGCTGATCCGGATCTTGCCGACGCCAGTGGCGGTCGCGGTCAGCGGGATCGCGCGACGGGCCTCGGCCCCCGCCGCGACGGTCTGGGTGAACTGGGCCGACGCCGCGGCGATCGAGAGCGGGCCTTCGACCGCGACGCGCACGCCGTAATCGCCGGCCGGGCCGGACAGGTTGCGCAGCGAGAAGGCCAGCTGCGCCTCATCGCCCGGCGCCAGGAAGCGCGGCACGCCGATCTCGGCGATCACCGGGTCGCGCACCTTCATCGCGGTGGAGGCGGCGCCGAGCGCGGTCGGCGTCCAGGCCACGGCCATCAGCCGCAGCTCGCCGTCGAAATCCGGCAGGTCGAGCGGCACGGTGACGCGGCCGTCGGCGCCGACCGGCAGGATGCCGCTGTACAGCGCGACGGTGCGGGTGGAGCGCTTCGGCAGGCCTGACATCTGCTGGGCCGCGGCGTCGCCGCCGGTGCGGACCTGGCCGCGGCGGCCGTCGCTGATGATCAGCCTGCCATAGGCGTCGCGCATCTCCACGCCGAGGGCGCGGCGGCCGAAATAATGGTCGGTCGGGTCCGGCGACTGGAAGTCGGTGAGCAGCAGGATGCCCTCGTCGACCGCGGCCAGGGTGACCCAGGCGCCCTGCCCCTGCGGCACGCCGGTGACGGTGAGCGGCAGGTCGAGGCGCTGGTTCGGGCGGATCTCGGCCGGCGCGTCGATCGAGACGCCCAGCACCCGCTCGGTGACGTCGATGCCGAACCAGGCGACGCCGACGGCGCGGCCGGGGCCGTGGCGGCGCTGGCCGCCCTCGCCCGAGGGGCGGAAGGCGGTGGCCAGGACATAGGCGCCGGCGCCCCAATCGGACGAGACCGGGATCTCGACCGTGGCGCCGTCGGCCGGGACGGCGACGTCGCGCGTCTCCAGCACCCGGTCATTGGCGATGAACAGCAGCACGTCGCCGGCGAAGGGCGGCTCGATCCGCACCCGGGCGGTATCGCCGGCCTTGTAGCTGGTGCGGTCGAGGGCCACGGTCAGATTGTCCGGGGTCGGGTTCGGGTCGTCCGACACCCACCAGCCGGCATAGAAGCGGGCCGAGGTGGCGCCGCCGCCCTTCGGGTCGTAGACGTCGAGCCGGAAATTGCCCCAGCCGACCGCCTGGCGGATCGCCGCCGGCGCGTTCGGCGCGACGTCGACGGTGCCGTCCGCCACCTTGCGGTCGCGGGTGACGACCTTGTAGTCCCAATGGCCGTCGGTCGAGAACCACTGGTAGTCGTGGATCTCCTCCACCAGGTCCCAGCGCAGCCCCTTGATCGCGGCCGGGCGGCCGCCGGCGTCGAGGCCGATGACCTCGAAGCGGGCGTCGGAGCCCTCGGCCAGCGAGCCCGAGAACAGCGGCTTCAGACCGATCCAGGGATGTTCCTGCCGCACCGGCAGGGTCGTGGTCTCGTTGGCAGTGCGGCCGCTGGAATCGAACACCGCGGTGCGGATCTCGGCCTCGAGCGGCACGGTGGTGTCGGGCAGGCCATCCAGCAGGATGTCGACCCGGCTCTGGCCCGCGGCGTCGGTGGCCGGGGTGGTGATCGGGCGGGTGCGCGGCGAGAAGGCGTCCTGCACCAGGCCGAACTTGTAGTCGGAGAAGTCCGGGAAGGGCGTCGCCGCCTGCTGCAGGGTCAGGCTGGCCTCGGTGGCCAGCTCGGCCGCAGGCGCCCCGTACAGGAACTGGGCATCGATGGTGACGACCGCCGGCTTATTGACGCGCAGGTCCTTGGCGTCGGTCTTCAGGTCGACGCGGATCCGCGCCGGCACGAAGTCCTCGACCTGGAAGGGGGTGCTGCCGATGGCCTGGCCCTTCGGGTCGACATAGGCCTCGGCTGTCCAGGTGCCGGTATAGGCGCTGTCGGCCAGGGGCACGTCGATGCTGTAGGAGCCGCCGCCCTGGTCCGACGCCTGCTCGACCCGGGCCTCGACCCCGTCCGGCCGGCTGATCTTGATGGTCAGCGGCACGCCGTCGATCGCTGCGGCGCGCTCGTTGCGCAGCAGCATGGTCAGGTGCACGGTCTCGCCCGGGCGGTAGACGCCGCGCTCGGGGTAGAGGAAGGCGTCGAGCGGACCCGGCTCGGCCCGGCCGCTGACGCCGCGGTCGGACAGGTCGAAGGCCGGGCCGGTCAGCTCGAGGAAGGTGAAGTCGCCGGAGCCGTAGGCATAGACCGCGGCCGGCCGGTTGCCGCCCTGCCCGGCCATCACCCCGGCCGGGAAGGTGGCGAGGCCGCCGGCATCGGTCTGCGCCTCGCCCAGCACCGAATTGTTGCGGGCGAGCAGCGCCAGCTTGACGCCGCCTTGAGCCTTCGCCGAGGACAGCGCCCGCGCCGCCACGGTCAGCCCCTGCTGGCCGGAGAAGCTGGCGAGGCCGAGATCGGTGACCACGATCCACTGCGTGCCCGGGGTCTGGTAGCTGTCCTCGTCGGCCTTGGCGTCGACCGCCGCAAGCAGGTAGACGCCCGGCTTGGGCTGCGGCAGCAGCGTGTCCATCGGCACGCCGGTGATCGCCGCCTTGTTGGTCTCGCCCTCGACCGGCATGGTGCCGGACCACACCTCCTCGCCCGCATCCTGGGCCAGGCTGTCGACGTCGTAGCTTTCCAGCATCTGGCCGATGCGGCCCTGGGCGACCTGGTCGATCAGGTTGCGGTCGTTGATGCGCAACAGGCGCAGCCTGACCTCGGAGACGTTGACCGTGGTCACCGGCACCGTGCCCTCGCCGCCCTTGGGCAGGACATAGGCGCTGCCGCGGAACACCACGCTGGCCGGCCGGTCGTCGACCGTCAGGTCGAAGCTGTCATCGGCGGTCAGCACGTCGCCGTCGACCGACTTGATGCCGGCCAGCAGGGTGACGGTGTAGGCCTGGCCGAAGGACACGCCCTCAAGGCAGATCTGCTTGTCCGACGGGATCACCTCGACCGGCACCGCCGGCTCGATCCTGACGTAGTCGGAATAGCGGACGGTGCGGCCGTCGACGATCGAATCGGAGAAGTCGGCGCAGAGCTGCGGCGCGTCGCGGTCGTTCTGGGCGTAGGTCGAGGTGACGCGGAAGCCGTACTGGTCGCGCAGGGTGTTGGCGTATTCGGTGTTGTCGTCGCTCGGCGCCAGCTGGGCGCCCTCGGCCGCGACCTTGATCGCCTCGCGGCCCTTGTCCTGCTGCTCCAGCCCGCGCGCCAGCAGGATCAGGGCGGCGCCGCGCAGCTTGTCGGTGCCGGCGTTGCTGTAGGCGGCAAAGGCGGCGTTCAGGCCGTCCTGCGAATAGGGGGAGGTCTGCTGCAGCGCCTGGGCCAGCCCGAACCAGGCCCCGGCATCGGTGGGGCGCTGGCCGAGAATCAGCTGCCAGGCCGAGACCGCGTCGTCCCAGCGTTCGCCCTGGGCGGCGTCGGCGGCGCGGGCGCGCAGCGCCTTCAGGTCGGCCCGCTGGTCTGCCGGGGTGGCGCTGGCCTGCTGCTCCAGCTTCTTGGCATAGGCCGCGGCACCGGCGGCGAAGCCCGGCGCCTGGTAGGCGGACGCGGTCGGGGAAAAGGCCAAGGTCGCGGTCAGGAGCGCCGCCGCCGCGGCAAAAGTGGCGAAACGCAGCTTCAAGGCCATGGATCCCCCCATCACGGCACCCCGGATCGGCGGGGCCCCTGCGACAAACTATACGCGAGATCGCGTCGAAACCATGACGCAGCTGCGACGGCGGAACGGCTCTCCCCCTGCCGGGGCGACGCGACTATGATCCGCGCGTCCTTCGCGGAGAGCCTGCCCATGATTCGTCCCCTGGCGATCGTCCTGCCGCTGCTGTTGTCCCCCGCCCTGGCCGCCGCCGCTTTGGCCGCGGACCCGCTGACCGGAGCGCAGATCCAGGCCCAGATCGTCGGCAACACGGTCGACGGGACGGCCGGAGACGTCGAATACACCGAGTTCTATGCCGCCGACGGCACCATCCACGGGCTGGGCGACGACGGACCCTATGCCGGGCAATGGTCGATCGAGAACGACCGCATGTGCTTCGATCTCGGCGAGACCAAGGAATGCGACAAGGTCCAGCTGGACGGCACCAAGGTGCAGCTGTTCGCCGATGACGGGTCGCTGGTCGCGGTCGGCGAGCTGAAGCCGGGGAATCCGGGGAATCTCTAGGGCCGCCCGCCGGTCATGATTCCGGCCGTGATTCGGCGTCCCGGCCCTTGCCCCTCGCCGTCCTGGTGTCCCGGACCGGCGGCGAGCCGAACATCCGGCCGTATTCCCGCGTGAACTGCGACACGCTTTCGTAGCCGACCGCGAATGCGGCGCTGCCGGCCGACGCGCCCTCCGCCACCATCAGGCGGCGCGCCTCGATCAGGCGCAGCTGCTTCTGGAACTGCAGCGGCGAGAGCGAGGTCACGGCGCGGAAGTGATGGTGGAACGAGGACGGGCTCATTCCGGCCACCGCGGCCAGCCGCTCCACCGGCAATGGCCGCGCGAACTCGGCCCGCAGCACCGCGACCGCACGCGCCACGCGCCGGGAATGGCCGTCCGGCCAGCCGAGACGCCGGATCGCCGCCCCGTGCCGGCCGGCCAGCAGCCAGTAGTGCAGCTCGCGCACCAGCTGCGCCTGCAGCACCGGCACCGATGCCGGGCGATCGAGCAGCCGCATCAGCCGCAGCGCCGCATCGGCCACCTCGGCATCGGTCGGCTCGATCCGCACAGGCGCAGGGTCGGCCGCGGGCATGGCGCCCATCTCCGACACCAGATCCACGATGACGGCCGGGTCCAGTTCCACCACCAGCGAGAGATAGGGCGCGGCAATGCTGGCGCGGGTGATCTGGCTGACGGTCGGGACGTCCGCCGCGATCAGCAGCGTATCGCCGGCAGCGAAGGCGAAGCCCCGAGTCCCCATCGCGACATGCTTGCCGCCCTGCAGCACGAGGCAGGCCAGCGGCCGGGAGATGGCGTAGTCGAGGCCGCTCGGCGCCGTCGCGCGGACGATCGTGAGGCCCGGAATCGGGGTCGGCGCCGCACCGGTCGCGCCGGCATGGGCTTCCGCGTATCGCCGAACGGCATCGAGCAGAACGATCATGCGGCAAGCCTACCTCGCCACGGCCGGCCGAAGGCACTTTTTTGGAGGATCAGGCAAGGATCGTCGAGGTTCCGGCAACAACACCCGGGTCCGGAGCCCGATATCGGGACGGTCATTCCACCGGAGACCAACCATGACCAAGATCACCCTCGTGACCGGCGCCAGCCGCGGACTCGGCCGCAACACCGCGCTCAGCGTCGCCCGCCGCGGCGGCGACGTCGTCCTCACCTACCAAAGCCGCGCCGAAGACGCGCAGGCCGTGGCCGCCGAGATCCAGGCCCTGGGCCGCAAGGCGGTCGCCCTGCAGCTCGACGCCGGCGATATCGCCGCCTTCGCGCCCTTCGCCGAGCGGTTGCGCACGGCCCTGCGCGAGACCTGGTCGCGCGAGACCTTCGACCACCTCGTCAACAATGCCGGCCACGGCGACTACGCCCTGATCGGCCAGACGACCGAAGCGCAGTTCGACGGGCTGGTCGACGTCCACTTCAAGGGTGTCTATTTCCTGACCCAGACCCTGCTGCCGCTGATCGCGGATGGCGGCCGCATCGTGAACCTGTCCTCCGGCCTGACCCGGACGACCTTCCCCGGCTATGCCGCCTATGCGGCGGTGAAGGGCGCGGTCGAGGTGCTGACCCGGTACATGGCCAGGGAGCTGGGCGGCCGCGGCATCGCGGTCAACACGGTGGCGCCGGGCGCGATCGAAACCGATTTCGGCGGCGGCGCGGTCCGCGACAATCCGGAGATCAACCGGATCTTCGCCGACATGACGGCGCTGGGCCGCGCCGGCCTGCCGGACGACATCGGGCCGATGATCGCGAGCCTGCTGACCGAGGACAACCGCTGGGTCAATGCCCAGCGGATAGAGGTCTCCGGCGGCCAGGGGATTTGAGGCGATCGCCCGCCTCTTTCCCTGGATCGAGCCAAATCCCTTCCTGTCATCGCCGGGCTTGACCCGGCGATCCAGACGATGTCGAGCCCCGCTGGATGCCCGGGTCAAGCCCGGGCATGACAGTAAGGGAGAGGCAAAAGGGAGAGGTCTACTCCCCCTTCAGCTGCCGCTCGCGGTAGTAGATGAACAGCCCGGAGGCGATGATCACCAGGTTGCCGATGATGATCTGCGATGTCGGCACGTCGCCCCAGATCGCCCAGCCGAGGGCGGCGGCGATGACGATGGTGGAGTACTGGTAGGGCGCGACCACCGCGGCCGGGGCCAGCGACAGCGCCTTGTTCATGCACAGATGCGCGCCCATCGCCACCACGCCGAGGCCGAGCAGCAGCGCCCAGTCGAACGGCGTCGGCGGCACCCAGGCGAAGGGCACGGTGGCGGCGCCGGCCAGGCCGGTGCCGAGGATCTGATAGGTGATCAGGCCCAGCCCGCCGGTGTGGCGGACGCGGCGGGTGACGATCAGGATCAGGCTGAACAGGGTGGCGCCGGCCAGCGCGATCAGGGCCGAGGACGAGAGAGCGGCGCCGGTCGGGCGCAGCACGATCAGCACGCCGACGAAGCCGATCAGCACCGCCGCCCAGCGCCGCGGCCCGACCTTCTCGCCGAGCAGCGGCACCGACAGCGCGGTCACGATCAACGGCGCGGCCATGTAGAAGGTCATGACGTCGGCCAGCGGCAGGCCGCGCACGGCGAAATAGAAGATCGCGACCTCGGCCGCCATCAGAGCGACCCGCAGCAGGTTCATCCAGGGCTGGTCCGGCGTCAGCAGGCCGCGGAAGCCGCGGATCACCCAGGGCAGCAGCAGGATGAAGGCGCCGATGCTGCGGATCAGCAGCACCTGGCCGACGGTGTAGTCGGCGACCAGCCACTTGCCCAGCGCGTCGTTGAAGGTGAACAGCGACATGCCGAGGAAGAACAGCAGGATCCCGGTGCCATTCCCGCCTTCCGCTCCATCGACCTTCTGGGCGCCGATCGCCGCCATTCCCGCGCTTCCCCCGTTCCGTTCCCCTTTCTCTGCCCGAGGAATTTGTCGGACAGAAGCGGAAAGGCCACGGGCCGGGCATGCGTCGGCATGAAGGGCTGTGGCTGAAGGGCCAACTCGCCCCTCACCCTCCCTCACCCGAGGAGAGGGAAAGCGACGTCAGGCCCTGCGTTCGACCACGAAATGCGCGACCGCGCGCAACGCCTCGGCCCGGTCGCCGAACACGTCGAGGTGGCGGCAGGCCTGGTCGACCAGCATGCGGGCCTGGGACTCTGCCCGCTCGAGGCCGAGGATCGAGACGAAGGTCGCCTTGCCGGCCGCCTGGTCCTTGCCCGGGGTCTTGCCGATCTCTTCGGCCCGGCCGCGGACGTCGAGCAGGTCGTCGGCGATCTGGAAGGCCAGGCCCATGTCATGGGCATAGGCCTGCAGCGCGCCGCGCCGCGAATCCTCGACCTTGCCGAGGATCGCCCCGGCCTCGCAGGAGAACTCGAACAGCGCGCCGGTCTTCAGCCGCTGCAGCCGGGTGATGGCGCCGATCTCGGTCAGCGGCGTCTGCTCGGCCTGCATGTCGAGCGCCTGGCCGCCGACCATACCGGCGGCACCGGCGGCGCGAGCCAGGGCGGCGACAAGCGCGATGCGGACTTTCGGGTCGGCATGGGTCTCGCTGTCGGCCAGCACCTCGAAGGCCTGGGTCAGCAGCGCGTCGCCGGCCAGGATCGCGGTGGCCTCGTCATAGGCCTTGTGCGTGGTCGGCTTGCCGCGGCGCAGATCGTCATTGTCCATCGCCGGCAGGTCGTCATGGACCAGCGAGTAGCAATGGATCATCTCGACCGCCGCGCCGACGCGCAGCGCGCAGCTTTCGGCCACCCCGAACAGCCGCGCGGACGACACCACCAGGAACGGGCGCAGCCGCTTGCCGCCGCCGAGCGAGGCGTAGCGGATGGCCTCAGCCAGCGGCGGCTCGCCGCGCTGGGGCTTGGGCAGGACACGGTCCAGGACGCGCTCGACCTGCGCGCCCGTCTCGGCCATGGCTTTGCTCAGATCAATCGGCAAGACTGGGGCCTCAATCAAAGGTCGCGGGTTTGGCGGTGACGGTGCCGTCGGCGGCGCGCGAGATCATCTCGACCCGCGCCTGCGCCTCGCGCAGCTTCGCCTCGCAATGGGCGCGAAGCAAGGCACCGCGTTCATAGGCCGATATGTTGTCGTCGAGCTTGCCCTGCCCCGCCTCGAGCTGGCGCACGATGGTCTCCAGCTCGGCGAGGGCGTCCTCGAAGCTCAGGCCCGCGATGTCGGCAGGGATGGGTCGGTCGGCCATGGGCTGTCCGTTCATATTCGGGCGGCGACAATAAGCGCGGCGATGGCAAGAGGCAACCGGGGCTCAGCCGTTGCCGGCGAGCACCCGGCCGGCGAGATAGAGCGAGCCGCAGATCAGCACCCGGCCGGGCGGGTCGCCGGGCCGGGCCGCAGCGGCCACCGCGGCCTCGACGTCCTCAGCCGCGGCGACATCGGTCAGGCCGACGGCGCGGGCGTGCTCGGCCACGGCCTCGGCCGGCAGGCTGGCCTCTTCGCCCGGGATGCGCACGGTGCGGATGGAGCGGACGAAGGGCGCCAGGGGCCGCAGAAACTCCCGCGGCTGCTTGCTCTCCAGCATGCCGCAGACCAGGTGCAGCGGTCGCGGGTCGAGCCCGCCGAGCCATTGCCCCAGCACCTCGCCGGCGCTGTCGTTGTGGCCGCCGTCGAGCCACAGCTCCCAGCCCGGCGGCAGCAGGGCCGGCAGCGGCCCGCGGGTCAGACGCTGCAGCCGCGCCGGCCATTCGACCGAAGACAGGCCGCGGCGCACCGCGTCCTCCGGGATGTCGAAGCCGGTGAGAAGGTCGCGCAGGCGGATCGCGGTGGCGGCGTTGGCGAACTGGTGGTCGCCGGGCAGCGCCGGGCGGGGATAGTGCCGCTCGTCCCTGGCCGTGCGCAGGACGAAGCCGTCTGCGGCGGGAGCCACCGACCAGTCGCGGCCGGCGAGATGCAGCGCCGCCCCGGCCGATTCGATGTCGCGGGTCAGCACGGAGACGGCCGCGGCGCTCTGCTGCGGCGCCACCACCATCGGCACGCCGGGCTTGGCGATGGCCGCCTTCTCCGCCGCGATCGCCTCGATCGTGTCGCCGAGGAACTGCATGTGGTCCATGGAGATGCGGGTGATCGCGGTGGCGGCCGGACGCGGCACCACATTGGTGCTGTCGTAGCGCCCGCCCAGGCCGACCTCGAGCAGCACGGCATCGGCCGGCGCCTCGGCGAAGGCGAGGAAGGCGGCGGCGGTCGTCGCCTCGAAGAAGGTCACGGGCTGGCCGGCATTGGCGGCCTCGACCCGCTCCAGCAGGTCGACCAGCGCGGCGCTGCCGATCAGCGACCCGGCCAGGCGGATGCGCTCATGGAAGCGCACCAGATGCGGCGAGGTGTAGACATGGACGCGGTAGCCCGCCTGCTCCAGGAACGCCCGCAGGAAGGCGGTGGTCGACCCCTTGCCGTTGGTGCCGCCGACATGGACCACCGGCGGCAGGCGGAGCTGCGGGCCGCCCAGCGCCGCCAGCAGCCGCTCGGTGCGGCCGAGCGACAGGTCGATCCGCTTCGGATGCAGATGGGTCAGCCGGTCGAGCGCGGCCTCGACTGCGGCCGCGGCGGCGTCAGGCACGATAGGCCGGCTCGCCCTCGATCGCGGCCGCGGCGGCGATGTCGGCCGGGTCGACCACGATGTCGGCCGTGGCCGGATGCAGCCCGCCGGTGAGATGGCCGAGGGTGCGGATCAGCGTCTCGCGCAGCTCCTTGCGCACCACCACCACGTCGACCATGCCGTGGTCGAGCAGGTATTCGGCGCGCTGGAAGCCCTCCGGCAGGGTCTCGCGGATGGTCTCCTCGATCACCCGGGCGCCGGCGAAGCCGATCTGCGCGCCGCGCTCGGCGATGTGGATGTCGCCGAGCATGGCGAAGGAAGCGGTGACGCCGCCCGTGGTCGGGTCGGTCAGCACCACGATATAGGGCAGGCCGGCGTCCTTGACCTGCTCGACCGCGATGACCGAGCGCGGCATCTGCATCAGCGACAGGATGCCTTCCTGCATGCGGGCGCCGCCGGAAGCCGGGACAACGACCAGCGGGGCATGCTGCATCACCGCCAGCTTGGCCGCGGCGACCAGGCCTTCGCCCACCGCCGTGCCCATCGAGCCGGCCATGAAGCTGAAGTCGAAGGCCGCGATCACGGTGTCGCGGCCGCCCATCTTGCCATGGGCGACGACGATCGCGTCACCTCGGCCGGACTTGGCCTGGGCTTCCTTCAGGCGGTCGGTGTAGCGCTTGGTGTCGCGGAACTTGAGCGGATCGACCGCCGGCTTCGGCAGCTCGATCGTCTCGTACCTGCCGTCATCGAACAACATGCCGAGCCGCTTGACCGGATCGAGCCGCATATGATGGCCGCAATGCTGGCAGACGTAGAGATTCGCCTCCAGGTCGCGATGGAACAGCATCGCCTCGCAGTTCGGGCACTTCGTCCACAGATTGTCCGGCGTCTCCGGCCGGGACGAGGAGACGAGGGCCCGGATCTTCGGGCGGATGTAGTTGGTCAGCCAGTTCATGGCGCGGTTTTCCGCCTTTCGGCCGGGCGCGTCAAGATGAGGACACAACGCAGATGTTATCGGCGCAGGTGCTTTCGTTGCAACCGCGTTGCAACAAAACACGTCCTGATCTATACGTGGAGCAGGGCAGCCAGGGAAGATCACGGCGATGCGCAGCACTGTCCGGAAAATGGGAAATTCTTCGGGGGTGATCATTCCCAAACCCCTGCTGACGGAGATCGGGGCCAAGGCCGGCGATGACGTGGAGTTGCTCGTCGAAGAAGGCCGCCTGATCATCGTGCCGAGCCGCGAGACCCCGCGGGCCGGCTGGGCGGAGGATGCCAGGCGAATCGCCGAGGCCGGCGACGACGCGCTGGTCTGGCCCGAATTCGGCAATGCCGACGACGACCGGCTGGAATGGTGAAGCGCGGCGAGGTCTGGCTGGTCGCGCTCGACCCCACCATCGGCAGCGAGATCCAGAAGACGCGGCCCTGCCTGATCATTTCGCCGCCGGAGCTGCATGACCACCTGCGGACGGTGATCGCGGCGCCGATGACGACGGGAAGCCGGCCGGCCGGCTTCCGCGTGCCGGTCAGCTTCCAGGGCAAGACCGGCCTGGTGCTTCTGGATCAGATCAGGACGCTGGACAAGCAGCGGCTGGTGAAGCGGCTCGGCGCCGTATCGGCCCCCACCCTCGCCCAGACCCTGACGACGCTGCGCAAGCTGTTCGAACCATAGGCTGGCGCCTTGAGGGTAAGGATCAATCGCCTTATATGTAAGGCCATGGAACCTTACGGACCTTGGGCATGATGACGCTTCTGACTGTTACGGCAAAGGGCCAGGTAACGCTGCGCAAAGAACTGCTGCAGCACCTGGGCATCGCCCCCGGAGACAAGGTCACCGTCGATCTTCTGCCCGACGGCCGTGCCGAGATCCGGGCGGCAAGGGCATCCGGCACCATCGAAGATTTTTTCGGATGCCTCGCCGGACCGGGAACACCGAGGCTGTCGATCGAGGAGATCAATGAAGCGACCGCCGCAGGGTGGGCCGGAGAGACATGAAGGTCATCGCCGACACCAATCTGCTGATCCGAGTCGCAACACGTGATGATCCGGCACAAACGGCGCTGGCGGAGGCATTGCTTCGCGAAGCCAATAGTGTCGCCGTCACCACAGTGACGCTTTGCGAGTTCGCCTGGGTGCTCTTACGCACCTACAAGAAGCCGCCCGGTGAGGTCGGCATGGCGATACGCCGGTTGCTGACGATATCGAGCGTGACGGTCGACAGGCCGGCCGTCGATGCCGGCTTGGCCATCCTGGAAACGGGCGGCGATTTCGCTGACGGCGTCATCGCCTTCGAGGGGCGTCGTCTGGGCGGCGAAGTGTTCGTGACCTTCGATCGCAAGGCGGCAGCGGTGATCGACTCCGCCGGCACGACGACGCTGCTTCTATCCGAAGCCTGAGCTGGGACGGCCCGCGATGCGCGGGCCAGCGCTCACCGCGCCCCGCGGACGCCCTCGGCCAGGCGGCGGACCAAGGCCAGGGGCGATTCGACCGTGGCGACGGTCGGGCGGCCGTCGGCGTGCAGCGAGTGGCGGATCTCCTCGACGATGGCGGTGCCGACCACCGCGGCGTCGGCGATGCGGGCGATGGCGGCCGCCGCCTCCGGCGTGCGGATGCCGAAGCCGACCGCCACCGGCAGGTCGGTGTGGCGCCGCAGCCGGTCGACCGCCGGCTGCACCGCCGCCGCATTGGCCGCGGCCGCGCCGGTGATGCCGGTGACCGAGACGTAGTAGATGAAGCCCGAGGTGTTCTTCAGCACCGCCGGCAGCCGGGCGTCGTCGGTGGTCGGCGTCGCCAGGCGGATGAAGTCGATCCCCGCCGCCAGCGCCGGCAGGCACAGCTCGGCATCCTCCTCCGGCGGCAGGTCGACCACGATCAGCCCGTCGACCCCGGCCGCCTTGGCATCGGCCAGGAAGCGTTCGACGCCATAGGTGTAGATCGGGTTGTAATAGCCCATCAGCACGACCGGCGTGGCCTGGTCGCCCCGGCGGAAGCGCCGGACCAGATCGAGCGTCCTGGCCAGAGTCATGCCGGCAGCCAGGGCGCGCAGGCCGGCCGCCTGGATCGCCGGGCCGTCGGCCATCGGGTCGGTGAAGGGCATGCCGATCTCGATCAGGTCGGCCCCGGCTGCGGGCAGGCCTTCCAGGATCTTGAAGCTGCTCTCCGGGTCCGGGTCGCCGGCGGTGACGAAGGTGACCAGGGCGGCCCGATCTCTCGCCTTCAACTCGGCGAAGCGCGCGGTGATGCGGGTCATCAGATCTGCACTCCGAGCGCGTCGGCGACGGTGAAGATGTCCTTGTCGCCGCGGCCGCTGAGGCACATGACGAGCAGGTTGTCCTTGGGCAGGTCGGGCGCGATCTTCATCACATGCGCCAGGGCATGCGCCGATTCGAGCGCCGGGATGATGCCTTCGAGCCTGGCGCAGAGCTGGAACGCCTCCAGCGCCTCCTTGTCGGTCACGGCGGAATACTGCACCCGGCCGACATCGTGCAGCCAGGCATGCTCCGGCCCGATGCCGGGATAGTCGAGGCCGGCCGAGATCGAATGCGCCTCCTCGATCTGGCCGTCCGCGGTCTGCAGCAGATAGGTGCGGTTGCCGTGCAGCACGCCGGGGCGGCCGCCGGTCAACGACGCCGCGTGCTTGCCGGTGTCGACGCCGTGGCCCGCCGCCTCGACGCCGTGGATCGCGATCTCGGGCATGTCGAGGAAGGGGTGGAACAGGCCGATGGCGTTGGACCCGCCGCCGACCGCCGCCACCAGCGTGTCCGGCATGCGGCCTTCGGCCTGCATGATCTGGTCGCGCGTCTCGTTGCCGATCACCGACTGGAAGTCGCGCACCAGCAGCGGATAGGGGTGCGGGCCGGCGACCGTGCCGATGATGTAGAAGGTGTCCTCGACATTGGTGACCCAGTCGCGCAGGGCCTCGTTCATCGCGTCCTTCAGCGTGCGGCTGCCGGAGACGACGGGCACCACCTCGGCGCCCAGCAGCTTCATCCGGAACACGTTCGGCTTCTGCCGCTCGATGTCGACCTCGCCCATGTAGATGGTGCAGGGCAGGCCGAACAGGGCGCAGACCGTGGCGGTGGCGACGCCGTGCTGGCCGGCGCCGGTCTCGGCGATGATCCGGGTCTTGCCCATGCGCCGGGCCAGCAGGATCTGGCCCATGCAGTTGTTGATCTTGTGCGCGCCGGTGTGGTTCAGCTCCTCGCGCTTGAAGTAGACCCGGGCGCCGCCGAGATGCTCGGTGATCCGCTCGGCCAAATAGAGCGGGCTGGGCCGGCCGACATAGTGCGTCAGGTAGTAGCGCAGCTCGTTGGCGAATTCGGCGTCCTTGCGGGCCGAGGCGTAGGCCTTCTCGACCTCGAGGATCAGCGGCATCAGCGTCTCGGCGACGAAACGGCCGCCATAGAGGCCGAAGCGGCCGTTTTCGTCCGGACCCGTGCGGAAGCTGTTCGGACGGGGCTGGAAGGGTGCGGTCTCGGTCAAGCGGGGCGGCTCCCGGCACAAATCGTGGCATTAATGGGGCGGAGGAGCCGTGACCTTACCGGCGACCGCAGCCCGCGCCAAACATTTGTGGCGAATGCCCGAGGCGCGCGCATTCCAGACCCGCAGTGAGCGCAGGGCGGCGGTCAGGCCTTGGCGTCGGTGAGCTCACGGACCGCGGCGAGGAAGCGCTGCACCCGCTCCGGCGTCTTGTGGCCGGGCCGCTCCTCGATGCTAGAGGAGACGTCGACCACGTTGGCGCCGGTGCGGGCCACCGCCTCGGCGACATTGGCCTCGGTCAGGCCGCCGGCCAGCATCCAGGGCTTGCTCCAGGTCCGGCCGGACAGGATCGACCAGTCGAAGGCCAGGCCATTGCCGCCCGGCAGCGAGGCGACGCCCTTCGGCGGCTTGGCGTCGAACAGCAGCCGGTCGGCCACCGCCTCATAGGCCGGGATCGCGGCCAGGTCCTCGACGGCCGCGATCTTGATCGCCTTCATCACCGGCATGGCCCAGCGGCCGCGGATCTCGGCCACCCGCGCCGGCGTCTCGGACCCGTGCAGCTGGATCATGTCGAGCGGCACCCGGCCGAGCACGGCTTCGAGCTCGTCCTCGGTCGGGTCGACGAACAGGCCGACGCTGCGCAGCCCGGTCGGCACCATGCGCGCCAGCTCGGCGCCGAGATCCGGCGCCACCGAGCGCGGGCTGGGCGGGTAGAAGACGAAGCCGACCCAGCGGGCCCCGTGCTTCGCCGCGGCCTCGAGCACCTCGGGGGTGCGGATGCCGCAGATCTTGGTGTCGACGATGCTCATGGCACAGGAGTCTGGGGAGCCGCAGCCTCTGCATCAAGCGCCAGGCCGAGCTGGCCGGCGATGCCGCGGGCGGCGGCGGCGGGGTCGGGCGCGGCGGTGATCGGCCGGCCGATGACGAGATGGGTGGCGCCGGCTTCCATCGCCTCCTTCGGCGTCATCACCCGTTTCTGGTCGCCGGCATCCGACCCGGCCGGGCGGATGCCGGGCACCATCAGCACGGTCGAGGGCTTCAGGATGCGGCGCAGCCGGGCGATCTCGGTCGGGGCGCAGACCACGCCGTCGAGGCCGCTCGATTCGGCCAGCCGGGCCAGCCGCTCGACCTGGCCGGCGACCTCCATCCCCTGCCCCACCGCCTCGAGATCGGCGACGTCGAGGCTGGTCAGCACGGTGACGCCGAGCAGCTTCGGCCGCGCCACGCCGCACTTCTCCGATTCGGTCCGCGCGGCCTCGGCCGCCGCCTGCATCATCGCCCGGCCGCCGGAGGCGTGGAGGGTGATGTAGGTCGGCGACAGCGGCACCACCGAGCGGATGGCGCCGGCAACGGTGTTCGGGATGTCGTGCAGTTTGATGTCGAGGAACAGCGGCACGCCGGCGGGCCGGGCCGCCCGCACCCCCTCCGGCCCTGCCGCCATGAAGAATTCGAGGCCGAGCTTGATGCCGCCGACCGCGCCCGCGACCAGGCCGGTCAGCCGCTTCGCCTCATCCACCGTCGGCGCGTCGATGGCGACGTAGACCGGGTTTGTGGTCATGCCCGCACTCCTTCCGCCGGCAGGTGGCCGGCCGCCCAGGTCGTCAGCTCCGCGGCTTCGCGCCGGCCGAGCACGCCGTCGGCCACCGCCCGGCCGATCAGCGCTCCGAACTTGAAGCCGTGGCCCGAGCAGGGGCTGACCAGCCAGGCCCGGCCGCGCCGCTCCAGCACGAAGCGGCTGTCCGCGGTGAAGATATAGCGGCAGGGACGGGCTTCGAGAATGCGATACTCGTCGAGGTCGCGAAGCACCGGGCGATAGCGCTCGCGGAAGGCCTCCGCCTCCCCCGCCGCCACGGCCGGATCGGCCTCGGGATCTGCCCGCCGCTTCCAGGCGCCGATGCCGATCTTCAGCCGGGTGCCGCCGACCGGCGGGATCGCCCAGTGGTCGTCCGGAAAGCCGCAGTCGATGATGCCCGGCGCCGCGGCCCAGGCGGCGGCGTGCTCAGCCGGCGGGTCGAGATAGACCACCAGTTGGCGGTAGGAGGTGAGCCGTCCGGCCAGGTCCGGGAACAACCCGCCGATCCAGGCGCCGGCCGTGACCACCACCGACTCGGCCCGCAGCGTCTCGCCCGAGGCCAAGGTGACAGTGCCGGCCTCGGCGTCGACCGCCCGGACCGGCGCCTCCGGCCGCAGCGTCACGCCGGCGGTGCGGCACAGCTCGACCAGGGTCGCCACGATCCGGTGGGCGAACAGCACGCCGCCCTCGGGCGTGAACAGGCCCCAGCGGATGCCGTCCGGGATCAGGAAGGGGAAGCGGCGTGCCAGCTCCTCCGTCGGCAGCAGCTCATAGGCGGCGCCGAGCGCGTCGAGCGGAGCGCGGCAGCCATCGGCCCAGTCGCCCTCGGCCCGGCTGAAGGCGATCGAGCCGCAATTCTCATAATGACTCACGCCGGCGGCGGCCCAGACCTCGTCCCAGGCGGCATAGGCGTCCAGCGCCATGCGGGTATAGCCGGGCCGGCCGGGATAGAGGGCGCGGATCAGCCGGTGGCTGTCCCACGAAGCCGCCGACGGGTTCGGGATCGGCCCCCGCTCCAGCACCGTGACGGCCTCTCCGGCCCGGGCCAGATGCCAGGCGGTGGCCAGCCCCATCACCCCGGCGCCGACGACGATGCTGGTCATGCTGTCTTCCCGATCAGGATTCGATCTCGTCGTCGGCCCGCGGCGGATTGCCGATGCCGGCTTTCTCCAGAATAGCTTTGGCCCGGCCAGGGACAACACGGGCGGCACGTGCCGCAAAGTAGCGCTCCGCCTCGGCCTGGGCGCCGACGCGGGAGGCAACAGCCACCGCAATGAACTGGTTCAGGCTGACACCAGCCTCGGCCGCCTGGGCTGCAGCCTTGTCCTTCAGATCGTCCGGCAACCGCAAAGGAAAGACGCTCATGTCCCGATCCTCTTGAGAACCGTCCCAGGCCGCTCGACGGCGATGCCGGTCATCTGCGACCCCGCCTCATTCAACACCCTACACTGTCATGCCCGGGCTTGACCCGGGCATCCAGGGCGGCAAGAGCCGCTCTGGGTGGCCCCTGGATCGCCGGGTCAAGCCCGGCGATGACAGAATGGGGAAGCGCGTGCGAACCTCCGGTCAGCTCCCCTGCCCCTCCAGCGTCGACACCGCCAGGCGGGCGGCGGCGAGGTCTTCGAGGGCGGTGCCGACCGATTTGAACAGGGTGATCTCGTCCGGCGAGCCCCGTCCCGGCGCGGTGCCACGGGTCAGGTCGTGCAGGTCGGCCAGGATCGCGTCCTCGCCGATCACCCCGGCCCGGATCGGCTGCAGCAGGTCGCCGGCCTCGGCCAGCGCCCCGGCGCGGGTGTCGACGAAGATCCGCGACCGGCGCACCGCCTCGTCGTCGCTCTCGCGCATCGCCGGCAGATAGGCGCCGGCGAGGTCGAGATGGGCGCCCGGCTGCAGCCAGGCGCCGCGCACGATCGGCTCACGCGACTGGGTGGCGCAGGAGACGATGTGGGCGTCGCGCACCGCGGCTTCGAGGTTGGTCACGGCGCGGACCGGCAGGCCTTCGGTCACAAGGCGTTCGGCCAGTTCGATCGCCTGCTCCGGCCGGCGGGACCAGATGGCGATGTCGGTCAGCGGTCGCATCGCGGCATGGGCGCGGATGAAATGCGGCGCCAGCGCCCCGGCGCCGACCATCACCATGCGCGACGCATCCGGCCGGGCCAGGTAGTCGGCGGCCAGGGCCGAGGCCGCGGCGGTGCGGCGGTTGGTCAGGGTCGGCCCGTCCATGATCGCCCGCGGCACGCCGGTGGCGCCGTCGAGCAGCAGGTAGGAGCCGACGATGAAAGGCAGGTCCTTCGCCGGGTTGCCCGGCATCAGCGACACCAGCTTGATGCCGATCGCCTGCTCGCGCTCCCAGGCCGGCATGATCAGCAGCGTGGCGTCGCCGGCCGCGGTCGGCACCGTGTGGTGGTGGCGCAGCGGCGCCTCGACCTCGCGGCGGAAGGCCTGGCGCAGCGCCTCGATCAGGGCGCGCGTGTCGATCGCCCGGTCCAGGGCGGCGGCGTCGATGGCGAGCATGATGGTGTCAGCGCTGGCCGGCAGCGGGCAGGGCCGGACGGGTCGGATCGCCATTGCGGTTGGCGGTGGCCGGGATGCCGGGGCGCTGCCGCGCCTTCAGCCCCTCCAGATCCTTCTGGGTCGCGGCCAGCCGGGTCTCCAGCCGGCGCATGCGCAGGCCGGTGGCGAAGCGGCCGAACCACAGGACGAGGCCGCCGATCACGACGCCGAACAGCAGCGGCAGCAGCGCCACCAGATAGACCGGCGCGTCGATCCGGAACGGCAGCGGCCAGAGGCCGAGCGTCACCAGCTCGCGGTTGCTGATCGCGAAGGACAGCAGCAGCACGGCGAAGGGGATGGTGACGATCCAGGCGATGTACCGCACGGGCTATCCCTCGTGGTGGGCCGAACCCGGCGTTCCGGGCCCGTCATTCATCGGTGTTCAGCCGCTCGCGCAGCTGCTTGCCGGTCTTGAAGAACGGCACCAGCTTCTCCGACACGTCGACCGCCACGCCGGTGCGCGGGTTGCGCCCGGTGCGCGCGTCGCGGCGCTTCACCGAAAAGGCACCGAAGCCGCGGAGCTCGACCCTCTGGCCCTCCGCCAGAGCCGCCGTGATCCGGTCGAAGATGGTGGTGACGATGCGCTCGACGTCGCGTTGGTAGAGGTGCGGGTTGCGCTCGGCAAGCCGCATGATCAGCTCGGACTTCGTCATGTCCCCCGAATCCCTGTCCGCCGCCTTGTTGTCGACACGGTATGGCCGCGTCGCCTCGCTTGAGTTGGCGGCAAGCGGCGATGGTGCCAGCACGGCCGCGCGAAAGCAAGGGCAAGTGCTTCTGGACAAAGGGATTTCCGGTCCGGGAGATCACTCCGCCGGTCGCATCTCCGGGGCCATGCCGCCGCGGCCGCGGACCATCAGCAGAGTCGCGGCCAGCCCGCAGAGCGCGGCGAAGGACACCCACAGCCCCGGCATCGCCGAATTGCCGGTGGCGTGGATCAGCCAGGTGCAGACCGCCGGGGTGAAGCCGCCGAAGGTCGCGGTGGCCAGGCTGTAGGCCAGCGAGAAGCCGCTGGTGCGCACATCCTCCGGCATCATCTCGGTCAGGAACGGGATCATGGCGCCGTTGTAGCTGCCATAGAGGAAGGACAGCCACAGCTCGACCTCCAGCAGCCGGCCGAAGGACGGGGCCTCGACCAGCCACAGCATCGCCGGATAGGCGGTGACCAGCATCAGCAGGGTGCAGGCGACCAGAATGGGCGTGCGGCCGATCCGGTCGGACAAGGCGCCCGAGAGCGGCAGCCAGACCAGGTTGGTGATGCCGACGCACAGCGTCACCACCAGGCTGTCGATGCTGGCCAGGTGCAGCGCCTGGTTGCCGAAGGTCGGGGTGTAGGCGGTGATCAGGTAGAAGCTGACCGTGGTCATCGTCACCAGCATCATGCCGAGCAGGACGACGGCCCAGTTGTCGGCCAGCGAGCGCATGATCTGCGCCACGGTCGGGCGGCGATGCGCCCGGGCCTGGAAGGCCTCGGTCTCCTGCAGCGAGCGGCGCAGCAGGAAGATCAGCGGCACGATCAGGCAGCCGACCAGCAGCGGCACCCGCCAGCCCCAGAGCGCGACCGAGTCCGGCGGCAGCAGCGTGCTGAGCAGCACGCCGAGCAGGGCGGCGACGATCACCGCCACCTGCTGGCTGCCCGATTGCCAGGCGGTGTAGAAGCCCTTGTTCCCCGGGGTCGCGATCTCGGCCAGGTAGACCGAGACGCCGCCGAGCTCGACCCCGGCCGAGAAGCCCTGCAGCAGCCGGCCGAGCAGGACGAGGACCGGTGCCAGCAGGCCCAGGGTCTCGTAGCCCGGCAGCAGGCCGATGGTCAGGGTGCCGACCGCCATCAGCCCGAGCGTCAGCAGCAGTCCGGCGCGCCGTCCGTGCCGGTCGATATAGGCGCCGAGCACCAGGGCGCCGAGCGGCCGCATCAGGAACCCGGCCCCGAAGGTGCCGAGCGACAGCATCAGCGAGGCGAACTCGCTGTCAGTCGGGAAGAAGACCTTGGCGATGTAGGCGGCGTAATAGCCGTAGACCATGAAGTCGTACATCTCCAGGAAGTTGCCGCTGGAGACGCGGAGGACGGCCATCGCCTTCGATCGGGAGGTCGCGGCTGCGCTCATGAGGGGGGCCTTTCGGAGTTCGGAACCGGCGCTTTCTCTCCCCCCGCCCCGTCCGTCGGCCACCACGGCCGGCTTGTCAATGGTTAGATCGCGTTGGTCACGCCCAAGTCCCGACGCCCCAAAAGAAACGGGCCCGCCTCCTTGCGGAGACGGGCCCGGCCGAGGCCGTGGAGCCTTGGCTTATTTCTCTTCGGTCGTGTTCTCGCGGGCCCGGCGCAGGGCGGCGCCGAGGATGTCGCCGAGCGAGGCACCCGAGTCGGACGAGCCGTACTCCTGCATCGCCTGCTTCTCCTCCTCGGCCTCCTTGGCCTTGATGGAGAGCGAGACCTTGCGGGCGGCGCGGTCGACCTGCATCACCTTGGCGTCGACCTTGTCGCCGACGGAGAAGCGGTCCGGCCGCTGCTCCGACCGGTCGCGCGACAAGTCGGACTTGCGGATGAAGCCGATCAGGCCGTCGCCGACCGAGACCTCGACACCGCCGTCGTTCACTTCCGTGACCGTGCCGGTGACGACCTCACCCTTGCGCAGGCCGCCGGTGCTGGCCGCCTTGTCGAAGGTGTCCTCGGTGAGCTGCTTCATGCCGAGGCTGATGCGCTCCTTCTCGACATCGACGTCGAGGACCTTGACCTTGACCTGGTCGCTCTTCTTGAACTCCTGGATCGCCTCTTCGCCCGGGCGGTCCCAGGCGATGTCGGAGAGGTGAACCATGCCGTCGATCTCGCCCGGCAGGCCGACGAACAGACCGAATTCGGTGATGTTCTTGACCTCGCCCTCGAGCTCGGTGCCGGCCGGGTACTTCTCGGCGAACACTTCCCACGGGTTCGGCAGGCACTGCTTCAGCCCGAGGCTGATGCGGCGCTTCACCGGATCGACGTCGAGCACCATCACCTCGACCTCCTGGGAGGTGGAGACGATCTTGCCCGGATGGACGTTCTTCTTGGTCCAGCTCATCTCCGAGACATGGACCAGGCCTTCGATGCCAGGCTCCAGCTCGACGAAGGCGCCGTAGTCGGTGATGTTGGTCACGCGGCCGCGGAAGCGGGCACCCGCCGGGTACTTGGCGACCACGCCCTCCCACGGATCGGCCTCGAGCTGCTTCATGCCGAGGCTGATACGCTGGGTCTCCGGGTTGAAGCGGACGACCTGGACCTTGACGGCCTGGCCGATCTGCAGCGCCTCGGACGGGTGGTTGATGCGGCGCCACGCGATGTCGGTGACGTGCAGCAGACCGTCGACGCCGCCGAGATCGACGAAGGCGCCGTAGTCGGTGATGTTCTTGACCACGCCCTCGAGGACCTGGCCTTCCTTGAGGTTCGCGACCAGCTCGGAGCGGGCCTCGGCGCGGCTCTCCTCGAGCACGGCGCGGCGCGACACCACGATATTGCCGCGCGAGCGGTCCATCTTGAGGATCTGGAACGGCTGCGGCGTGCCCATCAGCGGGCTGATGTCGCGCACCGGCCGGATGTCGACCTGGCTGCCCGGCAGGAAGGCGACGGCGCCGTTCAGGTCGACGGTAAAGCCGCCCTTGACCTTGCCGAAGATGATGCCGGTGACGCGCAGCTGGTCGGTGAACGACTTCTCGAGCGCGGTCCAGGCCTCTTCACGCTTGGCCTTCTCGCGGGACAGCACGGCCTCGCCGTTCTTGTCCTCCATGCGCTCGATGAACACCTCGACGGTGTCCCCCGGGACGAGCTCGACCTGCTGGCCCGGAACGGCGAATTCCTTGAGCGCCACGCGCCCCTCGGACTTCAGCCCCACATCGATCAGCACCATGTCGTTGTCGACCGAGATCACCCGGCCCTTGACGACGGTACCCTCGAAGCTCTCGGACTGGCCGAGCGACTCCTCGAGAAGGGCAGCAAAGCTTTCCCTCTCGGTCGATTTGACGGCGGCGGAACTAGTAGCCATGAAAACTCCCGTTAGAGACAAACCGGTCGTCGCGCCGGCGGGTCGTCCCGCCTGGGAGAGCGCGATGGCCGGGCCGGGCCCGATGCCCGTATCTCCATCATATGATCGCCGACGGCCCGAGGGTCAGACAGCGTCGCGCGGGGGGCCGATCCGCCGGGACACATAGGCCAGAGCCTGATCGAACACCTGGTCCGCCGTCAGCTGGCTTGTATCCAACAGAAAAGCGTCGCTCGCCGGGACCAAGGGGGCCACGGCGCGGCGACGATCGCGCTCGTCTCTCTGTCTCAGGTCGTCGAGGACCTCGCCGTATATAGACTGGTGGCCGCGCTGCCGCAACTCTTTCCACCGGCGGGCGGCGCGGGTCTCCAGCGTGGCGGTGACGAAGATCTTGGCCGGGGCGTCCGGGCAGATCACGGTGCCGATGTCGCGGCCGTCGAGCACCGCCCCCGGCAGGCGCGCGGCGAAGCGGCGCTGGAAGTCGAGCAGCGCGGTGCGCACGCCGGGGATGGCGGACACCCGGCTGGCCGCCTGGGCCGCGGCGTCGCCGCGCAGCTCCGGGTCGCCGAGCACTGCCGGATCCAGCGCCAGCACCGCGGCGAGGCCGGCGATCGGGTCGTCCGGATTGCCGCCGGCGCGCAGCACGGCGACGGCGACGGCGCGGTACAGCAGGCCGGTGTCGAGATGGTCGAAGCCGTAGGAAGCGGCCAGGCGGCGGGCCAGCGTGCCCTTGCCCGAGGCGGCGGTGCCGTCGATGGCGATGACGGTCATGCCGCCGGGCCCAGGGCGCCGGCCGGGTGCGAGATCACGAGGCGCGAGATCACGAGATGCAAGGCGACCATCCCCATCACCGGCCCCGGGTTGCGCCCCGGGGCGAGAACTGTCGAACCCGCGGGCTGATAGCATGGCCGGGACGGCGGTGGAACGGCGACCGGCCGGTTCGATGACGTTTTGTTTTTGACAGCCGGCATTCTGCGTGGCAGATGGCGCCCTCTATCCCGACATGACCCGAGGAGGGCCGGCGTGGCGAAGCCTGAATGGGGCGCCAAGCGCATCTGCCACAATTGCGGGGCCCGCTACTACGATCTGCAGCGTGACCCGATCATCTGCCCGAAATGCGGCACCGAGTACGACCCGGAGGCCTTCCTGAAGTCGCGCCGGTCGCGGTCCATCATCGTCGATGAGCCGGTCGAGAAGGTGCGTGCCGTCAAGAAGGACGACGACAGCGACGCGCTGGACGAGACCGAGACCGAGGAGGCCGGCGACGACGAGGAGGCGGCCGAGGAGGTCGAGGTGATCGACGAGGGCGACCTCGACGAGACCTTGGTCGAGGAGGACGAGGACATCGCCGCCAAGGAGAAGGCGCCGGCCGACGAGTTCGACGCCGAGGAGGATCTCGTCGAGGACGCGGACGTCCTGATCGAGGATGCCGACGACCTCGGCGAGGAGGATGTCGACGTCGAAATCGAGGATGACGGCGAGGAGCGGAACCGCTGATCGCGGGGCCTGAAAAATTCCTGTAAAAAACCTCTTGCATAGGCGGGGCGGATGAATAAGATCCGGCCCCGCTGACGCCCCCCGGAAAACACCCCGGACGGTGCGTCACCCAGAGTTTCGGGGCCATAGCTCAGCTGGGAGAGCGCTACAATGGCATTGTAGAGGTCAGCGGTTCGATCCCGCTTGGCTCCACCAAGTAAAAGAGGCCTGGCCGGCGACGGCCAGGCCCTTTTCTTTTGTGCACCCCAGCGCAGTGCAAGCGGCAGGCGATCCGACGGAAGGAACCGGCACCGGCCGTTCCATGTTGCGGTCGTATGAATGAGTCATACGTCGCGAACCTGCTCGGTGCCTTCGGGCTGGCGATCACCGATGCGACAGAGGCGGCAGGCGCCGGGGAGCCGCTCTACGAAAGCGCCCATGAAGCGTTGGTGCTGATCGCGAACAATGGCGGCCGCAGCCTGGACTGGCTGCGACGGCGTCTCGACCTCACCCATTCCGGAGCGGTGCGGCTGGCAGATCGCCTGCAGCGCGACGGCCTGCTGACCCGGTCCCGCTCGGGTCGCGAGGTGGCGCTGGCCCTGACTCCGGCCGGGAGCGCCCTGGTCGCGAGGCTGATGGCAGCCCGGTCCCAGGCGCTGGCAGCGCTGCTGGCGCCGCTCGATGCCGGCGACCGTGCGGGGCTCGTCCGCATCATCGACGCGATGCTTTGTGCGAAGCCCCGGCGGCGGGCGGATGCCGATCGCGGCTGCCGGCGGTGCGATTGGGCCTCGTGTGGCGATCGCTGTCCGATCAGCCGCTCCGTATCGGAAGAGTGAGATGGCGATGTCGGGCACCACCCGGCTGACGGCCGTGCTGCTGCTGGCGACCACGGCCGACCAGTTCATGCTCATTGCATTGCTCTGGTTCGTGCTCGAGGAATCGAACGCACCGGCCATGGCGGCCATGGTGGTGCTGGCGCATCAGGTCCCGGCGATCGTCGCCGGGCCATTGGCCGGCAGGCTGCTCGACCGGTACGGCGCCGCCAGGCTCATGGCGACCGACAACCTGGCCCGCGCCCTGGTCCTGGCGGCGGTCCCGCTGCTGCATTGGGTCGGCAGCCTCGACCTCGTCGTCGTCTTTGTCTGTGTCGCCATGGCCGGGGCGCTCTCGCCCTTCACCTATGTGGGATCACGCGCCTTGCTGCCGTCGATGGCGCGAGGGCGCAACCTTGCCGGCGCCAACGGGCTGCTGTCGGTGGGAGACCAGCTGCCCTATATCTTCGGGCCGGCTTTGGGTGGCGCCCTGGCGGCCGCCCTCGGTGGAGCGGCGGCAGTGGCGGTGCCGGTCGCCTGCCTCCTCATCGCCGGGCTGCTCGCCGCCGGTCTTCCCGCCCTGGACCATTCGGCCGGTGAGTCTCCGGACGCCCGAATGGAGAACCACGGCGCCGCCGGCTGGCTGGGCTTCCGTCCGCTGACCTCGGACCCGGCCCTGCGGGCGCTGCTGGCCCTCAGCATCGTCTACTATTTCGCCTATGGCCCGCTGGAGCCGGCGCTCGCCGTGTTCGTGCGCGACCGGCTGGGATCCGGCGCCGCCGGCTTCGGGCTCCTGTGGACCGCATTCGGCATCGGCGCGATGGCCGGCCTGCTGCTCGTCAAAACCCTGTCCCGTCGCGGCCCGGGGCTCATGAACGCGCTGAGCGTCGTCGCCTTCGGCCTGGCAACGGCACCGCTGGCACTCGTCCACAACATGCCGGCGGCAATCGTCTTCATGGCCCTCGGCGGCATCGCCTGGGGGCCGTATGTGGCGCTGGAGGCGTCCGTGATCCAGCGGCGGGTCCCGGCGCGCCACCTTGCCGGGGCCTTCGCCGCGCGGCGTGCAATCCTGTGGACGGCCGCTCCGCTCGGGGTGGGCGCCGGCGGGCTCATGCTGAGGGTCCTGTCGCCCGAGACGGTCATCGGCTTGAGCGCAGGCGCCTGTGTCCTCGCCGGACTTGCCTGCCTGCTCATGCGGGACCTGCGGGCGGTCCGGGATCCGGACGCCGCGGTGGCGACCCCTGCACGCGCCGATGAATCGTTGTCGAACCACTGATGCCGTCGACGAGGTCTGTGGCGTACCCCGTCGGTCCAGCCAGGTCGATCCAGACCGGCGAGATCATCCTCAGAAATGGCAGTAGATCCACGTTGGCTCGCTTCAGATCTTTGAAGTAACGACAGATTATAGTTTGTTACATTTCGCCTTCTCGTTTCGCCGCCTCGTACCGTTTCGCCATCTGGAAAGAAGACTTTCGAGGAACGGAGAGCAGGTGACGCCTATTGACTTGTCGTCTGCGGCACGGCGCGTTCGATCGCTTCCGGCCGTCAGGTGGCAATCGATAGGGGGTAACCCATGGCGACGACTGAAAAGACACTCGACGACCTGTTCCTCGACACGCTGAAGGACATCTACTACGCGGAGAAGCAGATCCTGAAGGCCCTGCCCAAGATGGCGAAGGCCGCCCAATCCGCCGAACTCAAGGCCGCCTTCGAGACGCATCGCGACGAGACCGAGGGCCAGGTCGACCGCCTCGAGAAGGTGTTCGAGCTGCTGGGCAAGCGGGCGCAGGGCAAGACCTGCGACGCCATCATCGGCATCATCGACGAAGGCAAGGAGATCATGGAGGAGTTCAAGAACACCTCCGCGCTCGATGCCGGGCTGCTCTCGGGCGCCCAGGCCGTCGAGCACTACGAGATCTCCCGCTACGGCACGCTGAAGGCCTGGGCCGCCAAGCTGAACATGCCGGAGGCCGTGCGTCTGCTCGAGCAGACGCTGCAGGAGGAGAAGAAGACCGACCAGCTGCTGTCGAAGCTCGCGGAAAGCAGCCTCAACCGGAAGGCGGCCTGATCCGGCGCTGCGGCGAGCGATGATCCGCCCGGCATCGATCCGATGCCGGGCCACGTCCCGCTCGCCGCGTCACGGCCTGCAGGAGATCCTGACGTCCGGCGGCCTGTCTATCGAGGTCCGGACATCCGACGGAGACCATCATGACCGATCCGAAGACGGCCGGCCCGCAGCCGCCTCAGCCGGCACAGCAGCAGCGGCCGCCGGGCACGACGTCCGCGATGGACCCGCGCCCCGACCATGGCGAGGACAGCTATCGCGGCAGCGGCCGCCTGGACGGCAAGGTCGCGCTGATCACCGGCGGGGATTCCGGGATCGGCCGCGCCGTGGCGATCGCCTTTGCCCGGGAGGGCGCCGACGTCCTGATCTCGTATCTGAGCGAGCATGAGGATGCCCGCGAAACCGCCGATTGGGTGACGAAGGCCGGCCGCCGGGCGGTGACGATCGCCGGCGACGTCAGCGACGAAGGCCATTGCCGCGAACTGGTCGAGCAGGCGGTGCGGCAGCTGGGCGGCCTCGACATCCTGGTGAACAACGCCGCCTATCAGATGACTCACGAGACGCTGGAGGAGATCTCCGCCGAGGAGTGGGACAAGACTTTCCGCACCAACATCCACAGCCAGTTCTACCTGTCGAAGGCGGCCGTGGCGCACATGAAGCCCGGCGGCTCGATCGTCAACACAGCCTCGATCAACTCGAAGTCGCCGTCGCCGACCTTGCTGCCCTATGCCACGACCAAAGGGGCGATCGCGAACTTCACCGCGGGGCTGGCCCAGCTGCTGGCCGAGAAAGGCATCCGGGTGAACTGTGTTGCCCCCGGGCCGGTGTGGACACCCCTGATCCCGTCGACCATGCCGCCGGAAAAGGTCGAGCACTTCGGCGAAAACACCCCGTTGGGCCGTGCGGCGCAGCCGGCCGAGCTGGCCCCGGCCTATGTGCTGCTGGCGTCGCAGGAGGCAAGCTACATCACCGGCGCCGTGCTGCCGGTGACCGGCGGCCGCCCCATGCTGTGATGCCCTCGCGGACCCCATCGCCGGCGATGCCGCCGTGACACCCGACAAGGCGCTGCCGTTCGGCCGGCTGGGGGACAGGACGGTTCATCTCTGCATCGACATGCAGGAGCTGTTCGCGCGGCAGACCGCCTGGCACGTACCGTGGGCGCAGCGGACCTCGCCCATGGTGCGCCGCCTCGTCCGCCACCGGCCGGAGCACACCATCTTCACCCGCTTCCTGCCGCCCCGGCAGCCGGACGAGCTGCCCGGCAGCTGGCGGCGCTACTATACCCGCTGGGCGGAGATGACGCGCGGGATGCTGGATCCCAGGCTGCTGGAGCTGGTGCCGATGCTGGTGGAGTTCGTGCCGCCGGCCCTGGTCTTCGACAAGCACGGCTATTCCGCCTTCACGGCCCCAGGGCTCGGTGAGCGGCTTCGCGCCGGCGCGATCGACACGCTCATCCTGTCCGGCGGCGAGACGGATATCTGCGTGCTGGCGACCGCCCTCGGCGCGGTCGACCGGGGCTATCGCCTGGTGCTGGCGGAGGACGCGGTCTGCAGCACCTCCGACGACACCCATGACGATCTGCTCCGGCTCTTCCATGAGCGCTTCTCGCAGCAGATCGAGGTCGCGCCGGTCGATCTGATTCTCGAAGCTTGGCCGTGATCGGGCTGTCTCCTGCGGTGACGCGACCGGAGATGGAATTCGAAGCCTCAGCGGATATGCCCACTCCCCGCTGGAACAACGGCGATTCTGGATATGTTGCAGAAGTGCAGTTCATCGGAGCAGCGGGTTGTTCGGCCACTCGGCACCCCGACTTCAGCCCGTCCTGCTTCGTCCCGTCACGATCCGGCTGTCATGTGAGGAGTACTGCGATGCAAACCTGGCGCGTGTTCAATTCCTCCGGCTCGCCCGTGCCTCTGGACATTCAGGGCGAGGATCTGGTCAGCGCCATGGCCCGGCACCGGGAGGCGCTGCTCGCCGTCGCATTTCCCCAGGGAATCCAGGAGGTCGACAGAGCCTGGATGCATTGGGAACCCACGCTGCTGGACGGCCGTGGGGGAGTGGAGATCCTGGTGACCGGCCTTCGTGACGGCGCGGAGCGGGAAGGCCGCGTGATCATCGAGGCGACGCCCGGCGAGATCGCTCCGGATACCGGGCGCCCGGTCTTCTTCTGATCGGGCAACTGGGCGAGGCCCCTGTCGCTCGGTGCCGCGCGGCAGATCGGGGTGGCGACGGTCGACCAGATCCTCGACGCTTGGCGATGACACGCCGCCGGCCCCTAGCCGGCCGGTGCGCCCTCGCGCTCCCAGAACCGCAGGCGGCCCAGCGCTCCGACGAAGCCCGCCACGGCCCTGGCGCCGGCGATCTCGATCACGCCGGCATCGAGATCGCCGGTGATCCCTGCCTTGCCGAACAGTGGCCGTGCGGCCGGGACGTGGCCGATGAACTTGCAATGGGCGAACGCGTCGGCGACGAAGTCGCGCGCCGCGGGATCGGACAGCAGCGCCGCCACTCCGGTCTCCGAGGGCAGCAACGCCACGGCGTCGTAGAGGACCGCCGGACCGCCTGCAAGCATCTGATCCGCGACGACCTTGCTGCCGTCGCCCGCGGTCACGCCGCCGACCTTCGGCGCGATGATCTCGTGCACCGCTTTTTCGCGCTTCAGCGCCGTGATCAGGCCGTTCAGGATCGCCGCGTCCACGCCGTCGGTGACCAGGATGCCGAGCTTGCGACCCTCGAACCGCTGCGGCCCGTTCTTGAGGATGCTGAGCGCCGGCGACGGCGCCAGATCCTGGCGCGGGGCGACGGCGGCCGGCGCGGGCTTGGGCAGGCCGTCCAGGCCCAGATCCTGCGCCACCGTCTCGGCCAGGCCTTTGTCGATGTTGAGCAGATGCGCGACCAGGCGCTCGCGGATCACCGGAGTCTCGACCTTGCTCAGCTCGAAGGTCAGGGCGGCGGCGATGTGGGCCTGCTCGACCGGCGTCTGGCTGATGTAGAACTGTCGGGCCTGGCTGTAATGATCGGCGAAGCTCTCCGCGCGGATCCGCTGCTTCGGCCCCGCCTCCTCGGCGGCAAAGGACCGGAAGCCCTTCTCCGGCGACTCCCGCGGCCCTTCGCCCCAGGAGTTGGGCTGGTAGTTGGCCCGGCCGGCCGGGTTCCGCATCGCCATGTGCCCGTCCTGCTGGAAGTGATGGAACGGGCATTTCGGCGCGTTGATCGGCAGATGCGTGAAGTTGGCGCTGCCGAGCCGCTTCAGCTGGGTGTCGAGATAGGAGAAGTTGCGGCCCTGCAGCAGCGGGTCGTTCGAGAAGTCGATGCCGGGCGGGACGTTCTGGGTCATGAACGCCACCTGCTCGGTCTCGGCGAAGAAGTTGACCGGCATGCGGTCCAGCACCAGCCGGCCGACCATCCGCGGCGGCAGCACCTCCTCGGGGATGATCTTGGTCGGGTCGAGGATGTCGAAGTCGAACCGGTCGGCGAAGTCCTGGTCGAACAGTTGCACCCGCAGATCCCATTCCGGGAAATTGCCCGACTGGATCGCCTGCCACAGGTCGCGGCGGTGGAAGTCAGGGTCGGCGCCGTTGATCTTCACCGCCTCGTTCCACACCACCGACTGCATCCCGAGCTTCGGCTTCCAGTGGAACTTGACGAAGGTCGACTTTCCGTCGGCATTGACGAAGCGGAAGCTGTGGACGCCGAAGCCCTCCATGAAGCGGAAGGAGCGCGGGATCGCCCGGTCGGACATGACCCACATGATCATGTGCATGCTTTCCGGCGTCAGGCTGATGAAGTCCCAGAAATTGTCATGCGCCGACTGCGCCTGGGGGAAGCCCCGGTCCGGCTCGGGCTTCACCGAATGGATGATATCCGGGAATTTGATCGCGTCCTGGATGAAGAACACCGGGATGTTGTTGCCGACGATGTCCCAGTTGCCCTCGCGGGTGTAGAGCTTGACGGCGAAGCCGCGGACGTCGCGCGCCAGGTCGAAGGAGCCCTTGCTGCCGGCGACGGTGGAGAAGCGGACGAAGGCCGGCGTGCGCTCACCCACCCGCTGGAAGATGTCGGCGCGGGTGACGTCGGTCAGGGCCTCGGTCGTCTCGAAATATCCATGCGCGCCGTAGCCGCGGGCATGCACCACCCGCTCCGGGATCCGCTCATGGTCGAAGTGGAAGATCTTCTCGCGGAAGTGGAAGTCCTCCAGCGCGGTAGGGCCGCGCTCGCCGATCTTGAGCGAGTTCTGGTCGTCCGAGACCGGCCCGCCCTGCGCGGTGGTGAGGACGGGTGTCGCCCCCGGCGACCTGATGCAGTTCGCCCCCATGTCCGCGCAACAGCGTCTGATCGTGGATCGTCGCCCGATCCGGGGCGGCACGCTTGGATGATCTGGCCATGGGAGCTCCCGAGGGGTTGCCTGCGTGGTCCGACACGTCCGCATCGGCTGCGCCATGCAACGCCAACCGGGCGGGCGGCAGCGTGGTTCCACCGATTCCGCGGGACCGTTCCAGCCGCTCATGCGCGACCGCGGCCTCGGGGATCAGGACGCTGGCCCGCCCGCAGGTCGCCATGGTCGAGCAGCCCCTGCCATGTGGTCAGGCCGGCAGTGGCGCGGCAGCTGCCTCAGTAGCGCAGCGCGGCCGCAGCCGGCACCGAGCGCGGCAGCTTGTCCCGCGGCAGGCTGAAGGCGGTGCCGCCGGTCGCCAGCGTCATCACTGCCGCCAGATTCAGCAGGTCCTCCTCGCCGTTCGGGGTGCCGCGCGCTGCGGCGATGCCCCTGCCCTCGTCGAAATGGCCCCAGATCGTCTCGTCCGCGGCGATCAGCAGCGAGTCCACCCGGCCATCGCGCGCGGCGGCCAGGATCTCCTCCAGCCTGATCGCCACCGTGGGCTCTGCCGTTCCCAGCCGGGCCTTGATACGGTCCAGCACCGGTTCCGCCTTGGCCTCTTCCGGCGGCAGGACGGCCAGGGCGGCGTCATGCAGCTCCTGGTCATCCATCCGCGCAGGATGACGGCTCACGAAATCGGGCAATAGCTCCGGCCAGTCACCCGCGTTGCGGACGTGGCCGGCCAGATCCGGCTCGGCGACCAGGACGACCGGCGCCGGGTCACCGGCCAGCCGGCGCCGCACTGCCTTGACCGAGCGGTGCACGAAATCGACGAGCTGGGTCTCGTGCAGCTCCGCCGGACTTTCATAGCTGTGCCGGGCCGCGGAGGCGGCCTCGCCGGCACCGCCGCGCCCGGCCGGATTGGCCTGCTTCGTAGCCTCGACATCGGTCTCCGCCGCCACCTGGTCGAGGGAGCGCGGCAGATCCGGCGGCGTGATGTCGCGGCAGGTCTCGCGCGTCGCCTTGAGCAGCCGCGATCCGCCGGCGCTGATCGCCAGGACGTGGAAATGGTCAGCCGGGCCGAAGCGGTCGAGGATGGGGCGCAGCAGGAAGCGATGTCCGACGGCGCTCATATCCTCCACCGGCGCTTCGTCCAGCGGCAGGGCATGGACGCGATCTTCCGCCAGGAACAGCGCGAAGCCAGGGTCGAGCGAAGGGAAATCGGCGGTGGACAAGGCCTCTTCGCCCGCGGCCAGCAGCGCCTGGCGCTGATCCGGTGCGAGATCGGCGGCCCGCAGCCGCTCCTGCAGCATGTGCTTCAGGTTCCGGCGCTTCGCCCCGAGGCCACCTGCTGCGCGCTGCACCGGCTCGGTGGCAACGTAGAGGGTGACCGCGGGATCATGGGCGGCCACAAGCCATGCCCTGTCCTGCGGGCTGATCGTGGGGTCGGCTGTCGGGTGCGCCATAAGCGGGCCTCCTTCTACAGATCAGCGGGCGCGCTTGCGCTTCCGCTGCGGATAGTCCGGACGCTCGGCCTGGTCGGTCCGGCCGGGCAGATCGCCGAGGGACTCCACGGCCTCGATCGGCTCGACCGGCTCGGGATGGCTGGCTTCCTCGCCATCGGCCGCGACCGGGTTGGGCTTGGTCGCGTTCCGCTGGTTGTCCTCGATCGCGACCAGCTCCCGCGCCATCTCCCAATGCGCCTCCTCCCGGCCGGAGGGGTAGCCTTCCTCGACCCAGATGCGATGCGCATGCGCGCGGATCCGCTGCTCGAGATCGTCCATATCGCTCCTCCTCCGGGATGCCTTCCACTGGCGAACAGGCTCAACGGGAAGGCGGTTCCGGCTGGTTTGGAGCCGCCCTGCCGGTTGGTTCGAGGGAACTCGACCCCGCGGCGCACCGTCATTCCGGACAGGCCCATCGCCGCCGCAGGAGCCGCCGTGACCGATCTCGAACCACGCAAGGGCACACCCAGCCCCCGTTTGGCCGAACCCGAGTTCCGCCGGCGGTTCCTCGGCCAATTCCAGGATCCCGCCTACGATCCGCTGCAGGCGGAGCTCGGCCGGATCGCCGATGCTGCCTGGGACGCCTACAGCCATTCCCGGAAGAGCCCGCACACGCGGAAAGCCGGTCCCGGCTTCGCCGACCCGGATTACGACCTGTCGGTCGACTGGATTGCCGCCCGCGATGCGATCCGCGAGGCGGAGCGCCGCCACGGCGACCCGGCACTGCCGGCGCGGATCCTGCTGGTCTGCGGCTCGTCGCGCAGCGAGCACACCTGCCCCAGCGAGATGTCGAAGACCTTCCGGCTGACCGAGCTGGCGCGGGAGGTCTTCGCCGCCGCGGACGGAGTCGAGGCGGATGTGCTGGACCTCAGCCGGCTGGCCTCCGAATACGGGCGGCACATCCACCCCTGCAAGGCCTGCTTCTCGACCTCGGCCGCGCTGTGCCACTGGCCATGCTCCTGCTATCCGAACCATTCGCTCGGCCAGGTCCATGACTGGATGAACGAGATCTACCCACTCTGGGTCGCGGCGCATGGCGTCATGATCTTGACGCCGGTGAACTGGTACCAGGTCTCCTCGCCGGTGAAGCTGATGATGGACCGGCTGGTCTGCGCCGATGGCGGTAACCCGGACCCGACCTCGACCCAGGGCAAGGACGCCAGACGGGCGAAGGAGATGGAGATGGCGGGCTGGGACTATCCCCGCCACCTCGCCGGCCGGCTGTTCTCGGTCGTCGTTCACGGGGATGTCGAGGGCGCGGAGGGCGTGCGCCGCAGCCTGTCGGACTGGCTGAGCTCCATGAATCTGGTACCGGCCGGGCCGCTGGCGGAGGTCGACCGCTACATCGGCTACTGGGAACCCTACGCCATCAGCCATGCCGCGCTGGATAAGGACCACGCGGTGCAGGAGGAGGTGCGCAACGCGGCGCGAACCCTGCTGGAGGCGGTGATGGCCCAGCGCGTCGGGCGGCAGGTCGCCGCCGGCGCCGCGCTGCGGGAGCCGCGGCAGAAATAGCCGCGGTCAGCCCTTCAGAAATCTCCGCAGCGCGTCGGCCAAGGCCTCCGGCACCTCCTCGGCCATGTGGTGGCCGCAGTCGAGGCCGTGGCCGGTCAGGTCCCTCGCCCAAGGCCGCCAGACCGCCAGCACGTCGCCATAGAGCTCTTCGAGATCGTCGCGCTGCGACCACAGGGCCAGCGTCGGGCATTCGATCCGCCGCCCGGCGCGACGGTCCTCGGCGTCGTGCTCGCGGTCGATGCCGAGCCCGGCGCGATAATCCTCGATCATGCCGTGGACCGTCTCCGGGTCGTGGATCGCCTCGCGGTAATCGGCATAGGCCTCGGCCCCCATCTGCTCGGCGGTGGCGCTGTACCAGGCGTCCGGGTCGGCCAGGATGGCGCGCTCCGGCTTGCTCTTCTGGCCGAAGAAGAACCAGTGCCACCAGGCCTGCGCGAAGCGCGCGTCGCAGCGCTCCAGCGCCTCCAGGATCGGGACTGCGTCGAGCACGGCGAGGTGGCTGATCCGGTCCGGATGGTCCATGGCGGCACGGAAGGCGGTGTAGGCGCCACGGTCATGGCCGACGATGGCGAAGCGGTCGAAGCCCAGCCGCTGCATCAGCGCGACGCAGTCCCGCGCCTTGGCCCGTTTGGACGAGCCGGCATGGTCCGGCGTGTCGGCCGGCTTGGAGGACCGGCCGAAGCCGCGCAAATCCGGGCAGACCACGGTGTGCTCCGCGGCCAGCAGCGGCGCCACCCGGTGCCAGGTTGCATGGGTTCGGGGATGGCCGTGCAGCAACAGCGCCGGCGGCCCGGACCCGCCATGCCGCACCCGCAGCGTGGCTTCCGGCAGCTCGATCATCTGGAGCGCGAAACCCTCGAACATCGCGGCGGCTCCTAAACCAGCTCGCGCACCGTGTCGGAGGCGACGGTCAGAGCGATCTTGCGCCGGGCCGGCGTGCCCCGCGCCAGCGCCTCCGCCAGATGCGCCGCCTGCTTCAGCGTCGCCTTGGCCGGCATCGGCGGCTCATGCGGGTCGACCACCGCCTCGACCAGGGCTGGGCCCGGCGCCGCCATCGCCTCGCGCAGCACCTCGCCGCAGCGGGCCGGGTCGTCCACCGACCAGGCGGCAATGCCGAAGCCGCGCGCCACCGCGGCGAAGTCGATCGGCTGCAGCTCGCAGACATATTCCGGGTTGCCCAGGAACACCATCTGCTCCCATTTGATCTGGCCCAGGGCGTTGTTCTTGATCACCACGATCTTGATGTTGAGGTTGTACTTCACGCAGGTGGCGAGCTCGCCGAGCAGCATGGTCAGGCCGCCGTCGCCGATGAAGCACACCACCTGCCGGTCCGGATAGGCCACTGCCGCGGCGATGGCGTAAGGCAGCCCGCAGGCCATCGAGGCGAGGTTGCCGGAGCAGGAGAACATCATCCCGTCCCGCATCGTCAGGTGCCGCGCCGCCCAGGTGGTGATGGTGCCGGAATCAGTGGCGACGATGGCGTCGTGCCGCAGCAGCTTGTCCAGCTCGTGCGCCACCACCTGCGGTTTCATCGGCATGTCCTGCCGGGTGCCGCGCTCGACCATCAGTGCGTTCCACTCCTCCATTCCCTTCTGCGCCTGCGTCAGGAAGGAGCGGTCGTCGCGATGCTGCAGCCGGGGCAGCAGCGCCTCCAGCACCTTGCGCGCATCGCCCACCAGGCCGGCTTCGACCGGGTGCCGCAGGCCGATGCGCTGCGGGTCGAGGTCGATCTGCACCGCCCGCGCCTGCCCGGGCTTCGGATAGTACTCGATATAGGGGAAGGCGCTGCCGGCGATCAGCAGCGTGTCGCATTCCTCCAGCGCCTCCTGCGACGGCAGGGTGCCGAGCAGGCCGATGCCGCCGGTCGAATACGGGCTGTCGTCCGGCAGCGCGCCCTTGCCGAGCAGCGGCTTGATCACCGGCGCGCCCAGCCGCTCGGCCACCGCCTCCAGCACCTCGCGGGCGCCGAGCGCGCCGCGGCCGGCCAGGATCGCGGTCTTCTTCCCGGAGTTCAGGATCGCGGCGGCCCGAGCGACCTGGTCCTCGCCCGGCATCTGGGCCGGCGGCGCCATCACGTCGGAGACATGGCCGGGCACGTTGCGCTCCGACCGCGTCCGGGCCTCGACCGGCTGCGACTGCATGTCGACCGGGATGGTCACATGGGCGACGCCGCGGCGGCCGAGCGCCGTCCGGCACGCCAGCTCGACCGTGTTCTCGACGTGGTTCGGCCCCATGATCCGGACATTGTAGGCCGCGACATCGGCGAACAGCTTGTCCAGCTCGACATCCTGCTGGGTGAAGGTGTGCACCAGGTCGTGGAATTGCAGCCCGGTGATCGCCAGCACCGGCTGGCCGTCCAGCTTGGCGTCGTACAGCCCGTTCAGCAGATGGATGCCGCCGGGGCCGGAGGTGGCGAGGCAGACGCCCAGCTTCCCGGTCCATTTGGCATAGGCGCAGGCGGCGAAGGCGGCGGCTTCCTCGTGCCGCACCTGGATGAAGCGGATCCGGTCCTGCCGAATCCGCAGCGCCTCGATCACGCCGTTGATGCCGTCGCCGGGGATGCCGAAGACGGTGTCGACACCCCAATCGATCAAGGTTTCGACCAGGACGTCGCCGGCAGTGGGGCGGGCCATCTCGTTTCTCCTGCGTTCGGGGTTCGCCTGGGCAACGGCCGCCGGCAAAAGGCCGTTCCGGCGGGCGGCCCGGAGAAAATTCGTCGCAGGTTGAGCCGGACCGGCGGCCCCTCCTGTTGCCAGGGTGGGACGACGCACCGATCGGCACCGATCGCGAGGGCTTGCCATGACGCCAGACGATGCAGCACGCGCCGAAACGCCGGCGGCGGAGGACCGGAAGCGGGCCGAGCCCGAGGATCGCCGCGGCTTCCTCGCCCGGCACGGAAGGGCGGTGCTGATCGGCTCGGTCGCGGCGGTGGTGCTGCTGGCCGGCGCGGTCGGGTGGTGGCTGCATGCCCGCAATTACGAGAGCACCGACGATGCCTTCATCGATGCCCGCACCGTGTCGGTCAGCCCGCAAGTCAGCGGCGCCATCGTCGACCTCCCGGTGACCGACAACCAGCTGGTCGAGGCCGGCGCCGTGCTGGCCCGGATCGACGACCGCGACTATGCCGCCGCCCTGGCCCAGGCGCGTGCCAAGGTCGACCAGTCCCAGGCGGATATCGCGAACTTCGCGGCCCAGATCGAGGCGCAGCAGGCCAGGGTCGACCAGGCGCGGCTGCAGGTCACCGCCGCCCAGGCCGCACTGCAATTCGCCGAGGATGAGAACAAACGGGCGCAGGATCTGGTGAAGACCGGCGCCGGCACGCAGCAGCGGGCCGACCAGGCGGCGACCGACCTGCGCCAGCGTCAGGCCGATTTCAACGGCGCCCAGTCGGCGCAGACCTCCGCCGACAAGCAACTGGGCGTGCTGCGGGCCCAGGCCCAGGGCGCGGCGGCCGCGCTGGAGCAGGCGCAGGCCTCGCTGCAGCAAGCCCAGGCGAACCAGGACCGCACCGTGCTGACGGCGCCCGTCGCCGGCCGCGTCACCAATCTCTCGGCCGCGCGGGGCGCCTATGCCTCGCCCGGCCAGAGCCTGATGATGCTGGTGCCGCGCGACATCTGGATCACCGCCAACTTCAAGGAGACGCAACTCGACCTCATGCGCGCGGGCCAGCCGGTCTCGATCTCGATCGATGCCTATCCCGGCCGGGACTTCCCCGGCCATGTCGACAGCCAGCAATTCGGCAGCGGCACGGCCTTCGCCCTGCTGCCGGCCGAGAACGCCACCGGCAACTACGTGAAGGTGGTGCAGCGGGTGCCGGTGAAGATCGTGTTCGATCAGCCGCCGGACCTGCCGCTGGGCCCCGGCATGTCGGTGGTGCCGACCGTGACGGTGCGATGAGCGCCGCGGCCGAGGCCGCCGGCAGCCGCTCCGCGGCCGGCGGCCGCAACCCGTGGCTGATCGCCGGCGTGGTCTCGATCGCCACCTTCATGGAGGTGCTGGACACCTCGATCGCCAATGTCGCGCTGCGCCACATCGCCGGCGGCCTCGCCGCCGGGCAGGACGAGAGCACCTGGGTGATCACCAGCTATCTCGTCGCCAACGCCGTGGTGCTGCCGATCAGCGGCTGGCTGTCCGGCGTGGTCGGGCGCAAGCGCTTCTACATGATCTGCGTCGCGCTGTTCAGCGTGAGCTCGCTGCTGTGCGGCCTCTCTTCCAGCCTGGAGATGCTGATCGTCTGCCGGGTGCTGCAGGGGCTCGGCGGCGGCGGGCTGGCGCCGAGCGAGCAGTCGATCCTGGCCGACAGCTTCCCGCCGGAGAAGCGGGCCCAGGCCTTCGGCATCTACGCCATCGCCGTGATCGTCGCCCCGACCTTCGGGCCGACCATCGGCGGCTGGATCACCGACAACTACTCCTGGCACTGGATCTTCCTGATCAACGTGCCGATGGGCATCGCCTCGCTGATCCTGGTGCAGTGGCTGCTGGTCGAGCCGGATATCCTGAAGCAGGAGCGTCGGAAGGCCCTGGCCGGCGGGCTGAAGGTCGACTGGATCGGGTTGCTGCTGGTCGCGCTGTGGCTCGGCTGCCTCGAGGTCATGCTCGACAAGGGCCAGCGCGAGGACTGGTTCGACTCCGCTTTCATCACCGCCTTCGCGGTGATCTCCTTCGTGTCGCTGGTCCTGCTGGTGCCGTGGGAGCTGTCGTGCAAGGACCCGATCGTCGACATCCGGCTGGTGCTGCGCCGCCAGTTCGGCGCCACCTGCCTGGTGATGCTGGCGGTCGGCGCCATCCTCTACAGCTCGACCCAGATCCTGCCGCAGCTGCTGCAGGAGCAATACGGCTACACCGCCACCTGGGCCGGGCTGGCGCTGATGCCCGGCGGGCTGATGATGTTCGTGCTGATGCCGATCTCCTCCCGCCTCACCAACCTGGTGCCGCCGAAATACCTGATCATGGCCGGGATGACGGTGGTGGCGCTGGCGATGTGGCATTTCACCACCCTCTCGCCCGACGCGGATTTCAGCTATTTCGCCTGGTCGCGGGTGTTCCAGATGATCGGGCTGCCGTTCCTGTTCCTGCCGATCACCACCGCCTCCTATGCCGACCTGCCGCCCGACAAGACCGGCCAGGCGGCGGCGCTGATCAACGTGGCGCGCAACCTCGGCGGCTCGATCGGCGTGTCGCTGTCGACCACGCTGCTGGCCCGGAATGCGCAGGTGCACCAGAGCTATCTCGCCGGCCATGCCTCGCCCTCGGCCCTGCCCTATCAGCTGGGGCTGGACCAGGCGACCGCGCATTTCCTGGCCCAGGGCGCAAGCCAGGCCACCGCGCAGCAGCAGGCCTTCGATTGGATCGGCCAGCTGGTCCAGGACCAGGCCACGCTGCTGTCCTATATCGACGTGTTCCAGGCGCTCGCGATCGTGGCCCTGCTGATGGTCCCGGTCGCGCTGCTGCTGCGCCGTGGACAATCCGGCGCGGCGGGCTGACCATTGCAACGGAGCCCAGTCCTCGTCGGCGGAGCAGGAGCGCCGGCGCGCACCGAAACCCGTCACTCCCATCGGCAACGGCGTTGAGGAGACATTCGGCATGTCGCCAGACATCAAGGATCCGGACCTCGCCAAGCTCGACGCCTATTGGCGCGCGGCGAATTACCTGTCGGTCGGGCAGATCTATCTGCTCGACAACCCGCTGCTGGAGCAGCCGCTGGCGATCGGGCACATCAAGCCCAGGCTGCTCGGCCATTGGGGCACGACGCCGGGGCTGAATTTCATCTACGCCCATCTCAACCGGGTGATCGCCCGCGACGACCTGGACATGATCTTCATCTGCGGTCCTGGCCATGGCGGGCCGGCGGTCGTCGCCAACACCTATCTCGAAGGCATCTATTCCGAGATCTATCCGGAGATCCGGCAGGATCGGGAAGGCATGCGCCGGCTGTTCCGGCAGTTCTCCTTCCCCGGCGGCATCCCCAGCCATGCCGCGCCGGAGACGCCGGGGTCGATCCATGAGGGCGGCGAGCTGGGCTATGCCCTGGCCCATGCCTATGGCGCCGCCTTCGACAATCCGGAGCTGATCGTCGCCTGCGTCATCGGCGACGGCGAGGCCGAGACCGGGCCCCTCGCCGCCTCCTGGCACTCCAACAAGTTCCTCAATCCGAAGACCGATGGCGCGGTGCTGCCGATCCTGCATCTGAACGGCTACAAGATCGCCAACCCAACCATCCTCGGCCGCATGACCGACGAGTCGCTGCTGCGGCTGTTCCAGGGCTTCGGCTACGAGCCCTATTTCGTCGAGGGCTCGGACCCGGCGCCGACGCATCAGGCGATGGCCGCGACGCTTGACATCGTCATCGACCGCATCCGCGAGATCCGGACCGGCACTCAGGCGGACGGCATGGCCCGGCCGCCCTGGCCGATGATCATCCTGCGCACGCCCAAGGGCTGGACCGGGCCGAAGGAGGTCGACGGGCTGAAGACCGAAGGCTTCTGGCGGTCGCACCAGGTTCCGCTGTCCGGCCTGGCCGACAAGCCGGAGCATCTCGCCCGGCTCGAGGCCTGGATGCGCAGCTATCGGCCGCAGGAGCTGTTCGACGAGTCCGGCCGGCTGGTGCCGGAGCTGCAGGCCCTGGCGCCGCAGGGCGACCGGCGCATGGGCGCCAACCCGCACGCCAATGGCGGAAAGCTGCGCCGGGAGCTGGAGGTCCCCGACTATCGGAGCTTCGCCCTCGAGGTGCCGGAGCCCGGCGGCAGCCACGGCGAGGCGACGAGGGCGATGGGCCAGCTGCTACGCGACGTCATCCGGCAGAACCCGCAGACCTTCCGCCTGGTCGGGCCGGACGAGACCGCCTCCAACCGCCTCGACGCCGTGTTCGAGGTCACCGACCGGGTGTGGATGGAGGACATCCTGCCGGAGGACGTCCACCTGGCGCATGAGGGCCGGGTGATGGAGGTGCTGAGCGAGCATCTGTGCCAGGGCTGGCTCGAAGGCTACCTGTTGACCGGCCGGCACGGCCTGTTCTCCTGCTACGAGGCCTTCATCCACATCGTCGATTCGATGGTCAACCAGCACGCCAAATGGCTGAAGGTGACCCGCGAGCTGGAATGGCGGCAGCCGATCTCGTCGCTGAACTACCTGCTGACCTCGCATGTCTGGCGGCAGGACCACAACGGCTTCAGCCACCAGGACCCCGGCTTCATCGACCACGTCGTCAACAAGAAGGCCGACATCGTCCGCATCTACCTGCCGCCGGACGCCAACACGCTGCTGTGGGTGACCGACCATATCCTGCACACCTATGACCGGATCAACGTCATCGTCGCCGGCAAGCAGCCGTCGCCGCAATGGCTGGATATCGACCAGGCCGCCGCCCATTGCCGGGCCGGCATCGGCCGCTGGGGCTGGGCCAGCAACGAGGGCGACGGCGACCCGGACGTGGTGCTGGCCTGCGCCGGCGACGTGCCGACGCTGGAGGCCGTCGCCGCCGTAGCGCTGCTGCGCGACCAGCTGCCAGCGCTGCGCATCCGCCTGGTCAATGTCGTCGACCTGATGGCGCTGCAGCCGAAGGAGCAGCACCCGCATGGCCTGCCGGAGGAGGATTTCATCGGTCTGTTCACCCATGACCGGCCGGTGATCTTCGCCTTCCACGGCTATCCGCAGCTGGTCCACCGCCTGACCTACAAGCGCACCAACCACGACAATTTCCATGTCCATGGCTTCCGCGAGGAGGGCACCACCACCACGCCCTTCGACATGGTGGTGCTGAACCAGCTGGACCGCTTCCACCTGGCGATCGCCGCTATGGACCGCCTGCCGCAGCTCGGCGCCGATGCCGACCGCGCCCGCCGCCGGTTCCAGGAGCGGCTGGCCGAGCATCACGACTATGTCCGGCAGCATGGCCGCGACATGCCCGATGTCGCCGACTGGCGCTGGCCGAGCCGCGGCACCGCGGCGCCGTTCGACTGATGCCGCTCGAAATCCTGGCCCTCAACGCCGGCTCCTCCTCGATCAAGCTCGGCCTGTTCGAGGAGCGCGGCGGCAAGGCCATGCGCCGCGCCAAAGCCGTGCTCGACCTGAAGGGCCGGCCGCCGGCGCTGCGGCTGGAGGCGGAGGGCATCTCCGATACGATCGGGATCGGCGCCGCGGATCCGGCTGACCTGCGGGCCGTGCTCGACGGCTGCCTGCAGGTGCTGGACGACCGGCTCGGCCTCGACGGCTTGGCCCTGGCCGGGCACCGGGTGGTGCATGGCGGCGAGGCCTTCACCGGCCCGGTCCGCATCACCGGCGAGGTGCTGGACCAGTTGCAGGCGCTGGTGCCGCTGGCGCCGCTGCACCAGCCGCCAGCGCTGCGGCTGATCGAGGCGATGGGGGCGCTGCGGCCCGGCATCGTCCAGACCGCGTCCTTCGACACCGCCTTCCACTCCGGGCAGCCGGACCAGATGCGCCGTTTCGCCCTGCCGCGACCGCTGCATGACCGCGGCATCAAGCGCTACGGCTTCCACGGCCTGTCCTACCGCTTCATCGCCGAGGCGCTGTGCCGCGACCACCCGGAAATCGCGGCCGGCCGGGTGGTCGTCGCCCATCTCGGCAGCGGCGCCAGCCTCTGCGCCCTCAAGGACGGCGCCAGCGTCGAGACCACCATGGGTTTCTCTGCCCTGGACGGGGTGCCGATGGCGACGCGGCCCGGCGCGCTGGACGCCGGGGTGCTGCTGCACCTGCTGGGCCCGGACGGCATGACGGTCGAGGAGGTCGAGGACCTGCTCTATCACCGCGCCGGGTTGCTCGGCCTGTCCGGCATCAGCGGCGACACCCGCGACCTGCTGGCCAGCTCCGACCCGGCGGCCGGCGAGGCCCTCGACATCTTCACCTTCCGCATCGCCCAATCGATCGCCGGCCTCGCCGTCACGCTCGGCGGGCTCGACGCCCTGGTCTTCACCGCCGGCATCGGCGAGCACCAGCCGGAGATCCGCGCCCGGATCTGCCGGCGGCTGGAGTGGCTGGGTCTCGGCACCGATGACCGGCTCAATGCGAGGAACGCCGGCCGCATCGACGCCTCCGGCAGCGCCGCCCGGATCCTGGTGGTCCCGACGGATGAGGAGCAGATCGTCGCCGATGAGGGGCTGGCGATCCTGCCAGGCCAGGCGAACCGCTGAAGGAAGCGTGGAGCCCGGGCACCGGCCGGCCAAGGGGCTGAGGTCATGACGCCGGTGATGCCTCCTGCTTCAGGAGGCCGCAGCTATTCCGCCGTGACGCGCCACAGAGTGTTGCCGACGTCGTCCGCGATCAGCAGCGCGCCGGATTTGTCGATCGCGACGCCGACCGGCCGGCCGCGCGCCTCGCCATCCGCATTCAGGAAGCCCGTCACCACATCCTGCGCCTTGCCGTTCGGATGCCCGCCGCTGAACGGGACGAACACGACCTTGAAGCCGTTGAACTCACCCCGGTCCCAGCTGCCATGCTCGCCGACGAAGGCGCCGCCTCGGTAAGGCTGGGGCAGCGAGTCCGCCGTGCTGAAGGCCATCCCGAGCGGCGCGACATGCGAGCTTAGCGCATAGTCCGGGACGATCGCCTTCTCGACCAGGTCGGGGCGCTGCGGCTGGACGCGCGGGTCGAGATGCCGGCCGTAATAGCTGTAGGGCCAGCCGTAGAAGCCGCCATCCTTGACCGAGGTCATGTAGTCCGGCACCAGGTTGGGACCCAGCTCGTCGCGCTCGTTCACCACGGTCCACAGCGCGCCGCTCTCGGGCTCCCAGCTCAGCCCGTTCGGGTTGCGCAGGCCGGTCGCGAACAGGCGCCAGCGCCCGGTTTGCCGGTCGACCTCCCAGATCGCGGCGCGGTTCTTCTCCGCCTCCATGCCGTTCTCGGCCACGTTGCTGTTCGACCCGACGCCGACATACAGCAGCGATCCGTCCCGGCTGGCGACCAGGCTCTTGGTTCAGTGATGGTCGATCGGGCCGCCCGGCAGCGGCGTCAGCACCGTACCGGGCGCCGTGATGCTGGTATCGCCGGTGTGGTAGGGAAAGCGCAGGATCGCATCGGTGTTGGCGACATAGAGTTCGCCGCCGACCAGCGCCACGCCGAAGGGCGAGCTGAGATGGTCGATGAAGATGCTGCGCGTCTCCGGCTTGCCGTCGCCATCGGCGTCGCGCAGCAGCGTGATCCGGTTGCTCGGCAGATCGCCGCCGCCCGTCACCAGCGATTCGATCCAGCCGGTCACGATGCTCTTCGGCCGCCGGATCGGTTCGACCCCCGGCGGCTTGGATTCGACCACGAGAACATCGCCGTTGGGCAGGACGGACAGCGAGCGCGGATGTTCGAGGCCGGTCGCCAGGGCCTCGATCTTCAGCCCCTTCGCGACCGTCGGCGCCTCGCCCTGCTTCCAGCCGACGACGGAGGCGAGATGCATCGGCGGGAACAGGTATTGCTGCGGCTCGGGCAGGACGGGGTTGGCGCCGATCTGGCTGCCGGTGTCGAAGTCCTCCTCATTACAGGCCGCAAGGGCAAGCATCGAGGCGGCGGCCAGCGCCAGCGCCGCAGGCCTCAGGGGAAGCAATCCAATCATCGCTGGTCCACTCCCACGCCGTGGCGATAGACCATCGACCAGCCCATCCAGCCGGTGAACAGAAGAATCAGGACGACCGCGGCCGACAGGATCAGCCGCCAGGGGACCACCGAGGTCCAGCCGTCGCGGGTGTGGACCAGCATGTTCAGGGTCGCCAGGACCAGCACGACGACATTGCCGATCGCATGCGGCCAGGCCGGGCGCAGGGCCCGCACCCGGCGGTTGCCCAGGAAGTCGATCAGCCCGGCGATCGCGGCGAGGATGCCGAGGATCACGCCGACCGTGACCAGCCAGGCGGAGAAATCGGCCCACATCATCTCGGCGGTGCGCCAATAGGTGATGTCGGTCAGGAGCGTGCCGACGAAGCAGGTGATCGGCACCGACACGAGCATCACATGGATCGGATGATGGGCGATGTGGGCGGTCGGGCCGAGATCGGCTCTGGTCATCGCAATATCCCGCGGGACTAAGGATGCAGTCCTAGTCCAACGGCGCCCGAGGCTGCGCCGTTCCAGTCGGCCGCGAAGCCCGCGGTTCGAGGAAAGGGAACCCCTCGCCGGCAATGCGATTGAAACGGTGGGTGCGCCCCCGGAGCGCCGGCGGGCAGGCCTTCGATGCAGCCGACCAGCATTGGATCTGATCATGGTTCGACATTCGTGGATCGCCCTGCTTTCGGCGCTCGCAGTGTGCCTTTGCGTCGCCGTCTCACCCGGCCATGCCCAGGACACGCCCGGGCCGCTCCCCTCGCGGACCGGCCTGCCGGCCGATTTCGACACGACCTTTTCCCATCGGTTCGCGGAAGCGAACGGCGTGCGGCTGCATTATGTGATTGGCGGTCCGGCCGATGGCGAACTGGTCGTCCTTCTCCATGGCTGGCCCCAGACCTGGTACACATGGCGGCGCGTGATGCCGGAGCTGGCCAAGGCGGGCTTTCGCGTCGTGGCGGTCGACTATCGTGGTGCAGGCGAGTCGGAACGACCGCTCGACGGCTACGACAAGGCCACCATGGCGGCCGACATCCGGGATCTTGTGCGCCAATTGGGCCCGGCGAAGGTGGATCTTGTCGGCCGCGACATCGGGGTCATGGTCGCCTATGCCTATGCCGCGCAATGGCCGGACGACGTCGCCAGGCTCGCGATGCTCGACGTGCCGGTGCCCGGCACGCGGGTCTGGGACGAGGCGATCCACAAGCCCGATCCGGAGCTCTGGCATTTCGGCCTGCACCAGCAGCGCGACGTCGCCGAGATGCTCGTGGCCGGGCATGAGTATGCGTACATCTCGGACTTCATGAAGAAGCGGCTCGCCGCGCCGATCGCCGACGAGGATCTGGCTCTCTACGCGCGGGCCTATGCCGCGCCCGGGGGGATGCGCGCCGGCTTCGAGCTGTATCGCGCCTTTCCCGAGGACGAACGGCGGTTCAGGGAATTCCTGAAGGCAAAGCTGCCGATGCCGGTCCTGGCGCTCGCCGGCGAGCGGAGCAATGGCTGGAAGGAGCTGGATATGGCCAAGGAGGCTGCCGATAACGTCTCCGGTGCCGTGGCGCCGGAGACCGGGCATTGGCTGCCGGATGAGAACCCGGGCTTCGTCTCCCGGCATCTCATTGCATTCTTTCATGGCCGGGCGGAGAACGCGCAGTAACGTGGCATGGAAGGGCCGTCCCGGCGCCGCGATGGCAAGCCGCCGGGCCGGGGCACAAGCACAACACCGGGAAACCGAATCCAGAAACGGCCTGTTCATCCGGCATCAGGTCACGGAGGTGTCGACATGGCATCCTGGAACGGCACGTGGCGCAACCAGTATGGTTCGATCGTCGTGATCGAGAACGACAGCGACGGCATCATCCGCGGCGTGTTCCGTACCGCCCTGGAGGACAGCAGCTTCTTCGGGCAGGAAGTTCCGATCCATGGCGCAGCTCACGGCGACGTCATCGGCTTCACGGCCGCCGCCAACGGCACGACCGGACCGGCGGCGGTCAGCTACACGGGGCTGCTCAGGGACGGCAAGCTCAAGACGCTGTGGCACACCGTCGCCGACCAGACTCTGAGCGCAGCCGAGGAAGGTGCGCCGGCAAGGATCAGGAAGGTCGGCGCCTGGCGCGCCTTCGGGACCAGCCTGGACACCTTCGAACGCGTCAGCTGATCCGCTCGTCGGGCGGTCTGGCTCGCATCATCGCGAGAGCAGGCGGCGTGCCGCCGCGACCACCTGGCTGGACTATCTCGCTTGGATATGGCGAGGGATCGCGCGACCGGGGGAGGAGGCCGCACATGCGCCCGACGGCCCGGCGGCACGGAGCTGTCTGTCATCGTGGAGGTGGACCCTGCCGAGGATGGAAGCCCCGCGGCGGCCATAGTCCACAACCGGCGTCCAGGAAAGAATTTGCGGCCGAGCGGAACGGAGGCGGCCGGCCGTCCATTCGCTGACTCAGTGATTCTGCTTCAGGAGGCCGATATGGGCCGCGGCATTCTTCTCTGGCTTCTCGGGATTCCGATTCCGGTGATCATCCTCATCCTGCTGCTGTTCCGTTGAGGGAGGGCGACATGGTCGGCACTTATTCCGAATATTCCGAAACGCGCGCCGTCGTCCCGGCTGTGGAGGCGGCAGCCTCCGGCGTGTCCTGGGACGCCGTCTTCGCCGGCGCCGCCGTCGCCACCGCAGTCACCCTGGCGCTGATGGTCCTGGGGGCGGGCTTCGGCCTGTCCATCGTCTCGCCCTGGCCCGGATCGGGCGCCGGCGCCACGACCTTCGCGGTCACCACCGCGATCGGGCTGGTCGTCATCCAGTGGGTGGCCTCCGGCCTCGGCGGCTACGTCACCGGACGGCTGCGGACGCGTTGGACCAGCCTCCACACCGACGAAGTCGCCTTCCGCGACACGGCCCACGGCTTTCTCGCCTGGTGCGTTTCCACTCTGTTCGTGGTTCTGATCCTGGGCGTCGTCACCTACGGCACGGCGTCGACCGGCGTCCAGGCGACGGCGACGGTCGCGTCCGGCGCGGCGCAGGGCGCGACGGCGGCGGCCCCGGCAGCGGTGCCCGCCGACCCGACCGGCTACGCCATCGACCTGCTGTTCCGGCCCGCGCCGGACGCCCAGCCACCGGCAGCCGGCACCACCGATCCGCGTCCGGAGGTGGCGCGGATCCTGGCCAACGCCGTCGCGGCCGGCAGCCTGCCCGCGGCCGACAAGAGCTATCTGGCCCAGCTCGTGGCGCAGCGCACCGGCCTGAGCCAGGCCGACGCGGAGAAGCGGGTCGACGAGATGACGGCCCAGGTCGACGCCGCGGTGGCCAAGGCGCGCGAGACGGCGGATGCCGCCCGCAAGGCCGGGCTTTCGACCGCCTTCACCGCCTTCCTGGCACTGTTGATCGGCGCCTTCATCGCGGCGGTCAGCGCATCGCTCGGCGGCCATCTGCGCGACGACCGGATCTGAGGACACCAACCGCCTCGGCTCCGGCCGAGGCGGCCCTCGGACCTGGCATCGCGGACCACCATGCCTCAGGGCCTTTTCCGCTACATCTGGCGGGTCAGCGCGCGGGACCAGATCCTGCTGTCGCTGCTTGCCATCATGGTCTTCCTGCTCGACCTCGCGCCCCTGGAGCTGCAGCGGCGGATCGTCAATGGCGCGCTGGAAAAGCACGCCCTCGAGCAGTTGATCGTGCTGTCCCTGCTGTATGTCGGCGTCGTGCTGGTCCAGGGCGGCCTCAAGCTCCTTCTGAACATCTATCGCGGATCGGTGACCGAGGCCGCCAACCGGCGGCTGCGGCTGCAGCTGAGCCCATCCGGCGCCGACGGCGGGTCCGGCGAGCCGGACGCCCGCAAGGAAGGCATCGACATCTCGATCATCGTGTCGGAGGTCGAAGCCGTCGGCGGCTTCATCGGCGCCAGCGTCTCGGAGGTGGTTCTGAACGGCGGGCTGCTGATCGCCGTGTTCGGCTACATGGTGGTGCTGGAGCCTTGGATGGCGGCCGTCGCCGCCGTGCTGTTCCTGCCGCAGTTCCTGTTCATCCCGTTCCTGCAGCGGGCGATCAACCAGCGCACCGAGCAGCGGATCAAGGTCATGCGCGGCCTCAGCGTCGAGATCGTCGACGAGGCCGCCGAGCGGCGAGGTCCCCGCGAGACCGGCCGCTATCGACGGCAGGTCGGCGACATCTATCGCCTCAACATGCAGATCTACCGGCGGAAGTTCAGCATGAACTTCCTGATGAACCTGCTGCACCAGATCGGGGTCATCGGCATCCTGTTCGTCGGCGGATGGTTCGTCGTTCGCGGCGAGACCGAGGTCGGGACGGTCGTCGCCTTCATTTCGGGGCTGAACCGGGTCAACGACCCATGGGGAGACCTGGTCAACTACTTCCGCGACATGACCAATGCCCGGGTCAAGTATCGCCTGATCGCCGCCGCCCTCGGCGATCGCGCGATCGACGCCGACGCCGACGCCGCGACATAGCCGATGCCGCGCCACCTCGATCTCCGCTCCGGCCAGCCGGATTCAGTTAATTGAATATTCAATAATTTGAAATTACGATACAGAGGAGAAATCCAGGCACGAGGACAGGATGATCACGATCACGGCGGTCCTGCGCGCGAAACCGGGAATGGAGGCCGAGCTGCAGGCCGCGCTCCTCGCCGTCGCGGCGCATGTCCGGGCCGCGGAGCCCGGCACGGTAGACTTCTTCGTCTCCCGCGACGTCGAGACGCCGGCGGTCTTCACCACCTATGAGCGGTTCCGCGACCGCGCCGCCATGGACACGCATAACGGCTCCGCCGCCGTCGCCGCCTTCTTTGCTACGGCAGAGCCGATCCTGGACGGGAAAGCGACCCTGCACATCTGCGACGAGGTCAGCGCGAAGCGTTGAGACCTTACTCCGCGATCAGGCCGCGCAGGATCTCGGTCAGCCGCGCCAGATCGCCGGGGGAGAGGCGGTCGAGGACGCGCTTCTGCTGCTCGCGGGCATAGCCGCCGATCTTCTCCCACAGCGCCTGGCCGCGCCTGGTCGCGTAGATCAGGACGCGGCGCCGGTCGTTCGGGTCGGGCGCGCGGACCACCAGCGACTGCGCCACCATGCGGTCGATGATCTTGGTCAGGGTCGGTGCCTCGACGAAGACCTGCTCGGCCAACTCGGTCATCGGCCGTCCCTGGCCGTCGGCAAGCAGGCCGAGGACCCGGGACTGCTCGATCGGCACTCCCTGGGGCCGCAGCTTCTCCCTGAGCTCTTCCTCGAATTGACGGTTCACGCCGGCGATGAGGTAGGCCAGCTGGTCTTCCAGGCGTTCTGCCGTCATGCCTATTTAACCATCGAAATTTCATTAGATGAGTTCGGAAGTAAATACGCGGGACAGGTGCGGCTTTCAAGACCGGCAGGATGCGCGGCACGCCGCCGGCGTTGCCCAGAACATGGGCATGCAGGGCCGCCTCGCCGGTTTTTACGGCATGCCGGCCGCAACCGCAGGCCGTCCGGCCCAGGCCGCCGGGCTGGCATGGTCATTGCATTGGATTGTCGACAAACTCGAAGCTGCGCTCGACGGGCGATGCGACACTCCGCCGGCGCGTCCATCCTGCGAGGGATCTGGCGTGAAGATCGGGTTGCTGCTGCCGCGGGACGGGCCGGCCGGCCTGTGGTCCCCGTCGACCGAAGCCAGCGCCGTGCTGGCCGTCGCGGAGATCAACGCCCGCGGTGGCATTCGCGGCCGCCCGATCGACCTGGTCCTCGGCGATGCCGGCGGTACGGTGGCGGAAGCGGCGGTGGCGGCCGACGACCTGATCGCTCTGGACGAGGTCGACCTGGTGGTCGGCATGCATCCCAGCGACATGCGCGAGGCGGTGACGGCCGCGGTGCGCGGCCGCCGCCCCTATCTGTACACCCCACAATACGAGGGCGGCCGGATCGAGGCCGGCGTGACCGCGACCGGAGTCACCGCGGCCGAGCTGCTGCGCCCGGGCCTGCACTGGCTGTCGGAGCAGCGCGGCGCCCGGCGCTTTTTCATCGTCGGCAACGACTATGTCTGGCCGCAGGTGTCGGGCGCCATCGCCCGGGCGCTGATCCGCGACGGCGGCGGCACGCTGGTCGGGCAGAGCTTCCTGCCCTATGAGACGCGAGACTACGACCCGGTCTTCGCGGCGATCCGGCGGACCCGGCCGGATGTGGTGATCCTGCTGCTGGTCGGCCAGGAGGCGATCGCCTTCAATCGCGAATTCGCCGGGGCCGGGCTGGACCGCCACCATCTCCGCTTCGCGCTGGCGACCGACGAGACCGTGCTGTACGGCATCGGCGCCGAGGCCTCGGCCGGCCTCCACGTCACCGCGATCTATCTGGCGACGCTGCGCTCGGCCGGCAATGACGGCTTCCTCGAGCGCTATCACGGCAGCTTCGGCGACCATGCGCCGACCCCGAACGCCTTCTGCCGGTCCTGCTACGACGCGCTGCACGCTTTGGCGGGAAAGCCCCGCCCCGTGCCGCGCCAAGCCGTGCATCTGGCCGAGGCCGACGGGCTCGACTTCCGCGTGATCGCCAGCTTCTGAGCCGGCCGATAAATCTATTGCAATAGCAATAATTGCCGTTTCATATATATCCAATCCAAAAATTAGCGGCAGGAGAGGCGGCACATGCGGATCTCGCGGCGCGACGTTCTGAAGACCACGGCTCTGTCGGCGGCCGGCCTGCTGGCCAGCCCGGCCATCCTGCGGCACGGCGCCCTCGGCGCCGACGACCCGATCCTGGTCGGCAGCCTGCACGACCAGTCCGGCCCGCTCGCGGCCACCGGCGTGCCGATGGTCGCCAGCCTGCAGCTGGCGATCGAGGAGGCGAACGCCGCCGGTGGCCTGCTGGGCCGGCCGCTGAAGCTGGTGCATTACGACACCCAGTCGACGATCCAGATGTACAGCCAGTACGCCCAGCAGCTCGCGCTCAAGGACAAGGTCGCGATCGTGCATGGCGGCATCACCTCGGCCTCGCGCGAGGCGATCCGGCCGATCTTCGACCGGTTCAAGGTGCTGTACTTCTACAACACGCTCTATGAGGGCGGGGTCTGCGACCGCAACATCTTCTGCACCGGCACCACCCCGGCCCAGACGGTCGAGAAGCTGGTCCCCTCGGCGATGAAGAGCTGGGGCAAGAAGGCCTACATCATCGCCGCCGACTACAATTACGGCCAGATCACCGCCAAGTGGATGACCAAATACGTCCGCGACAATGGCGGCGAGGTTCTGTCGACCGACTTCTTTCCGCTGGACGTGACCAATTTCGGCCCGACGATCAGCAAAATCCAGGCCGCCAAGCCGGACATCATCCTGTCGGCCCTGGTCGGCGGCAACCACACCGCCTTCTACCGGCAATGGGCCTCGGCCGGGATGAAGCAGGAGATCCCGATCGCCTCGACCACCTTCGGCCTGGTCAACGAGCAGACCACGCTGGATGCGCAGGAGAGCGACGGCGTCCTCGCCGCCTACGGCTATTTCGAGGAGCTGACGACCCCGGCCAGCACCACCTACGTCAAGAAGCTGAAGGACAAGTTCGGCGCCGACATCCCCTATATCTCCGAGATCGCCGCCGCGACCTATGAGGGCTTCTACCTGTGGCTCGAAGGCGCGAAGAAGGCCGGCTCGCTCGACCGCATGAAGGTGATCGAGGCGCTGGAGACCGGCATCAGCTTCGACGGGCCGACCGGCAAGGTCGTGCTCGACCACGCCACCCATCACGCCACGCGCAACGCCTATCTCGGCAGCGTCAAGGACCGGCACTTCTCGGTGGTCGAGACCTTCGAGCAGCAGCCGCCCGCCGACACCGCGGCGGTCTGCAACCTGATCGACAAGCCGACCGACAACCAGCAATACGTGATCAAGGTCTGAGCGGGGCCGGACCGATGGATCTCGCCGCCATCCTCGCGCTCGACGTCCTGAACGGCGTCGCGTCCCTGATCCTGCTGTGCACCGGCCTGGCGGTCATCTTCGGGATGATGCGCATCATCAACCTCGCCCATGGCGAGTTCCTGATGCTCGGCGCCTACGCCACCGTGGTCTCGACCAATGCCGGGGTGAATGTCTGGGTGGCGATGCTGGTGGTGGCGCCGCTGTTCGTCGGCGCGGTCAGCCTGGTGGTGGAGCGCTGCCTGATCCGCTTCCTGTACGGCAGGCTGGTCGACACCATGCTGGCCACCTGGGGCCTCAGCCTGTTCATCGTCGGGCTGGTGACGACGATCTACGGCAACACCATCCAGGGCGTGCCGACGCCGCTGGGCGGCTTCTCGATCGGCGCCTACCGGTCCAGCCTGTACACCCTGTTCCTGGTGGCGATGGCGGTGCTGCTGCTGGCCGCGGTCTGGGCGGTGCTGCGCTACACCCGGCTCGGGCTGATCGCGCGGGCGACGATGCAGAACCCGAACATGGCGGCCGCCCTCGGCGTCAGCCCGAACCGGGTCTACATGGCCACCTTCGCGGTCGGCGCCGCCATCACTGGCCTGGCCGGCGGCCTCTTGGCGCCGGTCTCCGGCGTGGTGCCGACGATGGGCGCGGCCTATGTCGCCAAGGCCTTCATCACCGTGGTCGGCGGCGGCTCGTCGATCCTGGCCGGCACCGCCTCGGCCGCCGGGCTGTTCGGCTTCATCAACCAGATGGCGGCCTATCTGACCACGCCGGTGTTCGGCGAGGTGACCCTGTTCGTCTCGGCGATCATCCTGATCCGGGTGCTGCCCCAGGGCATCTCCGGCCGCTTCTTCGGGCGCAGCCTATGACCTCGCACCATCTCGCCAAGCTGGCGCAGGCAGCGGCGCTGGCCGCGGCGGTCGCCGCCGTCGTCGTGATGCCGCAGCAGGTCGAGATCTTCGACCTGATGCAGTACACGCTGTTCGCGGCGATGGGCATCCTGGCCCTCAGCCTCGGCTTCATCTGGGGCTTCGGCGGCATCCTGTCCTTCGGCCAGACCGCCTTCTTCGGCCTCGGCGCCTATGCCTATGCCGTCGCCGCGATCAATTTCGGCGACAGCACCGGCGCCGTGGTCCTGGCGGTGCTGGTGCCGGCGGGGTTCGCCCTGGTGCTCGGCTATTTCATGTTCTACGGCCGGATCAGCGACGTCTATCTCGGCGTGATCACGCTGACGGTGACGCTGATCCTGTTCAACCTGATCAACTCCACCGCCGGCGATGAGTACCGCATCGGCACGGCGGCGCTGGGCGGCTTCAACGGCATGCCGTCGATCCCCGGCCTGAACGCGCCGGGCAATCCGGACTACCTGCTCGACCCGGAGGAGCTCTGGTTCGTCACCGGCGGCGCCCTGATCCTGGTCTATGTCCTGCTGCGCCTCCTGCTGGCCAGTCGGTTCGGCCGGGTGGCGGTGGCGATCCGCGAGAACGAGACCCGGGCCGCCCTGCTGGGCTACGACCCGCGGCTGACCAAGCTCGCGGTGTTCGTCGTGGGCGGCGGCGTCGCCGGGCTGGCCGGCTGCCTCTATGCCAATTGGGGCGCCTTCGTCAGCCCGACGATCTTCAGCCTGGCTTTGTCGGCCGAGATCATCATCTGGGTCACGGTCGGCGGCCTGGGCACCCTGATCGGCCCGGTGATCGGCTGCGTCCTGATCCAGTACCTGGTGGCGCAGATCGGCACGCAGCAGACGTTCAACGCCAACCTGGTGTTGGGCGTCATCCTGATCGCCTTCGTGCTGCTGCTGCGCCGCGGACTGGTGCCGACGGTGCAGGATCTCTGCGGCCGGCTGGCCGGCCTGGTCCGCCGCCGCGCCCGGACCGCCGAGAGTATCGGCGCGCTGAAGGAGGCCGAGTGAGATGGCGACGCCGGTCCCCCTGCTCGAGACCAAGGCCCTGACCATGCGCTTCGGCGGCGTGACCGCGGTCAGCGAGGTCGACTTCACCCTGCGCGAGGCCGAGCTGCGCTGCCTGATCGGGCCGAACGGCGCCGGCAAGAGCACCTTCTTCAAGATGCTGACCGGCCAGCTCGCCCCCAGCGCCGGTACGATCATGTTCCGCGGCCGGCCGGTCGCCGGCGCCAGCCCGCACCAGATCGCCCGGCTCGGCGTCGGCATCAAGACCCAGGTGCCGAACGTGTTCAACGGGCTGTCGGTGCGCGAGAACATCTGGCTCGGCGCCCGGCGCACCCACACGCCGCTGCGCACGGCCGCGGTGGTCGACGAGGTGCTGGAGAAGATCCGGCTGACCGCGAAGGCCGCGACCCTGGTCGGCCAGCTGTCGCACGGCCAGCGCCAATGGGTCGAGATCGGCACGGTGATCGCGGCCGATCCGGAGTTGATCCTGCTGGACGAACCGGCGGCCGGCATGACCCATGACGAGGTGCTGCGCACCGCCGAGTTGATCCGCGAGATCAACCAGTCCCGCGCGCTGGTGGTGGTCGAGCACGACATGCAGTTCATCCGGATGATCGCGCGGACCGTCACGGTGTTCCACCAGGGCCGGGTGCTGCTGGAGGACACGGTCGACGCGGTGCTGCGCGACGGCCGGGTGCGCGACGTCTATCTCGGCAAGAAGGTCGCGGCGTGATGCTGAGGGTCCAGGGCCTGCACGGCGGCTACGGCCGCATCCCGATCCTGGCGGGGGTCAGCCTCGCGGTCGAGGCCGGGGAGTCGGTCGGCATCCTCGGCCACAACGGCATGGGCAAGACCACGCTGATGCGCACCCTGATGGGCTACCTGCCGGCCACGGCCGGGACGGTCAGCTTCGAGGGCCGCGACATCACCAGGGCGCCGACCGCCGATCGCGCCCGGGCCGGGATGGGCTTCGTGCCGCAGGGGCGCGAGATCTTCCCGAACCTGTCGGTGATGGAGAATCTGCGCATGGGCATGGCCGCCGCGCGCGAGGACCGCACCGTGATCGACGAGGTGCTGACCGAGTTCCCGCGGCTGCAGCGACTGCTCGACCGGCGCGGCGGCGCGCTGTCGGGCGGCGAGCAGCAGTTGCTGGCCCTGGCGCGCTGCCTGTGCATGCGGCCGAAGCTGCTGCTGCTGGACGAGCCGACCGAGGGCATCCAGCCCTCGATCATCGAGGAGATCGTGGAGACGCTGGATGGGCTGCGCGCCCGCCGCGGCCTGACCCTGATCCTGGTCGAGCAGAATCTCGATTTCATCGCCGCGCTGTCGCAGCGGATCCTGACCATCCAGAAGGGCCGGATCACCGGCAGCCTGGCACCCGAGCAATTCCGCGACCCCGAGCTGGTCGCCGAGTTCGTCGGCATGGCGTAGCCACCCGCACCACCGTTCCGCCCACACCCGATAGGGGAGCACAGCAATGGCCGTCACCCGTCCGTCCGTTCCGCAGCTGGTCGACATCGCCGCCGGCCTCGGCATGCATCTGACCACCGACCAGGCGGCGGAATACCTGTCGCTGATGGCCGGCAGCTTCGCCGCCTATGACGTGGTCGACGCGCTGCCGGACGAGGTGCCGGCGGTCAAGTATCCGCGCACGCCCGGCTATCGGCCGGGCCCGGCCGAGAATCCGCTCAACGCATGGTACTGGAAGAGCGAGGTCAAGGGCGCCGCGGGCGGCAAGCTGGCTGGCAAGACGGTGGCGCTGAAGGACAATGTCTGCCTGGCCGGCGTGCCGATGATGAATGGCGCCTCGACCCTCGAAGGCTATGTCCCGAACATCGACGCCACCATCGTCACCCGCATGCTCGATGCCGGCGCCACCATCCTGGGCAAGGCGGTGTGCGAGTATTTCTGCCTGTCCGGCGGCAGCCATACCTCCGAGCCCGCGCCGGTGCACAACCCGCGCAAGCGCGGCTATTCGGCCGGCGGCTCCTCCTCCGGCAGCGGCGCCCTGGTCGCGGCCGGCGCGGTCGACATGGCGATCGGCGGCGACCAGGGCGGGTCGATCCGCATGCCCGCCGCCTTCTGCGGCATCTATGGCATGAAGCCGACCCATGGCCTGGTGCCCTACACTGGCGTGATGCCGATCGAATCCACCATCGACCACACCGGGCCGATGACGGCGACGGTGGCCGACAACGCGCTGCTGCTGGAGGTGCTGGCCGGCCCCGACGGGCTCGACCCGCGGCAATACGCGCCCAAGGTCACCTCCTACACCGGCGAGCTCGACCGCGGGGTGAAGGGCATGAAGATCGCCGTCGTCACCGAGGGTTTCGCCGGCGCCAACCTGGAAGCGGATGTGAAGGAGAAGGTGCTGGCCGGGGCCGAGCGGTTCCGGTCGCTCGGCGCCGAGATCGCCGAGGTCTCGATCCCCGAGCATCTGGTCGCCGCCTCGATCTGGACGCCGATCGCGCTGGAAGGCCTGCAGTGGCAGATGATGCTGGGCAACGGCATGGGGATGAACTGGAAAGGCCTCTACAATGTCGGCCTGATCGACGCCCATGCGGCGTGGCGGGAGCGGGCCGACGACCTGTCCGAGAGCCTCAAGATCTCGATGCTCACCGCCCAGTACTTCATCAGCCACTACCGCGGCCGCTACTACGCCAAGGCGCAGAACCAGGCCCGCCGGATCAAGGCGGCCTACGACGCCGCCTTCGCGCAGTACGACCTGCTGCTGATGCCGACCCTGCCGATCAAGGCGACGCCGCTGCCGGAGCCCGGCGCCTCGATCACCGAGATCGTCACCCGGGCTTTCGAGATGATCGGCAACACCTCGCAGTTCGACGTCACCGGCCACCCGGCGATGTCCCTGCCCTGCGGCCTCGGCAGCGGCCTGCCGATCGGGCTGATGCTGGTCGGCAAGGACTATGCCGAAGCCACGATCTACCAGGCCGCTGCGGCCTTTGAGGCCAGCGGCGACTGGACGAATTTCTGAGGAGGACGGCCGCGACTGAGCGGCGCTGCGCTGGGGTCCTGACCTCAGCGATCGCCGCCGGCACCTGAATTGGGACCAGGTGCGGCCCGTCCCAGCATGCGCCGGGCCCGCTCCACGACCGGCGCGTCGACGAAGCGCCCGTCGACCAGATAGGCGCCCTTGCCCTCGCGACGGGCATCGGCATCGGCCTCGACCACCTTGCGGGCCCAGGCCAGTTCCTCCTCCGACGGGGCGAACGCCTGGTTGAGGATCGGCACGACGGCGGGATGGATGCAGCTGGCCCCGTCGAAGCCGAAGGTCCGCGCCTCGCGCGCGGACGCCGTCATCGCCTCGACGTCGCGGTAATCGGCGACCGAGCGCAGCAGGCCGTAGGAGCGCAGCCCCGCCGCCTTGGCGGCGTAGTGCAGCAGCAGCTTCGGCAGCCGCAGAGTCTCCGGCGTCGGCACGGCGCCGGTGGCGGTGGCGAAGTCCTCCGAGCCGAGGGCCAGCGCGACGACCCGGGGGCCGGCGGCGATCGCGCGGGCGTCCAGCAGCGCCGCCGGATCCTCGATCAGGGCGATGAACTCCATGGCCGGCCGGCCGAGGTCCCGCTCGACCGGATCGAGCCGCCCGGCCAGCTCCGCCAGCTCGGCCGCGGAGCCGGTCTTGGGCACCAGCAGCCCCGCCGCGCCGGCGCGGCAGGCGGCCTCCGCGTCGAGGAAGCGCAGCTCCGGCTCGGCGTTGATCCGCACATAGACCACGGCACCGGATTGCCCGGCCTGGACGACGCTGTCCGCCAGCGCGTCGCGCGCCGCCGCCTTGCGGGACGGCGCGACGGCATCCTCGAGATCGAGGATCACGACGTCGGCGCCGCGGGTGTGGGCCTTCTCGATGAAACGCGGCTCGGAGGCCGGGACGTAGAGCAGCGAGCGGATCATGTGGTCTGTCCCGTCATCTGTGCGGCCTTGCGGGCGGCCTGTACGGCTCGGCGGTTGCTGCTGCGTTCGGCGAGCTCGGCCGAGATCGCCTGCGCGCCGATCCTCGGCAGTGCGAGGGTATGCGCGACATCGACCCGGCGACAAGGTCTCGGACGTCCACATCGAGCTCAACGGCGCCGTCGGCCGTGCTGGCCTGCAGCGCGATCAGGCCTGGCCGAGGTCGCGCAAGGCCGCCCAGTGCGGCGCCAGGCTTTTGCCGACCGCCTGCCACAGGGCGAAGCGGCGCTGATAGAAGCCGGCCAGGCAGGGATCGGGCACGATCTCGCGCGACGGCGCCACCATCGCGGCGGCGGCCTCGTCCAGGCTGTCGTAGCGGCCGGCGCCGGCCGCGGCGGCCATGGCGGCGCCGAGCGCCCCGGTCTCCGCCTGCGCCGCGACCCTGACCGGCAGGCGCAGCACGTCGGCGATCATCTGCGGCCAGACCGGGCTGCGGGCGCCGCCGCCGGAGATGGTGATGCCGCGCAGCCGGGCGCCAGCGGCGAGCAGCTTCTCGACATGAGCGAGATGGGCGAAGGCGACGCCTTCGAACACCGCCCGCACCATGTCGCCGCCATCGTGCCAGCCGGCCAGGCCGAAGAAGCCGGCCCGGGCCGACGGATCGCCCGCCGCGCCGTAGAGATAGGGGTGGTACATCGGCCCGTCGGCCTTGGCCGGCGCCGCGGCGGCCAGGGCATCGGCCAGGGCGAAGGCGCTGCCGCCCTGCCGCCGGGCATCCTGCGCCAGCAGGTGATGGGCCAGCCATTCGAGATTGGCCGCCGAGGTGGCCGAGTTCTCCATCGACAGGAAGCGGCCGGGGGCGATGCCGGCCGACATGAACACCCCGTCCAGCGGGGCGTCGACCACCACCTGGTTGATGCTCCAGGTGCCGAGGATGATCGAGGCCTGGCCCGGCCGGGTGACGCCGGCGCCGACGGCGCTGGCCACCACGTCGAAGAAGCCGGCCACCACCGGCGTGCCCTCGGCCAGGCCGGTGCGGGCCGCAGCTTCCGCCGTTACCGTGCCGACCTTGTCGGTGGGCCAGTGCAGCGGCGGCAGCTTCGCGGCGACGCCGCCGAGCCCGTAGATCTCCAGCAGCCCGTCATCGTAGCGGTTCTCGGGCAAACGCAGCAGCCCGGCCCCGCCCATGTCGGTGATGTCGGTCGCCACCCGCCCGGTCAGGGCGTGGACCACCAGGTCCTTGCACATCAGCACATGGGCGGCGCGGGCCAGCACCTGCGGCCGGTGCCGCGCCATCCAGGCCAGCAGCGCCGGCGTCTGCGACGGCCAGGGCCGCTGCAGGCAGATCGCCGCCGCCGCCTCCCCCACCCCGGCCGCCGTCCACTCCTCGACCAGCCCGGCGGTGCGGGAGTCGAGCGACTGGATCGCCGCCAGCGGCCCGCCATCGGCGTCGAGCAGATAGAGGCCGTTGCCGTGGCCCGAAGTGCCGATGCCGGCGATGTCGCGGCCGTGCAGGCCGCTCTTGTCCAGGAGCTCGCGGACGAGGTCGGCGAGATCGGCACGCAGGCGGCCGATGTCGCGCTCGACCATCCCCGGCTCCGGGCTGTGGCCGCCGGTGTCGCGATGGGCGCAGGCCAGCTCGCGCCCCGCATCGTCGAACAGCAGCGCCTTGACCCCGGTGTTGCCGGCGTCGATGCCGAGCCAGGCGCTCATCGTCCGCCACCGTTGCGGTAGATCGACCAGGCGGCGTCGGCATCCGCGCCGTCATGGATCATCGCCATCAGCGCCGCCACCACGGCGCCGGGATTGTCGTGCTGGTAGATGTTGCGGCCATAGACCATGCCATGCGCTCCCTGCCCCATCAGCGCGGCCGAGGTCTCGAACACCCGCCGCAGGTCGGCCTTGCCGCCGCCGCGCACCAGCACCGGGCAGCGCGCCGCCTGGACCACGTGGCGGAAATCGGCCGGGTCGTCGGTCGGATCGGCCTTGACGATGTCGGCGCCGAGCTCGCGCGCCAGCCGCACCAGGGTGACGATCTTCTCGGTGTCGCCGTCGACCAGATAGCCGCCGCGCTCGTTCGGCTGCATCACCAGCGGCTCGACCATCAGCGGCATGCCGTATTTCTCGCAGTCATTGCCGAGCCGGCTGATGTTCTGCACGCATTGCCGGAACAGCCCCGGCTCGTCCGGCAGCATGAACAGGTTCACCACGACGCAGGCCGCGTCAAGCCGCAGGGCCGGCAGGATCGGGTCGGCCTCGTTCTGCAGCAGCGCCCACATCTCGCGATGGCGCTGGCGGTTGTACGGGTTGCCCATGTCGACCCGCATCACCAGCGCCGGACGGTTCTGCCCCGGCATCGACTGCAGCAGGTCGGCCTGGCCGTAATTCATCTGGATCGCGTCCGGCCCGGCCTCGGCCAGCATGCGGACCACGCCCGCCATGTCCTCCAGCCCGGCCATGAAGGAGGGCTCGTTGCAGACGCCGTGGTCGATCGCGACGTCCAGGCAGCGGCCATTCCGCATCAGCCGGTTCAGGCGGACCTTCTTGGTCAGATACATTGGAGTCCCCATCAATGTTGCGCAGCCTGCACGCGGTGGCGGCGGGCCATGATGCCGTCGAAGCGGGCGGCGGCGGCCATGGTCTCGGCCTCGGTCCAGTCGAGGGCGGCGGCGACCAGGCCTCCGGCCTCGGCGACCAGGGCCGGCGTGATCCGGCCTTCCATTCCCAGCAAGGTGCGGCGCAGCAGCAGGTCGCCGATGTCGCGCACCCGTTCGGTCTCGATCAGGTATTGCAGCTCGCGCCGCGAATAGTCGGGCGCGGCGGCGACCGGCGCGTCCGGCCCCTCGCCGAGGAAGCGGGCGACGGCGATGGCGCGGCTGCCGTAGCGCTCGCTGAGATCCTGGAAGCGCGCCAGCGGCAGATCGGCGGCGGCGGCCTGGTCCCGCTGCCAGCGCGATCGGGTGTCGGCGTCGCGCGGAAAGCCCCGGCCGCCGCCAATCGCTAGGTCGTGGGTGCCGACCCGGCGCGGCCGGCCGAGCTGGGCCAGGGCCAGGTCGGCGACCTCCTCGCCGAAGGCGCGGAAGGTGGTCCATTTGCCGCCGATCAGGGTCAGCACGGCGAAGGGCAGCGCGCCCGCCGGGTCGACCTCGACCGCATGGTCGCGGCTGATCCGCCCGGTCGCCTCATCCTCGCTGACCGGCAGCGGGCGGACGCCGGTGAAGACATGGACGATCTCGTCCTCGCGCACCTCCAGCTCCGGGAAGATGCCGGCCAGCGCTTCGAGCATGTAGCGCTTCTCGTCATCCAGGCAGACCGCGTCGTCAGGGTCGTCGATCCGGATGTCGGTGGACCCGACCATCGCCGCGTTCGCATGGTTGAAGGCGATGCAGATGCGGCCGTCGCCGTTCTCGAAATAGATCATCCGGTCGCCCAGCGCCTCCTGCAGCGCGGGGTTGCGGATCATCAGATGCGAGCCCTTGGTGCCCTGGACCCGGCGGCGGTTGGTGGCCGGGCCGATGGCGCCGCCGACGAGATCGACCCAGGCCCCGGTGGCGTTGACCACCACGCGCGGCGCGATCCGCCCGCTGGCGCCGGTCAGCCGGTCGCGCCAGGCCAGGCCGTCGCCGTCGCGGCCGGTGATCTCGGTGTAGGAGAAGGCGCGGGCGCCGGTCTCGGCCTCGGTGTCCAGCAGCAGCTCGATGCCCAGCCGCTCCGGCTGGGTGACGCGGGCGTCATAATACAGCACCCCCGCCACCGCCCGCCGGGTGATGCCCTTGGCCAGCCGCTGCAGCTTGACCCGGCCGATGCCGCGGTGCCGCGGCATGGTCCGGCTGCGCCAGGACAGGATGTCATAGAGCGCGAGCCCGGCCCGGATCATCAGCCCGGGCCGCGCCTTCGGCCGGTCGGCGATGCCGAGGAAGGCCCCGATCGTTGCCAGCGTGCCGCGCAGCCGGGCCGTCACCGGCACCAGGGTCGGCAGCGGCGAGACATAGTGCGGCGCGTTGCGCAGCAGCCGGTCGCGCTCCTGCAGCGACTGGCGGACCAGCCGGAACTCGCCGTTCTCCAGGTAGCGCAGGCCGCCATGCACCATGCGGGACAGGGCGGCGCTGGCGCCGGAGCAGAAATCGTCGCGCTCGACCAGCACCACGTCGATGCCCTGCAGCGCCAGCTCGCGGAAGGTGCTGATGCCGTTGATCCCGCCGCCGATCACCAGGACATCGGCCCGCTCGGGGATGGCCCGCTGGGGGATGGCCGAGCCATTGCCGGTCATTGTGTCGTGTCCAGCAAGAAGGCGGGCAGCGACATCGATCGAACATAAAGTGAGTCCCCCCTCCCCTCGCGGGAGGGGGTTAGGGGGAGGGGGTTCTCTCGGATCGAACCAGCCCGGACTGCCGCAAACCGGCACGGACGGCGAACTGGGTGCCCTGCCCATTCGCGCGCGGACGCGCGCAGACCCCTCCCCCTGCCCCCCTCCCGCAAGGGGAGGGGGGACTCAAAAGGGGCAATGTGTGAGTTGGACATTCCCAAAGCCGATCCTAAGCAGCCGCCGCGACCGGGCCGAGATGGGTGGCGATGGCGCGGTCGATCGCCGCCAGCTCGTCCGCCGCCAGGCGCAGCTCTCCCGCCCGCGCATTCGCCCGGGCCTGGTCGGCGTTGCGCGCGCCGCACAGGGCGAAGGTGATGCCGGGCTGCGCCAGGGTCCAGGCGATCACCACATCGGCGACCTCCACCCCATGGTCGCGGGCGATGCCGCCCAGATCCGCGGCGAAGGCAGCGACCAGGCGGCGGTTCTCGGCCGAGAAGCGCGGATTGGTGCGGCGCAGGTCGTCGCCGTCGAAGCTGCGCTCCGGCCCGATCCGGCCGGTCAAGAGGCCCAGCGCCAGGCTGGAATAGCTGATCACGGCGATGCCGGCCTGGCGGCAGGGCGGGATCAGCGTCCGCTCGAGCCCGCGGTCGAGCATGTTGTAGGCCTCCTGCACGCAGTCGACCGGACCGGCCGCACGGTAGGCGGCGAGGTCCTCGACGCTGGCGTTGCTGATGCCGATCGCGCGGGTCTTGCCCTCGGCCTTCAGCGCCAGCAGCGCCGCCATGGTCTCGGCGATCGGGGTCGTCGGGTCCTGCCAATGGGTGATCAGCACGTCGACATGGTCGGTGCGCAGCCGGCGCAGGCTGGCCTCCAGCTCCGCCCGCACCGACTCGGCGCCGAGATAGCGGTGGATGGTCTTGTCGTCCTGGCCGACGAAGGGGCGGCCCTTGTCGGTGTCCCAGACCAGGCCGCATTTGGTCACCAGCACCACCTCGTCGCGCCGCCCCTCGACCGCCCGGCCGACCAGATCCTCCGCCCGGCCCAGGCCATAGGCCGGCGCGGTGTCGATCAGGGTGACGCCGGCATCCAGCGCGGCGCGGATCGCCGCGACCGAGGCGTCGTCATCGCCGCCGCCCCACAGCCAGCCGCCCATGGCCCAGGTGCCGAGCCCCACCGCGCTGGCGGGGATCCCGCTGGCCCCGATCTCACGCTGCATCTGCATCCTTGCCCTCCAGCTTTTCGACGACGGCGCGCGCCGTCCGGTCGTCCGTGATCAAATGGCCCAGCGCGCCGCCACGCAGCACCGCGGCGATGGCCCCGACCTTGCGCTCGCCCGAGGCGACCGCGATGCGCCGCGGGATCCCCGCCAGCTCGTCCAGCGTCAGCGCCACCAACCGGCGGTTCGACGGGTGGTCGCAGGGCCGGCCGTCGCGGTCGACCAGATGGGCCAGAAGCTCAGCCTCGGCCCCGACGCGCTCGATCGCGCCGCGGTCGGCGGTGTCCGACAGGGTCAGGTAGGTGGCGTGCTCGTCGCGCACCGAGCCGATGCCGAACAACGCGACGTCGGCCGACCGCGCCATGTCGAGCACGCTGCGGATGGTCGATACCGACAGCAGCGCCGCCCGCTCCGCCTCGTTCGCCGCGAAGATCGGGGCGTGCAGCTGGTAGGCCTTGCCGCCCAGCTTCTCGGCCAAAGCGACGGCGACATGGTTGACGTCGGTGCGGAACTTGCCCTGGACGCCGCCGGTGGCCGGCACGACGCGGACGTCATAGGCCCGCGGCGGCGCCAGCGCCTCGATCGTGGCGCAGAGGGCGACGCCGCCGGAGACGGCGATGGTCATGCCGTCGGCCAGGCCTTCCAGCAGCGTGGTCGCCGCCGCCTCGGCCGCCGATTTCAGCACGATCGCCGGGTCGGTCGAGACCGCGGCCACCGCCACGGCCGAATCGAGGCCGCCCAGGCGCTTCAGCGTCACCGACAGCCCCTCCTCCGCGTCGAAGGGCGAGCGGATGCGGATGTCGACCAGCCCGCGCTCATGCCCCTCGCGGATCATGCGGTTGACGCTGGCCGGCGAGATGCCGATCTCCGCCGCGATGTCGGCCTGGGAGCGGTGCTCCTGGTAGAACATCACCAGGACGCGGTGGATGTTTCGCAGTCGTTCGGATTCGCTGTAGAGCGGGCGCGGCATCGGTCTCAGCCCCGGGCTTTGTTCATGTTGAGGAGGTGATCGATCGTCACCGCCACCAGCAGGATGGCGCCGCGAATGATGTCCTGCCAGTACACCGGCACGTTGAGCAGGATCAGCGACGACGTGACCAGCGACAGCAGGGCCGCCCCCAGCACCGCGCCGGCGATGGTGCCGGACCCGCCGTTCAGGCTGGCCCCGCCGATCACCGCGGCGGCGATGACGCTGAGCTCCATGCCGACGCCGAATTGCGGGGTGGCCGCGCCGAACCGGGCCATGTAGATCACCCCGGCGACGCCGGCCAGCGTGCTGCACAGCGTGGCGCAGATGATCTTGGTGCGCCTGGTGTCGATGCCGGAGAAGCGGGCCGCCTTCTCGTTGCTGCCGGTGTAGTAGACCCGCCGGAACAGCACCGATTTGCGCAGCAGCACGTCGAACACGGCGATCAGCACCAGGAAGATCAGGATGACGAAGGGCAGGCCGCCGAGGTTGCCCTGGCCGATGAACTTGAATTCCTTCGGCAGCGAGAACAGCGACTGCGGCGTGCCCTGGGTCAGCAGCAGGCTGAGGCCGCGGGTGATCACCATGAAGGCCAGCGACACGATGAAGAAGTGCAGCCCGATGCGGGTGACGCACAGCCCCATCAGGAAGCCGATGGCACCGCAGCACGCGACCGCGATCAGGCTGGCCGACCAGGGGTCGAGCCCGGCCAGGAACAGCGTGCCGCCGATCACCATCGACAGGCAGACCACCGATCCGACCGACAGGTCGATGCCGCCGACGATCAGCAGGATGGTCATGCCGATGACCACGATCCCCTCGATCGAGAAGGACAGCAGGATCGCCCGCATGTTCGACAGGGTCAGGAAATAGGGCGACGCGAAGCTCATCGCCACGAACAGCAGGGCGATGATGGCCAGGAGGCCGAATTCGCGGACCCGGACGACGCGCATCATCGGCGCCACGGCGGCCATGCTCATCTGATGTCTCCCATGGCGGCACGGCGCGGCGCGCCCTGCCGGTGGTGCTGGTCACCGAGGCCCGAGGCCAGCTGCATGATCGCCTCCTCGGTCATCCCGTCCGGCCCGAGCTCGCCGGCCAGGCGACCCTCATGCAGGACCAGGATGCGGTCGCTGATGCCGATCAGCTCCGGCAGCTCGGATGAGATCGCGACGATGCCGGCGCCCTGGTCGGCGAGCTCGCGCAGGATGGCGTAGATCTGCGCCTTGGCGCCGATGTCGACGCCGCGCGTCGGCTCGTCGACGAACAGCACGCGGGGGTTGACCGCCAGCAGCCGGGCCAGCGCCACCTTCTGCTGGTTGCCGCCGCTGAGCGTCGCCACCGGCTGGTGCACGCCGGCGCAGCGGATGCCCAGGCGCTGGCGCATCGCCTCGGCCAGCGCCGCCTCGCGCCGGCGGCTGACCATGACCGGGCCCGACACCAGGCGCAGGTCCAGCGACGAGACGTTCTGGGCGATCGACAGGTCGAGGAAGACGCCGTTGCCCTTGCGGTCCTCGCTCAGATAGACCAGCCCCTGCCGGATCGCGGCGGGGTAGTCGCCCGGCGGCACCTCGGCGCCGTCGCAGGTGACCCGGCCGGCAGCGCGCCGGGCAAGGCCGCAGATCGCCTGCACCGTCTCGGTGCGGCCGGAGCCGATCAGCCCGCCGAGGCCGACGATCTCGCCCGGCCGGACCTCGAAGCCGACATCGCGGACGATGCCGCCGTCGGACAGGCCCTCGACCCGCAGCAGCGGGGCGCCGGCGGCCGGGCCGCGGCGCGGCGGGTACAGGTCCAGCAGCGGCCGGCCGACCATCTTCGCCGCCACCTGCTCCGGCGTCGTCGCCGCGGTCTGCAGCGTCTCGACATAGGCACCGTCGCGGAACACGGTGATGCGGTCGGCGATGGCGAAGATCTCGGCCATGCGGTGGCTGATATAGATGATGCCGATGCCGCGCGCCTGCAGGCCGCGGATGATCGCGAACAGCGCCTCGGCCTCCGCCTCGGTCAGCGCCGCCGTCGGCTCGTCGAGGATCAGCACCCGGCAGTTCAGGGTCAGGGCCTTGGCGATCTCGACGATCTGCTGGCTGGCGATCGGCAGCTCGCCGGCCCGGACGTCCACGGGGACCGGATGCAGGCTGGCCAGCACCGCCTCAGCCCGCCGCTTCAGGTCGCGCGTGTCCAGCCACAGGCCGCGCCTGAGGCCGCGGCGGCCGTTGGTCTCGGCCATGAAGATGTTCTCGGCCACGGTGGCGTCGGGGCAGAGCGCGATCTCCTGGTGCACCAGCCCGATGCCGAGCGCCTGGGCCGCGGCCGGGCTGGGGATCCGCACCGGCTTGCCGTCCAGGCTGACCGTGCCGCGGTCGGGCTGGTGCACGCCGCCCAGGACGTTCATCAGCGTCGACTTGCCGGCGCCGTTCTCGCCCATCAGGGCGTGCACCTCGCCGGCCTGCAGCTCGAACCGCACGCCGGACAGCGCGCGGACCGGGCCGAAGCTCTTGGCGATGTCGTGGACGGAGAGCAGGGACATGGGACGTCGAAGGCTTTCCTGGTCGCGGAGGCCGGCCGGGACGGTCCCGGCCGGCGGGCGGATCGGCGATTACTCGTCGATGCCCTTGGTGCCGCGGCGCTGCAGATACTTGTCCCAGTAGAAGTTATCGGCATTGGCCGCCGTCACCACCGCGTAGCCATTGTCGATGAACGGGATCACCATCGGGTTCCGGCCGGCGCCCTTGGCGTCGTTCATCGGGTCGATCAGGTCGGGATGGGCGGCGAGATACAGCGCCATGAAGCCCATATAGCCCTGCATGCCCTGGTTCGGGTTGACCGAGCCGAACACCTGGCCGGCCTTGATCATGTCGAGGATCTTGGCGTTCACGTCGGCGGTCATGACCTTGATCTTGCCGCCGAGCTCGACGCTGGCCTGGGCGGCGCCGAGGGCCGAGTTCGCCTCCGGCATGAACAGCGCGCCGAGATTCGGGTTGGCCTGGGCCATCGACAGCACGGCCTGGTAGGCCTTGTTCGGGTCCTGGTTCGAGGCGGCGCGGGCCACCAGCTTCATGTCCGGCCACTTCTCCTCCATCCGCTTGATGAAGGCGGCGACGCGGCGGTCGTGGTTGTCCTGGCCCGGATTCTCCAGCACGCCGTATTCGCCCTTGCCGCCCATCGCCTCGGCCACCGCGTCGGCGGCGCCCTTACCCTCGAGGTCGTTGTTCGAGGTGATGAAGGCGGTGCGGTTCGAGTTCGGCGAATCCGCGGCGAAGGTGACGATCGCCGTGCCCTGCTCGATGGCGCGGTTGATCGGCTCGATGAACGGGTCGGAGTTCATCGGATGCACCAGGATGCCCTTGGGCTGGCGCGCCAGGATCTGGTCGAAGCTGGCGATCTGCTTGGTGACGTCGTAATCGGGCGTGCCGGTGTAGATGGTCTCGCAGCCCATCTGTTTGCCGGCCTGCTTGAACATCTCGTAGACCGGGAACCAGTACTCGACGCCCGAGACCATCACGTTCATGGCGTAGAGCTCGCCGGGTTCGCAGCGGAACGGCTCCGCGGCTCCGGCCGGGGCGGCGGACAGCACCGCGCCAAGGGCGGCGCCCGCCAGGATCCGGGTACGCAAGGTCTTCATCTCTCGTCCTCCCTAGCTCCGGCAGCGGCATCCGCGGCCGGTTGTTGATGTATATTTCAATGACTGAAATTTCTTCCCTTCAACAAAGCGGGCTTTGCCGTCGGCGTCAAGCGCTTTGTCGGAGGGCAAGGAAAAAGGGGCGCGCCGGCGGAACCGGCGCGCCCCTTGGGGTCGATCGAGGATGGACGACTTGAGCATGATCATTTCAGGTCAATCACGCCGGCGCACACCCGGCCGAAGATGACCAAGATGCCAAGCATCTTCGTATTGCCTCTCCCGCCTGGCGGGAGAGGTCGGGCTCGCGCAGCGAGACCGGGTGAGGGCGGACCGGGCCTCGACAAAAGGTCTCACCCGGGCCGCTCCGCGCCTTCGAAGGCCAGCAACGGCATCGACCGACAGAAAAACGAGTCCCCCCTCCCCTCGCGGGAGGGGGTTTTCGCCGTCAAACCCGAGCCTGGCCTCTAACCAGCCTGCGGGATGCGCGCGATGACCTTGATCTCGAAATCGAAGCCCGCCAGCCAGTTCACGCCGACCGCAGTCCAGTTCGGGTAGGGCGGCTCGCCGATCGCCTTCAGCCGGATCGGGCCGATCGTCTCCCACTGCGCGGCCGGATCGGTGTGGAAGGTGGTGACGTCGACGACGTCCTCGAAGGTGCAGCCCGCGGCCTTCAGCACGGAAGCGAGATTGTCGAAGGCGAGCTGGACCTGCTTGGTGAAGTCCGGCTCGGGCGACCCGTCCTCGCGGCTGCCGACCTGGCCCGAGACGAACAGCAGATCGCCCGACCGGATCGCCGCCGAATAGCGGTTGATCTCGTAGAGCGCCTGCCGGCCGGCAGGGAAGATCGCATCGCGCTTGGCCATCGTTTCACTCCTGTGCAGACAAGGCCGGGCCGCCCGGCCGGCGCGACGATCGCCCGGCTTCAGGGTTCAGGCCCGCTGACCGGGACGAGCATTCACATACGTCCCGTATGCCGGCATATCGGGACATACGCCGCGTATGTCAATACGCATACGCGACGTATGCTCTTTGAACCGTGTGAATCGAGGCCGGGTGATTCGTTCGGCAAAGCCGATAGAATGTCGAGCAACGATGAGGCGTTCCATACCTCCTGGCTATTGCTCATGGGATAGCCGCGGGGGACAATATCTGGCGACCGATCGGTATCGTGCGGAGCGGCGGAGCTATCGCCAGCTCCTTTACATCTTGTTCGTGAAGCAAGCGCTCGCCCCGACCCTGCGATGGGCAAGCAACGATGCTTCATCGTCTTTGCCCTTCTGTCTTTCGCTCGGGCTTGCCGGTTCTGGCTTTCATGTAGTTGAGCACCTCTGCGCACGCGTCATGATCACCCAAATCGGAAAAATCTAAATCGTCGATTTTGGATGGTGCGCTCCTCAACACCCAAGCCACCGCCCGATGGCCGGCAGGCAGCATTGCTACGATTTCTTCGGCAACCCGACGGTCGCGATCTTTGAGGTGCCAGACGATTGGAAGCAGAAGGACTTTTCGCTTGGCGTTAGCTGCCAGATCTTCCGCCACCGCGCGAATTGCCGAGACGTCTGCGCGCCGGCCCAAAAGCGCTGCGAGGATAGTTGCAACGGGCGCATACCTAGTGGCGACCAGAGGTGAGCTGATGGCGTTGATAACTCGTTTCCCAAGTGTTTCACCGGCCCGATGCAGGGCCTCGGCTGCCAATACCCTCACTGACGTTCGTCCTGGCCGAACCGCGAGATCAAAGAGCCTCTTCTGGCTAGCGACGCCTGATTCTGCCATCAACTGGAAAACTGCGCGCCGCAGTTTGGGATCGGAAGTGTCAGTCGCAATGTTGAAGAGGGCTTTTCCTGCCTCATCTCCGAGCGGCTTCAGAAGGAGCAATGCATCAACCGCCTCTCGTGCAATCGGATAGTCGTGGGATTCATTACCCCATCCTATCCCATTTGCCGTCCATCGATCGCTCGCGAGCTTGAGCAGCGTAGCTTGGTGATCAGTATGGGGTTTCGTCTTGAGCAACTCCACAAGCGCCCGTCGGACTGGACTGGCGCGGTGGAAAGCAAGTGCGAGGACGCGCTCAGGCAGAGGTGCTGCGAGCGGCGTCGCGACGGCCTTCAGGGCGAGTGCCGCCACATGGGCGAACCGGTGATCGAGCGCCGCCTCCACCTGCGCGTTCATTTCACGATGAATTGCTATCTTTATCGCAAGAACCGCGGTATCGGGGTCATCCTCTGTTACAAGAGCCCAGGTGACGTCTTCCTCAACCAGCAATCCGACGCTTGCGTCCAGCAGAAGCCGGAGTGAACGCACCTGGCGGCCCGCATCCGCGGTCGTGGTGAGTACGTCGCGTGCCACCGTGGAAAGGACAGGTATCTTGTCCCCCTCCAGCGCGACTTCCGCTGCGACGATGTCTCCGTATGGATCAGGCAATTGCGCAGCTGCTGCTGCCGCAGCAGCGATATGCTTCTCACCATCGCGCGAGCCGCCACCGAGCAGATAGGCAACCCCACGACCTATCTCAATGACACGACTGACCGCCCGTTGTCCGATGAGCTCGGCCACAATCCTGGGAAACGACTGAATGTCGTGTTCGATCAGGCACGTCAATGCCGCCCGCTCAATATTGACATCCGGGGATCCGTTGCGGAGCCTGTCCTCAAGTGAAAGACGATATCGTGAATCCCATCTCTTGAGGAGTACAACCCAGAGGTCATCTTCGTCCTTCGTGCCAAAACCCGCGGCGAAGGCACTAGCGAACTCCTGATCGTCGAACCGGCCTTGGCGCGCATCGGTGACCAGGATACGAAGCCAGTATGGCCGCAACCAATTCGCATGCCGATGTTGCACGATGTGCTGCCAGCCTATGGCCTCGCGGACGCGCTCAAGGTAGGCAACTAGGAATTGATCAGCGGTATAGCCATCATCATTGTGCTGGAGATACTCTACATAATCCTCGCTGTAGACTCCGTTAATAATATCGAGCCGCTTTTCTGCAGAATCCTGAAGATCCTTCGGCGTCGGCGTTAGAACGTCGACAGCCATATCAACAATTCTCTCAAATCCGCCGATATCCGCCAAAGCACCACGGGAAATAGCCTCATCGGATTCAATGTATCCGAAATGTACTGCTGTATCTGCTGCCTCAAGAAATGCACTCGTCAACCCAGATGAAAGCTGAGTGAGTTCATCTGCAAAATCTTCTGGATAGTAGATACGATCGTACGGCAAAATTGTCCGAATAAAGTTTTCAAGTACAGATTTAGTCGATGGATCGCTCTTGCGCGCGGAGTACCAAACAGTACTGAGTTTCGGCTTTGCCCAGGTGGTCAGATCGGGTAGGGACTCACCTCGTCGATTCAGCAGGAAGCGTGCAATTTCTGCAACGTTGCTCGCTTTGGAACCTGCGCGAGCGGCAAGTTCGAGGTGAGGTTGGAAGTCTGCTCCTTCTACGAGTCTCTCCTCCAGCCAAGCATCAATCTTAGCACTGGCGTCATCGCTCAGCAGAATTCTGAACTGATCGGCCGCATGGGCCATGATGCGAACGGCCGTGCCTGTGTCAGGCAACGAGCCTGAAACGAGGAGATCGACCAGTCGACGTAGCGTTTGGCGAACAAGTTGACGATGATCCTTGAGCGTTCGCTCGATCCCTGCTTCGACGCGCGGGTGGTAGTAAGCGAGCGCCCCTTCATCGCTTTGGCGCAAATTCCGCGCGGCCACAAAGAAATTGACGAGAGGGGACGCGCCTTCTCCCATAGCCGCATCGATATCTGCAAGGCGATCATCAATCTCAGCTAGCATTGCGGGCTCTATCGTACCGTTCGCAGTAAGAAGCGCCCATATGACCGCTGCAGCACGCACATCGCCTCGGCTCTCGATTTGCTCGATCACTGTTTGTTCGATCGAGTTTTGATGCGCACGCTTAATTGCCTCAGCGACATATACCGGTGGATTTATTAGACCGGCCCGATCCTGCGTGCGCAACGCGTCGAAGAACTTCTGGATCTCAAGGGGGGTTGCGAGCTCATCAAGCACCTTATTTCGTGAGCCGCGAGCGAGAGGCTGCAACTCACTTGGCAGGCTCTCGATGCGACTTTCATAGAGTCGGCGTCGCTCGCGCGCCTGATAGTTCTCCGCCTCAAGCGCAACGGTCCAGCGTTGTACCTTTGAATATTCGTCCGATGCCTTAGCCACATCGAGTCTAGATGTCGCGATGACCATCCGCTCGGGCCTGGCGCCTGAGAGGGCTTCCGCTACGCGAAACCTCCATGGGTTATTCTCGCGATCGAAAGCGATCTTGCCCCAAGGGTCTTCGATGTCGAAGAGGACCGGTCCAAGCGTTACGTCGTCACGCAACTGCGAAGGACCGGACCGAATCGGCACGCGGGTCAGACCGGGAATTTCCTTGCGTAACTCATCATACAGTTTTTTGGTTGCCAGTGTTTTGCCTGTGCCCGATTGGCCGATGATAATGCCAGCCGACTCTCTCGCCATGACAGCGCGCAGATCGCCCCAATTTGTGGGATGGACGTAGTGTTCGAGCTCAGGTGAATTTGCCAGATAGCCTTCGTGCCGGCGTATGACATCCTCTAACTGGTCGCGGCTCCAGTGACCGCCCGCTGCCCCCGCAATCCTGCCGCGAGCATCCTGTCGCAGCCTGTTACGGCAGTCCTCCAACTGCGCTTTGGGTATGTGACAGCCCTCGATAAGCAGCCGATCGATGTCCAGGCGCAGGCGCTCGTCGTCCTGGTTAGCGATGACAGCCACGCGGCCTGAAATATCGTGATCGATCCCCTTTCTGATTGCGCTCGGCATGACCCCAGGCTGGGGCCAAGCTCCTACTCGCCGCCGCACTAGTTTGCGAGCGTCGCCATTAACACCCGCACTGGTGACCAGGAGATAGCGGCAATTGGCCTTTTTGAGTCGATCCGCGGCTGAGACTCGCTTCTCGCCGCCGTGGGTTAGGAGTGTCTTGAGCGTTGTCGGCGTCCAAGCGTCGCCGCTGCGGCGCTTCGCCTGCACGATGAGCGTATAGCTCGTCATCGACACACGATTGACCAGCCGCCCAGGCTCGGAATAGGCGAGCGTCGCCTCTAGGTCCTCCTGAGTTGCTGGCTCCAGGACCATGGTCTCTGCCCATCGGCTGAGGACGACGAGGTCCAGGGCGAGCCAGACCGAGACATCAATTTGATATTCATAACCTAGGATCGAGGCAGCACCCGACCCGCTTTCTTCCTCTTCCGAGGCGTCGTCCTGGTTCAAGTTTGGAATCCTTCTTCGTCGTCGATATAGAGCAAACTTCAATCTCGTGGAAAACATTACTATCTCACTGACTTCCCCAAAACCGTCGCCCAAAAGCTCGCGCCCGGCTATACTGTGCGAGCCGGCCGTACATCAGCCGCGCGGCCCAACGACCCCGCCCAATCAGTAAACACAATGTTCATTGCGCTCGCCTGCGCGACTCGTTCATGATACGTTCCATGAAGGAGATCCCTGCCGATTTCGACGTTCAGGCCTATGGCCGCGGCTGCACGCTGCAGCAATGCGAGATGCTCACGCGTCTGGCCGAGATCGGCATGCAGCTGGCCGAGGCGGCCGGTGCCCGCGCCCTTGCCGCCCAGGCGCCGGGCACTCAGGCTTCGGCTCAGGCCGAGGTCCCGGCTGCTGATGGGACCGCCGAGGCGTCGGACGGGCATCCCCCGGCGGCTCACCCCCCGGCTGAGGCCCAGCCTCCGGCCGGAGACCCGGGCCTCGCCTTCGCCCGCTACGCCCATCTGGTGCGCCAGACCCTGGCCCAGCGCGCCCGCGCCGTGCAGGACCTGTGCGCCCGCGACGGCGGCCGGGAGGCCCGCCGCGCCCGCCATCGGGAGGAGGTCGAGGACGTCATCATCCGCCTGATCGGGGCCGACCGTGGCACCGACCGCACCCCCTTCGCCGATCTCAGGATGCAGCTCGACCAGGCGCTGGTCGAGCTCTATGGCGACCAGGACGACCCGGTCGAGGACCGCACGGTCCCGTCGGTCGTGGCCGGCCTGGTCTGCGGTCTCGGCCTGGTCCGGCAATGGCGCCGCCGGCAGCCGCGCTACGAGAACGGCCGCCCGGGCCTGCCGGCCGGCACCCCAGCCGAGATCCGGGCCGAGCGCGCCCGCCGCCGGACCGCGGTCGTCGCCATGACCGAACAGTGCATCGCCGAGGTCGGCGACCCCGCCCGGATCGCCGACCTCAAGGCCGGGCTGGCGGTCCGGCTGCAGGAGCCCGACATCGACAGGCTGCTCGATACCGCCAGCACCGAGAAGGCCACGGTCCGCCTCTGCCGCTCCCTCGGCATCGACCTCCACTCCGACCTCTGCCTCGAGAACGGCCCCGAGGTTCCGCCCGATAGCAGTTGAGCGCCGCCCCTCTTTCGAGTCCCCCCTCCCCTCGCGGGAGGGGGCTAGGGGGAGGGGGTTTTCGCCGTCATGACCGGCCTGAACTCCGGCGATCCGGCCGGACCGCCTGTTCCTTGCGCATTCGCGCGCGGACGCGCGCAGACCCCTCCCCCTGCCCCCCTCCCGCAAGGGGAGGGGGGGACTAGGAAGGAATGGTTCAGAGGCAGGCGGGACGCTTACTTCATCGTCGGCATCACGAATTCGGCGCCGGCGCGGATGCCGGTGGGCCAGCGGGTGGTGATGGTCTTCAGCCGGGTGTAGAAGCGCACGCCCTCCGGCCCGTGCATGTGGTGGTCGCCGAACAGCGACGACTTCCAGCCGCCGAAGGAGTGGAAGGCCATCGGCACCGGGATCGGCACGTTGACGCCGATCATGCCGACCTGGATCTGGTGCGCGAACTCGCGCGCGGCGTCGCCGTCGCGGGTGAAGATCGCCGTGCCGTTGGCGAATTCATGGCCGTTGATCCAGCCGGCCGCGGTCTCGTAATCCGGCGCGCGGACGACCGACAGCACCGGCCCGAAGATCTCCTCGCGGTAGATCTTCATGTCGGTGGTGACGTGGTCGAACAGCGTGCCGCCGATGAAGTAGCCGTCCTCATAGCCCTGGCGGCGGAAGTCGCGCCCGTCGACCACCAGCTTCGCCCCTTCGGCGACGCCGGAGTCGATGTAGCCGCGCACCTTGTCGAGATGCTGCCGGGTGACCAGCGGCCCCATCTCGGCCTCCGGGTCGGTGCCGGGGCCGATGGCCAGGGCGCGGACCCGCGGCTCCAGCCGCGCCAGCAGGGCTTCCGCCGTCTTCTCGCCGACCGGCACCGCGACCGAGATCGCCATGCATCGCTCGCCGGCCGAGCCGTAGGCGGCGCCCATCAGCGCGTCGACCGCCTGGTCGAGATCGGCGTCCGGCATCACGATCATGTGATTCTTGGCGCCGCCCAGCGCCTGGCAGCGCTTGCCGGTGCGCGCCGCGGTCTCGTAGATGTAGCGCGCGATCGGGGTCGAGCCGACGAAGCTGATCGCGGCGATGTCGGGGTCGAACAGCAGCGCATCCACCGCCTGCTTGTCGCCATGCACGACGCTGAACACGCCGTCGGGCAGCCCGGCCTCCTTCAGCCAATCGGCCAGCAGCAGCGAGGCCGAGGGGTCGCGCTCCGACGGCTTCAGGATGAAGCAGTTGCCGCAGGCCAGCGCCACCGGGAACATCCACATCGGCACCATGGCCGGGAAGTTGAACGGGGTGATGCCGGCGACGATGCCCAGCGGCTGGCGCAGCGCGTGGCTGTCGACCCGGGTGCCGACATTCTCGGTGAACTCGCCCTTCAGCAGCTGCGGCGCGGCGGTCGCGAACTCGACCACCTCGATGCCGCGCTGGACCTCGCCGCGGGCGTCGCTCAGCACCTTGCCGTGCTCGGCGGTGATGGCGGCGGCCAGCTCGTCGGTGCGCTCCTCGAGGATGCGCAGGAAGCGGTTCAGGATGCGGGCGCGGCGCAGCGGCGTGGTGCCGGCCCAGCCGGGGAACGCCTCGCGGGCCGCGGCGACCGCGGCGCGGACGTCGTCGACCGAGGCCAGGGCGACGCTGCCGCTCTGCTGGCCGGTGGCCGGGTTGAAGACCGGGGCGGTGCGCCCGCTGCTGCCCGCGAACCGGCGGCCGGCGATGAAATGATGGATCTCGGTCGGCATTGTCGTCTCCTCCACTGCTGCCGGCAGCTTCCCGCTTTACCCGGCGCGCATCAACGCACAGGATCGAGCAACCGTTGTGCGGGATTTGAAGTCATGGACTGGGACCATCTGCGCGTCTTCCTGGCGGTCGCCCGGCACGGCCAGTTGCTGGCCGCGTCGCGCAAGCTGGGGCTGAACCACGCCACCGTGGCCCGCCGGCTGGATGCGCTGGAGGCCGATCTGGGCACGGTGCTGTTCGACCGGCGGCCGGCGGGGTCGGTGCTGACCCAGGCCGGCGAGCGCCTGCTGCCGGTGGCCGAGGGCATCGAAACCGCCCTGCTGGGCGCGGCGGAAGGGCTGCGGGACGACGAGGCGGAGGTGGCGGGCACGGTGCGCATCGGCGCGCCGGACGGCCTCGGCAACCATTTCCTGGCGCGCGAGCTGGGGCGCTTCGCCCGGCAGTATCCCAGCCTGACGATCGAGCTGGTGCCCCTGCCCCACAGCTTCTCGCTGTCGCGGCGCGAGGCCGATTTGGCGATCGGGCTGGACCGGCCGGTGGAGGGACGGCTGATCGTGTCGCGGCTGACCGATTACAGCCTCGGGGTCTATGCCGCGGCCGACTATCTCGCCGCGGCGGGCACGCCCGCGGATGCGGACGGCCTGGCCGACCATGTCGTGGTGACGGGGGTCGAGGACTACGCCTATGCCCCGGCGCTGGACTATGCCTGGGCGCTGGAGGACCGGTCGACCCGCCGCTTCCGCTGCGCCAGCGTCACCGGGCAGATGGAGGCGGTGCGGGCCGGCATCGGCATCGGCGTGCTGCACGATTTCGCCGCCGCCGACATGCCCGGGCTGGTGCGGATCCTGCCGGAGATGGGGTTCCGCCGCAGCTACTTCATGCTGTCGCATCCGGACAGCGCCGGGCTGCGGCGGGTGGCGTTGTGCCGGCAGTTCATCGCCCGCCGCTTCGAGGAGGAGCGCCGGCGCTTCCTGCCGGCATGACTGAAACGGGTCCGGACCCATCGGTCGAAAGCAAAATGAGTCCCCCCTCCCCTCGCGGGAGGGGGCTAGGGTTAAAACCCAATCATCCTCTTGATGAAGTCGGTGAATCGTGATTCACCCGGATCCCGGATCGACCAGAAGGGAGCGGGGACGACTGATGAGCAATCTGTTCTGGCTCAACGACGAGCAGTGGGCGGCGATCGAGCCGTTCATGCCGACGAACCAGCCTGGGGCGCGGCGCCAGGACGACCGTCGCGTCATGTCGGGCATCTTCCACGTCTTGAGGACCGGCTGTCGCTGGCAAGATTGCCCCGGGGCGTATGGCCCGGCCACGACCATCTACAACCGTTTCAACCGCTGGTCGCGCAAGCGCTTCTGGACGGGCATGCTGGAAGCGCTCGCCAGCGCCGGTGCGGCGACCAACGCCGTCGCCATCGACGCCACCTACGTGAAGGCCCAGCGCGCCGCCTATGGCGGAAAAGGGGGGCCAAGGCGCAGGCCATCGGGCCTTCGCGCGGTGGGAACACAACGAAGATCCATGCGCTCACCGACGTGATCGGCCGCCCTTTCGTCGTCGACCTCACGCCCGGCAACGTCGCCGATGTGACCGCTGCGCCGAAGTTGATCGAGCGGGCGGCGGGCTTGGGCTATCTCATCGGCGATAAGGGCTACGATGCCGACGGCCTGCGCGCGATGATCCGCGCCCGCGGCGGCCGGCCAGTGATCCCCGGCAAGGCCAACCGCAAGCGCAAGATCCCGCTCGACAAGGCTCGCTACAAATCTCGCCATCTGATCGAGAATGCTTTCGGCCGATTGAAGGACTTCAGACGTATCGCCACTCGCTACGACAAGCTGGCCCGAAACTTCTTGTCCGCCGTCGCCCTCGCAACTTTGCTTGTCTTCTGGATCTGATTGAGTCTGGAGCCTAGGGGGAGGGGGTTTCGAAGCCCGGAACCGGCCCGGACTCTGGCGATCCGGTCCCGATGGCGAAACCCGTCCTTCGCATTCGCGCGCGGACGCGCGCAGCCCCTCCCCCTGCCCCCCTCCCGCAAGGGGAGGGGGGACTATAAAGGGACGGCTTCAGCTGTTTTGCAAAGGTCCCGCAAGCGGGAGAGGCACAACTCAGCGCCTTGGCGTCATCGAGATGGACCGATCCAACTTCATCCGGCTCTCTAGCGGCTGGCCACTCCGGCGCAGGCATTCTGGCCGTCCAGCGACCGCAGATAGGCGGTCACGGCCGCGATGTTGCCGACACCGATCTTGCCGCCATGCACCGCGCTGAGGTTCGGGCGGAACACATCCGCCAGCGTCGCCGCCTGGCCGTTGTGGAAGTACGAGGAGGACTCCCACACGCCGTGCAGGGTCGGGGTGTCGAAGCCGGTGCCGGGCAGCGGCTGGCCCGACCCCGTGCCGGACGACGGCTGCACGGTGCCGACATCGTGGCGCTGGTTGTCCTGGCTGACGGCATTGCCGTGACAGGTGGTGCAGTTGGCCGTCTGGAACACCTGCTGGCCCCGCTGCGCCTCCGCGGTCAGGCAGCCCTGCGCGGTTCGGTACGGGCTGCGCTGGAAGGTGCTCAGCGACGTGACATAGGCCGCGAGGGCATCGAGATCGGCGCTCTTGCCGGCCTTCTTCGGGCCCAGCGGGTTGATGGTGGCGGCATAATCGGCGTCGCTCATGAAGCCGGCGCCCTCGAACTCGTCGCGGATGTCCTTCTCGAAATCCTGCAGCTCGTCGAAATTGCCGGTCCAGTGCAGCTTGCCCATGGCCGGCCCGACCCCCTGCCGCCCCTGCAGCGAGATGGTGCGGCGCAGGCCCTCACCGCGCTGGGTGAAGTCCCAGACCATGCCGTCGCTGTCGCCGTCGACATGGCAGCTGGCGCAGGAGATGTAGCTCTCGCTGCTCATCCGCGGGTCGGCGGCGTTGTAGAAGATCCGCTTGCCGGCCAGCACGGCGGTCGGCAGCGGCTCGGTCGCCACGGTCGGGATCGCCGTCGGGGCCGGGGTGATGAAATCCTCGCCGGTCAGCACCTTGGCGATGTCATGCACGGTGACGCGGCGGTCGAGGAAGGCGTTGACGAACAGGCGCTTCCGCGCCGCGTCGAGATACAGGCCGTGCGGCGTGCGGCCGATGCCGGCGACCGACCCGACCACCGCGCGGCGATACGGATCGACGATCTCGACGCTGTTCGATTCCATCTCGGCGACGAAGAGGTAGTTGCCGGAGGGTGCGAAGATCGCGGCGCGGGCCGGCCCCCGGTTGTTGAAGTCGATCTGCTCGGCGAACACCTCCCTGCCCTGCGCCAGGTCGAGCTGGGACAGGATCGAGCGCACGGTGGTGTCGGCCTTCAGGTCGATCTGCTTGCGGAAGCGGCCCTGGACGATGTTGTCCTTCTTCGACGGCAGCACGGCGCGCCGCCCGTCCGGCGAGATCACGACCTGGTTCATGTAGTTGGCGACGCCGGGGGCCGCGGCCTCCGTCGCCGGCGTCGTCGTGTCGACCGGCAGCGCGATCACGGCCGGGGCGGCGGTGGTGGCGAGGCTGACCTTGTAGACCTCGCCCTGCGTCATCTTCGAGCGGAAGCGGGTGACGTAGGCCGTCCTCGAATCCGCGCTGACGGCGATGCCGCGCACGTCGCCGCCGCCCGGCAGCGTCACCCGGCGGGTGATCGCGCCGGTCGACGGGTTGAACACCGCCAGCACCGACTTGCCGGCCAGGGTCAGCAGGCCCTTGGTGCCGTCGGGCGTGAACGCCACGCCATAGGGCGCGCTGCCGTAGTCCAGCGTGAAGGTGCTGACCGCCTTGGTCAGCGGGTCGATGCGCAGCAGCTTGTCGTCGCCCTGCACCGCGACCCACAGCTTGCCGCCAGGCCCGAGGGCCAGGGTCTTCGGCTCCTTGCCGACCGCCAGCTGCCAGCTCTTGGCCAGGGTGGCGGCGTCGATCGCGGCGATGGTGCCGGCATCCGGGTCGAGGGCATAGACCGCGGTGGCGTTGCCGACGATGTTGCTGGTGTGGGTCGGGGCCGCGGCGGTGACCGGATGGATCACGCTCTGCAGGAAGGAGAACGAGGTCTCGGTGCCGTCCTCGGTCACCACCGTCACCGACACGGTGTAGTTGCCCGGCGTGGCATAGGTGTAGCGCGCGATCGGGCTGGCCGCGGTGGTGGTGACCGGCGCGCTGCCGTCGCCGAAGTTCCAGACGTATTTCGCCCCGCTGAGGCCCAGCGCAGCCGGGTCGAGCGCGACCGCCTTGGCGACCTGCTGTTGCGGCAGCACCGCCGGGCGGGGGTTGAAGATGCCGTCCACCTCGGCGTCGGCCAGCACCCGCTTGTAGACCCGGACGTCGGACAGGATGCCCTTGAAGGCGACCGGGTTGCCCTGGATCTGCCCCAGCATCTGCAGCTTGTCGAACAGCCCCAGCACCCCCGCGGTGCCGGTCGAGGTGACCTTGGCGCCGTCGATGAACATGGCCTGGGCACCGGTCACGGCGTCGCGGGTCAGGGCGACCTGATGCCATTGCCCGTCATTGATCGGCGCCGCCGACCGGGTGACCGGATTGGTGGCGCTGCGATCTCCGACGGACAGGTTCAGATGCCCGGCAGCGTCGATCCAGCCCCAGAACACGTCATTGGCGCCGCCGGCCTGGTCGCGCCCGAAGATGCCCGGCGCCTGCCACGGATTGCTGTTGCCGATCTGGCTGGTCTTCATCCGGAAGCTGACGGTCGCGGTGCCGCCCAGGGCCTCGGCGATGGTGTCGCTCTCCAGCTCGACGCCGGTGGTCCGGGGCGTGAAGTCCAGGCCGCCGTCGCTGTAGCTGTCCTGGCTGCTGGCCTTGCCGTCATTGCCGCCGGCCACGTCGGTCAGGGTGGAGGCGAGCGGCCAGCGGTTGACATAGGCGGTCGGCACCGACTGGCTGCCGGTGGTGAAGCTGGAGGTGAATTCCGTGGCGAGGCCGTTGCCGGCATAGTCCTTCACGCCACCGGCCGTCAGCACCACCTCGTATTCGGTGTTGAGCTGCAGCGGCTGCGCCGGGGAGAAGTTGACGATGCCGAGCTGCACGCTGTAGGTGCCGGCCAGCGCCGTCCCGCCCTTGGGCCGGACGATGAAGGTGCCGGCGTTGACCGTCTCCGGCAGGATGCTGTCGGACAGCGCCAGGCCGACCCGCGACGTCGTCGCCTGGCGCAGCAGGCCGTTGCCGGGCGAGACGGTCAGCACCGCAGGCGGCGTGGTGTCCGGGGCCTTCTGGTGCGGCCGGAACGCGGTGTTGCTGCCATGGTCGCTGCCGACGAAGACCAGGTTGCCGAACATCGCCACCTGGCCGAGATCCGGGTCGCGGTTGCCGCGCGGCGGGACGGTGACGTTGTCCGCCACCCGCTCGGACCGCCCGATCTCCGTATAGGAGGCGGGGTTGGTCACGTCCAGCTTGAAGATGTAGCGCTGCGCCCCGACGATCAGGTGGTCGTCCTGGGCGGCGCAGTACAGCCCCTCCTCGATCGCGGTGGTCTCGTTCTCGATCTTGACCTGGCGCAGGTTCGAGAGGTCGTAGCCCGCCATCTTGCCGTCGCCGTTCCGCCCGGAGGTGTAGAGCTTCCGGCCGTTGAAGCAGGTGGCGTAGTAGTTCGGCAGGGTGGTCTTGCCGCCGATCAGCGTCGGGTTCAGCGGGTCGGAGATGTCGAGGCTGGCGAAGCCGGACGTCGTCTCCATCGAGGTCAGCACCATCTCGTTGCCCATGGCGAAGACCGGGCCGGCGCGGAAGCCGCCCAGCTCGCCCAGCGGCACCGGATTGGCCCGGCCGTTGCCGCGATCGGCGATCCTGGCATTGGCCGGATCGCTGGCGTCGACGATGAACATGCCGCGACTGGCCGAGGCGACGTAGAGATAGGGCGCCTGCCAGTACATCTGCCAGTTCACGTTCTCGTAGTCGCCGGCGTTCACGCCCGGCAATACGAGCTTCTTGACCTGCTTGATGTCGTTGATGTCGGTGAAGTCCCAGAACTCCACGCCATAGATGCTGGGCAGGGCGATGTAGTCCTTGCCGCCGATCGTGGCCTGGCCGAAGGCGTGCGGCTCGCGGAACTCCTTGGTGCGCCCATCCGGCTCGTAGATGGTCTTCACCAGCTTGATGTCGCGCGGGTTGCTGACGTCGTAGATCAGGAAGCCGCCGGTCGCCTCGCCGCTGTCCGGCGCGAACAGGGTCACGAAGTAGCCGTTGTGCATGACCCCGACATTGGTGCCGTAGGGCTTCTGCGGGCTGGTGTTGCCGGGAATCGTGTACTGGATCACCGGGATGCCGTTGGCGTTGGTGGCGGTGTTCCACCTGATCGTCGAGATCTCGCGGAACAGCTCGGCATCGGTGTAGGTGAGATTCCCCAGGCCGGGGCCTTCGAGGGGGAGAGGATCTTGCGCGGAGGCCGGCAGGCCGGGAGCCAGAGTCACGGAGACCAGGCTGGCCAGGAGGGCCAGTCGACAGGCGTTCATTTTCTCCCCCTTCTTCCTTATTCCTGCTCTGCCGTCGAAGCTGCGGCCTCTCAGGTCGAGCGGGTATACGCGTCCAGTCCTATCGACGATGGAGTGTCCTATCGGGCGTGTCAATAAATCTCAAATGTTGAAATATCTTTCAAATACCGTCTTTACAGAGCCAACAGCCGCTAACAACGGCTAACGGGCAAATCTCCGGGCCGCCGCCCACATCACGGCTCAGGACCACCCATCCCTGGCGGCCTGAGCCGCGGAGACCCAAGATGCTGCTGTTCGTGCTGGCCTATCTCGGCGGCGTGCTGACCATCGTCAGCCCCTGCATCCTGCCCGTCCTGCCCTTCGTCTTCGCCCGGGCGGACCGGCCGTTCCTGAGCAACGGGCTGCCGATGCTGATCGGCATGGCCGTGACCTTCGCCGCCGTCGCCAGCCTAGCCGCGGTCGCCGGCGGCTGGGCCGTCGCCGCCAATGAATGGGGCCGCATCGCCGCGGTCGCGCTGCTGGCGCTGTTCGGGGCGACGTTGCTGGTGCCCCGCCTGGCCGAGCGGCTGACCCGGCCCCTGGTCGTGCTCGGCGGCCGGCTGTCGGACGCCGCCGAAGATGTCGGCGCGCGGCGCTCGCCGGTGCCGGCATCGCTGCTGCTGGGCGTCGCCACCGGCCTGCTGTGGGCGCCCTGCGCCGGGCCGGTGCTGGGGCTGATCCTGACCGGCGCCGCGCTGAACGGCGCCAATCCCCAGACCTCGCTGCTGCTGCTGGCCTATGCCCTTGGCGCGGCCACCTCCCTGGCCCTGGCGCTGCGGGCCTTCGGCCGGATCTTCGCGGCGATCAAGCGGTCGCTCGGCGCCGGCGAATGGATCCGCCGCGGCCTGGGCGTGGCGGTGCTGGCCGGCGTCGCGACCATCGTCCTGGGGCTCGACACCGGCCTGCTGACCCGGGTGTCGCTGGCCGGCACGACGTCGATCGAGCACGGGCTGATCGACCGCCTGCACCCCGTGACGAAGGCCGCCGGCCGGCCGGCCCCGCTGCCGGTCGTGGGATACTTCCCGCCCCTGACCGGCGCCGTCGACTGGCTGAACTCGCCGCCGCTGACCCGGGAAGGGCTGCAGGGCAAGGTCGTGCTGGTGCAGTTCTGGACCTATTCCTGCATCAACTGCCTGCGCACCATCCCCTATGTCCGCGCCTGGGCCGAGAAGTACCGGGACCAGGGGCTGGTCGTGATCGGCGTGCACTCGCCCGAATTCGCCTTCGAGCGCAATGTCGACAACGTCCGCAAGGCGATCGCCGACCTGAAGATCGGCTACCCGGTGGCGATCGACAACAATTACGCGGTGTGGCAGGCCTTCGGGAACCAGTACTGGCCGGCGCAATACATCATCGACGCCCAGGGCCGGATCCGGCACGAGCATTTCGGCGAAGAGGGCTATGACGAGTCGGAGCGGATGATCCAGCAGCTGCTGGCCGAGGCCGGGCACGCCGATCCCGGCGCCGGGCTGGTCGCGGTCAGCCCCGCCGGCGTCGAAGCGGCCTCGAACGCGAACGATGTCGGATCGCCCGAGACCTATATCGGCTTCCGGCAGGCAGAGAGGTTCGTCTCGCCCGGCGGCGCGGCGCCCGACGCCAGCCATGTCTACGAGGCCGGCACGCCGCGGCTGAACCAATGGGGCTTGGCCGGCGACTGGACGGTCGGCGCCGAGCTGGCCTCACTGAACCAGGCGGGCGGCGGCATCGTCTACCGCTTCCACGCCCGCGACCTGCACCTGGTGCTGGGACCGGGACCGGACGGCAAGCCGGTGCGGTTCCGCGTCACCATCGACGGCGCCGCGCCGGGCGCCAGCCACGGCACCGACACCGATGCCGACGGCCAGGGCGTCGTGACGGAGCACCGCCTGCACCAGCTGGTGCGCCAGGACGGCCCGGTTGCCGATCGCAGCTTCGAGATCCGCTTCCTCGATCCCGGCGTCCAGGCCTATGCCTTCACCTTCGGATAGGCGGTTGCGCGGAGTCAGATGACGAAGTCGAAGCGGCCGAACCGTCCATCCTGCACATCGGTGACGGCGAGCAGCAGGCGCTCGTCGAACAGGCCATCGCGCCGGTTCCCGGGCTCGCCGGGGAAGAACAGCTGCGTGGTCAGGACCGATCCGCCCGCCCGCTGCACCTTGACATGGTAGTGCCGGGTGCGGCCGGGATAGAGCGCCGGCACGATGGTGGCGAACCACCACCGGCCGCCGTCATCGCTGAACTGGTGGCCGCGGAACCGGAACCCGGCGTTGTCGTACCGGCCGGCCGCATCGGCGTGCCAGATCTGCACCAGCGCGTTGGGGACCGGCCGGCAATCGGCATCCAGCACCAGGCCGGCGACGGTGATCCTCTCGCCGGACGGGGCGCCCGCAGCCAGGTCCCGCGTCAACGGGGCGTCGGGCCTGAAGAAAGGCCCTTCCGAGCTTGCCGGCGTGGCGTCGTCGTCGTCGCAGGCCGGCGTCGGCAGCAGCCGCGCCGGCGGCGATTGCGCCCCGGCCGGGGCAGCGGCCAGGAACGGCAGGGCGGAGGCGGACAGAAAGGTCGCGAGGACGGTCCGGCGCGTCGGCTGCATCATGCTCTTCCTCCTTCCGGCAGGCGCCGGTTCTTCAGAAGATGGGCTGGCCGGCAAGTCCGGGAAAGGCGTCGCTGCCGAATCCGGCTTCAGGCGGCGCGGTCCTTCACCCAACGGGCGAGCGCCTCGAGCTCCCGCAGCGCGACGGGATCGCGGCCCGCGCCCTTGAGGAAGCCATGGTCCTGGCCGGCGGCCACGACGAAGCGGCTGTCGGCGCGGGAGCCGAGGCGCTGGAACAGCAGGGCGGAATCATCGAACACCGCATCCAGCTCCGCCGCCAGGACATAGGCCGGCACGGCGATCTCGCCGGCGAAGTCCAGGGGCCAGGCGTCCTGCGCCGCGGGGCCGAGGCGGCGGTACATGACCGCCAGCGTTTCCGCATCCAGCCCGCTCTCCGCGGTGCCGTTGCGGGCGATGCTGCCGCCCTCGACGCCGCCGAACCCGCCATACAGCAGGGCCAGCCCGGCGACCCGGGCCCGCCGCTCAGGATCGACTCCTTGCAGGCCCCACAGGGCGACACAGGCCCCGGCGCTGTCGCCGGCCAGGACCAGCCTGTCCACGCCGATCCCGGCGAGGGCGGCGCAGGCTGCGACCGCGTCGTCGCGCTGGGCCGGGAACGGATGCTCCGGCGCCAGGCGGTAACGCGCCGACAGCACGCGCATCCCGGTCAGCCGCGCCAGCCAGGCGGTGACGCAGCGATGGCTCGTGGGGCTCCCCGCCACGAAGCCGCCGCCGTGGAAATAGAGGATCGCGACCTCCGGTGCCGGGTCCGGCGGGGTGAACAGCAGGCCGCCGCGGAAGGCGCCCGCCTCCTCCACCACCGACTCGGACACGTCGTCAGGCAGCGGCCCGGCCCGCTCCTCGGCATCGCGGGCGTGGTGCGCTCGCAGCTCGGCGGGACTGGATGTGGCCCATGACACGCTCATGCGATGCGATCCGGACTGGGGACATTGACCGCGCCGTCGCCTGTCGGGACACTCCGCGGTCCGACAGGGATGCAACGACCGGCACCAGGGACGCAACGTGATTCAGGCACCCCGCGGACGCGCACAGCAGGGGACGGCGCCGCCGATCACCTTCGCCGTCCTGGTCTTCCCCGGCTTCCCGACCATGGCGTTCAGCTCGGTGATCGAGCCGCTGCGCGCCGCCAACATCCTGGCCCGGCGCGAGTGCTATCGCTGGATCGCCGTCGGCCTGTCCGGCGGCAAGGTCCCGGCGTCGAACGGCTTCACCATCGAGCCGGTGCTGGGCGCGCGCGAAGCACCGCTGGTCGACCGCATCGTGGCGTGCTCCGGCGGCGACGCGGACCATGTCGTGGCCGAGCACGCGGTCGCCTGGATCCGCCGCAACCTGCGGACTGGGGCCTGGATCGGCGCGGTCGCCGATGCCGCCTTCTTCCTAGCCCGGGCCGGGCGTGTTGGACGGCCATGCCTGCACCCTGCACTGGACCAGCCAGCCGGCCTTCACCGAGGCCTTCCCCGAGATCGAGCTGCGGCGCGACCTCTATGTCATCGACCGCAAGCGCTTCACCTCGGCCGGCGGCGTCGGCAGCCTGGATATGATGCTGGACATCATCGGCGCTGATTGCGGGGCCGAGCTGGCGGCCGGCGTCGCCGAGTGGTTCGTGCACAGCCCGCTGCGCTCCGGCGTCGACCGCAAGCTGATGCCGCTGCGGCTGCGCACCGGCATCCGGGACGAGCTGGTGCTGTCGGCGATCGCGATCATGGAGGAGGCGGTAGAGGACCGGCTGCGGATGACCGGGCTGGCCGACCGCCTCGGCGTCTCCGCCGACCGGCTGGAGCGCGCCTTCCGCGCGGCCGCCGGCACCTCCCCCGGCGCCTATTACCGCCGGCTGCGGCTGCGTCGGGCGGCGGACCTGCTGGCCCATTCCACCCTGCCGGTGCGCGACGTCGCTTTGGCCTGCGGCTTCTCCGACATGTCGAGCTTCGCCCGGGCGTTCCGGGAGTTCGAAGGCGTCTCGCCACGCGCGGCGCGCAGGCCTTAGTGGGGGAAAATCTGACGCTTGGTACCCGACGGAACAGCCGCTGTGGTGAAGGGTTTCGGATGCCGGCCCGTCGAGACCTATCCGCCGGCGCTGAGGGCCGGCGTCCGAAACCCTCCCAGGAAGGGGCGGATTGCGGAAGTTGCACCGACGGCCACTGAATGGCCGCTTTGAACGACAGCAGACATGCGGTCTCCCGGCCGACTGCCAAGTGGCAGCGTGCCCGAATGGCGGTTCTCACGCATTGGAAAGCTCGTTGCGCGCTGATTAGGCTATTGCGTGAGGCCGGCGCGCGCTGCGGCCCAGTCGGAGATGTGGCCAGCGGAGGGGGCGGAGTCCATGGTGGTCAAGCGCGATTACTGTCCGACGTTAGAACGGAGACCTCCTGCGCCGGCTCAGGAGCGCCGTGAAGAACAGGCAGGCCAGGGCTCCGCAGGCTGCCGAGGCAAATCCATCCTGATAGGCGAGCACGTTCGCCTGCGTCGCGATCGCGCCGGACAGCATTTTGTAGGACTGCATGATCGCGGCGCCGCCATCGGTGCTGGAGGTTGCTATCCGCGCCTGGTAACCGGCAAGGCGCGCGAGCGTATCGCTGTCCCCGGCCACCACCTGGTTGCCGATATAATGAGAGTGGATCTGTTCCTGGACGCGCACATAGGTCTGCATGGAGGCCGTCCCGATCTCCCCGCCAAACAGACGGGACGTCTGTAACAGAGAGCCGATCATCAGGGCCTCGCTCGGCACGGTGTTGCGGACCACGAGCACGGTAAAAGCCGTCAGGGCGAAGGACTGCCCGATCGCCTGCAGGATCTGCGAGGGCAAGAACTCGTCGGTCGCCCAGTCAGCGGTGATCCGCGTCGTCATCAGGCAGGCGATGCCGATCAGCGTGACGCCAAGGGCCAGCGTGGCCCGGCCGTGAGTCTTCCGCAACAGCAGGGCCAGCGGCACCACGATGACGAACTGCGGCAACGCGATCCACAGCAGCACCTTGCCGATCTGCAGCTCCCGGAAGTTCTGCACCGTCTGCAGGTAGTTCGGGATGATGTAGGCGGTCGACAGGATGATGTAGCGAAGGCCGGCGAGGATGAGGAGGAGGATCGGCAGGTTGCCGCGCAGGAGCAACCGCAGGTTGACGAAAGGCTGCTTTGCCGTCAGTTCCCGCACCAGGAATGCGATCGTCAGGATGGCACCGCCGGCCAGGAGACCGACGATCAGGCCGCTGCCGGTCCAGTCGAGCCGGTTGCCCTGATCGAGGCCGGCATAGAGCAGCGAGAACCCGATCCCGGAAAAGCACAGCCCCGCCCAGTTGAGCCCGCGCAGCAGCGCGGTATTGATCGGGTCGCGCGGCACGCCGAACCAGATGCAGGCAAACATCACCGGTAGCCCGGCACAGTATTGCCAGAGGATCCAGTGCCAGCTGAAGGTGTCGACATACCAGCCTTCCAGTGAGGCGGCGACGTTTTGCGAGAGTTCGGAATTCATGGCGTAGGCGGCGCAGCCATAGACGACGAGCTGGGCTGGCAGGCTTCTGATAATGAACGACACCGTCAGCGGGATGAAGGTGCCGGCGCCGACGCCGGAAAGGCCGATCAGCACCAGGAACAGCGTGAAATTGTTCGAGACCGGAGCGGCGAGCGAGGCAAAGAAGAACAGCGTTATACCGGCGAGCAGCACGCGGCGGGCGCCGAAGACGGCGCCGAGATAGGGCGAGGCGACGCCGACGAGCATCTGGCCGACACCGAAGCTGGTCGTGATCCAGGCTCCCTCGTCGAAGCCGACATGCAGGCCGCCCCGCAGGTCGGCGAGGCCGAAGCTCGTCATCCGGGCGCCGATGGTTGCCAGGATGGATCCGAGCAGGACGCCGACCAAGCCGACATAGGGACGCCAGCTGTCGATGGCGAGCCGGATCGGCTGGGGGTGTCTGGCGCGGTGCAGCGCAACGGCGACCGCGCTCAGCGGCTCGTGGGCGGTGTTCATCGGGCTGCCTGCCCGGACGTCGCGGCCTCGTGCTCGCCGGTGTCGATCGTCACCACGACCGACATTCCCGGCCGCACGAGCTCTCCCAGCACAGGGGAAGGGTCGAGAGCGACCTTCACCGGCACGCGCTGCACGACCTTGGTGAAGTTGCCGGTCGCATTGTCGGGTGCGAGCAGCGCAAAGGTGCTTCCGGTGCCGGGCGACCAGCTGTCGACGTGCCCGGTCAGCGCGACATCCGGGAAGGCGTCGACCGTGATCCGGGCCGGCTGCCCGATCCTGATATTGGTCATCTGGGTCTCCTTGTAGTTGGCGATCACCCAGATGTCCGGCAGCGCCATAACCGACACGACCTGTCCGCCGACATTGACGAACTGGCCGTCGCGCACCTGGCGTTGGCCGGTCATGCCGTCGACGGGTGAGCGAATCTCCGTGTCGCGCAGGTTGTTCTCGGCGAGCTGCCGCGCCGCCCCGGCCGCAGCGAGCTGGGCCATCAATTGCTGTTCCTGGATATCGAGGCTGTCGAGCAGCGCGCGCTGCTGGTCGACGGCCGCATCATTGAGGTCGAGCTGCGCCGCGGTGTGTTTTTCCGTGGCATCGGTTTGCTCGACCGTCCGCAAGGTGCCGGCCAGGCCGCTGTCCTTCAGCGTGCGCTGCCGGACGGCCTCGAGATGGTCGCGCTCGAGGTCGGCGGCGGTGCCCGTGCGCGTCGCTTCGGCCTGGCGGATCAGGGCCCGCTGGATGGCGCGCTGGTTCCTGATGTTCGACAGTGTCGCCGAGGCTGAGGCCTCGTTCGCACGGGCCTGCGCGAGCTGGGCCTCGTAATCCGATGGGTCGATCCTGGCGAGCAGGTCGCCACGGCGGACGTTCTGGTAGTCCTGAATCCCGACACGGAGAATCCGCCCAGACACCTTGGCGCCCATGGGGGTCAGGTCGCCGGCGACATAGGCATCGTCGGTCGCGGCGAAGCGGCGCGCGCCCATCCATCCTTCCCAGTTGTTCGCAACCACCCAGGCGGCCAGTCCGGCCAGGACAACGACCGCCGCCCGCGCAACCGGCCAGAACAGGCTTGATGCCGTCGCCGGCGCTCCTTCCGGAACGGCGGTCGGGTTCGAAGGGGACGGAGCAGATGCCGGCTCCGGGGCACGACGCTGCTCCGTAGGTGCCCCGGATGCCGGGCCGGTGTCTGCCATGTCCATGTCTCCTGTCACCGCCTGGGACCGGCCGCGGCCGAGTTAAACCTGATGGCTGTCATGCTTGTAATTTGGGCTGGCGGGCATGAACATGGCGGAAGTCAAGTGCGGCCGTCAGATGCCCAAGGAAAGCGCGCATGGTTCGTTATCCTCCGGCCGAGACGGCTGAGAAGCATCAGAAGATCCTGGAGCAGGCTGCCCGCATGTTTCGCGAACGCGGCTTCGACGCAGTCTCGATCGGCGACCTGATGAGAGCCGCCGATCTGTCCCACGGCTCGTTCTACAACCACTTCGATTCCAGGCAGGAGTTGATGAGCGAGTGCGTCGACTACGTCTCGGCTCGAGCCGTCGGCCAGATCATTGGCGCAGCGCCGTCGGCGGAAGGCAGGAAGGTCTTCGTCTCCCAATATCTCAGCGTCGCCAACCGTGACGCCCCGGGCAATGGATGCCTGATGTCGTCCCTCGCCTCGGAGATCGCGCGCGAGCCCAAGGTCCGGCCGACGATGACGCGCTATGTCCAGGCCTTCATCAACACGATCGCCACGCACTTCCCCTGGAAGAAGAAGGCCAACGCACGCCGCGAGGCGATCCGCCTGACATCGTCCCTGGTCGGCGCCCTGCTCCTTGCCCGAGCGGTCGACAACGAGGAATTGTCGCTCGAGATCCTCAACGAGGTGACCGCGCAATACGCCGACTAGCGTCCGGGCCTCAGGCCGGCTCGACCGCCCTCAGGAAGCCGTCGATCGTGGTGACCTCGTGGCCGAAGGTCGGGTACGACAATGCGATCGCGGCGTTGTGGGCCTCCTCGGTGAACTCCGAGACGGCGTCGGTCAGGAACGTCACGTGCAGGCCTTCCTCCAGAGCGTGGCGGCCGGCGCTCTCGACGCAGGTGTGGGACGTCAGGCCCGCCAGCACGACCTTCTCGATCCCGTGCTCCCGCAGTTTCGGCACCATGTCGGTGTTGACGAAGCTGTCGAAGGTGCGGTGGCGGCTGATGATGACGTCGCCGTCATGCGGCGCAAACGCGTCGTAGAACTCCGCCCCCCAATCGCCCTTCCAGAAGAGCTTGTTCTCCATCGCCCATTGCCAGCGGGGATGGATGTGGCGGACATCGTCGAAGCTGTGCTCGTGCAGGCCATGCGGCACGTAGAAGATCTTGACGCCCTTGGCACGGGCGCCGTTGATCAGACGCTTCAGATTCACCTTGAAGTTGGTCTTGTCGAGCATCTCGCCGATGCGCGGGGCAAGCTTGCCCTTCTCGTCGAGGAAGTCGTTGAGAAGGTCGACGAGGAGCAGGGCGGTATCACCAGTGGAGTAGGGTTCTTTCATCGCAATGTCCTTCCGTGTTCAGGAGGCGGCCGCCGCGTGGCGGGTTGCCGTGGAGATCCCCCAGGCCTGTCGGGGGACAGGCTTGGGGGCGGGCACCTCCGACATCGCCCTCTATCTCCGAAGGGGATACCGGGGGCGTCTCCTGCCCGGTCGGGGGACGAACCGGGCAGGAAGCAGCACTGTCAGGTCACGCGAACGAGCTTGCGGTTCACGAATTCGGCGATGCCGAGGTCCGAGAGCTCGCGGCCGTATCCGGAGTTCTTGACCCCGCCGAACGGCAGTTCGGGTGCCGATGTCGGCGTCGAATTGATGAACACCATCCCGATATCGAGCCGGCTCGCCACCCTCTTGGCGCGTTCGACATTCGGCGAGATCACGGCCCCGCCGAGCCCATAGGGTGAGTCGTTGGCGAGCTTGATCGCCTCCTCCTCGTTCTCCGCCGCGAACACCATGGCGACAGGTGCGAAGAACTCCTGGTGGAAGACAGGATTCGTCGGCGCGACCTCGGTCAGGATCGTCGGGGCCAGGAAGTAACCCCTGCGATCGAGCTTCCTGCCGCCGGTCACGACCTTTGCCCCGCCGGCCACACCCTGCTCGATCTGCTGCAGGACGTGGTCGAGCGCCGCCCGGCTGGTCAGCGGGCCCAGCTTCGTCCGGCCGTCGAGCGGGTCGCCGGGGACAAGCTTTTCGAGCTCTTCCCTGAAGCCGGCCGTAAAGGCCTCGGCGATGGAGGCGTGGACGATGAAGCGCTTCGAGCCGGTGCAGGCCTGCCCGGTGTTCATCATCCGGCCGCCGACCGCCAGCCGCACGGCCGTCTCGAGGTCCGCATCATCAAGCACGATGAAGGCGTCGCTGCCGCCGAGCTCCATCGTGCTTTTCTTCAGGGCCTTGCCCGCGGCCGCGGCGACGGCGGCGCCCGCCCGTTCGCTGCCGGTCAGGGCGACGCCCCTGACCCGCGGGTCGGCAATCGCGGTCGCCGCCTGGTCATTCGTCAGAAACACATTGGTGTAGGCCCCCAGTGGTGCGCCGGCGTCGAGAAGCACCTTCTCAAAGGCCAGGGCGCATTGGGGAACACCCGGTGCATGCTTCACGATGATCGTGTTGCCGGCCATCAGGTTCGGTCCGGCGACACGCGCGAGCTGGTAGTAGGGGAAGTTCCACGGCTCGATGCAGAAGATCGGGCCGATGGGGCTGGTCTCGATATGGGCCTTGCCCTCCCGCACGTCGAGATCCCGCGCAGCCAGGATGGCTTCGGCACGATCTGCGTAATAGTCGAAGATGTCGGCGCACAGGGCGACCTCGCCCAGAGCCTCGACATAGAGCTTGCCCATTTCGGTCGTTGCGATCCTGGCGAGGTCGTCACGACGCTCGCGCAGGATCGCTGCGGCCTGCTTCAGGACCGCCTTTCGAGCATCGAAGGGGCGCTTTCGCCAGTCTTCGCGAAACGTCGTGTCGGCTTGCGCGAGGATTGCGCTCAGTTCCGCGTCGCTATGTTCGGTGAACGCCGCGATCGGTTCTTCCGTAAAGGGATTGATCGAGAGATAGGTCATCGGGACTCTTTCGGTAACTGGGCCAGCAGGTCGTCGGTCTTCAGGATGGCATGCGCAAACATCGGCGCATTGGTGGCCGCGGCGACCATTCCTTCGGGGCTGAAGGCTGCAGTGGCATCCGGCACGAGCGTGACGTGGTAGCCGAGTTCCATGCCGTAGCGGGCGGTCGACTCGATGCAGCTGTTGGCGATCAGGCCGACCAGGATGATCTTCTGGATGCCGTGCTGCTTGAGCTGGAGATCGAGATCGGTGTTGGCGAAGCCGCTCTGGGCCCAGTGCTCCTTGACGATCACATCGCCCGGCTTCGGGCCGAATTCCTCATGGAACTCCCCGCCCCAGCTTCCGGCCTCGAAGGCGCGCAGCGGCTCGCCCTTCTGGATGAACGCGTTGATGTGCTGCCAGCCGAGGTGGTCGTGGTCGCAGGCCCGGTGGTGGGGAACGATGATGACCTGCATGCCGAGGTTTCGGATCGCGGGGATCAGCTTGCGCAGGTTGCCGAACATTCCCGAGGCCTCGGCGGTCGGCCGGATGGCTTCGTAGAGCTTGCCGCCCTCGCTCATGAAGTCGTTGTAGGGATCGACGATCAGCAGAGCAGTGCGGTCCGCTGGGTATCCTTCCGACATCGTGTTGGTCCTTCTGGTCTGGATCGTGGCGGCCGCCGACCGCCTGCGGATCAGCGCGGTTGAACGCCGTTGACTCCCGCTGAGCGGAACGTTGTCGCGGGATGGGGGTGAAGCGATGGGCAAGCTTTAACCTGATAATCATCAGGTTTGTGTTTGCCTTAGGTGGCCGGTCCCACCGGCCGTGTCAAGTGACCTACCGCCGGATTCGTCGCCGATCTCCCCAAATGAATTCCAGGCTTGACATTGACGGCATCTCCATCGATCCATCTACATTCAATTCTGATAATCATCAGGCTTAAGCAATCGAGATGCAGGCCGCACGAAGCCGGCACCGGACGGTTGCAGCCGATGAAAAGGAAGCCTGAGATGAAACTTCCAAAGCGACGCCATGCTGGCGCGATGGCGCTGGCCGCATTGCTGTCGATCTCAGCCGCGCCCCGGACAGCGTTCGCCGAGGTTGCCCGGCACGTGCTGTTGGTGCATGGCGCCTTTGTCGACGGTTCGGGCTGGCGGGAGGTCTATGACATCCTGGCCAAGCGCGGCTTTCACGTGGTCGTCGTGCAGCAGCCGATGACCTCGCTCGCCGACGACGTCTCGGAAGTACGGCGTGTGCTCGACCAGCAGGCCAGCCCGACCATTCTGGTCGGGCACAGCTATGGCGGCGTCATCATCACCGAGGCGGGCGACGATCCGAAGGTCGCCGGTCTCGTCTACATCGCGGCGCTGCAGCCGGACGTGGGCGAGAGCGTCTCGACGCTTGCCGGCAGCGCGCCCCAGCCGTCGAACGACATCCGTCCGATCCCGGGCGGATACCTTCGGGTCCCGGGCTTCCTGCAGGCCGTCCGGCCCTGACATCTGCGCTGCCGAAGCTGCTTCAACGGCCGCACACCAACCAAATCCAGATCGCGCTCAACAAAACACGCGTTTCCACACAGCCTCGGTCGTCTTCTGCCATTCCTAGCGGGTATCAAGCGTCAGATTTCACCACTAGGCATCCCATCCTCACGTCATCGCGAGCCCCGCAGGGGCTTGGCGATCCAGCGGCACCGGCCCCTGGATGGCCACGTCGGCTTCGCCTCCTCGCCATGACGATCTTTTGATCGCCGCAGGGGTAGGGATCAATCGTCGCCGTTGCGGAATTCCGCACAATTATTGCGGGTTTTCGCACGAACCGCGCCCGCCGACCGTCGCATCCTGTGACGAACAGGGAGACGCGAATGAGCATCGTGGTGTTCAACCCCGACAGCGTGGAGGACGTCGATTTCGCCGAGCGGATGCGCCATCCGGCGACCTCGGACGAATCCGTCGGCATGTGGCTGTCGGACACCGAGCCGTCCTATGTCGACGTCCATGCGCTGCGCCAGGGCCGCCTCGCCCGGCTGCGCCGCTGGATGGCCGATTCCGGCTACGGCGCGGTGGTGCTGTTCGACCCGTACAACCAGCGCTACGCCACCGGGTCGCGCAATATGTTCGGCTACTTCCTGCGCAACTCGACCCGCTACTTCTTCGTGCCGGCCGCTGGGCGGGTCGTCCTGTTCGAATACCCGCAGAGCTACCACGTCTCCACCGTGCTCGAGACGGTGGACGAGGCGCGGCCGTCCAAGCTGGTCTGGTCCTCCGTGTCGAATCGCGACGGCGAGACCGCCGGTGCCTTCGCCGACGAGATCGCCGAGCTGCTGCGCGCCCATGGCGGCGGTTCGATGAAGATCGGCCTCGACCGCTGCAACCACCTGCACGCTCTGGCGCTGGAGAAGCGCGGCTGCACCGTCACCGACTGCCAGGGCGAGATCCTGGCCGTGCGCGCGGTGAAGACGGTGGAGGAGATCAAATGCCTGCAGGCCTCGATGGCCGGGGCCGAGGCCGCGGTCGCCGCGGTGCGCGAGGCGATCAGGCCCGGCATCTCGGAGAACGAGCTGTTCGCCATCATGTATCATGAGGTGATCCGCCAGGGCGGCGAGTTCATCGAGACCCGGCTCCTGACCTCCGGCCAGCGCACCAACCCCTGGTTCAGCGAGGCCGGCGGCCGCAAGGTCCGGCCGGGCGAGCTGGTGGCGCTCGATACCGACACGATCGGCTGCTACGGCTACTATTCCGACTTCTCACGCACCTTCCGCTGCGGTCCGGGGCGGCCGACGGACTACCAGAAGATGCTGTACCGGATGGCACACGACCAGATCCGGCACAATATCGGCATCGTCAAGCCGGGCATGGCTTTCCGCGAGGTGGCGGAGAAGGCCTGGAAAATCCCCGACCGCTTCGTCGAGCAGCGCTACACCTCGGTCATGCACGGCGTCGGCATGCATGGCGAGACGCCGTTCATCGCCCATGCCATGGACTACGAGACCTATGGCCGGGAGGGCCATCTGCTGCCCGGCATGGTGGTCAGCGTCGAGAGCTATGTCGGCGAGAAGGGTGGCCGCGAGGGCGTGAAGCTGGAGGACGAGATCCTGATCACCGAGACCGGCACCGAGCTGCTGTCGCGCTTCCCCTATGAGGACGAGTTCCTGGACGGGGAGGTGTGATGCGGACGGCTCTGACCATCGAGCCTGGCCGGGCGGCGGCGCTGTTCGTCGACCTGCAGGAGGAGCATCGCCGCGACCGCCGCTACCTGGTCGAAGGCTTCGACGCCCTGATCGGCAACGTGCAGCGGCTGCAGCAGGCGGCGCGGACGGCCGGCATCCCGGTGCTGCACTCGGCCTATGTCGTCGACTTGGCGGCGCAGCGGGCCAGGCCGTTCCACCCGGTGATGGCCGACGGCACCTCGGCCTTCAGCGACGCCAACGACCCGATGTCGGAGATCTGCGCCGAGGTCGGCCCGACCGACCGCGAGCCGGTGCTGGTGAAGTCGGATGCCAGCGCCTTCGCCGGCGGCGGGCTGGCCGAGCGGCTGGCGGCGCTGGGCACCGAATGGCTGTTCGTCGCCGGGGTGTGGACCGAGGCCTGCATTGCCCAGACCGTGAAGGACGCGGTCGATCTCGGCTTCCGCGTCGCCCTGGTGAAGGATTCCTGCGGCAGCGGCAGCGCGGCGATGCACCAGACCGCCATCCTCAACCTCGCCAACCGCCTCTATGGCGGCGCCGTGGTCGACACCGAGGGCGCCTGCCGGCTGATGGCAGGCGGGACGGTCGAGGCCTGGCGGGTGCAGGGATCGGTGCCGCTGCGCTTCACCTATGACGACGCGGCGAGGCTCTATCTCGACCTTTGACGGCGAGGCAATCACGGGAACGCGGCCTGATGGACACGCTCACCTTTGCCTACGACAACCTGGACGTGATCGCGGCGCGGGCCCTGGAGCACGTCTCGATCGTCGCCGTCGCGGTGTCGATCGCGATCGTTACCGCCGTCCCGATCGGCATCGCCATCACCCAGTCCAGGCGGGCGGCAGACATCGTTCTCTACCTCGCCTCGATGATGATCACGGTGCCGTCGGTGGCGCTGTTCGGGCTGATGATCCCGCTGCTGTCGCCGATCGGCCACGGCATCGGCACCGTTCCGGCCGTGATCGCGATCATCCTCTATTCGCAGCTGCCGATCATCCGCAACACCTACACCGCCATCGTCGATGTCGACCCGGCGCTGCGCGAGGCCGGCATCGGCATGGGCATGAGCGCGGCGCAGCGGCTGCGCCAGGTCGAGATCCCGCTGGCGATCCCGGTGATCATGGCCGGCATCCGCACGGCCGCGGTGATGAACATCGGGGTGACGGCGATCGCGGCCTATATCGGCGCCGGCGGCCTCGGCACCTTCATCTCGCGCGGCATCAGCCAGTCCGACCCGCGGCAGCTGATCACCGGCGCGGTCGCGGTGTCGCTGCTGGCGATCGCGGTCGACCTGCTGCTGGCGCTGGCGCAGCGGCGGCTGACCTCGAAGGGCCTGGCCCGGGGAGCTGCCGCATGATCCGGCTGGACCGCCTGACCAAGGTCTTCGACACCCCGTCCGGCCCGGTGGTCGCGGTCGACGAAGTCAGCTTCGACTTGCCGGCCGGCAAGATCTGCGTGCTGCTCGGCCCCTCCGGCTGCGGCAAGACCACGACCATGCGGATGATCAACCGCCTGATCGAGCCGACCGGCGGGACCGTGTTCATCGACGACCGCGACACCAGGACGGTCGACCCGATCCGGCTGCGCCGGTCGATCGGCTACGTCATCCAGCAGATCGGGCTATTCCCGAACAAGACCGTGGCCGAGAACATCTGCGTCGTGCCCGACCTGCTGGGCTGGGACCGGAAGAAGTCCCGCGCCCGCGCCGCCGAGCTTTTGGAGCTGGTGGCGATGGAGCCGGCGGTGTTCATGGACCGCTATCCGAAGGAGCTGTCGGGCGGCCAGCAGCAGCGCGTCGGCGTGATCCGGGCCCTGGCGGCGGACCCGCCGGTGCTGCTGATGGACGAGCCCTTCGGCGCCATCGACCCGATCAACCGCGGGGCGATCCAGGACGAGTTCCTGCGCATGCAGGCGGCCTTGCGAAAGACGGTGATCTTCGTTTCGCACGATTTGGACGAGGCGGTGAAGATGGCCGACCGGATCGCCATCTTCCGCGCCGGGCGGCTGGAGCAGTTCGCAACGCCCGAGCAACTGCTGGCCAACCCCGCCACACCGTTCATCGAGACCTTCCTCGGCACCGACCGCACGCTGAAGCGGCTGCGGCTGGTGCGCATCGCCGATGTGCCGCTGGGCCGGCCCGGCACGGTCCGGCGCGACGACCCGGTCGGCCGGGCGCGCGAGCTGATGCGGGCCAGCGGCTGTCCGGCCGTGCTGGTGCTGGACGCGGACGGACACCCCGGCGCCATGGTCTCCGGCAGCCGGGCCGGGGCGGTCCGCGGCGGCACCTGCGGCGACTGCGCCGAGCCGATCCGCGCCACCATTCCCCTGACCGCCGACCTGCGCAGCGCCGTGACGCTGATGTTCGCGCATGACATGCCGCTGCTGCCCTGCGTCGATGCCGAGGGCCGGATCCAGGGCGCCCTGACCTATGCCGGCATCATCCGTGGCCTGTCGGCGCGGGGGGCATCGGCATGAGCGATGTCGGCAAGGCCTGGACCGGGCGTGCGGCGCCGCTGGCGACAGGCGGTCGGCCCCTCCCCGTCCCGGGCATCGCGGCGCTGCTGTGGCTGCTGCTGGCTACGGCGGCGGTGCTGTGGTGGCTGGCGAGCGACATGCCGGCCGAGATCCTGTCCTATGAGGAGGACATCGTCTTCCTCGGCCTGCAGCATATCAAGCTGGTGGCCTGGGCCGGCGGGCTGGCCATCCTGACCGGCGTGCCGGCCGGCGCCATGCTGTCCCGCCCCGCCTTCCGCCGGTCGGCCGAGCTGGTCCTGCAGGTGTTCAACCTCGGCACCACGATCCCGACGCTGGCGGTGCTGGCGCTGAGCATGACGGTGCTGGGCATCGGCACGGTGCCGTCGGTGTTCGGCCTGTGGGCGGCGACGCTGCTGCCGATCGTCCGCAACACCTATGCCGGGCTGCGCAACGTGCCGACGCCGCTGATCGAGGCCGCGCGGGGCATGGGCATGACCCCGGGCCAGGTGTTCTGGCGGGTCGAGCTGCCGAACGCGCTGTTCATCATCTTCGGCGGCGTCCGGACCGCCCTGTCGATCTGCGTCGGCACCGCGCCGCTGGCCTTCCTGATCGGCGCCGGCGGCCTGGGCGAGCTGATCTTCACCGGCATCGCGCTGAACGACCTGCCGATGATGCTGGCCGGCGCCATCCCGACGGCGCTGCTGGCCGTGCTGACCGACTTCGCGGTCGGCCGGCTGCAGATCCACCTCGTGCCGCGCGGGATCAACCCGCTGCGGTGAAGGCACAACAAGCAGGGAGCAAGACGATGATCAAGACGACATTGCGGCGCGCGATCCTGTCGGCGATCGCGCTTCTGGCCTGCGGCGGCGCGGCCGGCGGCGCCGAGCTGACGGTCGGCGGCAAGGACTTCACCGAGCAGCTCCTGCTGGCCGAGATGACCAAGCAGCTGCTGGAGAGCAAAGGCTATACGGTCGAGAAGAAGGACGGCATGGGCACCAACATCGTCCGCGCCGCGCTCGAAAGCGGCGAGGTCAGCCTGTACTGGGAATACACCGGCACCTCGCTGGTCACCTTCAACAAGATCACTGACAAGCTGACGCCGGACGAGACCTACGCCAAGGTGAAGGAGCTGGACGGCGCCAGGGGGCTGGTGTGGCTGGCCCCGTCCAAGGCCAACAACACCTATGCCCTGGCCACGCGCAAGAACAACCCGAAGACCGACGGGATGGCGACGCTGTCCGACCTCGCCGCCGCCTACAAGGACGGCAAGGACCCGGTGATGGCGACCACGGCCGAGTTCCCGAAGCGCGAGGACGGGCTGTTGGGCCTGCAGAAGGCCTACGATTTCAAGGCCGGCCGCGCCAATGTCCGGCCGATGGAGATCGGCCTGGTGTTCCCGGCCCTGGCCAATGGCGATGTCGACGTCTCGGTGGTGGCGGCGACCGACGGCCGCATCGCCGCGATGGACCTGACCCTGCTGAAGGACGACAAGGGCTTCTTCCCCAACTACGCGCTGGTGCCGGTGGTGCGGAAAGACGTGCTCGACGCCCATCCCGACCTCAAGCCGCTGCTCGAGAGCTTGGCCACCCGACTGGACGACGCGACGATGCAACGCCTGAACGGCGAGGTCGACGTGCAGAAGAAGACGATCGAGGCGGTCGCCACCGAATATCTCAAGGAAGCCAGCCTGTTCTGACGCGGTCCGGCTCCAGCGTGCCCATCATCGGACGCTGACGGGCACGCTGTGGATCGCGTTGCGCGCCCCCTCGACCGGCTGGGTCGTGCCATCGGCCTCGAAGGCCCGCACGCAGAGCTGGATTGCGCCTCGATCGCCGGGCCGCCAGGGCAATGAAAAGCGCTGCCAGGCCCAGCCGCGCCTCGGCTCCAGGGCGGCCTGCCGGTAGCTGGTGCCGCCATCGACGCTGACCTCGACGCGCTGAATGCCGCGGAAGGACCAGCTCCAGCCCCAGATCTCGGTGGGCTGGTCCGCGGCAAGCACCGCGTCGGGCGCCGGTGCCACGATGATCGCCTCCGGCGCGATCGCCCAGACCGGGCGCCGCGCCGGCCCGCCGGCGGCGATGTCCGCGGCGTCGCCGGGGTCGTTGTACAGCTCCGCCGCGAAGACACCATCCGCCCGCCGATCCGCGAGGCGCAGCCGCCACAGCCATTTGACGCTGTTGGTGCCGTAATAGCCGGGGACCACGAGCCGTGCCGGAGCCCCGTGCTCGGCCGACAGCGGCACCCCGTTCAGCTCATAGGCGATCAGGACGCCGCCCGCCGGCAGCCGCTCGAGCGGCAGGTCCTTGACGTACCAGTCGCAGGCCGTTCCCGCGAAGTCGCCGCCATCGAGCCCATAGGACCAGAGGAACCTGGCCCGCGGGTCGATGCCGGCTTCCTCGAGCAGCGCGGCGAGATCGACCCCGCCCCAGCGGACATTGGCGACGCGGCGGGTCGGCACATGCGGTTCGAAGGGACTGCCGCAGCATTGGTGCATTGCCTCCACCACCACCTTCGGCCGGGACCTCAGATCCGCCAGGCCGAGGGTGAGCGCCCGGCCGACCAGCCCGTCGATGCGGAGCGACCAGGATCCGGGCTCGATGCGGGGAATCCCGAGATGGGCGATGACCGGGAGGTCGTCCGTCGCGGTCACCGGGGCCGTTGTCTCATGCGGCCGCAGCTTGATGCGGCGGACGCCCTCGGCCGGCTCCATCGGCGGGCGCGCCGGACCGATGAGATGGCCCGACGAGGCGTGACCGGGATGTCGGTTCATGGCTCGCATGCCTCTGAGATCGGTGTCGGCGGACAGCTTCGCCATGCCGCGCACCCAGCACAATCCGCGACGGATGCGATACGGTCTTCCGAAAATCGGGAGACCGATCGTGGACCGGATGGACGATCTCGAGGCGTTCCTGGCCATCGTTGAAAAGGGCAGCCAGGCCGCCGCCGCCCGTCATCTGGGCCGGTCGCTGCAGTCGATCGGCCGATCGCTGGCCGCGCTGGAGCAGGGCATGGGCGTCGAGCTGATCCGGCGCACGACACGCTGGTCGAACCCTACGGAGACCGGGCTGGCCTTCTATCGCCGTGTCAAGCCGCCCTTCCTGGAGATCCGGGAGGCCAGGCTCGAGGCGACCGACAGGCGGGACGCGCCGTCAGGCCTGCTGAGAATCGGCGCCCCGACACTGTTCGCGCCTGCCTACGTCGCCCCCGCCATCTGCGACTTCATGGAGCGCTATCCGCAGATCGAGGTGGAGCTCAGGGCTTCCGACCGCCAGGTCGATTTGCTGGAGGAAGGTCTCGATCTGGCGGTGCGGATCCGGGACATGGCGGATTCGGAGCTGAAGACCCGGCGGCTCGGCAGCCTTCGCGTCGTGGTGTTCGGCGCCCCGGCGTATTTCGCCGACCAAGGCCGGCCCGGGCATCCCGACGACCTCACCCGGCATCAATGCGTCCTGCGCATCGCCGATGGCGACGCCGGGGCGTGGCCGTTCCGGATCGGCAGCCGGCGGCGGACGGTGCGCGTCGGCGGACGCTTCCGGACGGACAGCACCGCGGCGATGCACGCGGCCGTGGCACGCGGGCTCGGCATCGGCCGCGCGCCCCTGTGGCAGATCCGCGACCTGGTCGAGCGCGGCGCGGTCGAGGTCGTCCTGGAGGCATTCGAAGCCGCCAGGCTGCCGGTCCACGCCGTGTGGCCGCCGACGAAGATCCTGGCGGCGAAGACGCGGCTGTTCGTCGACGCCCTGGCAAGACGCCTGAAGCGCGAGGAGCTGTAGCCCCGCAACGGTCAGGCCCGCACCATGGGCTCCCCCTCCAGGCACTGCCGCAACCGCCGGGCGGCGATCCGGCCGAGGGCGATCGGCCCGATGCCGCCGCCCAGCGACACGCTGCAGCGCCCGGCATCCTGCCAGTCGACCCGCTCCAGCTGGTCCAGGTTGACGATCAGCGAGCGGCTGATGCGGACGAAGGGCGGCTTCGGCAGCTGGGCCTCGAAATGGCGCAGCAGCCGGCACACCAGATAGTCCCGCGCGCCCTTCAGGAAGACGCGGGTGAAATCCGCCTCCGCCGTCAGCATCGCCACCGTGCCCAGGGGCGCGATCACCGACTTGCCGTCGATCCGCAGATGGATGCGCTGCTGCGACCCGCCCGGCTGCGGGTCGCCGTCCAGCTCGGCATCGTCCTGCCGCTCGCGTCCCGGCGCCTCGGCCCGGGCCGCGTCCAGGCGATGCCGGCGCAGCCGGTCGATCGTCACCGACAGCCGCTGCGGATCGACCGGCTTGAGCAGGAAGTCGAGCGCCGAGACGTCGAAGGCCTTGACCGCGTAGAGGTCGTGCGCGGTGACGAAGACGATCGCCGGCATCGGCGACAGCTGCGCCAGCAGGTCGAAGCCGCGGCCGTCGGTCAGCTCGACATCCAGGAAGATCGCGTCGGGGCGCAGCCGGTCCGCCTGCTCCCGCGCCTCGGCGACGGTACCGGCCTCGGCCACGACCTCGACATCGGAATGGGCCTGCAGCAGGCGCCGGAACCCCCGCCGGGCCGGCGGTTCGTCGTCGACCAGCATCACGCGAAGCATGCCGTCCCCTTCAGCACCAGCCGCGCCACCACCGTCTCTCCCTCCTGGGCCACCGTCAGTTCGTGCCGCGCCGGATAATGCAGTTCAGCCGGCGGCGGGTGTTGGCCAGCCCGACCGCCGGCCGGTCGTCCGTCCGCGGCCCCAGCCGGCCCGGATTGGTGACCTCGATCGCCACCGCATCGTCGTCCAGGCGGCGGGCGGCGACCCGGATCTCGAGCGGGCCGGCGTAGGTGCGCAGCCCGTGCTTCACCGCGTTCTCGACCAGCCCCTGCACGATCAGATGCGGCACCGGGACGGCGCTGGCCCGCGGGTCCGGCTCGACCGTGCAGCGCAGGCGGTCCTCGAAGCGCAGCTCCTGGATGCGGACATAGGCGCGCACGGCCTCGATCTCCTCGCTCAGCGGGCACACCGGCCGGGTCTGCGGGTCCAGCGAGTAGCGGAGATAGGCGGCGATGCGGTGGGTCATCTCCAGTGCCGCCTCCGGGTTGTCGGGAATCTCGACCGCCACGGTGTTCAGCGCGTTGAACAGGAAATGCGGGTCCAGCTGCAGCCGCAGCCGTTGCAGCTCCGCCCGCGTTGCCGCGGCCTGCGCCTCGCTGCGGCGCGCCCGCTCCGACCGGGCCTCGACATCCGCCCGGATCCAGAAATAGGCCAGCGACCAGCCGAGGAAGACGGCGGTGTAGTACACGGCCGGGATTGCGTCCAAGCGGGCCATGCTGCCGCGGTCCAGCCCCTCAAACAACAGGTCCTCGACCAGATTGACGATCCCCATCAGCAGCAGGCCGCCGAGGATCGAGCCCACCACCACCAGCCCGGCAATCACGGCCGGCCGCTGCCGGGTGCGGGCCAGGACCGTCTGATGCGCCAGCGCCGTCAGACCGAAGCCGATCGGGTCGATTTTCCGGGTGATCGTCAGCGCCAGCCCGAGGTCATTGAAGGTGGCAACCCGCGACGCCAGGCCGAACAGGGCGATGAAGATCCAGCCGGCCGTGTGGACCCGCCAGAACGACGGTGCCGTGCCGGGGGCTGGCCCGCGATCGGCAAAGGTCGCGAACACGCCCGGCCTGCGCCGCCTCTCGCCCTGGGAAGCCCCGGTTGACCAATCCATCGCTGGGAGCGGTTCATCGACCGGCAGGGTCGGTTCATCGATTGAAGAATGCGACAGTAGAGCAAGAATATTATCGTAAATGCAACGATGAAGACGCCATTCTGCGTCAGACGGGGATCGGCGCCCGCAGAAGGCGGCCTGGCCTCTCCGGTCGAGCGAGGGGGAATAAACATGCGGACGAAGATGACCATCGTTCGGTCGGCTGCGGCTGGACCGGCCCTCGCGGTTCCCCGGCGTCCCGGCCTCTGGCCACGCCTCGCCCTGCTCTCCTGATCCGCCGGGAGCCGACTGTCCGGCCTGCCGGGCACGGCCGGTGGCGGCACCTCGCGCTGGACGTGAGCCCCCTGCCTTCGCATGTCAGCCGGGATCAATCCAGCGCTTCGCCGCGTTGATCCGATCGGAAGCGGTAGTCAGTTCGGAGGGCACAGATGAACGACCATCCGGAGGCCGCCCGGGTGTCCACGGGCAGCGCGGGATTGGACGATATTCTCTGCGGGGGGCTCGACCCCGACCGGCTCTATCTCTACGAAGGCCAGCCCGGCACCGGTAAGACGACGATCGCGCTGCAGTTCCTGCTCGAAGGAGTCCGGAACGGCGAGCGCGTGCTGTTCGTGACGCTGTCCGAGACGGAACGCGAGCTCACGCTGGTGGCGCAGCGCCATGGCTGGTCGCTCGGGGGCATCGACATCTTCGAGCTGGTGCCCCCGGAGACCACGCTGGACCCGGCGCAGCAGGTCACCGTGTTCCATCCGGCCGAGATGGAGCTGAGCGAGACGATCAATCTGGTCTTCGAGCGCGTGCAGCAGGTCGATCCGACCCGGGTGGTGATCGACAGCCTGTCCGAGTTGCGGCTGCTGGCGCAGAATCCGCTGCGCTACCGGCGCCAGGTGCTGGCACTGAAGCACTTCTTCGCCAGGCGCCGCTGCACCGTGATCGTGCTCGACGACCTCACATCGGCGCAGAACGACCTGCAGCTACATTCGATCTCGCATGGCGTCGTGCTTCTGGAGCAGCTGGCGGTCGACTATGGCGGCGAACGGCGGCGCCTGCGCGTGGTCAAGATGCGCGGTATTCAATTCCGCGGCGGCTATCACGACTTCACCATCACCTCCGGCGGCCTGAGGGTCTTCCCGCGGCTGATCGCGGCCGAGCACCATGCGGAGTTCCCCGCAAGCGTGGCGTCCAGCGGGGACGCCGATCTGGACGCGCTGCTCGGCGGCGGGCTGGACCGCGGCACCAATGCGCTGCTGATCGGCGCCGCCGGCGTCGGCAAGTCGTCGCTGGCGCTCACCTTCGCCATCGCGGCGGCACAACGCGGGGAGCACGCGGTGCTCTTCAACTTCGACGAAGGGCGCGGCACGGTCGAGGCGCGTGCCCGCGCGCTCGGCCTGCCGCTCGAAGAAGCCCTGGCCTCGGGGCGGATTCAGTTCTGCCAGGTCGACCCTGCCCAACTGTCGCCGGGCGAGTTTTCCATGCTGGTGCGCGATGCCGTCGAGCGAGACGGCGCCAGGATGGTCGTCATCGACAGCCTGAACGGCTATCTCAATGCGATGCCTGACGAGCGCTTCCTCGTGCTGCAGATGCACGAGCTGCTGAGCTATCTCAACCAGCAGGGGGTGCTGACGCTGCTGCTGCTGGCCCAGCACGGCATGATCGGGCCGCAGGAGACGCCGATCGACATCAGCTATCTCAGCGACGCGGTGATCATGGTCCGGTACTTCGAGGCGACGGGCCAGGTGCGCCGCGCCCTCTCCGTGGTCAAGAAGCGTACCGGAAACCACGAGCACACGATCCGCGAGTTCCGCCTCACCGGCACGGGCATCCATATCGGGCCGCCGCTCTCGGAATTCCGGGGTGTCCTGACCGGGACGCCAGAATATGTCGGAAATGCCGAGCCGCTGCTGCAGCCCGGTGGACAGAATGGAGCCTGATCCGCACAGCCTGCGCGTCCTGGTGTTCGCGCCCATCGGCCGGGACGGCCCGGCCTCCGCGGAGATCCTGAGGCGGGCGGGCCTGACGGCCTCGATCTGCACCGGTCTCGACCAGCTGGTGGCGGAGCTGGAGGCCGGGGCCGGCGCCGCCTTCGTCGCCGAGGAGGCTATCGTGGGCCGGGACATCACCGACCTTCTCCTATGGGTGGACGCCCAGCCGCCCTGGTCCGACCTGCCCTTCGTCCTCCTCACCAGCCACCGGGAGCCGGCGGCGGTCGCCGCCTGGCGCCTGGACATCATCCAACGCCTGCGCAACGTCACCCTGGTCGAGCGGCCAGTGCAGCCGATCAGCCTGTCCAGCACGCTGCAGGCGGCGCTGCGCAGCCGCCAGCGGCAATATGATGTGCGCGGCTTCATCGAGGCCCGGGAGCGTATGGCCCAGGAGCTCGAGGCCTTGGTCGCCGCCCGGACGGCGGAGCTGAACGCCAGCAACACCCAGCTGCGCGAGGAGATGGCGGAGCGCGCACGCAGCGAGGAGCAGTTCCGGCTGCTGGTCCAGGGCGTGACCGACTACGCCATCTACATGCTCGACCCCCAGGGCCGGATCAGCAGCTGGAATGCCGGGGCCGAGCGCATCAAAGGCTATGCCCCGGCGGAGATCATCGGCGAGCACTTCTCCCGCTTCTACACGGATGAGGACCGGGCCGCCGGCCTGCCGGCGATCGGCCTCACGATCGCAACGCGGGAAGGGCGGTTCGAGAAGGAAGGATGGCGGGTCCGCAAGGACGGGACGCGGTTCTGGGCGCATGTGGTCATCGATGCGATCCACGATGATGCCGGAACCCTGACCGGCTTCGCCAAGGTGACCCGCGACATCACCGAGCGGCTGAAGTCGCAGAAGCAGCTGGAGGAGGCCAGGGAGGCCCTGTTCCAGTCGCAGAAGCTGGAGGCGATCGGGCAGCTGACCGGCGGCATCGCCCATGATTTCAACAACCTGCTGATGGTCATTCTCGGCAGCCTGGCGCTGATGCGCAAACGCCTGCCGCCGGAGACCGGCGCAGCCCTGTCGCTGCTCGACAATGCGGTCCAGGCGGCCCAGCGCGGCGCGACACTGACCAAGCGGATGCTGGCCTTCGCCCGCCGCCAGGAGCTGAAGATCATGGCCGTCGACATTTCCGACCTGGTGCGCGGCATGGCCGACCTGCTGCAGCGCTCGCTCGGGCCGTCCATCACCATCGAGACCCGGTTCCCGCTCGGCCTGCCCAAGGCGTCGACCGACCCCAACCAATTGGAATCCGCCCTGCTGAACATCGCGGTCAATGCGCGGGACGCGATGCCGGAGGGCGGATCGATCACCATCGCCGCCAAGGCCGCGACAGCCGACGAACCGGCTCCCGGCCGCTATGTCTGCCTGTCGGTGACCGACACCGGGGAGGGCATGGACCCGGAGACGCTCGCCCGGGCGACGGAACCGTTCTTCACCACCAAGGGCATCGGCAAGGGGACCGGGCTCGGCCTGTCGACGGTGCATGGGCTGATGGAGCAGTCGCATGGCCGGATGGTGCTGGCCAGCCGGAAGGGGACCGGCACGACGATCGAGCTGTGGCTGCCCGTGGCGTCCGCCGAGGCCGAACTGTCGCCGCCGGACGAGGCCGCTGCCCCGGCCGCGGCGGAGGCGCTGGGCCGGCTGCACATCATGGCGGTCGACGATGACGGCCTGGTGTTGATGAACACGATCGCGATGCTGGAGGAGCTGGGCCATGCCGCCGTCGGGGCGACCACAGGAGACCAGGCGCTCGATGCGCTCCGCCGCGAGGCCGCGGACCTCGTCATCACCGACCACGCCATGCCGCGGATGACCGGGGCCGAGCTGGCCGACCGCATTGCGACGGAATGGCCCGGGCTTCCAGTGATCCTGGCCACCGGCTATGCCGAGCTGCCGATGGGGATCGGGGCCAATCTGCCCAAGCTCGCCAAGCCCTTTTCGCTGGAGGAGCTGGAGATGGCGATCCGGTCCGCCACCTCCGCCGTAACCCCGGATCGTCCCGGGTAGGCGGAGCGCCGGCGCCTCGGACAGGGCGACGCTCGTTGCATGAATCGTGCACGATCCACGATGCATGATTGACTCCAGCCCGGCCCGCCCTCTATCAGGGCCGGATCCGGGAGGATCGTCGTGCCGCAGAAAGCCGCCATCTCCCGCGTCGTCCTGGCCGATCAGGTCGTGCGCGTGCTGCAGGAGCGCATCCTCGACCGAGTCTATGAGCCGGGCGCGCGGCTGAACATCGATGCCCTGTCGCGCGAGCTGGAGATCAGCTCGTCACCGATCCGCGAAGCCTTGATGCGCCTCGCCGCCGACGGGCTGGTCGCCGCGTCCTCCTTCGCCGGATTCTCGGTGGCGCCGGTGCCGCCGCGTAGCTGGTTCGAGCAGCTGCTGGCCTATCGCGTCCTGGCCGAGGGCTGGGCCGCCCGGCAGATGGCGCGCCGCCGCCCGACCGCCGCGATCGGGCGCATGCGCGAGAGCCTGGCGGCGATGGCGGGCGGCCGGATGGGCCGCAAGGCGCGCGACTACCTGACCGCCAACCAGGCCGACCAGGCCTTCCACGAGGCCATGCTGGACGGCGCCGGCAACGAGATCCTGGCCCGCAGCGTGCGCGACCTGCACCCGCATCTGCACCACGCCCGGCTGTTCGCCCGGGTGCCGCAGGACATCGCCCCGGTGCTCGCCGAGCATCAGGCGATCCTGGCCGCCATCGAAGCGGGCAACGAGGACGGCGCGGCCGGCGCCCTGGAGCGGCACCTGCGCGCTTCCTGGCAGCGCTACGACGGCTGGACGGCGGACGAGCCGGCCTGACCCATCACTGAAAAGGACATTCCCCGTGGCCAAGATCGCTTCCGTCGAGATCCTGCAGGCCGACCTGAAGCCCAAGGTCAAGCGCACCGACGCGGTGCAGGCCTTCGAGCTGCAGGAGACGCCGATGGTCCGCATCACCGACGCGGATGGCGCCGTCGGCACCGGCTACAGCTACACCATCGGCACCGGCGGCTCCTCCGTCGCCAAGCTGCTGGACGACCATCTGGCGCCGCTGCTGCTCGGCCGCGAGGCGGACGAGATCGAGCGGATCTGGCGCGACCTGTTCTACCGCGTCCACGCCACCACGGTCGGCGCCCTGACCTCGATCGCGCTGGCCGCCATCGACACGGCGCTGTGGGACCTGCGCAGCCGCCGCACCGGCATTCCGCTGCACCGGTTGGCCGGCGGCGCCAAGGACAGCATCCAGCTCTACTACACCGAAGGCGGCTGGCTGCACCTGGACCAGGCGGCGCTGGTCGAGGAGGCGCTGCAGGCCAAGGAGAGGGGCTTCGGCGGCACCAAGGTGAAGGTCGGCCGGCCGCATGTGGCCGAGGACATGCGCCGCCTGTCCGCCGTGCGCGAGCAGGTCGGCGACGCCTGGGAGATCATGACCGACGCCAACCAGGGCTTCACCCTGGACGAGGCGGTGCGCCGGGTGCGCAGCTTCCAGGAGGTCGGCATCGCCTGGTTCGAGGAGCCGATCCACGCCGACGACGTCCGCGCCCATCAGCGGCTGGTGGCATCGACCAGCGTGCCGATCGCGGTCGGCGAGTCGATGTACAGCATCTCGCAGTTCAAGGACTACCTGCAGAGCGACGCCTGCTCGATCGTCCAGGTCGATGTCGGCCGGATCGGCGGCATCACCCCCTGGCTGAAGGTCGCGCATATGGCCGAGGCCTTCAACGTGCCGGTCTGCCCGCATTTCCTGATGGAGCTGCACCTGCCGCTGTGCTGCGCGGTGCCGAACAGCCGCTGGCTGGAATTCATCCCGCAGCTCGACCTCGTCACCACCGAGGCGATCCGGATCGAGAACGGCCGGGCGATCCCATCGGAGACGCCGGGACTGGGCATCGAATGGAACTGGCAGGCGCTGGACCGGGTCATCGTCCACCGCGGCCGGCATGGCGGCCGGTGACGGCTTCAGTCGACCACGTAGCGGCGGTAGCGCTCGGGCAGCTGGTCGAGCAGCACGAAGGCGCGGTCGACGTGATAGATCAGCCGCGCCTCGGCCTCCGCCGCGTCGCCTTCATCCAGCGCGTCGATGATGGCCGTGTGCTCCTGGATCACCAGCGGCAGCCGGTCCGGGCTGCCAAACAGCCGCATGAAGCGGGCCAGCCGGGTCCAGGCGGTCTGGATCGTGGTCCACACCCCTTCGCGGTTGGCGAAGCTCATCAGCAGGTGGTGGAACTCGGCGTCCGCGGCGTGAAAGCCGTCCGAGTCCCCGGCCTCGAGCAGCAGCCGCTGCTTCGCCGGCACCGCCCGGGCCGCGGCGCTCATCGCCGGGGTCCAGATCTCCGCCGTCTCGCGCAGCACCGCCACCTCCAGCGCCCGGCGCACGAAATGCGCGTCGCCGATGCCGCTGAGCCGGATCGGGGCGACGAAGCTGCCCTGCTGCGGATAGACGTCGATCAGCCCCTCCTCCGCCAGCCGCTGGATGGCCGCCCGGATCGGCGTGCGTGACACGCCGAACTGCCGGCTGATGCTGTTCTCGCTGATCGGGGTGCCGGGCAGCAGATGGACGCCGACGATGGCGGCCCGCAGCGCCTCATGCACCTGGTCGGCGACCGGCAGGCGGCGGTCGAGGCCGAGCCGAATCGCCCGCAGCCCGCCCGACTCCTCGTCCAGCTCGGCGGCGGCGATGGGCGGCGCTTCGGTTGGTGCGGCGATCGGCATCTCTCCCTCCCCGAACAGCGCAGCCTTCGGCCATTTGTCCGACCTGTTCGACCGGAAGAGCCACAATTCGATTGCGCCTTGCACACTTGGATACTAGCGTTTCACCGAGCCGTTCAAGTGCGCTGACGCCTTGACGGCACCCGACAAGAAACCTTGGGGAGGATCTGATGTCCCGACATGTCCGGAGGGCCGTTCTGGCCGGCCTGGCGTTGCTGGCTGGGGCCGGCACGGCTGCCGCCGACGACACCCGCGTCGCCCTGGTGCCAGGCGGCCCGCACCCGTATTTCTCGGCCTGGGAGCAGGCCGGCAAGGACGCCGCCCGCGACTTCAAGCTCGCCGCCGCGGACTACAAGGTCCCGCAGAAGTGGGAGCTGAGCACCCAGAACCAGTTGCTCGAGAGCCTGGTGACCCAGGGCTACAACGCCTTCCTCGTCTTCCCCGGCGACCCCGTCGGCAGCGTCAGCACCGTGGCCGAGCTGGCGGATAGCGGTGCCCCGGTGATCGCCACCGCCGGCTGCCTGAAGGACCCGTCGGAGGCGCAGTTCTGCCTCGGCACCGATGTCGGCAACTCCGCCTATCTCGGCACCAAGGAGTTGCTGAAGGCGATGGCCGGCAAGAAGCGGATCCTGCATGTCACCGGCTTCCTGGTCGACCCCAACACCCAGCTGCGCATCGATGCGGTGGAGAAGGCGGCGAAGGAAGACGGCGCGCAGGTCGTGCAGGTGATCGCCGACATCGACGCGCCGGAGCCCGCGGAAGAGAAGATCAACGCCTATCTCGCCGCCCACGCCGCCGATGTCGACGGCATCGTCAGCACCGCCTGGGTGCCGTCGGTCGTGGCCGCCAATGCGCTGCGCCGGATCGGCGACAAGCGCATCCAGATGGTCGCCATCGACCATGACGAGGTGGTGCTGAAGGCGATCAAGGACGGCTTCCTGCACGGCACCATGCTGCAGAACCCGTATGGCCAGGCCTATATCGGCTCCCACGTCGTCGACCGGCTGCGCAACGGCTGCACGATCAAGGCCGACGCGCCGTGGAAGACCAACGCGCTGACCAGCCACTTCGTCGATTCCGGCACCGTCTTCGTCGGCGCCGACAAGGTGGACGGCTACGTCGCCGCGATGCAGGACATCACCAAGAACCTGCTGGCCAGCTTCGACGCGACCTACCTGAACTGCAAGTCCTGAGCGGCTTCACCCGGCCGAGCCTTCGCGGTCCGGCCGGGTTCCGCAGACCGTTTCCCAGAGCCAGACCGATGCATGCCGAAGACAGCGCCGCGCCCCCGTCACAGGTCGGGTCCCCGCAGGCGACGCCGCGCGCGGCGTCCGGCCGGCCACGCTTCTGGCTGACCAACGAGTTCGGCCTGATCGTGCTGATCGCAGTGTTCGTCACCGCCTTCGGCCTCTTGACTCCGGGCTTCCTGTCGCCGTTCAACCTGTTCGCGCTGGGCCGCACCGCCGCGATCAACGTCATGATCGGCCTGTCGATGATGGTGGTGATCGTCACCGGCGGGCTGAACCTGGCGGTCGGCGCCATCGGTGTCTGCGCCGCCATGGCCTGCGGCTGGCTGATCCAGGATGCCGGCCTGCCCTGGCCGCTGGCCATTCTCGGCGGGCTGGCCATGGGCGCGGCGCTGGGTTTCGTCAACGGCTGGACCGTCGTCCGGTCCGGCCTGCACAGCTTCATCATCACCCTGGCCAGCATGAGCATCTTCTTCGGGGTGATGATCTTCCTCAGCCGGGGCGAGTCCTATCGCGAGCTGCCGCCGGTGTTCTCCAGCTTCGGCCGGCTGCGCTTCCTCGACGGCACGCTGTCACCGCTGGTGCTGGTGGCCGTTGCCGTCGCCGTGCTGCTGGTGGTGCTGTACCGCTTCACCGTGGCCGGGCGCGAGATGCTGGCCGCCGGCGCGAGGCCGGAGGCCGCGTCCCTGTCCGGCATCCGGGTCGACCGCGTCTTCATCTATTGCCACATGCTGTCGGGCCTGCTGGCCGGCATCGCCGCGCTGATGCTGGTGGCGCGCAACGGCGCCGCCCTGCCCTCGATGGCCGGGCAGCTGGGGCAGGACTGGCTGCTGCCCGCCTTTCTCGGCCCGGTGCTGGGCGGCACGCTGCTGTCCGGCGGGCGGGTGTCGGTGGTCGGCACCTTCCTCGGCGCCTTCCTGGTGACGCTGCTGACCAGCGGCCTCTTGCTGCTGCAGGTCGGCGAATTCTGGGTGCAGGCCTTCCTGGGCCTGCTGCTGCTCCTGGCCGTGCTGATGGACATGGCGCGCCGCTCGTTCCTGGCGCGAAGGAGAATGGTTTGATGGGGGATGGTGTGATGGGGGCCCTGTCCCGCTATGCCCGGACCGACTGGTTCGGCCCGCTGCTGGTGACGGTGCTGGCGATCGTCATCGTCGGCGCCTTCAACCCGTCCTTCCTGTCGCCGCTGAACATCCAGGTGCTGCTGCTGGCGATCTCGGTCAACGCGCTGATCGCCTTCTCGCAGATGATCATCATCGCGGTGGGCCAGATGAACCTGTCGGTCGGCGCCATCGGCGGGCTGGCGGCGATCAGCTTCGCCGGGATGATGCAGGTCTGGGGCCTGCCGGCGCCGATCGCGGCCGTGCTGGCGCTGCTGATCGGCGTGGCCGCCGGGATGGTCAACGGCGCGTTCATCGCCTGGACCGGGATCAGCGCCTTCGTCATCACCCTGGCCAGCCTGTCGATGTTCAAGGGCATCAATCTCGGCATCACCCAGGCCCAGCCCTTCTACGGCATCCCGGACGCGGTGAAGGCCTTCGGCAACACCACCTTCATCGACCCGCTGCCCTGGCTGGTGCTGCCGACGGCGTTGGTCGCCGTGGGGCTGTGGTTCCTGCTGAACCGCCAGGCGCTGGGCCGCTTCATCCTGGCGGTCGGCGGCAACCAGCACGCGGCCGAGTTGTCGGGCATCTCGGTCGGCTTCACCGTCGTAGCCGCCCATGCGATCTCCGGCCTGCTCGCCGCCCTGGCCGGCATCATGCTGGTGGCGCGGCTGCAGATCGGCCAGCCGACGATCGGTGACGACTGGCTGATCCTGTCCTTCGCCGCGCCGGTGATCGGCGGGGCGGTGCTGTCCGGCGGCCATGTCAGCGTGTCGGCGACGCTGCTGGGCGTCGTCATCGTCGCGATCATCACCCAGGCCCTGGTGCTGTTCAACATCGACCCCTTCCTGGTCCAGGTCGTGCTCGGCGTCCTGATCCTGTGGGCGGTCGGCATCAACCGCCTGCGCGAGCTGCGGCTGCGCAAGGCCGTGGCGGGGGTCTGACCATGGCGGTGTTCGAGGCACGCGGCGTCAGCAAATTCTTCCCCGGCGTGAAGGCGCTACAGGGCGTGTCGCTGACCCTGGAGCCGGGGTCGATCCATGCCCTGCTGGGCGAGAACGGCGCCGGCAAATCGACGCTGATCAAGATCATCACCGGCGTGCACCGACCCGACGAAGGGCAGCTGCTGCTCGACGGCAAAGCGGTCGAGCTCGGCGGCCCGCGCGACGCCACCGCCCACCGCATCGGCGTGGTGCATCAGGAGCGTAACCTGATCCCGCGCTTCTCGGTCGGCGAGAACATCGCGCTGGAGCAGCTGGCGGCCCATCCGCTGCGCCGGGTGGATTATGCCAAGGTCAATGCCGACGCGCGCCAGTGGCTCAAGGTGCTGGACCTCGACATCGACCCGCGCATCCCGGTCTCCCAGCTCAGCGTCGCCAAGATGCAGCTGGTCGAGATCGCCAAGGCGCTGTCGCTGAAATCGCGCGTGCTGCTGCTGGACGAACCGACGGCGGCACTGACCCCGCACGAGACCGACATCCTGTTCGGCCTGCTGCGCCGGCTGCGCGACGAAGGCGTCAGCATGCTGTTCGTCAGCCACAAGCTGGAGGAGGTGCAGGCGATCTGCGACCGGGTGACGGTGCTGCGCGACGGGCGCAACGCCTGCGAGAGCCAGTCGATGCAGGGGCTGGGCCGGCAGGACCTGGTGCGGCTGATGATCGGCCGGGCCGAGCTGATCGCCGACTGGCCGGCGCGCGACCATTCCCAGGCGCCGGCGGCGCTGCGGCTGCAGGGCGTATCGACCGGCCTGGGCCATCGCGGCGTCGACCTGACCCTGCGCCGCGGCGAGATCGTCGGCCTGTACGGGCTGGTCGGCGCCGGGCGGACCGAGCTGGCGAAATGCATCCTGGGCCAGTTCCCGATCACCGCCGGCACGGTCGAAGTCGAGGGCAAGCCGGCAAAGATCCGCGACGTCGCCGACGCCATCCACCGCGTCGGCATCGGCTATGTCAGCGAGGATCGGAAGCAGGAAGGCCTCGTGCTGATGCATTCGGTGCTGGAGAATGCCGGCATCACCGTGTGGCGCCGCCTGACGCGCCGCTTCGGCTTCCTGACCGACGGCATGGTGCGGGCCAAGACCGAGCCCTTCATCAGGCGGCTGGCGGTGCGCACCCCGTCGCTGAACCAGCTGGTCGGCAACCTGTCCGGCGGCAACCAGCAGAAGATCAGCGTCGCCAAATGGCTGGCTGCCGGGGTCAAGGTGCTGATCGTCGACGAGCCGTCGGTCGGCATCGACATCAAGACCAAGGCCGAACTGCACGAGCTGCTGCGCGAGCTGTCGGAGACCGGCACGGCGATCCTGCTGATCACCAGCGACATGCCGGAGATGATCACCCTGGCCGACCGCATCGTGGTGATGAACGCCTACCGGATCGAGGGCGAGATCACCAACACCCGCGACTACCGGGCGATGAGTGAGGGGATCATGAACCTGATCCACCGGGTGGAGGCGGCCTGACGCCCCGGCGCCGAACCCCTAGCCCCGCTCCTGCAGCCGCCGCGCGCCGTTGAGCAGGCGCAGCGCGGCGCAGGCGGCGCCATAGCCGTTGTCGATGTTGCAGACCGACAGGCCCGGGGCGCAGCTGGCCAGCATCGCATCCAGCGCGGCGCGGCCGCCCGCGGCAACGCCATAGCCGACCGAGGTCGGGACGCAGATCACCGGCCCGGCCACCAGCCCGCCGACGACGCTGGCCAGCGCCGCATCCATGCCGGCGACGACGATCACCACCGGATGGGCCCGGATCTCGTCCAGCCGGTCGGTCAGCCGCCACAGCCCGGCCACGCCGATATCGCTGAACAGGGTGGCCTGGTGGCCGGCATGGCGCAGCGTACGCTCCGCCTCGCGCGCCACCGGGATGTCGGAGGTGCCGGCCGACAGGATCGCCACCTGGCCGGCGCCCGAAACCGACCGCAGCGGCCCGAAGAAGCCGGTGCGCGATACCGGGCAATAGTCGATGCCGCCGCGATGGCCCGGCGGGAGGGTCTCCAGCTTGGCCGGGTCCAGCCGGGTCAGCAGCAGGCCGGCCCCCGCCGCCTCGGCGAGGTCCAGGATCATCGCGATCTGGGCAGCGGATTTCTCGCCGCAATAGATCGCCTCGTCCTGGCCGATCCGGCCGCCGCGACCGAAATCGAGCGTGACCTCGTCCTGGCTCATCCCGACACCCCGACGAAGGCGCTGCCGACCCGGTACGGGGCAAAGGCCAGCGGCCGCGACGCGGCGGCTTCCGGCAGCGCGGCGCGGATCGAGGCCTCCAGCGCCGCGGTCGCGCGCTCATCCAACCCGGCCAGGCTGCCGGGATCGAGCTCCACCACCAGCCCGGCGGCGCGGACCCGGCAGCGCACCGTCCGCGGCTTCAGGCGGCTGGCGACCAGCTGTTCGACCGCGTCGATGGTGCGCAGCATCTCCGGCTCGATCGGGATCAGGGTCTCGACCCGGCTCGACAGGCAGGGCGAGGCCGGCAGCTCCGCCAGGTCGCCGAGGCCGAGGTCGCGCGCCAGGGCCCGCAGCCCGGCCTTGCCGATCCCGGCCTCGACATAAGGGTGGCGCACGCCATGCTCGCGCGCCGCGTCCAGCCCTGGCCGGTACTCGCCGAGATCGTCCAGATTGGTGCCGGAGACGATGGTGCCGGCGACCCGCCCGGCGATGGCGCCATACAGGTTGGTCTTGCAGAAATAGCAGCGGTTCAGCGGGTTCTCGCGGTAGCGAGAATCGGCGAACTCGCCGGCGTCGAGCACGGTCAGGGCCCAGCCCTCACGTCCGGCCCAGTCGCGCACCCGCGCCGTCGCCAGCGGAGGCACCGCCGGGGACACAGCATGGACCACCGTCACCGCGCCGGGGCGGCGGCGATGGGCCAGCACGGCCAGGGTCATGCTGTCGACGCCGCCGCTGACCGCCACCGCGACCGACCCCAGCCCGTCCAGCACGCCCTCGAGCCGCATCCGATCCGTGCTCATGACTCTTCCACCGCTTTCTCCGCCGCCCGCCGTCGGGCCTTGCGCGCCGCATGCCCGTCCAGGTCGGCCACGTCATCCGCCTCGGCCTTGGCCGTGCGCCCGCCGGGGCGGTCGACCGCCTTGACCCGCACCGTCCGGCCCCCGGCCTCAACCTCGACCACGCGCCGCGGCAGCACCGCCCGGGCCTGGATCGAATGCCGCAGGCCGATCGTCGTGGTCTCCGCAAAGCACAGGCGCAAGATTTCGTCGCGCGCTTCCGGCCGGGCCAGCAGGCGGAGATGCGCCATCATCCGCCCCTTCTTGCCGAAGACCGGGGCCTGGACCACGTCCAGCACCGCCGGATGGGCCCGCAGCCGGTCCAGCGCCAGCGCCAGCTCCTCGCCCGACTGGTCGTCGATCTCGCACTCCACCACCAGCACGGCATCCGTTTCGAAGCCCGGCGCCTGCTCCACCGGGTCGAAGCGCAGCACCCGCACGCAGTTGCTGAGGCCCGGCAGGATGCGCGTGCCGAAGCCGATGCCGGTGCCGCCCAGGATCCGCGGCCGCGGCGCCTGCAGGACCGTGTCGCCGCAGAGATGGCGCAGGATGGCGGCGCCGGTCGGGGTGACGCGCTCACCGCCGACGCCGTCATCGATCACGGCGAAGCCCTGCAGCAGCAGCGCCGTGGCCGGCGCCGGCACCGGCAGCGGCCCATGCGCGCTGCGCACCCGGCCGGAACCGAGCGGGATGGCGCCGACGGTCCAGCGGGTCGCACCTACCGCGGAGATCAGATGCGCGGCGCCGATGATGTCGGCGATCGAATCCCAGGCCCCGACCTCGTGGAAGCTCACCGCCTCCACCGCCACGCCATGCACCCGCGCCTCGGCCTCGGCCAGGTGGCGGAAGATGGCGATAGCGTGATCGCGGACGGCCGGGTCGAGTTCCGATGCCTCCAGCCCCTCGCGGATCCGGCGCCAGGCGACATGATCGTGGTCGCCCCCTGCCCCGCCCGGCCGCTCGACCAGGAAGCGCCGGCCGGCCAGCACGCCATCATTGTGCGGCGTCAGCCGGACGGTGACGCCGGCCAGCAGTCCGCCGGTGCGGGCCAGGCTGCCGTGCAGCCCGGCCTCGTGCTCCGGGAACAGGTCGAGCATCGCGGCGATGAACATGTCGCCCGCCAGGCCGCCGACCAGATCGAGATGCAGCTCCATGCCCGGACTGTTCCAGATTGCCGGCAGGTTCACAATGCGGCCGCCGCGGCACCGGGATCCGCGGCCTTGCGCCGCGCCGCCGGCGCTGCGATCCTGCGCGCTGCGCGGCGTGTGAATTGAAGGACGATATGAGCGGGGATTCCTCGGCTTTCGCTGCGATCAGAAAGGCCCCCAACCTCACCGCCGGCCTGGTCGAGACGCTGGAGGCGCAGATCGCGTCCGGCGACCTCGGCCCCGGCCAGCGCCTGCCGACCGAACAGGCCATCGTCACCGCCACCGGGGTCAGCCGCACCGTGGTGCGCGAGGCGCTGGCCTCGCTGCGCGCCCGCGGCCTGATCACCACCCGCCAGGGGCTGGGCGCCTTCGTGGCCGAGACCATGCCGGCCCGCTCCTTCGCCATCGACGCGGAGAAGCTGGAATCGATCGGCGACGTGCTGCAGGTGCTGGAACTTCGGCTGAGCATCGAGGTCGAGGCCGCGGGGCTGGCCGCCGAACGGCGCGACCCGGAAGGGCTGGCGCACATCGAGGCGGCGCAGGCGGCGTTCCTGGCGGTGATCTCGGCGCCCGGAGCCGATGCCGAGACCGTCGGACTGGGCGAGGATCTGGCCGTCCACCGCGCCATCCTGGCCGCCACCGGCAACGCCTATTTCGCCAAGGTGTTCGACGTCTTCAACGTGGTCATCCCGCGCCAGCGCATTCCAGTCGCGGCCCTGTCGCAGGCGGAACGCGAGCGCCATCTGCGCCGTGTCGGGCAGGAGCATGAGGCGATCCTGGCCGCGATCCGCGCCGGCGACGCCGCCGCCGCCCGCCGGGCGATGCGGGTGCATCTGAGCCGCGCCCGCGACCGCTACGCCGCCCTGCGGATGGAGGCGAAGGCGCCCTGACAGGCTCTCAGCCCGCCGCATGATAAGGGATGACGTACGGGCCTTCCGGGATGATCGCGACCGCCGGGTCGTTCGCGCGCGCCACGCTGGCGGCGATGGCGGCGTCGAGGTCGTCGACCAGCGCCGTGCCGGTGATGCCGCGTTCGGCCGCGCCGAGGCCGGTGGTGTAGAGCTCGACCCGGCCGAGGCGCAGCGACTTCAGCTGCATCTCGGTCTGCCATTCGTCGATCTCGGCCAGCGACTTCGCCGTCAGCGTCGCCAGGAACCACTCCGGCCCCAGCTCGACCAGCCGGGTCTGGGCCTCGCGGAACTCCGGCGAGCCGAAGCCTTCGGAGCATTCCGAGGCGATGATCAGCGTGCCGCCCGGCGCCAGGATGTCGAGCGGCGTCACCATGCCCTTGATCGTCTGGTAATAGGTCTTGTCCAACGGATAACCGGCCGATGAGGTCACCACCGTCCTGAACTTGCGCGGCACCGGCACGCGGGTGGCGCCGCTGACGAAATCGACCGCCGCGGCGTGGCTGGCGATGATCTCGCCGAAGGTGACGCAGACCAGGTCGCGGTCCTCGTCCAGCACGGTGTTGAGGCCGTAGACCTCGCCCAGCATGCCGACGATCTGCAACTGCTCCTCATGCAGCGGGTTGCCGACGAGGTTGCACTGGACCGCGAGCGGGTCCTCCATGAACCGCGCCGAATGGAAGGTGCGGATGGTCTCGTGATGGGCGACGCCGGGGGCGATCACCTTGCGGCCGCCGGACCAGCCGGCCATGAAATGCGGCTCGACCAGCCCGGTGGCGATGCGCAGGTCGGCCTCGACGAATTGCCGGTCGATCCGGACCGGCGTGCCGCGCGTCGCCGTGCGGCCGAAATCGACATGGGCGGCGTCGTCGCGGGCGTCGTGGTTGTCGACCCGGACATGCTCCAGCACCCAGGGGTCGCCGACCAGCTCCGCCAGCTCCTCGCCCAGATTGGGCCGGTGCAGGCCGGTGGCGACCAGGATGCTGATGCGGTCCAGCGGGATGCCGGATGCGACCATGGTCTCGACCATCGGCCGCAGGAACAGCCGGTTCGGCACCGGCCGGGTGATGTCGCAGATCAGGATGCAGGCGCTGCGCCGGCCGCGCGCCAGCTCGGCCAGGCCGGGCGCGCCGATCGGCTGCGCCAGCGCTCGGGCGATCGCGGCCTGCGGGTCGGGCAGCTTCGGCAGCGGCTGCTTGCGCACCACCGTCGCCTGCGCCCCCGCCGGCAGGCGGATCGGCAGATGGCCGCGGCCATAGGAGAGGGTCAGTGTGCTCACGGCGCTGCTCCGCTTCGGCTTCAGGCGGGGGATGATGGCACCCCGCCGAGAGCCCGCATTCTACCCGACCAGCATCGTCGTCAATCGGAAAACATCGTATCTACAGAAACCATCTGTCCGCAGAGGCGGCCCAGCTTTCCGCGATGGCGATTGCGGCGGCGTTGACCGGCCCGCTGGTGATCGAGGGGATGACCGAGGCGTCGACGACGAAAAGGCCGCCGATGCCGCGCACCGCGAGCGACGAATCGACCACGGAGCCCAGGCTGCAGGTGCCCACCGGATGGTGGTGGGTCATCGCCGCCCGCGCCAGGAAAGCGTCGAGATCGGCATCCGCCTCCACCACCGGCCCCGGCAGGATCTCGCCGTCGTTCCACTCTGCCAGCGGTGCGCCCCGGCCAACCCGGCGGGCCAGGCGCAGCGCCGCGCGAAACGTCGTGCGGTCGTAATCGGTCGAGAGATAGGCCGGATCGATGATCGGGGCATCGGCGATCGACGGGCCGCCGGGCCGGATCACGCCGCGGCTGGTCGGGTGGGTGACGCCGCACATGATGGTGTAGGCGGCGCCGGCCTCCGGACGGGCGAAGGCCTCGGTCACCACCGGCAGCACGACGCAGGCCAGGGCGACGTCCGGCGCGCCCTCCGCCCGGGTCGGGTCGTCGCTGTGCAGATACATCAGCGATTCCGAATGCTGCAGCCGCGACGGCGCCACCGGCCGGCGGGCGCGGTAGACGTTGCCGGCCGCCAGCAGATGGTCGTGCAGGTTGCGCCCGACCTCCGGCAGCTCGTGCCGGCAGGCGATGCCGGCGCCGCCCAGGGTCTCCGGGTCGCCGATGCCGGAGCGCATCAGCAGCAGCGGCGAGGCGACCGCGCCGGCGCAGAGCACGATGCGGTCGGCGGTCACGATCTCCTCCGCCCCGTCCCGGGTGATCCGGACGCCGCGGGCCTGGCCGCCCTGCAGCACCAGATCATGGACCAGGATCCCGATCAGCAGCGTCAGGTTCGGCCGGCCGAGGACCGGCGCGAGATAGGCGTCGGCGACGCTGACCCGCCGCCCGCCGCGGATCGTCAGCTGGTTCGGCGCCACGCCGGCCAGCAGTCCGGCATTGTGGTCGCCGAGCCAGGGCGCGCCGATCGCCAGGCCGGCTGCCATGTAGTCGCGGACCAGCGGATGGACCTGCTCGTCCGGCAGCAGCACGTCGAGCGGCCCGGCATCGCCATGCACGGCCGAGGCGCCGCCGGAGAAGCGCTCGCAGCGGCGGAAGGCCGGCAGCAGCGCCTCGTGCGACCAGCCGGGCCCGCCCGCGGCGGCCCAGGCCGCGAAGTCGTCGGGATGGCCGCGCACATGGGCCATGGCGTGCAGGCAGCTGGAGCCGCCGACGATGCGCCCGCGCGGCCAGTCATGGACGCGGCCGGCGGTGCCCGGCTGCGGCACGGTGCGGTAGGCCCAGTCATAGGCCCGCCCCTGCAGAAAGGGCCATTGCGCGGGCGCGGCGATGTCCGGGTCGGACGGCATCGTCCCGGCCTCGATCAGCCCGACCGACAGGCTCGGATCCTCGCTGAGCCGCGCCGCCACCACCGAGCCGGCGGAGCCGGCGCCGATCACCAGCACGTCGAAACCGGCCATGGCCGCGCGCTCCCCTGCGATGAAGGACGAGCCGTCAGGCCACGGCCATGCCGGGACCGAGGCGGTCGAGGATCTGGCGCTGCACCGCGCCGAGATGGGCCCGCATCGCCTGCTCCGCCGCGTCCGGGTCGCGCGCGGCGATGGCGTCGGCGATCGCCTTGTGCTCGGCGTCGCGCTGCCGCAGCCGGTTCGGGCAGCTCGGGTTGTCGCTGTTGCCGAAGCGCAGCCGGGCGTCGGTCGCCACCTCGCGGATCAGGGCGTAGAGCTCGGTCGCCAGGCTGTTGCGGGCACCGGCCGCGACCGCCTTGTGGAAGGCCAAATCGACCGCCCCGGCCGAGGCACCGGGCGGCGTGCTCGCGGCGCGCTGGATGCGCATGATCTCGAAGGGCGAGGCGCGCAACGCCGCCAGCCGGGCCAAGGCCGGCTCCAGCATCATGCGCAGCTCGATGATCTCGACCGGGTTGGTGTCGCGGGCGAGGTCGTCGCCCCGCCGCGCTGCCGTGGTCCGCGGCCGCCCGGTCCGCGCCGGCTCCAGCTCTCCCGCCGCGCGCAATTGATCGAGCGCCTGCCGCAGCCGGTGGCGCTTGACGTTCAACCGCTCCGCCAGGGCCCGTTCGGACGGCTTGCCCTGGCCGGCGGCGAGGATGCCGCGCACCGCCGCGACGATCTCGGCGAGGCTGTCGTCGCGGCTGGAGGGATCTGGAGTTTGATCGTCGGCGTTCGGGTGCTCGGAAGGCGCCGATCGGTTCATCCTGGTCCCTCTGGCTTGGTTCTTGGCGTCCGCTTCCGCGGCAGACCCACCCAGACGGCAGGTCCAGCCACGTATGCCACCATAGCAACCATTTCCCATGGTTGACAAGAATGGTTGGCAGTGGTCGAGTTGAATCCAGCAAGCGCCGCCCAGACCGGCGCAACCCCGACAGGAGGCTTCCGGTGACTCCCGCCGCAGGCTACGACACCATCATCGTCGGCGCCGGCTCCGCCGGCTGCGTCCTCGCCGCCCGGCTGAGCGAGGATCCCGCCCGCCGCGTGCTGCTGCTGGAGGCCGGCGGCTGGGACCGCGACCCCTGGATCCACATCCCGCTCGGCTGGGGCAAGATCCTGCAGAAGCGGCTGCACGACTGGGGCTATTTCAACGAGCCCGAGGCCAATGTCGACAACCGCCGGGTGGAATGCGCCCGCGGCAAGGTGGTCGGCGGCTCATCCTCGACCAACGCCATGGCCTATGTCCGCGGCAATCGGGGCGACTACGACCGCTGGGCCGCGTCGGGACTGGACGAGTGGTCCTACGCCCACGCCCTGCCCTATTTCCGGCGGCTCGAAACATGGGAGGGCGGCGCCGATGCCTGGCGCGGCGGCGACGGCCCGATGCGGGTGCAGCATTGCCGCTACCAGGACCCGCTGCTCGAGGCCTATGCCGCCGCCGGACAGCAGGCCGGGCATGGCTGGACCGACGACTACAATGGCGCCCAGCAAGTGGGCTTCGGCCGGCTGCAGATGACCATCCGCGACGGCCGGCGCTGCAGTGCCGCCACCGCCTATCTGCGGCCGGCGCTGCGGCGGCCGAACCTGACAGTCTCGGTCGGGTCGATGGCCACCCGCATCCTGCTCGAGGGCACCCGCGCGGTCGGCGTCGACTATGTGAAGGACGGGAAGATCCTGACCGCCTGGGCCGATGCCGAGGTGATCCTGTCCGGCGGCGTCATCAACAGCCCGCAGCTGCTGATGCTGTCCGGCATCGGCGACCCGGAGCAGCTGGCGGCGCAGGGCATCGGTACAAGCATCCCGCTCAAGGGCGTCGGCCAGAACCTGCAGGACCATGTCTCGACCATCCTGATGTACCAGCGCCGCGGGCCGGGGCCGTTCCACCGGATGATGCGCGCCGACCGGATCGCGCTGGAGCTCGGCAAGGCCTATGCCTTCGGCAAGGGCTTCGCCGCCGACGTGCCGGGCGGCGTGGTCGCCTTCCTGAAGAGCCGGACGGAGGCGGCGCTGCCGGACGTGCAGTTCCTGCTGACCGCGGCGCCGCTCGGTGCCTGGCCCTACTTCAAGCCGTTCAAGCAACCCTTCACCGACGCCTTCGCCTGCCGCGTGGTGGCGATCCAGCCGGAGAGCCGCGGCACCGTCGCCCTCGCCTCCGCCGACCCGATGGCGGCGCCGCTGATCCGCCAGAACTTCCTGGCGACCGATGCCGACTGGGCCAGCCTGCGCGCCGGCATCCGGATGGCGCGGGAGGTGATGGCGCAGGGCCCGATGGCCCGCTTCGTCGCTCGCGAATCCGCCCCCGGCCCGGGCAAGACATCGGATGCCGAGATCGACGCCTATATCCGCGCCAGCTCGATCACCGTGCACCACCCGCTCGGCACCTGCCGCATGGGCATGTCGGCCGATGACGGGGCGGTGGTCGACCCGCAGCTGCGGGTGCATGGGGCGGAAGGCCTGCGCGTGGTCGACGCCGCGGTGATGCCCGACCTGACCTGCGGCAACATCAACGCCGCGGTGCTGATGATCGCCGAGCGCGCCGCCGACGTGATCCGCGGCGTGCCGACACTGGCACCGACTGCAATCCCGACCAATGAACCAACCAATCGCCAACCATATGCTACTCAACCAAACAATATGGTTGAAACGGTCGGCCAGCGGGCATACCGTCATGGCTAAGGCCGGACAAACGATCCGAGACAGGGGAGCGACATGACGGACACACGTGCCGCGGCGCAATCGGCGTCCAATCGCGATGCCGCCCTGAAGGCGCTGTACGACGACGTCTTCACCAAGAACATGTTCCCGTTCTGGGCCAGCTCGACCGAAATCGATCACGACGAGATCAAGCAGCTGATGGGCACCCAGAAGGCGCTGCCCTTCCTGTGGAGCTACAAGGACGACATCGCGCCGATCCTGCAGCGCTCGGCCGAGCTGATCCATATGGACGATTCCGAGCGGCGCTCGCTGATCCTGGTCAATCCCGGCCTGTCGCCGCGGCGGGCAACGGTCAGCACCATGTACACCGCCTATCGCCTGAACGACCCGAACGAGGTGATGCCGCCGCACCGGCATTCGCCCAGCGCCATCCGTTTCGGCCTGACCGGCCGCAGCAACTTCACCGGCGTCGAGGGCGAGGACATCACCTTCGGCCCGGGCGACATGGTGCTGACGCCGATCGACGCCTGGCACAACCACGGCAACATGGGCGACGAGCCGGCGGTCAACCTGTCGGTCCTGGACCTGCCGCTGGTCGAGACCCTGAACGCGGTCTATTTCGAGCACGACTATGCCGAGAGCGGCGTCGCCAAGAAGGTGCAGAGCGCCCGCTTCCCCAGCGACTATTCCGCCCGGGTCTATGGCGCCGGCGGGCTGCGGCCGCGCTTCATCGACCACCATCGCGGCTCCGGCCTGTCGTCGCCGATGTATGTCTACCGCTGGGACGCGATGCGGGAACAGCTGGAGCGGTTCAAGGACTGGGACGGCGACCCGTATGAGGCGCTGATGATCGAATATGTCGATCCGCTGACCGGCGGGCCGGTGTTCAAGACCATCACCTTCTTCGCCCAGATGCTGCGGCCGGGCGAGCGCACCCGCCCGCTGCGCCAGACCGCCAGCCTGCTGGTGGCGCCGTTCCAGGGCAGCGGCCATTCCATCGTCGACGGCAAGCGCTTCGACTGGGCCGAATTCGACACGCTGGCGGTGCCCGGCGGGTCGTGGTGCGAGCATGTGAACGGGTCGGAGACCGAGCTCGCGATCCTGTTCGTGGCCAGCGACGAGCCGGCGCAGAAGGCCTTCGGCCTGTTCCGCAGATGGGGCCGCGACGCCAGCGGCGACGTCGTCCGCATGATCTGACGGCCTCTCTCCTCCCTCGAACGATCCGAGGCCATCTTGCCGAGCTCCGCCAACACCACCCTCGTCTCGCATATCGACTGCCCGGGCGGCGGCCAGGTCTGGGTCGAGGGCACGACGCTGTATATCGGCCATATGCGGTCGCCCAGCGGCACGACCATTGTCGACGTCGCCGACCCGCGGCACCCGAAGGTGATCGCCCGGCTGGAGCTGCCCGAGGGCTGGCACTCGCACAAGGTGCGGGTGAGGGACGGCATCATGGTCGTCAACCACGAGAAGCTGGGGCAGAGCGGACCGAAGGAGTTCGGCGGCGGCATCGCGATCTACGACGTCTCCCGGCCCAGCGCGCCGAAGCTGATCTCGAAATGGATGACCGCCGGCCGCGGCGTCCACCGCTACGATTTCGACGGCCGCTACGCCTATATCTCGCCGACCGCCGAGGGCTATGTCGGCAACATCGTCATGATCCTCGACCTGATCGACCCCGCCCGGCCGGTCGAGGCCGGGCGCTGGTGGATCCCCGGCCAATGGACCGGCGGCGGCGAGGAATACCCCTGGGCCGAATGGGTGTCACCGCGCTGCCACCACCCGATCCGGGCCGGCGACCGGCTGTATGTCAGCTACTGGCATCACGGGCTGTTCATTCTCGACATCGCCGACATGGCGCGGCCGAAGCTGATCTCGCAGCTGAACACCAGCCCGTCCTTCCCGCACCCGACCCACACCTGCCTGCCCATCCCGCAGCTGCTGAAGGGCCGCAGGATCATGGTCGTGGCCGACGAGGATGTGGCCAAGCTGCGGCCATCGCCACCCGCCTTTACCTGGATCTACGACATCACCGACGAGCGGCTGCCGCTGCCGATCGCGACCTTCCAGGTGCCGGGGCTTGATCCGGACGGGGCGCCGCAGCCGGCGATGACCGGCTGCCACCAGCCGTCGGAGCGCTTCACCGGCACCGTCATCCCCTTCGCCTGGTTCGCGCAGGGGCTGCGGCTGGTCGACATCGCCGACCCTTTCGCGCCGCGCGAGGTCGGCCATTTCCTGCCCGACCCGCCGGCCGGCGAGGAGCGGGCGTCGTCGAACGACGTCACCATCGACGATCGCGGCCTGATCTACCTGATCGACCGGATCAACGGCGTCGACATCATCGAAACCAGCGCCTTCTGAAGGGGACCCGCCTTGTCCGACACCGCAGACGCTGCGCCGCGCTACGCCATCGGGCGCAAGAATCCGAACCTGCCGTTCCACCCCGCGGTGCGGGCCGGCGACTTCATCTTCGTCTCCGGCCAGGTCGGCAAGGATGCCGAGGGCAACATGGTCGACGGCACGATCGAGGAGGAGACGCGGGCGACGATCGAGGCGATCCAGCGGGTGCTGGCCGAGGACGGCGCCACCCTGGCCGATGTCGTCCGGGTCACGACCTATCTCGAGGATACCCGCGACTTCGGCCGCTACAACAAGGTCTTCGCCGAATACTTCAAGGACGCGGTGCTGGCGCGCACGACCGTCGAGGCCCGCGCCGTGATCAACACCAAGGTCGAGATGGACGCCATCGCGTACAGCCCGGCGAAAGGAAAGCAAGGATGATCAGACTGCTGGGCCGGCACACCTCCGGCAACGTGCAGAAGGTGCTGTGGCTGCTGGAAGAGCTGGGCGTCGCCTATGAGCGCGAGGATTACGGCCGCCAGTTCGGCAACACCCAGACCGACGAATACCGGGCGCTGAATCCGAACGCCAAGGTGCCGACCCTGGTCGCCGGCGACGTGGTGATCTGGGAGTCGAACACCATCCTGCGCTACCTCGCGGCGATGTACGGCCCGGCCCTGACCGGCGCGACCCCGGCCGAGAAGGCCGATGTCGAGCGCTGGATGGACTGGCTGCTGGCCAGCGTCAACAGCCTGTACGTCGCCATCTTCAAGGATGCGAAGAAGCCGCCGGAGGAGCGCGGCGCCGAATTCGCGGCACAGGCGAAGGAACTGGCGGAGCTGCTGGCGATCGCCGACCGGCATCTGGCCGGGCGGGACTGGTTCGCGCTGGACCGGCTGACCGTCGCCGATGTCGCCCTGGGGCCGGTCCTGAAGCGCTGCCTGGGCTTCCCGATCGACCGGCCGGCCTTCGGCGATCTGGACCGCTGGCTGGCGGCGCTGGAGACCCGGCCGGCGTTCCGCAAGGCAACGGCGGGATAAGCGGCGCCTGATACGGAAGGACGGGATGGGAAGAGCTGGATCATGCCCGTGACGAGACTGAAGGAGCCCGCGGCGGCACCGTCGCCCGACACCGCGCAGATCGCGGTCGAAGGCGTGTCGGTGACCTTCGACATCCTCGGCCTGCGGCAGCAGGTGCTGCGCGACATCAGCCTGAGCGTGCCGCGGGGATCCTTCGTCTGCCTGATCGGCCCGTCCGGCTGCGGCAAGAGCACGCTGCTGAAGGTGTTGGCCGGCCTGGTGCCGCCGACCGAAGGCCGGGTCCGCGTCGCTGGGCTGGCGCCGGATGAGGCGGTGCGGCGACGGATCATCGGGCTGGTGTTCCAGGAGCCGAACCTGCTGCCCTGGAAGAACGCGCTCGACAATGCGGCGCTGCTGCGCGAGGTGGCCGACAGGTCGCTGTCCCGGGCCGAGGTGCTGCAGCGCGCCCGGGCGATGCTGCGGCTGGTCGGGCTGGAGGATGCGGAGGCCAAGCGGCCGAACCAGCTGTCCGGCGGGATGCGCCAGCGCGTCGCCATCGCCCGGGCGCTGACGCTGGAGCCCGACATCCTGCTGATGGACGAGCCCTTCGGCGCCCTCGACGCGATCACGCGGGAGGAGATGAGCCGGTCGCTGCTGGAGATCTGGGAGCGCACCGGCAAGACCATCGTGCTGGTGACCCATTCGATCGACGAGGCGGTGCTGCTGTCGCGCCACGTCCATGTCATGGGCGTCGGGCCGGGCCGGATCATCGACAGCCTCGAGATCCCCCTGCCCTATCCGCGCGGCGAAGACAGCTATGCCGACCCGCGCTTCCGGGCGATGGAGAGCCGGCTGCGGTCGCTGCTGATCCAGGGCCACGCATCGCGGGGGCGGCCATGAGCGGCGCCACCATCCTTGCCAGCCGGAACAGCGCCACATCGGGATGGCTGCCGGCCGTCGTGCTGCTGCTGGTCACGATCACGGTCTGGGAGGCCGCGATCCGGATCTTCGACGTCTCCAGCTACATCCTGCCAACGCCCTCGGCCATCGGCGCCACCCTGCTGCGCGAGGCCGGGCCGCTGTGGGAGGCGACCCAGGTGACGGCCGTCGAGATCCTGGTCGGCTTCCTGGTCGCGGCCGCGGTCGGCATCGCGCTGGCCATGTTCATCGCCCGGTTCCGCCTGCTGGGCCGGGCTCTGTACCCGCTGATCGTGCTGTTCCAGACCGTGCCGAAGGTGGCATTGGCGCCGATCTTCATTCTGTGGTTCGGCTACGACCTGGCGCCGAAGGTCGGGCTGATCCTGGTGATCGCCTTCTTCCCGGTGACACTGTCGATGTTGGCCGGGCTGGAGGCGGCGGAACCGGGCCTCTTGTCCCTGATGCGGTCGGTCGGCGCCAGCCGGACCACGATCCTGCTGCGCATCCAGATCCCCTACGCCCTGCCGCAGCTGATGGCCGGGCTGAAGATCGCCGTCACCTTCAGCGTCATCGGCGCCATCGTCGGCGAGTTCGCCGGCGCCTCGGCGGGGCTGGGCTACATGATCCAGTTCGCCTCGACCCAGCTGGACACGCCGATGGTGTTCGCGGCGCTGCTGGTCGTGTCGGTGGTCGGGGTCGTCTTCTACTATGCGATGGAGTGGCTGGAACGTCTGGTGGTGCCCTGGGCGCCGAAATTCGATCCGGCGCTGCGGTCCGCCTGATCCGAGCAACTCAAAAAGGCCGCGGGAGGCTGAAGATGCTAAGGAGATCGGTCTGTAGAGCCCTGATGGGGCTGGCGGCGGCGGTCCTGGCGGGCCCGGCCCTGGCCGCCGACCAGGTGAGCGTGCAGCTCGACTGGGTGGTGCGCGGCAACCACGCCATGTTCTTCGTGGCCAAGGAAAAGGGCTATTTCGCCCAGAACGGGATCGAGGTCACCGAGATCCGCAAGGGCACCGGGTCGCCCGACGCCATGCGGCTGGTGGCCAACGGCAATGCCGATTTCGGGTTCGGCGACCTGCCGACCCTGGCCGTGGCGCGGTCCCAGAGCGTGCCGGTGGTGGCGCTGGCCGCGGTCAACCAGCGCTCGCCGATCGGCATGATCGCCCTGGCCAAGAGCCGCCAGTTGAAGACCCCGGCCGACATCAAGGGATTGAACATCGGCATCCACCCGGCCGGGTCGACCTATATCTTCTACAAGGCGTTCCTGGCCGCGAACGGCATGACCGAGGCCGACATGAAGATGAGCAGCGTGTCGCCGCCCTATGAAAGCTACCTGCTGCTCGGCCGGGTCGACGCGGTGCCGGGCTATATCGATGCCGAGGTGCCGGAGCTGGAGGCCAAGGCCGGCGGGCCGGGCTCGCTCAGCATCCTGCTCGGCGCCGATTACGGCTACGACGTCTACGGCTCCGGCCTGTTCACCTCCGAGACCATGCTCAAGGACAAGCCCGACGTGGTGAAGCGCTTCGTCGCCGCCTATCTCGAGGCCTTCCGCTTCACCGCCGAGAACCCCAAGGAAGCCGCGGCGATCACCGCCAAGGCGGCGCCGGGCTACGCCGCCAAGACCGACATCCTGGCGGCGCAGTTGCAGGCCGATATCGACCACACCTTCACGGGCGACGACACCAAGGCGAACGGCCTCGGCTGGATGACGCAGGAGAAATGGGCGAACACGATCAAGGTGCTGACCGACCAGGGCGCGCTGAAGGGCACGGTCGCGGCCGACGCCGCCTTCACCGACGCTTATCTGAAGCCCTGAGCGGCGGGAGGACAATGATGCCGAGCCTTCAGGTCGCGGTGATCGGCCTCGGCACCATGGGGCCGGGGATCGCGGCGACGCTCGCCCGCGGCGGCATGGACATCAGGGTGCACGACACCGCGCCGGCCGCGATCGAGCGCGCCCGCTCGGCGATCCCGCAGGCCGGATCGGTGCTGGACCTGTTGGGCATCGCCCCGCCGGATGCCGGCGAAGGGACGGTCAGCTTCCATGATGACCTGCCCGGGGCGGTCGCCGGAGCTGGCCTCGTGATCGAGAACGTGCCGGAGAAGGTCGAGATCAAGGCCCAGGTCTACCGCGCGCTGGACCCGCTGCTGCCGGCGGAGACGATCGTCGCCTCCGACACCTCCGGCATCCCGATCACCACGCTGCAGGGCTTCCTGTCGCATCCGGAGCGGCTGGTCGGCATGCACTGGTCGAACCCGCCGCATATCATCCCGATGATCGAGGTGATCGCCGGCCGGCACACCGCGCCGGCGACGGTGGCCTTCATCAGCGACCTGGTCCGGTCGCTGAGGCTGCTGCCGGTGGTGGTGAAGAAGGACGTGCCCGGCTTCGTCGAGAACCGCATCCTCTACGCCCTGCTGCGCGAGGCGATCGACCTGGTCGACCAGGGGGTGATCGACGAGGAGGGCATGGACACCTGCGTGTCCTGGGGCATCGGCTACAAGCTGAGCGTGGTCGGGCCGATGCGGCTGCTCGACATGGCCGGGCTGGACATCTACCAGTCGGTCGCCGGCTTCCTGAACGCCGAGCTGTCGGACCGCAAGGACGTCGCGGGCTACGTCACCGACCGGACGCGGACGGGCAAGCTGGGGATCAAGAGCGGCGAGGGCATCTTCCCCTACACGCCGGAGCAGATCCGCGAGCTGCAGGCCGAACGCGCCCGGCGCCTGGTCGCCGTGCGGCGGATCCTGGAGGGACGCGATGGATGACCCATGCCGGCGAGCCCGCGATCGGACTCCGTTTCGCAAGACCGGGCGCTATCCATTTGCCTCTCCCGCTTGCGGGAGAGGTCGGGCTCGCGCAGCGAGACCGGGTGAGGGCGGCTCGGCCGCGACACCAGGATTGCTGTTTCAGGACCGGGCGGATCATGCGCTCGCTCGCCGCAAAGCTGTGCTTTCGGCGAGGCCGCGATCCCCTCACCCGGACATCCTTCGGATGTCCGGCCTCTCCCGCAAGCGGAAGAGGCAATCTGTTCGCATGACCCACCGTCAGTATCGCCGATCGACGTGCGAATGCCGTAGCGCAAGCCGGTATCAGCGGCAGACCAGCCGCTCGCCGTCCGGCGCGCAGTCCACCGCGATCGGGGCCGCCACCGCGCCGGCATGGCGCGGCAGGTCGATCGGGCTGCGCGTGGCCCAGCTGCGGCCAGCCACGCCGCACCACAGCGCCTCGACCGGCAGCCGGTCCTGCTTGTCGTTGAGCAGGTACACCGCCCCGCCGGCCGGGTCGAACCACAGCCGCACGCTGACCGAGCCGCCCGGCCCGGCCTGGCCGAGATCGACCGAGTACCAATGGGCGATGGCGGCGCCGCAGGCGATCCGGCCGTCGCCGCGGTTCTCCGCCCGGAACATCCGTTCGGTGAGCCCATCATGCCCATGCCCGGCGGCGAAGGCCGGCAGGACCGTGAGCAGCAGCGCGAACGACGGAAGGAAGCGCATCACCGCATGACCTCGGAAGGATGGGCCGCAACAAAAACAATACTAAATCACATCGCAATACAATAAAAATCAAGCATGTATTGTTCACCTTTAGAAAACAACAAACAGGGGGTTACGACATGTTGAAATCGATGATGATCAAGGCCAGCCTCGGCGCGCTGCTGCTGGCTCTGGCGTCGACCGCGGGCGGCGCCGCGGAGATCAAGAGCATCGCCATCCTCACGCCGGAACAGGGCACCGATTTCGGCTGGAACCAGCAGGGCGTCGCCGCGGCGAAGGCGGCCGGCGCCAAGGAAGGCGTCGAGGTCACTGTCGCCGAAGGGCTCGGCTATGGCGACGTTCGCGCGACGATGCGCGAGCTGGCGGCGGACGGGGCCGGCCTGCTGATCGCCCATGCCAGCGGCTACAACACCTCCGCCCCCGAGATCGCGGCCGAGACCGGCGTGCCGGTGGCGATCGTCGACCGGCCGGACCTGCTGAAGCCCGGCCTGATCGCCGACTACACGCTGAGCGGCCATGAGGGCGCCTATCTGGCCGGGCGGCTGGCGGCGAAGATGACGCGCACCGGCACGGTCGGCATCGTCGTGTCGGGCGAGCCGCCGTCCTGGAACTCGCAGTCGGCCGCCTTCGCCCAGGGCGTGAAGGCGGAGAAGCCGGAAGTGAAGATCCGCTACGCCGTGATCGGCCCGGCCGCCTACAGCGACGCGGCCGGTGGCAAGCGGGTGACGGAATCGGTGATCGCGGCCGGGGCCGACATCATCTTCGGCCAGGGCAACGGGTCGAGCTTCGGCATGATCCAGGCGGTCGAGACCAGCAAGGCCACCGACGGCGGCAAGGTCTATTTCATCGACGTGATCGGCGACAAGTCCAGCATCGACAAGGGCAACCTGCTGTCCTCCGTCGTCTGGAACATCACCCCGGTCTATGCGGCGATGATCGCCGACCTGAAGGCCGGCAGCTTCGGCACCAAGCATTATGCCATCGGCCTGGCCGACGATTCCGTGCAGTTGCTGAAGACCAAGGCCATCCCCGAAGATGTTTGGGCCCAGATCACGGCGCTCCGTGGCGACATCGTCAGCGGCAAGCTGAAGGTCGAGCCGGTGTGGGATGCGGCGGCGGTCCGGGCGCTGATGTCGGACGTCTCGGCGACGGCGCAGTAAGCTCGCCGGAGGAGCCCGCCGGGACCTCCCGGCGGGCCGCGGAACGACGGAACCATGACCGCATCATCACCGGAGCCCGGCGCGCCGATCCTGGCGCTGCGCGGCATCACCAAGCGCTTTCCCGGCGTCGTCGCCAACGACCAGGTCGACCTGGCGATCCGGCCCGGCGAGGTGCATGTGCTGCTGGGCGAGAACGGAGCCGGCAAGTCGACCCTGATCGCGATGCTGTCCGGCCTGCTGCAGCCGGATGACGGCAGCATCCTGGTCGACGGCGACGAACAGCCCATCGCCTCGCCCCGCCATGCCCTCGGCCTGGGCATCGGCACGGTGTTCCAGCATGTCATGCTGGCCCCGACCCTGACCGTGGTGGAGAACCTGGCGCTCGGCCTGTCCTGGTGGCGCCGGCCCGACCGCGCCCGGCTGGCCGCCGAGTTCGGCCGCACCGCCGAGGGGCTGGGCCTGTCGATCGACCCGCACGCCGTCACCGGCGCGCTGTCGCTGGGCGAGCAGCAGCAGGCGGAGATCGTGCGCGCGCTGCTGCGCGGCAGCCGGGTGCTGATCCTGGACGAGGCGACGGCGATGCTGACGCCGAAGGGGGTGGAGGAGCTGGGCGCGCTGATGCGGCGGCTGGCCGGGCGCGGCATCGCCGTGGTCTTCATCACCCACAAGCTGAAGGAGGCTTTCGATTTCGGCGACCGCATCTCGATCCTCCGCCTCGGCCGCAAGGTCGGCGAGATCCCGCCCGAGCGGCTGCGGGCGCTGGATGAGCGCGCGGCCACGGCCGAGATCGTGCATCTGATGTTCGGGTCTTCTTCTGAGTCCCCCCTCCCCTCGCGGGAGGGGGCTAGGGGGAGGGGGTTCTCTCCGTCAGAGTCGTCGGGAAGTTTTCAGACACCCGGTTCAACCTCGACCATTCGCGCGCAGATGCGCGCAGACCCCTCCCCCTACCCCCCTCCCGCAAGGGGAGGGGGGACAATAGGAGAAGAGGTTCCAGCACCGATTCTGGTCGTCCGCGACCTCAGCGTGCCCGGCCAGGGCGCCGCGGCCGTGGCCGATGTCGCGCTGCAGGTGGCGCCAGGCGAGATCCTGGGCATCGCCGGGATCGACGGCAACGGCCAGGCGCAGCTGGCCGAGGCACTGGCCGGGCAGCGGCCGGCGACCGGCGGCTCGGTGCTGCTGGACGGCCGGCCGATCGATCGGCTGGATGTCGGCGCGCGGCGCCGGCTGGGCCTGCGCTACGTCACCGACGACCGGCTGGGCGAGGGCACGGTCGGGTCGTTCCCCGTCTCGCTGAATCTGCTGCTGAAGCAGATCGGCGAGGCGCCGTTCTGGTCGCGCGGGCTGGAGCGGACGGACGAGATCGATCGCCACGCCCGTGCCCTGGTCGCCGCCTTCGACGTGCGCACCCCGGGCATCCGCACGCCGGTCGGCCGCCTGTCCGGCGGCAACATCCAGAAGGTGCTGCTGGCGCGCGAGCTGTCCGGCACCGCCCGGGTGGTGATCTACAGCAAACCGACTTACGGGCTTGATCTGCAGACCACGCTCGCCGCGCGGCGGCGGATCCGCGACGCCGCCGAGGCCGGCGTCGCCACCATCCTGATCTCGACCGACCTCGAGGAGCTGCTGGATCTGGCGGACCGGATCGCGGTGATGTCGCATGGCCGCATCGCCGGCACCGTCGCCAATGACGACGAGGCCCGGCGCCGTGTGGGCGAGCTGATGATCGGGGCGAGGCCATGACGGCGGACGCGGTGAACGGCACGGCCCCCGCGCAGAAGCCGCCCGCCACCCCCGGCGTGGCTGCGGCCGCGTTGCATTGGGCGCTGGTCACGCTGGTGCCGATCCTGGCGGCTCTGCTGCTGTCCGGCGGGGTGCTGCTGGCGCTGGGGACCGACCCGCTGGCCTATTACGGGCTGGTGCTGCAGCGCGGATTGCTGTCCTGGCTCGGGCTGCAGGCGTCGCTGTCGCGGATGGCGCCGCTGCTGTTCCTGGCTGCCGGGCTGATCGTCGCCTTCCGGGCCGGGATCTGGAATCTCGGCACCGATGGCCAGTTCCTGCTGGCCGCGGTGATCGTCGCCGCGGCCGGGCCGCCGCTGGCGGCGGCACTGCCCGGCTGGATCGCCCTGCCGCTGTGCCTGGTCCTGGCCGCGGCGGTCGGCGCCGCCTGGTCGCTGCTGCCGGCGCTGCTGCGCGCCTATCAGGGCGTGAATGAGATCATCACCACGCTGATGATGACCTTTCTCGGCACCTCCTTCGCCAATGTGCTGGTCAAGCTGGCCTTCCGCGACCCCGCCACCACGGTGCCGCAGACCCGGACGCTGGCGGTGGACGACCGGCTGCCGCGGCTGTTCGGCACCACCATCACCGGCGGCTTGGTGCTCGGCCTCGTCGCGGTCGTGCTGGTCCATCTGATGATGACCCGCACCGCCTTCGGCCTGAAGCTGCGGGTGGTCGGCGCCAATGCCCGCGCCGCCGTGCATGCCGGGCTGCCGGTGCCGCGGCTGACCGTCGCCGTCTTCGCCATCTCTGCCGGGCTCGCGGCCATGGCCGGGGCGGTCGACATCATCGGCGTGCAGGGCAATGTCCGGGCCGACTGGAACCCGGCCTATGGGCTGGCGGTGATCCCGCTGGTGTTCCTGGCCCGGTTCAACGGCTTCGCCAGCATCGCCTTCGTCTTCCTGTTCTCCGTCCTGTCGATCGGCGGTGAGAGCGCGGCACGGCGGCTGGGCGTGCCGCACTACTTCACCCTGGTGGTGATGGCGATCCTGCTGATCGTCCTGGCGCTGGTCGAGTTTGTCGACCAACGGCGCCGCGAGCGGATGAGGTCCTGAGCATGGACGGTCTTCTCACCCAGGCCTTCCTGACCTCGCTGGTGCTGGGCGCCATCACCGCCGGCGTGCCGCTGCTGCTGGCCGGGCTGGGCGAGCAGATCTCGGAGAAGGCCGGCGTGCTCAATGTCGGCATCGAGGGCATGATGCTGGCCGGCGCCTATCTCGGCTTCCTGGTCGCCTATTCCAGCGGGTCGATCTGGCTCGGCTTCCTCGGCGGCGCCGGCGGCGGGCTGCTGGTGGCCCTGCTGATGGCGCTGCTCTGCGTCCGGCTCGGCCTCAACCAGATCGTCATCGGCATCGCCCTGACCCTGGGCGCCGAGGGCATGACCGCCCTGCTCCACTTCTTCCAGTTCGCCCAGAGCTATCCGCGGCTGGAGGGTGCCGCCACCCTGCCGATCCCGGTCCTGTCGGCGATCCCGGTGATCGGCCCGGCGCTGTTCGACCGCCACCCGATGGTCTATCTCGCGGTCGCGCTGGTCTTCATTCTGGCCTGGGTGTTCCGGCGCACCGCGCTGGGCCTCGACCTGCAGGCGGCGGGCGACAAGCCGGCGGCGCTGGATGCCGCCGGGGTGGACGTGATCACGGTCCGCACCGCCGCGGTGCTGGCGACCGGCGCGCTGGCCGGCATCGGCGGCGCCTTCCTGGCCAATATCGGCGCCGGGCTGTTCATCCCGTTCATGACCAACGGCGCCGGCTTCATCGGCATCGTGCTGGCGATGCTGGCGCGAGGCCGGCCGGTGTGGGTGCTGCTCGGCGCCATCCTGTTCGGCGCCTGCCTGTCGATGACCACGGCGCTGCAGGTCACCGGCGTCGACGTGCCGACCGACGTGATCCAGATGCTGCCCTTCGCCGCGGTGATGGCGGTGCTGGTGCTGTTCGGGCGGCGCGCCAGCCTGCCCGCGGCGCTGGGCCTGCCCTATGTCCGCGGTGCCCGCTGATGCCTTCCGGAGGAACCCATGACTGACACCAAGGTCTACCTGCTCGACGGCGGCTCGCTGGTCCTCGACGGCTACCACGTCTTCTGGAACCGCGGACCCGGCGGCGAGATCCGCTTCCCGGTCTATTCGATCCTGGTCGAGCATGCCGAGGGCCGCTTCCTGATCGACAGCGGCTTCGACTACGACCATGTGATGAAGGTGCTGCCCTTCGAGAAGCCGCTGCAGAGCAAGGAGCAGACCATCCCCGGCGCGCTGGGCCTGCTGGGGCTGGAGCCGAAGGATGTCGGCACCGTCGTCAACTCGCATTTCCACTTCGACCATGTCGGCGGCAACAAGTACTTCCCGCACGCGAAGAAGCTGTGCCACCGCGACGAGATCGCCCAGGCAGCGACGCCCGAGCCCTTCGAGGTGCTGGGCTATTCCGACCTGAGCTTCTCGGCCGAGGCCGCCGCCGCCCGCGGCAAGGGCGACCAGCTGCTGGCCGGCACCACCGACGCCAATTCCCGCTTCGAGACGGTCGAGGGCGACATCGAGCTGGCCAAGGGCTTGCACCTGCTGTTCACCCCCGGCCACGCCATCGGCCACTACAGCCTGCTGGTCGAGTTCCAGACCCGGCGGCCGATCCTGTTCACGATCGACGCCGCCTACACCCAGAAGAGCCTGGAGACGCTGTGCCAGGCGTCGTTCCACATCGACCCGGTCGCGGGCGTCGCCTCGATGCGCCGCCTGGCCAAGCTGGCGGAGGAGCGGGAGGCGGAGCTGATGTTCTCGCACGACCCGCACAACTTCGCCCACTACCAGACCGGCCCGAAATTCTACGGGTAGTCCTTTTCTTGTCATCCTCGGGCTTGACCCGAGGATCCAGGGGCAGCCGGAGCGGCTCGGTGTGGCCCCTGGGATTGCCGGATCAAGCCCGGCAATGACAGCAGGGAATGAGCCTCCGAACAGGAGTTTCTCGATGTCCACGCCCACGTTGCGCGAGCCCGTCTTCACCCTCACCTCCGGACCGGTCGACGCCTATCCGGCGGTGCTGCGCGGGCTGTCGCGCACCATCCATTACGATTACGACCCGGTGTTCCAGGCCTTCTACGAGCAGGTCAACGAGAAGGCGCGGGCGGCGATGCGCCTGTCGACCCCGCCGGTGATCCTGCACGGCGAGCCGGTGCTGGGGCTGGAGGCCGCGGCGGCCTCGTTGATTGCCCGCGACGACGTGGTGCTGAATCTCGCCTCCGGCGTCTACGGCAAGGGCTTCGGCTACTGGGCCAAGCGGTACTGCGCCGAGCTGGTCGAGATCGAGGTGCCCTACAACGAGGTGATCGACCCGGAGGCGGTAGCCCGGATGCTGCGGGACCGGCCCGACATCCGCATCGTCTCGCTCTGTCACCACGACACCCCGTCCGGCACGATCAACCCGGTCGACGCGATCGGCCGGATCGTGGCGGAGCACGGGGCCTACCTCATCGTCGACGCAGTGTCGTCCTTCGCCGGCATGGACGTGCATCCGGAGGCCTGCCGCGCCGACATCTTCGTCACCGGCCCGAACAAGTGCCTGGGCGGGGCGCCGGGCCTGACCCTGCTCGGCGTCAGCGACCGCGCCTGGGCCAAGATGAAGGCCAATCCCGACGCACCCCACGCCTCGATGCTGAGCATCCTGGACTGGGAGCATGCCTGGAAGCGCGACCGGTCCTTCCCCTTCACCCCCTCGGTCGCCGAGGTCAACGGCCTGGACGCCGCGCTGGACCAGTATCTGGCGGAGGGGCCGGAGGCGGTCTGGGCCCGCCACGCGCTGACCGCCCGGGCCTGTCGGGCCGGGCTGCAGGCGATGGGGCTGGCGCTCTGGCCGGCGCGCGAGGCGATCGCCTCTCCCACCACCACGGCCGTCCGGGTGCCTGACGGCGTGGCCGACGAGGCGCTGCGGGGGGCGGCGCGCGAGCGCTATGGCGTCGCCTTCTCCTCCGGCCGCGGCGAGACGCTGGGGAAGCTGGTGCGCATCGGCCATATGGGGCCGACCGCCCAGCCGCTCTACGCCGTGGTGGCGATCAGCGCGCTCGGCGGGGCGCTCGGCGCGCTCGGCCACCCGGTCGATATCGGCCGCGGCGTGGCGGCGGCCATGGCGGCGATCGACGCCGGCTGACAATCAAATAGAAGGAACAGGGACATGGCTTCGGATCTTTCGGGCAGGGTCGCGATCGTGACCGGGGCGGCGCAGGGCATCGGCCGGGCGATCGCTGAGCGGCTGGCGGCCGACGGCGCGCGGATCGTCGTCGCCGACATCAATGCCGACGGCGCGACAGCGGTGGCCGCCGGGCTGGGGAAGGACAGCTTCGCCGTCGCCTGCGACGTCTCCGACCCGGCCGCGGTGACGGCGCTGCACGAGACGGTAGCGGCGCGGGCCGGCGGCGTCGACATCCTGGTCAACAACGCCGCGATCGTGCCGTTCATCGCCTGGGACGAGGTCGACCTGGTGCATTGGAACAGGATCGTCGCGGTCAACCTGACCGGCGTGTTCCTGATGTCCCGCGCCTCCTCCGATCTGATGCGCCGCGGCGGCCGCCAGGGCCGCATCGTCAACATCTGCTCGAACACCCTCTTCGCCGGCACGCCGAACATGGCGGCCTATGTCGCAGCCAAGGGCGGCGTGTTCGGCTTCACCCGGGCGCTGGCGACCGAGCTGGGCAAGCACGGCATCACCGTGAACGCGGTGACGCCGGGGCTGACTGCGTCGGACGGCGTCATGGCCAGCCCGCACGCCCAGGCCTTCGGCTTCGTCGAGATGCTGCAGGCGATCCCCGGCCAGGGCCAGCCGCGCGACATCGCCCCGGCCATTGCCTTCCTCGCCTCCGACGAGGCCCGCTGGATCACCGGGCAGACCCTGAATGTCGACGGCGGGATGGTGCGCTGGTGAGAACCGAGCGCTGAGGCCGCCCGGGTCCGCGACGGGACCCGGGCGGCCCGGCCTGCTCAGGGCGTCTTCGTGTGCATATGCCCCTGCTGGAGCTGAAGCGGCGCTGCTCCAGCGGCCGCCGCCGAGATATCCCCGTCCGGCAGCACGACGGCGACGTTCTGCATCATGCCTCCATCCTCATGGTCGAGGATGTGGCAATGCAGCACGAACTCGCCGATGTAGCGCTCGTAGCGGGTCCGGATCTTGATCGTGTATAGGCCCGGATACTTCGGGCGCAGACCTTTGATCCAGAGCGTATCCTTCCAGACGCCCTTCAGGCCCGGATACTGAGGATCGATCTTCCCGTCGGACGTCCCGCCGTCGTCGTCGATGGCTCCCGGGACGCTCACATCATTGCCCTTCGGATCGAGGATCGAGACAACCTGGAAGGGGTTGACGTGGATATGAAACGGGTGGCTGACGAAATGCGACTGCAGCGTCCACTCGTCCACCGTGCCCAGTTTGAGCTGCCGGTCCAGCCGGTCCGGCTTGTAGGGCTCGGCCTGGGCCTCGTCCAAGGTGTTGCTCACCTCGAACTTGGTATTATCTGGATCGCTGGTGTCGATGAAGAAGGTCAGATCCTGCTGGCCCGTGACCTCGCCCTCCGCGATGTCCGGATGAGGGACGAAGAGGGAGAACCTGAGGCCGCTCTTGAGGTCGGCGATCACCGCCGGTGCGATATCGGCGGGCATCGCGGCTTGGGCCGAGGCCACCAGCGCATCCCTGATGTAGCTGCCGGGGTCCGACACCTGAGTGCCCGCCTCGACATCAACGAAGCCGATGAGCGATGGGTTGGGGTTGTCGCCGTTGACCGACCCCGTCGCCGGGGAGGATGCGTCTATCAGGCAATAGCGGCCCGCCTGCGGGAACACCGTCAACGTATCCCAGCGATAGCCGGGCTGGAACACCGTGATGTTTGAGCCCTGCGCCTGCGCCATGGTCAGCCCGTCCGCGGCGACCCGATAATGGGTGATACCCGCATCGCTGCAGGATTCCTGGATGAAGGTCCGGGCCGCCGCCTGACTCAGGGTCGCGGCGAGCTGGGCCGAAGGCTTCATCCTCACGATCCGGAGACTGATCGTGTCGCGCACGCCGGCATGGATCATCCGCCAGCGCTCGACCTGACCCTGGGTGGCCTTGAACGTGGGGAGGACGACGCCGTTGATCGACGTGTAGCGTCCAGAATCGGGCCACTCTCCCGGGGAGAACAGATCGTAGTTTTCGATTTCGCCGACATCGTCCGGGTTGCAGATATAGGGACCGTCGATTCCATCGCGCTTGATCGTTCCGTCCGGGTCGCGGCAGGCATACTGGATCTGCTGGAACACCATCACCCGCTCCGGCAAGCCGTTCAGCAGCGTGTCGAGATCGCCTGTGGTCGTGCCGGTGGGCGGACGGTTACCGCGGATGATCAGCGCCCCGGCCATGCCACTGGAGACCTGCAGCGCGGTCGAGCCGTGCCGATGGGTGTGGTACCAGAACGTCCCCGCCGGGTGGTCGCCCGGGATGTTGTACTCGTATTGGAATTTGACACCGGGGTTGATCGACAGCAGCACGTTGTCGCCGTTGCCCGATGGGTTCACCCACAGGCCGTGGCTGTGCAGATTCGTGCCGTTGAAGCAGTGCCCTCCGTTGTGCTCCTGACCGGGCGCGCAACTCGGGTCTGCCGGCAGCTGATTGTGCAGATTGACCCGAATCGTGTCGCCCGCATCGACGTCGATCGTCGGCGAGACATAAGGCGCCGTCGGATCGACATCGGTGCCGTTGTAGCTGCGCAGATGCACCTTGTCGTAGCGGCCTGTCGCCGGATTGTACAACTGCCCTTCGGTGTAAACGATGTTGAGATCCAGCACCTGCTCATGGGGCAGCGACCCGGCCACCCGCGGTCTCAGGCTCGTTGGCGGAGCGACCCCCGCGCCGAGAATCCGAGGATTGCTGATCAGCCGCTCCGTGGTCTGCGCCCCGGCTGGAACCGTGCCAAAGGCGGCCCAGGCGAGGCCGGCAAGCAGAAGACATCCAATGGGGATCTTGGTGTTGATGGCCATATCGTCCTCCCAAAATTGTTCAATTATCGGGACTAAAAATCCGCCCTGGACGAGCGGACGGCCGATCAGGGCTCGACAAGCACCGTCACGCGCCGGACCTCCTGCTCGGTCGGGACGCGCGGCGGCGCCCCGACTTGGGTGATCATGAGCCGGACGACGACGCGGCCGTCCTCGATCGAGTCCGCCGGCAGGGGCAGCGGGTAGGTCCCGGCCTCCTGCCCGGCGCGGACGGCGAAGGGCGAGATCACGCCGATGTCTCGGCCCGATGTCGTCGCCACGATGACCTCCTGGCCCCGGGCTGTCCGACCGACCTCCACTTGTAGCCAGGCGATCTCGCCTGGCCGCAGCGGCCGCGGCAGGGACAGCGTCATCTCCTGCGCCGTGGCGCTCCCGCCGCCGAGGCCCAGGATCGCGAGCAATCCGAGGGCCGCGGCGGCGAGGCTGAGCGCCGCCTTACTGCGTCGCCAACGAGACGGCCTTGAGCACGACGGCCAGCTTGTTCTGTCCATGGGACGGCACCACCCGGATGTTCAGCGTCGCCTCCGCCGCGGCTCCCAGTTCCGTGAAGGCGCGCAACGTCTTCGGCAGGGGCACCGCGAAGGTCAGGTCGCCATGCCCGTGCATGCCCGGCGTGTGTGCGCCGAACAGGGCGAAGGTGCCGGCATAGTAAGGGCTGTCGGCCGAGACCTGAGTGACGCCCTCGGGCGCGTTGACAAGGATGTCGAACTCGCGGGTCGGGGCCGGTCCCGACGGCTGAGGCAGCGTGATCTGCGCCACCAATGGCCGCCCACCCGTCGCGGCAAGATGACCCCGGACGGCGGCCGCCGGCACCGCCACCTTGCCGACATCGGCCGCCACGGAGCCTTGGATAGGCTGCGGCGGCGCGGCGGCGATCAGCCCGTCCCCAGTCTTCGGGACGACCTCCTCCCCCGACCCCGGCTCATAGTCGTAGTCGAACACGCTCATGTCGAAATAGTCGCCGGCCTTGGCCGGGCCGACGGGCTGGCCGTCGCCATCGACGTAGAACAGGAAGGGTTCGTTGTTGAAGGTCGCGGCATCCGGGCCGGCTGGACCGATGGGCCCACGCTCACGCATCTGCTTCCGCGTCCAGACATCCCACAGCCGATCCATGTTCGCGTGATGCAGGAAGAAGATCGGGTCGATCGGCGACAGGTTGTTGGTCATGTTGCCATAGGGGCCCGGGTCGGTCCTGCTGAAGCCGCCGAGGTAGTTGTGCGTCTTGTTGTGCGGGAACCCTTCGAGCAGGGAGAACACCTTCGAGTTGGGCGGCGCGGTGTTGTGCGAGGGCGTCTTGGCGCTGGTGAAGCTGAAGGGAGCGAAGGCTTCGTTGAAGTGCTTCGGCAGCAATCCTGCGATGATCATGAACAGCGAGACGTCGACGGCGGTCTTGCCGTCCAGCTTCGGGTTGTCGCGCGACAGGTAGCGGGCGCTGGAGGTCACGCAGAACGCCTGGTTCTCGGTGACGGCGTAGCCCCCCGATTCCGGCTCCGCCGGCGGCGGCGGCTGCGGCGGGATATAGCCGGTCACGTCGTTCCACATGTCGCCGAAGGTCTTGTAGCCCCGGTTGCTCAGCTGCGTGAGCTGGTCGGGCGACAGGCTGTCCCAGTATTGCGTCAGGGCGGGCGTGACGAAATCGGAGAACCGCGCCAGGTTGCCGGTATAGGGCAGATAGGCCGAATCCGTCGGGGTCAGGGGGCCGTCGAACATCCCGTCCGGGATCTGCGGCAGCTGGGTCCAGTCCCAATAGGGCAAGGCGAAATCCGGGTCGCCGCTCAGCGTGCGGATGGTGCGCTCGAAATAGCCGATATAGCCGCGGTGCCAGACATAGAACCACCAGTTGCCGTGCGGGCAGTCCATCATGTGGATGAACGCGTTGCGGAACCAGTTCTGCGGGTGGTCGGCCGGCAGGTCCAGCATCGCCTGCACGCCCTTGGCGTAGCTGGCCAGCATCCTCTGGCCGGCGGGGCTGGTGACGTTGGGGCGGGTGTATTTCGCGGCCGCCCGCGCCGGGCTGAGCGGCACGGCCGCTGCGCCGGCGGCGGCCGCGGCTGCCACCAGGACCTCGCGCCGCGTCAGGTCGAAATCCGTTCTGTCCATGCTGTCCTCCCGATAATCTGTCGATTGAAACCATCTCTTCTTAAAGCCGACCGGCTGCCGTGCAAAATTCAACCTATCTATATCGAGCCATCCACGATCTCCGTCAAAAATACTGCGTCATCTGTTTTTCGAGATTGGGTTAACATTTATTTCATTTGGAAATATCGCCAAAATTTACCTACATTATTAGGAACTGTTGTTAAATTCTAAGTTCAGTCTATCGAATATAGAGATAAACTAGCTGCGCATCACGCAGAAAATCTATCCGATTCCGGACTGCAGAACCCTATATCTGATATTATTTCCAATATTCCGCAATTCTTATTGTATGATTTAAATTAACAATAACATCGCATTGAATTATGGAAAAATTCTCTACTTTTGACGGCGGAAGGGCTCCGCTCGGCAATTGGTGGTGTGAAGCAGTCGCCGCTGCCGGGGGTACGGCGAGCCGCGTCTCGCCTTTATGACCCGTTCCTCGGTTCATGGGCCCGCAGCCTGACGCTCGAAATTGCCGCGGAACATGTGCTGGCCGAGCTGCCCAAGATCGGATTTGAGATCGGCGTGGACCTTGCCGGCGATGTCCCGCCGACGGCGGCAGAAGGCGTGGTCCGCCGAAGCTGCAATTCCCCTGAAGGCCAAAGAGAACGATGCCCTGTTCCCTGCAGATTGGCTCGTATGCCGCACGACGCCCCCGCGCATCGCGGGATACGGTTGGCCGGTCTTGGGACCGGCCAACCAACCCGAAGCCGCCGGGGTTGAGCGCCTACAGGACGAAGTCGGACGCCTGCAGCGCAAAGGCGCCGGTCAGCACGATGTGGAAGTCGGAGACGCCGTCGCCGTTGAGGTCGCCGGCAATGGTGGTGACCCCGGGGCTGTTGGCGGCGGCGCGCAGCTGGCCGGCCTGGTGGGTAAAGGCGCCGCCGCCGATGAAGCTGAAGGCCTGGTCGCCGGCGACGGCGGTGCTGGCGTCGATCGCCGACAGGTCGACCCGGTCGCCCTGGGCACGGCTGAAATCGGCGACCCGGTCGGCCGCCCCGACAGCGCTATGGGAGACGGCGGTGAGGACGAAACGGTCGGCGCCGGCCCCGCCGGTCAGCACATCCTGCCCGGCCCAGCCGTTCAGCACATTGGCCAGGGCGCTGCCGGTGATCTGGTCGGCGCCGGTCGAGCCGTTGACGTTCTCGATGCCGACCAAGATGTCACCCTGGGCTTCGCCGCCCGTGCCGGCGCCGGTCGAGAGATTGACCGTCACGCCGACCGTACCGGTGTAGTAGCTGGCGGTGTCGCTGCCAGCGCCGCCGTCGATCCGGTCCCCGCCGGCCCCGCCGCGAAGCACATCGTCGCCGCCCCAACCGGCCAGCGCATTGGCGCCGGCATTCCCGCTCAGGCTGTCATTGCCCTGGTTGCTACCAGTAAGGCTCTCGATCGATACCAGGGTGTCGCCCTGGGCGTCGCCGCCCGCGGCGGCGCCGGTCGCGAGATTCACCGTCACCCCGGCGGCACTGGTGTGGTAGCTGGCGGTGTCGGTGCCGGCACTGCCGTCGAGGCGGTCGGTCCCGGCTTCGCCGCGGAGCACGTCGTTGCCGTCGCCACCCTCCAGGGTGTTGGCGCCGGCATTGCCGCTCAGCGTGTCGTTGGCGTGGCCGCCGATGAGGTTCTCGATGCCATCCAGCGTGTCCCCCTGCGCGTCGCCGCCGCTGCCCGTGCCGGTGACGAGGCTGACCGAGACTCCGGCGGCGCTGTCGTCGTAGCTGACGGTGTCGATGCCAGTGCCACCGTAGAGCGCATCGACACCAGCCCCGCCGCGGAGCCGGTCGTTGCCCCAACCGCCATCGAGGGTGTCGCTGCCGGCCAAGCCGTCGAGCGCATCGTTGCCGCCGTCGCCCGCCAGCACATTGTTCACGGCCGAACCGGTCAGGACATCGCCGAAGCCGGCGGTGCCGCGGATATTCTCGATATCGTTGCCGATCGTGTCGCCCTCGGCATCGCCGCCCGATGCGGTCAGGGCCGTCAGATCGACCGCCACCCCGGCGGTGCCGCCATAGACGATGGTGTCCAAGCCGGCGCCGCCGATCAGGACGTCTGCTCCGGCGCCTCCGTCGAGGCTGTCACTTCCCCTACCGCCACTGAGCGTATCGGCTCCAGCCCCACCGCTCAGGGTGTCCCGGCCGTCTTCGCCATCGAGAACATTGGCCAGACTGTTGCCTTTCAGAACGTCACTGTAGTCGGTCCCCACTAAACCCTCGATACTGACCATCGTATCGTCTTGCCCATCGCCAAAACTGGCAATTCCTGTCGAAAGGTCAGCTCGAACGCCAACATAATCATAAGCTAAATAAGTTAAAGTATCATACCCATCGCCACCATTAATTCTATCAAAACCAATCCTACCAGCCTCACCCCATATAATATCATCTCCTCCATTTCCGATTAGAATATCGCTACTATCGTACCCGCCAAATATATAGTCTCTATCATTGGATCCTTGAATTTTATCGTCAAAATCACTTCCCGCTATTCCCTGTATATTTATCAATATGTCACCCGATTCATCTCCACCCGAACCAATCCCTGCTCCAAGATCAATAAAGACTGCCGACCAAGATGAGAAATAGACCGCCCAGTTGTTTCCCGCTCCGCCGTCCAGGACATCGGCTCCGCTGCCACCGTAGAGGTCGTCGTCGCCCCCGTAGCCGCGCAGGATGTCATTTCCTCCATAACCGAAGATTTCATCATCACCGACGGTTCCATTCAGTGTGTCGGCACCGCTTCCACCCGCGATATCCGTGGCCAAGGACATGGCATTAGCGGGTACATTTCGCATCGACATTATTCCCTCCGCTTCATGAAATTGCATATCGCCAACTGTACAAAAAAAACGTTCGCGCATCATGGCGATACAAATTCGGATACTAAATTGCAAAAGCAGAACAGCTCAATCCGAAAGAAGAGAACTTACGACGCCGGGGCTGCCAACCGATCACCGCCGATTGATGTGGTGATCAATCAGTTGGCGCAGCGCCGCCGCGTCGCGGGCGCGGATGGCGGCGACCATGGCGTGGTGCTCCTGCGCGCTCAGGCGCAGCCCGGCCAAAGTGAACCAGCGGCCGGTGGTGCCGGACTGGCCGCGCTCGCGCATGTCGTGGATCAGCGCCGCCAGCACCGGGTTGCCGGCGATGTTGTAGAGCCGGCGGTGGAAGGCGTAGTTCAGCTCGGTCCGGGTCGGCGGGTCGGCGGTCTCGATCGCCTGCCCGAAGCGCGTGGCGATGTCGTCAAGCTCGGCCAGGTCGGCGGCCGTCGCCCGCGCCACCACCGGCTCCGCCGCGCCGGTCTCGAGGATCGTCCGCACCGCCTTCAGATGCAGCAGCTCCTGCGGGTCCGGCGCCGCCACCCGGAAGCCGCTGTTGACCTTGTGCTCGACCAGCCGGCGGTTCTTCAGCTCGACCAGCGCCTGCCGCACTTCGAAGCGGTTGGCCTCGTAGCGCTCCTGCAAATCGATCTGCTTCAGCCACTCCCCGGCCCGATAGACGCCGTAGAGGATGTCATCCCGGATCGCCTCGACCAGCGTCTCGACCCGCCCCCGATCCATGCCCTGCCGCTTCATCGTTCTTCGGTGTCTCGTTCCGTCCGCGCCCGGCGCGCCAGCAGCCTTGTAGCATGCCGGGTTGCCGTCTGCGATTTTGACGTCTATCGTCACGGAAAAATTGGCGCCAATTTTGGAGAATGCCAGATGGCCGATGGCGGCGTGCTGAAGGCGGATCTCGAAACCGGGTGTGCGGCGGTCCCCGGAGCGATGGCGCGACCGACGCCGGCGGGTCCGCGGCGGACGGGCACCACGCCGGTGCTGTCCTGCCGGGCCGATCCGCGCTTCGGCTACAGCCTGTTCGTGCCGCCGCGGCTGCGCGGCACCGAACGGGTGCCGCTGCTGGTCGCGGTGCATGGCAGCCTGCGGGGCGTGGAATCGAGCCGCGACGCCTTCGCCGACTTCGCCCGCTGGCACGGCGCCGTGGTGCTGGCGCCGCTGTTCCCGGCCGACCCGCTCGGCGACGGCAACGAGGACGGCTACAAATACATGGCCGAGGGCGACATCCGGTACGACCGGCTGCTGCTGGCCATGGTGGCGGAGACCGAGGCGCGCACCGGCCTGGGCTTCGACCGCTTCTGCCTGTTCGGCTTTTCCGGCGGCGCCCATTTCGCCCACCGTTTCCTCTACCTGCATCCGGAACGGCTGCGTGCCGTGTCGATCGGCGCGCCGGGGTCGGTGACGTTGGTCGACCCGAAGCGCGACTGGTGGGTTGGCACGCGGGACATGGAGCGGCTGTTCGGCCGCGCCCCGGACCTGGAAGCGATGCGCCGCGTGCCGGTGCACCTGGCGATCGGCGACAGCGACCTGGAGACGGCGTCGATCACCCACCGGCCCGGCAGCCGGCACTGGATGACGGACGCCAACCGGGCCGGGGCCAACCGCATCGCCCGACTGACCAGCCTGCGCCGCAACCTGCAGGCGCAGGGCCTGGCGGTGCGGCACGACATCATCCTGGGCGCCGCCCATGATCTCGCGGCGGTGGCGGAGCGGGCGCGCGACTTCTTCCACGACGTGCTCGGCCCCGACCGGGCACCCGCCTTCGCATAACCACAAAACGACAGGGGGCAGAATGAACCGGCTCATGCTTCTGGCCACGGCGGCGGTCCTGGCGGCCCTCCCCGCCGCGGCCGAGACGCCGCGCGGCGGCACCATCAGCACCGTGCTGTCGGCCGATATCCGCAGCACCAACCCGGGCGTCGACCGCGACGGCGCCACCGACATCGTGCACCAGCACATCGTCGAAGGGCTGGTCGGGTTCCGCGAGGACCTGGAGGTCGGGCCGATGCTGGCCGACCGCTGGGACGTGTCGGACGACGGCAAGACCTACACCTTCCATCTGCGCCGCGGGGTGAAGTTCCAGAACGGCGCCACCATGACCTCGGCCGAGGTCAAATGGTCCTGGGACCGGCTGATGGACCCGGCCACCAAATGGCGCTGCCGCGACGTCTACACCGGCGACAACGGGCTGAAGGTCGAGAGCGTGACGATGCCGGATCCGGACACCGTGGTCTATGTGCTGGACCGGCCGAGCGCCGGGTTCATGTATAATCTGGCGCGGATGGATTGCGGCGGCACGCCGGTGCTGCACCCGTCCTCGGTCAAGCCGGACGGCAGCTGGGACAAGCCGGTCGGCACCGGCCCGTTCATTCTCTCGGACTGGCGGCCGGGCCAATACATCGAGCTGAGCCGGTTCGACGGCTACACCCCGCGCGACGATGCCATGAGCGGCTATGTCGGCCGCAAGGAGGTATTCGTCGACAAGGTCCGCTTCAACATCATGCCGGATTCGGCGGCGAAGCTGACGGCGCTGCAGGCCGGCGCGCTGGACACGGCGCCGCTGGAATCGCAGGACCGGATCCAGATCCAGGACAATCCGGCCTTCGCGGTCGAGTCCAGCATCACCCCGGGCTGGGAGGCGCTGATCCTGCATTCCGAGGACCCGATCCTGCAGGACAAGCGGGTACGGCAGGCGATCGTGATGGCGCTGGACCGCGCCGCCATCGCCGAGGCCGTCACCTTCGGCGGCTCCAAATTCTCGGCGACGCCGGTGCCGGAGTTCAGCCCCTACCACTCCCAGGCCCAGACCGACGCCCTGCCCTACGATCCGGAGCGAGCCAAGGCCCTGCTGGCCGAGGCCGGCTACAAGGGCCAGCGCATCGTCATGACCGCGAACAAGCGCTATGCCGAGATGTATGACTGCGGCGTGCTGATGCAGGACATGCTGCGCAGCGTCGGGCTGAACGTCGAGCTCGAGGTGCTGGAATGGACCGCCCAGCTGGACGCCTACCAGACCGGCAAGTTCCAGACCCAGTCCTTCTCCTACTCGCCGCGGCTCGACCCGCTGGGCCAGTGGGAGAGGATCATCGGGCCGCAGCCGCGCAAGATCTGGAAGGACCCGCGCGCCATCGACCTGCTGGCCCAGGCCAACGCCACCACCGATCGGGCGCAGATGCAGGCCGTGCTGGACCAGATCGGCCGGCTGTTCACCGAGGAGGCGCCGGCCGCCAGCCTGTACCTGCACGCCTCGGACTACGCCGTGGCCAAGCGGATCCAGGGCTTCAAGGTGTGGCCGGCCGACGCGCCGCGCTACTGGAACGTCTCGGTGACGAAGTGACCGTGATCCGCGCCGCTTGCATCCAGTTGAACGTGGGCCCGGAGGTCGGCCCCAACCTGGCTGCCGCCGGCGTCCTGATCCGCGACGCCGCGGCGCGCGGGGCGACGCTGATCGCACTGCCGGAGGTGGCGGATGCGATCATCGAGGATCCGGCGCTGCTGCAGCAGCGGGCGCAGCCGGAGGAGCAGCACGAGGCCCTGGCCGGCTACCGCGCTTTGGCGCGGGAGACCGGGACGGCGCTGCTGCTCGGCTCCGCCGTCGTGCGCACCGAGGGGCCGCGCTTCGCCAACCGCTCCTACCTGCTCGGCCCCGACGGCGCGGTGCTGGCGCGCTACGACAAGATCCACCTCTACGATGCCGACCTGCCGGACGGCGAGGTGCATCGCGAGAGCGCGCAGTTCGCGCCCGGCGGCACCGCAGTGGTGGCGCGGCTGCCGGGCGGCGGCCGGCTGGGGCTGACCATCTGTTACGACCTGCGCTTCCCGCAGCTGCACCGCGCCCTGGCCAAGGCGGGGGCGGAGATCCTGGCGGTGCCGTCCGCCTTCGCCTGCGCCACCGGAGCCGCGCATTGGGAGGTGCTGCTCCGGGCCCGGGCGATCGAGACCGGCTGCTTCGTCCTGGCCCCGGCCCAGACCGGCACGCATCACCTGGGCCGCCGCACCTGGGGCCATTCGCTGATCGTGTCGCCCTGGGGCGAGGTGCTGGCCGATGCCGGGACCGAGATCGGGGCGATCATCGCCGATCTCGACCTTGACCGGGTCCGCGCCGCCCGCGCGGCCCTGCCGACGCTGACGCATGACCGGCCCTTCGAAGTGGTGGCGGCCTGAGCGGCCCCTACCCCGCCGCCCGCCGCGTTTCCTCGATCACCACCCGGCCCGGCTTGCCCAGGGCCTTGGCAACGGCATCGAGCCGGCGGTCGACGGCGAGGCCGGTCAGCGCCTCTTCGTCGGCCGGCAGAGTCAGCACCACCGCCTCACCCGACACCGAGAGGCTGGTGCGCTCGAGCAGCGAGGTGGCGCCGCCGGTCAGGGTCTGGGCCAGGCGCAGGGCCTGGCCGAGCAACAGCACACGGCTGCGCATCGCCTCGGTCAGAAGCTCCAGCACCGGACCGGTCAGCGCGTCGCCCAGCGTGCCGCCGTAGCGGACATACACGGCCGCCGCCAGGAACACCCGCTCGGCATGGTCGAGCCCGGCGACCGGCATGCGCAGCACCCGCAGCCAGGCATGCTCGGCCCGGTAGTCGGGATGCTCGAACCAGCCGATATCGGAGAGCAGGCTAGCCGCCTGGCGCAGCCGCGCATCGTCCGCGGTCTCGTCCGGGAACACCGAGCGGGTCCATTCCGCCACCACCTCGGCATGGCCGAAGCGGTCGAGCCGGTGCGCCAGCTCGGCGGCGGCGAAGATCAGCGGGTCGCGCGCCTGGTCCTCCGGCGACAGCAGGTCGTAGAGATGGCCTTCGCGCAGACCGAGGGCCGAGAACACCACCCGCGCCGGCTTCAGCGTCTTCAGCACGCCTTCCAGCACCAGCGCCGCCATCGGCAGCATCTCGACCCGGCGGCGCGAGATCGAGGCGCCGGACAGCGCCCCCTTGCTCTGCTTCGCCACCAGGCCGACGAACTCGGCCAGAGCGCCGGTCGGCACCGTGTACTGGTGGATGATGTGCAGCGGATGGTTCACCCGCTCCATGAACAGCTTGGCGATGGCGCGCCAGGCGCCGCCGACCGGGTAGAAGCTGCGGCCGGCATAGGCCGGCAGCCAATCCTGCTGGCCCAGCGTGTCGAGCACGACGCTGCGCGCCTCCTTGCGCGCGCCGGTCTCGTCCATCAGCCGGAACGGGCCGAGCGGCAGGGTCACCTGCTCGTCGATCTCGCCGCGGTCGAGCCCGACCAGCTCGAGCGAGCCGCCGCCGAGATCGCCCATCACGCCGTCGACGTCGCGGATGCCGGAGATCACGCCCAGGGCGGACAGCCGCGCCTCCTCCACCCCGCTGATCACCGTGACCGGCAGGCCGCAGCGACGCTCGACCTCGGCGACGAAGTCGGCGCCGTCCTCGGCCTCGCGCACCGCCGCGGTGGCCAGCACGTCGACCCGGTCGACCCCCATGCCTTCCAGCAGCCGGGTGAAGCGCGAGAGGTTGTCGAGCGCCTGGACCACGCCCTCGGGCGACAGGCGGCCGGCCTGGCCCAGGCCGCGGCCGAGCCCGCACATCACCTTCTCGTTGAACACTGGGACGGGCGACCGGGTCACCCGGTCATAGACGACGAGACGGATCGAGTTCGAGCCGATGTCGATGACGCCCACCCGCCCCGGCCGGGACGGAACGATCGGTCCGATACGGAACACCTAATCTCGAATCCTTATTCCGCGGGCTTGGCCAGGCGGCGCGGGGCCCGTTTCGCATCCTTCAGAGCGCTGCCCCGGCCGGACAGGCTGGGGTTGGTCATGAAGTACATGTGTGCGCTGAAGGCATCCTCCGGCGCGTCGATCCGATGATAGCGGCCATCGGGGTCGAGCATCCAGGTATTCGATTCGTCCTTCAGATTCGCCAGCATGATCTGCTCCATCACCTGCTGGCGGACGGTGGCGTTCTCGAGCGGCACCAGGCTCTCGATCCGGCCGTCGAGGTTGCGCGGCATCCAGTCGGCCGAGGACAGGTACACCTTGGCCTGGCGCGACGGCAGCTTCTGGCCGTTGCCGAAGCACAGGATACGGGCGTGCTCGAGGAAGCGGCCGACGATCGAATGCACCCGGATGTTCTCGGACAGGCCGGGCACACCCGGGCGAAGGCAGCAGATGCCGCGGATCACCAGGTCGATCTCGACCCCGGCCTGGGAGGCCTGATAGAGCTTGTCGATGATGGTGGCATCGACCAGCGCGTTCAGCTTGACCCAGATCTGGGCCGGCTTGCCGGCCTTGGCATTGTCGATCTCGGCCTCGATCGACTCCATGATCCGGCTGCGCAGGAACAGCGGCGCGATCGACAGCTTCTCCAGCTTCGCCGGCCTGGCGTAGCCGGTCATGTAGTTGAACACCGCCGCCGCGTCGTGGCCGAGGCCAGGATCGCAGGTGAAGAAGCTGAGATCGGTGTAGATCTTGGCGGTGATCGGGTGGTAGTTGCCGGTTCCGAAATGGGTGTAGGTGCGCAGGCCGCCCTGCTCGCGCCGCACCACCATCGAGATCTTGGCGTGGGTCTTCAGGTGGATGATGCCGTACACCACCTGGGCGCCCGCCCGCTCCAGGTCGCGGGCCCATCGGATGTTGGCCTCCTCGTCGAAGCGGGCCTTCAGCTCGACCATCGCGGTGACCGACTTGCCGGCCTCCGCCGCCTCGACCAGGGCCTGGACGATCGGCGAGTCCTTCGAGGTCCGGTACAGCGTCTGCTTGATCGCCACGACATCGGGGTCACGCGCCGCCTGGCGCAGGAACTGCACGACGATGTCGAAGCTCTCATAGGGGTGGTGGACGACGATGTCCTTGGCCCGGATCGACGCGAAGCTGTCGCCGCCGAAATCGCGCACCCGCTCCGGGAACCGGGCGTTGTAGGGCGGGAACAGCAGCTCCGGCCGTTCGTCGACGATCAGCTTCCTGGTGTCGCTGAGGCCGAGCAGCCGGTCCATGGCGAAGACGTCGTCGTCCTTCACCTTCAGCTTCTCGCAGACGAAGCGGCGCAGCGATTCCGGTACGTCGGCGGAGACGGCGAGGCGGATGACGATGCCCTTGCGCCGGCGCTTCAGCGCGCTCTCGAAGGTCTTGACCAGATCCTCCGCTTCCTCGTCGATCTCCATCTCGCTGTCGCGGATCACCCGGAACACGCCGCTGGCGATCGGCGTATAGCCGGGGAAGAGCCGATCGAGGAACAGCTTGACCACGTCCTCGAGCAGCACGAAGCGGATCGGCGATCCGGGCAGGCGGGTGAAGCGGTCGAGCTGCGGCGGCAGCGGCACGATCGCATCCATCTCGTCCTGCGTTTCCTCCCCGGCGTTGACCAGGGTCAGGGCCAGGCACAGGCCGAGATTGGGGATGAAGGGGAAGGGATGGGCCGGGTCGATGGCGAGCGGCGTCAGCACCGGGAACATCTCGTTGAGGAACCGCTCCTCCAGCCAGGCCTTCTCCGGCTTGGTCAGCTCGTCCGGCCCGACCACGGCAATGCCGGCGGCGCGCAGCTCCTCGCTCAGGACGCGCCAGCAATGCTGCTGGTCGCGCATCAGCTCCTGCACCCGGGTGGTGATCTCGCCAAGCTGCTGCGCCGGGCTGAGCCCGTCCTGGCTCGGCGAGGCGACGCCGAGCGCCACCTGCGCCTTCAGCCCGGCGACGCGGACCATGTAGAACTCGTCCAGGTTCGAGGCCGAGATCGACAGGAAGCGCAGCCGCTCCAACAGCGGGTAGCGGGTGTTGTAGGCCTCCTCCAGGACGCGCTGGTTGAAGGCCAGCCAGGACAACTCCCGATTGATGAAGCGGTCGGGCGAATCCGCGGGGATCGCAGGAAGGGCGGGTGCGCGCTCGTCCTCCGGCGCCTCGGCGGCAATGGCCTCGGCGGTGTTCTGCAACATGGTCACGGGTCGCCTCCGAGCCTTCATCATCGCAACAAAACTGTAATATCAAGCCCTTATCGGGCTCGATTTCGCCTCACTATACACAAGCCCGGACGAGAAGCGCCATGCTCCGGGTGCGGGGGTCACCGCGCCCGGCTCCAGTCCTCAGTAGCGCTGAGGCACGTAGAGTTCGGCCGGCAGCGTGCGGCGTTCGTAGTTGGGGTCGAACACCCGTTCCGGCAGGTTGATCTCCTCGTGTGGCACCTCCTCGTAGGGGACCGCCGAGAGCAGGTGCGAGATGCAGTTCAGGCGCGCCCGCTTCTTGTCGTTGCCTTCCACGATGTGCCAGGGCGCCTCGGGAATGCTGGTGCGCTCGAACATGGCCTCCTTGGCCTTGGTGTACTGCTCCCAGCGCACCCGGGACTGCAGGTCCATGGGCGAGAGCTTCCACTGCTTGATCGGATCGTGGATGCGCATCAGGAAGCGCAGCTGCTGCTCCTCGTCGGTGATGGAGAACCAGTACTTCACCAGGATGATGCCGGAGCGCAGCAGCATGCGCTCGAACTCCGGCACGTCGCGGAAGAAGTCCTCCACCTGGCCTTCGCTGGCAAAGCCCATGACGCGCTCGACGCCGGCACGGTTGTACCAGCTGCGGTCGAACAGCACGATCTCGCCGGCGGCCGGCAGGTGCGGCACATAACGCTGGAAGTACCACTGGGTCTTCTCGCGATCGGAGGGGGCCGGCAGCGCCACCACCCGGCAGGTGCGCGGGTTGACGCGCTGGGTGATGCGCTTGATGGCGCCGCCCTTGCCGGCGCTGTCGCGGCCCTCGAACAGGACCACCATCTTGAGGCCCTTGTAGTGGACCCAGTCCTGCAGCTTCACGAGCTCGCTCTGCAGGCGCAGCAGCTCGTTGAAATAGATGCGGCGGTCGATGGTGTTCTTCCTGCGCGTCTCGAGCAGGGCGCGGAGCTCGGGCGGGACGCGGGCGTCGTCGACCGCCTGCTCGAGCTCCTCGTCGATATCGTCCTCGAGCTCGATCTCGAGCCAGCTGCGGGTCTCGGTGTCTTTCAGCTCAGTCATGTGCCTGCCTCCTGCTGCTCACCCCCCGTGTACCCGGAAGCTACTGCAGTTTGGTGACAGTCGGTCACCGGCCGGACAGGTCCCGCCGCTTCTGCCTGGCGTCGCCCCTTCCCCGCGTCAGCTCATCGCGAAGACGGGCATGCGGTCGGCGACGCCCCGGAGCGTCAGCGCCTGAGGCCGAGCCTCGACCCCGCGCGACGAGAGCTGCCGGACTGACTCCGCATCCTGGAGCACCGCCTGGGTGGCGAAGATGCTGTCCTCGGTGGCCAGCGCCTGCACCCGCGATGCGATGTTGACGGTCTGGCCGAAATAGTCCTGGCGGTCGTTGAGGTTCACCGCGAGGCACGGCCCCTCGTGGATCCCGATCTTCAGGATCAGTTCCTCCGCCCCCTGCCGCGCGTTCAGCTGCCGCATGGAGTCGCGCATGCGCAGCGCGGCCGAGACGGCCCGGTGCGGCGTCGGGAACGTCGCCATCACGGCATCGCCGATGGTCTTGACCACGGCCCCGGATTCGGACGCCACGATCTCGTTCAGGATCTGGAAGTGGGAACGCACCAGGTCGTAGGCGACGAGGTCGCCGACCCGCTCATACAGGTCGGTCGAGCCCTTCAGGTCCGTGAACAGGAAGGTCAGGCTCATGATCTTGAGCCGCTGTTCGACGTCGAGCGTTTCCGTCCGGTAGAGGTCGCGGAAGGTCTGGTTGGTCAGCAGCCGCTTGGCGGTCAGGAACGGACGGCGGCCGCCCAGCAGGACGCACATCTCCGGGCCCATCACATAGACGCCGACCAGGACCCGGCGCTCCGTCCGATTGTCCAGCACGAGGCGGAGCGGACCGGGAGACAGGGTCGACCGGCCGACGCCGGCATTGGCGCTGGTGAAGACCAGGGACAGATCGCGGCGCTCCGCCGTCGGCTCGCCCTCCACATCGATCAGATGGGCGGCGTGGGTCACGGGGTCGAAGATGGCGACGGGCTGTGCCGGGATCTGCAGCGCCAGGATCATCCGTTCGCCGGCCTGCAGCTCGACGGTCTCCAGCATGACCTTGCCGCTGAGCTCGTCTAACGCGCCGGGCTCCGGGAAGGCCAGGCCGGAGCCGTAGAACACCTGCCGGTGATACTCCCAGAAGCCGAGGCTGTCGGGGTCATGGGCGGCGATGCCGCGGATCCGGGGGCTGACCGTGAAGCTGACCTCGACCGTGTCGTCCAGCGTCGGCTCGCTGGTCAGGCTGCAGAAGGCGCAATGGTAATCCTGCTGCCGCACACTCTTCAGCGTGGCGTTGGCGCCGAGCACGCCGCCGCAGCTGGGGCACAGGATGTTCCAGGACATCTCGAACAAGCCCAGCCGCGAGGCGTGCAGCAGGGCCGCGATCACCTGCTCCTCGTCCAGGCCGCGGTCGGCCGCGACGCCCACAGCGTTGATCCGCGCCAGCTCCTCGTCGCGGCCGTTGCGGATGAGATCCGCAAGGGCATCGACCACGCCGGGGTCGGCCGAGCGGCGCAAGGCGTCGAAGAGGGCGTCGTTGTCCTGCATGGCCGGAGCATACCCCAGTCGCGCCCGTGACGGACAGGGGCGGCTTGCCCTACGGCACGACGCCCCCGGCCGCACGGCCCGTCAGCGCCGGCCGCCGAAGAGCGAGCCCAGGACACCGCGGACCACGGCGCGGCCGATGCTGCCGCCGATCGTGCTGGCGCCCGAACCGCCGACGCTGCGCCCCAGGCTGCGGCCCAGCTGGGTTCCGACCGAGCTGCCGGCATTGCGGATCACGTCTCGGAAGATCGACTCCGCCATGCTGGGGCCTTCCTTGGCCTCGGCCTTCGCCTGGGCCTTGGCCTCGGCGACGGACGTTGCCTGCCGCTGCGCCTCGGCCGCCTTGGTGCTCAGCTTCTCATAGGCGGAGTCGCGGTCGATCGCGGTGGCGTATTTCGCGGCCATCCCGCCGGCGGCGATCGCTGCCTGGCGCTCGGCATCGGTGATCGGGCCGAGGCGCGAGACCGGCGGGCAGACCAGCGCCCGCTCCACCACCTCTGGGATACCCTTGGGGTCGAGGAAGGAAACCAGCGCCTCGCCCACCGCCAGCTCCTGCAGCGCCCTGGCGACGTCGAGCCCGCCCTCGGTGCGGAAGGTGTCGGCGCTGGCCTTCAGCGCCTTCTGGTCGCGCGGCGTGAAGGCGCGCAGCGCGTGCTGCGCCCGGTTGCCGAGCTGGGCCAGCACCTTATCCGGCACGTCGATCGGGTTCTGGGTGACGAAATAGACGCCGACGCCCTTGGAGCGGATCAGCCGCACCACCTGTTCGACCTTCTCGACCAGCGCCTTCGGCGCGTCGTCGAACAGCAGATGCGCCTCGTCGAAGAAGAACACCAGCTTCGGCTTGTCCGGGTCGCCGAGCTCGGGCAGGCGCTCGAACAGCTCGGACAGCAGCCAGAGCAGGAAGGTGGCGTAGAGCCGGGGCGCCTGGATCAGCGTCTCGGCGGCCAGCACGTTGATCACGCCGCGCCCGTCCGTGCCGGTGCGGATCAGATCGGTGAGGTCGAGCGCCGGCTCGCCGAAGAAGGCCTCCGCCCCCTGCTGCTCCAGCACCAGCAGCTGGCGCTGGATGCTGCCGACCGAGGCCTTGGAGACGTTGCCGTAGACGCCGGTGAACTTCGACGCGTTCTCGGCCATGAAGGCCAGCAGCGCCTGCAGGTCCTTGAGGTCGAGCAGCAGCAGCCCTTCCTCGTCCGCCGCCTTGAAGGCGATGTTGAGCACGCCCTCCTGCGTGTCGTTGAGCTGGAGCAGGCGGGACAGCAGCAGCGGCCCCATCTCCGCCACCGTGGCGCGGACCGGCGTGCCCAGCTTGCCGTACAGGTCCCAGAACACGGTCGGGTAGCCCTGATACGTCAGCGCGCCGAGGCCGAGCGTCTGGGCGCGCTCCTCGATCTTCGGATTGGCCGCGCCCGGCTGGCTGATGCCGGCAATGTCGCCCTTCACATCGGCGACGAAGACCGGCACGCCGGCCTGGCTGAAGCCTTCGGCCAGGACCTTGAGCGACACGGTCTTGCCGGTGCCGGTGGCGCCGGCGATCAGCCCGTGGCGGTTGCCGAGGCCGAGCAGCAGCCGGTGCTCGCGCTCACCCTTGGCGAAATAGAGTCCGTCGGTCATGTCCGTCTCCTCGGCCCGCGGCCCGGCATAACGGGCGCATCATCCGCATGGTGCCTCGTGGCTGGACGCGGCGCCAGATGTTGCGCAGGGTAGGCCCGCGAGGAAGCACGATGAAGACCCTGATCCTGCTGCGGCATGCGAAATCCGACTGGGCCGACCCGGAACTGGCCGACCATGACCGGCCGCTGGCGGAACGCGGCCGCGACGCCGCGCCGAAGATGGGCGCCTGGCTGAAAGCGCACGGCCCGATGCCGGACTTGGTGCTGTGCTCGACCGCCACCCGCGCCCGCCAGACCCTGGCGCTGGCACTCGAGGCGCTGGGCGCCGCCCCCGAGACCCGCTTCGACCGCGGTCTCTATCTGGCCGGCGGCACCGGGGTGCTGGCCCGGCTGCGCCAGGCGCCGGACGCGGCGAGCACGGTGCTGCTGGTCGGCCACAACCCGGACCTGGAGCAGCTGGCGCGCCGGCTGGCGACGACGGGCGACAAGCCGGCGCTGACCCGGCTGGCGGAGAAGTACCCGACCGCCGGCCTCGCGGTGATCGAGTTGCCGGTCAAGCGCTGGGCCGAGGCCGGACCCGGCGGCCGGCTGGTCGCGTTCGAGACGCCGAGGACGGCCGAAAGCTGATCGCTTGGATTTCGTGGGAGACCTATCTTGGGCCGACAGATCGCCATCGTCATGAATGACCAGGATGAACATGATTTCCTGACCTTCCTGCGGTCGACGTGCAACATCGCCCTATTCGAGTATTTTGCTCCAACCGAGCAGGCGCTGAGGGTCGAGAGCTTCAATCCCGAACGCACGGGGCATTGGAGCTACAACATCTGGAATCGCAGTTACCCCTGGCATCCCACCTTCGGACAAGTCGGCCCCAGGGCACACAATCCGGATCATGTGGGCTGGGCCTACATCTCGAATGTCAGCACCGCGCCTGTCCTCGAGTTCACGAGGTCGGATCCTGCAGGAACGAGACCGGGGCGCATCTACTGGGCGAGAGCTTTCTCTGCCACCGAACCCCTGCGATACAACGATGCGTCGTTCTCGCGCTGGGTCGACCGGGTCTGGCAGTGGGTCCGCAAGAACGGCGCGAAAGCCGACAAGGGCAATCCGTCGAGCGCTTATGTCCTGTCGGGAGCTGCGGCCGATTGAGCGTTCGATGCCGGGCCGAGCGGCCTTCGAGACGCCGAAGTCGGCCAAGTGCTGGTCGCCATAATTCTGCCCAGATCAGCGCCAGACGATTCGAAAAAGTCGCCACAACAATCAAAAGCCAAAACCGTTCCTGTCTTTCGAATTATTCATTGTCTACAGATTCCATGATGGCCATTTGGTCACATCGCAAAATTGTCCTTTCGATGAACTTATCGTAAGCTGACAGAGACTGACGACGGACCAACATTCCCAATGCGTGGAATCGACACCGCGCCCGAACGGGCGCGGAGGCCAGCAGAGGATGTTCGCCATGTCACGTCTCTCGACCCGCCTGCTCACGATCGGAGCGGCGCTGATCGCAGCCTCCACTCTGGCCGGCTGCGTCGTCTATCCCGCCTATTCCCGCCCGGTCTACTACCACCCGTACTACTATCACCCCTACTACCACGGCTGGTGAGCGAGGCCCCTCCCCGACCACGAAGACCGGGTTGCCGATCACCGCCGGGTCCGGGGTCACGCCCAGGCCCGGCGCGGTGCCGGCAGCCTGTCAAAGGCGGTCAGCGGATGCCGGCGAGATAGCCCAGTAGCGCATCTGCGTCGTCGAACACGGCGTCGAGCGGCATCGCCAGCATCGGGTTCAGCTTGGCGCCGAGGAAGGCGGCGCGGGAATCGGTGTGCAGCCCGACCAGCCGGCGCCCGGGCTTGGCCAGCTGGCGATGGGCATAGGCCATGCCGAGCTCCAGCGCCGCCCCCTCGTCCGGCACCCGGCCGTCGAGCACGACCAGCAACACGTCACAGGCGAAGACCTGGTCGCGGTCCAGCTCGAAGATCGCGCGGCGCCGCTGCTCCGGCGCCATCGACGCCCACGGTTCGCGGCGGCTCTCGACCCCGTCGCGCTGCGGCAGGAAGACGGTGAAGCCCAGCGCCTCGATCCGTTCCGCCAGCACCGCGTTGAAGACCAGCTCGGCGGCGGAGAACAGCGGCGCGGCGAAATACAGGCTCGGCATCAGCCGTGTCCGATCACGTCCAGCGCCGCCCGGTGCAGCGCCGGCGTGGCGGCGGCCAGGACTTCGCCCGAGGAGTCGAGGCCGAGCGGCTGGCCCTGCCAGTCGGTGATGACACCGCCGGCGCCCTCGATCACCGGCACCAGCGACATGTAGTCATAGGGCTGCAGGCCGCGCTCCATCACCAGGTCGATGCAGCCCAGCGCGACCAGGGCATAGCCGTAGCAGTCGAGGCCGTAGCGGCGGTGCTTCACCGCCCCGGCCAGCCGCTCGAAAGCTTTGAGGGAGTCGCCCGAGAACACCTCCGGCGAGGTGGTGGTGAGGATGGCGTTACCGAGGCCGCCGCAGTCGCGGGTGCGGCAGGGCTTGCCGTCGGCCAGCGACGGATGGCCGATATGGCCGACGAAGCGCTCGCCCAGCGCCGGCATCTCGATCACCCCGACCCGCGGGCGGCCCTTCTCGACCAGGGCGATCAGCGAGCCGAACAGGGGCACGCCGGCAATGAAGGCGCGGGTGCCGTCGATCGGATCCAGCACCCAGACCAGGTCGCGGTCGATGCCCTCGCGGCCATGCTCCTCGCCGAGGATGCCGTGGTCGGGATAGCGGCCATTGATCATCTGCCGCATCAGCTGCTCGACCGAGCGGTCGGCCATGGTCACCGGCGAGTCATCGGCCTTGTCCTCGACCGCAAGCCCGGTGCGGAACCAGCGCATCGCCGCCGGACGGGCGGCATCGGCGAGGCTTTCGGCGAAGGCGACCAAGGGATCGGCGGTCATGGCAGTCTCGGGTCTTCGGGCGGAGGGCCGCGCAGCCTCGCCGGAAACGCCGGTTGGGGCAAGTCCGGTAGATGATGGGTTCATGCAAGACGATACGCGTAGCCTCTCCCGCTTGCGGGAGAGGCCGGAACCGCGTCAGCGGTTCCGGGTGAGGGCTTCTTCGATCCGCTGGAGCACGCCTTCAGGATTGGTGAGCACGTCGTCGTTCCAGAATCGCAGCACCAAGAACCCCTCCTTTTCCAGAAAGGCGGTGCGGAATGCATCGCGGCCAGGTTCGTGCTGGCTGCCATCCGCCTCGACGATCAATGCGGCCTCGACACAGCAGAAATCGGCGGTGTAGGGGCCGATCGGGTGCTGGCGCCGGAACTTCGCGCCGCAAAGGGCGCGATTGCGCAGGCGCCGCCACAGCACAGCCTCGGCCAGCGTCGTCTCGCGGCGGAGCCGACGGGCACGATCGCTCTGGGCCGAAGTGCGGTGCCATACCCTCACCCGGAAGTCCTGCGGATTCCCGACCTCTCCCGCAACAGCCCGTGTGAGAAGTGTGGGGATTTGCTTGAGGGGTCAGAGGGGACAGAAGATTTAGGTCGAGTGGGCCAGTCATGGCCCGGCGGGAGTGGGTTGGAGGGCGGCGAGGAGGAGTGGGACGCCGCGGGTGGTGATGGTTCGCTTGAGATTGAAGGCGAGAACCATGAGGGCGAGTTCGGCCTTGGCCTTGCGCCGGCCGCGGAGCAGGAAGCGTGGATAGCCCATCATCCATTTGATGATGCCGAAGGGGTGTTCGACGAGTTCGCGGCGGCGCTGCATCCAGCCGGGATCCTCGACGGCACGGCGGTGCATGGCCTCGCGGGCGTCTTCATGGAAGTGGCGGGTGACCTTGCGCCGTTTGCCCCTGGTGCATTGGACCTTGATGGCACAAGCGGCGCAGGCCGGAGTGGCATAGGTGTTCTTCTGCTCGGGTTGGGAGACCGAGACGAGGGTGAGGATCTCGCCGGCCGGGCAGGTCCAGCAGTCGCGGGCCGGGTCGTAGGTGAAGGCGTCGCGGGAGAACAGATCGGCGTTCTTGGGATTGACGACCGTCTGGCGCGGCACCACGGCGGTGATGCCGGCCTCGGCGCAGGCTTGGCCCTGGGTGCCGTTGGAATAGCCGGTGTCGGCGACCACGGTCAGGGTCTCGACCGCCAGGCTCTCCTTGGCCGCCTGGGCCATCGGCAGGAGCTGGGTCTGATCGTTGCAGTCCCGGGTCAGATCGAAGGCGGCGATCAGGCCGTGTTTGCCGTCGACCGCGCTCTGGGCGTTGTAGGCGACTTGATGGCCATGGCGGGCGGTCTTCATCAAGCGGGCGTCGGGCTCGCTGGTCACGGTCTGACTGAGCCCTGCCCCGGCCAGGGCCTTGGCCTGGGCCTGGACCGTGTCGCGCTTGGCCTGCAGCACCGCCAGGGCCCGGGCCACATCGGTCGGTCCGGCCTCCGTCGCCGCCTCCTGGCGGTCGGCTTCGTCCATCGCCGCCAGATACTCGGCGATCTTGGCGTCCAGCGCCGCCGCCCGCTTCTCCAGCAGCGCCGGCGTCAGCACCTTCTTGCGGCTGGCCACGGCCTCGATCTTGCTGCCGTCGATGGCGACCAGTTCACCGCCATACAGCGATTGCCCGCGGCAGAACTGCATGAAGGCGCGGCACACCCCGGTGATGGCCGCGACATGGTCGCGGCGGAAGTCGGCGATGGTCTTGAAGGCGGGGGTGATCCGGTTGACCAGCCAGTGCACTTCGAGGTTGCGCACGCATTCCCGCTCCAGCCGCCGGCTCGACCGCATCTGATTGAGGTAGCCGTAGATGTACAGCTTCAACAAATCGCCGGGATGGTACGGCGGCCTGCCCGTGCTCTCCGCCTCCACCTTGCCGAACTTCAGATCCCTCAGGTCCAGCGTGGCCACAAACGCGTCGATCACCCGCACCGGATGCTCGGCAGCGACGATCTCGTCCAGGCTCGGTGCCATCAGCAACCGCTGATACCGCGACTCCCCCGTCACATGAACCATCACCGCCACTCCGAATGTCTTGTCGAAGCAGTAGATCACACCGGACCGGCCTCTAGAATCCCCCGCCAGTGGGTTTCCACACGGGCTGGCAAGCGGGAGAGGCTACGCGAAGAGCTGGTCTGGCTTATTGCCGCAGCGCCGCGGCCAGGGCCAAGATCTCCTCCGCCCCCTTCGTGCCCGGCGCGGTCTCGACCAGGGTGCGGCCGGACAGCATCGCCGCGGCGAAGCCGGTGCGGTTGCCGATCCGGGCCGCCAGCACCGGGATGCCGAGCCGGCCGATCTCGACCTCCAGAGCGTCGGCGACCTTCGAGCGCGGCGGCACCCGGTTCAGCACGATCCAGGCCGGCACCTTCTCCTCCGCCGCCAGGTCCAGAGTCGGCTGCGTCGCCCACAGGTCCATCGGGCTGGGCTGGATCGGCACCAGCACCAGCTGCGCCGCCCGCACCGCGATGCGGGCGTCGGAAGCGGCATGCGGCGGGCTGTCGATCAGCACCAGGTCATGCGTCGCCCGGGCGCGGTCGACCGCCGCCGGCACCCGCCAGCCGGTGATCCGCAGATGGGTGAAACCGGGGTCGGCGCCGCGCGCCTCCACCCAGCGGCTGAGGCTGCCCTGCGGGTCGATGTCGACGGTCGCGACCGTGAAGCCGGAGCGGATGAAGGCGGCGGCGAGATGCGCGACCAGCGTGGTCTTGCCCGCCCCGCCCTTCTGCTGCGCCACGGTGATCGTCCGGCCGGCCATTCGCACCCTCCATTTCGTGGAAGTGTCGCGCGGCTCCTGTTGCAGCGCAACATGAGATGTCCGGAGAACGGCCTCGCGGCGGCAGCAGATGGCCGCTCAGCGCATATCGCCCCGGCTGCGGATCGGGTTATAGAACCGGATCATGAGCACCCACGACCCGATCCGGACCGAGATCGTCGACGACGGCCCTGCCGGCATCGCCCGTGCCGCGGCGCTGCTGCGCGAGGGCCAGTTGGTCGCCTTCCCGACCGAGACGGTGTATGGCCTGGGCGGCGACGCCACCAATGACCGCGCCGTGGCCGCGATCTTCGAGGCCAAGCGGCGCCCCAGCTTCAACCCGCTGATCTGCCACCTGGCCGATGCCGGGCAGGCCGAGGATCTGGTGCGGTTCGACGAGCGCGCCCAGCGGGTCGCCGAGACGCTGTGGCCCGGCCCCCTGACCCTGGTGCTGCCGCGGCGCGAGAACGCGCGCGTGTCGCTGCTGGCCTCGGCCGGGCTGGACAGCCTGGCGATCCGGGTGCCGGCGCATCCCGCGGCCCGGCGCCTGCTGGCCGCGGCCGGCCGGCCGGTGGCGGCGCCCAGCGCCAATGTCTCCGGCGCGGTCAGCCCGACCACGCCGCAACACGTGCTGGACGGGCTGTCCGGGCGGGTGTCGCTGGTGGTGGCCGGCGGGCGCTGCGCCGTCGGCCTGGAATCGACCGTGCTGGACCTGACCGGCGAGCGGCCGGTGCTGCTGCGCCCCGGCGGGGTGACGATCGAGGAGCTGACCGCCCTGCTCGGCCCCATCGCCCTGCCGGAGAAGGACCCGGAGCGGCCGGCCTCGCCCGGCCAGCTGGCCAGCCACTATGCGCCGCGGGCGCAAGTGCGGCTGAACGCCGGCGCGATCGGGCTGGACGAGGTGCTGCTGACCTTCGGCCCCGACCTGCGCAGCGGGCCGAAGGTGATGAACCTCAGCGACAAGGGTGACCTGGCCGAGGCCGCCGCCAACCTGTTCGCCATGCTGCGGGCGCTGGACAAGACCGGCGCCGGCACCATCGCCGTGGCGCCGATCCCGGAGACCGGATTGGGCGCGGCGATCAACGACCGGCTGCGCCGCGCCGCGGCCCCACGACCCTAGGGAGCGACCCCATGACCGACGCCGCGCTGCTGGAGGCCCTGACCGCCATCACCGGCCCGCAGGGCGTGCTGCACGAGGCGGCGGATCTGGCGCCCTACCTGAAGGAGTGGCGCAGCAAGTACCAGGGCACGGCCGGCATCGTGGTGCGGCCGGCCTCGACCGCCGAGGTGGCGGCCGTCGTGACGCTGTGCGCCGAACGCGGCGTCGGCGTGGTGCCGCAGGGCGGCAACACCGGCCTGTGCGGCGGCGCCGTGGCCGTGGCCGGGCAGATCCTGCTGGCCACCGACCGGCTGAACCGGATCCGCGAGGTCGATGCCGAGGGCGACCACATGACGGTCGAGGCCGGGGTGATCCTGGCCCAGGTGCAGGCGGCGGCGGAGGCGGCGGACCGGCTGTTCCCGCTGAGCCTGGGCGCCGAGGGCAGCTGCCGCATCGGCGGCAACCTGTCGACCAATGCCGGCGGCACCGCGGTGCTGCGCTACGGCAACGCCCGCGACCTGGTGCTGGGCCTCGAGGTGGTGCTGCCCGACGGCCAAGTCTGGGACGGCCTGCGCGCCCTGCGCAAGGACAATACCGGCTACGACCTGAAGCAGCTGTTCATCGGCGCCGAGGGCACGCTGGGCGTGATCACCGCCGCGGTGCTGAAGCTGTTCCCGCGGCCGCGCAGCGTCGCGGCGGCGCTGGTTGCGGTGCCGGACCCGGCCGCCGCGGTCGTCCTGTTCGGCCGCGCCCGGGCCGAGGCCGGCGGATCGGTCACCGGGGTCGAGCTGATGCCGCGACTGGCGATCGACTTCGCTCTGCGCCATGTCACCGGCGTCGTCGACCCGCTGGCCGAACCGCATCCCTGGTACGTGCTACTGGAGCTGTCGTCCTCCACCGCCGATGCCCCGCTGGCCGAGCAGTTGGAGGCGATCCTGGCCGGCGGGCTGGAAGCCGGGCTGGTGACGGACGCCGCGATCGCGTCGAGCGAGGCGCAGCGCAAGGCGTTCTGGCGGATCCGCGAGGCGATCGTCGAGGGCCAGCGCTTCGAGGGTGGGGCGATCAAGCACGACATCGCCGTGCCGGTGGCGAAGGTGCCGGAGTTCCTGGAGCGGGCGACGGCGCTGGCCGAGGCGATGGTGCCCGGCGTGCGGGTGGTGGGGTTCGGCCATCTCGGCGACGGCAACATCCATTTCAACCTGAACCAGCCGGTGGGCGCCGACCGCGCCGCCTTCATGGCGCGCTGGGAGGAGATCAGCCACCGCGTGCACGACATCGTCGCCACCCTGGACGGGTCGATCAGCGCCGAGCACGGCGTCGGCCTGCTGAAGCGCGACGAGATCGCCGAGCGCAAGCCGGCGGTCGAGATCGAGCTGATGCGCCGGATCAAGCGCGCGATCGACCCGGCCGGGATCATGAATCCGGGCAAGGTGGTCGAGGCCTAGGCGGGTTCGCGAGGGCACCGCCAGCCCGCCGGATCAGTTCCAGAGTCAACCGCTGTCGAATCCGGCCCTGCGCCGACGACAAGATGCGTCAACCCGTGGAGGACCTCCCGATGGACGCGAAGACCCTGACCCCTGCCGCCGAACTGGCGCGTGCCAACCCCGTCCGCATTCCCAATGAGAGCGCCGAATACCGTGCCGCCCGCACCGCCCTGCTGGCCGAGGAGATCGAGCTGCGACGCCGGATCGAGAGCGTCGCCGCCCAGCGCCGCGCTCTGCCGCCCGGCGGCCCGGTGACCGACGCCTACCGCTTCGAGGGGCCGGACGGCCCGACCGACCTGGCCGGACTGTTCGGCGACAAGCAGACGCTGGTGGTCTACAGCTACATGTTCGGGCCGCAGCGCGAGGCCCCCTGCCCAATGTGTACCAACCTGCTCGACGCCTGGGACAGCAACGCCGCCGATATCGGCCAGCGCGCCGCCCTGGCCGTGGTCGCGCGCTCGCCCTTCGCCCGCCTAGCGGCGTGGAAGCGCGAGCGCGGCTGGCGCGACCTGCGCCTGTTCAGCGATCCCGACGGCGCCTATTCGCGCGACTATTTCGCCGTCGGGCCCGACGGGTCGGACCTTCCGGCGCTGCATGTGTTCACCCGGCGCGACGGCACCATCCGGCACTTCTGGGCCGAGGAGATGACCGGCGAGACCGCCGATCCCGGCCAGGACCCGCGCGGCGCCCCCGACCCCTCGCCGCTGTGGATGGTGCTGGACTGCACCCCCGAGGGCCGGGGCACGGACTGGTATCCGAAGCTGAGCTACGACTGAGAGAGCGGCCGGGCCCAGTCGCCCGGCCGCCCCGGCTCACCAGTGGCCCCGGCGGCCCCAGCCGCCGCGGTGGTAGTGGCGATGCCCGCCGTCATCATCGGCGAGAGCGGCGCCGAGGGCGATGCCGCCGACCGCCAGCAGGCCGGCCGCCACCGCGGCGTTGGTGTCCTGCTGCTGCCGCTCGGCCTGGGCCTGGTACGACAGCGGGCCGACGGAATCGCAGGCGTAAGGATCGCCATAGGAGCATTGCTGCGAGGCGTAGTTCAGCTGCATCTCGCTCGGGGTCGGCCCACAGGCCGCCAGGGCAACCAAGACGCCGACGATACCAACCCGCGAGAGTCGAGACCTCAACGAACCGGCAACCATATTCATCTCCACCCGACCAGGTCTTCTCCAGTCGGCACGCCGTTTTCAAATTGAGGCAATTCCAAGGCAATTGTACGGCGAACCCTGGAACTACCCACAGGGCGGCGGCATGACTGTCCAGATCCGGCGCCCCTTCCGCTTCAATACACGAGCAGCGCGGATCATTCCGTCGATCGACCGGTCAGAACAGAGTGACCGGAACGACATCGGCCGGATCCGCCCGCGGCGAACCCGGCCGATAGGGTTCATCCAATCCAGCTACAGCGCCGTGCGCGGGGCCAGGCGCAGTCGGACCATGGCCGGGGCCGGCATCGGCGCGGTCCGGGCCGGGCGGATGCGGAAGGCCGGGGCCGGCTTGGCCGGCAGGTCGCGGCCGCGCTTCCAGGGCTGGCCGTTGAACCAGGCGGCGCCGCGAGCCCAGCCCCACAGCAGCGCGATGCCGCCGAGATTGACCGCGAGATGCGGCAGCAGGCCCTGGCCTGCCTGGTCGAAGACGATGCCGCCGACGAAGGACAGGGCCATGCCGAGCAGGAACACAGACAGCGAGTGTCGGCCCATCACCGCCACCGGCTCGGCCGCGCGTGGGGTGATCAGGTCGGGCACGGCGCGCAGCAGCGACACCACGACATAGGCCAAGGCGAAGAAGTGCAGCAGGCGCAGCGGGCCGTTGTCGGTCTTGCGTGCCAGCGGCTCCAGTATATCGCGCATGCCGGCGAACAGGCCGCCGTCCAGCCGCACCAGCGACAGGGCCAGGGCCGCGCAGAACACCAGGTAGATCAGTGCCACGGTGATGCGGCCGCGCGTCGCCCGCGGCACCTCGAACCAGCCCGCGCCGTAGCCGTAGCCGGCGACGAACAGCACCTGCCAGGCGAACGGATTGAAGAACCAGCCGCGGCCCTCGGCGGTATCGGCCGTCAGGTTCCAGCCATCCGCCACCGCGCCGGTGTAGAGCACGGCCGAGACCGCCACCACCAGCACCGGCGAGATCCGCGCCAGCAGCACCATCGCCGGGATCGCCGCCAGCAGCAGCATGTAGAGCGGCAGGATGTCGAAATAATGCGGCACATAGTGCAGCGACAGCAGCTCGAACAGCGATCCGCCCGGATCCTGGAAGAAGCGGTCGATGCCCAGCCGTGAGATGTAGTTCGGCTCGGCGAAGACCCGGTTCGCTGCGATGATGATGCCGCAGATGACGATGAACAGGCCGATATGGGCGCGGTAGAGCTGCCAGACGCGCTGGACCACCCGGCCGAAACCTGCCAGGAATCCGGCCCGGTCGAAGCTGCGGCCGAACGCCATCGCCGAGGACAGCCCGGCCAGAAAGATGAAGATCTCCGCCGCGTCGCTCAGCCCATATATCCGCGGCGTGAACATTCCGGCAATGTTCCCGGGGACATGGTTTATGAAAATGATGATCAGCGCCAGACCACGGAAGAAATCGATCCGAACGTCCCGCGCCGGCTTCTGTGCGGTCATTTCATCTCTCCGGCTGCATCAGCCCGACGAGGCGATGCATCTGGGGAACGCTTCATTGCGAGCGAGGTTCCATCGAAAACCCAGTCGTGGAACACTGCTGCGCGGAGGGGCGGATTGAGCATGTTTCGCCTGTGCATCGCGATCCTGCTGCTGGCCATCGCACCGGTGCTGGACCGGCCGGCCCAAGCCCAGGGCATGGCGCCGGCCGAGACCGTGATGTTCAAGAGCCTGTCCGGCGAGGTGATCACCGGGCGCCTGTTCCTGCCGCAGGGCGCGGGCCCGTTCCCGGCCGTGGTGGGGCTGCACGGGTCCGGCGGCTATGCCCCGGCACATGACCGCTGGGCCACCCGGCTGACCGCCAGCGGCTATGCCATGTTGCTGGTCGACAGCTACACCCCGCGTGGCTATCGCGAGATCGTCTCGGTCGGCCTGCAGACGATCCCGGTCGAGCTGCGGGTCAAGGATGCTGTGGGTGCCTTAGAGTATCTGCAAACACGTAAGGAAATCAATCCCAAGCAGATCGCCGTGCTGGGCTGGTCCCAGGGTGCCACCACCGCCGTCGCCACCACGGCAACGATGCGGCAGGCGCTGATCGCCAAGACCGCGCCGCATTTCGCCGCGGCGATCGCGCTGTACCCCCGCTGCGACCAGTACATGACCAACACCCAGCCGGTCGGCGACACGCCGCTGCTGGTGCTGATGGGGGCGGCCGACAGCGTGACCCCGGCCGCGGCCTGCGACACGCTGTTCGACGCCTGGCTGTCCAAGGGCGCCGCGGTCAGCCTGATCGTCTATCCCGGCATGCAGCACAATTTCGACTTCACCGCCCCGACCACGGCGATGCTGGACCGGGCCCAGCCGATCGCCGACCCGCCGGCGCTGAGCCCGAGCTGGACCCCGGTCGATGACGCCGAGGTGCGAGCCTTGAGCTTCCTCGACAAGCGGCTGGGGCTTGATCTGGGCGCCGGTTCGGTGAAATCTCCCCTTTACGTAAAGGGAAACCCCGCGCCGTCGTCGGGGAACCAGGGAGTCGTCCGATGACCGCCTATGCCGCGCCGCTCGCCGACATGCGCTTCGTGCTGCGGCATCTGGTCGGGCTCGATCGCATCGCCGCCCTGCCGGGCAAAGGCGAGACGACGCCCGAGCTGGTCGAGGCGGTGCTGGAGGAGGCCGGCCGGCTGGCGGCCGAGGTCATCGCGCCCTTGAACGCCATCGGCGACCGCGAGGGAGCCCGGCTGGAGAACGGCGTGGTGCGCACCGCCCCCGGCTTCCGCGAGGCCTATGCGCAGTACCGCGACGGAGGCTGGAACGCCCTGCCGTTCGAGGCGGAATGGGGCGGCCAGGACCTGCCCTGGGCGGTGGCGATGGCGGTGTCGGAGATGTGGCAGTCGGCCAGCCTGGCCTTCGGCCTGTGCCCGGTGCTGAACCAGGGCGCGGTCGAAGCGCTGCAGGCCCATGGCTCGGACGAGCAGAAGCGGACCTACCTGCCGAAGCTGGTCTCCGGCGTCTGGACCGGCACCATGAACCTGACCGAGCCGCAGGCCGGATCCGATGTCGGCGCGGTGCGGACCAGGGCCGAGCGGCAGGCCGACGGCAGCTACCGCATCACCGGCCAGAAGATCTTCATCACCTATGGCGACCACGACATGGCCGAGAACATCGTCCATCTCGTGCTGGCCCGCACGTCGGACGCGCCGGCCGGGATCAAGGGCATCAGCCTGTTCCTGGTGCCGAAGCTGCTGCCCGATGCCGATGGCAACCCGGGCGAGCGCAACGACCTGCGCTGCGTCAGCCTGGAGCACAAGCTGGGCATCCATGCCAGCCCGACCTGCGTCATGGCCTATGGTGACGCCGGCGGCGCCACCGGCTTCCTGATCGGCCAGGAGAACCGCGGCATCGAGTACATGTTCACGATGATGAACAACGCCCGGCTGACCGTCGGGCTGCAGGGCGTGGCGATCGCCGAGCGCGCCACCCAGGCGGCCGAGGCCTATGCCGCCACCCGGGTCCAGGGCAAGCCGATCGGCGCGGAGAACGGCGCGCCGATCGCGGCCCACCCCGATGTCCGCCGCATGCTGCTGTCCATGCGCAGCCTGACCGAGGCGGCGCGGGCCCTGACCTACAGCGCCGGCGCGGCGCTGGACCTGGCCCGCGGCCACCCCGACCCGATCGAGCGCGCCAAGGCGCAGGCCCGGGTCGACCTGCTGACGCCGGTGGTGAAGGGCTGGAGCACGGATGTCGGCTGCGAGGTCGCCTCGACCGGCATCCAGGTGCATGGCGGCATGGGCTATATCGAGGAGACCGGCGCCGCCCAGTTCCTGCGCGACGCCCGGATCACCCCGATCTACGAGGGCACCAACGGCATCCAGGCCAACGACCTGGCGTTCCGCAAGGTCGCGCGCGACGGCGGCGCGGCGGCGCAGGCGCTGTTCCAGGAGATGGCGCGGACCCAGGCGGAGCTGGCCGCCCATCCGGCGATGGCGCCGATCCGCGACCGGCTGGTGGAGAGCCTGGCGGCGCTGATGGCGGCGACCGACTGGGTGGTCGAGACCGCACCAGAGACCCCAGCCGCCGTCGCCGCCAGCGCGGTGCACTACCTGCGGATGTTCGGCCTGGTGGCCGGCGGCTGGCTGATGGCCCGGGCGGCGCTGGCGGATGAGAGCGATCCCGAGGTGCGAGCAACCAAGCTGGTCCATGCCCGCTTCTTCGCCGAGCAGTTCCTGCCCCAGGCCGCCGCGCTGCTGCTGCCGATCACCGAGGGCTGGAGGAGCGTGGTGGACGGCGCGGCCTGAGCCCCTCCCCCAATGTCGTCATCGCGAGGAGCGCAGCGACGCGGCGATCCAGGGGCCGATGTGGGCGGCCCTGGATTGCTTCGCCTTCGGCTCGCAATGACGGGTGAGAGGACCGGCGAAACTTCGCTCAGGCGTGGATGCCCAGCCGCTGCACCTCCGCCGCGGCGTCGCGCCATTCCTGGGCGTAGTCGACATCCTGGTAGTTCTCGAACCACGGGCCGCCGCGGGTGTAGTGCACGGCCTGCGGCGTGCCCTTGGCCGGCTTCGGGTACCAGCCCTCGAGCCAGTTCCAGCCGGTGTCGAGCGAGCCGATCTGGTCGTCGCTGAGCCACTGGAAGCGGTGCAGGAAGGCGCCGGTCTCGCGGTTCACCACCTCCGGCGTCAGCGTCGCATTGGCCGGGTGGCCGCAGTTGAACAGCATCAGGCTGGACCAGTTCTTGCGCGGATAGGCGGCCTGCGGCTTGCCGTCCATCTTCACCGCCTCCTTCGGCTGATAGTCATGCTGCACGACCATCACCGCGTAGCGGGCCTGGGCCTGGGCGAAGAGGTCGGCGATGTCGCCGAACCACAGGAAGTCGCAGTCGCAGAACACCGCCCAGCCCCGGTATCCGGCCAGCGCCGGCACCAGGAAGCGGCTGAAGGTGAACTCGGTCGAGCCCAGCGTGTCGACCGGCCGGGTGTAGATGCCCTGCGCCCGCAGCTCCGGCAGCTTCAGGGCCGAGACCTCGACCGGCTTCGACGCGTGCTGCAGCACCGAATGACGGCAGACCTGCCACGCGATGTCCTCGCGCGAATCGTAACCGACATAAAGGCGCAGCGTTTCGCTCATTCCCATGCTCCCGATTTGCGACCGGCTCGCAATGTATCTTCCCTAGCATGGGCCGGGGCCACAGTCTAACGCTCGCCCTTCCTGTACGGCACCATCAGCGCCTTCGGCACCGTGGCGCGGCGCGACATGGCGATCAGGGCCAGGATGCTCAGCAGATAGGGCAGCATCAGGAAGATCTGGTACGGCACCACGCCGCCGGCGAGCTGCTGCAGCCGCACCTGGAAGGCGTCGAAGGCGCCGAACAGGAGGGCGCCGAGCAGCGCCTTGCCCGGCCGCCAGGAGGCGAAGACCACCAGCGCGATGCAGACCCAGCCGCGCCCGGCCACCATCTCGAAAAAGAAGGCGTTGAAGGCCGACATGGTGAGGAAGGCGCCGCCGATCGCCATCAGCGCCGACCCGGCCATCACCGCGCCGAGGCGGACCGCGACGACGCTGATGCCCTGCGCCTCGGCGGCCGCCGGGTTCTCGCCGACCGCGCGCAAGGCGAGGCCGAGCGGGGTGCGATGCAGCACCCAGGCGGTAATCGCTACGGCGGCCAGCGCCAGATAGGTCAGCGGCGTCTGCTGGAACAGCACCGGGCCGATCCAGGGCAGGTCGGACAGGCCGGGCAGCGACACCGGCTGGAACGGCTCGATCCGCGGCGGGGTCGAGGCGTTCGGCAGCACCATGCGGTAGGTGAAGTAGGACAGGCTGGTGGCCAAGAGCGTGACGCCGATGCCGGTGACGTGCTGCGACAGGCCGAGCGGCACGGTCAGCAGCGCGTGCAGCAGGCCGAAGGCGGCGCCGACCCCGGCAGCGAAGAGCACGCCGGTCCACAGGTCGCCGCCCTGGTACACCCACATCCAGCCGGCCATGGCGCCGGCGGTGAAGATGCCCTCGATGCCGAGGTTCAGCACCCCGGCGCGCTCGCAGATCAGCTCGCCCAGCGTGCCGAAGACCAGCGGCGTGGCGATGCGCAGCGCTGCCGCCCAGAAGCTGGCGGCCAGCAGGATGTCGAGGATCTCGCTCATGCTTGCCCCACCGGTACCGCCCCCTCACCCTCCCGGCCTTCGGCCAGGCCCCTCCCTCTCCCCGAGGAGAGGGAATCAGTGCGGCTGCCATACACCTCTCCCTGGGGAGAGGTCGAAATCGCACAGCGATTTCGGGTGAGGGGGAATTCTGCGCTCATCGCCACCGCACCCGGTAGCGCAGGACGATGCCGGAGAGCAGCACCGTCAGCAGCGAGGTCGCGACCACCAGGTTGGCGATGTAGCTGGAGACGCCGATCGCCCGGCTCATGCTGTCGGCGCCGACGAAGACCGCGGCCACGAACAGCGCCGCCAGCAGCACGCCGAGCGCATGCAGCTGCGCCAGCATGGCGACGACGATGCCGGCATAGCCGTAGCCGGGCGACAGGTCCTGGGTCAGGTAGCCCTTCAGCCCCGCCACCTCCCCCACCCCGGCCAGGCCGGCGAGGGCGCCGGAGATCAGGCCGACGCGCAGCATCACCCGGCCGACCGGCATGCCGGCGAAGCGCGCCGCGGACGGGTTGGCACCGGTGGCCCGCATCTCGAAGCCCCAGGTGGTGCGTGCCAGCATCAGCCAGACCAGGATCGCGGCGACGACGGCGATGACCAGGCCGGCATGGATGCGGGTGCGCGGGATCAGCTTGGGCAGGGCGGCGGCGTCGAGGATCGGCGCCGATTGCGGCCAGCCCATGCCCATCGGGTCCTTCATCGGCCCTTCCAGCATCATCGACACGAACAGCAGCACGACGAAGTTGAGCAGCAGCGTCGTCACCACCTCGTCGACGCCGAACCGGGTCTTCAGCAGCGTCGGACCCAGCATCCACAGCCCGCCGGCCAGCGCGCCGGCGGCGAGGATCAGCGGCAGCAGCGCCCAGCTTGGCCAGTCAAGCATGCCGGAGCCGAGCGCCGTCGCCGCCAGGGCGCCGAGATAGAGCTGCCCTTCCGCTCCGATGTTCCACAGCTTCGCCCGGAAGGCGACGGTGGCGGCCAGGCCGGTCAGCACCAGCGGCGTGGCGCGGGACAGGGTCTCGGCGATGGCGAAGCGCGAGCCGAAGGCGCCCTGGATCATCACGCCATAGGCGTCGAGCACGGGCGCGCCGGCCCAGAGCAGCGGGATGGCGCAGAGCAGCAGCGCCAGCAAGGCGGCGCCGGCCGAGGCGCCGAGCATCAGCAGCGGCGAGGCGCGCTCGCGCGGTTCAAGCCGCATGCGCCGGCTCCTGCCCCGCCATCATCAGGCCGAGGGCACGGATGGTCAGCTGCTCCGCGGGCCCGGGCTGGGTGAGGCGGCCGTTATGGATCACGGCGATACGATCGGAGAGGGCGAACAGCTCGTCGAGATCCTCCGTGATCAGCAGCACGCCGGCGCCACGGTCGCGCGCGGCCAGCAACCGGCCGTGGATCTCGGCCACCGCGCCGACATCCAGGCCGCGGGTCGGCTGGCAGGCCAGGACCAGGCCGGGCGACCGCTCCAGCACCCGGCCGAGGATCAGCTTCTGGATGTTGCCGCCGGACAGCAGCCGGGTGCGCGCCTCCGGCCCCGGGCAGCGCACATCATAGGCGGCGACCAGCCGGCGCGCCTGGTCGCGCAGGGCGCCGCGGCGCATCAGCCCCCAGCGCTGCGCTTCCGGCCGGCGGTAATCCTCCAGCGCCACGTTCTCCCACACCACCATGTCGCCGACGACGCCGTCGCGGTGGCGGTCCTCCGGGATGCGGCCGACCCCGGCCGCGACCATCGCGGCGGGAGAGCCGACCGGCGCCGGGTGGTCGAACAAGGTGACCCGGCCGGCATCGGGCCGGGCCAGGCCGGAGACCAGCCCGGCCAGCGTCGCCTGGCCGTTGCCGGAGACGCCGGCGATGCCGACCACCTCGCCGCCGCGCAGGTCGAGCGACACGCCGTCGAGCAACGCCCGGCCGTCGGCACCGCGCAAGGTGACGCCATCCAGCGCCAGCACCGGGGCGCCGGGCACGGCTGGGCTTTTGCGCGTTTCCGGGATGGCGCGGCCGACCATGGCCTCGGCCAGGACGGCACGGTCGACCCCGGCGGTCGCCAGCTCCGCCACCACCCGGCCGGCGCGCAGCACCACCACGCGGCGGCTGATCGCCAGCACTTCGGCCAGCTTGTGCGAGATGAAGACGATCGCCAGCCCCTGCCCCGCCAGCCGGCGCAGCACCACGAACAGCCCGTCGGCCTCCTGCGGGGTCAGCACCGCCGTCGGCTCGTCCAGGATCAGGATCCGGGCGTCGCGGTACAGCGCCTTCAGGATCTCGACCCGCTGCCGCTCGCCGACCGAGAGGCTGGAGACCATCGCGTCGAGCGGCACGGCCAGGCCCGAGGCCTCGATCAGCGCCGCCAGCTTCGCCCGCGCCGCGCGCCGCCGCAGCGCCGGGCGCCACAGCGGCTGCGAGCCGAGCACGATGTTGTCGAACACGCTGAGATTGTCGGCCAAAGCGAAGTGCTGGTGCACCATGCCGATGCCGGCGGCCAGCGCCGCCTGGGGCGAGCCCGGGCGCAGCGGCTGCAAGGCGCCGGCCAGCCCCGCCACCTCCACCGTCCCGGCATCGGCGACGTAATGGCCGAACAGGATGCTCATCAGCGTGGTCTTGCCGGCGCCGTTCTCGCCGAGCAGCGCCAGCACCTCGCCGCGGGCGAGGTCGAGGTCGATGCCGTCATTGGCGAGCAGCGCGCCGAAGCGCTTGGTGATGCCGCGCAGGCGCAGGGCCGGCGCGGCATCCGAGGTTTCGGCCGGCGAGATCACAGCGTCGGCTTCGGCTCGCTGTCGTCGACCTTGACCGTGAAGGCGCCGGTCTCGATCTCCTTCTGCCGGGCGGCCACCTTGTCGATGATCGCCTGGTCGACCAGCTTCGGGTCGAGCGGCGCCAGCGTGGCGCCGCCCGCCTTCATGGCGCTGTAGGGACCATAATCCTCGGCCTTGAAGCGGCCCTCGGCCACCGCCTTGAGGGCGCGGTCGATGGTCGGCTCCATGTGCCACAGCGCGCTCGCCACCACCGTGCCGGGATATTCCGACTGGGTGTCGATCACGTTGCCGATGGCCAGGACCTTGCGCTCCTTGGCCGCGTCGGAGACGCCGTAGCGCTCGGCATAGAGCACGTCGGCGCCGGCATCGATCATGGCGAAGGCGGCTTCCTTGGCCTTGGGCGGGTCGTACCAGGAGCCGATGAAGGTGATCGAGAACTTGACCTGCGGGTTGACCTCCAACGCCCCGGCCATGAAGGCGTGCATCAGCCGGTTGACCTCCGGGATCGGATAGCCGCCGACCATGCCGATGGTGTTGGACTTGGTCTTCAGCCCGGCGACCATGCCGGTGAGGTAGGAGGCGTCCTGGATGTAATTGTCGAAGACCGAGAAGTTCGGCTCGGCCGGCGGCAGGCTGGAGCCCATCAGGAAGGCGGTGCCGGGATAATCCTTGGCCACCGCCCGGGCGCCGCGCTCGACCCCGAAGGCCTCGCCGATGATCAGCTTCTTGCCGGCCTCGGCGTATTCGCGCATGACGCGCTCATAATCGGTGTTCGAGGTGTTCTCGGAATAGACGTAGTCGATCTCGCCGCGCTCCTGCGCCGCCTTCAGCGCCTTGTGGATGCGGCTGACCCATTGCTGCTCGACCGGCACCGTGTAGACCGCCGCCACCGCCAGCTTGTCCGCCGCCCGGGCCTGCGGCAGCGCCGCGGCCCCGAGCATCGCCATCGCCACGCCGAGCAGCGCCCGGCGGCTCCAACATCCCAGCATCATGTGCCCCCTTGGTTCTTGATTTTCTGACCAGCCGGTCAAGTGTGCAGAAACCGGCGCGCGGCGCAACAGGCCGGCGGCGGGACCGGGTCTCTCCTGCTTGCGGGCTCGCGGAAATCTATGGCCTTGTCGGGCGTCCTACTGAGTTCCGGCGAGATTCGCGGCTCTGTACCGCTCGATCAGATACATTCCGACGGCGCCCATCGTGAGGGTGATCAGCGGCGTGACCACTTGGGACGCTCGTGTCCAGCTGATCTGGGAATCCGTCCTGTCCCTGTACTTGCTGTCCTCGCCCTTCTTGCCGATGTCGGAGAGGATCTTGGACACGCCTTCCTGGAACTTGGCTTCCGTGATCTCGTTGGCGATGGCCTGACGGGCGAGATCCCGAACCTGGCTCCTGAAGCTCTCCAGCTGCAGCGCGAGGGCGCCGTCCATCTCTTGCTTGAAGCAGACCATGATGCCCTGGTCGATGGCGACCATCGTGGCGTGGACGAACTCGTCCACGGCCTTGCCGTGCTCGGCGGGCGATACCCAGCGGCCATTGTGGGCGTCGTATTTCACGGCCGGTCCGTCGGGCTCGTCCTTGGAGCCCGGCTTCCTTTGCAGGACGAGCGTGCCTTCCCCCCAGACCCCCGGCGTCGAGGGGCGATACTCGGCGTGCACCATTTCCGCCGGGTTGTCCTGAATGCGGGTCCCTCCCGCGGTATTCTCGACCTTCTGCGTCCGGACGAAAACCGGAATGTAGAACTTGCGGTCGTCGTCCTTGCCGATTTCGACGAGGCCGCTCTTCGGAAACTCCTTCACCGGGCTTCCGGTCGTCGCTTTCGCTTTCGTGATCGTGCTGGGCTGGTCCCTGTTCGAGAACGCAATCGCGGGGGCGGCTTCGGACGACGAGGCGTCCTGCAGCCTGATCGCCCAGTCGACGAATTCCGCGCTTCCCTCCCGGGCAGGCCTGACAATGGCCCCGGGCCTCACCCGCATCACCGCGCCGCTGCCGTCGCGCTCGACCTCTTTGATCCAGAAGCCATCCGAGCCGGGCCTCCGCAGCACCTCGACCGGTTGACCGTCATAGGTTCCATCATAGACTTCGTAGATGCCGTCGTCCGGCAGGAATTCCGTGCCTTTCGGGTCAAGCCTGTCCGGAATGAACGCTCCGCCGCCGCCGGCGGACAGAACCTTTTCTCCGGGCGCGAAGGTCGATGTGAGCAGCCGCATCTCGCCATTCTGGGCCCGTTCAACCACGACGGGCCGACCATGGACGGAGCCGGCCAGCACCCGTCGAGCATCATCAAGCCGACCAACGGTGCAACCGTTCTCGACCTCGTCGTTGCTCCACTCGACCGCGCTGATCGGTGCGAGGTCCGCCCGCGAGATCCACTCGAGCTCGATCGCATCCGCCTCCGGCTCGGACCCGGTGTTGCCCAGTTGGGCTTCGAGGTCGTCAGCGGGGCGTACGTGCCTTGTCCCACAGAGCTGGGACAACCACGCCGAGAGTTTGTCGACCGATGTGGCCATCTCTTGAGCGCCTTCAATCAAGTGTTGGAGAGGTTTCGGCGACCGCCGTGCCGGTGCGCCCGGCGGCCGCACCGTTTCGGTCAGGCCGCAGAGGAGGACGGGATGAGACCGTCGGACTGGACCATTGTGCGGACGGCGGCCACGCTTGCAGCTGCGATCTCGGCCCGAAGCCAACTATGCTCGACACTGCGGTGGCAGCGTTCGTGCCAGATCAGCGAGACTTCATAGGACGGGAATTCGACCGGCAATTCCTTGACGATCAGAGGCAGCATCGACGATGCCTGCAGAGCGACCCGGTAGGGCACTGTGAGCACGAGGTCGGTTTGGGCCACGATCATCGGAGCAGCCATTGTGTTCGGCACGATCAGCGGATCGCGATCCGGCAGGTTGAGCTTGCTCAGGGCATCGTAGACGTGCCCGAACCTCTCCTCCGATCCGGGTGCGATCACCGCATGTCGCAGCGCCGAGAACCTGTCCGCCGTCCATGTGTGCCGCAACGCCGGATGACCGCGCCGAAGCAGGCAGACGAAGCGGTCGGTGTAGAGACTGCGCCGGAAGAAGCCCGGCGGGGCGTCATCGACCTGCCCGACAACGAAGTCGATCTCTCCATTCTCCAGCCCCTTGAGCGACCCGGCGAGCAATGAATGAACGACAAAGTCGAGGTCGGGCGCAGTCGCCCGAAGACGCGGCATCAATTGCGGCAACAGAACCAGAGCCTGATGTTCCGGCATCGCGACGCTCATCTTTAGCCGGGTGGCTTCGGGTTTGAAGCTGCGGGGTGTCAGAATCTCCCGGATCATCGCCAGGGCCGGGGGCAGCTTCCGTAAAAGTTGCTCGCCACATGTCGTCAGGATGACGCCAGTGGTGGTGCGCACCAACAGATCGTCTTTGAAGATGTCGCGCAGCCGCGCGAGAGTTCGGCTCATCGCCGGCTGACTCAGTCCCACCCGTTGACCAGCGTAGGTAACGCTTCGCTGCTCCAACAGCGCCTCCAGCGCAACCAGCAGGTTCAGGTCGACCGAGGCGAGATTTATGCCGCCCGCTGAGGCTGGCCCTGTGCTGGTGGCCACCGTGGCTCTTCCGATCGTCACACGCACCTCCGCGGTTCAACCGGCCTCGCCCAACAGGCAACGTCGCGCCAGGATAGACGAGCAATCATGTCTGCGCGCATACATCTCTCCCACACCTGAACCGGCCCTTCAGTGCCGCCACAGCCGCCTCGGGAAACGGCGTGTCGGCAGCTTCGGCAGACGTTGTGGATACCCCACCTGCGGCCACCGAAATATTTCAGATAAAAGACAGAAATGTTTAAGATTTCGGCAAGACCACCTCACTGATCTATAAGACTACATGCCCAATAGAATGATTCCGAAGGAACATCACTGAGTCAACAATCAAACTGATGTCTTAAATTCAACGAAATTTCAGATCGACATATCCCAGATATCTGAAATGTTATTTGAATCGCCGGCATTCCGCCGGAGATTCGGCTTGGATTGAGTGGATTTCAAACGATGATCGGCGCGCATCCGAACTTGAGGTTGCGCAGGTCGTCCCGCGGCTCGTCGCCTCGGGGCGTGGCCGGTGTCGAGGACCATCCAAAGGGGCATCCGGATCGACGGCTGAACGAGATCGGAAAAGCGCCGCCGGCGACGACCTCACCCTGGTCCTGCCCGGGTCGGTCTCCGCCCGCCGTGACCGGTCACACCCGGTGTGAAGCGCCCTACCCCTTCAGCCCGATCACTTCGCGGCCGATCAGCATGCGGCGAACCTCGGAGGTGCCGGCGCCGATCTCGTACAGCTTGGCATCGCGCAGCAGGCGGCCGGTGGCGAAGTCGTTGATGTAGCCGTTGCCGCCAAGCGCCTGGATCGCCTGCAGCGCCATCCAGGTCGCCTTCTCGGCGGCGTAGAGGATGGCGCCGGCGGAATCCTGCCGGGTCACTCGGCCACGGTCGCAGGCCTGGCCGACGGCGTAGACATAGGCGCGGGAGGCGTTGAGGGCGACATACATGTCGGCCACCTTGCCCTGCATCAGCTGGAACTCGCCGATCGCCCGGCCGAACTGCCTGCGGTCGCGGACATAGGGCAGGACGATGTCGAGGCAGGCCTGCATGATGCCGAGCGGTCCCGCCGCCAGCACCGTGCGCTCGTAGTCGAGGCCGCTCATCAGCACGCGCACGCCCTCGCCGACCCGGCCGAGCACGTTCTCTTCCGGCACCTCGCAATCCTGGAACACCAGCTCGCAGGTGTTGGAGCCGCGCATGCCGAGCTTGTCGAGCTTCTGCGCCGTGGAGAAGCCCTTGAACCCCTTCTCGACCAGGAAGGCGGTGATGCCGCGCGGGCCGGCCGCCGGGTCGGTCTTGGCATAGACCACCAGCGTGTCGGCGTCCGGGCCGTTGGTGATCCACATCTTGGTGCCGTTGAGGATGTAGCGGTCGCCCTGCTTCTCGGCCTTCAGCTTCATGCCGACGACGTCGGAGCCGGCGCCCGGCTCGGACATCGCCAGGGCGCCGACATGCTCGCCCGCCACCAGCTTCGGCAGGTAGCGGCGCTTCTGCTCCTCGGTGCCGTTCAGCTTGATCTGGTTGACGCAGAGGTTGGAATGGGCGCCGTAGGACAGGCCGACCGAAGCCGAGGCGCGGGAGATCTCCTCCATCGCCACGATGTGCTCGAGATAGCCCATTCCGGCGCCGCCATATTCCTCATCGACCGTGACGCCGAGGACGCCGAGATCGCCCATCTTGCGCCACAGGTCCATCGGGAACTGGTTGTCGCGGTCGATGTCGGCGGCGCGCGGCGCGATCTCCGCCTCGGCGAAGCCGCGCACCGAATCGCGCAGCATGTCGGCGGTGTCGCCAAGCATGAAATCGAGGCCTTGCGGCTCATTGGGGATCATGGGCGTCGCTCCCGTGCGGATGTTTACCGGCACTGTAGCTCAGCCGTTGCCGCAAAAGAAAAGCCCCGCGGTGCCGGAGCATCGCAGGGCTCGCTCTCATTGGTGGATCGGGGTCCCGGACGCCCGTGGGCCAAGCGTCCGGGCCGATCCCCCCGATCGGCCGAAGCCGATCAGAGCACGAAGTCGCCGATCACCAGGGAGGCCGCACCCTTGACCTGGACCTCGAAGTCGGCACGGCCGTCGCCGTTGACGTCGCCGCTCAGGATCCCGCCCTGGAAGTGCAACTGCCCCGCCACGCCGGTGAAGTTGGCCCCACCGATGAAGGTGAAGGCCTGGTCACCGGCCACCTTGGTGCTGGCGTCGATGAAGTGCAGGTCGATCTTGTCGCCCTGGGCATGGCTGAAGTCGGTGACCACGTCCCGGCCTGCGCCGACCACGGTCTGCGTGATCCCCTGGAACCGGAAAGTGTCGGCACCTGCGCCGCCGGTCAGGGTGTCGGTCCCCCAATTTCCGTCGAGGATGTCGTTGCCGCCCTTGCCATCGAGGACGTCGTTGCCCCCGCCGCCGGTGAGGCCGTTGACGGCTTCGTTGCCGATCAGACGGTTGTTCAAGCCGTTGCCGAGCCCGTTCCTGGCCGTGCCGAAGAGGGTCAGGACCTCGGTGTTGTCGGACAGGATGAAGTCGATGGACGAGAACACCTGATCGGTGCCGCCATTCGCCTGTTCCTGGACCCGATCGCCGTAGTTCTCGACATAGTAGATGTCGTTGCCGATGCCACCGATCATGATGTCGGCACCCGCGCCACCGGAGAGCATGTCGTTGCCGAGCCCACCGGTGATGACGTCGTTGCCGGCATCGCCCCAGAGCAGGTCGCTGCCCGTGCCGCCAGCGACACGGTCGGCACCGGCACCGGCACGGATGGTGTCGTTGCCGAGATAGCCGTTCAGGATGTCGGCGTTAACGGTGCCGTTGATCGTGTCGGCCGAGCCGACCGCGTCGCCGACGATATTGGCCAGCGAGTTGGAGCCCAGGGCGACAACGTTCAGGACCGAGCCGAGCAGGCCGTTGATGACGCTGAGCGGGCCGATATTGGTCAGACCGCCAACGTCGATGCTGAACACCGCATCGCCGAGCGAGGACAGGATGGTGTCGAGCGCAGCCTCGAGATCGACGCCGCCACCGAGCAGACCGCCCAGGATGCCGTCGAGATCGATGATGCCGCCGAGACCGTCGCCGCCGAGCAGGCCGCCGACCACGCCCTCGACCGTCGCCAGCACGCCGCCGAGGATGCCCTCGACCACGCCGCCGAGATTGCCGAGGTCGAGGCCGCCGAGGGTTCCGCCCAGGATGTCGCCGCCGAGCAGGCCGTCGAGCAGGCCGGTGACCGTGCCGAGCAGGCCGCCGAGCAGATCGCCGCCCAGCAGGTCGCCGCCGAGCAGGCCGCCGAGCAGATTCTCGATCGTGCCGACGACACCGCCCAGCAGGTCGCCGCTGAGCACGCCGCCCAGCAGGTCGCCGCCCAGCAGGTCACCCAGCACGCCGGTGATGCTGCCGAGCAGGTCGCCGCCCAGCAGGTCGCCGCCGAGAACGCCGTCGAGCAGGTCGGTCACCGTGCCGAGCAGGCCGCCCAGCAGGTCGCCGTCGAGGATGCCGCCGCCGACGCCGCCGAGCAGATCGCCGCCCAGCAGGCCGTTCAGCAGATCGCCGACCGAGCCGAGCAGGCCGCCCAGCAGGTCGCCGCCCAGCAGGTCGCCGCCGAGCAGGCCATTGACGATGCCTTCGACTGCGCCGATCAGGCCGCCCAGCAGGTCTTCGCCGCCCAGCACGCCACCAAGCAGGCCGCCGAGCAGGTCGTCGCCGCCGATGACGCCGCCGAGCAGGCCCTGGACCAGACCCAGCACGCCGCCGAGCAGATCGCCGCCCAGCAGGTCGCCGCCGAGCAGGTCGCCGCCGAGGATGCCGCCGAGCAGGCCCTGGACCGTCCCGAGCAGGCCGCCGAGCAGGTCGCCACCGAGGAGACCGCCAAGCAGGTCGCCACCGAGCAGATCGCCGCCGAGCAGGCCGTTCAGCAGGTCGCCGACCGTCCCAAGCACGCCACCGAGCAGATCGCCGCCCAGCAGGTCGCCGCCGAGCAGGTCGCCGCTGAGGATGCCGCCGAGCAGGCCCTGAACCGTCTCGAGCAGGCCGCCGACGACGCTGCCCAGATCGAGGCTCAGGACGCCGCCGAGCACATCGCCACTGAGGATGCCGCCGAGCAGGCCGCTGACCGATTCGAGCAAGCCGCCGGTGACGCTGCCCAGAAGATCGCCGTGCAGGATGCCCTCCAGCAGATCCTCGACCCCGCCGAGCAGGTCGCCGCCCAGTGCGCCGCCGAGCAGATCGCCGCCGAGCAGACCGTTGAGCAACCCGTCGACCAGGCCAAAGACGCCGCCGAGAAGCCCATCAGCCTCGGAGCCGCCGAAGACCAAGCCGTCCAGGGAGCCCAGGACGCTCTTCACCGTGCCGATGACGCCGCCGAGAGCATCTTCGCCCAGAAGACCTCCGAGCAGACCATCATCACCGAGCAGACCGCCCAGAAGGCCGTCGCTGCCGAGCAGGCCGCCGAGGAGACCGTCATTGCCCAGCAGACCGCCGAGCAACCCGTCATCTCCGAGCAGGCCGTCAAGAAGACCCATGTTTTCCTCCTCCAAGAAACCCTTGCCAAGCCGACAGCCCGGCCGCCGCCCACAGGGCTAGCCAGCCGGCATTCAGGCAAAAAACGATAGGGCTGTCCATGGAAATTCCCGTTTTTTACTTCCTCGTGACGAAATAGACGGATGAATTTGGAACCACATAGACTCTGTCTCCAAGGCAGGTTTTAACATTTCCTTTTGGTTGACATTTAATTATTTGAGTTAGTAATATTATTTCCGATCGAAATTCAAGCAAGACAGTTTCCTGCGAAAAAAGAACCCATTGGCCCGACAGGATCGAACGGATGCGGCCCGTACCGAATCACGCCGGCGGCCCGGGCGGCGGCCCAGCCCGACGCGAATCCGGCGGAAACGCCGCGAAAAATCTCGATCCGGCGGTGTCCGCGACGACCCGCCTGCACTTGCCATTTCTTGAAGCCGCGGCGCGGACCTGCGGCATTGCTTGCCCGGGGGCGCGGCCGAGGAGCCGGGATCTGGCGACGGCAACCCGACGACTGCCGCTGATCTGCCGCCCGCGCCGGGGCCGCGACTCCGACCGGGGCGAGCCGAGCCGCGAGGCGATGGTCGCATTGCCGGGACGGGCAGGGTAGAATCGCCAGGTTCCGTGAGAACGGCTGGACATCGGCCGGGATCGCCTCGTACAACCCTGAGTATTCATGACGGGCTATGCACTGCAATTGCGCATAGACCCGGATCCGGTGAGGGAGGGCATATTGAGCGTGGAATCCACAGGTATCAGCGAAGCCGATCTGCGCGAGGCGCTGAAGAAGCTGGCGGTGGCCAGTGACCTGCGCTTCGGCCAGGTGGTCGGGCTGGCGGCCCTGATCGCGCTGCTGCCGGGCGTCGAGACCATCAGTGAAGAGAAGGTCAAGGAGCTCGTCGAGCACCTGACGCGGGGCGTGCCGGGCGGCCAGAATCTGACGATCCCGGCGGTCAACATCGCCAACAACGTGATCAAGGCCGCGCGCGAGGCCAAGAGCACCAGCATCGCCGGGACAGTCGGCACCGCCTGAGGCGGATCCAGAGCGAGCCCCATCCCGCAGCCCGCGGGATGGGGCGGCGTCAGAGCAGGATCAGGGCCGCCAGGCCGAGGAAGGCGAAGAAGCCGACCACGTCGGTGACGGTGGTCAGGAACACGGCGCTGGACACCGCCGGATCGATGCCGAAGCGCTGCATCGCCAGCGGAATCACGGTGCCCGAGAAGGCCGCTGCCAGCAGGTTGATGATCATGGCGGCGCCGATCACCACCGCCAGGCGCGGATCCCCGAACCACAGCCACACCACGCCGCCGGCGATCGCCGCGAACAGCGCGCCGTTGATCACGCCGACCAGCACCTCCTTCCACAGGATGCGGGCTGCGTTGCTGTCGGTCAGCTCGCGCATCGCCAGGGCCCGCACCGCCACGGTCAGGGTCTGGGTGCCGGCATTGCCGCCCATCGAGGCGACGATCGGCATCAGCACGGCCAGCGCCACCACCCGGCTGATCACATCCTCGAACAGGCCGATCACCGACGAGGCCAGAACCGCCGTCAGCAGGTTGACGAACAGCCAGGAGAAGCGCGAGCGGGTGGTGGCGGCGACGTCGCGATAGAGATCGCTCTGCTCGCCGATGCCGCCGAGGCGGAAGATGTCCTGCTCCGCCTCCTCGTCGATGACGTCGACCACGTCGTCCAGGGTGATGACGCCGAGCAGCTTGCCGTTGCGGTCGACCACCGGCGCCGAGACCATGGCGTAGCGCCGGAACAGCAGCGCCACCTCCTCCTGGTCCATCTCCGCCGGGATCGGATGGATGTCCTCCAGCCCGAGCTCGGCCAGCTTCGCGGGCCGCCGGCCGCGCAGGAAGCGCGACAGCGGCAGCTGGCCGCTCGGGTTGCCGTGCACGTCGACCAGGAACAGGCTGTAGAACTCGTCCGGCAGGTCCTCGGCGGTGCGCAGCCAGTCGATGGTCTTGCCGACGGTCCAGTAGTCCGGCACCGACACCAGCTCGCGCTGCATCAGGCGGCCGGCGGAGTATTCCGGGAAGTCCAGCCCTTCGAGCAGGACCCGCCGCTCCGCCGCCGGGACATTGGCCAGGACCGCGTCGCGCTCGCCCTGGTCGAGGGTCTCGATCAGGGCCAGGGCGTCGTCGGAATCGAGTTCCTGCAGCGCCGCCGCGACGTCCTGCGGCCCGAGCAGATCCAGGACCTCCTGGCGGACGTCCTCGTTCAGCCAGGCCAGCGCCTCGGCATCGGTGGTCAGTTGCACCCGGATCAGCCCGACGACGACGCGCCGGTCGTCCGGATGCAGCGCCTCGAGCAGCGCCGCCAGGTCGGCGGAATGGAGCGGCGCCAGCCGCTCCTCCACCTCGGCGAGGCGGTGGTCGTCCAGCGCCTCCTCGATCCCCTGCACGAAGCCGGGCGGCAGGCCGTATTCCTGGGCCTCGGCCGGCGCCTTGTCCGCTTCGGGCGCCGCCGTCACCTCACACCGACAAGGCTTCGAGCGCCACGTGCGACGCCTGCCGGGCATGGGCGTCGATCGGGCACACCGCCCCTGCTAGCTGGGCGTCGACGGTGGCGATCGCGGTGACGTTGACCAGGCCGCGCACCGTCACCGACGGGGTGACGATATGGGCCGGCCGGGCGACGCCGAGCAGCATCGGGCCGATCGAGATCGCCTCGCCCAGCACCTTCAGCATGTTGAAGGCGATGTTGGCGGCGTCGAGCGAGGGCAACACCAGCAGATTGGCGCTGCCGGTCAGCTTGCTGTCCGGGAAGATCCGCTGGCGGACCTCCTCCGACAGCGCGGCGTCGGCATGCATCTCGCCCTCGACCTCGAGGGCCGGCGCCTGCTCGCGGATCAGGGAGAGGGCGTGGCGCATCTTCACCGGCGACGGCCCGTCCATGGTGCCGAAGTTGGAATGCGACAGCAGCGCCACCTTCGGCACGATGCCGAGGCGCCGGATCTCCTCCGCCGCCAGCAGCGTGGTCTCGGCGATCTGCTCCGGCGTCGGATCCGGGGTGATGTAGGTGTCGGCCAGGAAGAAGGTGCCGCGCGGCAGCACCAGGGCGCTGAGCGCGGCCGGGGTGGTCACCCCCGGCGCCAGGCCGATGACGCTGAGCACGTCGCGCAGATGCGGCCGGTACGGGCCGTAGCTGCCGCAGACCATGGCATCGGCTTCCTGCTTCTGCACCATCAGCGCCGCGATCACGGTCGAGTTGGTGCGCACCACCGCGCGGGCGACATCGGGCGAGACGCCGCGCCGGGCCAGCAGCTGGTGGTACAGGCGCCAGTATTCGGTGTAGCGCGGATCGTCCTCGGGATCGACCAGTTCGACGTCGCGATCGAGCTTCACGCGCAGGCCCAGCTTCTCGATCCGGCGCTCGACCACGCCGCGGCGGCCGATCAGGATCGGCTTGGCCAACTGGTCGTCGAGCACAATCTGGACCGCGCGCAGCACCCGCTCGTCCTCGCCCTCGGCATAGACGACGCGCTTCGGCTCGGCCTTCGCCAGGGTGAACACCGGCCGCATCACCAGGCCGGAGCGGAACACGAACTCCTCGAGCTTGCCGATATAGGCGGCGAAATCGGTGATCGGCCGGGTGGCGACGCCGGAGTCCATCGCCGCCTTCGCCACCGCCGGCGCGATCTTGATGATCAGCCGCGGGTCGAACGGCTTCGGGATCAGGTATTCGGGGCCGAAGCTGAGCTGCTGGTCGCCATAGGCAGTGGCGACGATGTCAGACCCTTCCTGCATCGCCAGGTCGGCGATCGCCTGCACCGCGGCGATCTTCATCGCCTCGTTGATCGCGGTGGCGCCGACGTCGAGCGCGCCGCGGAAGATGAAGGGGAAGCACAGGACGTTGTTGACCTGGTTCGGATAGTCCGATCGGCCGGTCGCCATCACCGCGTCGGGGCGGATGGCCTTGACCTCCTCCGGCATGATCTCCGGCGTCGGGTTGGCCAGCGCCATGATGATCGGCCGGTCGGCCATGCGCTGCACCATCTCGGCGGTCAGCACCCGCGGCGCCGACAGGCCGAGGAAGATGTCGGCGTCGCCGATCACCTCGGCCAGGGACCGCGCCTCGGTCTTGCGGGCATAGCGCTGCTTGCGCGGATCCATCAGCTCGTTGCGGCCGTCCCAGACCACGCCGGCGATGTCGGTGACCCAGATGTTCTCGATCGGCAGCCCCATGTCGACCAGCAGGTCGAGGCAGGCCAGCGCCGCGGCGCCGGCGCCGGAGGTGACCAGCTTGACCGATGTCAGGTCCTTGCCGACGACGCGCAGCCCGTTGGTGATGGCGGCGGCGACGATGATGGCGGTGCCGTGCTGGTCGTCGTGGAAGACCGGGATCTTCATCCGCGCCCGCGCCTTCGATTCGACCTCGAAGCACTCCGGCGCCTTGATGTCCTCGAGGTTGATGCCGCCGAAGGTCGGCTCCAGCGCCACGATGATGTCGACCAGCTTGTCCGGGTCGGTCTCGTTGACCTCGATGTCGAAGACGTCGATGCCGGCGAATTTCTTGAACAGGACGCCCTTGCCCTCCATCACCGGCTTGGCGGCGAGCGGGCCGATGTTGCCGAGGCCGAGCACGGCGGTGCCATTGGTGATGACGGCGACGAGGTTGGCGCGGCTGGTCATCTGCGACGCTTCGGCCGGATCGGCGACGATCGCCTCGCACGCCGCGGCGACGCCGGGCGAATAGGCCAGCGCCAGGTCGCGCTGCGTCGCCAGTGGCTTGGTCGGCGTGACCGCGATCTTTCCGGGCGTCGGAAGGCGATGGTAGTCGAGGGCGGCTTCGCGCAGATCGCTGGACATCAGGGGATCCGGACAGCGTTACGGGTCGAGCCGTTATAGGCAGCGTTCCGTCCGGGCGGAAGGGCCGCGACAGAAGGCTGCTCGCCGAAACGCGAAAGGCCCGCCGGTGAGGGCGGGCCTTTCGATAATGGTGCGGTCGAGAAGACTCGAACTTCCACGGGGGTTAGCCCACAGCGACCTCAACGCTGCGCGTCTACCAATTCCGCCACGACCGCACGGCAGGCGCGCCCACGAGGGGCCTTGCCTTCCGAGGTGCGGGGGGATTAGCAGATCGGATGCGCCCGATCAAGCAGCCCGATGAGATGATCGCGATTCCGTCTTCCATCCTCGCAGAAACCGCGGTTCCGGGCGGCCCGGAACGGCTTGCGCCCGACTGGCGAATCGACGACGGCGCCGTCCCCTATCCCGAGGCGCTGGCGGCGATGGAGGCCCGGGTGGCGGCGATTCGCGCCGGCACCGCGCCGGAGTTGGTGTGGCTGCTGGAGCACCCGCCGCTCTACACCGCCGGCACCAGCGCCCATGACACCGACCTGCTGACGCCCGACCGCTTCCCGGTCTACCGCACCGGCCGCGGCGGCCAGTACACCTATCACGGGCCGGGGCAGCGGGTCGGCTACGTCATGGTCGACCTGAAGCGGCGCAACCCCGACGTGCGCGTCTATGTCCATTCGCTGGAGGAGTGGCTGATCCGCACCCTGGCGCGGTTCCAGGTGAAGGGCGAGCGGCGCGAGGGCCGGGTCGGCATCTGGGTCGAGCGCGACGGTATCGAGAAGAAGATCGCCGCGATCGGGGTGCGGATCCGGCACTGGGTGACCTTCCACGGCGTGGCGCTGAACGTCGACCCCGACCTGTCGCATTTCGCCGGCATCGTGCCCTGCGGGCTGGCCCAGTACGGCGTCACCTCGCTGGTCGATCTCGGCCTGCCGGTGACCATGGCGGATGTCGACCTGGCCCTGCGCGAGGCCTGGGACGAGGTGTTCGAGGGGTAGGTTCAGAAGCCCCGGAGCAGGAAGTCCAGGGCGTCGACGATGGCTGAGTGCTGGTCGGCCAGAGACCCGACACGATCACCAAGACTGTCGACAGGAACCGAGGCCATCGCGGGTGTGGCAAGCATGTAAGCTTGACCGGCAACGCTGAACACTGGCTGCAGCCGTCGCGCCGGCTTCATCTTGGTTCGAGAGAGAGGAATGAGCGGCACGACCACGCAGGTGTCCAGATGGTCGTGGAACTCCGATTGAACCTTCAGCGCGAGGGCCACATCGGATCCCGTGACGCGATGGACGTCAAAGCGCATCAGAATTGCCGGAATTTCGCGAAGGGCAGGCCCTCTTCCGCCACCCATTCATTGTAGCTCCGGATCGCCTCGGCATTCTCCTGCTTCCAGAGCTCGCCTTCATGCCGGCGCACCGCCTCGACGATCGCATCCTCAGCGATCCTGGAAATGTTCAGGCCATATTCCCTGGCGCGGCGGGTGGCCTCGGCCGAGAGGCTGAGATTGGTCGCACGGCGGGGGGTGCGCTTTCCATCGGTCGAAATCATGGGTTTAGTGCGCATTGTTCGTGCGCATGGGAAGATTGTCCGGCTCCCCTGGGGCCGCTCCCCCATACCGGTGTCGCCAGTACTTCTTCAAGGTCAGGTCTTCTCGCTCGACCCTCTCGTTGTGACTCCGGATCGCCTCCGCGCTTTGCTCCTTCCAACGCGCGCCCTCCTCCCGACGCCTCTCGGCCTCCGTCTCCATCGGGTCATAATCTTTCGGCTTATCCTGATCGGACATCTGATACCCTCCCGGCCCCAAACGCCGCATCCGTTCTCCGAGTCCCATCATGCTCCTCCAGGCCGAAGCCATCACCCTCAAGATCGGCGGCCGGGCCCTGTTCCAGGACGCCAGCTTCGCCGTCCATCCCGACGACCGGATCGGCCTGGTCGGCGACAATGGCAGCGGCAAGTCGACGCTGATCCAGGCGCTGCTCGGCGAGATCGAGCTCGACCGCGGCCGCATCGCGCGCCGGCGCGGGTTGCTGATCGGCCATGTGCCACAGGCGGTGCCGGCCGAGCTGCTGCCCCTGACGCTGCACGAGGCGCTGGTGACGGCCCTGCCCGAGGCGGCGCGGGACGACCGGGCCTGGCGCGCCGACATGGTGCTGGACGAGCTGGGGATCGAGCCCGAGCTGTGGCATGAGCAGAAAGTCGCCGCGCTGTCCGGCGGCTGGCAGCGCCTGCTGCTGGTGGCGCGGGCGACCCTGGCCGACCCCGACCTGCTGATCCTGGACGAGCCGACCAACCATCTCGACGTTGGCAAGGTGATGCGGCTGGAGCGCTGGCTGACCGAGCATCTGCGCCTGCCCTTCATCCTGGTGTCGCATGACCGCGAGTTCCTGGACCGGGTGACCGACCGCACCATCATCCTGCGCGGCGACCGGGTGCGCAGCTACGGCACCTCCTTTTCCCAGGCGCGGCAGGAGCTGATCCGCGAGGATCTGGCGGCGCTGCAGCAGGCCGAGCGCGACGAGAAGGAGGTCGAGCGGCTGGAGCGCGCCGCCAAGCGGCTGGCGATCTGGTCCAACCTGAAGGGCCACAACCCCGGCATGGCGCAGCGCGCCAAGGCGGTGGCGTCCCGCGCCGAGCAGCGCCGGGCGGAGGCCACTGTGGCGCATCGCGAGGCCCGGCGGGACATCAATCTGGACAGCAGCGAGGTGCAGCGTGCCACGCTGGTACGGCTGAAGGACCATGTCGTGCGGACCGAGACCGGGCGCGAGCTGCTGCGCATCGAGCAGGAGTTCATCCGCCGCGGCGACCGCATCGCCCTGCTGGGGCTGAACGGCACCGGCAAGTCGCATCTGATCCGCGACCTGATGGCGGCGATCACCCGGGCCGCCGCCGGCGACGCGCCGCTGGGCCAGTCGATCACCGCCAACCCGCAGCTGCGGCCGGGCTATCTCGACCAGCATCTGTCCGACCTGCCGCGGCAGATGCCGGTGAACCGGGCGCTGCAGGCGGCCTCGACCCTGCGCGACGCCGAGCTGGTGCGGGAGCTGCACAATATCGGCATCCCGATCGAGAAGCAGGCGACGCCGATCGCCAATCTCAGCTACGGTGAGCAGCTGCGCGTCACCTTCCTGCTGCTGCGGCTGCGCCAGCCCAACATCTACCTGCTGGACGAGCCGACCAACCACCTGGACATCGCCGGGCGGGAGCGGCTGGAGGACCTGCTGTCGCGCGACGACACGACCTGCGTCTTCGTCACCCATGACCGGCGCATGCTGCGCGGCATCGGCACGCGCTATCTGGAGATCCGCAACCGCCGGCTGGTCGAGGTCGACGGGCCGGACGAATTCCTGGAGCGGGCGGCGGCCGCGGCCTAAGCCGACGCGGCCTCGATTGCCACGCGGGTGGCGAGGGTCAGCGGCTGCGGCAGGGCTTCGAGGGCGAACCAGCCGATCGCGGCCAGGGCTGCCGGCTCGCGGTTGACCGGATCGCCGGCGGCGATGGCGGCGCGATACACCGGCGCCACCCAATGGGTGCCGGCCGCGCGGTCGATCTGGTCGACCAGGCAGAGCAGCCCGCCGAGCCGCAGCGCGACGCCGAGCTCCTCCTCGATCTCCCGGATCACCGCGGCCTCGACCGTTTCGCCGAAATCGACCTTGCCGCCGGGCAGGCCCCAATGACCGGCCTCCGGCTCCCGCCGCCGCTGCACCAGCAGCAGCCGACCGGACTCGTCCCGGATGAAGGCGCCGACGCCGAGCCGCGGAGCCCCGGTCACAGCGTCGGCCATTGGTCGAAACCGGGATGATCGGGCGGCTGCGCCTCCGCCGCCTGGATCCGGTCGACCAGCGCCGCGCTCGGTCCGCGGCGGCAGGCGGCCGCCACCCGGTCGAGCGCGTCGGCCGGTCCGGACAGCAGCGCCTCGACCGAGCCGTCGCGGCGGTTGCGCACCCAGCCGTCGAGCCCGGCCGCCGTGGCCTGGCCGGCCAGCCAGGCGCGGTAGCCGACGCCCTGGACCCGACCGGTGATGCGGAGCGACACTGCCTTGCGTTCTCCGCTCATTCCTCTTCCTCCGGCTCCTCCGGCAGTGCGCCGCCATACAGCGCGGCGGCGACCAGGCGGATGGCGAAGCGCGCCTCGGCCTCCAGCCGCTCGGCCTCGAACCAGTGCATGTCGACCGTCAGCGTCGGCGGGTCGGAGACGTGCAACGCCCGGTTGCGGGCCCGGCGAAGCACGTCGAAGCGCTCGTCCAGCCCGGCCTCGGCAAACAATGTCCCGGCGTTGAGATAGGGGTCGACGGCCCGGCCGGAGGCGATCGCCTGCTCGCGCAGATGCGCCTCGATCACCGCGACGGCGAGGATCACGGTGGCGACCCAGGCACCGGCGCCGAACACGGTCTCCAGCTCGACCAGCAGCGCCTGGGTATGGTCGCCGACCGCCACGGCAGGATCGTGCCAGCCCCCGGTCCCGCGGCCGGCGATGACGTCGGCGAACCAGCGGGTGCGGGCCTCGCTTTCGTCATTGGCCGCTTTCACTGGGCGAAGATCTCCTCGCATTTCTTCAGGTCGCCCTCGATCCGCGTCTTCTCGGCGCTGGGCGGGCGGTTCGGGCCGGCCATGTCCTTGATCCGGGTGCAGTAATCGGCCCAGGCGCCCAACGCCCGGTCGTCGACCCGGATCATGAAGGGATCGGTCGGGCCCGGCGGCGGATGCAGGTCGTCGCCCTTGATCGAGGCGATCGGCGGCGGCGGCCCCGGATTTTCCGGCGGGGTCAGGCCGTCGCCGCAGCCCGCCAGCAGCAGCACCGGCAGGAGGATATGAAAGACTCGGTTCATGGCGCTCTCCCGGCCCTCAGGCCGCTGCGAATTCCAGGATCTTCTGATCGACCGCCAGGCTGTCGCCGGGCTTGGCGTGCAGGGCACCGACCATGCCGTCGCGTTCGGCCCGCAGGATGTTCTCCATCTTCATCGCCTCGACCACCGCCAGCTCCTGCCCGGCCCGCACCGGGTCGCCCGCGGCGACCGCGAGCGAGACCAGCAGGCCGGGCATCGGCGACAGCAGGAAGCGCGACATGTCGGGCGGCGCCTTGACCGGCATCAGCTCGGCCAGTGCTGCGGCGCGCGGCGTCAGCAGCACCAGGTCGGATTCGCCGCCGGCATGGGTCAGGCGCAGCCCGATCGGGCGGCGGTCGACCTGCGCCACCATGCGCGATCCGTCGATCGTGCCGTCGAACAGCGTCTCGCCCGGCCGCCAATGCCCCTGGATGGCGAAGGATCGGCCGTCGAGCGTCACGCGCCAGCCATCGGCATCCGCCCCCACCGTCACCGGCCGGTTCTGCCGGGCGCCGCGCAGCACCCAGTCCCGCGCCCCCGCCACGCCGCCGCGCAGGACGGCCTCGCGGTGCAGCAGGGCGGCGCCCAGGGCGGCGACCCGGTCGGCGGCCTCGCCCGCCGGAGCGGTGCCGTGGAAGCCGTTCGGGAACTCCTCCGCGATGAAGCGGGTGGTCAGCCGGCCCTCGACGAAGCGCGGATGGTGCATCAGCGCCGCCAGGAACGGGATATTGTGGCTGACGCCGCGGATCACGAAGCCGTCCAGGGCGCTGCGGATCGCGGCGATGGCCGCGTTCCGGTTCGCCCCGATGCCGATCAGCTTGGCGATCATCGGGTCGTAGTGCATCGAGATCTCGCCGCCCTCGTCGACGCCGGTGTCGACGCGGACCTGCGGCCCCTCCTCCGGCGCCCGGTAGCGGGTCAGTCGGCCGATCGAGGGCAGGAAGCCGCGCAGCGGATCCTCGGCGTAGACCCGGGCCTCGACCGCCCAGCCCTCCAGCCGCACATCCTCCTGCCGGAACGGCAGCTCCTCGCCGGCGGCGATGCGAATCATCAGCTCAACCAGGTCGAGGCCGGTCACCGCCTCGGTCACCGGATGCTCGACCTGCAGCCGGGTGTTCATCTCCAGGAAGTAGAAGGAGCGGTCGGCGCCGACGATGAACTCGACCGTCCCGGCGGAGCGGTAGCCGACGGCCCGGGCCAGGGCGCAGGCCTCGGCGCCCATCGCCCGGCGCATCGCCTCGTTGACGAAGGGCGACGGCGCCTCCTCGATCACCTTCTGGTGGCGGCGCTGGATCGAGCATTCGCGCTCGCCGAGATAGACGGTGTTGCCGTGGGCGTCAGCCAGCACCTGGATCTCGATGTGGCGCGGCTCCTCGATGAACTTCTCGGCGAAGACCCGGTCGTCGCCGAAGGCGGAGCGCGCCTCGTTGCGGGCTGAGCGGAAGCCCTCGCGCGCCTCGTCGTCATTGCCGGCGACGCGCATGCCCTTGCCGCCGCCGCCGGCCGACGCCTTGATCATCACCGGATAGCCGATGCGGCGGGAGACTTCGACCGCCTCGTCCTCGTCGAGGATCGGCGCCAGATGGCCCGGCACGGTCGAGACGCCGGCGGCCTGGGCCAGTTTCTTCGATTCGATCTTGTCGCCCATCGCCTCGATGGCGTGGACGCCGGGGCCGATGAAGGCGATGCCCGCTGCCTCCAGCGCCGCGCAGAAGCGCGGATTTTCCGACAGGAAGCCGTAGCCGGGATGCACCGCCTGGGCGCCGGTGGCGCGGCACGCCTCGATGATGCGGTCGATCACCAGATAGGACTGGGCCGAGGGCGCCGGGCCGATCGGCACCGCCTCGTCGGCCATGCGGACATGCACCGCGTCGGCATCGGCCTCGGAATAGACGGCCACGGTCTTGATGCCCATGCGCCGCGCGGTGCGGATGACGCGGCAGGCGATCTCGCCGCGATTGGCGATCAGGATCTTGTCGAACATCGTCCCTTCAGAGGCGGTCGGCCATTGCGGGCAGATTGCGGCGCGGGCGTGCCGCGCCGCAACAGGAAAGCGGTCGAGGGGTCACTCGCTCGCCGGCGGCAGCACCCGGCCGGCGACCGGCGAGGACAGGATCAGCGAGGAGGTGGTGGCGCCGAAGGCGGCCAGACGCAGCAGGATCTCGTCGAGATGCTGGATCGAGCGGGCCACCAGCTTGAAGACATAGGCGTCCTCGCCCGCGACCTCGTGGCACTCCACCACCTCGGGCACGGTACGGGCAAAGGCCTCGACCGCCGGGAACGTCTCGGCCCGGCAGCGCAGCCGGACGAAGGCGGACAGGCCGTAGCCGAGCCGGCCGCGGTCGACCTCGGCCCGGAAGCCCTTGATGACGCCCTGATCCTCCAGCCGCTTCACCCGCTCGGCCACCGCCGGCGGCGACAGGCCGACCAGCCGGCCGAGCTCGGCATAGCTGGCGCGGGCGTTCTCCTGCAGCGCCAGCACCAGGGTGCGACCGATGGCATCGAGGCGGAGTTTCACGTCCATCCGAATCGCCCCCGTTGGTTTCGACCTCGCATTGGTTTAATCGAAGGACCGGCGAACCACCATTCGCGATCGTTCTGTTGTAACACGACCTAACACGAGGCCGGCGGCACCCCACACGTGATGACCGATCCCTTCCTGTTCGCCAAAGGCATCGCGCTGGGCATCGCCATTGCCGCGCCGGTCGGCCCGATCGGCGTCCTGTGCATTCGCCGGACGCTGATCCACGGCACCCGCTTCGGCATCCTGACCGGCATCGGCGCCGCCTTCGCGGACGGGCTGTTCGGCCTGATCGCCGCCTTCGGCATGGTGGCGCTGAGCGCCTGGCTGATCACGGTCAAGGACGCGCTGCACCTGATCGGCGGCACCGTGCTGGCCGTGTTGGCCGTGCGCACCCTGCTGCATGCCGGCCATATCGAGCGCGACCCGGAGACCGGACGGACCGAGAGCAGCGAGGTCACCGCGGTGATCACGGCCTTCCTGCTGACCCTCAGCAACCCGATGACGATCCTGACCTTCGCCACCGCCTTCACCGCGGTCGGGCTGGCGGAGACGCTGTCCATCGCCTCCGGGCTGATCCTCGTCGCCGGCGTGCTGGTCGGCTCCGCCTCCTGGTTCACGGCGCTGAGCTTCATCGTCTCGGCCACCGGCGGCCGGCTGACGCCGCGGACGCTGCTGTGGATCGACCGGGTCGCCGGGGTGCTGCTGCTGGCCTTCTCGGCCTACATGTTCCTGGCGCTGTATCTGCGCTGGTAGCCGCCGCGCTGCGTTCTGGCGGATTGACAAGCCGCTCCGCCTTGGACGAGTGTGGCCCGCCCTGCGGGAAAGGCTCGAGACTGACCCGCCCGGATACATCAGACGGACGCGTCCTGTAATGAATCTTTCGACCCTCCGCGCCGGCGCGGCGCTGCTCCCGCTCCTGTTCGCCGTTCCGGCGATCGCGCAGCAGGCCACGCCCCCGGCACAGCCCGAAAAGCCGGCGGAGGCGCCTGCCGCTGCCCAGCCGGCTCAGGCGGCTCCGGCCCAGGCGGCGCCGCAGGGCCGACAGGCTCCGCTGCCGAAGGAATTCAAGATCGATGCCGGCGGCTGGAAGGGCGGCGCGGTTCCGAACCCGCAGAACCAGCAGTTCAGCCATTGCGACGTGTCGAAACCCTATGATGGCGGGATGACGCTGGCCTTCACGCTGAACCCCAACTACCTGTTCAACGTCGCCGTCGTGAAGCAGAACTGGGGCCTGAAGGAAGCCGACAAGGGCAAGGGCCGCATCCGGGTCGATGCCGCCTACGACAAGCAGTTCGACATCGTTCCGGTCTCCCCGGTCGCCTATGTCCTGCCGGTCGGGCAGGACGGCCAGCTGTTCCAGCTCCTGGCCAAGGGCAGCAAGGCGATCGTGACCACTCCGAAGGGCGAGTTCACCTTCGCGCTCACCGGCACCGGAGCCGCCCTCGGCGGGCTGCGGGACTGCATCGAGACCGCGCGCAAGCTGATCGCCCAGGCCCAGGGCAATGCCGGTGCCGGTGGCCAGCAGCAGGGCGGCCAGCAGCAGGGCGGCGATCCGCGTGCCCTGATCGGCGCCCAGGGCTTCGGCATGCCGGTCGGCGCGCTGCAGGACATCCTGAATGGCGCCGGCATCAAGGATGTCGGCATCGCCGACCCGCGCAAGCTGCCGCGCGACCCGCTGCAGATCAACCAGGCCTGGCAGGTCGGCACCGACGGCAAGGTCGTCGGCGGCCTGCACCAGGAGCCGCGCGGCGATGCGGTCGAGATCGACCAGTTCGCCAAGCGCTATCTCGAGATCATGAAGTCGGTCTGCGGCACCGACTGGCAGAGCAGCGACCAGCCGGCCGTCATCGAAGGCCCCTATGCCGTCAAGCGCGCCGAGCTGAGCTGCACGATGAACCAGCAGAAGATCGCGGCGTCGCTGGTCTTCACCCTCGACGACAACTACTACAGCGCCTTCTTCCACCAGGCGCTGGAGACCGAAAAGGCGCTGGCGGACGACGCCTCGGGCAAGCTGGCCACCTTCATCCAGACGCAGATGGCGGCGGTCGAGGCGGAGCGGCAGAAGCAGGAGAGCGGCCAGGCCGCCCCGCAGGGCACGGCGCCGGCGGCACCCGATGCCGCCGCCCCGGCGGCGCCCGCTGCGCCGGCGACGCCGCCTGCCGAGGGCACTGCCCAGCCGCCTGCGGCCGCGCCCGGCTCCGGCGGCTGACCGAAACCACCCCGGCGCGCGACGCGAGGGCGGATCCATCCCGGATCCGCCCTTGTTGTTTCCGGCAGGAACCGGTCAAGATCACGCGAGGATGGAGAAGCCGATGACGCGAACCGATCCCCGCCCCTCGGCCGAGACCGCCGCCCGCGACGGCCTGACCGACCCGGCCGACATCGCGGCGCTGATCGCGTCCGACCACCGCGACCCATTCGGCGTGCTCGGCCCCCATCCCGACGGCGACGGCACGGTGCTGCGCTGCTTCCGGCCGGACGCGGCGGCGGTCGAGGCGATCGACCCGGACAGCGGCGCGGTGCTGGTCCGCCTGGAGCGGCGCCATGCGGATGGCGTGTTCGATGGCCGCATCGAGCGCCCCTTCCCGCCACGCTACCGGCTGCGCATCGATTACGGCACCGCCGGCGGGGTGTGGGAGATCGAGGACCCCTACCGCTTTCCGTCGAGCTTCGGCGAGATCGACCTGCACCTGCTCGGCGAGGGCACGCATCTCGAGCTGTACCGGCGGCTCGGCGCCCATCCACGGACGCTGGACGGGGTCGACGGCACGGTCTTCGCCGTCTGGGCGCCGAATGCCCGCCGCGTCGCCGTGGTCGGCGAGTTCAACAGCTGGGACGGACGGCTGCATCCGATGCGGCTGCATCCCGGCATCGGCGTATGGGAGATCTTCCTGCCCGGAATCGGCCCCGGCGCGGCGTACAAGTTCGAGATCCGCGGCCCGAACGGCGACCTGCTGCCGCTGAAGACCGATCCCTTCGCCTTCCGGGCCGAGCATCCGCCGAAGACCGCCTCGATCGTGCACGGCCTGCCCGAGCCCAGCTGGGACGACGCCGAATGGCTGGCCGGTCGCGCGGCGGCGCAGCGGCGCGGCGCCCCGATCAGCATCTACGAGGTCCACCCCGGCTCCTGGCGCCGGGTGCCGGAGGAAGGCGGCCGGCCTCTGTCCTGGCGCGAGCTGGGCGACCAGCTGATCCCCTACGCCGCTGGTCTCGGCTTCACCCATATCGAGCTGCTGCCGGTCAGCGAATATCCGTTCGACGGCTCCTGGGGCTACCAGCCGATCGGCCTCTACGCCCCGACCAGCCGCTTCGGCCCGCCGGAGGATTTCGCCGCCTTCGTCGACCGCTGCCACCGCGCCGGGCTGGGCCTGATCCTGGACTGGGTGCCCGGGCATTTCCCGACCGACGAGCACGGCCTGGCCCGGTTCGACGGCACCGCGCTCTATGAGCACGCTGATCCGCGCCAGGGCATGCACCAGGACTGGGGCACGCTGATCTACAATTACGGCCGGGCCGAGGTGCGCAACTTCCTGCTCGGTAACGCGCTGTTCTGGCTCGACCGCTTCCATGTCGACGGGCTGCGGGTCGATGCCGTGGCGTCGATGCTGTATCTCGACTACAGCCGCAAGGCCGGGGAGTGGGTGCCGAACCGCTTCGGCGGCCGCGAGAATCTGGACGCGGTAGAGTTCCTGCGCCAGACCAATGTCGAGGTGTTCGGCCGGCATGAGGGGGTGACCACCCTGGCCGAGGAATCGACCGCCTGGCCCGCCGTGTCGCGTCCCGTCCATCTTGGCGGCCTGGGATTCGGCTACAAATGGAACATGGGGTGGATGAACGACACCCTGCGCTACATGCAGAAGGACCCGGTGCACCGCCATTGGCACCATTCCGACCTGACCTTCGGCCTGCTCTATGCCTTCAGCGAGAACTTCGTGCTGCCGCTGAGCCATGACGAGGTGGTGCACGGCAAGGGGTCGCTGCTGGGCAAGATGCCGGGCGACGACTGGCAGCAATTCGCCAATCTGCGAGCCTATTACGGCTTCATGTGGGCCCATCCGGGCAAGAAGCTGCTGTTCATGGGCGGCGAGTTCGCCCAGCGCAACGAATGGAACCACGACCGCAGCCTGGACTGGCACCTGCTGGACGGCGACCGCCATGCCGGGGTGCAGCGGCTGGTCGGCGATTTGAACCGGCTGTACCGCGAGCTGCCGGCGCTGCATGTGCATGACTGCGAGCCGCAGGGCTTCGACTGGGTCGACGCCAGCAACAGCGCCGATTCGATCCTGGTCTGGCTGCGCCGCGGCGACGAGGGCGACCGGCCGGTGCTGGCGGTGTCGAACTTCACCCCGGTGCCGCGCCAGGGCTACCGCATCGGCGTGCCGCATGGCGGCCGCTGGGTCGAGCGGCTGAACACCGACGCCGGGATCTATGGCGGCTCCGGCGTCGGCAATTTTGGCGGGGTCGAGGCCGAGGCCTCACCCTGGCACGGCCGCCCCTGCTCGATGCTGGTGACCCTGCCGCCGCTGGCGACGGTGCTGTTCGAATGGGCGGGGTAAGGCGACAGGCTCAGTTGATCCAGTTCTGGATCTTTAGCCCACCGATCCGGCGGAACTCCTTTTCGTTGTTGGTGACGAGCGTCAGCTTGGCCGCTTTCGCATGAGCTGCGATCCAGAGATCGTTGTTGCCGATGACCTGTCCCCTTGTCTCCAGGTCCGCCCGGATAGCGCCGTAGGCTTCACCCACCTCCGCTGGAAGAGGCAGGACCGGAAGAAGGGCCAACATCTCGCGCAGCAGTTGCATCGCCTTTGTTTGCGACTGGTTTTTCTCCACCCCGTATAGCAATTCGCCACAGGTGATGACGGACAGCCCGGCCTCGCCCGGCTTCAGCTTCTCGAAGCGGGCCAGTACTTCTGGCGGCCTGCGGCGGCGGATATAGATGCAGATGCTGGTGTCCAGCAGGTAGCGGACGACCGCCATCACAGGTCGTCGCGGCTCTGCGGCGGCGTGTCGTCGCGATCCTCGGCGCCAATCGGCAGCTCGGCCAGCAACTCGAAGGCGCGAGCCATGCCACGCGGCTTCTCGCGCAGGACGACCTCATCGCCGCGGCGGAAGATCTCGACCTCCTGACTCTCGAATCGGAACTGCTTCGGCAGTCGCACGGCCTGACTGTTGCCGGACCGGAACACTCGGGCGATGACCATGGCTTTTCCTCTCAGTATATACACCAATGTATACTGAGAGTTGTCTGGACAAGGTCTGCCGGGGGAGGCTGCCCCGCCGCTACGGCTTCGGCGCCTCGGCCTGGCGCTTCAGCTCCTCCTGCGTGCGGGCGATCTGGGCCTGCAGGTCGGCGAGCTGCTGGCGGGCCGTCGCCAGGTCGCCCTGGATCTTGCCGAGCTGCTCGGTCGCCTGCGCCAGCTGGCCGTTCACCGCAGCGGCATCGGCGTTGAGCCGGCCGTAGCTGTCGCGCTGCGTCGCCTCCTGTGCGCGCAGCTGCTCCACCCGGCCATCGGCGTCGGCGATCTCGCCCTGCTTGGCGGCGAGCTGCGAATCGGCGGCCTTCGCCTGCTCCTGCGTCGCCTGGACCCGCGCTGCGGCCGCGTCGGCCTGCTGCGCCGCCTGGTCGCGGCGCTGGGTGGCCTCGGCCAGGGCGGCCCGGCCCTGCTGCAGCAGCGCCTGCAACTGCTCTGATTCGGCCTTCAGCGCGTCACGGTCCGCGCCGGCCCGCTTCAGCGCCGCCAGCTCCTGCTCCGCCGTCTCCAGCCTGACCTGCAGCCCGTCGCGCGACTGGCCGGCGCTGCGGCTTTCGACGCCGAGATAGATCGCCGCCACCAGGGCGACGAAAGCGACGATGATCGCGGCGACGGCGGCGATTCGCGGCGCTTCCCCGTCACGCGGGGCAACGGGATGCGGATCGGTCGGCGCGGCCGGGCTGTGGTCGGGATCGGCAAGGGTGGTCACGCGGTCGGTCCTCTCGGCAGGTCGGCTGGGCAACGCCTAGCGGCGAAACTTGGTCAAAACGTGTCGGTGGTCGCGGCGGCGCGATGCCCGATGGACGGCCGCCGCCCGCGGGCCCCATCCTGCCCGCGGGACAGGATCGAAGGAACCCCGCAATGCCGCTGCCCGATCGGATTCCGGCCGGACGCCCCTGGCCGCTCGGCGCCACGCTGACGGAAGACGGGGTCAACTTCGCCCTGTTCTCCGCCCATGCCGAGCGGGTCGAGCTGTGCCTGTTCGACGCCGAGGGGCGGCAGGAGGTCGCGCGCCGCGACCTGCAAGCCTGCACCGACCAGGTCTGGCACGGCTTTCTGCCCGGTGCCGGGGCCGGCGCGGTCTATGGTTATCGCGTTCACGGGGCTTACGCACCGCTGGACGGCCACCGGTTCAACCCGAACAAGCTGCTGCTGGACCCCTATGCCCGCGGCCTGGCCGGCGGCTTCCGCTGGGATGATTCGGTGCATGGCTACACCCGCGGCGACCCGGCCGCCGACCTGTCCTTCGACCCACGCGACAGCGCCGCCTTCGTGCCGAAATCGGTTGTGATCGACCCGGCCCATGACTGGGAGGGCGACGAGGCGCCGCGCACGCCCTGGGCCGACACGGTGCTCTACGAGGCGCATGTGCGCGGCCTGACCATGCGCCATCCCGGCGTGCCCGAGCCGCTGCGCGGCACGCTGGGCGGGCTGGCCCATCCAGTGATGGTCGACCACCTGCGCCGGCTCGGCGTCACCGCGGTCGAGCTGATGCCGGTGCACGCCTTCCTGGACGAGCGGGCGCTGGTCGAGCGCGGCCTGAAGAACTACTGGGGCTACAACACCACCGCCTTCTTCGCCGTCCATCCGGCCTATGCGGGAGCCCTCCCCCCGCTGGAGGCGCTGCGCAACGCGGTCAAGGCGCTGCACCGGGCCGGCATCGAGGTGATCCTCGACGTCGTCTACAATCACACGGCGGAGAGCGACGTCTTCGGCCCGACCCTGAACTTCCGCGGCATCGACAACCTGTCCTACTACCAGCACGCGCCGCATGACCGGCGCGAGCCGTTCAACCCGACCGGCACCGGCAACGCCCTCGACCTCGGCCATCCGCGGGTGCTGCAGATGGTGATGGACAGCCTGCGCTGGTGGGTCGAGGCGACACATGTCGACGGCTTCCGCTTCGACCTGGCCACCACCCTGGCCCGGGTGGAGTGCGACTTCAACCCCGCCGCCCCGTTCCTGCAGGCGGTGGCGCAGGACCCGGTGCTGGCGCATGCCAAGCTGATCGCCGAGCCGTGGGACATCGGACCGGGCGCCTGGCGCGTCGGCGGCTTCCCGGCGGGATGGTCGGAGTGGAACGACCATTATCGCGACGGCATCCGCCGCGCCTGGCGCGGCGATCCCGGGTCGCGGCCGGAGCTGGCGCGGCGCCTCTCCGCCTCCGCCGACCTGTTCGACCATGACGGCCGCGGCGCCCGGGCCAGCGTCAACTTCGTCACCGCCCATGACGGCTTCACCCTGGCCGACCTCGTCTCCTACGCGCAGAAGCACAACGAGGCCAATGGTGAGGGCAACCGCGACGGCACCGGCGACAACCACTCCGACAATTGCGGCGCCGAGGGGCCGACCGACGATCCGGCGATCCTGGCCCGGCGGGTCCGCCGGCGACGCAACCTGCTGGCGACGCTGCTGTTCAGCCAGGGCGTGCCGATGCTGCTGGGCGGCGACGAGCTGGGCCACAGCCAGCAGGGCAACAACAACGCCTATTGCCAGGACGGGACCCTGACCTGGCTGGACTGGGCTGCGGCCGACCCCGCCTTCCTCGACTTCGTCGCCCGGATCGTGGCGCTGCGCCGGATCCATCCAGCCCTGCGCCAGCCGCGCTTCCTGCACGGCGCCCCGGGCGGGCCGGACGACCTGCCCGACATCGCCTGGCTGCGGCCGGACGGCCAGCCGATGGCGCCGGCCGACTGGGACGACCCGGCCGACGCCGCCCTCGGCGTGCTGCTGAGCGAGCCGAGCGCGCCGCCGCTGGTGCTGCTGGTCAATCCCGGGCCGGCGGACATCGCCTTTGCGCTGCCGCCGCTCGGCGCCTGGCATCCCTGGCTCGACACGGCGCGGACGCCGAGCGTCCCGAAACTGGAGGCGGCGACCTATCCACTGGCGGCGGAAAGCCTGGTGCTGCTGGCGCTCGGCGCCGCTTCGCCAGCAGAGATCAATAATGACTTGCAATAAAGCTGCGACTGTCTCTCAATCACACAAGTAAAACTTTACGGAATCCTGTAATTGTTCTAAGGTGCCCTCCGACATTGACCGAACATGGCCGAGGCGACGATGCAGGGCGACAAGAAGGTTCTCACCCACCTGAACGCGGTGCTGAAGAACGAGTTGACCGCGATCAACCAGTATTTCCTGCATGCGCGGATGCTGAAGAACTGGGACGTCAAGCGCCTGGCCAAGAAGGTGTATGAGGAATCGATCGGCGAGATGAAGCACGCCGATCTGCTGATCGAACGCATCCTGATGCTGGAGGGCCTGCCGAACCTGCAGGATCTCGGCAAGCTCGGCATCGGCGAGAACGTGCCCGAGATGCTGGAATCAGATCTCGGCCTCGAGACCTTCAACCAGAAGACGGTGAAGGAGGCGATGGTGCACTGCGAATCGGTGCGCGACTTCGTCTCCCGCGACATCCTGCTGAAGATCCTCGACGACACCGAGGAGCACATCGACTGGCTCGAATCGCAGCAGTACCTGATCAGCCAGATGGGCCTGCAGAACTACATCCAGCTGGTGTCCAGCGAAGAGAGCTAAGCCGGCCTCTTCGCGCGCTTCGACAGAGCCCCGCTTCGGCGGGGCTTTTTTCTGCCCGGCCGATTGCATCCCGGGCTCGTAACCCAACCTGATACGAAGATCCATCAGCGCCGGGAGGAACCGATGCCCCGTAGCGTGCCGATCGTCTTGCTGGCGGCACTCGTGCCCGCCACCGCTTTGGCCCATCACGGCTGGAGCTCCTACGACGCCAACACCGCCCTCACGCTGTCGGGGCCGATCGAGGCCGCGAGCTACCAGAACCCGCACGGCCAGATCACCCTGACCCAGGACGGCAAGACCTGGCATGTGGTGCTGTCGCCGCCGTCTCGGATGGACCGGCGCGGCCTGCCGCGCGAGGATCTGGTCGTCGGCAAGCCGGTGACCGTGGTCGGCTATCCCAGCCGGGTCGTCGCCGACGAGATGCGGGCCGAGCGGATTACCATCGACGGCCGCACCGTCGAGCTGCGCTGATCCGATGGAGCACGGCCCGACGGGCGGCGGCTTCCTCGCCGAAAGCGCGGCGCTGCTCGAGCACTCCTCTTTTGGCGGATTGATGCGCGATTCGCTGTGGCTGTATCCGGCGGCCAACCTGCTGCATCTGCTCGGGCTGGTGCTGCTGGTCGGTGGCATCGGGCTGCTCGACCTCCGGCTCGTCGGCTTCGGCCGCGCCCTGCCGATCCTCGTGGTGTCGCGCTTGCTGACCCGGGTCGCGCTGGCCGGGCTGGTGCTGATGGCCGCGACCGGCGCGGCGCTGTTCGCCGCCGATGCCGGGCCGCTGGCCGCAACCGACGTGTTCCAGCTCAAGATCCTGGTGATCGCAGCGGCGCTGGCCAACTCGCTGGCCTTCCGCTGGCTGTGGCAGCGGTCGCTGCCCGATTGGGACCGCACCCCGCCGCTGCTCGGCCGGGTCCAGGCGGCGGGGTCGATCGTGCTGTGGTTCCTCGCCGGCGCCCTCGGCCGGCTGATCGCTTACGGGTAGGACCGGCCGAAGTCAGGTCACCGCTTCGGCTTGTTGATCGCCTCGATCTGGCGCTGCAGGTCGTCGAGCTTCTGGCGCAGCGTATCGATCGATCCTTGCTCCGACGGGGCGGCGGCCGGCGCCGGTGCCGCCGGCTGGGACGGCTGCCCCGGCTTGCCGGCCTGGGGGCCGAAGGGGGTGAACATCTGCATCGCCCGCTCGAACAGGGCCATGTTCTGCTTGCTCATTTCCTCCAGCGCGCCGCCGAACGGGAATACGCCGCTGACTTCCTTGAAGTAGCTGCGCATCTGGTCCTGGTTGCGGGCGAAGGCCTCCATCGAGGATTCGAGGTAGCGCGGCACCATGAACTGCAGATTGTCGCCGTACAGGCTGATCAGTTGCCGCAGGAAGCCGATCGGCAGCATGTTCTGGCCGCCTTTGCCCTCTTCCTCGACGATGATCTGGGTCAGCACCGAGCGGGTGATGTCCTCGCCCGTCTTGGCGTCATAGACCAGGAATTCGACGCCTTCCTTGACCATCTGGGCCAGGTTCTCGAGCGTCACATAGCTCGACGTCGCCGTGTTGTAGAGGCGGCGGTTGGCATATTTCTTGATGGTGATGGGAGCGCTCTTCGGCTCCTCGGCCGACGGGGCGGTTCCAGGAGCGGCCTGACTGGTCGGCATGGGGGTCCCTATCGCTTCTTCCGGCCGCGGGCTCACGGCCGCTTTGACTGAATTGAGGCCTATACTGGTCCGACCAGGGCGGCATGTCACGATCCTTTCGCATCGCAACACGCGCCAGGCATAGGCAGGCCCGGCAGGGCCGATTATGATCGCCGGCGATGACTGCGCCGAAACCGCCCCATGACCCGCCGCCCGGCGACGGCGACAGCCCGGACGCCCTGGCCCGCCGCTTCCTCGATCTCTGGCAAGAGCATTGGACCGCAACCCTGACCGATCCCGAGACGCTGCGCGGCTGGGCCGCCCTGCTGGACCCGGGCCATGTGTCGCGGATCATCGCCGGGCTGGGCGGGAGCGATGACGCTGCGCCTAGGACCGCGGCCGCTGCCGCTGCATCTGGCCGCGGCCGCGGCGAGCCTGATGAGCGGGATCGCCGCATTGCCGCTCTCGAAGAGCGCGTCGCCCAGCTCGAAGCCGCTGTGGCCGGAGCCGCTGCGCCGCGCCGCCGAACGCCTCGCAAGCCTGCGCCCTGAGGCCGCCGGGGCGGCCCTGGCGCGGGAAGGGACCCGGCGCGCCGCCGCCTTCCTGACCGGGCTGGAGCGCTATATCCGCCATCCCTATCGCCGCGACCTGCCGGCGCCGCCGGTGCTGTGGCGGGACGGGTCGGCCCGGCTGCGGGACTATGGCCCTGCCGACGGGTTGCCGCTGCTGGTGGTGCCGTCGCTGGTCAACCGCGCCTATGTGCTGGACCTGACGGCCGAGCGCAGCCTGCTGCGCTTCCTGTCGGCGCAGGGCCTGCGGCCGCTGCTGCTGGAATGGGACGTGCCGGACGCGGCCGAGCACAACTTCAGCCTGACCGACGTGATCCTGCGGCGGCTGGAGCCGGCGCTGGATGCCGCTCTCGCGGTTGCGAAACGGCCGGTCGGGCTGCTGGGCTACTGCATGGGCGGCACGCTGGTCGCGGCGCTGGCGGCGCGGCGGCCGGACGACATCGCCGGTATCGCCTTCATGGCCGCGCCCTGGGACTTCCACGCCGATGCGCCGCACCAGGCCGAGATCGGCCGGATGGCGGCGGCAGCAAGCTTGGCCGTCATCGCGTCGCTCGGGGTGCTGCCGGTCGACGGCATCCAGGCGCTGTTCACCACGCTCGATCCGCTGACAGCCCTGCGCAAGTTCAGCGCCTTCGGCCGGCTCGACCCGGAGTCACCCGAGGCGGCGCGCTTCGTGGCGCTGGAAGACTGGCTGAACGACGGCATCCCGCTGCCCGGCCCGGTGGCGCTGGAATGCCTGGCCGGCTGGTACGGCGGGAACACGCCCGGCCGCGGGCAGTGGCGGATCGACGGCGCGCCGGTGCGGCCGGAGGCGATCCGCCGGCCCAGCCTGCATTTGATCCCGGCCCGCGACCGCATCGTGCCGCCGGCCAGCGCCCGCGCCTTGGCCGAGAGCATCCCCGGCGCCGAGCGGATCGAGCCGACGCTCGGCCATATCGGCATGGTGGTGGCGGGCGGCGCCGAGGCGCAGGTGTGGCGGCCGCTGGCGGGATGGCTGGCCGGCGCTATTCGAAACGGACCGACAGCGACACCGGCGCGGCCGAAAGCCCGTCGTAGCGCGCCGTCACGGTCCCGCCCGGCACCGGCTGCACCGGCGGGCCGAAGGAGCCGAGGCTGACCAGTTGGCCCGGCTGCAGCGCCTCGCCCTGTGCGGCGAGGTCCTGCGCCAGCCAGATCACGGCGTTGAGCGGATGGCCGAGGATGGCGGCGCCCGGTGCCTCGGCCAGCACCTTGCCGGTGCCGTCGGCCAGCGACACCTTCATCGTCGCCAGCCTCTCGGCGAGCCCGGGCTCGATCGCGATCGGCTCACCCAGCACGCCGAGCCGGGCGCCGACATTCACGGCAGCGATCGATTCCGCCGTAGGCTTCTGGTCCGGGGGCAGGGCCAGGTCGGCGAGTTCGATGAAGGGCCTGAATGCCGAGAGATGCGCCAGCACCTCGGCCGACGTCCTGGCCTGGTTGACGCCCGCGTCGCCGATCACGGCGATCAGATCCGCCTCGACCAGGGGTCGTGCGGCATAGCCGGCCGGGACCGGAGCGCCCGGTTCGCCCAGCATCCGCTGCAGCAGTACGCCCGACACCGGATGGTCGACACCCAGCCGCTCCTGCATCGCCTTGCCGGTCAGCCCGACCTTGTAGCCGACCGGCGGCCCCAGGTCGGGGGCGAGGTCCCGGACCAGCGTCTTCTGGACGCAGGCGGCGGTTACGGCGTCGATCTCGGCGAGACCGGACACCGTCGTCGTCGCCCGCCAGGCCGCGGCCGCGCGCTCGGCAATGGCGGCGCAGTCCTCGGCCGCCACCGCTGGCATCGTTCCCACCAGCGTGGCCAGGATCACGGCCCGCAGCAACGGTTTCCGCATCGATCCCCCTCCCCTTCGCACCGATCCACCCGTCGTGGTTGCGCCGGCGGAACGGGCATGGCTATCGTCATCCTAGCGCAATTCGACCGGTGCGGCCCGACCGCACCGGACAGCATGAGGAAATGCCTCCATGGCCAATGTCGTCATCGCCGCAGCCGCGCGCACGCCGGTCGGGGCCTTCGCCGGCGCCTTCGCCGCCGTGCCGGCGCATGAGCTGGGCATCGCCGCGATCACAGCGGCGCTGGGCCGGGCCAAGGTCGAGGCCGCCGAGGTCGACGAGGTGGTGCTGGGCCAGGTGCTGACCGCCGCGACCGGCCAGAACGCGGCGCGCCAGGCCGCGATCGGCGCCGGCATCCCGAAATCGGCCACCGCCTACGGCATCAACCAGGTCTGCGGCTCCGGCCTGCGCACCGTGGCGCTCGGCGGCCAGGCGATCGCGCTGGGCGACGCCCGCATCGTCGTCGCCGGCGGGCAGGAGAGCATGTCGCTGGCGCCGCACGCGCTGCATCTGCGCAGCGGCACCAAGATGGGCGACGCCAAGATGGTCGACACCATGATCCGCGACGGGCTGTGGGACGCCTTCAACGGCTACCACATGGGCAACACCGCGGAAAACGTGGCCCGGCAGTGGCAGATCACCCGCGAGGACCAGGACCGCTTCGCCCTGGCGTCGCAGCAGAAGGCGGGGGCGGCGCAACGCGAAGGCCGGTTCAACGACGAGATCACGCCGGTCACGGTCAAGGGGCGCAAGGGCGACGTGGTGATCGATGCCGACGAGTACCTGAAGCCGGACACCACGATCGAGGTGCTGGCCAAGCTGCGCCCAGCCTTCGACAAGGAGGGCACGGTGACCGCCGGCAACGCCTCCGGCCTCAATGACGGTGCCGCGGCGCTGGTGCTGATGAGCGAGGAGGAAGCCGCGCGTCGTGGCATCACGCCCTTGGCCCGCATCGCCTCCTGGGCCACGGCCGGCGTCGACCCGGCGGTGATGGGCTCGGGCCCGATCCCGGCCAGCCGCGCGGCGCTGAAGAAGGCCGGCTGGACCGCCGAGCAGCTGGACCTGATCGAGGCCAACGAGGCCTTCGCCGCCCAGGCCTGCGCCGTGAACAAGGACATGGGCTGGGACCCGGCCCGGGTGAACGTCAATGGCGGCGCCATCGCCATCGGCCACCCGATCGGCGCCTCGGGCGCCCGGATCCTGACCACCCTGCTGTACGAGATGGGCCGGCGGGACGCCAAGAAGGGCCTGGCCACCCTGTGCATTGGCGGCGGCATGGGCATCGCCCTCTGCGTCGAACGCTGAGACCGGCGCCTCTCGACCGAGGCGCTGTTTCCCGGCCGCCCGCCGATCTCTCGTCGCGGCCGGCGGCCCTTCAAATCCAACCCTGGGAGGACGCTATGGGACGTGTAGCCGTTGTGACCGGCGGGACGAGAGGAATTGGCGAGGCGATCTCGCTGGCCCTGAAGGAGAAGGGCTACAAGGTCGCCGCGACCTATGCCGGCAACGATGAGGCCGCCCGCGCCTTCAGCGAGCGGCACGGCATCAGCGTCTACAAGTTCGACGTCGCCGATTTCGAGCAGTGCCAGGCTGCGATCGCCAAGATCGAGGCCGAGCTCGGGCCGGTCGAGATCCTGGTCAACAACGCCGGCATCACCCGCGACGGCACCATCCACAAGATGGACCGGCACGCCTGGGACGCCGTGATCGACACCAATCTCGGCTCCTGCTTCAACATGTGCCGCTGCGTCATCGACGGCATGCGCGCGCGCAGCTTCGGCCGCATCGTCAACATCGGCTCGATCAACGGCCAGGCCGGCCAGTACGGCCAGGTGAACTACGCCGCGGCGAAGTCCGGCATCCACGGCTTCACCAAGGCGCTGGCGCAGGAAGGCGCCGGCAAGGGCATCACCGTCAACGCCATCGCGCCTGGCTATATCGACACCGACATGGTCCGCGCCGTGCCGCCGAACGTGCTGGAGAAGATCGTCGCCAAGGTGCCGGTCGGCCGCCTGGGCAAGGCGTCGGAGATCGCCCGCGGCGTGCTGTTCCTGGTCGATGACGAGGGCGGTTTCATCACCGGCTCGACCCTGTCGATCAACGGCGGCCAGCACATGTATTGAGGCCGCTCCCGGACCGCGCCGGCACCTTGAGCCAGTCCGGCGCGGTCCGGCGCCGCTTCCGTCCGGTGCGTGCCGATTTCGGCCCTGGATATTTGATTTACCTTTAGGATAGTATTCTGGAAAATTGTGATCGCCATATTGAAGTGGATACGGTGGAGGGGATTTTATGTCGCTGATAACCGATAGCGCGCTCGACATTCCTAGCGCCGGCGCCGGCTCCGGAAGGGTTGTGTGGGCCGGCTCGACCGGGAACCGGAATATCGACGGGCTGCTGGATGGCTACAAATGGTCCGGCGACTCGATCACCGTGGCTTATCCCGGTACGGCGAGCGCATACGGTTCGGGATACAGCGAAGCCCTGCACGGTTTCCGGCCTTTGACCGGGCCGATGATCGCGGCGGCGGGCAATATTTTCACCCAGATCATGAGTTTCACCAATCTGCGGATCACCGAGGGCAGCGCCTGAACGGCCAACATCCGGCTCGCCCATTCATCGATGCCCGAGACGGCCTATGCCTATACCCCGAGCAGCTACTCCAAGGCAGGAGATATCTGGTTCTCCGGCACGGACCATGACGCGCCGGTCCGAGGCGGCTATGCCTGGTACGGCATCCTGCACGAGGTCGGGCACGCTCTCGGCCTGAAGCACGGACACGAGACCGGCGGCGTCGCTAACGTTGCGATGCAGTACGCATACGACGCGATGGAATACTCGCTGATGACATACCGGAGCTATGTCGGCGCCCCTACGGATTATGTCTACAACGAAGACTATGGCTTCGCACAGACTTACATGATGTACGACATCGCCGCGCTGCAGAAGCTGTATGGCGCGGACTACGTCAACAACGCCGGCAACAACGTCTACACCTTCTCGCCAACGACCGGGGCGATGTTCATCGACGGGGGCAGCCAGGGCACGCCGGGCGCCAACCGCATCTTCCGGACGATCTGGGATGGCGGCGGCAACGACACCTACGACTTCTCGAACTATGCAACCAACCTGACCGTGGATCTGAGGCCTGGCGGCTATTCGAAGCTCTCCTCGTCGCAGATCGCCGATCTGGGGAACAATCATCAGGCCAAGGGCAATGTCTACAACGCGCTGCTGTACGGCAACGACCCGCGATCCCTGATCGAGAATGCCCGCGGCGGCAGCGGCAACGACACCATCGTCGGCAATCAGGCGAACAATCAGCTCTCCGGCGGGGCCGGGAACGACACTCTCGACGGCAGGACCGGAGACGACCTCCTGATCGGCGGCGCCGGCACCGACACCGCGGTGATCCACGCAAAACTGACGCAAACCACGATATCCACCAGCCCGGGCAACCCCGTCCTTCACGGACCCCAGGGGCACCACACGGTGGTCGGTGTCGAGCAATACAGATTCGACGACGGAACCGTCGTCCAGGCTGACGGCAACGCCCTGGTCGACGACCTGTTCTACTTCCGCAGCAACCGCGATATCTGGAATGCGCATGTCGATCCGGACATGCACTACGCCCAGACCGGCTGGCGGGAAGGGCGCGATCCCAACGCCTTCTTCGACACGAGCTGGTATCTGGCGCAGAACCCGGATGTCGCGGCGGCGAGGATCAATCCGCTCGAGCACTACCATCTCGCCGGCTGGCGGGAAGGACGCGATCCTTCGGCACAGTTCGACACCAGCTCCTATCTCGCGTTCAATTCGGACATCGCCGCAGCGCGGGTCGATCCGCTGCAGCACTATCTGGCGCAAGGCCTCTATGAGGGGCGCAGCACCAAGGTCTTCGCGACCGCAAACTCATTGAGCTTTGTCACGCTTTCCTATTCCGGTCCGAATGTCGTCCTGACCGATGCCGCAGGTCCGCATCGCCTGACCGGCATCGAACAGTACAAGTTCTGGGACGGGCTGGTGGTTCAGGCCGACGGCAAAGCCCTGGTCGACGACCTGTTCTATTACGATGACAATCTCGATGTCTGGAACGCCCATGTCGATCCGGACACGCATTACGCCCAGGGGGGTTGGCGGCAAGGGCGCGACCCCAACGCCTTCTTCGACACCAGCTGGTATCTGGCGCAGAATCCGGATGTCGCGGCGGCGAGGATCAATCCGCTCGAGCACTACCATCTCGCCGGCTGGCGCGAGGGCCGCGACCCTTCGGCACACTTCGACACCAGCGCCTATCTGGCCGCCAATCCGGACATCGCCGCGGCCCGCATCGATCCGCTGGAGCACTATCTCGCACAAGGGATGTATGAGGGCCGCGTCATTCCCGACACCCTCTTCGGGTGACACGGTAGTTTCGGTCAGGCCGCCGCCGCGTCGGCCGGCAGCCTGACCGCTGTTCCTGCCGGGGCCATTCCCTCGACGCGCTCCCGGAAGTCCTGGCCCCAGGCCTTCATGGCATCGAGCACGGGGGCCAGGGTGCGACCGTATTCGGTCAGCGAGTATTCCACCCGCGGCGGCACCTCGGCGAAGACATGCCGGTTCACGATGCCGTCCGCCTCCAGCTCGCGCAGCTGCAGCGTCAGCGAGCGCTGCGACACGCCGCCGAAATGCTTCCGCAGCTCGCCGAAGCGCCGTGGCCCGTCCAGCAGCTGGTACAGGATCACCGGCTTCCACTTGCCGCCCATCACGGCGAGCGTGACCTCGACGGCGCAGCCATAGGGCCGGCGGGCCTGATCTCGTGGCGGCATTTCATCTCCATAGGTGCAAAAGAGTATCCTATGGCAAGAAATGTTGCCTTCTTGCGTGAAGGCCTGCAAGCCGCAACATGGCGTCCATGCCGCCGATCCGGCGGCGATCCCGACACATCGGAGCTTCGAGCCATGCGCCAGTACCGCTTCCCCCGCACCGGCAGCATCGACGACCTCACCCTCGCCGAGACCGAGACGCCGGTCGCCGGCCGCGGCCAGGCACTGGTCCGGTTGCGCGCGGCGTCACTGAACTATCGCGACCTGATGGTCGCCACCAATCGTTACGGCCGCGGCGCGCCGCTGCCCGACCTGGTGCCGTTGTCGGACGGCGCCGGCGAGGTCGTGGCGGTCGGCCCCGACGTCACCCGGGTCAAGGTCGGCGACCGCGTCGCCGGCATCTTCATGCAGAGCTGGATCGGCGGCGAGATCGACCCCGCCGATCCGGCCAGCGCCCTGGGTGGCGCCGCCCATGGCGTGCTGGCCGAATACCGCGTGTTCGACCAGGACGGGCTGGTGCACCTACCCGACCACCTGTCCTTCGAGGAGGGTGCCGCCCTGCCCTGCGCCGGGGTGACCGCCTGGAACGCGCTCTATGGCGGCCAACATCCGCTGCAGCCGGGCGAGACCGTGCTGGTGCTCGGCACCGGCGGCGTCTCGATCCTGGCGCTGCAATTCGCCCGCGCCGCCGGGGCCCGGGTGATCGCCACCTCCTCCAGCGACGCCAAGCTGGAGGAGGCGAAGACGCTGGGCGCCGCGGAGCTGATCAACTACCGCCGCCATCCGGAGTGGGAGAAGGAGGTGCTGCGGCTGACCGGCGGGCGCGGCGTCGACCATGTCGTCGAGGTCGGCGGCGCCGGCACGGTGCCGAAGTCGATCGCCGCCACCCGGATCGGCGGCTTCGTCCAGCTGATCGGCGTGCTGACCGCCGGCAGCCCGTTCGAGCCGACGCCGCTGATCGGCCGGTCGGTGACGCTGCGCGGCCTCTATGTCGGCTCGCGCCAGATGTTCGAGGCGATGAACCGGCACATCGCGCAGGCGGGCATCAAGCCGGTGATCGACCGTGTGTTCCCGTTCGAGCAGGCGAAGGACGCCTACCGCCACCTGGAGGCGGCCGGCCATGTCGGCAAGATCGTGATTGCGATCGGATGATGGCGATCGGATCTGGTGGGTCGGGACTTCGGCCCGACCCACCAGTCAGTAAGGATCCGGGGTGATGCGGCCGGTGGCGAGATCGACCGTCACCGGCTTCGGCCCGGCGTATCCGTCGGAACAGCAATAGCTGCTCGACAGCAGCAGACCGGCCTTCTGGCCTGATTTCAGTGCTACATCGTTGGAAATCAGCACGAATTGACCATGTCCGGTGTCGCGCACCTTCCAGGCGACCGTGCCGACCACGATCCATTTGCCTGCGGGGATGTTGGCGAAGCTGAAGTATCCGCTCGAATCACATTTGGCTTCCTGCCGCTCGGCCTTCTCCAGAATGGCGAGCCACAGATCGGCGGCGGACATGTAGGGGGAACTCATCTTCCCCACGGCCAGGGCAACATCCGTCGTCTCGACATAGGCGCGAACGCGCTGGCCCGCGCAGGTCAGCAGGGTTCCGTTCGGCATGCGGAGAATTCCGCGGCCGATGATCGTTCCCATGCCATCTCGCACCGGAGCTGCCTCCGCGGCGGCGACGGACGGGCTCTTTGCGGCCTGCTGGCATGCGCCGAGCATGAGGAAGGCGATGAGAGCGCCGCAGACCAATGAAATCCGCATGAAAATTCCCCCTTCGAAATTCCGACTGACAGCCCATCGGGCGCAAGCCGGTCGAAGGGAGGGTATCACGCCAGTCTCGATCAGCGAGGGGCGTCGGATCGGCGTTTAAGGAATTGCGATGGGGTGATCTCAGAGGGGATCGCGGGGCGGCCTCTGCCAGCCTCGCCACCGATCGAGCCCCAGATCGGCCCGGAGATGGTCAGAGAGGTCGCCCGGCCGCAGCACCGGGCGACGGCGCCACAGCAGCGACGCGAGCGACAGCAGCTTTCCAGCGAGGCGGCACAGCGCCCTCGGCCGGCGAGCCGGAAGGACGGCCGGCATGGCGCTCATCCCGGCACCACGGCGAGCACGTCGAGCTCGAACAGCAACCCTTCGCGGAAGAAGCGGTCGATCTGCAGTGTCGTGCTGGCCGGCGGCGCCGCGCAGTTGACGTAGCGGTCGCGCACCTGGCGCAAGGCGGGCCCCTGGGCGGCGAAGTCGGTGACGAACATGCCGAGCCGGACGACATGCTCGAAGCCGCTGCCGACGGCGGCCAGGCCGGCCTTGACGTTCTCGAAGGCCTGTTCGGCCTGGGCGGCGAAATCCGGCCCGGCGATCGAGCCGTCCGGGCGAAGGCCGACCTGGCCGGCGAGCTGGACCAGCCGGGCGCCGGCAGGGATCAGCACGACCTGGGAGTAGCCGTTCGGCGCCGGCATGGTGTCGGGGTTGAGGAAGCTCAGAGGGTCGGCGGGCATTATGTGCATCCTGGCTGGAAAGAATGGGCGGACGATGCGCCATCCCCTCCGGCCGAACCACGCAGGGCCTCGCCGCCGATCATAAGCCAGGCTTATACTGGGCCATGCCGACCGACAGCCTGCCCCTGCCTGCCCTGCACGCCTTCGAAGCGGCCGCGCGGCATGTCAGCTTCACCCGCGCGGCGGCGGAGCTGGGGCTGACCCAGGCGGCGGTCAGCTACCACATCAAGCGGCTGGAGGAGCGGCTGGGGGCGCCCTTGTTCGCCCGCCGCGGCCGCAGCCTGGCCCTGACCGAGGCCGGCGAGCGGCTGGCCGCGGAGGTGGTCGACGCCTTCGGCCGGCTGCGCGCCGTACTCGGCAGCGAGGTGGATGCGGCGGGCCGCAGCCTGACGGTCGTCTCGGTGCCAACCTTCACCACCCATTGGCTGGCGCCGCGGCTCGGCGCCTTCCAGGCCGCCCATCCGGAGATTGCGGTCAAGCTCGCCACCAGCACCGAGCTCGGCGACAGCATCGAGGGCGAGCTCTCCGCCGATATCGAGATCCGCGCCGGGCCAAGCGGCTTTCCGCCGCGCTTCATCGCCCACAAGCTGCTGGAGGTTCGCCTCGCCTGCGTGGTGGCGCCCCAACTCGCGGCCGGGCTGCGCCAACCGGCGGATGTGCTGTCGCTGCCGCTGATCGGCATGAGCATGAGCTGGGATGCCTGGTTCGAGGCGGCCGGCGTCGATGCCCCACCGGCGATGCGAAAGCAGGCGCCGCGCTTCGACAACCAGGCAGCCTCGGCGCAGGCCGCCGCGGGCGGGCTCGGAGCGGCCCTGGTCACGCCCGATTTCTTCGCCGAGGACCTGGCCAACGGACGGCTGGTTGCGCCCTTCCCGCTCCTGGTCGACCGCGCCAAGGGCTACTGGCTGGTCTACGCCGCGGACCAGCGCCACCGGCCCAAGATCCGCGCCTTCCGCGACTGGATCGTCGCAGCCGCCGCCCGGTCATGAAAAAGGCGGCCCGAAGGCCGCCCTGATCGTCACGCCGCGGCCCGTCCGGTCAGGAGGCGTTCGCCGGCTGGAAGCCGAGGATGGCCTCGATCTGCCGGGTCACCGTGTCCATGTCGGCCATGCCGTCCACTGCCTTCAGCAGCCCCTTGTCGCGGTAATAGGGGATGATCGGCGCGGTCTGCTCGCGATAGATGCCGAGGCGCTTGCGGAGCGTCTCCTCGGTGTCGTCGGCGCGCTTCTCGGTCGATTGGGCGGCGCGGTTGGCGACGCGGGCGAACAAAGCCGCCTCATCGACCTTCATCTCGATCACCACGGCCAGCGCCCTGCCGTGCCGGCCCAGCATCTCGTCCAACCCCTCGGCCTGGCGCACGGTGCGCGGGAAGCCGTCGAGGATGAAGCCGCGATCGCAGTCGGACTGGGCAATCCGCTCCGCGATCATGTCCAGCATGACCTCGTCTGTCACCAGATCACCGCGATCCAGGATCTCCTTCACCTGGCAGCCGAGCGGCGTGCCGGCGGCGATCGCCGCCCGCAGCATGTCGCCGGTCGAGAGCTGCTTCAGCCCGTAGCGCTCCTCCAGCCGTTTCGCCTGCGTCCCCTTCCCTGCCCCGGGCGGGCCCAACAGGATCAAATTCATCGACGGCTCCCCCGCAGCTTCGATTTCTTGATCAGCCCCTCATACTGATGGGCCAGGAGATGGGAATGGACCTGGGCCACGGTGTCCATGGTGACCGTGACCACGATCAGCAGGCTGGTGCCGCCGAAGTAGAACGGCACCGCGTATTGCGACGTCAGGAACTCCGGCAGCAGGCAGACCACCGTCAGATAGGCGGCGCCGATCACCGTGATCCGGGTCAGCACGTAGTCGATGTAGTCGGCAGTCGACTTGCCCGGGCGGATGCCGGGGATGAAGCCGCCATACTTCTTCAGGTTGTCGGCCGTCTCCTCCGGATTGAAGACGATCGCGGTGTAGAAGAAGCAGAAGAAGATGATCAGCCCGGCATAGAGCGCCATGAACAGCGGTTGGCCGTGGGCCAGCTGCGTCGCGATCCAGGACACCCAGCCGCTCGCGCCCTCGGCCTGGTTGCCGGCGAAACCGACGAGCGTCGCCGGCAGCAGCAGCAGCGACGAGGCGAAGATCGGCGGGATCACGCCCGAGGTGTTGAGCTTGAGCGGCAGGTGCGAGCTCTCGCCGCCGAACATGCGGTTGCCGACCTGTCGCTTCGGGTACTGCACCAGGAGTCGCCGCTGCGCCCGCTCCATGTAGACGATGAAGAAGATCACCGCCACGCACAGCGCCAGCAGCACCAGGATCACGAAGGGCGAGATCGCGCCGGTCCGGCCCAGCTCCAGCATCTGCACCAGGGCATGCGGCAGCGAGGCGACGATGCCGGTGAAGATGATCAGCGAGATGCCGTTGCCGACGCCGCGCGAGGTGATCTGCTCACCCAGCCACATCAGGAACATGGTGCCGCCGACGATGGTGACCACCGTGGTGAAGCGGAAGTACCAGCCGGGATCGACCACCGCCGGACCGATCGAGCCGCTCACGCTCTCCAGCCCGACCGCCAGCGCATAGGCCTGGGCCGTGGCGAGGACCACGGTGAAGTAGCGGGTGTACTGGTTGATCTTCTTGCGGCCGGCCTCGCCCTCCTTCTTCAGCGCCTCGAGCGTCGGCGACACCGCCGTCAGGAGCTGGATGATGATGGAGGCCGAGATGTACGGCATGATGTTCAGCGCAAAGATCGTCATCCGACCCAGCGCGCCACCGGCAAACATGTTGAGGATGCCGAGGAGGCCGCCACCCTGCTGCTGGAAGATCTCCGACAGCACGCGGGGATCGATCCCGGGAATCGGCACGTAGGTGCCGATCCGGTAGATGATCAGCGCGCCAAGGGTGAACCAGATGCGCTTGCGAAGCTCCGTGGCCTTGGCGAAGGCGCCGAAGTTCAGGTTCGCAGCGAGCTGTTCTGCAGCAGATGCCATGCAAGGCCTCGAATGAAAAGGGCGGGGACTGCGAACAAACGCGGTCCCCGCCCTCCGTTTTTACCCGTGTTGGACGGCGGCGTTAAGCCTGGGACGACGCCCCTGCGTCATTCTCGACAGCCTCGGCCGGAGCCGGGCTGGTCTGGACCACCGAGCCGCCGGCCTTCTCCACCGCCGCGACCGCAGCCGCCGAGGCGCTGTAGACGTGCAGGGTGACCTTGGCCGAGAGCTCGCCCTTGGCCAGCAGACGGACGCCGTCCAGCGTCTTGGCGATGAGGCCGCCGGCGACCAGCGCCTCGGCGTCGACCGGCTTGGCCGCGTCGACCCGGCCGGCCTCGATCGCCTTCTGCAGGCGGCCGAGATTGACCACGGCGTAGTTCGACCGGAACTTCTTGTTGTTGAAGCCCCGCTTCGGCAGCCGCATGTAAATCGGCATCTGGCCGCCTTCGAAGCCCTTCAGGGCGACGCCGGTCCGGCTCTTCTGACCCTTCACACCACGGCCGCCGGTCTTGCCCTTGCCGGAGCCGATGCCGCGACCGACGCGGATGCGCGACTTGCGCGCGCCCGCATTGTCGCGGAGATCGTTGAGTTTCGTCATGATTGCTCCTCAGGAACAGACGGGCCTCAGCCCGCCTGCTCGACCCGCACCAGGTGCTTGACCTTCTCGATCATCCCGCGGACAGACGGAGTGTCCTCCAGCTCGCGGGTGCGATGCAGCTTGTTCAGCCCAAGGCCGACCAGCGTCTGGCGCTGATCCTGCCGGCGGCCGATCGGGCTGCCGATCTGGGTGACGATCACGGTCGATTTGTCAGCCATTCGCGGCCTCCACCACCTCGACGCCACCCTCGCGCTTGCCCGCCGGGCTGCCGATGATGTCGGCGACGCGCTTGCCGCGCCGGGCGGCGACGGCCCGCGGGCCCTCGATCGTCCGCAGCGCCTCGAAGGTCGCCTTGATCATGTTGTGCGGGTTCGACGTGCCGATCGACTTGGCGACGACGTCCTGGACGCCCAGCGCCTCGAAGATCGCGCGCATCGGACCGCCGGCGATGATGCCGGTGCCCTGGGTGGCGCTGCGGAGCTGGACCTTGCCGGCGCCGAAGTGACCCAGGATGTCGTGATGCAGCGTCCGGCCTTCGCGCAGCGGAACGCGGATCATGCTGCGCTTCGCCTGCTCGGTGGCCTTGCGGATCGCCTCCGGCACCTCACGGGCCTTGCCCGAGCCGTAGCCGACACGGCCGCGGCCGTCGCCGGTGACCACCAGGGCGGCGAAGCCGAAGCGCCGGCCACCCTTCACCACCTTCGCGACGCGGTTGATGTGGACGAGCTTCTCGATCAGCTCCTCACCCGCATCCCGCTCGCTCGGGCGCTTGTCGCCACGATCCCGAGGACCGCGCGAATCTCTGCTTTCGCGTGCCATACGCGTGCTCCTCAGAAGTCCAGGCCGCCCTCACGGGCGGCATCGGCTAGGGCCTTGACCCGGCCGTGATACAGGTAGTGTCCACGATCGAACACGACCTTCTCGACGCCGGCCGCCTTGGCCCGCTCCGCGAGGAGCTTGCCGACCGCGGCGGCGGCCTCGATGGTGGCGCCGGTCTTCAGCGACCCGCGCAGGTCCTTCTCGATCGACGAGGCGGCGGCAAGGGTCTTGCCGGCCTGGTCGTCGATGACCTGGGCATAGATCTGCTTCGAAGAACGGAACACGGACAGGCGGACCCGGCCGTAGCGGGCCTGGCTCAGCTTGTGGCGGAGACGTTCCTTGCGGCGCTCGCGCAACTCGTTGGTCTTGGTGGTCATCCCGGCCGTCCTTACTTCTTCTTGCCTTCTTTGCGCAGGAGGGTCTCGGTCTCGTACTTGATGCCCTTGCCCTTGAACGGCTCGGGCTTCCGGTACCCGCGGATCTCCGCGGCAACCTGGCCAACGCGCTGCTTGTCGAAGCCGGTGATCGCGATCGAAGTCGGCTTCTCGCACTTGATCGTGATCCCCTCGGGGATCGGATAACGCACCTCGTGGCTGTAGCCGAGGGTCAGCACCAGTTCCTTGCCCTGGACCGCGGCGCGGTAACCGACGCCGTTGATCTCGAGGTTGGTGGTGAAGCCCGTGCTGACGCCCACGACCATGTTGTTGATCAGGGTGCGGCTGGTGGCCCACATGGTCTGCGCCAGGCGCGACTGGCTCTTCGGCTCAACCTTGATCGCGCCGTCTTCCATCGAGACCTTGATCTCGTCGTTGACCGCGAGCTTGAGCTGACCGAGCTTGCCCTTGACCGAGACGGCCTGGCCCGACACCGAAGCGTCAACCCCAGCCGGAACCTTGACCGCGTGCTTGCCGATTCGTGACATCGCCGCTCTCCTCAGAACACGCGGGCGAGGATCTCGCCGCCGACATTGGCGGCGCGGGCCTCGACGTCCGACATCACACCGCGCGGCGTCGACAGGATGGAGATGCCCAGCCCGTTGTACACCTTCGGCAGGTCCTTGATGCCGGAGTAGACGCGACGGCCCGGCTTCGACACGCGGTCGATGCGGCGGATCGCCGGCTGGCCCTCGGCATATTTCAGCTCGACCTTGGTGGCCGAGATGCCGGTGCTGACCTCATGGGTCTCATAGCCGCGGATGTAGCCCTCGCGCTTCAGTACGTCGAGCACATTGGTGCGCAGCTTCGAGGCCGGAGTCTCGATCACGGCCTTGCCGGCGCGCTGGCCATTGCGGATACGGGTGAGCAGATCGCCCAACGGATCACTTAGCGACATAATCCGTACTCCTTACCAGCTCGACTTGGTCATGCCGGGGATCTGCCCGCGCGAGGCCAGCTCGCGCAGCGCGATACGGCTCAACTTGAAGCGCCGGTAGAAGGCCTTCGGGCGACCGGTCAGCTCGCACCGGTTGTGGATGCGCACCGGAGAGGAGTTCCGCGGCAGTTCCGCAAGCTTCAAGCGGGCGGTGAACCGGTCCTCCATCGGCAGGCTTTGGTCGTTGGCGATCGTCTTCAGGCGCTCGCGGCGGCCGGCGAACGCCTTCGCCAGCTTCTCGCGACGCTTGTTCTTCTCGACCGAGCTCTTCTTGGCCATGATCTATCCTTGCTCGTTCAGCTGACGAACGGGAAGTCGAAGGCCTTGAGAAGCGCACGCGCCTCCTCGTCGGTCTTCGCGGTCGTCACGATAACGATGTCCATTCCCCGAACCGTCTCGATCTTGTCGTAGTCGATCTCGGGGAACACGATCTGCTCCTTGATGCCGAGGGCGTAGTTGCCCCGGCCGTCGAAGGACTTGGCCGACAGGCCGCGGAAGTCGCGGACCCGCGGCAGGGCGATGTTCACCAGGCGGTCGAGGAACTCGTACATCCGCTCGCGGCGCAGGGTGACCTTGGTGCCGATCGACATGCCTTCGCGCAGCTTGTAGACCGCGATCGACTTCCGCGCCTTCGTGATCACCGGCTTCTGGCCGGCGATCAGCGTCAGCTCGGACGCGGCCGCCTGGATCTTCTTGCTGTCGGCGACGGCATCGCCGACGCCCATGTTGATGATGATCTTCTCGATCCGCGGCACCTGCAGGTCGTTCGCATAAGCGAAATCCTGCTTCAGCTTCGGCCGGATGACCTTGTCGTAGTGGGTTTTGAGACGAGCCATGGCCATCCTCACCGATCAATCACTTCGCCGGAGGCCTTGGCGACCCGGACCTTGCGGCCGTCGTCGAGCGTCTTGAAGCCGACGCGGGTCGGCTTGCCGCTCTTCGGGTCGGCATGCGCGACGTTCGAGACGTGCAGCGCAGCCTCCTGCTCCACGATCCCGCCCTGCGTCTTCGCAGACTGGCGGGTGTGGCGCTTCACGATGTTCACGCCGCGGACGACAACGCGGTCATCGGCCGGACGGACCTCGATGACCTCGCCCTTCTTGCCCTTGTCACGGCCGGCGAGGACGACGACCTGGTCGCCTTTCTTGATCTTCGCAGCCATCACAGCACCTCGGGGGCGAGCGAGATGATCTTCATGAACTTCTTGGCCCGCAGCTCGCGAGTCACCGGCCCGAAGATGCGGGTGCCGACCGGCTCGCCCTGCTTGTTGATCAGCACGGCCGCGTTGCGGTCGAACTTGATCGTCGAGCCATCCGGGCGGCGCAGTTCCTTGGCGGTCCGAACGATGACAGCGCGATGCACGTCACCCTTCTTCACGCGGCCCCGCGGAATCGCCTCCTTGATCGACACGACGATGACGTCGCCGACGGTGGCGGTCCGGCGGTGGGAACCGCCCAGCACCTTGATGCACATCACCCGACGAGCGCCTGAATTGTCGGCGACGTCCAGATTCGTCTGCATCTGAATCATGGTTTACGCTCCCGAAACAGCGGGGTCGGCGGAGGCGCCGATGGCGCTCGCCTCGGCCTCGGACAGGACGAGCCAGGACTTCCGCTTGCTGATCGGCCGGGTCTCGATGATCGAGACGCGATCGCCGACCTTGCAAGCATTGGCCTCGTCATGGGCGAGGTACCGCTTGGTCCGCTTGATGAACTTCTTGTAGACCGGGTGCATCAGGTTGCGTTCGACGAGGACCGTGACGGTCTTCTCAGTCTTGTCGGACACAACCGTCCCGATGAGCACGCGCCGCGGCATGGCTCACAATCCTCTTACTTGGCCAGCGCGGCATCCTTGCCGCGCTGGCCCATGACGGTCTTGATGCGCGCGATGTCGCGGCGCACGACGCGGACCCGCGCCGTGTTCTCGAGCTGGCCCGACGCGGCCTGGAAGCGCAGGTTGAACTGCTCCTTCTTCAGCGCGAGCAGATCGTCCTTCAGCTGGTCCGGCGTCTTGGCGCGGACGTCTTCGATATCCATGGTCAGACCTCCTCACCAAGGCGGGCGATGAACTTGCAGGCGATCGGCAGCTTGGCGGCGGCCAGGGCGAAGGCTTCCTTCGCCAGGTCGCCGGGCACGCCGTCGAGCTCGAACATGACGCGGCCGGGCTTGACCCGGGCCGCCCAGAACTCGGGAGCGCCCTTGCCCGAACCCATGCGGACTTCGGCCGGCTTCGACGACACCGGCACATCCGGGAAAATCCGGATCCAGACGCGGCCCTGACGCTTGATGTGGCGGGTGATCGCGCGGCGGGCCGCCTCGATCTGCCGCGCGGTCAGGCGCGCCGGCTCCTGAGCCTTCAGGCCGAAGGCGCCGAAGTTCAGCGTGGTGCCGCCCTTCGCAACGCCGTGGATCCGGCCCTTGTGCTGCTTGCGGTACTTGGTGCGCTTGGGACTCAGCATGATCCTCAGCCCTCCCGACCGCGATCGCGGCCACGACGGTCGTCACGACGATCGCCACGCTCCGGCCGGGCCGAAGACGGGCCGGCAGCCGCCTCGGCCGCCCGCTTGTCCTGGGCCATCGGGTCATGAGCGAGGATCTCGCCCTTGAACACCCAGACCTTGACGCCGCAGGTGCCGTAGGTGGTCTTCGCCGTCGCCGTGCCGTAATCGACATCGGCGCGCAGCGTGTGCAGGGGCACGCGGCCCTCGCGGTACCACTCGGTGCGGGCGATCTCGGCGCCGCCGAGGCGGCCGCCGCAATTGATCCGGATGCCCTGGGCACCCAGGCGCATCGCATTCTGCACCGCGCGCTTCATGGCGCGGCGGAAGGCGACCCGGCGCTCCAGCTGGCTGGCGATGTTCTCGGCGACCAGCTTGGCGTCGATCTCCGGCTTGCGGATCTCGACGATGTTCAGGCTGACCTCGCTGCGCGCCATCTTCGCTAGCTCCTGGCGGAGCTTCTCGATGTCGGCGCCCTTCTTGCCGATCACCACGCCCGGACGGGCGGTGTAGACCGTGACGCGCGCCTTCTTCGCCGGCCGCTCGATGACGATGCGGCTGATGCCCGCCTGGGCCAGCCGCTTCTCGAGGAACTCGCGGATCTTGAGATCGGCGTGCAGCAGGCCGGCATAGTCCTTGGTCGCGAACCAGCGCGAATCCCAGGTCCGGTTGATGCCGACCCGAAGGCCGATCGGATTGACTTTCTGACCCATTACGCCGTCTCCCGCCGCTCGCGGACGATGACCGTGAGGTTCGACCAGAGCTTCTCGATGCGGGACGCACGGCCGCGGGCGCGGGCATGGAACCGCTTCATGACGATCTGCCGCCCGACATAGGCCTCGGCCACGTAGAGCCGATCGACGTCCAGCTGGTGATTGTTCTCGGCATTGGCGATCGCCGACTGCAGCACCTTCTTCACGTCGTCGGCGATGCGCCGGCGGGAGAAAGTGAGCTCGGCGAGTGCCTTGGCCGCATCCTTGCCTCGGATCGACTGAGCGACGAGGTTCAGCTTGCGGGGGCTGGTGCGCAGCGTCTTCGCAAACGCTCGCGCCTCATTGTCCGCAAGGCGAGGGGGGTTCTTCTCCTGTCCCATCGCTTACTTCCTCTTCGACTTCTTGTCCGACGCGTGGCCGTAGTACGTCCGCGTCGGCGAGAACTCGCCGAACTTGTGACCGACCATGTTCTCGTTGACCACGACCGGCAGGAACTTCTGCCCGTTGTAGACACCGAAGGTCAGGCCGACGAACTGCGGCAGGATGGTCGAGCGACGCGACCAGATCTTGATGATCTCGTTCCGGCCCGACGAGCGCGACTTGTCTGCCTTCTTGAGCAGATAGCCGTCGACGAACGGGCCCTTCCAAACGGAGCGTGCCACCGTCGCTCTCCCTTACTTCTTGCGACGGCGGATAATGAGCTTATCCGTCGCCTTGTTGCTGCGGGTCTTGCGGCCCTTGGTCGGCTTGCCCCACGGGGTGACCGGATGACGGCCGCCCGAGGTGCGCCCCTCACCACCACCATGCGGGTGGTCGACCGGGTTCATGGCGACGCCGCGGGTGACCGGCTTCTTGCCGAGCCAGCGGTTGCGGCCGGCCTTGCCGATCGAGATGTTCGACTGGTCCGGGTTCGACACCGCGCCGACCGTGGCGAAGCACTCGCCGCGCACGATGCGCAGCTCGCCCGACGCCAGCTTCAGCTGGGCATAGCCCATGTCGCGGCCGACGAGCTGGGCGTAGGTGCCGGCGGAACGCGCCAGCTGGCCGCCCTTGCCGGCCTTCAGCTCGACATTGTGGACGATCGTGCCGACCGGCATGCTGCGCAGCGGCATGGCGTTGCCCGGCTTGATGTCGACCTTCTCGCCGGCGACGACCTTGTCGCCCGCAGCCAGGCGCTGCGGCGCCAGGATGTAGGCCTGCTCGCCGTCCTCATAGGTGACGAGGGCGATGAACGCGGTCCGGTTCGGATCGTATTCCAGGCGCTCGATCGTGCCGACGACACCAAGCTTGCGGCGCTTGAAGTCGATGATGCGATAGGTGCGCTTGTGCCCGCCGCCCTGATGGAAGGCGGTGATCCGGCCGGTGTTGTTGCGGCCACCCTTCTTGGTCAGGCCCTCGGTCAAGGTCTTGACCGGCTTGCCCTTCCACAGGCCCGAGCGGTCCACCTGAACCAGCTGGCGGAGGCCCGGGGTGATGGGATTGAATGTCTTCAAGGCCATCGGATCAAACCCCCGTGGTCACGTCGATCTGCTGCCCTTCGGCGAGCGTCACGACGGCCTTCTTCACATCCGAACGCTTGCCCGGGAGACCCCGGAAGCGCTTGGTCTTGCCCTTGACGATCAGGGTGTTCACCGCCGTGACCTTGACGCCGAACACACCTTCGACCGCACCGCGGATCTCGGGCTTGGTGGCATCGAGCGGCACCTTGAACACGACCTGGTTGTGGCCGGCGGCGAGCGTCGCCTTCTCGGTGATCACCGGCGCGCGGATGATGTCGTACATCCGCGGGGTGACGTTGGCCTCGGCCTTCTTCTTGCGAGAGCGGATCATTTCAGGCGGGCCTCGAGCTGCTCGACCGCCTGGCGCGACAACACGAGGGTGTCACGACGCAGGATGTCGTAGACGTTGGCGCCCTGGCTGGGCAGAACGTCGATGGACGGCAGGTTCCGCGCGGCGAGGGCGAAGTTCGTGTCGATCTGCTCGCCGGCCAGGATCAGCGCGGAGTCGAGACCCAGCGCGGTCAGCTTGGCGGCGAGGCCCTTGGTCTTGTGGCTGTCGGCCACGACCGCATCGACCACGACCAGCTTGCCATCGGCCGCCTTGGAGGACAGCGCGTGGCGCAGGGCCAGCTTGCGGACCTTCTTCGGCAGGTCGTGCGCATGGCTGCGAACGACCGGCCCGAAGATCCGGGCGCCGCCGCGGAACTGCGGCGACCGCGTCGAACCCTGGCGGGCGTGACCCGTGCCCTTCTGCTTGTAGGGCTTCTTGGTCGTGCCGCTGATCTCGCTGATGCCCTTGGTCTTATGGTTGCCGGAGCGGCGCTTGGCCAGCTGCCAGTTCACCATACGGAAGAGCAGATCGGTGCGGACCTCGAGACCGAACACGGTATCGTCGAGATCGATCTCACCGGCGCTGGTGTTGTCGAACGTCTTGACGGCGATCTTCATCGCTTAGCCCTCCTGGCCGGCGGTGTCGGCCGCGGGAGCGTCGACAGCAGCCGTCTCGGCGGCAGCCTTGCGGACCGCACCCGGGAACGGGACGTCCTTCGGCGCCGGCCGCTTGACCGCGTCGCGGATCAGCACCCAGCCGCCTTCGGCGCCCGGGACCGCACCCTTGACCATGATCAGGCCGCGCTCGACATCGGTGGTGACGACGGTGAGGTTCTGTACCGTCACCCGTTCGGCACCGAGATGGCCGGCCATCTTCTTGTTCTTGAAGACCTTGCCCGGGTCCTGCCGCTGGCCGGTCGAACCATGCGACCGGTGCGAGACGGACACGCCGTGCGAGGCGCGCAGGCCACCGAAGTTCCAGCGCTTCATGACGCCGGCGTAGCCCTTGCCGATCGAAGTACCGGTGACGTCGACGACCTGGCCGGCCACGAAATGGTCGGCAGTCAGCTCGTCACCGACGGTCAGCAGCGCATCGGTGCTGACGCGGAACTCGACCAGCTTCTTCTTCGGCTCGACTTCAGCCTTGGCGTAGTGGCCGCGAACGCCCTTGGAGACGTTCTTGACCTTGGCCTTGCCGGCGCCGAGCTGCACCGCGGTGTAGCCGTCGGTCTCCTCGGTCTTCACCGCGACGACCTGGACGCCGTCGAGCTTGAGGACCGTGACCGGGACGTGCTGGCCGTCGGCGTCGAAAATTCGTGTCATGCCCAGCTTCTGGGCGATCAATCCGGAGCGCATTGTCACCGCCTCAGAGCTTGATCTCGACATCGACACCGGCCGCAAGGTCGAGCTTCATCAGAGCATCGACGGTCTGCGGCGTCGGGTCGACGATGTCGAGCAGACGCTTGTGGGTGCGGATCTCGAACTGCTCGCGCGACTTCTTGTCGACATGCGGCGAGCGGTTGACGGTGTAGCGCTCGATGTTCGTCGGCAGCGGGATCGGCCCGCGCACCCGAGCCCCGGTCCGCTTCGCGGTGTTGACGATCTCGCTGGTCGACTGGTCGAGCACGCGATGATCGAACGCCTTGAGGCGGATACGGATGTTCTGACTGTCCATCGTTCTGTATCCGAGTGTTCTTGCCGAGAGGTGGAAAACCGGCTCATCCGGCCCCCACGTCGCGAACAGTCCAAAAAAAAACTCACCCAAGCCGCGAGGGGGCTCGGGTGAGGCGCGTTTCATAACCGAGCCCGCCCCGAATGTCACGCCCGGAATGCCGGTTGTGACGCTTTCGTGATCGGGCCCGCCATGCGCGAAGCTCAGGGCTCGTCGCCCGTCGCCTCTCTCATCCCGGGCCGCCCTTTCCGCGCCGCCTTGCGGCGAGTAACGGAGGTACGGTCCTTGGTCCTTCACAAGCCGGGAGCCGAGGCCCCCGACCCATGATCCTTCAAGCCATCATCACTTGATGATGGAGGCGACGACGCCGGCGCCGACGGTGCGGCCGCCTTCGCGGATGGCGAAGCGCAGGCCCTCATCCATGGCGATCGGCGCGATCAGCGTGACCTTCATCGAGATGTTGTCGCCCGGCATCACCATCTCGGTGCCTTCCGGCAGCTCCACCACTCCGGTCACATCCGTCGTCCGGAAGTAGAACTGCGGACGGTAGTTGGTGAAGAACGGCGTGTGACGGCCGCCCTCTTCCTTCGTCAGGATGTACGCCTCGGCCTTGAACTCGGTGTGCGGCGTGATCGAGCCCGGCTTGGCCAGAACCTGGCCGCGCTCGACCTCCTCGCGCTTGGTGCCGCGCAGCAGCGCCCCGACATTGTCGCCCGCCTCGCCCTGGTCCAGCAGCTTGCGGAACATCTCGACGCCGGTGCAGGTCGTCTTCACCGTCGGCTTCAGACCGACGATCTCGATTTCCTCGCCCACCTTCACGATGCCGCGCTCGATCCGGCCCGTCACCACCGTGCCGCGGCCCGAGATCGAGAACACGTCCTCGATCGGCATCAGGAACGGCTTGTCCTTCGGACGCTCCGGCTGCGGGATGTACGCGTCCACCCGAGCCATCAGCTCCAGGATCGCGTCGTGGCCCAGCTTCTTGTCGCCGTCCTCCAGCGCCACCAGCGCCGAGCCCGGCACGATCGGAATGTCGTCGCCAGGGAAGTCGTACGAGCTCAGCAGCTCGCGCACCTCAAGCTCGACCAGCTCCAAGAGCTCCGGATCGTCGACCATGTCGACCTTGTTCAGGAACACCACCAGCGCCGGCACACCGACCTGACGCGCCAGCAGAATGTGCTCGCGGGTCTGCGGCATCGGGCCGTCGGCCGCCGACACCACCAGGATCGCGCCGTCCATCTGCGCCGCACCCGTGATCATGTTCTTCACGTAGTCGGCGTGGCCCGGGCAGTCCACATGCGCGTAGTGACGGTTCGCCGTCTCATACTCCACATGCGCCGTCGAGATCGTGATCCCGCGCGCCTTCTCTTCCGGCGCCTTGTCAATCTGGTCGTACGCCGTGAACGTCGCCCCGCCCGTCTCCGCCAACACCTTCGTGATCGCCGCCGTCAGCGACGTCTTGCCGTGGTCCACGTGACCGATCGTGCCGATGTTGCAGTGCGGCTTCGTCCGCTCAAACTTCGCCTTCGCCATTCTCTCTCTCCGTTCTTCTTAAGCGCGCATCAAGCAAGCTTGGCGCGGACTTCGTCGGCGATCGCCTGGGGCACTTGCTCGTAATGATCGAAGTGCATCGAATACTGGGCGCGGCCCTGAGACATCGACCGCAGGGTGTTGACGTAGCCGAACATGTTGGCCAGCGGCACCATCGCCGCGATGACCTGGGCGTTGCCGCGGCTGTCCATGCCCTGGATCTGGCCGCGACGGCTGTTCAGGTCGCCGATGACGTCGCCCATGTAGTCCTCGGGCGTCACCACCTCGACCTTCATGATCGGCTCGAGCAGCGCCGGCCGTGCCTTCGGAATGCCCTCGCGGAACGCGGCGCGGGAGGCGATTTCGAAGGCCAGCACCGAGGAGTCGACGTCGTGATAGGCGCCGTCGATCAGCGAGGCCTTGAAGTCGATCACCGGGAAGCCGGCGATCACGCCGGTGTCCTTGGCCGAGTTCAGGCCCTTTTCCACGCCCGGGATGTATTCCCGAGGCACGGTGCCGCCGATGACCGAGCTTTCGAACTGGTAGCCCGACCCGGCCGGCAGCGGCTCGAACACCAGCTTGATGCGGGCGTACTGGCCGGAACCGCCGGTCTGCTTCTTGTGGGTGTAGTCGATCTCGGCCCGCTGGGTGATGGTCTCGCGATAGGCCACCTGCGGCGCGCCGACATTGGCGTCCACCTTGAACTCGCGCTTCATGCGGTCGACCAGGATCTCGAGATGGAGCTCGCCCATCCCCTTGATCACGGTCTGGCCGCTCTCAGGATCCACGGCGACGCGGAAGGACGGATCCTCCTGCGCCAGGCGCTGCAGCGCGGTCGACATCTTCTCCTGGTCGGCCTTCGACTTCGGCTCGACCGCGACCTCGATGACCGGCTCCGGGAACTCCATGCGCTCGAGCACGATCGGCTTGGCCGGATCGCACAGGGTGTCGCCCGTCGTGGTGTTCTTCAAGCCGACCAGAGCGACGATGTCGCCGGCGCTGGCCTCCTTGATCTCCTCGCGGTTGTTCGCATGCATCAGCAGCATGCGGCCCACCCGCTCCTTCTGGTTCTTGACCGAGTTCTGGACGTAGGAGCCGGCCAGCAGCGTGCCCGAATAGATGCGGGCGAAGGTCAGCGAGCCGACGAACGGGTCGGTCATGATCTTGAAGGCGAGAGCCGAGAACGGCGCCTCGTCATTGGTCGGCCGGGTGTCCGGCTCGTCCGAATCGACCTTGTGGCCCTCGACCTGGGCGACGTCGAGCGGCGACGGCAGGAAGTCGACCACGGCGTCGAGCAGGGTCTGCACGCCCTTGTTCTTGAAGGCGGAGCCGCAGAGCACCGGCACGAACTTGAACGCCAGCGTGCCCTTGCGGATGCAGGCGCGCAGCTGGTCCGGAGTCGGCTCGGTGCCTTCGAGATAGGCCTCCATCACCGTGTCGTCCATCTCGACCGCGGTGTCGAGCAGGGTCTGGCGGTATTCGGCCGCCTTCTCCTTCAGGTCGTCCGGGATCTCGGCGATGTGGAAGTTGGCGCCGAGGCTGTCGTCCTCCCAGATCACCGCCCGGTTCTCGACCAGGTCGACGATGCCGGCATACTCGCTTTCGACGCCGATCGGCATGTTCAGCACCAGGGGCACCGCGCCCAGCCGGTCCTTGATCATGTCGACGCAGCGATAGAAGTTGGCGCCGATCCGATCCATCTTGTTGACGAAGCAGATCCGCGGAACCTTGTACTTGTCGGCCTGGCGCCAGACGGTCTCGGACTGCGGCTCGACGCCCGCCACCGAATCGAACACCGTCACCGCACCATCGAGCACGCGCAGGGACCGCTCGACCTCGATGGTGAAGTCGACGTGGCCCGGCGTGTCGATGATGTTGACGCGATAGTCGCGCCAGAAGGCGGTGGTCGCAGCCGAGGTGATGGTGATGCCGCGCTCCTGCTCCTGCTCCATCCAGTCCATCGTCGCCGTGCCTTCATGCACTTCGCCGATCTTGTACGACTTTCCGGTGTAGTAGAGGATTCGCTCGGTCGTGGTCGTCTTACCGGCATCGATGTGCGCCATGATGCCGATGTTGCGGTATTTCTCGATCGCGTGGCTACGCGGCATGATCAGTCTCTCGGGCCGGAGGCTGGGTTACCAGCGGTAGTGCGAGAACGCCTTGTTGGCGTCCGCCATCTTGTGCGTGTCTTCGCGCTTCTTCACCGCGGCGCCCCGCTGGTTGGAGGCGTCCATCAGCTCATTCGAGAGGCGGTCGACCATGGTGGTCTCGGAACGCTTGCGCGCCGCCGCGATCAGCCAGCGGATGGCCAGGGCCTGGCCACGCTCGGCGCGGACTTCGACCGGCACCTGGTAGGTGGCGCCGCCGACGCGGCGCGAGCGGACCTCGACATGCGGGCGGACATTCGCCAGCGCCTCGTGGAAGGCCACGATCGGGTCGGCCTTGGTGCGGGCCTGCAGCTTGTCGAGCGCGTCGTAGACGATCGTCTCGGTGGTCGACTTCTTGCCGTCGTACATGAGGTTGTTCATGAACTTCGACAGGATGACATCGCCGAATTTCGGGTCCGGCAGGATTTCACGCTTCTCGGCGCGATGGCGACGGGACATCTGTGACCTCCTTACTTCGGACGCTTCGCGCCGTACTTCGACCGGCGCTGGCGACGATCCTTGACACCCTGCGTATCGAGCGTGCCGCGAATGATGTGGTAGCGCACGCCCGGCAAGTCCTTGACGCGGCCGCCGCGGATCATGACGACCGAGTGCTCCTGCAGGTTGTGGCCTTCACCCGGGATGTAGCTGGTGACCTCGAACCCGTTGGTGAGGCGCACGCGCGCCACCTTACGAAGCGCCGAGTTCGGCTTCTTCGGGGTCGTGGTGTAGACACGGGTGCAAACGCCACGCTTCTGCGGGCAGGCCTGGAGAGCCGGCACCTTGTTGCGCGCCCGCTGCGGCTGGCGCGGCTTACGGATCAACTGATTGATCGTCGGCATATCTGCCCTTCTTGGTTCTTCGACAAAAACGGCCCGGCAAAGCGGCCCACCCCTCCGGTCGCCACTGGCTTGACATCACAATCCGAGAGAAGGATGACGCAAACGATACAGGACCCCGAGGCGCCCACGCCTGCGGGGCCAACCGGAGTCCTTCGCTTGTCGCGGCTGCATCCCAGATGCATCCGCGGTCGTCTGTCTCTGCGGAAAGCGCGTCTAACCCGTCGCAAAACGGGTTACAGCCGGCTCCCGGAAAAGCGCGCGGACTATACGGATGCACCCCTGCCCCGTCAAGCCGCATCGATCGCCTGCGAAACGATCAGGCGCCGCCCTGCCCCGGCAGCGAAACCGAGCCCAGCTTGTCGGGGTTGCGGGTCCAGAACACGCCGGTGATTCCCTCGGGCCCGACGGCGACGCCGATGGTGCCCATCAGCTGATCGCCGTCCATCACCACATAGCCCTGCTGGCCGTTGATCCAGCGCGGCAGATAGGTGAATTCGCGGCCGAACTTGCGCCAGACGCCGTGCAGGAACTGGGCCACCCGCTCGCTGCCTTCGATCACGTTCATCGCCGCCCGGACCTTGCCGCCGCCGTCGCTGTACAGCTGGGCGTCGCGGGCCAGCAGCGCGGTCAGCTGCGCCAGGTCGCCGGAGCGCAGCGCGTCGTGGAAAGCGGTCAGCATCGCCTGGTGCCGCGGCTGCGGCACCGGCTCGGCGGCGAGGCCGCTGCCCTCGAGCTTGCGCCGGGCGCGGCTGACCAGCTGGCGGGTGGCGGCGTCGCTGCGGTCGAGTGCCGTCGCCACGGCGGCATGCTCCAGGCCGAAGACATGCTGCAGCAGATAGGCCGCGCGCTCCACCGGCGTCAGCTTCTCCAGCAGCAGCAGGAAGGCGGTGGTCAGCGTCTCGCTGCGCTCCAGCTCCTCGGCGGCGGAGGGAGCGGTCTCGGTCACCAGCGGCTCCGGCAGCCAGGGGCCGACATAGGTCTCGCGCCGGTGCCGGGCCGAGCGGAGCTGGTCGATGCACAGCCGGGTGCAGGCGGTGACCAGCCAGGCCCGGGCGTTGTCGACGGCACCGCGGTCGGCCGCCTGCCAGCGCAGCCAGGTCTCCTGCACCGCGTCCTCGGCGTCGGCGCGCGAGCCGAGCATGCGGTAGGCCAGGCCCCACAGAACCCTGCGGCTGGCTTCGAAGTCCGCGGCGTCGGAGCGGGCATGGGCGTGATCCATCTGCGTCTCGGGGGCGAAGGGCGACACGGACAAGACGGAACAGCCTCTGCAAATGTGACGTGGCAGCCTACACCCGCTCGGCCAGGTGCCGCGCGCGGATCTCGTCGAGCCCCGCGACGATGCTGCGGGCGTCGAAATGCGCCCTCGCCCGGGCCGGCCCAGCGAGCTGCAGCCGGCGGCGCAGCGCCGGGTCGCCGATCAGGGTCTCGGCGGCCGCCTGGATGGCCTCCGCCGTCACCTTCGGCAGGGTGACCGCGGTGTCGCCGGTGATCTCGCGCAAGCCACCGGTGCCGGAGCAGATCAGCGCGGCGCCCCAGGTCAGCGCCTCCAGCGCGGTGCGGCCGAACGGCTCCTCATAGACCGAGGGCACCGAGGCGATGGCGGCGCGGCGGACCCAGCCCATGACCTCGTCATGCGGCATGAAGGGCAGGAACTGCGCCCGGTCGCCGGCCTCGGCCAGGGTGGCCTTGACCTGCTCGACGAAGGCCGGGTCGCGGCCGCGGCCGATCATCACCGCCCGCCAGTCCGGATGCGCCGCCAGCACCGGCTTCATCGCCCGGGCGAATTCCAGCGGCCCCTTGTCCGGGATCACCCGCCCGACCTGGATGATGATGTTCTCCTTGGCCTCCGGCGGCGGTGCCGGCGCGTCCATGTCGAGACCGTTATAGACCACGTCGAGCGTGCCCTTGAACCAGGGCGCATGCGCCTGGAAGTGCCGGCGCAGCGCCTCGGACACGAAGACGAAGCCGGCGAAGCGGGAGACGGCGGCGCGATAGTGCAGCCGCCACAGCAGCCCCTTGTGGAAGCGGATGAAGTTGTGCCGGAAGTACAGCAGCGGCACCCGCGGCAGCGCCCGGACCAGGGCGGAGGCGGTCACCCGGTGGGCGTGCACCTCGATCAGCGATGGGTTCAGCGCCTTGATCTGCGGCAGCGCCCGCTTCATCCAGCGGCGATGCGGCTCCCCCTCCTGCAGCGGGATCGGATGGAAGCGGATGCCCGGGAAGGGCTCGCCCGCATCCTGCCCGACCACGACGATGTCCTGCGCGTAGCGGCTGAAGGTGACGGTGTCGCGCGCATAGAGATCGACCGGGCTGGCGCCGACGGCGCCGAACTTCATCTTGCGCGGCAGGACGATGACGATGGGACCCATGGCTACCTCCGGGCGCCTTTATGGCGACCCGCGACGGCCGATGCCAGGGTTCTCCCAAAGACACCCATGGGCCTGCGACCGCGCTGCGAGTTGATCGCATCCGGTCCCGGGCCTATTCTCCGCCGCAAGATCGCGCGGCCGGCCGCGCTTCAGGAGAACGGTGTGATGCTTCGCTACGATGTGCTCGAACAGGCGGCGGTGGACCGGACGCCGTTCCCGCATGTGATTTCCGGGGATGTGCTGCCGGAGGCGCGCCGCGCCGAGCTGGAGAAGGATTTCCCCGATATCCCGATCACCGGCTTCGTGCCGCCGGACGAGTACCCGGCCGGGGCCGCGTTCAAGGAGCTGGTGTCGGACGTCACCAGCCGGGAATTCGCCACCATGCTGGGTGCCAAGTTCGGCCTCGACCTGGCGTCGAAGCCGACCCTGGTGACGGTGCGGAAATGGTCCGAGGCGGCGGCCGGGCGGCCGCACACCGACGGGGCGGACAAGATCGTCACTGCGCTGGTCTATCTGAACCGGGAGTGGGCCTCGAACGAAGGCTGCCTGCGCATCCTGACCAGCCAGGACATCAACAGCCCGGATGCCCGGGAAGTGGCGCCGACCTTCGGCAACTTCCTGGCCTTCCAGCGCTCCGACCATTCCTGGCACGGCCACCTGCCGTTCAAGGGTGAGCGCCGGGTGCTGCAGATCGCCTGGTGCGTGAACGAGGAGGCGATCGCCCGCAAGCGCAAGCGCCACGGCCAGTCGAGCTTCCTGAAGAAGCTGTTCTCCTTCGGCAAGAAGCATTGAGCGGAGCGGCCTGAACCCCATATCGCATCAGGGGCGCAGGCTGGCGGCCGGCCCCTCCGACCGACGGGAGACGGCCATGCATCCGATCCGCACCCTTGTCGTCGCCGGCTTCGTCCTGACCGGCTGCATCGCCGCGGCGCCGCCGGAGGCCGCGCCCGACCCGGCCGTGGCGGCGAAGCTGCGGCAGCTGTCCGGCGGCAATGCCTGCAGCGACCGGATCGCCGGGGCATTGACGGCGGCCGGGATCGCCGCCGACCGGATCACCGACTACGACCTGGCGCCAGCGGCGACGAGCGGCCGGCGCAGCGGGGGGACGCGGCGGAACCTGCAGCGCCAGGCCTGGCTCAAGATGGCCGGCGGCGGCAGCGTCGTGGTCCAGTTCGAGCCGTCATCGTGCCGCATCGCCCTCGTCTACGCCCGCGACGGCGCAGTGCTGCCGAGGGCCGGCTGAGCCCGCGGCCCTCAGTCCTCTTTGTCGCTGCTGCCGATGATGCGCCCGGTCGAATCGTAGTGGATCGTCCGGTTGCCTTGTTGGCGGTCATAGCCGAGCGTGCGGCCAACGGAATCGTGGCGGAGGACGCGGGAGCCGTCCTGCCGGTCATATCCCGTCATCCGACCTGCGGAGTCGTAGTGGACGGTGCGTTTACCGTCCTGTCGCTCGTATCCGATCAGGCGGCCTGTCGAATCATACTCGGCCTGCCGCTGCGCCGACGCGGTCCCGGCCGTGAGAGGCCCCGAGAGCGCCGTAAGCACGCCGAGACCCAGGATCCATCGCTTCCGCATTCGCCCCTCCCGCACCACCCGAGCCGAGCCCGGCAGCTTCAACGGCTATCGCCGATTTGCGGCAATTCCGTGGTCCCGGCGGCAAGGCGCTCCAGCAACGGCACCGCCTCCGCCGGGTCCGGCATGGCGGCGATCTCCCGCGCCATCCGCGCCGCCGCCGACCGACAGGCCGGATCGGCCAGCACTGCCTGTGCGGCCTCGCGCACCGTCTCCGGCGAGCAGCCGACCGGGTCGAGCACCCGGGCGACGCCGAGCGCGGCGCAGCGCTCCGCATTGGCCGGCTGGTCCGCCCCGATCGGCAGCAGGACCATCGGCACGCCATGCGCCAGCGCCCCGATCACGCCGCCCGACCCGGCCTGCGAGACCATCAGGCTGCAACGGGGCAGCAGCTGTGATTGCGGCACGTAGCGCTCGATCCGGACATGCGCCGGCTGCGGGCCGAACGCCGCCGGGTCGATCTCGCGTCCGGTGGTCACCACCAGGGTGACCGGCAGGTCGCGCAACCCGGCGATCATCCGCTCGAGCAGGTCCCCGGCTTCGAGATGGAACACGGTGCCGAGCGTGGCGTAGACGACCGGCCGATCCGTCGGCAGAGCCGCGAGCCAGGCCGGCACCTCCGCCACGGCCTCGCCGACCGACGGGCGGATCAGCCGCGCCGTCGCCGGCAGCGGGTAGGCCGGGTCGCGGAACGACAGCGGCACCGGCGACAGCACCAGGTGCCGGCGCAGCATCGCCAGATCCGGATCGGGGCCGAGGCCGTGCTCCGCCCGCAGCGCGTCGAGCGGCGCCGCCACCAGATCGGGCCGGACCAGGGCGCCGGCGGCGATCACCAGCACCGAGGCATGGGGCAGGCCGAGGCGCTCGGCCGCGACCATGGCGCCGAAATCCATCTCGTCGCAGACCAGCAGGTCCGGCCGCCAGCGGCCGCACAGATCGAGCAGCGCGGCCGCCCGGTCGCGCGCCACCCGGCCGGCAAAGCCGTCGCGCACCGCCCGGTCCTCCCGCGCGGCGTCGAAGGCGAGCAGCGGCGTGCGGACCGGGGCCGAGCGCAGCGTCATTCCGCCGGTGGCGAAGGCGGTGAAGCCGGCGGCCTCGACCGTTTCGGTCATCGCCGGCTGCCCGGCGAAGGCGACATCGTGGCCGGCCGCCGTCACGGCTCGCGCGAGCGGCACCAGCGGCTGGAAGTGTCCATTGCCGCCCGCGAAGCTGAACAGGACCCGCATCGCTCTCCCTGCCCCCTTCTGTCATTGCCGGGCTTGACCCGGCAATCCAGTGGGTTTCGACATCCTCTGGATGCCCGGGTCAAGCCCGGGCATGACAGGAGAGAGCGCGGGATACTGGCAAAGAAAAACCCCCGCCGGCGGACCGGAGGGGGTTTCTTTGGAGTTAGCCTCGGATCAGGCGGCGGCTTCGCCCGATGGCAGGGCCGGCTCGCCGTCCTGCTCCTCGTGCTGCAGCCGGGCGACCCGGTCGCGCTCGCCGGCGATCGCTCGCAGGCGGTTGACCACCGAGCCGGTGCCCGCCGGGATCAGGCGGCCGACGATGACGTTCTCCTTGAGGCCGGCCAGGTCGTCGACCTTGCCGGAGACCGCCGCCTCGGTGAGGACGCGGGTGGTCTCCTGGAACGAGGCCGCCGAGATGAACGACTTGGTCTGCAGCGAGGCCTTGGTGATGCCCTGGAGCACCGAGACGCCCTTGGCCGGTCGCAGGTTCTCGCGGATCGTCTTCTCGTTCTCTTCCTCGAAATCCTCGCGGTCGACCTGATCGCCGATCAGGAGGGTGGTGTCGCCCACCTCCGTCACCTCGATCTTCTGCAGCATCTGGCGGACGATCACTTCGATGTGCTTGTCGTTGATCTTCACGCCCTGGAGCCGGTAGACGTCCTGGATCTCGTTGACCAGGTAGTCCGCCAGCGCCTCGACGCCGAGGACCGACAGGATGTCGTGCGGCACCGGGTTGCCGTCCAGCAGCTGGTCGCCCTTGAGGACGTAGTCGCCTTCCTGCACCGAGATGTGCTTGCCCTTCGGAATGAGGTACTCGCGCTCCTCGCCCGACTCCTCATGCCGCACGACGATGCGCCGCTTGGTCTTGTAGTCCTTGCCGAACTCGACCCGGCCATCGAGGTCCGAAATGATGGCGTAGTCCTTCGGCTTGCGGGCCTCGAACAGTTCGGCGACGCGCGGCAGACCACCGGTGATGTCACGCGTCTTCGAGCCTTCGCGCGGGATACGGGCCATGACGTCGCCGGCCTGCACCTGCGCGCCGTTCTCGACCTGCAGGATGGCGTCGACCGAGAGGAAGTAGCGCGCCTCCAGGCCGTTCGGCAGGCGGATCACCTCGCCCTTCTCGTCGCGCAGGACGATGCGGGGCTTCAGCTGGTCGCCGCGCGGCTGCTGCCGCCAGTCGACCACCACCTTGGCCGAGATGCCGGTCTGCTCGTCGACGACCTCGCGGATCGAAACGCCTTCGACCAGGTCCATATAGGTCGCCGTGCCCGCCTTCTCGGTGATGATCGGCATGGTGTACGGATCCCACTCGGCCATCTTGCGGCCGCGCTCGATCTTCTCGCCGTCATCGACCAGCAGCTTGGCGCCGTAGGGCAGACGATGGCGCGCCTTTTCGCGGCCCTGCCCGTCGACGAGCTGCAGCTCGCAGTTCCGGCTCATCACCACCAGGACGCCCTGGCCGTTCTTCACCACGTTGCGGTTCTTGATCTGGACCTTGGCGTCGAACGCCGCCTCGATCGCAGACGCTTCCGCACCGCGCTGGGCCGCGCCGCCGATGTGGAACGTCCGCATCGTCAGCTGGGTGCCCGGCTCGCCGATCGACTGCGCCGCGATGACGCCGACGGCCTCGCCGATGTTCACCGTGGTGCCGCGGGCCAGGTCGCGGCCGTAGCACTTGCCGCAGATGCCGCCCTTGGTCTCGCAGGTCAGGGCCGACCGGATCAGCACCCGGTCGATGCCGGCGATCTCGACCGCCTCGACCAGCGCCTCGTCGATCAGCTCGCCCTGCTGGACCACGACCTCACCGGTCAGCGGGTGCAGCACCGCTTCGCCGGCGCAGCGGCCCAGGAGACGCTCGCCCAGCGGCACGATCACCTCGCCACCGTCGATCACGGCGCCGGTGGTGATGCCGTTCTTGGTGCCGCAATCCTCCTCGACCACCACGCAATCCTGGGCGACGTCGACCAGGCGGCGGGTGAGGTAGCCGGAGTTCGCGGTCTTCAAGGCGGTGTCGGCCAGGCCCTTGCGGGCGCCGTGCGTCGAGTTGAAGTACTCGAGAACGGTCAGGCCTTCCTTGAAGTTCGAGATGATCGGCGTCTCGATGATCGACCCGTCCGGCTTCGCCATCAGGCCGCGCATGCCGGCGAGCTGCCGGATCTGCGCTGCCGAACCGCGGGCGCCGGAATGGGCCATCATGTAGACCGAGTTCACCTGCCGGGTCGGGTCGGTGAGCGTGGCCTGAATCTCGGCCATCATCTCACGCGCCACCTCGTCGGTGGTGTTCGACCACACGTCGACCACCTTGTTGTACTTCTCGCCGCGGGTGATCAGGCCGTCGAGATACTGGTTCTCGTACTCCTTCACCAGCTGCGTCGCCTTGGCGATCAGCTCTTCCTTCGCCTTCGGGATGACCATGTCATCCTTGCCGAAGGAGATGCCGGCGCGGCAGGCATGGGCGAAGCCCAGGCCCATCAGCCGGTCGCAGAAGATCACCGTCTCCTTCTGGCCGCAGTGGCGGTAGACGATGTCGATGACGTTGGTGACGTCCTTCTTCGTCAACAGCCGGTTGACCTGGCTGAACGGCACCGCCGGGTGCCGCGGCAGGATCTCGGACAGCAGCATCCGGCCCGGCGTGGTGGTGACGCGCTGGATGATCTCCTGGCCGGTCTCGTCGACCGTCTTGAACCGGGTCTTGATCCGGCTGTGCATGCCGATCACGCCGGCCGCCATCGCCTGCTCCATCTCGCCGATCGAGGCGAAACGGGGGATCTGGTGGGCGGTCAGCTTGCCCGACTTCAGCTTCTCGAACACCGCCTTGATGTCGGTGGCGTCGACCACGTCCGCCGGCTTGGCCGGGTTCTGCAGGATGATGTCGTCATTGGTGATCGCGGAGGTCAGCGCCTCGATCCCGTCGATCGACAGCGCCGGGCCGAGCTTGTCGTTGCGCTCCATCGACAGGTAGTAGATGCCGAGGACGATGTCCTGCGACGGCACGATGATCGGCTTGCCGTTGGCCGGGCTGAGGATGTTGTTGGTCGACATCATCAGCACGCGGGCCTCGAGCTGGGCCTCGAGCGCCAGCGGCACGTGCACGGCCATCTGATCGCCGTCGAAATCGGCGTTGAAGGCGGTGCAGACCAGCGGGTGCAGCTGGATCGCCTTGCCCTCGATCAGGGTCGGCTCGAACGCCTGGATGCCCAGGCGGTGCAGCGTCGGGGCACGGTTCAGCAGGACCGGGTGCTCGCGGATGACCTCCTCGAGGATGTCCCAGACCTCCGGCCGCTCCTTCTCCACCATCCGCTTCGCGGCCTTGATGGTGGACGCCATGCCGTACAGTTCGAGCTTGTGGTAGATGAACGGCTTGAACAGCTCGAGCGCCATCTTCTTCGGCAGGCCGCACTGGTGGAGCTTCAGCTCCGGCCCGACGACGATGACCGAACGGCCCGAATAGTCGACGCGCTTGCCGAGCAGGTTCTGGCGGAACCGGCCCTGCTTGCCCTTCAGCATGTCGCTGATCGACTTCAGCGGGCGCTTGTTGGCGCCGGTGATGACGCGGCCGCGGCGGCCGTTGTCGAACAGCGCGTCGACCGCCTCCTGCAGCATGCGCTTCTCGTTGCGCACGATGATGTCGGGCGCGCGCAGCTCGATCAGCCGCTTCAGGCGGTTGTTGCGGTTGATGACGCGGCGATAGAGATCATTCAGGTCTGACGTGGCGAAGCGGCCGCCGTCCAGGGGGACGAGCGGGCGCAGCTCCGGCGGGATCACCGGAACGACGTCCAGCACCATCCACTCCGGATGCGAGCCGGATTCGAGGAAGGCGTCGATCAGCTTCAGCCGCTTGACCAGCTTCTTGCGCTTGGCCTCGGAGCCGGTCTCGCGCAGCTCCTCACGGACCTGCACCCGCTGCTCCTCCAGGTCCATGCCCGAAAGCATGCCCTTGAGGGCCTCGGCGCCGATCTTGGCGGTGAAGGAATCCTCGCCGTACTCGTCCTGGGCGCGAAGATACTCGTCCTCGGTGAGGAGCTGGTTCTTCTTCAGCGCGGTCAGGCCGGGCTCGACCACCACGAAGCTCTCGAAGTACAGGACCTTCTCGAGATCCTTGAGCGTCATGTCGACCATCAGGCCGATGCGCGACGGCAGCGACTTCAGGAACCAGATATGCGCCACCGGCGAGGCCAGCTCGATATGGCCCATGCGCTCGCGCCGGACCTTCGACAGCGTGACCTCGACGCCGCACTTCTCGCAGATGATGCCGCGGTACTTCATGCGCTTGTACTTGCCGCACAAGCACTCGTAATCCTTGATCGGACCGAAGATCCGGGCGCAGAACAGGCCGTCCCGCTCCGGCTTGAAGGTCCGGTAGTTGATCGTCTCGGGCTTCTTGATCTCGCCATAGGACCAGGAGCGGATGCGCTCCGGGCTGGCGATCTGGATCTTGATCTGGTCGAAGCTCTGCGGCGTCGAGACCTGGCCGACGAGATTCATCAACTCGTTCATGTACCTGCTCCCCCGGGGGTAGGGACGGACGTATAGGGTTCAACGACGGCCGATCCTGTCGGACCGGCCGCCGGAAACGGATCAGAAGCTGCGCTGCTCGAGCTCGACATTGAGGCCCAGCGACCGCAGTTCCTTCATCAGCACGTTGAAGGATTCGGGGATGCCGGCCTCGAAGTTGTCGTCGCCGCGGACGATCGCCTCGTAGACCTTGGTGCGGCCGGACACGTCGTCCGACTTCACCGTCAGCATCTCCTGCAGCGTGTACGCCGCGCCGTAGGCTTCGAGCGCCCACACCTCCATTTCGCCGAAGCGCTGGCCGCCGAACTGGGCCTTGCCGCCCAGCGGCTGCTGGGTGACCAGGCTGTACGGGCCGATTGACCGGGCGTGGATCTTGTCGTCCACCAGGTGATGCAGCTTCAGCATGTAGATGTAGCCGACGGTCACCTTGCGGGCGAACTGCTCGCCGGTGCGGCCGTCCTGCAGCGTCACCTGGCCCGAGGAGGCCAGGCCGGCCTTCTCCAGCATGTGGACGATGTCGTCCTCGCGGGCGCCGTCGAACACCGGCGTCGCCATCGGCACGCCCTTGCGGAGATTGCCGGCCATCTCGACCATCTCGTCCGTGGACATATCCTTGATGTCCTCGTCGTACTGGCCGCTGCCGTAGACGTCCTGCAGCTTGTCCTGCAGCACCTTCACCGTCTTGCCGGTGTCCTCGCCGCGCCTGGCCTGGGCCTGGTACTGGTCGACGACCTCGCCGATCTGGCGGCCGATGCCGGCCGCAGCCCAACCGAGATGGGTCTCCAGGATCTGGCCGACATTCATGCGGCTGGGCACGCCGAGCGGGTTGAGCACCAGGTCGACATGGGTGCCGTCCTCAAGATACGGCATGTCCTCGATCGGCATGATCTTGGACACGACGCCCTTGTTGCCGTGGCGGCCGGCCATCTTGTCGCCGGGCTGCAGCTTGCGCTTCACCGCGACGAAGATCTTGACCATCTTCATCACGCCGGGCGGCAGCTCGTCGCCGCGCTGCAGCTTCTCGACCTTGTTGTCGAACCGGGCCTCCAGCGCCTTCACCTGGTCGTCGAAGTGACGACCCATGGCCTCGATATCGGCCATGCGCGCCTCGTCGGCGATGGTGATCTGGCGCCACTGGCCGCGGCTGAAGTCCTTCAGATGCGCCTCGCCGATCTCGCCGCCGGTGGCGAAGCCCTTCGGACCGGAGACCGAGGTCTGCCCCAGCAGCAGCTCCTTCAGGCGGGCGAAGAAGCTGCGCTCCAGGATCGCGCGCTCGCTGTCGCGGTCCTTGGCCAGCCGCTCGATCTCGGCCCGCTCGATCGCCAACGCGCGCTCGTCCTTGTCAACGCCGCGGCGCGAGAACACCCGCACCTCGACGATCGTGCCGGTGACGCCCGGCGGCAGGCGCAGCGAGGTGTCGCGGACGTCGGACGCCTTCTCGCCGAAGATGGCGCGAAGCAGCTTCTCCTCCGGCGTCATCGGGCTCTCGCCCTTCGGCGTGACCTTGCCGACCAGGATGTCGCCCGGCTTCACCTCGGCGCCGATGTAGACGATGCCCGCCTCGTCGAGATGGCGCAGCGCCTCTTCACCGACATTCGGGATGTCGCGGGTGATCTCCTCCTGGCCGAGCTTGGTGTCGCGCGCCATCACCTCGAATTCCTCGATGTGGATCGAGGTGAAGACGTCGTCCTTGACGATGCGCTCGGAGATGAGGATCGAGTCCTCGAAGTTGTAGCCGTTCCAGGGCATGAAGGCGACGAGCACGTTGCGGCCGAGCGCGAGCTCGCCGAGCTCGGTCGACGGGCCGTCGGCGATGATGTCGCCCTTGGCCACGCGGTCGCCGACCTTCACCAGCGGCCGCTGGGTGATGCAGGTGCTCTGGTTCGAGCGCTGGAACTTCAGCAGGTTGTAGATGTCGACGGTCGAGACCGCGCCCTCGGTGTCGGTCACCCGCACCACGACGCGGGTGGCGTCGACCGTGTCGATCACGCCGGCGCGGCGGGCGACGATGGTGACGCCCGAGTCACGGGCGACCGTGCCCTCCATGCCGGTGCCGACCAAAGGCGCGTCGGCACGCACCAGCGGCACCGCCTGGCGCTGCATGTTCGAGCCCATCAGCGCGCGGTTGGCGTCGTCGTTCTCGAGGAACGGGATCAGCGCCGCGGCCACCGAGACGATCTGCTTCGGCGAGACGTCGACCAGGTCGATCGATTCCGGCTTCGACATGATGTAGTCGCCGCCCTGGCGGCACGACACGAGGTCGCCGACGAAGCGGCCTTCCGCGTCCAGCTCGGCATTCGCCTGAGCAATGGTGTAGCGGCTCTCCTCCATCGCCGAGAGGTAGATGACCTCGTTGGTGACGCGGCCGTCCGCCATCTTGCGGTAGGGGCTCTCGATGAAGCCGTACTTGTTCACCCGGGCATAGGTGGCGAGCGAGTTGATCAGGCCGATGTTCGGGCCTTCCGGCGTCTCGATCGGGCAGATCCGGCCGTAATGGGTCGGATGCACGTCGCGCACCTCGAAGCCCGCGCGCTCACGGGTCAGACCGCCCGGCCCGAGGGCCGAGAGGCGCCGCTTGTGCGTGATCTCGGACAGCGGGTTGGTCTGGTCCATGAACTGGCTGAGCTGCGAGGAGCCGAAGAACTCCCGCACCGCCGCCGCCGCCGGCTTCGCGTTGATCAGGTCGTGCGGCATGATCGTGTCGATGTCGACCGACGACATGCGCTCGCGGATCGCGCGCTCCATGCGCAGCAGACCGACGCGGTACTGGTTCTCCATCAGCTCGCCGACCGAGCGGACGCGGCGGTTGCCGAGGTTGTCGATGTCGTCGATCTCGCCGCGGCCGTCCTTCAGCCCGACCAGGATCTTGAGGATCTCGAGGACGTCGGTCTTGCGCAGGACGCGGAGCTGGTCGTCGGTCTCGAAGCCCAGGCGCGCGTTCATCTTCACCCGGCCGACGGCCGAGAGGTCGTAGCGCTCCTGGTCGAAGAACAGGCCGTTGAACAGCGCCTCGGCGCTCTCCAGCGTCGGCGGCTCGCCCGGGCGCATGACCCGGTAGATGTCGATCAGCGCATCCTCGCGGGAAGCATTGCGGTCGATCGCCAGGGTGCTGCGGACATACGGGCCGACATTGACGTGGTCGATGGCGAGCACGGTCAGGGTGTCGAAGCCCTTCTCCTCGAACAGGTCGAGAACGGCCTGGGTGACCTCGTCGCCGGCCTCGAAGAAGACCTCGCCGGTCTTCTCGTCGATCACGTCGCCGGCCAGGTAGCGGCCGGCCACGTCCTCGGCCGGAACCAGGATCTCGGTGACGCCCTGCTCAACCAGCTTCTTGATGACGCGCGGCGTCATCTTGGTGTCGACCGGGGCCACCACCTCGCCCGAGGCGGCGTCGACCAGGTCGGCCGTCAGCTTGACGCCCTTCAGCCGCTCCGCGTCGAAGGCGGTCTTCCAGCCGTCCTTGGCACGCGTGTAGGCGACGTCGTCGTAGAAGAAGCCGAGGATCTCCTCCCGGCTCATGCCCTGCGCCTCGTATGGCTGCAGGCCGCGGCCTTCCTTCGCCCGCGCCTGGCGCAGCGCGGCGGTCTCGGCCGAATCCAGCGCCATCAGCAGCGTCGTGGTCGGCAGCTTGCGACGGCGGTCGATGCGGACATACATGTGGTCCTTGGCATCGAACTCGAAGTCGAGCCAGGAGCCGCGATAGGGGATGACGCGGGCGGCGAACAGGTACTTGCCCGAGGAATGGGTCTTGCCGCGGTCATGGTCGAAGAACACGCCCGGGCTGCGGTGCATCTGGCTGACGATGACGCGCTCGGTGCCGTTGATGATGAAGGTGCCGTTCGCCGTCATGAGCGGCATGTCGCCCATGTAGACGTCCTGCTCCTTGATGTCGCGGATCGAGCGCAGGCCCGTATCCTCCTCGACATCGAACACGGTCAGGCGCAGCGTCACCTTGAGCGGCGCGGCGAAGGTCATGCCCCGCTGCTGGCACTCCTCGACGTCGTATTTCGGCTCTTCCAGCTCATACGAAACAAAATCGAGCTCGGCGCGTTCAGAGAAGTCCTTGATCGGGAACACCGACCGGAACACCTCCTGCAGGCCGACCACGGCCCGGGCCGCCGGCTTGATATTCATCTGCAGGAACTGATCGTAGGAGCTGCGCTGCACCTCGATCAGGTTTGGCATTTGGGCGACCTCGGGAATCCGCCCGAAACTCTTGCGGACGCGCTTACGGCCGGTGAAGGTCTGAGCCATGTGAGCCCCTCGTTTCCAACAAATGCCGAACAGGTACGGAACACAAACGCCCGTTCGCGGCCGACCCCGAGGGATCGGCCGCGCCCGGACTACAACGACAAAACAGCCTGAAGTGCCACGCGGGTCTTACTTGACGTCGACCTTGGCGCCGGCTTCTTCGAGCTGCTTCCTGATCTTGGCGGCCTCGTCCTTCGACACGCCTTCCTTGACAGGCTTGGGCGCGCCCTCGACGAGGTCCTTGGCCTCCTTGAGGCCGAGGCCGGTGATCGCACGGACCTCCTTGATCACATTGATCTTCTTTTCGCCGGCTTCCGTCAGGATGACGTTGAACTCGGTCTGCTCTTCCGCCGGAGCGGCAGCAGCAGCGGCCGGAGCAGCCGCAGCCGCAACGGGAGCAGCGGCGGACACGCCCCACTTCTCCTCGAGCAGCTTCGACAGCTCGGCGGCCTCGAGGACCGTCAGGCTCGACAGATCGTCGACCAGCTTTGCAAGATCAGCCATTTCGTTCTCCTAAAACTTGGGTCTTCTGGGTACGGATTCAACAGGTGCGGCTCTATGCCGCCTCGTCCTTCTTGGCATAGGCCCCGAAGACGCGGGCGAGCTGCCCGGCCGGAGCCTGCAGAACACCGGCGATACGGGTCGCCGGAGTCTGGATCATGCCCACCAGCTTCGCGCGCAGCTCGTCGAGCGACGGCAGCGCAGCGAGAGCCTCGACACCCTTCTGATCGAGCAGCTGAGGACCGAGACCGCCGCCGATGATCTGCAGCTTCTCGTTCTTCTTGGCGTATTCGACCGCCACCTTCGCCGCCGCGACCGCGTCCTGGGAGAACGCGATGGCGGTCGGGCCGGTGAACAGATCGGCCAGATGCTCGAACTGGGTGCCCTGAAGGGCGATGCGGGCGAGCCGGTTCTTGGTCACGCGGAACGAGGCCCCCGCCGCGAGCATCTGCCGCCGGAGATCGGTCGACTCGGCCACCGTCATCCCGCCTTGGCGGGTGACGACGACCGTGTACGCCGTCCGGAACGACTCCTGCAGCGCGGCGATCTTCTCGGTCTTTTGTGTTCGGTTCACGGATCGCCTCCGTTGTCGGGATCCCGCCCCAGCCATTGCCGGAAGGGGACCCCAGTCCACACTGGACCGGTCCTTGGGCCCGCCCTCGAGATGAGGTTGGGTCCGGTGCCGATCCGCTCTCCTGTCCCAGAAGTCCAAGCCCCGCGCGGCGCCCGGGCCGAAGCCCGGCCGCCGCCGTTGATTGGGTTCGACTCCCGTCTATGCAGGTGGGTTTTAAGCGCCTCGCGACGCCCCTGCAGTCTCGGACAGGTTCGGGCAGGGCCGAGGCCCCACCCTGGCGTCGCCCGTCACCGGGCGACGTATCCCTAAAGCAGCGCCCTTCGGGCGCGCCGCCACCCTTACGGGCAGCGTATTCCTCAGGCGCCGGCGCCCTCGTGCAGCTTCGGCAGGTCCAGCTTGTAGCCCGGGCCCATGGTCGAGGTGACGGTCACCTTCTTCAGGTAGGTGCCCTTCGCCCCGCTGGGCTTGGCGCGCTGGATCGCCTCGACGAAGGCGCGGATGTTGCCGACCAGCGCCTCTTCCGTGAAGCTGGCCTTGCCGACGCCGGCATGGATGATGCCCGCCTTCTCGGCCCGGAACTCCACGGCGCCGCCCTTGGCGGCCTTGACCGCGCCGGCGACGTCCGGGGTGACTGTGCCGAGCTTGGGGTTCGGCATCAGGCCGCGCGGGCCCAGCACCTTACCGAGGCGACCGACCACACCCATCATGTCCGGGGTGGCGATGCAGCGGTCGAAATCCATCCGGCCTTCGAGGATCTCCTTGGCGAGATCGTCGGCGCCGACGATGTCGGCCCCGGCGGCCAGGGCCTGCTCGGCCTTGTCGGCGCGGGCGAACACCAGGACGCGGACGGTCTTGCCGGTGCCGTTCGGCAGCTGGACGACGCCGCGGACCATCTGGTCGGCGTGGCGCGGATCGACGCCGAGGTTCATCGCGATCTCGACGGTCTCGTCGAACTTCGCCGTGGCCGACGCCTTCAGCATCTTGACCGCCTGGGCCAGCTCGTAGGTCGCCTCGGGGTTCAGGCCCTTGGTGACGGCGCGCATGCGCTTGGAAATCTTGGCCATGCCGATTACTCCACCACCTCGATGCCCATCGATCGGGCGGAGCCCTTGATCATCTGGGCAGCCGCGTCGACGTCGTTCGCGTTGAGATCCTTCATCTTGATCTCGGCGATGTCGCGGATCTGCTTCATCGTGATCTTGCCGACCGTGGCGCCCTTGCCGGGCGTCTGGCTGCCCTTGTCGAGCCCCGCGGCCTTCTTGATGAAATAGGTGTTCGGCGGCGTCTTGGTGACGAAGGTGAACGTCCGATCGCCATAGGCCGTGATCACGACCGGGATCGGCATCCCCTTCTCGAGATTCTGGGTCAGCGCGTTGAACGCCTTGCAGAACTCCATGATGTTCAGACCGCGCTGGCCCAGCGCCGGACCGATCGGCGGCGATGGGTTGGCGGCGCCCGCGGGCACCTGCAGCTTGATCTGTCCTACGACCTTCTTTGCCATCTCATATCCCTCAACAACTGATCCCTCCGGCGGAACCGGAGGGATTGGGAAGCGCGGTCACGACCCCCGGAGGACTTCCCGGGAGGGTCTCCCGCACCGTTTCCCCGCGCCCTGGAGCGCGGGGTATCCGACGACGATCAGCGGACCGTCACGAAACTTTCTCGACCTGCGTGTACTCTAGCTCCACCGGAGTCGCACGGCCGAAGATCGAGACCGCGACCTTGAGCCGCGACCGCTCCTCGTCCACCTCTTCCACCACGCCGTTGAAGCTGGTGAAGGGACCGTCGGCCACGCGCACCGTCTCGCCGATCTCGAAGGTGATGGACGGCTTCGGCCGCTCCACGCCTTCCTGGACCTGCTGCATGATCCGCATCGCCTCGGTCTCGCTGATCGGGATCGGCTTGTTGCCGGACCCGAGGAAGCCGGTGACCTTCGGCGTGTTCTTGACCAGATGCCAGGCCCGGTCGGACAGCTCCATCTTGAGCAGCACATAGCCCGGGAAGAACTTGCGCTCGGTGTTGACCTTCTGGCCGCGGCGGATCTCGACGACCTCCTCGGTCGGCACCACGATCTGCTCGAAATGGTCGGACAGGCCCTTCTGGTCGGCCTGCTCGCGGATCGACTCCGCGACCTTCTTCTCGAAATTCGAATAGACGTGCAGCACGTACCAGCGCATCGCCATGGGTCAGCTCCCCATGCCGATGACGGAGGTCACCGCCCAGCCGGCGACCCAGTCGACCAGCAGGAAGAAGATCGACATGAGGGTGACGAACACGAACACCATGCCGGTGGTGATCGCGGTCTCCTTCCGTGTCGGCCAGGTGACCTTCGCGGTCTCCTGCCGGACCTGCCTGAAGAACTGGACGGGGCTGGTCTTGGCCATGTCTACCAATCAAATCGCCGGTCAGGCGGGCGTGGCAGGAGTGGAGGGTCTCGAACCCCCAGCCTTCGGTTTTGGAGACCGACGCTCTACCAATTGAGCTACACTCCTCCGGGGACCGCCCTGCCTTCAGGAACACGACGAGGCACGCTCGCCGCCCTGACCGCGGAGCGAACGGCCTTGTAGCGGAAGCGCCCGGCAGAATCAACACCCTGTTCGGAGGCGCCGTCGGATTTCTCGCAGGCCGCCCGCTCCGCCCCGCTTCCGGCGCCGGCCACGATGTCCAGGAACAGCCGGTGCACCCGCCGGTCGGCGGAGAGCTCGGGGTGGAAGGTCGCAGCCAAGAGCCGGCCCTGGCGCACCAGCACCGGGTCGCCGCCCCGCTCCGCCAGCACCTCGACGCCGGGGCCGATCGCGGCGATGCGCGGCGCCCGGATATAGACCGTCTCCAGCGGCCCGCCGGGCAGCGTGGTCGGGCTCTCCAGGATCGCCGAGTCGATCTGCCTTCCATAGGCGTTGCGCTCGACCGTGGCGTCGAGCGCGCCGAGGCTCGCCTGCTCCGGCCGCAGCACCCGGCGGGCCAGCAGGATGCAGCCGGCGCAGGTGCCGAACACCGGCATCGTCCGGGCGAAGCGGCCGAGCGCCTCGAACATCCCGTCGCGCGCCGCCAGCTTGAGCAGCGTGCTCGACTCGCCGCCCGGGATCACCAGCCCGGCGAGGGCGGCGAGATGGGCCGGCAGGCGCACCGGGACGGCCTCCGCCCCGGCCTCGCGCAGCGCCCTGGCATGGGCCTCGAAGTCGCCCTGCAGCGCCAGCACGCCGATGCGTGGCGTGCCGGCAGCGTCCGTCCACGCCATGGCCTCCCCGCTCACCATCCGCGGGTCTGCAGCATCTGGGCGGGGTCGAGCGCCGCCGCCGCCAGGCCCTTCATGGCGCCCTGGCACTCGGCGCTGGCCTCGGCCAGGATCGCCGCATCCTCGTAGTGGGTGGTGGCACGGACGATGGCGCGGGCGCGGCGTTCGGCCTCCTGCGGCTCGGCGAAGGACCGCGAATCCTGCATGAAGATGCCGGAGCCGACGAACACCGCCTCCGCCCCCAGCTGCCGCACCAGCGCGGCGTCGGCCGGGGTGGCGATGCCGCCGGCCGAGAAGTTCGGCACCGGCAGCCGGCCGGTCTCGGCCACCAGCCGCACCAGCTCGTACGGCGCGCCCAGCTCCTTGGCGGTGGCGTACAGCTCCTCCGGCCGCAGCACGGTCAGGCCGCGGATGTCCCGGCTGATCTGGCGCAGATGCTGCACCGCATGGACCACGTCGCCGGTGCCGGCCTCGCCCTTGGTGCGGATCATCGCCGCGCCCTCGGCGATCCGGCGCAGCGCCTCGCCCAGGTTGCGGGCGCCGCAGACGAAGGGGGTGGCGAAAGCCTGCTTGTCGACGTGGTGCGCCTCATCCGCCGGGGTCAGCACCTCGGATTCATCAATGAAGTCGACGCCGAGCGACTGCAGCACCTGGGCCTCGGCAAAGTGGCCGATGCGGCACTTGGCCATCACCGGGATCGACACCGTGCCCATGATCTCGCGGATCTTGACCGGCGAGGCCATGCGGGCGACGCCGCCCTCGGCCCGGATCTGCGCCGGCACCCGCTCCAGCGCCATCACCGCGACGGCACCGGCGCGCTCGGCGATCTCGGCCTGGCGCGCATCGGTGACATCCATGATGACGCCGCCCTTGAGCATCTCGGCCAGGCCGGTCTTCAGGCGCAGGGCCTGCGGGGAATGGGTTCCGTTGGTACCGTTGGCGGTCATGGGCTGTCTCCGAAGGAAGTGGCCTGAACGCTAGGCCGCCGGCACTGGTCGGAGAAGATCCACCAAACCGGCAATTTCATGGGGCCAGTTCGTCCACGGCTAGAACCAGCCTCCCGGTCGGTGGATTCAGATTTCTCCGGAAACAATGGGTCCAGTCAGGCTGCGCCGCCGCGGCGGAAGGACTGCACCACCTCGTGCAGCAGGGCGACGCCCCGGCGGATGTCCGGCTCCTCCAGCGCGGCGTAGCCCATCAGGAAGCCGGCGCCCGCATCCCGTTTCCCGGCGCCGGTCTCCGTCGGGACGATGCCGACCGAGCGCAGTGCCGCCGCCTCGGCGACGCTGCCGGCGAGGGCGGCCGGGATGTCGCGGAAGCGGACCACCAGATGCAGCCCGACCCTCGCCCCCTCGATCAGCACCGCGGCGCCGAAAGCCGACTGCAGCGCCGCCACCAGCGCATCGCGGCGGCGCTGGTTGCGGCGGCGGGTGCGGCGGATGTGGCGTTCGAAATGGCCGTCGCGGATGAGATGGGCGAACACCGCCTGGTCGAGCGAAGCGGTGTGCCGGTCGGTCAGCTGCTTGGCCCGCAGGAACGGCTCCACCAGCTCCGGCGGCAGCACCATGTAGCCGAGGCGCAGCCCGGGCGAGAGCACCTTGGACACGGTGCCGGAATAGATCACCAGCCCGGCACGGTCGAGCGCCTGCAGCGATTCGACCGGCCGGCCCTCGTAGCGGTACTCGCTGTCGTAATCGTCCTCGAACACATAGGTGCCGCCACGCTCGGCCCAGTCCAGGAGGGCCAGGCGGCGCGCCGCCGGCATCACCCCGCCGGTCGGGAACTGGTGGCCGGGGGTGACGTGGGCCAGCCGGGCCCCGGCCTCGGGCGGCGGCAGTTGGACGGTGTCGAGCCCGTCGGCATCGACCGGCACCGGTAGCAGCCGGGCGCCGATCGCCTCCACCGCCAGCCGGGCGCCGCTGTAGCCGGGATCCTCGACCACCACGGTGTCGCCGGGGTCGACCAGCACCCGCAGGGCCAGGTCCACCGCCTGCTGCGAGCCGTTGACGACCAGGATCTGCTCCGGCAGCGCCCGCACCGCCCGGGCCCGGGCGAGATAGTCGGACAGCGCGGCCCGCAGCTCCGGCAGGCCTTGCGGGTTCTCGTAGAGATAGGGCTTGCCGGCGCGGCGGCGGATCTCGCGCAGCAGCAGCCGGCGCCAGATGTCGGCCGGGAAGTCGGCGGCGCTGACGGTGCCGTAGTGGAAGCTGTAGCGCAGGCCGCCGCGGCGGGTCAGGCTGTCGATGTCGAGGCCACGCAGCCGCTCGCTGTAGCGCGACAGCCGGGGTGCGCGATGCGCCTCGGCCGGAATCGCGGCGGCCATGGGGCGTGGCGCGGGCCCGGCCGGCAGCGCCGCGCCGACGAAGGTGCCGGCGCCCGGCCGGCTTTCGAGATAGCCCTCGGCCAGCAGCTGCTCATAGGCCTGCAGCACGGTGTTTCGCGCGATCGCGAACTGATCGGCCAGAGCGCGGGAGGACGGCAGCCGGGTGCCCGGCGCCGCGTCGCCGCTCAGAATCGACGCCTTGAGCTGGTCGTAGAGCTGGGTCTGCAGCGGCGCGTCGCGGTCGAGACGGATCACCATGGGCCCATCTTAGACGACGAAAGGGCGGGGAGATCCCCGCCCTTCCGCATTGTCGCAATCGGATGCCGCATGCGCGACACCCGACTTACTTGATGCCGACTTACTTGATGATGGAGGCGACGACGCCGGCGCCGACGGTGCGGCCGCCTTCGCGGATGGCGAAGCGCAGGCCCTCATCCATGGCGATCGGCGCGATCAGCGTGACCTTCATCGAGATGTTGTCGCCCGGCATCACCATCTCGGTGCCTTCCGGCAGCTCCACCACTCCGGTCACATCCGTCGTCCGGAAGTAGAACTGCGGACGGTAGTTGGTGAAGAACGGCGTGTGACGGCCGCCCTCTTCCTTCGTCAGGATGTACGCCTCGGCCTTGAACTCGGTGTGCGGCGTGATCGAGCCCGGCTTGGCCAGAACCTGGCCGCGCTCGACCTCCTCGCGCTTGGTGCCGCGCAGCAGCGCGCCGACATTGTCGCCCGCCTCGCCCTGGTCCAAGAGCTTGCGGAACATCTCGACGCCGGTGCAGGTCGTCTTCACCGTCGGCTTCAGACCGACGATCTCGATTTCCTCACCCACCTTCACGATGCCGCGCTCGATCCGCCCCGTCACCACCGTGCCGCGGCCCGAGATCGAGAACACGTCCTCGATCGGCATCAGGAACGGCTTGTCCTTCGGACGCTCCGGCTGCGGGATGTACGCGTCCACCCGGGCCATCAGCTCCAGGATCGCGTCGTGGCCCAGCTTCTTGTCGCCGTCCTCCAGCGCCACCAGCGCCGAGCCCGGCACGATCGGAATGTCGTCGCCAGGGAAGTCGTACGAGCTCAGCAGCTCGCGCACCTCGAGCTCGACCAGCTCCAAGAGCTCCGGATCGTCGACCATGTCGACCTTGTTCAGGAACACCACCAGCGCCGGCACGCCGACCTGGCGGGCCAAGAGGATGTGCTCGCGGGTCTGCGGCATCGGGCCGTCGGCCGCCGACACCACCAGGATCGCGCCGTCCATCTGCGCCGCGCCCGTGATCATGTTCTTCACGTAGTCGGCGTGGCCCGGGCAGTCCACATGCGCGTAGTGACGGTTCGCCGTCTCGTACTCCACATGCGCCGTCGAGATCGTGATCCCGCGCGCCTTCTCTTCCGGCGCCTTGTCGATCTGGTCGTACGCCGTGAACGTCGCCCCGCCCGTCTCCGCAAGCACCTTCGTGATCGCCGCCGTCAGCGACGTCTTGCCATGGTCCACGTGACCGATCGTGCCGATGTTGCAGTGCGGCTTCGTCCGCTCAAACTTCGCCTTCGCCATTCTCTGGAAACCCTAATTCGTTCGCGGTTGGGACCTGTGGATCCTCGGACTGGAGCGGGTGAAGGGAATCGAACCCTCGTATTCAGCTTGGAAGGCTGCTGCTCTACCATTGAGCTACACCCGCCCGGTGGTCCGGGACGCGCCATGTCCTCGACCGTGACATCGAAGCCAAGCGGGCTTTGGTGGAGGGGGCTGGATTCGAACCAGCGTACGCTATGCGGGCAGATTTACAGTCTGCTGCCTTTAACCACTCGGCCACCCCTCCAAAGGGCTTCGCCGCACGGCTCGGCGAATGGCGGGGCGGAATATCGACATCCCTGCGCGGAAGTCAAGCATGCGTGATGCGAAAATCGTAAACTTGACCCCGCCCGCCTCACAGCGCACAGGACGGCGATGACCCGCACACCCCAGAACCGCCCGCCCCACCCCGCCGCGTCCCACGCCCCGCGGCCCAGCCCACACCAGGGCCAGCGCCCGGATCAGCGCGGCCCCGGCGGCCGCGCCCCCGACGGACGGCCGCCGGCGCGCGAGCCCGACCGCTACCTCTATGGCGTCCACGCCGCCGTCGCCGCGATCCTGAATCCGGAGCGGGAGATCACCCGGGTGCAATGCACCGAGGCCGGGTTGGCGAATCTGTCCGACGCGCTGGCACAGGCGGCCGAGGCCGGCATCGACCGCCCGGCGCCGGAGATCGTCGATCGCGCCCTGATGGACCGCTTCCTCAAAGGCGCCGTGCACCAGGGCATCGCGATCGAGGTCAAGCCGCTGGACGCGCCGGACATCGACGATCTCGGCCGCGAGGCGGAGCTGCGCGACGCGACGCAGGGGCGCAGCGTGGTGGTGGTGCTGGACCAGGTGACCGACCCGCACAACATCGGCGCCATCCTGCGCTCCGCCGCGGCGTTCGGCGCGCTGGCGGTGATCGTCACCGACCGCAACACGCCCGAGGTCACCGGGGTGATGGCCAAGGCGGCGTCGGGCGCGGTCGAGCACGTGGCCCTGACCCGGGTGAAGAACCTGGCCCGGGCCCTCGAATCGCTCGGCGAATGGGGCTTCCGCCGGATCGGCCTGGCCGAGGAGGGCGAGACGACCCTGGCCGAGGCGATGCAGGGCGACCGGGTGGCGCTGGTGCTGGGTGCCGAGGGCGAGGGTCTGCGCCACCTGACGCGCGAGACCTGCGACGTGCTGGCCAAATTGTCGACCCAGGGCCCGATCGGCAGCCTGAACGTCTCTAACGCCGCCGCCATCGCACTGTATGAGGCGGCACGGGGGAGTTGAGCGCAATGGAAGCGCAGAGGACGCCACACGCTGTCCGTCTTCGCTTTCGCCTCGCTGCCGCTACGCCGGACACTGCTTCGCTCTAACGGCCTCCGCGTGGCTGCGCCACGCGAAGCCCGAAGGGCGAAGCGTGGTGGGCCCGGCAGGATTCGAACCTGCGACAACACCGTTATGAGCGGCGGGTTCTAACCGCTGAACTACAGGCCCGTCCGGCGCCCTTCTAGCAAGCGGCGCCGGCGCGGGGAAGCCGATTGCGACGCCCGGCCGGGTGGGGATGGGCCGGGCGCCGCAGACCGGGCTACTGCGCCTTCTGCCCGCCGGCCATCATCTGCTTGATGATGCCGACGATCACCATCAGGACGCCGCCACCGACACCGCCGCCGACGATCTGGCCGATGATCGCGCCGATATCGAGACTGCCACCGGCCGCCGCAGCGCCGAGGCTGGGGACGATCGCCGTCAGGATCTGGCCGCCGATGCCGCCGCCGACGATGCCGGCAATGGAGTTGCCGACCGTGCCGAGGCTGTATTGCTTGACCGCGGCGCCGGCCACGTTGCCGCCGACCGCACCTGCTACGAGCTGGATGATCAACGTCACGATGTCCATCGGATCTCCTTCCGATCGATGGAGCGCCGTCGGGCGGTGCGGCGCAGAGGCAACCGACTGCCGAATCATCGGCACCGCACAAATAACGATGCGCCTCGACCCGCCTCGCCTCAAGAGATATTTGGGAATGGACAGAGACATCTTCCCCGCATTTGAAGAAGCCACCACATTACCGGCGAGCGATTTCGGCGATTCTATTGCCGGATATAAGCTTCGTTACAGAGTCGAACGGGATCGGTTCAGGATCGAGACGGGAGTCGAGGGCTGAGCCGGACGAGAATATTAACATTAATATAATGTTATATAACATATAACACAATCGAATTGGATTGATATTTTTGGCTTTCACCCAAATCTTCGTTCTATTGCCGCCCAGCCAGAGATCGCCGCCATGCGCCCCAGCCTGTCCCTCCTCGTCGTAGCCGCGACGCTGCTCGCCTTGGCCGCCCCGGCGCAGGCCGAGACCGAGACGCTGCGGATCGCGCAGCAATTCGGCATCTCCTACCTGCCGATGATCGTGGCCAAGCAGCAGAAGCTGATCGAGGCGGCGGTCACCGAGGCCGGGCTGCCGGCGCCGGAGATCGAGTGGATCCAGGTCAGCGGCGGCGCGGCGATGAACGAGGCGCTGCTGTCCGGCAGCCTGGACGTTGCCGCGGCCGGGGCGCCGCCGGCGATCACGCTGTGGGCCAAGACCCGCGGCTCGATCGACGTCAAGGGCATCGCCGCGCTGGGGTCGATGCCGATCTACCTGACCACCAGCAACCCGCAGGTGAAGACGCTGGCCGACTTCACCGACCAGGACCGGATCGCGTTGCCGGCGGTGAAGGTCGGGTTCCAGGCGGTGCTGCTGCAGATGGCGGCGGCCCAGGCCTTCGGCGAGGACCAGGCGACCAGGCTGGACGACCTGACCGTCAGCATGGCGCATCCGGACGCGACCGCGGCACTGTTGTCCGGCAGCTCGGAGGTCACCGCGAATTTCGGCGCGCCGCCGTTCCAGAACCAGCAGCTGCAGGATTCGAAGATCCATCGGGTGCTGAGCAGCTTCGACGTGCTGGGCGGGCCGCACACCTTCAACGTGATCTACGCGACCGGCGCATTCTATGCCGAGAACCCGAAGACGGTGGCGGCGATCGTCACCGCGCTGGACCGCGCCGACCAGTTCATCCAGGCCCATCCGGCCGAGGCCGCCAAGCTGTACATCGCGGCGGAATCCTCGAAGCTGCCGGAGCCCTTCGTCGAGGCGCTGATCACCGCCGCCGACACGCGCTACACCGTGGCGCCCGAGAACATCCTGAAGTTCGTCGAGTTCCAGCACCGCATCGGCCAGATCAAGACCACCACGACCGACTGGCGCGACCTGTTCTTCCCGCCGCTGCACGACCGCCAGGGCAGCTGAGATGGCGGCCCCTGCCCTCGCCCAGAACATCGATACCGCGACTGAGGCCCCTGCCCTGCAGGTGGAGGGCGTCACCCTGTCCTATGCCGTCGAGGGCCGCACGGTGACGGCGGTCGAGGATGTCAGCCTGGAGATCCGCCGCGGCGAGCGGCTGGTGCTGCTGGGCCCGTCCGGCTGCGGCAAGTCGAGCTTGCTGAAGAGCATCGGCGGCTTCCTGCCGCCCGCATCCGGCCGGGTGCTGCTGGACGGGCGGCCGGTGTCGCGCCCCGGGCCCGACCGGATGATGGTGCTGCAGGATTTCGAGCAGTTGCTGCCCTGGCTGACGGTGCGGCGCAACCTGGTCGCGGCCCTGTCCTGGGCGAAGCGCACCCGCCGGGCCGAGGCCGAGGCGATCGCCGACGACATGCTGCAGCGCGTCGGCCTGGCGCGGGTTGCCGACCAATATCCGAGCACCCTGTCGGGCGGCATGAAGCAGCGCGTGGCCATCGCCCGCGCATTAGCGCTGCGGCCCGAAGTGCTGCTGATGGACGAGCCCTTCGCCGCGCTGGACGCCATGACCCGGCGCCGGATGCAGGAAGAGCTGCTGGCGCTGTGCGACGACACCGGCGTCACCACCATCTTCGTCACCCATGCGATCGACGAGGCGATCGTGGTCGGCAGCCGGATCGTGGTGATGACCGCGCATCCCGGCCGGATCCGCGCCGTCATCGACCTGCCGGGCGGCCGCGGCCCGGACCGGGGCGACCCGGCCTTCGCGGCGCTGGAGGCCCGGATCGGCGGGCTGATCGCCGACCAGATCGGCCACTCGGAGACGGCCGATGGTTGACTATCAGGGCCTGCTGCAGGCCGGATCGCCGCTGCGCCAGGCCAAGGCCGAGGCGGCGCCCGTGCGGCGTTGGATCGGCACCGGTGCCTGGCGCCGCCTGCTGATCCTGGCGGCGCTGGCGGCGCTGTGGGAGGCCACGGCGCGGATCGTCGGCAGCCCGCTGCTGCTGCCCGGCTTCCTGACCACCCTGGCGGCCTTCGGCGAGGGCGTGGCCAGCGGCGAGCTGCCGCTGCGCACCCTGGCCTCGCTGCAGGTGCTGGTGGCGGGCTATGCCATCGGCGTGGCCGCGGCGGCGATCCTGGCCGGGCTGGCCACCGCCAGCCGCCTGGGCGCCGAGCTGCTGTCGACGCTGACCGCGATGTTCAACCCGCTGCCGGCCATCGCCCTGCTGCCGATCGCGCTGCTGTGGTTCGGCCTGGGCACGCCCAGCCTGCTGTTCGTGATCGTCCATTCGGTGCTGTGGCCACTGGCGCTGGCCGCCCATTCCGGCTTCCGCGCCGTGCCGCGGCCGCTGGCCATGGTCGGGCAGAATCTCGGCCTCGGCGGCACCGCCTATGTCGCCCGGATCCTGGTGCCGGCCGCCTTCCCGGCGATCCTGGCCGGGCTGAAGATCGGCTGGGCCTTCGCCTGGCGCACCCTGATCGCCGCCGAGCTGGTCTTCGGCGTCTCCTCCCGCTCCGGCGGGCTGGGCTGGTTCATCTACGTCAACCGCAACCAGCTGGAGACGGCCAACGTCTTCGCCGGCCTCCTGGCCATCATCCTGATCGGCCTGCTGGTCGAAAGCCTCTTGTTCCGCACCCTGTCCCGGCTCACCGTCGAGCGCTGGGGCACGCAGAACCCCTGAGTTCGACGGAAACGGAAACGCCGCCATGTCCTTCACCACCCGTCCCCTGTCCGGGCTGCTGGGCCTCGAGATCTCCGGGCTCGACCTCGCCACCCCGCCGGACGACACCACCTTCACCCAGGTCAAGTCGCTGTTCGAGGCGAACTCGGTCGTGGTGTTCCGCGACCAGCGGATCACGCCGGAGCAGCACATCGCTTTCAGCCGCCGCTTCGGCGAGCTGGAGATCCATGTGCAGCACCATTTCCACTTGGCCGGGCATCCGGAGATCCTGATCGTCTCGAACGAGACGCGGGAGGACGGTAAGCCGCTGGGCCTGGCCGATGCCGGGCGCTACTGGCATTCCGACCTGTCTTACAAGGCCGAGCCGAGCCTGGGATCGCTGCTGCACGCCCAGACGCTGCCGCCGGTCGAGGGCGACACGCTGTTCGTCAGCATGGCCGCGGCCTATGACGCGCTGGACGACGCCACCAAGGCGCAGATCGAAGGCCTCACGGCCGTGCACGACTACAGCGCCCGCAACGTGGCGCAGCAGGCCAAGAGCTCGCTGCGGCCCGGCCTGACCGCGGACCAGGCCAAGACGGTGCCGCCGGTGACCCATCCGGTGGTGCGGGTCCACCCCGCCACCGGCCGCAAGGCGCTGTTCGTCAATGAGGGCTTCACCACCCACATCACCGAGCTGGAGCGGCCGCAGAGCGACGCGCTGCTGCGCCGGCTGTTCGCACACATGATCCAGCCGCAATTCCAGTACCGGCACCGCTGGCAGGCGCATGACCTGGTGTTCTGGGACAACCGCGCCACCATCCACCTGGCCACCGGCTGCCCGCCGCATCTGGCCCGCACCCTGTACCGCACCACGGTGAAGGGCGACCGCCCGATCGGCCCGCGCGACCGGGCGGCGGCCTGAAGATGGCTGCGCCGTCCCCATGCAGGATGGGGACGGCGCGTCCGACGCTTACGCCGGCTGGAGCTGCCGGCTTTGCCGCGACGGCAGGGGCGGGAAGGCCAGCGCGATGACGACGGCCGCGAGCCCGATGCCGAACGATCCGATGAACAGCCAGTTGTAGACGCTGAAGGTGTCGAACACCCAGCCACCGGCCAGGGGCCCCAGCGCCATGCCGATGCTGGAGGCCATGGTCACCGCGCCGAACACGGTGCCCATCGCGGCCTGGCCGAAATACTCGCGTGCCAGCACGGCGTAGAGTGGCATCACGCCGCCATAGGCGGTGCCGAAGATCGCGGCCAGAAGGTAGAACTCGCCGAGATTGGCGACGAACAGATAGGCGCCGATGACGACAGCCTGCACCAGCAGCCCGGCCACCAGCACGCGCTTGACGCCGAGGCGGTCGGCGAGGATGCCGAGCAGCAGTCGCCCGCCGAGGCCGGCCAGCCCTTCGACGCTGTAGATGGTGACGGCGGCCAGCGGCGCGACGCCGCAGGTGATGGCGTAGCTGACCATGTGGAAGATCGGCCCGGAATGGGCGGCGCAGCACAGGAAGAAGGTCGCCGCCAGGACCGCGAATTGCGGCGTGCGGAAGGCGCTGCCCGCCGACATGTTGCCGATCTCGCCGGACGGCGCCGGGGCCACGGCACCGCCAGCCGCGACCGGTGGCCGGCGCACCAGCAGCCCGGCCGGCAGCAGCAGGACCCAGGCGGCGATGCCGATGACCATCATCGCCGTGCGCCAGTCATAGGCCGCCACCAGCCAGGCGGCGAAAGGCGAGACCGTCATCGGCGCCACGCCGATGCCCGCCGAGACCAGCGATACCGCCAGGGCGCGATGGGTGTGGAACCAGCCGGTGGCGGCGGCCACCATCGGCGCGAAGAAGGCCCCGGCCGCGAGCCCGACCAGCGTGCCGTAGGTCAACTGGAACGCGGCGAGCGTGGTGGCCTGGCTGGCCAGGACCAGGGCCAGCCCCAGCAGCGCCGCGCCGCTGAGCACCACGATCCGGGGGCCGATGCGGTCGCTGATCGCGCCCCAGGCGAAGCCGGCCGCGCCCATGACCAGGAAGTTGAGGGTCATGGCGCTGGAGATGCCGGCGCGGCTCCAGCCGGTGTCGGCCGCCATCGGCTGCAGAAAGATCGCCAGTGAGAACATCGCGCCGATGCCGACGCAGGTCATGAGCGCGCCGACACCGATGATGACCCAGCGATAGGGATTGTCCGTCCGCGGTTGCGACATAGGGGCCTCTTCCGCATGGCGCCGGATCGCTTCCGGAGGGGCCCATCCCGCTCCGGAACGCCGGCTCTCATGCTGAAGACGAACGGGCCGACCGGGAATCGACATCCCGGCCAAAAATATTTTACCTCCCGGTAAGGTATTCGACGCGAGAGACCTCCCCAGGCCGGTTGTCAGCCCTCCAGCAGGGCATAGGAAGCGGCCGTCGCCTTGGCGCCCTGATGATACAGAGCGTCGAGGGCACGGGTCACCGCGGCGCGGAACTGCGGCTGGCCCGGCAGGTCGTCGCCGAACACGGCGCGGACGCCGAGCAGCGCCGGCGCCAAGCGCTCCGCCACCGGCCCGGCCTGGCGCGCGATCGCGGCGAGATCGGCGGCCAGCGGGTCGCGGACGTCGATCGGCTTGCCCGCCTCGTCGATGCCGGCGACATAGCGCATCCAGGCGGCGACGCCGAGGGCGTGGCGGTCGACCGGCAGTCCCCGCGCCAGCCGGTCGCGGACGGTGCCGAGCAGCCGCTGCGGCAGCTTCTGCGTCCCGTCCATGGCGATCTGCCAGGTGCGGTGCTTCAGCGCCGTGTTGCGGAAGCGGTCGATCAGCGAGCGCTTGTAGCCCGCCACATCGGCGCCGGGCGGCAGGGTCAGCGTCGGGGTGGAATCTTCCATCAGCGCCGCGACGAAGGCGGCGATCCCCGGCTCCGCCATCGCCGCCGCCACCGTCTCGCAGCCGGAGAGGTAGCCGAGATAGGCCAGCGAGGAGTGGCTGCCGTTGAGCAGCCGCAGCTTCATCGTCTCATAAGGCGCGACCTCGGACACCAGCGTCGCCCCAGCCGCCTCCCAGGCCGGGCGGCCGGACAGGAAGCGGTCCTCGATCACCCATTGCAGGAAGGGCTCGGTGACGATCGGCCAGGCATCCTCGACCCCGAGGGCCGCGGCGATCCGGCCGCGATCCTCGTCGGTGGTGGCCGGCACGATGCGGTCGACCATGGTCTCGGGGCAGGCGATCTCGCCCTCGACATAGGCGCCAAGATCGGGCGAGACCAGCGCGGCGAAGCGCGACAGGATGCGGTGCAGGGTGCGGCCATTGGCCGGCAGGTTGTCGCAGCACAGCGGGGTGAAGGGCGCCAGCCCCTCCGCCCGGCGGCGGGCGATCGCCCGCGCCAGGATGCCGATGGCCGAGCGCGGCGCCCCGGGATGGGCCAGGTCGTGGACGATGTCGGGGTGGCTCTCGTCCAGCCGGCCGGTGGCCGGGTCGTGGCAGTAGCCCTTCTCGGTCACGGTCAGGCTGGCAATGGCCACCGAAGGCCGGCACAGCGCGTCGATCAGCGCGGCCGGATTCTCCGGCGCCACCAGCACGTCGCGGACCGCGCCGATCACGCGCAGCGCCTCGCCGTCGCTGTCGCGCACCGACAGGGTGTAGAGCCCGTCCTGGGGCACCAGCGCGTCGCGCGTGTCGGGGCTGCGCAGGCTGGCGCCGAGGATGCCCCAGCGCCGGTCGCCCGCCGCCAGCACGTCGTCGGTGCAGACCGCCTGGTGGGCGCGGTGGAAGGCGCCGATGCCGAGATGGACGATGCCGGTGGCGACCGCGTCGCGGTCATAGCCCGGCCGCGCCACCGATGCCGGCAACCCGGCCAGGGAGGCTGTGCCCAACCGCCGCGAGGATCGGGTCATGCGCCGAGTTCCTGACGGCCGGAGTGATCACGAAGCAGCATCGACGGCGCCCTTCCCTTGTCTCATCTTCCCTGCGGTAGCGCCGATCGATGCCGGACACAACCTCTCGAATCCCGCTGCGATCCTAGTATGGCAGTTTCGGATGCGGCAACATCGGCTCAAGCTCTGATCCCAGTGACCTTTGAGATCAACTCTTCGGTTCCTTACCCGTCATGGCGAGGCGCGGAGCGCCGTGGCCATCCAGGCCGGTGCCACTGGATGGCCACGCTCCTTCGGGGCTCGCTATGACAGATCTATGTATCGGGCCGCTGGTATGAGTTATGTCGACCTTCTCGGCTGCCTCGCGCTCACTCGAGCACGCTCTTCTCGGCAAGCACCTTCTTGAGACGCGGCTTGGCTGTCATCGGGCGGTCGAGCGCTTTCTGAAAGGCGGCCCAGCACTCATCGTCGAGCCGGAAGACGCGCCGGTCGGCCAGTGTCGTTTCGGCAGCAGCAAGGCCAGCCTCCAGCAGAAACTCGGCGACATTCTTGTGTGACGAAGCCGCGGCGCTCTGCAGCAACCCGTTCATGGCCGGCGTCGCCCGAACCTCGATCCGCTCCGACTTGGCTTCCGGCAAGGACATCGTAGAGTCTCCTTAAAGTTGGAGCGCGGCCAGGATAATAAGGAACCAGAAACGAAACGGGCAGCCCAAAGGCTGCCCGTCCGTAGCCAAAATCCAACGTCTGCTCAGGTATCGAGGAAGCTGCGCAGCTTGCGGCTGCGGCTCGGGTGCTTCAGCTTGCGCAGCGCCTTCGCCTCGATCTGGCGGATGCGCTCGCGCGTCACCGAGAACTGCTGGCCGACCTCCTCCAGCGTGTGGTCGGTGTTCATGCCGATGCCGAAGCGCATGCGCAGCACCCGCTCCTCGCGCGGCGTCAGCGAGGCCAGGACGCGCGTGGTGGTCTCGCGCAGATTGGCCTGGATCGCGGCGTCGAGCGGCTGGACCGCGTTCTTGTCCTCGATGAAGTCGCCGAGATGGCTGTCCTCCTCGTCGCCGATCGGCGTCTCGAGGCTGATCGGCTCCTTGGCGATCTTGAGGACCTTGCGCACCTTCTCGAGCGGCATCAGCAGGCGCTCGGCCAGTTCTTCCGGGGTCGGCTCGCGGCCGATCTCGTGCAGCATCTGCCGGCTGGTGCGGACCAGCTTGTTGATCGTCTCGATCATGTGGACCGGGATGCGGATGGTCCGCGCCTGGTCGGCGATCGAGCGGGTGATCGCCTGCCGGATCCACCAGGTGGCATAGGTCGAGAACTTGTAGCCGCGGCGGTACTCGAACTTGTCGACCGCCTTCATCAGCCCGATGTTGCCCTCCTGGATCAGGTCCAGGAACTGCAGCCCGCGGTTGGTGTACTTCTTGGCGATCGAGATCACCAGCCGGAGATTGGCCTCGACCATCTCCTTCTTGGCACGCCCGGCCTCCTTCTCGCCCTTCTGCACGGTCGAGACGATGCGGCGGTACTCCGAGATCGGCAGGCCGACCTCGTCCGAGATCTGGCTGATCTGGCCACGCACCCGCTGGGCCGCGGTGCCGTTCTTCTCGGCGAATTTGGCCCACTTCTTGTCGAGGCCACGCACCCGCTCGATCCAGCTCGGTTCGAGCTCGTGGCCGAAATAGTTCTGCAGGAAGGATTCGCGGCTGACCCCGCCCTCGACGACCAGGCGCATGAGCTGGCCTTCCAGCCCCATCAGCTTGCGGTTCTGGGCGTAGAGCTGTTCGACCAGCTGCTCGATCCGGACATTGTTGAGGTGCACGCCGTCCATCAGGCGGACCATGTCCTCCTTCAGCTTGTCGTACTTGGCATCGGCCTGCTTGGAGATCGCCTCACCCTTCTGGATATGGGTCAGGCGCTGCTCCTGCAGCTTGTGCATCTTCTGGTAGGTCTGCTCGATCGCCTCGAAGGTCTCGAGCACCTGCGGCTTCAGCGCCTCCTCCATGGCGGAGAGGGAGATGCCGCCGTCGTCGTCCTCGCCTGCATCGCCAGCCCCGCCGGCGGCGGCCTCGCCCTCGGCTTCCGGCTCGGCCTCTTCCTCGGCGTCAGCCTCGCTCGCGCTCATGGCCAGCGCCTCGCCCTCCGGGCTGGCGCCATAGGTGGCGTCGAGGTCGATCACGTCGCGCAGCAGCATCTTCCCGTCCTTCAGGGAGGAATGCCACTCGATCATCGCGCGGATGGTCAGCGGGCTCTCGCAGATACCGCCGATCATCATCTCCCGGCCGGCCTCGATGCGCTTGGCGATGGCGATCTCGCCCTCGCGCGACAGCAGCTCGACCGAGCCCATCTCGCGCAGATACATGCGCACGGGGTCGTCGGTGCGGCCGACATCGTCGTCGTCGAGGTTGCCGGCATTGCGGCCCTCGCCATCGGCATCGCCGCCGGTGGCGGCCGCGGTGTCCTCGGACTCCTCGTTCTCGACGACGTTGATGCCCATCTCGGACAGGTTCGAGGTCACGTCCTCGATCTGCTCGGACGAGGTCAGGTCCGGCGGCAAGGCGGCGTTCAGCTCGTCGATCGTGACGTAGCCGCGCTCCTTGCCCTTGGCGATCAGCTTCTTCACCGCCTGGACGGTCACGTCCATCGAGGCGCCGTCCGCGCCATCCTCGCGCGTCTCGGCCGAATCCGCTGCCGCAGCTGTCTTGGTTGCCATCTGCACCCGTGCCCCTTCGCCCGCCGCCGTCAGGCCCCATTGTCAAGAGGGGCCCGAAGCTGGCTCTCATACCTAAGCTTCCGCGCGCAAGGAAGGGCCACGACTCGGATAGCGGTCATGTCCCATCGCGCCGCGGCGCTATTGTCCCGGCCTACCTGCCGTTCTGTACCCTGTCCAACGAAGCCTGTCGGCGCTCAACCTCCGACCACATCACACGCCACCGCTGGTGCGCCTCAGTGGTGCCGTCACCCGCAAGAAGGCGCCTCGCTTCAACGAGTTCGCGCTCCAGCGCACGCAGTTCAATGTGCCCCATGACAACGTCCCAACCAGCACGCGCCTGCTCGAGAGAAGCCTGCGGAAGAGTGAAGGGCCATTTCCTGCGGATGCGGTTCACGAGCGCCGGCGGCAGCCCATCGGCTTCGGGAACAATCAGGTAGGACCGAGTCGACCCCGAATCAACCCCGTCCGAGTCGCCGAGGTGCGAATCACCGAGTCGCATCAATAGCTTCCGACGTAGCGAATCGAGGGCGAGATCATTGATCTCAAGCCTGGCAAAGTTCTCGCCAACTTCTTCGATCAGACCCGGATGCTCCGTCAGAATTAGGAGAAGGATACAAACGGCAAGCCGATCATCCAGCTCATCCCTGATGGGAGACGGCTTGGGGCCGGCCGGCGCCGGCGGTTTGCCGCCCGGCCGCCACTCCTGCCGCTTCGGCCGCCAGGGATAGGCCTCCTCGAACCGCGCCCGCAGCTCGGCCAGATACTGGCCCTGCACCGCCGGGTCGGCGATCCGCCGGGCCTGGGCCTCGACCCCTGCGCGCAGGCCCGCCCTTCCTTCCGGCGTGTCAAGCCGGTGCATCGTGGTCTGGCGGTCGAACAGCACCCGGACCAGCGGCAGCGCGCTCTCCAGCACCGCCTGCATGGCGGCGCCGCCGCCGGAGCCGCGGATCAGGCTGTCCGGGTCCTCGCCCTGCGGCAGGAAGGCGATGCGGGCGGAATGGTCCGGCTTCAGCTGCGGCACGATCCGGTCCATCGCCCGCCAGGCGGCGCGGCGCCCGGCTTCGTCGCCGTCGAAGCACAGCACCGGCACCGGCGCCATCTTCCACAGCTCGACGATCTGCTCCTCGGTCAGGGCGGTGCCGAGCGGCGCCACCGCCGCCTCGAAGCCGGCCCGGACCAGGGCGATCACGTCCATATAGCCTTCGGCCACGATCACGGTCTGGCCCTGCGACGCCGCCTGCCGGGCCCGGGACATGCCGTAGAGAAGGTTTCCCTTGTGGAACAGAGGGTTGTCCGGGCTGTTGATGTATTTCGGCCCGTCGCCTTCCATGATCCGGCCACCGAAGGCGACGGTGCGGCCGCGCCGGTCGGCGACCGGGAAGATCACCCGGTTGCGGAAGAAGGAATAGAGGTCGCGCCCGTCATCGGGCCGCCGGGCCAGCCCGACCTCCTCGATCATCGCATCCTGGAAGCCCTGGCCGCGCAGATGCTTGATCAGCTTGCCGCCGTCAGTGGGGGCGAAGCCGAGGCGGAAGCGCGAGATGGTGTCGCCGTCCAGACCGCGGCCCTTGAGGTAGTCACGCGCCGCCCGGCCGCCAGGACCGCGCAGGTCGGCCTCAAAGAAGGCGCAGGCGGATTCGACCACATCGTACAGCGTCTTCTGCCGTTCGAACCGGGCCCGGTCCTCCGGCTCGGCCTTCGGCACCTCCAGCCCGGCCTGGGAGGCCAGCATCTCGATCGCCTCCATGAAGGACAGGCGGTCGTGCTGCATGACGAAGCTGATGACGTCGCCGGTGGCGCCGCAGCCGAAGCAATAGAAGAAGCCCTTCTGGTCGTTGACCGTGAAGCTCGGCGTCTTCTCCTTGTGGAACGGGCAGCAGGCCTTGAACTCGCCCTTGGTGCTGCGCTGCAGCGGGACCCGCTTGCCGACCACGTCGGACACCTGGAGGCGGGTGCGCAGCTCTTCGAGGAAGCCGGGGGGAAGGGACATGCAGGGGTTCTATCCGGCGAGGGCGCGTCAGCGTAACGCGATTCCCGCCTCACAGGTCAGCGGTTATCGAGATCCGACCGATTGCACTCAGGCTTGGGCAGCCGCTTGCCGGTTCCCCACGAAGGCAGCCAACGTCGGACCTCCTCGTGAGGCACCCATCGGCCCGCCTCGATCGACGCGATCCCTTCCCGGATCGCGGCGCGCTTGGCCGCAGTTTGCGGGTCATCTGGCGAGGGCGACACGGGGGTCTTCATGTTTCCTAGTATGAACATCCCGGGGCGCCGACGCCATCCGTCCCTCAGCCCAGCTGCGCCTTGACCGCGGCCGAGACCTTGGAGAAGTCCATGCGGCCGGCATAGCGCGACTTCAGCTCGGCCATCACCTTGCCCATGTCCTTCATGCCGGCGGCGCCGAGGTCCTGGATCACCGTGCCGATCGCTGCCGCCGTCTCGGCCTCGTCCATCGCCTGCGGCAGCCAGCGCTCGATCACCCCGATCTCCGCCTGCTCCTTGTCGACCAGGTCCTGCCGGTTGCCCTGCTGGTAGAGGGCGATGCTCTCGCGCCGCTGCTTCACCATGGTCTGCAGCAGCGACAGGATCTCGTCGTCCGGGATGCCGTCGGTGTTGCCCTTGGCGCGGGCGTCGATGTCCTTGGTCTTGAGCGCGGCGATGATCATCCGCACGGTCGAGAGCGTGCGCTCGTCCCGAGCCTTCATCGCCTCTTTGAGCGTGTCGGTGAACTGGGTGCGCAGCATGATCGATCCTCCAGGCAAAAGCGGCGCGAATGTCGGCCATTCGGCCGAGATAGGCAAGAGATGGGGGCGGCCATTCCGCCAGCGCGGGCAAGAGGGGCTGGAATCTTGCACCCACCCGTGCTTTATGCCTGGAAATTCAGACCCCGAGGTTGCCATGTCCCACACCGCTCCGCCCCCCGGCGCCACTGCGGCGCTCGTGCTCGCCGACGGCACGGTGCTTTGGGGCCGAGGCATCGGCGCGACCGGCCGGGCGATCGGCGAGGTCTGCTTCAACACCTCGATGACCGGTTACCAGGAGATCATGACCGATCCGTCCTATGCCGGGCAGATCGTCACCTTCACCTTCCCGCATATCGGCAATGTCGGCGCCAACCCCGAGGATATCGAGACCGGGACCACGGCGGCGCGCGGCCTGGTGCTGCGCGACGACATCACCGAGCCGTCGAACTGGCGCGCCACCCGCGACTTCGACGACTGGCTGCAATCCTTCGGCCTGATCGGCATTGCCGGGGTCGACACCCGCGCCCTGACCCGCCGCATCCGCGACGCCGGCGCCCCGACCGGGGTGGTGATCCACGCCCCCGACGGCGAATTCGACATCGCCGCGGCGCTGGCCGAGGCCGAGGCCTGGCCCGGCCTCGAGGGCATGGACCTGGCCAAGGAGGTGTCCTGCACCCAGACCTATCGCTGGGATCAGACGCGCTGGGCGCTCGGCACCGGCTACGGCACGCTGCAGAATCCGAAGCGCAAGGTCGTGGCGATCGATTTCGGCGCCAAGCGCAACATCCTGCGCTGCCTGGCCTCGACCGGCTGCGAGGTCACCGTGGTGCCGGCGACGGCGACCGCCGAGGACGTGCTGAGCCACAATCCGGACGGGGTGTTCCTGGCCAACGGCCCGGGCGACCCGGCGGCGACCGGCGCCTACGCCGTGCCGACGATCAAGGCGCTGCTCGACACCGGGCTGCCGATGTTCGGCATCTGCCTCGGCCACCAGATGCTGGCCCTGGCGCTGGGCGCGAGCACCGGCAAGATGGCGCGCGGCCACCGCGGCGCCAACCACCCGGTCAAGGACCTGACCACCGGCAAGGTCGAGATCACCAGCCAGAACCACGGCTTCCAGGTGCTGGCCGAAAGCCTGCCGGACACGGTCGAGGTCACCCATGTCAGCCTGTTCGACGGCTCGAACGAAGGGCTGCGGCTGAAGGACAGGCCGGTGTTCTCGGTGCAGTACCACCCCGAGGCCAGCCCGGGGCCGCAGGACAGCCACTACCTGTTCCAGCGCTTCGTCGAGCTGATCGACGCGCACAAGCGCTGATGCCGCAGCGCACGCCGCCGCGCCTGCTCGGCCCCAGGGTCTTCCTGACCCTGGCCGGGCCGGCCGACGGCGCGGCGCTGGCCGCCTTCCACGACCGGGAATGGGATTATCTCGGCCCCTGGCTGCCGCCGCGCAGCGCCGCCTGGCGCACCGAGATCCATTGGCGCCGCTGGGGCGCCGAGGCGGCCGACCTGTTCCTCGACGACCGGGCGGTGCGGCTGGTGCTGCGCCGGATCGACCGGCCGGAAGACGGCATCGTCGGGCAGCTGAATTTGAACATGCTGGCGCGCGGCGCCTTCCAGGCGGCGACGCTGGGCTATCACCTCGGCGCGGCGCAGCAGGGCCAGGGGCTGATGCGCGAGGCGCTGGAGATGGCGATCCCCTTCGCCTTCGGCCCCTTGAGCCTGCACCGGCTGATGGCCAACCACCTGCCGGAGAACGACCGCAGCGCCGCGCTGCTGCAGCGCCTGGGCTTCGTCCGCGAAGGCTACGCCAAGGACTATCTGTTCATTGGCGGCGCCTGGCGCGACCACGTGCTGACGGCACTGACCAACCCCGATCCGGTTGACCCGCCCGAGGCCTGACCCGGGGAACCCGCCTCTCCTCCCTGCCGTTGCCTTTTCATCAGGTCATCGCAGCGAGGAGGCGACATGCCGGAGGACCAGGGCCCCGCGCCCACGCTCAACAAGACCGAGGCCCGCCAGGGCGAGACCAGCGGCCATATGCGCTGGGTGCTCCACGCCTCCATGGCGCTCGCGGTCATCATCCTCGGCGCCGTGCTGCTCTGGTGGGTCTTCTGACCGGACAAAGAAGGGGCGGCCGAGGGGCCGCCCAAGTCTTCCCAGCCTGATCCGTCGCTACATCCAGTAGGGCGGCACGCGGTAGTAGTCGTGCACCTGCCGCGCCCAATCCCGGTCGTCCCAGTCGAAGCGGTCACCCCGATCATGCGCGGGGGCGCCGCGCAACTGATCCTCGGTGATGTCCAGTTCATAGGCGTCGAGCGCCTCGTTGTAGGTCAGCATCGACCATGGCAGGGCGTAGTAGTCCTCGCCCATGCCGAGGAAGCCGCCGAAGGTCATGACGGCATAGCCGACGCGGCCGGTGCGCTTGTCGATCATCACCCGCTGGATGGTGCCGATCCGGTCGCCGTTCGGCCGCCGCACCGGGGTGCTCTCGACCTTGTCGCTGGCGATCAGCCGCTCGGTCTCGCGCGCGCTGAGATCACGGGCTGTCTGGGTCTGCATGTCGCTCTCCCACAGTGGTGGTCTCATTCCAGCAATGAGTAGGGCAGCCCGACGGTTCCCTCCGGAACCGGGGAGGACGGCGGGCGATTGATCAGGGAGAGCCCTCTCCGGAGATGCGAGGCCACGATGATGAGCGATCCGAAGCCGCCCCCCGACGATCCGACCCGCCCACCGATGCCCAATCCGCGGCCGGACACACCGCCGGACGGGCCGGGCCAGCCGCCGCCGGAGGTGCCGCCCGACGGCCCGGCCGAGCCGCCTCTGCCCGATCCGGTCCGGTTCTAGAATGTGAAGAGGCCGGCACCTGCGGGTGCCGGCCTCCATCGTCTTCAGATCGTCCGTCTTCAGATCGTCGCGCGGTCAGTAGCGCCAGCCGTACCGATAGGGGCGGTACCAGCCGTCGCGATGCCCGTATCGGTGGTCACGACGCCAGCTGTCGCGGCGCCAGTCCCGGCGATCGTGGCGCCAGTCCCGACGATCATGGCTCCAATCGCGGCGGTCGTGCCGCCAGTCACGGCGGTCGCGCCAGCTGCGGTTGTCACGCCAGTCCACCTTGGTGGCGAGGTTCGCGTCGCCCTGGCCGTTCCACACCGCCGGCGCGGCCACGGGCGCGGGCGCCCGGTCCTGGGCGATGGCGGCGCCGGAGGCGCCGGCGAGGAGCAGAGCCGCCGAGGCGGCCACGAGAAGACGCTTCATACCAGACAACATAGGGGGGATCCCTCTTCCATCAACCGGCGCTGTTCCCTGGGAAACAACCGGCTCCCCCATTCCACGCCCTATCGTGAAGATTCCGTCGTCGATAGAAGCTACAGCGGCAAGCATACGGTTACAAACCAAGCGAGAATGCCGCCAAATTCCTTTTAGAACACGAAGAGATCACAAAGAGGACACAATCTGAATTCCAAATTGATTGCAGAACCTTACAAAAACTCAATTATCAATACACGGCCGACGGTGATGGCCATTGGTCCCGGACCAAATCCGGGTCGGCGGTCAGAGGATGGCGAGCGGCAGCTTCCGCCGCGGCGGCGGGAAGGCCTGATCCAGCGCCGCCAGATCGGCCTCGTCAAGAAAGAGGTCGAGCGCCTTGCGATGGTCGCGCAGTCGCTCGATCCGGCTCGATTTCGGGATGGCGACCACGCCCTGCCGGGTCAGCAGCCAGGCCAGCGCCACCGTGGCCGGCGCCACGCCGTGCCGGCGGGCGACGCCGCCAAGGCCCGGGTTGCCGAGCAGCCGGCCCTGGCCGAGCGGCGAATAGGCCATCACCGGCAGGCCACGGTCCTGGCACCAGAGCAGCAGGTCCCATTCGATGCCGCGGGCCGACAGGCTGTAGCAGACCTGGTTCGTCGCCGTGCGGCCGCCGCTCTTCTCGGCGACCCAAGCCTCCATGTCATCGAGGTCGAAATTGCTGACGCCCCAATCGACCACCTTGCCGTCCTGCCGCAGGCGCTCGAACGCCTCGATGGTCTCGGCATAAGGCGTCCCGCCCTGCCAATGCAGCAGGTACAGGTCGACGCGGTCGGTGCCGAGCCGGCGCAAGCTGCGCTCGCAGGCCTCGATCGCGCCCCTCCGGCCGGCATTGTGCGGATACACCTTGCTGACCAGGAACACGCCGTCGCGGCGGCCGCGGATGGCTTGGCCCACCACCTCCTCGGCCCCGCCCTCGCCATACATCTCGGCGGTGTCGATCAGGGTCAGGCCGAGGTCGAGCCCGGCGGCCAGCGCCGCCACCTCCTCGTCGGCCTCGCGCCGGTCCTCGCCCATGCCCCAGGTGCCCTGTCCCAGGATCGGCATGGCGGCGCCGGATGGCAGCGCCACCGTGGTCTCACCCGCCGATCGGCGGCGCAGCCCGTCAGTGCCGGTCATTCCATGCCTCCTATTCAGCGATCGCCATGCGATCCTGGGGCATCGCACCGGCGGCGGCCAGGGTCCAGATCGTCAGCGCCCCCTGCCGGCCGCGGATCTCCGCCTCGCCGGCGGGGCCGAAGGCGCCCAGCACCTCCTGCGGGCAGCCCTCGCGGCCGGCCTGGACCACGGCCGCGTCGCTGGCCACCACCCGGGCGGCGAGGCGGCGGCTCAGCCGCTCCAGCCGGCTGGCGACGTTGACGGTGTCGCCGACGACGCCGAATTCGAGGCGCCGCTCGTCGCCGATATTGCCCATCACCACCAGGCCGTAATGCAGGCCGATGCCGACCTCGACCGGCACCGCCCCGCGCGTCCGACGCTTGGCGTTCCAGCGCTCGACCTCGCTGCACATCGCCCGGGCGCAGCTGAGCGCGTTGCTGGCGTCGCGCGGGCCGGGCTGCGGCGTGCCGAAGGTCGCCATCACGCAGTCGCCGATATATTTGTCGATCGTGCCCTCATGGGCGAAGACCTGCTGTGCCATGCGGCGGTGGAAGCTGCGCAGCAGCGCCACCACCCGCTCCGGCGCCAGCCCCTCGGCCTGGCCGGAGAAGCCGACGATGTCGACGAACAGGATCACCGCCGGCTGGCGCTGGATCTCGCCGAGCGGCGTGGCCGAGGCGGCGAGCCGGCTGACCAGGTTGGGCGAGAAATAGCGCGACAGCGCCGCCTTGGCCGCCTCCATCCGCGCCGCCCGCCCGACCAACCGCCGCGAGCGCCACACCGCCAGCGCCAGCACCACCGTCATCAGCACCAGGACGACGGTCTGGATCATCCACAGCGTGCTGCTGACGGCATGCGGGTCGAGCGACATCGCGATGCGCGCGGCGTCGGGGTTCGGACCGTCGACCACGTCGTTGGCGCTGGTGACGATGCTGTCCGGCCGCGTCGCCAGCCAGGCGAAGCCGAGCGACCAGGACACGGTCAGCGCCCCGCCGACCAGCAGCACCAGCTTGGGCGAGTAGCTGAGCGCCACGCCGCACAGGAACAGCAGCAGGAACAGGAAGTTGGGGATCCGCTGGGTGAACTGGACCGGCAGGTCGGAGCTGAACAGCGGGTTCGGCGCGACCATGACGAAGGTCAGCACCACCGCGTCCAGAACCAGGAAGGCACCGACGCCCCAGACGCCGATGCTGCCGCGGCGCTGCAGCAGATACGGGATCAGGCCAAGCACGAGGAAGACCGCCATCACGCCGAGATAGGCCAATGACCGCTCGACCGGGATCGACAGGACGACGTAGAGGGCCAGCAGCCCCAGCACCAGGGCCCGGCCATAGAAGACGTAGGAGAGGCCGTCCCGCTCCTCCCGCTCCACGGCGCCCTGGATGCCAAGGGGCGTCGCCTGCGCCGGTTTCGCCATGCCGCCCTCCCGCCCGATGATGCGGTGCAAATGGGGCGCCGGGGCCGGTTTCGCCAGAGCCGGATGATTTGAAATGGGTTCGCGTGACGAACCCATTTCAAATCTGAATCCGGCTCTGCACTTTAGAGTCAGAGTGCGATTCACGCCTCAGATCGAAGCGAAACGCTTCGATCTGAGGCGACCGCACTCTGGGGCCCGGATGACGACAGGTCGTCCCTGCCCTGCGCCATGCGGTCGCCCCGGGGCTTTCCCCGCGCGCGTTACTTCCTTATAAGAGCGCGCTCCTTCGGGAGCGTGCCCCCCGTACCCAGCAGGCCGCCCCCATGCCCAAGCGCACCGACATCCGCTCGATCTGCATCATCGGCGCCGGACCGATCGTCATCGGCCAGGCCTGCGAGTTCGACTATTCCGGCGCCCAGGCCTGCAAGGCGCTGAAGCAGGAGGGCTACCGCGTCATCCTGATCAACTCCAACCCGGCGACGATCATGACCGATCCGGAGCTGGCGGACGCGACCTATATCGAGCCGATCACGCCGGAATTCGTCACCCGTATCCTCGAGGCCGAGCGACCGGATGCGCTGCTGCCGACCATGGGCGGGCAGACGGCGCTGAACACCGCCATGGCACTGGCCGAGAACGGCACGCTGGAGCGGCTGGGGATCGAGCTGATCGGGGCCAAGCGGGACAGCATCGAGAAGGCCGAGGATCGCGCCAAGTTCCGCGAGACCATGGACGAGATCGGCCTGGAATCGCCGAAGAGCGCGGTGGTGCACAGCCTGTCCGAGGCGATCGACGCGCTGCCGGCCGTCGGCCTGCCGGCGATCATCCGCCCGTCCTTCACCCTGGGCGGCACCGGCGGCGGCATCGCATACAACCGGGTCGAGTTCGAGGAGATCGTGCGCTCCGGCCTGGCCGCCAGCCCGACCCGCGAGGTGCTGATCGAGGAATCCGTCCTCGGCTGGAAGGAGTACGAGATGGAGGTGGTCCGCGACCGCGCGGACAACTGCATCATCATCTGCTCGATCGAGAACATCGATCCGATGGGCATCCACACCGGCGACAGCGTCACCGTGGCCCCGGCCCTGACGCTGACCGACAAGGAATACCAGCGGATGCGCGACGCCTCGATCGCGGTGCTGCGCGCGATCGGCGTCGACACCGGCGGGTCGAATGTCCAGTTCGCGGTCGACCCCGAGACCGGCCGCATGGTCGTGATCGAGATGAACCCGCGGGTCAGCCGGTCCTCCGCCCTGGCGTCGAAGGCGACCGGCTTCCCGATCGCCAAGGTCGCGGCCAAGCTGGCAGTAGGCTACACCCTCGACGAGCTGACCAACGACATCACCCAGGTCACCCCGGCCAGCTTCGAGCCGACGATCGACTATGTCGTCGTCAAGATGCCGCGCTTCACCTTCGAGAAGTTCCCGGGTGCCGAGCCGACCTTGACCACCAGCATGAAGTCGGTCGGCGAGGCGATGTCGATCGGCCGCAACTTCGCCGAGGCGCTGCAGAAGGCGCTGCGGTCGATGGAGACCGGGCTGACCGGGCTGGACGAGGTCGAGATCCCGGGCGTCGCCATGGACGCGCCGGACCCGCAGGTGATCCGCGCCGCTTTGGCCCGCCCGACCCATGACCGGCTGCTGGTGATCGCCCAGGCGATGCGCCTCGGCCTCGGGGTCGAGGAGATCCGTGCCGCCTGCAAGTTCGACCCCTGGTTCCTGCGCGAGATCGAAAAGATCGTCGCCGCCGAGGAGGAGGTGCGGCGCTACGGCCTGCCCGAGGACGCCCAGGGCTTCGCCCGGCTGAAGCGGATGGGCTTCTCCGACGCCCGGCTGGCGAAGCTGGCCGACGTGTCCGAGGCCGAGGCCACCTCGGCCCGCCGCGGCCTCGGCGTAACCCCGGTCTACAAGCGGATCGACACCTGTGCCGGCGAGTTCGCCTCGGCCACGCCCTACATGTACTCGACCCACGAGGCCGGCTTCGACGAGGGCGAGTGCGAATCCGACCCGACCGACCGCGAGAAGATCATCATCCTCGGCGGCGGCCCGAACCGGATCGGCCAGGGCATCGAGTTCGACTATTGCTGCGTCCACGCCGCCTATGCGCTGAAGGAGGCCGGCTACGAGACCATCATGGTCAACTGCAATCCGGAGACGGTGTCGACCGACTACGACACCTCGGACCGGCTCTATTTTGAGCCGCTGACCGCCGAGGACGTGATCGAGCTGATCCGGGTCGAGCAGGAGCGCGGCACGGTCAAGGGCGTGATCGTCCAGTTCGGCGGCCAGACGCCCCTGAAGCTGGCGCATGACCTGGAGGCGGCCGGCATCCCGATCCTGGGCACGCCGAAGGACGCGATCGACCTGGCCGAAGACCGCGAGCGCTTCCGCGACCTCTTGGACAAGCTGGGCCTGTGCCAGCCGAAGAGCGGCATCGCCCATTCGGTCGAGGAGGCGGAGGCGATCGTGCAGGAGGTCGGCTTTCCCTGCCTGATGCGCCCCTCCTACGTGCTGGGCGGCCGCGGCATGGAGATCGTGCACGACCTGCAGGGCTTCCGCCGCTACATCACCACGGCCGTGAAGGTCTCCGGCCGAAACCCGGTGCTGATCGACCGCTACCTCCAGGACGCGATCGAGGTCGATGTCGACGCAGTGCGCGACAGCGAGCAGGTCTATGTCGCCGGCATCATGGAGCATATCGAGGAAGCCGGGATCCATTCCGGCGACAGCGCCTGCGCCCTGCCGCCCTACTCCTTGTCCGCCACTGTGGTCCAGGAGATCGAGCGCCAGACCCGAATGCTGGCCGACGGCCTCGGCGTCATCGGCCTGATGAACGCCCAGTTCGCGGTCAAGGACAACGAGGTCTACGTCATCGAGGTCAATCCGCGCGCCAGCCGCACCGTGCCCTTCGTGGCCAAGGCGACCGGTACGCCCATCGCCAAGATCGCGGCCCGGGTGATGGCCGGCGAGAAGCTGGCCGACTTCACCCTGCACGGCCCGAACCCGCCCTACACGGCGGTGAAGGAGGCGGTGTTCCCGTTCAACCGCTTCCCCGGCGTCGACGTCATCCTGGGGCCGGAGATGAAGTCGACCGGCGAGGTGATGGGCCTGGACCGAGACTTCGGCCGCGCCTTCGCCAAAAGCCAGCTGGGCGCCAACCAGAAGGTGCCGCTGTCCGGCACCGTCTTCGTCTCGGTCAAGGACCGCGACAAGCCGGCGATCCTGGAAGTCGCCCGCCGCATCGCCGAGCTGGGCTTCGAGATCCTGGCCTCGAGCGGCACCGCCAAGGCGCTGGAGGACGGCGGGCTGAAGGTCCGGCGCATCAACAAGGTGATGGAAGGCCAGCCGCACATCGTCGACGCCATCCTGAACGGCGAGGTCCAGCTGGTGTTCAACACCACCGACGGCGCCCAGACGGTGCGCGACAGCTTCGGCTTGCGCCGCGCCGCGCTGGTCAATAACATTCCCTACTCGACGACCGTGGCCGGGGCGCGTGCGACTGTGGAGGCGATCGCCGCGCTTAAGGCCGGGGCGCTTGAAGTCGCCCCGCTGCAATCCTACCTAGGTTCGGCGCGGTAGCACCGGGGGCAGGGATACGAGCAGGTCTGGAGGCCGGCGTCCTGGACGCCGGGTGCAACGCTTTTTGGCTTTTTGGGACTGGAGCGCGATGGAAAAGGTGCCGATGACCGCGGGGGGATACAACCGCCTGCAGGAAGAGTTGAAGCATCTGAAGAGCGTGGCGCGACCCGAGGTGATCAAGGCGATCGCAGAGGCACGCGAGCATGGTGACCTGTCCGAAAACGCGGAATACCACGCGGCGCGCGAGCGCCAGAGCTTCATCGAGGGCCGGGTGATGGAACTCGAGGACCGGATCAGCCGGGCCGAGATCATCGACACCTCCAAGCTGTCGGGCGACACCGTCAAGTTCGGCGCCACCGTGACGCTGGCGGACGAGGACACCGACGAGGAGATCACCTACCAGATCGTCGGCCAGGACGAGTCCGACATCAAGGAAGGCCGCCTGTCGATCACCGCGCCGCTGGCGCGCTCGCTGATCGGCAAGGCCGAGGGCGACCAGGTCGAGGTCACCACCCCCGGCGGCTCCAAGAGCTACGAGATCGTCACGGTCCAGTTCGTCTGACCGCCGACCCTCTCCGAATTCCGCAACGGCCCCGCTTCGGCGGGGCCGTTTGCGTTCGGCTCAGCCCAATCCGAGCGGACCGGCCATTCCCACCGCACGGATCCTGTGCTATACGCCCGCCCATCATGACCCACGCTCTGCGATACCCAGGCGAAAAACCCTCCTTCTGATCGGAAGGGTGGCAGAGCGTCGCGCGTCGGTTTCCAAGCTTCAGGTAAAGTCAGCCCCAGCGGGAGTTCGCTGCTCGTCCCTTGTTCCGGACGGGCGTTGCCGCCGGCCCGACTCCCCGGCTCTCCGCCAGCCTTCCTCGGCCCACGGGCTCGCCTATCGGTGAAGGCAAGGCGCTGTAAACGCCCCGCTCGCGCTGTGGTGGTTCAACTCCGCCCCCGTGGACCAGACCTCCCGGACCCGTCTAACGGGTCCGCCGGACAGGACCGATGGCGAATTCGATGCGGGGCCCGTCATGGATCCTCGCATCATCCCTTGTCGTCATCGGCGGTGCAGGCAGGCCGTAAGGGCGGCGCGCCGAAACCTTGACGCGCCGTTCGACCCGGCCGTCTGCACCGCATCACCTGTCGTAGTTGGAGGCAAGCGGCTGCTCCGCCGCCTGATCTCCACGAACACGAGTGCGGCAAGGACGCCAAGGCCGGCCGTCAGCCAGAGGGCCGACGCGGCCCCCAGCCGCTCGAGCATGGCCGCGAACAGGAAGGGCGCCAGGGCGGAGGCGATGTGGACGACGCTGGAGATCCAGCCGAGCCGCTCGGCGTAGCCCGCCCGCCCGAACAACGTGAGCGGCACCGTGCCGCGGACGATGCTGTTCAGCCCGGATCCGAGGCCGAACAGGACCGCGAAACCGAGCGCCGCGGCCAATTCAGGCGCGCCGAGCAGCAGCAGGCCGAGCGCCAGCGGCGGCAGGCTGGAGGCGATGATCGCGAGGCCGACCGGGCTGGCGCGGCGGCCGGCGGTCATGGTCAGGAACCGGCTCAGCACCTGGGCCGGACCGAACAGGCTGCCGACCAGCAGGCTGCCAGCGCCGAGACCGATCGCCCCGAGCAGCGGAACCATGTGCACCAGCACGGCCGAGGAGACGAAGCCGGCGAGCGAGAAGCCGGTGGCGGTCAATATCAGCAGGGCACGGCGATCCTGGCGCCGGTTTCGGGCGTCCTCAGGGACCACACCAGCCGAAGGCGCCGCCGGACCGACCGCCCGGACCAGGCTTCGCAGCCAGAGATGGATCGGCAGGCACAGCAGCAGGTGCAGCGCGGCGAAGACGAGATAGACCTCGCGCCAGGTGAGGTGGTCCTGCAGCGCCGCGGTGGCCGGCCAGAACAGGGTCGAGGCGAAGCCGGCGATCAGGGTCAGGTGGGTGATGCTGCGCTGGGCGCCGAAGCCGACGACCTGGACCAGCGCCGGGAAGGCCACCTCGTAAAGGACGAAGGACGCCGCCAGCTGGATCGCGACCAGCCCTAAGGCGAAAGCCAGCGGCCCGGGCGCGACGGCGCAGGCGACGAGCGCGGCAGCCGCGGCGACCGAGCCCAGCGCCATGACCCGGCCGGCGCCGTGCCGGTCGACCCAGCGGCCGCAGCGCGGGCCGATCAGCGCCCCGGCCAGCAGCGCCGCCGAGAAGGCGCCGTAGACGGCATCCTGCGACCAGCCGATATCGGCGGCCATCCCGGCGGCGAGGATGCTGAAGCTGTAATACAGTGTGCCGTAGCCGATGATCTGGGTCAGCCCGAGCCCGGCGACGACCCCGAGCAGCCGCCGCCCGGAGACCGGGCCGGCCGCGCCGATCGCTTCAGCCATGATGAAGTCTTTCCCGTCGCTCAGCAGCAGGCCGATGCTTTGGCGGGAGCGGCCGATGCCGCCGGGCCGCAGCATGGCGCTGCCTCCGCATCCCGCCGGCCGGGGCCGTTGCAGACGCCGGTCTCGGGCAGGTCGAGCTCGACGCGGGCCGCGGCCTCCAGGTCGCCGGCGAGGTAAGCCGCGACCGACCGGGCCTGTTCGTATCCGGTGGCCAGCAGGAAGGTCGGGGCGCGGCCATAGGCCTTCATGCCGATGATGAACAGGCCCGGCTCCGGCTGCACCAGCTCGGCCGCGCCATGCGGGCGGACCGTGCCGCAGCTGTGCTCGTTGGGATCGATCAGCGGTGCCAACGCCCGCGGGCAGTCGAGCGCGGGATCGAGATCGACCCGCAGCTCGCCGAGGATCGACAGGTCGGGGCGCAGGCCGGTCGCCACCACCACCTCGTCGGTTTCGACGGCGTGCATGGCGCCGTCCCGGTCGCCGATGACACGCAGCCCGCCATCGGACATGGTCTCGATCGCGTCCACCGCAAAGGGCGTGACGATCTCGTAGGCGCCCGCCTCCGCCAGAGCCCGCAGCCGTAGGCCGAGGGCGCCGCGTCGCGGCAGCTGGTCGGCCTCGCCGCCGCCGAACAGCTTCTCCCGATCAGTGCCGCGGAAGGCCCAGACGATCCGGGTGCCCGGCGCCTCCTTGGCCAGCTCGGCCAGGTCGAGCAGCGTGCCGGTGGCGGAATGACCGCTGCCGACGACCACGACCCGGCGGCCGGCATAGCGGTCGCGCTCGCGGCCGAGCACGTCGGGCATGCCGTAGCGGATGCGCGCGGCGGCAGCGCGCTCGCCGATCGCCGGCAGGCCGCCGGCCCCGGCCGGGTTCGGCGAGGACCAGGTGCCGGAGGCGTCGATCACCGCCCGCGCGAACAGCCGGCCTTCGCGCCCGGCGCCGTCGATGTATCGGATTTCGAAGGGCCGCTCCTCTCGCCCAACGGTCCGGACCTTGCCATGGCCGGCGCGGGCAATACCGGTGACGCGGGTGCCGAGGCGCAGGCGGCCGGCGATCTCCGGCGTCGCCGCCAGGGGGTCGAGATAGCGTTCGGCCAGGTCGAGGCCGGTCGGATAGCCGGCCTCGTCCGGATGCGACCAGCCCTGCCGCCGCAGCAGCGCGACCGTGGCCTTGTCCGTGCTGTAGCCCCAGGGCGAGAACATCGGCACATGGCCCCAGTCGCGCACCGCGGCGCCGACCCGGTCACCGGCCTCCAGGATCACGGGCTCGATGCCATGGCCGAGCAGATGGATCGCGGCGGCCAGGCCGACCGGGCCGGCACCGATGATCGCGACCGGCAGCTCCGAGGGCGAGGTGGCCGCGAGCAGTGCACGGTCGGACGAGGCAAGCGGGCGGTTCATCTAGCATCTCCTCACTGTCTATGATCTAGGCATCGAAGATCGATGTATTGAGGTAAAAAAGAGAGGCTAGCCGCAGCAGCCTCCGTTGCCCTCGCGGGCGATCACGCTCTCGGTCTCGGTCAGCGCCCGGGTGACCTCCAGCCACGCCTCGACGCCGACCTTGAAGGCCTCGCGGCCCTTGCCGGTCAGGGTGTAGGTCTTGCGCGGGCGGCCGGAGACGACGCTGCTCTCGACCGTGACGTAGCCCCCTTCCTCGAACTCGCGCAGCACCGGATAGATCGTGCCTTCGGTGGGGGAGCAGCAGCCATTGGTCGTCAGCTCGACGGCGCGGGCGATGTCGTAGCCGTGCATCGGCCGATCGTGCAGCACGCGCAGGATGAAGAACTTGGACAGGCTCATCTTGATCGTGCCGGCCCAGTAAGAGCGGCTGGTGTAGTCGACCGCGGGACGGGCGACGGCGGCGAGTTTGCGGGCTTCGGTCATGGCTTGATCCTGATACCTTGATGATCAATGAGTCAAGGGATAATGTATCGGCAACTCAGCCGGCCGGGACACCCGATGATCCGCCTCGCCACGCCGGGGGACGCCCCTGCCCTCCACGCCATCTACGCCCCGATCGTCGCCGGCACCGTGATCTCCTTCGAGCTGGCGCCGCCCACGGTGGCGGAGATGGCCGACCGCATCCGCGGCACGATCCCGACCTATCCCTGGCTGGTGCTGGAGCGGGACGGCCGGGTCCTGGGCTACGCCTATGCCGGCACACACCGGGCCCGGCCGGCCTATCGCTGGTCGGTCGACGTCAGCGCCTATGTCGCCGAGGCCGGACGGCGCCAGGGTATCGGCCGCGCGCTGTACGAGCGGCTGTTCGAGCTGCTGCGGCGGCAGGGCTACCAGTCCGCCTTCGCCGGTATCGCCCTGCCGAACCCGGCCAGCGTCGCCTTGCATGAGGCGGTCGGGTTCGTGCCGCTCGGCGTGTATCGCGACGTCGGCTTCAAGCACGGCGCCTGGCACGATGTCGGGTGGTGGCAGCGCCCGATCGGCGACCACCCCAGCCAACCGGCCCAGCCGCGCCCGGTGACCGAGATCCTTTGATCAAGCCGGGCGGCGCTCGTACCAGCCGCGCGAGGCCTTCACCAGGCGGACGACCGACAGCATGACAGGTACCTCGACCAGCACGCCGACCACGGTGGCCAGCGCCGCGCCGGAGCCGAGGCCGAACAGGCTGATCGCCGCCGCCACCGCCAGCTCGAAGAAGTTCGAGGCGCCGATCAGCGCCGCCGGCGCGGCGACGCACCAGGCGACTCCGAGGCGTCGGGACAGCCAATAGGCGATTCCGGCGTTGAGATAGACCTGGATCAGGATCGGCACGGCCAGCAGCAGGATCACCAGCGGCTGGGCCAGGATGCGCTCGCCCTGAAAGCCGAACAGCAGCACCAGCGTCGCCAGCAGGGCGGTCAGCGACAGCGGCTGCAGCACGGCCAGGGTCCGCCGCAGCGCCGGCTCGCCGCCTACGGCCAGCAGCGACCGGCGCCAAAGCTGCGCCACGGCCACCGGCACGACGATGTACAGCATCACCGACAGCAGCAGCGTGTCCCAGGGCACGGTGATCGAGGCGACGCCGAGCAGCAGGCCGACCAGGGGCGCGAAGGCGAAGACCATGATCAGGTCGTTCAACGCGACCTGGCTCAGGGTGAAATGCGGCTCGCCCTCGCAAAGGTTGGACCAGACGAAGACCATGGCCGTGCAGGGCGCCGCGGCCAGCAGGATCAGCCCGGCGATGTAGGACGGGATCTGGTCCGCCGCCAGCCAGGGCGCGAACAGGTGGCCGATGAACAGGCTGCCCAGCAGCGCCATCGAGAACGGCTTGACGCCCCAGTTGACGAACAGAGTGACGCCGACGCCGCGCCAATGCGCCTTCACCTCGCCCAGCGCGGCGAAGTCGATCTTCAACAGCATCGGCACGATCATCGCCCAGATCAGCACCGCCACAGGAAGGTTGACCTTGGCGATCTCGGCCGAGGCGACGAGCGCGAAGAAGCCCGGCACCAGCGCTCCGAGGCCGATGCCGGCGACGATGCAGAGGATGACCCAGAGGCTGAGATAGCGCTCGAACAGCCCCATGGCGGGGGCAGCCGGCGCAGGCCCGGCCGCGGTGGTCTCGGCGGTCATCATGGATCCGATCGGTCGGAGGAAAGGGTCAGGCGCGGTGGCCGTCGGGGCGGATGACGAGCCCGCCATCCTCCTTGCGGAACTCGCCCTGCTGCGGCGCCGGCAGGATGTCGAGCACCGCCTCGGACGGACGGGCGAGCGTCACGCCCAATTCGGTGACGACGATCGGCCGGTTGATCAGGATCGGGTGCGCGATCATCGCATCGAGCAGCTGGTCGTCGGTCAGGGCCGGATCGTCGAGGCCGAGCTCGTGATAGGGCGTGCCCTTCTCGCGCAGCACCGCCCGCACCGGGACGCCCATGCGCCGGATCAGGTCGGCCAGCTCGGCCCGGCTCGGCGGCGTCTTCAGGTACTCGACAACCGTCGGCTCGATGCCCGCGTTGCGGATCAGGCCGAGGACGTTGCGCGACGTGCCGCAGGCCGGGTTGTGATAGATCGTGACCGCGCTCATGGCGACGCCGGTTCCTTCCTGGTCTGGCCAATCTCGCGCAGGCGATGTCCGAGCGAGATGCGGTCGAGCGACCGCAGCGGCAGGCTGGTGAAGATCGAGATGCGGTTGAACAGCAGGCGGTAGGTCTCGGCGAAGGCCAGCGCGATCTCGGACTCCTTGCCCTCGACTGCGGCCGGATCGGGGATGCCCCAATGGGCGGTCATCGGCTGGCCGGGCCAGATCGGGCAGACCTCGTTCGCGGCGTTGTCGCAGACGGTGAACACGAAATCGAGCCGCGGAGCGTTCCGCCCGCTGAACTCCTCCCAACCCTTCGAGCGCAGGCCCCTGATGTCGTGGTGGCTGTGCTCGAGCACCTCGAAGGCCCGCGGATGGACCCGGCCCTTGGGATGGCTGCCGGCGGAGAAGGCCCGGAACCGGCCCTGCCCGACACGGTTCAGGATCGCCTCGGCGATGATCGATCGGGCCGAGTTGCCGGTGCAGAGGAACAGCACGTTGAAGACCGGATCGGTCATGCCAGCCTCCTTAGACAGAAGGCGCCGGGGCGCAGCCGCAGCTCGCCTGCTCGATGACGCCCATCAGCGGCGTGCAGATCTCCGGCCGGCCGTTGCAGCAATCCTGGACCAGGAAGGACAGCAGGGCCTGCACGCCGTCGAGATCGGCGGAATAGAGGATCGACCGGCCGTCCCGCCGCGACCGGATCAGCCCGGCCCGGCTGAGGATGCCGAGATGGGTCGACAGGGTGGTGGCGGGCACGCCGACCCGTTCCGCCACGGTTCCGGCCGGCACGCCGTCGGGTCCGGCCTGCACCAGCAGGCGGAAGACGGCCAGCCGGGTCGACTGGGCCAGGGCGCCGAGCCCTTCGATCGCTGCAATCTCATCCATATTTCGAGAATTGCAGAAATATAGAACGGATGCAAGCGCCTGATAGGCATGGACCTATCGCATTTTCGTCTAACCCGTTGAAGTTGTCGCCGAAATCCACAGGCTGGAGGAGCAAATGTCATCCGGGCGATACGGTTGTTAAACCGAACCGTCATCATCCCCTTGTAGGGAACGATCCCGTCGCCGCCGTCGCGGACGTGCAGGGCGGCCAAGGGGAGACACACATGACCGTCGTGACCAAGCTGTCGGCGGCCGCCTTCGCGCTGGCTGCCGCCGCGGTGTTTGCGCAGCCGGCCCAGGCGGCCGAGCGCGCCAAGTTCGAGTTCTGGTACGGGCTGACCGGGGACCTGGAGCAGCGGGTGCAGGACACCTGCAAGCGCTTCAACGACAGCCAGGCCGACTACGAGATCACCTGCGTCGGCCAGGGCGGCTATCCGAATGCGGTGCAGAACGCCATCGCCGCCTACCGCGCCCAGAAGCAGCCGACCGTGGTGCAGGTGTTCGACGCCGGCACGCTGGACCTCATGCTGTCCGGCGCCTATGTCCCGGCCCGCAAGCTGATGGCTGACAACGGCTACGACATCAAATGGGACGACTATTTCCCCGGCATCGCCAACTACTACGCGACGTCGAAGGGCGAGCTGATGTCGTTCCCCTACAATTCCTCGACGGCGCTGTTCTACTGGAACAAGGACGCCTTCGCCAAGATCGGTCGCGACAAGGGTCCGGAGACCTGGGAAGACGTCGAGCAGATCTCCCGCCAGTTGAAGGCGGCCGGCTACGACTGCCCGCTGGCCTTCAACTTCGATCCCTGGCCGACGCTGGAGCAGTTCTCGGCGATCCACGACCAGCCGATCGCCAGCAAGAATAACGGCTATGACGGGCTCGACGCCGAGCTGGTGTTCAACAAGACCAAGTTCGTCGACCATGTCGCCTTCATCAAGAAGATGTACGACGAAGGCCTGTTCGTGCTGAAGACCAAGGAGGGCGGGCAGGACGTCGTCCCGGCCTTCGCCTCCGGCACCTGCCAGATGACGCAGTCCTCGGTCGCCGACCACGGCACCATCGGCAAGCTGGCCGCCCCGGACATGCATTGGGATGTGGTCAAGCTGCCGGTCTGGGCCGGCACCGAGCGCAAGAACTCGCTGGTCGGCGGCGCCTCGCTGTGGGTCCTCGCCGGCAAGTCCGACACCGAATACAAGGGCGCGGCCGCGTTCCTGAACTTCCTGGCCCAGCCGTCCTCGGCCGAATGGTGGTCGACCGTCACCGGCTACATCCCCGTGACCAATTCCGGGTTCCAGGCGATGAAGGCCGCCGGTTTCTACGACAAGGCCCCCTACAAGGGCCGCGAGCTGGCGATCGAGAGCCTGACCTACACGCCGACCACCCCGATCTCCCGCGGCATCCGCCTCGGCGGCTACATCCAGATCCGCAAGGAGGTCCAGGACGCGCTGCAGGCGATCATCGCCGGCAAGGTGTCGGTGCAGGATGGCCTCGACCAAGCGGTGGAGCGCGGCAACGTGATCCTGCGCCGCTTCGAGAAGACCTACGCCGGCAAGCAGCTGCTGTAACCGGCGCAGCCCCCTCACCCTCCCGGCCCACGGGAGGGTGAGGGGTGCAGGTCCCCGCCCCTTCCCTACCAGCCGCCTCGGACCCGATGGAAAAACGCGCCCATTTCAAGAACCGGACGCTGGCCTGGCTCCTGATCACGCCGCAGCTGCTGCTGGTGTTCCTGTTCTTCTACTGGCCGGCCGGCGAGGCGCTGTACTGGGCCTTCACGCTGGAGCAGCCCTGGGGCGGCGGCAATGAATGGGTCGGGCTGGAGAATTTCCGGGCGCTGCTGAGCGACAGCGCCTATTGGGGCTCGATCGGCGTCAGCTTCGCCTATGCCCTGCTGGCCACCGGCATCGCCATGGGCGGTGCCCTGGTCCTGGCCCTGTTCGTCGACCGCCAGTTGCGCGGCTTCCAGGCCTACCGCTCGATCTTCGTCTGGCCCTATGCCATCGCGGCGCCCGCCGCGGCCGTCGCCTTCCGCTTCATCTTCGCGCCCGAGAGCGGGATGATCGGCGCGATCAACGCGCTGTGGCCGGGGCTGTGGAACCCGGTGCTGAACGGCACCCAGGCCCTGATCATGGTGGTGCTGTGCCACGCCTGGATCTGGATCGGCTACAACTTCATCTTCTTCCTGGCGGCGCTGCAGTCGATCCCACGCAGCCTGATCGAGGCCAGCGCCATGGACGGGTCGGGCGCGCTGCGCCGGATGCGCGACATCCAGCTGCCGCTGATCGCGCCGACCCTGTTCTTCCTGATGGTGATCAACCTCACCGGCAGCTTCACCGACAGCTTCGGCATCGTCGACATCATGACCGAGGGCGGCCCCGCCCGCGGCACCGAGGTCATGGTCTACAAGATCTATTTCGACGGCTTCAAAGGCCTCGACTACTCCGGCGCCGCCGCCCAGAGCATCGTTCTGATGCTGCTGGTCATGGTCCTCACCTTCGTCCAGTTCCGCTGGGTCGAACGCCGCATTCACTACAGCTGAGGGAGGACGGCGATGATCGAACGCACCCCGGTCCTGAACGCCCTGACGCATCTGATCCTGATCGTCGGACTGGTGCTGGTGCTGCTGCCCTTCGCCATCGTGCTGGCGGCCGCGACCAAGGACATCCAGGGCGTCAACCAGGTGCCGATGAGCCTGATCCCCGGCGGCCATCTGATCGACAACCTTGCCGCCGCCTGGGACCAGGCGGGGTTCGGCCCGAAGCTGCTGAACAGCCTGATCGTCGCGGTCGGCGTCACCGCCGGCAAGATCGTGCTGGCGGCGCTGACCGCCTTCTCGATCGTGTTCTTCCGCTACCGCGCCCGGATGCTGGTGTTCTGGCTGATCTTCACCACGCTGATGCTGCCGCTCGAGGTCCGCATCGTACCGACCTACTCGATCGCGGCGAATGCGCTGTCGCCATTCCAGAGCATGCTCGCGCTCATCGGGCTGCAGGTCGACCTGCAGTGGAACCTGCTGAACTCCTACACCGGCCTGATCCTGCCGCTGATCGCCACCGCCACCGGCACCTTCCTGTACCGCCAGTTCTTCCTGACCGTGCCGGACGAGCTCCTGGAGGCGTCGAAGATGGACGGCGCCGGGGCGATGCGCTTCTTCGCCGAGATCCTGATGCCGCTGTCGCGCACCAACATGCTGGCGCTGGCCGCGATCCTCTTCGTCTACAGCTGGAACCAGTATCTGTGGCCGCTGCTGGTCACCACCGACCAGTCCTTCAGCACCGCGGTGGTCGAGCTGAAGCGCCTGATCCCGACCAACCAGGGCGGCCTGCCGGAATGGAACATCGCCATGGCCGGCACCCTGATCGTGATGATCCCGCCGCTGCTGGTCGTCGCGCTGATGCAGCGCTGGTTCGTGCGCGGCCTGATCGCCACCGACAAGTGAAGGAGAAAGCCATGGCCCACATCGCCATCCGCGGCGTGCGCAAGAGCTACGGCAAGACGCCGGTGGTGCACGGCGTCGACCTGGACCTGCCGTCGGGCACCTTCGCCGTGATCCTCGGCCCGTCGGGCTGCGGCAAGTCGACCCTGCTGCGCATGATCGCCGGGCTGGAGGAGATCACCGCCGGCGAGATCGCGATCGGCAGCCGGGTGGTGAACCAGCTGGAGCCGCGGGAGCGCGGCTGCGCCATGGTGTTCCAGAACTATGCCCTGTACCCGCACATGACCGTGGCCCAGAACATGGGCTATGCGCTGAAGGTGGCGGGCATGCCGAAGGCCGAGCGCATGGCCAAGGTGCGCGAGGTGGCGAAGCTGGTCGGGCTGGAGGATTTCCTCGACCGCAAGCCGGCCGCCCTGTCCGGTGGCCAGCGCCAGCGCGTCGCCATGGGCCGCGCCATCATCCGCGAGCCGGAGGTGTTCCTGTTCGACGAGCCGCTGTCCAACCTGGACGCCAAGCTGCGGGTGCAGATGCGGGTCGAGATCCGCCGCCTGCACCGGCGCCTGGGCGCCACCTCGGTCTTCGTCACCCATGACCAGGTCGAGGCCATGACGCTGGCCGACGTGCTGATCGTGATGAACAAGGGCGTGGTCGAGCAGATCGGCCGGCCGGCCGAGATCTACAACCGCCCGCGCACCCGCTATGTCGCCAGCTTCATCGGCTCGCCGGCGATGAACTTCATCGAGGGCCGCATCTTCGCCCCCGGCCAGTTCGGCTTCGACGAGACCAAGACGATCGCGATCGACCCCGCCGATGGCGGCCACTTCGTCGAGCGCTCCACCACGCTGGGCATCCGGCCGGAGCTGGTGGAGATCGTGCCGGTCGACCATCCAGGGGCGCTGGTCGCCACGGTCGACTTCATCGAGGAGCTGGGCGCCGGCCGGGTGGTCCACACCGACATCGACGGCCTGTCCTTCGCCGTCACCACCGGGGCCGAGGCCGACTACACCCCCGGCCAGCCGCTGGGCCTTTACCTGCCGCCGTCGCAGCTGCATTTCTTCGACCCGCACACCGGGCTGCGGCTCGATGCCGACCTGCCGGCCGAGCATCGCTTCGCCGTCGCCACCGCCGCCTGAGATCGAGAGACCATCATGACCGAGATCATCACCGCCATCGGCTTCTCCACCGGCGTCAGCGGCAAGGGCGACCTGTCGCGCCTGGACGCCAGCCTCGGCCGCATCGCCGCGCTGGGCGCCGACGCGGCCGAGCTGTCGCTGTACGGCGAGGACCTGATCGCCGGCGGCCGCGTGCTGCCCGACCGGGTGCACAAGCTGGAGCAGATCGTGCGCCGCCACGACCTGCGCTACACGGTGCACGGCCAGATCGTCTCCAACTTCATGGACGAGCAGAACCTGCCGCTGCAGAAGGCGGTGGTACGGGCGATGCTGGAGCTGTGCGACCAGGTCGGCGCCGGCGTGCTGGTGCATCATTGCGGCAAGGCGGCGATGACCGACCAGGCCGGCCGCGACCGGCTGGACGCGATCGAGCGCGAAGCCCTGGCCGAACTGGCCGATGTGGCCCGCGGCTACGGCGTCAAGCTGGCCTTCGAGAACATCTTCGCCATGGACGATAGCGAGTACCGCCAGACCCCGGCCGAGGTCGCCGACACGGTGCGGGCGCTGAACCACCCGAACCTGTGCACGCTGATCGACTTCAGCCACGCCTATATCGAGAGCACCCGCCGCGGCCTGGACTGGCGTGCCCAGATCCGCAGCATGGCCTCGGCCACCGGCCATCTGCACGTGCATGACAGCTTCGGCCGCCCTTACACGATGACGAAGTTCTACGAGCCGTCCGAGGCGGTGGCCCTGGGCATCGGCGACCTGCATCTGCCGCTGGGCTGGGGCGACATCGCCTGGGAGGAGATCTTCACCGAGCTGCGCTTCCAGCCCGACACGGTGATGATCCTGGAGCTGAACGCCGACCGCTATGATGCCGAGCTGGCCGGCAGCCTGGCCCGCGCCCGGCGCCTGGCCGATCTGGTCAACCAGCGCGCGCTCGCAGCCTGATGCGGGAGATCATCACCCGGCGGGCCGCCGTGCTGCCGGCCCCAGACCCGATCCTGCTGGCCGACGCCGCTTTGGCGCCGGACGATGCGCATGACCACCTCGCTGCCCAGGTCCCGGCGCTCGCCGCGGTCGAGCACCGGCCGGCGCCGGTGGAGCGGCCGGTGCCGCCGCGGCTGCGCGTCGCCGCCTGGAACGCCGAGCGGCTGAAGTACCACGCCCCCTCCGCCGCCCTGCTGCGCGGTGCCGATGTGGTGCTGCTGACCGAGGCTGATATCGGCATGGCCCGGTCCGGCAACCGGCACACGGTGCGCGACCTGGCCGAGGCGCTGGGCATGGGCTGGGCCTATGGCGTGGAGTTCGTCGAGCTCGGCCTCGGCGATGCCCGCGAATGCGAGTGGCATGCCGACGAGGACAACCGGGTCGGGCTGCACGGCAACGCCATCCTCAGCCGCCACAAGCTGCTGGACCCGGTGATCATCCCGCTCGACGCCGGCGGCACCTGGTTCGCCGGCCGCAGCGGCAACCAGCGCCGGCTGGGCGGCCGCATGGCGATCGCCGCCCGGTTCGACACGCCGCGGCCGCTCTGGCTGGTCGCGGCCCATCTCGAGAGCCACAGCGACGCCACCGACCGCGGCCGCCAGGGCGAGCGGCTGGTGGCGGCGATCGACCGGCTGGTGCCGACCGGCGCCGGGGTGGTGCTGGGCGGCGACTTCAACACCGCCGAGGTTGCCGGCGCACTGGACGCGCCCGAGGCGGTGGAGCCGCTGTTCGCCGTGCTGCGCGATGCCGGCTTCGACTGGCGCCGCTGCAACGCGCCCGGCCCGACCCAGCGCACCCGCCCCGACGGCACGCCGGTGCCGCCCTTCGCCAAGCTGGACTGGCTGTTCACCCGCCATGCCGAGGCCGAGGGGCCGGCGACCATCCCGGCGATCGACGCCGCCGGCGCCGCGATCTCCGACCACGACGTGGTGGCGGCAACGGTGCTGACGGGCGTGGCTGCGGAGCGGAAGGCCGAGGCGGGGGCTGAGGCCTGAGCTCCCGGTTTCCCATTTTTGTCATTGCCGGGCTTGACCCGGCAATCCAGCGAGCGTCGACATCCTCTGGATGCCCGGGTCAAGCCCGGGCATGACAGCAAGGGAGGGCGTCCCCCTCCTCCCAAATGACTCCGATGTCATGAAACGTCCCGGCCTCTCTCTCCGTATAGAGGGGTGGCCGCGCTATTCTGTCTTCGTGGCCGCAACCAGACGGCGTCCACCGAGGATCTGATGCGTTCGCCTTTCACCGACCGTGCCGGCCGCTTCTCCTGGCTGAAGACCGTGGTCTTCGTGCTGCTGCTCATGCCCGGCCTCTGGTATGGCGGGCGGCTGCTGGCCGGCGACCTGGGCGCCGATCCTGTGCAGACCTTCCAGCGCAACATCGGGCTGTGGGTGCTGTATCTGCTGGTCATCGGGCTGGCGGTCACGCCGCTGCGGCGGGCGCTGCGCTGGCCACAGCTGATCCAGGTGCGGCGCATGATCGGCGTTGCGGCCGCCGTCTATGTCCTGATCCACCTGACCGGCTATACCGCCACCCAGCATTTCGACCTGGGCTTCGTGGCGTCGGAGATCGTCAAGCGCCTCTACCTCACCATCGGCTTCCTGGCGCTGCTGGCGCTGATGCCGCTGCTGGCCACGTCGACCGACGGCATGATCAAGCGCCTGGGCGGCAAGCGATGGCAGCGGCTGCACCAGTTGATCTATCCGGTCGTCGTGCTGGGGCTGGTGCACGGGGTGATGCAGTCGAAGGTCGACGTCGCCATCCCGACCGTGCTGGCCGGCTTCACCATCTGGCTGCTGGCTTGGCGCGTGCTGGACAGCCGCTTCGGCCGCGGCGACGGGCTGCCCCTGTGGTCGCTGGCCGTGCTGTCGGTGGCCGCCGCCCTGGTCACCGCCGCCGGCGAGGCGGCGATGTACGGGCTGTTCACCGGCGTCGACCCGATGCGGGTGCTGCGCGCCAACCTGATCTTCGCCTTCGGCCCGCGCCCGGCCTGGATCGTGCTGGGCGCCGGCCTGGCCGTCACCGTGGCGGCGGCGCTGCGCCGGCTGCAGAAGAGCCGCGCCCGCCGGCCGGCCTTAGCCTGACGGTTTCCGCACCCAGACCACCGCGGCCAGCAGGGCGAAGACCAGCACGCCGCCGCTGAGCCCCATCGCCAGCCGCATGCCCTCGACCGACATGCCGCCGCCGCCGATCGCGCCGAGCACGGCGACCCCGAGGGCGCCGCCGGTCTGGCGCAGCGAGTTGAGCACGCCCGAGGCGATGCCGGAGCGGGCGCGGTCGACCGTCGCCAGCAGCGCCGCGGTCATCGGCGGCACGGTCAGCGCCGTGCCGCAGCCGATCAGCAGCAGCGTCCACCAGAGGCCGCCGTAATCCGTCGCCGGGTTGAGCGCCAGCGCCAGGGCGGCGAAGCCGGCAACGGCGACGCACAACCCCGACACCATCGGCAGCCGCGCCCCGTGCCGCGCCGCGAGCCGGCCGGCGAAGACGTTGATGACGGCGATCAGCCCGGTCATCGGCACGAAGGCGAGGCCGGTGAGCAGCGGCGACAGGCCGAGCGGCCCCTGGAAATACAGGCTGAGCAGGAAGGTCGAGCCGTAATAGCCGGCATTGAGCAGGAAGCCGATCAGCGACACCGCCGAGAACACCGGGTGGCGGAACAGGCCGAGCGGCATCATCGGTGCCGCGCTGCGGGATTCGACCAGCAGGAAGCCGATGCCGGCCAGCACGAACAGCGCCATCCCGCCCAGCACCAAGGGACTGGTCCAGCCCAGCGGCTCGCCCTCGATGATCGAGCCGGTCAGCGCCACCAGCGCGACGATGGCCAGGACCTGGCCCGGCAGGTCGAGCGCGCGGTTGTGCCGGCCCTCGGTCTCGGTGACGCAGCGCAGCGTCAGCCACAGGCCGATCGCGCCGATCGGCAGGTTGATCAGGAAGATGCTGCGCCAGCCGAACAGCGCGACCAGCACGCCGCCGACCACCGGCCCGGCCACCATCGCCATGCCGCCGGCCCCGGCCCAGATGCCGATCGCGCGCATCCGTTCGCCCGGATCGTGATAGGCATGGGCCACCAGGGCCAGGGAGCAGGGCATCAGCAGCGCCCCGCCCAGCCCCTGCGCGACGCGGGCGGCGATCAGCACCATGCCGGTCGGCGCCAGGCCGCAGGCCAGCGAGGCCAAAGTGAACAGGGCGAAGCCGGCCAGGTACAGGCGCCGCGCCCCGAAGCGGTCGCCCAGCGCGCCGCCGGTCAGCAGCAGGCTGGCGAAGGCCAGGGTGTAGCCGTTGACCACCCATTGCAGCCCGGCGACGCCGCCCTGCATCAGGCCCTGGATCTCGTCGAGCGCGACGTTGACGACGGTGACGTCGACCTGGACCACCACGACGCCGAGGCTGAGCGCGGCGAGGCGGGCGGCGCGCTGCAGAGGGGCGGCACGGTCGAGAGTTGCGTCGAAAGGCATGAGGCCTCGCCGGGCGGCGGGAAGCGTTCGATGTCTGTTCCCTACCACGAGTCGTCCGGGCCCGAGGCCGCCATCGGCGCATCGCTGTCCCGCAAGCCGGTCAATCCGGCGGCGGGCTAGACTGGAGGAACACAGCGGAGGGATGATCGTGACAGCAGAGCTCTATCTGATCCGGCACTGCCGGGCGGCCGACCAGGAACCGGAGGCGCCGTTGACCGCGGAAGGCCGCGACCAGGCGCTGCGGCTGCGCGACCGGCTGTCGGACCTGCCGATCGCGCGCATCGTCTCCAGCCCGTTCCTGCGGGCGCGGGACAGCGCCGCCCCGCTGGCCGAATGGCTGCGGCTGCCGGTCCGGATCGACGGCCGGCTGGCGGAGCGGGTGCTGGCGGCGGAGCCGGCCGAGGACTGGCGGGATCGGCTGCGCCGATCCTTCGCCGACCCGGTCCTGGCCTGGCCCGGCGGCGAATCCGGCGCCGCGGCGACCCGGCGCGGCCTGGCGGCGCTGGCCGACGCCGCGGCCGGCGCCGAGGGGCCGGTGGCGATCGTCAGCCACGGCAATCTGCTGGCCCTGCTGCTGCACAGCTTCGACAGCCGCGACGGCTTCGCCGCCTGGGCGGCGCTGAGCAACCCGGACGTGTTCCACATCGACCCCGCCGGCACGGTCCGGCGCTGCTGGAAGGACGACGAATGACCCTGACCATCGCCCCGGAGACGCCGGACCAGGCCGAGGTGCGTGCACTGCTGGAGCAGGCCGACCGCCGCTCGGCCGGGCTGTACCCGGCGGAGAGCCGGCATGGGCTGAGCGTCGCCGCGCTGCTGGCCCCGCGGGTGCGCTTCCTGGTCGCCCGGCAGGACGGGTGGGCGGTCGGCTGCGGCGGCTATGCGCCCCAGGGCGAAGGCACGGCCGAGCTGAAGCGGATCTTCGTCGCCGCCGAGGCGCGCGGCCTGGGCATCGGCCGCGCCCTGCTGCAGGCGCTCGAGACGGATGCGGCCCGCGCCGGCATCCGGCTGCTGCGGCTGGAGACGGGGGTGAAGTCGGCCGAGGCGCTCAGCCTGTACCGCCGCTTCGGCTATCGCGAGACCGGCCCCTTCGGTGCCTACGGCCCCGACCCGTTGAGCGTGTTCATGGAGAGGGAGTTGCCGGGCAAGTAGCCTGGACCGAGCCGGCCCGGCAGGATCTTGAGCGCATCCGCGCCTATGTCGCGGAGTTCAACCCATAGGCGGCGAACCGGCTCGCGGTGCAGTTGCCTGCGGCCGACAGTCTCGAGCATTTCCCGCGTCGAGGCCGTCTCGGCATCGAGGCCGGCACTCGGGAACCCCACCTTACGTCATCGTCTATCGAATCGTGCTGAGGATCGAGATCGTCCGCGTCTGGCACAGCGCCCAGAGCCGGCTTTGACCTCGGGTGAATGACTCACCGCAACGCGCGGACGCGCAGACCCCTCCCCCAATCCCGTCCCGCAAGGGGAGTGTGGAAGGCTGCGCAAATCGGTGTCGTCGGTTAGGTTCGCGGCAGCGAATCCAACAGGATCGGAGGCCGCGAGAGGCGGCGGCATGTTGGATTCGCGATGCGAACCCAACCGCGGTCACCCCGTGTCCGGCGGCTTGGGTTTGCGGCGACCGGCCGGGCGGGGCTCGGGCGGATCGTCCTCGTCATCCTCGCCGTCCTCCGGCGGAATGAAGCCCAGCTCCTCCAGGGCCTCGTCGGCCATCTCCAGCCACTGCTTCACCTGCACCGGATAGCCCCAGCGCCGGCACAAGGCCGCCACCGCGACCTCCGCCCGGCTGGCTTCCACCAGCTCCGCCACCTCCCGCCGCTCCAGCCGCTCGCACACCTCGTCGGCGCGGCGGTCGGCCTCCTCCTCGTCCTCGGACACCTCATAGGCGGCCGCCATCATCGCCAGCTTCACCCGAAGGTCGTGCCAATCCTCCTGGGCCGATTCGCGCTTCGCCGCGGCCTTGCGCCGCTCGTCGCGATGATTGGCGAACTTGTCCTCCAGCAGCAGGGTCTGCCGCAGCGACTTGGCGACCACGGCGATCCGCTTGCAATAATCGGCGCCGGGCTGCGGCGCCTCCACCGCCTCGGTGCGGGTGGCCTCCATGATCTCCATCTGGATCTCGGCCGCCCGGGCGAGCATGCGCAGATGCCGCGCCGCCCGCTCCTCCTGCGGAGTGGCCGGGGCCTCCGATGTCTGATGGGTCTGCGCCTTGTCCATGGAACATAGCATGAACACACTCGATCGCTAATACTACTGCGATCGTGTCCGCCCGCCCGTTGCCGGATCCGGCTCAAGAAAAGACCCGCCACCCCGGGGGATGGCGGGCCAGTCCGGCCGGCAGCCCCACAGAGCCATGGCCGCCGACCGTTCGGGAAGATCAGGCCGCGACGTCGACCCCGGCCGTGAGGCCCAGCCGCTCGGCCACACCGGCGCCATAGGCCGGGTCGGCCTTGGCGAAATGGGCGATCTGGCGGCGCTGGATCGCCTCGGGCACCGACCGGATCGAGCCGGCGATGTTGTCCATCAGCCGGGCGCGGGCGCCGTCATCCAGCAGCCGGAACAGGTCGCCGGCCTGGCTGTAATCGTCGTTGCCGGCGCGGTGGTCGTAGCGGTCGGCCGCGCCGCGCAGCGGCAGCGCCGGCTCGGCCGCCGCCGGGTCCTGCTGCGGCCCGCCGAAGCTGTTCGGCTCGTAATGCACCGCGCCGCGGCCGTTATCGTCGAACCGCATCGCCCCGTCGCGCTGGTAGTTCTGCGCCGTGGTGGCATGCGGCCGGTTGACCGGCAGCAGGCCGTGATTGCCGCCCAGGCGATAGCGATGCGCGTCGCCATAGGCGAACAGCCGGCCCTGCAGCATCTTGTCAGGGCTGAACGAGATGCCGGGCACGACATTGGCCGGGCTGAAGGCCGACTGCTCGACCTCGGCGAAGTAGTTCTGCGGGTTGCGGTTCAGCACCAGCTCGCCGATCTCGATCAGCGGATGGCCGGCGTGCGGCCAGACCTTGGTCAGATCGAACGGGTCGATCGGGAAGGATTCGGCCTCCGCCTCGGTCATGATCTGGACCGAGACTTTCCAGGCCGGGAAGTCGCCGTCCTCGATCGCGGCGAACAGGTCGCGGGTGGCGTGGTCGGGGTCGATGCCGGTCATCGCCTGCGCCTGCTCGGCGGTGAAGTTCTGGATCCCCTGCGTGGTCTTGAAGTGATACTTGACCCAGACCCGTTCGCCGGCCGCGTTGATCCAGCTGAAGGTGTGGCTGGAGAAGCCGTCCATATGGCGATAGCTGCGGGGCGTGCCGCGGTCGCTGAACAGGATGGTGAACTGGTGCAGCGTCTCCGGCGACAGCGAGGCGAAGTCCCACACCGCCGTCGGGTCCTTGAGATTGGTCGCCGGGTTGCGCTTCTGGGTGTGGATGAAGTCCGGGAACTTCAGCGGGTCGCGGATGAAGAAGACCGGCGTGTTGTTGCCGACGATGTCGTAGTTGCCGTCCTCGGTGTAGAGCTTCAGCGCGAAGCCGCGTGGGTCGCGCTCGGCATCGGCCGAGCCCTTCTCGCCGCCGACGGTGGAGAAGCGCAGGAACACCTCCGTCTCCTTGCCGACCGCCGACAGGAACTTGGCCTGGGTCCAGCGGCTGACGTCGGCGGTGACGCGGAAGGTGCCATAGGCGCCGGCGCCCTTGGCATGCACCACCCGCTCCGGAATGCGCTCGCGGTTGAAATGCGCCAGCTTCTCGATCAGGTGGAAATCCTGGATCAGCACCGGGCCGCGCGGGCCGGCGGTCAGGGAGTTCTGGTTGTCCGACACCGGGGCGCCGAAGGTGGTGGTCAGGGTGGTCATCAAGAGCTCCTGTCGGGCGGGATGTCCGCCATGGGTAGAGGGTTGCCGCTGCGCCTCGATCAGGGAAATCGATCGTTCTTATCGGCGCGATAAGTGATTGCCGCGTTCGACCAGGGGCAGCAGGTCGCGGCGATAGCGGTGCAGCCGCAGCAGCAGCTCCGCCGGCAGGTCGCCCTGCACGCCGACGCGGCCATTTTCGAGGGTGAGGCTGGCGCCATGGCGGGCGAGGTCGGCCAGCAGCGCGTTCAGGGCCGGACGCATCACGCCGCCTCCCGCAGCGGGCCGGCGCCGAGCGCCTGCCGCACCTGGGCCGCCAGCCCGGCGACATAGGCCGGGTGCACGCCGACGGTTGGGACGCGGATGAAGGACGGAACGCCGGCAGCCTCGGCCACCGCGCGGTATTCGATGTCGAGCTCGACCAGCGTCTCGGAATGCTCGGAGACGAAGGCGATCGGCACCAGCACCAGGCCGACGCCATCGCGCCCGGCCTGCTTCACCTCCTCCTCCGTGTCCGGCTTCAGCCATTCCTGCGGCGTCACCCGGCTCTGGAAGGCGATGCGCCAGTCGAGATTGGGGATGCCCAGCGCCGCCACCACCGCCTCGGCCGAGCCCCGGACCTGGTCCGGGTAGGGATCGCCGGCCTGGACGATCGACAGCGGAAGGCCGTGAGCGGTGAACAGCAGCCGGGCGCCGTCCCGCGGCCAGGCGCGGCGGATCAGTTCCGCCTGGGTGGCGATGAAGCCGGGATCGGTGGGCGCGGCGTCGACGGTCCGGGTCGGGGCGGACAGGCCGGCGGCGCGGGCGGCGGCGGCCCAGTCGGTCAGGGCCGAGCGGGTGGTGGTGGTCGAATACTGCGGATACAGCGGCAGCAGCACCACCTCGTCCGGCCGCCAGTCGCGGACCGCCGCGGCGGTCTCGGCCGCGAAGGGGTGCCAGTAGCGCATCGCCACGAAGGGCCGGACCTCGCCGAGGTCGGCCAGCCGCTCGGCCACCGCCCAGCCCTGGGCCCAGGTCTGGCCCAGGATCGGCGAGGCGCTGCCGAGCTGGCGGTAGATCTCGGTCGCGACCGGCGTTCGGCGCCAGGCGATCAGCCGCGCCACCGCAGCCCGCAACGGGCTCGGCAGGCGGATGATCTCCGGGTCGGAGAAGAAGTTGCGCAGGAACGGCCCCACCGCGTCGAGCCGATCCGGGCCGCCGATCTGCAGCAGCACCAGGGCGATGCGACGGCGGGCGATGGGGACGGCTGGGGGCATGGCGAACTCCTGTGGCTGCCCGCAGCCTCGCCTGCCGCTTCGATAAGATCCAATCGATCGACTCTATCTGGAAGATAGATGATGCTTATCGTAAGATGCGTCTGCCCTACCCTGTCATCGCAGGGCTTGACCCGGCGATCCAGGGGCCATCCGGAGCGGCATCGACATCTCCTGGATGCCCGGGTCAAGCCCGGGCATGACAGTGAAGGGGATGCTGCCGAGACCAAGACGCGGCTTCCATGACCCTCTCAGGCCTCTCCCTCCGCGATCTCGAATACCTCGTCGCCGTCGCCGAGCTGCGCCATTTCGGCCAGGCGGCGGAGCGCTGCGGCGTCAGCCAGCCGGCGCTGAGCATGCAGATCCGCAAGCTGGAGGAGACGCTGGGCCTGGCGCTGTTCGAGCGCGGACCGAAGGCGGTGCTGGTGACGGCCAAGGGCGAGGTCATCCTGGCCCAGGCCCGCCGCGTGCTGCTGGAGGCGCGGCGGCTGATGGCGCTGGCGCAGGAGCTGGACGCACCACTGTCGGGCCCGCTGACCGTGGGCGCGATCGAGACGCTGGGCCCCTATCTGTTCCCGCACATGCTGCGGCCGCTGCGCCGGGCCTTCCCGCGGCTGGAGCTGGTGCTGCACGAGGGCCGCACCTACCAGCTGGTCGAGGCGCTGCGCCACGGCGCGCTGGACCTGGTGTTCCTGTCGCTGCCGGTGGCCGACCCGCAGATCGCCACCGCGCCGCTGTTCTTCGAGCCCTTCGTGCTGGCCCAGCCGGCCGACCGGCCGGTGGCGGCGGATGGTGCCGCCCGCATCGCCGAGCTGCCGCGCGACGGCCTGCTGCTGCTGGAGGACGGGCATTGCCTGCGCGACCAGGCGCTGGAGGTCTGCGGCACGCTGGGCCTGGGCGGCAAGCGCCACAGCACCAGCCTGGAGACCTTGCGCCAGATGATCGCGGCCGGCGCCGGCTACAGCCTGTTCCCGCGGCTGGCGACTTTGGGCGAGGCCAGCGTCGGCGGCCTGGTCAGCTATGCCGGCTTCGCCGGCGCGCCGCCGGGCCGCATGGTCGGCCTGGCCTGGCGCCAGAGCGACCCGCGGGCCGAGCAGTTCGAGTCGCTGCGCCGGGTGCTGCTCGACCACCCGCCGCCCGGAACCCGGGTCGCGAAAGAGGCCGGCAAGACTGAGGATTCGGATCGTGGAAGCCGGCACCGGGCGCCGGCAGAAAATGATTGAGTCCCCCCTCCCCTCGCGGGAGGGGGCTAGGGGGAGGGGGCTCCCGCAGCTCGGCCCGACCCCGGATCAAGCCGAGCCGGTTCGGGCTGCGCGGTTGATCCATGCCCAATCGCGCGCGGACGCGCGCAGACCCCTCCCCCTACCCCCCTCCCGCAAGGGGAGGGGGGACTTAGAAGGGGATGTAAATCCGATTAGGGGAACGAGAGGAGACTGGCCTGACCCACGCGGATCACTCCTCGCGATGATGGTCCTTGGTCTCGACGTCGATCGGCACGCCCGGCAGCAGCTTGGCGGTGCGGATCGCCAGGGCCGATTTGACGTGGTTGACGTTCGGCGCCGAGGTCAGCTGGGTGGTCAGGAAGCGCTGATAGCTGTCCCAGTCCTCGGCCACGATCTTCAGCAGGAAATCGGTCTCGCCGGCCAGCATGTGGCATTCGCGGACCAGCGGCCAACTGCCGACCAGCTCCTCGAACTTGCGCAGATCGGCTTCGGCCTGGCTGGTCAGCCCGACCTGGGCGAAGACGGTGACGCCGAAGCCCAGCGCCTCGGGGTTGATGTCGGCGTGGTAACCGCGGATGTAATGCGCCTCCTCCAGCGCCCGCACACGGCGCAGGCATGGCGGGGCGGAGATGCCGGCGCGTCGCGCCAGCTCGACATTCGTCATGCGGCCGTCGTCCTGGAGGTCGCGGAGGATGCGGCGGTCGATGCGGTCGAGCTTCACACGGCGCATGGGTTCTCTCATGAAAGGGCTTCCGTGATTACGCGCAAGGATATTGCCGGATTTTCGCCGGGCGCAAGCGCAATCCTGTGTCGCGGGGAGGGTTTGGCAGGATGAGCGCGGCGCCGCGCGCGGGGACGAGCGGCATCGGCTCCCTGCGGGTGTGGGTGGTGTCGGATGGCCGCCCGGCGAACGAGAACCAGTGCTTGGGCCTGGCGGAGGCACTCGGAATCGTCCCGGAGGTGGTCCGACTCGGCGCTCGCCCTGGCTGGCATCGGCTTCTCGATCCCGTTCGGCCCGCCGCCGGCTTCGGGCTGGACGGGCCGCCCTGGCCCGACCTGCTGATCGCAGCCGGCCGGCAGAGCGTGCATCCCGCCCTTGCGGTGAAGCGGGCCAGCGGTCATCGGACGCGCCTTGTGCAAATATTTCGTCCCGGCGTCAACCCGCGGCGTTTCGATCTGATCGTGACGCCCTGGCACGACGGATTGAAAGCACCCAATGTCTGCGCCACCAGCGGCGCGCTGAACCTCGTCACCCCGGCCCGCCTCGCCGCCGCGGCGGCCGAATGGGAGCCGGTGCTGGGCCGGCTGCCGCGACCACGCGCCGCGGTGCTGATCGGCGGCAGCAGCAAGTCGGTGGCGGTGCCGGAGGGCGCGGTCGCGCGACTCGCCGGCCAGCTGGCCGATCTGGCCCGCAGCGGGGTCGGGCTGATGGTCACCACCAGCCGGCGCACGCCGGAGGGCGAGGTCGCGGCGCTGCGCCGGGCGCTGGATGGGCTGCCGGCCTGGATCTGGGACGGCACCGGCGCCAACCCCTATTTCGCCTTCCTGGCCCTGGCCGATGCCGTGATCGTCACCAATGACAGCATCAACATGACCTCGGAGGCGGCGACCACCGGCAAGCCGGTGCATGTCGTGAACTGGGCCGAGCTGGCACCGAAGCACCGCCGCTTCCACGACGCTCTGGCCGCCGCCGGCATCACCCGCCCCTTCGCCGGCCGGCTGGAGCAGTGGGGCTACGCGCCGCTCGACGACACCGCCCGGGCGGCGGAGCGGGTGCGGGCGCTGTTCGAGACGACTCTCCCCTGACGATTGCCCCTCCCGCCAGGCGGGAGAGGCAACGCGAAACTTTCGACCTTGCGTGGGACGCAAGCCATGGCAGCAACCCCGACCCGCGTCGCCTTGCCCCGGCCGCCGCCGGTGGCTATCTATCGATGACACTTCCCCTCGAGCGGATTGTCGCCCCATGCCGGCCACCCATCGCACCAAGGTCCTGATCATCGGTTCCGGCCCGGCCGGCTACACCGCCGCGATCTACGCCGCGCGCGCCAACCTGCAGCCGATCCTGGTGCAGGGGCTGCAGCCCGGCGGGCAGCTGACCATCACCACCGATGTCGAGAACTATCCCGGCTTCGCCGACGTGGTCCAGGGTCCGTGGCTGATGGAGCAGATGGAGGCGCAGGCCCGGCATTGCGGCACGCGGCTGGAGTTCGACCTGATCACCGAGGTCGACTTCTCGCGCCGCCCCTTCGTCTGCACCGCCGATTCCGGCACGGTCTACGAGGCCGATTCGGTGATCATCGCCACCGGCGCCCAGGCGCGCTGGATGGGACTGCCGAGCGAGCAGCGGTTGCAGGGCCGCGGCGTCTCCGCCTGCGCCACCTGCGACGGCTTCTTCTTCCGCGGCAAGGAGGTGGCGGTGATCGGCGGCGGCAACTCCGCGGTCGAGGAGGCGCTGTACCTGACCAACCACGCCACCAAGGTGACGCTGGTGCACCGCCGCGACCAGCTGCGCGCCGAGCGCATCCTGCAGGACCGGCTGTTCGCCCATCCCAAGATCGAGGTGCTGTGGAACCACACGGTCGAGGAGATCGTCGGCGGCGGTGTGCCGGAGGCGGTGACCGGCGCCCGGCTACGCGACATCAAGACGGGGATCGAGACCGTGCTGCCGGTCGACGGCGTCTTTGTCGCCATCGGCCACGACCCGGCGACCGCGGTGTTCAAGGGCCATGTCCGCATGGATGCCGACAACTACATCCTGACCGCGCCGGATTCGACCGCGACCGACATCCCGGGCGTGTTCGCCGCCGGCGACGTCAAGGACCGGGTGTACCGCCAGGCGGTCACCGCGGCCGGCATGGGCTGCATGGCGGCGCTGGAGGCCGAGCGCTTCCTGTCCGAGCATGCCGGCACCGGCCACCTCGCCCGGATCGCCGACCGCGAGGCCCGCCCTGTCGCCGCGGCCGCGGGCTAAGTCGCTTTCATAAGAGCGATGACGATAGGGGGGGCTTCCCCCCTATCGGTCAAATTCGGATGAAATTGTGTTCCCGATCGGACCAAGCTTTGCTTGCGTTGGGTCGGGGGTGCCCCTCATAGTGTATATAGTGTGATTCGCAGGCGCGACGCCGAGCGCTGGTATATCGACCATCCCGCCCTCATCGCCCGCGCAAGAAACGAACGGGTGCCGGAGAATGGACTGGGACAAGCTGCGCGTTTTCCACGCCGTCGCTGACGCGGGCAGCTTTACCCATGCGGGCGAGAAGCTGAACCTGAGCCAGTCGGCGGTCAGCCGCCAGATCAGCGCCCTGGAGGAGAGCCTCAAGGTCCCGCTGTTCCACCGCCATGCCCGCGGCCTGATCCTGACCGAGCAGGGCGAGCTGCTGTTCCGCACCGCGCGCGAGGTCTTCGCCAAGCTGTCGATGACCGAGGCGCAACTGAGCGAGAGCAAGGACCACGCCCGCGGCCCCTTGAAGATCACCACCACCGTCGCCTTCGGCTCGACCTGGCTGACGCCGCGGGTGCGCGAGTTCCTGACCGCCTATCCGGACATCGACCTGACCGTCCTGATCGACGACGAGGAGCTGGACCTGGGCATGCGCGAGGCCGATGTGGCAATCCGCATGACGCCGCCGCGCCAGCCCGACCTGATCCAGCGCCACCTGATGACGGTGAAGATCCACATCTTCGGGTCGGTCGACTATCTCAAGCGCAACGGCATCCCGCAGACGTTGGACGACCTGAACAAGCACTCGATCATCGTCTATGGCGACGATGCGCGCGGGCCGATCGCCGACATCAACTGGCTGGCCCATGTCGGCAGCCCGCCGCCGGGCGGCCGCAAGATCGCGCTCAAGGTCAACAACCAGTACGCCATCTACCGCGCGGTGCGCAGCGGCCTGGGCCTCGCCGCCCTGCCCGACTTCATGGTCGACCCGACCCTGAACGTGGTGCGGGTGCTGCCCGAGGTGACCGGCCCGACCACCGAGGCCTATTTCGTCTATGCCGAGGAGTTGCGCCACTCCAAGCGCATCTCGGTGTTCCGCGACTTCCTGGTCCGCAAGGTCGCCGAGAGCAAGTTCTAAAGCTTCGGCTTCGGTCGTCGGAGCATCCCCTCGTCACACGCTGGGTGTGGCAGTTCCGTTTGCGTATTGCCTCTCCCGCTTGCGGGAGAGGTCGGGCTCGCGCAGCGAGACCGGATGAGAGCCTTCCCGGCCCTGCCAGCAAGCGGGCGGCCCGGCCCGCGGGCGTACGGCAGGCCTGCTCCTTCCTAACGCTGCCTCTGGTGTCGCGGTCGAGCGCCCTCACCCGGAGCCGCTTCGCGTCTCCGACCTCTCCCGCAAGCGGGAGAGGTAACATCGGAGTCTCTGCGGGCGTGCCGGAAAATGGCACCGCCGGGAGCGCGCGGGCCGCTTGTAGGACTTTTCGCCGGCTTTTCCAGGCCTTGAACCTGAGAAAAACACGGCAAACGCCTGAAATCTGAGCAAAACCCCACGGAAAAGTGGCGGATTTCCTAGGGTCTGCATGCCTCACAGCGAGCTATGCAATGCGCGCATAAAAGCATTGGTAGAAACTGGTTACCATTCGCTCAAAGAATGCCTATCTTAAGAGCGTTCGTGCTGCAGCGCAGCAAGAACAAGGGTCCGGCACTGCCGGCTCCTTGCGTCTCCCAGACGTGAAGCCTCCCTGTTTGACTCGGGCCGGAACGCGTTTCCGGCCCTTTTTTTGTGCAGAATCCGGGGCGGGCCACAGGACCATGGTCCGGCTGCGGCCGGCGCCATGATCCCATCGCATAAAGGGGGCGCCGTCCCCCCTGCCGAACCGCCCGCGCCGGTCAGACGAACAGGCGCTCGCTCTCCAGCCCCTTGTAGAGGTCGGCGACGTATTCGCCGTAGCCGTTGTACAGCAGGGTCGGCACCCGCTCGCCGGTGCCCAGCACCCGCTCCATCGCCTGGCTCCAGCGCGGATGCGGCACCTCCGGATTCACATTGGCCCAGAAGCCGTACTCGCTGCTCTGCAACTGCTCCCAGAAGCTGACCGGGCGCTCGTCGGTGAAGCCGATGCTGATGATGCTCTTGATCGACTTGAAGCCGTATTTCCACGGCGTCACCAGCCGCAGCGGGGCGCCGTTCTGGCGCGGCACCGGTTTGCCGTACAGGCCCGTGACCATGAAGGCGAGCTCGTTGGTCGCCTCGGCCATGGTCAGGCCCTCGACATAGGGCCAGGGGTAGAAAACCTGGCCGAAGCCCGGAGCCTCGTCGTTCTGGAACGTTTGCATGCGGACATATTTGGCCGAGGCCAGCGGCTTGGCGTAGTCGACCAGCGCCTTCAGCGGGAAACCGGTCCAGGGCACCGCCATCGACCAGGCCTCGACGCAGCGGTGGCGGTACAGCCGCTCCTCCAGCGGCATGGCGCGGATCAGGGTGTCGATGTCGACCTCCCGCTCCTGCTCGACCATGCCCTCGAACTTGACGGTCCAGGGGCGGATCTTCAGCTCCTGCGCCGCCTCCCAGATGTCCTTGTCGGAGCCGTATTCGTAGAAGTTGTTGTAGGTGGTCACGTCCTTTTCGGGCGTCAGCGGCCGGTCGAGCGCGTAGCGGTCGTCGCGCTTGGCGGGGTAAAGCCCGGCGGTCGGGTCCGGATCGGCGGCGCGGGCCGGGCGCAGGCTCAGCGCCGCGCCGGCGGTGGCCAGCAGTCCGGCGCCGAGGCCCATCGCCTGCAACAGGCGCCGGCGGTCGAAATACACGGATTCCGGCGTCGCCTGGTTTTCGGGGATCCGCCACCCCGGATTGCGCTTGATCAGCATCGGCCTGTCCTTCTTGACCCGAACCATTCGACCGCGATGCGGTCTCACCTGTAGTTCGCAGCCAGGCAGGCCAACGTTACCGCGACGTCGCGGCAGGAGCCAGCGGCGCCGGGACGCATCCCGGCGCCGGTCCCGGGAAGAGTCGCCTCAGCGCAGCGCAGCGCAGGCGCGCTGGATGCGCTCGCCGGCGTCCTGCAGCGCCTCGGTGGCCGTGGCGTAGGAGATGCGGAAGAACGGCGCCAGGCCGAAGGCCGAGCCCTGCACCACCGCCACGCCCTCGGATTCCAGGAGATAGGTGACGAAATCCTCGTCGGTCTCGATCACCTTGCCGTCCGGGGTCTTCTTGCCGAGGGTCCCGGCGCAGGACGGGAAGACGTAGAAGGCGCCCTCCGGCCGCGGGCAGGTCAGCCCGGCCGACTGGTTCAGCATCGACACGATCAGGTCGCGGCGCTGCTGGAACACCACGTTGTTGCGCGGGATGAAGTCCTGCGGGCCGTTCAGCGCCTCGACCGCCGCGGCCTGGCTGATAGAGGACGGGTTGGAGGTCGACTGGCTCTGCACCTTGGCGATGGCCTTGATCAGGTCCGGCCGGCCGGCGGCGTAGCCGATGCGCCAGCCGGTCATGCAATAGGCCTTGGACACGCCGTTCAGCGTCAGGGTGCGGTCGTACAGCTTCGGCTCGACCTGGGCCGGGGTGACGAATTTGAAGTCGTCATAGACCAGGTGCTCATACATGTCGTCGGTCAGGACATGGACATGCGGGTGGCGCAGCAGCACGTCGGTCAGCGCCTTCATCTCCGCGAAGCTGTAGGCGGCGCCGGTCGGGTTCGAGGGCGAGTTCAGGATCAGCCACTTGGTCTTCGGCGTGATCGCGGCCTCGAGGGCGGCCGGCTGCAGCTTGAAGCCCTGCTCCGCCGGGCACACCACCGGCACCGGCGTGCCGCCGCACAGCAGCACCATGTCGGGATAGCTGACCCAGTAGGGCGCCGGGATCACCACCTCGTCGCCCGGGTCCAGCGTGGCCAGCAGCGCATTGAACAGCACCTGCTTGCCGCCGGTGCCGACGGTGACCTGGCTGGTCTCGTATTTGAGGCCGTTCTCGCGCAGGAACTTGGCGGCGATGGCCTTCTTCAGCTCCGGCGTGCCGTCGACCGCGGTGTATTTGGTCTTGCCGGCCTGGATCGCGGCGATCGCCGCCTGCTTGATGTTGTCCGGCGTGTCGAAATCCGGCTCGCCGGCGCCGAGGCCGATGACGTCGCGGCCGGCGGCCTTCAGCTCGGCCGCCTTGGTGGTGACGGCGATGGTCGGCGACGGCTTGACGCGGGCGAGCGAGGCGGCGAGGAAGGCCATGGGTCCGGATCCCGGGAAAGTTGGAAGGGGGCGACGGTAGACCCGGCCGAGGCCCAGCGACAAGCCGTGAGCGTTGCGAAAATTCGGGAGCCCGCCCGCGCCGGGCGCGGAGGGCCCGTCCCTACCCCTTCACCGCCCCTTGGGTCAGGCCGGCGATCAGCTGGCGCGAGAAGAAGGCGTAGAGCACCAGCACCGGGATGATGGCGAGCGTCAGCGAGGCCAGCACCGCGTTCCAGTCGGTGACGTACTGGCCGACGAATTGCTGCACGCCGAGGGTGATGGTGCGGGTGCCGTCGCCCGGCGCCAGGATCAGCGGGAACCACAGGTCGTTCCAGATCGGCACCATGGTGAACACCGCCACCGTGGCCAGCGCCGGCCGCACCAGCGGCAGGATGATGCGGAAGAAGATGCGGTATTCGCCGACCCCGTCGCAGCGCGCGGAATCCTTCAGCTCCTTCGGGATCTGGCGCATGAACTCCGACAGGATGAAGATCGACAGCGGCAGCCCCATGGCGGTGTAGACCAGGATCAGCGCCCACAGCGTGTTGATCAGGTTCAGCTGCACCACCAGCTGCAGGATCGACACCGTGCCAAGCCGGATCGGGATCATGATGCCGATGGCCAGGTAGACCGACAGCACGGCGTTGCCGCGGAAGCTGTATTCCGACAGCGCCCAGGCCGCCATGGCGCCGAGGAACACCACCAGGAACAGGGTCGCCAGCGTCACGGTCAGGCTGTTGCCGAAATACAGGCCGAAATCGGACCGGGTCAGCACCGTCTCGAAGCCGATCAGGCTGAAGGTGTCCGGCGTCGGCGGCGACAGCGGCGCGCTGAAGATCGCCTTGCGCGACTTGAAGGCATTGAACAGCACCAGGACGATCGGGAACAGCGCGATCGCGGTGTAGACCAGCAGCACCGCGTGGATGGCACCGGTCGAGACGGGGGAGGAGCGGTTGGTGGCCATCGGTCAGAGCTCGTAGCGCTGCAGCCGGCGCTGGACCACGTAGAAATAGGTCATCACGCCGGCCAGGATGATCCCGAACATCACCGTCGCCACCGCCGCGCCCATGGTCGGATCGCCCAGTTGCAGCTGGAAGCCGAAGAAGGTGCGGTAGAAGAAGGTGCCCAGGATGTCGGTCGAGAAGTTCGGCCCGGCCAGCGCCCCCTGGGCGACATAGATCAGGTCGAAGGCGTTGAAATTGCCGACGAAGGTCAGGATCGAGACCATGCCGATGGTCGGCCAGATCAGCGGCAGCTTGATGCGCCAGAAGATTTTCATCTGGCTGGCGCCGTCCACCCGCGCCGCCTCGGTCAGGCTCTCCGGGATGTTGAGCAGCGCCGCATAGGTCAGCAGCAGCGGCATGCCGACCCATTGCCACACGGAGACCAGCGCCAGGGTGAGCAGCGCGCTGTGCTCCTGCCCCAGCCAGGGCGCGAACAGCGAGCCGAGGCCGACCGTGCCCAGCATCGACTTGGCCACGCCCCAGGTCGGCGACAGGATCAGCTTCCAGATGAAGCCGATGATCACCACCGACAGCAGCGTCGGCGTGAACATCAGGGTGCGGTAGGTGTTGGTGAAGCGCAGCTTGGGCAGGGCCAGCAGCGCCGCCAGGCCGATCGCGATCGGGTTCTGCACCAGCATATGCACGGCGAAGAACAGCACGTTGTTGCCGAGCGCGTTCCAGAACCGGTCAGCCCATTGCGGATCGAAGAACAGCGCCGCGTAATTGGCCAGCCCGGCGAAATGCGCGGCCCCGGTCTCGTCCTGCGTGAACAGGCTGAGCCGCATGCTGTCCAGCAGCGGGTAGACCATGAACACGGTATAGATCAGCGTCGCCGGCGCCAGGAAGACGACGATGTGCCAGGGAAAGCGGCCCCGGCGGCCCGCGATCTGCGAGCGGGGAAGGACGGCGGTCTGGGTGCTGGCCATGGGGCGATCTGTGCGGTGACTGGCGGGGCGGTGGGCCGGCGGGACGGAAGCATGACGGGCGCCGGCCCGCGGCCCGAATGAAATCGGACCGCGGGCCGCGCCGGTCAGCCTACTTGGCCGGCTTGTACCAGGAGTCGAGGCCCTTCTGGATCTGCTCGGCCGCCTGCTGCGGCGTCAGCGTGCCGTTCAGCACCTGGGCCGAGACGTTCCACAGCTCGTTCTCCAGGTTCGGCGTGCCGCGCGACAGGATCTGGTACGAGTTGCGGATCGACGGCTCGCAGATCTTGCGCCAGCTGACGAACTCCGCCGCCACCGGGTCCTTGATCTCGACCGGGTGGTTCGACAGCGAGAAGAAGCCCGGCAGGGCGTTGGAATAGACATCGGCGAACTCGGCCGACGCCAGCCACTCCAGGAACGCCTTGGCGGCCTCCGGATTCTTGGTCTTGGCGTTCATGCCCAGCGCGATGTCGGTGTGATCGCTGATGTAGCACTTGTCGCCCGCCTTCTCGACCGGCGGCGGGAAGGCGCCCATCTTGAAATCGGCCTGGGCGTTGAAGGCGGCGATGTCCCAGGACCCGGCCGGGTAGATCGCGGCGCGGCCCAGGGTGAACAGGTTCTGGCTGTCCGGATAGGTCTGGGCCTGGTAGCCGTCCGGCAGGTACGGCCGCCACTTCGCCAGCTCCTCGAACGCCTCGACATAGGGCTTGTCGGTGAACTTCTGGGTGCCGGCGATCAGCGCCTTGCGGCCCTCCTCGCCCTTCCACAGGTTCGGACCGATGTTCTGGTAGCCCATCGTCGCCGCTTCCCACTGGTCGGCGGTGCCGATGTCCAGCGGCGCGACCTCGCCCTTGGCCTTGATCTTGTCGAGCAGGGCGAAGAACTCGGCCTCGGTCTTCGGCGGGGTCAGCCCCTCAGCCTCGAAGATCGACTTGTTGTAGAGGAAGCCATGGATGACCGACGCCATCGGCACGCAGAACAGCGTCTTGCCGTCATCGGTGATCCAGGCGCTCTTGGCCACGTCGGAGAAGGTGTCCATGCCCTTCAGGTCGGTGACCGGTGACAGATAGCCCTTCTGGAACAGGGCCAGCGAGGCGTCGAACGGCCGGCAGGTGATCAGGTCGCCTGCGGTGCCGCCCTCGAGCTTGGCGTTCAGGGCCGCGTTGTACTCGGTCGGGGTCGACGGCGAGAACACCACCTTGATCCCGGGGTGGCTCTTCTCGAAGGCCGGAATGATGGTGTCCTGCCAGATCTTCAGGTCGTCGTTGCGCCAGCTCTCGATGGTCAGGGTCGCGTCCGCCGCCAGGGCCTGGCCGGCGAGGGCGACGAGCGCCGCCCCGGCCAGGAACGCGCCGCGCAGGAATGAATGGGACATGTGCAATGGCCTCCTCTGTTCGGCGTTTCGCCGTTGCTCGCGGGCGGCACCCCGCCCGCTGTCTCGTCAAGATCCTTGCTTCGCCGCCAGGGCGCGACGGAGATCGCCGTCGACCGCATCCAGGCGGCGGCGCCCGTCCTCGGCGCTGTCGCCCAGCGCCACCAGGGCGGCCAGCTTGACGTTCTGCCCCGCCGCGTCCAGCGCCGCCCGCGCCGCCGCCTCGTCGACCGGCACGATGGCGCGCAGCATGCGCACCGAGCGGTCGTTCAGCTTGGCGTTGGTCGGCTGCATGTCGACCATCAGCCCGTCATAGACATGGCCGAGCCGGGTCATCACCAGGGTCGAGAACAGGTTGAGCGCCACCTTCTGCGCCGTGCCGGCCTTGAGCCGGGTGGAGCCGGCGATCGGCTCCTCCCCCGTCGCCAGCAGCACGGCATGGGCGGCATCGCCGAAGATCGGCGCGCCGGGGTTGGAGGCGACGGCGACGGTCAGGGCGCCGGCGCGGGCCGCTTCCTGCAGCACGGCGCGGGTGTAGGGGGTGCCGCCGCTGGCGGCGATGCCGATGACCACGTCGTCGCGGCCGAGGCGCAGCGCCGCGGCCTCGGACCGGCCGGCATCGGCATCGTCCTCGGCATTCTCCACCGGCCGGCTCAGCGCCGTGGCGCCGCCGGCGATCAGATAGGCCAGCCGGTCCTGCGGATGGCCGAAGGTCGGGAACAGCTCCGACCCGTCCTGGGCCGCGACCCGGCCGGAGGTACCGGCGCCGGCATAGACCAGGCGGCCGCCGCGGGCGCAGCCGGGGCGCCGCATCGGCGGCGGCGGCGACCAGGGCCGGCAGGGCCGGCCGCACCGAGGCGACGGCGGCGAGCTGGGATTCGAGCAGCGCGTCGAGGATCTCCGCATCATCCCAGGCGTCGATGCCCCTGAAGCGGCGTGATGCGGTCTCGGTTCCCATGCGTCTCGATCGCTGGTTTGGCTGAGTGGTCTAGACCACTGTCTCAGCTTTGCCGGCGGAGCGCAAGATGATCCTGTCCGGCCGGTTGGAACGGCCGCAGATCACCAGTTGAAGGAGAATCCGGCGGTGAACTTGACGCCCGGCTGGTCGCTGCCGATGTCGACCAGCGAGGCGCTGGCCTTGAGCGGGCCGAACAGCGTCTGCTCGGCGCCCACGCTGCCGGTCAGGCGCCGGTCGGCGCTGGTGACCTGGCCGCCGAGTAGCAAGGCGGTGGTGTGCCAGGGCAGCTCCAGCCGGGTGTTGCGGTCGATCTCCCAGCTGGTCACTGGCGCCTCGGGGCCGAGCAGCCCGCCGCGGGTCACCGCATAGCGGTCTTCTGACGATCCCGACAGCCCGAGGACCGACCAGGCCCGCGACAGCACCGCCGCCAGCTGCCCGGTGCCTTCGCCGGCCTGCGGATCGAAGCTGGCCTCGACCCGGGCCGACTGCCAGAACGGCACGAACCAGGGCAGCTCGGTCAGGCCGAGGCTGGCCTGCGCCTTGCCGGTGGCGGTGCGTTGCGCCATCTCGGTCCGGTCCCAGCGCTGGGCGAAGCCGGGATAGGGGTCGGCCGGGATGTCGAAGGTGACGCCGGTCGTGGCGACGAAGCCGGGGGTCTTGGACTGCAGCGTCGCGCCGACCGAGCCGGCGCCTTTTACATCGCGCTGGCCGGTGACCGACCCCAAGTCTGGATCAACCGCGGCATAGGCGTCCGCCGGCGTCGGGGTCCACGCCCTGTTCGGCCGGCGCCAGCGGGCGGTGCCGGGATCGCTGGGAATGTCGAAGGTGACGCCGGCTTCGGCGAGGAAGCCCGGGATCGGCGGCAGCGGCGTTGGCGCGGCGCCGTAGTCCCGGTCGGACCAGGCATGAGCAGCCGGCATCGCCGCCGGGATCAGTGCGACGGCGGCTGCAAAACGCAGCAAAAGGGGGTGGCAGATCCGCGTCATCGGCGGCTGTCTCTCCCAGGGGCAATGGTGGTTGCCTCTAAGAGTAGTGATTCAACGGCGCCTGCCAACCCCTTGAATTATGACATTTTCCCTGGGCGGCGCCCGGCCGCTCAGAAGGCCAGCACTACCTTGCCGAAATGCCGGCCCGATTCGAGATGTCGCAGCGCCTGCCGCGCCTCGGTCCAGGGGAAGCTGCGGTCGATCACCGGCCGCAGCCCGGTGGCGGCGATGGCGCGGCTCATCGCCTCGAAGTTGTCGCGCGAGCCGACCGGGATGCCGCGGATGCGGGCGCGGCGGAACATGATCTGGATCGGGTTGATCTCGGCCGACTGGCCGCCGAGATAGCCGATCACGTTGATCTGGCCGCCGATGCGGATGGCGGCCAGGGAGCGGGCGAAGGTGCCGGGCCCGCCGACCTCGATGACATGGTCGACGCCGCGGCCGCCGGTCAGATCACGCACCGCCGCATCCCAGTCCGGCGTGGTCCGGTAGTTCACCGTGCCGAAGGCGCCGAGCGCCCGCGCCCGCTCCAGCTTGTCGTCGCTGGAGGAGGTGACGATCGCCCGGGCGCCCGCGGCCACGGCGAATTGCAGGGCGAAGATGGCGACGCCGCCGGTGCCCTGCACCAGCACCGTGTCGCCGGGCTTGACCCCGCCTTCCGCGACCAGGGAGGTCCAGGCGGTAAGGGCGGCGCAGGGCAGCGTCGCCGCCTCCGCGTCGGTCAGATGCTCCGGCACCGCGACCACACCCTCGGCCTCGAGCCGGACATGCTCCGCCAGCACGCCGGGGCCAGGCCCGCCCAGCGGCACCGCCCGCTCGATGCCTTCGAAATCGCCGGCCACCCAGCCTTGCCAGAAAGTCGTCGTCACCCGGTCGCCGGGCTTGACCCGGGTGACGCCCTCGCCCACCGCCGCGACCTCGCCGACGCCGTCGGACAGCGGCACCATCGGCAGGTCGAAGCCGGCGTGATAGGTGCCGCGCACGATCTCCAGGTCGCGGTAGTTCAGCGAGGCGGCGCGCATCCGCAGCACCACCTCGCCCCGCCGCGGCTCCGGCACCGGCAGGTCCGCCAGGCGCAGCCGGTCCAGCCCCTCGCCCTCTTCGATCACGAACGCCTTCATCGGACGCCTCCAGGAAGTTGCGCTGGAGACATCGCCCGGCCTTCGCTAATCTTCAAATTCATTATTTTCAGAAACTCTATGATGGATCGGCATGATGTTGGACGAAATGCGTGCCTTCGTGCTGCTGGCGGAGACCGGGTCGATCCAGCGGGTGGCGGAGCGGCTGCCGCTGACCCAGCCGGCGGTGACCCGGCAGATCCAGCGGCTGGAGCAGCATCTCGGCACCACCCTGCTGGACCGCCGGGTGAAGCCGCCGCGGCTGACCCCGGCCGGGCTCGCCGCGCTGGAGCGCTGCCGCGCCGTCCTGGCGGCCGTCCACGACCTCAAGGCCGGCACCGGCGGGACGGCCGAGCCGGAGGGGCCGCTGCGCCTGGGCATCGGCGTGCTGCACGCTTTCGCCGAGGTGGATTTCGCCACGATGCTGCGCGACCTGCGGCAGCGCTGGCCGCGGTTGTCGCTGCGCCTGACCGGCGGGCTGGCGCACACCCTGCTGGCCGATCTCGACCGCGGCCGGCTGGACTCCGCGGTGGTGCTGCTGCAGGAGAGCGCCGCGCCCTATCCCGGCCGGGTGGTCGGGCAGGAGAAGCTGGTGGTGGTCGGGGCCCGCAGCCTCGCCCTGCCACGCCGGCCGTCGCTCGCCGACCTCGCCGCCTGCGACTGGGTGGTCAGCCCGCGCGAGTCCTGCGACGTCCGGCCGGCGCTGGAGGCGCTGTTCGCGCGCGAGGGGCTGGAGCTGCGGATCTCGGCCGAGGTGCACGACCTGGCGATCCAGCAATCGCTGATCCGCTCCGGCTTCGGCCTCGGCATGCTGCCGTCGCGGCGCAGCGCGCCCTTCACCGCGCGGGACGAGTTGCGCCGCATCGACCTGCCCGGCTTCCGCTTCGACTTCGCCATCAGCGTGGTGCGGGCCCCGCATCTCGGCCGGCTGGATCGCGCGGTCGACCACCTCGAGGCGGCGCTGCAGCAGAGGCTGGCGCCGGCGGCGGTGCCGATGACACAGACGCTGGCCGTAAGTAAATGAGTCCCCCCTCCCCTCGCGGGAGGGGGTTAGGGGGAGGGGGTTCTCTCAGATCGAGCCGCCCCTGAGTTGTGGTGAACCAGCCGGGCGGCGGGTTGGGTTATATGCGCATTCGCGCGCGGACGCGCGCAGACCCCTCCCCCTGCCCCCCTCCCGCAAGGGGAGGGGGGACAAAAAAAGATCTGGCCGAACGATGTGCGAGGCCGACACCGGCCCAACGGAGAGGTCACGCCCCATCGGCCACGCGGGAAGGCTGCCCCGGCAGCCCCAGCCTGCGGGCGGCGATGTCGACGATGCGGCGCGGCGGGTGGCGGATGTCGACCGTCACCACGCGCTCGCCGTCGCCCGGCGGCTCCAGCGTCTCGAACTGGCTGCGCAGCAGCGCGGGCGGCATGAAATGGCCCTTGCGGTTGGCCAGGCGGGTGGCGATCACCGCTTCCGACCCCGAGAGATAGAGGAAGGCGACGCCCGGCCGGCCGGCGACCAGCCGGTCGCGGTACACCCGCTTGAGGGCCGAGCAGGCCAGCACCGCAGGCTGCTTCTTCGCCAGCCACTGCCCGATCTGCGCCGCCATGGCGTCGAGCCAGGGCCAGCGGTCCTCGTCGGTCAGCGGGTGGCCGGCCTTCATCTTCTCGATGTTCGCCGGCGGGTGGAAGCTATCGGCATCGGCGAAGACCCCGGCCATGCGGCGGGCCAGCTGCTTGCCGATCGTGGTCTTGCCCGAGCCGGAGACGCCCATGACGATGACCACGCCGGGCGGGCGGGCGAAGTCGGAAGATTGGGTCGCGCCGTGATCCGCGGCCGGCATGGGCATGTCCTCAGCTGAGCTTCACAACCTCGCCGGTGCGGAAGCTCTCATCCGCCGCCAGCACGATGCGCAGGCTGTCGATGGCCGCCTGCATGGAATCGGTCAGGTCCAGATCCTCGCGGATCGCACGCAGGAAGAACTCCTGCTCGCGGTCGCACAGCTCCTGGTGGCCGGGCTCGTCGGCCATGGTGATCCAGCGATCCTGGTCGACGAAGTGGTTGTTCGCGTCGATCGCCGCGGAATGCAGCTTCAGTGCGTTGGTCTTGGTGTGCCGGTCGATGTCGGCGGAATCGGAGATGGCGTCGGTCTTGGCCTCACCTTGCCCGTCCTGCGGCACCACGATCGAGACGCAGCCCTTCGGCCCAACCACGTCCTTCACGAAATAGGCCACCTCGCTCATCATCGGGCCCCAGCCGGCCTCGTACCAGCCGACCGAGCCGTCGTCGAACACGACATGCAGATGGCCGTAATTGTGGATCGCGACCTCGCTCGACAGCCTGGCGCCGATGCCGTGCACCCGCACCGGCTTGGCGCCGGTCATTTGGCACATCACGTCGACATAGTGGACGCCGCAATCGACCACCGGCGACAGCGACTGCAGCAGGTTCTTGTGCCAGGTCCAGGACGGGCCGGAGCTCTGCTGGTTCAGGTTCATCCGCATCACCAGCGGCTTGCCCAGAGTCTTCGCCACCTCGATGAACCTCACCCAGGAGGGGTGGACGCGCAGGATATAGCCGACCACCAGCTTGCGGCCGGTTTCCCTGGCACGGGCGACGACGCGCTCGGCATCCTCGACCGTGGTCGCGATCGGCTTCTCCATGAACACATGGGCGCCGGCATCCATCGCCTGCAGCGCGAACGCGGCATGTGTGTCGGTATAGGTGTTGATCGAGACGGCGTCCGGCCGGGTCTCGGCCAGGGCCGCGCCGTAATCGGCGAAGCGCGGGTAGTCGACCAGCTCCGCCGGCAGGTCGGCCTTGGCGATCGAGCGGGCGACGAGGCCGACGATCTCGAATCCTTCCAGCCGGTGATAGGCCAGGGCATGCGACAGGCCCATATGGCCGACCCCGACGACGAGGACACGCACCGGATCGGTCATGGCGGGACTCCCTGGTGACGGATGAGAAACGCTGCGAGGGGAAAGCTCATCCCCCACGCTGTCAAGCCCGAGGGTGTTCAGAACGTAGAGACCGCTTTCGCGGCGCGGCTCCACCCCCTCACCCTCCCGCCGCCTTCGGCGTCGGGCCCCTCCCTCTCCCCTCGGGCCCCTCCCTCTCCCCGAGGGAGAGGGACTGTTTACCTCTCCCTCGGGGAGAGGTCGAAATCGCACAGCGATTTCGGGTGAGGGGGTGGCGCCGGCCTATCGGTTCAGCACCCCGGCGTGATGACGGATGTGGTCGGCGATGAAGCTGGAGATGAAGTAGTAGCCGTGGTCGTAGCCGGGATGGCGGCGCAGGGTGAGCGGTTGCCCGGCGGCCTTGCACGCGGCCTCGAGCAGATGCGGGTGCAGCTCGCGCTCCAGGAATTGGTCCGCCTCACCCTGGTCGATCAGCAGGTCCGGGCAGCGCGCCCCGGCCTCGACCAGCGCCGTCGCGTCCCAGGCCGACCAAGTGGACTGGTCCGGGCCGAGATAGCGCGAGAACGCCTTCTGCCCCCACGGGCACTGTTGTGGCGCCGCGATCGGCGCGAAGGCCGACACCGACCGGTACAGACCGGGGTTGCGCAAGGCCGCCACCAGTGCCCCGTGCCCGCCCATCGAATGGCCGAAGATCCCCATCGCGCTGCGCCGCGCCGGGAAGTGCTTGCCGATCACCTCCGGCAGCTCCTTCGTCACATAGGCGTGCATCCGGTAGCCGTCGCGCCAGGGCTCTTGCGTGGCATCGAGGTAGAACCCGGCGCCGAGCCCGAAATCCCAGCTCTCGTCGTCGCCCGGGTGGCGCCGGTCGCGCGGGCTGGTGTCCGGCGCCACCAGCATCAGCCCGAACTCCGCCGCATGCTGCAGCGCGCCCGCCTTGATGATGAAGGTCTCCTCGGTGCAGGTCAGCCCGGCGAGGTAGAAGAGCACCGGCACCGGCCGGTCCTGCGCCTGCGGCGGCACATAGACCGCGAAGCGCATCTCGCCGCCGATCTCGGACGAGGCGTGGCTGTAGAACCCGACCTCGCCCGCGAAGGCCCGGTGCTTGCTTCTGGTGACCAGCTCCGACATCAGAATTCCACGACCGTGCGGATCGACTTGCCCTCATGCATCAGGTCGAAGCCCTCGTTGATCCGCTCCAAGGGCAGCTTGTGCGTGATCATCGGGTCGATCTCGATCTTGCCCGACATGTACCAGTCGACGATCTTCGGCACGTCGGTCCGGCCCCGCGCGCCGCCGAAGGCCGTGCCCTTCCACACCCGCCCGGTCACCAGCTGGAACGGCCGGGTCGAGATCTCCTGCCCCGCCCCGGCCACGCCGATCACGATGCTCTGGCCCCAGCCGCGATGCGAGGCCTCCAGCGCCGCCCGCATCACCTTGGTGTTGCCGGTGCAGTCGAAGGTGTAGTCGGCGCCGCCGATCTGGTCCGCGCCGCGCTTGGTCAGGTTCACCAGATACGGCACCAGGTCGCCCTCGACCTCGCTCGGGTTGACGAAATGGGTCATGCCGAAGCGCTCGCCCCATTCCTTCTTCGAGTTGTTCAGGTCGACGCCGATGATCATGTCGGCCCCGGCCAGACGCAGGCCCTGGATCACGTTCAAGCCAATGCCGCCGAGCCCGAACACGATCGCGGTCGCGCCGATCTCGACCTTCGCCGTGTTGATCACCGCACCGATCCCGGTGGTCACGCCGCAGCCGATGTAGCAGATCTTGTCGAACGGCGCGTCCGGGTTGACCTTGGCCAGCGCGATCTCCGGCAAGACCGTGAAGTTCGAGAAGGTCGAGCAGCCCATGTAGTGGAAGATCTTCTCCTTCCCGAGCGAGAACCGGCTGGTGCCGTCCGGCATCAGCCCCTGCCCCTGGGTCGACCGGATCGCCGTGCACAGATTGGTCTTGCGCGACAGGCAGGACGGGCACTGCCGGCATTCCGGCGTGTACAGCGGGATCACATGGTCGCCCTTCTGCAGGCTGGTCACGCCAAGCCCGACATCGACCACGATGCCCGCCCCCTCATGCCCCAGGATCGACGGAAACAGCCCCTCAGGATCCGCCCCCGACAGCGTGAACTCGTCCGTGTGGCAGATCCCCGTCGCCTTGATCTCGACCAAGACCTCGCCGAACTTCGGACCCTCAAGGTCCACCTCCAGGATCTCCAGAGGCTTCCCTGCAGCCACGGCTACGGCGGCACGCGTCTTCATCTTCCCGGCTCCTCGCGAATCGTCCGGCGAAACCCTAGCGGACAGGTCGGCCCAGTCCCAGGCCCGACATACCCCGACATGCTGTGGCTCCCGCCCCGATAACCTGAAGTTCAGGCCTCCGTCGCTTTCGTGCCTTGTCAGGAGCGACGGCCGCCTGCCCAAATCGCGACCGGCGGGGCGGACCATTCCCGCGAGACGCCTGAGGCGGACGAGAAGCCCGGCCGGACCGGGACCGCGGCGCCGCCTCGGCGGGGGGATCACAATCTGGGGGTTTGCATGAGCTTTCTGAACAAATCGGCCATGGCCCTGGCCTTGTGCCTGGCGGTATCCGCCGGGGCGCTGGCCGGCCCGGCGGCGGCGGAAACGGTCCTGAACCGCGGCTTCGGCAGTGCGCCGTCGACCCTGGACCCGCAGTTGAACAACGGCGCGCGCGAGAACTACATCATCGCCGACCTGTTCGAGGCGCTGCTGATCCTGGATCCGCAAGGCAACCCGCAGCCGGGCGCGGCCGAGAAGTGGGAGATCAGCGCCGACGGCCTGACCTGGACCTTCCATCTGCGGCCCGGGCTGAAATGGTCGAATGGCGACCCGATGGTGGCGGCCGATTTCGTGCGCGGCATCCTCCGCGCGCTCGACCCCGAGACGGCGTCGGAGCACGCCTACTATCTGACCGCCGTCCTGCCGATCAAGAACAGCAAGCCGTTCAACGAGGGCAAGCTGAAGGATGCGAACCAGCTGGGCGCCGCGGCGCCGGACGACCGCACGGTGGTGCTGACGCTCGACTATCCGATGCCGGACGCGCCCTACATCCTCGACTTCCACACCACGGCGCCGGTGCATGAGGCGAGCCTGAAGGCCGCCGGCAACAAGCTGGACTACACGAGGCCGGAGCTGTTCGTCAGCAACGGCGCCTACATGCTGAAGGAATACGTGCCGCAGTCGAAGGTGGTGCTGGTCAAGAACCCGAACTACTGGGACGCGGCCAACGTCAAGATCGACACGGTCGTCTACCACGTCACCGAGGATGCCTCGACCGAACTGAAGCGCTATCTGGCCGGCGAGCTGGACGCGACCATGACGGTGCCGGCCGACCAGCTGGAGAAGCTGAAGGCCGAGCGGCCGCAGGAGTTGCACCAGAACCCGACGCTGGGCATGAAGTATCTGAGCTTCCAGCCCGATGCCGGCCCCCTGTCCGACATCCGCGTGCGCAAGGCGCTGGCCTATGCCATCGACCGCGACTTCCTGCAGGAGCGGATCGAGAAGGCCGGCAACGTGCCGATGTACACCTTCTCGATCAACCAGGACCCCAGCTACAAGCCCGGCAAGGTGCAGGAGGCGGGGCTGAGCAAGGAAGAGCGCCTGGCCGAGGCGAAGAAGCTGCTGGCCGAGGCCGGCTATGGCCCGGACAAGCCGCTGGAGATCGAGATCATCGGGCCGTCCAGCGCCGCCAGCAAGCGGCGGGTCGAGGGCATCACCGCGATGTGGAAGCAGAATCTCGGCGTCCGCACCAAGCTGGACCTGACCGAGGTGAAGACCTGGCTGGAGAAGCTGCACACCGGCACCTGGCAGGTCTGCATGGACAGCTATGGCGGCGACTATCCCCAGGCCAAGACCTGGCTGGACGCGCTGCGCTACAGCGGCACAGCGAGCTATCACTGGAAGGACGACGAGTACGAGAAGCTGATGGACCAGGCCAACGCCGTCGCCGCGGACAAGGCCAAGTTCTATAAGACCCTGGGCCAGGCCGAGCAGCGGATGCTGGACCAGTACGTCTTCATCCCGATCACGGTGTCGAGCGACAACCTGCTGGTCCAGACCTACGTCAAGGGCTGGGGCGCCAACCCGATCGGCCATCCGATGTCGAAGTTCCTGAGCATCGAAAAGTAGGGGCGCGGGGCCGGCTTTTCACTCTCCCCCTCCCCTTGCGGGAGGGGGCAGGGGGAGGGGTTCGGGCCGCAAGCCCGATCCCGACCGAGAGGTCTCCGCCCGTCATCGACACCCCCTCCCCCTACCCCCTCCCGCGAGGGGGGTAGGGGGAGGATCTTGAGAGGGGCACGCGGGAAAGCGGGCCACAGGGGAGCCACCAGGGCCGATGGTCTTGTCCGTCCTTCGCCGCATGCTGGGCAGCGTGCCGACGCTGTTCGCGCTGGCGACGATCACCTTCTTTGTCATCCGCTTCGCGCCGGGCGGGCCCTTCGACGGCGAGAAGAAGCTGCCGCCGGCCCTGATCGCCCGGATGGAGGCGCAGTTCCACCTGAACGAGCCGCTGTGGCAGCAATATCTGCGCTTCCTGGGCGACGTGGTGCGGCTCGATTTCGGCCAGTCGATGTACTACCGCGAATACACGGTGACGCAGTTGATCGGCCACGGCCTGCCGATCTCGCTGCAGATCGGGCTGTGGGCCACGCTGCTGTACGCCGTCGCCGGCGTCACCCTGGGCGTGGTCGCGGCGCTGCGGCGCAACGGCCCGCTGGACAACCTGGTCAGCGCCATCGCCATGGGCGGCATCGTGGTGCCGACCTTCGTCATGGCGCCGATCCTGCAGATCGTCTTCGCCCTGATGCTGAGCCTGCTGCCGGTGGCCGGCTGGGACGGCGGCTGGCGGTCGATGGTGCTGCCGGTGGTGGCGATGGCGCTGCCGAACATCGCCTATGTCGCCCGGCTGACCCGCGGCGCGATGATCGAGACGCTGCGCAGCAACTACATCCGCACCGCCCGGGCCAAGGGCGTGGGCGAATGGCGGGTGCTCACTCACCATGCCATCCGTGGCGCCATGATCCCGGTGATCGCCTATCTCGGTCCCGCCACCGCCGGGCTGATCACCGGGTCGATGGTGATCGAGACCATCTTCGCCGTCCCCGGCATCGGCCGCTATTTCGTCGAGAGCGCGATCAGCCGCGACTACACCATGGTGATGGGGGTCACCCTGGTCTATGGCGGCTGCATCATCCTGTTCAACATGGTGACCGACGTGCTGCAGGTGCTGCTGGACCCGAGGTCGCGCGCATGACCGACGCCACCGCCACCGATCTCACCACGCCGGAGGGAGCGGGCGCCGAGGGCGTCAGCCCGTTCCGCGAAGCGCTGCGTCGGTTCCGCGCCAACCGGACCGCGGTGGCCAGCCTGATCGTGCTGATCCTGATCGTGATCTTCTGCTTCGGCGGGCCGCTCTTGTACGGCTACGAGCCGGACGACGCCAATTTCGAGGCGATGAACGCGCCGATGGACCTGTTCTCGACCTATCCCTTCGGCACCGACGACCTCGGCCGCGACCTGCTGCTGCGGATCATGGCCGGCGGCCAGGTGTCGCTGATCATCGGCCTGGTGGCGACGCTGATCGCGGTCGCCATCGGCGTCACCTGGGGATCGGTCGCCGGCTTCCTGGGCGGCGTGGTCGACCAGGTGATGATGCGCTTCGTCGACGTGCTGTACGGCATCCCCTACATCTTCCAGGTCATCCTGATCAGCATGGCGCTGGGGCGCGGCAGCACCGCCGTGATCATCGCCGTGGTGCTGTCGCTGTGGCTGACGCCGTCGCGCATCGTCCGCGCCCAGGCCATCGCCCTGCGCCACCGCGAGTTCATCGAGGCGGCGCGGGCCGGCGGCATGACCAAGCGGCAGATCGTGCTGAAGCACATCATGCCGAACTGCGTCGGCGTGGTGATCGTCTATTCCAGCCTGCTGATCCCGGACGTGATCCTGAGCGAATCCCTGCTCAGCTTCCTCGGCCTCGGCGTGCAGGCGCCGGAGACCAGCTGGGGCGTGCTGATCAGCGAGGGCCAGGCCAAGATCGAGACCGCCCCGCACATGCTGATCCTGCCGGGGCTGGCCCTGGCGCTGACCCTGTTCTGCATGAACTTCGTCGCCGACGGGCTGCGCGATGCCTTCGACCCCAATGAACGCTGATCCCCTGCTGTCGGTCGAGGATCTGGCGATCCGCTTCCGGATGCGCCGGGGCGACGCCGTCGCCGTGGCCGGGGTCGACTTCACGGTCCGCCGCGGCGAGGTGCTGGGCATCGTCGGCGAGAGCGGGTCGGGCAAGAGCCAGATCCTGCTGTCGATCATGGGCCTGCTGGCCGGCAACGGCGCCGCCACCGGCCGGATCCGGTTCGAGGGCCAGGACCTGCTGGCGCTGGACCGGCGCGGGCTGGACCGGCTGCGCGGGTCGGCCATGACCATGATCTTCCAGGACCCGATGACCTCGCTGAACCCCTATCACCGGGTCGGGGCGCAGCTGACCGAGGTGCTGATCCGCCACCAGGGGATGCGGAAGAAGGAGGCCTGGGACAAGGCCACCCGGATGCTGGACCGGGTGAAGATCCCCGACGCGGGGAAGCGGATGCGGCAGTATCCGCACCAGTTGTCGGGCGGCATGCGCCAGCGGGTGATGATCGCCATGGCCCTCTTGTGCAACCCGCGCATCCTGCTGGCGGACGAGCCGACCACGGCGCTGGACGTCACCGTCCAGGCCCAGGTGCTGGACCTGCTGCGCGACCTGGTGCGCGAGCTGGGGACGGCGGTGATCCTGGTGACCCATGATCTCGGCGTCGTCGCCGAGATGTGCGACCGGGTGCTGGTGCTGTATGGCGGCAAGGTGATGGAGGCGGCGCCGGTCGATCCGCTGTTCGCGGCGCCGGCCCATCCCTACACAAGAGGCCTGCTGGATTCGACGCCGGACCTGGAGGGCCGCGAGGGCGAGCTGCGGGTGATCCCGGGCCAGCCGCGCGCCGCCGCCGGCGACCTGCCGGGCTGCCCCTTCGCGCCGCGCTGTGAGCGCCGGGTCGAGGCCTGCACCGTGACCATGCCGCCGCTGTTCCCCGCCGCGGCCGGCGTCGTCGCCTGCCACCGGCCGCTGCCGCAGCCCGCCGCCGTGCCGGAGCTGGTGCCATGACCCCGGTGCTGTCGGTCCGCAACCTGAAGGTCCATTTCCCGCTCTCGGCCGGGCTGCTGGGCGGCCCGCCGCTGCTGGTGAAGGCGGTGGACGACGTGTCCTTCGACCTCGCCCCCGGCGAGGTGCTGGCCGTGGTCGGCGAATCCGGCTGCGGCAAGTCCACTTTGGGCCGAGCCGTGCTGAAGCTGATTCCGCCCACCGCCGGCACCATCGCCTGGAACGGCAGCGACGTGACCGGCCTGCCGGAGAATGCGCTGCGGCCGCGGCGGCGGGACATGCAGATCATCTTCCAGGACCCGCTGGCGTCGCTGGACCCGCGCATGACCGTGGCCCAGATCATCGGGCGGCCGCTGCGCACCTTCCACCCCGAGCTGAAGCGGGCCGAGATCGCCACCCGGGTGAACGAGGCGATGCGCCAGGTCGGCCTGTCCCCCGCCCTGGCCCACCGCTATCCGCATGAATTCTCCGGCGGCCAGTGCCAGCGCATCGGCATCGCCCGCGCCATCATCCTGCGGCCGAAGCTGATCGTCTGCGACGAGCCGGTGTCGGCGCTGGACGTCTCGATCCAGGCGCAGATCGTCAACCTGCTGATGCGGCTGCGGCGGGAGATGGGGATGGCCCTGATCTTCATCTCGCACAATATGAGCGTGGTGCGGCACATCAGCGACCGGGTGATGGTGCTGTATCTGGGGCGGGAGGCGGAGATCGCCGGCCGCGACACCTTCTTCGCCCGGCCGCTGCACCCCTATGCCCAGGCGCTGCTCTCCGCCGTGCCGGTGCCGGACCCGGTGCGGGCGCGGCAGCGCCGGCGGGTGGTGCTGCAGGGCGACACGCCATCGCCGATCAACCCGCCCTCCGGCTGCGCCTTCCGTACCCGCTGCCCGCATGCCGTCGACCTGTGCGCCCGGGCCGCGCCGCCGCTGCGCGATTTCGGCCCCGACCACCGCGCCGCCTGCCACCGGGTCGAGGAGCTGGCCGGCGTCCCGGCCTGACCGCGCCGCGCCCGCCATGCGTCCGGCGCCATATCTCGACCAGCCGCCGTTGAGGTAGCATTTCCGTCATGAGCATCGATCCTGGCTTCCTGGACCGACTGATCGCCGCGCCGCGGCTGCTGTTCCCGACCGTGTCGCCGGATGGGCGCTGGGTGGCCTGGCTGTGGAACGGCAAGGCCGAGGGCAACGGACCGTGGGTCGCCCCGACAGCGGGTGACGTGCCGCCGCGCCTGCTGCCGGAGCCGTATTCCGGCTGGGATTGCGAGAGCTTCAGCTGGGCGCCGGACAGCCAGGCCCTGATCGTCGCCCGCCGCCGCGACGGCGAGGAGCAGGTCGGGCTGCAGCGCGTCTGGCTCGATCCGTCCCGGCCGGCGGAGGCGCTGCTGCCGGACCGGCCGGGCTATTACGTCTACGCCGCCCAGCAGCACCCGGACGGGCGGCGGCTGGTCTATGCCGCCAGCCGCGACCCGGCCACCGGGCTGGGCGGCGACATCCTGCATCTGTACGAGCACGACACCGCGACCGGGGCGCAGCGCGCTCTGGCCTCGCCCCGGCGGTCCTGCAAGCTGGCGCCGAAGCTGGACCCGACCGGATGCCGGGTGCTGTATCTGCGCAACGACCACCATCCGAGCGGCCGGGCGCTGTGGGTCTACGACCTGGAGACCGGCGCGGACCGCGAGCTGTACAGCCCCGGCGGGCCGGCCAAGGCCGAGGGCGTGTGGTCGCCGGACGGGACCCGCATCGCCTTCGTTGCCGAGGGGCCGTCGCACAAGCGGCTGGGGCTGATCGACCTGACGACTGACGAGCTGCGCTGGCTGGTCGACAACCCGGCGATCCCGGTCGAGCATGTGCGCTGGCCGCGCCAGCCGGACGGCGACCAGGACCTGCTTGTGGTGATCGAATCCAGCGCCGCGCGGGACGAGGCCGGGTTCCTGATGGTCTCGACCGGCGCCTATGTCCCGGTGTTCCGCGGCGGCGACATCCTGCGCCCGATCGCGCCGCTGCCCGACGGCCGCTGGGTGCTGGAGCGCGGCCGGGCCACGGCGCCGACGTCGATCGTCACCCTGGCGGCCGAGGCGCCGGACCTGCTGACCGCGCATAAGCTGGCGCCGCTGCCCGAGGGCATCCTGCCCGACCCGGCGGAGCTGAGCCCGGCCGAGCCCTTCTGGTGGCATTCGGTCGACGGGCTGCGCGTCCAGGGCTGGCTGTATCGCGCCAAGGGCGAGGCGCGTGGTGCCGTGGTCCATGTCCATGGCGGGCCGACCGCGCATTACGACGGCCGCTTCGATCCGATCCCGCAGGCGCTGGCCCAAGCCGGCTTCAACGTGCTCCAGCCCAACTACCGCGGCAGCACCGGGCTGGGCCTGGCCTTCCAGGAGGCGATCAAGGAAGACGGCTGGGGCGGGCGCGAGCAGGAGGACATCCGCACCGGCATCCTGGCGCTGATGAATGCCGGGCAGGCGCGGCCGGGCCGGGTCGGCATCACCGGCCTGTCCTATGGCGGCTATTCCGCTTGGTGGGCGATCACCCATTTCCCGCGCGAGGTGATCGCCGCCTCGGCGCCGATCTGCGGCATGACCGACCTGGTCACCGACTATTGGACCACCCGGCCGGACCTGCGCCCCTATTCCGAAGCGATGATGGGCGGCACGCCGGACGAGCTGCCTGAGAAGTACCGCGAGCGGTCGCCGATCCACGCTGTCGACCGGATCGAGGGGCGCCTGCTGATCGTGCAGGGCCTGACCGACCCGAACGTGACGCCGGAACATGTCGAGATCATGCGGGCGCAGCTGGACGCCCGCGGCATTCCCTATGAGACGCTGCTGTTCCCGGATGAAGGCCACGGCATCGTCAAGCCGGGCAATTGCCGGGTGCTGTATGAACGGCTGATCGCCTTCTTCAGCGAGGCGTTCGGGCCGGGCGATGCTGCGGGCCAGGATGCGCCGGCGACCCTGGCAGTCGCCAGCGGCGAGTCCTGAACGATCAACCCGGCTTGTAGTCGACGATCGACGGCACCCCGACGCCACCCGGCGGCATGATGTTCACGCCGCCCAGCGGCGCCATATAGGTGTGGGTGCTGTGCTGCACGCCGGCCTGGTCGACCCAGCTGGTGCCCAGGCTGCTGCAGGAGCCGGACAGCTGGGTGCTGGCCGCCGGCTGGACGTAGCTGATCCCCTTCAGCTCGTTCTCGAAATGGGTCAGCCCGTCGGTCACGTAGCCGGGCGGCGTCAGGTTGCAGGGCTGGTAGATCGTCGCGATCCCCGGCAGGTTCCACCACGCGTTCGGGACGATGTCGTAGTCGTTCCAGTAGCGCAGCGAATAGCTGAAATCGGTGCCGAACAGCGTGGCGAAGTCGGCATTGCCGACGGTCGGCGCGGCGAAGGTGGCCGGCACGATCGGGGCGGTGATGCTGCCGAGGCTCTGCAGCCAGGGCGCGACGACGGTGGTCAGGGCACCGCCCAGGCTGTGCCCGGTGACGATCAGCACCGGCTGCTGGTTCGCCGAGTTGTTGAGATAGCCGGTCACGAAATCCGACAGGCTCTGGCCGTTCGAGCTGAGCTTCTGGATCACGTCGAGGGCGGAGAGCGTGCCCTTGGCGATCAGCGCCGGGCTGCCAGGCGCCCAGGGCAGTGGCACCTGGTCGGGCACCCGCAGGTCCTCGAACAGCTGCTTGAGGATGCCCCAGGGGTCGTCGACATGGACGTCGGTGCCGCGCAGGCAGACCACCAGCAGCACCGGCACATTCGACGCCGTGTCGGTGTAGGCGGCAGCATAGGCGAGGTTGCTGTCGTCCCAATCCTTGGCCGGGCCCCAGACCACGCTCCAGCTGCCGATCGATGAATCCGGCGCGGTCTCCCCCGGCGGCGGCACCGAAGGCATGGCCTCGGCGATCTGGTCGGTCTGGAAGTACGAGATCTGGCACAGCTGCAGATAGCTGATCGCGAACGGCGTGGCCGAGATGCCGCCCTGACCGACGGCACCCTGCTTGATCTCCTGTGGTGTCATGACGCCTCCTGATGTCCGCGCGGATATTGACGCGCCGGCCATTCGCCAGCGCGGAAATGCGGGCCGGGCAGTCACTATGACCGCTCAGCAGGGCGGCCGGCGTCAACACCTATAAGTTGTGGAAAATGTCGATAAAATCGCGAGAACGGACGCGTGGCGACATCGCGGATGCAAACCGGCGGCCGGCCCGATACTGTGCGGCCGAGCACAGACCCTTGCCCTTTGGACCCTTGATGAGCCGCACCGTCCCTTCCGAAGCCGCCTCCGCCTGGCGCACCAGCATCGTCGTCGGCCCCGAGATCGGCGACGCCGTGCAGACCGCCTTCGACGACGCCTTCGCCTCGGTCGCCGCCTTCGAGATCGAGGATGGCGGCGACTGGGTGATCGAGGGGATCGACCGGGTCCCGCCGGACGAGGCGGCGCTGGCCGCGCGCCTGGCCCTGGTGGCGGCGATGCTGGGCACGACGCTGCCGGCGCCGGTGGTGGAGAAGGTGCCGCCGACCGACTGGCTGGCCGCGACCTACCAGGCCTTCCCGCCGCTGCGCATCGGCCGCTTCTTCATCCATGGCTCGCATATCGAGGAGCCGCCGCCGCCCGGCACCGTCCCGCTGTGCATCGACGCCGCCACCGCCTTCGGCTCCGGCGAGCACCCGACCACCGAGGGCTGCCTGCGGGCGCTGGACCGGCTGTCGCGCCGACGCCGCTTCCGCCGCATCCTCGACATGGGCTGCGGCACCGGCATCCTGTCCTTCGGCGCCGCGCGGCTGTTCCACGCGCCGGTGCTGGCCGCCGACATCGACCCGGAATCGATCCGTGTGACTCGTATAAACGCCCGTATCAACAGGCTGTCGGACCGGATCACCGCCGTGGTCTCGAACGGCTATACCAGCCGGGTGGTGGCCGAGCACGGCCCCTACGACCTGATCATCGCCAACATCCTGGCCCGGCCGCTGATGAGCATGGCGGCCGACCTGCGCCGCAACCTGGCGCCGGGCGGGGTGGCGGTCCTGGCCGGGCTGCTGGACCGCCAGGCGCCTCAGGTGCTGGCGGCGCACCGGCTGCAGCGCCTGGCGCTGAATGACAAGATCCCGATCCGCGGCTGGCCGACGCTGATCCTGGGCTGAGGCCTCACAGCGCGCCCGCTGCAGCGGCCGTCGCTCCTGGACAAAATCGTGGCCCGCGGCCGGCCTAGGCTGACCTTGGACTGGAGCCGCCGGTCCGGAGGCGGACCTGCCGACTCCCACTTGTTCTGTCATGCTCGGGCTTGACCCGAGCATCCAGGGGCCGCAAGCACCGCGCTTGATGGCCCTGGATCACCGGGTCAAGCCCGGTGATGACAGAAAAGGGGGAAGGCAAGCATTCCAGGCCGGTGGCATACAGAATTCTTTGCCGCCGAGGTTCCCGATGTCCGCCGTCCTTTCTTCCGTCGCCGCGCTCCTGGCCGGGGTCGGGCTGATGCTGTGCGGCAACGGGCTGCAGGCGGTTCTGGTGGCGGTGCGGGCGACCGATGCCGGCTTCGGCACCGTGGTCACCGGCCTGCTCGGCTCCGGCTACTATGCCGGCTTCGTGCTGGGCTGCCTGTTGGGCCCGCATCTGGTGCGCCGCGCCGGCCATGTCCGCACCTTCGCGGCGGTGGCGGCCCTGGCGGCGGCGGTCGCCCTGTCCTTCCCGCAATATGTCCTCCCGGCGCCCTGGATCGTGCTGCGCGGCGGCACCGGCTTCTGCTTCGCCGTCGTGTTCATGGTGATCGAGAGCTGGCTGAACGAGCAGGCGACCAGCCGCACCCGCGGCACCGTGCTGTCGCTCTACACCATCGTCACCCTGGTCGCGATCACGGTCGGCCAGATGCTGCTGGGGGTGGAGACCGGCAACCCGATGACCGCCTTCACCTGGATCGCGATCATGATCTGCCTGGCGGTTCTGCCGGTCGCGATGACCCGGGTGGCGGCGCCGCCGGTGCCGGAGGTGGTGCGGCTGCGGCTGGCCCGGCTGGTCGCGACCTCGCCGGTCGGGGCGGCCGCCTGCCTGGTGGTCGGCATCGGCAACGCCGCCTTCTGGTCGCTGGGACCGGTCTTCGCCCAGGCGCGCGGTTTCGACGCCGCCACCGTGGCGCTGTTCATGAGTGTGGCGGTGCTGGGCGGCGCCGTCGGGCAATGGCCGCTGGGCCAGCTGTCCGACCGGGTCGACCGGCGCTGGACGATCGTGATCTCGGGCATCGGCACCGCGGCCGCGGGCGTGACGCTGCTGGCGGTCGACTGGCTGCCGGGGGAGGCGGTGATCGGCCTCGCCTTCTTCTACGGCGCCTTCTCGCTGCCGCTGTACCCGCTGGCGCTGGCGCACACCTTCGACCAGGTCCGGGCCGGGGAGTTCGTCGAGACCTCGAGCGGCCTGCTGCTGATTTACGCCCTCGGCGCCGTGGTCGGGCCGGTGCCGGCCAGCCTGCTGATGGTGCAGCTGGGCACCCCGACGCTGTTCGCCTTCGTCGGCGCGGTGAACCTGGCGCTGGTCGCCTTCACCCTCTACCGCATGGGCCGGCGGGCCCGCGCCCCGGCCGAGTCGCGGCCGGGCTTCGTGTCGGTGCAGCCGGCGACCCAGGGCGCCATCGGGCTCGACCCGCGGGCGCCGGAGACGCCCGCCGTCGAGACCAGCAAGACCTGATCAGGCCACGCTGGCGAGCCGGTTGGTGTTGGCGGCGCGCTGCAGCGAGGCGCGCACGGCGCCTTCCGGCAGCATGGCGGCGACGTCGTTGTCGCCCTGGACCAGCACCGTCTCGATCAGATTGCGGGTGAGGCCGATATCCTCGAGCTGCCGGTCGGTCAGCTCCATCAGCTCGTGATAGGTCATGCTGCGGTCGATGCCGCCGCGGATCCGGAAGAAGCCGCGGATGAGGCTGGCGAGAAGCTGGTATCCCATGATCGTGTCCCGTGTTTCCGCTTCCTGCTGGCGCAGGTTATTGCGTTGCAACATCCGCCGCGGCCCCGCCGTGACGGCATGGAGGAACGCTGCTTCCGGGAGACGTTTCCGAGATTGTCGTTGATGGAGGGATCGCCTGGACGGCGGCCTCAGATCGATAGAATGCGCGCTTTCTTGTGCAGTGCAATATCGAATTTGTGCATAGCAACACATCGCTGTACGCAGCCGCGCCGGGCTTGATCGCAGCGATGCCCGGCCGCTTCCCCCGCCCGGCTCGATGCGCGATAAGGAGTCATCCCGCCCGGCGCGCCGATGCCCGGGTCGCCCCGCTCACGGACGCGCCGACCATGACCACCGATCTCGCCGACACCCTCGCCGCCGCGGCTGCCGACACCGGCGGCCGCTACGAGGCCGCCGGGCTGCAGGAATTGCTGGAGGGCGTGGTCGCCGCGCCCGCGGCGCTGGACGAAAGCGAATGGATGGAGCTGGCGGTGCCGGGCGCGACCGAGGCCCAGGCCAAGCGGCTGCGCGCCGCCAGGGCCGCGGTCGCCGCCGCCCATCGGCCGGCCGGGCCGAAGCCGGCGGAGCGGCTGGCCGCGCTGCGCGGCACGCTGGCCCGGCTGGACCTCGACGCCTATGTCGTGCCGCATGCCGACGAGCATCAGGGCGAATACCTGCCGGCCCGGGCCGAGCGCCTGGCTTGGCTGACCGGCTTCACCGGCTCCGCCGGCATCGCCGTGGTGACGGCCGAGCGGGCGGCGATCTTCGTCGACGGCCGCTACACCATCCAGGTGGAGCAGCAGACCGATCCGGCGCAATGGGAGCGGCGGCATCTGCACCAGGAGCCGCATGAGGCCTGGCTGGCCGAGGCGATGCCCAAGGGCGGCCGCGCCGGCTATGACCCGCGCCTGGTCACGGTCGCCTGGGTCGAGAAGGCGCGCAAGGCGGTGGAGGCCGCGGGCGGCGCGCTGGTCGCGGTCGAGGAAAACCCGATCGACACGCTGTGGACCGACCAGCCGCCGGCCCCGATCTCCCCCACCATCGTCCAGGCGCTGGACGTCGCCGGCAAGGATGCGCGGGAGAAGCGGGCCGAGATCGCCGAGGCCCTGCGGTGCGACCGGCTGGACGCGGTGGTGCTGAGCGCGCCGGAGAGCGTGGCCTGGCTGTTGAACCTGCGCGGCGCCGACGTGCCGCACACGCCGCTGCCGCTGTCCTTCGCCGTGCTGCATGCCGACGGGCTGGTCGACCTGTTCATCGACCGGCGCAAGCTGGTGCCGGGCGTCGACACCCATCTCGGCAACGAGGTGGCGATCCAGCCGCCGAGCACGCTGGGCCAGGCGCTGGAGGGGCTGGGCCGCGCCGGCAAGGCGGTGCGGATCGATGCCGCCTCGGCCAGCGCCTGGGTGCAGGACCGGCTGACCGGCGCCAAGGTCGATATCGGCGCCGACCCCTGCGCCCTGCCCCGTGCCCGCAAGAACGCGGTCGAGCTGGAGGGCACCCGCGAAGCCCATCGCCGCGACGCCGCCGCGGTCAGCCGCTTCCTGGCCTGGCTGGCACGCGAGGCGCCGTCCGGCGCGCTGGACGAGGCCGGGGCCGCCGCCAAATTGCTGGAATTCCGCGTCGCCACCGGCGCGCTGCGCGACCTCAGCTTCGACACCATCTCCGCCGCCGGCCCGAACGCCGCCCTGCCCCACTACCGCTTCAGCGCCGAGAGCAACCGGCGAATCGAGCCGGGCAATGTCTATCTGGTCGACAGCGGCGGGCAGTACCGCGACGGCACCACCGACATCACCCGCACCATCATCGTCGGCACCCCGACCGAGGAGATGCGGCGCACCTTCACCCTGGTGCTGAAGGGCCATATCGCGATCTCGACCGCGCGTTTCCCGAAGGGCACGACGGGATCGCAGATCGACGCCTTCGCCCGCCGGCCGCTGTGGGAGCACGGCCTCGACTACGATCACGGCACCGGCCATGGCGTCGGCAGCTATCTCAGCGTGCATGAGGGGCCGGCGCGGATCGCCAAGACGCCGAACACGATCGCGCTGGAGCCCGGCATGATCCTGTCGAACGAGCCCGGCTACTACGCCGCCGGCCGCTACGGCATCCGCACCGAGACACTGGTGGTGGTGCAGCCCTGTGCCGCGCTGAGCGACGACACGCGGACCTTCTACGAGTTCGAGACCATCACCTTCGCGCCGATCGACCTGGCCCTGGTCGATGCGGCGCTGCTGACCCCGGACGAGCGCGCCTGGCTGGACGCCTACCACGCCAAGGTGCGCGACATCGTCGGGCCGCAGTTGGAGGGCGAGGACCGCGCCTGGCTTGAGCAGGCGACCCGGCCGGTGGGGTGAGGCCTATTCCAGCTCGACGCCGCGCGTTTCCGGCAGCATCAGCGTGGCGCCGATGTCGAGCACATAGATCACCGCCAGCAGCCCGATCGCCAGGCTGAAGGAGTACTGGGAAGCCAGCGCCCCGACCACCAGCGGGCCGAAGCCGCCGACGCCGCGGCCGAGGTTGAACAGCACGCTCTGCGCCGTCGCCCGCGCCTCGGTCGGGTACAGCTCCGAGATCAGCGCGCCGTAGCCGCCGATCATGCCGTTGACGAACAGCCCCATCGCCGCGCCGCCCAGCAGCAGCGCCGCCGGCGAGTCGAGCTGGGCGTAGACCACGACCATGATCGCGGCGCCGGCCTGGAACAGGATGAAGGTCGGGCGCCGGCCGATCCGGTCGGCCAGATGGCCGAAGGCGCCGATGCCGGCGCACATGCCGAGGATGGTCACCACCGTCCACAGCGCCGATCTGGTCAGGGAATAGCCCATGGCGGTCGACAGATAGGTCGGCAGCCAGATCATCAGCCCGTAATAGCCGAAGTTCTGCACCGAGCAGAGGATGAAGACGGCGAAGCTGATCCGGGTGGTGCGGGCATCCTTGACCAGCAGCCGCAGCGCGTTGCCCTGGCGTGGCCGGGCGGCGCGGTCGAGGAACAGCGCCGGCTCGCCGATGGTGCGGCGGACGACGAAGGAGACGATGGCGGGCAAGAGGCCGATCGCGAACATGCCGCGCCAGCCGATCAGCGGCAGCAGCAGCGGTGTGGCCAGGGCCGCCGCCAGCACGCCGGCCTGCCAGCCGAGCCCGACATAGGAAGAGGCGCGGGCCCGGTACCTAGCCGGCCAGGTCTCCGCCACCAGGGCCATGCCGATGCCGAACTCGCCGCCCAGGCCGAGTCCGGCGATGGTGCGGTAGGCCAGCAGGTCCCAATAGCCCTGGGCCAGGGCGCAGAGGCCGGTGAAGACGGCGAAGAGCAGGATGGTCCAGGTCAGCACCCGCACCCGGCCGAGCCGGTCGCTGAGCATGCCGAACAGGATGCCGCCGGCCACCGCGCCGATCAGGGTCGCGGTCACCAGCGAACCCGATTCGGCCGGGGTCAAAGCGAGGCCGGCAGCGACGGCCGACAGCATGAAGCCGAGGATCAGCAGGTCGAACCCATCCATGGCGTAGCCGACCGCCGACGCCACCAGCGCCCGCCGCGCCGTCGCATCCGGCCGGTCCGCCGCCACTCCCCCTGCTGTCATACCGAATTCGGTCGTCGCCATCGCCGTCCCCCGCCTGTTCCTCGAACCGTCCGAGCATTGTTTCAGTTCGATTGCAAGCAAGACCGGTGCCAGGAGCAGTGATCGCGCTAGACTGCCGACGGAATCGAAGCGAGGACGGCGATGTTGAGCGAGACGCAGAAGGCGCAGTACGAACGCGACGGCTATCTGGTGCTGGAGGGCTTCAAGCCGATCCAGGAGATCCGCGGCGTCCGTGCCCGGGCCGAGACGATCGTCGAGGCCTTCGATCCCGGCGACACGGTGTCAATCTTCACCACCAAGGAGCAGGAGCGGAAGTCGGACGAATACTTCCTGACCTCGGGCGACAAGATCCGCTGCTTCTTCGAGGAGGAGGCGTTCGACGAGGCCGGCCGGCTGCGCCAGGCCAAGGCGCTGTCGATCAACAAGATCGGCCATGCGCTGCACGACCTGGACCCGGTGTTCGACCGCTTCTCGCGCGACCCCAAGCTGGCCGCGCTGGCCGCCGATCTCGGCCTGGCCGAGCCGCAGATCTGGCAGTCGATGTACATCTTCAAGCAGCCGGGCATCGGCGGCGAGGTGCGCTGGCACCAGGACGCCAGCTTCTTCGAGACCACGCCGCTCAGCGTCACCACCTTCTGGTTCGCGCTGGAGGATGCCGACCGCTCCAACGGCTGTCTGTGGGTCGAGCCCGGCGGCCATCGCGGCCCTTTGCGCGAGCGCTTCCTGCTGGAGGACGGCGCGACCCGGATGGAAAAGCTCGACGCGACGCCGTGGCCGACCGACGCCACCGCGGTGCCGGTCGAGGTCAAGGCCGGCGCGCTGGTCTGCTTCCACGGCCGGCTGCCGCATTACAGCGCGCCGAACCGGTCGCCGGTGTCGCGCCATGCCTACACGCTGCACGCGACCTGCGGCCGCACCGCCTATTCGCCGCGCAACTGGCTGCGCCGCGGGCCGGACCTGCCGGTTCGCGGTTTCGCCTGAGGCCACAAAGGCTTGCATCCCGCCGCGGGTTGACTCCATCCTGCCCCGCAACAGGTTCCCCAGGAACCGACCGCAGGATGGGAGGAAGCCATGGTCAAGGCAGTGCTGACCGGGACGGACGACCAGGGCGGCGCCGTCGCGATCCCGAAGGGCGACATCGTCTTCATCCGCGAATCCTACCGGTCGGGCGAGATCCCCGGCCGCACCAAGATCGATTTCGGCACCGCCGCGACCGAGCAGGAGGCCTATCTGGTCGACTCCATGACGACGGTGCTGAAGAAGCTCGGCAACGGCGTCGCCATCGCCCGGCTGACCACACCGTCGGGCACGCCGGTGCATGTCGCCGCCGCCCGGGTCGAGGGCGTGCGGGCGCCGCAGAGCTGGCACCACCCGAAGGCGCGCACGGTCCTGCTGGCCCGCGGCCGCGAGATCCAGGTGCGCGAGGACCGTGATCTGGTGCTGCGGCGGATCAACGCCGCGCGGCCGGAACGGGCAAAACCGGTCGGCTGACAAAGCAAGGGCCGGCAAAAGCCGGCCCAGGTCGATCGCGCTTGCGGCGCGGCTCAGTTCATGTTGCGCGACCAGGTGTCGACCTGCCGCTCGGCCTCTTCCTTGGCGATGCCGTAGCGTTCCTGGACCCGGCCGACCAGCTGGTCGCGCTGGCCGTCGAGCACGTCGAGGTCGTCGTCGGTCAGCTTGCCCCACTGAACCTTCGCCTTGCCCTTCACCTGCTTCCACTGGCCTGAAATCTGGTCCCAGTTCATTGCAATCTCCTGTCGTGACGTGGTCAGGCCCGGATCAAAGCGAGTCCGCTCTCCGGGTCGAGCGCCTTGCGCAGATGGGCCGGGGATTCGGTGACGATCAGCTCCAGCGTCGGCCGCACCCGGGCCTCGGCCAGATGGCCGGCCAGGGCCGTGCCGTCGCGGCGGCCGAGCACCAGATGCACATGCAACGCCGGCTTGCCCTCGGGCGACACCGCGACGTCGCCGAGCAGCGACGCCACCTCGACCTGCTCCTTGACCGGGATCGGCAGGTACTCCTTCCGCTCCCAGTCGAAATAGCGCAGCCCGGCCTCGCTGAAGGCGCCGATGCCGGTGATCTGGGCGGCGGTCAGCCGCTCCGCCTCGGCGAAGCGCTGCAGGCTCTCCATCACCGCCTCCCCGGTCTCGAGGATGACGGCGAAGACCCTCTGGCCGTCGGCCGCGTGCAGTTGCTTGACGATCATCCCATCGCTCCCGTGGCGCTCTATCAGGCAACGGAGCAGCCGGGACGGGCGTTCCCGCTACGCCATGTCGACCCGCCGGATCCGGGCACCGCAGCGGCGCAGCCGCTCGACCAGGTTGTCGTACCCGCGGTCGACATGCTCGACCCCGTGCAGCGTGCTGGTGCCCCGGGCGCCGAGCGCCGCGATCAACAGGCCGGCGCCGGCGCGGATGTCGGTCGCCGTCACCTCCGCCCCGTGCAGCGCCGGCACGCCGCGGATCACGGCGTGGTTGCGCACCACCCGGATGTTGGCGCCCATGCGCTGCAGCTCCGGCACATGGCGGAACCGGTTCTCGAACAGGGTTTCGGTGACCATCGCCGCGCCCTCGGCGCAGGACAAGAGCGCCATGGCCTGGGGCTGCAGGTCGGTGGCGAAGCCGGGGTAGGGCTGGGTCATGATGTCCACGCCCACCAGCCCGCCGGCGCTGCGCCGGGCGGTGATCACGCCACCGGCCGATTCGATCTCGATTCCCGCATCCTCGAACACTGGCAAAGCGGCGCTGAGCAGCTCGGTCGAGGCCCCGGCCAGGCGCAGCTCGCCGCCGGTGGCCGCGGCGGCGCAGACCAGGGTGCCGAGCTCGATCCGGTCCGGCAGCACGTGATAGGTGGCGCCGTGCAGCCGGTCGACGCCGGTGATGTGCAGCGTGTCGGTGCCGATGCCATCGATGCGCGCGCCCATCGCCGCGAGGCAGCGGGCGAGGTCACTGACCTCCGGCTCCCGCGCGGCGTTGGTGATGCTGGTCTCGCCCTTCGCCAGAGTCGCCGCCAGCATCAGGTTCTGGGTGGCGCCGACCGAGGGAAAGGGCAGCACGATGGCGGCGCCGCGCAGGCCGCCGGGCGCGCTCAGCACCACCTCGCCGCCCTCGATCTCGGCGGTCGCCCCCATCTGGCGGAAGCCGGCGAGATGGAAGTCGACCGGCCTGAGGCCGATGGCGTCGCCGCCCGGCAGCGGCAGGGCGATCCGGCCCAGCCGGGCCAGCGCCGCGCCCGCGATCAGGAAGGAGGCGCGCATGCGGGAGACCAGCGCCGAATCGACCCGGCCGCTGCCGAAGCCGGCGCCGCCCATGGTGCCGGACAGGGCCGGGCCGCTCTCGTCCCACGACACCTCGACGCCGAGCTCGGCCAGGATCCCGGCCAGGATGGCGACGTCGAGGATGCGCGGCAGGTTGCGCAGGGTCAGCCGCTCGTCGGTCAGGGCGGCGCAGACCATCAGCGGCAGCGCCGCGTTCTTGGCACCGGCGACGGCGATCTCGCCCCGGAGGGGCACGCCGCCGTCGATCTCCAGCCGGCCGGCCGCCGACGCGGTCCACCACGGCGCCGCCCGGCGGAACGACACGACATTTGCACGCGACATGGGCACCCGGCTCCACAACCTTGATCAGGACAGCATTATTGCCGGGATAGCACGATCGACGGCGTCAGTAGGCTCGTAACGACATCGCCGAAAACAAAATGGTTCCCCCTCCCCTCGCGGGAGGGGGATAGGGGAAGGGGGGTTTTCGAAGCCCAGAGCCGGCCCGGACTCTGGCGATCCGGTCCCGACGGCGAAGCCTGTCCTTTGCGCATTCGCGCGCGGACGCGCGCAGTCCCCTCACAAGGGGAGGGGGACTAAAAGGAATGGGGCCTCAGCATTTGAAAGGTCCAACCAAGCGGGAGAGGCAACGCAACAGCGCCGTCGCGAGATCACGAGCCGGGCGGGCGGGAGAAGCCGGTCGCCAGCTGATGCGCCCAGTCGGGACGGCCGTTCTCCGCCGCCCTTCGGACCGCGCGGTCGTGGTCGTAGGGGATGGCGATCAGCTCGGCCACGACCTTGTCGGCGTCCAGCTGCAGCATCGCGTAGCGGGCGGCGGGCGATCCCGATTCGGAGACATGGGCCGGCGGCGTCGGGTCGTCATAGGCCGGGGCGCCGATGCTGCCGGGGTTGAGGATCCAGCGCCCGTCCGGCAGGCGCAGCAGCCACGGCAGGTGGCTGTGGCCGCACAGCACGACCGGGCCGGAGACGCCATCGAGCCTGGCGGCGATGGCGTCGGCCCGGGCCCGCACCAGCCGGCCTGCCTCGATATCCTCCAGCAGATAGGCGTTGTCGTCCTCCGGCCGGGCGTGGAAGGCGGTGATGCCTTCCGGCAACTCCAGCCGCACCGGCAGGGCGCCGAGCCAGGCGCGGCCGGCGGCGTCGAGCGCGTGCCGGGCATAGCCGTCGGAGGTGGTCGACGGCTCGTCCCGGTTCTCCCAGACCCAGCGGTCGTGGTTGCCGCGCACGGTCGGCCAGTCCTTGGCCATCAGCAGGTCCAGCGTCTCGCGCGGCCAGAGCGGGCCGGAGACGCAGTCGCCGAGATGGACGATGGCGTCGGCGCCGCGGCGGCCGAGATCGGCCAGCACGGCCTCGAGGGCCGGGAGGTTGCCGTGGATGTCGGCGAGGACGGCGAGGCGCATGCGGACCCTGCGGCGGAGAGCGGGACGGCCACGATGCCGCCCCGGACCGCCGAGGGGAAGGCTATTCCGCCAGCGCCTGCTCGCGCTTGCGCGTGATCGCCGGCACCAGCATCGCCAGCAGCAGGATCGCCACGACGGCCAGCAGCACCGCGCTGATCGGATGGGTCAGGAACACGGTGAAGTCGCCGTCGGACAGCAGCATGGCGCGGCGGAAGTTCTCCTCCAGCTGCGGCCCCAGCACCAGGCCCAGCAGCAGCGGCGCCGGCTCGGCCTTCACCTTGACGAAGAAATAGCCGACCAGCGCGAAGCCCAGCATCAGCCAGACATTGAACATGCTGTTGGCGATGCCGTAGGTGCCGATGCAGCAGAACAGCACGATGGCCGGGAACATCAGCCGGTAGGGGATCTTCAGCATCGAGATCCAGATCCCGATCATCGGTAGGTTGATGACCAGCAGCATCAGGTTGCCGACCCACATGCTGGCGACCACGCCCCAGACCAGTTGCGGCTGCTCGGTCATGATCTGCGGCCCGGGCTGGATGCCGTGCATCATCAGCGCCCCGATCATCAGCGCCATCAGGGCGTTGGACGGGATGCCGAGCGTCAGCAGCGGGATGAAGCTGGTCTGCGCCCCGGCATTGTTCGCCGCCTCCGGCCCGGCCACGCCCTCGATCGCGCCCTTGCCGAAGCGGCTGGGGTCGCGCGCCAGCTTCTTCTCCATGGCGTAGGCGGTGAAGGGCGGCAGCGCCGCCCCGCCCCCCGGCAGCACGCCGAGGAAGGAGCCGATGGCGGTGCCGCGCACCATGGCCGGGAAGGCCTGGCGCAGATCGGCCCAGCGGGGCATCAGATCGCGCACCCTGCTGCTGACCAGTTGGCGCGGCCGCGGCCGGTCGAGATTGGCCATGATCTCGCCGAGGCCGAACAGGCCCATGGCGATCGGCACGAAGTCGAGCCCGTCACCCAGCTCCGGGATGCCGAAGGTCAGTCGCGAGGCGCCGGAGGAGACGTCGATGCCGACGATGCCGAGCAGCAGCCCGACCACCACCATGGCCAGCGCCTTGGCCACCGAACCATGCGCCAGGATCACCGCCGCGATCAGGCCGAGCACCAGCAGGCTGAAATACTCGACCGCGGTGAACTGCAGCGCCAGGGCGGCGAGCGGCAGGGCCAGCAGCGCGATTACCACCGTCGCCACCGTGCCGGCGAAGAAGGAGGAGATGGCGGCGATGGCCAGCGCCAGGCCGGCCTTGCCCTGGCGCGCCATCTGGTGGCCGTCGAGGCAGGTGACGACCGACGAGGTTTCTCCCGGCACGTTGACCAGGATCGCGGTGGTCGAGCCGCCATACTGCGCGCCGTAGAAGATGCCAGCGAGCATGATGAAGGCCGAGGCCGGGTCGAGCCCGAAGGTGAAGGGCAGCAGCAGCGCCACGGTCGGGATCGGCCCGATGCCGGGCAGCACACCGATCGCCGTGCCGATCAGCACGCCGAACAGACAGTACAGCAGGTTCTGCCACTGCAGCGCCGTGGTCAGGCCGAGGAGCAGGTTGTCGAACAGGTCCATGGGGTCCCTGACATACGGCCTAGAATCGCGGCCAGACCGGCACCGGCAGGTCCAGCAGCAGCACGAACAGGATCACCGCGGCGGCGCTGAGCCCGATGGCGAAGACGACGGTCTCGCGCAGCCGCGTCTCCCGGCTGGCGAGGCCGGCGACGACCACCGTGGCGAAGGCGGCGACCGCCAGCCCGGCCTTGGCGGCGAGCAGGGCGAAGACGGCGACTGCGGCGAGGACGCCGAGGATCGGCCGCAGCTTGGGGATCTCGATGCCTTCGCTGCCGATCGCCAAGCTGCGCAGGGCGAAGACCAGGCCGAAACCGGCGGCGCCGATCGACAGCACCCGCGGCATGAAGCCCGGCCCCATATCGGCCGGGCTGCCGAAGCTGAGCTTGCGGGTGGCGACCAGGACGATGGCCGCCACCAGGCAGAGGAAGAGGCCGAACAGCAGGTCCGGCCAGTTGATGCGCGTCACCCCGTCACTCGCCCTTGATGCCGGCGTCGGCGATCACCTTGCCCCAGGCCTCGGTGTTGGTGGCGAGCCAGGAGCCGAGATCCGCCGGCGGGCCGGCGACGATGCGGCCGCCCTGCTGGGCGATCCGCTCCGCCACCTCCGGCTGCTTGAGGATCTCGCCGAGCGCCGTGTTCAGCTTGTCGACCAGGGCCGGCGGCGAGCCGGCGGTGGTCAGCAGCCCCTGCCACGACCCGACATCGGCGGAGGGCAGCTTGGCCTCGGCGAAGGTCGGGATGTCCGGCGCGCTGGCGATCCGGTCCTTCCCGGTCACCGCGATGCCGCGGAGCTGGCCGTTGGCGACGAAGGGCAAGGTCGCGGTGGCGCCGTTGATGATGACCTTGCTCTCGCCCGACACCACGGCCTGGGTCGCCGCGGAGCCGCCGCGATACGGCACGGTCTTCCACTGGATGCCGAGATCCTTGGCCATGGCGACGGCGGTGATGTGGTTGACCCCGCCGATGCCGGAATTGGCCACCGCCAGCTTGCCCGGATTGGCTTTGGCGTAGTCGACCAGCTCGGCCGCCGTGTTGACCGGCAGGTCCTTGTTCACCGCCAGCACATAGGGCACGAACATGATCATCCCGACCGGCGCCAGATCCTTCAGAGGATCATAGGACAGGTCGCTGAACAGACCCGGCGCGGTGGCGATCGAGCCAACATCCGCCAGCAGCAGGGTGTGCGCGTCCGGGTCGGCCTTGGCCACGGCGTCCGCGCCGATGTTGCCGGCGGCGCCCGGCTTGTTCTCGACCACCACGGTCTGGCCGATGGCTTCGGAGAGCTGCGGCGCGATGATGCGCGCCAGCGTGTCGGAGGTGCCGCCCGGCGCGTAGGGGACGATGATGCGGACGGTGCGTTCGAAATTTTGCGCGGACGCCGAGCCGGCGGTCCCGAGCATGGCAAGGCCGGCGGCGAGTGCGAGCGCGCTGCGTCTGGTGATCATGGTTGGTCCTCCCCCTGATGAATCGTCGCGGTTCCGACCGTCTTCCGGCGGGCTTATGTGGACGGTACGGAGGACACCGATCCGACTCCAGGTCCAAGACGGCATCGATCGATGCGCGACGAGCATCGATCCGACCTCAGCTCGCGGGACGATGGTCTTGCCCGGCCGGCCGGGCTCGCGTCTGATGGCGGCAGACACGGGGAGAGACGCGATGAAGATCCTGGACGAGACCTTCCTGTCCCCTGCCCTCGACCCGCGGCTGGCCTGGACCAACCCGCCGCGGGACTGGTCGATCGGGCCGGAGGGCCTGCGGCTGCGCACCGCCGCCGGGACCGATTTCTGGCAGGGCACCCATTACGGCTTCCGGGTCGACAACGGCCATGTGCTGGCGCTGCCGGTCGCCGGCGACTTCGTGATGGAGACGGCGGTGCGCGGCAGCCCCGTGCACCAGTACGACCAAGCCGGGCTGATCGTGCGCCAGTCGCCGGACAGCTGGATCAAGACCTCGGTCGAGTTCGAGACGGCGGCGCACAGCCGGCTCGGCGCCGTGGTCACCAATGGCGGCTGGTCCGACTGGTCGACCCAGGACGTGCCGACCCGGCCGGGCAGCGCCACCGGCTTCCGCATCCGCCGCACCGGCGCCGACTACATCATCGAGGCGGCGCCGGAGGGCGAGGATCGCTGGGTTCAGCTGCGCATCGCCCGGCTGCATGCCGATGACGGCGCCGGCCCGGTCCTGGCCGGTCTCTACGCCTGCAGCCCGAAGGATGCCGGCTATGAGGCGCAGTTCGCCCATCTGCGGATTTCGAGGCCCTGATATCGGCTCAGAAACTGTTTATGGTTATGCTGGCCGCCCGCGTCCGAGGAGCTTTAGGTGGCGCGCAATACAACGATTCCGCTCGACGATCACTTCGCCGACTTCATCGATGCACAGGTGCAGGGCGGGCGGTACCGCTCGGCCAGCGACGTTGTCCACGCCGGGCTGCGCCTGCTGGAAGACCATGAAGCGAGAGTGAAGGCGCAACAGGATGCGCTGGTCGCAGGCGAGGAATCAGGCAAGCCGCAGGCGTTTGATAGCGAGGTGTTTGTGGCTCGGATGCGGGTCAAGCATGCGAGGTAAACCCTATACCGGTGGTCTTTGAGATCGACTCTTCGATCCCTCCTCCGTCATGGCGAGGAGCGTAGCGACGTGGCCATCCAGTAGGTCGGTACCGCTGGATGGCCACGCCCCTTCGGGGCTCGCCATAACGAGTTAATATTTCGGGCCGCTGGTATCACCTGCCCAAGCGCCACAAGCTGAGCCGCTACGTGATCGAGGTGTTTCCCGACGTGACCGGCGCGAAGCCACCCGCATAGGGCTTCGGCCGCGGCGGGGCGTAGCCGCCGGTCTTGGCGGTGCGCAGGCCGAGCCTGGCCAGGGCTTCGACCAGAGTGACCGCGGCGGCGACGCCGTCGACCACCGGCACGCCGTGCCGCGCCGAGAGCCGCGCGGCCAGGTCGGCCATGCCGGCGCAGCCGAGCACGATCGCCTCGGCCCGGTCGCTCTCCAGCGCCGCCGCGATCTCGGCCGAGATCCGCTCTTCGGCATCCGAGCCAGGGCTCTCCAGGTCGAGGACCGGGATCTCCGCCGCCCGCACTCGGGCGCAGCGGGCGGCCAAGCCATAGCGCTGCAGGTTCGCCTCGATCACCGGGATCGAACGCGTCAGCGTCGTCACCACCGAGAACCGACCGGCCAGCAGCGAGGCGACATGGAAGCCGGCCTCGCCGATGCCGACCACCGGCGCTGTCGCGAGGCTGCGGGCGGCGTCCAGCCCGGTGTCGTCGAAGCAGGCGATGACGTGGCCGGCGACGCCGCACGCCTCGCCCCGGGCGATCTCCTGCAGCAGGCCCGGAACCGCCAGCGCGCCGTCGACCCAGCCCTCGATCGAGGCCGGGCCCGTCTCCGGGTTCACCGCGGTGACGCGGGTGCCCGCCGCCGCGGCGGCCGCGGCGGCGGCCCCGATCTTGGCGGTCATGCCGGCCGTGGTGTTCGGGTTGACGACGAGGATCTCCATGTCGGTCAGGCCGCCCGAGGCATGGCTGTTCCCCTTGCTGTCATTGCCGGGCTTGACCCGGCAATCCAGGCGCCACCGAGAGCGGCTCTTGCCGCCCTGGATGCCCGGGTCAAGCCCGGGCATGACAGAAAAAGGGAAACCGTCATCACTTCATCCATCTTCACACCAGCCCCTTCCCGGCGTCGGTGCCGTGGCGGGTGCGGCGGCGGCGCAGCAGCGCCATCAGGCCGAGCGCGGTCAGCACCACAGCCAGCGACACCGCCGTGGTCACCGTGCCGAGAGCGTAGATCTCCGGCGTCGTCACCGTGGTGGTCAGGCCCTGCAGCTCCAGCGGCAGGGTGTTCTGCTCGCCGATCGCCTGCGACGACCGGGCGATCTCGTCCCATGACAAGGTGAAGCCGAACAGCCCGACCCCGACCACGCTGGCGCCGATGATCGGCAGCACGACATGGCGGAAGCTCTGCCAGGCCGAGGCGCCGAGGTCGCGCGCGGCCTCCTCGTAGCGGCGGTCGAAGCGGTTGAAGACCGCGAACATGATCAGCAGGCCGAACGGCATGGTCCAGGTCAGATGCGCGCCGAGGCCGGAGCGGAACAGGCCCATGGTGGTGGTGAACTCGTCATTGATCCAGGCGATGTCCCAGCTTTCGCCCAAGGCTTTGATCGCTTCGTCGAGCAGGCGGAATTCCAGCGCGATGCCGAGCGAGACCACGATCGACGGCATGATCAGGCTGGCGATGGCGGTGTAGAACAGCGCCGACTGGCCCGGGAAGCGCCGGCGGAAGGCCAGGCCCGCCATCACCGAGAAGGCCATGGTCAGCCCCATGACCACGAGGCCGAGCTTGAGCGAGCGCCAGAAGGCGGCGCCGATCTCGACCACGCCCATCCCGGCCCACAGCTTCTCGAACCAGAAGGTCGAGACGCCGTTCATCGGGAAGGTCAGCCCGCCCTGAGGGCCCTGGAAGGACAGCACGAAGATGGTCAGCGTCGGGCCGTACAGGAACAGCACGAACAGGGTGAAGACGGCCGCGAGGACGTAGAAAGAGAGAGGGCGCCCCTCGCGCATCACAGCTCCTTCCGGATGTCGACCAGCCGGGTCAGGGCGACGATGATCATGATCACCACGGCCAGCAGGATCACGGCATTGGCCGCCGCGGCCGGGAACTGCAGGTAGCTGAGCTGGACCTGGATCACCTTGCCGACCGAGGCGATCTGCTGTCCGCCCATGACGCCGACGGTGACGAAGTCGCCCATCACGATGGTGACGACGAAGATCGAGCCGATGACGATGCCCGGCTTGCACAGCGGCACGATCACGTTCCACAGGATCTGCCAGCCGCTGGCGCCGGCGTCGGCCGCGGCCTCGATCAGCGACCGGTCGATGCGCAGCATCGAGTTCAGGATCGGCACGATCATGAACACGGTGAACAGATGGACGAAGGCCAGCACCACCGAGAATTCGGAATAGAGCAGCCCGTCGATCGGCCGGTCGATCACGCCGAGGCCGAGCAGCCCCTGGTTGACCAGCCCGTTGCGGCCGAGCAGCGGGATCCAGGAGATCATCCGGATCACGTTCGAGGTCCAGAACGGGATGGTGCAAAGCAGGCACAGCACGATCTGCATCGCCGTGGTCCGCACATGGAACACCAGGAAATAGGCGATGGTGAAGCCGAGGCCGAGGGTGATGGCCCAGACCATCGCCCCGATCTTCAGGGTCGAGAGATAGGTCTTGAAGGTGGTGCACAGCTCCGGCAGCGCGGTCAGGCAGCCATCGAAGGCCTCGACATAGTTGCGGAATGTGAAGTCCGGCACGATCGAGTATTCGGTGTAGTCCCAGAAGCTGACCACCACCGTGACCGCCAGCGGCAGCACGAAGAATAGCAGGAACACCAGCATCATCGGCGCCGCCTGCAGGAACGCCGTGAAGCGGCCGGAGGGTTCGGCCCGGGGCGCCGCGGCGGTGCGGATGGGTGCGTCTTCCGCGGAGATGGCCGTCATGGTCGACATCCTTCAGCGGCGCAGGTCGGGTTCCGAGCCCGACCTGCGCGGGCGATCATGCTAGGCGGCGATGAAGGCGTTCCACTTGCGGACCATGTAGTCGTTTTCGTCCATCACCGCGTTCCAGCAGGCGACGCCGCCCATGCGCGCGTCGTAGGAGCCGCCGTCGCGCACCGCGCCGGCCTTCTCCATGACCGTGCCGTCCGGCGCCTTGATGTCCTGGGCGGCCGGCTTGCCCTCCATCCAATAAGCCCATTCATAGGGCTCCATATTGGCCTTGGCGGTCTCCAGCACCGCCGAGTAGTAGCCCTGGCGGTTGAGATAGGCGCCGGCCCAGCCGGACAGGAACCAGTTGACGAACTCGTAGGCGGCGTCGAGCTTCTTGTCCTTCAGGGTCTTCGGCAGCCCGAAGCCGGAGGCCCAGGCGCGGTAGCCTTCCTTCAGTGGCTGGAAGGTGCAGGCGATGCCCATCGAGCGGACCTTGGTCACGGCCGGCGACCACATCGACTGGATCACCGTCTCGCCCGAGGCCATCAGGTTGACGCTCTCGTTGAAATCCTGCCAGAAGGCGCGGAACTGGCCGGCCTGCTTGGCCTCGGTCAGCACCTTCATGGTCAGGTCGATCTCCTCCTTCGTCATGTTGCCCTTGTCGGCATAGGTGTGGAGGCCGGCCGATTCCACGACCATCGCCGCGTCCATGATGCCGATCGACGGGATGTTCAGGATCGAGGCCTTGCCCTTGAATTCGGGGTTCAGCAGTTCCTTCCAGCTCTCGATCGGCCGGCCGATCAAATCGGGCCGGATGCCGAGCGTGTCGGCGTTGTAGGTGGTCGGGATCAGGGTGATCCACTCGGTCGGCTCGGTGGCGAAGGTCTTGCCGTTCTTCTCGGGCAGATAGAACACCTTCTTCGGCGCGGTGCCCTGGTCGCCGATCTTCTTGCCGTTCAACTCGCCCTTGGTGAAGACGGTCGAGATCTGGTCGACATATTTGATCCGCTTGGCGTCCATGCCCTGCAGGTTACCGGAGGGCAGCAGCTTCTTCAGCGAGAAATATTCGCTGTCCACGAGATCGAAGGAGTTCGGCTGGGTGACGATGCGCTTGGTCACCTCGTCGGTGGTCACCGGCACGTATTCGATGATGATGCCGAGATCCTCCTTCGCCTTCCTGGCGATGTCGGCGCTCTGGTTCACCGCGGTGCCGAGATAGCGCAGCGTCACCGGCTCGGCCGCGATGATCGCCGGGAAGCCGGTGATGGCGCGGCTGCCGACCAGTGCGCCGGCCGTCGCGGCCGTGGTCTTCAGCAGGGTGCGGCGGGAGAGGCCGCGCTTGGTATCCTTAGTATCCGCCATGGTGGAGCCTCCTTAGGGTTGGGGGCGATGGTCGCCGCGCCCCGCGGCATCGGGGAGAAGGGGGTGGATGTCCTGGTCGGCCCAGGCGACGGCGATGCGGTCGCCCGGCGCCACCGGGTCGGCGAAGAAGGCGGCCTCGGGCAGCCAGGCCAGCATGTCCGGCGCCAGCGCGCAGGCGAAGGCGACATGGACGGTGGCGCCCTGGTATTCGACACCCTGCACCATCGCCTCGACCGCCCCGTCCGGCACGCCGGCACCATTGATCTTGTTCAGCCGCAGCCGGTCGGCGCGCAGCGTCGCCAGGCGGCCGCCGAGGGTCACGACATTGTGGCCGCCGATGAAGCGGGCGACGAATTCGGTGGCCGGCTGGGCGAACAGGTCCCGCGGCGGGCCGGCCTGCTCGATCCGGCCGCCCTTCATCACCACGGCGAGGTCGGCCAGGGCCATCGCCTCCTCCTGGCTGTGAGTGACGTGGATGAAGCTGATACCGAGCTCCAGCTGCAGCCGCTTCAGCTCGGCTCGCATCTTGATCCGCAGGAAGGGGTCGAGGGCCGAGAGCGGCTCGTCCAGCAGCAGGATCTGCGGCTGGGTGATCAAGGCCCGGGCCAGGGCCACGCGCTGCTGCTGTCCGCCCGACAGCTGCGCCGGCAGCCTTTCGCCATAGGCCTCCATCGCCACCAGGGCCAGGAGCTCCGCCGCCTTGGCCCGGCGCTCGGCCTTCGCCACGCCACGCATCTTCAGGCTGAAGGCGACGTTGTCGGCGACCGAGAGATGCGGGAACAGGGCGTAGGACTGGAACATCATCGCCGTGCCGCGCCGGGCCGGCGGCCGGTCGGTGACGTTGGCGGCGCCGAGGATGATGTCGCCGTCCGACACCGCCTCATGCCCCGCGACCATGCGCAGGGTCGAGGTCTTGCCGCAGCCGGAGGGACCGAGCAGGCAGCAATAGGTGCCGGCCGGAATCCTCAGGTCGATGCCGTCCACGGCGACGGTGCCGCCATAGCGCTTGGTCACCTTCACCAGCTCGAGATCTGCGCCGCGCATGCCGCTCTCCCTTTCGGGACAGCAAAGGAGCAAGCGGCGTGCCAAGCGACCAACGCCTCGATTCCGCCACGCAAACACACGTCGCGCACCGGTAACCGCCTACGCTTTGGGCAACTGCATACGCAAGACCCTAGGATTGTGCACAATCCTGATCGGACAAGAATACAATCTTGAGCCCTGCCGATCCCCATGGGATGGTGGGCCGGACGAGTCGCGGCCGCGCCGCGCCGGAGCGGAAGAATGGACACGATCGAGACCGTCGGCACCTTGGCCGGAACCCGCGACATCCCCGACCGCGGTGCGCGGTCGGCGGCGATCTACCGCTCGATCCTGGATGCGATCGTCGAGCACCGGTTGCCGCCGCGCACCAAGCTGTCGGAGGACGAGATCGGCACCGCGTTCGGGGTCAGCCGCACCATCGTCCGCTCCGCCCTGCAGGCGCTGGCGCATCAGCATATGGTGGTGATCGAGAAGAACCGCGGCGCCTTCGTCGCGGCGCCGACGGTGGAGGAGGCGCGCGAGGTGTTCGAGGCCCGGCGCACGCTGGAGGCCGCGATCGCGCGCCGCGCCGCCGAGTGCACCGTGCCGGACGACATCGCGCGGCTGCAGCGGCACCTGGCCGACGAAGCGGAGGCGCTGCGCCGGGGCGACCGGCCGCGCGCCATCCAGCTGTCCGGCCTGTTCCATCTCGGCATCGCCGAGATCGCCCGGCAGCGGGTGATGGAGCGGTTCCTGCGCGAGCTGGTGTCGCGCGCCTCGCTGGTCATCGCTCTCTATGGCCGCAGCGGCGTCTCAGCCTGCGGCAACACCGAGCATGAAGCCATCCTGCAGGCCCTGGCCCGGCACGACGCCGACCGCGCCGGCGCCGCCATGCTGGCCCATCTGACCCATATCGAGCAGGACCTCGACCTGGCCCCGGCCGAAGCCGGGCCGGTCGACCTGGCCGCGGTGCTACGGGGGCGATAGCAGTCCGAGCGCTCGCCCGAGCGCGTTCGATACAGCGGACGGGCCAGCCCCCCTCACCCGAAATCGCTGCGCGATTTGGACCTCTCCCCAAGGAGAGGTGTCGGGGCCGCAGCTGGTATTCCCCTCTCCCCGGGGAGAGGGAGGGGCCTGGCCCGCTTGGGCCGGGAGGGCGAGGGGAATGGCGCCGGCCTCACTCCAGCGAGATCATCGCGGCGCGGCGGCTGGTGACCTGGTCCCGGATCCTTGCCTCCGTTGCCGCCTTGGCGCGCCGGTGCTCACGGTGCATCTCGAGCAGGTCGGCGATCCAGCCGCCCGGGCGGAAGGCCTCGACCGCCGTCGGGTGCCAGTCGTCATAGGCGGCGCCCGCCCGGTTCACCATCGACACGCCGAACACAATCTCGCCGGCCGACGACAGATGGGCCTCGCCGTGGCTGTCGCCGCGCGGGTCGGGATGGAGCGACCGCTCCTTGAAGGTGATGCCGTAGCGCCGCCCCCGATAGGCGAAGTCGACGGCGAAGTCCTTCATACGGTCGGCGACCATGGCGAGCTCGGTAAAGTCCGGCGGGACCGGCTTGCCATGGCATGACCAGGCGGCGAAGCGGCGGACGTCCCAGACCAGCGCGCACAGCGCCTCGCCGATGCCGCTGCTTTCCATGAAATGCTGTGCCTCGGCGACCTTGGCCCGGTCGGCCGCGGTGCAGGCGAGACAGGCCTCGCGCTCCTCCCGCTCGAGCTCGCCGGCTTTCTGCCGGAACTCGTCGACCAGGGACCGCCACTTCTCCAGATGAGCGTTTCCCATCGCAGCCCTCCTCCTTGGCTACATCCGAGAATGGTGCGCCATTTCCGCGGGAATGCAAGGGGTTGGGTGCCGATCGTGATGCCGGCGGCTTGACATTCCGATCGATAAGTTCTCTATTTGTTCCCATCAGCTGCCGCGGAGCCGACAGGTGACGGTTGGGACCGACACGACAGCCACCATCCTCCATGCGGATCTGGACGCCTTCTACGCGTCGGTCGAGCAGCTGCTGGACCCGGCGCTGCGCGGCAGGCCAATCGCGGTCGGCGGCGGGGTGGTGCTGGCCGCCTCCTACGAGGCCAAGGCTTTCGGCGTGCGCGGCGGCATGCCCGGCCGCCGGGCGCGCGCGCTGTGCCCGGGGCTGATCTTCGTCAGCGGGCATTTCAAGGAGTATCAGCGGCTGGGCGATGCCGCCATCGCTGTGCTCGGCGACTTCACGCCGCTGGTCGAGCGGATCTCGATCGACGAGGCCTTCGCCGACGTCGCCGGCTGCACCCATCTGTTCGGCCCGCCGGACGAGATCGCCCGGACGATCCGGCGGCGGGTGCGGGCGGAGCTGGGCCTGCCGATCTCGGTCGGCGTGGCCCGCACCAAACACCTGGCCAAGATCGCCTCGCAGGTGGCCAAGCCGGACGGGCTGGTCGTCGTCGACCCCGAGGCCGAGCCGGCGTTCCTGCACGACCTGCCGGTCGAGCTGATGTGGGGCGTCGGCCCGGTCAGCAAGGCGCGGCTGGCGGAGGCCGGCGTGCGTACCATCGGCCAGCTGGTGGAGATGCCGGGATGGTCGCTGGAGCGGCTGCTGGGCCGCGCCGCCGGCGAGAAGCTGTCGGCGCTGGCCTGGAACCGCGATCCGCGGGCGATCGAGACGCGGCGGCGGTCGCATTCGGCCGGGGCACAATCCGCGCTAGGCCGTAAGCCGGCCGAGGAGCGGGTGTTCGTGCCGGCGCTGCGCCATCTGGCGGACCGGGTCGCCACCCGGCTGCGGGCCAAGTCCCGGCCCGGCCGGACGGTGACGGTCCGCGTCCGCTTCGCCGATCTGCGCTCGGTCACCCGCGGCGTGACGCTCGACGCGCCGGTCTCGGCAACCACGATCCTGGCCGAGATCGCCGAGGAGCTGGTGCGCGGCGTCCTGGCGCAGCATCCCGGAGAGAAGACGATCTCGCTGCTGGCGATCTCGGTGTCGCATCTCGAGGACCGGCCGCAGCTGCAGCTGGAGCTGCCGCTCGGGCTCGCCGACGAGCGGCGCCGGCCCGGCACCCGCACAGGCATGGCGCGCGGCCAGGCCGACCGGGCGATCGATGCGATCCGCGAGCGGTTCGGGTGGCAGGCGGTCGGATACGGCTCGGTCGTGCTGGGGTCGTCCCGATCCGTCCCCGACGCGTTCCGCGAGCTCGCCGAGAAGGACCTCTGACCGCTACGGCGAGGCGAGCCGGGTCGCCTCGGCGGCGAGCGGGTGGCTGGCATAGGTCCGGGCGAAGTCGCGCCAGGCCTCGGCGGTGCCGGTGCGGCGGGCGGCGTCGAAGGCGGCATAGACCGCGGCGTCCGGGTCGTTGGCCAGGGGGCGCGCGTCCGGGCTAGGCCGCTGCTGCAGCCGGCGCCACGCCTCGTCCGCCAGGGCCGTCTCCGGATGCCGCGCGATGAAGCGGATCAGCGCCGCGTTCGAGCCGTCGTCGACCGCCCCGCGGAACTCCTGGGCGAGCACCGCCGCGTCGTCCGGCGGCCGCGCCATGCCGGCCTGGACAATCAGTATTCCCTCCTCCCGGAGCTGCGCGGCATCGCCGTCCCGGAGAGCGGCGCCCCCCTGCGCTGACCAGGGCAACGCCACGAACAACACGGACAGTGCAAAGCAAATCGAAGGCCAGTTCTGGGCGTTCATCGGTCTCGGTTCCTTCGCGGACGCGCAGAGATGCTGGGGACGGCGCAAGACCGGCGGGGCGGCAGCTGCCATTTTCTTCCAGAAATATGGCGAATCCGTGGATTCATTCGAACATTGGACTTCAGGAATTAAATCATCATCGGCTAGGCCGACGCATCGATTTACTCATACAATTTCCGAATCCAATCGACTTCTTGCCCGCAATTGACGTTATGAATAATTTTATGTATAATCAGCGAAGTAGGAAAACACTGTTTGTCTTGGGACGTCTTACGATGCAGTAGGACCGGCAGCGGGGGGTAATCTACGCACCAGGGCGGGATTGCAACATCTTCGCGACACAATCTCCAGACATGCTCAATCTTGGCCGGAATGCGCGAGCGAACGACGCGTTCGGACCCTGAACGATCGTGCCTTCAATCAATAACAATCAAAAAAGAAGTTGCGGATCTTCACTCACAGGTTGCGGATCTTCACCATGTAGGGGAGACCCGGTATGAAATCGTCAAATATCCTTGAATACGATGCCTTGTCGTCCGACGGCGATCTCCTCGCCGATCCGGTGGCATGGTCGTCGATGCGGAAACTGTCGAACGACCTGCTGTACCACAATACATTCGCCGATGCGTCCCGCCTGGACGCGGTCCTGGCCAATGGTGGCGCCCTCGCTGTCGCCGTTCGCGCGGCGATCGGCGACCGGTCCGACGGCTTCGCGGTTCCCACTCACACCTCCGGTGCCGCGACCGGCGCGCCGAAGCCGGAGGAGAACGGCTCGGGTGACACCACCGCGGGCGTGGCCGCGTCCGGCAACCAGAACATCGACGGGCTTCTGAGCGGCGTCCGCTGGTCAGACGGCTCCATCACCTACAGCGATCCGGATGCGGTCAGCGACTACCAGGCCGGCCATCCGGAGGCGTTCAGCAATTTCGCTCAGATGACGGCGCAGCAGATGATCGCCGTCCATTTCGCGCTCAACGCTTCCATCTATACGCAGCCCTCCGGCTCCTACGGCTTCGCCGTCGAGGGGTTCACCAATCTCAGCATCACCTATGCAGGCGCCGGGTCGGGGGCCGGCACGATCCGCTTGGCCAACACCAGCAACCCCGGCACGGCCTACGCCTACTACCCGGCCAACCAGGTCTATGGCGGCGACGCCTTCTTCGGTCCCAGTGGCGACCTGCCGACGGCCGGCAATTACGACTGGCACACCGTGATCCATGAGATCGGCCACGCGCTGGGCCTGAAGCACGGCCAGGAGACCAACGTCTACGGCGCCCTGCCGGCCAATGTCGATTCGCTCGAATACTCGGTGATGACGTACCGCACCTTCATCGGCGACGACACCAGCGGCTACAATTACGAGACCTGGGGTGCGCCCCAGACCTTCATGATGCTGGATATTGCCGCCCTGCAATACATGTATGGCGCGGACTTCTCCACCAACAGCACCAATACGGTCTACAGCTGGAGCCCGACCACCGGCACGACCTTCGTCAACGGCGGCGTCGCCATCGCTCCGGGCGGCAACCGCATCTTCGCGACGATCTGGGACGGCGGCGGCGTCGACACCTACGACCTGTCGAACTACACCAGCAACCTGAACGTCAATCTGACGCCCGGCAGCCATTCCGTCTTCTCCTCGACCCAGCTCGCCTATCTCGGCGGCGGGCCGAACAGCGGCTATGCCCGCGGCAACATCTTCAATGCCCTGCTGTTCAACGGAGATGCCCGGTCCTATATCGAGAACGCCAATGGCGGCAGCGGCAACGACGTCATCTCGGGCAACGTCATCGCCAACACGCTGAACGGCAATGACGGCGCCGATGCGCTGTATGGCGATTGGGGTAACGACGTCATCAACGGCGGCGCCGGGAATGACTGGATCGAAGGCGGCTACGACGTCGACACGGTCAATGGCGGCGACGGCAACGACACCTTCGTTGTGCGTCTCGGGCAGTTCGCCGACAATGTCACGGGCGGCACGGGGGTCGACCTGCTCGACTTCAGCGCCGTTACCTCCTTCGGGTTGAACGTCAACCTTGCCGGAGGCGTCTACAACTTCACGACCCCTCATCCCGGGCCGTACACCGTCACCGGGGTCGAGAACGTCAGCGGCTCAAACTTCGCCGATACGATCATCGGCGATGCCGCAGCCAATTCCCTCTACGGCAACGGTGGCAATGACAGCATTGAGGGTGGCGCGGGCAACGACGTCATCAGCGGCGGCAACGGCGACGACCTGATCCAGGGCGGTGACGGCAACGATACACTGACCGCCGGTTCCGGCAGGGACCAGGTCTACGGCGATGCGGGCAATGACCGCTTCTACGTCGAGGCCGGCTGGACGGGTGGTCTGGGCGAAGCCTTCTTCGGCGGCGCCGGGACCGACACCCTGGACGTGTCGACCGTGATCTTCACGCCCTTCGCAGCCTACATCAACCTGCAGGACGGCCTCTTCTACAACCTGAGCTCCGGCGGCGGCCAGATCCATCTGTCGAGCGTCGAGAACGCCATCGGCAACGACGAGAACGACCAGATCACCGGCTCCGGCGAAAACAACGTCCTGACCCTCGGCGCCGGAAACGACACCGCATGGGGGCTAGGCGGCAACGATACCCTCCTGGGTGAGGCCGGCGACGACGTGCTTCGTGGCGGGGCCGGGGCCGATGTGCTCAATGGCGGCGCCGGCATCGACCTCGTCAGCTACTATGAGAGCTTCGTCGGGGTCTCGGTCAGCCTCGTGACCAACACCGGTACCGGCGGCGAAGCCCAGGGCGACACCCTGGCCGGAATCGAGAACCTCTCCGGCAGCCAGGGCAACGACACCCTGGTCGGGAATGCCGGCGCCAACCGGCTGCACGGCTATGCCGGCACCGACGTGGTCCGCGGCGGGGCCGGGGCCGACGTGCTCATCGGCGGCGGCGGCGTCGACACCGCCAGCTACTTCGACAGCGGGGTCGCGATCTCGGTCAGCCTCGCCACCGGCCTGGGTGCCGGCGGCGATGCGCAGGGCGACACCCTGTTCGAGATGGAGAACATCTCCGGCAGCCAGGCCAATGACGGGCTGGCCGGGAATGCCGGCGCCAACGCCCTGCAGGGCTGGAACGGCAGCGACGTCCTCGTCGGCGCGGGCGGCACGGATACGCTGACCGGCGGTGCCGGGGCCGACCGCTTCTACTACTCGGCGACCACGGACAGCGTGGTTGGGGTCAATGCCGACCTGATCACCGACTTCAGCCATGCCCAGGTCGACCGCATCGACCTGTCGACGATCGACGCCAACACCGTCGTCGCCGGCAACCAGGCCTTCACCTTCGTCGGTGCCGGCCCGTACACCGGCGTCGCCGGCCAGCTGATCTACGCCAGCTCCGGCGGCAACACGGTCATCGGCGGCGACGTCAACGGCGACGGCAGCTCGGATTTCCACATCCGGCTCACCGGCGTCATCGCCCTCGTCGCGGCCGACTTCGTGCTGTGAACCAAGCAGAAGACGTCTAGGAAAAGCCTGTGACTCGCGAGGCCTGAGGCGGATACCCCTCAGGCCTCGTTCTTGTCCGGCGCCGTGCCTTCCCCTGCCCCGCCGATCAGGTCGAGCCATTCCTGCTCGGTCAGGGTGGTGACCCCGAGCTCTCGCGCCTTGGCGGCCTTGGAGCCGGCATCGGCGCCGACCACCAGATAGTCGGTCTTGCCCGAGACCGAGCCGGCGACCTTGGCGCCGAGCGATTCCGCCCGCGCCTTCGCCTCCGGCCGGGTCATCGTCTCCAAGGTGCCGGTGAACACCACGGTCTTGCCCGCCACGGCGCTGGATGTCGCGCGGCGGCGCACGAAATCCTCGATCGTCAGCTGCGCCTCCAGGTCGTCCAGCACCGCCCGGTTGTGCTCCTCGGCGAAGAAGGCCAGCAGGTCGTCGGCCACCGACGGGCCGATCTGGTCGATCGCGGTGAGGTCGCGCCAGGCCTCGCTGTCGCGGTCCTGCGCCGCCTCCATGCCGGCCCGCCAGGCCGCGAAGCTGCCATAGTGCCGGGCCAGCAGCTTGGCCGTCGCCTCGCCCACCTGGCGGATGCCGAGGGCGTAGATGGCGCGGTCGAGCGGGATGGCCCGCCGGGCCTCGATCGCCTCGAACAGCTTCTGTGCGCTCTTCGGCCCCCAGCCCTCGCGGTTGCGCAGCGGCGTCAGGCTGGCCTTGTCCTGCTCCTCCAGCCGGAAGATGTCGCCCGGCGTCTTGATCAGCCCGTCGGCATGGAAGGCGCGGATGTGCTTGTCGCCCAGCCCCTCGATGTCGAAGGCGTTGCGCGATACGAAATGGCGCAGCCGCTCCACCGCCTGGGCCGGGCAGATCAGGCCGCCGGTGCAGCGGCGGATCGCGCCGCCCTCCTCCCGCACCGCCAGGCTGCCGCATTCCGGACAGGTCTCGGGAAAGACGTATTCAATCGCCCCCTCGGGGCGGCGCTCCAGGATCACCCGGACGATCTGCGGGATGACGTCGCCGGCGCGCTGCACCACCACTGTGTCGCCGATGCGGACGTCCTTGCGCCGGATCTCGTCCTCATTGTGCAGCGTGGCGTTGGAGACGACGACGCCGCCGACGGTGATCGACTCCAGCCGCGCCACCGGGGTCAGCGACCCGGTGCGGCCGACCTGGATGTCAATCGTCTTCAAGACCGTCTGCGCCTGCTCGGCCGGGAATTTATGCGCCGTGGCCCAGCGCGGCGCCCGGCTGACGAAGCCCAGCCGCTCCTGCCAGTCCAGCCGGTCGACCTTGTAGACCACGCCGTCGATGTCGAAGGGCAGCGCCGCCCGCAGCGCCGCGATCTCGTCGTAATAGGCCAGCAGATCCTCGGCGCTGCGGCACAGCCGCGACGGCTCGTTCAGGCGGAAGCCCCAGCCGGCGAAGCGCTTGCGGATCTCCTCGATGGTCTTGCCCAGCGGCGCCGACACCTCGCCCCAGGTGTAGCCGAAGAAACGCAGCGGACGCGATCTGGTGATCGATGGGTCGAGCTGGCGCAGGCTGCCGGCGGCGGCGTTGCGCGGATTGGCGAAGATCGGCTCTCCCGCCTCGGCCCGGCGGGCGTTCAGCGCGGCGAAGTCGCTGCGGTCCATATAGACCTCGCCGCGGATCTCCAGGATATCCGGCGCCTCACCCTTCAGTCGTTGCGGCACGTCGTCGATGGTCTTGACGTTGGCGGTGACGTCCTCGCCCTCGCTGCCGTCGCCGCGGGTCGCGGCCTGGACGAGGCGCCCCATCTCGTAGCGCAGCGAGCAGGACAGGCCGTCGATCTTCGGCTCGGCCATGATCGCGACCGGCCGTTCCGGGTCGTCGCGCAGTTCCTTGATGAAGGAGCGGACCGAGCTGAGGAAGTCGTGCACATCCTCCGGCGTGAAGGAATTGCCGAGCGACAGCATCGGGATGGCGTGGCGGATCTTCTTGAACCCGCTGCTCGGCACCGCGCCGACCTTGGCCGACGGGCTGTCCGGCCGGATCAGCTCGGGATACAGCGCCTCCAGCTCGGCGTTGCGCTGGCGCAACGCGTCGTAGTCCGCATCCGAGATTGTCGGCGCGTCGTTCTGGTGGTAGGCGACGTCATGGCCGGCGATCTCCGCCGCCAGGGCTTCCAGCTCCGCCGCCGCCTCCTCCGGCGTCAGCGCATCCACCGGCCGGCCGCGCAGATCCTGGTCGCTCATTCCCGCCTCCCCAGCAGGCTGTCCGCCGCCGCGCGCGCCTCTGCCGTGATCTTCGCCCCGGACAGCATCCGCGCGATCTCCTCACGCCGCTCCTCCGCCGTCAATCCCGCCACCTGGGTGACCACGGCGCCGCCGCGATCGGCCTTGCGCACCTGCCAGTGATGGTCGGCGCGGGCCGCCACCTGCGGGCTGTGGGTCACCACCAGCACCTGCACCTGCTGGCCCAGCCGCTTCAGCCTTTCGCCCACCGCGTCGGCGACGGCGCCGCCGATGCCGGCATCGACCTCGTCGAAGATCATCGACGGCAGGGTGCCGGGCGTGCCGCGCTGATGCACCAGCACCACCTTGATCGCCAGCATGAAGCGGGCGAGCTCGCCGCCCGAGGCGATCTTGCCGATCGGCCCCGGCGGGCTGCCGGGATTGGCCGCGACCAGGAAGGTGACGCGGTCGAGGCCGGCCGGGCCCCACTCGGCCTCCGGCAGACGACCGACATCGGTGACGAAACGGGCGCGCTCCATCTTCAGGGGCGGCAACTCGGCTTTCACCCCCGCATCCAGCTTCGACGCCGCTTTGCGGCGGGCCTTGGACAGCGCCTCGCCGGCCTGGACATAAGCGGTGCGGGCTTCGGCGGCGGCCGCGGCCAGGCGCGCCAGCACCGCCGCCCGGTCCTCGACCAGCGCCAGCCGCTCGGCGAATTGCCGGCGCAGCTCGGGCAGCGCCTCGGTCTCGACCCCGTGCTTGCGGGCCAGGGAGCGCAGCGCGTAGAGCCGGTCCTCGAGCCGCTCCAGCTCGCCGGCGTCGAGATCGATGTCGGCGGAGAAGCGCTCGATCGCGGTGACGGCCTCGGCGGCCTCGTCCAGGGCGCGCCCGAGCTGGTCCAGGATCGGGTCGAGGCGGCCGGCGGCGCGGTCGGCGATGCGCTGCAGCGCCCGCTGCGCCGCCACCAGCGCCCGCTCGGCGCCGCGGTCGCCGGACAGCTCGGAGAGCGCGGCGGTGACGCCCTCCATTACCTTCTCGCGATGCTGCAGCAGGGCGCGGCGCTCGGCCAGTTGCGCCTCCTCCCCCGGCTCCGGCGCCAGCGCCTCCAACTCGTCGACCGAATGGCGCAGGAAGCCTTCCTCGGCCTGGGCCCGCTCGGCCTCGGCCAGCGCCTCCTCCTGCCGCCGCTGGGCGCCGCGCCAGGCATCCCAGGCCTTGGCACAGGCGGCCGCCAGCGCTTCGGCACCGGCATAGGCGTCGAGCACGTCGCGATGGGTCCTGGGATCGAGCAGCCCCTGGGTCTCGAACTGGCCGTGCACCTCGACCAGCCCGGCGCCGATCTGGCGCAGCAGGCCGATCGACACCGGCTGGTCGTTGACGAAGGCCCGGCTGCGCCCGTCGGCGCCGACGCTGCGGCGCAGCACCAGCGCGTCGTCGACCGGCAGCTCCTGCCCGGCCAACAGCGCCTTGACCGGATGGCCGTCGGGCAGCAGGAACTCGGCGCTGACGGTCGCGGTCTCGGCGCCGTGCCGCACCAGCCCGGAATCGCTGCGGCCGCCGAGGGCGAGGCCGAGCGCGTCGAGCAGGATCGACTTGCCGGCCCCGGTCTCACCGGTCAGCGCCGACAGGCCTTCGGCAAAGCCAAGCGAGAGCTGTTCGATCAGAACCACATTCCTGATCGAAAGTCCGGCCAGCATGGGATCAGAAAATCGACCCGAGGGTGCGGTCGAAGAAGTCCTTGTCGTCGGGCGGGCGGATGCCGGAGCCGGTCAGCAGCGCATAGGCATCCTGGTACCAGGGGTCGCCCGGGTAGTTGTGGCCGAGCACCGCCGCGACGTGCCGCGCCTCCTCCTTCAGCCCGAGCGCGACATAGGCCTCGACCAGCCGCTCCAGCGCCTCCGGCACCTGGCTGGTGGTCTGCCAATTCTTGACCACGCTGCGGAAGCGGTTGATCGCCGCGTTGTATTCGCCGCGCTTCAGGTAGAAGCGGCCGATCGCCATGTCCTTGCCGGCAAGCTGGTCGTAGGTCAGGTCCAGCTTCAGCTTGGCGTCGCGGGCGTAGTCGCTGCTCGGGAAGCGGGTGATGACGTCGTTCAGCGCATTCGTCGCCAGCTGGGTGATGCGCTGGTCGCGCTCCACATCCGAGATCCGATCGTAGTAGCACAGCGCCTTCAGGTAATAGGCGTAGGCCAGCTCCTCGCTGCCCGGATGCAGGCTGATGAAGCGGTCCAGCGCCACGATCGCGCCGTCATAGTCGCCGCGCTGATAGCTGGCATAGGCCGACATCAGCTGGGCCTTGGTCGCCCAGGTCGAATAGGGGTGCTGCCGCTCGACCTCGTCGAACCGGGCCGTTGCCGTCTTGAAGTCCCGCTCGTCGAAGGCCTGCTGCGCCTGGGAATACAGCGCCTCCGGCGGCTGGTCCGCGGCCGGCTTCGCAGTGTCGGAGGAGGAACCGCCGCAGGCGGCGAGAAGAACGGCCGGCAGGACGAGCCCGACCCGCGCCAGGTGGCGAAACTGCAGACGCTTGTTCACTCGATCATCGCCTTCGGTTCTGTCCGGGCCCCTATATACCCACCCCGAACGCGAATGGCGAGACGCCTTCCCGCGGGCAGACACACGTCGTCCCCGCAGGTTTGCCCGCAGGCAAACCTGCAGCCTCACGCGTTTGCGGGATTCCGAGCATGCGCAACGATAGCATGCCCGGAATCCCGCAGGGCGCAATAGCGAAGAGGGACAGCGGCGGCAAGCGGAACGGGATCAGGCGGCGTTGGCGGTGGGCAGCGCAGCGGCGGCAACCGCGGGCCGGGCCCAGGGCTCGGCCGCGGTCTCGGCACCGAAGCTGGTGTCGTAGCACCAGGCGGTGTCGTCGGCGAACAGCGCCCGCAGCAGCTGGTTGTTCAGCGCGTGGCCGGCCTTGTAGCCGTGGAAATGGCCGAGGATCGGGGCGCCGGCGAGATACAGGTCGCCGATCGAATCGAGGATCTTGTGGCGCACGAACTCGTCCTCGTAGCGCAGGCCCTCGGCGTTCAGCACCCGGTCGCCATTGACCACGATCGCGTTGTCGAGCGACCCGCCGAGGGCGAGGCCATGACGGCGCAGCGCCTCGACCTCCTGGGCGAAGCCGAAGGTGCGGGCGCGGGCGATCTCGGTCTTGAAGTTGCCGTTCGACAGCCGGATCAGGCCTTCCTGATGCGCGATCGCACGGCTCGGGAAGTCGATCTCGAAGCTGTAGGTGGTGCTGGCCGACGGCGTCAGCCGGGCCCAGCGGTCCTCGGCCGTGACCTCGACCGGGCGCAGCACGCGGATGCTGCGGCGCAGCGCCGGCTGGCTGACCAGACCGGCACATTCGACCAGGAACACGAAGGGGGCGGCGCTGCCGTCCATGATCGGCACTTCCGGGCCGTTCAGTTCGACCACCGCATTGTCGACGCCACAGCCGCGCAGCGCCGCCATCAGATGCTCGATCGTGCCGACCGAGACGCCCTGGGCGTTGCTGATCACGGTGCACAGCCGGGTGTCCGACACCTTGTCCCAGCGCGCGCTGATGCTGCGCCGGCCCTGGGGGACGTCGGTGCGCACGAAGACGATGCCGGTGTTGATCTCACCGGGGCGCAGCACCATGGTGACGTCCTGCCCGCCATGCAGGCCGACGCCGGTGCACTTGATCGCGGTCTTCAGCGTCTTCTGCGTTGCCGCACCCGATTCCGCCGAGAGATGAGCCACGATTGGGGTGTCCTTCGCTTCGCTTAACATGCACTTCGCAGCACAAAGCGCTGACAAAGCTTCCCTTTCGGGACGAAGGCACCCTAGACCCCTCGGCGCGCCAGAAAAAATCACACTTTGTTTCGGACTGTTACGTGCCGGCGTTCGGGTTGCGACCGCAGATGCAAGCGCGTCCGCGCATTCACGCGCGGACGCGCGCAGACCCCTCCCCTCACCCCCCTCCCGCAAGGGGAGGGGGAGTGTGGAAGGCTGCGTTCGTTGGTGCTGGAAGTGGGCCGATGGGTGAGCTGCGACGCGCGGCGACTCACCCCGTATCCGGCTTCTTGGGCCTGCGGCCGGAGGCCGGGCGAGGCTTGGGCTGATCCTCGGGATCGTCCTCGCCGTCCTGCGGCGGTATGAAGCCGAGCTGCTCCATGGCCTCGTCGGCCATCTCGAGCCAGCGCTCCACCCGCACCGGCAAGCCCCAGCGCCGGCACAAGGCGGCCACTGCGACCGGGGCCCGGCTGGCTTCGATCAACTCCGCCACCTCCGGCCGCTCCAGCCGCTCGCGCACCTCGGCGACGCGGCGCTGGATCTCCTCATTGTCCTTCGACACCTCGTAGGCCGCCGCCAGCATCGCCAGCTTCACCCGCAGATCGTGGAAGTCCTCCTGCGCCGCCTCGCGCTTCGCCGCGGCCTTGCGACGCTCGTCGACCTGCCGGGACAGCTTGTCCTTGAGCAGCAGGGTCAGCCGCACCGAGCGCGCGACCGTGGCGATCCGCTGGCAATAGTCGGCGCCGGGCTGTGGCACCTGCAGCGCCTCCTGCTGCGTCGCCCGGGCGATCGACATCTGGAGCTCGACCAACTCCGCCAGCACGCGCAGATCCCCCTCTGCCGCCGGAGCGGCCGGGGCTTCCGAGATCGAATCGGTCTGCGCGGTGTCCATAGAACGCACCATGAACGTGATCACAGATTAATACAAGAGTACAATGTGTTAACAGACTCCACCCCGATGCCGGCACAAGCAGCGTCGCTGGATCGCCCGATCGAATGTTCTCTATTTGTTCTTGACGCGACGCCGCGTCACGCCGCATGATTCGGGCAGAGTCGAAGAGTTGCGCCCGCCCGGCCCCGCCGCGGCGGGCTTTTTCATGCGAGGTCGGGATGCGGAGGAATGCGACGGGGAGCAGGCTGGGCTGGAGCGATGTCGCCGGGCAGCTTCACAGCGACGCCGGGGCGGCGGTCCTCTTCTCCCGCTTCGATCACGGCGACGCCAGGAGGCGGGCCGGTGAGATGCCGAACAGGCCCGAAACCCTGATCCTGTGCTTCGAGACAGCGGCCGGGCGGCGGCGACGGGGGGAGCCCCTGCCGGAGCCGATGCGCCGGCTGACCGGCGCGGCCGAGGCCCGGCTGTCCCCGGGCGCCGCCACCGGCCGCGCCGCGGCCGACCGGCTGGGGTTGGACCGGGCGTACCGGGATTTTCGCGACCTGGACGAATCGCCGGCCGCCCTGCCCGCACCCGACCTGGCACCCGCCTTCGTGCCGTTGCTGGAGCCGTCGCGCTACAAGGCCGCGTTCGGCGGCCGCGGCTCGGGCAAGTCGCATGCCTTCGCCGAGCTCTTGGTGCGGCGCTGCATCGAGGCGGCGCCGCTGCGGGCGGTGTGCATCCGCGAGGTGCAGCGCTCGCTCGACCAGTCGGTCAAGCGGCTGATCGAGGACAAGATCCAGGCGCTGGGCGCGGGCCGCCACTTCCGGGTGCAGACCGACCGCATCCTGACGCCCGGCGGCGGCCGCATCATCTTCCAGGGCATGCAGAACCACACGGCGGAGAGCATCAAATCGCTCGAGGGCTATGACATCGCCTGGGTCGAGGAGGCGCAAGCCCTGTCGATCCGCAGCCTGGACCTGCTGCGCCCGACCCTCCGCAAGCCGGGGTCGGAGCTGTGGTTCTCGTGGAACCCGACCCGGGCGGACGACCCGGTCGACGCGCTGTTCCGCGGCGGGACGCCGCCGCCCGGCTCCCTGCTGGTGCCGGTGAGATATTCCGACAACCCGCATTTCCCGGAGGTGCTGCGGGTGGAGATGGAGTGGGACCAGGCGCGCGACCCGGACAAGCACCAGCATGTCTGGCTCGGCGGCTACCAGACCTTCAGCGAGGCCCGGGTGTTCAGGAACTGGAAGGTGGAGGCGTTCGACACGCCGGCCGATGCCCGCTTCCTGTTCGGCGCCGACTGGGGCTTCGCCCGCGACCCGACGGTGCTGGTGCGCTGCTTCGTCCAGGGCCGGACGCTGTTCGTCGACCACGAGGCCCATCAGGTCGGCTGCGAGATCGACCGGACGCCGGCGCTGTTCGACACCGTGCCGGGGTCGCGGCGCGGCCCGATCATCGCCGACAGCTCCCGGCCGGAGACCATCAGCTACATGCAGCGCAACGGCTTCGGCAGCATCGCCGGGTCGACCAAGGGGGCCGGGTCGGTCAAGGACGGGGTCGAGTTCCTGAAGGCGCACGACATCGTGGTGCATCCGCGCTGCCGCCACCTGATCGACGAGCTGGCGCTGTACAGCTATCGCACCCATCCGAAGACCGGCGAGATCCTGTCCGAGCTGGAGGACCGCGAGAACCACGCCATCGACGCCCTGCGCTATGCCGTCGAGGGGCAGCGGCACAGCACCTATGACAGCTCGATGAAGTGGGTGCGATGAGGGGGGCGCCGGCTCCGTGACGATTCCCGGCCGGGCCGGGCTGCACTGGTGCATCGATTCGGTCAGTCGATCCATCGAATGTAACTGTTTCGGATTTCGCAAAAATATTATCATTTTTGTTGCCGTAACCACCGCGTTGCAGCGGCCTGCAGATTCGGAGCCATTTCTCGCCAGGTCCGGAAGACCGGCCGGCGGCGGGCGAAGCCGGGCGGGACAGGAGGAACCAATGACTGTGCCGGTGACCACCAAAGGTGTCGTCCTCGCTGCAGCCCCCCTTCTCGACGCCGGCGCCTCCGTCCTGAACGGATGGCGGGTGGAGTTCGACGCGTCATTCGCCATCGCGAGCATCTGGAATGCCGTGATCATCAGCCGTGTCGCCGATCACCCCGTGATTGGCGACACCTCCTGGAACGGCCAGGCCGGCGCCGGCCACGACGTCTCGTTCGGCTTCCAGGCGACGTCCGGCAGCGGCGGCACCGCGGCCTCCGGCTTCGCGATCAACGGCATCGCCGCCAGCGACGACGACGGAAGTCCCGTCCGGCCGACGCTGCCGGTCGGCGACGCGACGGTCATGGAAGGTCATGACGGGCTGCAGGACCTCGCCTTCACCGCCACCCGGTCCCAGGCGGCGAGCGGCCCCGTCGCCATCGCCTATGCCACCGCCGACGGCACGGCGACCGGAGGCGGCGGCGACCACACGCCGCTCTCCGGCACCCTGACCTCCGCTGCCAGCGAGACCTCGAAGACGATCCCTGTCCAGGTCGCGGAGGACAGGGCCATCGAAGCCAACGAGCCCCTGAGCCTCACCCTGTCCTCGCCGAAGGGCGCCACCATCGCCGGCGGCCCGGCGACCGGCACCGTCGGCCCCGACGATGCCACCCAGCTCGTGCTGCCGACCGTCAGGATCTCCGACGCGGCGGTGGTCGAAGGCAATCCGGGCGCCAACGGCGGTTCGGGAGGCTGGTTCAGCACCTCGGGCAACCAGATCGTCGATGACGCCGGTCACCCCGTGCAGATTGCCGGCGTCAACTGGTTCGGCTTCGAGACCGGATTGCTGGTGCCGCACGGCCTCTTCGCGCGCAGCTTGCAGGACATGATGGACCAGATGGTGGAGCTCGGTTTCAACACCATCCGCCTGCCCTATTGCAGCGACATGCTGCATTCGGCGGCGACGTCCTTGAACATCGACTACGACCAGAACCCGGACCTGCGGGGCCTGACGCCGCTGCAGATCCTGGACAAGATCGTCGACTATGCCGGTCAGATCGGCCTCAAGATCATCCTCGACCATCATCGCAGCGCAGCCGGCGACGGCGCCACGCCCAACGGCCTCTGGTACGACGCCCAGCACAGCGAGGCGAGCTGGATCGACGACTGGCAGATGCTGGCGGCCCGCTATGCCGACGATCCGACCGTGATCGGCGCCGATCTGCACAACGAACCCTATAACGGCGTCTGGGGCGGCGGAGGCGCCACCGACTGGGCGGCCGCGGCCGAGCGTGCCGGCAATGCCATCGGCGAGATCAATCCCAACTGGCTGATCTTCGTCGAGGGCCTCGGCACCTACCAGGACGAGCCCTATTGGTGGGGCGGCAACCTGATGGGCGTCCGCGACCGGCCGATCGAGCTCGAGCTCGACAACAGGCTGGTCTATTCGGCGCACGACTATCCCAACTCGGTCTATCCCCAACCCTGGTTCCAGGGTCCGGACTTCCCGGCCAACCTGCCGGCCAAGTTCGACCAGATGTGGGGCTACATCTTCAAGGAGGGCATCGCGCCCGTCTATGTCGGCGAGTTCGGCACCAGCCTGACGGATCCCAAGGACACGCCGTGGCTCGAGGCGATCATCGCCTATCTCCGCGGCGACTTCGACAACAACGGAACCTCCGACCTGGCGCCCGGCCAGAAGCCACCGAGCTGGTCCTTCTGGTCGTGGAACCCCGATTCGGGCGACACCGGCGGCATCCTGGGCGACGACTGGCAGACGCCGAACCAGGCGAAGCTCGACTATCTCGAGCCGATCCAGTTCGAGTGGAACGAAGGCGACCACAACGTCATGTCCTTCGTGGTCGCGCTCTCGGCGCCCGCGACCGCGGCCGTGACCGTCGGCTACCACACCGTGGCGGGCGAGGCGACCGCAGCCGACTTCACCGCCGTGAGCGGCACGCTGACCTTTGCCGTCGGCGAGCAGAGCAAGGTCGTCCGGGTGCCCGTCACCGCGGACCTGCTGCGCGAGGGCAGCGAGCACTTCCAGGTGGTGCTCACGGATGCCCATGGCGCGGTGATCGGATCCGGCACCGCCACGGGGACCATCATCAATGACGACGGCCTGATCGGCGGTGCCGGCGACGACCAGCTCACCGGCGGCAGCGGCCCTGACACCATGTCCGGCAATGGCGGCAACGACACGCTCGACGGCGCCGCCGGCAACGACCGGCTGGACGGTGGCGACGGCAACGACCGGTTAAACGGTGGTGACGGCAACGATATGCTCATCGGCGGCCCGGGTGCGGATGCGCTGGCCGGCGGGGCCGGCATCGACCTCGCCAGCTACTACACCGGCACGATCGGGGTCACGGTCGACCTGGCCACCGGCACCGGCAGCGGCGGCGCGGCGCAGGGCGACACCCTGGCCGGGATCGAGACCCTCTCCGGCAGCCAGGGCAATGACATCCTGGCGGGAAATGCCGGGGCCAACACGCTGCAGGGCTGGGCCGGCAGCGACGTGCTCCGCGGCGGGGCGGGGGCCGATCGCCTCGACGGCGGCACCGGCACCGACACCGCCAGCTACTACACCGGCACGATCGGGGTCACGGTCAACCTGGCCGCCGGCACCGGCAGCGGCGGCGCGGCGCAGGGCGACACCCTCGTCGCGATCGAGACCCTCTCCGGCAGCCAGGGCAATGACACCCTGGTGGGGAATGCCGGGGCCAACACGCTGCAGGGCTGGGCCGGCAGCGACGTGCTCCGCGGCGGGGCGGGGGCCGATCGCCTCGACGGCGGCACCGGCACCGATACCGCCAGCTACTACACCGGCACGATCGGGGTCACGGTCAACCTGGCCGCCGGCACCGGCAGCGGCGGCGAGGCGCAGGGCGACACCCTCGTCGCGATCGAGACCCTCTCCGGCAGCCAGGGCAATGACAGCCTGGCGGGAAATGCCGGGGCCAACACGCTGCAGGGCTGGGCCGGCAGCGACGTGCTCCGCGGCGGGGCGGGGGCCGATCGCCTCGACGGCGGTGCCGGCACCGACACCGCCAGCTACTACACCGGCACGACCGGGGTCTCGGTCAACCTGGCCGCCGGCACCGGCAGCGGCGGCGAGGCGCAGGGCGACACCCTGACCGGGATCGAGACCCTCTCCGGCAGCCAGGGCAATGACAGCCTGGTGGGAGATGCCGGGGCCAACACGCTGCAGGGCTGGGCCGGCAGCGACGTGCTCACCGGCGCCGGCGGCAAGGACACGCTCACGGGCGGCGCCGGGGCCGACCGCTTCGTCTATGGCAATGCCGCTCAGAGTCAGACCGGCGCCGGGGCGGACCGGATCACCGACTTCAGCCATGCCCAGGGCGACCGGATCGACCTCTCGGCGATCGACGCCGACACCACGCTCGCCGGCAACCAGGCGTTCCACTTCATCGGCACCGGCCTCTACACCGGCCATGCCGGCGAGTTGCGCTTCGCCCAGTCCGGCGAACAGACAACCATCGCCGGCGACATCAACGGCGACGGCACCTCCGATTTCCACATCCTGCTCACCGGCCGCGTCACCCCGGTCGCCGGCGACTTCGCGCTGTGAGCCCGACCCGGCGCCGACCGCCCTTCAACGGCACTGCCTCCGAATTCCATTAAATGCACTGTCACCGGATTTACGTTGCTGTCACCGGATTTACGGGATTTACGGGTCCGGCGGGCCGGGGTGATCAAGATGGCTGCTTTCATGGTCTTCCCACTGCGTGCCCTGCGGAAAGCCGCTATGAATGGCAATGGGTTCAACGGACGCATGCGCCGGCGGGCCACATCGCCCGGCCAGAACCTGTCGTTCCCTTGGGTGATGCGGCAGTGCCATAGTCAGGCAAGCTGTGTCGCAGAATTGGGGACGCCGAATTGGACATCGAAGATCTCCGAACATTCGTCGCAGTGGCTGATGCAGGGGGCGTGTCGGCCGCCGCGCGCCGGCTCGGCGCCGCCAAATCGATCGTCAGTCGGCGGCTTTTGCGGATCGAAGCGGAGCTCGGCGTCCAGCTTCTTGCACGAACGACCCGCGGCGCTGCGCTCACTGAGGCGGGGATCACGTTCAGAGACCATGCGGCCCGAGCCAGCGCCGAGATCGATACCGCCAGGGAAGCGATCCTCCCCGCCGGCGAGCTGCGCGGCGTCCTGAGGGTTGCGATGCCGCTTACTTTCGGCCCGACGCATTTCGCCCCCGTCGTCGCGGAAATGGCGCGCCAGCATCCGCAGCTCCACGTCCATACCTCTTACAGCGATCGCTTCGTCGATCTCATCGCTGAGGGTTTCGATTGCGCGATCCGGAGCGCCTACCTTCAGGATTCCAACCTGATCGCGAGGCGCGTCGGGCCGATCCATGGAAAGCTTGTCGCAAGCCCGGATTATGTCGAGGCGCACGGCTCACCCGAAACCCCGGCCGAGCTCGCCAGCCATCAGGCCCTCATGCAGGGAACGGAAGCCTGGCAGTTCATGGATGGCAGCAAGATCGTCACGGTTCAGCCGCAGGGCAGGTTCAAGGCCGGCAGCGCCACGGCGCTTGCCGCGGCGGCGGCGGCGGGTCTCGGCGTCGCCTGGCTCCCCGATTGCATCACACATGAGTATGTGGCCTCCGGTGCGCTGGTCCCGATCATGACACGCTATCCGGTGCCTCCGGGGGCCGCATATGTCGTCCGCCCGCCGGGTCAGCATCCCACGCGGAAAGTGCGGGTCCTGACCGAGATGCTGATCGAGTACTTCGCACGAAATCCGGACGTTTGGGGTCTCGACCGCTAAAACACGAACGGAGCGAGGCCTTATCGAAACTGCGTCGGCTGTCGCTCCATTGCGGGGCCGCTGAGCTCGACGACATTGCCTGCACGTTCCACTTACCGCGACACAGCTTGACGTAGCCCAGGGCTAGTCGGGCAGACCGTCGCTCGCCAGTCTGGGCATTCGCATCGGCAAGGGCGAGGCCTCCCGGCAGCCCAAGAGAGGATGAGGCGCATGAGTTGGAATCCGGCAATCGAACCGGGCTGTCCCGATGAGGTCGGCCTCGACGCGATCGAGACTCTCATCGTTCCACGCTCTCGCGATCTCGGCGGCTTCGAGGTCCGGCGCGCCCTGCCGGCGCCGAAGCGGCAGATGGTCGGACCGTTCATCTTCTTCGATCAGGCCGGGCCGGCCGAGTTCCTGACCGGCCAGGGCGTCGACGTTCGGCCGCACCCGCATATCGGTCTCGGCACCGTCACCTATCTCTTTCGCGGCGACTTCCATCACCGGGACAGCACCGGGGCCGATCAGATCATCCGTCCCGGTGAGCTGAACTGGATGGTCGCCGGGCGCGGCGTGACCCATTCCGAGCGCACCCCCGCGGCGGCCCGAAGCGGTCCGAACAGCCTGTTCGGCATTCAGACCTGGCTGGCGCTGCCCGAGCGCCACGAGGATATGGCGCCGATGTTCGAGCATCACGGGAAGGAAGCGCTGCCGGTGATCGAGGATCGCGGCGTCTCGATCCGGCTCATCCTCGGGGACGCCTATGGCGAGAAGGCCCCCGCGACCATGTATTCGGAGACGTTCTACGCCGACGTGGCGCTCGAAGCAGGAAGCCGGTTGCCGATGCCGGATGGTCACGAGGATCGAGGCATCTACATTGTCGAAGGCTCGATCTCGATCGCCGGCCAGGATTTCGAAGCGGGTCGGATGATGGTCTTCCGCCCCGGCGACAGGATCACGGTCGCGGCCGGCGACAGAGGCGCGCGCCTGATGATCCTCGGCGGCGCGACCCTATCGGGTCCCCGCTACATCTGGTGGAATTTCGTCGCGTCTTCGCAGGAGCGCATCGAGGAGGCCAAAGCCCAATGGCGGGCGCAGAACTGGGGCAAGGGGCGCTTCGATCTCCCGGCCGATGACCGGGATGAGCACATTCCACTTCCGGCCTGACCGGCCCAGGTGACGCAATCACGCCAGCTGGAAGGAGCAATTCCCATGAAGATCAGCAAGTTCGCCATCACCGACGCGGAGCTGGAGCGTTCCCCGGGACAGGACGGGGAGGTGTTTGCGGGCAACCTGGTCGACCAGCGCCATGGCTCCCCGATCACCATCGGCTACGGCCGCTATGGGCCGAACCAGACGCTCGAGGAGACAATGGCGGTCGATGATGTGATGGTCGTCCTCGAGGGACGACTGACGGTGTCCGCCAACTCAGACACCGTCACCGCGGGGCCGGGCGAGATCGTCCATATGCCCAAAGGGCAGAAGGTGACGATCCACTCGCACGAGCAAGGCGCGATCACCGCCTATGTCACCTATCCCCACTGGCAGGAGGCGCGGGAGTAAGAGACCGTTTGGAAATGCGCTGGCGCCGCCGTCTGACGGCGGTTTCTGCGCTTCCGGTGCTCACGCACCAATGTGCGCTGCGCTCCGGTTCTCGACACCACCGACATCCGACTCACGCCAGCGCATTTCCAAACGGTCTCCAAGTCCTCCGGGTGACGCCGCAGGCTCGACGCCCACGCAGATCACGGTCCGCAAATCCTGACCCGAGAGGTCGACGCAGGAGCGGCTTCGGTGAGTGCGGCGCCGCGGGTCGTTCGCGCGAGACGCTGACCGCCAAGCTGCGCCTCAAGCCGCAGCAGCCGCCGACCGACGATCGATCTGGAGACGCGGAGCCGGCGCGCGGTGGGTGAAATGCCCCCGGCATCGGCAACCTCCACGATGTCTTCAGACCCTCGCCCTCCAATGTGGCGTCCCTGGTTCTGCGACACAGCGTGGCAGATTCCGGCACTACCGTGATGCGTTCGAGAACGGCAATACAAGGCAGCGCTGCCCGGGGGCGCAAGATTGCCCGGCAGACATCGCCATTCATCGAAGACGTCAGAAAGGGATAGTCGTGACCTTCCGCAACGGCCTTAAGTCGCTCCTTCGTCCTGAGGATTCGGTTCTCGTCCTGATCGACCACCAGCCCTATCAGCTCACCAACCTGAACAGTCACGACCCGCATATGGCGGTCAACAATGCTACGGGCCTGGCGAAAGCCGCCAAGGCATTCAGCGTCCCGACCATCCTCACGAGCGTGCTCGCTGACCGAGGCGGACTCATCTTCCCGCAGATCACCGACGTCTTCCCCGGCCAGGACGTGATCGACCGGATGCTCATCAACACCTGGGAAGACCAGAGGGTCGTCGACGCGGTCAAGAAGACCGGCCGCAAGCAGCTGATCATCGCCGGTCTGTTCACGGAGATCTGCGTGGCCATGCCGGCGATTCAGGCTGCCGGCGAGGGCTGGGACGTGACGGTCATTACGGACGCCTGCGGCGGTGTCTCCGTTGAAGCCCATGAGGTGGCGATCCAGCGCATGATCGCGGCGGGCTGCAACATGATGACGTGGATGGCGCTCGCGTGCGAATGGCAGCGCGACTACACGAGGGCAGAGACCCTCCCTGCATTGGTCTCGCTGCTCAAGGATCACATGGCCGGTAGCGGCATGGCGTATCTGTGGGAGCAGCAGCTGCTCAACACGCCGGTGCCGAGCGCCGCGGGCTAGCGAAGCCGGGTGGCGAGAGGCGGATAGATGCTTTGCGAGACCCCGGCCGACGCCTGCTTCCTGTTCGGCGCCGACTGGGGCTTCGCCCGCGACCCGACGGTGCTGGTGCGCTGCTTCGTCCAGGGCCGGACGCTGTTCGTCGACCACGAGGCCCATCAGGTCGGCTGCGAGATCATCAGCCTCCGATCGCCCATGTCACCCTAATTCTTCTGTCTCAGTCCAGGGGTGCAGTCCATGTTCTGCCACGGCCCATTAAGTGCACTGTCACCGAATTTCTCTCGGGCTGCACAGCAAATGGCTCGTCCCGGCCTGAGCAATCACCATCCGCCGGCCCGGCCAAGGTAACGTCGGCCGCACTTTGCCTCGGGCGATCGCGCCTTGGCTTTGTGGCCTCATCGACCCAAGAAAAAGGCCGCCCGCGGGAAGCGGGCGGCCGAGGCACATGAAAATCCCCACCGGCCGCGAGGGGAGCGTGCGGCCGGTGGAAGGGGTGGAACGAACCGGCCCTAGTTCGCCTGGCGGCGGAGGAAGGCCGGGATGTCGAGCGCGTCCTCGTCGCTGCGCGGCAGCGGGGCGCGGCCGGCATCGATCGCCAGGCGCTGCTGCGCCACCGGACGCGGCGCCTCCGGGGCCCGCGGCGGCTCGGCCGTACGCGGCGCCGGCTCCTGGCGCAGCGTCGGCTCGTGATGCGCCTGATGCGACTCCGGCTGCGGCTGCTCCTCCTCACGAAGGAGGCCGGTCACCCGCCGGAACAGGCCCAGCTTCTTGCGCCCTTCCGCCGGAGCGGCCGGAGCCGCCTCGACCGGGCGCTGCGGTGCCGGCTGCACGGCAGCCATCGGGGCCGGACGCGCCGCGCCGAAGCCCGGCCGTGCGCCCGCCGACATCGCCGCCGAGGCCCGGGCCTGCTGCACCGCCGGCTCCTGCATCTCGGCGACCGCCGGCTCGGCCTCGTCCTCGGCCGCGTAGTCCGGCTCCGGTGCCGCCTCGACCGGGGCCGGGGCCTGCTCGACCGGGGCCGGGGCGACCGGCTTCGGCGCCGGCTGGGCCATGGTGAAGCGCTGCGGCGTCACCGCCGCCGGGCGGGCCGGCATCATCGGCTGCGGCTGGGGCTGCGGCGCCGGAGCGCCGGCCGGCTGCGGCCGGGCGCGGTCGCCGGAGGGCAGCGTGGTGGTGCTGTAGGTCTGCGACCGCTGCGCCTGGTTGATCGCCATGTCGATGCCGGTGGCGACCACCGACACCCGGACCTTGCCCTCCATGCTCTCGTCGAAGGTCGAGCCGAAGATGATGTTGGCGTCGGGGTCGACCTCGTCACGGATGCGGTTGGTCGCCTCGTCGACCTCGTACAGGGTCATGTCGAGGCCGCCGGTGATGTTGATCAGGACGCCCTTGGCCCCCTTCATCGAGATGTCGTCGAGCAGCGGGTTCGAGATCGCGGCCTCGGCGGCGCTGATCGAACGGCGCTCGCCCTCGGCCTCGCCGGTGCCCATCATCGCCTTGCCCATTTCCGCCATCACCGTGCGGATGTCGGCGAAGTCGAGATTGATCAGGCCCGGCTGCACCATCAGGTCGGTGACGCCGCGCACGCCCGAATGCAGCACCTCGTCCGCCATCCGGAAGGCGTCCGCGAAGGTCGTCTTCTCGTTGGCGATGCGGAACAGGTTCTGGTTCGGGATGATGATCAGGGTGTCGACATATTGCTGCAGCTCCTGCAGCCCCTGCTCGGCCATGCGCATGCGGTGCGCGCCCTCGAAGTGGAAGGGCTTGGTCACCACGCCGACGGTCAGGATGCCCTGCTCGCGCGCCGCGCGGGCGATCACGGGTGCCGCACCGGTGCCGGTGCCGCCGCCCATGCCGGCGGTGATGAACACCATGTGGGCGCCGTCGAGATGGGCGACGATGTGCTCCATCGCCTCCTCGGCCGAGGCCCGGCCGATGTCGGGCCGCGACCCGGCGCCGAGGCCCTGGGTCAGCCCGGCGCCGAGCTGGATCCGCTTCTGCGCCGCGGAGCCGGCCAGCGCCTGCGCGTCGGTGTTGGCCACCACGAATTCGACCCCGGCCAGGTTGGCCCGGATCATGTTGTTGACGGCGTTGCCGCCGGCGCCGCCGACCCCCACCACGGTGATCCGCGGCTGGAGGCTGATATCACCCTGCGGGATGCTGAGATTGATCATGTCGATGCTCCCCTACTGTCCCCTATTCACCCGGTCCGCTTCCATCCGCCCGATCCGTGCTCCCGGCATCGCCCCGGATGGGCAGGCGTGCCGGGTTGATTGGTCTTGGCTCAGAGGTTGTCACGGAACCATCCTCCGATCCGGCTGAAGAAGCCGCCGCCCGCGGCGCCGCTCTCCTCCAGCCCCGGGCCCGAGCCGACCAGGTCGGCGGGCCCCGAAATGGCGTAGGCCAGCAGGCCCGTCGCCGTCGAAAAGCTCGGCCCCGCCGTCGCCTCGGCCAGGCCGTCGAGGCCCAGCGGGCGACCCATGCGGACCTGCTTGTCCAGCACCAGCTGGGCCAGCTCGCGCGCGCCCTGCAGCTGCGAGCCGCCGCCGGTCAGCACCACGCGGCGGCCGAAGGCCTTGTCGAAGCCGCTGGCCTCGAGCCGCGAGCGCACCATCTCGAAGATCTCCTCCATCCGGGGCTGGATGATCCCGGTCAGCAGGCTCTTCGGCACATGGGTCGGCTGGCTGTCCTCTTCCTCGCCGACCTGCGGCACGTCGATCACCTCGCGGTCGTCGGCGACCGAGGGCAGGGCCGAGCCGTAGAGGGTCTTCATCCGCTCGGCATGGACCACCGGCGTGGTCAGGCCGCGGGCGATGTCGTTGGTGACATGGGCGCCGCCGACCGGCAGGCAGTCGGCGAAGACCAGCCGGCCTTCGATGAACACCGCCAGCGAGGTGGTGCCGCCGCCCATGTCGATCACGGTGCAGCCCAGCTCGCGCTCGTCCGGCACCAGGCAGGCCAGGCCCGAGGCGTAGGGCGAGAGGATGACGCTCTCGACCTCGAGATGGGCGCGGTTGACGCAGGCGGTCAGGTTGCGCACCGCGCCGGTGTTGGCGGTGATCAGGTGCAGGTCGATGCTCAGGGATTCGCCGACCATGCCGCGCGGGTCGCGCACGCCGCGGACCTCGTCGAGGCCGTAGCTGATCGGCACGGCGTGGATCACCTCGGCATCGGTGGCGATGCTGCCGTTGAAGGCGCGGGCGGCGCGGCGCAGGTCGTTGTCGGTTACCTCGCGGCCGCCGACCGGGACCTGGAGCGACAGGCTCTGCGACGCCGGATGGCCGCCGGAGAGGTTGACGATCACCTCGTTGACGGTCTCGCCGGCCATCTGCTCGGCCGCCTGCACCGCCAAAGCGATGGTCTTCTCGGCCGCGTCGAGCTCGACGATCGAACCGGCGCGGACGCCGCGGCTGGCCTGGTGGCCGATGCCGATCACCTGGGCCTTGCCCTCGTCGACGACGCGGGCGATGAAGCACACGACCTTGGTCGTGCCGAGATCCACCGCAGCGACGATCGAGCCCCTGGCGCGGGTGCGGGGGCGGCGCATCGCGTTAAATCCCATCAGAGCCATCCGCGCCACCCATCACGACTTGTCCTTGGTCGGGGCGCGCTGCGCCGCCGCCGCGGGGGTGAGCTGGATGACCATGCGGTCGCCCAGGCGCAGATCGATCGCCACGATGTCGCGGTCCAGCACCGAATCCTTCCGCTGCGCCTCGTCCAGCTTGGCCAGCGCCGGGGCGACGTCGCCGTCCGGCAGCCGCACGGTGACGTGGTTGTCGAGCATCAGGTCCCAGCGCCGGCCGCCGACCCGCATGGCCGAGCGGATCCGGCGGGCGATGTCCGGCGTCTTCGACAGGGCGTCGATCAGCGCCGCCGCGGTCGCGGCCGCGTCGCCGCCGACCACCATCGGCAGGTCCGGATAATCGGCCACCGACGGCACCGGCAGGACATGGCCCTCGCGGTCGATCAGGCTGAAGCTCTGGTTGTTCTGCCACAGCGCCAGCGGCATCCGCTCCTCGATCCGGACGAACACCGTGTCCGGCAGCCGGCGCTCGACGCTGGCCGACCGGATCCAGGGGACATCCAGCAGCGCCGCCTGGGCCGCGTCGGGATCGAGGTCGAAGATCGGGTCGCCGCGGCCGACGCCGAGCGCCGCCATGATCACGCCGCCATCGACCGAGCGCCGGCCCTCGACCAGCACCTCCTGCACCGAGAAGCCGGCCGCCACGGTCAGGCCCATCACGGCGCCGTGGATGCCGCGCCCGGCCGCGGTCAGCGTGCCGCTGGTCCACAGCGCGGCCAGCAGGCCGAACACGGCGATGCCGCCCAGCGCCATGCCGCCCAGGCGCAGCGCCGCCGCCCGGCGCCGATCCATCGGCTTGCGGCGGACCGAGGTGCCGCCGCTGCCGCGCCGGCGCGCGGCGTCGGGCTCGGCGCTCAGCGACCGCATGCGGCGTCCTCCAGCAGCCATTCGCACAGATCGGCGAAGTCGACGCCGATGTGCCTGGCCTGCTCCGGCACCAGCGAGATCGGGGTGAAGCCCGGCTGGGTGTTGATCTCGAGGAAGTACAGCCCCTCGGTCCCCGGCCGGGTGTCGTCCCAGCGGAAGTCGGTGCGGCTGATGCCGCGGCAGCCGAGGGTGCGGTGCGCCAGCAGCGCCAGGCGCATGGCCTCGGCCGAGACCTCCTCCGGCACCTGTGCCGGCAGGGTGTGGACGGCGTGGCCCTCGGTGTATTTCGCATCGTAGTCGAAGAAGGCGTGGGTGTGCGCGATCTCGGTCACGGTCAGGGCGCGGTCGCCCATCACGCCGACCGTCAGCTCGCGGCCGGAGATGTATTCCTCGACCAGCGCGTCGCCATAGCCCCAGCCAGCCAGGTCGATCGCCGGCACGTTGTCGTTGGCGCGGACGATGCGGACGCCGACGCTGGAGCCCTCCGCCGCCGGCTTGACCACATAGGGCGGCTCCATCAGATGGCGCTCGGCCACCTGCTCCGGCTTTGCCACCACGCCGCGGGCGGTGCGGATGCCGACGGCGCCGACCACCTGCTTGGTCGCCGGCTTGGACATGGCGATCGCCGAGGGCCGCACGCCGGAATGGGTGTAGGGCAGGCCCAGCATGTCGAGCACGCCCTGGATCGTGCCGTCCTCGCCGCCCTTGCCGTGCAGGGCGTTGAACACCACGTCCGGCGCCGGCCGCAGGGCGCGCAGCAGCGCCTCGAGGTCGCGGCCGACATCGATCAGATCGACCCGGTGGCCGCGCCCGCGCAGCGCCACGGCAACGGCCTGGCCGGAGACGAGGCTGACCTCGCGCTCCGCCGACCAGCCGCCGTAGAGGACTGCAACGGACTTCGTCATCGGGCGGTCCCCGCGACCTTCTTGGCGCGCAGCGCGTCGAGCTCGCCGGGCAGGGCGTTGGCCCAGGCGGTGATGTTGCCGGCGCCGAGGCAGACCACGAAGTCGCCCGGCTGGGCCAGGTCGTAGGCGAGCTGGGGCAGCGCCTCCGGCCCCGGCAGCGGGATCACCCGGCGGTGGCCGCTGTCGCGCAGCCCCTCGACCAGGGCCGAGCGGGTGGCGCCTTCGACCGGCGCTTCGCCGGCAGCATAGACATCCGCGACCACGACGATGTCGGCATCGTTGAAGCAGGTGCAGAATTCCTGGAACAGGCTGGCCAGCCGGCTGTAGCGGTGCGGCTGCACCACGGCGATCACCTTGTGCTTCTGGGCCGCGGCCCGGGCCGCCTTGAGCACCGCCGCAATCTCCACCGGGTGGTGGCCGTAATCGTCGATCACCGTCACACCGCCCGACTCGCCGGTCTTGGTGAACCGGCGCTTGACCCCGCTGAAGCGGGCCAGGGATTCGATGATCTGCCCGTCGTCCATTCCCATCTCATGGGCCACGGCGATAGCGGCCAACGCATTCTGGATATTGTGTTGGCCCAGCATTGGCAACACAATATCGCGTATCGAACGGCTTTTTCCGGACTGCCGATCCTGGAGCACGGCGGTGAAGCGGGAGCCGCGCGTTTCGATCGAAAAATCGATCGCGCGGATGTCGGCCTGCGGGCTGAATCCGTAGGTCACGATGCGCCGGTCGGTGACCCGCGAGATCAGCGCCTGCACCTCGGGATGGTCGATGCAGAGGACGGCGAAGCCGTAGAACGGCGTGTTGGTGACGAACTGCTCGAACGCCGCCTTCACCGAGTCGAAATCGCCGTAGAAATCGAGATGCTCGGGGTCGATGTTGGTGACCACGACGATGGTCGCCGGCAGCCGGGTGAAGGTGCCGTCGCTCTCGTCGGCCTCCACCACCATCCAGTCGCCCTGGCCGAGCCGGGCGTTGGTGCCGTAGGCGTTGATGATGCCGCCATTGATCACGGTCGGGTCCATGCCGGCGCCGTCGATCATCGCCGCCACCAGGCTGGTGGTGGTGGTCTTGCCGTGGGTGCCGCCGATCGCGATCGACCATTTCAGCCGCATCAGCTCGGCCAGCATCTCGGCCCGGCGCACCACCGGGATCGAAGCGGCGCGGGCGGCCTTGACCTCCGGGTTGTCGCTCTTCACCGCCGAGGAGATGACGACCACCGCGGCGTCGCCGAGATGGGCCGCGGCATGGCCGATCTTGACGTCGATGCCGGCCTTGCGCAGGCGCAGGACGTTGGCGCTCTCGGCCACGTCGCTGCCCTGCACCGAATAGCCGAGATTGTGCAGGATCTCGGCGATCCCGCTCATGCCGATGCCGCCGATCCCCACGAAGTGGATCATCCCAATGTCGAGCGGCATCTGCCTCATCGGCGGTACTCCTAAACTCAGGCTCCAGTAGCGGCCGACGCGCGAGCGCCCGCCTCCTGCCCGGCAAGGGCGAGGACGAGATCGGCGAGTCGGTCGGCGGCATCCGGATGGGCTGCGGCGCGCGCGGCGCCGGCTGCTTCCACCAGAACGGAGGGGCGGGTGTACAGGTGTTCGAGACGCGATGCCAGCACTTCCGGAGTGAGCTCCGACTGCGGCATCAGCCACCCTCCGCCGGACCCTGCGATGGCCCTGGCGTTGGCGGTCTGGTGGTCGTCCATGGCGAAGGGATAGGGCACCAGAATGGCGGGGCGGCCGATGACGCCGAGCTCCGCGACCGTCGACGCGCCGGACCGGCAGATCACCAGCTGGGCCGCGGCCAGCCGTTCCGGCACGTCGTCGAAGAAGGTCGACAGCGTCGCGTCGGCGCCGATCGCGGCGTAGCGGCCGCGGCAGGCCTCGATGTCCTCGGGCCGGGACTGCTGCACGATCGAGAGGCGGGTCCGCAGCGCCTCCGGCAGCAGCGCCACCGCGGCCGGGATCAGCTCGCTGAACACCCGCGCGCCCTGGCTGCCGCCGAGCACCAGCAGGGTCAGCCTGCCCTCCTCCGCCGGCGCCGGATAGGGCGCGCCGGACTTGGCCGCGATGGCCGGGCGGACCGGGTTGCCGGTGACCTCGACTCGACGGCCTCCCTGGCCTGCCGCCGCCTGCAGCGGGAAGCCGGTGGCGATGGCGGCGGCGCGGCCTGCCAGCCAGCGGTTGACCCGGCCCAGCAGGGCGTTCTGTTCGTGCAGCAGCACCGGGATGCCGGCGCGGGAAGCGGCCAGCACGGTCGGGGCCGAGGGATAGCCGCCGAAGCCGACCACGGCGGCGGGGCGGTGCCGGCGCAGCACGCCGCGGGCATCGAGATAGCCGAGGCCGAGCAGCGTCGCGGTCCTGAGCTTGCCGAGCAGCCCCGGCGCCACGGTGGCGGAGCGGACGGCATCGACCGGAACCTCGGGCAGCCGGTCGCCGAAGGCGCGGCCGCGCGGATCGGTCGCCAGGCGCACGCTGTGGCCGCGGGCGATCAGCGTCCGCGCCAGCGCCTCCGCCGGGAAGACATGGCCGCCGGTGCCGCCCGCGGCCAGCAGGATGGGCCGGACATCCCTCACCGGATCCCGCTTCCGGCATGCCGCCGGGTCAGCGCCAGCACCATGCCCATGCCATAGCCGAGCGCGATCAGGGACGAGCCGCCATAGGAGACGAAGGGCAAGGTCATGCCCTTGGTCGGGATCAGGTGCAGGGTCGAGGCCATGTTGATCGCGGCCTGCAGCCCGAACTGGGTGACCAGCCCGACCACCGCCAGCATGATGAACAGGTTGGTCTCGTTCATCACCCGCGACAGGCCGCGGACGACGATGAAGGCGAACAGCGCCACCAGCAGCAGGCAGAAGAACAGGCCGAACTCCTCGCCGCCGACGGCGAAGATGAAGTCGGCATGGGCGTCCGGCAGGTACAGCTTGACCGAGCCCTCGCCCGGGCCGGTGCCGAACAGCCCGCCATTGGTGAAGGCCTCGAGCGCGCGGTCGACCTGGTAGTTGTCGCCGGTCGACGGGTCGAGGAAGCGGTCGATGCGGCTGCGCACATGCTCGAACAGGAAGTAGGAGCCGACCAGGCCGCCGGTGCCGAGGCCGATCAGCCCGATCACCAGGAACATCGGCAGGCCGGCGATGAAGAACTGGATGAACCAGACCGCGGTGACCACCACGGTCATGCCGAGATCCGGCTGCGACAGCAGCAGGAAAGCGATCAGGCCGTAGAGCACGGTCGAGGCGATGTAACCGGGGAAGCCGGGCCGGGTCTTCTGCTGCGCGAACAGCCATGCGGCGGCCACGGCGAAGGCCGGCTTGACGAATTCCGAGGGCTGCAGCGACAGGCCCGGCAGCTGGATCCAGCGGGTCGCGCCCTTGATCTCGACCCCGACGAACAGCGTGGCGAAGACGCCGAGCATCGACAGCAGCAGCACGATCGCCGCGGTGCGCCGGATCGCCCCCGGGCTCATCAGCGAGACCATGAAGGTCAGCACGATGGCCGGCAGCAGCATCATCAGATGGCGTTCGATGAAGTAGAACTCGCCGAGATTGATGCGCTGGGCCACGGCCGGGCTGGCGGCGAGGATCAGGATCGAGCCGATGCCCATGATGATGCCGAGCAGCAGCAGCATCCAGCGGTCGACGGTCCACCACCAGCGGCCGATGACCGAGCTGTCGGCGCGATCCAGGGTCACCATCTAGAGCTCCCCCCTTTCCACCCGGACCTGCAGGCCCTTGACCGAGGCGGCGAAGGCCTCGCCCCGCGCCTCGAAATTCGCGAACTGGTCGAAGGAGGCGCAGGCCGGCGACAGCAGCACCACGGCGCCGGCGACGCCGTCGGCCTTGGCGGCCCGGTAGGCGGCCTCGATCGCGGCGTCGAGGTCGGTCGAGCGCTGATACGGGACCTTGCCGTCGAGATGCGCGGCGAATTTCGGCGTGCCCTCGCCGATCAGGAAGGCCTGGGCGACGCGCGGCAGGTAAGGGTCGACCGCCTCCAGCCCGCCCTCCTTGGGCCGGCCGCCGGCGATCCAGTAGATCGTGTCGTAGGAGCCGAGCGCCTTGGCCGCCGCGTCCGGGTTGGTGCCCTTGCTGTCGTTGACGAAGCGGATGCCGGCGATGGTGCCGACCAGCTGCTGGCGATGGGCCAGGCCGGGGAAGGTGCGGATCGCCGCGGCCAGCACGTCCTCAGCGACGCCGGCGGCGCGCGCGGCGGCCCAGACGCAGGCGGCGTTCTGGCCGTTATGGGCGCCTGGCAGCGCCGGTGCCTGGCGCAGGTCGAGCACCGCGCGGGCCTCGCCCTCGGTGGCGTCGTGCAGCACGAAGTCGCGGACGAAGACGCCGCCCTGGACCGCGCGATCGGCCGAGATCGGGATCACCCGGATCTCCGGCCGCGACTTGGTCTTCTCGAACACCGTGCGGGAATAATCGTCGTCGACGCCAATCACCGCGGTGCCGCCCGGGCGGATGCCGTCGAGCAGCCGGGTCTTGGCGGCGACGTAGCCGGCCATGTCGGGATAGCGGTCGAGATGGTCCGGCGTGATGTTGATGAAGACGCCGATCGACCAGGGCACCTCGGTGATGGTCTCGAGCTGATAGGACGAGACCTCGAGCAGGTACCAGCCGCCAGGCCCGACCGGGCGCAGGCCGAGCGCGGCGGGGCCGAGATTGCCGCCGGCCTCGGAATCGATGCCCGCCGCCTCGAACACGTGCTGCAGCAGCGCCGTGGTGGTCGACTTGCCGTTGGTGCCGGTGACGCCAAGGAAGCCGGCCTCCGGCAGTGCCTCAGCCAGCAGGTCGATGTCGCCGACCAGGCGGCTGCCGGCCTCCAGCGCCCGCGCCACCGCCGGATGCGGCCGCGGGTGGGTGCGCGGGATGCCGGGGCTGAGCATCACCAGGTCGATGCCGGCCATGCCCTCGGCGGCGAAGTCGCGCACCGGCACGCCCTCGCGCTCGGCGAAGGAGCGGCCGGCGACCTTGTCGTCCCAGGCCGCGACCTCGACCCCCGCCGCCTTCAGCGCCCGGATCGCGGCGGTGCCGGACTTGCCGAGGCCGAGGACGGCGACGCTGCGGCCCTGGAGATGCGAGAGGTCGATCATCCGATCACCTCAGCTTCAGGCTGGACAGGCCGATCAGGGCCAGGATCACGGCGATGATCCAGAACCGGATGACAATGGTCGGCTCGGCCCAGCCCTTCTTTTCGTAGTGGTGGTGCAGCGGCGCCATGCGGAACACCCGCTTGCCGGTCAGCTTGAAGCTGGCGACCTGGACGATCACCGACACCGCCTCGAGCACGAACAGGCCGCCGATGATCGCCAGCACCAGCTCATGCTTGGTGATCATGGCGATGGCACCGAGCGCGCCGCCCATCGACAGCGAGCCGGTGTCGCCCATGAACACCATGGCCGGGGGCGCGTTGAACCAGAGGAAGCCGAGCGCACCGCCGATCAGCGCGCCGCAGAACACCGCCAGCTCGCCGGCGCCCGGGGCGTGGTGGATCTGCAGGTAACCGGCGAACACCGCGTTGCCGGCCAGATAGGCGATCAGGCCGAAGCAGGTGGCGGCGATGATCACCGGCATGGTGGCGAGGCCGTCGAGCCCGTCGGTCAGGTTGACCGCGTTCGAGGAGCCGACCATGACCAGCATCGCGAAGGGGAAGAACAGGACGCCGAGCTCGACCATGACATCCTTGAGGAACGGGATCGCGACCGCGGTCTCGCGCACCTCCGGCGTCACCTGCAGGTACCAGAACACGGCGACCAGGGCGATCGCCCCCTGCACCACCAGCTTCAGCCTGCCGGACAGGCCCTTGGGGTTGCGCTTGGTCAGCTTCAGATAATCGTCGCCGAAGCCGACCAGGCCGAAGCCGACCGTGACCAGCAGGACGATCCAGACGAAGGCGTTGCGCAGATCGGCCCAGAGCAGGGTCGAGACCACGATCGCGATCAGGATCATCAGCCCGCCCATGGTCGGCGTGCCGCGCTTCTTGAAATGCCCCTCCGGCCCGTCCTCGCGGATCGGCTGCCCCGCCCCCTGCCGCGACTTCAGCCACCGGATCATCGCCGGGCCGATGACGAAGGCGATGACGAGCGCCGTCATCACCGCCGCCCCGGTGCGGAAGGTCAGGTACCGGAACAGGTTGAAGACGAGCGCCTGGTCGGCGAGCGGGGCGAAGAGGGCCGGAAGCACCGGGACCGTTCCTTTCAGAGGCCGTTGGTCAGAGGCCGTTGGCGACGCGCTTGGGCGAGGCCTGGGGGGCCCGGTTCTCGCGCGCCACGTGCAGATGTTCCAGCGCCTCGACCAGCACGGCCATGCGGCTGCCGAGCGAGCCCTTGACCATGACGCAGTCGCCCGGGCGCACCGCCTCGGCGAGGATCGGCGCCAGGGCGGCGCTGTCGGCCGCATGGGCACCGCGCCGGCCTTCCGGCAGCGCGTCGTGCAGCTGCTTCATGTCCGGGCCGCAGGTGAAGACGAGGTCGATGTCGTTGGCCAGGATGTGCTGCTTCAGCCCCGCATGCAGGGCCGGCGCGTCGGGCCCGAGCTCCAGCATGTCGCCGAGCACGGCGATGCGGCGCCCGTCCGGGCCGCTGTCGACCCCGCCCAGCACAGCCAGGCTGGCGGCGACCGAAACCGGGCTGGCGTTGTAGCTCTCGTCGATCAGCACCAGCTTGCCGGCCTGGCCGCCGCGCTGCAGCTCGATGGTGACGCGGGCGCCGCGGCCGCGCAGCGGCGTGATCCGGCCCATGGCGCGGGCGGCGCCGGCGATGTTGGCGCCCATCGCCTTGGCCGCCAGCAGCACCGACAGGCTGTTCAGCACCCAGTGCTTGCCCGGGGCCGACAGGGTATAGCGCAGCGGTTCGCCCAGGATCACGGCGTTGACCGCGCTGGCGGCGGTGTGCAGCGAGCAGTCGACCAGCCGGGCATCGGCCTCGGCATGCTCGCCGAAGCTCCAGATCCGGCCGACACCCTGGGTCCGGGCATGGGCGACCAGCCGCGGGAAGAACGGGTTGTCGCGGTTCAGGATCGCCGTGCTCTCCGGCCCCATGCCGCGGAAGATCTCGGCCTTGGCGTCGGCGATGCCGTCGACCGAGTCGAAATGGGCGGCGTGCACCGCCTCGACATTGGTGATGATGGCGACGTCCGGCTCGACCAGCCGCGACAGCGGCGCGATCTCGCCGGCATGGTTCATGCCCAGCTCGAACACGCCGTAGGCGACCTGCTCCGGCATTCGCGACAGGCTCAGCGGGGCGCCCCACTGGTTGTTCAGGTTGCCCTGCGAGGCATAGGCCGGCGCGGTGGCCGACAGAGCCAGCTTCAGCGCCTCCTTGGTGCTGGTCTTGCCGACCGAGCCGGTGACCCCGACGACCCGCGCCTCGCTGCGCATGCGGGCGAAGCGCGCCAGGTCGGTCAGCCCGTCCAGGGTGTCGTCGACCACCAGCAGCGGCGCGTCATGCGGCACGCCCTGCGGCACCCGGTCGACCATGACCGCCGCGGCGCCCTTGGCCAGGGCGTCCTTGACGTAGTCGTGGCCGTCGAAATTCGGCCCCCGCAGCGCCACGAACAGGTCGCCCGCCACGACCGAGCGGCTGTCGATCGAGACGCCGGTCGCCGCCCACTCGCCGACCTGCATCCCGTTGGTTGCGGCGGCCGCCTCCGCGGCCGGCCAGAGCGCAGGATTGGTCATGGCGTTCGTCTCCATCGCGGATCGCTCTTCACTTCGGTCACGGCTGCGCGCGCCTGCTCCGCATCGTCGAACGGGCGTACGTCATCGCCGATAATCTGGCCCGTCTCATGGCCTTTTCCGGCCACCACCAGGACATCGCCGGGGCCGAGCCCCTGGACCGCGGCGCGGATGGCCTCGGCCCGGTCGCCGATCTCGTCGGCGCCGGGGCAGCCGGCCAGCACCTGGCGGCGGATCTCGGCCGGGTTCTCGCTGCGCGGGTTGTCGTCGGTGACGATCACGCGGTCGGCCAGGCGCGCCGCGATCTCGCCCATCAGCGGGCGCTTGGCGCGGTCGCGGTCGCCGCCGCAGCCGAACACCACGACCAGCGCACCATGGGTGTGCGGGCGCAGGGCATTCAGCACCGTCTCCAGCGCCCCCGGCTTGTGCGAGTAGTCGACATAGACCGGGGCGCCGTTCGGATGGCTGGCCACCAGCTCGACCCGGCCGGGAATGCCCTTGAGCTGCTCCAGCAGCCCGGCCGCGGCGTCGAGGTCGGCGCCGTCGGCCACCACCAGGGCGAGCGCGGTCAGCACGTTGTAAGCCTGGAAGCCGCCGACCAGCGGCAGCTCCGTCCGATACGCCCTGCCGCCGGCGGTGAAGCGCAGGTCGATGCCGTGGGGCAGCGGCTCGGCGAGGTCCAGCCGGAACTCCTGGCCGGCGCGGCCCAGCGTCAGCGCGGTGCGGCCGGCGGCGCGGGTGCGGGCGACGAGGCCCGCCGCCTCCGGCACGTCGGCATTGATCACGGCGGTGCCGCCGGGCTGCAGCACCTGGTCGAACAGTCGCGCCTTGGCCGCCAGATATTCCGCCATCGTGGCGTGGTAGTCGAGATGGTCCTGGGTGAAGTTGGTGAAGGCGGCCAGCGTCACTCGCACCCCGTCCAGCCGGAACTGGTCGAGGCCGTGCGACGACGCTTCCATGGCCAGCCTGGTCACCCCGGCCGCGGCCAGGTCGGCCAGCTCGGCATGCAGCGCCACCGGGTCGGGCGTGGTCAGCGAGCCGTAGCGCTCACGCCCCGGCGCCATCACCCCCAGAGTGCCCAGGCTGGCCGCCTGGTGGCCCAGGAGGATCCAGAGCTGGCGCGCGAAGTTGACGGTCGAGGTCTTGCCGCTGGTGCCGGTGACCGCGGCGATGGTGGCCGGCTGCTGGCCGTAGAACGCCGCCGCCATCAGCGCCAGGCGCCGCCGCGGATTCGGATCGGTGATCAGCGTGGCGGTGGCGCCGGGCGGCAGCACCGTGCCCTCGGGCGCCAGGATGGCCGCGGCGCCGGCCGTCAGAGCATCGGCGATGAAGGCGCGGCCGTCGGCGCGCGCGCCCGGCAGGGCCGCGAACAGGAAGCCGGGCCGAACCGCGCGGGAATCCGCGGTCAGTCCCTTCAGGCCGGCAGGCAGAGTGGAGGCGTCGCCGCTCATCCCTCTTCCTCCTCCGGGACCGCCGCGACCTGCGGGGCGCTGCGGCCGCCCGGTGTCACGGCCAGCGCGTCCAGGATCGCCGGGTCGTTCGGATCCTTCGGCTCGACGCCCATCATCGGCCCCATGCGGGCGATGATCCGACCGCCCAGTGGCGCCGCGTTCCAGCCCGCGGTGTTGTAGCCATACGTGCCTTCGATCGCCTGGGCATCCTCCAGCATGGTCATGACGATGTATTTCGGATCATAGGCCGGGAAGATCCCGACGAAATCGGTCACGCCGGCCTTGCGGTTGTAGCCGCCGCGCACCGCCTTGTTGGCCGAGCCGGTCTTGGCGCCGACGAAATAGCCGGGCACCTCTGCCTTGGTCGCGGTGCCGCTGACGACCACGACGCGCATCAGCGCCCGCATGATCCGCGACAGCTCGGGCGACATCACCCGCGTTCCCGGCACCGGCCGGGACGGGTCGTGCTTGAACAGCGTCGGCGGATGAAGGGTGCCGCCATTGACCACGGCGGCGACCGCGCTGACCAGCTGGACCGGCGTGACCGCCATGCCGTGACCGTAGGCGATGGTCATGCCGCTGACCTGGGTCCAGGGCTGCGGCACCATCGGCGCCCCGACCTCCGGCAGCTCGAGCGGCGAGGGCGTGGTCAGGCCGAGCCGGGCCAGGAACTCCTTCTGCCGCTGGAGCCCGGCCGCCTCGAACATGTGCACCGAGCCGGTGTTCATCGACTGCCGGAAGATCTCGTAGACGCTCCACCGCCCGGACTGCGGCTCGGCCCGGAAGTTGCGGATGGTGAAGCGGCCGATCCGGATCGGGCTCTGCTCATAGGTGGTCTGCAGGGTCGAGGTGCCGCTTTCCAGCGCCAGGGCGGTGTTAAAGATCTTGAAGGTCGAGCCCATCTCGTACACGCCGAGCGTGTTCCGGTTGAACAGGGCGTCATCCGACGCCGCGGTCGGCTCGTAAGGGTTGAAGTCCGGCAGCGAGACCATGGACAGGATCTCGCCGGTCTTGACGTCCATGATGATGACGTTGCCGGCCGTCGCCTTGAACTTGGCGATCGTGGCCTGCAGCTCGTTCCGCACCATCTCCTGCAGCCGCAGGTCGATCGACAGCGCCACCGACTCGCCGTTCCGCAGGCGGTCGTCGAGGCTCTTCTCCAACCCGGCGATGCCCTGGGCGTCGATGTTGGTGAAGCCGACGACGTGCGATGTCAGCCCGCCGGACGGATAGTAACGGCGCTCCTCGTTCTGGAAGGCCAGGCCGGGGATGCCGAGACGGTTGATCTCATACTGCTGGGCCGGGGTCAGGCCGCGCTTCAGCCAGACGAAGCGGCGGTCCGACGACAGATCGGCCAGCAGCTTGTCCTGCTTCAGATCCGGCAGCACCTTGCTCAGCTTCAGCGACGCCTCGATCGGGTCGATCACCAGCTTCGGGTCGGCGTAGAGCGACATCGAAGGCAGCGTGGTGGCCAGGATCAGCCCGTTGCGGTCGCGCAGATCGGCCCGGTCGCTGGCGGAGCCGACCATGGCGACCGGCGCGCCCTCGCCGGTGTCGGCGAACGCCATCAGCCGGACCAGCCCCGTGCCGATGCCGGCGAAGGCCATGCCGAAGACCAGCGCGGTGACGACCACGCGCTGCCGGCCGGTCTCGATCGCCGCGGCCAGGGTGCGGCCGGAGCGGCCGGCGTCGGCCTGGATGGTCCGGGAGCCGGGATGCGCGAGGGGGAGGTCGGAGGCGATGGCCATCGCTCAGTCCTCGTTCCCGCCCGAGACATTGGCGACCACCGCATTGGCCGGCGGCGCCAGCATCTGCAGGATCGCCGGATCCTTCGGGTTCTTCGGCTCGACCCCCAGCATCGGCCCCATCCGGGCGATGATCCGGCCACCCAAGGGCGCCGAGTTCCAGCCGGCGCTGGCGAAGCCGTAGGTGCCCTTGATCGGCTGCGGGTCGTCCAGCATGGTCATGACGACATATTTCGGATCGTAGATCGGAAACACGCCGACGAAATCGGTCACCCGGGCCCGCCGGTTGTAGCCGCCGCGCGCCGCCTTGTCGGCCGTGCCGGTCTTGCCGCCGACGAAGTAGCCCGGCACCTCGGCCTTGGTCGCGGTGCCGCCGGTGACCACGGCGCGCATCAGCATCCGCATCGTGCGCGACAGGTCGGCCGAGATCACGCGCTTGCCCGGGACCGGCTGCGAGGGATCGCGCTTGAACAGGGTCGGCGGGTGCAGGATGCCGCCATTGACGATGGCGCTGACCGCGGTGATCAGCGACAGCGGCGACACCGCCATGCCATGGCCGTAGGCGATGGTCATGCCGCTGACCTTGCTCCAGGGATGCGGCACCATCGGGGCGCCGACCTCGGGCAGGTCGATCGGGGCCGGCCTGGTCAGGCCGAGCCGGGTCAGGAACTCCTTCTGCCGGTCGACGCCGGCCGCCTCCTCCATGTGCACCGAGCCGGTGTTGAGCGACAGCCGGAAGATCTCGTAGACGCTGAGCATCCCCGACTGGGGGTCGCCGCGGAAATTGTGGATGGTGAAGCGCCCGACACGGATCGGGCTCTCGTCATAGAGGCTGGTCAGGCTGGAGGTGCCGCTTTCCAGCGCCATCGCCGTGTTGAAGATCTTGAAGGTCGACCCGGGCTCGTACACGCCGAGCGTGTTCCGGTTGAACATCGCCTCCTCGGCGGGGCCGCCGGGCTCGTACGGGTTGAAGTCCGGCAGCGAGACCATCGCCAGGACCTCGCCGGTGTTGACGTCCATGATCAGGGCGTTGCCGCCCTGGGCGTGGAACTGCTCGACCGTCGCCTGCAGCTCGTCGCGCACCATCTCCTGCAGCCGCAGGTCGAGCGACAGCGCCACCGACTCGCCGTTCTGCAGGCGGTCGTCGAGGCTCTTCTCCAGCCCGGCGATGCCCTGGGCGTCGATGTTGGTGAAGCCGACGACGTGCGAGGTCAGGTTGCCGGCCGGGTAGTAGCGGCGTTCCTCGTTCTGGAAGGCCAGGCCCGGGATGCCGAGGCGGTTGACCTCGTATTGCTGGGTCGGAGTCAGGCCGCGCTTCAACCAGACGAAGCGCCGCTCCGACGACAGGTCGGCCAGCAGCTTGGCCTGGTCGAGATCGGGCAGCACCTTGGCCAGGCGCAGCGAGGCCTCGATCGGGTCCAGCACCAGCTTCGGGTCGGCGTAGAGCGACATCGACGGCAGCGTGGTGGCGACGATCAGACCGTTGCGGTCGCGCAGATCGGCCCGGTCTGCGGCCGGCACGGCGGCAGGCAGGGCATGGGTGGCGAGGGCGCTGTCGGCATCGCTGCCGAAGGCCATCAGGTCGACCAGCTTGAGGCCGATCGCACCGAAGGTGACGCTGAACACGAGGGCGCTGATGACGATGCGCTGGCGGCCCGTCTCGATGGCCGCGGAAAGCCGTTGAGCCGGCCGAAAGGCCGGCTCAGTCTGCCGCGGTGAAGCTCGGGTTCCGTCCAGCGCGTCAGCCGTCATCGAATTCCCCGCGGCGCCTCGAGGCCGGAGAGCAGTGCGCCGATCGGATCATCCGATGCGGCGGCCCGGGTCGGGGACAGGGCCTGGGCCACGGCCTCCAGCGGCGCGGTGGGCCGGCGCGGCGCCACCACCGGCCGGATCGGGACGTCGGCGGCCGCGACCCTTGCGACGGGTGCTGCCGAAACCGGGGCCACCACCGGCGCCGCCCGGACCTCGACGGCGGCGACCTGGACCGGCGCAACGACCGGCTGGGCCGGGGCGGCGGCCGGCTGAGGCGAAACGGCTGGGATCTGGACAGGCATCGGCGCGGCCGCGGCAAGGAGGAGTCCGCCCTCGCCGGGCCGGTGGCCAGGCAGGGGCACGGGCCCGAAGCTGGGCAGCGCATCGACCTGGGCGACCAGCGACGCCGGCGGCGCCATCGGCTCGCCGTCGAGCGACGGCAGCGGCATCGGGAGATCCGCCGCGCTGGCGAGCATCTGCGTCGGCGCGATCGGGCGCAGCTTCGTAAACTGGTCCGTCAGCGCCTGCAAGCGCGACGGCTGGTTCAGGAACGCCCATTCGGCATGCATCACCCGGATCGAATCCTGTTCCCGCAGGATCGACCGGTTGAGGCCGCGCAGATCGCCTTCCAGCGACTGCACCTCGTAGCTGGTCTTGAACAGGAACGCGCTCGACGCCCCGATGAGGCCGAGCCAGATCATCGTGCCGACGCGGATCATGCTGCCACCCTCCCCCTCTCCCCGCCGCCCCGGCCAACCGGCGGCCAGGCCGGAGCCTCGCTCCGGATCGCCGACCGCAGCCGCGCCGACCGGGCGCGCGGGTTGCTGCGGGTCTCCGTCTCGCCCGCCGTGACCGACCGCTTGGCCGCCAGGCGGAAGCTCGGCGCCCGGGTCTCGCCGCCGGGCGCCGCGACATGGCGCGAGACGCCGCCGCCGGCGCCGCTGCGCTCCGCCAGGAAGCGCTTGACGCGGCGATCCTCCAGGCTGTGGAAAGTGACCACGGCGAGCCGTCCCCCGGGCCGAAGCAGGCGTTCGGCCCCGCTCAAGCCGTGGTCGAGTTCCGTCAGTTCCTCATTCACCCACAGGCGCAACGCCTGGAAGGTGCGCGTCGCCGGATCGATGCCGTCCTTCGACCGCGGCACCACCCGGCGCACGATCTCGGCCAGCTGCAACGTGCGCTCGATCCGCGCTTCCTTGCGGGCCGCGACGATGGCGCGGGCGACGCGGCGCGACAGGCGCTCCTCGCCGAAATCGTAGATCACGTTGGCGAGGTCGTCCTCGGCCATGACGTTGACCACGTCGGCCGCGCTCTGCCCATCCCGCCCCATGCGCATGTCGAGCGGACCGTCGGCGCGGAAGGAGAAGCCGCGCGCCGGGTCGTCGAGCTGCGGCGAGGACACGCCGAGATCCAGCACCACCCCGTCCGCCTGCTCGCCGACCAGCGCATCCATGGCGCCGAAACGGCCCTCGATGATGCGGAACCGGCCCGGCTGCTCGGCCTCCAGCCGGCGCCCCTCCGCCACTGCCTCGGGGTCGCGGTCGATGCCGACCACCCGGCAGTCGGCGGCGGCCAGCAGGCCGCGGGCATAGCCGCCGCGGCCGAAGGTGCCGTCGACGATCAGGTCGCCGTCGCGCGGCGCCACAGCCGCCACGATCTCGTTCAGCAGGACCGGGATGTGGGCGCCGCTCATGCAGCACCTCCATTGGCGCCGGCCCCGTTGCCTCCAGCCCGCGCCAGAGTCAGGTCGCGCGAGGCGGCCAGGCGGGCCTGCTGATGCGCCTTGAGCGCCTCCGGCTCCCAGATCTGGAATCGGCTGCCCATGCCCATGAAGGCGACGCTCTCGGTGATGCCCGCCAGATCCAGCATGTGCCGCGGCAGGATGATCCGCCCCTCCGGATCCATCTGCAGTTGCTGCGTCTCGGAAAATTCGCGGATTTCCAGGGCCTCGCGCTCCGGCGAGTACAGGTCCATCGCGTCGAGCCGGCGCTGGACCTCGTCCATGTAGGCTTCGGTGACCCCGTCCAGGGCCTGGCGGTCCGGGGAGGGCTTCAGGTTCACGATCGGAGCGCCCAGCGCCTCCAAGGTCGCGCGGAAGGGAGCGGGCACGCTGACCCGCCCCTTCCTGTCGACCTTGTTGACGTAGGTGCCCGTGAACCGAGCCATCCATCCCCCCAGCGGCGTGCCCCGCCGCCTCAACACCCCCGTCGCCCACACCCCGGAAGTGGACGATCGACCCCATCCGATGGGAGTTCATGGGATATCATGGGCAACGGTGGAACGCAATGGGACGGGCCGGTCAAATCATGGGAAATCAATGGATTTCCTGTATCCGTGGCTTTTTGGCCGCTTTGACGGGACTCTTCGACTGTCTCCGGAACAAAACCCAAGTTGGAGCGCTTCTTTCGACTCCGATCTTGAGATCGTTTTTCTTTTGTTCTCATCTCGAGACAAGAGAATGCGGCCCGGACGCTGTCCGGCCGCTCGGCGGCGAAGCTTGGAAAGGCGGCAGATGGCCTGTAAGCCGGGTTCTGTCCCCGGCCCCGTATCCTTGCGGACGGCGGGCCGAGGGATGGCCATTCCTCTGGGACGACGGTCGCCCGTCGCCTCGCGCGACCAACCCGGGCGGCAGGCGGAAACGCCTGTCGGCCCATGGTTTCCCATGAGCCGCCCCGCCCCTATTCGGTCTTGCTCCCGGTGGGGTTTACCGTGCCGCGACCGTTGCCGGCCTCGCGGTGCGCTCTTACCGCACCCTTTCACCCTTACCCGGCCGGAGCCGGGCGGTTTGCTTTCTGTGGCACTGTCCCTGGGGTCGCCCCCGCCGGGCGTTACCCGGCACCGTGTTTCCGTGGAGCCCGGACTTTCCTCCCCGCCGGGCCGAAGCCCGGCAGAGCGGCCATCCGGCCATCTGCCGGCGTTGGTATAGGCACCCGGCGGCCGGACCGCAAGGCGGCCCATGCCGTCCCATGACAAAGATGTGACGCCGGCTTTATGCGTAGCCTCTCCCGCTTGCGAGACCTGTTCAGAATGTCCTCGGATTGTCTCTGAGGCTCGCGACGACATCGGCCGAAAGCAAAATGAGTCCCCCCTCCCCTCGCGGGAGGGGGCTAAGGGGGAGGGGGTTTTCGACACCAGAACGGGCCTGAATCTGGTGATCTGGCCCTGATGGCGAAGCCCATCCTTTGCGCATTCGCGCGCGGACGCGCGCAGACCCCTCCCCCTGCCCCCCACCCGCAAGGGGAGGGGGGACTAAAAAAGGAGCGGGTCCAGCTATTCTGAAAAGGTCTCGCTTGCGGGAGAGGCAATACGAACTGACCGGCGGAGCGTGTCTATTCTGCCGGCTTGGTCAGGTCCGACAGCTTCTCCCGCTGCCGGCCCTCGGCGTCGAAATTCGCAGGGGCGAGCCAGCGCTCGAAGGCGGCGCGCAGCCGCGGCCATTCGCCGTCGATGATCGAGAACCAGGCGGTGTCGCGGTTGCGGCCCTTGTAGACCAGGGCCTGGCGGAACAGCCCCTCATACTGGAAGCCGAGGCGGGCGGCCGCGGCGCGCGACGGTGCGTTCAGGCTGTCGCATTTCCACTCGTAACGGCGGTAGCCGAGCTCGTCGAACACCCGGCGCATCATCAGGAACATCGCCTCGGTCGCCATCGGCGTGCGCTGCAGCAGCGGCGAGAAATGGATGTGCCCGACCTCGATCACCCCGTTCGCCGGGTCGATGCGGAGATAGGAGGCGACGCCGACCGCCCGGCCGGTGGCGCGGTCGATCACCGTGTGGAACAGCGGGTCGCTGCCCGCCGCCATCTTGTCCAGCCAGGCGCGGAAATCGCCGAACGCCGCGAACGGGCCGATGCCGAGATAGGTCCAGTTGCGGCCGTCCTGGTCCCGGCCCATCGCCTCGAACAGCTCCTCGGCGTGGCGGGCGGGGTCGAGCGGCTCGAGCCGGCAGGTGCGGCCCTCCATCGGCGTGCGCGGCGGCAGCGGCCGCTTCTCCCAGCCGGGAACGGGGGCGCCGATCGGCTGGCCCAGGGCGTTGGTGAGATCGGCCATCATCGGTCTCCGTTCACTCGCCGGCTTCGGCCGGGGCCATCGCGCCCCGGACATTGGCCCGCAGGATGTCGTCGAAGCCCCGGCCGGGCGCATAGGGCTCGGTGCCGGCGCCGGGGGCGATGCCGGCCGGCAGCAGCGGGCAGGGCTGCAGCGCGCCGATGGTCTCGGCGATCGGGATCACCCCGGCCCAGATGCCGGCGGCGAGGTCGTCCTCGTCGTCATGCGGCGGGCCGCTGCGGATCTTCACGCTGGCCTCCTCGATCTCCATCCCGATCAGCGTGGTGGCCCGCACCTCCTTCACCGTCGGGCGCCGCATCTCCGCCACCCGGCCGGGGAACAGCCGCTCGACATAGGCGTCGAGCGCCTCCAGCTTGTGCGCCTCGTCCTCGACCTTCGAAGCGGTGCCGAACACCATCACCGCGCGGTAGTTCATCGAGCAGTTGAAGCCGGAGCGGGCGAGCACCAGCCCGTCGATATGGGTGGCGGTCAGGCAGACCGGCAGGCCCACGCCCTGCCCCTGCAGCATCCGGCTGACCGAGGAGCCGTGCCAGTACAGCCGGTCGCCGTCGCGCCAATAGGCGGTCGGGGTGCAGTAGGGCTGGCCGTCGAGGACATAGGCGATATGGCAGACCACGCCGGCGTCGAGCACGGCGTGGACCGTGGCGCGGTCATAGGCACCGCGCTTGGCCAGGCGCTTCAGCCTGACGCGGGCGGAGGGGACGATCTCATTCATGGCGGTCCTCGGAACGGCATTGGCCTTCTCGATGACGCCGGAGAAGGCAATTGGAAAGGTCCAATTCCGCGCGGCCGGCCCGACCAATCGCTAGCGGAAGCCGCGCAGCACCGCGCCGAGGGTGCGGGCGGCGGCGTCGAGGGCCTGGGGCGGGAAGCCGGTGAAGCCGAGGATCAGCGCCCGGCGCGGCGGCGCCGCGATGTGCATCGGCGACAGCGGGCGGACCACCAGGCCGCGCCGCCGCGCCGCCTCGGCCACAGCGACATCATCCAGCCCCGGCCGCAGGTCGGCGACGAGATACATGCCGCGGTCGATCGGGGCGACGGTCAGGTCGCCGCCCGCCTCCGCCGCCAGCGCCGCGGTCAGCCGCTCGCGTCGCTCGGCATATTCCTGGCGCATGCGGCGGATGTGCCGGGTGAAATGGCCCTCGTTGATGAAGTCGACCAGCACGTCGTCGAGGATGGTCGACGGGAAGCGGTCAGCGGCGTTGCGGATGGCGGCGAAGCGGTCGACCAGCTCCGGCGGCAGCACCACGTAGCCGACGCGCAGTCCGGGGAACAGCACCTTGCTGAGGGTGCCGAGATAGATGACGCGGCCGTGCCGGTCCAAGCCCTGCAGGGCCGAGAGCGGCCGGCCGGAGAAGCGGAACTCGCTGTCGTAGTCGTCCTCGATCACCCAGCGCCCGTCGCGCGCCCAATCGAGCAGCGCCAGCCGCCGTGGCAGGCTCATCGCCACGCCCAGCGGGTAATGATGCGTCGGGGTGCAGTACAGCAGCCGCGCCTCGGGCTCCAGCGCCAGGCCGGCGGCGACGTCCAGCCCCTGATCGTCGACCGGCACCGGGGCGATCCGCAGCCGGTGCTGGCGCAGGCAGGCCAGCGCCGCCGGGTAGCACGGGTCCTCGATCCAGGCCGGGTCGCCGGCCTGCGCCACGGCGCTCAGCACCAGGTCCAGCCCCTGCTGGCTGCCGGAGACGATGGCGATGCGGTCGGCGTCGCAGGCGACGGAGCGCGACACCCGGAGGTACTCGGCCAGCGCCTCGCGCAGCGGCCGGTGGCCCATCGGATCGCCATAGCCGCGCTGGCGCACGCCGATGCCGCGCAGATGCCGCTGCACCAGCCGGCCCCAGGCGCGCTCGGTGGCCGGGTGCATGCCGCAGAAGCCGGCGGCGAAGGGCACGGACTCACTGCGCCAAGCGGGGGCCACGGCGGCTTTGCCGGGGCTCTCGGCCGGTGCGGCCGGCTGGTCCTCCGCCTCGATGCCGGCGGCGACATAGGTGCCGGCGCCGACCCGGCCGGCGACCACGCCCTCGGCCTGCAGCTGGTCATAGGCGGCGACGACGGTGGTGCGCGACACGCCGAGCCGGTCGGCCAGGATCCGGGTGGCCGGCAGCCGCGTGCCGGCCGGCACCACCCGGCGGGCGATCAGGTCGCGCAGCGCCAGGTGCAGCTGCTGGAACAGCGGCCGGCTGTCGTCCGGGTCGAGCCCGAGATCGATCAGGTCGATCCAGGAGACCGGGCGGTCGCGTATTGCACGACTGGAAGGACGCGCGGTCATGACGGGAACAGGATCGGGGCGTAGTCCATCGCCCCATGCAGGATGTGCAGCACCGTCACGGTGCTGGCTTCGAGCCGATAGAAGATCAGGTATAGTCCGTGCACACGCCAGCGAACCCCGTGATGCTCATACCTTGGCACGAAGGGAAAGTCCTTGGGGATGTTGGCCAGCCCCGTGCACCGGTCCCGCAGTTCCCGGACGAAGCTCACGGCGCGGGCCGGGTCATCTGCGGCGATGTGGTCGCCGATCGCTTCGAGATCGGCCTCGGCCGCGGCCGAGATGACGACGATCATGACGACCGCTTCGCCATTCCTTTATACTTCTCCTCCAGCCGGTCGAACACCTCGGCCGCGGGCTTCACCCGCCCCGCCTCGGCATCGGCCAGGCTCCGCGCCAGCGACGCATCGAGGGCCGACAGGCGGGCCTCTCTCTCCTGAATCAGCCGGACGCCTTCGCGCAGCACTTCGCTCTTGGAGTTGTAGCGGCCGGATTCGACCAGCTTCGCCACGAAGCTTTCGAGCTGCGCTCCCAAATCGGCGCTGATCATCGGCAATCCTTCCCAGACTGCGCCACACAGGGATTCATAATAATTATCAAACCATGCTGGCGCAACCGGAGTGGGGCGTCAGTCCTGTCGCAACCGTGCCACCAGGTCGGGCAGGGAGGCGATCTGGAAGCCCTTCTCCGCCGCATCGGCGACCAGCGCGCCGGCGTCGCCGCGGCCGGCCAGGACCTCGCCCGCGGCCCAGAGCAGGGTCGAGCGGGTGCCGCTGCGGCAATGCATCACCACCGGCTTCGGCGCCGACGCCAGGGCCTGCTGCATCGCCTCGACATCGCCCGGCGCGATTGAGGAGGAGGTGACCGGGATGTGGATATAGGTCAGGCCCAGCCGTTCGGCCTCGGCCCGCGCCTGCTCGGCCGGCAGCTGGCCCGGCTCCTCGCCGTCCGGCCGGTTGTTGATCAGGGTCTTCGCGCCCGAGGCCGCGATCTCCGCGATCGCCGCGCGATCCACCTGCGCCGCCGCAAACAGGCCGGGCGCGATCTCCGTCAGCTTGGCCATCAAGATCCTCTCACCGGTTCCGATTGGATGCCGGGACGCCAGCCGTCCCCACTCCCGCCCCGTTATTGTCATTGCCGGGCTTGACCCGGCAATCCAGAGAATGTCGACAGCCTCTGGATGCCCGGGTCAAGCCCGGGCATGACAGGAAAAAGGGCCGAAGGACAGCACGGAACGATCCATCACGTGACCTGCGCCTGGGCTTCGACCGCCTTCGGCCGGCGCAGGATGATGATGCCGACGCCGATCAGCGTGGCGATGCCGCCGAGCAGCAGCGACCAGCTTGCCGGCTCGTCCAGGAACAGCACGCCCGACAGCACGCCGAACACCGGCACCAGCAGCGTATAGGGCATGGTCTGGTTGACGGAATAGGTCCGCAGCAGCCGGTACCAGATGGCGTAGGAGAAGATCACCACGACCACCGCCTGGAAGGCGACGGCGATCCATGCCCATCCGCTGGCCCGGGTCACCGCCTGCCACTGGCCGTCCTCGATCAGCAGCGAGGCGCAGAGCAGCATCGGCGCGGCGAACAGCGACATCCAGCCATTGATGGTGGAGGGGTCGAGATCCGTCATCCGCTTCATCTGGATGTTGGCGCCGGCCCAGACGATCGCCGCCATCACGATCAGCCCGATCGCCCACAGGGCCGAGCTGTGCCGCGGCTCGCCGGCCAAAATGGCGACGCCGCCGATCGCCACCGCCATGCCGAGCGCCCGGCGCCAGCCGATCCGGTCGCCGAACAGCAGCATGGCCAGGAAAGCCGAGGCCGGCACCTGCACCTGGATGACGATCGCCGCCACTGCGGCATCGACATGCGCCAGCCCGACGAACATCAGCGAGAAATGGGTCAGCCCCAGCATCACCGCCAGGACCAGCACGTCGCGCCAGCGCCCGCGCGGCATCCGCACGAAGGGCACCAGCAGCACCGCCACCAGGCCGAAGCGCAGCGCCATGAACAGGAGCGGCGGCAGCTCCGCGAGGCCGTATTTCGCGATCACGAAGTTGTAGCCCCAGATCAGCATCACGCCGACGGCCAGCAGCAGGTCGAGCGGACGCATCATCAGGCGCCGAGCTCCTCCGCCAGGGACGCGAGCTCGAGCCAGCGTTCCTCCGCCGCCTCCCGCTCCGCCTCGGCGGCGGCGAGCCGGGCACTCTTCCTGGCGAAGCCGTCGGGGTCGCGGGCGTAGAGGCCAGGGTCGTGCAGCGCGTCGCCGAGCCGGGCGATCTCGGCGGTCAGCGCCTCGATCCGGCCGGGCAGCAGGTCGAGCTCGCGCTGGTCCTTGAAGCTGAGCTTGGTGCGCGGCTTCGAAGCCACGGGCCTGGCCGCCGGGGCGGAGCGTGCCACCGGGGCCGCCGCCTGGGCTGCCGGGCGCTGGCGCAGATAGTCGGTGTAGCCACCGACATACTCCGTCACCCGGCCCTGGCCCTCGACCGCGATCACCGAGGTCACCAGCCGGTCGAGGAAGTCGCGGTCGTGGCTGACCAGGATCAGCGTACCCTGGAAATCCGCCAGCACCTCTTCCAGCAGGTCCAGCGTCTCCAGGTCCAGGTCGTTGGTCGGCTCGTCCAGGATCAGCAGGTTGCTGGGCCGGGCGAACAGCTTGGCCAGCAGCAGCCGGCCGCGCTCGCCGCCCGACAGGCTCTTCACCGGGCTGAACATGCGCGAGGAATCGAACAGGAAGTCCGAGAGATAGGAGGCGATGTGCCGCTTCTGGTCGCCGACCTGGACATGGTCGCCGCCATGCGGCAGCAGCACGTCGCGCAGCGTGGTCTCGGGGTCGAGCGCGACGCGGGTCTGGTCGTAATAGGCGGGCTCCACCCCCGGCCCCAGCCGCACCGTCCCGGAATCCGGCCGCTCGGCCCCGGTCAGCACCTTGACCAGGGATGATTTGCCGGCGCCGTTCGGGCCGATCACGCCGATCCGGTCGCCGCGCGCCACGCGGGTGGAGAAATCCTGGACGATGACGGTGTCGCCATAGGCCTTGGACACATGCTCGGCCTCGATCACGCGGACCGCACCCCGGCCGGCCTCGGCGATGCCCAGCGCCGCGACGCCCTGGCGGTCGATCTGCGACCGGCGTTCGGCCCGCATGGCATAGAGGTTGCGCAGGCGGCCCTGGTTGCGCTTGCGCCGGGCGCTGATGCCCTGGCGCGACCAGGTGGTCTCGGACGCGATCCGCTTGTCGAGCCGCGCCCGCTCCGCCTCCTCCTGCGCCAGGATGGTCTCGCTCCATTCGTCGAACTCGGCGAAGGGCTTGTCCATCTGCCGCAGCACGCCGCGGTCGATCCACCAGCTGCGCTGCACCAGCGCGTTCAGGAAGGCACGGTCGTGGCTGATCAGCAGCAGCGCGCCGCGCCAGGCCTTGAGCTCGGCCTCGAGCCACTCGATGGTCGGCAGGTCGAGATGGTTGGTCGGCTCGTCCAGCAGCAGCACGTCGGGCTGGCCGACGACGGCGTGGGCGATGGCGGCGCGCCGCCCTTCCCCGCCCGACAGGGTGTCGGTCGACCGGTCTCCGTCGAGCTTGATCGCGGCCAGCACCTGCTCGACCCGCCAATGGTCATGGGCGCGGTCGGCGGGCAAGGCGGAGGCGACGTAGTCGGCCACGGTGGCGTGGACGGTCAGGTCCGGCTCCTGCGCCAGATAGGCGATGCGGATGCCGGGCTGGACGAAACGCTCGCCGCCGTCGAGATCGATCGTGCCGGCCAGCGCCTTCAGGATGGTCGACTTGCCGCTGCCGTTGCGGCCGACCAGGCAGGCCTTGTCGCCGGCCGAGAGCGCCAGGTCGACGCCGGTCCAGAGGGGATCGCCGCCGAAGGTGACGGCGGCGTTGCGAAGGCCGAGCAGGAGGGTCATGCGCCAAGGATCCGAGAGAGGCCGCCCTTGTCGCAACTATGGGCAGGCTTGACCAGCCCCGGATTCCTCATGCCTGCCCGACAGCGCAACGGCCGGGCAAGGTCACGCATCCCCCACATCGGCATCGCCCGGCGTCGGCGGGGCCAGCGGCGTGAAGGCGCAGCGGTCGGGCTTGATGTCGATCAGCGGCGTGCCGTCGAGGCAGTCGAGCCCGCGCACCAGCAGGGTCGAGCCTTCGATGCCGAGCAACGCGACCATCGAAGTGCCGATCGGGTTGGGCCGCACCGGCGAGCGCAGCGAGAAGGTGCCGCGGGTGGTGCCGTCGCTTTTCGGGCTCTGCAGCACCAGGTCGCGGCGCGAGCGGTGCAGCCAGTACAGGATTTCCAGCGTCTGGTATTCGGCGATTCCGGCCAGCGCCTGGTCCCAGGGCGCGAACACCTCGATCCGGCAGGTCGGGCCGTCGCGCCGGCCCTGGCGCGGGCAGTCCATGCGGTCGGTCCAGGGCGTGCGGATGCGGCCGATGAAGACCAGGCCGGCATCGGCCGGTTCGGGCCATTCGACGGCGCGTTCGGCCGCCCGGATCTCGTCCTCGCGCACCATGCGGATCTCCAGCTCCCGTGTCGTTTCACGATATAGGGCAATATACGAGTCCCGACCATTCCTGGAGCGTCGAGGGACCGGCGGCATCGCTGCCGGCGTTGTGCCTCAAAGGACTTCGACAGCCATGCGCGTTCTTCTCGTCGGCAGCACCGGTTTTCTCGGGAGGGCGATCCACACCGCCCTTGCGCGTGGCGGCCATCAAATCGTCCCGCTTGGCCGGGACCAGGGATACGACCTCGAACATGCGCCCTCGTCCGAGCGCGCGGCGCCGCGTCTGGCGGAGGTCGAGGGGATCGTCGTCGCCGCCGGCCATCTGACCGATGACGACGAGAGGGCGGCCCGGATGACCGACGGCATCACCGCCCTTCTCGACCGGGCCGCGGCGGCCGGGATCCCGAACCTCGTGCTGATCTCCAGCATCGGCGCCGATGCCGACGCACCGGTCGCATCGCTGCGCGGGAAAGCCGCGCAGGAGCATGCCCTGCTCGGCCACCGGCGCGGCGATCCTGCGCTCAACTGGACGATCGTCCGGCCCTCGCTGGTCTGCGGCCCGGGCGGCGCGAGCTCGCGGCTGCTCGCCAACCTTGCCAGCCTGCCGCTGCGCCCGCGACTCCGGTCCGGCCCGTTCCGGCCCGTGCATGTGGACGATCTCGCCGAGGCGGTGGTCCGGCTGCTGGCCCTGCCGCGGATCGACGAGGCCACTGTCGACGCCTGCGGTCCCGACCGGGTCGATCTCGAAGGGTATCTCCGCGCCTTCGAACAGGACGGCCGGCGCGCCCTGACGCTGCCGGTTCCGGCCGGGCTGGAGCGGATCGTCTTCCGGCTCGCAGGCCTGCTGCGCCTGCCGCTCGCGGGCGATGCGATGCTTCAGGTGCTGCACGCCGGCGCAGATGGCGATCCCGAGGCGCTGCCCCGGGGAACCGGGGTGACGCCGAGACCGCTGGCGGCCGCTGCCCGCGGCCTGATGCCGGCATCGCCGGTGCTGCGCCGGCTGCTGGCGCTCGGCCTCGCCCCGTTCTGGATCTGGTCGGGGCTCTGTTCGATCTGGCTATGGCCGATCGACCAGAGCATCGACATGGCCAGGCAGGCCGGTGTTCCCGATGCCCTGGCCGCCGCCTCGGTCTATGCCGGCGGCATCCTCGACATGATCATCGGCGCCGCGATGCTGCCGCGCGCGACGCAGTATCCGGCCGCGCTCGCCGCCGTCGCGGTGACGGTCGCCTATGTCGCGGTCATGACCGTCGGCGCGCCGGAGCTCTGGCTCCACCCGCTCGGGCCCGCGGCGAAGGGGCTGCCGCTCGCGGCCGCGGCCCTCGGCCTGGCCATGCTGGCCAAGGCAGACCCCGTCAGTCCGAGAAAGGGCTAGACCCGATGGACCTCTACATGGCCCTGAAATATGTGCATGTGATCAGCTCGACCATCATCTTCGGCACCGGACTCGGCACGGCATTCCAGATGTGGATGGCGCACCGGCGCGGCGACGTGGGCGCCATCGCCGTGGTCGCGCGCAACGTCGTGCGCGCCGACTGGTATTTCACCACCCCTGCGGTGATTGTCCAGCCGCTGTCGGGAGCCGCGATGATGCACCTGGCGGGGTTTCAGGCCAGCGACGGCTGGCTCGCCCTTTCGCTCGGCCTCTATGCGCTCGCCGGCGCGTGCTGGCTGCCGGTGGTCTGGCTGCAGGTCCGGGCCGCGCGGCTGGCGGAGCAGGCGGCGGCGGCCGGGCAGCCGCTGCCGCCGGCCTATCACCGCATCTTCCGGCTCTGGTTCCTGCTCGGCTGGCCGGCCTTCATCGCCGTCCTGGTGATCTTCTGGCTGATGCTGACGAAGCCGATGATCTGACCGGCTCAACGGTTCGCTTCCCGGCCGGTGTGCCCGATGAAGTCTAGCATGAGCGGCGCGGCCTCGGCCGCGTGGGTCTCGAGCAGGAGGTGGCCGGCGTCGAAAATATGGGCTTCCATCCGCGGCAGGGCCTGCATCCAGGACAGGGTCTCGGCGAGATCGAAGAAGGCGTCGTGCCGGCCCCAGAGCATCAGGGCCGGCGGCTGCCGGCGGGCGAGAAACTCGGCAATGGCGTCGAATCGCGCGGTATGGTTCGCATAATCCGCGACGAGCGCCCGCTGCGTCTCCATCCGGCCCGGCAGGCACATCACCCGCCAGTCCTCCTCCCAGCGTTCGGCCGGGATCCGCGCGGCCACCTCCGGCGGGACCCCGGCGATATACTGGTCGCGTATGCCCTCGAAGCTCAGATGCGCGGTCGCCGCCGCCGCGTTCTCGGGGCTCGGATCCGACCAGTAGGCCAGGGTCCCGGCCCATCCCGGCCCGAACCCCGAGCGATGGGCATTGGCGTTCTGGATGATGAGACCCAGGACCTTCTCCGGCGCCTGCATGGCGATGTGGAAGCCGACCGGCGCCCCGAAATCATGCAGGTAGACATAGCGCGGACCGACCGAGAGCCGGTCCAGCAGCTCCGCGATCGCCCGGCCGAAGGCGGGAAACGAGGGCGCGGGTAGCACATCGGACTCGCCGAAGCCGGGCAGGTCGGGCGCGATCACATAGGCGGCCTGCGTCAGCTCGGGCATGACCTCGAGGAACATTCGCGCGGCGTTGGGAAAGCCGTGCAGGAGCAGCACGGCCGGCCTGGACGCCTCACCGGCGGTGATGAAGGACAGCTCCGTCCCACCGGACAGGCGGAGCCGTTGCCGGGTCGCCGGGTGCATGCCTCCTCTCCTCGATGGTCTTTCGCAACGTCCGAAGGAGATAATCCGGCCGGCGCGTGGCGCAACCGGCCGGCAGGCCTCGCCCCGGCCGCTATGCGAGCTTGCGCTCGCGCCGGATGATGTCGTAGGCGGCGTTGATCCGGGCCATCTTGTCGGTGGCGATGGCGATGAAGTCGGCCGGCATGCCGCGAGCGATCAGCCGGTCCGGATGGTGCTCGCGGATCAGCCGGCGATAGGCCGCCTTCAGGTTCTCGTCGTCGATCTGCCGCTCGACCCCCAGCACGCCGTAGGGGTCGACGTCGCAGCCGGCGCATTCCTCGGCGCAGAGCCGGTGGAAATCGGCCTGGGCCAGGCCGAACAGCCCGGCGACGGCGCGCAGATAGTCGAGCTCCGCCGGTTTCACGTCGCCATCGGCCTTGGCGATGGTGAACAGGCACTGCAGCAGCTCCTCCAGCACCTCCGGCCGGTCCTTGAACATGCCGGCGAGCTGCCTGGCATAGGGCTCGAACCCCGCCGAATCGCGGCGCGCCAGGTTGAACAGGCGCTCGACATTCGGCTCTTCCTCCGCCGGCACGCGGAACACCCGGCGGAAGGCCGTCACCTCCTCCGCCGTCACCGCGCCGTCGGCCTTGGCCATCTTGGCGCCCAGCGCGATCACGCCGATGGTGAAGGCGATGTGCTGGGTGGCGTCGTCATCCGCCGGCGGCTGGCCGCGATACCAGTCGACGGCATGGCCGGCGACGGCGCCCAGCAGCGCCCCGATCGGGCCGCCCATGGCCAAGCCAGCGGCCGCGCCGACGATCTTACCCCAGATGCTCATCCCTCGTTCCGTTCGCCGACACGCCGCCCTCGCCGGCCATGATAGCAGGTCGCGCGGCGGAACGGAGGGGCCGCGATGACGCGGGTCAGCTGGCCTCAGCCGGATTGCGCAGATAGTAGCGCCGGGTCGGGAACACCGCCTTGATCGTGGCGAAGTCCGCCGATCCGGCCGAGCCGCCGCCGGCCGGCAGCCGGGCCGCAGCTTCGTCGATCAGCTCGATGCGGGCGCGGGTGCCGGGGTGGGTGGAGAACAGGGAGGTGGTCTTGTCCTCGCCTGGCGGCACCAGCGAATCCAGGGTCTTGAAGATCGCCGAGGCCTGGCGCGGGTCGTAGCCGGTGGCGCGGAACACGGTCAGCACATAGGCGTCGGCCTCGCGCTCGTGATCCCGGGAGTAGCCGGAGGTGATCAAATCGGACATCGCTGGGGCGATCCGGTCAAGCGCGGCGCGGCTCGCCGAGCCGACCACATCGCTCAGCGGTCCAGTATTGACGGCGTTGATCTCAGTCTGGGCGACGCCCTTGAAGAACTCGGCCAGCTTGTCGGCGGACCCCTTGCGGTCCAGTTCCGCTACCTGATGGCCCAACTCGGCATGGCCCATCTCATGCGCGATCACTGCCGCCAGCTCGGACTCGCTGGCGGCATAGCGCAGCAGGCCCTTGTTGATGCCCAGCTTGCCGCCCGGCAGCGCCCAGGCATTCGGGCTGTTGTCGTCCAGCACCGTGATCTCCCAGCGGTATCCGCGCGTGGAAACCCGGAACAGCGGCTCGGCGAAGCTTCGCACCGCCGACTGAACCCGCGCGTTGGAATAGGCCCCGCCGGATTGCGCGATCAGGCGCGGATAAAGCCCCTGGCCCAGAGCCGCCTGGTCGATCGAGCTCGCCTTGTTGTCCGAGGCGAACAGCCCGCCGATCGTGTTCGCCGCGCCGACCGGATCATTGGCGTAGTTCTGCACGGTCTGGCAGCCGCCGAGCGCGAGCGCCGCGAGGCTGGTTCCGGCCCCGGCGAGAAAGCCGCGGCGATGCAGGGTCGTGAATGGCGTGTTCAAAATATCCCCCTCATTTCGTGGTCAGGCTGAAGCTGCGGTCCCAGTCGGCCGGCGGCGGCGCCTGGGCGTAGGCCGTGGCGCGGTCGCGGTAGAGCGCGGCGGCCGGATCGGCGGCGGCCAGCGCCGCGAAGCGCTCCGCCGCCTCGGCGAAGCGGCGGCGGTAATAGAGGACTAGCGCGGCATGGAACCGCCGCACCGCCTGCATCTGCTCGACCGTGGCGTCGACCAGCGGCACGATCGGCTCGTACACCCGGACCGGCCGCAGCTTGCCCTTGACCGCCAGATAGTCGAGCCGCCGCACCAGCCAGCGCCGCGGCAGGGCGCGATAGGTGGCCTCGCCGATCATCAGCTGGCTGCCGTAGAGCTTGTTGGCGCCTTCCAGCCGCGAGGCCAGGTTCACCGCGTCGCCGAGGACGGTGTAGTTCAGCCGGGTCGGCGACCCGACATTGCCGACCACGGCCGGGCCGGAGTTGATGCCGGCGCGCAGGCCGAGCGGCGGCAGGCCCTGGTCCTGCATCGCGGTGCGGTTGTAGCGGCCGAGCGCCGCGAAGGCCTCCATCCCGGCGGCGACGGCGCGCTCGGCGCCATGCGGGTCGGGCAGCGGCGCGCCCCACACCGCCATCACCGAATCGCCGATAAACTTGTCGACATAGCCGCCATGCCGCTCGACCGCGTCGGCGACGCGGGCCAGCAGCCCGTTGACCACCTCGACCAGCCGTTCCGGCTGGTCCTCCAGCCTTTCGCTCAGATCGGTGAAGCCGGCGATGTCGTAGAAGGCGATGGTGATCGGCCGGGTCTCGCCGACCAGGGTCAGACCATCGGGATCCTCGGCCAGCTTCTCGACCAGAGACGGGGCAAGGTAATGCCGGAAAGCGTGGGTGACACGGCGCCGGGCGCGGTCCTCGACCACGAAGCGGTAGACATAGATCGCGGTGTAGGTCAGGGCGAAGGCCAGCAGCAGCGGCACCAGCGGCGGCACCACCCCGGCGCCGAGCGCCAGCAGCGAGGCGAGGACCACGACCGCCGCAACGCCGAGCAGCGCCAGCAGGCCCCAGCCCGGGGCCAGCAGGAACAAAAACATCCCCAGCGCGGTCGAGGCCACCCCGACCACGGCCCCGGCAGCCGGCGGCGGCAGCATCTGCGGCGCCCGGCCGAGGGCGAAGGTCAGCGCCGCGATGGCGTGGACCAGCGTGCCCGGCATGTTGGACCGGCTGAGCGTGCTGGTCAGCGGCGCCAGAGGGCGCGCGCAGCGCGCCGCCGGGTCATGGTCCGACGCCTCGGTAAGCAGCCGCCGCGCCGTGAGGTGGCGGTCCTCGACATCGAGCAGCGGGCCGATGATGACGATCCGGTCGGCGAATTCGCGGCGGAAGAAGTCGATCTGGCTGGCCTTGGCGCAGGCCGCCAGGTCGGCGAAATCATAGATCGGCACGTCTCGCGGGCCGATGGTGAAGTCGATCACCGAGACACCCGGCGGCACGGCGTAGCCGGCCCGGGCGACAAGCTGCGCCGCCAGGGTCGGCACGGTGTCTCCGCCATCCAGGCGCCGCATGCCGTCCGGGTAGATCCGGACCACATTGTCTGGGTCGTAGTGCAGATTGACCGGACTCAGGTTCGGGTCGCCGCCGACCGCGATCACCTGTCCCGGCTCCGGCCGCACCGGGACATCGCCGGACTGGGCGAAGCCGAGGACGATCCGGCCGGTCGGCCTGATCGCGTTCAGGACCTGCTTCAGCGGCCGGTCGTAATTCTCCTTCAGATCCGGCCGGTCCAGAGTGGTCGGGAAGATCTCGTCCAGGCCGATCACCGCAGCCCCGCCCTGGGCCAGGCCGGCCAGCACCTGGGCGAGTTCCGGCGTCCAGGACACCTTCGGCCGGTTCCACAGCGGGGGGGTGCGGTAGGTCTCCTCCCGGATCGCCACCACCGCCACCGGCAGCCGGTGCGGCAGCGGCCGGGACGTCCAGCCGAGCGGCCGGTCGAGCCACAGCAGCACGTCGATGCCGAGGCGCTGCAGGAAGCCGGCGCCGGGCAGCAGCAGGCTGCCGCCCAGGACCAGGCCGATCCCGAGCGCCACGGCCGGGCGGCGGAGCTTTCGCATGATCGCAGAGGGAGTGGAGCGTGCGGCCTTGCGTCAGCGCAGCACCACCGTGCCGCCCGCCTTGGCGCCGGGATCGATTGAGAACACGGCGGACCGCCCGCCGGCCACGATCTTGTAAGGCACGCCGGTCTGCAGCTTCGGCGCGTTGCCGGGGTAGCGGAAGCCGCCGCCGCCCTGGCCTTCCCACACGGTCTGCGGCGCCGGCGCGTCCAGCATCACGATGCTGACGGAACCCTCGGCGCCGGAGAATTGCGGCCGGGCGGAGGTGACGGTGGTCTCGGCCCAGAGCCGCGGATCGAACGGGCTGAGCGCCCGGTTGACGCCGGCGCCGGCCTCGGCCGAGCGGGCGTTCACCGCGACCTGGGTGCGGGCGCAGTCGCCGCTGCCGGTCTGCACCTGCCCCCCGGCGACGCGGCTGGAAGCGACGCCGACCGTGACGACGCCGCCGCGGATGGTCTCGACCGTGCAGCCGCCGGCATAGGCCAGGACGAGCCGGCCGCCGCGGCCGAGATCGATGGTCTGGCCGGGATAGACGCTGTCCGTCACCTCGACCCCTGCCCCGGGCGCGCCGCTGATCGCGGTCACCTGCGCCGACGGCTCCTGCCCGGCCGGGGCGGAGGTGCTGGGCTCGGTGGGTGAGGAGAGGAGGTTGTCCAGCAGGCCTTCGAACTGGGCCGACGCTGCCGAAGGAACCAGAAGAGCCGCCGAGAACAACATGGCGGCGCAGGCTGAAACCAGCTTGTTCATATCCGTTAATCCCCGACCTTAAATTCACGACGGAGTTCCTCCGCCGCCCCCGCCATGTCCAATGCTCCGCATTTGTGTCGCATTGACGGCAGTGTTGTTGCGGGATTGCGGCCGCGGGCGTCGACGGCGCGGCCTTGCCGCGCGGCGGGCGCGGGCTTAAGGTCGACAACCATCCTTTTATGTCTGACCTTTGAGCCGGATCATGGCCGTCACCCAGCAGCCCCGCCCCGCCCTCGACGACCGCGCTTTCGCCGCCCTGCGCGCCCTGCTGGGCGACCGCTTCACCACCGCCGCCGCGGTGCGCGAGCAGCACGGGCGCGAGGAGTCCTGGCACCCGACCATGCCGCCCGACGCGGTCGCCTTCCCGCACTCGACCGAGGAGGTGGCGGCGGTGCTGCGGATCTGCGCCGAGCACGAGGTGCCGGTCGTGGCCTACGGCACCGGAACCTCGCTGGAGGGCGGCATCGCGGCGCTGCGCGGCGGCGTCACCGTCGACCTGTCGCAGATGAACCGGGTGACCCGGGTCTCGGCCGAGGACCTGGACTGCACGGTCGAGGCCGGGGTGACCCGCAAGCAGCTGAACGAGCATCTGCGCGACACCGGCCTGTTCTTCCCGATCGACCCCGGCGCCGATGCCAGCCTGGGCGGCATGGCGGCGACCCGCGCCTCCGGCACCAATGCGGTGCGCTATGGCACCATGCGCGACAACGTGCTGGGGCTGACCGTGGTGCTGGCCGACGGCCGCATCATCCGCACCGGCGGCCGGGCGCGCAAATCCGCGGCCGGCTACGACCTGACCCGGCTGTTCGTCGGGTCAGAGGGCACGCTGGGCCTGATCACCGAGGTGACGCTGAAGCTGTACGGCATTCCGGAGGCGATCTCCTCGGCCGTCTGCGCCTTCCCGACCGTGGCCGACGCGGTCAACACCACGATCGCCACCATCCAGCTCGGCATCCCGGTGGCCCGGATCGAGCTGCTGGACGAGGTCCAGATCGGCGCCAGCAACGCCTATTCCAAGCTCGACCTCGAGGTGGCGCCGACGCTGTTCTTCGAGTTCCACGGCACCGAGGCCGGCGTGGCCGAGCAGGCGGAGACGGTCGCGGCGCTGGCGCAGGAGAACGGCGGCGGCGAGTTCCGCTGGGCGACCAAGGCCGAGGACCGCAGCAGGCTGTGGGAGGCGCGGCACAAGGCCTATTACGCCGGCATCGCGCTGCGCCCCGGCTGCCGCGGCATGCCGACCGATGTCTGCGTCCCGATCAGCCGGCTGGCCGACTGCCTGGTCGAGACCAAGGCCGATATCGAGGCCAGCGGCCTGGTGGCGCCGATCGTCGGCCATGTCGGCGACGGCAACTTCCACACCTGCATGATCCTCGACCCGGAGAATCCGGACGAGATTGCCCGGGCCGAGGCCTTCCACGACCGGCTGGTGATGCGCGCCCTGGCGATGGACGGCACCTGCACCGGCGAGCACGGCATCGGCTACGGCAAGATCCGCTTCCTGCAGCAGGAGCACGGCGACGGCGTGGCGGTGATGCAGGCGCTGAAGCGGGCACTCGACCCCGCCGGCATCCTCAACCCGGGCAAGGTGCTGCCGGGGAATTGAGGCGGGGCAGCCCTTCTTCCAGTCCCTCTTATTGTCATTGCCGGGCTTGACCCGGCAATCCAGAGGATGTCGACAGTCTCTGGATGCCCGGGTCAAGGACGGGCATGACAGTTAGGGATAGTTCATCCAAACAGCAACCACAGCAGCACGATCACCGCGGCCACGGCGACGATCGCCACCACCGGGGCGTTGCGCTTGGGCTGAGTCTCGTGGCTGGGGGCGCCGCTGATCGCGGCCGTCGGATAGGCCGGAGGGTCGCTGGCCGGGAAGCTGTCCTCCACCGCCTCGTCGACCTTGTCGTCCGGCACCGGCCCGGCCGGGCGCGGCTCGGCAGCAGACATCCTGGCCTCCCTTGGTCGCCTGCAATCTCAACGAACCGCACGGTGCCGAGTTCCCCCGGCTCCGCCTTGTCCGTATCATGGCACACCATGCCCAGACTGCGCATCCGCATCGACTTCGACCCGGCCGGCCCGGACCGGCAGCTCGGCCCCGGCAAGATCGGGCTGCTCGAGCACATCGCCGAGACCGGCTCGATCTCCGCCGCCGGGCGGGCGATGGGCATGTCCTACCGCCGCGCCTGGCTGCTGATCGACAGCCTGAACGGCTGCTTCCGCGAGAAGGTGGTGGAGACCCGGCACGGCGGCCCGCAGGGCGGCGGCGCCGCGCTGACCCCGTTCGGGCAGTGGCTGGTCGAGCAGTACCGCGCCATCGAGCGGGAGACCACGGCCGGCGTCGCCCAGCGGCTGGCCGACCTGCAGATCGCGACGGCGGCGCCGGGTGACGCCGCCGCCAGCCCGGCGGAGATCGAGGACTAGCGGCCGGCGTCTTCGGCCTGCGGCGACCGCTCGTCGTCGGGATGCCGGGAGGCGGAGGTCGCGCCCACGACCATCCCGACCGAGGGACCGATGACCGCCCAGAGGATGAGGGCGACGGTCACGGCCATTCGCCCCTCCGCCCGCAGTGCAGGCAGGATCGCGCCGCACGGCCCGCAGGATGTCCGGCCGCCGGTCCGGGCGGCGGGCTCGATCGGCTGTGGCCATGGAGGTCGAAGGAGGAGACGGAGGCCGTTCTATTGGCCCGATGGAGATAAGGCAGCGACGGGGGATCCTCGTCTTCGTCGTCATCCAGGCAAGCGACGACGACCGCCCCCGCGACGAAGGCCAGGATCGGGCCCAGGGCGGCCCAGACGATCAGGCCGTCCATCATCGCCGACGCTCCGCCGGAGTCGCGGCCGGCGTCCGGATCGGCGGCCCGCGGCGGATGGCCGGGATGCGCGACCGTAGATAGAGTTCCAGCCACGGCAGCATCGGCAGGATCGGCTGCAGCATCGATCGCTCCTCAGAACAGGCCCGACAGCCGGAGAAAGGACAGGCTCGACAGCCGGTCGATGGCGAGGTCCATCAGCATCAGCCCGGCCCCGGCCATCGCGGCGATCGCAAGGACGGTCACCGCGATCCTGCGGATCAAGTCGCGGCCGTCCGGGATGTCACCGGGCTGCGGCTCCGGCGCGGTCGGCGGCAAGGTGCTTCGAGTCATGATCGGCTCCAGCGTTGGCATGACGGCTCCTGATCTGCGGGAATTTCTCCCACGATGAATCTGTGGGATTTTTACCCACGTCAAATGAAATCGTCCATTTGTGGGTTTTTTTCCCACGTCCGAGCATGATAAGGTCTGGCCCGAACCAACGGATTCGCCATGTCTCCCGCCCTCCCCCCTCCGCCCCAGGCCCTGCTGAGGCCGCTGGCGCGCCTGCTGCGGCCGCTGGTGCGGCTGCTGATCCGCAGCGGCGTGACCTTTCCGGTCCTGGCCGACCTGCTGCGCGGCCTGTATGTCGATGTCGCCGCGCGTGACCTGCTGGCGGATCCGAAGGCGCAGACCGACAGCCGCATCAGCCTGCTGACCGGCGTGCACCGGAAGGAGATCCGCCGGCTGCGGAGCCAGGCTCCCGATGCCGGCAAGACTCCGGCCGTCGTGACGCTGGGCAGCCAGATCATCGCCCGCTGGCTGGGCGCGCCGCCCTACGCCGATGCGGAGAGCCGTCCCCTGCCCCTGCCGCGCACGGCCCGCAGCGCCGGCGAGGCCTCGTTCGAAGGACTGGTCGAATCGGTCACCAAGGACGTCCGGGCCCGGTCGGTGCTGGACGACTGGATCGGCCAGGAGATCGTGTCGCTGGACCCGGACGGCCGCGTGCGCCTGAACACCGCCGCCTTCATCCCGCGGCCGGGCGGCGAGGAGCAGCTGTTCTACTTCGCCCGCAACCTGCACGACCACATCGCCGCCGCGGCCGCCAATGTGGCGACCGCCGGGCCGGCGCCGTTCTTCGACCGCAGCATGCATTACGACCGGCTGCGCCCGGAGACGGTGGCGCAGCTGGAGGCCACGGCCCGCGACGCCGCGCAGCAGCTGCTGACCGACGTCAACCGCATCGCGCTGGCGATGGCCGAGGCCGACGACAAGGTCACGGCGGACGAGAAGGTGGGGCCGTCGCGCCGGATCAATCTGGGTGTCTACGTGTATGCCGAGGATGATCCGACCGACGAGGAGACGGCGCCGTGATGAGCCGCATGCGAATCCTGGCGCTCGCCCTGCTGGCCGCCTGCTCTTCCGCCGGCCCCGGTGACCGCCCGGCGGCGCCGGCGACCGCGACGAGGGACGCGGTCGCCGACCGTGGCATCGGCGGCACCGGCATCACACCCGGCATCGTCGAGGACCGCGGCATGGGCGGCACCGGCATCGTCGGCGTCATCACCGGCTTCGGCAGCATCTGGGTGAACGGCATCGAGGTCGAGTTCGACCCGGCGACGCCGGTGCGAATCGACGGGCAGAGCGCCCCCGGCGGCACCGCCCTGAAGGTCGGCCAGGTGGCGGTGGTCACCGCTTCGGGCAGCGGCTCGCGCCTCAATGCCCGCAGCATCGCCATCCGCCATGAGGTCTCCGGCCCGGTCGAGGCGGTGGAGGCGAACGGCAGCGTGCTGCGCGTCGCCGGGCAGCGGGTCACCTTCGCCGGCCAGATCTGGGGTGATGCCGTCACGCCCGGGGTCGGCGACTGGGTGGCGGTGAGCGGCCTGGCCGGCCCGGATGGCGGCATCGTCGCCAGCCGCATCGACCGGCGCGAGCCCGGCCGCGTCACCGTGCACGGGATGCTGTCCGGCACCCGCGCGGCACCGCGCATCGGCACGCTGGCACTGCCGCCGGGATCGCACCCGGGCGCCGGCATCGGCCAGGAAGTGATGGTCTCCGGACGCTATGCCGATGGGGTGCTGGTGCCCGAATCGGTGTCGCGGGACGCGCTGGCGGCGGATCCGTCCGGCTGGTTCGGCCGGTCGGTCGGCCGGCTGGTGATCGAATCCTATGCCAGCACGGCCCCGGGCGGGCTGCGCTGGGGCCGCGGCCTGAGCGCGCCGGCCGCGGGGAGCTTCGGCGCCCTCGGCGCCCAGCCGCAGCGCACCATCGTCGAGTTCCGGCGCCAGCCGGATGGCGGGCTGGAGGCGGTCGGCCTGCGCAGCACCACCGGCCGGACCGGGATGGTACAGGAGGCACCGCGCGGGATCGGCCTCGACCGGCCGGGCGGCTTCGGCCCGGGAGGCGGGCCGCACGGCCCTCAGGATTCGCGCAACCCGGCCGGCATCGACCCGTCACCGGCGAATGCCGGGGCGCCCCGCGGCGGGCCGGACTGGACCGGCCGGCGGCCGGATCCGATGGAGGGAAGCTTCAACGGCTGCCGCGGCGGCCCGGGCGACTCCTGCGGCCCGGGGCCGGGCGCGGGCGCGGCCATCGCGGCCGCGCGCCCTTCGGTTAGGCACGGTCGGCGAAACCCGCCTATCGCTCCACGATGCCGTGCTTCAGGCCGATGCTGCACGCTGCGCCAGCAGATGGCGGGCGATGGTGAGATCCTGCAAAGACAGGCCGGAACTGTCGAAGATCGTGATCGCCTCGTCCGAGCCCCTGCCAGGAAGCCGGCCCGACAGCACCTCGCCCAGCGGGGTCAGGACGGCGTCGCGGTCCGCGTGCTGGAACTCACCGATGCTGCGGGACTGTCCGGGAAGATCGCAGAACAGCGCCGCGCGGCGGAACAGGGCCGGCGGCAGTTCCTGCTTGCCGCGCGCATCGGATCCCATGCTGGCGACATGCGTTCCCGGCCGCACCCAGTCGGCCTCGAACAGCGGCGCCCGCGCCGGCGTCGCGGTGACGATGATGTCGGCCGCGGCACAGGCCTCCTCGGCCCCGGCCGCCTCGGCGTCCAATCCTTGTGCCTGCAGTTCGGCCGCCAGGACCGCGGCGCGTTCTGCGCTGCGGGCGACGACCAGCACACGGCGAAGCGGGCGCACCCGGGCCAGTGCAGCGCATTCGTAGCGGGCCTGATGGCCGGCCCCGAAGATCGCAAGGGCCGCGGCATCCGGGCGGGCCAGCACGTCAGCTGCGACGGCATCGGCGGCGGCGGTGCGGTAGGCGTTGACGATGCCGGCCTCGATCGCCGTGCCGATCCGCCCGGTCTCCTGGTCGAACAGCAGGATCAGCGAATTGTGCCGCTCCAGGCCGCGATCGCGGTTGCCGGGCCAGTAGGAGCCGACCTTGAGCCCGGCCAGCTCGGCCGTGGCGGCGGCCTTGACCGTGAAGCGGTTGGCGGTCGAGGAGCCATGGCCGAGCACGACCGGGAAGGATTCGGTGGCCGGCTCGCAGGCGGCGATCAGCGCCTCGCGCGCGGCGACGAACGCCAGCTCGTGCGTCACCAGCGCTACGGATTCGCTTTCGGAAATGAACAGCATCGGTCTCACCAGCCGTTGAAGCGGGGCCAATGCGCCGTCGGCGCGGCGGGGTCGGCCGGCAACACCTCGTAGCCGGCGAATTGCGCGGCCGTGGCGCAGGCATGGTTCGGCAGGATGCGCAGCCGGGTGCCCAGCGGCAGGTCCGGCAGCCGCGCCCTGCTGCCGGGCCGCAGCGCGACGATGCCGTGCTCCTGGTTCGCCGACGCGACGACGAGGTCGTCCAGGACGCAGCCTTCGATGTCGCAGACCAGGCCATAGCCCTGGTCCACCGCCTGGCTGGCCGTGCCGCGGTCGCGCGACAGCGCCATCCAGCCGGCATCCACCATGATCCAGCCGCGCTCTTTCCGGTGCCCGATCACCGTGGCCAGCACCGACAGCGCGATGTCGTCGAGCGTGCAGACGCCGATGCCGGCCATCACCAGGTCGAAGAAGACGAAGACGCCGGCGCGCACCTCGGTGACGCCGGACAGGTCGCGGGCGAAATGGGCGGTGGGCGTCGAGCCGACGCTGACCACCGGGCAGGGCAGGCCGGCGGCCCGCAGTACCTCCGCCGCGGCCACAGCCGCGGACCGCTCGCGTTCGGCGAAGGCGGCCAGCGCCTCGGCGCCCGCCGCGCCGTAGCTTTCGCCGGCATGGGTGACGACGCCGCGCAGGGCGGCCCCCTGCCCCTGCAGGATCCGGCCGATCGCGACCAGGGCGGGATCGTCGGGCGGCAAACCGGAGCGGTGGCCGTCGGAATCGATCTCGATCAGCGCCGGGATGGCGTCCCCGGCCCGGCGCGAGGCCTCCGCCACCGCCTCGGCCTGCTCCGGCGAGTCGAGCACGACGGACAGGTCGCAGCCCGCTTGCCGCAGGGCGAGCACGCGGGGCAGCTTCTGCGGCGCGATGCCGACGGCGTAGAGGATGTCCCGGACGCCCGCCGAAGCGAAGACCTCGGCCTCCTTCAGGGTCGAGACGGTAACCGGGCCGTGCCCGCCGGACAGCACGCGCCGGGCGGCGTCCACGGACTTCACCGTCTTCAGATGCGGCCGCAGCGGAACGCCGAGCCCGTTGAGGTGGCGGCGCAGCCGGGAGACGTTCCGCAGCATCCGTCCCTCGTCGAGGACCAAGCTGGGAGTGGGCAGGGAATCGAGGGTTCGGGCGGCGGTCATCACAGGCCTGTCGGTGATCTCGATGCGGACCTTAGCCGGCCCGGCATTCAGGATCTATTGCACAGGCCCGGATATCAGCCCCGCGCCGCCTCGCGCCCGATCAGCTTGAGGCGCAGCCATTTCGACAGGGTGTCGATCAGGGCGACCACGGCCAGCACCAGGATCAGGATGAAGGCGACCTGGTCCCAGGCCAGGATCTTGATGCGCTCGGAGATCTGCAGCCCGATGCCGCCGGCGCCGACGATGCCGAGGATGGTGGCCGAGCGGGTGTTGGATTCGAAGAAGTACAGCGCCTGCGACAGGAACAGCGGAATCGCCTGCGGCAGCACGCCGAAGCGCAGCACCGCCAGCGTCGAGGCGCCGGTCGAGCGCACGCCTTCGATCTGCTTCTTCTCCGCCGTCTCGATCGCCTCGGCATAGAGCTTGGACAGCGAGCCGATGTCGGAGACGCAGATGGCCAGGATGCCGGCCAGCGGCCCGAGCCCGACCGCGCGCACGAACACCAGCGCCCAGATCAGCTGGTCGACGCCGCGCAGCCCGTCGAACAGCCGGCGGAGGCCGAAGCGCAGGACCCCGAGCGGCATGATGTTGCGGGCGCCGAGGAAGCCGAGCGGGATCGCGATCACCGAGGCCAGCAGCGTGCCGATGAAGGCCATGGCGACGGTCTGGCCCAGCGCGGTGAAGATCTCGGCGTATTGCCACTCGGCCATGCCCTGCCAGGCGACCATCTGGCCGGCGATGACGAACAGGCCGTTCGGGCTGACCAGCCCTTCATAGAGCCGGGCCGGCGAGAAATTGAAGGTCCAGAGCAGGTAGCCGAGATAGGCGGCGGCCAGGGCCAGCAGCCCGTTGCGCAGCAGCCGCTCGCTCCAGGACCGGCCGAAGGCGCGGGGCATCGCGGCGCGGGCGCGGTCGACATCGATCGGCCGGATGCGGGCCAGACGAGTGCCCATCAATGCGCCTCCCGTGGCAGGAAGGCCGAGCGCAGCCGCTCCGAGCCGAGGTCGATCAGCGTCACCGCCGCGACGATCATCAGCACCAGCGCGCTCAGCTCCTCGTAATAGTTGAAGCTGACGATGTAGTAGAGCTCCTGGCCGATGCCGCCGGCGCCGACAAAGCCCAGCACCGAGGCCGAGCGGATGTTGATCTCGAGCCGCAGCAGACCGTAGGAGAGGAAGTTCGGCAGCACCTGCGGCAGCACGCCGAAGCGCATGATCTGGACCCAGGTGCCGCCGGCGGCGCGGATGCCCTCGAGCGGCTTGTCGTCGACCGCCTCATTGACCTCCGAGAACAGCTTGCCGAGCGCGCCGGTGGTGTGCACCGCCATCGCCAGGATGCCGGCCAGCGGCCCGACGCCATAGGCCCAGACGAAGCACAGCGCGTAGACGATGTCCGGCACGCTGCGGCAGATCTCGAGGAAACGGCGGCTGAGATGGTAGATCCAGTGGCTGCGCACCAGGTTGCGCGAGGCCGGGAAGCTGAGCAGCAGCGCCGTGGCGGCGCCGAGCACCGTGCCCAGGATCGCCATCTGCGCCGTCTGCCACAGCAGCACCAGGTAGCTGCCGGCGCGGTAGTACCAGTAGGCGACCGAGCCCTGGGTCTTGCTGTCGGACAGCAGCTCGCCCCAGTGCAGCGTCGGCAGGGTGCGCTGGAAGTACTCGCCGATCCGCGGCAGGCCGGCGGCCAGCTTGGACGGGAAGAACTCGCCAATATATCCGCCGGCGAGAATGGCGGCCAGGAACAGCACCAGGCCGATCACGGTCGCCTGGCGCCGCTGGCGGATAAGCGCCCGCCGCCCGGCCTCGAAGGCCGCGACCGGATCGGCGGGACGGTGTTCGGACAAGGAGGTCATCAAGGGATCAATCGCAGCCATGGGTACAGCGCGCTTTCCCCAGGCTGTCATGCCCGGGCTTGACCCGGGCATCCAGAGACTGTCGAGACCCTCTGGATTGCCGGGTCAAGCCCGGCAATGACAAAAAAGGGAGTTTGAGAACCAGTTGGGTTCGCCCGAAGGCGAACCCAACCTACGGGGCCGATCAGCTGCGGCGCTGCGTGGCTTCGGTCTCGCGCATCTTGATGATGCCGTCGAAGAAGTCGTGGGTGACCGGGACGAAGCCGGCGCCGACGCCCTTCTCGACCGCCTCATAGATGTCCGGATGCTCGGTCGGCAGCCTGGTCAGGAAGTCCAGCATGTCCTTGCGGAACGCCTCCGGCAGGGCGGTGCGGGTCGCCCAGGGGCCGTTCGGGATCAGGGTCGACTGCCAGACGATGCGCAGATTCTTCATGTCGAGCATCTTCTTGTCGACCATGCTGCGCAGGGCGCCGCGGCTGTAGCCCTGGGCCGGGTCGCCCTGGCCGGAGATCCAGGTCACGCCGGCATCGTACTGGCCCTTCATCACCGCGACCACGCCCTGCTCATGCCCGCCGGAGAAGGCGGTCGAGCCGAAGAAGGCGGCCGGGTCGTAGCCCTGGTCCTTGAGCTGGAAGTTCGGGATCAGGTAGCCCGAGGTCGAGTTCGGGTCGGCGAAGGCCAGGGACTTGCCCTTGAGGTCTTCCAGCTTCTGGTACGGGCTGTCGGATTTGACGAACAGCACCGAGTAATAGCCGGTCGACCCGTCTGCTTCCTTCGGCACCACCAGCGGCTCGACGCATTTGCAATCCAGCCACAGGCCGGCATAACCGGAGGCGCCGAATTCGGCGAGGTCGAGCTGGCCCGCCGCCATGCCCTGCATCACGCCGGCATAGTCGGTGGCCGGATACAGCTCGACCTTCACGTTGTAGGTGGTCTCCAGCAGCTTCTGGAAGCCGTCGTAGCGGGCCAGCCGGTCGGCGTCGTTCTCGCCGCCGAGGATGCCGATGCGGATGACTGGAACGTCCTTCTTCCAGCTCGGATCCGCCGCGACGGCGGTGCCGGCCAGGCCGGCGAAAGCGACGGCAGCCGTGGCCGCCGCGAGGATGGTGCGCCGCATGAACATGGGTCTACCCCTTTTGCTACTTGTGTTCGGACGTCCGGCGTATGCCGGCCGCCGTCGGTTGGAGCTCCGAGACCAACGGTCTCTCAGGCCGGGACCAGCTCGCGGTCGCCGGTCCGAGGCTCGATCGCGGTCGAGGTGATGCGCTCGTCGAGCGCCTCGCGCATGCCGTCGACGCCGTAGATCCGCTCGACCACGTCCATGGTCAGCGCCTCGGGGGCGCCGTCGAAGACGACCCGGCCCTTGGCCATGCCGACCACCCGGTCGCAGTAGTGCCGGGCGGTGTCGAGCGTGTGCAGGTTGACGAGGACGGTGATGCCGTCCTCGCGGTTGATGCTGCGCAGCGCGTCCATCACGATCTTGGCGTTGCGCGGGTCGAGCGAGGCGATCGGCTCATCCGCCAGCAGCACCTCGGGCTCCTGCAGCAGGGCCCGGGCGATGGCGACGCGCTGCTGCTGGCCGCCCGACAGGGTGTCGGCGCGCTGTAGCGCGGCATGGGCCATATCGAGCCGGTCCAGCGCCTGGATGGCGAAGGCCCGCTCGCGCTCGCCGAACTGCTTGAACAGCGACGGCAGCGTCCAGTGCTGCGAGATGCGGCCGAGCAGCACATTGGTCAGCACGTCGAGCCGGGTGACCAGGTTGAACTGCTGGAAGATCATGGCGCAGCGGGCGCGCCAGTCGCGCAGGGCCTTTCCCTTCAGCCGGGTGACGTCGACGCCGTCGAACAGGATGCGGCCGCCGCTCGGGTCGGCCAGCCGGTTGACCAGGCGCAGCATGGTCGACTTGCCAGCGCCGGAGCGGCCGATCACGCCGACCATCTGGCCGGGGGCGATCGACAGGCTGACGTCATCGACCGCGTTGACGGTGCGGAAGCTCTTGGTCAGGCCTTCGATCACGAGTTCGGCCATGAGGCACGCTCCGGTGGGGTCGGGGCGGCGCATGACGGGACGTCATGGCCGTTCGGCGTGAACGGCCTAACAGAGCCCAGTTACAGTCGCGTGATCCTCATATGTCGTTTCGATGAACGGCCCGGATGCCGCGGCACCGTATCGCGCGGGTTGACGTTCTCCCTCAAAGCGGCTTCTTTGCGCGCCAAGGCAGCAAATCATCATACGATTTGAGGGAGTTGAACGCGTGCCCGAGTCCCGCCCGCAGACGATCGCCAAGATCACCTGGCGGCTGATGCCGTTCCTCGGCCTGCTGTATCTGATCGCCTATATCGACCGCCAGAATGTCAGCTACGCCAAGCTGCAGATGGTCGGCGACCTCGGCCTCAGCGAGGCCGCCTATGGCCTTGGCGCCTCGCTGTTCTTCATCGGCTACTTCCTGTTCGAAGTGCCGTCGAACGTGATCCTGGCCCGGGTCGGCGCCCGGCGCTGGCTGGCCCGGATCATCTTCTCCTGGGGCCTGGTCACCATCGCGCTGGCCTTCACCCAGAATGCGACGATGTTCTACATCCTGCGCTTCCTGCTGGGCGCGGCCGAGGCCGGCTTCTTCCCCGGCGTGCTGTTCGCGCTGACGCTGTGGTTCCCGCAGATGTATCGCGGCCGCATGGTCGGACTGTTCATGGCCTGGAGCGCGCTGGCCAATGCCGTCGGCTCGACCGTCGGCGGGGCGCTGCTGGACCTCCACGGCGTGCTCGGCCTGAAGGGCTGGGAATGGGTGTTCATCGCCACCGGCATCCCGGCGGTGGTGATGGGTGTCGTCACCTATTTCTTCCTGCCCGAGCGGCCGGAGACCGCGACCTTCCTCGACGCCGGCGAGAAGAAGTGGCTGCACGACGTGCTGGAGCGCGAGAACGCCGCCCAGGGCAAGCAGCAGCATGGCAGCCCGTTCGCGGCGCTGCTGGACCGCCGGGTGCAGCTGCTGGCGCTGTTCTACGTCGCCTTCCCACTCGGCGCCTATGGGCTGAGCTATTGGCTGCCGACCGTGGTGAAGGGCTTCGGCGTCTCGAACACGACCAACGGCCTGCTCAACGTCATCCCCTGGGCCTGCGTCGCGCTGGCGCTGTGGTGGGTGCCGCGCAACGCCGCCCGCACCGGCGACCAGACCTGGCACATCGTGATCCCGGCGCTGATCGCCGCCGTCTGCCTGGCGCTGAGCGTGGTGGTGCCGGGCAATGCCGTGAAGTTCGCGCTGCTCTGCGTCGCCGCGGCCGGCATCTTCGCGCCGCAGCCGGTGTTCTGGTCGCTGCCGCCGAGCTTCCTGTCCGGCGCCACGGCGGCCGCCGGCATCGCCGCGATCAACTCGGTTGGCAATCTCGGCGGCTTCATCGCCCAGAACGCGGTGCCCTGGATCGGCGACGTCACCGGCAGCCAGCTGGCGCCGATGTGGTTCCTGGCCGCCTGCATGGTGCTGGGCGCGCTGATGACCTTCGTGGTCCAGGCCGCGTTGCGGCGCCACAAGCCGGCCGCCGGCGGCCGGATGCGCCCGGCGGAGTAAGGGCGGGCACTTCGCGAGGCCGGAGCCGCCCCCTCACCCGAAATCGCTGCGCAATTTCGACCTCTCCCCAAGGAGAGGTGAAAGGGCCGCGGCTCCGTTTCCCTCTCCTTGGGGAGAGGGAGGGGCCTGTCGCGTTGGCGACGGGAGGGTGAGGGGGTGGCCTCGCCGGGTCCGCCGGGCGCTTACCTCCCCTGGAACCTCGGCGGGCGGCGTTCGGTGAAGGCTGCCTGCCCCTCGCGGAAATCGGCGCTGCGATAGGCGGCGTCAGACAGCGCCGCGGTTTCCGCCGTGTCGCTGTCGGTGCCGGCCATGATCGCCTCGATCATCCGCTTGGCCGCGCGCAGGCTGAGCGGCGCCCGCTCGGCCAGAGCTTTGGCATAGTCCAGCGCCGCCGAATCGACCGCATCGTCCGGCAGCACCCGGTCGACCAGCCCGATCGCCAGCGCCTCGGCGGCGTCGATAAGGCGGCCCGAGAACAGCATGTCCTTGGCCCGGGCCGGCCCGACCGTGGCCACCAGCCGCCTGGTGTCGGCGAAGCCGTAGGCCAGGCCGAGCCGGGCCGGGGTGATGCCGAACCGTGCCGTATCGCCGGCGAAGCGCAGGTCGCAGGCCAGCGCCAGGCCGCAGCCGCCGCCGACGCAGAGGCCACGGACCAGGGCAACGCTCGGCCGGTCCAGGCTTTCGACCGCGGCCAGCCCGGCCCGGACCGCGGCGTTGTACGCGGCGGTCGAGTCGGCATCGGCGAAGACCGTGCCGAATTCGGTGATGTCGGCCCCGGCCGAGAAGACGCCCTGCCCCTCCACGATCACCGCCGCGACCTCGGGGTCGGCGTCGATCTCGCGGCACAGCTCCGGCAGCGCCCGCCACATCGCCGCGCTGATCGCATTGTGCCGCGCCGGCCGCTGCAGCCGCAGCCGCGCCAGACGGCCGTCGCGGAACCATCGGATCGGGGTGTCGGTCATCGGCGTCCACCAGAGTGTCATGCCCGGGCACAATAGAGGGTTCATGCAGACATGGGCACTTGATCGAATCCATCGAATCGTGAGAATGAACGTTCATTCTCATCTGGATCGAGCCCATGTCCGAACCCGTCATCGACCCGCTGTCCCGCCGCGAGGAGAAGCGCCGCCGCATCCTGGAGGCGGCGGCCGACTGCTTCGCCCGGCGCGGCTTCCACGGCACCGGCATGGCCGAGATCTGCGAGGCGGCGGGGATGAGCGCCGGCAACCTCTACCGCTACTTCCGCAACAAGGAGGCGATGATCGCCGCCCTGGTCGACGCCGAGCGCGAGGAGACGTCGGCGCTGTTCCGGACGGTGGAAGACACCGGCGACCCGCTGGCCGCGATCACCGCCCTGCTGGAGCGCTTCCTGACCCTGACCACCGATGCCGCCGGGCATCGGCTGTGGCTGGAAATCCTGTCGGAAGGCGCGCGCAACCAGCAGATCCAGGCGGTGCTGGACCGCAGCGACGCCGAGGTCCGGCCGGCACTGGCGCATCTGATCGGCCGCGCCGCCGCGCTGGGCCAGGCCGACCCCGCGATCGACGGCGACCAGGCGGCGATCTGGCTGCTGATGCTGATCGACGGCTTCAGCGCCCGGGTGGCGACCGACCCGGGCTTCGACATCGCCGCCGGCATCGTCGCCTTACCCGGCATGGTCCGCCGCCTCCTCGCCCCCGGAGCGACCCCATGACCGGACCCGTCAACCGCTGGGCGATCCTGCCCGTCGTCTCGGTGGCGCTGCTGATGGTGGCGATCGACGCCACGGTGCTGCACATCGCCGTGCCGACCCTGACCCGCGCTTTGGCGCCGAGCGCGCCGCAGCTGCTGTGGATCATCGACATCTATCCGTTGCTGATGGCCGGGCTGCTGCCGGCCGCCGGCACGCTGGGCGACCGGATCGGGCACAAGCGCATGCTGCTGCTGGGGCTGGTGCTGTTCGGCCTGGCCTCGGCCGCCTGCGCCGTCGCCCCCGGCCCGGAATGGCTGATCGCCGGCCGCGCCTTCCTGGCCTTCGGCGGGGCGATGATGATGCCCGCCACCCTGTCGATCCTGCGCCTGGCCTTCGACGACCCGCGCGAGCGGGCGATCGCGATCGGCATCTGGGGTTCGGTCGCGTCCGGCGGCGCCGCCTTCGGACCGGTGGTCGGAGGCGCCCTGCTGGAGCATTTCCATTGGGGCGCGGTGTTCCTGATCAACGTGCCGATCGTGCTGATCGCCCTGCCCTTCGCCTGGTGGCTGCTGCCCGGCCGGCGCGGCGGCGAGCGGCGGCCCTGGGACCTGCCCGGCCTGCTGCTGGCGATGGCCGGGATCATCGCCGTGGTCTATGCGGTGAAGCAGACCACCCATGCCGGCGCGAACCCGTGGCAGGCGGTCGCGATCGGCCTGGCCGGCGCCGGGCTGGTGGCCGCCTTCCTGCGCCGCCAGGCTCGCGCGGCGGTGCCGATGATCGACCTGTCGCTGTTCCGCAACCCCGGCATCGCCGTCGCCCTGGCCGGGGCGATGGTGGCGATGATCATCATCGTCGGCTTCGAGCTGCTGCTGAGCCAGCAGTTGCAGCTGGTGCTGAGCCTGTCGCCGCTGGAGGCCGGCCTCAGGCTGGCGCCGGTGCCGCTGGCGTCGTTCCTGGCCTCGCCGCTGGCCGGCGGGCTGGTGCACCGCTTCGGCTTCCGCACCGTGCTGACGGCCAGCCTGGCCCTGTCCACCGCCGGCTTCATCGCCATTGCCCTGCTGCCGCCGGGGCCGGTCTCGGCCGCCGAGATCGCCGGCTTCGTCGCCATTGGCGCCGGGCTGGGCGCGGTGATGACCGCGGCGTCGGTCAACGTCATGAACAGCGCCCCGGCCCACCAGGCCGGTGCGGTCGCCGCGGTCGAGGAGGTGGCCTATGAGCTGGGCGGCGGCCTCGGCGTCGCCCTGTTCGGCAGCCTGATGACGGTGCTGTACCAGCGGCTGCTGGCGCTGCCGCCGCTGGTGGAGGCCGCGGTGCCGGCGGCCCGGCGGTCGATCGGCGAGGCGCTGATCGCGGCCGAGGCGCTGGCGCCGCCGGAGGCCGGCGCGGTCGCGGCGGCGGCCCGGGCCGCCTTCTCTTCGACCTATCAGGGCGCGTCCCTGGTGGCGGCGGCGCTGTCGGCGGTGACCGCGCTGGCGGCGCTGATCGTGCTGGCCAGGCGACGGGCGGCGGCGCAGCCGGGTTAGCCGCCCCAGGCCGCCCGCAGCGAGGCGGCGCCGGCGAGGCTTCCGCCAGTGCGGGTGAGTGGCTCGGCGACTGCGCGGACGAGGTCGGCGTTGCTGCCGGCGACGCTGCCGTCCGGCAGGAGCAGATTGTTCTCGAAGCCGACCCGGATGTCGCCGCCCAGCAGGGCCGCGGCCAGGGCGCAGGCGGCCTCGTGCCGGCCGAAGGCGCAGACCATCCAGGAGCGGGAACGCGGCGCATCCGGCGCCAGGAAGGGCAGCAGGTCCGGCGGCAGCGAGGTCTGGCCGGCGACATAGCGGCCGAGGACGAAGAGCACCGGGATCTCGTCCCAGGGGACCAGGCCGCGCCGCTGCATCTCCGCCAGCCGCACCGCCTCCTCCGGCGCGTAGAGGATGATCTGCGGTGCTACGCGCTCCCGCTTCAGCCATGACAGGAATTCGGCGAAGGCGGGCTCGGCGGCCGGGTCGGGGGCGAGCTCGCGCAGGGCCAGCGACACCGCCTCCGGCCGCACCGCGCGCACCACCGCCATCTGCTCCTCAGGGCGGTAGCGGCCGAGCGATTCGCTGGTGATCTGCAGCACCAGATCCTGGCCGACCTCCGCACGGATCGCCGCGATCGCCGCGCGGTAGGCCTCGGCATCGAGCAGATGCGCCCCGTCCCGGTCGCGGACATGCGTGTGGATCATCGCCGCGCCGGCGTCCCGGCATTCCGCCGCGACCCGCGCCAGCTCGGCCGGGGTCAGCGGCAGCGCCGGATGATCCGCCTGGGTCCGCCGCCCGCCATTCGGCGCCACCGCGATCGCCACCGGCTTCCGTTCCGACATAGTCGCTCCCTTCGATCCAATCGGATCATATCCGACAATAGTGAAACACTTGTTGCGCACCCTGCAACGCCTGCTATCGTTCGATCGATGGACCACGGCCCCCTCGCCGAGCGCATCGTCGACAGCTTCGAGGCCATGCCGGCGCAGCTGCAGGCGGCGGCGCGCTACGTGCTGGACCGGCCGCGCGACGTCGCCCTGCTGTCGATGCGGGAGCAGGCGCGCCAGGCCGGGGTGCCGCCGGCGACGATGACCCGGCTGGCCAAGCGCCTGGGCCTCGACGGCTACGATTCGATCCGGTCGCTGTATGCCGAGGCGGTGCGGTCGGGCGATCTCGGCTTCGCCGGCCGCGCCGATGCCCAGCTGGCCAGCCAGACGCTGAAGGGCGACCGAGCGCTGGCGGCGGAGATCGCCACCACCATTGCCGGCCATGTCGCCCGGCTGGCCGAGCCGGCGGCGCTGGACCGCCTCGCCGCCGCCGCCGCCCGGCTGGCCGCCGCCCGCCGGATCTACTGCCTGGGCCTGCGCGCCGGCCACCCGATCGCCTGGCATCTGCATTACGTGCTGTCGCTGCTGGGCGAGCGCACCGTGCTGCTGGATGCTGCCGGCGCCACCGGCACCGACCCGATCCGCGCGGCGACGCCGGAGGACGTGCTGCTGGCCGTGAGCGTGTCTCCCTACACCCGCGCCACGGTGGAGACCGCACGTTACGCCGCCGGGCGCGGGGTCGCGGTCGTCGCCGTCACCGACAGCGAGGTGTCGCCGCTGGCCCAGCTGGCGGCGGAGACGGTGCTGGTCGCGACCGACAGCCCGTCCTTCTTCCACAGCCTGGCGCCGGGCTTCGCCGTCGCCGAGATCCTGGCGGCGTTGGTCGCCGGCCGCGGTGCCGATGCCCCGGCCGCACTGCGCCGCACCGAGGCGCAGCTGGCCACCTTCGACACCCATCTCCGCCCCTGGTCCGCCAAGGCAACGCCATGACCCGCATCCTGCACCGCCAGATCCATGCCGAATTCCCGACCGCCGTCGCCGGCCGGGGCATCGAGGTCGTCGATGCCGAGGGCCGACGCTACATCGACGCCTCGGGCGGCGCCGCCGTGTCCTGCCTCGGCCACGGTCACCCGGCGGTGATCGCCGCGCTGCACGCGCAGCTGGACCGGATGCCCTATGCCCACACCAGCTTTTTCACCAGCGAGGTGGCCGAGCGCCTGGCCGACCGGCTGGTCGAGGACGCGCCGGCCGGGCTGAGTCGTGTCTATTTCACCAGCGGCGGGTCGGAATCGGTCGAGGCGGCGCTGAAGATGGCGCGGCAGTATTTCGTCGAGGCCGGCCAGCCGCAGCGCCGCCACGTCATCGCCCGGCGCCAGAGCTATCACGGCAACACGCTGGGCGCGCTGGCGACCGGCGGCAATGAATGGCGGCGGGCGCCGTTCCGGCCGCTGCTGATCGAGACCCACCACATCGATCCCTGCTTCGCCTACCGCCTGCAGGAGCCGGGCGAGAGCGATGAGGACTATGCCGCCCGCGCCGCCCAGGCGCTGGAGGACAAGATCCTGGAGCTGGGGCCGGAGACGGTGGCCGCCTTCGTCGCCGAGACGGTGGTCGGCGCCACCATGGGTGCGGTGCCGCCGGTGGCCGATTACTTCAAGCGCATCCGCGCGATCTGCGACCGCCACGGCGTGCTGCTGATCCTGGACGAGGTGATGTGCGGCATGGGCCGCACCGGCACGCTGCACGCCTGCACGCAGGAGGGCATCGCCCCCGACCTGATGACCATCGCCAAGGGGCTGGGCGGCGGCTACCAGCCGATCGGCGCGGTGCTGCTGTCGCGCCGCCTGTTCGACGCCTTTTCCCAGGGAACCGGCTTCTTCCAGCACGGCCACACCTATACCGGCCATCCGATGGCCTGCGCCGCCGGGCTGGCGGTGCAGGAGGTGATCCGCAACGAGCGCCTGCTGGACAATGTCGCGGCCATGGGCGCGCGGCTGGCCCGCCGCCTGGGCGACCGCTTCGGCAACCACCCGCAGGTCGGCGACATCCGCGGCCGCGGCCTGTTCCTGGGCATCGAGCTGGTCGCCGACCGCGCCACCAAGGCGCCGTTCGACCCGGCGCTCAAGCTGAACGCGCGGGTCAAGCGCGAGGCGATGGCGCGCGGGCTGATGGTCTATCCGATGGGCGGCACGGTCGACGGGGTCGCGGGCGACCATGTGCTGCTGGCGCCGCCCTTCATCATCGACGGGGCGGCGGTCGAGGCCATCGTCGAGCGCCTCGGCGACGCTGTCGACGCGGCCATTACTGGCCTACCCAGAGCGGCTTGAGAATCACCGGCCGACCCTCCGCCAGAGAGGGAGGCCATGCACACGATCATAAGGGGAGAGAGATCATGAGGCTTCAGGTCACCGCATCGCTGCTGGCCGCCGTCACCGCGGCGGCGCTGGCTCTGGGCGCCGGCCCGGCCGCGGCGCAGCAGCGCTTCGTCACCATCGGCACCGGCGGGGTCACCGGCGTCTACTACGCCGCCGGCGGCGCGATCTGCCGGCTGCTGAACAAGGACCGCAAGACCCACGGCATCCGCTGCTCGGTCGAATCGACCGGCGGGTCGGCCTTCAACGTCAACACCATCCGGGGGGGCGAGCTGGATTTCGGCATGGCCCAGTCGGACATCCAGTTCAACGCTCTGAACGGCGCCGGGGCGTTCAAGGAGTCGGGCGCGTTCCCGGAGCTGCGGGCGGTGTTCTCGGTCCATCCCGAGCCGTTCACCGTGCTGGTGCGCAAGGAGGCCGGCGTCGCCGCCTTCACCGACCTGAAAGGCAAGCGCTTCAACGTCGGCAATCCCGGCTCCGGCACCCGCGCCTCGATGGAGGAGCTGCTGACGGCGCTGGGCTGGACCCTGGCCGATTTCTCGCTGGCCTCCGAGCTGAAGGCCGACGAGCACGGGCCAGCCCTGTGCGACGACAAGATCGACGGCTTCTTCTACGGCGTCGGCCACCCGTCGGCAAACATCCAGGACCCGACCACGACCTGCGGCGCCAAGCTGCTGTCGCTGACCGGCCCGGCGGTCGACAAGCTCTTGGCCGAGAAGTCCTACTACGCCCGCGCCACCATCCCCGGCGGCCTCTACAACGCCAACCCGGACGCGACCGAGACCTATGGCGTGACGGCGACGCTGGTGACCTCCGCCGGCACCGACGAGGAGGCGGTCTACCAGCTGGTCCGCGCGGTGTTCGAGAATTTCGACGAGTTCAAGAGTCTGCACCCGGCCTTCGCCCATCTCGACCCGAAGCAGATGGTCAAGGCCGGCCTCTCCGCCCCGCTGCATCCGGGCGCCGAGCGGTATTACAAGGAGAAGGGATGGCTGTGACGCCGGCCGAGAGGTCGGATGGAGGAATGGACCTTCTTTTCACTGTCATGCCCGGGCTTGACCCGGGCATCCAGAGGCTGTCGAGACCCTCTGGATTGCCGGGTCAAGCCCGGCAATGACAGATAAAGAGGGCTGCCTCCTCATCTGACGGTCTCTTCGACCTCCAGCATCAACAAGCAGGGAGAGGCGGTCATGACCGACACGCCGGGGCTGCAACCGAGCGCGGAGCTGGAGCAGCTGGTCGCCGAGGCCGACACCGGCGGGCGCAAGCCGGCCGGGGCGGCGGCGGCGCTGCTGGCGGTCGTCGCCATCGCCTGGTCGCTGTTCCAGCTGTGGTACGCCTCGCCCCTGCCCTTCCGGGTCGGCTTCGGCGTGTTCAACGACACCGAGGCGCGGGCGATCCATCTCGGCTTCGCCCTGTTCCTGGCCCTCACCGCCTATCCCGCCTTTGCCCGGTCGCGCCGCGACCGGGTGCCGGCGATCGACTGGATCCTGGCCGTCATCGGCGCTTTCGCCGGCGCCTATCTGTTCCTGTTCTACCGCGAGCTAGCGCAGCGCCCGGGGCCAGCCGACCACGCTCGACCTGGTCACCGCCGGCGCCGGCGTCCTGCTGCTGCTGGAGGCGACGCGGCGGGCGCTGGGCCTGCCCATGGTCGGCGTCGCCATCCTGTTCATGGTGTTCACCTTCGCCGGCCCCTGGATGCCCGAGGTGGTGCAGCACAAGGGCGCGTCGCTGACCAAGTTCCTGCAGCACCAGTGGCTGACCACCGAGGGCATCTTCGGCATCGCGCTGGGCGTCTCGACCAGCTTCGTCTTCCTGTTCGTGCTGTTCGGCACCCTGCTGGACAAGGCCGGGGCGGGCAACTGGATGATGCAGATCTCGATCGCCCTGCTGGGCCATCTGCGCGGCGGCCCGGCCAAGGTCGCGGTCGTGTCCTCGGCGCTGAACGGCGTGGTCTCCGGCTCCTCCGTCTCCAACGTCGTGTCGGGCGGCATCTTCACCATCCCGCTGATGAAGCGCACCGGCCTTTCGGGCGTGAAGGCGGGGGCGATCGAGGCCGCGTCCTCGATCAACGGCCAGATCATGCCGCCGGTGATGGGCGCCGCCGCCTTCCTGATGGTGGAGTATGTCGGCATCCCCTATTCCGAGATCGTCAAACACGCCCTGCTGCCGGCCATCGCCTCCTATGTCGCGCTGCTGTACATCGTCCATCTCGAGGCGCTGAAGATCGGCAGCAAGCCGATCCCGCGCGAGCACGTGGCGCTGCGGAGCCGCATGCTGCGCACCGGCCTCGGCCTCAGCGGCAGCATCGCCGCGCTCGGCCTGCTGTACTACGGCATCCTCGCCGCGCAGGCGGCGTTCGGCGCCGCCGCGGCCTGGGTCCTGGCCTTGGCCGGGCTGGTGCTGTACGGCGCCAGCCTGGCCTATGCCGCGCGCTTCCCGGACCTCGCCATCGACGACCCGAACACGCCGCTGCTGCACCTGCCCCGCGCCTGGGACGTCACCCGCACCGGCCTCGACTTCCTGATCCCGCTGGTGGTGCTGCTGTGGTGCCTGATGGTGGAGCAGATGTCGCCCGGCCTGTCGGCCTTCTGGGCGACCGTCGCGATCATCGGCATTCTCGCCACCCGCGGACCGATGCTGGCCCTGTTCCGCCGGCAGGATCTGCCGCAGGCGCTGCGCCGGTCGCTGGCCGAGCTGGTCGACGGGCTGGGCCTCGGCGCCCGCAACATGATCGGTATCGGCATCGCCACGGCCACCGCCGGCATCATCGTCGGCACCATCACCCTGACCGGGCTCGGCTTGATGATGACCGAGCTGGTCGAGGCGGTGTCCGGCGGCAACGTCATGATCATGCTGGCGCTGATCGCGGTGATCAGCCTGATCCTCGGCATGGGCATCCCGACCACCGCCAACTACATCCTGGTGGCGACGCTGATGGCCCCGGTGGTGGTCGAACTCGGCGCCCAGGCCGGCCTGGCCATCCCGCTGATCGCGGTCCATCTGTTCGTGTTCTATTTCGGCATCATGGCCGACATCACCCCGCCGGTCGGCCTGGCCGCCTTCGCCGCCGCCGCGATCTCGCGCGAGGACCCGATCAAGACCGGGTTCCAGGGCGCGCTCTATTCGCTGCGCACCGCGGTGCTGCCCTTCGTCTTCGTGTTCAACCCCGGCATGCTGCTGATCGGGGTCGAGGGCTGGGCCGACCTCGCCGCCATCGTCACCGTCACCTTCGCCGCGGTGCTGCTGTTCTCCGCCGCCACCATGGGCTATTTCGTGACCCGGTCACGGCTGTGGGAGAGCGCGCTGCTGCTGGTCGCCTGCTTCGCCCTGTTCCGGCCGGACTGGTGGCTCGACCGCGTCTACCCGTCCACCGTCACCCAGGCCCCCGCCACCTTCCTGGCCGAGGTCGCGGCGGCGCCGGGCGGCCAGCGCCTGACCTTCGTGGTCGAGGGCCTGTCGATCGAAGGCGAGGAGGTGCGCAAGACCGTCAGCCTGCCGCTCGGCGAGCCGCAGGCCGACCCGGCCAGGCGCCTGCGCGCGGCCGGGCTGGGCGTCAGCGCCGACGGGGTGACGATCACCGACGTCGGCTTCGGCTCCTATGCAAGGCGCACCGGGCTGGAGGCCGGCTACGACATCACCGCGGTGCTGAAGCCGGCGGACCGGCCGCCGCATTTCTGGGTCTATCTGCCGGCGCTGGCGCTGGCCGGGCTGGTCGCGCTGCTGCAATGGAGCCGCGCCGGCGGGCTGCCCTCACATAACCGGCGGTCGGGTCAGGAGGGGTTGGCGGCAAAGACCTCGGAGCAATAGACCGTGTTGCCGCCGGCCATGACGAAGTACACCATGTCGTCGCTGTTGGTCAGCGCCGTGACGGTGCAGACGATCGGCAGGACCTTGTCCTCAATGGTCTTGCTGTCGTGCCGCTCCCACACCAGCTTGCGGCCGCCTTCCTTGGTGGGGGTGTCCTGGTCGGGCGGGCCGAGATCGCCGATGATCTGGGCCGAAGGGTGGTCCTGGTAGGGGGCGATCCGCTCACTGAAGCGTTCCTTGGCCGCCGCGACATAGCTCTCGGGCGTCTGCGGCTCGGCGCAGGCGGCGAGCAGCAGCAAGGCAGCTGCTGCGGCAGACAGAAGTCTCAGGAACGGCAAGGAAATCCTCCGGCCAGCAGGCACGACTGGCCCCCAGCGTGTACACGCCGGGTGCGGAGCGGTCCAGCGGAGCCTACAGCGGCTGCAGCCCGAACCGGTCCAGCTCACCCGGCCGGAACGGCGACGCCGACAGCACATAGACCAGATGGAACGGCTCCGCCCGGCCCGGCCGGAACACCGGCAGCGATGCGGGCGAGAACCCGGCGGACCGGGCCCGGCCGACGAACTCCGGATCCTCGAAGGCCGACCAGACCATCAGGATCCCGTCGGCCTTGAGCGCCTGGCGCAGGGTGCCGAGGCCGTCCGCCCCGTAGAGCGCGGCGTTCCCGGCGGCGGAGAGCGGCTCCGGCCCGTTGTCGACATCGAGGAGAATGACATCGAAGGCAGGGCCCTCGGCGGAACCTTCGGCCGCCACGGCGAGGACGTCGCCCTGCCGGATCCTGAAGGGATGGTCGCCGAGCGTTCGCGGCTTCGTGTGGCGATCGAACCAGCGGATCACCGCCTCGGACAGCTCGGCCACCGTCACCCGCCCGGCGGCGCCGAGATGCCGGTGCAGGCTGGCCAGGGTGAAGCCGAGGCCGAGGCCACCGACGAGGATGTCGGGATCGGGGCGGCGGGCCAGCTGAGCGGCGAGCTCGCCAAGCCGGTCCTCCGACTCGTGGTATTCGCCGTTCATCAGCTCCCAGCCGTCGACCCGGATCATGTAGACGCCGTCGCGCTCATAGAGGTCGAGCACGCTGTCGCCGAGCGCGGCGCTATCCATGTGAACCCAGGCCATCCCGCCGGCCATCCCTCTTCCCGCAAGAAAGACGGAGTTGTCGCCGATTCCGGCGGCCGGCGCATCCCTTCCAGCGGCGGTCAGGGCCGGCGGCGGAACCAGGCGCCGGAGGCGATCGCGCCGAGCATGGTCAGGCCGTAGGCGGCGAGGCCGAGGGCGAGGCCGGCGAACAGCGCGTCGAGCGACCCGGTCCAGCGCAGCGCCAACCAGCCGCCGCCGACCGCCAGCGCCATCCGCAGCCCGCCGGCGATCAGCGGCCAAGCCAGCTGTCCCGCCCCCTGCGAGGCGAAGTACAGCGCCAGCCCCAGGCCGAAGAAGCCATAGGCCGGGCCGACGATGCGGAGATAGGCGGTGCCGGTCTCCAGCATCCGCGGATCGGCGCTGAACAGCGCCAGCCATGCGTGCGGCCAGATCGCGGCGGCCAGGCCGATCGTCTCGGTCAAGGCGAAGGCCATGGCCCCGCCGGTCAGGGCGATGCGCAGCGCCCGGTCCGGCTGGCCGGCGCCGATATTGGTGCCGACCAGCGCCACCAGCGGCGCGCCGAGGCCGAAGACCAGCGGGATCAGCAGGTATTCCAGCCGGGCCCCGGTGCCGAATCCGGCCACCGCGTCGACCCCCGCGGCGGCCGCCACCAGCGCCGTGACCACGGCGATGACGACGTTGCTCTGCAGCGAGTTCAGGGCGCCGACGGCGCCGATCCGCAGGATGTCGGCGAAGAAGCCCCACCGCAGCGGCGACCGGCGCAGCCGCGCCAGGTTCCGCCCGGACAGCACGTACCATGCGAGCACGGCGGTGCCGACCAGGTAATAGGCCAGCAGCGCCACGCCGCCGCCGGCAACGCCGAGCGCCGGGATCGGCCCGAAGCCGAAGATCAGCAGCGGCGACACCGGGACCAGGAACACCACGCCGCCGCAGGTCACCAGCGCCGGCACCAGCATGTTGCCGGTGCCGCGGATCACGCTGGCCAGGCCGTTCATCAGCCACACCAGCACGCTGCCGGCAAAGACGACGTCGGAATACAGCAGCGCCGCCTCCAGCGCCCCGCCACTGCCGCCGAGCAGCCGGTAGACCGGCCGGCCGAAGGCGAGCATGCCGGCGGTGCAGAGCAGGCCGAGCGCCAGGTTGATGACGATCGCATGCAGCACCAGCGCATCGGCGTCACCGCGCCGGCCGCCGCCGATCGCCCGGGCCACGGCGGCAGAGATGCCGCCGCCGATGGCGCCGGCCGAGATCATCTGCGCCAGCATCACCGGCGGGAACACCAGCGCCATGCCGGCCAGGGCGTCGGTGCCGAGATGCGACAGCCACCAGGTCTCGATCAGCCCGGTCGAGGCCTGGGCCAGCATCACCAGCACATTGGGCCAGGCCAAGCGCAGGATGGTCGGCACGATCGGGCCGTGCAGCAGCATCCGGGTGCGGGCGCTGAGCGCGGCGGGCGCCGGGGCCGCGCCACTGGGGACGGCCGGGCTGTCGGCCAGGGCGGCGTCAGTGCGCATCGGCGGAAGGTCCTTTGGGTGGCGCCACCTTGCGCATCAGCGGCACCATCATGGCCGCGATGGTCAGGCAGACGCAGAGCACGAGAAACGCGTCGGCATAGGTCAGGGTCTGGGCCTCGCGCATGGTCAGCGCCCACAGCTGCTGCAGCGCCGCCGCGTGGCCGCGCTGGGCGTCGCCGCCGAGGGCGACGGTCTGCGCCGCCGTCACCTTCTGCACCAGGTCGACCATCGCCGGGTTGGACGGGGTCAGATGCTCCGCCAGCCGCAGGAAATGCAGGTTGGTGCGGTCGTTCAGGATGGTGGCGCAGGCGGCGATGCCGATGGCGCCGCCCAGGTTGCGCATCAGGTTGAACAGACCGGAGGCGAGCTTCAGCCGGTCCGGCGCCAGGCCGCCGAGGGTCAGCGTCACCGCCGGCGCCACCGCGAATTGCTGCGAGAAGCCGCGGAAGGCCTGGGGCAGCAGGAATTCGCGCCAGCCCCACTCATGGGTGATCGGGGTGAACAGCCACAGCGAGAGGGCGAAGCAGGACAGGCCGAACATCATCAGCCAGCGCAAGTCGAAGCGCCGGGCGAACCATGTGTAGACCGGGATCGCCATGATCTGGAACACGCCGGTCGAGAACACCGTCAGGCCGATGTCGTAGGCGCTGAAGTCGCGCACCCGGCCGAGGAATTGCGGCGTCAGGTAGATGGTGGAGAACAGGCCGATGCCGGTGACGAAGGAGAAGAAGCAGCCGAGCGCGAAGTTGCGGCTTTTCAGCGCCCGCAAATCCACCACCGGCCGGTCGAAGGTCAGGCTGCGCCAGATGAACAGCACGCCACTGATCGCCGTGATCCAGGCGGTGGCGCGGATGCTGTCGTCGCCGAACCAGTCCCAGCGCGGCCCCTCCTCCAGCGTGTATTCGAGGCAGCCGAGGAACAGCGCCATCAGCACCATGCCGGGATAGTCGGCGCCGCGCAGCAGCGACCAGTCCGGCTTGTCGATCTTGACCAGGATCGGCACCACGATGGTGATGAAGATGCCGGGGATCAGGTTGACGAAGAACAGCCAGTGCCAGGAGTAGTTGTCGGTGATCCAGCCGCCGATGGTGGGGCCCAGCGTCGGGGCCAGCGACGACAGCGCGCCGATGGTGGCGGCCGCGACCACCACCTTCGGCCCCCGGAAGAAGGCGAAGGCGGCGGTGAACACGGTCGGGATCATCGACCCGCCGAGGAAGCCCTGCAGCGCCCGGAAGGCGATCATGCTGTTGATGTCCCAGGCCCAGCCGCAGAGCAGGCTGGTCAGGGTGAATCCGGCGGCCGAGACGCTGAACAGCCAGCGCGTCGACATCACCCGCGACAGCCAGCCGGAGAGCGGAATGACGATGATCTCGGCGATCAGGTAGCTGGTCTGCACCCAGGCGGTCTCGTCGACGCCGGCGGACAGGCCGCCGCCGATGTCGCGCAGCGAGGCCGACACGATCTGGATGTCGAGGAGCGCGATGAAGAAGCCGACGCACATCACGGCGAAGGCGAAGATCTTCTGGCCCTCGGTCAGCCCGGCAACGCCTGCAGGGGCGGCGGGAGGGGCCGCGGCGGCGCTCATTTCCCGGCGCCTTCCCGCTGGTCGACATCGGCGGTCACCGACAGGCCGGGCCGCAGCCGGCCCAGTTCCGACGCGTCGCCGTCGAGCAGGATGCGCACCGGCACGCGCTGCACGATCTTGGTGAAGTTGCCGGTCGCGTTCTCCGGCGGCAGCACGCTGAACTGGGCGCCGGTGGCTGGCGCCAGGCTGGCGACATGGCCGTGGAAGACCTCGCCCGGCAGCACGTCGGCCGTCACCGTCGCCGCCTGGCCGGCGCGCATCTGCGCCAGCTGCGTCTCCTTGAAGTTGGCGTCGACCCACAGGCCGGTGGCCGGCACGATCGCCAGCAACTGCGCCCCCACGGTGGCGTAGGCGCCCTCCTGGGCGGCGCGGTTGCCGATGGTGCCGTCGATCGGCGCCCGGATCTCGGTGTAGCCGAGGTTCAGCTGCGCCGTGTCGCGATCGGCCTCGGCCGCGGTCAACGCCGCCCGCACCTGCTGCTTCTGGGTGTCGATGACGTCGAGCTGGCGCTGCGCCGCGTCGAGCGTCGCCTGCGCCTTCTGGCCGTCGGCCACCGCCGACTTGTGGTCGGCATCGGCCTTCTGGAAGGTCTGGACCGAGGCGAAGGACCGGGCCGAGAGCTGCTGGTAGCGCATCTGGTCGTCGCGGGTGCGCACGACCTGCGCATCCGCGGCGGCGATGCCGGCCTGGGCCTGGGCGATCACCGCCTGCTGCAGCCGGTAGGTGGCGTCGAGATTGGCCAGGGTCGCGTTCTGCTGCGCCACCGCGGCCTCGGCCTTGGCCAGCGCCGCCCGGTAGTCGCGGTCGTCCAGCCGGACCAGCAGGTCGCCGGCATGGACCGGCTGGTTGTCGGTTACCGCCAGGGTGGCGATGAAGCCGGCGACCTTGGGCGCGATCACGGTGATGTTGCCGCCGACATAGGCGTCGTCGGTGCTCTCGAAGAAGCGGCCGACCGTCCACCAATCGTGGCCGTACCAGCCGCCACCGAGGACGATGACCAGCGCCGCGCCGGACAGGGCCAGGCGCTTCCTCGTCAGCCGCGGCTTCCGCGCGACGGGCGCCTGGACCGGGGTCGAGGTGTCGCGGTCGAGGACGATGGCGTTCACGGCGCGGCCTCCGCTGAAATTAAGCTGGCGCGGGCCAGCCGGCGCTGCGTGCGCTCGTCGGCCGCGGGGCCCGGGCCGGGCCTGAACTCGCGCGGGGTCATGATCCGGCCGCTGTTGCGGTCGAACAGCACCGGGTCGGCGACGGCCCCGGTCTCGCGGTCGACCAGCTGGATGCTGGCGCCCTCCGGCGCGAAATGGCGGTTGCCCCAGGCGACCAGCGACCACACCACCGTGCGGAAATCGCGGCCGGTCTCGGTCAGCACATACTCGTCGCGCGGCGGCTTCTCGCTGTAGCGCCGCCGCTCCATGAGCCCAGCCTCGACCAGGCTGTTCAGCCGCCGGGTCAGCATGCTGGGGGCGATGCCCAGGCTCTTCTGGAACTCGTCGAAGCGGGTCGCGCCATAATAGGCCTCCCGCAGGATCTCGATGCTCCACCACTCGCCGACCCGGTCCAGGCTGCGGCCGACGGGACATTGGGGGTTGCCGAGGCTCTTGCGCTGCATGGCGATGCCTGCGCCGTTATTGAATGACGACCGCCATATATGCTCGTCACTATCATTATGCAAGTAACTTCGGGCGACCGAAATGGACATGGCCGGGCACGAGGCCCGGCCATATGCTGGAACACTGCTCTTTGATGCGGCTCGTGAAGCCCTAGCCGGTGGCCGGGCCGCCACCCGCATCCTGCAGGATGAACGCCGCCGCCTTCTCGCCGATCACCACGCAGGGCGCCATGGTGTTGCCGGTGGTCACCCGCGGCATGATCGACCCGTCGGCGACGCGCAGCCCGTCGATGCCGTGGACGCGCAGCCGGCCGTCGACGACGGACAGCGAGTCCCGGCCCATCCGGGCGGTGCCGGTCTGGTGCCAGTAGGTCGCCGCCCCGTCGCGCGCGAAGGCCTCCAGGCTGTCGCCCGCCAGGGCACCCGGCATCACCTCGCGCCGGACGAAGGGCCGCAGCGCGGCGGAGTTGCCGATATCCCGGCACAGCTCGATCGAGCGGATCAGCGCCTTCATGTCGGTCGGGTCGGACAGGGTATTCGCCTCGATCGCCAGAGGATCGGCCGGGTTTCGCCCTGTCAGGCGCAGCCGCCCTTGACTGCGGGGCCGGACAATGCCGGCCAGCATCGACCAAGACCCGGCCGGCGGCTCGTAATGGGCCGTTTCCGCCGTGCTGAATGGCGCTTCGAGCTGGAAGGGCTGCAGGTCCGGCGTGTCGAGCGACGGGTCGCTCTTCCAGAAGAAGGTCGCCTCCGCCGCATTGTTCCGGGGCGTGATCGGAGTCCTGGCTTCCCAGACGCAGGGGACGAAGAGATGGTCCTGGAAGTTACGGCCGACACCCGGCAGGTCCGCCACCACACCGATGCCGGCGCGGACCAGGTCGTCCGCATGGCCGACACCCGACTGCATCAGCACCTTCGGGGTGTTGATCGCGCCGAGCGAAAGGACGATCTCGCTGCCCGCGGCGATGCGCTTGGACCGGCCCTCATGCAGGATCTCGACCGCGATGGCGCGCCGGCCATCGAACAGGATCCGGGTGACCAGCGCGCCGGTCAGCACGGTGAGGTTGGGCCGGTCCATCAGCGGATAGGCATAGGTGCGGAACACCGACAGGCGCCGGCCGTCGCGGATCCGAACATTGGCGATGGCCGCGCCGCCCTCGCCTTCCATCAGCGCGCCGTTCTGGTCGTCATAGGTCGGGATGCCCACCGACCGGGCGCCCTCCAGCATCGCCCAGGCGACCGGGTGGGGGTCGCGTGCCGGCTCGACATGGACCAGGCCGCCCTTGCCCCGCCGCAGCGGATCCGGCGCGCCCTGCCAGTCCTCGATCCGGCGGTAGACGCCGAGCACCGCCTCGTAGCCCCAGCCGGGATCGCCCGCCGCTTCGGCGAAATGCTCCCAGTCGTTCCGGTGGCCGCGGGCCCAGACCATGACGTTGATGCTGGAGCCGCCGCCCAGCACCCGGCCCATGGAGAGCGGCAGCCGGCGCCCGTTGAGGGCCGGGTTGGCCTCGGCCTGGAAGCCCCAGTCCCGCTCGGTGCCGAGGTTGGCGGGCCATTGCCCGGCCTGCCGCACGCTGTCGACGTCATCGGTGCCGCCGGCCTCCAACAGCAGCACGGAGGCCCGCCCGTCCTCCGCCAGGCGGCGGGCCACGACGGAGCCGGAGGAGCCCGAGCCGCAGACGATGAAATCGTAGCCGGGCTTCAGGGCCGCGCGCAGCCGGCGCTGGTTGGCGGCAACGGCGACGGCGTGCCCCGCCGCGTCGGCATCGGGGCTGATGGTCTCGTCCACTGAATGTCCTTCCTATGAAGCCCAGGCCGTTCCAAGCCCGCACGATGGTTGAATTATCAAATATATCAATTATAGTAAATACATCAAATTTTGGAAACTCATAGGATCGCGGTGGGATTGTCCATAACGGGATCGCTAGAATGGCCGGGCAAAAGGAAGGCCGAATGCCGAACGACATCCTGACCACCGCGCAGGCGGCGAAGCTGCTGGGCATCTCCGTCCGCACGGCCCAATTGCTGATCGAGGGCGGATCGCTGACCTCGTGGAAGACCCCGGGCGGCCATCGCCGCGTGTACCGTGCGGATGTCGAGGCGCTCGTCTCCGGCACCGTCCCGGCTCCCGCCTTCTCCTCCGCACTGGTCATCGTGGTCGCGTCCCGCGCCCGGCTGGGCCGGTACGAAGAGGTCCTGCGCGGCGTCGGGGAAGCCCTGATGGACGGCTATGACGACGTCCACGCGGCGGCCTTCGCCATCGGCTCGCGCCTGCCGGGCGTGGTGGTCGTCGATCTCGAGGACGGCGATGCGGAGCGGGCGGCGCTGCTGCGCAGCCTGACGGCCAATCCCGCGCTGGGCAGCACGCACATCCTGGCGGTGGGCGGCCCCGGCCTGGCCTCGCCCGATCTGCTGCCGGATGCCGTGCGGGACCTGCTGCGCGACCGGACGGATCCCTCCGACACCGCCGATCCCGCCCCTCCCTACGCGCTGGCGGCGAACGAGAACCAGCGCCTCGCGGCGCTCGACCGGTCCGGGTTGGTACGGTCCCCGCCGGAGGAGGACTTCGACCGGCTGACTTGGCTTGCCGGCCGCTGCCTGGCTGCACCGATCGCCCTGCTGACGCTGCTGACTCCGACCCGCCAGGTCTTCAAGTCGCGGCAGGGGCTGGACATGGCCGAGACGCCGCGCAGCTGGGCCTTCTGCAACCGCACCATCCTGCAGAAGGGGGTGTTCGCGGTCGAGAACCTGGCCCTGGATCCGGAGTTCAGGGCGAATCCCGCGGTCACCGGCGAGCCCGCCTTCCGCTTCTATGCCGGCGCGTCGGTGGTCGATGCCGATGGCTTCGCCTTGGGGTCGCTCTGCGTCATCGACCATGTCCCGCGGATCCTGGACGAGGAACAGCGGCGCTGCCTGCTGACCCTCGCCGCCCTGGCGTCGGCCGAGGTGCAGCGGCGGGACACCGGCCGCCGGCTGCGCCGGGCCCTGGAGTCGCTGAATCGCCGGCACGGCCAGACCGCCGGGCGCTAGCCGGGCACCGCCGGGCCGGATGGCCTTCTCCGTCCGGCATCTCCGGTTTGCGATGGATCGACGGGCCCCGGGGCGGCAGGATCGGCGTGATGGGGACCCACGAGATCTTCCTGCACTTCCTGACCACGGTGAAAAACCCGCTGGTCCTGGCCGCCTGCCTCCTGACCGTGCTGTTCAAGCCGAGCCGCTGGGCCATTCGGCTGGTCACGATCGCGACGGCGCTGGCATGGGGGGTGTTCAGCGTGACGGTCGTCCGCCCGTCCGACCACCCACTCCTGGCCCTGGCGATCAGAGGGGTGGCGGGCGCGCTGGTCGCCGAATTGGCCCTGGTCGTGGTCGTGCCGATGATCGTCCTGGGCCTGGCCGCCGCGCGGTCGCTGCTGGCCTGGCTGCGCCCGCGATCCTAGCCCAGCCGCAGTCGACGCGTTCCCGTTGCGCGGCCCGGCCCTTCGCGTCCAGAATGCCGCCACGCCGCCGAGGACATGCCCGCAACCCGCCCCGACAGGGCGAGAGGTGACCTTTGAGTCGCGACCGCCAGCTGCATCTCGGCGCCTTCATGCGCCCCGTCAGCATCCACACCGGCGCCTGGCGCTATCCCGGTGCCTATCCGGATGCCAATTTCAACTTCGGCCACCTGAAGCGCTTCGCCCAGACGCTGGAGCGCGGCCGCTTCGACGCCTTCTTCATGGCCGACCACCTGGCCGTGCTGAACATGCCGTTGGAGGCGCTGAAGCGCAGCCACACGGTGACCTCGTTCGAGCCGTTCACCCTGCTGTCGGCGCTGGCCGGCGCGACCGAGCGGATCGGGCTGGTGGCCACCGCCTCGACCACCTTCGACGCGCCCTACCACATCGCCCGGCGCTTCGCCTCGCTGGACCATATCAGCGGCGGCCGCGCCGGCTGGAACATCGTCACCACCTCGAACCCGGACGCGGCGCTGAACTTCGGCCTGGACGAGCACATGGAGCATGGCGAGCGCTACGACCGCGCCCGCGAGTTCTACGACGTGGTCACCGGGCTGTGGGACAGCTGGGCCGACGACGCCTTCATCCGCGACGTCGAGAGCGGGATCTATTTCGACCCGGCCAAGCTGCATGTGCTGGACCACAAGGGGCCGCATCTGTCGGTGCGCGGGCCGCTGAACATCGCCCGGACGCCGCAGGGCTGGCCGGTGATCGTGCAGGCCGGCGCATCGGAGTCCGGGCGGCAGCTGGCGGCGGAGACGGCGGAGATGGTGTTCGCCGCCGGCTCCACCCTCGCCGCCGGGCAGCGCTTCTACGCCGATGTGAAGGGCCGGATGGCGGCGGTCGGCCGCGACCGCGACCATCTGAAGATCCTGCCCGGCGCCTTCGTCGTGGTCGGCGACACGGTCGAGGAGGCGCGGGCCAAGCGGGCGAAACTTGACAGCTTGGTGCATTACGAGAGTGCCATCGCCTCGCTGTCGATCGCGCTGGGCACCGACGCCTCGGGCTTCGACCCGGACGCGAAGCTGCCGCCGATCCCGGAGACCAATGCCAGCCAGACCGGCCGCGAGCGGGTGCTGGAGCTGGCCGAGCGCGAGGGGCTGACCGTGCGCCAGCTGGCCCAGCGCCTGGGCGGCTATGCCGGCCTGGCCTTCGTCGGCACGCCGGCGACGATCGCCGACGAGATGGAGGAATGGCTGGAGACCCGGGGTTCGGACGGCTTCAACGTGATGTTCCCGTACCTGCCCGGCGGCCTCGATGATTTCGTCGACCGGTTGGTGCCGGAGCTGCAGCGCCGCGGCCTGTTCCGGAAGGAATACGAGGGCACGACTTTGCGCGACCATCTCGGCCTGCCGCGGCCGAAGAACCGGTTCTTCTAACTAAGCGCCTCGCAGGCCCCGGGAGCCGCCCCGCAAAGGCCGGCTCTCGGGGCTAGGAGTAAAGGGGCGCCAGGGTCTGAAGCTCGCCTGCCGATTCGTTGATGCCCGGATTGGAAAGCTAGAAAATCCTCCGGTTCTTCATTCCCTGTCGCTAGCTTGACCACGCCCCTGCAGGAATGAAGCCCGCTTCATGCCGGGCCGGCCAATGCACCGTTGTGATGGTGGCATGCGGCGGCTGCGACGATCACTCCCTCGCCAGAGATCATGTCCGGAGTGATGGGCCGCCAGCGGCACCCAGCCGATAGCCAACCGGCATGTGGGGAGCGGTGTACCAGCGCCAGGTGTCCGTTATGAAGGTTCCGAAGAAGCGTTCCCCGGTTTCATCATCCTCACCCAGCCATATGCACACGCCGCCGGGCGTCAGAGCCCGGGCTCGGGGTTCTGAAGCTTGTTCCAGATCGGCAGGAGGGGAATTCCATGGACTCTCCCAAACCGCTGGATCTCCGGCAGGGTCGCGGTAAGGGGGCGGAACCCGTCGTCATGAAAGCGCAGCCGCCCCCAGCCGGTGAAACGGTTGTCCCGTCCGCGCCCCACCTGCAGATAGTCCACTCGATCGCGGTATAGGCCACGAGCGTAGAAGCCGATCTCCACCGACCCGTAGTACCAGCAGGGCGAGCTGCCCCGCTGATAGGCCCAGCCTCCGGTCTGCGGATATCCGAGAATGCGCCGGACATCGGATCTCTTCATGCCCTCACGAATGGGGCCGATGCGGCCGGTCTTCAGGAACTCGGCCAACGATGTCTCTACAGTTCGCATCCCGGCTCACTTCGCGTGGCGCCCCGTCATGATCTCTATGGCGCCTTCCTCGGATGCCTCGGCCGTCATCCCCCCGACCAGCCGCCGGATGTAGTCGATCGAGCGGGCGGCGAAGGTCTTCCAGTCGGACGGGTTGTCGTGCTCGACCACCAGCACCGCGGCGCGAGTCTTGCCGAACAGCGGGGCCAGGGACGGCCAGTCGATGATGCCGTCGCCGGTCGCGGCCCAACCCTCGTCGGCGGCGGTGCCGGCGGGGGCCGTGTCCTTCAACTGGATCGCGGTGATGCGGTCGGCGTAGCGCGCCAGTTCCTGCGCCGGGTCGGCCCAGCCGCGGGTGACCCAGCCGATGTCGATCTCGAAATCGACGCCCGGTCCCGCCGCCTCCAGCAGCAGGTCGATCGGCCGGTGGCCGTCCTCCAGCCGGCGGTACTCGAAATCATGGTTGTGCCAGGCGACCTTCAGCCCCTCGGCCTTGGCCGCTGCGGCACCCTCCGCCAGTTGCGCCCCAACCCAGCGCCAGCCATCGGCGGTGATGCTGCGCTCCGCCGGGGTCAGGTAGGGCGGGATCAGCGTGTCGGTGCCCAGGGCATGAGCATAGTCGAAGAACCGCTGCGGCTCGGCCACCAGCCCGGCCAGCGGCATGTGGAAGCCGGAGCAGGCGAGGCCGGCGGCATCGATCTGGCGGCGGAATTGGGCGGGGTCGGCCTCATAGGCCGGCAGCCAGGGCTCGACCGCGTCGTAGCCGCATTGCGCCAGCCAGTCGAGCTGGGCCTCGAGCGGCGGGAAATGGCGGGCGGAGTAGAGCTGGAACGAGATCGGGGAGCATCATGGTCACCGGCTCGGAGGGCGTCGACCGGCAGGTTAGGCACGGCGCCCCCTGCCCCGCCAGCCGGATCGAGGCGGCGATGTCCGCATTCGGAACAAACCGCCGCCGGCACCGTGCCGCATTGACAGAGGAGCGGCCTCCCATGCTCTGATTGTTGCAAGGAATCGTCGACTCGCATTGCGGGATCGGGGCACTGGCATCCAGGGAGGCAACGAAATGTCGGAGACGACCGGGACCCAGCCGGGATCAGCCATGGGACCGACGCTCGACCGGCGTCGCTTCCTGCAGGGCACCGCGGGCGCGCTGGTGGCGCCGGCGGTGGCGGGGCTGCCGGCCATGGCGCGGGCGCAGGACAAGGTCGAGCTGCTGTTCTGGGCCTGGACGCCCGACATCCCGAGCCAGATCGACCTGTTCCAGAAGAGATACCCCGGCATCTCGGTCAAGCTGGAGAATGTGGGCCAGGGCCCGCCGCACTACGTCAAGCTGCGCAACGCGATCAAGGCCGGCAGCGGCCTGCCGGACGTGGCGCAGATGGAGTTCAACTCGATTGCCAGCTTCAAGCAGCTGGGCGTGCTGGCCGATCTGGCACCGCACGGTGCCGGCGAGATCGGCAGCGCCTTCGTCGACTGGACCTGGAAGTCGGTGACCGACGGCGACAAGGTCTATGCCGTGCCCTGGGACAGCGGGCCGATGGGCCTGCTGTACCGCGCCGACGTGTTCGACAAGCACGGCCTGTCGGTGCCCGAGACCTGGGGCGACTATGCCGAGCAGGCGATCAAGCTGAAGGAGAAGGCGCCCGGCACCTTCATGTGCGATTTCGGCGCCTCGGATGCCGGCTGGGTCTGCGCCGTGCTGTGGCAGGCCGGCTGGCGGCCGTTCCACCTCGACGGCACCAGCATCAAGATCGCGCTGAACGACGACATCGCCAAGAGATGGGCCGCCTATTGGCAGAAGCTGATCGACGCCAAGGCGGTCGACGTCAAGCCGATGTGGACCACCGAATGGTTCGCCGGGCTGGATGCCGGCACCTACGCCTCCTGGGTCACTGCGGCCTGGGCACCGGTGCTGATGCAGCAGTCGATGAAGAAGAGCTTCGGCCAGTGGCGGGCGGCGCCGATGCCGCAATGGGAGAAGGGCGGCAAGGTCACCTCGAACTGGGGCGGGTCGACCTTCGCCGCCTTCACCTCGTCGCAGCACCCGAAGGAGGCCGCGCTGTTCGCCCAGTTCATGGGCAGCGACCCGGAGGCGGCGCGGCTGTGGAACACCAAGCAGTTCCTGTTCCCGGTGCTGAAATCGCTGATCGACGACAAGGAGCTGATGGGCCACGGCTACGACTTCTACGGCGGCCAGAAGGTCAACGAGATCTTCGTCGTCTCCGAGAACCAGGTCGACCCGAGCTTCGAGTTCGCGCCGTTCCAGGACTATGTGAACCAGCAGCTGCAGGACGAGATGGCCGCCGCCATTGCCGGCAACGGCACCCTGGCCGAAGCCTTCGACCGCGTGCAGGACACCGTCGTGGCCTATGCCAACGACCAGGGCTTCACCGTCCTCTGAGCTCGGGGCCGGCGGGCCCGCCGTGACGGCGGCGCCCGCCGATGTCCCTGCTGCAGGCCGGGCCCGAATCCTGGTCGGCCGCAAGCTGGCGCCCTACGTCTTCCTGGCGCCGTTCCTGCTGCTGTTCGCGGGTTTCCTGATTGCGCCGCTGCTCTATGCCTTCCAGATGAGCCTGTTCCGGGAGACGCTGGTCGGCGGCGCCCGCTTCGTCGGGCTCGACAACTATGTCCGCGCCATCCACGACAAGAACTTCTGGGACGGCGTCGGCCTGCTGCTGCAGTTCGGCCTGATGCAGATCCCGGTGATGCTGGGGCTGGCGCTGCTGTTCGCGCTGATCCTCGACAGCGGCCTGGTGTTCGCCCGCGGCTTCTTCCGCGTCGCCTTCTTCATCCCCTATGCGGTGCCGGCGGTGATCGCGACGCTGCTGTGGGGCTATCTCTACGGCCCGGCCTTCGGCCCGTTCAGCCAGCTGTCCGAGGCGATGGGCTTCGGCAAGGTCGACTTCCTGTCCGGCGGCGGCCTGCTCCCCTCCCTCGCCAACATCGCGGTGTGGGAGTACATGGGCTACAACATGATCATCTACTACGCGGCGCTGCAGGCGGTGCCGCGGGACCTGGAGGAGGCGTCGGCGATCGACGGCGCCACGGCGCTGCAGCATTCCCTCCGGATCAAGCTGCCCCTGATCGTGCCCACCATCATCGTCACGGTGATCTTCTCGATCATCGGCACGCTGCAGCTGTTCACCGAACCCTATCTGATGCGCAACCTGGCGCCGAGCCAGATCAACAGCCATTACACGCCGAACTACTACGCCTACACCCTGGCCTTCATCTCGCAGCAGTACAACTACTCGGCGGCGATCTCCTTCGTCCTGGGCGCGGTGGTGGCGGTGGCGTCCTACGGCTTCATGCTGCTGACCAACCGCAGGGGGCGCCGGTGACGATCGCCGCGCGCACCGTCCGCTCCGCCGGCTTCCGCCGCCAGCGCTGGCTGCTGACCGCGGTGCTGGGGATCTACTTCGTCTACACCTTCATCCCGCTGCTCTACGTCATCGTCTCGGCGACCAAGACCAATGCCGATCTGTTCGGCACCTTCGGCCTGTGGTTCGCCGGCGACTTCAATCTGTGGGAGAATCTGCACGGGCTGTTCACCTACCAGGACGGGGCCTTCGCGCGCTGGCTCCTGAACACCTTCCTCTACGCCGCGATCTCCGGCCTCGGCGCCGCCCTGCTGGCCACCTGCGCCGGCTATGCCTTCGCCAAATTCCAATTCCGGGGCAAGAACCTGTTCTTCGCCCTGGTGCTGGGCGCGGTGATGATCCCGCAGACGGCGCTGTCGGTGCCGCTGTTTCTGATGCTGTCGAAGATCGGGCTGGTCAACACGCCGATCGCGATCATCCTGCCGTCGATGGTGTTCCCGCCGGGCGTGTTCCTGATGTGCGTCTACATCCAGGACGCGGTGTCGAACGAGTTGATCGAGGCCGGCCGCGTCGATGGCGCGGGCGAGCTGCACATCTTCGGCAAGATCGCCTTCCGGCTGCTGATGCCGGGCTTCGCCACGGTGCTGATCCTGGCCTTCGTGTCGACCTGGAACAACTACTTCCTGCCGCTGGTGATGCTGAACTCGTCGGAATACTTCCCGATCACCGTCGGCCTGTCGCAATGGTACGCCTCGGCCACGTCCGGCAGCGGCGGCACCGTGCTGTTCACCATCGTCATGGCCGGGGCGCTGGTCAGCATCCTGCCGGTGATCGCCGCCTTCCTGTTCATGCAGCGCTGGTGGCAGGGCGGGCTGGCGTCGGGCGGGGTGAAGACCTGATCCAGGCCCGGATGAGCCCGGGTCATGCGCCGATGAATTCCTCCCATTTGCCCCCTGCCCGGCCGCCGGGAATGATCGGCCGGCATTGCGGACAAGGGAGGATCCGGTGGCGGTGGTGCCGATCAAGGGACTGTACGAGACGCATCTGACGGTCAGCGACCTGGACCGTTCGATCCGCTTCTACCGGGATGTGCTGGGGCTGCCGCTGGCCCACACCATCCCGGAGCGCCATGTGGCGTTCTTCTGGGTGCCGAGGCCGGAGACGGCGATGCTGGGGCTGTGGTCGATCCACAGCGCGCCGATGTCGATGCGGCTGCACATCGCCTTTTCGGTCGACCTGCCGGATGTCGAGGCCTCGGTCGCCAGCCTGCGCGCCGCCGGGCTGACGCCGCGCCGCGCCGGCAACGGCCCGGAGATCCGCGAGCCGGTGGTGCTGACCTGGATGCCGGCCGCCAGCGTCTATTTCCAGGATCCGGACGGGCATTCGCTGGAATTCCTGGCGATGCTGCCAGGCCGCTCCCGGCCCGACCTGCCCTGGATGGGCCTGTCGGAGTGGCGGGCGCTGCAGGTCGAGCAGGGCTGACCCCCGGCGTCGGGCATGCGGACGAAATCGACTCGACTCCCTTTCGCCCGAAGGTATAGAACATTTAGCGAACATTGGATCAGCCCGGAGGTCGCCATGAAGCATCGCAGGGGTCCGTTCAGCGAGGACATCCGGGCTGCGCTTCGGCCCGGGCCGCACCGCATCACCGACGCGATCCGGGCCCGGCGCGAGGAGGTGATCTGGGGCGCGCAGGAGCTCGGCCTGGGCGACGATGAGACCGACGCGCTGCTGCGGGCGGGCCTCGACACGGCCGAACGCCGTGTCTTCGGGGACGCGGGAAAAGACCGCTGACGGCCCAGGTGCGGGATCGCGTACAGAACAACTGGGAGATTGGCCTGCGCCTGTCCGACATCTCGGCCGGCACGGGCATCGTGGCGAAGTGCGGGAAGTGCCACCGGCGGCGGGAGTTGGACCGGCGGCGGCTGGTGCAGCGCTTCGGCGGTGATGCCCGGCTGTTCCGGATCGAGATGGCGCTGCGGTGCACCGGATGCGGCTCGGAGACCGCCTGCCGGATCGAGCTGCAGGCGGCGCGGCGGGATTGATCGGCATCAGTCAACTCGCTCAGGACTGAACCGATCGCCCGCTCGCCCCGTTGAACAGGGGAATCCGCGAAGCGAGGCCGCCATGAGGCGTTCCGGACTCCTGCTGCACCGCCTGCTCACCGCCCTGTCGCTGGTTGCGGCGCTGGCTTTTGGCATGGGGCCATTGGCGGCGCTGGCCTCGGATGCCCCGCACGACGACGGTGCCTGCCTGGCAGCGGCCAGCGCCCAGCGCCCGGCCGCCTCCGGCCATCACGGCAGCAGCGCCCATTCGTCATCCTGCTGCGGCACGCTGTGCGTCCCGGCTCTGGCCGCCGACGATGCGTCCGTGCCGCCGCCGGACCTGATGCCCACCGGCGCGATCCATTCCGCCGACACGTCGGAGACCGGCATCGAGCTCAGCGGCCCCAGCCCGCCTCCACGTCCCTGATCGCTCCTCCAATCACCCAACAATCACCCGTCACGGAGCGATTCCATGCAGCACCTTTCCGCGGAGATCCGGGCGTGCATCGACGAATGCACCCGCTGCCACCAGACCTGCCTGTCGACCGCGATGTCGCATTGCCTCGAGGCAGGCGGACAGCATGTCGAGCCGAAGCACTTCCGGCTGATGATGGCCTGCGCCGAGATCTGCCGCAGCGCGGCCGAGATCATGCTGATCGGCACCGAGCACCACCGGCGCGTCTGCGCCGCCTGCGCCGAGATCTGCGACGCCTGCGCCGCGGATTGCGAGCGCATCGGCGACATGCAGGACTGCGTCGACGCCTGCCGGCGCTGCGCCGAATCCTGCCACGCCATGGCGGCCTGATGGCTGGATTCGTGTCTGGTGCGGACGGCGGGACTCGAACCCGCACTCCCGAAGGACGCAGATTTTAAGTCTGCTGTGTCTACCGGTTCCACCACGTCCGCACGGGGTCCGTCTATGGCGCGCCCCCGCCCGCCGCGCAAGCCGAATGCGGCTTGCCGGCGGGCGGATCGCTCCCCATTGTCCGGGGCATGAGCGATTTCCAATGGATCCACCTGATCTGGCTGGTCGCCGCGCTGATCCTGGTGGCGCCGGCCGTGCTGCGCCGCGGCTGGGACGGTCGCGGCCTGCTCTATCTCGCCGCCTGGCTCGGCATCGCGCTCCTCATCGGCTTGGCCTACTCGCTCTTCTCCGGCTCTGGGCCGGCGGTGCCGCCGAGCGAGACCACCAGGGAACGCACAGCCTCGGTGGCGGAGGACAGCTTTTCGGCATCGGTGCCGCGCAGCACCAGGCTGGTGCCGAACTTGCCGGCGCGGAAATACGGGTAGCTGCCGACCGACAGCTCCGGATAGACAGCGGCGATGGCGCCGAGCCCGGCGGCGATCACCCCCTCGCCCAGGTCGCAGGTGACGGTGCGGCTGAGCACCTTGTCGCCACCGGCGAGCGTCGGGGCGATGCCGTCGAACATCGCCTGCATGATCCGCGGCACTCCGGCCATGACGTAGACATTGCCGATGCGGAAGCCGGGCGCGGCGCTGACCGGGTTGTCGATCAGCGTGCCGCCCTCCGGCACATTGGCCATGCGCAGCCGCGCCTCGTTCAGCTGGCCGGCCTCATAATGCGCCTCCAGCCGCCGCACCGCGTCCGGGTGGCGCAGCAGGGGCACGCCGAAGGCGCGGGCGATGCATTCGGCGGTGATGTCGTCATGCGTCGGCCCGATGCCGCCGGTGGTGAAGACATGGTCGTAACGCGCCCTGAGCGCGTTGACCGCCGCCACGATCTCCTCCGGCACGTCCGGCACCACCCGCGCCTCGCTCAGGCGGATGCCGAGTTCGGTCAGCCGCTCGGCCAGGAAGCCCATATTGGCGTCCTTGGTGCGGCCGGAAAGGATCTCGTCGCCGATCACCAGAACGGCGGCGGTCACGATGCGCGTCTCGGTCATGGTCCTGCCCTGGGCTGAGTCGGGCGATGCTATCGCCCGGACGGGCCGCGAGACAGGCTGAAAATGCTAGCGATAGCCGGTGGCGTCGGCCGGCTTGCCCGCATCCTGCACCTCCGGCACATAGCGCCACGCGTCGGGCTGCGAGCCGTCGAGGTCGGTGAAGCCGTAGACCCGCGCCAACTGGCCGCTGGACAGGGACTGGCCGTTCCACCGCGCCCGGTCCGGGTCGGCCGCCAGCGCCGCCACGGCGCGGCCGGTGAAGCGCGGCGTTTCCGAGATGATGAAATGCGGCTGGATCTTCGTCGCGTCCCGCCAGTTCTCCTCGCTGACCTGATAGGCTTCCAGCATCATCTCCGACCGCATCCAGCCGGGCGTCAGCGACACCGAGGTGGCGCCGTGCGGCGCCAGGTCCTTAGCATGGGACCAGCCCATCCGGTTCACCGACACCTTGGCGAGGTCGTAGAAGGGCGACAACCGATAGTGGTCGGCATTGTACTCGGCCGTGCCGTCGGTGACCTCGACCAGCAGGCCGCCCGGGCGCCGGATCATGAGCGGCAGGGCATGATGCGCGGTGATCAGATGGGTGTGCACGCCGAGCTGCAGCAGGCGCAGCCCGTTCTGCAGATCGTGTTCCCACACCGGCTTGTTCCACTCGAACAATGTCTCGCCGCCCCAAACGTCGTTGACCAGGATGTCGAGCCGCCCCTGCTCGTCGGCGATGCGGGCGACCAGGCGCTCGACCTGCTCCGGCACCAGATGGTCGGTCTGCACGGCGATGCCGCGGCCGCCGGCGGCCGAGACCAGCTCCGCCGTCTCCTCGATCGTCTCCGGCCGCCGGTACTCCGAAGGCTGGCCGCGGATGCTGCGCCCGGTGACGTAGACGGTGGCGCCGGCCGCCCCCAGCTCCACCGCGATTCCCCGCCCGCACCCGCGGGTTGCGCCCGCGACCAGGGCGACCTTTCCGTCCGCCGGCAGCGGCATCGTCTCCTCCATCGGCTTGCCGAATTTATAAATGATCGTTCGGTTACAAACGAGAGTCAAGCCGCCGTGGCACCACGGCGGACTGCATGCCGGTCCTGCGGCGCCGGCCCTGGCGCCCGGCCGAGTCGCCCCCATATCCCGCCGGGTGGCGACCGCGCGGCGGCGGTGGTATAGGCTAAGGATGATGCGAGACAGGATAGAAAGCGTGACCGAGGTGGAACCCCAGACCCGCGAGGAAGGCCACATCCCCCTGCATGGCGAGGCCGAGTTCGCGGCGATGCGGCGTGCCGGCCGGCTGGCGGCCGAGACCCTCGACTTCATCGCCCCGCATGTGAAGCCCGGCGTGACCACCGACGAGCTGGACCGGCTGTGCGACGGCTTCATGCGCGACCATGGCGCGGTGCCGGCGACGCTGGGCTATCGCGGCTATCCGAAATCGAGCTGCATCTCGCTGAACCATGTCGTCTGCCACGGCATCCCGGGCGACCGGACGCTGGAGAACGGCGACATCCTGAACATCGACGTCACCCCGATCCTGGACGGCTGGTATGGCGACAGCAGCCGGATGTACGTCGCCGGCGACAAGGTCGCGGTCAAGGCCAAGCGGCTGATCGAGGTGACCTATGAGTCGATGATGCGCGGCATCGCCGCGGTCAAGCCCGGCGCCACGCTGGGGGATATCGGCCACGCCATCCAGAGCTATGCCGAGGGCCATCGCTTCTCGGTGGTGCGCGACTTCTGCGGCCATGGCGTCGGCAAGGTGTTCCACGCCCCGCCCAGCATCCTGCATTACGGCCGGCGCGGTGACGGGCTGGCGCTGCGCGAGGGCATGATCTTCACCATCGAGCCGATGATCAATGCCGGCCATTGGGCGGTGAAGATCCTGTCGGACGGCTGGACCGCGGTGACCCGCGACCGCAGCCTGTCGGCCCAGTTCGAGCACACGGTCGGCGTCACCCGGGACGGGGTCGAGATCTTCACCCTGTCCCCCGCCGGCCACACTCAGCCGCCATATCCGGTGCCGTGACCGAGGCGCCGGACGCGACGGACCCGGTTCCCCACTACAGCGGCCATCGCGACCGGCTGCGGCAGCGCTTCCTCACCGCCGGCGCGGCGGCGCTGGCCGATCATGAGATCCTTGAGCTGCTGCTGTTCTCGGCGATTCCGCGGCGCGACACCAAGCCGCTCGCCAAGCAGTTGATCGCCACCTTCGGCAGCCTGGGCGCGGTGCTGGCGGCGACGCCGACCCAGTTGGCCCAGCGCGGCGGCCTGAGCGACATCAGCGTCGCCCTGCTGAAGGTGGTGCAGGCCGCAGCCGAGCGGCTGCTGAAGGAACAGGTGACCGACCGCCCCGTGCTCGGCTCCTGGCAGGCGCTGCTGGACTATCTCGGCGTCGCCATGAAGTTCGGCGGCACCGAGCAGGTGCGGATTCTCTATCTCGACCGCAAGAACGCGCTGCTGGCGGACGATGCATCGGCCCAGGGCACCGTCGACCAAGCGCCGGTCTACCCGCGCGAGGTGGCGCGCCGAGCGTTGGAGCTCGGCGCCAGCGCGTTGATCTTGGTCCACAACCATCCCTCCGGCGACCCGACCCCATCGCGCGCCGACATCGAGATGACCAAGGCGGTGGCGCGGGCGCTGGAGACGGTCGGGGTGACCCTGCACGACCACGTCATCGTCGGCCGCAGGGGCCATTCCAGCTTCAGGAGCCTGGGGCTGCTCTGATTCAGCCCGGAACCGGCGCATCCTCCCGCACCAGGCCTTCGCGCTTCAGCCCGGCCCAGAACTCGGCCGGGATCGGGGTCGCGATCAGGGCGTGGTTGCGCTCCACCTCGTCCGGCTTGACCGCGCCCGGGATCATCGAGGCGACCACCGGATGGGCCAGCGGGAACTGGATCGCCGCGGCCGGCAGGGGCACGCCGTGGCGGCGGCACACCGCCTCGATCCGGCTGACCCGCTCCAGGATCTCCGGCGGCGCCTCCGTGTAGTTGTAGCGGGCACCGGGCACGGCGCCGGTCGCCAGGATGCCGGAATTGTACGGGCCGCCCAGCATGATGCCGATGTTGCGGCGCTGGCACAGCGGCAGGAAGTCGTCGAGCGCGGTCTGCTCCAGCAGGGTGTAGCGCCCGGCCAGCAGAAAGCAGTCGAAATCGCCGCCCTCGGCGAAGCGCATGCAGGATTCGACCTCGTTGACGCCGACGCCGATCGCCTTGACCACGCCCTCCTCGCGCAGCTTGAACAGCGCCTTGTAGGCCCCGGCCAGGGCCTCCTGCAGGCGCTGCTCATAGGCCTCGCGCGAGCCGTGGGTCCAGATGTCGACGTCGTGGATCAGGAGGATGTCGATCGAGGAGATGCCGAGGCGCATCAGGCTCTGCTCGAAGGAGCGCATGGCGCCGTCATAGCTGTAGTCGAACACCGGGTTGAACTCGAGCCCGCCGGCCCAGGTGCCGCGGTCGACCCCGCCGCGCCCCGGCGGCACGAAAACGCGTCCGACCTTGGTCGACAGCACATAGCTGTCGCGCGGCCGCGGCCGCAGCGCCTGGCCGAAGCGGTGCTCGGACAGGCCGTAGCCGTAGAACGGCGAGGTGTCGACCAGGGTGACGCCCAGCTCCAGCGCCTTGGCCATGGTCTGGATCGCCTGCGCATCGGGCAGCCTCTGATAGAGGTCGCCGAGCGGCGCGCCGCCGAAGCCGAGCTGGGTGACGGGAACGCCGCTCTTGCCCAGCGGGCGCGTCGCGATCGGGTCCATGGGCCGTTCCTCTCTGATCGTCTTTGGGCTCAGTCGAGCCGGTAGAAGGCAGTGGCGGTGTCGCGATAGAGCTGCCGCAGCTGCGCCTCCGACGAATCCGCGAGGATGGCGTCCAGCGTGTCGACCCAGCGGCGATAGCTGGCGGCCAGCTCGCAGACGGGCCAATCGCTGCCGAACATGGTGCGGTCGAAGCCGAAGCAGTCAATCGTATGACATATGTACGGCTCGATCTGGTCCCGGGTCCAGCCCTTGTGATCGGCTTCGGTGACCACCCCCGACAGCTTGCACCAGACGTTCGGCAGCGCCGCCAGGGCCCGCATCTGGTCGCGCCAGGGCTGGTCGATCCCCTCGCGGATCCCCGGCTTGCCGATATGGTCGAGGACGAAGCGGATCTCCGGGCAGCGGCGCACCAGCTCGAGCGCGGCGTCGAACTGCGGATGGAAGATGCAGAGGTCGAAGGACAGGTCGTATTCGGACAGAAGCTGCACGCCTTCGACGAAGCCGGGCCGGATGCAGAAATCCACCGCCTCGCCCTGGATCAGCCGGCGGATGCCGCGCAGCTTCGGGGTGGCGGCGTGCAGGGCGTCGAGCTCGGTCCGCACCGCCTGGCCGTCCTCGATCGCCGCCGCGGCGACGATCGCGCCGAGCCGGGGATCGGCGAGGGCACCGACCCAGCGCGCCTCCTCGACCCGCTGCACCGGGGCGACATCGACCTCGACGAAGACATAGCGGTCGATCGCCACCCCGTCGCGCTGCCGGTCATACACGTCCGGCAGGTGGCGCGACTTCAGGCTCGGCGCCTGATCCATCCACGGATACGACAATATATCCGGATCATAAATATGGACGTGGCTGTCCACGATCGGAAAACCGGGCACGTGAAACCTCCACCACCAGCGACATCTTATGTTTCCAGGACTTTAGTCTAAAAAGCCGGCGATGCCCATCAGGCGCTTTGCAATCGGTCGAGAAGATCCTCCAACCCGCCGACATCCGGCAGGCACAGATCGGCGAGCCCGGCCAGGGTCTGCACCGTGCCGGTGCCGCTGAGCACGCCGACGCAGAGGCCGACTCCGGCCGCGCGGCCCATCGCCATGTCGTGGCGGTTGTCGCCGACCATCAGCACGGCGCCGGGCGGTAGGCCGGTGGCGTCGCAGAAGCCGTAGACCATGCCCGGATTCGGCTTGTGGCCGTGGCCGCTGTCATAGCCGGCGATGAAATCGACCAGGTCGAGCAGATCGAACAGCGCCAGGGTGGCGCGGATCGCAGCCTCGCCGTCGCTGGAGGCGATGCCCAGCTTCAGCCCGCGGCCGCGCAGCCGGCGGAACAGCCCGGCCGGGTCGGCGACGGTCGGCTGGATCACCGTGGCGGCCGCCCCCTGGAAGATGCGGTCCATCTCCGGCACCAGCAGGTCGAGATCGTAGGGGCTACCGGCGGCGATCCAGGCGGCGGCGATCTCCGGCGTCGCCCCGGCGGCAAACAGGCTGTCGGCGCGGACGGCGCCGGTGTGCGGGTCGGCGCCGCCGACCTCGAGCAGCCGCAGCGCCAAATCCGGGTCGCCGGCCGCCGCGAACAGCGCGGCCTCGCGGTTCAGCGGCAGCCAGGTCGCGTGATAGTCGATCAGCGTGCCGTCCTTGTCGAACAGGATGCCGCGGATATCGGCCGGGCTCATCGCGCATCTTCCTCGAAATAGCCGCCTTCGAGCGTGATGTGGCTCAGTGTCCGGTCCTCGTGCCGCATGCGCCAGGACAGCAGCTTCTGGGCATAGGCCAGCATCTCGCCGGCATAGGCCGGGTCGCCGCTGCGGTCCTCGAACTCGCCGGGGTCGCCCTCCAGGTCGAAGAACAGCGGCGGCAGAGCGGTGCAGTGCACGTATTTGCGGCGGGCGTCGCGGATCACCTGGACGCCGCACTCATCGGCATGCAGCCGGGCCTCGCCGAGGCGCTCGCGGACATTGCCGAAATCGTAGAACCAATGCGCCGCGTCGCGCCAATCCCGCGGCCGCTCGCCCCGGCAGAAGGGCAGCAGCGAGCGGCCGTCGCAGTGCCGCGGCACGGGCAGGCCGAGCCAGCCGAGGATGGTCGGCATAATGTCGACCGATTCGGTGAAGTCGTCGACCTGGCGGCCGCGGCCGGCATCCGCCTCGGGGCGCGGGTCACGGATGATCAGCGGGATATGGGCCGACTGGTCGAAATAGCCGAGCTTGCCGAACAGATAGTGGTCGCCGAGCTGTTCGCCATGGTCGGAGGTGAAGACGATCAGCGTGTCGTCCCATTGGCCGCTGGCCTTCAGGAAGTCGAAGACCCGGCCGAGATGGTGGTCGACCTCCGACGCCAGGCCGCAGTACGCGGCGCGGACCGCGGCGACGCCGGCGGTGTCGAGCGCCGACGCCGGCCCTTCGGCGTGGTTCAGGAACTTGTCGAGCGGCACTGCCCGGTGCAGCCCGGCCAGCAGCGGATGCTGCGCCCCCTCGGCTGCGGCGGACGGGCCGCGCAGCGGCGCCGGTGTCGCGGCCGGGTCATAGGCCAGGTGCCAGGGCGCCGGGGCGGCAAAGGGCGGGTGCGGGCAGATATAGGTCAGGTGCACGAACCAGGGCTTGCCCTGCAGCACCGCCAGGTGGCGCAGCAGCTGGTCGGTCATGAAGGCGGTCTCGCTGTCCTCTGCCCGGATCCGGGTCGGACCGAAGCCGCCCGGCGCCGCCTCGGCCGCGGGATCGGGATCGTAGAGCGGGTCCCGCCCCTCCCCGGGCGCCGGCACGTCATAGCCCTTGGCGATCAGGTCGGCGATCCAGGCGCGGCTGGATTCGGACAAATTCAACACCGGGGTGAAGCCCGGCGCCACGCCTTCATAACTGTGGCGGGCCGGGTCGTCCGGCGCCCGGCCGCGCGGGTCGAGCGAGGTGTCGGTGTAGCCGAACAGCAACGGCTCCCAGCCGCCGCGCCGCACCTCGAGCGCCAGGTTGCCGTGGCGGGCGTCGAGCGGCGTGCCGTTGCGCACGCTGCGATGGGTGTGGGGGTAGAGGCCGGTCAGCAGCGAGGCGCGCGACGGGCCGCAGGGATAGGCCACGGTATGGTGGCGCCGGAACAGCGTGCCCTCTTCCGCCAGCGCGTCCAGCGCCGGGGTGCGGATACAGGGGTGCCCGACAGCCGACAGGGTGTCGCCCCGCCACTGGTCGGCGGTGATGAACAGGACGTTGGCCAAGCCCGAGGACTCCCGAATGCGCTCCCTGCTGATAGCGCAACGGCAGACGGCGCGACATGGGAATGAAGGCCCGGCGCGGCGGGCGCCTCACGCCGCCATCGCCTGCCCGCATTGGCTGCAGAAATGGGCCGAGGCCTGGTTCGGCGCCCGGCACGCCCCGCAGGCGATGCTCGCGGGCTGCGACCCGCAGGCGCCATGGGCGCAGCAATCGTCGGCCTCCGCCTGATGCCCGGCATGGTCATGACCGTGGTCGTGAGCATGGCCATGATCGTACCCGGGGGCATGGCCTGCCGCAGCCGCCGGCCGCACCGCGGGGAGCAGGCGCAGCAGCCGCAGCGCGTTCAGTGTCACCAGCACGGTCGCGCCGGTGTCGGCCAGGATCGCCATCCACAGCGAGGTGGCGCCGAACAGCGTGGTGGCCAGGAACAGCCCCTTGAGGCCGAGGGCGACGGCGATGTTCTGGTGGATGTTGGCGAGGGTGGCGCGGGACAGGCTGATCAGCTCGGCCACGCCGGTGACGCGGTTGTTCAGCAGCGCCGCGTCCGCCGTCTCCAGCGCCACGTCGGTGCCGCCGCCCATGGCGATGCCGACCGAGGCGGCGGCCAGCGCCGGCGCATCGTTGATGCCGTCGCCGACCATCGCCACCGGCCCTTCGGCCTTCAGCCGGCCGATCGCCGCCAGCTTGTCGTCGGGCAGCAGCTCGGCCTCGACCGCAATGCCGAGCGTGCCGGCCACGGCCTCGGCGGTGCGGCGGTTGTCGCCGGTCAGCATCACCGGCCGCACCCCGGCCCGGCGCAGCGCTGCCACCGCCGCGGCGGCGTCCTCGCGCGGCTCGTCGCGCAGCGCGATCAGCCCGCGCGGCCCGGCTTCGCCGAGCAGCACGACCACGGTCTTGCCCTCGGCCTCCAACGCCGCGACCCGGTCGGCCAGCCCGGCCGGCAGCGGACTGCGCCCGGCGGCGTAGCGCGGCGACCCGACCGCCAGCAGCGCGCCGCCGACCCGGCCCAGCACCGCCTTGCCGGCGATGGCCGAGGCCTCGGCGACGGCCGGCACGGCGATCCTGCGGGCGGCAGCGGCCTCGAGAATGGCGCGGGCGAGCGGGTGGCTGGAGCCGCTCTCGACCGCGGCGGCCTCGGCCAGCACCGAGGCCTCGGTGCCGACGAGCGCCACGATGTCGGTGACCTGCGGCCGGCCGACCGTGAGCGTGCCGGTCTTGTCGAAGGCCACGGATTTGACCTTGACCAGCATCTCCAGCGCCGCGCCGCCCTTCAGCAGCAGGCCGCGGCGGGTGCCGGCGGCGATGCCGGAGGCGATGGCCGCCGGGGTCGACAGCACCAGGGCGCAGGGGCAGGCGATCAGCAGCAGCGACAGGCCGCGATAGGTCCAGACCGTCCAGTCGCCGCCGAACAGCAGCGGCGGCACCGCGATCACCAGGCCGGCGACCACCATCGCCGCCGGGGTGTACCAGGCGCTGAACCGGTCGATGAAGCGGGCGGTCGGCGCCTTGCTGGACTGCGCCGTCTCGACCATGTGGATGATCCGGGCGATGGTGTTGTCCGCTGCCGTCCGCGTCACCCGCAGGCGCAGCACGCCACCGGCATTGATGCTGCCGGCATAGACGGCATCGCCCGCCGCCTTGGCCACCGGCACGGATTCACCGGTGATCGGCGCCTCGTCCAGCTCCGACGCGCCGTCGACGATCTCGCCATCAGCCGGCACCCGGTCGCCGGGGCGGACCAGAACGATGTCGCCGATCGCCAGGTCGTCGACCGCGACGGTGGCCAGGACGCCGTTGGTTTCACGTTGGGCCGTGCGCGGCACCAGTGAGACCAGCGCCTTGATGCCCTGGCGGGCGCGGCCGGCGGCGACGGTCTCCAAGAGCTCGCCGACGGCGAACAGGAACACCACCACCGCCGCCTCCGACGCCGCGCCGATGGCGATGGCGCCGATCGCGGCGACCGCCATCAGCGTCTCGATGCTGAAGGGCGAGCCGGAACGGATCAGGGTCAAGGCGCGGCGGGCCACCGGCACCAGCCCGATCAGCGCCGCGGCCAGATAGGCCCATTCGGCCTCAGCCGGGACGATCAGCGAGGCGATGAAGGCCGCCGCCAGCAGGACACCGGTGAAGCCGACCAGCTGCGCCTTGCGCTCGCGCCACCAGGGCGTCGCGTCGGCCAGTACCGGCGCCTTGGGCGCGTCGTCGATCGCGGTCGGGGTGAAGCCGAGGGCGCGGATCTTGTCCTCCACGGCGCGGCCGTTGGCGGCAGACCCCTGCGCACCGAGAGCCAGCAGGCCGGTGGCGAAGCTGACCTCGACGCCGCTGACGCCCTCGATCCGGCCCAGTGCGGTCTGCAGCTTGCCGACGCAGCTCGGGCAATCCATGCCGTCGACCCGGTAGCGCAGGGTCCGGCCCTGCCCGTCAATCGCCGCTGCCATGCGACGCACTCCCTTGCCGAAACATCCGTCGCAGGGGAAGATGGGAGCTACAGTGACTAGAGCTTCAAGAGGAAAATTCATGTCCGCGCGCGGCGATGCGATGCCGATCGGCGAGCTGGCCCGCCGCACCGGCTGCAAGGTCCAGACCATCCGCTATTACGAGCAGATCGGGCTGATGCCGGAGGCGGCGCGGACCCTGGGCAACCAGCGGATCTACGGCCGGGCGCACAGCGACCGGCTGGCCTTCATCCGCCACAGCCGCGAGCTGGGCTTCCCGCTGGACGCCATCCGCCAGCTGCTGACCCTGGCCGACGACCCGGCCCAGCCCTGCGCCACCGCCGACCGGATCGCGCAGGAGCAGCTGGTGGCGGTGCAGGCCCGCATCGCCCGGCTGGAGGCGCTGAAGGTCGAGCTGGAGCGGATGGTGGAGCAATGCCGCCACGGCACCATCGGCCATTGCCGGGTGATCGAGGTGCTGGCCGACCACAGCCACGGCCACTGCCTGCACCCGGACCACGGGGCGGGCGAGGAGATTGAGACGGCAGCCTGAGGCCTGCGGGATTCGCAGGGCGCTCCGGCGCCCGGCGGGCCCTCGGCCACTTGCGGGACGGCACCGAACGGTCCGTCATGGCGAGCCAACACGCGACACCTCGGGGGAGGACATCATGGACATCACCATCCCGCTGCTCAGCATCCTCGGCGCCATCGTGGTCGGCGCGGCCAGCCCGGGGCCCAGCTTCGTCTTCGTCACCCGCACCGCGATCGCCCTGTCGCGCCGCGACGGGCTGGCGGCGGCGCTGGGCATGGGCGTCGGCGGGGTGGTTTATGGCGGGCTCGGCCTGTTCGGACTGCAGGCGATCCTGGCCCAGGTCGAATGGCTGTACCTGATCCTGAAGGTGCTGGGCGGCCTCTATCTGCTGTGGCTCGCCGTCGCCCTGTGGCGCACCGCGGCGCAGCCGATCGCGGTGCCGAAGACGGCGGAGGGCCGGCCGCGCAGCGTCCGCCGGTCCTTCACCCTGGCCGCCGTCACCCAGCTGAGCAACCCGAAGGCCGCGATCGTCTATGGCAGCATCTTCGCCGCCTTCCTGCCGCCGCAGGTGCCGGCCTGGACCTTCGCCGTGCTGCTGCCGGCAATCTTCGCCATCGAGGCCGGCTGGTACACCATCGTCGCCCTGGTCTTCTCCGCCGACCGGCCGCGCGCCGTCTATCTGCGCTGGAAGCGCTGGTTCGACCGCGCCGCCGGCTCGGTCATGGGCGCGCTGGGCATCCGCCTGATCCTGGGCGCGGGACGGGTATAGGAACGAGGCGACCGAGGACGATCCGCATGTCCTACCCTGACGAAATCGAGCGTGCCTGCATCCGCGCACTGGTCGCCGCGGAATACGAGCGCATCAAGGATCAAGAAACCCGGGAGCAGCTGCGCCGACACCTCGTCGAGCCGCAACGGCACATGCTGCGATGGGACTATGCGACGGAACCCACAACCTACCCTGCTTGGCTCGTCGCGGACTTCATCTCCTATTCAGAACACGGTTTCGGTCCGAAATGCCCATGGGGGCTGGCCTCTGCGGACGGTGGCGGGTTCGGCATGGATTCGGGATGGTTCCCGACGCTGCATGGGGTGTTCCTGGAGTCATGGGCCTGGAAGCCGCGCGAGATCACCTTGGATCCCACGGACTGGCGGGTCCCGACCGACGCCCTCTCCGCCTTGTTCGACGCATTGAAGATCTCGTCGGCTATCAACAGGAGCATAGAGACCCTTGTCGCACTGATCCGCGGCCATGCGGCCGGCGGCATCGAGTTGCCTCTGCAAATCTACGTTCTGGATAAGCCGATCGTGTCCCGTGAGCTGGTCGACTTCCAGTTCCATCTGGCGTGGGGGATCATCGACGGCCTATGCAGGGAAGGCTTCAGCGTCAGGATGATCCCGCGCTGGCAGCCGTCTCCGGATTCCGGATTGGTTCAGGCGCCATCCCGCCCCATCGACTGAAGGCCGGGCACGCTCGGTGCAGATATTGGGTCCGACTGCGGCGACCCCAACCCGCCCGGTCTTCCCCCTCAGAACCGCGTGACGACGCTGATGCCGGTGCCGTCGAAGCGGTCCATCTGCGTCAGCGCCACCGCCGCCTCATCCAGGCGGATGCGGCTGCCGACCAGCTGCTGCGGCGCCAGCGTGCCGGCCGCGATCATGTCCAGCATCGCCTGGTAGCGGAACGCCTGCATGCCGTGGCTGCCGAGGATCTCCAGCTCATAGGCGATCACCCGGTCCATCGGCACCGGCGACCGGGCGTGGTCGTCCAGCATCAGCCCGACCTGGATGTGGCGGCCGCGGCGGCGCAGGCAGCGGATCGAGTTCATGCAGGTGGCCGGGTGGCCGAGCGCGTCGACCGAGACATGGGCGCCGCCGCCGGTGAGGTCGCGGATCTCGTGCACCACATTGGCCGAGCCGCCGGCATTGACCGTGGCCGCGGCGCCGAGCCGGCGGGCGAGGTCGAGCTTCTGCTCGGTCAGGTCGACCGCCACGACATTGGCCCCGAGCGCGCGGGCGATCATGATCGCCGACAGGCCGACGCCGCCGCAGCCATGCACCGCCACCCACTCCCCGCCCCGCACCCGGCCCTGGTCGACAATGGCGCGGAACGAGGTGGCGAAGCGGCAGCCCAGGCTGGCCGCCGTGGCCGAATCGATCTCATCCGGCAGGGCGACGAGATTGGTGTCGGCAAAGTCGAGCGCAACATATTCGGCGAAGGAGCCCCAGGCGGTGAAGCCGGGCTGGAACTGGCGCTCGCAGACCTGCTGGTTGCCGCTGGCGCATTCCGGGCAATGGCCGCAGCCGGCGACGAAGGGCACGGTGACGCGCTGGCCCTCGCGCCAGCGTCGCACCTGCGGCCCGACCGCGACGATCGTGCCGGCCAGCTCATGCCCGGGCACATGCGGCAGCACGATGTCGGCATCGTGCCCCATCCAGCCATGCCAGTCGCTGCGGCACAGCCCGGTCGCCTCGACCTTGACCACCACGCCCTCCGCCGACGGCGACGGGTCCGGCACGGTCTGGATGGTCGGCGCCTGGCGGAACTGTTCGAAGACGACGGCTTTCATCGGGTCGGGCCTGTGGCTGTTGCAGGAGGGGCGGCACGTCCGCCGGAAAAACGGAACCTCTTCTCCATCTGTCATTGCCGGGCTTGACCCGGCAATCCCAGGGGCCACAAGGAACGGTTCTCGAAAGCCCCTGGATCCTCGGGTCAAGCCCGAGGATGACAATACTAGAGACTATTCAACCCCGAAAATCCGGTGCGTGCCTTCGACATCGCGCAGGACGTGGCGGCCGAGGTCGAGCAGCGGACGGCCGCAGGCGTCGCGGAACGGCTCGGACACCAGCACCCGGCGGCGCAGCGTCTTGGTCAGCTCCTCCAGCCGGCTGGCGCGGTTCACCGCCGGGCCGATCACGGTGAAGTCCAGCCGCCGCGCCGCGCCGATATTGCCGTAGGCGATCTCGCCGAGATGCAGGCCGATGCCGAAATCGACCGCGTCCGGCCCGGTCAGCCCGCGCTCGGCATTGGTGGCGTCGACCTTGGCGCAGAAGGCCTCGGCCGCGGCCAAGGCGGCGGCGCAGGCAGTGCCGCGGTCGGTCTCCGCCGTCACCGGGAAGATCGCCAGCACCGCGTCGCCGATGAACTTGAGGATCTCGCCGCCCTCGGCCTCGATCGCCACGCCCATGTCGCCGAACCAGCCGTTCAGCATCGCCACCACGTCGCGGATGGCGTTGGTCTCGCTGCGCCGGGTGAAGGCGCGCATGTCGGCCAGCCAGATCGCCGCCTCGACCCAGTCGACCTCGCCGCGCTCGATCTGGCCCTCGACGATGCGCTGGCTGGTGCGGGCACCGACATAGGTGTCGAGCAGGTCGAGCGCGATGCGCTTCCACACCTGGCGCTCGGCATAGGGGCTGAACAGGCGCGCCGCGGTGTCGAGCGCCTTCAGGTCGTCGTCGTCGAAACCGCCCGGCTGCCGGGTGGCGAAGGACAGGAACCGGGTGCGGCTGGTGTCGAGGAAGGGCAGCGGCGTGATCAGGTAATCGGTCGAGCCTTGTTCCTGCAGCTCCTGCAGCAACGGCATGTCGCTGACATCGGCGTCGAGGCGCCGGCGATACGCCCGCTCGGTGTCGTCGACGATCTTGGTCGGGCTGGTCAGATAGCCCGTGCTCTGCAGGATGCCCTGCCGGGCACGCTCCCCGAACTCGATGGTCTCGTCGCTCCAGACCAGCATGGTGCCGCTGATCTCGGGATGCAGCACCTCGAGCCCGATATGGATCCGCCAGGTGGGGACGATGGTCTGCGCCACCCGCTCGCAGAAGCCCGGGAACAGGCCCTTGAGCGGCACCGGCCGCCGCGTCGCCTCGACCAGCCAGAGGCCGAGCGCCTGCAGCCCAGCACGATGCCTGTCGGCGATCGGTCGGCAGTCCCAGTCCGGCGGCAATCCGTCTTGCATGGCGGGAGAAGAACCCTTCGGCGAGGCGCGGTCAATGCGGCGCTTGGCGCGGACAGCATCGCATCGCGGGGCGACCGTGGCCACCGTCGCGGCCATGCCGCCCGTGCGCGAGCTGTCCGTCTGCCCTGCGGCACGGTCATGTCATCGCCGCGGCTTACGGCCTATCTTTGCAGGGCACATCGCACCGCCCAGCAGGAGAGGACCATCATGGCTGCGCAACGGACCGGCTCCGACCTTCTCGTCGAGGCCCTGGTCAATGAGGGCGTGGACCGCGTCTTCGGCGTGCCCGGCGAGGAGAATCTCGACATCGTCGAATCGCTCCGCCGCTCCGGCATCGCGCTGATCGTCACCCGGCACGAGCAGTCGGCCGCCTTCATGGCCGCGACCTATGGCCGGCTGACCGGCAAGGCCGGCGTCTGCCTGACCACGCTCGGGCCCGGCGCGCTCAACCTGACCACCGGGGCGGCCTATGCCCTGCTGGGCGCCATGCCGATGGTGATGATCACCGGGCAGAAGCCGATCCTGAAAAGCCGCCAGGCGCAGTTCCAGATCGTCGACATCGTCGCCACCATGCGGCCGCTGACCAAGTTCTCGCGCCAGATCGTCAGCACCGGCGCGATCCCGACCCTGGTGCGCAACGCCTTCCGCATCGCCCAGGAGGAGCGGCCGGGCCCGGTGCATCTGGAGCTGCCGGAGGACATCGCCGCCGCCCCGGCGCCCGAGGGGCTGGGCCCGGTGCCGCTGCACCCGCTGGAGCTGCCGGTGGGGAATGACGGGGCGATCGCGACCGCCGCCGGGATGCTGCGCGCGGCCGAGCGCCCGCTGGTGATGATCGGCGCCGCCGGCAACCGCCGCCACCTGGTGCCGGCGCTGTCCGACTTCGTGCGCCGGATGGGCATCCCGTTCTTCAACACCCAGATGGGCAAGGGCGCGGTCGACGGCAATTCCGGTCTCTATATCGGCACCGCCGCCCTATCCGAGGGCGACTACCTGCACGATGCGGTGATCAAGGCCGACCTGATCCTGGCGATCGGCCACGACGTGGTCGAGAAGCCGCCCTTCATCATGGAGCAGGCGGGGCAGAAGGTGATCCATGTCGGCTACCAGCCGGCCGACATCGCCGAGGTGTATTTCCCGGACCATGAGGTGGTGGGCGACATCGGGCTTTCGCTGGCCCGCATCGCCGAGGCCTTCGGCGGGCCGCACCCGACCGCGGCCGAGGCCTTCGCCGGGCTGCGCCGGACGATCCTGGAGAAGGTGGCGGCGGACGGGACCAGCGACCGGTTCCCGCTGCTGCCGCAGCGCATCGTCCACGACGTGCGCGCGGTGATGCCCGAGGACGGCGTCGTCGCCCTCGACAACGGCATGTACAAGATCTGGTTCGCCCGCAGCTACCGCACCCACATCGCCAACACCATCCTCTTGGACAACGCGCTGGCGACCATGGGCGCCGGCCTGCCCTCGGCCATGGCGGCGGCGATGCTGCATCCGGACCGGCGGGTGATGGCGGTGTGCGGCGACGGCGGCTTCATGATGAATTCGCAGGAGCTGGAGACGGCGATCCGGCTGAAGCTGAACCTGGTCGTGGTGATCCTGGTCGACAACGCCTACGGCATGATCCGCTGGAAGCAGGAGGCGCAGGGCTTCGCCGATTGGGGCCTGACCTTCGGCAACCCGGATTTCGTCACCTATGCCCAGGCTTATGGAGCGACCGGCTGGAAGGTCGACTCCGCGGCGGACTTCGCGCCGACCTTGGAGCAGGCCTTCGCCCGGGGCGGCGTGCACCTGGTCAGCGTGCCGATCGACTACACCGAGAACAGCCGAGTGTTCATCGAGGAGCTGCGCAGCCACGCCTCGGCGGTCGAGGCCGACTGATCCTCTTTCCTCCCGTCATCGCGAGCCCCGCAGGGGCGTGGCGATTCAGAGATCGAGCCGCTGGATCGCCGCGTCGCTTCGCTCCTCGCGATGACGGGAACGGATTGCCTCATGAATGGCGTGAGGCCCAGATCTCCTCGAACTCGTCGCGAGTGATGCGCTCGGGGATGAACTGGGGATCCGCCCCGATCTCTTCCAACGGCGGCACGGGAACTTGACCCAGCCCGGTCCCGTGGTGCTCGGCCGCGTGGTCCGCATAGCCTTTCGAGCCATCCGGAAAGATCTCGACCTAGCGGGTTTCCCAGCGAACCTCATCAAGCTCGCTGATGAGCAGCACGGGATCATTTGGAAAGCTGTGAAGCCATCGGACGCGGATGTAGTCCAAGCGGTCCTCCTTCGGAGCCACCGCAGGATCATATCGCATTTCTGTCGCGCTGAAGCTCAGCCCAGGATCGACCGGTACAGCGCGAGATAGCGGTCGGCCATGCGGTTGACGGTGAAGCGCGCCGCCACCGCCGCCCGGCAGGCGGCGCGGTCGATCTCGCCGATCCGGCCGATCGCGGCCACCGCCTCGTCGATGCCGTCGACCAGAAAGCCGGTGACGCCGTGGTCGATCAGCTCGGGCATCGAGCCGCGCCTGCTGGCGATGACCGGCGTGCCGCAGGCCAGGGCCTCGACCACCGACAGCCCGAAGGGTTCGTCGAAATTGACCAGGTGCAGCAGGGCCCGCGCGGCGCCCAGCGCGCCCGTGCGGTCCGCCCCGCCGAGCGGGCCGCGATAGACCACGGACCGGCCGTCGAGCGCGGGTGCGACCTGGGCGTCGTGATAGCCCTGATCCTGGACGATGCCGGCCATCACCAGCCGTCTCCCCGTCCGGTGGGCTGCCGCGATCGCTTCCGCCGCGCCCTTGTCCGGATGGATGCGGCCGAAGAACAGCAGGTCGTCGCTGCCCTGCGGATCGAACGGAAAGTCCTGCAGCCGGATGCCATGGTGGATGGTGGCGGCGTAGCGCAGCCCGGGGCTGCGGTCGGCATCGCTGATGGCGACATAATGGACCCGGTCCTGATACGCCTGGAAGGCCGGCAGGATGCGGTCGGAGGAGAAGCCGTGGATCGTCGTCACCACCGGCGTCGCCACCAGCCGCGAGAAGGCGAGCGGCACGAAATCGGCCTGGTTGTGGATCAGGTCGAATTCGCCCGCCCGCTCGAAAACATGGGCGACGTGCAGCATCTCCCACACCTTGGCGTCGATAGCAGGGTCTTCGGAATAGGGCGCCGGACAGATGCCGGCCAGCGTGCCGGCCGTCAGGCTGTCCCGGGTGGCGAACAGGGTGACGTCGATGCCGCGCGCCACCAGCGCCTCGGTCAGCAGGCTGGTCACCAGCTCCCACGGGCCGTAGTGGCGCGGCGGCGTGCGCCAGGAGATCGGCGCCAGCATGGCGATGCGCAAGATGTGCCCTTTCCTGCCGCTGGTCATCACGGCAGCGACCCAAGGCTACGCGCCGGTGCCGGCCGCGTCGCCCCATTTCAGCGCCGGGCGGTCTGCGGTGAGATCGGCGATGAGCCGAAATCCGGAGCCGGGGTGTTGTCCCCTTAGGACCGCCCCAGCGACCCAGGAGGGACCGGCATGTACATCGCCCGCTTCTCGTACGACGTCCAACCCGTCAACCGCCAGAGCGCGATCGACTTCATCCACCGCGAGGTCGAGGCCGCCCGGGCCAACCGGCTGAAGGCCCGGCTGCTGGTGCCGCTGACCCGCGGCCAGGGCGGGGCGGCGCTACAGTTCGAGGTGGAGCTGACCAGCCTGGACCAGTTCGACCGGTTCCGCGAACGGGGGATCGGCGACGACGAGGAGACGAACCGCTGGATGCACGCCTTCAGCGAGATCCTGGCCTCGCCGCCCACGGTCGAACTGCTGCGCGTGGAGGACAGCCGGTAGTCACGGAGGCGAACTATTGGTGTTTCCGGCTCCGGGGCAAGGCATCGCCTTTCGCTGGAGGATTGCCGACGCCGGCGCGCTTGAGGATCTCGAGCGCCTTCGGAATGTCCGCACGCGCCGCGCGCTCGGCGAGAATCCGCAAGCTCCAGGCTTCCTCGAACTCCTCGCGCGTGATTTCTTCGGGGATGAACTCGGGGTCGGCGGCAATGTCCGCGATCGACGGGACCGGCACCAGCCCCAAGCGGGTGCCTCCGTGCTCCACTTGGCTGTCCGCGTACCCTATGGAGCCATCCGGAAAGATCTCGATCTTTCGGGTTTCCCATCGGGCTGCATCGAGCTCGCTGATGAGCAGGACAGGGTCGTCCCGGCGGCTGTGAAGCCATCGAACCCGAATGTATTCCAAGCGGATCTCCCTCGGATCTACCGCAGGATCATACCGCTTTTTCGGACACGTAGGTTGGGTTCGCGACCGCGAACCCAACACCGGTTCGGGTGGCGGCATGCTGGGTTCGCCGAGGCGAACCCAGCCTACGAATCTCTCTCCAATGCATCGCCCCATCTCAGCCGGCGCGCCGTCTTCAGCAGCGACCCGTCGCGCTTGGTCACGGTGCGCTCGACCACCCCGTCCGGCGCGCACAGCCGCAGGTCGATGCGCGAGCCGGCGCCGCGGGGCGGGGCGATGACGCGGCCTGCGATCGGTGTGGCCGGGCGGCGCGAGACCGCGACATAGGCGAATTTCTCGTCCTCCCACGGCACCTCGCCGCCCTTGGCCTGGCGGTGCAGGCGCGAGCGGGCCACGCGCCGGGCGAAATGGCACCAGTCGGGCTCGACCAGCGGGCAGGCGCGGTCGTGCGGGCACGGCGCCACAACATGGCCGCCGGCCGCGATCAGCCGGTCCCGAGCGTCGAGGATGCGGCGATACCCGGCCGGGGTGCCGGGCTCGACGATCAGCAGCAGGTCGCCGGTGGCCGCCCACAGCCCTTCGACCAGGGCGCCGCGCCGGTCGGGCGCCAGCTCGTCCAGCACATAGGACAGGATGACGAGGTCGTGCGCCGGCAGCTGGGGCAATGAACGGGCCAGGTCGGCGGCGCGCCAGTCCGCCGGCGGCAGGACGTCCCCGGCCAGTCGGGCACCCCAGTCGCGGAAGGCGGCGCTGCCCTCCAGCAGGGTGGCGGCGGCGAGCTCCGGCCAGGTTTCTGCCGCGGCCCAGAGCGCGGTGCCCGGCCCGGCGCCGGCATCGAGCAGGCGCGTGGGGGCGAAGTCCGGGCGACGTTCCGCCACCGCCTCCAGGCAGCTGCTGATCGCGGCGTAGGTGGCCGGCAGCCTGGTGGCGAGATAGGCCTGGACCGCCCGGTCGTCACCGACATGGAAGCGGCCGTCGCGCAGCTCGGCCCGGTAGCGCTGCGACAGCCGCGCGGCGGCGGCCGACAGCTCGGCCAGGACGACGCCCTCCAGCGCCCGGTCAACCGCGACGCGCAGGGCGGCCGGCAACTCCATGGCTACACGGCGAGCGCCTGCCGCACGGCGTCGGCCAGGTCGCCCTGCGGATGGGTGGACTGCTCGCCGGACGCCAGGGTCTTCAGCACCGCCGTGCCGGCGGCGATCTCGGTCTCGCCGGCGATCACGGCCAGGCGAAAACCCTTCTTGTCGGCGTATTTCAGCTGGTCGCCGACCTTCTTGCCCTCGGTGAACAGCTCGGTGGCGATGCCGGCGGCGCGCAGCGCCGTGGCCAGGCCGAGATAATAGGGCAGCTGCGCCCGGTCCATCACCGTCACCAGCACCGCCGCGGGGGTCGCGGCGCCGGGCTTCAGCAGTCCGGCGTCGAACAGGCGGGACAAGAGGCGGGTGACGCCGATCGAGATGCCGACGCCCGGCAGCTTCGCCTTGGTGTAGTTGCTGGCCAGGTCCTCGTAGCGGCCGCCGGAGCAGATGCTGCCGACCTCGGGGTTCGCCACCAGCTGGGTCTCGTAGACCGTGCCGGTGTAGTAGTCGAGGCCGCGGACGATGGCGAGGTCGATGCGCCAGCGATGCGCCGGCACCTGGAAGGCGGCGAGGCCGTCGGCCACCTGGCCGAGCTCGTCCAGCCCCTCGCGGTAGAGGTCGCCGCCCTCGATCGCGCGCAGGTCGGCGATCGTCACCGGCCGGGTGACGAGGTCGACGATCCGCGCCGCCGTGCCCGAGTCGACGCCGGCATGGGCGGCGAGGTCGGCCAAGGTGCGCTCGCGGCTGACCTTCTCGATCGCGTCGATCACCTTCAGCGCCGCGCCCACGCCCTCCGCCGTCAGCCCCTGGTCGAGCAGATAGCCCTGCAGCAGCTTGCGGTTGTTGATGCGGATGACGAATTCGCCGATGCCGATGCGGGCGAAGATGGCGTTGATGACGCAGGGGATCTCTGCGTCGTTGAGCAAGCCCAGGCTGCCGTTGCCGATGACGTCGATATCGGCCTGGTAGAACTCCCGGAACCGGCCGGCCTGGGGCCGCTCGCCGCGCCACACCTTCTGGATCTGGTAGCGCCGGAACGGGAAGGTCAGCCGGGCCGCGTTCTGCGCCACGTAGCGCGCCGTCGGAACGGTCAGGTCGAAATGCAGCGCCATGTCGGTCGAAGCGTCCTCCCCCTCCCCCGCCGCCAGGCGGGACAGGGCGTAGATCTCCTTCTCGACGATGCCCTTGGCGGTCAGGATCTCGCGCCGCTCCACCGCCGCCGTCTCGATCGGGGTGAAGCCGTAGCGCTCAAACTCGTCGCGGATGATGCGCAGGACGCGGTCCTCGACCAGCTTCTCCTCCGGCAGCCATTCCGGGAAGCCGCTGATCGGCTGGGGCTTGATGATTCGGGTCTCGGACATGGCGGTCATCTTCCTAGGGAGTGTGGCGGTTTAGCCGATCGCGCCGCCGCCGTCACCCGCGGGGAATCGGAACCGGACCTGCACCCCGGACGTTTCGCACGCGACCGAGACGACACGGAGAACCCCGGATGCGTTCCACCATTGCCCTGGCCTGCCTGGCGGCGACTGCCGGCTGGGCGGGCACCGCTTTTGCCGCCAATATCGAGGCCGGCACCTATGTCGCCGGCGGCGGCGCGCCGATCCGGCTTCTGGTCCAGCCGACGCAGGACGGCAACGTCGCCTTCCTGCTGCACCGATCGAGCCGCGGCGGCATCTGCCTGATGTCCGGCATGGCGAAGCCGGTGGGCGACACCATCACCTGGACCAGCAACAGCGGCGCCGCCCTGGCGATCCGCTTCGACGGCCGCGGTGCGTCGGTCGAAACGGCGAACGCGCTGCCGCCGAACTGCGACGGCGCGCCCCGCATCGCCGGACCTTATGTCTATGACAGCCCGACGGTCGAATTCGACCGGGCCGAGATCGGTGCGGTGCAGTCCGCCCTGAACGGAGCGGGCTATCGGCTGGGCCAGGTCGACGGCATCCTGGGCCAGCGCAGCCAGGCGGCCGTGCGGGATTATCAGCAGAGGAACAGCCTGCCGCCGGCGCCGGATGACGGGCTGACGGTGGAGACCGTGGCCCATCTCGCCAGCGGCGGCCGGACCGCCGCCGCCACGCCGGGCGCGCCGACCCCGATCGCGCCGTCCACGGCGCCGACCCAGGGCGCCGCCCCGCCCGTGGCCCCTGCCGACACCGCCGCCCCCACCCAGACCGACACCGCCGCGGCGACGCCGCCGAGCGCCCCCACCCCGGGCAGCCCGCCGCCGCCGCTGCGCTGGCTGAGCCCGGTCCCCGACCGGCTGATCCCGATGCTCGAGGCCCGCTATGCGCCGATGGTGGCGCCGGCGGTGATCAACTGGCGCGACGCGCCGTTCCAGGTGGCCGAGATGGAGCTGGACGAGAAGCCCGGCCAGCTGACCCCGGACGTGATCGTGTTCTGGAACGACGCCAAGCACTGCGACTCGAGCGGCTGCCCCTGGGAGATCCTGGCCGAGGGCTCGCAGTCGCTGACCCCGGTCGCCGACGGCAAGGCCCACGACCTGGCCCTGGCGCCGAGCTACAGCGCCGGCAAGCGCGACCTGCTGGTCGATGGCGGCCGCCTGTTCCGCTGGACCGGCAAGGGCTGGGCGCCGGAGTACTACAAGCCGGAGAAGGTGCGCTGAGTCCGCATTTCTCTCAACGGATGGGTGGGAGCCACCCCCTCACCCGAAATCGCTTCGCGATTTCGACCTCTCCCCGAGGAGAGGTATAGGGCTCGGCCGTTCCCCTCTCCTCGGGGAGAGGGAGGGACCCCGGCCCGCTTGGGCCGGGAGGGTGAGGGGGAGCCGGCCGCGCCGCTGAGCGGACGTTACTCTCGCTCCGGACTTCCGTTCAGGCGCCATTCCAGCTGGTCCAGCCGGTCGGCGCCCCAGAAGCCTTCGCCGTCGAGCAGGAAGAAGGGCGAGCCGAACACGCCCTTCGCCGCCGCCGCCTCGGTCTCGGCCCGCAGCCGGTCCTTGACCTCCTGGCGCTGGATCGCCGCTGCGGTCTCCGCCGTGTCAAGGCCGAGCCCGGCGGCGATGCGGACCACCGCCTCGGGCGCCGCGATATCCTCGCCGCGGCCCCAATGGGCGTCGTAGAGGGCGACGGCGAGGTCATGCGCCAGGGCCGGCCGGTCATCGGCCAGCCACCACACCGCGCGCGACGGCACCAGCGCCGCGATCGGCCATTGCGCCGGCAGGGTGAAGGGCACGCCGAGGAAGGCGGCGAAGCGCGCCACGTCCTGCTCCAGATACGGCCCCCGGACCGGCAGTTCGCGGATCGGCTTCGTGCCGATCTGCTTCATGATCGGGCCCAGCAGCACCGGCTTCCATCGCACCTCGCGGTCGTAGCGCGCGGCCAGCGCGTCGATCCGCTTGGCGCCGAGATAGCCATAGGGGCTTGCGAAGTCGAAATAGAACTCGATCGGCGACGGCATCCGGCTCTCCTCCCGTTGGGCGGCAGCCTCGCCCAGCCGGGCCGCGCTGTCGATATCCTACGCCGCCATCCCCATCAGCGACCGGTGGGCGCACACCCCCGCCATCACGCCCGAGGCCGAGGCCAGGGTGGCGTTGTGCATCGGGGTCGCCGCGTCGCCGGCGGCGAACACCCCCGGCACCGTGGTCTGCTTGAAGTCGTCGACGCGCAGGCGGGGCCCGAGCGGGCCGTCGTCGAGGGCGCAGCCGAGCTGCTCCGCCAGCGGGCTGGCCAGGCGCATCCGCGCCGCGGTGAACAGGGCGGCCACCGGCACCACCCGGCCGTCGGCCAGCCGCACGGCCTCGAGCGCCGGCGCGGTACCCAGCAGTTCGACCACCGGGCTGCGCTCGATCGACACGCCGCGGCCGGCCAGATAGGCGGCCTGCGCGGGATCGGGCTCGAACTCGCCCTGGGTGAAATAGGTGGTCGGCCCCCAATCCGGCAGCATCCCGGCCTGGTGGGTCGAGAGCGCGTGGTTGGCCAGGACGCCGAGGGGCCGGCCGGCGACCTCGTAGCCATGGCAGTAGGGGCAGTGCAGCACGGTGGCGCCCCAGCGCTCCTGCAGCCCCGGAATCGGCGGCAGCTCGTCGGCCATGCCGATGGCCAGGATCAGGCAGGTCGCCGCCGCCTCGCCGCCATCGGCCAGGGCCACCGCGAAGCCGCTGTCGGTGCGGCGGGCCGACACCGCCTCGCCCTCGACGAACGCCACCGTCGGATAGGCGAGCAGCTGACGCAGGCCCTCCTGCTGGATCTCCCGCGGCGGCTTGCCGTCCTGGCCGAGGAAGCCGTGCGCCGCGGCGGCGAAGCGGTTGCGCGGCCGGCCGGCATCGATCACCAGCACCCGACGGCGGGCGCGGGCCAACTGCATCGCCGCGGACAGGCCGGCGAAGCTGCCGCCGACCACGATGACGTCATGAACCATGATGGAACTCTCCGTGAGGATGGCCGCTTCCGGCATTCAGCCGGCGGGCGTCGGCCGCGAGGTCGGCCAGGGTCAGGGTGGCGAGGCGGCGGTCGAGCGCGCGTTCGGCCTCCTGCATCGCCTCGTCCAGCGCGGCGGTCACCGCCCGCAGGATCAGGCAGGTCGGCTGGGGGACGTCGAAGGCGGTGAGCGAGACCACCCGCTCGCCGAGGGCGTGCTGGATCTCGGCCAGGGTGATCGCCTCCGGCGGCCGCGCCAGGCGCCAACCGCCGCCATGGCCCTTGGCCGAGGCGACGATGCCGGCTTGGCGCAGCCCGGCGAAGCCGCGCCGGATCACCACGGGGTTGGTGCCGACGAAGGCCGCCATCTCGGCCGAGGTCAGGGCCGCGTCGGGCCGCGCGGCCATGTGCACCAGCACATGGAGGGCGGCGGAAAGGCGTTCGCTGCGTTTCATGTAACTTGAAAAGTTACATGATTCGATCGACGAGTCCAGCGCGATGGCGACGGGATGCCGGGGCCGGCCGTGTATTAGGATGGGACATTGACGATGCGAGTCCGGCCATGGCGATGACACCGCCCCGAGGGGACCACAGCGCGCGCGGCGACCTGGCCACGCTGGGCCGGGTCATGCCCTATCTGTGGCGCGGCGAGAGCTGGGGCGTGCGGCTGCGCATCCTGGCCTGCGTCGCCCTGGTGTTCCTGTCCTCCTTCGCCGTGGCGCTGGTGCCGCTGCTGTTCTCGTTGGCGATCGACGCCTATGCCGGCAAGGCCAACACCTGGGCGGTCGGGGCGATGGGTGTGATCACCGCCTATGCCGTCGCCTCCTGGGTCGGGCGCATCCTGGGCGAGCTGCAATACGCTGCCTACGGCCCGATCGAGCACCGGCTGGTGCGCCGGCTGAGCCGCACCTTCTTCACCCATCTGCACGGGCTGTCGCTGCGCTTCCATCTGGGCCGCCGCACCGGCGCGGTCAGCGAGGACCTCGGCCGCGGCCTGGCCGGCATCCGCGAGCTGATCTACGACGTTGCCTTCCGCATCCTGCCGCTGCTGATCGAGATCGCCGCCACCTGCGTCATCCTGCTGGCGCATCTGCCGCCCTTCTACGCCCTGGTCACGGCCGCCACCCTGGCCGCCTTCGCCTGGGCCATGACGCTGGGCGCCGACAACCTGCGGACCACGATCCGCACGATGAACCGGGAGAGCAGCAGCGCCCATGCCGTCGCCATCGACAGCCTGATCAACTACGAGACGGTGAAGTATTTCGGCGCCGAGGGCGCGATCGGCCGCCGCTACGACGAGCGGCTGGAGGAGGTCGAGCGGCTGGCCGCGCGGGGGCTGGCCCTGCGCAGCCTGAACGGCATCGCCCAGATGACGGTGCTGAGCGTCGGCCTCGCCATCCTGCTGATCCTGGGCGGCCAGGCGGTGCAGGCCGGCACCATGTCGGTCGGCGACCTGGTGCTGCTGAACACCTATTTCGTACGCCTGGCCCGGCCGCTGGAGCAGTTGAGCCGGCTGTACCGGGTGATCCGCAACTCGCTGGGGTCGGTCGAGCAGATGTTCGCGCTGCTGGACGAGGCGCCGGAGGTGACGGATGCGGCGGGCGCGGTGCCGCTGCCGCCCGGAAACGGCGCCCTCGTCTTCGAGCACGTCTCCTTCGCCTATGACCCGCGCCGGCCGATCCTGCGCGACGTGTCGTTCACCCTGCCGGCCGGACGGACGGTTGCCGTGGTGGGGGCCTCGGGCGCCGGCAAGTCGACCATCGCCCGGCTGCTGTTCCGCTTCTACGACCCGTCCGAGGGCCGGATCCTGATGGACGGGCAGGATCTGCGCGACATCACCCAGGCCTCGCTGCGCGCCGCCATCGCCGTGGTGCCGCAGGACACGGTGCTGCTGAACGAGACTCTGTTCGACAACCTGGTCTTCGGCCGGCCCGAGGCGACGCAGGGGGAGGTCGAGGCGGCGGCACGGATCGCCCAGCTGGACCGCTTCGTCGCCGGGCTGCCGGACGGCTGGGACACGCGGGTCGGCGAGCGCGGGCTGAAGCTGTCGGGCGGCGAGAAGCAGCGCGTCGCCATAGCCCGCGCCGTGCTGAAGCAGCCGCGGCTGTTCATCTTCGACGAGGCGACGTCATCGCTCGACAGCGCCACCGAGCAGGCGATCCAGGAGCGGCTGGCCGAGGCCTCGCGCGGCACTTCGACCCTGATCATCGCCCACCGGCTGTCGACCGTGGTCCATGCCGACGAGATCCTGGTTCTGGACCGCGGCCGGATCGCCGAGCGCGGCAGCCACGTGGTGTTGCTGGCCCGGGATGGGCTCTATGCCGCCTTATGGCAGCGCCAGCACCGGGTCGCGGAGCCGGCCGCCGAATAGTGCGCAGGAGTTCCCATCTATCCTCCCCCTCCCGCAAGGGGAGGGGGAGGATAAAAAGGGACGGCGCGAGAAAGGGACGTTCAATCCACCTTCAAACCCGCCGCCTCGGCGGCATCGAGGGCGATCGCGGTCCAGTCGAGGTCGCCGCGGCCGCGGGCGATCGAGCCGATGAAGCGCTCGCGCAGCACCGCGGCGAAGGGCAGCGGCACCCCCACCTTCTCCCCGGCCGCCATCGCCAGGCCGACATCCTTGAGGCCGAGCGGCATGCGGAAGCCCGGCGGCGAGAACTTCCGGTCGACGATGAAGCCGCCGTAGCTCTTGTAGATCGGCGCGGCGAAGATCGAGCTGGAATACAGCTCATGCGCCTGGCGGACGGAGACGCCATGCTTCTCCAGCAGGGTGAAGGTCTCGGCCATCGCCTCGATCGCCGCCGCGATCATGAAGTTGCCGCCGATCTTGACAACGTTCGCAGCCTCCGGCGCCTCGCCGAAGTCGTGCACCGCCTGGCCCAGCGTCTCCAGCACCGGCCGGACCTTGTCCTTGGCCGCGGCCGGGCCGGAGACGGCGATCCAGAGCTGGCCCGAGCCGGCCGCCGGCGGCCGGCCGAACACCGGCGCCCCGACATAGGCCGAGCCGGCCTCGGCATGCGCCGCGGCGAGGTCGGCGGCGATCACCGGGCTGACCGTGCTCATCGACACATGCACGCCGCCTTGCGGCAGGCCGGACAGGATGCCGCTGTCGCCCGTGGTCACGCCCTTCAGCGCCAAATCATCGGCCACCATGGACAGGACGATGCCGCCCGCCGCGGCCTCGGCCGGCGTCGCCGCCCGGACCGCGCCCTTGGCCAGCAGCGGCTCCTCCGCCGCCGGGCTGCGGTTCCACACCGCGACCGGCCAGCCCTGGTCGAGCAGGCGCGCCGCCATCGCCGCACCCATGCTGCCGAGGCCGACCACGCCGACCTGCGTCTTCTCCGTCATCGTCCTGTCCTCTCGTTCCGGCTATGCCGCCCGTTCGATCGCCACCGCCGTGGCCTCGCCGCCGCCGATGCAGAGCGCCGCGACGCCGCGCTTGAGGCCGTGGGTCTGCAATGCATTCAACAGCGTGACGATGATCCGCGCTCCCGACGCGCCGACGGGATGGCCCAGGGCGCAGGCGCCGCCATGGACATTGACCTTGTCATGCGGCAGGTCGAGGTCGCGCATCGCCGCCATGGTGACCACGGCGAAGGCCTCGTTGATCTCGAACAGGTCGACATCCCTGGCCGACCAGCCGGTGCGCTGGAACAGCGTCTCCATCGCCCCGATCGGCGCGGTGGTGAACCAGGCCGGCGCCCGAGCGTGGCTGGCATGGCCCTTGATCTCGGCCAGGATCGGCAGGCCGCGCTTCTGCGCCTCCGACCGGCGCAGCAGCACCAGCGCCGCGCCGCCGTCGGAGATCGAGCTGGAATTCGCCGCCGTCACCGTGCCGTCCGGCCGGAAGGCGGGCTTCAGCGTCGGGATCTTGTCGGGCTTCGCGTTGCGCGGCTGCTCGTCGGTCGAGATGCTGATGTCGCCGCCGCGGCCCTTGACCGTCACCGCCGCGATCTCGCGGGCGAAGGTGCCGTCCTCAGACGCCTTGCGCGCCCGCTCCAGGCTGGTCAGAGCGAAGTGGTCCTGCTGCTCGCGGGTGAACTGGTAGTGCTGCGCCGTGTCCTCGGCGTAGGTGCCCATCAGCCGGCCGGGCTCATAGGCATCCTCCAGCCCGTCGAGGAACATGTGGTCCAGCACCCGGCCGTGGCCCATGCGGTAGCCGCCGCGGGCGCGGTCCAGCAGGTAGGGCGCGTTGGTCATGCTCTCCAGCCCGCCGGCGACGCCGATGCCGATCGACCCGGCGGCGATCGTGTCATGGATCTGCATCACCGCCTTCATGCCGGAGCCGCACATCTTGTTGACCGTGGTGCAGGGCACCGCGTCGGGCAGGCCGGCGCCGCGGGCGGCCTGGCGCGCCGGGGCCTGGCCCAGGCCGGCCGGCAGCACGCAGCCCATGACCACTTCCTCCACCGCATCGGCGGCGAGGCCGGCGCGTTCCAGCGCCGCACGGATGGCGACGGCGCCGAGCTGCGGCGCCTTCACATCCTTCAGCTCGCCTTGGAAGCCGCCCATCGGGGTGCGGGCCGCGCCCGCGATGACGACGGGATCATTCGCGCTCATGACATCCTCCAGTTCGTGGGGGGCGGTGTCTCGTTGGGTCGATGCTAGCACGATGGAACCGCCGCTGGGCGAGGACGGATCGACCCGGTAGAGTGCGCGCCGTCGTCACCCCGAGCATAGTGCAGCTTCCATGACCGATCCCCTGCTCGGCGGCCTGTCCGCCACCGATTTCCTGGCCCGCCACTGGCAGAAGGCACCGCTCTTGATCCGCCAGGCGATCCCGGGCTGGACCAGCCCGGTCACGCCGGACGAGCTGGCCGGGCTGGCCTGCGAGGACGGGGCGGAGAGCCGGCTGGTCACCCGCCGCCGCGGCAAATGGGCGGTGCGGCACGGGCCGTTCGACGAGGCCGATTTCGGCAAGCTGCCGGCGAAGGACTGGACCCTGCTGGTACAGGGCGTCGATCTGTGGGAGCCGGAGGTGGCGGCGCTGCGCGACCGCTTCCGCTTCGTGCCCGACTGGCGGCTGGACGACGTCATGGTCAGCTACGCCCCGGCCGGCGGCGGCGTCGGCGCCCATGTCGACCAGTACGACGTGTTCCTGCTGCAGGGGCTGGGTCGCCGGCGCTGGCAGATCGGCGGCGCGGCCGAGATCCGGCCCGCCTGGGTGCCCGACCAGCCGCTGAAGCTGCTGGCCGATTTCACCCCGGCCGAGGAATGGGTGCTGGAGCCGGGCGACATGCTGTATTTGCCGCCGGGCTGGGCCCATGACGGCGTCGCCGAGGATGACTGCCTGACCTTCTCGATCGGCTTCCGCGCCCCGAGCGTGGCCGAGCTGGCCGGCCGCTTCGCCGCCGCCGTGGCCGATGCCGAGGACGAGGAGCGGCGCTATTCCGACCCCGACCTGGCGCCGCCCGCCAACCCGGGAGAGATCCCGGAGGCTGCGCTCGAGCGGGTGCGCGCCTATCTCGCCGAAAAGCTGGACGACCGCCGCTTCCTGGCCGGCTGGCTGGGCAGCCTGCTGACCGAGCCGAAGGAGGAGCGCGAGGCGCCGCCGCCGCGCAAACGCCGCCCGGCCGGCGCGTTGCGCCGGGCGATCGGCAGCCGCCTGGCCTTCGCCCGCGACGGCAGGGCCGTCACCCTGTTCGCCGATGGCGAGGCCTATCCGGCCCCGGCCGGCGCCGCCGCCGAGGCGGCGCTGCGCCTGTGCGGTGACGGCCGGCTGTCGGCGGAGGAGGCGAAGGCGGCCTGGGCCGATCCGGCGGCGGCGGCGCTGCTGGATGCGCTGCTGGGCCAGGGCACGATCGAAGCGGCCGGCAAGTCGCGCTGACGGGGATCGCAACTTCGAGAGCGCAGCGAAGCGGAAGCACTTCTATCGGCCGGGCCGGTCAGGTAAGGATTCCCGACCAACAACAAACCCGAACAGGTCGATCATGCAGATTGCAAGCCGTCGTGCGCTCCTGGCCCTGCTTCCCGTCCTGGCGATCGCCGCCTGCGCCCCCAAGGCCGGCGGCGCCTATGACATCTTCTTCAAGGATGAGAGCGCGACGCTGACGCCGGATGCGCGGGCGCTGATCGCCAAGGCGGCATCGGAGGCGAAGAGCTGGGGTGCCAAGTCGATCAACGTCGACGGCTTCGCCGGCAAGGCCGGCCCGCGCGACACCCATGAGGCGCTGTCGGTCAAGCGGGCCGAGGCCGTTGCCGCGGAGCTGGTGGCGGACGGCATCTCCCCGGACCTGATCCACCGTGTCGAGGGCCATGGCGATGCCGGGGCCTTGCCGGGGGTCACCGTCGGCGACCGCCGCGTCGAGATCCGGATCGTCTACTGAGATGAAGCCCCTTCCTGTCATGCCCGATCGGGCATGACAGGAAGGGGGACGGAACCGGTCAGCCGCGCTGGCTGCGCAGCGTGTCGCGGATCTCCTCCAGCAGCACCTCGCTGCGCGGCGGCGCGGCGGGGGCCGCGGCTGCCTCGGGCTTCTTCATGAAGCGGTTGACCTGCTTCACCAGCAGGAACACGGCGAAGGCGATGATCAGGAAGTTGATGATCGCATTGATGAAGACGCCGTAGTTGATCGTCGCGGCGCCGGCCTCCTTGGCCGCGGCAAGGCTGTCGTAATGGGTCCCCGACAAGTTGATGTAGTAATTCGAGAAGTCGACACCGCCCAGCAGCACGCCGATCGGCGGCATGATGATGTCGTTGACCAGGGAACTCACGATCGTGGTGAAGGCCACGCCCATGATGATACCGACCGCCAAGTCGATCACATTGCCGCGGGCAATGAAGGCCTTGAACTCCTGTAACATCCGCTGCCCCCAAATCTCTGTTGGTGGCCGATGCCGGCCGCGGCATAAATGTATATAACTGTTTTGCTCGAGATCATAGAAAAACCTGCAAACATGCTGACAAAGCAGGGAAATGGCCGAATTTTCGGCTTCAAGAAATTCCTGCGAATCACCTTGACTTTCGGCGCTGCAGGATCAAATTGCGGCCCCTCGCTTACTCCACAATACCGGGCGGCCGACCGGCCGTCGGAACCGCCCGGGCCGGGAAGGGAAACGACCGATGCGCCTGTTCTTTTTCGGCACGCTGCAGGATCCCGACCTGTTCGCGCTGGTGATCGGCCGGCCGATGGCGGCCCTGGCGACGCAGCCGGCGACCCTGCTGGGCCGGCAGAGCCGCAAGGTGAAGGGCGAGAGCTATCCGATCCTGGTGCCGCATCCGGACGGGCGGGTCGACGGACTGCTGGTCGAGGGCTTCATCGGCGACGAGATCGACCGGATGCAGTTCTTCGAGAGCGACGACTACGCGCTGCAGCCGGTAGACGTGGCGCTGGCCGACGGCAGCCGCGCCGAGGCGCAGATCTACGCCTCGACCGGCGCGCTCGAGGATGCCGGCGAGCCCTGGCATCTGGAGGCCTGGCAGGCCACCGAGAAGCCGCGCACCCTGATGCATCACGAGGCCTACATGTCGCTGTACGGCAAGATGAGCAGCGCCGAGGCCGCGCAACGCTGGCCCGAGGTCAAGGCCCAGGCCGACCGGCGCTATGCCGAAGCCCGCGCCGAGCGGCATTTCGCCGAGCGACGCCGGCCGCGGTAAGGTCAGGCCGCGCCCTTCCCCTCCGCCGCTTCGAGCCGCTGCAGCAGCAGCTCGACCGCACGGGTCAGGCGAACCACCTCCTGTTCGCGCAGCAGGTCGATCTTCTGGTGCAACTGCTCGATCTCCAGCTCGGCCTTGATGTTGATCTTGTAGTCGACCTCGGCGTGCTGGCGATCGATCTCGGCCTGCCGGTTCTGGCTCATCATCAGGATCGGCGCGGAGTAGGCGGCCTGGAACGACAGCGCCAGGTTCAGCAGGATGAACGGGTATGGGTCCCAGGCCTGGATCCAGCCGAGCACGTTCAGCAGGATCCAGAGAAACAGCAGCACGCTTTGCGCGATGATGAAGCGCCAGGAGCCGACGGTCGCCGCCACGCCGTCGGCCAGGCGCTGTCCGAAGCTGAGGCCACCATGATGCTTGGCCCGGTGGCCGCGCCGCTGCTCCCGCAGCTCGCGCAGCAGCTTCTCATCCTCCGGCGTCAGGCTGGGGGCACGGCTCATGAACTCTCTCCTGGCGGTGGGCCGCGGCGAACCGGGCTCGTGACTGTTACACCGGCAATCATTTCGCCCGATTCTGCCATCGCCCGGTAGCGGCCGGCTGCAAATCTCACCCATCGAACCCGTGGCCCGCCGCGCAAGGGGTGAGTGTGATGAGACCGGACTGGTCGTTCGCCGCGGACCGGACGCCGCCCGGGACCCTGCGCCGGGCCGTGTCGAAGGTTGCGCAGGCCGTCATCGACGGCTTCGCCTTCTGTGCCCATGGCATGCATCCGGAGCTGTTCTGTCGGGCGGACGAGCCGGCCCGCCCCGACCCCGACGCCCTGGCCGACGACGCGCCGCGCAGCTGGCGCTCCGATCTCGACGTCGAGCTGCACCGGTTCAGGGGATAGCTGGCCAGATCGGCCCGGAGCGGCCAAGCTGTGGCCATGCGCCTCTATGCCATCAGCGACCTGCACCTCGCCTCCGACGCCAGCTTCGAGCGGCTCGACGTCCTGCCCGATCATCCCGGGGACTGGTTGATCCTGGCCGGCGACATCGCCGAAACCGCCGATGGGCTGGGCCGCGCCTTCGCCGCGCTGGCAACGAAATTCGCCCGGCTGATCTGGGTGCCGGGCAATCACGAGCTGTGGACCCGGGGGCGCAGTCCAGCCGCCCTGCGCGGGGGCGAGCGGTACGACTCGCTGGTCGCGCTGGCCCGGCGGCACGGCGTGGCCACGCCGGAGGATCCCTATCCGATCTGGCCCGGGCCGGGCGGCGAGCACGCCATCGCGCCGCTGTTCCTGCTGTATGACTACAGCTTCCGCCCGGCCGAGCTGCCGATCGAGGAGGTGGTGGCCTGGGCGGCGGAGGAGAGCGCCGTCTGCGCCGACGAGCTGCTGCTGTACCCAGACCCCTACCCGACCCGGCAGGACTGGTGCCAGGCCCGGATCGAGGCCACCGCCCGGCGCCTGGCGGCGCTGCCCGCCGGGCTGCCGACCATCCTGGTCAACCACTATCCGCTGCGCCGCGACCTGGTGCGCATCCCACGCATCCCGCGCTTCAGCCCGTGGTGCGGCACGGTGCTGACCGAGGATTGGCACCGGCGCTTCCGCGCCGCGGTCGCGGTCAGCGGCCACCTGCATGTCCGCCACACCGACTGGCGCGACGACACCCGGTTCGAGGAGGTGTCGCTGGGCTATCCCTATCAATGGGAGCAGGCCTACGGCATCGGCGCCTATCTGCGTGAGATCCTGCCCGGCCCGCCTGAGCCCGCTCCCAGCGTCAGGGCGTCAGGGCAACGGGCCGGACCGCGATGACCGGCTCGCCCGCGGGCTTGCGCAGCGCCAAGCCCAGCAGGTGGCAGGGCGAAGGCCGCCACTGCCGGAAATGCCAGGCGGATCCGTCGACCACAGGGTCGAGGAAGCGGACACTCGGCCGTTCCGACAGCGTCTCGACCACGAAGCTGTCGAGCGCAATGGTCAGGCCGCCGCCGAGCGCCTTCACATAGGCTTCCTTGACTGTCCAGATCTGCAGGAAGGCCTCGCGCCGGCGCGAGGCCGGCACTGCCCGCACGGCCGCCGCCTCCGCCGCGGCGAAGCGGCGGTCGGCGATGCGCGGTTCGACCACCCGGCCGAGCCATTCGAGATCGACGCCGATGACGCTGCCGGGCGCCGCGGCGCAGGCGACCATGCCCTCGGCATGCGAGATGTTGATGCCGATCGACCGCCCCGCCTCCGGCCGGCAGACCAGCGGCTTGCCGTGGTCGCCGATGGCGAAATCCCAGTCACCGGCCGGGACGCCGGCGATCTCCTGCAGCAGCCGCCGCATCAGCGACCGGGCGGCGGCGAAGCGGCGGCGGTCGCCGGGCATGACGAAGCGCGCGGCCCGCGCCCGCTCCGCCGCGGTCAGGAACGGCAGGCAGGCCTGATAGAGGGCTTCGTCCTCCGGCACCTCGGCCGTCCAGACATGAGCGTCGGCGGGGGCGTCGCTCATGCCACCCTCACTTCGGGTCGACGCCGCCGAGCTTGCAGATGTGCTTCCACTCGGCGTCGCTGACCGGGGCGACCGACAGCCGCCCCTGGCGGATCAGGACGAGGTCGGATAGGGCCGGTTCGGCCTTCATCTGCTTCAATGTCACCGGGGTCTTCAGCGGCCGCGAGGCCTGCACATCGACCATGCCGAAGCGACCGCTCTCGTCGCTCGGGTCCGGGTAGTATTCGCGCACGATCTCGACGATGCCGACGATCTCCAGCCCCTCGTTGGAGTGGTAGAAGAACGCCTCGTCGCCGAGCTTCATCGCCTTCAGGTTGTTCGAGGCCGCGTAGTTGCGGACGCCGTCCCAATGGGTGCGCTTGGCCTTGACCATCTGCTCCCAGCCCCATTTGACGGGCTCGGATTTCACCAGCCAGTGGTTCATGGCTCAACCCTTCGGATAGACGCGGCGCCAGGGGGTGATGGCGACACTGGCCGGCAGGCCCGCCTTGCTGAACGGGTCCTCGGCGGCGAAGCGCTCGGCCTCGGCCCGGTCCGCCGCCTCGATCAGCAGCAGGCTGCCGAGCATGGTCTGCCCATCGGCCGAGAGGTGGGGGCCGGCGGCGATGATGCGGGCGGCGTTGGCCTCGAGATAGGCGAGATGCGCCGGCCGGTTGGCGAGGCGGATCTCCAGCCCGTCCGGCCGGTCGACGGTGACGATCGAGAACTGCAAGGATTCCTCCGATACGCTGGATGCTGGCGACGCTAGCGGAAAGACGAGCGCTTGGGAAAGGGGCAGGACACCTCCGGCGCTTCCGGCTAGCCGGTCTTTCGGGACCGGAGTGCGGCCAGCATCTCGCGCCGCAGGATCGCGTTGATCCGCGACTGGTAGCCTTTCCCCTGCGACCGCAGCCAGGCTAGCACGTCGGCATCGATCCGCACGGTGGTCGAAGCCTTGACCGGCCGATAGAACCGGCCGCGCTCGGCGTTCTGCCAGAACGCCTCGGTCAGCGGAGGAATGTCGCTGGTGTCGATCTCGTTGTCTGGGCGAGCGGCCAGCGCGGCGAGCTCGGCCTCCTGCGCCTCGGTCAGGGGCGGCAGCTGGGCGAGATCGATATCGTGCCTAACGGGCTTCCTGCTCATAGCGTCGTCTCTCCTTCCGGTCGGCCGCCCTGGCCGAGATGATGCGAACGATCTCGATCGGCTGACCGTGCCATCCTCGTCCCGGATCGCGTGAGCCACCAGCAACAGGACATGCCCTGCGACCATACCGAGGGTCTGCCAACGCTGCTCGCCGCCCTCGATCCGATCCTGGTCCGTCAGGGCGAACGGGTCGGCAAAGACGCGCATGGCTGTCTCGAAGCTGACCCCGTGCTTGCGCAGGTTGCCAGCGGCCTTGGCCGGGTCCCACTCGAACCGGACTTCCATACAAATTTGTTACTACAAATATGTGTGTCAAGATAGTGGTCGATCGAGGCTCGCCGGAACGCCGACCCTTTCCGCCTCACATCTCGCGTTTCGCCGGGCGCAGCAGCAGGCCGGCGACGGCGGTGTCGATCGCGGCGCCGCGGTTCAGCACGGCGTCGACCGCGGCGATCACCGGAGCGTCGACGCCCGCCTGGGCCGCCAGCCGGGCCGCCGCCGCCGCGGTCCACACCCCTTCGGTGACCGACCGGCGCTCGCCCAGGATCTGCGCCAGCGGCCGGCCCTGCCCCAGCGCGATGCCGAGCGAGGTGTTGCGGCTGGTGGCGCTGCAGGCGGTCAGCAGCAGGTCGCCGAGGCCGGACAGGCCCATCAGCGTCTCCGGCCGCGCCCCGAGCCCGGCGCCGAGCCGCGTCATCTCGGCCAGGCCGCGGGTGACCAGCGCCGCCCGGGCGTTCTCGCCCAGGCCTCGTCCCGTCACGATGCCGGCGGCGATCGCCAGCACGTTCTTCAGCGCGCCGCCCAGCGCGACGCCGCGCAGATCCTCGCTCCAGTACAGGCGCAGCGTCTTGTGGCCGAGGCTGCGGGCCAGGGCGGCGCCGGCCTCGGCATCGGCGCAGGCCAGGGTCAGCGCGGTCGGCAGGCCACGCGCCACCTCGGCGGCGAAGCTGGGGCCGGACAGCAGCGCCGGCGCCGCCTCCGGCCGCGCCTCGGCCGCGACCTCGTGCATGAACCGGCCGGTCGCGGTCTCGATGCCCTTGGCGGTGATCACCAGCGGCCCCGGCCGCGGCGGCAGTTGCCCCAGGATCGCGCGCAGATGCTGCGCCGGCACGGCCAGGATTCGCAGGCCTTCGGCGGCGGCGAGGTCGGCGGTGACCGCGATCCCCGGATGCAGCGCGATGCCCGGCAGATAGACGGCGTTCTCGCGGCCGTCCTGCATCGCCGCGGCCCGCCCCGGGTCGCGGGCCCACAGCACCACCTTGTGGCCGGCCCCGGCGAAGCTCTGCGCCAGGGCGGTGCCCCAGGCGCCGGCGCCGATCACGGCAATGCGGCGCGTCAAGCCTTCACCCCGGCGCCGATCGCCGCCGTGGCCGTGGGATCGAGCGGCCAGCGCGGCCGCGGCGCGCAGTCGAGCCCGTCGACCAAGCCGAGGCGCAGCCGCTCCAGCCCGGCCCAGGCGATCATGGCGCCGTTGTCGGTGCACAGCGTCAGCGGCGGCGCGACGAAGGGCAGCCCGGCGGGCGCCGACACCTCGGATAGGCGGGCGCGCAGCCGCTGGTTGGCGGCGACGCCGCCGGCCACCACGAAGGCGCCGCCGGCCGGATGCTCGGCCCGGAACCGGGCGATGGCCCGCTTGGCCCGGTCGGCCAGCGAAGCCGCCACCGATTCCTGGAAGGTGGCGCAGAGATCGGCGATGTCCTGGTCGGCCGGCGGCTGCGGCAGCCCGGTCACGGCGCGGCGCACCGCGGTCTTGAGGCCGGAGAAGGAGAAGTCGCAGTCGGGCCGCCCGACCATCGGCCGCGGCAGGGCGAAGCGCTTCGGGTCGCCGCCTTTCGCCGCGGCCTCGACCAGCGGCCCGCCGGGATGGCCGAGGCCGAGCATCTTGGCGACCTTGTCGAAGGCCTCGCCGACCGCGTCGTCGATGGTGGTGCCCCAGCGTCGGTAGCGGCCGACGCCCTCGACGCAGAGCAGCTGGCAATGGCCGCCGGAGACCAGCAGCAGCAGGTAGGGGAACTCGACCCCGTCGGTCAGCCGCGCCGTCAGGGCATGGCCTTCGAGGTGGTTGACGCCGAGGAAGGGCAGGCCGCGGGCGGCGGCGATGCCCTTGGCGGTCATCACCCCGACAGCGACCCCGCCGATCAGCCCCGGCCCGGCGGTGGCGGCGATGCCGTCGACCGCGTCGAGGCCGATCCCGGCTTCGGCCAGCGCCCGGCGCACCACGCCGTCGAGATGGGCCAGATGGGCGCGTGCCGCCACCTCGGGCACCACGCCGCCATAGGGCGCGTGCTCCTCGATCTGGCTGAGCACGACATTGGCAAGGATCCGCCGCTGGTCGTCGACCAGGGCCGCCGCCGTCTCGTCGCAGGAGGTCTCGATGCCGAGCACGATCATGATCGGCCCGATATAGGCGGTCTGCGCGTGTGGCGAAAGGACCGGGACAAAACCGACCCGCGCAGCTTGCCCGGCGGGCGCCGGGCTTCTAGAAGTCGGGCCATGGACATCGTTCTCCGCATCGGCACGCGCGGCAGCGCCCTTGCCCTCGCTCAGGCCGAGGAGACGCGGCGGCGTCTGATCGCGGCGCATCCGGCCCTGGCGGCGCCCGGCGCGGTCGAGATCCAGGCCGTCCGCACCACCGGCGACCGGGTGCAGGACCGGCCGCTGTCCGAGATCGGCGGCAAGGGGCTGTTCACCAAGGAGATCGAGGACGGCCTCTTGGACGGCAGCCTGGACATCGCCGTCCATTCGATGAAGGACATGCCGACCCGGCTGCCGGACGGCCTGATCATCGGCGCCCTGCTGCCGCGCGAGGACCCGCGCGACGCCTTGTTCGCCCGCGACGAGGCCCTGACCGGCCCGGCCAGCCTGGCCACGCTGAAGCCGGGTGCTGTGGTCGGCACCTCCGGCCTGCGACGACAGGCGCAGCTGCTGGCGCTGCGGCCCGACCTGCGGGTGGTGCCGTTCCGTGGCAATGTCGACACCCGCCTGGCCAAGCTGGATGCCGGCACGGTCGACGCCACCCTGCTGGCCCTGGCCGGGCTGAAGCGCCTGGGCAAGGCCGACCGGGTCTCCGCCGTGCTCGACCCGCAGGAGATGCTGCCGGCCGTCGCCCAGGGCGCCATCGGCATCGAATGCCGCGCAGGCGACGAGCGGGTGCTGGCCCTGCTGTCCGCCATCCATGACTGCGATACCGGCGACCGGGTGGCGGCCGAGCGCGCTTTGCTGGCGGCGCTGGACGGCAGTTGCCGCACCCCGATCGCGGCGCTGGCCGAGCTGGGGTCGGGCGACACGCTGACCCTGACCTCCCGCGTCGCGCTGCCCGACGGCAGCGAGATGCATGAGGACCGGCGCGAGGGGCCTCGATCCGAGGCGGCGCGGCTGGGCACCGAGGCCGGCGAGGCGCTGCGCCGCCGCATCGGCCCACGCTTCCTGGCCGGATGAGGGCCCCGCGGATGGACGCGACCGGATGACGCGCTGGCTGGTCACCCGGCCGCGGGAAGAGGCCGAACGCTTCGCCGACGCGATGCGCGACCGCGGCCTGGATCCGGTGGTCGCCCCGATCCTGGAGATCGAGCCGGTCGATCCCGGCCCGATCGCCCTGGCCGACGTGCAGGCGGTGCTGGCCACCAGCCGCAACGGCATCGACGCCTTCGCCCGGCGGGTGAAGCGGCGCGACCTGCCGGTGCTGGCGGTCGGCGACGCCACCGCCGAGCTGGCCCTGTCGCTCGGCTTCCGCGACGTCGCCAGCGCCGCTGGCGACGGCGACGACCTGGCCAAGCTGGCCAGCGCCCGGCTGGACCCCGCGGGCGGCGTGCTGCTGCATCCCTCGGGCGAGGACGTCGCCCGCGACCTGACCGAGCTGCTCGCCGGCTTCACCGTGCGGCGGATCGTCCTGTACCGCGCCCGGCCGGTCGTGGCGCTGCCGCCGGCGGCGGTGGCGGCCCTGGCCGACCCCGGGCTGGCGGGGGTGGTGTTTTTCTCTCCCCGCACCGCGAAGGTCTTTGCTACCCTCGCGGCCCGGGTCGAACTGACCCATCGCCTCGCCGGGCTGACGGCGGTCTGCCTGAGCCCGGCCGTCGCCCAGGCGCTGGATCCGTCGCCCTGGCGGGCGGTGCGAATCGCGGAGAGGCCGGATTCGCCGTCGCTGCTGGCGCGGCTTTCCGATTTTTCCGCTGAGCAAGAGACGAGGACGGCGAACGGTATGGACCCGACCCCCGACAAGCCAGGCGAAGCAGCGGCCCCCGGCCCTGACTCCCAGCAGCCGGACGATGTGTCGGCCCCCTCTCAGGCTCAGCCCGAGTCCCCCGACAAGGCCGGCGAACCCGCCGCACCGCTCCCCGATGACGCCCTGGCGCTCCCGAGCGAAGGGCCGCTGACCCCGACCGAGCGGGTGATCGAGGCCTTCGGCGGCATCCGCCCGATGGCGGCGAAGCTGACCGTGCCGGTCACCACGGTGCAGGGCTGGAAGCGGCGCAACGCCATTCCGGAGCAGCGCCACGCCGACATCCTGGCTGCGGCCAAGACCCACGGCATCGCGCTCGACCCGGCCGAGCTGGCGCGCACCCGCCCGGCGACGCCGGAGGACGGCGCGCCCGAGCCGGCCGAGCTGTCCGAGCCGGAGACGCCGCCCGGCCCGCCGCGCGTCGGCCCACCGACCGTCCCGCCGCCGCCCCCGGCCGAACCGCCGGGCAACCCGGCGCGCTCGGCCTGGTATGCGGCGGGCGTGGCCGTCATCTTCGCCGCGATCTCGGTCACCGCGCCGATGTGGTCGCCGAAGCTGTTCGGGACATCCGCCCCGGCCCCGGCTCCGCAGGGCTCGCCGACGCTGGGCGACCGCGTCGCCTTCATCGAGAAGCGCCTGGCCGACATGCCGTCCGGCACCGCCGAGGCGATCGACGGGCTGGGCAAGCGGGTCGAGGCGCTGGAGAAGCCGGCCGGCGGCCCGATCGATCCCGCCGCGATCGAGAAGGGCCGCTCCGACCTGGCCGCCCGGGTCGACGCGATCCAGCAGAGGCTGGACCAGCTGGCCGGCACGGCACCGCAGCAGGGCCAGCCGCAGCAACAGCCCGCTCCGGCGGCCCCTGCCCCGGCCGCGCCGGCCCCCGAGGCCGTGGCGGCGCTGGAGGCCCGGGTCGCGGCGCTGGAATCGGCCCAGGCCGCGGTCAAGACGCTGGGCGACACCGTCGCCACCCTGTCCTCCGGCGCCCAGGCCAATGGCAGCACCCTGGCGGCGCTGCAGCAGCAGGTCGATGCGGTCAAGGCGACGGTCGAGCGGCTGCGCAACAGCGACACCGGCGCCCAGGCGCTGAGCCTGGCCGCCGGCCAGCTGCGGAGCGCCCTGGACACCGGCGCGCCGCTGGACGAGACGCTGGCTCTGCTGCGCGGCCTGGCGCAGAACGACCCCGGCCTGGCCAACGCCGTGGCGGCGCTGGAGCCGGCGGCGAAGGGCGTGCCCAGCCGCGCCGCCCTGGCGACCGGCTTCGTCCAGGCCGCCGAGGCGGCGCGCAAGGCCGGCCAGCCGGAGAGCGGCGACTGGGTCGACCGCAGCCTGTCCGTGGTGCAGGACCTGGTCACGGTCCGCCCGGCCCCGGGCGAGGTCGAAGGCACCGGCACCGACGCCGTGCTGGCCCGGGCCGAAGGCCGGCTGCAGCGCGGCGATCTGGCCGGCGCGGTCGAGGCAGTCAAGGGCCTGAGCGGGCCCGCGGCCTCGGCCATGGCGCCCTGGCGCAGCCAGGCCGAGGCCCGGCTTTCGGCCGAATCGGCGCTGCAGAGCCTGTCCGCCCTGGCCGTGCAGCGCCTGGCGGCGGCGAGCAGCGCCGCGGCCGGTTCCGGTGACACCCAGCCCCCGAAGGCGCCATGAAGCGTCTGCTGAGCTACGCCCTCAAGCTGGCCATCCTGATCGCGGTCGCGGTCTGGCTGGCGGACCGGCCGGGCCATGTCGAGATCCAGTGGCAGGGCCGCGTGATCGAGACTTCGGTCGCGGTGCTGGTGGCGGCCGCGGCGGCGCTGATGCTGCTGGCGGCCTGGCTGTACCGCCTCTGGCGCTCGCTACGTCGGGCCCCGGGCCGCTTCGTCGAGGGCCGCCGCTTCGCCCGCCGCGAGAAGGGCTATCGCGCCCTGACCCGCGGCATGGTCGCGGTCGCGGCCGGCGACGCCGAGGCGGCGCGCCGCTTCGCCCGCAAGGCCGACGTGCTGCTGGACGAGCCGCCGCTGACCCTGCTGCTGTCTGCCCAGGCGGCGCAGCTGGCCGGCGACGACACCGCCGCCACCCGCTATTTCGAGGCGATGCTGCGCCGGCCGGACATGGAGTTCCTGGGCCTGCGCGGCCTCTTGAACCAGTCGCTGCGCCACAAGCAATCGGCGCAGGCGCTGGAGATGGCGCAGCGCGCCCGGTCGCTGCGGCCGGACGCGGCCTGGACCCATCGCGCCTGCTTCGACCTGGAGGTGGCGCAGCATCGCTGGGCCGACGCCCAGCTCAGCCTCGCACATTCGGTGCGGGTCAAGGCGATTTCGGCCGAGGACGGGCGGCGCTTCAAGACCCGCATCCTGGTCGAGCGCAGCCGCGAGGCTGAGGACTCCGGCAACCTGTCCCAGGCGCTGGACTTCGCCCACAAGGCGGTGGGGCTGGAGCCGGACTTCGTGCCGGCGGCGCTGCAGGAGAGTCATCTGCTGCAGGCGACCGGCCGCGACAGCCAGGCCGCGCGCCTGCTGGAGAAGAGCTGGGGCCGCGCGGCGCATCCGGAGATCGCCCGCGCCTATGCTGCGCTGGGCCCGGCCGACGAGGGCGCGCTGCTGAAGGTCAAGCGGCTGGAGAAGCTGGTGCGGCTGCGGCCGGATTCGGCCACCGGCCTGCTGACCCTGGCCGAGGCCGAGCTGTCGGCCCAACTCTGGGGCAGCGCCCGCACCCATCTGCTGAAGGCCGAGCAGGTGGCGCCGTCGCGCCGCGTCTACCGCCTGCTGGCCGATCTGGAGACTGCCGAGCGCAACGACCCGATCGCGGCGCGCAGCTGGCTGGCCAAGGCGCAGACCGCGGCCCCGGACGAGGTCTGGGACTGCGATTCCTGCGGCGCCCAGGCCCAGCGCTGGTCGGCGCTGTGCGGCCATTGCCACGGCTTCGACACGCTGGCCTGGCGCCTCCCCGGCCCGGCCCGCGGCCTGGCGCCGACGCCGGTCGAGATCGACGCCTTCCTGCCCGCGCCGGTGCCGCCGGCCGGCAGCACGGCCGTGGTCCCGGCCGCCACGGCCTAGGCCGCGCCGGCCGTTGACGCTGCGGCGTGCGCCCTGTATAGGGTGCCCGCCCTGCGGCGCCGAAGTAGCTCAGGGGTAGAGCAACTGATTCGTAATCAGTAGGTCCGGGGTTCAAATCCCCGCTTCGGCACCATTCCTTCCAACTCGGCATCCCGTTCAGCCGTCCGGAGCACGCCGGAAGCGGTCGTTCGGCCGTCATCCGGGACCGGAGGTCCGCAGGCACCCCATCCTCATTCGGCAGGTCGGTGGCTAGCCATCGACAAGCATATAGCCGACCCCACGGATGGTCCGGATCAAGGCAGGCGCGTCGGGGTCGAGCTTCCGCCTGAGATAGCGGATGTAGACTTCGACGACCTTGGTCCCGGGGTCGAAGCCGTAATTCCAGACATGGCTGAGGAGCCGCTGGCGGCTGACGACTTTGCCGGCGTTCTGCATCAGGTAGCGCAACAGCTCGAACTCCCGCACGGTGAGCTCGATTTCCACGCCGGATCTGGTCACCCGGCGGGTTGCCGGATCGAGGGCCAGGGGACCGACCTGCAGCAGCTCGATCGGATCGAGGCCCGGCCGGCGGCGCCCCAGCGCCTCGATTCGGGCCACCAGCTCATCGAAGGCAAAGGGCTTGGTCAGATAGTCGTCGGCGCCGCTCTGCAGCCCGTCCACCCGATCGCGGATGCTCTCCTTGGCCGTCAGCATCAGCACCAGCACCGGCCGACGCTCCTGCCGGATGATGCGGCAGACCTCGAGCCCGTCGACATAGGGAATCAGCCGGTCGAGGATCACCAGGTCGATGGCTTCCTGGCGGACCCGGTCGAGGCCGTCGCGCCCATCCTCGGCGAGCAGGACGCGGTAACCCTCGGCCTCCAGGCCACGCTGCAGGAAGCCCGAGATCCGCCGATCGTCCTCAATGATCAGGATGCGCATCGGTGATCCTCTCGACGACCGGCAGCCGAATGCGAAGGACGGCGCCACGCGGCTTCGCCCCCTCCAGCGCGATGCTGCCGCCATGCCGCTCGACGATGGTCTTCGCAATCGACAGGCCGATCCCGAGGCCCTTGGCGGCACGGCTGGCGTTGTTCCGCCCGCGATAGTAGCGATCGAACACGAAGCTCAGCTCCTCCGGGTCGATGCCGCAGCCCTGATCGCTGATCGAAACCATGGCATCGCCATTCTCGCCGCTGATCCGGATCTCGACCACCCCGCCCGGGTCCCCGTATTTGATCGCGTTGTCGATGCCGATCAGCAGCGCCTGCTTCAGCCGCTGCGGGTCGGCCCGGACCAGCCGGCCCGGCGCCGTCTCGACACGTTCGATCGCCATCTGCTTCGGACCGGCCAGGATCGCACTCTCCCGGATCGCCACCGCGACCACGGCCTCGAGCTCCACGGTCTCGAAGGTGAAGCTGACGTCGTCGACCTCCGCACGGGTGAACGCCAGCAGGTCCTCCAGCAGCCGCGCCATGTCGGCAGCATAGGTGCCGATCCGGGACAGCGCCTCGCGATAGGCCGCAAGCCGGGGCCGGCCGCGCAGGGCGACCTCGGCCTCGCCGCGCAGGATCGTCAGCGGCGTCCGCAGCTCGTGGCTCGCATCGGCGAGGAACTGGCTGCGCTTGCTGTCGAGCGCGCGGAGCTGCGCGTTGGCCTCGCGCAGCTCATGCGTCCGCTGTTCGACCTCGCTCTCCAGCCGGGCCTGGGCGGACATCAGCCGGCCGCGCTGCTCCTCGATCGCCTCGGCCATCCTGTTGAAGCTCTGCGACAGCAACTGGAACTCGTCGCGCCGCGTGCTGCGGATGCGATGATCGAGCCGGCCCTGGGCGATCGCCTCCGCCCCCGCCGTCAACTGGCGCACGGGTTGGACGATCGAGCGGTGCAGCGCCAGCCCCGAGCCGATGCCGGCCGCCACGACCAGAACCGAGAAAATCCCGGCGACGATCAGCAGCACATGCTGCGCGCCCTGCACCCGCTCCAGCTCTTTGGCGACCTCGCCCCGCTCCTCCTGCCGGGCGCGCTGGAGCATCGTTTCGAAATCGTTGGACAGGCGATACTCGATGCTGCGCCGGAAGATGTCGACGGCGCGGTCCTGCTGCCCATCCGCCTGCGCCCGGAAGACACGGACCGCCGCGCGGTCGATGGCGCGGTAGAATTCGTGCAGCCGGGCGGAGAACTCGACCTCGGGCAGCTCCCGCTGTACCTCGCCGAGACCGCCGAGCGTCGCGAACTCCTTGCGCGTCACCTCCGCGAGGCGCCGGAACCCCGCCTCAATCTCCTGCTGCGACAACTGGAAATCAGGCATCTGCTCCGGCCCGAGCAGCAGCACCTCGGCCAGTTGCTCGGCGTAGTTGTTGCCGAGGCTGTCGAGATCGCTGATCGCCTCGAAGCGGGAGTGGACACCGTCGATGCGGCGCACGAAATCTCCGGTCAGGCGCAGCGTGGTCAGCATCATGCCGATCACCACGGCGACGAAGCCGATGGTGACGAGCTGGAACAGCAGGATGCGGCGTCGGACGGTCATGCGGCCTCGGGCGGGATGGGAAGCGCCGGGAGCGACACCATCACCCCGTGGCGCCGCGGGACAAGCCCGCCGCGGCATCCGGCGACGCGACTCTCCGAATTCTAACCTCGCGCTCCACGATCCCTAACCGATGAGGCCTTAGATTGTGCCCTGGGGTTGCACGGGCGGCGACGGGCCTGCCTCCGTCGGTCCGGGCATGCCCACCCAACCCGAGCGGAGGGTCGAATGACGAATGCGACCGAATGGTTCGCTCCGGCGCCTGGCCGGCGTGTCGACACCGCAAGCCGGTGGAGCGATGCCCGGTGGCGGCCGATCCTGGCGGCCGGCGGCGGCGCCCTGGCCGTGGTCGCCATCGAGCTCGCCCTGCCCGATCTGGCTCCAGCGGCGCTCCGCGCCCTGGAGATCCTGTTGCTGGCGATGATCGGCTGGACCCTGACGCCGCTCGACGACACCTTCGTCGCGGTGGCGGCCGCGGTCGCCATGACGCTGTTCGTCACCGGGCGGCCCGAGGCCCTGTTCGCCACCCTCGGCAACGAGCTGATCTGGCTGCTGCTGGCCTCGTTCCTGCTCGCCGCGGCGCTCAGGGCGAGCGGCGCCGCCGACCGGCTGATCGCCCTGGCCACCGGCCGGGTGCGCTCGGTGCGCGGGCTCGCCTGGGCCATGACCGGGGTCATCCTCGGCACCGCCTTCGTCATCCCCTCGACCTCCGGCCGGGCCGCGATGATGGTTCCGGCCTATGCCGCGATCGCGCCGCATTGCACCGGCCGGCGAATGCGGACGGCGTTCGCGCTGCTGTTCCCGACCGCCATCCTGTTGTCCGCCTTCGCGTCCCCACTCGGCGCCGGCGCCCATCTCCTCGCCGCCGGCATGATGGAGCGGCTGTCGGGCCACGGCATCGGCTATCTTGCCTGGGTGTGCTTCGGCCTGCCTTTCGCGGCGGTCAGCGCATTCCTGTCGACCGAGATCATCCTGCGGCTGTTCCTGGCGCCGGAGGAGCGCGGCGCGCGCCTCGTCCCGCCATCCTTCAGCGCCGACCGGGCGCCGCTGCGCCGCCAGCCGGTGCTCTGGATCGCCGGGGCCGTGGTCCTGGGCTGGCTCACCGAGCCCGTGCACGGGATCGACCCGACGCTCCTGGCGATGCTCGGCGCCCTTGCCGTCCTCTGCCCCGGCGTCGCTCCGGTCTCGTTCCGGGACGCTGTCCGGGATGTCGACGTAGCGCTCCTGCTGTTCCTCGCGGCGACGATCTGCCTGGCGGACGGGCTGATGGCGTCCGGCCTGCATGAATGGCTGGTCGCCGCGGTCTTCCGGCCGGTGCAGCGGGGTGACCTGGCGCCGGCGGCCGTCCTGGCGCTGGTGGCGGCGATCGGCCTGCTGTCGCATCTCGTCATCCACAGCCGCACGGCGCGGGTGTCGATCCTGCTGCCGCCGATCCTGATCCTGGCGCAGTCGTCCGGGATCAGCCCGGTCACGGCGATGCTGGTGACCGTGTCGGCCACCGGCTTCTGTCAGACCCTGATGATCAGTGCCAAACCCGTCGCCCTGTTCGGCCGCCTGGCCGAAGATTCCTATGGCGCGCGCGACTTGGCCCGGCTCAGCGCGGTGCTGCTGCCGCTGCACTTCCTGCTGGCCATGCTGTTCGCGGCCATCGTCTGGCCCGCCATCGGAACGATGCTGGCCACCCCATAGGAGGAGACGGACGATGTCGAAGAAATCCACGGATCGGCGCCTCCATGTCCTCATCGCGCCGTCCGGCTTCAAGGAAGGGCTCGGGGTCCGCGAGGTCGCGGACGCCATGGCCCGCGGCGTGCGCCAGGCGGCGCCGCGGGCGAAGATCATGCGCGTGCCGATGATCGATGGCGGCGAGGGCTTCACCCGGATGATGGTCGAGCTCACCGGTGGCCAGCTGCATCCGGTCACCGTCACCGGGCCGGTCGGCCAGGTCGTCGAGGCCGGGATCGGCTTCCTGGGTGGCCGCAGGAAGCGCATCGCGGTCATCGAGATGGCGGCCGCGGCCGGGCTTCGCCTGGTGCCGAGGGATCTGCGCGATCCTACCCTGACGACCAGCCAGGGCGTCGGCGAGCTGATCCGCGCGGCGCTCGATCTCGGCGCGGAGCGAATCCTGGTCGGCTGCGGCGATTCCGGCATCAACGACGCCGGCGCGGGCATGGCCCAGGCGCTGGGCGTCCGTCTGCTGGACGCCTCGGGCCGCCCGATCGCCGGCACCGGAGCAGCGCTGCCCTCCCTGGACCGCATCGACCTGTCCGGGCGCGATCCCCGCCTGCAGCGGGTGCGGATCGACGTCGCGGTCAACCCTTACAACATGCTGCTCGGCAAAGCCGGCGTCGCCCGCGTGTTCGGACCGCAGAAGGGCGCGACGCCGGATCAGGTGGCGCTGCTGGAACGCGGCCTCAAGACCTTCGCCCGAATCGTCCGCCGCGACATCGGGATCGAGGTCGCGACCCTGACGGGCGGCGGCGCCTCGGGCGGGCTGGGCGCCGGTCTTCATGCCTTTGCCGGCGCCCGGCTGCATCCGCGCTTCGATCTCATCCTGCGTCACATCGACCTGGACCGGCGGCTGGCCAAGGCCGACCTGGTCATGACCGCGGAAGGCGGCATCGACGGCCAGACCCGATACGGCAAGGTGCCGGCCGAGATCGCGCTGCGCGCCAAGCGCTACGGGTTGCCGGTCCTGGCGCTGGCCGGTACGGTCGGCATAGGGGCGGACTCCGCCCGCGACGTCGGCATCGATGCCGTCTTCGGCATCCTGAAGCGGCCCTGTTCGCTGGAGGATGCGATCCGGGAGACCGACACGCTGCTGGCCGACACGGCGGAGCAGGCGGTGCGCCTGATGCTCGCCGCACGCATGCAGCAGCCGCGGCCATAGAGGTCGGTGTAAGTGCGTGGCCGATCTCGGTCGGCCTCTCTCAGGCGGGACCTACCCCGCCATGGCTGCCGGCGGCTCTGCCATCCGGTGCAGATCCTGCGTCATCGCCACCAGGCGGTCGCTGATGGACGGCGTGGCGGCGAGCAGCAGGTTGCCGCGAGCGAGTCCGTCATCCGCCAGGAAGTCGTTGGTCCAGCCGCCGGCCTCGCGCACCAGCAGGATGCCGGCCAGGGCGTCCCAGGCGTTGATGTGCAGCTCGGCATAGCCGTCGTTCAGGCCGCAGGCGACCTCGGCCAGGCCGAGCGCGCCGGAGCCGTTGCGGCGGAACTCGATGCCGGCCTCGGTCAGCCGCTGCAGCAGGGTGCAATAGGCCGCCAGCGGCCGGCGCTCGGACCAGCCGACCTCGACCAGCGGCGCCGCGCCATGCGCCAGGCCGCTGACCCGGATCGGCCGGCCATTGAGCGTGGCGCCGCGGCCGCGCCGGGCGACGAACAGGCGGTCATCGGCGGGGGCGTAGAGGACGCCGATCTCGATCTCACCGTCCTGCAGATAAGCCAGCGACACGCACCAGCGGCCGGAGCCGTGGATGTAGCCGGCGGTGCCGTCGATCGGGTCGACCACCCAGACGCAGTCGGCCGCCTCGCCGCCATACTCCTCGCCGATCACGGCGTCGCCGAAGCGCTGGGCGACCTCGGCGCGGACCAGTTGCTCCACCGCCCGGTCAGCCTCGGTGCAGAAATCGATCGTGCTTTTGGCCTCGATCGGCGCCAGGCTCCGGCGCATGCCGAGCGCCAGGGCGCCGGCGCGCAGGGCCAGGTCCAGGCCGAAGGCCTCGCGTTGATCGAGATCGTGCATCAGATCGCCTCGCCTGCCGGCACCAGGGCGGCGCCGTCCGCCGGGATCGCGACGCCGACTGCTGCGCCAGGGGCGAACGGCACGCCGACATTGCCGTCGATGACGAAGGCCTCGGCCCCGATCTCCGATAGTTCCACCTGATACTCCATATGGCTGCCGAGATAGGCGGACTTGCGGATGATGCCGGCCAGCTCGCCGGGTTGTTTCCCGCCAGGGCGCAGCCGGATCGCCTGGGGCCGCACCGCGACCTCGACCGGGCCGGGCGGCAGATCGCGATGCGGCAGCGACAAGGCCGTTCCGCCGAGCTGGATCTGCGCCATCGCCCCGTCGCGCCGCTGCAGCGCGGCCGAGAACAAGTTGGCATTGCCGATGAAGTCGGCGATGAACCGGTTGGCCGGCCGCTCATAGAGGTCGCGCGGCGTGCCGTCCTGGACGATCCGGGCCGAATGCATCACCACGATGCGGTCGGAGACGGCCAGCGCCTCCTCCTGGTCGTGGGTGACATAGACCACGGTCAGGCCCAGCGACTGCTGCAGGCCGCGGATGTCCTCGCGCACCCGGCGCCGCAGCTTGGCGTCGAGGTTCGACAGCGGCTCGTCGAACAGCAGCACCTTCGGCTCCAGCACGATGGCGCGGGCGACGGCGACCCGCTGCTGCTGGCCGCCCGACAGCTCGCTGGGCAGGCGCCGCTCGAAGCCCGAGAGGCCGACCGCCGCCAGCTTATCCGCCGCCATCGCTTCGGCCCGGGCCTGCGACAGGCCGGAGGCGCGCAGTCCGTAGCAGACGTTCTGCATCACCGTCATGTGCGGGAACAGGGCGTAGGACTGGAACACCATGCTGACATCGCGCTCGGCGGCGGAGCGGTGGGTGACGTCCTCGCCCTCGATCAGAATCCGGCCCTCGCTGGCGATCTCCAGCCCGGCGACCAGGCGCAGCGTCGTGGTCTTGCCGCAGCCGGATGGCCCCAGCAGGGTCACCAGCGTGCCCCGCTCGATCGTGAAGCCGACGCGGTCGACCGCCGTCACCGGGCCGTAGTGCTTGCTGACGGCGCGGAACTCGACCGCCGGGACGCCGGTGGCGACGCGGGCCCCCGCGTTGGCGGGTTCGATCAGGTTGCTTGTCACGCCTGCACCACGGATTGACGGTTGCGGGTCTCGGGGGCGGCCGCGACACGGCGGCCGATCCGCTTTTCGCCGACCAGGGCCTGGATCGCCATCAGGGCCAGGACCATGATCGTGATCAGCACGGCGGAATAGACGATCGCCAGCCCGTACTCGCCGAACTCGGCCCGGCCGACGATGTAGACGGTGGCGAGGTTGAACTCGCCGCTGACCAGGAAGATCACCGCGCTGACGCTGGTGATCGCCCGGACGAAGGCATAGACCAGCGAGGTCGCGACCGCCGGCCGCAGGATCGGCAGGATCACCCGCCGCAGCGTGGTGGCCGACCGCGCGCCCAGCGTCAGCGATGCCTCGTCCAGGCTGCGGTCGATCTGGCTGAGATTGGCCAGCCCGGCGCGGATGCCGACCGGCATGTTCCGGAACACGAAGGCGATGATCATGATCATCGCCGTCCCGGTCAGCTCGATCGGGCCGCTGTTGAACGCCAGGATATAGCTGATGCCGATCACGGTGCCCGGGATGGCGAAGCTCATCATGGTCAGGAACTCGAAGGCGCCGCGGCCGGCGAAGCGCTGCCGGCTGAGCAGATAGGCGGTCAGGATGCCCAAGGCCGCGGTCGGCACCATGGCCAGCAGTGCCACCTCCAGCGTGGTGATCAGCGAGTTCCAGGCCGACCCCGCCAGATACCAGCCATGGTCGCTGTCGCCGATGGCGAAGGCAGTCAGGAAATGCTTCAGCGTCAGGGTGTTGTCGCTGCCGACGGTGCTGACGAAGCCGCCGATCATGATGATGCCGTAGACCGCGACGGTCAGCACGATCCAGGGCAGCACCACCGTGTAGCACAGGATGCGCAGCGGCGCGGGCAGCGGGCCGGGCAGCCCGGAATCGCCCTTCCCCGAGACGGTGACGTAGCTCTTCCGCCCGATCCACAGCCGCTGCAGCAGGAAGGCCGACAGGCTGAAGCTCAGCAGCACGATCGCCAGCACCGCGGCCTGGCCCTGGTCCTGCGCCGCGCCGACCACGGCGAAGTAGACGCTGGTCGACAGCACGCGGAAATTGCCGCCGATCATCATCGGATTGCCGAAATCAGCCAGGCTTTCGATGAAGGCGATCAGGAAGGCGTTGGCCAAGCCCGGCCGGATCAGCGGCCAGGTGACGTGGCGGAAGGTGCGCCACGGGCCGCTGCGCAGGGTCTGCGACGCCTCCTCCATGCTCGGGCTGACGCCCTGCAGCACGCCCAGCAGCACCAGGTAGGAGATCGGGGTGAAGGCCAGAAGCTGGGCGATGGTCAGGCCCGGCATGCCATACAGCCAGCGGCTGCGCGGCAAGCCGAACCAGTCGTTGAGCAGCGTCGTGACCATGCCGGCGCGGCCGAACAGCAGGATCAGCGCCAGGCCGATGACGAAGGGCGGCGTGATCACCGGCAGCACCGCCAGCACCTTGAACAGGCGCGGGAACGGAAAGCGGGTGCGCTGGGCCACCAGCGCGAAGGCGAGGCCCAACAGCGTGCTGAGCACGCCGACCAGCGTGGCCTGGGCCAGCGAGTTCCAGGCCACGCCGCAGCTGCGTCCGCCGGACAGGCAGGCCAGGCCCCAGATCGAGGAATCGGTCAGCTTGTCGGCGAACATCGGCAGGTCGACCTGCCCGTCATTGTCCTTGAACGCCGACAGCAGGACGCAGAGCACCGGGTAGCCGACGAAAATCAGGATCGAGCCACAGACGACGACCAGGGCGCCGACGGTGAAGGCGTCGCCCTTGCACCAGCCCTGCCGGGCCAGGCCGTGCGCGGCCAGAAGCGCCATGGCCGCCAGGTAGCCGAGCGCGCCCCAGCCGAGCGCCGGTTGCGCCGCGGCCCAGCCGGCCAGGCTGCCGAGGTCGACGATCGCCCAGCCCTGCCGGTCGATGGCGAAGCCCTGCAGCAAGGCCCAGGCGATGCCCGCCGCCCCGGCCCAGGCCAGCAGGCGCGGCCGTCGCTGCAGCTCGGCCAGGCTGGCCAGCAGCAGCGGCAGCAGCAGGCCGACCAGCCAGGGGCTGCCGCGGGCGGCTTCGACCACCGCCGGCGCCCCGCCCTCGGTCAGGGCGCGGACCAGCCCGCCCTCGATGCCGTACCAGGGCAGCACCAGGACCGACGCCCAGCTGAACAGCAGGCACAGCCGCACGCCCGAAAACCGCGTCGCGGCCGCCCCTTTCCTCAGCCCCGTCGCCGCCACCTCAGCCGCCGTTCTTCACGTCCTTGGTCCAGCGCGACAGCAGCCGCGTCCGCTCGGCGGAGGAGCCGTATTTCTCGAAATCATAGTGGATCAGCTTGATGTTGCTGGTGTCCGGCGATTCCGGCGGTATCGCGGAGGCGGTGTTCGACGGCACCTGGAAGCTGCCGTTCTTCGCCGCGATCGCCTGCGCCTCGGGGGTCAGCGCCCAGTCGTAGAACTTCTTCGCCTCGTCCATGTGCCGGGCGCCCTTGATCAGGCTCATCGACCCGATCTCGTAGCCGGTGCCCTCGCAGGGCGACACCACCTTCACCGCCGGCGATTGCTTGGCCGCGTTGATCAGGTCGTGCTGGAAGGCGATGCCGACGATGGTCTCGCCCCGGCCGACGGCCTGGGCCGGCGCAGCGCCGGCGCTGGTGTACTGGTCGATGTTCTTGTTCAGGCCGACCAGGTACTCGAACGCCTTGTCCTCGCCCATCAGCTGCACGATGGTCGCCAGCATGGTCCAGGCGGTGCCGGAGGAGTTCGGGTCGGCCATCTGGACCTCGCCCTCCAGCTCCGGCTTCAGCAGGTCGGACCAGCAGGCCGGGGCCGTCAGGTTGCGGTCCTTCAGCTCCTGCTCGTTGTAGCCGAAGCCGAGAACGCCGAGGTACAGCCCGACAGTGCGGTCGCCGGAGCGCCTGGCCTGGTCCTGCGCCCAGTCCCGCAGTTGCCCGACCACCGGCGATTTGTAGGGCTCGGTCAGCCCGTCGGTCGCCGCCTGCAGATGCGGGTCGCCGGTGCCGCCGTACCAAATGTCTCCGCGCGGATTGTCCTTCTCGGCCCGCAGGCGGGCGAAGATCTCACCGGCGCTCTGCCGTGTCATGTCGACATGGATGCCGGTCTTCTCCTGGAAGGCGCTGGCCGCGGCCCGGCACCATTCCTCATTCACGCCGCAATAGACCACGACCGAGCCCTCGGCCCGGGCGGGCGCGGAGCGCAGCGCCATGCCGGCGACCAGCGCTATGGCCGCGCAGGACAGGGCAGCCGTCTTCGATGTCATCGGCATCGTCATCCTCCCCAGCATTGTTTCTTGCAACCGTGTGCAAATGCTGTTTGATCGATCACGCGTCGTCAATGACAAATTTGTGGCACAGGGAAATACCTGCACCTAACCGATTCTCGGCAGGCTGAATCTATCGACGGTCGATGCCCACACAGATCGGTTTGCACCCGGTTGCAAACCGCTTATGATCGTGCCGTCGAATGAAGGAGCAGACCGGCATGCCCGGCCGCGACAGCACGCCACCGGACATCCAGCCGCCGGCGGAGGATCTCGCCTCCCGCCGCTTCGTCGGCGCCCGTGCCGTGGCCGAGCTGGCGGGGGTGTCGCGTTCCGCCGTGTCCCGCACCTTCACCCCAGGCGCCAGCGTGTCGGAGGAGACGCGGCAACGCGTCCTGGCCGCGGCCGAGGCCCTGGGCTATCACGTCAACCACCTGGCCCGTGGCGTGTCGCGGCAGGAGACCGGGATCGTCTGCCTGGTGGTGGCGGATATCGACGCGGCGCAGCCGTCGCGGCTGACCCGGGCGATCACCGAGCGGCTGCAGGAAGCAGGCAAGGTCGCCGTGCTGCTGTGCGTCGGCGGGCCGTCGGACGACATCGCCATGACGCTGCGCCGCGCGCTCAACTACCGCGCCGACGCCACCGTCGTGATGTCGGGCACGCCGGCCCAGTCGATCGTGCGCGAATGCCTCGACAACGGGCAGCGGCTGATCCTGATCAGCCGCGACGACCGCATCGTCGGTCCGGACAACATCCTGCTCGACAATGCCGGGGCGGCGCGGCAAGCGCTGAACCTGTTCCTGCGCGCCGGATGCCGCAGCCCGGCCGTGGTCACCACCGAGCTCGGCACCCCCAGCCTGTCGGCCCGGGCGGACGCGTTCGTCGGCGCGGCCCGCGCGGCCGGCCTCGAGCCGACGGTGGTCCGCCTCGGCCAGATGACCAGCTACGGCAACGGTGTGGGCGCCGCGCACCGGCTGTTCACGGCTGTGGACCGGCCCGATGCAGTGTTCTGCGTCAACGACGTGACCGCCTTCGGCCTGATCGACGCGGCGCGGCAGGAGTTCGGGCTGCGGGTGCCGGAGGACGTGTCGGTGATCGGCTTCGACAACGTCATGCAGGCGGATTGGCTGTCCTATCAGCTGACCACCTTCGACCATCCGGTCGACGACATCGCCCGCCACGCCGTCGATCTGGCATCGGGAAGCCGGGCGGCCCCGGCACGGATCGAGCTCACACCCGGATTGGTATGGCGACGCACGGTCAGGATTTGATGATGGATTTTCTGGACATGCATTCGACCCCGGCCCGGAGAGCGGCCGATGGGTGAGAAGATCAAGCCGAAGGCGCCGCGCCTGCAATACGGAGCCCTGCCCTACCGCTTCCGGCCCGACGGATCGATCGAGATCCTGCTGGTCACCACCCGCAGGACGCGGCGCTGGGTCGTCCCGAAAGGATGGAAGATCAAGGGCAAGAAGCCTGCCAAATCGGCTGCCCAGGAGGCCTTCGAGGAGGCCGGCGTGCGGGGCACGATATCGGACAAACCGATCGGCAGCTTCGTTTACGACAAATGGCTGGACGATGACGGCGTCGCGGCCCCGTGCGAGGTCCGGATCTTTTCAATGCTGGTCGAGCGGCAGCAGGACACATGGCGCGAATGCGAAGAGCGCGAGGCCCGCTGGGTTGATCCCGGCGAGGCGCTGTCCATGGTCGACGATCGAGGCCTGCACGATCTCATCGCCGCATTCGCCGATCGGCAGGCCCGCAAATCGAAGACGTCCATCAAGAGCGAGCGGCCCGCCGCCGACGGCCTCGGGCCGGCAGCAGCGGAGTGACGCGCTCCCGGATCGCAGACACCGTCTCCTGCAGCCACCCGCCTCATCGCGTTGCTCGCTCACCAGCCGGCATAGGCGGCGACCGCCGCGGCGTCGACCCGGCCTGACGCGGCATCCGCCAACGCCAGGTCGAGCACCGCCAGGCCCTCCTCGATCTCGGCCGATGTGATCGTCAGCGCCGGCGTGATCTCCAGCACGTTCGAGCGGGTGCCGACATAGAACAGCAGCAGGCCGAGCTCCCAGGCCCGGTAGACCACGGCCTGGCACAGCCGGCCGGCCGGCGCCCGGCTGTCGCGGTCCTCCACCAGCTCGACCCCGACGGCGAGGCCGCGGCCCCTGATGTCGCCGATCGCCTCGTGCCGCCCGGCCAGCCGGCGCAGGCCGTCGGCGAGCTCGCGTCCGCGCGCCGCGGCATTCCCGGCCAGCCCCTCGGCCGCGATGGTGTCCAGCACGGCCAGACCGGCGGTGCAGGACACCGGGTTGCCGCACAGGGTCTGCATCGCGAAGGCGGTGCGGTGATCGAGGATCGCCGCCGGACCGACCACGGCGGAGAGCGGCAGGCCGCCGCCCAGCCCCTTGCCGAAGCTGACCAGATCCGGGCTGATCCCCTCCGCCTCGAAGGCGTGCAGCAGGCCGGTGCGGCCGAGCCCGACCTTGACCTCGTCGCAGACCAGCAGGATGCCGTGGCGCCGGCAGCGCTCGGCCAGGGCCGGCAGGAAGCCGGGCGGCGGCACCAGCAGCCCGCCATCGGCCTGGATCGCCTCGACGATCACTGCCGCCGTGTCCGAGGGCGGGCAGACCGTGGCCAGGAGGTGGTCGAGCTGGGCCAGTGCCGCCTCGCCGATCGCACCCGGGAAGTGCGGCCGGTACGAATCGGGATAGGGCAGCAGGAACAGGCCGGCCCGTGGCGGCGAATGGGTCTGGGCGGTGTGGCCGGACACCGACATCGAGAGGGCGGTGCCCCCGTGATAGGCGCCGACGAAGGCGATGACGCGCCGCCGGCCGGTCGCGGCCTCGATCGCGCGCACCACCGTCTCGTTGGCATCCGATCCGGAATGGCCGAGCCAGACCCGACGTTCGCCGCCGGGCGTGATCGCCAGCAGCCGCTCGGCCAGCGCCACGGCCGGCTCGTTGATCAGGGACAGGAGGCTGGCACCCGGCATCGCCGACACGGCCCGCCCCACGGCCTCGACCAGGGCCGGATGGCCGTGGCCCAGGCTGGCCGCGCCCCAGGAGGCGGAGAAGTCCACCACCCGCCGCCCGTCATCGGCGATCAGGTGGCGGCCGGCACCGGACCGCGCGGCGAAGGGGCCGAAGCGCAGCTTCTCGATGGCGGCGATCGCGGCGGCGTCGCGGGCGGCGAGGCTCATCTCAGTACACCTCTCCGTAGCGGGCGCATTGCGCCTTGGCGTCGAGGCCGTCGACCATCGCCTGCTCGGCCCGCTTCATGGCAAAATAGGCGCTGCGCATCGGTTCCGGCAGCCAGCCCAGCGCCACCGGGTCGGCCTGCAGCGCGGCCAGCGCGTCCGGCAGCGACGACGGCAGGCGGCGCACGCCCAGGCGCTCCGCCTCGTCTGGCGCCAGGTCGGCCGGATCGCCTGCCACCGCCTCCGGCTGCGGCAGGCCGGCGCGAATGCCCTCCAGCCCGGCGCGGATCAGCAGGGCCAGCACCAGATGCGGGTTGGCGCAGGCGTCCGCGGCGCGGAACTCCAGATGGATCTGCCTGGCCCGGTCGCGGCCCGGCATGTCGATGGTCGGGCACACCCGCAGCGCCGCCTCGCGGTTGCGGTGGCCGAAGGCGGTGAAGCCGGCGCTCCAGCGATGCGGCGTCAGGCGCAGATAGGAGATGACGCTGGGGGCGGTGACGGCGCACAGCGCCGGCAGGTGGCGCAGCACGCCGGCGACGAAACGGCCGGCGACCTCGCTGATCTCGGCCGGGCGCGACAGGTCCGCGGTGGCGTTCGAGCCGTCGGCGGCGATCAGGCTGAGATGGACGTGGACGCCGTTGCCGACCGCGGCGGGGTCGAGGATCGGGGCGAAGCTGGCGGCCAGGCCGAACTGCCGCGCCACGTCGCGGGTGACGTCGCGGACCAGGACCGCCCGGTCGGCGGCGGCCAGGGCGGCCGCCGGCTCGCAGGTCACCTCGAACTGTCCCGGCCCGTATTCCGGCAGGATCATCTCCGGCGCCAGGCCCGCGGTCGCCATCGCCTCGACCAGGGCACCGCAGAATGGCTGGTGGGCGCGGAAATCCTGCAGCGAGAAAGCCTGGGGCGTGATCGCCGGGCCACCCGTCAGCCGGAACTCGTGCTCGAAGGCGGCCATCAGGTCCAGGCCGGTCTCCCGCTTCAGCCCGGCCACGGCGTGCTTCAGCAGGGTGCGGCCGCAGCCGCCCCAGTCGCGCCCGTCGGTCTCGCGCACGTCGCAGAGCAGCGCGGTGGCGTCCGGCCGGCCGTCGAAGCCCTGCAGCCGCACCGGCGCCGTGGCCTCGTCCGGGATCAGGCGCAGGTCGCCGGTCGGGCCGAACGGGGCATCGCCCGCGATCACGCCGAACGGTGTCAATGCGAGGTTGGCCGGCACCCAGCCGACGCCGGAGCGGCGGCGGCCGTCCAGCTCCGACGCGGGGAAGGCCCGGCCGCGGGTCATGCCGGCCAGGTCGTTGGTCAGGAAGATCGCGAGATCGCGTGCGCCCATGGTGTCGGCCCCCTGGTCTTGTCGTTGCCCGGTCGGTTCAGCCCCGGCCACCGGAGCTCAGGACCGTCGTCTTGCGGCCGGCGACGAAATCGTCGCGGGCCTCGCCGGCCTTGTCCTCCAGCATCTGCATCCGCTCGCGCGCCTGCCGCCCCTGCCGCCCCAGCACCCCGGCCAGCAGCACTTCGACCAGCGCGATGCCGGTGACGCCGGTGTCGAAGGGGGACGGGATGGCGATGCCGACCGTCAGCACATGCGCGGCGACCTCGGCGATCGGCGACAGCCAGGGATCGGTGATCAGGATCACGGTCGCCCCCTGCTTCGCCGCGGTGCGGCACAGGGCGATGCTCTGGCGCTCATAGCGGCGGTAGTCGAAGGCGACGACCACGTCGCGCCGGCCCAGGTCGGCAGCCTGGTAGTACAGCGGCACGGCGGCGGCCTGCAGCTCCTGCACCCCGGCGCGCAGATGGTGCAGGTGGAACACCAGGTATTTCGCTTGGATGTGGCTGGTCCGGCCGCCCAGCGCCAGGATTCGCCGGCGCGGGTCGGCCAGCACGTCGATCACGGCGTCCAGCGTCGCCGGGTCGATCATCCGCTCGGTCTCCAGCAGCGTCGCGGCGGCGGCGGCGAAGAAGCCGTGCAGCAGGCCGCCCTCGGCGGCCTCGAGCCGCGGCGCGCTGTCAAACAGCGACAGCGGCGACTTCATCCGATCCTGCACCTCCTCGCGCACGTCGCGCTGGAACTGCGGGAAGCCGGAATAGCCCAGCTTGGAGACCCAGCGCAGGATCGTCGGGGCGCTGGCCTGGGCCCGCTCCGCCAGCTCCGCGATCGTCTCCAGTGCCGCGATCGGATAGGCCGACAGCACGGTGCGGGCGACACGCCGCTCGGACGGCGTCAGCGCGGGCAGGCCGGCGCGGATGCGGTGCTCGATGGTCGCCAGCGGCGCCGGGGATCGACGAGTCGGCATGGGCCTCCTGGCCTGTATCATATGTTCCAGATTTGACCGGTTGACACGAAAGCTGGAACAGATCTTAGTAAATGGCAAGGGCGACGAGACGCCGGGCCGCGACCGATGGCCCGGCGGCGCGGTGCGGGGCGCAACGACGCCCGGGAGGCGAAGACGGTGACATCGATCGACCGAGCCGGCCCCGTGGTCCGGCGCGCCCTGGCGGGCGCCGTGCCGCTGATCGTGCCGGTGGCCCTGCTGGCCACAGGCGTCGTGCTGTTCCTCGGCGCGGCCGAGCAGCGCATCCTGACCCTGTTCCTGATCAACCTGATCGCCGTGGTGGCGACCGGCATCTATGTCGGCAACTCCGGGATCACCAGCTTCGGCCATGTCGGCTTCATGGGGCTGGGGGCCTACGCCTCGGCGCTGCTGACGCTGCCGGCCGGGATCAAGGCGACGATGCTGCCGAACCTGCCGGGCTGGCTGGCGGCCGCCCATCTCGGCTTCGCCGAGGCGCTGGTCGTGGCGGCGCTGGCGGTGGGGCTGTTCGCCCTGGTCATCGGCATCCCGATCGCGCGGCTCTCCGGCTCCGCCGCCTCGATCACCTCGCTCGGCCTGCTGATCATCATCCATTCGGTGCTGAACGGCGCCCAGGACATCACCCGCGGCAGCCAGACCTTCTTCGGGGTCGAGCGGCTGACGACGGTGCCGGTCCTGCTGGCCTGCGTCGCGATCACGATCCTGCTGGCGCGGCTGTTCCGGGATTCGACCGCGGGGCTGGAACTGCGCGCCAGCCGCGAGGACGAGCTGGCCACCCGGGCCATGGGCGTCGACGTGGCGCGGCGGCGGCTGGCCGCCTGGGTGCTGTCGGCCATGCTGATGGCGGTGGCCGGCGGGCTTCTGGCCCATGTGCTGGGCGCCTTCAGCCCGAAGAAATTCTTCTTCGTCGACACCTTCGCCATCCTGGCGATGCTGATCATCGGCGGCCCGGCCTCGGTCTCGGGCGCCGTGGTCGGCACCTTCGCCATCACCATGATCACCGAGCTCGCCCGCCGGTTCGAGGAGGGACCGGTGTTGCCGCAGATCGGCCTGCCGCAGGCTTTCGGCCTGACCCAGATCGTGCTCGGCCTCGGCATCCTGCTGATCATGTACCGCCGGCCGGGCGGGATGTTCGGCCTGGCGGAGATCGACGACTGGCTGTTCCGGCGACACCTCCCCGCGCCGGCCGCGCCGCTGCCGGCCGAGCCGGCGCCGCCGGATGCCGCCCTGGTGGCGGCCCGGGTCACCAAGCGCTTCGCCGGGCTGGTCGCGCTCGACCGGGTCGACCTGTCGCTGCGGCCCGGCGAGATCGTCGGGCTGATCGGGCCCAACGGCTCCGGCAAGACCACGCTGATCAACGCCCTGTCCGGCGTCGTGCCGGCCACCGAGGGGTCGGTCGCGATCGACGGGCGGAACATCGCCGGGCTGCCGTCGCACCGGGTCGCCCGGCTCGGCATCGGCCGCAGCTTCCAGAACATCCGGCTGTTCAAGGACCTGACGGTGCTGGAGAACGTCATGGTCGCGGTCACCGGCAGCGGCCGCAGCGCCGGGCCGGCGGCGGAGCGGGCGATGGCCGCTCTGGCCGATCTCGGCGTCCAGGGGCTGGCCGGGCGCCGGGCCGGCCAGCTGGCCTATGGCGAGCAGCGGCGGGTGGAGATCGCCCGCACCCTGGCGATGCGCCCCCGCTACCTGCTGCTGGACGAGCCGGCGGCGGGCATGAACCCGGCGGAATCCGAGGCGCTGATGCGGCTGCTCGACGATCTGCGCCAACGCACCGGCCTCGGCCTGCTGCTGGTCGAGCACGACCTCAGGCTGGTGATGCGGCTGTGCGACCGGGTGGTGGTGCTGAACAAGGGCCAGGCCATCGCCTCGGGCACGCCGCAGCAGGTGCAGGCCGACCCGGCGGTGGTCGAGGCCTATATCGGCCGCCGCGCGGCGCGCCGACCGGCGATGGCCGCCGCCATGTGACGAAAGCGGACCGACGAGACCAGGGATGGAGGCACGAATGAACGGGAAAGGTCTTGCGTTGCTGGGCGCCGCCGCGGTGGTCGCGGCGCTGGCGGGGCCGGCGACGGCCCAGGACAAGCTGGTGATCGGCGCGGCGGTGGCGCTGACCGGCAACCTCGCCTATGCCGACGTGCCGGCGATGGCCGGCATGCAGCTGGCGGTGGAGGAGATCAACGCCGCCGGCGGGGTCGGCGGCCGGATGATCGAGATCCGGCAGAAGGACAGCCGCTCCGACCCCGCCCAGGCGGCGGTCGCGGCGCAGGAGCTGATCGACGAGGGCATCTCGGTGCTGGTCACGCCCTGCGATGCCGACCCGTCGATCGGCGCGGGCCAGATCGCCCAGGCGGCCGGGGTCGCCGCCTTCTCGACCTGCGCCTCCTCGCCGACCCTGCCGCTCGCGGTCGGCGACCACATGTTCCTGAACTTCCCCGCCGACAATGTGCAGAGCGCGGTCTCGGGCAAGTATGCGGTCGACCAGGGCTACAAGACCGCCGCCATCCTGGTCTCGCCCGACACCGCCTATACGCAGCTGCCGCTCTACTTCAAGGCGGTGTTCGAGACGCTCGGCGGCAAGGTCGTGGCCGAGGACAGCTTCACCATGGGGCAGCAGGACTTCTCCGCCCAGGTGACCAAGATCAAGGCGCTGTCGCCGCCGCCCGACGTGATCATGACGGCGGCCTACGAGCCGGACTTCCCGGCCTTCATCAAGCAGCTGCGGGCGTCCGGGGTGAAGATCCCGGTGATCGGCTCCGACGGCATCGACTCGCCCACCACCTTCGCCCTGGGCGACGTGGCCGAGGGCGTGGTCTTCACCACCGCCGGCTTCGCCGCCGAGGGCAGCCCGCTGGCCAAGTTCGACGCCGCCTTCAAGGCGAAATACGGCCAGGACACCGACACCATCTACAACGCCATCGGCTACGACCTGGTCCAGGTGGTCGCCGCCGCCTCCAAGGCCGCCGGCTCGGCCGAGCCGGCCGCGGTCTGGCAGGCGGTGCGGGAGCTGCAGGACGTGCAGGGCGCGACCGGCACCATCACCTACAAGGGGGCCGGCGGCATCCCGATCCGCCAGGTCGCGATCGTGCGGATCCAGGGCGGCAAGCGGGCCCTGGTGCTGCAGGCCTCTCCCGATCCGGCCGTCGTCCCGCCGCCGCGGATGTGAGGCGGGGATGAGTCTGCTCGAGGTCGAGGACCTGACCGTCGCCTATGGCCCGATCGCCGCCGTGCGCGGCGTCGGGCTGACGGTGGCGGCGGGCGAGATCGTCGCCGTGCTGGGCGCCAACGGGGCGGGCAAGTCGACGACGCTGCAGGCCATCACCGGCCTGCTGCCGGCCCGGCGCGGCCGGGTCGTCTTCGACGGCCAGCCGGTCACCGGCCGGGCGACGGAGCAGATCGTGCGGCTGGGCATGACCCTGGTGCCGGAGGGGCGCCGCATCTTCGCCTCGATGACGGTGGAGGAGAACCTGCGCATCGGCGCCGCGGTCCGGCGCGACGGCGCCGACGCGGCACGGGTGCGGGACGAGATGCTGACGCTGTTCCCGATCCTGGCCGCACGCCGGCTGCAGACCGCCGGCACGCTGTCCGGCGGCGAGCAGCAGATGCTGGCGATCGCCCGGGCGCTGATGTCGCAGCCGAAGCTGCTGCTGCTGGACGAGCCGTCGCTCGGCCTGGCGCCGCAGGTGGTGGATTCGATCTTCGACCTGCTGGTCGAGCTGCGCAGCCGCGGCCTGACCCTGCTGCTGGTCGAGCAGAATGTGCACATGGCGCTGGAGATCGCGGACCGGGCCTATGTCATCGCCCATGGCGAGGTCGCGATGTCCGGCATGGCGCGCGAGCTGCTCGCCTCCGACGAGATCGAGCGCGCCTATCTGGGCCATGCGTGAGGGGCCGTGATGGACATCCTGATCCAGCAGATCCTGAACGCACTGTCGCTCGGCGGCACCTATGCGCTGCTGGCGCTGGGCCTCGCCGTGGTGTTCTCCGTGCTCGGGCTGATCAACTTCGCCCATGGCGAGCTGATGACCATCGCCGGATACACGCTGTTCTTCGCCATCTCCGCCGGGCTGCCGCTCTGGCTCGCGGTGCCGGCGGCGCTGGCCGCGGCCGCGCTGGCGGCGGTGCTGATGGAGCGGATCGCCTTCCGCCCGCTGCGCGGCGCCAACGGCACCACCCTGCTGCTGACCTCCTTCGCGGTCTCCGGCATCCTGCAGGTCGTGTTCCAGGCCACCATCTCGGCCCGGCCGCGGCCGGTGCCGGTGCCGGAGGCGCTGGCCGGGGCCATCGCCATCGGGCCCTACCATCTCGGTGTCATCCAGCTGCTGTCGATCGTCACCACCATGGTCATGGTCGGGCTGCTGGGCCTGTTCCTGCGCCGCACCCTGATCGGCCTCGCCATCCGCGCCGCCTCGATCGACTTCCCGATGACCCGGATGATGGGCATCCGCGCCAATGCCGTGATCGCCACGGCCTTCGCCATCTCCGGCCTTCTCGCCGGCGTGTCCGGCCTGCTCTGGGTGGCGCAGCGCGGCTCGGTCGACCCGCTGATGGGCTTCCTGCCCGTGCTGAAGGCCTTCATCGCCGCGATCCTGGGCGGCATCGGCAGCCTGCCGGGCGCCGTGATCGGCGGCTTCTGCCTGGGCTTCATCGAGATCGGGCTGCAGGCGCTGCTGCCCGACCCGGTGCTGCCGTTCCGCGACGCGGTGGCGCTGCTGCTGGTGATCCTTCTCCTCCTGTGCCGGCCCCAGGGGCTGGTGCGCGTCGCCGGAGCCGTCCGCCCATGACCCTGCTGTTCCCCGCGAACCCGGACCTGCCGGAGCCGCTGCTCGCGGCGGACGAGCCGCCCGTGCTCGAGGTGGCGAACCCGGCCGGGCGCGGCGCCCTGGTGCTGACCTGCGACCATGCCTCAAACCGCATGCCGGCGCGGCTCGGCACGCTCGGCCTCGGCGCCGCCGACCTCGCCAGCCACATCGCCTGGGACCCCGGCGCCGCCTGGGTGGCGCGACGGCTGTCGGTGCTGCTCGACGCGCCGCTCGTGCTGTCCGGCTATTCGCGCCTGGTGGTCGACTGTAACCGGCCGCCCGGCGTGCCGGGGTCGATCCCCGCCGCCAGCGCCGGCGTGCCGGTGCCGGGCAACCAGGACCTGTCGGAGGCCGAGCGGCGACAGCGCTTCGACACGCTGCTGGCGCCGTACCAGGCCGCGATCAGCCATCTGCTGGAAGGGCGCGCCGCGGCGAAGGTGCCGACCGTCGTGCTGGCCATCCACAGCTTCACCCCGGACTATCCGGGGCAGGAGAGGCCCTGGCCGATCGCCGTCACCCACCGCCACGATGGCGGCCTGGCGCGGCCCCTGATCGAGCGCCTGCGGCGAGACCCGGCCGCCCTGCCGGTCGGCGACAACCGGCCCTACAACATCGGCGACGACAGCGACTACACCATTCCCGTCCAGGCCGAACGGCGCCGTCTTCCCAACGCGCTGATCGAGATCCGCCAGGACGGGCTGCGCAGCGAGGCCGACGCCCATCGCTGGGCCGGGCGCCTGGCCGACGCCGTGTCCCCCCTTCTGCCGGCCCTCGCCCGAATCCCCACGCCATCGGAGACCCCGACGCCATGACCGTCTTCATCCCGACCGAGCCGCCCGAGGTGCTGGGCCCGCGCTTCCGCGAGCACGCGGTCGACCTGCGCCGCACCGCGCTCATCAGCGTCGACATGCAGAACGCCGACTGCGCCGCGAAGAAGCGGCATGGCCCGGTGCCGGAGGGCCCGGCGGGCGAGGGCTACCGCTACTTCTACGACCGGCTCGACCGGGTGGCGATCCCGAACCAGCGGCGGCTGCACGCCGCCACCCGGGCGCTCGGCGTCGAGAACATCTATGTGATCATCGAGAGCCTGACCCTGGACGGCCGGGACCGCGGCCTCGACCACAAGATCTCGCTGATCCACAACCCCCGCGGCTCGTGGGAGGCGCAGGTGATCGAGGAGGTGGCGCCGGCCGAGGACGACATCATCATCCGCAAGACCGCCTCCGGCCCCTTCGGCACGACCAACCTCGACTATGTGCTGAAGGCGCTGGACATCCGGCACCTGATCGTCTTCGGCGTGCTGACCGATCAGTGCGTGGAGAACACGGTGCGGGTGGGCGGGGACCTCGGCTACCTCGTCACCATGGTCGACGACGCATCTGCCACCTACAGCCAGGTTCGGCACGACAATGCGCTGTCGGCCTTCAAGGGTTACTGCCGCGTCCGCACGACCGACGCGCTCCTGGCCGAGCTCGATGCCCTGCGGCACATGCCGCCCGGCGGGCAAATGACCTCGCTATAATCGCTCGAGCCGACACGGCTCCGGCCCCTTGGCCGGGTTGCCGCCTGCTCCTTCCCGCCCGACACCTTCGTGTTGTTGCCTCGGCTTTGGCGAGCGGTATAGCGTTCGCCCGGGCCGAAGGGCCCGACGCCACTGGGGTGCGCCATGATCGACGATCCGCCGCTGCTGACCATCCGCCGCCGCTTCGCCCGGCCGGATCCGGCCCTGGTCGAGGCCCTGCAAGGCATCCAGACCGGCTTCGCCGTCGACGCCATGGACGGTTCCGGCGCGCTGTACCACCGGATCAAGCCGGTCGATCCCGCCGGCTTCGTCGGGGTCGCGGTGACCTGCGATTGCGGCCCGGCCGACAACCTGGCGGTGTTCGCCGCGCTCGACATTGCCGGGCCGGGCGATGTGCTGGTCTGCGCCGCCGGCGGTTATGAGGGCACGGCGGTGATCGGCGACCTGGTCGCGGGCATGGCCCGCAACAAGGGGGCCGTGGCGCTGGTGACCGATGGGTTGGTGCGCGATCTGGCCGGCCTGCGCCAGGTCGGGCTGCCGGTGTTCGCGGCTGGCATCACCCCGAACTCCCCGACGCGGCAGGGGCCGGGCACGGCCGGGCTGCCGATCGTGGTCGGCGGGGTGCGCGTGGAGTCCGGCGACGTGCTGGTCGGAGACCTCGACGGCGTGGTGGTGATCCCTCAGGCGCGGCTGGCCGCGGTGGTGGACCGCCTGGCCACAATCCGGCAGAAGGAGGCCGCGCTCGACGCCGCGGTGCGCGGCGGCCTGACCATGCCGGACTTCGCCCGCCGCATTCTCGACTCCGACCGGGTCCGCTCGGTCGATTGAATCCGTGACATTGTTCCCCGCTATGAGCCGCGACACCGCAGTGATGACCACCCTCGCGCCCGGTTCCGGGCCTGCCTTGGGACGCTTCAATCCCGGGCGCCGCCGCTGGCACCGCCTGCTGGCGCTGCTGCTGGGGTCGGCCGTCTTCGTCGTCGACACCTTCACCGACGTCACCGGCGCCATCGCCGTGCTGTATGTGGTGGTGCTGCTGATCGCCTCCGACACCCTGTCGCGGCGTGGCCTCATCCTGCTGGCAGCAACCTGCGCCGGCCTTGCCGCCGCCGCCTTCCTGGCCATGCACGGCCTGGAGCCCGACGTCTCGGCCGCGGTCCGCTTCGGCATCTCGCTGGCGGCGATCGCGATCACCGCGGCCCTGCTGCTGCGCGACCAGGCATCGAAGCGGTCGCTGGTGGCGGCGAACGCCGCCCTGGCCCGCAGTGAGAAGCGCTACCGGTCGATCTTCGAGCAGGCCCCGGTCGCGCTGTGGGAGCAGGACTATACCGAGCTCAGGGCGATGCTGACGACGCTGCGGCAGCAGGGCGTGCAGGATCTCGCCGCCCATGCCCGCGCGCATCCGGCCTTCGCCCGCGACTGCATCCGCCGGATCCGGACCGTGCATGCCAACGACGCGACGGCGGAGCTGCTGCGGCTGTCGTCGTCGTCCGAGGCGCTGGGCCCGCTCGAGCGCTTCCTGCCGGCCGACGACCCGGCCCTGCTGGCGGTCCTGACCGCAGTGGCCGAGGGCAGCAGCCAGTTCGAGGGCAGGGGCAAGCTGGTCGCCGCCGACGGGCAGGTGCTGACCGTCCTGCTGGGTATCGCCTTTCCTGACGACGCGGACGAGTTCGGCCGCGTGGTCGTCGCCACGGTGGATGTGACCCAGCGCGAGCAGATCCAGCAGACGCAGCTCGCGGCCCAGGCCGAGCTGGCGCGGGCGTCCCGGGCGGCGACGGTCGGCGCGCTGTCGGCCTCGATCGCGCATGAGATCAACCAGCCGCTCGGCGCCGTGGTGATGAACGCCCAGACCTGCCTGCGCTGGCTCGGCAAGGATCCGCCCGATGTCCAGGCGGCGGTGCGGGCGGCGGAGCGCACGGTGCGGGACGGCCGGCGGGCCGCCGAGATCGTGCAGCGCACCCGCGGCCAGCTGGTGCGCGACCAGCGCAATGACGAAGCGATCGACCTGCGCGCGCTGATCGAGGAAACGATCGCGCTGCTGGAGACCGAGCTGAGCACCCATGCGGCGACGGTCGTAACGCAATTCGCGCCCTCGGTCCCGCCGATCCGGGCCGATCGCGTGGCGCTGCAGCAGGTGCTGATCAACCTGATGACCAACGGCCTGCACGCCATGGCCGATGCGGGGACCGCGCGCGAGCTGACGGTCAGCATCGACGGGCCCGCTGGGCCTGCAGCGCCCGACGCCGAGGTGCGCGTCTCGATCCGCGATCGCGGCAAGGGCATTCCCGACGACGTGCAGGCCCGGCTGTTCGAGCCGTTTTTCACGACCAAGCGTGGCGGCATGGGAATGGGGCTTGCGATCTGCCGCTCGACGATCGAGACATATGGCGGCCGATTGACGGCCAGGAGTCACGAGCAGGGGGGAGCGGTGTTCGAGTTCGCGCTGCCGGCGGACACTGCGGAAGAGTCATGAAAGCACCAGCCGGAACTGCACCCGTTGCCACGCCCCTCGTCCTCGTCGTCGATGACGACGAAGGCATCCGCGAGGCGCTGACCGATCTGCTGCGCTCGGTCGGGATCGAGACGAAGAGCTTCGGCTCGACCCGGGAGTTGCTCGACGCCGCCCCGTCCGACCGGCCCGGCTGCCTGATCCTCGATGTCCGCCTGCCGGGGATCAGCGGGCTCGACCTGCAGGCCCAGCTGGCGCGCAACGGCAACACCCGCCCGATCATCTTCATGACCGGCCATGGCGACATCCCGATGAGCGTGCGGGCGATGAAGGCCGGGGCGACGGACTTCCTGACCAAGCCGTTCCGCGACCAGGACATGCTGGATGCGGTGGCCGCCGCCATCGACAAGGACATGGCGCAGCGCCGGGATGCCGCGGCGGCGAAGGAGGTGGCGGCGCTGGCGGCCACCCTGACCCCGCGCGAGACCGAGGTCATGGCGGCGGTGGTGAAGGGGCTGATGAACAAGCAGATCGCCGGCCTGCTGGGGATCAGCGAGATCACGGTCAAGCTGCATCGCGGCAACGTCATGCGGAAGATGGCTGTCCGGTCGGTCGCCGACCTGGTGCGGAAGGCCGAGCTGCTGGAGCGGTGACGCCGGGGCTGGACGAACTGCCGCTTCGTCCTGGACCTATGTATGGTATCTGCTCGGCGATACCTCGCCTATCTAGGACGGGCGGGCCGAAGTCCCGCCTTGCCGTCCGTAGAGGTATCGTGTCCCATCCCCCCGTCATCGCCGTCATCGACGACGACCAGGCCATCCGCGAGGCGCTGGAGGATCTCCTGTCCTCGCTGGGCTACCGCGCGTTGCCGTTCGCCTCGGCGGAGGACTTCCTGGCCTTTCCGGGCCGGTCCGCGGTGGCCTGCATGGTGGTGGATGTCCGGATGGGGGGCATGACCGGCCTGGATCTGCAGGCGCAGCTGAACGCGCAGGGCAGGCCCGCCCCGATGATCTTCATGACCTCCTACACCGACCAGGCGACGCGGTCGAAGGCCCTGGCCGGCGGCGCCCATGGCTTCCTGGAGAAGCCGGTCGACGCCGAGGTGCTGATCGGCTGCCTGGCCTCGGCGCTGCGGCACGAAGCCCGCTGATCCCCGGGCCATCGGCGACCTATACCTAGGTCTATCGCCCGCCACCGAAACGCCTGCCCGCGCAAACCACAGTGGAATGGGTCCGCCCCGGGCCGTCCGCCATGCTGTGACCGTCTCGACGATCACGGAGTGGAGGAGGTGATGTTCTGGAGCGGATCGGGCGCCTTCATTCGGCGCCATGCCGAAACCGGCAATGCCCAGTATTTCAGCTGGACCGTCTCATTCGCGTCCCGCCGCGATGCGTCGGGCAGCCGCTGGCTGGATGTCTTGCACCTGTCGTGCTCGCGGCAGTCGCTCGGCCCGTCGGAGGAACGGCAGGCGGGAGAGTTCGAGATCCAGCTCGCCGCCCGGGACGGCGCCGACAAGGACGGCACGGACCATCTCCTCCGCTTCCGCGCCTCCGCCCGGGCCATCGACCTGTGGATCGCGGCGGCCGGCCCGGTGGCCCGATCCCGACGCCGGATTCCCGTGCCCACGGCCCGGCCGGCGATCGAAGACGGCCTCACGGGGGGCCTGATCGACGGCGGCACGATCGTCCTCGACGGCGCCGCCGACAGCTATCGAGAGTGAGGGCCGCCAGGCACTGACCGCGCCGGCCGCAGTGCAAGACACCGAGCCGCGGAGCGAGGGATCGCTCCGCGGCTCTGCTTTTTTGCGCAGCCGGAGGCGGGTTCCACCCCATACCAAAGTCTCTGTCCGGCGACCGGAACGCACGGTTCCGACAGCCCTCCTGTAGAATGGAGACCGGGCCGGGTCCGCCGTACCTTCCATCTCGTGGTCCCGACGACAATGCTTCCGGGTCGCTCGGAGACCACTCCCGATGCTCAAAAGATCGAGGTGGCCTCATGTCTCCGCTCAAGAGCAAGCGCATCCTCCTGCTGGCCTCGCTGCTGGCCTCCGTCGCTCCGGCGGTCGCGTCGGCCGCCCCCGCCGCGCCGATCAAGAACATCGTGCTGGTGCACGGCGCCTGGGTCGACGCGTCCGGCTGGAAGCCGGTCTACGACATCCTGACCAAGGATGGCTTCCACGTGACCATGGTGCAGCAGCCGCTGACCAGCCTCGCCGACGACGTCGCCGCCACCAAGCGGGTCCTGGACCAGCAGGACGGGCCGACCGTCCTGGTGGCCCACAGCTATGGCGGGTCGATCATCACCGAAGCCGGCGATGACCCGCATGTCGCGGCCCTGGTCTATGTCGCGGCCCATGCGCCCGATGTCGGCGAGGACGAGGCCGCGCTCGGCAAGAAGATGCCCAGCGTCACCTCGCAGGTGCCCGGCGCGGTGGTGAAGACGGCGGACGGCTATACCTATCTGCGGCCGGACCTCTTCCCCTCGCATTTCGCCGCCGACCTGCCGCTCGACCAGGCGAAGTTCGAGGCCCAGTCCCAGGTCCTGACCGCGGCGGCGGTGTTCTCGACGCCGATGACCGTGGCGGCCTGGAAGATCAAGCCGAGCTGGGGCATCGTCGCCGCCGCCGACAAGATCATCAGTCCGGATCTAGAGCGCTTCTACTACGAGCGCGCCCACAGCCGCGTCACCGTGCTCGAGGGCGCCAGCCACTCGGTCTACGAGTCCCGGCCGAAGGAGGTCGCCGCCGTGATCGAGCAGGCCGCCCGCATGGCCACGACGGTCGCGGCCCAGTGAATCGCCCCGGCCGTCCGGCTTCCTCGCAGGGAGGCCGGGCGAGCCCTTATCGGACGTCGGTGTGGAAGCGCTCCGGGCGAAACGGGACCAGCATCGGGTGCCGCTCGCCGGTGGCGATCTCGAAGGCCAGCAACTCGCCGGCGATCAGCCCGAGCGTGGCGCCGCTGTGGCTGAAGGCGACGAAATAGCCCGGAATCGCCTGCAGCTCGCCGAACACCGGGTCGCCGTCGCCGGGGATCGGCTTGCGGCCCACGCCGAAGCGGTCGAACTCCAGGGTCGGGTTGCCCTCCAGAACCTTCGAAGCCTCGGCCAGCAGGCCGTCGATGGTCTCCTGCCTTACGCCATAGCTGCCGTCGGGGCGGATCTCGACCTCTTCCTCCGACCACGCCGAGTCGAGCGCGAAGGCGCCGCCGGGTGCGGGGCGGATCGCCACGCGCGGCGTGTTGAGCACGGCCTTCAGCGGCGCGCCGGCCGGCTTGGTGGTGACCAGCAGCGAGACCGGCGTGCCGTCGTCGATCCTCTGCCCGGCCTCGGCCACCATGCGCGGCACCGACGGGCCGGTGGCGAGCAGCACGGAGTCCGCCCGAAGCTCCCCTCCCCGCGCCGTCGCCACGCCGACGGCGTGGCCGCCTTCGATGAGCACCCGCGCCGCCCCGGCCTCGGTGACGAGCCGGCCGCCGCGCTCCTGAAACTCCGTTACCAGGAGACGGATCAGGCTCGGCAGGTCGACCCAGCCCTCGCCGGGGTTGAAGATCGCGCCCTGCGATGTGATCACCGAGACATCGACGCCGGGTGTCACCGCCGGCACCTGACCGGCCTGGAGATGCTGCGCATCATAGGCCAGCGACACCTCGTGGCGGTACGCCGCCTCGATCCGGTTGCCGTCGTCGTCGGCGTCCCAGGTCAGCCCGCCGTCGAATCGCAGCCAGTCCACGCCCGGATGCTGGTGCGCCAGGGTGCGGTAGCGGTCGATGCCGGCCATGCGCAGCCGGTGATAGGCATCGGAGCGCCAGCGCGACGAGTTGAGCCAGGACAGCGACCGGCCGGAGGCGCCGTTCGCGACCGGGCCGTCATTCACCAGCACGGTCGCCACGCCGCGCCGGACGAGCTGGACGGCGGTGGAGACGCCGAAGATGCCGGCGCCGATGACGACGACGTTCGAGACTCTGTTGTTCATCACGGGTCTTTCGCCTGGATTAGAGGACTTCCGCCAGGAAGCGCTTGAGCCGCTCGCTCTGCGGCCGGTCGAAGATCGCCTCGGGCGGCCCGGCCTCGACCACCCGGCCTTCATCCATGAACACCACCTGGTCGGCGACCCGCCGGGCGAAGCCCATCTCATGGGTGACGACCACCATGGTCATGCCGCGGTGGCCGAGATCGGCCATCAAGGTGAGGACGCCTTTCACCAGCTCCGGGTCGAGTGCGCTGGTGACCTCGTCGAACAGGATGACCTCCGGCTCCATCGCCAGCGCCCGGGCGATCGCCACCCGCTGCTGCTGGCCGCCCGACAGCCGCGATGGGCGGTGATGCTGGCGGCCGGCCAGACCGACCTCGGCCAGCCGCGCCTTGGCGATGCGGTCGGCGGCGTCCTTCTTCAGGCGCTTGATCCGGGTCAGCGACAGCGCGACGTTCTCCAGCGCGGTGTGGTCCGGGAACAGGTTGAACTGCTGGAACACCATGCCGATCCGGCGGCGCAGCCGGTCCGGCTTCATACCGAGGATGCTGTCGCCGTCGAGCAGGATGTCCCCGCCCTTGACCTCCACCAGCCGGTTCAGGCAGCGCAGCAGGGTCGACTTGCCGGAGCCGGACGGGCCGATGACGCAGGTGACCGAACCGGCCTTCACGGTCAGGTCGACATCCTTCAGCACCTCGTGCTCGCCATAGGCCATGCTGAGGCCGCGCACGCTCAGGCTGCCGCCGTTGAAGCGGGTGTCCGCCTCGGCGCCCTGCGCGATGGCGCCCCTGAGCTCGCCAACCTCGACCAGGCCGCTGGTCCCCGCCCCGGACAGGCTGCGGCCGACGCGCAGCCGGGTGTCGATCCAGTTGACCAGATGGGTCAGCGGCACGGTGATCAGCAGGTAGAACACGCCGGCCAGCAGCAGCGGCGACAGGTTGCCGGTGACCACCGCCTGGTCCTGGCCGATGCGGAAGATCTCGCGCTCCGACGCCAGCAGACCCAGGAAGTAGACCAGGCTGGAGTCCTTCACATTGCCGATGAACTGGTTCACCAGCGCAGGCAGCACCCGGCGGATGCCCTGCGGCACGATGATCAGCCGCATCGCCTGGCCATAGCTCATGCTCAGGGCCCGGCAGGCGTCCATCTGGCCGCGGTCGACGCTCTGGATGCCAGCGCGGAAGATCTCGCCGATATAGGCGCCGGCGATCAGCCCGAGGGCGAGGATGCCGAGCGGATAGGGCGATGGCCCGAACAGCTCCCGCCCCGCTCGGGCCAGGCCCTGCCCGATCAGGAGGATGGTGACAATGGCCGGAAGGCCGCGGAACACATCGGTGTAGATCCGCGCCGGGATCCGCAGCCAGGGCGACCGCGAGATGCCCATGATGGCGAGCGCCATGCCGATGGCGACGCCGAGCACGGTCGAGGCCGAAGCCAGGATCAGCGTGTTCTTCAGCCCGACCGCGATCATCATGGGCAGCACTTCGCCCATCGCGTCCCAGTCGAGGAAGCTGCGGCGCAGGGTTTCGATCCAGTCCAAGCTGTCTTATCCCGGTCGTCGGCGTCAGGAGGACCTGCCCGGCCGCGGCGGCCGGGCAGGATGCGGCCTAGTTCTTGGGCAGGTACTGGTCCGGCATCGGCGAGCCCGGGAACCACTTCTGGTACAGCGTCTTCCAGGTGCCGTCCTGCATCGCGGCGTGCAGCCCCTGGTTCAGCGCGGTGCGCAGCGCGTCGTTGCCCTTGCGGATGACGAAGCCGGCCGGGGCGTCGAAGCTGGGGATGTTGACCGCGATCTTCAGAGCGGGATAGCGGCCGGTGTAGTCCTTGGCCGCCTCGTAATCGAGGAAGTGGGCGTCGACCGTGCCGTTGTTGAGGGCGGCGACGGCGGAGTTGTTGTCGGGGAACTTCACCAGATCGGTCGATGTGAAGTTCTTGGCCGCGTAGATCTCCTGCAGCGTGCCCTGCACCACGCCGAGCCGCTTGCCGGCGAGCTGGCCGGCATCGGTGACCTTCGGGTCGGAGGTCAGGACCGACAGGTAGCCGGCGAGATAGCCGTCGGAGAAATCGACCGTCTTCTTGCGGGCCTCGGTGGTGCCGATCGCCGCCACCGCCACGTCGAAGCGGCCGTTGGCGACCGACGGCATCAGGGCGGAGAACTCCTGGCCGGTGAAGACGACCTGGTCCTTCTTGAAGCCGATCCGCTCGGCCACGTTGAGGAACAGCTCGATGTCGAAGCCGGTGAACTGCCCGTCCGCCGTCGTGAAGGTGTAGGGCTTGGCGTCGCCCATGGTGCCGACGGTGATCATCGTCGGGTCGATCAGGCCGTAGGCATTGGTCTCCGCCATGGCAGTCCCGGCGACCGAGCCGCCCAAGGCCAGAGCGACTGCCAGCGCCCGGCCGGCCATCGTCAGCATCGCCGTAAAATTCCTCATGTCTCCCTCCGTTGCGTGGTTCGTCAGCCTGCCCATGCCCGGACCATGCCGGACCTCGTTTCGGTCATTGAGACCGATCTCATTTCTAAAGAGACCGATCTCACTAAATATGAGACCGGTCTCTTTCTGAAATTGTTAAAGCTGCATTGACCGTCCGTCAATCTCTCCTGTAGAGCAGCCCGATGGAACAGCCCCCGCTCGCGAAGCCGTCCGTCACCGTCGCCGACGTCGCCCGGGCGGCGGGCGTCTCGAAGGCCACGGCGGCCCGGGTCCTCGGCGGCTACGGCATCGTCAGCGACGCGGTGCGCGAGAAGGTGCTGGAGGTGGCGAAGGCGCTGGACTACCGGCCCAACGAGCTGGCGCGCAGCATGACCACGGGCCGGTCGGGCGCGATCGGCGTGGTGGTCGGGGACATCGAGAACCCGTTCTTCAGCGCCGCCGTGCGCGGCATCAGCGATGTGGCGCGCGCCGCCGGCTACACCGTGATCCTGGCCAATTCCGGCGAGGACATCGCGGCCGAAAAGGACGCCATTCGCACGCTGATCGCCAAGCGGGTCGACGGGCTGATCGTCACGCCGTCACGGTCCCGCGAGATCGACCATCTGCGGGATGTCCAGCGCTCCGGCCGGCCGCTGGCCCTGCTCGACCGCGCCATCCCGGAGCTCTCCGTCGACACGGTCACGGTCGACGACCGCGAGGCGGCCGAGGCGGCGACCCGCCTGCTGATCGAGCACGGCCACCGCCGCCTCGCCTACGTCACTGCCTGCGACACGCCGGAGCACACTTATCGCGACCTCGCCGACATCCACACCGCCTCGGTCCGGCAGCGTGTCGAAGGCTTTCTCGGCGCCTGCGGCAAAGCGCGAATCCCTTCGCCGGCCGTCCGGCTCGGGGCGATCGGCCGCCAGGCGACGCGAGAGCTTGCGATGGATCTGTTGCGGTCGCCCGAGCCGCCGACTGCGATCCTGGCGTCAGACAGCGTGATCGCGCTCGAAATCTTCAAGGTTGCGCGCGAGCTCGGCCGCTCGATTCCCGACGACCTGTCGCTGATCACCTTCCATGACGCCGACTGGACCAGCGTCACCAGCCCGCCGGTCACCGTGATCGACCAGCCGGTGCATCAGCTCGGCACGGCGGTGGCCGAGCTGCTGGTGTCGCGGCTGAAGGGCTATGACGGTCCGGCACGCCACCGGGTGATCCCCACCAGGCTGGTGGTGCGTGCCTCGGTCGCGCGACGGAATCCGGCCGGCGCGTCCCGGTAGCGGCTGCGCCGGGCCGATTCTGATCAGCATGGGGCGGATGGCTGTGGCTCGTGGTCGACGTGCTGCTGGTCGCGATCCTGGCCGGCGGCATGATCTACGGCACCATGCAGTGGCGCCGTCGCCGCCGCAGCCAGGAGATGAAGCGGGCCTCCGAGGGGGCGGTGCGCAGGAACTACCGCGAAGGCGGCTGACGCGACGACTCGGCCGCCATCCTGGTCCAGCGCTGGTCGGTGTGCCGGCCGGCATATTCGCGATCGATCTCGTCGATCAGCGCATCGGCCCGGTCCGGCTCCACCGCGGCGAGGATGGCGTCGAGCTTGGCTTCCATCCGGTCGTCGCCCTCCTTCGACTGCGGCGAGCCGACATAGAGCAGGAAGGCCAGGCCGCCGATCTGCCAGATGAGCTGCAGGAACTCCGATTGCCAGTTCTCCAGCGTGTCGCGCGACATCTCGACGACATAGGCCCCGATCTCCGGCGCGGCGCCGTGCTGCTTCTGCTCGTCGACATAGGCGAACCAGCCGAACAGCCAGTGCCCGATCAGCGAGATGACGAAGAAGCCGAGAGTCACCCAGCCATAGCCGTAGCGCTTCCAGATCGAGTTCGACATCACGGTATCTCCGTTCGGCCCTAGGGTACCGCCTTGTGCGAGTGCAGACGGTGTTACCCGTAATGACTTTCCGAAGACCCGTTCCGTTCCGGTGGATCATGGTTTCACAAGCAGAGCCGGCATGCAGCCGCCTGCCCCAATTGTCCCGCTTCACAATCCGCCCCGTCACGGTCGATACTGCCGAGCTTCGAGGGAACGATCAAAAACCCAAAAACAGGGTAGGCAGATGACCTGGATTCTTCGTTTGGCCACGGCCGCTGCGGCTGCCGTCGCGATGGCTATTGCCGTCCCGGCCGGCGCTGCAGCGCTGGTCGAGACACCGATGTATGAGCAGGACGTTGCGGCCGGCAAGCTGCCGCCGGTGGCCGAGCGCGTGCCGCAGGCGCCGCTGGTGGTCGACCTGGCGGCGGAGAAGAAAGAGCCCGGGAAACCGGGCGGCGAGATCGCCTGGATGGCCGGCCGCGCTCGCGACATCCGCATCATGAACACCTACAGCTATGCCCGTCTGGTCGGCTACGGCCCGGACTTCCAGCTGCATCCGGACATCCTGCAGTCGATCGATGTCGACGGCGAGAAGGTGTTCACCCTGCATCTGCGCCCGGGCCATAAATGGTCCGACGGCCAGCCCTTCACCAGCGACGACTTCCGCTACTTCTGGGAGGATGTGTCGCTGGACAAGGAACTGATGCCCTACGGCCCGGATGCACGCCTGCTGGTCGACGGCGAGCCGCCGAAGGTCGAGTTCCCGGACGCGCAGACCGTGCGCTATTCCTGGTCCAAGCCGAACCCGGATTTCCTGCCGTCGATCGCCGGGGCGACCCCGCTCTACATCTTCGCGCCGGCGCATTACCTGAAACAGTTCCACAAGAAATACACCGACGCCGCGGCGCTGGACGTCCTGGTCAAGGAGGCCGGCGCCCGCAACTGGGTCGCCCTTTACACCCAGCGCAGCAAGCTGATCGATTCGGCCAATCCCGACCTGCCGGTGCTGGAGCCCTGGATCAACACCACCAAGGCGCCGGCGGAGCGCTTCGTCTTCGTCCGCAACCCCTATTACCACCGGGTCGACAGCCAGGGCCGGCAACTGCCCTATCTCGACCGGGTCATCGTCAACGTCGTCGAGGGCTCGCTGATCCCGGCCAAGGCCGGCACCGGCGAGGCCGACCTGCAGGCCCGCGGCCTGCGCTTCGACAACATCAGCTTCCTCAAGGCCGGCGAGCAGTCGGGCGGCTACAAGGTCCGGCTGTGGCCGACGGCGCTGGGGTCCGAGGTCGCGCTGTATCCGAACCTCAACTGCAACGACCCGGACTGGCGGGCGCTGAACCGCGACGTCCGCTTCCGCCGTGCCTTGTCGCTCGCCATCGACCGCGATGAGATCAACCAAACTGTGTTCTTCGGCCAGGCCAGGCCGAGCCAGAACACGGTGCTGCCGGAATCGCCCTATTACGACGAGGCGCTGGCGACGGAATGGGCCCAGCTCGACCTGGCCAAGGCCAACGCCCTGCTGGACGAGATCGGGCTGACCAAGCGGGACGGCGACGGCATCCGGCTGATGCCGAACGGCAAGCGGCTGGAGATCGTGGTCGAGAGCGCCGGCGAGCGCAGCCTCGAGACCGACATCCTGCAGCTGGTTCGCGAGAGCTGGGCCAAGATCGGCGTGGCGCTGCACACCGCCCAGTCGCAGCGCGACGTGTTCCTGCAGCGGATCTTCGCCGGCGACACGGTGATGTCGGTGTGGATGGGCTGGGACAACGGCCTGATCACGCCGACGACGGTGCCGACGCAGCTGGCGCCGGTCGACCAGAACTGGCTGCAATATCCGAAATGGGGCCAGTATGTGCAGACCGGCGGCGGCGCCGGCGAGAAGCCGGATGTCGAATTCGGTCAGAAGCTGATGGCGCTGTACGCCGAGTGGCGCGGCACCACCGACGCGGCCCGCCGCGACGCCATTATGCGCGAGATGATCAAGATCCAGGCCGACGAGGTGACCTCGATCGGCACGGTGCAGGGCGTGCTGCAGCCGGTCGTGGTCAAGGCCCGGCTGCACAACGTGCCGGAGAAGGGCATCTTCTCCTGGGACCCCGGGGCGCATTTCGGCGTCTACCGCCCCGACACCTTCTGGGTCGATCCGTCCTGATCCATCCGAAGCGCCCGGCCCCTGGCCGGGCGCTTTCGCGTCAGGCGACCAGACGCCGACCGATGGCCAGGCAGGCCGCGCGGATGTCGTCGCGATCGGCGAGCGGGCCGAAACGCCCGACGAAACGGTCCACATCCATCGCGAAGGCATCGCGAATGGACGGATCGATGACGCTGAGGCTGCCGCGGCCATAGCCTTCCAGGATCCACATCGCCAGCCAGCCGGCCTCGATCGCCACGCCGGAGCCGAGGTTAAACAGCCCGCCGGGGCGCGCCCGCACCACCTTGACCAGCGCCGCGGCGAACGCCTCGACCGGCAGGAAATCCTTCAGCGTGAAGGGGCTGACGTCGTAGCGGATCACCCCCTCCTCGCGCAGCGACCGCAGCAGCAGGCCGAGGAAGGTGCGGCGGCCAGGCAGGTCCTCGAAGCCGAAGATGTTGGACAGGCGCAGGATGGTGAGGTTGGGGCCGAACCGGTCCTGCAGCAGCCGTTCGGTCACCAGCTTGTTGCGGCCATAGGCGTCCTGCGGCGCCGGGTTCCGGGTCTCGACCAGGGGCTCGTTCCCGGCCGGGCCGTAGACCTTGCGGGTGCTGACCATCACCACATGCGCATCCGCCGGCATGCGGCCGTCGCCCTGCGCCCGGCCGATCGCCTCGGCCACGATGCGGTCGCAATCGACCGCCGGATCATAAGCTTCGCGCTGGTAGCGCGGGTCGATGGCGAAGCTGACGACGCAGCCGATGCCCTCGAAGGTCTCGGGCCGCGCCACATCGGCCCAGGCGGCATGACGGATTCCATCGGCGCCGTGGGCAGCGACGAAGCTGTTGGCGAGAAAGCTCTTCCGCCCGATCACCAGAACGTCAGCCACGCCCCACCCCCAGGCCGATCTTTGCCGCGGTGCTACTGAGTCCGCACCACGGCAGACAATGCACGCCGCCAATCTGGCTGCGCCAGCCCGAACACCCGGCCGATCTTGCCGCAATCCAGCACCGAGTTCGAGGGGCGCCGGGCCGGGGTCGGGTAGTCCGAGGTCGCGATCGGGCGCAGCGCCGGGGCGGCGCCGCCCTTCTCGGCGAAGATCGCCGCGGCGAAATCGTGCCAGCTCGTGGCTGGGGCGCCGGCGAAATGGAAGGTGCCCCAGCCATCGAAGCCCGGCGCCTGGGCGCGCTCGCGGATCGCCAGGATCGCCGCGGCAATGTCGGCCGCCGCGGTCGGGCCGCCGCGCTGGTCGGCGACGATGCGCAGCTCCGGTCGCTCGGCGCCGAGCCGCAGCATGGTGCGCACGAAGTTGTTGCCATGCGCCGCGAACACCCAGGCGGTGCGCAGGATGACGTGGCGCGGCAGCGCTTCGCGCACCGCTGCCTCCCCCGCCGCCTTGCTCTCGCCGTAGACCGACAGCGGCGCGATCGGGTCGTCTTCGCGCCACGGCCGGTCGCCGTCGCCGCGGAAGACGTAGTCGGTCGAGATGTGCAGCAGCGCTGCGCCCGCTTCGGCACAGGCCCGCGCGATCACGCCGGGCCCGGTCGCGTTGACGGCAAAGGCCTGATCGCGCTCGGTCTCGGCCTTGTCGACCGCGGTGTAGGCGGCGCAGTTGGCGACGAAATCGGCGCCGCGCACGGCCGCGGCGACCGCGGCGGCATCGGTGATGTCGACCTCCGACCGCGCCAGCGCCCGCATGGCGAGGCCCCGCGCCTGGGCCAACTCGGCCAGCTCACGCCCGACCTGGCCACCGGCGCCGAGGACGACCAGCGTCATGCCGCGTGCCCGAGGCCGATGCGGCTGCGCTCGCCAGCCCGCGCGCACCAATCCCGATTGGCGATGTACCAGGCGACGGTCTCGCGCAGCCCCTGCTCCAGGCTGTGGTGCGGCCGCCAGCCCAGCTCGGTCTCGGCCTTGGTCGGGTCGATGGCGTAGCGGGCGTCGTGGCCCGGCCGGTCGGTGACGTAGGTGATCAGGCTCTCATACGGCTTCGCCGCCGGCTGCAGCTCGTCGAGGATGCGGCAGATCTGGCGCACCAGATCGATGTTGGTGCGCTCCGACCGGCTGCCGACCAGGTAGGTCTCGCCAGGGCGGCCCTTGGCGACGATCGCCCGCAGGCCGGCGGCGTGGTCGTCGACATGGATCCAGTCGCGGACGTTCTCGCCCTTGCCATAGATCGGCAGCGCCTTGCCCTCGAGCGCATTGAGGGTGACGACCGGGATCAGCTTCTCCGGATACTGGTAGGGTCCGTAATTGTTCGAACAGTTCGACACCATCACCGGCAGGCCGTAGGTGCGGTGCCAGGCCCGGGCCAGATGATCGGAGCCCGCCTTGCTGGAGGAATAGGGCGAGTTCGGCTGGTACGGGCTGGTCTCGGAGAACAGGCCGGTGGCGTCGAGCTCGCCATAGACCTCGTCGGTCGAGACGTGCAGGAAACGGAAGCCATTGCCCTTGGGCAGGCCGCGCCAGTGCTCCAGCGCCGCGGCCAGCAGACTGCCGGTGCCCATGACATTGGTGCGGACGAAGGCCAGCGGGTCGTCGATCGACCGGTCGACATGGCTCTCGGCCGCCAAGTGGTAGACGATGTCCGGCCGGTGCTCGGCGAACAGGTCCCGCATCGCGTCGACGTCGCAGATGTCGGCCTGGGCGAAGCGATGCCGGCCGGTCGCGTCCAGCCCGGCCAGGTTCTCCAGATTGCCGGCATAGGTCAGCTTGTCGATGGTGACGACGGACTCGCCCTCGGCGACGAGCTGGCGGACCAGGGCCGAGCCGATGAAGCCGGCGCCGCCGGTGACGAAGATGGTCATGCTGCACCGTGGTGGAAATGGGCGGGGGCGTCGGCGAGGCGCGGCCAGTTGCGGTCGCGGTCGTTGACGGTCATCTCCGCCGGCGCGATCGGCCAGTCGATGCCGAGCGCCGGATCGTCCCATCGGAGGCCGCCTTCGGCCTGCGGGGCATAGCCGGCGGTGACCTTGTAGACCACCTCGGTGTCGGGCTCGAGCGTGACGTAGCCATGGGCGAAGCCGACCGGAATCCAGATCCGCGAGGGCTCGGACGCGGTCAGCGTCACCCCGATCGAGCGGCCGAAGGTCGGCGAGCCGCGGCGGATATCGACCGCGACGTCGTAGATCGAGCCGCGGAGCACGCCGATCAGCTTGCCCTGGGCGTGCGGCGCGATCTGGTAGTGCAGGCCGCGCATCGTGCCGACCGCGGCGCTGCTGGCCTGGTTGTCCTGGACGAAAGTCATCGGCAGCCCGGCTTCGGTGAACTTCTGCAAGTTCCAGGTCTCGAAGAACCGGCCACGCTCATCACCGAACACGCGCAGCTTGATGAGCTTGACGTCCTCGATATCGGTATGAACCACCTGAACCAAGATGTATCCCCACGAAACCAACGCGATGCCGAAGGCGCAGCAACCTAGTGCGGCTGCCGGACTTTGTCGACCATCGCTGATTCGTCCCCGACGACCGTGATGTGGCACCAAGGGCTCCGTTGGCGTGGCGTCCGGCTCGGGCATCCAGTCGCGGCATGGCGGCATCGATCAGCCCGGTCTCGGATCTGTCCCGCTTCGAGCCGTGCACCGTGTCCGATCTGCTGTTTACAATCCAGCGGCCGCTGGTATCGTTCCGGGCAATCGGGTGGGGGGCTGAGCCACGCCGTGTCCGTCGTTTCCCTGTCATTGCCGGGCCTGACCCGCAAATCCAGAAGCCGACGGCTTCTGGATGCCTGGGTCGAGCCTGGGCGTGATAGTCTATAAGCAATACTCCTTCACCCGGTTGCTCTGGGTATCGTTTCCAAAATTTCGAGAAAATGGGGGATGCCAACATGAAACACAAACTCAAGGAAATGGCTCGATCGTCTCTGGTTCCGCTACTGTACCGGTATCCACCGACGTGTTTGGCCCCGGAGCGGCTATATCTGTATCTGCATTACCTGATCGAATACAAAGACGTCCCGGGAGACATCGTGGAAATCGGCTGCAATCTGGGCGGGACGGCGGCCGTGGCCCAAAATATGATCAGGCGGCTGGGAATCAACAAAAAATATATCTGCTACGACACGTTCGACGGGTTCGTTGAGCAGCAGTTTTCCGACGACGTGGGGCTGGGAACGCCGACCAGCAACCGGCACATGTTCTCCGGCAGTTCGCAGCGGCTGGTCGCGAAGATCCTGCGGCGCCACAATGCCGGGGAAGTCACGCTGATCCAGGGTGACATCACCACGATCCCGGACAGCAAGCTGCCGGCATCCTGCTCGGTCGTGCTGGCCGACGTCGACCTTGCGGAGCCGACCTATCACGCGCTGAAGCGCTTCTGGCCACGGCTTGCCCCGGGCGGCGCCATCCTGGTGGATGATTGCCCGGAAGGGAACGATTGGAAGGCTCGGATCGGCTACAGCCGATTCTGCCAGGAGGCCGGCCTGCCGGAGCAGTATCGCCACGGCATGGGCATACTGACCAGCGACAAGGCACATTGATCCTCCGATAATCTGGGATCCTCCGATAATCTGGCATCGGCGGCGGCAAGCAGAGCCAGGCCGTGTGCCGCTGCGCTCGGAGCATCGGGCCGGCGGCACCGCAGCCGCTCGCCCGGATGCCGCAAAGGTGCCGCTACGGATACCCCCCTACCCAGACGACGCGATGCCTAAGGCGCTGCAACCTGGTGCTGACGCCGGCCGCCGTCGACCATAGCTGGTTCGTCTCCCAAACGACCGGGCGCCTGTGCTGTTGTGACTTTGGCCCGGGCATTCGGTCGCGGCGCGGCGGCATCGCGGCACAATCGCGGCCGGCCGGGGTTAAGGGACGAAACGATCCGGACGGAGGCTGCTGTGGCGACCGTTGCGCTGACCTGCATTGAGACCGTGGCCGACCTGGCGACCCTGGAGGGTGCCGGTGCCGCCCTGGTGCTCGGCTATCACCGGCCGGGCGACGGCGGCGGCGGCCAGTTCGCCTGGGACGCCCAATCGGACGCCGCGGAGGATGGCGGGCTGGCGTTCCGCGGCTCGGCCTCGGCCGGCCGATGGATCCGCCTGACCAAAGGCGCCGTGGATGTCCGCTGGTTCGGCGCCCTGGGCGACGGCACCACGGACGACACCGCTGCGATCCAGCGGGCGTTCGACACCAACCGGGCGATCTATCTGTCGAGTGGCACCTATCTGGTCGGCAATCTGCGCTTCGGCACCAACCGGACCGACGGCCAGCAGTCGCAACACGGTGCCGGCATCGAAGGTGACGGGCTCTGGTCCAGGCTGAAAGCCAAGCCCGGCACCCAGGGATATGTCCTCAACGCCCAATCGACGGCCGGATTGCTGCTGCGTGCCTTCATCGTCGACGGCAACCGCCAATGCGGTGGCATCGACACCGGCTGGCCGAAGGGCCTCGGCAAGGCGCAGTTGAACCGCTATGAGAACGTCTGGGTCGAGAACTATGCCGGCCCCATCGGCTGGCAGGCCCTGCACAACGAGGACAGCAGCTTCGTCGCCTGCATCGTGCGGACGCCGCAGCCGGCCGATTCCGACGCCACCGCCATCAGCGCCTTCTGTTCCGGCGGGCCGGTCAGCTTCGACCGCTGCGTCTGGTACGGCGCCAAGCTGGTGATCGATTGCCAGAATGCACGCTTCAGCGCCTGCGGCGGCCACGGCATCGAGGTGCTCGGCCGTTCGGTCAACCTGCTGACCTTCAACAGCTGCTACCTCTACAGCAACGCCAAGTCGGGTCGGGTGGTCTGGACGGATCCGGCCAGCAAAGGCCACATCAACGCCATCATCTCCCGCGGCAGCATGTGGATCGCCACCGGCAAGGAGAAGGACGTGGCGATCTTCGGTGGGCGGTACTTCGCCGGGATCGATTCGACCGGCGACGAGTTCGTCACCGACGGCAAGGGCACGAAGGGCCGGGTCCTGGACGACGGCGTGGCCAATCACAGCGGCGAGTTCGTGTCCCGGGCCCATTTCCGGAGCGTCACCTTCGTGCCCGAACTGGCGATCACCGACCCCAGCTCCGGCGAGATGAAGGCGAGCTTCCAGAACTGCCGGACGGGGGGAATGAACGTTGCCGACCGGCTCTACATCGGCAACCCATCGACCCAGCGGGTGCTGCTCGAGCCGAACGGCCTCGACGTCTCGAACGCAGCGACCCCGGACACGCAGTTCCGCATGTTCAACGAGACGCGGACGGTCGCCGGCGGCGAATGGCAGCAGGTGTTCGACCAGCCGATGACCCAGGGCAGCGGCCAGGTCTACATCGTCAGCCGGGGCGGCCAGGGCCCGGCGCTGCATGCCCGCCTCACCCGGGCCACGGGCGAGGAAAAGGCGGATCAGATGTCGGTGCTGCAGGACCAGAACGCCGCCGACGGCGGCAAGATCGAGATGCGCTGGCTGGCGGGCAAGAGCCCCGAATTCCGCGTCAATGGGACCGGCAAGATCGTGGTCGAGATCGTGTCGGAGAGCATGGGCCACTGACCAGCCGCGCCGGCCCGACCGGGTCAGGCCGGCGCAGACCGGTCGGTCAGCCGGCCCGGTACATCCATTCCAGCGTCTCGCGCAGAGGGAGGGGCGGCAGCTCGCCGACCGCCGCGCGCAGCCGTTGCCCGTCGCCGCACACCCATTTCGGCTCATTGGCGCGGACCAGGGCCGGATCCACTTCGACGGCAATCTCGTAGCCGGCGATCTCCGCCATCATCCGCAGGACCTCGGCCAGGGACCAAGCCTGGCCGGAGCAGATGTTGAACACGTCGCCCGGAACCTCGCTGGTCAACAGCCGGCGATAGGCCCAGGCGACCTGTCGGACATCGGAAAAATCGCGCGAGACGTCGAGATTTCCGAGCCGTATGACCGGCTCCCGTTTTCGGAAGTGGCTGACGATCTTGGGCAGCAGGAAGCTCTCGCCCTGCCCCACCCCGGTGTAGTTGAACGGCCGCACGACCGTGACGGGCAGGCGGTCGGCGAACATCGCCGCGACATGCTCCATCGCCATCTTGCTGATGCCGTAGTCGTTGGCAGGACGGAGCGGCGCGGTCTCCGGCACCGGCGCGGCCGAGGCGGTGTTGCCGTAAACGCTGGCGCTGCTCGCCAGGATCACGGATTCTGGCCTCTCATCGAGGTCCAGCAGGCTGGTCAGAAGATTGCGCGTGCCGACGATGTTCGCCCGGTAGATCGCATCGACATTGCTGTGAGCCACGAACGAGATCCCGGCCAGGTGGACAACGTGCCGGGGCCTGACCTGCAGCACGAAGTCGCGCAGGGCCGATGCGTCCAGGATGTCGACGGCGGTCACGCTCATGCGAGCATCGGCCGGCGCCCGGTGCCCGGACCCGTACACGGAATAGCCCGCCTGGAGCAGCTCGCCGATGACATGCTGTCCGGTGAAGCCGGATGCTCCGGTGACCAGGACGCACCCGGCCGCCTCAGAATGTGACGCCACGTTGGTTCCTCTTCACATCGGCCTCGACCATCATCGAGCACAGCTCCTCGAGCGTCGTCCTGGGCTCCCAGCCGAGGTCCCGTTTCGCCCGCTCCGCATTGCCGATCAAGAGATCGACCTCGGCCGGGCGATGGAACTTGGGATTGACCCGGACCAGCAGCTTGCCGGTATCCTGGCAGCGGCCGGTCTCCGCCTCGTTGGCGCCCTCCCAGACCACGGTGGTGCCGACGGCCTTGAACGCCATCGTGGCGAAGTCGCGGACCGTCTCGGTGCGGTTCGTCGCCAGGACATAGGTGTCCGGCTGGTCGACCTGCAGCATCCGCCACATCCCGTCCACGTATTCCTTGGCAAACCCCCAGTCCCGCTTGGCGCCGAGATTGCCGAGCTCGAGCACATCCAGCGTGCCGAGATGGATCTTGGCCACGGAATCGGAGATCTTTCGGGTCACGAACTCGAGGCCGCGGAGCGGCGATTCGTGATTGAAGAGAATCCCGCTGGTGCCGAACAGACCGCAGGATTCGCGGTAGTTGACCGTCATCCAATGCGCGTAGAGCTTGGCGACACCGTAGGGGCTGCGCGGCCAGAACGGCGTCAGCTCATCCTGCGGCATGGCCTGCACCTTGCCGAACATCTCCGAAGTGGAGGCCTGGTAGAAGCGGATCTTCGGGTCGACGATCCGGATCGCCTCGAGCAGATTGAGCGCGCCGATGCCGGTGATCTCGGCCGTGGTCCGCGGCTGCGCAAACGACACGCCGACGAAGCTTTGTGCCGCGAGATTGTAGATCTCCAACGGGCCGGCCTGCTCAATGAGGCGAACGATGCCTCCCAGATCGGTCAGATCGAATTCCACGAGATGCAAGTCGCGATGACCGGCAATGCCAAGCTCCTCGATCCGCCAGAAGTTGGTCGAGCTGGTCCGCCGATAGGCCCCGTAGACGCGATAATTCTTCTCGAGCAGAAGCTCGGCGAGATAGGCCCCGTCCTGGCCAGTGATACCGGTGATGAGCGCCGTCTTCATATCGTTCTGTCCTATCGCCTTTTTATGTTGGCCCACACAGCCGATGGCCCGCGATATGCCGCAGCCGTCGCCCCCGCGTCGTCGCTGCGGACGAAAGCAAGCCGCCATGTCCGTTTGACGGCGGGCGACCCCGTCCCTTTCGTATTCGATCCGGGGCAACCGTGCCTAGGCGGCCTCGCCGCCGCAATTCTGCTGCGGAATCCGGTGTAGACGACTGCCCGGCTTCGAACTGTGGGACTCCGCCGGCGTCGGCCCAATTCCCCTGGGATTGGGAGCGGCCTTGGGCTACTGGGTCGTTTGGTTGGGCGGGAAACGGCGGAGAGCGTGTTGACAGCTGCGATCGACGATGGTGCCGCCTCGGGCGGCCGCCCGGTGGTGGTGAATACCCGGATCCTGCATGGAAACATCACCGGGGCCCAGCGCTATCTAGCCGAGTTGCTGAGCCGCGTCGGCCCCCATGACCGGATCGCCCCCCGATCGCCGGCGACCGGGATGCTCGGCCATCTCTGGGAGCAGGGCCCGCTGGCGCTCCATCGCCGCGACGCGGTGCTGTGGAGCCCTGCCAACACCGGCCCGGTGATCCGGCGGCGGCAGGTGGTGTCGATCTTCGACATGTCGCCGGTCGACCATCCGGAATGGTTCACGCCGCGCTTCGCCGCCTGGTACAAGATGATCGTCACCTCGGTCGCCCGGCGGGCGGCGCGGGTGCAGACAATCTCGCAATTCTCGGCCGGTCGCATCGCCGAGTTGTCCGGCCGCCCGCGCGAGGAAATCGAGATCGGCTACCCCGGCGTCGATTCACGCTTCTTTGGCGCCTCGCCCGACGAGGCCCTGGCCCGCTACGATCTCGTCGGCCGGCCCTATGTGCTGATCATCGGCACGCTGGAGCCGCGCAAGAACCTGCAGCGGGCGATCGAAGCCTGGCGGCTGGCGCAGCCGAAGCTGGGCTCCGACGTGGTGCTGGCGATCGGCGGGAGGCTGAGCAACCCCCGCATCTTCGCCCAGGCCACTCTGGGGGCGGACGTTCCGAACGTCCGGCTGCTGGGCTATGTCGACGATGCGCTGCTGCCCGGCCTCTATGCCGGCGCCTCGGCCTTCCTGTACCCGTCCCTCTATGAAGGCTTCGGCCTGCCGCCGCTGGAGGCGCTGGCGGCCGGGGCGCCGGTGGTGACCAGCCGCGACACCGCCATGGCCGAGGTCGTGGGACCCGACGCCCTGCTGATCGATCCGCACGATGCCGGCTCGATCGCCGATGGGCTGGTCGAGGTGCTGCGCGGCTCGACCGCCGCCACCATCCACGCTCGGCGGGCCGCCGGGCTGGAGCGGGCGCGCAGCTTCACCTGGGACCGCTGCGCCGAGGGCGTCCGCCGCGCCCTGCGGGCGGCGGCAGAGGCATAGGCGTCAGGCGCTGCGCAACGCCTGACGCAGCATCCGCTTGGCCGCCTTTGCCGCCCGGAACGCCGGGAAGCAGTGGGTGACCAGGAAGAGCTTGGGATTCGCCCAGGCGTGGCGCCGGGCCATCTCCGGAACCGAGCGCAGCTCTGGATGGTCGAGCGGAAAATCGCCCGAGCGCATCATGCCCATCGTGATGCCCAGCAAGCGCGTCTTGAAGCGGCGCAGGTTCCGGCGCGTCTCGGGCTTCAGTCCGCCGTTGTCGATGAGGTCCTGCATCGCCTCCATCGAGCGGACATAGCCGATGACATGGCGTTCGGTCAGCTTGCTGTACGAGATCGAGTTCCCCCGGATGCGCCAGAGGTAGAAATCCCGGCGGCTGAGATAGGTCGGCCCCGCCTTCATGAACAGCCGCGGCGTGTATTCGATATCCTCATGCAGAATCGGCAGGAATCTGATGCCATTGTCGCGAGAGACCGAGCGGCGATGGATATACAGCCAAGCCATCGCATAGAAGCTGCGCCGCCGGTACAGGGCATTGAAGGCGTCCTCGCCGCTCGGGAACAGGCCCTCGAGGCCAAGGTTGTAGCGGACGGCTACCGAATTCACCGCATCCTGCGTCGGGCCGGTGAAGGAGAATGTCGAGAAGCAGAACAGATCGACTTCCGGATGCCGGCTGTGCACGTCGTAGAAGGACCGGACGAAATCCGGGTCCAGCACGTCATCCGAGTCGAGGTAGTAGATGAAGTCGCCGGTGGCGACCGCGACCCCGTTGTTGCGGGCCTCGCCCAGACCGCAATTCTTGGTGTGCAGGATCCTGACGTTCGGGACATCGCCGTACAGCCGGTCGACGAGCCGCCCGCTCCCGTCGGTCGAGCCGTCGTCGACGATGATGATCTCATGCACCGGGGCGGTCTGCCGGAGCACCGAATCGACCGCCTCCTGGACGTAATCTTCGACGTTGTAGGTCGGGATGATGACCGATAGCTTGGGCGTTGAGACCTGCATCGCTTCCCGCCTCTAGGCCGCAAACAGCTCGCAATCGTCGACGCGGTTGGTCCACGCCTCGAAATAGGTCGAGTTCTTGCCGTAGGAATTGTCGAGCAGGACCGTCTTCATGCCCAGGAGGCAGGCCAGGATGTGGCCGTGCATGCGCGAGGTCACGATCCGGTCATAGGCCAGAATCCGGTCGATCGACCTCGCCACCATGCGGTCGGTGTAGCCGTACCAGAAGCGCTCGACCGGAACCAGCTTGCGGCCGGTCACGCCGTTGACCTGGTCGGTCCTGCGGGTCAGCAGGTTGACCATCCGGTCCCGGCGGGTGGTGAAGTCCGACCAGTCGAGCGGCTGGTCGATCTGGCCCTGGAACATCTCGGGGACGGCAACCGTCTCCTCGTCCCGGCGCATCATCCACAGCGTGCCGCCGCCGGTGGCGCCGGGCGCCTTCCGCGGCAGCTGCCCCCACAGGAAATGCGCCATGTCCGGGCACAGCTCGGTGTTGTTGGAGAATTCGCGCCGGAAGACGTCGTAGGTCCGCTGGTCCCGCGCCAGGAAGTGCAGGTCCTTGTGCCGCGCCATGACCTCGGCGGCCTGGCGCATCCGGGCCGGCTCACTGAAATGCATGGTCTGCGGAAAGATCACGATCCGGTGATTGCGATAGTGGTTGATGATCTTTTCCCGCAGAAGCTGGTGCGGATAGTAGATATCGCCGAAATTGCCGCCGCCATGCAGCACGATCGTGACATCCTTCGGCACCACCGGGAAGTTGCGCTCGTGCCACGGAAAGCCGAAATACGAGTAACGTCGGGTCACGTCGTAGCGCCGGTCCGCAAAGAATGCCTCCGTCCCCTTGAGGATCAGCAGGTCACCAACATTGAAGTGCAGCGGATAGTCGATATATAGAATTCGACTGCCGGGCTTTATATATTGATCAATGACAGAAAGGCGGCTCTTCAGATAATCCATCCCATTCATCTTGAATCACGCCTTCCGAGCTCGAGAGACTCGCCCTATTGATCAAATGGAGAGATATACAGCACGTCGCGTCCGAGGTTCGACGGAGGTTATAGTATAGAGCCGGGAAAGATGGCAATGCCGTGGCGCATCCCTCCCGTCACGCGCCGGCGCCGCCGTCCCGCAAGCGCCCGATCCGGTGGCGCAGCTCGCTGATCATTCGCCAATTGAACAGCGGCACGGTGATGACCGCGGTGACCAGGCCGACCAGGATCGCCGAGACCAGCCGAAGCACGGCCGGCGCGTCGGCGAGCAGATACTGCGTCAGCAGGACCGCGGCGATCATCGCCGCCATCGGCGCGAGCGGGCGGGCTATGGACACCACTTGGTCCCGGACCGGAATCCTGCCATAGCGGCTGACCATGACGTAGCTCCAGGGCAGCGAGACCAGATTGCGGGCGGCCCAGCCGAGCACCACGACGACCAGCGCCTGCTCGGCCGTGACGAAGCCGCTGGCCAGCGTGATCCCGCAGGCAACGAGGCCGTACAGGACCATGGCGTTCTGATGCCCCTTGGCCCGCAGCAACGGGCCGGCCAGGGCCCGCGACAACGGGAAGAACGCCGCCACGGCAAAGATCTGCATCAGGGGGGCCGCGGGCTGCCACCTGGCACCGAAGACCAGCGGCACGAGATCCCCCGCCACCAGCGCCACCCCGATGAACAGGACGCCGCCGGCGACGGTGATCAGGCTCGTCCCCGTCAGGAAGGCCCGGTTCGCATTGCGGTCGCTGCGGTCGAGATCGGCGAAGAACGACAGGCCGAAACGGACGACATTGGCCTGGATCAGGTTGCCGGCTTCCTCCACCACCCGCTGCGCGAACTGGAAGTACCCCAGGGCCACGACGCCGTGGAAATAGCCGACCTGCAGCGCGAAGAGGCGGGTGGTGCCCTGCCACAGCAGCAATTCAATGCTCATCGAGCCGCCGAAGGACGCCAGCGAGCGGAACTCGCCCCAGTCGAAGCGCAGCCGCGGCACCCGCGGCATCGCCCGCCACAGGACGATGGCGGACAGCGCGTTGGAGATCAGCACGCCGCCGACCATGGCCCAGGCCCCGGCCCCGAGCCAGCCGAGGACGCCGATGACGACGACCTGCGAGATCCGCGAGAGCATCATCCGGCGGGTCAGCACATTCGCCCGCATCTTGCGGGTGAGCAGTGCGGTCGGCACCGCCATCACCGCGTTGAGCAGCAGCATGAAGCTGGTCACGCCGAGCAGGGGGAACAGCATCGGGTCGTCGAAGAACCAGCCGATCGGTGCGGCCACCACCCAGCACAGAGCGAAGCCGGCGGCCCCCAAGGCCATCAGGCCGGTGAAGGCGGTATCGGTGATGCTGGCGTGCACCGAGCGATGACGGATCAGGGATTCTTGGATCCCCAGGCCCGTCGCCAGGCCGAGCAGCATGACGAGACCGATCACGATGCCGGCCCGGCCGATATCGGCCGGCGTCAGGAGCCAGCCCGCCACGAAGATCGAGGCCACGCCCGCCAATGCGTTGGAGACCGCCTCAGCGACCGCCCAAGGCGCGGCCCGCATCATGCGGGTTTCCAATCTTTTCGACATTGATCCGCCCAGATCCGCTCAGCTGGCCTCGCACCGGTCATGCTCGCCGGACCGGAGGCGGCGTGTCGCCTGCTGTCCCGGCGGCCTCGTCAAGCGATCATCGACGAGGCCGCATCGCCGTTACGCCCCGCCGATCTCGCTTTGGTACCACTTCCAGGCCGTCCGGATCGACTCATCCAGGCCGAAAGCGGGACGAAACCCGAGGACCGACGCCGCCAGCGAGGGATCGGCCACCAGCTCCGCCGCGTCGCCGGAGCGCTGCGGTGCCAGCTCCACCGGGATCGGCCGGCCGGTGACGCGCTCGGCCGTCCGGATCACGTCGAGCACGGTGTGGCCGGTGCCGGTGCCGAGGTTGAAGGCCCGCGGCACACCGCCATCGAGCAGGTAGCGCAGGGCGCGGACATGGGCATCGGCCAGGTCGGCGACATGGATGTAGTCGCGGACGCAGGTGCCGTCCTTGGTCGGATAGTCGTTGCCGAGCAGCCGGATATGGGGCAGCCGGCCGGCCGCCGCCATCAGCGTCAGCGGGATCAGATGGGTCTCGGGGTCGTGCCGCTCCCCCACCTCGCCGTCGGGATCGGCGCCGCAGGCGTTGAAGTATCGCAGCGCCGTCCAGCGCAGGCCGTAGGCCGCGGCGAAATCCCCCAGCATGCGCTCGATCATCAGCTTCGAGGCGCCATAGGGGTGGATCGGCGCCTGCGGCGTGTCCTCCACGATCGGCATGCGCTCCGGCAGGCCGTAGGTGGCGCAGGTGCTGGAGAAGACAAGATGGCGGACGTCGTGGCGCCGGGCCGCTTCGAGCAGGGCAAGCGATCCCGCGACGTTGTTGCGGTAGTACATCGCGGGATCGACGACCGATTCCCCGACATAGGTCAGCGCCGCGAAATGCAGGATCGCCACCGGCCGGTGGCGCGCCATCACTCGGTCGAGTGCCGCGGCGTCGCCGATATCGGCATGCTCCAGCGGCCCCCATTTGACGAAGTCGCGATGGCCGCGCGACAGGTTGTCGAGCACGACCGGAGCGAAGCCGGCGGCGGCCAGCGCCTTGCAAGCATGGCTGCCGATATAGCCGGCGCCGCCGGTGACGAGGACGACGCGGCTGCTGTTGCTCATCGGTTTACGACCTTTGGGGGTTAGGTGGCGGGAGCGGTCCGCGGCCTTAGGCCGCCGAGGCCGCCGGCGGCGTGGCCCGGGCCACGACGATGTCCTGCCGGTTCATGGTGACCAGCTCCGGATCGACCTTGGCGCCGGTCCAGCCGCCGCGGAGGACGGTCTCGATGGTCAGGCCGGCCGCGGCATAGGCGCCACGCAGCCAGGCCTCGTCCAGCGCGGTCAGGTCCTCGGGGATGTTCGGATTGTTGGTCCAGTAGCGGTCGCCCGGATACAGGGTGAGGTCGGTCTTCCCGTTCTTCAGAGCGGCCAGGGCGTCGTCGTTGATCAGGTAGTACGACGACGCCAGCTGGCCGCCGGGGCGCAGCACGCGGCCGATCTCGGCGAGATAATGTGCCACGTCGTCCGGATACATGTGGGTGAACACCGACCACAACGACACGACGTCGAAGGAATTGTCCGGGAAGGGCAGGACGAACTTCGACGGCGGGATGGCGCCGGAATGGTTGTAGAACTTGTTGAACAGGTCGACATGGATGAAGGTGAACCGGAAGTTCCGCGGCGTGATGTTGCGGCTGCACCACCGCACCTGGTCCCGGTCGATGTCGAGGCCGATGTAGCGGGCTGTGTCATCCAGATAGGACAACAGCGGAATCGTCTTGCGCCCCATGCCGCTGCCGATGTCCAGCATGACGGCGCCGCGGTCGAGCTGCAGCACGTCGCGGTAGAAGTGCAGCGCCTCGCGGCCGTTCTGAGTCCAGACCTCCCGCCCCCGCGGGCCGTCGCGCATCAGGCGCAGCGGCGGCATCACCTGATCCTGCGCACCGCGGTCGACGAAGTCCCGGATCGCCCAGGGAACGTCCCGGATCACGGAAAAGACCGGCGCCGGGACAATGTTTTTAATAGTCTGCTTGATGCTCATAACCCCACCTTCCAGGGCCGTCTCTAACAGCCACATGCTTCAACCCGTTCGCGGCACAATCCTGTTCGCCTGCCTTTGCCCCAGCAGCCGGGTCATGGCCGGAGCCAGCCGGAGCGTCAGGAACACGATGATCAAGAAGACGTCATCGATCTTCCATTGCAGCAGGTTGCTGGAGATCAGGAAGACGATTTTGTACGTGATGATGTTGATGGCCAGGACATACCGGCTGCCGCCCTTCTCGACAACCAGCCGGAACAGGAAGGCCTGGACGACCACCGTGAACCCGTCCACCGCCGACCAGAGGACGAGGCCGGGATAGCGGAAGGCGTCGTAGCCCCAGACCGACATCGGCAGCCGGAATCCACCCGACCCGGTGTTCAGGTCCGCGCCGATGATCCACTTCGTGTAGTTGGAGGGATTCCACTGGAAGTCGTAAGGCACCAGCCCGCCGAACACCGTCATCCCCATGGTCGGGTCGGGCCCTGCCTTGTTGTAGGCGTCCATGAACCACCAGAGGTCATAGATGTCCGACAGCCCCTTGATGATCGCATCGAGCCCGACCTCGGTCCGCAGCCCAAGCATTAAGAGCAGGATCTGGTTGACGGCGGAGCCGAAGGTAAAGATCAGCAGATACGCCGCCACGCCGGCGATGACCCAGCCGAGGCGACCCCGCATCACCAGCAGGATCAGCAGCCCTTCGACGATCGGCTGGGCCGCGACGCCGCGGCGGAGCGACAACAGCGCCAGCACCGCGGCGCAGCCCAGCAGGCCCAGCAGGAGGAACAACATGATCCGCCCGACATTGACCCGCGCCGGCAGCAGCAGGATGCCGACCAGCGTCCCGACCTGGTACAGAACCATGCCGCCCCGGAACAGCGGCATATAGGGTGCCGCCCGGGCGGTGTACTCGCCGGCGAAATACTTGGCGACCAGCGGGTTCTCCGCAAAGGCCGGGACGATACCGGTGAGCAGGTAGAACCCGCCGATGAAGGCGGCCGCCCCGGCCAGCATCAACATGGCCGCGATCGACAACAGCAGCCCGGCCCCCCGGTTCACGTCATCGACCAGGAGACCGTTGAACACCGCGTAGCCGCGCGGGGCGGTCAGCCCCCGGATCGTCGCGACCGCCGACAGGCACGTCACCGCCGACCCGATCGCGAGGATCGTGAGGAAGGATTCGGCGGTCCCCTGGTTCAACCCCTTCGCCGAGATGTATTGGGCCGTCCAGTAGAAGGCGCCCCAGCCGACCGCGATGGCGACGAAGGGAATGGACAGGACGAACGGCACGTTCCGGACGCTGGGAAAGACGAAGAACGACAGCATCTTGGTCATGCCGACCAGGAACAGGGCGAAGGCCATCCAGGACAGGCCCGGCAGGCTCCACGAGAAGGTGTAGAGATAGCCGTCGCTGCTGATCATTTCGTGGCGTTGGCCAGGTCCCCGAGCCCCCGCAGGGTGATGCGGAAGATCAGCGCGGAGGAGGCGGCGAAGATGGCAAAGACGCCGATGATGATCAGCAGCAGCAGCGGCTTGGGCGAGGTCGGATTGACCGACACCGTCGGCGGGTCGATCACGTCAATGGCGAAGGGCGTGTCGCCCTGCACCGCCAGCTGCCGGCGGCGCTGCTCGACCAGCAGCGGGATCAGCGTATCGCGCATGGTCAGGTCGGTGGTCGAGGACAGCAGGGCGTTGATGCGGCTCATCAGGGACGAGATCTGGTTGGCGATCTGCTCCCGGTTGATCTGGTCGTTGTCGGCGATGACGGTGCGCAGCACGTACAGCGCCGCCTGCGGATTGGTGTGATCGTAAGTGACGACCTGCGCGTTGCTGGCGACACCGGACTTCATGTTGATGGCGTCCTGGATGGCGTCCCGGATCCGGTCGGCGCTGGGCGGGGTGTAGGGCGGCAGGCCGGCGGCCTTCGCCACCTGCGCCTTGACCCAGGCGACCGGCCCCCGCGGCGGCGTCCAGCTCCGGGTCTCGGGATCCCATTCATTGGCGAAGAAGGCCTGGAGGAACTCCGGATCCTGCAGCAGGCGCTCGGCCAGCGAGGTGCTGGCCAGCGTCTGCATGAACCGGTCGAATTCCGGCGGCACCTTCTGCCCGCCGAAGAGAAGGCTGGCCACGCCTTCGCCGGAACCGCCGCCGAGCAGGCGCTGGTCGGGCTTGTCCGCGATGATCGGCATGATGATCGCCGATGCCGTGTATTTCTTCGGGCTGATCAGGATGAAGGCCACGACAGCGGCCTCGCACAGGATCAGCGTCACGAGAATGAACAGCCACGGGCGCTCGAAATATATCGAACGATACCAGCGGAAGGGGGCGCTCAACCAACGCATCAGATGGCCGTTGTCCAGACTGTTTGCAGGAAACGCGCAGCGCAGTGCGCTGCAGCGTCGTACGACTTCGATCACCACGCGTCGGCGGTCAGGCCGGCACCCGACCGGCATCGGCATCCTTCGGCGGCGGCGGGATATTGCCTCACACCCCTAACGATGTCTATACGGCCAGATCAAAACTTCACCTGAAAATAAGAGACCCCGGTCGACCCAGTAAAGGAGGAAGAATTACCTTAATCCTGCCGCAATTTGGCCGGCTTCAGGCAGCCAGATGCTTGTCCTGCATGAGACGACCCAGGTCGAGGGGATGTTGTGCAACGGCCCGCCCAATGCAGGGTATCTTGACCGGCGCCGGGCCGCGGCAGGGACGCCGGACCCAAGATCGGATCTGGTGTGTTTAGGGCCGGTTCGGTATGTCAAGCGACGCCCGGCCGATGGCAGGATGCGTCCGACCCTCTTCTAGGAATGAATGCGACTGGCCTGTGATGCCGAATTCCCGTACAAATGCTGCATTGCACAAGATGCCGAGATGGGCATGATGTCCTTGGACGCGGAGAAGGCTGTGTCTGGGCCGAAGATTGCCGAGGATCGCGTCGCGCTGGTCATTCCGACGCTGAACGCGGCGAAGCATCTCGACATCCTGCTCCCTGCCCTGCGGATGCAATCCTTCCAGCCGCGCTCCGTCCTGGTCATCGATTCCAGCTCGACCGACGACACGGTGGCCCGCTTCCAGGCCGCCGGGGCCGAGGTGGTGGTCATCCCGAAGTCGCAGTTCGACCATGGCGGCACCCGCCAGCGCGCGGTCAACCGCCTGCCGCCGCCGGTCGAGGTGGTCGTCTTCCTGACCCAGGACGCGGTGCCAGCCGACAGTGAAACCATCGCCCGGATCGTCGCCGCCTTCGCCGACCCCGAGGTCGGCGTCGCCTATGGCCGGCAGCTGCCGCATCATGGCGCCGGAGCGATCGAGGCCCATGCCCGGCTGTTCAACTACCCGCCCGAGAGCTTCGTCTTGCGGCCGCGGGATGCCGCGGCAGCCGGGATCAAGGCCAGCTTCTGCTCCAACTCCTTCGCCGCCTATCGCCGGCGAGCGCTGGAGATGGTCGGCGGCTTCCCCTCCGGCACCATCTTCGGCGAGGACGCGGCGGTGACCGGCCGGATGCTGCTGTCGGGCTGGGCCAAGGCCTATGTCGCCGACGCCCAGGTGCATCATTCGCATTGCTACGGCCTGGGCGAGGAGTTCCGCCGGTACTTCGACGTCGGCGTGATGCACGCCCGCGCCCCCTGGCTGCTGGAGCGCTTCGGCAAGGCCGAGGGCGAAGGCAAGCGCTTCGTGCAGTCGGAGCTGCGCCACCTGGCCCGGCATCAGCCGATGGCGATCCCATCCGCCATCCTGCGCAGCGCGATCAAGCTGGCCGCCTATCACTGCGGCCGGCGCGAGGCGCGGATCCCGCGCCCGCTGAAACGCCGGATCAGCCTGAACCGGCGCTACTGGGCCTGACGGGCGCGGGGCGCCGCCACCGCACGGATGCGGCATAGGCCCCCTTCCCGGCCGGTCCGCGATCTGCTTTAGAGGGGTGATGAGTAAGCCAGCCCCCGACCATCCGTCCCCAGATCGGCCATCCCCGGACCGCCCCAACGCGGCGCAGATGGCGTCGCCCTCCTACCGCCTGCCGGAGCTCGACCAGGACTTCCTGCTCGGCGATTCCATGCGCGGCGTGCGCCTGATGCTGGAATACGCCAAAGCCGAGGAATCCCTGCGGGCCTGGGGCGTGCGCTCCACCATCGTCGTCTTCGGCAGCGCCCGCGCCACCGAGGACGGGCCCGGCCGCCACGCCCATTGGTACGCCCAGGCGCGCGAGTTCGGCCGCATCGCGTCCGAGCGCGGCGGCGCCCTGACCGATCATGGCGGCCTGCGCGACAACGTCATCGCCACCGGCGGCGGCCCCGGCATCATGGAGGCGGCGAACCGCGGCGCGGCCGAGGCCGGCGCGCCGACCATCGGCTTCAACATCACCCTGCCGCACGAGCAGGAACCGAACGCCTGGTCCACCCCGGCCCTGACCTTCCGCTTCCATTACTTCGCCATGCGCAAGATGCATCTGGCGATGCGGGCCAATGCGCTGATCGTTTTCCCCGGCGGCTTCGGCACCTTCGACGAGCTGTTCGAGCTGCTGACCCTGCGCCAGACCGGAAAATCTTCCTCGCCCCTGCCGATCGTGCTGTTCGATGAGGCCTATTGGCGGGCCGTGATCGGCTTCGACGCGCTGGTCGAGCACGGCATGATCGACGCCCGCGACCTGCAGCTGTTCCACTTCGCCGACAGTGCCGAGGGGATCTGGTCGATCCTGGCCGAGCAGGGGCTGAAGCGCCGGTCGTGACCGCCCCGGCCTGCGGCCTTTAGCGAAATGTTTGCCTGAATATAACGGCGCGGTAAGATCGCGCCGACAGGCTATCGCTGGGCCGCAACCGAACGGGGACTGGACGATGCGGATCACACGACGCGGCTGGCTCGGCGCGCTCCTGGCCGGGGCGCTGGGCGCGGCCATCGGGCTGGGCGCTCCCGCCGCGGCCCGGGCGCAGGACATCACGGTGTTCGCCGCCGCCAGCCTGAAGGACGCGCTGGACGCCATCAACGCCCAATGGCAAGCCGACGCCAAGCACAAGGCGACGATCTCCTACGCCGCCAGCTCGGCGCTGGCGAAGCAGATCGACGCCGGTGCCCCGGCCGACGTCTTCATCTCGGCCGATCTCGATTGGATGAAGTATCTGGCCGACCGCAAGCTGATCAGGCCGGAGACGCAAGCGACCCTGCTGGGCAACCGCATCGTGCTGGTGGCGCCGAAGGATTCGACGGTGCAGCTGACCATCGCCCCGGATTTCGAGCTGGCCAAGGCGATCGGCGACGGCCACTTGGCCATGGCCGACGTCAAGGCGGTGCCGGCCGGCAAATACGGCCAGGCGGCGCTGGAAAAGCTCGGCGTCTGGGCCTCGGTGAAGGACAAGGTCGCCCAGGCCGAGAATGTCCGCGCCACCCTGGCGCTGGTGTCGCGCGGCGAGGCTCCGCTCGGCATCGTCTACCAGACCGACGCGGCGGCGGATCCGGGCGTGAAGATCATCGGCACCTTCCCGGCCGACAGCCATCCGCCGATCCTGTATCCGGTCGCGGTCCTGGCCAGCAGCGACAAGCCCGAGGCCCAGGCCTTCGTCGATTACCTGAAATCACCCGCCGCCAAGCCGCTGTTCGAGAAGCAGGGATTCACGGTGGTGGCGCAGTAGTCTCGTGCTCGACTTCACCCCCGACGAGCTGACCGCGATCCTGCTGAGCCTGAAGGTCTCGCTCTGGGCCATGATGGTCAGCCTGCCGCTCGGCGTGCTGACGGCGCTGGCCCTGGCGCGCGGCCGGTTCTGGGGCAAGTCGATCCTGAACGGCGTGGTCCATCTGCCGCTGGTGCTGCCGCCGGTCGTGACGGGATATATCCTGCTGCTGCTGTTCGGGAAGATGGGGCCGATCGGCTCGGTCCTTGCCCAGCTCGGCATCGTCTTCTCCTTCCGCTGGACCGGCGCGGCCCTGGCTGCCGGAGTGATGGGCTTCCCGCTGATGGTCCGTGCCATCCGCCTGTCGATCGAGGCGGTCGACCGCCGGCTCGAGGCCGCCGCCGGCACGCTAGGCGCCTCGCCCCTCTGGGTGTTCCTGACCGTCACCCTGCCGCTGATCCTGCCGGGCGTGATCGCCGGCGCCATCCTGGCCTTCGCCAAGGCGATGGGCGAGTTCGGCGCCACCATCACCTTCGTCTCAAACATCCCGGGCCAGACCCAGACCCTGCCCTCGGCGATCTACACCTTCACCCAGGTTCCGGGCGGCGATCTCGGCGCGCTGCGCCTGACGCTGGTCTCCGTCGTCCTCTCGATGGCCGCCCTCCTCGCCTCCGAGGTCATGGCCCGGCGCGCCGGTGTGCGGGTGCACGCGACATGACCCTCGAGGTCGAGATCCGCCACCGCCAGGGCGATTTCGCGCTCGACATCGGCTTCCGCAGCGAGGGCCGGCTGACCGCGCTGTTCGGCCGCTCCGGCGCCGGCAAGACCTCGGTGGTCAACGTCATCGCCGGGCTGGTGCGGCCGCAGCACGGCAGGGTGGTGGTGGACGGCCGCACCCTGGTCGACACCGACCGCGGCGTGGCCCTGCCGCCGCATCGCCGCCGCATCGGCTATGTCTTCCAGGAAGGCCGGCTGTTCCCGCATCTGTCGGTGCGGCAGAACCTGCTGTACGGCCGCTGGTTCACGCCGAAGGCCGAGCGCAGTGCCGAGTTCGGCCGCGTCGTCGAGCTGCTCGGCATCGGCCCCCTGCTCGATCGCCGGCCGGCGCTGCTGTCGGGCGGCGAGAAGCAGCGCGTGGCGATCGGCCGGGCCCTGCTGTCCAGCCCGCGTCTGCTGCTGATGGACGAGCCGCTGGCGGCGCTGGACGAGGCGCGCAAGACCGAGATCCTGCCCTATATCGAGCGGCTGCGCGACGAGGCGCGGATCCCGATCGTCTATGTCAGCCACGCCCTCAGCGAGGTGACGCGGCTGGCCGCCACCCTGGTGGTGCTGGCCGACGGCCGGGTCGCAGCCGCCGGGCCGGTGGGCGAGGTGATGGGCCGGGCCGACCTGTTCCCGCGGGCCGAGGCCGGCGCGGTGCTGGAGGCCGTGGTCGAGGACCATGACGACCGCTGGCAGCTGACCCGGCTGCGCGTCGCCGCCGGCTTCCTGACCGTGCCGTGGGTCGAGCTGCCGCCCGGCAGCAAGGTCCGCATCCGCATCCGCGCCCGCGACGTGATGCTGGCGACCCGCCCGCCCGACCATCTGAGCGCGCTGAACGTGCTGCCGGCGACCGTGACGGCGATCGCCTCCGGCGACGGCCCGACCGCCGAGATTCGCCTGGACTGCGCCGGCGAGGGCCTCCTGGCCCGGCTGACCCGCCGTTCGGTCGAGACGCTGGAGCTGGCCCCGGGCCGGCCGGTGCATGCGGTGATCAAGAGCGTCGCCTTCGACCGCCACTCCGTCGGCGGCGCCCTGCGCGGCCTGAACGGCGCCGATGCCGATCTGGAGGGCGGCTGACCTGCCGCTATTGAATTATAAACATCATATAATAGATATCCTCCGTGACCCACGACACCGGAGGGATGATGGGCGATGTGCTGGACCGGGCAATCGCGGCCCATGGCGGCTGGGACCGGTGGCGGGAGGTCCGCCGGCTCGCGGCGCGGGTGAGGATCGGTGGCGGCCTGTGGTCGTCGCGCGGCAAGGCGGGCGTCCTTGATGATGTCCAGGTGACGATCGACACCGGGCGGCAGCATGTCGAATACGCGCCGTTCGGCACGCCGGGCCGGCATTCGGTATGGGAGCCGCGGCGGACGGCAGTGGTGGCGGATGACGGTCGGGTCCTTGACAGCCGCGAGGACGTGCATGCGACCTTCGCCGGCCAGACGCGCGACACGCCCTGGGACGACCACCAGCTGATCCATTTCAGCGGCTACGCGATGTGGACCTACCTGACCACGCCGTTCCTGTTCCGCCGGCCCGGCTTCGAGGCCGAGGAGATCGGGCCGTGGCAGGAGGATGGCGAGGAATGGCAGCGCCTGAAGGTGCTGTTTCCCGCGGACATCCTCAGCCACAGCCGCGAGCAGGTGTTCTACTTCGACCGGGACGGCCTGCTGCGCCGCCACGACTACGTCGCCGAGCTGATCGGCGGCCTGCCGGCGGCGAACTACGCCTCCGGCCACCGGCCCTTCGCCGGGCTGATCCTGCCGGCCAGGCGCCGGGTCTATGTGCGCGGCCCCGATAACCGGCCGCTGACGGACCGGCTCGCGGTGTCGATCGACATCGACGGCGTCACGGCGTCCTGAGCCGCCGGCCCGCCGGCCCGGGGATCACCCGGGCCCGGCCGAGCCGGGGCGGCTCAGCCCTCCTGCGAGGCGGCGAAGGCGTCGAGCGCCCGGGTCGAGTAGACGATCGCGGCGCCGGCATTGATGCTGACGGCCACGCCCAGCGCCTCGGCGATCTCCTCCTTGGTCGCGCCCTGCTTGCGGGCGGCGTCGGCATGGACGGTGATACAGCCGTCGCAGCGCAGCGAAATGGCGACGGCGAGGGCGATCAGCTCACGCGTCTTGGCGTCGAGATGGTTGGTCTTGGCCCCGGCGCCGCCGAGCGCCGCATAGCCGCGGACCGTGTCCGGGCTGAGCTTGCCGAGGTCGCCGACACCCGCGATGAGCTGCTGCCGGTAGGTGTTCCAGTCGTGCATGTGCATGATGCGTCCTCCGTGGTGGATGCCGTAGATCTAGGATCGCCGCAGGCACCGCGATATGACTGCCGGGCGCAACAGCATGGCCCAACGGATCAAAGCCCCGATGACTCCGGACTCGCCCGAGGATCCCCTGAGCGGCTTGGCCCCGCTGCTGCAAGTGCGCCCGGTTCTTGACGATCTCTGCGAGTTTGGCGGGCTCTGGGCGTCGCCGCACGCGGCTGCGGGCGGCCCCGGCTGGGCCTATTTCCACATCGTCACCCGCGGGGAGTGCGAGTTGGACAGCCCCGGCCATGCCCCGCTGCGGCTGCAGGCCGGCGACGTGCTGCTGCTGCCGCATGGCGACCCGCATGTGATGCGCGCCCGCCCCGGAACGGCCGGCATCCCGGCCGGCACCAGCAAGGCTTATCGCAACGCCATCCGCCACCGCGCCAGCCTGGGCGTCGAGGCCGATACCGAGATCATCTGCGGCCGGCTGCAGTTCGAGGCCGCCGGCGAGAGCCTGCTGATCACCGCCCTGCCCGACCGGATCCTGCTGCGCGGGCCGGACTGGCCGGACACGCCGCGGACCCGGCTGCTGCTGGAGGCCATCCGCGACGAGCTGGATGCGGACAGGGCGGGAGCCGCCGCGGTCGCTCGCCACCTGGCCAGCGCCCTGTTCGTGATGATGCTGCGCGCTCATCTCGGCGCCGGCGAAGCGTCCAGCGGCCTTCTGCGCCTGCTCGGCCACCGCCTCACCGCCCGCGCCGTGCTGGCGATGCTGCGCGAGCCGGCGCGGCCCTGGACGCTGGACGACCTGGCCGCCCGGGCCGCGACCTCGCGCGCCACGCTGGTCCGGGCGTTCCGGGCCGCGGCGGACTGCCCGCCACTGGCCTTCCTCACCGATCTGCGGCTGGGCCTGGCCCGCCGGCAGTTGCTGCAGGGCCGGCCCGCGGCGCAGGTCGCCGCCGAGGTCGGCTATCAGTCGGAAGGCGCGCTGAGCCGCGCCATGCACCGCCGCCACGGTCTCCGCCCCGGCGAGCTCCGCCGGGCCGGCGAGGCGGTGGCCGGCTGAGTCCTCAGGTGTTCAGGGCATCGTTTAGCTGCCGCAGCGCCGCGCGGAGCCCGTCGGGTGCATCGACGATGTCGCACACGCTAACCCATCCCTCTTGGCCTTTGACCCGCCACATCTTTGGGGTCTCGTAGACGACGGCCCCCGGAATCGCCGCGGCGAGGGTCTCAGCGAAGCCTCGGAAGCGGTCCTTGGCATCGCCGATAAACCATGGGACCTGAACGTCGCCGGTGGGCTCGATGCCGAGAACCTCAAGCTCTCTACCACCCACGCTCACTTTGACCAGCAGCACCTCCTTGAGCCTCCAGGAGACGTGGAGATCACGGCAGCTGTCCAGCAACGCCAGCAGGCGCTCCGAGGACACCCCGGAGGCTCGCTCCAGACTGGACAGCCAGCGGGCCTGTTCCTCCGCCGCCTTCGTCGGGTCCGCTTCGGTCCTGGCCCGAGGAGACCGGGCAGCCGGAACGGCGATAGGCGGCACCACAGCACGCCTCGGAACAGTGAGCCGCTTCAGCCCGTCCCAGCCATCGACGAGCGGCGGGCGGTTCCTGGGATCGATCAGGCTGACCTCTTCGATCAGCCAGTCGTTCCGCCCAAAGTTGCAGGCCTGACAGGTCGTCAGCAGGTTCCCCGGGTCGTTGTCCCCGCCCCTGGAATGGGGTACCAAGTGGTCGACCGTCGCCGTCAGGGCGAAGAACGCCGCATGCTGCTCCCGATTGCTGCCTCCCCAACGGAGGGCGCCGGGAAGCCTCGCCTCCATCGCACGACGTGCCGTCGACAGAACGACCCTGCTGCCGCAGAACCGGCAGCGATACCCGTCGCGGGCATAGATCCCGTCCAGGATCGAACGGCCTGGCATGCGCAGCGCTGCCCGTTCTGCCTGGGCGACAGCGTCGGCAAAGCCTGCGACAGGTCGATACCGGTGGATCTCATCATCGACACTTCCCATGATCCGCGATGCCCAGTCATGGATCGCGGCCATGTCCGCACGTTGGATGCGATCGCGGGCGAGATTCTCGTTCCCCGCCAACAGGCCATCCGCGGCCTCGCTCAGCAGATCGACGGCTTCATCCAGCTCCGGAATCGGCGACAGAAGACAACGGCGAAGCCCCTCGGTCTCGCTCATCTCGTGCATCCTCCCGGCACCGTCTCGCCCGACCTTCCTGGCCGGGCGCCGGTGTCCGCGGACCCAGTATGGGCGGCCGCCGCCCTTCCGCCCAGCCCTTCACGAGACATCGGAAGAGAGCCTCCGGCGCGGCCGGAGGCGCCCGGGTGGTCAGTAGCTCAGCCCGGCCCCGAAGCGGTACAGCGGCGCCCGGCTGTCATAGGGCGCGTCCGAGGCCTGGGCCAGCACGGCGGCCATCGATGACGGCAGCTCAAAGGGCAGCCGGCCGCGCGGCCGGGCCTTGCCCTGCAGCACATCGAGCAGCGCGTCGTCGGTGATGCCGAAATTGCCGATCAGCGCCGTGGACCGGTCGCGAACATTGGCCAGGATCGCCGGACGGTCGAGATAGACCGTGACAATGGTCGGCACCGCCGCCGCGGCCGTCTTGATCGCCTCGTAATCGGCGTCGCCGTCGCGGAAATCCAGCCGCCCCTCATGCTGCCGGCTGCCGAAGGTGTAATTGGAGTGCAGCGTCTCGAACGGCGCCGCCGCCCGCACCAGAGCGAAATCGGCCTGGCGCGGGTCGGCGACCACGGTGAAGCCATGCGCCCGCACCGTCGCCGCGTCGACGCCGTGCAGCCAGACCCGCCGCAGCGACGGGCTCAGCGGCAGGATCGGGCGACGGCTCGGCCCGGGCCAGGCGCTGCCGCCCGCCGCCGCCACCAGCGGCCCGCGGGCGGCCGGACGGTTCTCCAGCAGCACCAGCGAGGCCTGCTGCGCCGCGCGCCCCTCGGCCGTGAAGCGGGCATTGCCAGCGATGCGCCCGGCCGCCGCCTCGTCGACATAGGGATTCTCGAACAGGCCGAGCTGGAACTTCTGCAGCAGGATGCGGGTCACCGATTGGTCCAGCCGCCGCTCGCTCAATTGCCCGGCGCGCACCGCCTGCACGATCGGCGCCGGGTCGTCGCCGCTGCCGCCGAACTGGTCGATGCCGGCGTCGATCGCCTTGACGAAGCGCTGCTGGACGGTGGCCTGCTCCATCCCCCAGGGCGTGCCGAAGCCGGCGAAGCCCGGCGCCTGCCCGTCCGGCCAGCCGTCGCGGCAGTTGGCGTCGCAATCCGCGGTGATGGCCCAGTCGCTGAGGATCACGCCGTCGAAGCCGAAGCGGCCGCGCAGCAGGTCGGTCAGCAGCTGCTTGCTGAAGCCGGCGCCGACCCGCTCCAGCGGCCGGCCGAACAGGGTCAGGCCGGAGGGCGGCACCGAATAGGTCGGCATCACCCCGGCGACATCGGCGGCGAAGGCGCCGCGGAAGGCCCGGACATGGTCCTGGAAGCGGCCGGCCGGGAAGGTCAGGTCCTGGCCGTAATGGTTGTGGCCGTCGAAGCCGTCGACCGCGGCACCGTAGCCGACCCAGTGCTTGACCACGGTGACGACGCTGCCGGGGTTCAGGCCGCGCCCGCCATTCTGGAAGCCGGCGACATAGGCCTCGACCAGGCGGCTCGCCAGGTCCGGATCCTCGCCGAAGGTGCCGTTGATGCGCGGCCACCGCGGCTCGGTCGACAGGTCGGCCTGCGGCGAGAGGGTCATGCGCAGGCCGATCGCCTCGTATTCCTGCCGGGCGATGTCGCCGAAGCGGCGTACGAGGCGGGAATCGCCGATCGCGGCCAGCCCGGTCGTCTCCGGCCATTGCGAGAACGCGGTGTTCTCGACGCTGGCGCCGGGGACGTATTGGAAATGGTTGCGCGGGTCGGAGCTGAGCATCACCGGAATGCCCAGCCGGGTCTGCTCGGCCACCTCCTGCGCCTGGTTGGCGGCCTGGGCCTGGGCCTGCGCCGTGCCGGCCAGGCGGCTGATCATGGCGCCGGCATGCCGGCCGGCGATCAGCGCCGACAGCGACTCCGCGGTCCAGCCGTCGCCGGTCGCGATCGAGACCGGCGTGGCGTGCAGCATCTGGCCGGCCTTCTCCTCCAGCGTCATGCGCCGGACCAGGTCCTGCGCCCGCAGCGCGGCCGGCAGACGGCGGTCCTCATACGGGTCCAGGCGGCCGTTGCGGTTCAGGTCCCGGTATTGGAATCCCCGCTCCGCCAGGATCGGCGCCGACCGCGACTCCAGGGCCGGCGCCGTGTCGGCGAGCGTCGGGCAGGCCGCCAGCCAGCCGCCGAGGCCAAGCATCGCGACGGCAGGCCAGATCCGTGACAAGGGCATCTTCTCTCCCCTCTGGGTTGGTGATTCTCGAACCCGTTTCACTAAACCTACCAATCACTCGGTAAGTTTACCAAGCCGGATCCTGCGTGCGGCGCTCCGCAAGGCCGCGCGGCCGTGCTAGAGAGCGGGATGCGTTCGAAGACCCCTGCGGCCGGTCCGGCCATCTCCCCCGAAGGCCCGAAGACCCGCCGGTCGCCCAAGGGACAGCAGCGGCGCCAGCAGATCCTGGACGCCGCCATGGAGATGTTCGCCCAGGGCGGCTATGCCGGGACCTCGATCGCCTCGATCGCCGAGAAGGCCGGGCTGACCCTGCCCGGGCTGCTGCACCATTTTCCCAGCAAGATGTCGCTGCTGCTGGCGGCGATGGAGGAGCGCGACCACGAGACCGGCCGGCTGCTCGCCGCCGAGGCGGAGGATCGCGACCCGACATCCGGAAGGCTGCAGTCCCCGGACGGGCTGACCTGGCGGCGAGTGCTGGACGATGCCCGCCGGGTGATGCGCCACAACGCCGGCAAGCGGAACCTGGTCCAGGTCTTCGCCATCCTCAATGGCGAGAGCCTGATCGACGGCCATCCGGCGCAGCCCTTCTTCCGCCGGCGCTCGGCCTATCTGCTGTCCTTCATGCAGGCCGCCTTCCAGGCCGGCATCGATGCGGGCGAGCTGCGCCCGGACCTCGACCCGCGGCAGCTGGCCTATGAGCTGATCGCGATGATGGACGGGCTGCAGATCCAGTGGCTGCGCGACCCGGAGGACGTCGATCTGGCCGCCGGCTTCGACGCCTATGTCCGGCGCCTGGAGCAGAGCATCCGGGCTCAGCCCGACGGTTGACCAGACGCTATATTCCATGGGATATATCGCGTCGGGTACTCGGGCACTCCCCGACAGCCTCCCAGGTCGCATGCCGGTCCCGTCCCAAGCCCGGCCCGCGGCCCAGCCTTCCGGGGCGGCGGTTCTTCCGCCGCCCTTTTTCTTGGCCACGACATACCGTGCCTGGAGATTGACTTCTCCCTCTTAGAGACCCGTCATTGCGAGCGTAGCGAAGCAATCCAGGGCCGCACGCACCGGCCCCTGGATTGCTTCGTCGGCTTCGCCTCCTCGCAATGACGGAGAGAAGCGGGGGCATCGCCAAGAAGCCATCGCTCTTGTCGACAAACTGCATTCCACCAGCCTATCATCCGCGCCAGATCGAGAGGCAGGGAAGGACACGCCTTTGGCGCGAGCGGCGAAACCACAGGAGGCCGGCGAGACCAAGGCCCGTGGCGGCGGTGTCGCCAAGGTCTATGAGGCGCTGAAGCATGACATTCTCGACCTGGTGCTGGCCCCCGGCTCGGCCCTGGACGAGACCCGCATCGCCGAGCGCTTCGGCCTGTCGCGCACACCGATCCGCGAGGCGCTGGTGCGGCTGGCCGCCGATGGGCTGGTCGAGACCCTGCCGAACCGCAACACCATCGTCGCGCCGATCGACTTCTCCACCCTGCCCGCCCATTTCGATGCGCTGACCCTGATGCACCGGGTCACCACCCGGCTGGCCGCCTTGCGCCGCACCGCCAGGGATCTGGACGAGATCCGCCTGCACCAGGCCGCCTTCGGCCGGGCGGTGGCCGCGGTCGACGCGATCGGCATGGCCGACGCCAACCGCGACTTCCACCTGGCGATCGCCCGCGCCGGCCGCAACCGCTACTACACCGAGCTGTTCGGCCGGCTGCTGGACGAAGGGCGGCGGCTGAACCGGATCTACTACGCCAGCTTTGACGACCACCTGCCGGCCGAGTTCGTGGCCGAGCACGAGGCCATCATCCAGGCCATCACCGAGCGCGACGCCGACCGCGCCGACAACCTGGCCCGCGCCCATGCCGGGCAGGTGGTGCGGCAGATCCAGGGCTTCCTGGCCAGCGGCGTCGCCGGCGACGTCGCCCTCGGCCCCGCGGCCGAGCCCGCCCAGCCTTCGCTGCCGGCCTGAGATGGCCGGCATCGCCATCATCGGCGGCGGCGTGATCGGCTGCGCCGCGGCGGCCTGGCTCGCGGCCGACGGACACGAGGTCACGGTCTATGAGCGCCGGCCGGAGGACCGCCACGCCTCCGCCGGCAATGCCGGGCTGCTGGCCTTCCCCGAGATCACGCCGCTGGCCCGGCCCGGCGTGCTGAGATCGGTGCCGCGCTGGCTGATGGACCCGCTCGGCCCCCTCGCCCTGCGCTGGCGCGACCTGCCGGCGCTGACCCCCTGGCTGCTGCGTTTCCTGGCCGCGGCCCGGGCGGAGCAGGTGGAGCGGTCGACCGCGGCGCTGGGCGAGCTGATGCGCGGGGCGCTGGACGACCATCACGAGCTGGCCCGCCGCGCCGGCATTTCCGGTCATCTGCGCCAGACCGGGGCGATCGACATCTACGACACCGAGGCCAGCTTCCGCGCCGCCCTGCCGGAGTGGGAGCTGCGCCGCCGCCTGGGCGGTTACGAGTTCGAGCCGCTGACGCCGGACCAGGCCCGCGCTTTGGTGCCGGATCTGGCCGGCGGCTTCGCCCGCGCCGTGCTGTGCCGGGCGTACTGGATGGTCGACAGCCCGCTCGGCGTGCTGCAGGGCCTGCGCCGCGGCCTGGGCGACCGGCTGGTTTCCGCCGCCGTGACCGCGGTCGAGCCCGGCGCCGAGGGCATCGCCGTCCGATTGGCCGACGGCACCGCCCGGACCTTCGACCGGGTGGTGGTCGCCGCCGGCGTCTGGTCGCGCGAGATCGTCCGTGGCCTCGGCCTCAAGGTGCCGCTGGAGACCGAGCGCGGCTACAACACCACCATCCCGGAGGCGCCGGTGCGCCTGCCCATGCCGGTGGTGTTCGCCGATCACGGTTTCGTCGCCTCGCCTCTCTCCGACGGCCTGCGCATCGGCGGCGCGGTGGAGTTGGCGGCAGTGGACGCCCCGGCCAATCTGGCCCGCGCCCGGGCGCTGCGCCAGAAGGCCCGGCGCTATCTGCCGGCGATCCCGGAGACCGGCGGCACCGAATGGATGGGCCGCCGTCCGTCCACCCCCGACAGCCTGCCGGTGATCGGCCCGCATCCGCACGACCCGCGCATCGTCTTCGCCTTCGGCCACGGCCATCTCGGCCTGACCCTGTCGGCCACCACCGCCCGCCTCGCCGCCGGCCTCCTGTCCGGCATCCCGGCGCCCGCCCCGTTCGGCATCGACCGCTTCCAGTGAGAGTGCCATGACCAAGAGCAGCTTCTTCTGCATCGACGCCCACACCTGCGGCAACCCGGTCCGCGTCGTCGCCGGCGGCGCTCCGCCTCTGAAAGGCGCGACGATGAGCGAGAAGCGCCAGGCCTTCCTGGCGGAGTTCGACTGGATTCGCACCGGGCTGATGTTCGAGCCGCGCGGCCATGACGTGATGTCGGGGTCGATCCTGTACGCCCCGACCCGCGACGACGCCGACGCCGCCATCCTGTTCATCGAGACCTCCGGCTGCCTGCCGATGTGCGGCCATGGCACCATCGGCACGGTGACGGTGATGGTCGAGGAGGGGCTGGTCCGGCCGAAGGTGCCGGGCAAGCTGCGGCTGGAGGTGCCGGCCGGCATCGTCGACGCCGAATACGAGCAGGACGCCGCCGGCCACGTCACCTCGGTGCGCATCCGCAACGTCCCGTCCTTCCTGTACCAGGAGAAGCTGGAGTTCGAGCTGCCGGGTTTCGGCCCGCTGGTGGCGGACATCGCCTATGGCGGCAACTTCTACGCCATCATCGAGCCGCAGCCGGGCTATGCCGACCTGGAGGCGCTGTCGGCCGGCGAGATCCAGCGCCTGTCGCCGATCGTACGCCAGGTGGTGAACGAGCGCGCCGACATGGTGCATCCGGAGGACCCGACCATCCGCGGCCTGCGCCATGTGCAGTGGACCGGCCGGCCGAAGCACCCGGAGGCGCATGCCCGCAACGCCGTGTTCTACGGCGAGAAGGCGATCGACCGGTCGCCCTGTGGCACCGGCACCTCGGCCCGCATGGCCCAGCTGGCGGCGCGCGGCGCGCTGAAGTCGGGTGACGCCTTCGTGCATGAGAGCATCATCGGCAGCCTGTTCCATGGCCGGGTTGAGGGCACGGCCAAGGTAGGCCCCTTCGACGCGATCATCCCGTCGATCGCCGGCCAAGCCTGGCTGACCGGCTACAACACCATCTTCCTCGACGACCGCGACCCCTTCGTCCGCGGCTTCACGGTCATGTGACGGCGGCGCCGGCCCCGCTACTGTATGGGCCGGAGCCACCCCCTCACCCGAAATCGCTGCGCGATTTCGACCTCTCCCCAAGGAGAGGTGTCAGGGGCCATGCTCCGATTCCCTCTCCTCGGGGAGAGGGAGGGGCCCGCCGCGTTGGCGGCGGGAGGGTGAGGGGGATTCGAGGAGAACGGGATGATCGACCGGGTGCTTCTGATCGGGGCCGGGCTGCACGGCATGGTGGCGGTGGCGATGGGTGCCTTCGCCGCGCATGGCATGGCCGCGGCGGCGCCGGAGCGGCTGGGCTGGGTGCACACCGGCGCGCAATACCAGCTGGTCCATGCCGTCGCCCTGCTGGCCCTGGCCCTGCTGGGCGCCCCGGGAATGCTGCGCTGGGCCGGCTGGTCCTTCCTGGTCGGCGCCGCGATCTTCGCTGGCACCCTCTACCTGATGGCCTTCGGCGCGCCGCGCTGGTTCGGCGCCATCACCCCGATCGGCGGCGTGCTGCTGATCCTGGGCTGGGCCTTGGCGGTGCTGGCCGCCTTCCGCCTGGCGGAAAGCTGAGGCGCGAGGCGTTGGCCGCGGCCGCCGCCCGCGCTAGGGTCTGAGTCATGGCCGATCTCGACCTCGACGCGCGCGACCTGATCTGCCCGATGCCGGTCCTGAAGGCGCGCAAGGCGCTGCAGGGGCTGGCGCCGGGCCAAGTGCTGGACGTGCTGGCCACCGACGCCGCGGCGCGCAAGGACTTCCCGGCCTTCTGCGATGCCACCGGCCATGTCCTGGTCGCGGTCGCCGACGAGCCGGACGGCGTCACCCGCTACAGCATCCGCAAGGCAGGATAGGGCATGGACACGCTGCTCTTCACCCACCCGGCCTGCATCGGCCACGACACCGGCCCCGGCCATCCCGAACGGCCCGACCGGCTGCGGGCGGTGCTGACGGCACTGGAGAGCGAGAGCTTCGCGCTGCTGCAGCGGCGCGAGGCGCCGGAGGCGACGATCGAGCAAATTGCCCGCGCCCATCCCGACGCCTTCGTCCGCCGCCTGCTGGCCGCGGTGCCGGAGAGCGGGTTGCAGCCGATCGATGCCGACACCGTGCTGTCGCCGGGGTCGGGCGCCGCCGCGCTGCGGGCCGCCGGGGCCGGCTGCGCCGCGGTCGACGCGGTGCTGGCGGGCGAGGCGCGCAACGCCTTCTGCGCCGTGCGGCCGCCCGGGCACCATGCCGAGGCGACGCGGGCCATGGGCTTCTGCCTGTTCAACAGCGTCGCGATCGCCGTCATGCACGCCCGGATGGCGCATGGGCTGGGCCGGATCGCGGTGGTCGATTTCGACGTCCATCATGGCAACGGCACCCAGGACATCTTCTGGTCCGAGCCCGACCTGTTCTACGCCTCGACCCACCAGTCGCAGCTGTATCCCGGCACCGGGTCGGAGGACGAGACCGGCGTCGCCGGCAACATCCTCAACGCGCCGCTGCCGCCGATGTCGGGCGGGGTCGAGTTCCGCCGGGTGATGGAGCGGATCGTGCTGCCGGCGGTCGACAGCTTCAAGCCGGAGCTGCTGCTGATCTCGGCCGGCTTCGACGCCCATGCCCGCGACCCGCTGGCCAATCTCGAGCTGCACGAAGGCGATTTCGCCTGGGCGACGCAGGAGCTGATGCGCCTGGCCGACCGGCATTGCGGCGGCCGAATCGTCTCCACCCTCGAGGGCGGCTACGACCTGCGCGCCCTGGCACTGTCCACCGCCGCCCATGTGCACACGCTGATGACCGGCTGAGGCTGGTCGTATATTGCAATGCAGCATCTATAACCTATTTATACTCCTCGCAATCAACCGAGCGCTTGCTGCGTTGCAGCAAGATCGCTCCGGACGCGATTGCCGGAAGGAAACGCCGCATCCCCCTCGAGGTTCATGATGTGGCCCTACACCCCGCTCGAAGCCGACTACCTGACCGTCGCCCTGGCGCCGGATGAGATCGCGCCGGACGAGACCGTGCCGCGCGGGGAGCTCGCCGCCCGCACTTTGGCGATGCCGGCGCATGCCAACCCGTCCGGCGACATCTTCGGCGGCTGGATCATGTCGCTGATGGACGAGGCCGGAGCCATGACGGCGATGAAGCACGCCCAGGGCCGGGTGGTCACCATCGCGGCCACCGACATGGCCTTCATCCACCCGGTCAAGGTCGGCGACGCCGTCTGCTGCTACGCCGAGGTCGCGCGGATCGGCCGCACGTCCATCACCCTGCACATCGAGGTCTGGGTGCTGCGCTCGGGGCTGGGCGAGCGCATCAGGGTGACCTCCGCCGAGTTCACCTTCGTCGCCCTCGACGAGGCCGGCACGCCGCGAGCCATCCGCCGGGCCGACGCCCGAGCTGCCTGAAGGACGGCGGCAGCCTCACCCAGGCCCGTCCGGCCACAGCCCGGCCAGCATTTCCGGCAGGATGGTGTCGTCAAGGGGGCCGGTCCCAGGCGCCGCCTCGCCGAGTCCGTCGAACTTGCCGTCCAGCGCCAGATGGGCAAAGCCGTGCACCACCGACCAGGCGGCCAGCACGGTGGTGAGGGCCGCGCGGTCGAGCGGCCGGCCGGCAGCGACGCCGCGATAGGCCCGGACCGCATCCTCGAGCTCGGCGAAGGCGGCCTGGCCGGCGGCGCGCAGGCGCGCATCGTCCCAGTTCAGCCGGTCCTTGCGGAACATCAGCAGGAACCGGGCCGGATGCGCTCGGGCGAAGCGGACATAGCCGATGCCCTGCCCGTGCAGCCGGGCGGCGGGATCGGTGCCGCCCTCGTCCGCGCCGTCGCGCAGGAAGCGGGTCAGAGTCTCGAACCCCAGCAACGCCACCTCGGTCAGAAGCCCGGCGGCGCTGCCGAAATGATGCGCCGGCGCCGCGGCCGAAACCCCGGCCCGGCGCGCCGCCTCGCGCAGCGTGAAGCCTTCGACCCCGCGCTCGGCCAGGATCGCCTCGGCCGCCGCGATCAGCGCCCGCTGCAGGTCGCCATGGTGGTACCGCTCGCGCGGCGTCTCGTCCGGCATTGGCTTCTCGAACTTTACAGTGTTCAGATCAGATGATATCGTCTCATCTTAACACCGTTCAGACCAGGAGGAAGCCGTGCTCGACCTGCTGTTCCGCGGCGGCAACATGCTCGCGATCCTCGGCTGGCTGGCGCTGGCCACAGCACCGCTGCTGCCGCGGCACAAGGCCCGGCTGCGAGCCGCGGCCGGGCTGGCGGTGCCGCTGCTCTTCGCCGCCGCCTATCTCGGCCTGGTCGGCATCTCCTGGGGCTCCGCCCAGGGCGGCTACGAATCGATCGAAGCGGTGCGAGCCCTGTTCGATTCGCCCGGCATGCTGGTCGCCGGCTGGCTGCACTACCTGGCCTTCGACCTGTTCGTCGGCGGCTGGATCGCGCGCGAAGGAGAGCGGGCCGGGCTGCCGCATCTGCTGCTGCTCCCCTGCTTCGCGCTGACCTTCCTGTTCGGCCCGATCGGCCTCCTGGCCTTCGTGCTGCTGCGGGCCGGCTTCGACCGCCGCGCCCCTGGCCTCGTCGCGGAGGCATGACCATGTCCTCGTTGGCCATCGATCCGCTGCCGCGCCGCCCGATCCGCGGGCCGTCGGCCCTGCTCCAGGCGGTCCGGCGCCGCGACCCCATCCTGGCCGGCTTCGGCCTGGCCCTGCTGGCGCTCGCTGTCGTCCTGGGCGTTGCCGGGGCGCTCGACGCTCGCCAGCTGCACGGCGAGGACGTCTGGGCCAAGCCGGTCAAGTTCCTGCTCTCGGTCGGGCTGTTCGCCCTGACCAGCGCCTGGTTCATCGGCGAACTGCCCGAGGCGCGGCGAGGCGCGGCCCCGATCCGTGCCGCGCGCTGGACTCTTATCGGCGCCGGCACGTTCGAGCTGGGCTACATCACCCTGCAGGGCGCGCTCGGCCAGCCCTCGCATTTCAACGAGTCGACGCCGTTCCACGCGGTCATGTTCGCGCTGATGGGGGTCGGCGCCGTGGCCCTGACCGCGACGGCCCTGCCGCTGGCGCGCGAGATCGCCCGGCACGGTACCGGGCTGCCCCCGGCGCTGCGCCTGGCGATCGTGCTGGGGCTGGTACTGACCTTCGTCCTCGGCGTCGGCGCCGGCATGGCCATCGCCACCCATGGCGGCCATGCCGTCGGCGGCATCCCCGACCACCCCGGGCTGCCGCTGCTCGGCTGGTCGACCACCGGCGGCGACCTGCGGGTGCCGCATTTCCTCGGCATCCATGCCCAGCAGCTGCTGCCGTTGGCCGGCGCCGGCCTGGCGGCCGCTTGGCCGCGGCGGGCGCGGCCGGCGGTCTGGCTGGTGTCGGTCCTCTATGTCCTGGTCACCCTCGCCGCCTTCGCCCAGGCGATGGCGGGCCGCCCGCTGATCGACCTGTGACTAGCGCGCCGGAGCCGTGACCCACAGCGCCCGCGCCTCGCCCTCGCCGGTGGCGATCGCGGCGTGGCCGATGCGAGCGTCGAAATACACCGCATCTCCCGGGCCGAGCTCGACCGAGCCATGGGTCTCGCTGAGCAGCGTCACCCGGCCGGCGAGCACATAGAGGAAATCGTCGCTGTCGTGCCGCTCCCAATCCTCGAAATCGTCGAGGGACCGGCCGCGGACGGTGACTTCGGAGGCCAGGAAGGGCGCGTTGCGCAGCTCGCCGCCGAACAGGCGCATGCGGTAGTTCGGCATCTCGGTGGTCGCCCCCTCGCCGGCCCGCACCACGATCCGGCGGCCGCGCAGGGGCGAATCGGCCGGACCGAACAGCGCCGCCAGCTCGATCTCGAAACCACGCGCCAGCTTCTGCATCGCCTGGAAGGTCGGCGACATCTCCCCGCGCTCGATCTTCGACAGGGCCGAGCGCGAAAGGCCGGTGCGGCCGGCCGCATCCTCCAGCGTCCAGCCCCGGTCCGAACGCAACCGGCGCACGGTCTCCGCCAAGTCGATCGGTGGGGTGCCGTCGTCCATCGGGGGCATGATCGATCTCGCCATTACACCCACCCGCTTGTCGGTCGGTGGTGTCAGCCGGTCAAGCGCGTTTCCACTATGATGGAATTTTCCACTATAGTAGACAGAACCAAGGCCGGCGCGACCGGCGGCTGTGGAGAGACGAGATCATGGAAGCGCTGGTGTTCGATCGGTTCGGCGGTCCCGAGGTGCTGGAATACCGGACGCTGCCCGACCCGGCGGTGCCGCCGGGCCATGTCCAGCTGGCGCTGCGCGTGGCCGGCCTCAACTTCGCCGACCTGCACCGCCGCCGCGGAAACTACCGCCTGGCCGGCGCGGCACCGCATATCGCCGGCTATGAGGGCGCGGGCGAGGTGGTGGCGTTGGGCGACGGCGTCGCGGGCATCCGCCTCGGCGGCCGCATCGGCTTCGCCGACGTGCCCTTCGCCAATGCCAGCCGCGTCACCGTGCCGGTCGACCGCGCCATCCCGCTGCCGGACGACATCGGATACCGCGAGGCCGCGGCGATCCTGCTGCAGGGGCTGACGGCGCAGTATCTGGTGGCCGACAGCGCCCCGGTCCGCGCCGGGGCCCGCGTGCTGGTCCACGCCGCGGCTGGCGGGGTCGGACAGCTGCTGGTGCAGATGGCGAAGCGGCGCGGCGCCACCGTCATCGCCCTGGCCTCGACGGCGGGGAAGGCGGCGATCGCCGTCGCTCGGGGCGCGGATCACGGCTTGACCTATGACGACGACTGGGTGGCCACGGTCCGGGATCTCAGCGATGGCGGCGTCGACATCGCCTATGATTCGGTCGGCACGACGCTGGCGCAGAGCTTGGACGCCACCCGGCCGCGCGGCACGGTGGTGGCCTACGGCACCGCCGGCGGGGACCCGCCGGCGATCGATCCGCGGCTGCTGATGGAGCAGTCGAAGGCGGTGGTCGGTGGCGACCTGTGGGACCATCTCGACAGCCGCGCCAGCCGGCTGGCGCGCGCCGACGCGCTGTTCGCCGCGCTGCGGTCCGGGGAGCTCGCCCTGCCGGAGATCGAGGCCTTCCCGCTGTCGCGCGGCGCCGACGCGCATCGCCGGCTGGAGAGCCGCGCCGTCACCGGCAAGATCGTGCTGGTGCCGGACGGGGCGGGCTGAGCCTCAGCCCAGCGCCGCCGCGATCTCCGCCCATTCCTGCTCCAGGCTGGCCTGGGACATCGGCTTGCCGGCCTGGCGGTACCAGTAGCCGGCGTTGCCGAGGTCGCCTTCCTTGCGGTGAAGGTAGGCATGAGCCCAGGCGGCGTCGGCGCCGTCCTCGGAATCGACGCAGCCATGCGCCCGGTCCCAGTCGCCCTTGGCGTCCCACCACAGCGCGGCGAGCGGCGGCGACAGGGTCGCGGGCGGCTGGTCCTGGTCCAGGGAATTTCTGAAAGCGGCGACATCCATCGGTCGGCCTCCCGGTTCGTCAGGGGCGCGGCACCCCGGGTCGGGGATCACTGCACAGCTCGGTGCCGGGCACAAGCCGGAGATGGAATCGGCACAACGAAACAAGGGGCCGAAGGCCCCTGGTCTCATCCATCGGAACGACCGGTCGGGGCCGTGCGGCCCCGGTCCTGATCAGTAGCCCTGGATCTGCATCCGCTTGCGCAGCGCCTTGCGCTGGCGGCGGACGGCTTCGGCTTCCTCGCGGATGCGGCGCTCGGACGGCTTCTCGTAGTTCCGGCGCTGCTTCATCTCGCGAAAGATGCCTTCACGCTGCATACGCTTCTTGAGGACGCGCAGCGCCTGATCGATGTTGTTGTCGCGGACGAGCACCTGCATCGGGCAAAGGCCTTTTCACTAATGGGTCGGGCGGGGTTACGCCTTTCAGCCGAGAATGTCGAGTACGATCTGACGAATCTCAGCGCGGGACAGCTCTGCCGTGTGTGCCGGCTGCCGCAGCGGGGTGGTGGCCAGCCGCGACGTCGGACGACGCCGGCGGCGGGACAGGGTCTTGGTCTTTTCGGTCTTCATGTCTGTTCTTTACGGTTCGGGCCCTTGGGGCCTCGTTGCACTCAATATCGCTTAAACCACGACGCAAAGGCCATCGGCCCGCCCGTCGCGGCACAAAGCACGATCGGCAGGCGGAGCGCCTGCCCTATCGTTCGGATCATGGTTGGGAGGGGGATCCGGGCCGGTTCCTCGGAACGACGGCGCAGATCGTGTCGAAACCGATCTCGACGCTCGATATAGGGGAACCGCGGCCGGTTTGCAACCCGCCACGAAAAACAGCCGATCGGCGGAGATGACAGCGGGCCGGATCGTTCCCACATCGAAATCATCTCGGTGGCTGACACTGGGGGGCGAAATGCGCTTCGGCATCGTCGGATTCGGCCTGGTCTTCACCCTGCTCCTGCCCACGGCTCCCGCGGCGGCCCAGGACCATCCGGTTGACCTCGAGCTGGTGCTCGCGGTCGACGTCTCGCGCTCGATGGACGATGATGAGCAGGCGCTGCAGCGCGACGGCTATGTCGGCGCCCTCACCCACCCGGAGGTGATCAATGCCATCACCTCCGGCGTGCATGGCCGCATCGCCATCACCTATGTCGAATGGGCGGGCGCCAACTCCCAGGCCGTGATCCTGCCCTGGCGGCTGATCGACGGCGCCGCGGCGGCACGCACGGCGGCGGCGGACCTGTCCGAGACCTTCGGCACGGTGATGCGGCGCGGCACCTCGATCTCCGGCGCGCTGCTGTTCTCCGCCGGGCTGTTCGACAACAACGGCTATGAGGGCATCCGCCGCGCCATCGACATTTCCGGCGACGGGCCGAACAACGCCGGCTGGCCGGTGTCGGGCGCCCGCCAGATGGCGCTGTCGCAGGGCATCACCATCAACGGCCTGCCGGTGATCCTGAAGCGCGGTGGCTTCGGCGGCCTGCCCGAGCCCGACATGCTCGACGCCTATTACCGCGACTGCGTGATCGGCGGCCCCGGCGCCTTCACCGTGGCGGTGCGCAGCCCGCAGCAATTCGCCGAGGCGATCCGGCGCAAGCTGGTGCTGGAGATCGCCGGGGCGGTACCGGAGGCGGCACCGGTCGCCTTCATCCCGGCCCAGGCCGGCGGCACCGACTGCATGATCGGCGAGAAGACCCGCCCGCGCTGGCTGGACCAGGACCAGCGGTAGGGCCTCCTGCCCCTACCCCTCCACCACCAGCCGGTAGCCGACGCCGGCCTCGGTCGCGATCAGCCGCGGCCGGGCCGGGTCGTCGCCCAGCTTCTGCCGCAGCTGGCCGACATAGACGCGCAGATACTGCATCGCGCCGATATGCGCCGGGCCCCCAGACCTCGCGCAGGATCTTCTGATGCGTCACCACCCGGCCGTGATGGGCGGCCAGCAGGCGCAGGATCTCGAACTCCTTCTTCGACAGCCGGATCTCCTTGCCATCGTCCAGCACCCGCAATGCCGGCCGGCGCATATTTGGCGGCGTTGTCGATCAGGTTGACCAGTGCCTGCTCTAGCAGGATCGGGTACAGCGGCAGGCCCGGCGCGATCTTCCCGGCCGGCAGGCGCTTTATGAGATCAACCGCTATTCGGCGGCAATCCGCTCCGGCGACTTCCTGTTCGTCTCGGGCCAGGTCGGCAGCCGCGACGACGGGTCGCCCGAACCGGTCTTCGAACAGCAGGTCCAGCTTGCTTTCGACAATCTCGCGGCAGTGTTGAAAGCCGCCGCCTGCACGTTCGACGACGTCGTCGACGTGACCATCTTCCACACCGACCCGTCCACGCAGTGGGAGACGTTTGCCGCCATCCGGCTGAAGGCGATCGGCGACGCGCCCTACCCGAACTGGACCGCGGTGGGCGCCAACTGGCTGGCGGGCTTCGATTTCGAGATCAAGGTCATCGCGCGCCTGCCGCAGCCGACCTGATCGGTCGCCGGCGGGTGTCAACAGCGGTTCGGGCCATGGCTTCATGCCCAGGCAGATGACTCGCACCGACCGGGACAGATGGGCGACGGCCGATCAGATGGATGTCCTCGCTCAGCGGCCGGTGTCGTTGCCGATCGCGTCCAGAACGGTGAGCACCCCGTCCAGGGTGTCGGCGACGCCGCCCTACCGCACCTTCTCGGCCGCACCGGCGGTCGCGGCAGTGTCGACCGACGCACCAGCGGTCGCGGCAGTGTCGACCGACGCACCAGCGGTCGCGGCGGTATCGACCGCCGCACCACCGGCCGCGGCGGTGTCGACCGCCGCACCAGCGGTCGCGGCGGTGTCGACACTGTACGTCTGCACCACACCCATGATCGCATCGGTGTCCTTGGACTTGTCGGTGTCAGCCATGATGGTCTCCCGCTATCCGCATCGTGGAAATCCCGGCATCAGCATAGACCGTCCGCTTCCGCCCGCGTGAGCTATTTCCTACCCCTCCACCACCAGCCGATAGCCGACCCCGGCCTCGGTCGCGATCAGCCGCGGCCGGGCCGGCTCGTCGCCCAGCTTCTGCCGCAGCTGGCCGACATAGACGCGCAGATACTGCATCGCGTCGATATGGGCCGGGCCCCAGACCTCGCGCAGGATCTTCTGATGCGTCACCACCCGGCCGTGATGGGCGGCCAGCAGGCGCAGGATCTCGAACTCCTTCTTCGACAGCCGGATCTCGCGCCCCTCGAACCGCACCCGCCGGTGCGGCACGTCGACGGTCAGCGGCCCGGCCTCGATCACCGCCTCGGCCGCCTCGTCCTCCAACCCGCCGCGGCGCAGGGCGGCGCGCAGCCGGGCGGTCAGCTCGGCGATGCCGAAGGGCTTGGTGACATAGTCGTTGGCACCGCGGTCCAGCGCCTCGACCTTCTCGGCCTCGCCGGCGCGAACCGACAGCACGATCACCGGCACGGCCGACAGCTCGCGGATCCGGCTCAGCACCTGCTGGCCGTCGATGTCGGGCAGGCCGAGATCGAGGATCACCAGGTCGGGCCGGTCCTGCACCACCCGCTCCAGCCCCTCGGTGCCGCCGGCCGCCTCGATCGGGGCATAGCCGTCGGCGGCCAGGCTGATCTTGAGGAAGCGGCGGATCTGCGGCTCGTCGTCGATGATCAGGATGCGTGGCGCTGGGCGAGGGTCGGGCGGGTTCGACATCGGTTCACACCCCCATCGAGGTGCCGGGCAGGGCCGGGGCCGCGAGCTCCGGCGGGAAGGTGACGGTGAAGACGGCGCCGCGCTGGTCGCCGCGGTTGCCGGCGGTGACTCGCCCGCCCAGGATCTCGACGAAGCCGCGGCAGATGGCCAAGCCGAGGCCGGTGCCCGCTTGGGCACTGTCGCCGTGGTGGATGCGGTGGAACTTGTCGAAGATCGCCTCCAGCTTGTCCTCCGGGATGCCGTCGCCCTCATCCAGCACCCGCAGCGCCAGCCCCTTCTCCTCCCGCGCCGAGACGGTGATGGTGGTGCCGGCCGGCGCATATTTGGCGGCGTTGTCGATCAGGTTGACCAGCGCCTGCTCCAGCAGGATCGGGTCGAGCAGGTACAGCGGCAGGCCGGGCGCGATATCGAGCACCAGGCGATGGCGGGCGACCAGGGCGGCGCAGCGCTGGGCCGCCGCCCCGACCACCTCCGCCACCTCGGTCGCCTCCAGCCTCGGCTGCAGCACGCCGGATTCGAGCCGGGTCATGTCGAGCAGGTTGCCGACGAAGCGGTTCAGCCGCTCGGCCTCGTCCTCCGCCGTCTCCATCAGCTCGGACCGCGCCTTCGGGTCCAGCGCCGCATCGTGGCGGCGCAGGCTGGAGATGGCGCCGATGATCGAGGCCAGAGGCGTGCGCAGGTCGTGGCTGATCGAGGTCAGCATCGCGGCGCGCAGCCGCTCGGTCTCCGCCACCACGCGGACCTCGTCGACATCCTTGACCAGGCGCACCCGCTCGATCGCCACCGCCGCCTGGTCCATCAGCGAGTCCAGCAGGCGCTGGTCGTCGGGGCTGAGCAGCGGCCCCGGCTGGTCGCGGTCGATGCCGACCACGCCGATCTGGCCGGAGGCGGTGCGCCAGGGCAGGAACAGCCATTTGCCGCCGGGCAGAGTGTCGGCCCCCCGCCCCGCCGGCCGGTCATTGGCCCAGCTCCACTGCGCCGCCGCCCGCTCCGCCTCCTCGATCCGGTCCTCCGGCGGATAGCCGGCCACCACCTGCAGCGACCCGTCCTGCGGCATCAGCACGACCACGCGCAGCTTCAGCATCGACGCGACCTGATAGGCCGCGGCCCAGAGCAGGTCGTCGGCCGACCCGATCGCCGCCAGCTTGCGGCTGAACCCGAACAGCTCCGCCGTCGCCCGGGCCCGCGCCGCGGCGCCGCGGGCCTGCAGCCGGGCCCGGCTCTGCAGGTTCGAGGTGACGACCGCGACCACCAGGAAGAACACCAGCGTGGTGACGTTCGACGGGTCGGCGATCACCAGGCTGTACAGCGGCGGCAGGAAGAAGAAGTTGACCGCGAAGACGCTCAGCAGCGAGGCGAAGATCGACGGCCCCAGCCCGTAGCGCGCGGCGCAGAACAGCACCGGGATCAGGAACACCAGGGCGATGCTGTTGGTGGTGGCGACGAAGGCGACCAGATGCGCGGCCGCGGTGGTGGCCGCGACGCCGACCGCGGCGACCAGATAGGGCCGCGGGTCGAAGCCGGCATCGGCCGGGCGGGTCTGGATCCGCTCCGCGCCAGGCTGGGCCTCCGTCCCCTCGCCCGCCATGACATGGACCGAGATCGACCCCGATTTGCGCAGCAGATCATGCACCACCGAGCCGTGCAGCATCTCGAACCAGCGCGACCGGTCGGACTTGCCGATGACGATCTGGGTGATGTTGTTGCGCTGGGCGTAGCTCAGGATCTCGGCGACGATGTCGTTGGCCGGGAGGGTGACGGTCTCGCCGCCCAGCTTCTCCGCCAGCAGCAGGGCGCGGGCGATGCGGTCGCGCTCGGCCTCGCCCAGCCGGTGGTGGCGCGACCCCTCGATGTAGACCGCGATCCAGCGCGCCCCCAGCCGGTCGGCCACCCGCCGGGCGTAGCGGACCAGCGCCTCGCTATTCGGCGCCTCGCTGACGCAGACCATGATGCGCTCGCCGGCGGCCCAGGGGCCGGTGATGGCATGGGCCCGCATGTAACCCAGCATCTGGTCGTCGACCCGCTGGGCGGTGCGGCGCAGCGCCAGCTCGCGCAGCGCCGTCAGGTTGCCGGGCTTGAAGAAATGATCGACCGCGCGCCGGGCCTGGTCGCGGATATAGACCTTGCCCTCGGCCAGCCGCTTCTGCAGGTCCTCCGGCGTCAGGTCGATCAGCTCGATCTCGTCGGCGCCGTCGATCCAGGCATCCGGCACCGTCTCGCGCACCCGGATGCGGGTGATCTGGGCGACGACGTCGTTCAGGCTCTCGACATGCTGGATGTTCAGCGTGGTCCAGACATCGATGCCGGCATCCAGGATCTCCTCGACATCCTGGTAGCGCTTGTCGTGCCGGCTGCCGGGGGCGTTGGTGTGGGCCAGCTCGTCGACCAGCACCAGGGCCGGCTTGCGCGCCAGGATGGCGTCGAGATCCATCTCCTCCAGGGTCCGGCCGCGATGCTCGGCGCGGCGGCGGGGGATGATCTCGTAGCCGCCGACCAGGGCCTGGGTCTCGGCCCGGCCATGGGTCTCGACCACGCCGATGACGACATCGAGCCCGTCGCGCCGCCGCGCCGCGCCCTGGGACAGCATCTCGTAGGTCTTGCCGACGCCGGGCGCCGCTCCGAGGAAGATCTTGAGGCGGCCGCGGGTTTTCGCGACCGCCTCGAGCAGGGCTTCCGGCGAGGGACGATGATCGTCGTCCGAGCGATCGGTCAATGACATCGGGGCAGGAGACTACGGGGTCTTCAGCCCGTCCAGCGCCATGTTGAGCCGCAGGACATTGACCCGCGGCTCGCCGATCAGGCCGAGCAGCCGGCCCTTGGTCGCCGCGTGCACGGCGTCGCGCACCTGGTCCGGCGACAGGCCGCGGGCGGCGGCGACCCGGGCGATCTGCAGCTCGGCATTGGCCGGGCTGATGTCCGGGTCGAGACCCGAGGCCGAGCTGGTGACCATGTCGGCCGGCGGGTTCCTGATGCCCTGCGCCGCCAGCGCGTCGACGTCGGCCTTGACCCGGTCGGCCAGCGCCTGGCTGGTCGGGCCGAGGTTGGAGCCGCCCGAGTTGGCGGCGTTGTAGGGCTGCGCGATCGACTGGCTCGGGTCGTTCGGATCGGCGCCAGAGGTCGCCGAAATCCGGCCGTGGAAGTACTTCTCGCTGGTGAAGTCCTGGCCGATCAGCGACGAGCCGATGACGGTGCCGTCGTCGCGCTTGATCAGGCTGCCATTGGCCTGGGCCGGAAGCAGCCCCTGGGTGATGCCGGTCATGGCGAAGGGATAGGCGATGCCGGTGAGGATCGTCAGCAAGACGACCATCACGAGGGCGGGTCGGATCTGGTTCAGCATGTTCGCCTCACGCCAGGCCGAGGGCGGTGACGATCAGGTCGATCGCCTTGATCCCGATGAACGGGACGATGAGGCCGCCCAGGCCGTAGATCAGAAGGTTGCGCCGCAGGAGAGCGGCGGCGCTGAGCGCCCGGTAGCGGACGCCGCGCAGCGCCAGCGGGATCAGCGCGATGATGATCAGCGCGTTGAAGATGATCGCCGACAGGATCGCGCTCTGCGGCGAGTGCAGGTCCATGACGTTGAGCACCCCGAGCTGCGGGTAGAAGGCCAGGAACATCGCCGGGATGATGGCGAAGTACTTGGCCACGTCGTTGGCGATCGAGAAGGTGGTCAGGGCACCGCGGGTGATCAGCAGCTGCTTGCCGATGCCCACCACCTCGATCAGCTTGGTCGGGTCGCTGTCGAGGTCGACCATGTTGCCGGCCTCGCGCGCCGCCACCGTGCCGGTCTGCATCGCCACGCCGACATCGGCCTGGGCCAGCGCCGGCGCGTCGTTGGTGCCGTCGCCGCACATGGCGACCAGCCGGCCCTTGCCCTGCTCCTCGCGGATCAGGGCCAGCTTCGCCTCCGGCGTCGCCTGGGCCAGGAAGTCGTCGACCCCCGCCTCGGCCGCGATCGCCGCGGCGGTCAGCGGGTTGTCGCCGGTGATCATGACGGTGCGGATGCCCATCCGCCGCAGCTCGGCGAAGCGCTCGCGGATGCCGCCCTTGACCACGTCCTTCAGATAGATGACGCCGAGCGGCTTGCCGTCCTTGGCCACGGCCAGCGGCGTGCCGCCGGACTTGGCGATCCGCTCGGTGATCTGCTCCAGCGCCGCCGGCATGGCCAGGCGCGGATTGCCGGCCATCTCGCGGACATGGGCGATGACGGCATCGACCGCGCCCTTGCGGATGACCGAGCCCTCGATGTCGACGCCGCTCATGCGGGTCTGGGCGGTGAAGGGCACGAACTGCGCGTGCATGCGGCCGACCTCGCGGGCCCGCAGCCCGTATTTCTCCTTCGCCAGCACCACCACCGAGCGGCCTTCCGGAGTCTCGTCGCTGAGCGAGGAGAGCTGGGCGGCGTCCGCCAGCTCGGCGTCGGTGACGCCGGGCAGCGGCACGAACTCGGTGGCCAGGCGGTTGCCCAACGTGATGGTGCCGGTCTTGTCGAGCAGCAGCGTGTCGACGTCGCCGGCCGCCTCGACCGCGCGGCCGGACATGGCGAGCACGTTGAAGCGCACCAGCCGGTCCATGCCGGCGATGCCGATGGCGGACAGCAGCGCGCCGATCGTGGTCGGGATCAGGGTGACGAACAGCGCCACCAGCACCACCACCGAGATCGACCCGCCGGCATAGGCGGCGAAGCTGGGGATGGTGACCGTGGCGAAGACGAAGATGATCGTCAGCCCGGCCAGCAGGATGTTCAGCGCGATCTCGTTCGGCGTCTTCTGGCGCGACGCCCCTTCGACCAGCGCGATCATGCGGTCGAGGAAGGTCGATCCCTGGGCCGCGGTGATGCGCACCTTGACCCAGTCGGACAGCACGCGGGTGCCGCCGGTGACGGCCGACCGGTCGCCGCCGGATTCGCGGATCACCGGGGCGGATTCGCCGGTGATCGCGCTTTCGTCGACCGAGGCGATGCCCTCGATCACCTCACCATCGGAGGGGATCAGGTCGCCGGCCTCGACCAGCACCAGGTCGCCCTGGCGCAGCGACAGCGCCGGCACCGGCTCGGTGTCGCGGCCGGCGGCGTCGCGCAGCCGCTTGGCCACAGTGTCGGTCCGGGTCTTGCGCAGGCTTTCGGCCTGCGCCTTGCCCCGGCCCTCGGCCACGGCTTCCGCGAAGTTGGCGAACAGCACGGTGAACCAGAGCCAGAGCACGATCTGGACGGTGAAGCCGATGCCGGCGGCGCCGGTGGCGATGTCGCGCAGCAGCAGCACGGTGGTCAGGGCCGCGACGACCTCGACCACGAACATCACCGGGCTGCGCCACATGATGCGGGGGTCGAGCTTGCGCACGGCGTCGATCGCGGCCGGGCCCATGATCTTGGCGTCGAACAGCGACGCCGGGGTGTTGGAAGTCTTCATGACCGAGTGTCCGATCAGAACAGAGTGCCGGCGGAGGAGGCGAGCTGGTCCACGATCGGACCCAGCGCCAGGGCCGGGAAGAAGGTCAGGCCGCCCATGATCAGCACCACGCCGATCAGCAGGCCGACGAACAGCGGCCCGGTGGTCGGGAAGGTGCCGGAGGACGGCGGCAGGCTGCGCTTGGCGGCGAGCGACCCGGCGACGGCCAGCATCGGCACGATCATCAGGAAGCGGCCGATCAGCATCGCGAAGCCGAGGGTGATCGTATAGAACAGCGAGGTCGCGGTCAGGCCGCCGAAGGCCGAGCCGTTGTTCGCGGTGCCCGAGGTGTAGGCGTACAGCACCTCGGTGAAGCCGTGCGGCCCCGGGTTGAGGATGCCGGCCAGCCCGGCCTGGGTCGACACCGCCAGGGCGGTGAGGCCCAGCATCGAGGCCGGCAGGATCAGCAGGGCCAGCATGGTCATCTTGACCTCCTTGGCCTCGATCTTCTTGCCGACGTACTCCGGCGTGCGGCCGACCATCAGCCCGGCGACGAAGATCGCCTCGACCACGAACAGCAGCATGCCGTAAAGGCCGGCGCCGACGCCGCCGATCACGACCTCGCCCAGCATCATGTTGACCAGCGGCACCATGCCGCCCAGCGCGGTGAAGCTGTCATGCTGGGCGATGATGGCGCCGCAGGACGCCGCGGTGGTGACCACGGCGAACAGGGCCGACAGCGCCTCGCCGAAGCGGACCTCCTTGCCCTCCATGTTGCCGAGGCTGGTGTCGACGCCGAGCGAGGCCAGCAGATGGCCGCCGCCCGCCTCCTGCCAATAGGTGATGAAGACGCCGGCGAGGAACAGCACGCCCATGGCGCTGAGGATCGCCCAGCCCTGGCGCTCATTGCCGACCATGCGGCCGAAGACGTTGGTCAGCGCGGCGCCGATCGCGAAGATCAGCACCATCTGCACCAGGTTCGACAGCGCGGTCGGGTTCTCGTAGGGATGGGCCGAATTGGCGTTGAAGAAGCCGCCGCCATTGGTGCCCAGCATCTTGATCGCCAGCTGCGAGGCCACCGGCCCCTGGGCGATGGTCTGATGCGCGCCTTCCAGCGTGGTGGCGTCGACATAGCTGCCGAAATTCTGCGGCACGCCCTGCCAGACGAAGAACACCGTGGCGACGACGCAGATCGGCAGCAGCACGTAGAGCACGGTCCGGGTCAGGTCGACCCAGAAATTGCCGATGGTCGGGGACGACCGCCGGGCGAAGCCGCGCACCAGCGCGATGGCCAGAGCGATGCCGACCGCGGCGGAGGCGAAGTTCTGCACCGTCAGCCCGGCCATCTGCACCAGGTAGCTCATGGTGCTTTCGCCGCCATAGGACTGCCAGTTGGTGTTGCTGACGAAGCTGACCGCGGTGTTGAAGGCGAGGCCTTCCGGCACCGCCGCCATGCCGGCCGGGTTCAGCGGCAGCACGTCCTGGAAGCGCTGCAGCGCGTACAGCACGACGACGCTGACCAGGCTGAAGATCAGCATGCCGAAGGCATAGCCGGTCCAGTGCTGCTCGCGGTCCTCGCGCACGCCGGCGGCGGCGTAGAACAGCCGCTCGACCGGGCGCAGGATGGGGGAGAGGAAAGTGCGCTCGCCCGCGAAAACGCGGGTCATGTAGCCGCCGAGCGGGCGCACGATGAGGATGACGATCGCGCAAAAGATCGCGATCTGGATCCAGCCGTTGAGGGTCATGGTCGCCTCAGAACTTCTCGGGCCGGACCAGGGCATAGACGAGGTAGCCGAGCAGCAGCGCGGATACGACGCCGCCGAGGATGAGATCGAAGGTCATCGTCCCCTCACAGCCGGTCGCAAAGCAGCACATAGCCCAGGCCGACGGCGAAGAACGCCGCGGCCAGGGCGAGCATCAGAACGTCGAGCACGAAGTCTCCTTTCCGCAGATGGCCTGCGGAGTCGTGTGATCGGGGCGGATCAGACGCCCGGAGCACATAAAAATTCGATCCGGATTTCCGCCGCAGGTCCACGCCGGACTATCCTGACTGCAAGACCTTTTCCAGAATGTCTCTTGGGCCATTTGGGGGGCCAGCAACGCCATCGACCGAAAGAGAAATGGGTCCCCCCTCCCCTCGCGGGAGGGGGCTAGGGGGAGGGGGTTTTCGCCGTCAAGACCGGCCTGGGTTCTGGCGATCCGGCTCTCACCGCGGGACCCGTTCTCTGCCCATTCGCGCGCGGACGCGCGCAGCCCCCTCCCCCTGCCCCCTCCCGCAAGGGGAGGGGGGACTAAAAAGGAACGGACTTCAGCTATTCTGAAAAGGTCTCGACCGCAGAGGGGCCGAGCTTGGGAGATGGGTAAATGATGACGGGCGGATGCCTGTGCGGGGCGGTGCGCTACGAGGTGGCGGCCGATCCCGTCTACACCGGACACTGCCATTGCCGGTCCTGCCAGCGCGCCAGCGGTGCCGGCCATTCCACCTATGTCGGCGTCCCGCGCGCGGCCATGACCGTCCGCGGCGAGACCCGCGTCTACGCCGCGACCGGCGGCAGCGGGCTGCAGGCCCTGCGCCATTTCTGCCCGGTCTGCGGCAGCCAGCTGTTCGGCACCGGCGAGATGGATCCCGGCACCGCCACGCTCTATGCCGGGTCGCTGGACGACCCGTCGGCGATCCGGCCGGACGCCGCGATCAATGTGCGCGACCGCCAGCCCTGGGACCGGATCGCCGGCGGCCTGCCGGAATTCGACGGCATGCCGCCCGGGGCCGGCGGAGTGTAGCGTTCCTCAGCCGGCGATCGATCGGATGACCCGCGCCGGATTTCCGCCGGCCAGGCTGTTCGGCGGAACGTCCCTGGTGACCACCGAACCCGCCGCGACGACCGAGTTCTCCCCGATCGTGACGCCGCCGATGACGATCGCACCGGCCGCGATCCAGACGTTCCGCCCGATCGCAATCGGCTTGGCGACGACGCAGGCGCGCCGCTGGGACGGCTCGATCGGGTGGCCGGACGTGATCAGGCTCACATTCGGCCCGATCATCACATCGTCGGCAATATCGAGCCCGCCCAGGTCGTAGAAGGTGCAGTTCTGATTGATGAAGACATTGCGCCCGACGCTGATGTCGGCCCCGCCGGTCGTGAAAAACGGCGGGATCAACAGAAAGCTGTCGTCGACCGTCTTGCCGATCAATTCACCGAACAGGGTCCGGATCTGAGCCGCATCGTCGAAGGTCAGGCGGTTGAGCGCGGCGGTGAGCGCCATCGCTCGTTTGACGCTCGCGGTCATGGCCGCCGATTCCGGCGTTCTCCCGGGAATGATCCTGGTGCGGTCGTCATTCTCCATTTGTTGTCTCCGTCTGCGTGCGGTCTGTCAGGCGAGGGTGAGGTAGATCTCGGCCTCGATCACCCAATCCGCGCCGGTCTTGCGCCATTTGGCGGTGTAGGAGCCGGATGCGAGCGGCAGGCCGCCGGCGGCGGTGACGCCCTGCCAGCGGCCATGCTCGAGGGCGATGGGCTCGACCGGCGAGACCAGGATGGTGTCGGGGGTGCGGGTGTAGATCGTGCGCAGGGACGCGGCGAATTCGCGCTCCCATGCCGCGAGCTGGGCCTTGCGGCCGGAGATGACGGCGCTGTCCGTGCCGGTGACGAGAACGACACCCGGCGCCAGAAGCAGCCCGATGGCCTTGAGGTCCGCCCCGGCCAGAGCGCGATTGAAGGCATCGCGCCGCCGGCGGATGGCGTGGTCGGGGGCATCGGTCATCTCTAGGCTTTCGGCAGGGGATCGACTGCCGGGGATAGTGCCCCTGCGCACGATGGCGGTCGACGCCCCAGTTTCGTTGCGACGATACCGCCGAATGGATCGAGGCGCCCGCAATCCGGGCGAGGCCCTGGCTGGTTTCGACCCTTTGCGGACATAGGGCATGGGGCAGATACGGTGCCTCTCCCCGATCCGCTCTAGAAACGTTGCGGGCGGCTCGGCGATGACGTCTAAATATCTGCTACTGAGATACGGCGCGGGACAGCTTTCCGCCAGCCCCGGCCGAGCTCGTTTCGACAACCACTTTTTAAGATATAGGAGGCGCCATGAAGCTTAATGTCCATGAAATCTCCATTGCGGCTCGCTGTCTTAATGAATTTCTGAATGGTCTTCCTGCTTCTGTTCTCCGGCCAAAACAGCCATTTCCAGAAGAGCATTTCCGTTCATTTCTCAGGAAAATAAAGGACGACAGATATTATTTTAATATCGGCTATAGTTTGGATATTGACGATAATCAAAGAGTTATGACAATTTTTGTGGTTAATATAGTCTTGAATGAAATAGAGGAATGGGAAATTCCTATACGATTGGGATTTAAGAAAGACAGAATATTAAATTTTCTAAATAAACTTGAGGATCGTGATATAACCGGATTAAATAACTGCATATTTCGATAGGCCAATGGATGATTATATACGGATAATCATGGCAATAACGTGACTCGTCATGTGTTCGTCCCCTGCATGCTTCTCCTTCGGTTCGCTTTCCGCCCCTTCCGGCCGGATTTCCGCCGGTCACCGCCCCGTCGGCGGCCGGGCCACCCAGACCAGCCCGTGCCAGGCGACGCCGTCATAGGTCGCGGTGAAGTCGCGCGACGGATCGCGCTGCAGGCCCAGCCGCGCCATCACCGCCTGCGAGCGCAGGTTGTCGGGCGCGATGTAGGCCAGGATCTCGGCCAGGCCGAGCCGGCCGAAACCGTCCCGCAGCGCCGCCGCCGCGGCCTCGGTGGCGTAGCCGCGGCCCCAGGCGTGCCGCATCAGCCGCCAGCCGATCTCGGCGCCGGGGCCGAGCGGATGGTCCGGCCCCAAGGGCATCAGCCCGGCATAGCCGAGGAATTCGCCCGCCGCGCTCTCCACCGCCCAGCGGCAGAAGCCGTGCCGGTCGAAGGCGGCGCGATAGCGGTCGAGCTTGGCGTCGCTGCCCGCCCGGTCCAGCGGCCCGCCGAGATCGCGCATCACCTCGGGGTCGGCGGCCAGGGCGGCGAAGGCGTCCCGGTCCTCGTCGCACCAGGGCCGGAGGCGCAATCGCGGTGTGGTCAGGATCACCGGCGCCTCAGCGCCGGCTGTCCGGGTCGAACTCCAGCCCGTCGCCGATCTCGTCGAGGCCGAGCAGCGGACCGCGCGGCAGGGTCTCCCAACGCGTCTTCTCCGCGTCGCTCTCGATCGTGCCCTGGGTCCGCTTCGCCCGGCGGGTCAGATAATTGATGCTGAGGCCCTCGATCTCGCCGCTGCCGCGGTTGGTCTCCGTGCGGTCGTAGCCGATCAGCTCGAAGCGGCCGTTCTGCCAGCGGAAGGTCGTGGCGATCGTCGACATCGACCAGCTGCCGGCGCTGGCGAAGACCCCGAGCCTCAGGCGCAGCGTGCCGCGGGCGACCTCGAGGCCGCTGGCGGCAACGGAGTCGAACGGGTCGTCCAGCACCGGATCGGTCCGGCGCGGGATCAGGGCATGGTTCTCCAGCGCCAGCTCGTAGCCCGCCGCCCGGGCGAAGGCGACGGCCAGGATGCGCGGATTGGTGTCCAGCGAATCCACGCCGAGCCCGTCCGGGTTGGCCACCACGTTCTTCGGGTCCGTGCCGTGCAGGACGAAGGCGAGATCGGCCTTGCCGTCGCCGTTCAGGTCGCCCTTGGCCTGCGCCTCCAGCCGCCAGCCGGGCGGCACGAAGCCCTCGGCCGAGGCCGCCTGGCGCGGCAGCGCCGGATAGGTGGCCGCGGGGATCGCGAGCTCCTGCGCGGACGCGCAGGACAGGCCGGCGAGGAGGGCGGCAACGACAGAGACCAGAAGCTTCACGGCGAATCCCTCTCCGAACATGATGGCATCCAGAGACACCAGGCTTCGGGCTTTGTCATGGCAGCGCCGGGCCCCGCAGCCGGTCCAGCGCCAGCACGGCGCCGCCGGCCACCAGGCCCCAGAAGGCGGCGCCGATGCCGAACAGGGAGAGGCCGGAGACGGTGGTGACGAAGGTGACGACCGCCGGCAGCCGCCCCTGCTCCCGCGCCAGCGCGGTCGACAGCGCGCCGCCGAGGCTGCCCAGCAGCGCCAGCCCGGCCACCGCCTGGATCAGCAGCGGCGGCGAGGCGGCGATGAAGGCGGCGGCGAAGCCGGCGAACAGGCCGAGCCCGACATAGACCGCCCCGGCCATCACCGCCGCCGGCCAGCGCCGCGCCGGGTCGGGATGGGCCTCGGCCGAGGCGCAGAGCGCCGCGGTGATCGCCGACAGGTTGACCGCATGGCCGCCGAACAGCGCGGTCAGGGCGCTGGTCGCGCCGGTGGCGACGAACAGCGGCCCGACCGGCGGCCGGTAGCCATTGGCGTTCAGCACCGCCAGGCCGGGCACGTTCTGCGACGCCATGGTGACGATGAACAGCGGCACGGCGATGCCGATGATGGCGCCCGTGGTGAAGGCGGGGGCGACGAAGACCGGCTCCGGCCACAGCTGGGCGAAGGCCCCCGGCGGCACCGCGGTGGTCAGCGCGATCAGCGCCACCGCCGCCGCCACCGCGGCGGGCACGGCGTAAAGCCGGGCGAAGCGCCAGGTCAGCGCCCAGACCAGCAGCACCGGCAGGGCCAGCATCGGCATGGCGCCGACCGCCCGGGCCGGGGCCAGGCAGAGGTCGAGCAGCACCCCGGCCAGCATGGCGCTGGCCAGCGGCGTCGGGATCGCGGTGACCAGCCGGCCGAAGGGGCGCCACAGCCCGGCCACCACCACCAGCGCCGCGGCCACCAGGAAGGCGCCGACCGCGGCCGCGAAGCCGCCCGCCGGCACCCCGGTGGCGATCAGCAGCGCCGCGCCGGGGGTCGACCAGGCGATGCTGATCGGCAGCTTCGAGCGCCAGGACAGCAGGATCGCCAGCAGCCCCTGGCCGATGCAGACCGCGAGCAGCCCGGAGGCCGCCTGGGCCGGGGTGGCGCCGGCCGCCGCCAGGCCCTGCAGCACCACGGTGAAGGCGCTGGCGAAACCGACGATGGCGGCCAGCAGCCCGGCCGCGACCGGCTGCAGCGCCGAGCCGCCGCGCGGAGCCGCCGGTACATCGTCGAAGGTGGAGGAAGTGTCGGTCCGCATCGCCGGGCCTCTGCAGTGGGCCGGCGGAAGGCTGCCGCCCGGCGGCTGCCCAAACTAAAGGCAGTCGCCCGGCTCCGAAACAGGTCAATTGTTTGGATACAAGCGCGCCTACTGCGCGATCGCCGGCCGCTCCGGCTCCGGCCCGTCGCAATAGATCCGGTTGCGGCCGCTCATCTTGGCGGAGTACAGCGCCTTGTCCGCCCGTGCGTAGAGGCCGGCGACCGTGTCCCCGGCGCGGCCCTCCGCCAGCCCGGCGGAAAAGGTATAGGCGACGTCTCCGCGGTCCGGCACCGGCCGGGCTGTGCGGATCACGGCCAGCATCCGCTCGACCACCAGGACCGCCGGCTCGATCGAGGTGCGCGGCAGGACCAGCAGGAACTCGTCCCCGCCCATCCGGCCGAAGCAGTCGGACCGCCGGACCATGCCGGCGATGCGCTGCGCGAAGTCGCGCAGGACCAGGTCGCCGGCCTGGTGGCCGTGCCGGTCGTTGACCGGCTTGAAATGGTCGATATCCAGGAGCGCGACACAGCCGAGCACGCCGGGTTTGAATGGCGGCCGGCGGAGCATCTCCTCGATCCGCTCGGTGACGAAGCGGCGGTTGGCGACGCCGGTCAGCTCGTCGGTGTAGGACGCCTTGACGGCGAAATCCCGGTCTTGCCGCACGGCCCGGTCCTCGGCCCGCATGCCGGTGATGTCGCTGGCGATGCACAGCATCCAGCCGTCGCCGCGGACGCTTTCCGTCATCCACAGCCACCGGCCGTCGACCAGATCGGTCTCATAGGCCCGGAAGCCGGTCTTGCCGCGGCGGGACTGAGTCGAGACCAGCCACGCCTCGAAATCCTCCGCCCGGATCACCGAGCCCCGGCCGGCACCATGGTTCCGGCGCATGATCTCGGACCAGAGCGGGGTCTCGTCGTCGGCGATGAAGAAGGCGCCCCGAAAGGCCGGGTTGGCATAGCGCAGCCGGTCGAACTCGTCATAGGCGGCAACCAGAACCGACGTCCCATCGAACATCTGAACGAGGGTTGCGAGAACGCTGTCCATAATACCCCATCATGACCGAGATCCGGCCACGGGGCGAGTGTCGTCGAAGCGTATGGATGCGGCTTGCAGAGGAGGACGACGAGGAGGATCGTAGGATCGGAGTCGGCCGTCGGTTGGCGACGGCGGTTCGCAGGGGGAGTACGGATCATGCGGAATCCGACAGTAGCGCTGCTTTCGATGGTTGCGGCCGGCATCGCCCTGGTCGCGTGCTCGTCCTCCGAGACGCCGGGCGACAGCTTCAACCTGTCGGTCCACAACCCGACCCCCTCCGCGCTGGCCCGGACCGGCCCCACCGCGGAGCCCGGCGAGGATCCCTACAACCGGACCGTCCCGCTGCCCTGAGGCGGCTCAGAGACCGTCTGGAAGTGCGCTGGCGAGTCGGCTGGCGGTGGTTTCGAGAACCGGCGCGCAGCGCACGTCTGGTGCGTGAGCACCGGAAGCTTCGAGTCCGCCGTCAGACGGCCGCGCCAGTAGCGTTTACAAGCGGTCTCTCATTCCATCCGGCGGCGGAACATCCAGGCCGCGGCACTGAGCGTCACCAGGGCAATCAGCGCCAGCGGCACGGTGTTGCGCAGCATCTCCTCGACCGGCAGCCCCTTCAGGAACACGCCGCGGACGATGATGATGAAGTAGCGCAGCGGGTTGACGTAGGTCGCCGGCTGCAGCCATTCCGGCATGTTGTCGATCGGGGTGGCGAAGCCGGACATCAGCGTCGCCGGGATCATGAACAGGAATGACCCGAGGATCGCCTGCTGCTGCGTCGCGGACAGCGCCGAGATGAACAGCCCGATCCCGATCAGCGCCAGCAGGTAGAAGAACACCCCGGCATAGAACATGCCCAGCGACCCGCGCAGCGGCAGGCCGAACCAGACCACCGCCACCAGCAGGTAGAAGCTGCAATGGGCGAAGCCGATCAGCAGCGACGGGATGGTCTTGCCCAGCAGGATCTCATGCACCCTGAGCGGCGACACCAGCAGCTGGTCGAAGGTGCCGAGCTCGCGCTCCCGCGCGATGGTCAGGCCGGTGACGATCAGCCCGATCAGCACGGCGATCACCGCGACCAGGTTCGGCACCATGAACCATTGCGTGTCGAGCGCCGGGTTGAACCAGAAGCGCGGCACCGCGGCGTCCGTCCCCTTCGCCACGCCGCTGGGGCTGGCCGCGTCGAGCGCCATGGCGGCAACGATCTGCGAGATGTAGTTGCCGGTCAGCTGCGAGGCGTTGGACCGGCGGCCGTCGAGGATGACCTGCACATCGGTCGGGCGCCCGGCGGCGATGTCGCGGGAGAAGCCGGGCCCGATCTGCACGGCCGCGAGCACCTCTTGCTGATCAATGGCTCGGCGCAGGGCCTCCGGCGTGTCGACCACCAGGATGCTGCGGAACGTCGGCGAGCCCTCGACCCGCCGCACCAGCTCCTGGCTCCAGGCGCTGCGGTCGCGGTCGAGCAGGGCGATGTCGACATTCTTCACCTCCATCGTCGCGGCATAGGCGAAGACGAACAGCTGAATGATCGGCGGCACGATCAGGATCAACCGGCCGCGCGGGTCGCGCAGCACGGCCAAGAGCTCCTTGATGATGAGAGCTCTCAGGCGGCGCAGCATCGCATGCCCCTCCTCGCCATCCCCGAAACCGTCATGGCGAGCCCCGCAGGGGCGTGGCCATCCAGGGCCGCTCGCACCAATCCTGGATGGCCACGTCGCTTCGCTCCTCGCCATGACGGTTTCGGTGGGTGGACAGGCCCGTTCTCCTTCGGTCCGACATCAGGCCAGCCTCTTCCGGGTCAGCCGCGCCGCCAGGGCCAGCAGCACCGCGCCCTCGACCAGCATCACCGCCATGTTGCGCAGGTACAGCGGCCAGATGTCCCCGGCCAGGAACACGGTCTGCAGCGCCGGCACGTAGTAGCGCGCCGGCAGGATGTAGGTGATCCACTGGATCGGAAGCGGCATCGAGCTGATCTCGAACAGGAAGCCCGACAGCAGGAAGGCCGGCAGGAACCCCGCCACCAGGGCCAGCTGCGACGCCAGGAACTGGTTCTTGGTGGCGGCGGAGATGATCAGCCCCAGCCCCAGCGCCGGACACAGGAAGGCGGCGGAGACCAGGTAGAGGGCCCCGATCGAGCCGCGGAACGGCACCCCGAACAGCACCACGGCGACGAAGACGCACAGGGTCAGCGATGCTAAAGCGAGCAGGAAATACGGCAGCACCTTGCCGGCCAGCAGCTCCAGCGCCGTGACCGGCGTCGCCATCATCGCCTCCATGGTGCCGCGCTCCCACTCCCGCGCCACCACCAGCGCGGTCAGCAGCGTGCCGATCATGGTCATGACGATGGCGATGGCGCCGGGCACCAGCGTGTTGCGACTGACCAGCTCCTGGTTGAACCAGACCCGCTGCTCGACATCGATCATGGGCGCGCCGTCGGCGCCCTGCCCCGCCGCCCGCATCGCCCGCCAGCCCGACAGCACGCCCTGGGCATAGGCCATGACGAAGTTCGCGGTGTTCGGGTCGCTGCCGTCGACCAGGATCTGGATCTGCGGCGCCCCGCCCGGCCGCGCCGCCTCGGCGGCGAAGGTCGCCGGGATGACGATGATGCCCTTGACCCGGTTGGTCACCAGATCCTCGGCGAACTCCCGCCGGTCGGTGCCGATCCGGGCGTCGAAATAGCGCGAGGCCTGGAAGCTGGCGGCGAGGTCGCGCGCCTCCGGCCCCGGGCTCTCCACCGCCACGCCGACCCGGGTGTGGTCGGCGTCGAGCGACAGGGCGTAGCCGAACAGGAACAGCAGCAGCACCGGCAGCACCACGGCGATCAGCAGGCTCGACGGATCGCGCAGGATCTGCCGGCTCTCCTTCCGCAGCAGCGCCCCGAACCGCCGCAGCCGGTCGGCGCGGGAGATGGCGGGGGCGTCGGTCATGCGGCGCCTCCGAACCGGTGGCCGTCCGTGACGGCCCCGTCACGCTGCGCCCTTTTATTGTCCCCCCTCGCCTTGCGGGAGGGGGGTAGGGGGAGGGGTCTGCGCGCGTCCGCGCGCGAATGCCATGGAAGCACAACTCCCACCCAGACCGGCTCTGCAGAATCCAAGGTCCGCCCGAGCTGCGACACCCCCCTCCCCCTAGCCCCCTCCCGCGAGGGGAGGGGGGACTCATCTTTCTTCTGCCTGCCCACGCCCATCACGCCGCCTCCTGCTTCGCGTCGGAGGCCTCAACCAGGGCGATGAAAGCGTCCTCCATGGTCGGGTCGGGGTGCTCGCTGTCAGCCACCTTCGCCTTCAGCTCGTCCGGCGATCCCAGCGCGATCGAGCGGCCACGATAGATCAGCGAGATCCGGTCGCAATATTCCGCCTCCTCCATGAAATGGGTGGTGACCAGCACGGTCACCCCCTTCTCGACCAGGCCGTTGATGTGGGTCCAGAACTCGCGCCGGCTGATCGGGTCGACGCCGGAGGTCGGCTCGTCCAGGAACAGCACCTCGGGCTCGTGCATCACGGCGCAGGCCAGCGCCAGGCGCTGCTTGAAGCCGAGCGGCAGGGTGCCGGCCGAGCGCGGCAGCACGTCGCCGAGCGCGAAGATCTCGGTCATCAGCCCGATCTGCCGCCGCGCCCGGCGCCGGTCCAGGCCGTAGACGCCGGCGAAGAAGTCGAGGTTCTGGCCAACGCTGAGATCGCCGTAGAGCGAGAATTTCTGGGCCATGTAGCCCAGCCGGTTGCGCGCCTCGGCGCTGTCGCGGCGCAGGTCGAAGCCGGCCACCCGCCCCTTCCCCGCCGTCGGCTTCAGCAGGCCGCACAGCATCTTGAAGGTGGTCGACTTGCCGGCGCCGTTGGGGCCGAGCAGGCCGAAGATCTCGCCGCGCGGGATGTCGAAGGTGATGTCGGCCGCGGCGGTGAAGTCGCCGAAGCGCTTGGTCAGGCCGCGCGCCTCGATCACCGGCCCTTCCCGCGGCGGCAGCGTCTCGCGCGCCTCGGCCAGCTTCGACCGGCCGCCGGGGCCGCCGCCGAGGATGTCGACGAAGGCGTCCTCGAAGCGCGGCGCCGCCGGGCCGATCTTCGCGGCCGCTCCGGCCTCCTCCGGTGGCGCCGGGGGCTGCCCGGCGTCCTTCGCCACCAGCCGGATCGCCGTGCCCTGGATCACGCCGTCGATCACGCCCGGCTGGTCCAGCACGGCCGCCAGCACCTGCCGCCGCCGGCCTTCGACCCCGGTCAGCCGGAACACCCGGCCCTCGACCCGCCCGGTCAGCCCGTCCGGCTCACCCTCGTAGAGCAGCTTGCCCTCGTTCAGCAGCAGCACCCGGTCGCATTTCTCGGCCTCGTCGAGATAGGCGGTCGACCACACCACGCCGATGCCCTCGCGGGTCAGGTCCTGCACCATGCCCCACAGCTCGCGCCGCGAGATCGGGTCGACGCCCACGCCCGGCTCGTCCAGCAGCAGCAGGCGCGGCTTGCGCAGCAGGGCGCAGCCGAGGCCGAGCTTCTGCTTCATGCCGCCGGACAGCTTGCCGGCGAGGCGGCCGGTGAAGCGCTTCAGGTCGGTGAAGGTCAGGATCTCGTCGAACACCGCCGGCCGCTCGGCCCGCGGCAGGGCGCGGAGATCGGCGTAGAGGTCGAGGTTCTCCTGCACCGTCAGGTCCTCGTACAGGCCGAAGCGCTGCGGCATGTAGCCGATCGCGGCCTGGATCGGCGCCGGCTCGGCCCGGCTGTCATGGCCGAGCACGGTCAGCGATCCCTCCTCGGGCCACATCAGCGCGGTCATCAGCCGGATCAGCGTGGTCTTGCCCGCCCCGTCCGGCCCGACCAACCCGGTGATCCGGCCGCCGCCGATCGCCGCGGTGACGGCGTCCAGCGCCGGCCTGCCGGGCCCGAAGCGCTTGGTGACGCCCTCGATCCGGACCAGGTCCGTGGGCATGGAAATCCGGCTGTGACCGCTCGACGGCATGACGCTCACCCCGTCGCAGCCAAAAATAACTGAGTCCCCCCTCCCCTCGCGGGAGGGGGATAGGGGGAGGGGGTTCTCTCCGCTCGCGCCGCGCCAGGGTATCCAACCCGCAACGACGGCGGAGACGGCCATGACTCATTCGCGCGCGGACGCGCGCAGCCCCCTCCCCCTGCCCCCCTCCCGCAAGGGGCTACGGGATTCACGGAAGTTTTGCCTGTGTTGCGAGGGCATAGCCATGGAGCATAGGGGCGAGCCGTTTCCATCCATTGTGCATGGTTTTGGGACCCGGTGGCTTGCCGTAGCAGTTCCATCCGCCGAGGCGAGCGGTGACCCAGGAGAGGAAGGCGAGGCTGGTGGGGGCATGGGGGTTCTTCTGGCGCGGGGTGTTGCCTTCGAGGGATCGAGAGATGGCGGCAAGTGGAGCGAGGAGGTCGGGATCGACCACGTCGGTGGCCGGCCTGGGGCTGCCGTCGCGGGCATCGACGAGTTGCAGGGTGCGGACTGCGGCGGCCAAGCCCATGGCGGCGAGGATGAACAGCCGCTCGGCATCGGCGAGTTGAGTGTCTTCGAGGCCCAGGCCATCGCTCTTGAGGGCACGAAAGACCTGCTCGATGCGCCAGCGCAGGCGATAGAGATCGATGATCTCGGTGGCGGCGTCGGCGCCGTCGGCGGGATGGGTGGTGAGCAGGCGCCAGGCGATGGCCTGCTTCGGGTCGGGCGGATCGATCTCGATGGCCTGGACCAGCGTCAGGGTTACGGTGCGCACCGCGCCCGGTTCGGCCTTGCGGCTCTTCGGACGGGCGATCTGCACGCTGCCCGCCTTGATCGCGAGGGTCGCTTCACGGCTGCGCTCGCCCGGTCGGCTCGGCGGCACCAGGATGCGGCGGCGCGTCAGCTCCGGGGCATCGTCCAGGGCGGCGAACAGCCGGCCGCCGCCGGCCAGGCTGCGGTTCTGCGCCGACCGGAGGATCAGGTCGAGATTGTCCGGGCGCTCGGTGAACAGCTCCCAGATGTCGCTCTCGCGATCGGCGATCATCGTCACCGCCGCCGCCTCGGCCAGCACCCGGGCCGCGGTGGTGCAGCCGTCGTGCCAGCGCATCGATTCCTTTTCCGCCAGGGCCCGGCCACGCCGCTCGCCCACCGGCACCGAGCCTCGCGTCCAGATCTGGGCCCCGACCAGGCCGATCACCGCCTCTTCCTCCACATCCACCGCAATCACCGGATGCAGGAAGAAGCCGGGGTCCTTCCCGTTGCCCCCAGGACCCAGCCCGCGCCGCTTGGCCGCCCGACCCTTGAAGTTGACCTCGCTCGTATCCTGGATCGCCACCACCCGGCGCCCCACACACTGCTGGGCTGTCCGCGACGCCAGCGTCTCCACGATCCCTTCCACCGAGCTGTACGGCGACGACAAAAACCGGTGCACCGCCATCTCTCCGGCCCGCGTCCCGCCAAGCTCGCGCACCACCAGCGATCCCGTCGCCACGATCTGCTCGATCAACCACTCGGCTCGCGCTGCCACCCGGATGTCGCCCAGCCCAAACGTCACGGCAAAGTCTCCTCTCGGCTTGACTTCGCCTTGAATCACACCTCCCTCCACGCGCAAATCACTTTCGTGCATCCCGTAGCCCGCAAGGGGAGGGGGGACTAAGATGAAATGCGCCTGACGAGACGATTCCAATCATCTCACCCACCCTTCGGCATGCGCACGGTCACCGGCATGCCCTGGCGCAGGGCCGGGTCGGGCTCGTCGACGATGATGCGGAGGCGGTAGACCAGGTCGGTGCGCAGCTCCGGCGTCTGCACCGTCTTCGGCGTGAACTCGGCGACCGGCGAGACGAAGCCGACCCGGGCGCGGTACGGCCGGTCCGGCCTGGTGTCGGTGACCACCTCGACCATCAGCCCCGGATGGACCCGGCCGAGATCCGGCTCCGCCACATAGGCGCGGATCCAGACCGGCCTGGTCAGCGACAGCACGTAGGCGACGCTGCTGGGCGCCATGATCGCTCCCGGCTCCGCCACCCGCGACAGGATGATGCCATCGGCCGGGGCCTCGAGCGTCGCGTCGGCCAGCGAGGTCTCGGCGGTGGCGAGGTCGGCCTGGGCGGCAGCGAGATTGGCCCGGCCGGCGGCGATGTCCTCGGCCCGGCTGCCCTCCAGCAGCAGCTCCAGGGCGTGCCGGTCCGCCTCCAGCCGGGCCTGGGCCATGTCGCGGGCGGCCACGGTCTGGTCCAGCGTCGATTGTGGCGCGTTGCCCTTCTGGCGCAGCTCCTGGGTGCGGTCGAAGGCCAGCTTGGCGTTTGCCAGATCGGCCTCGCGCTCGGCCACCGTGGCCCGGCCCTGGGCGATCTCGGCGACGCGCGGGCCGGCCACCAGCTTGTCGAGATCGGCCTGGCGTGCGGCAACGCTGGCCTTGGCCGCGGCGACGCTGTCCTGGAACGGCCGGTCGTCGAGCCGGGCCAGCACCGTGCCGGCCGTCACCGCCTCGCCCTCCTCCAGCTTCATCTCGGCCAGCCGGCCTGAGACGCGGAAGCCGAGCTCGGCCTGGCGGATGTCGACATTGCCGTACAGCGTCAGCGTGTCGCCCTGCCCCTGGCGCCAGCCCAACCGGCCCGGCAGGTCGAACCACCAGCCGGCGGCGACCGCGGCCGCGACCAGGACAAGAACGGCGATGCGGATCTTCATGGCCGTGCCTCCACCGCCAGGCCGCGCAGATAGATGTCGAGATGCCGGTCGATGAAGATCCCGAGATCGAAGCTCTCATCCGGCCGCACGAAGGTGGTGCCCCAGATCACCGCCATCAGCAGCGGCGCAATCATCAGCCGGGCGGCATCCTTCGGATCGACCGGCCGGATCTCGCCGGCGGCGATGCCGCGTTGGATCAGGCCGGAGACGACGCCCAGCATCCGGTCGATCACGGTCTCGCGCCAGAACTGCGCCAGCTCCGGAAACTGCGGCGATTCGGCGATGATCAGGCGCGGGAACTGCATCAGGGACGATCCGGCCACCGTCTGCATGATGGCGCGCAGCAGCCGCGGCAGGATCTCCAGCACCGGCATGTCCGGCCGCGCCGTCTCGCCGATCAGCCGCTCGACATTGGGCAGCACCGACTGGCGCACCAGCGCCTCGAACACCGCCTGCTTGCTGGGGAAGTAGAGATAGACCGTGCCCTTGCTGACCCCGGCGCGGGCGGCGATGTCGTCGATCCGCGTCGCGGCGAAGCCGCGCTCCACGAACAGCTCGAACGCCGCATCCAGCAACTCCGCCGGCCGCGCCTCCTTGCGCCGTCTCCGCACCGCCTGGGCCATGCCGGTCCGCTCGCCTTCGTTAATGACTGACCGGTCAGTTATTAACGAAACGACGGCCCGAGTCAAGGATGGGTCGTCCCTTCATCCGACCCTGAACCGTCGGCGCCAGTAAACACATTGTGCAGTTGTATTAATCTGCGATCTTGTTCATGCTACGTTCCATGAACAAGGCGCAGACCGACCGGATGTCGGAAGCCCCGGCCACTCCCCAGGAGGAGCGGGCGGCGCGGCATCTGCGCATGCTCGCCCGGGCGGCCGAGATCCACATGGAGATCATGGAGGCGACCCGCACCGAGGCGGTCGAGGCGCCGCAGCCCGGCGTCGACTATGGCCAGCGGATCGCCGTCATCACCAAGTCGCTGCGGCTGACCCTGCTGCTGGAGGACAAGTTCGCCAATCATCGCGACGAGCGGCGCAAGGCCGCGGCGAAGCGCGAATCGGCCCAGGAGGATTGGCACGACCTGCGGGTGAAGCTGGCGATGCTGGCTGCCGCCTATGAGGTGTCCGAGGACGATGAGGAGGTCGACCGCCGTGTCGCCGAAGTCTGCGAGCGGGTCGAGCGGGTTGAGGTGGCGGAGCTGATCGCTGCCAGCCGGCCCGAGGTCGCGGTGGCCGCCCTGTGCCGGCGCTGGGGTTTCCCGCCGGAGGTGGAGCGCTGGCTGGAGATGGCCGACGAGGCCATGGAGCATTACGGCTTCATACCGCCGGAGGATGGCGAGGAGGCTGATCCGGAGGATCCGCCCGAGCCCCGCTCCACTGCTCCCGGCCGCCGCAGGCCGCCGGACACGGGATGACCGCCGGCGAACTCATCCGCTTTACCAACCTTCAGCACTCGCGAACGCAGCCTTCCACACTCCCCCTCCCCTTGCGGAAGGGGGTTGGGGAGGGGTCTGCGCGCGTCCGCGCGCGACTGCGCAGAGGACAGGCCTTGCCGTCATGGCCGTAGCGTCAGAGTTCAGGCCAGCCTCGACGGCGATACCCCCACCCCCTGCCCCCTCCCGCGAGAGGAGGGGGAGAGTAGAAGGGATGGATCGGCTCGAACGGCGGTATTCCAGAAAAGTCCCACCCAGCGGGAGAGGTCGGAGGCGCTTGCGCCTCCGGGTGAGGGATCCGGATCCGGCCTATTGCCCGATCTCGGCCAACTCCTTCGGCAGGGCGCCGGACTCCACGACCCATGTCGTGCCGTCGAGGCGGACCACCACGGCCTCGCTGCGCTTCCGGCCCTTGTTGCTGACGTCGTAGGTCAAAGTCACGCGGCCGGCCGCCGGCTTGTCGAGATCGGCGCGGCTCTTGACCTCGACGATGTCCTTCTCGTCCTCCACCGCCCCGCCGTTACCGGCGCCGATCCGCAGCGGATCGGCCACGACGATCCGGTCATGATCGAACAGGAACAGGTTGAGGTCGTTGAACGAGTAGCCCTGGTTGACCGAGCCGCTGCGGGCGGTGAACCCGTCGCGGCCGCCGAATGTCACCGCCGCCAGGTCGCCGGGGTTGCCGAAGGTGCCGACCTCGGCGAAGTCCAGGACGGGCGTGACCAGGCCGGGCCCGTCGAGCGCCGGGCGCGACGGGTCGGCCCGCATGATGTAGGCCGACAGTCGCGCCGGCTCGCCCGCGCCCATGCCGCCGACACGGCCCCGGGCCGTGACCAGCAGGTCGAAGCCGTCATAGGTCAGCCGCTGGACCGGCCACACGCAATCGGCTCCGTCGTCGCTGTCCTTGGCGATGCTGTAGTTCGAGTCGAATGCCGCCTCGACCATGACACCGAGCAGCGAATCGTCCTCCATCATCCCGTAGGCCTCGGGGCACAGCACCGTCTTCGTCTCCGCCCGGGCCGGCGGCGACAGCGGGCCGGCCAGCGCCGCGGCGGCCGCCAGGGCGGCGATCAGCATCTTCATCGAGGAATTCCCCTTCGGTTCCGCCCCATTTGAATCAAGGAATCGCGGCGGCAACGAGGCAAACTCTCCTAGACGCTCATGCGCAGGGGTGTCGCCGCCCGGTCCCGCCCCTCCTCGACCGCGTGGCAGGCGACCAAGGCGTCGCCGGCGGCGAGCGGCCGCGGCACCTCCTGCCGGCAGCGGTCGTTCGCCAAAGGGCAGCGCGGGTGGAAGGCGCAGCCCGGCGGCGGGGCGATCGGGCTGGGGATTTCGCCCTCCACCATCCGCCGCGGCCGGCCGGTCATCTCCAGGTCCGGCAGCGCGTCCAGCAGCATCCGCGTGTAGGGGTGGCGCGGCGCCCGGAACAGCGACCGGGCCGGCGCCAGCTCCACCATCCGGCCGAGATAGACCACGCCGATCCGGCTGGCCATGTGCCGGACCACGGCCAGGTTGTGGCTGATGAACAGATAGGTCAGGCCGAACTGGTCCTGCAAATCCTTCATCAGGTTCAGGATCTGGGCCTGGACCGAGACGTCGAGCGCCGAGGTCGGCTCGTCGCAGACGATGAACTCCGGCTCCGACGCCAGCGCCCGGGCAATGCAGATGCGCTGGCGCTGGCCGCCGCTGAACTCATGCGGGAACTTGCGCCCGTCGCGCGGATCGAGTCCGACCCGGCGCAGCAGTTCCGCTACCTTTTCCGCCGTCTCGGCCTGGGACGAGGACAGGCGGAAGGCGCGGATCGGCTCGGCCACGATGCGGTCGACCCGCCAGCGCGGGTTCAGGCTGGCAAAGGGATCCTGGAAGATCATCTGGATCCGCCGGCGCAGCTTAGCCAGCTGCGCCTTCTTCGCCGGGTCCGCCAGGTCGATGCCGTCGATCAGCACCGCGCCGTCACTGGGCTGCAGCAGCCCCACCGCCAGCCGGGCGATGGTCGACTTGCCGGAGCCGGATTCGCCGACCAGCGCCAGCGTCTCGCCCCGGCTGATGGTGAAGCTGACATCCTGCACCGCCTTCAGGGTCAGCCGCGGCGCCCCGCCCAGCAGCCGCGCCAGCCAGGGCTGGGACAGGTCGAAGCGGCGGCTCAGCCCGACCACCTCGACCACGGCGTTCGTCGTCATGCGCGGCCTCCTTCCACCAGCCAGCAGGCCGCCGCCCCCGGCCCCGCCGCGATCAGGTCCGGCCGGTCGCGCCGGCAGCGGTCGAAGGCGGAGCCGCAGCGCGGGTTGAAGGCGCAGCCGGCCGGAATCGCGTCCAGCCGCGGCATCGCGCCCGGGATCTGCGCCAACCGTTCGTCGTCGCCCGTGACCGTCGGGATCGAGCCCATCAGCCCCACCGTGTAGGGGTGGTGCGGCTGCTTGATCACGGTTCGCACCGGGCCGATCTCGGCGATCCGGCCGGCATACATCACCGCAACCCGGTCGGCGGTCTCGGCGATCACGCCCATGTCGTGGGTGATCAGCATCACCGCGGTGCCGCGCTCCCTGCACAGCCGCTTCAGGACCGCGATCACCTGGGCCTGGACCGAGACGTCCAGCGCGGTGGTCGGCTCGTCCGCGATCACCAGCTCCGGCTCGGCCGCCAGGGCCAGGGCGATGACCACGCGCTGGCGCATGCCGCCGGAGAACTCGTGCGGGTAGCTGTCGATCCGCGCCGCCGCCGCCGGGATCCCGACCTCCTCCAGCAAGGCGATGGCGCGGCGCCGGGCGCCGTCGCGGCCGAGCGGCAGGTGGGTGGCGATGGTCTCGGTCAGCTGCTTTCCGACGGTGTAGAGCGGGTTCAGGCTGGTCAGCGGGTCCTGGAAGATCATGCCGATGCGCCGGCCGCGGATCCGCCGCATCGCCTCGGGCTTCAGGTTGTCGATGCGCTCGCCCTTGAGCCGGATCTCGCCGCCGGCGATGCGCCCGGGCGGGTCGATCAGCCCGATCACGGCGGTGCCGGTGATCGACTTGCCGGCGCCGGATTCGCCGACCACGCCCAGCACCTCGCCGGGCGCGATGTCGAAGGACACGCCGTCGATCGCGGTCAGGAGGCCGCGCCGGCTGCTGAACTGGACCTTGAGGTCGCGGACGCTGAGGGTGGGTTCCGTCATGGCCCTCACCGCAGCTTCGGGTTGAGGGCGTCGCGCAGCCAGTCGCCCAGGAGGTTGACCGACAGCGCCAGCACCGCCAGCGCCGCGCCGGGGAAGATCGTGATCCACCACTCGCCGGAGAACAGGAAGCGGTTGCCGATGTTGATCAGCGTGCCCAGCGAGGGCGAGGTCGACGGCACCCCGACGCCGAGGAAGGACAGGGTCGCCTCGGTGATGATCGCCAGCGCCAGGTTGATGGTGGCGATCACCAGCACCGGCCCCATCACGTTCGGCAGCACGTGGCGGAACATGATGGTCCAGTCCGACAGGCCGATCAGCCGGGCCGCCTGGACGTATTCCTTGCGCGATTCGACCAGGGTCGAGCCGCGCACGGTGCGGGCGTACTGCACCCAGTAGGACAGGCCGATGGCGACGACGATCACCCCGATCTGGACGTCGGTGCCCCCGCCCCTGCCGACCAGCGCCAGGGCGATACCGTTGATCAGCAGCGCGATCAGGATCGCCGGGAAGGTCAGTTGCACATCGGCGACGCGCATGATCACCGCCCCGACCCAGCCGCCGCGATAGCCGGCGACGAGGCCGAGGGTGACGCCGATCAGCATCGCCAGGGCGACGCCCGCGACGCCGACCAGCAGTGAGATTCGGGTGCCGTACAGGATGGCCGAGAACAGGTCGCGGCCCTGGTCGTCGGTGCCGAGCGGGAATTGCGGATCGCCGTCCGCCTCGAAGGCCGGCGGGATCAGCGAGTTCATCAGGTCGAGGCTGGCCGCGTCGAATGGATCCTGCGGCGCGATCAGCGGCGCCAGGATGGCCCCCGCGGCCATCAGCAGCGCGGCCAAGAGGGCGATGATGGCGATCGGCGAGCGGCGGAAGCGCCAGGCGAGGTCGCTGTCGAGCATGCGTCGCATCGGCTCAGGTCCCGACGCGGATCCGCGGGTCGACCGCGGCGTAGAGGATGTCGACCACCAGGTTGATGGTGACGAAGATGAAGGCGCTGAGCAGCAGGTAGGCGGCCATGATCGGGATGTCGACATTGGCCACCGCCTGGATGAACAGCAGGCCCATGCCCGGCCACTGGAACACCTGCTCGGTGATGATGGCGAAGGCGATGATCGAGCCGAGCTGCAGCCCGGTGATGGTGATGACCGGGATCAGCGTGTTCTTCAGCGCATGGCCGAAATGGATCGCCCGGTCGGGCAGGCCGCGGGCGCGGGCGAAGCGGATGAAGTCGGTGCGCATCACCTCCAGCATCTCGCCGCGCACCAGGCGCATGATCAGCGTCATCTGGAACAGGCCGAGCGTGATCGCCGGCAGGATCAGCGAGCGCAGGCCGGACAGGGTGAGGAATCCGGTGCTCCACCAGCCCAGCCGGACCACGTCGCCGCGGCCGAAGGAGGGCAGCCAGCCGAGCTCGACCGAGAAGATGAAGATCAGCAGGATGCCGATCAGGAAGGTCGGCAGCGACACCCCGACCAGCGAGCCGCCGAGGAACAGGCGCGACAGCCAGCGCCGGGGATAGAGGCCGGTGAACACCCCCATCGGCACGCCGATCAGCAGCGCCAGCAGGGCCGAGGTCAGCGACAGCTCCAGCGTCGCCGGCGCACGGTCGCCGATCAGGCCCGAGACCGGCTGCTTGAACTGGTAGGAGTTGCCGAAGTCGAACCGCACCACGTTGCCGGCATAGCGGACGAACTGAACCACCACCGGATCGTTCAGACCCAGGCTCTCGCGCAGCGCCTCACGCTCCGCCTCGGTGGTCTCTTGCCCGACCATCTGGTTGATCGGGTCTCCGACGAAGCGGAACATGGTGAAGGCCAACAGCGCCACCACCAGCATCACCAGGATCGCCTGCGCCACGCGCGTCAGGATGAAGGCCAGCATCACACCCCGCTGTCGATGAAGGAAAGGGGGCGGCGGCTCGAGGCCGCCGCCCGGCGGGTCTCTAGTTCTTCTTGATCCAGTCGAAGATCAGCCAGTTGTCCGGCCGCTGGACCACGGCGAACTTCTTCGACACGCCCCAGGACAGCGCCTGCTGGTGCAGCGGCAGGTAGCCGACATCCTGGTTCAGCAGAATGTCGTAGGCCTGGAAGATCAGCTCGTCCCGCTTGGTCTTGTCGCCTTCGACCGAGAAGGCGTCGACCAGGGCGTCGACCTTCGGGTTGCAGTAGCCGCCGTCGTTCGAGACGGCGACGCCCGGCGCCCGGCAGCGCACCAGATTGTTGAAGACGCTGAGCGAATCATAGCCGTCCGGAGTCCAGCCCAGCAGGTAGAAGCTGGTGCTGTGGCCGCCGGCCTCGCCGATCTGGGTGAAGTGCTTGGCGCGCGGCTGGGCGTTCAGGGTCACCTTGACCCCGATCCGGGCCAGCATCGACACCACCGCCTGGCAGATCGCCTCGTCATTGACGTAGCGGTCGTTCGGGCAGTCCAGCGTGACCTCGAAGCCGTCCGGATAGCCGGCCTCGGCCAGCAGCTTCTTCGACGCCTCCGGATCGTAGGGATGGCGCTTGAACTCGCCGGCCCGGTCGAACAGCGCCGGCGAGATCATCAGGGCGCTCGGCGTCGCCTGGTCGCGCATGATGCGCTTGGCGATCGCGTCCTCGTTGATCGCCTGGTAGAAGGCCAGCCGCACCTTCTGGTCCTTGAACGGGTTCTTGCCCTTGATGTTGGAGTACAGGAGCTCGTCGCGGTCCTGGTCCAGGCCGAGGAAGATGGTGCGCAGCTCCGGCGCGGCCAGCAGCGTGGTGTCGGCGTTGTTGGTGACGCGGTCCTGGTCCTGCACCGGCACCGGGTCGACCCAGTCGACCTGGCCGGAGAGGAGCGCGGCGACGCGGGTGGCCGAGGACGCGATCGGCGTGAACTCGACCCGGTCGATATTGCCCTCGGGCTTGCCCCACCAGTTCGGGTTGCGCACGAACACCGTCTTCACCCCGATCTCATGGCTTTCGACCATGAAGGGGCCGGTGCCGTTGGCGTGCAGCACGGCGTAGCCGGGGTTCTTGTCGGCCGTGGAGGACGGCGCCACGGCGTTGTTCTGCTCCGACCACTCCTTGTCGAAGATCGGCCAGGAATCCCAGGTCCCGTTCAACAGCGGGTTGGGCTTGGTCAGGACGAAGTCGACCGTGTTGTCGTCGACCTTCACCGCCTTCATGTCGGAGGGCACGCGGCCCTTGATGTCCGAGCCCGGGGCCCGCAGCCGGTCGAGCGAATACAGCACGTCGTCGGCGTTGAAGGCATCGCCATTCGCGAACTTCACGCCTTCGCGCAGATGGACGCGCCATTTCAGCCCGTCATCGGTCACTTCCCAGCTCGTGGCCAAGGCGGGGACGATCTTCATCTCCTGGTCGCGCTTGGTGAGCCCCTCATAGACGTTGCTCATCGTCGCGGTCGTGAAGGTCTCGTTGTACTGGTACGGAGTCGAGCGTGTTCAGGTTGCCCTGGAAGGCGAAGCGGAACACGTTCTCCGCCCGCGCCGAGGCCGAAGCCGCCAGCACCGCGGCCCCGATCAGAAGCCCGGCCGCGGCCCACCGCAGCGGCCCGGGGGCCGCCAGGGCCATGGATCGATGTCTGCCTCGCTGTCTCACATCCGCCATCGCTGCCTCGCTGGTTCTTGGTTGCAGGACGCCGGGCGGCCGATGCCGGCCCGGCTGGGTCCAAAAGATTCGAAGGCGCGGCCGGTCGCGGCCACGATCTGAACGCCGGTCGGCGTTGACTGGATACCTCCCCGGTGCGGATGATTGCCCGACTTTTGCTCCGGGTCGAGCCGGATCGGGAATCGGTGCCCAATTCTCGGGCAATCCCTGCCGGCCCCCGACGGCAGATCCGCCCCACCATCCCCGATTTCCCCGCCCGTCCCGCTCGCCCCGGCAACCCCCCGGCAACCCCCCAGCAACTGCCGTGCCAACGGCGCCGGTCTGCGATGCGGCAGCGGCGTCCATGGCGGCGGCGGCCGGCTTGCACCGGTTCGGCCTTGGCCCTAGGGTACGCCGCTTCTGTCCTGGAGAATGCCGCGGTGCGCTATATCAGCACCCGGGGTCACGCCCCCGCGCTTGCTTTCGACGATGTGCTTCTGGCCGGCCTGGCCCGCGACGGCGGGCTGTATCTGCCCGAAACCTGGCCGACCCGTTCGGCCGAGGAGTGGCGGCGCCTGCGCGGCCTGCCCTATGCCGAGCTGGCGACCGAGGTGATGCTGCCCTTCGTCGAGGGGTCGCTGACCCGGACGGAGCTGGCGGCACTGGCGGCCGAGACCTATGCCGGCTTCGGCCATCCCGCCGTGGCGCCGCTGGTCCAGATCGACCAGGACCTGTGGCTGATGGAGCTGTTCCACGGCCCGACCATCGCCTTCAAGGATTATGCCCTGCAGTTGCTGGGCCGCCTGTTCGACCATGTGCTGACCAAGCGCGGCGAGCGGGTGATGATCGTCGGCGCCACCTCGGGCGATACCGGCTCGGCCGCGATCGAGGCCTGCCGCGACCGCGCCGCCATCGACATCGTCATCCTGCACCCGGAGGGCCGCACCTCCGAGGTGCAGCGCCGGCAGATGACGACGGTGCTGTCATCCAACGTCCGCAACGTGGCGCTGAAGGGCAGCTTCGACGACTGCCAGGACATGGTGAAGGCGATGTTCGCCGACGCCCCGTTCCGCGACGAGGTCCATCTCTCGGCGGTGAACTCGATCAACTGGGCCCGGATCATGGCCCAGATCGTCTACTACGCCGCGGCCGCACTGGCCCTGGGCGCGCCCGACCGGCCGGTGGCCTTCGCCGTGCCGACCGGCAATTTCGGCAATGTCTTCGCCGCCTATGCCGCCCGCAAGATGGGCCTGCCGATCGCCAGGCTGGTGGTCGGGTCGAACCGCAACGACATCCTCGACCGCTTCTTCAAGTCGGGCGAGATGAAGATGGACGGGGTGGTGCCGACGCTGAGCCCGTCGATGGACATCCAGATCTCCTCCAATTTCGAGCGGCTGCTGTTCGAGCTGTGCGATCGCGACGCCGACCGACTGAGCGCGCTGATGGCGGAGTTCCGCGGCACCGGCCGGTTCAGCGTGACCCCGGCGATGCACGAGGCCGCGACCGAGCTGTTCGCCAGCCACCGCCTGGACGACGACGGCACACTGAAGGTGATCGCCGAGACCCGCGCCGCGACCGGCCAGACCATCGACCCGCACACCGCCTGCGGCCTGGCCGCCGCCCGCGCCCATCCGGCCGGCCCCGGCATCCCGATGGTGGTGGCCGCCACCGCCCACCCCGCCAAGTTCCCGGATGCGGTCGAGCGCGCCACCGGCTGGCGGCCGCCGCTGCCGCCGCACCTGGCCGACCTGTTCGAACGAGAGGAGCGGCTGACCCTGCTGCCCAACAATCTTGCCGCCATCGAAGCCTTCGTCCGCGAGTCCCGCACCAATGGAGGGCCGGCCTGATGCCGCCCCGTGAGAGCACCCTGTCGAACGGGCTGCGCGTCGTCACCGACCCGATCTCCACCGTCGAAAGCGCCTGCGTCGGGCTATGGGTCGGCGCCGGCACCCGGCACGAGACCGCCGAGGTCAACGGCGTCGCCCATCTGCTGGAGCACATGGCGTTCAAGGGCACGCGCCGGCGCAACGCCCAGGACATCGCCCAGGAAATCGAGGCGGTGGGCGGCCATCTGAACGCCTATACCAGCCGCGAGAACACCGCCTACTACGCCCGCATACTGAAACAGGACGCGCCGCTGGCACTCGATATCCTCGCCGACATCCTGCAGAACTCGGTGTTCGACGAGACCGAGCTGGGGCGCGAGCGCGCCGTGGTGCTGCAGGAGATCGGTCAGGCGATCGACACGCCGGACGACATCATCTTCGACCAGTTCCAGGAAGCCGCCTTCCCGGACCAGCCGATCGGCTGGCCGGTGCTGGGCACGGCCGACATCGTCGGGTCGCTGCCGCGCGAGGCGATCGCCGGCTATATCGGCCGCAACTACGGCGCCGACACCATGGTGCTGGTCGCCTCCGGCAACGTCGACCACGACCGGCTCGCCGAGCAGGCCGAGCGGCTGCTGACCGGCCTGCCGGCCAAGGCCCAGGCGCGCACCGCCCCTGCCGCCTATCAGGGCGGCGAGCACCGCGAGGAGCGCGACCTCGAGCAGTTGCACCTGGTGCTGGGCTTCCCCGGCCTGTCCTACACTGACCCGGACTTCTACGCCGCCTCGGTGCTGTCGACCCTGCTGGGCGGCGGGATGTCCTCGCGGCTGTTCCAGGAGATCCGCGAGAAGCGCGGCCTAGTCTATTCGATCTACTCCTTCACCAGCGCCTACCAGGATGGCGGGCTGTTCGGCATCTATGCCGGCACCGGCGAGACCGAGGTGGAGGAGCTGCTGCCGGTGCTGTGCGGCGAGATCGGCCGGGTGGTCGGCGACGCGGCGGAGGACGAGGTCGCCCGCGCCCGCGCCCAGATCAAGGCCGGGCTACTGATGAGCCTGGAATCGACCATGGCGCGGGCCGAGCAGTTGGGCCAGCAGATGCTGATCTTCGGCCGCCCGGTGCCGCCGGAGGAGGTGGTGGCGAAGATCGACGCGATCGACGCCGCCGCGGTGCGCCGGGTCGCCGAGCGCGTGTTCCGCACCGCCCCCACCCTGGCGGCGCTGGGGCCGGTCGGCCGGCTCGAGAGCTACGACGCGATCCGCGCCCGGATCGGCTGACGGCGTTGAGCGGGGCGGCGGTGATCGGCTTCTTCCGAACGGGGCTCGGCACCCTTCCGCCGGTCAGGATCGAGGGCCGGCGGACCTATCTGAGGCCGCCGCGGCTGCGCGACTGGCGCCAATGGGTGGCGCTGCGCGGCGACAGCCGCAGCTTCCTGACGCCGTGGGAGCCGACCTGGCCGGAGGACGCGCTGAGCCGCGCCGCCTATCTGCGCCGGCTGCGCCGCCAGATCTACGAATGGCGGCAGGACGAGGGCTACGGCTTCCTGATCTTCGAGCGCGACAGCAAGCAGCTGGTCGGCGGCATCGGCTTCTCCAACGTCCGCCGCGGCGTCGCCCAGTCCGCGTCGATCGGCTACTGGATCGGCGAGCGATTCGCCCGGCGGGGGCTGATGACCGACGCGACCGCGGCGGCGGTGGCCTTCGGCTTCAACCAGCTCGGCCTGCACCGAATCGAAGCGGCCTGCCTGCCGCACAACGAGGCCAGCCAGAAGCTGCTGCTGCGCCTCGGCTTCACCCATGAAGGCCATGCTCGCGCCTATCTGAAGATCGATGGAGATTGGCGGGATCACTTGCTGTTCGGGCTGGTCGACACCGAGTTCCATCCGGGGGCGTGACCATCCGGCTTGATGCCGTTCCTCTGCGCGCCTAGGGTCAGGGCAAAATCATGGCGGAACGCGGCACGTGGCTTTGGACTGGGACACCCTCTCGCGCACCCTGCGCCCCGAGAACAGCCCTGGCTTCCTGCTGTGGCAGGTCGCCAACCAGTGGCAGCGGCTGCAGCGCTCGACCCTGGAACCGCTCGGCCTGACCCATGTGCAGTTCGTGCTGCTGGCCGGGCTGGCCTGGCTGAGCCGCAAGGAGAGCGACGTCACCCAGGCCCGGCTGGCCGCCTTCTGCAAGACCGATGCGATGATGACCAGCCAGGTGGTGCGGTCGCTGGAGGCCGGTGGCTTCGTCGCCCGGGCGCCGCACCCGACCGACAGCCGGGCGCGGCAGCTGCGGGTCACCGCCAAGGGGGCTGAGGTGCTGAACGCCGCCATGCCGCGGGTGCGCGAGGCCGACGCCCAGTTCTTCGGCACGCTGCAGGAGAGCCAGGACTTCGTCGACCAGCTGCGCCGCCTGTGGGCCAGCGGCTCCAAGCGCGAGCCCTAAGCCAGGAACCAGGCCGGGATCAGGAACACCAGCGGCACGAACAGCGCGACCCGCATCCGCGGCAGCGCCACGCCGTTGCGCTTGAGCAGCGTCAGCTGGATGTGCAGCGCGATGAACAGGGTCGCGGCGAAGACCAGCGCCGCCGCCGACAGGGTCAGCAGGCCCAGCGCCTGCAGCAGCGCCAGGGCCGCGATCATCACCCCGGCGCAGCCGAGCAGCCAGATCGTCGCCTGCTTCGAGATCAGGGCGCGGTTGATCCGCAGCTCGACATGGGCCAGCGACACCCACCAGATCGTCTGCATGCAGACGATGGGCAGCAGCCGGGACATCTCCGGCAGATGCGCCCGCCAGCCCGGCAGCAGGTCGGCGGCGAACAGCTCGAAGCCGGCCAGGATCACCGCGGCGCCGGTCATGGTCAGCGCCAGCAGCACCAGGTAGAAGCGGTCGAACCACTCGACCGAGGCCTCATACAGCGTCTTGAAATAGGCGGTCACGATCAGCTGGTGCACCAGGAAGATCGCCGCCGAGATGCGGACGCAGACCGCATAGACCGACACCGCCTCGACCGACAGGAAGAAGCCGACCAGCACCCGCGAGCTGTTGGCGATGGCGAAATAGACCAGCGAGTTCACCATCATGAAGAAGCCCATCCGCCGGGCGTCGGCATAGGCGGCGAAGAAACCCGGCCGGATGGTGCGCGCCAGGCCGATGGCGGCGAACAGGGTGAAGCCGAGCGCCGCGGCGCCACAGCCGAGGATCACAGGCGCCAGCGGCACTCGCCACAGAGCCAGGAAGACCAGCGCGCCGACGATCAGGAAGACGTAGAGCGCCAGGTTGTCGGCCACCAGGATGCCGAAGCGGCGCCCCATGGCGCGATAGTAGACGCTGGCGGCGACCTGCGCCCCGGCACCGGCGATGGCGACGCCGGCGAAGACCGGCAGCAGCGCGCCCGCGGCGGTCCAGGCGATGGCGGCGCCGCCCAGGCCGATCAGGCCGATCGTGGCGACGACGAAGAACAGCAGGTCGAGGACCCGGTCGTCCTTGCGGATCAGGACCAGCTGCGGGACCGCCCCAGGGATGCCGAGGCTGAGGATCTGCGCCCCGATCACGCCGATGCTGAGCCCCAGCTCGGCCGTGCCGTAATCCTGGATGCTCATCACCTGCGACAGCAGCAACGGCCCGAGGAAAGCGGAGCCCTTGCCGAGCGCGAAGGCGAGCAGGAACACCGCCGCCTGGCCGCCGACCGCCCGGACCCGGGCGAGGGTCATCGCCAACGCCATGGCCGGGGGCGGCTCATGGCGACCCTGGGATCGTCATCCGGGTCAGGCCCGCAGGTAGACGCGGTTGACGTGCGGGTCGAGCGTCAGGCCCGGGGCCACCCGGCCGGCATCGACGATCGGCCGCAGCGGGCCGTACAGGATCGGGCCCTGGCAGTAGACCACCTGGAAGATCAGCCGCGCGGAGGTCCGCGCCGGCTGGCCGCGATGGAAGCCGAAGGTGTTCTCCAAAAAGCTGGTCCCGGCAGGCCCCTCGAACCGGACGAAGCGCTCGCGGCCGAAGGCGCCCTCGACCTCGGCGTCGGAATAGCGCCGGATCGGCATCAGCCGGTCCTCGCGGTGCGAACCGCGGACATAGATGTGCGGTCCGGCCCCGGCATCGACATCGGTGAGATAGATGAACAGCTTGATGAAGCGCCAGTCGTCATAGTCGCGATGGAACAGCTCGGCGTGCTGCCCCTCCTCGTCCCCGGCGATCGACCACCAGGCGGCCATGTAGCTGATCGTCGGCTTGCAGCCGAGGGCGGCCTGCACCGCCTCCAGCACCGCCGGGTCGTTGGCGATCGCCAGGGCGTGCGGCGCGTTCACCACCACCTCCGGCCGGAAATGCGCCACATGGGTGCCCTTCGGCGCCTGCTCCGGCGCCTGGAAGGTGCCGTGCTCGGGCTTGTAGGGGTTGAAGGAATGATGCCCGGCGAAGTGGCGCCGCATGTCGGCGATCCGGTCGGGCGTCATCAGCCAGGGCGTCATGGCGAAGCCCTCGGCAGTCAGGGCCTTGGCGGCACCCTGGGCCTCCGGCGTGCCGGAGACCGGGCCGCGCCCAACCCGGCTGGCGATCCGGTCGGCCACCCAGTCCCGCCAGGCGACGCGCCGAAACCGGCGCTGCAGCAGGAACCGGGTCATCAGCCCGGCCTTGGCCGCGTGTTCGGAAAGGGCTGCCATCGAAATCTCCTCGCGCCGAGCGCCGTCGACGACAACCCGGGGCAGGACGCCCGCCCCGGGCCGCCAGCGGTCAAATTCCGCTCCGAGTCCTATACCGGTCGTCTCCGTGCGCACCAAGAATCATTTTCATCTCGGTGCGCACGGACCGGCCGGTCCGCAGTCACTCCGCCGCGCGATAGATCTGGCTGCCGCCGTCGCGGAACCGCGCCGACATCTCCTCCATCCCCGCCTCGGCCGAGGCCCGGATCTCCTGCGTGATCTTCATCGAGCAGAATTTCGGGCCGCACATCGAGCAGAAATGCGCCGTCTTGGCACCTTCCGCCGGCAGGGTCTGGTCGTGATAGGCCAGCGCCGTGTCGGGGTCGAGCGACAGGTGGAACTGGTCGCGCCAGCGGAACTCGAAGCGGGCGCGGGACAGCGCGTCGTCGCGCATCTGCGCCGCCGGGTGCCCCTTGGCCAGGTCGGCGGCATGGGCCGCGATCTTGTAGGTGACGACGCCGGTCTTGACGTCGTCGCGGTCCGGCAAGCCGAGATGCTCCTTCGGCGTGACATAGCAGAGCATGGCGGTGCCGAACCAGCCGATCATCGCCGCACCGATGCCCGAGGTGATGTGGTCGTAGCCCGGCGCAATGTCGGTGGTGAGGGGCCCGAGCGTGTAGAACGGCGCCTCGCCGCAGACCGCCAGTTGCTTGTCCATATTGGCCTTGATCTTGTGCATCGGCACGTGGCCGGGGCCTTCGATCATGACCTGGACGTCGTGCTCCCAGGCGATCTTGGTCAACTCGCCCAGCGTCTCCAGCTCGGCGAACTGGGCCGCGTCGTTGGCGTCGGCGATCGAGCCGGGACGCAGCCCGTCGCCCAGCGAGAAGGCCACGTCATAGGCCCGCATGATCGCGCAGATCTCGCGGAAATGGGTGTAGAGGAAGCTCTCGCGGTGATGCGCCAGGCACCACTTCGCCATGATCGAGCCGCCGCGGCTGACGATGCCGGTGACCCGCTTCGCCGTGAGATGGATGTAGGGCAGCCGCACCCCGGCATGGATGGTGAAGTAATCGACCCCCTGCTCCGCCTGCTCGATCAGCGTGTCGCGGAAGATCTCCCAGGTCAGGTCCTCGGCCACGCCATTGACCTTCTCCAGCGCCTGGTAGATCGGCACGGTGCCGATCGGCACCGGCGAATTGCGCAGGATCCATTCCCGGGTGGTGTGGATGTTGCGGCCGGTCGACAGGTCCATCACCGTGTCGCCGCCCCAGCGGATCGCCCACACCATCTTCTCCACCTCCTCCGCAATCGAGGAGGTGACGGCCGAGTTGCCGATATTGGCGTTGATCTTGACCAGGAAGTTGCGGCCGATCGCCATCGGCTCGGATTCCGGGTGGTTGATGTTGGACGGGATGATCGCCCGGCCCCGCGCCACCTCGTCGCGCACGAATTCCGGGGTCACATAGTCCGGGATCGCGGCGCCGAAGCTTTCGCCGTCGCGCGCCGCCTCCTCACGCGCCCGTTCGCGGCCGAGATTCTCGCGGATCGCGACATACTCCATCTCGGGCGTGACGATGCCGGCGCGGGCATAGGCCATCTGGGTCACCGCGGTGCCGCCGCGGGCCCTCAAGGGCCGGCGGTCGCCGCGCGGGAACTCGAACAGGTTGGCCGCCTCGCCGGGGCGGCGCCCGTCATCCTCCGGCCGGACGGTGCGCCCGTCATAGGCCTCGACGTCGCCACGGGCGGCGATCCAGCCGGCCCGGATCGGCGGCAGGCCGGCGCCGATGTCGATCAGCGCCGCCGGGTCGGTGTAGGGGCCGGAGGCGTCATAGACCCGGAGCGGCGGCTCGCCGGATTCGGGCGACAGCACGATCTCGCGCATGGCGACGCGCAGCTCGGGGTTGCGCTCGCCCGGCACATGGACCTTGCGCGACGCCGGCAGCGGGCCGGTGGTGACGGTTGTGGGGATGACGTCCTTGGGCATCCACGGCCTCCTCGATCGGACGGATTGAGGGCGTGCCAAAGACGGAAAGCTGGAAAGAGAGCGGCTGAGCGCGCATGTGGTTCCATTCCCTACGCCGGCACGACCCGGATCAGGTTCGAAGGGTTCCCACGTCGCGAATGGTGTGGTGTCTCAGCTCCTTACCGGAGCTCCCCTCGGAACGCCCCGATCAGAGCGCGCCCGGGGACGGCCTGTCAAGCGGCGGAGTGTGCCGGGCGGTCCGTTGGCCGCGTCCGGCCCTCATGCCATGATCCGACGCGGGGCAATGTCGGGGGAATCCGCGATGGGGATGTCTGTGAAGGGCGGCGTGGCAGGTGCGTTCCTGGCCGCGCTGGTGTCGTCGTCCGCCTGGGCCGAGCCATATCCGAGCCCGGAGGTCGGTTGCCCACCGCAGGACGACGGCGCCAGGGTGCAGCGGTTCGACTCTTTGGCGGCCATGCCCGAGCCGATCTGGCGCAGCATCGCCGGCGTCCTCCGATCCGGAGGTGCCCGCGGACAGCCTGCCCGCGGCCCTGCCTAGCATCGTCGCCCCGCGGGATGCCGAATGGCAGAACTCGGACGTCATCCGGGACGAAGATACGTTGGCGTGGCGCCGCTTCATCCGCGGCTTCTCGGTAGAGACCCGGTCCCACCCGAGTCAGCCTCTGCGAAGGGTCTGGTACGTCTGGCTCGAACATGGCGGCATGGCCCACACGGTTTCCGTCGCGATCTTCAAGGAAAATCGGGAAATCAAACTGGTCGCTCTATTTCGTGGGCATGAAGACAGTCTATGCCCTATCCAAGCTGCATTCCAAAATCTTCCGTTTGAAGTCTACAAGCTCTGACGCTCCGAGCTGGCCGCAACGGCCCGGCATCGGCGACGGCGGGCAAGCCGCTCCGCCTCGATCTTGACCAGAATCCTAAAAATATCTACATTTCAACATATTGGAGTTGATTTCTGATTCTTCGGTTGAGGGCGACAGATGCTGCGACACGCCTGGGTGCTGTCGGTCTTGCTGGCCCTGGCCGCCTGTGGCGGCGGCGGGCGCGACATCGTCCGCAACCCGACCGGCGCCGGCGTCGCCCGCTACGTCACTGCCAATGCGCCGGAGGAGTGCGTGCCCTATGCCCGCGCCGTCTCCGGCATCCAGATCAAGGGCGACGCCTGGACCTGGTGGGACCAAGCCGACGGCGTCTACGGCAAGGGCGGTGCGCCGCGCTCCGGCGCCGTGTTGGTTCTGGGCCGGTCGGACCGGCTGAGCTCCGGCCATATCTCGGTGGTGGTGTCGGTGCGCAACTCGCGTGAGATCACCGTGTCGCACACCAACTGGGGCAGCGACGGGGCGACCCGGCGGCGGATCTACCGCGAGCAGTCGGTGATCGACGTCTCCAACGACAACGACTGGACCGCGGTGCGGTTCTGGAACCCCGATACCGGCGCCTATGGCGGCGTCTACGAAGCGGACGGCTTCGTCTATCCCACCAGCGCCTAGATCCCCGGGGCGCCTCTCGACGCCCGAGAGCGCTTCGGCTATAAGCCCGCGCGCGACTGTGGCACGGCTGCGGCGCTTCGGACGTTCCATCCCATGACCCTTCCCCTTCCCATCCCGGACCCGCGGGCGCGCCGGCGTCTGGAGATCGGCCTCGCCCTGCTCGCCGACGGCCAGCCGGAAGACGCCGCGGACGCCATCCGCGCCGCGATCGAGATCGCCCCCGGCGACGTCGAGATCCGCTACGCCCTGGGCCAGGCGCTGGAGGCGGCCGGCGGCGACGCCGCCGCGGCCTATCGCGCCACGCTGGAGCTGGATCCGGAGGACCGGATGGGCGCCGCGGTCCGGTTGGCGCTGATCGGCGCCGCCCCGGCGCCGGCACAGCTGCCCGAGGCGCATGTCCGTACCCTGTTCGACCAGTACGCGCCACGGTTCGAGACGTCGCTGGTCGACGCGCTGCACTATCGCGGCCCGGCGCTGCTGCGCCGCGCCGTCGACCGGATTGTCCCCGAGGGCGACTTCGACATCCTCGATCTCGGCTGCGGCACCGGGCTGGCCGGCGCCGCCTTCGCCGACCGCCGCCGCCGGCTGGACGGGATCGACCTGTCGCCCGGCATGATCCTGCAGGCGATGGCGCGACGGCTGTACGACCGGCTGGAGCCAGGCGAGATCGTCGCGGCCCTGGCGGAGTGGCCGGAGCGCTACGACCTGATCCTGGCCGCGGATGTCGCGGTCTATATCGGCGATCTCGCGCCGCTGTTCGCCGGCGTCCGGGCCGTGCTGCGGCCGGGCGGGTGGTTCGCCTTGACCGCGGAATCCCAATGACGGCGAAAGCTGGCGCCTGGGCGACCGCCACCGCTACCTGCATTCGCCCGGCTATCTGGCGGCGGTCGCCGCGGCCACCGGCTTCGCCGTGACCGAGGTCGAGGCGGCCTGGGCCCGCACCGAGAACGGGACGCCGCTGCCCGGCTGGGTGGCGGTGCTACGGGCGGCATGAACTATCGCCACGCCTTCCATGCCGGCAACCAGGCCGACGTCCTCAAGCATGTGGTGCTGGTGGCGCTGGTCGAGGCGCTGCGCGGCAAGGACAAGCCGTTCTCCGCCCTCGACCTGCATGCCGGGGTCGGCCGCTACGCCCTGGCCGCCGAGGCCGCCAAGACCGGCGAATATGTCGACGGCATCGCCCGGATCGAACGGGAGACGGAAACTCCCGCCGCGGTGGCGCGCTATCTCGAACTGGTGCGCGGCTTCAACCCGTCCGGCAGGCTCGAGATCTATCCGGGATCGCCGCGGCTGATCCGGGCGCTGATGCGGCCGGAGGACCGGCTGACACTGGTCGAGCTGCATCCGGAAGACAACGCCAGGCTGCGCGCCGAATTCGGCGGCGACAGCCAGGTCGCGATCCACCACCGTGATTCCTGGGAGGCGCTGCGCGGCCTGCTGCCGCCGCAGCCGCGCCGCGGCCTGCTGCTGCTCGACCCGTCCTTCGAGCAGCCGGACGAACTGGCGCGGCTGGCCCGCGGCCTCGCCACCGCGCACCGGCGCTGGCCCGAGGGTGTGATCGCCGCCTGGTATCCGATCAAGGACCGGCCGCCGGTCGACGCCATGCTGGCGGCGCTGCCGCCCCTGCCCCGCGCCTGGGCGGCCGAGCTGACCGTGTTCGACACGCTGTTCCCGGCCCGCCTCAACGGCTCCGGCCTCGTCCTGGTCAACCTGCCCTGGGGCGTCGAGGAGGCGCTGCGCGCGGCCCTGGCCTGGCTGCAGCCGAAGCTGGCCCGTCAGGGCGGCGCCTGGCGGCTGGAACCGCTGCCGGGCTGAGTGGAATCCTACTCGCCGCCGGGGCGCCGCCGCGTTAGGCTTCCTCTATTGCGAGGGGGGAGATTTCACGATGCGATTGTTCGGGCTGGCCGTCCTTCTGGCGGCTCTTTCGGCCTGCGCCGCCCAGGCGCCGCGGCAGATCGTGCCGACGTCACCGGCCACCGCGGTGGCCCATGCCGCCGTGCCTTTCCAGGCCGTGGCCCCGGCCGGCTATTGCCTGTCGGACGAATCCGACACTTTGGGCGCCCAGGCAATGCGCGCCGTCAGCAAGAACCTGGAGCCCGATGACACGCTGCTGGGCGTGTTCCGGCCCTGTGACGAACCATCGTCGCCGTCCGCCAGCGTTGTGGTCGACCGGCTCGCGCTCGTCGCCTCCGCCCTGCAGCCGGCATCGGCCGAGGAGGCGGCGATCATGGACCGGCGGATGTTCCTGACGATGATGGCCAACCCCAAGGTGTCCGCGCTGATGAGCGAACGGGCCATGTACCGGACGCCGAATCCGTCATCGCGGGAGTTCCGCCTGGATTTAGGCGGGTTCCAGTATCTCGGCGCGGATGACTTCGGCGTCTACAACGGCTTCGCGCTCACGCCGGTCGAGCCCGCAGGCCCGCTTCGCCGCTCACAGGCGGTGCTCGGCATGAGCATGACCGGCGATCACTCCCTGACGGCGGTCGGCGTCAGCGTCGGCGTCGGGGCCGAGCCCCACGGCCGGAAGCTGCTGCAGCAGGCGATATCCGATCTCCTGCGCGGCACCATCGTCGCGGCCGAGCGGCCGGCACGGGCAAGGCCCGCCACTCCCGAGCGGCCTGCCCCGGGAATGCCGGCGCCGGCGTCTCCCACCGCACCCGCCGGGACGGGCCTGACCACCTGAGGGCCTCGGCCGCGGCCATGACCCATGCCGTTTCCGCCGTAGAGACACGATCCTTCGTCGATAGGAATCGCCGGTCGACAGGTTCACAGTCCTGGGGATCGCAATCCGGAGACGGACCATGTCGACAGCAGACCGTTCGCCTGAGCGAGGTGTCTCGGCCACTTCCGGCGACGGCGGCTCTGTCGTCGGCAAGACTTTCCTGGTCGCCCTGTCGGCCGCGATGGGCGGTTTCCTGTTCGGCTACGACACCTCGGTGATCAACGGCGCCGTCGGCGCCATCCGCGAATGGTCCGGCGCCGGCGACGTGCTGCTCGGCTTCTCGGTGGCCAGCGCCCTGCTCGGCTCCGCGGTCGGCGCCTGGTTCGCCGGGGGGCTGGCGGACAGATACGGCCGGATCGCGGTGATGCAGCTGGCCGCGGTCATCTTCCTGATCGGCTCCGTCGGTTCCGGGCTGGCCTGGGACATCTGGGCGCTGACGGCGCTGCGCTTCCTCGGCGGCGTGGCCGTGGGCGCCGCCAGCGTGATCGCCCCGGCCTATATCGCCGAGGTCTCGCCCGCCCATATCCGCGGGCGGCTCGGCTCGCTGCAGCAACTGGCCATCGTCGTCGGCATCTTCGTCGCCCTGTTGTGCGATTACGCGCTGGCCGCCGCGGCCGGCGGCGCCGGGAACACGCTGTGGCTCGGGCTCGAAGCCTGGCGCTGGATGTTCATCTCCATGGCGGTGCCGTCGGTGGTGTACGGGGTGCTGGCCGGCATCATCCCGGAATCGCCGCGCTTCCTGGTCAGCAAGAAGCGCATCGCCGAGGCGACCGAGGTGCTGCGGCGCTTCGTCGGCAACCGGCCGCCGCCGCGGGTGAAGATCGCCGAGATCGAGAACAGCATCGACCAGGAAAACCGGCAGTCGCTGCGCGATCTCGCCGGCCCCAGCTTCGGCCTGCTGCCGATCGTCTGGACCGGCATCCTGCTGTCGGTGTTCCAGCAGTTCGTCGGCATCAACGTGATCTTCTACTACTCCTCGGTGCTGTGGCAGGCGGTCGGCTTCACCGAGGCCGATTCCCTGATCATCACGGTCGCCACCTCGGTCACCAACATCCTGACCACGCTGGTGGCCATCGCCCTGATCGACCGCGTCGGCCGCAAGCCGCTGCTGCTCGTCGGTTCGGCCGGCATGACCCTGTCGCTGGGCACCATGGCCTATATCTTCGGTACGGCCCCGACCGAGATGGTCAACGGCGCCATGACGCCGGTGCTGGACGGGACGGCCGGCGTGGTCGCCGTTGCCGCCGCCAATCTCTACGTCGTGTTCTTCGGGGTCAGCTGGGGGCCGGTCGTCTGGGTGCTGCTGGGCGAGATGTTCAGCAACCGCATCCGGGCCTATGCGCTGGCCGTGGCCGCGGCGGCGCAGTGGGTCGCCAACTTCGTAGTCTCGGAGACCTTTCCGTCCCTCGCCTCCGCCGGCCTCGGCGTGGCCTATGGCATCTACGCGGTGATGGCGCTGTTGTCCTTCGTCTTCGTCAGCCGCGCGGTGCGCGAGACCCGCGGGCGGGAGCTGGAGGAGATGGAGTAGCCGGCCATCCGGATCGACCCGGAGCGATGCGGCGGGAACTGCGGGGGTTACCGCACCGTTCCATTCCCGCCCCAGGCTTCCGCCCGTGCCCAGATGCTGTCCGAACCCGGCCGATCCCACCGCAGCCTGACCCCGCTGACCGACAAGATCGGCGCCCTGTCCTCGACCAACGGGATCCTGGTGATCCTGGCGGCGACCGCGGCGCTGTATTTCGGCCGCGACGTGCTGATCCCGTTCTCGCTGGCGCTGCTGATCAGCTTCGCCATGGCCCCGGTGGTGCTGCAGCTGCGCAAGCTGGGGCTGCCGCGGACCCCGGCGGTGCTGATCGTCATCGTCGCCCTGTCGATCGGGGCGGTGGTCTTCATCGTGCTGGTGGCCAGCCAGGCGATCGACCTGGCCGGCAACCTGCCGCGATACCAGAGCAACCTCGAGACCAAGATCCAGTCGATCAAGGAGGTCGCGCCGGGCGGCGGGCTGATCGACCGGCTGACGGCCATGGTGGCCCGCCTGTCCGAGGAGGCGACCGAACGGGCGGTGGCGTCCGCCCCGATGGGCATGGAGGGCGCCCAGGGCAAGCCGGTGCCGGTGCAACTGGTGCCGCCGGCGCTGACGCCGCTGCAACTGGCCTGGGAGGTCGGCGCGCCGCTGATCGAGCCCTTCGCCATCATCGGCGTGGTCCTGGTCTTCTCGGTGTTCATGCTGCTGGAGCGGGAGGATCTGCGGAACCGGCTGATTTGGCTGCTGGGATCCAAGGACCTGACCCGCGCCACCGCGGCGATGGACGACGCGGCGCAGCGACTCAGCCGCTTCCTGCTGGCCCAGGCGTTGCTGAACTTCTGCTACGGCGCGGCCTTCGGCATCGGCCTCTGGGTCATCGGCGTGCCCAACCCCATACTGTGGGGCCTGCTGTCGGCGGTGCTGCGCTTCATTCCGCTGGTCGGGACGGTCGCCGCCGCGCTGCTGCCGACCATCCTGGCCTTCGCCGTCGATCCCGGCTGGCTGATGCCGCTGGAGACGATTGCGCTGTTCGTGGTGCTGGACCTGATCACCGTCAATGTCGGTGAGCCGCTGCTGTATGGCGGCAGCACCGGCCTGTCACCCTTCGCCGTGCTGTTCGCCACCATCTTCTGGCTGACCCTGTGGGGCATTCCCGGGCTGCTGCTGGCGGTGCCGCTGACGGTCTGCCTGGCCGTGCTGGGCCGGCACGTGCCGCAGTTCGGCTTCCTGGACGTGCTCCTGGGCAGCACGCCGGCGCTGACGCCCGAGGCGCATTTCTACCAGCGCATCCTGGCCGGCGATCCGCTGGAAGCGTCGGAGCTGGCCGAGCGCGGGCTGCAGGGCCAGTCCCGCCAGGCGCTGTTCGAGAGCATGATCCTGCCGGCCATCCACCTGGCCCAGGCCGACCGGCAGCGCGGCGCGCTGGACGGCCCGCAGCGCGGCGCGGTCTGGGGCGGCATCCTGGCGGCGGTCGCGGATCTCGACGAGGACGGGCACGACACGCCGCCCGCCGTGCTGTGCCTCGGCGCGCGGGACGAGCTGGACCAGGCCGCCGCGCTGATGACCGGTCAGCTGCTGGCCGAGAAGGGCATCGCCTGCCGCCATGGCGAGCGCGGCGGGGCGGTGCCCGAGGCGGTCGACGTGCCGGTGGTGATGGTGGCCCATTCCGGCACCGTGACCGAGCACCAGCTGGGCCGGCTGATCCGGCGGCTGCGCCGGCGCATCGGGCCGGACGCCATTCTGGTGGTCGGCCTGCTGGGGCCGCGGGAGCTTGCCGGGGAGATGCCGGAGGGGCTGGAGGCGCACACGGTCGTGGTCCGCGGCTTCAGCGCCATCGCCACGGCGGTGATGCAATGGACCCCGAAGCCGGCCGGAAACGGCGGCGGCGGGACGACGGAGAGCGAGGCGATGCCGGAGCCGTCCGGCATCGCCGCGGCCTGAGTCTCAGGCCTCTTTCTTCTGGCGCTCGATCTTCTTGCGCTCGTTCGGGTCCAGCACGGTCTTGCGCAGACGGACCGTCTTCGGCGTGACCTCGACCAGCTCGTCGTCGTTGATGTAGGTCAGCGCCCGCTCCAGCGTCATCTGGATCGGCGGGGTCAGGCGCACCGCCTCGTCCTTGCTGGTGGTGCGGATGTTGGTCAGCTGCTTGCCCTTCAGCACGTTGACCTCGAGGTCGTTGCCGCGGGTGTGCTCGCCGATGATCATGCCCTGGTAGACCTTCGCCTGCGGCTCGATCAGCATCGGGCCGCGGTCCTCCAGGTTCCACAGCGCGTAGGCCACGGCCTCGCCCTGGGCGTTCGAGATCAGCACGCCGGTGTGACGCGAGGCGATGGCGCCCTTGTGCGGGGCGTAGTCGTGGAAGATCCGGTTCATCACGCCGGTGCCGCGGGTGTCGGTCAGGAACTCGCCCTGGTAGCCGATCAGGCCGCGAGTCGGCACCAGCATGACCAGGCGCTGCTTGCCGCCGCCGGAGGGCCGCATCTCCAGGAGCTCGCCCTTCCGCTCGGACAGCTTCTGCACGACGATGCCGGAATGCTCCTCGTCGACGTCGATCGTCACTTCCTCGATCGGCTCCAGCACCTGGCCGGACTCGTCGTCCTTGTAGACGACGCGCGGCCGGCTGATCGACAGCTCGAAGCCCTCGCGCCGCATGGTCTCGATCAGGATGCCGAGCTGCAATTCACCGCGGCCGGCGACCTCGAAGGCATCCTTCTCGGCGGTCTCGGTGATCTTCAGCGCGACATTGCCCTCGGCCTCGCGCAGCAGCCGGGCGCGGATGACGCGGCTGGTGACCTTGTCGCCCTCGGTGCCGGCCAGCGGGCTGTCGTTGACCGAGAAGGTCATGGCGATGGTCGGCGGGTCGATCGGCTGGGCCGCGAAGGCCTCGGTCACGTTCAGGTCGCAGATGGTGTCGGCGACGGTCGCGGTTTCCAGCCCGGCGATGGCGACGATGTCGCCGGCCTCGCCGATCTCGATCGGCTGGCGCTCGATGCCGCGGAAAGCCAGCACCCGGCTGATGCGCCCGGTCTCGATGGTCTCGCCGGTGCGCGACAGCGCCTTGACCGTCATGTTCGGCCGGACCGTGCCGGAGCGGATGCGGCCGGTCAGCACCCGGCCGAGATAGGGGTTGGCCTCGACCGTGGTGGCCAGCATGCGGAACGACTGGTCTTCCTCGATCTTCGGCGCCGGCACGTGGCGCAGCACCAGGTCGAACAGCGGCGCCATGTCGGTCCGCTCCGCCTCCAGGCTCTCCGCCGCCCAGCCCTGCTTGGCCGAGGAGAACAGGGTCGGAAAGTCGAGCTGGTCGTCATTGGCGTCGAGCGCCGCGAACAGGTCGAACACCTCGTCGTGCACCTCGTGCGGGCGGGCGTCCGGCCGGTCGCATTTGTTGATCAGCACGATCGGCCGCAGCCCCAGCTTCAGCGCCTTGCCGGTGACGAACTTGGTCTGCGGCAACGGCCCCTCGGCCGCGTCCACCAGCACCACCACGCCGTCGACCATGTTGAGGATGCGCTCGACCTCGCCGCCGAAATCGGCGTGGCCCGGCGTGTCGACGATGTTGATGCGGACGTCCTTCCACACCAGCGACGTGCATTTCGCCAGGATGGTGATGCCGCGCTCGCGCTCGAGGTCGTTCGAGTCCATGATCCGCTCGGCCACAACCTGGTTGTCGCGGAAGGCCCCCGACTGGCGCAGCAGCACGTCGATGAGCGTGGTCTTGCCATGATCGACATGGGCGATGATGGCGATGTTCCGGATATCCATGGTCCGTCCAAGGGGCGGGAGGGCGGGAAGCGATGCGGGCAAAACAAAGGACGGCGGACGGGTCGTCTTACCAACGCCCCAGCCGCCGTTGCAGTGCAATATAGTCGGATCGGCGCCAAACGCAAGTCGAGGCGCCAAATCGTTGAAAAGTCGAGGTAGAATTTAGGACGACCAAGGCAACGAAAGTTGCATGGTATGTGTTCCCATCATGGCACAACCGAAGCGCGAGCGGCGGCAGCACCACCAGCGCGCGGCGACAGGGAGAGCGCGGGATTGCGAGCAAGACTGGGCAGACTCGGGTGGCTCGGCCTCCTCGCTGCATTGGTTCCTTCGGCAGCGCTGCTGGCCCAGGACGAGCCCGCGACCGACGGCGACGCGGCGACCGAGACGGCGCCGCTGCCCGACGAGTTGCCCTATGCGGCGACTCTGGAGCCGATCCCGGACGAGAACGCGACCGCGGCGCTGACCGGCGCCTCGAACCTGCTGAAGCTGCAGTCCAGCCCGCCCTCCGGCCCGGTCGGGCTGGTCCGCCGGGCGCTGGCCGACCGCGACCGGCTGTACGGCGCCCTGGGGGCGCTATCGTATTACGGCGGCGAGGTTCACATCACCATCGACGGCGTGGACATGGACGATCCCGGGCTGGTCGACCGGCTGACGGCACGGCAAAGCAAAGATCCGGTCAAGGTCTCGATCAAGATCGATCTCGGTCCATCTTATAAGTTCGGGACCGTGCGGCTGACCGACATCCAGGGGTCCGACCAATTGCCGCTGGTGATCGACCGCACGCCGCTCGGCCTCGATCCCGGCAAGCCGGCGCTGTCCGGCACCATCCTCAGCGCCGAGGGCGCGATGGTGGCGCAGATGAACGACCAGGGCTATCCCCTGGCCAAGGTGCCGTCGCGCGACGCGGTGGTCGATCATGCCGACCAGACCATGGACCTGACCGAGTTTCTCGACCCCGGGCCCAAGGCCGGTTTCGGTCCGGTGACGGTGGAAGGCGAGGAGACGGTCCGGGAAAGCTTCATTCAGAGCCGCGTGCCCTTCGTCACCGGCCAGGTCTACTCGCCGCAGCAGGTCCAGGACCTGCGCAAGGACCTGGCCGATCTGGGCGTATTCAGCAGCGTCCGCGTCACCACCGCGGACCAGATCGACGCGCAGGGCAATGTCCCGGTGACGATCGCGGTGCAGGAACGGCCGCTGCGCTTCATCGGCTTCGGCGCCAAATACGAAACCAATTACGGCGCCGGGGTGAACGCCTATTGGGGCCACCGCAACCTGTGGGGCGGGGCCGAGCAGCTGCGCATCGACGGCGAGGTCAGCGGCCTCGGCTACAACGACGCGACCGAGCCGAACTTCAAGTTCGGCGTGTCCCTGAAGGTGCCGGGCTTCTTCGATCGCAACACCACCCTCGACTCCAAGGCCGAGGCGGTACGCGAGGTGCTGGACGCCTACACCAGCACCCGCGGCCTGGTGCAGAGCATCGCCACCTACAAATACTCGAAGGAGATCGACCTGCTGGCCGGGCTCAGCTTCGAGACCGGCCATGTCGAGAACGACGAAGGCGAGTGGGATTACACCTTCGTCGGCATCCCGCTCGGCGCCAAGATCGACACCACCGACAACCTGCTGAACCCGAGCAAGGGCTACCGGGCGCAGCTGTCGCTGACCCCCTACCCGACCTTCCTCGGCTCCTCGGTCGACATGGTCGTGGCCAAGGCGCTGGGGTCGACCTATATCGACCTGTCGGGCGGCGACGGCGACATCATCCTGGCCGGGCAGCTGGGCATCAGCAGCATCGCCGGGCCGGACATCGCCGACGTGCCGCCCGACAAGCGGCTCTATGCCGGCGGTGGCGGCAGCGTCCGCGGCTACAAGTACCAGAGCATCGGCCCGCTGAATAAGGAAGACAACCCGACCGGGGGCCTCAGCTCGATCATCGCCAGCCTGGAGCTGCGCTACAAGATCACCGACACGATCGGCATCGTGCCGTTCTTCGACGCCGGCGGCGTCTATGACAAGAGCGTTCCGGATTTCGGCAGCAACATCCAGTACGCGGCCGGTCTGGGCGCCCGCTACTACACCGGCATCGGGCCGATCCGCGCCGACATCGCCATCCCGCTGAACAAGCGCGCGAGCGACGACAGCTTCCAGCTCTACATCAGCATCGGGCAGGCGTTCTGATGCGCGCGCTCAGAATCCTCCTCATCGTCCTGGCGGTCGTCATCGGCCTGCCGGTCGCGCTGCTGCTAGTCGTCTTCGCGGCGGCGCAGACCGGCCCCGGCAAGCGCCTGATCGCCGACCAGGCCGGCAGCCTGGCGAGCTCGCCGGAGATGCAGGTCTCGATCGGCGCGATCGAGGGCTTCGTGCCCTTCGACATGACGGTCCGCGACGTCGCCGTGTCCGACCCGGCGGGCAAGATGGTGACGGTCGACTGGGCCCACCTCGCCTGGAGCCCCTCGGCGCTGCTGCGTCGCACCCTGCGGGTCGACGCGGTCGAGGCCGGCACGGTCACGGTCGACCGCCTGCCCGCCGCCGGCACCGAGCCGGAGACGGAGCCGACCTCCACCGGCTTCTCGCTGCCGCGGCTGCCGGTCGACATCCGGCTCGACCGGCTGAATGTCGAGCGGATCGCGGTCGGCCCGGCCATCGCCGGGCTGGCGGCGACCCTGAGCGTGGTCGGCGACGCCCAGCTGGGCGACCCGTCGCAGGGGCTGGCCGCCAACCTCGCGGTCCGCCGGCTGGACGGCGCGGCCGGCGACATCACCGCCAGGCTGGCCTTCATCCCGTCGACCGAGCAGCTCGATGTCGCCGTGTCGGTGCAGGAGCCGCCGGGCGGCCTGATCGCCGGCATGGCCCAGTTCCCCGGGCAACCTCCGGTCGACCTGAAGCTCAACGGCACCGGCACCCTGCGCGACTGGCGCGCCACCCTGACCGGCAAGGTCGGCGACCTGGGCGGCGTCGAGGGCGAGGTGCGGATCGAGCCCGGCGAAGGCCGCCGGCGCCTGACCGTCGATCTGAACGCCGATGCCGTCCGGTTGGTCCCGGCCGCGCTCGCCGCCACCGCCGCCCCGCTGCTGCAAGGCCCGACAACGCTGAAGGTCGAGGCGGAGATCGCCGATGCCGGCCCGATCACCATCCGCCAGCTCGACGCTAAGGCTGCGGCCGGCAGCGTCTCGGTGACCGGCAGCGTGAACCCGACCGGCAACCAGGTCGATCTCGCCTACACGCTGCAGGCCGGCACCGCAGCCGGCTTCGCCACGCTGCTGCCGCCGGGCATCGGCTGGGAGTCGCTGGCGGTCGACGGCACCGCCAAGGGCGCCCTGGATGCGCCGGTGGTGGTCGCGACGATCCGCGGCACCGGGCTGCGCCAGGATCCGTATGCCGCCGGCACCCTGATGGTCGACCTGACGGCGACGCCGCAAGGCCCGTTCTCCGACCCCGAAGCCCCGATCGGGCTGCACGTCACCGCCTCCGCCGACGGCCTGGCGCTGGGCGACCCGCTGCTCGAGACCGCGGCAGGCCACACCCTGCAGCTCAGCTTCGACGGCAGCGCCACCCAGTCGGGCAAGGCGGTGATCGACCGGCTGGAGGCCCGGCTGGATGGCGCCGTCCTGACCGCCAGCGGCCAGGGCGATGCGATGGCGCCCTCCGGCGCCGGCACGCTGCACCTGACCTATGCCGATCTCGGCCGCTTCTCCGGCTTGGTCGGCCAGCCGATCTCCGGCGGCCTCGACCTGACGGTGAAGCCGATGCTGGCCGCCGACGGCGCCGCCACCCTGGAATGGACCGGCACCATCGCCGAGCCGAACGCCGAAGCCACGCCGACCGCCGCCGTGCTGGGCAAGCAGGCGACATTGACCGGCCGGGTGGAGCGCGACGCCGCCGGCAAGATCACCGTCTCCGGCATCAGCGTGAAGGGCGAGAAGGCCTCGCTCGATGCCGCCGGGACGCTGGATGGCGACGCGATCGACGGCACGGTCAAGGCGGCGCTCGGCTCGCTCGCCGCGGTGTCGCCCGGCGTCGAGGGCGCGGTGTCGGTCGACGCCGCCCTGTCCGGCACCATCGGCGCGCTCGGCGTCAAGGGCCAGGTTGTGGCCGAAGGGGTGAAGACCGCCGGCCATGCGGTCGAGCACCTGACCGTCGACATCGACGCCGCCGGCCTGCCTGCTGCGCCTGCAGGTACGGTCAAGCTGGCCGGCACAGTCGACGGCAAGCCGGCCACCGGCGACATCGTGCTGGCCCGGAAGCCGGATGGCGGCATCGATGTCAGCACGCTGGTGCTGGACGTCGCCGGCATCAAGGCCGACGGCAATGCTGCGCTGGCGGCGGACGGCAAGCCGGTCGGCGGTACCATTCGCCTGGCCGTGGCCGATCTCGGCGTGGTCGGCGCCTTCATCGGCCAGGCGCTGCGCGGGCAGCTCGACGCCACCCTGACGCTCGACCCCGCGGCCGGCGCCAAGATCGACCTGACCGCCCGGCGCGTCGCGTATGCCGACCAGGCCCAGCTCGGCGAGATCCGGCTGACCGGCACCGTGCTCGACCCGATGGTGGACGGCCGCCGCATCCAGGACGGCCGGCTGCTGGTCACCAACGCCACCGCCAGCGGCACCCCGATCAGCCGGGCCGAGCTGACCGTCGCCGGCACGATGCAGCAGCTGGCGCTGAAGCTGCAGGCCGCGACCGGTTACGGCACCGCCGACATGGCGGCCGATATCGGCCTGAACGGAGCCGAGACCGTAGTCGGGCTGAAGAACCTGGCGATCCGCCAGTCCGGCCAGTCGGTCACCCTGTCGAGGCCGGCCACCATCCATGCCGGCGCCGCCGGCGTCGATCTCGGCACCATCGACCTCGCGGTCAGCGGCGGCGGCAGCGTCAGCCTGTCCGGCCGCGCCGGCGACGCGCTGGACCTGCGCGCCCGCATCGCCCGGCTGCCGCTCGGCCTGGCCTCGATCGCCAGCCCCGGCCTAGATCTGCAAGGACAGTTGAACGGCGAGGCCACCATCACCGGCAGCGCCGCCGACCCGGGCGGCAAGTTCTCGCTGAAGGTGTCCGGCGCGAAGATGGGCGGACTGAACACCGCCGGCCTGCCCGCGATCGACGCCACCGCCGACGGCACGCTGGGCGGACAGCGGATCAACGTCACCAGCCGGGTCACCGCTGGGCGCGCCCGGCTCGACTTGCAGGCCGCGGTGCCGCTGGGCGGCGGGGCAATCTCGGGCTCGGCCAAGGGCCAGGTCGAGCTGGCGATGTTCAACGACTTCCTGGCCGCCGGCGCCGACCGCATCGCCGGCCCGCTGTCGCTCGACGTCAGGATCGAGGGCACGGCGGACAGGCCGCAGGCCTCCGGTACCGTCACCCTGCGCAACGGCAGCTACCAGAACTCCGAATACGGCGTCCGGCTGCAGGCCATCAACGCCACCGTGACCGGCGCCGGCGACAGCTTCCGCCTGACCAGCCTGTCGGCCAAGACGCCGGGCGGCGGCACCGTCAGCGGCAACGGCAGCGTCACCCTGGGCGCGAATGGCAGCCTGCCGATCGATATGCGGATCCAGACCAGCAACGCGCTGCTGGTGTCCAGCGATCTGGCGACCGCCCATGCCGACAGCGACCTGTCCCTGTCCGGCGACCTGTCGGCCGATGCGCTGCTCCAGGGCTCGATCAAGATCCGCAACGCGGTCATCCAGATCCCGGACAGCTTCCCCGTCTCGGTGACGCCGATACCCGTGCGCCAGATCAACGTGCCGCCGGAGGTTGCGGCCCGGATGAAGGCGGAGGGTGTTGCCCTCAACACGGCGACGCCGCCGAGCCGGAACCGCAACCGGAACCAGCCGCAGAAGCCGCCATCGCAGATCCGGCTCGACATCACCGTCGACTCGCCGAACCAGTTCTATGTCCGCGGCCAGGGCATCGATGCCGAGATGCAGGGGCAGCTCAAGATCGTCGGCACGACGTCCACCCCCGACATCCAGGGCAACTTCAAGATGCGCCGCGGCCAGATCTCGAAATTCGGCCAGCGCCTGGACTTCGAGCACGGCAATATCAGCTTCGACGGCGGGGTTATGGATCCGCGACTCGACTTCCTGGCCTCGACCCGGGCCGGCGACGTCACCGCCAATATCGAGATCGGCGGCTATGCCTCGAAGCCCCAGCTCACGCTGAGCTCGTCGCCCGAGCTGCCGCAGGACGAGGTGCTGTCGCGCCTGCTGTTCGGCCAGGCCACCGGCCAGCTCAGCCCGACCCAGGCGATCCAGCTGGCCCAGGCGGCAGCGGAAATGGCAGGAGTCGGCGGCGGCGGCACCGGCCTGCTCGGCGGCATCCAGAAGTCGCTCGGCCTCGACCAGCTCGACTTCAACACGGACGCCTCCGGCGGCTCTGCGATCGGCCTCGGCCGCTATCTCACCAAGGGCGTGCGGGTCGGGGTGGAACAGGGCATCGACGCCGGCAGTACCCGGGCCACGGTCACCATCGACATCACCGACAACATCAAGGGCAAGGCCGAGGCTGGCGGCGACAGCGGCGGCGGCGTCGGCGTGACCATGGAATGGGACTACTGACGGCGGCCGTCAGCCGGCCGCTCTCCGGTCCGGCGCCTCGTCATCGTCCTGCGGAATCGCCACCGCGCCTTCCGGCAGGTGCTGGCGCAGGAACTCGGCCAGCATCTCGATCTCGCCCCGTCGCGCCGCGCCCCGGCGCCAGACCAGCCCGATCCGGCGCGACGGCTGCGGCGCATCGAACGGCCTGACCGCGATGTCGCTGTCGGCCATGGTCGGCGCGGTGCAGGCCAAGGCCGGCAGCAGGGTGATGCCGATCCGCCCGGCCACCATCTCGCGCAGGGTCGACAGGCTGGTGGCGCCGAACGAATCCTCCTCGGTCCGCGCCGCGCTGCGGCACACCTCCAGCGCCTGGTCGCGCAGGCAGTGCCCATCCTCCAGCAGCAGCAGATGCTCGCCCGACAGGTCGGCCGGTGTCACCCGGTTGGCCCGGGCCAGCCGATGTCCGGTGGGCACGGCCAGCAGGAAGGGCTCGTCGAACACCGGCAGCGATTCCAGCTTCGGATCCTCGACCGGCAGGGCCAGCAGTGCCGCCTCCAGCTCGCCGCGGCGCAGCCGTTCGACCAGCCGGTCGGTCAGGTCCTCGCGCAGATACAGGCGCAGGTCGGGATAGGTGCGGCGCAGCGTCCGCATCAGCCGCGGCAGCAGATAGGGGCCCAGCGTCGGGATCACGCCGAGCCGGAAATCGCCGGCCAGCGGCGCCGCCTGGTCGCGCGCGGCCAGCAGCAGGTCCTGGGTCTCCGCGAGAATCCGCCGTGCCCGGACGACGATCGATTCGCCCAGCGGGGTCAGCAGGATCCGCCGCTTCGACCGTTCGAACAGCGGCCCGCCCAGCATCTCCTCCAGCGCCTGGACCTGGGCGCTGAGCGAGGGCTGGCTGACATGGCAGGCGGCGGCGGCCCGGCCGAAATGGCGCGTGTCGGCGACCGCGACGACATAGCGGAGCTGCCGCAGGGTGATCGGTTGGTTCATAGGCTCAGGCTATCATAATTGTCGGAACAATCGATTTGATTGTGAGACTCCGGCTTGCTATCTCCTTGCTGCACTGCGGCACCAACCCTGTTGCGCCGCACACAAAAAATCCCACCAAAGATCCCACGGAGCCTCTCGATGCCCATGCTGACCATTGGCGACACCTTCCCGGATTTCTCGCTCCAGGCCGTTGTCTCGACCAACCCGAAGGACGCCTTCACCCAGATCGATCGCGCCGCGAGCAAGGGCAAGTGGAAGATCGTGTTCTTCTGGCCGAAGGACTTCACCTTCGTCTGCCCGACCGAGATCGCGGCGTTCGGCAAGCTGGCCGGCGACTTCGCCGACCGCGATGCGCTGACCTACGGCGTGTCGACCGACAGCGAGTTCGTGCACCTGGCCTGGCGCCAGAACCACGCCGACCTGAAGGACCTGCCCATCCCGATGCTGGCCGACATCCGCAAGGACCTGAGCCGCGCCCTGGGCATCCTCGAGAAGAACGAGGAGGTGTGTCTGCGCGCCACCTTCATCGTCGACCCGGAGAACATCATCCGCTTCGTCTCGGTCAACGACATGTCGGTCGGCCGCAACCCGCACGAGGTCCTGCGCGTGCTCGACGCGCTGCAGACCGACGAGCTGTGCCCCTGCAACTGGCAGAAGGGCGAGGAGACCCTGCAGGCCGCCTGATCCGGCGTCCTGTTCCTCTCCGGCCGGCCCCACGCGGGCCGGCCCCTGCCTTTTCCAAGTCCCGCCGGAGTCCCCATGTCGATCGACACGCTGAAGGCCGCTCTTCCCGACTACGCCAAGGATCTGAAGCTCAACCTGTCCTCGGTCCTGACCGCGCCCGGCGTGACCGCCCAGCAGATCTGGGGTTCGGCCCTGGCCAGCGCCTATGCCTCGCGCAACGCCACCGTGATCAAGGCGATCGCGGCCGACGCGGCGCAGCACCTGTCGCCCGAGGCGCAGGGCGCCGCCAAGACCGCGGCGGCGATCATGGGCATGAACAACATCTACTACCGCTTCACCCATCTGGTGTCCGAGAAGGACTACGCGACCATGCCGGCGCGGCTGCGCATGAACGCGATCGCCAACCCGGGCGTCGACCAGGTGGATTTCGAGCTGTATTCGCTGGCGGTGTCGGCGATCAACGGCTGCGGCATGTGCATGGACAGCCATGAGCAGGTCGTCGCCAAGAAGGGCGTGGGCAAGGACGTGGTCCAGGCCGTGATCCGCATCGCCGCGGTGATCCACGCCGTGGCCGCCACGCTGGACGCCGAGGAGAAGCTGGCCGCCTGACGGCCCGCGCTCTGGCCAGACGCAAGGCCCGCCCGGGTGGCGGGCCTTTTGCTATTCGGCGGCCAGCCGGTCCACCGCGATACGGCGCCGGCGGATCGAGCGGTCGGCCAGCACCATCGGCATGCCGTCCGAGCAGGTCTCGACCCGCGCCTCGACGCCGTAGACCTCGCGCAGCATCTCGGCGGTGACGACGGTCCGCGGCTCGCCGCAGGCGGCGACACGGCCTTCCTTCAGCACCAGCACCCGGTCGGTGAAGCGCACCGCCTGGTTCAGGTCATGCAGCGCGATCAGCACGCATAGCGACCGGCTGCGGGCCAGGTCGCGGACCAGGGTCAGCACCTCGACCTGGCGCTGCAGGTCGAGCGCGCTGGTCGGCTCGTCCATCAACAGGATGCGGGGATCGCGCACCAGGGCCTGGGCGATCGACACCAGCTGCTTCTGGCCGCCGCTGAGCTCGCCCAGGTTGCGCATGGCGAGATCGTCGATCTCGAGCAGCGCCAGGGTGCGGGTGACGGCGTCGAGATCGGTGTCGTCGACCCGCCAGCCGGCGCTGCTCTTGCGCGCCAGCAGCACGGATTCGAGCACGGTGAGGACGGCGTTGACCGCCGCCTCCTGCGGGAGATGGCACGGCCGGCTCGGGTCGCTCGCCTCCCAGCCGGCGGCGGCGCGGCCGTCGACCAGCACCTCGCCCGGGCCGCCGATCAGCCCGGCGATGCGGCGGAACAGGCTGGACTTGCCGACCGCGTTCGGCCCGATCACGGCGGTGACCTCGCCGCCCGCCATCACCGGGGTGGTGATGCCGTGCAGCACCGCCCGGCGGCCATAGGCGACCGAAACGTCGCGCAGCTCGAGGGTGACGGGGTTCATTGCCATGCGCGGCGCCGGCTGGCCAGGATCAGGCTGAAGAAGAAAGGCACGCCGACCAGGGCGGTGATCACGCCAATCGGGAAGATCACGCCCGGCACGATCGACTTCGACACGATCGAGGTGGCCGACAGCATCAGCGCCCCGGCCAGGGCCGAGGCCGGCAGGAAGAAGCGCTGGTCCTCGCCGATCAGCATGCGGGCGATATGCGGCCCGACCAGGCCGACGAAGCCGATGGTGCCGACGAAGGCGACCGGCACAGCCGCCAGCAGGCTGACCGCCAGGATCGTCTCCAGCCGCATCCGGCGGACATCGATGCCGAAGCTGCGGGCCTTGTCCTCGCCAAGGCGCAGCGCCGTCAGCTGCCAGGCGCGGCGCGCCATCAGCGGCAGCAGGACGACCAGCACCCCGGCGGTGACCGCGAGCTTGCCCCAGCTCGCCTTGCCCAGGCTGCCCATGGTCCAGAACACCACCGCCGCCAGCGCCTGTTCCGACGCCACATATTGCAGCAGCGACAGCAGCGCGTTGAAGGTGAAGACGATGGCGATGCCCAGCAGCACCACCGTCTCCATGGTCACGCCGCGGCGCTGGCTCAGCGCGTGCAGCCCCAGCGACGCCACCAGCGCCATCAGGAAGGCGTTGACCGGCACCATGACGTCGGTCAGGGCGGGGATCAGCGCCACGCCGAGCACGAGGGCCAGCGCCGCGCCGAAGCTGGCGGCGGCCGAGATGCCGAGGGTGAAGGGATCGGCCAGCGGGTTGTTCAGCACCGTCTGCATCTGCGCCCCGGCCACCGCCAGGGCGGCGCCGACCACGACGGCCATCAGGGCCACCGGCAGGCGGATGTCCCAGATCACCACCCGCAGCGTCGCCGGGACGTCGGAGGGTGAGACCAGGGCCGACACCACCTCGCCGACGCCGTAGCGCGCCGGGCCGATGCCGATGTCGAGCACCAGGCTGACCAGCAGCGCCGCGGCCAGGGCTGCGAGCAGCAGCAGCTTGCGCCGGGCCATGCCACGATAGGCGGCGCGGCCGGCGCGCAGATGGGTGTCGATCGGGACGGCGTGGTCCGCCATGCTCAAGCCTTTCAGCCGGCCGGGGCCAGCGAGACCCAGTAGCCGGGCCGGTACGGGATCGGCAGGAAGCGCTCGTGCAGGGTGCGGAACGTCGCCTCCGGGTCGAGGTCGGCGTACAGGTCGGGGTGCAGCCATTTGGCGATCTGCTGGACGCCGACGAACTGGTACGGGCTGTCGTAGAACTGGTGCCAGATGGCGTGGACGCGGCCGTCCGCCACCGCCTTGACGCCGGTATAGGCCGGGCGCGCCACCAGCGCCGCCAGCCGGTCCTTCGCCTTCGCCTGGTCGGCATCGGGGCCGAGGCCGACCCAGCCGCCATCCGGCACGAATTGCGACCAGTTGGCGCCGGTCGCGATCACCACGTCGGGGTTGGCGACCGTCACCTGCTCCGGGTTCAGCACGCCGAAGGCACCGGGGATCAGGCCGGTGGCGATGTTGGTGCCGCCGGCCATCCGCACCATGCGGCCGAAATTCTCGTCGCCGAAGGAGGCGCAGCATTCGGCGCCCCAGCCGGTGCCGGCGGCACGCTCGATCATCACCTTCGGGCTCGGCGCATCCGCCTTGGACAACGGGCCCAGCACCAGGTCCAGCTGCTGGCGGTAGAAGGCGATGAACTCTTCCGCCCGGTCCTGCCGGCCGAGGATCTGGCCGAACAGCCGGACGCTGGGCTCGGTGTTGGTAAAGGGCTCGTCACGGAAGTCGATGAAGACGGTGGCGATGCCGGCGCCCTCCAGCGTCTTGATCAGCCCGGATTCCTCGGCCGCCGGTTTCTGGCCGAGCAGGAGGAACAACACGTCGGGTTTCAGCGCGATCGCCTGCTCGGTATTGAACGTCCCCTCCTCCGGGTCGCCGATGTCCGGGATGGCGTCGATGCCGGGGAACTTCGCCTGGTACAGCTTGTAGGTATCGAGGTCGGAGCGCTCGAACTCGTCCTTCCAGCCGGCGATGCGGCCGATCGGGTTCTCGCGGTCGAGCGCCGCGACGATGTAGATCTGCCGCCCTTCGCCGAGCAGGATGCGCTCGACCTTCTTCGGCACCTCGACCGTGCGGCCGGCCAGGTCGGTGACTGAGATCTTGTCGTCCGCCGCGACCGCCGTGCCGGCCCAGAGGCTGAACGCAGCCACTGCCAGGACCCTCAACATCGAACCCATCGTCACCCCCTCGTGAACGAGGTTGGGTTACCACGCGGATATTGCGATTGCGAGTGCCTTTCAATCGCGTCCGACGAGGCTGCAGCGCACCGCCGCTCTCTGGCATGCTGTCGCCGCAGCCCCGGAGTCGCGATGATCCGCCTGTCCCGTCCCCGCCTCGACCCGATCCATGTCCGCCAGGCGGTGCGGGGCGCGATCGCGGCCGTCGCCGCCTATGCCCTGGCCGAGGCCCTCGGCCTGCCCAAGGGCTACTGGTCGGTGCTGACCGCGGTGATCGTGCTGCAGGCCACGCTCGGCGCCACGCTGAGCGCGACCATCGACCGGCTGCTCGGCACCGCGTTGGGCGCCGCCTTCGGGGTGGTCGGGTCGGTGCTGTCCGGCCCCTCGGCGCTGCGCACCGGCGTCGTGCTGCTGCTGGTCATGCTGACCACCGTCTATATCACCGCCCGCCGCCCCAACCTGCGGCTCGGCTCGGTCACCGCGGCGATCGTGATGCTGTCCGACCCCAGCCATGCCGATCCGCTGGGCGCCGCCTTCCAGCGGGTGGCGGAGATCGGGCTGGGCACCGTGGTCGGGGTGTTGGCCGCGCTGCTGATCTTGCCCGCCCGCGCCGGTGACCATCTGCGCGACACCGGCGCCGAGTTGCTCGGCCAATGCGCCGCGCTGCTGACCCTGATCGCCGGGCGGCTGGCCGGGTCGGGGGAAGACCCAACCGCGCTCAACCAGCGCATCCGCACGCTGCTGCGCAAGGGCGACGGCCAGATCGACGAGGCGCGGCGCGAGCGGCCCGGCGCCATCCCCGACCATCTCGACCCGGCGCCGATCATCCGCACCATCCGCCGCCTGTGGCACAGCGAGATCATCCTGGTCCGGGCCGCCCAGGTCCCATTGTCATCGACGCTCCAGGCGGCGCTCGGGGCGACGCTCGACCAGGCGGTGACGGCGGCGAAGAAGCGGATGACCGCCCTGGCCGCGGCGCTGGAGGCCAAGGCGGCGGCCGGCGACGGCAGCGCGCTGGACCAGGCCGTCGCGGCCCTGCAGAGCAGTGTCGACGCCTTGCGCGGCACGGGCGGGGATGGCCTCGACGGGCGCGAGTTCGGCCAGGCCTTCGCCATCGCCTTCACCTTCGCCCAGCTCCGCGACAACCTCGCCGACCTGGCCGAGCGGCTGCGCGAGCAGGCGGGGGAAGGCGGCGGGGCGCTGACGGCGGACTGACATCAGGGAGAGCGCCATGACCGCACCCGGCATCCACGCCATCCTGTACGCCTTCTTCGATACGGAGGAGCGGCTGGACCGCGCCGCCATGCGCCGACAGGCGGAGGCGTGCCTGGAGGCCGGAGTCGCCGGCATCGCCGCGCTGGGCCTGGCCACCGAGGTGGCGAAGCTGGCCTTCGACGAGCGCCGGGCGGTGATGGACTGGGTGGCCGAGGATGTCGGCGGCCGGGTGCCGGTCGGCTTCACCATCTTCGGCCCGTCGGTGGCGGAGCAGGTGGCCATGGTCCGGGCGGCCGAGGCGGCGGGAGCCGGCTGGCTGATCCTGCAGCCGCCGGCCGCAGGCAGCTACGGCGCCGGCGAGTATCTCGACGTCTTCAGCCGGGTGATGGATGCGACGGCGCTGCCGGTGGCGATCCAGAACGCGCCGCAATATCTCGGCCGCGGCCTGGCCGCCGACGACATCGCCCGGTTGATGCGCCGCCACGCCAACATGACGCTGATCAAGGCGGAGGGGTCGGCGGTCGAGATCGAGCGGCTGATCGCCGTGACCGAGGGAAAGCTGCGGGTGTTCAACGGCCGCGGCGGGCTGGAGATGATCGACAGCCTGCACGCCGGCTGCAGCGGCTTCCTGCTGGCGCCGGACGCGGTCGACCACGCGGTGGCGATCCACCGGCGGCACGACGCCGGGGATGAAGCAGGCGCCGCGGCGGCCTATGCCCGGGTGGCGCCGTCGATCGTCTTCGTCATGCAGTCGATCGAGACGCTGATCTGCTACGGCAAGCGCCTGTTCGCCGCCCGGGCGGGGCTGACGGTGCATGACCGGGCGCCGGCGCTGCGCCCGACCGAATTCGGCCTCGACCTGGTGGCCCGGCACGCCGCGGCGCTGGGGCCGTTCGGGCCAAAGGGCTGATACCAAGCCCTATTGAGGCCGACTCTCCGGCCCTTTCCTCGTCATGGCGAGCATCTCACGCCGCTGGGGCGGCCCCGGAAGGGAAAGAAAGTTTTAACTTCTTCAAGAGCGAGGCGTGGCCATCCAGCCCCGCCGTCGGAGCCCTGCCAACCTGGATGGCCACGTCGCTTCGCTCCTCGTCATGACGGAAAGGAACCGAAGGATCGATCCCAAAGGCCGTTGGTGTCAGTTCCGCAGCACGTTCGACAGCTCGCGCATCTGGGTGCGGGCGCGCAGCAGGAAGAAGCCCTGCACCGCCAGGTGGTTGGGCTGGAACATGGCGTCGGCGCGGCCGTTCATCACCACCAGCGGCCGCAGCTCCGCCGCCTCGCGCAGGTTGTCGACCATCTCGTCCCAGATCTTGGTCGCGCCGGACTGGGCTATCACCCCTTCGAAGTCGCGGCCGAGCGCGCGCAGCACCAGGAAATAAGCGTAGAGCCGGCCCTTGGTGGAATAGAAGACGTCGTCCGCCTGGGTGTCGATGATCCAGCCGCGGCTGGCCTCGATATGGTCGGCGATCACCGAGGATTGCGAGCCGAGATCGGCGGCGAAGCGGTCGATCGTCTGCAGCAGGTTGTCGGCCCGCCGCTCGAACGGCGCGGTGCCGGCGGCGACCCTGTCGTTGTAGCTGCGCAGCGCCCGGGCGGCGGCGCGGTACTGCGATTCCGACGACGCCGTCGGCGCCCAGGAGGTGCTGAGGTCGAACAGCCAGATCGTGCCGGGATAGCGCAAGAGGCCGGTGGCGCGGTCGAGCTCCGGATCCACCTGCGACGAGCCGCGCGACCGGCCGATCTGGTCGCCCATCTCGGCGGTGAAGCGCGACAGGGCATAGATGATGCCCTGCTGGTAATTCGGCATGTTGTCCAGCAGCCAGCCGGGCAGGAAGAACGGGTCGTTGGCGGTCCAGCGATGGGCGCCGCCGGTCTCGCGCTCTATCAGCGCGGCGGCGATCTCCACCGCCTGGCTGCCATTGGCCACCGGCGCGGCCGGGACGAAGTCGGGGTCGTCGTCGATGGCGTGCACGACGAAGGCGCCGACGGCCATGTAGAGGACGAACAGCAGCACCAGCCCGCCGATGCCCCAGCCGACCGCCCGGGACCAGCGCCGGCCACCGGCGGGCGGCGGTGCGGCGGACGGGACCGCGCCGGTCGCCCGGCGCCGGAACAGGCCGCCCAGCCGCGCGCCCCAGCCGCGACGGGCGGGAGCCGGATCAGCGGCGAGGTCTTCCTTAAAGATGTCGTCCGACCGCTCGCTCACTCGCCCCTCGCCCCCTGGTGGTCTCGGGGAACAGAATGGCGATGGCGGCAACTTCGTGCCAGTCCCGTCGCGGCGGCGCCGGCACAATCGGCCGCACGCCGACGACGCCTCGGCGGTCAGCCGTGCCGATGGATGTGGGCGAGCATCCGCGAATGGCGCCACCGGGCACCGCGCTCGGTCTCGCGGCTGCGCCGTCCGGCCAGCTCCGGGTCAGTCCATCGGCTCTGGTCGCGCGGCGGCGCCGGATCGGGCGGCGGGGCCGTGGCGGGCGGTCCGGTGACGGCGTCCGGCCGGTCGTCCCCGGGCGGCGTCGGAACGGGCTCCCGGTTCCGGTTGAAGATCTCGCCGGTGGCGGCGCCGTGGTGGATGCCGCGCTCGCCCTCAGGCTCGCCGGCAGCATCGGCCGGGATGGCGCGACGGAGATTGGAGGAGGCGCGGCGCGGGGCCGGGCCGGAGGCCTGGCCCTTCGGGCCGACATCATCGGTCCCGGACTTCGCGGCGGCGGCGGGACCGCCGGCAGCAGGCCCGCCGGCCGGAGGGATCCCGCCGGGCGGGAGGCCGAGGGCCCGGCACAGGCTGGCGATCAGGGCCTCGATCGACAAGGTGGTGTCGGCGAGGTCGACGTCGATGCGCTCGTCCTCGGTCAGCTTTTCCTGCAGATCCGCGGCCAACTGCTCCCGGACCTCGGGGTCGGGAACGGCGGCGATGGCCTGGGCGACGGCGTGGCGCCGGTCGTCCTTCTGGTCCTGCCGGGACGTCCGCCGGAGCTCGGCCTCGCGCCGTGCCTGCTCCCGCTGCTGCCGCAGCCTGATCTTCAGCGCGATCGCACGGCGGATGCCGAGGAACAGGCTGCTGAAGCGGGTCTCCGCCTCCCCGGCGCGATCGAGATCGCCGGCCGCGAGGGCGGCGAGGGCCAGGGCGTGAAAGCCGCGGGCCAGCGCCTCCGCGAGCTCCATCAGCTCGGACAGCATCGCGGCCTGGTCCATGGCCGGCGACGCGGCGGCGTCCTCCCGCTGCTGGCGGAGCCTGAGCGCGACGGCGCGGCGGCCACCGCCTCGGCCTGGAAGGTCCGGGCCAGCTCCAGGGCGAGCCTGGTCAGCCCGGACAGCACCTCGGCCTCCCGCTCGTCCGGGGACGGCGAAGCGGCGGAGGGAGTCCCGGCTGGGATGGCATCGACCATTCCTGTATTAGAACAGAATAGGAACACAAAGTCAAGCAGAACTGCATCCGCTTCGCACCTGCCATCGCAAGCCGGCCCGGCCGGCCCGCTGGGTTTGCAGGCCCCATAGGCCGGCGCCACTGGATCGCCAGCCCCGCGAGCTCACTACGGCCGGGCACCTGCTTCGGCATGCCGGACAAACGGTCCGGCAACCTCCGAACGTCCGCAAAGCGCGATGACGAGACATTCACGAGGCGCCCGACAACGGACACTGTCCAAACCAGCCAGATTCCTGCTCCTCGCGGCCAACTCTGGCCCCGACCATGACGCTCATCACCGGACATCGCGGTAGCGGACATTGCCGCATCCCATGGCCGGAACGTTCAACTGCCCGCCGATGATGCCTTCTCACGCTCTTGCCGAAACAACCTGACCAGAACTCACGCCGAGGCCCGGGCGGCTTTGCGCCGTAGTTCGCTCACGGACAACCACACCGCCGAAACCAGGAAATAAAGGGCTCCAGCCGCTGCGTAGCCGGCGACGTCTGTGATCGATGGCCGCACCGGCATCCGGGCCTGCACGATGAAGAAGACGCCCGCCAACGCCGACTGCCCGCCGCTCAAGATCATCGCCCACTGCGCGCCGTAGCTTTTCCAACGGCCGACGGCGGTGCCGAGTTGAAGCAGGCCCGAGAGCATCGCCCAGGCACCGAACACCGCAAGCACCAAATTCATGCTCATCTGCAGCGCCGCGACGACGACATTGATGGCCTGAGTGCGGTTCAGCCGCAATCCACCGCTTCGCGACACATCGAAATAATTGGCGGCGGCATCCCATGCGGGATACGCGACAAGCAAAGCGGCCGCGGCGGCCAAGGAATTCGGACCTATCGCGAATGCGGCCGCCACCCATATGGCCGAAAACACCGTCCGGGTAAAGTAGTAGCGCTTCAGCCATCTCTCCTGATTGCGAAGAGCGGAATCCTCGTGATCGTCCTGCATTGGATTGTCCTTTCGACGAGTAGGCAGCCTGAGAGGGCGAGCTGTCTGGCGCACAGCGTCGCGTCTATGAGGTTGGGATCGGTCTCGAGCTGCCGGCGCAGGCGCAGCACCTGCACGTCCATGCTGCGGTCGAACACGTCCTCATGGACGCGTGTCGCCTGCCTCAACTGCTCGCGCGAGTGCACCCGCTGCGAAGCCTAGGCCCGCGGATTTCGACCGGATCTCGGGCAGCAAGGCAGGACCGTCGCCAATCTTATCTGGATGCCCGCTGTCGGGACGATAGCTGCCACATGGCCGCTCTGCATTTTCTTCGTCGGGGAGCGGAGCGAGCCGCCGGGCAAGGGTGATGCTGAGACCCGCTCCGACGGCGAGGCAGGCGGCGATGCAGAGGATGGCGACGGTAAAGGCCTGGGCGATGGTCGCCGGATCGGTGCGCGCGCCGAGGACGGTGTAGAAAATCCCGCCGATCACCGCGACGCTGAGCGCGGTGCCGACCTGCAGGGTCGAACTGGCGATGCCGGCGATCATGCCGGAAAAGGCCGGCGCGACGCGGCCCGTCACCATCCGCATCAAGGTCGGCAGCGCGAGCCCCTGTCCGAAACCGATGGCGAACAGGATGGCGGCCAGCGGCATGGGCGGGGTGGGCACGCCGGCCGGTGCCGCCACGACGGCCCAGGCCAGGCCGACAAACCCGACGGCCTCCAGCCCCATGCCGACCGGATTGACATAGGCGCCGAGGATGCGCCTGCAGAACGGCGTCGACAGCGGCCCCAGCAGGAACCCCGCGCCGAACGGCAGGAAGACCAGGCCGGCGCCCAGCGCGGTCGCGTGCAGCGCGTCCTGCAGATAGACCGAGAACAGCAGGAAGAAGGGCGCGATCGTGTAGAACAGCAGCGCGATCAGCAGCGCGCGGCCCAGCCCCGGTGCCCGCATGGCGGCCGGATCGACCAACGGCGTTCCGCCCGCCTGGGCCAGCCGGCTCTCATAGCGCCAGAACAGCCATGCCAGCACCGGCACCGCCATGAGCGACAGCCAGGACCACGGCGGCCAGCCCGCCTCGCGCCCCTCGATCAGCGGCACGATCAGCGCGCCCAGCGTCAGCATCGACAACGCCGTGCCGCCGAGGTCCAGCTTGCGCGCGTCCTGCGCGCGCGTTTCCTTCAGCAGGGGAATGCCGAACAGCACGACCAGGATCGCCACCGGCAGGTTGACGAGGAAGATCGCCCGCCACCCCAAGCCCCAGAGATCGGCCGAAATCAGGATGCCGCCCAGCGCCTGGCCGACCACGGCGGCCAGGCCGAAGACCGCGCCATAGAGGCTGAGCGCGAGCGGCTTCTCGCTTTCGGGGAAGATCGCCTGCACCGAGGCGAGCGCCTGCGGCGCCATCACGGCCGCCGTCACGCCCTGCAAGGCGCGGCCGGCGACGAGCGCCCAGGGCGACCCCGCAAGGCCGCACAGCAGCGATGCCGCGGCGAAGCCGATCAGCCCGAGGAAGAACACCCGGCCGCGGCCATACAGATCGCCCAGGCGCCCGCCGGTGATCAGCGTCACGGCATAGAGCCCGGCATAGGAGGAGATGACGAGCTGCTCGGCGGAGGACGAGGCGCCCAATTCCCCGCGAATCGAGGGAAGGGCAACATTGACGATGAAGAAATCGAGCGGCGGCAGGAACGCGCCGACCAGCAGGATCACGAACATGGCCCAGCGGCGCGGGTCGAGTGAGGCGGCATCACCCCGGGGCCGGGCAGGCGGCAGGGTTTCCGGGTGAGATTCTATGGTGCTCACGGATATCTTCCATTCTGGATGGTGAACGTCGCCATCGCCGACCCGTCCAGGTCGCTCCAGCGGCTGCCGCGTTGCCGCCGCTCAGAGGGGCATCGCCAGGCTTCGCTGCGGCTTGACGGCCGTGACGAGATCCACGTCGGCCATCACCCGCGCCGTCTCCGGCGAGGCCAGTGCCGTTCTCATCGCCGCCTCGTCCCGGAAAACACAGGTCGCGATCGCGATCAGGCCGCCGCCATTCCCCTGCGGAAAGAAGCCGGCGAGGCGCTCAAGCCCGTAGGGGGCCCAGCATTCGCGCACGAGCGGGAAATGAACGTTGATCCAGTGCTCGCGGTCGAACGGCGTGTCGGCATTGCCGGCATAGGTCACGTACATGGTGATCATGGCGATCCTCTCAGGCCGCAGTGTCGAAATCGGTGGCGATGGAGATGTCGCGCCAGGCGGCGATGTCGGCGCGGAATCTCTCCAGCTTCCGCTCCGCGATCGCGTGGGCGCTCGGCCCGAGCGGGAGGTGCAGCGGCGGATGCTCGGCATCGATGGCCTGCAGCATCACGGCGACAGCCTTGGCGGGATCGCCCGCCTGCCTGCCGTTGTTGGTCCGGCGATAATGCCGCCTCGCATGCGCGGTGCTGGCGTAGGCGGGAATCTCCCGCGCCGCGGTGACGATCGAGCGACCGAGAAACTCGGTGCGGAAGGGGCCGGGCTCGACGATGATGACGTTCAGCCCCAGGGGACGAAGCTCCGCCGCGAGCGCTTCCGACAGGCCTTCCACCGCGAACTTGGTCGCATTGTAGATTCCATTGCCCGCGGAACCGGCGATGCCGGCGCCGGAGGACAGGTTGACGATGCAGGCTCCTTCGCGCTTGCGGAGCGCCGGCAACGCGGCACGCGTCGTCTCGATCAGGCCGAACACGTTCGCCTCGAACACCGGTCGGTATTCGCTGGGCTCCCCCTCCTCGATCGCCCCGACGAAGCCGAATCCGGCGTTGTTCACCAGGATATCGAGACCGCCGAAGGCGCTTTCCGCCAGCGCGACCGCCTCTGCCGCGGCGCCGGGCTGCGTCACGTCGAGCGCTATGCCGCGCACCGTATCGGGGAAGCGGTCGCACAGCGCCTGCACGGCGTCGATCGAACGCGCGGTGGCGACAAGGCGGTCGCCGCGCCCGGCGACCGCCTCGGCAAGTTGCTTCCCCAGGCCGGACGAACATCCGGTAATCAGCCAGGTCTTCACCAAATCCTCCTGCAATGCGTCGGACGAGTGCCGCCTCACGGGCGCTCGCCAAGCGGCCGGCAATTCCAAGCCTGCACGAGGTGGATTTAGGCGATCAGATCTGTACGATAACTGACAATGTCGTACGGCTTCCGTTCACTTTTGTGGGTCGACCCGATGGAGTGGAGTGACGTCCGGATTTTTCTGGCCATAGCCCGTTCCGGCACGCTGGGCGGCGCCGCCCGCGCGCTTCACCTGAGCCATCCGACTGTCGGGCGTCGCCTTCGGGCTCTCGAACAGGCAACGGGCCATACGCTGTTCCAGAGAACGGCCGATGGCTTCATTCCGACCGAGGAGGGTAACGCCGTCATCGCGATGGCGGAGCAGATGGAAGAAGCCGCCCTGGCCATGGAACGGCGGCTCGCCGGGCAGGAGCAGGACCTTCAGGGCAGCTTGCGCATATCGTCGGCCGACTGGTTCGGCGCCTATGTCCTGCCCCCGATCATCGCCGACTACGCAAGGGCCTACCCCCTCGTCGATGTCGAGATCCTGACGGGCACCCGCTTGTTCAGCCTGGCCCAGCGGGAGGCCGACATCGCCTTCCGAATCGTCCCGTTCGACACGCCCGATGTCGTGCAGCGACGGCTGGTCCGATTGGCCTATGGTGCCTACGTCGCGGCGGACTCCCCCGAGCCGGCCTATGGCGATGGAGCCGGCTTCCGGCTCATCACCCACGACACGTCGACGGGCCAGTTCCCGGATATCGCCTGGCTCCAGAAGAGCTTCCCGAACGCGAGGCCTGTCCTGCGTTCGAACAATCGGAATGTGCAGGGACGCATGTGCAGACTAGGCATCGGTATCGCTGTTCTGCCACAGGTGGTCGGCAATCAGATGGCGGGCCTGCGCCGGCTCAACCTGCCAGCGGAGCCGCCCGGCCGGGATATCTGGATGGGCTATCATCGTGACATGAGGCGTCTTCATCGCCTGCGAGCCTTCATCACCACGGTGACCAATCACATCGCGGAGGTGCAGTCCTGACTCGGAGCGCTGGAAGCCGTGACCACTGGCTTTGGTTCGTAGTCGACACGCTCGCGCCGGCGCCCCCCGTTTCCACCCGCTTCCTCAGCATCGACCATCATGCCTTCCGGTTCTTGTCCGATCCCGACGCACCTGGTGATCCGCTCATGAATCGCATCGGTGCGTTTCGAAGGGTCGCCCGGGGGACGGACCAGCCCTGACCGTGGCGTCCGGTTTCTGGAGCCACTCGGCACGGGGAATGTCCGGTTCAGAGCGCCTTGGAAGGCCTCCGGACGGCAATGGGCGGATCCGGCCTGCGGCGGGATGGTGGCCCGGCCGCCTGCCGCCGGCCCTCACCGTCAGCCGCGGGGCACGACGGTGATCATGATGCCGGTGAAGTGCAGGGCGCTGCCGGCCAGCACGAACAGGTGCCAGATCATGTGGTTGAAGGGCAGCCGCTCCCACACATAGAACGCGACGCCGGCGGTGTAGGCGAGGCCGCCGGCCACGATCCAGCCGACCGCGGCGCCGCCGAGCGACGACCAGACCGGGCCGATCGCGACCAGGATCAGCCAGCCCATGCCGAGATACAGCGGCAGCGCGATGTGCCGGCCGTAACGGCGCCAGGACAGCCGCAGCACCACGCCGGTGATCGCCAGGCCCCAGATCACCGCAAACAGCGTCCAGCCCCAGGTACCGCGCAGGCCGAGCAGCAGGAACGGAGTGTAGGTGCCGGCGATCAGCAGATAGATCGAGGCATGGTCGAGCAGGTTGCAGGCGTGCCTGAACCGGGCCGTGCGCGCCGCATGCAGCAGGGTGGACGACACATAGGTCAGCACCAGCGTCGCGCCGTAGATCGCCAGGCTGACGATCTCGAGCGCGCCGCCGTACAGGCTGGCCAGGACCAGGAGCACCACCAGCCCGGCCATGGCGAGGGCGGCGCCGATGCCGTGGGTGACCGCATTCGCGATCTCCTCGGCCAGGGTCTCGGTGTGCGGAGCGATCCCTTCGGTCATGGGATCAATCTAGCATCCGCCCCGGCCGCCGCCATGGGGCGCTGGGATGCATCGATCGTCACGATGAGCCCTCGCCCTCAGCAGACTGCCGGACAAACAAAACAGGTGTCATGATTTACAATAAAAGAATCTAATTTTTGGCAATATTGAATAGATCTCCATCGACCATTTCCTGGGAGAGCAAATCTCGCTTGTCAGATTTCGTTTCATTTGTAATGGTGAAATTCAGATCCGAATCTGTGGAGCGGCATTTCGCCGCCGGATCCATAGGCTTCAATGTTTCCGAGGTCGAATAATCGAAGGGAGGCGAGCTTGCATCCATGCCTGCGTCGGTGGTGCAGCATGTCCTTCGTGAGTTCGCCCGCACCTCCTTGAGATGTCGTCGATTCCGTCCTGAGAGCGACTCTTCGCCCCCTTTCCCCGTCATGGCGAGGAGGCGAAGCCGCCCCCTTGAGTCAAGAAGGGGCCATTCAGAAGGCGGTGCCGCTGGATGGCCACGCCCCTGCGGGCTCGCGATGACGGATCAACACCAGACATTGCGACGTGCCGAAAACCAACCCAATCAAAAAGGAGTCGGTCGTGAAAGCATCTGCAACAGCAAGATTATCGACGCATGTTCGGCAGACAGTATTTCGGTATTCAAGACAGATCGCGCTGGCGCTGGCCCTGGCGATCTCCGGCGCGGGTCTGGCCCATTCGCAGGATCTGGCGACGCGGGCCAATCAGACGGCCTATGGCGGCCGGATCGGCGTCCCCCTCAAGCAAGGTGACTTCGTCTATCTTCCGACTGGATCGACCGTCACGGCATGGGACTACCGGATTCCGGAGGCGCCCCGGCTGGCCGGAGACACGCGCAGGCAGCCGCTCGCCGGCGTCATCACCGCGATCGCGTCGCGCGGCCGGTATCTCTACGCAAGCTGGCAACGGGGTGGCAGCTCTTCCGGCCTGGCCATCTATTCCCTCCTCGATCCGGGTCAGCCAAGGCTGATCGACGGCGGCCTCCTGCGGAAAAGCGCATCGCCCGAAAACATCACGGCGATCTCGATCGATGGGGATTTCCTCTATGCGTTCGACAGCGAGAGAGGCGTGGTCGTCCACTCCCTGGCCGATCCGCTCTATCCCAAAGCGATCCGGGTGGTCGAGGGCGGCCCCGCCGACGTGGTCGGCATGGCCGGCAACCGCATCTTCACGTCAGGCCGAAGCTGGGTGGGCGACACTCTGCTGCAGGTGTTCGACAACAGCCGAAAGAACTATCCCAAGAGGGTGGCCAGCGAAAACCTGGACGGGTTCGAGAATTTCCGCCTGCAGTTCGCCTGGCCGCTCGCGGTGGGGTTCGGGCTGAGCGTCAATCTGTATTACTTGCCGCCCTGGGGCGGTCCGCCGCTGCTGTGGGGCAGCGCGGCGCCGGGCGAAGCCCTGTTCAACGGCTTCATCGCCGGCGACAAAGCCTACGGCTTCGGGGCGTCCGGCGTCAGTGTCTGGAGCCTGCGCCTGCCGGTCCGCCGGGTCGGCCGTGCCGACTTCGCCAATGCCTTCGCCACGGAAACGACCACGGTGCAGGGCCAGTTCGGATGGGTGGCCACCACCACCGATCAGCTGGCGCTCTTCGACACCGGCAAGACCGCATCCCCCCGCCTGGCCAGCGTCGTCGACACCCTCGGCGGCGCCGATGTCAGGGACGCGGCCCTCATCGACCGCAGCCTGGTCCTGCTGCAGAACGTTTACGGGCTGAGCGCGGCCAATGACGGTGACCTCACGCCGACGGGAAGGTTCGACGCCGACCTGCCGAAGGCCAAGCAGGCCCGCGCCTTCGAGGACATGGCGGTCGATGGCAGGCGGGCCTATCTGGCGGCCTGGGGCTATGGGCTGATCGTGGTCGATCTCAGCAATCCGTCGTCGCCGCGGGAGCTGGGGCGCCTGCCCGCCGAGTTCTCCTCCGCGGTCGCGGGGAAGGGCCGGCATGTCTATCTCGGCACCGCCACCAACGGGGGCTCGGTGACGTCGGTCGATGTGTCGAACCCGGCTCGTCCGGTGGTGCGGGATGCGGTTCCGGTGGACACCCGGGTCGAGCGGCTGCAATTGGCCGGACGGTTTCTCTTTGCGGCCAGCGCGCCGGACGCGGCGGGAGGTCCTCCGGGCGGATTGCGCGTCTTCGATGTCGGCAACCCCTCGCAGATCAGCGAGATCGGCCGCTACAGTGAGGATTGCGAATTCGCGAGCGACCTGGCCGTCAGCGACGACGCCCGGACCGTCCATCTGCGATGCTCGAGCGGCCTGCACATCCTGGATGTGAGCCAGCCGAGCCGGCCGGTCCGCATCGGGTTCTACGCGGCCAGCCAAGGTGATCGGGCGATCGCGCTCGGCTCCGGATCGGTGTTCGTCGCGGCAGACGGGAGTGTCGAGGAGATCGATGTGCGCAATCCGCGCCGGCCGACCTTGCTGAACCGCTATCAGCTTCCGGCCGAGGCCCGCCGGCTGCGGGTGATGCCGGGCCGTCGCCTGTTCGTGTTCACGGGGACGGGCGGCATGCAGATCATCAAGCTGTAGCGAGACCTTTCAGAACGCCCGTTTCCTCGCCGTCATTGCGAGCATCTCACGCCGCTGGGGCGGCCCCGGAAAGGAAAGAAAGTTTTAACTTCTTCAAGAGGAGGCGAAGCCGACGAAGCAATCCAGGGACCGGTGCGAGCCTCCCTGGATTGCTTCCCCCCGGCTCAAGGCCGGGGTCGCAATGACGGTGTTGGGAATTCCGAAAGGTCTCTCTCGCGGGCCACCGCTCGAGGTCAGGCGCGCCAGAACGGCTTGCGGATCTCGGCCTCGACATCGCTGTGGCTCAGGCCGACATCGGCCAGGACATGGTCGTCGAGGCTGGACAGGTGGCGGCGCTGGCGCTCGCGGTCCTGCCAGTCCAGAAGCCGGTCGACCAGGCGCAGGACCATGCCGCGGGTGGCGAGGTCGGTCCGAGTGGCGGTGAGCTGGATTCCAGTGGCGGACATGACGGTTCTCCTTGCTTTCGAGGCGGCTGGCCCCGCAGGGAAGCATTTGCCTCGCCCCAATAGTTGCGCCTTCGTTCTCGCTTCGACAAACGAGGCTTTCTCGTGCTACGGCTTAGAAAATCTATCGCTCGACCGGGCCGATCCGATGGCGCGCCGCCTGCCTCCGCTGAATGCCCTCCGCGCCTTCGAGGCGGCGGCCCGCCATCTCAGCTTCGTCGATGCGGCCGACGAGCTCGCCGTCACGCCCGCCGCGGTCAGCCACCAGGTCAAGGCGCTGGAGGCGCATCTCGGCGTCGCCTTGTTCCAGCGGCTGCCGCGCGGGCTGGTGCTGACCGAGCAGGCCCGGATCCTGGCGCCGCAGCTGACCCGCGGCTTCGACCGCCTGGCCGAGGCCGTGGCGCGGATCCGGGTCGACGACGTCCAGACCGTATTGTCGGTCACCGTTTTGCCGTCCTTTGCCGTGCGCTGGCTGCTGCCGCGGCTGGCCGGGTTCCGCCGGCTGAACCCCGGCCTCGAGGTCGAGGTCCGCGCCCAGCACCAGGCGGTGGATTTCCGCGGCGAGCGGGTCGACATCGCCCTGCGCTACGGCCGCGGCGGCTGGCCCGGCCTGCATGTCGAGCGCTTCCTCGACGACGCGGTGTTCCCGGTGTGCAGTCCGAAGCTGCTGGACGGGCCGCACCCGCTGCTGCGGCCGGAGGATCTGCGCCGCCACACCCTGATTCACGACGTGCTGACCGGGGATGACGAGCCCTGGGTCACCTGGCAGCACTGGCTGCTGCATTTCGGCCTCGACGACATCGACCACCGCCGCGGGCCGCGCTACAGCGACAGCCACATGATGCTGGAGGCGGCCGCGGCGGGCGAAGGCGTGGCGCTCGGCCGCAGCTCGATCATGGCCGACGACCTGGTCCGCGGCCGGCTGATCCGCCCGTTCCCGGACATCCAGGTGGCCGACTACGCCTACCATTTCCTGTGCCGCACCGATGCCATCGACCGGCCGGCCGTGCGCGCCTTCCGCGACTGGCTGGTCGCCACCGCGGCCGACGACCCGACCGCGCCCAACGCGGCGGCGCCTGCCCCGGCCCTGGGTGATTGAGCGCGGTCCAGCAATAGGCCTTTTGTCCGATATTAATACTGATTTTCAACGCAAAATTTGCTTTGACCGTTTGGTCAGGTTTTCGTTACGGTTCGATTTCAGGAGAGGCGGCGCCGAGGCACGGGAATCCGGCCGCGGCGCCATGCGAGGCTTGCGGTTCGTCGTCTCCCGGCTGGATGTCCGGGATCGAGCCCCTGGGAGAGATCATGACGACGGTATCCGACGCCGGGCGCAGCCGGCCTGCTCCATTTCCTCCACGATGCCCATGGCCCTCGCCGCGCTGGCGCCCCATGCGCATGGCAGATATGTTCTGACTCTTGGTTCGACAGGGAGCGTCTTCCAGCAATGAGAAACCTTCTCTCCGCCCTCGCCCTTTCCACGGCGCTCGTGGCCGGGGCTGCCTTCGCCGATGAGGTGAAGCCGGCAGTGGTCTTCGACATGGGCGGCAAGTTCGACCGCTCCTTCAACGAAGGCATCTACAACGGCTCGAAGAAGTGGTCCGACGAGACCGGCATCAAGATCGCCGAGTTCGAGGTCACCAATGAGTCCCAGCGCGAGCAGGCGCTGCGCCGCATGGCCGAGAACGGGGCCAACGTCGTGATCGCCGTCGGCTTCGCCCAGGCCCCGGCGCTGGAGATCGTGGCCGAGGAGTTCCCGGACACGAAGTTCGCGATCATCGACGCGGTGGTCGAGAAGCCGAACGTCCAGTCGATCGTGTTCAAGGAGCAGGAAGGCTCCTTCCTGGTCGGCGTGCTGGCGGCGCTGGCCTCGAAGACCGGCACGGTCGGCTTTGTCGGCGGCATGGACATCCCGCTGATCCGCGCCTTCAGCTGCGGCTACATCCAGGGCGTGCACTACGCCAATTCCAGCGCCAAGGTGCTGGAGAACATGACCGGCACCACCCCTGCCGCCTGGAACGACCCGACCAAGGGCGGCGAGCTGGCGCGCAGCCAGTTCGACCGCGGCGCCGACGTGGTCTATGCCGCGGCGGGCGCCACCGGCCTGGGCGTGCTGCAGGCCGCGGCCGACGCCAAGAAGCTGTCGATCGGCGTCGACAGCAACCAGAACCACCTGCACCCCGGCTCGGTCCTGACCTCGATGCTGAAGCGCGTCGACGTCGCCGCCTACGAGGTGTTCAAGACCGCGCAGGACGGCAGCTTCAAGCCGGGCATCAAGGTGCTCGGCCTGAAGGAGGACGGCGTCGGCTGGGCCCAGGACGACAACAACGCCAAGCTGATCACGCCGGAGATGAAGACCAAGGTCGACGCGGCGGCCAAGGGCATCATCGACGGCTCGATCCAGGTGGTGGACTACCGCACCAACAATTCCTGCCCGATGTGACGGCGGCGTCCGATCCGCAATGGACAATGATGGCGTGACCCGCGCCGCGACGGTTGGCGGCGCCCCTGCAGGGGCGCCGCCGGCCATCGAGCTGCGCGGCATCAACAAGAGCTTCGGCCCGGTCAAGGCCAACCAGGACGTGTCGCTGACGATCGCCCCCGGCACGATCCACGGCATCATCGGCGAGAACGGCGCCGGCAAGTCGACGCTGATGTCGATCCTGTACGGCTTCTACGAGGCCGACAGCGGCGAGATCCTGGTCAACGGCCAGCCCAGGCGCATCACCTCCTCCAGCGACGCGATCGCGGCCGGCATCGGCATGGTGCACCAGCACTTCATGCTGGTGGAGCCGTTCACCGTGCTGGAGAACGTGATCCTCGGCGCCGAGGGTGGCGCCCTCCTGGCCGGCGGCAAGGCCCGGGCGCGGGCGGAGCTGCAGCGGCTGGAGCGCGAATACACCCTGGAGGTGCCGGTCGACGCCGTGGTCGGCGACCTGCCGGTCGGGCTGCAGCAGCGGGTCGAGATCCTGAAGGCGCTGTATCGCGGCGCCGACACCCTGATCCTGGACGAGCCGACCGGCGTGCTGACGCCGCAGGAGGCCGACCATCTGTTCCGCATCCTCGCGGCGCTGCGGGCGCAGGGCAAGACGGTGATCCTGATCACCCACAAGCTGCGCGAGATCATGGCGATCACCGATGCGGTGACGGTGATGCGGCAGGGCCGCGTCGTCGCCAATGTCGCGACCAGGGAGACCAGCCGCGAGCAGCTGGCCGAGCTGATGGTCGGCCGCAAGGTGCTGCTGCGCGTCGACAAGACCCCGGCCCGGCCGGGCCAGACGCTGATGGAGGTGCGCGGCCTCGACGTCGTCGACGGCCAGGGCGTGCGCCGGGTCAAGGACGTGTCCTTCGCGCTGCGGGCCGGCGAGATCGTCGGCATCGCCGGCGTCTCCGGCAACGGCCAGTCGGAGCTGCTGGCCGCGCTGGCCGGCATGGTCCGGCCGGCCAAGGGCGACATCATGGTCGGCGGCACCGCGCTGTCGTCCCTGCCCCGTGTCGATGCCGGGACGCTGCGCGCGCTGGGTGTCGGCCATGTGCCCGAGGACCGGCACCGCGACGGCCTGGTCACCGCCTTCACCGCTGCCGAATGCGCCATCCTCGGCCACCATGCCGACCCGGCCTATAACGGCGCGGTGATGACCGACGGCCGCAAGGTGCTGGCGCATTGCGAGCGGCTGATGAAGGATTACGACGTCCGGCCGCCGAACCCGCATCTCAAGGCCGCCAACTTCTCCGGCGGCAACCAGCAGAAGATCATCGTCGGCCGCGAGGTCGAGCGCGACCCGAAGGTGCTGCTGGTCGGGCAGCCGACCCGCGGCGTCGACATCGGCGCGATCGAGGCGATCCACCGCCGCCTGGTGGCGCTGCGCGACAGCGGCAAGGCCATCCTGCTGGTGTCGGTCGAGCTGGACGAGATCCGCTCGCTGGCCGACCGCATCCTGGTGATGTTCGACGGCATGATCGTCGGCGAGGTCGCGGCCGACGGCGCCAGCGAGCAGTCGCTGGGCCTGATGATGGCCGGCGTCCAGCAGGAGGCGGCGGAATGAGCGCCTTCGGCCGTCCGGCCGATGTGCCGCGCTGGGTGTCGATCGGGCTGATCCCGGCGGTGAACCTGGTCCTGGCCTTCGTCGCCGCCGGGCTGGTGGTGCTGCTGATCTACTGGGGCCAGTACGCCGACGGCACGCTGCCCGGGGCCGATTATCTCTACACCCCGGTGCGGGCGGCGGGGCTGCTGCTGAAGGGCGCTTTCGGCACCTTCCCGAACTGGAGCTACACGCTCTACTACACCACCAACTTCATCTTCGCCGGCCTGGCCGTGGCGGTGGCCTTCCACGCCGGGCTGTTCAACATCGGCGCCGAGGGCCAGGCCTATGTCGCCGGGCTCGGGGTCGGGCTGGTCTGCCTCTATCTCGACTTCCTGCCCTTCATCCTGGTGCTGCCGCTGGCGATCGTGGCCGCGGCGCTGTTCGGCGCCGCCTGGGCCTTCATCCCGGCCTATCTGCAGGCGAAGCGGGGCAGCCACATCGTCATCACGACGATCATGTTCAACTTCATCGCCTCGTCGCTGATGGTCTATCTGATGGTCCATGTGCTGATCGCACCGGGCCAGCAGTCGCCGGAGAGCCGGGCCTTTGCCGCCAACACCGTGCTGCCGACCATCAGCGAGGTGCTGTCCTGGTTCGGCATCAAGATGCGGCGGCTGCCGCTGAACCTGTCGTTCCTGTGGGCGCTGGCCTGCTGCGTCTTCGTCTGGATCTTCATCTGGCGCACCCGCTGGGGGTATGCGCTGCGGACGGTGGGGCTGAACCCCCGCGCCGCCGTTTATGGCGGCATCTCGGTGGCCGGCATCATCATCCTGGCGATGTGCATCTCCGGCGCCCTGTCCGGTTTCATCGCCCTGAACGAGATCATGGGCGTGCAGCGGCGCATCCTGCTGAACTTCGTCGCCGGCGCCGGCTTCGTCGGCATCGCCGTGTCGCTGATGGGGCGCAACCATCCCTTCGGCATCATCTTCGCGGCGCTGCTGTTCGGCGCCCTGTACCAGGGCGGGGCCGAGCTGAACTTCGACATGCCGGAGATCACCCGCGACATGGTGGTGGTGATCCAGGGTCTGGTGATCCTGTTCGCCGGCGCGCTGGAGAACCTGTTCCGGCCGAAGATCGAGGCGCTGTTCCGGCGCCGCGCGCCGGCGCTGCAGGCGGCAAAGGGGGCGAGTTCATGACCCTGCTCGATGTCATCGCCCTGCTCGACGCCATGGTGCGGACCTCGACGCCGCTGGTGCTGGCGGCGCTGGCCGGCTTGTACGCCGAACGCGCCGGGCTGGTCGATATCGGGCTCGAGGGCAAGATGCTGGCCGCCGCCTTCGCTTCCGCCGCCATGGCCGCCTATTCCGGCTCGGCCTGGGCAGGGCTCGGCATGGGCGTGGTGGTCTCGGTCGTGCTGGCCTTGCTGCACGGCTACGCCTCGATCACCCACCGCGGCAACCAGGTGGTCTCCGGCCTCGCCATCAACATCCTGGCCTCGGGCCTGACGGTCACGCTCGGCATCGCCTGGTACCAGCGCGGCGGCCAGACCCCGTCGCTGGAGGGCGACGCCCGGTTCCAGCAGATCGTGCTGCCGCTGGCCGACACGCTGCGCGAGGTGCCGGTGATCGGGCCGATCTGGTCCGAGCTGGTCTCCGGCCATTCGGTCCTGGTCTACGCAGCCTTCCTGGCGGTGCCGCTGACGGCCTGGATCGTGTACCGCACCCGCTTCGGCCTGCGGCTGCGCGCGGTCGGCGAGAACCCCGCGGCCGTCGACACCGCCGGCATCTCGGTGACGGCGCTGCGCTACCAGGCGATGGTGCTGACCGGCGTGCTGTGCGGCCTCGCCGGCACCTATCTGTCCGTGGCCCAGAACGCATCCTTCGGCCGCGACATGACCGCCGGCAAGGGCTATCTGGCCCTCGCCGCCCTGATCTTCGCCAAGTGGAAGCCCTGGCCGGTGATGTTCACCTGCCTGCTGTTCGGCATGCTGGAGGCGATCGAGGCGCGGCTGCAGGGCACCCGCATCCCGGGCATCGGCGAGATCCCGGTCCAGTTCATCCAGGCGCTGCCCTACATCCTGACCGTGGTCCTGCTGGCCGGCTTCATCGGCCGGGCGACGGCGCCGAAGGCCAGCGGCGTGCCCTACGTCAAGGAACGGTGAGCCCGCCCCGGATCGCAAAAGCGACACGATGCGGCGATACCACAGCAGGACGCCTGTCTTCACCGGCCCGCGGCCGGATGCGGGCGGTCAACCAGGACCGGGGCCGGCATGAGCTTGTCTTTGGCCAAGATCGAGGAGATCGCGCCCGACCAGGGCTCGCTCAACGCCGCCCGCGGGCTGGTGAAGGGCAAGCCCTGGCCGGTCGTCGCGGAGGACGGCGCGGGGCTGATCTGGGGCGAGTGCCAGGGATCGGGGGCCCAGCCCTACCGGGTCGCGGTCTCGGAAGCCGATCTCGGCTATAAATGCACCTGCCCCAGCCGCAAATTCCCCTGCAAGCACAGCCTGGCCCTGATGTGGATGCGGGCCGAGGGCCGGCCCTTCACTGCGCAGGAGCGGCCGGACTGGGTGACGGACTGGCTGTCACGCCGTCGCGGCCCCGGCACGCCGAAGCCGCGTGAGGCGGAGGCCGATCGCGCCGCGCCCAGCATCGCGGCCGCGGCGGACGACGAAGCCGAGCCGCCGCAGCGGGACGAGAAGGCCGAGGCCCGCGCCGCCGCCCAGCGCGACCGCAACCGCGCCGAGCGGGAGGCGGCGGTCCTGGCCGGGCTCGACGAGCTGGACCTGTGGCTGGCCGACCAGCTGGCCTCCGGCCTCGCCGGCTTTCCCGCTGTGGCGGGGGAGCGCTGCGGCCTGCTGGCGCGGCGCCTGGTCGACGCCAAGGCCGGTGGGCTCGCCGCCCGAGTCGAACAGCTCGCCGCCACCCTGTTCGGCCTGCCGGACGCCGCCCGGGGCGATTTCCTGATCGAGGCCTTCGGCGAGCTGCACCTGATCGCCGAGGCCTATCGGCGCCAGGACGAGCTGCCGGAGGCGCTGCGGGCCGATGTCCGGCTGACCGTCGGCTGGCCCCTGGCCAAGGAGGCGCTGCTGGCCGATCCCGGCGCCCTGCGGCTGCGCGGCAGCTGGATGGTGGTGGCGACGGTCAACACGATCCAGCCCGACCGGCTGCGGCGGCTGGAGACCTGGCTGTCCCGGCTGGAGGCCGGTGACGGGCCGCGCTTCGCCGTGCTGACCGATTTCGTCCCGGTCTCGGCCGGGGCGGTCGGCAGCCTCTACTCGCCGGGCGAGCGGCTGGAGGCGGAGCTGGCCTTCTACCCGTCGGGCGCACCGCTGCGGGCGATCATCGCCGAGCAGACGGGCGGCGCCGTGAAGGAAGGGCGCTGGCCAGCCCCGGCGGAGGATCTCGCCGGGTCGCTGGCCCATTACGACGAGATGCTGGCCCGCCGGCCCTGGCTGGGCGACTGGCCGCTCGCGATCCGCGACGCCCGGGTCGCCCGGCTGGGCGGCGAGCTGGTGCTGGCCGATCGCGCCGGCTCCGGGCTGCCAATTGCCGCGCGCGACGACGATGCGGTGCTGCCCCTGCTCGGCATGGACGGGCTGAACGTCTTCGGCCTGTGGGACGGACGCCGCCTGGACCTGCGCTTCGCCGAGACGCCGGCCGGGCGCTGGACGGCGGTGTAGGAGGACCGATGCTCGACCACGCAACCGCCGAGGCCCTGACCCGCAGCCTGATGCTGGGCACCGCCAGGCGGCCGCTGCCGGCAGGCGCCGGCCTCGGCGGCCTCCTGGCTGCGGACGACCCGAAGGCAGTGCTGAAGGCCGCGGCGCTGCTGGGCCAGCGCGGTCGCTTCGCCCGCCCCCGCCTGTCGCAGGTGCCCGTCAGCGAGCCGATCCTGGCCGACCCGCGCAGCCTGCCGCCCGACGCGGCGCGCCCGCTGTTCCTGTCGCTGCTGGCCGGGAAGTCAGGCCATTCGGCCGATCCCGTGGCGCTCGCGATCGCCGACGCGATGGCGCGCCGGCGCCTGAAGCTGCACCCGTTCGACCTGCCGCGGCTGGAGGCCTTCGTCCGGGCGCATGCGGCGAAGCTCGGGGCCAGCGCCATGGCCTGGGCCGGCCGCCATGCCGGGGCGGAGGAGTCCGGCCGCGGCGCCTTCGACGCCGAGGCGATCGACGAGACCAACTGGCAGCAGGCTGGGCCTGCCCGGAAATCCGCCTTCATCCGGTCGCTGCGCGGCACTGCGCCGGACCGCGCGCGCGATCTCGTCGCCGGGATCTTCGCCACGGAGCCGGCGGCGACCCGGGTGGCCCTGCTGCAGGGTCTGGCGGCAGGGTTGTCAGAGGCCGACCGCCCCTTCCTCGACAGCCTGTCCGGGGACCGGGCGCTGACGGTGCGCGAGACCGCCGAGGCACTGCTGGCCCGGCTGCCGGGATCGGCCCGGTCGCGGCAGCGGCTGCAGGAGGCGATCGACCGGCTGCATCTGGGACATACCGGGCTGTTGAAGCGCCGCGCCACGCTGCGGCTGGAATTCCCTGCGACGATCAAGGAGTGGCAGCGGGAGAGCTGGGCGGTCGCGACCATCGCCACGGCCGGCCTCGACGATCTCGCCGGGGGGCTGCGGCTGACGGTCGACACCATGGCCGTGGCGGCCGAGGGCGACGAGATCCTGGCCGTCGCCCTGGCCGTGCGCGCCGCGCGCGAGGAGCGCTTCGACCTGCTGGCGCGGCTGGCCCGCGCGGGTGCCGCGCGCGCCTGGATCGCGTCGATAGAGGCCGGCGACCTCAACGAGGCCGAACCGGCATTCGTCGCGCGCTGGAGCGCCGCCGCCCTGCATCCGGAGCTGTGGACCGACCTGCCGGCCGGAGCTCTCGCCCGGCTGCACGAGGCGATCCGGGCGCCGCTGCCGGAGACCGCCATCCGCACCATCCTGGCCGCCCCGGCGTGGCGGTCGCTGACCGCGGCGGCGCAGCGGCAGGAGGCGCCGCTGGCCGAGCAGGCCTTCACCGCCCTGGTCGCGCTGACCCCGGCCCCTCTGCGCCATGCGTTGCAGACCGAGCTGGCGCCGTTGCCGCCGACCCTGACCGCCCGCGCGCTGACGGCGATCGCGCTCCTCGACCACATCGATGCCGCCTGACCCGGCCCGGAGACACCGTCGATGACCGACACGATCCGCCGTTCGGCCGAAGAGATCTTCGCCGAGGAGCTCACTGCCCTGGCCCGGGGCGACGGCCACGAGCGCCCGGAGAACTGGAGGCTGTCGCCGCGGGCGGCGGTGACCTATCTGATGGGCGGCCAGGCGGCCGACGGGACGCCGATCTCGCCGAAATATGTCGGCAACCGGCGGCTGATCGAGACCGCCGTCGCCACCCTGGCCACCGACCGGGCGCTGTTGCTGCTGGGCGTGCCCGGCACGGCCAAGTCCTGGGTGTCGGAGCATCTGGCGGCGGCGGTGTCCGGGTCGTCGCGCCGGTTGATCCAATGCACGGCGGGCACCGACGAGAACCAGATCCGCTATGGCTGGAACTACGCCCAGCTTCTGGCCAAGGGGCCGTCGCGCGAGGCGCTGGTGCCGACTCCGCTGATGCGGGCGATGGAGGACGGCACGATCGTCCGGCTGGAGGAGCTGACCCGCATGGGCTCCGACGTGCAGGACACGCTGATCACGGTGCTGTCGGAGAAGACGTTACCGATCCCGGAGCTGAACACGGCCATCGACGCCCGGCGCGGCTTCAACATCATCGCCACCGCCAACAACCGAGACAAGGGCGTCAACGAGCTGTCCTCCGCGCTGAAGCGCCGGTTCAACGTGGTGGTGCTGCCGCCGCCGGCCACGCTGGAGGAAGAGACGGAGATCGTGGTGAGGCGGGTGCGGGAGATCGGCTCGAGCCTGTCCCTACCCCCGATCGCGCCGGCGGAGCAGGAGATCGCCCGCATCGTCACCCTGTTCCGCGAGCTGCGCGACGGCCGCACCCTGAACGGCAAGCTGCAGCTGAAGACCGTCAGCGGATCCCTGTCCACGGCCGAGGCGATCTCGGTCGGCGTGGCAGCCTGGGCCGAGGCCGGGCATTTCGGCGACGGCCGGATCGGCGCCTCCAGCCTGGCCGCCAACCTGGTCGGCGCCGTGGTCAAGGACCCGGTCCAGGACACGGTCGCGCTGCAGGAATACCTGGAGACGGTGGTGCGGACGCGCGACGGCTGGTCCGACCTGTACGGGGCGATCCGCGAGGTCCTCTGAGGCATGGATCCGCGAATCCACCTGTTCGGCATCCGCCATCACGGCCCGGGATCCGCCGCCAGCCTGGTCGCGGCGCTGGAGGCGCTGCAGCCGGCGACAGTGCTGATCGAAGGGCCGCCCGAGGCCGACCCGCTGATCCCCTACGCCGCCAGCCCCGGCATGAAGCCGCCGCTGGCGCTGCTGGCCTATGCGGCGGACGAGCCCGGCCGCTCCGTCTTCTTCCCGTTGGCCGATTTCTCGCCGGAATGGCAGGCGATGCGCTGGGCCGTCCGCAACGGCCGGCCGGTTGCGTTCATCGACTGGCCGGCGGCGGCCTCGCTGGCGGACCGCCCGGTCCGCCCCGCCGCGCCCGCGGAGCCGGAGGCGGCAGCAGCCGGCGAGGCTCCGTCCAACGGCGAGGCCGCTGACGAGGCCGAAACGCCACCGCCGGCAGCACGGCCGAACGGCGATCCCCTCGACCGGCTGGCCGAGATCTCCGGTCATGCCGATGGCGAGACGTTCTGGAACGCGCTGGTCGAGAGCCGCGGCGGCGCCACCGATGTGTTCGCGGCCATCGAGTCGGCAATGACCGCCCTGCGCGCCGAGGCCCCCGCCGATGCGCGGGAGGCCGCGCGCGAGGCGCATATGCGGCTGAAGATCCGCCAGGCGCTGAAGGACGGCGACGGCGCGATCGCCGTCGTAGTCGGGGCTTGGCATGTCCCGGCGCTGCGGCGCAAGACGGCCGCGGCGGAGGATCGCGCGACCCTCAAGGATCTGCCGAAGACCAAGGTCGAGGTCACCTGGGTGCCCTGGACGGACACGCGCCTGGCCACCGCATCGGGCTACGGCGCCGGCGTCGCCTCGCCTGGATGGTACGCCCATCTCTGGAGCCTCTATGACGGCGCCCGGGAGACGGTCGCCCCCGACGCCTTCGCCGCCACCTGGCAATCGAAGGTCGCGGGCCTGCTGCGGGGCGAAGGCTATCCGGCCGCCACCGCCTCGGTGATCGAGGCGGCGCGGCTGGCGGTCGGGCTGGCGGCCATCCGCGGCCAGCCGGTGCCGGGCCTGGCCGAGATGCGCGACGCGACCCTGGCCGCCCTGTGCCATGGCGAGGAGGCGCCGTTCCGGGTGATCGAGAGCCGGCTGGTGGTCGGCCGGTCGGTCGGCGAGGTCGACGACAGCGTGCCGCAGATGCCGCTGGCGCAGGACCTGGCCCGCTGGCAGCGCCGGCTGCGCCTGAAGCCGGAGGCGCTGGAGCAGGAGGCGGCGCTGGACCTGCGCAGCGAGGCCGGCCTGGCCAAGTCAACCCTGCTGCACCGGCTGGACCTGATGGGCGTGCCCTGGGGCCGGATCGCCGATGCCGCGGCCGGGCGCGGCACCTTCCGCGAGATCTGGCGCCTCGCCTGGGCGCCCGAACTGTCGGTGCGGCTGGCCGAGGCGCTGGTCCACGGCATCACGATCGAGCAGGCGGCCGCTGGATCGGCCCTGGCGCGGGCCGAGGCGGCGACCGGGATCCACGACCTGGCCGGGCTGGTGCGGCACTGCCTGCTGGCCGATCTGCCCGACACGGCCGAGCGCTGCATCGCCCGGCTGCAGGCGGCGGCGGTCAACGCCGTCGACGTCGCCGGGCTGATGCAGGCGGTGCCGCCGCTGGTCTCGATTCTGCGCTACGGCACCGCGCGCAAGATCCCGGTCGAAGCGCTGTCGTCCCTGGCCAAGGCGATGACGGCGGAGATCCATGCAGGCCTGGCCGTCGCCTGCGCCAATCTCGACGACGCCTCGGCCGGGCGGATGCGCGAGGCCATGACCGCCTTCGACGCGGCGCAGGGCCTGCTGGACGACGCGCATCTCGACGCCGAATGGCTGCGGCGCCTGCGATCCGTCGCCGACGATCCCGCCACGGTGCCGCTGCTGGCAGGGCTGGCGCTGCGGCGCCTGTACGACCGGTCGGCCCTGCGCGAGGACGAGGTCGCTGCCGCCTTCTCGCGCGCCCTGTCGCCGGCCGTCTCCCCGAAGGCGGTGGGCACCTGGCTCGAAGGCTTCCTCGGCGGCAACGCCGAGGTGATCCTGCAGGACCCGGCGCTGTTCGGCCTCGTCGACAGCTGGCTGGAGGCGCAGGACGACGCGACCTTCATCGAGAGCCTGCCGATGCTGCGGCGGTCCTTCGGCACCTTCGGCGCGGCGGAGCGCCGCCGCCTTCTCGCCGAGGTCGGCAAGGGCCGCAGGCAGGCCATGACGCCGGCAACGACGGGTGCCGCCGCGGCGGACAGCCCGGCTTTCCGCGAGGCCCTGCCGCTGCTTCTGACCATTCTGGGGATCCCACGCCGTGACTGACGACGCCGGACGCGACGATCGCGAGAGCAAGGAGGCCGAACGGCGGCGGCGCTGGCGCTTGGCGCTGGGCGGCGACGACGAGGACGGCCTGTCCGAGCGCGACCTGCGGATGGACCGGGCGCTGAGCGCCCTCTACGGCACCGCGCCGGGCGGCGGCTCCGGCCGGGGCGGCAGCGGCCGGCGCGGCGGGCTAGGCGCCTCCGCCCCGCGGGTCGCCCGCTGGCTGGGCGACATCCGCGAGTTCTTTCCGACGCCGGTGGTCCAGGTGATCCAGCGCGACGCCTTCGACCGGCTGAACCTGAAGGCGATGCTGCTGGAGCCGGAGTTCCTGGCGACGCTGGAGGCGGACGTCCATCTGGTGGCCGATCTGATCAGCCTGCGCGCCGCCATGCCGGAAACGGCGAAGGACACGGCGCGGCAGGTGGTGCGCAAGGTGGTGGACGAGCTGATGGCGAAGCTGGCCCACGCCACCACCGAGACCATCCGGGGCGCGGTCCGCCGCGGCCGGCGCACCCACCGCCCGCGCTTCGCCGACATCGACTGGCCGCGCACCATTCATGCCAATCTCCGGCACTGGCAGGCGGAGCACCGGACGATCGTGCCCGAACGGCTCGTCGGCTTCGCCAACCAAGCCAGGATCAAGGCCGACCTCGACCAGGTGATCCTGTGCGTCGACCAGTCGGGATCGATGGCGACGTCGGTGGTGTATGCCTCGATCTTCGGCGCGGTGATGGCGTCGCTGCCGGTGATCGAGACACGGCTGGTCTGCTTCGACACCGCTGTCGTCGACCTGTCGGAGGATCTGGCCGACCCGGTCGACGTGCTGTTCGGGGTACAGCTGGGCGGCGGCACCGACATCAACGCCGCGCTGGCCTATTGTCAGGACCTGGTGACCCGGCCGGCGAAGACGCATCTGGTGCTGATCACTGACCTGTTCGAGGGCGGCAACGCCCCGGAGATGCTGCAGCGGGCCGCGGCGCTGGTCGCCGCCGGCGTCAACCTGATCGTGCTGCTGGCCTTGTCGGATGACGGCCGCCCGTCCTATGACACCGGCCATGCCCAGGCCCTGGCCGCGCTGGGGTGCCCGGTCTTCGCCTGCACCCCGGACCAGTTTCCCGACCTGATGGCCGCCGCCCTGAAGCGCGACGACCTGGCGGGCTGGGCCGCGGGCCGGGACATCAGCCTGGTGCGGGCCGGGCATGCGGATGCGCCGTGACCACGGCGGTTTCGAGAAGGAGATCCAGGTGATGGCCGATGCCGGCTTCGAAGCGCTGTTCCAGGCCGCCAGAGCGGCCCGGACGCATGCCCATGTGCCGTATTCGCGTTTCCCGGTCGGCGCCGCGATCCGCACTTCGGACGGGACGATCCATGCCGGCTGCAATGTCGAGAATGCCGCCTATCCGCAGAGCCAATGCGCCGAGGCGACGGCGATCGGCGTCATGGTCGCGGCCGGCGGCCGGGCGATCGAGGAGATCGTGGTGATCGGCGGCGAGGCCGGCGACACGCTGCTGTGCACGCCCTGCGGCGGCTGCCGCCAGCGCATCCGCGAATTCGCCGGGGGGGACACGAAGATTCATGTCTGCGGGCCGGAGGGGCTGCGCCTGACCACGACACTCGACGCCCTGCTGCCCCATTCCTTCGGGCCGGAGAACCTAGCCGAGTAGTCCACAGGCGCAGGAGGTGAGCATGGATCGTCAGGCCCGACAGCGTCTGATCGAAGAAATTTCCGAACAGCAGCGAGCCGGTTCAGGCGAGATCGCGGTGCCGCTCGACCTGTTCTTCGACGGCAATGACGATCGCGGCTCGATCGGTTGCAATCTCGGAGACGTGCAACCTGCCATTGCCGAATTCTACCGGACGCTGGTGGCCTTGCGTCGACGGCCCGAGGTGCAGGACATCCTGGTTCGCATCTGCGCCGTGGATGACGATGAGAGCTGGCCGTTCGCGGATGCGGTCTATGTCATCTCGTCCCTTCCGCAGAGCGAGATCGAAGACGCCCTCATCGTCCTCAGGTTCGACGAGGTTCTGGCCAAATGGATGTATGGCAAGCCGCCTGCTGCCGCGGAGCCGAAGCCTGGGTTCGCGCCATACAGCGTTTGGTGGGATTGAACGGCAACAGCACTCCGCCTCTGGCGTCCGTCCGCTTCCCGTCCTAGTAAGAACCAACCGTGTCCAAACGGATTCGCCCGAGGGTCGCCATGTCCGAGTTCGCCGCCGCGCCGGCCGAGCGCCGCTGAGATGGCGCTGCTGCCGCAGGAGATCATCCGCCGCAAGCGCGACGGGGCCGTGCTCGCCGACGCCGAGATCGAGGCGATGGTGCGCGGCGCCGTCGATGCCAGTGTCACCGACGCCCAGATCGCCGCCTTCGCCATGGCCGTGTTCTTTCGCGGCATGACCATGCCGGAGCGGGTGGCCTTCACCCGCGCCATGGCGCGGTCCGGCCGGGTGCTGGACTGGTCGGCCGCGAACCTGCCCGGCCCGGTGCTGGATAAGCATTCGACCGGCGGCATCGGCGACAAGACCAGCCTGATCCTGGCCCCGATCGTCGCCGCCTGCGGCGGCTTCGTGCCGATGATCTCCGGCCGCGGCCTGGGCCATACCGGCGGCACGCTGGACAAGATGGATTCGATCCCCGGCTATGTCAGCCAGCCGGAGACCGAATTGCTCGACCGGGTGGTGCGGTCCGCCGGCTGCGCCGTGGTCGGCGCCACCCGCGACATCGCCCCGGCCGACCGCCGCATCTACGCCATCCGCGACACCACCGGCACGGTCGAATCGATCGACCTGATCACCGCCTCGATCCTGTCGAAGAAGATGGCCGCCGGCCTGGGCGGGCTGGTGATGGACGTCAAGTTCGGCACCGGCGCCTTCATGAGCGATATCGGCGACGCCCGCGCCTTAGCCCGGTCGATCGTCGACGTCGCCAATGGCGGCGGCCTGCCGACGGTCGCCCTGCTGACCGACATGAACCAGCCGCTGGGCCGCACCGCCGGCAACGCGGTCGAGGTGCGCGAGGCGATCGACCTGCTGACCGGCGGGCCGAAGGACGCGCGGCTGTGGGAGGTCACCGCCCGGCTGACCGCCGAGCTGCTGGTGATCGGCGGCCTGGCCGGCGATGTCGAGGCGGCCCGGGTCAAGGTCGAGCACGCCTTGGCCAGCGGCGCCGCGGCGGAGCGCTTCGCCCGCATGGTCCGCGACCTGGGCGGCCCGGCCGACATCCTGGGGAAGGACCATCTGCCGGCGGCCCCGGTGGTGCGGCCGATCGCGGCGGAGCGCGACGGCGTCGTCGCCGCGGTCGACGCCCGGGCGATCGGCGTCGCCATCGTCGCGCTGGGCGGCGGCCGCACCCGGCCGGAGGACGGCGTCGACCACGCCGTCGGCCTGACCGAGATCGCCGCCATCGGCGAGGCCGTCGGCCCGAAGGGCCGGCCGCTGGCCCTGCTGCACGCCCGCGACGAGGCCTCGGCCGCCGCGGCCGAAGCCGCGATCCGCGCCGCCGTGGCCGTGGCCGGCACCGCCCCGGCCCAGCCGGCGCTGGTCGCCGAACGGATCGCCTGAGCATGGGCGCGCAGGCCGCGACCGCGCCGCCGCAGGCGAAGCAGTCGGCGGCGCAGGGCATCGCGCTCTACACCGGCGGCATCTTCCTGCTGTGCATCATGGACGCCATGATCAAATGGCTGTCGGCCGATTATCCGATCGCCCAGATCGTGTTCTTCCGCGCCTCGATCGGGCTGATTCCGACCCTGGTGATGTTGTATCGGCCGCCCGGGCTCAAGGCGTTGCGGACCCGCCGGGTCGGGGTGCATCTGATGCGCGGCCTGGTCGGCTGCGTCGGCACCTTCGGCTTCTTCTGGGCCTTCGCGGTGATGCCGCTGGCCGATGCCTATGCCATCGGCTTCGCCGCGCCGATGTTCATCACCGCCCTGTCGGTGCCGATCCTGGGCGAGAAGGTCGGCCTCAAGCGCTGGCTGGCTGTGCTGGTCGGCTTCGCTGGGGTGCTGATCATGATCCGGCCGGGCGGCGAAGGCAGCGGCTTCGGCGGCGGCGCCGCCATCGCGCTGCTGGCCACCGCGGCCTATGCCCTGTCGATGGTGCTGATGCGCCTCTACAGCCGCACCGAGACCAACGCCTCGATGATCTTCTACGCCACCATCGTCATCGTCGCCGTCGCCGGGGTGCAGATGCCCTTCGTCTGGGTCACGCCGACCTGGAAGGATGCCGGGCTGCTCGCCGTGCTGGGCCTGCTCGGCGGCATCGGCGCGATCATGATGGCGCAGGCCTATCGCGTGGCGACGCCGTCGATCGTGGTGCCGTTCGAATACACCGGCATGATCTGGGGCGTGGGGCTGGGCTTCATGCTGTGGGGCGACGTGCCCGATCTGTGGATCTGGGTCGGCTCGGCGGTCGTCGTCGCCAGCGGCCTCTACATCCTGCACCGCGAGACGCGGACCCGGTCGCCGGTCTCGCCGCCCGCCGGGGCGACCGACCCGGCCGGCGAGAGCGGGGTGTCGGCATCATGAGAGAGGGCGCGGCGATGCTGCCGAAGGCGGAGCTTCACCTGCATCTGGAGGGCGCGGCCAGTCCGGACCTGGTCCGCCGTCTGGCCGGCCGGCACGGCATGGCCCTGCCGGCGGATCTGTTCGACGCGACGGGCGAGTTCGCCTGGACCAATTTCCTGCACTTCCTCAAGGTCTATGACGCCGCCAGCACGGTGATCAAGACCGAGCGGGACTATCGCGACGTCACCTACGAGTACCTGAAGGCCTGCGCCGCCGAGGGCGCGATCTATGTCGAGCTGATGTCCTCGCCCGACCATGCCGCGGCGGCCGGCCTGTCGTATCAGGGCCATCTCGACGGCATCGTCCAGGGCATCGAGGATGCGCGGGCCGAGACCGGCATCGAATCCCGCATCATCGTCACCTGCGTCCGCCATCTCGGGGCGGAGCGCGGGATCGAGGTGGCGAAGCTGACGGCGAAGCACCCGCATCCGCTGGTCACCGGCTTCGGCATGGGCGGCGACGAGGCCGGCTTCCCCCCGCGCCTGTTCACCCAAGCCTTCCACATCGCCCATGACGAGGCCGGCCTGGCCTGCAACGTCCATGCCGGCGAGGCGGCGGGGCCGGAAAGCGTATGGGCGGCGCTGCGCCTGCCGGTCGCCCGGATCGGCCACGGCGTGCGCTCGATCGAGGACCCGACGCTGGTGCGCGAGCTGGCCGACCGCGGCATCGTGCTGGAGGTCTGCCCGACCAGCAATGTCGCCACCAAGGTCTATCCCGACTATCGTGCCCATCCGCTGCGCCAGCTGATGGAGGCCGGAGTGAAGGTGACGCTGAACAGCGACGACCCGCCCTATTTCGCCACCACCATCGGCCGCGAATACGAGGTGGCGGAGCGGCATTTCGGCCTCGACGAGGCTGCCCTGCGGCAGGTGACGCGCACCGCGCTGCAGGCCGCCTTCGTCGACGAACCCACCCGTGCCCGGCTGCTGGCCAGGCTCGACTCCTGATCCACCCGAAGCAGAGAAGAGGATACCCATGACCATCAAGCGCATCGGCGTCGGCCCGCGCATGAGCGCGGCCGTCATCCATGGCGACCGCGTGTTCCTGGCCGGCCAGGTGGCCGAGACCCCGACGCCGGACGTGACCGAGCAGACCCGTCAGATCCTGGCGACGATCGACGGGCTGCTGGCCGAGGCCGGCACCGACAAGACCAAGCTGCTGACCGCCAACATCTGGCTGGCCGACATCGCCGATTTCGCCGCCATGAACGCGGCCTGGGACAAGTGGGTCTCGCCCGGCAACACCCCGGCCCGTGCCACGGTCGAAAGCAGGCTGGCCGGCCCGGAATACCGCGTCGAGATCCAGGTCACCGCGGCGATCTGATCCCGCTTCGCTCCGTCGCGTAGGTTGGGTTCGCCCATGGCGAACCCAACAGCTTCAAGTGTTGGGTTCGCGGACCGCGAACCCAACCTACAAGCTCACTCGATCGCCGACAGGAAGCGGTCCAGCCGCAGGCCGGCGGGCCAGGTCCAGACCGGCTGCGAGGCGCGGCCGAGATCCCAGGACGCGACCACAAGCTCGGCCTTGCCGACGAGGTCGCCGACCGGCAGCAGGCCGACGCCGCCGGCGCTGACCGGCAGCCGGCTGTCGGCAGAGTTGTCGCGGTTGTCGCCCATGACGAAGAGGTCGCCGGGCGGCACCGTGACCTCCGCCATCTCGTCCAGCGGCCCGCGGGCGTAGAGCTTGAAGATCGGGTGGCTGATCCCGCCCGGCAGGGTCTCGACCGCGCGGACGGCAGGCACGGTCGCGCCGTCGCCGCGCTCCACCCTGCCCTCGCCGTCCGGCCGCAGCCCGACCGGCGCGCCGTTGATCCAGAGCCGGCCGTCGCGCATCGCGACGCGATCGCCCGGCAACCCGATCACCCGCTTGACCCAGGTCTGCGACGCATCTCCGGGCCAGCGGAAGACGACGACGTCGCCGCGCGCCGGCATCCGGCCCAACACTCGACCGCTCGCGGGCAAGGTCAGGCCGAAGGGCAGCGAGGCAGCGCTGTAGCCGTAGCTGAACTTGGTGGCGACGAGCTCGTCGCCGATCTGCAGCGTCGGCTCCATCGAGCCGGAGGGGACGTAGAAGGGCTCGGCGATGGCGGTCTTGCCGGCGGCGATCACCAGCAGCAGCGCCGCCAGCTCGCCGGCGCCGCGCAGCCAGCGCCGGCCGCTTACACCAGTCTTCGATGCCGTATCGGTCGCCATCGCGCACCTCCGAGGCCGGACGTTCGCGCCGCGCCCGGCCCCGGACAAGTTACGAATGGGACATGATCACTCGTCCCAGGAGGCGAGGCCGAGCAGCCTCTCTCCCAGCGGGGTCAAACTGGCGCGCTCGTAGCGCGTCTTTTCCCACTCCCGCGGATCGCCGGGGAAGGCATAACCCTGCGGCGGCTCGCGGTCGCGCCAGGACTGGATGCGCCAGTCGCGCAGCTGGGCGTTGCCCTCGTCCGCCGGGGTCATCGAGATGTACTGCGCCATCCGCACCCGGTCGGCCGACCGGTTCGGCCGGATGCCGTGCGCCAGCAGGCTGTTGAAGATCAAGAGGTCGCCGGCCTTCATGGTGACGTTCCGGATCTCGAAGCCGGTGGTGTCCGGCGCCCAGGGGTTGCGGTCGGCCGGCTGGGTCTCGCGCCACGCTTCCAGCGTCCGGAACAGCTCCGGCACGCATTGGAAGCCGCCCATCTCCGGGTCGGTGTCGACCAGCGACAGCACGCCCTGGCAGTTCACCGGCAGCGGCGTCAGCGAGGTGTCGGCGTCCCAGTGGATGAAGCCGTTGAAACCGCGGGCTTGGCGGTTCGGCGGGTTCAGGTTGGCGCGGTCGATGGTGACCCACAGCCGCTCGGTGTCCCAGATGTCGACGAAGGCGTCGTACACCTTCTGGTGCTGTCGGTTGTCCCACAGCAGTTGGTGGTTGTAGATCTCGACCATGCCGCTGTTGTTCAGCTCCTTCATCGCGTGGTCGCGCAGCTGCGGCTTCACCCAGCTCTCCGGATCCTTCGGATCCATCTCCTGGAACTCCCACAGCAGGTCGCAGGTGCGACGGACGTTCTCGGCCGGCACCGCATTGGGGACGACGACATAGCCCCAGGTGATCCAGTGCTTCCAGTCCGCCTCGGACAGGACGCGCAGCGGCCGCGTCTTCTCGATGTCCTTGAGTTGGGTGTCGTAGGTGTAGGAGACCGAGGCGTTGCCCGGCCGGTTGTCCCCGTACTGATAGCGGTCCATTGGCGTTTCCCCTGAAGCGGTGCGGCGTTCGGCCGTCCATGTCAGGACTGTAGCGCCGTCCGGGCCCGCCATGTTGGCGCCGCCTGCCGAAAACTGATACTGGAGTCGCGTCGGGCGGCAACCGAGCTGCCCTTGCGTATCAGTTCTCGCCATGCAGCCGATCTTCGAGAAGGTGACGGTGCCGGGGGATGCGTCCTGGACGCTGCTGAACCGGCGGCTGGACGACGCCATCCCGTTCGAATGGCACTACCACCCGGAGTTCGAGCTGACGCTGACCCTGAACAGCCGCGGCCAGCGCCATGTCGGCGACCATCTCGGCCAATACGACGACGGCGACCTGGTGCTGGTCGGCCCGAACCTGCCGCACACCTGGTGCTCGCGCGAGCGCATCGACCCGGCCCGGCCGCATATCGCGCTGGTGATGTGGTTCTCGCCGGACTGGGCGGCGCGGCTGGTGGGCTCGCTGGCCGAGCTGCGGCCGGTGGCGCGCCTGCTCGACGAGGCCGGGCGCGGCCTGGCCTTCTCCGCCCCCGCCGCCGCCGCGGTGCGGCCGGCGATCGAGGCGATGCCGGATCTCGACCCCGCCGGCCGGCTGCTGCGGCTGATCGAGGTGCTGACCGCCCTGGCGCGGGACGAGGGCCGGGCGCCGCTGGCCGCCCCGGCGCCGCTGCCGGCCGCCGTGGCGGCGCCGGAGCAGGCCCGCATCGACCGGGTGCTGAACCACATCCACGCGCATTACCGCGACGAGATCCCGATCGCGGTGCTGACCGGCCTGGCCTGCCTCAGCCCCTCGGCCTTCCACCGCTTCTTCCGCCGGCACACGAGGCTGACCGTGTCGCGTTATGTCGCCCAGCTGCGCATCGGCCAGGCCTGCTCGCTGCTGATCAACAGCGACCGCCCGATCGCCCATGTCGCCGACGAGGTCGGCTATCCCAACATCGCCAATTTCAACCGCCAGTTCCGGGCGCTGAAGGCCATGTCTCCGCGCGAGTTCCGCCGCAGTTTTCGCGGGTGAGGTCAGCCCGGTATGGCCGGACGGCAGCCATAAGCCCCTTCGGGGCAGCAAGCCTGTGCATTGCCGGGATGGATAGCGGTCTTTGGCGTATCTAAGATCAAAGACGACCTCAGCCGAGGCGCGTGTATCCCCTTCCACCGCGAGGATGCAGATGACCACCCCTCTCAAGACGCGGCTCCCGAAGCACTTCGAAGATCTGCTCAAGGCGGGCGATCTTGCAGAGCTGAAGGCGGTCTTCGAGACCTGCGACCTGAATGCTCGCGGCGGGTATAATGAGCAGACAGCGCTGGGCTTTGCGGAATGTCCCGATGAGCTGGCCCGCTGGCTGGTCGCCCAGGGCGCCGATCTGTCAGCCGCCGACAGCCACGGCAACACGCCTTTGCATGCGCGGTCGCGTGCGTGGCGGGGCCGCATCGAGGGACTGCTGGAGCTGGGTGCCGATGTCCACGATGACCGCCCGGCGGTGGGCACGCCGCTGCACGCGGCAGCGGCATCCCACATTCCCCCCAATGCCCGCCTGCTGATCGAGCACGGCGCCCGGGTCGATGCCCGCAACCAGGCGGGCCTGACCCCGCTGGAACTGGCCCTGCAGCAGTGCAGCAATGCGGTGCTGGAGCGGATGGCGCCCCTGGCGGAAGACCTTCTGGCCGCCGGCGCCAGCAGGACCGAACGGATGACGGGCTTCGTCGAGGAGATCGGCAGGCGCTTCGAATTCCACCGCGGCAACTTCAACCCGGAGTCGGTCGAAGCCGCCAGCGCCGCTCTCGATCGGCTGTATGAACTGTTCGACGTCGTGCCCGTGCCCCGCCGCGCCCTACATGACGGCAAGTCCATGATCGTCGTCAGGGCGACCCGCTGGCAGGACCAGCACCGGGAATTATGGGACCTTTTGGTACCAGGCAGCGGCCCGGCGGCCACGGTGCAGGGAGAGGTGGTGCGGATCGCCGGGCGCATATCGAACGAACTCGACGGCAATGGCGGCGCCAACTGGGATGGGGATTACGGCAGGATGGCCGACGCCTATTTGCGCCATGTCCAGACCGGCACGCCCCTGCCTGACCACGAGATCCGGGAAGTCGCCGCGATCGTCGCCAGGATAAAGGCCAACTTCGGCGATCCGACGCGCCTGATCGAGCTGGCGGTCGCCTGGGTGCTGGCGAACCCGAAACCAATCAAGCTCGCGCCCCCGCCCTACAGGCGCTAGCCAGCGCACGGATCGGGTTCGCACATCGCGACCCTGATTGACAGCGACCGGCCGATCGCCCATGTCGCGGACGAGGTCAGATACCCCAACATCGCCATTTCAACCGCCAGTTCCGGGCGCTGAAGGCAATGACCCCGCGCGAGTTCCGCCGCGGTTTTTGCGGGTGAGGCGGCTGCAACGGTTCGCGCGCCTCAGCGCGGCCGGGCGGATGGTTCGGAAGATACCGATTGTCCGCAGAGGGCGGAAAGCGGAAGCTCGCCAATTGATCGATCAGAGAAGGCAAGCCATTGTCTTCGGCCTCCTATCCTCCAAAGCGCATCAAGTAGTCGTCGATCTCCTGGTCAGTGGCGTGCCAATGTGCGCCCCGAAGCTCGGCCATCGCAATCAACCCAAGAAGGGTTATTGGATCGTCTGCTAAAAACGTGTCACCGCCTCTCGTGGCAATGAGGCTACTAGGTTCGCTGCCTGGCTCAATTTTGTAGCCCTTTGATAGGATCGCCAAATATGCGGGCACGGCTACATTTGCGGCTGCCGAGATATGCATCGAGTGGCTCGTCTGCTAATGGCCGCCTAGACTAGCGGTTCTGCCGTCCACTCGACAGTCCGCTTCGGGTCTCAGACGGCCGCAAGACGGAATGGGCGCCCCTCACCCGATCGCCTTCGTCATCTCGACCCAGGTCGGCCTGTCGTAACCGGGATGGGCGTGCAGCGCGCCTTCGGTGAAGCCGAGCGACGCGAAGAAGCGGCGGTTGCCGTCCAGCGCCAGGCGGACGCCGAGCGCCAGCCGCATACCGCCCAGCCGCCGCGCCTCCGCCTCGGCCGCCGCCATCAGGGCCCGGCCGACGCCGCTACCGCGATGCTCGCGGGCCACCGCCACCCGGCCGACATAGAGGTCGCCGCCCTCACGCCGCTGCAGGACCAGGCAGCCGACCGCGACACCGCCCGCCTCGGCCACCAGCCCCTGCTCGCGGCCCAGCAGCGCCGTGATGCTCTCCGCCGTCTCGTTCACCGCGCTGGGCGGCGGGTCGAGCCGGTCGAGATAATCCGCGAAGGCGCCGCGGATCAGCGCCACCACCGCCGCAATCTCCTCCGCCGAGTCGCCGCGCATCGGCCGGACCGTCACGCCTGACCCGGGCGCCGCGCCGCCGCCCTGCCCCGTCTTCGCCATGGAAAAGCCCCGAGTCGCCTGCCCCATTATGCAGTGCCAGAATGCGGCCGGCGGAGACAGCCCCGCCCACGGCAGAATTGAAGGGGGAGACCATGACTCATCGCATGACAGCGGGCGTCGCGACCTTGGCCGCACTGCTTGCGGCGACGCCGGCCTGGGCGCAAAGCGCCAATCGCGGCCTGCAGACCGTGACCGACGGCGCCAAGGTCACCGGCCACATGACCATCGATTTCAACTCTCGCAGCGTCCGCAACAGCAACGGCCTCGACGTCTACACCATCGAGAACCTCACGGTGGCGGATCTCATGGCCTATGCCGGCTCGGCCCAGCGCAAGCCGGAGGACACCATCACCTACAGCCTGCGGATCGACGTCAACAACCCGGCGAATCCGAGCCAGATCGCCAAGGAAGTGGCGATCATGCGCGGCGAGACGCCGATCGACGAGGGCGGACGGTACCAGCCCGAATCCGGCAATCTGCGGCTCGACATCGTCAAGGGCCAGCAATCCAGCGGCAAGTTCGGCGGCGTCATCCAGGGCCGCGAGGTCACCCGCTGGTGGGAGCTGGGCGAGCAGATCAACCGCGCCTCGAAGGTGGCGGACAAGCTGTATTCCCGCACCGTCAACGGCAAGGTGGTGACGATCCAGGTCAAGAACCCGGACCCGCTGGCCTTCCAGGGGCTGGTGCTGGCGCCGGGTCCGTTCTCGTTCCTGCCGCAGACCCGGGTGTCCGGCAACCTCGATTACGACTACGAGCTCGGCAACTGGCTGACCGACAACAACGGCATCACCTTCCAATACGCCATCGGCAACCAGGCCTATACCGACAAGGTCACCGGCTCGATCCGCTATGTCGAGGAAGAGGGCAACTTCACCGACGCCAAGGGGCAGAGCCGCAACTACACCGGTTATTACGACTACAACCTGCGCTTCAACGAGGCGGTGGTGAAGCCGGAGGAAGCGTTCTTCGGCGGCGAGAACAACGATGCCGATGTCGAGGCCTTCTTCGGCACGGTGGAGCAGGACCAGGCCGGCATCTACGGCCGCGTCTACTATCTGGACAGCGAGGATGGCTGCAAGCGCGAGAAGAACGAATCCGGTCAGATGGAGTGCATCGGCCCGACCCGGTCGGAGGTGTATTGGGACCTGAAGCCGGTGAAGCTGACCTACAGCCAGCTCGGCAACTGGTTCAAGCTGGAGCCGCTGATGATCGGGCCGTTCAACGACGAGTGAGCTGTTAGCCGTCCCTCCTTCCTGTCATTGCCGGGCTTGACCCGACAATCCAGAGAGCGTCGACATCCTCTGGATCCTCGGGTCAAGCCCGAGGATGACAGGGAAGGGGTACAAGCCTTCCCTACCCCGGCAGCGACCCGGCATCGTGGCCGCCATGCCCGTCATGATGGTGGTCGTCGCCGGCCGAGGACACCTCGACCTCGCGGAACCGCACCCGGTTCTGCCGCGCCACGGTGGCACGCCGCAGCTCGTCCAGCCGGGTCTCAGGCATGGCGATCGGGCCGATCAGGATGTTCGGGGCCGACTGGTCGCGCGTGGTCAGCCCGATCGTGCCCAGCCCCAGCACCAGCCATTGCAGCGGCCGCGACAGCGAGAAGTCGCGCACCCGGAACAGCTCGATCTCCTCGCGCTTCCGCACCAGGAGGCCGGAGCGGATGATCAGCCGCTCGCTGGTCAGCTCATAGCTCACCAGCCAGCGCCAGGCGGTCCAGACGACGGCCACGATGACCGGTGCCGCGGCCGGCACCGGCCCGCCGATCATGCCGATCAGCACCGCCAGCACGATGGCGAGCACCCAGACGTAAAACGACGCGCGCAACGCGGTGCGGATCTTCCAGATCACGGTCTCGCCGGCAGCCCCCGCCGCGGCGTCCTGAGTGGTTTCGGCCATCTTCGGTCCCCCCTTGGCTCATGCCGGAGCGAAGGGTACGGTCGAACCGAGCGCCCGTCCATGGCGGTTCTGGGCGGAGGAGTTACCATGAGCTGGCAGCCGACCCGCGATCCCGTCACCGGCGAGACGCCCTGCCCCCTGATCGAGACGGTGGTGATCCCGCGCACCGCCGATATCGGCGGCTTCGAGGTGCGGCGCGCCGTGCCGTCGATGCAGAAGCGCTCGGTCGGCCCCTTCGTCTTCGTCGACGAGTTCGGCCCGACCCTGTTCGGCGCGGGCGACGGCATCGACGTGCCGTCGCACCCGCATATCGGCCTGGCCACCGTGACCTATCTGTTCGCCGGCGAGCAGACCCATCGCGACAGCCTGGGCACCCGCCAGCTGATCCGCCCCGGCGACGTCAACTGGATGACCGCCGGCCGCGGCATCGCCCATTCCGAGCGCACGCCGCCGGCCCTGCGCACCACCGGGTCGACCCTGTTCGGGGTGCAGACCTGGGTCGCCCTGCCCGCCCCGTATGAGGAGGTGGCGCCCAGCTTCGCCCATCACGGCATCGACGACCTGCCGGTGATCGAGGATGCCGGCACGTCGGTACGGCTGATCGTCGGCTCGGCCTATGGCGCGCGCTCGCCGGTCGCCACCTTCTCCGAGACGCTGTATCTCGACGCGGCGCTGCAGGCCGGTGCGGTGCTGCCGCTGCCGGCGGAGCATGAGGAGCGGGCGGTCTATGTGATCTCCGGCCGGGTCCGGATCGGCGGCGACGATTTCCCGCCGCAGCGCCTCTTGGTCCTTCGGCCGGGGGACACGATCACGGTCGAGGCGCTGGAGGAGACCCGATTGCTGGTGTTCGGCGGCGAGCCGCTGGATGGCCCGCGCAAGCTGTGGTGGAATTTCGTCGCCCGCAGCCGCGAGCGCATCGAGCAGGCCAAGGACGACTGGCGCGAAGGCCGCTTCGGCACCATCCCGGACGAGACCGAGCGGCTGCCGCTGCCGGAGCGGTGAGACCGTTTGGAGCTGTTCCCCTTCTCTGTCATTGCCGGGCTTGACCCGGCAATCCCAGGGGCCACCTGGAGCGGCATCGACATTCCCTGGATGCCCGGGTCAAGCCCACGGCTGTCCGGTTGAGCCTTTCGGGTTGTAGCTCAAGGCACTGAGCTAAACTTTTATTGTCATTGCCGGGCTTGACCCGGCAATCCAGGGCCACCCGGAGCGGCTTCGACATTCCTGGATGCCCGGGTCAAGCCCGGGCATGACAGTTTAAAATAGAACCGCAGGCTCCAAGCACGTTCTCAGGTTGCTGCTTTTCCTCGACCGGACACTCGTGGGTCAAGCCCGGGCATGACAGAATGGGGTGAGTCTCGGTCTACACCCCAGACGAATCCTTCGCCAGATACTCCACCAGCCGCCTGGCGTGAGCCGGCAGGGCGTCGAGGGACCGGACGCAGATCGACAGCCGGCGCAGCGCCCAGGGGTCGGACAGCGGCACGGCCCGGATCGCCATGCTGCGGCGGCAGCGCCGGGCCGCGGTCTCCGGCACCACCGCCAGGCCGACGCCCTGCTCGACCATCCGGCACACCGCATCGAAGCCGCCGAGCCGGACCCGCAGCGTGAGCGGCCGCCCGGCCCGGGCGGCGTGACGGGCGAGATGGTCCTGCAGCGCACTGCCAGGGCTGAGGCCGACGAAATCCTCGCCCAGCACCTCGGCGAAGGCGATGCGGCGGCGGGCCGCCAGCGGGTGGCCGCGCGGCACCGCCAGCACCAGCCGGTCGATCCGGAACGGAATGCGCTCAAGCCCCCCGCTGCCATCCGCAGCGCCCCCGTCGGCCATGTCCGCGACGATGCCGAGATCGGCCAGCCCGGCGGCCACCGCCTCGACGATGGCGTGGCTCGGCCGCTCCTCCAGGTCGACGTCGATGCGGGGGTGGGCGGCCAGCCATTCGGCCAGGGGCTCGGGCAGGAACTCGGTCATCGCCGCGGTGTTGCCGAGGATGCGGACATGGCCCTTGAGGCCGCGGGCATAGTCGCCGAGCTCACCGCGCATCCGCTCCATCTGCTGCAGCACCAGCCGGGCGTGGTGCAGCACCGCCTCGCCCGCCGGGGTCGGCGCCACGCCGCGCCGGCCGCGCTGCAGCAGCGCCGTGCCGGCCGCCGCCTCCATGCCGCGGATGCGGGCGCTGGCCGAGGCCAGGGCCAGGGCTGAGCGCTCGGCGCCGGCGGTGATGCTGCCGGCTTCGGCGACGTGCAGGAACAGGCGCAGATCGGTCAGATCGAAACGCATCGGCAGGTCCTCCGGCATGGCCAGCCTTCGTCCTGGCCGAAGGCTGGCTCCCTCCCTTCCACATTGTCGCCGGTGCCGACGCCGGGCAAGCTATGGCCATGATCGATCCGCTTTTCCTCCTCGTCGCCCTCACCTTCCTGCTCGCCGGCTTCGTCAAGGGCGTGGTCGGGCTCGGCCTGCCCACCGTGGCGATGGGGCTGCTCGGCCTGGCCATGGCGCCGGCCCAGGCGGCGGCGCTGCTGGTGGTGCCGTCGCTGGTGACCAATCTCTGGCAGCTCTTCGCCGGGCCACGTTTCGGCGGGCTGCTGCGCCGGCTGTGGCCGATGATGGCCGGGATCTGCCTCGGCACCTGGGCCGGGGCCGGGCTGCTGACCGGTGCCGGGGCCGAACGCGCCACCGTCGCTCTCGGCGCGGCGCTGGTGCTCTATGCCGCGATCGGCCTGGCCGGACCGCGCTTCTCGGTCCCGGCCCGGGCGGAGCGCTGGTGGTCGGGCCCGGTCGGCGCCGCCACCGGCCTGGTCACCGCCGCCACCGGGGTCTTCGTCATCCCGGCGGTGCCGTTCCTGCAGGCGCTGGGGCTGGAGAAGGAGGACCTGATCCAGGCGCTGGGCCTGTCCTTCACCGTCTCGACCCTGGCGCTGGCCGCCGGGCTGGCGCGGGACGGCGCCTTCCCGGTGGCCGCCGCCGGCACCTCGCTGCTGGCCCTGGCCCCGGCGCTGCTGGGCATGGCCGCCGGCCAATGGCTGCGGCTGCGGGTGCGGCCGGAGGCGTTCCGGCGCTGGTTCTTCCTCGGCCTCCTGCTGCTCGGCCTCGACCTGGCCCTACGCCCGCTGCTGTAAGCCATCGCACGTTCATTCAACTGCTGGCGCCCAATGCACGGGCGCAGTCGAAACCCCTGAGCAGAGGCTCTCCGGTATCCTTCTCGACATAGTCATACGAGCGGATACGGCCTTCGGCATCGATCTGGAAGATGATGGTGCAACTCACCTCGATCTCCCTAGGCGAAACCCACGGGCCATCGACATATGTCGTCCGGGTTTCAGAGTAGCTTCGGACGTTTCCGTCATCGTCGCGGATTGTGCCCTCCGCGGCCTCCGTCCGGGGAATTGACACATAGAAGCCACCCGTTTCCACATTGCGCGAACGCACGAATGTCGTCCTGTTCTGGCCATCCGGCAAGGAGACGCGGCTGACAGGCCTGCCGAAGTTGAGAATGGCTACGGCTTCCGTCTTGCCGACATATTGGTCCAGCATCCTGCGAACCTGACGATCATTGGACGTTCCACAACCGGCGAGCATCAGGACTGCAATACCGAGAAAGACAAATCGAAAGTCGAAGCACAGCATCGCCCCTCCGAGATTACAGCCATCGAACAGCTTCTCTTATTGAAATTTTCCCAGTCAAACACAGCTTCATTGCGGCACGCCACTGCCGCCGGGCTGGCGCGCGACGGCGCCTTCCCGCTGACCGCCGGCACTTCGCTGCTGGCGCTGGCCCCGGCGCTGCTCGGCATGGCCGCCGGGCAGCGGCTGCGGGTGCGGCCGGAGGCGTTTCGGCGCTGTCCTCCTCGGCCTGCTGCTGCTCGGCCTGGACCTCGCGCTGCGGCCGCTGCCGTGAGCAGCGGATCAATCCAATTCCTCGGCGACGCAGCCATTGCCGCGGAAGGCATAGGACGATATCCGATCGGCGGCGTCGAACAGGAACGTTACCAGGCAAGGTCGGCGCTCGGCATAGGGCGGCACCCAGCGATCGACGGTGACGGTGCGGGTTTCGACATAGTCCTTCGCCCGGCGGCCGTCATAGATCGTGCCGGTGACGGTTTCGCTATGCGGCTCGCTCCTGAAATAGCCGCCGCCGCGTTCGACCCATGACGCGTCAAAGATGGCATAGCGCGAGCCGTCGCCGCCGCGCCCCTCCCGGAGAGGAGCGCCCACGTGGGCGATCAGCAACGATCTCGGCACGCCGATCAGGCGATCCAGCTGCTGCCGGGCTCCAGCCTCGGTCATCCGGGCGCAGGCGGACAGCAGCGCGGCGCCGGCAAGCAGTGTGACGATCGGCAGGAGGAGCGGACGCATCGATGCTTCCCCATTTTTCTATGATTGCTCCGGCGCGACGCAGCCGTCACCGACATGGGCGTAGGTCGCGACCCGGCCGGCGTCCGTGAAGTAGAAGGTCGTCAGGCAGCGGCGCTGGCGCGAATAGGGCGCCACATAGCGCTCGCTCCGCACCGGGACGAAGTCGAAGTAGCTCCGCCTGTTGCCGTTCTCGTTGCGGTAAGTCCGCCGGACGATCTTGGAATCCATGACGGGTAGAGAGTAGCCACCGCCGGATTCGGTCCAGGACAGGTCGTACTGGACGGTGCGCCGGCCGTCGGGGCTGCGGCCTTCCCAGACCGGGCGGCCGAAATTGAGAGCCACCGCCTCCGCCGGCATGCCGACCCAGCGGTCCATCTTCTGGCGGAAGCCGACCTGGGACTCGCCATCGGCGCAGGCGCCGAGGAGTGGAAGACCGATGAGGAAAGCGATGATCCGTGAAACGGGCGGCATGAACGGGAACTCCAAAAAGCCGGCTCAAATGCACGCGGCATATAATAGAATGATCTTATGGAGACTCCATCATAAATAGAATAGCCCTGCAAGGGCAAGATCGTCAGTCAGCTGCCGGCTTCACCGCTCACTCCGCCGCGACGCAGCCATCCCCGGCATAGGCGAAGGCGCGCGGTCATCCCGGTCTCTGTGGTCGGTGTGGGGATCACAACGGCAAATTGTCGTGCTTCTTCCAGGGATTCTCGAGCTTCTTGTCGGCCAGCATCGCCAGCGCCTTGCAGATCCGCCGGCGGGTGTTGTGCGGCATGATCACGTCGTCGACATAGCCGCGGGCCGCGGCGACGAAAGGGTTGGCGAATTTCTCGCGGTATTCCTCGGTCCGCGCCGCGATCTTGTCGGCATCGCCGAGGTCGGCGCGGAAGATGATCTCGACCGCGCCCTTCGGCCCCATCACCGCGATCTCCGCGGTCGGCCAGGCGTAGTTGACGTCGCCGCGCAGATGCTTCGACGCCATCACGTCATAGGCGCCGCCATAGGCCTTGCGGGTGATCACCGTGACCTTCGGCACCGTCGCCTCGGCATAGGCGAACAGCAGCTTGGCGCCGTGCTTGATGATGCCGCCATACTCCTGGCTGGTGCCGGGCAGGAAGCCGGGCACGTCGACGAAGGTGACGATCGGGATGTCGAAGGCGTCGCAGAAGCGGACGAAGCGCGCCGCCTTGCGGCTGGAATCGATGTCCAGGCAGCCGGCCAGCACCATCGGCTGGTTGGCGACGATGCCGACGGTGCGGCCCTGCATCCGCGCCATGCCGATGATGATGTTGCCGGCGAAGGCGGGCTGCAGCTCGAAGAAATCGCCCTCGTCCACCACCTTCCCGATCAGCTCCTTCATGTCGTAGGGCTTGTTCGGGTTGGCCGGGATCAGGGTGTCGAGCGACATCTCCGGCCGGTCGGCCGGGTCCTCGGTCGGGCGGATCGGCGCCGGCGAACGATTCGACGACGGCAGGAAGCCGACGAAGTCGCGCAGCCGCAGCAGCGCCTCGACATCGTCCTCGAAGGCCAGGTCGGCGACGCCGGACTTGGTGGTGTGGGTGACGGCACCGCCCAGATCCTCGGCCGTCACCACCTCATGCGTCACCGTCTTCACCACGTCCGGGCCGGTGACGAACATGTAGGAGCTGTCCTTCACCATGAAGATGAAGTCGGTCATCGCCGGCGAATAGACCGCGCCGCCGGCGCAGGGGCCCATGATCAGCGAGATCTGCGGCACCACGCCCGAGGCCAGGACATTGCGCTGGAACACCTCGGCATAGCCGCCGAGCGAGGCCACGCCCTCCTGGATCCGCGCGCCGCCCGAATCGTTCAGGCCGATGACCGGCGCGCCGACCTTCATCGCCTGGTCCATGACCTTGCAGATCTTCTCGGCATGCGCCTCGGACAGCGAGCCGCCGAACACCGTGAAGTCCTGGCTGAAGACGAAGACTAGCTTGCCGTCGACCGTGCCGAAGCCGGTGACCACGCCGTCGCCCGGCACCTTCTGCTCGGCCATGCCGAAATCCGGCGAGCGGTGCTCGACGAACATGTCCCATTCCTCGAAGGAGCCGGGGTCGAGGAAGATTTCGAGCCGCTCGCGCGCCGTCAGCTTGCCCTTGGCATGCTGGGCCTCGATGCGCTTGTTGCCGCCGCCGAGGCGCGCCGCCGCGCGCTTCTTCTCGAGCACCTCAAGGATCTCGCGCATTCTCCCCCCGCGGATGTCCGCCAAAGCGTCATCCGCCTGCAATAGCACGCGGCGCAGGGCGGGGCGAGATCGGGGCTTGCCAGCCCGGCGGCATGGGTTCCTGATACGTCCGACGTTCCCGCGAAGGACCAGCCATGAAGATCGACCCGATGATCGCCGGCTTCGCCGACGAGCTGACCGAATGGCGCCGGGACATACACGCCCACCCCGAGCTGGGCTTCGAGGAGCAGCGCACCAGCGCGCTGGTGGCGGAGCGACTGCGCGCCTTCGGCTGCGAGGTCGCGACCGGCATCGGCAAGACCGGCGTGGTCGGCACGCTTCGCGTCGGCAACAACCCGAAGGCGATCGCCCTGCGCGCCGACATGGACGCCCTGCCGATGCAGGAGGCGAACGGCTTCGGCCACCGGTCGCAGACCGCGAACACGATGCATGCCTGCGGCCATGACGGCCACACCACCATGCTGCTGGGCGCCGCCCGCTACCTGGCCGCGACGCGGAACTTCGACGGCACGGTGCATTTCATCTTCCAGCCGGCCGAGGAGGGCCGCGGCGGGGCGCAGGCGATGATCGCCGACGGGCTGTTCGACCAGTTCCCGTGCGAGGCGGTGTTCGGCATGCACAATTTCCACACGCTGGATGCCGGCCGGGTCATGGTCCGCCCCGGCCCGACCATGTCTGGCGGCGGCATCTTCGACATCGAGATCACGGGGCGCGGCGCCCATGGCGCGCTGCCGGAGACCGGCATCGACCCGGTGGTGATTGCGGCCCATGTGGTGACGGCGCTGCAGAGCGTGGTGGCCCGCAACATCGCCGCCCTCGATTCCGCGGTGGTCAGCGTCACCCAGATCCATGCCGGCGACGCCTACAACATCATCCCCGACACCGCGGTGCTGCGCGGCACCTTCCGCGCGCTGCGCATGGAGGTGCTGGAGGCGCTGAAGGCGCGGATCGAGGCGATCGCCCGCGACGTCGCCACCGCCTTCGGCGGCCGGGCCATGCCCGATGTGCGGATCACGGTGATCCCTGTGATCAACAATGATGCCGAAACGGAATGGGTGGCCGAGGCCGCGGCCGACGCCCTAGGCGCCGACGCAGTCGACAGCAACGGCGCCATCGTCATGGCGTCGGAGGATTTCGCCTTCATGCTGGCGGAGAAGCCGGGTGCCTTCCTGTTCATCGGCAACGGAAAGGGCAGCGTGCCGGTGCATAACCCGCATTACGATTTCAACGACGAGATCCTGCCGGTCGGCGCGACGCTGTGGTCGCGGCTGGTGGAGACGCGGCTGAAGAAGGCGGGGTGAGCCTCACGTTTCGTCCCCGCCGATGTCGCCATGCGAGTGGCGGATCTGCAGGATCTGCACCCGGTCCGGCAGCTCGATCAGGAATTCCGGGTCGCGGTCGAGATGGTGGATCGCCGTCGGGTCGCTGCCGGTGAACTGCGCCATCGCCTCGACGCTCTCCCAATAGGAGATGGTGACGAACTCGGTCTCGTCCGCGCGGTCCTCGCGCAGGCATTGGACGCCCAGGGCCTTCTCGATCAGCGGCTTGATCCCGACCTCGTAGTTGTAGGCCTCGTATTCGTCGGCGCGCGCCCGCACCGTGCGGCCGCGCCAGATCCGGGCAATCATGGGTCTGGTCATCGTCGTCCTCCTCATCGGCTGTGCACGCGGCCGAGAAAATCCCGCATCAGGGCCACGATCTCGGCGAGATTGGTCTCCAGCGCCCAATGGCCGCCATCGAGCAGGTGCAGCTCCGCCTCCGGCAGGTCCCGCAGCCAAGCCAGCGCGGACGGCTCGGGCATGAAGCCGTCCTGCGGCCCCCAGGCGATCAGGGTCGGCGGCCGGTGCTCGCGCAGATAGGCCTGGTAGCGCGGGAACCAGCCGAGATTCTGCTTCAGCCCCTCCATCAGCCCGACCGCGATTGCCCGGCGCCGTGGCGTGTCCATCAGCGGCCAGTGGAGGCTCCAGAGGTCGGGCGGGATGCGCTCGCCCAGGTCGGCACGGACGTTGTTCAGGAACTCGTCGCGGAACCCCTCCTCGCTGACCGCCGCGACCAGCGTGGCGCGCGTCTCGTCCGTCGGCCTGGCGAAATGCTCGGTCAGCGCGGCGTATTTCGGGCCGAGCACATCCTCGTAGATGTCGCCGTTCTGGACGATCAGCGCCGCGATGCGGTCCGGCCGCCGGATCGCCAGGCGCAGGCCGATCTGCGAACCGTAATCATGCAGGTACAGGGCGAAGCGCTCGAGCCGCATCGCCTCGGCGAACCGCTCCAAGAGGGCGGCGTAGCCGTCGAAGTCATAGGCGAAGCCCTCCGGCGTGTCGCTGTGGCCGAAGCCGGGGAAGTCCGGCGCGACCAGCCGCCAGCGATCGGCCAGCGCCGGCATGAGATTGCGGAACTGATAGGAGGAGCAGGGATAGCCGTGCGGCAGCACGATGGTGGGCGCATCCTCGCGCCCGGCTTCCCGATAAAAGATCCGGATCCCGTCGATCGTGACATGCCTATGCCGGACGCTGTGGTCGGCATCGGCGGGGGATCGCATCGCGGTCATTGGGCATCGTCTCCGTCGCTAGGGGGGACGAGGCGCGGCCGTCCGGGCAGCCGGCACCGATGGCCGAGAGCTGGGGCCCTCTGCTCTTCAGATAGGTCGCCCGGCCGGATGCTCCAGTCAGCCCGCCGCCAGCGCGACCAGCCGGGCGGCCGCCTGCAGCTCGGCCCGCAGCCCGGCGCGCCGGGCCGTGGCCTCGGCATCCTCGCCCCAGCGCTCGATCTGGAAGCTGGCGTCCAGCTCGGCCAGCTCGAAGGCTTCGTCGGCATCGATCCGGCCGGCCAGCAGCGCCAGGCCGAGCACCAGCGAGCCGGTCAGCGCCGTCGCCTGGTGCAGCGCCGTCAGCCGCCAGTCGTCCTGCGCCGCCACAGCCGCGCGCAGCGCCGCCAGGCTGGCGCCAGGCTGCGCCTGGTGAATGATGCCGGAGGTCACGGCCAGCGGCGCGTCATGCGCAGTCATCGCCCAGTCGAGCAGCGGTTGCCAGGCGACGGCCTGCCGCTCCACCAGCGCCGCTGGCGCCTCGGCCCGATAGCACAGCAGGTCGCTGCCGCCATAGGGGGCGATGCTGTCGATGACCAGTTGCCGATTCGGCGCCGTCTTGTCGATCGTCGTCGCGGCCAGCTGCATCAGCGGCATGGAAGACGGCACCACCTTCCCGGCCTGCGCCTCCCACTCCGCCGCCACCGCCTCGGCCAAAGCGCGGCTCGGCAGGACGAACTCGGCCTTGGCCGGGCTCTTGATCGGCTTGCCGTCGAGGACGACGCCGAACCCGTCGCCGGCCGGCACCACACCCACCGCCTTGTAGAAGCGCTTCATCGTCTGCCCCAGTCACTCTCCGCCCGCGCCGATATCGGCAATCGTGACGGCGGATGCAACCCGCAGCTTTCGTCGGAGCGGCCGGAATGCTACCGCGGTGCCACGATGCAGCTCGACCTGACCAACACCTCGATCATCCTCGCCGCCGCCCTGGCGGTGGTCGCGGCCATGCTGGTGATGGACCGCCGCCGCCCGCCGCCGGGCGAGGTGCGGCTGTTCCCGGTGATCCCGGTGCTGATGGTGGCGGCCCTGGTGGTAATCCTGATGCTGGCGCATCTGGTATCGCTGCTCACCGGCCAACCGTTCCAGGGGCGCGGCTTCTGAGGCCGCGCCCGCACGGGAACGGCTACTGCCCGTTCCAGGGCGTCAGCGCCTCGATCTTCAGCTTGCGCTGCTCCGCCGCCGGCAGCTTGTAGTCGCCCTTGTACGGCGCCGATTCGAACGAGCCGTAGGTCGGGTTGGCGATCGCGATCCAGTCGCGGCCCCAATGGTCCTTGGCCGCCTCGAACGCCTTCTGCCGCTCCTCCAGCGTGCCTTTGTAGGCGTCGCTGAAATCGCCGAAATTGTCGCCGACCAGCAGCAGGATCCGGTAGTCCTTGGCGATCACGGCGCGGCGCGTGCCCTTGGCCGAGCCCCAATCCGGCTGCTCCTTGGCGCTGAGGAAGGTGTCGACGTTGTCGCCCATCGGGAAGCCGAGCGCCTTCATGTGCTCGACCGTCGGCCCCTCCTCCTCCTTGGTGCGGTTGGTGACGTAGAACACCTTCACGCCCTTGGACGCGGCATATTGGGTGAACTCGACCGCGCCGGGGATGGCGGTGTCGATCTTGGCGTTGACGTATTTGGTCCAGGTCTTGGGGTCGAAGCCGGAGCCCTCGGCCACGTTGCGGGCCTGGTATGGCGAGGTGTTCAAGAGCGTGTCATCGACATCGAGCACCACCGCCGGCGGCAGGGTCTTGAAGTCGCCGGTCTGCTCGGCCGGTGCCGCGGTGCGGGCCGGGTCGGCCAGCGCTTCATCCAGCCGGATCCGGGCCAGGGCATAGGCACCGATCGCATTGGCCTGCGCCTCGACCGAGGTCTGGTCCCACAGCACCGCGTTGAGGTTGTCGTCCGGGCCGGGGCCCTGCTGCGCCTGCGCCGCGCCCGCAGCCGCCATCATCGCCAGGGCCGAAGCCCATCCGTACCGCATCATCCGAAGCCTCCATTTGTTACAGTTTCGTGACGGCATATGAGCAGGCCCGGACCGCGCGCGGCAACCCCCGTTCAGGCTTCGTATCGCGCACCGCCGCGTCGTGTTAGGAGTGCGGAGCGCGACGAAGGGAGGACCGATGTACACGCTCTACGCCCAGCCCGGCACCGGCTCGACGCTCAGCGAGATCATGCTGACCCTCGCCGGCGTCCCCTTCGCCATCAAATCGGTCGACGTCTTCGACAACCCGGCCGACCGCGAGATGCTGCAGCGGCTGAACCCGCTGACCCAGGTGCCGGTGCTGGTCCTGCCCGACGGCACGGTGATGACCGAGAGCGGGGCGATCACGCTGCATCTGGCCGATGTGGCGCCGGATTCCGGGCTGGCCCCGCCGCCCGACCACCCGGACCGGCCCGCCTTCCTGCGCCGCCTGGTGTTCATCGTCGCCGCGCTGTACCCGACCTGGGCCTATGGCGACGACCCCGGCCGCTGGGTCACCGGCGACCAGGCGAAGACCGAGCTGCGCGCCTCGACCGACGAGCACCGCAAGGTGCTGTGGCGGCAGATGGAGGCGGCGGCGGGCACACCCTGGTTCCTCGGCCACACCCGCTCCGCCATCGACGTCTATGTCGCGGTGATGAATCGCTGGCGGCCGCGCAGCGAGTGGTTCGCCGCCGAATGCCCGAAGCTGTCGGCCATTGCCGGGCGGCTGCGCGCCGACCCGCAGCTGGCCGAGGTCTGGCAACGAAACGAAGGCTGAACCATCCGATCCCGATTCTGCGACCGAGGGGGCGTGACGTGAAGAAGCTGATCAACAATCCGCGCCATGTCCTGCGCGAGATGCTGGAAGGGTTCGTCGACCTGCATTCCAGCCTGGCGCTGCTGGAGGAAGAGGCCGTGGTGGTCCGCGCCGACCTGCCGGTGCCGGCCTCGCGCCCGATCGCGCTGCTGTCCGGCGGCGGCAGCGGGCATGAGCCGGCCCATGCCGGCTATGTCGGGCCCGGAATGCTGGCAGGGGCCATCGCCGGGGACGTCTTCACCTCGCCCAGCGTCGACGCCGTGCTGGCCGGCATCCGCGCCGCCGCCGGCCCTCTCGGCGCGGTGCTGGTGGTCAAGAACTACACCGGCGACCGGCTGAACTTCGGCCTGGCCGCCGAGCTGGCGCAGGAGGAGGGCATCCCGGTCGAGATCGTGGTGGTGGCCGACGACGTGGCGCTGCGCGACACGGTCGAGCCGGCACGCCGCCGCGGCATCGCCGGCACCGTGCTGATCCACAAGCTTGCCGGCGCCGCGATCGCCGCCGGCAGGACGCTGGCCCAGGTCGCCGCCCTGGCCCGCGCCGCCGCCGCCGATCTCGGCACCATGGGCGTGGCGCTGGGCGCCTGCACCGTGCCGACCGCCGGCAAACCCGGCTTCACCCTGGGCGACAGCGAGATCGAGCTGGGCCTGGGCATCCATGGCGAGGCCGGGGTCCGGCGCGGGCCGCTGCAGCCGGCCGATGAGCTGGTGGCCGAGATGCTGCAGGCGATCGTCTCCGACCTCGGCCTGGCGCAGGGCGACCGGGTGGCGCTGCTGGTCAACGGCCTCGGCGCGACGCCGCCGATGGAGCTGTCGATCGTCGCCCGCGCCGTTTTGGCCGATCTGGCAGGGCGCGGCATCGCGGTGGAACGGGCCTGGGCCGGCAACTTCCTGACCGCGCTGGACATGCCGGGCTGCTCGCTGAGCCTGCTGAAGCTGGACGACGAGCGGATCGCGCTCTTGGACGCGCCGACCCAGGCCCCGGCCTGGCCGGGCGGCGGCCGGGTCGGGCCGAAGCGCCGGATCCGCGCGCCGGAGCCGGCGCCGGCGGCCCGGGACGACACCCCTCCCTCGCCGCTGGCCCCGGCGCTGCAGGAGGCCGGCCGCGTGGTGGCCGACGCACTGGTCAAGGCCGAGCCGCATCTGACCGACCTCGATGCCCGCGCCGGCGACGGCGATCTCGGCGCCAGCATGGTGCGAGCGGCGGAGGCGATCCGCGCTTTGCCCGAGGACGCCTGGGCCGACCCGTCGCGGGCGCTGGCATCGGTCGGCGACGCGCTGCGCCGAGCGATCGGCGGCAGCTCCGGCCCATTCTACGCCACCGCCCTTTTGCGCGCGTCGCGGCGGCTGGCGGGTGAGGCGGTCCCCGCCCCGGCCGCCTGGGCCGAAGCCTTCACCGCCGCGGTGCAGGCGATCGCCGAGCTGGGCGGCGCCAAGCCGGGCGACCGGACCATGCTGGACGCGCTGCACCCGGCGACCGAGGCCTTCTCGGCCGCGGTGGCCAGCGGCAAGTTGCCGGCCGAGGCCTGGGGCGTCTGCGTCGCCGCGGCCGCCGCCGGCACCGACGCCACGGCACGGATGCTGCCGCGGCTCGGCCGGGCCAGCTATCTCGGCGAACGCGCCATCGGCCTCCCCGATGCCGGCGCCGCCGCGGTGCTGGTGTGGCTGCAGGCGCTGAAGGCGGTGGTGCGGTAGACGGCGGCCATTTTTTCGCTACCTCTCCCGCCTGGCGGGAGAGGCTACGCATCTAGTCCCGCTTAACCCGCCCCTTTACCCAACCCACCCGCCCTCTCGATGAACGCGGCGATCTCGGCGACGCCATCGCCGCTGCGCACCCGGGCGAAGACGAAGGGGCGGTCGCCGCGCATCCTGCGGGAATCCCGGTCCATCACCTCGAGCGAGGCGCCGACCAGGGGCGCCAGGTCGGTCTTGTTGATCACCAGCAGGTCCGACCGCGTGATGCCCGGGCCGCCCTTGCGCGGGATCTTGTCGCCGGCCGAGACGTCGATGACGTAGATGGTGAGGTCCGCCAGCTCCGGGCTGAAGGTGGCGGCCAGGTTGTCGCCGCCGGATTCGATCAGCACCAGGTCGAGGCCCGGGAAGCGGCGCCGCATCTCGGCCACCGCCGCCAGGTTGATCGACGCGTCCTCGCGGATCGCGGTGTGCGGGCAGCCGCCGGTCTCCACCCCAAGGATGCGGTCGGAGGTCAGTGACCCGGCGCGGTTCAGGAACTCCGCATCCTCCTTGGTGTAGATGTCGTTGGTGATGGCGGCGATGTCGTAGCGGTCGCGGAAGGCCTTGCAGAGCGCGTCCATCAGCGCCGTCTTGCCGGAGCCGACCGGGCCGCCAATGCCGACGCGCAGGGGGCCGTTGTGGGTGCGGGTCATGTGCGGAACAACCTCGTATATTGGGTCTCGTGCTGCATCGATGCGATGTCGGCGGCGACGGCCAGGCCCCCGCAATGGCTGAAGGGATCGCCGTCGGGCAGGGACGCGGCCCGGGCCGCCGTCTCCGCCACCGCCGGCATCAGCGCGGCGATGGCGCGCTGGCCATCGGTCTGGCCCAGCGGCACCAGGCGCTGCGCCGCCGACACCAGGTTGGCGGCGACGGCATGCAGGAAGGCAGTCAGCGACGGGGCCAGGGCGATGCCGTGACCGGCGGCGCAGGCGGCGACCGCGACCGGATAGGCCACGGTCTCGCCGATGCGGGCGGCCAGACGCTCCAGCCCCGGCACCGGCCAGGCGGCGCGGGAGATGGTCAGGAAGGCGGTGCCCTGGGCCAGGGGCTCGACCTGCCGCTCGCGCGACGCGGCCAGCGCCGCGGCCAGGTCGGCGATCTCGGCCAGCCGGTCGTCGTCGCCGGACGCGGCGGCGCGGTGGGCGTGGACGAACAGCACGGCATCGTTCCAGCCGGCGCCATGCGCCAGCGCATCCTCGATCCAGGCGATCAGGCCCGGCCGGTCGGTCACCCAGCCGGCCTCATTCGCCCATTCCAGGCCGCTGGAATGGCTGAAGGCGCCAACCGGGTAGGAGGGCGACAGCCAGGCCATCAGCCGGTAGAGGGCGGCGTCAGCCATGGGAGTGCCCCTGCACGGCGCCATGGCCATAGGCGCCGCCCTCGGGGTCGAAGGGCGCCTCGATGGCGATGACCACGCCCCCGAGGCCGCGCACCATTTCCTCGATCACATGGTCGGCGCGGATGCGCAGCGCGTCGGGCAGCAGCTGGGTCGGTAAATGCCGGTTGCCGAGATGCCAGGCAATGCGGATCAGCTCGGCCTGGCTGCCGGCCCGGATCTCGACCAGCCGTTCCGGCGCTGCCGCGACCAGGACCAGGCCCCCCTCCTCGCCTTGGAGCGCGTCGCCGTCGCGCAGATGCGCCGCCTCGGACAGGTCGAGCAGCACCACGGTCCCGGCCTCGCCATACAGCACGATGCGGCGCCGGTGGCGGGAATCATAGTCCAGCACGACGCGGTCGGAGGCTTGGGCCGGATCGAAGCGGCCGGCCGGGACGACGGCGGTGAAGCGCTTCATGGCCGAGCCCCTGACAGACTCCACCCCATCTTTGCTTGTCCCCCCTCCCCTTGCGGGAGGGGGGCAGGGGGAGGGGTCTGCGCGCGTCCGCGCGCGAATGCCCGAGGACGTCCCGGCAAGCTGAGAAAACCCCCTCCCCCTAGCCCCCTCCCGCAGGGGAAGGGGGGACTCAAAAGGGTGGGCTCGGTCTCGATCGGGGTCACAGCCATCTCAGAACAAAAAATACCGCTGTGCCAGCGGCAGCACCGAGGCTGGTTCACAGGTCAGCAGCTCGCCATCGGCGCGGACCTCGTAGGTCTCGGGGTCGACCTCGATCACCGGGGTCGCGGAATTGTGCACCATGTCGGCCTTGCCGATGCCGCGGGTGCCCTCGACCGCCACCACCTCCCGCGCCAGGCCCAACCGCTGGCCAATGCCGTCCTCCAGCGCCGCCTTGGACACGAAGGTGATGGCCGAGGCCGCCATCGCGCGGCCGAAGCCGCCGAACATCGGCCGGTAATGCACCGGCTGCGGCGTCGGGATCGAGGCGTTGGGGTCGCCCATCAGCGCCATCGAGATGGTGCCGGCCTTCAACACCAGCTCCGGCTTCACCCCGAAGAAGGCCGGGTCCCACAGCACCAGGTCGGCCAGCTTGCCCACCTCGACCGAGCCGACATGCTTCGACAGGCCCTGCGCGATCGCCGGGTTGATGGTGTACTTCGCGACGTAGCGCTTGACCCGGGCGTTGTCGTTCTCGCCGGTCTCCTGCGCCAGCCGGCCGCGCTGGACCTTCATCTTGTGCGCGGTCTGCCAGGTGCGCAGGATCACCTCGCCGATCCGCCCCATCGCCTGGCTGTCGGAGGAGATGATCGAGAAGGCGCCGAGGTCGTGCAGGATGTCCTCGGCCGCGATGGTCTCGCGCCGGATCCTACTCTCGGCGAAGGCCACGTCCTCCGGGATCCCGGCATCCAGGTGATGGCACACCATCAGCATGTCGAGATGCTCGTCGAGCGTGTTGACGGTGAAAGGCCGGGTCGGGTTGGTCGAGGACGGGATGACATTGGCCAGGCCGGCCACCCGGATGATGTCCGGCGCATGCCCGCCCCCGGCGCCTTCGGTGTGGAAGGCGTGGATGGTGCGGCCCTTGAAGGCGGCGATGGTGTCCTCGACGAAGCCGCTCTCGTTCAGCGTGTCGGTGTGGATCATCACCTGGATGTCCATGGCGTCGGCGACGCCGAGGCAGCAGTCGATCGCCGCCGGGGTGGTGCCCCAATCCTCGTGCAGCTTGAGGCTGGAGGCGCCGGCGCGGATCTGCTCGATCAGCGCGTCCGGCCGGCTGGCATTGCCCTTGCCGGAGATGGCGAGGTTGACCGGCAGCCCCTCCGCCGCCTGCAGCATGCGGGCGATGTGCCAGGGGCCCGGGGTGCAGGTGGTGGCCTTGGTGCCGGTGGACGGGCCGGTACCGCCGCCGACCAGGGTGGTGACGCCGCTGGCGAGCGCCTCCTCCACCTGCTGCGGGCAGATGAAGTGGATGTGGCAGTCGATGCCGCCGGCGGTCAGGATCTTGCCCTCGCCGGCAATGATCTCGGTGCCTGGGCCGATGACGATGTCGACGCCCGGCTGGATGTCCGGGTTGCCGGCCTTGCCGATGGCCGCGATGCGGCCGTCGCGGATCGCCACATCGGCCTTCACAATGCCCCAATGGTCGAGGATCACGGCATTGGTGATGACGGTGTCGGCGGTGCCTTCGGCGCGGGTGGCCTGGCTCTGGCCCATGCCGTCGCGGATCACCTTGCCGCCGCCGAACTTGACCTCCTCGCCATGGATCGTGTGGTCGCGCTCGATCTCGATGAACAGCTCGGTGTCGGCCAGGCGCAGCCGGTCGCCGGTGGTCGGCCCGAACATGTCGGCATAGGCGGCGCGGGAGATGGAAATCGGCATGTCTCGGCCTCCTCAGCCCTGGACCGGATCGAGCGGACCCATGACGGCCTGGCGGAAGCCGGTCGCGACGCGGGCACCGGCCAGGGCGACCAGCAGCACCTCGCGGCTCTGCCCCGGCTCGAACCTGACGGCGGTGCCGGCCGCGATGTCCAGCCGCCGGCCTCGCGCCGCCGCCCGGTCGAAGGACAGGGCCGGGTTGGTCTCGAAGAAATGGTAGTGGCTGCCGACCTGGACCGGCCGGTCGCCGGTATTGGCCACGGTCAGGACGATGCTGTCGCGCCCCGCGTTCAGCTCGATCGTGCCCTGTGCCGGAATGAGTTCGCCCGGGATCATCGGCGGTTCCTCCGGCCGGCAGCTACCCCAACCCTGTCATTGCCGGGCTTGACCCGGCAATCCAGAGAGCGTCGACATCCTCTGGATGCGCGGGTCAAGCCCGGGCATGACAGAAGAGAAGATACGAAATTGAACATCGCCATCCCCCTCACCTGATCGGCTCGTGGACGGTCACCAGCTTGGTGCCGTCGGGGAAGGTGGCCTCGACCTGGACGTCGTGGATCATCTCGGCGATGCCTTCCATCACCTGGTCGCGGGTCAGCACCGCGGCGCCGGCCGCCATCAGATCAGCCACCGAGCGGCCGTCGCGCGCGCCTTCGGTGACGAAGTCGGAGATCAGCGCCACCGCCTCCGGATAGTTCAGCTTCACGCCGCGCTCCAGCCGCCGGCGCGCCACCATCGCGGCCATGGCGATCAGCAGCTTGTCCTTCTCCCGCGGGGTCAGGTTCACGGAGACTCCTCCCAGTGCTTCTTCAACATTGCCAGACGCGCGGCAGCGGGCGTCCGGCCCGCAGGATACCGAGCGCCGAGATCAGGTCGCGCCGCAGCACGGCGCTATCCGCCGCGGCGAAGCGGGCGACCAGCAAGCCGTTCCAGGCGCTGGCGCCTGCCAGACCCTGCACTCCGGCCAGCGCCGCGCGCAACGGGTCGATCAACGCCTGCGCCTCAGGCGCGGCGAACAGCAGCGTCGCCACCGCCCGGGCACCACGGCCGAGGCCCGGCCGATCCAAGGCCGCCGCCGGGTCGCCGTCGACCGCCAGCACATCGGCATAGACCAGCCTGCCGTCGCGGCGGATCCGCCAGGCGTCGCGCAGCGTGCCCTGCCGCACCGTCTCGCCCATCGCCGCCCGGCCGAACACGATCGCCTCGATCCCGAGGAACCGGGCATCGCCGCGCAGCTCGATCTGCAGGTCGCGGTCGAGCCGGGCCCGGTCGAACAGGATGGTCTCCTGCGGCAGCCATTCCGCCACCGCGCCGGGCTCGATCACCAGCCGGGTCTCGATCCGCGCCGCGTCGCCGAGCGATCGGTAGATCCGCTCCGCCGCCTGGCCCGCCACGGTCGCCGCGGTGCCCTCGCCCCAGCGCACCGCCTGGCTCAGCCGGTCGCCGCCGGTCAGCCCGCCGGCGGTGTTCAGCAGCACGGCGCCGGCGAAGGCACCGGCCTCACGCCGTGGAAAGCGCGCCTTGGCGCAGCCCTCCTGAAACAGGGCGTCGAGCACGGTCTCGGCCCCGCGCCGCTTGAAGCCGAGGTCGAGCCGGCCGCAGGCGCGCGCCAGCGGCACGGGCAGGACCGTCGGCACCGCGAGGGCCGGCGGTTCAGACCGTAAGGTGACGACGGACGCTGTCTTCATCGAGCGCGGTCTTGCCCCCGTCCACCACGACCTCGCCGCGATCCAGCACGACGAGGCGTTGGCCCAGAGCATGGGCGAAATCGAAATACTGCTCGACCAGCAGGATCGCCATGGTGCCGCGGTCGCGCAGCATGGCGATGACACGGCCGATGTCCTTGATGATCGAAGGCTGGATGCCCTCCGTCGGCTCGTCCAGAATCAAGAGGCGCGGCCGGGTCACCAGCGCCCGGCCGATCGCCAGCTGCTGCTGCTGCCCGCCCGACAGGTCGCCGCCGCGCCGGCCGAGCATCGATTTCAGCACCGGGAACAGCTCGAAGATCTCCTCCGGCACCCGCCGCTCGCGCCGCGGCAGCACGGCGAAGCCGGTCTCCAGATTCTCCTTCACCGTCAGCAGCGGGAAGATCTCGCGCCCCTGCGGCACGAAGGCGATGCCGCGCCGCGCCCGTTCGGCCGTCGGCAGGCGGGTGATGTCCTCGCCCTCCCACAGCACCTTGCCGGACGCGACCGGCTGCTGGCCGACGATGGCGCGCAGCGTGCTGGTCTTGCCGACGCCGTTGCGGCCGAGCAGGCAGGTCACCTCGCCCTTGCCGACGCCGAGCGAGACCCGCCGCAGCGCCTGGGCCGCGCCGTAGAACAGATCGATGCCTTCGACTGCGAGCATGCTCAGCGCCCCAGATAGACGTCGATGACGCGCGGGTCGGCGCTGACGGCGTCGAGCGGCCCTTCGGCCAGCACCGAACCCTCGTGCAGCACCGTCACCTTGACGTCGAGGGCGCGGACGAAATGCATGTCGTGCTCCACCACCACCACCGACCGGGTCTTGTTGATCTCGCGCAGCAGGATCGCCGTCTCCTCGGTCTCGGCGTCGGTCATGCCGGCCACCGGCTCGTCCACCAGCAGCAGCGCCGGCTCCTGCGCCAGCAGCATGCCGATCTCCAGCCATTGCTTCTGGCCATGCGACAGCGCCCCGGCCAGCCGGTCTCGGTGGGCGGTCAGCTTGGTCGTTTCCAGGATCTCGTCGATCCGCTCCGCCGTGTCGGCGCGGGGCCGGCCGAACAGCAAGTTGGTCGGCGATCGCGGGCCGGCCAGGGCGAGGAGGAGGTTGTCCCCGACCGTGTGACTGTCGAACACCGTCGGCTTCTGGAACTTTCGTCCGATGCCGAGGCCCGCGATCGCCGTCTCGTCCAGCCGGGTCAGGTCATGGGTGCCGCGGAACAGCGCCTCGCCCTGGTCCGGCCGGGTCTTGCCGGTGATGACATCCATCATCGTGGTCTTGCCGGCCCCGTTCGGGCCGATGATCGCCCGCATCTCGCCCGGCTCGATCACCAGCGACAGGGCGTTGAGCGCCCGGAAGCCGCTGAAGGTGACGGTGACGCCGTCGAGATAGAGCAGCGCCTGGGTGGTAGCTTCCGGTTCGGTCATTGTGGCGTCTCCGTCGCCACCTCGGCTGCACGGCGGCTGGGGCGAGCGCGCCATGACCGCCAGGCCGACTGCACCGCGCCGACGATGCCCTTGGGCAGCACCAGCGTCACCAGGATGAACAGCCCGCCCAGGGCGAACAGCCAGAACTCCGGCAGCAGGTTGGTGAACATGGTCTTGCCGAGATTGACCGTGACCGCGCCGATGATCGGGCCGATCAGCGTACCGCGGCCGCCGACCGCGACCCAGATCACCGCCTCGATCGAATTGGCCGGGGCGAATTCGCCCGGGTTGATGATGCCGATCTGCGGCACGTAGAGCGCGCCGGCCACGCCGGCCATCATCGCCGACAGGGTGAACACCACCAGCTTGTAGGATTCGACCCGGTAGCCGAGGAAGCGGGTACGGCTTTCGGCGTCGCGGATCGCGATCATCACCTTGCCGAAGCGCGACCGGGTGATCGCCCGGCACATCAGGAAGGCGGCGGCCAAGGCGACCGCGCTGGCCAGGAACAGCCCGGCCCGCGTCGCATCCGCCTGCAGCGAGAAGCCGAGCAGGTCCTTGAAATCGGTCAGGCCGTTGTTGCCGCCGAAGCCCATGTCGTTGCGGAAGAAGGCCAGCAGCAGGGCATAGGTCATCGCCTGGGTGATGATCGACAGATACACGCCGGAGACACGGCTGCGGAAGGCGAACCAGCCGAACACGAAGGCCAGAGCGCCCGGCACCAGCAGCACCATCAGCGCCGCGAACCAGAACTGGTCGAAGCCGAGCCAGTACCACGGCAGTTCCGGCCAGTTCAGGAACACCATGAAGTCCGGCAGCACCGGGTTGCCGTAGACGCCGCGCGGGCCGATCTGGCGCATCAGATACATGCCCATGGCGTAGCCGCCGAGGGCGAAGAAGGCGCCATGCCCGAGGCTGAGGATGCCGACATAGCCCCAGACCAGGTCGATCGCCAGGGCCAGCAGCGCGTAGCAGAGATACTTGCCCATCAGGCTGACGGCATAGCCCGGCACGTAGAACGGCGAGTCCGGCGGCAGCGCCAGGTTGGCCAGCAGCACCAGCACCGCCACGGCGACGAGGCCGATGGCGAAGGCCGGGCCGCCCGAAGCGCGGAGGAGACGGGCCGTGATCATGATTCCACCGCCCGTCCCTTGAGCGGGAACAGCCCGCGCGGCTTGCGCTGGATGAACAGGATGATCCCGACCAGGATCGCGATCTTGCCCAGCACCGCTCCGGCCCAGGGCTCCAGCAGCTTGTTGGCGACGCCGAGCGTCAGCGCCCCGACCAGCGTGCCCCACAGATTGCCGACGCCGCCGAACACCACGACCATGAAGCTGTCGATGATGTAGCCCTGGCCGAGATTGGGGCTGACATTGTCGATCTGGCTGAGCGCCACCCCGGCGATGCCGGCGACGCCGGAGCCGATGCCGAAGGTCATCATGTCGACCCGGCCGGTGCGGATGCCCATGGCGGCGGCCATCCGCCGGTTCTGGGTCACCGCCCGCATCTGCAGGCCCAGCGCGGTGTAGCGCAGCACCAGCATCAGCGCGGCGAAGACCAAGAGGGCGAAGACGATGATCCAGAGCCGGTTCCAGGTCAGGGTCAGGCCGCCCAGGTCGAAGGCGCCGGACATCCAGGCCGGGTTGCCGACCTCGCGGTTCGACGGGCCGAAGACGGTCCGCACCGCCTGCTGCAGGATCAGCGACAGGCCGAAGGTGGCCAGCAGCGTCTCCAGCGGCCTTCCGTAGAGGAAGCGGATGATGCCGCGCTCGATCGCCACGCCGGCCAGGGCCGCGACCAGGAAGGCCAGCGGCAAGGCCACCGCGAGGGAATAGTCGAACAGGTTCGGCGCATAGGTGCGGAACGCCTCCTGCACCAGGAAGGTGGTGTAGGCGCCGAGCATGACGATCTCGCCATGCGCCATGTTGATCACGCCCATCACGCCGAAGGTGATGGCGAGGCCGATGGCGGCGATCAGCAGCACCGATCCGAGGCTGAGCCCGTAATACAGGCTCTGCACCCCGTTCCAGATGGCGAGCCGGGTGTCGATGTGGCCGATCGCGGCCTCGGCCGCGGCAGCGACCGCCGGAGAGGGGTTGGGGATGCCGGACAGCAGCGCCCGCGCCTCCTGGTCGCCGCGGGCGGCGACGGTGTCGATCGCGGGCAGGATCGCGTCGTCAGCACCGCCCCTGGCCAGGATGATGGCGGCGCGCGCCTCGAGGAAGGCCTGCTTCACCGCCGGGTCGGTCTCGCGCGCCAGCGCCGCTTCCAGCGCCGGCAGCGCCTTGTCGTCGCGCGATTTGAACACCGCGGCGGCGGCGTCGAGCCGCTTGGCCCGGTCGGGCGCCAGCAGGGTCAGCGACCCCATCGCCGCGTCGATCGCCCGCCGCACCCGGTTGTTGACCCGGATCGGCTTGCCGCCCGCCGGCGCCTCGGCCAGCGCAGCCCCGGTGGCGGCGTCGACGAAGCCGCCGGCCTCGGTCTTGATCGCGACGGCGCCGGGCGCCGCGATCAGCCGACCGGCCGCCAGCGCTTCCAGGATCGCCGGCGCCTGCGCATCGCCCGAGGCGGCGACCCCGTCCACCCCGGCGGCGATGTCGTCGTAATTGGTCGACGCGAAGCGCGAGAGCACCTCCGCCGGGATCTCGGCCCGGGCCGAGAGCGGGAGGATCAGGAGGAGAAGTGCGAGGACGCGCACAGCCGGTCTGACTGCGTCGCCGAACCAGCCCAAACTCTCTCCCCCTCCCCTTGCGGGAGGGGGGAAGGGGGAGGGGTTTGCCGCAGCCGCCGCAATCGCGGGTCTACGGCATGGCCCCACCACTCCAAACCAGCTTCGCACCAACGGCACTAGCCCCCTCCCCCTACCCCCTCCCGCAAGGGGAGGGGGAGGATCTCTCGGAATCATCGGATAGAACGAACGGACAACTCGGCTTCAACGACGCCGGATCACGACCCCGACCCGCCGCACTTGCCGGTCTTGACGTTGAAGTTCCCGCAGGCCAGCGGCTTGCGCCAATCGGCGATCAGGTCCTTCGAGCCTTCGAGATAGTCGGACCACTCGTCGCCCACGACCTCGGGGGTCTCCGACACTGTCTGGATCTGGCCGTCGGCCTGGATTTCGCCGATCAGCACCGGCTTGGTGATGTGGTGGTTCGGCATCATCGTGGCATAACCGCCGGTCAGGTTCGGCACGGTGACGCCGACCATCGCGTCGATCACCTTGTCGGGATCGGTGCTGCCCGCCTTCTCGACCGCCTTCACCCACATGTTGAAGCCGATATAATGCGCCTCCATCGGGTCATTGGTGGTGCGCTTGTCGTTCTTGATGAAGGCGTGCCACTTGGCGATGAAGTCCTTGTTCTCCGGCGTGTCGATGCTCTGGAAGTAGTTCCAGGCGGCCAGGTGGCCGACCAGCGGGGCGGTGTCGAGCCCGGCCAGCTCCTCCTCGCCGACCGAGAAGGCCACGACCGGGATGTCGGTCGCCTTGATGCCCTGGTTGCCCAGCTCCTTGTAGAACGGCACATTGGCGTCGCCGTTGACGGTCGAGACCACGGCGGTCTTCTTGCCGGCCGAGCCGAAGGCCTTGATCTTGCCGACCTCGGTCTGCCAGTCGGAGAAGCCGAACGGCGTGTAGTTGACGCTGATGTCCTCCGGCGCCACGCCCTTGGCCTTCAGATACGCCTCGAGGATCTTGTTGGTGGTGCGCGGATAGACGTAGTCGGTGCCTTCCAGCACCCAGCGCTGCACCCCTTCCTCGTTCATCAGGTAGTCGACCGCCGGGATCGCCTGCTGGTTCGGCGCGGCACCGGTGTAGAAGATGTTGCGCGAGCTCTCCTCGCCCTCATATTGCACCGGGTAGAACAGGATGCCGTCGAGCTCCTCGAACACCGGCAGCACCGACTTCCGCGACACCGAGGTCCAGCAGCCGAAGGTGGCCGCGACCTTGTCGACCGAGATCAGCTGCCGCGCCTTCTCGGCGAAGAGCGGCCAGTCCGACGCCGGGTCGACCACCACCGCTTCCAGCTTCTTGCCGAGCAGCCCGCCCTTCTTGTTCTGCTCGTCGATCAGCATCAGCATGACGTCCTTCAGCGTGGTCTCGCTGATCGCCATGGTGCCGGACAGGGAATGGAGGATACCGACCTTGATGGTGTCCTCGGCCCGGGCGGCTGTCGACACCGCCAGCCCCATGGACACCGCCAGCGCGGCGCCGATCACCCAATGTTTCTGCGACAATGCCATCGTAAGCTCCCCGAACTCTCTTGTTTGCGTCCGCATCCCCATGGCTAGGCAAGTTCCGGGCCAGTGGCGGAACTCCGCCACCGGCGCCTGCCCAAGAGGGCGGCAGATGCCTCGGCTGCCCATTCCCTGCGCAGCGTCCCCATATCTGATGTGGTCCAGAACTTGCTGAGCCGTGATCGAGTCCCTGATCCAGCCCCGTTGCCCGTGCCCCGCGAATGGTCCTGCGCATCCTCCTGGTCGATGAGAACGCCGAGCGCTGCCGCGTGGTCGAGGCGGCGCTGACTGCGGCCGGCCACGGCGTGGTCACGACCGCCAGCGGCACCGAAAACCTGCTGGCGCGGGTGCGCGAGATCGAGCCGGACGTGATCATCGTCGACCTCGACGCGCCCAACCGCGATGCGCTGGAGCATATGCGCAGCGTCAGCCGCGAGCGGCCCAAGCCGATCGTGATGTTCGTCGACCAGAGCGACGACGCCGCGATCGGCGAGGCGATCCGCGCCGGGGTCAGCGCCTATGTCGTCGACGGCCTCAGCCCGCACCGGGTGAAGCCGGTGCTGGAGGCCGCGATCGCCCGGTTCCAGGCCTTCCAGGCGATGCGCGACGAGTTGGAGAAGACCCGCGCCACCCTGGCCGAGCGCAAGCGGATCGAGCGCGCCAAGGGCATCCTGATGCAGCAGCGCGGCATGACCGAGGACGAGGCCTACAAGGCCCTGCGCAAGCTGGCGATGGACCGCGGCAAGCCGCTGGCCGAGATCGCCGAGCAGGTGATCAGCATCAGCGAGCTTCTGATCAAAATCTAGGCACGCCCGTTTTCGCCGCTTTTTTGTGCATTGCACAACAGCGGAGCACAATCATACCGCAACGCAGCGTACCCACGCCACCTGCTTCCGGTCGCTGAATCGGGCCGCGGCGCTCGATTGCTGGCCCGGAGAGGCCGCGGCCGGGCAGTTGGCACGCCGCTTGCGTATCCCTTTGGTGACGACGGGCAATGGCGTCCGTCCGACGATATTCCAGGCGGTCCGATGACGGGCCGTCTGAACCGGGCAAAGGCGTCCGAGGGTTGCGGATCTTCCGCAGGCTCTCGGGCGCCTTTTTTGTTTTGGAGCGGCTGATGACGGACCTGCCGGACCGGACTGACCTGACCCTCGGCTTCGTGCCGCTGGCGGATTGCGCGCCGCTGGTCGTGGCCGAGCGGAAGGGCTTCTTCCGTGAGGAAGGGCTGTCGGTCCGGCTGTCGCGCCAGAGCAGCTGGGCCAGCCTGCGCGACAAGCTGGTCTGCGGCCTGCTGGACGGCGCCCATATGCTGGCGCCGCTGCCGCTGGCGATCACGCTGGGGCTGAGCGGCCCGAAGACGCCGATGCTGGTCGGGCTGTCGCTGAACCTGAACGGCAACGCCGTCACCGTCTCGCGCGCTTTGGCGGCGGAGATGGCGGCGGCCGATCCGGAAGGCTCGGCCGCCGGGTCGGCCACGGCGATCGCGGCCGTCGTCGCCGCCCGCCGCAAGGCCGGGGTCCCGGCCCCGGTCTTCGCCATCGTCTTCCCGGTGTCGAGCCATCACGACCAGCTGCGCTACTGGCTGGCGGCCGGCGGGGTCGACCCACAGCGCGACGTGCGCATCGTGGTGGTGCCGCCGCCGCAGATGGTGGCGCATCTGTCGGCCGGGCGGGTCGACGGCTTCTGCGTCGGCGCGCCCTGGGGCGATGTCGCGGTCGACCAGGGGGTCGGCGTCATGGCCACCACCGGCTGGCAGATCTGGAACAACGCGCCGGAGAAGGTGTTCGCCGTCACCCACGCCTGGGCCGAGGCCCGGCCGGATGCCCACCGCGCCCTGCTGCGCGCCCTGATCCGCGCCGCCGCTTGGCTGGACCGGCCGCAGCACCGGCCCGAGGCGGTGGCGATGCTGGCGGCGCCGGAGGTGCTGAACGCCCCGGCCGCCTCGATCGCCGCCAGCCTGGTCGGCCGGCCGGGCGAGTTGATGGTCGACGGGCTGCCGGCGCGCGGCCCGGTCTATCACCACCGCGCCGCCGGCCTGCCCTGGCGGTCCCACGCCGCCTGGTTCCTGGCGCAGCTGCGGCGCTGGGGCGAGCTGCCGGACGCTATCGACATCGCCGCCACCGCTGCCGCCGTCTACCAGCCGGATCTCTACCGCGAGATCGCCTGGGACCTCGGCTATCCGGCCCCGGCGGCGGACAGCAAGACCGAAGGCCATCACGACACCCTGTGGGTGCTGGCCGACAAGACCGGCGGCGTGGCCCTGGGCGCCGACCGCTTCTGCGACGGCCGGGTCTTCGATCCCGCCGCCATCGACGCCGATCTCGCCGGCCTCGCCGCCGGCGGCACCACAACCGTCGCGGCGCAACGCGGCTGACCGAACCGAAGGGGGCTTCGATGACCGCACGCGACCGCACCACCACGACACTCAACCGCCGCAGCCTGCTGCAGGGCACCGCCAGGCTGACCGGCGCCGCGGCGACCATCGCCGCGCTCCGCACCGCCTTCCCCGCCGGCGCCTTCGCTCAGGGCGCGGGGCCGGAGACGACCAAGGCGACGCTGGGCTTCATCGCCCTGACCGATTCCGCCCCGCTGATCATCGCCAAAGAAAAGGGGCTGTTCGACAAGGTCGGGCTGACCGAGGTCACGGTCAGCAAGCAGGCCTCCTGGGGCACCACCCGCGACAACCTGGTGCTGGGCTCGGCCGGCGGCGGCATCGACGGCGCCCATATCCTGACGCCGATGCCCTATCTGATGACGCTCGGCACCATCACCGCCGAGAACAAGCCCGTCCCGATGCAGATCCTGTGCCGGCTGAACACCAACGGCCAGGCGATCTCGGTGGCCAAGGACCTGATGCCGGCCGGCGCCACGGTCGACGCCAAGCCGCTGAAGGCCGCCTTCGCCGACATGAAGGCCAAGGGGCAGGACGTGAAATGCGCCGTCACCTTCCCCGGCGGCACCCATGACCTGTGGATGCGCTACTGGCTGGCCGCCGGCGGCATCGACCCGACCAAGGACGTCAGCACCATCGTGGTGCCGCCGCCGCAGATGGTCGCCAACATGAAGGTCGGCAACATGCAGGCCTTCTGCGTCGGCGAGCCCTGGGGCGACCAGCTGGTGCACCAGGGCATCGGCTATTCCGCCTGCACCACCGGCGAGATCTGGAAGGACCATCCGGAGAAGAGCCTGGCGCTGCGCGCCGACTGGATCGACGCCCATCCGAAGGCGGCGGCGGCGCTGCTGCAAGCGGTGCTGGAGGCCCAGCGCTGGGCCGAGAAGCCGGAAAACAAGGAGGAAATGGCCCAGATCATCGGCCGGAGGGCGTGGTTCAACGTGCCCCCGGCCGACATCCTGCCGCGTTCGCTCGGCACCATCGACTACGGCGACGGCCGCAAGGTCGAGAACAGCCCGCTGCTGATGAAGTTCTGGCAGGACTTCGCGTCCTACCCGTTCCAGAGCCACGAGCTGTGGTTCCTGACCGAGGACCGGCGCTGGGGCTACATCGCCCCCGATGTCGACCTCAAGGGGCTGATCGCCAAGGTCAACCGCGAGGACCTGTGGCGCCAGGCCGCGCAGGCGATCGGCGTACCGGCGGCCGAGGTGCCGGCCGGCACCTCGCGCGGCAAGGAGACCTTCTTCGACGGCAAGGTCTTCGACCCCGATGCCCCCGACGCCTACCTCGCCAGCCTCGCCATCAAGACCGTCGCCTGACGCCCCGACGACAGCCAGCCGGAGCCAGCCTCGTGCCTCAGTCAGCCCAGATCCTGTCCGAAGCCCCCGCCCCGGCTGCCGCGCGGAAGCCGGCTGGCCGGGTCCTGTCCCTGCCGGTGGCGCGGCCGCCGCTTGGCCCCGTCCTGTCCCGTCTCGCCGTCGAAGCCGCGGCCCGGGTGATCCCGCCGCTGATCGTGCTGGCGCTGCTGCTGCTGGCCTGGCAGCTGCTGTGCTCCAGCCCGGCCTCGAACCTGCCGTCGCCGCTCAAGGTGCTTGACGACACCTGGGACTTCATCATCGACCCGTTCTACGACAATGGCGGGGTCGACAAGGGCGCCTTCTGGCAGATCGCCACCAGCCTGTCGCGGGTGGCAATCGGCTTCGCCCTGGCCTCCGTGGTCGGGGTCGCGCTCGGCGTGCTGATCGGCCAGAGCGTCTGGGCGATGCGTGGGCTGGACCCGATCTTCCAGGTGCTGCGCACCATCCCGCCGCTGGCCTGGCTGCCGATCTCGCTGGCCGGGTTCCAGCAGGCGGAGCCTTCGGCGATTTTCGTGATCTTCATCACCTCGATCTGGCCGATCGTGATCAACACCGCGGTCGGGGTGCGCAACATCCCGCAGGATTACCGCAACGTCGCCCGGGTGTTGCGCCTGTCGCCCTGGGAGGTGTTCACCAAGATCACCCTGCCGGCCACCGTGCCCTACATCTTCACCGGCCTGCGCATCGGCATCGGCCTGTCCTGGCTGGCGATCATCGCCGCCGAGATGCTGATCGGCGGCGTCGGCATCGGCTTCTTCATCTGGGACGCGTGGAACAGCTCGCGCATCAGCGACATCATCGTGGCGCTGGTCTATGTCGGGCTGGTCGGCTTCGTCCTCGACCGCCTGATCGGCTTCGCCGGCGCACTCGTCGCCCGCGGCACCTCGGCCTGAGGGGACGAACCATGGACAGCTATCTCTCGATCGAGCAGGTCGGCATGCGCTTCACCCGCGGCAGCGCGGTCAGCGAGGTGCTGGTCGACGTCAAGCTGGGCATCGACCGCGGCGAGTTCGTGTCGATCATCGGCCATTCCGGCTGCGGCAAGTCGACCCTGCTGAACATCGTCGGCGGCCTGGTCCGCTCTACCACCGGCGAGGTGCTGCTGGACGGCCAGGTGGTCGACAGCCCCGGCCCGGACCGCGCCATCGTGTTCCAGAACCACTCGCTGCTGCCCTGGCTGACCGTCTACGGCAATGTCCGCATCGCCGTCGACAAGGTGTTCGGCCGGACCAAGAGCGCGGCCGAGCGGCACGACTGGGTGATGCACAACCTGGCCCTGGTCCATATGGCGCATGCCAAGGACAAGCGGCCGGGCGAGATCTCGGGCGGCATGAAGCAGCGCGTCGGCATCGCCCGGGCGCTGGCAATGCAGCCCAAGATCCTGCTGATGGACGAGCCCTTCGGCGCGCTCGACGCCCTGACCCGGGCGCATCTGCAGGACTCGGTGATGGAGATCCACGCCGCGCTCGGCAACACGGTCCTGATGATCACCCATGACGTCGACGAGGCGGCGCTGCTGTCCGACCGCATCGTGATGATGACCAACGGCCCCAGCGCCACCATCGGCGAGGTGCTGGACATCCCGCTGGAGCGGCCGCGCCGCCGCCTGGCGCTGGCTGACGATCCGACATACGCCGCGTGCCGGGTGCAGGTGCTGCGCTTCCTCTACGAGCGCCAGCGCTTCACCACCGTGGCCGCCTGAGGGGGGAGGGGAAACATGCCCGAAGGAAGCTGGGGCCCGAAGGAGAGCCTCGTCGTCATCGGCAACGGCATGGCCGGGATGCGGGCGGTGGAGGAGCTGCTGGCCCGCGCGCCCGGCCGCTACGCCGTCACCGTGTTCGGCGCCGAGCCGCAGGTGAACTACAACCGCATCATGCTGTCGCCGGTGCTGGCCGGCGAGAAGCGGTTCGACGACATCGTCATCAACGACCGCGCCTGGTACGACGCCAACGGCATCGACCTGCGCGCCGGGGTGCGGGTGGCGGCGATCGACCGCGAGGCGCGCGAGGTGATCGGCGCCGACGGCAGCCGGTGCCGCTACGACCGGCTGCTGCTGGCCACCGGGTCCGACCCGATCGTGATCCCGGTGCCGGGGCGCGACCTGCCGGGCGTCGTCACCTTCCGCGACATCGCCGATGTCGAGGCCATGCTGGCGGCGGCGCGCGAGGGCCGCAGCCGGGCCGTGGTGATCGGCGGCGGCCTGCTGGGCCTGGAAGCCGCCAACGGCCTGCGCGCCAACGGCATGGAGGTCACCGTCCTGCACCTGATGCCGGTGCTGATGGAACGGCAGCTGGACCCCGCCGCCGCCTATCTGCTGCAGCGCGAGCTGGAGCGGCGCGGACTGGCCGTGCTGACCGAGGCCGACACCGCCGCGATCGAGGGCGACGGCAAGGTCGAGGCGGTGCGGCTGAAGGACGGGCGCGTGATCCCGGCCGACATCGTGGTGATGGCGGTCGGCATCCGCCCGGCCACCACGCTGGCCCGCGAGGCCGGCTTGGCTGTCGAGCGCGGCGTCGTGGTCGACGACCGGATGACCACCTCCGACCCCTGCATCCTGGCCGTCGGCGAATGCGTCCAGCACCAGGGCCGCACCTACGGCCTGGTGGCGCCGCTATACGAGATGGCCCGGATCTGCGCCGACCAGCTGGCCGGCACGGCGGAGAGCGAGTATCGCGGCTCGGTCACCTCGACCAAGCTCAAGGTCACCGGCATCGACGTGTTCTCGGCCGGCGACTTCCAGGGCGGCGAGGATTGCGAGGACATCGTGTTCCGCGACGCCGCCCGCGGCGTCTACAAGCGGCTGGTGCTGAAGGGCAACCGCATCGCCGGCGCCGTGCTGTACGGCGACACCGCCGACGGCGCCTGGTTCTTCCAGATGCTGCGCGAGGGCCTGGACGTCGCCGCGATGCGCGACGGGCTGATCTTCGGCCAGGCGCTGGCGGCCGCCGGAGGTGCGGCGCCGGACCCTAAGCAGGCCGTTGCCGCCCTGCCGCCCGAGGCGGAGATCTGCGGCTGCAACGGCGTCTGCAAGGGCACCATCGTCCAGGCGATCGGCGAGAAGGGCCTGACCAGCCTGGACGCGGTGCGGGCCCACACCAAGGCCTCGTCCTCCTGCGGCTCCTGCACCGGGCTGGTCGAGAGCCTGCTGGCGGTGACGCTGGGCGACGGCTATGCCGGCGGCCCGACGGTCAAGGCGGTCTGCGGCTGCACCGATTTCGGCCATGACGAGGTGCGGCGGCTGATCCTGGCGCGCGAATTGCGGTCGATCCCCGCGGTGATGCAGGAGCTGGGCTGGCGTACGCCGCATGGCTGCGCCAAGTGCCGGCCGGCGCTGAACTACTACCTGATCTGCGCCTGGCCGGGCGAGTACACCGACGACCAGCAGTCCCGCTTCATCAATGAGCGGGCGCACGCCAACATCCAGAAGGACGGCACCTATTCGGTGGTGCCGCGGATGTGGGGCGGCGTCACCAGCGCCAAGGAGCTGCGGGCGATCGCCGACGTGGTCGACCGCTACGAGATCCCGTCGGTCAAGGTCACCGGCGGCCAGCGCATCGATCTTCTGGGCGTGAAGAAGGAGCAGTTGCCGGACGTCTGGCGCGACCTGAACGCCGCCGGCATGGTCTCCGGCCATGCCTACGGCAAGGCGCTGCGCACGGTGAAGACCTGCGTCGGGTCGGAATGGTGCCGCTTCGGCACCCAGGATTCGACCGCCATGGGCATCGCGCTGGAGCGGATGAGCTGGGGCAGCTGGACCCCGCACAAGTTCAAGATGGCGGTGTCCGGCTGCCCGCGGAACTGCGCCGAGGCGACGATCAAGGATTTCGGCGTGATCGCGGTCGACAGCGGCTGGGAGCTGCATGTCGGCGGCAATGGCGGCATCAAGCTGCGTGGCACCGACTTCCTGTGCAAGGTCGAGACCGAGGCCGAGGTGCTGGAATATTGCGGCGCCTTCATGCAGCTGCACCGCGAGGAATCGCACTATCTCGAGCGCACGGCGCCCTGGATCGAGCGGGTCGGCCTGGACCACGTCAAGCGCCGGGTGGTCGAGGACGCGGACTCGCGCCAGCGGCTGCACGCCCGCTTCCTGCATTCCCAGCAATTCGCGCAGAACGACCCTTGGGCCGAGCGCGCCGCTGGCGCCGAGGCGCACGAGTTCCGCAGCCTGGCCGAGGTGGGGTGAGCGATGACCATGAAGCTGTGGATCGATGTCGGCGGGATCGAGGACATCCCGACGATGGGCGCCCGGGTGGTGAAGAGCCCGGAGGGCGACATCGCCCTGTTCCGCACCGCCGACGACCGGGTCTTCGCGCTCTATGACCGCTGCCCGCACAAGGGCGGGCCGCTGTCGCAGGGCATCGTGCACGGCACCAGCGTCACCTGCCCGCTGCACGCCTGGGTGATCAGCCTGGAGACCGGATCGGTCGAGGGGCCGGACGAGGGCTGCGTCCACCGCATCGCGGTCGAGCTGCAGGCCGGCCGCATCCGCCTCGGCCTGCCCTCGCCGCAGCTGGTCGCCAATGGCTGAGATCCGCACCACCTGCCCCTATTGCGGCGTCGGCTGCGGTGTCGCTGTCTCAGGTGGAGCCGACGCGTTGCCTCTCCCGCTTGCGGGAGAGGTCGGAGCCGCGTTGGCGGCTCCGGGTGAGGGGATTTTGTCGAGGCCAGGACCAGCCCTCACCCGGTCTCGCTCCGCGAGCCCGGGCTCTCCCGCGTCCGGCGGGAGAGGTAACGCGACGGAGCACATGGTCAAAGGCGACCCGATCCACCCGGCGAATTTCGGCCGGCTGTGCTCCAAGGGCGGGGCGCTGGGCGAGACGCTGGGACTGGACGGGCGCCTGCTCGACCCGATGATCGGCGGCCGAGCCGCGAGCTGGGACGAGGCGCTGGACCGCGTCGCGAGCGGCTTCAGCGAGGCGATCGAGCAGCACGGGCCGGATTCGGTCGCCTTCTACGTCTCCGGCCAGTTGCTGACCGAGGACTACTACGTCGCCAACAAGCTGATGAAGGGCTTCATCGGCTCCGGCAACATCGACACCAATTCCCGGCTGTGCATGGCCTCGTCGGTCGCCGGCCACCGCCGCGCCTTCGGCGGCGATGTGGTTCCGGGCTGCTATGAGGATTGGGAGCAGGCGGATCTCGCGATCTATGTCGGCTCCAACGCCGCCTGGTGCCACCCGATCCTGCACCGCCGGCTGCTGGCGGCGCGCGAGAAGCGGGGCACCAGGATCGTGGTGATCGACCCGCGCCGCACCGCGACCTGCGACGAGGCCGACCTGCACCTCGCCATCGCCCCCGGCACCGACGTGCTGCTGTTCAACGGCCTGTTCGCCCATCTGGTGCGCGAGGGCACGCTGGACCGGGGCTGGATCGCCGCCCATGCCTCGGGCTTCGAGGAGGCAGCCGTCGCCGCGGCCGATGACGCCCCGGACATCGCCGCCGTGGCCCGCGGCTGCCGCCTGCCGGAGGAGGCGGTGCGGCGCTTCTACGCCTGGTTCGCCCACACCCCGGCGACGCTGACGATCTATTCCCAGGGCGTGAACCAGTCGACCCAGGGCACCGACAAGGTCAACGCCATCATCAACTGCCACCTCGCCGCCGGGCGGATCGGCCGGCCGGGCGCCGGCCCGTTCTCGGTCACCGGCCAGCCCAACGCCATGGGCGGGCGCGAGGTCGGCGGCCTGGCCAACCAGCTGGCCGCCCACATGGCCTTCGAGGACGTGGCGGCACGCGACCGGGTGCGCCGCTTCTGGCAGGCGCCGCGGCTGGCGGAACGGCCGGGGCTGAAGGCGGTGGAGCTGTTCGGCGCCGTCGCCGCCGGCCGGATCAAGGCGCTGTGGATCATGGCGACCAACCCGGCGGTCAGCGCGCCGGATGCGGAGCGGCTGCGCCGTGGCCTTTCCCGCTGCGACCTGGTCGTGGTTTCCGACGTCACCGCCGAGACCGACACCGCCCGCCTGGCCGATGTGCTGCTGCCCGCCGCCGGCTGGGGCGAGAAGGACGGCACCGTCACCAATTCCGAGCGCCGGATCTCGCGCCAGCGCGGCTTCCGCCCCCTGCCCGGCCAGGCCCGGCCGGATTGGTGGATCGTCACCCAGTTGGCCCGTCGCATGGGCTTCGCCGACGCCTTCCCCTATGAGGACCCGGCCGCGATCTTCCGCGAGCACGCCGCCCTCTCCGCCTTCGAGAACGGCGGCGAGCGCGCCTTCGACATCGGTGCCCTGGCGGCACTGGACCGTGAGGCCTATGACGCGCTGGAGCCGGTGCAATGGCCTGTCCCTGAGGGCCGGCGACTGGGCACGGCGAGGCTGTTCGACGACGGCCGCTTCCCGACGCCGGATGGGCGCGCCCGCTTCGTTCCGGTGCGGCACCGCCCCCCGGCCCACCGCCCCGACCAGAACCGGCCGATGCTGCTGAACACCGGCCGGTTGCGCGACCAGTGGCACACCATGACCCGCACCGGCGCGGTGCCGCGCCTGGCCGCCAACAGCCCGGAACCGGCGGTCGAGCTGCATCCCGACGACGCCCGCCGCCACGGCCTGGCCGAAGGCGACCTGGTGCGGCTGAAGAGCGGCTGGGGCCGCGCCCTGGCCCGGACCCGGATCACGCCGGACCAGATGCCCGGCCAGGCCTTCCTGGCGATGCATTGGAACGACCGCTTCACCACCGACTGCGTCGTCGGCAAGCTGGCCAGCCCCGCCGTCGACCCGGTCTCCGGCCAGCCGGAGCTGAAGCACACCCCGGTCGCGCTCGAGCGGCTGGCGCTGGGCTGGGAGGGGTTCCTGGTGTCGCGCCGGCGGATGCGGCCGACTGGCCTGGTCTACTGGACCCGGCGGGCCGCCGCCGGCTGCCAGATCTATGCCCTGGGCGGGCCGGAGCCGCCGGCCGACGGCATCATCCTCGGCCGGTCGCTGCTGGCGCCGGCCAAGGACCGGCAGGTGATCGAGTTCGCCGATGCCAAACGCGGCCTGTTCCGCCTGGCCACGCTGGAGGCCGGCGATCTGGCCGAATGCCTGTTCGTCGCCCCGCCCGGCAAGCTGCCCGACCCGGAATGGCTGCTGGCCCGCTTCGCCGCGGAGGTCCCGCAGCTGGACGATTCCGACCGCCGCGCCCTCTTGTCCGGCCGCGCCCCGGCCGGCGCCCCGGCCGAGGGCCGCATCGTCTGCGCCTGCCTCGGCGTCGGCATCGAGCGGATCCTGCGGACCATCCGGGATGGCCAGGGCATCGGGGTCAAGGAACTCGGCGCCCTGCTCGGCGCCGGCACCAATTGCGGCTCCTGCGTGCCCGAGCTGAAGGAGATCGTCGCCCATGCCGCCCTCCCTGCCGCAGGCTGACGCCCTGCCCCACCTGCCCGTCTTCCTGACCGTGCGCGGCCGGGTCTGCGTCCTGGTCGGCGGCGGCGATGCGACGCCGCCGAAATTCGAGCTGCTGCGCCGCGCCGGGGCCGCGATCCGGCTGGTCGGGGCCGATCCCGCCTTTGCCGAGACGGCGGAAGCCGCCGAGATCCTCCCCGGCCCGCTGGCCGCCCACCACCTGGCCGGGGCTTGCCTGGTCATCGACGCCTCGGGCGACCTCGACACGAACAACCGAAGCGCCGCCCTGGCGCGGGCTGCCGGCGTGCCGCTGAACGTCGTCGACCGGCCGGCGCTGTGCGACTTCATCCTGCCGGCGATCCTGGACCGCTCCCCTATCGTGGTCGCGATCTCGACCGGCGGTGCCGCGCCCGCCGTCGCCGGGCTGATCCGGCAGGAGCTGGAGGCACTGATCCCGCCCGGCCTCGGCCGCCTCGCCGCCCTGTCCGGCACGCTGCGCGAGGAGATCCGCCGCCGCATCGCCGACCCGGCCCGCCGCCTGGCCTTCTGGCGCCGGCTGTACCGTGACGGCGCGGCCGATCGGGCAACGGCGCTCGACCTGCTGGACCAGGTGGCGACGGAGCGCCCCACCGTCGGCGCGCTGACCCGGATCGTCCTCGGCCCGGGCGGCGAGCAGGACCTGACCCTGCGGCAGGCGGCGGCGCTGCGCCGGGCCGATCTGCTGCTGGTAGAGGATGGCGTCGACCCGGCCGTGCTCGACCATGCCCGCCGCGACACGCCGCGCCGGCCCCCGGTGCGGAGCGCGGCCGAGGCCGCCGCCCTGCGCGAGGAGTTGGGTCGAGGCCTGCAGGTGGTGCAGCTGGTCGCCGAGGAGAGTCAAAGCCTCGCGCCGCGGCTGGCCGCGGAGTAGCAGACGCTCTTGCCGCATGGCGTCGCCTCGCCGGCGTGCCTAATTTGTCGGCTATTGCCCCGCGAATGCCGATGATGACCCGTCGCCTGATCCTGATCGCAGCCCTGATCCTGGCCGGGGGCGCCCCGGCCCTGGCTGCCCCTGAATTCCACGCCGGGGCCTGCAGCTTCGTGGTGCCCGACGGCCGGGCCGCCACCTGCGGCACCGTCACCGTGCCGGAGAACCGGGACAAGCCCGACGGCGCCACGGTGACGCTCGCGGTTGCCATCCTGTCCACCCCCGACAGGCTCGGCGACGCACCGCCGGTGCTGTATCTCGAGGGCGGCCCGGGCGGGGCGGCCGGGCTTGACCCCGACGGCATCTCTCGCTGGTGGGACCTGATCGCCCGCAACGACTGGCTGCAGCAGCGCAAGCTGGTGCTGTACGACCAGCGTGGCATGGGCAAGTCGGAGCCGAACCTGACCTGCCCGGAGATGGTCGATGCCCAGATCCGCGGCAATGGCCCGGAGGGTGACGGCGGCAACGCCTCGGCCGCGATCGACGCCGCCCGCGCCTGCCGCAGCCGCTGGGAGGCCGAGGGCCACGACCTGACCCGCTACACCACGCCCGACAGCGCCCGCGACGTGGCCGATCTGCGCCTCGCCCTCGGCATCGACAGATGGGTGCTGTTCGGGTCGTCCTACGGCACCCGGCTGGCGCTGGAGACGGTGCGGCGTTACCCCGACGGCATCGCCGCGCTGATCCTGGACGGCGTCTACCCGCCCGGCGAAAGCCTGTTCACCGCGTCGGAGGAGGCCGACCCCGACGGCGACCGCTCACTGCAGCGCGTCTTCGCCGCCTGCGCCGCCGACAGCACCTGTAATGCCGCCTATCCCGACCTGGCCGGGCGCTACCGCACCCTGCTGGAGCGGCTGGACGACGAGCCGCCGACCGTCACCGTGGCACGGCCGGACGGCAAGGGCGATGCCGAGCTGATGTTCACCGGCGGCCTGCTGGCGGAGGTGGTGTTCAACGACCTCTATTCCCGCGACGACGCCGCCACCCTGCCGGCGCTGATTGCCGGCATCGATGCCGACCGCGACGAGGCTTATGAGGAGGCGGCGGAGCAGTGGCTGACCGGGCTCTTGGACCCGACCATCGCCAACGGCGCCTACGACCTGGCCGAATGCCTGGCGCCGGATGCCGGCGACCTGCGCGACGCGCCGGGGTCGACCTGCCCGGCCTGGCCGGCCGGCGCCGCGGACGATCTCAGCTCGCAGCCGGTCGACAGCGACATCCCGGCCCTGATCCTGTCCGGCGGGCTCGACCCGGTGACGCCGCCGAGCTGGGCCCGTGCCACCGCCGCGCATCTGCCGAACGGCTTCCTGGTCGAGCGCCAGGACCAGGGCCACGGCCTGATCGGCAGCGACCCCTGCGCCGAGACGCTGATGGGCAAGTTCCTGGACGCGCCGGACCGGCAGCCGGTCGATGCGTGTCAGCTCACCCCTGACCCGATGCGCTTTTCGGTCAATGGCTGAGCCGGGGGCCCGCGTCAGGCGGCTTCCGGGGTGTAGCCGGCCTCGGCGATGAGCGCGGCGACCTGGGCTCGGTCGGCGGTCCCGGTGACGGAGACCAGCTTGCGCACCGGGTCGGCCTCGACCTTGGCGCTTGGGATGGTGCCTTCGATCGCGCCCTTGATCGTGCCGGCGCAATGGCCGCAGGTCATATCCTCGACCCGGAAGGACAGTGGAACACCCATGATGGTTCGGCTCCTGTTCGCATGGACCGGACGACTCTCCGACCTTCCAATATGGGAAGGTCAAGCCGCTTCTGCCGCCCTCAAGGCTGATCTGCAGGCAGGCCGATCACCGTGTCGGCCAGCTCGGAGCGCTCGGCCTTCGCCACCAGCACCGCCAGCTTCACCTGGCTGTCGCGGCGCACGCGGGCGACAGCGTCCTCGGTGAGACGGTCGAACCAGCCCGGCTTCATCACCCGCAGCACGGGCGGCGCCAGCTGCCGGTCGCCGCGAAGCGTCGCGTAGTTCTCGTTGACCGCACCCAGCGCCCGGTCGAAGCGCTGCAGCAGTTGCGGCAGGATCGCGGCCGGGACCGGCGCCGCCGGCTCGATCTGCAGCGCATAGCGGCGGGCCGGCAGCTCGGCCGCGACCTGGAAGTGGCGCAGGGCGAGCCCGGCCTCCGAGGTCATGGCGGTGACGGCGCCGACCACGTGATCGACGGTCAGCATCTCGCCCTGCAGGTTCTGCACCTGGCCGCCCTTGTACAGGAAGTGCAGCACCGGCGAACCGGCCACCCGGTCGGTGACGCGGACGACGTCGTTCATGGCATAGCGGTACAGCCCGCCGGTGTTGGTGACGACGATGTGGTAGTTCTGCCCGGGCTCGACCTCATGCGCCAGCAGGCTGCGGGCATCGGGCCGGCCGAACTCGTGCTCCGGCACGAATTCGAACACCGCCGTGTGCAAGGTCAGGATCCCCCCCGGGCTCTCATTGCCGAGCGGGATGGTGAAGATGCCCTCGCTCGCCATGTAGCCGACATCGCGCAGCGGCACCCCCGGGCGGCACCAGTCGCGCAGCGCCGGCGCGAAATGGCCCATCGAGCCGCCGATCCAGCAGCCCAGCGCCTGCAGGTCGGGCCAGTAGTCGGCCGGGCGCAGCCGGCCGCCGCGCCGGCGGCGTTCGGCCAGGGCCCGGGCCCGCTGCGGATCGGGCCGGAACTCGTTGACGGCGATGGCGCGGATCGCGTCCGGCACCGCGAAGTCGCCGCACATCGTGCCGTCATGCAGGTCGCGGATCAGCGCTTCGGCACTGCGGTCGGCGAACTCGAACACGCCCAGCAGCGCGGCGGCGTTGCCGCTGAACACGAAGCTGCACGGCCGCTCGATGCCGAAGCGGAGCAGGGCATATCGCCGGGCCGCCCCGTCCTCGATGTGATACGCCGCATAGGGATGGCAGAAGGTCCGCCGGATCGCCGGAGGCAGGCGGAAATAGGCGCTGCCCGACAACGCGCCATAGGGATAGTGCCGCTCGGTCCACCCCTCGATGGCCGTGTTGAGCAGGGCCAGGGTCCGCCCCTGCAGCAGGCGGGCGTTGTCGAGCACGGCGCGATCCAGCCACCGGCGCAGCGTGTGCTGCTGCAGAGCCAGGCAGCGCCGGGTGAACGGGATCATCTTCGGCGTGCCGGTGGTGCCGGTGGTGCGGTGGAAGAAAAAGGGCGGCTCGGATGTCAGCACGCCGTCCTGCCCGGCCAGGACGGCATCGACATAGGGAATCATGTCGGCCCATTGCCGGATCGGGACTGCCGCCCGATACGCCTCGACCGAAGTCACCGCGCCGAAGCCGTGCTCCCGCCCGAAGCCGGTCCCGGCATTGCCGCGCAGGATGTCGCCCAGCAGCGCCCGCTGCTGTGCCGCCAGGGCTTCGTGCCGCCGCATGAAACCCGTCCAGGCCCGTTGTCGATGGCTGATGGCGGCAGACGGCATCGTCATGCTCTCCCTTGAATATCTTTTCTCAAATTCGCGTCACATCTGCGGGAGGCTACCAGAGGTTGGCGCGCTCCGCCGCATGCACCGGCTTGACCGGTCCCAGCCGTTGTGATCCAAATTGTCTGATTATAATAGCAATGTTGACCGACCCCGCCGGAGAGCGGGTTCGGAAAACGGGAGGAACCCAATGAAGCGCCTGATTCTGGCGGGCCTCGCGGCCGCCGTCGCGTCTGTTCTCGCCATCGGCCCGACGCTCGCCGCCGACAAGACCATCGCCTTCGTCGTCAACGGCTCGTCCGATTTCTGGACCATCGCCCATAAGGGCACCGACAAGGCGGTCTCCGAGCTCAAGGGCTACAGCGTCGAGTTCAAGATTCCCGGCGAATCCAGCGCGGCCGAGCAGCGCCGCATCGTCGAGGACATGCTGGCCCGCGGCGTCGTCGGCATCGGCATCAGCCCGGTCGATCCGGACAACTCGACCGCCCTCTTGAACTCCGCCGCCGACCAGGTGCCGCTGTTCACCTTCGACAGCGACGCGCCGAAGAGCAACCGGCTGCTGTATATCGGCACCGACAACGTCGCCGCCGGCGTGCAGGCGGGCGAGCTGATCAAGAAGACCCTGCCGGACGGCGGCAAGATCATGCTGTTCGTCGGCACGCTGGGCAACGCCAACGCCCGTGAGCGCGTCGAGGGCATCAAGAAGGCGATCGCCGGCACCAAGATCGAGATCGTCGACGTCCGCACCGACGACATCGACTTCGTCAAGGCCAAGCGCAATGTCGAGGACACGCTGACCAAGTATGACGACCTGGCGATGCTGGTCGGCCTCTACTCCTACAACACGCCGATCATCTACGACGCGATGAAGGCGGCCGGGAAGCTGGGCCAGATCAAGGTCGTCGGCTTCGACGAGGACCCGGTCACGCTGCGCGGCGTGCAGGAAGGCGTGATCGAGGGCACCGTGGTGCAGCAGCCCTACGAATTCGGCTACCAGACTGTGAAGCTGCTGGCCCAGTACATCGAGGGCGACAAGTCCTTCATCCCGGCCGACAAGCTGAAGATCATCCCGACCCGGCTGATCGACCAGAGCAACGTCGCCGACTTCCAGAAGCAGATGAAGGAACTGCTGGGCAAGTAGCACCGACAGCATGAGCCATCGGCTCCGACGATCCCCTTCCTTGTCCCCCCTCCCCTCGCGGGAGGGGGTTAGGGGGAGGGGATTTTCGCGACCAGAGCAGGCGGACTTCCGAGCATGACCGATGCCGTCCTCGCCATGGAGGGGATCTCCAAGACCTATCCCGGCGTGCAGGCGCTGAAGGATGTCAGCCTGGCCGTTCGCCGCGGCGAGGTGGTCGGGCTGATCGGCGAGAACGGGGCCGGCAAGTCGACGCTGATGAAGATCCTGGGCGGGGTCGAGGCCCCGACCGTGGGCACCGTCACCGTCGGCGGCACCCCGCACGCGGCGCTGACCGTGACCGAGGCGATCGCCGCCGGCATCGCCTTCGTGCACCAGGAGCTGAACCTCTTCGACAATCTCGACGTCGCCGGCAACATCTTCATCGGGCGCGAACCGCGGCGCTTCGGCCCGCTGAAGCTGATCGACACCGCCCGGCTGCACGCCGACACGCAAAGGCTGCTCGACCGGCTGAGCGTCGATTTCGGGCCGGCCACGCCGCTGATCGAGCTGTCGATCGCCCAGCGCCAGATGGTGGAGATTGCCAAGGCGCTGTCGCTCGACGCCCGCATCATCATCATGGACGAGCCGACCTCGAGCCTGACCCTGACCGAGACCCAGACGCTGCTGCGGGTGATCGGGGAGCTGAAGGCGGCCGGCGTCGCCATCATCTTCATCACCCACCGCCTGGGCGAGATCGAGGCCTGCGCCGACCGGGTGGTCTGCCTGCGCGACGGCCGCGTGGTCGGGGCGCTGGACCGCGACGAGATCCATCACGACCGCATGGTGCGGATGATGGTCGGGCGCGACCTGCGGGCGCTGTACATCCCGCCCGCCGTCGCGGCGCAGCCGGACGCGGTCGAGATCCGCGGCGTGCGCACCGCCACCTATCCCGACCATGAGGTGACGCTGTCGGTCGGCCGCGGCGAGATCCTGGGCCTGGCCGGCCTGGTCGGCTCCGGCCGCACCGAGCTGGCGCGCGCCATGTTCGGCATCGACCGGATGCTGGCCGGCGAGGTCCGGCTGGATGGCAAGCCGCTCACCATCGGCACCCCGCGCGCGGCCATCGCCCAGGGGCTGTATCTGGTGCCGGAGGACCGCAAGCGCAGCGGCCTGGTGCTGGACATGACCATCGCCCACAACGTCACCCTGCCCGGCCTCAGCCGCGTCGCCAGACACTGGCTGATCGATAGCCGTGGCGAGACCAAGGAGGCCGAGGTCCAGCGCGAGAAGCTGCGCATCCGCACCCCGTCGGTCACCACCACCGCGCTGAAGCTGTCCGGCGGCAACCAGCAGAAGATCGTGCTGGCCAAGTGGCTGGCGCTGCAGCCGCGCTTCCTGATCTTCGACGAGCCGACGCGCGGCATCGATGTCGGCGCCAAGTCCGAGATCTACCAGCTGATGCGCACCCTGGCCGACCGCGGCGTGCCGATCCTGATGATCTCCAGCGACATGGAGGAGGTGATCGGCGTCAGCGACCGCATCGCGGTGATGCATGAGGGCCGGATCGCCGGCATTCTGGACCGCGACCAGTTCAGCGAACCCAACGTGATGCAGCTGGCCGTCGGCCGGCCGCTGGCGGCATAGGCGAGAGAAAGTCCGGGAGGACGTCAGGGACGATGAGGAAAGAACTGGGGCTGGCGATCCTGATCCTGGTGATCGGCTGCGTCGTGGCGCTGCTGCAGCCGCGCTTCATCTCGACGGTGAACCTGGTGAACATGGCGAATCTGGTCGGCCTGTACGGGCTGTTCTCGATCGGCCAGGGGCTGGTGATCATCACCGCCGGGATCGAGCTGTCGGTCGGGTCGATGTTCGCGCTGATCGGCGTCGTCTTCGTCGACATGGTGGTGAACTGGGGCTGGTCCTGGCCGCTGGCCCTGGCCGCCGCGATCGGCATGGGCGGGGTGTTCGGCGCCATCCACGGCTTCCTGGTGGCGCGGGTCGGCATCCAGCCCTTCGTCGTCACCCTCTGCGCCCTGCTGATCTACCGCGGCGCCGCCCGCTACTACACCGACGACGCCACCGTCGGCTTCGGCTATGGCGGCGATTTCGACACGCTGGCGCAGTTCGCCACCGGCCGCAGCTTCGGCGTCCCGAACAGCTTCCTGGCCATGGTGGTGGTGGCGCTGGTGATGTGGGTGGTGCTGCACCGCTCGGTGTTCGGCCGCTATCTCTTCGCGGTCGGCAAGAACGAGGAGGCGGCGCGTTATTCCGGCATCAACACCCGGCTGGTGATCGGCTCGGCCTATGTCATCTGCGGCCTCCTGGCCGGCCTCGCCGCCGTGTTCCTGGCCTTCTACACCAACTCGATCCAGCCCTCGGCGCACGGCAATTTCTACGAGCTCTACGCCATCGCCGCGGCGGTGCTGGGCGGCTGCTCGCTGCGCGGCGGCGAGGGCTCGATCCTCGGCATCATCCTCGGCACCGTGCTGCTGCAGGTGCTGCAGAACCTGGTCAACCTGCTCGGCATCCCCTCCTCGCTCAACTTCGCGGTGATGGGCACGGTGATCCTGATCGGCGTGCTGGCCGACCAGCATCTGCAGAAGATGCGCGCCGCCCGCCTGGCCCGCGCCGTCCCGGTTGCCGCGGACCGGTCGCCGGCGGTGGCGGGATCGGCGCCGAAGCCCTGACCGGGGGCGCAGCCCCGACGAATCAGCGTGCGCCACACGACGTCGAGGGCCATGATCGTCCCTCGGAGGCGCCAATGTCCGAATCCTCGATGCCGATCGTGGCGGTCGTCGAGCCGGCCGAAAGCGAGCGAGCCGTCGCCACCATCCTGCTGGCCTTCGCCACCGATCCGATGGCCCGCTGGACCTACCCCGACCCGCAGCAGTACCTGCTGCATTTCCCGGGCTTCATCCGCGCCCTCGGCGGCACGGCCTTCGCCGATGGAACCGCCTGGCAGGCCGACGACCATGCCGGGGCGTCGGTGTGGTTGCGGCCGGGCGCACATTCCGACGAGGAGGCTTTGGGAGCGCTGATCGAAACGACCCTTCCACGGGAGAGACAAGGCGAGATCGGCGCCATCGTCGAGCAGATGGCCCGGCACCATCCGGTCGAGCCGCACTGGTACCTGCCCCTGATCGCCGTCGACCCGCTGCACCAGCGCAAGGGCTATGGCGCGGCGCTGTTGCAGGCTGGCTTGCAGCGCTGCGACCGGGAGCATCTCCCCGCCTATCTCGAATCGAGCAACCCCGCCAATATCGGGCTGTATCAGCGGCACGGCTTCGAGATCACGGGGACGATCCAGGCGGAGTCGTCGCCGCCGGTGACCCCGATGCTGCGCGCCGCGCGCTGACGGGTCGTGAGCCGGCAGGCGCCGGCCGCCGCGGGATCGTCACCGAAACCATGATACCCTCTCCGGATGGTGGCGCTCCGCCGTCCGATGGGAGGCAACGATGCCCGAACACGGCACCTTCGTCTGGAACGAGCTGAACACCCGTGATCCCCAGGCCGCCTGCGACTTCTACGCCAGGACTCTGGGTTGGACTGTCGAGTCGATGCCGATGGCGGCCGGCGGCGAGTACCTGATCGCCAAGGTCGGCGACCGGATGGTCGGCGGCATCTTCGATATCCGGAACCTGCCCGGCATGGACCAGGTGCCGCCGCACTGGTTCGCCTATATCGAGGTCGACGACGTCGACGCCCGCGTCGCCGCGGCGCAGCAGGTCGGCGGCTCCCTGATGCGCGACATCTTCGAGGTGCCGGGCGTCGGCCGCATCGCCATCGTCCGCGACCCGACCGGCGCCGTCGTCGGCTGGATGACCTCGGCCCCCCAGCCCGGCTGACGGCTGCGGCCGGCCCCAATCCGCGCTGCCCCGGAATTGGGCAGCATCGATGGTCATGTGACCGGTTCTTGAGCGATCCGGCGGCGGCAGGCCGCTGGGCGGGATGGCTTGGTCCCGAGAATTCCTACTCCCTCTCCGCGACCGGCAAGTTGGCACGGTTCCTGCGAGATGCGATCCGGCCGCCGAGGCCAGGTCAGTATCGCGTCTGGAGCATCGATGGCCGACGTCAATCAACCGCCTGCAAGCTCGACCGCCGCCGCCAATCGGGCGCTGTGGATCTCGACCGTGGCCTTCACCCTGTGCTTCGCGGTCTGGACGCTGTTCGCGATCATCGGCATTCGCATCAAGCAGGAGCTCGGCCTGAGCGAAGCCGAATTCGGTCTTCTCATCGGTCTGCCGGTGCTGACAGGATCGCTCAGCCGCATCCTGCTGGGCATCTGGACCGGCCGGTACGGCGGCAGGGTCGTCTACACCGCAACGATGCTGTCCGCCGCCCTGGCGACGTTTCTGCTGTCCCGCGCCAGCACCTACCCGGAGATGCTGATCGCGGGCCTCGGCGTCGGCCTCGCCGGCGGGTCGTTCGCCGTGGGCGTCGCCTATGTGTCGCCGTTCTTCCCGCCGGAAAGGCAGGGCACGGCGCTCGGCATCTTCGGTGCCGGCAATGTCGGCGCGGCGGTGACCAAGTTCCTCGCCCCCTTCGTCCTTCTGGCCTGGGGCTGGCAGGCGGTGGCGGAAATCTGGGCCCTGGCCCTCGCCGTCATGGCCGTCGTGTTCTGGTTCACGACCAGCGACGACCCGGAATACCGCAAGCGCAGGCTCCACGGAGCCGCGCCGAAGCCCTTCCTGCAGGAATTCGTCCCGCTGAAGAATCCGCGGGTCTGGCGCTTCTCGCTCTACTATTTCTTCGCCTTCGGCGGGTTCGTCGCCCTGTCGCTCTGGCTGCCGCGATATCTCGTCGGGGCCTACGGGTTCAACCTCGAGACCGCCGGCATGCTCGCGACCGCCTATTCGATCCCCGGCAGCGTCTTCCGCGCCTATGGCGGCGTCCTGTCGGACCGGATCGGCGCCAGGGCCGTGATGTATCTGGTGTTCATGGTCTCCGCCGTGGCGACGCTGATCCTCGCCCTGCCGGCGGCGTCGCCCTTCGCGATCGGCCCGATCGTCTTTGTCGTCGTCGTCTTCGCGCTCGGCTTCGTCATGAGCCTCGGCAAGGCCGCGGTCTTCAAGCACATCGCCGCCTACTACCCCGAGAGCATCGGGGCCGTCGGCGGTGTGGTCGGCATGATCGGCGGGCTCGGCGGCTTCGTCCTGCCGGTCGCCTTCGGGATTCTGAAGGACGTGACCGGTCTGTGGTCGAGCTGCTTCCTGCTGCTGTTCTTCATCGTCGCCGCCTCGCTGTGCTGGATGCATCGCACCATTCGCCTCACCGCCGCCGCCTCGACCCGCGCCGGCGCATCGGCCTGACCGCCGGGGGCGGGATTTTCTGCCGGATTGACCGTGCCGGCCCCGCCCCTTATCTTGCCGCCATGCTTCGAGCCGCTTCCCATCGCCTGCAACAACGCCGCCGCAATCCGGCGGTCGCTGTCGCTTGCGCGCCCGGGACGAGGCTGCGGTCTTCCTGACCGGCGGCTGACGGCCCGACGCACGACGCCCCGCCACTCCGGCGGGGTTTTTGTTGATCCTCGCCGGCTTCCTGCCTTCGGAGAGCCCGATGATCGACCTGCACCTCCTCCTCGCCTTCATTGCCGCCGTCACCCTGGTCATGCTGATCCCGGGGCCGAACGTCGCCCTGATCGTGGCCAACAGCGTCGCCTGGGGACCGCGCTATGGCCTGCTGACCGTGTTCGGCACCAGCTCGGCCATGGTGCTGCAGCTCGGCCTCACCGCCCTTGGCATGGCCGAGGCGCTGGGCACCGCCGGCGGCTGGTTCGAGACGCTGCGCTGGATCGGCGTCGCCTATCTGGTCTGGCTCGGCATCGCCCATTGGCGCGCCCCGCCGGCCGACCTGACCCAGGTTGCGGCGCAGCCGAAATCCGCCGGCGCGATCTACGGCCGCGCTGTGCTGGTGTCGCTGACCAACCCGAAGACGCTGCTGTTCTACGGCGCCTTCTTCCCGCAGTTCATCGACCCGGCGCGGCCGGCCGGCGCCCAGGTGGCGCTGCTGTCGGCGGTGTTCCTGCTGCTGGCCGTGGCGCTCGACGGCAGCTGGGCGCTGCTGGCCGGCCGCGCCCGGACCCTGCTGGCCCGCCACGGCCGGCTGCGGCAGCGGATCACCGGCAGCCTGCTGGTCGGCGCCGGCATCGGCCTGGCCCTCGCCCGCGGCAAGTAACAGGGCCGAAGCGCGGCCTGCGACGCCGGCCCTGCCCTCGTCTATTCCGCGATCGTCAGCCAGGGCCAGCGCGCCCGGTACGCCTCGGCCTTGGCGCGGAACAGCTCGGGCGACGGGTTCAGCGGATTGGGCCGGAGGATGCCTTCGGCCATGTCCGCGAGCCCGTTCGGGGCGTAGAGCCGGCCCGTTTCCACCTCGATGCCGATGCAGGTGCATTGCACCAGGTAGCGGTCGATGCCGTCGGTCGCCGAGCGCAGCTGCGGATAGGCGCCGCCGAAGCGCTGCCGATACCAGAGATGGACCCGGGCCTGGTTCTTGACCTCGACCGGCGCGCCGAGATCCGCGAACAGGGCGGCGGCCTGCCGGATCACCGCATCCTCCGCCTCCCAGGACAGGTCGCTGTCGTCGAAGTAGAAGACGTCGTAATCCTTGACCGAATTTTCCGGCGGCTGGCCGGAATGCCGGTTCCACACCGCCTGGAACAGGCAGCCGGCGGTCAGGAAGCACTGCGGCACGCCGAGCCCCGGCAGCCGCCGCATCAGCGCGGCGTTCACCGGATTCTCCATCGCCTGGGCGATGACGTCTTCGGCAGAGATCGGCATGCTACTCCTCGGCAGACAAGGCGCGCCGGAACTCCGCGGTCAGCCGGTCGTCGTCCCAGTAATTCTGCCTCAGCCAGTCCGGCGCCGCGACCAGCGCCGCCGGGTCGTGCGGCACCCAGCCGACGCGGATCACCCGGGCCGAGCGCGGCCCCGCCGCATACATCGCGGCCAGGCTCCCCAGCGCCAGCTTGGACCGGCCGTAGCTGTTGATCGCGGCGCCGTGCTTCGGCGCGGCCCAGTCCGACGACGCGACCACGATCCGCCCGACGCCCTGCGCCGCACAGGCCGCGAACAGCCGGGTGGCGTCGCTCACCGCCCGCCAATGCACCGCCTCCGGCGCATCCGGGTCCGCCGAGGTCGCCAGATGGATCAGCGCATCGGCATCCCGCAGAGCGGACGCGATCATCGGCTCGCCGTAGTCGACCGTCGACAGGTCGACCCGGATCTCCGCCCCCGCCGCCCGGTCGATGCCGATGCAGCCCGGAAAGGCCAGCCGCAGCCGCCGCCCGATATTGCCCTCGGATCCGGTGATGATCAGCGTCAAGGTTCCATCTGCTCGCTTGAGGGAACGCTCGTAGTTTGCGTTGCCTCTCCCGCTCGCGGGAGAGGCAACGCGCTTGTTCCGGCGCCGTTGAGCTCTTAATCTTCCGGCCCTTCCGGCTTCGCCTTGGTGTCGAAGTCGAAGTAGCGGAAGGTCGTCGTCATATGCGGCGGCAGGGGCGCGGTGACGTCGATGGTGCCGCGCGTCGGGTGCGGCAGCACCAGCCGGCGGGCGTGCAGATGCAGCTGGCGCGGCAGCTCGGCTCCCGTGATCACGGCCTTGCCGGCGCCGTACTTGCCGTCGCCCAGGATCGGGGTGTTCAGCGCCGCCATGTGCAGGCGCAGCTGGTGGGTGCGGCCGGTGACCGGCCACATCGCCACGAAGGCGGCGTGCCGGACCGCGGCCTCGACCACCGAATAGTCGGTGACCGCCCGCTGGCCCTCCTCGTCGTCGTCCTCGACCACCCGGCCGACATTGCTCGGCGACCGCGCCAGGGCCAGGTCGATGCGGCCCCGGTGGGGATGCGGCACGCCGACGGTCACCGCCCAGTATTCCTTGCGCGTGGCGCGCTCGCGGAACGCCTCGGCGAGCCGCCGCGTCGCCTTGGCGGTGCGGCCGATCAGCAGCACGCCCGAGGTATCCTGGTCCAGCCGGTGGATCAGCCGCGGCCGCTCCTTGGCGTCGAACTGCAGGTGGTCGAGCAGCCCGTCGACATGCGCCTTGACCTTGCCGCCGCCCTGCGTCGCCAGGCCGGACGGCTTGTTCAGCACGATCACGTCGTCGTCCATCAGCAGGATGGCGCGCTTCAGCTCCGCCGCCAGGCCCTGCTCCTTCTCCGCCTTCAGCGGCATCGGCGCGCGCGGCACCGGCGCCTGCGACGCGGCCTCGTCGAGCGGCGGGATGCGGATGGTCTGGCCGGTCTCCAGCCGCTGCGCCGCCTTGGCACGCTTGCCGTCGACCCGGACCTGCCCGGTGCGCAGCAGCTTCTCCAGCCGGCCATGGGTCAGGCCGGGGAAGCGCTGGCGGAACCAGCGGTCGAGCCGCAGCTCGCCGTCGTCCTGCGTCACCATGACGGTCTGCACCGCGCGCGGCGCTGGGTTCCCGGAAGGCGGGGTGGCGTCGGCCGAAGGCTTCGGCGCAGGATGGTCTTTGCGGGTCGACGGTGGGGAGGGCGTTCGGCTCATCGGCGTTGTGTAGCACGAGGGACCCGAGGAGGGGATCGTCGCGTGGGGACATATCTGTGGGTCGCGGCCGGCAGCGCGCTGGGCGGCATGGCGCGGTACTGGTGCTCCCTCTGGGCGATCGAGCGCTTCGGCGCGACCTTCCCCTGGGGCACGCTGGCCGTCAACATCCTCGGCTCCTTCGTCATCGGCCTGTTCGGCGGCCTGACCGGGCCGGACGGCCGCTTCCTGGTCAGCCCGGATATGCGGATCTTCGTCATGGTCGGAATCTGCGGCGGCTACACCACCTTCTCCTCCTTCAGCCTGCAGACCCTGGGGCTGATGCAGGACGGTGAATGGGTCCGGGCCGGCGCCAATGTGGTGCTGTCGGTGGTATTGTGCCTGGTCGCGGTCTGGCTCGGCGTCAGCGCGGCCGGCGTGGCGCTGAAAGGAGTTTGATGGCGCAGGTTTTTCCCGCCATCCGTGCATAAAGGGATATTATCGCCGCACAGGGGAATCGAGTCGTTCCAGGACGGGGAGAACAGGCGATGAGGCTCGGGATCGTGGCAGGAATCGTGCTGCTGGGGGTGCTGGCGGGCTGCGCACCGAAGCCGCTGCCGCCCGACCCGACCGCCGAGCAGCTGCTGGCCCACGGCGCCAAGCCGATCCCGCGCATGGCGCTGCTCGAGCGGCTGACCGACAAGACCGTCTACGGCACCTTTTCGGTCGACACCAACACCGACAAGGCCGGCGACGCCTGGACCGAATACTTCGCCCCGGACGGGCAGCTCTGGTACCGCGACCGGCGCACCACGTTCCGCGGCCGCTGGCATGTGCCGGACGACAGGGACGAGCTGTGCCTGAGCTTCCGCGAGGGCGAGGAGCGTTGCGCCAGGCTCTACGAGCTCGGCACCACGCTGCAGTTCATCTCGGCCGCCCAGGGCCCCTACCAGGGCCGCGCCATCTCCTATGCCGACAAGACGGCGGACGGCGACCTGGAGGGCTTCGTGCCGAAGAAGCCGGAGCCGCGCAAGCGCCGGCAACGGAAGTAGGCCTCACCCCAGCGGCCACATCACGCCGAAGCTGAACGGCGGCCACAGCGCGGTCGGCACTCCGGCGGCGCGCAGCGCCTCGGCGGTCCAGACGTTGCAGGTGCGCCAGGGGCGGTAGGTGCCGTGCGCGGCGTAGAAGGCCTCATGGGTTCCGGTCCCCGGCGGCGCCACCGGCACGCCGCGCCCGGCCGGGTCCAGCGCCGCCGTGCCGCGGATGAAGCCGATCAGCGCCTCGCGCCCCACCCGGTCCAGCGCGAGCCGCTTGCAGCCCGGCACGCCCGCGGGATCCAGCACATAGGCGACGTGCAGGGCACTGGGGCCGCCGCCGAACAGCGCCGCCATGGCGGTGCGGAAGCGGAGATCGGCCCAGCTCGGCGTCTCGCGATAGAAGGTCAGGTCGCCCCAGCCGAAGGCGACATGCAGGTTCGGCACGAAGGCGACCGGCACCGCATCCGGGAACACCGCGGTCCAGTCGACCAGCCCGTCCCATGCCGGCAGCACGATGTCGGTGTGGGTCAGGGTGGCGCAGACATAGGCCGGCGGGTCGCTCGCGGCGACTTGCTGCGCCCGGCCGCCGAGCGGCACCAGGGCCAGCGCGAAGGCGACGCTGATGTAGAGTATGGCGAGGCCGAGCAGCCCCGCCACCAGCGCGGCGACGGCCGCCAGAGCCAGGCGCAGCGCCCTCATCCGCGCACCCCGAAGATCCAGCCCTCGGTGCGGGCGGTCGCGGGGTCGAGGCCCGGCGGCGACCAGACTGCACGGTCCGCCGCCAGCGCCCGCAGCCCGGCCGCGGCCACCAGCGCGTCGGTGGCGTGGTCGGTCAGCGGATCGGGCGCGATGGCCGGCCCGCTGCCGAGTCGCGCCAGCGCCGCGTCGAGCCCGGCGCGGTCGCGCACCTTGGCGCTGAGGGTGCGGCCGGCGCGGCGCCAGAACAGCCGTGGGAAGATCTCGACCATGACCAGCGGCTGCGCCGCCGGCGTCTCGAACGGCCACACCGCCAGCCGCCCGTCGAGCCGGCTGCGCAGATGGTGCAGCACCCGCATCCCGGCCAGCGCGCCGGGCCCGACCGTCTTCGGCCCGAACTGCTTGAACGGGCTGTCGGGCGCGCCCAGCCGGTCGCGGCGGCACGCCATCTCGGCGGCGCGATGCGGCTCGACCCAGCCGGCCGGGCGCGGCCCGCGATGCCAGAAATCGGCGACATAGTCGGCATGGCGGGCGAAGCCGGCGCCGTGGAAGTCCGGCGCTTCGCCGGCGACCCGATCGACCAGCGCCCACAGCGCCCGGGCATCGCCGCCCGGCGGCAGATAGCCGGCGGCGACGGCAAAGGGCAGCGAGAAGGCGCAGTCGATCCCGGCCAGGACCCGGCCGCCGCCTTCGGCCTGGGCCTCGAGCCATCCGGCCACGGCGGTTCGGGTCCAGCGCCGGCCGGAGGGCGGCGGCAGCAGCACCGGCCCCTCGGCGCCGGCCCGGCACTCGGCCACGGCGACGCCGTCATAGGCGCCGACCGCCCCGGACCAGTCGATGGCGACGAAGCGGTCGAAGGCGGCGGTCTGTTCGCTGTCGGATGTCACGAGGGCCACCCCTGGCGAAGGCAACACCGGCAAGCCTGGTTCAGGGGCGTGGCCGAAGCGTGGCGGAGTTACGCGAGAACCAGGAAGGCGCCGAGCAGCCCGCCGAAGAAGGCGTATTTGATCGCGTAGTACAGCTTCCGGTTCTTCTTCTTGATGCCCTTGAAGTAGGACCGGATCGGATAGATGTAGGCGAACGCCTTGTTCAGCCCCGAGACCTTGTCGCCGTCGGCGTTGCGGGTGGCGCCGGCCTGGATCAGGTATTTGGCGAAGAAGCGGTTCACCGCCAGGGCCCAGCGGAACCGCATCGGCCGCTCGACGTCGCAGAACAGGATCACCCGGTTCTCGTCGGAGAAGTTCTCGGCGTAGTGGATGAAGGTCTCGTCGAAGACCACGTCCTCGCCGTCGCGCCAGCTGTAGGACTTGCCGTCGACGATGATGCGGCAGCGGTCGTCATTCGGCGTGATCAGGCCGAGATGGTAGCGCAGCGAGCCGGCATAGGGGTCGCGATGCGCCACCAGCTTGCCGCCCGGCGGCAGCGAGGTGAACATCGCCGCCTTGAGGCTCGGGATGGTCTGCACCAGCGCCACCGAGCGCGGGCACTGCGCCGCGGCCGAGGGCAGCGGGTCGCCGTACCACTTCAGGTAGTAGCGCTTCCAGCCGCGCCGGAAGAACGAGTTGAAGCCGACATCGTCGAGCTTGTCCGAGCCCTTGATGTCGCCCTCCTCCTGCAGCCGCAGCGCCTCGTCGCGCAGCACATGCCAGTTGTCCTTCAGCGCCTGCAGCTCCGGGAAGCTGCGCGGGTCGTGATAGGGCGTGCTCGGCACCTTCGAGAACAGGTACATGAAGCAGTTGATCGGCGCGAAGAAGGTCGAATGGTCGGTCAGCTGGCGGGTGAAGCGGTGCCGCACCTGGCCGCGGAAATGCACCCACAGCGCCGACGCGATATAGGCGTAGACGATCAGGAACTTCGGGGCGAACACAGCGGCCAGCATCAGGGCCATACCTCCAACCGGGACCCGGGCGACGGGACCCGGTTTGCGACCAATTCGCACGCTCTATACCACCCCCGCCGCGCCGCCGATAGGTTCAGGGCGCCGCAGGCCCGGGCTGCCTGGGCAGGAAGCGGATCTCGCGCAAATCCTGCAGCGCCTTCTGCCACAGCGTCTCGAAGCCCTGGGTCAGGCTGGCGGCCAGTTCGCGGTCATGCACCAGCAGCGAGGCGAAGCGCCCCTCCGGCACGAAAGGGTGGTCGAGCGACAGGATCACCGTCTCGTCGTCCAGCACGTGGAAGGGGTGGCCCAGCTCGCCCGAATAGCGCAGCCCCGACAGATGGCCGAGCGCGCCGCCATGGCGCCGCAGGAAGCCGACCAGCCGCGGCGCGGTGCGGTCGGAGAAGCCGAAGATCGCCCGGTGGTCCAGGCCGCGCCCGGAGGCCGCGCGGGCGAGGCGCTTGAGCACGTCGAAGCCGGAATCGGCCTGGCGGTCGATGGCCGAGAGATCGCCCTCCTCGAGATAGGACAGCACCCTCCGCCGCGCGCCGGCGAGGCGGGCGAGATGGCGCTTCACATGGCTTTCGGTGCCCAGCGCCAGATCGACCACGCCGCGGCCGCCGCGCAGCCGCCCGGGCAGGTCGCGCAGGGTGGCGCGCAGCTGGTCGGCCTGGGCCGCAAAACTCTCCGCCCGCTCGCGCGCCAGCTCGACCAGCCGGTCGACCACCGCGTCCGGCGACAGCGCGGCATACAGCTTGGGCCGGCTGTGCTGGATCTCGCACAGGCCCAGCCGGGCCAGCTTCTCCATCGCCAGGTAGATCTTCGAGGTCGGGATGTCGCCCTCGCGGCACAGACTGGCCGCGTCCGAGACGCCGAGAATCCCCAGGGCCACCAGGGCCCGCTTCTCGTAGAGCGAGAAGCCGGCTTCGTCGAGCAGCGCCAGGTCCTGCCATCGCATGATCGCTTTCTACTCCAGAAAGTAGATGAAAGCGAGCGGGCGGCCGCGGACAATCTCCCCATCGGCAACAACTCTTTGGGGAGAGAGAGATGAGCGAGGATCTGAGCCACCTGAAATATCCGGAGGCCCCGGCGCAGGTGATCCCGAGCTTCTGGGTCGGGGAGGTGGAGACGCTGCGCGACTTCTATCTGGAGAAGCTCGGCTTCGGCCACATGATGGGCATCGTCGGCAAGGACGGGAAGTTCGACTTCGGCATCGTCCGGCGCGACGGCATCATGGTGATGATGGGCCGGCCGCAATCGCCCGGCGCCGGCATCGCCAAGGGCCAAAGCGGGGCCCGGCCGCTCGACATCTACTTCTACGTGCCGAATGTCGACGGCTTCCACGACGAGGTGCGGTCGCGCGGCGTGGCGGTGGCCGAGGCACTGAGCACGCAATGGTGGGGCGACCGGACCTTCGCGGTGAAGGACCCCTACGGCTACTCGCTGTGGTTCTGCCAGACCGTCGGCGCCCCCGAGCCGCCGCCGGGCGTCACCATGGTGTGAGGAGAGCGGGCGGGCCTGCCGCCTGCCCCGCTTCCGACGCCCATGGCGCGATGGCACGCTTCGCCATCACGCCATGGGCCAATGTCGCGATTTCGGCTATGATGCCGGCGTGTCGCAGCAATCATTATGCTGCGACACGCCGAATTTTTTGATGCCGCCATATTGATCCCAATTGGAGACCGGCGATGCCTCTCGATATCGACAGGCGAGGTTTCAATCACAGCGTTCTGCTTCTGGCCTTCGCCGCAGCGTGCCGCCCGCTGCCGTTGCCGGACCCGCTGAAGGCCGACGGCGAGATCGTCGACGTCCATTGCCATCTGTTCAACGGCAAGGACCTGCCGATCGTGACCTTCATCACCAAGGTGGTGATCCCCGAGAATGAACCGGCCCAGCTCCGAGCCAGGTCAGCCTACGGGGTGGAGGATCCGACCGTCCTGGAGTCGGTGCTGGAGCTGTTCAAGGATTCGCTCCTCACATGGACGCCCTCGGCGGCCAACGAGATCGACTATCTGCGCGGAAGGGTCCGGCAGGTGTCGAGCGGCACGGAGCCGGGCGCCCGGTCCCGGATGCTGGACGCCCTGACGGATGTGGTCCGCGGCCGGCAGGCCGGGCCGGACAGGGCGCTGACCCCACGCAATGCGAAGATTGACCGGCTCCGCGGCCTGCTGCTCGATGCCGGCGGCCGCGCGGGCATGAGGAGCCTGAACCGATCCGCACCGATCTCGGAGGACAATGCGCGGCAGGTCGCTCTCGTGGCCTATGAGAACCAGAGCAGCCTCGGCATCTATCTGCGATGGTTCACGCTGTTCATGCAGTACCGGCACGAACTGGCCAGGCAGTTGATCCGCCACCTCGCCAATGACGGGAAAACGCCCGTCCTACTGGTGCCGCTGATGATTGACTACTCGAAATGGCTCGGCGAGGAACCGGCGAAGGGCTCATCGCTGCGGCAGCAGGCGGAGGTCTTCGGGCTGATCTCGCAGCAGCAGCGGAAGGCGCCGGCGATCCACGGCATGGTCGCCTACGATCCTTTGCGGGCGGTCTATCATGAACGGCGTCCGGTCAAGGAGCCGGAAGACCCGCTCGGGGTGGTGCGGGAGGCCTTCGGGACGCACGGTTTCCTCGGGGTCAAGCTCTACCCGCCGATGGGATTCCGCGCTACCAGCAACACCGACGGCCAGGGCTACCCCGACCATGTCGTGCGGGACCTGGGCGCCGCCGGGCTCGGGAAGAGCCTCGATGATGCGCTGGACCGGCTCTACGACCTCTGCCTGGAGGCCGATGCGCCCGTGATAGCGCATGGGGCGATCACGCAGGGCGCCGGCCTCGGCTATGCCAAGCGCACCGACCCGGCCTATTGGCTGAGGGTGATCGAGCGGAAGAAGGGCCTGCGCGTCTGCATCGCCCATCAGGGCCGGTTCGGATATCTGTCCGAAGCGCCGGAAACCAACCGCCAGATCTATGAAGACATCATCAGCGGCTACATCAAGGCCAACCCGGACAGCCACCTCTACATGGACATCAGCTACCTGTCGGAGGCGCTGAGCTCCAGCGTCGCCGAACGGCAATGCTATGCCGACCGGCTGAGCGGGTGGGTCCGGGAGTACGACCCGAAGGCCGACCACATCCTGTTCGGAACGGACTGGGTCATGGTCGGGATCGAGAAGACCAGCGACGTCTACACCCGGTATATCGTCGAGTTCCTCCAAAAGGACTGCCATTTCAGCCGCGGCCAGGTGAATCGCATCCTGCGCCAGAACGCCGGTCGCTACCTCGGGCTGCGCGACGGCGACAAGACACGGGACAGGCTGTTGGGCTTCTACGACGCCAACCACATGCCCGCGTCGCTGCTGCCGCGCTTCTGGGAGGAAGAAGAGCCGGCGCCGGCTGTCACTCGCTCCTCTGTCCCCGCAGCTTGCCCCAGTAGTCCAGCCGCTTCCTGATCTCGCGCTCGAAGCCGCGCTCGACCGGGCGGTAGAACTCCTGCCGGTCCATGTCCGGCGGAAAATAGTTCTGGCCGGAGAAGCCCTCGTCGGTGTCGTGGTCGTAGGCGTAGCCCTTGCCATAGCCGATCTCCTTCATCAGCCGGGTCGGGGCGTTCAGGATGTGCATCGGCGGCATCAGGCTGCCGGTCTCCTTGGCAGCCCGGGCGCTGGACTTGAAGGCGGTGTAGGCGGCGTTCGATTTCGGCGCCGTGGCCAGGTAGATCACCGCCTGGGCGATCGCCAGCTCGCCCTCCGGGCTGCCCAGCCGCTCATAGGCGTCCCAGGCCGCCAGCGACTGGGTCAGCGCGGCCGGGTCGGCCATGCCGATGTCCTCGACCGCGAAACGCACCAGCCGGCGCACGACATAGAGCGGGTCCTCGCCGCCGGCCAGCATCCGCGCGAACCAGTAGAGGCCGGCATCGACGTCGGAGCCGCGCAGCGATTTGTGCAGCGCCGAGATCAGGTTGTAGTGGCTCTCCTGCGCCTTGTCGTAGACCGGCGCCCGGCGCTGCACCGTCTGGGCCAGGCCGGCGGCGTCGAGCGGCGCCGCCGGCTTCAGCGCGAACAGCTCCTCCGCCAGGTTCAACAGATAGCGGCCGTCGCCGTCGGCCATGGCCTTGACCGCGTCGCGCGCCTCCGGCGCCAGCGGCAGCTTCCGGCCCTCCGCCGCCTCGGCCCGCTGCAGCAGCTCCTCCAGCGCGGCGAAATCGAGCCGGTTCAGCACGAAGACCTGGCTGCGCGACAGCAATGCCGCATTCAGCTCGAAGGACGGGTTCTCGGTGGTGGCGCCGATCAGGGTGATGGTGCCGTCCTCGACCACCGGCAGGAAGGCGTCCTGCTGGCTGCGGTTGAAGCGGTGCACCTCGTCGACGAACAGCAGCGTGCCCTGGCCCGCGGCGCGCCGGCCGCGCGCCGCCTCGAACACCTTCCGCAGCTCGGCCACGCCGGAGAAGATCGCCGACAGCGGCTCGAAATGCAGGTCGGTGTGCTCGGCCAGGAGGCGGGCCAGAGTGGTCTTGCCGCAGCCGGGCGGCCCCCACAGGATCATGCTGGCGATGCGGTGCGCCGCCACCATCCGGCCGATCGGCCCGTCCGGCTTCAGCAGGTGGTCCTGCCCGACCACCTCGGCGATGCTGCGCGGCCGCAGCCGGTCGGCCAGCGGCCGCGGCGCCTGGTCGGCGAAGAGGGAGGGCGTGTCGTCGGATCTGGGAGAGCGAGCCATGATGGCGCGCATCGTCGGTCAGCGGCCGTCGCGGCGCAATGGCGAGCTTCGCAGCCCCGGGCGGCCAGCCACAATCCGGCCATGCTTTCGCCCGGATGTGATCACGGTCACTTCGCCCGGAACTTTTGCAGTGCAAAAGGCGAACGACCATAGCCCTATAACCCCGACAATTGACAACCCCCCATGCAGGCACGACCCTCTTGGCCGGGGACCTCCTGTGGAGTGCGAGACATGATGACCGGGCGCCTGCAGACGCGGCCAGGAAGGGTGCTCGGCACCCTAACGGTATTGGCAACGGTGGCTTTCCTGGCCGCCTGCAACGAATCGGGCGGCGACCAGGGCCAGTCGGCGCCACCGCCCCCGCCGGTCACGGTGGCCACGCCCCTGGTCCAGAAGATCACCGAATGGGATGAGTTCACCGGCCGCTACGAGGCGACGGCGAGGGTGGAGGTCCGCGCCCGCGTTTCCGGCTACCTGCAGTCGATCAACTTCGCCGACGGCGCCACCGTCAAGCAGGGCGACGTGCTGTTCACGATCGATCCCAGGCCCTACCAGGCGACGGTGGATTCGGCCAAGGCCGACTTGGCCAACGCCCAGGCCCGGCTCGACCTCGCCAAGGTCCAGCTCGACCGCGCCCAGTCGCTGGTCGCTCAGTCCAACGTCTCGCGCTCGTCCTACGACCAGGCGGTGCAGGAGCGGCGGGCGGCCGAGGCCGCGGTGGCCCAGACCACGGCGGCGCTGCAATCGGCCCAGCTCAACCTCGACTTCACCCAGGTCAAGGCCCCCATGGCCGGCCGCGTCTCGAACCGGCGGGTCGACATCGGCAACCTGGTGACCGGCGACCCGAATTCGACGCTGCTGACCACCATCGTGGCGCTGGACCCGATCTATTTCGAGTTCGACATGAGCGAGTCCGACTATCTCGCCTATCAGCGGGCGGTGGTGGCCGGCAAGCTGCCCTCGACCCGCGACAACGCCACCATCATCCAGACCCGGCTGCCGGACGAGAAGGACTGGCCGCATGCCGGCACCATGAACTTCGTCGACAACCAGCTCGACCCCGGCTCCGGCACCATCCGCGCCCGCGCCATCCTGGACAACAAGGACCTGTTCATCACCCCAGGCCAGTTCGGCCGGCTGCGGCTGCCCGGGTCGAACGAATACGACGCCATCCTGATTCCGGACAGCGCGATCCTGACCGACCAGTCGAACCGGATCGTGATGACGGTCAAGGATGACGGCACGGTCGAGCCCAAGATCGTCCGGCCGGGCCCGACCCAGCCGGGCGGCCTGCGCATCGTGCGCGAGGGCCTGACCGGGCAGGAGAAGGTGATCATCAACGGGCTGGTCCGGGCACGCCCGGGCGCCAAGGTGACGGCACAGCCCGGCAAGATCGAGCCTACCCCCGAATACGACGCCAACTGAGGCCAGGGGTATGAAGTTCTCCCATTTCTGCATCGACCGCCCGATCTTCGCGACGGTGCTGTCGATCCTGGTCGTGCTGCTCGGCGCGGCCGCCTATTTCACCCTGCCGGTGGCGCAGTATCCCGAGATCGCGCCGCCGACCATCGAGATCCGCACCTCCTATCCCGGCGCCTCGGCCGAGGTGGTCTCCAACACGGTCTCGACGCCGATCGAGCAGGAGATCAACGGCGTCGAGAACATGCTGTACATGCAGTCGCAGGCGACCGGCGACGGCCAGCTGGTGATCCAGGTCACCTTCAGCCTGGGCACCGATCTCGACATCGCCCAGGTGCTGGTGCAGAACCGCGTCGCCGTGGCCGAGCCGCGGCTGCCGGACGAGGTGCGCCAGATCGGCGTCACCGTGCGCAAATCCTCGCCCGACATGCTGATGGTGATCCATCTCAGCTCGTCGGACGGGTCGCGCGACCCGCTCTACGTCTCCAACTACGCGACGCTGCAGGTGCGCGACGTGCTGGCCCGCCTCGACGGCGTCGGCGACGTGCGCATCTTCGGCGCCCGCGACTACGCCATGCGGGTCTGGCTTGACCCGGACAAGGCGGCCTCGCGCAACCTGACCGCGGGCGAGATCATCGCCGCGCTGCGCTCGCAGAACGTCCAGGTCGCCTCCGGCGTGCTGAACCAGCCGCCGGTGCCCGGCCAGGGCGGCGCCTACCAGCTCAATGTCGAGACCCTCGGCCGCCTGTCCGACCCGCGGCAGTTCGGCAACATCGTCGTCAAGACCGACACCGACGGCCGCGTCACCCGCGTGCGCGACATCGCCACGGTCGAGCTGGCGGCCCAGGACTACACCGCCAACGGCTATCTCGACGAACGGCCGGCGGTGCCGCTGCTGGTGTTCCAGCGCCCGGGCTCGAACGCGCTGGAGACGGCCGACCGCCTGATCGAGACCATGCAGGAGCTGTCCAAGAGCTTCCCGCCCGGCCTGCAGTACAACATCATCTACAACCCGACCGAGTTCATCGCCGAATCGGTGCATGAGGTCGAGAAGACGATCTGGGAAGCGATCGCCTTGGTCGTCATCGTCGTCATCCTGTTCCTGCAGACCTGGCGCGCGGCGATCATCCCGGTGGTCGCCATCCCGATCTCACTGATCGGCACCTTCATGGTGATGGCGGCGCTTGGCTATTCGTTGAACAACCTGTCGCTGTTCGGTCTGGTGCTGGCCATCGGCATCGTCGTTGACGACGCCATCGTGGTGGTCGAGAACGTCGAACGCCATCTGCGCGAGGGCAAATCGCCGAAGGAGGCGGCGCATCTGACCATGGACGAGGTCGGCGGCGCGCTGATCGCCATCGCCCTGGTGCTGTGCGCCGTGTTCATCCCGGCGGCGATGATCAGCGGCATCTCCGGCCAGTTCTTCCGCCAGTTCGCGGTGACCATCGCCGCGGCGACGGTGATCTCGGCCTTCGTGTCGCTGACCCTGAGCCCGGCGCTGTGCGCCATCCTGCTGAAGCCGCACCAGGAGCATCACGAGAAGAAGACCTTCGTGCTGTTCCGGCCGGTCCAGTCCTTCTTCCGCGGCTTCAACTGGGCCTTCGACAAGCTGTCGAACGGCTATGGCGGACTGACCCGGCGGATCCTGCGCTTCGCCGTGGTCATGCTGGTGCTCTATGTCGGGCTAATCGGCCTGACCGGGCTGCAGTTCGGCCGGGCGCCGACCGGCTTCATCCCGGACCAGGACCAGGGCTACCTGATCACCGTGATCCAGCTGCCCCCCGGCTCGTCCCTCGCCCGCACCGACGCGGTGGTGCGGCAGGCGGCCAAGGAGATCCTGCAGGTGCCGGGCATCATCCATGTCGTGCCCTTCTCCGGCTTCGACGGCGCCACCTTCACCAACGCCTCGAATGCCGGCGCGATCTTCTCCACCTTCGCGCCCTTCGCCGAGCGCGACGCCAAGGGGCAGGATGTGCGGCACCTGCAGCAGGCGCTGAACCAGAAGCTCGCCGGCATCCAGGACGCCTTCATCATCACCATCCAGCCCCCGCCCGTGCGCGGCATCGGCACCGGCGGCGGCTTCAAGATGATGGTCGAGGACAAGACCGGCCGCGGCCTGCCGGCGCTGGACGCCGCGACCCAGGAGATCGTGGCCAAGGCGAACCAGACCCCCGGCCTGGCCGGCATCTTCTCGCTGTTCAACACCCGCACGCCGAAGCTGTATGCCGACATCGACCGGGTGAAGGCGGAGATGCTGGGCGTTCCGGCCGACCGGGTGTTCGAGACACTCGAAGTCTATCTCGGCTCGACCTATGTCAACGACTTCAACTATCTCGGCCGCACCTTCCGCCTGACCGCCCAGGCGGACGGCAAGTTCCGGCAGACCCTGCGCGACATCGGCAACTACAAGACCCGCAGCGACAGCGGCGGGATGGTGCCGCTCAGCGCCGTGGCCAGCTTCCACGACCGCACCGGCGCCTACCGCGTGCCGCGCTTCAACCTGTACCCGGCGGCCGAGGTCCAGGGATCGACCCTGCCGGGCTATTCCACCGGCTACGCCCTGGCGGCGATGGAGCAGATCGCCACCGAAACCCTGCCGCAGGGCTTCGGCTTCGAATGGACCGAGCTGGCGCTGCAGGAGAAGCTGGCCGGCAACACCGGCATGCTGGTGTTCGTCGCCTCGGTGGTGTTCGTCTTCCTGCTGCTGGCGGCGCAGTATGAAAGCTGGACCCTGCCGCTGTCGGTCATCCTGATCGTGCCGATGTGCCTGCTGGCCGCGGTCACGGGGCTGCTGCTCAGGGGCATGGACGTCAACATCCTGGCCCAGATCGGCTTCGTCGTGCTGATCGGCCTGGCGGCGAAGAACGCGATCCTGATCGTCGAGTTCGCCCGCCAGGCGGAGGAGCATGGCGAGAGCCGGCAGGAGGCCGCGATCTCGGCGGCCCGCACCCGGTTGCGGCCGATCCTGATGACGTCCTTCGCCTTCATCTTCGGCGTGGTGCCGCTGGTGATCGCGTCGGGCGCCGGCTACGAGATGCGGCAGTCGCTGGGCACCGCGGTGTTCTTCGGCATGATCGGCGTGACCGTGTTCGGCCTGCTGTTCACGCCGCTGTTCTATGTCGTCTGCCGCTGGCTCGGCTCAGTGGTCGGCCGGCGCAAGCCGGCCGCCCCGGCGCCGAAGCCGCAGAGCGGCCCGGCGGAATGATCGTGGCGGTGGCGGCGTCCCGGAGGCTCACTCCGGGACGCCGCTGCCCCGCGCCAGTTCCGGCAAGCGCAGATCCCGATAAAGCTCGGCCAATATGCCGGCGAAGACGCTGACCTCGACCGCCGTCAGCGCCAGCGACACCAGATCCATCACCAGGGTCACCAGGCCGGCGCCCGGCTCATCCGGCAGGATCGCGTCCAGCACCAGGCCGAGGCCGATGGCGACCAGGAAGAACCCCAGCAAGGCGATGATCAGCGCCCCCAGCACCGCCAGCCTGCGGCCGCGCAGCAGCCGGCTGCTCTCGGCGGCGGTCAGGCCCCGGTCGCCGATCGCGATGCCGGGCAGCACCAGCCCATAGAAGGCGAAGGGCACGGTCGACAGGACGGTGATCAGGCCCGAGATCGTCAGGACCCCCAGCATGCCGCCCGACGCCCCGCCATCGGCCACGGCCTGCAGCAGCGACGGCCCGCCGATCAGCCCGAACAGCAGCGACAGCACGAACATTCCGGCCACGGCCGTGACCATGCCGAGGATGCCGAGCCAGATCTGGTAAAGGGCGAAGCGGAACGTCGCGCCGTCGGCCGGGAACGGTGCCAGCTCGCCGCGCAGCACGTAACGGTGCCAGCTGACCGCGATCAGTGCGATCGCGAACAGCAGCACCAGCATCGACAGCATCACCGCCAGGGCGGCGGCGCCGGACGGCTCCTGGCCGACGAACATCGCCGTGACCTCGTCGCCCCACAGCCATTCGATGGCGAAGCGGAAGATCAGCGCGAAGGCGACCGCCGGCGCCGCCAGCCATGCCAGGGCGCGGGCATGCCCCAGGCTCCAGCCCAGCGCGCGCCGCAGCAGGTCGCCGCTCGAAAGTGCCGCCATCATCCATCCCCTTCCCACGAATCGGGGCGGATCATTCCAGCCCATGCCGGGCGGGGCAACCGGTGGAAACGCTGCCAGCCGCCTCGACGCGCCGCCGCCCGCGAGAAAAAACACGATCGCGGTAGTATTACCGGCGACCTGTGTTCATGCTATGTTCCATGGAGATGACGCCCCAGGATTGCGGATTGGATGACGGGCCGGTCGATCCGGACCTGGCCTGGACGCGATGGGCGCTGGGCTCCCTGGGCGAGCTGGTCGAGATCGGCCTCCGCTCGGCCCGGATGACGGCGACGGAGCAGATGGCGACGCCGATCACGCGGACGAAGCCGGATTTCGCGCTGGCGCAGGTGCGCCTGGCCCGCTCGGTACGGCTGTCGATCGCGATGAGCCAGCGGGTCCGCGAAAAAAACTACCAGGATCGCAAGGCCGGCAAGACGGAGCCCATGCCGGCTGAAGGGGCCACGGCGTCCGAAGCTGCGGCAGCCGAGGCCGCACCGGCCGAAGCCGCGCCGGAAGCCGGCCCCAAGGACAGCGAGCCCCGGACGGAGCGGCACGAGTCCCTGACCGAGAGCGAGCGCCTCGAGACCGAGCTCGAGCCGGCCGAAGAGGCGGAGGAGCGCCGCGACCTGGACCCGGCCCTGCTGCCGCACGACTGGGACGGCGCCACCGCCGCGGAGGCCTCCGACTGCCTGCCCGAAGATCTCTGGTCCGACACTCCTGCCGAAACCGCGGCCGCTCGGCCCGAGCCCGATTGGCCTCATCCATCGGACACGTCCGACACCGGCCGGCCCACGCCGAAACCGTGGAAACCGGATAGCAGTTGAGCGTCCCGTCCCCTGTTGTCCAGCACCCTCTCACGACAGCTCGGGCTGTTTTTTGCCTCTCCCGTTTACGGGAGAGGCACACGAAGTTCAGGCCGGAAATGACCGCTCCACCTACCTCCCAAAGAAACTCGTCTACCCACCAAGCGGCACTACCGCCCCACCACCGTCTCCAGCACCTGCCCGCCGCGCTGGACGGCGATGCGCCAGGGGCCGCGGAAGTTGCGCAGCGCCGTGTCCAGCGCCTCGGTGCTCTCGACCGCCTCGTCGTCGAGCCGCAGCAGCACGTCGCCCGGCTGCAGCCCCAGCCGCGCCGCCGGGCTGCGGGCGGCGACCGCGGTCACCACCACGCCCTTACCCGAATTGTTGAGCCGCATCTCCTCGACCACAGCCGGCGAGACATTGACCACGGTGGCGCCGGCCAGGGGCGAGCGCCCGCCGAGCACCCGCTGGTCGCGCGGCGGATCCTCCGGCGGCGCCTCGACCGGCAGCGCCAGCTCGGCCGTGTCCTTCCCCCGCCGCACCGTCAGCGTCGCCGTGGCGCCGAGGTCGAGCGTGGCCAGCCGGAAGCGCAGCGATTCCGGGTCGTCGACCGCATGGCCGTCGACCGCCGCGACCACGTCGCCGACCTTGAGGCCGGCCCGCGCTGCCGGGCCGCCCGCGGCGACGCCGTTGACCAGCACGCCGGCCGGGCGGTCCAGCCCATAGGCCTCGGCCAGGCTACGGTCGACCGCCTGGCCGTCGGCGCCGAGCCATGGCCGCACCACCTTCTGCCCGGTCTCGGCCGCCCGCATCATGCTGCGCAGCATGTTGGCCGGGATGGCGAAGCCGATGCCGAGCGACCCGCCGGTGCGGCTGTAGATCGCCGTGTTGATGCCGACCAGCCGGCCCTTCATGTCGATCAGGGCGCCGCCGGAATTGCCGGGGTTCACCGCCGCGTCGGTCTGGATGAAGAAATCGTAGTCGGAGATGCCGACGGCCGTGCGGGCGATGGCGGAGACGATGCCCATGGTCACGGTCTGGCCGACGCCGAAGGGGTTGCCGATCGCCAGCACCAGGTCGCCGACCTCGAGCGCGTCGCTGTCGCCGAGCGGCAGCGACGGCAGCGACCGGCCGGCGAGATCCTTGAGCTTGAGGAAGGCGAGGTCGGTGCGCTCGTCCGACAGCACCAGCTCGGCCTCGTATTCGGTGCGGTCGGACAGCACCACGGTGATCTGGTCCGCGTCCTTGATCACATGGTGGTTGGTGACCACGAGCCCGTCGTCACCGACCACCACGCCCGAGCCGAGCGAGTTCTCGACCCGCTGCCGCGGCCGGCCGCCGGGCATGTCGTCGCCGAAGAAGCGCTGGAAGAACGGGTCGTCGAACAGCGGATTCGCCCGCTCGACCACCATGTGGCGGGCATAGATGTTGACCACGGCCGGCGCCGCGCTGCGCACCAGCGGTGCGAAGCTGAGGTCGATCTCGGCCCGGCTGGTCGGCACCACCGGCTCCGCCACGGCCGGCCCGGCCAGCAGGAGCAGCACCGACGCCGCGGCGCCTGCGAAACGGAACATCCTTCCTCCATCGGCCGTCACGGAGGTGGGTCTAGCCGAAGCCGCCCGCCGCCGTCCATGGGCCGGCATGCCGCGGACCTAGCGGATCTCCTCCTGCAGCAAGCTCAGCGCCTGCAGCAGGGCCGGCGAGCGGTCGCCGCGGCGCCAGACGGCGGCGATCCGGGCCTGCGGCGCACGGCCGGCGAGGGACAGGTAGCGCACGCCATGCGGCCGCAGCCGGCGCAGCGACGCCGGCACCAGCGACACGCCGAATCCGGCCGCGACCAGCGATACGATGGCGTGCATCTGATGCGCCGACTGGGCAATGCGGGGCACGAAGCCGGCTTTGGCGCAGGCCTCCAGGATCGCGGCGTGGAAGCCAGGCCCCTCGCCCTGCGGGAACATGACGAAAGGCTCGTCGGCGAGGTCGGCGAGATCGATCCGGCCGCAACCCGCCAGCGCATGGTCGGCCGGCACCACCGCGACCATCGGCTCGGCCCAGGCCGGGCGCTGCTCCAACCCCTCGCTGTCCGGCAGCGGCGGAATGACGAAGCCGAGGTCGCCGCGGCCGCCGCGCAGCTCGTCGAGCTGCCGCATCGTCGTCGCCTCGCGCAGGTCCAGCGCCAGGCCGGGGTGGCGCGCCCGCAGCGCCTTCAGCAGCGGCGGCAGGCGCTCGAACATGGCGCTGCCGACGAAGGTGACGCGCAGGAGCCCGGTCAGCCCCTGCCCCGCCTGGCGCGCCACCGCCACCGCATGCTCGGCCTGGGCCAGGGTGCGCCGCGCCTCCTCCAGCAGCGCCGAGCCGGCCGGGGTCAGCGCCACCCGGCGGCGGCTGCGGTCGAACAACGCCGCGCCGATCACATCCTCCAGCCGCCGCATCGCCGTGCTGAGCGGCGGCTGCGCCATGCCCAGGCGCTCAGCGGCGCGGCGGACATGCCGCTCTTCGGCCACGGCGATGAACTGGCGCAGGAGGCGAAGCTCGATCATCGGCTGATACTCTCCGGATATCAGATGCTCATGATCTCATATTTGAAGTATGCGCGGCATCGTCCCACGTTCCGGCCATCACAGAAGGAGAACGGATCGATGGCACGCATCGTGGTGGTCAGCGGCGGCGGCACGGGCATCGGGCTGGCTGTGGCCCGGCATTTCGCCGGTCAGGGCGAACAGGTGGTGATCCTCGGCCGCCGCGCCGGCGTGCTGGAGGCGGCGGCGGAGGTGATCGGACAGAATTATCCGGCCGCGCCGCCGGTGCTGGCGCTGCCGGGCGACCTGTCCCGGCCCGAGACGGTCGAAGCGCGGTGCCGGCAGATCGGCGAGCGCTTCCCCGCGGTCGACGTGCTGGTGCATGCGGCCGGCGGCAACGCCATCCTGCAGGCGCCGCCGGGCCATTACGACGACGGGCTGGCCGGGGTGGCACGACGCTGGACCGAGAACTTCGCCGGCAACGTGCTGTCCGCCGTGCTGCTGACCGAAGGGCTGCGCGACCGGCTGCGGGCGCCCGGCGGCCGGGTGGTGCTGATCGGCTCGATCGCCGCCTATCGCGGCTCCGGCGCCGGCTGCTACGGCGCCGCCAAGGCCGCGCTGCACCCCTATGGCCACGACCTGGCCGCTTCCCTGGGCCCGCGCGGCATCACCGTCAACATCGTCGCGCCGGGCTATATCCGCGACACCGAATTCTTCGCCGACCGGCTGTCATCGGAGCGCCAGGCGGCGCTGATCGCCGAGACCGCGACCCGCCGCGCCGGGCTGCCGGCCGACATCGCCGACGCCGTGGCCTGGCTGGCCTCACCCGGCGCCGCGCATGTCACCGCCCAGGTGATCCAGGTCAATGGCGGCGCCGAGCGCGGGCATTGACTCGGCCAATCCGTCATCACCTACGAAAAAGGCCCGGCTTGCGCCGGGCCCTGATCCGTTCACCGTCGTCGGGCCGATCAGCCCTCGGCGCCCTCGGCTTCACCTGCCGCGGCCTTCATCTCGGCGTCGCGGGCCTTGTCGGCGGCGCCCTTGGCGTCGCGGTCGCGCTCGACCAGCTCGATCACGGCCATCGGGGCGGCATCGCCGTAGCGGAAGCCGGCCTTGAGCACGCGGGAATAGCCGCCGCTGCGGGTCTTGTAGCGCTCGGCGATCACCGAGAACAGCTTGGTCACCACGTCGTCGTCGCGCAGCTGGGCATAGGCCAGGCGGCGATTGGCGAGGCCACCCTTCTTGCCGAGGGTGATCAGCTTCTCGACGATCGGGCGCAGATCCTTCGCCTTCGGCAGGGTGGTCTTGATCTGCTCATGGGTGATCAGGGCCGCCGCCATGTTGGCGAACATCGCCTTGCGGTGGCTGCTGGTGCGGCTGAACTTACGTCCGGAAACGCCGTGACGCATGGCGGTCTCTCCTCAAGGCGCGGCCCCCGCGGGGGTCCGATGGCGGGACCCGCCGCCTGCCCTCGGCGAGGACAGAACGGCGGGGTAAAACCTCGATTAACCGTTGATCGGGCAGCCGATCAGAACGGCTCTTCGAGCTTCTTGGCAAGATCCTCGATGTTCTCCGGCGGCCAGTTCGGGATTTCCATGCCGAGATGGAGACCCATGGTCGAGAGAACTTCCTTGATCTCGTTCAGCGACTTGCGGCCGAAGTTCGGGGTGCGGAGCATCTCCGCCTCGGTCTTCTGCACCAGGTCGCCGATATAGACGATGTTGTCGTTCTTCAGACAGTTGGCCGAGCGCACCGACAGCTCGAGCTCGTCCACCTTCCGCAGCAAGTTGCGGTTGAACGGCATGTCCTCCGAAGTCTCCTCGCGGTGGTCGCGCGACGGCTCCTCGAAGTTGATGAACAGCTGCAGCTGGTCCTGCAGGATTCGGGCGGCCAGCGCCACCGAATCCTCCGGCGTCACCGCGCCGTTGGTCTCGATCGTCAGCGACAGCTTGTCGTAGTCGGTAACCTGGCCGACGCGGGTGTTCTCGACCTTGTACGAGACCTTGCGGATCGGGCTGTACAGGGCGTCGACCGGGATCAGGCCGATCGGCGCGTCCTCGGGCCGGTTCATGCTGGCCGGGACGTAGCCCTTGCCGTTGTTGACCGTGAACTCCATCGCCAGCTTGGCGCCGTCGTCGAGGGTGCACAGCACCAGCTCGGGGTCCATGATCTCGATGTCCGGCCCGGTGACGATGTCGCCGGCCTTGACCACCTTCGGCCCCTCAACGTTGAGCCGCATCTTCTTCGGGCCCTCGGCGTGCATGCGCAGCGACAGCGCCTTGACGTTGAGGACGATGTCGGTGACGTCCTCGCGGACACCCGGGATCGACGAGAATTCGTGCAGCACGCCGTCGATGTGGATCGCGGTGACCGCGGCGCCCTGCAGCGAGGACAAGAGCACGCGGCGGACGGCGTTGCCGAGGGTCAGGCCGAAGCCGCGCTCGAGCGGGTCGGCGACGAGGGTCGCCTTGCGCTGGGAATCGTCGCCCGGCTGGACGTCGAGAGCGTTGGGCTTGATCAGTTCCTGCCAGTTGCGCTGAAGCACTGTCATATCATCCTGTTCTGCCACGAGAGGCCGGATACGGCCGAAAATGCCGACGGGGGCCGAAGCCCCCTTCCGATCCCATCCGTGGACCCTGTGGCCAGTGGTCCTGTCCCGGATCGGCTGGCTGAAACCGCGCGAAGGTGCCGGGCCGCCGGGCGGCGGCCCGGGCAGGCCTTAGACGCGACGCTTCTTGCGCGGACGGACGCCGTTGTGCGGGATCGGCGTGACGTCGCGGATCGAGGTGATCTGGAAGCCGACCGACTGCAGCGCGCGCAGGGCGCTCTCACGGCCGGAGCCGGGGCCCTTCACGTTGATCTCGAGCACGCGCATGCCGTGCTCCTGCGCCTTGCGGCCGGCGTCCTCGGCAGCCATCTGGGCGGCGTAGGGAGTCGACTTGCGGCTGCCCTTGAAGCCCATGCCACCGGCCGACGACCAGGCAATGGCGTTGCCCTGCGCGTCGGTGATGGTGATCACCGTGTTGTTGAAGGACGAGTTCACGTGGGCGACGCCCGAGGTGATGTTCTTGCGCTCGCGACGACGCAGACGGGCGTTCGCGGTGGCAGCTGCTGGCTTGGCCATGGTTCGCTCGCCTTCCGATTACTTCTTCTTGCCCGCGATGGGCCGCGCCGGACCCTTGCGGGTACGGGCATTGGTGTGGGTGCGCTGGCCGCGGACCGGCAGGCCCTTGCGGTGACGCAGGCCACGGTAGCAGCCCAGGTCCATCAGCCGCTTGATGTTCATCGCCGTCTCGCGGCGCAGATCGCCTTCGACCGTGAAGTCGGCGTCGATCGACTCGCGGATGCGCAGGATCTCGTCTTCGGTCAGCTCATTGACGCGCCGGTCGGCCGGAATGCCGAGCTTGTCGATGATGCTCTGGGACGCGTGACGGCCGATCCCATGGATATAGGTCAGCGCGATCAGGACGCGCTTCTGGGTCGGAATATTGACGCCGGCGATACGTGCCACGTCGCTCTCCTTGCGGTTGCCACCTTCGGCGCCGCCGCTGCCCTGCCCCACCGGGACCTGACCTGCAACGCCGGGTCTGCTGGTTCATGTCCGCCCACGGGCCGGAGCGGCCACGCGAACGACTTAAGCTTCGGGGCCCTCGGGCTCCGAAGCGCGCGGAGTATAGTGATGGTCGGGACAGAGTCAACCGCCGGGATTCGCGTGCTCGAATCCGCTGGTCGGGACGACAGCGGCGGAACCATAACCGGGACCGATCCGGCTTGTCACCTGCGCAATTGCGATCATTTTCTTGAGCACGGCCATGCGCCGGCCGGATGCCTGCGGGAGACGGATAATGCAGAACCTGCCGGTCCTTCGCGCCCTCGCCGCCAATTGGGGCGCCGTCGCGCTGCGCGGCGTGATGGCCATCCTGTTCGGGGTCCTGGCCTGGCTGTGGCCGGGCATGACCCTGGCCGTCCTGATCATCCTCTACGCCGCCTATGCGCTGGTCGACGGGGTGATGGGCATCGTCGTCGGCATCCGCGGCCGCAACTGGGGCTATGCCCTGCTCGGCCTCGCCGGCGTCATTGCCGGGATCGTTGCCGCAGTTTGGCCGCTGCTGACCGCGATCGTACTGGTCACCATCATCGCCGTCTGGGCGATCGTGATCGGGGTCATGGAAATCGTCACTGCCATCCGCCTGCGCAACGAGATCGAGGGCGAGTGGCTGCTGGCGCTGACTGGCGCGCTGTGGGTGCTGTTCGGCGCCTACGCCCTGTTCTTCCCCGGCGCCGGGGCGCTGTCCCTGGTGTGGCTGATCGGGACCTGGGCCGTGGTGATCGGGGTGCTGCAGCTGATCCTGGCCTTCCGCCTGCGCCGCCTGGCACAGCATCACGGCGACACCGCCACCCGGGCGTGACGCCGCGCCGGGCCCATGCCACCCTGCCCGCATCGCAATCGCAGGAAGCATCGCCATGGCATCGGGGCTGATCGGATACGAGGAAGCGTCGCCGGAGGTCCGGGCCGTCTACGACGACATCATGGCCATCCGCCGGGTCGACAAGATCAACAACTTCTGGAAGGCGCTGGCGATGCATCCGCCGACGCTGAAGCGGACCTGGGAAAGCCTGAAGGAGGTGATGGCGCCCGGCGCGCTCGACCCGCTGGTGAAGGAGATGATCTATCTCGCCGTCAGCACCACCAATGGCTGCGGCTACTGCATCGCCTCGCACAGCGTGGCGGCGCGCAAGGCCGGCATGACCGACGAGATGCTGGGCGAGCTCCTGGCCGTGGTCGGCATGGCGAACGAGACCAACCGCCTGGCCACCGGCCTGCAGGTGCCGATCGACGAGGCGTTCCGGGTGGATCGCGACAGGTGAGACGCGCGTCCGCCGGATCAGGACCGATGGGATACTTCCGAACCAAGACTAATAATAAAATTTTGATCGATAGAAATAAATGAACGGCGGAAGGAAATCCTGAAATCAGAGAACTTTCAAAGATTCTTACATTTTCCAGCTTACTAAAAAGTAAATATTTCAAGCCGTTTCCCCGGATATATGATTTTTCAAGTCAAGTTTTTTTGGATTGATCTGTTCAGAGGATATCACCTTGAAGTTATGGCTTCCCCTGGCCTGCGCTGCCTTCGCATCGACGGCGGCGCAGGCGAATTCCAATCTGTTTGAACTCTGCAACGAATCGTTCCGCGAGCTTTCGCCGGCCGAGCAGCAGTTGGTCATCAGCAAAGGCTGCGCCCTCGACCCGGTCGGACAGTCGATCAATGTCGCCTCCCTGCCTGACGGGACCGGAAGTGGAACGGGAACGGGCAGCGGCAGCGGCAGCGGTACCGGCTCGACCGGGGGATCGAGTTCGGCCGGCGGGGGCGGTTCATCGGGCGGCGGCAACGGCAGCGGCTCGCACGGTGGAGGCGGCTCCGGCGGAGGTTCAGGCGGTGGCGGATCCGGAGGCGGCGGCTCGGGCGGCGGAGCTTCAGGCGGTGGAGGCTCGGGTGGCGGCGGGTCCGGAGGCTCGGGTGGCGGCTCCGGCAGCGGCAATGGCGGCGGCATCAATGTCGGCGTCGGCAGCGGCTCCGGCAGCAACAACAGCGGCGGGGTGAATGTCGGTGCGGGCGGCGGCGCCTCGCATAATTCCGGCGGCGTCAATGTCGGTGTCGGCAGCGGCACCGCCTCGACCAACAGCGGCGGCGTGAATGTCGGCCTCGGTGGCAAGGCGGCGTCCGGCAATTCCTCAGGTATCAATGCCGGCGTCGGCACCGGCGCGGCCTCGGCCAACAGCGGTGGGATCAATGTCGGCGTCGGCGGCAAGGCCGCGTCCGGCAATTCCTCAGGCATCAACGCCGGCGTCGGCACCGGCGCGGCCTCGGCCAACAGCGGTGGGATCAATGTCGGCATCGGCGGCAAGGCCGCGTCCGGCAATTCCTCAGGCATCAATGCCGGCGTCGGCACCGGCGCGGCCTCGGCCAACAGCGGTGGGATCAATGTCGGCGTCGGCGGCAAGGCCGCGTCCGGCAATTCCTCAGGCATCAACGCCGGCGTCGGCACCGGCGCGGCCTCGACCAACAGCGGCAGCGTCAATGTCGGGCTCGGCGGCAAGGCATCCTCCGGCAACACCGGCGGGATCAACGCCGGGCTCGGGACCGGCGCCGCCTCGACCAATGGCGGCGGGCTGAATCTCGGCCTCGGCGGCAAAGCGGCCTCCGGCAATACGGGCGGCCTCAATGTCGGGCTCGGCGGCAGCGGTACCGGTGCCGCCAGCGGCAACACCGGCGGCATCAATGTCGGCCTCGGCGGCCCCAAAGGTGTCGGCGTCCATCTGGGCGGCAGCCACAGCGGCATCAGCGTCGGCGGCCACCGGCTCTGAGCGGTCCGGATGGCGAAACGGAGGGCCGGCATCCCGATGCCGGCCCATCCCGGTCAGTTGGCACGGCTTGACAGCCCGGGGGCGCGATAGAACCATCCCGATCCCACGAACCGGAGGGATCATTGCCCCCATACGCCGGCATCGCGACCTTCCTGAACGCCCCGCACCGCACCCGGCCGGAGGGCGGCCGCCCCGCCGCCGCGGTGCTGGGCCTGCCCTTCGATTTCGGCACCACCAACCGGCCCGGCTCGCGCTTCGGCCCCGGCGCGATCCGGGCGGCGAGCCGGACGCTGACCGGCGACGACCATCCCGATCTCGGGCTGAGCCCGGAGGAGCGGCTGGATCTCTACGACGCTGGCGATGCCGCGCCGGTCACCGCCGACATCGCCGGCAGCCTGGAGGCGATCCGCGCCGCGGCGGCGGAGCAGATCGGCGCCGGCGCCCGCCTGCTGGCCTTCGGCGGCGACCACACCGTCACCCTGCCGCTGCTGGAGGCGACGGCGGCAAAGCACGGCCCGCTGGCGCTGATGCAGTTCGATGCCCATGTCGACACCTGGGCTGGTACGCCCACCGCGCCGATCTATCACGGCTCCTGGCTGCGCCATGCGATCGGGCGCGGCCTGGTCGACCCGCGGGCCACGGTGCAGGTCGGGCTGCACAGCCCGGTCGACCGCGCCACCGCGGCCTGGACCCGGGACCAGGGCGTCACCGGCCTGTCCGCCGAAAGCGTGCATCTGGACGGCATCGACAAGACGGTCGAGCGCATTCGCGCCGTGCTCGGCGACCGGCCGGCCTATCTGACCTTCGACATCGACGGCATCGACCCCGGCCTGGCGCCCGGAGTCGCCTGCCCGGAGGCCGGCGGCCTGTTCCCGTGGCAGGCGCTGGCGCTGCTGCGCCGGCTGGGCGAGGTCGGCTGGGTCGGGGCGGATGTGGTCGAGACCTGCCCGCCCTACGACCAGGGCGAGGTCACCGCCGTGCTGGCCGCCACGATCGGCTGGACCTGGCTGTGCCTGCTGGCGGCGCGGGAGCCGGCCGGCTGACCGTCAGTCCAGCACGGCGTAGCCGCGGCGGATCATGCAGTTCCGCACAATGTTTTGCGTGCTGTTGGCGGCGGAGGCACCGCCACCGACCGCGCCGCTGAGGCCGCCGACACCGGCGCCGATCGCGGCGCCGCGCCCGGCATTGCCGGTGAAGGCGCCGATGATCGCGCCGCCCGCCGCGCCGACACCGGCACCGAGCAATGCCCCACCGACCGTCCGGCCGCCGGCATCGACCTGCTTGGCCAGCTGCTGGCACTGGCCGACATCGTATTCATAGTTGCGCCCGCCGGCGACCGAGGTCGCGGGGTCGATGATCGGCCGCACCTGGTCGGCACAGCCGGCGAGGCCCAGAGCCACGACGGCGAAAACGGCTGCTCTGTTCAAGCCCATATCACTCTCCCCTCGATCGGCCGGAAAACGGCGCTTCGACACTATCATAGCCAAATGAGACCGTTTTCGGCCAAGGACCATGTGCCCCGACACCGTCCGCGAACCATAACATAACCGCAACATCCGGCTTGTAGGGTCACCGGCATCGCACCGATCGAAGCCCACGAGGCCCGAATGACCAGTTCCGCGCTCGATTCCAGGCCGACGGGTGGGCTCAGCCGCCTGACGCCCTTGGCCGTCATCGCCCTGCTCATCTTCGGCGTCATCTATGCCGGCTGGAGCCTGTTCAACGACCTCGGCGACGTGCATTCGCCGAGCCTGCTGCCCTTCATCCTGCTCGGCATCGCCCTGCTGATCGCGCTCGGCTTCGAGTTCGTCAACGGCTTCCACGACACCGCCAATGCGGTGGCGACGGTGATCTACACCAACTCGCTGCCGCCCACGGTGGCCGTGATCTGGTCGGGCTTCTTCAACTTCCTGGGCGTGCTGACCTCCACCGGCCTGGTCGCCTTCGGCATCATCTCGCTGCTGCCCGTCGAGCTGATCCTGCAGGTCGGCAGCAATGCCGGCTTCGCCATGGTGTTCGCCCTGCTGATCGCCGCGATCATCTGGAATGTCGGCACCTGGTATTTCGGCCTGCCCTCCTCCTCCTCGCACACGCTGATCGGCTCGATCATCGGCGTCGGGCTGATGAACCAGCTGATGGCCATCCCCGGCACCGGCACCAGCGGCGTGGACTGGTCGCAGGCGCTGGGCATCGGCAAGTCGCTGCTGCTGTCGCCGCTGGTCGGCTTCGCCGCCGCGGCGCTGCTGCTGCTGGCCGCCAAGGCGCTGATCAAGCGGCCGGAGCTGTACCGCGCGCCGGAGGGCAGCAAGCCGCCGCCGCTGTGGATCCGCGGCCTGCTGGTGCTGACCTGCACCGGCGTCAGCTTCGCCCATGGCTCGAATGACGGCCAGAAGGGCATGGGGCTGATCATGCTGATCCTGATCGGCACCGTGCCCACCGCCTATGCCCTGAACCGGGCGATGCCGGAAGCCCAGATCACCGCCTTCGAGCAGTCGTCGCAGCAGGCGGCCGGGGTGCTGGCGCACTATGCCGGCACCACCGCGGCGCCCGCCGATCCGCGCGCGGCGGTGACCGCCTATGTCCGCGACCGGGCCCTGTCGCCCGAGACGGTGCCGGCGCTGGTCGCCCTGACCCAGGAGATCGACCGCAGCGTCGCCGGCCGCAGCTCGCTGGCCGCGGTGCCGAACGAGCAGGTCGGCAACATCCGTAACGACATGTACCTGGCCTCCGAAGCGCTGAAGCAGATGGCGAAGGCCAACTCGCCGGCCTTCAGCGCCGATGACGGCAAGGTGCTGACCGCGTATCGCGGCTACCTGGACCAGGCGACCAAGTTCATCCCCGACTGGGTCAAGGTGGCGGTCGCCATCGCGCTGGGCCTCGGCACCATGGTCGGCTGGAAGCGCATCGTCGTCACCGTCGGCGAGAAGATCGGCAAGGAGCACCTGACCTACGCCCAGGGCGGATCGGCCGAGCTGGTGGCGATGGCGACGATCGGCGCCGCCGACATGTACGGCCTGCCGGTCAGCACCACCCATGTGCTGTCCTCCGGCGTCGCCGGCACCATGGCGGCCAATCGCTCCGGGCTGCAATGGAGCACGATCCGCAACCTGCTGATGGCCTGGGTGCTGACCCTGCCGGTCTCGATCGCCCTGGCCGCCGCGCTCTACTGGCTGCTGCGGCACCTGTTCTGATCCGGGCCTTGGACGCGGTACGAGCAGCGCCGGTCAGCTTCCATTTCGGCGACGCCGTCGCCGCCGCCTACCGCTTCGACCCCGAGTCCGGCGCCTGCCGCCAGACCGGGGTCGATCCCTTGCCGGAGGCGGGCGAGGGCTGGGTCTGGCTGCACCTGAAGCTGACCGACACCCGCGCCCGGCACTGGCTGGGCCGCCATGGCATCCTGCCGCCGGCGGTGGCGCAATGGCTGCTGGACGGGCCCGACCGGGTGCAGGTGCAGCGGCTGGACGGCTGGCTGGTCGGCGCCGCCAACGGGCTGCACCACGATTTCGCTTTCGAGCCGGACCAGATCAGCCGGCTGCGCTTCTGCCTGGGGCCGAACCTGCTGGTCACCGGCCGGCGCCATCCGCTGCGCGTCGTCGACGAGGTCTGCCGCAGCCTGGCCGCGGGCAGCGCGCCGGAGACCGCGCTGGGCATGCTGGCCCTGATCGCCGGGCACCTGGCGGCGGAGGCCGAGGCGGCGGTCGAGAAGCTGATGGACGAGGTCGACGGCATCGAGGACCGGGTGCTGGACGACCGGTCGACCAGCCGCACTGTCGAGGACCGCCAGGCTCTCGGCCGCATCCGCCGCCGCGCCGCGACCCTGCGCCGCCATCTGCTGCCCGAAGGTGCCGTGGTCGCCGCCGGCCTGGACGACCTGCCGGGCTGGGCCGACCCCGCCGGACGCACCGGTCTCGCCGCCGCCGCCGAGCGCTTCAGCCGTGTCGCCCGCGGCGTGGACGAGGTGATCGACCGCGCCCGCATGCTGCAGGAGGAGATCGCGGCGCAGCGGGCCGAGGCGATGAACCGCAGCCTGCTGGTGCTGGCCATCCTGACCGCGGTGTTCCTGCCGATGACGCTGATCACCGGCATCTTCGGCATGAACGTCGCCGGCCTGCCCGGGCTGGAGACCCCCACCGCCTTCCTGTGGGTGATGCTGCTGATCCTGGCCGCCGGCGTGGCGACGCTGGTGCTGATGTTCTGGCGGAGAATGTTCTGAAAGCCTGAGCGCGGCTATTCCGCCGCGGTGCGGCTGCCGAGCGCCGGCAGGTTGCGCAGCAGCAGCCGCACCAGCTCCGACTGCCGGTTGGTGCGGGTCTTGAGGAAGATCTTCTTGAGATGGTTGCGGATCGTCTCGTAGCTGACGTCGAGGCGGGTCGCGATCGCCTTCAGCGACAGGCCGGCCGCCAGCTCGCCCGCAATCCGTGCCTCGGTCAAGGTCAGGCCGTACAGCCGCCGCAGCTCCGGCTGCGACAGCTGATTGGCCGGCGTCGGCGCGGCGATGAAGATCGCCGCCTTGGGCGCGGTCAGGCTGAGCAGCGGCCGGTTGCGGCTGACCGGCGCGACCAGGACCGCGAGCTGGTCGCCGCCGCCCGTGTCGGACAGGGTCAGTCCGCCGCCCGGCTCCATCCGCGGATCGTCGAGGACGATCGAGGCCGCGGCGATCAGCTGGCGCAGCTTGGTGGTCTCGTTCGGCTGCGAGGCGCAGAGCAGGCCGCGCTGGTCGACCCGCAACGAGGTGCCGGCCCGCAGCAGCCCTTCGGCCGCGCGGTTGGAGAAGGAGACCCGGCCGGTCGGGTCGGTCAGGATCACGCCGATCGACAGGCGGTCGAGGCCGGTCTCAAGCGCGTCGCGCTGCGTGACGACGTCGCCGAGCCGCTGATGGATCTGGGCGGCGCGGGCGAAATGCGGCAGCAGCCGGCGCATCATCTCCGCCAGCCGCGCCGTCTCCTCCTCCGTGATCGGATCAGCATGCAGCACGCTGACATGGGCCGAGACGCCGCCGCGGCGCAGGAAGGTGCCGCCGACGCCGGACAGCAGTTGCTGCGGCCGCAGCCAGTCGGAGAAGAACTCGGTCCGCTCCAGATTGGGGCGCGGCACCAGCGTGTCGCTGATCGTGACCTCGCCGACGGCGCGGTTCAGGACCCGCTCGCTCCACGGATTCAGCCGCCAGTAATGCTGGCCGTAGCTGTCGAGGAAGGCCTGGTCCCAGCGGCTGGTCGCGGCCAGCGCCTCGAAGGCCGTGGTCTCGGCGGTGTCGGATTCGTGCAGCAGGTACAGGCTGGCATGACCGTCGGCGAACAGGCCGGCGAGATCGTTGAGAACCGAATCCCACAGGCCGTGGTCGAGCGCCGCGTCGTAGATTCTCGCGATCAGGTCCGGGAGATCATCCGCCATCTCGGGAACGACCCTCGACTGGACACAGAGGGAGTCGGCCTTGTGTCGCGGTACCCGGCTGGTTGAACCAGCATCTCGATGAACATAGTCCATTTGGGTCAGGCTGCCACCCTCAATTTGCAGGTAGGACCGGAATGGGTTTTCAGTCATTCTCCGGGTGTTTCAAGCGTATGAAGATTACAGACACCCACGAAGATTGATATAATTTTTATTCAATCTGAGGCATTCCGTTAAAGAATCAGACGCCGAGCGGCTCGTCCAGGGAGGTTCAACCGAGGGCGATGTGCAGACCGACGGCATTTGGGACAGGCCACACCCGTTCGGTGTGGCCTGTCTCGCATCTAGGGTCCGCCGCCTATTCCGGCACCGTCACCGAGAACCTGATGCCCGAGTACCAGGCCGCAAGATCGGCGATGTCCTGGTCGCTCAGCGACTTGGCGATGACCGACATCTGCGGATCGGTACGTTCGCCGCTGCGGAAGGCTTTCAGCTGCTTCTCGAGATAGATCGGGCTCTCGCCGGCGATGTTCGGCACGTTCGGCATCCGGGCCAGGCCGTTCAGCCCGTGACAGGCCGTGCATTGCCGGGCCTTGGCCCGGCCGGCGATATTGTCCCCTGCCGCCCAGGCCGGGTCGGGCGCCGTCGTCCCGGCAACCGCCAGCAGGGCCAGCCCCACCAGTATCCGCTTGAGCATGGCCCTGCCTCCCGTCGGTTTCCGCTCAGCCTTCATGCCAGATCCGGTAGATCGCCCCGGCGAAATCGTCGGAGACCAGCAGCGAACCGTCCGGCAGTTGGGCAATGTCGACCGGCCGGCCGAAATATTCGCCGGTGTCGGCCAGCCAGCCATCGGCGAACACCTCGGTCGCGCCGGCGCTGCCGTCCGGCTTCACCGGGGTGAACATGATCCGCGCGCCGACCGGCGTGGTGCGGTTCCAGGAGCCGTGCTGGGCCGAGAACACGCCGCCACGATACGTCTCCGGGAAGGTCTTGCCGGTGTAGAACATCAGGCCGAGATCGGCCGCATGCGCGTCCATCTCCACCACCGGCGGCACCGCATCGGCCGGCGGTTCGCTGTCCTTGTACTCGGCGGTGCGGACGGTGCCGCCACCATACCAGGGGAAGCCGAAATGCTGGCCGGCCGCGGTGATGCGGTTCAGCTCGCCCGGCGGGATGTCGTCGCCCATGCCGTCGACCTGGTTGTCGGTGAACCAGAGATCGCCATTGGCCGGGTTGAAGTCGATGCCGACGGAGTTGCGGATGCCGCGGGCGAACACCTCGCGCCCGGTGCCGTCCCGCGCCATGCGGATGATGCCGCCGATGCCGACCTCGTTGTACAGCTCGGCCTTCTCCGGCGGCGGCACGTTGAAGGGCTGGCCGAGCGAGACGTAGAGCTTGTTGTCCGGGCCGACCCGGCAGACCCGGGCGCCGTGGTTGAAGGATTCCTCGGCAACCGGGATCAGCGTCTCCGCCACCACGCCGATCGCCGTGTCCGGGCCTTCGTAGAAGAACTCCGCGGCCGGGAACACCAGCAGGCGGTTGTGCTCGACGACATGCAGGAAGCCGTCCTTGGAGAAGCAGACCCCGTTCGGCACCTTCATGTCGACCGAGGGCGCGAACGCCTTGACCTCATCCGCCACCCGGTCCTTGTTGCGGTCGGTCACGGCCCAGACCTGGGTCTTGCGCGTGCCGACGAAGACCATGCCGGTGCTGGGGCCGACCGCCATGTGCCTTGCGTCCGGCACCACGGCATAGAGCCCGATCTTGAAGCCCGGCGGCAGCTTCACCTGCTGCAGATTGGTCCGGATCTGGTCGGCATAGTCGCCGCCCTGCGGCACCGTCTCCAGCTGCAACGGCGCGCCGGTGACCTTCATGTCCTGCAGCTTCTTGATGTTGCCGGACTGGCCGAAGGCGCTGCCTGAGACCGCGACCACGACACTCGCCAGCAGAATCGCACGAATCCCTTTCATGGCGTCTCCCCCTTCATGTGCCGGGCGATGCTGCCGAAATGGAATTTCTGTTTATGCCGAAGATTCGCCCGACGATTGCGCAGCGTCAGGGTAGATCGGCTTTCCGTTTCCGAGAAGGCCTGACACGTCAGATAGCGAAGAAGGCGAAGCCGGCCGCGCCGGCGGCCAGCATCGCGACGGTCGCCGGCAGGATGCGCAGCGCCATCGCCCGGCCGCCGAGGACGACGGCGAGCCCGGCCTTGACCAGGGTGTTCACCCCGGCCGCGATCAGCACCACCGTGGCGCCGGCCGTGACATCGAGCCCGCCCTGGGTCAGCCGCGCTGCCGACAGGGTGATGGCGTCGACATCGGCCAAGCCGGACACGGCGGCGAGCAGATAGAGGCCGGCGACGCCGAGAGTGTCGTCCAGGACCTTCGACAGCAGCAGCACCGCCGTGATCAGCGCCACGATCTTCAGCGCCGACCACAGGTCCAGCGGATTGCCGATCGGCGGCGCCTCGCCGGTCTTGTCGGCGGCGGCCCGCCACAGCCACAGGCCGCTTCCGATCGCCACGGCCGCGGCGCCGGCCAGGGGCGCCGCCAGGGCCAGGGCCAGCGGCGGGTGCAGCACCAGGACCAGCACGCCGACGCGGACCACCATCACCGCCCAGGCGGCGACGATGCCGGCGGCCAGCGCCGGCGCCGCCGGCGGCGCGGCCTGCGCCTGGCGGGCGAAGACCAGGGTCAACGCGGTGGAGGACACCAGCCCGCCGAGCAGCCCGGTCAGCAGCGTCCCGACCCGGGGGCCGGCGATGCGCACCGCCGCGTAGCCGGCGAAGGACAGGCCGGCGACCAGCACCACCAGCCACCAGATCCTGGCCGGGTTGATCGCCTCCCACGGGTCGAGCGTCCGGTCCGGCAGGAACGGCGGCACCACCACCGCGATCAGCAGGAACTGCAGCGCCGCCGCGGTCTCGGCCGGGGTGAAGCGTTCCAGCCAGCCATGCAGCCGATCCTTCTCGCGCAGCAGCAGGGCCACGATCACGGCGCCGCCCATGCCTTCCAGGTCGCGCCCCACCCCGGCAGCGGCGCCGAGCAGCGCCGTGACCAGCAGCGCGATCTCGGTGGTCACGCCGAGGCTGCCGTCCTCGCGCCAATAGGCCGCCAGCATGTAGGCCCCGATCCCCGCCAGGAACAGCAGCAGCGGGCCGGGCCCGAGATCGGAGGCCAGGAACGCGGCGATGCCGGCGCCGAAACCGGTGATGGCGAAGGTGCGCAGGCCCGCGGCGCGGCGGCCTTCCGGCCGGTCCCGGTCGGTCCAGCCGCGTTCCAGCCCGATGATCAGGCCGACGGCGAGCGCGGCGCCGAGGCGGAGGGCCGTAGATGTCTCATCCATCCGCACTCTCCCTTGCGCCGCCGATCCGGCGACGATAGCCGAAAGGCCGGAAAACCCGAACCGAGGGATGCGTGCCGGCACCGCCGGAAGAATTCGGACGGACGGGCCGCCTCGACCTAGGAACTCAGCCCTCGATCGGTCGAAGAACTCATACTTTGTTACAGTAGGAATCCGGATGATTTGCATCCAATAATATGCCTCCGCCTGAAAACAATAATATTGGTTTGGGGGAAAATCGCCATGTCCAAACTGTTTGCTCTGTCCTTGAGCATAGCGGTGCTCGGGGCGGTATGGGCCTTCCTGGCCTTGGGGCCGCTCAGCGGCTTTGTCCTGGTCTGGGCCGGATTCATCGCCTGGGGATGCTTCTTCCACTCCGGTGCCGACGACAAGGCCCTGACCCGGACGATCGCTGGCAACGTCTATGGCGCCGTCGTCGCCTGGATCGCGCTTCTGATTATCGTCAATGTTCCGATGGCGGCGCTCGGCACGGTGTGGCCGGCCATCGTCGTCGGCGCCACCGTCTTCTTCCTGGTGATCGTCGCCTCGGTCGACCTGCTGTCGGTGGTCCCGGCCAATGTCTACGGCTATGCCGCGACCGTGGCCTATTCGCTGCACCAGGGCGCGGACGCGGCCGGTGTCGGGCCGCTGCAGCGCCTGACCACGGTCAGCGCCGGCAACCCGCTGATCCTGCTGATCGTCTCGATGGTGATCGGGGCGCTGTTCGGCTACGCCTCGGCCAAGCTCGCGGGGGCACTGGCCAAGTCAGCCGCTCCCGCCTAGCCGCTCGGTTCGCCGGCATCGCACGGCGATGCCGGCGGGGAGCGGATCAACCGTTCAGCTTGGTCTTCAGCAACTCGTTCAGCATCGCCGGGTTGGCCTTGCCGGCCGAGGCCTTCATCACCTGGCCGACGAAGAAGCCGAACAGCTTGTCCTTGCCCGAGCGGTACTCGGCCACCTTGTCGGCCTGCGCCGCCATCACCTGGTCGATCACCGCCTCGATCGCGCCGGTGTCGGTGACCTGCTTCAGCCCCTTGGCCTCGACGATGGCGCCGGCATCCTGCCCGGTCTCCATCATCTCGGCGAACACGTCCTTGGCAATGCGGCCGGAGATTGTGTTGTCGGCGATCAGGTCGACCAGGCCGCCCAGCTGCTCGGCCGAGACCGGACTGTCTTCGATCTCGCGGCCGGCCTTGGCCAGGCCGCCGAACAGCTCGTTGATCACCCAGTTGGCGGCCAGCTTCGGGTCGCGCCCCTTGGCCGCGCGCTCGTAGAAGAACGCCTTGGCCTGCTCGGCCACCAGCACCCCGGCATCATAGGCCGACAGCCCGTATTCGCTGATGAAGCGCGCCTTCTTCTCGTCCGGCAGCTCCGGCAGGGTCAGGGCGATGCGCTCGACATAGCCGTCTTCCAGCACCAGCGGCAGCAGGTCCGGGTCGGGGAAGTAGCGGTAGTCATGCGCATCTTCCTTGGTGCGCAGCGACCGCGTCTCGCCCTTGTTCGGGTCCCACAGCCGGGTTTCCTGGTTGATCGACCCGCCGCCCTCGATGATCTCGACCTGGCGCCGGGCCTCGAACTCGATGGCCGACATGACGTGGCGGATCGAGTTGACGTTCTTGACCTCGCAGCGCGTGCCGAATTCGGTGTCGCCGACGCGGCGGACCGACACGTTGACGTCGCAGCGCATGGAGCCTTCCTCCATGTTGCCGTCGCAGGTGCCGAGATAGCGCAGGATCGAGCGCAGCTTGCGCAGATAGGCCGAGGCGTCGTCCGGGCTGCGCAGGTCGGGCTCGGACACGATCTCCATCAGCGCCACGCCGGACCGGTTCAGGTCGACGAAGGTCTCGCGCGGCGACTGGTCGTGCAGGCTCTTGCCCGCATCCTGCTCCAGATGCAGCCGGGTGATGCCGACGGTGCGGGCCGACCCGTCCGGCAGGTCGAGCACGATCTCGCCGGTGCCGACGATCGGGTCCTTGTACTGGCTGATCTGGTAGCCCTGCGGCAGGTCCGCGTAGAAGTAGTTCTTGCGGTCGAACACCGAGCGGCGGTTGATCTGCGCCTTCAGGCCCAGGCCGGTCTTCACCGCCTGCTCGACGCAGTAATCGTTGATCACCGGCAGCATGCCGGGCATGGCGGCGTCGACCAGGCTGACCTGGCTGTTCGGGGCGGCGCCGAAATCGGCGGCTGCGCCGGAGAACAGCTTGGCCTTGGAGATGACCTGGGCATGGACCTCAAGCCCGATCACCGTCTCCCAGGTGCCCGTCTCGCCCTCGATCGTGTACATGGAACCGCTCGCACTCATACCGTCCGGAAGCGAGACAGGGAGCGCGGATGGGGGGTTCGTGTCAAGGATTTCGCGGCCGCCGCGCTACGGCCGGATCGCGACCTCCGCCTCGATCTCCACCGCCAGGCCGAAGGGCAGCCCGGCCATGCCGACGGCGGAGCGGGAATGCGCCCCGCGCTCCGGCCCGAACACCTCGACGATCAGGTCGGTGAAGCCGTTGATCACGAGGGGGTAGCGGTTGAAGCCGGGCGCCGCGTTGACCATGCCGAAGGCGCGCAGCCAGGCGTTGATGCGGTCGAGATCGCCGAGCGCCGTCTTCAGGCTGGCCAGGATGGCGAGGCCGGTCAGCCGCGCGGCCTGATACCCCTGCTCCTCGGTCAGCTCCTGCCCGACCTTACCGAGCAGCGGCGCCAGCGACCCGTCCGGCGCCAGGGCACCATGGCCCGAGACATAAGCCCGGTCGCCATGCACCCGCACCCAGGGGAAGCTCAGCGTCACGCCCGGCGGCAGCTGGATCGGGGCCGGCAGCTGCAGCCCCAGCGCCGTGAGCCTCGCTTCGATCTCGGCCATCGGTGCGTCCTCCGTATGCTTGCCGGCCCGATGCTACAGGCCGGTCGCGCGTCAGACCACGTTCAGCTCGACGATCGGCCGGTTCTCGAGGATCCGGGTGAAGGCGAAGGGCGACAGGTCGAGGCTGCGGAAGCCGCCATGGGCGATCAGCTCGGCCACGCCGCGGCCGGCCGCCGGCGACTGCTGCAGCCCGTGGCCGGAGAAGCCGTTGGCGAAGATCAGGTTCGGCAGCTCGGGATGCGGCCCGATGATGGCGTTGTGGTCGACCGTGTTCATCTCGTAATGGCCGGCCCAGGCATTGACCACCTTCAGGCTCTCGAAGGCCGGCACCCGCTCGGCCAAAGCCGGCCACATCATCTCGTCGAACAGGCCATGGTCGACCGTCAGGTCCTCGGTGTCCGGGTCCTCGCCCGTCGGCGGGGCGCCGCAGATGAACAGGTTGCCCTCGGGCCGGAACCAGACGCCGCTGGGGTCGATCACCAAAGGGCAGCCATCGAGCGTCTGCCGGCAGTCGAACACGAAGACGCAGCGCTTGCGGCCCTCGACCGGCAGCTCGATGCCGGCCAGCGCCGCGACCTTGCCGGCCTGCGGCCCGGCGGCGTTGACCAGCGTGCCGCAGCCGATGCGGCGGCCGTCCGACAGAGTCACCCCCGTGACCCGGCCGCCGGCCCGGTCGATGCCGATGACGGTGTCGGTGACATAGGTGGCGCCGAGCGACCGGGCCTTGCGCTTGAACGCCTGCAGCAGGCTGTAGCCGTCGAACCAGCCTTCGCCGGCAAGGCCGAGCGACCCGGCCGACAGCCCGTCGACATTCAGCCAGGGGAAGCGCTCGGCCAGCCGGTCCGGCGCCATCAGGTCGACGGCGACGCCCTCGCCCACCTGCATGTCGTGGTTGGCCTGCAGCACCGGCAGCCCGGCCGGGGTGGCGAGGAACAGGTAGCCCTTTTCGTGGAAGCCGAAATCCGGCACCTCGCCCTCGACTTCGAGCCAGCGCTCGGGGTGCTTCAGCACCTCCAGTCCGAAGCGCGAGACCGCGACGTTGAAGGGGGTGGAGAATTGCTGCCGGATCGAGGAGGCGGAAAGCGCGGAGGAGGCGGTGCGGTAGGTCGGGTCGCGCTCGACCACCGCGACCGTGCCGTCGAAGCCCGGCTCCAGCATCAGGAAGCAGGCGATGGCGCTGCCGATGGCGCCGCCGCCGATGATGACCACGTCGAAGCTGTCCGCCATGACCGCACCCTGCCCGGAGTTTCCCGACTCCTACGCCGCCGCCCGTGGCTTCGCAATCAGGATTTTCCGATCGGAAACAGATGCGGGACGCGGCGGCGCATGCTTAGCTGCCGCGCATGGACAATGACGCGCCCCAGAGCCTCGGCCCGCGGCTGAAGGCGCTGCGCCGGACCCGCGGCTGGACGCTGGAGGCGGCATCCGAGCAGACCGGCCTGGCCAAGTCGACCCTGTCGAAGATCGAGAACGGCCGGATGTCGCCGACGGTCGAGGTGCTGCTGAAGCTGTCGCAAGGCTTCGGCGTCGACCTGGCCGGGCTGTTCGGCGACGCCCGGCCGGCCGCGGCGGCCCGCAGCCTGACCAAGGCCGGCACCGGGCCGCGGCACGAGACCCGCAGCTACAGCCACGAGCTGCTGGCCGCCGATCTGGCGGAGAAGCGCATCACCCCGGTGCGCGCCCGGGTCAAGGCCCGCACGCTGCTCGACTACGGCCCGCTGGACCAGCATGAGGGCCAGCAGTTCCTCTTCGTCCTGTTCGGCGCGGTGACGATGCATTTCGCCGGCGAGGCGCCGTTCCGCCTGGCCGCCGGCGACAGCCTCTATTTCGATGCCCGCACCCCGCATGCCGTCCTCTCGGATGGGCCGTTCGAGGCGGAGATCCTATGGATCCATGCGGGGTGAGGGTCGAGCCGCGGCCCCTTACTTCGCCCGCAGCGGCTTCAGCGCCTCGGCCCAGCGGGCCAGCTCGTCCAGCATCGCGGTCGCGGCCTTGGCCTGGCCCTCGGGGAGGTTCAGCTTGCCATCGGCCACCGAATTCCAGGCCATCGGGATCGCCACCGCCTCGGTCAGCGGCACCACCTTCAGCGTGGTCAGAGTCAGCTTCTCGGCCTGGACCGCGCGCATGCCGCCCGACGCGCCGCCATAGCTGACGAAACCGGCCGGCTTGTAGTTCCACTCCAGGTACAGGTAGTTCAGCGCGTTCAACAGCGCCGGCGGCGGGCCGAAATTGTATTCCGGCGTGACGAAGACGAAGGCGTCGGCGGCGCTGACGCTGGCGGCCCAGCGCTTGGTGTGCTCATGCACATAGCGCTGCATCCGCGGATGCTCCGGCTCGTCGAACACCGGCAGGTCGAAATCCTTGAGGTCGACCAGCGACGCGTCGAACTTGCCGTGGGCGGCGGCGATCTCCTGGAACCAGGAGGCGACCACCGGCCCGATCCGGGCCGGCCGGGTGCTGCAGATCACGGTGTGGAGCTTCAAGGGCACGGCACTCTCCCGTTGCGGAGCGGTTTGGACGATGAGCTGCGATCTTTGCGGCGGCCAAGGCGTCGGCGCAAGCGCGCAGGCCTGCGTCAAATGTCCTGCGGCCGGCGGGCGATCAGGACCCGGTGATCATGCCGCTTGCTTCAGAGAGCAGGCACATGACCCAACATGTCATGGCGAGCGAAGCGTGGCCATCCAGTCCTTCAGCCGCGGCACGTATTGGCGACAGTCTGGATGGCCACGTCCCTGCCGGGCTCGCCATGACGGTGTGTGGCAATTGCAGCCGAGACTTACAGGAACCGGATGCGCAGCTCGTCGTCATAAGCGCGGTCGCCGATCCGCAGCGCGCCGGGCTCGACGCCATAGACCTTGAAGCCGTGCCGTTCATAGAGGCGGCGGGCCGGCTCGGCTTCGGTGATCACGGCCAGCAGCACCGCATCCAGGCCTTCCGACCGGGCGTGGTCCAGCACCGCCTCGACCAGCGCGTCGGCGGCGCCGCTGCCGCGCGCTTCGGGCCGCACATACATCCGGATCAGCGTGCCGCGGTGGCGGCGCTTGACCCCGCTCTCCCGCGCCAGCCCGACGAGGCCAAGCAGCCGGCCGTCGCGCTCGGCGGCGAAGGTCGGCACCTCGACCACGCGCCGGACGAACTCCTCCGGCGACAGCGCCGCTTCGGCCTCATAGGTCGAGCCGAACGCCTCAGGATGGCGCTCCAGCCCCTCCAGCCGGATCTCGCGATAGGCCGCGGCATCCGCGGGGCCGAGCTGGCGGATGACGAAGCCGGTCACAACTAAGAGATGGTCTGCGGCAGGGCGGTGAAGCCGGCCGCCTGCTCCATCACCTCGGCGACGCGCAGCAGCGTCTCCTCGTCGAACGGCCGGCCGAGCAGTTGCAGCCCGAGCGGCAGCCCGTCGTCGCCGAGGCCGGCCGGTACCGACAGGCCCGGCAGCCCGGCCAGCGATGCCGGCACGGTGAACACGTCGTTGAGGTACATCGCGATCGGGTCGTCCTGCTTCTCGCCGATGGCGAAGGCGGTGCTTGGCGCCGTCGGCGTCAGGATCACGTCGCAGCGCTTGTACGCTTCGGTGAAGTCGCGGGCGATCAGCGTCCGCAGCTTCTGCGCCTTGGTGTAGTAGGCGTCGTAATAGCCGGCCGACAGCACATAGGTGCCGATCATCACCCGGCGCTTCACCTCGCGGCCGAAGCCGGCGGCGCGGGTGTTCTCGTACAGCTCGTTCAGGCTGTTGCCGGTCTCGCGCAGGCCGTAGCGCACGCCGTCATACCGCGCCAGGTTGGACGAGGCCTCGGCCGGGGCGACGATGTAGTAGGTCGGCAGCGCGTATTTGGTGTGCGGCAGCGAGACCTCGACGATCTCCGCCCCCGCCGCGCGCAGCCACTCGGCGCCTCGGCTCCAGACGCGCTCGATCTCCGCCGGCATGCCGTCGACCCGGTATTCCTTCGGGATACCGACCTTCAGGCCGCGGATGTCGCCGGTCAGCGCCGCCTCGAAATCGGGCACCGCCATATCGACGCTGGTCGAATCCTTCGGGTCGAAGCCGGCCATCGAGCGCAGCATGATCGCCGCGTCCCGCACGGTCCGCGCCATCGGCCCGGCCTGGTCGAGCGAGGAGGCGAAGGCGACCACGCCCCAGCGCGAGCAGCGGCCATAGGTCGGCTTGATGCCGACGATGCCGGTGAAGGCGGCCGGCTGGCGGATCGACCCGCCGGTGTCGGTGCCGGTCGCCGCCAGCGTCATGCGCGCCGCGACCGAGGCCGCCGAGCCGCCGGAGGAGCCGCCCGGCACCAGCCTGGCGTTGCTGCCGTCCTGCCGCCGCCACGGGTTCTCGACATTGCCGAAGGCCGAGGTGATGTTGGCCGAGCCCATGGCGAACTCGTCCATGTTCAGCTTGCCCAGCATCACCGCGCCGTCGCGCCACAGATGGCTGGTGACGGTCGATTCATAGGGCGGCACGAAGTTGCCGAGGATGGCGCTGCCGGCCGTGGTGCGCACGCCCTCGGTGCAGAACAGGTCTTTGATCGCGATCGGCAGGCCTTCCAGCGAGCCGCCCTCGCCGCGGGCGAGCCGGGCGTCGGAGGCCTTGGCCATCTCGATCGCCTTGTCCGGCGTCTCGGTGACGAAGGCGTTGAGCCCGCGCAGGCTCTCGACCGCGGCGACATGCGCCGTGGTCAGCTCGACCGAGGAGATCTCGCGGCTCTTCAGCGCGTCGCGCGCGCCGGCGAGGGTCAGATGGGTCGGCTTCGACATCACTCGACCACCTTCGGCACGGTGAAGAACCCGGCCTTGGCCGAGGGTGCGTTGGCCAGCACCTTTTCGGGATAGCCGCCGTCGGTCACCTCGTCCGGCCGGCGCCGCAGCCCCTGCTGCGCCACGCTGGTCATCGGCTCGACCCCGTCGGTGTTGACCTCGGCCAGTTGCTCGACGAAGTCCAGGATGCCGGACAATTCGCCGGTCATGGAATCGAGCTCCGCCTCGTCGAGGCGGATACGGGCCAGATGCGCGATTTTCGCGACGGTGGCTCTGTCGAGCGACATGTCGTAGTCATCTCCGGGGATCGGAGGCCGAACCGGGCCGGCATGGGGCCGGAACCGCGGGGAAGGCCAACGGAAAACGGCGCGGAAGGTATCACCCGATATGGCGGTCTGCAATCTTCGCGACCTGAAGCCCCTGCTGCCCCCCGGCGGGCGGCTGATCGGGCTGGATCTCGGGGAAAAGACCATCGGCATGGCGGTGTCCGACCCTGGCCTGTCGCTGGCCTCGCCGATCGGCACCATCCGCCGCACCAAGTTCACGCCGGATGCGCAGGAGCTGCTGCGCATCGTCGACGACCGCGGCGTCGCCGGGCTGGTGATCGGCCTGCCGGTCAACATGGACGGCAGCGAGGGGCCGCGCTGCCAGTCGGTGCGCGCCTTCGCCAAGGACCTGCTGAAGCTGCGCGAGCTGCCGATCGCCTTCTGGGACGAGCGGCTGTCGACCACGGCGGTGCAGCGCCAGATGATCGAGTTCGACGTCACCCGGAAGAAGCGCGCCAAGGCGGTGGACACGGCGGCGGCGGCCTGGATCCTGCAGGGCGCCCTGGACGCGTTGCAGTTCGGGGCGCCGCCGACCCTCTAATCCACCGCGATCTGGTCCGGCTCGGTCCGCGCCAGCCGGGCCAGGGTCTCCAGCGCCTCGCGCAGCACCTCGGGCGACGGCGAGGCCAGGGCCAGGCGCACCGCGGCCGGCGCGTGACCCGGCCCCGTGGCATAGGCCGGGCCGGGCGTCACGGCGATGCCCTTGCGGGCGGCGGCGGCGGCGAAGGCCTCCGCCCGCCAGCCTTCCGGCAATTCGAGCCAGAGATGATAGGCGCGCGGATCGCCCTGGATCTCCAGCCCGTCCAGCGCCGCCCGGGCGATCGCCTGCCGGGTGCGGGCGTCCTGCCGCTTCTCGGCCACCAGCGTCGCCACCGTGCCGTCGGCCATCCAGCGCGACGCCGCCTCCAGCGCCAGGCCGCCCGGGCTCCAGGGGCCGGAGCGGATCGCCGCCACCATGCGCTCGACCAGAGCGCGCGGCGACACCGCAAAGCCCAGGGTCAGGCCGGGCGCGAGGCGCTTGGACAGGCTGTCGATCACGATCGCATGCTCCGGCGCCAGTGCCGCCAGCGGCGCCTCGTCGGCCAGGAAGCCGTACACCCGGTCCTCGATCGCGACCAGGTCGAGCCGCTGCAGCAGCGCCGCCAGATCCACCCGCCGGCCCGGCGTCATCGACAGGCCGAGCGGGTTGTGCAGCACCGGCTGCAGATAGACCCCGCGCAAGGGTGCCGTGTGGTGCGCGGCCTCCAGCGCGTCCGGCCGCAGCCCTTCGGCATCCATGGCGATCGGCACCAGCGCGATGCCGAGCCGGGCGGCGACGCCCTTGATCACCGGATAGGTCAGCGCCTCGACCCCGACCCGGCCGCCGACCGGCGCCAGCGCCGACAGCGCCGCCGCGATCGCCTGGCGGCCATTGCCGGCGAACAGCACCCGCGCCGGCTCGGGCGACCAGTCGGCCTCAGCCAGGAACGATGCCGCCACTGCCCGCGCCGCCGGGGTGCCGGCCGCCGGCACCGCCCGCAGCGCCAGGCCCAGCGCATCTGGCCGCAGCAGCGCCTGCAGCCCCTGCGCCAGGATCGCCGGCTGGCCGGGCAGGATCGGGAAGCTGGATTCGAGGTTGATCGGGGCCTGCCAGGGCTCGGCCAGCACCGAGGCCGGCACCGCCGCCGCGGCGCGGACGAAGGTGCCGCGGCCGACCTCGCCCGACACCAGCCCGCGCCGGGTCAGCTCGGCATAGACCCGGGCGGCGGTGGAGGCGGCGATGCCGCGGCGATAGGCAAAGTCGCGCTGCGGCGGCAACCGGTCGCCCGGGCGCAATTGCCCCGAGGCGATCTCGCCGGCGACGGCATCGGCAATGCGGCGGAAATCATCCAGCATCTAAATTGCTCCGAGAGCAATACTGTGATTGCACCGACATCATGCCCGGAGCAATCTGCGAATGCAATCCCGCAATTGCGGCAGGGGCATCGTGCCCCGCCGGCTGCGGGCCATCAGGAGACCCTCCATGTCGACGCGCGTTGTCGAGCGCCGCGTTCCTCGCTCTGCCCTGCCCCATCCCGTGGCCTTCGCCGGGCTGCGGCAGATCCTCGGCCTGTGGCTGCGGCGCGCGCGGACCCGACGCCAGCTCGATGCGCTGAGCGACCATGAGCTGCGCGACCTCGGCCTCGACCGCGGCGACGCTGCGGTCGAGGCGCGGAAGCCGTTCTGGCGCGGCTGAGCCTCGCCTGATGCCGGCCCGGCAGGGTATGGTGGGCGAACGAGCCCTCGCCCTGCCGGAGGCGGCACCCGCCGCAGCCCGATGACGGATATCTCGGCCGAAACCCTGCTGCAGACGGAGATCGTCGCCATCCGCGACGTCGCCTGCGACGGCGCGTGCCGGCACCGCAGCGCCGAGGAATGCGCCCGCGCCACCCATCTGGTGTTCCCCTATCATGGCGTCTTCGTCCGCCATCTCGGCACCGATGACGCGGTGGCCGAGGCCAACCAGGTGCTGTTCTTCAACCCGGCCGAGGGCTATCGGATCAGCCACCCGGTCGAAGGCGGCGATTCCTGCCTGGACCTGGTGGTCGAGGACGCGCTGCTGCGCGAGCTGGCGCCGCAGGCGCTGCTGCAGGACGGCGCCGCGACGGCGTTCCGCCCGCAGCGGCTGCGCATCGACGCCCGCAGCCAGGCGCTGGTGGCGCTGCTGCGGCACAGCCTGAGGCGGAACGCGGCCGAGACGCTGGAGGCGGAGACCCTGGCGCTGACCCTGGTGCGGCGCGCCATCGGCGAGCGCACCTCGCACCAGGCCGGGGCCAGCCGCAGCCTGCAAAAGCTGGTCGACCGGGCCAAGCTTGCGCTGTCCGCCGACCTGGCGCGGCGCTGGACCCTGGCCGAGATCGCGGCCGAGGTCGGCGTCTCGCCGGTCTACCTGACCCAGGTGTTCCGGCAGGTCGAGGGCATGCCGCTGTACCGCTACCAGCTGCGCCTGCGGCTGGCCCGGGCGCTGGACCTGCTGGGCCGACACGACGACCTGACCGCGCTCGGCCTCGATCTCGGCTTCTCCAGCCACAGCCATTTCAGCGCCGCCTTCCGCCAGGCCTATGGCAAGACGCCGGCGGAGTTCCAGCGCTCCGTCCGCCTGCGCTGACCGGGCCTGCAAGTCCCTAAAGATTCCGACAGCGGCCGACCCGGCGAAAGCGTCTTCTGTCCCTGCCCGGACATCGGGCGGAACCGGAGAAGCCCCATGAGCGAGAGAACCTGCGCGGCCTGCGACTGCGAGCTCGACGCCGAGACGATCAAGGTTACGATCGGCGGCCAGACGGTGGAGGTGTGCTGCGACGACTGCGCCCGGGCGCTGGGCGAGGCCAACGCCGCGACCGCTGGCGGGGAGTAAGCGATGCGCTCCCCGGAACCGGTGCTCGAGAAGCGCCGCGTCGCCACGCCGTCGGGCAGCATCGCCTATGCCGAGGCGGGCGCAGGGCCGGTGGCCCTGTTCGTCCACGGCGTGCTGCTGAACGGCCATCTGTGGCGGCATCAGCTGGCGCAGCTGTCGGACATCCGCCGCTGCATCGCCATCGACCTGCTGGCCCATGGCGACACCGAGATCGCGCCCGGCCAGGACGTGTCGGTGACCGCGAATGCGGTGATGCTGCGCGAATTCCTGGATGCGCTCGGCATCGATCAGGCCGACCTGGTCGGCAATGACAGTGGCGGCGGCATCGCCCAGATCTTCGCGGCCTCGAACCCCGAGCGGGTGCGCAGCCTGACCCTGACCGACTGCGACGCGCATGACAACTGGCCGCCCGAGGCGTTCAAGCCGTTCCTGGCGCTAGCGGCGTCCGGCGGCCTGCGCGGCGCGCTGGACGCGATGCTGGCGGACAAGGATGTCTACCGCTCGGCCCAGGCTCTCGGCCCGGCCTACGAGCATCCGGAACGGGTGACCGACGACGATATCGACGCCTGTCTGCGGCCGCTGGTGCGCAGCGACACGCGCACCGACGACTTCCGGCGCTTCCTCGCCGCCTTCGACAGCCGGCACACGCTGGCGATCGAGGACCGGCTGCGGCGCCTGACGGCGCCGACGCTGATCGTCTGGGGTACCGACGACATCTATTTCGACGTGAAATGGTCGCACTGGCTGGCCGAGACGATCCCGGGCACCCGCCGGCGGGTCGAGCTGAAAGGCGCGCGCCTGTTCTTCCCGGAAGAACGCGCGGTCGAACTCAACCAGGAGCTGCGCGCGCATTGGGGCCTGCGCCGCTAGCCGGCCCGGTCCGCAGCCCTTCCATCTGCAGAAGAGACACCATGTCGACCTACGCCTTCGAGCGTCGGACCGTCGCCGCTCGTCCCGGCTTCGCCGGGAGCCTCATGCACCTGGTCGCGCTGTGGCTGCGCCGGTCCCGCACCCGCCCGCGGCTGTGGACGCTGAGCGACCACGAGCTGCGCGACCTCGGCCTGGAGCGCAGCACCGCCGACCGCGAGGCGCTGCGGCCGTTCTGGAAGGGCTGAAACGGAAGGCCCCGCCTCAGGGTGGGAGGCGGGGCCTGATCCGACGGCTCGGAAACGGCTTACCGTTCGACCGTCAGCCAGCGGCTGAGATGGTTGTCCAGGACGTTGTCCTGCCAGCCCTTCACCTTGGTCGAGAGCATCCGCTTGCTGGTGTAGTAGTAGATCGGGATGATCGCCTGCTCGCCCAGGAACAGCTGCTCGGCCTGGGCCAGGATCTGAGCTCTCTTGGCCAGGTCGGCCTCGGCCACCGCCGCATCCATCAGCTTGTCGTAGTCCGGGCTGGCATAGGACGGGTAGTTCTGCTCGCCGGCGGTGCTGCGGAACAGGTCGAGGAAGTTGCTGGGGTCGTCGAAATCGCCGATCCAGGAGGTGCGGCCGATATCCTTGTACTCTTTCTTGCGCAGCGCGCTCTGCATCGTGCCCCATTCGAGATTGGTCAGGGTGGTGTCGATGCCGAGCTTCTGCTTCCACATCGCGCCGATGGCGACGGCGATCTTCTTGTGGTTCTCGGAGGTGTTGTAGGAGATCTCGACCGCCAAAGGCTTGTCCGGGCCGTAGCCGGCCTTGGCGAACAGCTGCTTCGCCTCGGCGTCGCGCTGGGCCTGGGTCTCCCCCGCCTCCTTCGGCGTCCAGGCGGCGAAATTGCTCATCCCCGGCGGCACGAAGGTGTAGGCCGGCAGCTCGCCGCCCTGGGTGATCTTGCCGACCATCACGTCGCGGTCGATCGCCAGCGACAGGGCGTGGCGCAGCTCCGGATGGCTCTTCCACGGCTCATGGGTCAGGTTGACCGTGTAGTAGTAGGTGCCGATGTAGGGGACGATCCGCACCTCGTCCGCCATGGTCTGCTTCAGCTCGGGGATCTGCTGGTTCGGCAGAGTGTAGGTGTAGTCCAGCTCGCCGGCCTTGAAGCGCTGCAGCTCGGCGTCGACATCCTCGGTCACGAAGTAGTTGACGGTGTCGATCTTGACGCCGGCGGCGTCGTGGAAGGTGGGGTTCTTGGCCAGCTTCACATGCGACTGCGGCACCGCCTCGGCCAGCATGTAGGCGCCGTTCGACACCATGTTGCCCGGCTTGACCCACTCGTCGCCGAACTTCGCGAGATTGGCCTGGCTGAGCGGGAAGGTGGCGTGGTGAGTCAGCGTCGACAGGAAATACGGCGTCGGCCCGACCAGCGTGACCTCGAGGGTGTGGTCGTCGACCGCCTTGACCCCGAGCGTGTCGGCCGGCTTGGTGCCGAGGCGGATGTCCTTGGCGTTGACCACCTGGTCGATGAAATAGGCGTAGGGGCTGGCCGTCTTCGGATCCAGCAGGCGCTTCCAGGCGAAGACGAAATCGCCCGCCGTCACCGGCGAGCCGTCCGACCATTTGCCGTCGGCGCGCAGCTTGAAGGTGTAGGTCTTGCCGTCGTCGGAGACGGTCCAGCTCTCGGCCGCGCCCGGGATCGGCTGCGCCTTGGCGTCTTGGGTCAGCAGGCCTTCGAACAGGTCGTTCTGGACGTTCGCCTCGCTGACGCCCGACGATTTGTGGATGTCGAGCGATTCCGGCTCCTGGCTGTTGCCGGCGTTCAGCACCATCTCGGCCGCGGCGATCTGCGACATCCCGCCCAGCAGCGCTGCCGCCAGCAGGCTGCGGACGAGAACCCTGGAGAAGCCTTGCATCTTGTGTCCCCCTGTTGGGCTGGCTCTTCTTCGGAGCCCAAGGCTATGGCCTATACCACCGATACGCCCCTGCCAAAAAGGAGGAAGGTCTTAACCTGGGGTCATGGTCCATCGAGGTCCGGGCCGATTGCGGCCCCGCCCCGCCTGGGCTAACCAGAAGGCCTCAAGGAGGAGTCCCCGAGAATGACCGACAGCCCCGCCGGCGCCCTGGCCGGCCTCAAGGTGCTCGACCTGACCCGGGTCCTGGCCGGCCCCAGCGCCACCCAGATCCTGGGCGACCTCGGCGCCGACGTGGTCAAGGTGGAGCGGCCGGGCGTCGGCGACGACACGCGGAAATGGGGCCCGCCCTTCCTGCAGGATGCGCACGGCGCCGACACCAGCGAGAGCGCCTATTACCTCAGTGCCAACCGCAACAAGCGGTCGATCGCCATCGACTTCACCCAGGAAGACGGCCGCGCCCTGCTGCGCCGGCTGGTGGCCGAGGCCGACGTGCTGGTCGAGAACTACAAGCTCGGCGACCTCGCCCGCTACGGCCTCGGCTATGACGATCTGAAGGACGAGTTCCCGGCGCTGGTCTACTGCTCGATTACCGGCTTCGGCCAGACCGGCCCCTATGCCGCGCGGGCCGGCTACGACTATCTGGTCCAGGCCATGGGTGGGATCATGAGCCTGACCGGCCCGGTCGACGGCGAGCCGATGAAGGTCGGCGTCGCCATCGCCGACTTGATGACCGGCACCTACGCCACCATCGGCATCCTCGCCGCGCTCGACCACCGCCGCCGCACCGGGCGCGGCCAGATGGTCGACCTGGCGCTGCTCGACACCCAGGTGGCCTGGCTGTCCAATGCCGGCCAGTACTACCTGACCTCGGGCGTGCCGACGCCGCGCACCGGCAACGGCCACCCGACCATCGTCCCCTACCAGGCGTTCCGGGCCGAGGACGAGTACCTGATCCTGGCGATCGGCAACGATCCGCAATTCGCCAAGTTCTGCGCCGTCGCCGGCCGGCCGGAGCTGGCGGCCGACCCGCGCTTCGCCACCAACCAGGCGCGGGTGCGCAACCGCGAGGTGCTGGTGCCGATCATCGCCGGGCTGATCGCCGGGAAGACGCGCGGCTTCTGGCTCGAGGCGCTGGAGGCCCGGCAGGTGCCGTGCGGCCCGATCAACACCATCGACCAGGTCTTCGCCGACCCGCAGGTGGTGGCCCGCGGCATGCGGATCGAGATGCCGCATCCGCTGGCGCCGGAACCGGTCGCCCTGATCGGCAGCCCGATCCGGCTGTCGGAGACGCCGGTCAGCTATCGCCACGCCCCGCCGGTGTGCGGCGCCGACGGCGACTCGGTGCTGCGCGACTGGCTCGGTGAACCGAATCCGGATTCCGGGCGTTATTAGGAGGATAGAGGCTGGCGTCCTGCGCCGGCGAGGCGGGCGCGCCCATGATCGGGCCGCGTCGCGCAAGGGTTCGTCGTGCTCGGGCGCCCTGAAAGACGGAGAGCAGAGACATGGCCAAGACTGTCCATGCGGCGTCTGCCGCCGCCCTGGCCGCGCTGCTGATCGCAGCGCCGGCCATGGCCCAGACCGTGATCGTGCCGTCACCGGCCCCGACGGTCGTCGCCCCCGCGCCGGCACCGATGATCGTGCAGCCGGCACCGACGGCGATCATGCGGCCGCCGCCCGCGGTTGTCGCCCCGCCGCCGGCCCCGGTGATGGCCGAGCCGTTGACCTATCCGGTCGACCCCAACACCCGGATGCAGCAGCCCTATGTGGTGCAGGGCGGCGTGCAGCCGCGGCACCCGGCGGTGACGGCGATGCCGAGCGGGCCGGCGCCCGGCGATCCGCGCGAGTACGCCACCGACACGCCGATCACGGTGACCGGCCATGTCGACGGCGTCAGCCATATGGGCGGCATGACCTCGTTCCGGCTGCAGACCCCGACCGAAGCCTGGACCGTCGTGGTGCCGGGCGACACCGGCCGTATCGGTCGCTCCGCCACCGTGACCGGCTATCCGCATGTCGAGATTCGCAACCAGCTGCTGGCCGAGAGCATCCGCTGAGGCGGACGCCCTTCACTGCGGCTGATCGCTGAATAAAAAGAACCCCGGCGTCGAGGCCCGACGCCGGGGTTTTGTGACTGATCGCTGGAAGGGGGAGAGATGCGATCAGGTCACTCGGGTGGACGACGGCGCACGGCCGTCGTCGAGCTCGCTGGAAAGAACCCCGGCGCCGAGGCCCGACGCCGGGGTTTCATGAACGATCGCTGGAAGGGGGAGAGAAGCGATCAGTTCACGGGGTTGGACGACGGCGCCGCCATCGTCGAGCTGGTCTTCTTGTGGGTCCGGGCATGCTTCCTGGCATGCTTGGTGGTGTGCGCACGGTGGTGAGCCGTGTGATGAACTGTCTTGTGGGCGGTCGCCGCCGGCGTGGTGGTGGCATCCGTGCCCGAGGTCTGGGCGAAGGCAGCGACGGGCAGGGCCAACGTCATGATGCCGGCGAGGATAAGTTTCCGCATAGTCTTGCGCTCCCGGGAGCCGTGTTGAAACGGCACATCCGACAGTGCCGCGCAGAAAGAGAACGCCACAAATCGACCCGCCGGAGCATCTTAATTCTTGGTAAGGCGTCTAAACTCTCGGTAAACTTGCAGCCTCGGCTAACTCGACGCAGTTCCGGGAGATCGTCCGGCGGTCGGCCCGCTGGCATGGGCGTCATCGATTGTTCCCTGGACTGTCTGGGACGTCCGCCATGATGTCGTCCGCAAACCTGCGCATCAGCCGCACCAGGTCCTCGACATCCCGTTGATCCCAACTCGCAAAGATCGCTCGCCCCATCCTCTCGCGGGCGCCATCGATCAGATCGGTCATCGCCTTGCCTCTCGGCGTGATGGTGGCTTCGCGAACGCGGCGATCGGCGGCGCTTTCCTTGCGCTCGACGAGACCGAGGCTTTCCAGCTTGGCGACCTGGCGGCTGACGGTGGTGTAGTCGCGCCCGACGCGATCGGCGAGATCGACGACGCCGATGGGACCGCGCCGTTCGATGCTGACCAGCAGCGGAAAGAGCGCGCGGTCGAGCGATATGCCGGCCGCCCGCACCATCGCCTCGTCGCGCTGCGGACGGTTCATGACGCCGACGATGTCAATCAGCGCACCGTGCAGCTCGCGCAGCCGGTCGCCAATATGTGTATTATGCACTTTCTTTGTTGACGACATGCCGGCCCTCCTATTATGTGCATAATGCACATAAGGAGATGGCGGTGACAGAGCAATTTGCAGCCGACGTGCTGATTTGCGGCGCAGGCGCGGCAGGCTTGACGCTCGCGATAGACCTGGCGCGCCGGGGCGTTTCCTTCCGGCTGATCGAGAAGATGGACGATCCGTTCTGCGGCTCGCGCGGCAAGGGTATCCAGCCGCGCACGCAGGAAGTCTTCGAGGATCTCGGCCTTCTCGACCGGGTTGTCGCAGCGGGCGGGGTCTATCCGAAGCAGCGGAAATATCGTGATGACGGGAGCTTCATCGAGTCCGACATGACGGAGCATGAGGAGTCGACGCCGGCCGAGCCCCATCGTGTTCCGCTCATGCTGCCGCAGTTCCTGACCGAGGCTGTGATGCGCGAGCGGCTCGTCGAACTCGGGCGCCGGCCGGAGTTCGGCTGCGAACTGGTCGGCTTTGAGCAGGACGCGGACGGCGTGACCGCGCGCCTCGCACGCCGGACGGGAGAAGAGATCATCCGTGTGCGCTGGCTGATCGGCGCCGATGGCGGCCGCAGTTTCGTGCGCCATGCGCTGGACATCGGCTTCCCGGGCAAGACGCTCGGCGTTCGCGCTGTCGTCGCCGATGTCGCGTTGAGCGGTCTCGACCGCGACGCCTGGCACTGGTTTGCGGAAGGCGACATGGAGCGGCAGATCTCATTCTGTCCGCTGGCCGGGACCGACCTTTTCCAGATCCAGGGCCCGATCCCGCTCGAGAGCGACCTCGATCTCTCCGCCGAGGGCCTGAACGCACTGATCGCGCAGCGCACCGGACGTGACGACATCCGCGTCCGGTCCATGGCCTGGGCATCGGCTTACACCATGAACGCCCGGCTCGCCGATCGCTATCGCGCCGGGAGGGTTTTCCTGGTCGGGGATGCCGCTCACATCCATCCGCCGACCGGCGGCCAGGGGCTGAATACAAGTGTCCAGGACGCTTACAACCTCGGCTGGAAGCTGGCCGCGGTGCTGAACGGCGCGCCCGATGCGTTGCTCGGCAGCTACGAGGAGGAGCGTCGACCGATCGCTGCCGGCATGCTGGGTCTCGCCACCAGGTTGCTCGACGCAGCCAAGCGCGGCGACATGCGGCGCGGACGCGAGGTTCACCAGCTCGATCTGGGCTACCCCGAATCCTCTCTCGCGCTGGTGAAGTCGACACGCGTCCGCCGCCTGCTCGCGGGGGGCCGCGCACCCGATGCGCCCATTCGCGGTGCCGCAGGCCAGAAAACCCGCCTGTTTTCGCTGTTCAGCGGGCCGCACTGGACGGTCATCGGGCAAGATGTCGTGCGGAATGCCGTGCCGGCGTACCCCGGGGTGCATGTTCACACATTCGGTGTGCGCGGCGATCTCGTCGACGATGCAGGCCATTTCCGCGACGCTTACGCTCTGGAATCCGGCGATTGGGTTCTGGTGCGTCCCGACGGCTATGTCGGGGCGATCATCGGCGACAACGATGGCGACGCGGTGGAGCACTACCTTCGAAGGATGGGCGTGGCTGTAGCCTGCGCGCTGTGCCGGGTGTCCCGGGATCGATCCGCTGCGACCGAGCAGCCGCCCCCATCGCCGCGGCGGGAGTGTTAGGATACAGGTACCGACGCCGTTCCTATCCCGGAAGCAGACCAAGGACGAGAGATGAGCACCCGCACTTACCACCGACATGCCCGCTGGCTGGCTCTGGCCATCGCGGCCGTCGCCCTGGCCGGCTGCGGCGTCGTCGCCGCGCCGTTCCGGGTCACCGGCGCCGTGGTCAAGGCCGTGCCTGTGGTCGGCCATCCCGTCGCCGCGCCGTTCGACGCCACCGGCGACGCCATCGACTGACGGCAGCTCCGGATCGCCGGGCAGCCATCCCGGCGATCCGGGTTCCGCCACGTACCTTGACCCGCTATGGTCGGCGCCCCTTTCCCACGCGCCGCCGATGACCGACGAAGATCCTTCTGCCGCCGAGTCCGGAAGCATCTTCCGCCACCGCGGTTTCGCCTACTACTGGACCGCCCGCCTGATCGCGACCTTCGCGGTGCAGTTCATCAGCGTCGCCGTCGGCTGGCAGGTCTACGACCTGACCCGCGACCCGTTCGATCTCGGCCTGGTCGGGCTGGTACAGTTCCTGCCGTCGCTGCTGCTGGTGCTGGTCACCGGCGCCGCGGCCGACCGCTACAACCGCCGCCGGATCATGGCCATCTGCATCGCCGCGGAGATCCTGTGCGCGCTGGCGCTGCTGGTCCTGACCATCGGCGGCGACCACCGGGTCTGGCCGATCTTCCTGGTCCTCGCCGGCTTCGGCATCGCCCGCGCCTTCCTCGGCCCCGCGGTGCAGTCGCTGCTGCCGAACCTGGTGCCGCCGGCGGAGCTGTCGACCGCGATCGCCTGGAACTCCTCCTCCTGGCAGATCGCCACCATCAGCGGCCCGGTGATCGGCGGCCTGCTGTACGGCCTGGCGCCGGAGGTGCCCTATGCCTTCGCCGCGGTGCTGATGGCGGTCTCGATCGGGCTGGTGACTCTGATCCCCAAGCCGGCACAGAAGACCGTGCCGGAGCCGGCCAGCTGGGAGAGCCTGGGGGCCGGCTTCCGCTACATCTGGGGCGAGAAGGTGGTGCTGGGCGCGATCTCGCTCGACCTCTTCGCCGTGCTGCTGGGCGGCGCCTCCGCGCTGCTGCCGGTCTATGCCCGCGACATCCTCGACGTCGGGCCCTGGGGCCTCGGCCTGCTGCGGGCCGGCCCCGGCATCGGCGCGCTGGTGGTGGCGATCTGGCTGGCCCGCCGGCCGATCGGGGACCAGGCCGGGCTGATCATGTTCGCCTGCGTCGCCGGCTTCGGCGCCTTCACCTGCGTCTTCGGCGCCTCCACCCTGCCCTGGCTGTCGATCGTGGCGCTGATCATGATGGGCGCCTTCGACATGGTCAGCGTCTATATCCGCGAGACCCTGATCCAGCTGTGGACCCCGGATGCGCTGCGCGGCCGGGTGAATGCCGTGAACATGGTTTTCGTCGGCGCCTCGAACGAGCTCGGCGAGTTCCGCTCCGGCATCTCGGCGTCGCTGATCGGCGTGGTGCCGGCGGTGGTGGTCGGCGGCCTCGGCACCATGGCGGTGGCCGGGCTGTGGTCGACCTGGTTCCCGCAGCTGCGCCGCATCCGCCACCTGAACCACGCCGCATAACGCCGGTGATTTTGGGTCAGATCGCGCCAGAACAATCGGGCCCGGCAGAACAGATTGCCTCTCCCGCCAGGCGGGAGAGGCAACGCGGACATCCGAAATCCTGTCGCTCCTGCTGATCGCGCCGGAGCGGTCCGGCCTCAAACCATCATGCTCTCGCCCGACATCGCCGTTCCCCCGGCCGGGAAAATCGCCATGATGGAGCCGGCGCAGGAACGGATTCGCTCATGTCCTCATTCGACCCCACCTCGATCTGGGCGCTCGCCGCCGCGGCGGTGCTGGGCTATCTGCTCGGCTCGATCCCGTTCGGCCTGGTGCTGACCAAGGCCGCCGGGCTGGGCGACATCCGCAGCATCGGCTCCGGCAACATCGGCGCCACCAACGTGCTGCGCACCGGCAACAAGGGCTTGGCCCTGGCGACGCTGCTGCTGGATGGCGGCAAGGGCGCGGCCGCCGTGCTGGTCGCCGGCCTGTTCGACCCGATGCTGGCGGTGCTGGCCGGCGGCGGCGCCATGCTGGGCCACAACTACCCGGTCTGGCTCGGCTTCAAGGGCGGCAAGGGCGTGGCCACGGCGTTGGGCACCCTGCTGGCGATCGCCTGGCCGGTCGGGGTGCTGTGCTGCCTGGTCTGGCTGGTGATGGCCGTGCTGTTCCGCTATTCGTCCCTGGCGTCGCTGACCTCGGTCGCCGCGGCGCCGGTCCTGGCCTTGGCCCTGTCCGGCGTGCCGGTCCTCGGCGCGGTCCGGACCGACCTGACCCGCGCCGCCCTGGCCCTGTTCATCGCGGTGCTGGTGTTCCTCCGCCACGACGGCAACATCCGCCGCCTGCTGCGCGGCGAGGAGCCGAAGATCGGCCGGAAGAAGCCGGCGCCGGGCTGACCGCCCAGCATTCCCTCCCGCGGCGTCCCAGACAATCCCCTGGGATTTAAATATCAATCGTCGACAATTCGATGTTTCTATTTCTTTACAATCTGCATGATTGATTAAGCCCGACTTTTCCCCTTGTATGAGTGCCGACAGGACTTGGCGGAATCAAGGGCGGACCATGCGACGCATCCCGGAACCTTTCCGAATCAAGATGGTCGAGCCGATCCGGGCGATCACGCCCGAGGCGCGGCAGGCCGCCCTCGAGACGGCCGGCAACAACCCGTTCCTGCTGAAGGGCGAGGACGTCTACATCGACCTTCTGACCGATTCCGGGACCGGGGCGATGAGCGACCGGCAATGGGCCGGATTGGTCACCGGCGACGAATCCTACGCCGGCAGCCGCAGCTTCTTTCACCTGCAGGAGACCGTCCGGGGCCTGTTCGGCTATCCCTTCGTCGTGCCGACCCATCAGGGCCGGGGCGCCGAGCACATCCTGTTCCCCTGCCTGGTGCAACGGATGCGGGGCGGGGACCGGCAGCCCGTCTTCATCTCGAATTACCACTTCGACACCACGGCCGCGCATGTCGAGCTGAGCGGCGCGCGGGCCGTCAACGTCGTCACGGAAAAGGCCTTCGACACGGCGTCCGACCATGGCTGGAAGGGCGACTTCGATCTCGACCGGCTCGAAGCCGCCATCGCCCGGCACGGCCCGGCCAACGTCGCCGGCATCATCGTCACGGTGACCTGCAACAGCACCGGCGGCCAGCCCGTCTCGATGACGAACATGCGCGCCGTCCATGCGATCGCCCGGCGCCACGGCATTCCGGTCGTGATCGACGCGGCCCGCTTCGCCGAGAACGCCTGGTTCATCCAGCAGCGCGAGCCGGGCTATGCGGAGGCGAGCATCGGCGACATCGTCCGCGAGATGTTCCGGTACGGCGACGCGATGACGATGTCCGCCAAGAAGGACGGGCTGGTGAACATCGGCGGCCTCTGCTGCATCCGGGAGGACGAGGCGCTGTTCGATGCGGTGCGGATCCGCTGCGTGCCGTTCGAGGGCTTCGTCACCTATGGTGGCCTCGCCGGGCGCGACATGGAGGCACTGGCGATCGGGCTGCGCGAGGGCATCGACCAGACGTTCCTGTCCTATCGCATGGCCCAGGTCGCCTATCTCGGCGAGCGCCTTCGGCGCGGCGGCATCCCGATCCAGACTCCGGTCGGCGGCCATGCCGTCTTCGTCGACGCCAGGAAGCTGGTGCCGCACATCCCGCCGTCGCAGTTTCCCGCCCAGGCTGTGACCAACGCGCTCTATCTCGAGGGCGGCATCCGGGCCGTCGAGATCGGATCGCTGCTGCTCGGCCGGGATCCCTCGACGGGGCGTCAGAAGCCGTCGCCGCTGGAATTGGTCCGGCTGGCCATTCCGCGCCGCGTCTACACCAACGACCATATGGACTACATCGCCGATTGCCTGATCGCCGTGGCCGGCCGCGGCCGGCATCTCCGCGGGCTGGAATTCGCCTACGAGCCCCCGCTGTTGCGGCATTTCCTGGCGCGGCTGCGGGTGGCGGCCGAGCCGGAGGTCGAGGCGCCTGAAACGGCCAAGCCGGAAGTGGCGGCCGCCTGAAGCGGCCTTTCCACGAGATCCCGATTGACCCGGCCGCCGCCCTGCCCCGAAGCTGGCCGGATGACGACGCCCCGGCGGCCTTTGAGCGAAGCCGAACGGCTGGACTGGCTTCGCCTGGCCCGGACCGACGCCGTCGGGCCCATCACCTTCCATCACCTGGTCAGCCGCTACGGCTCCGCCGGCGCGGCGATCGAGGCGCTGCCGGAGCTGTCGCGCCGAGGCGGCCGGCGGGCCGGGCTGAAGCCGCCCTCCGTCGCCGAGGCGAAGCGGGAGCTGGAGGCGCTGGCCCGGATCGGCGGCCGCCTCGTCGCCGCCTGCGAGCCCGACTATCCCGAGGCCCTGGCCGCGATCGAGGATGCGCCGCCGGTGCTGTCGCTGCTCGGCCGCGGCGAGCTGGCGACCCGGCCGATGGTCGGCATCGTCGGCGCGCGCAACGCCTCGCTGAACGGCCGCCGCATGGCACGCGACATGGCGCGGGAGCTGGGCGAGGCCGGCTTCACCGTGGCCTCCGGCTTCGCCCGCGGCATCGACACCGCGGCGCATGAGGGCGCCTTCGCCACCGGCACGCTGGCGGTGCTGGCCGGCGGCCTCGACATCGTCTACCCGCCGGAGAATGCCGGGCTGTACGACCGCCTCGGCCAATCCGGGCTCGCGGTGGCGGAATGCGCCCTCGGCACCCAGCCGACCGCGCGCCACTTCCCACGCCGCAACCGGCTGATCTCCGGCCTGTCGCTCGGCGTCGTGGTGATCGAGGCGGCGCTGCGCTCCGGCTCGCTGATCACCGCCCGCATGGCCGCCGAGCAGGGGCGGCAGGTGCTGGCGGTGCCGGGATCGCCGCTCGACCCCCGCGCCCAGGGCTGCAACCGGCTGATCCGCGGCGGCGCCACCCTGGTCGAATCGGCCGAGCATGTGCTCGAGGCGCTGGCGCCGCAGATCTCCGCCCCGCTGCTGCGGGAACCGTCGCCCATGGGCCCCCGTTCCCACTCCACCGCCCTGCCGGAGGGCGGCGACGGGGCCGAGGCCGACCGCGCCCGGGCGATGGCGGAGGTGCTGGAACGGCTGTCGCCGACGCCGACGGCGGTTGACGAACTGTTGCGCGATTGCCAATTGTCTCCGCCGGTGGTGCTGACCGTGCTGCTGGAGCTCGAACTCGCCGGCAGGATCGAGCGCCAGCCCGGCAACCGGATCAGTCTGCTTTGACGCAGCGCCCCGCGGCGAGGCGTGGTTTTCCTGGCGCCGCCCCTCCGGCGACGCCGTCGTAAAGATTGAGTGTGGCGCTTTGGCAGACCAGACCCTCGTCATCGTCGAGTCGCCCGCGAAGGCCAAGACGATCAACAAATATCTCGGCCGCGACTATACGGTGCTGGCCAGCTTCGGCCATGTCCGCGACCTGCCGGCCAAGGACGGGTCGGTCCGGCCCGACGAAGACTTCGCCATGGACTGGGAGCTGGCCGATCGCGGCAAGTCCCGCATGGACGAGATCGCCCGCGCCGCCAAGGACGTCACCCGCGTGCTGCTGGCCACCGATCCGGATCGCGAGGGCGAGGCCATCTCCTGGCATGTGCAGCAGCTGCTGCGCGACCGCCGCGGGCTGAAGGACGTCGAGATCCGCCGGGTGACCTTCAACGAGATCACCAAATCGGCCATCCTCGACGCCGTCGCCCATCCGCGCGACCTGGACCAGGAGCTGATCGAGGCCTATCTGGCCCGCCGGGCGCTGGACTATCTGGTCGGCTTCACCCTGTCGCCGGTGCTGTGGCGCAAGCTGCCAGGGTCCCGCTCGGCCGGCCGCGTCCAGTCCGTGGCGCTGCGGCTGATCTGCGAGCGCGAGCTGGAGATCGAACGGTTCCGGGCGCGCGAGTTCTGGAGCATCGAGGCGGTGTTCCGCACGCCGAAGGGCGAGGAATTCACCGCCCGGCTGACCCATCTGAACGGCCGCAAGCTCGACAAGTTCGACCTGCCGGACGAGGCCTCGGCCCGGGCCGCGGTGGCGGCGATCGACCCGCTGGCCTTCGCCGTGACCTCGGTCGAGACCAAGCAGGTGCGGCGCCATCCCGCCCCGCCCTTCACCACCTCGACCCTGCAGCAGGAGGCGTCGCGCAAGCTGGGCATGAGCGCGACCCAGACCATGCGCACCGCCCAGCGCCTGTACGAGGGCGTCGACATCGGCGGCGAGACCGTCGGCCTGATCACCTATATGCGGACCGACGGCCTGACCCTGGCGGGCGAGGCCATCGCCCAGGCGCGCCAGGCGATCGGCAGCATGTACGGCCAGAATTACGTCCCGCCCCAGCCGCGGGTCTACAAATCGACCGCCAAGAACGCGCAGGAAGCGCATGAGGCGATCCGCCCGACCGACCTGCGCCGCCGGCCGGAGGAGGTGTCGCGCTCCCTGTCGCGCGAGGAGCTGCGGCTGTACGAGCTGGTCTGGAAGCGCACCATGGCCTGCCAGATGGAATCGGCGGTGATGGACCAGGCCATCGTCGACGTCGCCGATGGCCGCCAGACCGCGGTGTTCCGCGCCGTCGGCACGGTCATCCGCTTCGACGGCTTCCTCAAGGTCTACCAGGAGGACCGCGACGACCCGGTGGCCCCGGGGGAGGACGCCGACGAGAGCCAGCGCCGCCTGCCGGCGATGGCCAAGGGCGACGCGGTCGACCGCCGCAAGACCACCCCCGAGCAGCATTTCACCCAGCCGCCGCCGCGCTTCACCGAGGCCAGCCTGGTGAAGCGGATGGAGGAGCTGGGCATCGGCCGCCCCTCCACCTACGCCTCGATCCTGCAGGTGCTGCAGGACCGCGAATATGTCCGGCTGGAGAAGAAGCGCTTCATCCCGGAGGATCGCGGCCGCATCGTCACCGCCTTCCTCGAGAACTTCTTCAAGCGCTACGTCGAGTACGACTTCACGGCGAAGCTGGAGGAGCAGCTCGACGACATCTCGGGCGGCAAGCTCGACTGGAAGCAGGTGCTGCGCGACTTCTGGACCGCGTTCCACGCCGCGATCGAGGGCACCAAGGACCTCAAGATCGGCGACGTGATCTCGGCCCTGGACGAGGCGCTGTCGGACCATCTGTTCCCGCCGAAGGGCGACGGCACCGATCCTAGGCTGTGCCCGTCCTGCGCCAAGGGCCGGCTGGGGCTGAAGCTGGGCCGCACCGGCGCCTTCATCGGCTGCTCGAACTATCCGGAATGCCGCTTCACCCGGCCGCTCGGCGCCCCGGGCGAGGACGGCGGCGCCGAGGACTCGGCCCTCCCCCGCCTGCTCGGCGACGATCCCGAGACCGGCCTGCCGGTGTCGATCCGCAAGGGCCCCTACGGCATCTACGCCCAGCTGGGGCCGAAGGACGAGGCCGAGAAGGGCGAGAAGCCGAAGCGCGCCTCGCTGACCAAGGCGCAGGACCCGATGGCGATGACGCTGCAGGAAGCGCTCGCCTTGCTGTCGCTGCCGCGCGAGATCGGCCGCCACCCGGAGTCGGGCGAGCCGATCCTGGCTGGCATCGGCCGCTACGGGCCCTATCTGAAGCATGGCGACAAGTACAAGAACCTGCCGCCGGAAGAGGATGTGCTGAAGATCGGCATGAACCGCGCCGTCGACCTGCTGGCCGCCGACAACGCCAAGGCCCGGCCCAGCGCCGAGCCGCTGCGCGAGGTCGGGGCGCATCCCGACGGCGGCGAGCCGATCAAGGTGTTCGCCGGCCGCTACGGCCCCTATGTCCGCCACGGCAAGGTCATGGCCTCGCTGCCCCGCGGCGTCGAGCCCGAGGCGGTGACGGTGGAGAAGGCGGTCGAGTGGCTGGCCGCCAAGGCAGCGAAGACCCCGGCCAAGGGCGGCCGCGGCCGCGCTCCGGCCAAGGCGGCGCCGAAATCGGCCGCGAAGAAGGCGCCGGCCAAGAAGGCCACGGCGCGCAAGAGCAAGGCCGCGGAGTGACCATAGCCTCCTCCCCCATCCACCGGATTTATCCGAGTCCCCCCTCCCCTCGCGGGAGGGGGCTAGGGGGAGGGGGTTCTCTCAGCCGGCCGCATCCCTGCTCATTCGCGCGCGGACGCGCGCAGCCCCCTCCCCCTGCCCCCCTCCCGCAAGGGGAGGGGGGACTTGTTTCATGTGACGGCTTCGTCGGGATTACCCTGATAGGGTCCGCGCCCCCCGAACCGAGCCCCGCGCCATGAACGAACCGCCCACCCGCAAGCCGCCGGTCCGCCGGCCGATCAAGCGGAAGAAGGTCGTCAAGACCGTCGTCCCGGCCAAGACGCCGCTGGGCAAGGGCAAGAAAGCGGCCAAGCCGTTCCCGACGCGCGAGCAGATCACCGAGTTCCTGAAGTCGCGCGACGACACCGTCGGCAAGCGCGAGATCGCCCGCGCCTTCCACATCACCGGCGACGACCGGGTGCGGCTGAAACAGCTGCTGCAGGACATGGCCGAGGAGGGCCAGCTGGAGAAGCGCCGCGGCCGCCGCATGCGGGCGCCGGGTGCCGCGGCCCTGCCGAATGTCGCCGTGCTGCGCATCGTCGCCATCGACAGCGACGGCGAGGCCCTGGCTCAGCCGATCCGCTGGGAGGAGGACGAGCCGCCGCCGCGCATCGGCATGATCGCCGGGGGGGCCGCCGAAGGCCGCGGCCAGGGCGCCCTGGCGGTCGGCGACCGGGTGCTGGCGCGGCTGCAGCAGGATGAGGACGGCGGCTGGACCGGCCGGACCATGCGCCGGCTGGAGACCCAGGCCGATGTCCGCGTGGTCGGCGTGTTCCGCCGCGGCCGCGACGGCCAGGCCCGGATCGTGCCGGCCGACAAGCGCGCCCGCGACACCTGGCCGGTGCGCGAGGGCGACACCGGCGGCGCCAAGGACGGCGACCTGGTCGAGGCGCTGGTCGAAGCGTCGGACCGCCTCGGCCCGCGCCGCACCGTGGTCACCGCCCGCTACGGCGATGCCGAGGATCCGCGTTCGATCAGCCTGATCGCGATCCATGCCGCCGGCATCCCGACCGACTTCCGGCCCAAGGCGCTGGCCCAGGCCGAGGCCGCCGAACCGGCCGCGCTGGGCGACCGGGTCGACCTGCGCCGGATCCCGCTGGTCACCATCGACGGCGCCGATGCCCGCGACTTCGACGACGCGGTCTGGGCCGAGCCCGATCCCGATCATCCCGGCGGCTGGCACCTGATCGTCGCCATCGCCGACGTCGCCCATTACGTGCCGCCGGGGTCGCCGCTGGACCGCGACGCCTTCGAGCGCGGCAATTCCTGCTACTTCCCCGACCGCGTCGTGCCGATGCTGCCGGAGGCGCTGTCGAACGGGCTGTGCTCGCTGCGCCCCGACGAGGACCGCGCCTGCCTGGCCGCCGATCTGTGGATCGACCAGCATGGCCGCCTGGTGCGCCACCGCTTCCGCCGGGGGCTGATGCGGTCCTCCGCCCGGCTGACCTATGAGCAGGTGCAGGCCGCCCGCGACGGCCAGCCGGACGAGACCACGGGCCCGCTGGTGGAGCCGGTGATCGCCCCGCTCTACGGCGCCTACCAGGCGCTGCTGGCGGCGCGGGACAAGCGCGGCACGCTGGAGCTGGACCTGCCGGAGCGGAAGGTCCAGCTCGGCGAGGACGGCCGCGTCGCCTCGATCGGCATCCGGGCCCGGCTCGACAGCCACAAGCTGATCGAGGAGTTCATGATCGCCGCCAATGTCGCGGCGGCGGAGACGCTGAGCGACAAGAGCCTGCCGGCGCTGTACCGGGTGCACGACCAGCCGGACCGCGTCCGGGTCGAGTCGCTGAAGGAGTTCCTGGAGCCGCTCGGCTACACCCTGTCGCTCGGCCAGGTGATGCGGCCGCGCGTGTTCGGCCAGATCCTGGCGCGGGCCGTGGGCCGGCCGGAAGAGCCGATGGTCAACGAGATGGTGCTGCGGGCCCAGGCCCAGGCGGTGTACAGCCCGGACAATCTCGGCCATTTCGGCCTGGCCCTGCCCCGCTACGCCCATTTCACCTCGCCGATCCGCCGCTATGCCGACCTGACCGTGCATCGTGGGCTGATCCGGCTGCTGCATCTCGGCACCGACGGCGCCACCGACGAGGAGCTGTCGCGGCTGGAGGAGATCGGCACCCACATCTCGGTCACCGAGCGCCGCGCCGCCCAGGCCGAGCGCGACGCGGTCGACCGCTATCTGGCCAGCTGGCTGTCGGACCGGATCGGCGCCATCCTGCCCGGCCGGATCGGCGGCGTCGCCAAGTTCGGCCTGTTCGTCAAGCTGGACGAGTCCGGCGCCGACGGGCTGGTGCCGATCTCGACCCTGCCCGACGACTACTACGACCATGACGAGGCGGCGCACGCCCTGGTCGGCCGGCGCTGGAACCGGGTGTTCCGGCTGGGCGCCCGGGTGCGGGTCCGCGTGACGGAGGCCGATCCGCTGACCGGCAGCACCGTCTTCGCCCTGGTCGATGCCGGCCATGGCGCCGATGTCGAAGGCCTGCCGCCGCTGCCGGAACCGGGGCGACGGGGCCCCCCACGGATCGGGATGCGATCGGGGCCCCGATCCGGCCGGAAACCAGGCTCCGGGCCGCCGCGCGGGCCTCGGCGTTGAACGCAGCCCTGCTGCGCTGCAATAACGCCTTTTTCCTGTCAAGTACCTGGCCTAAAGTGCGCTCGATAAACTCGGGCCCGGAGTTCCAGTAAGTGTTTCGTCAGAAGCGGTTGGCGGCGGTTGTTGCGGCGCTGCTGGTGCTTTCGGGCTGCCTCGCCTCCGCCCCGGAATCTCCCGCCCCCCAGGCCGACGCGCAGGCCCGCGAGGGCGGCCATTTCGCCGACCCCTCGGTGTTCACCGTCGGCTTCGACCGGATCCAGGAAGTCTATCTGGTCAAGGAGGATTTCGGGACGCTGGCGCTGGACGGGCTGAACGGCCTGTCCAAGCTGGACGACACGCTCAGCGCCCGCCGCGACGGCGGCCGGGTGCAGCTGGTCCGCGCCGGCCATGTGGTCGGGGATTTCGAGTCGCCCGGCCCCGACGCCTCCTACGATTGGGGCACGCTGGTCGCCTCCACCCTCGATTCCGCCTCGCTGGCGTCGCCGAAGGTCGCCGCTGCCGGCAGCGAGGCCGCCTATCAGGCGGTCTATGACGCGCTGCTGGCCGATCTCGACCCCTATTCCCGCTACGTCAACCCGGACCGGGCCCGCGACGACCGCGCCCAGCGCGACGGCTATACCGGCGTCGGCATCGCCCTCAGCCAGGACGACAAGGGCCGGCCGGTGATCGGCGACGTGTTCCCGGACACGCCGGCCGCGCGCGCCAACCTGCTGAAGGGCTCGATGATCGTCGCCATCGACGGCGTGTCGGTGGAGGACGCCAAGGTCGACGAGATCGCCGACCTGATGCGCGGCCCGGTCGGCACCAAGGTCGACCTGACCGTGCGCGAGCCCAAGGGCAGCAGCCGCACCGTCACCATGACCCGCGCCAAGGTGATCGAGAACATGGTGCGCAGCGAGGTGCGCGACAACGTCATCATCGTCAAGCTGCTGCGCTACAACACCACCGCCGCCGCCGCGGTCCGCAACACCGTGACCGGCCTGTTGCGCGGCCTCAACGGCCGGGCCCGCGGCGTCGTCCTCGACCTGCGCGGCAATCCGGGCGGCCTGCTGGACCAGTCGGTGGCGCTGGCCGACATGTTCATGGACCACGGCCAGATCGTCTCGACCCGCGGCCGCAACCCGGACAGCGACCAGAGCTTCAGCGCCCGCGACGGCGACATCTCCGGCCACCTGCCGCTGGCCCTTCTGGTCGACGGCCACTCCGCCTCGGCGGCGGAGGTCACGGCCGCGGCGCTGCAGGATGCCGACCGGGCGATCCTGGTCGGCTCCACCTCCTTCGGCAAGGGCAGCGTCCAGACCGTGACCCGGCTGCCGAACGACGGCGAGCTGTTCCTGACCTGGAGCCGGATCTACGCGCCGTCGGGCTATACCTGGCACCGCCAGGGCATCCTGCCGACCGTCTGCACCAGCGGCACCGGCACCGACGCCAAGGCCCTGATCCAGGCCTTCCGCGCCGGCCAGCTGCCCCGCATGGCCGATGCGGCGGCGGAGCGCTTCCAGGCGCCGGACGACGATGCGGCGCTGCGCCGCGTGCGCGCCGCCTGCCCCTGGCAGGTGCACGACGCCGATCTCGATCTCCAGGTCGCCATCGACCTGCTGAGCGACCCCACTCTCTACGCCCAGGCCCTCGGCTCGCAGGACCGCGGCACCGTCGCCGCCCACGCGCAGTGATCCTCGCGCCTTGTTCTTTTATTGTCATTGCCGTTCTCGGACTTGATCCGAGGATCAACCCGGCAATCCAGGGGCCACCCAGAGCGGCATCGACATCTCTGGATGCCCGGGTCAAGCCCGGGCATGACAATTGGATATGAGTCAGGCCATCAACTCACTGATTCCCGGACGACACCTCAGCGACCATCCACCCGAAATCGGACATCTGCTGGGCTGACGGCATTCGGCTCCTTCCGTCGCTCCACGGCAATGAACCATCAATCCTGATGATTTTGTCCTACCTGAGTATGCAAAACGTCTGCTAAAATTTACTCATTCTGAGTCCCGGCCAACCGGGCGCATTTCACGGTTCGGCCGCTCCTCCCCGAAATCGGCGGTGCTGCCTCGACAGCGGGGGAGAAGCCATGACCCAGATCCTCAACGGCACCGCCGGCAATGAAACCCTCACCGGGACCGATCCGGGCAATCCGGCCAACCCGGACGGCATCGACATCATCAATGGCGGCGCCGGCAACGACACGCTCAGCGGCCTCGGGGGCAACGACATCATCCAGGGCGGCCTGGGTGTCGATGCCATGAGCGGTGGCGCCGGCATCGACACGCTCAGCTATGCCAACGCCACCGAGGGCGTCGAGGTGCACCTGAACGCCGGCTTTGGCAACCGCGGCGAATCCACGGGCGACACCTTCAGCGGCTTCGAGAACCTGATCGGCAGCGCCTTCACCGACGGCCTGCGGGGCGACGGTGGGGCCAACACGGTCGACGGCGGCGCCGGCGACGACGTTATCCAAATCAGCGGCGGCGCCGACACGCTGATCGGCGGTTCCGGCTTTGACATCCTCGACCTCTCGGGCGCCTCGGGCTCGGCCATCACTGTCAACCTGACCACCGGCGTCGGTTCCGGGGGCGTCACCCTCTCCGGATTCGAGTACGTGGCCGGCTCGGAGTTCAACGACGTCCTGACCGCCAACCTGAACGGCGATACCATTCTGATCGGAATGGGCGGCAACGATTTGCTCAACGGCGTCAATGGCGACGACATCTTGAGCGGCGACAGCTTTGGCGGCGGCGGCACCGACACGCTCAACGGCGGGGGCGGCAACGACTGGCTCGAAGGCGGCCAGTTCGGCGACGTGCTGAACGGCGGCGCCGGCACCGACACCGCCTCCTACGCCGCCTCGGCGGCCGCGGTCGTGGTCACGGTCAACGGCCCCGCCTCGGGCGGCGATGCCCAGGGCGATATCCTGACCGGCATCGAGAATCTCACCGGCTCGGCCCTGAACGACACGCTGACCGGCGACGCCGGGGCCAATGTCCTGGCCGGCCTCGGTGGCGCCGACGCGCTGCAGGGCGGCAACGGCGTCGACACGGCGACCTACGCCGCCTCGGCCGCCGGGGTCTCGCTCAGCCTCACGACCGGCAACACCTCGGGCGGGGATGCCGCGGGCGACACATTCAACAGCATCGAGAACGTGATCGGCTCGGCCTTCGCCGATACGATCAACGGCAGTGCCGGGGTGAATGTCCTGGATGGCGGCGCCGGCGACGACGTGCTGGCGGGCCGTGCCGGCGCCGACACCCTGATCGGCGGGGCCGGCAACGATACGGCCAATTATGCCGCGTCTGGCGCGGGCGTCATCGTCGACCTCACGACGGGCACCGGCTCGACGACCGGCGGCATCATCAATAGCGATGCCGATGGCGACACGCTGATCGGCATCGAGAACGTCACCGGCTCGGCGGACAACAGCGACATGCTGATCAGCAATGCCGTGGCCAATATTCTCGATGGTGGCGGGGGCGGTGACTTCGCCAACTATGCGGCCTCGACAGCCGCGGTATCGGTCGACCTTCAGGCCCACACCGCGACGGGCGGCTATGCCGAAGGCGATACGCTGATCAACATCGAGTTCCTCGTCGGCTCGAATTTCGCCGACACCCTGACCGGCGACGGGTCCGTAAACCCCCTCTTCGGCGGCGACGGCGACGACGTGCTCCGCGGCGGGGCCGGGGCCGATTTCCTCCTCGGCGGCAACGGCCTGGACACCGCCGACTACACGGGCTCGGCGGCGGCGGTGTCGGTCGACTTGCTCAGCGCGGCCGTCTCCGGCGGCGACGCCGCGGGCGACAGGCTGACCGACATCGAGAACCTGACCGGCTCGGCCTTCGCCGACGCGCTGACCGGCGATGCCGGGGCCAACATCCTGGCCGGCGGCGACGGCAACGACACGCTCCAGGGCCACGGTGGCGCCGATGCGCTGCAGGGCGGCGCCGGCACCGACACCGCGACCTACGCCGCCTCGGCCGCCGCGGTCGTGGTCAACCTGCTGACCGGAACCGGCACGGGCGGCGACGCCCAGGGCGACACGCTGGCGACCATCGAGAACCTGATCGGCTCGGCCCTGGCCGACACGCTGATCGGCAACGCCGTGGCCAATGTGCTGGCCGGCGGCGACGGCAACGACACGCTCCGCGGCGGGGCCGGGGCCGACGCCCTCAACGGCGGCAACGGGGCAGACACCGCCGATTACACCGGCTCGGCGGCGGCTGTGTCGATCAACCTGCTGACGAGTGCCGTCTCCGGCGGCGACGCCGCGGGCGACACGCTGACGGCCATCGAGAACGCCACCGGCTCCTCCTTCAACGACACGCTGACCGGCAGCGCCGCGGCCAATGCGCTGAACGGCGGCGACGGCAACGACCTGATCTTCGGCGGGGCCGGGGCCGACGCCCTCAACGGCGGCAACGGCACGGACACCGCAGACTACGCCGGCTCGGCCGCGGCGGTCGCCGTCAACCTGCTGACCGGTGTCGGCACCGGCGGCGACGCCCAAGGCGACACGCTGGCGGCCATCGAGAACCTCATCGGCGCGGCCCTGAACGACACGCTGACCGGCAGCGCCGCGGCGAATGTCCTGGCCGGCGGCAACGGCAACGACACGCTCCAGGGCGGCGCCGGCGCCGACGCGCTGCGGGGCGGCACCGGCATCGACATGGCCTCCTATTCCGCATCCGCCGCAGGCGTCAATCTCAGCCTCTCGAGTGGCGACACGTCGGGCGGCGACGCCGCGGGCGACACATTCGACAGCATCGAGAACGTCCTCGGCTCGGCCCTCGCCGACAACATCAATGGCAGTGCCGGGGTGAATATCCTGGACGGCGGCGCCGGCGACGACCTGCTGGCAGGCCGCGGCGGTGCGGACCTCCTGCGCGGCGGGGCCGGCAGCGACACCGCCTATTACATCGCGACCGGCAGCGTCACGATCAACCTCGCCACCAACAGCGCCACGGGCGGCGATGCCGCCGGCGACACCTTCGACAGCATCGAGAATCTTTCCGGCTCGAACCAGGCCGACAGCCTGACCGGCAATGCCGGGGCCAACGCCCTCGACGGCGTCGACGGCAACGACCTGCTCGATGGCGGCGCCGGGGCCGACGCGCTGCAAGGCGGCAACGGCACCGACACCGCCTCCTATGCCGCCTCCGCCGCGGGCGTCACGCTCAGTCTCTCGAGTGGCGTCACGTCGGGCGGCGACGCCGCGGGCGACAGCTTCGGCAGCATCGAGAACGTCATCGGCTCGGCCTTCGCCGACGTGATCAACGGCCAGGCCGGGGCGAATGTCCTGGATGGCGGCGCCGGCGACGATGTTCTCGCGGGCCGCGGCGGCGCGGACATCCTGCAAGGCGGGGCCGGCAGCGACACCGCCGACTACATCGCGTCCGCGGCCGTCACGATCAATCTCGCGACCAACACCGCGACGGGGGGCGATGCCGCCGGCGACATCTTCGACAGCATCGAGAACGTCACCGGCTCGAACGCCGCCGACACCCTGACCGGCAATGCCGGGGCCAACATCCTCGAAGGCGTCGCCGGGAACGACCTGCTCGACGGCGGTGCCGGGGCCGACGCGCTGGATGGCGGTGCGGGCATCGACACGGCGACCTATGCGGCGTCCGCCGCGGGCGTCACGGTCAACCTGCTGGCTGGAACCGGCACCGGCGGCCACGCCCAGGGCGACACGCTGACGGCGATCGAGAACGTCTTCGGCTCGGCCTTCGACGACACGCTGATCGGCAGCGCCGCGGCCAATGTGCTGACCGGCGGCAATGGCGACGACACGCTCCAGGGCGGCGCCGGGGCCGACGCGCTCGATGGCGGCACCGGCACCGACACGGCGACCTATGCTGCCTCGGCCGCGGGCGTCACGGTCAACCTCCTGGCCGGCACCGGCACGGGCGGCGATGCCCAGGGCGACACGCTGACGGCCATCGAGAACCTCGTCGGCTCGGCTCTGAACGACACGCTGATCGGCAGCGCCGCGGCCAATGCGCTGACCGGCGCCGACGGCAACGACGTGCTCCGCGGCGGGGCCGGCGCCGACAGCCTCATCGGCGGCAGCGGTACGGACACCGCCGACTACACGGGCTCGGCGAATGCGGTCACGGTCAACCTGTTGACCGGGACCGGCACCGGCGGCGAGGCCCAGGACGACGCGCTGGCGGGGATCGAGAACCTCACCGGCTCGGCCCTGGCCGACGCGCTGACCGGCAACGCCACAGCCAATGTGCTGACCGGCGGCACTGAGGCCGACACGCTCATCGGCGGGGCCGGGGCGGACACCCTCGACGGCGGCACCGGCCTGGATACCGCCGGCTATGACACATCGGCGGCAGCGGTCTCGGTCAACCTGCTGAGCGGGACCGCCTCCGGCGGCGACGCCGCGGGCGACACGCTGCTGAGCATCGAGAACCTCGTCGGATCGTCCTTCGCCGACACCCTGACCGGCGATGGCGGGGTCAATGACCTGCGCGGCGCCAACGGCGACGACACGCTTGTCGGCGGGGCCGGCGCCGACCGCCTCTTCGGCGGCAACGGGGTCGACACGGCGGACTATGCGGCCTCCGCCTCGGGGGTGGTCATCGACCTCATCGCGGGGACCGGCACCGGCGGCGACGCCCAGGGCGACACGCTGACCGGCATCGAGAACCTGACCGGCTCTGCCCAGACGGACCGGCTGTACGGCAACGGCAGCGTCAACGCGCTGGGCGGCGGGGCCGGCGACGACCAGCTCCGCGGCGGCGGGGGCGGCGATGTGCTGGACGGCGGCGCCGGCTCGGACTTCGCCAACTACCAGGGCTCGACCGCAGCGGTCGTGGTCAACCTGCTGGCGGACACCGCCTCGGGCGGCGACGCCGCGGGCGACCAGCTCGACAACATCGAGCACCTGTACGGCTCCAGCCAGGGCGACCAGCTGACCGGCGACAACGCCCGCAACATCATCGGCGGCGAGCTGGGCGACGACACCATCGTCGGCAATGGCGGCGACGACGCGCTCTCCGGCGAAGGCGGCAACGACGCGCTCTCCGGCGGCGACGGGGCCGACCGCCTGGTCGGCGCCGCCGGGATCGACACGGTCCATGGCGGCATCGGCAATGACTCGGTCGACGCCGGCAGCGAGGCCGATCAGGTCTTCGGCGAGGCGGGAGACGACAATATCCTGGGCGGCGCCGGCGACGACCGGCTCGACGGCGGCGACGGCAACGACACGCTCGAAGGCGCGGCCGGGGCCGATGCGTTGGTCGGCGGCGACGGCATCGACACCGCGAGCTATCTCGGCTCGGCCGCCGGCGTGTCGGTCGATCTCGCCACGGGTGACGTCTCCGGCGGCGACGCCGCGGGCGACACGCTCAGCGGCTTCGAGCAGGTGATCGGCTCGGGCTTCGTCGACACCCTGGCCGGCGACGCCGGCGCCAACACCCTGTGGGGCATGGCCGGCGATGACGTGCTCACCGGGGGTGGAGGCGGCGATGCCCTGAAGGGCGGCGACGGCGCCGACCGCTTCGTCTACACGGCCTTGTCCGACAGCGCGGTCTCCGGCCTCGGCAAGGACACGATCCTGGACGTCTCGACCGGCGACAGGATCGACCTGTCGGCGATCGACGCCGACGGCAACTCCAGCAACGGCGACACCGCCTTCACCTTCGGCACCGGCGCCTACACCGGCGCGGGCGGCGGGCTGCGGGTGGTGACGGCCGGGGCGATCCAGGTGGTCTATGCCGACGTCAACGGCGACAAGGTCTCCGACTTCGCCATCAACGTCATCGCCGACCGCGCCCTGACGGCCAGCGACTTCGTGCTGTAACCCAGGGCGGACTCTGGCGTGCCCGTCATCCAAGGCCGGGTTCGTTCGCGGCATGCGAGCCCGGCAAGGAAGCGCCGATCGGCAGGTTGGGGTGACGATTTGCCTAACATAATATGCAGAGCCTCTGCTAAATCTGCTTCATTCTGAGTCCCGGGGCCGGCCGGGCGCATTTCACAGCTCGGCCGCTCCTCCCCGATCATCGGCGGCGCTGCCTCGACAGCGGGGGGACGAATCGTGACCCAGACCATCAACGGCACCGCGGACAACGACACCCTCACCGGGACCGATCCGGGCAATCCGGCCAATCCGGACGGCATCGACATCATCAACGGCCTCGCCGGCGCCGACACGCTCAGCGGCCTTGGCGGCAACGACACGCTCCAGGGCGGCGCCGGCGCCGACGCGCTGCAGGGCGGCGCCGGCACCGACACGGCGAGCTATGCCGCCTCGGCCGACGCGGTCGTGGTCACGGTCAATGGCACCGCCTCGGGCGGCAACGCCTCGGGCGACACCCTGTCCGGCATCGAGAACCTGACCGGTTCGGCCCTCGCCGACACGCTGACCGGCGACGCCGGGGCCAATGTCCTCACCGGGGGCAACGGCGATGACAGGCTCCAGGGCCGCGGCGGCGCCGACACGCTGCAGGGCGGCGCCGGCATCGACGCCGCCGTCTACAGCGACTCGGCCGTCGCGGTCGTGGTCACGGTCAACGGCACCGGCACGGGCGGCGATGCCCAGGGCGACACGCTGACCGGCATCGAGAACGTGGCCGGCTCGGCCTTCGCCGACACCCTGACCGGCGATGTCGCGGGGAACTTCCTGGCCGGCGGCGGCGGCGGCGACACGCTCCAGGGTGGCGCCGGTGCCGACACGCTGCAGGGCGGCGCCGGCAGCGACACCGCCTCCTACGCCGCCTCGGCCGCCGCGGTCGTGGTCACGGTCAACGGCGCCGCCTCGGGCGGCGACGCCGCGGGCGACACCCTGACCGGCATCCAGAACCTCATCGGCAGCGCCTTCGCCGACACCCTGACCGGCGACGCCGGGGCCAATGTCCTGGCCGGGGGCGCCGGCAACGACACGCTCCAGGGCCTCGGCGGCGCCGACGCGCTGCAGGGCGGCGCTGGCATCGACACCGCCACCTACACCGCATCGGCCGTCGCGGTCGCAGTCAGCCTGCTGGCCGGCACGGCTTCCGGCGGCGACGCCGCGGGCGACACTATGACCGGCATCGAGAACCTGACCGGCTCGGCCTTCGCCGACACCCTGACCGGCGACGCCGGGGCCAACATTTTGGCCGGCGGCGCCGGGGCCGACACGCTGATTGGCGGCGCAGGCACCGACACAGCGAGCTATGCCGCCTCCGCCGCGGGCGTCAGTCTCAGCCTCACGACCGGCACCACGTCGGGCGGCGACGCCGCGGGCGACAGCTTCAGCAGCATCGAGAACATCATCGGCTCGGCCTTCGCCGACACGGTGACTGGCGATGCCGCAGCCAATGTCCTGGCCGGCGGCGACGGCAACGACACGCTCCAGGGCCTCGGCGGCGCCGACACGCTGCAGGGCGGCGCCGGCACCGACACGGCGAGCTATGCCGCATCGACCGTCGCGGTCGTGGTCACGGTCAATGGCGCCGCCTCGGGCGGCAACGCCTCGGGCGACACCCTGACCGGCATCGAGAACTTGGTCGGCTCGGCCCTCGCCGACACGTTGACCGGCGACGCCGGGGCGAATGCTCTCAGCGGCGCCGCCGGTGCCGACATCCTGTCGGGCGCAGGGGGCGACGACCTGCTCGATGGCGGCACCGGGGCCGACGCGCTGCAGGGCGGCACCGGCATCGACACTGCCGCCTACGCCGCCTCGGCCGCCGCGGTTTCAGTCAATCTACTGGCCGGCACGGCTTCCGGCGGCGACGCCCAGGGCGACATCCTGACCGGCATCGAGAACCTGACCGGCTCGGCCTTCGCCGACACCCTGACCGGCGACGCCGGGGCCAACATTTTGGCCGGCGGCACCGGGGCCGACGTGCTGATCGGCGGCGCAGGCACCGACACGGCGAGCTATGCCGCCTCGGCCGACGCGGTCGTGGTCACGGTCAACGGCGCCGCCTCGGGCGGCAACGCCACGGGCGACACCCTGTCCGGCATCGAGAACCTGACCGGTTCGGCCCTCGCCGACACCCTGACCGGCGACGCCGGGCCCAACACCCTGGACGGCGGCGACGGCAACGACACGCTCCAGGGCCTCGGCGGCGCCGACACGCTGCAGGGCGGCGCCGGCACCGACACGGCGAGCTATGCCGCATCGACCGTCGCGATCGTGGTCACGGTCAACGGCAGCGCCTCGGGCGGCAACGCCACGGGCGACACCCTGACCGGCATCGAGAACCTGACCGGCTCGGCCCTCAATGACATGCTGACCGGCGACGCCGGGGCCAATGTCCTGGCCGGGGGCGACGGCAACGACATACTACAGGGCCGCCGCGGCGCCGACACGCTGCAAGGCGGCACCGGCACCGACACCGCCTCCTATGCCGCCTCGGTCACGAACGTCAGTGCCAGCCTCGCGACCGGCGGCACGCCGGGCGGCGACGCCGACTCCGCGGGCGACAGCTTCATCAGCATCGAGAACATCACCGGTTCGGCCTTCGACGACATCCTGGCCGGCGATGGCGGGGTGAATGTCCTGGATGGCGGCGCCGGCGACGACGTGCTGAAGGGCGACGGTGGCGCGGACGCCCTGCAAGGCGGGGCCGGCACCGACAGGGCCTACTACATCCCTTCCGCCGCGAGCGTCACGGTCAACCTCGCGGCCGGCACCGGCACCGGCGGCGATGCCCAGGGCGACACCCTGACCGGCATCGAGCAGGTCTACGGCTCGACCCTGGCCGACACCCTGACCGGCGATGGCGGAGCGAATTTCCTGGGCGGGGACGCCGGCAACGACACGGTCCAGGGCCTCGGCGGCGCGGACAGCCTGTCGGGCAGCACCGGCACCGACACGGTGACCTATGCCGCCTCCGCCGCGGGAGTCGCGGTCAACCTCCTGGCCGGCACGGCCTCGGGCGGCGATGCCGCGGGCGACACCCTGAGCGGCTTCGAGAACCTGACCGGCTCGGCCTTCGCCGACACGCTGACCGGCGACGCCGGGGCCAATGTCCTGGCCGGCCTCGGCGGCGCCGACACGCTGGACGGCGGCAACGGCTCCGACACCGCCTCCTATGCCGCCTCCGCCACGGGCGTCGCTGTCAGCCTCTCGAACAACACCGGGCAGAGCGGCGACGCCGCGGGCGACAGCTTCAGCAGCATCGAGAATGTCATCGGCTCGGCCTTCGTCGACTTCCTGACCGGCGATGCCGGGGCGAATGTCCTGGATGGCGGCGCCGGCGACGATTTGCTGTGGGGCCGCAGCGGCGCAGACATCCTGCAAGGCGGGGCCGGCAGCGATACGGCCGACTACGCCTTTTCCGCGGCCGTCACGGTCAACCTCGCGGCCGGCACCGGCACGGGCGGCGATGCCCAGGGCGACACGCTGACCAGCATCGAGAACATCTTCGGCTCGGCCCTCGCCGACACGCTGACCGGCGACGCCGGGGCGAATGCTCTCAGCGGCGCCGCCGGTGCCGACATCCTGTCGGGCGAAGGGGGCAATGACCTGCTCGACGGCGGCGCCGGGGCCGATGGGATGAACGGCGGCACCGGCATCGACACCGCCACCTACGCCGCCTCGGCCGTCGCGGTCGTGGTCACGGTCAACGGCGCCGGCTTGGGCGGCGACGCCGCAGGCGACACCCTGACCGGCGTCGAGAATCTGGTCGGCTCGGCCTTCGCCGACACGCTGACCGGCGACGCCGCGGCCAATGTCCTGGCCGGGGGCGACGGCGACGACACCCTCCAGGGCCTCGCCGGCGCCGACACGCTGCAGGGCGGGCTCGGCACCGACACGGCGAGCTATGCCGCATCGACCGTCGCGGTCGCGGTCACGGTCAACGGCGCCGCCTCGGGCGGCAACGCCACGGGCGACACCCTGTCCGGCATCGAGAACCTCATCGGCTCGGCCCTCGCCGACACGCTGACCGGCGACGCCGCAGCCAATGTCCTGGCCGGGGGCGACGGCAACGACACGCTCCAGGGCCTCGGCGGGGCCGACACGCTGCAGGGCGGCGCCGGCACCGACACCGCCTCCTACGCCGCCTCGGCCGACGCGGTCGTGGTCACGGTCAACGGCGCCGCCTCGGGCGGCAACGCCACGGGCGACACCCTATCCGGCATCGAGAATCTGACCGGCTCGGCCTTGGCCGACACGCTGACCGGCGATGCCGGGGCCAATGTCCTGGCCGGCGGCGACGGCAACGACACGCTCCAGGGCCTCGCCGGGGCCGACACGCTGACCGGCGGCGCCGGCACCGACACGGCGAGCTATGCCGCCTCGACCGTCGCGGTCGTGGTCACGGTCAACGGCGCCGCCTCGGGTGGCAACGCCACGGGCGACACCTTGTCCGGCATCGAGAATCTGATCGGCTCGGCCCTCGCCGACACCCTGACCGGCGACGTCGCGGGGAACCTCCTGGCCGGAGGCGACGGCAACGACACGCTCCAGGGCCGCCGCGGCGCCGACACGCTGCAGGGCGGCGCCGGCACCGACACCGCCTCCTATGCCGCCTCGGTCACGAACGTCAGTGCCAGCCTCGCGACCGGCGGCACGCCGGGCGGCAGCAGCGACTCGACGGGCGACAGCTTCATCAGCATCGAGAACATCACCGGTTCGGCCTTCGACGACACCCTGGCCGGCGATGGCGGGGCGAATGTCCTGGATGGCGGTGCCGGCGACGACGTGCTGAAGGGCGACGGTGGCGCGGACGTCCTGCAAGGCGGGGCCGGCAGCGACGGGGCCAACTACATCCCTTCCGCCGCGGGCGTCACGGTCAGCCTCGCGGCCGGCACCGGCATCGGCGGCGATGCCCAGGGCGACACCCTGACCGGTATCGAGAATGTCTACGGCTCGGCCCAGGCCGACATCCTGACCGGCGATGTCGGGGCCAATGTCCTGGCCGGGGGCGGCGGCAACGACACGCTCCAGGGCCGCGGCGGCGCGGACATCCTGGCAGGCAGCACCGGCATCGACATGGTGACCTATGCCGCCTCCGCCGTGGGAGTCGCGGTCAACCTCCTGGCCGGCACGGCCTCGGGCGGCGACGCCGCGGGCGATACGCTGAACGACATCGAGAACCTGACCGGCTCGGCCTCCGCCGACACGCTGACCGGCGACGCCGGGGCCAATATCCTGGCCGGCGGCAACGGCGACGACATGCTCCAGGGCCTCGGCGGCGCCGACGCGCTGCAGGGCGGCGCCGGCACCGACACCGCCACCTACGCCGCCTCGGGCGCCTTAGTCGTGGTCACGGTCAACGGGGCCAGCTTCGGCGGCGATGCCCAGGGCGACACGCTGACCGGCATCGAGAACCTCACCGGCTCGGCCTTCGCCGACACGCTGACCGGCGACGCCGGGGCCAATGTCCTGGCCGGGGGCGACGGCAATGACACGCTCCAGGGCCTCGCCGGCGCCGACACGCTGCAGGGCGGCGCCGGCATCGACACGGCGAGCTATGCCGCCTCGGCCGCGGGCATCGTTCTCAGCCTCACGTCCGGCACCACGTCGGGCGGCGATGCCGCGGACGACATCCTGACGGGGATCGAAAACCTGACCGGCTCGGCCTTCGCCGATACCCTGATCGGCGACGCCGGGGCCAACACCCTGGACGGGGGCGACGGCAACGACCTGATCATCGGTGGGGCCGGCGGCGACACCATGAACGGCGGCGCCGGGGTCGATACCGTGAGCTACGCCGACTCGACCGTGGGAGTGAAAATATCGGTGGTCGGAAACGGCTTCGGCGGCGACGCCGGGGATACGACGTCCGGCATCGAGAACCTGGTCGGCTCGGCCTTCGACGACGTGCTGTACAGCGATGCCGGGGCGAACGCCCTGACCGGCGGCGCCGGCGACGACACCCTCTCGGGCGGGGCCGGTGGCGACGTCATGGATGGCGGTGCCGGAACCGACGATTGGGTGGACTACTCGATCTCGATGGCGACGGCCGGGGTGGTCGTCACGGTGAACGGGGCGGCGGCGGGCGGCGATGCGGCGGGGGACACGCTGACCGGCATCGAGAACCTGAGCGGCTCGGATTTCGCCGACACGCTGACCGGCGACGCCGGGGCCAACATCCTCATCGGCGGCGGCGGGAACGACCTGCTGGAGGGAGGCGACGGGGCCGACACGCTGAACGGCAGAACCGGGGTCGACACCGCGAGCTACATCGGCTCGACCGCAGCAGTGAACGTCACGGTGAACGGCGCCGCTTCGGGCGGCGACGCCGCGGGCGACACCCTGACCGCCATCGAGAACCTGATCGGTTCGGCCTTCGCCGACACGCTGACCGGCGATAGCGGGGTCAATGCCCTGGCCGGGGGCGACGGCAACGATACCCTCCAGGGCGGCGCCGGGGCCGACACGCTGCGGGGCGATGCCGGCATCGACACCGCCTCCTACGCCGCCTCCGCCTCGGGGGTGGTCATCGACCTCATCGCGGGGACCGGCACCGGCGGCGACGCCCAGGGCGACACGCTGACCGGCATCGAGAACCTGACCGGCTCTGCCCAGACGGACCGGCTGTACGGCAACGGCAGCGTCAACGCGCTGGGCGGCGGGGCCGGCGACGACCAGCTCCGCGGCGGCGGGGGCGGCGATGTGCTGGACGGCGGCGCCGGCTCGGACTTCGCCAACTACCAGGGCTCGACCGCAGCGGTCGTGGTCAACCTGCTGGCGGACACCGCCTCGGGCGGCGACGCCGCGGGCGACCAGCTCGACAACATCGAGAACCTGTACGGCTCCAGCCAGGGCGACCAGCTGACCGGCGACAACGCCCGCAACATCATCGGCGGCGAGCTCGGCAACGACACCATCGTCGGCAATGGCGGCGACGACGCGCTCTCCGGCGAAGGCGGCAACGACGCGCTCTCCGGCGGCGACGGGGCGGACCGCCTGGTCGGCGCCACCGGGATCGACACGGTCCATGGCGGCATCGGCAATGACTCGGTCGACGCCGGCAGCGAGGCCGATCAGGTCTTCGGCGAGGCGGGAGACGACAACATCCTGGGCGGGGCCGGCGACGACCAGCTCGACGGCGGCGACGGCAACGACACGCTCGAAGGCGCGGCCGGGGCCGATGCGCTGACCGGCGGCGACGGCATCGACACCGCGAGCTATCTCGGCTCGGCCGCCGGCGTGTCGGTCGATCTCGCGACGGGTGACGTCTCCGGCGGCGACGCCGCGGGCGACACGCTGAGCGGCTTCGAGCAGGTGATCGGCTCGGGTTCCGTCGACACGCTGGCCGGCGACGCCGGCGCCAACACCCTGTGGGGCATGGCCGGCAACGACGTGCTCACCGGTGGCGGCGGCGGCGACCTGCTGAAGGGCGGCGCCGGCAACGACCGGTTCGTCTACACCGCCCTCTCCGACAGCACCGTCTCGGGCGCCGGCAAGGACGTCATCGCCGACTTCACCACCGGCGACAGGATCGACCTGTCGGCGATCGATGCCGACGGCAATTCCGGCAACGGCGACACCGCCTTCACCTTCGGCACCGGCGCCTACACCGGCGCGGGCGGCGGGCTGCGGGTGGTGACGGCCGGGGCGATCCAGGTGGTCTATGCCGACGTCAACGGCGACAAGGTCTCCGACTTCGCCATCAACGTCACCGCCGACCACGCCCTGACGGCCAGCGACTTCGTGCTGTAACCCAGGGCGGACTCTGGCGTGCCCGTCATCCAAGGAAGCGCCGATCGGCAGGTTGGGGTGACGATTTGCCTAACATAATATGCAGAGCCTCTGCTAAATCTGCTTCATTCTGAGTCCCGGGGCCGGCCGGGCACATTTCACAGCTCGGCCGCTCCTCCCCGATCATCGGCGGCGCTGCCTCGACAGCGGGGGACGAACCGTGACCCAGACCATCAACGGCACCGCGGACAACGACACCCTCACCGGGACCGATCCGGGCAATCCGGCCAATCCGGACGGCATCGACATCATCAACGGCCTCGCCGGCGCCGACACGCTCAGCGGCGGCGGCGGCAACGACACCATCCAGGGCGGCGCCGGCGCCGACGTCATGAACGGCGGCGCCGGCATCGACACGCTCAGCTACGCCAACTCCAGCTCGGGCGTCTTGGTGGACCTGAACATCGTCGCTGCCGACGGCGACGCCTCGGGCGACAGCGTGAGCGGCTTCGAGAACCTGATCGGCAGCGCCTTCAATGACCGGCTCGGCGGCGACGGCGGCGTCAACACGATCGACGGCGGCGCCGGCGACGACTACATCCAGATCAGCGGCGGCGCCGACACGCTGATCGGCGGCTCCGGCGCGGACATCTTCGACGCCCGCGGCTGGCTGGGCATGACCATCAACCTGACCGCCGGGACCGCGACCGGGGGCCTCATCCTCTCAGGCTTCGAGACGGTGGTGGGCACGGGTTTCAACGACGTCCTGACCGCCAACCTGAACGCCGCCACCGACCTGGCCGGGTACGACGGCAACGACACGCTCAATGGCGGCAATGGCAGCGACTTCCTCTCCGGCGACAGGTACGGCGGGTACAATGTCTCCGGCGGCATCGACAATCTCATCGGCGGAGCCGGCAACGACACGCTTGAAGGCGGCCAGCTCGGCGACATCCTGAACGGCGGCACCGGCATCGACACCGCCGCCTACGCCGCCTCGGCCACCGGCGTGACCCTCAACCTGGTCACCGGCGCCGGGCTCGGCGGCGACGCCCAGGGCGATACCTTGTCCGGCGTCGAGAACCTGGTCGGCTCGGCCTTCGCCGACACGCTGACCGGCGATGCCGCAGCCAATGTCCTGGCCGGCGGCGGCGGCAACGACACGCTCCAGGGTGGCGCCGGGGCCGACACGCTGCAGGGCGGCGCCGGCACCGACACGGCGAGCTATGCCGCCTCGGCCAACGCGGTCGTGGTCACGGTCAATGGCGCCGCCTCGGGCGGCAACGCCTCGGGCGATACGCTGTCCGGCATCGAGAACCTGATCGGCAGCGCCTTCGACGACGAGCTCACCGGCGACGGCGGGGTCAACACGATCGACGCCGGCGCCGGCAACGACTACGTCCGGATCAGCGGCGGCGCCGACACGCTGATCGGCGGCTCCGGCGGGAACACCATCGACGCCCGCGGCTGGGGCTCGGGCATAACCATCAACCTGACCGCCGGGACCGCGACCGGGGGCGTCACCCTCGCCGCCTTCGCGGCGGCGATGGGCTCGGGGTTCAACGACAACCTGACCGCCAACCTGAACAGCAACACCACGCTGGCGGGGTACAACGGCGCCGACACGCTCAACGGCGGCAATGGCAACGACAGCCTCTTCGGCGACGGCTCCAGCGGCGTCAGCATCTCCGGCGGCATCGACACGCTCATCGGCGGGGCCGGCAACGACTCGCTCGAAGGCGGCCGGTTCGGCGACATACTGAACGGCGGCGCCGGCACCGACACCGCTGCCTATGGCGGCTCCAGTGCCGGGGTGACCGTCAACCTGGCCGCCGGCATCGCCACCGGCGGCGACGCCCAGGGCGACACCCTGACCGGCATCGAGAACTTGGTCGGCTCGGGTTTCATCGATTCGATGACGGGCAACGCCGCGGCCAATATGCTGAACGGCGGCAACGGCAACGACGTGCTCCAGGGTGGCGCCGGGGCCGACACGCTGATCGGCGGCGCCGGCATCGACACCGCCACCTACACCGCATCGACCGTCGCGGTCGTGGTCACGGTCAACGGCGCCGCCTCGGGCGGCGACGCCGCGGGCGACACCCTGTCCGGCATCCAGAACCTGACCGGCTCGGCCTTCAACGACACGCTGACCGGCGACGCCGGGACGAATGCCCTCAGCGGCGCCGGCGCTGCCGACATCCTGTCCGGCGAAGGGGGCGATGACCTGCTCGATGGCGGCGCCGGGGCCGATGCGATGAACGGCGGCACCGGCATCGACACCGCCGCCTACGCCGCCTCGATCGCCGGGGTCGTGGTGACGGTCAACGGCGCCGGCTCGGGCAGCGACGCCGCAGGCGACACCCTGACCGCCATCGAGAACCTGACCGGCTCGGCCTTCAACGACACGCTGACCGGCGACGCCGGGGCCAACACCCTGGACGGCGGCAACGGCAACGACACGCTCCAAGGCCTTGGCGGCGCCGACACGCTGCAGGGCGGCGCCGGCATCGACACGGCGAGCTATGCCGCATCGACCGTCGCGGTCGTGGTCACGGTCAACGGCGCCGCCTCGGGCGGCGACGCCACGGGCGACACGCTGTCCGCCATCGAGAACCTGACCGGTTCGACCCTCGCCGACACGCTGACCGGCGATGCCGGGGCCAATGTCCTGGCCGGGGGCGACGGCAACGACACGCTCCAGGGCCTCGCCGGCGCCGACACGCTGCAGGGCGGCGACGGCAACGACACCGCCACCTACGCCACCTCGGCTACCGCAGTCGCGGTCAACCTGCTGACCGGCGCGGGCACCGGCGGCGACGCTCAAGGCGACACGCTGGCGGCCATCGAGAATGTCATCGGATCGACCCTCAATGACACGCTGACCGGCAGCGCCGCGGCCAATGTGCTGAACGGCGGCAACGGCAACGACACGCTCCAGGGTGGCGCCGGGGCCGACACGCTGACCGGCGGCGCCGGCACCGACACTGCGAGCTATGCCGCATCGACCGTCGCGGTCGTGGTCACGGTCAACGGCGCCGCCTCGGGCGGCAACGCCACGGGCGACACGCTGTCCGCCATCGAGAACCTGACCGGTTCGGCCCTCGCCGACACGCTGACCGGCGACGCCGCAGCCAATGTCCTGGCCGGGGGCGACGGCAACGACACGCTCCAAGGCCTCGCCGGCGCCGACACGCTGCAGGGCGGCGCCGGCATCGACACGGCAAGCTATGCCGCATCGACCGTCGCGGTCGTGGTCACGGTCAACGGCGCCGCCTCGGGCGGCAACGCCTCGGGCGACACCCTGTCCGGCATCGAGAACCTCATCGGCTCGGCCCTCGCCGACGCGCTGACCGGCGACGCCGGGGCCAATGTCCTGGCCGGCGGCAACGGAGACGACACGCTCCAGGGCCGCGGCGGCGCCGACACTCTGCAGGGCGGCGCCGGCTTCGACACGGCGAGCTACGCCGCCTCGGCCGCGGTCGCGGTCAACCTGCTGGCCGGCACCGGCACGGGCGGCGATGCCCAGGGCGACACGCTGGCCGGCATCGAGAAGCTCATCGGCTCGGCCTTCGCCGACACGCTGACCGGCGACGCCGGGGCCAATGCCCTGGCCGGCGGCGACGGCGACGACACGCTCCAGGGTGGCGCCGGCGCCGATGCGATGGATGGCGGCGCCGGCAGCGACACCGCGACCTATGCCGCCTCGGCCGCCGCGGTCGTGGTCACGGTCAACGGCGCGGGCTCGGGCGGCAACGCCACGGGCGACACCCTGTCCGGCATCGAGAACCTGACCGGTTCGGCCTTCGCCGACACGCTGACCGGCGACGCCGGGGCCAATGTCCTGGCCGGCGACAACGGCAACGACACGCTCCAGGGCCTCGCCGGTGCCGACACGCTGCAGGGCGGCGCCGGCACCGACACCGCCTCCTACGCCGCCTCGACCGCCGCTGTCGCGGTCAACCTGCTGGCCGGCACGGCCTCGGGCGGCGATGCCGCGGGCGATACCCTGTCCACCATCGAGAACCTGGTCGGCTCGGCCTTCGCCGACACGCTGACCGGCGACGCCGGGGCGAATGCTCTCAGCGGCGCCGCCGCTGCCGACATCCTGTCGGGCGAAGGGGGCAATGATCTGCTCGACGGCGGCGCCGGGGCCGATGCGATGAACGGCGGCACCGGCATCGACACCGCCACCTACGCCGCCTCGGCCGTCGCGGTCGTGGTCACGGTCAACGGCGCCGCCTCGGGCGGCAACGCCACAGGCGACACGCTGGCCGGCATCGAGAACCTGACCGGCTCGGACTCGGCCGACACGCTGACCGGCGACGCCGGAGCTAACGTCCTGTCGGGCGGCGACGGCAACGACACGCTCCAGGGCCTCGCCGGCGCCGACACGCTGACCGGCGGCGCCGGCACCGACACGGCGAGCTATGCCGCCTCGACCGTCGCGGTCGTGGTCACGGTCAATGGCGCCGCCTCGGGCGGCAACGCCACGGGCGACACCCTGTCCGGCATCGAGAACCTGACCGGCTCGGCCTTCGCCGACACGCTGACCGGCGATGCCGGGGCCAACACCCTGGACGGCGGCAACGGCAACGACACGCTCCAGGGCCTCGCCGGCGCCGACACGCTGCAGGGCGGCACCGGCATCGACACGGCAAGCTATGCCGCATCGACCGTCGCGGTCGTGGTCACGGTCAACGGCGCCGCCTCGGGCGGCAACGCCACGGGCGACACCCTGTCCGGCATCGAGAACCTGGCCGGTTCGGCCTTCGCCGACACGCTGACCGGTGATGCCGGGGCGAATGCTCTCAGCGGCGCCGCCGCTGCCGACATCCTGTCGGGCGAAGGGGGCAATGACCTGCTCGACGGCGGCGCCGGGGCCGATGCGATGAACGGCGGCACCGGCATCGACACCGCTACCTACGCCGCCTCGGCCGCCGGGGTCGCCGTCACGGTCAACGGCGCCGGCGTCGGCGGCGACGCCCAGGGCGACACCCTGACCGCCATCGAGCACCTGATCGGCTCGGCCTTCGCCGACACGCTGACCGGCGACGCCGGGGCCAACACCCTGGCCGGGGGCGCGGGCGGCGACACGCTGCAGGGCCTCGGCGGCGCGGATGTGCTGCAGGGCGGCGACGGCACCACCGACACCGCCACCTACGCGGCCTCTGCCGCCGGGGTCACCGTCACGGTCAACGGCGCGGGCTCGGGCGGCGATGCCCAGGGCGACACGCTGTCCGGCATCGAGAACCTGGCCGGCTCAGCCTTCGCCGACACGCTGACCGGCGATGCCGGGGCCAATGTCCTGGCCGGGGGTGACGGCAACGACACGCTCCAGGGCCTCGCCGGTGCCGACACGCTGCAGGGCGGCGCCGGCACCGACACGGCGAGTTATGCCGCATCGACCGTCGCGGTCGTGGTCACGGTCAATGGCGCCGCCTCGGGCGGCAACGCCACGGGCGACACCCTGTCCGGCATCGAGAACCTGGCCGGCTCGGCCCTCGCCGACACGCTGACCGGCGACGCCGCAGCCAATGTCCTGGCCGGGGGCGACGGCAACGACACGCTCCAGGGCCTCGGCGGGGCCGACACGCTGCAGGGCGGCAACGGCACCGACACCGCCTCCTATGCCGCCTCGGCCGACGCGGTCGTGGTCACGGTCAATGGCGCCGCCTCCGGCGGCAACGCCACGGGCGACACCCTGTCCGGCATCGAGAAGCTCATCGGCTCGGCCTTCGCCGACACCCTGACCGGCGACGCCGGGGCCAATGCCCTGGCCGGCGGCGCCGGCGACGACACGCTCCAGGGCGGCGCCGGCGCCGACGCGATGGATGGCGGCGCCGGCAGCGACACCGCCACCTACGCCGCCTCGGCCGCCGCGGTCGTGGTCACGGTCAACGGCGCGGGCTCGGGCGGCGACGCCCAGGGCGACACCCTGTCCGGCATCCAGAACCTCACCGGCTCGGCCTTCGCCGACACGCTGACCGGCGACGCCGCGGCCAATGTCCTGGCCGGGGGCGACGGCAACGACACGCTCCAGGGCCGCGCCGGCGCCGACACGCTGCAGGGCGATGCCGGCATCGACACCGCCTCCTACGCCGCCTCGGCGGCCGGGGTGGTCGTCGACCTCATCGCGGGAACCGGCACCGGCGGCGACGCCCAGGGCGACACGCTGACCGGCATCGAGAACCTGACCGGCTCTGCCCAGACGGACCGGCTGTACGGCAACGGCAGCGTCAACGCGCTGGGCGGCGGGGCCGGCGACGACCAGCTCCGCGGCGGCGGGGGCGGCGATGTGCTGGACGGCGGCGCCGGCTCGGACTTCGCCAACTACCAGGGCTCGACCGCAGCGGTCGTGGTCAACCTGCTGGCGGACACCGCCTCGGGCGGCGACGCCGCGGGCGACCAGCTCGACAACATCGAGAACCTGTACGGCTCCAGCCAGGGCGACCAGTTGACCGGCGACAACGCCCGCAACATCATCGGCGGCGAGCTGGGCGACGACACCATCGTCGGCAATGGCGGCGACGACGCGCTCTCCGGCGAAGGCGGCAACGACGCGCTCTCCGGCGGCGACGGGGCGGACCGCCTGGTCGGCGCCGCCGGGATCGACACCATCCATGGCGGCATCGGCAACGACTCGGTCGACGCCGGCAGCGAGGCCGACCAGGTCTTCGGCGAGGCGGGAGACGACAATATCCTGGGCGGCGCCGGCGACGACCGGCTCGACGGCGGCGACGGCAACGACACGCTCGAAGGCGCGGCCGGGGCCGACACGCTGACCGGCGGCGACGGCATCGACACCGCGAGCTATCTCGGCTCGGCCGCCGGCGTGTCGGTCGATCTCGCCACGGGTGACGTCTCCGGCGGCGACGCCGCGGGCGACACGCTGAGCGGCTTCGAGCAGGTGATCGGCTCGGGCTTCGTCGACACCCTGGCCGGCGACGCCGGCGCCAACACCCTGTGGGGCATGGCCGGCGATGACGTGCTCACCGGGGGTGGAGGCGGCGATGCCCTGAAGGGCGGCGACGGCGCCGACCGCTTCGTCTACACGGCCTTGTCCGACAGCGCGGTCTCCGGCCTCGGCAAGGACACGATCCTGGACGTCTCGACCGGCGACAGGATCGACCTGTCGGCGATCGACGCCGACGGCAACTCCAGCAACGGCGACACCGCCTTCACCTTCGGCACCGGCGCCTACACCGGCGCGGGCGGCGGGCTGCGGGTGGTGACGGCCGGGGCGATCCAGGTGGTCTATGCCGACGTCAACGGCGACAAGGTCTCCGACTTCGCCATCAACGTCATCGCCGACCGCGCCCTGACGGCCAGCGACTTCGTGCTGTAACCCAGGGCGGACTCTGGCGTGCCCGTCATCCAAGGCCGGGTTCGTTCGCGGCATGCGAGCCCGGCAAGGAAGCGCCGATCGGCAGGTTGGGGTGACGATTTGCCTAACATAATATGCAGAGCCTCTGCTAAATCTGCTTCATTCTGAGTCCCGGGGCCGGCCGGGCGCATTTCACAGCTCGGCCGCTCCTCCCCGATCATCGGCGGCGCTGCCTCGACAGCGGGGGGACGAATCGTGACCCAGACCATCAACGGCACCGCGGACAACGACACCCTCACCGGGACCGATCCGGGCAATCCGGCCAACCCGGACGGCATCGACATCATCAACGGCCTCGCCGGCGCCGACACGCTCAGCGGCCTTGGCGGCAACGACACGCTCCAGGGCGGCGCCGGCGCCGACGCGCTGACCGGCGGCGCCGGCACCGACACGGCGAGCTATGCCGCCTCGGCCGACGCGGTCGTGGTCACGGTCAATGGCACCGCCTCGGGCGGCAACGCCTCGGGCGACACCCTGTCCGGCATCGAGAACCTGACCGGTTCGGCCCTCGCCGACACGCTGACCGGCGACGCCGGGGCCAATGTCCTCACCGGGGGCAACGGCGATGACAGGCTCCAGGGCCGCGGCGGCGCCGACACGCTGCAGGGCGGCGCCGGCATCGACGCCGCCGTCTACAGCGACTCGGCCGTCGCGGTCGTGGTCACGGTCAACGGCACCGGCACGGGCGGCGATGCCCAGGGCGACACGCTGACCGGCATCGAGAACGTGGCCGGCTCGGCCTTCGCCGACACCCTGACCGGCGATGTCGCGGGGAACTTCCTGGCCGGCGGCGGCGGCGACGACACGCTCCAGGGTGGCGCCGGTGCCGACACGCTGCAGGGCGGCGCCGGCAGCGACACCGCCTCCTACGCCGCCTCGGCCGCCGCGGTCGTGGTCACGGTCAACGGCGCCGCCTCGGGCGGCGACGCCGCGGGCGACACCCTGACCGGCATCCAGAACCTCACCGGCTCGGCCTTCGCCGACACCCTGACCGGCGACGCCGGGGCCAATGTCCTGGCCGGGGGCGCCGGCAACGACACGCTCCAGGGCCTCGGCGGCGCCGACGCGCTGCAGGGCGGCGCTGGCATCGACACCGCCGCCTACGCCGCCTCGGCCGTCGCGGTCGCAGTCAGCCTGCTGGCCGGCACGGCTTCCGGCGGCGACGCCGCGGGCGACACTATGACCGGCATCGAGAACCTGACCGGCTCGGCCTTCGCCGACACCCTGACCGGCGACGCCGGGGCCAACATTTTGGCCGGCGGCGACGGTGACGACACGCTCCAGGGTGGTGCCGGCGCCGACGCGCTGCAGGGCGGCGCCGGCACCGACACCGCCACCTATGCCGCCTCGGCCGACGCGGTCGTGGTCACGGTCAATGGCGCCGCCTCGGGCGGCAACGCCACGGGCGACACCCTGACCGGCATCGAGAACTTGGTCGGCTCGGCCCTCGCCGACACGTTGACCGGCGACGTCGGGGCGAATGCTCTCAGCGGCGCGGCCGGTGCCGACATCCTGTCGGGCGCAGGGGGCGATGACCTGCTCGATGGCGGCACCGGGGCCGACGCGCTGCAGGGCGGCACCGGCATCGACACTGCCGCCTACGCCGCCTCGGCCGCCGCGGTTTCGGTCAATCTACTGGCCGGCATGGCTTCCGGCGGCGACGCTCAGGGCGACACCCTGACCAGCATCGAGAACCTGACCGGCTCGGCCTTCGCCGACACGCTGACCGGCGACGCCGGGGCCAACGTTTTGGCCGGCGGCGCCGGGGCCGACGCGCTGATTGGCGGCGCAGGCACCGACACGGCGAGCTATGCCTCCTCCGCCGCGGGCGTCAGTCTCAGCCTCACGACCGGCACCACGTCAGGCGGCGATGCCGCAGGCGACATCTTCAACAGTATCGAGAACCTCATCGGCTCGGCCTTCGCCGACACGCTGACCGGCGACGCCGGGGCCAACACCCTGGACGGCGGCAACGGCAACGACACGCTCCAGGGCCTCGCCGGTGCCGACATGCTGCAGGGCGGCGCCGGCATCGACACGGCGAGCTATGCCGCATCGACCGTCGCGGTCGTGGTCACGGTCAACGGCGCCGCCTCGGGCGGCAACGCCACAGGCGACACCCTGGCCGGCATCGAGAACCCGACCGGCTCGGCCCTCGCCGACACGCTGACCGGCGACGCCGGGGCCAACACTCTGGCCGGGGGCGACGGCAACGACACGCTCCAGGGCCGCGGCGGCGCCGACACGCTGCAGGGCGGCAACGGCGCCGACACCGCCTCCTACGCCGCATCCGCCGAGGGCGTCAGTCTCAGCCTCACGTCCGGCTCCACGTCGGGCGGCGATGCCGCGGGCGACAGCTTCAGCAGCATCGAGAACATCACCGGCTCGGCCTTCGTCGACTTCCTGGCCGGCGATGGCGGGACGAATGTCCTGGATGGCGGCGCCGGTCGCGACATGCTGTGGGGCGGCGGTGGCGCGGACCTCCTGCAAGGCGGGGCGGGCAGCGACACGGCCGACTATGTCGCTTCCGCCGCGGGCGTCACGGTCAACCTCGCGGCCGGCACCGGCACGGGCGGCGATGCCCAGGGCGACATCCTGTCCGGCATTGAGAACCTGGCCGGCTCGGCCTTCGCCGACACGCTGACCGGCGACGCCGGGATAAACGTCCTGTCGGGCAACGACGGCAACGACACGCTCCAGGGCCGCGGCGGCGCCGACACGCTGATTGGCGGCGCCGGCACCGACACCGCCTCCTATGCCGCCTCGGCCGCGGGCGTCCGGATCATCCTCACCCGGAACGATGCTTCGTTCGGCGACGCCGCGGGCGACAGCTTCAGCAGCATCGAGAATGTCATCGGCTCGGCCTTCGACGACATCCTGGCCGGCGATTTCGGGGCCAATGCCCTGAACGGCGGCGCCGGCAACGACCTGCTCAACGGCCATGATGGCGCCGACAGCTTCGTCGGCGGCGCGGGCATCGACACGGTGGAGCTCCTCACCTCGACCGTCGGGATCAACGCCAACCTGACCACCGGCCAGGGCCTGGGCGGCCATGCGGCGGGCGACACCTACAGCGGCATCGAGAACCTGATCGGCTCGGCCTACGCCGACGTCCTGACCGGCGATGCCGGGGCCAACACCCTCGACGGTCACTGGAACGACGACGTGCTGGCCGGGCTTGGCGGCGCGGACATCCTGCAGGGCGGCGACAGCGGCATCGACACCGCCTCCTATGCCGCCTCGGCCGCCGCGGTCGTGGTCACGGTCAACGGCGCCGCTTCGGGCGGCGACGCCGCGGGCGACACCCTGACCGCCATCGAGAACCTGATCGGTTCGGCCTTCGCCGACACGCTGACCGGCGATAGCGGGGTCAATGCCCTGGCCGGGGGCGACGGCAACGATACCCTCCAGGGCGGCGCCGGGGCCGACACGCTGCGGGGCGATGCCGGCATCGACACCGCCTCCTACGCCGCCTCGGCGGCCGGGGTGGTCGTCGACCTCATCGCGGGGACCGGCACCGGCGGCGACGCCCAGGGCGACACGCTGACCGGCATCGAGAACCTGACCGGCTCTGCCCAGACGGACCGGCTGTACGGCAACGGCAGCGTCAACGCGCTGGGCGGCGGGGCCGGCGACGACCAGCTCCGCGGCGGCGGGGGCGGCGATGTGCTGGACGGCGGCGCCGGCTCGGACTTCGCCAACTACCAGGGCTCGACCGCAGCGGTCGTGGTCAACCTGCTGGCGGACACCGCCTCGGGCGGCGACGCCGCGGGCGACCAGCTCGACAACATCGAGAACCTGTACGGCTCCAGCCAGGGCGACCAGCTGACCGGCGACAACGCCCGCAACATCATCGGCGGCGAGCTGGGCGACGACACCATCGTCGGCAATGGCGGCGACGACGCGCTCTCCGGCGAAGGCGGCAACGACGCGCTCTCCGGCGGCGACGGGGCGGACCGGCTGGTGGGCGGCGCCGGGATCGACACGGTCCATGGCGGCATCGGCAATGACTCGGTCGATGCCGGCAGCGAGGCCGACCAGGTCTTCGGCGAGGCGGGAGACGACAACATCCTGGGCGGGGCCGGCGACGACCAGCTCGACGGCGGCGACGGCAACGACACGCTCGAAGGCGCGGCCGGGGCCGATGCGCTGGTCGGCGGCGACGGCATCGACACCGCGAGCTATCTCGGCTCGGCCGCCGGCGTGTCGGTCGATCTCGCCACGGGTGACGTCTCCGGCGGCGACGCCGCGGGCGACACGCTGAGCGGCTTCGAGCAGGTGATCGGCTCGGGTTCCGTCGACACGCTGGCCGGCGACGCCGGCGCCAACACCCTGTGGGGCATGGCCGGCAACGACGTGCTCACCGGTGGCGGCGGCGGCGACCTGCTGAAGGGCGGCGCCGGCAACGACCGGTTCGTCTACACCGCCCTCTCCGACAGCACCGTCTCGGGCGCCGGCAAGGACGTCATCGCCGACTTCACCACCGGCGACAGGATCGACCTGTCGGCGATCGATGCCGACGGCAATTCCGGCAACGGCGACACCGCCTTCACCTTCGGCACCGGCGCCTACACCGGCGCGGGCGGCGGGCTGCGGGTGGTGACGGCCGGGGCGATCCAGGTGGTCTATGCCGACGTCAACGGCGACAAGGTCTCCGACTTCGCCATCAACGTCACCGCCGACCACGCCCTGACGGCCAGCGACTTCGTGCTGTAACCCAGGGCGGGCCTGGGCGCGTTCGTTATCAATTCCCCAGGTTGGGTCACCCGGCGAACCCAACCTGAGCGGCCGAAGTGTCGAGTTAACGCAATGTTCATTGCGTGACCTCGCGCCCTTCGTTCATGCTACGTTCCATGGAGCCCACACCAGCAGATCTCGACGTCCAGGCCTTCTGCCGCAGCCTCGCGCTGCAGCAGATCCAGATGCTCACGCGCCTGGCCGAGATCGCCATGCAGCTGGCCGAGGGCGAAGGCGTCCGCGCCGTCGCGGCCCAGGCACGCGCCGCCCAGCCCAAGGCCGACGAGGCCGCGGTGCAGACGGCCCGGGCCGAGGCGCAGGAGGCCTGGCTGGCCTTCAGCCGCTTCTCCCGCACCGTGCAGCGCTCCCTGGCGCTGCGCGCCCGTGCCGCCGACACCCTGTGCGCCCGCGAGAAAGCCCAGGCCGCCGAGCGCGAGGCCACCCGCGAGGCCCGCCGTGACGGTCACCGCAACCAGGTCGAGGAGACCCTGCACGAGGTCATCTGGCAGGAGATCGAGGATCCCCGCCGCGCCGCCGCCCTCCAGGATGAGCTCGATGAGCGGGTCGACGACCTCTACGACAGCGACGAGCCGGTCGAGGACCGGCCGCTCGGCTCGGTGATGGCCGGGCTGGCCTGCGGCCTCGGCATCACCGAGGAATGGCGCCGCTGGGCCGGCCCCTGGCAGACCACGCCGCGCCCGGCCCGGCCGGCGGGCGGCGAGGCCGAGATCCAGGCCGAGCGGGCCCGGCGCCGGGACACGGCCCGTGCCGTGCTCGAGCGGGCCTTCGCCAGGCTCGACCCGGCCCGCGTCCCGGGCCTCAAGGCCGGGCTGGCGGTCCGGCTGCAGGAAGCCGACGTCATCAAGTGGTTCGATACCGAGACCACCTACACCATCGCCGAGCGCCCCTCACGCTCCCTCGGCATCGACCCCTATCTCTGGCTCCACAGCTCGAACGTACCCGACACCGGGTGAGCGCGAAGTCGACCGGTCCGATGGCCCGAGCCACCCCCTCACCCGAAATCGCTACGCGATTTCGGCCTCTCCCCAAGGAGAGGTACAAACGTGCCGCACCTTTTCCCCTCTCCTCGCGGAGAGGGAGGGGCCCGTCGCGTTGGCGACGGGAGGGTGAGGGGGCGAGCGCGCCGCAGACGGATCAGCGGGGATTCGCGAAGGCGAGGCCATCGCCGCGCTTGACTCGGGCGGCGCGGACGCTATGGTGCGCGCTTCCCGGCCCGTGATGCGGCGCCGAGCAGAGTCATATTGGGACCAGCATCATGGCCAAGCCGAGCACCATCAAGATCCGCCTGAACAGCACCGCGGACACCGGTTTCTTCTACGTCACCACGAAGAACCCGAAGACCAAGACCGAGAAGCTGACGCTGAAGAAGTACGACCCGGTCGTGCGCAAGCATGTCGACTTCAAGGAAGGCAAGATCAAGTAAGGACCGCCGTCCGGTCGCCTGACCGGATGCCGCTCTGCGCTTGACCGATCAGGCCCCGCCGGCGGCGGGGCTTTTTGCTTGCCTGCGGCTTGGCCTCAGTCGAGATGGCGGCGCACCGTGGCGATGAAGCCGGCGACGCTGATCGGCTTCGAGATGTAGTCGTCGCAGCCGCCGGCGCGCACCATCGCCTCGTCGCCCTTCATCGCCAGCGCCGTCACCGCGATCACCGGGATCGCCGCCAGATCCGGATCGGCCTTGAGCCATCCCGTGACCTCCAGCCCCGAGATCTCCGGCAGCTGGATGTCGAGCAGGATCAGGTCGGGCCGGTGCGCCCGGGCCAGCGCCATCACCTCCGACGCGCTGTCGGTCCCGACCGTGGCATAGCCATTGGCCTCGAGCACATCGACGAACAGCTTCCGGTTGAGTTCGTTGTCCTCGACGATCAGCACGGTCTTCGGCATGGCCCATCCCCCCGGCATCCGAGTCCGATGCCCCCAGACGGCAGAATCGGCCGGGCCTCCTGCCTTGTAAAGGCTGCCGCACGCGCATCGCGGTGACCGGTGCATATCCGGTACAAAACGGGTACAATCGCGCCATGTCCGATCCCATGGCACCGCGGCCGGCCCGATGACCCCGAAGCCGGACCGGGCCAGCCTGCTGCCCGGCCTGTGCCGGGACTGCGGCACGCATCCGCCGCCGGGCGCCCGGCGCTGTGGCCGCTGCGGCTCGCCGCGCCTGGTCCGGCACGCCGAGCTGCACGCGCTGACCATCGCCCATCTCGACTGCGACGCCTTCTACGCCACGGTGGAGAAGCGCGACCGTCCCGATCTGGCGGACCGGCCGGTGATCGTCGGCGGCGGGGTGCGCGGCGTGGTCTCCGCCGCCTGCTATGTCGCGCGGCTGTACGGCGTCCGCTCGGCCATGCCGATGTTCAAGGCGCTGGAGGCCTGCCCCGACGCCGTGGTGCTGCGCCCGGACATGGCCAAATACGCCGGGGTCAGCCGGCAGATCCGCGCCCTGTTCCTGGCGGCGACACCGAAGGTCGAGCCGCTGTCGCTGGACGAGGCCTTCCTCGACCTGTCCGGCACCCAGGCGCTGCACGGCCGCAGCCCGGCCGAGACCTGCGCGGCCATCGCCCGCCAGGTCGAGCGCGAGATCGGCGTCACCCTGTCGATCGGCCTGGCGCCGAACAAGATGCTGGCCAAGATCGCCTCCGACCTGGACAAGCCGCGCGGCTTCGCCGTGATCGGTCGGGCCGACGCCATGGCCTTCCTGGCGGACAAGCCGGCCGGGATCATCCCCGGCGTCGGCAAGGTGATGCGCGAGAAGCTGTTCAGCGACGGCATCCGCACGGTCGGCGACCTGCGCCGGCTGGACGAGGGCGCGCTGGTCCGCCGCTTCGGCGTGTTCGGCCGGCGCCTCTATCGCTATGCCCGCGGCGAGGACCAGCGGCCGGTCGACCCGGACGGCGAGACCAAGAGCGTCTCGGCCGAGACCACCTTCGCCACCGACATCCAGCACTCGCAGGCGCTGCTGCGCGAGCTGTGGCCGCTGTGCGAGACCGTGGCGGCCCGGCTGAAGAAGCACGATCTGGCCGGCGGCACCGTGGTGCTGAAGCTGAAGACCGCCGGCTTCCGCCAGCTGACCCGCAGCCACCGCCTGGCCGACCCGACCCAGCTGGCCGAGACGATCTGGCGCGTCGCCGTGCCGATGGTGGAGCAGGCGGCGTCCGGCGAGGCCTTCCGCCTGATCGGCATCGGCTGCGCCGACCTGGTCGAAGGCCGCCTGGCCGACCCGCCGGATCTGCTGGACCCCGCCCCCGCCCGCCGCCGCGCGGTCGAGGAGGCGATGGACGAGATGCGCCGCAAGCTGGGGCCGGACGCGATCGCCAAGGGCCGCTCCGGCCTGCCGCGCCGCCCGAGTGGATGAGAGACCGCTTGAGAATGCGCTGGCGTGAGTCGGATGGCGGTGGTGTCGAGAACCGGAGCGCAGCGGACGTTTGGGTCCGTGAGCACCGGAAGCGCAGAAACCGCCGTCAGACGGCCGCGCCAGTAGCATTATCAAGTGGTCTCGCGCGTCCTTCCGTCGCGGCGGATCCCCCTGGGCGCCGGCCCCTGGTCGGGAGAAGACTGCGCCCCACCTGCTTTCCACGCGATCTGCCGGCGCGGCCGGCGCCCAACCGAGGAAGCCTTGCGATGAACCGACGTGAAGCCCTGACGCTGGGCGGCGCCGCCGCCCTCGCCGCCACCGCCGTCCGGATCGGCGCCCCTGCCCTGGCCCAGACCGCTGCGACGCCGGCGTCCGGCCCGTTCAAGCAGCCGCCGCTGCCGTTCAAGGAGGACGCGCTGGCGCCGACCATCGGCGCCGAGACCGTCGGCCTGCATTACGGCAAGCACCACAAGGCCTATTTCGATGCGCTGAACAAGCTCGCCTCCGGCACGCCCTATGAATCGATGACCCTGGCCGAGGTGGTGGTGAAGTCGGCCGCGGCCAAGGATGCGGCGGTGTTCAACCAGGCCGGCCAGGCCTGGAACCACAACCTGTACTGGGAGCAGTTCACCCCCGGCGGGCCGAAGGCGCCGCAGGGCCGGCTGGCCGACGCGATCGGCGAGTCCTTCGGCGACCAGGCCGCGCTGGTCAAGGCCACCACCGACGCCGCCGGCAAGGTGTTCGGCAGCGGCTGGGTCTGGCTGGTGGCCGATGCCGGCAAGCTGGCCCTGGTCGGCACCTCGAACGCCGACTCGCCCTTCGCCCATGGCGGCCAGCCGCTGTTCGGCATCGACGTCTGGGAGCACGCCTACTACCTGGACTACCAGAACCGCCGCGCCGACCACGTCAAGGCGGTGATGGAAACCCTGGTCAACTGGTCGGTGGTGTCGGACCGGCTCGGCGCCTGAGCCTCAGTCGCAGCGCGGCGTCGCGATCGGCTCCAGCGTGTCCAGCTTCGCCGCCATGGCGAAGTCGCCATAGTCGATCACGATGCGGTCGGCGACGCCGTTCTCGAACAGGCGCTGGCGCAGCTCGTATTCGGGTTGCTCCACGCTCCTGTCCCTGTCGGCCTTGCCGACGGTGAAGAAGGCCATGACGATCGGGTGCGACGGCCCCTGCCGCAGCGCGTCGGCCGCGGGGTCGCCCGGCTGGGTGCGGCCGATCGCGACGCTGACATATTGCGGCCCGTCGGCGGAGCTGCCGTCGAAGAAGCCGGCGGTGAAGATCGGCTGGCCCTGCCGCATCGCCTCGACCAGCCGCTGCATATGGGTGGTCGGGAACAGGCTGCCGGCCGGCAGCGCCTGCTTCAGGTCGGCCGGCGTCTTGAACACGGCATCGCCGCCCGCGGCGCCGTCCAGCCGTGCCGTGCCGCGGATATCCTCTTTGTCCTCGCCGTTGGTCGAGGAGCTGAGATTGTAGGTCAGCTCGTGCCCGTCGGCCGATTCCCAGCCGGCATAGCGGGTCTTGCGGGTCAGCGTGTCGCCCGTGGCATAAACCATATCCACTTGGTAGTCCTGCTCGAAGCTGGAGCCGTCGCAGGCCGTGGCCCAGCGGTACTCCATCTTGCCCTCGATCGAGATCACGCTGCGCTGCCCGCGCGTCATGTCGAGGGTCAGGGAATACACCGCCCGGTGCGGCTGCAGCGCCGCCGCCGGGGCGGCCTGGGCCGCGCCGGACAGCAGCAGGAGGGCGAAGGCGGCGGATGGTGCGATGCGGAACATGCGCCATCTGAGCCCGAGCGGCAGGCCGACGCAAGCGCGACGGCGCGGGCCACCTCAGTCGGCTTGCGCGATCTTCACGCCTTGCAGGCGGATCAGGCTGTCCGGATAGGCGACGAAGCCCTCAACCGCCCGGCGCATCCCCCAGATCGAGCGGTAGTGATACAGCACGATCTGCGGCAGGTCCGTGAGGTAGATGTCGGCGGCCCGGCGGTACAGCTCGGCGCGCCGGGCGTCGTCGGTGGAGCCGCGGGCCTGGGCCAGGATGGCATCGAACTCCGGGTTGCAGTAGCGTCCCCAGTTCAGGAAGCCCTCGCAGGAGGCCCAGGTGCCGATATTGGCGTCGGGGTCCAGCCGGCCGCTCCAGATCGCGATCGACGCCTGGTAGTTGCCGTCGTTGGAGCTGGCGGCGAGGGTCGCCGCCTCCAGCGCCTGGAGCTTGATGTCGAAGCCGGCCTCGCCCGCCATGGCCTGGATCATCTGCCCGACCTGCTGGGTAACGGGATTGTTGGTCACCAAGAGGGTGAAGGACGGGTTCGGCACCCCCGCCTCGGCCAACAGCGCTTTCGCCTTCGCCAGGTCGCGCGCAGGCATCGGGTGGCCGGGATCCTCGAACCGGGTGCCCGGCACCTCCGGCTGGTTGCCCGGGAGGAACAGGCCGTCATAGGCGGCGGCGTTGATGGCGTCGCGGTCGAGCGACAGCTCCAGCGCCTGGCGCACCTTGGCGCTCTGGCCGATCGGGCTGTTCGCCTGGTCGCCATGGCCGATGTTGAACGAGATCAGGTCATAGGCCAGCGACGGCGCCTCGACCAGGGTCACGGCCGCATCGTCGCGCAGCCCGGGGACCTCGACCGTCGGCACATGCTCGATCAGGTCGAGGTCGCCGGAGCGCAGGTTGAGCAGCCGCACGGTCTCGTCCGGCATCGGCCGGTAGTCGATCGTGTCGAGGAAGATGGCGTCCTTGTTCCAGTACCGGTCGAAGCGCTTCAGCCGGATATGGTCGCCCTGGACCCGCTCGACGAATTCGAACGGGCCGGCGCAGACCGGGTGCTGGCCGATGGCGTCGCCCGCCTGGGCCAGCGCCTTCGGCGACAGCATCATCCCGGCCCGGTCCGACAGCACCGCGATCAGCGGCGCATAGGGCTGCGACAGGGTAAGCCGCACGGTCAGCCGGTCGACCGCCGTGACCTCCGCCACCGGCTTCAGCTCCGCCTTCCGGCGCGAGACCGGGGCGGTGCGGAAGCGGTCGAGATTGACCTTCACCGCCGCGGCGTCGAACGGCTCGCCATCCTGGAACACCACGCCGTCGCGCAGCGTCAGGGTCAGGACCGTGTTGTCGGCCGACCAGCTCCAGCCGGTGGCGAGCTCCGGCTGGAAGCCGCCCCCGGGGGCGACGCCGACCAGCTTGTCGCACAGCGCGGCGAAGACCTGGCGCCCGGAGACCGACCCGCCCTGGGCAGGGTCCAGCACGTCCGGGTCGGCGTCGATGCCGATCCGGATGCCGGCGGCCATGGCCGGCGACGAGGCGACATGAAGCACCAGCACCGCGCCGAGCGCGGCCATCGTTCCCGGCCATCCCAACATCGGTTGCGTCCCTGCAGGTTGGATCCGTCGGGCCTTGAGGCGGCGCGACGTCGCCAGACAGGGTAGCGCGGCAACGCGGCCGCGATGAAGTCGAAATGTCCGATGAAGGAAAGCCGCCCGCAGCCGGAGCCGCGAGCGGAAAGCCTCAGCCCGCCTTCTTCGGCAGGTCGAGCTTGATGTGCAGCTCCTTCAGCCGGGCCGCGTCGACCTCGGCCGGGGCGCCCATCAGCAGGTCCTCGGCGCGCTGGTTCATCGGGAAGGCGATGACCTCGCGGATGTTCGGCTCGTCCGCCAGCAGCATGACGATGCGGTCGATGCCGGGGGCCGAGCCGCCATGCGGCGGCGCGCCGAAGCGGAAGGCCGACAGCATGCCGCCGAACTTGGCCTCGAGCTCGTTGCGGCCATAGCCGGCGATCTCGAACGCCTTGATCATGATCTCCGGCTTGTGGTTCCGGATCGCGCCCGAGGACAGCTCGGTGCCGTTGCAGACGATGTCGTACTGGAACGCGTTGATGGTCAGCGGGTCCTGCGTCTCCAGCGCCTCCAGCCCGCCCTGCGGCATCGAGAACGGGTTGTGGCTGAAGTCGATCTGCCCGGTCTCCTCGTTCAGCTCGTACATCGGGAAGTCGACGATCCAGCAGAACTCGTAGCGGTCCGGGTCGATCAGCTCCAGCTCCTGCCCGATCTTGGTGCGGGCGAAGCCGGCCAGCTTGGCGGCCGCAGCCTCCAGATCGGCGACGAAGAACACCGCGTCGCCGTCCTCGGCGCCGGTGGCCTCGCGCAGCGCGCCCTGGGCGCCCGCCTCCAGGAACTTGGCGATCGGGCCCTTGCCGGCGCCGGCCTCGAACACGACGTAGCCGAGGCCCGGCGCGCCCTGCTCCTGCGCCCAGCCGTTCAGCTTGTCGAAGAAGCTGCGCGGCTTGTCGGCCACCTTCGGCGCGCGGATGGCGCGCACCACGCCGCCCTTCTCGATCACGCCCTTGAAGGCGCGGAAGGTCACGTCCTCGCGGGCGAAGACGGCGGTGACGTCGGTGATCACCAGCGGGTTGCGCAAATCCGGCTTGTCGTTGCCGTATTTCAGCATCGACTCGGCATAGGGGATGCGCGGGAATGGGCCGGCGGTGACCGCCCGCTTGGTGCCGGTGAAGTCCGCGAACTCCTCGAACACGCCGCGCAGCACCGGCTCGATGGTCTGGAACACGTCTTCCTGGGTGACGTAGCTCATCTCGAAATCGAGCTGGTAGAACTCGCCCGGGCTGCGGTCGGCGCGACCATCCTCGTCGCGGAAGCAGGGCGCGATCTGGAAGTAGCGGTCGAAGCCGGCCACCATCAGCAGCTGCTTGAACTGCTGCGGCGCCTGCGGCAGGGCGTAGAACTTGCCGGGATGCTGGCGCGCCGGCACCAGGAAGTCGCGCGCGCCCTCCGGGCTGGACGCGGTCAGGATCGGCGTCTGGAACTCGCGGAAGCCCTGATCGATCATGCGCCGACGGATCGAGGAGATGACCTCGCTGCGCAGCACGATGTTGCGCTGCATCTTCTGCCGGCGCAGGTCCAGGAAGCGGTGGCGCAGGCGGACATCCTCGCCGGCATCCTCGTCGGACGAGACCTGCAGCGGGATCACCTGGGCGGCCGACTGCAGCACGAAATCGTCGATCCGCACCTCGATGCCGCCGGTCGGCAGCTTGTCGTTGGCGGTCTCGGCGCTGCGCTTGACCACGGTGCCGGTGATGGTGACGACGCTTTCGACGCGCACCGCCTCGGCCGCGGCGAAATGCGGGCTGTCGGTGTCGACCACGCATTGCGTCAGGCCGTAATGGTCGCGCAGGTCGAGGAACAAGAGATTGCCATGGTCGCGCTTGCGATGGACCCAGCCCGACAGGCGGACGGTCTCGCCGGCCTGTTCGGGACGGAGCTGGCCGCAGGTGTGGGTGCGGTAGGCGTGCATGGGATCGCTCTCGGACCAGGGCAGAAACGCCGGTCAGTGACACTGCGCGCGCCGGCCTGTCAAGCCGCGGCTCGACGGCCCTGCCCTGCCTCCGGCAGAATGGCTGCCATTTCGCCTCGACCCAGGCCTCCGATATCATGCGCTGGATTTTCACCTTTCTCCTTTTCCTTGCCGCCGGCAACGCTGCCGGCGAGGAGCCACAGCCGCCCTTCTTCACCGCCGACGACTGTCCGGCCGGCACGAGCTTGCCGTACGGTGTCGAGGTGGAATGCGGCACCGTCACCGTGCTGGAGGACCGCGCCCGGCCGGACGGACCGCTCATCCGTCTGCGGGTGGCGACGCTTCGACGCTTCGACCGAGACGTGCGGCCGGATCCGCTGCTGTTCATCTCCGGCGGGCCGGGAGGTCCGGCCGGGCTGGACGCGAAGGGGCTGTCGAACTGGGCAAGTGCAATCGAGCATGCGGACTGGCTCGCAGCCCGCCCCCTGGTGCTGTTCGACCAGCGGGGGATCGGGGAATCGGGCATCCTGGCGACCCGCTGCGGGCCGTTCGACCGCTATGCCCGGCAGGGCATCCTCGACCATACGCAGCCGGCACGCGAGATCTGGACCGCCGCCATCAGGAAGAGCGTGAAGCGGTGCTGGGAGAGGTTCCGGGACGCCGGGCACGATCCCGGCCAGATCACCACCGCGACGATCGCCGCCGACATCGTGGATTTGCGACAGGCCCTTGGCCAGCCGGCATGGAATTTGTGGGGGGTTTCGTTCGGCTCACGCGTCGCAATGACCGTGATGCGTGACTATCCGCAGGGCCTGCGCTCGGTCATCCTCGAAGGCGTGCTGCCACCGGAGGCGAATGTCTTCGACTACGCCGCGAACAGCGGCCAAGCCTTCGATGCGCTGGTCCGGGCGTGCGAAGCCAGCGCCGCCTGCAACGCGGCTTATCCCGATCTCGAGCAGCGCTTCCTCGCCCTGGCCCGGCGGCTTGACGCCGAGCCCCTGACCGTGCGGATCACGGATGACACAAGCGCACGGATCGATGGCTGGATGCTGCGCGACATGGTGATCGAGATGCTGCGGCTGCCCGCCGACGCCATGTTCGTCCCGTTTCTCATCGACGACCTGGAAGCCAATGAGACCCGTATCGTCCGGATGGTGAAAGAGCACGAACTTCTGCGGGCAAAGAACGCGGACAAGATGCTGGAGCAGACCGTCAATGCTTCGGTCACCTGCGCCGACCTGATCCCGGCCGAGCCGGGGTGGATTGAACGGGCCGCGGCCCGGGACGCGCGCTTCGCCGTCCAGATGGAGGACGAGTCGATCGACGACTGCTCACTCTGGCCGGTGCCGCGAAGCCCGGCGCGCGATGCCGACCCGGTGACCAGCGACGTTCCAGCGCTGCTGATCTCCGGCGCCTTCGATCCCACCACCCCGCCATCCTGGGCCGAGGCGGCCGTCAAGCGGCTGGCTCACAGCTACAGTTACGTCTTTCCGGCCCATGGCCATGGCGTGCTGTACTATGGCGATACCTGCGCCGGCAGCGTCGCCGGCCGTTTCCTGGATAACCCGGCAGCGCGGCCCGACGATGACTGCCTCGCCGACCTCCGGCCGCTGGTCTTCGCCCCCGCGCCGCCGCGCCAGCGGTCGGCCCCGTCAGCCGCAGGGGCAAGGGCCTCGCCGGCCGACTGACATGCCGGCCGTGAGTCGTCACCGAACCGACGCCCGCCCATGCTATCCTGGCGGTATGCGAGTCGAGGCTTCCGATCCACGATGGCCGGCGTGACGGCTAAGGCGCAAAGGTCGCCGAATTCCCCCCAGGCCCGAGGGCCCCAGAGCCGGGCCCAGGACCGGGTGACGGTCGACCTGTCGGCCGTGGTGGTGGCGGTGGCCGGGGAGACGCCGCGGGTGCTGGCGCTGCGCGGGCCGGACGGCATCGACGCCCTGCCCGCCGGTCCGCTGGAGCCGCAGCACCGGACGCTGGAGCTGGGGCTGCGCGCCTGGGTCGAGACCCAGGCCGGGCAGCCGCTGGGCTATGTCGAGCAGCTCTACACCTTCGGCGACCGCGACCGGCATCTCGCCGGGCCGGGCCGGGTGCTGTCGGTCGGCTACCTGGCGCTGCTGCGCGAGGCGGCGCCGGCCGGCGACTCCTCATGGAGCGACTGGTACCGCCACTTCCCCTGGGAGGACCGCCGCGGCGGCCGCCCGGAGCTGCTGGACCGGATCGAGCCGGCACTGGCCGGCTGGGTCGCGGCGGCCCCGGCCGAGCCGGAACGGCGGCGGCGCGAGGCCCGGCTGCGCCTCGCCTTCGGCCTCGGCGGCCTGCCCTGGGGCGAGGAGCGGGTGCTGGAGCGCTACGAGCTGATGTACGAGGCCGGGCTGGCCGCCGAGGCGCATCGGGACGGCAACAACCCCGCCTGCCCGGCCCTGGCCGAGGGCGCGCCGATGGCGGCCGACCACCGCCGCATCCTGGCCACCGCGATCGGCCGGCTGCGCGGCAAGATCAAGTACCGGCCGGTGGTGTTCGAGCTGATGCCGCCGACCTTCACCCTGTCGCAGCTGCAGCGCACGGTCGAGGCGCTGGCGGGCTTGCGCCTGCACGCCCCGAACTTCCGCCGCCTGGTCGACAGCCAGGGGCTGGTGGAGGAGACCGGCGAGGTCGCCGGCGGCACCGGCGGCCGCCCGGCCCGTCTGGTCCGCTTCCGCCGCGAGGTGCAGCAGGAACAGCCCGAGCCGGGGGTCAAGCTGCCCCTGTCCCGCCGGCCGGGGTGATCCCGGCCGAGAGCCCTACCTCCCCGCCTCGTCCAGCAGCCGGATCTCGTCGGCGGCCAGGATCAGCCGGGTCGCGGCGATCTGGTCTTCCAGCTGCTCCGGGCTGGTCGCGCTGGCGATCGGGGCGGTGATGCCGGGGCGGGCGATCAGCCAGGCCAGAGCCACCGTGGCCGGGCGGACGCCATGCGCCTCGGCCACCTGGTCGAGCGCGTCGAGGATGCGCAGGCCACGCGGGTTCAGCCGGTCCTTCATGCCGCCGCCGCGGGCGCTCTTCGACAGGTCGGCCTCGCTGCGGTACTTGCCGCTGAGGAAGCCGCTGGCCAGCGAGAAGTAGGTGATGACCCCGATATCCTCGCGCCGGCACAGGTCCTCAAGCGGCCCTTCGTAATGCGACCGCTCATAAAGGTTGTAGTGCGGCTGCATCGTCTCGTAGCGCGGCAGGCCCTTTTCGGCGCTGATCTTCAAGGCCGAGGCGAGCCGGTCGACGGAGAAGTTCGAGGCGCCGATCGCGCGCACCTTGCCGGCCTTGATCAGCTCGGCATGGGCCGCCAGCGTCTCCTCCTGCGGAGTCTCCAGGTCGTCGTGATGCGACTGGTACAGGTCGATGACGTCGACCTGCAGCCGGCGCAGCGAGTTCTCGACCTCCTCGCAGATCCAGGCGGCCGAAAGGTCCTTGCGCTGCGGCCGGCCCGGCATCTCCCAGCCGACCTTGGTGGCGACCACCACCCGGTCGCGCTTGCCGCTGCGCTTCAGCCATTTGCCGATGATGGTCTCCGACTCGCCGCCCTTGTTGCCGGGCGCCCAGGTGGAATAGGCGTCGGCGGTGTCGATCAGGTTCAGCCCGGCGTCGACGAAGGCGTCGAGCACCCGGAAGGATGCGGCCTCGTCAGCGGTCCAGCCGAACACGTTGCCGCCGAGGGCCAGTGGCCCGACCCGGATGCCGGACCGGCCCAGATTGCGCAGTTCCACGGTCTCTCTCCTGCGATCACATCGGCCAGGCGCCTGCGGCCGGCCGGATGGCTGCGGACAACTTCGGGCGTGCCGCGGTGCCCCTCTGCCCCTGCCCCACTGTAGGCGGCAGTCCGGCCGATGCTCAACGCCCGTGGACGGCCTGATGGCCTGACCGGCAGCCCTATACCTAGGTATGGGCCATGGCACCGCTCCCGGTTACGAAGCCAACCGCCAATATGATGGTGCCGGTCCGGCAAAGGGCGTTTTCTTGCGGGACATCGACGGTCGGACCGGCGATGGCCGGGGCGGCTTCTTTCCCGGGTTGCAAGCGAAACCTGCCGCCCGGCCCGCCGGTTCCGACCTTCAAACCAACGTGCCAATCGGCTTGGGCCGAAGGCGCGGGCGAGGCCCCGGCGATCGACCGCCCCGACCTCCCCCTCCCCGCCTCCCGGGAAGACGATCGACGCGTGGATCCCATGACGCCGCCGCGCCGCCCAGCGTTCGCGGCGTGCGGTCCGGCTCCTGAAAAGCCGGGACCACGAAGGACTGGAGGAACATATGACCCTGTTCACCCGCCGAGCCGCCCTCGGCACCATGGCCGCAGGCGGCCTCGCCGTCGCCGCCACCGGCGCGAATGCCGAGACCGCGGCGGTGCCGCAGCCGATGACCCCCGGCCGCGGCGGCACCGATCCCGGCCCGCGCGACCTGCTGCGCGACGGAGAGAATCCGAGCTTCCTGAACCCGCCGCGGACCGACAGCGGCACGTTCCAGAACCTGCGCTATTCGTTCTCCGACGCGCATGTGCGCCAGGAGGAGGGCGGCTGGACCCGCCAGGTCACGATCCGCGAGCTCAGCGTCTCCAAGAACATCGCGGGCGTGAACATGCGCCTGAACGCCGGCGGCACGCGCGAGCTGCATTGGCACAAGCAGGCGGAATGGGCCTACATGCTGTATGGCGAGGCGCGGATCTCCGCCGTCGACGCCGCGGGCAACAACTTCGTCGACGATGTCGGCGTCGGCGACCTCTGGTACTTCCCCTCCGGCATCCCGCATTCGATCCAGGGCCTGGGCAAGGACGGCTGCGAATTCCTGCTGGTCTTCGACGACGGCGAATTCGACGAGGACGGCACCTTCCTGCTGAGCGACTGGTTCAAGCATGTGCCGACCGACGTGCTGGGCAAGAACTTCGGTGTCGACCCGAAATATTTCGGCAACACCCCGGATCCGCGGCAGCGCTACATCTTCAACCTGCCGGTGCCGGGCCCGCTGGCGGGCGACAAGATCGCCGGCGCGAAGCCGGTGCCGCAGGTCTTCAGCCACCGGATGCTGGCGCAGGACCCGATCAAGACCAAGGGCGGCACCGTCCGCATCACCGACTCCTCGAACTTCCCGGCATCGAAGACCATCGCCGCGGCGCTGGTGGAGATCGAGCCGGGCGGGATGCGCGAGCTGCACTGGCACCCGAACGCCGATGAGTGGCAGTACTACATCGAAGGCCAGGCCCGGATGGGCGTGTTCGGCGCCGTCGGTGCAGCCCGTACCATCGACTTCACGGCAGGCGATGTCGGCTACGTGCCCTTCGCCATGGGCCATTACATCGAGAACACCGGCAGTACGACGCTGCGTTTCCTCGAGATGTTCAAGAGCAGCTACTACGCCGATGTGTCGCTGAACCAGTGGCTGGCGCTGACCCCGCCGGAGCTGGTGCAGGGCCATCTCAACCTCGACAAGACGGTGATGGACGCGCTGCGCAAGGACAAGTCCCCGGTCGTCGCCGGCTAGCCGGCGGCCTCGCCGCCGGGCCCCTGCGCCAGATGCGGGGGCCCGGCGAGGGATGGGTGAATCATCTTCGACGCCGTGAAGAAGAAGGCTGGCGATGTATCGCGACACGATTGCCAAATATGCCGAGTCCGGGGCGCACAAGGCCGGGATGGTCAAGGCCCATCTGCTGGCCTTCCTGATCGGATCGGCCCTGGCCGGCGCCTATATCGGCTTCGGCGACATCTTCATGTTCACCGTCGGCGCCCATGCCGACCCGTCCTGGGCGCATCTGGTGATGGGCGCGGTCTTCGCCTCGGCGCTGACCATCGTGGTCTTCGCCGGGTCGGAGCTGTTCACCGGCACCGCGATGTACATGCCCTTCGCCGTGCTGCGCGGCGACAGCAGCTGGGCCGACATGCTGCGGGTCTGGGTCGCCTGCTGGGCCGGCAACCTGATCGGCGCGGTGGTGCTGGCGGCGCTGCTGCACATGGCCGGCGGGGGCGTGCTGCTGACCGACGGCAGCAGCGAGTTCTTCGCCGTCGTCGCCGCCAAGATCGCGGCGCCCGGCTATGAGCTGTTCGCCCGCGGCCTGCTGTGCAACTGGCTGGTCTGCCTGGCGATCTGGATGTGCGGCCGCACCGAGAACGACGCCGCCAAGATCGCGCTGATCTTCTGGCCGATCGCGATCTTCGTCGCCTGCGGCTTCGAGCATTCGGTCGCCAACATGTTCGTCTTCGCCCTGGCCCTGCTGGGCGAGCATCCGGAGACGATCACCCTCGAAGGCGCCGTGCACAACCTGGTCTGGGTGACGCTGGGCAACCTGGTCGGCGGCGGGCTGATGGTCGGGCTGGGCTACTGGCTGCAGGAGCGTGGCGCCGACCGGCAGGACGAAACCGCCGTGCCCGCCCCGGCGGCTCGTCCCTCCAGCGCCCTGCCGCGTGTATAGTACCGGCCAGCTTCCGAGGAGCACCCCGATGGCGCAAGACAACGACGTTCCCGGCGTGAAGCCCTATGCCGGGCCGGCCGGCGGCTGGGGTGCCCTCGGCGCGGTGGCCCGGGCGATCAAGGACCAGATGGCGATCGCCGAGGACATCCGCGGCCTGAGACGGATGAACCAGCCCTCGGGCTTCGACTGCCCCGGCTGCGCCTGGCCCGACCCGAAGCACACCTCGTCCTTCGAGTTCTGCGAGAACGGCGCCAAGGCGGTGTCGTGGGAGACCACCAGCAGGCGGACCACGCCGGAATTCTTCGCCGAGCACACGGTGGCCGAGCTGTGGGGCTGGTCCGACCATGCGCTGGAGGACCAGGGCCGGCTGACCCATCCGATGGCCTATGACCGGGCCACCGACCGCTACCTGCCGGTCAGCTGGGACGAGGCGTTCCGGCGGATCGGCGAACGGCTGCGCAGCTATGCCGACCCGAACACCGTCGAGTTCTACACCTCGGGCCGGACCTCGAACGAGGCTGCGTTCCTGTACCAGCTGTTCGTCCGGGAATACGGCACCAACAATTTCCCCGACTGCTCGAACATGTGCCATGAGGCGACGAGCGTCGGGCTGCCGGTGTCGATCGGCGTCGGCAAGGGCACGGTGACGCTGGAGGATTTCGACCTCTGCGACGCCATCTTCTGCATCGGCCACAACCCGGGCACCAACCATCCGCGCATGCTGACGACGCTGCGCGAGGCGGCGAAGCGCGGCGTGCCGATCGTGGTGTTCAACCCGCTGCGCGAGCGCGGGCTTGAGCGCTTCGCCGCGCCGCAGAACCCGCTGGAGATGCTGACCCTCGGATCGACCCCGATCGCCTCGGCCTATCACCAGGTCAAGGTCGGCGGCGACGTCGCCGTGCTGAAGGGCATGATGAAGGCACTGCTGGCCGCCGACGCCGCGGACCTCGCCGCCGGCGGTCCGGGGCTGCTGGACCGGGCCTTCATCGCCGAGCACACCGCCGGCTTCGAGGCGCTGGCCGCGGATCTGGAGACGGTGTCCTGGGAGGTGATCGAGGCCCAGTCCGGCCTGCCGCGCGACACCATCGAATCCGCCGCTTCGGTCTATGCCAAGGCGAAGAACGTCATCGTCTGCTACGGCATGGGCCTGACCCAGCACCGCCACGGCACCTCGAACGTGCAGCAGTTGGCCAACTTGATGCTGCTGCGCGGCAATATCGGCCGGCCGGGCGCCGGCATCTGCCCGCTGCGCGGCCATTCCAACGTGCAGGGCGACCGCACCGTCGGCATCACCGAGATCCCGTCCAAGCCGTTCCTCGATGCGATCGAGCGGGTGTTCGGCTTCGATCCGCCGCGCGAGAAGGGCCACAGCGCGGTGGAATCGGTGCAGGCGATCATCGACGGCCGGTCCAAGGCGATCATCTGCCTCGGCGGCAACCTCGCCGTCGCCATGTCCGACCCCGAGGCGGTGTTCGCCGGCATGCGCAAGCTGGACCTGGCGGTGCACATCGCCACCAAGCTGAACCGGTCGCACCTGCTGCTGGCGCAGGAGTCGATCATCCTGCCCTGCCTGGGCCGGACCGAGCGCGACCAGCAGGAGGCCGGCGTCCAGTCGGTGACGGTCGAGGATTCGATGTCGATGGTGCACGCCTCGCGCGGCGCCCTGCCCCCGGCCTCGGACCAGCTGCGGTCGGAGCCGGCGATCATCGCCGGGCTGGCTCTGGCGACGCTGCCGGACACGAAGGTCGACTGGGCCTGGCTGGTCGCCGATTACGCCCGCATCCGCGACAAGATCGAGGCAGTGTTCCCGGACTTCTTCGACTTCAACGCCCGCGTCGCCGAGCCCGGCGGGTTCCGGCTGAACGTGCCGGCGTCGCAGCGCGAATGGCGGACGCCGTCGGGCAAGGCCAACTTCCTGGTCTGTGACGGGGTCGAGGAGGATCCGCGCGTGGCCCGGGCCGATGCGCTGCGCCTGACCACCATCCGCAGCCACGACCAATACAACACCACGATCTACGGCCTGAACGACCGCTACCGCGGCATCACCGGGCGGCGCGACGTCGTGTTCCTGAACGGGGACGACCTGGCGGCGCTGGGCCTCGGCCATGGCGATCGGGTCGATGTCGAGGCGGTGGCCAACGACCCGGGCGACCCGCCGCGGGTGCTGCGCGGCGTCACCGCCGTGGCCTATGACATCGCCCGCGGCTCGGCGGCGGCCTACTATCCGGAGGCCAACGGCCTGGTCGCGCTCGACTCCTATGACGAGCGCAGCGGCACGCCGACCTACAAGTCGATCCCGGTGGTCATCCGCCGCGCCGGGTAGAGCGGGCTGGCAGCCGATTGCTGCGACCGGTTTCGCGCTGCCTCTCCCGCGTGCTGGGACCTTTTCAGAACGGCAATCCATCCCTTTGCCGTCATTCCCGCGAACGCGGGAATCTCTTCCCGGTCCAGGCGTGACGAGATCCCGCTTTCGCGGGGATGACGAGGGCTTTATGGGCAGCAGGCGCGCGGACGCGCGCAGACCCCTCCCCCAACCCCCTCCCGCAAGGAGAAGGGGAGCGTGGAAGGATGCGTTCGCGAGTGCTGGAGGTTGGTGAAGCGGGTGAGTTCGGTGGCGGTCAGCCCGTATCCGGGGCCGGGGCTTGCGGCGGCCGGCGCCGGCTGGGCGGGGCTCGGGCGGATCTTCCCGATCATCGTCCTCGCCGTCCTCCGGCGGTATGAAGCCGTAATGCTCCATGGCCTCGTCGGCCATCTCCAGCCAGCGCTCCACCTCCGGCGGGAAGCCCCAGCGCCGGCACAGCGCCGCCACCGCGACCTCCGGCCGGCTGGCAGCGATCAGCTCCGCCACCTGAACCCGCTCGACCCGCTCGCACACTTCGGCGACGCGGCGGTCGACCTCCTCATCGTCCTCGGACACCTCGTAGGCGGCAGCCAGCATCGCCAGCTTCACCCGAAGGTCGTGCCAATCCTCCTGGGCCGATTCGCGCTTCGCCGCGGCCTTGCGCCGCTCGTCGCGATGATTGGCGAACTTGTCCTCCAGCAGCAGGGTCTGCCGCAGCGACTTGGCGACCGCGGCGATCCGCTTGCAATAGTCGGCGCCGGGCTGCGGCGCCTCCACCGCCTCGGTGCGGGTCGCCTCCATGATCTCCATCTGGATCTCGGCCGCCCGGGCGAGCATGCGCAGATGCCGCGCCGCCCGCTCCTCCTGGGGAGTGGCCGGGGCTTCCGACATCCGATCGGTCTGCGCCTTGTCCATGGAACATAGCATGAACGTAGTCGATAGATAATACAATTGCACATTGTGTTAATAGTGAGATGCGGTTCGATCCCGCCAGCGCCACTCCGGTCGAACGCGTCCCGATCTAGCCGGGCCGGCCATCCAGCGTGTCGGCGATGCGGACCAGGTCGGCGACCGACCGCACCGCCATTTTCCGCATCACCTGGCCGCGGTGGATCTTGACCGTGATCTCGCTGAGGCCGAGCTGCCCCGCGATCTCCTTGTTCATCAGCCCGGTGGCGACCAGGGCCATGATCTGCCGCTCGCGCGGCGTCAGGGTGCCGTAGCGCCCCGCGACCTCGGCCACGCGCTGCTCCGCCGCGCGCCGCTCACGGTCGCGCTCGATCGCGGCACCGACGGCGTCGAGCATGTCCTGGTCCCGGAACGGCTTTGTCAGGAAGTCGACCGCGCCGGCCTTCATCGCCCGCACGCTCATCGGGATGTCGCCATGACCGGTCATGACCACGATCGGAATGCCGAGCCCGGCCTCGGCCAGCTGCGCCTGGAGATCGAGGCCGCTGGCCATCTGCAGCCGGATGTCGAGCACCAGGCAGCTCGCCGACGCCAGCTGGTCGCCGTGCAGCAGCTCCTCCGGCGCGGCGAAGCAGGCGACGCGGAAGCCGACCGAGCGCAGCAGGCTGTCGAGCGCGGTGCGGACCGGCGCCTCGTCGTCCAGCACCAGCACCAGCGGCGCCTCGGGCGCGAAACCGGTCATGGCCGCCCCCGATCCGCCGGCAGGGCGATGTGCAAGGTCAGCCCGGCATCGGCGTTGCGCGACGCCCGGATCCGCCCGCCATGGGCTTCGACGATCGAGCGGCAGATCGACAGGCCGAGGCCCATGCCGCCGGGCTTGGTGGTGCGGAACGGGGTGAACAGGCGCGGCATCTCCTCAAGTGTCAGCCCGATGCCGCTGTCCTGGACATCGACCATGACCTCCCCGGCCGAGCCCATGCTGGTTTCGATCGTGAGCTCGCGGCGGGGCGCCGTGGCCATCGCCTGGATGGCGTTGACCACGAGGTTGATCAACACCTGCTGCAGCTGGATGCGGTCGCCCGCAACCGGCGGCAGCCCGGGCGCGAGCCTAGTCCGCAGCGCCACGCCATGGTCGGCGATCTCGTGCCGCATCAGCTCGACCACCTCGTCGACGACGATGTTGGGATCGACCGGCATCCGTTCCGGCTCCGCCTTGCGGGTGAGGTCGCGCAGCCGCTGCACGACATGGTCGGCGCGGTTGGCCTGGCCGGCGATCCGGCCGGCGCAGGCCCGCGCCTCGTCGAGCGCCGGCACCGGCCGGTCGAGCCAGCGCAGGCAGGCCTGGGCGTCGGTGACGATCGCGGCCAGCGGCTGCTTCACCTCATGCGCGATCGACGCGGTCAGCTCGCCCAGGGTGACGATGCGCGAGACATGCGCCAGCTCGGCCCGGGCCTCGGCCAGGGCCTGGCGCTCGGTGATGTCGACGGCGCTGAGGAGGCCGGTGGACCGCACGCCGTCGGCCGGGAAGGTGACGGTGAGCAGGACCGAACGGCGCTCGCCGGCGATGGTCTGCAGCACGGTCTCGCCGGCAAAGGACGGCCGGCCCTCCGCCAGGGCGATCAGCAGGTCGCGCCAGGTCCGCACGGTCTCGGGCAGGAAGATGCGCGCGCGTCCGGCGATCGCCTGGGCGGCATCCGCGGCGCCGACCAGCCGGACCGCGGCGTCGTTGGCGTCGACGATCCGCACCAAAGCGATGCAGCGCTCGACCAGGCGGTGATCGTCCTCAAGCCGGCGCCGGAGATCGGGGACGCCCTGCCGCGTCAGATCCTCGAACAGGCGGTGGACCCGGGTGAAATCCTCCTCCCAGATCGCCACGCCAACCGAGTGGAAGATGCCGCGCCAGCGCCGCTCGCTGTCGCGCAGCACCTCGGTCGTCGCCTGGCCGCGCTGGGCCAGCAGGGTGGCGATGGCGATCGCCGACAGGCTGACGATGCCGCGCAGGAGATGGGCCTCGAACCCGGTATGCCGCAGCCCGACCAGGAAGCCGATCACCGTCAGCCCGCCGCAGCCCAGCGCCACCAGCAGGACGCCCCGGCGGTCGAGAAAGCCGACCGACATCAGGATGACGATGGCGTAGAGCACCGCCACCGCGATCTTCATCGGGCTGAAGGTGTCGAACAGGAAGATGGCGAGGGCGAGGGCCGCGGTCAGCAGCGGCAGCAGCCGGTCACGCCCGGCCCAGGCCCGCAGGGCGATGCCCGGGCGGATCCCGGATGCTGCGGTGGCGGTCATCGGCATCGGGAGACCTGCCCGGGATCGGTCGCGATCATGCTGCTCTGTCCTCGGGCCGGCCCGGGTCGCCGGCCCTCGCCGAGAGATGAGAGCGCGCGCGGCCGGCGACAACACCTCACGGCGGGAGGCTGGATCGCCCTCCGCGAATTCGTCTTGTTTTTCTAATTCTGAGAATTAGAGTAACGGAAGCGACACCGATTCGGGCCGCGCCTGTCCTCGTAATTCTCGAAGTGAGCAGAACCCGATGTCCGTCTCCACCGACTACACCCCTGCCGTGGCCGCGCGCACCGCGCCGCTGTACGACCGGCTGTCCCGCGTCATTCCGGCCTTCGACTGGCCCGGCTTCGCCCCCGACATCGACGCCATCCTGCGGCTGAAGCGCGAGCGCGACGCCGTGATTCTGGCGCACAACTACCAGACGCCCGAGATCTTCCACGGCATCGCCGACATCACCGGCGACAGCTTGGCCCTGGCGCGCGAGGCGGCCCGGGCCGAGGCCTCGGTGATCGTGCTGTGCGGCGTGCACTTCATGGCCGAGACGGCGAAGCTGCTGAACCCGGCCAAGACCGTGCTGATCCCCGATGCCGCCGCCGGCTGCTCGCTGGCCGAATCGATCACGCCGGAGGATGTGCGCCTGCTGCGCCGCCGCTACCCCGGCGTGCCGGTGGTGACCTATGTCAACACCTCGGCCGCGGTGAAGGCGGAGAGCGATATCTGCTGCACCTCCGGCAACGCCGTGAAGGTGGTGGAGAGCCTGGGCGTGCCGCGTGTCATCTTCATCCCGGACGGCTATCTGGCGGCCAATGTCGCGGCCGAGACCAGGGTCGAGATCATCGCCTGGCAGGGCGCCTGCGAGGTGCATGAGCGGTTCGGCCCGGCCGATGTCCGGCAGCTGCGCGAGGCCCATCCCGGCGTGGTCGTGCTGGCCCATCCGGAATGCCCGCCCGAGGTGGTGGCGGAGGCCGATTTCGCCGGGTCGACCGCGGCGATGAGCGACTATGTCGCGACCAAGCGCCCCGGCCGGGTGGTGCTGGTGACCGAATGCTCGATGAGCGACAATGTCGCCGTGCAGTTCCCGGAGATCGACTTCATCCGGCCCTGCAACCTGTGCCCGCACATGAAGCGGATCACCCTGCCCAAGATCCGGCACGCGCTGGAGACGATGACCCACGCGGTGGAGCTGGACCCCGCCGTGGTCGGCCGTGCCCGCGCCGCGGTCGAACGCATGCTGGAGGTGCGCTGATGGACGCGATCTCGTCCCGCCCGCAGGACCGGGTGGTGGTGATCGGCGCCGGCATCGCCGGGCTGGCCACGACCTTGCAGCTGGCGCCGCTGCCGGTGCTGCTGCTGTCCGCCGCGCCGCTGGGGGCCGAAGCCGCCACCGGCTGGGCCCAGGGCGGCATCGCCGCGGCGCTCGGCCCCGATGATGACCCGGCGCTGCACGCCGCCGACACGCTGGCGGCCGCCGCCGGGCTGGGCGACCCGGAGGTGACGCGGCGCGTCACCGCGGCGGCGCCCGGCTGCATCGCCTGGCTGACCGGGCTGGGCGCCCCCTTCGACCGCTCAGAGGGCGGCGACTTCGCGTTGGGGCTGGAGGCCGCGCATGGCCGCCGCCGCATCATCCATGCCGGCGGCGACGGCACCGGCGCCGCGGTGCTGCACACCCTGGCCCGGGCCGTCGAGGCCGATCCGCGCATCGTCCTCCGCCACGCCCGCGCCACCGCCCTGCTGCGCGACGAAGCCGGCATCTGCGGCGTGCTGGCCTGGGAGGACGGCGCCCCGGTGGCGATCCCGGCCCGGGCCGTGGTGCTGGCCACCGGCGGGGTTGGCGGCCTGTACGCCCACACCACCAACCCGCTCGGCGCCGCCGGCACCGGCCTGGCCCTGGCGGCGCGGGCCGGGGCGGTGCTGCGCGACCTGGAATTCGTGCAGTTCCACCCGACCGCCATGGCCGTCGGCCACGATCCGATGCCGCTGGCCACCGAGGCGCTGCGCGGCGAGGGCGCCATGCTGGTGACGGCCGCTGGCGATCGGGTGATGGCCGATCATCCGCAGGGCGACCTGGCCCCGCGCGACGTGATCGCCCGCACTGTCTTCCGCCGGGTCATGGCCGGCGAGCCGGTGTTCCTGGATGTGCGCCCGCTGGGCGACCGGCTGCAGCGCTTCGCCAAGGTCACCGCGCTGTGCCGCGAGGCGGGGCTGGACCCGGCCCGGCAGCCGATCCCGATCCGCCCGGCCGCGCATTACCACATGGGCGGCGTGGCGGTGGACGGCCGCGGCCGCAGCTCCGTGCCCGGCCTGTGGGCCGCGGGCGAGGTGGCGGCGACGGGGCTGCACGGCGCCAACCGCCTGGCCAGCAACTCGCTGCTCGAGGCCCTGGCCTTCGCCGGCTGGATCGCCGCGGACATAAGCGGCGGCGAGGCCCGGCCGCCGCTGCGGCCGCTGCCGCTCGGCGCTGCCCGCCGCCCCGCCCCGGATGCCGGCATGGTCGCCACACTGCGCGGGCTGATGGAGCGGCATGTCGGCGTGGTCCGCGACGGCGCCGGGCTGATCGCCGCGGTCACGGCCCTGCGGCCCCTGGCCGATGCCGCGCCCTCGGCCTTGGCCGACCGCGCCCTGGCCGGGCTGCTGATCGCCACCGCCGCCTTGCGCCGGCGCGAGAGTCGCGGCGCCCAGTGCCGCAGCGACCGGCCCGAGGCCGATCCGGCCTCCGCCCCCTCCTTCATCACCCTCGCCGATGTGCTGGAGGGCGACGCCCCCCGCACCGGCACTGCCCGCCCGTGAGGCCGACCATGGATCTCCCCTCCCTCCCCGAACTGCTGGTCGAGCCGGTGGTCCGTGCCGCGCTGGCCGAGGATCTCGGCCGCGCCGGCGACATCACCAGCGCCGCGGTGATCCCGGCCGAGGCCCGGATGCGCGGCGCCATCGTGGCGCGCCAGCCCGGCGCCGTGGCCGGCACCGATGCCGCCGCCCTGGCCTTCCGCCTGCTCGACCCCGCCATCGCCGTCGTCGTCCTGAAGCCGGACGGCAGCCGGGTGGCGCCGGGCGATGCGGTGATCCAGATCGACGGCCCGGCCCGGCCGATCCTGGCCGCGGAGCGGGTGGCGTTGAACCTGCTGTGCCGCCTGTCCGGCGTCGCCACCGCCACGGCATCGCTGGTCGCCGCCGCCCGGCCGCACAAGGCGCGCATCGCCTGCACCCGCAAGACCACGCCGGGGCTGCGGGCGCTGGAGAAGCACGCGGTCCGCGCCGGCGGCGGCGTCAACCACCGCTTCGGCTTGGATGACGCGGTGCTGATCAAGGACAACCACATCGCCGTGGCCGGCGGGGTGCGCCCGGCGATCGCCCGGGCCCGCGCCGCGGTCGGGCATCTGGTGAAGATCGAGGTCGAGGTCGACACGCTCGGCCAGCTCGACGAGGCGCTGGCCGAGGGCATCGACGCCGTGCTGCTGGACAACATGACCCCGGACCAGCTGCGCGAGGCGGTGCGAAGGGTCGACGGACGGGCGGTGACCGAAGCCTCCGGCCGGGTGACGGTGGAGACGGTGCCGGCGATCGCCGCCGCGGGCGTCGACCTGATCTCAGCCGGCTGGATCACCCACAGCGCGCCCATTCTCGACCTCGGCCTGGACTGGGAGGGGTAGAACAGTGACCGGGCCGTTGCTCCGGCTATCCCCTCAATCGGACGGAGGCGATCCTGGAGACTGACGCTCGCGCCACTCATCCTCGGTGAGCTGTTCCACGGCGGAATAGCGGCTGTCATAGCTCACGCCGTTGTAGATGTATGTGATTCGACCGGTGGCCGGATCGGCCGATTCTCTGATCGCCTCCATTGACGGCGGCAGCGATGACGATGGAGAAGCCCGCTCCGGCATGGCCTCTTGCCGTGCTGGATTCCCGCCGCAACTCATCCCGCAGCGAGCCGAGATCCTGCCGCATCAGGTTCGAGTTCTCCAGGATCTGCGCCAGCGCCAGGAACACGATGGCGGAGATCAACCCAGAAAGCAGGAAAGCAAGTCCTAGGAAGCCCTCCGACACTCTGAACCACCAGATCGCCAGGACAAGGCCAGCTATAAGCTCGATGATGGCGATCGCTCTCAATGTCCTCGGCAAGCTCGCCTCCATCCGCAGTCAGGCGTCAGGTCCGCGGCTACCGGCTGCACGGCCCGATGACCCGGTCGACCGACAGCACCGGCATCGCCGCGGCGCCGCGGCGGTCGAAGCGGCCATGGACCAGCAGGCAGCCGCCCGCGGCCCAGGCGCGCCAGATCTCGCGCCGCACCGGGTCCAGCAGGTCGGCCCGCGCCGCGATCACCGGCGGCGCGTCGCCGGCATAGGCCGGGGGGACGGTCCCGGCCGCGACGCTCTCGTCGTCGACCGGCACCACGCCGCGCCACGGGCAGGGCTGCTTCAGGCAGCGCACGCCGGTGTCGCCGACCCGGAACAGGCCGGGCGGCGCCTCTTCGGCCGCGCCGGCGAGGGGCGCCATCGCCGCCAGAATCGCAGCCGCCATGGTGGATGCCAGGGATCGTCTCATGCGGCCCTCCTCGCCGTCGCCTCCACGCTCCCGAACGGCCATGGCGAAAGCATGGCCGCGTTCCCGCCCCGGCCCCACCGGTTCGCGGTCGAGACTAGCCGGATTCGCCGCCGGCGGCATTCCGTTCGGCGGATTGTCGTAAAGCACTCGGCAACTGGGGGTTTCATCGTCTACAACGCTGGGGATGACTCTGATCACCTCCACCGCCGAGCTCGCCGCCTTCTGCGACCGGATGTCAGCGGCCGACTACATCGCCATCGACACCGAGTTCATGCGCGAGCACACTTTCTGGCCGAAGCTGTGCCTGGTGCAGATCGCCGGGCTGGACGAGGCCGTGGCGATCGACCCGCTGGCGCCGGGCATCGACCTGGCGCCGCTGTTCGCGCTGGTCCACAACCAGAAGGTGCTGAAGGTCTTCCACTCCGCCCGCCAGGATGTGGAGATCTTCGACCACCTGACCGGCCGCGTGCCGACGCCGCTGTTCGACACCCAGGTCGCGGCCATGGTGTGCGGCTTCGGCGAATCGGTCAGCTACGAGAACCTGGTCGGCAAGCTGGCCAATGCCCGGATCGACAAGTCGTCACGCTTCACCGACTGGTCGCACCGGCCGCTGACCGAGCGCCAGATCGAATACGCGCTGGCCGACGTGATCCATCTGCGCCCGGCCTATGAGGCGCTGCGCCAGCAGCTGGCCCAGTCCGGCCGCGAGGCCTGGCTGGCCGAGGAGATGGCGATCCTGTGCGATCCGGGCACCTACCGGACCGAGCCGGACCAGGCCTGGCTGCGGCTGAAGCCGCGGAACGCCTCGGCCAAGTTCCTGGCGATCCTGCGCGAGGTGGCGGCCTGGCGCGAGCGCGAGGCGCAGAAGCGCGACATCCCGCGCGGCCGGATCATGAAGGACGAGGCGCTGCTGGAGATCGCGGCGCACACCCCGCGCGACCTCGATGCCATGGCCCGGATCCGCGGCATGAGCCGAAACATGGCCGAGGGCTGGCAGGGCCAGGGGCTGATGGCGGCGGTCGAGCGCGGCCTGGCGACGCCGCCCGACCAGGCGCCGAAGCTGGCGCAGCGCCCGCCGACCCCGCCCGGCATCGCGCCGCTGGTCGAGCTGATGCGCGTGCTGCTGAAGATGAAATGCGAGGATGAGGGCGTAGCCCAGAAGCTGGTCGCCGGCAGCGACGACCTGGAGGCCATCGCCATGGACGACGACGCCCAGGTGCCGGCGCTGCATGGCTGGCGCCGCGAGATGTTCGGCGAGGCCGCGCTGGCGCTGAAGCGCGGCGGCATCGCCCTGGCGGTGCAGGGTCGGCGGATCCGGGTGGTGTCTCTCTAAGAGACCGTTTTAAATGCTACTGGCGCGGCCGCCTGGCGGCGGACTCGAAGCTTCCGGTGCTCACGGACCCAACGTCCGCTGCGCGCCGGTTCTCGAAACCACCGCCATTCGACTCACGCCAGCGCATTTCTAAGCGGTCTCTAACACGGAGAAATCGGATGCTGCGGAGCGCCCTGATCGGACTCGTCCTTCTCGTCGCGCCCGCCGCCGTATCGGCGCAGGAGACCGAGCCGCGCTTCAGCTGGCCGGTCGCCTGCACCCTGGGCCAGGACTGCTTCATCCAGAACTACGTCGACGCCGTCGCCGGGCCGCGCTTCGGCAATTTCCGCTGCGACCGCCTGGGCTACAACGGCGACAACGGCACCGACATCCGCCTGCGCGACCTGGCCGCCATGCGCAAGGGCGTCGACATCCTGGCGGCGGCCGACGGCACCGTGCTCGGCATCCGCGACGGCGAGCCCGACATCTCGATCAAGGAACGCGGCGCCGACGCGGTCAAGGGCCGAGAGGCCGGCAACGGCGTCACCATCGACCATGGCGGCGGCTGGCACACCCGCTACGCCCATATGAAGCAGGGCAGCGTCGTGGTGAAGCCGGGCGACACGGTCAAGGCCGGGCAGAAGCTGGGCCAGGTCGGCCTGTCCGGCAACACCGAATTCCCGCATGTCGAGTTCAGCGTGTTCAAGGGCGAAACCTTCATCGATCCCTTCACCGCCCTGCCGATCGGCTCGGGCTGCGAGAAGACCGGCCATCCGCTCTGGGCTGCGGATGTGCCCTATATCCCGACCGCCCTGCTGACCGCGGGTTTCACCGCCGGCCCGCCCGATTGGGAGGCCGCCCGGCGCGGCGACTACGCCGAGATCAAGGGCGGCCGGAACGCGCCGCTGGTGCTGTGGGCCGAAAGCTTCGGCGTCCGGGGCGGCGACATCCAGATCGTCACCATCACCGGCCCGGACGGCAAGCCGGTGCACCAGGACCGGTCGGTGCTGGCGGAATCGAAGAATCTCTGGTCCGCCTTCAGCGGCCGGCGCGCGCCGCAGGACGGCTGGAAATCCGGACCCTATACCGGCCGCTACCAGTTGGAGCGGAACAACATCCTGGTGATCGACACCGAGCGGAAGGTCGAGGTGCCGTGACCCCGATCCTCTACGGCGCCCGCTACAGCGCCTATGTCCGCGCCGCGCTGCTGGCGCTGCAGGAGAAGGGCGTGGCGTTCGACCTGGTCGAGGTCGACATCTTCGCGCCCGAGGGGCCGCCGCCGGGCTATCTCGGCCGCCACCCCTTCGGCCGCATTCCCGCCTTCGAGCATGACGGCTTCGCGCTGTACGAGACCGCCGCGATCACCCGCTATGTCGACGAGGCTTTTCCGGGGCCGGCGCTGCAGCCCGCCGACGCCCGCGGCCGAGCCCGGATGACCCAGATCATCGGCGTGCTGGACAGCTACGCCTATCGCCCGCTGGTTTGGGACATCTATGTCGAACGGGTGTCGAAGCCGAAGGCGGGCCGGCCGACCGACGAGGCGCTGATCGCCGCGGCCCTGCCCCGGGCCGGGATGTGCCTCGACGTGCTCGAGGGCTTCCTCGGCGACGGGCCGTGGCTGCTGGGCGATGCGCTCAGCCTGGCCGACCTGCACGCGGCGCCGATCCTCGACTATTTCCGGATGGCGCCGGAAGGCCGCGACCTGCTGGCGCGGCACGGGCGGCTGGCCGCCTGGTGGGACCGCATCGCCGCCCGGCCGAGCGCCGCGGTGCTCGGCCCCGGCTAGCCCCAGACCGGCGAGCGGCCGCAGCCCAGCAGCACCGCGCGCAGATGGGCGACGATCCGCGCCTCGTTCTCGGCCGAGCGGCTGGCCGGCCCCACCGGCGAGCGCGCGGCTTCATCCGTCCGCGGCCGCGTCGCAGCCGAACTGTCCTGGTCCATGTTCATCCCCCGGTGATGTCGATCGCGGCCAGTTCAGCCGGGGAAAAATGGCGTTAGCGGGACGATCTGAAGTCGCCGCCCGCCACAATCGTGGCGTCAGGCGCGAATGGCCCCGCCGTTGCTGCCGGCCGGCGCCGGGTCGGCGAAGACGAAGGGCCGGACCAGCAGGCGCCGCTTCCAGTGCAGCAGGCCAAGCCCGCCCTGCTCCAGCGCGCCGTAGAGGACGAAGCGCACCCCCCGCACCCGCGGATCCTCACGGCGCAGCAGCCAGCGCGCGATCTCGACGAACAGCAGCTTCATCGCGCCGGATGACAGGTGGTCGGCATGGCCGAGGAAGCTGACGATGCGGATGATGTTGCCGACCCGGCGCAGCACGATGGTGCCGACCAGCCGGTCGCGCCCGCCGTCGTCGATGAACACGCCCCAGTCGAGCGCCCAATGCTCCGGGCACGGAGCGTCGAGCCAGGGGTCGCCCTTGACGCCGCTGCCGCGGCCGAAGCGCTGGGCGAAGGCCTGCGGCACCGGCCCGCCGGAGCGGAACAGCTTCGACGCCTCGATGTCGCGCATGTCGTCGCCCTGGGCGAAGCGGTCGAAGATCCGGCAGCGATAGCCCGCCTTCGCGGCCTTGCGGGTCTCGCGCAGGATGTAGCCGAAGGAGTGCTTGCGGATCTCCTTCTCATAGGCTTCGGCATCGGCGAAAGGGGTCAGGTCGAGCAGGCAGGGCGTGCCCTGCCACAGCCGGGCGACGCCGTCCGGCCCGCGCCGCGTATATTTCGCCAGATAGTCGCGATGCGCCGTCACCATGTGGTGGCAGAGATGCCCGCCGGCGCAGCCCTCGGTCTGCAGCCGCAGCGCCGCCTCCGGCAGATCGGCGGGGCGCAGCCCCCAGATCCGCAGGCGCTGCTCCTTGCGCAGCCGGAACAGCACCGGCTCGACCCCGCCGAGATAGGCCCGCATCGCCATGCCGGAGACAGAGATCGCCACGAAACCTCGCATCGAATCCTTAAGGTTCGATCCGAGTATGGCGGCAAACTCTATCCGCGATCAACGAATTCGGTCCGGAACCTCGAAACTATCGGGTCCAATTTTAGGAAAATGCAGTATTCGGGAATGCAATCCTGCATCGCGCGCCGCCCCGCTCGGCGGTTTCCCGCCCGCCCGATCTCTGGCACGCTGCGCCGGCCGGCCGTGCCGGCGGAGATCTGGACCATGACGCTCGCCGACTACCTGCTCTTCCTGCCCGCCTGCTTCGCGCTGAACATGGCGTTCGGGCCGAACAACCTGCTGTCGCTGTCGAACGGCGCCCGCGACGGCACCGTGCGCGCCGTCGCCGCCGCCTCCGGCCGGCTGGTCGCCTTCGCCATCATGATCGCCGTCGCCGGGCTCGGCCTCGGCACGCTGCTGACCGCCTCGGAGCTGGCCTTCGCGGTGGTGAAATGGCTGGGCGCCGCCTATCTGATCTGGCTCGGCATCAAGCTGCTGCGGGCCGACGCGCCGGCGCCGGACCGGGAAGCGGCCGGACCGTCCCAGCCGCTCGGCGCGCTGATCCGGCAGGAATTCTGGGTCGCGGCCGGCAACCCGAAGGCGATCCTGATCTTCACCGCCTTCTTCCCGCAATTCGTGGTGCCGCAGGACTACGCCGCCAGCTTCACCCTGCTCGGCGCCAGCTTCCTGGTGCTGGAGGTTGTGGCGATCACGATCTATGCCCTGATCGGCGCCCGCCTCGGCCGCTATTTCCGGAGCGCCCGGCCGTTCCGCTGGTTCAACCGGATCTCCGGCGGCCTGATGATCGGCTTCGGCCTGCTGCTGGCCGCCGCCCGCCGGCCGGCGGGGCCGTGATGACCGACCATCGCCAGCAGGCGCCCGCGGCAGCGCGCAACCGGGACCCGATCCTCGCCGTGCTTCGCGGCGTGCTGCCCGAGACCGGCACGGTGCTGGAGATCGCCAGCGGCACGGGCGAGCACAGCCTGCACTTCGCGGCGGCGCTGCCCGGCCTGGTGTTCCAGCCTTCCGACCCGAATCCGGAGGCGCGAAGCAGCATCGCGGCCTGGGCGGCGGCGAGCGGCCTGGCCAATCTGCGCCCACCGCTCGCGCTGGATGCCGCGGCACTGCCCTGGCCGGTCGCGGCCGCCGACGCGGTGCTGTGCATCAACATGATCCACATCTCGCCCTGGGCCGCGACCGAAGGGCTGGTGCGCGGCGCCGCGGCGATCCTGCCGCCGGGCGGTCCGCTGTATCTCTACGGCCCCTATCGCCGTGCCGGCGTGGCGACCGCGCCGAGCAACGAGGCCTTCGACCGCGACCTGCGGCAGCGCGACCCGGCCTGGGGCCTGCGGGACCTGGAGGCCGTCGCCGCCCTCGCCGCTGCGGCGGGCTTTTCCGACCCCGCCGTCACCGAGATGCCGGCCAACAACCTGAGCGTCGTACTCCGCCGGCTCTGACCGCCGGTCTCAGAGACCGTTTTTGTAAATGCTACTGGCGCGGCCGCCTGACGGCGGTTTCTCCGCTTCCGGTGCTCACGGACCCAAACGTCCGCTGCGCTCCGGTTCTCGAAACCACCGCCATCCGACTCACGCCAGCGCATTTCCAAAACGGTCTCTCAGCCCTCGACCCGCCAGCCCGGCACGGTCTTGCCGCGGAAGACATGGACGTCGTCGCCGCCCGGCACCGGCAGCCGCTCCGGCAGGTCCTCGGCGCCGCGCACCAGGGTGACGGTCTCCTCGTTCACGGGCAGGCCGTAGAAAGCCGGGCCGTTCAGCGACGCGAAGGCCTCGAACCGGTCCAGCGCCCCCTCCTCCTCGAACACCTGGGCGTAGCAGGCGACCGCGACCCGGGCGTTGAACACGCCGGCGCAGCCGCAGGCCGTCTCCTTCGCATGCACCGGATGCGGCGCGGAATCGGTGCCGAGGAAGAAGCGCGGATCGCCCGAGGTCGCCGCCGCCCGCAACGCCAGGCGGTGGCGCTCGCGCTTGACGACCGGCAGGCAGTAGTAGTGCGGCCGCACCCCGCCGACGAGCAGGTCGTTGCGGTTCAGCACCAGGTGCTGCGGCGTGATCGTGGCGCCGACCCGGCCGTCGCCCTGGCCGAGCACGAAATCGACCCCGTCCTGGGTGGTGACGTGCTCCATGACGATGCGCAGCTCCGGGAAGTCGCTCCGGATCGGCTGCAGGTTGCGCTCGATGAACACCGCCTCGCGGTCGAAGATGTCGATCTCCGGATCGACCACCTCGCCATGCACCAGCAGCGGCAGGCCGATCGCCTGCATCCGCTCCAGCACCGGGCGGACCTTGGCGAGGTCGCGCACCCCGCCATGCGAGTTGGTGGTGGCGCCGGCCGGGTACAGCTTCACCGCCGTCAGCACGCCCTCCGCCTGGCCGCGGGCGAGGTCGTCGGGGTCGGTGCCCTCGGTCAGGTAGGCGGTCATCAGCGGGGTGAAGCGCGCGCCGTCGGGCAGCGCCGCCAGGATTCGGTCGCGATAGGCGCGGGCGTCGGCGGTGGTCACCACCGGCGGCGTCAGGTTCGGCATGATGATGGCGCGGGCGAAATGCGCCGTCGAGTGCGGCAGCACCGCGCGCAGCATGGCGCCGTCGCGCAGATGCAGGTGCCAGTCGTCGGGGCGGCGGATCGTTAAGCGATCGGTCATGGCGGGGCTTCCTGAAGCGGCGGGCGGATCATGGCCATGCGTCCTTTGGGACGCAAGCGCGCTTGCCGGATGACAGCCCCGGTCCTAAGACAGCCCAAATCCGCCGGAGCCCACCATGATCCTCTCGACCAGCTTCCCCGACCGCAAGACCATCGCCCGCCTGACCGCCCAGGCCTATCTCGAGGCCGGCGCGGTCAGCTTCAACGCCGAGACGCCCTACAAATTCACCTCGGGCTGGGCCAGCCCGGTCTACACCGACACGCGGCGGCTGATCTCCTTCCCCCGCATCCGCGGCGTGCTGATGGATTTCGCCACCTCGGTGATCCTGAGCGAGATCGGCTTCGAGAAGATCGACGCGGTGGCGGGCGGCGAGACCGCCGGCATCTCCTACGCCGCCTGGATCGCCGACCGCCTGGCCCTGCCGATGCAGTATGTCCGCAAGAAGCCGAAGGGCTTCGGCCGCAACGCCCAGATCGAGGGCGTGCTGACCGAGGGCCAGCGGGTGCTGCTGGTCGAGGATTTGAACACCGACGGCCGCAGCAAGGCCAAGTTCTGCCAGGCGCTGCGCGACGCCGGCGCGGTGGTCGAGCACGTCTTCGTCGTCTTCAACTACGGCATCTTCAAGGACACGCCAAAGTTCTTCGAATCGATCGGCGTCGAGCTGCACGCGCTGGCCACCTGGTGGGACGTGCTGGAGGTCTGCAAGGCCGGCAACCATTTCGACCCGAAGACGCTGGCCGAGGTCGAGAAGTTCCTGCACGACCCGGTCTCCTGGTCCGCCGCGCATGGCGGCATCGACAAAATGCCGACGGATTGAGGCCGGCTCTCCCCCTCACCCTCCCGTCGCTACGCGCCGGGCCCTTGTCCTCGGAATTCTCTCGGGGCTCGTGACGTCATCGGTCTAAAGCAAAAATGAGTCCCCCCCTCCCCTCGCGGGAGGGGGGACTAAAAAGGAGCCGGCTTCAGCTATTTTGAAGGGCCCATCTTCGGGGTGAGGGGGTGGCTCCGGCCGATGGAATCGGCCGGAATCCTCGTTCCGGCACATGAGCCATGCCCGATCGGCGCGAGACGGCGCCACCGCGGCCGGGTGAAGCTGACGCCAGGCGACGGGGCGGATGGAAGGGGCGCTGCCCGCCGCAGCCACGGCTCAGAGGCCCGACATGCAGGGATGGACTCCCCGGCAGCGGAGCGTCGTCGTCGCCAGCTTTCTCGGCTGGACCCTCGATGCCTTCGACTTCTTCCTCCTCGTCTTCATCCTGACCGACATCGCCAAGGAGTTCGGCACCGGCGCCGAGGCCACCTCCTGGCTGGTCACCCTGACCCTGGCGATGCGGCCGCTCGGCGCCTTCCTGTTCGGCCGCGCCGCCGACCGTTTCGGCCGCCGGCCGACGCTGATGGTCGACGTGCTGGCCTATTCGCTGCTGGAATTCGCCTCGGGCTTCGCCCCGACCTTCACCGTGCTGCTGATCCTGCGCATGCTGTACGGCATCGCCATGGGCGGCGAATGGGGCGTCGGTGCCTCGCTGACCATGGAGACGGTGCCGGTCCGCTCGCGCGGCTTCGTCTCCGGACTGCTGCAGGCGGGCTATCCGACCGGCTACCTGCTGGCCTCGGTCGTCTACGGCCTGTTCTACGATTCGATCGGCTGGCGCGGCATGTTCATGATCGGCGTGCTGCCGGCGCTGCTGGTGCTGTACATCCGCCGCAGCGTGCCGGAATCGCCATCCTGGACCGAGACGCGGACGGCGAGCGTCGGCATCTCGCTGCTGGACACGGTGCGGCGGCACTGGCGGCTCGGGATCTACGCCATCCTGCTGATGACCGCCTTCAACTTCTTCAGCCACGGCACCCAGGACATCTATCCGACCTTCCTCAAGGTCCAGCACGGCATGGGCCCGCACGAGGTCAGCCTGATCGCCATCGTCTACAACATCGGCGCCATCCTCGGCGGCATCGGATGCGGCGTGCTGTCGGAGCGCTTCGGCCGGCGCCGGGTGATCGTGGTCGCATCGCTGCTGGCCCTGCCGGCCCTGCCGCTGTGGGCCTTCTCCTCCGGCCCGGTGCTGCTGGCCGCCGGCGCCTTCCTGATGCAGGTCGCGGTGCAGGGCGCCTGGGGCGTGGTCCCGGCCCATCTCAACGAGCTGTCGCCGGAGGAGGCGCGCGGCACCTTCCCCGGCTTCGTCTACCAGACCGGCAACCTGCTGGCGGCGATCAACCTGACCCTGCAGACCCATATCGCCGTCACCAACGGCAACGACTACGCCCTGGCCATGGCCTGGGTGACCGGGGTGGTGGCGGTGGTGATCGCGCTGCTGATCGCCTTCGGGCCGGAGAAGCGCGGCGTCGCCTTCGGCGCGGCGCGGCTGCGATCCGAGCTCACGAGCCCCGCCGCCGGGGAATAGCGGCCGCACCGGGACGACGGGGGGCCGGAGGCCGTGCTATAACACGCCGCCCGGCCTCCGGCCGCCCATCGCGATGCCTGCCATGCCGGACGAGCACCAGTTCCTCGACCTGATCGGCCAGATCTACGACGCCGCGGCCGGCGACGAGGACTGGGCCGTCGTCCTGGGGGGTCTGACGCGGATGCTCGGCGCCCATGCGGCCGTGCTGCAGCGGCCCCAGGCGCCCGGCCAGGCGGTGCAGACGCTGGTCAGCGGCATCGACCTCGCCTATGTCGGGCTGTACGGCGCCCACTATCACAGCCTGCTGCCGATCCGGCCCTGGCTGCCGCGGCTGCCCGGCGGGTCGGTCTTCGTCGACCGCATGCTGCTGGCCGACCGGGACTATGTCCGGACCGAGTTCTACACCGATTTCCTGACGCCGCAGGACCAGCATGCCAGCCTGTCCTGGCTGGCCCGCAACCGGCAGGGCGGCGGGGCCACCCCGGCCCTGATCTCGATCTGGCGCTCGCACCGGCAACCGGAGTGGGAGCCGGCGCAGCTGCGCCTGCTGCACCAGCTCGCCCCGCATCTCGAGCAGGCGCTGGAGATCGAGCGCCGCCTCGGCGCCGGCGCGGCCCATCGGGTGGCGGCAGACTTGGTGCAGGGTGCCGCGGCGCTGACCTGGCACGAGCGCGACTGCCTGGCCGGGGTCGCCCGCGGCGCCTCCAGCGAGGAGATCGCGCGCCAGCTCGAGCTGTCGATCCCCACGGTCAACGACACCATCGAAGCCGCGATGCGCAAGCTGGCGGCGACCAGCCGGGGCGAGGCCGTGGCCAAGGCGATGGTCCTCGATCTGCTCGGGGGGTGATCCCCTAATCCTCGGGGATTGAGGCAAACGCCACAATCCGCGACCCTGGCGGTGGAATGTCGCGCGGTGCGCCCGCCGTTTTCCGGCTTTTTTGCGCCGAGATGGAAACAATTCGACGCAAATTCTGTTCTGATTGTGGTGTGGCCGCCGGGCGCGATGCGGGATCGCCATTGGGTGGGGAAGTGCAGATGAATCCGATTCTGATGGCGGCCTTCGGTCTGATCGCGGTGCTGCTATGGCGCGCCGGCCCGGGCTTCGCGGCGGTGACGGGCGGCGCGGCCCTGTCGGCGGCGGCGCTGCTGCTGACGCTGTACTGAAGGCGCAGCGCGCGGCTTCGGCAAGAGCCGTTAAAGAATCACAAATCTGGTATAGTCTCGGGTGACCGCCGGTGCCACGCCGGCGGTTTGCTGTGCCCTTGCCCTGCTTCGCCATGCCGGATGACCGCGCTATCGCCCAGCTGGTCGGCCAGACCTACGACGCCGCCCTCGGCGACGAGGACTGGGCGGTCGTGCTGCGCCGGGTGCTGACGCTGCTCGGCGGCGAGGCCGCGGCGCTGCACCCGACCGGCGCCCCGATGCCGACCGATGTCGCCATCCGCGTCGGCTGCGACCCGGCCTATATCCCGCTCTACAACGCCCATTACCACCAGACCTGGCCGATCCTGCCGATGATGCAGCAGCTGCAGGCACAACCGGTCTTCGTCGACCGCATGCTGGTGCCGCAGGACGATTTTCTCCGGACCGAGTTCTACAACGACTATGTCCGGCCGCAGGACGGCCACAGCGGCCTGTACTGGGTCGCTTTCGACCGGCTGGGCCTGGGGGCTCATCTGTCGCTCTGGCGGTCGCCGCGCCGCCCCGATTGGAGCAACGAGGAGGTCCGGCTGCTGCAGCATATCGGCCCGCATATCGGCCGGGCGCTGAAGATCCAGGGCCGGCTCGTCGCGACCGGCACGCGTGGCGGCGACGCGCCGCCGCTGCTGGCGCCGCGCGAACGGGACTGCCTGGCCTGGGTCGCCCGCGGCGCCTCCAGCAAGCAGGCGGCCCAGCGCCTGGCGCTGTCGGTCTACACCGTCAACGAATATGTCGCCTCGGCGATGCGCAAGCTGCGGGCGACCAGCCGCAGCGAAGCCGTCGCGACCGCCCTCAGCCTCGGCCTGCTCGATGCCTGAACAGCGCGAACCGACGGCCTGACCCGCCAGTCCCGATGATGCCGTGCCGGGAGAGGGTCCTGAGCCTTTCGCGCCTCCGGCACTCCTACGCCGCGAAATCCTCGATCCGGTCGGCGGCAGCGCGGTCGTAGCCGCGGCTGGCCTCGAGCAGCTGGCGGGTATAGGGCTGGGTCACGGTGCCGTCATGCAACTGCGCCGCGGTCAGGGTCTCGACGATGCGGCCGCGGTTCATCACCGCCAGCCGGTCGCACATCACCGACACCACGGCGAGGTTGTGGGTGACCAGCAGGTAGGTCAGCCCGCGCTCGGTGCGCAGCCGCTTCAGCAGGTTCAGGATCTCCGCCTGCACCGAGACGTCGAGCGCCGAGGTCGGCTCGTCCAGCAGCAGCACCCGCGGCTCCAGCACCAGCGCCCGGGCGATGGCGACGCGCTGGCGCTGCCCGCCCGACAGCTGGTGCGGATAACGGAAGCGGAAGCTGGGGCCGAGCCCGACCTCCTTCAGCACCCGCTCGACCCGGGCGTCGCGGTTGTCGAAGCCGTGGATCGCCAGCGGCTCCATCAGCGTCGCATCCACCGTCTGGCGCGGATGCAGCGAGCCATAGGGGTCCTGGAACACCATCTGGCACAGCTTGAAGAAGCCCTTGTCGCGGCGCCGCCCCTGCTCCCGCCCGTCGACGGTGATCCGGCCGGTCCAGTCCCAGTTCAGGCCGGACAAGGCGCGCAGGATGGTCGACTTGCCGGAGCCGCTTTCGCCGACCAGGCCGTAGCTCTCGCCTCGCGCCACGCTCAGCGAGGCGTCGCGCACCGCATGGGTGTCGCCGAATACGACGTCGAGGCCGGTGATGGTGATCATCGGATCCATGGTCACGCCTCCAGCCAGGCCGGGTCGCGCTGCAGCACCGGCAGGAACGGCCGGGTGTCGCCGATCTGCGGCAGCGATTCGAGCAGGCCGCGGGTGTAGGGATGCTTCGCCTGGTGCAGCTCCGCCGCCCGGCAGCTCTCGACCACTCGGCCGGCATACATGATCAGGATGCGGTCGCAGAAGCTGGCGACCAGGTTCAGGTCATGGCTGATGAAGATCAGCCCCATGCCGCGCTGGGTCACCAGGTCGTCGATGATCGCCAGCACCTGCATCTGCACGGTGACGTCGAGCGCCGAGGTCGGCTCGTCCGCGATCAGCAGATCCGGGTCGGGGATCAGCATCATCGCGATCATGATGCGCTGGCCCATGCCGCCCGAGACCTCGTGCGGGTACAGGCCCCACACCCGCTCCGGATCGCGGATGCGCACCGCCTCGAACATCTCCAGCACCCGCCTCTTGGCCTCGCGGGCCGAGGCGCGCTTGTGGATGCGGTAGGCCTCGGCCACCTGCTCGCCCACCGTGACCACCGGGTTGAGCGAGAATTTCGGGTCCTGCATCACCATCGAGATGCGGCGGCCGCGGATGGCGCGCATCTGCCGCTCGCTCTGGCGCTGCAGGTCGATGCCGTCGAACACCAGCCGGTCGGCCTGGGCCCGGCCGGGCGATGTCACCAGCCGCAGGATGGCGCGGCCGGTCATCGACTTGCCGGAGCCGCTTTCGCCGACGATGCCCAGCTTCTCGCGTCCCAGGGTGAAGCCCATCCCGCGCACGGCGCGCACCGGGCCCTTGGCGGTGTCGAAGGTGACCGAGAGGTTCTCGACCTCCAGCAGCGGGCGGCTCAAGACTGCCCCCCCTGCTTCGGGTCGAGGATGTCGCGCAGCCCGTCGCCGAGCAGGTTGAAGCCCAGGCTGACCACGAAGATGGCGATGCCGGGCATGGTCGCGACCCACCACTGGTCGAGGATGAAGCTGCGGCCCTTGGAGATCATCGCCCCCCATTCCGGCAGCGGCGGCTGGGCGCCGAGGCCGAGGAAGCCGAGGCCCGCCGCGGTCAGGATGATGCCGGCCATGTCGAGCGTGACCCGGACGATCACCGAGGACAGGCACAGCGGCACCACATGCCGGGCGACGATGCGGGCGCTGGAAGCACCCTGCAGCCGGACCGCGCTGATGAAGTCGGCGTTGCGGATGGTCAGCGTCTCGGCCCGGGCGATGCGGGCATAGGGCGGCCAGGAGGTGATGGCGATGGCGATGATCGCGTTCTCGATACCGGGCCCGAGGGCGGCGACGAAGGCCAGCGCCAGGATCAGCTTCGGGAAGGCTAGGAAGATGTCGGTGATGCGCATCAGCACCGCATCGACCCAGCCGCCGAGATAGCCGGAGACGGTGCCGATCAGGAGGCCGACCGGGGCCGCGGTGATCGCCACCAGCACCACGATCAGCAGGGTCAGCCGGGTGCCGTAGATGATGCGGGACCAGATGTCCCGGCCGAGCTCGTCGGTGCCGAACCAATGCGCAGCGCTGAAGGGCTGCAGCCGGTCCGCCAGGTCCTGCTCGATCGGCGACTGGTGGGCCAGCAGCGGCGCGAGCGCGGCAGCGACCAGCAGCGCCAGCACGATCACCAGGCCGACCATCGCCAGCGGGTTGCGGGCGAGTCCGAGCCACAGCAGGTACAGCCGCCCGAGCCGGGCCTGGCCGCGCGAATGCGGCGTGTCGGACAGCAGCCAGCCGCGCCAGGTCTCGGCCTTGGGCAGGGTGTCGGAGGAGTGGGTCATGGCTGGAAGTCCGACGACAGCGCGATCATTCCCTCTCCTCGGGGAGAGGGAGGGGCCCGCCGCGTTGGCGGCGGGAGGGTGAGGGGGCGGCTCGGTGCCGCAAGCTGTGCGCGATCATCTCGGCCACCGCCTCGGTCTCCTGCAGAACCTGATGGTTCCAGAAGCGAAGCACGGTCACGCCCTGCGCGTTCAAGTAGGCCGTGCGATCGCGATCCCCTTCCTCCGTGTGCTGGCCGCCATCGACCTCGATCGCCAACCGGGCCTGCTCGCGATAGAAGTCCAGGATATAGGGGCCCAAGGGATGCTGACGACGGAACTTCGTCCCTTCGATCTGTCGGCGCGAGAGTACGAACCACAGCTTCCGCTCCGCATCGGTCGCGGTCTGCCGAAAGCGTCGCGCTCGTCCGACCGAACGGCTCTCCAACTCCCGGTCGCCCACCATCCCCCTCACCCTCCCATTCGCCAACGCGAATGGGCCCCTCCCTCTCCCCAAGGAGAGGGAATATATCGCGGGCTTCGATAACCTGCGTATCGGTCATCGCGCCCTCGGGTCCAGCACGCGGTACATCAGGTCGGACAGCATGTTCAGCCCGATATAGACGGCGCCGACCACGATGGTGCCGCCGAGCACCGCGTTCATGTCGGCGTTGAGCAGGGAGTTGGTGATGTACTGGCCGAGGCCCGGCCAGGCGAACACCGTCTCGGTCAGCACCGCCCCCTCCAGCAGCCCGGCATAGGACAGCGCCACCACGGTCAGCAGCGGCACCCGGATGTTGCGGAAGGCGTGGCGCCAGATCACCGCCCGCTCCGACACGCCCTTGACCCGCGCCGTGGTGACGTATTCCTGGCGCAGCTGGTCGAGCATGAAGGACCGCGTCATCCGGCTGATATAGGCGAGGCTGTAATAGCCGAGCAGCGCCGCCGGCAGCAGCAGATGGTCGATCGCGTTCCAGAACACCTCCCATTCGCCGGCCAACGCGGCGTCGAGCGTGATCACGCCGGTCACCGGGTCGACGAGGCCGTCATAGAACACGTCGAGCCGCCCGGGCCCGGCCACCCAGCTGAGCTTGGCGTAGAACAGCAGCAGGCCGACCAGGCCGAGCCAGAAGATCGGCACCGAATAGCCGATCAGTCCGACCACCCGGACGAGATGGTCGGGCCATCGGTCGCGATGGACCGCCGCCATCACCCCCGCCGGGATGCCGAAGACGATGCCGAACAGGACGCCCAGCGTCGCCAGCTCCAGCGTCGCCGGGAACACCCTGGCGATATCCTCGAGCACCGGGCGCGAGGTCAGCACCGAAGTGCCGAGATCGCCCGACAGCACGTCCCCGGCATAGCGGGCGAACTGGTCCCAGAGCGGCTTGTCGAGGCCGAGCTCGAGCCGCGCCTTCTCATAGACGTCGCGCGGCGCCCGGTCGCCGACCACGGCGAGCACCGGGTCGATCGGCACCACCCGGCCGATGAAGAAGGTGACGAGGAGCAGGCCGAAGAAGGTGGTCGCCAGCGAGGCGATCACGCCGGCGATGCGGAGGGCGAGCCCGCGCCGGCGACGGCGGCGGGCGCCGCCGGGCCGGGCGGGGGCCGGCACCGGTTGGAGGTTGGTGGCGGTCACGAGGTCACGACTTCCTGCCGGTCCAATACTGGTTCCTGTCATAGGTCGCCGACCAGGTGAGGCCGGTGACCGATTTGCGGCTGGCGATCACCTCGGACAGCTGGAACATGAAGGCGAAGGGCGACGCCTGCTGGTGGCGGCGCTGGATGTCGGCATAGATCTGCGCCCGCCTGGCGCCGTCGGTATCGAGCACGGCGTTCTGGGCGTCCGCGGTCAGGGCCGCATCCTGCCAGCCATTGGCCCAGGCCTGGGTCTTCGAGGCGGTGGCGTCGCTGTTGTCGGTGTTGACGGCGAAGGTCCCGGCATTGGAGTCCGGGTCCTCATAGTCCGGGCCCCAGCGGCCGATATAGATCTCGTGCTTGCGGGCGCGCTGCTTGGACAGGACCTGCCGGGCGTCGCCCGGGATCAGCTCCACCGCCACGCCGGCCCGGGCGAAGCTGGCCTGGATGGCCTGGGCGATGTCGATATAGGGCGACTGGTTGATCACATCCATCGTCGCCTTGAACCCGTCCGGCAGGCCGGCCTGGGCCAGCAGCGCCTTGGCCTTGTCGACGTCGAGCTTGAACGGCGCGTCGTCGATCGCGCCCAGCATGCCGGCCGGCACCAGGGTCTGATGGACGGTGGCGAGGCCATGCATGATGGTCGCGACGATGCCGTCATAGTCGATCAGGTATTTCAGGGCCTGCCGCACCTCCGGCTTGTCGAAGGGCGGGTGCAGGACGTTGAAGCTGACATAGAAGATCGACATCTTCTGCACCGGCTCGAGCGTGATGTCGGCATTGCCCTGCAGCGATTTGATCTGGTCCGGGGTCAGGTTGCGGGCGATGTCGACATCGCCCTTCTGCAGCAGCAGCAGCCGGCTGGAGGACTCCGGCACATGGCGGATGAAGACCCGGCGGAATCCCGGCTGGCCCTGCCAGTAGCCGTCGTTGCGGTCGAGCGCCAGCAGCTCGTTGGGCTTCCACGACGCCAGCTTGAACGGGCCGGAGCCGGCGGAATGCGTCTTCAGCCAGTCATGGCCGAAATCGCCATTCGCCTCATGCTCCTGCACCAGCTTGCTGTCGACCACGGCGGTGACGGTGGCCGTCAGGCAGTTCAGCACGAAGGTCGGCGCATAGGCCTTGTCGGTCGTGAACACCAGCGTCCGGTCATCCGGCGCCGTGACCATCCGGTCGACATTGTCCGCCGTCAGCCCGAACCGGCTGACGATATAGGCCGGCGCCAGGTTCAGCTTGATCGCGCGCTGCAGCGACCAGGCCGCATCGCGGGCGGTCAGCGGATTGCCGGAGTGGAACGTCACCCCGTCGCGGATCCTGAAGGTGTAGGTCCGGGCGTCGTCCGACACCGCCCAGCTTTCGGCCAGCAGCGGCACGAGCTTGCTGGCGTCCTTCTGGTCGTAGCCGAGCAGCCGGTCATAGACCTGGGCCAGGTATTCGGTCGACGACGCCTCGAAGATCTCGGCCGGGTCGAGCGAGACCAGGTCGTCGATCACCCAGGCCTCGACCAGCGTGTCGGGCGGCGTGCCTGCCCTGGCCGCGAGGCCAGAACAGGCGATCGTCGCCGCGAGGATGCCGCAGGCGAGCAGCTTCAGCACCGTTCCGGATCCTCGTTGTGCCAGCCGACGCCCCCCATATCCCTCACCGTCATGGCGAGCCCCGCAGGGGCGTGGCCATCCAGGATCGTTGGGCCCGTTCGGGCTGCGGGACCGGATGGCCGCGCTTCGCTCGCCATGACGAGGAAGATATTGAAGAGTCGCCGTCAATAGGGATCGGCATTACTGCTCAGGACTTCTTGCCGGTAAAGTAGAAGTTGCTGTCGAAAGCCGGACCCCAGGTGATGCCCTCGACATTCTTCCGCATCGCCGGCACCTCGGTCTGCTGGAACATGATCGCGAAGGGCGAGACCTCCATGTGCTTGCGCTGCAGGTCCTCATAGATCTTCGCCCGCTTGGCGCCGTCACGCTCGGTCACCGCGCCCTGCGCCGCCTTGGTCAGGTCCGCGTCCTGCCAGCCGTTGCGCCAGGCCAGGGTCTTCGACTTGGCGTCCGGGCCGTTGTCGACATTGATGGCGAAGGTCTCGGCGTTCGAGTTCGGGTCCTGATAGTCGGTGCCCCAGCGGCCGATATACATGTCGTGGTTGCGGGCCCGGTACTTGGTCAGGGTCTGCTTGTTGTCGCCGGGGATGATCTCGACCTGCACGCCGGCCTGGGCGAAGGTCGACTGGATCGACTGCGCCATATCCATCGAGGGCGAGGCGTTCCAGACGTCGAAGGTGGTCTTGAAGCCGTCCGGCAGCCCGGCCTTGGCCAGCAGTTCCTTGGCCTTGGCGACGTCCAGCTTGAACGGCTCGTCGGCGATCTCGCCCAGCATGCCCTGCGGGATGAAGCCCTCATGCTTGACGGCGATACCGCGCATGAAGCTGTTGGCCATGCCGTCATAGTCGATGAGATATTTCAGCGCCTGCCGCACCTCCGGCTTGTCGAAGGGCGGGTGCGTGGTGTTGAAGCTGACGTACCAGACCGAGCCCTTCGGCGCGTTCTCGAGCTTGATGTCCGGGTTGCCGTCGAGCGACTTGAGCTGCTCGGCGCTGAGGTTGCGGGCAATGTCGATATCGCCCTTCTGCAGCAGCAGCATCTGGGTCGCCGCCTCCGCCACATGGCGGGTGAAGACGCGGCGGAAGGCGGCCTTGCCCTGCCAGTAGTCGTCGTTGCGGTCCAGCACCAGGGACTCGTTCGGCTTCCAGGCCGACAGCTTGAACGGACCGGAGCCGGCGGAATGCGTCTTCAGCCATTCATGGCCGAAATCGCCGTTCGCCTCATGCGCCTTCACCTCCTTGCTGTCGACCACCGAGGCGACGCCCGAGGTCAGGCAGTTCAGCACGAAGGTCGGCGCGTAGGCCTTGTCGGTCTTGAACACCAGGGTCCGGTCGTCCGGCGCCGTGACCAACTGGTCGACATTCTCGGCGGTCAGGCCGAACTGGCCGAGGATGAAGGCCGGCGACAGGTTCAACTTGACCGCGCGCTGCAGCGACCAGGCCGCATCCTGGGCGGTCAGCGGGTTGCCGGAGTGGAACTTCACCCCGTCGCGGATCTTGAAGGTGTAGGTCAGGCCGTCGTCGGAGACGGTCCAGCTTTCGGCCACGCCGGGCAGGATCTTGCTGACGTCCTTGACGTCGTAGCCGATCAGCCGCTCATAGACCTGGCCCTGGTACTCGGCCGCCGAGAACTCGAAGATCTCGGCCGGGTCGAGCGAGATGATGTCGTCGATCTGCCAGGCCTGGACGAGAGTGTCCTTCGGCGTTTCGGCCATCGCCGGCAGGCTGGCGCAGGCCAGGATCGTCGCTGCGAGTATGTTGCGGGTGAAACGCTTGATCACGTTTTCCCCTCCCTGTTTGTTATGTCCATGACCACGGAACGGCACCGGGCAGATCATCTTCCGGGCCGCGCCGAACCGGAGTCAAGCCGCAGCCCCGGAGCGCGCCCGGTAACGTTCCCTGGGTCGGCATCCTGCCATCAAAAAAATTTTGATGGCAGCTAAATTCCGACTAGGCTCGCTCTCGACAACGGGGGGCTCATGGCGGGGGACGCGGCAGCGCAGACAGCCGATGCACGGGCGGCCGTGCCGCATCTCGGCCGGGCCATCCGCGCCCGCCGCCGCGCGCTCGACCTCACCCTCAAGGACCTCGGCCTTCGCAGCGGCCTGTCGGTCGGCTTCCTGTCGCAGCTGGAGCGAGACCTGGCGACGCCGTCGCTGAGCGCCCTGTCCGGCATCGCCGGCGCGCTCGGCGCGTCCCGCTCGATGCCTTCCTGGCCGCGCCGCGCCCGGCCAGCGGCCTGACCCGCCGCGGCGAGCGGCCGCTCTTCGCCATCGGCGACGCCCCGCCCGACCGGATTCGCTACGAGCGGCTGAGCGCCGCCTTCCCCGGCCAGGCGCTGAACGCCGTGCTGGTGCATGTGCCCCCCGGCTACGCCTCGGAGGCGGTGCAGCATGAGGGCGAGGAGATCGCCTTCGTGCTGGAGGGATCGCTGCTGGTCGGCATCGGCGAGGAGAGCATCCGCCTCGATGCCGGCGACAGCCTGCACTACCCCGCCGGCCGGGCGCATCGCTGGAGCAACGCCCATGACGGCTGGACCCGCGTGCTGTGGACCGGGACGGCCCCGATCTTCGACCGACTGCGAGACGAGCCATGACGACACTGACCGACCCCAAGGTGGCCGCTGCCGTGGCGGCGCTGGCCGCGGCTCAGGCCGAGCCCGGGCAGCCGCAGGCACTATATCAGGCCGCCGACGCCGCATACCGGGCGATGCTAGGCCACAGGCTGTTCACCATCATGGCACTGCGCGCCGACACCGCGGAAGCCGAGCGGGTCTACACCAACGATGCCGCGTCCTATCCGGTCACCGGCCGCAAGCCGATGCACGAAGACCGCTGGTCGGCCCAGGTGATCGGCCGGCGCGAGGTGTTCCTGGGCCGCACCCTGGCCGAGATCGCCGAGGTGTTCCCGGACCATGAGCTGATCGGCTCGCTGGGCTGCGGCGCGGTGCTGAACTTCCCGGTGGTCTATGACGGGCGGGTGCTGGGCACGGTCAACGTGCTGGACGCCGAGGGCCGCTATGACGAGGCCGCCGCCGAGCGGGGCCGCTGGCTGACCCCGCTGCTGGTGCCGGCCCTGCTGGCCGGCTGACGGAATCGAACACAAACAGGGAGACAAAGAATGCGGATCCTACCGTCCTTCCTTCTCGCCGCGGCGCTGCTGGCGCCCCCGGCCCCCGCCGTTGCGGCAACGCCGGCCGACGCGCTGGTGGTGGCCAAGAACATCGACGACATCGTCAGCCTGGACCCCGCCCAGGCCTATGAGTTCACCTCCGGCGAGATCGTCACCAACACCTATGACCGGCTGGTGCAGTACGAGGCCGAGGACATGCAGAAGCTGGTCGGCGGGCTGGCCGAGAGCTGGGCGGTGTCCGACGACGGCAACACCCTGACCTTCAAGCTGCGGCCGGCCGTGGCCTTCCAGAGCGGCAATCCGGTGCGGCCGGAGGACGTGGTGTTCTCGTTGGCCCGCACGGTCAAGCTGAACAAGGCGCCCGCCTTCGTCCTGACCCAGCTGGGCTGGACGCCGGACAATGTCGAGCAGATGGTGCGCAAGACCGGCGATGCCGAGGTGACGGTCACCACCAGCGGCGGCTTCGCCCCCAGCTTCGTGCTCAACATCCTGGCGTCGCGCCCTGCCTCGGTGGTCGACGAGAAGACGGTGGCGGAGCACGCCAAGGACGGCGACCTGGGCAATGCCTGGCTGGGCCAGAACTCGGCCGGCACCGGGCCGTTCGTGCTGCGCGCCTACAAGCCGAACGAGTCGATCATGCTGCGCGCCAACCCGGCCTATTTCCGCGGCGCCCCGGCGATGAAGTCGGTGATCTACCGCCATGTCGCCGAGCCGGCGACCCAGCGCCTGCTGCTGGAGGCCGGCGACGCCGACCTGGCGCGCGACCTGACGCCGGACCAGGTGGCGGCGCTGGAAGGCAAGGACGGCATCGCCATCGGCACCTACCCGCAGGCCGCGGTGCACTTCTTCAGCCTGAACCAGAAGGTCGAGGCGCTGCAGAACCCCAAGGTCTGGGAGGCGGTGCGCTATCTGGTCGACTATGACGGCATGACCAAGAGCTTCCTGCGCGGCCAGATGAAGGTGCACCAGGCCTTCTGGCCCGAGGGCTTCCCCGGCGCGCTGAACGACACGCCGTACACGCTCGACGTCAACAAGGCCAAGGCGCTGCTGGCCGAGGCCGGCGTCAAGGACGGGCTGACGATCAAGATGGACGTGATCTCCAGCCCTCCCTTCACCGAGATCGCGCAGTCGCTGCAGGCGACCTTCGCCCAGGCCGGCATCACGCTGGAGCTGGTGCCCGGCACCGGCAGCCAGGTGATCACCAAGTACCGCGCCCGCAACCATGAGGCGGTGCTGCTGTATTGGGGGCCCGACTTCATGGACCCGCATTCCAACGCCGGCGCCTTCGCCTATAACATCGACAATTCCGACGGGTCGCCGCAGAGCACCACCACCTGGCGCAACAGCTGGCTGGTGCCGGAGCTGAGCGCCGAGACCGACGCCGCGCTCAAGGAGCGCGACGCCGCCAAGCGCGACGCGATGTATGTCGACCTGCAGCGCAAGGTGCAGGAATCCTCGCCGATCGTGATCATGTTCCAGGCGGTCGCCCAGGTGGCGATGCGCAGCGCCGTGCACGGCTACGCCAACGGCGCCACCACCGACCAGATCTATTATCGGTTGGTGACCAAGCAGTGATGCCGGACAGCACCATCGAGACCGAACGCCTGGTCCTCCGCCCCCACCGGGCGGAGGATTTCGCCGACCTCGCGGCGATGTGGGCGGATCCGGAGGTGACCCGCTTCATCGGCGGACGCCCCTCCACGCCCGAGGAGAGCTGGGCCCGGCTGCTGCGCTATGGCGGGCTGTGGGGGCTGCTCGGCTTCGGGTATTGGGCGGTGCATGAGCGCGCCACCAGCCGCTTCGTCGGCGAGGTCGGCTTCGCCGATTTCCGGCGCGGCCTGGGCTTCGACGGCGTGCCGGAGGCCGGCTGGATCCTGATGCCCTGGGCCCAGGGCCGCGGCCTGGCCGGCGAGGCGGTCCGCGCCGCCCTGGCCTGGGCCGACGCCCGCGTCTGGGACCGCAGCGTCTGCATCATCGACCCGGAGAACGCGCCGTCGCTGCGCCTGGCGGAGGCCTGCGGCTACCGCGAGGCCGACCGCATCACCTACAAGGACCACCCGGTCATCCTGCTGGAGCGTCTGCGGCAGTCCTAGGGCCAGGCCGCCGCAATTCCCCCGCGGTGCGGCCACAGTGTCGCCGCCGTCCCTTCCTATACGCCTGCCGCATTGGACGATTGCGGCTGCGGCCGGGGGAGGATTGCAACATGGCGTATTTCGAGGGCACCGCGGAGAACGACGTCATCGTCGGCAGCTCGGGCGGCGAAGCGGACACCATCTTCGGCCTCGACGGCGACGACAATCTGAGCGGTCTCGGCGGCAATGATTCGCTTTATGGCGGCAACGGCAACGACACCCTCATCGGTGGCGATGGCGACGATACGCTGCTGGGCGGCGCCGGAGGCGACATGCTCGACGGTGGGGCCGGGATCGACTCCATCTCCTATGCCGACAGCCCCGTGGGCTTTCCCGTCACCGTCAACCTCGCGACCGGCCATGCCCAGGGCGGCATGGCCGCCGGCGACACGCTGATCGGCATCGAGAACGTCACCGGCACCTGGAGCACCGACATTCTCACCGGCAGCGCCGCCGCCAATATCCTGGTCGGGCTGCATGGCAATGACGTGCTCGACGGCGGCGCCGGCAACGACCGGCTCGAGGGCGGCGTCGGCGTCGACACGCTGACCGGCGGCGACGGCGACGACGTCATCGACGGTGACTACGGCGCGGATGCGATCAACGGCAGCGCCGGCAGCGACACCGTCAATTACGCCGCTTCGGTCGGCAACGTTGTGGTCGACCTCTCGGCCGGGCATGGCGGCGGCTTCTACGACGATACCGGCGACACCTATCAGGGCATCGAGAACGTCGTCGGCAGCCAGTACTGGGACGAGATCACCGGCGATGCCGTGGCCAACCGGCTGGACGGCGGCGCCGAGACCGACAAGCTGCGCGGCCTGGCCGGTGACGACACGCTGATCGGCGGCGCCGACGCCGATGCGCTGGAGGGCGGCGACGGCTACGACACTGCCGATTACAGCACCAGCGCCGCCGCCGTGCATGTTTTCCTGGCGGGCGGCACCACCAGCGGCGGCGACGCGGCGGGCGACACCCTGACCGGGATCGAGGGGCTGGCCGGATCGCATTTCGACGACACTCTCACCGGCGACGCCATCGCCAACCGGCTGCGGGGCGGCGACGGCCACGATTCGCTCTATGGCGATGCGGGCAACGACATCCTCGAAGGCGGCGACGGCCTGGATGCGATGACCGGCGGGCTGGGCGCCGACATGCTGGACGGCGGCGCCGGCCGCGATGCCGCCCACTATTACGGCTCGGCCAGCGGCGTCACGATCGATCTCGCGGCCGGAACCGGAAGCGGAGGCGAGGCGCAAGGGGACACCCTGCACGACATCGAGATGGTTTATGGCAGCCTTTGGAACGACCGCCTCACCGGCAATGCCGGCGACAACTATCTCTTCGGCAACAGCGGCGACGATGTGGTCGACGGCGGCAGCGGCCTGGACAGCCTGGCCGGCGGCGAGGGCAACGACGTGCTCCGCGGCGGGGTGGGAGCGGACACGCTCGAGGGCGGCACCGGCATCGACACCGCCAGCTATTATAACGGCACCACCGGAGTCGTGGTCAGCCTGGCCAGCGGCCTCGGCAGCGCCGGCGAGGCGCAGGGCGATACCCTCTCCGGCATCGAGAACCTGTCCGGCAGCCAGGGCTGGGACAGCCTGTACGGCAATGCCGGCGCCAATGTGCTGCAGGGCTGGAACGGCAACGACGCGCTCTTCGGCAGGGCCGGCCAGGACACGCTGACCGGCGGTGCCGGGGCGGATCGTTTCACCTTCGCCGCCGTCGGCGACAGCGTGGTCGGGGCCGGTGCCGACCGGATCACCGACTTCAGCCACGCCCAGGCCGACCGCATCGACCTGGCGGCGGTCGACGCCAACAGCGGCGCCGCCGGAGACCAAGCCTTCAGCTTCATCGGCACCGGCCTCTATACCGGCGTCGCCGGCCAGCTGCGCATGGCCGTCGTCAACGGCGTCACCACCGTCGCCGGCGACATCAACGGCGACAAGGTCAGCGACTTCCACATCGCCCTGACCGGCAGCATCGCCCTGGTGGCCGCCGACTTCGTGCTCTGAGCCGCCAGGCGGAAGCGCGCAGCACCAATCTTCCCTCCCGCAAGGGAAGGTTGGTGCTGGACCATCATCACGTTGCATCCCCGAGCATCCTCGGAAGGGGCGAACTCGCGAATTGGCCACGGCCCACCGGGAGGACGCTCTGATCAGCCTCGGCCAGAACGCGATACCATACTCATGGATAATCACCCGACCGATATGTCGAGCTCGATAGATGTCAGTACGATAGTGATTGTCCCTGCCGGGATGTCTAATCCACTGGTGCAGCGGGTTGGAGACAACCGGACGAACCCCGGAATACCTGCAGCTTCTGGCGCAGCAGGCGGCGCAATCGCAACAGGTGTTGGCCCGTCCGGCAGAAAGCAGCTCCGACCTTGATCCGGTGACGCCGCCCTGACGGACGGATCCGGATCTTCGATGAGGAGGAAAGATCATGTCGTACCTGAAGCTCGCCCGCCCCTTCGCCCTGGCCGCTCTGATCGTGCTCGGCGTCGGCGCGGCCGCCATCGATGCTGCCCAGGCCGAAACCGGCATTCAGTCCGAGCACGGCCCGTCGGATCAGCAGAGCAGCAATCCGAACGGCCCGGCCTGCCCCGCCAGCAAGCCCTGCAACTGACGGCATCGTGGCGGTCCGCACGAAAGGGCGGCGGGCATAGGCTGCCGCCTTTCCAAATACCGGCGAGAGCTTCATCCTGGGGACGGCGCGCTTTGCGCGCGGCGTTGCAGTGCGAAGCCCGTCCCATCCTCATTGCGACAGCCTGATCGAGGAACTCGGATCATGCAGACTCCGGTACCGGCATTCATTCCGATGGTTCTGGCTGCCCTCGCCATAACCGCCTGCTCGAGCCCCCAGGTCCCGAGCGATCGATTCAACCTCAGCGTTCGAGACCCGACGGCCGCTGTCGAAGCCCAGGCCGATCCGAACGCCGAACCCGGCGTGAATTCGTCCAATCCGATCGTTCCGCAGCCCTGACGGACCTCACCCCATCCGGCGCCGGCCAGTCCCGGCGCGGAGCGCGGGAGCCGGCCAGGGATCACGCACGCCGCCCTTCTCAGAACCTGTACGTCAGGTTCACGCGCACGCTGCGGCCCGGCTCGGTGTAGTAGCGCAGCGGTTGGGTCGGATCGTCGGGCACGTTCAGCGCGTCGTAATACTTGCGGTCGAACAGGTTGAACACGCCGGCCTGAATGCGCACGCCGTTCAGCCGCTCCGGCTCCCACCAGCCGGTCAAGTCGACGATGGCGTAGCCGGGCGCCTTGAACTGCGTCTCCTCGTCCTCGACCTTGTCGCGCTTCGTCGCCATGGTCACCGAGGCGTCGGCGCCCCAGCTGGCGGCGTCGTAGCCGAGGCCGAGAATGGCGCGCAGCGGCGGCACCGAGTTGAGATAGATGTCCTCGCCCTCGTCGCGGCCCACCGCCCAGGCCAGCGAGGCCCAGCTGCGCCAGCCGTCGCCGAAGCGCCAATGCGCCGCGGCCTCGATGCCGTAGATCCGCACCCGCGCCCGGTTCTGATAGGCGCTGACGCCGAGCGGATAGGTGCCGGACGGCACGCCGACGCTTTCGGGATCGACGCTGACCGCGTCGATGAAGTTGCGGTACCAGTTGTCGAACCAGGTGATCGAGCCGCCGAGGTCGTCGTCGCCGAGCCGCGCCCCGATCTCGTAGCCGCTGCTGGTCTCCGGCTTCAGATCCGGGTTGCCGAGCCGGAGATAGGTGCCGGCGCCGCCATAGTTGAGGTACAGCTGGTCGGCCGTCGGCGCCTTGAAGCCCTTGGCCCATTGAGCATAGAAAGTCACCTCCTCCAGCGCCTGCCAGGACAGCATCACCTTCGGCGACAGCGCGCTGTCGGAGGACGAGGACGGCAGGTCGCCGCCATTGGGCCCGGCATTCGCCCCAACATTCGGATTATCGCGATAGGCCGCGGTCTCCTGCGGGTTCAGCTCGTACCAGTCGAAGCGCAGGCCGGGGGTGATCTTGACCCGGCCGTCGAGCAGCGCGATCTCGTCCTCGGCATAGAGGCCGACGGTGTTGCCCTGCACCTCCGGCATGTCGGCCTGGTTGCTGTGCAGGAAGCTGCACAGCCGCGGGCCGAAGATCGGCGGCCGCGTGGTCGGCGTCGCCGGGCAGTTGTCGACGCCGCCGGAATGCTGCTCGACCCCGATGTGATAGTACTCGCCGCCCAGGGTCAGGCGGTTCGGCAGCCCGACCAGGTCGACCGTCTTCCCGGCCTCGCCGTTCAGGCCCCACAGCGTCTCCTCGATCCGGTTCCGGCGCTCGTAGCGACCGCTGGGATAGCCGTATTGGAACGGGTCGCCCGGGATGATGAAGGCGCGGGAATCGACGCTGCGCAGGCCGTCATTGCCGTCGAGCCGCTCGGTCTCCAGCCAGTACAGCGTCAGATGTGCCCGGTCGAGCAGCCCGCCCGAGTCCGGCGCCGTGTAGTCGTAGTCGACCGAGGCGCGCTTGCGTTCGGTGCGCTCGAGGCCGTCGTCATGACCGATCAGGTAGCTCTCGCCCGGTCCCTGGTCGGTTCGGATGTCGAGATTGTCCTGGCGGCGGAAATACTCGCCGGTGAAGGACAGGCGGTGGCCGCCCTCGAAATGATGCGCCAGCTTCACCAGGATGTTCTGCTGGTCGTAGTCGTCCGGGTTCGGTTTGGTCCGCTCGGCACCGTAGCCGCCGACATTGCCGCGGTTGTCGAGCTCGTGGCCGATGCGGAAGCCGCCCTGCAGCATGAGATAGGTGTCGGTGGCGATGCGGCCGGCGACCGCGGCGCTGCCGCCGACGCTGTCGTCGTCGCCCTGATAGCCGAACTTGCCGATGCCGCCATAGTCCTGGCCGTCGGCCAGCAGGTCCTCCGGATCGAAGGTGCGGAGCGCCAGCACGCCGCCGAGCGCGCCCGAGCCGTAGCGGCTGGAATCGGCGCCGCGGATGACCTCGACCTTGGACAGGGAGTCGAAGTCGAAGCTGCGCAGCCCGCCGCGGACCTCGCGGGCGCCGTCGTTCAGATAGGGCAGCCGGATGCCGTCGAGCGTGGTCAGCACCCGGTCGCCGTCGAGGCCACGGATGTTGATGCTGTCATTGGCACGGTTAAAGTTCACCCCGGCGTCGACGCGGCGCCCGAGATCGGTCCAGCTGCGCACGAAGCGCTGGTCCAGCTCCTCCCGGTCGGTGCTGTCGGTCCAGGCCGGCTGGTCCTCGACCGCGGCACCGGTGACCGGGATCGGCGCCAGCTGCAGCGCCGGGTCGGCCGGTTGGACCGGCCCGGCCGGCGTGGCGGTGTCCGGCACCGACTGTGCGAGAGCGGCCGCGCCACCCAGACTCAAGGCGCCCAACGCCACGCCCAGGCGCAGCGCACCGCGATACCGACCGACCATGCTGACTTCCCCCACTGCGCGAGAACGAGTCCGGCGGCTGGGGGACGATCCGACCTGGCTGAACCGGGAATGCGACGGCGCGGGCGTTGATTGGCCTCGGACCGCGCGATCCGGTTGTGAGTTATCCGCAGCGGCGCCGAAACGTCAACAATATTCTGCAAATCATTCTCAATCTCATTTCACTCGACACGAAATCAAATTCGGCAAGCATCCGCGGAACCTTCCGCCATGTCGGCAAGAGAAATCATCCACAACATTCCTGAGAAAACCCAGCGAAGCGACATCTGACTGCAACAAACCTTGGCTACGGTCCGGCCACATTTGAAACAGCACCATTACCGACGTCGCAATCCCCCGGGATTCGCGGCGGAGGGCGGTGCTGTGCCTGATGCATGTCCGGCGACCACTGCCCCGACGCGACCGGAGCGTCGAGTTTCCCTTCGCAAGGATCCGAAATGACGTCCGAAAGCAGGCGCGACTTCCTGAAGATGGCCGGTGCCGCGGCCGGCGGCGCCGCTGCGCTGTCGATGTTCCCGCCGGTGATCCGCGACGCACTGGCCATCCCCGCGCACAACGCCACCCGCTCGATCAAGGATGTCGAGCATGTGGTGATCCTGATGCAGGAGAACCGGTCCTTCGACAATTATTTCGGGACCTTCCCGGGCGTCCGCGGCTTCGGCGACCGCTTCACCATCCCGCTGGCGAACGGCCGCAGCGTGTTCCAGCAGTGGAACGGCACCCGGGTGGTGATGCCGTATCACCTGGACGAGCGCCGCGGCAACGCGCAGCGCGTCTCGGGCACGCCGCACAGCTGGGGCGACGCCCAGGACGCCTGGGCCAACGGCCGGATGAATCAGTGGCCGCTGTTCAAGCACGACCAGTCGATGGGCTACTACAAGGAGGGGGAGGTCCCCTTCCAGTACGCCCTGGCCAACGCCTTCACCCTCTGCGACGCCTATCACTGCTCGCTGCATGGCGGCACCAACCCGAACCGGCTATTCCACTGGACCGGCACCAACGGGCCGACCGGCGCCGGCGTTGCCGCGGTGGTCAATGAGTGGGACGATTTCGGCCCGTCCAGCCAGGGCTACACCTGGACCACCTATCCGGAGCGGCTGCAGAAGGCCGGCGTGTCCTGGAAGCTGTACCAGAACCTGCCGGACAACTTCACCGACAACCCGCTGGCCGGGTTCAAGCAGTACCGCCGCGCCAGCGAGGCGATGGGCAACGGCCCGGACGGCAAGCCCTATATCCCCTGGCAGCCGTCGCAGGACAAGGCGCAGCCGCTGTACAAGGGCGTCGGCAACACCATGCCGGCCAGCGGCCTGCTGGAGGAGTTCAAGGCCGACATCCGCGCCGGCAAGCTGCCCCAGGTGTCCTGGGTGGTGGGGCCGGAGACCTATTCGGAGCATCCCGGCCCGTCCAGCCCGGTGCAGGGCGCCTGGTACATCCAGGAGGTGCTGGCGGCGCTGATCGCCAATCCGGACCTGTGGAGCCGCACCGTCCTGATCGTCAATTTCGACGAGAATGACGGGTTCTTCGACCATGTGCCGTCGCCGGCGGTGCATTCGCTGAACCCCGACGGCAGCCCGGCCGGCGCCTCGACCCTGTCGGACCAGGCGATCGCCTTCGAGCGCTTCAACTACCCGGTGCCGCCCGGCACCAAGGGCCAGCCGGCGCCGGACGGCCGCGTCTTCGGCCCCGGCCCGCGCGTGCCCTGCACCATCGTCTCGCCCTGGAGCCGCGGCGGCTGGGTCAACTCCGAAGTGTTCGACCACACCTCGGTGCTGCGCTTCCTGGAGCGCCGCTTCGAGGTGCAGGAGCCGAACATCAGCGCCCATCGCCGCGCGGTCTGCGGCGACCTGACCTCGGCTTTCAACTTCCTGACCCCGAACAGCGAGCGGCCGCCGCGGCTGCCGACCCAGACCAAGGCCCAGGCCGATGCGCTGCGGGCGCAGCAGGAAGCCCTTCCGCAAGTGCCGCTGCCGGACGAGGGGGCGCAGAAGGCCCCGCGTCAGGCCCGCGGCATCCGCCCGTCGCGCGCCCTGCCCTACGAGCTGAATGCCGGCGCCGAGACCGACGCCGCCGGCAACCGGATCCGGCTGCACTTCGCCAACACCGGGGACCAGGGCGCCGTGTTCCACGTCTATGACCGGCTGCATCTCGACCGGGTACCGCGCCGCTACACGGTCGAGGCGGGCAAGGAACTGGCGGGCGAGTGGACCACGTCCCCCGACTACGGCAAGTACGACCTGTGGGTGCTGGGGCCGAACGGCTTCCACCGGCACTTCACCGGCTCGGTCGTCGCCAATGGGCGCAAGCCGGCGCCGGAAATCGCGGTCTCCTACGACAAGCGGGCCTGCGGCCTGATCGTCAAGCTGATCAACCGCGGCAACGTGCCCTGCGTGTTCACGCTGAAGGCCAACGCCTACAGCCTGTTCAACCTGCCCCGGCGGCAGCTGGTGGTGCCGCACGGCCAGTCGACCGCCTATCTGCCGCTGCTGCTGCAGGGCAAATGGTACGACTTCACCGCGCGGGTCGAGGGTGACGCCCTGTTCACCCGGCGCTTCGCCGGGCGCATGGAGGACGGCACCCCAAGCGTGTCCGATCCCGCCATGGGCGATCTCGGCCAGGCCTGACGGATGCCCCCGCGCCGGTCTCCGGACCGGCGCGGGCCCTTCCCCTGTGCTATGCTCGGCGGAACGAACCGACAGGGGGAGGACTATGATGCGTGGCGTTCTGCTCGGCCTTGCGGGCCTGATCGCGCTGGCAGGGCCGGCCTGGGCGGCCGGCGAGTACGGCGTGTTCTGCGCCGACGGGCGGATCGAGATCGAGATGCGCACCCTGGAGCAGGAGAAGACCGCCCGCGGCAGCAATGTCTGCCAGTTCGGCGCCTTCGACTACCTCTCGGACGCCCAGAGCTTCGTGGCCAAGAACTTCGGCAGCCAGGGCGCGTCCTGCGCCTGCAAGTGAGGCCTATCCTTTTGCCGTCATGGGGCGGGTCCTACGTGTCCGCCTCTCAGCAACGGCGATCGGGAGCGGACGAGTTCGGGCTGATTTGGTCGTTACGCGTACCCGTAATCCCACGCACCAGCCGTTCCGAGAGCCTTTTGAAAAGCCTCGCGACCTGTGCCGTTGAGCCAGGAACGGAAGGATTGCAGATTCGGATTGATCTCCCGCAGGGCATCGAGGTTCGCTTTCCCCGTAAGTCGTCCCGCATCGAACAGCTCGGTCAGTTTCGCGAGGAAGGGATTGGCTGACAGAACCTCGTCGGAAAAGCGCGCATAGGGTATCGGACGACCCGCGGCCTCGGTAAACAAGGCCTCCAGCTCTCGACCTGCGACGGTATCACTTGCGACCTCGATCGTCGCGCCGCCGAAGTGCCCCGAGTCGGCGAAGATCGGCGCGACGAATTTGCCGATATCCTCGACCGCTAGAAGCTGCATCGGCTGGTCTCTCTTGGCGAAGAAATTGAACTGGCCCTGGTCCAGGCCGAAGCCAGGCATCAGCAGCATCTCCATGAAAGCCACCGGCCGGATCACGGTCGCGGTGATCGGCAGCGTGCGGATATGGGCCTCGATGCGGGCCTTCGTATCGAAATGCCCCATGCCGGTCGGTTCGTCGCCGACGGCCCCGGAGGAACTGTAGACGAGGTGTTGGACGGCGCTCTCGACCGCGAGATCGGCAATTGCGATTCCGTAGTGCAACTCTTCTTCGTCGGTCAGCCCGAGATCGGGCCCCTGACCCGAACTTGGTTGCACGCTGAAAACGCCGTGGACGCCCTTCATTCCCTCCCGAATCGATTGGACACAGGCAAAATCGCCCTGCACCAGCTCGACACCGGCGTCGTTCAGCGCGATCGATTTCGCTGATTGAGGATTACGCACCAAAGCACGAACCGGCCAGCCCGCCTCAAGAAGCGCGGAAGCGACCGATCCGCCCTGTTGGCCAGTAGCGCCGAATACCAAGATCGGCTGCTTGTCATCGGACATGGAACACCCTCGTGTTTGAACAAGGGTTACTCATATATACCACTGCGGAACAGCCGGAAGACGGCACATTTCTCTACCTCAGGCACAAGGATGGTACGCTTGGACCGAGTGATTCACGGACGACCCTATGAGGAAACCGGCCAAGGCCCCGCGTTCAGGCCCTGCGCCCCCCACAGCGTCCTCGCTCGCCTTGGCGACAAATGGACGATCCTGGTCATGAGCCATCTTGCGGTGGCGTCCGGGCATCGACTCCGCTTCTCCAGTCTCAAGAGCGGCATCGAGGGAATTACTCAGCGCATGCTTACGCTCACGTTACGCAATCTGGAACGTGACGGCCTTCTGGTGCGCCACTACTTCCCGGAAGTGCCCCCGCGCGTCGAGTACGAACTGACCGAAATGGGCGCCAGCATGCTGCCTGCGCTTGAGGGATTCACTTCCTGGATCAGGGACAATTGGCCCCGTATCGAGCAATGCCGCCATGCCTATGACGGGGCCCGGCGTTGAAGCGGAGCGACCTTATCCAGGCTCCGCCTTCAGCCACTCGCGAAGGACCGCCTTCTCACCACTCGAACGCGTCGGTGCTCAGCCGTTTGCCGACCAGCATGGCATCGGCGACCAGGCGCAGGGGCGCGCCGTCGACGTCGCTGCGGCGGGCGGCGAGCAGATCGGCGAAGTGCTCGTAGATCCGCTCGTACTCCTCGCTCGGCGCCTCCGCCACGACCGTGCCGCCGACCGACAGGGCGCCGCCGCCCTTGAACAGCCGGGCCGGGCGGCCGTCCGCCGTCTCGATCGTCATGTGCCACTTCTCGTCACCCTGCTCGCGCCAGTCGAAATCGGCGGTCAGGGTGGGCGCCGCCGGGTCGGTGCTGCCGAACACGACCTGGGCCGCGATCGGCGTCTGCCGGTTGGCGGGATAGGTCAGCTCCGCGCTGCGGACGAAGGGCACGAAGGGCAGGATGCGGGTGAAGATCGACAGCGCGTTGATGCCGGGGTCGAACACCCCGAAGCCGCCGGGCGCCCACACCCAGTCCTGGCCCGGATGCCATTTGCGGACATCCTCGCGCCATTCGATCTTCACCGACCGGACGCCCACGGCCAGCAGGTCCCGCGCCGCCTCGACCGCCGGGTTGAAGCGCGAATGCCAGGTGGCGAACAGCACGCGGCCCTGGGCCGCGGCCGTCGCCTCGAGATCGGCCAACTCGGTCAGCGTCGCCGCCGGCGGCTTCTCCAGCAGCACATCCTTGCCGGCCAGCAGCGCCTCGCGGGCGAGGCCGTGGCGCACCTCCGGCGGGGTGTTGACCGCGACGATGCCGATATCCGGCCGGGCGGTGTAGAGCTCGGCCGGGGTGCGGTAGCTCGGCACGCCGCCATGGCCGAGGCCGCGGGTGCTGACCACCGCCGCCAGCTCGAACGAACCGCTCTTGTCGATCACCGGCAGATGCTGATCCTGGGTGATCTTGCCGAGGCCGATGACGGCGATCTTATGCACTGGGTCTCTCCTTCGAACGCCGATGTCAGCGCGTCTTCTCGCCGCCCGCCGCGACGATCACGGCGATGATGATCAGGCCGGTCAGCACCAGCCGCAACCCGGTTCCGGTGCCGAGCGCGTTCAGCATCGTCACCAGCAGGAACAGGAACAGCGAAGCCCCCCACAGCCCCGGCAGGTTGGCCCGGCCGCCGGCGACGCTGGTGCCGCCGATCACCACCACGGCGATCGAGTTCAGCAGGTAGTCCTTGCCCATGTCGAGCGATGCGCCGCCGAAATACCCGGCCATCAAGGCCCCGGCCAGCCCGGCGAAGCCGCCGGACAGGGCATAGGTCAGGAACCGCGTGCGCTCGACCTTTACCCCGGCCAGATGGGCGGCGCGCGGGTTCTGCCCGACCGCCAGCACCGACCGGCCGAAAATCGTGCGCTGCAGCACCACCGCCATGACCGCGGCCAGCGCGAAGCCGGCCACCGCCATCACCGGCACGCCCGCGATCTGCCAGGTGGTGAAGGCGGCGAAGCCCTCCGGCGGCGACACTCGCAGCCCACGGCCATAGGCGATGGCGACCGACTGGAACACCAGGCTGGAAGACAGGGTGGCGATGATCGGCGGCATGGCGAAGCCGCGGATCAGGGCCCAGTTGGCGATGCCGACCGCCAGGCCGGCGGCCACCGCCGCGGCCAGCCCCGGCAAGATCATGCCGTCCTGCCCGGCCATCACGATCATGGCGACCGAGCCGGACAGGGCGATGTTGGACGGGATCGACAGGTCGATGTTGCCCGGTCCCATCGCGATCACGAACATCTGGCCGATGGCGACGACGACGAAGAACACGCCGAAGCTGAGCGCGGCGGTCAGCACCTGCCCCGCCCCCTCGCCCGCGGCGATGGCGACCACCGCCAGCCACAGCAGCACCGCCCCGACCCAGGACCACAGCCAGGGCCGGTCGGCGGCCCACACCGAAACTCGGGTCATCGCCGCCTCCGGCTGGTCAAGGCCCTGAGGGCCAGGACGATGATCAGAATCGCGCCCTGGGCGCCGATCTGCCAGTCGGGCGAGATCCGCATGAAGGTCAGCAGCGATCCCGCGAGGGTCAGCACCAGCGCGCCGACCACCGCCCCGACCGGCGACACCCGACCGCCGACGAAGTCGCAGCCGCCGAGGATGGCGCCGGCGATCGACAGCAGGGTGTAGCGCTGGGCGATGTTGCTGTCGCCCGAGGTCGAGAGGCCCAGCAGCGACAGCCCGGCCAGCAGGCCGAACACCCCGGCCAGGGCGTAGAGTCCGACCCGGATCCGCAGCAGCGACCAACCGGCCCGGGTGATCGCCTTCGGGTTGCCGCCGGCGCCGCGCAGCACCGCGCCGAGGGCCGAGCGCATCAGGAACAGATGCACCAGCGCGGCCAGCCCGATGGCCACCAGGATCGGCAGCGGCACGAAGGGCGGCTTCCAGCTCATCGCCGCGCGCAGCCAGGCCGGGCTGGCGCCGCCCGGCGAGGGCAGCACCAGGATGGCGAGGCCGAGCCAGACGAAGCTCATCCCCAGCGTCACCACCAGCGACGGCACGTTGCGCCAATGGATCAGCGCGCCTGCCGCGGCATAGGCCAGGACGCCGCCGGCGAGCACGGCGATGCCGAGCAGGGGCTCGTTGACCAGCCAGGTCGCGGCGACGCAGGTGACGAAGCCGACATAGGCGCCGATGCCGAGGTCGAGATCGTTGACCGTCAGCATGCACATCTGCGCCAGGGTGGCGAACATGATCGGGATGGCCAAGCCGAGCATCAGGTTCAGCCCGAAATAGCTCATCGTTCTCGGGTTGATCAGGAAGATCGGCACCAGGATCGCGACCAGCGACAGGAAGGGCAGCAGCGCCCGCCAGGTCGAGGCGCGGGTCAAGGGCGCGGTCCAGGATGGCCGCGGCCGGGGCAAGGCGAGATCGGTCATGAGGCGCGGCGCTCTTCTTCCGCGAAGGAGGCCTGGAGGACGGCGGATTCGGTCAGCTGCGACCGGCTGAGATCGGCGACGATGCGGTTGTTGCGGAACACATAGACATGGTCGCAGTGCTCCAGCTCCTCCATCTCGGTGGTGTACCAGAGGAAGGCACGGCCCTGCTGCGCCTGGGCCCGCACGAGCCCGTAGACCTCGTGCTTGGTGCCGACATCGACGCCGCGCATCGGGTCGTCCATCAGCACGGTGTCGGCGTCGCAGCCCAGCGCACGGGCGAACAGCGCCTTCTGCTGGTTGCCGCCGGACAGCGTGAGGATACCGCCGGACAGATCGGGCGCGCGGATGCCGATCCGCTCCTGCCACTCCCGGCCCAGCGCCGCCTCGGCGGCGGGCGAGATCAGGCCGAAGCGGCGCAGCGCCGCCAGCGAGCGGATGGTGATGTTGCGCTCGATCGACCACAGCGGGAACACGCCCTCGGTCTGGCGGTCGCCGGCGACGAAGGCGACGCGGCCGCGCACCTCCATGCCGCGGCGCAGGCCGAAGCGCGACCCCGTGGCGGTGTCGTAGACCCGCTGCAGCAGGCGGCTCTGGCCGTGCCCGGCCAGGCCGGCGAGGCCGATGATCTCGCCCTCGCGCGCCACCAGTTCCAGCCCTGCCCCGGCCGGCACACGCACCCGGACCGGCGCCGAGCGGTCGACTTCCGCCCGGGCCTCCGCGGCGGCGGAGGCGGCATGGCCCATGGCGGCGACCAGGCCGGGCTTGTCGATCTCGCCAGCGGTCCAGGCGCCGACCACCCGGCCGTCGCGCATCACCACGATGCGGCCGGCGGTCGACAGGATCTCGCCCAGGATATGGGTGATCAGGATCACCGCCAGCCCCTCGGCCACCCGCCGCCGGACATAGTCCAGTAGTTGTCCGGCAGCGACGGCGTCGAGCGAGGAGGTCGGCTCGTCCAGGATCACGAGGTGCAGCGGCGCATCCGTGACGCTGAAGGCGCGGGCGATCTCGACCATCTGGCGCCGGCCGATCGACAGGTCCGCCACCTCGGCCTCCGGCGCGATGCCGTGGCCGGGGAAGATGCGGTCGAGCGTGCCGATGATGAGGTCGCCGGCGCGGCGGCGCCATCCCGGGCCGGTCAGGCCGGGATGGGTGATCCGCGCATTCTCCGCCACCGTCAGGTTGGGGCAGAGCGACAGCTCCTGGAATACGCAGCGGATGCCGAGCGCCTGGGCCGGGCCGATGGCGTAGCGGCCGGTGCGGTCCTCGCCCAGCACGGTCAGCCGCCCCTGGTCCGGCGCCAGGGTGCCGGCCAGCACGTTCATCAGCGTCGACTTGCCGGCGCCGTTGTGCCCGGCCAGGCCGAGGCACTCGCCGGGCGCGACCGCGAGGTCGACCCCGCCCAGCGCCCTGACCGCCCCGAAGCTCTTGGCCACCCCGGCGAAGTCGACGATCGGTACAGCAGCAGTCATGCCAATCCTGCCTTGCCTCGCCCAAGTTCCACCCTCCCCCTCCCCCCGCGGGAGGGGGCAGGGGGAGGGGGTGTCGATGACGGGAGCCGGCGTACAGGAAGCCTTGACCTCTGCCGCGCCGAGACGACGCTCGACATCGATCCTATCGGCGCCAGCCCCCTCCCCCTGCCCCCTCCCGCAAGGGGAGGGGGAGGATGGAAGGGACGGGCCGGTCCCGACGGCAGCATGCCGGCTCTCAGTCTGCTTACCCCTCCGTCGGCGTCGCCGGCAGGTCCTTGCCGGCGGCGATGGCGTCGATCAGCTTGACCGTCCAATCCTGCGGGTAGGTCGCGTTGGTGACGCCGCCGTCCGGCGTGTGGGCCAGCCAGTAGTCGAGCTTGGCCTGCTCCACCACCACGGTCGGCAGCCGCAGGTCCTTCGGCACGTCCTTGCCCGCCAGGATCTGCTGCGCCACCCAGAAGGCGACCTGGGCCGAGCCCGGCGCGATCGACAGGCTCATCGTCTCATAGCCGCTGGCGGTCTGCTCCTTCCACCACTTCAGCTCTTCGTAGCGGTTGCCCATGATGATCAGGGGCACCTTGCGCCCTGCCGCCTGGAAAGCCTGGGCGACGCCGTAGCCGTCGCCGCCCTGGGTCACCACCGCGTCGATCTCCGGCAGGGTCGGCAGGATGCCGGCGACCTCGCGCTGCGCCACGGTCTGGGTCCAGTCGCCATGCACCGAGCCGGCGATCGAGAAGCCGGAATGGGCCTTCACCCCGGCCTCGATGCCCTTGTGGATCTCGTCGTCGACGAAGACGCCGGCCAGGCCGCGGATCTCCAAGAGCTTGCCGCCCTGCATCCGGGTGGCGAGGTAGTCCATCTGGGCCTTGCCCATGCCCTCGAAATCGATGGCGATGCGCCAGGCGCAGGGCTCGGTGACGATGCCGTCGAAGGAGACGACGACGATGCCGGCGTCGCAGGCCTCCTTCACCGCGCCGTTGACCGCGGTCGGCGAGGCCGCGTCGATCACGATCGCGTCATAGCCCTGCAGGATCATGTTCTGGATCTGCGCCGCCTGGTCGGTCGGCGAGTTGTCGGCGGTGGTGAAGGCCGGGGCCTCGGCCACCAGCTTCTTCTCGACCGCCGCCTTGCCGACCTCGTCCCAGCTCTTCAGCATCGCCTGGCGCCAGGAATTGCCGGCGTAGTTGTTGCTGAGCGCGATCTTCTTGCCCGAGGTGTCGCCGGTGGCGACGCCATCCGCCGCATGGGCCGGCACCGCGGCGACGCCGCACAGGAGCGCCGCCAGCGCCCAGTTTCTCACACCACGCATGGACCTTGGTCCTCCCGAAATTTTCTGTCCGGAATCGCGTCCGGCGGCGGCACTATCGGATTTATCAGACAAATTGACAAGTGTTCGAAACTTTAAACAAATGTGCCCTTTCCGGCCTGATTTCCCGGCCTGGGCAGGCCGCTTCAGGCGCGCGATGCGGGCTCCGCGACAGACGGTCGCGACGCCTGCAGGTCCTGGATCAGCAGCTTCGCCGCGCGGGAGACGGTGGCCCCTTTGCGGGTCACGATCTCGAACGGCGCGTCATACGACAAGAGCGCCGGCAACAGCTGGTACAGCCGGCCCGCCGCCTGCCATGGCGCCGCATAATGGGTCGGCAGGAACCCGATATAGCCGCCGGACAGGATCAGGATCGCCTGCGCCTCCATGCAGTCGACCGTGGCCGCGGCCGAGGCCTCGGACAGGCCCAGCCGCCCCAGGTCGCTGAGATTCCAGTAGCCGCGCGTGATCAGCCGCTCACGCCGTATCTGGTCCAGGGTCTCCGGACTGTCCGGCGCGCCGAACAGCCGATGCCCGGCGCCGCAGTAGCACACCTGCCTTTCGCGATAGAGCGGCGTATAGACCAGCCCCGCGATGTGCCGCGGGAAGGCGCTGACGACAAGGTCGAGCCGCCCGTCCAGCAGCCGCTGCTCCAGCAGCGGCGGCGTGTCGATCGCCAGATGCAGGTGCACCCGGTGGTCGCGGTCGCCGAAGCGGCGCAGTCCGTCGATCACCGGCGATCCCGGGTCGCCCGCCGTGGCGTCGACCAGCCCGACGCGCAGGTCGCCCGCCAGCCGGGCGTCCAGGGCCAGGGTCTCGGCCCGGAACCCTTCCACCGCCTCCAGCAGGCGGCGCGCCGCGTCATAGACCGCCCGCCCCTTTTCGGTCAGGCGGAAGCCGGACCGGCCGCGCTCGCACAGCCGGGCGCCGAGCCGCTGCTCGAGATGCGCCATCTGGGTCGAGACGGTGGAGGCGCCGAGATTGAGCGCCGCCTGCGCCGCGGCGAAGCCGCCGGCATCGGCCACGGTGACGAAGATCCGCAGCAGCCGCAGCTCGACATCCGATACGTTCTTCATGGCGATACGTTCTTCATGCCGACGAGATTACATCGAGAAACCGCGAAGTGAACGTCGCGACGCCGCTATTTTTCAGTGCCGCGACATTTGTCATCCTTCCGGCAACGAAACGGTGACGAACAGCGAGGCGGCGCGTGACCTGGACCCTGGATTCCGAGACCGGAGTGCTGCGCGACGTGCTGCTGGCGACGCCGGAGCACTATGCCTGGCAGCCGACCAACAGCATCGCCCGGGCCACGCTGGAGGCCGGATCGGCCTATGACCATCAGCGGGTGCAGGGCCAGTACCGGCAGATGGTCGATGCGCTGGAGAGCGCCGGCGTCACCTGCCACTACCTGAAGCTCGAGCCGCACCTGCCCTATCAGGTCTACACCCGGGATTCGAGCCAGGTGACGCCCTGGGGCCCGGTGGTGACCCAGCTGTTCCGGCCGCAGCGGCGCGGCGAATACGCCTCCGTCATCGAGTTCTACCAGCAGCATGGCGGCGTCTGGCGCTACGCCACCGACGGCACGCTTGAGGGCGGCGACATCCACATCATCCGCCCCGGGCTGGTGCTGATCGGCAGCTCCGGCGAGCGCACCAACGAGGCCGGCGCCCGCCAGTTCGCCCGCTGGTTCGAGGCCGAGGGCTGGGAGGCGCGGGTCGAGCCCTTCCCCGAGCATTTCCTGCATCTCGACGTGATCTTCTGCATGGCCGCGGACGGGCTGGCCGTGGCCTGCACCGAGGTGCTGGACGACGGCCTGCTGGACTGGCTGCGCGGCCATCGCATCAAGCTGATCGACGTCACCTACAAGGAGGTGATGCGGATGGGCTGCAACCTGCTGGCGCTGGGCGGCGGCCGGGTGCTGTCGCCGAAGCACAGCGCCCGGGTGAACGCCCTGCTGCGGGCCGAGGGGCTGACCGTGCTGGAGCCGGAGCTGGACCTGCTGGCGGCCGGCGGCGGCAGCATCCACTGCATGACCATGCCGCTGCGCCGCGATCCGGTATAGTAGGCCATGACGACGCTCAACCCCCTCCTCGCCGCGGTCGCGGCGCCGCCGATCGCCGAGGCCCAGCGCTGGGTCGAGGGCCGCTTCTTCCCGGCCGACCGGCCGCTGATCGACCTGGCCCAGGCGGTGCCGGGCTATTCCCCGCCGGAGGCGCTGACGGCGCATCTGGCGGAGCGGCTGCGCGACCCGGCCGTGCACCGCTACACCGCGATCCTCGGCCTGCCGGCCCTGCGCGCGGCGCTGGCGGCGCGCTTCGCCCGCTATTACGGCGGCGCCATCGGCCCGGCCCCCATCACCTCGGCCAACGTGGCGATCACCGCCGGCTGCAACCAGGCCTTCTGCCTGACCATGGCGGCGCTGGCCCGCCCCGGCGACCAGGTGGTGCTGCCCCTGCCCTACTACTTCAACCACCGCATGTGGCTGGATGCGACCGGCATCGAGGCGCTGCACCCGGCCTTCCGGCCCGATGCCGGCGGCGTGCCGGATGTCGATGAGGTGGCGCGGCTGGTCACCGACCGCACCCGCGCCATCGTGCTGGTGACGCCGAACAACCCGACCGGCGCGATCTATCCGGCCGAGACGCTGCGCGCCTTCTACGACCTGGCCAAGCGCCGTGGCATCGCCCTGGTGCTGGACGAGACCTATATCGACTTCCTGCCGACCGACGACCGGCCGCACGACCTGTTCGAGGACCCGGACTGGGCGTCGACGGTGGTGCATCTGTACAGCTTCTCCAAGGTCTTCGCGATCACCGGCCACCGCGTCGGCGCCCTGACCGCCGGGCCGGCGCTGATGGCGCAGATCGAGAAGGCGATGGATTGCGTCGCCATCTGCGCCCCCCGCATCGGCCAGGAGGCGGCGCTGTTCGGACTGGACCAGCTCGGCGGCTGGGTCCAGGGCAACACCGCGGCGATGCGCGAGCGGGCGAAGGTGTTCCGCACTGCCCTGTCGCAGCTGGGGGGCTGGCGGCTGGTCAGCCTGGGCGCCTTCTTCGCCTATCTCGAGCACCCCTTCCCGGAGCGCAACGCGGTCGAGGTGGCCCGCGGGCTGGCGTTGGAGCACAATCTCCTGACTCTGCCGGGCAGCATGTTCGGGCCGGGGCAGGAGCGTTTCCTGCGCGTCGCCTTCGCCAATGTCGGCAGCGACGCGGCCCCGATCGTCGCGGACCGGCTGACGGCCGCGCTGGCGCTATCATAAGAAAACACGAGGAGGTTTCATGAACCGCGAGATCTATCGCTATTCCCCGAGCCGGCGGACGCTGCTGAAGCTGTCCGCCGCCGGCGCCGCTTTGGCCACGATCGGCCGGGCGCCCTTCGTGCATGCGCAGGAGCGCAGCATCAAGATCGGCACCTATGGCGGCTATTTCGAGGAGAGCTTCGGCAAGCACGTCTTCCCGGAGTTCACCAAGGCCAGCGGCATCAAGGTCGAGGGCGTCGGCGAACCGACCGGCGAGGCCTGGCTGGTGCAGCTGCAGACCGCGGCCAATGCCGGCGAGGCCCCGGCCGACGTGTCGATGATGGCCCAGGTGGCCATGCTGCGCGGCATCAAGTCCGGCCTGTGGCAGGCGCTGGACCCGGCGAAGATGCCGGGCGCCGCGAAGGTGTTCCCGGAGTTCCTGAACAAATACGATGACGGCCGCATCGCCGGCGTCGCTGCGGTGGCCTGGTTCATCACCCTGGTCACCAACACCGAGACCTACAAGGACGCGCCGACCAGCTGGGCCGCCCTGTGGGACAAGGCGAATGAGGGCAAGCTGGGCCTGATGGCGCTGGCCAGCAACTCGTTCCTGCTGGAGATCGCCGCCCACACCCATTTCGGCGGCAACAGCGACATCCTGGCGACCAATGAGGGCGTCGAGAAGGTGCTGGCCAAGCTGGCCGAGCTGAAGCCCAACGTGTCGCTGTGGTACCGCGACGAGGGCCAGTTCCAGAGCGCCCTGCAGTCGGGCGAGATCCCGATGGGCGAGTATTATCACGACGTCACCGGCCTCGCGATCAAGGACGGCTTCCCGGTGCGCTCGACCTTCCCGAAGGAGGGCGGCGTGTCCGACCGCGGCTCCTGGGCCGTCAGCAAGGCGTCGAAGAAGCTGGAGGAGGCGCATGTCTTCATCGACTACATGTGCCAGCCGACCCAGCAGGAGACGCTGTCGCGCAAGGTCGGCACCGCGCCGATCGTGCCGCGCGAGCTGCTGAGCCTGTCGGCGGAGGAGTTCGCCGCCGTCTCCAGCGACGTCAAGCCGATCATCCCGGACTACAAGCTGTACACCGAGCGCGGCGACTGGGTCGCGGAGAAGTGGACGGCAATGATCACCGGCTGATCAGAGAGCGCGCCCCGGCCGGACATCCGGCCGGGGCCTTCCTTTCGAGACAGGACCCGCGCCGCATGCACGAGCTCCGCCTCCAGGGCATCGCCAAGGATTACGGCCGGGTCACCGCCGTCACCGATGTCGATTTGGCCGTCCCGGCCGGCAAGCTGGTCTGCTTCCTCGGCCCGTCGGGCTGCGGCAAGACCACGCTGCTGCGCATCATCGCCGGACTCGAATCCCCGACCAAGGGCCAGCTGCTGCTGGACGGCCGCGACGTCACCCCGGTGCCGACGCATCAGCGCAACTTCGGCATGGTGTTCCAGTCGCTGGCGCTGTTCGACCACCTGACCGTCGGCGAGAACATCGCCTATGCCCTGCGCATCCGCGGTGCCGACAAGGCGGCGCAGCGCAAGCGGGCGGAGGAGCTGCTGGCCCTGGTGCAGCTGCCTGGCGTGGCCGACCGCCATGTCTCGCAGCTGTCCGGCGGCCAGCGCCAGCGCGTCGCCATCGCCCGGGCCCTGGCGATCGACCCCAGCCTGTTCCTGCTGGACGAGCCGCTGTCGGCGCTGGACGCCAAGCTGCGCGAGGCGATGCAGATCGAGCTGCGGCAGCTGCAGCAGCGCCTGGGCGTCACCACTATCCTGGTCACCCATGACCAGCGCGAGGCCATGACCATGGCCGACGTCATCGTGGTGATGGGCCAGGGCCGCATCCAGCAGGCCGGCGCGCCCCTGGAGATCTACCGCCGCCCGGCCAACGCCTTCGTTGCAGACTTCATCGGCACCGGCAACCTGCTGCCGGTCCGGGTCGACGGCGGGGGCCTGCGCCTCGGCGACGCCGTGCTGACCGCGAGCGAAGGGCTGGGCGGCCTCGTTTCCGGTGCCGGCGCCACCCTGCTGGTGCGGCCGGAGGAGGTGCAACTGCGGCCGGCCGGCGAGGCAGGCCCGAACCGGGTGGCGGGCACGGTCGATTTCGTGCGCGACGTCGGCAATTCGGTCGAGGTCTATGTCGACTGCGCCGGCACCCGGCTGGTCGCCGCCGCCGCGCGCAAGGACCTGCCGCCGATCGCCGCCGGCCAGAGCGTGACGGTCGAGCTGCCCCCCGACTCCTGCGTGGTGCTGGCGGCATGACCGCGATGCGCCGGCCCTCTGCGCCGATCCTCTCCCGCCTCCCTGGCACGAACGTGTTGCCTCTCCCGCTTGCGGGAGAGGTCGGAGACGCGAAGCGGCTCCGGGTGAGGGCCTTGCGGCCGCGGTCCCGGGATCGCCGCTTCAGGAGGGGGCAGATCGTCCGCTCGCCCATGGGGTGGTCCGTGAGCCTGGTGAGGCCGCCGGCCCTCACCCGGACATCCTTCGGATGTCCGACCTCTCCCGCAAGCGGGAGAGGCAACGCGCACTGCTCCGGGAGGGTCGCATGACTGCGGTCGCGACATCGGCTCCGACAGCCGCAGCCCCCTCGGCCCCCCACGGCTTCATCGCCCGATTGCCGGCGCTGTGGCCGGCGGCGATGCTGGGCGTGTTCTTCCTGATCCCGTTCGTGATCATGGTGGCGTTCAGCTTCTACCACCGGGTCGAGGGCGGGCTGTACGAGCCGGCCCTCGAGCTCGACAACTACGCCCGGTTCTGGACCCCGCTGTTCACCCGGGTGCTGGGCTTCTCGCTGATGATCTGCGGCCTGGCGGCCGTGGTCTGCGTCATCGCCGCGGTGCCCTTCACCTGGTGCCTCAGCCGCACCCGCCGGCCGGCGCAGGTGGCGTGGCTGGTCTGCATCCTGTCGATCCTGTCGCTGTCGGAAGTGATCATGGGCTTCGCCTGGTCGATCCTGCTGTCGCGATCGGCCGGCCTGTCCAACCTGCTGGTCACGCTCGGCCTGCTCTCTACGCCCGAGGCCTGGACGCCGGGCTTCGGCGCCCTCCTGATGGGCCTCTGCTTCATCGGCTTCCCCTATTCGGTGCTGATGCTGTACCCGGCGGTGAACCGCCTCGACCCCGAGATCACCGAGGCCGCCCGCACGCTCGGCGCCTCGCCGCTGCGCGGCTTCTTCACCGTGGTGATCCCGTCGCTGCGGCAGGCGATCCTGGCCACCGCCATCCTGGTCTTCGTCTTCACCCTGGGCTGCTATGTGCTGCCGCAGGTGCTGGGCAAGCCGGAGCACTGGACCCTGTCGGTGCTGATCACCGACCAGGCGATCTACCAGTCCAACATCCCCTTCGCCGCGGCGCTAGCGGTGTTCCTGGTGCTGGTCAGCCTGGCCCTGATCGGGCTGACCCTGCTGCTCGGCCAGAACCGGAGGCGCTGACCATGGGACGCATGCTCAGCCGCCTCTATATGGGCCTGATCGGGGCCGTGCTGCTGGCGCCGATCATCGTCATCATCGGCGTGTCGCTGAACGAGAAGAAGCGCCTGCTGTTCCCGCCACAGGGCCTCTCGGTCGCCTGGTACGGCGAGATGCTGCAGGACCCGGAATGGGTCGGCGCGCTGAGCAACAGCGTGATCATCGCCGTGCTCGCCGCCGCCCTGTCGGTGTCGATCGCGCTGCCGATGGCCTGGTATCTGTGGCGCTGGAACCCGCGCTGGGGCCGCGCCCTCTACACCCTCGGCATCGCCCCCTTCATCCTGCCGCCGGTGGTCTCGGCGCTGGGCTTCCTGATCTTCTGGCAGATCGTCGGCCTGTACGGGCACATCGCCGCCACCATCATCTCGCACGGCATCTTCTTCGTCACCCTGCCGCTGGTGAACATCGCCCTCGGCCTGGCCTCGATCGACAAGGCGGCGGTGGAGGCGGCGCGCACGCTGGGCGCCGACGAGCGCACGGTGTTCCGCACCATCGTGCTGCCCCTGGCGCGGCCCTACATCATCTCCGGCTACGCCTTCGCCTTCGTGCTGAGCCTGAACGAGTACATCGTCGCCTACATGGTGGCCGGGTCGACGGTGGAGACGCTGCCGATCAAGATCTTCAACGCCCTGCGCTACGGCTATACCCCGGTGATGGCGTCGGTGACGGTGCTGTTCGTGGTGGTGGCGGCGCTGGTGTTCTCGCTGGTGGCCTGGCGCGGCGACCTGCCGCGTCTTCTGGGGGCCACCCGGCCGCCGCGTTGACCTATCCTGCCGCTTCGCTTCCCGATTCGGCAGTCCGACAGATCGATGCTTCCAGCCTTCCTACGGTGGCACCTGCCAGCGTTCATCCTTTTCCTGGCCGCCACCCCGGCCGCCGCCGACCCGGCGACCGATTCGGTCACCGACGGGTTCGAAGGCGGGCGCATTCCGCCGCAGATCTGGTCGCCCTGCCGGCGGCCGGAGGGGCGCTTCTTCATCGACGACATGCTGGCGCGGTCCGGCCGGTATTCGGCCGGCATGGCGCTACTGCCGACGCCGGACCTGCCGCCCGAGGTCGAGGCGGTCAACACCGAGCACCGGCGCAGCGGCTGCATCGATTCCGACCGCGACATGGACTTCATGGCCGGCAGCGACCAGCGGGCCGAGCTGTGGCTGCGCGACACCGAGGAGAAGGGCACCGACCTCTGGTACGGCTTCAGCTTCCGCATCGACGGTGCGCCGGCGCCCGCGGCCGACAGCCGGCGCCTGCTGGTCGGGCAGTGGAAGCAGGCCGGCCAGTACAGCCCCTTCCTCGGCCAGCGCTTCCGCGACCGCAAGTTCTACCTGACCGTGGAGCAGGACGGGCCGGCCCGGCTGCAGCAATGCCGGGTGCTGGTGGCCTGGGAGGACGGCTTCGACGTCTCGGAGTTCCCGCCGCATCGCAGCTTCCTGCATGACGGTTTCGACGCGGCCGGCAACAAGCTGGCGCCCGACTACACCGCCGATTGCGGCAGCGACCTGACCATCGACCGCGAGGCGACGCTGCCCTCGCCCTATGGCGCCTGGGTCGACATGGTGGTGCACATCAAGGTCGACGCGCAGCCGGACGACCTGATCGAGGTCTGGGCCAACGGCCGGAAGATCGTCACGGTCCACGGCCGGCTGGGCTACCGCGACAGCGGCCGGCAGTACTTCAAGATCGGGCCGTACCGCGACCCCGCCGACACCACGGTGGTGGCGCATCTCGACAATTTCGGCTTGGGCCACAGCTTCGAAGAGGTCGATCCTCGGCGGTTCGACCGATAGTGTCGGATCCGGGTGGCAGCCTCAGGCCGCCACCCCATCTCTGTATCGTCTTCCCCTGGCCGCATCGCCGGTGCGGCTCAACCCAGGAGCCTGCAATGAGCAAGCCTGAGAAGATCATCTACAAGGCCACCGCCACCTCCACCGGCGGCCGCGACGGTCGCGCGAAATCGTCCGACGGCATCATCGACCTGGCGCTGGCGGTGCCGACGGAGATGGGCGGCAAGGGCGGCGCCACCAATCCGGAGCAGCTGTTCGCCTCCGGCTATTCCGCCTGCTTCCTGGGCGCGCTGAAGTTCGTGGCGGGCAAGGAAAAGGTGGCGGTCCCGGCCGACGCCTCGGTGAAGGCCGAGGTCGGCATCGGCGAGATCCCCGGCGGCTTCGGCATCGATGTCGACCTGACGGTCTCGCTGCCCGGCATGGACAAGGCCCAGGCGCAGGCGCTGGTGGAGAAGGCGCACCACGTCTGCCCGTACTCCAACGCCACTCGCAACAATGTCGACGTCCGGCTGCACATCGCCTGACGCACCGGCGGCGTCATACGGGCGCCCCGAGACATAACCCGTCATGGCGAGCCCCAAGGGGCGCGGCCATCCAGCGGCTCGATCTCTGGATGGCCACGGCGCTGCGCGCCTCGCCATGACGAGAAAGGGCGGAGGGGTCGATCTCAAAGACCCCGCTTACACCTGCGACACGATCCGCCCGATCTCGGCGACCACCGGGTTGCGCTGCTCGAAGCTCTGCGACGGCAGCTCGCAATAGGCGGTGACGATCACCGGGCCACGCTCCGGCGGCCAGGCGATTGCGACGTCGTTGGTGCTGCCTTCGGGGTTGCCGCCGGTGCCGGTCTTGTCGCCGACCAGCCAGCCTGCCGGGAAGCCGGCCCGCAGCCGGGTGTCGCCGGTCTTGTTGGTGATCAGCCAGGCCGCCAGCTGGTGGCGGGAGGACGCCGACAGCGCGTCGCCGAACAGCAGCTTGCGCAGCGTCTCCAGCACGGCCGCCGGCGTCGTGGTGTCGCGTGGATCGCCCGGCCCGGCATAGGCGTTCAGCGTCGGCTCGGTGCGGTCGAGCCGCGAGACTTCGTCGCCGAGCGAGCGGAGGAAGGCGGTCAGCCCGGCCGGGCCGCCGAAGCTGGCCAGCAGCAGGTTGCCCGCCGTGTTGTCGCTGTAGGTCACCGCCGCATCGCACAGCTCGGCCACCGTTACCCCGGCGCCGCCGACGTGCGGCTCGAGCACCGACTTGCCCACGAGATCCTTGCGCGAGATCACGATTCGCCGGTCGAGCCGCTCCTGCTTCCAGTCGACCCGAGCGAGGACGAAGGCCGCTGCCAGCGCCTTGAAGGTGCTGCACAGCAGGAAGCGCTCATCGGCCCGATAGCCGATGCGGGCGCCGGTCGCGAGGTTCAGCGCGGCGACGCCGAGGCGGCCGCCATTCGCGCGTTCAAGCTCGGCCAGCCGGTCCGCGGCGTCGGACTGCGCCTGCGCCGCCGTCGGGAGAGCGGCCAGCGCGGGAACCGCAAGCAGAGAGCCGGCCAGCGCCAGCCGGCGCGATACCAGGATGGTCAATTCAGTCTCCATGAGTCGGGTGGCTGCCGGACGGGCCCTTGTCCGGGATGGCGCCGAGCTCGCCCGCGCCGTTCGACCCCTGAATAAGCGGACGGCATGCCCCTGGCCAAACGAGGAATACTTCGCATAGACATGAGCTGATGTTGGCCTCGGAGGCACCGTACGCATTGCTCCCGGTTGAAGGCATCCGGATGTAGAAGAGGGCTAGCTCTCAATCTCTTTGTCATCGCCGGGCTTGACCCGGCGATCCATGGGCCACCCAGAACGGCGTCGACGCTCTCTGGATGCCCGGGTCAAGCCCGGGCATGACAGTTGTGGGCTATGGCTCAACCAACCGCACAGCAGTGGATCCGACCATGGAAGTCTCGAAGATGCCGCTCAACGCCCTGCGGGCCTTCGAGGCGTCCGCCCGGCTGGGCAGCTTCACCCGCGCGGGGCTGGAGCTGCGGGTCACGCAGACCGCCATCAGCCATCAGGTGAAGGCGCTGGAGGAGACGCTGGGCGTGACCCTGTTCGAGCGCCTGCCGCGCGGCCTGGCCCTGACCGATGAAGGGCTGGCGCTGCTGCCGGTGCTGACCGACGCGTTCCGGCGCATGAGCGCGACGCTGAGCCAGTTCGAGGACGGCAATTTCCAGGAGATCCTGACCGTCGGCGTGGTCGCCAGCTTCGCGACCGGCTGGCTGCTGCGGCGGCTGCACGGCTTCAAGCAGCAGAACCCCTCCGTGGATCTGCGCATCAAGACCAACAACAACACCGCCGACATGCTGCTTGACGGGCTGGACTGGTTCATCCGCTTCGGCGACGGCGCCTGGCACGGCACCGATGCGGTGCGCCTGATGGACGCCCCCCTGTCGCCGGTCTGCGCCCCGTCGCTTCGCCCGCGCCTTCGGGACCCGGCGGACCTGGCGGGCGAGCAGCTGCTGCGCTCGTACCGGGTCGACGAATGGCGCCTGTGGTTCCGCGCCGCCGGCATCGAGCCGCCGAAGCTGCGGGGCTGGATGTTCGACTCCTCGCTGACCTTGGTGGAGGCCGCGGCGCAGGGAGTCGGGGTCGCCCTCGTTCCCGTCGCCATGTTTGACCGGGAGATCGAGGCGGGGCGGATCGTCCAGCCCTTCGACGTCACGGCATCCACGGGCAGCTATTGGCTGACGCGGCTGAAATCGCGATCCGAGACGGCGTCGATGCAGGCCTTCGCCCGATGGATCAGGGCGGAGATCGACGGAGCTTAGCGGCATCGGATCGGCGTCAGGCGCCGCCGATGGCCGGTCGTCCTCGACAGCCCGACAGCAGACAATCTGGAGTGACGTTGCCAGCATTGCATGTATGATATTTTGCAAATATTAACTCTGTATTGCATAAATCCACAAAACCTTGACCAACAAAAGCCATATCTGTACAATGAGGCGATAGAATTCTGGAGCGGGAAGGAAAAGAAAATGAACCAACAAATATTCGATCAGATATGCAATCCATTCACAAAAATTACAAATGACCTTCCACTAATTATTCAAATGATATCAGATCAATCTGAGAGTAGTTTGACGAGAGGGCAGAAATTTTTTCTTCAGGCATATAGTGGATCTCCGAATTCGACGTCGATATACCACTCCTCAGATAATATCCAGCATTTCTCGTGGACAGGAACCCTGGCGAGCAATCAGACTACGGTAGACCTATTCGTCCTTTCCTGATCGCCGCACGGGTGTGCGTCGTCCCTTCGCGGAAGCCTGACTTGAGACGTCTCGAGCCTGGTCCAGGGTCGCCAGCAGGCGGGCGGCCGCCTGCAGATCCGCGGTCTCCACCCCCTCGGTGAAGCGGTCGAACACCGGCCGCAGCAGTGCTGCGGCCTCGCTGCGCCGGCCCTCGCCGGCCAGCAAGGCCGCCAGGTCGGTCGCGGTCCGCAGCTCCCAGGCCGGCGCGGCTTGGTGACGTGCACCCTCCAGCGACTGCCGGAAGCACGCCTCGGCCTCCGCCGCCCGCGGCATTGCCAGCAGCAGCAGGCCCTTCACCCGCAGCAGCTCCGGCATGTAGACGAGGTCGCCGCGGGCCTCGACCCGGCGGATCGTCGCCTCGACCAGGGCCAGGCCCTCGGCCGCCCGGCCGGTCGCCGCGAGACCCTCGGCCAGCGCGATCTCGAGCACCGTGGTCAGCACCTCGTAGCGCGCGCCGCGCAGCGTCGCCAGGCCGGCCCGCAGCCCTTCGACACCCGCCTCGGCGTCGCCGCGGCGGACGGCCAGCGCCGCGGCAAGAGCCTGGCCCACGGCGAGATAGGGCCCGAGGGAATGGGTACCGGCGCGCGCGGTGAACCACGCCACATGCTGCTCGGCGCTGCGCAGGTCGCCGGTCCACAGGAACACGGTGATCGCCCAGATCATGGCCACGGACAGCGTGACCGGGTGATCCATGCGCTCGGCCTCGCGCACGGCCCGGCGCGCCTGCTCCACGGCCTGGGCCGGATGGCCCTGCAGCCACAGGGTGCGGGCCAAGATGGCGCCCGACAGGTTCTGGCCCTCGAAGCCGAGATAGATCGTGCTGGCCCGCGGCCCGCCCGGCTGGTGCCGCAGCGCCGCCTCCAGCGCTGCCCGCGCCCCGGCGAGATCGCCGGCCAGGTGCAGCGACATGCCGAGCAGGAAATGCGCCAGCGCCGCGGCCGCCGGGTCCTCGACCGCGCCGGCCAGGGCGGCGCCCCGCTTTCCCAGCTCCAGGGCGATGTCGAACGCCCCGGTCCGCAGATGAAACATGTGCAGCGGGCCCAGCACCACCAGCTGGCCGAGCGCGTCGCCGCGGGAATCGGCGATCGCCAGGGCCCGCTCCAGCGCCAGGCGCGCGGCGTCGCTGCCGCCCTGCAGGAACATCAGCGCCATCCCCAGCGCCGCCTGCAGGTGCATCTCGTCGCTGCCGCCGCGGGCGTCGCCGAGGGCGAGAACCGCCCGCTCCGACCAGCGCCGGCATTCGGTCAGCAGCGACATCGCCAGGAAGACCGGCGCCGCGGCCGCGGCCAGGGCGACGCCGAGGCCGCCATCGCCGCCGGGGCCGAAGCACCAGTCCAGCGCCGCGCGGACATTGTTCATCGCGGACAAATACGGCCCCCGCACCGCCGCGTTCGACAGAGCCGGCCATTCGCCGCCGAGCTGCTCCAGCCAGCGCCGGTAATAGCCGGCATGGCGCGCGGCCAGGACAGTGCGCTCGGCGTCGTCCGCGATCTGCAGGGCATAGGCACGGGTGGTGTCCAGCAGCCGGTAACGCATCATCGCGCCGATCGGGCGGGTGGCGACCATCGACTTGGCGACCAGGCTGTCGATCGCGGCGAACAACTCGGCGTCGTCCACCGCCCCGCCGGTCGCCACGCCCAGCGCCGCCTCGATCGTGAACGGCCCGACGAAGACGGCGAGGCGGCGCAGCACCAGGCGCTCCGGCTCGGACAGCAGGCCATAGCTCCAGTCCAGCGTCGCCTGCAGGGTGCGCTGCCGCGGCGGCGCGTTGCGCTGGCCGGTCCAGGACAGCGGCAGGCGCTGGTCCAGCAGGGCCGCGGTCTGCCGCAGGCCATAGGCCTGGACCCGCCCCGCCGCCAGCTCGATCGCCAGCGCCACGCCGTCGAGCCTGCGGCAGATCTCCGCCACCAAGGCGGCGTCCGCGTCGCTGAGATCGAGCGGGGCGCCGGCCGCCGCGGCGCGCTCCAGGAACAGCTGGGCAGCCGGGAACTCCACGGCCGCCGCGGCGGTGAGGCCGGGGTCGTCCGGCGGGCTGTCCAACGGCGCGAGATGGTGGACCTGCTCGCCCTCGACCCGCAGCGCCTCGCGGCTGGTGGCCAGGATGTGGACCTCGGGCGCGGCCCGGAAGATCTCCGCCGCCAGGGCGGCCGCCCCGTCGATGACGTGCTCGCAGCTGTCCAGCACCAGCAGGAAGCGCCGGCCGCGCAGATGGGCGATCAGGCCGGGGACCGGGTCCTCCGACCGGATCGGCAGGCCCAGCATCGACGCCACCGCGACCGGCACCAGGCGCGGATCGGCCAGCAGCCCGAAATCGACGAACATGGCGGCGCCGGCGAACGCCTCGAGCAGCTCGTGCGTGACCGCCACGGCGACCGTGGTCTTGCCGACCCCGCCGGGGCCGACGACCGTGACGAAGCGTGCCGCCGCAAGCTGGGCCGACAGCGCCCGGACCTCCTCCTCCCGTCCCACCATCCGCGCCAGCCGCGCCGGTAGAGAGGTGCCTCCGGTGAAGGGGGCCGTGCCGTCCGCAGCCTGGCCCAGCGGGGCCGACCGCAGCACCGGCGCGACGAAGCAGTAGCCCCGGCCCGGCAGGGTGGTGATGTAGCGCGCGCCGTCCTGGCCGTCGCCGAGCGCCTTGCGCAACGCGACGATGTGGAAGCGCAGGCTGCCTTCCTCGACCGTCACGTCGGGCCACACCTCGGCCATCAGCTCGCGCTTGCCGACCGGCTCGTTCGGGCGCGAGACCAGCGCGACCAGAATGTCCAGGGCCCGAGCGCCGAGATCGACCGGGACGCCGTCCCGGGTCAGCAGCCGCTCGCCCGCGGCCAGGCGGAAGGGACCGAAGGAAAAGACGTCCCCGGCCTGGGCCGACCCCATCATCATTCGCCACTTTCCGCCACGGTTCGACTCGGCCGCATGCTAGCCCGGATATCTCACACCCCCTACGCCCTGCGTCGTCTTCCTACGCCCTGCGTCGTCTTCCGGTGAGTCGGATGCGGGGGCGGGACGCGAAAAGCGTATAGGGACATACGGTTGAGCGGCCCGCCCCCGCAGGCGGCCATCGCAAGACGACCCTTCGGGCCGGTTGAAAATGCCGATGGGGTGCGTCGAACGGCTTGCCCGATGCATAAGCATCGCGCTGCGCCGCTCTCCTGCCCCGTCGGCATTTTGAACCGGCGCAGGACGCAGGGGTGTGAGATATCCGGGCTGGGGGAAGGGCCGGCGCGGCACCACCAAGGCCCGCCGGGCGCAGAACGCAGCAATCGGCGGCAAACCCGGCGGTCCCGTGAAAGCACGGCCGTGACCGCGGCGCTAGGGTCGCGCCCGGACCGGCCACGGGCCGTCCGTCTTGCAGCAGAGGAACGATCATGTCCGACGCAGTGCCGTCCGCCACCCGGCGCGGCTTCCTGGCGACGTCCGCAACCGCGATTGCCGCTGCCGGCGCGCTGAGCACCCTGCCCGCCCGGCTGGCCGCGGCCGCCCAGGGCAGCGCCATCCGCCCGTTCCGCGTCGAGGTGCCCGAGGACGCGCTGGCCGATCTGCGCCGGCGCATCGCGGCGACGCGCTGGCCGGGCCGGGAGACCGTCGCCGACGCATCCCAGGGCGTGCAGCTGGCGCGGCTGCAGGCCCTGGTGCGCTACTGGGGTACTGATTACGACTGGCGCAAGGTCGAGGCGAAGCTGAACGCCCTGCCGCTGTTCGTGACCGAGATCGACGGGCTCGACATCCAGTTCATCCATGTCCGCTCGAGGCACGAGAACGCCCTGCCGCTGATCATGACCCATGGCTGGCCGGGGTCGATCCTGGAGCTGGTGAAGGTCATCGGCCCGCTGACCGACCCCACGGCGCATGGCGGCAGCGCGGACGACGCGTTCCACCTGGTGGTGCCGTCGCTGCCCGGCTTCGGCTTCTCCGGCAAGCCGGCCGCCACCGGCTGGGATTCGAACCATATCGCCCGCGCCTGGGGCGAACTGATGGCGCGGCTGGGCTACACGCGCTTCGTGTCCCAGGGCGGCGATTGCGGATCGGTGATCTCGCACCGGATGGCGATGCAGACCGTGCCGGGGCTGATCGGCATCCATGTCAACATGCCCGCCACCGTGCCGGCCGAGCTGCAGCCGCTGCTGGCGCAGGGCCTGCCCGCCCCGGCCGGGCTGCCGGCCCCGGAGAAGGCGGCCTATGACCAGCTGAACGACTTCTACCAGAACAACACCGGCTACGCGGCCATGATGGTGACCCGGCCGCAGACCGTGGGCTACGCCCTGGCGGATTCGCCGGTCGGCCAGGCCGCCTGGACGTACGACAAGATCGCGCAATGGACCTATAGCGGCGGCGATCCGGAGAAATCCCTGACCCGGGACGAGATCCTGGACGACATCTCGCTCTACTGGCTCACCGACAGCGCCACCTCCGCGGCGCAGATCTACTGGGAAGACCACTCCAACAACTTCAACGCGGTGGACATCTCGCTGCCCGCGGCGGTGACGATCTTCCCGGGCGAGATCTATCGCGCGCCGCGCAGCTGGGTCGAGCGCGCCTATCACACGCTGATCCACTTCAGCCAGGTCGACAAGGGCGGCCACTTCGCGGCCTGGGAGGAGCCCGAGCTGTTCGCCACCGAGGTCCGTGCCGCCTTCCGCTCGCTGCGCTGACGGCACCTCACGACAGCCTCTAACACCGCCTCACAAGCCCTAACGAGCGTCCTCCCGAGCCGCCGCCTAGATATCGGTCATCGACGACGGCCTGGAGGACGCAAGGATGGAGAAGGACGGGACAAGCCTCGCGGCTTTTTCCACCGACGCGTCCTGCGGCCCGACCGAGACCGCCGCGACGCTGATCGAGGATGTCCGCCGCGGGCTGGTGCGGGATCCGGCGGCCGCGCGCGCCGCCGCGGTCCGGCTGGTGACGCTGCTGACCCTGTCGGGCGCCGCCGAGGGCACCCGCGGCGGGCTGGCCCCGTGGCAGAAGCGCCGGGTCGACCGCCATCTGCGGCGGTCGCTGCATCGGCCGCTGCGCCTGGAGGAGCTGGCCGAGCAGGCGGCGCTGAGCGTCAGCCACTTCGCCCGCGCCTTCAAGGACAGCTTCGGCACCACCCCGCACAGCTACATCACCGGCCTGCGGCTGCAACGCGCGCAACGGCTGATGCTGACCACAGGCGAGCCGCTGAGCCAGATCGCCCTGGCCTGCGGCCTGGCCAACCAGGCGCATCTGTCGAAGCTGTTCCGCCGCTGGTTCGGCGAGACCCCGAGCGCGTGGCGCCGGCGCAACCTGACGGCGCAGGCGGTCACACCCACAACCGTTTCATCACCGAGGACCCCATCATGACCCGGATCGACAAGGTGCTGTACACCGGCAAGACCCACACCACCGGCGGCCGCGACGGCATGGCCCGCAGCTCCGACGGCCGGCTGGACATCAAGCTGTCGCCCCCCGGCGGCCCGGGCACCGGCACCAATCCGGAGCAGCTGTTCGCCGCCGGCTGGTCGGCCTGCTTCATCGGCGCGATGGGCCGCGCGGCGACCGAGATGAAGGTCACCCTGCCGGCCGACCGCGCCGTCGACGCCGAGATCGACCTGGGCACCACCGACGGCGCCTTCTTCCTGCAGGCCCGGCTGACCATCACCCTGCCCGGCCTGGACCGCGAGGTCGCCCAGGCGGTGGTCGAGGCCGCGCATCAGCTCTGCCCCTATTCCAAGGCCACCCGCGGCAATATCGACGTCACCCTGACCGTGATCTGAGCCGCCCTCGCGGCCCCCGAAGGAAAGCCTCCCATGCCCGAAGATATCGACCTCCCGCGCCGCCGCCTGTTCGGCTCCGCGCTGATGACCCTGGCCGCCGCCCCGTTCGTCTCGATCGGCCCGGCCGCTGCGCAGACCATGGCCGCCGCCCCAGCCAAGTCCAACGCCAGCTTCGGCCCGCTGAAGCAGATCGACGCCGGCGACCTGACCGTCGGCTACGCCGAGGCCGGCCCGGCCGACGGGCCCGTGGTGCTGCTGCTGCACGGCTGGCCCTACGACATCTACGCCTTCGTCGACGTCGCGCCCCTGTTGGCTGCAGCCGGCTACCGGGTGATCATCCCCTATCTGCGCGGCTACGGCACCACCCGGATCCGGTCGGAGGCGACGGCCCGCAACGGCGAGCCGGCGGCCCTGGCGGTCGACACCATCGCGCTGATGGACGCGCTGAAGATCCCGAAGGCGGTCATCGCCGGCTTCGACTGGGGCGCCCGCACCGCCGACATCGTCGCGGCGTTGTGGCCGGAACGCTGCCGGGCGCTGGTCTCGGTCAGCGGCTACCTGATCGGCAGCGTCGCCGCCGGCAAGAAGCCGCTGCCGCCGAAGGCCGAGCTGCAGTGGTGGTACCAGTTCTATTTCGCCACCGAGCGTGGCCGCGAGGGCTACAGCCAGAACCGGCACGACTTCAACAAGCTGATCTGGCAGCTCGCCTCGCCGCAATGGCAGTTCGACGACGCCACCTTCGACCGCAGCGCCGCGGCCTTCGACAACCCGGATCATGTCGACATCGTGATCCACAACTACCGCTGGCGCATCGGCCTGGCCGAGGGCGAAGCGCGCTATGCCGCGCTGGAGCAGAAACTGGCCCAGGGCCCGGTGATCACCGTGCCGACGATCACCATGGAAGGCGACGCCAACGGCGCGCCGCACCCGGAGCCGGCGGCCTATCGCGGCAAGTTCTCGGGCCCGTATGAGCACCGCACCATCACCGGCGGGATCGGCCACAACCTGCCACAGGAGGCCCCGCAGGCCTTCGCCCGGGCGGTGCCCGACGTCGCCAAGCTCTAGGGGTGTCCTGATGAGCCTGTCATTCCTCCGCCGTTTCGCCGCCGGCGCCATGCTCGGCGCCGCGGGCAGCTTCGCCGCAGTCTGCGGCGCACTGGGCGAGCAGGTCCGCTACGCCCCGGCGCCGGTGGCCCGCCTTGGGATCCGGTCGAAGGTGACGCCGTATGGCGATACCCCGCTGCCGGAGACGCCGGGGTCCGGCGTCCCGCCGAGCCGGCCTCTCCGGTGATCGACCGCGGGCCCGGCCGGCCCTAATCGAGATAGCCCTTGTTCTTGAGCCAGACCTTGAGCCCCTCCTGGCTGTTCGGCCTCACATGCCAGGCGAAGCCGTTCTCGTGCATCAGCGTCTCCTGCTCCGGGTCGTACCAGAGCGGATCCTGGCTGGGCACCGAGCCGAGGCCGACCGGACCGGTGACCTTCTTCGGCGGCGCCCACCAGCGGTCGCCCTCCCAGTGCATGTTGGTCGCCGAATCCTCGTAGCGTTTCGTCTCGCTGTTGTAGCGGACGCCCGGATACTGCGAGAGATCGGCCTTGGTGGGATCCGGCGGCAGCTGGAGATACTTCAGATCGTCCTGGGTCTCCGGCAGCTTGCCATCTTTGGCCGTCATGTCCTTGACGGCCTTGGCCACCTCTTCCGCCTGCTCCGGCGTCCAGCTGTTGAAGATCCGGCCGAGGCGCCCCCGCGTGTAGTCGAGATCGCTGTAGGTGCCGGTCAGGACGTTGCCGGAGCTCCGGGTCAGCTCGTCGCCGCCCATCAGGTGCTCGTCGCCGGGGAAGACCGTCTGGAGGATCCCGAGAAGGCCTTCGTCCAGCAGGTCGTTGTGGTCGGCCAGCACCTCCGCCACCTTCCGGTCCTTGACGCCGTACAGCACCTGGACCGCGTCGGCATCCGCCTTGTCGTAGGTGTGCGCGGCGTTGTAGGCGCCCCGGCCCTGGACGATGCCGGCGCCCGCCACCTGCAGCACCGCCGCCACCCCGCTGATCTTCAGCGGGCCGAGAGCGGTGATCAGCCGGCCGAGGGCCGTCTCGGCGATCGCCCCGTTCGACAGCGTCGCGCTGGCGGTAAGGGCGAACATCGCGTCGCTGACCGTGGCGGTGGCGTAGCCGGCCGTCTTCACGAAATCCTGCTTCGTGCCCAGGATGCCGAAGCCGTTCATGACGGCATTGCTGAGATCGGCCCCGACATAGAGCACGTCGACACCGCCGCCGCGCAGCCCGTTCAGCGCGCCGAGGGACTTGCCCCAGAGCCCCTTCTGCAGCGGCCCGAGATCGCTGGCGGCGACCCGGGCCTGGGCGCCTTTGAGCCGGGTCTCCAGGCTGCCCGGCGCGCCCGCATCCTTCCCGGTCAGGATCTCCCGGGCGTTCGGCAGCAGCGCCGTCTGCGCGGCGTTGAGCATCATCATCGTGTGCGGCACGTAATAGACGAGATCGGCCGGCGAGTCGTCGAGCGCCCCGAGATTGCGGCCGAACAGGATGGCGCTGCCGCCGCCGGAGAGGCGGGTGATGGCGTTGGTGCCGATGTTCAGCCGGTCGGCGCTCGCCATCTGCCGCTTTTCGGCGTCGGTCGGCTTCGCCCGCCCGGCGATGATGTCCTCCAGCCGTGCCTGCCCCATGCTGGCCTTCAGCCCGTCGACGAACTTGGCAAAGTCTTGATTGGGGTTCGTCTTGGGATCCTTGATGTATTTTTGCAGGGCGTCGATCTCGGCCCGGCTGGCCACGGCGTCGCCGCGGAGAATCGCCTGGTAGCGATTCTCCGCCATGGCCTGGTTGATGTCTTTGACGCCGCCCTTCATGGTCTCGACCACCGCGAAGGTGGCGAGAGCGCGGGTCGCGCGCTCGACCCAGATCGTGCCGGTCGCCGCCGGATCCGTGGTCGAGGCGTTGGCGTAGGGGTCGGCCTTGGTCTTGGGCAGCTCCGGCAGGCCGTCCATCGCCTCCTGCATCGACCTCGACTTGGTCATCATGATCCCGGTGCCCATGAGCATCGGGATCGGCGCGTCGTTGTCGAAGCCGTCGACCTTCTTCAGGTCGCCCTTGTACAGGCCGAGCGCGAGCTGGATGCTCTCCTGCCGCTCCCATTGCGGCAGCTTCTTCTCGCCCTCCTTCGTCAGGTCCTCGGCCTTCTGCGCGTTCCCCGGCAGCTTGTTGATCGCCTCCATGTCCCGCGCCAGCTGAGCCGACGCCGGGATCGGGTCGTCGCCCTTGATCCCGCCCCAGCCGGTGAGGCCGTGATACAGCTCGTTGTAGAGCTTGTTGATCTTGTCGTCCTGCGCGGTCGCGGCGGCGTCGAAATTCTCGATGCTGCGCCGCACCGCCCATTGGGCGTTCGAGTTCTGCGACAGGTAGTCGTTCCACCCGAGCTCGCCCTTGCCTTCGAGCTCCGTCCGCTTGTCGGTGCCGAGCACCGCGGTCCGCGCGGCGATGGCGGTCAGCAGCGACGTGCCCGAGCCTTCCGCGTCCTCGCGGCTCATCAAGCTGAAGAACTGCTGCTCGTGCAGCAGGTTGAGGTGGTCCATGGGCAGATCGCCGTTCATCTTGTCGACGATCCGGGCGGCCACATGGTCGACGAAGGCCTTGCCCGCGCCGGCCTTGTTCCCGTCGTTGTAGAGGATGGCCTGGGACGCCGCGCCGAGGTCGAGCAGGGCCTGCATCTGCCCCTTCCGGTCGTCGCCGGTGGACTGCGAGCCGGCGATCGCGTCGATCGACTGGTCGACCATCCCCTGGACCCGCGGGTCGGACGCCAGCAGGGAACCGCTGCCCGGCAGGGTGTCCTTGGTGTCGGTCGTCTCGCGCAGCTTGGCCAGGAAGGCCTTGGCCCCGTCGGTGCCGCCCTTGCCCCAGGCGGCCTGCAGCTCCCGCACCGGGCGCTCGACCCGGAGCTCCTGGATCGCCTGCTTCGTCCCTTCGGTGACGGCGGCGAGATACTGCTTCTCGTCCCCGCCGACATAGGCCTGGTAGATTCCGGCCCGCTTGGTGAGGGCTGTGATCTTCGCTGCGTCCGGCCCTTCCGTGCCGTCGGCAAGGGCGACCAGCTGCCGCTTGGTCTCGGCCGTGACGGCGGCATAGTCGCCGCGATCGCCCGCTTCGGCGATCTTGCCGAGCTGGTCGGTGGTCCGCCCGTCGGCCTTCCACGACCGCTCCTTGATCTCGCGGACCTGGTTGAGCGCGTCGAGGAAGACCGGGTCGTTCGGGGCACGCTCGGCGATCGGGGCGACCAGCTTGCTGAACTCGCCGCTGTCGAGCTTGCCGTTGCCGTTGGCGTCGCTGCCGAAGCTGGGCGCGCCCTGGCCCAGCGAGGCCTGGTCGACCTCCTGCGCGATCGCGACGACGAGGTCGTCCTTCGCCGTGTTCCGGTCGCCCTCGCTCGCTTTCGGATCGCTCGCGGCGGCGAGGGCCTTGCGCTGGCTGTCGAGCAACCCGAGCCGGTCCGAATCGAGAACATAGACCTTGTCGCAGGTCTCGAGGGCACGGTCGATGTCGGGGGGCGCGGCGGGCCGATTGCCGAAGGCCTTCGGGTCGAGCTGCGGCGTGGCCGCCAACTGGTCGTGCAGGGCCTTGTTATCCTTCGGGTCAACGCCCTCCTGCGCGTAGATGCGGAACGGCCATACCCCTGGCTCGATCTTGCGCTCGGTGATTCCGGCCGGATCGCTGTTCCAGCGATAGACCGGCGGTGCCTCCGGCTGCTGCACCGGGGGCGTGGCGGGCTTCTCGTCCTTGGCGCGCTGCACGGACAGATTGAACTGATCCGTATTCGGAGACCGCTGGGTGGCGACCGGGCTGCGCTGCTGTCCGACTCGGGACAGGGCATCCTTGAAGCTCAGGCTCATGATCGCCTTCCCCTCGTCTGTGAATCATTTTTGAAATTGTTATGACACAGAGGGTACGGATGGGATTCCCATCCCGTCAACCGGAACCTAATCGACGGGGATCACCCGCCCAGCATCACCCGGTCGCTCTCGCGCGGCACCAGCTCCAGCGGCCACAGGTCCTGGACCAGCCCGCCATAGGCATCGGCGTGGCCGGGCATGCTGGCCAGCAGCGCTTCCGCCAGCTTCACCCCGAGGTCGTGCAGCGACAGGCGGAAACAGGTCAGTGCCGGCGACAGGAAGCGGCTGGCCGGGCTGTCGATCATGCCGCCGATGATGGCGATGTCCCGCCCGGGCCGCACCCCCGCCTCGTTCAGCCGGCGGTAGACGCCGACCGCCATCCGCTCATTCGCCACCAGCAGCGCCGTCGGCAGCGGCCCATGGCCCACCAGCTCCGCCGCCAGCCGGTAGCCGCCGGCCTCGGTCATCTCCTCGGTCCTCACCAGGGACTCGTCGAAGGCGATGCCGTGCCGCGCCAGGGCCCGGCGATAACCGTCCAGGAGGATGTGGGCGTGCATCAGGTCGTGGCCGTTGTTGGCCAGGCCGATGCGGCGGTGGCCGAAGCCGACGAAGCGGTCGACCGCGACATCCGCCGCCTGCTCGAAGTTCAGGTCCAGCCAGGGATGGTCGCCGCCGGACAGGCTGCGGCCCAGCGCCGCGAAGGGGAAGCGGCGCCCGATCAAATAGTCCAGCCGCGGGTCGATCCGCCGGGTCCAGGGCAGCAGGATGCCGTCGGCCAGGCGCCGCTCCACCACCCGACGCAGCTGCGCCTCCTGGTCGCCGTCCGGCGTGTTCAGCAGCACGATCAGGTCCAGCCCGTGCCGGCCCAACGCCTCCTGCACGCCGCTGAACAGCCCCATGAAGAAGGGCTCGCCGTACAGCTCGGCCCCGCTGTAGGTCTGCAGCATGAAGCCGATCGCGTTGGTCGACCCCTGACGGAGGGCGCGACCGGACTGGTTCGGCGAATAGCCGAGCTCCGCCGCCGCCTCCAGCACCCGCCGCCTTGTCTCCGGATTGACGTCGCCGCGGCCGTTGAGGGCGCGGGAGACCGTCCCGATCGAGATGTTCAGATGCTTCGCGAGCTCGCGGATTCCCAAGGACGTCTCTCCCCTCCAGCACCTTCAGAGTGCAACCGAACCCACGCGCAGCGCCAGAAGCGGATTGACAGGCCGAGGCGTCCGATATCAATATCGTAAACGTTTACGGCGACACAATCGAACAATCCGCCGAGCCGAGGGAGCGAGATCGAAGTGCGAGCCGTCCTTGCCGGATGCGGTGCCATGAGCCGGGCCTGGCTCGAAGCCGCCCGCCAGATCGAGGGGCTGGAGATGGTCGGCCTGGCCGATCTCGACCCCGAACGGGCCCGCGGCCGCGCCGAGGAGTTCGGTCTGGCCGATGCCGAGATCGGCACCGATGTGCCGGCCCTGCTGGACCGGTTGAAGCCCGACATCCTGTTCGACGTGGTCGTGCCGGACGCCCGCCGCGAGGTGGTGCTGGCCGCTTTCGCCCGCGGCTGCCACGTGCTGAGCGAAAAGCCGATGGCCGACAGCCTGGAGGCCGCACGCGAGTTGGTGGCGGCAGCCAAGGCAGCCGGGCGGCTGCATGCGATCGTGCAGAACCGGCGCTACATCCCCGGCATCCGGCGCCTGCGACGGGCGGTCGAGAGCGGCCTGATCGGCGAGCTGACCGGCGTGCATTGCGACTTCTTCATCGGGCCGCATTTCGGCGGCTTCCGCGAGGAGATGCAGCACGTGCTGCTGCTGGACATGGCGATCCACACCTTCGATGCCGCCCGCCATGTCGCCGGCCGCCGCCCCCTCGCCGTGTACTGCCATGAGAGCAACCCGGCCGGGTCCTGGTACGCCCATGGCGCGAGTGCGAACGCCATCTTCGAACTGGAGGGCGGCGCGGTCCTGACCTATCGCGGCAGCTGGTGCGCCGAAGGGCTGCGCACCAGCTGGGAGAGCGCCTGGCGCCTGACCGGCACCAAGGGCAGCCTGAGCTGGGACGGGGCCGAGGCGTTCCGCGCCGAGGTCGCGACCGACCGGCGCGACGGCCTGTTCTTCGAGCCCGCTATCCTCGAAATGCCGCCGGCGGACCCGGCCGACCGGACCGGCGGGCATCTCGGCGTCATGCGCGATTTCGTTGGTGCCATCCGCACGGGCACCGAGCCCGAGACGGTCGGCCACCAGAACTTCCACAGCCTCGCCATGGTCTTCGCCGCGATCGACAGCGCGCGCCGGGGCCGCCGCGTGGCCATCCAGACGATCGAGGAATCATGACCGGTACCAAGCCTGCCCGGACCGGGCACCAGGACATCCGCATCGGCACGATGGTGAAGGCCAATGGCGACGACCCGGCCGGCTATGTCCGCCAGATCATCGCCCATGGCTTCGAGAGCATCGAGCCGTTCTTCTGGCAGACGCTGGGCGGCAAGGACATCCCCCGCCTGGCCGGCCAGATCCGCGAGGCGATCGGCGACAGCGGCGTCACCGTCGGCGCGCTCGGCATGTTCGGCAACCCGCTGGAGGACCAGGCACAGGACCGCGAGACCCTGGCCGGGTGGGAGGCGCTGATCGACAACGCCCATCTGTTCGGCACCGACATCGTCGCCGGCTTCACCGGCCGGGTGCGCGGCCGGCCGCTGGAGGAGAGCCTGCCGCGGTTCAAGGAAGTCTTCGGCCGGCTGGCCAAGCGCGCCGCCGACAAGGGCGTGCGCCTGGCCTTCGAGAACTGCCCGATGGAGGGCAGCTGGAAATCCGGCGACTGGAACATCGCCCACAATCCGGCGGCCTGGGAGCTGATGTTCGACGCCCTGCCGGACGACAATCTCGGCCTGGAATGGGAGCCGTGCCACCAGCTGTACTACCTGATCGACCCGGTGCCGCAGATCCGGCGCTGGGCGCCGAAGATCTTCCACGTCCACGGCAAGGACGCCACCGTCCGCTGGGACGTGGTCAAGGAGCACGGCGTCCATGGCAAGGTGCCCTTCGCCTTCCACCGCACCCCCGGCTTCGGCGACACCGACTGGACCCGGGTGATCACCGAGCTGCGGCTGGGCGGCTTCCGCGGCGCGATCGACATCGAAGGCTGGCACGACCCGGTCTACCGCGACGACCTCGAGATGACCGGCCAGGTCGAGGGCCTGCGCTACCTGCAGCGCTGCCGCGGCGGGGAGTTCGTCGCCAATCCGCAATAGAACAATCAACACAGTGGAGGAAGCTCATGTCCAGGACCTTGCGATTGCTGTTGGGAACCGCTGCCCTTCTGGCCTCCGCCACCCTCGCCCGGGCCGAGCCGGCGACGCTGGAGGTCTGGACCCATGACGACGAGGGCGAGTTCACCTATGTGCTGGCCAAGGAGTTCGCGGCCCAGCACCCCGACATCACGGTCAACATCAAGCACGTCAACTTCGCCGACGTGGTCAACGACGCCATGCGCGCCTATGCGGCCGGTTCGGCGCCAGACGTGATCGGCATCGACAACCCCGAGACGGCGATGTTCGCGGCGCGCGACGTGCTGCTGGACCTGTCGCCCTATGTCGAGCAGTCGCAGGTAATCAAGGCCGATGCCTTCTATCCCGGCCCGCGCAACTCCTCGACCTGGGACGGCAAACTGTTCGCCATCCCGCGCGCCTCCAACACCCTCGCCCTCTACTACAACGCCGACATGTTCAAGGCTGCCGGGCTCGATCCGGACAAGCCGCCGCAGACCTGGGACGAGCTGTACCAGGCGTCGAAGAAGCTGACCGACCCGGCCAAGAACGTGTACGGCCTCGCCTTCTCCGCCATCGGCACGGAAGAGGGCACCTTCCAGTTCCTGCCCTTCATCCAGAGCGCCGGCGCCGATTACGACAGCGTCGGGTCGGACGGCGCGGTTAGGGCGCTGGAGTTCTGGCAGAAGCTGCTGGACGAAAAGCTGGCCTCGCCCGACACGCTGATCCGCGGCCAGCATGACTCCGCCGGCACCTTCAACACCGGCAGCGCCGCCATGGTCATCTCCGGCCCATGGGAACTGCCGGACATGGCGAAACAGGCGAAGTTCGACTATCGCGTCGCGCTGTTCCCGGTCGAGAAGGAAGGCAGTCCGCGCGCCTCGGCCCTCGGCGACTTCAACAACGTGATCTTCAAGACCTCCAAGCACCCGAAGGAGGCGTTCATGCTGCTGGAGTATTTCTACTCGCAGAACCACCGGATCTGGAACGAGTTCGGCCTGCTGCCGCCGGTCCAGAACGCCAAGGCCGATTCGCCGCAATGGCCGAAGGCCTATGCCGTGTTCACCGAGCAGATGCAGTATGCCCGGCCGCGCGGCCCGAACCCGGAGTGGCCGAAGATCTCGAAGGCGATCCAGACCGCGATCCAGTCGGCCCTGACGCATCAGAGCGACGCCAAGACCGCGCTCGCGACCGCCCAGGCCACGATCGACCGCGTGCTGAAGAAGTGAGGCGAGCCGGGCACGGCTTGATCATTCAAACTCCCCCTCCCCTCGCGGGAGGGGGCAGGGGGAGGGGGTGTCGATGACGAATGCCCAGATCCGCCAATCGATGACCGACCGTTCGGTGAATTCTCGTCCGGCTCGAGCGGCGACAGCCCCCTCCCCCCACCCCCTCCCGCAGGGGGAGGGGGTGAATATTGGACGCACCCGCACCCGCCGCTCCACCCTCACCCGCATCCCCCTGATCCGCACGCTGCGGGACGGCAGCGGGTTCGACGTCACCCTGGTGCTGTGCGCGGTCGGCTATCTGCTGGTCTTCGCCGCCTTCCCGCTGATCTACACGCTGGTGATGTCGCTGCAGCAGGTCGACCTGTTCTCGCTGGCGTCCTTTGACCGGCCCTTCGCCGGGCTCGACAACTACCGCGACGTGTTCTCGCGGCCGGAGGCGCTGCAGATCCTGAAGAACACGGTGATCTTCGTGGTGCTGTCGATCACCTTCCAGCTGAGCATCGGCTTCGGCCTTGCGCTGTTCTTCCAGCAGCCCTTCCCCGGCGCGACCTATATCCGCGGCGTGTTCCTGGCCGGCTGGATCATGCCGGCGCTGGTGGTCGGCGGGATCTGGAAATGGATCCTGGCCGGCGATTTCGGGGTGCTGAACTACGCCCTGACCAGCCTGCACCTCACCGATGGCAAGATCTTCTGGCTGTCGGACCCCGATTTCGCCCTGTTTGCGGTGATCATCGCCAATATCTGGCTGGGCATCCCGTTCAACATGATCCTGCTGTCGGTCGGCCTCGCGGCGATTCCGCGCGACCTGTACGAGGCGGCCGAGATCGATGGCGCCCGGGCCTTCCGGCGCTTCCTGCACATCACCCTGCCGATGATGCGGTCGACCCTCGGCGCCGTGGTCTCGCTCGGCATCATCTTCACGATGCAGCAGTTCGACCTGATCGCGGCCCTGACCAAAGGTGGCCCGGCCAACGCGTCGAACGTCGCCCAGTACTGGTCCTGGCAGATGTCGTTCGAGACCTACGAGATCTCGGCCGGCAGCGTCGTCGCCGTGCTGATGATCGCGCTGGTGATCCTGGTCGCGGCGCTCTATGTCCGCTCGACCGAGCGGGAGCACGCGGCATGAAGCCGGCCAAGCCCTTCATCCTGCTGGGCTTCGCCCTGGTCTTCGCCGCGATCTACCTGTTCCCGCTGTACTGGATGTATGTCACGGCGCTGAAGTCCAGCAGCGAAATCTTCGCCTTCCCGCCGAGCTTCTGGCCCACCGACCCGCAATGGCAGTTCGGCCGGATCTTCGCCGAGCATGCGATGGACCGGTACCTGTGGAACTCGCTGTTGATAGCGGTCGGCACCACAGTGCTGGCGACGCTGATCGGCACCGGCGCCGCCTATGCCCTGTCGCGCCATCGCAACGCCTGGACCGCGGTGGCGCTGTTCCTGGTGCTGATGCTGCAGGTGCTGCCGCCGTCGCTGATGGTGACGCCGATCTTCGTCGCCTTCAGCCAGATCGGCCTCCTGGAAACGCCCCGCGCGGCCGTGGTGCTGGCCCAGACCGCCAAGGTGCTGCCGCTCTATATCGTGCTGTGCCGGTCGACCTTCCTGCAGGTGCCGCGCGAGCTCGAGGATGCGGCGCGGGTGGACGGCGCCTCGCGCATCGGCGCCTTCCTCCGCATCATGATCCCCCTCGCCCGCAACGGCATCCTGGTGGTGTCGGTGCTGATCTTCCTGCAGTCCTTCGGCGAGTACGTCTATTCCCGCTCGCTGATCGCGGCGGAGAACCTCCAGACCGCGACGGTCGGCCTGTCCTCCTTCATGGGCCCGAACACCAATGACTGGGGTGGGATCATGACCTATGCCGCGATCTATGTGACGCCGATCCTGATCGTCTTCGCCCTGCTGCAGCGCCGGATCGTCAGCGGGCTGACGGCTGGGGCGCTGAAGTAAGGGCCCGACGGAGCCCGGCCAGCAGCACCAGCGCCCAGATCACCACCGCCAGCCCGCCGAGCACGCCGGCAATCGGCCGCTCGAAGAACACCAGCATGTTGCCGTCGGCCTTGATCATCGAGGTGAAGAAATGGTCCTCGAGCATCGGCCCGAGGATCAGGCCTAGGATCAGCGGCGCCACCGGGAAGCCGTTCTCCTCCATCACGAAGCCGATCACGCCGAACACCAGGATCACCAGCACGCCGAGCAGCGAGTTCTCGATTGCGAAGGCGCCGACGATGCAGAACATCAGGATCAGCGGGCTCAGCAGGCTGCGCGGCAGCAGCAGGATCTGCCGCGCCGCCCGGATGGTGGCGAGGCCGAGCGGGATCATCACGATGTTCGCCAGGATGAAGATCAGGAAGATGGCGTACATCTGTGGCGCCTGCTCGATGAACAGGGTCGGCCCGGGGTTCAGCCCCTTGAGGTACAGCACCCCGATGGCGATCGCGGTGATCGAATCGCCGGGGATGCCGAACACCAGCGCCGGCACCCAGGCGCCGGCCAGGGCGGAGTTGTTGGCCGAGCCGCTTTCGATGATGCCCTCGACATGGCCGGTGCCGAACCTCTCCGGCGTCTTCGAGAAGCGCTTGGACACGGCGTAGGACATCCAGGCGGCAATGTCGGCCCCGGCGCCCGGCAGGATGCCGATGACGGTGCCGAGCACGCTGCCGCGCAGAAAGCTCTTCGGATAGGTGAACAGCAGCTTCAGCTGGCCGGCCAGCACGTTACCCGAGGGCCGGCGCGCCACCTCGACCGGCTGGCGGATGGTCAGGACGCCACGCATCACCTCGGACACGGCGAACAGACCGACCATGACGTTGATGGCGTTGATGCCGCCCATCAGGTCGACGCTGCCGAAGGTGAAGCGCGGCACGCCGGCCGGGTTCTGCAGCCCGACGCAGGAGATGAGCAGGCCGACCATCAGCGCCGCGATGCCCTTGGTCACCTGGGCGCCGGAGATGAAGACGGCGCAGGACAGGCCCAGCAGGACCAGCCAGAAATACTCGTAGGAGCTGAAGTTCAGCGCGAAATCGGCCAGGGCGGGGGCCGCCACGATCAGCACCGCCGTGCCGAACAGCCCGCCGAGCGCCGAGAAGAACAGCCCGGCGCCGAGCGCCGTCTCCGCCTGCCCCTTGCGGGTCATGGCGTAGGCCTCGTCGGTGTAGGCGGCCGAGGCTGGGGTGCCGGGCATGCGCAGCAGGCAGCCCGGGATGTCGCCGGAGAAGATCGCCATCGCGGTGGCGGTGACGATCGCCGCCACCGCCGGGATCGGCGGCATGAAGAAGGTGACCGGCACCAAGAGCGCGGTCGCCATCGTCGCGGTCAGCCCCGGAATGGCGCCGACCAGCATGCCGTAGACGGCCGAGCCGGCGATCACGGCCAGGACATAGGGGTCGAAGACCAGCTCGAGGGCCAGCAGCAGATCGGTCATCGCATCACCCCAGGAGCAGGCCGAGCCAGCCGCGGGGCAGCGGCACGCGCAGCCCCCGGGCGAAGCCGAGATAGAGACCGACCGCCAGCACGGCGGCGAACACCGTCGCGGTCACCAGCCGGGCGCCAAGAGTGGCCGCCAGCACCAGCAGTATGGCGAAGGCGGTCGGCACGAAGCCGATCAGGTCCGACACCAGGATGTAGACGGCCGGCGCCGCCAGGGTCAGAGCCAGATCGCGCCAGGACCGCGGCGAGCGCGCCCAGTCGCTGAGGCCCAGCGCTGGGCTGCGTTGGCGCAGCCCGGACAGGATCAGCGGCAGGGCAGTGACCGCCAGCGCCACGCCGATGACGAGCGGGAACGACCCCGCCCCGAAGGCCTGGCCGGGCATCGGCGGATGCCCTGCCGCGGCCCAGGCGACGGCGATGCCGGCCAGCAGCAGGACGGCACCGAAGATCGCGTCGTTGAAGCGCACCGGACCGGCCCGTTACTTGGCCAGGCCGGTGGCCTTCATGACCTCGCCGAGCGCGTCGTTCGAGGCCTTCATATAGGTCGCGAACTCGCCGCCCAGCGCGACCTTGGTGCCAAAGCCGCGCGACTTGATCATGTCCTGATACTCGGCGCTCTGGACGATCTTGCCGATGGTCTCGGTCAGCTTCCTGGTCACGTCCTCCGGCATGCCCTTGGGCCCGCCGACGCCGCGCCAGGCGCCCATGGTCCAGCCGCTGCCGGTCGCGCTTTTCAGCGTCGGCACGTCCGGGTAGAGGGTGCTCGGCTCCGTATCCATGATCGCCAGCGCCTTGACCTTGCCGGCGTCGATCAGCGACCGGGCCTCCGGCAGCGACACCGGGGTCAGCTCGACGCCACCGGCGACGAGGTCCTGCAGCCCCGGCGCCGCGCCCTGGCTGGGCACCCAGGTCACCGCCACGGGATCGAGCCCGGCGTCGCGCAGCATGCCGGCCAGCGCCAGGTGCCAGATGCCGCCCTGCCCGGTGCCGGAGGCCTTGAACTTGCCGGGGTTGGCCTTGATCGCCTCCAGCAGCGCCTTGATGTCGCCATGCGGGGAGTCGGCCGCCACCTCGATCGCCGCCGGATCGGCATTGACCAGGGCCAGCGGCGTGTAGCTCTCCCAGGTCAGGTCGGTCAGCCCCTGCCAGTGCATCATGTTGATCTCGACCGTCAGCGTGCCGATGGTGTAGCCGTCGGCCGCCGCGGTCGCGATCGCGGTGTGGCCGACCACGCCGCTGCCGCCGGTGCGGTTCACGACATTGACCGGCTGCCCCAGCTCCTTCTCCAGGAACGAGGCGAGGATGCGGGAGACGGCGTCGGTGCCGCCGCCAGCTGCCCAGGGCACGATGTAGGTGATCGGCCGCTCCGGCCATTCGGCCTGGGCGGCGGGCGCTGCCACGGCAGCCAGTGCGACGCCGGCGAGGGCCGCAATCACGGTCTTGAGCATGGTTTCCCCCTTCTGTTCGGTGATGGTGTGGTAGGCCCCGGTCTTGGCGCCGGTTCAGCGTGTGGCGGCGGTCAGTAGCCGCCGCCCTTGGTCCCCTTCCCCGCGCCCTCGCGGTAGGCCTTGTAGGCGGCCACGGAGTCCGAAGCCGCCTGGCGCAGATAGGGCACGTCGCCGCCGCCGGTGACCATGCGGTAGCCGCGGTCGAACAGCTCGGCCCAGGTGGAGGCGGAACTGGGCACGGTGCCGAGCGGCGTGCCGGTCGGCCGCACCGCATCCTCGATCTGCTTCACCAGATCCTGCACGCGCGGGTCGTGCAACTGCTCCAGCAGGCCGATCGACCCACCGAGGTCGTTGACGCCGATGAACACCATGTCGATGCCGTCGACCTTGGCGATCGCCGCGGCCTCGGGCACCGCGTCCTTGGATTCGATCTGGGCCAGCAGCAGCAGGTTGTCGTTGGCCTTGCGCATGTAGTCCGGCTCGAAGCCGTAGGTCGAGGCGCGCACCGCGCCGGCGGCATAGCCGCGGCGGCCGGCGGGCGGGTAGCGGCAGGCGCGGACCAGCGCCTCGGCCTCGGCCGCGCTCTCGATCATCGGGACCATCAGGCTGTCGGCGCCGGCATCCAGCACCCGCTTCAGCCAGACCGGGTCATGCGCCGGCACCCGCACCACCGCCGGGGTGTCGGACGCCTGCACCGCACGCAGCAGGCCGATGGTGTCGTCGATGCCGCCGGGCCCGTGCTCGGTGTCCAGGATGACGAAATCGTAGCCGGCATGGGCCATGATCTCCGCCACCGTGGGCGAGCCGCTGCCGACCCAGGCGCCGAACAGCTGGTCGCCGCGGCGCAGCCGTTCCTTCAACCGGTTGGGGCGAAACATTCCGGGGTTCCCTCCTCGCTTTCCCAGGAGTGTACGCACCCCTCGTTATGTCCGACAACAGGGCAACATGGCCGACCGGATCATCCGTCGGTTTTCTCCGCGCCGATCCATCCCTATATTCAACCCGCCATGAACTCACTCGGTTTCGACAAGCCCTCTGCCGCGACGCGCGTCGTGGTCGCCATGTCCGGCGGCGTGGACAGCTCCGTCGTCGCGGCCCAGCTTGCCGAGCAGGGCTATGACGTGGTCGGCATCACGCTGCAGCTGTACGACCACGGCGTCGCCATCCAGAAGAAAGGCGCCTGCTGCGCCGGGGCCGATATCTATGACGCCCGCACCGTGGCCGACCGCATCGGCTTCCCGCACTACGTGCTGGATTACGAGAGCCGCTTCGGCCAGGCGGTGATGGAGGATTTCGCCGACAGCTACCTGCGCGGCGAGACGCCGATCCCCTGCATCCGCTGCAATCAGAAGGTCAAGTTCCGCGACCTGATGGACTTCGCGCGGGATCTCGGGGCCGACTGCCTGGCCACCGGCCACTATGTCCGCCGGGTCCAGGGGCCGCAGGGGCCGGAGCTGCACCGTGCCATCGATGCCGGCAAGGACCAGAGCTACTTCCTGTTCGCCACCACGGCGGAGCAGCTGGGCTTCCTGCGCTTCCCGCTGGGCGGCAGCAGCAAGGCCGAGACCCGGGCCGAGGCCGTGCGGCTGGGCCTGGTCGTCGCCGACAAGCCGGACAGCCAGGACATCTGCTTCGTGCCCGAGGGCCGCTACGGCGAGGTGGTGGCGCGGCTGCGCCCCGGCGCTGTCGGCCCCGGCGAAATCGTGCATCTCGATGGCACCGTGCTGGGCCGGCACCAGGGCATCGTCCACTACACCATCGGCCAGCGGAAGGGCCTGGGCATCGGCGGCCGCAAGTCGAATGACGAGCCGCTCTACGTCGTCCGGCTCGACCCCGAGGCGAAGCGCGTGATCGTCGGCCCCTGGTCGGCACTGGCCCGGCACAGCGTCGCCCTGACCGAGCTGAACTGGCTGGACGCCGCGCCCGGACCGGACGGCCGACTGGTCGAGGCCAAGCTGCGCTCCGCCCAGTCGCCGGTGCCGGCGACGGTGCGGCTGACCGGCCCGGATGCGGCGGTGCTGGAGCTGCACGCGCCGCAGCACGGGGTGGCGCCGGGACAGGCCGCCGTGCTTTATGACGGCGACCGCGTGCTCGGCGGCGGCTTCATCGCCCGGGCCGAGCGCGCCGCCGCCTGACCTCACCGATTCGCGGACAGAAAGGACACTTTGCCCATGTCGCTCGACGCCCTCGCCGAAGCCGTGCGCGGCCGCGCTGCCGGCGGCCCCGCGCTCGACGCCCGGGTCAAGTTCGACCTCGGCGCCGACGGCTTCATCGTGCTGGACGGGACCGGACCGGCCCCCGCGGTGTCGATCGGCGACGCCCCGGCCGATGTGACCCTGGCCATGAAGGCGGAGACGCTGCGGCGGATGATCGACGGGTCGCTGAGCCCGACCATGGCCTACATGACCGGCAAGATCAAAGCCAATGGCTCCCTGACCGTCGGCATGAAGCTGGCGGCGCTGCTGGACGATTGAGGGACAGCAAAGCCTCCGTTCCTCCGCCTTCGTTTTCCTGTCATTGCTGGGCTTGACCCGGCAATCCAGAAGATGTCGACAGCCTCTGGATGCCCGGGTCAAGCCCGGGCATGACAGATGGGGGATAGCCGAGCCTCATCCTCTCTGACACTTCGATGGAAACCGCAGCGTCCGCGCGCGACAGGCGCCCGCGCACGAGGCATGGTCGGGCCACCAAACGAGGAGGCCCCCATGTCCGCACCCGCCGCCGAGCGCCCGCCGGTCACCGACTATCTGCTGCTGGTGCTGCTCGCCACCCTCTGGGGTGCCTCCTACAGCTTCATCAAGCTCGGCGTCGCCACCATCCCGCCGGTGACGCTGATCGCGGCGCGCACCGTGATCGCCGGCGCCATCCTGCTGCTGGTGCTGCGGCTGCGCGGCATCCGCATGCCGATGGACGGGCAAACCTGGCGGATGTTCGCGGTCCAGGCGCTGGTCAACAGCACCATCCCCTTCGTGCTGATCGCCTGGGCCGAGACCCGGGTCGATGCCGGGCTGGCGGCGATCCTGAACTCGACCTCGCCGATCTTCACCTTCCTGTTCACCTGGGCGGTGACCCGGCATGAGGCGGTGACCAGCCGCAAGATGTTCGGCATTGCTGCCGGGGTCGCCGGGATCGTGCTGGTGATCGGCCTCGACGCCCTGTCCGGCGCCGGGCAGGAGCTGCTGCCGCAGCTGGCGATCGTCGCCGCCACCGTGTGCTACGGCGTCGCCGCCATCTTCGGCCGCAACTTCAAGGGGCTGGACCCGATGGTGCCGGCCGCCGGGTCGATGCTGTCCGGCGCAGCCATGCTGATCCCGCTGAGCCTGGTGCTGGACCGGCCCTGGGCTCTGGCGCCCTCCGCCAGCTCGCTCGGCGCTCTGGCCGGGCTGGCCGTGGTCTCGACTGCCCTGGCCTTCGTGCTCTACTTCCGGCTGATCGCCTCGCTCGGCTCGGTCGCCACCATGGCGCAGGCCTATCTGCGGGTGCCGATCGGGGTGGCGATCGGAGTGGTCTTCCTGGGCGAGCCCCTGGCCCCGACCGCGCTGTACGGCCTGGTGCTGGTGGTGATCGGCGTCGCCGCCATGACCCTGCCCGGCCGGGCGCGGGCGAAGCTCCGACCGGCCTAGCTGGCCGGCGTGCCCGCCACCACCGCGGTCGGGTCCTTGACCTGCAGCACCCGGGCGGCCACCGCCTTCACCTGGGCTGGCGTCACCGCCTCGATCAGGCCGGGATACTTGTCGATGAAATCCCGGCCGCGGCCGGCCAGCTGCAGCGACAGCACATAGGACGCCAAGCTGTCATGCGAGGCAAAGCCCAGCGGGTAGCTGCCGATCAGGTAGCTCTTCGCCTCGGCCACCTCCTGCTCGGTCGGGCCGTCCGTCGCCAGCCGCGCCATCTCGTCCCGGATCACCGACAGGCTTTCCCCCGCCTTGTCCACCCGGGTGCCGGCGGTGATCAGCAGCAGCCCGGCATGCTTGAGCTGGATGGTGTCGCTGTCGACCGAATAGGCCAGGCCGCGCTGCTCGCGCACCGCGCGGTACAGCCGCGAGGTGAAGGTCGAGCCGCCGAGGATGTGGTTCATCACGATCGCCGGGAAATAGTCCGGATCGTCGCGCCGCGGCGCCGGGACGCCGAGCTGGATCGACGCCTGCGACACCGCCATCGGCACCGTCTCGGTGCCCTTGGCGGCGATCTCGATCTCCGGCACCGGCGTCCGGTCGCCCTGGGCCGGCAGGCCGCCGAAGACGCGGTCCAGAGCGGGCCCGAGCGTGGCGGCGTCGATGTCGCCGACCACCGCCAGGCGCAGCCCGTCGCGCGCGAACAGGCGGCGGCGCAGGTCTTGCAGGTCGGCGGTGCCGATCGCGGCGACGCTGTCCTTGGTGCCGATCGACGGCCGGCCGTAGGGATGGCCGGGGAAGGCGGCGACGGACCAGCGGTCGTCGGCGATGGTGCCGGGGTCGTTCTCCTGGAAGTTCAGCTCGGCCATCCGGCCGGCCTTGATCCGGTCGAAGTCGCCCTGCGCCAGCTTCGGCTCGGCCAGGGCCAGGCGCAGCAGCTCGAAGGCGGCGTCGCGCTCGGTGGTCAGCGTCTTCAGCCGGCCGCCGTTGTAGTCCTGCGACGCAGAGAAGCTGAGCTGGATCGAGCGGTCGGCCAGGGCAGTCTTGAAGCCGGGGGCGTCGTAAGGGCCCGCCCCTTCGGTCAGCATCTCGCTGAGCAGCGAGGCCGAGCCGGCCTTGCCGTCCGGGTCCTGGGCGGCGCCGCCGTCGAAGGCGAAGGAGACGGTGACGGCCGGCACGGTGTGGTCCTCGACCAGCCAGGCCTCGATCCCGCCGGGGCTGACCACGCGGTCGATCGTGGTCGCGGCGGCGGGCAGCGTGGCGGCGGCGAGCAGCAGGCCGGTCAGGGCGGCACGCAACGGGGAAAGCATCGCGTTCATCGGTGTCATCCTCGCGCGGTCAGGGCTGCTTGGCCTGGGTCGCATCCGCCGGCCGGGTCAGGAGCCCGGTGACGGAGCGCGGCGGCTGCAGGTAGGTCCGCGCCGCCTGCTGCACATCCGCGGCCTTGACCGCGGCGATGCGGCCGGGCCAGCCCTGCACGTCGGCGACGCTGCGGCCCAGCGCCGCCGCTTCGCCGAAGACCCGGGCCAGCGCCCCGGGATCGTCCTGGCCGTAGATCGCACCGGCCAGCAGGCGGCGCTTGGCCCGCGCCAGCTCCTCCTCCGGCACCGCCTCGTCGCGCACGCCGGCCAGAACGGCATCCATCGCCGCCTCGAGATCCGGCAGGGCCACGTCGCCGCGCGGCACGGCGTAGACGGCGAAGGGGCTGTAATCGAGCGCGTCCGGGTCGTAGCCGGCGCCGGCCATGGCCGCCTTGCCTTGCTCGGTCACCAGGGCACGGTACAGCCGGCCGGTCTCACCCGACAGCACCGCCGCCAGGACCTGCAGCGCCGCGGCCTCGCCCGGCGCCGCGGTGACCACCGACGGGGCCAGGTAGTTGCGGCGCAGATAGGGCTGGCCGGCGCGGGCGTCGGTCAGGTCCAGCCGGCGCGGCGCCGGCGGCTGCGGCTCCTGCGGCCGCACCCGCGGCGGCGGCTCGGCCCGGCGCTTGACCGGCCCGTAGATCTCCTCGGCCTGCGCCTTCACCGCGGCGGGGTCGACATCGCCGGCGATCACCACCGTGGCGTTGTTCGGCGTGTAGAAGCGGTCGTAGAAGGCCAACGCGGTGTCGCGGTTCAGCGCCTCGATCTCCGACGGCCAGCCGATCACCGGCGCGCGGTAGGGGTGGTTGAGGTAGAGCACGGCGTTCATCGCCTCGCCGAGGCGGGACGACGGCTCGTTCTCGATCCGCATCCGCCGCTCCTCCAGCACCACGTCGCGCTCGGCATTGACCCGCTTCTCCTCGAGCACGAGGTTCTGCATCCGGTCGGCCTCGTAGCGCATCACCAGCGGCAGGTTCTGCTTGGCCACGGACTGGTAGTAGGCGGTGTAGTCGGCGGTGGTGAAAGCGTTCTCGACCCCGCCGATCGCCGCCAGCTCCTGCGAGTAGCCCTGCGGGTGCGAGGTGGTGCCGTGGAACATCAGGTGTTCCAGGAAATGGGCGTTGCCGGACTGGCCCGGCGGCTCGTCGGCGGCGCCGACGCGATACCACACCATCTGCGTCACCACCGGGGCGGTGCCCGCCGGGATGACGATGAACTGCAGCCCGTTGCCGAGGGTGAAGCTCTGCGCCTGCGGCGCGATCCGCAGATCGTCCGGCAGCGGCGCCGGCGCCGCCAGAGGCGGAGCACCTATGGGCGAGGCGGGGGGGGGCGCGGCCTCCTGAGCGAGGGCCGGCGCGACGACGGCGGCGCTCAGCACGAAGGCGGCGGCCAACCAGCGGACGGAGGGGGGCATCGCGGTCATATGTCTAGGTAGCGGAAGCGCCGCTGCCGCCGCAAGCCGATGTGACCATGATACGGGGTCGTCGGGGCGGCTTGACAGCGGCGGCGGCGGGCGCGTATACGCTCGGCCCCGATGGCTGGGTAGCTCAGTGGTAGAGCAGGGGAATCATAATCCCTTGGTCGGGGGTTCAAATCCCTCCCCAGCTACCATCGAATTTCCCGAGCGCCCCTGCGGATTTCCGCGACGGGACAAGGGCTTGCAAGGCGGAGAGACCGGTCCCGGTTCTCCGCCTTTTTCGTTCGCATGTGTTCCTTTACCCACATTTCCGGCAACATCGAGGGCGGCAAGCGGGTGAAGGGCAAGGACGCGCTCTGTGTCCTGCTCGGCGACGCGACCTATATCCCTACCAAACGACAGGAACCCCTATGACAGAGCGGCGGGAACTCTATCGCAGCGCGAGCGGTGACGCGTGGTTTCTCGGACGCGAGCCGACCGATGGTCATGCCTTCATCATCCATCAGCCCAATGCCCCTTCTGGGGGCCGCCTGTCCCATATCGAGCTGGGTGAGTTCCTGCGCAGCGGCAGCGGGCCGGAGCAGCAGGCGTTGCTGCGCCTGATCGGAACGCTGGTCGAGGTGCCGCCATATGCCTGACCGCGCATGAGAGGAAATGCGGGTCCCAGCGAACGTAGGCGCGGCAGATTTACAAACTTGTTTCAGATCTGACCTTTTGCACTACAGATGCAACCGCGGAGGCGGGAGCGAGCGCTGCCACTTCCGCCATCGCTGATGCAGGATATCCGTACCGACGCCCAAGGTGCTTCAACGGCCGTGCAAGGTTCGAAGGCGGAGATGCACTCTGTCTCCGCCTTCACTGCCTGACCCTGGCCGAATCCGAACCGCGATCAGGCCGGCAGCAGCGGGGCGACGCGTTCCTGGATCGCCGCCACCGCCTCCTGGGGCGATTTGCGGCCGAGGACTGCCAGCTGGACCTCCTCGAGGAAGGTCGCCTGGGCGCGCACCGCCTCGGGGAAGGCCGGGAAGGCCGGGCGGGCCTTGGCCAGGACGGCCGATTCGATCTTGGCCAGCGGCTGGGCCGCGGCGAAATCCGGGTCGGCATAGGTCGAGACGCGGACCGGGCCGTTGCCGTTGCGCGCCGCCCCGAGCGTCACCGCCTTGCTGGAGACTGCCTTGATGAAGCTCCAGGACAGCGCCTTGTCGGTCGAGTTCGCCGGGATCGCCATGGCCCAGGATTCGACCACCGCCGCCATGCCGGTGCCGGCCGGCAGCGTCGCCGAGCCGGGGAACGCCACCGCCTTGATCTTGCCCGGGACCGAGGACTGCTCGGGGTTATTGAGCTGGGCGAAGCGGGCGAAGGGCAGCACGCCGAAGGCAGCGCGGCCCTGCTGCAGCCAGGTCACCATGTCGTCGTTGCGGGTGTTGGCGTAGCTGCGCGGCAGCGCGCCCGCCTGGAACAGATCGGCCAGCACCGCCAGCCCCTTCTCCATCGCCGCCGGGTCGGGCAGGAGCTTGCGGTCGGTGCTGATGAAGTCGCCGCCGAAGGCGCGGGCGAACATCACCGGGAACACCGCGAGGTCGCTGGCCAGGATCATCCCGACCACCCGGTTTCCGGCGGCGGAGGTGAAGGTCAGCTTCTTCGCCTGCTCGACCAGTTCCTCCAGCGTCGCCGGCGGGGCGCTGAAGCCGGCCTCCTGCAGCAGCGCCTCGTTGTAGAACAGGGCCTGGGTGGCGTGCCGCACCGGGATGCCGGCCAGCTTGCCGTCGACGGTCACGGCGCGGCGCAGGCCGGGGGCGATGTCGTCGATGTCCTCGATCGGGTCGGACGCCTGGTAGCTGTCGAGCGGCTCGAACAGCCCGACGATCTGCGGCGTCATCCGGTTGTCGATGAGGTAGCCGACATTGAAGCCGGTCTCGGCCAGGCTCGCCTCGCGGAACAGCCGGTCCTGCAGCGGGTTGCTGTCGAGGGTGGTCCAGGCGATCTCCGCCCCCGCCGACTGGCGCCAGGGGGCGATGACGTCGCCGGCGGCGCCCTTGGTCAGCACGTTCTGATGCACCAGATGCGACAGCACGTTCAGCGTCTTGGCCTGGGCCAAGGCGGTCCGGCCCAGCGTCATGGCCGCGGCGCCGGCCACGGTGCCGGCGAGCAGGCTTCGCCTCGTCAGTTGCGTCGTCATGGTTTTCCTCCCCTTTTGTTCATCCCTTGGTCGCGCCGGCGGTGAGGCCGGCGACCAGGAACCGGTTCATGGCGATCACGAACAGCAGCACCGGCAGCAGCTGGATCGAGGCCGCGGCGAACAGCACGCCCCAGTCGACGCCGTCGACCGAGCTGATCATCTCCGACAGCACGAAGGGCGCGGTCTTGGCGCGGGTGGCGGTGAAGATGAAGGCGAACAGGAACTCGTTCCAGGCGAACACCACGACGAAGACGGCGACCGCCAGCATGCCCGGCGCCGCCAGCGGCAGGACGATCCGGCGCAGCACGGTGAGCCGGCTTGCCCCGTCGATGATCGCCGCCTCGTCCAGCTCACGCGGGACCTGGTCGATGAAGGTGCGCATCAGGATCGTGCCAAGCGACACGAAGAAGGTCGTGTACAGCAGGATCAGGACGAGATGAGTGTCGTTCAGCCCGAGCAGGTTGACGATCGGGAACAGCGGCAGGGTGACCACGATCGGCGGGATCAGCCGCACGCCGATCAGGAGATAGACCGAGCCGGCGAGAAAGCGGCCGCGGTGCCGCGAATAGGCATAGCCGGCGAGCGCGCTGACGGCGACGGCCAGCACGGCGGAGCCGGCGGTGACGATCAGGCTGTTGACCAGCCCGTCGAAGAAGCTGCCCCAGCGCTGCCAGAGATGCTGGTAATGCAGCAGCGTCGGCTCGAACAGCAGCTTCGGCGGCACCGCGAAGATGTCGCGCCCCGGCTTGAACGACGACAGCACGATGAAGGCGATCGGCACGATCGACCAGGCGACCACCGCGGCGACGGCGACGGCCTTGCCGGCCTTGACCAGGAGGCGGTGGTCAGCGCGCATCGGCCGCCATGCCCTTGCGCAGCCGCAGGATATAGGCGGTGGCCAGCAGCAGCGAGACCACGACCATGATCCAGGCGGTGGCGGCGGCGGTGCCGAAGGAGTTGTAGCGGAACGCCTCGAGATAGAGGTAGACGGCCACCACCTCCGTGGTCCGCGCCGGCCCACCCTGGGTCAGCAGCCAGATCTCGGAGAACAGCCGGAAGGCGAAGATGTAGCGGAACAGCATGGCGATCAGGATCGCCGGCGCCAGCAGCGGCAGGGTGACGTTCCGGAACAGCTGCAGCGGCGAGGCGCCGTCCGCCCGCCCGGCCTCGTACAAATCCTTCGGGATCGCCAGCCGGGCGGCGTAGAGGATGACGAAGGTGAAGGGCAGGTGCAGCCAGATGGTCAACAGCCCGACCAGGACCAGCCCGTGCGACGGCACGAAGGTCCAGTCCAGCGTCGGCAGGCCGAGATCCAGCAGCGCGTTGGTCACCGGGCCGACATCGGGGTCGAACAGGAAACGCCACATCGCCGCCGCCGTCACCTCGCTGATCGCGTAGGGCGCCAGCACGATTACCAGCAGCACGCGCCGCGCCGGCAGGCCGCTGGCGAACAGCAGGGCGATGCCGAGGCCGAGCAGCAGCTCGAGATGCACCGCCACCGCCACCACGGCGACGGTGTTGAGCAGCGACCGCCAGAAATAGGGGTCGCCGAGCACGCGGAGATAGTTGTCGAAGCCGACGAAGCTCGCCGCCTGGCCGAAGCTGGAGGCCTGGAAGCTGAGCCAGAGCACAAAGATCGACGGAATCACGATGACGCCCAGAACCAGGACGTGCACGGGCGCGACCAGCGGCAGCGCCCCCGCCAGCCCCTGTCGCAGACCCTTCCAGCGTGCTTGCATTCCGCCTCCCGGGCCGTTCGTCGTCGGGGACGCCGCCTGCCCTGGCCCTGGACGGCGGCGGTGTTCGAGGGCGGGCCTTCAGGCCGCCGCGGCGAGCGGCACGCGGCCTTCGACGGTGGTGCGATACATCACCCGGCGATAGCCCGGATAGTCGTTGATCGCGGTGTGCAGCACGAAGGGGTTGTTCCACATGCCCAGCGTGCGCGGCGCCCAGCGCAGGCGGCAGTGGAACTCCGGCCGCGTCGCCCTGGCCAGCAGGAAGTCGATCAGCGGCTTGCTCTCCTCCTCCGTCATGCCCTTGAAATGGGTCAGGACGCTGCTGACGAAGACATAGCGCCGCCCGGTCACCGGATGGGCGCAGATCACCGGGTGCTCGACCGCCGCATTCTCGATCGCCGCGACATCCGCGGTGACGCCGAGCCGCTTCTGCATCGCGTTGATCGCGAACACGCCGCGCCCGCTGTGAATGCCGGTCAGGCCTTCGAGGATCGAGACCAGTCGCGGCGACAGCGACTGGTAGGCCTTCTCCAGGCTGGTGAAGCAGGTGTCGCCGCCGACCGGCGGCACCTCCTCGCCATACAGCATGGTCAACCCGGGCGGCTTGGCCAGCCAGGCCAGGTCCATGTGCCAGTCCTCGCCGATCACCTTGCCGGTGTCGTCGCGCTCGCGCACGAAGCGGACGATATCCTCGAACCCGTCCATCGGGGTGTGCACGGGATTGCCGCTGAACGGCCCGAAGCGACGGGCGACCTGCTGCAGCGTGGCGGGAACGAGGTCCTGATCGCGCACCGCCAACACATGGTATTCGTGCAGGGCGCGCAGCACCTCGGCGAAGGTATCCTCGGGCGTCGTCCGCAGATCGACGCCGATGATCTCCGCCCCCAGCGCGCCGGTGAACGGCCGAAGCTCGAATTGCGTGAAGCGCTCGTCCCGCATTCCCTGCCCGCCTCCCTCGATGGCCGCGCTCTCTCATTGGCGCAACACTGACTTACGTGTAAGTAAGTACATCGCGGCGAAAGCAGCGTCAACGGGTCTCGATGATCAGCTCTGCGGCTCTTAGGCCACGCTGATCAGGCGGCCGAGCGCCCCGAACAGCAACTCGATCTCCTCGAACCGGCCGGAATCCTGGGTCATCGGCGGGCAGGACAGCAAGGTGACGCGCAGCACCCGGACGACGTCCTCGACATCGGTGCCCGGCCGCAGCTGGCCCGCTTTCGCCGCCTCCCCGACCGCGTGACGAAGGCAGAGGTCGTAGGTCCGGTTGACGCGCTCGAGCGCGGCCACCGCCTCGTCGCCGAGCGTCGGAAGGTCGTGGCGCAGCCGCGACAGCGGGCTCCAGACATTGCGGTCCCGGTCGCCCCGGTTGAAGCGGTCGTAATAACGGCGCAGATCATCCAGCTGCATCGCCAGCCGCTCTGCGAAGGTCGCGGTTCCCGCCCGCCAGTAGCGTTCGATGCGGGATTCGGCGTTCGCGGCGATGTCCTCGATCAGCTCCCGCATCAGCTGCTGCTTGCTGCCGAAGTGATGGTGAATGTTGGCGCGCGTGGTCCCGATCGCGGCGGCGATGTCGCCGAAGCTGAAGCCCTCATGCCCGCGCAGGACATAGAGCTCCGCGGCGACCGCCTTGATGCGGTCGCGCGTGCCGCCGGCGGCATCGGCGCTGTCCTGACGTGCCATGTCGTGCGCCCCTGTTCGACTGCTCCGAGGGCGTTGTGAGGCAAACGGCATGGCTTTGTACAGCCGGCGTCGCGGGACGCTGCCGGCGGTCAGCCCGGGCTGTGCCCGGCCAGGCGCGGCAGCAGCCGGGCCCAGCCGACCAGGCCGTCGCGGAACCGCTCCAGCCGGAAGAACTCGTTCGGCGAGTGGTAGTCCTCGTCGGCGGTCGAGAAGCTGAAGAACACCGTCTCGATGCCCAGCACGCGGCGGAACACGGCGCCGATCGGGATGGTCGCGCCCATCGCCACCCGCAGCGGCGGCTGGCCGAACAGCTCGCCCAGCACCGCTTCGGTCAACGCCAGCACCGGATGGTCGGCCGGGATGGCGAAGGCCGGCGAGCCCGGGCCGTGGCGGTGGATCTCCAGGCGGCAGCCGGCCGGGGCGTGCCGGCGCAGATGCGCCTCGATCGCGGCGAAGACCCGCTCCGGGTCCTGGCCGGCGACCAGGCGGCAGGAGATCTTGGCGCCGGCCTTGGCCGGGATCACGGTCTTGGTGCCGGGCCCGCCATAGCCGCCGGTGATGCCGTTCAGCTCCAAGGTCGGCTTCAGCCATTGCCGGACCAGCAGTTCCTCGGCCGTGGGCATCGGCTGCGGCGCCGCCGCGCCGATCGCGGCGAAATAGCCCTGGGGGTCGAAGCCGGAGGCCTGGATCGCCTCGATCAGCTTCGGGTCCGGCGGGGTGATGCCGTCGTGGAATCCCTCGACCGCGACCTCGCCGGCCTCGTCATGCAGCGTCGCCAGCAGCCGGGCCAGGGCCGGCAGCGGATTGGGCGCGCTGCCGCCATGCCGGCCGGAATGCAGGTCCTTGCCGGCGCCGTGCAGCTCCAGCTCCAGCGCCAGCATGCCGCGGCTGGCGACGGTGACGGTCGGCAGGTCGGGCCGCCACATCGCCCCGTCGGCCGACAGCACCACGTCGGCGGCCAGCCGCTTGGCCTCGGCCGCGACCAGCGCCTCGAGATGGGCGCTGCCGCACTCCTCCTCGCCCTCATAGATGAACTTCAGGTTGACCGGCAGCCGGCCGTCGCGCTCCAGGAAGGCCTCGGCCACCAGGATCGGGATCAGCGACGGCCCCTTGTCGTCCGAGGCGCCGCGGGCGTAGAGGCGGCCGTCGCGGATCTCGGGCGCGAAGGGCGGCGAGGTCCACAGCTCCACCGGATCGGGCGGCTGCACGTCGTAGTGGCCGTAGATAAGCACGGTCGGCGCGCCCGGGGCGTGGCACCATTCCGCCACGACCGCCGGATGGCCCTCGGTCGGCAGGATCTCGACCTGCTCCAGCCCGGCCCGGGCCATGCGGTCGGCGACGAAGCGGGCCGCCCGATCGACGTCCGGCTTGTAGGCGGGATCAGTGCTGACGCTCGGAATCGCGCAGTACTGCTTCAGCTCGTCGACATGACGTTCGAACCGGTCCAGCAGCAGGGTTTCGATCGCGCTCATTTGCCTCCGTCCACGCTCAGCACCTGGCCGCTGATCCAGCCGGCCGAATCGGAGGCGAAGAACAGCACGGCATTGGCGATGTCGTCGACCGTGCCGAGGCGGCGCAGCGCGATCGCGTTCATCAGCCGGGCCTGCCCCGCCTCGCCCATCGCCTCCCATTGCCGCTCGGTCGTCGGGTTGGAGCGGACGAAGCCGGGCGCGACGTTGTTCACGGTGATGCCCCAGGGCCCCAGCTCATGCGCCAGCTGCCGGGTCAGGCCGATCTGCCCGGCCTTGGCGCTGGCATAGGCCTGGATCCCGGTCAGGCTGATGCCGAGCCCGGCGCCGCTGGAGATGTTGACGATGCGGCCGCCGCCCTTGCGTTTCATGCCGGGCGCCACCGCCTGGGCGCACCAGAACGCGCCGGAGAGGTTGACGTCGAAGATCGCCTGCCAGGCGTCCGGCCCGATCTCCTCGATCGGCCGGCCGACCTGGCCGAGCACGCCGCCGGCGTTGTTGACCAGCACGTCCACGGCGCCTGAAGCCGCCTCGGCCTCCGCCACCAGCGCCTGCACGGCATCGCGGTCGGTGACGTCGACGGCGCGCACCGCCCCCTCCGGCCCGATCAGCCGAGCGGTCTCGGCCAGCTCCTCCGCCAGCACGTCGCAGGCCCAGATCCGCGCGCCATGCCCGGCGAAGGCGGCGGCGATGGCCCGGCCGAAGCCGTGGGCGGCGCCGGTCACGATCACGGTGCGGCCGGTGAAATTCTGGGTCATGGAAGCCTCCCGCTCAGGCGGAAACGGTCTCGAGTTCGTCCAGCAGGGCCAGCGCCATCTCGCGCCGCCCGGCCTCGATGTCGTGCACCAGCGCGATCAGCCGCGCCGTGATCGGAGTCGGCATGCCGTGCTGCGCCCCGATCTCCACGATCGGGCCGAGCTGGGCGTCGACCTCGGTCGGCCGGCGGCGCACCGCCAGGTCGCGCCAGATGCCGGAATGGCTTTTCGCCGATTTTCGGTTGTGCGCCACCATGTCGTCGAAGGACCGGGTGGTCGCCTCCGCTGGCGCGCCGGGGCGAAACGCCGAGGGGTCGAAGCCGTCGAACGCCTCCGGCCGGATGCCCTCCGCCGCGGCGACGGCGCCGACCTCCAGCCCCAGCCGGGTCAGCACCGGCCGGTAGCGCGGCGCCGCCAGAACGTCGGCGATCGAGTCCGGCGTCACCGCCGTGGCGAACAAGAGCGCGCCGTAGATCAGCTTGCCCCAGAGATAGCCCCAGATGTTGTCGGTCAGCACCGCCTGCGGCTCGAACCGGCGCAGCAGGCTGTGCAGCTGCTCGATCCGCGGCGTGCGCTGGCCGTCCAGCTCGCCGGCCACCACCGCGCCGCGGCCGCCATAGAGGATCACGCCGGGCTCGAGGTAGTCGGCGCCGAAATTGACGAAGCAGCCGAGGGTGCGGGCCTTGTCGATCCGGGCCGCGATCACCCGCTCGTTCAGCCCGTTCTGCAGCGAGGCGACATAGCCGCAGCGGGCCAGATGCGGCGCCGCGGCCGCGATCGCGGCTTCGGTGTGATGCGCCTTGACGCAGAGGAAGATGCGATCGAATTCGCCCATGACCGCGTCCGGCGTCACCGCGCGGGCCGGTACCGTGTATTCGTCGATGGGGCCGGTGATGCGCAGGCCGCGGTCGTTGATCGCCGCGACATGCTCGGCCACCTGGTCGACGAACAGCACATCCACCCCGGCGCGCAGCAGGGCGGCACCGACCGTGCCGCCGATGGCGCCGGCACCCCAGATCAGGATCGGCGAGGCGTCTCTCATGCCCAGGGTCCTTCGAGCAGGGCCCGGGTCTCGGCCACCGCCACGTCCCAGATCGCCTGCATCTCCTCATCCGCGCGCTGGTAGTAGCCGCCGAAATTGCCGTCGCCGAGATAGCGCCGCACCGCCTCGGGGTCCATCACCCGCATCCGGGCGAAATCGATCATCGGCTTGCGCTGGGTCGGCTGGTCGACCCCGGCCAGCCGGGTCCAGGGGAAGTTCTCCATCCAGGAGGCGTGGGAGGCCTGGGTATCGATGGCCTGCACCTTGGCAAAGGTCTCCGGCGCGTTCCACCAGTTGTGGAACTTCACCGCGGCGCCCGGATGGTCGGTCATCCATTCGGTCGCCACCGACTGGGCCGGCTGGTTGCCGCCATGGCCGTTGACGATCAGGATGCGGCGGAAGCCGGCGCGGTGCAGGCTGTCCAGGATGTCCTGCACCAGCCTGGCATAGGTCTCGACCCGCAGGCTGACCGTACCGGGATAGGCCAGGAAATACGGGGTGATGCCGTAGGCCACGACCGGGAACACAGGCACGCCCAGCGGCTCCGCCGCCTCGGCCCCGACCCGCTCGCTGAGGATGCTGTCGACCGACAGGCTCAAGCCGGCATGCTGCTCGGTGCTGCCCAGCGGCAGCACGGCGCGGTCGTCGCGTTGCAGCCAGGCCTCGACCTGGCTCCAGTTCATCTCGCTGATCTTCACGACAAAGCCTCCTGCGGTTCCACGGCGCCCTCGTCGTGCGGCGAGAGCAGCGGGACGATCTGCTGGTCGACATCGACCGGGTCCGGGCTGTGCCGGTACTCGATCGCCCTGACCCCGGGGCGCAGCCGGGGCAGCACGCTCTCGGCGCCGGTCGACAGCACCATGACGTCGGACTGGTCGATCACGGTGTCGAGCGCCGGCGTGCCCAGCGCGGCGCCGGCGACCTGGCGGACATGCGGGGCGAAGCGCTGCACCCCGGATTTCATGATCGGCAGGAAATCGGCGAAGCGCGAGGCGATGCCCAGCCGGACCAGCGGGTCCAGCCCGGCCAGGGCCCGGCGCGTCTCCTCCGACGGAATGAAGCGGATCGCCATCACCCGGCTGTCCGGCAGCAGCGCCGCGGCCTCGCGCTGGCGGTTGGGGAAGGTCACCACCAGCTCGGCCTCCGCCGCCCGGCGCCGCGCCGATTCGTCGCTGCGCAGCTCGTCCATGGTCAACGGCTGCACGTCGGTGCCGGACGGCAGCCGGGACTGGATCGCCGCGGCATAGGCACGGGTGGCGTCGCGGAACAGACCGAGCATGACCACGGTGCGGGCCGGCCGCCGCGGCCGGCGCCGCGCCAGCCGCGACTGGACCATGCCGGTCAGGTCGGCCGGGGTCAGCCCGATCGCCATGGCGTCGTCGATCAGGTGGTCGAGCCGACGCTGGATCTCGGCGATCTCGGTGCGCGGCCGCTGCCGCGGCTCCCCACTCTCCGCGACGAAGCTGCCGCGGCCGCGCCGGGTCTCGATCAGCCCGGCCTCGCGCAGGCCGCGATAGACCAGGGCCACCGTCATCGGCGCCACCGCCAGCGAATCCGCCAGCTCGCGCACCGAGGGCAGCCGCTCGCCCGGGCTCAGCTCGCCGCAGGCGATGCCGTATTCGATCAGGCCCTTGACCTGGAGCCCGAGGGGCACCGGCAGCTCACGGTCGATCTGCAGCTTCATGGGGCAGGATTCTCCTGTATCAGTCCACTAGCACACTCATTCAAGCGACGGCAACGTGGTTTCCGAATTGCGTCCAAGTTATTGCGTTTGTTTCCGTATCAGGCGCATTCGACGCTGATTGACTCTGTCACCGCCCTGGCGGTAGCGTACTAATACGCCAGAACACATGGCGACCCGGGAGGGGCTTCAAACAACAGTGGAGGTCGCGATGAGGATGCTGCTCAAGGCAGCCGTGGCGGCGGTTTTGCTCGCCGGGACGAGCGCGGCGGCGCTGGCGGTCGAGCGCGGCGGCGAGATGCGGTACGGGCGCTACGCCGACAGCCTGTTCCTGGACCCGGTGCTGAACGACGCCAATGTCGACATCTGGATCTTGACCAATCTGTACGACACGCTGCTGCAGCCCTCGGCCGACGGGGCCTCGGTGGAGCCCGGCCTGGCCACCGCCTGGAAGGTCTCCGACGACGGCCTGTCGGTCACCCTGACCCTGCGCGAGGGCACCAAGTTCTCGGATGGCAAGCCGATCACGGCCGAGGATGTGAAATGGTCGCTGGACCGGGCGCGCAACCCGAAGAACGGCATCTGGAACAGCCTGGTCGCCTCGATCGGCGGCGTGACGGTGCAGGATCCGACGACCGTGGTGCTGAAGCTGCAGCACCCCGACCCGACGATCATCGCCGCGCTGTCGACCTTCAACACCGCGATCATGCCGAAGGCGGCCTTCGAGGCGACGCCGGGCGCCACCGACGACGAGAAGGCGCATGCCTTCGCCGAGCACCCGGTCGGCTCCGGCCCGTTCATGTTCGACAAGTGGGAGCGCGGGTCGTCGATGCGGCTGGTGCGCAATCCCCACTACTGGAAGCCGGGCGAGGACGGCAAGCCCCTGCCCTATCTCGACGCGGTCGAATTCGAGATCATCCCGGACGACGCCACCCGCATCCTGAAGCTGCAGTCGGGCGAGCTGGAGGGCGCCGAGTTCATCCCCTATGCGCGGGTCGCCGAGCTGAAGGGCGATGCCGACCTGCAGATGCAGCTGTACCCGTCGACCCGGGTGCAGTTCGTGACCATGAATGTCCGACCCAAGCTGACCGACGGCAGCGACAACCCGCTGGCGAACGAGAAGGTGCGACAGGCGCTGAACTACGCCGTCGACAAGGATGCGATCATCCAGATCGTCACCCATGGCGTCGGCACGCCGCAGACCTCGTTCATGGCGTCGACCACGCTGTACCATTCCGGCGACGCGCCGCTGTACCCGTATGACGCCGCCAAGGCCAAGCAGCTGCTGCAGGAGGCCGGCTTCGGCGACGGCTTCAGCACCAAGGTGATGGCGCTGCCGGGCAACCAGGACCAGCTCGGCATCGGTGCCGCGGTGCAGCAGATGTGGGCCGCGATCGGGGTGAAGCTGGAGATCGAGCAGGTCGACAACGCCACCCTGACCGACCGCTACCGCAAGGGCGATTTCTCGATGCGGATGTCGGCCTGGACCAACGACATCAACGACCCCAGCCAGATCACCTCCTACTTCGCCTATTCGCCGGTGATCGACGCCCTGCATTCAGGCTGGAAGAACGACGAGATGGATAAGCTGTTCGAGGCCTCGCAGAAGGAGAGCGACGCCAAGAAGCGGGCCGAGCAATACGCCCAGATCCAGAAGATCTACGCCGAGTCCGGCCCGATCCTGTACCTGTACGAGACGCCCTATCCGGTGGCGCTGCGCAAGAACGTGCAGGGCTTCGTCCAGATCCCGCTCGGCAACAACATCTTCGCCGGGGCGTATCTGACGAAGTGATACGGATGCATCGCGGTCGAGACCAGGAACGCTACGCCAGTCCTTTCAACCTCCCCCTCCCCTTGCGGGAGGGGGCAGGGGGAGGGGTGTGGCGCGGCCATGGCCAATGCTGGGTGATTGAGGCGACCCGACCCCGCCCGGTTGAGTTTACGCCGCCTCTCTTCGTTCGACACCCCCTCCCCCTTCCCCCTCCCGCGGGGGTAGGGGGAGAGTGGAAGGCAACGGCCGGCCGGAGCGGTCGGATTCCGCCGAAGCAAGGGGCGCGCCGGTGAACCTGAACCACGTGGCCAAGCGGCTGATCCAGCTGGTCCCGACGCTGTTCTTCGTCCTGGTGGTGATCTTCGTGCTGGTCCGGCTGCTGCCGGGCGACCCGACCAGCGCCATGCTGGGCGACCGCGCCACCGATGCCGACGTGGCGCGGCTGAATGCCCAGCTCGGCCTCGACCGGTCGATCCCGGCGCAGTTCCTGCTGTTCCTGCAGCGCATCGTCCAGGGCGATCTCGGCATCTCGATCCATCTCAAGGTGCCGGTGATGCGCCTGATCCTGGAGAAGATGCCGGTGACCCTGGCGCTGACCGGCTTCGCCGCCCTTCTGGCCCTGCTGATGGCGGTGCCGCTGGCCTTCGTCGCGGCGATGCGGCGCGGGCGGGCGGCCGACACCGCGATCCGCGGCGCCTTCCAGATCGGGCTGTCGATGCCGATCTTCTATCTCGGCCTGGTGCTGCTGACCGTGTTCGCTGCCGGGCTGCGCTGGTTCCCGGTCGGCGGCTATGGAGACGACTGGGCCGACCGCGCCTGGCACCTGTTCCTGCCGGCCCTGACCCTGGCGCTGAGCCTGTCCGCCGTGCTGATGCGCAACCTGCGCGCCCTCGATCATCGAGGTGCTGGGCGCCGAATATGTCGACTTCGCCCGGTCCAAGGGCCTGGCACCGCGGCTGGTGCTGGGCCGGCACGTGCTGCGCAACGCCCTGATCTCGACCGTCACCCTGTTCGGCCTGTCGGTCGGCACACTGATCGGCGGCGCCGTGATCACCGAGACGGTGTTCGCCATCCCCGGCGCCGGCCGGCTGATGATCGACAGCATCTATGGCCGCGACTATCCCGTGGTGCAGGGGCTGACCCTGGCGATGGCGGTGCTGGTGTCGCTGGTGTTTCTGGCGACCGACCTGGTGCAGGCCGCGCTCGACCCGCGGGTGAAGGCGTGACCGCGGTCGGCCTCGCCCCGGCCCGCACCCGGCGGCGCCCCTCCGCCGCCCTGGTCGCCGGCCTCGTCATCCTCGGCGCCAGCCTGGTCCTGGCCATCGCGCCGAGCCTCGTGGCGCCCTACGACCCGGCCGCCTTCGACTACCGCGCCCTGCTGCAGCCGCCGAGCTGGGCCCATCCTTTCGGCACCGACAATTTCGGCCGCGATATCCTCAGCCGGGTGATCTGGGCCTATCGCGTCGACATGCAGATCGCGCTGTTCGCCACCCTGTTCCCGGTGGTGTTCGGCACTGCGGTCGGTGCGCTGGTCGGCTATCACGGCGGGATCTGGGAGCCGATCTTCGGCCGCATCGTTGACGTGGTCATCACCTTTCCCTTCCTGGTGCTGGTGATCGCCATCGTCGCCGTGCTGGGGCCCGGGCTGTTCAATATGTACATCGCGGTCAGCGCCGTCGGCTGGGTGTTCTACGCCCGGCTGATCGCCGCCGAGATCAAGGTGCAGAACCGGCTGGACTATGCCGACGCCGGCCGGGTGATGGGGTATGGCGACGCCCGCATCATCCTGCGCCATCTGCTACCCAACACCGTCGCGCCGGTGCTGGTGTACTGGATGACCGACATGGCGCTGGCGATCCTGCTCGGCGCCAGCCTGGGCTATCTCGGCCTCGGCGCCCAGCCGCCGACGGCGGAATGGGGACTGCTGATCGCCGACGGCAAGAACTTCATGTCGCAGGCCTGGTGGATCACCATCTTCCCCGGCATCGCCATCGTCGTCACCGGCTTCGGCTTAAGCCTTCTGGGCGACGGCGTCGCCGACCTGCTGCGGCCCGAATCATGAGCGAGACGGTCCTGTCGATCCGCGGCCTGACCGCGACGTTCCCAGTCAGTGGGGGCCCGGCCGGCGGGGCCGAGGCCGCGGCAGTGGCCGGCGTCGACCTGGACCTGCGCGCCGGCGAGGTGCTGGGGCTGGTCGGCGAATCCGGCTCGGGCAAGAGCGTCACGCTGCGCGCTGTGCTGGGGCTGGTGCGGCCGCCCGGCCGGGTCGGCGGCCAGGTGCTGTGGCAGGGACGCGACCTGATGGCGCTGCCGGAGGCGGCGCTACGCCGGGTCCGCGGCGGCGAGATCGCCATGATCTTCCAGGAGCCGATGACGGCGCTGAACCCGGTGCTGCCGATCGGGCTGCAGATCGACGAGAGCCTGCGGACGCACACCGATCTCGGCCGCCGGGCGCGGCGCGACCGGGGGCGCGAGCTGTTGGACCTCGTCGGCATCCCGGCCGCCGCCCGGCGGCTCGACGACTATCCGCACCAGTTCTCCGGCGGCATGCGACAGCGGGCGATGATCGCGATCGCGCTGGCGTCCGAGCCGAAGCTGCTGCTGGCGGACGAGCCGACCACGGCGCTGGACGTCACCATCCAGGACCAGATCCTGACCCTGCTGCTGCAGCTGCGCGACCGCCTTGGCATGAGCGTGATCCTGGTGACCCACGATCTCGGCGTGGTGGCGCAGAGCTGCGACCGCATGGCGGTGATGTATGCCGGCCGGGTGGTGGAGACCGGGCCGGTCGCCGCCGTCTTCGACCGGCCGCGCCATGCCTACACGCTCGGCCTGCTGAATTCGGTGCCGCGCGGCGGCGGGCCGCGGCTGCCGCTGCGGTCGATCGAGGGCGCGCCGCCGCCCCTGACCGAGCGGCCGCCCGGCTGCGCCTTCGCCCCGCGCTGCGCCTTCGCCACACCGCGCTGCCGGGCCGAGCGGCCGGCGCTGCAGCCCGTGGGTCCGGACGCCGCCGTGGCCTGCTTCGAGAGCGCGCGCGTCGCCGCCGCCAGGGATGCCGCATGAGCGCGCCGATCCTGGAGATCGCCGGGCTGACCAAGCGCTTCCGGCTGGAGCGCACGGTGGCCGATGCGCTGCGCCGCCGCCCCCACCCCGCCGTGCACGCCCTGAACGGCATCGACCTGTCGGTCAAGCGCGGCGAGACGCTGGGCATCGTCGGCGAATCCGGCAGCGGCAAGTCGACCCTGGCCCGCTGCATCGTCCGGCTGATCGAGCCGGACGAGGGCACCCTGCGCTATGACGGCGTCGACATCCGGAGCCTGGAGGGGGCGGCGCGCCGCGCCTTCAATCGCCGGGTGCAGATGGTGTTCCAGGACCCGCGTGGATCGCTGAACCCGCGCATGACGGTGCGCCAGACCCTGGCCGAGGCGCTGTCGGTCCACCGCATGCGCCCGAAAGCGCGGATCCCGGCCCGCATCGCCGAGCTTTTGGACCTGGTGCGGCTGCCGCGCGAGGCCGCCGACCGCTACCCGCATGAATTCTCCGGCGGCCAGCGCCAGCGCATCGGCATCGCCCGGGCGCTGTCGGTGGAACCGGAATGCCTGATCGCCGACGAGCTGGTCTCCGCCCTCGACGTCTCGGTCCAGGCCCAGGTGGTGAACCTGCTGCTGGAGCTGCAGCAGCGGCTGGGCCTGACCGTGCTGTTCGTGGCGCATGATCTTCGCCTGGTCCGGCACCTGTCGCACCGGGTGGCGGTGATGTATCTCGGCGGCATCGTCGAGACCGGAGAGACCGAAGCGCTGTTCGCGGCGCCGCAGCACCCCTACACCCAGGCGCTGCTGGCTGCGGCCCCCGATCTCGACCCCGCCCGGCGCCACCGTGTCCCGGCGGCGCGCGGGGAGCTGCCCAGCCCGGTCGACATGCCCACCGGCTGCCCGTTCCATCCGCGCTGCCCGCACGCCTTCGACCGCTGCCGGATGGAGGCACCGCTGCCGCGCCCGACCGAGACCGGCAGCGCCGCCTGCCACCTGCTGGACCGGGCGCCCGCCGCCGCGCCGCTGCCGCACAAGGAAGCCGTCCATGGGCTATGACCGCTTCGCCGAGGAATCCGGCCGGCTGAACGACGTGCTGAACGCCGTCAACCTGCTGGTCTGGGACGCCCGCACCCAGATGCCGGCCGGCGGCACCGCGGCGCGCGGCCGGCAGATCGCCACGCTGACGGCGCTGGCCCGGCAGATCGCGACCGGCCCGGCCATGCGCGACGCCCTCGCGGCCGCCCGCGACGAGGTGGCCGGCGAACCCGGGGACAGCCGGCGCCGCCGCGCCGTGGCCGCGATGCAGGAGGGCGTCGCCGCGCTGGACCGCATCCCCGAGCCGCTGCTGCACGAGGCGGCGCTGCTGAAGACCGAGGCGCAGGCGGCCTGGGCCGCGGCGCGGGCGCGCTCGGACTTCCCGGCCTTCCGGCCGTATCTCGAGCGCAGCTTCGCCCTGCAGCGCCGGATCGCCGACGCGCTGGGCTGGTCCGACCATCCCTATGACGCGCTGGTGGCGCAATACGAGCCGGGCATGACCCTGGCCCGGCTGCGCCCGCTCTTCGCCACGCTGCGGGACCGGCTGGTGCCGCTGATGCAGCGGGTGCTGGACCGGCCGCCGCCGCGGCGCGACTTCCTGGACCGCGACTATCCGGTGGATCGGCAGAAGGCCTTTGCGCGGGTGCTGACCGAGCGGGTCGGCTTCGACTACGGCCATGGCCGGCTGGACGAGACGGTGCACCCGTTCGAGATCTCCTTCACCCGCGACGATGTCCGCATCACCGCGCGCTATCGCCCGAATTACCTGCCGGCCGGGCTGTTCGCGGCGCTGCACGAGGCCGGGCATGGGATGTACGAGCAGGGCATCGATCCGGAGATCGGCCGGTCGGCGCTGGCGACCGACATCGTCAACCTCTACGCCGTCGGCGGCGCCAGCTTCGGGATGCACGAGTCGCAGTCGCGGCTGCTGGAGAACCGGGTCGGCCGGTCGCGGCGCTTCTGGGAGCTGAATTTCGGCCTGCTGCGCGACGCCTTCCCGGAACAGCTGGCCGATGTCTCGGCCACGGAGTTCTGGCGCGCCGTCAACCTGATCCGGCCCGGGCTGATCCGGGTCGAGGCGGACGAGCTGACCTACGATTTGCACATCATGCTGCGGGTCGAGCTGGAGGCGGCGGTGATCGCCGGCGACCTCGCCGTCGCCGACCTGCCGGCCGCCTGGGCCGAGCGGATGCGGGCCGATCTCGGCCTCGAGGTGCCGGACGATGCAAGCGGCGTGCTGCAGGACGTGCACTGGTCGACCGGCTATGTCGGGTCCTTCCCGACCTACACGCTGGGCAACGTCATGGCGTCGCAGCTGTTCGCGGCGGCGGAGCGGGACCCGGCTGTGGCGGCTGGGCTGGAGGCCGGCGACTATGCGCCGCTGCGGCTGTGGCTGAACCAGGCGGTCCACCGCCACGGCCGGTCGCGCACGCCGGAGGAGATCCTGCAGGCCGCCACCGGGCGCAGCCTCGATCCCGGCCCGTACCTCGCCTATCTCGAGAGCAAGTACCCGATCGCCGATGCGGCCTGAGGGCCCGGGAGAAGAGAGCCCGGCCCGAAGCGTGGTGGGGGAAGCTCCGGACCGGGCCGGGCGCCGTGATCGACGGGGCACCTGGAGATCAGCTTGAACCGAAGCGAGCCGGCCAGCCAGGGTTGCCGCCCCCCCTATTTTACGGCCGTCGAGCGCGGAACCACGGTGCCGCTGCTGCCGTTTCGTTAAGGCACAGCGTGGAGGCCAGCATGACGACGCCCCGCAAGCCCATCGACGAGCAGCCGAAGGACAAGAAGACCGCCAGCCGCAAAGTCGACGAAGCTTCGGCCGAGAGCATGGATGCGAGCGACCCGCCATCCTTCAACCCCGGCACCGCCGGTGCGGGCGAGGACCGGCGTTCGGCGGAGAAGGTGAAGGAGCGGCGCTGAGCCGCCTTGCCGATCCGTAAGTGGACAGGCGCGGCCGGCCGTGGCCGGATCATGGTCGCGCCGCCCGTCAGCAGCCGGCGCCGTGCCCGGCCCGGCCTCCCCCAAGGACATGACCCGGGCCGGGCGCTCTTTCTTCAGCGCCCCGGCCGCAGTAGCCAGCTGCGCAGTTCGAACGGCTCCAGGTCGTGGGCCCGGTCCCGCTCCGCGCGTTCCTCCAGCAGCGACACCGCCTCGCCCAGGCGCCAGCCCTCCGGCACGGTGATCGACAGCGGTCCGCGCGCCCCGGCCGGCTCGTAGAGGCGCAGCACGAGCCCGTCGCCCTCCTCCGCCGGCTTCAGCGCAGCGAGCCCGGCCTTGATGCCAGAGACCATCAGCGGCGTGCGCAGCCCGGCGGCGAGGTTGCGCGCCGGCAGTGCCAGCAGCTTCTGGTTCAGATCCTCCGCCGCCTCGCGCACCCCGCCCTCGTGCCAGTCGCCCGCATGCGGCAGGATCGCATAGGTGAACTCCTGCACGCCCTCATCGGCCAGCGGGTCGGGGTAGATCGGCGCCCGCACCAGGCTGAGGCCAAGCACATTGCCGAGCGCGCTGTGGCCGTACTTCCCGTCATTCAGCAGGGCGACGCCGAAGCCCGGCTCCGACAGGTCGGCGAAGCGGTGGCCCGGCACCTCGAACCTGGCCTGGTCCCAGGAGGTGTTGCGATGGGTCGGCCGGCGCACCACGCCGAAGGCGCATTCGAAGCTCGCCGTCTCCGCCCGCACCGCCACCGGCACCAGCGCGCGCAGCAGCACCCGCCGGTCGTGCCAGTCGAGCCGGGTGTGGATGTCGAGCCGCGGGGAGTTGGCCCACAGCGTCAGGGTCTGGGTGACAGTGGAGTCGCGGTAGCGGCGGACCAGCCGCAGCGCCGCCCGGTCCGGCCCGTCCTCGACCAGCTCCGATGATTCCAGCCCGGTCAGCTCGAAGCCCTGCCGGTCGTAATCGGCCTCGATGTCCCAGGCGTCCCAGCTGCGCGGCTTGTCGGCCGCATAGAGCCAGAGCTGGTTGCCGCGCCCGGCCAGCGCGTCGCGGCCGGTCGGCTTGTGCAGGAGGCGGGTGATGGTGCCGTCGGCGCCGATCTCGGCCCGCAAGAACCGGTTTTCGAGATGGCTGCCCGCGGTCGACCACCCCGCCGACAGACCCGGCGCCGGGGCCAGCGCCGCCCGGTCGAGCACGACGATGCCGAGCGGCGGCACGGTCAGGTCGGGTGCTATGGCCTGGCCGTCCAGCTCCAGCCGTAGCGGGCGTGGCGACAGGTCGGGGTTCACCACCACCAGCGCGTCTTCGGTACCGCCTGCTGGCAGGGCCGCGGCGATCGCCGCCATCGCCTCGGCCTGCCGATCCAGCCCCGCGTCGCGCGCCGCCGCCAGCTCGCGCTCCGCATCCTCATAGACCTCGCGGATGCTCGATCCGGGCAGGATGTCGTGGAACTGGTTCTTCAGCAGGCCGCGCCAGGCCGGCTCCTGGCTGCCGAAGGTGGGGCCGCCGAGCAGCGTCGCCAGGCTGCCGGCGACCTCGGCCGTGATCAGCGCCCGCTCGGCCTGGCGGTTCAGGCGCTTGGTGCGGCCTTGGCTGGTCAGGGTGCCGCGGTGCAGCTCGAGGTAGATCTCGCCCAGCCAGACCGGCAGCTCCGCCGCGCGCTCACGGATGCGGCCGAAGAATTCCTCCACCCGGGCCGGGCGCAGCTCCGGCAGCGCCGGGAAATCGGCCAGTTGCTCCTGGCGCTCCAGCATCTCCGGCGTCACCCCGCCGCCGCCATCGCCGAAGCCGACCGCGAGCAGACTTTCGTCATGCGCCGTCTTGCCCCGGAAGTTGCGCCAGGTCGGCAGCACGCAATCGGCCCGGATGGTGCCGTTGTAGCCCTGGATCGGGTTGTCGAAGGTGTGGGCCAGGACCCGGCTGCCGTCGAGGCCTTCCCACTGGAACAGGTCGTAGGGGAAGCGGTTGGTCTCCGACCAGTTCACCTTGATGGTGAAGAAGCTGTCCATGCCGCCCTGGCGCAGGATCTGCGGCAGTGCGGGCGAGAAGCCGAAGCAGTCGGGCAGCCAGCAGACGGTATGGCGCCGGCCGAAGCTGCGCTCGAAATAGCGCTGGCCGTACAGCGCCTGGCGCACCAGGCTCTCGCCGGTCGGCATGTTGGTGTCGGGTTCGACCCACAGCCCGCCGATCGTCTCCCACCGCCCTTCCGCCGCCCGCCCGCGGACCTGGGCGAAGAGATCCGGGTCGTCGGCCTCGACCTGGGCGTAATAGGCCGCTGTCGACTGGTTGAAGACGAAGCCGGGGAATTGCTCCATCAGCCGCAGCGCGGTGTTGAAGGTGCGGCGGGCCTTGCGCCTTGTCTCGGCATAGGGCCACAGCCAGGCCAGGTCGATATGGGCGTGGCCGGTGATCGCCAGGCGACCCTGCGGCGGGAAGCGCTCCTTCAGCCCGCGCAGCGCCGCCACCAGCCCGTCATGGGCCGCGACGCACGAGGCCCGCTCTGCCTCGCCCAGCGCCGGCGGCTGCGGGTCGAGCGGCGGCAGGCGCCAGATCGCCTGCTGCTGCGGCAAGGGTGCGGTGCGGGCGAGATAGGCGCCGGTGGCCGATGGCCAGTCGAGCGCCCGCAACGCCGCCTCGGCCGCCGAAAGCAGATGCGGCACCGCCTCGTGCTCCTCCAGCGCCAGCGCCGTTTCCCACACCTGGCGCAGCAGCAGCGCCAGGCGGTGCACCGCCGGGTCGATCCAGACCAGCCGGGCCTCGGCCAGGCGGGGGTGAAACACCGGCTGGCCGAAGGGCAGGCGCGGCACGCTTTCGGTCTCGATCCGGATCCGGCGGCCGCGCAGCGGGAATTCGCGGTGATTCACATCGAGGCCGAAGCGGGTCGATCCGGCGTCGTCCTCATGCAGCGTCAGCAGGCTTTCGCCACCGACATCAAGATGAAGCCTGGTCTCATCCAGCGGCCAGGCGGCCGGAACCTCGGCCACGGCGGAGAAGGCGAGAACGCCTTCCCGGTGCGGCCAGGGGTCGCCGAGCGACAATGGACGGCCGTCGCAGCGCCATTCCCCGATCGGCTCGTTCGCGCGCTCGCGCCAGCACAGGATCTCGGCGATGCGGGCGTCCAGGCGGTGCAGGCGCTGGGCGATGGACAGGCTCATTCCGATCTCTCCGATGGGGCAAGGACGGGACGGCGATGCCGCCTGCGGGATCTGGGGAGACGCGATTCGCCTCCTAGTTAGCGCATTCTGCCGCCGCAAGCACGGGGGCCGCGATCAAATCGGCCGCGCGTCAAGCCTCACCGGAGGGGTTCGGTTCGCTTGGATTTTACAGATTTTAATCCTCATCTTAGCGATTGTTTTGCAATGCAAAAAAGATTTCCTGTTTCCCTGGGACTGATGATAGCTTACCCGGAGTTGGTTTCGGGTTCATGCACAGGCGGTCGTCGTAACACCGTCGCGCCGCCGGAGAGGATCCCACGATCCGGATGCCGGCGGGCCAGGGGGAACGCAACGTCCCGGAAGGTTTCGGTTCGGACGATGCGCCCACCCCTGATGACCGCGCCGCCGGGCTCCGGCGGGCGGACGACAGCTTGGATGAGGAGCAGGCGTTATGGCCCAGGACCAGATCCTGTTCGACGCGACCCGGCTGGTGCGCCGATCCGGCAGCGCCACGCCGACCGGCGTCGACCGGGTCGAGCTGACCTATGGCCGGCATATGCTGGAACGCTACCCGGGCGACGTCCAGTTCATCGCCCGCTGGCGCTCGCGCTATTGGCAGCTCTCGACCCCCGCCTTCGCCCAGTTCATCGCCAGCCGGCTCGAGCGCTGGAGCTTCGGCGCCCACCGCATCCGCGGCAGCGAGGCGGACCGGATCGCGCGTTTCATCGGGGTGCCGGCGGAGCAGTTCAGCAACGGCCACATGGCGGTCACGACGGCCCCTGCGCCGCGGCCGTCGGCGCCCCTGCTGCAGTTCGGCATGGACGCCCTGCTCGGCGCCCGCGGGCTGCTGTCGCGCATGATCAGCATCAGCGCCCGGCGGCAGCAGGCGATCTACGTCAACGTCTCGCATGAGGGGCTGCACCAGCCGGCGACGCTGCAGCGCCTGGTGGCGCGCCGCAAGCTGGCGCCGATCTACCTGGTGCACGACCTGATCCCGATCGACCATCCGGAATATGTCCGCCCCGGCTATGCCGCGCGGCACGTCGCCCGGATCGAGGCGATCTCGACCACCGCCGCCGCCACCATCGTCAACTCGCAGCAGACCAAGCGCGACCTGCTGAAGCATGTCGAGCGCCACCACGGCGGGATGGACGGCGTCTTCGTCGCGCCGCTCGGGGTCGACCGCCGCTTCGCGCCGCAGAAGGTCAACGACTTGGAGAGCGAGCCCTATTTCCTGATCATCGGCACGATCGAGCCGCGCAAGAACCACCTGTTCATGCTGCAGGTCTGGCGCGCTTTGGTGCAGAAGCTGGGCGCGGCCGCGCCGAAGCTGGTGATCGTCGGCCGCCGCGGCTGGGAGAACGAGAACGTCATCGACATGATCGAGCGCTGCGACCAGATCTCGGACCATGTCATCGAATGCGGCCGGGTGCCCGACGCGGTGCTGCACCGCCTGATGATCGGCGCCCGCGGCGTGCTGTTCCCGTCCTTCGCCGAAGGCTACGGCCTGCCGCTGGTCGAAGGCCTGTCCTGCTCGGTGCCGGTGATCTGCTCCGACCTGCCGGTGTTCCACGAACTGGGCAACAACATCCCGGAATATCTCGATCCGCTGGACGGCCCCGGCTGGATGGAGATGATCATGGAATACGCCAAGCCGAACTCGCCGCGCCGGCAGGCGCAGATGGCGCGGCTGGCCCGCTTCAAGGCGCCGACCTGGGATAAGCACTTCAACATCTTCGACGACGTCGTCGAAGATGTGCGCCGGAAATACGCCATCTGCTGAGAGACCAACGGGCGGTCACATCCCCCGGAACAGGGCCGCGACGACCGCCTCGGGCGCGTCTTCCTGCATGAGATGGCCTGACTCGGGCACGCGGGTCAACGCGCCGCCGGTCAGCTTCGCCGCCAGGCGCTCGCCCTGGGCGATCGGGATCCAGGCATCCTCCTCGCCCCACAGGATCTCGACCGGCCAGTCCATCGGGCCGTAGGACGGCTCGATCTCCTCGAGATAGCGGTCGTGCATCTGTGCGATCTGGCGGTAGAAGGCCGGGCGCCCCACCTCGCCCTGCCAGGGCCGCATGTGGATCGCCATCGCCTCCTCGGTCAGCGGATTGCGCGCCGCGCCCTGGATATAGACCCGCAGCAGGGCGTCATGGGCATAGTCCGGCAGCCCGGCGAAGGCGGACTCATGCGCGGCGACGTGGCGGAAGAAGGGTGAGCCGGAGGGCGGCAGCGCCACCGGATCGACCAGGGTAAGCCGCCGGTAGCGGCAGCCTTCGAGATAATGGGCCCGCAGCGCGGTCATGCCGCCGAAATCATGGGCCAGCACCTCCGGCTGCTCCAGCCCCCATTCGCGCAGCAGGGCGGCGAACAGCACGGTCTGCACCGCCGGGGACACGTCCTGACCATCGCGCTGCTCCGACTGGCCATAGCCCAGCAGGTCGAAGACATGGACCCGCCGCAGGGTGGCGGCCAGCGGCGCGATCCGGCGCCAGACCTGGGACGAAAACGGCGTCCCATGCAGCAGGACGAGCGGCGGCCCGTCGCCGAACGTGCCCCAGGCCACGCTCTGGCCATGGAAGGTAAAGCGCCGATCGAGGGTCAGCATGGGCAATCCCTGAAGCAGCTTTCCCCTATGACGGACCGGGCCTGCTCTCGGTTCCCCGCAGGTCCGCATCGACGGCGCCCGTGGCCAGCCAGGAGCGGATGAAGCGGTTGATCCGCTCCGGCCGCCATTGCACCGCATCGGTGCTTGCCGGCAGAGGCGCGGCGCGGCCGCAGTCCAGGATCATGAAGTCGGTGCGCCGCTCGCGCTCCGGATCGACCTCCTTCAGCACTGGCGCGTGGTCGCCGTAGAAGGCCAGCAGCACCCGCTCCGCCGCCGCGTCGAAATGAGCCGCGAGGCGGGCCAGCATCGCATCGGCGTGACCGATATGGTGCAGGTATTGCTGCAGCGGCTCATCCTGGCCCGGCACCCGGCCCGGACGGAAGGGATCGTGCGCCTCCATGGTGACGCAGACCAGGAACAGCCTGACCCCGTCGTCCCGCGCCCGCCGCAGCTCCTGCTCGATCACCCCGGCCACCGCGGCGTCGGAGATGTAGTAGCCGCAGCGCTCGGCATCCGGCAGGTCTCGCTGGCCGATGAAGCGCTCGAAGCCCAGCGCCGGAATCGCCTCGCGCCGGCGGAAGAAGCGCTCGTCATAGGGGTGCAGGAACACGGTGCGCCAGCCCTGGTCGCGCAGCGCCGTCGCCAGCGAGGCCGGGGCGAAGCGCCGCGGCCGCAGATAGGGGTGGAGCCCGTCGAAGGACTGCTCCGCCGCGCCGAGGCCGGTGATCGCCGAAATCTCCGGCCGCAGCGTGTAGGCGCCGAAGCACGGCACCTCGAGCAGGCCGTGCACCGCCGCGCGCGACCTGAGCCGGTCGAACTCCGGCAGTGCCGTCGTGATGCCGATGCGGCGCAGATCCATGAAGGATTCGGACTGCACCACCACGACGGCGTCGACATCCTCGCGCAGGCTGTTCGCCGGTGGTGCGGGCAGCGGCCGGCGGCCCTCGCCGCGCCAGCGCAGCCAGGCGGTCGGCAGCGACAGGGCCAGACCGAAGCGCCGCACCGTGTCGCGCGGGTCGCAGGGCTCGGCGAAGGTCAAGGCCTGCGGCCAGGGAACGGCGACGGCCGCGAAGCCGAGCAGCGCCGCCTCGGCGGCCAGCAGCGCCAGCTGCGCGGGCATGGGGATGCTGCGCGGCTCGATGCCGACCCAGGCAGCGATCACCGCGACCAGCAGCGCGGCGCCGCCGATCAGGGCCAGGCCCTCCCGCCGTTCGATGTAGAACAGGCTCGGGTGCCGCAGCATCGGCAGGATGAAGGCGAAGTCCGAGAACACCAGCGGCTCGTACAGGCTGCGCCGCTTGGCGTTCGAGATCGCGACCAGGATGGCGAGGGTGACCAGGCTGGCCACCAGCGCGAACCAGAAGCGGCCGAACAGGCCGAACCAGGCGCCGAGCAGCAGCAGGAAGACGACCGCCCGGCCGGGGATGGCGGCGCGGCTGCCGCCGAACATGCCCCGCCGCGGCCGGGCCAGGGCGTCCACCGCCTCCCAGGCGACGGCGGCCCCGGCCAGGCCGATCAGCTCGAGCACGACCGGCATGGCGCCGCCTCCCCCGTGGCGGCGATCAGCCGCCCGACACCACCGTCGTCGCCGGAGTGCCGACCGAGATCGCGCCGCGCACCACCGACAGGAACTTCAGGAACTCGACCGAGGACGCGGTGCCGACATAGATCAGGTCGCGGGGGCGCACCGGGAACTGCTGGGCATAGAAGAAGCCCCGCGGATCCTCGAAGCTGAGCCGATAGACCACCGGCACCGGCTGCCGCGAGGCGAGCAGCGGCGAGGTCGGCCGCATCGACTGGAACACCGGTCGCGATTCGAAGCGGAAGATGAAGACGGCGCTGGCATCGGCGGCGTTCGGCGCCAGCCCGCCGGACCGTCCCACCGCCTGGGCCAGAGTGAACGGGTCCTGGTCGATCGGCAGCTCGCCCGAGCTGCTGACCGCGCCCAGCGCCGTGTAGGTCTGCGGCCGGCGGGTGACGTAGATGGTGTCGTCCGGCTGGATGTAGATGTTCTCGGTCGGGTTCTGCAGGATGGTGGGCAGGCCGACCGTTTCCGAGACCCCCGCCCGGGTCAGGGTGATGAAGGTCTCGGCCGGCTGCGACCGGATGCCGCCACCCTGGGCGACGACATCGAGCAGCCTTTCACCCCGGATGTTGAGCGGCACCCGCGCAGCGCCGGTCTGGTCGCCCAGCACCGAGGCCGAGGAGGAGCTCGATTCCGGCACCGTGACGATCACCTGTGGCTGGCTGGCCTGGCTGGTCAGCGACTTCTCGATCGCGGCCGCGACCTGGGTCGGGGTGCGGCCGACCGCGCGGATCGGCGTCGCCGCATAGGGCACCGAGATGTTGCCGCGCTGGTCGACGACCTGGGGCGGCAAGGTGATGCTGTGCGCGCCGTCGGCGCCAGTCGGGGCCACGGCGCCGCCGCCGCCGGCGGCGAACAGACCGGTGCCCGCCTCCCAGATCGACACCGAGACGGTGTCGCCGACGCCGATCTGCTGCGACGGTGCCGGCGCGTAGTCGCCGAAGCGCTGCATCAGGCTGGGCCGCGGGGCCCGGCTGAACGCCGCGATCGTGGTCTCGTTGAGATCGACGATGGCGTAGCGGGTGTCGACCTCCTTGGCCAGCTCCGCCGCCGACGCCTTCTCGCCCGACGCCAGGATCTGGCCGGCCAGGGGACCGTTGCTCGGCAGCTCGCCACAGGCGGGGAGCGCGAGAACGGCGGGAACGAGCCAAGCCAGGCGCCAGGTCATGGATACGTCGTCTCTCAGCTGTGCGCCGTGGCGCGAATGCTTGGGTGCATACCAGATTTCGAACGCAATAGCCAATGGTACATGCACTCACTTTTTCACATTCGAGTCTCGAAACCAAGGCGCTGCGCGGCATCCAGGAATGCGAACCTCAAATTTTGGTTTCCGTGGACGACTTTAGGTTTTATATCTATAGCGGCACGCCAAATCTCTGATAGCGGTGCAGACACAGCTGTGTTCCGATGCAGTGCACCGCCATCGAGGCATGCCGAAGCCTTCGCTTCGAACTGCCGGACAGCACAGGACCACGCCGTGACGCAGACGATCATGATCGACGGCTACAATCTCGGCCTCGAAACCGGCACCGGGGTGGCCACCTATGCCCGGAACCTGAGCTACGAGCTGCACAATCTCGGCTACCGCACCGAGGTGCTGTATGGCGGCAGGGCAGCGCCGAGCACCCAGCAGCTGCTGCGCGAGATCGCCTTCTTCGACCCCACCAATGTCGGCGAGGCGCCGCGCTGGCTGGAGTTCCTGCGCTACGTCAACGAGCTGATCCACTCGCCGGCGGGGGTGCGGGCCAAGCCGGTGCCGATCACCGGCAAGGTGATCGCCAGGACCTACCGGTCGCGGATGCCGTACTATGACCAGATCAGCTCGGTGCCGGACTTATGGAGCCGCTCCTACCGGCACTTCGCCATCTACCGCAACCGGATGACGGTGACGCTGCGCGACACGCCGCAGCTGATGCACTGGACCTATCCGCTGCCGCTGCGCATGGCCGGAGCCCGCAACATCTACACCATCCACGACCTGGTGCCGCTGCGGCTGCCCTACACCACGCTCGACAACAAGCGCCGCTACCACCGGCTGACCCGGATGCTGCTGCGCAAGGCCGACCACATCGTCACGGTATCGGAAACCTCGAAGCGCGACATCGTCGACCTGTTCGGCTACCCGGAGGAGCGCATCACCAACACCTACCAGGCGGTCGACATCCCGGCGAAATACGCCGAGAAGCCGGAGGAGGCAGTTAAGCGCGAGGTCGAGGGCACCTTCAACCTGACCTACAAGGGCTACCTGCTGTATTTCGGCGCGATCGAGCCGAAAAAGAACATCGGCCGGCTGATCGAGAGCTACCTCGCCAGCCAGATCAAGACGCCGCTGGTGATCATCGGCAAGCTGGCCTGGAAGACCGACCAGGAGCTGAAGCTGCTGAATGATTCGACCATCCGCTACCTGGAGCAGGTCGACACCCTGACCTTCACCCGCAACCGGGTGCTGCGCATCGACTACGCCCCCTTCCCGCTGCTGGTCAGTCTGATCCGCGGCGCCAAGGCGGTGACCTTCCCGTCGCTGTACGAAGGCTTCGGCCTGCCGGTCCTGGAGGCGATGAGCCTGGGCACGCCGGTGCTGGCCTCGACCGAAGGCGCGTTGCCGGAGGTCGCGGGCGATGCGGCGCTGCTGGTCGACCCCTACGACACCTACGCGCTGGCAGACGCGATCCGGGCGCTAGACAGCAGCGCCGAGCTGCGCGGCGATCTGGCGCAGCGCGGCGCCCGCCAGGCCGCCCTGTATTCGCCGGAGCGCTACCGTGCCCGGCTGGGCGAAATGTACCGCCGGCTGCTGCCGGCCGGGTCGCGGGCGCAGGCCGCGGCGGAAGCGTCGGCCGCGACCGCGACGCCGGTTTTAGCGGATGCAGAACAAAGGTTTCGCTAAAGAATCCGGAACACCGCAAAAGGTTTGGTGGTTTCGCAGGTTTCCTCGATGCCTTCCATCTGCTATGCTGCGGTGCAGCGAACGGAAGCGCAGCCGCCCCGACTCTCGTGAGAGGTAAGGCTTGGGCAAGACACCGGACAATCCCTCGGAAGATCTCTCCGAAAAGCTGGACCAGCAGGCATCCGTCCCGGAATCCCAGGACGAACGGGCGTCGCGCCGGACCATCGCCGAACTGCGCGCCGCCCGGGCCCGGATGGCGGCCCGTCGCGGCGGCGACGCCGTCCAGGACGAGGCGGAGCCGGCGGCCGAGACCGCTCCGGCCGAGGCTGTTGCACCAGCAGACCCCAAGATCACCTCGCTGCCCAGCCGCCGGCGGCCGGCCGACGATCTGGTGACCGGCTTCCATGACGTGCCGACGGTGCGGCCGGCGCCGCCGCCTGCGGCCCGGCGCACGCCGCTTGAGCGCCGCTTCGACAGCCAGACCGAGACGCTGCGGCTGCCCAACCGCAAGGCCAGGCTGTCGGCCGGGTTCTGGCTGTCGCTGCTGCTGATGGTGGTGCTGCCGACCGGGCTCGGCGCGGCCTACTACCTCTATGTAGCCGCCGACCAGTACGTGTCGGAGTTCCGCTTCGCGGTGAAGTCGTCGAACGCTTCGGCATCGTCGGCAACCACTGACCTGGTTGGTGCCGCGCTGGGCCAGTCGGCCCGGCTGTCGGCGTTCAGCGACAACTTCATCGTCGCCGACTACATCACCAGCCGCGAGGCGGTGGCGGACCTGATGAAGACCGTCGACCTGCGCGCGATCTACAGCAACAAGGACGCCGACTATCTGGCCCGGCTCGACCCCACCGTGCCGATCGAGAAGCTGGTGGAGTACTGGCAGAACCGGGTCGACGCCAGCTTCGACGTGTCGACCGGCATCTCGATCGTTCAGGTCCGGGCGTTCACGGCCGAGGAGTCGCTGCGCGTCGCCAAGGCGCTGATCGCCTCCAGCGAGGACCTGGTCAACCGCATCGCTGAACGCGCCCGAGAGGATTCGGTCCGCTTCGCCGAGCGCGACGTCAAGAATGCCGAGGACCGGCTGCGCGAGGTCACCGCCAAGCTGCGCCAGTTCCGCAACGTGCAGCAAAGCCCGGACCTGTCGACCAGCGCCTCCTCGACCCTGGGCCTGTCGCTGCAGCTGCGCACCAGCCTGGCGCAGATGGAGGCGCAGCTCACCTCGCTGTCGACCCACATGGCGCCGGACGCGCCGACCATGAAGGTGCTGAAGAACAACATCGCCGCGACCCGGGACCAGTTGAACAAGATCGAGGGCGAGCTCGGCGCCGGCAGCGCCCCCGGCGACGCCAACCCGTCCAAGGAGGGCTACGCCGCGACGCTGTCGGATTACGAGGACATCCGGCTGGAGCTGCAATTCGCGCAGCAAAGCTATCAGAACATGCTGACGGCGCTGGATCAGGTGCGCAGCAGCGCGATGTCCGACCGCACCTATCTGATGCCCTATGTCGAGCCGCAGCTGGCCGAGTACGCGCTGTATCCGGAACGGGTCGAGGACGTGCTGATCGTGTTCCTGATCGCCTTCGTGGCCTGGGCCATCACCATGCTCACGGTGCACTCCGTGCGCGACCACATGATCTGAGGCGGACAGCATGACGCCGATGATCGCCCGCCCGTCCGGAGCCGCGCCATGACCGCGCTGGCGCGGCCCCGCTTCGGCACGGCCCTGGCGGTCCAGGTCCGGGTCGTGGTGTCGCTGATGCTGCGCGAGATGCGGATGCATGCCAAGCATTCGCGCCTCAGCTACCTGCTCGAGATGCTCGAGCCGATGCTGCAGCTGTCGATGATGATGGCGGTGTTCTCCGCCATCGGCCGGCAGGCGGATTTCGGCACCAGCATGCTGCTGTTCCTCGGCACCGGCATGATCCCGTACTTCGTCTTCATGCACATCTCGTCCAAGGCGATGACGGCGCTGCGCGGCGGCGGGCTGAGCAAGGGCGTGCCGCTGGTGAAGCCGCTGGACCTGCTGGTGGCCCGCGCCCTTCTGGAGACGCTGCAGCTCGCGGTGGTGGCGATCCTGCTGTTCAGCTTCATCCACATCGTCATGGGGGTGCCGGAGGCGGCGCCGATCCAGCCGCTGAAGGTGGTCTCCGCCTTCCTGGTGATCACGGCCACGGCCATCGGCGTCGGCATCGTCAACGGCGTGATCGGCGCCTTCTTCCGGCTGTGGGCGGTGGTCTATGGCGTGTTCGGCCGGTCGCTGCTGTTCCTCAGCGCCGTGTTCTACGTGCCCGACTACATGCCGACCCAGATCCGCGACTGGCTGGTCTGGAACCCGGTGCTGCACGGCGTGGAATGGTTCCGCACCGGCTTCTACCTGACCTATCCGACGGAGTGCCTCGACAAGACCTATCTGATGTCCTGGGCGCTGGGCTCGATCTTCCTCGGCCTGATCCTGGAGCGGGCGTCGCGCCGCCGCCGGATGGCCGCGAAATGATCGTGCTGGATCGCGTCACCAAGCGCTACAAGTCGCATGGCAGCGGCCACAGCAAGCTGGTCCTGGACGAGTTGAGCGCGGTGTTCGAGCCGGGCAGGACCGTCGGCATCCTGGGCCGGCGCGGCGCCGGCAAATCGACCCTGATCCGGCTGATCGCCGGGTCGGTCCCCCCGGATTCCGGCCGGGTGCTGCGCCAGGGGCGGGTGTCGTTCCTGGTCGGCACCGCCGGCCCCTTCGTCAGCACCATGACCGGGCGCGAGAATGTCTGGTTCACCGCCCGCATCTACGGCGCCGATGCCCGAGAGGTGATCCGCTTCGTCGAGGCGCATAGCGGCATCGGCACCGATTTCGACAAGCCGTTCTCGGCCTATACCGGCGACAAGCGCAGCCGCCTTCTGTTCACCACCGCCTACGCCCTGCCCTTCGACATCTATCTCGCCGACGAATCGGTGATCGGCGGGCCGCCTGGCTTCCGCGACTGGTGCGAGCGCCTGGTCGACGCCCGGCGGCGCGAGGCGACGCTGGTCTTCACCACCAAGCGGCCGCGGATGCTGCGCCGTTTCGCCGACACCGGCGCGATCCTGTCCGACGCCCGGCTGACCACCTACGATTCGGTGCGCGACACCATCCTGGCGTTCAAGGCCGACGACTTCGCCGCGGATGACGAGCCGCCGATCGAATTCGACGAGGAGGACGAGGATGACGAGCTGCCCGCGCCGCTCCCCTGACCTCCGCCCGTCCGCCCCGACATGCTCGTCCGAGCATGCGCCACGGGCATGGGGCCGTCCCCATGCCTTCCACCGGGTGCTCGGCACCCATTGTCACCTAGAGGAATGTCGATGAACACCTCGGAGCTGATCGAACAGCTGGCCCAGGACCACAAGCTGTCGCGCGTGAAGGCCAAGCGCATCCTCACCAGCATCTTCCAGGCGATCACCGAATCGGCCGCGCGGGGTGACCAGGTCTCGATCTCGGGATTCGGCCGCTTCAAGGTCGCGATCCGGCCGGAGCGCGAGGGCCGCAACCCGACCACCGGTGCGCCGATCACCATCGCCGCCTCGAAGAAGGTGGTGTTCAGCCCGTCCAAGCCGGTGCGCGAAGCCCTTAGCTCTTAGCACTTCGAACCGGGACCCGGCCTTCCCGCCGGGTCCCGGCTGAAAACACACGACAATCGATCCGGTGCGAGGGCGCTGCCGCCTTCGCCGTTGCCGCCGGCCAGGACCCACCCGGTCGGCGATCGGACGTTCTATGCCTGCCCCCTCCTGCCGCCCCGAGGATCTCCCGATGCTGCCCAAGCCCTCCGCGTCGCTGGTTCCGAACACCTACGCCTTCGAGACCACGCCGCTGGTCAAGCCGACCGGCTTCCGCGAATACGACGCCCGCTGGTGGTTCGGACATCCCGGCTCGGACAAGCCGCCGGAGCTGAACCTGATGGGCGTGCAGGCGCTGGGGCTGGGGCTCGGCACCTATCTGCACGAGGCCGGGGTCAAGCCCGAGGTCGTGGTCGGCCATGATTTCCGCAGCTATTCGATGGCCATCAAGATCGCCCTGGCGCAAGGGCTGATGACCGCCGGCTGCACCGTGCACGACATCGGGCTGGCGGTTTCGCCGATGGCCTATTTCGCCCAGTTCGCGCTGGACGTCCCGGCCGTCGCGATGGTCACCGCCTCGCACAACGACAATGGCTGGACCGGGGTGAAGATGGGCTGCAGCCGCCCGGTCACCTTCGGGCCGGAGGAGATGGGCCGGCTGCGCGACATCGTGCTGTCCGGCGCCTTCGAGCCGCGCACCGGCGGCGCCTACCGCTTCGTCGAGGGCTTTGCCGAGCAGTATGTACAGGAGCTGACCGAGGGCCGCAGGATCGAGCGCAAGCTGCGTGTCGTCGCCGCCTGCGGCAACGGCACCGCCGGCGCCTTCGCGCCGCGGGTGCTGGAGGCGATCGGCCTGGAGGTGATCCCGCTCGACGTCGAGCTGGACCACACCTTCCCGAACTACAACCCCAACCCCGAAGACATGGAGATGCTGCACGCCATCGCCGCCAAGGTGCGCGAGACCGGCGCCGATTTCGGCCTGGGCTTCGACGGCGACGGCGACCGCTGCGGCGTGGTGGACAACGAGGGCAACGAGATCTTCGCCGACAAGATCGGTGTGATGCTGGCACGCGACCTGTCGGCGCTGCATCCGGGCGCCCAGTTCGTGGTCGACGTCAAATCGACGGGGCTGTTCGCCGCCGACCCGGTGCTGCAGGCCCAGGGCGCCAAGACCGACTACTGGAAGACCGGTCATTCCTACATCAAGCGTAGGGTGCGCGACCTGAACGCCCTGGCCGGCTTCGAGAAATCCGGCCACTTCTTCTTCAACCCCCCGATCGGCCGCGGTTATGACGACGGGCTGGTCACCGCCATCGCCGTCTGCGAGATGATGGACCGCAACCCGGGCCGGAGCATGGCCGATCTCTATCGCGCCCTGCCGCAGACCTGGGGGTCACCCACCATGTCGCCGCATTGCGCCGACGAGGTGAAGTACGAGGTGGTCGAGCGGGTGGAGAAGCGCTTCCGCGAGATCGCCGCCAATGGCGGGCTGGGCGGCCACAGCATCGTCGACATGGTCACCGTCAACGGCATCCGGGTGACCACCGAGGATGGCACCTGGGGGCTGGTGCGCGCCTCCTCCAACAAGCCGGAGCTGGTGGTTGTGGTCGAGAGCCCGGTGTCGAAGGACCGGCTGCACGAGATGTTCAAGGCCGTCGACGGCGTCCTGCGTGAGAATCCCGAAGTTGGCGCCTACAATCAGACCATCTAATGATCAAGACCTGCCGCTGGAGCCGATGATGACCACCCCGACCGAGCAGATGGCCACCCTGCAAGGCCTGCGCGACCGGCTGATGACCTGGCTGACCACGCAGGCGCTGCCGATCTGGTGGGAGACCGGCGCCGACCGCGAGCGCGGCGGCTTCCACGAGCGGCTGAATCTCGACGGCAGCCCCTGCATCGAGCCGCGCCGCGCCCGGGTGCAGGCGCGGCAGGTCTTTACCTTCGCCGTCGCCGGCCGGCTCGGCTGGAGCGGCCCGTCGGCCCGAGCCGTCGAGCATGGCCTGGAATTCTTCCGCCGCGCCTATGAGCGGCCGGACGGCACCTTCCGCACCCTGGTCGGGCCGGACGGGGCGATGCTGGACGACAGCGTGGTGCTGTACGACCAGGCCTTCGCCCTGTTCGCGCTGGCCACCGCCAGCACCGTGGTCGCCGACCCGGCGCCGCTGGCCGCGGCGGCGACGCGGCTGCGGCACCGGCTGGAAGCGACGCTGAAGCATCCGCTGGGCGGCTTCGAGGAGGCGGCGCCGCGCAAGCTGCCGCTCTTGGCCAACCCGCATATGCATCTGTTCGAGGCGTCGCTGGCCTGGGTCGAGCTCGGCCAGGGACCCGACCAGGCGGCCTGGAATGCGCTGGCCGACGAGATCGCCGGGCTTGCCCTGTCGCATTTCATCGCCCCGAAGACGGGGTATCTGCGCGAGTTCTTCGACGGCGAGTGGCGGCCGGCGCCCGGGCGGGACGGCCGCATCGTCGAACCCGGGCACCTGTTCGAATGGGCCTGGCTGCTGGTGCGCTGGGGCACGCTGCGCGGCCGGCCGGACGCCGTCGCCGCCGCAAGGCGGATGGCCGAGGCGGCCGAGACCACCGGCGTCGACCCGGTGCGCAACGTCGCCGTCAACGCCATCCTGGATGACGGCGCGTCGGTCGATTCCGGCGCCCGGCTATGGCCGCAGACCGAGCGGATCAAGGCCGCGGTGGCACTGGCCGGCGCCGCCGAGACCGAGGCCGAGAAGGCGCTGTGGCGCGGCCGCATCGCCGCCGGCGTGACCGCGCTGTTCGGCTATTTCGACGTGCCGATGGCCGGGCTGTGGCGCGACAAGCTGCAGCCCGACAGCCGCTTCGTCGAGGAGCCGGCGCCGGCCAGCAGCTTCTACCACATCATCTGCGCCATCGAGGAGCTGGACAAAGCCTTCGCCGCCGGCGCCCTGGGGCCGGTGCCTTTGTCCGGCGCCTGAGGACGGGACAGCCCCAGCCCCCTCCTCTTGCCCGTCATCCCGCGCAAGCGGGACTCTTTACCCGGATGGCGTGACGGGATCCCGCTTCCGTGGGGATGACGAGGAGTTTTGAGGAAGGCACGCGGCGGCAGACGGTACCGCGATCGTATCCGCCTGCCGCGCTACTCCCCTTCCGGGGACGAGAACGCAGGCAGTCCGTGATATAGGGCCATATGCGCCCACAGCGCCAGCAGGCTGCAGAACAGTGCTGTCGAGCTGAACCACGGCCAGCCCCAGGCCGAGCCGGCGGCCAGGATGGCAATGATGGTACCGGCCCCCGGGACCAGCCCGAGCAGCGTCGCGACCGGCACCGCGGCGACGTCCGGGATGCCGGTCCAGGCAACCAGCCCGGACCAGATCACCACCGCCTGGAAGGTCGACAGCGCGGCATAGGCCGCGAGGATCAGGAAGGACATCATCCCGGGGCCGGCCCCTTCCCTCACAGGGAGAAGGAACCGGGGTGCCCGTCCCGTCAGCCCTGCCGCGCCAGCTGGTCGCGGATCCGGGTCGACAGGCCGCTCTGCCAGTCCTCGAAGCTGTAATCGGCGAAGATCCGGGCCTGGCCCTTGAGCGCCCGCGCCTTCGCCGCCTCGCGGTCGGTCAGGACGGCGCGCATCGCCGCCGCCGCCTGGTCGACCCGCGGGCTGCACCAATGGCCGACATAGGATTTGCTGCGCATCTGCTCCGGCGGCGTCGGCACCACGTCGACATCGATCAGGAACGCGTTGTCGGCCTCGCAGAAATCCGTGGTGCCGGAGTAATCGGAGACGATCACCGGCTTGCCCAGCATCATCGCGTCGGCGATGCCGTAGCCGAAGCCTTCGGCCCGGTGCAGGGCGACGAAGACGTCCGAGGAGTCGATCAGCGACCAGTATTCCGCATCGGTCAGGTTGCCCTCGACGATCTCGATCCGGCTGTCGCCGGTGATGCGCTCCTCCACCTCTTCCCAATAGCCGTCGAAATTGCTCCAGTGGCCGGGGTCGATCTCGCGCATCTTGAGCAGCAGCCGGACCTCCTCGTCACCCTCGGCGAAGGCCTGCTGGAAGGCCTTGACCACCGACAGCGGGTTCTTGCGCACGATCGAGGAGCCGAATTCGGCCAGGGACAGGAAGATCAGCTCGCTGGGGCTGCGCCGGAACCGGTCGAGGAACGGGCTGAACACCCGGGCCGGCGGATGGGCCAGGCCTTTGCGGATGTTGCTGATCGGGGTCGAGGTGATCTTGCGGTAGCCGTCGGCGACGAAGTCCGACGGCGCCCAGATCTCGTCCACCGCATTGGCGCCGAGCAGGTGGGTCTCCGGCGGCGTATCGGTCTCCCACAGGTAGAAGCCGATGATGTGCGCGTCCTCGCAGATCGAAGCGAAGCGGGCGATCATCTCCGGCGCCCGGTCGGCGTTGACGCAGAGCACCACCACCCGGGCGCGCAGGTTCATGTCCTCGCGGTACCGCCCCTCGGGATTGACGCACTGGCCGTCATCGGCGTTGAACACTAGCGGGTCGAAACCCGACAGCGCCTCGACGAACATGTTGAGGTTGCGGCCGAGGCCGGTGGCGTTGGCGTGGCCGATCACCACCAGGTCGATGCGCTCGATCGCCGGCTCGGCCTCGGGGGCCGAGGCCAGATCCTGTGCCACCGCCGAAATCGCGGCGAGCCGCGGCGAGCGGCTGTAGACCTGGTCGATCAGCTGGCGGCGCAGCACCTCCGGCCCGCGCTCGGCGATCAGCTCCTCCGGCACCGCGCGGCCGTTCAGGAGCGAGATCAGCGCCAGGTCGAAGCGGGTGAAGTGGCCCGCCACCTCCTGCGGCGTCGAGCCCCAGTAGGACATCCAGTTGCGCGGGTTGAACGAGCAGCGGTTCTGCTCGATCAGGTCGGCCAGCACCTCCTTGAACGACAGGGTCACGGCGTAGCCGGCCTCCATCATCTTGTGGGTGGTGCCCTCGTCCTCGTGCCGGAACAGCCAGTACCAGCTCCACGGCAGGGCCCGGCTGCGATAGGCGTCGACCACCGCGCTCAGCCGCTCCTTCAGCGCCTTGGAGATCAGCAGCTGGTTGTTCTTGTCGCTGATGAAGGGCGCGGTGGCGAACTTGTACTGGACCTTGCGCAGCCCTTCGTCACTGAAGATGTCGATGTGCTGGTAGTGCCGGCGCCAGAACGAGAACAGCGCCAGCGAGACGTCGTTCTTCAGGGCGCGCTTGTTGAACACGCCCTCGGACAGCGCCTCATGGATCTCGTTGGTCATGCAGAAGATGCTGCGCCGGTCGGCATATTCCATGACGTCGGAGATGATCCACTGCGCCGTGCCCTGGTAGCCGACCAGGTTCTTGGTGTCGCAGTCATACCGGTTCGCCATGTAGCGGACGAATTCCGGAATCCGGCCCTTGACCTTGTCGTCGCCCGCGGCGTCGAGCCGGGCCATGGTTTTCGGCAGGTGGCATTTGGCGGTGTAGCGCGCACCGAGATAGCCGGTGCGGTTGACCATGTCGGTCAGATGGTCGGCCAGCTCGTTCAGCGCGTCCGGGTCCTTCCAGAAGGACAGGGCGGTGAAGGCCGGGCCAGGCACCACCGTGCCGTCGAGCTCGAAGCCGAGCGACCGATGCCGGCCGTGCAGCCGGGTGGCGGCGAAGGCGATGCGGCCGGTGGACGGGTCGGTCCGCGCATCGAAGATCCGGCGGCCGTCGACCACCAGGCCGAGATCGACCGGCTGGGACGGGTCGAGCTGGTTGATGCCCCAGAGATGGAGCATGCCGTCCTCGACGAAGACGCCGCCGATCGCCGCCTGGTCCAGCGGCGACAGCACGTGATTGTGCTGGGAGAGGCAAAGCGCCGCAGCCGCCTTGGTCGCGGCCACGGGGTCGAAATCCTCCTCCGAATCCCGGGCCACGCTGTACAGCCGGTCGAGCAGGGTGGTGCGCCGGGCCTGCGGCGCCCCGGCCGCGCCATCGCGCGACTCCGCCGACCGGGCGTTGACCCCGTCCCAATCGGCGGCGTCGATCAGATCCTGCAGCTCATTGGGATCGATCGCCGAGCCCGGGGCATCAGGAATCACAGCTGCGACCAAGGCTTGAATCTTCATTGCCGACGATCCTTCGACCGAGGAAACCTGGGATTCGAACGGGCGACTGGACGCGCCGTTCGAAATCGAAGACTATGCTGCAGCGCACCTAAATTCAAATCATAACGACGCGAAATCTGATTTCGCGTCCTTCCAGTGGCGGAAACCCCATCCCATCCAACGCCGGAGAATGGTTCCGCAGGGCCCTTCCATCATAATATCCTATGACGCCATCTCGGGGCGGCATCAGGCAATCCGGAACCGCGGAAGTTTTCGAGGGTTTTGATGGGTTTGTGAGTGTTGAATTCACAAGCCCGATGGCTGATAGAACCTCAGCCCCTGGAATCTGGAGCAGACCATGAGTCGGATCGATCAAGTGGTGGTGCCGGTGGTGTTGTCCGGCGGTTCTGGGACGCGGCTGTGGCCGCTGTCGCGGGCCGGCTATCCCAAGCAGTTCCTGCCGCTGGTGTCGGACGGCACCATGATCCAGGAGACGGTGGCCCGGGTCGGCGAGGCCGACGGCTTCGCGCCGCCGGTGTTCATCTGCGCCGACGACCACCGCTTCATCGTCGCCGAGCAGATGCGCCAGATCGGCGTGGCGCCCGACGCCATCATCCTCGAGCCCTCGGCCCGCAACACGGCGCCGGCCGTCGCCGTCGCCGCCCGCTTCCTGGCCGACCGCGACCCCGACACCCTGATGCTGGTGCTGCCGGCCGACCACCACATCGCCGACCCCAAGGGCTTCCGCGCCGCCATCGCCATCGCCGCCCCGGCCGCCCGCGCCGGCCATCTGATGACCTTCGGCATGCGGCCGACGGCGCCCGAGACCGGCTTCGGCTACATCCTGCCCGGCGACGCCATCGCCGAGGCCCCCGGCGCCCGCACCGTCGCCCGATTCATCGAGAAGCCGCCGCTCGAGACCGCCGAGCGCTTCCTGGCCGAAGGCCAGCACCTGTGGAACGCCGGCATCTTCCTGTTCACCGCCGGACAGTACCTGGCCGAATGCGCCCGCCATGCGCCGGCCGTGCTGGCCGCCGCCGACGCCGCGCTCAAGGCCGCCTCGCGCGACCTCACCTTCCTGCGCCTCGACGCCGCCGCCTTCGTCCAGGCCCCGTCGATCTCGATCGACCATGCGGTGATGGAGAAGACCGACCGCGCCGGCATCGTCCCCGCCTCGATCGGCTGGACCGATGTCGGATCCTGGTCCTCGCTGTGGGAGGTCGGCGACCGCGATGCCGACGGCAACCTGACCCAGGGCGATGCGCTGACGCTGTCCTCGCGCAACTGCCTGGTCCGCTCCGACGGCATCCTCACCGCCGTGATCGGCCTCGAGGACGCCATCGTCATCGCCACCGACGACGCCGTGCTGGTCGCCGCCAAGGACCGGGTCCAGGACGTCAAGGCGATCACCGACCGGCTCAAGGCCGCCAAGCGGCCCGAAGCCGTGATCCACCGCGAGATCTACCGGCCCTGGGGCACGGTCAAGTCGCTGCATGCCGGCGACCGCTTCCAGGTCAAGCGCGTCCTGATCCATCCCGGCCAGGCCGTCGCCCTGCAGCGCCACTACCACCGCTCCGAGCACTGGGTCGTGCTGTCCGGCACCGCCCGCGTCACCATGGAGGGCCAGTCCCGCATCCTGCGCGAGAACGAGGCCGTCTACCTGCCCAACGGTACCGATCACAAGCTGGAGAACCCCGGCAGGATCGACCTCGAGCTGATCGAGGTCCGCACCGGCCCCTATCTCGGCGAGGACGACGTCGTCCGGCTGGAAGCGGCCGATGAGCTGCTGTTCGGGTGAACCTGCGCCGGCGAATGGTCCCATGGGCGACTCTTAGATTTAAAATCTACGACGTCCTGGAGATCATCATCGATTGCAGGTTTCGCAGTTCGATTCCTACGGTACAGTAGAGTGCCGCCACGGTCCGCTGCCGCCCGCCCATGCCGAATCGTTGAAAGAAGACCGACATGACAGCAGGCCCTTCGAGACATCAGGACCACTCCGTCGCGGTGATCGGCATGGCCTGCCGGCTGCCGGGCGCGGCCGACCTCGACGAGTACTGGTCGCTGCTGCTGCAGGAACGCTGCAGCATCTCCGAGATCGGCAACGACCGCTGGGCGATCGAGCGGTTCTACCATCCGAGAAGGGGCGAGCCGGGCCGCAGCTATACCCTCGCTGCCGGGCTGATCAAGGATCCGAACGGCTTCGACGCCGGCGCCTTCCGAATCGCGCCCCGCGAGGCCGAGCAGATGGACCCGCAGCAGCGGCTGCTGCTGGAGCTGGTGTGGGAGGCGCTGGAGGATGCGGGCCTGCCGCCCTCCAACCTGGCCGGCCAGCCGGTCGGCGTCTTCGTCGGCGCCTCCTCGGTCGACGCCTATACCCGGATCGTCGGCGATGCCGGCGGCATCGACACCCATTTCATGACCGGCAACACCGCGTCGATCATCGCCAACCGGATCTCCTACATCTACGATCTGCGCGGGCCGAGCCTGACCATCGACACCGCCTGCTCCTCCTCGCTGGTCGCGCTCGACGCGGCGGTGCGGGCGCTGGCGCGGGGCGAAATCGACACCGCCGTGGTCGCCGGGGTGAACATCCTGGGCGCGCCGCAGGCCTTCTACGGCTTCTCGCGCGCCGGCATGCTGTCGCCGACCGGGCTGTGCCGGCCCTTCGCCGCCGCCGCCGACGGCTATGTCCGGGCCGAGGGCGGCGCCGTGCTGGTGCTGAGCCGGCTCGACGCCGCCGTGTCGCGCGGGCGGCCGCCGCGGGTGATGATCGACGCCACCGGGGTCAATTCCGACGGCCGCACGGTCGGCCTGTCGCTGCCCTCGACCGACGCCCAGCGCCGCCTGCTGGAGCGGCTCTATGGCGAGGCCGGGATCGACCCGAACGACCTCGCCTTCGTCGAGGCGCACGGCACCGGCACCCGGGTCGGCGACCCGGCCGAAGCCGAGGCGATCGGCCGGGCCCTGGGCCAGAAGCGCGACGCGCCGCTGCCGGTCGGGTCGGTCAAGTCGAATATCGGCCATCTCGAGCCGGCCTCGGGCTTGGCCGGGACGATCAAGGCGATCCTGGCGATCGAGCACCGGCTGCTGCCGGCGACGCTGCATCTCGACAGCATCAATCCGGACATCCCGTTCGAGGCGCTGAACCTGGTGCCGGCGCGCGGCCCGGTGGCGCTGCCGGCCGGGCCGCTGACCGCCGGCGTCTCCTCCTTCGGCTTCGGCGGCACCAACGCCCATGCCGTGCTGCGGGCGCCGCGGCCCGACGAGCTGCCGGAGGCCGCGCCCGAGGCGCCCGCCCGGGCGCTGCTGTTGTCGGCCCATGGCGAGGAGGCGCTGCGCAGCCTGGCCGGGCGCTATGCCGAGGCGCTGGATCTGGCGGATGCGGCGCCGGGCCGGATCGCCCGCCACGCCGCGCATGAGCGCGAGCTGCTGCCACATCGCCTGGCCCTGCCGCTCGACGCCGACGCGGCGGCCGAACTGCGGCGCTTCGCAGGGGGCGACCGGCCCCAGGGCGGCCAGGCAGCGCAGATCCTGTCGGCCCGCGGCGAAGGCGACGCCGGCGCAGTCTGCTTCGCCTTCTCCGGCAACGGCTCGCAATTCGCCGGCATGGGCCTGCGCGCCTATCGCGCCAGCCGGCCGTTCCGCGAGGCCTTCGACGAGGTCGATGCGCGCCATGCCGCCCTGGCCGGCTGGTCGCTGGCCGAGGCGCTGCAGGACCCAGCCCTGGAGGAGCGGCTGCCCGCAACCTCGACCGCGCAGCCGCTGCTGTTCGCGGTGCAGGTGGCGCTGACCGCGGCGCTGGCGGCGGATGGGCTCAAGCCCGCGATGGTGATCGGCCACAGCGTCGGCGAGGTGGCGGCCGCGCTGGCCGCCGGCGCGGTCACGCTGGACCAGGCGGTCCGGATCATCCACTGGCGCAGCCGCTGCCAGGAGCAGTTGCGCGGCCTGGGCACCATGGCGGTGCTGATGCTGGGCCGCGAGGACGCGGAGGCGGTGCTGGCCGAGGCCGGGCTGCACGGCACCGTCGTCGCCGCGGTCAACAGCCCGGTCTGCGTCACCGTCTCCGGCCCGAAGGACGAGATCGAGGCGCTGCTGAAGCTGGCCAGGCAGCGCCGGGTGGCGGCGCAGCGCGTCGGGGTCGACTACCCGTTCCATTCGCCGCTGACCGCGCCGATCGAGGGGCCGCTCAGGGCGGCGCTGGCCGACACGGTGTCGGCCGAGGGCCGGATCCCGTTCATCTCTTCCGTCACCGGCGGGGCGCTGGGCGGCGCTGCGCTGGATGCGGATTACTGGTGGCGCAATATCCGCCAGCCGGTGGATTTCGCCGCGGCGGCGCGGACGGCGCTGGAGCTGGGCGCCGGAATCTTCGTCGAGATCGGGCCGCGGCCGGTGCTGACCGGCCATCTGCGCGACATCGCCAAGGCGGCGGAGCGCGAGGCGGCGATCCTGCCGACCTTGGACAACAAGGCGGGAGAGGATGGGTCGGATCCGGTCGAGCGGGCGGTGCTGCAGGTGCTGCTGCGCGGCGGCGCGGTCGACCGGCGGCCGTTGTTCGGCGACCGGCCCACCGGGCTGCGCCTGGCCCTGCCGCATTATCCCTGGCAACGCCGCGACCTGCGCCAGGTGCCGACGCCGGAGCGCATCGACCTGTCGCTGGCCAAGCCGGCGCATCCGCTGCTGGGTGCCCGGCTGGGCGAGGGCACGCCGGAATGGCACGGCCTGCTGGACCCCGGGCTGCTGCCCTACCTGGCCGATCACAAGGTGGCGGGCGAGGTGGTGGTGCCGGGCGCCGCGCTACTGGAGATGGCGGTGGCCGCCGGCCGGCAGTGGTTCGGTGCCGAGGCGGTCGAGGTCGAGGATTTCGACATCATCCAGGCCCTGGTGATCGCCGAGGGCACGACACGCGAGACCTGGCTGCGGCTGGCACCGGCCACCGGCGCGGTCGAGATCCTGGCCCGGCAACGCATGGCCGGCGAGGAATGGACGCTGCACGCCCGCGGCCGGGTCGGGCCGAGCCCGGTGGCGACCGCGCCGAACCACGGTGCCAGGGACGATAGCATTCTGCGCCCGGTCGATCCGGCGGCGATCTATGCCGCGGCCGCGTCGGCCGGGATCGACTACGGCCCGGCCTTCCGCCGCGCCGCCGCCATCGCCAGCGACGACGAGCGGCGGATCACCGTCGACCTGGCGTCGGAGACGGCCGACAACGGCCTCTACACCACGCCGCATGCGCTGCACCCGACCACGCTGGACGCCACTTTCCACGGGCTGTTCGCGCTGTATGAGCGGCTCGGCGGCGGCGAGGGCGGAGCCTTCCTGCCGGTCCGCTTCGCTGCGCTGCGGGTGTATCAGTCTTCGCCCGCCGTCCGGGCGCGCCTCGATCTGCGCCGCGCCACGCCGCGGTCGATCCTGGTCGATATCGCGCTGGAGGACGAGGCGGGCACGGTGGTGGCCGAGCTGCGCGGTGCCCGGTTCCAGCGCAGCGCGCTGCGCTTGGCGGCCGAGGACGAGCTGCTGTACCGCGCGGTGCGGCAGCCCTGGGATGACGGCCGCGCCGGCGTCGCCGCGGCGGAGCTGGAGCAGGCCGTCGCCGGCCTCCTCGACCGGCACGAGGCCGGCGACGACTGGCTGCTGCTGACCGCCTGGGCGCGGTCGATGGCGCATCGCGCGGTGCGGGCCGTGGCCGGATCGGCCCGCTTCACCGTCGAGCGGCTGTGCCGCGGTGGGCGCCTGGCCCCGGCCGCGGTGCCGCGCTTCGCAACGCTGCTGAAGGTGCTGGCGGAGTTCGGGCTGGCGACGGAGGAGGACGGCGCCTGGCGCCTGGCCCCTGCCCGCCTGCCGTCGCCCCAGGCGATCCTGCGCTCGATCGTGGCTGAGCATCCGGAGCGCGGCGCCGAGACGGTGATGGCCGCCCGGCTGTCGCGCGACCTGGTCGCGGCGCTGCGCAGCGGGGAGACGCTGCGCTTCTCCAAGGGCGTCGAGGCGCATGCCCGCGCCGCGTCGCCGCTGCTGCCGCTGGCGGCAGAGCTGGTCGAGACGCTCGCCGCCGGCCGCGCCATCCCGCTGGCGCTGCTGCTGGTCGACCCCGAGGGCGAGCTGGTGCCGGCGCTGCTGCCGCTGATCCGCGGCGGTGCCCTGACCGTGGCGGTGACCGGGGCGGAGCCGAAGGCACTGGCCGGCCTGGCCGCGCGCAGCCCGCGCCTGCCCGGCCTGCGCATCCTGGACGAGCGGACCGTCGTGCCGCCGGGCCGCTTCGACCTTGCCTTGTCGGTCGGCACCATGGCGGCCGGGGATCCGGCGCGGCTGGGACAGCTTGTGGCCGGGCTGCTGCGCCCCGGCGCCGCGGCCGTCACCATCGACACCGTCCCGGACACCGCGACCGCCCTGCTGCTCGACGGCATGGCGGAGGGCGTGACATCACAGGACGGGCTGGCCGGCTTCCGGCCGGCGGCCCGGCACCGCATCGGCACCCGAGGTGCGGCGGCGCAGCTGGTGGTCTGGGACCGGCCGGCCGTCGACCTGCCGGCCGAACCGGCCGGGCCGATCCTGATCCGCCCCGCCGACACCGAGCTGCTGCCCGACCTCGCCGACCGGCTGCGCGGGCGGGGCCACCCGGTGCGCATCGACCCGGCCGCTGCGGCGGCGGAGGGCGACACCGTGCTGCTGCCGCTGATGCTGGACGCGGCGCGCGACCCGGTCACCTTCCTGACCAAGGCCATCCTGGCGGTGCGGGCGGAGGCCGAGGCCCTGCCGGCGAAGTGCACCCTGTGGCTGGTCGCCCGCTGCGGCAAGCTGAACGGCAAGGCCGATGGCGGCCGCGGCCTGGCCGAGGCGCTGGCGGCCTTCGCCCGCACCCTGGCCAACGAATATTCCGGCAGCACCATCCGCTTCGCCACCCTGGCCCCGGCCCTGCCGGACGGGTCCGCGGCGGCGGCGCTGGCCGGGCTGATCGGGTCGGCCGAAACCGAATTCGAGATCGACCGCGACGGCGTGTTCGTCAGCCGGGTGGAAGCGGTGCGGCCGGCGCCGCAGGACGCCCCGGCGGAGGATCGCGCCGCCCGCCTGGCCTTGGCCGCCCCGGGCAGCCTGGGCCGGATCGGCTGGACCGCGGCCGAGCGCAAGGCCCCCGGGCCGGAGGAGATCGAGATCGAGGTCGCGGCCAGCGGCCTGAACTTCCGCGACGTGATGTTCTCGCTGGGCCTGCTGCCGGACGACTACCTGGAGGACGGCTTCGCCGGCCCGACCCTGGGCTTCGAATGCGCCGGCACGGTCCGCCGCATGGGCGAGGCGGTGACCGAGCTGAAGGAAGGCGACCGGGTGATGGCCTTCGCGCCGGCGGCCTTCGCCACCCATGTCACGGTGCCGGCGCAGGTGGCGATGCGGGTGCCGGAGGAGGTCGACTTCGCCGCGGCGGCGACCATGCCGGTCGCCTTCATCACCGCCTGGTACGCGCTGGTGCACCAGGCCCGGCTGGGCCGCGGCGAGAGCGTGCTGATCCACGGCGCCGCCGGCGGCGTCGGCCTGGCGGCGCTGCAGATCGCCAAGCTGCGCGGCGCCACGGTGGTGGCCACCGCCGGCAACGAGGACAAGCGCGCCTTGGCCCAGTTGCTGGGCGCCGATCTGGTGCTGGATTCGCGCTCACTGGCCTTCGCGGACGAGATCCGCTGGAAGCTGGGCGGCGTCGACGTCGTGCTGAACTCGCTGTCCGGCGACGCCATGCGGCGCAGCCTGCGGGCGCTGAAGCCGTTCGGCCGCTTCGTCGAGCTGGGCAAGCGCGACTTCGTCGCGGACACCGCGGTGGGCTTGCGCGCCTTCGCCCGCAACGTCTCCTATTTCGGGGTCGATGCCGACCAGTTGCTGAACGCCCAGCCGGGGCTGACCAGGCGCCTGCTGCGCGACCTGGACCGGCTGTTCGCGCAGCGCCGCCTGACCCCCCTGGCACATCGCGTGTTCCCGGCCGACCAGGCGGAGGAGGCGTTCCGGCTGATGCAGGGCGCCGGCCATATCGGCAAGATCGTGATCACGCCGCCGCGCGAGATCCCGGCGGCGCCGGCGGCTGAGGCGCGGTTCGAAGCGCAGGACACCGGCTTCCACCTGGTCACCGGTGGCGCCGGCGGCTTCGGCTTCGCCACCGCGCTGTGGCTGGCGGAACATGGGGCGAAGACGATCGTCGTCGCTTCCCGTCGCGGCACGCTGGAGCCCGCGGAGAAGGCCGAAGCCGAGCGGCTGGCGGCGCAGGGCGTCACCCTGGCGGCGGAGCGGCTGGACGTCACCGACCGGGCCGCTTGCGAGAAGCTGCTGGCGGCGCTGGAGCGCCGGCACGGCCCGCTGCGCGGCATCATCCACGCCGCCATGGTGCTGGATGACGGGCTGCTGCGCGACCTGGACGCGACGCGGATCGAGCGGGTGCTGGCGCCCAAGATCAAGGGCGCGATCCATCTCGACCTGGTCAGCCGCACCCGCGCGCCGGACTACTTCGTGCTGTTCTCCTCCGCCACCACGCTGATCGGCAACCCCGGCCAAGCCAACTACGTCGCCGCCAACGCCTATCTCGAGGCGCTGGCGCGGACCCGGCGGGCCCAGGGGCTGCCGGCGCTGGCCGTGTCCTGGGGTGCCATCGCCGATGCCGGGGTGTTGGCCCGCGACGCGACCAAGGGCGACGCGCTGAAGCGCCGGATCGGCCGGTCGTCGCTGAAGGCGGCCGAGGCGCTGGCGCAGTTGGGCCGGCTGCTGGCCCGGCCCGCCGAGACGGAGGCGGTGGTGGCCTGCGCCCGGATCGACTGGCAGGCGGCGACCCGCGAGCTGCCGATCCTGGCCACGCCGCGGCTGGCCGGGATGGCCGATGGGCGCCGGGCCGAGACGACCGAGGCCGAGGTCGACCTGGCCGCCATGATCGCCGGGCGGACCGATGCGGAGGCCCAAGCGATCGTGACCGAGACCATGCTGGCCGAGATCGGGCGGATCCTGCGCATGCCGCCGGCCGATATCGACGGCGACCGCCCCTTCGCCGAGCTGGGCATGGATTCGCTGATGGGGCTGGAGCTGGATGCGGCGATGCAGAGTCGCTATGGCATCGACCTGCCGTTCCTGTCGATCGGCGCCGGGCTGACGCTGAACGAGCTGAGCACCCGCATCGTCGCCAAGCTGCGCGGCGGTATGCCGGCCGCCGGGGCCGAGGCGCAGCCGCCGGGCGAGGCGGCGCAGCTGATCGCCAAGCATGTCGAGGCCGATCTGGAAGCGGACACCGCCGTGCTGGTGCGCGAGGCCGTCCGCGACCGGGCCAAGACCACAAGGCGGGTGCTGGGATGAGTTGCGATGAGTAAGGGACGCCTGTCCGACGCCGCGCTGCGGTCGCTGATCTCCGAGGTGCGCGGCAAGGCTCCGGTCGCCATGCCGGCGGCGTCGGAGCCGCGGCGCTACGACACCGCCTTCGACACCCTGCCGGGCTACGAAACGCTGCGGATGCAGCGCGCCGCGGCCGATCTGCTGGGCGTCGCCAGCCCGTTCTTCCGCACCCATGAGCAGCGCGCCGGGGCGGTGTCGCGGATCGCCGGGCGGGAGGTGATCAACTTCGCCTCCTACGACTATCTCGGGCTGAACGGCCACCCGGCGGTGGCCGCGGCGGCGAAGGCGGCGGTCGACGAGTACGGCACCTCGGTCTCGGCCAGCCGGCTGGTGGCGGGCGAGCGGCCGTTCCACGCGGCGCTGGAGCGGCGCCTGGCCGAGGTGCACGGCGTCGAGGACGCGGTCGCCTTCGTCAGCGGCCACGCCACCAATGTTTCCGCCATCGGCCAGATCACCGGGCCGGCCGACCTGATCCTGCACGACGGGCTGATCCACAGCAGCGTGATCACCGGCGCCCAGCTGTCCGGCGCGCAGCGGCGGTCCTTCCCGCACAACGATTTGGACACGCTGGAGTCGATCCTGACGGCGGAGCGCGACCGCTGGCAGCGCGTGCTGATCGTGGTCGAGAGCCTGTATTCGATGGATGGCGACACCATCGACCTGCCCCGGCTGGTGGCGATCAAGCAGCGCTTCGGCGCCTGGTTGATGGTCGACGAGGCGCATGGGCTGGGCGTGCTGGGCCCGACCGGGCGCGGCATCGCCGAGGCCAGCGGCGTCGACCCGCGGCAGGTCGACATCTGGATGGGCACGATGTCGAAGACGCTGGCTTCATGCGGCGGCTACATCGCCGGCCCGGCGACCCTGGTCGACTATCTGAAGCTGACGGCGTCGGGCTTCGTCTACAGCGTCGGCATGCCGGCGCCGGCGACCATGGCGGCGCTGACGGCGCTGGAGCTGCTGATCGCCGACACGGACGGGCGGGTGACACGGCTGCAGGCCAATTCCCGGCATTTCCTGGAGCGTGCCCGGGCCGCCGGGCTGGACACCGGCCTGGCCCAGGGCCATGCGATCATCCCGATCATCCTGGGGGATTCGCTGCAGGCGGTGCTGCTGTCGAACCGGCTGCTGGAGCGCGGCGTCAACGTGTCGCCGATCGTGCATCCGGCGGTGCCGGAGAAATCCGCCCGGCTGCGCTGCTTCGTCACCGCCGACCACACCCGGGACCAGATCGACCGCGCCGTCGCGATCATCGCCGAGGAACGGGAGCGGCTGCTGCACGAGGCGCCGGTGGCCAAGCGGCTGAGCGCTGCGGCCCGAAGCTAGAGGGCTGCCGGCGCGTCGATCTCGAAGCGCAGGAAGCGGTCGATGAAGGCGGCGCGGAGCGGGCGCGGGGCCAGCCGGCCCAGGCGGATCAGCCAGACCAGGGGCCAGGGAAAGGCCACCATGGCGCGGCCGCGGGCGGTGGCGGCGGCGATGTGCTGCGCTGCCCGTTCGGCGCTCCATTGGAACGGACGAGAGCCGCGGTAGCGGTCGCTCATGCCGGTGGCGATGAAGCCTGGGCAGGCGATCGTCACCCGGATTCCGTCCGGCCGCAGCCAGGCCAGCAGCGCCTCGCCCCAAGCCATCAGTCCGGCCTTGGAGGCGGAATAGGCCGGCTGGTCGGCCAGCGGCATCAGCGCCGCCAGCGACGAGATCAGGACGATGCGGCCGAAGCGACGGGCGCGCATCGGCTCGATCAGCGGCGACACCGTCGCGATCGCGCCTTCCAGGTTGATGCGCAGCTGCGCCGTGACCGACTCCTCCGGCTCGCTGCCGCGGCCCGGGGCCAGCCCGGCCTCGACCCCGGCATTGGCGATCACCACCGCCACCGGATGGCGGGCGTCGAAGCCGCGCAGGAAGTCGCCGAGCCGGGCGCCGTCGCGCACATCGATCTCCGCCCTCTCCACCACCGCGCCGCGCTGTCGGCAGGTCGCGGCCACCTCTTCCAGCCGGGCCGGGTTGCGGCCGATCAGGGCCAGCGCCACGCCCGGCGCCGCATAATGCCGCGCCAAAGCCGCGCCGAGGCCGTGCGACGCGCCGGTCACGACGACTGCCGTCGGTACTGTCGCGTTCATTCTCCCGCCTGCGCCGCCCAGGCGGCCTCGCGCAGCGGCTGGACCTCGCCGTCGAGGATGCGGCGGCGGGCGCCGTCGACCGCGAGGTCGATGCCGGAGAGCGAGAAGAAGCTGCCGCGGATCTGGGTCCGCGCCACCACGACCCGGCGGAACGCCTCCAGCAGCTCGGCGCTCGGCGGCTGGCCTTCGGCCCAGAAGCGGTCGAGCCCGCCCTGAAAGCTGAGGCCCGGCAGGTCGAACAGAGCCGTGCCGAGCGTCTGCAGCGGCTTGCCTCGCTCAAGCGCGAACAGGCCGACGGTGGAGTTGACCACGACTATGCCGATGGCACCGTCGACCAGTTGCTGCAGGTCGCCGCCATCGATGAAGTCGACCCGGTCCGACACGCCATGGCGTACCGCCAGCGCTTCGATGAGCCGGCGTTTCCGCACCGGCCGGAAGTCGAGCGGGTGCAGCTTCACCACCAGCCGGGTTTGGGAATCAGCGTTGCGGGCGAAGGAGGCGATTACCTCCTCCGCCGCCTCGACCGTATCGCGGAAGGGCGAATGGGTGCGGATCTGGAAATCGGTGTCGAGCTGCAGCGGATGCACGTAATAGCGCTGCTCGGCCAGGCCCTGCATCACCTGCTGCGCCTGCCGCCGGACCCATGGGGCTCGCAGGAACCGGCCGAGCCAGCCGGCATATTCCACCAGCGGATGGTCGAGCGCGTGGTGGCGATAATGCGGAAAGGCGGGCGTCAACGCCACCAGGCCTGCGGTCCACAGCACGTCCCACACAGCCCGGTGCAGGAAGTAGGACGGCACCGGCGCCGGCGGAGGCTCTGCCTCGGCCGCCCGCGCCAGGGCCTGGAACATCGCCGGGCTGCGCGGCAGGTCGGAATGGCCGTTCACGCCCCAGGCCTCGCAGGTGACCCAGCCGGGGCGCAGATAGCCCTCTTCGAACAGGTGCAGCCTGAGGCCGCAGCGGCGGGCCAGGTCGACCGCCACCGCGTGGTGCGGTCGGCAATCGCCGAACAGCATAAGGTCGGTGACACCCTCGCGGTCGAGGATGCCGGCGACGAAGCCGCGCCACTCCTCGAACCGGCCGCGGAAGGCGATGGCCGGGCGGCGCCAGAACACCACGTCGCCACCGCAGATGTTGATCTTGACGATGCGGGCGCCGTCGGCCTCCAGCGCCGCCGCCAGGCGCCGCTGGAACGGTGTCGCCGCGCCCTGCAGGACAAGCACCACGCGCTGGCGCCCGGCGCCGGCCGGGATCGTCCGCGCCGCAGCCGGCAGGGGGGAGGCCGGCCGCGGCGGGACGGGCCGCGGCAGCGGGGCCAGCGCATCGGCCAGCCGCGCCGCAGCGGCGAACGGGCGCTGGGATCGCCCGTTCATCTCACCGCCTCAGAACGGGATGCGGGCGTAGACGTCGCCCGACACCGGCCACACCGCGTCGTCGAACGACACGCCCTGCGCCACCGGAAAGGCCTCGAACAAAGCACGGCCGTCATAGCGCAGCGGCTGCCAGGTCTCGTCGATCCAGGTGATCACGTCCTCCCACGGCGTCTCCAGGCTGCGGTCGCGGCAGAAGGCGATCACGCCCGGCTTGCCGACGCCGGAGTAGAAGTCGCGGATGCGGTGATCGATCCGGTTCTCCGGATCGTCGACGTCGAGCAGCAGCCGGCCGCCCTCATAGGTGCCGAACCAGCCGCAGGGCACGCCGTAGGTCTCGGCGATCACCATGCCGTGCAGGCTGGTCGAGATGATCCGCTTGCACGACACGATCTCCTCCACCTTGGCGGCGAAGGCGTCGACCTTCGGCGCGGTGTAGGTGTTGATCAGCCGGATCGACCCCGCCAGGCTGGGCGGGATGTTGTAGCGCTTCAGCGCCTCCTTCACCCCCGATTGCGGGTCCATCGAGGCCAGCTCGGAGATGTGCAGGATCACGCCGAGTTCGTGCGTCTTCTTGACGTGCTTCATCGGCATGATGCGCGGCAGGAACCAGACCGGGTCGCCGAACACGTCGGGCACCTTGATGCCCTGGCCGCGCAGCACCGCCTGGGTCTTGCGGCCGCGCACGCCATGCACGACGAAATCGGTGTTCTGCGGCCGCATGTACTGCCGGATCGAGCGGTCGACCGGATTCAGCGTCGCGTCCATGCCGGTGCCCCAGAAGTGCAGCACGCCGTTCTTCTGGGCATGGCCGATGGTGCCGACCGCGACCATCCGCTCCGACGCGTCGTCGAAGGCGGCGCGGCGCACCGGCAGGCCGGCGATGGCGGCGACCACCACGGCGCTGAGCGCGTCGCCGAGATTGGCGTGCGGGTGCTCGCTGGTGGTGGCGACCCAGGACAGCGGGATCGACAGCCGCTTGGCGTTGAAGCGCAGCAGCGTCTCCAGCCGGTCGCGCGACGCCGCCTCGGGCCTGGCCACCGCCGGGGCGGCCGCCGGAGTCGGGTCCGGCGCGCTCTCCAGCACAGGTTCAGGCGCCCGGGCAAGGGCGGCCGAGCCGGCGGTCATCGGCGCGGCGGAGGCAGCGGCGGGCTTGGCCGGGGCGGGGGTTGTCGGGGGAACGGTGGTCATGGCGGAAACAACCTTGAGGGCCGGGGCCGGCTTGGCGGCCGGGACCGGAGCCGGGGCGGCAGCCGCGGTTTCGGTCTTGGCCTCGCCGGCCCGGGCCAGGGCGACGCGCTTGCGGTCTTCCCGGCGCAGCTCGTCGACGGAATGCTGGAGCACCAGGCCGGTCAGCACCGGGTGGTCCCACACGGTCTTGCCGGCCGGCGCGACCAGCGGCTTGGCGTCGAGCGGGAAGGCGTTGATCAGCGCGTCCTCGTCGATCGACACCGGCTCCCACACGTCGTCGATGGTGTCGAGCACGTCCTGCCAGTCGGTGGCGATGCCGCGCGGCTGGCTGTAGCTCCAGATCTTGTCCTTGCCGATGCCGGTGTAGAGATCGACGATCCGCAGGTCGGTCGTCCCCTCGGGCGTGAGCTCGGTGAGGGTCAGCCCGGCCTCGTTGCCCTGCGGCGAGAAGTACAGGCAGGGGATGCCGTAGCTTTCGGCGATCACCATGCCGTGCAGACTGGTCGAGACGATGCGCTTGCAGGCCAGGATCTCATCGACCTTGTCCTTGAGGCCTTCGATCCCGATCGGCGTCACCGTGCTGATCAGATGGACCCGGCCGGCGAGCTCGGCCGGCACCTCGAAGCGCTTGTAGTCGGCGCGCGGATTGGCCTGGGCAAAGGACCTATCGGCCAGCTCCGACAGGTGCAGGATGACGCCGACATCCCACTTCTTCTCGACCTTCGGCCTGTAGAAGCGCGGCAGCAGCCAGACCGGGTCGCCATAGACGCCGCCCTTGGCCTTGCCGCCGAGCAGCCGGGCCGAGACCGGGCCGCGGCTGGCCGGAACGTGGAAGGTGGAGTCGGGCGGCACGGTGAAGGGCAGCCGCTCCGGCATCGGCGCCGACGGGTTCTTCCAGCCCGAGCAGCCGGTGCCCCAGAACCAGACTTCGCCGCCCTCGAACCCATGGCCGATGGTGCCGACCGCGCCCATACGCACGGATTTCGACTTGGTCGGGACGCGGGCAATGTCCAGCCCGGACAGCAGCGCCACCATGACCGGACTCAGCGCATCGCCGAAGTTCAGATAGTCCATCTCCTTGGTCGAGCCGGCCCAGGAGAGCGGGATCTGTCCCGCGTCGCGCGTGGCCCGCAACAAGCTGTTCATTCTGCGCCTCGTCCAGTTCGATCAGGTCGATGTTTGGGTGCGGATTCGGGCTGCCGCATCAGGCCCGGTCCGCCAGGGGCCGCCGCAGCAGCGCCGCCATGCGCTGCAGCGGCCCGGCCGCCGGTCGGGCCTCGGCGGCGGCAGGCCGGATCACCGTCTGCGGCCGGTGCTGCAGCGGAATCTGCCGCAGAACCGGATGCTCGAACACGGTCTCGCCCCGCCGCGGCTGCAACGGATTGAGGTCCAGCGGGAAGGCCTCGAGCAACGGTTGGGTGTCGAATTGCGGCGGCGCCCAGCCCTGGTCGATCGCCGCCATCAGCGCCGGCCAGTCGGTGCGCTCGCGGCGCGGCTGGCCGTAGATCGGCAGGCTGGTGCGGCCAAGGCCGCGATAGAGGTCGATGATGCGGAGGTCGAGCGTGCCGTCGGGGTCGAGCTCGGCCATGTGCAGGCCGCGCGGCGCCCGGGGCGAGAAGTACAGGCAGGGGATGCCGTAGCTTTCGGCGAAGACCATGCCGTGCAGGCTGGTCGACACGATCCGCTCGCATTCCAGGATCTCGTCAAGCCGGGCCTGCATGCCGTCCAGCCCGATCGGCGTCACCGTGTGGATCAGCCGGACGTCGCCGGCCAGCTCCGCCGGGATCTCGTAGCGGATGTGCTCCGCCTTCGGCCGCACCTCGAAGGAGCGATCCTGCAGATCGGCGAGATGGATGATGACGCCGAGCTTCCACTTCTTCTGCCGCGGCGCGGGATGGAAGCGCGGCAGCAGCCAGACCGGGTCGCCATAGACCGCCGGGCCGGCCGCGTCCTCGCCGCCCAGGATCCGGCGCGACACCGGCCCGCGGGTGGCGGCGATGTGCAGCCGCGTGCCGGGCAGCGGCGCCACCGGGACCCGCTGGTCGGCCGGGGCCGAGGGGTTGCGCCAGCGCGAGCTGCCGGTGCCCCAGACCACGACCTCGCCCTCCTTCAGGCTGTGACCGATGGTTCCGACCGCGGCCATCCTGAGGCGCTTCGATTCATGGGCGATGTGCTCGACCGGCAGGCCCGCCAGCAGCGACACCATCACCGCGCTCAAGGCGTCGCCGAGATTGACGTAGTCCTGCTCGCGCGTCGCCGCCACCCAGGTCAGCGGCACGGTCTGCCGCTGCCTGACCGAGGCAGCCAAAGCGCGAATGGTCTCGTTGCCCGGCACGGCCATCAGGTGTCCATGATTCCAGTTTCGACCCAAAGGTTTTAAGCCGGAATCGTCGCCACTGTCATGCATTTTGCGGTGCGAAATCGCAGTGCGAAGCAAAAATTCGGATCATGACGGCGCCGAAGCACCTTCCGGTTTGGGTTTAGAATCCGTTTTCAGATCAATATGATGTGCCAAGCAAACCTGCAACCGGCCTTTCCTGGGGGCTCCGGGCGGCGCATCCCGGCTTACGTGCCAAAGCAAAACCTTCGAAAGCTTCCCATGCGACATCCGGCCGCTTCGCCGCAGCGACGGTTTCGCCCATGCTGGCCGCGGGGGAGCCGAGTTCCGACACGCAATCATGAGGCAGTGCATGCAGCTCCGTTTCCTGGCGCTCCCCGCCGTCCTGGCGCTGGCCGCCGGCTTGGCGACCGCGCCGCCGGCCCGGGCGCAGGCCCAGTCCGACAGGCTGGAAGACTTCATGATCATGGATGTCTGCGTCGACCAGCACGACCGGATCGACCCGGCGCTGGTGCCGGGCGACCGCGACTGCACCCGGCGCCGCAACATCCGCGCCGGCGAGGCCGTGCCTTATCACCTGCACAACTTCCCCAGCCCCGGCGCCCCCTGCCCGCAGCGGCTGGGCACGGTGTCGAAGGACAACATCCCGATCGAAAAGCAGGGCGTCACCCGCATCGTCAGCTTCTACGACCGCGGCGTCGACCACAGCTGCCCGGATGCCGATCCGGGCGCACCCAGCTTCGGCAAGCTCGACACCGGCCGCGAGGGCGGCTCGGTGCAGTGGGTCGACGAGCGCTGGGGCTACATCATGGGCAGTTGGAGCCCGGTCGCCCTGTCGTACTGGCTGACTCCGTCCTGCGAGGGCGCGCCCGACACCTCCGGCCGGTTCCGCTACGGCTGGGTGATCGGCCCGGCGACGCTGCCGCCGGAGGGCCAGGGCGGCTTCTCGACGTTCCAGAGCAAGCTGGTCACCGCCAAGGACGGCGGCGAGCCCGAGGCCGGCTGCCCGAAGCGCTTCGCCAAGCCCTTCACCCTGTGGATGCGCGACCGCTTCGACTACAAGGACGGCAAGACGCTCGACAGCCTGATCTCGCTGCGCTTCTCCAGCTCCAGCAAGGACGGCAAGGGGCCGGGGCCGGCGACCCAGGTCGAGATCACATACTGGACCAAGGAGTTCGGCCTGACCCGCTGGGAGAAATGGGCCCGCGCCGACTGGGTGCATCCGCGCAGCCGCCAGGCCGCCGCGGCCCTGGGCAAGACCCTGTTCGAGCGCGACACCTGCAGCCCGCCCTACAGCTTCCGCAGCAGCCCGGTGCCGGGGCTGACGATCAGCGACAGCGGCAGCAAGGACGATTACAGCCGGACCCTGACGCAGGGGGACGAGTCCCACGCCTGGCACATGTCGCTGTGCAGCGACTACACCAACATCGTCAAGGATCCGGCCGGCGGCCTGGTCCCGCCCTGGGGCCAGGCGCTGAGCAACATGTTCTGGGTGGAATAGGAGTCGCGGCAGGGATTCCGGAGTCCGGAGCGCGATTGCTATCGCGCTCCAACTCATTGGTGTAGAGCCGGATTCAGATTTGAGATGAGGCGCAAGGCGCTTTCATCTCAAATCATCCTGCGCCTAGCGCCGGAAGCCGTCGGGCCGCGGCCCTTCGGAGCGGCGGCCGGGAACCGGCTTGACCCGGTCGTGCCCCAACCCGACCGCGGCCTCGCGGCGATGCCTGCGGTGTGCCCGCCCGGCCTCGACCCGCCGGGTTTCCTCCTGCAGCCGCAGCACCGTCGGTCCGCCGCCCTCCGACGGCGGCGCCAGCCGCCGGCGCCAGGCCTGGCGCTCCTGATGCGAGGCCGGCGGCAGCATCGGATAGGCTTCGGGCAGGCCCCAGCGCCGGCGATACTGGTCCGGGCTGAGTCCATGCGCCAGGTCGAGATGGCGGCCGAGGTCGCGGCAGATCCGGCCGTCCTCCAGGCAGATCAGGAAGCCGAGGCCGATGGTCTCGGGCAAAGGCACCGGCGGCACCCGGGCCGGCGCGGCGGCGGCCGGCGCCGCGGCGCGACGCCGGGCCGGGCGCCGCGGCGGGGCCGAGAGGTCGTCGAACGCCGCCAGGATCTTCCGGACCAGCGCGGGGTCTTCGGCCATGGCGGCGGGCTGGCGCGACCGGAAGGCCCGTGCGATCTCGGCCGCGAAATCCCGGTGCTGCGGCGGCAACCGCCGGAGGTCGATCTCCGCCCCGGCCAGATCCCGGCTCGCCTTCCGGCCCGCTTCGTCAAGCTGGTCCATTCGCATTCGTTCGTCCTTCCGACGCACAGCTTTGAGGCTGGCTCGACCCAGTCGGAACCACTGTCGGCAAAGGCTCGTGCAGGCGCCGTCCCCACCAACCCAATGATTCCACGGTCGGTCGACCGACCGACATGGCTTCCCCCTCCCGTGAACCTTTTGTCATTGATTGCAACGCGGCGGCGCATATTCGGATAATGCACGCTCCGAATCGCGAAATCAGTCTACCAGCAAGCGCGAGACGCGTTAATCCTTAAAAACTATTGCAGAAGACCATTTTAAATCAAGCGTTCTCGCCGAGGCTGATGGCCAAGGGCTCGCCAGAGGCGGCCCGGAAGGCTGCCGCGCCGGAATCTCGGCGAACTCCGGCCGTCGGGAACTTTCCGGGACCTCGCCATTGCGGAAGCCGGAAAAATATGCCAAGATTTCGATATAAAGAGTTTGAGTTCTGCGAACAGGTCGCCGAATTCACGGACGAGAGGCGATGACCGGGCCGATTTCCGGTCCTCTCCACAACTCACAGGCTGCGATGTCGCGAGGATCGGAGGGTGTTGGAAGGCGTTTATCGGCCGCTCTGCAGGCCCGGAACCGGCATTTTATGCCGCAGCACCTGGATCGAGCAGCATTGCGTTATCATCTTGCGGAAATCGCGCGAAACACCCTAAAATTGAGCCTAGAATTTTAGCCATCCAGTGGAGGGAGGCGATTCGAATCCTTCGGCGGCCGCAAATTCAACCCGCGCCTCGCCTTCCGGACGGATCGTTCACTAAGAAAGAGCAGCATGGCCCGCCCAAGCGAAACCGAGATCCTGAGGTTCACCAAAGAAATCGTTGTCGCCCATGTGTCCCGAAACACGCTCGACAGCGAAAGCCTTCTCGACCTGATCCGCAACGTCTACACGACGCTGAACGCCACCCAGGGCGCGGCGGTCGACGGCGAGGTCGAGCTGCCGAATGACGGGCCCGACGGCCTGGTGCCGGCCGAAGGGTCCGGCGCCGAGCACGAGGCGGAGCCCGCGGCGCCGCCGGTCCCGGCCGTGCCGATCGAGGATTCGGTGACCCCGGACTACATTGTCTGTCTGGAGGATGGGCGCCGCTTCAAGACCATGAAGCGCTGGCTGCGGGCGACCTACGGGCTGAGCCCGGAGCAGTATAAGGAGCGCTGGGGCCTGCCGGCGGATTATCCGCTGACGGCGCCAAACTACACCAAGGCGAAATCGGCTGACGCCAAGCGCCAGGGCCTCGGCTCCGGCCGCCCGGCCCGCGTGGCCCGCGCCAGCCGGCCCGGCCGCCAGCGCGCCACGCGCCCGAGCGAGCAGAAGACCAAGCGCTGAGCCGCTGCGATCCGGCCGCGCGGGACGCGGCCGGGACCAGCACGGGCGTCAGCAGGCCGGGGCTTGGTGGCGCAGGAGCGGCGAGGCGAGCAGGCGCCGGCCCAGGGCGCGGCCGGGCATCTCGATCGTGACGTAGGCCAGCCAGGTCACGGCGGCAACGGCCGGCATGGTGATCGCCATCGCCAGGGCGAAGCGGGCCGGCGCCGGCGTCGGGGCGCCCAGCGTGTTGGCGACGAAGGCGACCGCCGGCAGCATCACCAGCAGATGCGACAGGTAGATGCCGTAAGAGGCTTCGCCCAGCAGATGGAACGGGCGGCTGCCCAGCAACGCCGCCGCCCGGGATAGGGGCCGCGCCAGCACGCCGCCGAGCACGGCATGGTGGATCAGGCCGAACATCCCGAACGCGATCACCATCCGCGCCGCCAGTGCAACGGGCGCGGTGCGGCCGCCGATCGGAAGGGCGGCAAGCAGGGCCGCCAGCAAGGCATAGCCCAGCACCACCCGCCATGATCGCCCCACGGCCGCGGCGCACAGCATCCCCGCCAGGAAGACGTGCAGCTTCAGCACCAGCACGGACGGCATCTCATAGGTGGCGAAGAAGGCCGGGCGCAGGCTGAACAGAAGAATGCCGGCGGCGGCGACGGCGAGGGCACCGGCCGGCCAGCCGATGCGGCCGATGACCAGCATCAGGAACGGCAGCGCCAGATAATACTGCATCTCCAGCCCGATGCTCCAATCCGGCAGCGCCGTGCGGAAACCGTAGTCGGGCAGCGCGCCGAACACGAAGGAGAGGTGCAGCAGGATGTTCTGCAGGCTCTGGTCGGTGTACCGCTCCATGCTGGTCATCGAGCCGGGGGCGACCGAGGCGATATCCACCCGCGCGTCCCCGAGCCAGGGGCCGACGGCGATCGCGACCGCCAGCGCCGCGTAGTAGAGCGGGGCGATCCGGAAGAACCGCCGGAGCCAGAAGGCGGTCCAGGTCGACGGTGCCTGCCACGGCTCGCGCGCTCGCCGCTGCACGTAATGGAAGACCATCAGGAAGCCGGAGATCATGATGAACAGGTCGACTCCGAAATCCGGCGAGTCGGCCAGCGGGATGCGCCATCCCGACAGCAGCAGCCCGTGCCCGACCAGCACCCAGAGCGAAGCCAGCCCGCGCAGCCCGTCCAGGCATCCGATCCGATCTGCCTCCCTGTCCCCGTAGATCTTCCCGGTCCCGGCAATCTTGTCGGCCATCTCGCCCTCCCCGCGGACGGACGTTAACGAAGATCGTTCCTGCGGTCACGCCCGCCCCGCCGTGCTGCTTCTCCTCCGGCGCGGCGGCCGATCCGCTTCATCCTGCCCTGGAAACGCATCCGGGCCGTGTTGGGGACTCGACAGACGGCATCAATGTTCTATATTCGTTCCAGCCATCATCACGACCTGGACCGTCATGGGGCATATCCAGCAACTGGCTTTCGCGCTCGGACCGGTCGAGGACAGGCCGGTCGCACCGCCGCGGCCAAGGCCCGCCGGCCGGCCCGGCCGGCCGGCGGCGGTCGCCCAGCCGTTGCTGCCGGAGGTCGCGCCGGCCGCGACGGTCGAGCCCGCGGCCGCGATCGCCCCGAGACCTTCTCCGCCCCCTTCCCCTCCGCCACCGGCGGCCATCCCGCCAGCCACCGCCGTCGAAACGTCGCTGTCCGATGACGGAGCGCCGTCGCCGGTGAAGGCCGCCCTCTATGTGGTGATCGGCTTCGCCTGCGGGCGCGAGCGGCGGCGCAGCGGATGGCACCGCCTGGCCGAGCAGGGCTTCGCCAGCCGGCGCCTGGCCGAGGAACACGCGGCACGGCTGCTGGCGCGGGGCCGCGCCGACGGCGTCCTCCTGACCAGGCAGGATGTTGCCGCCGACCTGGACGCGGCGGACGAGCCGGTGATCCTGGCGCGCCTGGGCGAGTTGCCGGCGGAGATCTTGGAGAGTTGAATCGGGATAGGGGGAAGCCTCGCGGCTCCCCCCTCCCACACCACCGGACGTACGGGTCCGTATCCGGCGGTTCGGCGGATTAAGCGGGGAGCGGGTTGGCGATGGAGGCGAGACCGATGGACTGAAGTGCGGCGGTGGGGAGTGCAATGGTGAGCGCGGGGCTGTTGCTGAGCCGCCAGGGGCCGTGTGGGCTGCCGGCGGTCTGGGCCGCCAGATCCCGGCCGACGCCGTGGCGTCGCAGCTCGGCAAAGCGCTTGGGTCCGCGCTTCCATTGCTTCCAGGCGATGGCGCGGAGCCGCCGCCTGGTCCACTGGTCGAGTGCGCGCAGCACCGACGGGGTCTGGCAGAAGCCGAAGTAGCCGCGCCACCCGATCAGGTAGACGGACAGCTCCTCGATGATCTGCTTGAGGCTGTCGCCGCGGGTGCGCCGCGTCAGGACCCGGACCTTCGCCTTGAAGCGGTCGATGGCCTTCGGCGCGATCCGGCGCCGCGGCTCTCTTCCGCCGGTGAAGCTGAAGCCCAGGAACTTGCGGGCGCTCGGTTTGGCGACCGCGCTCTTGGCCCTGTTGACCTTCAGCTTGAGCCGCTTGGCCAGGAACCGCTCGATGCCGGCCATCACCCGTTCGCCCGCCTGCTGGCTGCGCACATAGATGTTGCAGTCGTCGGCGTAGCGGACGAAGCGATGGCCGCGCTTCTCCAGCTCCTGGTCCAGAACGTCCAGCATCAGGTTCGACAACAGCGGCGAGAGCGGTCCGCCTTGCGGCGTCCCCTCCTCCGTCGGGCCGACGAAGCCGCCCTCCAGCACGCCCGCGGTCAGAAAGCCGCGGATCAGCTTCAGGAGGCACTTGTCGGCCACCCGCTTGGCCACCAGCCCCATCAGGATACTGTGGTTGACCCGATCGAGGAACTTCTCCAGGTCGAGATCCACCACCACGCCGTAGCCGGACGCAATATAGGTCTGCGCCCGGGCCACCGCCTGATGCGCCGAGCGCCCCGGCCGGAAGCCGAAGCTGGCCTCGGAGAACGTCGGGTCCCAGTCCGCCTGCAGCGCCTGCATCACCGCCTGCTGGATGAAGCGGTCGAGCACCGTCGGGATGCCGAGCGGCCTCACGCCACCCGACGCCTTCGGGATCTCCACCCGCCGCACCGGCTGCGGCTTGTAGGTGCCGTTGATCAGCTGAGCCCGGATCGCGGGCCAATGCCGCTTCAGGTGGGCCGGCAGATCGTCGACACCCATGCCGTCGACCCCCGCCGCACCCTTGTTGCGCCGCACTCGTGCCAGCGCCGTCTTCAGGTTCTCTCGGTCAAGGATGATCTCCATCGACGGTCCCGCGACCGCCGGGCGTTCGAGGCTGGCTCTCGCCGCGCGAGCTTCGGTCGCCTGGGCCGCAAGGCTCGGGGCTTCACCCTCCGCCGAGGGGCCCAGGGTCAGCTTGCTCTGATCTTTCTGCCGCATGGCTCGCTCGAGATCGCCGCTCTACTGGCCTCTTCCACCGTTCGGGCCTTCGGCGGCAACCGCCGCCTACTATGCCCTCAGCTGACTTCTGCGCCGCGGTCAGGCGGCCTTGCGGCCACCTCAGTCCCGAGGGACACGGCGCAGACCTCCCGAGGTAAGACCGACCGCCTTCACCGCACGCCCGCCGGATTTACCACCCCGGCCATTGATGGCCCTGGACTTCGCGATCAACGGCTCGCTCGTCCGGCCGGGTAGGCCTCATATCCGGTTCTTGTCCATCGGGCCGCGGCTTTGCTCCACGCTTCCTTCAGACCCCGCCTCGCGGCGACGCCCTTGCGCTTCGATAGTCCTTCACCGCCATCAGGCTGGACAGAGGACTTCCACCTCCAAGCTGTCAGTCATGCTCGGCACACCGCAGAAAGGGCGCCGCGGGGGCGCCCTTCTTTCATCACAATCGCTGCCAGGTCCGGTCAGTGCACGCCGCTGAGCTGCCGCAGGCTCTGCCGCGCCCGGCCGAGGCGGGACCGGATGGTGCCGACCGGGACGCCGAGCGTGGTGGCCGCCTCGTCATAGGAGGCGCCGCCGACCGCGACGACCTCGAGCACCTCGCGATGATCATGGCTGAGGCGCGGCCAGGACGCCTGAACCCGGGAGATCTCCACCCGCTGCTCCTGATTGACCGGAACCGCGATCTCGCAATCCTCGATCGGGAACTGGCTGGTGGCGCGCTTGGCCGGGCCGACGAATTTCGACAGGAAGATGCGGCGCATCATCACCACCATCCAGGCCATCAGGTTGGTGCCGGGCTGCCAGAGGTGGAACTTGCAGTAGGCGCGCATCATCGTCTCCTGCAGCAGATCCTCCGCATCCACCGGATCCCGGGTCAGCGAGGCCGCGTAGCGCCGGAGGTCCGGCATCCGCGGCGACACCAGGGACGTGAAGTCGGCGGTCGAGGCTCCTTCGATCGTGTTCGTCATCATCTCCCACCCTTTCATGCCCGTGGCCGTCGGCGCGGGCAAAGTCTCTCCGTCTCCGGACTCGAGGCCTTCGGCCTCCGGTCCGGATGATGCGCAATGATCGGAGGATCATTGCCGCTTCGTTGTGAACTGGTGATGAAACGTCCAACTACTTTCCATGTTCCGACAAAATTCGGCCGAAAATTCGCGGCGGCGACAGACATTCGTCCGGCATACACCATCGGGTACGCTGCACAGTGCCGTTCCGCTTCGCCGCCCTAACATTTGATAAGGGATAAAATAGTTTGCCGTCTCTGGCGGTTACATCATTTGTTAGTCTGCTTACTGAGATCGCGGCGAGCTGGAGGTCGTCATACTTGGCAGTGCGGCGGATATGGCCCTCGATCGGGACTTGTCCGGAAGCCATTGCCGCAGCCCGGCGCACAACCGCGTCTCGCGCCTGGAGAAGCCCTCCCGATTGACTGAGCTTCGGGCCGTAACATTCGTCAGACAAAGGGATTCCGGCTTCCGCAGCCCCGGCCGCTTGGCGTATTGAGACATTACGCCGCCGGACCGTTTGGTTCGGCTGGATCGTCGAGGTTCGGGCCTGGACCCACCAAATCCGCCGCGTTCGACGGCGGAGAGTGCCTGCGCGTTTCGCATGGGCATCGAACAGGAGAAGGCATAGGGAATGCTCAAGACATATTTGACGGCGACGGCGGCGAGCCTGCTGGCTCTGACCGCTGCGGCCTATGCCCCCTCCGCGGCCGCGCAGGCCAAGGAGGAGGTCGAGGTGATGCATTGGTGGACCTCCGGCGGTGAGGCGGCCGCCCTCAACGTCCTGAAGGAGCAGCTGCAGACCGAAGGCGTGTCCTGGAAGGACGCGCCGGTAGCCGGCGGCGGTGGCGATGCGGCGATGACCGCGCTGCGGGCCCGGGTGACGGCGGGCGACAAGCCGACCTCAGTGCAGCTTCTCGGCCTGTCGGTTCACGACTGGGCGGCGGAAGGCGTGCTGGCTGACCTGACCCCGCTGGCCGAGAAGGAGCACTGGGCCGACCATATCCCGCTGGCCATCCAGGCCTTCTCGACCTATGAGGGCAAATGGGTCGCGGCCCCGGTCAACATCCACCGCACCAATTGGCTGTGGATCAACAAGAAGCTGCTCGACAAGGTCGGTGGCAAGGCGCCGACCAACTGGGCCGAGTTCGAGACCCTGGCCAAGCAGTTCAAGGATGCGGGCGTCACGCCCCTGGCCCATGGCGGCCAGCCCTGGCAGGAGGCGACCACCTTCGACGCCATCGTCGTCGCCGTCGGCGGCAATGACTTCTACAAGAAAGCCTTCGTCGACCTCGACCCCGAGGCGCTGGGCAGCGACACCATGCAGAAGGCGTTCGACCAGCTGCGGGTGCTGCGCGGCTGGGTCGACCCGAACTTCTCCGGCCGCGACTGGAACCTGGCCTCGGCCATGGTGATCAACGGCGAGGCCGGCATGCAGGTGATGGGCGACTGGGCCAAGGGCGAGTTCATCAAGGCCGGGCTGAAGCCGGGCGTCGATATCGTCTGCGTGCCCTATCCGGGCAGCGAGAAGGCGTTCCTGTTCAACAGCGACCAGTTCGCCATGTTCAGCCTGGACGACAAGGCCCGGCAGGACGCGCAGCTGAAGCTGGCCAGCGCGATCGAAAGCCCGAGCTTCCAGGAGAGCTTCAACTTGGTGAAGGGGTCGATCCCGGCCAACAGCGAGGTGAAGCCGGACAAGTTCGACAGCTGCGGCCAGAAATCGATGGCCGACCGCGACGCCTTCAAGGCCACCGGTGGCATGCTGCCGAGCCTGGCGCACGGCCATGCTGCCCCGGCCGCGGTCAAGGGCGCGATCTACGACGTCGTCACCAACTTCTTCAACTCGACCCAGTCCTCCGCCGATGCGGCGAAGGCCCTGGTCGACGCGGTGGCGCTCGCCAAATGACCCGCGTGCGGGGGCCGGGCGACCGGTCCCCGCCGCCTTTTCGCCCCTGCATATTGAGGGCCTGCCGATGGCCGTGATCTCCGAGCCCGCCGCCGCGGGTCGCCGATCCCCCTTCGATTGGCTCCAGACGATCCTGCCCAAGCTCGTTCTGGCGCCGTCCTTCGCCGTGACCATCGTCTGCGTCTACGGCTTCATCCTGCTAACCATCTATCTGTCGATGTCCAGCTCGACGATGATGCCGCGCTTCGACTCCTGGGCAGGCTTTATTCAATACAAGAAGCTGTGGGCCGACCCGAAGTGGTACACATCGCTCGCCAACCTGGGGATCTACGGCGTGCTGTACATCGTGATCAGCACGGTGATGGGCCTGCTGCTAGCGATCCTGCTGGACCAGCGGATCCGGATCGAGGGGGCTCTGCGCACCATCTATCTCTACCCGATGGCAATCTCATTCATCGTCACCGGCACCGCCTGGAAGTGGATCCTCAACCCCGGCCTCGGCCTCGACAAGCTGATGCACGATCTGGGCTGGACCAGCTTCACCTTCGACTGGCTGATCAACAGCGACATGGCGATCTACACCATCGTCATCGCCGGCGTCTGGCAGTCCTCCGGCTTCGTCATGGCGATGTTCCTGGCGGGGCTGCGCGGGGTCGACAGCGACATTCTGAAGGCGGCGGCGATCGACGGTGCCACGCTGCCGCAGACCTACCGGCGGATCATCATCCCGCTGATGCGGCCGGTGTTCCTGTCGGCCTTCGTGGTCTCGGCCCATCTGGCGATCAAGAGCTTCGACCTGATCAAGGCGATGACCGACGGCGGGCCAGGCACCTCGACCTGGACACCGGCCTTCTACATGTACACGACGACCTTCACCCGCAACCAGATGGGCCTCGGCTCCGCCAGCGCCGTGATCATGCTGGCGACGATCAGCGCCATCATCGTGCCCTATCTCTATTCCGAGCTGCGGGGTGGCCGCCGTGACTGAAGCCTCGATCATGGTCCCCGGCCCGCGCACCGGCTTTCAGGTCGGGCTGCGCTGGTTGCTGTTCGCCGTTCTCGGCGTGTTCGCGCTGATCTACCTGTTCCCGCTCTTCGTCATGGTCGTGACCTCGCTGAAGACGCTGGACGAGGTGCGCGCCGGCAACCTGCTGTCGCTGCCGCGGAACCCGACGGTGGAGCCCTGGATCAGCGCTTGGGCCACGACTTGCGTCGGCCTGACCTGCGAGGGGCTGAAGGGCTATTTCCTGAACTCGATCCTGATGACGGTGCCCGCGGTGGCGATCTCCGCCGTGCTCGGGGCGCTCAACGGTTACGTCCTGACCAAGTGGCGGTTCCGCGGCGACGGCATCGTCTTCGCCCTGATCCTGTTCGGCTGCTTCATCCCGTTCCAGATCGTGCTGCTGCCGATGGCGACGACGCTCGGCTTCCTCGGCCTCGCCTCCTCCACCCCCGGGCTGATCTTCGTCCATGTGGTCTACGGCCTGTGCTTCACAACGCTGTTCTTCCGCAACTACTACGCCGCCTTCCCGAACGACCTGGTGAAGTCGGCGATGATCGACGGCGCCGGCTTCTTCCGCATCTTCTGGCGGATCCTGCTGCCGAACTCGATCCCGATCATCGTGGTCACGGTGATCTGGCAGTTCACCAACATCTGGAACGACTTCCTGTTCGGCGTGTCGTTCGCCGGCAGCGGCACCGCCATGCCGGTGACCGTGGCGCTGAACAACATCGTCAACAGCTCGACCGGCGTGAAGGAATACAACGTCCACATGGCCGCGGCGATCATCGCCGCGCTGCCGACGCTCGTCGTCTACGTGCTCGCCGGCCGCTATTTCGTGCGCGGCCTGATGGCGGGCGCGGTGAAGGGATAACCGCACCATGGCCTCACTTTCGATCCGGAACGTGATCAAGCGCTACGGCGCGATCGAGATCCTCAAGGGCATCGACATCGATGTCGGCGACGGCGAATTCCTGGTGCTGGTCGGCCCGTCCGGCTGCGGCAAGTCCACGCTCTTGAACATGATCGCCGGGCTCGACACCATCTCGGACGGCACCATCGCCATCGACGGCAGGCGGGTGAACGAGCTGCACCCGAAGGACCGCGACATCGCCATGGTGTTCCAGTCCTACGCCCTGTACCCGAACATGTCGGTCGAGCAGAACATCGGCTTCGGGCTGGAGATGCGCGGCGTGCCGAAGGAGGCGCGGACCAAGGCAATCGCCGACGTCGCCAGGCTGCTGCAGATGGAGCATCTGCTGAAGCGCAAGCCCAGCCAGCTGTCGGGCGGCCAGCGCCAGCGCGTGGCGATGGGCCGGGCGCTGGTGCGCGACCCCAAGGTGTTCCTGTTCGACGAGCCGCTGTCCAACCTCGACGCCAAGCTGAGGGTGGAGATGCGGACCGAGATCAAGAAGCTGCACCAGCGGCTGAAATCGACCATCGTCTACGTCACCCACGATCAGATCGAGGCGATGACGCTGGCCACCCGCATCGCGGTGATGCGGGCCGGCGAGCTGCAGCAACTGGGCACGCCGCGGGAGATCTACGACCGGCCGGCCAACACCTTCGTCGCCGGCTTCATGGGCTCGCCGCCGATGAACCTGATCAAGGCCAAGGTCGTGGACCACAATGGCGGTCCGCACGCCGCCATCGACCGGCTGCAGGACGGCGAGATCGTGCTGCCGCTGCCGGCCAATGACGGGCTGCGCGGCGCCGCCGGGCGCGAGATCATCCTCGGCCTGCGCCCCGAGAACATCACCGACCCGCAGGGCGCGATGGCTACCGGCCCCGGCCCGGTGCTGGAGACCGACTGCCTGATCGAGGTGACCGAGCCGACCGGCCCGGACCTGATCGCGGTGGTCGAGATGGGCGGCAAGGAGGTGCTGGCGCGCCTCAGGCCCGACGCCGAGGCCCGGGCCGGCCAGCGCAGCCGGCTGGTGTTCGACATGGGCAAGGCCGTGGTGTTCGACGCCGGCACCGAGGCGCGCATCGCATGACGCCGCTTCGTATCGGACTGATCGGCTACGGCCCCGCCGCCCGCGTCTTCCACAGGCCCCTGATCGCCGCCTGCCCCGGCACCGCGCTGGCCGCGGCGGCGGTGCGCAACCCGGAGGCGGTGACCGACGCGCCGCCCGGCCTGCCCCTCATCACCGTCGACGCCCTGCTGGCCGACTCCACGGTCGAGGCGGTGGTGGTGGCGACGCCGAGCGGCAGCCATCACGAAGTGGCCCGGCGGGCGCTGGAGGCCGGCAAGCATGTCGTGGTCGACAAGCCGGTCACGGTGACGGCGGCCGAGGCCGACGACCTGATCGCCCTGGCGGCGGAGCGGAAGCGGGTGCTGACCGTGTTCCACAACCGGCGCTGGGACGGCGATTTCCTGGCCCTGCGGGACCTGATCGCCGAGGGCCGGCTGGGCCGGGTGCTGTCCTTCGAGTCCAACTACGACCGGTTCCGGCCGACCGTGCGGGCGCGCTGGCGCGAGCAGGCGGTGCCGGGGTCGGGGCTGCACTACGATCTCGGCTCGCATCTGATCGACCAGGCGCTGGTGCTGTTCGGCCGGCCCGACTTCGTGCGGGCGGAGCTGCGCGCCATCCGCCCCGGCGCCGAGGCGGTGGACGACGCCATCTTCACCCTCGGTTTCGGCCCGGTCCGCGCCCTGCTGCGCTGCCGTATCCTGGTGGCGGAGCCCGGAGCGAGGCTGGTGGTGCAGGGCGACCGCGCCACCTTCCGCAAGCTGGAGATCGACCCGCAGGAGGACCATCTGCGCGCCGGCACGGTCCAGACCGAGCCGGAGACCGGCTGGCTGACCGTCGGGCGCGAGGCGGGCGTGCCGGAGACGCAGCGCCTGGCGATCGCGCCCGGCCGCTACGGCGCCTTCTATGCCGGCTTCGTCGCCGCCGTGCGCGACGGCGCGCCGCCGCCGGTCGACCCGCGCGACGGCCGCGACGTGGTCCGGGTGATCGAGGCCGCGATCGAGAGCTCCGCCACCGGCCGCGACGTCCGGCTGGAGTGGTAGGACTCAGAGACCATTTCGAAATGCGCTGGCGTGAGTCGGCTGGCGGTGGTTTCGAGAACCGTCGCGCAGCGGACGTTTGGGTCCGTGAGCACCGGAAGCGGAGAAACCGCCGCCAGACGGCCGCACCAGAAGCATTTCCAAACGGTTTCTCAGCTCGACTGGCGGCGGACCAGGGAGAAGCCGAGGTCGATGATCCGGCCCTCCTGCGGCCGCGCACCCTTGCCCAGCCGGGCCAGGATCAGCTCGCCGGCCCGGCGCCCCATGTCGTAGGCGGGGATCCGGACCGTGGTCAGTGCCGGCTGCAGCTGCCGGCCGATCTCGAGGTCGCCGAGGCCGACAATGGCGATGCGGCCGGGGACGCCGATGCCGCGCCGCTGGCATTCGAGCAGGCCGCCCACCGCCATGACGTCGGTGGCGAAGAAGACGCCGTCGAGGTCGGGGGCGCGCGCCAGCAGCCGGTCGAGCGAGACCCGCCCGGCCTCGATCGACAGGTCGGCCGGAGTTTCGCATTCGGGCGGGACGGCGCCGGCCTCGGCCAGGGCGGTGGCGAAGCCCGACAGCCGAGCCGCGGCCCGGCTTTCGGCCGAGCCGACGAAGGCACAGCGCCGCCGGCCGCGGCCGACCAGGTGCCGCGCCACCTCGGTGCCGGCCGCGAAGTTCGAGAAGCCGACAGCCATGTCGACCGGTTCGTCCGACAGCTCCCAGGTCTCGACCACCGGGATGTCGTCGTGCTGGCGCAGCAGGGTGCGCACCACCTCGTCCTGCACGGCGCCGACCAGCACCAGCGCGTCCGGCCGGCGCCCGACCAGGGCCCGCACCAGCTGGCGGCGCTTGTCGTCGGAATAGGCGTAGTCGCCGATCAGCAGGTGCAGGTCCGCCCTCTCGACAGCATCGGCAACGCCGCGCACGGTCTCGGAGAAGACCGAGTTGCCGATGGTCGGCACCAGCACCGCCAGGATGCCGCTGCGGCGCGAGGCCAGGCTGCTGGCCGAGAGGTTGGGGACGTAGCCCAGCGATTCGACCGCCGCCTGGATCCGGGCCAGCGTCTCCGGCGACACCTTCCCCTCGCCGCGCAGGGCGCGCGACACCGTCATCGGTGAGGTGCCCGCCAGCGCCGCCACATCCTCGATGCGCGGCTTCCGCCCTGGTTTCGATGCCGACTCGTCTCGCATGACGCAGACCTTGAAGCGAAGCGGCTGTGATTTGCAAGCCGGCCACCGGCGTTGACGATCCCGAACGGTAGCGCTACCATCCTAACACGGTAGCGCTACCGAACCCCAAGGGAGAAACGCCATGATCAAGGACGAAGAGGTCGCTGCGTATCGCAGGGACGGGGTACTGGTGGTCGAGGACGTGCTGGACGCGGCGCAGTTGGCCGAGGCCCGGCGGGTGGTGGACGAGTTCATCGCCGGATCCCGCGAGGTCACCGCGCACAATGATGTCTACGACCTGGAGCCGGGGCACACGCCCGAGGCGCCACGGGTCCGCCGGATCAAGACGCCGCACAAGCACCACCCGCTGTTCTGGGACATCGCCCGGTTGCCCCGGCTGGTGGCGATCCTGCAGCGGCTGCTGGGACCGGGCGTCCGACTGCACGGATCGAAGATCAACCTGAAGTCGCCGCAGTTCGGGTCGCCGGTCGAATGGCACCAGGACTGGGCCTTCTATCCGCACACCAATGACGACATGCTGGCCGTCGGGGTCATGCTCGACGACTGCACGGTCGAGAACGGGGCGATGCTGGTGCTGCCGGACACCCATCGCGGCCCGGTTCACGACCACCATTCCGACGGGTATTTCTGCGGCGCCATGGACCCGGAGGCCTGTGGCCTCGACTTCAGCAAGGCGGTGTCGGCGGTCGGCCGCGCCGGGTCGATGAGCTTCCACCATGTCCGAGCCGTGCACGGCTCGGCCCAGAACACGTCGGACAAGCCGCGCGTGCTGCTGCTGTACGAGTTCGCCGCCGCCGACGCCTGGCCGCTGTCGGGCGTGCCGGACCTCGCAGCCTTCGACAGCCGCCTGGTGGCCGGCGAGCCGACCATCACGCCGCGGCTGGCCGATGTGCCGGTGCGCATGCCGCTGCCGCCGGCGCCGCGCCAGGGGTCGATCTACGAGAACCAGACCACGGCCAAGTCGCGCTACTTCGCGGACCGCAAGACCGCGGCCTGAGCCCGGCCCCCGGCCTTCTCCCCGAGCGGAGGCCGGGCGGCTCGAACCATCAATAACCGGCCCGAGCCGGATCGAGGGAGAGGACGCCAAATGGGAAATGCGACCCTGCAGGAGGCGGGCGCGCCGAAGCGCAAGCTGACGCCGGTGATGGTCGCCGCGGCCGTGGGCTCGGCGCTCGAATGGTACGATTTCTTCATCTACGGCACCGCCGCCGCCCTGGTGTTCGGTGAGCTGTTCTTCCCGAAATTCGACCCCAGCACCGGCATGCTGGTGTCGCTGGCGACCTTCGGGGTGGGTTTCCTGGCCCGGCCCTTCGGCGGCCTGCTGTTCGGCCATCTCGGCGACCGCTGGGGGCGCAAGCCGGTGCTGGTCATCACCATCCTGATGGTCGGCGGCAGCACCTTCCTGATCGGCCTGCTGCCGACCTACGACCAGATCGGCCTGTGGGCGCCGCTGCTGCTGGTGCTGATGCGCCTGCTGCAGGGGCTGGGGGCCGGCGCCGAGTATGGCGGCGCGGTGCTGCTGGCGGTGGAATACGCGCCCGAGGGCCGGCGCGGCTTCTTCGGCAGCTTCGCGCCGATGGGCGTGACCATCGGCAACCTGCTGGCGGCCGGTGTGTTCGGGCTGGTCACCATGCTGCCGCATGAGGACCTGCTGGCCTGGGGTTGGCGCGTGCCGTTCCTGGTCAGCCTGCTGCTGCTGGCCTTCGGCGTGTTCATCCGCATGCGGATCGAGGAGACGCCGGTCTTCGCCGAGACGCAGGAGCGGCAGCCGCCGATCCGGGCGCCGGCCCTGGCCGCCCTGCGCCGCCACCCGCGCAACTTCGCGGTCGTGGTCGGGGCGCGGATGGCCGAGAACGGCCTGGGCTACCTGTTTCCGGTGTTCGGCCTGAGCTACATCATCAACACCCTGCACCTGCCGCGCGACGTCGCGCTGCTGGGCGTGTTCGGCGGCAACTTCGTCGAGATCTTCGGCATCCTGTTCTTCGGCTGGCTGTCGGACAAGGTCGGGCGGCGGCCGGTCTATATGGGCGGTGCGCTGTTCTCGGCGATCTTCGCCGTGCCCTTCTTCATGATGCTGAACACCGGCGACACCACCACCATCCTGCTGGCCTTCGTGCTGATCATGGGCATCGGCGGCGGCGCGATGTTCGGGCCGCAGGCCGCCTATTTCGCCGAGCTGTTCGGGCCTCGCCTGCGGTTCAGCGGCTTCGCCTTCGCGCGGGAGCTGGGGTCGATCCTGGCCGGCGGCCCCGCCCCCGCCTTGTCGGCGATGCTGGTGATCTGGTTCGGTGGCGCTCCCTGGGGCGTCGCGCTCTACGTCATCGTGCTGTCGCTGATCACCGTCGCCGCCGTCTGGTGGGGGCCGGAGACCCATGAGAGCGACCTCCGGAAGGACTACTCGACGGCAGAGGAGCGCCACCCGGCCCGGCCGCCGGCGGGTGCCGCGGCCCGGCCGACGGCGTAGCGCCGACCGCCGCCAACCGCCCTGCCGGAGGAGATGCCCCATGGCTCAACGCCTGCTGGTCCTACAGTCGCTCTGGGCGATGGAGCGCCGCCATCCGGACGGAGTCGAATGGCCGCTCGAGCGGAAGCTCGCCATGATACGCGACGCTGGTTTCGACGGGGCGGGCGTCCGCTTCGCCGACGACGCCCATGCGCGGCAGGTGACCGGCTTCCTGCGCGCGCACGGCCTGGCCTGGCAGGCCCAGTGCTATCCGGCCACGGTCGAGGATCTGCGCCCGATCCTCGACCGGGTGCAGGCGTTGGGGGCCGATCATGTCAACCTGCAGCCGGATGTGCGGCCCTACCGGCTGGAGGACGGCTTCCCCTGCATCGAGGGCTGGCGGCGCCTGGCGGCGGAGGCGGGCATCTCGGTCTACATCGAGACCCATCGGGACCGGATGACCACGGACCTGATCACCACGCTGCACCTGCTCGACCGCTTCCCCGACCTGCGCCTGACCGCGGATCTTTCGCACTACCTGCTGGGCCGGGAATTCGCCTGGCCGGTCAGCGCCGAGAACCACGCGCTGATCCATCGCATCCTGGACCACGCCTGGGCCTTCCACGGCCGGGTCGCCAGCCGGGAGCAGATCCAGCTGCAGATCAGCTTCCCGCACCACCGCGACTGGCTGGAGCTGTTCATGGGCTGGTGGGAATACGGCTTCCGGTCCTGGCGCCGCCGCGCCCCGCCGGATGCGACGCTGACCTTCCTGTGCGAGCTCGGTCCCAAGGAATATGCGATGACCGGCCCGGACGGCGCCGAGCTGTCCGACCGCTGGCAGGAGGCCCTGCTGCTGAAGGACATGATCCGGTCGCTGTGGCGGCGGATCGAGCACGAGGAGCAGGCCGGCTAGAGACCGTCTGGAAATGCGCTTGTGATACCGGCCCTTGAGATCGACCTCGCCATCTCCAGGCGCGCAGCGCCGTGGCGATCCAAGGGCGGGTACCGCTGGATCGCCACGCCCCTTCGGGGCTCGCCCTGACGGGTCTAGGTCTCAGGCCGCTAATATTATTTCGAGGTGCAGGCAGCCATCGGCATGCCGTAGTGGCGGTACTGGGTGCCGGTATCGACACGGGCCTGGGCGCCTGCCTGGAACAGCACGATGATGTCGGAACCGCCGAACAGGAAGTAGCCGAATTCGTCGCCCTTGAGCAGGCTGCTGCCCACCATAGCGGTCATCCTGACCGAGGACACCTGGGCCATCCCCACCGGAATGGCCGCAACCAGGCCGACGTCGCCGAACGGCGAATCCTTGGTGTCCAGAACGATCACTCCGCGCGCCTGGGCGAATTCGTATCCGCCCTGAGAACTGTCGGGAGCATCGAACTGGCTGCCGGACAGGTTGACGTCGAGATAGACCAGCCCCTGGATCGGGTAGCACTCGCGCACCACACCGGCGACCGGCGCGTGGAAGCGGTGATAGGAGTACGGGCCGAGAAAGTAGTGCACGAAGGTGCCGCCGGCGAACGCGCCCATGTACGCGCTGCCTTCGAGGAGGTCTTCGACGCTCGCGAATCTGTGCGTCTTCTTGACCACGATCTCGGGTATCCGCGAATTCGAGTCGATCGCATAGGTCGCCTTGTAGGTGCAGTCCGCCGGCGAGACCGTGGTGCGGTTGTCGGTCGGCGCCGCGACCGGGCGCAGGCCGGGATTGAGCTCGCGGGCGAAGAACTGGTTGAAGGTGAGCCAGCCGCTGGGCGCATTGGGGCGGCCGTCGATCATCGAATCGCCGACCGCATATTTCGGCGAGTTATCGATGAACGACTGCAATGCTTCGTCGTTGAACGATTCGGGGGTGTTCAGGAAGCTGCCCCAGGCGCGGGCGTAGTCGACCAGCCATTCGCTGAACCAGGGAATGTTCTGGACGATGGTGGTGTTGTCGGGCCCGACCTTCTGGTCGATCAGCCAGTAGAAATGGCAGAGCCTGTCATAGACCTCCTGCTGCTCGTCGGTGCCGGGTTCGGTCCAGGCCGGATCGCTGCTCTCGCGCGGAATCCAGCGCGCGAACTCGATGAGGTAGCCGACATAGGCGGAGTAGTCCTGCGGCCAGGGCAAGGCCCGGAACAGGTCGTTGTCGAGTTGCGCCCGCGCAGCCTCCCGAGCCTGCCTGAGCGACTCGGTCAGGAGGGCCAGGAAGTTGTCGTTCCCTCCCGCCTTGGACTTCAGGGCATCGATCTTGCGGGTCGAGGCGTTGATCACGGTCATGGCCATGTCCTCCCATAAAGGGGTCGATGCCGCGGGGGGCGGAAATGCAACCCCGGCCGCCAAAGAGCATCCCCGTGACGACGACGGACATCAGAAGAGTCGCAACCGCGGGCCGCTTGCAGCCGTGCCGCGTTCAAGTGTGGCCGACAGAGGCGCAAATTCTCCAGTGCGGCACGCATGTATTACGCGGCACCGATACAAAGAAGGCAGAGGAACTTAACCCTATTACAAAAAATATGACAATGACAATTTGGTTTGGATGGGTTGTTGTATTTTAGTTAAATGCCCTGTATTGTTGGTTTCCTGCGGCTGCTGCCCCGGATGATTCAAGGAACAATCGGACCCTGGTGCGGCTCACGATACTCGGAAATGATACCAAGGGCGCTGGTGGACCTGACCAGCGCATTTCCAAGCGGTCTCTCAGCCCGCCGCGATCACCTCGATCTCGACCAGCCAGTCGGGCGAAAGCGTCTGCGCCACCAGGGCCGTGGTGGGCACGACGTGGCCGTCAAGCGCGGCGATGCGGGCGGCCTGGTTGGCCTCGGCATAGGCCGGGTCGCGCAGATAGCTGGTGATCCGGACGATGTTGCGCACCGTCATGTCAGCGCTGGCCAGGATGGTGCGGATGTTCGACCAGATCAGCTCCAGCTGCGCCTCCAGCGTCGCGCCGGGAACGCCCTGGGCGTCGAGCCCCATGGTGCCGGCGACATAGAGGATCCGGTTGGACTGCCGCACCTCCAGCCCGTGGATGTAGTCGGGCGTGGCCGGATAGATCCCGTCGGTCGGATTGCGCGGAACGGTCTGCACGAGTCCCCCCTTTCGCTTGGGCCAGAGCGGCCATGGCTTGACAGCAGGGGAGCCGGCTTCCGACACTCCGCCCGCCTGGAGAATACAGGAAGACGGCGGAGGCTGAAGCATGAGTGAGGAGAGCCGGCTGACCGGCGGGCCGGACTACCGGCCGCTGGACGAGGCCTCGATCCGGCCCTATCTCACGACGCTGCCGGCGATCCGTGACCGGCTGGGCGGCGACCCGGCTGGCTGGCAGGTCACCGAGGTCGGCGACGGTAACCTGAATCTGGTGTTCATCGTCCGCGGCACCGCCGGCGGTCTCGTGGTCAAGCAGGCCCTGCCCTATGTCCGGCTGGTCGGCGACAGCTGGCCGCTGCCGCTGGACCGCGCTTGGTACGAATGGCATGCGCTGTCCGAGCAGGCGAGTCACGTGCCGCACCTGCTGCCGAAGCTTTTCCACTTCGACCCGGCCATGGCGCTGATCGTGATGGAGTGGCTGACGCCGCACATCATCCTGCGCAAAGGGCTGATCGCCGGCACCCGCTACCCGCTGCTGGCCGGGCACATGGCCGAGTTCCTGGCCCAGACGCTGTTCAAGACGTCCGACCTGTACGAGCCGGCCGCCGAGAAGAAGGCGAAGATGGCGCCGTTCTGCGGCAACACGGCGCTGTGCCGGATCACCGAGGACCTGGTGTTCACCGATCCCTACCGGATCGCCAGGCTGAACCGCTGGACCACGCCGCAGCTGGACGGCGTCGCCGCGCAGTTCCGCGCCGACGCCGCCGCCAAGGTGGCCGCGCAGGAGCTGAAATGGGCGTTCCTGACCCGGGCCGAGGCGCTGCTGCATGGCGACCTGCACACCGGGTCGATCATGGTGACCGAGACCGACAGCCGCGCCATCGACCCGGAATTCGCCTTCTACGGCCCGATGGGCTTCGACATCGGCGCCCTGCTGGCCAATTTCTTCCTGGCGTACTTTGCGCAGGCGGGACACGCGACGGCGGCGGATGACCGCGCCGACTACCGCAGCTGGCTGCTGGTCCAGGCCGAGGCGATCTGGACCGGCTTCCAGAAGCGATTCCTGGAGCTGTGGCGGGCCGAGGGCAATGGTGATGCCTTCGACCGCGGCCTGTTCGCCGATGGCGACGGCGCCCTGGCGCTGGACGCGCACCGCAAGGCCACCATGGCCCGGCTGTTCCGCGACACGGTCGGCTTCGCCGGGGCCAAGATGGTCCGGCGCATCCTGGGGCTGGCTCATGTCGCCGATCTCGAGACCATCGCCGACCCGGACCTGCGTGCCGCCTGTGAGACCAAGGCGCTGCGCCTGGCCCGCGCCTTCCTGGTCGAGCGCGACCGCTTCACCGGCCCGGCCGATCTGCGCCATGCGGCCGAGACCGTCTTCCGCGAGGGTTGAGCCATGAAGATCGACGGCGTTCCGTACCGCACCATCTGGCCGGCCGAGGATGGCTGGCGCGTGGTCATCATCGACCAGACCAAGCTGCCGCACGGCTTCGAGACGGTGGTGCTGGAGAGCGAGGACCAGGCAGCCCATGCCATCCGCAGCATGCAGGTGCGCGGCGCGCCGCTGATCGGCGCCACCGGCGCCTACGGCCTGGCCCTGGCGCTGCGCGCAGACCCGTCCGACGCCGGGCTGGCCGGCGCCTATGACCGGCTGCTGGCCACCCGCCCGACCGCGGTCAACCTGCGCTGGGCGCTGGACGATGTGCGTGGCCGGGTCGCGGCCCTGAAGCCGGCGGAGCGCGCCGCCGCCGCCTATCGCCGCGCCGCCGAGATCTGCGACGACGACGTCGCCACCTGCCGCGCCATCGGCGAGCACGGCCTGGCCGTGTTCCGCGAGATCTGGGAGAAGAAGGGCCGGCCCGAGCGCCTCAACGTTCTGACCCATTGCAATGCCGGCTGGCTGGCAACGGTGGATTGGGGCACCGCCCTGGCGCCGATCTATATGGCGCATGACAGCGGCCTGCCCGTCCATGTCTGGGTCGACGAGACCCGGCCGCGCAACCAGGGCGCCAGCATCACCGCCTTCGAGCTCGGTCGCCACGGCGTGCCGCACACGGTGATCGCCGACAATGTCGGCGGCCATCTGATGCAGCACGGCATGGTCGACCTGTGCATCGTCGGCACCGACCGCACCACCGCGACCGGCGACGTCTGCAACAAGATCGGCACCTATCTGAAGGCGCTGGCGGCGCATGACAACGGCGTGCCGTTCTACGTCGCCCTGCCCTACACCACGATCGACTGGACCCTGACCGACGGCATCCGCCAGATCGAGATCGAGCAGCGCGACGCGCGCGAGCTGAGCCACATCACCGGCCGCACCGCGGATGGCCGGCTGGAGACGGTCGGCATCCTGCCGGAGGGCAGCTCCGCCGCGAACTGGGCCTTCGACGTGACCCCGGCGCGCTACGTCACCGGCCTGATCACCGAGCGCGGCGTCTGCCCCGCCAGCCGTGAAGGCTTGGCCGGGCTGTATCCGGACCGGGCGGCGTAGGGGGTCCTCGGCAGCCGCCGGATCGCTGTCCGGGCGCCGACCTGAGCCTGATACCGGGCCGGTCGGCTCGCCGCGGCAGGCCGACCTGTGCCAAGGGCGAGGTTTGCTCGCCCTTTGATGTGCCGGACGACCGCTCCGCACAATGGCGGAGGCCGTCCGGGATCCGCGATCCTTCCCCTCGCTTCGGGGCGCCGACCGTGCGCCCCTTCGCGGGAGGTAAAGCCATGATCATCGTCATCGGCGAGACCGGCCTTATCGCGGCGGAGGTCAATGCCGGCATCCGGCGCGACGCCGCGCGCTCCGGCCAGCCCCTTGACCCTCATGAGTCGTATACGGTACGGTATCGTACCCATCCAATGCAGCGCGAGCTGCGCACAGGGGACGAGGGCTTCCGATGAAGCGCATTGCCAAGCGTGTGGCCACCGCGACCACTCTTCTCTCCCTCGTCGTCGCGGGCGGCGCCTGGGGATGGTCCTGGTGGGACGAAGGCCGGTCCAGGGAATGGACCGACAATGCCTATGTCCGCGCCGACATCACGGCGATCAGCCCAAAGGTGTCCGGCTATGTGGCCGAGGTGCTGGTCGACGACAACCAGATGGTCGAGGCCGGGGCCGTGCTGCTGCGGATCGCCGATGAGGATCATCGGGCCCAGCGCGACCGCGCCGCTTCTGCCATCGCCCAGGCCGAGGCCGCCACCGAGAATCTGGCCCGCCGCGAGGACCTGCAGCGGGCGAAGATCCGCGAGGCGGAGGCGGCGGTCGATGTCGGCCGGGCCGATGTGGAGCTGTCGCGCCGGGAGCTGGCGCGGGCGACCCGCCTGGTGGATCAGGGCTGGACGCCGCAGCGCAATCACGACACGGCCACCGCCAATTCCGGTCGCGCCCGCGCTGCCCTGGCCCAGGCCGAGGCCGTCGCGGCGGCTGCGCGCGAGCAGCTGGCGGTGCTCGACTCCGAGACCCGGCAGATCGATGCCCGCCTGGCGGAGGCGCGCGCGAATCTGCAGCTGGCCGAAATCGCTCTGGCGGACACGGTGATCCGCGCGCCCGTCGCCGGCGTCGTCGGGAACCGCCGCGTCCATGCGGGCGAGTATGTGCGGCCCGGCGTCGCCCTTCTCTCGGTGGTGCCGGTCGATGCCGTCTGGGTGGTGGCGAACTTCAAGGAGACCCAGGTCGCCCGCATGGCGGTGGGCCAGCCGGTCGAGATCCGCGTCGACGGCTATTCGGATGCGGTCATCCGGGGACGGGTGGACAGCCTGGCGCCTGCCAGCGGCGCCGCCTTCAGCCTGCTGCCGCCCGACAACGCCACCGGCAACTTCGTCAAGATCGTCCAGCGCGTGCCCGTCAAGATCGCGCTCCCCGCCGGCCACGGCCTGCTCGGCCGGCTGGTGCCCGGCCTGTCGGTCGATGTCGCCGTCGAGGTCGGGCCCAGCCCGGGCACGGCGGCGGCGGCCGAGGGCGGGCCTTCGCGGGCCGACGCCCGGATCTTCCGGACGGCGGACGAAGCGTTGTGACCGCGGCGGCCGACCCCGCCTTGTCGCCGGCCCGCCCCGCAGCGCTGTCGGCGACGCGGCCATGGCTGCTGCTCGGCTTCCTGACCGTTGCCGCCGCGATGGATGCGGTGAACAGCACCGTCCTGGTGGTCACCCGCGGCCACGTCATGGGCGGCATCCATGCCACCCAGGACGAGGTCGCCTGGGTCAACATCGCCTATCTCGTGGCCAAGCTGACCGCCTTTCCGCTGGCAGCGTGGCTGACATTGCGCCTGGCGCCGCGCCGGCTGCTGGCGGGCGCGATCCTGGTCCTGCTCGCCGGCGCCCTCGGGGCCGCCGCGGCCGGCGGCCTCGGCGTCCTGGTCGCGTGGCGGATCGCGCAGGGCGTCGCCGGCGCTGTCCTGCTCGTCACCGGCCAGGCGCTGCTGTTCCAGGTTTTTGCCCGGTCCCGGCAGGGGCTGGTCCAGGCCGTCTTCGCCTTCGCCACGACCGTAGCGCCCACGACCCTGTCCCCGGCCTTGCAGGGTTGGACCGTCGACACGCTCTCCTGGTCCTGGATGTTCCTGGCCAATGTGCCGCTGGGCCTGGCCGGCCTCGTGGGGGTGCTTCTCGCCCCGGCCCGTCACGATCGGCCGGAGGCGACAGGCCGGCTGGACTGGCCCGGCCTCGTGCTGCTGGGCGCGGCGATGACCGCCTTCGTCTATGTCACGCAGGAGGGCAGCCGCTACAACTGGTTCGACGAACCCGAGATCGTGCATGTCAGCCTCGCCGGACTATGCGCCGCCGCCGCGTTCCTGGCCTGGCAGGCCCTGGCGCGGAAGCGCGGGGCGCTGATCGACACCGCGGTCTTCCGCGACGAGCATTTCAGCTTCGGCTTCATCGTCAGCTTCGTTGCCGGCGGCGCGCTGTTCGGCAGCGCCTTCGTCATCCCGGCCTTCGCCACCGGCGTGCTCGGCCTGTCGCCGACCTATGCTGGGCTGCTGCTGCTGCCGAGCGGCGTACTGGTCTGCCTCGGCCTGCTCTTCGCGGGCGCGGTGATCCAGTTCAGGCAGCTGGATCCGGTCAAGATGGTTCCCTTCGGCATCATCTGCTTCATGACGTCGATGTGGATGCTGTCGGGCTCGACCTCCGAGAGCGGGCTGCCCGACATGGTGCCGGCCCTGCTGCTGCGCGGCCTCGGCCTCGGTCTCCTCTTCGTCTCGCTGACCGTGGGCACGCTGCGCGATCTGCGCCCGGAGGTGCTGGCCCAGGGCGTGGCCCTGTTCAACATCGGCCGCCAGATGGGCGGCCAGATCGGCGTCGCCAGCCTCGCAACCTATCTCGACCACCAGAACGCGCTGAACCGCACGGTGCTGGCCGAGCAGTTCGCGCCCGGCAACCCGACGCTGACCGATCGGCAGGAGACGCTTTCGGCATTGCTGACCGCGCGGGGCTATCCCGAGGAAGCCGGCGCCGCGGCGACTGCCGTGATTCAGAAGGTTTTCGTGCAGCAGGTGGCGACACTGTCCTTCAACGAATGTTTCCTGGCGATCGCGCTGCTGTTCCTGGTCGCCGCGCCGGTCCTGGTGGCCACCAAGCTCACCCTCGCCCGCTTGATGGGCCACGCGTCGCATGAGGCCCGCGGGCACCATTGACGAACATCCGGACCGCGGAGTCCACGGCCGCCCGGGCTTCGTCGGGTGTCGGCGGCGGCCGCAGCCCGAGCACGACCTGGAGATGGAGGTCGTCGCGGATCATCCCCAGGAAATGGTCCGCCAGCCGCTCGGGGTCGCCGGCAGCGATCCCCCACTCGCCTCCCCTCTCCTCCAGCACGCGCGCCAGATTTGCGCTCGTTCGCCCCGGCCCGGCCTCGAAGAACACCTTGGCGAGGTCGGGAAACCGGCTGCCCTCGCCCACCACCGTGCGATACAGCTGCAGGGCCTCGGGCGACATGATGACGCCGAGATAGCACAACCCGGCCTCCTGCAGCGTGGCTTCGAGATCCGCCCGGACGAAGTCGGCCTCGGCCAGGGGCCCCATGGCATTGCGGACGATCTCCCGCACCACGGTCGCGAACAGCTGCTCCTTGTTGCCGAAATAGCTGTAGATGGTGCGCTTCGAACCGCCGACCTTGGCGATGATCTCGTCCACGCTCGCCCCGGCGAAGCCGGATTTGAAGAACACCTCGGTGGCGGCCCGCAGAAACTCCTCCTGGCGAGCCTCCTGCCGCACGGCGCGTGACGCCGTCGTTCCCTCCTCCTTCCCGGCCGGTGGCTGACGTCTTCCGGTCATGGCGGCGATCCTTTTGCCCCGGAGCCGCGATGGCACGGCTCACCAGGGCGTGCAAATGAGCAGAGCTTTCGCCCAGCCTAGACGGTACCGTACCGTTTGACGATCTGCCGTCGACCGGATCGCGCCACGACACCAATCCTGCAGGGAGAGCTTCATGTCCCGTTTCCTGAGCGCCACGGCGCTGGCGCTCGTTCTGGCGGCCAGCGCCGCGTCAGCCGAGGCCAAGACGCTGGTCTACTGCTCCGAAGGCAGCCCGGAGAACTTCAACCCGCAGATCAACACCACCGGCACCAGCCTGGACGCCTCGGTGCCGGTCTATGACGGGCTGGTGGCGTTCGAGCGCGGCGGCACCAAGGTGGTGCCGGCCCTGGCCGAATCCTGGGACGTGTCCGACGACGGCACCGTCTACACCTTCCATCTGCGCAAGGGCGTGAAGTGGCATTCCAACGAGGCCTTCACGCCCACGCGGGACTTCAATGCCGACGACGTGCTGTTTTCGTTCAACCGGATGTGGAAGGACGACAGCCCGTATCACAAGGTCTCCGGCGGGTCGTACGACTACTTCGGCGACATGGGCATGCCGACGCTGCTGAAGGCGATCGACAAGGTCGACGACTATACGGTCCGCTTCACCCTGACCAAGCCGGAGGCGCCGTTCATCGCCGACATGGCGATGAACTTCGCCCAGATCCTGTCGGCGGAATATGCCGATGCGATGATGAAGGCCGGCACGCCGGAGGATGTCGACCAGATCCCGATCGGCACCGGGCCGTTCCGCTTCGTCCAGTACCTGCCGGACGCGCTGATCCGCTACAAGGCCTTCGACCAGGCCTGGAGCGGGCGGGAGAAGATCGACACGCTGGTCTTCGCCATCACCCCGGATTCCGCGGTCCGCTATGCCAAGCTGAAGGCCAATGAGTGCCAGGTGATCCCGTCGCCGAACCCGGCCGACCTGCCGGCGATGGAGAAGGACCCGGCGGTGACGGTGATCAGCCAGCCGGGGCTGAACACCGGCTACCTGGCCTTCAACGTCCTGAAGAAGCCGTTCGACGACGTCCGCATCCGCCGCGCCATCAACATGGCGGTGAACAAGCAGGCGATCCTCGACGCCGTCTATCTGGGTGCGGGCCAGGCGGCGAAGAACCCGATCCCGCCGACCATCTGGTCCTACAACGACAGCGTCCAGGATTATCCGTACGATCTTGAGGCGGCGAAAAAGCTGCTGGCCGAGGCTGGGCTGGCCAATGGCTTCGACACCGATCTCTGGGCCATGCCGGTGCAGCGCCCGTACAACCCGAACGCCCAGCGCATCGCCGAGCTGATGCAGGCCGACCTGGCCAAGGTCGGGATCCGGGCGAAGATTGTTTCGTTCGAATGGGGCGAATACAGAAAGCGAGCCCAGGCCGGCGAGCACCAGATGGCGCAGTTCGGCTGGGGCGGCGACAACGGCGATCCGGACAACTTCTTCAACAATCTCCTCGGCTGCGACGCCGCTCGGGAAGGCGGCGGAAATATTTCGAAGTGGTGCAATCAGGATTTCGAGAAGCTCATCCAGCAGGCGAAGACCACCGCCGACCAGGCCGAGCGCAGCAAGCTGTATGAGCAGGCGCAGGTGATCTTCCACGACCAGGTGCCATGGCTGCCGATCGCCCACTCGGTCGAGCACCAGGCGATCCGCAAGGAGGTGCTGAACTACGTCATCACCCCGGTGCGGATCCACGACTTCCGCGGCGTCGACATCCAGGAGTAAGGCGCGAGTCGCATCAAATGCGGCGGACTTTATGCCTGACCGTCTCGTCCGGAACGGTTGCGGCCGGCGGGTTCCCGGGCGCGGATTGACAGCACACCCCCAGGTTGCGGTAATCCCCGCAACTTGGCGCGGCTTCCGTCCGCGCCCGACCCATTGAGGGAGAACCCCATGTCCCGCTTCCTGTCCGCAACGGCGATGGCGCTGGCCCTCGCCGCGGGGATGGCGGCGTCGGCCGAGGCCAAGACGCTGGTCTACTGCTCCGAGGGCAGCCCGGAGAACTTCAACCCGCAGATCAACACCACCGGCACCAGCTTCGACGCGGCGCTGCCGGTCTATGACGGGCTGGTGGCCTTCGAGAAGGGCACCACCAAGGTGGTGCCGGCCCTGGCTGAATCCTGGGACGTGTCGGATGACGGCACGGTCTACACCTTCCACTTGCGCAAGGGCGTCAAGTTCCATTCCAGCGAGGCCTTCACCCCGACGCGCGACTTCAACGCCGACGACGTGCTGTTCTCGTTCAACCGGATGTGGAAGGACGACAGCCCGTACCACAAGGTGTCCGGCGGCTCGTACGACTATTTCGGCGACATGGGGATGCCCACGCTGCTGAAGGCGATCGACAAGGTCGACGACTACACCGTCAAGTTCACCCTGACCAAGCCGGAGGCGCCGTTCATCGCCAATATGGCGATGAACTTCGCGTCGATCCTGTCGGCCGAATATGCCGATGCGATGATGAAGGCCGGCACGCCGGAGCAGGTCGACCAGGTGCCGATCGGCACCGGGCCGTTCCAGTTCGTGCAGTACCAGCCGGACGCGCTGATCCGCTACAAGGCCTTCGACCAGGCCTGGAGCGGCCGCGAGAAGATCGACAACCTGGTCTTCGCCATCACCCCGGACGCGGCGGTGCGCTACGCCAAGCTGCAGGCCGGCGAATGCCATGTCATGCCCTATCCGAACCCGGCCGACCTGCCGGCGATGGAGAAGGACCCGAACCTCAACGTGCTGAGCCAGCCGGGCCTGAACACCGGCTATCTGGCCTTCAACGTCACCAAGAAGCCGTTCGACGACGTGCGCGTGCGCCAGGCCGTCAACATGGCAGTGAACAAGCAGGCGATCCTGGAGGCGGTGTACCAGGGCACCGGCCAGGCGGCGAAGAACCCGATCCCGCCGACGATCTGGTCCTACAACAACAGCATCCAGGACTACAAATACGACCCGGAGGCGGCGAAGAAGCTGCTGGCTGACGCCGGCCTGGCCAACGGCTTCGAGAGCGACCTGTGGGCGATGCCGGTGCAACGCCCCTACAACCCGAACGCCCAGCGCATCGCCGAATTGATGCAGGAAGACCTGGCCAAGGTCGGGATCAAGACCAAGATCGTGTCGTTCGAATGGGGCGAATACCGCAAGCGCACCCAGGCCGGCGAGCACCAGATGGCGCAGATGGGCTGGTCGGGCGACAACGGCGACCCGGACAACTTCTTCGCCAACCTGCTGGGCTGCGACGCGGCGCGGGAAGGCGGGTCGAACATCTCGAAATGGTGCGATCAGGATTTCGAGAAGCTCATCCAGACGGCAAAGGCCACCGCCGACCAGGCCGAGCGCACCAAGCTGTACGAGCAGGCCCAGGTGATCTTCCACGATCAGGCGCCGTGGCTGCCGATCGCCCATTCGGTGGTCTATGAGCCGATCCGCAAGGAGGTCACCGGCTACAAGATCATCCCGGTCGGGCTGCACGATTTCCGTGGCGTCGACATCGCGGAGTAATCCGAGCCGAGCAACAAACGAGCAGGAACGTCGTCCGCGGCGTTCCTGCCCGTCGGTTTTCCAGCCGACGGAATTTCGAACCGTCGGGCCGTGCCGGCAAATTACCGAACCTGCACGGAAATCCACCCATATCGCGTGAAACGATTCTTATCCTGCGGCCTCAACCGGCCAGTTGACATCACCCCCGCCCCCTGCGGTAATCCCGTACAACCCACGGTTTGGGCAATACAGCTATGCGGCAAGCCCAGGCCGAAGGACCACCATTGGGGGAGAGTTTCATGTCGCGTTTCCTGTCCGCCACGGCGATGGCGCTTGTCCTCGTCGCGGGGGCCGCGGTGTCCGCCGAAGCCAAGACATTGGTCTATTGCTCCGAGGGCAGCCCGGAGAATTTCAATCCGCAGATTAACACCACCGGCACCAGCTTCGATGCGGCCGGCCCGATCTACGACCATCTGGTCGAATTCACCAAGGGCAGCACCAAGACCGAGCCGGGCCTGGCCGAGTCCTGGGACATTTCGGACGACGGCACGGTCTACACCTTCCACCTCCGCAAGGGGGTGAAGTGGCATTCGAACGAGAAGTTCACGCCGACCCGCGACTTCAACGCCGACGACGTGCTGTTCACCTTCAACCGGATGTGGAAGGCGGACAGCCCGTACCACAAGGTCTCCGGCGGCTCGTACGACTATTTCAACGACATGAGCTTTCCCGACCTGCTGAAGTCGATCGACAAGGTCGACGACCACACGGTCAAGTTCACCCTGACCAAGCCGGAGGCGCCGTTCCTGGCCGACCTGGCGATGGAGTTCTCGTCGATCCTGTCGGCCGAGTACGCCGACGTGATGATGAAGGCCGGCACGCCGGAGCAGGTCGACCAGGTGCCGATCGGCACCGGGTCCTTCCAGTTCGTGCAGTACCAGGCGGACGCGCTGATCCGCTACAAGGCCTTCGACCAGGCCTGGAGCGGCAAGGAGAAGATCGACAACCTGGTCTTCGCCATCACCCCGGACGCCGCGGTGCGCTATGCCAAGCTGAAGGCCGGCGAGTGCCACGTCATGCCGTATCCGAACCCGGCCGACGTGCCGGCGATGCAGAAGGATCCGGCGCTGAACGTCCTGACCCAGCCGGGCCTGAACACCGGCTACCTGGCCTTCAACGTGACCAAGAAGCCGTTCGACGACGTCCGCGTGCGCCAGGCCGTCAACATGGCGGTGAACAAGCAGGCGATCCTCGACGCCGTGTACCAGGGCGCTGGCCAGGCGGCGAAGAACCCGATCCCGCCGACGATCTGGTCCTACAACGACAGCATCAAGGAATATAAGTACGACCCCGAAGCGGCGAAGAAGCTGCTGGCCGAGGCCGGCTATCCGAACGGCTTCGAGACCGACCTGTGGGCGATGCCGGTTCAGCGCCCGTACAACCCGAACGCCCAGCGCATCGCCGAGATGATGCAGGCCGATCTCGAGAAGCTGGGGATCAAGGCCAAGATCGTCTCGTATGAGTGGGGCGAATATCGGAAGCGGGCCCAGGAAGGCGAGCACCAGATGGCGCAGCTGGGCTGGACCGGCGACAACGGCGACCCGGACAACTTCCTGAACAACCTGCTGGGCTGCGACGGTGCGCGGCAGGGCGGCAGCAACATCTCGAAGTGGTGCGACAAGGATTTCGAGGCGCTCATCAAGAAGGCCAAGTCGATCTCGGACCAGGCCGAGCGCACCAAGCTGTACGAGCAGGCGCAGGTGATCTTCCACGACCAGGCGCCGTGGCTGCCGATCGCCCATTCGGTGGTGTTCGAGCCGACCCGCAAGGAGGTCACGGGCTACAAGGTCAGCCCGTTCGGCCGCCACGACTTCAGCGAAGTCGACATCACCGAATAAAGCGAGGTAAGGGGGAGCCGGGCGGGGGAGCAGGGGGATGCTCCTCCGCCCGCGTCTTTTCCGGCCCGGCATCCGTTATCCGATGGCATCATGCTCCGCTTCATCCTGACCCGCGTCGCCATGGCGATGATCACCTTCCTGGGGATCACCGCCCTCAGCTTCTTCCTGATCCGGGCGGTGCCCGGCGACCCGGTCCAGGTCCGGGCCGGCGAGCGCGGCGTCACGCCCGAGCGCCACGCCGAGCTGATGCACGAGATGGGCCTGGATCGGCCGGTGTCGGTGCAGTTCTTCTCCTATATCGGCGAGGTGCTGCAGGGCGATCTCGGCGCCTCGACCACCACCCGGCGGCCGGTGCTGAGCGAGTTCCTGAAGCTGTTCCCGGCGACGCTGGAGCTCGGCCTCTGCGCCATGATCTTCGCCGTGGTGCTGGGCATCCCCGCCGGCATCCTGGCCGCGACCAACCGATCCTCCCCGATCGACCATGGCATCATGGGGGCCAGCCTGACCGGTTATTCGATGCCGATCTTCTGGTGGGGGCTGCTGCTGATCCTGATCTTCTCGGTCGGGCTCGGCTGGACCCCGGTCTCCGGCCGGATCTCGGCCCTGTACTATGTCGAATCGAAGACCGGCTTCATGCTGATCGACAGCCTGATGTCGGACGAGAAGGGCGCCTTCGTCTCGGCCCTGCGCGCGCTGATCCTGCCGACGATCGTGCTCGGCACCATCCCGCTCGCCGTGATCGCGCGCATGACCCGGTCGGCCATGCTGGAGGTGCTGAGCGAGGACTATATCCGCACCGCCCGGGCCAAGGGGCTGGGGCTGAAGCGGGTGATCGGGCTGCACGCCCTGCGCAACGCCCTGATCCCGGTGGTCACCGTGATCGGCCTGCAGGTCGGCACACTGCTCGGCGGCGCGATCCTGACCGAGACCGTGTTCGCCTGGCCCGGCGTCGGCAAATGGCTGGTCGAGGCGATCAACCGCCGCGACTACCCGACGCTGCAGGGCGGCGTGCTCTTGGTCGCTACACTCGTCATCGTCGTCAACCTCCTGGTCGACCTGGCCTACGGCCTGCTCGACCCCCGCATCCGGCATGTGAAGTAAGCCGATGACCGCACCCAGCCTGCAAGAGACCCGGGCCCCTGCCCTGCCCGCCAAGCCGCCCGGCCCGTTCCTGGAATTCTGGCGCTCGTTCAGCGCCAACAAGGGCGCCCTGGCCGGGCTGATCGTGATCGTGCTGATCGCGCTGGTCGCGATCTTCGCCGACGTCGTCGCGCCGCATTCGCCGATCGACCAGGACCGCGCCGCCTTCCTGGTGCCGCCCTTCTGGCAGGATGGCGGCACGCTGGCCTATCCGCTGGGCACCGACGACATCGGCCGCGACATCCTCTCGCGCCTGATCCACGGCGCCCGCCTGTCCATGATGATAGGCTTGATCGTGGTCACCCTGTCGCTGGCCCTGGGCCTGCTGCTGGGCTTGGCCGCGGGCTTCTTCGGCGGGATCGTCGATACCGCTATAATGCGGCTCCTGGACATAATGCTGGCGCTGCCCAGCCTGCTGCTGGCGATCGTCGTGGTCGCCATCCTCGGGCCCGGCCTGGTCAACGCCATGGTCGCGGTCTCGATCGTCACCCTGCCGCATTACTCGCGGCTGATGCGCGCCGCGGTGCTGAGCCAGATCCGCAGGCCCTATGTCACCGCATCCCGCGTCGCCGGGGCCGGCACCCTGCGGCTGATGTTCGCCACCATCCTGCCGAACTGCATGGCGCCGCTGATCGTGCAGGCGACGCTGGGCTTCTCCACCGCCATCCTGGACGCCGCGGCGCTCGGCTTCCTCGGCCTCGGCGCCCAGCCGCCAACGCCGGAATGGGGCACCATGCTGGCCTCGTCGCTGCAGTTCCTGCAGCGCGCCTGGTGGGTGGTGACCTTCCCCGGCCTGGCCATCCTGATCACGGTGCTGGCCTTCAACCTGCTGGGCGACGGCCTGCGCGACGCCCTGGACCCGAGACTGAAGCGCTGATGCCTGGGATGCGAGGCATCGAATGAAGGACGACGCATCCCCTCATCTGTCATGCCCGGGCTTGACCCGGGCATCCAGAGAGCGTCGACACCTTCTGGATTGCCGGGCCAAGCCCGGCAATGACAGGAAAATTATGATCCGGTCCGTTCATTGTGGTCTGACATGCCCCTGCTCGACATCCGCAACCTGACGGTCGAGTTCCCGGCCGGCAAGGGATCGTTCCGCGCCGTCTCCGGCCTCGACCTCACCATCGATCCCGGCGAGATCCTGGGCATCGTCGGCGAATCCGGCTCCGGCAAATCGGTGACCATGCTGGCGCTGATGGGGCTGGTGGCCTTCCCCGGCAAGGTCACGGCCGACCATCTCAGCTTCGGCGGCCACGACCTCTTGAAGATGTCGCCGCGCCAGCGCCGCAAGATCATCGGCAAGGACATGGCGATGATCTTCCAGGAGCCGATGACCAGCCTGAACCCCTGCTTCACCGTCGGCTTCCAGATCATGGAGACGCTGCAGGTGCATGAGGGCGGCAGCCGCCGCGCCCGGCGCGACCGCACCATCCAGCTCCTGGCCCAGGTCGGCATCCCGGCGCCGGAGACCCGGATCGACGCCTTCCCGCACCAGTTGTCGGGCGGCATGAACCAGCGGGTGATGATCGCCATGGCGATCGCCTGCCGGCCGAAGCTGCTGATCGCCGACGAGCCGACCACGGCGCTGGACGTGACCATCCAGGCCCAGATCCTGCAGCTGCTGGCCGACCTGCAGCGCGACCAGGGCATGGCGCTGGTGCTGATCACCCACGACATGGGCGTGGTGGCCGAGACGGCGCAGCGGGTCAATGTGATGTATGCCGGCGAGCTGGTGGAGGAGCGCATGGTCGGCGGCCTGTTCGGCCGGCCGCGCCACCCCTATACCGGCGCCCTGCTGGAAGCGCTTCCGGAGCGCAGCACCGGCCACCGAAGGCTGCCGACCATCCCCGGCGTCGTGCCCGGCCCCTATGACCGGCCGTCCGGCTGCCTGTTCAACCCGCGCTGCCGCAACGTGCTGGACCGCTGCCGGGCCCAGCATCCGGAGCTGTCGCCCGACCTGGACGGGCGCACGCGCTGCTTCAATCCCCTGCAGGAGATCCGCGCGTGACCGCGGTTGTCGAGGCGCGGCAGCTGAGCCGCTTCTACGAGGTCAAGTCCTCGCCCTTCAAGGCCGCCAAGACGCTGCGCGCCCTGTCCGCGATGTCGTTCACGCTGGAGGCCGGCAAGACCCTGGCCGTGGTCGGCGAGAGCGGCTGCGGCAAGTCGACCCTGGCCCGGGTGGTGACCATGATCGAGCCGCCGAGCGAGGGCGACCTGACCATCGACGGCATCCCGGTGGCGACCGCCGATGCGGCCCAGCGACGCCGCCTGCGCGGCGCGGTGCAGATCGTGTTCCAGGACCCCTACGGCTCGCTGAACCCGCGCAAGAAGGTGGGCGCGATCCTGGAGGAGCCGCTGAAGATCAACACCGATCTGAAGGCGGCGGAGCGGCGGCAGGCGGCCGAGGCGATGCTGTCGAAGGTCGGCCTGCGGCCGGAGCATTACGACCGCTATCCGCATATGTTCTCGGGCGGGCAGCGCCAGCGCATCGCCATCGCCCGGGCGCTGATGCTGCGGCCCAAGGTGGTGGTGGCGGACGAGCCGGTCTCGGCGCTGGACGTCTCGATCCAGGCCCAGGTGCTGAACCTGCTGATGGATCTGCAGGAGGAGTTCGGCCTGGCCTATCTGTTCATCAGCCACGGCCTGTCGGTGGTGGAGCACATCGCCGACGACCTGGTGGTGATGTATCTGGGCCGGCCGGTGGAGCACGGCACCAAGGAGGCGATCTTCCGCCATCCGCGCCACCCCTACACCAAGGCGCTCTTGGCCTCGACCCCATTCGTCGACCCGACCAAGCGGGCCGAGCGGGTGGTGCTGAAGGGCGAGCTGCCCTCGCCCCTGAACCCGCCGCCGGGGTGTGCGTTTCACCGGCGGTGCCCGTATGCCACGGACATCTGCAGCGTGGACCGGCCGGAGTTGCGGCTGGTGGATGAGCGGATGGTGGCGTGCCACCATGCGGAGATGGTGGGGTAGGAGGAGGCCCCTGCCCTTCGCGGCGCTCCACCGAACTGCGCTGCGACAGTGGACCGGGCTCGGCAGCCGCCGAAAGCTGTCATCGGGGCCTCCCTTTTGCGGCAGCGATGCTGTCGGCGCTCCCATGGCGAGCTGTTCCCGGGGTTGCGGGATTTTAATTAACAGGATATGCAGGACATCTGATAAATCTTTCCTATTTCCAGGCCTCGTGCGGATGGCCGCATTTCACGGCCCGGCCGTTCTCCATGAGCGGTGGCGACCGAAGCAGGAGGACGTCTCGTGACCCAGATCCTCAACGGCACCGCCGGCAATGAAACCCTCACCGGGACCGATCCGGGCAATCCGGCCAACCCGGACGGCATCGACATCATCAATGGCGGCGCCGGCAACGACACGCTCAGCGGCCTCGGGGGCAACGACATCATCCAGGGCGGCCTGGGTGTCGATGCCATGAGCGGTGGCGCCGGCATCGACACGCTCAGCTATGCCAACGCCACCGAGGGCGTCGAGGTGCACCTGAACGCCGGCTTTGGCAACCGCGGCGAATCCACGGGCGACACCTTCAGCGGCTTCGAGAACCTGATCGGCAGCGCCTTCACCGACGGCCTGCGGGGCGACGGTGGGGCCAACACGGTCGACGGCGGCGCCGGCGACGACGTTATCCAAATCAGCGGCGGCGCCGACACGCTGATCGGCGGTTCCGGCTTTGACATCCTCGACCTCTCGGGCGCCGCGGGCTTAGCCATCACTGTCAACCTGACCACCGGCGTCGGTTCCGGGGGCGTCACCCTCTCCGGATTCGAGTACGTGGCCGGCTCGGAGTTCAACGACGTCCTGACCGCCAACCTGAACGGCGATACCATTCTGATCGGAATGGGCGGCAACGATTTGCTCAACGGCGTCAATGGCGACGACATCTTGAGCGGCGACAGCTTTGGCGGCGGCGGCACCGACACGCTCAACGGCGGGGGCGGCAACGACTGGCTCGAAGGCGGCCAGTTCGGCGACGTGCTGAACGGCGGCGCCGGCACCGACACCGCCTCCTACGCCGCCTCGGCGGCCGCGGTCGTGGTCACGGTCAACGGCCCCGCCTCGGGCGGCGATGCCCAGGGCGATATCCTGACCGGCATCGAGAATCTCACCGGCTCGGCCCTGAACGACACGCTGACCGGCGACGCCGGGGCCAATGTCCTGGCCGGCCTCGGTGGCGCCGACGCGCTGCAGGGCGGCAACGGCGTCGACACGGCGACCTACGCCGCCTCGGCCGCCGGGGTCTCGCTCAGCCTCACGACCGGCAACACCTCGGGCGGGGATGCCGCGGGCGACAGCTTCAGCAGCATCGAGAACGTCATCGGCTCGGCCTTCGCCGACACGATCAACGGCAGTGCCGGGGTGAATGTCCTGGATGGCGGCGCCGGCGACGACGTGCTGGCGGGCCGTGCCGGCGCGGACTTCCTGCAAGGCGGGGCCGGCAGCGACACGGCCTACTACATCGCATCCGTCGCGGGCGTTACCGTCAATCTCGCGACCAATGCCGCGACGGGCGGCGATGCCCAGGACGATACCTTCAGCAGCATCGAGAATCTCTCCGGCTCGGCCTTAAGCGACACGCTGACCGGCGACGCCGGGGCCAATGTCCTGGCCGGCGGCGACGGCAACGACACGCTTCAGGGCCGCGGCGGCGCGGACACGCTGCAGGGCGGCAACGGCACCGACACCGCGTCCTACGCCGCCTCGGCGGCCGCGGTCGTGGTCACGGTCAACGGCGCCGCCTCGGGCGGCGACGCCGCGGGCGACGTCCTGTCCGGCATCGAGAACCTGACCGGCTCGGCCTTCAACGACACGCTGACCGGCGACGCCGGAGCCAATGTCCTGTCGGGCGGCGACGGCAACGACACGCTCCAGGGCCTTGGCGGTGCCGACTCGCTGCAGGGCGGCGCAGGCACCGACACGGTGACCTATGCCGCCTCGGCCGTCGGGGTGGTGGTCTGGGTCGACGCCCCCCCCTACACCAGCATCGAGAACGTCATCGGCTCGGCCTTCAACGACAACCTGAGCGGCGAGTTCGTCGTCGCCGCGGCGAATGTCCTGGCCGGCGGCGGCGGCGACGACACGCTCATCGGCTTCGGCGGCGCCGATGCGCTGCAGGGCGGCAACGGCACCGACACCGCGAACTACGTCGGCTCGCTTGCCGCGGTCGTGGTCAACCTGCTGACCGGAACCGGCACGGGCGGCGACGCCCAGGGCGACACGCTGACGTCGATCGAGAACCTCATCGGCTCGTGGCAGGACGACACGCTGACCGGCGACGCCGGGGCCAACACCCTCGACGGCCTCGTCGGGAATGACGTGCTGATCGGCGGCGCCGGGGCCGACACGCTGATCGGCCTCAACGCCTCCTACGCCACCTCGGCCGCGGCCGTCGCGGTCGACCTGCTGACCGGGACCGGCACGGGCGGCGACGCCGAGGGCGACACCCTGTTCCGCATCGTGAACCTGACCGGCTCGGCCTTCGCCGACACGCTGACCGGCAACGAGGATGGCAATATCCTGACCGGCGGCGACGGCAACGACACGCTCCAGGGCGGCGGCTGGACGGACACGCTGCAGGGCGGCAACGGCACCGACACCGCGACCTACGCCGCCTCCGCCGCCGCGGTGGCGGTAACGGTCAACGGCGCCGCCTCGGGCGGCGACGCCGCGGGCGACACGCTGACCGACATCGAGAACCTGACCGGCTCGGCCTTCGCCGACGCGCTGACCGGCGATGCCGGGGCCAACATCCTGGCCGGCGGCGACGGCAACGACACGTTCCAGGGCCACGGCGGCGCCGATGCGCTGCAGGGCGGCAACGGCACCGACACCGCGACCTACGCCGCCTCGGCCGCCGCGGTCGTGGTCAACCTGCTGACTGGAACCGGCACGGGCGGCGACGCCCAGGGCGACACGCTGGCGACCATCGAGAACCTGATCGGCTCGGCCCTGGCCGACACGCTGATCGGCAGCGCCGTGGCCAATGTGCTGGCCGGCGGCGACGGCAACGACACGCTTCGCGGTAGCGCCGGGGCCGACGCCCTCAACGGCGGCAATGGGGCAGACACCGCCGATTACACCGGCTCGGCGGCGGCTGTGTCGATCAACCTGTTGACGAGTGCCGTCTCCGGCGGCGACGCCGCGGGCGACACGCTGACGGCCATCGAGAACGCCACCGGCTCGGCCCTGAACGACACGCTGACCGGCAGCGCCGGGGTCAATGCGCTGAGCGGCGGCGACGGCAACGACCTGCTCCACGGCGGGGCCGGGGCCGACGCCCTCAACGGCGGCAACGGCACGGACACCGCCGACTACACCGGCTCGGCCGCAGCGGTCGCCGTCAACCTGCTCACCGGCGCGGGCACCGGCGGCGACGCCCAGGGCGACACGCTGGCGGCCATCGAGAACCTCATCGGCTCGGCCCTGAACGACACGCTGACCGGCAGCGCCGCAGCCAATGTCCTGGCCGGGGGCGACGGCAACGACACGCTCCAGGGCCTCGGCGGGGCCGACACGCTGCAGGGCGGCAACGGCACCGACACCGCCTCCTATGCCGCCTCCGCCGCAGGCGTCAACCTCAGCCTCTCCAGCAACACCGCGACCGGCGGCGATGCCCAGGGCGACAGCTTCAACAGCATCGAGAACGTCATCGGCTCGGCCTTCGCCGACGTGATCAACGGCCAGGCCGGGGCGAATGTCCTGGATGGCGGCGCCGGCGACGACCTGCTGGCGGGCCGCGGCGGCGCGGACGTCCTGCGCGGCGGGACCGGCAGCGACACCGCCTATTACATCGCGACCGGCAGCGTCACGATCAACCTCGCCACCAACACTGCCGCAGGCGGCGATGCCGCCGGCGACACCTTCGACAGCATCGAGAACCTCTCCGGCTCGAACCAGGCCGACACCCTGACCGGCAATGCCGGGGCCAACATCCTCGACGGCGTCGACGGCAACGACACGCTCGAGGGCCTCGGCGGGGCGGACGCGCTGATCGGCGGCAACGGCACCGACACGGCGACCTATGCCGCCTCGGCCGCGGGCGTCAGCCTCAGCCTCTCCAGCAACACCGCGATGGGCGGCGATGCCCAGGGCGACAGCTTCAACAGCATCGAGAACATCATCGGCTCGGCCTTCGCCGACACGATCAACGGCGAGGCCGGGGCGAATGTCCTGAGCGGCGGCGCCGGCGACGACCTGCTGGCAGGCCGCGGCGGTGCGGACCTCCTGCAAGGCGGGGCCGGCAGCGACACCGCCTATTACATCGCGACCGGGAGCGTCACGATCAACCTCGCCACCAACACCGCCGCGGGCGGCGATGCGACCGGCGACACCTTCGACAGCATCGAGAATCTCTCCGGCTCGAACCAGGCCGACAGCCTGACCGGCGATGCCGGGGCCAACACCCTCGACGGCGTCGACGGCAACGACACGCTCCAGGGCCTCGGCGGCGCCGATACGCTGCAAGGCGGCGACGGCATCGACACGGCGAGCTATGCCGCCTCCGCCGCAGGCGTCAGCCTCAGCCTCTCCAGCAACACCGCGACCGGCGGCGATGCCCAGGGCGACAGCTTCAACAGCATCGAGAACGTCATCGGCTCGGCCTTCGCCGACGTGATCAACGGCCAGGCCGGGGCGAATGTCCTGGATGGCGGCGCCGGCGACGATGTTCTCGCGGGCCGCGGCGGCGCGGACATCCTGCAAGGCGGGGCCGGCAGCGACACCGCCGACTACATCGCGTCCGCGGCCGTCACCGTCAACCTCGCCGCCAACACCGCAACAGGCGGCGATGCCGCCGGCGACACCTTCAACAGCATCGAGAATCTCTCCGGCTCGAACTCCGGCGACATCCTGACCGGCAATGGCGTGGCCAATGTGCTCGCCGGCGGCAACGGCAACGACCTGCTCGACGGCGGCGCCGGGGCCGACACGCTGAACGGCGGCGCCGGCAGCGACACGGCGGCCTATGCCGGATCCACGGTCGGGGTCGCCATCGACCTGGCGAGCGGCGTGAACACGGGCGGCGAAGCCCAGGGCGACACGCTGACCGGCATCGAGAATCTCATCGGGTCGAACCTCGACGACCGGCTGTACGGCGACGCCGCGGCCAATGCGCTCAGCGGCGGCGCCGGCGACGACCAGCTCCGCGGCGGGGCCGGGGCCGATGTCCTCGACGGCGGCGCCGGTTCGAACTTCGCCAACTACCAGGGCTCGGCCGCGGCGGTCTCGGTCAACCTGCTGACCGGCATCCATAGCGGCGGCGACGCCGCGGGCGACGTCCTGACCAACATCGAGCACCTGTACGGCTCCAGCAACGACGACACCCTGACCGGCGACAACGTCCGCAACATCATCGGCGGCGAGCTCGGCAACGACACCCTCGTCGGCAATGGCGGCGACGACACGCTCGGGGGCGAAGGCGGCAACGACGCGCTCTCCGGCGGCGACGGTGCCGACCGGCTGGTCGGCGGGGCCGGGATCGACACCATCCATGGCGGCATCGGCAACGACTCGATCGACGCCGGCAGCGAGAACGACCAGGTCTTCGGCGAGGCGGGAGACGACAGTATCCTGGGCGGCGCCGGCGACGACCAGCTCGACGGCGGCGACGGCAACGACACGCTCGAAGGCGCGGCCGGAGCCGATGCGCTGGTCGGCGGCGACGGCATCGACACCGCGAGCTATCTCGGCTCGACCGCCGGCGTGTCGGTCGATCTCGCGACGGGTGACGTCTCCGGCGGCGACGCCGCGGGCGACACGCTCGGCAGCATCGAGCAGGTGATCGGCTCGGGTTCCGTCGACACGCTGGCCGGCGACGCCGGCGCCAACACCCTGTGGGGCATGGCCGGCAACGACGTGCTCACCGGGGGTGGGGGCGGCGACCTGCTGAAGGGCGGCGCCGGCAACGACCGGTTCGTCTACACCGCCTTGTCCGACAGCGCGGTCTCCGGCCTCGGCAAGGACGTCATCGCCGACTTCACCACCGGCGACAGGATCGACCTGTCGGCAATCGATGCCGACGGCAATTCGGAGAACGGCGACACCGCCTTCACCTTCGGCACCGGCGACTACACCCGCCATGCCGGCGAGCTGCGGGTGGTGACGGCCGGGGCGATCCAGGTGGTCTATGCCGACGTCAACGGCGACAAGGTCTCCGACTTCGCCATCAACGTCACCGCCGACCACGCCCTGACGGCCGTGGATTTCCTGCTGTAAGCGGCACTTTTGGAACACCGCTCTCACGTGAAAACGCGAGTTCAAATCCTTTGCGGAAGGATCATGGCTTCAGCGCGGATGGCGGCGCGAGGCTCGGGGGATCGATGAGGTTGCCCGGCCTGGCCGGATTGGGGGCTGGGATCGGCCTGACCGGAGCCACCTTCTGGGGGGGCTTTATATCCTGAACGACCGGCCGCTGACCGCGGACCAGCGGTGGAGACCCGCCGGCCGGCCCGTTGGCACAGGGAGCGCCATCGGCATCGACGGCCTTCGGGTCCACAACGCATTGCGCGCTGGCCATCGGTGCGAAGGCCAGGACCGCGCCGGCGAGGAGCGCCAGGCGGATGAGAGGTTTCATGGCAATGACATGCGCCGGAAGCGGCCGAGTTCAATGGCGAACTGCGGCTCACACCGGGCCCGGGTCACCGTTTCGATCCCGGGCTTTGTTCGGCTCGTCCGCCACCTGATGATTCCGCGGCCGACGATCACACGCTGCGGCGCCGCGCCCACCAGGCAGCGGAAGAGGCGGCATTCGCGACAGAAGCCGCTGCCTGCGCACCGGCCTGTTCCAAAAAAGGGGTGAAACCACCCCTGGTCTGCACCTTAAGATAGCAGTTCTCTATCATCGTGCGCCTGTTCTCACCCCCAGCGCTCAGGCCCGGTCCGGATCTCCCCCTCACCATGGTCCGGGCCGGGTTGCGCCCGAAAGATACAAAAGACACGATCGGGTCCGCACTTCCCTGGCCTCCGGCTGTTGATGGAAGAGCCATCGTAGACGGGGGAGTGGGACGTGGGATCCGACGACAGACCGACGATCCTCGTGGTCGAAGACGAGTTCCTGATCTCGGTGCTGGTGGCGGACGCGCTGGGTGCGGCCGGATTCCGGATCGTCGGCCCGGTGTCGAGCCTGGCGGATGCGCTTGCGGCCGCAAGATCCGAGGCGTTCGATGCGGCGCTGCTGGACATCCAGCTGGCGGGAGGCGAGGACGTCTATCCGGTGGCCGAGGTGCTGGCGGAGCGAGGCATACCCTTCGCCTTCGTGTCCTCCCGTCCGAAGGACCAGATCGACTATCGCTTCATCGTGCGGCCCGTGCTGTCGAAGCCTTTCAGCACGGCCGACCTGCAGGCGCTGGCGGCCAGCCTGACCCGGTGAGACCTCTCCGGCGCCGGTGGGGGCGGTGGGGGGCGGTCTCGGGGGCGCGTCGACAGATACCGCACCGGAAGGCCGGGTTCCCTGGGACATCGCAGTGACGGTGCGCCTTCGGGGTCAGGGCACGCGGTAGAACGGGTTCGGCAGCAGGAAGGCACGCTGTGCATGGCCGCCCGCGAGATCCGAGGGCTGGTCGCCGACATTGGCGACGATCGTATAGCCCTCGCCCTCGATCGCGGCGCGCACCGGCGCCTTGAACTCCGCGGCCGAGGTGAAATGCGCACCGTCCGGCACCATCGCGAGCCTCGCATAGCCGCGGTAACCCCCCGCCGCGAGGTTCCGCTCCGTCGCCGCCCGCTGGCTCTCCGGCCGCCCGGTGATGAAGAAGACCGCCACGCCTGCGGCCCGGGCCTGCCGGAACAGCGCCAGGGTCGGCCCGATTGCCGGATCGCGACCGAGCTGGTCCCAGGCGGCCCAGCCGCACGGCCCTTTCCCCGCCGGGTCGCACGGGCCGGCGATCGGCCGCCCGAAATCGTCGCGCAGGATGACCTCCCAGTTCGACAGGGCGGTCTCGTCGATGTCGAGCACCAGCGCCGGGCGGGCCACGCCGGCGGCCCGCCCGGCGAGCCAGCGCCCGGCCTGCGCGGCGATTTCGGCGACATCGCGGTCATAGGCGCCCGAGTTGCGGTAGGCGAGCGCCGCGGTCCGCGCGTCGCCGACATTGGCCGGCTGGGTCGCGACGGAGACGAACGGCGATGCGGTCGGCGCCGCCGCCCGGTCGGCAGCGCAGGCCGAGAGAAAAATCGCGAGGGCAATGGCGGCCGGCATCGAGGCCGGACGGTGGCAAAGCGACGGCATGGGCGTCCTCCCCGGTGTCCTTGCAGCGACGATACACGGTTGACGGGACACGGTTGACGGGCTTTCGCCTTCGCCGCGCGGGAGCAGCGCGGCGATCGACCTTGTGCCCATGAGGCAATCAAGGCGTGATCAGGCCATATGGACGGCTGATACCAACGGCCTTTGAGATCGACTCTCCGCCCCTTCTTCGTCATGGCGAGCGAAGCGTGGCCATCCAGTCCTGCAGCCGGAACGAACCCCACCATTCTGGATGGCCACGCCCCTGCGGGGCTCGCCATGACCGGTCAATATTTCAGGCCGCTGGTATGAGCAGTTCACGAAGCTAGACATCATGGATGCGCCCGGATCCAGGAGCTTCGCCGGCCGCGGCTTCGATCATCGCCCGGTATATCCGCCAGGCGACATCGGCAGAAACGCCGCCTGCCTGTGCGCCGACAGCAAGCATCTGGCTGGTCGGCTTCGACGGAAGCCGCTTCGTATCGCCGCGCTGATCTGCGTCGAGCCGGTAGGATCGATCCGGCCGCAAGTTCACTGAAACATCGTACACGACGGCCCCACAATGAAACATAGAACTGTATGCACATTTGCTACGATGATTTTACCGCGAGCGCGAAGATCATCGCGAAGCTGGAGGAGCGCTATCCGGAGGCGGCCTGGCCGGTGCCGTCGACGGCGGGGGAGATCCTGAAGCGGGAGGGTCTGGTGCAGCCGCGGCGTCGGCGTCATCGGGTGCCGCCGACGCTGGGCGGTCTGACGGTGGCGGAGCGGCCGAACCAGGTCTGGGCGACAGACCACAAGGGCTGGTTTCGGCTGGGCAATGGCGAGCGGTGCGAGCCGCTGACGATCGGCGACGGCTATGCGCGGTATCTGCTGGGGCTGACGGCGGGCGACAGCACCCGGGGTGAGGAGGCGCGAGCGGAGTTCGAGCGGAGCTTCGAGGAGAATGGCCTGCCCGAGATCATGCGGTCGGACAACGGTTCGCCGTTCGCCTCGCCCGGGGTTACCGGGCTGACGCGGCTGAGCGCCTGGTGGGCGAAGCTGGGCATCCGGCACGAGCGGACGGCACCGGGCAAGCCGCAGCAGAATGGACGTCAGGAGCGGTTCCATCTGACCCTGCGGGAGGCGATTGAGCCGGCGGCGGCCGACCGGGCGGCCCAGGCTGCACGCTTCGCCGAATTCCGGGCGTATTACAACCACGAACGGCCGCATGAAGCCTTGGGGCAGACGCCGCCGGCGCGGCACTATCAGCCGTCGCCGCGGCCGTTGCCGAAGCGTCTGCCGGAGCCGGAGTATCCCCGGGAAGCCGATATCCGCCGGGTGCGTTCGAACGGCGAGATCAAGTGGGCGGGCGACTTCCTGTTCGTGTCCGAGGTTCTGGTCGGCGAATGGGTCGCCATCGAGGAACGCGAAACCGGCGAGCTGCGCATGCGCTTCTACAACACGCCGATCGGGGTGATCGACCCCCAGCAGAAGCGACTGCGTCGGGTTGGGGCGCCTGCGCGCAGGCGCCCCAACCCGACGCAGCTGTCACCCATCCATCCGGTCTAAAATGTCACCCATCTATCCGCTGGACATCGCGCAGCGAGACCGGGTGAGGGCCGCCCGGCCGCGACACCAGGATCAGCGTTTCAGGACAGGGCGGATCATGCGCTCGCTCCTGGCAAAGCGGTGCTTTCGGCCAGGCCGCCATCCCTCACCCGGACATCCTTCGGATGTCCGACCTCTCCCGCAAGCGGGAGAGGCAATGGTCTCGCAAGCCCGTCGCGTTGCCGTATCGCCTATAGCTCCTCTGCCCGGATCGGCACCAAGGCGTCGTCATCCTCGGCGATGCGACCCGGCCAGTTTCCCCAGACGACGCGCACCTTCATCTCCTTGCCCCGCCACCTGACGACGATTTCGTCACCGACCATCGGCGGCCGTCCTTCATAGCTGCTGGTCTCTCCTGTGAGCTCGTCTTCCTTAACGAACTCGCCGGATTTCAGGAGTATTCGCTTCACCCAACAGGCCATGGCTGCATCGCCTCCTGTCGCAATGACACGGAGCCACTGTGTTGAACGATTGCGCGTTCGTATACTCCGTCCAGTTGCCGTGACGGCGCAGTTCCGGCGCATTCGGGGAGCGATCATGGGCTGGAGGACGCAGGTGGCGACCGCCCTCGACGGGCGGCATCCCGGGCTGGGGCACCGGGTCGAGCTGGGGCTGCACGCGCTGATCCTGTATTCCGCCCTGTCGATGGGGATCGAGACCCTGCCCGGCCTGCCGGGCTGGGCCGCGACGGTGCTGGCCGTCTCGGAGAGCGTCGTCGTCGCGGTGTTCACGGCCGAATACGTCCTGCGCCTTGCCACCACCCCTGCCCCGGGCGCCTATGCGCGAGGTTTCTTCGGGGTCGTCGACCTGCTGGCGATCGCGCCGTTCTATCTCGGCCTCGTCTTCGCCGGCATCGGCATCGACCTGCGCGCGGTCCGGGCGCTGCGGCTGCTGCGTCTGGTCCGGCTGCTGAAGCTGGCCCGCTACAACAGCGCCATCGACCGCCTGACCTCCGCCTGGCGCGCGGTGAAGGAGGAGATCGTCGTGTTCGGCGCGGCGGCGGTCATCGTGCTCTATGTCTGCGCCCTGGTGATCTATCAGTTCGAGCACGACGCCCAGCCCGAGGCCTTCGCCTCGGTGTTCGACGCGATGTGGTGGGCCGCGGTGACGCTGACCACGGTCGGCTATGGCGACGTCTATCCGGTCACCGCCATCGGCCGGATCTTCACCGTGCTGATGCTGTTCGTGGCGCTGGGCATCATCGCCATCCCGACCGGGCTGGTCGCCTCGGCGCTGGGCGCGATCCGGGCCAAGGAAGCGGCCGTCGCCGCAGCCGCCGAGGACCGGGAGGCGGCACACCCCCGGGCGACGTCGCGCGACTGAGCGGGGACGACGCCTCGAGTCAGCCCCGCCGGCGTCCGGTCACGCCGCCGGCTCGGCGACCTCGGGCGCCTCGGCCGTGTCGGCATGGACCTCGTCGCGGATCACCCGCAGCGTCACCGCGTGCAGATAGCGCCTCAGTTCGGCGTTCAGCTCCTGGAACTCCGGCCACAGAATCTGGTCGAAGAAGCTTCGCGGCGCCCGCACCATCACCGTCGTCCGCCGCTGGCGCGGGTAGCGGAACGGCTGCAGCCCGTAGCGCCGGCACAGCGCCACGAACAGGTGCCGCGACCATTGGTCGGGCAGCGTGACCTTCGTCTCCGCCGCCGGATCCCGGGCCTGCTGCTGCCGCAGCCGCGCCCGGATCCGCTCCAGCGCCGCCTCAGCCGCCAGCCGCTCTCCCTCGGTGCCGGCACCGGCATGCAGCGCCTCGATCTTCCGAAGCTTCTCCCGCAGATCCGAATCCGTCGCCATCGCCGCCGCCATCCCCACCGTCGCCCGGCGCCCAAGCTACCCGATGACGGCCATCCGCGACACCGGGTTGCCGGCCCCGCGAGAGCTTGTCCTGACGCTGCACAATTCAGGCAGAGTCGAAGAGCTGCGCCCGCCCGGCCCCGCCGCGGCGGGCTTTTTCATGCGAGGCCGGGATGAACGCCGATGTGATGGAATGGCTGCCGCTACGCTGGGACAATTTCGCCTGGTGCTTCGCGCATCACGGCAATGCCGCCCGCGCGGCGCGGGAGGCCGGGTTCTCGCCGCGCAGCGCGGCCCAGGTCGGCTGCGAGATGATGCAGCGGCCCCACGTCGTGGCCCGCTGCTTCTGGTATGTGGCGCTGTTGCGCGCCGAGGGGCAACCCCCACCGCCGGAGGTGGTGCGCCGGCTGGGCGACATCGGCAGGGCCCGCCGCCTGCGCCACCGCGCCGCGCGGCATGACGCCGACCACCTGCCGGCGATGGACGCGGCGTTCGTGGCGTTCTGCCGCGACCAGGGGCTGAGCGAGACGGGCCTGGTGCCGGCGCCGCAGGACCCACCGGAACCGCCCGAGACGCTGGCGCCATGGGCGGCGGCCGCGCCGCCGCTGCCCGCCTTGCCGCCGCCCGGCCTGGCGCCCACCTTCGAGGCGCTGCTGGAGCCGTCGCGCTACAAGGCCGCGTTCGGCGGCCGCGGCTCCGGCAAGTCGCATGCCTTCGCCGAGATGCTGGTGCGGCGCTGCATCGAGGCGGCGCCGCTGCGGGCGGTGTGCATCCGCGAGGTGCAGCGTTCGCTCGACCAGTCGGTCAAGCGGCTGATCGAGGACAAGATCCAGGCGCTGGACCTGGGCGCGGCCTTCACGGTGCAGGCCAACCGCATCCTGACGCCCGGCGGCGGCCGGATCATCTTCCAGGGCATGCAGAACCACACGGCGGAGAGCATCAAATCGCTGGAGGGCTATGACATCGCCTGGGTCGAGGAGGCGCAAGCCCTGTCGATCCGCAGCCTGGACCTGCTGCGCCCGACCCTCCGCAAGCCGGGGTCGGAGCTGTGGTTCTCGTGGAACCCGGTGAAGCCGACCGACCCGGTGGACGCGCTGTTTCGCGGCGGGACGCCGCCGCCGGATGCCGCGGTGGTGTGGGCCAACTGGACGGAGAACCTGCATTTTCCGGAGGTGCTGCGGACCGAGATGGAATGGGACCGCGGGCGCGACGCCGACAAGCACCAGCATGTCTGGCTCGGCGGCTACCAGACCTTCAGCGAGGCCCGGGTGTTCAGGAACTGGAAGGTGGAGGCGTTCGACACGCCGGCCGATGCCCGCTTCCTGTTCGGCGCCGACTGGGGCTTCGCCCGCGACCCGACGGTGCTGGTGCGCTGCTTCGTCCAGGGGCGGACGCTGTTCGTCGACCACGAGGCCCATCAGGTCGGCTGCGAGATCGACCGGACGCCGGCGCTGTTCGACACCGTGCCGGGGTCGCGGCGCGGCCCGATCATCGCCGACAGCTCCCGGCCGGAGACCATCAGCTACATGCAGCGCAACGGCTTCGGCAGCATCGCCGGGTCGACCAAGGGGGCCGGGTCGGTCAAGGACGGGGTCGAGTTCCTGAAGGCGCACGACATCGTGGTGCATCCGCGCTGCCGCCACCTGATCGACGAGCTGGCGCTGTACAGCTATCGCACCCATCCGAAGACCGGCGTGATCCTGTCCGAGCTGGAGGACCGCGAGAACCACGCCATCGACGCCCTGCGCTATGCCGTCGAGGGGCAGCGGCACAGCACCTATGACAGCTCGATGAAGTGGGTGTAGGGCGGGGCGGCGCGCCAGCCGAAGTGTCCGGTCGGCAGGCCGATCGACGGCCGCCCAGACAGTTCGCTTGCCATAGCAAGCAGGCCTGCCGTGCGACAATTGGTGCAGAATCAAAAAATTCTGCCGATGATAATCCGATCTCCGTTCATAGCAAGGAATAGATCACCGCCGCTTCGCTTCGTCATGATTTTAGTCAACCTGACCGCATATATAACTATTCATCGAGAGTCGATTTCGAAATTATTTGGTTGCGATCCAGTTTCAAACACCTCTCTTTGGTGGATACCAACCAAGTGATTCGCACCAAGGAGAATGATTGACATGGCCATCAACGGGACTGCCGGCGCCGACAGCCTATGGGGCTCGAATGGGTCAGATCTCATCTACGGCTTCGACGGCAATGACTATGGGTATGGCCAGGCCGGGGACGACCGGCTCGATGGCGGCAACGGCAGGGACTATCTCGACGGGGATGACGGCAACGACACGATTTTCGGGGGCGCCGAGACCGACCATCTGGTCGGCAGAGCGGGAGTCGATCATCTCTACGGCGGCGCCGGCCAGGATTATATCGAAGGCGGCGCCGGCGCCGACGTCCTGGATGGCGGCGACACCAGCACGCTGAACTATCTCGCCTACCGCCGCTCCACCGCCGGCGTCACCGTCAATCTCGAGGCCCGCACCGCCAGCGGCGGCGAGGCGACCGGCGACAGCTTCGTCAACTTCCAGAACATCGACGGCAGTCCCCATGACGACAATCTGACCGGCAATGGCGGCACTAACATGCTGTATGGCGGGGCCGGCAACGACACGCTCAGCAGCGGCGGCGACTACGATTATCTTTATGGCCAGGACGGCAATGACGTGATGCGTGGCGGCTCGGGGTCGACCTATTTCGGCGACGACTTCGACGGCGGCAACGGCATCGACACGGTGACCTACACCGAAAGCAATGTCGGCGTGACGGTCAACCTGGCGACGGGCACCGGGTCGGGCGGGAACGCCGCGCGCGACGGATACACCTCGGTGGAGAACGTCAACAGCTCCGCCGGAAGCGACGCCCTCATCGGCAACGGCGGGGCGAATGCGCTGGACGGCTGGGCCGGCCGGGACACGCTGACCGGCGGTGGCGGTGCCGACCGGTTCAACTTCACCTCGATCGCTCACACCACCTTCAGCCAGGCCGACACGGTCACGGATTTCAGCCGGGCCGAGGGCGACAAGGTCGTCCTGGCGGCGATCGACGCCAACACCGGCGCGGCCGGCAACCAGGCCTTCAGCTTCATCGGGTCGGGGCTGTACACCCATCATGCGGGCGAGCTGCGCTATGCCGATCGCGGCGGCGGCCATGTGACGATCGCCGGCGATGTAAACGGCGACGGCACCTCCGATTTCCACATCGAGCTGTACGGGGCGTCCCGTCTCGCCGCTTCGGACTTCGTGCTCTAGCGTGCCGCGGTCGAGGGGCTGCGGCGGGGCCGGTATAACAACATCTCGATGAAAGCGGGCGTAGGGCAGGGCCGGCGGCCCTGCCCTCGCCGTATGCCCCTCAGGCGGCGGCTGCCGGCCGCTGGTACAGCACCGGGGTGGGGAGCGGCAGCAGGGCCTTGCCGCCGCGGTCGAGATAGGGGGCGATGCGCTCCATCATCCCCGGATACGAGGCGCTGGCCAGCAGCACCACGCCCGGCCCGCTTTCGTTCACCGTGTCGGGCGACTGGATCGGCAGGCCCAGGCCCTCGATCTCGAGGCCCCATTTCTTCGGGTTGCCGTCATAGATCGCGACGATCTCGGAATGGTCGAGCGAGGTCGAGCTGAGCAGGTTGGTGAAGTAGTTGCCGATGCCGTAGACCGCCATCGGCAACCCCTGCCGGCGGACATCCGCCAGCACGGCGTCGAAGCGGGCGACATAGTCGCGGTACTTGCGGCGGAACTCATGCGCCAGGGCGATGTCGACGGCGACGTCGTCGGTCGGCAGGCGGGCCTCGCCGGTGTTGCGGCAGACGGCGCGCAGGATGCCCTTGTGCGAGGTCACCGTGCCGTCGAAGCCGTGCCGCCGCATCGCTCGCAGCAGCGAGGTGGCGGTGAAGTAGTTCGGATGCTCGTACATCCAGAACGGCGCGCCCTCGGCCATCACGATGCCGCAATCCGGCACCTCCAGGGCGACATGGCCGCCGGTCCGTACCACCTTCTTCAGGCCGCCGAGGAAGGTGTCGGGCTCGGTCACATGCTCCAGCACCAGGCGGGCGCTGACGAAGTCGAAGCTGTCGGCCGGGAAGGTGTCGGGGGTGAAATAGTCCAGCGTGGTCTCGACGCCGAAGGCGCGCCTGGCCTCGGCCGCCGCGGCCTCGTTCGGGTCGCAGCCATGGACCGTCATGCCGGCGTCCTGCAGCCGGGCCAGGAAGCGGCCGTCATAGGAGCCGATCTCCAGCGCGTGGCCCGACATCGGGATGCCGGCGGCGACCAGGAACGCTAGGAACTCCCGGTGGCGCTCGTCCATCTCGGGGTCCGAGGCGAAGGTCGGGTAGGAGCCGTAATATTTGCTGTAGATCTCGTCCAGCGCCGCGCGGTCGGGCGGCAGCAGCTGCATCGAGGTGCCGCAGGCATGGCACAGGCCGACCGTCATCGGCACCGTGCGCCAGATGCTCTCGAACTCGGTCGGCCGGATCAGGTAGCTGTATTTCTCGATCTCGACCAGGACCTCCAGCTCGGAGGCGCCGCAATGCGGGCATCGGTCGATGGTCTTATTCATGAAGCGCAATTCCCCCCAAACAAATCAGCGATGATTTGACGACCGTCGCGGTCGGCCATGATCGGCTCGCGGCGGACGCGCTTGCGCACGCCCTGCCGCTGCCCGCACGCGGAGTGTAGTCACCGTCGGCCATGGCGGCCAACCCTGGAATCGGAGGACCGCGCGACGGCTGCTGCCCCTCGAATCCGACGCGGGACTCCCCATATGTCGCGGGCACCGAGAACAGCATGGATCCCGGATCAAAAATGAACCCCTTCCGCAGCCGCCTGGGCCGCCTCGCCGCCAGCCTCTTCCTCGGGCTGGGCGTGCTTCTGGCCGCCGTCGACGACGCCGACGCCCGCCGCGTGAATTCGGGCGGCTTCGGCAGCCGCGGGGTGCGGACCTTCCAGGCGCCGCCGGCCACGCCCACCGCGCCCGGCACGGCGGCGCCGATCGACCGGTCGATGACGCCGCGCACGCAGACGGCGGCCCAGCCGGGCCAGGCGCAGCCGGGGGCCGGGGTCCAGAGCCCCAGCCGGTTCGGCGGCTTCGGCGGCATCCTCGGCGGCCTGGCGGTCGGCGGCCTCGTCGGCATGCTGCTGGGCCACGGCTTCGGCGGCGCCGCCGGGCTGATGGGAATGGTGCTGCAGATCGGCCTGGTGATCCTGGCCGTGATGGCGTTCCGGCGCATCTTCCGCCGCGCCGGCGCCGCCGGCCGCCCGGCCTATGCCGGGGCGTCGATGTCCGCGATGAATGGTGAGGCCGGGGGTGGAGCCGTCGGCGGTCCGGTCCCGGGGCTCGCGGGTTCGGGCAGGTCCGCGCGCCTTGCGGCGAAGGACGGGGTCGGCCTCGACGGTTCGGACTTCAATGCCTTCGAGCGGCTGCTCGGCGAAATCCAGGCCGCCCATGCGGCGGAGGATTTCGCCGGCCTGCGCGCCCGCACCACCCCGGAGGTGATGTCGTATTTTGCCGAGGAGCTCGGCGAGAACGCGACCCGCGGCGTGAAGAACGAGGTGTCGGACGTCCGCCTGCTGCAGGGCGACCTGGCTGAGGCGTGGCGCGAGGACGACACCGACTATGCGACCGTGGCGATGCGGTATTCCAGCGTCGACGCCACGCGCGACCGGGCGACCGGGCGGATCGTCGAAGGCGACGCCGACAAGCCGACCGAGACCGTCGAGCTCTGGACCTTCGCCCGCAAGAGCCGCGCCGACTGGAAGCTGTCCGCGGTCCAGGCGGCGGCCTGACACGAGGCGGGTCGAGCGCCGGAGCAGCCGTGCCCCCGCCCTGTCGGGCGCGGAAGGTCACCGTAATTCCCAGGCTGCGATGACAGCGCAGCCTGGGAGACCGTCTGGAAACGCACCTGGTGCGGCCGTCTGATGGCGGACTCCAAGCTTCCGGTGCTCACGGACCTATGTCCGCCGCAGGCCGGGTCTCGAAACCACCGCCCAGCCGACCCACACCAGCGCATTTCCAAACGGTCTCCGAGCCGGCCCGCCGCCGACCGAGGAAAACTGACGTCCGCGGCGTGCAGCGCCACCTGATTGTTTCATTCGTCATTTTTATTATTACATATGTCATCATAGTTTTCAGTAATCGCGCAATGGATCGACCACGACCATTGTTCAATACCACTTCCAGTATCTAACGGCATGCTTGCAATGCATGAGGCCTCTCGGCGCACCCCTGCCTAGAGTGCCGCTTCGCATGTGGCGGCGCCGATCGGCGCATCCCCGGGCGCCAGCGGCCGGTTCGCGGCATCGGCCGACACGACCGAAATCGACGCTCACAACCGGTTCGAGAAGGACCTTGAGGATGGTGGACCCCAACATATTGCAGTGGCTGCTGAACATGCAGGTGCTGAACCCGGCCGGCGTGGCCGCGTATCTCCGCGACACGATGGGCCAGGCCGACCAGATCGAGGTCCTGAACCAGTTCCCCCAGCACCGGGCCCAGCTGGTTCAGTCGCTCATGAACGGCCAGTCCTCCCAGGGCTCCTCCAGCGCGCCATACTATCCCGCCTGGAGCCAGCACCCGGGCCAGCCGGTCTACCCGCCCGCACCCTTCAATCCGGCGCCGAGCCCGTACCGGACGGCGAATCCCGATGCCGCCCCCTTCGCCCCCGCGACCCCACCGCCATGGGCGTATCAGCAGCCCCCCGCGACGCCGCTGCCGTCGGTATTCCAGCGGCCGCCGCAGCCCTTGCGGCGGCCGCATGGCAGCCCCCTCTGGCCAGCCGTGCCGGGCCTGCCGGGCGCCCGGCGGATCGTGGAGATCGACAATTCGCAATACGCCATGCGGCATCGGGCTCGCCCGGGAGCACAGCCGACGCTCTCCAGCGGAGCCTGCGCCGCCATTACCGCCCAGTTCCTGAACCGAAGCTTTCTCGAAGGCGGCATTGCCACCAATCTCGGCGGGCAATGGCTGATCGAGGCGATCCAGTCCAGCTATGAAAGCCCGGTCTATGACAACAGCGGGCCGGAGGCCAATCTTCTGCGGCAAAGCAACCTGCAGATCCTGGCGGAAAACCGCATCAGAAACGACGGCGTCGAATCATGGGCGGCGGTGCTCGGCCACATCCAATCGACCATCGGCGGCTTTTTCGTCTACCTGGAGAATGACGAGGGCGACGGGCATATCGTCGGATTCCTGAACGATGGCGCCTCGATATATTACATCGACCCGAATCATGGGCTGTTCGACCTCGGCCCGGGGTCCGGCTTCGTTCAGAGAGCCATGCAGTACATGACCATACAGCATGACCAGGACTCGATCGTCGTCTACAGGGTCGACCGGGCGGCGATGCCCGATCCCCGGGCAGGCCGGCCGCCGCAATGGCATCGCCGAGGCTGACGAAAAGGCCATGGCGCTCCGCCGATGCCACGCGGCGGCGGCGCTATGATGACGGTTTCGGCGGGGCCATGGATTGCAGCCCCCGATTGCGCGGCAACAACCGGAGTTCGGCCCTGCACCCCGGGGCCCATCCTTCCCCCGGATCATCGAGCAGTTTCGATGATCCGAACAGAAGGATCCATCCCGATGCGCAAGGAAGCGGACAACAAGGCCGTCGTCGGCCGCTGGTTCACCCAGTTCTGGGGCCGGGACGCCGACCTCGCGGTCGTCGACGAGATCGCCGCGCCGGACATGCTGCTGCAATACTCGCTGCACGAGCCCCGCCGCGGCCGCGACGACATCAAGGCGTTCATGCGCGACTTCCGGGCCGCCTTCCCCGACCTCGCCTTCCGGGGCACGGCCGAGCTGATCGCCGAGGGCGATTATGTCGTCGGCCAGTGGGAGGGCGGCGGCACCCACACCGGGCCGGCCTTCGGCGACTTCCTGGCCGGCGGCCTGCCGGCCGCGACCGGCCGCAGGATGCACTTCACCGGCACCACCGTGCTGAAGGTGGTCGACGGCAGGATCGTGGAGGAGATCGGCCTCGACGACGGCGTGACCGCGCTGACCCAGCTGGGGCTGATCAAGGCCGCCTGACCGACGCCGACCTGTTCCCGGCATAGGGGACCGGAGCGCCTGCCTCGGGACATCGGGGCGGGCGCTTCCTCACGTCAGCATCGGCCACAGCGTCGCCGCCAGCAGCGCGGCCATGGCCAGGTTGAACCATCTCAGCCGGGCCGGATCGGCCAGCACGCGCCGCAGCGCCAAGCCGAAGCCGGCCCAGGCCAGGATGCTGGGCAGGTTGACCAGGGCGAAGGCGGCGCAGATCGGCAGCACCGACAAGAGCGGCGCCTCCGGGCTGGCGTAGACCGCCATGGTCGTCGCCGCCACCGCCCAGGCCTTCGGGTTGACCCATTGGAAGGCGGCCGACTGCCACAGGGTCAGCGGCCTGGCCTCGCCGCCGCCGCCGCCGAGCGAGCGCGACCGGCCGATGCGCCAGGCGAGGTGGAGCAGATAGGCGGCGCCCGCGATCCGGAGGCCGGTGTGCAGTGCCGGCCAGGCCGCCAGCGCGGCGCCGAGGCCGAGCCCGACCGCCAGCAGCAAAGCGGTGAAGCCGAGGGTGATGCCGGCCACCTGCGGCAGGGTGCGCCGGAAGCCGAAATTGGCACCGGAGGCGAGCAGCATCAGGTTGCTCGGCCCCGGCGTGATCGAGGTCACGAAGGCGAAGAGGCACAGCGCCAGCAGCGCATCGATGGACATGGGTCCGCTCCCGTCGCGAAGGTGTCGACGGACGTTCTGGCGCGGGAGCGGAGGCGCGTGGGGTCCGGAATCCGGACCGCTCAGGCGATTTTGGCGCCGCGCTGCTGCAGCAGGGCGCGCAGCACCGAACGGTGGCAACGGCTCTCATCCTCGCAGTAGCAGCCCAGCGCGAAATGCGCGTCGTGCGACAGGGCGGCGAGCAGGTCGAGGGTGCGGCGCGGCGTCGGCCGCTCCATCTCGGCCCGGAAGGCGCGGGCGAAGGCATCCCACTCCGCATCCGTCCGCGCCGCCCTGCCCCGGGCCAGCAGCTCCGGGCTGGGCGACAGGTCGGGGAGCCAGACGTCGAGCCAGTCGGCGGCGGCGTAGCGCGCCTTCGGCACGCCGCGCGGCAGGCGGCGGACGGCGCCGATCCGGGTGCCCTCGCCCGGATGGCGCGGACTGCCGAGGCGGACGATCCGCAGCGTCATGCGCCGAGTTCCGCCGAGGCGATGTCCGCGAACTGATAGCGCCGGAACCAGCCGGGAAAGGCGCGCGCCAGGACCCGTGGACCCTGCACCGCGAGCCCCATCCGCCGGGCCTCGGCGAAGCCGGCGTCGCCGCGCCACCAGGCGACCAGGGCGGCGAGCGGCCCCTGGACGCAGAGCGGCTCCGGAAAGCCCGGATTGTGCGTGCACAGCGACGCCTCGGCCGGCGTCAGCAGCAGGAAGTGCCGCGGGTGGCCGCGGATCTCGAAGCGCACCACCATCGGGTCGCGCGGCAGCGCCTCGAAATCGACGCGCCGGCGCAGGTCGACCAGCAGCGGCTCGAGGTCGAGATCCTCCGCTTCCGCCCGCCGCGGCAGCCAGCGCTGGCCCCAGTGACCGAGCGCGCCGACCAGCCCGGCCAGCTCCCGTCCCGCCTCGGTGAGGAGGTATTCGGGCCCGGGCTCGACCCGCTCGACCACGCCGATGGCGGCGAGCGCCTGCAGCCGCTCCGACAGCATGGTGCGCGAGATCCGCGGGATGCCGCGGCGGATGTCGTTGAAGCGCCGGCTGCCGCACAGCAGCTCGCGCACCACCAGCAAGGTCCAGCGCCCGCCCAGAACCTCATGGGCGCGCGCCACCGCGCAGAACTGACCGTATCCCGCCATGGCGCCACGGTAGCATGACGGGCCGGCCCGGGCGGTCCGGAATCCGGACCGCCCGCCGTCCTCAGGGCACCGCCACCCGGCCGCTCGAGACCACCGACAGCTTCCAGCCGGCGACCTGGGTGCCCGCGACGTTGAGGTGCCCGACCAGGAACTTCAGCCGCTCCGGGTCCTCGCCCTTGGCAGTGCAGAACCGGTCCTGCAGGTAGAAGGGCGGCTGGGCCTGGTAGTAGAGCGTGGCCTGAACCGCAGCCGGCCGGCTGCCGGCCGACAGGTCGGCGAGCGGCACGGCATAGACCAGGCTGTCGCCGCCGCCGGTGACGTAGTCGGGGTCGTCGCCGACGCCGGTCGCGCCGGCTTCCTTGGCCAGGTCCTCGGTCGCGCCCAGGGCCTTGGCGATCTCGGTGCGCTCGGCCAGCGGCAGATAGCCGTGCGGCAGGATGCGGTTGTCCTTCACCGTGTTGCAGATCGAGAGGAAGCTGGTGGTCAGCTCGCCCCGCGGTGTCGTGTCCGGACCGCACATCGCGGCCGTGGCGTTGGGCGGCGGGGTCGACACCAGCTCCTGATAGATCTGGGCCTGGTCCTGGCCGGTGATGCGCTGGTAGTGCGGCTGGTGCAGCCGCGCCAGCGGCTGGATGCGCGCCGAGCAGTCGTCGGCCCACCAGTACTCGCCGTCGAGCGCCTTGCCGGACTGGTCGACCAAGGCGCCGGCCGCGTTGGTGCGGCCGGAGGCCCAGAGCGTATTGCCGAGCTGGTCCAGCACCTGGAACTCGACGAAGGCGCGGCGGAAGCCGACGCCGGAGGGCAGCTTGTGGCCGGTCTCGCTGCGCACGGTCACGGTCGCCTGCAGCGTGCCGCCGGACGTCGAGATGCCGCTCACCGCCACCTCCGCGGTGCCGGTGCTGGCGAGGTCGAGCATCGCCTGCTCGGTCCGCACCAGCGGGTCGACGCCGCGGGTGCCCATCATCGGGTCCGGGGTGGGGATGCCGAGCACGTCGGGGAATTGCTGCGCGATCTTGATCAGGAAGACGTTCAGCCCGACCAGGGTGTGGGCGGCGAAGCCGTCGCGCACGGGCAGGTCGATATCCTCCGGCCCGAGGTTGTTCTCGGCCTCCGGGAAGTTGCTGTATTCCTGGATGCTGGCGATCTTGCTGCGCATCGGCTTGCCGTCCGCGGTCTTCGACGGCATGTGGCAGCCCTGGCAGGACTGGGCCAGGCTGCCGGGACCCTGCGGCAGCGGGCCGTCGGGCGAGGTGCCGGTGCGGTAGGCGCTGAACGCCCATTCCGGATAGGTCGTCTGCTCGTAGATATGGGTGATGACCGCCGGATCCTGCGGGTTCGCCGTCTGGACGGGCAAGTTCGTCGTCTGGAGGGGCGGCCGGACCGCCGGCTGCAGCACCGGCAGGTGCACGGTGTGGCAGGTGCCGCAGACCTCGGAGCTCTTGATCGTCGCATTGTGCTCCGGCGTGACGCCGAGCGCGGCCTGCATCGGTTTCACCTGCGGCTTTTCGAACGGGCCGATCAGCTTGTCAGGGGCGCCGACGAAGAAGCTGCCGGTGAAGGTGCGGGCGAAGCCGGTGTTGTGTGGGTTCAGGAACTGCTGCCGTTCGGCGATGCAGGCGTTCTCCGGCGCATCGGCGACGCCGGCGGCCGCACTGCCCAGTGTCATGCGGTGGCAGGAGGTGCAGGAGATTCCGTCGCGGGCCAGCGCGCCGTACTTCGCATCCGCCGCGGTCGGATTGTCGTCCGGCCAGGGCACCGCATTCACCATGTCGCGGGTGAAGGGCTCGCATTTGTCGGCCTGGGCGAAGGTGTCGATGTGGAACTGTCGCTGGCCCTGGATGCCGTGACAGCCGAGGCAGGTGTTCTCGACCAGGGCTTTCATGCCGGGCCCGGGATGGAAGGTCTGGGTCTCGCTGGCCAGCTGGGCGAAGAAGAACGGATCGCGCCCGGCCAGCCCCATCGGCGAGCTGCGCCAGGTGGCGTAGGGCGACAGGTTGATCAGGTTGTCGCCATGCGGGTTCGGCACCGTCATGTCGTATTGCAGTCCGGTGCTGCCGGCGTCGTGGCAGCCGAGGCACTGGGTGGAGGTGACGAACTCGTCCGCCGCACGCGGGCCGCCGGCGCCGACCCAGGTGTTGTCATAGGTCGCCGACGGCATGTTGGCGACCGTGTCCCAGCTCGGCATCCGCAGCAGATAGGCGCGCAGGGCCTGATCGACCGCTTTGTCGGCCTGGTACAGCGGCTCGCCCAGCCGGGTCACCTCGTCCGGCGGCAGCGTGACGGCGCGGTGCTGGGACGGCGGCGACGGCGCCGAGAACCAGGACTGGCTGAGATAGACCAGCGGCTGCCCGGGCTGGCCATAGATGTTGCGCGGCGAGGCGAAGGTCAGGTTGTCCTTGGCCGAGGCGTGGCAGTTCATGCAGTACTGGGCGAAGCCCATATTGCCCAGCAGGTTGTTCGGGCTGGGCGGCCAGTCCGGCGACCAGCCACCATTCGGCCCGAAGCCGTACCAGCCCCAGAACCAGCCGTCATGCGAGGCCTTGCCGTCGCGGATCATGACCGCGGCGCCGGAAGTCGGGAGCAGCTTGACCGGATCGACATCGGCGCAGGCGGCGGCCGGGTACGGGAACATCTCCTTGACCATGATCGCGCCGTCGGGGACCGGGGGCGGCGGGTTCGACGACGCGGCGGTCTCGCCGGAGCGATGCTGGACCAGCCACTCGGCCATGTCTGGCGAGTACCAGATCACCACCGGGGTATGAGTGCCGAAGCCCTTGCCCTGCCAGGCGCCGTCCGCCAGGGCTGCGGTGAACGGGCCGGCGTCGCGGACATGCTTGTCGCGGCGCCAGCCGGAGGCGGTGTCGCGATGGCAGTAATTGCCGAAGAACTGGTTGAGCTTGGCCTCGTACTGGTCGAGCGGCAGGGCCGACGGGTCGCGCACGGCGGCAAGCAGGCTCTGGCACAGCGCCGGGTCGGTCGGCAGCAGCGGCTGGGCCTGCTCCGCGGTGCAGCGGGCCGGATCGGCGAGGCCGGGGGTGGCGAACAGGGCAATGGCGGCGGCCGCGAGCAGGCCGGCGCAGATCCGGTGCCAAGACCCCTGCCGGCGCGCCGTCCGGCCCCGATCGGCTGAATCCCAATTTTCCTGCATGACGCCCCCCGGCGCTCTTGCCAATCATTTGATGCAAACGAAGTAACAGCCCGCCTTGTGAGCGGAATACCCGGTTCTTCAATAGAATGAGAGATTATCACCTCAATTTATTAAAGGCGAATTCCGCAATTTGCACAAAATTCTCCCGAATACAGCTTGGCGCGGCCGGCTCGATCGGCATCGCCCAGCCTGCGCTTTCGCTGACCTATGACCAGGCCGGCCGGACCGGGCGCATGGACATCCGCCCTCGCCACACCCATCTCACCGCCGGTCGACGACATTGGGATCTCGCCTTGGACCACGCCGCCGAACTGGACCGACTGGACCGCCTCGCCACGCTGCTGGATTCGCGCTGGCGCCTGCCGCTCCTGGGCTGGCGCTTCGGGCTCGATTCCGTGATCGGGCTGGTGCCGGGGCTGGGTGACGCCGCCGGCGGGCTGCTTTCCGCCTGGCTGATCCTGCGGGCCCGGCGCCTCGGCGCGCCGAACCGCGTGCTGGCGCTGATGGCCGGCAATGTCGTGCTCGACGTCGCCCTCGGCGCCGTGCCGGTGCTGGGCGACATCCTGGATATCGGGCTGAAGGCCAACCGCCGCAACGCCCGGCTGCTGCGGCGGCATTTCGAGCGGCAGGGCGCCGGGGTGTGAGCCCTCAGCTCGCCGGCTGTGCCGGAGGAAAAGCCCAGCTGCCGTCGCGGATCTCGGCCCGCGGGCGGAACAGGCGCACGGTGTAGTTCCAGCCCGCCGTGATCGGCAGGCAGTTCGCGACCGTGCCGTCGCAGCCGCCGAACTGGATGGTGACCGCGCCGTCCGGGCCTTTCTTTGCCGTGAGGCTGTTCACCGAATAGACATTCTCCGGGTTCGCCTGGAGGTAGCCGGCGCTGTTGTAGACGGTCAGCGACCAGAAGCCGTCGACCGGCACGTCCCCGACCGTCAGCCGGTGGATGGTGGTGCCGTCGTTCCGGGCCGGCGTGGTGGGGAGATACAGCGCATCCGCCTCGGGATAGCCGCCCCACAGCATGGCGCTGCCGATCAGGTGCCGGACCGGGTCGACCGCGTCGGGGCCGGCGCCGAACATGCGCCGGGTGTCGGACACGGTGGTGCCGAGCTGCTGCAGCGCCGCCTGGATCGTCCTGAGCCTGGCCTGGTCCCAGTCCGGGATCTCGAAGCTGCCGGGACGATCCTGGCCGAGCGTGACCTTGTCCTGCAGGGCATGGACCTGGGCGACGTCGGCTCGGTTCGCGAAATCGACCAGGAAGCGGACCACGACGATGGCGTAGCGCGTGCCGACCGCCTCCCGGGTCAGGGTGTGGCGGCCGGCATCATAGAAGGTCGCCCGGGTGTACTGGTCCTCGTTGACGACCTGCATGCCCATGAAGCGCTTGCCAGGGTCCGGCAGCGTGACCGTCGCCGGCCCGGCATCGAGGTCGAGGATCGCGAAGGAATAGAGGGTGTCGCGGTTGGGCCGGACGATGCCCAGCTGGACAGGGGGCGCAAGCTCTCGCCCATGCTTGAACCGGCCGAAGCCGCCGGCCTTCACCACCCCGGCGAAGTTCACATCGGTCTGGGCCCGGCTGTAGGTCTCGACGCTGACGGGCACGGCGGCCGTCTGCGCCGATGCGGCGGAACTCGCCATCAACAGGGACATGGCCGCGAGGATCCTTCTGCAGGTCTTGGTCATGTTGCTTTCCGGGGAGGCGGAGCCCTTCCAAGCGCTATAGTTAGGCCTGCCGGATCTGGAAATGAACCGGCGCCGATGGCAACCGGCCTCTCGGATATGATAGGCTGGCCACATGGACCTGAACGCCGCCCGCATGTTCGTCGCCGTCGTCCAGACGGGTAGCCTGTCGGCGGCGGCGGCGCGCCTGGGCATTCCGCTGCCGACGCTGAGCCGCCGCATCCGCGAGCTGGAGCGGCAGCTCAAGGTGCAACTGCTGGAGCGGTCGACCCGCGGCACCCGGCTGACCGATGCCGGGACCCGCCTCTACGAGCATGCCGGCGGCGGCGTCGAGGCGCTGCTGGAGGCCGAGCAGGCCGTGGCCAGCGATCAGGCCCGGCTGAAGGGGCGGCTGCGCCTGTCGCTGCCCCAGACCTTCCTGCCGTGGTGGGAGCTGCTGGCCGCGTTCCAGCGCCGCTATCCCGACATCCAGGTCCATGTCACCTCGACCGAGCGGCGCATGGACCTGGTCGAGGACGGCATCGACGTCGCCCTGCGCGTCGGCGCGATCGTCCATGAGGCCATGGTGGCGCGGCATGTCCTGTCGTTCCGCAACGTTCTGGTCGCCGGCCCGGCACTGGTGCAGCGGCTGGGCCTGCCGGCCGATCCCGAGGCGCTGCAGCACTATCCCTGCGCGGTGTGGTCGACGCGGATCGACGCCCCGGCCCGTTGGGATCTGGGCGGACAGGTGGTGACGCCCCGGGCGGTGCTGACCGCCAACGACTACCATTTCCTGTGCAGCCGCGCGCTCGACGGCGACGTGGCGACGGAGCTGCCGCCCTTCCTGGCGGCCGGCCCGATCCGCGACGGGCGCCTGATGCGGCTGCTGCCGCGGCACAAGCTGCCGGAATGGCCTCTGCACCTGGTCTATTCGCCGCACCGCCACCCGTCGACGATCGTCCGGGCCTATCTGGATTTCTGCCGGGGCTGGCTGCCGAACATCGCCCGGGCCTGCGAGATCGATGCAATCGCCTGACCGGCTTGCTATTCCGACTTATCCGACCAATATTCTAGTCAGATTGGTCAGGAGCGCATCATGGCGGAATGGCAGGTCCAGGAGGCGAAGGCGCGCTTCAGCGAGGTGGTCGAGAGGGCCCGGACAGAGGGGCCTCAGACAATCACGCGGCATGGCCGCGAGCGTGCGGTGCTGCTGTCGATCGAGGACTACCACGCCCTGCTCTCGCGCCAGACAGATGTCCGGGAGCTTCTGCTGGGCGGCCCGAAGGTGGATGATTTCAGCGTCGAACGCGACAGGGATGTTGGCCGTGAGATCGCGCTGTGACCGGCGGCGCCGGTTATCTCCTGGACACCAATATACTGTCTGAAACGCGACGGACCCGGGCGGAGCCGAGGGTGCTGTCCTTCCTGTCGCAAGCCGATCCGGCACGGCTGTTCATCAACGTCCTGACGCTTGGCGAGCTGCGCAAGGGCATCGAGATCAGACGCCGATCCGACCAGGACATGGCAACCAGGCTCGGCGCCTGGGCCGATGCCCTGGAAGCGAGCTTCGCCGACAGGATTCTCGCTGTCGACGCAGCGACGGCGAAGCTCTGGGGCGCGTTGTCCGCCGGCCGTCCACGAGCGGTGATCGACACGCTGCTCGCGGCCACGGCGATCGTGCACGACCTGACCCTGGTCACGCGCAACACAGTGGATGTGGGCGGGACCGGCGTAGCGGTTCTCAATCCTTGGGAATGACCGCGCGGCGCAATCACGGAATCAGCCAGCTCGCCTGCAGTTCCCCGTCGGTCCAGTCGAACAGGGCGCGGCGGTCGGCACCGGGGACCAGGCGGACCCGGTCGATGCGGTCGACCGTCAGCACGATCACGGCGAAGTTCTCGCGGCCCGCCTCGGACCCGTCGGTCGAAGGCGGCGCCAGGGCCGGGTCGGCGATCGCGGTGCCCGGCGGGCCCGGCATGCGGTAGGCGGCACGGATCGGCCCCGGCGTCGCCGCCCAGGCGGCGTCGAGCGCCGGCCCCGGCGGCAGCAGCTGCGCCCTGCCCTCGACCCGGATCTGGACCTCGTCCGCCGCCTCGTACAACAGCAGCGCCACGGCGGGGTCGGCCTCGATCTCCGCCACCTTCACCGACCGGCGGTCGGTGTGGATCTCGAGCCGTCGCGCCGCCGGGTCGGCCGAGCGCAGCACCACCGTGCGCAGCGCCGGCCCGCCCCGCTCATTCAGCGTGGCCAGGGCGACCCGGCCGGTGGTGCGGCGGCGTTCGCCGGTGGCGCGGCCGAGGCGGACCCAGGCATCGGCCAGCACCGCGGCCAGGTCGACCCCGTCCATCAGCAGGTGGCCATCAGCGGTAGGTCACGGCGAGGTCGCCGACGCCGGCGACATGGCCCTCCAGCCGGTCGCCCGGCTTGACCGGGCCGACGCCGTCCGGCGTGCCGGTCATGATCAGGTCGCCGGGGCGCAGCGCCACCAGGCGGGACAGATGGGCGATGATCTCCGGCACCGGCCAGATCTGGTCGGCCAGGTCGCCGGACTGGCGGGTCTCGCCGTTGATCTTCAGCCAGATCGCGCCCTGGGACGGATGGCCGATCTCGGCGGCCGGGCGCAGGGCCGACAGCGGCGCCGACTGGTCGAAGGACTTGGCCATGGTCCAGGGCCGCGCCAGCTTCTTTGCCTCGGCCTGGATGTCGCGGCGGGTCATGTCGAGCCCGACGCCGTAGCCCCAGACATGGCCGAGCGCGCGGTCGGCCGCGATGTCGGTGCCGCCGGCGCCGATCGCCACCACCAGCTCGATCTCGTGATGCAGGTCCCGGGTCGCCGCCGGATAGGGAATGGTGCTGCCGCTCGGCACCACCGCATCGGCCCATTTGGCGAAGAAGAACGGCGGCTCCCGGTCCGGATCATGGCCCATCTCGCGGGCATGGGCGGCGTAGTTGCGGCCGACGCAGAAGATGCGGCCGACGGGGAAGGTGGCGTCGCTGCCTAGCACCGGGACGAGGGTCTGCGGCGGCGGCGGGATCACGGTCGACATCGGGAAATCCTTCACGGGCGATGGTCGGGCCGAAGCTGCGCGGCAGAGCCCGGCCTGTCAAACCGGAATCGGCCTGCCGCCCTGCCGGCGGGACGATTTCCGCCGCTGCCATATCCGGCCCCGGGCCGAGCCATATCGGGCGCGTATTGCGGCCTCCGCGCCTGCGGGCAGGCTTGCCCTGACCGGCATCCCCGCCGCTATGATGCGGCCGGATCAAAGTCGAGGATCGGGACCGGATGACGACCATCGCCGCGGCCGCCGCCCGGGCGGCCCAGTTGCTGACCGCCCGGCGGCAGACCATCGCCGTGGCTGAATCCTCCTCCGGCGGGCTGGTCTCGGCCGCGCTGCTGGCCGTGCCGGGGGCCAGCGCCTATTTCCTGGGCGGAGCCGTGGTCTACACCGCAGCGGCCCGCCGGGCGCTGCTGGCGATCGGCGAGGCCGAGATGGCCGGGCTGCGCCCGTCGACCGAGCCCTATGCGGCAATGCTGGCGCGCACGGTGCGCGACCGCTTCCAGGCGGATTGGGGCATCGCCGAGTCCGGCGCGGCCGGGCCGGCCGGCAACCGCTACGGCGACCCGGCCGGGCACAGCTGCATCGCCCTTTGCGGCCCGCGCACCATCACGGCGACCGTGGCGACCGGCAGCGCCGACCGCGCCGCGAACATGGATGCCTTCGCCCTGGCCCTGCTGCGCCTGCTGGCGGACGGGCTGACGGCGGAGCCTAACGGCCGGCCGTGACCTCGATCCTCGCCTTCATCCTGGCCGCCTTCGCCGAGATCGCCGGCTGCTTCGCCTTCTGGGCCTGGCTGCGGCTGGGCGGCAGCCCGTGGTGGGCGCTGCCCGGCACTGTGGCGCTGATCGCCTTCGCCCTGCTGCTGACCCGGATCGACGCCGACTTCGCCGGCCGGGCCTATGCCGCCTATGGCGGGATCTACATCGCCGCCTCGCTGACTTGGCTGTGGGCGGTCGAGGGCAGCCGGCCGGACCGCTTCGACCTGATCGGCGCGGCCTTGTGCCTGGCCGGCGCTGCGGTGATCCTGCTCGGCCGGCGCCTCGCCGCGTGACCGTCCCGCTTCCGCCACGATCCCGCCCGGTTTCGGGGCTGAAATGGCGCGGATGTTCCCAGGACGGATGTCCTAGCCACCCCCCCCCGCCTCATGTCCAAGGTCCCGCATGATCCCGAGATCCCTGCTGCTCGCCGCGGCCGCCCTGCTCGCCCTCTCCTCCCCCGCCCTCGCGCTCGACTGCGGCAAGGCCTCGACCAAGCTCGAGCACGCGATCTGCGGCGACAAGCGGCTGAAGGCGGCAGACACGGCGATGGGCCAGGCCTATTCCCAGATCCTGAAGGCGGCCGCCGGCGATGCCGAGATCCGCGACATGCTGGTCGCCAGCCAGCGGCGTTGGCTGGCGGCGCGGGACCAGCGGCTCGCCGGCCCGGGGGAGGACGAGGACGACGCCGCCTGGCATGCCCGGCTGCTGAAGGCGATTCGTGACCGCTCCGACTCGCTCGGCCTGCGCTCCCGGACCGACCCCAAGCAGTTCGACCTCATCGCTGCGGCCGAGGCGCAGCGCCGCTTCGCCGCCCGGTTCACCGGCGGGCCCTTCGCCGGCTTCAGCACTGCGTGCGATTTCCTGCCGGCCGACGGCCGGTCAGCCTCGGCGGATGTCTATGGCTGCTTCGCCACACGCTTCTACCAGAACAAGGATCGGGTCTGCGGCGTCGCCGAGGACTGGGCGTCCGGCTCGGTGTCCGAGACCCATTCCGTCGCCGAGGTCGTTGGCGGCACGCTGAAGCCCGTCGCCGCCTGCTCCATCGGGGGCACGGGCGACCTGCCGCTCTGCCCGGATCATGACCAGGAGGCCGAAGCGGGCTGGGACCTGCAGCCGAATGCGGACGTCGTCGCCCCGGCCGGGTCCCTGCCCCGGATCGACGCCGAGGGGGGCGGGTTGGACGATGACGCGAAATGGCTGCGCGCCTGCCTGACCGATCCGAGCTATCCGCAGGCGGACCCCGCCGGCGACGGCACCACGAAAAAGCCATGACGCCCGCGATGGTATGATGGCTTCCGGGGGGATCCATGCCATCGCTCTACGACATCAAGCCGAAATTCCAGGCGCTGCTGCGCCCGACCGCCGTGTGGCTGGCGCAGAAGGGGATCAGCGCCAACGCCGTGACCCTGGCCGCCGCCGGCCTGTCGGTGCTGCTGGGCCTCGTCGTCGCCGCCACCGGCTGGCCCTGGCTGCTGCTGCTGTATCCGCCCTTCCTGCTGCTGCGGATGGCGCTGAACGCCATCGACGGCATGCAGGCGCGGGAGTTCTTCAAGCCGACGCCGCTGGGCGCCCTGCTGAACGAGGTCGGCGACATGGTGTCGGACGCGGCTTTGTATCTGCCGCTGGCCCTGCTGCTGCCGGCGCCGCCCTGGCTGGTGGTGCTGACCGTGCTGCTGGCGGTGATCGGCGAGGCCGCGGGCATCGCCGCCCGCACCATCGGCGCCGGCCGGCGCTATGACGGGCCCTTCGGCAAGTCCGACCGGGCGCTGGCCTTCTCGGTCCTGGCCGTCGCGGCGTTCTTCCAGATCCTGGCCCCGGCGCTGTGGATGCCGCTGGTGCTGGGGGCGCTGCTGCTGCTGTCGATCCTCACCATCCTGAACCGCGTCCGCGCGGCGTTGGCGGAGATCGGGGCATGATCGCCGGGCAAGCCCAGATATCTCACACCCCCTGTGCCCTGCGCCGGTTCAAAATGCAGGCGGGGCAGGAGAGCGGCGCAGCGCGATGCTTTTGCATCGGGCAAGCCGTTCGACGCACCCTGTCGGCATTTTCAACCGGCCCGAAGGGTCGTCTTGCGGCGGCCGCCTGCGGGGGCGGGCCGCTCAACCGTATGTCCCGATACGCTTTTCGCGTCCCGCCCCCGCATCCGACTCACCGCAAAACGACGCAGGGCGCAGGGGGTGTGAGATATCCGGGCTAAATGTCGATCCCACCGTCGCCTGGACGCTGGCCGCGCTGATCGTCGTGCTGCTGGTGGCCGAGGCCGCGGTGCTGTTCCTGCGCCGCAGCAAGCCCGACAAGGACTGGACCGAACTCAGGCTGCGCATCCATTCCTGGTGGGTGATCGTGATCGCCGGCGGCATCGCCCTGGTGCTGAACCCGATCGCCGTTCTGGTGGTGCTGGCGGTGGTCAGCTACCTGGCGCTGAAGGAATACCTGTCGGTGGTGCCGACAAGGCGGGCCGACCGGGCGGTGCTGCTGATCGCCTATCTGGCCATCCCGACGCAATGGTGGTGGATCGCGCAGGAGCAGTACGGCTTCTTCATCATCTGGGTGCCGGTCTACCTGTTCATGGTGGTGCCGGCGATGATGGTGCTGCGCGGCGAGGTCACCGGCTTCCTGCGCGCGCTGGGCACGCTGCATTGGGGCCTGATGCTGTGCGTCTTCGCCATCGGCCACGTCGCCTATCTGTTCGTGCTGCCGGAGGCGGGCGAGGCCGGGCCGGGCGGCGCCGGGCTTCTGTTGCTGCTGCTGATCCTGACCCAGGGCAACGACGTGGCGCAGTATGTCTGGGGCCGCATCTTCGGCCGGCACAAGATCGCGCCCTCGGTCAGCCCGAACAAGACGGTGGAGGGCTTCGTCGGCGGCCTGGTCACCACCACGATCGTCGCCGGGCTGATCGGGCCGCTGCTGGCGCCGCTGTCGCTGCCCATGGCGCTGGCGGCGGGAGCGCTGATGGCGGTCAGCGGCTTCTTCGGCGACCTGACGGTCTCCGCGGTCAAGCGCGACATCGGCATCAAGGACACCGGCACGCTGATCCCCGGCCATGGCGGCGTGCTGGACCGGATCGACAGCCTGATCTTCGCGGCACCGCTGTTCTTCCACTTCATGCGCTATTTCTACTATTGAGGCCCGGACCATGTGGCGGCTGCTGTTCCACTGGCTGGTGACCAAGCCCCTGATGCTGCTGTTCGTCGGCTTGCATGTGCGCAACCCGGAGCGGCTGCCGATGGCGGGGCCGGCGATCATCGTCGCCAATCACAACAGCCATGCCGACACCGTGGCCCTGACCTCGCTGTTCCCGAGCCGGATCCTGCACAAGGTACGGCCGGTGGCGGCGGCCGATTATTTCATGAGCAGCAAGGCGATGGCTTGGTTCTCGACCCGCTGCATGGGCATCCTGCCCTTCGACCGGCATGCGCGGGAGCGCGGCGAGGACCCGCTGACCGGCTGCATCGAGGCGCTGGACCGCGGCTCCATCCTGATCCTGTTCCCGGAGGGGTCGCGCGGCGAGCCGGAGCGGCTGCAGCGCTTCAAGAAAGGCATCTGCCACCTGGCCAAGCGGCGGCCGGACGTGCCGATCGTGCCGGTCTACCTGCATGGGCTGGGCAAGGTGCTGCCGCGCGGCGCCTTCCTGCCGGTGCCGTTCTTCTGCGACGCCTTCGTCGGATTGCCTCTGGCCGACCGGCCGGAGGACACCGACGCCTTTGTCGAGGGCCTGGAAGCGGCGATGGCCAAGCTCATTGAGGGCACGAGATTTTCCGAATGGGACTGACGTGGTTTGCCTTCCTGTGGGGCGTCGCCGAGGCCAGCCTGTTCTTCGTGGTGCCGGACGTGCCGGTGTCGCTGATCGCGCTGGCCTGCGGCTGGCGGGCGGGGCTGCGCGCCGCGGTCGCCGCGGCGGCCGGGGCGATGGTCGGCGGCACCGCGCTGGCGCTGTTCGCCAGCCACGCGCCGGAGGCGGCAATCGCCCTGGTCGACGCGGTGCCGGCGATCCCGACCGCCATGATCGCCCGGATGCAGGCGATGATGGCCGGCACCGAGTCCGCCACCGGCCTGGCCGGCGCGATGATCCTGGCGAGCCTGAGCGGCATTCCCTACAAGATCGCCGCCGCCAGCGCGCCCGGCCTGGGCATCCCGGTGTGGGAGTTGGCGCTGCTGACGCCGCTGGTGCGGCTGCCGCGGTTTGTCGCATTGGCCGGGGCCGGGGCGGTCCTGCACGCTCTGACGCCCGCCATGCCCGGCTGGTTGCAGCCGGTGCGGGTGCGGCTGTTGCTCGCGGCGCTGGGCTGGTCTGCGTTCTATGTGGCCTATTGGTCCAAGGTCGGGGGCTGACGCCAGGCCTCTGCCGCCCCATGTCTGGGACAACACGTCTGACATATGGAGACGGCAGCCGCGGGCTTGGCTCAGCCGGCCCGCCTGGAGAGAGCCATGGACCTGTCGCGCACCGAAGGCCGCGCCAAGAGCGTCGCCGTTTCGAAGGACCCGTCCGACCTGCAGTCGCTGCTGACCGTCGGCGGCATCTCGCTGGCTGGCCTCGGCGCCAGCCTGCTCGCCCTGTTCGGCCCGACGGGCAGCGACCTCTCGGTGGCGCTGACGATCGTCACCGTACTTTGCGGCTTGGCCGTGGTCGGCGCGGGGTTCGCTGTGGCGGCGTTCGCGGCGAAGCGCTGACCTGACTCAAGGTCAGTCCGAGAGGGACGGCCCATCCACCTTCAGAATCGTCATGGCGAGGCGCGCGTCGCCGTGGCCATCCAGCGGGCGGTGCCATTCTGGATGGCCACACCCCTTCGGGGCTCGCCATGACGATAGTTGTTCCAGCCGACGCCGGCTCAGCCCGCCCGCCGCGCCGAGGTATCCGGTAGAATCCCGCGCTGGAACATAACGCCGAGGCGCAGGCTTTCGGCGATCTTCTCCGCCCGGTCGATGAAGCGCGCGGCGGCGCGCGGCGGGCAGACCTCGCGCGCCGTGGCGCGGAACAGGTCCAGCCAATGGGCGAAATGCTCCGGCCGCAGTGCCGAAACGCCGGCATGGGCCTGCATCGGCCGGCCCTGGTAGCGGGCACTGCGCAGCATCACCGAGGACCAGAAATCGCACATCTTGGCGAGGTGCAGGCCCCAATCGGCGCCGATCACCCCGGCGAAGATCGGCCCCAGCACCGCGTCGTCGCGCACGCGGCCGTAGAAGGCGTGGACCAGCGTCCTGATCATCGCCTCGTCGATCGGCTCGATGGGATCGGCATCCGTCATATCCATGCGGATATATGGCCAGATCCGATGCCGGTCGCGCCAGGGCCGATCGCCGCAGGGCAGGGTTTCGCGTCCGGCGGAGCCGATGCCCTCACCGCATGTAGTGCAGCCGGGTGAAGGGCGGAGGCGGCGGGCCAGACCGAGACGCCGACGGACCAGGACATTGCAGGCACTCCGTCATTGCCTGCATGCTGAGGACGAGATTCCGGCTTCGAGCGCACCATGGACCTGTCCTCTCTGTTCAAGGCCTTGCCGATCGCGGCGGCCATCGCCCTGGCCCCGCTGGTGCTGCAGCTCCTGAAGAGCCTCTTTCCGCCTCGTCGGAGATCGAGCTTCGGCCCGGTCGATCCTCTCGACAGGCACAACGGGTGGATCAACGGCGTCGCGACCGTGCTTTGCATCGGGAGCTTCGTGCTGCCCTTCCTGCTGTTTGGGAACCTGGATCACGTGGGCCGGCCGGCCCTGGGCCTGGGGTTCGGTGCCGCGGCCGTGATCCCGTCTGTCTGGATCGCCCTCGCCACCCTTCCCTTCGGCAATGAACGATTCCGCACCTTCTGGCACGATTCCGTGCGGAGATACGGGATCGGCCTGCCGGGAATGGCGATCGTCTTCGGGCCGATGTTTCTGCTCGGTGCGGCGTCGGTGTTCGAACTCATGCGCCGCGGCGTCTGGTAATCGTGCTGTCGGCCATGGCCACCGGAGGCCGGGACGGGGATCGCAACGCCCCATCCCGTATCGCCCTCACCGCTCTCTCACCCGCGATGCGGCTTCTCGCTGTCGAGATGGGCCATCTGCACGGCCATGTAGCGGTCGCCGGCGGCGGCGCCCTTGGGCACGGCCTGCTCGATCCGGGCCAGGTCGTCCGGGGTCAGCGCGACATCCAGCGCGCCGAGCGCTTCGGCCAGGCGGTCGCGGCGGCGGGCGCCGACCAAGGGCACGATATCCCGGCCCTGTGCCGCCACCCAGGCGATGGCGATCTGGGCCACGGTCACGCCCTTGGCCTCCGCCACCGCCCGCAGCGCCTCGACCAGCGCCAGGTTGCGCTCGACATTGCCGTCCTGGAACCGCGGGCTGCGAGCGCGGAAATCGCCCGCCTCGGTGCCGCCCTTCTGCCAATGGCCGCTGATCAGGCCGCGCGACAGCACGCCATAGGCGGTGATGCCGACGCCGAGCTCGCGGCAGGTCGCCAGGATGCCGTCCTCGATGCCGCGCGAGACCAACGAATATTCGATCTGCAGGTCGACGATCGGGTGCACGGCGGCGGCCCGGCGGATCGTCTCCGACCCGACCTCGGACAGGCCGATGTGGCGGACATAGCCGGCCTTCACCATCTCGGCGATGGCGCCGACCGTGTCCTCGATCGGCACATCCGGGTCGAGCCGGGCCGGGCGATAGATGTCGATATGATCGACGCCGAGCCGCTGCAGCGAACAGGCCAGGAAATTCCTCACCGCCGCCGGCCGGGCGTCGTAGCCGGTCCAGCCGCCGGCCGGGTCGCGCAGGGCGCCGAACTTGACGCTGAGGATGGCTGAGTCGCGGTTGGACGTGTCCCGCAGTGCCTCGCCGATCAGCATCTCATTATGGCCGGAGCCATAGAAGTCGCCAGTGTCGATCAGGGTGATGCCGGCGTCGAGCGCGGCGTGCAGGGTGGCAATGCTCTCGGTCCGTTCGGACGGGCCGTACATGCCGGACATGCCCATGGCGCCGAGGCCGAGGGCCGAGACGCGCGGGCCGGTGGCGCCGAGTTGACGGTACTGCATGGTGGGCTCCAAAGCGGGAGTGGCTGCACAGGCCGAATATGGAAGGGCAAATTCCGTGCGATAATCCGGCCAGCGACGAACAAGCCGTGCGGAAAACCGAACGATGAGCAGCCCCGACCTGTCCGACCTGGACGCCTTCGTCGCCGTGGCCCGGGCCCGCAGCTTTCGCGGCGCGGCCGGGCTGCGCGGCGTCTCCGCCTCCTCGCTGAGCGACGCGCTGCGGCGGCTGGAGACGCGGCTGGGCGTGCGCCTGCTGAACCGCACCACCCGCAGCGTCACCCCGACCGAGGCGGGGGAGCGGCTGCTGGAGCGGCTGGGCCCGGCGCTGGGCGAGATCGCCGGCGCGCTCGACGCCGTGAGCAGCGCCCGCGACAGCCCGACCGGCACGCTGCGGCTGAACGTGCCGACGATCGTCGGCCGCCACATCCTGCCGCCGATCGCGGCCCGGTTCCTCGTGGCGCATCCCGGCATCCGGCTGGAGGTGACGGCGGAGGACAGCTTCGTCGACGTGCTGGCCGAGGGCTTCGACGCCGGCATCCGCTATGAGGAGCGGGTCGAGCGCGACATGATCGCGGTGCCGGTCGGCCCGCGGGTGCAGCGCTTCGTCATCGCCGCCGCACCGTCCTATCTGGCCGCGCGCGGCCGGCCGCTTCATCCGAAGGACCTGCTGGACCATTCCTGCATCCGCCACCGCTTCGCCAGCGGCCGGCTGGCCGGCCTGGAGTTCGAGCGCGACGGCCAGATCATCCGGATCAGCCCCGACGGCCCGCTGATCGCCAACGCGCTGGAGATGGAGGTGGCGGCGGCGGTCGCCGGGCTGGGGGTGATTAGCTCGTTCGAGGAGGTGCTGCGGCCGCATCTCGACAGCGCCGCGCTGGCGCCGGTGATGGAGGACTGGTGGCAGAGCTTCTCCGGCCCGTTCCTCTACTATCAGAGCCGCACCCACATGCCGGCGCCGCTGCGGGCGTTCGTCGATTTCATCAAGGCGGGTCGGGGCTGAGGGGGTCAGGCCAGCGTCCGGCGGATCTCGGCATGGGCGGCCGGATAGCCCGGCGCCAGCACGGCGAGCCGGCCGGAGACCAGCGCGTGCATGCGCGGCAAGGCGTGGAACGGCACGCCGGGCGCCAGATGGTGCTCGGTGTGGTAGCTGGCGTTCCAGAACAGCAGGCGCAGCACCAGCCCGGCCACGGTGGTGCGGGTGTTGGCCCAGCGGTCGTTGCCGAGGACGCAGCCGGAATGCTCGGCCAGCAGCACCCAGCGCAGCAGCGGCTGGGCCAGCACCACCGGCCCGACCCAGAGCAGCAAAGCCAGGGCGCTGCCGGTCGCGAGGCTGACGGCCAGGATCGCGGCGTAGAGCAGCAGGTAGAGCTGCGCCTCGGCCGCCACTCGGGGCCGGTCGGCCGCCGGAATCCAGGGCGACCGGTCGCGGCCGGCCGCGGTGCGCACCAGGCCGAGGATCTGGCTCGACCAATAGGGCAGGCCGGTCAGGATCAGCCAATAGCGGCCGCGGGTCAGCGGCCTGGCGCCGATCAGCTCCGGGTCGCGCTCGGGGTCCTGGGTGTGACGGTGATGCGCCAGGTGAAACAGGCGAAAGCCCTCCGGCGGCAGCACCAGCAGGAATCCCGCGACCCAGCCGACCAGCCGGTTCAGCCACAGCGAGCGGAACGGCGTGCGGTGGGTGGTCTCGTGCAGCGGGGCGAACAGCGAGATCTCGGCGGCGCCGAGCAGCGCCATGGCCGGCCACACCCAGAGGCTGCCACGCGCCGCTAGCACCAGGCCGACGCCGAGCGCGATCAGCCCGGCATGCCGGGCCAGCGCCCGCAGCCCATCGATATCCGATCGCCGGGACAGCGCCTTCAGCGCCTCCGGCGGCAATGCCCTGGTCTCCGCCATGCGCCATCCTGGTCCCGGGCGGCGGTGGGGATCAAGACCGTCCGTCTATAACTGCCATGCCTGGGCTTGACCCGGGCATCCAGAGATGTCGACGCCGCTCCGGATGGCCCCTGGATCGCCGGGTCAAGCCCGGCGATGACATAAATGGAACCTTTGAGCTACGGCCGCCCGAATTCCGGATGCCGGAAGCAGCCGAGCATGTGGTCATTCACCAGCCCGGCCGACTGCATCAGCGAGTAGCAGACGGTGGAGCCGACGAAGACGAAGCCGCGGCGCTTCATGTCGCGGCTCATGCGGTCGGAGATCTCGCTGGTGGCCGGCATCTCGGCATGGGTGGTCCAGCGGTTGACCAGGGGCTCGCCGCCGACGAAAGACCAGAGATAGCGGCCGAAGCCGCCCTCGGCCTCGATCACGGCGAGAACCGCCCGGGCGTTGCTGCGCACCGCGTTCAGCTTGGCCCGGTTGCGGATCAGCCCGGCATCGGTCAGCAGGGTCTCGATCTCCGCGTCGGACATCGCCGCGACGCGGGCGATGTCGAAGCCGTGAAAAGCGCGGCGGTAGCTCTCCCGCCGCTCCAGCACCAGCCGCCAGGACAGGCCGGCCTGGGTGCCCTGCAGGCTGAGATTCTCGAACAAGGCGCGGTCGTCGCGCTCCGGCGTGCCCCAGTCGCGGTCGTGATAGGTCAGCATCGTCGGGCCGCCCGCGGCCCAGCCGCAGCGCGGCAGGTCCGGATCGGTCATTCGCCCCAATGGATCGGGAAGGCGTCGGGATAGGTGAACAAGGCGGGCGCGCCGCCGGTGTGCAGGAATACCACGATGTCGTCGGAGCGGAAGCGGCCGGCGCGGATGCCGGCGATCAGCCCGGCCATCGCCTTGCCGGTGTAGACCGGGTCGAGCACGATCGCATCGCGGCTGGCGGCCAGCTGCAGCGCCTCCACCATGCCGTCCGTCGGCTGGCCGTAGCCGTCGCCGACCACGCCGTCCTCCAGCACCAGGTCCGCGGCCGAGAGTGGCGCCGGGACGCCGAGCAGATCGGCCCCGGCCTGGACCAGCCCGGCGACCTTCGGCCGCTGCTCCGCCGAGGACCGGCTGATGCAATAGCCGACCGCCGGGACCGTGCTGCCGCCGAGGGCGAGGCCGAGCGCCAGCCCGGCCTGGGTGCCGCCGCTGCCGCTGGCCAGCGCCACATGGGTGAAGCCGACGCCCTGGTCGCGGCCCTGCCGCAGCAGCTCCTGCGCCGCATCGACATAGCCGACCAGCCCGAGCGCGTTCGACCCGCCGATCGGGACGACATAGGGCGTGCCGCCCTCGGCCCGGCACTCCTCGGCGACGCGCGCCATCTCGGCATCCGGGTCGGCGGTGCCTGGGTGCAGTTCGATCCGCGCGCCGAACAGCTCATCCAGCAGCAGGTTGCCGCTGGCGTGATAGGACGGGTCGCGCCCGGCCACCGCATCGGTCAGCACCAGGACGCAATCGAGGCCGAGCTTGGCCGCGGCCGCCGCGGTCTGGCGGGCGTGGTTCGATTGCGGCCCGCCGGCGGTGATGATGGTGTCGGCGCCCTGCGCCAGCGCGTCGCCGAGCAGGAATTCCAGCTTGCGCACCTTGTTGCCGCCCAGCGCCAGGCCGGTGCAGTCGTCGCGCTTGATCCAGAGCTGCGGGCCACCGAGCGCTTCCGTGAGCCGCGGCAGCGGCTCAAGCGGCGTCGGCGCGTGTTGCAGGCGGAGGCGTGGCAGCTGGTCGAGCGATGGCATCGGATCCGTCCCTGAGGCGCGGCCCCCGGGCGGCCGCCATGGCGCTGGATAGCATGACGGGGCCGTGGTGCGAACGGTCGGGACCGCGTCCCAGCCTCACGCCGCATGCGCCTCCGTGTGGCCGAGCTGGCGTTGCAGCAGGGAGCGGTAGATGCCGGGGCGGGCGGCGAGGGCGGCCGGGGTGCCCGTGTCGATCACGTGACCCGCCTCCATCACCACGATCCGGTCGAAACGCTGCAGCGTCGACAGGCGGTGGGCGATGGCGATCACGGTGCGGCCCTGCATCAGGTCGTCCAGCGCCTCCTGCACCGCGCGCTCGGATTCGCTGTCCAGCGCCGAGGTCGCCTCGTCCAGCAGCAGCACAGGCGCGTTCTTGAGGAAGGCGCGGGCGATGGCGATGCGCTGGCGCTGGCCGCCCGAGAGCTTCACGCCGCGGTCGCCGACCACGGTGTCGAAGCCTTCCGGCAGCACCTCGATGAACTCCCGGCAATGGGCGGCCTCGGCCGCGGCCATCACCTCGGCGTCGGTCGCGTCCGGGCGGCCGTAGCGGATGTTCTCGCGCACGCTGCGGTGGAACAGCGAGATGTCCTGCGGCACCACGCCGATGATCTGGCGCAGGCTTTCCTGGGTCAGGTCGCGGATGTCGCGCCCGGCCACCTCGATCCGGCCCAGCCCGACATCGTAAAACCGCTGCACCAGGGTCAGCACGGTCGACTTGCCGGCGCCGGACAGGCCGACCAGCCCGACCCGCTCGCCGGGCTCGATGCGGAGGTCGAAGCCGTCCAGGATCGGCGCCCGCTTGGGATAGGCGAAGCGCACGCCCTCGAAGGCGATCGGCACGCCGCCGCCATGCTTGGGTGCCGGCAGCGGCTCGGCATGCGGCGCGTCGGGCAGGTCGTGCGGTACCAGCAGGCTCGCGATCGCTTCCGACAGCCGGGCGATGTGCTGGGTCAGGTCGACCAGCGCCACCGCAAGGTCGCGGGTGCCGTGCAGGATGGCGAAGCCGAGCGAGCAGACCAGCACGATGTCGCCGGGCGTGGCCCGCCCCGCCTGCCACAGCAGCAGCGCCCAGCCGAGCAGACCCGCGGTCAGCACGCCGGTGATCGCCGCATGGATCAGCCGCAGCCGCTCCATGTAGCGCAGGCTGCGCTGGCGGGCGGCGAGCTCGACCCCGATGCGGTCGGCCAGCCGCTCCTGCTCCCGGAACGTGGCGCCGAACAGGCGCACCAGGCCCATATTGCCGATCACGTCGACCAGCTCGCCGTCGACCTTCGCGGCCTCGGTGGCGTAGCTGCGGTGGATCGGCCCGCCGCGCTTGGCCAGGCGGTAGATGAAGATCGAGAGCGCCACGGCGGCCGTGACCAGGGCCGCCGCCATGATGAGGTCGACCGAGGCCAGGACGCAGATCGCGCCGACCAGGGAGAGCGCGGGCGGCAGCACATTCCAGGAGAACATGCTTTCGGTCGTGAAAATGGCGTTCGCCGTGGCGGAGACGCGGCCGGCGACCATGCCCGGCAGGCGGTCGGCGAAATAGCTGGGCGCGTGGCCGGTGAGATGCCGGAACAGGTCGCGGCGGACGGCGCCGGTGACCGCGACGAAGGCCCGGCTGGCGACCCAGCCGCCGACCCGCCACAGCATGTTGTCGGCCAGGATCAGCCCGACCAGCAGGCCATACGCCAGCCAGATCGCCCCTGAAGCGCCTTGGGCCAGCACGTCGATCAGATGCTTGATCGCATATTGCGACCCTATCGCGCAGGCGACCGCTGCCACCACCGAGGCGATCACCACCGCATGCGACGCGGCCTCCTGCCGCACATAGTACAGGATGAAGCCGATCGGCCGGTTTCGAAATCCCTCGAGAGTGCGAGTCTGCGTGGACGCCATGTCCATCAGCTCCCCTGCGTTGTCTTCATCCACCATGGACGGCGCGGTTCGGCCGCCTTGCGAGTCTTGGCACGCCGTGCCGACAGATGACGGCGCATCGCTGCACTGCACCTGATCTGCGCGCACCCCAGAGAACATTATCGGAGCCGAGTCGGAACCTTTTGCCGCCCCGATTGTCTGTGGTCATCGAGTGCCCGTTGCCGCGGAAGCACCTGAAAGAGAGCAGCGCCGCATTGCTGCACCGCAGCGCCGCCGGTGATGTCAGACAAAACCCCCATCTGCGGAGGGAGTTCCATCCACATGCGAATCGCGCAGGTCGCCCCGCTGTTCGAAGCGGTCCCCCCCAAGCTCTATGGCGGCACCGAACGCGTCGTGTCCTTCCTGACGGAAGAGCTCGTCGGCCTCGGTCACGACGTCACATTGTTCGCCAGCGGCGATTCCGTGACCTCCGCCAAGCTCGAGGCCTGCTGGCCGCGGGCGATGCGGCTCGATGCATCGGTGCGTGACTGGATCGCGCCGCATATGCACATGTTCGAGCAGGTGTACCGGCGGTCGGACGAGTTCGACATCATCCACTGCCATCTCGACTATTTCCCGTTCTCGCTGTTCAGCCGCGGTGACGTCCCGTTCGTCACCACGCTGCACGGCCGGCTCGACATGCCCGAGCTGCACCCGATGTTCGAGACCTTCTCGCATGTGCCGGTGGTGTCGATCTCGGACGCCCAGCGCCGGCCGATGCCGAAGGCCGGCTGGATCGCCACCGTGCATCACGGCCTGCCGGCGCAGCTGCTGGCGCCGGTGCCGGCGGAGCGCGGCTATCTCGCCTTCCTCGGCCGCATCGCGCCGGAGAAGCGGGTCGACCGGGCGATCGAGATCGCGGCCAAGAGCGGCCTGCCGCTCAAGATCGCGGCCAAGGTCGACAAGGCCGACCAGGAATACTACGACGCCGAGATCAAGCCGCTGCTGGCGCGGTCGCCGCATGTCGACTTCATCGGCGAGATCGACGATTCGCAGAAATCGGCCTTCCTGAGCGGCGCCATCGGCCTGCTGGTGCCGATCGACTGGCCGGAGCCGTTCGGCCTGGTGATGATCGAGGCGATGGCCTGCGGCACGCCGGTGGTGGCCTACAACCGCGGCTCGGTGCCGGAGGTGATCGACGAGGGCGTCACCGGCTTCATCGTCGAGGACGAGATCGGCGCGGTGGCCGCGGTGCAGCGCCTGACCGAGCTGTCGAACGCCCGCATCCGCGAGGTCTTCGATCAGCGCTTCACCGCCCGCCGCATGGCCCAGGACTACCTCGCGATCTATGAGGGCCTGCAGGCGGTCGAGGCGCCGAAGAAGCCGGCCGTGCTGCGCGCGGTGGCGAATTGAGGGGACGCCCCCTCATCCCCGCGAAAGCGGGGATCTCGCACCGCTTGAGCGGACAGAGATTCCCGCTTTCGCGGGAGTGACGGCAAAGGGTTGGGCCGCTGCCCCGCCCCTCAACCCGGCGCCCGGGTGGAGGCCCTGACGACCAGCTCGGTCGGCAGCAGATGCCGATCGGGCGGGATGGTGCCGCCGTCGGCCACGGCGTCGAGCAGCAGCCGGGCGGCGGTGGCGCCCTTGTCGAACAGCGGCTGGCGGATCGTGGTCAAGGCCGGGCGCACCAAAGCCGCGCGCGGAATGTCGTCGAAGCCGGCGACCGACACATCCTCCGGCACCCGCAGGCCCAGCGACCGCGCCGCCTCGATCGCGCCGATCGCCAGCCGGTCGGACATCGCCAGGATCGCGGTCGGCCGCTCCGACCGGCGCAGCAGCACCAGGGCGGCGTCGCGGCCATGCGCCTCGCTCGACGCCGGCCGCTCCTCCACCGGCACCGAGTCCGGGTCGATGCCGGCGGCGGCGATCGCCTCGAGATAGCCGTCCAGCCGGTCGACGCTGGTGCGGAAGGTCATCTTGGTCCGCCGCGCCGCGTCGAGCGGCCCGACATAGCCGTCGACCGCCGATTCCAGCGTGATGATGCCGAGCCGGCGATGGCCGAGCCCGACCACATGCTGCGCCACCCGGCGGGCAGCGCCGCGGTCGTCGATGCCGACGAAGGGCACGCCGTCCGGCACTTGGTTGTCGATCGCCACCACCGGCAGGCCGCGGCGCAGCAGCGGTGCCCAGGCCTCCGCCCCGTTCAGGAAGCCGTAGACCAGGAAGCCGTCGACCGCGGCGCGGTGGATGGCGCTGCGGCTGGCCGGGCTTTTCACCGCCGGCAGGATCAGGAGGCCGGAGCGCGCCTTCTCGCAGGCGGTGGCGACGCCGCGCAGCATGCCGACCGCCGCCGGGTCGTCGAAGGCGAAGGGCAGGATCTCGTGGAACAAGAGGCCGATCGCCTCTGCCTTGCCGGTGCGCAGCATCCGCGCCGCCGGGTTCGGCCCATGCACCCCCAGCGCCCGGGCCGCCGCCATGATCCTGTCGCGCAGTTCCTTCGACAGCTGGTCCGGCCGGTTGAAGGCGTTCGACACCGTGGTGCGCGACACGCCGACCGCCGCCGCGATGTCCAGCAGGGTGCCCCGCCGCTTCTCCGATCCGTCACTCATGCGGGCACCCTACGGACTCCCTCTTGATCGATCAAGAAAGTCTCTGATACTGTAAAAACTGAATGCATTCAGATGTTCGCGACGGATGGCGGATCGCGGCTCGGATGCGGGGGATATCGGGAGGGGTTGAATGCGCGAATGGTGGCGCGGCGCGGTGATGTACCAGATCTATCCGCGCAGCTTCCTGGACACCAATGGCGACGGCATCGGCGACCTGGCCGGCATCACCGCCAAGCTCGACCACATTGCCGATCTCGGCGTCGACGGGATCTGGATCTCGCCATTCTTCACCTCGCCGATGAAGGATTTCGGCTACGACGTCTCGGATTACTGCGACGTCGACCCGATGTTCGGCACGCTGGCCGATTTCGACCGGCTGGTCGAGAAGGCGCATGCGCTGGGGCTGAAGGTGATCATCGACCAGGTGATCAGCCACACCTCCGACCAGCACCCCTGGTTCGGCGAGAGCCGGGCCAGCCGCGACAACCTCAAGGCCGACTGGTTCGTCTGGGCCAACGCCAAGCCGGACGGCAACCCGCCGAACAACTGGCTGTCGATCTTCGGCGGCTCGGCGTGGCAGTGGGACACCCGCCGGCGCCAGTACTACATGCACAATTTCCTGACCACGCAGCCCGACCTGAACCTGCACAATCCGGAGGTGCAGGATGCGGTGCTGGCGGCGCTGGAATTCTGGCTGCAGCGCGGCGCCGACGGCTTCCGCCTGGACACCGCGAATTTCTACATGCACGACCGCTTGCTGCGCGACAATCCGGGCAAGCCGGCCGACCGAGCGCCGACCGGGGACGACCGGGCGGACAACCCCTACTACATGCAGCTGCATCTCTACGACAAGTCGCAGCCCGAGAACCTGATGTTCCTGCGCCGGCTGCGGGCGCTGATGGACCGCTATCCGGACAGGATGGCGGTGGCCGAGATCGGCGACGACGACCCGATCGGCCGGACCGCGGAATATGTCCAGGCCGACCTGCTGCACACCGCCTATAATTTCAGCCTGCTGAACGACACCTTCAACGCGGCGCATATCGCCACGGCGCTGATCGCCTTCGAGCAGGCGACCACCGATGGCTGGCCGTCCTGGGCCTTCTCCAACCACGACGTCAAACGGGTGCTGACCCGCTGGGGCGGCACCGAGGCCGACCCGCGGCTGGCGCGCCTGCTGATCGCCCTCCTGACCTCGCTGCGCGGCACCGCCTTCCTGTACCAGGGCGAGGAGCTGGGCCTGCCCGAGGCCGAGGTGCCCTACGAGAAGCTGCAGGACCCCTACGGCATCAATTTCTGGCCGGATTTCAAGGGCCGCGACGGCTGCCGCACCCCGATGCCGTGGGAGGCCGAGGCGCCACAGGCCGGCTTCTCCACCGCCGAGCCCTGGCTGCCGATCCCGGAGGCGCATCGCCGGCTGGCTGTGGCCGTCCAGGCGCACGATCCCGACTCGACCCTGGCCTTCACCCGGCAATTCCTGCGCTGGCGCCGCAGCCGCCCGGCCTTCGCCGCCGGCTCGTTGAAATTCCTCGACACCGCGGACGGCGTGCTGGCCTTCGAGCGGCGGCTGGAGGACGAGCGCATCCTCTGCGTCTTCAACCTGACCGGCGAGACCCGGATCTGGACAGCACCCCCGGCCGAGATCGCCCCGACCGACGCGCCGGGGCTGGGCGCGCGGCTGGACAATGGCCGGGTGGCGCTGCCGCCCTATGCCGCCTTCTTCGGCGCCATGGCGGCCGAGGCGGCGCAGGCGGAACGAAGCGCGGCCTGACGACGTTCGGTCCAAGACTGAAATCATTTCGACTCGCCAGAGGCCGGCCCGGCGAGTCACCCTTTGCCCCAAGACAAAGCACGCGGGGGCGCGCCGGTCTCCCCCGCGGCCAAAACCACAAGGAGGAGACCATGTCGAGGAGCGCAATCCTTCCCCTCACATTCGCTCTGGTCCTGGCCGGCACCGTCGCGCAGGCGGCAGGGGTCAAAGTCACCATCTCCTGCGGCTCGGCCGGCAGCGAGCAGCCGCAATGCCAGCAGGGCGCCAAGGCCTGGGCGGAGAAGACCGGCAACACGGTCGACGTCGTCGCCGCCCCGCAATCGACCTCCGACCAGCTCGCCCTGTACCAGCAGATCCTGAGCGCCCAGTCCGGCGACATCGACGTGTTCCAGATCGACATCATCTGGCCCGCCATCATCGGCAGCCATTTCATCGACCTGAAGCCCTATGCCGATCAGGCCACGATCGATCAGCACTTTCCCACCATCATCCAGGGCCTGACCCGCAACGACCAGCTGCTGGCCTTGCCTTGGTTCACCGATGCCGGGCTGCTGTATTACCGCCAGGACCTGCTGGACAAATACAAGCTCAAGGTGCCCGAGACCTGGGGTCAGCTGACCGAGACCGCCAAGACCATCCAGGAGGGCGAGCGCAAGGCCGGCAACGACCGCTTCTTCGGCTTCGTGTTCCAGGGCCGGGCCTATGAGGGGCTGACCTGCGACGCGCTGGAATGGGTCACCAGCTTCGGCGGCGGCACCATCGTCGGACCCGACGGCAAGATCACCGTCAACAATCCGCAGGCGGCCAAGGCGCTGGACACCGCTGCTTCCTGGATCGGCACCATCGCCCCGGACGGCGTGCTGAACTACATGGAGGAGGATGCCCGCGGCGTGTTCCAGTCCGGCAACGCCGCCTTCATGCGCAACTGGCCCTACGCCTATTCGCTGGTCAATTCCGGCGATAGCCCGGTCAAGGGCAAGATCGGCACCGCACCGCTGCCGAAGGGCGACGGTGACAGTGCCCGCCATGCCGCGACGCTCGGCGGCTGGAACCTGGCGGTGTCGAAATACTCGGCCCATCCGAAGGAAGCCGCCGACCTGGTCCTCTATCTGACCGGCAAGGACGAGCAGAAGCGCCGCGCCATCGAGGCTACCTTCCAGACCACCATCCCGGCGCTGTACGACGACCCGGACGTGCTGAAGGCCCAGCCCTTCTTCGCCAGCCTGAAGGCCGCCTTCGAAAGCGCGGTCGCCCGCCCCTCGGCGATCACCGGCGAGCGCTACAACGAGGTCTCCACCCTGTTCTGGAACGCGGGTCCACAACACCCTGTCGAAGCAGGGCGACGGCGCCACCAACCTGGCGCAGCTGCAGAAGGACCTGAACCGGTTGAGCCGCGGCGGCCGCTGGTAAAGCGGCTCTCGCGTGCGTCCCGCCGAGCCCGCTCCGATTGCCTCTCCCGCTTGCGGGAGAGGTCGGAGACGCGAAGCGGCTCCGGGTGAGGCTTTGTCGAGGCCCGGGCCAGCCCTCACCCGGTCGTCCTGCGGACGCCCGACCTCTCCCGCCAGGCGCGAGAGGCAATCAGCCACCGCGAGGACCAGCCCGGCCGACCTGAGTTGAGTGCCTCTGCCATTGACTTCGGGGAGGACCCCATGACCGTCGCCACCTCCACCCCCACTCCGGCTGGGCGCGCCGCCAAGCCGGCCGTGTCGCGGCTCAGCCGGCAGCGCGTCCGTGCCGCCTGGCTGTTCCTGATCCCGGTGCTGGTGGTGCTGGCGCTGGTCGCCGGCTGGCCGCTGGTGCGGACCATCGCGCTGAGCTTCACCGACGCGACGCTGAAGGCCGAGCGGCCGACCCGGCTGGTCGGCTTCGACAACTACCTGTTCTACGGCCCCAACCGCGCCGACTGGGACGACTCCCTTGGCGGCTACTATGTGTTCTACGACCCCAAGGGCGCCAACTTGGTGTGGAAGCCGGAGGAGGGCAAATTCTGGGACATCGACCAGAACAAGCCGGTCGATTACGACGTCGACACCAGCGGCATCTTCAGCTGGCAGGGGCTGCTGGTCGACCCGGTGTGGTGGCGGTCGGCCTGGAACACCATCCTGTTCACCGTGATCTCGGTGACGATCGAGACGGCTCTGGGCCTGCTCATCGCCATGACGCTGAACGCCCATATGCCGGGGCGAGGGCTGTTGCGGGCCGCCGTGCTGATCCCCTGGGCCATTCCCACCATCGTCTCGGCCAAGATGTGGGGCTGGATGCTGAACGACCAGTACGGCGTGATCAACGAGGTGCTGCTGTCGCTCGGCCTGATCTCGACCCGCATCGCCTGGACCGCCGACCCCAGCCTGTCGCTCGGCGCCGTGATCGCGGTCGACGTCTGGAAGACCACGCCGTTCATGACGCTGCTGATCCTGGCCGCGCTGCAGATGCTGCCGGGCGAGGTATATGAGGCGGCGAAGGTCGACGGCATCCGGCCCTGGAAGGTCTTCACCCGCATCACCCTGCCGCTGATCTGGCCGGCGCTGATGGTGGCGATCCTGTTCCGGGCCCTGGATTCGCTGCGTGTCTTCGACCTGATCTACGTGCTGACCTCGAACAGCATCAACACGATGAGCATGTCGGTCTTCGCCCGGCAGCAGAGCATCGATTTCGGCAATGTCGGCTTCGGCTCCGCCGCCTCGACCCTGCTGTTCCTGATCATCGCTGTGCTCGCCGCCCTGTGGATGGTGGCGGGCCGCGTGCGCTTCGACAAATAGGGGGCGGCCATGACCAGATCCTCCAGGCGCCGGATCGGCCGCAGCTTCTTCTATGTGCTGGTGGCGGCGATCATCGTCTACACGGTGTTCCCGTTCTACTGGGCGGTGATCTCGTCGCTGAAGAGCGGCCAGCAGCTGTTCGGCACCGACCTGGTGCCGCCCTCGCCGACGATCGACAACTATGTCAGCGTGTTCCGCGAGCAGCCCTTCCTGACCAACATCGTCAACTCGCTGATCGTCGCCGGGTCGACCGTGCTGATCTGCCTCCTGCTGTCGGTCAGCGCCGCCTATGCGCTGGGCCGGGTGCGGTTCCGTGGCCGCAGCACCATCCTGATGCTGACGCTGGCGGTGTCGATGTTCCCGCAGGTGGCGGTGCTGACCGGGCTGTTCGAGCTGGTGCGCTGGGCCGGCCTGTACAACCAGCTCGGCTCGCTGATCCTGAGCTACATGATCTTCACCCTGCCCTTCTCGGTCTGGGTGCTGACCACCTTCATCCGTGAGCTGCCGCGCGAGCTGGAGGAGGCGGCGATCGTCGACGGCGCCAAGCCGTGGCAGATCCTGGTGCGGGTGTTCCTGCCGCTGCTCGGCCCGGCCCTGGCGACCACCGGCCTGCTGGCCTTCATCGCCGCCTGGAACGAGTTCCTGTTCGCCCTGACCTTCACCCTGACCAACGAGGTGCGGACGGTGCCGGTGGCGATCGCCCTGATCTCCGGCGCCACCCAGTTCGACATCCCGTGGGGCAACATCATGGCGGCGTCGGTGGTGGTGACCGTGCCGCTGATCGTGCTGGTGATGATCTTCCAGCGCCGCATCGTCTCCGGCCTGACCGCCGGCGCGGTCAAGGGGTAGGGCGGGCTGTGCCGAAACGTCCAAAGCCCATCGGATTGATGCTTAAAGGCTGGGCAGAAGCCCGCCATCGATCCGGATGTTGGTGCCGGTAATGTATCCTGCGACCGGGCTGGCGAGGAAGGCGACGGCATCCGCAATCTCTTCCAGCCGGCCGACCCGACCGACAGGGACCTGGGCGAAGATCGGAAGAACGGCACGCTCGATCTCCTCCCACGGCGCGTCTTCATCCGCCATGCCGCCCTGCGCCGCAGCTTCACGGAAACGGGCATCGAGCGTGGAACTATGTATGGTGCCGGGAGAGATGGCATTGACCGTCACGCCGTCGGCCGCCACCGCCTTCGCCATGGAGACCGTCATGGCGTTCATGGCGGCCTTGCACGCCGAGTAGTCCGGCGCAGATGGTGGCGGCATCATTGCCGCCAAACTCGAAATATTGATGACGCGGCCCCACCTGGCTTGCTGCATCTTGGTCAACAACCGCGTGGTGACCCTGAGGGCCGCCAATACGTTGCGATCATAGGCGGTCGCCCATGAGGCGGGCTGAGTGTCTATCCAGCTCTCTCTTGAGCCACCCGACCCGCCGGCATTGTTGACCAGAATATCGATGGCGCCGGCCTGCTCTTCCGCCTCCTCTATCAGCCGTTGAACTTCGTCATCACGCGTGAGATCTCCGGCAACGGCGTGAGCGCGTCCGCCTTGCGCGATGACGGCATGGGCGACCCGCTCCGCCTGAGCCCGGTCGCGTCCATGAACGACGACGATCGCCTTCTCGCGCGCGAGTGCATGGGCAATAGCTTCGCCGATCCCTTTGCTGCTGCCCGTGACAAGCGCCTTCTTGCCGTCCAATTGCAAATCCATCGCCGAAAACCCACTCTATGCCGTTGATGGTTGCATAGGTCGATTGAGACGATGGGCGAGACAAGTACGCACTTTAAGGTGCCTGTCGCCACTGAGGACCGGACTGTCTGCCTCGGGCCGGAGGGCTCGGTAGCGCACGTGACGCGCGTGGTCCGGATGATCCAGGGGCGTTGGAAGCTGCCGATCCTCTTCCGCCTCTACGCCGATCCATCGATGCGCACCTCCCGGTTGAGGCGGGATTTGCCGGGCATCTCTCAGAAAATGCTAACGCAGCATCTTCGCGAACTGGAGAGCGACCGCCTTATCGAGAGGATCGACTTTGGCGAAAAGCCGCCACGGGTCGAATATCAATTGTCGGAGGCGGGTAAAGGCCTGCTGCCTGTGCTGATAGCGACGCGCAATTTTTCAGCCAGCCACCCCGCCTAGGCCCTGGGGCGCGCCCCTACTCCACCAGCGCTTCCTTGGCGTGCTGAGCCGCGCCGCTGCGCAGCGGCCGCTCCTCCATCAGCAGCAGCCAGACGAAGCCGAGGGCGAGGCCGGCGGCGGCGGCCAGGAACATCCAGTGGAAGGCGCCGACCAGCCCTTCGCGCATCGCCGGGGTCAGCGCACCGAGGGTCTCGGGCGACCGGCCGCCGCCGATCGCGCTCAGCACGATGGCGCCGAAGCCGGCGACGACGATGGCGCTGCCCAGCGAGCGGAAGAAGTTCATGCAACCCGTGGCGGTGCCGAGCTGATGCATCGCCACCGCATTCTGGATCGAGATGGTGGTGACCGGCAGCACCGTGCCGAGACCGAGGCCGACGGCGGCGAGCGCGACCTCGACCACCCACAACGGCAACCCGTCCGGATAGGCGGCCAGCCCGACCAGCGCCGCCGCGGCGATCACCAGCCCGACCAGCGGCGTGCGCTTGTAATGGGTCATGCGCGCCATGAAGCGGCCGGCGATGTTGGCGCCGGTCACGGTGCCGGCCATCAGCGGCATCAGCGCCAGGCCGGAGTTGCTGGCCGACAGGCCGACCACGCTTTCGAGATAGACCGGGACGTAGATCGACAGGCCGATGAAGCTGCCCATGACGCAGAAGGCGGCGGCGGTGCCGGTGCCGACCACCTGGTTCGACATCACCGCCAGCGGGATCAGCGGCTCGGCCGCGGTCAGCAGGCGCGCGGCGAACAGCACCCACAGCACCAGCGAACCGGCGAACAGGCCGAGGATCTCGGCCGAATCCCAGGGGTAGCGGGTGCCGCCCCAGGTGAGCGCCAGCATCGCCGCCACGGTGGCGCCGACCATCAGCACGGCGCCGAGCACGTCGAGCCTGTGTCGGCGGTCGTGCCGCGGCAGCCGGCGCAGTGCGCCCCAGACCATCCAGAAGGCGCCGAGGCCGAGCGGCAGGTTGATCCAGAAGATCACCGACCAGTGCAGATGGTCGGCGATCAGCCCGCCCAGCACCGGCCCGACCACGCTGGAGGTGACGAAGACGCTGGCGATGTAGCCCTGGTAGCGCCCGCGCTCCTTCGGCGAGACCACATCGGCGATGATGGTCTGGGCCAGCGAGATCAGCCCGCCGCCGCCGAGGCCCTGCAGCGCCCGGGCCAGGATCAGCGCCAGCATGGTCGGCGCCAGGGCGCAGGCGACCGAGCCGATGATGAACACGCTGATGCTGACCAGCAGCGTGATGCGCCGGCCGTGGATGTCGCTGAACTTGCCGTAGAGCGGGGTCACCGCGGTGGCGGCCAGGAGATAGGCGCTGACCACCCAGGATAGGTGCTCGACGTCGCCCAGCTCCTGTCCGATGGTCGGCAGCGCCGTGGCCACGATGGTCTGGTCGAGCGCGGCCAGCAGCATCGCCAGCATGATGCCGATGATGATCGAACGGACAGTGGCGTGGTCGAGCGGCGCCGGGACGGCGACCGCCGGACTGTGTGCGGACATGATGCAGCGTTCCGAAGCGGGGGCGGAATGCGAAGCGCCGGCGGCGGCGAAGCGCGCCCCGAGCCCCTCTAAACTTCGCCCAGCGAGGTTGTCGTACAAGAGCGCTGTCGGCAGTGCTGCCATCGTCGCGTGGCATGGGGTGGCCGCGGCATTCCTTCCCGCCGATCCCGGTTTCCCGGGCGCGGCACTTGGTCTAGGGTGCGGCCATGATCGACCAGACCGACACGCAGGCCGTCGCCAAGGCCGAGAAGGGCCCGTTCCTGCGCCTTGCGCTCGAGGCCGGGCCTCTTCTGATCTTCTTCGTCGCCAACCAGGTGGTCGGCGCCATGCCGGCGATCGCGGTCTTCATGGCCGCGCTGGTGGTGGCGGTCGCGCTGTCGGTCCGGCTCGAACGGCGCTGGCCGATCATGCCGATGGTCAGCTGCGTCTTCGTGCTGATCTTCGGCGGCCTGACGCTGTGGCTGAACGACGATCTGTTCTTCAAGCTGAAGCCGACGGTGGTGAACCTGCTGTTCGCCGCCATCCTGTTTGCGGGCCTCGCCACCGGCCGCAACTTCCTGAAGCTGATGATGGGCACCGTGTTTGAGCTGACCGAGCAGGGCTGGCGCATCCTGACCTGGCGCTGGGCGGTGTTCTTCGTGGTGCTGGCCGTGATCAACGAGATCGTCTGGCGCAACTTTTCGTTCAGCTTCTGGGCCGGTTTCAAGCTGTTCGGCATCCTGCCGCTGACGCTGGTCTTCGCCATGGCGCAGATGCCGGTGCTGATGCGGCACCAAGTCAAGCCGGCGGAGTGACGATGCAGCCGGCCGATCCCCTGCGTCATGTCGAGCACTGGGTGTTCGACCTCGACAACACGCTGTACCCCGCCCGCAGCAACCTGTTCGCCCAGATCGACCGGCGCATGGGCGAGTACATCCGGTCGCATTACGACCTGCCGGAGGCCGAGGCCAAGGCGCTGCAGAAGCGACTGTTCCGCGACTACGGCACCACCCTGCGCGGACTGATGAACGAACGTGAGATCGACCCCGGCCCGTTCCTGGAATTCGTCCACGACATCGACATCTCGGCGATCGGGCCGAGCCCGACCCTGGCCGCGGCGCTGGCCGACCTGCCGGGCCGCAAGATCGTGTTCACCAACGGCTCGGTCCGCCATGCCGAGCGGGTGCTGGGCCGGCTCGGAGTGGTGTCGCAGTTCGACGGCATCTTCGACATCGTCGCGGCCGGCTATGTGCCGAAGCCCGATCCCGGCCCCTACCGGGCGATGCTCGACCTGTACGGGCTGGCGCCGCAATCGACGGCAATGGTCGAGGACATGGCCCGCAACCTGCTGCCCGCGCATCAGCTGGGCATGACCACGGTGTGGGTGCGCACCCCGTCCGACTGGGGCCAGCCTTTGCCCGGCGACGGCCATATCGACATCGCCGTCGACGACACCGCCGAATGGCTGGCCGCGGTGGCAGCGGCGCGGCGCAGCTGACGGCTCAGCTCATCCGCACGCCTTGAAGCTGCCGGGCTGCTGGCGGGTCCAGGTGTCGGTGCGGCCGAGCAGGCTGATGCCGACATAGCCGCGCAGGTCCAGCGTGTCCGGCCCGGTCAGGTGCATCTTGGCGTCATAGGTCTTGCCGCTCTTCGGGTCGTAGATCGTGCCGTCCTCCCACTCCGTGTCGGAGGCCTGGGTGAAGCTGTGCAGCATGATCAGCCTGCACAGCGGCTTGCCGCGCTTGCTCTCGTCCGGGTTGTTCACGTCGGTGGCCGGAGCGTCCGGCGGCAGCGCCGCGATCAGGCCGCAGATGCCCGTATTGCAGTCGGTGATCTGGATCACCGAGCGGCCGTCCCCGGTCCGCCAGAAGCCCTTGATCCCCTCAGTGGCCGAGGCAGACGAGGCCAGGGCCAGGACGAAGCCCGTGGCGAGAACGGCGCTGCGGATGGTCATGGGCACCCCCATATCTGTCTTGTTGCTTCTCCGTCGAGGATGCGGCCGGGCCGGATTCCTGTCCATCGTCCCGATTTGCACCGCGGGGAGGGTGACAACTTTGAAAATTATTCCAGCTTTTGCCTCGGTTTGCCCTCGGCTATGGTCCAGCGTCGGCCGAGAGGGCCGCCGGCCGAAGAGCCGGATGACGGAGATGTGAGAGATGAGCGCGCCGCGGACACTGTTCGACAAGATCTGGGACAGCCATGTCGTCCACCGCCAGGATGACGGCACGTGCATCCTCTATATCGACCGCCACCTCGTGCATGAGGTGACCAGCCCCCAGGCCTTCGAGGGGCTGCGCCTGGCCGGCCGCAAGGTGCGCCAGCCGCAGGCCACCCTGGCGGTGCCGGACCACAACGTGCCGACCTCGGACCGCGCCGGTGGCATCGCCGATGAGGAGAGCCGGATCCAGGTCGAGACGCTGGAGAAGAACGCCGCCGATTTCGGCGTGCCGATCTTCACCATGAACGACATCCGCCAGGGCGTGGTCCACATCATCGGGCCGGAGCAGGGCTTCACCCTGCCGGGCACCACCATCGTCTGCGGCGACAGCCACACCTCGACCCATGGCGCCTTCGGCGCGCTGGCCTTCGGCATCGGCACCAGCGAGGTCGAGCATGTGCTGGCCACCCAGACGCTGCTGCAGAAGCCGGCCAAGAACATGCGCATCACGGTCGAGGGCGACCTGCCGCTCGGCGTGACCGCGAAGGACATGATCCTGGCGATCATCGGCACCATCGGCACCGCCGGCGGCACCGGCCATGTCATCGAATATGCCGGCGAGGCGGTGCGCGCCCTGTCGATGGAAGGCCGGATGACGGTCTGCAACATGTCGATCGAGGCCGGCGCCCGCGCCGGGCTGATCGCGCCGGACGACACCACCTTCGCCTATGTGAAGGGCCGGCCGATGGCGCCGAAGGGCGAGGCCTGGGACCAGGCGGTCGAGTACTGGCGCACCCTGCCGTCGGACGAGGGCGCCCGCTACGACCGCGAGGTCGTGCTGAAGGCCAGGGATATCGTGCCGATGGTCACCTGGGGCACCAGCCCCGAGGACGTGGCGCCCATCACCGGCATCGTGCCGGATCCGGACAAGGCGCCGGACGCCAACAAGGCCAGCGCCTGGCGCCGCAGCCTGGACTATATGGGCCTGAAGCCCGGCCAGCGCCTGAGCGAGGTGCCGGTCGACAAGGTCTTCATCGGCTCCTGCACCAACGGCCGGATCGAGGATCTGCGCGCCGCCGCCGCGGTGGCCCGCGGCCGGCACGTGGCCGACAGCGTCTACGCCATGATCGTCCCGGGCTCCGGCCTGGTGAAAGAGCAGGCCGAGGCCGAGGGGCTGGACCAGGTGTTCAAGGACGCCGGCTTCGACTGGCGCGAGCCCGGCTGCTCGATGTGCCTGGCGATGAACGCCGACAAGCTGTCGCCGGGCGAACGCTGCGCCTCGACCTCGAACCGCAACTTCGAGGGCCGGCAGGGCCGCGGCGGGCGCACCCACCTGGTCAGCCCGGCCATGGCCGCAGCCGCGGCGATCGCCGGCCACCTGACCGATGTGCGCGAGTTGAACTGATCCCCACCTGTCATTGCCGGGCCTGACCCAGCAATCCAAAGAGCGTCGACACCTCCTGGATGCCCGGGTCAAGCCCGGGCATGACAGGGAAGGTGCGCCCATCGCCCGCGGAGCCCCCCGCCATGTCCGCACCGGCCGAGGCCGCGCGCAAATTCGATCCGGCCCGCGCCGGCGAGTATGAGGTGCAGAGCCGCATCGCGCTCGCCGGCTACGACGCCTGCCACGAGCTGTCGGCCTGCATGCTGGCCGCCATCCTGGGCTCCGGCGGTGCGGCGGAGATCCTGGTCGCCGGCGCCGGCGGCGGGGCGCGCGAGATCGTCACCGCCGGGGCGCTGGAGCCGGGCTGGCGCTTCACCGCCGTCGACCCGTCGCAGCCGATGCTGGACCTGGCCGCCGCCCGGCTGCGCGAGGCGGGGCTGGACGGGCGGACCGAGATCGTGCTCGGCACCGTCGACGACCTGCCGGCCGAACGCCGCTTCGACGCGGCGACGCTGATCGGCGTGCTGCACCACCTGCCCGGCGACGACGCCAAGCGGGCGATCCTGCGGTCATTGGCCGACCGGCTGAAGCCGGGAGCGCCGCTGATCCTGGCCGGCAACCGCTTCGCCTATGCCAGCAAGCCGCTGCTGCTGCAGGCCTGGCGTCAGCGCTGGCGGATGCACGGCGCCGGTCCCGAGGAGGTACAGGCCAAGCTCGGCAAGATCCTGCAGGGCGCCGACCCGCCGGCCTCCGAGGAGGCCATCGCCGACCTGCTGGCCGAGACCGGCTTCGGCCCGCCGACCGGCTTCTTCTCCAGCCTGTTCTGGGGCGCCTGGTTGGCAAGGCGAGTGTGATAGGCTGGGGCCGCCGACCTTCGAGAACCCCGCCATGGCCGACCGGCTGACCGAGACCAGCAAGTTCCTGAGCTACGTCCTGCGGCACGAGCCGCAGGCGATCGGCTTGGCGCTCGACGGCGAGGGCTGGGCCGGGATCGACGCGCTGATCGCCGCCGCAGCCGCGAAGGGCCGGGTGCTGGACCGGGAATTGGTCCGGGCGGTGGTCGACACCAACGACAAGAAGCGCTTCGCGATCAGCCCGGACGGTGCGCGAATCCGCGCCGTGCAGGGACATTCGACCACAGAGGTGGCGATCGCCTATGCGCCGGTGGAGCCGCCGGAGCAATTGTTCCACGGCACGGCGACCCGGTTCCTGGCCTCGATCCGGGCGGAGGGGCTGGTCGCCGACTCCCGCCACCACGTGCATCTGTCGCCGGATGCCGAGACCGCGACGGCGGTCGGGCGCCGCCACGGCCAGCCCGTGGTGCTGACCGTCGCCGCCGGCACGATGCATCGGCAGGGCTTCGTCTTCCACCGGGCCGACAACGGCGTGTGGCTGACAAAGGCGGTGCCACCGGTGTTCCTGGGCGAGGACTCGGCCTCTCTCCCATGACCGTCATGGCGAGCCCCGCAGGGGCGTGGCCATCCAGAGATCGAGCCGCTGGATCGCCACGTCGCTTCGCTCCTCGCGATGACGCAATTAGATCGATCTCTGTGGGCGGCCTCTAAGCGTGGCCCGCTTCGCCCGACAGCATGGTCGGGTCGACGCCGAGCTTGGCGATGGCGCGCTCCCACTTCACCGACAGATCCTCGCTGAACAGGATGTCGGAATCGCAGGGCACGGTGAGCCAGCCATTGGCCTGGATCTCGGCGTCGAGCTGCCCGGCGCTCCAGCCGGCATAGCCGAGCGCCAGCAGGTGGCGGCTCGGCCCCTCGCCGCTGGCGATCGCCTGCAGCACCTCGAGCGTCGAGGTCACCGCGACATCGCCGACCACCACCGTCTTCTCGGCCCGGTAGTCGGTCGAGTGCAGCACGAAGCCGCGGCCCGATTCGACCGGGCCGCCGAACTGCACCCGGGTGCTGCCCAGCAGGTCGCCATGCGGGATGCCGAGCTGGTCAAGCAGGGTCGGGAAGTCGATGCTCGACAGCGGCTTGTTGACCACCAGCCCCATTGCCCCCTGGTCGTTGTGGGCGCAGAGATAGATCACCGTGCGGGCGAAGGGTGGCGCGACCAGGGTCGGCATAGCGATCAGCAGCTGCCCCGCGAGGTAGCTGCCATCCGCCGGCACCTTGTCGCCCTTGGAGGATTTCGCCCGTCTCATACCGACCACTGCTCCGTCTTTCTTTCCGGCTGCGACACTAGGCTAACCCGCGTCGATCTGGTTTCGAACGACTATATAGGCCAAAGAAAGGCAGTTTCATGGTGCCGGAGATTCGATGACTCCTAGGCTCGCAGTCCTTGTGGCCGCCGCCTTCGGCCTCGCCGCAATGGCCGGACCGGGCGCGGCCGGAGCCGCCGAGACGCCGTGGCAGAACGCCAAGGGCGCGTCGGCGCGGCTGGTCACGGCGGTCGACGGCACCGGCACCCTGGGCGAGATCCCGGCCGGGCTGCACATCCGGCTGGAGCCGCATTGGAAGACCTATTGGCGGTCCCCCGGCGATGCCGGGCTGCCGCCGGCGCTGGACTGGGCGGGCTCGACCAATCTCGGCACCGCGACCCTGGCCTATCCGGCGCCGCACCGGTTCCAGCTGTTCGGCCTGGAGACCTATGGCTACGAGACCGAGGTGGTGTTCCCGCTGACCCTGCCGGTGGCGCAACCAGGACAGCCGCAGCACCTGGCCCTGACCGCGACCGTGCTGGTGTGCAGCGACATCTGCATCCCCGCCAATTTCAGCTTCACGCTCGACCTTCCGGCCGGCGCGGCGACGCCCGACCCGGCCGCGGCCAACCTGATCGACCGCTACGCCAATGCCGTGCCGGGCGACGGCAGCGCCGCCGGCCTCGCCATCGGCCCGGTCGCCGCCACCGCCGCCGGCCCGAATGGGGGCTTGCGGATCGAGGCGACGGCGCGCGAGCCCTTCGAGGCGCCGGACCTGTTCGTGGAGGGCGCGCCGGGCGACGCCTTCGCCGCGCCGCGCATCACCACCAGCGAGGGCGGCCGCAGGCTGGTGGCCGAGATCGACCGCATCCAGGCGGTGACCGATCCGCCGGCCGCGCTGACCGGCTCCCCGCTGGTGCTGACCCTGGTCGACGGGCCGCGCAGCGTCGAGGCCGAGGCGACGGTCGGGGCGGCCGTGGCCGCGGCGCCCGAGGCCGCTGCCTGGTTGTCGATCCTGGGCGTGGCCCTGCTGGGCGGGCTGATCCTGAACCTGATGCCCTGCGTGCTGCCGGTGCTGTCGCTGAAACTCCTGTCGATCGTCAGGCTCGGCGGCGTCGAGGCCGGGACGCCGCGGCGGCAGCGGCTGGGCCTCTTGGCCACCGCCGCCGGCATCGTCGCCTCCTTCCTGGTGCTGGCGGCTGGCGCCGTCGGGCTGAAGGCGGCGGGCGCCTCGGTCGGCTGGGGCCTGCAGTTCCAGGAGCCGGTGTTCCTGGCGGCGATGGCGGTGATCGTCACCCTGTTCGGCGCCAACCTGCTGGGCCTGTTCGAGGTGGTTCTGCCCGGCCGCGCCATGGACGCCGCGGCGCGGGCCAGCGGCACCGGCCGGCCGGAGAAGGAGGGCCTGGTCGGCCCGTTCCTGACCGGCGCCTTCGCCACCCTGCTGGCCACCCCCTGTTCCGCCCCCTTCGTCGGCACCGCGCTGGGCTTCGCCCTGTCGCGCGGCCCGGCCGAGATCGGGACGATCTTCGCCGCGCTCGGCATCGGCATGGCCCTCCCCTATCTGCTGATCGCCGCGGTGCCTGGCCTGGCCCGGCTGCTGCCGCGACCGGGCCGCTGGATGATCTGGGTCAAAATGGTGCTGGGCCTCGCCTTGTTCGGCACGGCGACCTGGCTGCTCTCGGTCCTCGCCGTGCAGGTGCGGCCGGCGGCCGCCGCCCTGGTGGCGGCGGTGCTGGCGGCAATCGTCCTGGTGCTGTGGCTGCGCCGGCGCGGCGGGATCGCGATCCGGCGGCTGGGCGCCGCCGCCGCCGTGGTGCTGGCCCTGGCCGCGGTGCTGCTGCCGCTGCGCTTCGACCGGTCCGATGCGGCGACGCCGCAGGCCGCCTCGGCGATTCCCTGGGCGCGGTTCGACCGGTCCGCCATCCCCGGCCTGGTGCGCGAGGGCAAGGTGGTGTTCGTCGACGTCACCGCCGACTGGTGCCTGACCTGCAAGGTCAACAAGCTGCTGGTGATCGAGCGCGACCCAGTGGCCGCGGCCCTGGGCGAGGCTGGCGTGGCGCCGCTGCTGGCCGACTGGACCAATCCCGACCAGGCGATCGCCGATTACCTTGCGGCGCATGGCCGCTACGGCATACCGTTCAACGCCGTGTACGGGCCAGGGGCGCCGGACGGGATCCTGCTGCCGGAGCTGCTGAGCACCGAGGCGGTCCTGAGCGCCCTGAAGCAGGCCCGCGGCGCGAGTTCATGACATCCGGCCGGCACGGCCGGCCCCTCGGATTCTGGCGGAGAGAACACCCATGACGATCAAGGTTGGCGACCGCATCCCCTCGGTCACGCTGAAGTATCTCGGCAAGGAGGGCATGGCCGAGATCAAGACTGACGACCTGTTCAAGGACAAGACTGTGGCGCTGTTCGCAGTCCCGGGCGCCTTCACCCCGACTTGCTCGGCCAAGCACCTGCCCAGCTTCACCGGCAATGCCGAGGCGCTGAAGGCCAAGGGCGTCGACCAGATCGTCTGCCTGTCGGTCAACGACCCCTTCGTGATGAAGGCCTGGGCCGACAAGAACGAATGCGGCGACACGGTGTTCATGCTGCCGGACGGCAATGCCACCCTGACCAAGGCGCTGGGGCTGGAGATGGACGGGTCGGGCTACGGCCTGGGCACCCGGTCGCAGCGCTTTGCCCTGATCGCCAAGGACGGCGTCGTCACCCATCTCGCCGTCGAGAAGCCGGGCGCCTTCGAGGTGTCGAGCGGCGAAGCGATCCTCGCGGCGCTGTAATCCGTCCCCGTTCTGTCATCGCCGGGCTTGACCCGGCGATCCAGGGGCCACCGAGAGCGGCATCGAGATTTCCTGGATGCCCGGGTCAAGCCCGGGCATGACAGGATAAGGAAGCCGGCAAGCCTTTACGCCGGATCCGTCTCGGTCGTGATCCGCACCCCGAACTGCTCGAACCGCGCGATCGCCGCCTCGGGCGTGACCAGCGTCTCGGGCAGGGCCAGGCCGCCGGTCGGCAGCGGCAGCCCATCCAGGCCGAGCACGCGCTCGGCGACGACCAGGGCGCCCAGCGCCGTCATATGGTCCACCCCCTTCGGGTCCGACACCAGGACTCGCCGCCGCGCGGGCTGCCCCGACCGCAGCACCCCTGCGATCTCGATCAGCGCCTCATGCGAGGCCCTGCCGCCGTCCCGGGTGCCGATCGATTCGCCCATGCCGAAATCGAAGCGGATGTCGGGGGCGCCGGTGAGCGCCGCCAGGCTGGGCACATCCAGCGCGGCCAGGGGCCGCACCGTCGCTTCGAGCCCGTCGGCCAGGCGAAGGACGCGGCTGTGCTCGCCGCCATCGACCCAGGCCCATTGCCCGGTCCGGCGCAGCAGGGCACGGCCGGAGAAGGCCTCGGCATCGGCGGCGCTCATCGGCCCGACCGCGTCCTGCTCATCGTACAGCGCGGCCATGGCAGCGGAGTCGACCCGGGCAAACTCCGCGACCGCCCGCCGGGCCACCAGGATCGGCACCCCGGCCGCCCAGTGCCCCGCCAGCACGATCGGCCGCCGCGGCGGCGCATGCAGCGCCGCGAAGATCGCAGGCCCGGTCTCCTCCACCACCTTGGTGATGCCGATATGGGCGGCGCCCTGCGCCAGGGCGGCGTGGATCAGCGCGTCGCTTCGGTCCTGCAGCGCCGCCACGATCAGGTCGACCGGCCCGAGATCGGCCAGCGCCGCCGCCGGATCGGCGACGTCGAGCCGCAGCGTCTTCGCCCCGATCTCGCGGGCCAGCGCGGCGCCGGAGTCCGGCGACCGCCCGGCCAGGATGATGTCGAGATCCGGCGCCAACTGGCGCAGATATCGGGCGACGGTGCCGCCGACCGCCCCATAGCCGCCGGCGATCAGGACTCGCTGAACCATGACCTTCCCCTTCTCCAGGCCGCCGGCACAGGCGCGGCGGCATTATTACTAATAGTAACTTACTATTAGTAATATGGAGCGAGGGTGGTCGGGTTCAAGCGGTTTGGGTTCGCACTATCCCCTTTTGTCATTGCCGGGCTTGACCCGGCAATCCATATGTGGACGGCCCCCTGCCTGCAAGGCATTTGGGCATGGTCAGGGAGCGGATCGCTAGCATCCATATGTCCGGCCTGTTGAGTGCGGTCGCGATGACCGCTGGCCAAGATGATATCCACGGCGGGAGTTCCAGACAGGGGCGAGACGTTGAGGCGCCACTGGATTGCACGGAGTGTCTCCCGGCTTGGATCGATCGATCCCAATCATCTGCTCGTCAGCTTGCAGGTCCGGCCTCAGCGGGAGCGGGCGAGCCCGTGAGGGCTCCCGCTCGCCGCGGAGCTCTCAGGCGCCGAGGGTTGCGGCGGCGGGTTGGGGGCGATAACGCTCGCCGGAGACCATCAGCTTCCAGGCGATGCGGGCGATCTTGTTGGCCAGCGCCACGGCGGCGAGCTTGGCCGGCTTGCGGGCGACGAGATCGAGCAGCCAGGGCGGGGCCGAGCGGCTGGTGCCGCGGCTGACCTGCCGGATCACGGAGGTGGCGCCGACCACGAGCTGGCTGCGCAAGGCCTCGTCGCCGGCGCGGGTGATGCCGCCGAGCCGCTGCTTGCCGGCGGTGTTGTGGTTCTTGGGCGTGAGGCCGATCCAGGCGGCGAAGTCGCGGCCGGAGCCGAAGCGCTGGGGCTCGGGCGCCCTCAGCACCAGGATGGTCGCGCCGACCGGCCCGATGCCGGGGATCTCGGCCAGGCGACGGCTCGCCTCGCCCTGCCGGTGCCAGGCCATCAGCCGGGCGTCGGCGGCCTCGACCTGCACCTCGAGCCGGGCATGCTCGCAGGCCAGCTCGGCGAACAGGGCCCGCGCCGTCTCCGGCACCGTCGGATCTTCCTCGATCCGCCGCAACAGCGCCGTGATCTTGGCCGGGCCCTTGGCGGCGACCAGCCCGAACTCGGAGGCATAGCCGCGGATCGTGTTGATCAGCTGGGTCCGCTGCCGCACCAGCCGTTCGCGCAGCCCGGCCAGCATCAAAGCCGCCTGGGTCTCGGCGCTCTTCACCGGCACCAGGCGCTGCCGCACCTTCGGCCGGCTCATCGCCTCGCAGATCCCCTCGGCATCCGCCGCGTCGGTCTTGCCGCGCGGCACGTACGGCTTGACGTATTGCGGCGGGATCAACTCCACCTGATGGCCCAGCGCCTGCAGCTCCCGAGCCCAGTAGTGCGATCCACCACAGGCCTCCATCCCCACCCGGCACGGCGGCAGCTTGGCGAAGAACTTCAGCACGTCCTGACGCCGCAGCTTCTTCCGCAGCACCACCTGCTCCGCTGCATCCACCCCGTGCAGCTGGAAAACACTCTTCGACGTGTCCATCCCAATGCGCGTAATCTCGGTCACGGACGGCCTCCTTCGATGAGATCTTTGACAGCCTCATCCTGGCACACTGATGCCGTTCGGGGGCCGTCCACCTCATCAGGGGCCGGGGCCACCAGAGCGGCCTCGACATTTCCTGGATGCCCGGGTCAAGCCCGGGCATGACATGGTGTGAGAATGGGGAGAGCGGAAAGCCGGCCGTCCGGATCAACCCTCGACCGGCGTCAGGCCGCGGCCGTGCTCGCGCAAACCCTTCCGGGCCAGCTCGTCGACCCGCTCGTTCTCGGCATGGCCTGCATGGCCGCGGGTCCACTCCCAGCGGACCTTGTGCGGCACCGTGGCGGCGTCGAGCCGCTGCCACAGGTCGATGTTCTTCACCGGCTTGCGGTCGGCGGTCACCCAGCCGCGTGCCTTCCAGCCCTTCAGCCACTGCATCAGGGGCCGGGGCCACCAGAGCGGCCTCGACATTTCCTGGATGCCCGGGTCAAGCCCGGGCATGACATGGTGTGAGAATGGGGAGAGCGGAAAGCCGGCCGTCCGGATCAACCCTCGACCGGCGTCAGGCCGCGGCCGTGCTCGCGCAAACCCTTCCGGGCCAGCTCGTCGACCCGCTCGTTCTCGGCATGGCCTGCATGGCCGCGGGTCCACTCCCAGCGGACCTTGTGCGGCACCGTGGCGGCGTCGAGCCGCTGCCACAGGTCGATGTTCTTCACCGGCTTGCGGTCGGCGGTCACCCAGCCGCGTGCCTTCCAGCCCTTCAGCCACTGCATCACGCCGTTGCGGACATACTGGCTGTCGGTGGTCAGCACCGCGTCGACCGGGCGCTTCATCGCCTCCAGCGCCTGGATCGCCGCCATCAGCTCCATCCGGTTGTTGGTGGTCAGCGTCTCGCCGCCATAGAGCTCGCGCTCGGTCTCGCCCATGCGCAGCAGCACGCCCCAGCCGCCGGGGCCGGGATTGCCGCTGCAGGCGCCGTCGGTGAAGATCTCGACCCTCGGCAGCTTCATCGGCTTCTTCGTCGTCGCAGCGGTGTCGGTCACGGGTCGATCCCATAGGCGGCTACGCTGGTGACCTGCTGGTGGAAGCGCAGTTTGCGCCAGTATTCGAGCGGATCCTTCGGCCGCACGAAGGCGCCCGGCGGGTGGTTCAGCCAGTCATAGAGGCGGGTGAGGAGGAAACGCAGCGCGTTGCCGCGCGCCAGGACCGGCAGCGCCGCGACCTCGGCCGGCGACAGCGGCCGCTCGGCCCGATAGCCCGAGAGCAGCGCCCGCGCCTTGGTGACGTTGAAGGCACCGTCCGGTTCGAAGCACCAGGCGTTCAGGCAGATCGACAGGTCGTAGGCCAGCATGTCGGTGCAGGCGAAGTAGAAGTCGATCAGCCCGGACAGCCGGCCGTCGCGAAAGAACACGTTGTCGGGGAACAGGTCGGCATGGATCAGGCCCACCGGCAGGTCGGTCGGCCACTGCGCTTCGAGGAAGGCGAGCTCGCGGGTGATGCCCTCGGCCAGGCCCGGCGCCACGGTGTCGGCGCGATCGGCGCAATCCGCCACCAGCCGGCGCCAGCCATCGAGCGACAGGTTGTTCGGCCGGGTCATCGGAAAATCGGCCCCGGCGGCGTGCATCCGGGCCAAAGCCGGGCCGAGCGCCTGACAATGCCAGGGCTGGATCCGCTTCGGCCACAGCCCGTCGAGGAAGGTGACGATCACCGCCGGCCGCCCGGCGAGGCGGCGCAGCGCCTGGCCGTCGCGGGCGGCGACGGGCTGCGGGCATTCGATGCCGCGCGCCGCCAGATGCTGCATCAGGCCGAGGAAGAAGGGCAGGTCGGCCTCGGCCACCCGCTTCTCGTAGAGCGTGAGGATATGCGGCCCGGCCGTGGTCACCAGCAGGTAGTTGGAGTTCTCGACACCCTCGGCGATGCCCTTCAGGGACAGGACGGTGCCGATGTCGTACTCCGCCGCGAAGGCGGCGACATCCTCGTCGGTGACTTCGGTGTAGACGGCCATGGAGCGCTCGGATGAAAGCGGCTGAGCCAGACTTCATAGAGCGCAGGGGACGGCTTGTCGAAGGAAGAGAGTGGTGCGCGATACATCAGCAGGACCGGCAAAACGGAAAGGGCGGCGGCAGGCTCGCCGGCCGATGCCGGGAGACCTGCCGCCGCCCTTTCGCTGCTGTCGGCAGAGGCGGCTCAGCGGCGCGGGTTGGGATAGGTGGGACCGTGCGAGCTCTGGAGCGCGCTCGGGCCGTGCTCCGACTGCAGGCCGGTGCGGGCTTCGGCGGAGACGGAAGCCGCAACGCCCACGGCGATCAGGACCGCCAGGCCGACGGGACGTGCGATCTTCAGGACAGACATGATGGGCTCCTTTGGTGAATGAGATGGTGAATGGGTACAGCGGGATGCCGTGCTTCTGACGAGCGCCCGGAGGCTTCCTTGCGGAGGCTTACCGCCTCCCGTGACCGCCGCCATGGCCGTCGTGATCGTGGTCATGCCCCCCGAAATCGTGGCCGACCGTACCGCGGTCGGCGCCGTTCTCGCCGTGATCGAAGGAGGGAACGGACATGTCCGCGGTGTCGGCAGATTCGGCCTGCGCCATCTGCGGCGGGATCACATAATGCTCGGACTGCAACCCGGTGCGGGCGAAAGCCGGCCCGGCGACAGCCGTTCCGAGCAGGAGCAGGGCCACGAACCCCGCGGGGCGGGGATGCCTGAGCAGAACCATGATGGACCTCTTCAACCAGATCCGGAGCGGCCCTTCGGGCCGGCTTGCCGGTCGCGTCGTGTATTCTTTCTGAGTCCTGCGGAACGCCGGCGGTCCGGGCTGAGCCCGCTGCCGCGATCGCGGCAGCGTCGTGCGTTTCCGCACTGCAGCATATGGGCGGCAACGGCGGCGGCGGAATTACCCTTACGGGATTTTAACAAAGAGCTAATCCAGATCTAATATTCGCCATTCTTACCAAAAATAAAACTGCTGCGTCATCCTGTCCTCTGCTGAACTCCCCTCATTGACTCCCCAATTGGGCAAAGTCACCTTTCGTCGTTCGTTCAGCAGCGAGAGGCAGGCCCGAGACGCACCGGGCCAGCCGAAGACCGGGAGGAGACGTCGATCGCGGGCGCTGCGGCCGTCATGGCCGCGGCGCCCGTGTCTCTCTCGATTGCCTGCCCGCCGGAGAGATGCAGATGCCCCTTGTCGCCCGCCGGACGGTGCTGCGGATCGGCACCCCGATCGCCCTTGTTCTGGTCTGCGCCGCCGTGCTGGTCGGGCGCGAGCTGCGCGGCAGCGCCGCCTCGGCCGCGCCCGAGGCACCGCCCCCGACGGTGCCGGTCGAGGCGGCGGCGGCGCAGCGCCGCGACGTCCCGGTCTTCCTCACCGGCCTCGGCACCGTCCAGGCGCTGAACACGGTGACGGTGAAGAGTCGGGTCGACGGCGAGCTGCAGACTGTGTCCTTCCAGGAAGGCCAGCATGTGAATGCCGGCCAGGTGCTGGCGCAGATCGACCCGCGGCCGTTCCAGGCGGCGCTGGACCAGGCCAGGGCGACCAAGGCCAAGGACGAGGCGCAGCTCACCAACGCCCAGCTCGACCTGCAGCGCTTCCAGAACCTGCACCAATATGCGACGGCGCAGAGCGTCGACACCCAGAAGGCGCTGATTGCGCAGCTGCAGGCGCAGATCGAGGGCGACCAGGCGGCGATCGACAGCGCCGCCACCCAGCTCAGCTACACCACCGTCACCTCGCCGCTGAACGGCCGCACCGGCATCCGGCTGGTCGACCAGGGCAACATCGTCCACGCCACCGACACCGGCGGCCTGGTGGTGATCACCCAGCTGCACCCGATCACGGCGATCTTCACCCTGCCGGAGGAGCAGTTGCCGGAGATCTCGGCGGCGATGGCCAAGGGCCCGCTGACGGTCTTCGCCGACACCCGCGGCGACGACAAGCCGCTGGACCAGGGCACGCTGGAGCTGGTCGATAACCAGATCGACCAAGCCACCGGCACGATCCGCCTGAAGGCGACCTTCCCGAACAAGACCAACCAGCTGTGGCCCGGCCAGTTCGTCGATGTCCGGCTGCTGCTGCGCACCGAGCAGAACGTGGTCACCGTGCCCTCCACCGCGATCCAGCGCGGGCCTGACGGGCTCTATGTCTACGCCGTGAAGCCGGACGCCACGGTCGAGCTGCGCCCGGTCGGCATCGGCCAGATCACCGACGGCACCGCGGTGGTAGAGACCGGCCTCGATGCCGGCGCCAGCGTCGTCACCGCTGGCCAGTACCGGCTGCAGCCGGGCACCCGGGTGCAGACCCGCGAGGCCGCCGCCACCCGGCCGAGCGCCTGACCATGAGCATCTCGGCCCCCTTCATCCGCAAGCCGATTGCCACCTCGCTGATCATGGCCGGGGTGCTGCTGGTCGGCTTGGTCGCCTATCCGCTGCTGCCGGTGGCGCCGCTGCCGCAGGTCGACTTCCCGACCATCCAGGTCTCGGCCCAGCTGCCCGGGGCCGACCCCACCACCATGGCCTCGTCGGTGACGGCGCCCTTGGAGCGGCAGTTCGCAGAGATCCCCGGCGTGTCGCAGATGACGTCCAGCAGCACGCTCGGCAACAGCGCGATCACCCTGCAGTTCGACCTCGACCGCAACATCGACGCCGCGGCCGGCGACGTGCAGACCGCGATCAACGCCGCCGGCGGGCAGCTGCCGAAGAACCTGCCCTCGCCGCCGACCTACCGCAAGGTCAACCCGGCCGACTCGCCGATCCTGGTGTTCGCGGTCCATTCCGACACGCTGCCGCTGACCACGGTCGACGACTATGCCGAGAACGTGCTGAGCCAGAACATCAGCCAGGTGCCGGGCGTCGCCCAGGTCACCATCGGCGGCCAGCAGAAGCCGGCGGTGCGGGTGCAGGTCGACCCGCAGAAGCTGGCAGCGCTGGGCATCGGGCTGGAGGACGTGCGCGGCGTCATCGCCGACGCCACCGCCGACAGCCCGAAGGGCAGCATCGACGGCGCGACGCGGACCTTCACCATCTACGACAACGACCAGGAGCTGAAGGCCGAGCCCTGGAACAATGTCATCATCGCCTACAAGAACGGCGCGCCGGTGCGCATCCGCGACATCGGCCAGGCGGTGGAGGGGCCGGAGAACGACAAGCTCGCGGCCTGGTCCGGCGGCCAGCGCGCGGTGCTGCTGATCGTGTTCAAGCAGCCCGGCGCCAACGTCATTGACGTGGTCGACCACGTCAAGTCGCTGCTGCCGCAGCTGCAGGCGGCGATCCCGCCGGCAGTCAAGGTCGACATCCTCAGCGACCGCACCACCACCATCCGCGCCTCGGTCGCCGACGTCCAGTTCACCCTGCTGCTGACCATCTGCCTGGTGGTGATGGTGATCTTCGTGTTCCTGCGCAGCTTCTGGGCCACGGCGATCCCGAGCGTGACCGTGCCGCTGGCGCTGGTCGGCACCCTGGCGCTGATGTACGCCTTCGGCTACAGCCTCGATAACCTGTCGCTGATGGGCCTCAGCATCGCCGTCGGCTTCGTCGTCGACGACGCCATCGTCATGCTGGAGAACATCCACCGCCATATCGAGGAGGGGTTGTCGCCGGTGCAGGCGGCGCTGAAGGGCGCCGGCGAGATCGGCTTCACCATCTTCTCGATCAGCCTGTCGCTGGTCGCCGTGTTCATCCCGCTCTTGCTGATGGGCGGCATCGTCGGCCGGGTGTTCCGGGAATTTGCCGTCACCGTGACCATGACCATCCTGGTCTCGGCGATCGTGTCGCTGACCCTGACCCCGGTGATGTGCTCGAAGTTCATGAAGCACGACACTGGCAAGCACGGCCGCCTGTACCGGCTGTCGGAGCGCGGCTTCGACCTGATGCTGGCGGGCTACCGCCGGTCGCTCGACGCGGCGCTCAAGCACCACCGCGTCACCCTGGCGGTGTTCCTCGCGACCATCGCCACCACCGGCTACCTCTTCGTCGTCATCCCCAAGGGCTTCTTCCCGCAGCAGGACACCGGCCTGATCATGGGGACGTCGGAGGCGGCGCAGGACATCTCCTTCGCCGAGATGAGCCGCAAGCAGGTCGAGCTCGGCAAGATCGTCGCCGCCGATCCGGATGTCGACACCGTCGGCATGGCGCTCGGCTCCAGTGGTGGCCAGACGCTGAACAACGGCCGCCTGTTCATCACCCTGAAGCCGCGCGACGAGCGCCAGGCCTCGGCCGCACAGATCATCGACCGGTTGCGGCCGCAGCTGGCCAAGGTCGAGGGTGCAGCCCTGTTCCTGCAGCCGGCCCAGGACATCAACATCGGCGGCCGGGCCAGCCGCACGCTGTATCAGTACACCCTGCAGGACGCGAATATCGACGAGCTGAACCAGTGGGCGCCCAAGGTCTATGAGAAGCTGAAGACCCTGCCGCAGCTGCGCGACGTCGCCACCGATGAGCAGACCGGCGGCACCACACTGACGCTGGACATCGACCGCGACGCCGCCGCCCGCTACGGCATCCAGCCGCAGCTGATCGACGACACCCTCTACGACGCCTTCGGCCAGCGCCAGGTGGCGCAGTATTTCACCCAGGTGAACAGCTACCATGTGGTAATGGAGGTGCTGCCCCAGCTGCAGGACAAGCCCTCGGCGATCGACCGGATCTACATCAAGTCGCCACTGACCGGGGAGCAGGTGCCGATCAGTGCGCTGGCGCATTGGACCACGCGGCCGACGGCCTTCCTGTCGATCAACCACCAGGGCCAGTTCCCGGCGGTGACGCTGAGCTTCAACCTGGCGCCGGGCGTGGCGCTGGGCGACGCGGTGGCGGTGATCCAGCAGGCCGAGCAGGAGATGGGGGTGCCCGCCTCGCTGACCGGTGCCTTCCAGGGCAACGCCCAGGCCTTCCAGTCGTCGCTGGCCAGCGAGCCCTACCTGGTCGCGGCCGCCTTGATCGTCATCTACATCATCCTCGGCGTGCTCTACGAGAGCTACATCCACCCGCTGACGATCCTGTCGACCCTGCCCTCGGCCGGCGCCGGCGCGCTGGTGATGCTGATGCTGTTCGGCTTCGACTTCAGCGTCATCGCGCTGATCGGCGTCATCCTCTTGATCGGCATCGTCAAGAAGAACGGCATCATGATGGTCGACTTCGCCATCCAGGCGGAGCGCGACCAGGGGATGACGCCGTACGAGGCGATCCGCCAAGCCTGCCTGATGCGCTTCCGCCCGATCATGATGACGACCATGGCGGCGCTGCTGGGCGGCCTGCCGCTGATGCTGGGCTCCGGCACCGGGTCGGAGCTGCGCCAGCCGCTGGGCTACGCCATGGTCGGCGGCCTGATCCTGAGCCAGGCGCTGACCCTGTACACGACGCCGGTGATCTATCTGTATCTCGACAAGCTCCGGGTCTGGCTGGCGAGCCGCCGGCCGCAGGGCGGCGCAATGGCGCCGCACCTGGCCCCCGAGGCCGCGCCGTCTGCTGGGGAATGAGGCGGCGGGACTGCTACAGGTTCCCTCCGCCTTCCCCGCACTATCACCCAAATCCCCGGTCAGTGCGGAGAGATCGGTCGGAGGTGCAGACGCAACAGCCATTCGACGGATCTCCTGGCCGGCGCGATGGCGCCGGCCAGGATACCCGAACGGCTGATTACCCGATCTGCTTGAAGGCCACGAAGCTCTGCGGCGCTTCCGATGTGGTGCCGTTCGAGAGGTTGATACTCGAGTCTCGCCTGTTGAGCAGCCGCAGGCTCAGTCTGGTGTTGGGGTTGAACGGATCGAGGAATGGCTTGGGGGGCGAGCTGGTCACCAGCTGCCAGGTCGTTCCGCTCCAGCGCCAGCGCTGCTTGGTCGCGGGATTCCACCAGATCAAGCCGGCCAACCCGCCGCTCGGCTGCAGCGATGGCCGATTCTGGCCGATATACGGATTCGCGACCGTCACCGGGGTGTTGAAGGTGAACGGCATCGAGAACTCGTTGCCGCCGATGGCTGCCTGATACTCGATCCTCTCCAATTCGAGGATCTTGGTAACCACAGTGCCGGTCGTGCTGAGGTCGTCGAATTCCTGGATCAGCTGAAGCTCGAACCTGTCTCCAGCAGCGACGCTGCTGTCCACCGTCAGGCATCCGGCGACTTCGAATATTCCGGACGATTTCGGCAGGTACCGGCTGGAGCGGCCGCCATCAGGGACGAACCGGAGCTCGGGATCGCTCATGACAAACCAGGGAATCGGCGTCTCCTGACCCGCCGGAAGGGCAACGACCAATCCCTCCGCCACCTTCACATTGATCCGGCCGGCCGCCGCGCCGGTTCCGGGGCTGCCCGCCAACTGAGCGCCGTTCAGCTGATACCGGGTGCCGGTGCTCACCCCGTTGCGCCAGTTGGCGACCAGGGCGGCGTGCACCCCGGCCAGAGAGTTCAACGGGTCCGTTACCTCCGTGGCCAAGGTCAACGCGTTCGCCCCGAGGTCGACGCCGGTCACCCCCTCATCCTCGATCTTCGCGCTCATGAGGCCGTTGTTGACGCTGAGACGCGGCGCCAGCGCCAGGGTCATCGTGCCGCCGATCACCAGCGGCACGCGGCCCGGCGGCGTCGGTGTCGTTGCCGTTGCCGGCTTCGACATCGTGATGGTGCCGCTGGCGGCGTTGACGCCCAGGATACGCGTTCCGTCCGGGATGCCGGAACCGCTGATCGGCGCGGAAACGACAATGCCGGTCGTGTCGATGTTGGACACGGTGACCGACCCGTTGTCGGTGTGACCGAGGCGGTCTTTGATCGTCGGCACGATCGCCGTGATCCTGGTCTCGGTCACATTGCCGGGCCCAAACGTGACGAATGTCGCCCCGTTCAGGATCTCCACCGTGGCACCAATCTTGAACGCCGACGCGCCGAGCGGCGAATCGTTCGCGCCGGCGATGATGGGGTTTCCGACGAGGGTGGTGACGCTGGTCCGCGGCACGGTTCCCTGCGGCTGCGACCGGTGCCGGTTGCTGCGGACCAGGACGCCGGTGTTCTGGCACGCCGCGTTGCCCGGGTCGAACTTGATCTGCTCGGACGGAATCTGCGCGGTCCAGTCGGTGTTCCGGGTCCAGGCCGTGACCCAGGAATTGCAGCGATTCCAGGAGATCTCCGCCCCGTCGACGCCGTCGACCAACACGTGGCAGTAGGTGTTCGAGTCGAACTCGTTCTGCGACAACCGGATCATCTCGGCATTGGAATCGCCGCGGCGCAGCCACACGCCCGGATAGAATCCCGGGCCGCCCTCCTCGAAATGCATGCCGTTCACGCCGACGCTGGAGCAGCGCATGTCCAAGGCATTGCCGCCGAACAGGATGCCGCCTTCCTGGTTCGCCTGGAACGTGCAGTTCTCGATCGACAGCTGGCACGATGCGAAGTGCGGAAACACCAGGCCGACGCCGTCGCACTCGGAGATCTCGGTGCGGACGAGCCGGAGATGCGCCGTCGTGAAGGTGTCGGTGTTGTCGAAGATGTGATCGTCGGGCTCGTAATAGCCCGTGCCGGGAGTCGTGATCTGATATTCGACTACCCCGCCATCGGGCGAGATGAAGTTGAGGTCGATGGCATTGACGCTGGCCTCCCTGGGCAGCCGGGAGAGCGTGATGGAGTTGGCCGCGACGTTCACGGACTGGATGGTCGTGTCCGGATAGATTTTGCTGGAAGGGTTGCTGGGAACGCTGACCGGAGCACTGACGAGGTAGCCTACCTTCAGGTCCGCCACGCTGTCGAGGACGACGACCGGGTTGCCCAGCGCCAGGGTCCCCATCCGGGAGATGAACCCGCTGTCGGGTGAATGGAAGGTCAGCGGGCCGGTCGCGGCCTCCGTCGGTTGGGCAGACAGCGTCAGGCCGTTCTTGCCGTCGATCCCGACCACCGTCGTGCCGTCCGGAATGCCGATGCCGCGGACATAGTAGCCGACCTGAACCTTCCCGGTCGTCCTGCCGTCAGGGGCGTCGGGGTCGCCGGCGCCGGCGCCGAAGATCAGCGGGACGGCCGTGCCGGCCGCAGTGGCTGCGGCCGACATCACCAGGGTGTCGTAGTCGATCACCTTGGCGACCGTCGTGCCAGCCGGGATTCCAGTTCCGGAGATCGTACATCCGATCCTGATCCCGGTCGTGCCGGTTGTCACCGTGAGCAGCGTCGAGTCGGTCGCGCTGGTCGAGGTGTTGCCCAAACCGGACAGGGTGATGCCCGTCACCGTCCCCGGAGTCGCGATCGTGGCGGGGACCACATAGGTTCCGTTCAGGATAAACGACGTCTTCGCCACGCCCTGGAAGCCGCTGCCGATGCCGCGCACTGCGATCTGGGCGCCGTCGCGATAACCGCTGCCGACGCGATAGATCTTGAACCCGGTCACCGCGCCGTCGGTGCTGATCAGCAGGGTCGCAGACGGGAAATCGTCGAAGGCCTTGTTCGAGATGGTGATCTGGTCCGTGCCGATCACCGTGACTTTCGTCCCTGGCGGTATGCCGTTGCCGGAGATGGCCGCGCCGACGGCGATGCCGCTGGTGTCCTTCACCTTGGTGATGACGTTCGAATCCTTGCTGACCCAGCCGGTCGTCTGCTTGAAGGTCACCCTGGCCTGCAGATGGGCCGGGCGGCCGGCGGGGCGAAACCGATCCACGGTCACCCAGGGCTTGTCGTTCGGAAAGTCGTTGCCCACCCCATCATTGTTGTTGACCGAGACGAATTGCGCGGGTGCCCAGATGCCATGGCCGGCGACCCGCATGATCGCGCAGTCCTCGATCAGCATCTCGGCGCTGTTGCCCAGGTCGATGGCCGCCTGCTGGGACCAGTAGTTCTGTTGGGTGGGAGGGTTGCTGCGCGGGTTGGTGATCGCCAGCTCCCTGATGTGGCCGCCCCACATGAAGGTGGACGGCAGCGAGCCGCGGATCTTCAGGCAGGATGTACGGTTGGTGGTGTTGTAGAGCAGCCTGGACTTGTCCCGGCCGGCGCCCCGCATGCGCAGGGCGTTGGCCCGTCTCGTCATGAAATAGGTCAGCGTGGACGTGATGTTGTAGTCGCCTGGCGGCAGGACCACCTCGCCGCCGTTCTCACGCTGATAGTCGAGCGCCGCCTGAATGGCCGCGTTGTCGATGCCGGTGAGGTCGTTGAGGCCGTTGCCGACCGCGCCGAACCATTTGACGTTGATCTCGCTGCCGTCCCCGATCTGGCGCAGCCACCGGCCCGCGGGCGGAGGATTGCCAACAAGGCTGTCGGGTTTGATCGAGATGCCCGGATCGACGTCCGAAGCGGCCGGAGTCCATACGAACTCGCCACCGCCGCCGTCCCCGGCCTGTCGGTAGCCCTTGACGAAGACAGCCGTGGCGGCAGTGCCGGTCGGCGGCGGCAAAGCCATCAAACCACCAGCGCCCATGATCGTGTTCACGACGTCCAACGCCATATCGTCCTCCTGTTGCAATCATCGCATTTAATAATTTATGGAAATCGCAAATAAACAGCAATGGAACATTATGTTTATTCACATCTATTTACTTAATTACTTTTGTTGATTGCCGAAGACATCGGAAGATTTATTTTTAGTTGCTGACAATAATCAGCCGTCACCGGCACTGGAATTGCGGCGACGTCCGGCTTGGCCCGGCGGCGGCAGGCGATGCGATCAGGGAGAGGGGTCGCCCGGGGAATGGATTCCGGGGATCAGCCCTTCGGCGGGTAGGCGTGCCGGCCGCCGTTCGGGTCCTCGACGGTCCAACCTTCGGCGTCGGAGCCGGCGAGATAGCCGGGGCCGACCGGCACCTTGCCGCGGCCGCCCGGGATGTCGAGGACATAGGTCGGCTGCGCGAGGCCGGACAGCCGGCCGCGCAGGGCCTGCATGATCCGGCGCCCGTCCTCGATGCCGGTGCGGAACTGCGCCGTGCCGGGGGCCAGGTCGCCGTGATGCAGGTAGTAGGGCTTGATCCGCAGGCGGACGAAGTCGCGGAACAGTTGCTCCAGCACCGCCGGATCGTCGTTGACGCCACGCAGCAGCACGGTCTGCGACACCAGGGCAACACCGGCATCGGCCAGGCGACGGATCGCGTCCCGCGCCGCCGGCGTCAGCTCGCGCGGATGGTTGCTATGGATGGCGAGCCAGACGGCGCTGTCCCGCGCCTGCAGCGCCGCCACCAACTCGGGCGTCACCCGCTCCGGCTCCACCACCGGCACCCGGCTGTGCAGCCGGATCACGCCGAGATGCGGGATGGCGTCGAGCCGCGCCACTACGTCCGCCAAGCGGCGCGGCGCCAGCATCAGCGGGTCGCCGCCGGTCAGGATCGCCTCCCACACAAGCGGCCGGGCGCGGATGTAATCGATCGCGGCCGCGACCTCGGCCTCGCCCATCGCCTCGCCGCCCGGCCCGACCATCTCGCGCCGGAAGCAGAAGCGGCAATAGACCGGGCAGGCGTGCAGCAGCTTCAACAGCACCCGGTCCGGATAGCGGTGGACCAGCCCCGGGATCGGGCTGTGGGCACCGTCGCCGATCGGGTCGGCCAGCTCCTCCGGCCGGGTCTCCAGCTCGGCCGCGTCGGGCACGAACTGGCGCGCGATCGGGTCGTGGGGATCGGCGGGGTCGATCAGCTCCGCCATCGCCGGCGTCACCGCGATGGCGTAGCGTGCCGCCACATCGCGCAGCTCCGCCAGCCGTTCATGCCCCGCCAGGCCGGCTTCGACCAATGATTCGGGGCTCCGCAGACGCTGCGGAGGAAGATGTCCGTCCTTCGGCATGGTCAGACGGCGCTGAGTTCGCGCGGCAGCTTGAAGGTGATGGTCTCGACCGTGGTCGGCTCCGACTGGATGCTGACGGCGTAGCGCCTGTGCAGTTCGCTCATCACCTCCTCGACCAGCACCTCGGGCGCCGAGGCGCCGGCGGTGATGCCGAGGGTGGCGATGCCGTCGAACCAGGACCAGTCGAGATCGGCGGCGCGCTGCACCAGCATCGCCTTGTCGCAGCCGGCCCGGCGCGCCACCTCGACCAGCCGCACCGAGTTGGAGGAGTTCGGCGCGCCGATCACCAGCACCGCGTCGCAATGCGGGGCGATCACCTTGATCGCCTCCTGCCGGTTGGTGGTGGCGTAGCAGATATCCTGCTTGTTCGGCGCCGAGATGGTCGGGAACTTCGCCTTCAGCGCGTCGACGATCGCGACCGTGTCATCCAGCGACAGCGTGGTCTGGGTGGCGAAGGCCAGGTTCTCGGCATCGTCGACCTCCAGCGTCGCCACATCCTCGACCGATTCGACCAGCCGCACCGCGCCGGGCGGCAGCTGGCCCATGGTGCCGATCACCTCCGGGTGGCCGGCATGGCCGATCAGGATCACGGTGTGGCCGGTGCGGTAGTGCCGCTCGGCCTCGCGATGCACCTTGCTGACCAGCGGGCAGGTGGCATCGAGATACAGGAGCTTGCGCCGCTCCGCCTCCGCCGGCACCGATTTCGGCACGCCATGGGCCGAGAACACGACCGGCGCGTCGTTCGGCACCTCGTCCAGCTCCTCGACGAAGATCGCGCCCTTGGCCTCCAGCGTCTCGACCACGAAGCGGTTGTGCACGATCTCGTGCCGGACATAGACCGGGGCGCCGTATTTCTCGATCGCCCGCTCGACGATCTGGATGGCGCGGTCGACGCCGGCGCAGAACCCGCGCGGCGAGGCCAGCATCACCGTCAAGGACGGCCGCGCGTCCCGCGCATCCGCGCCTGCGCTTGTGCCAGCCTGTGCCATTTCCTATGGTCCTGAACCCGTTGTTGAAGGAGAGGGCGATGCCCGCCGAAGTCTCGCGCCGCGACCCTAATATAGGTGCTCTCTCAAGAAAAGCGCGGTACGGCGTCTCAGGGGGTCTCCAGTCGAGACGCCTCTGGGCCGGCAGCTCCCTCTTGCTGCTCGCAGGACTATCAGCCTGTGGTGGCGAGAATGCGGCGCAGCGCGCCGGGCTGCGCTGCCCGCAGATCGTGATTCCGCAGGAGGCCGCGGTCTACGACCTGGTGCGCAACAACAGCACCAACCCGAAGGATGTGCTGGTCGAGGCCCGGATCACCAACACCCGCGGCGACTGCACCTACGGCGACAACGCCGTGACCATGAACGTGAACGTCGAGTTCACCGCCTGGCGCGGCCCGGCCGCCTGGCTGGAGAAGGACGTCCCGGTGCAGTATTTCGTCGCGGTCACCGACGCCCAGGACCGGATCCTGAACAAGGCCACCTTCGACGTGAAGATCCCGGTGCCCCGGCTGCAGGTCACCCCGCGCGAAACCATCCAGGAGCCGCTGGAGCAGGTGATTCCCGTCTCCAGCCCCGCCGAGGGCGGCTCGTACAAGGTGATGATCGGTTTCCAGCTGACGCCGCAGCAGTTGGAGTTCAACAAGCACCGCAACGACCCGCGGACGCCCGGCGCCGCCGCCCAGGCGGCCGGCCGCCGCACCATCGCCCCGGTGGTGCCCGACCCGCGCGACCCGAACACGAACCTGTCGCAGTGACGGCGGCGGAACGATAAAGGTCGCGGATTGACTTTTTCGGCGCGCCGGACGAGTGTCCGGCAGCGCATTGATACGGCCTACGACCCTGGCGGGAGAGACTGGAACCGCGTTACCGCGGAACCGGCGCCGAAGGAGCAAACGCCCCGGAAACTCTCAGGCCAAAGGACCGCCAAGGGTAAGGCACTCTGGAGAGCAGGCAGCGGCGTCCGCCGTTGTCTCACCGATGGGGTAAGCCGGACAGGGTTCCCGGCGATTCTCTCAGGTCCCAGACAGAGGGGGTGGCGCGCGGGAATCGTCCCGCACGCCCACCTTTTGTCTGCAAGGACCCGGATACCGTGACCGATACCCCCCTGCTGCGCACGCCCCTCCACGACCTTCATGTGGAGCTCGGCGGCAAGATGGTCCCCTTCGCCGGCTATGAGATGCCGGTGCAGTACCCGGCCGGCGTCCTCAAGGAACATCTGCACACCCGGGCCGAGGCCGGGCTGTTCGACGTCAGCCATATGGGCCAGGCCTGGCTGGTGGCCGAGCCGGGTCAGGACGCGGCGGCCCTGATCGAGACTCTGCTGCCGGGCGACATCGCCGCCCTGGCGCCGGGCCGCATCCGCTATTCCCTGCTGCTGAACGACGACGGCGGCATCCTCGACGACCTGATGGTCACCCGCACGCCCGACCCGGCGCGGCTGTTCCTGGTGGTCAACGCCGCCTGCAAGGACGCCGATTTCGCCCATATCGCGGCGAAGCTGGCCGGCCGCGCCCGGCTGGTGCGGCTGGACGACCGCGCCCTGATCGCGCTGCAGGGGCCGAAGGCCGCCGCGGTGCTGGCTCGCCACGCCTTCGGCGCCGATGACCTGGCCTTCATGGAAACCGGCACCTTCGCCCTCGCCCGGGTCGAATGCATGGTCAGCCGGTCCGGCTACACCGGCGAGGACGGGTTCGAGATCTCGATCCCGGCCGAGGAGGCGGAGCGCATCGCCCGCCTGCTGCTCTTGGAGCCCGAGGTGGCGCCGATCGGCCTGGGCGCCCGCGATTCGCTGCGGCTCGAGGCGGGCTTGTGCCTCTACGGCCACGACATCGGCACCGCGACGACTCCGGTCGAGGCCGGCCTGTCCTGGACCATCGGCAAGCGCCGCCGCGCCGAGGCCAATTTCCCCGGCGCCGAGCGAATCCTGCAGCAGCTGGCCGAAGGGCCGGCGCGCAAGCGGATCGGCATCAGGCCCGAGGGCCGCGCCCCGGCGCGCGAGGGCACGCCGGTCCTGTCATCCGACGGCCGCGAGATCGGCCGCATCACCTCCGGCGGCTACGGCCCCTCGGTCGCCGGCCCGGTCGCCATGGCTTATGTCGAGGCGGGTTTCGCCGCGCCCGGCACCCCACTCACCCTCCTGATCCGCGACAAGGCGCATCCGGCGACGGTCGTCGCCCTGCCCTTCGTCGCCCCAAACTTCCACCGCTGAGCGAACAGGGAGCCAGCATCATGAGCACGCTTCGATTCACCCAGGACCATGAATGGATCCGCGCCGAGGGCGGCACCGCCACCATCGGCATCACCGACTTCGCCCAGAAGCAGCTGGGCGACGTCGTCTTCGTCGAGCTGCCCGAGGTCGGCCGGACGCTGGCGGCCGGCGACTCCTTCGGCACCGTCGAATCGGTCAAGGCGGCGAGCGAGGTCTTCGCCCCGGTGGCCGGCGAGGTCGCCGAGGTCAACGAGGCCCTGACCTCCGACCCCGAGCTGGTCAACCAGGACCCGACCGGCGAGGGCTGGTTCATCAAGCTGAAGCTGGCCGATGCCGGCGCGGTGGAGGGCCTGATGGACCAGGCCGCCTACGACGCGTTCATCAAGGACGAGCACTGATGCGTTACCTGCCCCTGACCGAAGTCGATCGCCGCGACATGATCGCGGCGATCGGCGCCGGCTCGGTCGACGATCTGTTCCGCGACGTGCCGCAGAGCGCGCGGCTGCCCGGCCCCCTGACCGAGCTGCCGCCGCACCAGGGCGAGCTGGAGGTGGAGCGCGCGCTGGGTGCCCTCGCGGCGAAGAACGTGCCGGCCGGGTCGGTGCCGTTCTTCTGCGGCGCCGGCGCCTATCGCCACCATGTCCCGGCCACGGTCGACTACCTGATCCAGCGCGGCGAGTTCTTGACCAGCTACACGCCGTACCAGCCCGAGGTCACCCAGGGCACGCTGCAGTATCTGTTCGAGTTCCAGACCCAGGTCGCCCTGCTGACCGGGATGGAGGTCGCCAACGCCTCGATGTATGACGGCTCCACCGCCTGCGCCGAGGCGATCATGATGGCGAACCGGGTGACCCGCCGGTCGCGCGCGGTGATCTCCGGCGGGCTGCACCCGCAGTATCGCGACGTCTGCCGCACCCATGCCGACTTCACCGGCTTCACCCTGGACGAGGCGGCGCCCTGCCCCGACGGGGTCGAGAGCCTGGCCGGCCGGATCGACGACACGACCTCCTGCGTCGTGGTCCAGAACCCGTCGGTGTTCGGCCATGTCCACGACCTGTCGGCCCTGGCCGAGGCTTGCCACGCCAAGGGCGCGCTGCTGGTCGTGGTGGTTACCGAGGTGGTGTCGCTGGGCCTGATGACCCCGCCGGGCGAGATGGGCGCAGACATCGTGGTCTGCGAAGGCCAGTCGATCGGCAACGCGCTGAACTTCGGCGGCCCCTATGTCGGCCTGTTCGCGACGCGCGAGAAGTTCCTGCGCCAGATGCCGGGCCGGCTGTGCGGCCAGACCGTCGATGCCGAGGGCAAGCGCGGCTACGTGCTGACCCTGTCGACCCGCGAGCAGCACATCCGCCGCGAGAAGGCGACCAGCAACATCTGCACCAACAGCGGCCTGTGCGCCCTGGCCTTCACCATCCACCTGTCGCTGCTGGGCGAGGCCGGGTTCACCAAGCTGGCGCGGATCAACCACGCCAAGGCCGTGACCCTGGCGGCCAAGCTGGCCAAGGTGCCGGGCGTGGCGGTGCTGAACGACAGCTTCTTCAACGAGATCACCATCCGCCTGCCGAAGCCGGCGGAGCCGGTGATCGACGCGCTGGCCAAGCGGCGCATCCTGGGCGGCGTGCCGGTCAGCCGGATCTATGCCAACCGCCCGGCGCTGGCCGACCTGCTGCTGGTGGCGGCGACCGAGACCAACACCGAGGCCGATATCGACGCGCTGTGCGCCGGCCTGTCGGAGGTGCTGTGATGACTGACGTCGGAACGTTCACCGGCAACCGCGGCCTGGACATCGAAGAGAAGCTGATCTTCGAGCAGGACAGCCCCGGCCATTGCGGCGTCGACCTGCCTGAGCCGGCGACCGCCGAGCTGCGGCTGGGCGGGGTGAAGCCGCGCGCCCGGGTCGGCCTGCCCGGCCTGGCCGAGCCGACGGTGATGCGCCACTACACCCGCCTGTCGCGGATGAACATGGCGATCGACACCGCGCTGTACCCGCTCGGCTCCTGCACCATGAAGCACAATCCGCGGCTGAACGAGCGGATGGCGCGGCTGCCCGGCTTCGCCGACATCCACCCGCTGCAGCCGGTTTCGACCGTGCAGGGCGCGCTGGAGCTGATCGACACCCTGGCGCATTGGCTGAAGACCCTGACCAACATGCCGGCCGTGGCCCTGTCCCCGGCCGCGGGCGCGCATGGCGAGCTGTGCGGCATGATGGCGATCCACGCCGCCCAGGAGGCCCGCGGCGAGGGCCATCGCCGGCGGGTGTTGGTGCCGGAATCGGCGCATGGCACCAACCCGGCGACGGCGGCGGCGATCGGCTACACCGTCGACGCCATCCCGGCGACGGCGGACGGCCATGTCGACCTCGCCGCGCTGAAGGCCAAGCTGGGGCCGGACGTGGCGGCGATCATGCTGACCAACCCGAACACCTGTGGCCTGTTCGAGCGCGACATCGTCGAGATCGCGCGGGTGGTGCATGAGGCCGGCGCCTTCTTCTACTGCGACGGCGCCAACTTCAACGCCATCGTCGGCCGGGTACGCCCGGGCGACCTCGGCGTCGACGCCATGCACATCAACCTGCACAAGACCTTCTCCACCCCGCATGGCGGCGGCGGCCCGGGCTCCGGCCCGGTGGTGCTGTCGGCGGCGCTGGCGCCCTACGCCCCGATCTCGGCCGTGGTGCACGATTCCGACGGCTTCCGCGTCGCCGAGCATGTCGGCCGCCCGGGCGCGCCGCAGCACAGCTTCGGCCGGCTGAAGGCGTTCCACGGCCAGATGGGCATGTTCGTCCGCGCGCTGGCCTACATGATGAGCCACGGCGCCGATGGGCTGTGGCAGGTGGCCAGCGACGCGGTGCTGAACGCCAACTATGTGCAGGCCCGCCTCAAGGACGTGCTGACCCCGGCCTTCGCCAACGGCTATTGCATGCATGAGGCGCTGTTCGACGACCGGGCGCTGAAGGACACGGGCGTGACCACGCTCGACATCGCCAAGGCGATGATCGACGAGGGCTTCCACCCGATGACCATGTATTTCCCGCTGGTGGTGCACGGCGCCATGCTGATCGAGCCGACCGAAACCGAGAGCAAGGCGACGCTGGACCAGTTCATCGGCATGATGCGGTCGCTGGTGGAGAAGGCCAAGTCCGGCCAGGCGGAGTGGTTCAAGGGCGCGCCCTACCACGCCCCGCGCCGGCGCCTGGACGAGACCGCCGCGGCCCGCAAGCCGGTGCTGCGCTGGACGCCCGAAGCGCCGCTGGCCCAGGCGGCGGAGTAGGAACGGAGCGGCCCCTTCGCTTCGGCGAGGGGCCGGACATCCGCGGTGACCGGCGGCCGGGACAAGGTTCCGACCGCCCCACCACCGTGAAATCTTGCCGATATCGCAAAACCGTCTTTCAACCACGCACCGGTCACGGCATCATCGCCTCGCGCCGCTTGGCGCGGCATACGCCTGAGGGGGCGAGATGGGGGTGCGATGGCACGCAAGGCTGTGACGAGTGCGCAGGCGCAGGCCATCGGCCCCTATTCGCACGGCGTGGTGGGTCGCAGCGACCTGCTCTTCCTCTCCGGCCAGACCCCGATCGACCCCGCAACCGGCCGCCTGATCGACGGCGACGCCGCCGTCCAGACCGAGCAGTGCCTGGCAAATCTGCGCCATGTGCTGGAAGCGGCGGACCTTACCTTCGATGCTGTGGTGAAGGTCAATGTGTTCCTGACCGACATGGCCGACTTCGCCGCCATGAACGCGGTCTATGAGCGCCACTTCCGGGCGCCCTACCCGGCCCGCTCGACCATCGGTGTCGCCGCCCTGCCGCTCGGCGCCAATGTCGAGATCGAGATGATCGCCGCCATGCCGCGGGAGTGAGGCGGCCCTTCAGGTCCGTCGTCATCGCGAGGAGCGAAGCGACGTGGCGATCCAGCGGCTCGATCTCTGGGATGGCCACGCCCGTCCGGGTTCGCCATGACGGGCTTTGCCTGGCCAGAGCTCTATTGCAGAGACCCCCAGCGCTCGACCGCGGGCTCGGCCGATGCCCAGAGCCAGGTTTTCCCCTGACGGCAGATCGACCCGACATAGATCCCCCGCGTCGCCTTGGCGCCCTCGCCCTCCTCGATCGTGACCAGGATCTCCTTGCAGCTGGCCAGAGGCGTCTCGATCAGGCGGGTGACCTGGACCGCGCCATTCTCGTCGGCATAGCCGAAGGGCAGGTCGTGCTCGACCCGCCACAGCCTGGTCTCGCCCTCCCGCATCCCGCCGGCGACGCCGGCGATCACGTCCTGCTCGTCCTTGTGCAGGTCGCGCATCACATATTTCACCCCCGCGGCGACCGCGGCCCGGGTGCCCATGCCGACGCTGTAGCCGACCACCGGGTTGGCGGTGATGGCGCCGACCGTGCCGCCGGTGGCGATGCCGCTGACATCCGCCACCATGCTGCAGCCGGCCAGCGGCAGCAGCGCGGGCATCAGGCCCCAGAGGAGACGGCGCCGCCGCCCCGTCACTGCAAAGATCCCCACCGCTCCGTGGCCGGCTCGGCCGAGGCCCATTTCCAGGTCTCGCCGTTCTGGCAGATGACGGCGACGTAGAAGGCGCGGTCCTTCCCGTCCTCGACCGAGAACACGATCTCCTTGCAGGCCAAAGGCGGCGCGCCGATCAAGCGGCTGACGGTGACCTCACCTTGCGCGTCCGCCTCGATCGGCACGTCGTGCGCAATGTCCCAGCGCGCCACCTGGCCGACCGTCAGCGGACCGGCGATTGCGGCGATCCGGTCCTGCTCGGCCTGATGGACCTTGCGCTCACCATATTGCAGCCCGGCGCTGGCAACGGAGCGGACGCCGAGGCCGATGCTGGTCGCCACCAGGGCGTTCTTGGTGACCGCCGTCGCCGCCGCCGCACCACCGACGCCGGCAAGATCCGCCGTGCCCTCATGCAGCAGAGAGCTGCAGCCGCCGAGCCCCAGCGCTGAAACCAGAAGGAGAATTGCAATGGAGGCTTTGCACGTTCCGACAGGCATCGCACCGTCTTGCGCCACGGTCTTCGGCAGATCGGGCCGAATTGCGAATCACCGTAACATCAACTTGTTACAGATGTCGACGAAAGTGGAATCTCAACTACTCCAGCATGCGGAAGCTCGGCCCGCCGCGGCCCACTGGCGGCGCCGCGGCGCCGTGCTATCGTGCGGCCGGCGCCGGACATCGGAGGAACGCCTTGGGTCGTGTGATTGCCGCCGTCGCCTATGCCGAAGGGCGACGGGTCGCCGAGATCGCCCTGTCGGAGGGCAAGAGCTGGTCGGACAAGCCCGGCCATGTCGTCTGGATCGGCATCCATGAGCCGGAGGAGGCGGAGCTGCGCGGCGTGGCGCAGCAGTTCGGGCTGCACCCGCTGGCGGTCGAGGACGCGCTGAAGGCGCATCAGCGGCCGAAGCTGGAGACCTATGGCGACGCCCTGTTCGTGGTGCTGCGCACCGCCCACCGGGTGAAGGACCATACCGAGTTCGGCGAGACCCATCTCTTCGTCGGCCCCGGCTACGTCATCGCGGTGCGGCATGGCCCCTCCTCCTATATCAAGGTACGGGAGCGGGCAGAGGCCAACCCCGCGCTGCTGAAGCACGGCGAGGATTTCATCCTCTATTCGATTCTGGACTTCGTGGTCGACAACTACACCCCGGTGGTGGAGGCGATCGAGGCTGAGGTGACGGCGCTGGAGCAGCGGGTGCTGAGGGTGCCGCTGACCGCGTCCGACATCGAGCGCATCCACGCGCTGCGCCGCGAGCTGATGGTGATCCGCCGCACCGTCACCCCGACCGCCGAGGTGTGCAAGCAGCTGGAGCATACCGGGTCGGAATGCATCGACGAGGCGATGCACCCCTATTTCCGCGACGTCGCCGACCATGTGAAGCGGGTCAGCGATCATATCGACGCGCTGCGCGAGATCGTCACCCACACCTTCGAGGCCGGCCTCTTGCTGGAATCCTCACGGCAGAACCAGGTGCAGCGGAAATTCGCCGCCTGGGCCGCGATCCTGGCGGTGCCGACCGCGATCGCCGGCATCTACGGCATGAATTTCGACAACATGCCGGAGCTGCGCCTGCCTTATGGTTATTACATCGTGCTGGGCGGGATCGTCTGCCTCTGCGGCTTCCTGTATTGGCGGTTCAAGCGCTGGGGCTGGCTGTAGCCGGTCCGGCGCGATCGATCCCCGCTTGCCAGCGCGCCGGGACTGCGGTTCAACACGGCATGACCGATCCCCTCGACACCGACGACCTCGCCCCCGAGCCCGTGGCGGCGGAGGATGACTGCCCGCGCTGCCTGAAGCCGGTGGCGCTGTGCGTCTGCGACACGGTGGTGCCGATCGAGAACCGGATCGGCCTGCTGATCCTGCAGCACCCGCAGGAGCAGGCGAAGGAGCTGGGCACCGCCCGGCTGACCGCGCTGCACCTGACCGACGCCGTGTTCAAGATCGGCCTGTCCTGGCCCAGCCTGGCCGCGGCGCTGGGCCGGCCGGCCGATCCGAAGCGCTGGGCGGTGCTGTATCTCGGCTCGATGCGGCCGGAGGATTTCCCGCCGGGGCGCGAGCTGGTGGTGCTGGACAGGAAGGGGACGCCGCTGCCCGAGCAGGACTCGGCGCTGGACGAGATCGAGGGCGTGGTGGTGCTGGACGGCACCTGGAGCCAGGCCAAGACGCTGTGGTGGCGCAACGCCTGGATGCTGAAGGGACGGCGCATCGCGCTGAAGCCGCAGCGCCCGTCGCTGTACGGCAAGCTGCGGCGCGAGCCGCGGCACGAGGCGCTGTCGACGCTGGAATCCTCGGCCTTCCTGCTGAGCCGGCTGGAGGGGCGGCCGGAGATCGAGACCGAACTCCTGGCCAGCTTCGCCCGGATGCTCGACCGCTACCGCGCCACCCAGCCGGCCCGGCCGCCCCGGGCGGATGGTCCGCGGCCCGACCGCCGCCGGCCGCAGCAGCGCCGCGGCCGGGCTCGTTAGCGCCGTTCCGCCCGCAACAGGGCCAGGGCAGGTAGAAGCGGCAGCGCCGCGACCAGCGCCAGGATGCCGTGCGTGACGTCGAAGGCCGCCAGCGCCCCCATCGGATAGGCCGGCCCCGGCGGCAGGAACAGGCCGAACAGCGCCACCGCCAGCGCCGCGCCGATCGAGGCGCTGGTGCGGTCGAGGATGTTCAGCAGCGGCACCCCGTCCGGCACCCGCTCCTTCGGCAGCGAGGCCAGGGCCGCGGTCATCGCCGGCATGCCCGACAGCACCATGCCGAAGCCGCGCAGCGCCAGCACGGCGGAGAGCCAGAGATAGCTGGTGTGGGCCCCCAGGAAGGCCAGCGGCACGGTGCCGAGCACGGTCAGGACGACGCCGGCCACCACCAGCCGGCCGCCGCCGAAGCGGTCGGCCAGCCGCCCGCTGAGCGGCATGGCCAGGGCGATGCCGAGATCCTGCGGCAGGATCAGGAGGCCGGTCATGAGCACCGTCTCGTGCCGCACCAGCAGGTAGTACAGCGGCAGCGCGATCTGCGCCCCGTAGACGGTGAAGCCGCCGCACAGCAGGATCAGCCCGGCCGAGCCGAAGATGCGCTCGCGCAGCAGGCCGATGCGGATCAGCGGCGCCTCCATCCGCCGCGCCCGCAGCACGAAGCCGGCGATCAGGGCGAGGCCCAGCAGCAACGCGCCGTCCGCCACCGCGGCGCCGAAGCCGCCGGCCTGGGCGATGGCGACGACGCCCCAGGTCATCAGTGGCAGGCCGACGGTCATCAGCACCAGGCCGGGAATGTCGAGCCGGCCGGCTTCGCCCGCGGCGCCTGCCTCCACGCGCGGCAGCCAGAGCCAGCCGGCCAACAGCGCCGCGAGGCCGAGCGGGACGTTGATCCAGAACAGCCAGGGCCAGCCCTGCCAGGCCAGGAGCGCGCTGCCGACGGTGGAGCCGATCGCTGGAGCCAGCACCACGACGATGCCCATCGTGCCCATCATCCGGCCCATCCGCCCAGGCCCGGCGGCCATGCCGAGCAGCATCTGCCCGACCGGCACCAGCAGGCCTCCGCACAGTCCCAGCAGCACCCGCGCCGCGATCAGTTGCCCGGCCGTGGCCGACACGGCGCAGGCGACCGAGGCCAGGATGAACAGGGCCAGGCTGGCGAACCACAGCCGGGCCGGCCCGACCCGCCGCGCCGCGCAGGCGCTGATCGGGATCGCGGCGGCCAGGGCCAGCAGATAGCCGGTCGCCACCCATTGCATGGTGTCGAGCGACACGCCGAAGCCCTCGCCCATCGGCGTCAGGCCGATGTTCACGATCGAGGTGGTAAGCCGCGACAGGAAGCCGCCGACGACCAGGACCCCGGCCTGGCGCCACAGCGCGGCCGGGATCCGCTCCAGCGATGCAGCCGGGGCAAGGGAGGTCATGGCGAGTCCTTATCGATGATAAATTTATCATCGATAAGGAACTGATCGAAGCTAGGCTGTCAAGCGGCGCGACCGCAGGACCGATTGATCAGGACCATCACCGCATGTCCCTCCCCGAACCGTCATTGCGAGCGCAGCGAAGCAATCCAGGGGCTCCACGTAGCGGCCCCTGGATTGCTTCGTCGGCTTCGCCTCCTCGCAATGACGCGGGGAGAGAGAGCTGTCCGGGGCCCGGACAATGAAACTGCAGCGGGACGTGGTGATCCGGACGGCGCTGGATCTGCTGGATGAGGTCGGCATCGACGGGTTGAGCACCCGCCGCCTGGCCGAGAAGCTGGGCGTGCAGTCCCCGGCCCTGTACTGGCACTTCAAGAACAAGCGCGCCCTCCTGGACGCCATGGCCAAGGCGATGATGGTGGAGGCCGGGATGGATCAGCCGGTCGAGCCCGGCGCCGATTGGCGGGACTGGATCGCCGAGGATGCGCGCCGGTTCCGCCGGGGGCTGCTGGCACGGCGCGACGGCGCCCGGCTGCACGCCGGAACCCGGCCGGAGCCGGAAGAGTTCGCCGCGGTCGAATCCGAGACGGCCCTGCTGTGCGCGGCGGGCCTCAGCCCGGCCGATGCGCTGCGCGCCGAGATCGCCATCGGCCGCTACGTGGTGGGCTGGGTGCTGGAGGAGCAGGCCGATGCCACCGACGCGGCGGAGCGCGAGGGTGAACGCATGACCGCCGCGGAGATGGCCGGCTATCCGCTGCTGGCCGAAGGCATGGCGGCGGTGCGCGACGCCGACCCGGATGCGGCGTTCGACTACGGCCTCGGCCTGCTGCTCGACGGCATCGCGGCGAAGATGAGGGGACAGGCCAGGCGGAGCGACGGTCTCAATCTTACCGGGCCAGGGCAAGTCTAGGCAAAGTCGTTCAGCCCGACTTAGCGGGCCGACCGGAAGAGCCGCCGCTGTGCTTCATTGATTGACCCTTCGTCCCAGTCCACCTCCCGTTTGGAGGTCGGCAGATGGATGCGCCTCCGGTCCCAATCGTAGAAGAGCGTTCCGTGAACGCCCATCGCGTCGCGCTTGAGAATCGGGCGATCCCAGATAGGTGTCATGACGGCGTGCGCACGCTCCTCACCGATGCGCTCGACGAGGTCCTCGGCCAATTCGATGTCCTGGCCGTCCGGAAAAATCACGGCGAATTCGGCATCCGTGGCCTGGAAAATGCTGAATGTCGCGTTGTCCGCGCCATCGATGATCTGGATATTCTTCATCATGCGATCTTGCCGGCGGCCGCGACCATCCGCAACGGGCCGGCTGTCGTCAAACATGCCGAATACCTCGAACCCGGCTTGCGGGCACCTGGAGCCAAAAGTGTTCAGCCACAGGCAGATGCGCCGAAAGGGCTCCCCGCTGAAGCGGAGAGCCCCTGTCCCCCGATCCTAGGCCACACCGCCCCGGCTCAGGGTGAAGGCCTCGAAGTCGGCGCTGTCGAGGTATTGCAGCCGGCTCCAGCCATCGGTCGCCATCGCCGCCACGTATTCGGCCGAGGCGAAGGCGGCGACGTTGCAGCCGCCGGGCAGGCAGCCGGGCGGCAGGTTGGAGTCCATCAGCCCCTGCGCGCCCTGCACCGTGCTGTGGCTGCCGACCAGCCCAACCGGTCCGGAGGTCGAGAACACCACCTCGTCGACCCGCTTGATGACGAGGCTGTAGCTGGCGAAGCCGTTCTTGTGCTTCGCCCGCCACGGCAGCGTGACCACGTCGCCCGGGGTGAAGCCGAGCACGCCGCAGCACGGGTCGGCCGAGGCCGCGCCGATGGTCGGGGCGTCGATCTCGGCATAGGTCGGGTTGTTGTCGACATGCACGGTGACGACCATGGCGTTGCCGTCGACCAGGCCCAGCGGCGCCGCGTCGACGGTGGTGATCGTGCCGGCCAGGTTGTCGACATCCGGCACGAAGTAGCGGATGCCGAGCGCCGTGATGTCGACCGGGTTGCCGGCGGTGTCGAACAGCTCGAGCCGGATCTCGAACTTGCCGGACTGATCGACGCCGACCTCCGCGCCAGTCGCATTGTAGCTGATGCCCGGCGCCGGCAGCGTGGTGTCGAACACGCCGTTCTGGTAGTCGACGGGCGCGATCACCGGACCCCAGACGCCCTGCGGCGGCAGGGAGGGCGGGATCTCGAACAGGTTCGCGACCGGCGCGTCCGGCGGTGACAACGGCCCCAGCTTGTACAGTGAGCTCACGGGCTGCCCGCCGCCGCCGTCATAGGTGTAGTGGCGGCCGACATCCCCGACCATCTGGATCCAGGGCACGGTGCCGGCGCGGCGCCAGAACAGGCGGTAGTACTTCACCCCCAGGGTCTCGCGCAGGCTGTTGTCGAACAGCAGCTGCGGCCTGAGCGTGCCGCCGAACGGCGCGCCGCCGCCGGTCAGGCCGCGATTGGCCGGCGTGGTGCCGCCCTGCAGCGCCTGCGAATTGCCGAAGATCGCGTTCATCGAGGTCTGGCCGATCGCGGTGAACAGCACCCAGTTGTCGCCGGCCACCACCGGTTCGCAGGGCGGGCAGGTGCGCGCCAGCGGATGGTGCGTGATCAGCGTGACCTCGCTGCCGCAGGCGTAGTTCCACCGCGTGTAGCAGGGCACCGGCGTCGGCCCGTAGATGACGATGTCCCACCACAGGAAGCGCTGCCTGACCTTGAAGTACAGGTCCGGCGTGTCGTGGTTGTGACAACCCTGGAAGAACAGGGTGCGGAAGTGGCCGCAATCATCGGTGTGCGCCGTGGCCACCAGCTGCTTGGTGAAAAAGCCGGGGAACAGGATGCAGAAGATCGGCCGCAGCAGCAGCTCGTGATCCAGGAGAACGCGCTGGAAGTCGAGGTCGCTGGCCGTCCGCGCGGCGAAGCGCAGGGCACTGGCCTGGTCCAGCCCGGCCAGGGCGGTGGCCGCCTCGGCATGGCTGTGGGCCATCTGCGGCGCGATCTCCGGGTTCAGCCGGCGCGGCACGGCCTGGAACGGTGCCGGGTCCGGGCCGGGCCCGGGCGGGAACGGCCCGGGGAACGGGCCCGGCAGCGGGTCCGGGATCGGGTCGGGCAGCGGCACCGGGTGCAGGATGATGTCGCGCAGCCGGTCGAACACCAGCTTCGGCAGCTTCGGCAGGATGATCGGGAAGCGGTCGACCTCATAGACCTCGACCGTGGCGTTGCAGACCGGCAGGTCGATGCTCTGCCCGCCCAGCGTGGTGCGCTTCAGCACTGTGCCGCGGACCACGCACAGGCCGCGCAGCCAGCACAGGATGGTGTCGAGGCCGACCGAAATGTCGATCGCCAGCCGCTCGGCGCCGCGGTCGACCCGCAGATGGCGCTCGACCGCGCCGCGGCGCATCAGCTCGGCGACCGAGCGGTCCTGGTCCTCCAGCCACGGGCCGACCAGCAGCCGGAGATTGGTGCCCTCGGCGCCGATCGGCACGCGCAGGGCGACCTCGCCCTTGGCGTCCAGCGGCTTCACATCCATCAGCTTGCCGCCCTGGGAGAAGGCGTAGACGGCGAGCGACGCCTTGCGGGCGCGATCGTCGTCCGGCAGGGCCACGCGGACGGTGACGCCCTGCTCCTTCGAGGGTTCGGGTCTCTTTGCCATCAAGGCCTCCTGGGTGCGGAGGGCCAGCCTCCGCGATTGGGGGAGGCAGGTGCGGGATGCGTCCGGCTGCGCCGCAGGACCGGTGCGCCCCGCCGCAGCGGCAGGGATAGCCGGCCCGCAATTCACCTCGCATTGCCCAGGAGTTGTCGCGGCACTGATGCTTTCACCGCCGCACGCCTTCTTGTGACGATCAGTCGATCGGCGCAGTCGGAGAGCCAAGACGCCCCTGCCGACTAAAAAGAAAAATCATATCGAGTTATGTATACCTGACTTCTGAACTCCACAAATGACGGGAGCCTTTCTTTTCTACTCCTCGATTGCGGCATTGTTGTGCCTGCCGGTCACGGGATGATCCGACGCCGGCGCAGATCGCGGAAGATGGCGAAGACCATGGCCTCGGTGTCGACCGTGTCATGGAAACCGAAGAGGCGCGACTTGGTGGTGTCGCCGAACATGTCGTAGTCGAGGCCGAAGATGAAATCGGCGAAGCGCCAGGACGACACGTCGCGATACGGGGTCGGCGCCAGCCCGTGCTTCGCGATCATCGACCGCCACAGCGGCTCCTTGTCCGCCATCATGGTGTCGAGCGGCATCGGCAGCGGCGGCGCCACCTCGAGATCGAAGAACCGGGCCAGGCGCGGCCACAGGTCGGTCCAGCGGAACAGGTCGCCATTGGCGATGTTGAAGGCCTGGCCGGCGGCGCGCGGGTCGGTCGCGGCCCAGACCGTGGCCCGGGCCAGCAGGCCGGAATCGGTCATCTGCAGCAGCTTGTCATAGGCGCCCGGCTTGCCCGGGAACCGGAACGGCACGCCCAGCTCCTTCGCCATCGAGGCATAGACGGCGATGGCGACGGCCAGGTTCATCGGGTTGCCCAGCGCGGTGCCGCCGACCACCGCCGGCCGGATCGCCGACCAGCCCCAGCCGCGCATAGCGGCGCGCTCCCGCAGCCAGGCCAGCTGGTCGATCATGAATTCCGGCGGTATCGGGCCAGGGTCGTCCTCCCGCGCCGGGGTCTTGAACGGGCCGAGATGGCCGCCATAGACCTTGTAGCCCTGCATCAGGCTGACGTGCTGCAGCCCCGGCGCCTCGGCCGCCTCGACCGCATTGACCAGCATGGCCAGGTTCGGCGGCACCAGCTCGGCCCAGCTCGGCCGGTCCTGGAAGGCGGCGTAGAAGATGTGGGTGACCTCGCCTAGGCTACCCAGCTTGTCGCGGGCATCGGCGGGGTCGAGCAGGTCGACCGCGATATGCCGAACGCGGCCCGTGGCCTCGCCGCCGCGGCGCGACAGGCCGATCACCTGCCAATCCTCCAGCGCCGCCAGATGCTCCACCAGGTTGCGGCCGATCACCCCCTGGGCCCCGACCACCAGCGCCGTCTTCCGGTCCATCGCTCTCTCCAAGCCACTGTCCTGGCCTAGAGATCATTCATTCCGGATGGGTTGAGTAGACTGCCAAATCCACTATCATCCATAAGCAGTGCTTTGAGATAATCATCCCATGGATCGCTTCACCACCATGGCCACCTTCGTCCGGGTGGCGCAGCTCGGCAGCCTGTCGGCGGCGGCGCGGGATCTCGGCCTGACCCAGCCGGCGGTCAGCCAGCAGGTGGCGGCGCTGGAGCGGCGGTTGGGCGTGCGCCTGCTGAACCGCAGCACCCGCCGCCTGGCCCTGACCGAGGCCGGCGAGCGTTACCACGCCCAGGCCCGGCGCATCCTGGAGGCCGTCGCCGAAGCCGAGGACGGGCTGGCCGAGACGTCCGACACCCTGACCGGCGGCCTGCGCGTGCATGTGCCGGCCGGGCTGGGCCAAGCGCATCTGGCGCCGATCCTGATCGGCTTCCAGCGGCGCCACCCGGAGCTGTCGGTCGAGCTGATCGCTGATGACCGTTATGCCGACCTGATCGGTGAGGGCGTCGACGTCGCCATCCGCCTCGGCGCCCTGGCTTCGCCCGGCCTGGTGGCGCGCCGGCTGGCGACGCTGCGGAGAATCCTGGTCGCTTCACCGGACTACGTCGCCGCCCATGGCAGCCCGGAGAGGCCGGAGGAACTGGCGCGCCACCCGCATGTCCGCTTCAGCTGGGCCGCGGCCGGCGACGCGGTGCCGCTGTTCGGCCCGGAGGGGCCGCTGGAGGTGCGAATACGCTCGCGCTTCCTGGCCAACAACGCCTTCGTGCTGATCGAGGCGATCCGCGCCGGCATCGGCATCGGCGGCGCCCAGTTGCCGCTGGTGCAGCCGCTGCTCGACCACGGCGCGCTGGTGCGGGTGATGCCGGACTACGCCTACGCTCCACTGGAGGTGCATGCGGTCTACCCCTCCGGCCGCTTCGTGCCGCGCCGGGTCCGCGCTTTCGTCGATCACCTGGTCGCCGCTCTGCCGGCCATTCCGGGGCTGGACCGGGACTAAGCTTAGGGTGTAGCCGGTCGATCTGGCCTTGCCGCCCCTGCCTCGGCTTTGAAATGATCCCGAAAAGCGCGGCGCGAGGCCATGGACGTCTCTGACAAATCGGCAGCCGATGCAGCCGGAGAACAAGCCTCACCGGGACGGCCCGCCTCGCTGCCGCGCCGGGCCATGGTGCTGGCCGCGCTGCTGGCCGGGTGTGTGATCGTCTACGCTCTCACGCTGGCCTGGATCGATGTGTCGACCGCGCCGGTTGAAACCGAATTCGGCGCCTCGGCCGACGGCGCCAGGGTCAGGCTCTACCTGCAGCCGGTTCAGGTCGATCCGGTCAACGATTCTCTCCAGATGCGGATCAGCATGACACCTGATTCGTCCCTGGTGGATGCGGCGTCGACGACTGCTGATCGCGATTTCCTGATCCGGATCACGCGTGGCAAGCAGACCGAGCATGTGCATATCGGGGCTGGTCAGCCTCTCCCCGAAGTCACCTTCGAATTCGATCTCGATGATGGAACCGTTCGCGATTATCCCCTCGACCGGTATGTATCGGCCATGACGCTGGCGGCAAGCGAACGAAGTCCGGACGGCACCGAGGCGCCGCTGCCGATCCGTGTCACGGTCTGGGAGGGTCTCCTCGGCTACACCGTAAAGGCGCAGCAGGCGGCGGCACAAACCGTCGACGAACTGCAGCTCCAATTCGCGGTCCGCCGCACGGGGGCGGTCGCGTTCTTCGGCATCGCGATCTATGGCGCCATCATTGTCATGGCGCTCTGCGCCCTGGTCATCGGCAGCCTGGTGTTCATCGGCGTGCGGAGGATCGAGGTCACGCTCGTCGGCGCGCTCGGCGCCGTGATCTTTGCGCTGCCGGCGCTGCGCATGGCGTTGCCGGGCGCGCCGCCGCTGGGTGTCCGGCTCGACGTCCTCGTCTTCTTCTGGGCCGAGCTCGGCGCCGTCATCGCGCTTTGCCTGTTCGTCGCGGCCTGGGCACGCCGCGGCGCCCGGCCCTGAACCGTCGATCTCGGCGACGCAGGGTCGCTACATCGACCGGCCGTCGAACTGATGCACCGGCACCGCCGCGAGGTCGATACCCTCGAGGCAGCGGATATTGATATAGGCCGACCGCTCGATCCCCGGCGCGACATCCTCGGCGAAGACATGGATGCCGCAGTTCCGGCAGAAGCGATGCTGGATGGCGTGCCGGTTGAACAGGTAGGTGCCGAGATCCACCGGCGCCGCCTGCACATGCAGGCCGAGATGCGGCACCGCCCAGAGCAGCGCGCCCTTGCGGGCACAGATCGAGCAGTTGCAGGCCACGGCGCCGTCCAGCTCGCCCTCGACCTCGAAGGCGACGCGGCCGCAATGGCAGCTTCCCTTGTACAGCATGATCCCTCCCCATTGATCGGGCCGACGCCAGCTCCGAGTCGAAGCCCCGAAGCGGTAAAACGGCATGGCAGCCGGCACCCGGCCAAGCTTGCCCGGCCAGGCATGGTGACAAATGTAGAACAGATCCCTTGCCCTGTCCGCCGCACCAGGCCCGCCCAGGGCTTGGAGGAATGTCCCGAGGAACGCCGATGTCCACCGCTGTCGACCGGTCGAAGCGACCGTTCATCATCGCCTCGATCATGCTGGCGACCTTCATGGTCGCGATCGAGGCGACGATCGTCGCCACCGCGATGCCCCGCATCGTCGGCGAGCTGGGCGGCTTCACCTATTACAGCTGGGTGTTCTCGGCCTTCCTGCTGGCGCAATCCACCACCACCGTCATCTACGGCAAGATGTCGGATGTGTTCGGCCGCAAGCCGGTCCTGGTCGGCGGCACGGCGCTGTTCCTGGTCGGGTCGGTGCTGTGCGGCTTCGCCTGGTCGATGGGGTCGCTGATCCTGTTCCGGCTGCTGCAGGGGCTGGGCGCCGGCGCGATCACGCCGGTGACCATGACCGTGATCGGCGACCTGTACAAGCTGGAGGAGCGCGGCCGGGCGCAGGGCATGATGGCCAGCGTCTGGGCCACCTCCGCCGTCATCGGCCCGCTGGCGGGCGGCGTCATCGTCGACACCCTGTCCTGGGCCTGGATCTTCTGGATCAACCTGCCCTTCGGCGTGCTGACCATCCTGGGCTTCGTGCTGTTCCTGAAGGAGCGGATCGAACCGCGCAAGGTGAAGATCGACTATACCGGCGCCGCGCTGTTCTCCATCGCCATCGTGTCGCTGCTGGTGATCCTGACCGAGACCGACGGCAATGGCTGGCTCCTGGGCGGGCTGGCGCTCCTGTTCCTGATCGCGGGCTGGCTGTTCCTGTGGCAGGAGCGGCGGGCGCCGGAGCCGATCATCTCGCTCGAGCTGTGGGGCCGCCGGCTGGTCGCGACCAGCAACATCGCCACCCTGCTGGCCGGCATGGCGCTGATCGGCCTGACCACCATCCTGCCGGTCTATGTCCAGGGCGTGCTGGGCCGGTCGCCGATCACCGCCGGCTTCACCCTGAGCATGCTGGTGTTCGGCTGGCCGCTGGCGGTGATGCTGTCGCAGCGGCTGTACCGCGCCTTCGGCGTGCGCCGCACCCTGCGGGTCGGCAGCCTGCTGTTCCCGGTCGGCGCCAGCTTCCTGCTGGTTCTGACGCCGCAGACCCACCCCGTGGTGGCCGGCGCCGGCGCCTTCATCATGGGCTTCGGCATGGGGCTGATCAGCCTGACCACCATCGCCGTGGTGCAGGACAGCGTCGAATGGTCGATGCGCGGCAGCGCCACGGCATCGATCATCTTCGCCCGCAACCTGGGCAGCACCATCGGCGCCACCGCGCTCGGCGCCATCCTGAACATCGGCATCGCTCATTTCGGCAGCGGCGCGCTGGCGGCGAGCGTGCATGACGTGCTGAACCAGCCGGCGGGCCTGGCCGAGCTGGCCGCCAACCCCTCGGTCCGCGGCGTCTTCGACCAGGCGTTGCACTGGACCTTTCTGGGCGTGGTGGCGATGGCGGTGCTGACCTTCGTCACCATCTGGCTGATCCCGATCGCGCCGCGGCCGGCCGGTGCGAGGCCGCAGGAGGTGGAGATCGAGGCGGCGGCGGAGCCCGGCCCGGCTGCCGCCGGCCACTGAGTTTGATCGCAAGAACCGGGCCGACTGCCCCCTGCTCGGGGAGTATGATCCGGCCCATGAGCGAGCATCTCTACACCCTGTTCGAGACCGCCATCGGCCCCTGCGGCATCGCCTGGGGACCGCGCGGCATCACCGGCGTGCAACTGCCGGGGTCCAGCCCGGAGAAGACGCGGATGCGCCTCCTCCGCCGCTGCCCCGGTGCCGAGGAAGGCGTGCCCCCACCCGAGATCGCCCGGGTGATCGAGCGCATCGGCGCCCTGCTGCGCGGCGAGCGCATCGACCTGTCCGACGTTCCGGTCGACCTCGGCCGCGTGCCGGAGTTCGAGCGCCGGGTCTATGCCGTGGCCCGCGCCATCCCGCCGGGGTCGACCATGACCTATGGCGAGATCGCCAGGCGTCTGGGCGACCCGCTGCTGGCCCGCGATGTCGGCCAGGCGATGGGGCACAACCCGTTCCCGATCGTGGTGCCCTGCCACCGGGTGCTGGCGGCCGGTGGCAAGCCCGGCGGCTTCTCCGCCCCCGGCGGGGTCGACACCAAGCTGCGCATGCTGCGGATCGAAGGCGCCGCGGCCGCCGCCCAGGCCTCGCTGTTCGACTGACGAGCCTTGCCCGGCGCGGCGGGCGCGCGCAGACTCGGCGCATGCCCGCCGACCAGATCCTGCAGCGCCCGTTGATGGCGGTCTATGACTACCGGTGCAGCGCCGGGCCGGGCGACCGCCCGTTCGCCGAGCTGCACACCGGCCATTCCCTCTCCTATGTCCGGCGCGGCAGCTTCGGCTGCCGCCAGCTGGGCCGGGCCGACGAGCTGGTGGCCGGGTCGGTTCTGGTCGGCCATCCGGGCGACGAGTTCACCTGCAGCCACGACCATCACCACGGCGGCGACGAGTGCCTGTCCTTCGAGCTGGCCCCGGCACTGGTCGAGGCGATCGGCGACGACCGTGCCGCCTGGCGTGCCGGGGCGATGCCGCCGCTGCCCGGGCTGATGGTGCTGGGCGAGCTGGCCCAGGCCACTGCCGAGGGGCGCAGTGACCTGGGGCTGGACGAGGTCGGCATCGCCTTCACCGCCCGCTTCGTGGCGCTGGTGACCGGGCGCGAGGTGCGGCCGGCCGAGCCGGCGGCGCGCGACCGCCGCCGGGCGGTGGAGGCGGCGCTGTGGATCGACGCCAACGCCGACCAGCCGGTCGACCTGGACGGGGCGGCGCGGACCGTCGGCCTGAGCCCGTTCCATTTCCTGCGGATCTTCGCCCGCAGCCTGGGCGTCACCCCGCACCAGTACCTGGTCCGCGCCCGGCTGCGCCGCGCCGCCCGCCTGCTGGCGGAGGACACGCGGCCGGTGACCGACATCGCTTATGATGTCGGCTTCGGCGACCTGTCGAACTTCGTGCGCAGCTTCCACCGTGCCGCCGGCGTCTCGCCGCAGCGGTTTCGGAAGGCGGCGAGGGGCGACCGCAAGATCTTCCAAGAAAGGCTGGCCCCGATCGCCGCAGCATGACCTCCGGCTCACGACGGAGGTTCTGCGATGTATGACCATGTCGGCCTGAAGGTCCGCGATCTCGACGTCAGTGTGCGCTTCTACGAGGCGGTTCTGGCCCCGCTCGGCCATGGGGTGTGCTCCCGCGGCGACGCCGATGCCGGCCTCGGCCCGGCCGGGGCGCCGGCGCTGTGGCTGTACCGCTCCAGGGCAGCAGGCGCGGGGACCCATGTCGCCTTCCGCGCACCGGACCGTGCGGCGGTCGACCGCTTCCATGCGCTCGGGCTGGCCGTCGGCGGCCGCGACAACGGCGCGCCGGGGCCGCGGGCCGATTACAGCCCGACCTACTACGCCGCCTTCCTGATCGACCCGGACGGCAACAATATCGAGGCGGTGTGGCTGGGGTGATGGGCGGATGGGCCGGGGCCGCCAAAAGCGGCATTCCTAAGGAGCCGCCTCGCCCCTTTTTATCCTCCCCCTCCCCTTGCGGGAGGGGGCTAGGGGGAGGGGTATGATGCCGCAGAGCCGAGGTCGAGGATCGCAGCGAACGGACGAGACTCCCGGCCCCCGATGCCCGATTCCGTCATCGACAGCCCCTCCCCCTACCCCCTCCCGCGAGGGGAGGGGGAGAGTAGAAGGGCGGAATCGTACAATCTGGTTGGCAGCCCTCCTACGACGCTCCCAGCGTCTTCAGATAGGCGATGATGTCGGCGCGGTCCTGCGGGTTGGCGATGGCGCCGGCCGCCATCTTGGTGCCCGGCACGGCCTTGTTAGGCGCCGTCAGGAAGGTGTCGAGCGTGGTCTCGTCCCAGGGCTTGGCGTAGGCGACCATGGCCTTGGAATAGGTGTAGCCGGCCACCGTGCCGGCGGTGCGGCCGAACACGCCGGACAGATGCGGGCCCATCTTGTTCTGCTCGGTCACCGTGTGACAGGCGCTGCAGCGCGAGAACAGCGTCTGGCCCCGCGCCGCATCGCCATCGGCCAGGGCCGGCGACACAACGCCAGCGGTCAGCAGGGCCGCGAGGGCCCACTGCATCAGCTTCATCTTTCTTCCTCTTCCTTCGGAGCCCGGACTTCGTCCGGAATTGTGCCGGCGGGAGCCATGGCCCCCGCCGGACATCAGCGTGTCACGACGACGACTTCAGCAGATCCGTGTCGAACGGCAGGCTGCGCAGGCGCTTGCCGGTGGCGGCGAAGATCGCGTTCGCCACTGCCGGGGAGACGGCAGCGGTCGCGGTCTCGCCGATGCCGCCGGGGGCCTCGGCGCTCTTGATCAGATGGGTCTCGACCAAGGGCACCTCGTCGATCCGCATCGGCAGGTAGGTGTCGAAATTGCCCTGCTCCACCCGTCCGTTCGCGAAGGTGATGTTGCCGTGCAGCGCCGCGGTCAGGCCGAAGAGCGACCCACCCTGGACCTGGGCCTCGATCGTGTCCGGGTTGATCGCCAGGCCGCAATCGACGGCGCAGACCAGGCGATGAACCTTGATCGAGCCGTCGCCGGCCACCTCGACCTCCGCCACCATCGCGACATAGCTGCCGAAGGCGAACTGCACCATGACGCCGCGGCCATGGCCCTTTGGCATCGGCGAGCCCCAGCCCGCCTTCTCCGCCGCCAGGGTCAGCGCCGCCAGGGCCCGCGGATTGTGGCCCAGCAGGGACTTGCGGTAGGCGACCGGGTCCTGCTTGGCCGCCGCCGCCAGCTCGTCGATGAAGCTTTCGACCACGAAGACGTTGTGGGTCGGCCCGACCCCGCGCCACCACGACGTCGGCACGCCCTGCGGCTCGACCCGGACATATTCGACGCGGATCGCCGGGAAAGCATAGGGTGGCTCGGCCGCGGCCTCGACCGCGTCGGCGTCGACCCCGTCCTTGAAGCCTGCCGGGAAGTAGCGCGCCATGATCGAGGAGCCGGCGATGCGGTGCGTCCAGGCCACCGGCCTGCCCTGCGCGTCCAGCCCCGCGGAGAACCGGTCGTAGTAATACGGTCGGTACATGTCGTGCTGGATGTCCTCCTCGCGGCTGTAGACCACTTTCACCGGGCCGTCGACCTGCTTCGCCACCGCCACAGCGCGGGCGATGCCGTCGACCTCGAGCCGCCGGCCGAAGCCGCCGCCGATCAGGTGGTTGTGGACCTGCACCTTCTCCTTCGGCAGGCCGGCGACCTCCGCGGCCACCGCCTGGGCCAGGGTCGGCACTTGGGTGCCGACCCAGATCTCGCAGCTGTCCTTCTGCACATGGACCGTGCAGTTCATCGGCTCCATCGCCGCATGCGCCAGGAACGGCACCTGGTAGATCGCCTCCAGCCGCTGCGCCGCGCCGGCCAGGGCCTTCTCGGTGTCGCCCTCGTTGCGGGCCACCGCCCCCGGCTTCTTCGACTCCTCCTCCAGCTGGCGGATCAGGTCGGCGCTGTTCACAGTGGCGTTCGGGCCGTCATCCCACTGGATCGCCGCGGCCTCGAGCCCCTTCTTGGCGGCGCCCATATGGTCGGCGACCACGGCCACGGATTCGTCGGTCTTGACCACCTGGCGGACGCCCTTGACCGCCATCGCCGCGGCTTCGTCCACCGATTTCGGCTTGCCACCGGTGACCGGCGAGATCGCAATCGCGGCAATCTTCATGCCCGGCAGCTTCGTGTCGATGCCGAACTCGGCCGTGCCGTTCACCTTGCCGGGCGAGTCCAGCCGCTTGGCCGGCTTGCCGATGATGGTGAAGTCCTTCGGGTCCTTCAGCGCCACGGTCTTCGGGTCCGGCGCCGGCAGCGCCGCGGCGGCGTCGGCCAGTTCGCCATAGCCGAGCGACCGCTTGCCGTCGGTGACCTTGCCGAGCTGCGCCTTGAGAGTCGACGGGTCGACGCCCCATTGCTTGGCCGCGGCGGCGATCAGCAGCGTGCGCGCCACCGCGCCGGCCTCGCGCAGCGGTGTCCAGAAGCCGCGGACCGAGGTCGAGCCGCCGGTGAGCTGGGCGCCAATCAGCGGATTGCCATACAGCGCGTCGCTGGGTGGCGAATGCTCGATCCGGACCTGGTCGAGCCCGACCTCCAGTTCCTCCGCCAGCAGCATGGCCTCAGCGGTGTAGATCCCCTGCCCCATCTCGGCCGACGGCATCACCAGCGTGACCAGCCCCTGGGGATCGATGCGGATGAAGGCGTTGGGCGCGAAGCCTGCCGCCTCGGCCGCTGCCAGGGCGGGCCGCAGCGCGGAGGGCAGGGCCACGGTGAGGGCCAGGCCGCCGCCGACAGCGGCGCCGACCTTGAGGAAGCCGCGGCGGTCGAGCCGGGAGTTCAGCGAACCATCAGGCATGATCTGTCCCTCCCTCAGGCCGCGGCTTTGTGAATCGCGGCGCGGATCCGCTGATAGGTGCCGCAGCGGCAGACATTGCCGGACATGGCGGCGTCGATGTCGTCATCGGTCGGCTTCGGCGTCTCGGCCAGCAGGGCGGCGGCCGACATGATCTGGCCGGACTGGCAGTAGCCGCACTGCACCACCTCAAGCTCCAGCCAGGCCGCCTGCAGGGCCTTGCCCTGCGGCGTCTCGCCGACCGCCTCGATGGTAGTGACGGCGCTGTCGCCGACGCTGTCGACCGGGGTCTGGCAGGAGCGGACGGCCTGGCCGTCGACATGCACGGTGCAGGCGCCGCACAGGGCCACGCCGCAGCCGAATTTGGTGCCGGTCATGCCGAGCACGTCACGCAGCACCCACAACAGCGGGGTGTCGCCGTCGACATCGACATCGTGGGGGGTGCCGTTGATCTTCAACGTGAAAGCCATGGCTGCCTCTCGGGTGGCTGGGGCTGACGCCGCCGCCGACCACGCCGGTCGGCTGGCGCTCTTCGATACGATCTGCGAGTTTTTCGAAGCTCGGCTGCGCGATCGGCCGGCCATGCATGGCCCGGCACCGCGCCCGACTCCTGATTCTCGCGCAGCTTAGAACGAAACGGGACGGAAACGCAGCGAAACATCGCGGCCTGCGACCATTGAAGTAGCCGGCGCCCCGCACATCTCATCAGCATGAGCCCGCTGATCCGCCTGGCGCTCGCCGCCGGCCTCGTCGTCGCGGCTGCCCCCGCCGCCACGGCGCCCACGATGGCGCAATGCATCGTCGACCCCGGCCAGATCGGCAGCCCCTGCACCGGCGGCGTCGGGTCGCCGGCGATCACCCGCGGCCAGCGACCGGCCCCCCTGGAGATCACGCCGCCCGGGCAGACCCGAGCACCGCAGCTGGCGCCGTTCCGGGCACAGCCGGTGCCGGCGCCGCGCCAGGCGGAGAGCCTGAGCCGCAAGGCGCCGAGCAACCCGCTGCTGCCGCTGCCCTCGGCCGGCACGGCCTATCGCTGCGTGACGATGGTCGGCAGCTGCCCGATCCCGGGCGGCTCCATCCCGAGCACCGCCTGCACCTGCGAGGGCGGCACCACCGGCACCGCCCGGTGACTTGAGGACGACCGGATGCGCGTGGCGCTGGTGCTGAACGGGTCCGCCGGCGCTTTGCTGGGCCGGACCCCAGAGGCCATCGCGGCGCGGCTGGAGCAGATCCTGGCCGAGACCGGGACCGAGGGCCGTGTGACCGTGGCCGAGGGCGACGAGCTGTGCCGGGCGCTGGACGCCGCCATCGCGTCGGACGCCGAGGCGATCCTGGTCGGCGGCGGCGACGGCACCATCATCGCCGCGGCCGAGCGGCTGCTGCCGGAAAGCCGGGCCGGCGCCGGCCGTCCCCTCGGCATCCTGCCGCTCGGCACCGCCAACCTGCTCGCCCGCGACCTTGGCATCCCGCTGTCGCCGGAGGCGGCGCTGCCGGTGCTGCTGGCCGGCGCCACCCGGCGGATCGACGTCGCCCTGGTCAACGACCGGATCTTCCTGAACAGCTCGCTGCCCGGCATCGCCCCCCGCATGGTGCAGCAACGCGAGCGGATGCGGCGCGACCCCGGGCCGCTGAAATGGCTGCGCCTGGTCCGCTTCTTCCTCCGCGGCTTCGACCGCGGGCCGCGGCTGCACGCCGTGCTGCAGGCCGACGGCCGGCCGGTGCGGCTGATCACCCGCACGCTCGCGGTCACCAACAACCCGCTGGCCGAGGGTTTCGCCGCGATCCACACCCGAACCGCGCTGGACGGCGGCACGCTGGGCATTTACGCCGCGCGGATCGACCGTCGGCTCGACCTGTGGCGGCTGATCGCCCGCATCGTCGCCGGCACCTGGCAGCACGACCCGGCCGCGGCGGCACTGGCGGCGCGCCGGGTCAACGTGATCTCGCGCCGCCCGCGGCTATGGGTCGCCAATGACGGGGAGAACCACCTCTTGGCGACACCGTTGCGCTATCGCATCCTGCCGCGTGCGCTGACCGTGCTGGTGCCGCGCGCCATTTCCGATACGCCCGACATGCCGGAGTTATGAAGAGCGTCGCCCACATCTCCGACCTGCATTTCGGCCGCACCGAGCCGGCGCTGGTCGAGGCCCTGCTGGCCGAGCTGAAGGCGCTCAAGCCCTCGGTCATCGCCGTGTCCGGCGACCTGACCCAGGATGCGCACAGCGCCGAATTCGCCGCCGCGCGGGATTTCCTGGACCGGCTGCCGGCGCCCTACATCGTGGTGCCGGGCAACCACGACATCCCGCGGCACAACCTGCTGTCGCGCTTCACCAAGCCGTTCTCGCGCTACCGCCGCTTCATCACCCCGGACACGGCACCGCTGCTGGTCCAGGACGGCATCGTGCTGATCGGCGTCAACACCGCCCGGCGGCTGGTGGCGCATTGGAACTGGTCGCATGGCTCGATCAGCCTGGAGCAGATCGAGCGGGTGCGCGAGACGCTGCGCGCCCTGCCGCGCGGCATGCTGAAGATCGTGGTGGCGCATCACCCGTTCCTGCCGCCGCCCGACGCGCCGGAGACCAAGCTGATCGGGCGGGCCGAGACGGCGCTGCGCTTCTTCGCCACCGCCGGGGTCGACCTGATCCTGACCGGGCATCTGCACCGGGGCTTCTACGGCGAGGTCACCACCCATCACGGCCGGGTGCGGCGGCCGATCCTGGTGGCGCAGGCAGCGACCGCGACCTCGAGCCGGCGGCGCAACGAGCCGAACGCCTATAACCGCATCCTGGTCGACGGCGACCGGCTGACGCTGGAGCCGCGGCGCTGGGACGGCGCCGGCTTCGTGCCGATGCCGGTGCACAGCTTCGAGAAGGTGAAGGGCCGCTGGGCGGCGGTGGCGACGGAGTGAGCGGGATTGAAGTCGGACGGTGGCCAGGGGAGACGCTGGATATCACCATCCTCGGCAGAAGGTGGCTTGCCCCACTGACAGATCCTGCGTTACTCTTCCCAAAAATCTGTATATATTTGAAGCACAGATAGCCAATATATCGGATTTTTCGACGCTGGAGCAATTGCGGCACCAGTACACGTCGTGAGGAATGATGCGACAACCTCGCGACATCGCGATCGGCAAATTTAGCCGCGCGCGATTTGTTTTCGACTTGAAAATTCTTCCGGCAGATAGAGAGGAAACATTATGGCATTTCTACTATCTCGCGGCGGCGACAACGTCGCTGCAGAAGTGCAGCGGTGGCAGTATTTCCTTTTGAGAAGAGGGATAACGCAGGTCGGGCGCGTCGATGCGGACTTCGGCTCGAAGACCGAGGAGGCGACTAAAATTTTTCAGCTCCAGGCACAACTGCCCATCAATGGAGAACTTGACAGCACTACTTTGGCGGTCGCCAAAAATTATGGATATACGATACTTAATTCTAGCTATTATTCTTCGAAGAATTCTCAATCCTGGCCACCCCCACCTACCGGTCTATCTTCGCCATCTTCAGCCTGGAGAAACACCAAGTTCGGCTGCTTCAAGTTTTCGCAGAAAGCGGTCCAGTTCCGGGATCGGGTCGAGCGGATCGTGATCCACGGGAACTGCGACGGCACCGTGAATGATTGGCCCCACGCCAACATCATCGATCTGCCGTCAACCGCCTTCTCGCACGCCGACGGATTCAGGGGGTATTTCCGCATCCACCGACAGGCCAAGGAGCCTTTGGAAGAGCTTCTTCTCCAATGGAAGAACGCGGATCTGCTTCACCTGGTCATCAGCTTCGCAGGCGCTTTCGACCCCCGGTACATCTTCGGCCACAATCCAGGCGACGGGCCCCAGCCCGTCAAGAAAAGCTCCAATGCTAGCAAACTCAGCAATCACGCCTTCGGCTCGGCCTTCGACGTGAATGCGACCCAGAACTGGATCGGCGATGTTCCGGCGATCTGCGGCGACAAAGGCGCGGTCAGGGAGTTGGTCGCCGCGGCGAATGCGGCCGGCTTCTATTGGGGCGGTCACTTTGGCGGCGGTCGTATCGACGGCATGCACTTCGAGTTGGCCCAGTAGACACTGAACGGCACGGAAGCGGCCGGGCGCCTCACACAATCGTAGCGCCCGGGGCGCCCGGCCAGGCCAGCAGGCCGGACAGGCGCAGCAGAGCCCGCTCCAGCCCCGCCCGGTCGGGCACGCCGCCTAGCGACAGCCGTACCGCCCGGGGCGGCGCACCGGCGACATCGAACGCGTCGGCCGGCACCACCAGGAGACCCGATTCCCGAGCGGCCGCGGTGAAGGCCACCGCCGTCCAGCCCTCCGGCAGGGCCAGCCAAAGGTGGTTGCCGTCCGGATCGGCGGCGACCGCACCCGCCGGCAGCGTCGCGGCCGCCAAGCGCTGCCGGCCCCGGTTCTCCGCCCTGATCGCCGCCGTCAGGTCGTCGAGCGTTCCGTCGCCGATCCAGCGCGTGGCCAGGCCGGCGGTCAGCGGCGAGGCCATCAGGCTGATCGCGCGCAGCCCCGCGGTCAGCGGCAGCGCCGCCCGGGCGTCGGGTGCCGCGACATAGGCGACGCGCAGCGCCGGCGTGGCGCATTTCGACAGCGAGGCGACGTGCCAGGCGATCTCCGGCGCCAGGGCGGCAAGGGGCGGCGGCGCAGCCTCCGGCAGCGCGCCATAGGCGTCGTCCTCGATGATCGCGATGCCGTGCCGGCGGGCGGTGGCCACGATCGCCTGCCGCCGCTCCAGGGGCAGCGTCGCCGTGGTCGGGCTGGCGACGGTCGGGATGATGTAGAGCGCCTTGGGCGGGCTGGTCCGGCACAGCGCGGCGAAGGCATCGGGGTCGAGGCCGTCGCCGTCCTGCGCCAGGCCGGCCAGGCGCAGCCCGAGATGGGCGGCGATCGCCCGCATGCCGGGATAGGTCAGGCCTGCGCAGGCCAGGGTGTCGCCGCGGTCGAGCAGCAGGTCGAGCAGGGCGAACAGCGCGCTCTGCGCCCCCGCCGCGACCACCACCCGGTCCTCCGCCATCGCGCCGAGGCGGCGGCCGAGCCAGCCGGCGGCAGCGGCGCGGTCGCCGGCCGTACCGCCGCTGGACTGGTAGCCGAGGCTGGCGGCGCCATCCGGCCCGGCCAGCAACGCCGCCAAGCCCTGAGCCACCCGGTCGCCCAGCCCCGGCGGCCGCGGCGGCACGTTCATGCTGAGGTCGAAGCCATCCGCGGTCGTCGCCGGCGCCGTGGCGGCGGGAACGCCGCGGACGAAGCTGCCGCTGCCGGTGCGCCCTTCGACCAGCCCCATACGCTTCAGCTCGGTGTAGGCGCGGGTCACCGTGGTCAGGTCGACCCCGAGCTGCGCCGCCAACTGTCGCTGCGCCGGCAGGCGGGTGCCGGGAAGCATCGCGCCGGAGCGGATCCCGTCGGCCAATTGGGCGACGATCGAGCGATATTTCGACATGGATCAGCGGCTGCGTCGGTTCATCGCATGACCATACACTTGACCATAATGTATGGCAATACTACGTTGATGCCCATACAATCGACCGCAGCCACCCCGCGGCCTGCCACAGGGGAATCACCATGGCCACCTACCCGACGCTGAAGCCCTTCCAGGTCGGCATCCGGGCACGCTGCCCGCGCTGCGGCAAGGGCCATCTGTTCCGGGGCTTCCTGACCCTGGCGCCGCGCTGCGACGTCTGCGGCCTGGATTACGGCTTCGCCGACCCGGCGGACGGCCCGGCCTTCTTCGTCATCTCGATCGTCAGCTTCCCGGTGATCGCCTTCGCCGCCTGGCTGGAGCTGGCCTATGAGCCGCCCATGTGGGTGCATCTCCTGACCTCAGTGCCGCTGCTGATCGGCGGCTGCCTGGCCCTGCTGCGGCCGCTGAAGGGCTGGCTGGTCGCCGCCCAGTACATCAACGATGCGCGGGAGGGCCGGCTGGCCGGCAAGGGCGAGGACTGACGGCCACGGTGCTCGCGCGAGCCCGGCCGCCTCCTGTACCGTGGCTCCGACCCGAAGGCGGAAGCACCGCTCGGCAGGAGTAGACGCGACGTGTTTTCGATGAACTCGTTCGAGGGGATGCGGGTGCTGTCGCTGGTGCGTGACGGCGACTACGCCCATGCTGGCGAAGAAGAGGCCATCGAGCTCGCCATGCGGCCGTTCGAGAAGAGGCCCGACCAGATCATCGTCGACGCCGGATGCGGGCGGGGCGGCACGGCGCATTACCTGCAGGCGAGGGGCTGGGGGAAGGTGGTCGGCTTCGACATCGAGCCCGCCTCGATCGCCACGGCCCGGAGGACCTATCCCGGCGTGGAATTCCATGTCTGCGATGTCGGTGAGGCCGACCGGACCGTTGGCACCAGGGCCGACATCCTGTGCATGTTCAACGCCTACTACTGCTTTCCGGACCAGGTCCGGGCACTCCGGACCTTGAGGCATATTGCAACGGATCGCACCCGGATGATGATCTTCGACCACGTCAACCGCGGCAGCTACGACCCGCATGCCTTGATGGACGCCGGACGACCGTTTCTGCCGAGCCCTCCCCTGCTGTCCCGGATTCCCGATGTGCTGGACTCCGCCGGATGGCGGGTCACCGACGTGGAGGAGGCGCACGACTCCTACGTCAGATGGTACGCCGCCCTGGTATCGAAGATCGAGGCGAAGCGATCCGACATCCTCGCTCTGGCGGGTGCGGCCGGCTACGGCCATGTCCTGTCGCTCTATCGCGGGCTGCTGCAGGCCGCGACCCAGAACAGCCTGGGCGCAGCCTTCATCCGCGCGGTGCCCAAAGGGTAGGATCCGGGCACCGGAGTCGCCCTTCATCCGCCCATGAAGCCCGCCGCGACGCGGGCGCCGCCGACGCCGCCGCCGATCACGATGGTGAGCACGACGCGGATCAGCGTGTCGACCTGGTGCCGCACGATCGCCTTCTTGCGCGACCGGTCGCCCTCGATCTTCTCGACCAGGCCCTCGAACATATCGGAGAGATTCTTCTTGAACGCCGGCTGGCTGTGCCGGCCCTGCACGAACAGGCGGATCTCCTCCTCCATCCTGGTCTTGACGAAGGGCAGCAGGTTGGCCAGATGGCCGCTCTTCTCGCCGTGGTAGCGCAGCTGGGTCAGGTCGCCGTCATGGTCGCGCGAGGTCAGCAGCCGGGCGACCTCGGCGAAGGCGGCGTCGGTCCTGGCCTTCAGGTCCTTGGTCCGCTGCTCGAACGACCCCCAGTCGCTGGTGATGCCGCTATAGGCGATCACGGTCTTGGCCTGCGCCGCCAGCCCATTGGCGGTGCCGGTCGGCTTGATCGGGATCTCGCCATACAGCTGGTTGGCGTTCGGCGACCAGTCGAAATCGGCCCAATACCGGCCCTTCGGCCCCATCACCTCGATGATGTAGGTGGTGGTGCTGGGCCCTGCGTCGCCGACCAGGCCGAGATCGGTGATCTGCCGGATCTTGGCGTGCTTCCATTCGTCGACGGCGACGGCCTTGGCGGGATCGAAGCGCGTCTCCACCGGCTCGTAATGCTTCGGGATCGCCGGCAGCACGGGCGCCGCCCCGCCGGAACCGGCGTCCGGGTCGGCCATGGAGAACACGGGCGGGTGGCGGATTCCGGCGGCCGGCGGCGGCACATCGGCGGCGGCGATGGCCGGGCCCATGGCTGCCGCCGCAGCGGGGCTGGGCGGGGCTCGGTCCAGCGCCGTGGTCGCCGCCGCGGCGGCCAGAAGCTGCCGATTCCGGTCGGCCACGTTGGCGGGCACGCCATCGATCACGACCTGGACGATGGCCGCCTGGGCGGCCTTGGCGTCGATCTCGTCGAGGCCGCCGCCGGCGGCATCGTGATGGGCCGTCATCAGGCGCCCCGCGACCTCGGCGTCGTCCTCATCCGCCCCGGCCAGGGCGGCGAGATGGGCGGCTTCGGCCGCGCGCTCCGCCCGCACCGGATCGTCGGCGCTGCGCATCGCCGCCGCAGCGGCCTTGGCCGCGGCGACCGCGGCATGCTGTCGGCCCGGCGCCGCCTTGTGGGCCGCCTCCAGCGCCTTGGCCGCCGCGGCGATGCGCGGCCCGGCATCGCCGGAAACCGCCGCCAGCTCGCGATCCGCAGCCTGGGCCTGCTGCCCCTGCCGGCGCAGGGCCGCGGCCAGCCCGCCCTGCTTCTGCCGCTCATATTCCAGCGACGCCTGGATCGCCGCCTGGTCCGGCCCGGGGGACGCCTTGGCCAGATCCGCCTCGAGCGCCGCGATCCTGACCTCGACGCGCCCCAACTCGTCCCGCGTCTTCGCCACCTGGGCAGACAGATCCTCGGCCTGTGTCCGGACCAGGGCGACCCGCTTCTCCGCTGCCCGCGCGGCGACCGCGGCCAGCCCCTCCGCCGGGACCTTCTTCTCGATCAGCAGCTCGCGGGCGGCGGCGTTGATCGCGCTCAGCTCCGGCCCCAGGGCTTGGCGATCCTGCGCCGCCACCTGGGCCTGCGCGGCCGCCAGCCCAGCGCCGGCCATGGCATGGGCCGCGACCGTGACCGCGGTCCGCCATTCCCTTGCCGTCGGCACGTCGGTGCCCGCCAGCAGCCCGTGCATCCAGGGATCCGGCAGCCCGCCAGCGGCCGCGCCGGCGTAGGTCGCAGCGATCGCCGCCGGCCGGTCGTCCAGATACTCGGCCATCCCGGCGAGGTTGCGAGCGGCATCGACGGCGGTCTCGACCGGCAGGCCGGCACGCTGGGCGGCTCCGGCGGCGGCGCCGGCCGCGGCATAGGTCGGGGCCGCGGCCGGGCCCAGATCCCTCTTCGCCTCCAGCGGCAGGCCGTTCGCCAGGGCGACCGCGGCCTCCACCGAGGCGCCGGCCTGCAGCGCGTTGACGGCCGCCGCCTCGGCGATCTGCCGCCCCGGTCCGGCGCCCCAAATCTGCCCGATCCGGCGCAGCACCTCGGTGGCGAAGGGGTCCGACCGCGCCGGCCCGTCGATCAGCTCGACCGCGTCGCCCCGGCCGAGATCGGCGTTGACCAGGCGATAGCGGTCGGCGGAAGGGTCCGGTCCGATGACGCGCTCGACCAGCACCGGCGCGGATGTCTCGCTGGCCTTGCCCCGGATCATGACCTTGCCGACGCAACATTCGCGCGACCCGATCTGGCGGAAGCCGGGCTGGAACGGCGCGACGTTCAGGGCGTCGAACCCATCGCCGGCCAGCCATGCGGCCGAGGCCGGGATCGCCCGGCCTCCGCCGACGCCCCAGCGGCCCTGCGGCTGCTTGTACAGCTCGACCGCGGTGTCCAGCGACAGGTCGGTCTTCACCGGGTGGAACGTCTCCTGCCCGTCGTCCTTGCCGTTGCCGCGGGACCGGCGCTCGGCGACCACCTCGACGGGCGCCGGCCCGCCGACATCGAGCGATCCAGCGAAGAAGGTCCGGGTCCCGACCGCGATCTCGGTCCGGCCGTTCCCGGTCGTCCGCTTCTGGACGAAGGGATCCAGCGGGTCGCCGGCCTTGGCGCTGGTCCGGACGATGGCCGTGGTCAGCCTGTTCACATACAGGGCCATCGCGGCCCCGGGAATTCGCGACTTCTTCTTCATGGGCTCCCCAATAGCGGGTCCGCTTCAGCGGACACGTTTCCGCACATCCGCCGTGATCGGCAGGGCTGCGAGGAATTGATCAAGATCCGGGAGGACGATCGGCCTCGGCCGAGACTGTCCTGCTTAGACATCGTCAAGCGATGTCAGCACCTGAAATCCTAGGTAATAGGACGAACTTCAGATGCCTAATGCGGTAACGGCATCATGGTATGCAGGCGAATACGATCCGGGCCGGGAACCAGCCTCCCGTCAGCGTTCCGCGGCCAGTTGTTCGCGGATGCGGTCCGGCCCGCCGGCCGTGCGCCGCGCGAAGGGCCGGTCGGGGTCGATCACGCGCCAGAACGGCGCGCTGCCGTTCTGGCTGATCCGCACCAGGTGGCGCTGCGTGGTGACCGGGCAGCAGGCATCGGCCCCATGCCGTGCCGCGAGCGCCCGCCGCAATTCGGCGAGATCCGACAGCCGGCCGGGCGGCGCCGCCCGCAGCGCGTCGGCGACCATCCCCTCGCTCGGGATCAGCATGCTCTGCGTCTGGCTTCGGCCCTTGCGGCGCGATTTGATGACCGGCTTCTCATCCATGGCTCACCTCCGGAACGGGTCTCTCCGAAGGACGAACAGGGGCGCCGGACTCCGACAGTGCGGGATCAGCCGGTCCGGCCGAGCCAGGGATCCGGCCCCGGATCGCGCCCGCCGCCGGCAACGGCCAAGCGGTCGAGGTAGTGGCCCCAGCCCTCGGCATGGCCGGCGCATTGCTCGGCATTGGGCAGGCCGGTGTGGGTCATCTTCAGCAGCGTGCCGTCCGGCTGCTCGACCAGATCGATCTCGACCAGGCTCGACCCCGGCGGCACCGCCTCGCTGCCGTCCCAGCCGAAGCTGTAGGACAGCCGATGCACCGGCACCACCTCGCGGAAGGCGCCGCGGGCGAAGCGGGCGCCGGTGACGTTGACCAGGTACAGGCCGCCGGGCTGCGGGTCGAGCTGCGCCTCGGTGCCCATCCAGCGCAGGATCTGCTCCGGGTCGGTCAGCAGCGCGAACACCGCGGCGGGCGGTGCCGGGACATGGGTTTCGCGGTGGACGACGAGGGCGTCTGGCATCGGTCTCTCCACGGTTGCCACTGGCCGCGGCGATCAGCCTTTCGGCGCGTCACAGGCCTGCACGTCGGGGCCGGGGTCGAGGTCCGCGACCACGGCCGCCAGCCGGTCGAGGTAGTGCGCCCAGCCCTTGGCATGGGCCGGCACGGCCGAAGGCGGCAGGCCGCTATGGGTCATCCGCATCAGCGTGCCGTCCGGCTGCTCGATCAGGTCGATTTCGATCTCGCTCGACTCCGGCGGGACCTCCTCATTGCCCTCCCAGCCGAAGCTGTAGACCAGGCGGTGCACCGGCACCACCTCGCGGAAGGCGCCCCGCACCTTGTCCTTGCCGTTGACGTCGAGCAGGTACAGGCCGCCGGGCTGCGGCTCCAGCGTCGCCGAGATGCCCATCCAGCGCAGCAGCTTCTGCGGGTCGGTCAGGAAGGCGAAGATGGTGGCGGGCGGCGCCGGGATCCGCATCTCGCGCCGGAAGACGGTCGGCTCGTCCATGGGCTTGCCCTGCCATCCAATCCTGGAAGGCCGGTAAAATAACACGGCCCGGACGGAGTTCGCCACCCAGGACGGGTGACAGCCCCGGGGCCGCGGCGGCATGATCGCGGCATGGATCTTCCCGCGCCCCTCGCCTGGCTGCTGGACGAAGCCGGCGCATCGCCCGGGCCCGACCGCTTCCTGGCCGAGCTCGGCGGCCGGCTGCTGGCCGACGGGCTGCCGCTGGCCGGCATCGCCCTGACCCTGGCGGTGCCGCACCCCATCGTCGCCCGCCGCACCTGGTTGTGGCGGGCCGGGACCGGGGCGGTGATCGAGGCGCTGGGCTTCGCCGGCATGCCGCTGGCGGCGGCCGGACCGCCCGGGCGGGGCGGCCGCGACTGGCTGTCGGGGCTGGGACCGGGACCGGTGCAGGAGCAGACCGCCGGGCCGGCGGTGCTGGCCTGGGCCGGGATCCGGCCGTTCGACCCCGACGAGGCCGGCCGGCTGCGCCAGGCCGCGCGCTTCGCCGCGGCGCCGCTCTCCGCCCTGGCCTCGCGGGCGGCGCTGGCGGCCCTGCTGGAGGCCTATCTCGGCCGGCGCAGCGCCGCCCGGGTCCAGGCCGGCGCGCTGCGCCGCGGCGGCGGGGAGACCATCCGCGCCGCCCTGCTGTGCGCCGATCTGCGCGACTTCACCGCCCTGTCCGAGACGATGGCGCCGGCCGAGGTGATCGCGACGCTCGATGCCTGGTTCGACCGCATCGCCGGGGCGGTGCACGCCTTCGGAGGCGAGGTGCTGAAATTCATGGGCGACGGGCTGCTGGCGATCTTCCCGGTCACCGGCGCCCCGGCCGAGGCCTACGAAGCCCGTGAAGCCTGCGAGGCGGCGCTGCGCGCGGTCGCCGCCGCCCGTGCCGGCATGGCCCATCTCGACGCCACGCGGCAGGCCCGGGGCCTGCCGCCGCTGCCCTTCGGGGCGGCGCTGCATGTGGGCGAGATGATGTGGGGCAATATCGGCGCCGCCGACCGGCTGGACTTCACCGCCATCGGCCCGGCGGTCAACCTGGTCAGCCGGCTGGAGGGGCTGTGCCGGCCGCTTGGCCGGGCCGTGCTGATCTCCGGTGCGCTCGCCGCCGAGACCAGGGCAGCGCTGGTGCCGCTGGGCGAGCATCCGCTGCGCGGCATCGCGGCGCCCTGCGCCGTCTTCACCCTGCCGGATGCGTGACGGCAGGCCGGGGTTGCGACCGCGAACCCGGCCTGCGTCCCGCCGGCCTTACGACGCCTTGCGCAGATGGCCGTCCTTGACCAGCATCTCGGCGATCTGAACCGCGTTCAGCGCCGCGCCCTTGCGAAGGTTGTCGGCGACCACCCAGAAGGACAGGCCGTTCTCGACCGTGGAATCCTCGCGGATGCGGCTGACGAAGACCTGGTCCTCGCCGGCGCATTCGACCGGGGTGACATAGCCCTCATCCTGCCGGTGGTCGACCACCGCGATGCCTGGCGACCGCTTCAGCGCGGCCCGCGCCTCGGCGGCCGAGATCGGGTTCTCGCACTCGATGTTGACCATCTCGGAATGGCCGATGAAGACCGGCACCCGCACGCAATGGGCGACGACCTTGATCGCGGGGTCGAGGATCTTCTTGGTCTCGACCATCATCTTCCACTCCTCCTTCGTCGACCCGTCATCCATGAAGCTGTCGATGTGCGGGATGACGTTGAAGGCGATCTGCTTGGTGAACTTCTCCTTCACGATCGGGTCGTTCACGTAGACGGCGCGGGTCTGGTTGAACAGCTCGTCCATCGCCTCCTTGCCGCCGCCGGAGACGGACTGGTAGGTCGAGACCACGACGCGGCGGATCTTGGCCAGCGCGTGCAGCGGCCGCAGCGCCACCACCAGCTGGATGGTGGAGCAGTTCGGGTTGGCGATGATGCCCTTGCGGCTGAACTGGGCGATCGCCTGCGGGTTCACCTCGGGCACCACCAGCGGCACGTCCGGGTCCATGCGGAAATGCGAGGTGTTGTCGATCACCACCGCCCCGGCCTTGGCCGCGCGCGGGCTGTGCACCGCCGAGATCTTGGCGCCCGGCGAGGACAGCACGATGTCGATGCCCTTGAAGTCGAACTTGGCGAGGTCCTGCACGTCGAGGACGTCGTCCTCGCCGAAGGAGACCTGGCGCCCGACCGAGCGCTCCGACGCCAGGGCGACGACCTTGTCGACCGGGAACTCCCGCTCGGCGAGGATGGAAAGCATCTCGCGACCGACATTGCCGGTGGCTCCGATGACCGCGACCCGATAGCCCATATCCGTAATCCGGCTGTTCGATTGCTGAAAGGGATGCACTCGGTAGAATGTATGCCGATCCGGGCGCAAGGACACAGCCATGCGAATCATGCGCGGCGATCATGCCGCCAGGGGACGGCTGGCGGCTGGACAAGGGAGGAACGGAGATGGCCGAGAGGCTGCCGAGCTATTCCGCCTTCTGGCCCTATTACCTGCGCGAGCACGCCAGGCCGCTGACCCGGGCGCTGCATTTCACCGGCACCAGCCTGGCGCTGCTGTGCCTGCTCCTGCTGATCGTCACCGGCAACTGGTGGTGGCTGCCGGCGGCGCTGGTCTCGGGCTACCTCTTCGCCTGGATCGGCCATTTCTTCGTCGAGCACAACCGCCCGGCCACCTTCACCCACCCGCTGTGGTCGCTGCTCAGCGACTTCCGCATGTACGGGCTGTGGGTGTCCGGCCGGCTGGGGGACGAGCTGCGCCGGGCGGGGGTGCAGCCTTAGGCGCATCGTTCGGAGATTGGATGGGACAGCCGCTCGCGAACCCTTTGCGACCATGGTCATAGGATTGTCATGACGAAAGTTAGCTTTTGGTTTGGGCCTTGCGTTGCCATTCTGATCGCGGCCAACCCCAGCCGGGGCGGCCCCCTAGCCGATCCACTAATAAAATCTCCAAGCGAATCGCTGGAGGTATACTTGCAGTTGGATAAGCCGGACTACGACGCGATCGCTGCCAAGCAACTGGCGATGAATGCTCAAACATGGAGAATATTGCTCGCGCAGGGCGTAACGGAGCAAACAAGTCTCAAGCTCGATTTCACTTTCACGGCGCCAACCAGGGAAGCCGCCGACGGATTGATTTCGCTATTGAAAGAAGAGACTGACTATGAGCTCCGGTCTCCACAGCCGGCGGGATCGTCACGGGAGGGAGATTGGCTCGTCTCCGGCTCTACTCAGGCGACCACAATTTCTCTTGAGATCCTTGATCAATGGGTAATCTGGATGATCGTTGCCGGCAACCGCGGCAACGGTTGCGTCTTTGACGGCTGGGGAGCAGAAATCCCAAATTAGGCCGGAGAGTTATGAAAGCAGAAAGACAGCTTCCCGCCCGAAGCCAACATTGCGGCGTGACTGCCACGCATGAAAAGCCCGCCGCCGGCCCCCCGGCGACGGGCTCGATCCGAAGGGTCGGAGGCTTTTAGAACCGATACCGCAGCCCCAAGGCCACGATATCGACGCTGCTGCTGTTGTCGGCGCTGTAGGACACATCCGTCTGCAGCGACGTGCCGGTGTAGAAGTCACGCTCGGCGTCCATCTTCCGCGCATCGATGAAGACATGGGTGTAGGCGAAGTCGACCGACATGTTCTCCATGACGTCGTAGCTGAGCCCGGCCGACAGCCAGTAGCGGTCGCCGTCCGGCGTGCGGCTGGAGCGGTAGCCGGCCTTGGTCGGCGTCGGGTCGTACTGGAAGCCGGCGCGCAGCGTCAGGTCGTCGTTCCAGTAATATTCCCCGCCGAGCGAGAACCCGACCGTGTCCTGATAGCGCTGCTCGTTCACCAGGTCGTCGCCGCCGTCGGCGCGCTTGACCCGGATCTCCTTGAACGACGACCAGCCGTACCAGGTGACGCCGCCCAGCAGCGCGATCTGCGGCGTGATCTCCTGGCGGACGCCGAAGCTGAGGATTGGCGGCAGGTTCAGCTTGGCCCGGCCGCCGGTGGCGAAATCGGCCGTCGCCGGCAGCCCCGGCAGTGGCGGGAAGTCGATGCCGTCGAGCTTCGCCCGCCCGTCCAGCATGTGGTCGACGCCGGAGCGGAAATGGACGCCGAGCCGGGTCCCCTCGACCGGCTGGACGATGGCGCCGATGTTGTAGCCCACAGCCCAGCTTTCGCCCTTGATCGACAGGTCGCCGTCGTCGGAGAAGGCCGGCAGCAGCGCGCCGACCGGGTTCGGCACCTTGCTCTCGAGCTTGGCAAAGGCATAGGAGATGTCGATGCCGCCGCCGATCGACAGCCAGTCGTTTACGCGATAGGCGACGGTGGGCGAGAAGTTGTAGACGAACAACTGCGTCTTGGTGGCGTCGTAGCGGCCGAACCAGTTGCCATTGTACTCGCTCTCCAGCCCGAAGGGAGCGCCGAGGCCGAAGCCGACCCACAGGCGGTTGTCGGTCGACGGCACCGGCAAAGCGACATAGCCGTGCGGCACCAGCGTCGGGTCGTAAGGGTTGTTGCTCCGGTTCTCGCCGGAGACGGCGCGCGGCCCCGGGTTGAAGACGCCGGCCGGCGTGCGCAGGGCCGGGTAGTCGATGGTCGAGCCGTCATCGGTCAGCTTGGAATCCGGGATCAGCAGGCTGCCGCCGAACTGGATCTCGCCCTGCTTCAGGAAGCCCATGCCGGCCGGGTTGAAATAGACGGTGCTGGCGTCGTCGGCCGCGGCGGCGGAGCCGGCGAAGGCGCGGCCGAGGCCGGTCACGCTCTGCTCCTGGATATAGAAGCCGGCAGCATTTGCCGCCCCGGCCCCGAGCCCAGCCCCGGCGGACATCGCCGCCACCCCCAACGCCAGACGCGAAATCCCCTGCTTCATCTCGGCATGTCCCCCCGGCCGTGACCGATTTGTTGCGCAATGTTGCGCTTGTAACGGTTACGTCACGCAAAGTCGGCGGCGCCGTCAAGCACTGTTCAAGATCTCGATGAGACTGGATACCTTCGAAGCGGCAAAACCCAGCCGGACGCTACGTCAACCGGCCACAAAAAGTGCTACGGGAAAGAACAGTCGGAACTATCCACAGCGGCGACCGGCGAGAATCGCGTAAAATTGATTCGGTTATGTGCCGGGACTGCCGAAATGCCAGACAAAAAGGGCGGAGCCAACGGCCCCGCCCTTTCGCACTGCACAATTACTGAGAAAGGGTCAGCGCGAGCGCGCGGCCATCGCCTCGAGAATGGCGGTGCCCATGTCGCCGGTCGACACCACCTGCACGGCACCGGTGCCGGCGATGTCGGCGGTGCGGATGCCGCGGTCGAGCACGTCGGACACCGCCTGCTCGATCAGGTCGGCCTCGGCGCCCAGGTCGAAGCTGTAGCGCAGCATCATGCCGAAGCTGAGCAGGGTGGCGATCGGGTTGGCCTTGCCCTGGCCGGCGATGTCCGGGGCCGAGCCGTGCACCGGCTCGTACAGCGCCTTGCGGCGTCCGGTGGCATCAGGCGCGCCGAGCGAGGCCGAGGGCAGCATGCCGAGCGAGCCCGTCAGCATCGCCGCCTCGTCCGACAGCATGTCGCCGAACAGGTTGTCGGTGACGATGACGTCGAACTGCTTGGGGTTGCGCACCAGCTGCATGGCGCAATTGTCGGCCAGCATGTGGCTGAGCTGGACATCCGAATACTGCTCCTGGTGCAGCTTCGTCACCTCCTCGCGCCACAGCCGGCCCGATTCCATGACGTTCATCTTCTCGACCGAGCACAGCCGGTTGCCGCGCTTGCGCGCCAGCTCGAAGGCCACGGCGGCGACGCGGCGGATCTCCGAGGTGGTGTAGACCTGGGTGTTGATGCCGCGGCGCTCGCCATTGCCGAGGTCGGTGATGCCGCGCGGCTCGCCGAAATAGACGCCGCCGGTCAGCTCGCGCACGATCAGGATGTCGAGGCCCTCGACCACCTCGCGCTTCAGGGTCGAAGCATCGGCCAGGGCCGGGTAGACCAGTGCCGGGCGGAGATTGGCGAACAGCTCCAGATCCTTGCGCAGGCGGAGAAGACCAGCTTCCGGTCGGATCGAGAAGTCGACCCCGTCCCATTTCGGCCCGCCGACCGCGCCCAGCAGCACGGCGTCGACCGCCAGCGCCTTTTCCATGGTGGCGTCGGTGACCGGCACGCCGTTGGCGTCGATCGAGCAGCCGCCGACCAGTTGCTCGTCGATGTCGAAGCCGACCGCGCGGTGGCTGCCGAGCCACTGCGCGGCGCGCTTGACCTCGCCCATCACCTCCGGGCCGATGCCGTCACCGGCCAGGACGAGGAGCTTCTTGTTGGCAGCCATGGGAAACGACCTTCAGCGGGTTGGAGGAACGGAACGGAGGAGGAAGCCCTGCGGCTCAGGCCGCCAGCCAGGGCTGGGCCGTCTTGCGCTTGGCCTCGAAGCTGTCGATCTCGCTCGTCTGCTGCAGCGTCAGGCCGATGTCGTCGAGGCCGTTGATCAGGCAATGCTTGCGGAACGGATCGAGGTCGAAGCGCAGCGTCTGGCCGTCCGGCCGGGTGATCTCCTGCTTCTCCAGGTCGATCGTCATGGTCGCGTTGGCGCCGTTCTCGGCGTCCTTCATCAGCTCCTCGATCTGCTCCTGCGGCAGGGCGATCGGCAGGATGCCGTTCTTGAAGCAGTTGTTGTAGAAGATGTCGGCGAAGCTGGGCGCCAGCACGCAGCGGATGCCGAAATCCAGCAGCGCCCAGGGCGCATGCTCGCGCGACGAGCCGCAGCCGAAATTGTCGCCCGCGACCAGGATCTGGGCCTTCTGATAGGCCGGCTGGTCGAGCACGAAATCCTTCGGGTTGCCCTGCTCGTCGGTGCGCAGCTCGTAGAACAGGCCGGCAGCGAGGCCAGTGCGCTTGATCGTCTTCAGGAACTGCTTCGGGATGATCATGTCGGTGTCGACATTGACGATCGGCAGCGGCGCTGCGACGGCGGTGAGCGTGGTGAAGGGCTGCATGGCGGCGGCTGTGCTCAATGGGCCAAGGGGAAAGTCAGGCGAAAGTCATGCCACAGCCGGCCGCCGGCCCAAAGCGCGGAATCGTCACCCTCCCCGCGGTGCAATTTTCGGCAGGGCGAACAACAACCCCAGGGTGACCAGGGTCGCCAGCCCGCCATAGCCGGCCGCCGCGGCGAAGGCGTGGGCATAGGCCGCAGCCTCGCCGACGCCCGCGGCGCGGGCGCCGTCCAGCACCGTCGCGAACAGGATCCCGGCCACGGCCACGCCGAAGGCGCCGCCGACCTGCTGCATGGTGCTGAGCATGCCCGAGGCCGAGCCGATGTCGCCGTCGCGGATGCCGCCGAGCACGGTGTTGAGCAGCGGCGTCATCAGCAGCCCCTGGCCGGTGCCGAGCAGCAGCAGCGCCGGGATCAGCGCCTCCGCCTGCAGCGGCGCGCCCACCAGCGCCGTGGCGGCGGCGACGAACTCGCCCAGCGCCGCGATCGCGGCCCCGGCCATCAGCACCGCGCGGCGGTGGTCGGGCGCGACCCGGCCGGCGGCGATCGAGGCGATCATGAAGGATACGGCCGCCGGCGAGAACACCAGCCCCGCCGCCAGCGCCGACCGGCCGAGGCCGAGCTGCGCCAGGAAGGCATAGGCCAGGTAGACAGAGTTCAGTGTCGAATAGAACACCAGCGCCAGCAGCACCCCGACGGCGAAGGCGCGGTCGCGGAACAGGGCAGTCTGCAGCAGCGGGAAGGCGCCGCGGCGCGACCGGGCGTGCTGGTGCAGGGCGAACCCGGCCAACACCGGCACCGCGGCCGCCAGCATGGCCAGCGACCAGCCCGGCCAGCCGGCCTCGCGCCCCTCGATCAGCGGATACAGCAGCAGGCCGAGGCCGAGCGCGCTCAAGGCGACGCCGGCGAGGTCCAGCCGCTGCCCCGGTTTCTCGACATCCGCCGGAATCAGCCGCGGCGCCGCCAGCGCGGCGGCGAGGCCGACGGGCACGTTGAGCAGGAAGATCGGCCGCCAGCTCAGGCCCCACAGGTCCGCGGCCACCAGGATGCCACCCAGCACCTGCCCGGCCACCGCGGCCAGACCCAGCACCACGCCGAGCGCGGCGAAGGCCTTGGCGCAGGCCTGCGGGTCGGGGAAGGTGACGCGGATCAGCGAGAACACCTGCGGGAACAGCATCGCCGCCGCCACGCCCTGCAGCAGCCGGGCCAGGATCAGCGTCTCGGCGCTCGGCGCCAGGCCGCACAGGGCCGAGGTCAGGGTGAATGCGAGCAGCCCGGCGACGAACATCCGCCGCCGCCCGCGCAGGTCGCCCAGCCGCCCGCCGGTGATCAGCGCCACGGCATAGGCCAGGCTGTAGCCGGCCACCACCAGCTCGGCCTCGGCATAGCTGGCGCCGAGCCCCAGCCGGATGCTCGGGATCGCCACATTGACGATCATCACATCCATCACGGTCATGAACGGCCCAAGCAGCATCACGGCCAGGCCGAGCCAGAGTCGCGCCGGGATCGCCGGGCGCGCGGCCGCGGCGGGATAGGTCACATCGGTCATGCGGGCTCTCTCCATCGGCGGACCGAAAGCCCGCCCGCGACAGAGACTGGGGTACGGTCTATAATAGGAAAAGATAAGTTCTTATCCTATTAGTGAAAGCAACAGGCTCATGGCCGTCACCAGCCTGCAGCGCACCGACGACCGCCGCGCCCTGTCCGACTTCGTGCGCGACCGCCGGGCCCGCACCAGCCCGGACGAGGTCGGCCTGCCCGCCGGATCCCGCCGCCGCACGCCGGGGCTGCGGCGCGAAGAGGTGGCGCAGCTCGCCGGGGTCGGGGTCACCTGGTACACCTGGTTCGAGCAGGGCCGCGCCATCCAGGTCTCGGCCGATTTCCTGGAGCGGGTGTGCCGGGCGCTGCAACTGGACCCGGCCGAGCGGCAGCACCTCTACGCCCTGGCGCAGCACCGGCCGCCGCCGCATGCGGCGGCCGGCCTGCCCACGGTCTCGCCGATCCTGCAGGGTCTGCTCGACAGCCTGCCGAACCCCGCCTACATCAAGACCGCCCGCTGGGACATCGTCGCCTGGAACGCCGCCAACACCGCGATCTTCGGCGACTACGCGCTGATCCCGCCGGACCAGCGCAACAGCCTGTGGATGATCTTCGCCGACCCGCGCTGGCGCCGGATGATCCCGGACTGGGAGACCGCCGCCCGCCGGGTCCTCGCCAAGTTCCGCCTGGACCACGGCCGGGCCGGCGGCGACCCCGCCTTCGCCGCCCTGGTCGAGGCGCTGCAGGCCGCCAGCCCGGAATTTCGCCGCTGGTGGCCGCAGCAGGACGTGGCCGAGCGCAGCGAGGGGCTGAAGCGGATCCGGCACGACACGCTCGGCCTGCTCGAATTCGCCCACGCCACCTTCACCGTCGAGGGCGCCCCGGACCTGCGCATGGTGACCTACACGCCGGTGCCGCGGGGATAGGAGGACATAGGTCGGGTTCGCTTGCGAGCTCGACGCCTCGATACCCCTCTCCTGTCATTGCCGGGCTTGACCCGGCAATCCATATGTGGACGGCCCCCTGCCTGCAAGGCATTTGGGCATGGTCAGGGAGCGGATCGCTAGCATCCATATGTCCGGCCTGTTGAGTGCGGTCGCGATGACCGCTGGCCAAGATGATATCCACGGCGGGAGTTCCAGACAGGGGCGAGACGTTGAGGCGCCACTGGATTGCACGGAGTGTCTCCCGGCTTGGATCGATCGATCCCAATCATCTGCTCGTCAGCTTGCAGGTCCGGCCTCAGCGGGAGCGGGCGAGCCCGTGAGGGCTCCCGCTCGCCGCGGAGCTCTCAGGCGCCGAGGGTTGCGGCGGCGGGTTGGGGGCGATAACGCTCGCCGGAGACCATCAGCTTCCAGGCGATGCGGGCGATCTTGTTGGCCAGCGCCACGGCGGCGAGCTTGGCCGGCTTGCGGGCGACGAGATCGAGCAGCCAGGGCGGGGCCGAGCGGCTGGTGCCGCGGCTGACCTGCCGGATCACGGAGGTGGCGCCGACCACGAGCTGGCTGCGCAAGGCCTCGTCGCCGGCGCGGGTGATGCCGCCGAGCCGCTGCTTGCCGGCGGTGTTGTGGTTCTTGGGCGTGAGGCCGATCCAGGCGGCGAAGTCGCGGCCGGAGCCGAAGCGCTGGGGCTCGGGCGCCCTCAGCACCAGGATGGTCGCGCCGACCGGCCCGATGCCGGGGATCTCGGCCAGGCGACGGCTCGCCTCGCCCTGCCGGTGCCAGGCCATCAGCCGGGCGTCGGCGGCCTCGACCTGCACCTCGAGCCGGGCATGCTCGCAGGCCAGCTCGGCGAACAGGGCCCGCGCCGTCTCCGGCACCGTCGGATCTTCCTCGATCCGCCGCAACAGCGCCGTGATCTTGGCCGGGCCCTTGGCGGCGACCAGCCCGAACTCGGAGGCATAGCCGCGGATCGTGTTGATCAGCTGGGTCCGCTGCCGCACCAGCCGTTCGCGCAGCCCGGCCAGCATCAAAGCCGCCTGGGTCTCGGCGCTCTTCACCGGCACCAGGCGCTGCCGCACCTTCGGCCGGCTCATCGCCTCGCAGATCCCCTCGGCATCCGCCGCGTCGGTCTTGCCGCGCGGCACGTACGGCTTGACGTATTGCGGCGGGATCAACTCCACCTGATGGCCCAGCGCCTGCAGCTCCCGAGCCCAGTAGTGCGATCCACCACAGGCCTCCATCCCCACCCGGCACGGCGGCAGCTTGGCGAAGAACTTCAGCACGTCCTGACGCCGCAGCTTCTTCCGCAGCACCACCTGCTCCGCTGCATCCACCCCGTGCAGCTGGAAAACACTCTTCGACGTGTTCATCCCAATGCGCGTAATCTCGGTCACGGACGGCCTCCTTCGATGAGATCTTTGACAGCCTCATCCTGGCACACTGATGCCGTTCGGGGGCCGTCCACCTCATCAGGGGCCACAGAGAGCCGCTCTGGCCGCCCCTGGATGCCCGGGTCAGGCCCGGGCATGACAGTGTGGGTGTGGAGGAAGGAGCCGAAGCCCTCCTTATCGCAGCTGGATCTGCAGCGTCTCCTCCACCGCCCGGTCGAAGCTGTCAGTCGAGGCCGTGCCCCCCTGCTTGGCCTGCTCGGCGGCGATATAGGTGTCGCGCTTCCCGACCAGCTCCGCCATCTGCGCCGTCAGCGCCGCGCGCTCGGCCCGCTGCTGCTCGACATAGGCCTGCCGCTCGGCTGCCGACTTGCCCTGCAGCACCTCCGGCAGCTCGCCCTCCGGCACCGCCTCGAGCGACTTGGCGCCGGCGGCGATGTCGGCCACTAGGTCGCCGGCGCCGGTGACCACCTCGCTGCGCCCGGCACGCTTGCTGTAGAAGCCGGAATTGTCGGCCTGCACCGAGGCCGGAGCCGCGGCGCGCTGCTCGATCTTGCCGAGCATGCTCTCCTGCTGCCGGGCCGAGCCGTAGGGGATCACCGTGGCGTCGATCCGGCGCTGCAGGATGATGATGTCGCCGTCATAGGGCGTCTCGATCATCACCACCTGGCCGCCATCCTGCGGGATCGGGATGTAGCGGCCGGCGCCGCGCTGGGCGATGTCCTGCCAGATCTGCCGGGTGTCGCCGGCATCGCCAGCCTGCACCGCGTTGACCACGATGCCGGCGCGGCGGGCGGCGGCCGTCACCTCGGGGTATTTCGGGGCATTGGCATAGTCCATGTGCGGCGGCGCATCGCCGACCAGGAAGACGATCTTCCGCACCGCCTGGTCCTGGCTCCAGCGCAGCTTGTTGACCGAGGCGTGCAGCGCCTCGTTCACCGATTCCGGCCAGTCGCCGCCGCCATCGGCGCGCAACTGCAGCAGGTCGCCGTACAGCCCCTGGATGTCCGCGGTCATGTCGTAGGTGCGGGCGACGTAGTCGTCGCCGCGGTCGCGGTAGATCACCAAGGCCATGCGGATCTCGGCATCCGGGTTGGTCTCGACGATGCTGGTGGCGATCGACCAGATCTTGCGCTTGGCGCCGTCGATCAGCCCGGCCATCGACCCGGTGGTGTCGAGCACGAAGGCGACCTCGACCCGCGGCCGGACCTGGCCCTGGGCGGCCCAGGCCGGCATGGCCATCGTCGCGGCCAGCGCGGTGCCCAGCAGCAGAGTGCGGGCGGTCAGACGCTTCAACATGGCACTCTCCCGTGAGGTAACCGGCCCTTCGGCCGGGTTCGTCGGGGTGGTATCGGCCCTGGGCAAGTCGTTTCCGGGGCGGAACGAAGCCGCATCCTCCGCAATCCGGCCATGGTGCTGTGCCAGGGGACGGGTCCTACCGCAATTTGACCGCAAGAGCCGGAGTGCCTGTCGGAACCGGAAGCCTCACCTTGCCGTCATGACAGCGACAAGGAGCCGACCAATGCCCCGCACCGCCCTTCGCCCTGACGACACCCTCGACCGCGTGTCCGGCATCGACTGGGACGACGCGGCGGCGGAGCTGGACCAGCACGGCGCGGCGGTGCTGCCGGCGCTGCTGACGCCGGAGGAATGCCGCGCCATCGCCGCGCTCTATCCGGAGGACAAGCCGTTCCGCAGCCGGGTGGTGATGGCCCGGCACGGTTTCGGCCGCGGCGAGTACAAGTACTTCGCCTATCCGCTGCCGGACCCGATCGCCGGGCTGCGCACGGCCCTCTATCCCCGGCTCGCGCCGGTGGCCAATGGCTGGAACGCGCGGATGGGCATCGCCACCCGCTATCCGGAGCGGCACGAGGCGTTCCTGAAGGCCTGCCACGCCGCCGGCCAGAGCCGGCCGACGCCGCTGCTGCTGCAATACGAGCCGGGCGACTTCAACTGCCTGCACCAGGACCTGTATGGCGATCTGGCCTTCCCGCTGCAGGTCGCGATCCTGCTGTCGGAGCCCGGCCGCGACTTCACCGGCGGCGAGTTCGTGCTGACCGAGCAGCGGCCGCGCATGCAGTCCCGGCCCGAGGTGGTACCGCTGCGCCAGGGCGACGGCGTCGCCTTCGCCGTGCACCACCGCCCGGTCGCCGGCAGCCGCGGCGACTATCGGGTCAATCTCCGCCACGGCGTCAGCCGGCTGCGCAGCGGCCGCCGGCACACGCTCGGCATCATCTTCCACGATGCCAAGTGAGGGAGGGGCAAGTGATCCTCCTCCGCGGCGCCGTCCTGGGCCTGGCGCTGGCCCTGGGCGCCGGCGGCGCCCAGGGCCAGAGCGCCCCGGCCGGCACGCCGGTGAAGACCGGCCCCGACAAGACCGGCAAGGAGCGGCTGGGCGACAAGGCCAGTGACGAGCAGCGGGTCGACAACTGCAAGGTGCCGCCCGACCGCCGCGGCCCCAGGCCCCGCCCCGACAGCTGCGCCCATGACGGCAAATGACGCAGCGGGGGTGATGCGATCCCGGGTGGACGCGGCTCATCCTATGGTATGATTTCCGGGTCCCGCTGCCCGAGGTCGCGCCGTCCATGCCCAACCGCATCATCCCGCCCGCCCAGCACCGACTGATGCCCTGGCGCAATGGCGGGGGACGGACGGCCGAGATCGCGTTCGAGCCGGCCGACAGCCCGGCCGGATTCCGCTGGCGGCTGAGCCTGGCCGAGGTCGAGTCGGACGGCCCCTTCTCCGCCTTCCCCGGCTGCTGCCGCACCATCATGCTGCTGTCCGGCCGAGGCATGGAGCTGACCATCGCGAAGCCCGGCGCCCCCCCGCGCACGGTCCGCATCGACCGGCCCTACCAGCCCTTCGACTTCGACGGCGAGGCCGCCACCGGCTGCAAGCTGATCGCCGGGCCGGTGCGCGACCTCAACGTCATCGCCGACCGCTCGCTGCAGATCGATTACCGGGTGGCGGCGCTGGACGACGCCGACGCGGTGCTGGAGCCGGCGCCGGTCTGGCTGTTCCATGTGCTGCGCGGCACCGCCGTGATCGACATCGGCCGCCACCTGGCGGTGACCGAGGGCGAGACCGCGGTGATCACCGACGAGGACGACCGCGCCCCGCATCTCCGCGGCGCCGAAGCCGACAGCCTGGTCTATGCGGTGGCGCTCAGGCCGCGATAAACGGCTGAGCCCGGCCACTTCGACCGCGGTGTAGTAGTGGTCGACGGTGTCGATGCCGGCGCCGCCGTCCAGCATGTCCGCACCGGCCCCGCCGCGGAGCACGTCGTTGCCGAGGCCGCCATAGAGCTCATCGCTGCCGTTGTACCCGACCAGGCCGTCACCGCCGGCGCCGCCGTCGAGCCGGGTGCCCGCCACCGAGCCGACCAGGCTGTCGGAGAAGTCGCTGCCAACAATGGCTTCGATATCGACGCCGATGGCATCGCCCTCGGCGTCGCCGCCAATCCCGGTTCCGCCGATTTCGGCAAAGATCCCGGCGGTGCTAGCCGAATAGTCGATGGTGTCAATCCCGGCGCCGCCGACCAGGGTGTCCGCCCCGGCCCCGCCGATCAGGACATCATCGCCGCCCATCCCGTTCAGCGTGTCGGCACCGCCCAGGCCGTGGATCGTATCGGCGGCCTGGGTGCCGTCGAGGTCGTTGGCGTTGTCGTCGCCATTGATGCTGGCCATGGAAGCTCCCCTTTTGAAATGTGGCTCTCGTCGGCCCCGCCGATCGAACGCCGCGTGGTTGCGCATCCGCGCCTCGGCGCCCCGATGCGCGCGGTCTGCCTTGCTGTCGGGCGCCGCTACAGGACGAAGTCGGAGGCCACCAGGTTGACGACCCCGGTCAGCTGGATGTGGAAGTCCGAGCTGCCGTCGCCGTTGACGTCGCCGGCGATGGTGGTGACGCCGGGGGCGGTGAAGGCATAGCGCAGCTGGCCGGCGACGCCGGTGTACAGCGCGGTGCCGATGAAGCTGAAGGCCTGGTCGCCGGCAACCGCGATGTCGGCGTCGGTCGCCGTCAGGTCGATCTTGTCGGCCTGGGCGTGGCTGAAGTCGGTGACGACGTCGGCATTGGCCCCGACCACGCTGTCGCCGACGGCGGTGAAGGCGAAGCGATCGGCCCCGGCCCCGCCGCTGAGTGCGTCCTTGCCGAGCCCGCCGGCGAGCGTGTCGGCGCCGCCCAGACCCTGCAGCGTGTTGGCGCCGGCATCCCCTTTCAGGCTGTCATTGCCCTGGCTGCCGAACAGGGTCTCGATGCCGCTCAGCGTGTCGCCCTGGGCCTCGCCGCCGCTGCCCGTGCCGGCGACGAGGTCGACGGTCACCCCGGCGACGCTGCCGGAATAGTCGGCCGTGTCCAGCCCGGTGCCGCCGGCCAGCGCATCCGCCCCGCTGCCGCCGATCAGGAGATCATCGCCCGAGCCGCCATTCAGCGTGTCGCTGCTGCCCAGGCCCTCGAGCCTGTCCTGGCCGCCATAGCCCTCGAGCACGTTGGCGAGCCCCGACCCGATGAGCCAGTCGCTGAAGCCGGCGGTGCCGCGGATGTTCTCGACATCGATGCTGACCAGGTCGCCCTCGGCATCGCCGCCCGAGCACACGGCACCGCCGATGATGACCTTGACGCCGGCCGCGCCGTTGTAGTCCGCCGTGTCGATGCCGGTGCCGCCGCTCAGCCTGTCGGCACCGGCACCGCCCTCCAGAAAATCCTTGCCGCTGCCGCCATAGAGATCGTCTGCGCCGCCCAGCCCGTGCAGTGCATCGTCGCCGCCCAGGCCGTTGATGATGTCGTCGGCCGCGGTGCCCTGGATCGCATTGGCGTTGTCGTTGCCATTGATGATGGCCATGAGAAGTCCCCTTTCGAAATGGGCAGCGTTCGTCGGCCCCCGCCGATCGAACGCCGCATGGTTGCGCCGCCGCGCCCTCGGCCCCCGATGCGCGAACTGCTCTGGAAATATCGCCGGCCCGCTGGCCGGGCCGGCACCGGCCGCTACAGCACGAAGTCGGAGACCATCAGGCTGACGGCCCCGGTCAGTTGGATGTGGAAGTCCGAGCTGCCGTCGCCGTTGACGTCGCCGGCGATGGTGGTGACGCCGCCGACCACGGAGGTCCGGAGCTGCCCGGCGACGCCGGTGTAGAGGCCGCTGCCGATGAAGCTGAACGCCTGGTCGCCGGCAACCGCTGTGTTGGCGTCGATCAGGAGCAGGTCGATCTTGTCCGTCTGGACGTGGCTGAAGTCGGTGATGACGTCGGCATTGACCCCGACCGCGCTATCGCCAACGGTGAAGAAGGTGAACTGGTCGGCGCCGGAGCCGCCGGTGAGCGTGTCCTTGCCGGCCCTGCCGATGAGGGCGTCGTTGCCGTTCCAGCCCTGCAGCATATTGGCGCCGGCATTCCCGGACAGGCCGTCACTGCCCTGGCTGCCGGAAAGGTTCTCGATCCCCGCCAGGGTGTCGCCCTCGGCGACGCCTCCGCTGCCGAGACCGGTGATGAGGCTGACCGAGACCCAACCCGCGCTTTCATAATAGCTGGCGGTGTCGATGCCGGCGCCGCCGTCGAGCGCGTCGGCCCCCGCCCCGCCGCGAAGCACGTCGTTGCCGTTCCAACCTTGCAGCGTGTTGGTCCCGGCGTCCCCGGTCAGGACGTCATGGCCCTGGCTGCCGGAGAGAGTCTCGATCTCGCTCAGGACATCGCCCTGAGCATCTCCGCCGCTGCCGGTGCCGGTGGCGAGGCTTACCGTGACCCCGACCGAGCTGTCGTAGTAGCTGGCGGTGTCGATACCGAGGCCGCCGGCCAGCGTGTCCGCCCCGGCCCCGCCGCGCAGCACATCGGCGCCGGCGTAGCCGTGCAGGAGATTGGCCGACGCAGTGCCGGTCAGCACGTCCAGCTGCTCGCTGCCCCAGACGTTCTCGATCCCGGTCAGCGTATCGTCCTGGGCGTCGCCGCCGCTGCCGGTTCCGGTGGTCAGGTTGACGGTCACGCCGGCGGCGCTGTTGGTGTAGCTGGCGGTGTCCGTCCCCTCATTGCCGGACAGCTTGTCCGCTCCCGCTTCGCCGCGGACCAGGTCGTCGCCGGCGCCGCCGATCAGCTCATCATCGCCGCCAAGACCGTACAGGTAGTCGTCGCCGGCCCTGCCATAGAGCTCGTTGTCCGCCGCCGAGCCGGTCAGGCCGTCGTGGAAGTCACTGCCGGCGAGGCCTTCGATATCGGCGCCGATCACATCGCCGTCAGCGTCGCCGCCGTTGCTGGAAAGCCCCGACAGACTGACCGCGACGGCGGCGCTGCTGCCCGAATAGTCGATGGTGTCGACCCCGGCGCCGCCGACCAGAGTATCCGCCCCGGCGCCGCCGATCAGGACATCATCGCCGCCCATCCCGTTCAGGGTGTCGGCGCCGCCCAGGCCGCTCAGTGTGTCATGCCCGCCGTAGCCGCCGAGGACATTGGCGGCCGCCGAGCCGGTCAGGACGTCGTCGAAGGTGCCGGTGCCGCGGATGTTCTCGATGCCGGCGCCGATCACGTCGCCCTGCGCGTCGCCGCCCGACGCCGTCAGCGCCGTCAGGTTCACCGTCACCGCCGCCGGGCCGTTGTGGTTGATGGTGTCGACCCCGGCGCCGCCGATCAACGTGTCCGCGCCGGCACCACCTTCCAGCAGGTCGTCGCCGGCACCGCCGTCGAGCGTGTCGTTGCCGGCTAGGCCGCTGAGCGTGTCGTTGCCGTTTTCTCCCTTCAGCTGGTTGGCGGCCGCCGACCCCTTGAGGGCGTCGCCGAGACCGCTGCCGATGATGTTCTCGACATCGGCACCGATCACGTCGCCCTGGGCGTCGCCGCCCGAGCTGGCGCCGCCGATGGTGACGCTCACCCCGACCGACGAACCGGTGTAGTGGATCCAGTCGATGCCGCTGCCGCCGTTCAGCGTGTCGGCCCCGGCGCCTCCGAACAGGTCGTCGTCGCCCTCACCGCCGTCAAGCGTGTCGTTGCCGGCCATGCCGTTCAGGAAATCATCCCCGCCGAAGCCGGTCAGCACATTGGCCGCGACCGCGCCGGTCAGATTGTCGTCGTCGTTGAGCGTGCCCTCGAGGTTCTCGACGCTGTCGCCGATCACATCGCCCTGGGCGTCGCCGCCGGCGCCGCCGGCGCCGAGGGTGGCGCTGACGCCGGACATACTGCCGAATTTGTAGCTGACCGTGTCAATGCCGGCGCCGCCGATCAGCGTGTCCGCGCCGGCGCCGCCGACGAGAAGGTCGTTGCCGGCATCCCCGTACAGCACGTCGTCGCCGCCTATCCCGTACAGCGAGTCGTCGCCGCCGGCGCCGTGGATCGTATCGGCGGCCTGGGTGCCGTCGAGGTCGTTGGCATTGTCGTCGCCATTGATGGTGGCCATGAGAAGTTCCCCCTTCGAAGATGAACGGCTCTCGTCGGCCCCACCGATCGAGCGCCGCGTGGTTGCGCATCCGCACCTCGGCTCCCCGATGCGCGGTCTGTGTGGAATGTCTGGAAGCTGCCGGCCCGGTCACCGGGCCGGCGCGGCCGCTAGAGCAGGAAGTCGGAGGCCACCAGGCCGATGGCGCCGGTCAGCTGGATGTGGAAGTCGCTGACCTTGTCGCCGTTGACGTCGCCGGCGATGGTGGTGACGCCGCCGGCCACGGCGAAGCGCAGCTGGCCGGCCACGCCCGTGTACAGCGCGGTGCCGATGAAGCCGAAGGCCTGGTCGCCGGCGGCAGTGGAGTTGGCGTCGATCCCCTTTACGTCGATGCGATCGGTCTGGGCATGGCTGAAATCGGTGATGACGTCGGCATCGGCCCCGACCGCGCTGTCGCCGATGGTGGTGAAATAGAACCGGTCCAGCCCGGCACCGCCGTTCAGGAAGTCCTTGCCGCCCCCGCCGACCAGGGAGTCGCCGCCGTTCCATCCCTGCAGGACATTGACGCCGGCATTGCCGAAGATGGCGTCATTGCCCTGGCTGCCCGAGACGCTCTCGATGCTGGTCAGGACGTCGCCCTGCGCCTCGCCGCCGCTGCAATTGCCGCTGACCAGGCTGACCACGACCCCGGTCGTGCCGCTGTAATAGCTGGCCATGTCGATACCGAAGCCGCCCTGCAGCGCGTCGGCCCCCGCCCCGCCGCGCAGCACATCGTCGCCCTGCAGGCCGTCCAGCACATTGGCCGCACCGTCGCCGGTCATGGTGTCGCCATAGACGCTGCCCTTCACGGCCTCGACTCCGGCCAGCGTGTCGCCTTCGGCATCGCCGCCCTTGCCGGTGCCGCCGGCGAGGTTGATGGTCACCCCGCCGATGCTGCCCGAGTAATCGGCCGTGTCCGTGCCGTCGCCGCCGTCCAGCCGATCCGCGCCGGCCCCACCGACAAGGAGATCATTGCCGGACATCCCGTTCAGCGTGTCGGCGCCGCCCAGGCCGTTCAGCGTATCGTGCCCGCCGAAGCCGCTGAGGACATTGGCGACGGCCGAGCCCGTCAGGATGTCATTGTAGATGCCGGTGCCCCGGATGTTCTCGATGCCGGCGCCGATCACGTCGCCCTGGGCGTCGCCGCCCGACGCCGTCAGCAGCGTGAGATTCACCGTCACCCCCGCCGCGCCGTCATAATCGATGGTGTCGACCCCGTCGCCGCCGACCAGCGTGTCTGCGCCGGCACCGCCGTCCAGGAAATCGTCGCCGCCGCCGCCTTCAAGCGTGTCCGCGCCGGCGGCGCCCTCCAGAAGATCGTGGTCGTCGCCACCGGAGAGCCCGTCGTCGCCGGCCAAGCCGTTCAGCTTGTCATCGCCGCTGCCGCCGCTCAACTGGTTGGCTGCCGCCGCCCCTTTCAAGACGTCTTTGAAGCCGCTGCCGACGATGTTCTCGATATCGGCGCCGACGGAGTCGCCCTGGGCGTCGCCGCCCGAGCCGGTGCCGCCCAGGGTGACGGTCACCCCCGACGCCGAGCCGTCGTAGGAGATCTCGTCGACGCCGTCGCCGCCGAGCAGCAGGTCGGCCCCGGCGCCGCCATAGAGCTTGTCGTTCCCGTTGCCGCCGACGAGCGCGTCGTTGCCGGCCATGCCTGCCAGAGCGTCATGGCCGCCAAGGCCGGTCAGCACATTGGCTGCGGCGGAGCCGACCAGATAGTCGGGATGTTCCGAACCCTCGATGTTCTCGATGGTGTCCATGACGAAATCGTCATGGGCGTCGCCGCTGGTGCCGATGCCGCCGATCATGACGGCCACGCCGGTGTTCCAGTTCCACTTGTAGCTGACCGTGTCGATGCCGTCGCCGCCGGCCAGGATGTCCGCGCCGGCGCCGCCGACGAGGAAGTCGTCGCCGTTCACCGCCACTCAGCAGGTCGTCGCCCTCCATCCCATGCAGGATGTCGGAGCCGCCGAGGCCTCTGATCGTATCGTCGTTCGCGGTGCCGGTGAGGTCGTTGCCGTTGCCGTCGCCTTCGATGATCGCCATGGATGGATCCCCCTTCGAAAATGAACGGCGTTCGTCGGCCCCACCGATCAAGCGCCGCATGGTTGCGCAGCCGCGCCTTCGGCCCCCGAAGCGCGGTCTAGCTGAAATCTCTGCTGGAAAATCGCCGGGCTCCTCGTCGATCGAGTGCTCCGGCCGCGGACGCGTGCCCGTCGTTGACGACGTCTCCAGCCGCCCTGTCCGCGGTCGCCGCGACCCGTCAGGGCCGCGTTTGCCGGCCGGCCTTGCGAAGACCGGTCGGCGCAGTATCCCCAAGGGCATGCAGGCTGCATGCGGTCCCAGGGGCGATGATCTTCGTCATCTCTTGTTCGAGTGCCGCCGGACTCCATCGCGGCGACATCCGCAATAAACGGCAAAACCAGGACCCACCGCTATCCCTTTTGCGCAATTCCTGGTCTGGAAACGCAGGAATGTTCGTTTGCAAACACCGCGGGACGGCCTTGCCTTCGCCATCTTCGTGCCCGAAATCTGGTCATCGGGCCCGCCGGGCTGCGGCGACTCGGGGTCCGGACCGCCGTCCGGCGAAACAGTATGGCGACCAGCCCGCCCCTCACCGCTATCCCTTTTGCGCAGCGATTGCTCCGGACCCGCGGCAATGTTAGCGTCGGCCTGCATATGGTCGTATTTTCAGTCGCGTTCGCACCGGCGGGTCACATGCCGGACGGCGCCAGGGGGGTGTCGATGCGGGGACGTGGTGTCCGCCGCGGCTGACCCGGCTGCGGCTCCGGGGGCATGGACGGTTGCGGCGCAGAGGGTGACCGAGCTCGACGAGATCCGGGCTGCGGTCTCCGGCTCCATCGAGCCGCACGGTATCGATCGCATCGGTGAGTCCAAGCCCTTCGACGCCCACAACAGGTTCGGCGAGATCGGCGGGCTGCGGCTTATCCAGCTGCGCTATGGCGTCGACGTCCTGATCGACCGGCACGAGACCCAGGACACCAACGGGGTGCTGGTCGAGACCGCGCTGTCCGGCCATTCGCCGACCACCAGCGGCCGCCAGTCGGTGGTCTCGACGCCGACGCTGGCGACGGTGCTGGCGCCGCATCTGCGCACCCGGATCCACTACAGCCACGATTGCGAGAAGTTCGTGCTGCGCATCGACCGCCACCGGCTGGCGCGGCATTGCGAGGCGCTGCTGGGCCGCGAGCTGCGCCGGCCGTTGGAATTCGAGCTCGGCTTCTCCCTGACCGGCGGCGCCGGCCGCGACTGGCTGCAGTTGATGCACCACATGCAGGCGGCGATCGACCAGGAGAACCTGCTGCTGCGCGCGCCGCTGGCCGCGGCGCAGTTCGAGCAGCTGGTGATGACCACCCTGCTGCTCGGCCAGCCGCACAATCACAGCGAGCTGTTCGGACGGCCGCAGGCTGCGCTGGCGCCGTTCTACGTCAAGCGCGCCGAGGCCTATATCGAGGCCAATCTCGACCAGCCGCTGTCGGTGGCCGAGCTGGCGGCGCAGGCCGGGGTCAGCGCCCGTAGCCTGCAGGCCGGCTTCCAGCAGTATCGCGGCACCACGCCGATGGCCTATCTGCGCGAGCTGCGGCTGCAGCGGGTGCGCGAGGCCCTGCTGTCGGCCGATCCGCAGCACAGCTCGGTGACCGACATCGCCCTGCAATGGGGCTTCAGCCATCTCGGCAAATTCTCGGTCGCCTACAAACAGCGCTTCGGCGAGAGCCCGAGCACCACCTTCCGCCGCTGGCGCTGAGCGGGGGCGTGGACCGCCAGGCCCTGCGCCGCCGCCTGACCTCGCGAGAACCACTCCGATCCGATCTCTTTGGAATTAAGTCCCATTCAGTCCGCAGGTCCTCGGTCCCGGGCTCCGTCGCGATTCGCAGCTCCGCAGGGAAAGGGCTGGGCTTTCCAATGCAGATAAATCGGTTATCCTCTATATAAGCATAATATTTTATATCAATTTGAATATTTTACACCGCCTGTGAAAAATTTATTGCACAGAATGAGATTCCGACTGGCCCTGTATTTTGTCATGAGACAATCTAATTTCTACATCGGACAAATGTTCATTATAAGAGCATTGTAACCGTCACTCCTATTTGATGTACTGCTGATACGAATCAGTTCCTGTAAGCAGCAGGAAGTCGGCATTCTTTCTTGGCATCGCAGGCCGATGCTCCGATCTGCCGCTGGCGTCCATTTCGACCCCAGCGGCCCCAGGACGCGTCGCACCACCTCGGGAGGGTTTTGATGGCAGTTGTGAACGGCACCGCAGGCGACGACTCGCTCTATGGCGGCGACGACGCCGACACCGTGAGTGGCCTGGCGGGCGATGACCAGTTGCAAGGCGGCGCCGGCAACGACACGCTGAACGGGGGCGATGGGAACGATCTCCTCACCGGCGAACAGGGGTCGGACAGGCTCAACGGCGGTGCCGGGAGCGATACGGCCGATTATCTGCGGCAGAACACCATCTCCACGGGCGTCGGCGTCAATCTGGCGACTGGCGCCACCAGCGGCGCAGCCGACGGCGATACCCTGGTCTCGATCGAGAGTGTCAGAGGCTCGAATTTCAACGACACCCTGACCGGTGACGACGGGGCGAACAACCTCGTCGGCGCGGACGGAAATGACACGCTGCGAGGCGGAGCTGGCAACGATGTTCTGTCGGGAGGCGCCGGCGGTGACACCATGACCGGCGGGGACGGGATCGACACGGTCAATTACGGCGGCGATGCCGCGCGGGTTTCGATCAATGTGCTGAACGACGAGTTCGGCGGCGCCGCCTCAGGCGATACGTGGACCGGCATCGAGAACATCTACGGCACCGATTTCGACGACTACATCTTCGCCGACAACGGCGCCAATGAGCTGAGGGGCGGCTTGGGCGACGATCAGCTCCGTGGGGCAGGCGGCAACGACACGCTCAGCGGGCAGGACGGCGCCGACGACCTGGTCGGCGGCGCGGGCGCGGACATGCTGAACGGCGGCGCCGGCAATGACATCCTCGAAGGCAACGACGGTGCCGACGCGCTGAACGGCGGCGCCGGGACCGACACCGCCTCCTACACCGTCTCGGCCGTCGGGGTGACCGTCGATCTGGGAGCCGGTACCGGCAGCGGCGGCGATGCCGAGGGCGACACCTACACCGCTGTCGAGAACCTGACCGGCTCGGCCTTCGCCGACACCCTGCGTGGCAGCGCGGGCGCGAACGCGCTGGCCGGCGACGCCGGCAATGACATGCTCTATGGCGGCACCGGCGCCGATGTGTTGAACGGCGGTGCCGGGATCGACGCGGCCGGCTACTACCAGTCCGATGTCGCGGTGACGGTGGACCTCGCGGCCGGCACCGGCACCGGCGGCCATGCCCAAGGCGACACCCTGAGCAACATCGAAAACCTGGGCGGCAGCAGGTTCAACGACACTCTGTCCGGCAATGCCGGCGCCAACGCGATCAATGGCGGCGGCGGCGACGACACCGTCGCCGGGGCGGGCGGCAACGACGACCTCTATGGCGGCAACGGCACCGACCAGGTCAACGGCGGCGACGGCTGGGACACCCTGCAGGGCGAGGCTGGTGACGACCGGCTGACCGGCGGCGCCGGCGGCGACATCCTGCGCGGCGGCGACGGCGCCGACCATCTGGCCGGCGGCGCCGATACCGACACCGCCAGCTACTGGGACAGCGCCGTGGGCGTTTCGATCAACCTCGAAACCCAGGTCAACACCGGCGGCATGGCCGAGGGCGACACGATCGATAACGACGTCGAGACGATCAACGGCAGCAACCACGACGATGTCATGGTCGGCAACGCCCTGGCCAACGCGCTGGTCGGGTTCGATGGGACCGACACCCTCAGCGGCGGCGGCGGCAACGACACCCTCCGGGGTGGCGCCGGCGCCGACGCGCTGAATGGCGGGACCGGCGCGGATTACTTCAGCTACACCGCCGTCTCCGACAGCACCGCCTCGGCCGCCGACACGATCCAGGGCTTCGAAGCCTGGGACACGATCTGGCTGCGGTCGATCGACGCCGACGGCGATGTCGCGAATGGCGACACGGCCTTCAGCTTCATCGGCACCAGCGCCTTCTCCGGCGCCGCCGGGCAGCTGCGGTTCGAGATCGCCGGCGACAGCACGACGGTCTCGGCCGATGTCGACGGCGACAGCACCGCCGACATCGTCATCCATCTCACCGGCGCGATCACGCTGAACGCCTCGGACTTCGTGCTCTGAGATCGCAGGTCGGGCGTCCGTCGCCGCAATGACCGACGCCCCGGCTGGCGAGCGAGCGGCCCCCACTCCCCTCGCTCGCCATTTTCTTGGCTGTCGCGGCCGTGCCCCCGAGCCGGCCCCTATTGCCCCGCGACCACCGGCGGCGCGTTCAGCACCGCGTGGCAGGCGGCCGGCAGCGGCGGCGGGACATAGGGCTTGGTCGATTTCGACGGCCGCGGCTGCCGCATCGGGAACCAGGACATCAGGTCGGCACCGCAGCCGTCGCCGGGCGGCGCCGGGTCCTGCTCGCGGCATTCCGGGCTGCCGGCCGGGCAGCCGATGCGGATGTGCAGATGCTCGTTATGGCCGGTCCAGGGCCGCACCCGGTTCAGCCACGACCGGTCGTCCCAGTTCATCGCGCACAGCTCGCGCTTGATCGCCGGGTGGATGAAGATGCGCTCGACCCGCGGCTCGGTCGCCGCCAGGCGGATCAGCTGCGCCTGCTGCGGCGACAGCGCGCCGCGCGGGATATAATCGGTCCAAGCCCCGGTGATGTATTCCGGCTTCAGCGTCTCGCGCTGATCGCGCGCCAGCAGCGGCAGGTCGAGCCGGAGCCAGATGTCGGCGTCCAGCCCGTTCTCATGCGCCGCATGGTCGGTGATCGGCCCACCACGCGGCTGGCCCATATCGGCGATCAGCAGCGGCGGCAGCCCGGCGGCCTGCGCCCTGCGGCCGAGATCCTGCAGCGTCGCCACCAGAGTCGGATGGCCCCAGTTGCGGTTGCGGCTGAGCCGGATGATCTGGTAGCCGGGGCCTTCCGGCGGCAACTGCTCGGCACCGGCGATGCAGCCGTTGGAATAGGTGCCGATCACCTGCGCCGGCCCCTGGGTGCCCAGCCGCACCTGGGCCCAGGCGGGATCCTCCCCGGCCGCCCCGGCCGGCGTCGCCGTCAGTAGCAGGGGGGCCAGCAGCCAGGCGGCGGCCAGCGCCGCCCCGATCCGTATCCCGATCACGCAACCCTCCATGCCCCGACTCGCCCCGCCAGGATGCGCCCGCCGGCGGCGGAGATGAAGCCCCGCCGCGCACTCTCCTGCGACCACCTGCCCCTAACACCTTGCGGCGGCGGGGGCGGCGTCGCTACATGACGGATGGCCCTGGAACCGACGGACCGGACGATGCCCTCTGCCCATGACGCGACCCTCGACCTGCTGTCCGGCCTGATCGACAAGGCCAGGCGGGCCGGCGCCGACGCCGCCGACGCCGTGCTGTTCGACAGCACCTCGATCTCGATCAGCCACCGGCTCGGCCAGCTCGAGCACGTCGAGCGCTCCGAGAGCGGCGACCTGGGCCTGCGCGTCTTCATCGGCAGGCGCATGGCGATCGTCTCCTCCTCCGACCGCCGCCAGGCGGCGCTGGACGAGATCGTCGAGCGCGCCGTCGCCATGGCGAAGGTGGTGCCGGAGGACCCCTATTGCGGTCTCGCCGACCCGGCCGAGCTGGCGACCGAGCTGCCGGAGCTCGACCTGGTCGATCCGGCCGAGCCGTCGACCGAGACCCTGGCGGAGCGCGCCCGTGCGGCCGAGGAGGCAGCGCTGGCGGTCGCGGGCGTGACCAATTCCGAGGGCGCCAGCGCCGGCTTCGGCCGCAGCATGGCGGCGATGGTGGCCAGCAACGGCTTCGCCCGCGTCACCGGGTCGACCGGCAGCAGCATCTCGGTCTCCGCCATCGCCGGCGAAGGCACCGGGATGGAGACCGATTACGACCACACCAGCGCCGTCCATGCCGAGGATCTGGACACGCCCGAGGCGGTCGGCCGCAGCGCCGGCGAGCGCGCCGTGGCCCGGCTGGGCGCGCGCAAGGCGTCGACCGCGCGGGTGCCGGTGGTCTTCGACCCGCGCGTCTCGCGCACCCTGCTGGGCCATCTGATCGGCGCCATCAACGGCGCTGCCATCACCCGCGGCACCAGCTTCCTGAAGGAGAGGATGGGCCAGGCGGTGTTCGCCCCGGGCATCGAGGTGGTCGACGACCCGCATATCCGCCGCGGCCTGCGCTCGCGCCCCTGCGACGCCGAGGGCGTGGCCAGCCGCCGCCGCGCCCTGATCGAGGACGGCCGCCTGACCACCTGGCTGCTCGACATCCGCTCGGCCCGCCAGCTCGGCCTGGCCCCGACCGGCCATGCCGTGCGCGGCACCAGCGGCCCGCCCGGCGCCTCCCCGGCCAACCTGTACCTGGCCCCCGGCAGCGCCACGCCGGAAGAGCTGATGGCGGACATCCAGGACGGTTTCTACGTCACCGGGCTGATGGGGTCGTCGGTCAACGGCGTCACCGGCGACTACAGCCGCGGCGCCCATGGCTATTGGATCGAGCGCGGTCGCATCGCCTATCCGGTGAACGAGGTCACCATCGCCGGCAATCTGAAGGACATGTATCCGGCGCTGGTGCCGGCGAACGATTTGGTCCTGCGCTACGGCATGGACGCGCCGACGGTGCGGATCGACGGCATGACGGTGGCCGGGCGGTAATCCACCCGGACCGCCCGGCAGGATAAGTTTATTTCAGACAAGAACAGGAAAAGTCGCGAATGCGTCTCGCGACGCAGAGTTCAATATTTTTAGAAAGGCATAGAGATATTTTCTTGCTCCATATGAGTAATTTCCTTTCATTTTTTATTGCGACACCCGAAGCATTCTCGAATTGCATCGAATTCAAACCACATTTTATCAATCCCGGTCCAAGCCGACCGCGGTGGCCGGATTTGTGAGACCGGGAGATCATGGGAGGCAAGTTCCATGGCGGTTTTCACGGTGCTCAACGGCACCGGCCTCAATGGCGCCGGCGTCCAATTCGGCACACTCTCGCAGATCGCGTCCTCTGGCATCGCCGGCAACCCGAACGTCACGTCGACCAACGGCACAATCAACTTCGTCAACGGCGGCAGGCTGACCTTCCTCGGCGTCGGCATGGACTTCGACCAGCCGCTCACCTTCTCCGGTACGGTGAGCAGCATGACCTACGCCAACCCGTCGAGCACGCCGGTCTTCTCGCTCACCGGCATGAACATCCCGCTGGCCACCCTGGCTGGGCTGGCCACGGGCGGCGACGAGAATGCGATCCTCGCCACCATCTTCGCCGGGGCCGATCAGATCTCCGGCTCGACGCAGAACGACATCCTCAAGGGCTATGACGGCAACGATACCGTGATCGGTGGCGCCGGCGCCGACTCCCTCGACGGCGGCAACGGCAACGATGCCCTGGCCGGCGGCGGCGGCGCCGACACCCTCGACGGCGGCAGCGGCGCGGACACGGCCGGCTACTCCGGCTCCGGCGCCTCGGTGACGGTGGACCTGGGGCTCGGCACCGCCACCGGCGGCGATGCCGCGGGCGACATCCTGACCAGCATCGAAAACCTGAGCGGCAGCGCCCTCGACGACACCCTGACCGGCAATGCGGGCGCCAACCAGATCGCCGGCGGCGGCGGCCAGGACACTCTGGCTGGTGCCGAAGGCAACGACGCCCTCCTGGGCGGCGCCGGCATCGATACGCTCACCGGCGGCACCGGCAATGATGGACTGAATGGTGGTGCGGACGCCGATGTGATCGATGGCGGCACCGGTGTCGACATCGCGGACTACAATGGCAGCGGAACCGGCGTGACGGTCAACCTGGCGACCAACACCAAACACCGGTGGCTATGCCGAGGGCGACACGCTGAGCAGCATCGAGATCGTGCAGGGCGGTGCCTTTGGCGACGCCCTGACCGGCAACGGCGCGTCCAACACGCTGCGGGGCATGGGCGGCAACGACGTTCTCGACGGCGGCGCCGGCTGGGACACCCTCGAGGGCGGCGCTGGCGACGATCAGCTGAATGGCGGCGCCGACGCCGATCTCCTGCGCGGCGGCCTCGGCGCCGACCAGCTGGCCGGCGGCGGCAGCTACGACACCGCCAGCTACTACGACAGCGCCGTGGGCGTGACGATCAACCTCCAGACCCAGGTGAACACCGGCGGCACGGCCGAGGGCGATACGATCGCCAATGATGTCGAGATCATCAATGGCAGCACCCACGCCGATACCATGACCGGCAACGGCCTGGCCAACTCGCTGGTCGGATTTGAAGGGGCCGACACCCTCAGCGGCGCTGGCGGCAGCGACGTTCTGCGGGGAGGCCACGGCGCCGACACGCTGAACGGCGGCGCCGGCGCAGACATCTTCAGCTATACTGCCTTTTTCGACAGCACGGCGGTGGCGGCAGACACGATCCAGGATTTCCAGGCCGGGATCGATGTCATTTCCCTGAAGACGGTCGATGCCTTCACCTTCATCGGCACCAGCGCCTTCTCCAACACCGTCGGGCAGCTCCGGTACGAGATCGCCGGCAGCATCACGACGGTCTCGGCCGACATCAACGGCGACAGCGTCGCCGACATGGTCATCCATCTCGATGGAGCGTTCGCGCTGCAGGCCTCGAACTTCCTGCTCTGACGCCTCCTGACCGGGGTGCCCGTCGGGGCGCCCCGGTCCCTTTTCCGGCCGGCGCTCTCTCCAACAACGTGCCGACGGCGCGGGGTCAACGGCATGACCGTGGCCGGGCGGCAGACCTCCCGGCTCAGAAAAGGAATTCCCTCCCCTCGTCTTCGCCACGGGCGCATACTATTCTATTACATGGAAATTTAACTATATCCGACGGATCGCCGTCCGGCGCCGATTCCGTCTGCACATCCGGCCGGCCTCCATGCCGCCCGGATCGGACTCAACAGGGAGGGATTCAGTTGGCGACATTCACCGTTCTCAATGGCACCGGCATCGACAGCAACAACGATTTCATCGGCGACGGCATCAAGTTCGGCCAGCTGTCGCAGATCGCGGCCGCGGGTGCCGTCCCCATCCCGATCGTCACGCCGACGACGGCGAGCATCCTCTTCCTCGATGCGGGGCTTCTCAGCATCACCGGGTCGGGGATGGGGTTCGACCTCGGGACGTCGACATTGAGCGGCACCGCCGAAGGCCTGACCTACAGCAAGTTCCTACCAGTCTTCTCCATCACCGGCATGAACATCCCGCTGGCGACCCTGGCCGGGCTGGCCAACGGCGGCAACGAGGAGACTATCCTCGGCGCCATCTTCGCCGGGACCGACCAGATCTACGGCTCCACCAAGAACGACATCCTCAAGGGCTATGACGGCAACGACACCATCCGGGGCGGTGCCGGCGGCGACACTATCGACGGCGGCAACGGCTCGGACTTCGCCAACTACCAGGGCTCGCTGGCCGGGGTCACGGTCGACCTGCTGAACCACATCACCTCTGGCGGCGACGCCCAGGGCGACACGCTGACCGGCATCGAGAACCTGTACGGCTCCAGCAACGCCGATACCCTGGCCGGCAACGACGCCCGCAACATCATCGGCGGCGAGCTGGGCGACGACACGATCGTCGGCAATGGCGGCGACGATGCCCTGTCCGGAGAAGGCGGGGCCGACAGCATCAATGGCGGCGACGGCGATGACCGCGTGGTCGGCGGCGCCGGAGCGGACAATCTGAGCGGCGGCATCGGCAATGATTCGATCGACGCCGGCACCGAGAACGACCAGGTCTTCGGGCAGGCCGGCAGCGATGTCCTTTATGGCGGCGCCGGCGACGACGTGCTCGACGGCGGCGACGGCAACGACGTGCTCGAAGGCGCGGCCGGCGCCGACAATCTGATCGGCGGCAATGGCATCGACACGGTCAGCTATGCCGGCTCCTCCGCCGGCGTGACCGTGGCGCCGGGCGGCATCTCCACCGGCGGCGACGCCACCGGCGACGTCATGTCCGGCATCGAGCAGGTGATCGGCTCCGGCTTCGCCGACGGCATCAGCGGCGACGCCAATGCCAACACCCTATGGGGCATGGCCGGCGACGACGTGCTGATCGGCGGCATCGGGGCCGATGTGCTGAAGGGCGGCGCCGGGAACGACAAACTCGCCTATGTCACGATCGGCGACAGCACCGTCGCGGCCGCCGGCAGGGACACGGTCCTCGACTTCACCACCGGCGACAAGATCGACCTGGTGGCGATCGACGCCAACAGCGCCGGTCCCGGCGACGCCGCCTTCACCTTCGGCACCGGCGCCTTCACCGCCGCCGGCCAGATCCGGGTCCTGGACTTCGGCGGCGGTCGCTACGGCGTCTATCTCGAAACCACCGGCAACAACATCGAGGACGCCCTCATCACCGTCTATTCCGACCACGTCCTGACCGCGGCGGATTTCGTGCTGTGACAGTGCGGCCGCCGCGCTCGTCGAGCGAGCGGCATCGCCGATTCCGCTGGTGGGATAGACGGCATGGCGTGGCCGGATCTTTTATTTCGCCACAGAAACAAGAAAAGGCGCGAATGCGTCTCATAATGCATTTATTTGATATTTTCGGAAAATTTGTGGGATATTTGCTTTCGCCGGCTGGACAGCTTCCTTGCGTTCTTCATCACGCCTCCGAAATATTCTCGATTTACCGCAAATTTAGCCCGATCTTTAGACAATCTCGATCCAAACCGGCCGCAATGGCCGGGTTTTACGACGGTCGAGAAGATAATGGGGAGTATTTCCATGGCGATTTTCACCGTGCTCAACGGCACCGGCATCGGCGGTGCCGGCGTCCAGTTCGGAACGATCGGATCGACGATCGCCGCGGGCGGCGTCGCCGGCAATCCGAACATGGCGGGGGCCACCGGCTTCTTCAATCTCGTCGGCGGCGGCAGGGTGAGCGTCACCGGCGCCGGCTTGAGCTTCAGCCCGCCGAACAACCTTGGCGGCACCGTCAACAGCCTGACCTATGAGAATCCGGTGGCCACGCCGATCTTCTCGATCACCGGCATGAGCATCGCGCTCGTGACTCTGGCCGGGCTGGTCTCGGGCGGCGACGAGAACGCCATCCTGACCGCCATCTTCTCGGGCAACGACCGGATCTTCGGCTCGACCCAGGCCGACACCCTCAAGGGCTATGACGGCGACGACATGCTGCGGGGCGGCGCCGGCGCCGACAACCTCGACGGCGGCAACGGGTTGGATACCGCCAACTACCAGGGGTCGAATGCCGAGGTGTTCGTCGACATCCAGAACAACCTGCTCTTCAGCGGCCACGCCGCCGGCGACGTGCTGACCAACATCGAGAACCTCTACGGCTCCAGCTTCGGCGACACCCTGTCCGGCAACGCCGACCGCAACATCATCGGCGGCGAGGGCGGTGCCGACCTGATCGACGGCCGCGGCGGCGACGATGCACTGGCGGGCGAGACCGGCGACGACATCCTCAACGGCAGGGACGGCGCCGACCGGCTGGTCGGCGGCGCCGGGGCCGACAACCTGATCGGCGACGCCGGCAACGACTCGATGGACGGTGGCGCCGACAACGACAGCGCCTTCGGCGGCGCCGGCAACGACAGCATCACCGGCGGGACCGGTGACGACCTGCTCGACGGCGGCGACGACAACGACTACCTCGAGGGCGGGGCCGGGGCGGACACGCTCACCGGCGGCAACGGCATCGACACGATCAGCTACGCCAGCGCTGGCGCCGGCGTGGTCGCGGTGCTGGGCGGCGTCTCCACCGGCGGCGACGCGGCCGGCGACACCATGTCCGGCATCGAGCAGGTGATGGGCTCGAGCTTCGCCGACACGATCACCGGCGACGCCAATGCCAACACGCTGTGGGGCCTCGGCGGCGACGACATCCTGATCGGTGGCACCGGCGCCGATCTCTTGAAGGGCGGCGCCGGCAACGACAGCTTCACCTATGTCGCGATCAGCGACAGCACGGTCGCGGCGGCCGGCAAGGACACGGTCGTCGACTTCACCACCGGCGACAAGATCGACCTGGCGGCGATCGACGCCGATGGCAATGGCGAGAACGGCGACACCGCCTTCACCTTCGGCACCGGCGCCTTCACCGGGGCGGGGCAGATCCGGGTCCTGGCCTTCGCCGGCGGCCGCTACGGCGTCTATCTCGAGACCACCGGCAACAACCTCGAGGATGCACTCATCAACGTCTATTCCGACCACGTGCTGACCGCGGCGGATTTCGTGCTGTAGCGGCTGGCGATCCCGCCCTCCCTCCAAAACCGGGAGGGCGGGATCCCGCCGCCACGCCGCTCGGGTCATTCTGGGAACATCGCCTGGAAGTTTAATTTCCGGGCACTCGCCGTTTCCTTGCGTTCTTTGCCGGGGCGCCGGAACGCGCTCGAACTGCCGAAGATTTTGCCCAATCTTTGATCAAACCGATCCAAACGACCATAAGCGTCGTGCTTTCGCATGATCGGGACACGCAGAGTTGGGGGAGGTTTCCATGGCGGTTTTCTCCGTGCTCAACGGCACAGGGCTGAACGGCGCCGGCATCCAGTTCGGTACCTTGTCGCAGATCGCATCTTCGGGCGTTGCCGGCTTTCCGATCATCACGCCGACCACCGGCACCATCTTCTTCAACGACACCGGCTCGCTGACCCTCGGCGGGGTCGGGATGTCGTTCACCTTTCCGAGCACCTTCGGCGGAACCGTCACCAGCCTGACCTACAGCAAGCCGGCGATCACGTCGGTGTTCTCGATCACCGGGATGAGCACGGCGCTGGCGGATGTGGCCAACGGATTTCTCACCCCCGGGGGTGAGATGACGGCGCTGGCCATCATCTTCTCGGGGGCCGACACGATCACCGGGTCGAGCCAGGCCGATTTCCTGATCGGCTTCGACGGCAACGACACCATCAACGGCGGCGACGGCAACGACACGCTCCGCGGCGGCGCCGGCGCCGACACCCTGACCGGCGGCAACGGCCTGGACTTCGCCAACTATCAGGGGTCGACCGACGTCTTCGTCAATCTCGAGGCGAACCTGATCTTCGGCGGCGACGCCACGGGCGACGTGCTGATCGGCATCGAGAACCTGTACGGGTCCAGCGGCAACGACTTCCTTGCCGGAAACGCCGTCCGCAACATCATCGGCGGCGAGAACGGCGGCGACAACATCGACGGCAACGGCGGCGACGACGCGCTCTCGGGCGAGGCCGGCGACGACGGCATCGACGGCGGCGACGGCAACGACCGGGTCGTCGGCGGCGCCGGGGCCGACACCCTGTCCGGCGACGCCGGCAAAGATTCGATCGACGGCGGGGCCGACAATGACGGCACCTTCGGCAATGCCGGCAACGACAGCATCACCGGCGGCGGCGGGGTCGACCAACTCGACGGCGGCGACGACAACGACATCCTCGAGGGCGGGGCCGGGGCCGATACGCTGACCGGCGGCAACGGTATCGACACGGCGAGCTATGCCAGCTCGGCCGCGGGGGTGTCGGTGAACCTGGCCACCGGTGCCGTCTCCGGCGGCGACGCCGTGGGCGACACCTTCACCACCGTCGAACAGCTGCTGGGCTCGGGCTTCGTCGACACGCTGACCGGCAACGCCAATGCCAACACCTTGTGGGGCATGGCCGGCGACGATGTCCTCACGGGCGGCGGCGGCGCCGATGTGCTGAAGGGCGGCGCCGGCAACGACGGCTTCCGCTACACCGCCACGGCCGACAGCACCGTCGCGGCCGCCGGCCGGGATACGATCACGGACTTCACCACCGGCGACAAGATCGACCTGGTGGCGATCGACGCCAACAGCGCCGGTCCCGGCGACGCCGCCTTCACCTTCGGCACCGGCGCCTTCACCGCCGCCGGCCAGATCCGGGTCCTGGACTTCGGCGGCGGTCGCTACGGCGTCTATCTCGAAACCACCGGCAACAACATCGAGGACGCCCTCATCACCGTCTATTCCGACCACGTCCTGACCGCGGCGGATTTCGTGCTGTAGCAGCGCAGCCGCCGCGCCCGCCCTCCCCCGTCCGCAACCGGGGGAGGGCGGGACCCATCGCAGAAAAGAGTCACACTTCGCCGCAACAGCACCCGAACAACCGCCATCAGTTCGGCGGTCCGGAAGCACTCGTGACCGTTTTATTAATTTTTGCACCTGCGAGATCGAAGACGATATCAAGATATTGTTTGCCGACGGCGCGTCGGTTATACGGACGGTATATGACCGCCGAAGGACCGCCGCCTATGGAACAGGTGACGCGCTATCGCACCATCTGGATCTCGGACGTCCATCTCGGCACCCGGGCCTGCAACGCCAACCTGCTCCTCGACTTCCTGAAGCACACCGAGTCCGACACGCTGTATTTGGTCGGCGACATCGTCGACGGCTGGCGGCTGAAGAAGAGCTGGTACTGGCCGCAGCCGCACAACGATGTGATCCAGAAGCTGCTGCGCAAGGCCCGCAAGGGCACCCGCGTGCTGTACATCCCCGGCAACCACGACGAGGCCGCCCGGCAGTTCGTCGGCCAGAGCTTCGGCGATGTCGACGTCGCCGACGACTGCATCCATCAGACCGCGGACGGCCGCCGCTTCCTGGTGATCCATGGCGATCAGTTCGACGTCGTGGTGCGCTACGCCAAATGGCTGGCCCATGTCGGCGACAAGGCCTATGAGCTGCTGCTGCACACCAACACCGCCCTCAACCTGGTCCGCCGCCGCCTCGGCTTCTCCTATTGGTCGCTCTCGGCCTATATGAAGCAGCGGGCGAAGCGCGCGGTCGAGTTCGTCGGCCGGTTCGAGCTCGCGCTGGTCGAGGAGGCCAGGCGGCGCGGCGTGGACGGGGTGATCTGCGGCCACATCCACACCGCCGAGCTGAAGGACATGCAGGGCATGACCTATGTCAACGACGGCGACTGGGTGGAGAGCTGCACCGCGCTGGTCGAGCATGACGACGGCCGGCTGGAGATCCTGCACTGGGCGGACATCGTGGCGATCCGCGATGCGGCGGCGATGCCGGAGCCCACGTTGAAGCCGCAGCGCGCCGCTTGAGCCGGGATCGGGTATAGTCTCCGTGGACATGGCAGTGACGGGGCAGACGTTCGGCTGATGCGGATCCTGAATATCAGCGACGCCTGGCTGCCCCAGGTCAACGGGGTGGTGCGCACCATCGAATCGACCCGCGACGAGCTGCGCCGCCGCGGCCATGTGGTCGAGGTGATCGGCCCGGACCGCTTCGCCTCGATTCCCTGCCCGACCTATCCCGAGATCCGCCTGGCGATCGGCCAGAGCCGGCGCATGGCCCGGCTGATCGACGAGTTCGACCCGGACGCCATCCACATCTCGACCGAAGGCCCGCTGGGCTGGGCGGCGCGGCGCTACTGCATCCGCCGGCGGCTCAGCTTCACCACCTCGTTCCACACCCAGTTCCCGGAATATGTCCAGCTGCGCACCGGCATGCCGCTGGCCTCGACCTACGCCCTGCTGCGGCATTTTCACCGTGCCGCCAGCGCCGTGATGGTGGCGACCGATACGCTGGAACGGAACCTGCAGCACCGCGGCTTCCGCCGCCTGGCGCGCTGGAGCCGCGGCGTCGACACCGACCGCTTCCGCCCAGCGCAGCGCAGTGAGCGCGAGCGGCCACGCCATCTCTATGTCGGCCGGGTGGCGGTGGAGAAGAACCTCGACGCCTTCCTGTCGCTGCCCTTGGACGGCGAGAAGGTGGTGGTCGGCGGCGGCCCGTCCCTGCCCGCTTTCCAGGCCCGCTACCCGGACGTCACCTTCACCGGGTCGAAGGAGGGGCAGGATCTGGTCGACGCTTATGCCGCCGCCGACGTCTTCGTCTTCCCGTCCCGCACCGACACCTTCGGCCTGGTGATGCTGGAGGCGCTGGCCTGCGGCGTGCCGGTCGCGGCCTATCCGGTGCAGGGCCCGGCCGACGTCATCGGCGACGCGCCGGTCGGCCGCCTGGACGAGGATCTCGGCCGCGCCATCCGCGAGGCCTTGAAGGTTCCGTCGGGGGAGTGCCGCAGTTTTGCGCTGCGCTATTCCTGGGAGGCATGTACAGATCAGTTCCTGACTCATCTGCACCCCTTCCGATGACCGCCCCGACCGGATGATTTATGCGCTGTATCGCGGCCTGACCGACGCCGCCGGCCCCTTCGTGCCCCTGCTGCTGGCCCGGCGCACCGCCGCTGGCCGCGAGGATCCCGCCCGCCGCGGCGAGCGGCTGGGCCATGCCAGCATCCCCCGCCCTGCGGGCCCGCTGATCTGGGTCCATGCCGCCAGCGTCGGCGAGGTGCTGTCGGTGCAGGTGCTGGTGCGCCGCCTGCTGGAGCGCGACCCGCGCCTCTCCGTCCTGGTCACCACCGGCACCGTCACCTCGGCCCGGCTGATCGCCGAGCGGCTGCCGGACCGGGCGATGCACCAGTTCGCGCCGCTCGACCGCATGGTCTATGTCCGCCGCTTCCTCGACCATTGGAAGCCGAACCTGGCGATCTGGGTCGAATCCGAGATCTGGCCGAACATGCTGATGGAGACCGAGCAGCGCGGCCTGCCGATCGCCCTGGTCAACGCCCGGATGTCGGAGCGGTCGTTCCGGCGCTGGCGCCGGCTGCCGCGACTGATCCGCCGGCTGGTCGGCATCTTCCGGGTGATCCTGCCCTGGGACGAGCGCTCGGCCCGCAACTTCCGCGCCCTCGGCGCCCGCGGCGTCGGCCAGGTCGGCAACCTGAAATTCTCCTCCGACCCGCCGGATGCCGAGCTCGAGGCGCTGGCGGCGATGCGTGCGGCGATCGGCCGCCGCCCGGTCTGGCTGGCCTCCAGCACCCATGCGGGGGAGGAGGAGCAGATCATCCAGGCGCACAAGGCGCTGGCGGCGAAGCGCCCCGGCCTGCTGACCGTGCTGGCGCCGCGCCACCCGGACCGCGGCGAGGAGATCGCCGGCCTGGCCCAGGCGGCGGGGCTGCGCGCCGTCCGCCGCAGCCAGGCGAAGCTGCCCTGGACCGACACCGACATGCTGGTCGCCGACACCATCGGCGAGATGGGGATCTGGCTGCGGGTCTGCCCGGTCGCCTTCATCGGCGGCTCGCTGGTGCCGTTCGGCGGCCACAACCCGATCGAGGCGGCGCAGCTCGGCGCCGCCCTGGTCTACGGCCCGCACATGACCAACTTCCCGGACATCACCGCCCAGCTAAGCCAGGCCCGCGGGGCGATGCCGGTGGGCGATGCCGCGGCCCTGACCGCCGCGGTCAACCGGCTGCTCGACGACCCGGTGGAGCGCCGCCGCATGGCCCGCGCCGCCGGTGCCGTGGCCCAGCGCAACCGCGGCGTGGTCTCCACCGTGATGGCGACGCTGGAGCCGCTGATCACGCCGATTCTGGCATGAGGGCGACTGCGTCCTCGACCGGCGATTGCTTTCTGAGTCCCCCCTCCCCTCGCGGGAGGGGGGTAGGGGGAGGGGGTTCTCTCCGCTCGTCCCGACACCAGTTCACTATTGCAGCGGCAACCGCGGCGTCCCTCCCCATTCGCGCGCGGACGCGCGCAGTCCCCTCCCCCTCTCCCCCTCCCGCAAAGGGAGGGGGGACTAGAAGAAAACCGGCCGCCGGAGCGACGAGGGCAATGCCCCGATGAAAACCCCCGGCTTCTGGTATCGCCCGGAGGCGACGCCGGCGGCCCGGCTGCTGGCCCCCGCCGGCGCGCTCTACGACCTCGCCTCGCGGCTGCGCCGGGCCGTCATCAAGCCGCAGCGGGCGCCGGTGCCGGTGGTCTGCGTCGGCAACCTGGTGGCGGGCGGCGCCGGCAAGACCCCGGTGGCGCTGGCCCTGGCCCGCCGCCTGGCCGAGATCGGCATCGCCGTCCATGTCCTCAGCCGCGGCCATGGCGGCTCGCTGGCCGGGCCGGTGCGGGTCGATCCCGACCGGCACACGGCCGCCGAGGTCGGCGACGAGCCGCTGCTGCTGGCCCGGGCCGCCCCCGCCTGGATCTCGCGCGACCGGCCGGCCGGGGCCCGCGCCGCCGCCTCCGCCGGCGCCGGGCTGATCCTGATGGATGACGGCTTCCAGAACCCGAGCCTGGCCAAGGACCTGTCCCTGCTGGTGGTCGACGGGAGCAGCGGTTTCGGCAACGGCCGGATCCTGCCCGCGGGTCCTTTGCGCGAACGGCCCGATGACGGGCTCGCCCGGGCCGACGCCCTGGTGATCATGGGCCCGGACCGCGCCGGGATCGCCGCCCTCGCCGCCCGCCACGGCCCGCCGGGCCGGCTCGGCCTGCCGGCGCTGGGCGCCCGGCTGGTGTCATCGCCCGAGGACGCCGCCCGGCTGCGCGGCCGCAAGGTCCTGGCCTTCGCCGGCATCGGCCGGCCGGAAAAATTCTTCGCCACTCTGGCCGAGCTGGGGGCTGAGATCGTCGGCGCCGTCCCCTACCCCGACCACCATGTCTACACGCCGGACGAGGTGATGCGCCTGGTCGAGACGGCGCAGGAGCGCGGTGCCGTGCCGGTGACCACCGAGAAGGACCTGGTCCGCCTGCCGCCCGAGGCCCGGCCGATGGTCGAGGCGCTGCGAGTCGACCTCGCCTGGGACGACCCCGCCGCCGTCGACGCGGTGCTGGAGCCAGTGGTGCGGCGGGCGCTGCGCGACTGACCCGGGGGTCGGCGCCGCGCCCCCGGAGTCAGGGTCGAGGCCCGCTACAGCACGAAGTCGACCGCCTGCAGCGTGATGGCCCCGGTCAGGACGATGCTGAAATCGGCGATGCCGTCGCCGCTCACATCGCCGCTCACCGTCGTCTGGCTGCCGGAAACGACCGCGCGCAGCTCACCCGCATGGTGGGTGAAGGCCGCCGCGCCGATGAAGCCGAACGCCTGGTCGTTCGCCACGCCGGTGTTGGCGTCGATCGACGCCAAGTCGATCCTGTCGGCCTGGGCATGGCTGAAATCGGCGATCACGTCGGCGGCGTTGCCGACCGTGCTGTCGGCGACCGCGGCATAGACGAAGTGGTCGGCGCCGGCGCCGCCGCCCAGGGTGTCCTTGCCGGCGGCACCCCGCAGCACGTCGTCGCCGGCATTGCCGACCAGCGTGTTCGCCGCGGCATTGCCGACCAGGATGTCGCCGATGTTGCTGCCATAGACCACTTCGACATCGGCCAGGGTGTCGCCCTGGGCATTGCCGCCGCTGCCGGTGCCGAGGGCCAGATCGACCGTCACGCCCACGGCACTCTCGCTGTACATCGCGGTGTCGATGCCGTCCCCGCCCTGCAGGATGTCGGCCCCGGCTCCACCGCGCAGCGTGTCGTTCCCGTCGCCTCCGACCAGCGTGTCGGTCCCGTTGCCGCCGCCGAGCGCATCGTTGCCGTAGCTGCCGACCATTCCGTTGTCGGCGTCGCTGCCGAGGATGAGATCGTCGACATGGCTGCCGTAGACGGTTTCGATGCTGCTCAGCACGTCGCCCTGGGCGTTGCCGCCGGTGCCGGTGCCGGCGACGAGATCGATCGTCACGCCGACGCTGCTCTCGGTGTAGATCACGGCATCGGTTCCGCCCTCACCGGCCAGCAGGTCGGCCCCGGCGCCCCCGCGCAGCACGTCACTGCCGTCGCCGCCAGTCAGCGTGTCGGCGCCGTCCATGCCTTGGAGGCTGTCGTTGCCGCCGAAGCCGGAGAGCACGTTGTCCACGGCCGAGCCGGTCAGCACGTCGCTAGAGCCCGTGCCCTGGATGTTCTCGATATCGGCGCCGATCAGGTCGCCCTCGGCCTCGCCGCCCATCACCAGTTGCACCGTCAGATTGACCGACACCCCGGCGGTGCCGTTGTAGTCGATCGTGTCGATGCCGCTGCCACCGCTCAAAATGTCCGCGCCGGCCCCACCCTGCAGGAAATCGGCGCCGGCGCCGCCGCTGAGCGTGTCGTTGCCCGCGAGACCGTAGAGACGATCGTCGCCGCCATAGCCCTCCAGAACATTGTCCACGGCCGACCCGGTCAGTGCGTCGCCGAAACCGGTTGTGCCCCGGAGGTTCTCGATATCGGCGCCGATCGCGTCGCCCTCGGCCTCGCCGCCCGAACCGGTGCCGCCGATCTTCACGGTCACGCCCGCCGTGCCGTTGTAGTCGACGGTGTCGATGCCGGCGCCGCCGGTCAGGACATCCGCTCCGGCCCCGCCATCCATGAAATCGTCGCCGCTGCCGCCATCCAGCGAATCCTGGCCGCCCAGCCCGTAGAGATGGTCGTTGCCGCCGAAGCCGGAGAGCCCATTATCCGCGGCCGAGCCGGTGAGGCTGTCGCCGAAGCCGTTCGTGCCGTGGATATTCTCGATGTCCGTGCCGATCACGTCGCCTTGGGCCTCGCTGCTGCCCGAGCCGATGCCGCCGATGGCGACGGTCACCCCGGCAGTGCCGCTGTAGTCGACGGTGTCGATGCCGGCGCCGCCATTCAGCGTGTCCGCCCCGGCGCCTCCTTGCAGGAAATCATTGCCGTCGCCGCCGCCGAGCACGTCGTCGCCGGCCTTGCCGTAGAGGACATCGTCGCCGCTGAAGCCCCAGAGTACATTGGCCGCGGTGGAGCCGGTCAAGCCGTCATTGCTGCCGGTGCCCTGGACATTCTCGATGTCGGCCCCGATCACATCGCCCTGGGCCTCGCCGCCGGACGCCGTCAGCGTCGTCAGATTGACGGTCACGCCGGTGCCGTTGTAGTCGATCGTGTCGATGCCGTCGCCGCCGATCAGCGTGTCCGCGCCGGCCCCGCCTTGCAGGAAATCGTCATCGTCGCCCCCATCCAGCAGGTCGTTGCCGGCAAGGCCATAGACAAAATCGTCGCCCCATAAACCGGCAAGATAGTTGTCCGCCGCCGATCCGGTCAGATGGTCGTTCGCGCTCGTGCCATGGATGTTCTCGACGTCGGCGCCGATCACGTCGCCCGCGGCGCCACCCGAGCCGATGCCGGCGCCGATCGTGACGATCACACCGACCACGCTGGTGTCGTAGGAGACCGAATCGATGCCGGCGCCGCCGTTCAGCGTGTCCGCCCCGGCGTCACCCTGCAGCAGGTCGTTGCCGTCGCCACCATTGAGGATGTCGTTGCCGTCCGCACCGAAGAGATAATCGTTGCCGGCCAGGCCGTTGATGGTATCGCCCGTCGCCGTGCCGGAGAGATTGTTGTTTCCGGCGTCGCCGTTAATCGTCGACATGAAATGTCCTCATCCCGTGATCGAGGCTGCCGAATGGGTTCGCCCCGGATATCGGGAAGGCGCCACGCGTCGCCGCTGCCGATGATTCGGCAGGGCTGGCCGTTGATCGCATGGCCGACCGGGACGCGTCTTGGACCGGACGGCACCGGAATTGACTCGCGGTGCAGTCCGCAGGCCGAGGCCCGGCGCCGCCTATCGCATGGCGGTCGGCGTGCAGCCGAAGCGGCGCCGGAAGCAGCGATTGAAGTAGGACACGTCGCTGAACCCGACCGCGAGGGCGAGATCGCCGATACGCAGGGCATCGGATCGCCGGTCGCCGAGCAGCATCGCGGCCCGCTGCAGGCGCAGTTCCAGCACGCGCTCCGCAAACCCCGCCCCGGTCTGCTGCAGCAAGTCGTGGATGTAGCGCACGGAGAGGCCGAGGCGGCGCGCCAGCGACTTCACCGAAAAGCCGGGCTCGGTGTAGCCGTCCCGGATGCCGGCGAGAACCGCATCGGTCCGCGCCGCCCGCAGGCCCCGCGACGCCGCCTGGCACGCCGTCTCTCCCTTGCCGCCGACGACGACGAGCGTGATCAGGTCCAGCAGGGTCGTCGAAATATGGGCGGCCAGGGCGGGATCGCCGTCGGCCGGGACCTCGCCCACGAGCTTGAGATAATTGCGAAGGAAGGCCAGCGCCGCGTTGGAGCGGCCGATGGCGAGAAGATCGTCCACGCCGCCGACCGTCCGCCGCATCAGCTCCCCCGGCACGATCAGGTTCTGCCAGATGTGAATTCCGTCCCGCGCCGGCTCGCCGCCGATCAACGAGCCGCATTCCTGCGCCGAGATCAGCGCGGCCGCGCCAGGCGTCAGCGCCATCTCGCGCCCGACATGCAGGCCGCCGACCATGCCGGCGCCCGCGTTGATCATCAGGCAGTAGACATCCTGGCCGTCGGCCTGGAGGTCATGCGGGGTCCGCGTGACGCTGTGGACCGTCCCGCTGAACCGGCCGAGCCCGACCGCGCCGTAGAACGCGATCTCGAGCTCCGCGTGGAAGGGGGCGTCGTCCGAGATCCTGATGTCGAAGGATCCGATGTTGGCGACGTAGAGATCGCGCCACAGCGAGAAGCGCGCCCGCTCGTCGAGATCATGCGGCAGGGCCTGGGACGAGAAACGGATGCCCTGCATCGTCGACGTCCCCGTAAAAACCGGAATATTTACACAAGCACGTTAGGCCTCTCGGCGGTGTCCGACAACGCTTGCGGCTACTGGCGTGGCTCCCGGCGCGGCGCGCCCCAGGTCAGGGTCGAGACCATGGCGAGATCCAGCTGCCCGTCGGTCGCGAAGGGCCGCAGCAGCGCTTCGAGCTCGCGGTCGAATTCGGCGGCCAGGGCCTCGCCCATCACGGCGCGGCTCCAGGTCGCGCGCGAATGCTGGCCGCGGATGAACTCGGCGAGGCTCTGCCGAACCGTGAACGGAAATTCCTTCCGGCCGGAGATGTCCATCCAGGCCTCATGGCGCCCGGCCTCCGCCGCGGCGCCGGCCGGATCGTAGCGGCCGCCGACCCGGGCGAGCCAGCGCGCCAGGAATCCCGTCCAGGCCTCGTCGCCGCAGGGCGCTACCGCCGGCTCGTCGCCGCCGATCACGGCCAGCGTTCCGGTCCAGCCCGCCAGCTTCGGGAACACCGCTTCGTGGTCGAGCCAGTGAATCGAGGTGCCGGCCGTGACCAGGTCGAAGCCGCGATCGGTGCGGTAGGCCTCGGCCGTGTCGCAAATCCACGCGATGCCGCCATGCCGGCCGGCATCCGGAGCGCGGCTCGCCGCCGCGCGGCCGGCCTCGATCATCGCCGCGGAGGGGTCGAGCGCCACCACCTCGGCGAAGTGATCGGCCAGGACGATGGCGACCTTGCCCGGCCCGCAGCCCAGATCCAGCGCCCGGCCGCGCCCCGCCACATGTCTGAGCAGGAATTCGAACAGCTCCGGCGCATAAGGCGGCCGGGCCGCATAGCAGCGGGCGACATCGGCATCGGCGAAGGCCGAGGCGACAGCCTTGCGCGCCGACGGGCTGGTAGCGATGCGCCCGGGACGATGCATGGGGGACCTCCGCTGATGGTCGGCAGCCATGGATCGTCATGCGGCCCGGCGGGCAATATACAGGCTGGTCGTCATGTTGCGGACGACGCGGCCGCCAAAGTTGTCGCGCGCGATGCGGCGCAGCCCGGCCAGCACCGCCTCGCGATCGGGGCGCAGGCTGACGGTCGAATACGTCGCGTAGAGCGCCGCCGCCTGGTCCTCGTCCAGCACCAGGGACCACGTGCTCATGGCCGTATCGACGATGTCGAAGGCGCCGGTCCGCGTCAGCGCCGCCAGCCGGGCCTCGGTGTCCAGGCCGAACGGTATGCCGCGCTCGCCGGCCGAGGGAGTGGACGGACCCTCCAGGAGTTCCAGGGTCGCGAGATGGAACGGGTCGGGCCGGCTGTCGTCGCCGAACACGTTCCAGAACGCCGCCCACCAGCCGCCGGGGCGCAGCAGGCGCGTGATCCTGGCCAGGGCCGCCTCTTCGTCCAGCCAATGGAAGGCGGTGCCGCAGACGCCGAGGTCGAAGGCCGCCTCTGCCAATGCCGCGTCCTCGAACGCGGACAGCAGCACCGTCAGGGCCGGGTCCGGATGCGCCGTCCGCAGGAATTCGGCGAGCCTGGAGTCCGGCTCGACGGCGACCAGCGGATCGGCGCCGGCCTCCAGCAGCCGCCCGGTCGCCTTGCCCGTCCCGGCGCCGATCTCGAAGGTCGCGGCCCCGGGTCCGAGGCCGCAGCGGGACCGCAGCGTCCGATAGACCCATTCCGGGTAGTCGGGACGGGCGCCGTGATAATTGGCCGGGTCGGCCCCGAAGGCCCGGCGCCCCGCGTCCCTGGCAAGTCTCGGCGGCGGCATGATCAGTCTCCGATGGCGGATGCTGCCTCGGCAGCAACCACTGCGCGGTCCGGGCGCCCCTCAGGTGACCTCGAACTCGAGGCGCCGCTGGAGCGCCGTCGCCTCATTATCGCTGTCTGGCAGCCGTCTCCACGGCCGGGCGAGTTCGACGTCCATGGCGTCAGGCTACGCCCGGGAGCGGGATTCCTGAAGAGGCACGGGGTCAGCATCCTGCCCTTTGCCGACCATCGGCGGCAACCGGGTAGCCGTCCAGAACGAGTGTTAACGCAATGTCCATTGCGCTAACCGCCGAATCTTGTTCATGATACGTTCCATGGAGACAGCACCAGCAGATCTCGACATCCAGGCCTACTGCCGCGACCTCGCGCTGCAGCAGGTCCAGATGCTCACGCGCCTGGCCGAGATCGCCATGCAGCTGGCGGAGGGCGAAGGCGTCCGCGCCATTGCAGCGCAGACCCGCGCCGCCCAGCCGAAGGCCGATGAAGCCGCAGTGCAGGCAGCCAGGGCCGAGGCGCAGGAGGCTGGGATGGCCTTCAGCCGCTTCTCCCGCTCGGTGCAGCGCTCGCTGGCGCTGCGCAGCCGCGCCGCCGCCGACCTCTGCGCCGGCGACAAGGCCGACCGCAAGGCCCGCCGCGCCCGCCAGCGCAACCATGTCGCCGACGCCCTCGAAGCCCTGGTCTGGGATCCGGAGCTGTCGCCCGGAGAGCGCATCCGGGCCGAGGAACACGATCTGGGGGAGCATCTCGACGCGCTGTATGAGGACGAGGACAGCCGGATCGAGGACCGGCCGGTCGGCGCGGTCATCGCCGGCCTGGCCTGCGGCCTCGGGCTCTCCGACGCATGGCGCCGCCGGGCCGCCGACTGGTCGGACCCGCCCTATCCGCCGCCGCTGACCGAGACCCCGGACGAGATCCGGGAGCGGCGCCGGGCCCGGGTACTCGAACTGCTGAGCCAGCCGCTCCGCACCATGGATCGCGACGAGATCCCCGCGCTGATGGCCGGGATCGAGACCCGGCTGCGGGAGCCCGATGTCCCGGCGCTGCTCGACGCCGAACCGCCGATGCGGGTCGCCGAACGCCTCTGCCGATCGCTCGGCATCGAGCCCCATCCCGATCTCGACCGGGCGGACAAACCCGATACCGGGTGACCGACCGGGCCGGTCGGATGAGCCGGAGCCGCCCCCTCACCCGAAATCGCTGCGCGATTTCGACTCTCCCCAAGGAGAGGTGAATGGAGCGCCGCACTTTTTTCCCTCTCCTCGGGGAGAGGGAGGGGCCCGTCGCGTTGGCGACGGGAGGGTGAGGGGGTGGGCCGCGCCGGCCTCAGAACGCCAGCCCGGTCTTGAAGATCTCCACGGCGTAGAACGCCAGCTCGCCGTCCAGCGCGCGCTGGATGTTGGCGGCCTTGCGGAAGCCGTGCTGCTCGCCGGCGAACAGGACGTAGCCGACCGGCTGGCCCTTGGCCCGCAGCGCGTCGACCATCGCCTCGGTCTGGTTCGGCGGCACCACCTCGTCTTCGTCACCCTGGAAGAAGATCACCGGCTTGGACAGCCTGTCGGCATGGAACAGCGGCGACCGCTCGCGGTAGCGCTCGGCCTCGGCCGGATACGGGCCGATCAGCCAGTCGAGATAGCGCGACTCGAACTTATGCGTGTCGCGCGCCAGGGCCGCCGCGTCGCTGACCCCGAAATGGCTGGCCCCGCCGGCGAAATAATCGTCGAAGGCCAGCGCCGCCAGCGCGGTGTAGCCGCCGGCGCTGCCGCCGGTGATCACCGACCGGGCGGCATCGGCCAGGCCCTGCGCCGCCAGGTATTTCGCCCCGGCGACCGCGTCCTGCACGTCGACCACGCCCCAGGACAGGTGCAGCCGGTCGCGATAGGCCCGGCCGTAGCCGGTGCTGCCGCCATAATTGACGTCGAGCACGGCGACGCCGCGGCTGGTCCAGTACTGGATGCCGAGATTGAGCGTCGAGGACGCCGCCGAGGTCGGGCCGCCATGGATCTTCACCACCAGCGGCGGCACGTCGCCGTCCGGCGCCGCATGGTCCGGGCTGGTCGGCGGATAGTACAGGCCGTGGGCGGTGCGGCCGCCCGCGGTCAGGAACTCGACCGGCTGCGCCGGCGCGAAGAAGCCGCGCAGCGCCGGATCCTCGCCGATCTCGGTCGCCCGCTTCAGCACCTCCCAGCGCCCGGTGGCGAGGTCGAGCCGGACGATCTGGGCGGGGTCGCGCGGCGAGCCGGCGCGGAACACCGCGATCCGCTCATCGGCGCGGACCGAGCTGATGTCGGTGAAGGGCAGGTCGATCGGCGTCAGCGCGCCGGTCAGCAGGTCGACCAGAGCGAGCTTGCCCAGCCCCCCCTCGATATAGCTGCACAACAGCCGACCGGGGCCGGAGAAGGCGTAGGTCGACAGGCCGAACACCCATTGCGGCTGGCCGAACTCCGCCGCCAGCGTCAGCACCGCCTCGGCCGGGCCGCCCCGCCCGTCGCAGCGATACAGGTTCCACCAGCCGGACCGGTCGGCGGCGAAGACCAGCCATTGCCCGTCCGGCGACCATTCCGGCTGGAACACCGATTCGCCCGACCCGCCGGCCAGCACCCGCGGCGCCCCGGCCGCCACCCCGTCGGCCGCCAGCTCGGCGACGTAGAGCGTGGTCTCGACCCAGGGCATATGCGGATGGTCCCAGGCCAGCCAGGCCAGGCGGCTGCCGTCCGGCGACAGCCGCGGCGAGGCGAAGAAATCGTGGCCCTGGGCCAGGATGCGGATGCTGCCGACGCCCTCGCCCTCCAGCGGCACGGCGACGATCATGTTGTCGGGATGGGCCCGGCCGGGGCGATGCCGCTCGCCGACGCCGATCCACAGCCGTCGGCGCGAATCGACCAGCCCGTCGGCGAAGCGCCATTCGGCCTCGCCGGTGGCGGCGGTGACCGGCTCGGGCGCGGCGCCCGGCACCTGACGGTACAGCCGGCGATCCGGCGGCGCGCCGGCAGGGCCGGGCCGGTCGTTGGCGAAATAGACGGTGCCGTCGGCCACGGTCCAGGCACCGCCACCATATTCATGCACCCGGGTGCGGACATTGACCGACGGCGGGCTGACCTCGGCGACCGGGCCGTCCGCCGCGCGCCGCATCAGCACGCTGCGCCCGCCCTCCTGCGGCCGGCTTTCCAGCCACCAGATCGAATCGCCGTCCAACCGCACCTCGGACAGCCCGATCGACTGCGCCACGATCAGGTCGGAGGTGATCGGCGACCTCCAGAAGCCATAAGGGGCGGTCCTGATGCCGGTCATCGCTGCTCTCCGATCCATGGGGACCGCCAGCCTGTCCGATCGGCCGCCCGGATTCCAGTGCCGGCGGCGCCGCACCGGATCACTTCTTCGCGATCACCCAGACCGCATGGACGATGCCGGGGATGTAGCCGAGCAGCGTCAGCAGGATGTTGAGCCAGAAATGCTTGCCGAAGCCGACCTGGAGGAACACCCCCAGCGGCGGCAGCAGGATGGCGATGATGATCCGGAGCAGGTCCATGCCGGTCCTTCAATGGTCAAGCGAAGAGTCGGGGCGCCCGGGCGGATGGTGGGCCCATCCGCCCGGGCCGGCCGGTCACTGCATCATCGGCGGATTCGGCTTGGTCGACTGCTCGATGTTCTCGCCAGCCTTCTGGGTGTCCTGGCCGACGCCGCGGACCGTGTTGTCACAGGCGGCCATGCCGAGGCCGGCGGCCAGCAGGCCGGCGATGAGAACGATGCGTGCGATCATGATCAACTCCTCACTTCTTGAGAACGTCACGAACGGCGTCCTTGACCTTGCCGGCGGCGGACTCGATTTTACCCGCAGCGGTCTGTGCCCGGCCCTCGGCCTCGAGCTCGCGGTCGCCGGTCACCTTGCCGACGGCCGTCTTGCCCTTGCCGACCGCCTTGTCGGCAGCGCCCTTGATGCGATCCTTGTCCATGGATGTCTTCCTCGGTTGCGAACCGATCCGAGACGGACCGGTCAGGTAACAGCGCCGCGCCGGCGGGAGTTCCGACGGCACCGCGGCGGTCAGCGGACCAGGAAGCGGCCGATCGCCAGCCCGGCGGCGAAGGCCAGGCCCAGGGCGGTCAGCGGCCGCTCGGCCACCCGGCCCTTGATCTCGCCGGCCGCCGCCTCCGCCGCTTCGCCGGCGCGGCGGGCGCCCCACCGGCCGGCATCCTGCGCCGCGCCGCCGGCACGGCCGGCCAGCGAGCCGATCTCCGACCGCAGTTCCGAGATCGTGCGGGTCAAGAGATCGACATCCTGTTCGAGGTTGCGGGTTGCCATGGTCTTTTTCTCCTCACAGTTGCATCGTCCGGCACGGGGCGCCCGTCGCGGCAACACCGCGCGACGCGCCCATACGACAGCAACAGCGGATTCCGGAATCCGTTACAGCGCCGCCGCCAGGGAACGGCTTCCGCCCCGGCCTCGTCGCTGCAGGCAAGGGGTTGGCCCGGCCGGCGCGGCGCGGCATGGTGGCCCCCGGGTCACAGCGGAGACAGCATGCGCCACCCCTCCATTACCCTTTGCCGCCTCGGGCGCGCCGCCCTGCTGCTGGCGGCGGTCGCCTTGCCGGCCGGCGAGGCTGCGGCCCAGCAGCAGCCTGCACCAGGCCAGGCCGCGCCCGGCCAGACGATCCCGCCCGCCGATGCGGCCGCGCCGTCCAAGGTGGTGCCGCAGACGGCACCGGAGTTCCGCCGGGCCGTGACCCTGGGCCGGCAGATCTATGCGGTCGACGGCGCCGCCGCCCTGGCGAGTGCGGCGCTGCGCCGCAACGGCATCGACCCGCAGGCCGGCGGCATCGTCGGCTGGGTGACCGAGCCGACGGAGAACGGCATCCTGGTCCGCTTCGTGCGCCGGGGCAGCCAGGGGCCGGAGGCGGCCTATGACGTCACGGTCGACGCCGGCGGCGGCGCCCCTGTCCTCGCCCGCCGGGACGGCGCGCCGCTGACGCCGGACCAGTCCGCCCAGTTCGCCGCGGCGCAGCTGGCGCTGGGGCGGCTGGACCAGCCCTGCTCCAAGACCTATCGGCCGGTGGCGTTCCGCGACCCCGGCACCTCGAACTGGCGGGTCTATGCCCTGGCCACGGCGACCGAGCCCGGCATGTTCATGGTCGGCGGCCATTACCGCTTCCTGGTCAGCCCGGATGGCGGCCGCATCCTGTCCGGCGGCCGGCTGCCGCCGCCCTCCTGCCTGGCCGGCGAGAAGGCCACCGAGGGGCACCGGGCCGTCGCCGTCATGGTCTCCGAGCCGGTCTCGGCGATCCCGACCGAGCTGCACGTCTTCCTCAGCCTGCGCCAGGACCTGCCGCTGATCGTGCTGACTGCGGACGGCAAGCGCTGGCTGGTGGCCAAGGGCACCATCGCCACGGTGAAGGAGTAGGCCGCCCTTGGCCGCCGCCGCCGGACACGGCATGCTGGCGGCACAGGGGGGCCAGATGATCGACACCACCACTTCGCCGCGCCGGTCCGGCATGGCCGAGGCGATGCGGCGCGCGGCGCTGCCGCTCGCCCTGCTGGCGATCCTGGCCGGCTGCAACAGCACGACTCCCCCGGCCACGACCAACCCGGTCAGGGCGGCGGAAAAGCCGGCGCTTCGCCGGATCCCTCAGACATCACCGGAGATTCGTCGGATCGAGATGCTGGGCCGCACGATCTACGTCCTCGACAACGCCGCGTCCCGGGCCACAGATCTCGTCCTCGCCGAGGGGGCACACCTGCGGGCCGACGGCATACGGGGCTGGGTGACCGACACGTCTGGGTCCGGCGTGCTGGTCCGCCTCATCCGCCAGTCGGGGGATCGATTCGAATCGGCCTACGACATTACCGTCAACCAACGAGGCGAGTCTGCCGCCATGACCATGGCGCGGCCCACCAACCCCAGACTGACGCCGGACCAATCAGCCCAGTTTGCCGCCCGGCAGCTGGTCCTTGCTCAGAGTGGGTCCCGGCGTTGCCCGGGACACTACAACACCGTGGCGTTTCGCGATCCCGGCTCGTCGAATTGGCGGATCTACCTTCTGGCCGCGACCACCACCCCCGATGTGATGATGTTCCTTGGCCATCTCCGTGCCTTGGTGAGTGCGGACGGCAGGCGGGTTGTGTCGATCGAGAACTTGTCGAAGACCTGCCAACCACCCCCCGGGGAAATCCCCGAAGGCGCAGAGATCATGGGTGGCATGGTCACAGAGATCCAATCTCCGACGCCGATCGAAACACATGTGTTCGCAAGCCTGCTGTACCAAAGGCCGTTGGGCGTCGGGACCAGGGATGGCAAGGTCTGGATCGTAGACCAGGGCCGGATCTCGGAACTGCAATAGCCCACTGGGCAAAGCTTGGCGGACGGCCAACTTCGCAGGATCTGTCAATCCGGCCGGGCTCCTGCCGCCGATTGGGAGTGAGGCAGTTATGGCGAAATCCTGGACCGAGAAGCTGGACGACCCGCGGCCGCATCAGGTGAAGCCGGCGCCGGTTGACATCGCCGGGATGAAGACCGGCGAGATCATGCTGGTGCCGACGCCCCGGCTGATCGACGCCTTCATCCGCGCCATCCCGAAGGGCAGCGGCATGGATGTGCCGACCCTGCGCCGTGAGCTGGCCAGCCAACACGGTGCCGAGGTGACCTGCCCGATCACCACCGGCTTCCACCTGCGCATCGTCGCCGAGGCGGCGTGGGAGGCGCATCGGCGCGGCACGCCCGCCAGCGAGATCACGCCGTTCTGGCGGGTGCTGGACGGCCGGGCGCCGACGACGGCGAAACTGTCCTTCGGCGACGCCTTCCTTCACCAGCAGCGGCGGCTGGAGGGGCTGGCCTGATCCCGGTCAGCCGGCGAAGGCGACCAGGTTGCCGTCCGGGTCGCGGATGATGAAGGTGCGGGCGCCCCAGGGCTCGGTGCGCAGCGTCTGGTGGAACGGCGCGCCGGCGGCCTGCAGCTCCAGGAACAGCGCCTTGGGATCGTCGATCGCGATCGTCGCCGACAGGACGTCGACCTCCCGCTCGCGGAAGCCGGGGGCGAAGACGGGTCCCCGGACCCATCGCAGGTTCAGCCGCGCCTCGTCGCGCCGGACCTGGGCGTAGAAGGGCGGCTCGCCATAGGTGAAGACGACCGCGAAGCCGAGCGTCCCGGCGTAGAAGTCGCAGGCCGCCCGGATGTCGGTGACGAGGAGTTGCGGCTCGGCCAGGCCGAGGACCGGCCGGCTCAAGGGCACGGGATCCGCCATGTGCCGACGATGAGAGGGCTGCGGCGCGCCTGTCAAGACGCGCCGCTTCCATCACGCCGCCTGCATCGCCGCGCCGCGGCTCCGGCGCGGCAGGACCAGCGCCACCAGCCCGCCGAGCACGATGCCCAGGACCGCGAGCATGAAGGCCAGGCGGGTGCCGTCGGCGATGACGAGACGCAGCGCCTCGCCTTCCTGCCCGGCGATGCCGGCATTGGCGATGGCGATCAGGACGGCGAGGCCGATGGCGTTGCCGATGTTCAGCGTGGTCGAGGCCATGCCGGAGGCGACGCCCTGCTCCTCCGCGGCGACGCCCGAGGCGGAGGCGATCCACATCGCAGTCCAGACAATCCCCTGGCCGATGCCGGAGACCACCAGGCCCGGCACCAGCGCGGCGTAGCCGGCGGTGGTCGCCAGGCCGATCGCGACGGTGCCGGCCACGCCGATCGCCGACCCGAGCAGCAACGTGCTGCGCGTGGTCAGCTTCGTCGCCAGCCTTTCGCCGAGCTGGGTTCCGGCGGCGATGGCGAGCGACGGCACGATGAAGGCGAGGCCGGTCTCGAGCGCGCTGAAGCCCATCACGGTCTGGAACAGCACGGTCAGGAAATAGGGCAGCGCGCCGAAGCTGCCCATGTAGATGAAGGTGATCGACATGCCCGCGACCAGGCTGCGGTTGCGGAACAGCCGCATCGGCATCAGCGGGTCGGCGCTGCGGGTCTCGATCAGCACGAAGACGGCCAGCAGCAGTGCGGAAAGCACGGCGGCGGCGACGATCGGCGTGGCGCCCCACCCCGTCTCCGGCCCCTGCACCAGGACATAGACCAGCAGGGTGACGCCGGCGGTGACGGTCAGCGCGCCGGGCAGGTCGAAGCTGCGGCGGGACAGGCGCGGCGGGTCGCGCGGGATCACGGCCAGGGCGGCGAGGGCGACGATCCCGGCCAGCGGGACATTGACGAAGAACACCGCGGACCAGCCGAAGCCGTCGGTCAGCACGCCGCCCAACAGCGAGCCCAGCGTCAGCCCGCTGGCGCCGGCGCCGCCCCAGACCGCCAGCGCCCGGTTGCGCCGCGGCCCTTCTTCGAACAGGCGGTTGACCAGCGACAGCGTGGCCGGGAACAGGATCGCGCCGCCGATGCCCTGCACCGCGCGGGCGACGATGATCACGCCCGGGCTCCAGGCCAGCCCGCCGACCAGCGAGGAGGCGGCGTAGAGGACGAGGCCGAGCACGAACATCCGGCGCTGCCCCAGCAGGTCGGCGGCCCGGCCGCCGAACAGCAGAAAGCCGCCGCAGAATACGGTGTAGGCGCTGACCACCCATTGCAGCGACTGCTCGGAGAAGCCGAGGCCGGTGCCGATCTCCGGCAGGGCCACGAACACGATGTTGAGATCGAGGGCGAAGATCAGCTGGGCGAAGGCCAGCAGCGCCAGGCTCCAGCCGAGCGAGCGATGCCCCGCGGCAGACACGGATGCGGACATGGAAGCTCCTTCCGTCGGATTCGACTCGTCCGACTGTACGCGTTTAATCGTACTGTTGAACAGTACTAGAATTTGCGTACTATCAGCATGAAGCGACCTCTGCGAACCCGTCCCGCAAGGGCCTGATGGTTTGACTGTACGCGTATCATTGCCTATCTATCGGGCATGATCACCCCGCAGCATCCCGACCGGCATCAGATTCGGCTGGAGAACGTCCTGTCCGCTTTGGGCCATCCGATGCGGCTGAGCGTGATCCGCGTCCTGTCGCAGGGCGGCGAGCACGCCTGCGGCACAGTGCTGAAGAACGTGTCGAAATCCACCCTCACCCATCATTGGCGGGTGCTGCGCGACAGTGGCGTGATCTGGCAGCGGCCGTCCGGCCGGGAGAACCTGCTGTCGCTGCGCCGCGACGACCTCGACGCCCGTTTTCCCGGCCTGCTCGACGCGCTGATCGGCGCTGTGCGCGCCGATGCTGAGGCGCCAGGGCGCCAAGCCCCTTCCGAAGCCGGGGTTTAGGGCTTCAGGTCCACCGCGGCCCGCAGGCTGCCGTCCATGTAGAACGGCACCGATTCGTGCTCGTGCACGATCACCCAGCCGTCGGCCGCCCGGCGCAAGCCGAGGGTGAGGCGGAACCATACGTCGGGCTTCTCGCCATCGGTCTTGGTGCCGGTCAGCCGGGCCAGGCCGTGGCAGAAGGCGACGTCGCCGCCGGCGGCGATGCCGAGATCGTGGATCTCGTAGCCGATCGGCCCCTGCCAGGTGGCGAACCAGGCGTCCAGCCCCTCGGGCCCGGATTCGGCGGTCCGCAGCGGCGGCGCCAGGGAGTAGAGGACGAAGTCGTCGGCTTGGCGGGCGATGACGCCCTTGGCATCCTTGCGGCGCAACGCCGCCGAACGCGTCGCGATCAGGGTGCGGATCTCGGCCTCGCTGTCATACTGGCTGGTCATTTCGCTTCCTCCATCCGCATCCGGACCATCCGGATGCCTGTCCCAAGGACGAAGCAGCGCCGGCCGATCCGACAGGTCGATGTCCGAAACAGGAGCCGGCGGAACGGCGCAAGCCCTTCCGCCGGCCGGCTGCTGGCGCCGGCGCTGAACCGGACCGCCTGACCTCAAGGCTTCAGGTCCACCGCGGCCTTCAGGCTGCCGTCCATGTAGAAGGGCACGGATTCGTGTTCATGCACGATCACCCAGCCCTCGGCGGTCCGGCGCAGGCCGAGGGTGAGGCGGAACCAGAGATCGACCGTCTCGCCGTCGGTCTTGGTGCCGCTCATCCGGGCGAAGCCGTGGCAGAAGGCGACGTCGCCGTCGGCCGCGATGTCGAGATCACGGACTTCGTAGCCGATCTGCCCCTGCCAGCTCGCGAACCAGGCCTCCACGTCCTCGACGTTCGCCTGGTCGGCGGCTAGCGGCGACCCCATGGAGTACAGGGAGTAGAGGCCATAATCGGCGGCCTGGCGGGCGACGAAACCTTTGGCGTCCTTGCGGCGCAGCGCCGCCGCGCGCTCCTCGATCACGGCGCGGACCTCGACCTTGCTGTCATGCTGGCTGGTCATCTCTTCCTCCATCGCGTCCGGATCCGGATGCCTTCCGGCGTCTCGCCGAACGGGCGTTACGGTTTGACCGGCGCGTTCATCGCCCAGGCGATGCCGAACGGGTCCTTCAGCCGGCCCCACCGGTCGCCCCAGAACATCACATCCAGCGGCACCTCGATCGTGCACCCGGCATCCACCGCCCGCTGCCACCAGGCGTCGATCTCGTCCGCCTTGAGGATGAGCTGCAGGGTGAAGGCCTGCGGCGGCTCGAACGCGAAGCCATGCTCCGGATAGAAGTCGGAGATCATCAGCGAGCTGCCGTTGACATGGGCATGGACATGCATGGTCCGGCCCTTCTCGTCGGGCGGCACCGAATAGACCGTCTTCGCGCCGAAGGCCTTTTCGTAGAACTCGGCGGCCTTCGACGCTCCCTCGACGTTCACATAGGCGACCAGGCCGCCGAGGACCGGGGGCGCTGCGTGATCTGTCGTCATGTCTTTCTCCTGGTTACTCATCCGCGCCGCGGCGGAAGCTGCGGGCCTGCCTCAAGGACGCGCGAACCGGAGCGACGCCGACACCAACTCCGGGAAATTTTTGCGGCCTCAGAGACCGTTTGGAAATGCGCTGGTGTGAGTCGGATGGCGGTGGTTTCGAGAACCGGCGCGCGGCGGACTTTTGGGTCCGTGAGCACCGGAAGCGCTCGAGCCCGCCGTCAGACGGCCGCACCAGTAGCATTTGCAGGCGGTCTCTCAACCGACCTCGGCGGTGCCGTCCTGCTGCAGCCGGTCGAGATGCATCCGGATATGGGCGGCCTCGGCCGCGGTGTTGGCCAGGGCGATGGCCTGGTTGAAGGCCTCGCGCGCCTCACTGACGTGGCCGAGCTGCTGCAGCAGTGCCCCGCGCACGCCGAAGAAGTAGAAATAGCCGGACAGGCGCGGCGCCAGCGGCTCGATCAGTTCCAGCGCCGCCTCGGCGCCGCGCAGCTTGGCCACGGCGACGGCGCGGTTCAGCGTCACCACCGGCGAGGGCTGCAGCCGCTCCAGCGTGGCGTAGAGCAGGTCGATCTGCGCCCAGTCGGTGTCCTGCGCCCGCGCCGCCCGGGCGTGCAGCGCCGCGATCGCCGCCTGCACCTGATAGGGGCCGGGGCTGCGGTGGCGGATCGCCTTGTCGATCAGGGCCAGCCCCTCGGCGATCATGGCGCGGTTCCACAGGGTCCGGTCCTGGTCCTCCAGCAGCACGATGCTGCCGTCTGCGTCGAATCTTGCCGGCGCCCGCGAATGCTGCAGCAGCAGCAGCGCGGTGAGGCCCATGATCTCCGGCTCGGCCGGGAACAGCCGCAGCAGCAGCCGGGCCAGGCGGATCGCCTCGTCGCACAGGGGCGCGCGCAGCGGCGCCTCCTCGCTGTTGGCGGCGGAGTAGCCCTCGTTGAAGACCAGGTAGATCATGGCGGCGACCATGGCCAGCCGCTGCGCCCGCTCCGGCGCGCCCGGAGTCTCGAACGGCACGCCGGCATTGGCGACCTTGGCCTTGGCCCGGGTGATGCGCTGCTCCATCGCGCTTTCGCCGACCAGGAAGGCGCGGGCGATCTGCCGGACCGAGAGGCCGGAGACGATGCGCAGGGCCAGCGCGATCTGCTGCGTCGCCGGCAGGTCGGGATGGCAGCAGATGAACAGCAGCCGCAGGATGTCGTCGCGGTATTCGGCGCCGTCCAGCCGCTCGGCCAGATCCGCTTCGGCGTCGCCCAGGTCGGACAGCAGCTCGTCCGGCGGCAGCGGCTCCTGCTTCCGGCCGCGGCGGACGCCGTCGAGCGCGGCGTTGCGGCCGACGAAGATCAGCCAGGCCGCCGGGTCGCGCGGCGGCCCCTTCTGCGGCCAGGTCTTCAGCGCCCGGAGACAGGCCTCCTGGAACGCCTCCTCCGCCGTGTCCAGGTCGCGGAAATAGCGCAGCAACGCGCCGAGCGCCTGGGGGCGGGCAGAGGCGAAGGCCGTGTCGATCCAGGCGAGGTCGGTCATTGTCCAGCTGTCCCGGGCTTGAAGCGGCGGATCGGGCGGACCTCATAGGTCGCCCCGGGGTTGGCGTCGGAGAGGTCGCGCACGATGGCGAGCACCTCTTCCAACGACTCGCATTCGAAGGTGTAGAAGCCCAGAAGCTGCTCCTTGGTCTCGGCGAAGGGGCCGTCGAGCACAAGCGGCTCGCCCCCGCTCTGGCGCACGATGGTGGCGGCGGTGGTCGGCATCAGCCGGGCGACGGGCCCGACCTTGCCCTGCTTCGCCACCGGTTCCAGCACCGCGGTCAGCCGGCCGATGACCGCGTCGTCTTCGGCCTGGGTCCAGGCCTCGGTCACGGCTTCGTTGTGATAGCAGAGGACGGCGTACAGCATCCGGGTATTTCCTTCTTCCTCCCGAGGACGAAGGAGTATGCCCGGCGCCGACACGGCCGGCAAAAAATGCGGCGAAGGTTCCTAGTTCGGCTGTTTCGGATCCGCCGGCAGCAGTACCTTCAGCGCCTGATCCACGAGCCAGCGATCCTTGTCGTCGGCAGGGAGATCGAGGTCCAGCAGCGCGTGCAGGACCGCTTCGCTCCGAAGCCAGGCCGCAACCGTTTGGCGGCTCGCGGGCCTCCAGTATCCTTCCTCGGCACCGCCCCCCTCGAATATTCGAACGGGAGCCAAGCTGATGAACGAGGCGAGTTGCAGGACAGCGTCCCGGGACGGTGGCGAAAGCCAGCCGGCCAGCGCCTGGGAAACGTCCATTCCCAGCGCTGCGACCCCGCAAATCCAGTTGTCTGCTTCAATGTCGTCCGGGTGCATCGCCCGGGCCTGGGCCCAGGCCGCAGCGAAGACATCCTTCACCGCGTCCTGCTCGGCCGCAGGCCAGCCCCGCCATTCCGCCATGTCGAGCTTGGAGGCCAGGGTCGGCGGGTCGGTGCCCACCCAAATCGGGCGGCGCACCGCCTGCTCCAAGATTCTGGGCAGGAAGTGCTTGTAGTCCCGGAGCGACCCGACGGTGGTCATCGCCCAGCCAGCATAGGGCCCGATCTGTTCCCCGGTGAGGTCGCGCAACGGCGCCGAGGTCAGCGTCCTCAGGATCTCGTCGGCGTCACGCAGCGGCGATGCCGTCAGCGTGGTCGGTCGAGGATAGGGCGCGAACACCCGATAGGCCGTATCGATGGCCTGCTGAACACGCTTGCCCGGCTGCATCGCTCTCCCCTCGCGGCACTATGGGCGGGACGGTCCCAGCTCCGCCAGCGCCGTCTCGGCCACCGCCAGGTCGATCGCCGGGTGGTCGCCGTCATCGAGGCCCCAGACGGCGGAGAGGGAGGACGAGGCCAGCACCCAGCGCAGCAGCCGGGCGCGATCCATGCCTGCCGCTTCGGCCACCACCGTCGCCCGCCGGGCCAGGCGGCCGGGCTGGGTCGCGACCGCTTCACCCGGGTCGGCCAGGGCCGGAGCGTCGGGGAAGCCCATGTCCGGGTTGGTGAAGATGCTGCCGAAGTCGTAGCCGCGGTCGCCGACCAAGTGCCGCGGGTCGATCGCCAGCCAGCGCGCGCGGGCCGAAATCCAGCACGTTGCCGTGGTGCAGGTCGCCATGCAGGGTGACGATCTCCCGCCGCTCCGCCACCAGCCCGCGGGCGATGGCGGCGGCGCGGGCCACCACGCCGCCGTAGCGGTCGCCGCCCAGGGTCAGCGGCTCGAACCACCGCTCCAGCGGCAGCAGCCCGTCCGGCAGCGGCCGGCCGCGCGGCGCGTGCAGCCGGGAAGCGGCCTCGCACAGGATGCGGCAGGCCTCGTCGTCCTGCCCCTGCATCGACATGGTCGTGAGCGAGGCCGGGCCGGTGGCCCGTTCCAGCAGCAGCGTGTCGCCGTGCTGGGCCAGGACCATCGCCGCGCCCTCCCCGGTCCAGTACTGCATCAGCAGGCAGCCGAGCTTCTCATCCGCGTTCACCGGCTGCTTGATCATCGCCGGCAGATCGCCGCAGCGCACCGCCAGCAGACGGCTGCCATGGGTGACGATCGGCTCGCCGTCCGGCACCGCGCCCCAGCGGGCCAGGTCTTCCTCGAACATCCTCGGTCCTCGGGTGTGTTGCGCAAGGCGGGCTGGGGCCGGCTTACGCCGGCCCCTCGACCTCGTCCAGATCGATGCCATGGGTGTCGAACCACCATTCCGGCGGCTTGTCCGGATGATGCGGCTTCAGCCGGGCGTAGCGGTCGCGCAGCCGCTGCTGCCGCGCCACCTCCGCCCGGAAGTACGGATGGTCGAACGATCCGCCGATCGACCACATCCGGCGCAACAGCTTGCGCAGGACATAGCCCTGCGCCTTGGGACCGGGTTTGTACCCGCTGGCGATGATTCGCTCGATGCCATCGACCAGGATCTGTGCCGGGCTCATCGGCGGGGTGCCGTTGACCAGCGCGTCCAGCCGGTCCAGCCCGAACCCCGCATCGATGCAGGTGCCGAGCGGGTTGACGATGTTCCCGATCTCGACCTCGTCCCGGTAGAACTCGGTGCAATGGCCGGTGATGCTGCCGTCGCTCCAGGTGCAGTCCGGGTCGGGCCGGATCGGCACCCGGCCGCGATACAGCGGCGACCACTCCGCCATGCGGTCGCGATGGATGGTGACATGGTCCGGCGAGGCCCCGATCTCCTCGAGGAAACCGAGCCAGAAGTCGATCGCCTGCCCGACAGTCATCTGGCGGAACGAGAACAGGCCGAGCATGTCAAAGCGGAGCAGATGCGTGCCGTCGCCGATCTCGTCGAGATCGCCCAGGCGCAGGCAGGACTGGAGATTGGCGAAGGTGGCGGTGACGGACGGGTCGATAAACAGCGGCTTGAACTGCTGCATGCCCGCCGTACAGAACAGCGTCGTGCTGTCGAAGGGCCGAACCGAAGGGTTCGTGTCGAAACCGATCCCCCTGTTCTCGCAGAACAGGCGGAATCGGCGGGTCAGGCGTCCCGCGGGGACATAGGCAACCTCCTGTGCGGTCACGGCCCGCCGGGAGGACGGGCCCTATTCCTATCTAATCACGCGCCGGACGCTTCTCAAACCCCTGGCGCCGGCCGGCCGCCATCGCCATCTCCGACGGGCAGCGAGGGAGGAACAGCGCGTGGGCTCCGCGATCCGTTTCACCGGCACCGGGCCGGGCGCGCACACCCAGGATGGCTGCGCCGTCGAGCTGTACCGGCGCCTGCCGGCCGATGGCGAGGCGGAGATGGTCGCCACGGTGGTCCCGGCCGGCGGCTCGATCCTGGAGCTGGGATCGGGGCCGGGCCGGGTCACTCACGCCCTGGCCGCCCTCGGCTACGCCGTGACCGCGGTCGACAATTCGGCCGATATGCTGGCCCATGTCCGGGGCGCGGAGACGGTGCAGGCGGATATCGAGGATCTCGACCTCGGCCGCAGCTTCGATGCGGCGCTGCTGGCCAGCACGCTGATCAACTTCCCCGATGCTCGGACCCGCGCCGCCCTGCTCGCCGCCTGCCGGCGCCATGTCCGGCCCGGCGGCGCGGCGCTGATCGAGCGGCGCAATCCCGACACCTTCGCCACGCTGCGGCCCGGTCCGGCCGGGGAGGAGGCCGGTATCCGCCACATCATCGAATCGGTCCGGCACGAGGGCCGCCTGGCCCATATCGTCCTGCGGTCCGAGGCGGCCGACGCCGTCTGGACGCAGAGCTTCACCTGTGAGCTGATCGATGACGAGCAACTGGCGGAGGCGCTGGCCACCGCCGGGCTGCGGCTGGTGCACTGGCTCGACCCGCCGCGCCGCTGGGCCCTGGCGGAACCGATGTAGCCCTTACAGCAATGATCCTTGTACCGGCTTCGCGTCCGGCGAACGGGCGGGACGGGGCGGCTTGCTGCCGCCGATCACGGCCGGGGCCTCGCCGTCATGGAAGCGGATCGACACGGCCCGGCCGGGCGTCGCCTCCTGGGCCGAGGCCAGAGCGTGGCCGGTGGCGGGGTCCAGCACCAGGGCGTAGCCGCGGCGCAGCACGTCGACATAGGAATAGCTCTCCAGCAGCCGGCCGGCGGCGGCCAGGCGCGCGGTACGATCGGCCAAGGCGCGCAGCACCGGTTCCGGCCCGAAGCGGCCGGACAGGGCATGGAAGCGCTCGGCCGGGCGATGGGTCAGGCGGGTGCCGCAGGCGGTCAGGCGGTCGCCGAGTTGGGCCAGGTGCCGCGCCGTCTCCGCCACCTGGCGGCGCGGATGCGGCAGCCGGGCGCCGAGCTCGGCCAGGCGGGCGCGGCGACGCTCGACGATGCCCAGCGCGGCCCGGTCCAGCCGCTCGCCGCGGTCGTCCAGCCGCTGCATCGCGGTCTCGATCAGCCGCGCCGGGTCGCCCAGGCCGCGGCGCAGCGCGTCGAGCCGGGTGCGGTGCTCGCCGAACAGCCGGGCGGTGCCGGCTTCGAGGCGGCGGGAGCAGTCCAGCACCCGGCCCAGCAGCTCGGCCCGGACCGGCACCGCCATCTCCGCCGCCGCGGTCGGGGTCGGGGCGCGGCGATCCGAGGCGAAGTCGATCAGGGTGGTGTCGGTCTCGTGCCCGACGGCGGAAATCAGCGGGATGGCGCTGGCCGCGGCCGCGCGCACCACGATCTCCTCGTTGAACGGCATCAGGTCTTCCAGGCTGCCGCCGCCGCGGGCGACGATCAGCAGGTCCGGCCGCGGCACCGGGCCACCGGGCAGCAGGGCGTTGAAGCCCTCGATCGCCGCCGCCACCTGGGCCGCCGCGCTGTCGCCCTGCACCGCCACCGGCCAGACCAGGACATGGCGCGGGAAGCGGTCGGACAGGCGGTGCAGGATGTCGCGGATCACCGCGCCGGTCGGCGAGGTGACGACGCCGATCACCCGCGGCAGGAAGGGCAGCGCCCGCTTGCGCGCGGCCTCGAACAGCCCTTCCGCGGCGAGGCGGCGGCGGCGCTCCTCCAGCATCTTGAGGATGGCGCCCTCGCCCGCCAGCTCCATCTGCTCGATCACCATCTGATACTGCGAGCGCGAGCCGTAGATGGTCAGCCGGCCGGTGCAGATCACCTCCATCCCCTGCTCCGGCCGCACCATCAGCCGCGCCAGCTGGCCCTTCCAGATCACCGATTCGAGGGTGCAGCTGTCGTCCTTGAGCGTCAGGTAGACATGGCCGGAGCGCGGCACCGTGACCTTGCCGATCTCGGCGCGCACGCGGACCAGGCCGAACTCGCCCTCGATCGTGCGCTTCAGCGCGCCGGTCAGCTCGGCGATGCTGAATTCCGGCAGGTTGGAGCCGGGGCGGCCCGCGGGGGGCGGAGGGGTGTCGTTTTGCTCGGTCATGCTGCGGCCACCATGCTAAACCCCTCCGCGCGATACAAGAGGCCCGGCTTGGTCGGGCGGTCTATGGGACAGGACATGGCTTCTCCTTTCCTGTCATTGCCGGGCTTGACCCGGCAATCCAGAGGGTGTCGACGCTCTCTGGATGCCCGGGTCAAGCCCGGGCATGACAAGTTTAGGAATCGCCCCCGGTCTCGCCGGCCGCCTCCCGGCCTGGATGGACAAGAGAAGAGACGAGTTCGATGCGCATCCTTCTGGTCGGCGGCGGCGGCCGCGAACATGCCCTGGCCTGGGCGATCGCCGCCTCCCCCCTGTGCACCACGCTGTTCTGCGCGCCCGGCAATGCCGGCATCGCCAGAGAGGCGACCTGCGTGCCGGTCGCGGCCGAGGACATCGACGGGCTGGTGCGCTTCGCCCAGGACGAGGCGATCGACTTCGTCGTGGTCGGGCCGGAGGCGCCGCTGGTGGCCGGGCTGGTCGACCGGCTGACCGAGGCCGGGATCAAGGCCTTCGGGCCGACCGCCGCGGCCGCGGCGCTGGAGGGGTCGAAGGGCTTCACCAAGGACCTCTGCGCCAAATACGACATCCCGACCGCGCGCTACCGCCGCTTCACCGACGCAACCGAGGCCAAGGCCTATGTCGCCATCGAGGGCGGGCCGATCGTGGTCAAGGCCGACGGGCTGGCCGCCGGCAAGGGCGTGGTGGTGGCCGCGACGATCGAGGAGGCCCAGGACGCGGTCGACACCATGCTGACCGAGGGCGGCTTCGGCGCCGCCGGCGCCTCGATCGTGGTCGAGGAATGCCTGGTCGGACCGGAGCTGAGCTTCTTCGCCCTGTGCGACGGCGAGACCGCGCTGCCGCTGGCCACCGCCCGCGACCACAAACGCGCCTTCGACAACGATGAGGGGCCGAACACCGGCGGCATGGGCGCGGTCTCGCCGCACCCGCTGGCGACGCCGGAGCTCGAGGCCCGGATCATGGCCGAGATCGTGCAGCCGACCTTGCGCGCCATGGAGGCCGAGGGCACGCCGTTCCGCGGCATCCTGTTCGCCGGGCTGATGCTGACCGAGCGCGGGCCGCAGCTGATCGAGCACAATGTCCGCTTCGGCGACCCGGAATGCGAGACGCTGCTGCCGCGGCTGAGCTCGGACCTCCTCACCGCCCTGATCGCGGCGGCCGACGGAAGCTTGCGCCACCTGACCCTGCGCTGGCGGCCGGAGGCGGCGGTGACGGTGGTGATGGCGGCGAACGGCTATCCCGGCAGCTACAGGAAAGGCAGCCCGATCCGGGCGCTGGAGCAGGCCGGGCAGGTGCCGGGCACCATCGTCTTCCACGCCGGCACAAAGGCCGAGGCCGACGGCACCGTGACCGCCCAGGGCGGCCGGGTGCTGGCGGTGACCGCCCTGGGCGCCGATATCGCCGAGGCCCGGTCCCGCGCCTACCAGGCGGTCGACCGCATCGATTGGCCCGAGGGCTTCTGCCGCCGCGACATCGCGGTGTGACCAGCGTTTTGAAACCGGCGGCCCGATCGGCGTACACTGCCCGGATGAGCAAGGCCTTCACCAAAGAGACCGACACCGAGGAGGAGCTGGACGATGCGCCGGCGCCCTTGCCCGCGGGGTCGAAGAACTACATCACGCCCGAGGGCTTCCAGCGGCTGCAGGACGAGCTGAAGCAGCTGTGGCGCGTGGAGCGGCCGAAGGTGGTCGAGGTGGTGTCCTGGGCCGCCGGCAACGGCGACCGGTCGGAGAACGGCGACTACATCTACGGCAAGAAGCGGCTGCGCGAGATCGACCGCCGGGTGCGGTTCCTGACCAAGCGGCTGGAGATCGCCGAGGTGGTCGATCCGGCGCGCCAGACCAACCGCGACCGGGTCTATTTCGGCGCCACCGTGACCTATGTCGACGGCCAGGAGCGCGAGCGCACCGTGCGCATCGTCGGCATCGACGAGACCGATGCGGATGCCGGCGACATCAGCTGGATCTCCCCCCTCGCCCGCGCCTTGATGCGGACGCAGGAGGGCGACGTGGTCGAGATCCGCACCCCGGGCGGGATCGAGACCGCCGAGATCATCGAGATCCGCTACGACAACGACAAGGGCTGAGGCGTCAGGCGGCGCTGGCGGCGACCCACAGCGCGGCCAGCGCCTCGATCCCGGCCTGGTCCTCGGCATCGAAGCGGTTGGGCAGCGGGCTGTCGAGGTCGAGCACCCCCAGCACCCGGCCATCGCGCAGCAGCGGCACCACCAGCTCGGACCGCGAGTCGGCGTCGCAGGCGATGTGGCCGGGGAAGGCGTGGACATCCGGCACGAGCACCGGTTCCCGGCGCTCCGCCGCCGTGCCGCAGACGCCGCGGCCGAGTGGGATGCGGATGCAGGCCGGCTTGCCCTGGAACGGGCCGAGCACCAGTTCGCCCTCACCCTTCAGCAGGTAGAAGCCGGCCCAGTTCAAATCCGGCAGCCCGTGATAGATCAGGGCCGAGAGGTTGGCGGCGTTGGCGGTGGCGTCAGTCTCGCCGTGGAACAGCCCCTCCGCCTGGGAGAGCAGGTCACGATAGGCCTCGGCCTTCGGCAAAGCGGGATCGGGGCGTGCGGTCTGGAACATCGGATCTTCCTGTCGGTCGGCTGGAAGATAGGCACGGGAACGCCCGGCGGAAAGCCTCACAGCGTCTCGACCAGCGCGCGGGCCGCGCGGATCTGCTCCTCGTCGCGCGTGTAGAAGGTCCATTGCCTGATCCGCTTCGGCACCACCAGACCGGACTGGACCAGCACGCGCATATGCTCGCTCAGCGTCGGCTGGCTGATGCCGAGCTTGTCGGCGATGAACAGGCCACAGACCCCGTCCTCGACCAGGTCGCCATCCGCCTGTGGCGGGAAATGCGCGCGCGGATCCTTCAGCCAGTCCAGGATCTGCAGGCGGCGCTCATTGGCCAAGGCGCGGAAGAGATTGGCTGGGTACATTTCGGCACTTTGCCAATGGGCAATGTCCTGTCAAGACTCGGGGCGATTTCGACTCGACTGGAGCCCGTGATGCGCCGCTTCGCCTTCGAGACCGTGGACGTGTTCACCGACCGCCGCTTCGGCGGCAACCAGTTGGGGGTGTTCCCGGATGCGCGCGGCCTGTCGGACGGCGAGATGCAGTCGCTGGCCGCCGAGTTCAACCTGAGCGAGACGACCTTCGTGCTGCCGCCGGAGGACCCGGCGCATTCGGCCCGGGTGCGGATCTTCAACCGGACCTATGAGATGCCGTTCGCCGGCCATCCCAATGTCGGCACCGGCTGCGTCCTCGCCCGCCACGGGCTGGACCGCGACGGCGTGCTGCTGTTCGAGGAGTTGTCCGGCCTGGTCGAGGTGCGGGTCGAGCGCGACCCGGCCGGGGCGGTGACCGGCGCAGTGATCGCAGCACCACAGCCGCTGTCGACCCTGATGGAGCTGCCGGCCGAGGCGATCGCCGCCTGCGCCGGCCTGTCTCCGTCCGACGTCATCACCAAGGCGCACCAGCCGGTGCTGGCCTCGGTCGGCATCCCCTTCGTGCTGGTCGAGGTGACCGGCGAGGCGTTGACCCGCGCCACCCCGGACATCGCCGCCTTCCGCCGCACCCAGGAGCAGTTCCCGAAGGTGGAGCGCCGCCTGTCGCTGCATCTCTATGCCCGCGACGCCGCCGCGCCCGACATTGCCGCGCCCGGCGGGGCCAGGATCCGCGCCCGGATGTTCGCACCCCTGTCCGGCACCTATGAGGACCCGGCGACCGGCAGCGCCAACGCCACGCTGGGTGCGCTGCTGCTGTCGCTGTCCGGCGCCGAGGCGGGACAGGCCGAGATCGTGCAGGGCGTGGAGATGGGCCGCCCGAGCCTGCTGCGCGTCGCCGCCCGCCGCACCGCGGACGGCATCCGCGCCACCGTCGGCGGCGGCTGCATCCCGGTGCTGAAGGGCGAGGCGGAGGTCTAAGAGCCGAGCTTGGCGAGGAGGCGAGTCCAGCCCTTCTCGCGGGCGCGAACGATCAGCGCGCTCCTAGTCTCGTCGCTCAGCCGCGCTCCGGCCAGCACCAGTGCCACGTCCTCAGACTCCGTCACCAGAACCGCCTTCCGGACCATCGGGCTCGAGACATCAGGGTCGATTCCCGCCTTCAGAAGAATTCGGGCGATCCTGGCCGAGGCTGCTGTGTGCAGTGCGGTGTAGGGTCCGACCCCGGATTCCTCGACCACCGGATTTATACCCAGGGCGATCAGCCTTCGAACAAGGTCTGCATCGTCCCGCCTGGCGGCGATCACGAGCGCCACGCTCCTATCCTGCAGGGTCCCTCGTTCGGCGGCAGCGCGGCTGAACAGCAATGAGGTTCTTTCGAGATCCGACCTCGACGAGGTTGCGAGAGGGAACAGCAGCTCGGATGCCGGCCGCTTCTGGAGCGAAGTGCGCCCGTTCAGAGGGACGCCGGCCAAGATCAGGTCGCTGGCATAGCCGTAGTTCTGGATTTCCAACGCATCGGCCAGGAAGGTCGCCGCCTTGCCCGACCTGAAGTCGAAACCAGTCCGCCGCAGCATCGGAATCGTCTCGGGCGTGCCCTTGACCCATTTCGCCGTCCCCGCGATCCGATCGATGGTGTCCTCGATCTCCGTGACCGCCGCGGGCATTCCGGCCAACTTGCCCACGTAGTCCGTGATTGACTTGGTCTTGTCGTCGACGGTCAGCGAGATCTTATGGAACGGGCTATCCGTGATCTCGGCGATGTATTCGTCCTTCAGCGAGAAGAAATCCGCCCGGTCGAACATCCCGACGAGGGCGGCAACTTCCGCCGGCGCGATCCGGTCCTGGAACCGGCCGCTCACGGCCACCGAGCTGAACCCCTCATAGGTCACCGCGCCGTCCCCGGCGATATCGACCGCATAAGCCGGACACCAGCCGAAGCAGACGCCCCGAGTCAATCGAATGTGGACGTTGCTCGCCTCCGACACCTTGGGCGATGGTGCTTGGCATGCCGACAGGACACCCAGGGCCGTCGCGACCACAGCCATCCGGCTCCATCGCCGGGCGCGCAATTCGAGCATGACAAGGCTTCTCTGAAATCACCCCTCCCCCAGGGGCCTCCCGATCTTGTCAGAACGCCGGGCCGGCAGCCAGCCCAGCCCTCTACCGCCTTGCCCTGAAGAACGCGCGCAGCAACTTGCCCGCCTCCTCCGCGCCCGGCGCCTGCTCCACCTGGGGGCGGTGGTGGCGGGTCTTCTGCTCGAAGAAGCGCGGGCCGTGCAGCACGGCGCCACCCTTCGGGTCCAGAGCGGCGAACACCACCCGGCGCATTCGGCGCGGGTGCGGATCTTCAACCGCAGCTACGAGATGTCCTTCGCCGGCCATCCCAATGTCGGCACGGGCTGCGTCCTGGCCCGGCACGGGCTGGACCGCGTCGGCGTGTTGCTGTTCGAGGAGCTGTCCGGCCTGGTCGAGGTACGGGTCGAGCGCGACGCGGCCGGGGCCGTGACCGGCGCCGTGATCGCAGCACCACAGCCGCTGTCGACGCTGCTGGAGCTGCCGGCTGAGGCGATCGCCGCCTGCGCCGGGCTGGCGCCATCCGAGGTGATCACCAAGGCGCACCAGCCGGTGCAGGCGTCGGTCGGCGTGCCCTTCGTGGTGGCCGAGATGACGGGCGAGGCGCTGAGCCGGGCCACCATGGACATCGCCGCCTTCCGCCGTACCCAGGAGCAGAACCTGGCGGTGGGCCGACGCCTGTCGCTGCATCTCTACGCCCGCGACCCGGCCGCACCGGACATTGCCGCGCCGGGCGGAGTCCGGATTCGCGCCCGGATGTTCGCGCCCCTCTCCGGCACCTATGAGGACCCGGCGACCGGCAGCGCCAACGCCACGCTGGGCGCGCTGCTGCTGTCGCTCTCCGGTGCCGAAGCCGGGCAGGCCGAGATCGTGCAGGGCGTGGAGATGGGCCGCCCGAGCCTGCTGCGCGTCGCCGCCCGCCGCACCGCGGACGGCATCCGCGCCACCGTCGGCGGCGGCTGCATCCCGGTGCTGAAGGGCGAGGCGGAGGTTTAGTCGCCGAGCTTGGCGAGGAGGCGAGTCCAGCCCTTCTCGCGGGCATAGGCGCGAACAGACACCCCTCTGTCGTCACGCAATGTCGGATCGGCACCGGCCGCGAAGAGGAGAAGGGCTTTATCCTCCGACCCCGTCATCATCGGCACCTGGCCGGTATCGTTTCGGGTATTCAGATCACCCCCCGTGGCGATCACGGCCAGGATGGCGCCGGCGTCATCGAGTTGATGCAATGGCGTGCCGCCGTGGTCATCCTGAGCGTTGATGTCGGCCCCTTGCGCGATCAGCGCCCGCGCCACCACGCCGTCTCCGGCAAGATGAAGTGCCGTCTTGCCGCCGCCCCCACGGGCCGACACAGTGGCGCCGGCGCGAATCAGCACCATCGCCACATCGACGGTGTATCTGGCACGCGCAATGAGAGGAGTGTTCCCGTCTTGATCCTTGGCGTCCGGATCGGCGCCGGCCGCAATAAGAGCCCGAGCCACGTCGGCCCGCTCCGCGCCGTGAAGCGGCCTCCGGCCGCTGCTGCTTTGCCGATTAGGATCGGCACCAGCGGTAACCAGCATTTCGACTACGGCCGCATTTCCAGCGCCATATAGCGGGCTGGTTCCGCTACGGTCGTCGCCGTTCGCGCCGGCCCCGGCCCCGAGCAACAACCGGATATTGTCGACCGCGCCGGCTTGAGCCGCTGCAACCAACGCGTCCTTAAGGTCCTGTCGTCCAGGACGACGCTTCAGCAACTCCGTCACGACCCTGGGGCCGCCATCACGAGCGGCTGAGACGAGCAGCACTCTACGGTCATCGGCCCCGCCGGGATAGGCGCCGCCTGCGATCAATCGCCGGACGATGCCAGGATCTTCCCCAATCACCGCGAAGGACAATGCCAGCGTCTTCTGCGACTGCGTACCGCGCGCCACGACAGCGTCGGCGACCACCCGCCCCTTCGCAGGATCTGCGAAGATCCAGAGGATCGCTCGTTCATTGGGGTCCATCAGCTGGTCGAAGGGTGCCCCCCTGGCCAGCAGCTCGCGCAGGAAATCAGCGTTGCAGCAAATCGCGGCACCCGCCAGCATCGCAGCTGCCTGTGGCGATCGGAAATCCACGCCTCGGGCCTGCAGGATTTCGATCACCTCCGCCGACCCTTCGACCCATCGGGACGTCGCCGCCGCGCGGTCGATTGCGTCCTCGATTCCCGCCACGCTCTCTGGCATTCCGTCCAACTGGCCGACATAGTCGGCTACGGTCCAGGTCAAGCCGTCGATGGTCAGCGATATTTTCTGCTCGGCCATGTCCGTCACCGGCCCGGTATATCGGTCCCGCAGTGAGAAGAAATCCGCTGCGCGAAACAGCTCGATCAGGCCTACGACGCGGTCCTGGGGGATGCGGGTGCGGTATTCCCCCTCCAGAGCCGTGAAGCCCTCGCCCTTGTAGCTGACGCTGCCGTCGCCGGAGATCTCGACCGTATAGGAGGGACATTGGCCGAAGCAGCCATCCCTCTCGAGACGGATGCGGACGGAAGACCAGTCCGTAACCTCCGGGAACGCTGCGGCCCCGGCTCGCCTGCGTTCGGGCGGATAGACCCGGAGATCCACGGAGAACGACGCCGATACGGGCTTGTCATCCAGAAAAAACGGCCGATAGCGCCAAGTCCTCACCACGGCTTCGGCTGCGGGCAGGACGGATTCCGGCCCTGCGACGGCTACGGCGGAACGGACGTGCCCAGCCTCATCGACCAACACCTCCAGCCGGACCGTGTCGTCGCCTACCGCCAATGGGAAAGCCGCACGGATGGCACGATGCTCCGCCAGGAGATGCTCGCCGGCCTCCCGGTCCGAAACATGGATTGAGGCAAGATCATCCGGAAGCGCGACGCGATCCTGGGCTCCCCAGACAACATCGGACGCAAACAATATTACCAAGCATCCGATCCAGCCGATCAGCCCGGATCGCTTAACGCGCGGCCCCCGCATCATGCCCCCCCGACACTGCTGCGCTGACTGAATGTGAGCGTGAATCGGCGGTCGGGCCAGTCCTTCCTACCGCCGCGCCCTAAAGAACGCCCGCAGCAGCTCGCCCGCCTCCTCCGCGCCCGGCGCCTGCTCCACCTGGGGGCGGTGGTGGCAGGTCTTCTGCTCGAAGAAGCGGGGGCCGTGCAGCACCGCGCCGCCCTTCGGGTCGAGGGCCGCGAACACCACCCGGCGGAGGCGGGCGAAGGAGATGGCGCCGGCGCACAGCGCGCAGGGCTCGAGCGTGACGTAGAGGTCGCAATCCGGCAGCCGCGGCCGGCCGCGCAGCCGCCCGGCCTCGCGGATCGCCAGCACCTCGGCATGGGCGGTCGGGTCCGCCAGCTCCTCCACCCGGTTGCCGGCCCGGGCCAGCACCGTGCCGGTCGTCGCCTCGACCAGCACCGCACCGACCGGTACTTCTCCGCGCGCGGCGGCGGCGGCGGCCTCGTCCAGCGCCAGGCGCATATAGCCGTCAGTCGAATCGGGGGCCGGGTCGGCAGGCACGGGTCAGATCCTTGCGTTTCGCGCTAACCCTGGCCGGGCGCTTCGCGCTAGACAAGGGCGATGAGCAAGACCGATCACAAGACCACCGTCGGGAAGACGGCGGGCGATCCGGCCGCGACAGGCGCCGCGACCCCGGCCGCGAAACCGAAAGCCACCTTCAAGGATGGCGGCGAGAAGGACGGCGAACGCGTTGCCAAGGTGCTGGCCCGGGCCGGGATGTGCTCGCGCCGCGAGGCCGAGCGCTGGATCGCCGAGGGCCGCGTGGCGCTGGACGGCAAGGTGCTGGACACCCCGGCCGTGGTGGTGCCGCCCGGCGCCGTGCTGAGCGTCGACGGCGTGCCGGTGCCGGAGCCCGAGCGCACCCGGCTGTGGCGCTATCACAAGCCGGCCGGGCTGGTCACCACCCGGTCCGACCCGCAGGGCCGCCGGACCGTGTTCGACAGCCTGCCGGAAGAGCTGCCGCGCGTGGTCTCGATCGGCCGGCTGGACCTGAACAGCGAAGGCCTGCTGCTGCTGACCAATGACGGCGAGCTGTCGCGCCGGCTGGAATTGCCATCGACCGGCTGGCCGCGGCGCTACCGCGTGCGGGTGCACGGCACGCCGGACCCGGCGAAGCTGGCGAGCCTGGCCAAGGGCATCACCGTCTCCGGCGTGCATTACGGCCCGATCGAGGCGGCGCTGGACAAGGTGCAGGGCGCCAATGCCTGGCTGACCATCACCCTGCGCGAGGGCAAGAACCGCGAGGTGCGCAAGGTGATGGAGGCGATCGGCCTGGATGTGAACCGGCTGATCCGCGTCGCCTACGGCCCGTTCCAGCTCGGCATCCTGGAGAAGGGCGAGGCCGAGGAGATCAAGGCCTCGGTGCTGCGCGACCAGCTGGGCCGCTGGCTGACGACCCATGAGGAGGAGCGGCCGACGCGCAAGCCGGCGCCTAAGCCGACAGCAGCCAAGCCGGCGCCCACCAAGCCGACAGGCTCGAAGCCCGCGACGGCCCCCGCCTCCCGCCATGCCCCTGCGCCTCGTCGCCGGCCGGCATAGGGGCCGCGCCCTCGCCGCGCCGCCGGACCGCGCCACCCGGCCGACCGGCGAACGGGTGCGCGAGGCGGTGTTCAACATCCTGGCCCATGCCGGCTACGGCCCCGATGACGGCGACGCCGTGACCGGTGCCGTGGTGCTGGACGCCTTCGCCGGCACCGGCGCGCTGGCCTTTGAGGCGCTGTCACGCGGCGCCGCCGAGGCCTGGCTGTTCGACAGCTCGGCCGCGGCGCTGGGCTTCGCCCGGAAGAATGCCGAAGCGCTGGGCGAGACGGCGCGCGCGCATCTGCTGCGCGCCGACGCGCTGAAGCCGCCGCCGGCGCGGGCGCAGGCGACGCTGCTGTTCCTCGACCCACCCTACCGCCAGGGGCTGGTCGGCCCGGCGGTCGAGGCGCTGTCCGCCGCCGGCTGGCTGGCCCCCGGCTGCCTGGTGGTGGCCGAGACCGCGGCCGACGAGCCGGCGGTGCCCGGCCTCGCCCTGCTGGACGAGCGCCGCTACGGCATCGCCCGCATCGGCTTCGGTCGGGTGGCCTAAAAGCCCCTATCCGTCATCCCCGCGAAAGCGGGGATCTCTTCGAAGTCCAGAAGAGGTCCCGGGTCTGCACGGCGGCACTGCGTGCCGCAGTGCGCCCGGGATGACGGGGTGGGGATGGGCTCAAGCCGCCGCGCGCAGGCCCTTGCCGCGCAGCTTCGCCACCGCGGCGATGGTCTTGAGCGCGGCTTCCGCCGCCTCCTTGCCCTTGACCAGGAAATGGTCGCGGAAGAAGGCGGTGTGGGCCTCGTGCTCGTGGAAGCGCTGCGGCGTCAGCACCGCGGACAGCACCGGCACCTCGGTGTCGAGTTGCACCCGCATCAGCGCGTCGATCACCGCGGTCGACACGAATTCGTGCCGGTAGATGCCGCCGTCGACGATGAAGCCGGTGGCGACGATGGCGTCGTAGCGGCCGCTCTTGGCCAGCAGCTGGGCGTGCAGCGGGATCTCGAACACGCCCGGCACCTCGAACAGGTCGACCTCCGGTGCCGCGGCGCCGGCGCCCGTTGCGCCACTTTGGGCGATCTCGGCCAGGAAGGCGGTCTTGCACTGGTCGACGATGTCGCGGTGCCAGCACGCCTGGATGAAGGCGATGCGGGGCGTGTCGGTGCGGGAAGCAGAAGACAGGGGCTGATTCATGGTCATCCTCATGCAACGGACCAGAATCAGGGCATACGGGACCGACCGCCAGGACTCGCGCCCGGCCTGCCGTCCCCGTTCTCTTTCATCCGGACTGTGACCGTCGGCTTCGGAATCGCACCGAATCTGCTGACCCTGCCGGTTGGCCCGGCAGGCGCTCGCGGGCTCGTGCACCGCCCCGAGGGGCCATGCCATCACCGCCGGTGGGGACTTTCACCCCGCCCTGAGAACGTCCGCCGCCCGGGGGATCCGGACGGCTCCGTCGAATATCGGGAGGCCGCGAAGGCTTGGCAAGGCCGGATGCGACAGGACTGTGGCGCGCTTGCGACATCTCGGGACGGCTCCGGTACAATGTCGAAGGCCCGATGGCCGCACCCTGGATTTCGGCGATCGGAGGAGGCGAGCGATGACGGACCAGACCGGTGGCTGCCTGTGCGGCGCGGTGCGCTATCGGGTGACGGGGCCGCTGCGCCCGGTCGTGGCCTGCCATTGCACCCAGTGCCGCCGCACCTCCGGCCATGTCGCCGCCTTCACCGCCTGCGCCGCCGGCGACCTGGCGCTGGAGAGCGACCGCGGCCTGCGCTGGTACCGTTCCTCGCCGGGGGCGGAGCGCGGCTTCTGCGGCGAATGCGGCAGCAACCTGTTCTGGCGGCGGGTGGCGGCCCGCACCGTCAGGATCAGTATTTGCGCCGGCACGCTGGACGGCGCCGCCGGCCTGGCCCTGGTCGCCCATGCCTTCACCGCCGACAAGGGCGGCTACTACGCCATCACCGACGACGTGCCGCACTGGCCGCAATCGCCGTCGAAGCTGCCGGCCGGCTGAAAGGCGACGCCGCGCCGGGGACAGCGCGGGGCGGGGCTAGGACAGTGGCCCCATCAGGGGGCCGCTACCGTCCATCAGGTTGACCCGGACCGCAGATTAACCAAGCGCAGCGACACCGCATCCGGGACGCCTCATTTCAGGCGCAAGACAATACAACCCGCGCAACAAGCGGGCCACGGAGGCATAGCATGCACGAGATCGCGGAGGTGACTGCCGTGACGAGCCGGAGTGCCGGCCTGGGGCGGCATGTGCTGGCTGAATTCTGGGGCTGCAGCCGGATCGACGATCCGGGCGAGGTCGAAACCGCGCTGATCGACGCCGCCCGCGCGGCCGGGGCGACGGTCCTCAACGCCAACCTGCATCATTTCGGCGAGGGCATGGGGGTCACCGGGATCCTGATGCTGGCCGAATCCCATATCAGCATCCATTCGTGGCCGGAGCTGAGCTACGCCGCCGTCGACGTCTTCGTCTGCGGCAAGGCCGACCCGCATCGCGCCATCGCGTCGCTGAAGCTGTCCTTCCTGCCGACCGACACGCATGTCACCGAACACGCCAGGGGAGTGCGCAGTCATGGCTGAACGGTCGGTCTCCATCCTCAAGGAGCGCCGGAGCGGCGAGAAGCGTGTGATCCTGCTGCCGGATGCGGTGGGCGAGTTCACCCGGCGCGGCTATCGCGTCCTGGTCGAGGCCGAGGCGGGCATCGCCGCCGGCTTCCCCGACCAGGCCTATGCGGCCGCTGGCGCGAGCATCGTCGACGGCGCCGCGGCCTGGTCGGGCTCGGACGTCGTGTTCAAGTACAAGGCCCCGGGACCGGAGGAATACCGCCACTTCCGGCCGGGCCTGCACCTGGCCAGCTTCATGCACGCCGAGGGCAACCTGGCGCTGGTAGAGGCGATGCGCGGCAGCGGCATGTCTGGCTATGCGCTGGAATTCTTCCGCACCGAACGCGGCGACTATCCGGTGCCGGTGTCGGACAACGAGATCTCCGGCAAGCTGGCGATCCTGTTGGCCGCGTATCACCTGCAGGCGCATATGGGCGGCAGCGGCGTGCTGCTGTCGGAGGTGCCGGGGGCGCCGCGACCCAAGGTCGTCGTCATCGGCTACGGCAATGCCGGCGGCGGCGCGGCGCGGCTGGCGGCGTCGATGGGGGCGGAGGTGACAGTGTTCGGCACCCGGTGGGAGGGGCTGCGCCGGTTCATGGCGGGGATGCCGGCCAATGTCCGCTGCCTGCTGAACGAGCGCGAGGCCTTCGAGCGCGCCGTGCTGGAGGCGGATGTCGTGGTTGGGGCGATCCTGATCTCGACCTACGACACCCCGCCGATGCTGGACGAGGAGCTGGTGCGGCGGATGAAGCCGGGATCGGTGATCGTCGACGTCACCTGCGGCTACGGCAGCGGCTACATGCCCAGCTTCAGCCACCTGACCACCTATGACGCCCCGTTCTACGTCCGGCACGGCGTCCTGCACTGCAAGATCGACGCGATGCCGGCCTCGGTGCCGATGACCGCGGCCCGGGCCACCAGCGCCAATGTCTGGCGCTCTCTGATGGACCTGGCGCGGGACGTCCATGACGGCGTGGCCGACCCGGTGTCGCGCAACGGCTGCGTCGTCGCCGGCGGCGCCGTCGTCCATCCGGAGGTGCGGCGGCACATCGCGATGGTCGAAGGCGGGCTGGCGGATGCCGTATAGCCGGCGCGCCGCGGTCTACGACCTTGAATACGCCGAGGAGCGCGACGTCGGCTTCATCCTCGGCCTGGTCGGCGAGGCCGCCCCGAGCATGCTCGAGGTGCCCTGCGGCGCCGGTCGCCTGTCGCTGCGGATCGCCCCGCGGGCCGGGCGGCTGACCGTGGTCGACCTCGAGCCGGAGATGGTGGCGCGGACCGTCGCGGCGCTGGAGCGCGAGGGCCATGGCCACCGGGTCCGCGGCCGGGTCGCCGACATGCGGGAGCTGCGGCTGGAGGAGCGCTTCGACCTGGCGCTGATCCCGCGCGAGGCACTGCAGCTGCTGCCGCCGGAGGAGGGCCGCCAGGCCCTGGCCGCGGTCGCGGCGCATGTCGCGCCCGGCGGCCGGCTGGCCGTGGATCTCGCCACCTTCCGCCCGGTCCCGGGCGGACCGTTGGACCCGGACTACTACGATCCGGCCCGGACCGACGGGGTCTGGGCCACCGACTGGATCCGGCCGCTGCCGGATGGGTCGCAGCTGGTCCGGCAATCGGCGCAGCACCATGAGGCGGCATCGATCCGGTTCGAGCTGCGGTACCGGGTGCTGGGCGGCGCCGCCGAGAACTGGACCTCCGGCATGCGCCTGCATCGCTACGGCCGCGGCTGGATCGATGACGCCCGGCCCGACGGCATGTCGGTCGAGGCCGTCCATGGCGACTATGACGGATCGGATTTCACCGGCGATTCGCCCCGGCTGATCGCCCTCTATCGACGCGGTCCGGCCGCCGGCCGGTAGGAGGAAGGCCATGTCTTCCGCGGGGCGGAATCGGAGCATCGAGGCGGTCGTCCTGTTCACCGCCTTCATCGCCTCGACCTACGGCTTCGGGATGTACCTGTTCCCGGCCATCGTCGAGGCCATCCGGCGCGACCTGCCGTTCACCTACGACGCGATGGGCGTGATCTCGGGCTGCGTCCAGGCCGGCTTCATGGTGTGTGCGCTGCTGAGCGGCCTCTTGACCGTCCGCTTCGGCGCCCTGCCGATGATCCTGGGGTCGATCGCCGTCTGCGCCGCCTGCCTGGGCGGGCTGGCGCTGGTGACCGACATCGTCGCCATGGGCGTGCTGCTGACCATCCTGGGCGGCTGCGCCGCGGCGATCTGGGTGCCGATGGTCGAGGTGTCGAGCGAGATCGTGCCCCGGTCGCACCAGGGCAAGGCGCTGGGGCTGATGTCGTCCGGCACCAGCTACGGCGTCTTCGTCAACGGCCTGCTGATCACCGGCTTCCTGGCGACCGAAGGCTGGCGCTTCCTGTGGGCGACCACCGGCGCGATCGTCGCCGTGCTGGCGCTGGCCGGGTTCCTGCGGCTGCGCCGGCCGGCCGGGACGAGGCCGGCGGCGGAGGCTCCCCGGGCCTCGATCGGCGCCCGGCTGCGGACGCTGCCCCCGGGGCTGACCGCGGCGGTGCTGCTGATGATGTTCCTGAACGGCCTGTCCTGCATGCCGTACCAGACCTATCTGGCGACCTTCCTGCAGGGCGAGGTCGGTCTGTCGCAGGACGTGGCGGCGATGGCATGGAGCGTGATCGGCGCCGTCGGCATGGTCGGCGGCTTCGCCATCGGCGCCCTGGCCGACCGCATCACCGTGCGCTGGGCGATGGTGCTGACCTACCTGATCCTGGCCGGATCCTGCGTGCTGCTGCTGCGGGCCGCGATCGGCGGCGGCAACCTGCCGGTGCTGTACCTGGCGGTGGTCGCCTTCGGCCTCGCCTTCTACGCCATCTTCGGCCTGGTGCCGGCCTATATCGGCCATGCTTTCGGCGCCGGCCGGTCGGCCCTGGTCTTCGCCTTCGGCAACATCGCGCTGGGCTTCGGCGGCATCGTCGGCAACATGGCCGGCGGCTGGCTGAAGGTCTCGACCGGATCGTTCCAGTCGATCTATCTGGCGATGCTGGCGGCGGCGCTGTGCTCGGCCCTGCTGGCCGCGATGATGCCGAGCGAGCGGCGCTTCGCCATGGCGGTCGGAGGCGCCGGTGTCTGAGATCGAAGCGATCGGCGGCTGGATCAAGGATGCCGATGCCGGCCTGGACCGGTCGTACCGGCGGCTGGAGCAGATCGGCCGGCTGGACCCGGAACGGCTGCGCTATTTCGAGGACTACCGCAGCCGCTACTTCAACGACCGGTTGATGCCCGGCCAGGGGGCGGAGGAGATCCTGGCCGCTCTGCGCGACCATGGCGGCCGTCCGGCGCATTGGATCGACCTGGGAGCCGGCGTGACCACGCTGTTCTGGTCGATCGGCCTGGCCGCTGCACCGGGCGAGGTGTCGGCCTGCGACCTGGTGCCGGAGGCCCTGCATGTGCTGGCGGCGTTCAAGAACGGCGATGAGACGCCGCCCTGCTATCGCGAGGCGATGGCGCTGGTCGGCCGGCCTGAGGCCGATTTCGAGGCCCTGCGCCGCCGCCCCTGGACCTATCACGTGTTCGACTGCCTGCAGCCCTGGCCGGCCGGGCCGGGGCGGGCCGGCGGCCATGGCCTGATCAGCGCGATCGGCTGCTTCGGCCTGTCGCCCGACGCCGGACGCTACGCCGGGGCGTTCGCAGCGGCGGCCGCGAACCTGGCGCCGGGCGGCCGCTTCATCGGCGCCGACTGGGTGCGCAGCAGCCTGCTGATCGACCGCGAGGGCCACGACAACCGCTATGTGTCGCCGGCGCTGACCGCCGCCTGCGCCGAACGGGCGGGGCTGTCGACCCTGGCCCTGGCCCGGGTTCCGATCGCCGGCGACCCCTACTACGACTCCGTCACCGTCTGGGCGTTCGGCCGTGCCGGTTGAGGACACCCTCTCCGGCCGCTTCACCGCTTTCGACGCGGCCGCGCTGGACCGGATCGAGGCCGCCGCCGACCGCGTCCTGGCCGAGACCGGCCTGCGCTTCGAGGACGATCCCGAGACCCTGGAGCTTTGGCGGCAGGCCGGGGCCGAGGTCGATGGCGAGCGGGTGCGCCTGGACGGCCCGCGGCTGCGCCAGATCATCCGCGCCACGGCGCCCGCGCATTTCGTGCTGCACGGCCGCAACCCGGCCCGCAGCACCCGGGTCGGGGCCGGCGAGCGCCCGGTCTTCGCGCCGGTCTACGGGCCGCCGAACGTGCTGCGGGAGGATGGCAGCGGCGGCTTCGGCACCCGCGCCGACTATCACCGGCTGATGGCCATGGCCCATGCCGCGCCGGGCCTGAGCAACACCGGGCACATGCTCTGCGTCATCGGCGACGTGCCGGACGCCGCCCGGCCGCTGGAGATGGCGATCGCCCATCTGACCCTATCGGACAAGCCGTTCATGGGCACGATCGCCTCCCCCGCCGCGATGCGGCGGGTGATCGACGCCGCGGCGGCGGCGATCGGCCCGCTGGACGGCAAGCCCGCCGGCTGCCACCTGCTGCACCTGATCAACGCGACCCCGCCTTTGTCCTACAAGGGCAATCCGCTGAAATGCCTGCGCCTGGCGGCCGAGAGCCGGCAGGGCTGCCTGGTCACCTCCTACATGATGATGGGCGCGACCGCGCCGGTCACCGCCGCCGGCGCCCTGATCCAGGGTTATGCCGAGGTGCTGGCCGGGCTGACGCTGGCGCAGTTGTGGGCCCCCGGCACGCCGATGATCATGGGCATCTTCGCCATGCCGTTCTCGATGAGCCGCATGGTGCCGGTGTTCGGCGACCCGGCCCTGCATCTGGTGCAGTACGGCGCCATGGCGCTGGCCCGGCGGCTCGGCATCCCCGGCCGCGGCGACGGCGGGGTGACCTCGTCGCGGCTCGACGACGCCCAGGCCGGCTCCGACGGCGGCCGCGCCACCGCCGCCGCCATGGCCTGCGGCGCCGATTTCATCCTGCACGCCACCGGCTGGCTCGACAGTGGCCGCTGCACCGGCATCGCCAAGTTCCGGCGCGAGGCGGAGGCCCTGGCCTTCGGCGCCGCGTCGGACAGCCTGGAGCCGCCCCTGCCGCTGGATTCGGCCCTGGCGGCGGAGCTGCGCCGTCAGGCCGACCTCGCCGCAGGGTGAGCAGGCAGCAGATGTGGCGTCAGGTGGCCGTCTAGGTATATTCTACCTAGACGGATACCTAGGAACCATCATGGCACTCAGCATCAAGGATCCCGAGACCGAGACGCTGGCCCGCGAATTGGCACGACGGACCGGCGAGTCCATCACCGAGGCGACCCGGCGCGCCCTGGAGGATCGGCTTCGGCGAGTGGTCGGCGCCAAGAAGGCACCGTTGCTGCTCGAGGAGATGGCCGCCATCCGCAAGCGGGTGGCAGCCCTGCCCGTCCTGGACCGCCGCAGCCCGGACGAGATCCTGGGCTATGACGAGGACGGGCTGCCGCGCTGATGGTGATCGACACCTCGGCGATCCTCACGATCTTGCTCAATGAGCCGGAAGCCATCGACTTCGAGCGGCGAATCGCGGCGAACCCGGTCCGGTTGATCTCGGCCGCGACCCTGGTCGAGGCCACCATCGTGATTGAAGCGCGGCTGGGGTGATGCGGGTGGCCGGGAACTCGACCTGTGGCTCCATCGGCTCGACGTCGAAACCGTGCCGGTCGACGCCGACCAGGCCCAGATGGCGCGGCGGGCGTGGCGCCGCTTCGGCAAGGGCCGACACCCGGCCGGGCTGAACTACGGCGACTGCTTCGCCTATGCCCTCGCGGCGACGAGGGGCGAGCCTCTCCTGTTCAAGGGCGACGATTTCAGCCGGACCGACCTGACGGCAGCCCCCTAGAACGGCGAATCGGCCGGCGCCTGTTCGCGCCGCTCGTCCATCTCGTAGTCGCGCAGCACCGCGGCGATGCGCAGGCGATAGCCCTGGAAGATGCCGGCGCGGCCGGCGGCCTGGGCGGCGCGGTGCTCGGCCCGGTTGCGCCAGCCGGCCACCGCTTCCTCGTTCTCCCAGAAGGACAGCGACAGCAGCTTGTCCGGATTGGTCAGGCTGCGGAAACGCTCGACCGAGATGAAGCCGGGCATCCGCTCCAACACCGGGCGCAGCCGGGCGGCATGGTCGAGATACTCCTCGAACCGGCCCTCCGCCGGCTCGACCTCGAAGATGACGGCGATCATGCGCTCCTCCCTGGCTGCGTCTTTCCGCCCAGATTAGCGGCGGCTAGAGGCAATGCCAGGTTGATCTGCCCCGGCACGGGCACCGGGATCTCGTCGATCATCAGCCGATAGCTCTTCTCCGCCGCGCCGGCGGCCGGCCGGCGCAGCAGCACGCGGATCACCTGCTCCCGCCCCGGCGGGATGGTGACGATCGGCGGGCTGGCGACCACCGCGCCGGTCGGGAACAGCCGGTCGATGCCGCCGGGTTGCGACCAGTCGAAGGTTCGCACCTGCACCGTCGCCGGCGCGGTGGCCCGGTTGGCCACGGTGATGGTCTGCGCCATCTGGCCCGCGGCGAAGTCGACGCCGATCGGCGCCACCTCGAGCCCCCCGGCCCGGGCTGCCGCGCTGCCGAGGCACAGCGCGGCCCAGGCCGCCGCGACCAGGGCGAGGCGTCGGCGCATCGCCGTCATCGCTCGATCCTGGTCAGTAGGTGACCGTGACGTTGATCGTATCCAGATATGCGTCGGGGGCAACGAACTGGCCGGCCGGGACACGGCCGTAGACGGTGGAGATGATGGGCACGGCGCCGGCGGTGAGATGGACCGTGTCGGTGCCCACCGTGTCGCCCCAGTTCACGGTGCGGCCGCTGTCGCTGTACAGGAAGTAGTCCAGCCGGGCGGTGGTGACGGTGGTGCCCGACATCTGGCGCGTGGTCACGGTGGCGCCGGCCGCCCCGCCGGCGTCGAGACCGATGTCGTAGGGGGTGCCGTTGGTGCAGGTCACGGTGATGGTGGAGGTGCTCAACGCCGCCGTCGAACTGGTGTAGTCGCCGAACGCCATCGGCGTCGCCACCACCGTGCAGAACTTCAGCACGGTCGCCGTGACCAGGAAGCTGGTGGTTGCCGTCGCCGCCTGAACAATACTGCCCGGCGCCAAGACCGCGATCGCTGCACCAATCAAAAGGCCAAATGAGATTCGCACGCTCGTCTCCAAAAACATCAATTATAAAAATCACGCCTCAGCAGAAGCGTCCACTCATAACGCCATAACCAGCAGGATCGATCAAGAAAAACAAGCCACTCAAATGGGTAATCGATGATTCATCCGACTTAAGCGAAGCGAGATGCCGTTGAACGACTACATAAAATAGCAATCGGTACTGTGCGATGCTTCTCGGACGAAACAGTGCCTCCGGAAAAAAGCGAAGCCGCGGCGGTCAGGCGCGGGTGCCGCCGACCGTCAGCCCGTCGATCCTGAGGGTCGGCTGCCCGACGCCGACCGGCACGCCCTGGCCTTCCTTGCCGCAGGTGCCGATGCCGGGGTCGAGCGCCATGTCGTTGCCGACCATCGACACCTTGGTCAGCGCGTCCGGCCCGTTGCCGATCAGGGTCGCGCCCTTCACCGCCGCACCGATCTTGCCGTCCTCGATCAGATAGGCCTCGGAGGCGGAGAACACGAACTTGCCGTTGGTGATGTCGACCTGGCCGCCGGCGAAGTTGACGGCGTAGAGGCCGCGCTTGACCGAGGCCAGGATCTCGGCCGCAGGCGTCTTGCCGCCGAGCATGATGGTGTTGGTCATCCGCGGCATCGGGTGGTGGGCGTAGCTCTGCCGCCTTCCGTTGCCGGTCGGCATCATGCCCATCAGCCGGGCGTTCATCCGGTCCTGCATGTAGCCGACCAGGATGCCGTCCTCGATCAGCGTGGTGCTGCGGGTGGGCGTACCCTCGTCGTCCACCGTCAGGCTGCCGCGCCGGTCCGGCAGGGTGCCGTCGTCGATCACGGTGACGCCGGGCGCCGCCACGCGCTGGCCCATCAGGCCGGAGAAGGCGGAGGTCTTCTTGCGGTTGAAGTCGCCCTCGAGGCCGTGGCCGATCGCCTCGTGCAGCAGGATGCCGGGCCAGCCGGAGCCGAGCACCACTGTCATCTCGCCGGCCGGCGCCTCGACCGCGTCGAGCCGTACCAGGGCCTGGCGCAGCGCCTCGTCGACCGCCGCCTGCCACTGCCCCGGCTCGAGGTAGAGATCGTAGCCGGTGCGGCCGCCGGCGCCGTGGCTGCCGCTCTCCATCCGGTCGCCGTCGCCGACCACGACCGAGACGTTGACCCGCACCAACGGCCGGATGTCGGCGGCGTGGCGGCCGTCGGCGCGGACGATCCGCACCGCCTGCCAGTTGCCGCTGATCGAGGCGCTGACCTGGCGCACCCGCGGATCCCTGGCCCGGGCATAGGCGTCGATCTCGGCCAGAACCTTGACCTTGGTCTCGAACGGCACGGCAGAGAGCGGGTTGGCGTCGGTGTAGAGCTGCCGGTTGGTGCCCTGCGGCGGCTCGGCCAGGCTGCCGCCATGGCCGGCGCGGACCGCGCGCACGGTCTCCACCGCCCGCTTGACCGCATCCTCACTCAGGATCGAGGCATGGCTGTAGCCGGTGGTCTCGCCCGCCACCGCGCGCAGGCCGAAGCCCTGCGACGTGTCGAAGCTGGCGCTCTTCAGCTTGCCATCGTCCCAGCTCAGCCCCTCGGACTGGACGTATTCCAGGAACAGCTCGCCGTCGTCGGCCCCTTGCAGGGCCTCGCCGACCAGCCGCTCGAGCCGGGCGCGGTCGAGCCCGGCCTGGGTGAAGAACAGGTCGTCGGTCTGATCGAGGGCGGTCATGGCGGGATTCCGGTCAGCGGATCTGGACTCCAGAGATAGTGCCCCGCGCCGGCCGGGGCCAGCCCCGATCGGCCGCGGCCGGCCGAATCGGCGCGCAAGGGGATGCGACCATTTGCGTGATGCCGCGACGGCACAGCCTGTTGTTGCCCCCGGGAACGCCCTGTATTTTCGCCCTGGCCAGGATTGGCCCGGCTTCGTGCGGCCGGCGATGTCGTAAGGGCTTCAACCCTTGCGGTTCCATCGCTATAAGGCCGGACGGAGTCCATTGCCGGCAACGGCCGGATGGGCCATGGGTGGGAACGACAACGATAACGAAAGAGCGCACGGCATGCGATCGGGCAGACTGCGTGAATTGGCGGCAGGGGTGTCGGCCCTGCTTCTCCTCGGCACAGGCGCGGCCTTCGCCGACGGACCGCCGCACAACTGGCAGCTCGGCTTCCAGGAAGCAGCTTCGCCGATCAAGGAGCAGATGGAGAGCTTCCACAACCTGCTCCTGGTCATCATCGTGGTGCTCACGGTGTTCGTGCTGGGGCTGCTGGTCTATGTCATGTGGCGCTTCAGTGCCGACCGCAACCCGGTGCCGTCGAAGACCGCGCACAACACGATCATCGAGGTGGTCTGGACGGTCGCGCCGGTCCTGATCCTGCTGGTCATCGTGGTGCCGTCCTTCCGGCTGCTCTACGCCGGCGACCGCACGCCGAACCCGGAGATGACCCTGATCGCCCATGGCTACCAGTGGTACTGGGGCTACGAATACCCGGACCAGAAGGTCGCCGAATACACCAGCTACGGGGTGAAGGACGAGGATCTGAAGCCGGATCAGGTGCGGATGCTGTCGGTCGACAACCCGGTGGTGCTGCCGGTCGACACCGACATCCAGATCCTGACCACCGCCGGCGACGTCATCCACTCCTGGGCGATACCCGCCTTCGGCGTGAAGAAGGACGCGATCCCGGGCCGGACCAACGAGACCTGGGTCCGCATCGACAAGCCGGGCGTCTATTACGGCCAGTGCTCGCAGCTGTGCGGCACCGACCACGCCTACATGCCGATCGAGGTGCATGCAGTCAGCCGGGCGGATTTCGACAAGTGGGTCGTCGAGAAGGTCGGGCCGAACCCGGCCGAAAAGCCGAAGCTTCTGACCATGACCTGGGACGAGGCGCAGGCGCGCACCAAGCTGGCCCAGGTAGGGCAGTGATCCCCATCGGGGAGTGATCCCACTCGGGGCCGGCGGCCCCGACAGGCAACCCCGGACGGGGAAGAGGTTAACACGATGGCTCACGCCGCAGCACATGGTCACGACGACCACCACCACGATCACAAGCCGGGCTTCTTCAAGCGCTGGCTGTTCTCGACCAACCACAAAGACATCGGCACGCTGTACCTGATCTTCGCGATCTGCGCGGGGCTGATCGGCGGCGTGTTCTCGCTGATCATGCGGCTCGAGCTGCAGAATCCAGGGATGCAGTTCCTGTCCGGCGGGCAGGAATGGAACGTCGTCGTCACCGCCCACGGCCTGATCATGATCTTCTTCACGGTCATGCCGGCGATGATCGGCGGCTTCGGCAACTGGTTCGTGCCGATCATGATCGGCGCCCCGGACATGGCCTTCCCGCGGCTGAACAACATCTCGTTCTGGCTGCTGGTCCCGGCCTTCGCGCTGCTGATCGGCTCCGCCTTCGTCGGCCAGGGCGCCGGCACCGGGTGGACCATCTACCCGCCGCTGTCCGAGGCCGGGCAGCCCGGGCCGTCGGTCGACATGGCGATCTTCGCCCTGCACCTGGCCGGCGCGTCCTCGATCCTCGGCGCGGTGAACTTCATCACCACCATCTTCAACATGCGCGCGCCGGGCATGACGCTGCACAAGATGCCGCTGTTCGTCTGGTCGATGCTGGTGACCGCGTTCCTGCTGCTGCTGGCGGTGCCGGTGCTGGGCGGCGCCATCACCATGCTGATCACCGACCGCAACTTCGGCACCAGCTTCTTCAAGCCCGAGGGCGGCGGCGACCCGATCCTGTTCCAGCACCTGTTCTGGTTCTTCGGGCACCCCGAGGTCTACATCATGATCCTGCCGGGCTTCGGCATGATCAGCCACATCGTGTCGACCTTCTCGAAGAAGCCGGTGTTCGGCTATCTCGGCATGGCCTACGCCATGGTCGCGATCGGCGTCGTCGGTTTCGTCGTGTGGGCGCACCACATGTTCACCACCGGCATCGACGTCGACACCCGCGCCTACTTCACCGCCGCCACCCTGATCATCGCGGTGCCGACCGGCATCAAGATCTTCTCGTGGATCGCGACGATGTGGGGCGGGTCGATCGAGTTCAAGACGCCGATGCTGTGGGCCGTCGGCTTCATCTTCCTGTTCACCATCGGCGGCGTCACCGGCGTCGTGCTGGCCAATGCCGGCATCGATACCGCCCTGCACGACACCTACTACGTCATCGCGCACTTCCACTACGTGCTTTCTCTGGGCGCGGTGTTCTCGATCTTCGGCGGCTTCTACTACTGGATCGGCAAGATGTCCGGCCGGCAGTACCCGGAGACCTGGGGCAAGATCCACTTCTGGATGACCTTCATCGGCGTCAACCTGACCTTCTTCCCGCAGCATTTCCTGGGTCTGGCCGGGATGCCGCGGCGCCAGCCGGACTATCCGGACGCGTTCCACGGCTGGAACATGGTGTCGTCGTTCGGCGCCTACATCTCGGTCGCGGCCGCCTTCCTGTTCGTCGGCATCGCCTTCTACACGATCCGCTACGGCCGCCGGGTGGAAAGCAACTACTGGGGCGAAGGCGCCACCACGCTGGAGTGGACGCTGCCGTCGCCGCCGCCCTTCCACCAGTTCGAGCAGTTGCCCCGGGTCAAGTGACCCGAGGCTGAGGAAAAGAGGAGACCGGGCCGGGCCGCGCGGATACTCCGTGCGGCCCGGTCTGCTTGAGGTTTATGATGGTTGACGTGACCCTGGACCGGACAGCCCGAACCGCCGCGGCCGAGGCCGAAGGCGGCGCCACCTGGCAGGACTATCTCGCGCTGTTGAAGCCGCGGGTGATGACGCTTGTCGTCTTCACCGGGATCGCCGGGCTGATCGCGGCGCCGGGCCATCTGCATCCGGTCCTGGCAGCCACCGCCGTGCTGTGCATCGCCGTCGGCGCCGGCGCGGCCGGGGCCATCAACATGTGGTACGACCGCGACATCGACGCGGTGATGAGCCGGACCTGCGGCCGGCCGATCGTGCGCGGCCGCATCGCACCGTCCGAGGCGCTGGCCTTCGGCGTGTTCCTGTCGGTCGCCGCCGTGCTGGTGATGGGGCTGGCGGTGAACTGGGTCGCCGCCCTGGTCCTGGCCTCGGCCTCGGCCTTCTACATCTTCGTCTACACCATCTGGCTGAAGCGGCGGACGCCGCAGAACATCGTCATCGGCGGCGCCGCCGGGTCGTTCCCGCCGATGATCGGCTGGGCTGCCGTGACCGGCGATGTCAGCGTGCCGTCGATGCTGCTGTTCGCCCTGATCTTCATGTGGACCCCGCCGCATTTCTGGGCGCTGGCGCTGTTCCGCAGCGAGGAATACGCCAAGGCCGGGGTGCCGATGCTGCCGGTGGTGTCCGGCGCGCGCGAAACCAAGCGCCAGATGCTGGCCTACACCCTGGCCCTGTTCCCGCTCGCCCTCGGCCCCTGGCTGGTCGGCACCGCCGGCCTGACCTACGGCATCGGCGCCGCGCTGCTGGGCGCGCTGTTCATCCTGTGCGCAGTGCGGGTGCTGCGCGAGGACGGCACGGCCACCAACCATCGCGCCGCCAAGCAGATGTTCGGCTTCTCCATCTTCTACCTGTTCGCGATCTTCGGCCTGCTGATCGTCGACCACACCGCGGTGCATTTCTGAGATGGCCGCCAGACCAATCCCGCCGGCAGCCCCGGCGCCCGATGCAAGGCGCCGCCTGCGCGGTCGCAACTTGGCGCTGGCCCTGGGCCTCGTCGCCTGGGTGGTGCTGATCTTCGTGATCACCATCGTCAAGATGAAGGGGGGGTGAGATGGCCGAACTGGATCCGAAGATCCGGCGCCGCAACCGCCTCATCCTGACCTCGCTGTGCGGCGTCGCCTTCTCGATGGGCGTGCTGGCCTTCGCCTCGTCGCCGCTGTACCGGCTGTTCTGCCAGGTCACCGGCTATGGCGGCACCACCCAGGTCGCCGATTCGGTGTCCGGCAAAGTGCTTGACCGCACCGTGCGGGTCCGCTTCGTCGCCAACACCGATGCCGGCCTGCCCTGGACCTTCAAGGCCGAGCAGAGCGAGGTCGAGGTCCGGCTGGGCGAGCCGGCGCTGATCTACTTCCAGGCCACCAGCACCGCCACGGAGCCGACCGCCGGCCAGGCGGTCTACAACGTGACGCCGGACAAGGTCGGGCTCTACTTCTCCAAGGTGCAGTGCTTCTGCTTCACCGAGCAGATCATCCAGCCGGGGGAAACGGTGGAGTTCCCGGTCTACTTCTATGTCGACGCGGCGATGGACGCGCAGCCGAATCTGAGCGACGTGCGCACCATCACCCTGTCCTACACCTTCTACGGCCAGCGCTCGAAGGCGCTGGAGAATGCGGTGGCCGCCTATTATCGTGCGGCCAAGAACGACGGCTGACGGCCTGCCGGCAGCACCAGGGCGGAACACCGAAGCGGATATCGGACGAGAGACCGAGAGGGGCACGAGGATGAGCACGACCGACGTCCATGCCGACAGGCACGAGACGAGCTACGAACTGAACGCGGTTCCGCATCCCTATCATCTGGTCGACCCCAGCCCATGGCCGCTGCTCGGGTCGCTCGCGGCGGGCTGCATGGCGATCGGCGGCGTCCTGTTCATGCATGACGAAGGGCCGGTCCTGCTGATCGCGGGCTTCCTCGGCGTGCTGGCCGTGATGTTCGGCTGGTGGCGCGACGTGATCAAGGAAGCCACCTTCCGCAAGCTGCACACCCCGGTGGTGAAGCTGGGCCTGCGCTACGGCATGATGCTGTTCATCGCCTCCGAGGTGATGTTCTTCGTCGCGTTCTTCTGGGCCTATTTCGACTCCAGCCTGTTCGTCAACGAGGCCTCGCAGTATGCCCGGGTCGCGGCCACCGGCGGCGTCTGGCCGCCCAAGGGCATCACCCCGGTCGACGCCTTCCACTTCCCGCTGCTGATGACCCTGGTGCTGCTGCTGTCGGGCTGCACCGTGACCTGGGCGCATCACGAGATCGTCGAAGGCCACATGAAGCAGGCGGCGAAGGCGCTCGGCATCACCGTGCTGCTCGGCGCGATCTTCACCTGCATCCAGGTCTGGGAATACACCCACTCCGAATTCGGCTTCAGCGACGGCGTCTTCGCCTCGACCTTCTACATGGCCACCGGCTTCCACGGCTTCCACGTGCTGGTCGGCACCATCTTCCTGGCGGTGTGCTGGTTCCGGACGGCGCGTGGCGACTTCACCAAGGACAGCCATTTCGGCTTCGAGGCCGCCGCCTGGTACTGGCACTTCGTCGACGCGGTCTGGCTGTTCCTGTTCGTCGCCATCTACTGGTGGGGCGGCCATGGCGGCGCCGTCGCGGCGCACTAGGCCTCGGTGGCTCCTGTCTCTCCCCTGGCCGCGGCGCTGGGCTGCAAATGCCCGCGCTGCGGCCGGGGCGCCCTGTTCAAGGGCTTCCTGACGGTCGCCGACCGCTGCGCGGCCTGCGACCTCGACCTCTCCGAGGTCGATTCCGGTGACGGCCCGGCCGTCTTCCTGATCTTCATCCTCGGCTTCACCGTGGTGCCGCTGACCCTCTGGCTCGGCTTCGCCTTCGACCTGCCCGACTGGGCGCCGGTCGCGATCGGCGCCACCCTCCTCGTCCTGCTCACCGCCCTCCTGATCCGCCCCGCCAAGGCTTATGTCGTGGCGCTGCAATACCGGCACCGCCGCACCGGCGGCTGAGAGCCCTCAATGGCATCGCGTTTCCGGCCGGACTTCTGGCCGACCGTCTTCCTGGTCCCCGCCCTCGCCCTGATGCTCGGGCTCGGCATCTGGCAGCTCGAGCGCCTGGCCTGGAAGACCGACCTGATCGACCGGATCGAGCACGGCCTGGCCGCCCCGCCGGCGCCGCTGCCCGCCCGGCTCGACGACCCCGTCTTCGACTACCGCCACGTCACCGTCACCGGCCGCTTCGACGACGTCCATGCCTTCCGGCTGCTGGCCCGCGTGAATGACGGCGCCGCCGGCATCCAGGTGGTGACGCCGCTGCTCCGCGACGATGGCGGCCCGGTGGTCATGGTCAATCGCGGCTGGGTGCCGCTGGGCGCCGACGGCAAGCCCGCCGCGTATGCCCCGCCGCCTGCGGGCACGGTGACGGTCGAGGGCGTGGCCCGCCGCCCGCTGCCCCAGGGCTGGATGCAGCCCGACAACAGCCCGGCCACCAATGAGTGGTTCTGGGCCGACCTGCCGGCCATGGCCGCCGCGGCCGGGCTGGGAGCGGCGGCGCCGGTGGTGGTCGAGCAGGCGGCCGGCCCCGATCGCGCGCGGTATCCGCTGGGCGGCCAGACCAACATCGACCTGCCGAACAATCATCTCGAATACGCGATCACCTGGTTCGGTTTCGCCGTCATCCTGGTCGCGATCTACCTGCTGCACCATCTGCGGCGCGGCCGCACCGCCCGGAAAGGACCCGACGCATGACCGCCTATTCCGAGATCGCCGCCCATTTCGGCCGCATCGCGGCGCTGTCCAACGCCATCGGCATCCTCGACTGGGACAACGCCACGATGATGCCGAAGGGCGCCACCGAGACCCGGGCCGAGAGCCTGGCGCTGCTGCAGGTGCTGCGCCATGGCATGGTGACCGACCCGCGCCTGTCCGACTGGCTGCCCGAGGCCGAGGCCGACAATGCGCTGGGCGAGTGGGAACGCGCCAATCTGCGCGAGATCCGGCGGCTGTGGACGGTGCAGACCGTGGTGCCGTCCGACCTGGTGGAGGCCTCGAGCAAGGCCATCTCGGCCTGCGAGATGGCGTGGCGCCAGGCCCGTGCCGATTCGGACTTCGCATCCCTCTTGCCGAAGCTGCAGCAGGTGCTGCGGCTGCAGCGCGAGATCGGCCGCGCCAAGGGCGAGGCGCTGGGCCTGTCGGCCTATGACGCCCTGTTGAACGACTACGAGCCCGGCGGGCGGTCGGAGCGGATCGACGCGCTGTTCGACGATCTGGCCGAATTCCTGCCCGGCTTCACCGAGGAGGTGCTGGCCGCCCAGGCGCGCCGGCCGGCGACGCCGCGGCCGGAAGGCCCCTTCCCGGTCGAGTCGCAGCGGGCGCTGGGCGTCGCCATGATGGGGGTGCTGGGCTACGACTTCGAGCGCGGGCGGCTGGACGTTTCCACCCATCCGTTCTGCGGCGGCGCCGACAACGATGTCCGCATCACCACCCGCTACGACGAGGCCGACTTCACCCGCGCCCTCATGGGCGTGCTGCACGAGACCGGCCACGCCCTCTACGAGCAGAGCCGGCCGCAGGCCTGGATGAGCCAGCCGGTCGGCCAGGCCCGCGGCATGAGCGTGCATGAGAGCCAGTCGCTGCTGATGGAGATGCAGGCCTGCCGCAGCCGCGAGTTCATCGCCTTCGCCGCGCCGCGGATGCGCGACGCCTTCGGCGGCAGCGGCCCGGCCTGGGAGGCGGAGGCGCTGTGGCGCCACTACACCCGGGTCGAGCGCGGCTTCATCCGGGTCGATGCCGACGAGGTGACCTACCCCGCCCATGTCATCCTGCGCTACCGGCTGGAGAAGGCGATGATCGCCGATGAGCTGCCGCTGGCCGACCTGCCCGCCGCCTGGAACGACGGCATGCAGGCGCTGCTGGGCGTGGTGCCGCCGAACGACCGGCTGGGCTGCCTGCAGGACATCCACTGGCCGAGCGGCGGCTGGGGCTATTTCCCGACCTACACGCTGGGCGCGATGACCGCGGCGCAGATCTTCGACGCCGCCACCCGCGCCGAGCCGGAGATTCTGCCCGCGATCGGCTGCGGCGACTTCGCGCCGCTGGTCGGCTGGCTGCGCGCCAACATCCACGGCCAGGGCTCGCGCTGGGAGACCGACGAGCTCCTGACCCGCGCCACCGGCCGGCCGCTCGACGCCGCCGTGTTCAAGGCGCATCTGCGCCGTCGCTACGGAGGTGAGGGCTGATCCGGCCCCGCACGTTGATGGGGCCAGTGCGATCATGCACAGTCTGACACCCGTTGTCGCTCTCAACATCGCAAATACGGCGCAATTCCCTTGAGTCAGCCTTTGGGGGCCTGACGCCCGAAACTTGCATGCCTCCAATGCGGGTTTGACGCGCAGGATTCCGTCTCATCAGACGAGTTGAGTCGGAATCCCGCACGCCCGAGGGGGCCGCGCCGCCGCGGCCTTGAGACATGACCACCCGCCTTCCGCGCCAAGTGCTGATCCCGCTGATCATCGCCTGCGCGCTGTTCATGGAGAATCTCGATTCGACGGTGATCGGGACCTCGCTGCCGCAGATCGCCCGTTCCTTCGGCACCGACCCGCTGCATCTCAGCCTCGCCATCACCTCCTACCTGCTCAGCCTCGCCGTCTTCATCCCGGCCAGCGGCTGGGTGGCGGACCGCTTTGGCGCCAAGAACGTGTTCCGCGCCGCCATCATCGTCTTCACCCTCGGCTCGATCCTCTGCGGCCTGTCCAATTCGACGGTCGAGCTGGTCGGCGCGCGAATCATCCAGGGCATGGGCGGCGCCATGATGGTACCGGTGGGCCGGCTGGTGCTGCTGCGCAGCGTGTCGAAGGCCGAGCTGGTGCGGGCCATGGCCTATCTGACCACTCCGGCACTGTTGGGCCCCGTGCTGGGCCCGCCGCTGGGCGGCTTCATCACCACCTATAGCTCCTGGCGCCTGATCTTCTTCATCAATGTCCCGATCGGGATCATCGGCGTGATCCTGGTGACGCTGTTCATCGACGATGTGCGGGAGGAGGAGCGCACCCCGTTCGACGTCCGGGGCCTGCTGATGTCCGGCGTCGCCCTGGGCTGCCTGGTGTTCGGCTTCGAGACGCTGGGCAGATCGATCGTGCCGCTGCCGGTCACGGGCGGGCTGTTCGTCATCGGCCTCGGCTCACTCTGGCTCTATATCAGGCACGCCCACCGGGTGCCGGCGCCGATCATCGACCTGACGCTGCTGCATGTCCGCACCTTCCGCATTTCGGTCGTCGCCGGCACCATCTTCCGGGTCGGCATAGGCGCCATCCCGTTCCTGCTGCCGCTGATGCTGCAGCTCGGCTTCGGCATGACCCCGTTCGAATCCGGCATGCTGACCTTCATCAGTGCTGCGGGGGCGCTGTGCATGAAGATGACGGCCACCCGGATCATCCGCCATTTCGGCTTCCGCCGGGTGCTGGTGTGGAACGCGGTGATCAGCGCCGTCTTCCTGATGAGCTACGCGCTGTTCCGGGCCGACACGCCGCATCTCTTGATCATGGCGCTGCTGCTGGCCGGCGGCTATTTCCGGTCGCTGCAGTTCACCAGCCTGAACACGCTGGCCTTCGCCGACATCCCGCCGCAGAAGATGAGCCGTGCCTCCAGCTTCTCGAGCACGGCGCAGCAGCTGTCGGCCAGCCTGGGCGTCGCCACCGGCGCAGTGCTGTTGAACCTGACGCTGATGCTGCATGGCGGCACCACGCTGCAGGCGACCGACTTCTCCTGGGCGTTCTTCGCGGTCGGCCTGCTGTCGCTGTGTTCGGTGCTGATGTTCATGCGCCTCGCCCCCGATGCCGGGGCCGAGGTCTCCGGCCACGCTGTCGCCCCGGTGCGGTCGGAGCCGCCGGGCTCTCCCCGCGTCGCGCCCGGGGAGTAGGCCTCAGGTTCCCAGAAGCCGATCGCGGGCGGCATTGAGCCTGGCCGCCAGGTCGGCGGAGCCGCCGCGGTCCGGGTGGTGCCGCTTCATCATCCGCCGATGCGCCGCCTTCACCGCCGCGGGCGAGGCGCCGGCGGGCAGGCCGAGCAGGGCATAGGCCTCGGCCTCCGACATCTCCCCCCCACGCGGGCCGACCCCGTCCTGCTTGGCCCAGTCCGGGCCGAAGCGGCGGTCGAGATAGGTCTCCAGCACCCGCGCCGAATCGGGGTCGTCGGCGCGGCATTCGAACAGCAGGCGCAGCAGCGCCGGCAGCGGCAGCGACGCCAGGCTGCGCCCCTCCGTCGGCCCTGGCCGCAGGACATAGCCGTCCATGCTGCCGCTGCCGTGGTCGAGCTGGATGTCGAGGCTGCGCGTCTTCAGCCGCGAGGCGCCGCCGGGCGTCGGCCCGGCTGCGGTCTGGCGCCCGCGGCGCCAGCGCAGGAACCAGGGCAGCCCCTGGATCAGGAGCGGCGACAGGCGCTGCAGCCACAGGATCGCGGCGCCAAGCACGGCGAGCAGGCCGGACAGGCGCCCGGTCAGCAGCAGGAACAGGCCGAGCCCTGCCAGCAGCACGATGCCGCCCCAGCGCGCGCCGCGGATCACCTGCTTCGGCTGGGTGTTGGCGAACCAACTGGCGAGCAGCGGCAGCCCGAGGCCGAGCGCCAGGACCAGGATGAGAAGCTGAAGCACGGTTGCGGCCTAACCTCCCATCCGCCCGATCAGCGCCGTGACCGCGGCGCCGCGGCGGCGGCCGAGATCCTCCAGCGCCGGGCGTCCGCCGGCGGCATAGACCGCGACGGCGGCCAGCAGGTCGCGCAGCTGGCCCGGGCTCGAAGCATCGAACGGGCAATAGGCGCCGCGGGTCAGTCGCGCGATCTCGCGGAAGGCGCGGGCGGCCAGCGGGTCGGGGCCTTCATGGAACAGGAACACCGGCACGCCGCGCAGCGCCAGCCGCCCGGCCTTGGCGCAGACCGGGTCGAGCGATTCCTCGAAGGCGTCGCCGACGAAGACCAGGGCATCGACCTTGCCGCGCCCGGCCTCCGCCTCGGCATGGCTCAGCACCCGGCCGAGCTGGGTCTCGCCCGCGCGGCAGCGCACCTTGCTCATCAGCCGGGCCAGCTCGACGCCGTCGGAGACCCAGGCGGTGGCCTTGCACTCGCCGAAGCCGCGGTAGAACACCAGCTGCAGGTCCAGCCCGCCCAGCGCCGCGGTCTCGGTGAACATCTCGCCCTGCAGGCGGCAGGCGCGGTCCCAGGTGTCCTCGCGGCTCTGCGTCGCGTCGAGCGCGAAGATCAGCCGGCCGCGCCGCCCGTCCTGGCGCTGCACCGGCGTTGCCGCCACCCGGCGCAGGAAGGCGTCGACCTCCGACCGGTTCTGGCCGGCAGGCAGCTTGTCGTCGGGGCCGGTCATGACTTCGTGTCCATCACCGATAATGATGGGGACCGGCGGGCGGAAATCCAATCGGAACGGGTCGCGAACCCGTCAGATCAGGCCGACATCCCGGCGCAGTGCGTCCGGCAAGGTCTCGACCGAGCGTAGAGCCGGGCGCAGCCGAAACAGCCAGCGCAGCCAGCCGCGGCGGAACGGGCGACTGGAGATCCATGTCAGGGCGAAGGTCATGGCCGTGCACTCCGAGGCTTGCCGGGACCACGGATCCATGAGACAGAATCATCATGACCCCGACGGATCGAAGCTTATGCAGCCTGGGGTGTCATAGCGAATGATGGCTTCTCGCTTTGCCATGAGCACAAATAATGAGTGACGTGAGTCCCCATCTGCCGCTGGCGGCGCTGCGCACCTTCGACAGCGTGGCCCGACACCTCAGCTTCACCCGGGCGGCGGCCGAGCTGGCGGTGACCCAGAGTGCCGTGAGCCATCAGATCCGTTCGCTCGAATCCGACATGTGCGTGCGGCTGTTCAAGCGGCTGAACCCCGGCATTGCCCTGACCGAGGCCGGGGCGCAGCTGGCGCCGGAGGTTCGGGCGGCGCTGGAGCGGCTGGGCGCGGCGGTCGCTTACACCAAGCGCTGCGGCCGCGGCGGTGTGCTGCGGGTCGGCGCCGGCGGCGCCTTCGCGACCGGCTGGCTGGTGCCGCGCCTCGGCCGCTTTGCCGCCGCGCATCCGGAGATCGAGGTGCGGCTGTCGATGGCGATGCGCAACCCGGACCTGGAGGAGGACGAGCTGGACCTCGCCGTGCTGGGGCAGGACGCGGACCGGCCGCCGCAGCCGGATAGCGAGGCGGTGCTGTTCGAGGAGCGGATCTACCCGGTGTGCAGCCCGACGCTGCTGCCCTTGCTCCGCACCCCGGCCGACCTGGTCCGGGTCACCCTGCTGCATGAAGAGTGTGACGAGGCGCCGTCGCCACGCTCGGCCCTGAGCTGGGAGACGTGGCTGGAGCGGCTGGCCGTGGCGGACCAGCCGCGGCGCAGCGGCATCCGCCTCAGCCATTTCACCCTGGTGCTGGCGGCGGCGCTGGACGGGGTCGGGGTAGCGCTCGGCCGCGAGCAGCTGATCCGGCCGGCGCTGGCCGAGGGCCGGCTGGTCCGCCCGTTCGGGCCGGAGCTGGAGCTGCGCAGCCGGCGCCAGGTGATCCGCTGGCGCAGCGCACCCGGGAACGAGGCCCGCATCGCGTCCTTCCGAAGCTGGCTTCTGGCGGAAAGCGCGGCCGACCGCTAGCCTCGTCACCGGAGCCTCACCAATCCGGATCGATGATGCCCTCTTCGCGCGCCCTCTTCCTCGCCGGCCTGGCCGCCGCCTGCCTCCTCGGCCTCGCCACCCCGGGCGCCCAGGCACAAGGCGCCACCGCCGCGCCGCGCGAGATCATCGTCGCCACGGCCCCGGTCAACTCGCCGCTCGGCCGCTGGGGCGGCGTCTTCGTCGAGCGATTGAAGGCGAACCAACCGGTGTCGGAGGCGATCACCGCCGGTCCCCTGCCGAATGTCGCGCTGCTGCAGAGCGGCCGGGTGGCGATCGGCCTGGTCTCGCTCGACGTCGCCGCCGCGGCGTGGGGCGGCACCAGCCCGATGGCGCCGGGCATGAAGTTCGACCATCTGCGCGCCCTGGCCCCGGTGGCGCCGGCCGCGGTGCTGCGCTTCGTGGTTCCGGCGGGCAGCGGCATCACCGGCGCCTCCGGCCTCGCAGGCAAACGGGTGGCGCTGACCACCGACGACACCCTGACCGAGCCGATGCTGAAGGCGCTGGACATCAAAGCGACGCTGCGGCGCCTGCCGCTGGCCGAGGTCGCCAAGCAGTTCGCCGACAAGAAGATCGACGCGGTCGCGGTCACCGGCCTGGAGCCTTTCGCCCTGCCGCCGGCGCAGCCTGCCGTGACCTTCGGCCTGACCGCGGCCGAGATCGCCACGGTCGCCGGCGCGCTTCCCGGCGTGGCCGCTGCCACGGTGCCCCTGCCGCCCACGCCGCCGGCTCCGGCCGCCGATCCGGCTGCCGCAACCGATCCTGCCGCTCCGCCTCCGGCAGCAGTCGCCCTGCCGCCGCAGCCGCTGCCGCCCAGCGCCGGCATGTGGACCTGGCTGGTCGCGACCGACGCGCTGCCGGAGGATGTCGCCCGCCGCGCCACCGAGATCGCGGTCGGCGAGGCGGCACCCCTGGCCGCGACCGCGGGCCTCGAAGCCTCGCCGGCGCTCGACCCGCTGACCAACCGCGCCCTGCCCTTCCACCGCGGCGCCGCCACAGCCTGGGCCGCGCATGGCGTCACGGTACCCGCGGATCAGGTGCGGTAGGACCGATCAACGAATTATAAATCGCCATCGCGAGAACCCCGGCCTTGAGCCGGGGCGTGGCGATCCAGCGGCGCCGGCCCCTGGATGGACACGTCCCTGCGGGGCTCGCCATTGACGGTTCTGGACTACCCCGCCTTCAACTGGCTCTCCACCAGGCCCGCCAGCAGCGAGGCGCCGAGCGGCAAGACCTCGTCGTTGAAGTCGTAATGCGGGTTGTGGATCATCGCCCCCGAGGCGCCGCCGGCCTGGCCGAGGAACAGATAGGCGCCCGGCCGGGCGTTCAGCAGATAGGCGAAGTCCTCGCCGCCCAGCGACGGCTCGACGTCGCGCTGGACATTGCCCGCGCCGACCACCGCCTCCGCCACCCGCGCCGCGGTCTCGGCCTGCTCGGCGTGGTTCACCGTCGCCGGGTAGCCGTACTGGTAGTCGATCTCGATCGCGACGTCGAAGGCGGCGGCGATGCCGTCGACGATCCGCCGGATGCCGGCGACCATCATCGCCTGCACCTCGGGCCGGAAGGTCCGCACCGTGCCGTTCAGATAGGCCTCATCCGGGATCACGTTGTGGGTGCTGCCGGTGTGGATCTGGGTGATCGACAGCACCGCCGAATCCATCGGGTTGGTGTTGCGGCTGACCAAAGTCTGCAGCGCGCCGACCAGCTGGGCCGCGATCACCACCGGGTCCTTCGCCGATTGCGGGATCGCGGCATGGCCGCCGACGCCGCGGATCCTGATGTCGAACATGTCGGCCGCCGCCATCATCGGGCCGGGCCGCACCCCGACCGTACCGGCCGGCAGCAGCGGCCAGTTGTGCAGGCCGTAGACCTCGTCGCAGGGGAAACGGTCGAACAGCCCCTCGCGGACCATCACATCGCCGCCGCCGCCGCCTTCCTCGGCCGGCTGGAAGATGAAGTGCACGGTGCCGTCGAAGTTCCGCGTCTCGGCCAGGTACTGGGCGGCGCCGAGCAGCATGGTGGTGTGGCCGTCATGGCCGCAGGCATGCATCCTGCCGGGCACGGTCGATCTGTGGGCGAAGTCGTTGACCTCGTCCATCGGCAGGCAGTCCATGTCGGCGCGCAGGCCGATGGTGCGGCCGCTGTCGGTTCGCCCCTTGAGCACACCGACGACCCCGGTCTTGGCCAGGCCGCGATGCACCTCGATGCCCCAGGAGGCCAGCTTCTCCGCCACGATGCCCGAGGTCCGCACCTCCTCGAAGCCGAGCTCGGGATGGGCGTGGAGGTCGCGCCGCCAGGCGGTCATCTCCTCCTTGCGGGCGGCGATCGAATTGATGACGGGCATCGGTCGGTCTCGTCTTGCGCTGGCTGGGATGGCGAAACCCCGATACTGGTCCGTCCGCGCCGCCGGGGCAACCCGGCGCAGGCGGCCCGACGCCATTCGCGCGGCAACCGGCCGCTGCTCCGGGCGGTGGACGGGCGGTGCCGAGCGTGACAAGCTGCCGCCGAATCTCCTCCGCGGCGCCAGCCAGGAGCAGGCGATGAGCGACTTCACGACCAAACCCCGCATCGACACCCGGCCGAAGACCCAGCGGCCACGGCTGCACAAGGTCATCCTGCTGAACGACGACTACACGCCGCGCGAATTCGTGGTCGTGGTGCTGAAGGGCGAGTTCCGGATGAGCGAGGAGCAGGCCCACCGGGTGATGATGACGGCGCATCGGCGCGGCGTCTGCGTCATCGCGGTCTATCCCAAGGAGGTCGCCGAGACCAAGGCGACGCGGGCGACCGATGCCGCCCGCAAGCTGGGCTATCCGCTGCTGTTCACGACCGAGCCGGAAGAGACATAGGCTTCCGCCGTGGCGGATCGGCCTGCTCTCGCCCCCTCACCCGAAATCGCTGCGCGATTTCGACCTCTCCCCAAGGAGAGGTGAAGGAGGACGTCGTTCCGGACCCCTCTCCTTGGGGAGAGGGAGGGGCCCGGCCCGCTTGGGCCGGGAGGGTGAGGGGGATTCTCTCAGCCGATCGCGGTGGTCGGGCCCAGCCGCGGCAGGGCGGCGTCGATCGCCGCTGCGGTCGGCATGCTTTCCTGCGCGCCGAGGGCGAGGCAGGCCAGGGCGGCGCCGGTCGAGGCCCGGCGCAGCGCCTGGTCGAGCGGCAGCCCGGCATCGAGCCCGGCGGCGAGCACGCCGGTGAAGGTGTCGCCGGCGCCGGTGGTGTCGACCGGCTGGATCGGCAGCGCCGGCACGGCGAAGCCCGCCCCCGGACCGACGGCGATCGCGCCTTCGCCGCCGAGGGTGACGACGCAGGTCAAGGCCATCCGGCCGCTGAGCGCCTGGGCCGCGGCCCGGGGGCTGGACGTGTCGAGGCCGAGCCCGCCGGCGATCGCCAGCGCCTCATGCTCGTTCACCACCAGCAGGTCGAGGTCGCGAAGCGCCGCCTCGGGCACCGCAGCGGCCGGGGCGACGTTGAGGATGGCGCGGCAGCCGCGGGCCCGGGCGCGCTGCAGCAACGCCCAGTTCTGCTCCGGCGGCAGCTCCATCTGCAGCACCAGGAGCGTTTCCGACGTCAGCCGGTCGTCCGGCACCTGGTCGGCCCGGACCGCGAGATTGGCACCGCTGCCGACGGCGATGAAGTTCTCGGCCCTGGCGTCGACACAGATATAGGCGACGCCGGTCGGCCGGTCGCTGGTGGCGATCAGGGCGGTGTCGATGCCTTCCTTGGCCAGGGTCGCGCGCATGACCTGGCCGAAGCCGTCGTCGCCGACCGCGCCGGCCATCGCCACCTTTGCCCCGGCCCGTGCCGCCGCCACCGCCTGGTTCGACCCCTTGCCGCCCGGCTTGGTGACGTAGCCGTCGCACAGCACGGTCTCGCCCGGCCGCGGCAGCGCCGTCACCGCCATCACCAAATCCATGTTGATCGAGCCGAAATCCAGGATCACGCGGCTTTCCTCCCCGACGAAGCGGGCGATCCTGGCGCGGCGCGGGCCGGAACGCAACCGATGTGCACATGAGTTGCCCGCCGACCCTGGGCGCAGGCCGAAAAACCTGCAAAGCTCAGCTCCTTCCCAATTGCCGCGACACCAACCGAGAGGGACGACCGTGACCGCCGAGCCGAAGGACATCCTGGCCGAGATCAAGGGCTATGAGGATGAGCTGATCGCCATCCGCCGCGACATCCACGCCCATCCGGAGACCGGCTTCGAGGAGGTGCGCACCGCGGCGCTGGTGGCGAAGACGCTGCGCGGCTTGGGCATCGAGACGCATGAGGGCATCGCCAAGACCGGCGTGGTCGGCACGCTGAAGGGCACCCGGCCCGGCAACCGCGCGGTGGCGCTGCGCGCCGACATGGACGCGCTGTTCATCGAGGAGAAGACCGGCCTGCCGTATGCGTCCACGGTGCCCGGCAAGATGCATGCCTGCGGCCATGACGGGCACACCGCCATGCTGCTGGGCGCCGCCCGCTATCTGTCGGAGAACCGGGACTTCGCCGGCACGGTGCATTTCATCTTCCAGCCGGCCGAGGAAGGCCAGGGCGGCGGCCGGCTGATGGTCGAGGAAGGGCTGTTCGACCGCTTCCCAGCCGACGCCGTCTACGGCATGCACAACAATCCCGGCCGCGCGGTCGGCGAATTCGGCATCCGCCCAGGCCCGATGATGGCGGCGGCCGACACCTGGGCTGTCACCTTCGGCGGCACCGGCGGCCATGGCGGCTCCGCCCCGCACCTGGCGACCGACCCGACCGTGGTGCTGGCACATTTCATCCTGGCGGTGCAGGCCATCGTCGGCCGCAACATCCCGTCGGTCGAGCCGGCGGTGATCAGCGTCGGCCACATCTCCGGCGGCTCGGCCGGATCGCCCAACATCATCCCGCCCGAGGTGGTGGTCAGCGGCACGGCCCGCAGCTATTCGCCCCAGGTGCGCGACACGATCGAGCGCCGGCTGCGCGAGACCGCCGAGGGGCTGGCCGCCACCTATGGCTGCACCGCGGCGGTGCATTACGACCGCCGCTACCCGACGCTGGTCAACCATCCGGAGCAGACCGACATCGCCGCCGGCGTGGCGGGCCGGATCGTCGGCGACGACAAGGTCGCGACCAGGATCCCGCTGATCACCGGCGCCGAGGACTTCTCCTTCATGCTGGAGAAGCGGCCCGGCGCCTTCATCATGATCGGCAACGGCGTCAACCCGGACGGCAGCTACCACTACGTCCACACGCCGCATTACGACTTCAACGACAAGATCCTGGCGCTCGGCTCGACCTACTGGGTCACGCTGGTGGGGCAGGAGCTGGGGGTGGAGGGGTAGCTACGCCAACACCGTCCCGTCCGGCGCTAGCCGGACGGTGAACGGGTCGGCGATCTCGCCGGCGATGCTGAGATGCGACACCCAGCCGCTGACCTCGATCGAGCCGTCGGGCAGGGTGCGGGCGGCGGCCGGGGCGACGGCCCCGTCCGGCATGGGTGGCACCAGGTCGGCGCCGCTCTTCAGCACCTCGCCCGCCAGCACGATCTCCTCGACCCAGCGCACGGCGATGGCCTCGCGCGTCGCCTCGTCCGCCGCCGCCCAGCCGGTGTCGGGCAGCAGCAGCGGGGCGAGGTCGTCCGGCGTCACCGCCGGCTGCCAGACGCCGTCGATGGCGACGCCGCGCCACAATGGCACCGCATCCGGCGCGACATGGCCGATGAAGGTGACCCGGGCAAAGCTGTCGGGGCGGTAGAAATAGAGCGGGGCCAGGACGGTGTCGTCATTGGCCGCGCGGGCCGAGCCGAGATAGGCGGCCAGGGCATCGTCGTAGGGCGGCCGCTCGGTCGCCACGGCGAGGTCGGCTTGGCCCAGGCTCAGGAGAACCGACACGCCCCAATAGCGGAACTTCGCCATCTGCTTCCTCCGTCGGTGCCCCTTGCCCCGGAGGTAAGCAGGAATTGCGGCGAAACAAGGGGCCGAAACAAGACCTTAACGTGTAGTATAGGCACGCAGAAAGATTGTTACCGCCCGTTCGGCCATGCCCCGCAGCTCGGACGATTCCGGCGCCGGCTCGACCCCGAACAGATGACGCTGCCGTCGGCCGCCCTGCAGCAGCCCGATCAGGTCCTCCGCCGCGGCCGCCGCATCGTCGGGACGCAGCGCCCCCGCCTCCATCCGGTTGCGCAGGAACGCCGCCAGCGTCGCGCGGACATGGCCCGGGCCGGCGGCGTAGAAGATCCGGGCCAGATCGGGAAAGGCGGCGGCCTGGGCGATCATCAGCCGCTGCACGCCGAGGATCTCGGGATCGAAGATCCGGCGCAGCAGGTCCTCGCCGAAGGCGGCGAGCTCTGTCGCCAGGTCGCCCGCCGGGTCGAACACCCGCAGCGTCTGCTGCTTGTAGCGGTCGAACAGGGCATGGAACAGGCCCTCCTTGCTGCCGAAATGGCTGTACAGGGTCTGTTTGGCGACACCGGCCTCTGCCGCCACCCGGTCCATGCTGGCGGCATAGCCCTCGGCCATGAACACCTTGACCCCGGCGTCGAGGATCGCTTCGCGCTTCTTCCGGCCGCGCGGCGTCATCGCCACCCGGGCCACGTCCTGCACCGTCATCGAGCCAACCCATCGCTGCGCCCCACGCCTTGGGATCATGCCGCCGAACCCGACGGGCGCAAAGCCCGCCGGGCACACTCTTCGTCGCATGAACAGGCCGGGTTTCCCCAACGGCGAATGGCTACGCCCGTAGCGATTTCGCTCAGGCCTCTCCGCGGTAGGCCCGCTCGATGGCGGCGATGTCGATCTTGGTCATCTGCAGCATCGCCTGGAACGCCCGGGCCGCCTTCACCGGATCGGCGTCGTGGGTCCGCTCGAGCAGGATCTTCGGAGTGATTTGCCAGGACAGGCCAAACCGGTCCTGCAGCCAGCCGCACTGGCTGTGCTTGCCGCCGCCCTCGACCAGGCGGGCCCAGTAGCGGTCGACCTCCTCCTGGGTCTCGCAGAGCACGACGAAGGAGACCGCCCAGGAGAACTTGAAGTCTCCGCCGCCGTTGATGGCGGTGAAGTCCTGGCCCTCGAGCTGGAAGCCGACAGTCATGGGGGTGCCGTTCGGCCCCGACATGGTGTCGCCGTTGCGCAGCACGGAGGTGATCCGCGAATTGTCGAAGACCGAGACATAGAATTCGGCCGCTTCTTCGGCCTTGCCGTCGAGGAACCACAGGAACGGCGAGATCTTCTGGGTGAGCTGGGCCAAGTCGGCCTCCTTCGTTGGCGATGCTCAGAGGACGGACGGTCCGGGGGCGTCCCGACAGGGTCCTGAAAATTCTTCGACTGATGCGGCGGATCGCCGCCGAAGCCGCCGGCGGGCTCGCCTCCCAGGATGGTTCGACTATGGTGCCATTTCACGCGGCGACGCCAGATGGGTTACACTTCCTGCACGGGTCCAGGCCCGCGGCACGGCGAGACGGTGGAATGGATTACGAGAACATCTTCAGGACGGCGATCGACACCCTGAAGGCCGAAGGCCGCTACCGGATCTTCGCCGAGCTCGAACGCCACGCCGGCGCCTTCCCGCGCGCCGCCCATCACGGCCTCGACGGCGCGCCGGACGTAACCGTCTGGTGCTCGAACGACTATCTCGGCATGGGCCAGCACCCGGCGGTTCTGGCGGCGATGCACGAGGCGCTGGACCGCTGCGGCGCCGGCGCCGGCGGCACCCGGAACATCTCCGGCACCCATATCTACCATCGGGCGCTGGAGGCCGAGCTGGCCGACCTGCATGGCAAGGAAGCGGCGCTTCTCTTCACCTCCGGCTTCGTCTCCAATGACGCCTCGCTGTCGACGCTGGCAAAGCTGATTCCCGGCTGCGTCGTGTTCTCCGACGCGCTGAACCACGCCTCGATGATCGCCGGCATCCGCCATTCCGGTTGCGAGAAGCGGATTTTCCGCCACAACGACCCGGCCGATCTGGACCGGCTGATGTCGGAATACCCGGCGACCCGGCCGAAGCTGGTGGCGTTCGAGAGCGTCTATTCGATGGACGGCGACATCTCGCCGATCGCCGAGATCTGCGACGTCGCCGACCGGCACGGCGCCATGACCTATCTCGACGAGGTTCACGCCGTCGGCATGTACGGCCCGCGCGGCGGCGGCATCGCCGAGCGCGACGGGCTGACCCGCCGCCTGACCGTGATCGAGGGCACGCTGGGCAAAGCCTTCGGCGTGATGGGCGGCTATGTCGCCGGCTCGGCCATGCTGGTCGACGCGCTGCGCAGCCACGCCCCCGGCTTCATCTTCACCACCTCGCTGCCGCCGGTGGTCGCCGCCGGGGCGCTGGCCGCGATCCGCCACCTCAAGGCCAGCACCGCCGAGCGCGAACGGCACCAGGAGCGGGCAGCAACGCTCAAGCGTCTTTTGCGCGCTGCCGGCCTGCCGGTGATGCCGTCGGCGAGCCACATCGTGCCGGTCTTCGTCGGCGACGCCCGGCTGTGCAAGGCGGCGAGCGACCTGCTGCTGGACCGGCACCGGATCTACGTCCAGCCGATCAACTTCCCGACCGTGCCGCGCGGCGCGGAGCGGCTGCGCATCACCCCGACGCCGCTGCATGACGACCTGCAGATGGCCCGGCTGGTCGAGGCGCTGCGTGATGTCTGGTCGACGCTCGCGATCCCCGTCGCCGCCGCGGCAGCCTGACCTGCCGCGCAAGCCGCCCGCCCCACCGCCGGCAAGGGACCGCCGGCCGGTGAAGACGGGGCCTCACGGCAAGCCTCCGTCGAAGTCGCCTAAGCGACCGAAAGGTGGCCCGGGCTAGCGCGGGCGACGCTGGTGCCCGCTGACCTGCACCCCGTCCTCCGGACGCAGATACAGGAAGCCCGGGATCGACAGCAGAGGGATCACCGCCATCAGCAGGAACGCCTCGTGGAAGCGTTCCGGCGTCAGCACGTGGCTTTCGAAGCTGACGAGGCCGAGCAGCATCGCGCCCGTCGACACGCCGAAGCTGACGCTGAGCTGCTGCAGCACGCCGCCCAGGCTGGTGGCGCGGCTGAGCCGCTCGGCCGGCATGTCGGCATAGGACAGGGTGTTCGAGGTCATGAACTGCATCGACCGCAGCAGGCCGAACAGGAAGATGTAGCCGAGCAGCATCCAATGCGGCGTGTCCGGCCGCATCAGGCTGAAGCCGGCGATGGCGACCGAGCCCAGCGCGGCGCTGATGATCAGCACCCGGTCGAAGCCGAGCCGGCGCAGCAGCGGCGACAGCGCCGGCCGGATCAGCAGCGCGCCCAGGCTGCTGACGAAGGTCAGCGATCCCGACACCACCGGGCTGAAGCCGAAGCCGACCTGCAGCATCAGCGGCAGCAGGAACGGCACGCCGTTCAGCCCGATCCGGCATAGCCCGCCGGCCAGCGTGCCGACCCAGAAGGAGCGCAGCCGGAACAGGGTCATGTCGACCGCCGGATTCGCCTTCCTGCGGGCGTAGCGGCCGAAGGCCAGCAGCAGCAGGACGGCCGCGGCCAGCACCGCCGCGATCGCCAGGGCCGGGATGGTCGGGCGGCCGATATTCTCCAGCCCGTATTGCAGCAGGGCGACGCCGAGCCCGACCATGATGAAGCCCGGATAGTCGAACGGCGTCACCGTCTCGCTCTTCACATCTTCGAAATAGTGCAGCGCCGCCAGGATGCCGACGCAGCCGAAGGGGACGTTGACGTAGAAGATCCAACGCCAGGACGTGTAGGTGGTGAGGACGCCGCCGAGCAGCGGCCCGATCACCGGCCCCAGGATCGCCGGCAGCGTCATGTAGGTCATCGCCGTGACCAGCTGTGCGCGGAGGAAGCTGCGCAGCAGGATCAGCCGCCCGACCGGCGTCATCATGGCGCCGCCCAGCCCCTGCAGCACCCGCATCGCCAGCAGCATGCCGAAGCTGTCGGCCATGCCGCACAGCGCCGAGCCGAGGGTGAAGATGCCGAGCGCCAGGGCGAAGATCCGGCGGGCGCCGAAGCGGTCGGCGAACCAGCCGCTGACCGGGATGAACACGGCCAGGGTCAGAACATAGGTGGTCACCGCCAGGTTCAGCCGCAGCGGCGTGGTGTCCAGGCTGGCCGCCATGTCCGGAATGGCGGTGGTGATGATGGTGGAGTCGAGCTGCTCCATCAGGAAGGCGATGGCGACGATCATCGGGATGATCACGCGCAGCCGCGGATCCCGCTCCGTCACGAATTGGGGCTGTGCTCGGTCCGATACCGTCATATGTCGGGTTTAAACCTGCAGACGGCCGCTGGTATCTTGTCTCCGTGCGCCGCTGGGTTGCGGCCGCGGCATGCACCGGCCGCCCGGCTGCGCCTTACGCGATCGACGCCCCCAGCCGGGCCTCGTAATGCGCCTTCTGACGGCGGGTGGCGACCACGGTGTTGCGCATCAGCACCGCCACCGTCACCGGCCCGACGCCGCCCGGCACCGGGGTGATCCAGCCAGCCACCGGGGCGACGCTGTCATAGTCGACATCGCCGACCACCCGACTCTTGCCCTCGTCGTCCGTCACCTCGTTGATGCCGATGTCGATCACCGCGGCGCCCGGCTTGATCATGTCGCCGGTGACCAGCTTCGGCTTGCCGACGGCGACGAACACCGCATCGGCCCGGCGCGAATGCATGGAGACCGAGCGGGTCATGTGATGGCAGACCGTGACCGTCGCGCCTTCCGACATCAGCAGGAAGGCGATCGGCTTGCCGACGATCTCGGAATGGCCGATCACCACGACCTCGAGCCCCGCCAGGGTCAGGCCGGTGCGCTTCAGCATCTCGACCGCCGCCAGCGCCGTGCAGGGCGCCAGCTCCAGCTCGTTGTAGACGATGTTGCCGATCGAGGCCGGATTCATGCCCTCGACGTCCTTCAGCGGATGGATCGCCGTCTGCATCGCCTTGATCGAGATGTGCTTCGGCACCGGGCGCTGCAGGATGATGCCGCTGACCTGCGGGTCGGCGTTCAGCGCGGCGATGGCGGCGCGCAGTTCCTCCTGCGTGATCCGCTCCGGCAGCCGCCGCGTCTCGAAGGCGATGCCGACGCTCTCGGCCGTGCGCCGCTGGTTGCGGACATAGACGTCGACCGCGCTCTCGTCGCCGACCGTGATCGACACCAGCTTCGGCGGCCAATGCGCCTCGCCCAGTGCCTGCACCTCCGCCGCCACCTCGGCCAGGATGGCATCCGCCACCGCCCGCCCGGTCAGGTCCCGCTCGCTCATCGCCCGCGCTCCGCCGCACCCGCAATGCGCGGCTTGTGGCCCGCCGGGGCGGCAGCGTCAACCCATGGCCGCGGATGGCACCGTTGTGCGCTATTTGGCCTGGTGGGCGAAGCCGCGCAGCAGGTGCTTCTGGATGTAGCCGGCGACCAGCAGCACCGGCAGCGAGGACAAGAGGCCGATCGCCATCAGCCGGCCCCACAGCGTCTCGTCCTCGGTGATGAAGGTGGCGACATAGAGCGGCAGGGTGAAGCGGCTGGGGCGCTGGAGGTAGAGCAGCGCGAACAGGAACTCGTTCCAGCACAGGATCAGGGCGAAGATCAGTGTCGCCACCAGCCCGGGCAGCGCCAGCGGCAGCACGATGTGCCATAGGCGGCGGCCCAGCCCGGCACCGTCGATCGCCGCCGCGGCCTCGATCTCGACCGGCACCTCGCGCACGAAGCCCAGCAGCATCCACAGGCAGAAGGGCAGCGTGTAGAGCTGATAGACCAGCACCAGCCCGGACAGGCTGCCGAGCAGGCCGAGATCGAGCAGCAGCGCATGCAGCGGCAGCGCCACCACGATCGGCGGCATCAGCTTGACCACCAGCACCAGCAGCAGGAACAGCACGTCGAGCCGCTTCGGGAAGCGGAACCGGGCCAGGGCATAGGCGGCCAGGAAGCCGGCGAACAGCGACAGCAGCGTGGCGCCGAAGGCGACGATGGCGGTGTTCTTCAGCCGCACCAGGAAGCCGTCGGCGAGCACGGCCCGGATGTTGTCCAGCGTCGGGGCTGTCGGCAGGAAGCCGCGGCCGGCCCGGGCCGGGTCCTCGAAGGCGGCGCCGATCATCCACACCACCGGCAGGGCGAAGACCAGCACGAACAGGGCGATGCCGAGATAGGGCAGGACGCGGCGCAGGCGCTTCACTTGGACGAGCCCCGCATCGCCTGGGCGGCATAGACGGCGCACAGGGCGCAGGCGATCGCCATCATCACCACCGAGGCGGCGGCGGCCAAGCCGACATCGAAGAACTTGAAGCCCTTCTGGTAGACATACATCGACATCGTCTCGGTGGCGTTGCCGGGGCCACCGCCGGTCAGGGCATAGACCTTGTCGAACAGCTTGAAGGTGTCGATCAGGCGCAGCAGCAGGGCCAGGAAGATCTGGCCGCGCACCAGCGGCAGCACGATCCGGGTCAGCAGCACCCAGGGGCGGGCGCCGTCGGTCCGCGCCGCCTCCACAATCTCGGGCGGGATCGACTGCAGCCCGGCCAGGACGATCAACGTCGTCATCGGCGTCCATTGCCAGGTGTCGACCAGCATCACCGACCACAGCGCCAGGCCGGGGTCGGACAGCCAGGCCACCGGCGGCAGGCCGAGCCAGCCGAGCGCGCCGTTCAGCACCCCGACATCGTAGTGGAACCAGGACCTCCAGATCGCCGAGCAGACCAGGGTGGACAGCATCATCGGATAGACCACGACCGACAGCACAGCGCCGCGGCCGCGGAATTCGCGATTTAGCAGCAGGGCCAGAGCGGTGCCGAGCGCGACCTGGACCAGCGAGGCGACGACGGCGAACCGGACCGTATTGCCGATGTCGACCCGGAAGAACCAGTCGCCGAACAGCGTGGCGTAGTTGGCGAGGCCGACCCAGCGCGAGGTGTCGGCCGCAAAGTCGATCTCCTGGAAGGAGTAGACCGCGACCTGCACCACGGGCGCGAGCGCGAACACGACCAGCAGTAGCGCGGCGGGAAGCAGGAGCAGGACGAGCTGCCGGCGGTCGGTGAAGAGCATGGGGGTCTGTACTAGCGCTTCTTTTGTATCCTCCCCCTCCCCTCGCGGGAGGGGTTGGGGGGAGGGGGTGTCGATCAAGCTCTCAGGCCGAGCGCGTTCAAAGCGGCACGCCCCCTCCCCTACTCCCTCCCGCAGGGGAAGGGGGAGAGTGAAACGGGGCGGGCTGCCGTTACTTCTTCGCCAGCGCCTTGTCGATGTCGGCCGAGGCCTTCTGCAGCGCCTCCTCCGGCGCCATCTGGCCGACCAGGGCCAGTTGCAGGTGGTCGCCGAGGATCGATTCGACCTGTGGCCATTGCTTGATCCGCGGCCGCGACACGCCGGCCTCGAGCGCCTTCAACTGGTCCGGGTACCAGCGATACTTGGCAACCAGGTCCTTGTCGGCATACAGCGCAGTCAGCGTCGGCGGCAGGCCGAAGCGCAGCGCCAGCTCCTTCTGCATGTCGGCGCCGTTCAGGAAGGCCAGGAACTTCTGCGCCCCTTCGGCATTCGGCGCACCCGACGGCACCGCCACCTGCCAGATGCCCAGCATCGGCGCCGGGCCCTTGGTCTCGCCCGGGGCCGGGCCGATCGCGACCTTGCCGACCACCTTCGACTTCTCAGCGTCGTCCAGCGACGGCACCCAGGCCGGCCAGACCTCGATCGCCATCGCGGCGCGGCCCTGCTGCAGCGCGTCGCGCACCTCGGTGGCGTTGTAGGTCTCGACCCCGGTCGGGGCGTAGGCCTTCAGCGCCAGGAACTGCTGCAGCGCCTTGACCCCGGCGGGCGACGCCAGCGCCGCCTTGCCCGAGCCGTCGATGATCTCGCCGCCATGGGCCCAGAAGATCGGCAGGAAGCCGGTGACGATCGGGTTGCCCTTGGTGCCGCGGAACACCACGCCGGCGACGTTCGGGTCCTTGGCCTTCAGCACCTCGGCCGCCTTGAGCACGTCGCTCCAGCTCTTCGGCGCTTCCAGGCCGGCCGCCTGGAACAGGTCGGTGCGGTAGGCGAACATCTCGACATTGCCGGCGAAGGGCAGCGCCACGACCTGCCCGTCCTTGCCCTTGGACAGGGCGGCCAAGCTGGGGATCACGCCCGACAGGTCGGCGGTCACCGGCTTCAGCCAGCCATTGGCGGTGAATTCCGGCATCCAGGTGTCGTCGGCGACGATCACGTCATAGGCGTCGGCGCCGCCGCGCAACGACACCACCAGCTTCTCGTATAGGCTGCCATAGGGCAGCTTCAGCAGCTCGACCTCGGTGTCCGGCGACACTTTCTTATAGGCGTCGATGGCATAGGCCAGGGCGTCGCCATAGACGCCGTCGCGGCCGGCGATCACCAGCTCATCCGCCTGCACAACCCCGGCGAGCAGCAGCGCCGCCAGCCCCGCCACGCCGGCGATGCCGGCGGTTTTGCGGTGCGCCGCGCGAAGCACGGCGTGGCCGATCAACTTCGTCTTCATCAATCCCTCCCAGTCCGCAGGATGGTCGGCGGCGCCCTTGACAGCAAATCATGAACACGTGTTCATCAGTCACTGCACCCGATCGTGGCCGCACCGCTCTCCGGCGGCGGTTCTATCATGGTCCTGGACACCGCACGCTTTCAAGGAAATGAATGTTTCGTGACGGTCCGGTGACATTCCTCTTGGCCTGCCGATTTCGGCTTTACGACGCCTCGTCATCGTGAACACGTGTGCGCTATCCTGGATCTTCGGCATGGGAGCGTCGGTTGGGGCAGCGGCAGCAGGACAGCGGCACAAGGTCGGTGACGGCCCAGGCGGTGGCGGATCGGGCCGGGGTGTCGCGCGCCACGGTCTCGCGCATCATGTCCGGCCAAGCCCGAGTGGCGGCCGAGACCCGCGAGCGGGTGCTGGAGGCCGCCTCCGCCCTGGGCTACCAGGTCAACATGCTGGGCCGCGGCATGAATCGCCAACGCTCCGACCTGGTCGGCATCGTCGTGCGCGGCGCCACCGACCCCTATCGCGCGGCGCTGTTCGAGGCGCTGCTGCGCGAGATCGACGGCCGCGGCCTGCAGTCGCTGGTCAGCGAGGTCGGCGACGAGGCGGCGCTGGACCGCACCATCGCCCGCTTCCTGCAGTACCGGGTCAGCGGCGTGCTGGTGACCTCCGGCGCGCCGCCGATCGCGCTGGCCGAGCAATGCGCCCGGCTGGGCATCCCGGTGGTGGCGCTGAACCGCGCCGTGTCGATCCCGGGGGTCGACGCGGTGTTGTCGGACAACGACACCGGCGGCCGGCTGGCGGCGCAGGCGCTGCTGCAAGCGGGCTGCCGGCATCTCGGCTTCCTCGGGGTCGAGGGCGGCACCTATAGCGGCCTGGCCCGCAGCGCCGCCTTCGTCGCCGCGCTGGCACCGGCCCTGGCCGCCGGCCGCGCCACCTTCCGCCCGATCACCGCCGCCGGGCCCGATCACGACGCCGGTGCCGCGGCCGCCACCCGGGCCTGGGACGCGCCGCTGGACGGGCTGTTCTGCGCCAGCGACGTGCTGGCCTGCGGCTTCCTGGACGGGGCAAAGACCGCCGGCCGCGCCGCCCCGCGCGATCTCTCGATCATCGGCTTCGACGATGTGACGCCGGCCGGCCTGGCCCCCTATCGCCTGACCACGATCCGCCAGGATGCCGGCCGCATCGCCGCCCGCGCCGTGGCGCTGATGCTGGAACGGGCCGAGGACCCCGCCCGGCCGGCGGTGGTGGAGGTGGTGCCGGTGAGCCTGGTGCGGCGGGCCACGGTCGCGGCCTAGAGATCTTTGGTCATGAACACTCGGCTGGTGCCCGGCGGGTCGCAGGGGATGTCGCCGAACACCCGCCAGCCGTGGCGGCGGTAGAACTCCGGCGCCTGGAAGCTGATGGTGAGGAGCACGGCGGAGCGGCAGCCGCGCCGCCGCCCCTCCTCCTCCATCATCCGCAGGATCCGGCTGCCAAGTCCCGAGCCGCGCAGGGCCTCCGGCAGCCAGAACAGCTCGACGAACAGCAGCCCCAGCGAGGTGCGCCCCTTGGCGCCGCCCAGGATCTCGCCGGTCGCGGGATCCTTGACCGTCACGGCGAGCGGCCGCCGGTCGCTGTAGCCGATGGCTGCGTCGTTGTAGGCGTTCAGCCCGCCATCGATGACGGCTTCGAGCCGGTCGTCAACGACATCGGTCAGCACGATCTCCGGCTCAGGCACGGCCGCCTCCGCTCCGTTGTCAGGACACCCGACGCTGCACCCCGTCGATCGGCGACAGGTGCGAGATCAGCCGCTTGCCGGTCCAGTAGAGCAACCGGACCAGCGGCGGCTCGATGCCGACCGTCAGCTCCGCCCCCTGCTCGAGGTTGAACCCCACGGCATGCGACGGGCTGGGCCCGATCGAGGCCGGGATGCCGGCGAAGGTGGTGTCGACCGCGCGATGGACATGGCCGCACAGCACATGCACCACCTGGCGGTGCCGAACCAGGACGCGGGCCAGGCCGTCGCCATTGCCGCAGCGCCAGCCGTCCATCCGGGTCATGCCGGTCTCGAAGGGCGGGTGGTGCATGAACACCAGCGCCGGCTGCTGCGGCGCCTCCGACAGCCGGGCGTCGAGCCACTCCAGGCGGTCGTCGCACAGCAGCCCCTCGATCCGGCCGGGAATGGTGGTGTCGAGCCCGATCAGGCGCAGGCCGCCGGTCTCGCCGGCGATGTTGAGGAACGCGCCATCGGTGCCGATGCCGGCATGGCCGGCGAAGGCCTCGCGCATCGCCTCGCGCGAATCATGGTTGCCGGGGATCGCCAGCATCGGCAGGCCCAGCGGCGCCAGCGCCTTCTGGAACAGCCGGTACGATTCGACGTCGCCGCGGTCGACCAGGTCGCCGGTGACCAGCAGCAGGTCCGGCCGCGGCGACAGCGCGGCGAGATGTTCGACGCAGCGGCGCAGCGCACCGAGCGCGTCGATCCCCGTCTCGACCGCGACATCCGGCGTGGTCACATGGGTATCGGTGATCTGGGCGATCAGCATGAACGTCCTCGGCGCCGCGGGAGACGGGATCGGCACAGTCGCGCGAGTGCCGCGCCGATCGGAATCCCAGACCGTTACAACGACGGCGAGGCCCGACGCCAGCGCCGGAATGTGAATACGGCTATTGCGCGCCGAGTGCGACCGGCAGGCTGAGCGTCTGCTTGCCGCGGACCACGGTCAGCATCACCGAGGTCTGGGGCCGCATCAGGCCGACGGCGTTGCGCAACGCGGTGGCACCGTCGATCGGGTGCCCGTCCAGCCCCGTCACCACGTCGCCGACCTTGAGGCCGGCCGAGGCCGCCACGGTGCCGGGGACGATGCCGGTGATCAGCGCGCCGCGGTTGACCGAGATGCCGCGCGACGCCGCCTTGGCCGCGGTCAGATCCTCGATGGCGACGCCGAGCCGCGCCCGCGACACCGAGCCGAACTGCTCGATCTGGTCGATCGAGTTCTTGACCATGTGCATCGGGATGGCGAAGCCGATGCCGGCATTGGCACCGGACGGGCTGAGGATGGCGGTGTTGATGCCGACCAGCCGGCCATCGAGGTCGATCAGCGCCCCGCCGGAGCTGCCGGGGTTGATCGCCGCGTCGGTCTGGATGAAGTCCTCATAGCCCTCGATGCCCAGGCCGCTGCGGCCGGTGGCGCTGACGATGCCGAGCGAGGCGGTCTGGCCCAGGCCGAACGGGTTGCCGATCGCGACCACGAAGTCGCCGATCTTGGGCATGTCGGTGTTGTCCACCGGCAGCTCGGTCTTCAGACCGTTGGCCGGGATGCGCAGCACCGCGATGTCGATGTCGGCGGCCGAGCCCACGACCTGGGCCGTCACCTCGTTGCCGTCGCCCAGGGTGACGCCGATCTCGGTGGCGTTCTCGACGACATGGGCACTGGTGACGACCAGGCCCTTGGCGGCGTCGACGATGACGCCGGAGCCGACGCTGCGGAACGACTTCTCCTTCTCGCCGCCGAAATAGCGGCGGATGTCGGGATCGCGCAGCATCTCGGCGCTGGGGCGCACGGTGCCCTTGACCTGGACATTAACCACCGCCGGCATGGCCTCGGTCAGCAACGGGTTGAGAGTGGGCAGGGAGCCGCGCGAGGCGGTTCCGGCCGAGCCCCCCGAATTGCAGGCAGCCAGCGCCAGCATCGCAGGCACGATCAACAGCGTCAGGATGCGGCGCATCACGTTTCTCCTTCCGGTCCGCTGGAAGATGTGCGCCGGTTTGCGCCAAGCGTCCAGGTTTGGGTGCCCCCACCGAACCCGCGAGGCCGGCGAAAGTTCACGGCCAGGGTGGCGGCACCTGGATCGCGGGAGCAAGGGTTTTGCGATCGCGGCGTCGCTGCCCCTCCCCTCCGGCCGCCAGCCGGGCTATATAGTCGGACATGACGACCGTGTGACATCGGCATCGTCGACAGGCGTCGGGGCTGCGCCCAGATCCGGAAAGGGACTTCATGACCGTCAGCGACCACGCCGACCGCGCGGATATCGAGGCTTTGGCGAAATTTTTGTCCGAATCCGACGGGGCTGCGGTGGCGCCTTACGCCCTGGTACGGCGCGGCAGGATCAAGTGCTTCTTCGACAACCCGACGACGGCGACCGAAAGCGGCATCCAGGCCTATGCCGACCGCGCCTTCTCAGTGATCGATGTCCGGGCGCAGAGGGTCGTCCGCCGGCGGTGAGTGGTCAGGCCCGGCAATGACAGGAAGGGGCGTCGCACCGCCTCAGCCGCGGTCCTCGATCGCCCTTTGCCGCAGCAGGTGGTCGGCCAGGACGCAGGCCATCATCGCCTCGCCCACCGGCACGGCGCGGATGCCGACGCAGGGGTCGTGCCGGCCCTTGGTCAGGATCTCGGTGTTGTGGCCCTCAATGTCGACCGTGCGCCGCGGCGTCAGGATCGAGCTGGTCGGCTTGACCGCGAACCGCACCACCACCGGCTGGCCGGTGGATATGCCGCCGAGGATGCCACCGGCATTGTTGGCGGTGAAGCGCACCGCGCCGTCATTGCCCATCAGCATCTCGTCGGCGTTCTCCTCGCCGGACAGGGACGCCGCGCCGAAGCCGGCGCCGATCTCGACCCCCTTGACCGCGTTGATCGTCATCATCGCCCGGGCCAGATCGCTGTCGAGCTTGTCGTAGATCGGCTCGCCCCAGCCGGCCGGCACGCCCTCGGCCATCACCTCGACCACGGCGCCGGTGGAGGACCCGGCCTTGCGCACGCCGTCGAGATAATCGGTCCAGCGCGCAGCAGTCTCGGCATCCGGGCAGAAGAACGGGTTGCGGTCGACCTCGTCCCAATCCCAGCGGTCGCGGTCGATCTTGTGCGGCCCGATCTGGACCAGCGCGCCGCGGATGGTGACGCCCGCCAGGATCTTGCGGGCGACCGCGCCGGCGGCCACCCGGCACGCGGTCTCGCGCGCGCTGGACCGGCCGCCGCCGCGCGGATCGCGGATGCCGTATTTCTTCCAGTAGGTGTAGTCGGCGTGGCCGGGCCGGAACTTGGCCGCGATCTCGGAATAGTCCTTGCTGCGCTGGTCGGTGTTCTCGATCAGCAGCGAGATCGGCGTGCCCGTCGTCTGGCCTTCATAGACGCCGGACAGGATCTTGACCTCATCGGCCTCGCGCCGCTGGGTGACGAAGCGCGACTGGCCGGGCTTGCGCTTGTCCATCCAGGGCTGGATGTCGGCCTCGGTCAGCGGGATGCGCGGCGGCGTGCCGTCGACCACGACGCCGATGGCAGGCCCGTGGCTTTCGCCCCAGGTGGTGAAGCGGAACAGAGTTCCAAAGCTGTTGCCGGCCATGACCCTCAGCCCTCTCGGGCGACGCGGTCGAGAGCGTCGCCCTCGAGCCGATAATAGATCTTCTGCGCCAGCCGCGCCGCGCCGATCCGGTCGTAGAGGCGCTGCGCCCCCTCGTTCCAGGTCTCGGTGGTCCAGTCCAGCCGGGTGCAGCCGCGGTCCTGCGCCAGCCGCGCCAGGAAGCGCAGCAACGCCTCGCCGGCACCGAGCCCGCGCGCCCCCTCGCGGACATACAGGTCTTTCAGCTGCAGATGCCCGGTCAGGGCCCGACCCGGGAACAGCATGCCGAAGCTGGCGGCGCCGACCGCCCGGCCGTCGATCTCGGCCAGGGCGATCTCGGTCGGATGCTCGCCATAGACATGGCGTTCGACCCGCTCGGCCGTCACCGCGTCGGGGTCGAGCGCGCGGCCGTCGGCATAGTGCCGGTCGAGGTCCTGGAACACCGCCGTCACCGCCGCGCGATCGGCATCCGTGGCCAGCCGGACCGTGACGGCCACGCTCATGGCTTCGGCGCCAGGCCCTGCAGCAGCTCGGCGGTCGCCGCGGCGGCATCGACCGAGACCATGCCGACCGTGTGATAGCCGCTGTCGACGTGGTGGACCTCGCCGGTCACGCCGGAGCCGAGCTCGGAGATCAGGTACAGCCCGGCGCCGCCGACCTGCTCGATGGTGACGTTGCGCTTCAGCGGCGCGTTCAGCTCGTTCCACTTCAGGATGTAGCGGAAGTCGCCGATGCCGCTGGCCGCCAGGGTCTTGATCGGGCCGGCCGAGATGGCGTTGACCCGGATGCCGCGGCCGCCGAGATCGACCGCGAGGTAGCGCACGCTGGCCTCCAGCGCCGCCTTGGCCACGCCCATCACATTGTAGTGCGGCATCACCCGCTCCGCCCCGTAATAGGTCAGGGTCAACAGGCTGCCGCCGTCGCCCATCAGCGGCACCGCCCGCTGCGCCACGGCGGTGAAGCTGTAGCAGGAGATGTCCATGGTGCGCAGGAAGTTGTCCCGCGTCGTATTCAGGTACAGGCCGTCGAGCTCGTTCTTGTCGGAGAAGGCGATGCCGTGCACCAGGAAGTCGAGGCGGCCCCACTCGCGCTCCAGCGTCTGGAAGACAGCGTCAATGCTGGCCTGGTCGGTAACGTCGCAGGGCAGCACAAGGGTCGAGCCGACGCTTTCGGCGAGCGGCTTGACACGCTTGTGCAGCGCGTCACCCTGGTAGGTGAAGGCGAGCTCCGCACCATGCGCCGCACAGGCCGACGCGATCCCCCAGGCGATCGACCGGTCATTGGCGACGCCCATGATCAAGCCGCGCTTGCCTTGAAGGAGCGGAGAGGGAACCGTCATTGCAGAGCCTCAGTTGGGGTCAGGACACCCGAACGGGGCGCGCCGCGGGTCCTTGGATTAGAGTGCGGGGATCGTACACGAACGCCCTGTCGGGTCAAATGTGGGCTTATCAATGGCATCGGGACCGGGTGATCGGCAAGAGCAGAGCCGGAGCGTTGGCCAGAAGGCCCGCCACTGGGCGCGGGCGCTCTACACCTTCGGCCGCTACGCCGTGCTGCGCTTCTGGAACGACCGCGGCGCGCAGGCGGCCTCGGCCCTGACCTATTCCTCGCTGCTGGCGCTGGTGCCGATCGCCACCATCGCCTTCTCGATCCTGTCCGCTTTCCCCGCCTTCGGCCTGATCAAGGGCGCGGCCCAGACCTGGCTGGTCGAGATGCTGGTGCCCGAGGTCGGGCACACCGTGCTGAACTACCTGGAGGGGTTCAGCCAGAACACCGGGCGGCTGACCGCCTTCTCGATCGTCGGCCTGGTGGTCAGCTCGGTGCTGCTCCTGGCCACCATCGAGGATGCCTTCAACGGCATCTGGCGGGTGAAGGAGCAGCGGGCCTGGGCGGTGCGGATCGTCACCTTCTGGGCGATCCTGACTCTGACCCCGATCCTGGTGGTCGCCAGCTTCTCGCTGACCATCAACTTCTTCACCAGCCATGGCGGCTTCGGCCAGCAGCTGTGGTCGCCGTTCATCGGCTTCGTGCCGCTGGTGCTGCAGTTCATCGGCTTCACGCTGCTGTACCAGCTGATCCCGAACCGCTCGGTGCGCTGGAACGACGCCGTGATCGGCGGGGCCATCGCGGCGGTGGCGTTCGACCTGTCCAAGCGCCTGTTCGCCTGGTACCTGCGCGAATTCCCGGCCTATGAGACGATCTACGGCGCCCTGGCCACGATCCCGATCTTTCTGCTGTGGCTGTATCTTGCCTGGTCGATCGTGCTGATCGGCGCGGTGATCGCCGCGGCGCTGCCGGACTGGCGCTCCGGCCGCCTCCTGGGCGGCGAGATCGACAAGATCCTGCCGGGGCCGCGGCTGACCATCGCCGTCGCCATCCTGCGCGAGCTGGCGGCAGCCAGCCGGCTCGGCATCGGCCTGCATCGCCCGACCCTGCTCGACCGGGTGCCGGTCGGGATCTCCGCCCTCGACGGCATGCTGGAGCAGCTGCGCCACGCCCGTTTCGTCGAGCGCTCCGCCTCCGACACATGGCTGATCTCGCGCGATCTCCGGATCACCACGCTGGCCGACCTGATGCGCGGCCTCGGCGTCGGCATGCGCGGCAAGATCGGCGAGGTGCCGGGGCTGGAGGGCGCCTGGCTGCAGGCGCTGGCCGACCGCATCCACGCCGCCGAGGAGGCGCATCACGACAGCCTGGGCGTGCCGCTGGCGGCGGTGCTGGTCGACGAGCCGCCGGCCGAGCGCCTGCCCGGCCGGGCCGAGAAGTCGGCGATTTCGCTGCACCGGGTGGCCCCGAATGCGGAAGGCCCGCCGTGAGCGGCGGGCCTTCGTCGGACAGTTCGGATCGTGCCTTTTAGCCGTTGACGATCCGCCAGGTGCCGTCGCCTTCGCGGCAGGCGGTGCCGGTCTGGGCTCGGCCCTCGACATAGATGGTCTGGGTGAAATCGCGGCAGTTGCGCCCGCTCTCCTGATAGGTCCGGGTCGGGGTGACCGTGCCGTAATTGCCGGAATCCGGGTTGCGCCAGGAGCTCTCGGTGCCGCTGTGGCTGTTCTCGAAAGCCTGGTTGTAGGTCCGCTCGGCATAGAGCTGGTCCGACCGGTCGAGCGAGGAGCCGACCGAGTTGCCGAGCCAGCCGCCGATCAGCACGCCCGCGGCCGTCGCGGCCAGCTTGCCGGTGCCGCTGCCGAACTGCGAGCCCAGCAGGCCACCGCCGGCCGCGCCGATCAGGGTGCCGGCACCCTGCTTCGGGCCGTAGTCCTGGCAACCGGCCAGGGCGACCGCACCGACGAGCACGGCGGCGATGGTGTACTTCCTCATGATAGCTCCGATCCTCCTGCGATGCCCGCAGCGGGCATCGGATCTGTCCTGGCCGCCATGGACTTCACGGCGTCGATGCCTAATGTAGCCGGACTTCGATCGAATGAAGGCCGTGCGCCATGACGACGCCCCCCTCCACCCCGAATCCCGGCAGTGCCGCAACCGAACCCGCCAACCTGGATTTCGTTCCGCCGGCGGACCCGTTCGCCCTGTTCGAAACCTGGTTTGGCCTGGCCGCGGCGCATGAGATCAACGATCCGAATGCCATGGCGCTGGCGACCGCGACCGCCGACGGTGCGCCGTCGCTCCGGATGGTGCTGCTGAAGGGCGTCGACGACGCCACGGCCGAGGCGCGCGGCTTCGTCTTTTTCACCAATCTCGAGAGCCGCAAGGGCGAGGAGCTGGCGCGCAACCCGCGGGCGGCGCTGTGCTTCTACTGGAAGAGCCTGCGCCGGCAGGTGCGGGTCGAGGGGCCGGTGACGCCGGTCGAGCCGGCCGAGGCCGATTCCTATTATGCTAGCCGGGCCCGCGGCAGCCGGATCGGCGCCTGGGCCTCGGCCCAGTCGCGGCCGCTGGCCGACCGGGCGACGCTGGAGCAGGCGGTCGACGAGGCCACCCGCCGCTTCGGCCCGGAGGAGTCGGACGGACCGGTGCCGCGGCCGCCGCATTGGTCCGGCTTCCGTCTGGTGCCGTGGCGGATCGAGTTCTGGCAGGAGCGGCCGTACCGCCTGCACGACCGGGTGGTGTATGAGCCGGGCCTCGACGGCTGGCGCCACCACCGGCTGTACCCGTGACCGACGAAGCCCGGACCGGGCAGCCCGGCGACCAGGCGCGGCGCGACCGGCTGCTGAAGCTGGCGACGACGGTCAGCGTCTCGGTCGCCTCGACCCTGGCCGTGCTCAAGCTGGCCGCCTGGCTGGTGACCGGGTCGGCGGCGATCCTGTCCTCGCTGCTCGACAGCCTGGTCGACGTCGCCGCCTCCGGCATCCTCCTGATCAGCGTGCGCCATGCGCTGCGGCCGCCCGACCGGTCGCACCGCTACGGCCACGGCAAGGCCGAGCCGCTGGGCGCCATCGCCCAGGCCGCCTTCGTCGGCGGCTCGGCCCTGCTGCTGATCTTCGAATCGGCCGGCCGCTTCATCACCCCGACGCCGATCGTCGAGGTGCCGCTCGGCATCGCCGTGATGTCGATCTCGCTGGTGGCGACGGTCCTGCTGGTGGTGTTCCAGCGCGGCATCGCCCGCCGCACCGGATCGACCGCGATCGAGGCCGACCGGCTGAACTATGTCGGCGACACCGCCACCAGCGTGGTGGTGCTGGCGGTGCTGGTGATCGGCCAGCGGCCGGGCTGGCAGTGGCTCGACCCGGCCGCCGCGATCGGCGTCGCGCTGTGGCTCTTGGTCAGCGCCGCCCGCATCGCCCGCCGCGCCGTCGACCACCTGATGGACCGCGAGCTTCCGCAGGAGGAGCGGGTGCGGATCGCCGCCATCGTCCAGGCCGACCCGGAGGTGGCGGGCCTGCACGACCTGCGCACCCGCAGCGCCGGCGGCACCCGTTTCATCGAGCTGCATGTCGAGATGGAGGGAAGCCTGACCCTGTGGCAGGCCCACACCGTCTGCGACCGGCTGGAGGCGGCGCTGTCCGCCGCCTTCCCCGACGCCGAGGTGATCCTGCACCAGGAGCCCGCCGGGCTGGACGACGAGCGACTGGACCACCGCATCTACAAGCGCCAGGGCTAGCTGCCGAGAAAAATATGGATATTCCATAAAATATTGATATTCTGGAGGCAGCAGCTGGAGGCTTGTCATGCGCAGCTTCACAACCTCGGATTTGAACAAGCAGGTGGGAGAGATCACCGATGCGGCCCGCAAGGCACCCGTCATCATCACCCACCATCGCAAGCCAAAATTCGTGCTGATGTCCGTGGAGCACTACGATCGGCTGCGCAGCGCAGACGATCCGCGCCGGGCATATGGCCCTGGGGAAACGCCGGAGGACATCTCGGCCCGGTTCGCCGCGGAGCTCGATAGGCTCGCTCGCGGCGAAGGGTATGACGATGAAGATTGACGACCTGAAGACCGGCGTCATCATCGACTATCCCTACCTTTGGCGCTGGCAGCACCAGCGAGGCGAGACCGAGGGACGGAAGAATCGTCCGGTTTGCGTCGCGATCGCGCTCCGCCAGCCCGATTCCGGCCAGACCTGGCTCGCCTTGCTGGCGATTTCCGCCACGCCACCGCAGACCGGCCGCCACACCCTGGAATTGACCGAGATCGAATGCCGCCGCGCCGGGCTGAAGACCTGGAAATCGGCCTGGATCAGCATCGACGAGTACAATTTCGACATCGCGGAATCATCCTACGTCCTCGACCTCGGACAGGAACCGCGCGGCAGAGATTCAGCAAAACCTTCATGATGAAGCTGGCCACCGAGTTCGGTCCGTTTTTCCGGATGCGGCACTCGCGCGTCGATCGCACGGACTGAGATCGTCGTCACCCTTCCCGCCGCGGGCCGGGTTCGACCCGGCCCCTGCCGCCTGCTAGGCTGCGGCCCGCGACCAGAGAGGATTCCCACCGTGCCGCAGCCCGATCACGTCATGGCCTTGCCGATCCCGGACGAGGCGGCGCTCGACGAGGACCTCAAGGCCTATTACGCCAAGTGCCTGGAGAAGCTGGGGCTGGTGCCGAACGTGATCCGCGCCTACAGCCTGCGGCCGAAGAAGCTGCGCAACTTCATCGCCACCTATAACGAGCTGATGCTCGGCGACAGCGGCCTGTCGAAGCTGGAGCGGGAGATGATCGCCGTCACCGTCTCCTCGGCCAACCGCTGCTTTTATTGCCTGGTCGCGCATGGCCAGGCGGTGCGGCGCCTGGCGGACGACCCGGAGCTCGGCGAGATGCTGGCCTTCAACCACCGCGTCGCCCGGCTGCCGCCGCGCCAGCGCGCCATGCTGGATTTCGCCTGGCTGCTGACCACCGAGCCGCACAAGGTCGGCGATTCCGAGCGCACGGCGCTGCGCGACCACGGCTTCTCCGACGAGGACATCTTCGACATCTGCGACGTGACCGGGTTCTTCAACATGTCGAACCGGGTCGCCTCGGGCGTCGACATGATGCCGAACCGCGACTATCACGCGATGAACCGCTGATCCCCCGGGCAGGATTCCTTCATGGGCCGCTTTATCCGCGCCATCCTCATCATCTTCGGCGTGCTGTTCCTGCTGCTGATCTTGGCCGCCGGGGGGCTGGTCTGGTACGCGACCGACCGGTCGCCGCAGCTGCCGAAGGGCGACCTCGCCCTGCTGCTCGACCTGCGGAAAGGCGCGCCGGACGGGGTCCCGGCCGGGGCCTTCAGCCTGAGCCGCAGCCCGCTGACCCTGCACCAGACGATCGACGCGATCGACCGCGCCGCCGCCGACCCGCGGGTCGGCGCCATCATCGCCCGGCTGTCGGCCGACGCGGTGCCGCTGGCCTCGGCGCAGGAGCTGCGCGACGCCATCGACCGGGCACGGCGGGCCGGCAAGCTGACCGTGGCCCATGCCGACGATCTGGGCGGCGGCGGGCCGGGCAATGTCGCGGTCTTCCTCGCGGCCGGCTTCGACCAGGCCCTGATGATGCCGCAGGGCGCCGTCGGCCTGACCGGCATCTCGGTCGAGGTGCCGTTCGTGCGCGACCTCCTGGACACCGTCGGCGTCCAGCCCGAGGTCAGCAAGCGCGGCCAGTACAAATCGGCGCCCGAGACCTTCACCGAGCGCGACTTCACCCCGGCCAGCCGGGCGATGAACGAGGCGATGGCCCAGGGCCTGTACGACCAGCTGGTCGCCGGAATCGCCCAGGGCCGCGCCCTGCCGCCGGACCAGGTCAAGCGGCTGATCGACGGCGGGCCCTATACCGCCAGGGAGGCGATCGACGCCAGGCTGGTCGACAGGCTGGCCTATTGGGACGAGGTCGACGGGCTGGTCGATGCTCGCGCCGGCCGCAAGCTGACCGAGGTCAAGGCCGACGCTTATCTCGAAGCGACCGAACCGGAGGTGAAGAAAGACCAGCCGCGGATCGCGGTGATCTACGCCACCGGCCCGATCGTCGACGAGCCGTCGGAGGGCAGCCTGCAGCGCCAGATCGTCGGCCGCGAGCTGGCCGCGACCATCGACGACGCGGTCGAGGACGACAAGGTCAAGGCGATCGTGCTGCGCATCGACAGCCCCGGCGGCTCGGTGATCGCCTCGGCCCTGGTCGGCCGGTCGGTCGGGCGGGCGCGCGACGCGGGCAAGCCGATCGTGGTGTCGATGGGCGAGACCGCGGCCTCCGGCGGCTACTGGATCGCCGCCCAGGCCAAGGCGATCGTGGCCGAGCCCTCGACCCTGACCGGCTCGATCGGCATCTTCGCCGGCAAGCCGGTGCTGCAGGCGCTGTGGAAGAAGGCCGGCGTCAACTGGGGCAGCGTGCAGCGCGGCCGCAACGCCGGCATCTGGACCGTGAACGAGCCGATGGATTCCGGCGAGAAGGGCCGCTTCGAGGCCGGCGTCGACGCCGGCTACGACGCCTTCCTGCAGCTGGTGGCCAAGGGCCGCGGCATGGACCCGAAGGCGGTCGACGCCGTTGCCCAGGGTCGGGTCTGGCTCGGCAGCGAGGCGGTGAAGAACGGCCTGGTGGACCGGCTGGGCGGCCTCGACGCCGCCATGGTCATCGCCCGCCAGGCGATCGGCCTGGGCCCCGACGCCAAGGTGGCGGTGGTGCGCCTGCCGCGACCGCGCTCGGCCCTGGACACGCTGCGCCGGCTGATCTCCGGCAGCCCCTTGGGCGGGGCGGCGCTGCTCGAAGCCGGGCTGGGTCCACTGAGCCCGATCGCGGAACGCTTCGGCGCCGTCGCCGCCGTCACCGACGGCCCGGTCGCGGCAATGCAGCCGCTGCTGCTGGGGCGATAACTTTCGTAGGTTGGGTTCGCCAGCGAACCCAACACTGGCTCCAACGGCGCGATGTTGGGTTCGCGAACCGCGAATCCGACCTACGGCGTTCGACCCTACCCCTCGAACCGCCCGCCGAGCAGGAACTCGACATTGCCCTCGGGGCCGGTGATCGGGCTTTCGGTGACGCCCAGCACCTGCCAGCCGGGACGGGCGGCGAGCCAGGCGGCGATGCGGTCGCAGACCTCGCGGTGCAGCGCCGGGTCGCGCACCACCCCGCCCTTGCCCACCCGGTCAGGCCCGACCTCGAATTGCGGCTTGATCAGCGCCACCGCCCAAGCCCCCGGCGCGGCCAGGGTAAGGGCGGCCGGCAGCACCGTCTCCAGCCCGATGAAGCTGGCGTCGCAGACGACGATGCCGACCGGGTCCGGGATCGCCGCTCGGTCCAGGTGCCGGGCATTGGTCCGCTCCAGCACCACGACGCGCGGATCCTGGCGCAGCGACCAGGCCAGCTGACCGTGCCCGACATCGACGGCATAGACCTTGGCGGCGCCGCGATGCAGCAGCACGTCGGTGAAGCCGCCGGTCGAGGCGCCGACATCCAGCCCCGTCAGGCCCGCCGGGTCGATGCCGAAATGGTCCAGCCCCTTGACCAGCTTCAGCCCGCCGCGGCTGACCCAGGGATGGTCGCGGCCGCGCACCGACAGCGCCTCGGGCTGGGCCACGCCGTCGCCCGGCTTCTCGACCCGCTTCGTCCCCTCATAGACCAACCCGGCCAGGATCAGCGCCTGGGCCCGCGCCCGGCTTTCCGCCAGGCCGCGCTCGACCAGCACCAGATCCGCCCGCGGCCGCTTCGCCATCGATCCTCTCCGACAATCCGTCGGATGCGGTTTACACCGTTTGCGGTTCTGGGGTGAGATTCCGATCCGCCTCCGAGTCCCGAAGGGAACGATCCCGCATGCCCCCCTGCAACTTCGCCATCGTCGGCCCAGGCTGGCGCACCGAGTTCTTCCTGCGCGTCGCCCGGGCGCTGCCGGAGCGCTTCCGCATCGACGGGGTGGTGGTGCGCGACGCCGCCCGCGGCGCCGCCTTCGAGGCGCAATGGGGGCTGCCGACCTTCCGTTCGACCGAGGCGCTGCTGCGACTGACCCGGCCGCGCTTCGCCGTGGTGTCGGTGCCGCAGCCGGCCGCGCCCGGGGTGATCGCCGAGCTAGCCGCCGCCGGCCTGCCGGTGCTGACCGAGACGCCGCCGGCACCCGATCTGGACGGGCTGCTGCGGCTGTGGGAGCTGGTCCGCGGCGGCGCCCGCATCCAGGTGGCCGAGCAGTATTTCCTGCAGCCGACCCATGCCGCCCGGCTGGCGCTGATTGCCGCCGGCCGGATCGGCACGCCGAGCCACGCCCATGTCGCGGTGGCGCATGGCTATCACGGCACCAGCCTGATCCGGCGGCATCTCGGCCTCGGCTTCGAGAACGCGATCATCCGGGCCCAGGGCTTCACCAGCCCGATCGTCGCCGGCCCGACCCGCGCCGGCCCGCCGGCCGAGCTCCGCATCGCCCAGTCCGAGCAGACCATCGCCACGCTCGATTTCGGCGGCCGCTCGGCGCTGTTCGACTTCACCAGCGACCAGTATCACCACTGGATCCGGTCGCCACGCGTGCTGGTGCGGGGCGAGCGCGGCGAGATCAAGGATGACGAGCTGCGCTTCCTGCTGGACCACCGCACCCCGGTGACGCTGCGCCTGCTGCGCCAGGATGCCGGGCAATATGCCGACATCCAGGGGCACCACCTGGTCGGCTTCCTGGCTGGGACGGAGTGGGTCTACCGCAACCCCTTCGCCGGCACCCGGCTGAACGACGACGAGATCGCCATCGGCGCCTCCCTGGCCGGCATGGTCCGTTACGTCGAGACGGGGGAGGACATCTACAGCTTCGCCGAGGCGGCGCAGGACCAGTATCTGGCGCTGTCGATCGCCGCGGCGAAGGCGTCGGGTGAGGCGGTGCGGACCGAGACGCAGCCCTGGGCGTCGTGACCCTCGGCCGGAATTCCTCTCGCCGTCATGGCGAGGAGGCGAAGGCGCCCCTTAGGCAATCCAGAGGCCGGTGCGAGCGGCCCTGGATGGCCACGCCCCTTCGGGGCTCGCCATGACGGGTCTTGAAGCCGCTGGCGGGGCCTGTTCCGGATTTGATCTGGGGAGCGGTCACCAGCCTCCCACACCGTCATGGCGAGCGAAGCGTGGCCATCCAGTCCCGCAACCGGAGCGATCCCACTCCAACTGGTCCTTCGGGGCGGGGCTCGCCTCGACTGGCCGATGGTACGGGCCAGTGTTAGTGGAGGCTGCCCTCGCGAGCGCTGGAGCTGAAGATCGACTGCACCAGCCCGGAGAAGCGGCGCGGGTCGTAGGGCTTCGACAGGATCGGCAGGTTGCGGTAGGCGGCCGGCAGGCTTTCCCGCGGATAGCTGGTGGCCAGGATCACCGGCACGCCACGCTGCAGCAGGATGTCGAGCGCCGGGAAGGCCGCGGCGCCGCACAGGTTGATGTCGACCATGGCACCGTCGATCGACTGGCTTCGCGCCATCTCGACCGCGCGAGAGACCGTCGTCGCCGGTCCGACCACGGTGCCGCCCCAGGTCCGGAGCGTCAGTTCGAGGTCGAGCGCTACGATCTGCTCGTCCTCGACGATCAGGATGCGGCGCCCGTGCAGGTCGACCGCGTCCTCTGCTTCGCTATAGAGCAGTCCCATTCCACCAGTCCCGGGCTCGGCCATGCGCAGGCCGTTCCTCCGGGTCCCTTCCAGTGCCGCTGCGGCGCGGCGGGCGAAATTGTCATATCATGGCCATAAACACGGGATTACGGTGCCTGTTCCCGATCGTCTCACGGTTGCGACGGAATCACGCCGCCAAGCCGTGAAGGACGCAGCCGGCTTTCATCAAGAAGAAACGGGCGGTTGGTACTAGAATGCGCCCGTGAGAACGGGTGCGCGTACGGAAGGGGGCTTCGCGGACGCATGCGCGCGTGGAAACAACTTGTGGTCATCGGCCTGCTCGCCGCCGCCGCGGCAGGGGTGTGGCGCTATGCGCCGTTCCGGGCCGATGGTGCGGTGGCGCCGCGCGGCGGCCCGATCGCGGTCCCGGTCATGCTGGCCGCGGTGCACACCGGCACAGTGATCGAAGCGATGGACGCCGTCGGCACCACCCGGGCGAACGAGGCGGTGACCATCACCGCCAAGACCACCGGCATCGTCGACCGGATCGAATTCGAGGACGGCCAGGTCGTGCCTGCCGGCGCCCCGATCCTCCGGCTGGACAGCGACGAGCTGGTGGCCACCGTCGCCTCGGCCGAGGCCGAGCTGCGCAACGCCCGCCTGTCGCTCGACCGGGGCGAGGCCCTGTCGAAGGCCCGCAACATCCCCCAGGCCCAGGTCGACACGCTGCGCTCCGATCTCGAGGTCAAGACCGCGGCGGTGGCGGCGCAGAAGGCCCGGCTGGCCGAGCGGGTGATCACCGCCCCCTTCGCCGGCACGCTGGGCATCCGCAGGGTCAGCCAGGGCGCGCTGGTGTCGCCCGGCACCGCGATCGTCACGCTGGACGACCTGAGCCGGGTCAAGGTCGACTTCAACCTGCCGGAGATGCTGCTGTCGCGCCTGGCCCCGGGCCTGACCCTCGAGGTCCACAGCGACGCCTATCCGGACCGCACCTTCACCGCCGTCGTCACCTCGGTCGACACCCGCATCGACCCGGCCACCCGATCGGTCACCACGGTGGCGGAGATCGACAACCGCGACGGGCTGCTGCGCCCCGGCATGTTCCTGACCGTGCGGGTACAGCTGTCGACCGACGCCTCCGCCCTGCTGGTGCCGGAGCAGGCGCTGGTGCCGCAGGGCACCCGCCAGTTCGTCTACCTCGTGGTGGATGGAAAGGCGGTGCGGCGCGAGGTGACGCTGGGCACCCGGCTGCGCGGCCAAGTGCAGATCCTGTCCGGCTTGGCCGCCGGGGAATCGGTGGTGGTCGAGGGCACGCAGCGGCTGCGCGACGGCGTGCCGGTCCAGGTGCAGGGAGCCGGCACGGCGCCGGCATCCTGACATGGTCCTGTCCGACACCGCCATCAAGCGCCCGGTCTTCGCCGTCGTCGTCAGCCTGCTGCTGGTGGTACTGGGCGTCTTCGCCTTCCAGCGGCTGACCGTCCGCGAATACCCCAACATCGACCCGCCGGTGGTGTCGATCAGCACCACCTATGAAGGCGCCTCGGCCCAGGTGATCGAGAGCCAGATCACGCAGGTGATCGAGGAGGGCGTGGCCGGCGTCGCCGGCATCCGCACCATGCGCTCGACCAGCCAGGAGGGGCGCTCCAGCGTCCGGCTGGAATTCGACATCGAGCGCGATGTCGAGAGCGCGACCAACGATGTGCGCGATTCGGTCGGCCGGGTGATCGCCAGGCTGCCGGACAATGCCGACACCCCGATCATCCGCAAGGTCGACGCCGACGCCAGCCCGATCATCTACGCCACCCTGACCAGCGACGGGCGGTCGGCGATCGAGCTGAGCGACATGGCCAAGCGCTATGTCGTCGACCCGCTCTCGGCCGTGGACGGCGTCGCCCAGGTGACGATCGGCGGCGAGCGCCAGCCGTCGATGCGGGTCTGGCTGGACCGCAACGCCATGGCGGCGCGGCTGGTCACGGCGCAGGACGTCAGCGACGCGCTGGAGGCCCAGAATGTCGAGCTGCCGTCGGGCCGGGTCGAATCGAACGACCGCGAGCTGACGGTGCGCACCAACACCCGGCTGTCGACGCCGGAGGAGTTCGCCCGCATCGTGCTGCGCCGCGAGGGCGAGACGCTGGTGCGGCTGGGCGACGTGGCCAAGGTCGAGGTCGGCGCCCGCGACGACCGCAGCGGCTTCCGCGCCGACGGCAAGCCCGCCGTCGGCATCGGCGTGGTCAAGCAGTCGACCGCCAACACGCTGGACGTGGCCGAGGGCGTGCGGCACGCGATGGACGCGCTGCGCCAATCGCTGCCGCCGGATGTGCGGATCGAGATCTCCTCCGACGACAGCGTCTTTATCGACAAGTCGATCGAGGAGGTGTTCCTGGCGCTGGCGATCGCGCTGGCGTTGGTGATCGGCATCGTCTTCGTGTTCCTGCGCAGCATCCGCGCCACGCTGATCCCGGCGGTCGCCGTGCCGGTCTCGATCACCGCCTCCTTCATCGTGCTGGCGGCGCTGGGCTATTCGATCAACGTCCTGACCCTGCTGGCCATGGTGCTGGCGATCGGCCTGGTGGTCGACGACGCCATCATCGTGCTGGAGAACATCAGCCGCCGGATCGAGCATGGCGAGCCGCCGCTGGTCGCCGCCTATCTCGGCTCGCGCCAGATCGGCTTCGCCGTGGTCGCCACCACCGCGGTGCTGACCGCGGTGTTCGTCCCGATCTCCTTCCTGCAGGGCAATGTCGGGCGGCTGTTCAGCGAATTCGGCATCACCGTCGCCTCCTCGGTGCTGTTCTCGGCGCTGATCGCCCTGACCCTGACGCCGGCGATGTGCAGCCGGCTGCTGCGCCCGGCCAATGAGGAGACCTGGCTGCACAAGGTGACCGAGCACGGCTTCGACCTGCTGAACCGCGGCTACAAGGCGACGCTGGGCTTCGCCCTCGCCGCGCCCCTGCTGGTCTGCGCCATCGCCGTGGCGCTCAGCCTCGGCGCCGTGGCGCTGCTGCAGGGCCTGCCGCAGGAATTCGTGCCGACCGAGGATCGCGGCCGGGTGGTGGTCAGCGCCACCGGCCCGGAAGGCTCCAGCCTGGAATACACCAGCACCCAGCTGACCCGGATCGAGACGGCGCTGGCGCCCTATGTCGAGGCGCAGGACGTCACCCGCATCCTCGCCATCCTGGCGCCGTCCTGGGGGCCGACCGGGGTGAACCGGCTCACCGTCATCGGCCAGATGAAGCCTTGGGACGAGCGCAGCCGGTCGCAGCAGGAGGTGGTGCGCGAGCTGTCGGCCAAGCTGGCCGGCATCCCCGGCATCCGCGCCGTCGCCATCAACCCGAGCGGCCTCTCCCGCGGCTCCGGCGCGCCGGTGCGCTTCGTCATCGGCGGCAACACCTATGAAGAGCTGATCGGCTGGCGCGACCGGCTGGAGGACCGGCTCCGCAACTCCCGCGTGCTGCGCAACCTGCAGGCCGACTACGACGAGACCAAGCCGGAGCTGCGCGTCGCCATCGACCGCAACCGCGCCGCCGATCTGGGCATCTCGATCCGCGCCATCGGCGAGACGCTCGAGACCATGTTCGGGTCGGTCGCCGTCACCCGCTACGAGGATGACGGCGAGGAATACGACGTGGTGCTGCAGGCCCGGGCCGAGGACCGGCAGACGCCGCGCGACCTGTCCAACATCTTCGTCCGCGCCTCCGGCGGCACGCTGGTGCCGCTGACCAGCCTGGTGAAGCTGCAGGACGTCGCCGGCCCGGCCAGCCTGGGCCGCTTCGACCGGGTCCGCGCCATCACCTTCACCGCCAGCCTGGCCGACGGCGCCACGCTGGGCGACGCGGTGGACGAGATCCGCGCCGCCGTCGCCGAGGTGCTGCCGACCGAAGCCCGCCTGTCCTGGGACGGCGACACCCGCGAATTCCTGGAGAGCAGCGCCTCACTCTACATCACCTTCGGCACCGCGCTGCTGATCGTGTTCCTGGTGCTGGCGGCGCAGTTCGAAAGCTTCGTCCACCCGGTCACCATCCTGCTGACCGTGCCGCTGGCGATCTTCGGCGCGCTCGGCTCGGTCGCGCTGCTCGGGATGACCGTGAACATCTACACCCAGATCGGCATGGTCATGCTGATCGGGCTGACGGCGAAGAACGCGATCCTGATCGTCGAATTCGCCAACCAGCTGCGCGACGAGGGGCTGGACGTGCTGCAGGCGGTGCACGAGGCTGCGGCGACCCGGCTGCGGCCGATCCTGATGACCTCGATCGCCACCGCGCTGGGCGCCCTGCCGCTGGCGATCGCCACCGGCGCCGGCGCCGAATCGCGCCAGGCGATCGGCGTCGTCATCTTCGGCGGCGTCATGGTCTCGACCGTCCTGTCGCTGTACCTGGTGCCGGTGTTGTACCGCGCCCTGGCCCGCTTCACCTCGCCGGCCAGCCGCACCACCAAGGAGCTGGAGCGCCAGCTGCTGATCCATCGCAGCGAGGGCTCGACCCCGGCAGAATAGGGAAATCCGCGCGCCTTCGGCGAATTTTTCGCCCCGGTTGGCGCAAGTTGGACGGCCGGATCACATTTGTTCGTTGCCTCTCCGCTTGCGAGAGCTTTTTAAGAATCCAACCGTTCGACTCGACCTATGCCTTTAATGCTCCCCCTCCCCTTGCGGGAGGGGGGCAGGGGGAGGGGTCTGCGCGCGTCCGCGCGCGAACAGGCAGTGGACAGAACTCGCCATTCGCGCCGTTTTGCGACCATCCAGCTCGGATCGAGCCGAGAGAAAACCCCCTCCCCCTACCCCCTCCCGCTGTTTAGACCGGGGAGATGGTGGACACCTGTTCGGGGACATGGTGGACAGGTTGGACCATGTTCTGGCGCAGGTCGACCTGCGCCAGAACATGGCTGCGATAGCACAGATCGAAGAGGCCGTCGGTGTCGGTGGCGCGCAGTGCGACGTGGCGGCCGGCGAAGGCCTTCGAGCAGTTGATCTTCTGCCCTTTGAAGCTGATCCAGCCGGTGTCCTGCACCTTGCGGATCTGGGCTTCGGGCTCGTAGTCGGGCGGGGTGATGGCCTCGGGCATTGTGCGCGGGCTCACTTGGTAGCGCTTGGAAGGCGTCTCGAGCTCGATCGCCTGGTGCGGCCGGTGGGTGTTGTAGACCTCGCGCCAGGCGTCGAAGGCGGCCTGGGCCTGGGTGAGGTTCCGGAACCGGTAGCCGTCGAGCACCTCGGACTTGAGCGTGCGGTGGAAGCGCTCGTCCTTGCCTTGGGTTTGGGGATGGTAGGGCCGGCCGTGGCTCACCGCGACGCCCAGGTCGAGCAGCCAGACGGTCAGCACCGTGTACTGCGCCGACCCGCCCGTGCCCCAGGGCGGGCCATTGTCCATCAGCATCCGCCAGGGCAGGCCGTAGCGTCGGAACACCCGGACCAGTCGCTCCTGCACGGTCTCGCTCGTCTCGTTGCCGCAGGCGCCGATCTCCAGCGAATAGCGGGAGTGGTCGTCCAGCACCGTCAGCGGATGGCAGCGCCCCGCCTCCAGCGCGAAGTGGCCCTTGAAGTCCATCTGCCACAGGTCGTTCGGCGCCGCATGCTCGAACCGCACCCAGTCGCGCCGCTCCCCCGCCCGCGGACCGTCCAGCTTCCCGTGCCGCCGCAGAATCTCGGTGATCGTCGAGACCGCCGGCGGCACAAGTCCCTCCCGCTCCAGCACTCGGCGGATCTTCCGGCCGCCCCAGGCCGGATGCGCCGCACGCTCCGCCAGCACCCGCGCCTCCAGCTCCGCCGGTGTCTTCCCCGGACTGCCTCGCGGCCGACGCGACCGCTCCGCCAAGCCCTCGGCTCCTTCCTCCCGATAGCGCTCCAGCCATTTGTACCCTGCTGTCCGACCGACACCGAACCGACGGCACAGCTCCGATATGTTCGCATCCGGCATCAGCGCCAGCCGGCAGAACTCTTCCCGTTGCGACATGCGCGAACACTCCCGAAACGGCATACGGCCTCCTTCGCCTCATGCCGTAAGTGTTCACCATGTCCCCGAACACCTGTTCACCATCTCCCCGGTCCATACACCCGCAAGGGGAGGGGGAGGATAAAAAGTCCATATCGGAAGGGCGGAAGCCATTCCGGAAAGGTTTCGCGAGCGGGAGAGGCAATGGGCTCACAAGCCCGCCGCCAGTGTCGCGATCGATGGTGGGAACCAGCCCCTCGACGCCCTGGCACAGCGATTGCAAAGCCCCTGACCGCCGCCCGAGCTGGGCGGCGTTGCGTCGGGGGACGCCCATGAAGAAGCGATGGAAACTTGCGGCCGGGATCGCCGCCGCCCTGCTGGCCGTGCCGGCCGCCGCCTATGTCGCCGCGGTGCGGCCCAACTATCCGCCCGTCCCGGTGCTGGAGGCCGCGCCGCCGCGGAATCAGGCTGAGGCCGACCGCCAGGATCTGGAACTGCTGCGCCGGCTGCCGGAGGTCGACCGCAGCTTTTCGGACGGCGCCCGTGAGCGGTTCGACCTGCGGATCGAGGGGCTGCTGGCGCAGGTGGCGGCGGCGGGGCCGGCGGGGATGGACCGGGCCCGCTTCGAGATGGCGATCACCTGCGCCGTCGCCCTGGCCGGCAACGGCCACACCTATGTCCGCGGCGCCGCCATGGGCCGGTCGCTGAACGCGCTGCCGCTGCGGCTGGTCTGGTTCGACGACGGCCTGCACGTGGTCGCCGCCCGGGCGGCGCTGGGCGACCTGCTCGGCGCGCGCGTGGCCGCGCTGGACGGCAGGACACCCGAGGATCTGGCCGGCGCGCTGCGGCCCTGCATCGGCGGCAACGAAATCCGCGCCCGGCTGCTGTCGGTCAGCCTCCTCTCCTCCCCCGCCGCGCTGCACGCTATGGGGCTGCTGCCCGCGGCCGATGCCGCGACCCTGGCCTTCGACCTGCCGGACGGCCGGCGCGTCGAGCGGCGGATCGAGGCCGATCCGCGGCCGGCGATCCGGGCCGAGGGCGAGGTGCGGTGGCCGGCCTCCGACCTGCTGCCGACCGCGCTGCCGGCGGATGACGGCCCCTGGCGGCACGTCCTGACCGGGGCGGACGCGCTGCCGCTGTATCTGCAGCACGCCGACCGCGCCTATTGGCACGATTATCCGGCGCCGGACACGTTGTTCGTCGAGCTGCGCCGCATCCGCGACACGCCCGGCGCTGGGCCAGGCGATGGCCTGGAGGCGTTCCTCGACCGGGTGCTGGCGGAGGCGGCGGAGCGCCGGCCGAAGACCGTAATCCTCGACCTGCGCGCCAACACCGGCGGCGACTACATGCTGACCGCCGCCTTCACCCGCCGGCTGCCGGACGTCCTGGCGCCGAAAGCCCAGATCCGCGTTCTGACCGGCCCCGACACCTTCTCCGCCGCGATCACCACCCTGGCCCGGCTGAAGCATTTCGGCGGCGACCGGGTCGCCATCGTCGGCCGGCCGGTCGGCGACTTCCCGTCCTTCTGGGCCGAGGGCGGGCGGCTGACCCTGCCGCATTCGGGCATTTCCCTCCGCTACTCCACCGCCTTTCACGACTGGGGCCGGGGCTGCGGGCTGGTGCAGATCGGCCGCTGCTTCTGGCTGAACTACCTGTACGGCGTAGCCGGCGGCGAATTGTCGCCGACCGTGAAGGTGCCCTTCACCTTCGCCGATTACCGCGCCGGCCGGGATCCCGACCTCGAGGCGGTCATGTCGCGGCCGGCCGCCTCCGTCGCCACCGAAGGCTGACTTGGCACCTTCTCCGGGGTGAATTCGCGTCAGGATCGGTCCCGCCGCCCCGGCGGGGCTTTCCAAACCCGTCCGCTTCGTTCACAAGCGGGGCGGCCTCGTTTCACCCCGGAGCACTGTCTTGGACTATCTGAGCGCGATCATCCTCGGGGTGATCGAAGGCATCACCGAGTTTCTGCCGATCTCCTCGACCGGCCACCTGATCATCGCCGAGCACTGGCTCGGCGAACGCTCGGACACCTTCAACATCGTCATCCAGGCCGGCGCCATCCTGGCCGTGACCATCATCTACTGGCGCCGCATCTTCGACCTGGTGCTGGGCTGGCGCCGGCCGGAGAACCGGCACTACGCGGTCCGGCTGCTGCTGGCCTTCGTGATCACCGGTGTGCTCGGTCTCGCCGCCAAGAAGCTGGGCTTCAACCTGCCGGAGAACCTGCTGCCGATCGCGATCGCGCTGGTCGTCGGCGGTTTCTGGATGATCTGGGCCGAGCAGCAGGCGGCCAAGCTGCCCGACAGCCACAAGATCACCTGGCTGGTGGCGATCGTGGTCGGCCTGGCCCAGTTCGTGGCCGGAATCTTCCCCGGCACGTCGCGCTCGGCCGCCGCCATCTTCGTCGCCATGCTGGCCGGTGCCAGCAACCGCGCGGCGGCGACCGAATTCGCCTTCCTGGTCGGCATCCCGACCATGTACGCGGCCAGCGCCTACGAGCTGTACGGCCAGTTCAAGGACGGCGGCGCGCATGAGGATTGGGGCGCGCTGGGCGTCGCCTTCGTGGTCTCGACCGTCACCGCCTTCATCGCGGTGAAGTGGCTGCTGGGCTACATCCAGACCCACCGCTTCACCGCCTTCGCGATCTACCGGATCATCTTCGGCGCGCTGCTGCTGGGCGCGGTGGCCCTGGGCTGGATCGCCTGACGAGCTGGCCCCTGACTTGCTAGACCGCCTGACGGCCGGTCAGCGGTCGTTCTCGTGTCCCGGCCGGTAGTAGTAGTACGGGTTCCGGGACGCGCCTCGGGACGAACCGCGATCGTACCGGCGGTTGTCGCCATCGTAGCGGCGGACATAGCGGCTCCGGTCGCCATCGCGCCAGCCGTCGTTGCGGCGGCTGTAGGAGCGCCGGTAGGAGCGCCGATCGTTGTCGTAGTAGGAGCGGCGGCTGCTGTAGTAGCGCGGAGAGCTGTAGCCCCGCGAGTAATAGCCGCTGGGATAGCCGTAGCTTGGCCGGGAATAGCCATAGCCGTAGCCATAGTCGTTGTAGGCGTAGCTGTCGCCGTATCCGTCGTATCCGTAGTCTCCCGGATAAGCGACGCAGGCACCCAGGCCGGCCGCAGCCGCCAGGGCACCCACCAGGAAAAACCGACGCAGACCGGTCGGGGACATGAGCTGATACTCCTTCAGGCCGCGGGCTGCTTCCCTCAACCCGCGGCTGGGTAAGACATGAGCGGCCGGCCGGCTGCTATCGCCGGTTGCCGCCCCGGCGGTCCTCGTCGTAATAGCCATAGCCGACGCCGTAGCCGTAGCGCGGATAGCCGTAGTAACGGGGATAGCCGGAATACCGAGGCGCGCCGTAGTAGCGCGGATAGGTGTAGGCCCGCGGATAGGTATAGGCTCGCGGGTAGCTGTAGTACCTCGGCGCGCTGTAGGTCGGCGCCGGGGCATAGGCGTAGTCGTCATAGCCATAGGTGCTGTAGCCGGCATAGCCCACCGGATAGGCGTAGCAGCCGCCGAGACCGACCGCGGCTGCGGCCAGGGCACCGGTCAGAACCAGCCGGCGCAGACGGGTCCGAGACATGACCTGACACTCCATCAGCCCGCGGGCTGGCGCCGCGACGGCGTCGCGGCGTCCCCCCCGCGGCGTGACGAATCAACGCAGCGCGGCCCATCTGGTTCCGCCAGGGGATGGCGGCCCGCATGCAGGCCGAGCCCGGGACCGTCGCAATCCGCTGGTCCAGAACAGCGGATACGTGCCCTAATTGATCGATATTCGAAGCATTCGATTTGCGCGTCGCCGGCCTCCGATCCGCGTTGAAGATCCAGGCCGAAGCGACCGCCAACGGAGAGGAACCACCATGGCCATCATCGACGGCACCCCGGGAGACGATGATTTCATCGGAACGGAGTCCGACGACACGATCACCGGCGTCGGAGGCAACGACACTCTTTCGGGCCTGGGCGGGGCCGATACCCTGAAAGGCGGGAGCGGCGACGACACGCTCGACGGCGGCAACGGCAACGACAAGCTCAGCGGGGAAACGGGCATCGACCACCTGATCGGCGGCGCCGGCAACGACGTGCTCGACGGCGACGGCAGTGGCGATGTGTTCGAGGGCGGTGCGGGCAGCGCCGACACCCTGATCTTCGACGGCACGGTCGACCTGGCCGCCGGCACGACATCCGGCGGAGGAACGGTGAGCGGTGTCGAGAACGTCACCGGCGGCTCCGGCGGCGACACGCTGACCGGGGACGCCGGCGACAACATCCTCATCGGCGACGTCTCCCTCTGGAATACGCCGGGTTCCTATGGCGACGATGTGCTGGCCGGTGGCGGCGGCAACGACACGCTCTATGGCCGCGGCGGCGCGGATGTGCTGGACGGCGGCAGCGGAGACGACCAGATCTACGGCGGTGACACAGATCAGGCTCAGGTCCAGGACATCCTGAGGGGTGGCGACGGCGACGACGCGCTGTGGGACTCCGGCGCCTGGAACGGCGGAGCACCGGATCGGCTGGACGGCGGCGCCGGCAACGATACTGCGGATTACAGTGGATCCTTCGGCCTCGTCGTCGTCGACCTGGCCGCAGGCACGGTCAACGGCCAGGTCCTGCTGACCGGCATCGAGAATGTTCGCGGGGCAAATCACGTCACCGGGGACGCCGGCGCCAACATCCTGACTGGCCGCGACGGCTACAGCACCATACTCCATGGTGGCGCGGGCGATGACAGGCTCGAAGCTTACAACGATTCCAGCAGCCTCTATGGCGAGGCCGGCGATGACGTCCTCTACCTTTCCCAAGGCGGAGTCATGGATGGCGGTGACGGCATCGACACTGCCGACTACAGCAGTTACTCCCAGAACGTCTACATCGACCTGCAACTGGGCATCGGCCCCGAAAACGACATCACGCTGGTGTCGATCGAGAACCTGATCGGCACCGGGTTCGACAACGACACCCTGGTCGGCGACGGCGGCAGCAACGTCATCGACGGCCTTGCCGGCAAGGATTCCCTGCAAGGCGGCGGCGGCGGCGACGTGCTCCGCGGCGGCGCCGGGGCCGACACGCTGAACGGCGGCGCCGGCAGCGACACCGCCAGCTATTACACCAGCGCGGCCGGCGTGACGGTCGATCTCGCCGCCGGCACCGGCACGGGTGAGGCCTCGGGCGACACCTTCATCGACATCGAGAACCTCACCGGCAGCGGCAAGGGCAACGACATGCTGAGCGGGACCGCCGGCGCGAACATCCTGGCCGGCTGGGGCGGGAACGACCTGCTCCGGGGCGGCACCGGGGCCGACACGCTGGACGGCGGCGTCGGCACCGACACCGCCACCTACTACGGCAGCGCGGCCGGCGTGACGGTCGATCTGACCGCCGGGACAGGCACCGGCGGCGACGCCCAGGGCGACACCCTGATCGATGTCGAGACCGTCACCGGCAGCAACCTGGGCAACGACACGCTGATCGGAACCGCCGGCGCCAATGTCCTGGCCGGCTGGGGCGGCAGCGACGTGCTCCGCGGCGGCGCCGGGGCCGACCGGCTCGACGGCGGTGCGGGCAGCGACACCGCCAGCTGGTACACCAGCACAGCCGGGGTGACGGTCAACCTCGCCGCCGGCACCGCCGGCGGCGGCGACGCCCAGGGTGACACCCTGATCGGCATCGAGAACCTCACCGGCAGCAACCAGGGCAATGACAGCCTCAACGGGAATGCCGGCGCCAACACCCTGGCCGGCTGGGGCGGCGCCGACGTGCTCCGCGGCGGGGCCGGTGCCGACCACCTGGACGGCGGCGCCGGCAGCGACACCGCCAGCTACTACAACGACGGCTCCGGAGTGACGGTCAACCTCTCGACCGGCATCGGATCAGGCGGCAACGCCCAGGGCGACACCTATGCCGGCATCGAGAACGTCACCGGCTCGGCCGGCGGCGACACCATCATCGGCAACGCACTGGCCAATGTGCTGAACGGCTGGGCCGGCCTGGATGCCCTGGTCGGCGGGGCGGGGGCCGACCGCTTCGTCTTCTCCGCCGCCTCCGACAGCGCGGTCGGCCCCAACGCCGACCGGATCACCGATTTCAGCCACGCCCAGGGCGACCGGGTCGACCTGTCGGCGATCGACGCCGACACTGGCTCCGCTGGCAACCAGGCCTTCACCTTCATCGGCAGCGCCCTCTACTCCGGCGTCGCCGGCCAGCTGCGCGCTGCCGTCACCGCGCCCGGCGTCACCACCATCGCCGGCGACGTCAACGGCGACGGCGTTTCCGATTTCCACCTCATGCTCTTCGGCAACCCGGCCCTCGTCGCCGCCGATTTCGTGCTGTAGCGCCGGCCGTCACGGCGGATGGCGCATCCACCCGCTGATCATCTTTCCTACCCCCGGATACGGGACTGCAGCCGGCGCCAGCTGTCCTTCGGCAGCGGCGCGTCGGCGCGCCGGTCCCAGGCGGCAAGCCCGGCGGGCGGCGCGGCGCCATCGTCCAGCACCGGGCCGAGGAACACAGTGGCGAGCGGCACGCCCGCGCCCCAGGCGGCCTCGGCCGCTTCGAGATGCGTCTCCAACTGCTCGATCCGGAGGCCGTCATCGATCCGGCCCTCGCGCAGCGGCGGGTCCGTGGCCGCGATCCGCAGCGTCAGATGGAGCGGCAGCTTCGGCCAGGCCGCGGCCAGCCGGTCGAGCGCCCGGCGCAGCGAGTCGGGGCCGGCGCTGTCCGGCACGGTGCCGCGCGGCCGGCCGATCAGATCGACCCCGCCAGGGGCCGCATCCTCCATCCGGGCCCAGAGCGGCCCGGCATGGTCGAGCAGCAGCAGGTCGACCGGGCCGCGGCAGCGCTTCTCGTCGTCCTCCTCGACCAGCCGGCCCAGCCGCTCGGCCGCCAGCTCCGGGTAGCGGCCGTCGCGCAGGGTGGTGACCGAGGCCTCCCAGCCCAACGCCTCCGCGATCACGACGGCGTCGGAGGAGGCCAGCGTGTCGTCCCAGGGCTCGGGCGGCGGGCCGGCCAGCGCCGCGCCCAGCCGCCAGCCGGTGCTCTCCTGCCGCAGTGCCGACAGCGCCAAGCCGCGGCCGAGCAGCAGGTGGTGCAGGATCGCGCGGTAGGCCGCGTCCTCCGGCATCCCGATCGGGCGGTCGCGCCAGGCGGCCTCGTCGCGGGCGAAGCCGGGGGCGCCGGCATCGACCGAAAGCGCCGCCATGCGGTCGCCGATCCGGCCGGCGACGCGGCAGGCGAATTCGGCGAAGCGCCAGGCCGTGTCGCGCGCGGTCCAGCCGCCGCGGATGCGGATGTCGCGCGGCAGCCGGGCCGGCGCCAGCACCGGCCAGGGGCTTAGCCCGGCCTCGCCCAGCGCATCGACCCGGCGGTCGAGCCCGGCCAGCGCCGCGGGGTCGAGCTTGCCGCGCCCCTCCGGCAGCAAGGCCGCCCAGTCGAGGACGAAGCGGCCGGCCACGGCCCCCATCTCGGCGGCAAGGCGCAGCGCCTCGGCCTCCTGCCGCGGCGTCGCCGGCGCGCCGAGATCGGCGCCCCAGATCAGCGCAGCAGGCGCCGGCTCTAGCTCTTCTCCCCGCCCTCCGGGCCCCAGAAGATTACCCATGCCGCAAAATCATCGCTGAACTCCTCGAACCGATGCTCCATATGCGCCGGAACGAAGATCACGTCACCCGGCCCGAAGGCTTTCCGCTCACCGTCGCGGAAGAAGGTGCCGCTGCCGAGCCAGACCACATAGAGCTCGTCGCGCGTGTGCGGCCCCTGCGGATCGGTGCCGCGCGGGGCGTACAGCCCGGCCTTCATGGTGCCGTGCCGCATCCGGTAGAGGAACTGTTCGGCCGGCAAAGCGGGAAAAAGAGCCTCGGTCCCGGCCACCGTGACCAGCCAATCCTGTTCGCCGCTCATGGCGCTCTCCGGTCTGTCCCTGGTCCGGGAACGGTAGGCCCGCGGGCCCCGGCCGGCGACCGGAACCTTGTCTCGCGACAACCCGCGGCTTTTCTCCGTCGCCGATTCGGGGCTATGTCGCAGCCGAGCCCAGACCGGAGAGCGCCATGACCGAGTTCGACCCGACCGACCCCGCCGCCTATCCGCATTGGGCGGAGGAGCGCGTGCGCTACTCCGATACCGACGCGCTGGGCCATGTGAACAACAATGCCTATGGCGTCTATTTCGAGACCGCCCGTCTGCACTTCTTCCGCGATGCCGGTATCCATCTGGGCAAGAGCCGCGGCGCCGTGGTGGTGCGCATCACCATGAACTTCCTGCGCGAGCTGACCTGGCCGAACGACGTGCGCGTCGGCACCCGGATGGTGAAGCTGGGCGGCAAGTCCTTCACCTACGCCCAGGCGCTGTTCGTCGGCGACCGCTGCCATGCGACGGCGGAGACGGTGAGCGCAATGTTCGACCTGGAGACGCGCCAGTCCTTCCCGATCCCGGAGGAGCTGCGCGCCCGCTTCGCGCCCGAACTGTAACACCAGGCTGTAGGTCAGGGCGCCTCCTCGGCCGGCCGCGTCTCCGGCATGGTCAGCGTGATCAGCACCAAGCCGGCGGCGGCGACGGCCGCGAGCGTGGTGAAGGCGGCGTAGCTGCCGAACGCGTCGGCCATGAAGCCGGCCAGGATGGTGCTGACCGCGGCGCCGATGCCCATGGCGCAGCCGACCAGCCCCTGGGCAAGGTTGAAATGGCCGCTGCCGCGGGCGAGATCGGCGATGGTCAGCGGCACCAGCACGCCGAGCACCGTCGCCGACACCCCGTCCAGGACCTGGAACAGCACCAGCAGCTTCGGGTCGCCGGTCAGCGAGAACAGGAAGGCGCGGACCGCCAGCGCCACGAAGCCGAGGATCAGGAACGGCCGCCGCCCCCAGCGCTGCGCCGCCCGGCCGATCCAGGGCGACAGGACCGTGACGGTCAGCTGCGGCACGATCACCGCGGCCGCGACCATCAGCGTCGCCGCCTGGCTCGACCGCAGGGTCACCATGCTGGCGGCGAGCGGCAGCATCGCCGCATTCGCCAGGTGGAACATGGCGATGCAGCCGGCGAAGATCACCAGCGTGCGGTTGCGCGCCAGCACGGCAAGGCCGGCGATCGAAGCCTGCAGCCCCTTCCCTTCCCGCCGCGGCGCGGCCGGGGCCGTCCGGATCTCGTCGGGCCGGATGCGGGTCAGGGCGAACAGGGCCGGCGCCACCAGCGCCGTGGCCAGGAAGAACACCGCCTGGCTCGACAGATATTGGCCGCACAGCCCCATCACCGCGGCCGCGATGCCGGTGCCGGCCGAGGCGAAGGCGGCGTTGCGGCCCAGCCGCTCGCTCATCCCGCCCGGTCCGGCCAGGCCGAGGCTGAGCGAGACGATGGCGAAGCTGACGATGCAGCTGGCCGCGGCATGCAGAACGCGCGAGGCCAGCACGACCGGGAAGATCGGCCAGGCGGCGAAGGCGAAGGCGGCAATGCCGATCGCGGTCAGCGCCACCGCCGCCGTCGCCCGCACCGACCGCACGCTGTCGACGAAGGCCCCGAGCGGCACCTGCCCGACCAGACCGACCAAGCCACTGACGGTGAGCACCAGGCCGATATCGACCTGGGTCCAGCGCTGCGTCGTCAGGAACACCGCGACGAAGGCGCCGAACCCGGTCTGCACATCCGCGACGAAGAACACGAACCAGTCGAGCCCGCGCCGGCCGCCGCGAGAGGGCTGCGGCACAGTCGCGTCGACCGGAGCCGTGGCCGCGTCCTTCCGGTCGAAACCGCCGTTTCCCGCCATCGGCCCGGCTAGGGCTTCGGCGCCGGTGCGTTGGCGTCCGGCGCCGCTGCGGGAGCGGGGGCGGCCTGGGCCGGGGCGGGAGCGGGGGACGGCGAGCCCGGCGCGTCCGGCGCGGCCGGGGCCGGCGCGGTGTCCGCCCGGCCGACCACGACCACCGGCTCGTCCCGCTTGTAGGCCGGCGCGCCGCGCAGCTGGGCCTCCGTCAGGTCGGTGACGATGGTGTCCATGCTGCCGTCCTTGGGGAAGTGCAGCACCCGCCAGTCGACCGCGATCTGGCGCGAGCCGACGCCGAGGAAGCCGCCGAAATCGACGATGGCGGCCCGCGTCATTCCGGCGCGGTCGACGACCACGTCGACCACCCGGCCGAGATCATCGCCCGAGGCACTGCGCACCGATTTGCCGAGCAGCGTGCCGGCCGCGCCGCCATCGATCACCACCGCCGGCGTTTCCGAGGCCTGCCGCTGGTCGGGCGCCGGGGCTGCGGGTGCGGCCGCCGGAGCCTCGGCGGCGGGCGGCGTGTCGGGCTTGGCCGGCTGAGCCTCCTGGGCGCGGGAGGTGCCGGCCACCGCGACGACGGCGAGCACGGCCGGGAGGAGAATGCGCATCGCGGAACCTGCCATTGTTGTGGACCTGATCTGGGGCGCTTGCCGTCGATGACAACCGCTTCGCCCGGATCAACCCGCGACGGGCCGGCCCGTTCTTGCCGCACCCGCGAAATCGCGCTAGGACGGGGCCCGACATTTCTGCCCCTCATCAAGGATGGCACGCCATGGCGCGCAACAAGATCGCCCTCGTCGGCGCCGGACAAATCGGCGGCACCCTCGCCCTGCTCGCCGGCCTCAAGGAGCTCGGCGACATCGTCCTGTTCGACGTGGTCGACGGCGTGCCGCAGGGCAAGGCGCTCGACATCGCCCAGGCTTCGACGGTCGAGGGCTTCGACGCCGTGCTCAAGGGCGGCAGCGACTATTCCGCGATCGAGGGCGCCGACGTCGTCATCGTCACCGCCGGCGTGCCGCGCAAGCCGGGCATGAGCCGGGACGACCTGATCGGCATCAACACCAAGGTGATGCAGGCGGTCGGCGCCGGCATCAAGCAGTATGCCCCGAACGCCTTCGTCATCTGCATCACCAACCCGCTGGATGCCATGGTCGGCGTGCTGCGCGAGGTCTCGGGCCTGAAGCCGGAGAAGGTGGTCGGCATGGCCGGCGTGCTCGACTCGGCACGCTTCCGCTATTTCCTGGCCGAGGAGTTCAACGTCTCGGTCGAGGACGTCACTGCCTTCGTGCTGGGCGGCCATGGCGACACCATGGTGCCGCTGGCCCGCTACTCCACCGTCGCCGGTATCCCGCTGCCGGACCTGGTGAAGATGGGCTGGACCACGCAGGAGAAGCTGGACCAGATCATCCAGCGCACCCGCGACGGCGGCGCCGAGATCGTCGGCCTGCTGAAGACCGGCAGCGCCTTCTACGCCCCCGCCTCCTCCGCCATCGCCATGGCCGAGAGCTATCTGCGCGACAAGAAGCGCGTGCTGCCCTGCGCCGCCTATCTGAGCGGGCAGTACGGCGTCAGCGACTTCTACATCGGCGTGCCGGTGGTGATCGGCGCCGGCGGCGTCGAGCGGATCGTCGAGGTCCAGTTCAACGCCGACGAGAAGGCCGCCTTCGACAAGTCGGTCGCCGCGGTGAAGGGCCTGGTCGAGACCACCAAGAAGCTGATGGAATCGGCCGCCTGAGCCATTCGTTCCACTTCACTCACTGTCATTGCCGGGCTTGACCCGGCAATCCAGAAGCTGTCGAAATTCTCTGGATGCCCGGGTCAAGCCCGGGCATGACAGTTTTTGAGGCCGGCCTGCCGATTTCTGCCGCAATCGCGCGCCAGCCTCCGGGGTGGCGCCGCCCCTCGCCTCCGACGCCTCGGATGGCTAGAGTGCGCACCCCATGGAACGACCGAGGATGCCCATGACCCGTCTGATCCTGGCCGCCGCCGGCCTGTCCGTCCTGGCCCTGGCCGCCTGCGGCGGCGACAACACCGTGCCGATCGACCGCCCGATCATGCAGGGCGAGCCGGCGCCGCCCGCGGTCCCGGTCGAGCCGATCCAGCGCCAGCGACTGTCGGCCCCGCCCCCTTCGCTGACCGGCCAGCAGGACCCGACGCCGGCGCCAGCACCGGCGCAGTAGGCGCTACGGCACCGGCAGGTTATCGAGCAGCCGCGTGGCGCCGAGCCGGACCGCGGCGATCAGCCGTCGCGGCCGGCCGGGCGCCGGCTCGGCCAGCGTCTCCGCATCGCGCAGCACCAGATAGTCGACCGCGTCGAAGCCGGCGTCGCGCAGCCGGTCCGGCCCCGCGGCCAGCAGCGTCGGGTCGGCGGCGATCTCCGCCATGATCCGGTTCAGCCGCCGGGCCACCGCCAGCTGCGCCTCGCCGAGATAGGCGTTGCGCGACGACAGGGCCAAGCCGTCACGGTCGCGCACCGTCGGCACCGGCAGAATCTCGCAGGGCAGGTCCAGGTCGCGCACCAGCCGGCGCACCAGCAGCAGCTGCTGGAAATCCTTCTCGCCGAAGGCGGCTAGGTCCGGCGCCGCCTGGATCAGCAGCTTCGCCACCACCGTCGCCACCCCGGCGAAATGGCCGGGCCGCACCGCCGCCTCGAGATCGGCGACGATCGGGCCGCTGGGCACGAACGAGAAGGCGAAGCCCTCCGGGTAAATGTCATCGACCGTCGGCAGATAGGCCAGATCGGCACCGGTCAACGCAAGCTTGGCCAGGTCCTCGGCCTCGCGCCGCGGATAGCGGCTGAAATCCTCTTTCGGGCCGAACTGGGCCGGGTTGACGAAGATGCTGAACAGCACCCGCTTCGCCCCGGCCTTCCGCAGGGCCGCGGCCAGCTCCAGATGGCCCTGGTGCAGCGCCCCCATGGTCGGCACCAGGCCGATGCGCTCGCCGGCCCGGCGCCAGCCGGCAACGGCGGCGCGCAGCTCGGCTGCGGTCCGGGCGACCACGAGATTGGCGGGATCGGTCATGACGGCTTCTTCTCGGCGAAGACATGCTCGGGGCCCGGGAAGCGCCGGGCGCGGACATCGGCGGCGAAGCCCGTCGCCGCCTCGGTGATCACGGCCTCGAGATCGGCGTAGCGGCGAACGAAGCGCGGCGTGGCGGCGCCGGTCAGGCCCAGCAGGTCGTCGGTGACCAGCACCTGGCCGTCGCAGGCCGCCGAGGCGCCGATGCCGATGGTCGGGATCGGCACCTCCTCCGTGATCCGGCGGGCCAGCGGCTCGACCGTGCCCTCGATCACCAGCGAGAAGGCGCCAGCCGCGGCCATCGCCTTGGCCGCCGTCAGGATGCGCGCCGCCTCCTCCGCCGATCGGCCGCGGGCGTTGTAGCCGCCCAGCACGTTGACCGATTGCGGCAGCAGGCCGACATGGCCCATCACCGGGATGCCGCGGGCGGTGAGGAAGGCCACCGTCTCCGCCATCTCCTCGCCGCCCTCCAGCTTCACCGCGGAGGCGCCCTCGGCCATCAGCCGGGCGGAGGCGGCGAAAGCGTCGCGCGGAGACGCCTGGTAGCTGCCGAAGGGCAGGTCGGTGACGATGGCGGCCCGGGCCGAGCCGCGGCGGACGGCGGCGGTGTGAAGCGCCATCATCTCGAGCGTGACGCCGACCGTGCTGTCCAGCCCGTGCACCACCATGCCCAGGCTGTCGCCGACCAGCAGCGCGTCGACATGCGGGTCCAGCAGCCGGGCCACCGGCGTGGTGTAGGCGGTCAGCACGACGATCGGCTCCTGCCCCTTGCGAGCACGGAGCTGCGGGATCGTGATGCGCCGGATCGCGGCGGAAACGCTCACCTCGGGCACTCTCAGTCTTCGGGATCTGTCGTCCCGACCGGGATGCTGCAGTGCAAAATCCGTTGAGGCAAGCCAGATGTCACGAGGTGGAAAAACGACGGGCGGCGGAAGCCGCCCGCCAGCACCCGCGGAACGCCTGGAGCGTCAGGCTGCGGCCGCCCGCTCGCTCTCCGCATCCGGCACCGGCGCCTTGCCGAAGCCCACGGCCAGGCGGTTCCAGCTGTTGATCGAGCACACGGCCAGCGTGAGGTCGACCAGCTCGCGGTCGCTGAACTGCGCCTTCACCGCCGCATAGATCGCATCCGGTACCTGCCGCGTGTCGGCGATGCGGGTCAGGGCCTCGGCCCAGGCCAGCGCCGCCTGCTCGCGGGCGCTGAACAGGCCGTGCGCCTCGCGCCAGCCGGCCAGGCAGTCGAGCCGCTGCTGGCTCTCTCCGGCCTCGCGCAGGCTCTTGGCATGCATGTCGAGGCAGAAGGCGCAGCCGTTGAGCTGCGACATGCGCAGGTCGATCAGCAGCAGCAGGGACTTCGGCAGGCCGCAGTTTTCCAGATAGAGGTGCACGCCGAACTGCGCCTTCAGGGCGCCGGGGGCCGTGGCGGCCCAGTCGAGACGCGTGGACATGATGAAGGACTCCCGTTTTCAGTCGTCATGGCGAGCCCCGAAGGGGCGTGGCCATCCAGAGGGTGGTGCCACTGGATCGCCACGTCCCCCGGCTTGAAGCCGGGGTCCTCGCGATGATGGATTGGCGAGGATCGTTGGCCTCAGGCCGCGGCGGCCTTCACGCTCTCGGCGTCCGGCTGCGGCGCCATGGCGAAGCCGACGGCCAGCCGGTTCCAGCTGTTGATCGAGCAGACGGCGAGGGTCAGGTCGACCAGTTCGCGGTCGTCGAACTGCGCTTTCACCGACTGGTAGATCGCATCCGGCACGTGGCGGGTGTCGGCGACCAGGGTCAGGGCCTCGGCCCAGGCCAGCGCCGCCTGCTCGCGGGCGCTGAACAGGCCGTGCGCCTCGCGCCAGCCGGCGACCGCGTCCAGCCGCTGCTGGCCTTCGCCGGCCTGGCGCAGCGCCTTGGCGTGCATGTCGAGGCAATAGGCGCAGCCGTTGAGCTGCGACACGCGCAGGAAGATCAGCTCCTGCAGGGTCTTCGATAGGCCGCAGCCCTCGAGATAAGTGTGCACACCCAGCTGGGCCTTGATGGCACCGGGGGCGATGGCGGCGTAGTTGAGACGAGCGGACATGGTCGAAAGGCTCCCATCATGAGATCGGAACCGCCCGTCGGGGCGGTCTCGACATCAAGACGAGATGGCGTTCACGGTTGTGACAGGCCCGATCGAAAAAATGCTCCGCCCGAAGCCGCTCCGCTCGGCCCGGGGCCTCGATCGCCGGATCATTCATCCCGCTCCGACCCCCATTCATGTGTTGGGCTCTGAGGCCATCCCGCAGGTGACACTTCCCATACCTCCTGACGGCCGTAAGGGGTGAGGTCCAGAAGGCTGCGGAAGCCGGCGGGCTCGACGCCCCGGCCATTGGTGAAATAGCTGCGATAGACAGCATCGGCGTCGTCCCGGAAAAAGACGCTCAGCCCGAACTCTTCGTCACCACCGACGCTGACACCCATATCCGAATTGAACGTGCTGCCACCGGACGAATAGAACGAAACGGTCCAGCCCTTTCGCTTGCGCAGAGCGGCGAGCCGCTCATACGGCGCCGACGCCACTGCGGCGAATGTCGTATCGCGCGCATGCAAATGCGCGAGGTGACCGACGTCATCGATGCGGCGACAGCAGCCAGGACAGGGCGTCTGCCAATCCGGTGCGAACATGAAATGGTAGATGACCAGCTGCCGCCTGCCGTCGAACAGCTTCGCCAGGCTGCGCGCGCCAGCCGCGCCATCGAACCGGTAGGAGCTGTCGATCCGCACCATCGGCAGCCGGCGCCGCTCGGCTGCCAGCCCGTCGAGCAATCGGGTGGCCTCCTTTTCCTTGGCCAGCAGACCCTGGCGTGCGGTTCTCCAGTCTTCAGCGGATGCGATCCGCGGCATCGCGACCGGTGCCGATGGGGCCGTTTCATCCCGCTTCATCGTCGACACTCCCCGCTGCCTCAGTCCGCCAATGGGATGCAGATCCGTAGTCCGCCCAGACCCGTGTCGGGATCGAAGGCATCGTTGTGGAACTCCAGGACGGGACCGTCGTCGACGGCACGCTCCAGCACGGGCAGCGCGTGATTCCAGATGGCCGAGTAGGTGTCGAAGATCGTCGACACGTGGTCGTTATGTGCGAAGACGGCGTAGGTCCGGGGCTCGGCCTCGCAGTAGGCGAGCTCCGGCGAGCGGCCTTCGAATGCCCGCACCTCCGCGGCGCACACATATCTGAAGCAGCCTTCGTCGTCGGGCGGCTCGCATACGCCGATCGGCATCCGCTCGACCTTGTTCGGTATGTCGTCGTAGTGGGACGACATGAAGCGCTGCCATTGGGCGGGAATGTGGATCGTCTCGTTGTAGGAGCACGGCGCGGCCAGGCCCACCAGCTTCAAACGCCCCAGCGATGTCAGCTGAGGCAGCAGCGACCGGGCCTGTCCGTCACGCAGGCGCAGCGGAGGCGTCGTCGCCAGACCCTCGACACTGCCCCGGCTGCGGACCTGCTCGGGCGTCCTGCCGAACTGGTCGCGGAACGCCCTGGTGAACGCCTCGTGCGACCCGTAGCCGAACTCCAGCGCCAGCGAAAGGATGTCCGGGGCACCTCCGGCGAGGCGGTCGGCAGCCCGGCTGAGGCGCCTGGCCTTGAGATACTTCATCACCGGCCAGCCGGTCGCCATGCCGAAAGCATTGGCGAGGTGCGAGCGGGAAACGCCGCAGGCCGTGGCGATGTCGATCAGACCGAGCGGCTGATCCGAGTTGCGCTCCATCACCCAAAGCGCTCGATCCGCGATATTCATGGAAGCCTCGCTTGGTGCCTTGCCAATCAATACCGGCTGGGATGCGAGGCCCGCTTGATGAAACGTCCAGAACGCGAAAATTCAACGAAGGCCAGTGGAGGCGCGCTTGTTCGCTTCGCGCCTCCGACGTGACGGCCTGGCCGGAAAATCGTCAGGCCGCTTTCGGCACCGCCCTGCCGAAGCCGTTCCGCCCGGCCCAGGCCTCGATCGCGCGGGCGGCGGACAACACCGCATGGTCGCCGCGGCGGCGGCCGACGATCTGCAGGCTGAAGGGCAGGCCGGCCTCGTCTCGGCCGAAGGGCAGCGCCACGGAGGGCAGCCCGGCCAGGGTCGGGCCATAGGCCAGCGCCAGCCAGTGGAAGTAGCTGGACAGGACTGCGCCGTCGATCGTGGCCGGGTACCAGTCCTGCCACGGGAAGGGCGGGTGCCCGGCCACCGGGCAAATCACCACATCGACCCCGGACAGGAAGGCGTCAGCGTCGCGCACCACCCGGGTCTGCACCGTCAGCGCGCTGGCCACGTCGGCGAGGCTGAGCTTCAGCCCGGCGGCGACATTGGCGGTGACGTTCGGCCCGACCTTGTCCGGCGTCGCCTCGACCTTCTCGCGATGGCCGGCGACGAAGCCGACGGCGCGCAGCGTGGCGAAAGCCTGGTCGACGCCGCCCATGTCGACGGCGAAATCGACGTTGCGGCCGACCGCCGGCTCCAGCGCCTGGCGGGCGGCGCGGAAGCTGCGGCGGACCCGGCTGTCGACCGGAGCGAAGCCGAGATCCTCGGTGAAGGCGACGGTCAGGCCGCCGAGATCGACCGTGTCGAGCGCGCGAAAGGGCTCGCCCTCGACGCCGAGCGACAGCGGGTCGCGCTGGTCGTGGCCGACCATGGCGGACAGCATCAGGGCGGCGTCAGCCACGGTGCGCGCCATCGGCCCATCAACCGACAGCGGCGACCAGCCATGGCCACGGGTCTCAGTCGGGATCAGGCCCGGCGTCGGGCGGAAGCCGACGATGCCGCAATAGGCGGCCGGGGTGCGCAGGCTGCCGGCGAGGTCCGAGCCGGTGGCGAGCGGAACCATGCCGCAGGCCAGAGCCACCGCCGAGCCGCCGGAGGAGCCTGCACAGGTCAGGTCGTGGTCGAACGGGTTGCGGGTCGGGCCGAACACCTCGTTGCGGGTGTTGGCGCCGGCGCCGAATTCCGGCGTGTTGGTCTTGGCCAGCACGATGGCGCCGGCCTGGCGCAGCACCGCCACCACCCGCTCATCGGCCGCCGGCACGTTGTCGGCGAACAACGGCGAGCCATAGGCGGTCAGCAGCCCCTCGGTGTCGCTGAGATCCTTGACCCCGATCGGCAGGCCGTGGAGAGGGCCGAGAGCGTCGCCGCGCTGCACTGCCGCCTCGGCCGCCCGCGCCTCGGCCCGGGCCCGATCATAGGCCTTGGCGGTGATGGCGTTGACCGCCGGGTCGGCCGCCTCGATCCGGGCGATGCAGCTCTCGACCAGGTCGACCGGCGAGACCTCCCCCGCCCCGATCAGACGCCGCAGCTCCACCGCCTCGAGATCGCACAGCTCCGCCATGACCGCCTCTTGCTCCGGGATTCTTGTCCAGCAAATCTGCGGGGCCGCGGCGGACAGCGTCAACCGCGATCGGCGGCCACCAGATCCGCGTAGTCCGGGTGCCGCTCGATGAAGGCGGCGATGAACGGGCACAACGGCCAGATGGTCAGCCCGGCGGCGCGGATCAGGTCCAGCGTGCCGCGCGCCAGGGCGGTGCCGACGCCACGGCCGGACAGAGCCTGCGGCACCTCGGTGTGGGTCAGCGCGACCACGTCGCCCTCACGCCGGTATTCGACGAAGGCAGTGACGCCGTCGACCACCATCTCGTAACGGCTCAGCGCCGGGTTGTCGGCCACCTCGGCCATGAGTCTCTCCTCCGGATTCGCGGTCCCCAGTCTAACGCGACAACACGGCCGTTGACTCTTTTGGCGATAAGAACAAATTAGCAACATGAGCCGAGCGATGACCACCGACGCCAAGCTGGAGATCCTGGCGGACGCCGCGAAATACGATGTGTCCTGCGCCTCCTCCGGCGCCACCACCCGCGATTCGCGGGACGGCAAGGGGCTGGGCTCCACCAACGGCCACGGCATCTGCCACTCCTACACGCCGGATGGGCGCTGCGTGTCGCTGCTGAAGATCCTGCTGACCAATTTCTGCCAGTACGACTGCGCCTACTGCATCAACCGGCGGACCAGCAATGTCCGCCGCGCCCGCTTCACGGTCGACGAGGTGGTGCGGCTGACCATCGGCTTCTACCGGCGCAACTACATCGAGGGGCTGTTCCTGTCCTCCGGCATCATCCGCTCGGCCGACCACACCATGGAGCAGCTGGTGGAGGTGGCGCGCCGGCTGCGGCAGGACCACGGATTCCGCGGCTACATCCATCTGAAGACGATCCCGGAGGCCAGCCCCGAGCTGCTGGCCGCGGCCGGCCGCTACGCCGACCGGCTGTCGATCAACATCGAGCTGCCGACCGAGGACGGGCTGACCCGGCTGGCGCCGGAGAAGCGCGGCCGCACCATCCGCGGCGCCATGGGCCGGCTGCGGCTGGGCATCGACGAGTCGGAGGCGGAGCCGAAGGCACCCCGCTTCTCCCCCGCCGGGCAGAGCACGCAGCTGATCGTCGGCGCCGATGGGGCCGATGACGGCGCCATCCTGGGCACTGTCGCCGGGCTCTATGCCGGCTACCGGCTGAAGCGCGTCTACTACTCCGCCTTCAGCCCGATCCCTGAGGCCAGCCAATCCCTGCCGGCCAAGGCACCGCCGCTGCAGCGCGAGCACCGGCTGTACCAGGCCGACTGGCTGATGCGGTTCTACGGCTTCGCGGCGGAGGAGATCCTGGCCGGCGCCCCGGACGGGATGCTGGACCTGGCGGTCGACCCCAAGCTGGCCTGGGCGCTGCGCCACCGCGACCGCTTCCCCCTCGACGTCAACCGGGCCGAGCGGGGCCTGCTGCTGCGCGTGCCCGGCCTGGGTGCGCGGACGGTGGACCGCATCATCGAGGCGCGCCGCATTCACACGCTGCGGCTGGCTGACCTGGCGCCGCTGACCGGCGGGCTGAAGCGCGCTTTGCCCTTCATCGTCACGGCCGACCACCGCCCCACCCGGCTGCTGGACCGGGCCGATCTGCGCGAGCGGCTGGCGCCGCCGCCGACCCAGCTGTCGCTGTTCGCCTGATGCGCACGGTCCGGATCGCGCGCCCCGACGATCTCGACGCCTTCCGCCGGGCGGCGCGCGGTCTGATCGCCATCGGCGCGGCGCCGGAGACCGTGTCCTGGCAGGAGGGGGAAGAGATCGCCCTGCTTTTCGGCGATCCCGTTCCGGACGACGCAGCGGCCCCGCCGTTGAGCGTGCCGAAGCGGTTCCACGCGCTGGCGGAGCCGGTGATCTGCCATCGCGACCCGGAGCGCTTCGCCCTGCTCTACACCACGTTGTGGCAGTTGGAGCACGGCCGGCGAACGCTGCTGCAGGATCCCACCCACCCGCTGGTCCGGCGGCTGGAGCGGATGGCCGGCGCGGTCGATCGCGACGAGCACCGGATGACCGCCTTCCTGCGCTTCCGCCGGATCGAGTCGGATGGAGCCGAGCGCTTCGTCGCCTGGTTCGAGCCGGAGCACCACATCCTGCGCCGGGCCGCCCCCTTCTTCATCGGCCGGTTCGCGGCGATGCGCTGGTCGATCCTGACGCCGGACGGATCGCTGCACTGGGACGCCGGGACGCTCGACATCGGCGCGGGCATGCGGCGCGATGATGCGCCGGACGAGGATGCGCTGGAGGAGGCCTGGCGCCGCTACTACGCCGCCACGTTCAACCCGGCGCGAGCCAACCCGGCGATGATGCGGGCGGAGATGCCGAAGCGCTATTGGCGCAACCTGCCGGAAGCCGTGCTGATTCCCGAGCTGCTGGACGGCGCGCCGGCCCGCACCCGGGCGATGATCGCGGCGTCGGCCGAAGCGCCGCGCAAGGCAATCCCGGCGCCGGGGCCGCACGAGCCCGGCCCCGCCGGCACCCTGGCCGGGCTGGCGTCGGACATCGCCGCCTGCCGACGCTGCCCGCTGCACGGCCCGGCGACCCAGCCGGTCCTCGGCGAAGGGCCGCCGGACGCGCCGGTCGTGTTCGTCGGCGAGCAGCCCGGGGACCAGGAAGACCTCGCCGGCCGGGTCTTCGTCGGCCCGGCCGGACAGCTGCTCGACCGGGCCCTGGCCGAGGCCGGGATCGACCGCGCCCGCATCTACGTCACCAATGCGGTGAAGCACTTCAAGTATCAGGTGCGCGGCAAGCGCCGCATCCACCAGCGCCCGGACAGCGGCGAGGTCGAGGCCTGCCGCTGGTGGGTGGAGCGGGAGCTGGCGCTGCTGCGGCCGCGCCTGGCAGTGGCGCTGGGGGCGACCGCGGCGCGGGCATTGTCCGGACATACGGGGTCGCTGTCGGCGCTGCGCGGCCGGCCGCTGCGCTTTCGCGACGACCTGCCCGGGCTGGTCACGATCCACCCGTCCTATCTGCTGCGCCTGCCCGACGAGATCGCCCGCGAGGTGGAGCACCGGCGCTTCGTGGCGGAGCTGAGCCAGGCGGCGGCGCTGGTGCCGGAGATCCGCCGCGGCTGATCGGCGGCGATTCGACAAAAAGGGTACACAAATGTTCCAAGGCATGATCCAACTTTGCGCTTGGACAGGGAATCGCCGCGGCGATCCGGATCGCCTGCCATGCCCGCACGGGCTGCGTCCGATCCGCGCCTGACGGCGGTCAGAGAGAGATTCGGACAGGATGTTCATCGCACTTCTGAAATCGATCGTCCGGGACGGCAGCCTGCGGGTGGTCGACGCCGCTGGTATCGCCCACAAGATCGGCGACGAGTCGCCGCCCCGCGCGGTGATCCGGCTGAAGTCCCCGCGCCTGGCCTACACGCTGATGCGCAATCCCGGGCTGGCGCTGGGCGAGGCCTATATGGATGGCCGGCTGACGGTGGAGGAGGGCTCGCTCTACGACTTCCTGGCGGTGGTGGCGAAGAACCTGAAGGTCGACCGCCATGGCTGGCTGGCGCTGATCGAGCGGGTGACCCGCGGGCTGAAGCAGTACAACCCGGTCGGCAAGGCGCAGCGGAACGTCGCCCATCACTACGACCTGTCGGCCGAGCTGTACGACCTGTTCCTGGACGCCGACCGCCAGTATTCCTGCGCCTATTTCGCCACCCCCGGCGACAGCCTGGAGACGGCTCAGCTGAACAAGAAGCGGCACATCGCCGCGAAGCTGCTGTTCGACAAGCCAGGGCTGAAGACGCTGGACATCGGCTCCGGCTGGGGCGGCCTCGGCCTGTATCTCGCCCGCGAGACCGGGGCCGACGTCACCGGCGTGACGCTGAGCACCGAGCAGCACAAGCTGAGCACCGCGCGGGCGGAAGCGGCCGGGCTGGCGGACCGGGCGAAGTTCCACCTGCGCGACTATCGCCAGGAGGCCGGGCCCTACCAGCGCATCGTCTCGGTCGGCATGTTCGAGCATGTCGGCAAGCGGAACTACGCCGAGTTCTTCGCCAAGCTGCACGGCTTGCTGGCCGATGACGGCGTCGCCCTGATCCACAGCATCGGCTATTCCGACACGCCGGGCCCGATCAACCCGTTCATCCGCAAATACATCTTTCCGGGCGCCGACCTGCCGACCCTGTCGGAGCTGGCGACGATGGCGGAACGCCACGGCCTGTTCGTCACCGATGTCGAGGTCCTGCGCATCCACTATGCCGAGACGCTGCGGCACTGGCGCGAGCGCTTCATGGCCCGCTGGGCCGATGCGGCGAAGCTGTATGACGAGCGCTTCTGCCGAATGTGGGAGTTCTACCTGGCGCTGTGCGAGGTCGGCTTCCGCTACCGCACCACAGTGGTCTTCCAGCTGCAATTCGCCAAGCGCATCGACACCGTGCCGATCACCCGCGACTACATGGTCGAGCGCGAACGGCAGATGGCCCAGACCGACATCGGCGACAGCGTCTTGCCCCAGAGCGTCACACCTCCGCCGACCCGGGCGACGGGCTGAGAGGCTAGTACCGCCACCCATATTCCAAGTCGTCATGGCGAGCCCCGAAGGGGCGTGGCCATCCAGGGCCGCTCGCACCGGCCCCTGGATGGCCACGTCGGCTTCGCCTCCTCGCCATGACGGCGAAGGGATCTCGAGAACGCCGCTTCGTCCGAATCTCCGAAACGAAAGCGGCCCGCCGGAGGACCGGCGGGCCGTTTCGCATCCTCGCGGCGACGCTGCCTCAGGAGGCGCAGTCCGCCGCGGGGACCAGGGCCGGGGCGCGGCGGTCGAGCCGCAGGCTGACCATGGCCACCGCGACGCCGACCAGGGGCACCAGCGCCGCCACCCAGGGCACCGCACCGAGGCCGGGCCCGTGCTCGATCACCTGGCCGCCGAGCCAGGCGCCCAGCGCGTTGCCGAGGTTGAAGGCGGCGATGTTGAAGCTGGAGGCCAAGCTCTGGCCGGCGCCCTCCGCCTTCTCCATCACCCACATCTGCAGCGGCGCGACGGTGGCGAAGCCGGCGGCGCCGAGCAGGCCGACGAAGACCACGGCCAGCACGGCGCTGTGCACGGCGAAGGTCATCAGCCCCAGCACTACGGCCAGGACCAGCATGCTGCCCAACACCGTCGGCACCAGCCAGCGATCGGCGAACCTGCCGCCAGCCAGGTTGCCGACCACCAGCCCGCCGCCGAACACCAGCAGGATCGGGGAGACCGCGCCTTCCGACACGCCGGTGATCTGGGTCAGGATCGGCGCGATATAGGTGAAGACGGCGAAAACCGCAGCGAAGCCCAGCACAGTGGTCAACAGGCCCAGCAGCACCGGGCGGCGCGCCAGCACCCTCAGGTCCTGCCGCCAGTCCGACTGCTCGGCCGGCACCTTGTCCTTCGGCACGGCGACGGCGATCACGGCCAGGGCGACGAGGCCGACCGCGGTCACCGCCCAGAAGGTGGAACGCCAGCCGAAGCCCTGGCCCAGCCAGGTGCCGAAGGGCACGCCCAGGATGTTGGCGACGGTCAGGCCGGTGAACATGATGGCGATGGCCGAGGCGCGCTTCTGCGCCGGCACCAGGCCGGTCGCGACCACCGAGCCGACGCCGAAGAAGGTGCCATGGGCGAAGGCGGTCAGCACCCGCGCCGCCATCAGCGTGGCGTAGTCGGGCGCCACCGCACAGGCCAGGTTGCCGATGGTGAAGATCACCATCAGCCCCAGCAGCACGGACTTGCGCGGCATCCGGCCGGTGAGCGCGGTGAGGATCGGCGCGCCGGCGACGACGCCGAGCGCATAGCCGCTGATCAGCAGGCCGGCGGTGGAGATCGAGACGCCGAGATCGGTCCCGACCTCCATCAGCAGGCCCATGATCACGAATTCGGTGATACCGATGCCGAAGGCACCGACCGCGAGGGCATAGAGGGCAATGGGCATGACGGCCACCTTGCGATGAGAGCTCACCGCTAGATGGCGGTCGCGCCTGGCTTGGACTATGGTTCGGGGAAGCTAATCAGTTGTGACGTGGCTTCCAAGATGCCGAACCCGCTACTCCGCCGCGATCGCCGCCCCCTGGGCCGCACGGCGCGCCGCGATTCGCTGCTGCCGCCGCTCCTCGCGGATCTTCGCCCGCTCCAGTTCGCGTTGTCTCTTGATCGCCGCCACCCGGGCGGCCTTGCGCTCATCCGCCGTCTCGGCCTCGTGCAGCGCCACCGCGGCATGGCCGAGCTGGCCGATCAGCCGGTCCTGGCGCTGGGCATAGCGGAACGAGGTCAGCAGCGCCTCGTCGTCCATGTCGGTCCGGCAGTAGTAGCGCTCGAACACCTTCATGTTGAAGTCCAGCACATGCGAATAGACGTGCCGCCGGTCGTCACGCCACTGGTGGCTGAAGCCGTGCATGACGATGTCGTAGCTCGGGAAATAGAACAGCCGCGGATCGTTCGGCGCGGTGCGGCGGAAGAACTCGTCCATCGCCGCGCGCAGGATCGCCTTCGACACCGCATTGGCCGACAGGCAGGTCACCGGCCGGAAGGTCGCGGTCAGCGGGATCGGCGACACCGTGAACAGCACCGCCGCATCCGGCCGGAAGGCGCGGATCAATGCATGGATCGCCTGCAGGTTCTCCAGGTTCTCGGCATGGCTGGTGACCCGGAACTTGTGCCGCGCCGGGTCGTATTTGTCCTTCGGCACCGCCCGCCAGAACACCTCGCCGGTCGGTTCGTCGTACCACACCTCGGACAGGCCGAGGGTGATCACGAACAGCTCCGCCTCGTCGAACAGCGCCTTGGTGCGCTGCCGCACCGCCTCGTCATAGCCGAACTGGGCGGCGTCGTAGCCGTGCCACAGCTCGGCCTGCGGCGTCTTGCCCAGCCAGGCCCATTCGAATTGCTGGCGGATGGCGAAGGTGTTGACCATGCCGTCGCCCATGCTCGAGACATAAGCGAGATTGTCGCGCTTGGTCAGGACATTGAAGCCGGCCTTGTGCAAGTAGCGGCTGATGTTCTCGGCGAAGCAGGAGCCGAAGGCGACGATCGGCGTGTCCTGGGTCACGAACCGCTCGGCCGGCATCCAGCCCTTGGCGAAATAATCGGAGACGACGCTGTTGCGCTCGAGCGACTTGTCGCTCGGGTAGAAGTTCGTCGTCTCGCCGCGGAAGAACGTCGCGCTGGCCTTGCGCTGCGCGCCGTCCTGCTCGATCAGGATTCTGGACATGGGAGATCCCTTCCGTCTGGCGGCCCAGTCCAGCTGGGCCGGCAACACCTCGAAACCAGTTTTGATGCACCGCAGCATGCCAGGACGTCGTTTCCGAATCCACCCTCGATAGTCCGAAACCTTGTTTTGAAGATTTCAGCGAACCGAACCGCAGCACTCCAGCCGAGAACCATCCATGGACATCAACCGTTCCGGTGAAATGGAAGTCTTCGTCCGGGTCGTGGAGGAAGGCAGCTTCTCCGCCGCCGCCCGGCGTCTCGGCCTGACGCCGTCGGCCGTCGCCAAGCTGATCGGCCGGCTGGAGGAGCGGCTGGGGGTGCGCCTGCTGGCCCGTTCGACCCGCAGCCTGAGGCCGACGCCCGAGGGCGACCTGTTCTACGACCAGGCCAGCCGCATCCTGGCCGACATCGCCGAGGCCGAGGCCGGCGTCGCCGGCGCCTCGGCGCCGCGCGGGCGGCTCCGGATCAGCGCCTCGATCCCATTCGGCACCCATTGCGTGATGCCGCTCTTGCCTGAGTTCCGCGCCCGCTTCCCGGCGGTGACGCTGGATGTCAGCCTGACCGACGAGGTCGTCGACATCCTGGCCGAGCGCACCGACGTCGCCATCCGCCACGGGCCGCTGCGCGACAGCAGCCTGCAGGCCCGCAAGCTGGGCGCCAGCCGGCGTGCCGTGATCGCGGCGCCGTCCTATCTCGAGCGCCGCGGCATGCCGCGGACCCCGGCCGACCTGGCCGGGCATGACTGCCTGACCTTCAACTACCGCCGCAGCTTCACCGACTGGGTCCTGGCCGGGCCGGACGGGCCGAAGCCGATGCAGGTGACCGGCCCGCTGGTGGTCAACAACGGCGAGACACTGCGCCAGGCGGTGCTGGCCGGCATGGGCATCGGCCGCACCGCCCTCTACCATATCAGGCCCGACCTTGAAGCCGGCCGGCTGATCGAGTTGCTGCCCGATTACGACCCGCGTGAGATGGAAGAGATCCACGCCGTGTTCCTGGGCCGCGGCACCATGCCGGCCCGGGTGCGCGCCTTCATCGACTTCCTGGTCGAACGGCTGCGGTTCGAGTAGGGAATCGGCCGGTCTCGGGAGAGGGGCGATGACGACAGGAACCGCACGGATCGAAGCAGCGCTGGCAACGGCTCAGGCGGTCATGACCGAGCGCTACCCGGATGCGGACTTCGCCTTCGTGGCAGGCTCCATCATCCGCGGCCAGGGTACGGCCCATTCCGACATCGACCTTGTGGTGGTGTACGGCCGCATCGACCGCGCCAGGCGGGAATCCTTCCGGTCGGGCGGCTTTCCGGTCGAAGCCTTCGTCCATGACCCGGCGACGCTGCGGTGGTTCATGGACCAGGATGTGACGCGGGGCCGCCCCAGCATCGTCACGATGATCGCGGATGGCCGCTTGGTCGGCCCGGTCACCGCCGGGGCCGAAGCCCTGCGCTCCGAGGCCCTCGGGCTCCTGGCACAGGGTCCTCCGCCGCTGGCGGCAGAACGCCGGGACGCGCTCAGATACGAGATCACCGACCTGATCGACGATCTAAGGGATCGGCGCACTCCGCAGGAGTTGCTGGCCATCGGCGCCGCCCTCCATCAGCGGCTCGCGGATCTGATGCTGCTGGGACGCGGCCATTGGACCGGAAGCGGGAAATGGATTCCCCGACTGCTGGCGGCGCTGGACGAATCGCTCAGCCAGGGCTTCGACGAGGCCTTTCGGCGCCTGCTCGCCGAGGGTAGAGCCGATCTCCTGATCGCCTTGGCCGGGGCCGAGCTGGGACGTCATGGCGGACCGCTTTTCGAGGGCGATCGCCGCGAGGCTCCGGTCGACGCCCGTCGCTCGTCCGACTGACCGCCCTATCCCCGCGACGCCAGCGCTGCGAGGTCGTCCCAGGCGTAAAGCAGGTTGTGCGAGCGCCAGAGCGGGCCGGGGTCGGTGTAGGCGCCGGCGCGGCGGCCGCCCTGGGCCTCGTAGAAGGCGATCGCCGGGTCGTTGCCGACCACGACGCCGAGGCCGAGCGCCGCGTAGCCGCGTTCGGTCAGCGCCGCGGCCATGGCGGTGAGCAGGCGGCGGCCGATGCCGCGGCGGGCGAAGTCGCGGCCGACATAGAGGTACTTGACCTCGCCCCGGTTGCCGAAAGCCGGGTCGCCGGGCGGCCCGGCCAGGCCGAAGCCGGCGAGCGTGCCGTCGATCTGGGCGACGAGGGCGATCTGCGCCGGATCGGCGAGGGTCGCCTCCCAGCGGGCCTGGCGGCGGGCAACGTCGAGCGCGGCCGCGGCCTCGGGCGGCGCCAGGTCGCGATAGGTGTCGCGCCAGACCGCGACATGCAGCGCGGCGATGGCCGGCGCATCGGCCGCGACGGCGGGGCGCAGCCGGACGGGCTCAGTAGGGATCGCTGGCCTCCAGGATTTCCTGCCCCATCAGGGCGCAGGTGCCGGGGATCTGGGCGTAGAGGAAATGCATGCGGTATTCGGCCTTGTAGATGAAGCCCCAGACTTCCAGCACGTCGAAACGCCCTTCGCCCCGCAGCGCCTTGACCGTGCCCACCGACTTGACGGCGTCGTCGACCGAGACGTCGGGCGTGTCCTCGTCGAAATGGAACGCCAGCAGTTTGCGGGCGTGCTCGACCGCGTCGCCGGCGCAGGGATGCGGAGTCTGCGCCTGGGCGGGGCCGGCGAGCAGCGCGGCGACGACTGCTGTGGCGGCGGCGATGGACCGGATCCTCATGCCGCGCTCTGTGCCGCGTCGCGGGCCTGGGCGCGCTGCACCGCCGGACGAGTGGCCAGCGTGGCGAGATAGGCGGCCAGTGTCGGCGTCTCCGGCAGCTTGCCCCAGCCCTGCAGCCATTGCAGCAAAGAGCCGATCAGCACGTCGGCGGCGCTGAACCGGGCGCCGAGCAGATAGGGTCCGCCGGCCTGCAGCGCCGTCTCGACCCGCCGCAGCGCCTCGGGGAAGGGGCACCAGCCGAGGGTGCTGGCCGGCGGCTCCTCCCGGCGCGGAAACACCGAATCGGACAGAGCGGGCTCAAGCACCGAGGGGCAGTAGCCGATCCAGATGGCATAGGCTGCGCGCTCGCGCGAGCCGACCGGCGGCGCCAGCCCGGCCTCGGGCAGGGCGTCGGCGACATAGGCGCAGATCGCGGCGCTCTCGGTCACCACCGCCGGCGGCGACCAGTCCCCGGCCGGGCCGAGGTCGATCAGCGCCGGCACCTTGCCGGCCGGGTTGATGGCGAGATAGGCGGGGTCCTTGTGCGTCGCCTTGGCGAAATCGTGCTGGGCGACCTCGAAGGGCACCCCCGTCTCCTCCAGCAGCCACAGGATGCGGCTGGAGCGGGAGCGCGGCGCATGGTGCAGGATGAAGCGCGGCGTGGTCATGGGTCCTCCCCCGAGGAATGTCGTCTTGGCCGCAGTGAACCACAGATGCGGAGTGTGAAGCGAGAGGGCTCAGACCGCTAGCACCAGCGCCGGAGGCCTCGCCCCCTCCAGCTCCAGCAGCGCCGCCTTGCGGTGCAGGCCGCCGCCATAGGCGGTCAGGGTGCCGTCGCTGCCAACCAAGCGGTGGCACGGCACCACCACCGAGATCGGGTTGGCGCCGTTGGCGGCACCGACGGCGCGGGCCGCTTGCGGCCGGTCGAGCCGCAGCGCCATGTCGCGATAGGTCAGGACGGTGCCGCAAGGGATGTCGCAGAGCGCCGCCCAGACCAGGCGCTGGAATGGCGTGCCGAAGGGCGCCATCGGCAGATCGAACACCCGGCGCCGGCCGGCGAAGTACTCTGCGAGCTGATCCGCGACCGGACGGAGCGCCACGGGGCCGGCCGGCCCCGTCTGCAGACCTTGGCGAGCCACGCGGCGCTGGCTGAAGGTCGGGGTGCCGTCGCCGTCCTCGAAATCGAGGCCGATCAGGGCGCCCGTGGCGTCGAGCAGCGCCAGCATCGGGCCGAGCGGTGTGTCGATCGTGCCAGCGGTGATCGGCGGAACGGGATCGGCGAGTCTCATGACAACATTCCAGCCGACGGCCGCACCACCGGCAACCCGGATCTTGCGACGCTCACGCCCCCGCGGGCCGGCCGTAGCGCCTCCGCTCACCGCCGCGCATCAGTTCCACCGCCAGATCCGGATGGCCGGAGGGCAGCAGCGGGTCGGTGATCCGCTCGCCGAAGCTGCGGCGCAGGCCGAAGACGTGCCGCAGCATCAGGTTGGTGGTCAGGCCCGGCCCGCTGGAATAGACCCGCCAGCCGCCATCGGCGGCGATCGCGCCCTGCTTCACCAAGGCCCAATCGGCGCCGGCGGCGTAGCGGTCGGCGAAGGCGGCGTCGCTGGAGCTGAAATAGGCGTTGCGCTGGCGCGGCGTCGCGTTCGGCACCACCTCGGTCGACGCCACCGGGCTGGCCTGCAAGAGGATCCGCCACACCGAATCGGCCTCGCCATGCGCCGCCATCGCCTCGCCGGCGCGGAGATGGGCGTGGGTGTACATCAGCCCGATCTCGCGGCCGAAGAAGGCGGCGGATTCGGCCCGGCGGAACAGGGTCTCGACCCCGCCGCGATAGGTCACCGGCCGGTCCATCAGCCGGATGCCGTCCGGGAAGGTCAGGTGCTCGCGGATCAGCCCGAGATGCCGCTCGACCGCCTCGCCCGCGAACAGCCCGGCGATCAGCGCCCGCTTCATCGGCAGCAGCGAATAGTGCAGCCCGGTGCGGGCGTCGTCCGGGTGCAGCAGCAGCTCGGCCACCGTGCCATCCGGGTCGAACACGGCGTAGCCGGCCAGCACGCCGTCGCGCACCAGATGGCGCTGCAGATCCCAATGCATCCCCCCGGCCAGCGCCTCGATCTCGCGCGCCTTGGCCGGCCGGCCGGCATGGTCCAGCACCCCGGCCCAACGGTTGAGCTGCTGGGTCAGCAGGGCGACGGTCCAGGCGCTGACCATCCAGTCGCGCAGATGCGGGTCGACCGGCTGCAGCGAATCGTTCCAGTCGCCCTCGCCGTAGCGCAGCAGCCGGGTGCCGGGGATGAACCGCTCCTGCACCACCGCGACGATGCGGTCGATATGGGCCGAGACCGGGTCCCGCCGCTCGGTGCGGGTGAAGTCCTGCTCGTTGCGCCAGGCCACCGGCTCATCGAGGAAGGTCATGTCGCCGGTGGCCTCGATATAGTCGCACAGCGCCTTCAGCGGCCAGACGATGACGTCGCCATGGGCATGCCGGTCCTGGATCGGCGCATAGGGCTCCAGCATGAACCATTGCGGCCAGTCGCCCCGGCCCTCGTATTGCTGGGCGAAGACCGTGCGCAGCACCTCCTTCGCCGCGCCGTCGTGCTCCAGCGCCAGCAGGAATTCCAGCGCGCCCTGGCAGACGTCGCGGGTACCCCAGGCGCCGCCGGTGTACTGCTCCAGCCCGTGCGGCACGGTCAGGTGGATCATCGCGTCATGCGCCAGCCACGGGAAAGCCGCGTCCAGCGCCGCGCCCCCCGACCCGCCGCCGGTGACCCGCAGGCCGCGGGTCACCTCGGCCCAATGGGCGTTGGCCGAGCCCAGCATCTCCTCGAAGGACACCCCGGCGGCGTAGCGGTCGGCCAGAGCGGCGGCCGCTGCCGGGTCGGTCAGCGATCCGGTGACGGCGAAGCCGAAGCCGGCGACCACCCCGGTGCGCAGCGCCACATACCCGCCACCCCGGCCCTGCCCGTCGGCGTAGAGCAGCTCGTCGCCGCCGATCGCGTCGATCGCGTCGGGGGTCGGCGTCACCAGGTGATAGACCGAGTCGGGATAGCGCTGGCCCCAGAGCCAGTCCGGATCGGGGCGGAAGGCGATGCGCCCGGCCGTCGCGTCGATCGACACCCGCCCGGCCTGCTCCAGCTCGCGCTCGCCGAGCACGAGATGGCCGAGGACGAGGAAGCGGCAGGGCGCTCCTTCGACCTCCACCCGCCACTGCATCGCCGTGTCGGCGCCGGAGACGGCGGCACGGACGGTCACAGTGCGACCGCCGAAACGGTAGATCCAGCGGGCCTCCGCCAGCCCCATCTCGAAGGCCGAGGGCACCGACAGCAGGCGCCAGCCTTCGCCCGCATCGACCAGGATGCGCAGGCCGGAGGCGCGGGTGATGTTGTAGGGGTCGCGCGAGACCGAGAACAGCTTGTGGAACGAGGTGTTGCCAATGGTCAGCTGGGCGGCGAAGACGCCATGCGCCCAGACCGTGGCGCAGAGCAGGTCATCGGTCGGCAGCAGCGCGGCGCCGGAGCGCAGCAGCGCGCCGTGGCGGCGGCGCAGGTCGTGCTCCTTGGCCCGCAGCACGACATGGCGGTTCAGGTCGCCCTCATCGATGAAGAAGGATTGCGGCGTGCCGTCCCGCGTCTCCTCCAGCCGCCGAGCCGGCCACAAGCGGTCGAGCGCCGCAGCGTCGAGATCCTCGGCCACGACTGGCGACGTGTCCTGCAACAGGCCGCGCACCGGGGTCTCCAGCGCCACCTCGGCCGTGTGGAAGGCCTCGGCAGCCTGCAGCGCCCGGTCGACCGCGGCCAGGTCTTCATCCGAAGACGCCGCCTTGTGGTCGGGCACGAACAGGCCGAAGAAGCTCCACGACGCCTTGGCGCCGGGCGCCAGCGTCGCGGTGGTCGAGGCGATGGCCGGACAGGCGACCTCATGCTGCAGCCGCTCGCTCGGCAGCTCGCCCGTCACCTCGGCGCGGTCGCGGAAGCCGGGGCCGAAGCTCTGCGCCGCATCGGTGGCGAAGCCCGAAGCACCCTCCAGGCAGCCATGCGCCACCCAGGGAAACCGGCCGCTCTGGGCCAGGGCCTGGCGGCTCATCACCACCAGGCCCAGCCTGGGATGCCGGGCGACATGGTGGTCGGTGTATTGCGAGCCGTAGGCTTCGTTGTTCATCAGGAAGCCGCGGCTGCCGAGGCCGAGATCCTGCAGCAGCACCGCCGAGACCTCGGCCGCCGCCGGGCCTTTGTTCTCGACCTCGACCCGCCACAGCCAGAGATCGGATTGCGGCGCCAGCCACAGGGTGACGCGATGCGCCAGCCCCTCGGCCTCTCCCGCCCAGACGAATCGGTCCTGCCCGACCCCGACCTGCAGCCGCGCCGCCGGCCCGACCGCCTCGACCACGCGCCCGCCGCCGAGCCGCAGCAGCAGCCTGCCGATGCCGCCGGCGACCGGCGATCCCAGCACCTGGTTGACCAGCACCGGGTCGCTCTTCTCGTCCGCCCGGTGCGACAGGGCGAACAGCGCGCCGTTCGGCAGCAGGGCGGCGGCGAGGCCGGTGCGGTTGGCGATCCGGCGCAGCCCGAGATCGGCGTCGCGCGGCAGGATGAAGTCGGCCGTCATTTGTTGTTCCCTCCGTCCGGGTTTCCCTTCTACCCCGGCCCGGAGCCGATGCCTATGGGACCCGATGCCTGCCTTGTCATCGTCGCAATTCGCCCCTCTACTCCGCGCCAACCACAACCCATCCGGGAACCGACCATGACCCGATTCCGCTCCAGCCTGCTCGCCGCCGCCCTGCTCGCCGCCGTGGCAATGCCGGCCACCATCGCCGCCACGACGCCGGCCCTGGCCGTCGAGGCCAGCGCCCAGACCCTGTCCCTGGCCGGCGAGGGCAGCGCCAGCGCGGCGCCCGACCAAGCCACCGTGACCAGCGGCGTCACCAGCGAGGGCCAGACCGCGAGCGAGGCGGTGGCCGCCAACAGCAAGGCGATGGCCGCGCTGATCGACGCCTTCAAGAAGGCCGGCATCCAGGCGGCCGACCTGCAGACCAGCGGTTTTTCGGTGCAGCCGCGCTACGCCCAGCCGAAGGAGGGCTCGGGCGAGGCGCCGAAGATCGACGGCTACGAAGTGCGCAACCAGGTGACGGTGCGGGTGCGCGACCTGACCAAGCTTGGCGCGGTGCTGGACACCGCGGTCGCCAGCGGCTCGAACCAGATCGACGGCGTGAATTTCGGCCTGGCCGATCCGGCGCCGGTGCTGGACAAGGCGCGCGAGGCCGCGGTGGCGGACGCCAAGCGCAAGGCCGAGCTGATCGCCAAGGCGGCCGGGGTGAAGCTGGGCCGCATCCTGGCGATCGCCGAGCCGGGCGCCGAACCGCCACGCCCGATGATGGCCGCCTATGCCAGGGAGAAGATGGCCGCCGTCCCGGTCGAGGCCGGCGAGAGCGAGTTCAAGGCGCGGGTCAACGTGACCTGGGAGATCGTGGAGTAAGCACGGCCCTCATCATCGTCATGGCGAGCCCCGCAGGGGCGTGGCCATCCAGCGGCACCGGCTTCTGGATGGCCACGGCGCTTCGCGCCTCGCCATGACGAATAAAGTGGCGGCCCGGATCATTGTCCCTGAATGACGTGGATCGCCTCATAGACCTTGCGGACCTGGTCGGCATAAGGCCGGCCGGCCGCCAGGTTCGCCGGCCCGGCATTGTAGGCGGCGACGGCGGACCAGATGTCGCTGCCGCCGGTGGCGGCGCGCATCTCGCGCAGGATCTCGCCGCCGACGAGCAGGCAGACGCAGCGATCGGCCAGCAGCGCCTCGCGGGTGACGCCGAGCGCGGCCAGGCGGGGATAGTGGATCGAGTTGATCTGCATCATGCAGATATCCTCGGTGCCGTTGCTGTTGGCCGCGTTCACCGCCTGCTGCCGCCAGCGCGTCTCGACATAGGACATCGCGAGGATCAGCTCGGTCGGCACCCCGGCCTGCAGCGCGGCACGGGCCATGCAGTCGCCGGCCGAGGCCGACCCGGGCAGCAGCAGGGCCAGCGCCGATAGGACCGCCGCGACCCGCCGCCCGCCCCTGGTTTTCCCGTCATGCCGAGCCATAGGCCCCGCCTGCTGCGCCGTCGGAAGGAACTGAAGCCTATACCATCCGGCTTGCGGATCAATGACATCGCCTATACCGAAGGCGTGTGATCCGCTGAACGGGGAAGACCGATGGAGAAGGTGCGCAGCACGGTCGAGGACGGCATCGCCGTCGTCACCATCGCCAACCCGCCGGTCAACGCCCTGGACGCCGGGGTGCGCGCCAGCCTGGCCGAGGCGGTGCGCCGTGCCGATGCCGACCCGGCGGTGCGGGCTATCGTCATCGCCGCTGAAGGCCGCACCTTCATCGCCGGCGCCGACATCAGCGAGTTCGGCAAGCCGCCGGCGCCGCCCTCCCTGCCCGAGGTGATCGACGGCTTCGATTCGGTCCGCAAGCCGCTGGTCGCCGCGATCGGCGGCGCTGCCCTGGGCGGCGGGCTGGAGGTGGCGCTGGGCTGCCACGCCCGCATCGCCGGCCCGGCCGCCAAGCTGGGCCTGCCCGAGGTCAAGCTGGGGCTGATCCCCGGCGCCGGCGGCACGCAAAGGCTGCCGCGGCTGATCGGCGCCGCCCCGGCCTTCAAGCTGATGGCGGATGGTGCCCCGGTCTCCGCCGCCGAGGCGCTCAAGCGCGGCATCGTCGACGCGGTGGCCGAGGGCGACCTGCTGGAAGCGGCCAAGGCCAAGGTGCTGGAGCTGGCCGCGGCCGGCACGACGCGGCGGACCCGCGACCTGGACCGGCAGCTGCAGCCGGGCGGCCGCGAGGCCTTCGAGCAGGCGGCGACCGAGGCGCTGAAGCGCAGCCCGGACCTGCCGAACATCGCCGCTTTGGCCGAATCGGTGCGCGCCAGCTTCACCGAGCCGTTCGAGGCCGGGCAGGCGCTGGAGCGCGCCCGCTTCGTCGCCCTGGTCGCCGACGACCGGTCCAAGGCCCTGCGCTACGCCTTCTTCGCCGAGCGCGAGACCGCCCGCGTGCCGGGGCTGACCAAGGACACGGCACGCCGGCCGATCCAGCGGGCCGCCGTAATCGGCGCCGGCACCATGGGCGCCGGCATCGCCGTGTGCTTCGCCAATGCCGGCATCCCGGTCACGGTGATCGAGACCGGGGAGGAGCTGCTGGCCCGCGGCCTGGACCGCATCGCCAAGACCTACGCCGCCTCGGTCCAGCGCGGCAGCCTGTCGGCGGAGGACGAGGCCCACCGCCTGGCGCTGGTGACCGGCAAGGTCGGGCTGGAGGCCGCTGCCGACGCCGACCTGGTGGTCGAGGCGGCCTTCGAGGACATGGACATCAAGCGGCAGATCTTCGGCACGCTGGACCGCGTCGCCAGGCCGGGCGCGATCCTGGCCACCAACACCTCCTATCTCGACGTCGACCAGATCGCCGCCACGACCGCCCGCCCCGGCGACGTGCTGGGGCTGCACTTCTTCAGCCCGGCCAATGTCATGCGCCTGCTGGAGGTGGTGCGCGGCCGCGCGACCGCGTCGGAGGTGCTGGCGACGGCGCTGGAGCTGGGTAAGCGGCTGGGCAAGGTGCCGGTGGTGGTCGGCGTCTGCCGCGGCTTCGTCGGCAACCGCATGCTGGCCCGCCGCACCCAGGAGGCCGAGCGCCTGCTGATCGAGGGCGCGCTGCCGCACGAGGTCGACGCCGCCCTGACCGGCTTCGGCTTCCGCATGGGGCCTTTTGCCGTGAGCGACCTGGCGGGGCTGGACATCGCCTGGCGCAACCGCAAGTCGCTGGGCCAGACCGCGCCGGTGGCTGATGCGCTGTGCGAGGCCGGGCGCCTGGGCCAGAAGGCCGGCCGCGGCTACTACCTGTACCCCGAAGGCGCCCGCGGCGGCGTGCGCGACCCGGAGGTCGAGGCGCTGCTGGAAGACGTCTCGGCCCGGCTCGGCGTCACCCGCCGCCCGATCCCGGCCGACGAGATCGTCGAGCGGCTGGTCTATCCGATGGTCAATGAAGGCGCCCGGATCCTGGAGGAGGGCATCGCCGCCCGCCCTGGCGACATCGACACGATCTGGCTGAACGGCTATGGCTGGCCGGCCTGGCGCGGCGGCCCGATGTATTACGCCGACCAGGTCGGGCTGAAGACCGTGGCGGCGCGGTTGGAGGCCTTTGCCGCCGCCCGCGGCGAGCCGGCTTTGGCCCCGGCGCCGCTGCTGCGCCGCCTGGCCGAGGCGGGCCAGGGCTTCGCCGATTGGACCGCGCCGGCACGTTGAGCGGGCATCATGGCTGGATGCTGCTTCGCTTTGGGGAAGGCAAGCGCATCCGCCCCCTCCCGCGGCGCGGGAGAGGCAAAACAATCCGGATCTTACAGACTGAGCAGACCAACTCCCCTTTCTGTCATGCCCGGGCTTGACCCGGGCATCCAGGAAATGCCGAAGCCGCTCTGGGGTGGCCCTGGATTGCCGGGTCAAGCCCGGCAATGACAGCAGGAGGAGATTGCGGCTTACCCCGTGTCCGGCGGCTTCGGCTTGCGGCGGCCGGGAGCCGCGGAGCGGGGCTCGGGCGGATCCTCGTCGTCCTCGCCGTCCTGCGATGGCAGGAAGCCCAGATGCTCCATGGCCACGTCGGCCATTTCGAGCCAGCGCTCCACATTCGGCGGGAAGTTCCAGCGCCGGCACAGGGCGGCCACCGCGACCTCGGCCCGGCTGGCCTCGATGAACTCGGCCACCTCCGGCTGCTCCACCCGCTCGCACACCTCGGTGGCGTGGCGCTGGACCTCAGCGGGGTCTTCGGACGACTCATAGGCGGCAGCCAGCATCGCCAGCTTCACCCGCAGGTCGTGCCAGTCCTCCTGGGCCGATTCGCGCTTCGCCGCGGCCTTGCGCCGCTCGTCGCGATGATTGGCGAACTTGTCCTCCAGCAGCAGGGTCAGCCGCAGCGACTTGGTGATGACGGCGATCCGCTGGCCATAGTCGACGCCGGGCTGCGGCGCCTCGACCGCCTCGGTGCGGGTCGCCTCCATGATCTCCATGTGAATCTCGGCCGCCCGGGCGAGCATGCGCAGATGCCGCGCCGCCCGCTCCTCCTGGGGAGTGGCCGGGGCTTCCGACATCCGATCGGTCTGCGCCTTGTCCATGGAACATAGCATGAACGTAGTCGCGTATTAATACAACACAACAATGTGTTAACTGACTCTGCCCCCGACGCCCGCAAAGGTGAACAGCGGCCATCGGACTCGCCGATTGGGGCCGTCTTGACGCCTAGAGCTGCCGGCCAGTGGGCTCGTGCTTCCTTGACGTAGTGTTGTATATGCACCATTTGGTCAGCATGAACACACGGACCCTCTCGCCCGAGCGGCAGGCGCTGCTGCGGGAAGTGGAAGACACCTGCATGATCGCGCGGACGAGGCTGATCTCGCGGGTGATCACCAACATCTTTGACGAGGAGCTGCGCCCGCTCGGGCTGCAGTCCTCGCAGCATACCCTGCTCGGCTCGATCATGCGGATGGGCTCGGCCACGCGCGCCGAAATCGGCCGCGCCAATCATCTTGACCGCTCGACACTGACACGGAACCTCCAGGTGATGATGGACGCGGGTTGGATCGAGGAAGTGGCCGATCAGGCCCATGGCCGCCAGCGTCCCCTGCGTCTCAGCCGGGCCGGCGAGGACCTGCTGTTCGCGTCGACCGCGGCCTGGCGGGCGGGTCAGGCCCGCGCGGCCAAGGTGCTTGGCCAGCCCGGCATGAGCGCAATCAAGCAGGTCGCGGACGATATTCTGCGCACCTAGCGGGAAAAGCCCCTCATGGATGTTGCATATGCAGCATTGCGCTTCATATGTTGCATATGCAACATGAAGGGCCGATCGAGAGACCGGCCGCCGGACGGCGCAACCGACAAAGGACGACATGATGACGACCATTCTGGTGACCGGCGCGACGGGTGACACCGGCCGCCCCACGGCGAAGGAACTGCTGAACAAGGGCTTCAGGGTCCGGGCCCTGGCTCGACGCGAGGACGCCCGTTCGCGAGAGCTGGCCGCCTTGGGCGCCGAGATCGTCTATGGCGACATGATGAGCCTGCGCGACATCCGCCTGGCCATGGAGGGCATCGAGCGCGCCTATTTCTGCTTCCCGCTCGCCGAGGGCCTGGTGGAAGCCGGCGTGATCTTCGCCCAGGCGGCCAAGGAGCAGAGCGTCGAGCACATCGTGAACCTGTCGCACAAGCAGTCGCGCCCCGATGCGCGCAGCAAGGCGACCCAGAACCATTGGCTGTCGGAGCAGGTCTTCGACTGGTCGGGCATCCCGACCACGCATCTGCGCGTCACCTTCTTTGCCGAGTGGCTGCTTTACATCTCCTCGCTGATCCGGCGCGGGCGCTACGTGATGCCGTACAACAGGGAAAGCCGCTTCGCGCCGCTGGCCGCGGCCGATACGGCCAAGATCGTCGCCAACATCCTGGAAAAGCCCGAAGGCCATGGCGGCCAAGCCTACCAACTGCACGGCCCGAAGGAATACAGCCACGAGGAGCTGGCCGCGGAGGTCAGCCGCGTGCTGGGCGTCAGCCTGCCCTACGAACACGTGACGGTGTCGGTTTTCCTCGAACTCCTAGGGCTCGAAAACGAAACCCTCATCCGTCGCCACTTCGAGGCGGTGGCCATAGACCAGCAGGAGGGTCGCCTGGCCGGCCGCGACGACATCGGCACGAAGATCATCGGCGGCCCGCTGATGACCGTCGAGGACTTCATAAACGCCAACCGGTCGCGCTTCGTCCGCGAGGCCTGAAAGCCCGGGCAGCCCGGCGAGCGGCGCGGCCGTCGTTGCCGTGCCGCCGCCAGGCAAAGCGACAAAAAAGCCCAGACGCGTTCCCAAGCCTCTTTCCTTGGGTGCATCTGGGCTTTGGCTTTACGCTCGCATCACATGAAATCCCCAAGGACCTCGAAGATAATCGATATGACTAGTTGGAATTCAGATCGATCCGACCGGGGTAACGGCGGGAAAATCCTTCTCGGGATCGAACACGTTATTGAAAAAGTTCGTCAGGGAGTACATCGCCACCAGCGCGACGATCTCCATGACATTCGCATCCGTGTGGCCGGCATCGCGGACGGCCTTCAGATCGGCGTCACCGACATGGCCCCGGGTCTCGATGACCTTGCGCGCAAACTGGACGGCGGCGTCCCGCTTCGGGTCGCTGGCATGGCCCTTCCGGGCGAGAATGATTTCACCGGCCGGCAGCTTGGCCATATGCTCGGCCGTGAAGCTGTGCACCGTCAGGCAGTAGTTGCAGCCATTCACTTCGGAGACGGCGAGGCCGATGCTGTCACGCGTCTTCACGTCGAGCGCCTTGCTCAAGGAACCGAGCAGATTGGCCCATGCGTTGAAGGCGATCGGGCTCTGCGCGAAGGTCGCCATCATGTTCGGGGTGAACCCGATATTCCTGGTGAACGTATCGAGAGTCGGCTTGGAATCGGCCGGCACCTGTTCGGGCTTGAGAGCCGCGGCTCTTGCCATCGTATTCTCCGCAAGTTGCTGATTTTATGAGGGATTATACGAGCTCCAGCACTTCGGCCACCGGACGGCGTGGCTTCTGCGGCCAGTTTCCCGGACGCTCCGCCCCGACGGACAGCAGCATGACCGGCACCTCGTCCTCGGCCAGTCCGAACTCGCGGGCCACCGCTTCGGCATCGAAGCCGATCATCGGCGTCGACCCCAGGCCCAGCGAGCGGGCCGCATAGATCATCGCCGTCGCGCCGATGGCGCCGGAGCGCACGGCCTCGTCACGCTGGCGCTGCGGGTAGTTCCGATACAGGCCGCGTGCCGGGATCTCCCATTCCGGCACCATCGCTGCCGGCATGATCCCCGCTTCCACCAGCGGCGCCAAGCGCTCCGGGATCACGCTGGAATCGGCGAGCTGGCCGCAGATGATGAAGGTGACGGCCGCCTCGGTGATGGGGGGCTGGTTCCAGGCGATCGGCTTCAGCCGGGCCTTGGCTTCGGGCGTGCGCACGGCGATGAAACGCCAGTTCTGCAGGTGGAAGGATGTCGGCGCGGTGGTGCCGATCCGCACCAGCTCGCGGATCTGGTCGTCGCTCAGGGTGGCGGAGGGGTCGTAGTACTTGGCGGCACTGCGGCTCAAAATGCAGTCGATGACGGCGTTGGTCATGGCGGTTCCGTTGGACATGGTGGTTTCGACGGGTCAGGGGTTGGGGTGAAGTCAAAGAGCGATCTCGCTCTCTCTTCCGGACATGCTGCTGGGAGAGGGCCTGTCCGGCATCTCACCCAGGAGCCATGGATCGCTGCCCAGGCTGTCCCGGGCGCGTCCAACTGGGCGCGGTTGGCCGTTCCGGCAGCGCCGGCCGGCCGCATGCTTCGATGGGTACGTGTCGCCTAGGGTCGGACGCGGATGATCGTCTTGCCCGGGCGTCGCTGCTTCGGGTTGAAGGCGGCGACGGCGTCGTCGAGGGTCGCGACGGTGCCGATATGCGGCCGCAGCCGTCCGTCCCGCACCCGCTGGACGATCTCACCCAGCTGGCCGCGGTCGGCCTCGACGACGAAATCGATCGCCAGGCCGTCGGCGGGCCGCGCCTCGACCGGCCCGGCGATGGACACCAGCGTTCCCCCGGCCCGGACCAGGCCTGCGGACCGCTTGCCGATGTCGCCGCCGATGACATCGAACACCAGATCGATGGCACCGACATCTTCCAGGACGTCGTTGTCGAGGTCGACGAACGCCTGCGCGCCGAAGTCGAGCGCCGCCTGGCGGTCGGCGGCGCGTCCGGTGCCGATGACATAGGCGCCGGCCTCCTTGGCGAGCTGGGTCACCATCGACCCGACCGCGCCGGCCGCGCCGTGCACGAGGACGCTCTGCCCCGCCTGAAGGCGGCCGTGCTGGAACAGTCCCTGCCACGCGGTCAGGCCCGAGATCGGCAGGCTCGCGCCCACCGTGAAGTCGACGTCGCCCGGCAGCGGCGCCAGGTTGCGGGCCTCGATCGCCACATACTCCGCCAAAGTGCCGTCGCGATACCAATCGGCGAGGCCGAACACCCGCTGCCTCACCGACAGTCCCGTCGTGCCGTAGCCGAGAGCGGTGACCACCCCGGCCAGCTCGTGCCCGGGGATCGATGGTGTCCGGTCCCGGTCGAGGCGATCGGTCCAGGTCGGGGGCCATGTCAGCTCATTCGGGACGAATCCCGACGCATGGATCTCGACCACGACGTCATTGATCGCCGCCTGCGGCACGGGCCGCTCGGCCAGCGTCATCCCGGCCGTTCCCGCCGCCTGGTCCGTCACAACGATTGCCTTCATCGTCCACCTGCCCCGTATGCGGTAGCTCGTGATCTGAAGGCTACGCTGCCACCGGTGCCGGCGCGATGAAAGCCGCGCCGGGCGTCCCTGGACGGACGGACACGCATTCTGGAATCCAGAGCCGGCCGGCGCCTCGGCTCAAGCGCCCTTGTCCGCCGCATCGGTCTTCGCGCCCTGCCGGTACTCGCTGGGATCGGCGTCGTAGGCTTTGCGGAAGGCTCGCACGAAACTCGAGCGGCTTTCGTAGCCGGCGTTGAAGGCCACGACCTCGATAGGGGCCGACGTGGTCGTGAGATCCAGCGCCGCCTGCCGCATCCTGAGATCGCGGAGGACGGCCATCGGCGAACGGCCGAAGATCTCCGAGAACCGCGCCATGAAGGCCGACCGGCTCAGGCCCGCGCTGTGCGCCAGGCTCTGAACCGTATGGGCGGCGCCCGGGCGCGCCACCATGTCGGCGAAGGCACGCGTGATCTGCCGGTCCGCGAGGATCGAGAACCGGTCCGTCCAGCTGTGCGAGGACTTCATCGACCGCCTCACCAGGGCGACGATGACCTGCTTCAGCAGGGACGCCGTCATGGCGCCCATGCCGAGTTCCTGCGCGCCAAGCTCCTCGACCGCTTCGCGAAGCTTCAAGCCGATCCTGTCCGTCGGCTCGAACTTCTCGACCACGGGCTCCCGCAATTCGCGGAACAAGCCGACGGATTGTCCGAAGGACGCGTTGAAGAAGCCGCAGATCTGGATGATTTCAGGCTGCGCGGCCGGCATGCCGATGCGCAACACGCCGTCACGCCGCGTCCAGCAATCGCGGGTGATGAGCGTCTTCGGGCCGCCTGCTCCGTCGACTTCGATCGCGAACGGGGTGTTCGGGGGCTTGATGATGAGCAGATGGGGCTCGAGCGGCATCGACGGCCCGTTGCCGATCGAGATCCGCCCCCTGCCGCTGACCGTGTAATGGATCGCCGGCGCGTCGATCGTCCCCATCTCGGCGCGATGGCCCGATGGGATCAACATCTCGGTAAGCGCGATGACATCGATCTCAAGCGCCCGCATGAGGCTGTTGAGGTCGGCGGTGGCGAGCTTCGAGGCAGAGTCGGCGATCAACGAATCGGTCCGCTCCCCCTGTCCGGTTCCGGCCCGCGATTTGGGCGTGTTTCGCATGGCGTCCCTGCTTTACAAGACCAGCCCGTGAATCCGCCAGCACTACGAAGGGGCAGGCGACCCAACGCAAGCGTCCGGTCCGATGAGCGCAGAGAGCCCCCGAATGTCGCCAAAGGGCGGCGGAGCAGACATCCGATAGCTTCGCGGGCGCGCGCCACCGGTGTCAGGGGCGCACCCCCGGCGTCTCGACCGGCAGGCCTTCGGCGCGGGAGCGCAGATAGAGCTCGAGCGCGGTGAATTCCGGCGCGCCGAAGGCGTAGGGTTCGGCGCGCACGCCGATCATGCAGTTGCGCATCCGCCGCTGCAGCGACCCGACCGACTGCCATTCCAGCCGGTAGATCGGATAGCCGGTCGGATGCGCCTGCGGGATCACGCTGCCGCCCAGCTTCTGGCCCCAGCGCTGGTCGTGGCAGGCGGCGCAGGACAGATCGAGCTGGCCGATCCGCCGCTCGAACAGGCGGCGCCCCTCCTCGACGAAGGGCGCCAGAGCCGGGTCCCTGACCGGTTCCACCGGCATGCCGCGCGACTGGTGGGCGACTGTGGTGGTCAGCGCCAGCAGCTCCTGGCTTTCCGCGGCGAAGGGCTCGGCGCCCTGCCGCGCCTGGCGGCACTGGTTGATCCGGCCCTGCAGGTCGATCGGCCGGCCGGTCGTCGAGTCGAAGGTGGGGTAGCGCGCCGCGACGCCGCGCATGCTGTCGGCCGCGTCGCCGTGGCAGCCGGCACAGCTGGCACCGGCGGGGCCTGCGGACTCCTGCCACAGCGCCTCGCCGTCCAGCACCCACAGCATGCCGGGATTGCTGGCGTCGTCCTGCTGCAGCGCCTGCGTCTCAGGCGCCATGAAGTCGAAGCCCGAGCGCCGGTCGGCATCCGGGGCCTGGCCACCGACCAGCAGCGCAGCGCCGAGCAGCGGCAGGATACGCCACATCAGGTGACGATGATCTCGACCGCGGCCCGCTCGACCGTGCCGTCGTCGGCGGTCCAGGCGAAGTCGATCGTCCCCGATTCCGTGGCCACGGTGGTGAAGGCGATGAAGGGGTTGGCCGACATGGCCGGGAACAGCTCGGCCGCGAACACCTCGACGCCGCCATAGGTGCAGGCGAAGCGGTGGATGATGTCGCGCGGGATCGGCTGGCCGTTGGGGCCGAGGCGGTAGCCGGTCTCCATCTTGTGCGCGATCATCGCCTTGATCTCGATGACCTCGCCGCGCCGGGCGGTCTTCGGCGCGTTGATCAAAGCGCGGGTCACGACAGGTCCTCGATGCAGGCGGCCAGCGTCACGATCACGTCGGCCTCGGCCGACCAGACGCTGCCGTCGCTCATCTCGGCCAGGGCGACGATGGTCTGCGAGGTGGCGAGACGGAGCCGGGTCGAGACGGCGGCCCGGCCGGAGCGGGGGCCGAGATGGAACACCACCATGTCGGCCTGCGGGTTCTTCTCGTTGAACAGGCCGATGCGGCGGACGTGGTCGGTCTCGGTCATCGGGCTGTCCACCGCCACCGTGACGCCGACGGCGTTGCCGTTCTCGACCAGAGGCGGGATGTCGAATTTGATCCGGCCCGGGCGGATCTCGGCTTCGCCGGCAAAGCCGCGGATCGCCTCCTGCAGCGACGGGCGGGCGCGGGCTGATGATGGGGCCAGCACCAGGGCGAGGAGCCCCGCCCCGGCGGCCAGGACGCCGCGGCGGGCCAAAACCAATGCGTCCCCCCTCCCCTCGCGGGAGGGGGTTAGGGGGAGGGGGTTTTGGAAGCCTGTCTCCGGCCCGGACTGCGGCCACTCCGCGCGGGCGGCGGGTTCTGTGCCCTGCGCATTCGCGCGCGGACGCGCGCAGCCCCCTCCCCCTGCCCCCCTCCCGCAAGGGGAGGGGGGACTTATTTTGTCTGGAGAAAGGGAGCCAGGATTACGCCGTGCCATCCCTCACTCCTTCAGCGTCGCGAGATAGGCGATCACGTCCTCGATCTCCGCCGCCGTCAGCACCGGCTTGCCCTGCCAGGCCGTGGCGCCGCGCTCGAAGCCCTCGGTCCGGGCGTAGGACGGCATGATCGAGTCCGGGACCAGGCGCTTGATGTCGACCACCCTGAGCCGCAGCTGTCCTTCGTTCAAACGCGCGCCGATCCCCCGCAGGTCCGGCGCCAGCGTGCCCTGCTGGTGCGGCGGGGCGAAGGGACCGGCATGGCACAGCGAGCACAGGCTGCGCTGCCGGTCGGCCATCAGCGCCAGGCCGCGGGCCGGGTCGCCGGGCCGCCCGGTCAGCGATTGCGGGATGGCGTCACCCTCGACCGCGGCGGGCTGGGCGGCCGCCGGCGCCGCGGCGAGCGCGGCCAGGACCAGAGGGGTCATCCCTCTCATCCGAACACCGACCCGGTGATGGTCTGGAACCAGGCCTCGGCATAGCGGGCCTCCAGCTCCCGGAATTCCGGCGGCGCGTCGAGCGGGCTGGTGCCGCCGGCGCCCTCGACCTCGCGCAGCAGCCCGTCGGCCGGCCGGTACACCCCGGCGACCGAGATGCCGTAGCCGGGCGCGACCAGGCTGTAGCAGGTGTTGACCAGCTTCTGCTCCGCCGGCGTCTCGCCGCGCAGCAGGCCGACGACGGCGGCGGCGCAAACTTGCGCCTGGGCGTTGGCGGCGAAGGCGGATTTCGGCATGGCGCCGGCGATGGCGGCGTCGCCGATGACATGGATGCCGGGCTGCAGCCGGGATTCGAAGGTGACCGGGTCGATCGGGCACCAGCCGGTCTGGTCGGCGACGCCGGCGGCCTGGGCGATGGCGCCGGCCCGCTGCGGCGGGATGACGTTGGCGACATCGGCGCGGTGGCTGCCGAATTCGGTGACCAGCATCCGGGTCGCGGCATCGACCTCGGTCACCCGCCCGCCGGAGGATAGCGGCACCCATTCCAGGAGCCCGGGATACAGCGCTTCCCAGGCCGCCTGGAACAGCCGCTGCTTGGAGAAGGCGTCCTTGGCGTCGAGCACGAGCAACTTCGACCGTGGCTTTTGGGTCTTCAGGTAATGCGCGATCAGGCTGGCCCGCTCATAGGGTCCTGGCGGGCAGCGGAACGGGTTGGGCGGGGCGGCGATCGCGACCACGCCGCCATCCGGCATCGCCTCCAGTTGCCGGCGCAGCAACAGCGTCTGCGCGCCCGCCTTCCAGGCATGCGGCATCGCCTCGGCGGCGGCCTGGTCGTAGCCGGGCAGGGCGTCGAAGCGCAGCTCGATGCCGGGTGCCAGCACCAGCCGGTCATAGGCGAGCTCCGTCCCATCGTCGAGCCGCACCCGCCGGTACCGGGCGTCGACCGCGGTGGCGCTGCGGTGAACGATCTCGACGCCCTCGCGCCGCAGCCCGTCATAGCCGAAGCGCTGGGCGTCGAGGTCGCGCAGGCCCGCGATCACCTCGTTGCTGAACGGGCAGGCGGTGAAGCGCTCCTCCCGCTCGACCAGCGTCACCGCCACGTCCCGGCGGCGCAAGGCGCGGGCGCAGCCGGCCCCGCCGAAGCCGCCGCCGACCACGACCACCTGCGGCCGGCCCTGCCCCAGCACGGAAGGGGCCCAGAGCGCTGCCCCGCCGGCCGCGAGGCCGCGCAGGACGGCCCTACGGCCGGGCATGGTCCTGCCTTCCGGCGAGCCAGTCCGCGATCGCACGCGTTTCCTCATCGGTGAACCCCTTGGCGATCCGATCCATCACCGTCGCCGGCCGCTCGCCGCTGCGGAACGCCGCCATGGCAGCGGCGATCTCCGCGGCCGGGCGGCCCTCCAGACCGGGCACCGGCCCCGCCCCGGCCGCCGCATGGCAGCCGGAGCAGGAGGCGGCGCCGGAGGGCTGGGCCGCGGCCGGAGCCGCGGCCAGCACCGCCAGAGCGACCAGGATCAGGCGCGTGGTCATGCGCTCTTCAGGTCGTGGTTCACCAGCGGCAGGGTGCGGATGCGCTTGCCGGTGGCGGCGAAGATCGCGTTCAGCACTGCCGGGGCGGCGACCGCGATGGTCGGTTCCCCGACCCCGCCCCAGAAGCCGCCGGAGGGGAGGATGATCGTCTCCACCGCCGGCATCTCGTCCATGCGCAGCACGGTGTAGGTGTCGAAGTTCTCCTGCTCCATGCGGCCGCCCTCGACCGTGCATTCGCCGTAGAGGCAGGCGGACAGTCCGTAGACGAAGGACCCCTCGACCTGGCGCTCGATCTGCGCCGGGTTGACGGCATGGCCGGGATCGGTCGCGGCGACGATGCGGTGGATCCGCAGGCGCCCGTCGGTGACCGAGACCTCGGCCGCGGCGGCGACATAGCTGCCGAAGCCCATGATCTGGGCCAGGCCGCGATGCCGGCCCTCCGGCGCCGGGCTGCCCCAGCCGATCCGCTCCGCCGCCGCCTCCAGCACCGCGAGGTGCTTCGGGTGGTTCGCCATCAGCTTGCGGCGGAAGGCCAGCGGGTCCTGGCCTGCGGCATGGGCCAGCTCGTCGATGAAGCACTCCAGATAGACCGCGTTCTGGTTCAGGTTGACGCCGCGCCAGAAGCCCGGCGGCACCGGCGGGTTGCGCATGGCGTGGTCGACCAGCAGGTTCGGAACGGTGTAGCCGATCACCCCTTCCGCGCCGCTGCCGACCAGGCCCTGGAACACCACCGGGTCCATGCCGTTCTGCATGCCCTCCGGCCGCACCGCCGCCAGGATCGACTGGCCGGAGATCCGCATGTGCAGCGCCGTCACGGTGCCGTCCGCATCGAGCACGCCGGTCATCTTGCACTGGGTGGTGGGATGGTATGCGCCGTGCAGCATGTCCTCTTCGCGCGACCACAGCAGCTTCACCGGCGTGCCGGGGATCTGCTTCGCGATCCGCACCGCCTGGCGGACATAGTCCTGGAAGTTGCCGCGCCGGCCGAAGCCGCCGCCGAGATGGATCTTGTACACCTCGCACTGTCGCACCGGCAGCTCCGCCGCCTCGGCCGCCGCCGCCAGGCTGGCCTCGCCGTTCTGGGTCGGCACCCAGACCTCGCAGCGCTCCGGCGTCCACACCGCGGTGGCGTTCATCGGCTCCATGGTGGCGTGGTTCTGGAACGGATAGGCGTACACCCCGGTCACCGTCTTCGCCGCGCCGGCGATGGCCTTGGGCGCATCGCCGATCTGGTTGCCGATGAAGGCATCGTCCGCATCGAGCCCGGCGGTCAGCATCTCGGCGATCGAGGCGCTGCTGACGCCGGTGTTCGGCCCTTCGTCCCAGACGACCGGCAGGGCGTCCAGCGCGGTCTTGGCCCGCCACCAGGTGTCGGCCACCACGGCCACGGCGGTGTCGTCGACCTGGACCACATGACGCACGCCGGGCATGCCGGTGACGGCGGCGGCGTCGAAGCTCTTCAGCTTGCCGCCGAACACCGGGCAAGCCCTGATCGCGGCGTTCAGCATGCCGGGCCGGACGAGGTCGGCGCCGTAGACCTGCTTGCCGGTCAGCTTGTCGGCCGTGTCCAGCCGCGGCAGCGGCTTGCCGGCGATGATCCAGTCCTTCGGGTCCTTCAGCTTGATGTCGGCCGGCGGCGTCAGCTGCGCCGCGGCGGTCGCCACCTTGCCGAAGGTGGTGCTGCGGCCGCTGGCGGCATGGCTGATCACACCCTTGTCGACCGCGCAATCCGCCGGCTGCACCTGCCATTCCGCCGCCGCGGCCGCGACCAGCATCTCGCGCGCCGCCGCCCCGCCCTTGCGGACATAGTCCTGGGATTCGCGGATGCCGCGGCTGCCGCCGGTGGAGAAATTGCCCCAGATCCGGTCGCGGGCGACGTTCTCGCCCGGGGTCGGGTATTCGGTGGTGACGCGGGACCAGTCGCAGCCCAGTTCCTCCGCCACCAGCTGGGCCAGCCCGGTCAGCGTGCCCTGCCCCATCTCGGAGCGGGCGATGCGGATCACCACGGTCTCGTCCGGCTGGATCAGGACCCAGGCGTTCACCTCGGGCACCGCCTCGGCCGCCAGCGCTTCGCCGGCGAAGGGGACGCGGAAGCCCAGCGACAGCCCGCCGATCGCGGCGGCGGCACTGACGATGAATCCGCGGCGCGATACGCTCTGCACGATCGTCATTCTCGCCTCCCTCAGCCGCTCTGGACCGAGCCGCCGTTCGCGGCGGCCTGCTTGATCGCCGCCCGCACCCGGTTGTAGGTGCCGCAGCGGCAGATGTTGGTGATCTCGGTGGAGATGTCGTCGTCGGTCGGGCTGCGGTTCTGCTGCAGCAGGGCCGCCGCGGCCATGATCATGCCGGCCTGGCAGTAGCCGCATTGCGGCACGTCGAGCGCTGCCCAAGCCTTCTGCACCGGGTGCGACCCGTCGGGCGACAGCCCCTCGATGGTGACGATCTGCTGGTCCGGCGTGATGCCGCTGACCGGCATCGCGCAGGACCGGGTGGCGACGCCGTCGATATGCACGGTGCAGGCGCCGCACTGGGCGATGCCGCAGCCGTATTTGGTGCCGGTCAGGCCGATCTGCTCCCGCAGCACCCACAACAGGGGCGTGTCGGGCTCGACGTCGACGCTGCGCTCGGTTCCATTGATCCTGAGGGTGAAGGCCATGGCTGCCTCGCGGTTGGGCTGGGTGGGGCCGGAACACCGTGGCTGGCGGGCACCGGGTGGACGCCGGTGCCCGCGCCGTCTCAGAGACCGTCTGGAAATGCTACTGGCGCGGCCGTCTGACGGCGGACCCGAAGCTTCCGGTGCTCACGGACCCAAACGTCCGCTGCGCTCCGGTTCTCGAAACCACCGCCATCCGACTCACGCCAGCGCATTTCCAAACGGTCTCTCAGCTCGGCTTGGCGTCCGATGCGGGGGCCGGGGCCGTCGTGGTCGTCGTTGGGGCGCTCTCGGCCTTGGCATTGCGCTCGATGCAGCCGTCACCCTGGGCCAGGGCGGTGCCGATGGTGGCCAGCAGGGCGAAGCCGGCCAGGACCGGAACGGGGAGTCTGGTGATCACGACACGTCTCCTGTGGTGGTTGCACGATCGAAGCCTGGGGGCCGGCTGTCGCAGAACCTTGTCCGGCGGCCCCGGGCTTTGTCGCGAGCCGTCTCGAAACGGCCCGCTGACACGGTTTGATACAAATTCCCGGGCCGGCTCAGCGGCCGGACAGGTAGGCGATGATGGCCGCACGCTGCGCGGCGTCGGCGAGGCGCACCGTCATGCTGGTGCCGGGCACCGCCTTGCGCGGATCGGCCAGGAAGCCGTCGAGCGACTGGGCGTCCCAGGTGATGCCGGAGTCGCGCAGGCCCTGGGAATAGCGGGCGCCCTCGACGCTGCCGGCCTTGCGGCCGATCACGCCGGCCAGGCTGGGGCCGGCCCGGTTCTGCCCGGGCTCGAGGCTGTGGCAGGTGGCGCAGCGGGTGCGGAAGGCGCGCTCCCCCGCCGCGGCATCCTGCGCAGCGGCGGGCAAGGGGGCGCCGAGCAGCGCCGCGAAGGCCAGCAACATGGCCGGACGGGCCAACGTCATCACGAAACAGCTCTCCGTTCTGTCGGGGATCAGGCGTGGCCCTGCGGCCGCGGCGCGAGGATGAAGGGGTTGGCGGTCTGGTCCGGGGTCACGGCCTGGCAGAGCTCGGTCCCGGCGGCCGGGCCGGACCCGGGCATCCCGACCGAGCGGTACACGGGATCGCCCATCGGCTCGTGGCCGATGATCGCGGCGACGCCGAGGACGGCCATCAGCCCGCAGGCGGCCAGCCAGCCGGCCGCGACCTCGTTCCAGCTGAGGACGAGCCGGTCGACCGGCGGGCTCCAGCCGGGCTCGATCCACTCGGGGTCGATCGCCGGGCCGGCGGCGAGGGCGGCGCCCGCCGCGGCGGGCCGGATCTGTGTCGCGTCATGCATGGGGTTATCCCTTTCGCTGATGCACACACCATGCCGGCCGCTTGTCGCAGAACTGTGCCGCTGGGCCGGCGGGTTTGTCGCGGAATGTCGCGGCCGGGACGGGCCGCACAGTTTGATACGATTTTCCCGGAGGCCGGCTCAGGCCAGGGCGGCGGCGCGGATCGCCAGGCCCTCCGCCCGGCCGGGGATCTCGGCGCTGTAGACGACGGGAAAACGGGCCAGCCGGCGCTCCGACGGGGCATGGTCGGCCACCGCCCGGAACAGCTCCTCCGAGACGATGATGTCGCTGTGCCGGGTCCGGGTCATCCGCTCCAGCCGATGGGCGACGTTCACCGTGTCGCCGAAGGCGCCGAGCTTGTCGTGCCCGGCGGCGCCGACCCGGCCGATCATCACCGCGCCGGCATGCAGGCCGACCCCGATCCGAAGGGGCAGGCCGTCGCGCTGCGCCTGGTTCCAGTCGTCGATCGCCTCCAGCATGGCGAAGCCGCAGCGCAGGGCCGCGCGGGCTGCGGCAGGGGCAGGCCCGCACCACACCGCCATGATGCCGTCGCCGATCGGGTCGCCGATCACCGCGCCATGCTCCGCCACCGCCACCGCCATGCGCTGGTGGAAGCCGGACAAGAGGGCGAAGGTGCCCGCCGGCTCCAGCGTCCGGCACAGCCGGGTGAAGCCGACGATGTCGGCGAACAGCACCGCGGCGAAGGCGGAGCGCGGTGCTTCGACCCGATCCGACACGCGGCCGGCCGGGCGCAGCGCCGGCAGGCGCCCGGGCCTGTCATGGCTGTTCTGTCCGATTGCCCACATGGCTGCGACCATCTCTGTTACGCTGATGGAGGCACTATGGCGGGCAACTGTCGCAGGGATCTGTCGCCGGACCGGGTTTTGAGTCACGGAGTGTCTCAAACCCGCGATTCGAGACAATCTGATACAATTTCCTGCGCGGGGTCCTGCGCCGTTTTCGGTATGTTCGACCGTGGAGCGCACCATGGAATCCATACCGCACATCGCCGTCGTCGACGACCATCGCGACATCCGCGACCTCGTCGGCAAATACCTGTCCCAGCACGGCTACAGGGTCAGCGTCGCCGAAAGCGCGGCGGCGCTGCGCCGCATGCTGGAGCGCAGCGCGCCCGACCTGATCGTGCTCGACGTCATGATGCCGGGCGAGGACGGGCTGTCGCTGTGCCGCTATCTGCGCGGCACCGGCGAGGTGCCGGTGATCCTCCTGACCGCGATGGCGGAGGACACCGACCGCATCATCGGGCTGGAGATCGGCGCCGACGACTACCTGACCAAGCCGTTCAACCCGCGCGAGCTGCTGGCCCGGATCAAGGCGGTGCTGCGCCGGGTGCACAGCCTGCCGCCGCAGCGCGGCCGGCTGAAGGCCAAGGCGCTGCGCTTCGACCGCTGGCTGCTGGATGTCGGCCGGCGCGAGCTGGTCGGAGAGGACGGCGTGGCGGTCGCGCTCAGCACCGCCGAGTTCCGGCTGCTGAACGCCTTCCTCGACCATGCCGGCCTCGTGCTCAGCCGCGACCAGCTGCTGGACCTGACCGTCGGCCGCGCCGCCGACAGCTTCGACCGCAGCATCGACAACCAGGTCAGCCGCCTGCGCAAGAAGATCGAGGCCGATCCCAAGGTGCCGGCCCTGATCAAGACCCATTGGGGCGGCGGCTACAGCTTCGTGGCGGAGGTCGAGCCGGCATGAGGCGGTGGTGGACGCACAGCCTGGCGGCCCAGTTCATCGGACTGATGCTGCTGGCCCTGGCCCTGTCGCAGGGCATCGGCTTCCTGATCTCCTGGGACGAGCGCGGCCAGGCGCTGAAGGCCGCCGCCAAGAGCGAGTTCTTCAGCCGCACCGCGTCGCTGGCCCGGCTGCTGGAGGCGACGCCGCCGGCGCTGCAGGACGACATCCTGAGCGCCAGCGGCACCTCCTACAGCCGCTTCTGGGTGTCGCCCGACGGCCCGGGCGACTCCACCGCCTGGCGGCGCGAGGCCTGGACCCAGCTGGCGAAGCCGCTGCCCAGCCTGACGCCCTGGGGGCCGAAGGCCCCGAAGCAGGACAAGGACAAGCCCGGGGCCCGGCAGGAGTCGGCGCAGATCCTAGGGATCGGCACGGCCACGGCGGCCGTCACCACGCCCTGGACGGACGTGCCGGCCCATGCCTGGCCGCTGTCGCGCCCGGCCAAGTTCCTGTATCTCGACGAGGCCTATGGCATGGGCCTGTCGGCCCAGCTGGACGGCGGCGGCTGGCTGAACAGCGCCTATGCCAAACCGACCGGCAATTCGTTCTGGACCAACCAGGCGGTGGTGTCGGTCGCGGTCACCGCGGTCATGCTGTCGGTGTTCGGCATCATCGTCGCCCGCGGCATCGCCCGGCCGATGCGGCGCCTGGCCGTCGCCGCCGAGGCGCTGGGCCGGGGCGAATCCGTGGCGCCGCTGCCGGAGGCCGGGCCGGACGATATCCGCAACACCGCCGAGGCCTTCAACCGGATGCAGGAGCGGCTGCAGCGCTTCGTCGAGGATCGCACCCGCATGCTGGCGGCGATCGGCCACGACCTTCGCACGCCGCTGACCACCCTGCGCCTGCGCGCCGAGTTCGTCGCCGATGCGGAGGAGCGGGAGAAGATGCTGGCGACCATCGCCGAGGTCCAGAAGATGACCGAGGCCACGTTGGCCTTCGCCCGCGAGGAGGCGACGGCCGAGGGCACCCGCGCCGTCGACCTGCCGGCGCTGGTCGAGAGCCTGTGCGACGACCTGGCCGAGCTTGGCCGGGACGTCACCTTCATCGAAGGGCCGAAGATCAGCTATCGCTGCCGGCCCGACGCGCTGCGCCGCGCCGTCCGCAACCTGGTCGAGAACGCGGTCCGCTACGGCGAGCGGGCTCGTGTCCGTGTGGCGCGGAGCGGCGACGGCGTCGAGATCGTGATCGAGGATGACGGGCCGGGGATCCCGGACGGCGCCGCCGAGCAGGTCTTCGCCCCGTTCTTCCGGATCGAGAACTCGCGCAACCCGGAGACCGGCGGCGTCGGCCTCGGCCTGTCGATCGCCCGCACCATCGTGCGCCATCATGGCGGCGACATCGCCCTGGCCAACCAGCCCAGGGGCCTGCGCGCCACCATCAGCCTGCCGCGGGTGGGATAGGGCCGCCTGGACGGCCCCATCCCACGCCACGATCAGTGCTTGGCTTTGCGGCTCGCGGCCCGGCGGGACAGCATGTTCAGCCCCTCGACCAGGGCCGAGAACGCCATCGCGGCGTAGATGTAGCCCTTCGGCACATGTGCGCCGAAGCCTTCCGCGATCAGCGTCATGCCGATCATCATCAGGAAGCCGAGCGCCAGCATCACCACGGTCGGGTTGGCGTGGATGAAGCGCGACAGCGGATCGGCGGCTGCCAGCATCACCGCCACGGCAAAGATCACCGCGATCACCATGATCGCCACATGATCGGTCATGCCGACCGCGGTGATGATGCTGTCGAGCGAGAACACCAGGTCGAGCAGCAGGATCTGCCCGATCGCCGCGCCGAAGCCCAGCGTCGCCTTGGCGCTGCCGAAGACGTCGTCGGCCGGGACCGGGTCGACGCTGTGGTGGATCTCCTTCGTCGCCTTCCACACCAGGAACAGGCCGCCGCCGATCAGGATCAGGTCGCGCCAGGAGAAGGGATGGCCGAGGACCTCGAACACCGGCTCGGTGAGCTGGACGATGATCGAGACCGTGCCCAGCAGGGCCAGGCGCAGGAACAGCGCCAGCCCGATGCCGATCCGGCGCGCCTTGCTGCGCTGGCTTTCGGGCAGCTTGTTGGTCAGGATCGAGATGAAGATCAGGTTGTCGATGCCGAGCACGACCTCCATGACGACGAGGGTCGCCAGGGCGATCAGGGCGGTCGGGTCGGAGATCCAGGAGAAGTCCACGAGAGGTCCCTCGGAGTGGTGGGGGATGGAGGATCCGGCGGCGCCGGGGCGTGCCGTCTCACTCGAACAGCGGCCGCTCGGTTTCCGGCCGCGCCAAGGCGTGCCGGGCGAGTTCGAGCGGCAGCAGCCGGGAAAAACCCTCGTGCTTCAGCAGCCGCTGTCGCGGCACAGCACTGGCCGGCTCGTCGTCGGCGATCGGGATCGTCGACCGGCGCGTCAGGTCAGTGGATGGCATTGCCCCCTCGTCAAGAGCCCCGACATGCGTCGGCGCCGTCGTCCAACTGGCCGTTCAGCCGCGACAATTCAAGATGGGCAGCATAGCGCAGCCCCCGATCCGTCGTCTTGAGCTCCTTTCGCGGCGATTGACATGAACGTACCAGTTAGTACATTTTCGCTGAAAGATGCACCGGCACAGCTGTCCATGACCCATATCCGCCCCACCACCCTTCGCGTCGGCCTGATCGGCGCCGGCATCCAGGCGTCGCGGACGCCGGCGATGCATATGCGCGAAGGCGCGGAGCAGGGGCTGCGCTATGAGTACGAGCTGATCGATCTCGAAGCGCTCGGCCGTGGGGTCGAGGCGCTGCCCGAGCTGGTCGCGGCGGCGGAGCGGCGCGGCTTCGCCGGGCTCAACGTCACCCATCCCTGCAAGCAGGCGGTGATCCCGCTGCTGCACGCGCTGTCCGACGACGCGCGGGCGCTGGGTGCCGTCAACACCGTGGTGTTCGAGGACGGCCGGCGCACCGGCCACAACACCGACTGGTGGGGCTTCGCCGAGAGTTTCCGGCGCGGCCTGCCGGATGTGCGCAAGGACCGCGCGATCCAGCTCGGCGCTGGCGGCGCGGGGGCGGCGGTGGCGCATGCCGCCCTCACCCTCGGGGTCGGCTCGCTGGCGATCTTCGATGTCGACCAGGGCCGGGCCGAGGCCACGGCCGCCGGCCTGTCCGCCCGGTTCGGGGCCGGGCGCGCGGTGGCCGGCACCGACCTTCCCGCCGCCATGGAAGCGGCGGACGGGCTGATCCACGCCACCCCGACCGGGATGGCGAACCATCCCGGCCTGCCCTTGCCGGCCGAGTTGCTGGCGCCGCGGCACTGGGTGGCCGAGATCGTCTACTTCCCACTCGAGACCGAGCTGCTGCGCATCGCCCGCGCCCGCGGCTGCCGCACCCTCGACGGCGGCGGCATGGCGGTGTTCCAGGCGGTCGAGGCGTTCCGGCTGTTCACCGGCATCACGCCGGATTCCGACCGGATGACCCGGCACTTCGCCTCGCTCGGGCCGGGGTAGCAGCGGGCGCGACCGCCGCCCCGCCCTGCAGCAGGCTGATGACGGCGTCGCCGATCATCCGCCGGTGCGTCTCGCGCAAGCCCGGCTCCGACAGGTCGCGGCGGAAGATGGTGCCGAAGGTGTGGCGGTTGGAGACGCGGAAGAAGCAGAAGGCGCTGATCAGCATGTGCAGGTCGACCGGGTCGATCCCGGCCCGGAACACGCCCGCCGCCTGCCCGCGCTCCAGGATCGCGGCGATGGTCTGGACGATGCCGAGATTGGTGCTGCGGATCGAGGCGGTGTGGGCCAGATGCTCGGCCCGGTGGATGTTCTCGATGCTGACCAGGCGGATGAAGTCGGGATGCGCCTCGTCATAGTCGAAGGTGAATTCGGCCAGCCGCCGCATCGCCTCCTCGGGCGGCAGATCCTCCAGATGCAGCTCGGCCTCGGCGGTGCGGATGTCGGCATAGGCCTTCTCCAGCACCGCGTGGTACAGCCCCTCCTTGCCGCCGAAATAATAGTAGATCATGCGCTTGGAGGTGCGGGTGCGCTCCGCGATCGCATCGACGCGCGCGCCGCTCAGCCCATGGGTCGCGAACTCCTCGGTCGCGACCTCGAGGATATCCTGCCTGGTGCGCTCGGGATCGTTCTTGCGGGCGGTCTTCCGCTCCGCCGCGCCCGACTTCGTCCTGCCCGCCATCTCCTGGCCCGCTCCCCGCACCGACGCCGCCACCGATCGGCGGACGGTCTACTTCTCCGGAACTTCGCGACCGCGAACAAGCGGTTTTCCATCCGATTGTTGCCGGACCGCGTCGAAGACTTGACTATACGTACCAGTTCGTACATTTCTGAGGAAGAAGAATTCGGAACCGGCGAAGCCGCGGCCGGCGGCCACCACAGGGAGAGCCCGATGCGTCTTGCCGTCGAGAGCTATTTCGCGCTGCTGAAGCTGCTGATGGCTCTGCTGCTCGCCGGCATGGTGGTGCTGGTCTTCGGCAACGTCGTGCTGCGCTACGCCTTCAACCAGGGGCTGACCGCGTCGGAGGAGCTGTCGCGGCTGTTCTTCGTCTGGCTGATCTTCCTCGGCGCCGTGGTGGCGCTGCGCGAGCGCGGCCATATCGGCGTCGACACGCTGCTGCGCCGCCTGCCCCGGCCGGCGGCCAAGGCCTGCCTCGCTTTGTCCGGCGCGCTGGCGCTGCTGGCGATCTGGCTGCTGCTGAAGGGCAGCGTCGAGCAGGCCGTGATCAATCTGGACGTCGCCTCGCCGGCCGTGGGCTATCCGATGGCGCTGATGTATGGCGCCGGCATCGCCTTCGCCGTGCCGGCCGCGATCATCATCCTGGCCGATCTCGCCCGCCTGCTGCTCGGCCGGGCCGGGCCGGAGGAGCTGATCCTGGTCCGCGACTCCGAGGAGCTCGCCGGCCTCGACGCGCCCGCGGCCCCCCGAACTGCCAGGAAGCGCTGAGCCGTGGTCGTCGCGGTCTTCCTGTCGTCGCTGCTCGGCACCATGGCGATCGGCATGCCGATCGCCTTCGCTCTGATCCTCAGCGGCGTCGCGCTGATGATCCATCTCGGCTTGTTCGATTCCCAGATCGTCGCCCAGAACGTGATCAACGGCGCCGACAGCTTCCCGCTGATGGCCGTGCCGTTCTTCATGCTGGCCGGCGAGGTGATGAACACGGGCGGCCTGTCGCGCCGCATCGTCGACCTCGCCATGGCGCTGGTCGGCCATATCCGCGGCGGGCTCGGCTTCGTCGTCATCCTGGCCGCCTGCCTGCTGTCCAGCCTGTCCGGTTCGGCCCTGGCCGACGCCGCGGCGCTGAGCGCCCTGCTGCTGCCGATGATGCTGAAATCGGGCCATGGCGCCGCCCGGTCCGGCGGGCTGATCGCCTCGGCCTCCATCATCGGGCCGATCATCCCGCCCAGCATCGGCTTCGTGCTGTTCGGCGTGGTCGGCGGCGTCTCGATCACCAAGCTGTTCCTGGCCGGCATCGCGCCCGGCCTGATGATCGCCCTGGCCCTCTGCGTCGCCTGGCTGCTGGTGGCCCGGCGCGAGCAGATCGACCTGCCGCCGCGCCGCAGCGGGGCCGAGCGCCTGCGCGCCCTGATCGACAGCCTGTGGGCGATGCTGCTGCCGGTGATCATCGTCGTCGGGCTGAAATTCGGCGTGTTCACCCCGACCGAGGCCGGCGTCGTCGCCGCGGTCTATTCCCTGTTCGTCGCCATGGTGGTCTATCGCGAGCTGGGGCCCGGGCAGCTGTTCGACGTGTTCGTCTCGGCCGCCAAGACCACCGCCGTGGTGATGTTCCTGGTGGCCGCCGCCGGCGTCTCCGCCTGGTTGATCACGGTCGCCGACCTGCCGGGCCAGCTGGCCGCCATGCTGGACCCATTCATGGACAGCCCGATCCTGCTGATGGCGGTGATCATGCTGCTGGTCATTGCCGTGGGCACCGCCATGGACATGACCCCGACCATCCTGATCCTGACGCCGGTGCTGATGCCGGTGATCAAGCAGGCGGGCATCGACCCGGTCTATTTCGGCGTGCTGTTCATCATCAACAATTCGATCGGCCTGATCACCCCGCCGGTCGGCACCGTGCTGAACGTCGTCTGCGGCGTGTCGAAGCTGTCCATGGAGGACCTGATGAAGGGCGTCTGGCCCTTCCTCCTGGCCGAGCTGGCGGTGCTGGCCCTGCTGATCCTGTTCCCGGAGCTGGTGATGGTTCCGGCCAAATGGCTGGCCCGATGACCGCGTCGGCCGACACCAACGAAGTCGAACAATCCTTGGGAGGATGACCATGTCCAGGACCCTGACCGGCCTGATCGCCGCGCTGGCGGCGGCGCTGCTGCTGGCCCCCGCGGCACAGGCCGAGATCCGCGAGCAGCACATCAAGTTCGCGGCGGCGAACAGCAAGGGCCATCCCCAGGTCATGGGCATGGAGAAGTTCACCGCCATCGTCGCCGAGAAGAGCGGCGGCAAGATCACGGTGCAGCTGTTCCCGGGCGGCACGCTGGGCGGCGACGTACAGACCCTGTCCGGCCTGCAGGGCGGCATCGTCGAGATGACCGTGATGAATGCCGGCATCCTGACCGGCAACGCCCCGGCCTTCGGCGCGGTCGACCTGCCCTTCCTGTTCGACACGCCGCAGGAGGCCGACGCGGTGATGGACGGGCCGTTCGGCGACCACCTGCTGAAACTGCTGCCCGAGAAGGGGCTGGTCGGCCTGGCCTATTGGGAGCTCGGGTTCCGCAACCTGACCAACAACCGCCACCCGGTGGCGAAGGTCGACGACATCAAGGGGCTGAAGATCCGCACCATCCAGTCGCCGATCCCGATCGCTGTGTTCAACGCGCTCGGCGCCAACGCCGTGCCGATGCCCTATCCCGAGCTGTACGGCGCGCTGGACACCGGCACCGTCGACGGCCAGGAGAACCCGTCGGCCAACATCCTCAACGCCAAGTTCTACGAGGTGCAGAAGTACCTGACCCTGACCCGGCACCAGTACAACCCGCAGATCGTCCTGGTCAGCAAGACCTTCTGGGACAAGCTGAACGACGAGGAGCGGGCGGTGCTGCAGTCGGCCGCCACCGAGGCGCGGGACTATCAGCGCCAGGTGTCGCGCGAGGCCGACGCCAAGGCGCTGGACGAGATCCGCGCCAACGGCATGGAGGTCACCGAGCTGCCGCCCGACGAGGTGGCCAAGCTGCGCGCCGCCACCGCGCCGGTGGTCGAGGAGTTCCGCCCCAAGATCGGCGCCGACACCATCGCGCTGCTGCAGGCCGAGCTGGACAAGCTGCGGAAGAAGTGATCAGTGCCGGGAGGTCGTTCCGATGAAGACGTCGATCGCCACCGTGTCCCTGAGCGGCGACCTGCGCGACAAGCTGGAGGCGATCGCTGCCGCCGGCTTCGACGGCGTCGAGATCTTCGAGAACGACTTCCTGTCCTTCGACGCGGCGCCGCGCGAGGTCGGGCGGATGGTGCGCGACGCCGGGCTGGTGGTCACCACCTTCCAGCCCTTCCGCGACTTCGAGGGCATGCCGGAGCCGCAGCGTACGCGCGTGTTCGATCGCGCCGAGCGGAAATTCGACCTGATGGCCGAGCTGGGCGCCGAGCTGCTGCTGGTCTGCTCCAACATCTCGCCGGCGGCGCTGGGCGGCATCGACCGCGCCGCCGCCGATTTCCATGAGCTGGGCGAGCGGGCGGCGAAGCGCGGGCTGAAGGTCGGCTTCGAGGCGCTGGCCTGGGGCCGCCACGTCAACGACCACCGCGACGCCTGGGAGATCGTGCGCCGCGCCGACCATCCGGCCATCGGGCTGATCCTGGACAGCTTCCACACCCTGTCGCGCGGCATCGACCCGGACAGCATCCGCGCCATCCCGGCCGACAGGATCTTCCTGGTCCAGCTGGCCGACGCGCCGCGTCTGGAGATGGACCTGCTGTCCTGGAGTCGGCATTTCCGCAACCTGCCGGGCCAGGGCGACCTGCCGGTGACTGCCTTCACCGAGGCGGTGGCCGCGACCGGCTATGACGGCGTCTATTCGCTGGAGATCTTCAACGATCATTTCCGGGCCGGATCGGCGCGGTCGGTCGCGATCGACGGACGGCGGTCGCTGCTGCAGCTGGCCGACACGCTGGAGCGGCGCAAGCCCGCCGCCGAGCGGGCCGGGCCGCTGCTGCCGGAGCGCGCCCGCTGCCTCGGCGTCGAGTTCGTCGAGTTCGCGGTCGACGAAGCCGGCGCGATCGAGCTGGAGGCGCTGTTCGCCGGCCTCGGCTTCGCCCGGCGCGGCCGGCACCGGTCGAAGGACGTGACCCTGTGGGCGCAGGGCGGCATCGCCCTTCTCGTCAACCGCGAGAAGGAAGGTTACGCCCATGCCGCCTACATCATGCACGGGCCGGCGGCCTGCGCGATCTGCCTCAAGGTCGACGACGCCCGGGCGGCGACGGCGCGGGCCGGCGCCTTGCTGGCGACCGGGTTCCGTCAGGAGATCGAGCCGGGCGAGCTGGAGATCCCGGCGATCCGCGGCGTCGGCGGCAGCCTGATCTATCTCGTCGATTCCGGCAGCGATCTGGCGCGATGGCGCGAGGTCGACTTCGTCCCGGTCGAGGACCCGGCGCCGGAGGCCGGGCTGGCGCGGATCGACCACCTGTCGCAGTCGATGCAGTATGACGAGATGCTGTCCTGGCTGCTGTTCTACGGCGCGATCTTCGATCTGGCGAAGACGCCGGAGCTGGAGATCCCGGACCCCGCCGGGCTGGTGCGCAGCCAGGTGGTGCAGAACGCCGAGGGCACGCTGCGCATCGTGCTGAACGCATCCCAGAGTCACCGCACTTTGTCGGCCCGGTTCCTGTCGGAGTTCTTCGGCTCCGGCATCCAGCATATCGCGCTGGAGACGGACGACATCTTCGCCGCCGCGGCCCGGATGCGGCAGGCCGGAGTCGAGTTCCTGCCGATCCCGGCCAATTATTACGACGACGTCGAGGCCCGCTTCGGGCTGGAGCCGGATCTGCTGGACCGGCTGCGCGAGGCCGGCATCCTGTATGACCGCGACGGCGGCGGCGGCGAGTTCTTCCAGCTCTACACCACCAGCTTCGCCGATCGCTTCTTCTTCGAGATCGTGCAGCGCCGGTTCTATGCCGGCTTCGGCGCCGCCAACGCCCCGATCCGCCTGGCGGCCCAGACGCGCCTGGCGCCGGACGTCACCATGCCGCGGATTTGAGGCATGATGTTGAGGTTGGATCGATCCAGCACGATCCGCAGGAACAACGGCCGTCCTCGCATTGCCTCTTCCGCAAGCGAGACCTTTTCAGAATTCGATCACCTGAACCTGCCCCATGCCTTCCACTCTCCCCCTCCCCTCGCGGGACGGGAGCCGGCGTGGAATTACCAGGATTTCTGCGGGGCCTGCGGTGACGCTCAACACCAATTCCATTGGCTGTGCCAAACCCCTCCCCCTACCCCCTCCCGCAAGGGAAGGGGGAGGATAAGGGGGATAGGCCGCCCCCGGCTTCAGCAATCAGAAAAGGTCCCGCAAGCGGGAGAGGCAACGTTGTTTCGGCGCAATGACCTGAGATGATCTGCCCTCAAGGCGGCACTACTTGATGTCGCTCTTGTCGAGCTTGGGCCAGTTCGCGTTGGCCTTGGCGATATAGCCCTTGGGATCCTTCGCCCAGGTGTCGCGGACGCCGAGGTCGTAGTTCAGGTACAGCCGCCCGTCGACGATCGACCAGGCCTCGGGCTCGATCTTCACCAGATAGCCGCGCGACGTGCCATAGGCGCAGAAGCCACCGAAGGCCGGCATGTACTTCTCCGGATCGGCCTCGAACAGCGCCTTGTCCTCGGCGCTGGCGAACCACCAGGTGGCGCCGGCGTGCTGCGCCGCGAATTCGGGCTTGCCCTGGCGCGGACCGCCTTCACGGAAATAGGCGACAGGGTCGTAGCCGCGGATCGCGACATGGTCGGCCGGCGCCCCCAGCGTGTTGACGGGTTTTTGGGCCTCCTGTGCGTGGCCGGACAGGGGGACGATGCAGGCCAGCGCGGCCAGCGCCAGCAAAGTGCGTCGGAACATAACGGGCTCCTTTCAGGGATTGCGGGGTCACTGGGCCAGCAGCGCGGCAGCGCGCAGCCGGGCCAGTTCCTGCTCCAGCTCGCGGATGCGCCGGTCCTTGCGGGCCAGCTCGCGGGCGACGGCTTCGTCGGACCGCTTCGGGTCCTCGGGTCGAGTGCTCGGGGTCATGGCAGAACCTCGCTGGTGATCGGGGTTGCGGGCAGGCCCAACGCGGCCAGGGCGCCGTCCAGCCAGCCGGCGCGCACCTCATGCCCGCCATCGTGCAGGCACAGGGTGATCTGGCCGCGCTCGCAGCCCTGCGCCTGGGCGCAGGCGATGCCGGCGATCGTCATCGGCGTGTCGGCACCGAGCCGGCAGCCGGCCCGCGCCTCCAGCACCGCCAGGCTGAGGAAGGTGTCGCCCTGGTGCCAGCGGTCGCCGATGGCGCGGCCGGCCAGCGGGAAGGTGCGGTCGGCGCGGCCGTGGAAATGCACCAGCGGCGGCGGCACGGCCCGGCAGTCCGACGGAAGCGGCAGCGGGTCCCAGAACACACCGGAGAAGGTGACGGCGCCTGCCACCCGGTCACCGAGATGGCAGGCCACATACCAGGCCATCGACGCACCCTGCGAGAAGCCGCCGACCACCACCCGGTCCGGGCCGAAGCCGAAGCGGCGCTGCAGGTCGTCCAGCACCTCGCCGGCGAAGCGGGTGTCGTCGCGGTCATGGCTGGGCGAGCCTGCGAAGGACCAGGTGTGGTTGATCCCGTCCGGGGCGGCGAAGGCCAGGCCATGGGTACGAGCGACCGCGATCAGCTCGGCGGCGCGCATCTGGTCGGCGGCCGACCCCTCATAGCCGTGGAAGAACAGATAGACCCCGGCCGGCGCCCCACCCGGCGGCAAGGCGATGCGGTATTCGCCGTCGGCGACGCGGCACGGCACGTCGCCGCCGCAGGCTGCTGCCGCCGCGCCTGGCAACAACAGCGCGGCCAAGGTGATCAGGGCAGGCCGCATCATGCCGGCACCGCCGCCGGCCGGGCCGGCACTGCCTTGAACCAGGCGACGGCATAGGCGACCGCGACCAGCACGCCGAAACCGGCCAGATTGGCGGCCGCCACGGTGAGCGGATCGCGGCCGGTGTGGTCGAGCGCCATGCCCAGCAGCTGGGCGGTGACCATGCCGCTGACGAACACCGCCAGCGTCTGCTGCCCGACCTTGGAGATGACGGTGACCGACGCTCCCTTCAGCCGCGCGCCGCCGGGACCGACCAACTGCACCGCGAGATAGGCCAGCGCCAGGAAATGCACCAGGCGCAGGATGCCGAAATGGGTCTTGTCGGTCAGCGGCGCCAGGGCCCGGGCCCAGCCGCCGAAGAAGGGCGAGGCCTCGATGATGCGGTACCAGGCGAAGGGCACGGTCGCCACGACGAAGATCACGGCCAGGCCGATCAGGGTCCAGCTGAAGCCCGGCGCCGGCAGGGTACGGCGCATCAGGAAGAAGCCGAGATAGAACAGCAGCTGCCAGCCGAACGGGTCGAAAAACCAGCTGCGGCCGGACCAGGGCTCCGCCGGCAGGTCCAGCAGATGCGCCTGGGTCATGCCCCAGATCGCGGCCATCAGCACGAAGGGCAGAACCTTGTGCAGCCGCTCGGCCAGGATCATCGCCGGCATCAGCGCCAGGATGACCAGGTACATCGGCAGGATGTCGAAGTAGTTCGGCACATAGGCCAGGGCCAGGAACCGCGGCAGCAGGCCGATCGGGTCGGCGAAGAAATGCGGCAGGTTCAGCTCGACGATGTAGCTCTCGCCGCCCGGCCGGGTGCCGGCCGCCGCCACCAGCGCGGCGATGACGACGAAGACCGCGACATGGATCCAGTAGATCTGCCAGACCCGGCGGGCGACGCGGCCGGTGCCGCGGGCGAAGCCGTCGCGGTCGAACACCCGGCCGAAGGCGATGGCCGAGGCCATGCCGGACAGGAACACGAACATCTCGGTCGCGTCGGAGAACCCGAACCGCGCCGGGATCCACAGGATCCACTGGTTGTCCGGGATATGCGCGGTCAGGATGATCAGCATCCCGAGGCCGCGGAAGACATCGAGGCGCGGGTCGCGCCGGGACTTGAGCCCGGCAGCGCTGGACAGCGCCTCGCGCGCCGGCGGCTCAGAAGGCCTGGTGATATGCATCGGCGTCGAACCTGCAGGCGATCAGGGTGAAGCGGTCGCGGTCCCGGGCGGCGGCCAGCTCGGCCGCCAGCTCAGGCGCGCCGGCGACGGTGCGGCCATGGCCGCCGAAGCCTTCGGCGATCGCGGCGAAATCGGTCAGGCCGAGGCCGACGCCATGCGGCGCCAGGCCGGCCGAGCTCTGCTTCAGGGCGATCAGGGCCAGGCTCCGGTCTTGGAACAGCACGATGGTGACCGGCAGGCCGAGGTCGCGCAGCGTCGCCAGCTCGCCGATCCCCATCTCCAGCCCGCCATCGCCCATCACGGCGACGATTCGGCGCGCCGGGTCGGCGACCTTGGCGCCGATCGCCAGCGGCAGGGCCGCGGCCATGGTGCAGAAACCGGCTGATTGCAGCAGCGACAGCGGCCGCCGCGCGAGCCATTTCTGCGACAGCAGGATGCGGTGGGCACCGGCATCGACAGTGACGAGGTCGCCCTCGCCCACCGAGCGGTTCAGCACCTCGATGATCGCATGCGGGCCCCAGTCGGCCGGGGCGGCGAAGCGCTCGACCAGCGCCGCCCGGGCCGCGGCGGGCTCGCCGCCGGTCCAGGTCTGCGTCGCCTTTCCGGCTTCCACATTGCCTCTCCCGCTTGCGGGAGAGGTCGGAGCCGCGCCAGCGGCTCCGGGTGAGGGCTCTTTGTCGAGGTCTGGGCCAGCCCTCACCCGGTCGTCCTGCGGACGCCCGACCTCTCCCGCCAGGCGGGAGAGGCCACGCGAGACATCGTCGCCTTCCTCGCGATCGTCGCCAGTCCAGGAGGCGTCTGTCTGGATCGCCTCAATCAGAGCGGCGACAGCGGCCGCGGGGGCGGCCAGCAGGCGGGTGCCGGCATGGTGCATGGCGTGGTCGGCCGGGGCGGCGGTGATCTCGACGACCCGGTCGGGATCCGAGACCGGATCGAGCCAGCCGAGCCGCATCTCGATCGGGTCGTAGCCGACAAACAGCAGCAGGTCGGCCCGCTCGAACAGCGGCAGCAGCACCGCATCCGCCAGCGGCGACAGCCCGGCGCCGCCCAACGCCAGGGGATGATCCTCCGGCACCAGCCCCTTGGCCTTGTAGGTGGTGACCACCGGCGCGCCGAGCCGCTCGGCCAGGCGCAGCAGCGCCGGGCCGGCGCCGCCCTGCGCCGCCTCGAGTCCGGCCAGGATCAGCGGCCGCCGCGCGTGGGACAGCCGGTCGGCCAGCGCCGCGATCGCCGGGTCCTGCGGTCCGATCGCCGGGCGCAGCACCGCCGGCGGTGTGACCACCTGCGGCGCAGGGTCGGTCATCGCCGCCACCGCCGGCGACAGGTCGAGATGCACCGGCCCCATCGGCTCGGCCAGCGCGGTCGCCAGGGCCCGGGCCACGGTCGGGCCGGCGCTCTCCGGCTCGATCTCGAAGCTGGCCTTGACCAGCGGCCGCAGCAGCGCGGCATGGTCGATCACCTGATGGGTGTAGCGGGCGCGGGTCGGCCGGTCGACGATGCCGGAGATCACCACCAGCGGCACATGCTCCTGCGCCGCGTCGGCGATGCCGTTGACCGCATTCGCCAGCCCCGGGCCGACGGTGGCGACGAGGAGACCGGGCGTCGCGGTGGTCACCGAAGCGCCGGCGGCCATGATCGCCGCAGCGGTCTCGTGCCGGGCCAGATGGAAGCGGATTCCCGCCGCCTCCAGCCCGTCGATCAGGGTCACGACCTCGCCGCCCGGCATGCCGAAGGCGTGACGGATGCCATGGGCATGCAGGGTGGCGGCGATCGTGTCGGCGATGCGGGTCATTTACCGGGCGCTTTCAGCGGGTTGGGACTCGCGGAAGCGTACGACGAAGGCGACGACCAGGCCGAACAGGATGTGGCCCACCAGCGAGGCCCAGGTCAGCGGGATGAAGCCGAGGAAGGCGGGCAGCCCGGCGATCAGATGCGCCATGACGTAGAGGGCGAAGATCCACAGCCCGATGCCGAAGCCGATGCCGGGTCAGAGCCAGCGGCAGCTGCGGCACGATCCGGCGCTGCAGCGGCCGGGCGATGAACAGATAACCGATCGGGTAGAACACGATGCCGGTGATGGCGTGGATCAGCTCACCCGCCGCCCAGCTCTGGAAGCCGAACACCGACTGCACCAAAGCTGCCGGCTCCAGCGGGCCGCCGACCAGGAAAGGCGTGATGCCGCGGGCCCAGACCTCCCAGGTCAGGTCGGCGGCGATGCCGGCGAGCAGGATGGTCGGGACGAGGCGGCCGGTGACCGCGGGAAACAGCGGCATATCGGATGTCTGGGTCATGGTCATGATGGGATCTCCAGGGGTGTTCAGCGTTGGGCCCAAAGGCGGGGGGATGAAGCGCGGCCGTCGACCGCCGCGATCAGGCGGTCCTCGGCCTTCAGCCGGTGACGGGCGCCGCGGATCGCCCGCAGCGCCGGGGCGTCGCCGCGCCGCGATGCGGTCTCGGCCAGGGCCAGGACGAAGAGGTCGCGCTGGGCGTTGCTGCCGCCGATCTGCGGCAGCGCGGCGGCGAGGCGGTCGAGCGAGCCGCGTTCACCGCCTATGCCGGTAATGGCGCGGGCCAGGGGCAGGCCGAGATCGGCCGCGACCCGGGCCTGGTCGCCGCGGCCTTGGGCGCGGACCTGCAGCGCCATCACCAGCTCCGCCGCCGCCGGCCGGTCGCCGAGGGCAACCAGCGCAATCAGGCTGTGCAGCGACGCGAAGACCAGGCTGGTGTCGGCCCGGCGCCTGCGGGCGATCTCCGCCAGCTCGGTCCAGCGGCCGCCGACATCGACGCCCAGCCGCTCCAGCCGCCACAGCAGCGACACGGCGTTGGCCATGTCGCGGAAATCATCGGTCGGCGTCGGCCGCACTTCCTGGTCGTACAGGCGCAGCACGCGCTCATGCTCGCCGCGATCGAGATGCAGCAGCGCCAGGTGCCAGGCCATGTGGAAGCTGAAATTGTTGCAGCGGGACCAACTGCCGCGGCTGCCCTCCAGCCAGGCGATGCCCGCGGCGGTCTCGCCTCGCATCTCATGGACGTGGGAGACGGCGTGCAGCCCCCAGGCGTCGTCCGGCTCCATCGCCACCGCCTGGCGGCCATAGGCCTCGGCGGCGGCATAGGCGCCGTGCTCCTCGATGGCGAAGGCGTGGCAGCCCAGCAGGAAGCCGGCGGCCGGGCGGTCGGGCGACCACACCGTCATCATCCGCTGCGACGCGGCCAGCATGCCGGCGGCGTCGCCGAGCATGAAGCGCAGCGCATGCGCGATCTTGAAGGGCAGGAAGGTCGTCGGCCGATGTGCGAAGCGCCGGTCCAGGCAGTCCGCGGCCTCGGTGAAGCGGTCTTCGGCAGCATAGGCAAGGGCCTCGACCAGGGCCCGCTCGTCGGCGGTGCCGTCCTCCTTCGCCGCCAGGGCCCGCCGGGCCGCCACCAGCGCCTCGCGCGCCGGAGCGGCCAACTCCTCGCGAGCCAGGATCAGGTTGGCGAAGCCCTTCAGCGCCAGGGCCGCGACGTGGTCGGGGTCGGCGGCCAGCGCCCGGCCGAGGGCGATGCCGGTGGAGGGCCGGTGGGCCGCGAGGCCGCGCACCGCCTCCTTGAAGGCGACGGTGGCATCGGCGCTGGCGGAGCTGGTCGAAAGATCGAAGGCGTCCAACGGCATGTCGGGGTCCTTTGGGCAAGGCTCGACCGTGGCGTCGATCGGGCGACGCGGCGGCACATCGGTTCAGAGGGATGGTCGGTGCAATGTCTGGCGGAGGCTCAGCCGTCCCGGGTTGCGACCCTCGACCGCAATGCAGAGGGGCCGGCCGGCCCGGCAGGATGCGTCGTCGCCGGATCAGCGGCCCTCGGGGGGAAGAGAAGCAGGAGACGATCCATCGGATGTTCCGCAGAAGAGGCACGCCGCAACGGGCTTGTGACGACTTCTTCGGCGGCCGGGTGGCTGGTATTACACCGCCTGGGAAAATTTTTCTGATGCCGCCTGCAGAACCATTCGGCCCTCTGTAACGAATCCGGAACCGGAGCCGTATGAGGTGATGACGCGTGAATGATCCGGTGCGGGAGGAGCAGTGGGCGACATGGATGCGGGCCGCGATCTCGGGCGACGCCGGTGCCTATCGCCTGTTCCTGCAGGCGGTGACGCCGCATCTCCGCGCCATGTCACGGCGGCGCGGCGCCCTGTTCGGCGGCTCGGCCAGCGATGCCGAGGACGTGGTGCAGGAGGTGCTGCTGGCGATCCATCTGAAGCGCGGGTCCTGGGACCCGTCGCGGCCGATCGGCCCGTGGATCTCGGTGATCGTGCGCAACAAGATGATCGACGCACTGCGCCGGCGCGGCCGGCATGTCGACGTGCCGATCGAGGATGTGATCGACACGCTGGAGGCGGACGCCCCGCCGGACGGGCTGGAGCAGCGGGACGTCGAGCGCCTGCTGGCGCAGCTGAAGGACCAGCAGCGCGACATCGTGCGCTCGATCTCGGTCGAGGGCAGCAGCGTGCGCGAGACCGCCACGCGCCTCAGCATGACCGAAGGCGCCGTGCGCGTGGCGCTGCACCGTGCCTTGAAGGCGCTGGCCGCCTTGTATCGGAGTGAACCCGGGTGAAGACCGACGACCTCATCACCGCCCTGGCGCAGGACGCGCCCATCCGCTGGCCGCTCGGCCGTGCGGTGGCGGCTGCCATGGCCGGCGGCGCGGTCGTGGCCGCGGCGATCTTCTTCGCCGGCATCGGCGTGCGGCCGGATGTGATGCAGGCGGTCGAGACCGTCCGCTACCTGTTCAAATTCGTCGTCACCCTGGCGCTCGCCGTCACCGCCACCGGGCTGATCCTGCACCTGGCGCGGCCGGGCGTGCCGCTGGGCGCCTGGCGCTGGGCGCTGCTGGCCGCGCCGGTGCTGCTGGTCGTCTCGGTCGCACTGGAGATGATGGCGATGCCGATGTCGAGCTGGGGCGCGCGGTGGATCGGCACCAACGCGCCCTGGTGCATGACCCTGATCCCGGTAATGGCGCTGGGCCCGCTGGCCCTGCTGCTGCTTGCTCTGCGCCAGGGCGCGCCGCGGCGACCGGGGCTGGCCGGCGCGGTCGCCGGGCTGGTGGCCAGCGGCATCGCCGCGACCTTCTATGCCGCGCATTGCCCGGACGACAGCCCGTTCTTCGTCGCCACCTGGTACACGCTGGCGACCGGCATCGTGGTGCTGATCGGCACCCTGGCCGGGCGGCGCTGGCTACGCTGGTAGGGACGCGCGGGTTGCGGCTTAACCAGCGACCCGGGTGATCCGGACGCCCTGAGTGCGGACCGGGTCGAAATCGCCCACAGCACTGCCGGGAGCGACGCGCAGCGTCAGTGACACCGGCCCTTCCCCGCGCGCCGCCAGCGCCGCCCCGGTGCGGTCCGGGCCGAGCAGGCTGACGGATTGGCCGTTGCCCAGATCGACCGGCGTGCCGGGCACGGCCGCGATGCCGAGCAGGGCGGCGTAGCGCCAGGCGCTGACCTCGGTGTTTTCCACCGCGACCTCGATGCCGGCGACGCCGAGCGCGCCGTTGGCATGGCGGCGGACATCGCCCTCCGGCACCCGCAGATGCCGCGGCGTGACATCGCCGCACAGGAAGGGCAGGTCCGAGGTCGCCGCCCGCGCCGTGCGCCATTCCAGCCGCTGCCCGTCGGGCCGCAGCCGGCCGCCATCGGTCGGCCCCTCGAGCTCGAGGCCGCGTGCCTTCGCCGACGCCACATCGGCCGCGATGTCGCCGGGCAGCAGGGCGAAGTCGACCAGCCCATCGCCGGCCTCGCTGAGCACCCGCCACCAGCGGAATTCCGGGTTCGGGCGCCGGAAGGCGATCAGCTCGATATAGGCGCCGTCGGCGAAGACGATCAGCGCGTTGTGGCTGGCGCCGTGGGTGTGCTCCCCGCCCGGCACCACGGTGAAGCCGAGCGCCTCGTAATCGGCGACCGCCCCCGCCAGGTCGCGGACGGCGATCACGACGTGATCCAGCGACAGGCTCATGGTCGTCTCCTTGTCGATGCGGCGCGGTCAGGCCTTCGCCTGCGGCTCGCCGAGCGACAGCATCAGGCGGTTGGCCCAGTTGAAGAAGGCGGCGCCCTGGATCACGTCGGCGACCGCCGCATCGTCCAGCCCGGCCGCGCGCAGCCGGCGGACGTGCTCCGTGCCGAACGACCCCGGCGTTTCCGTCAGCGCCACCGACGCGGCGACGATGGCGTTCCAGCGCTCACCGAGGTCGGCACCGACGCCTTCGTCCAGCAGCCGCTGGACGTCGTCGCCACGCTTGGAGTGCACGGTGGCGAAGCGGGAATGGACCGAGGCGCAGTAGATGCAGCCGTTGAGGCGCGAGGCCGCGGTCGCCGCCAGCTCGCGCTCCGCCCGCGGCAGGCCGCCCTCGGGGTTGTAGAAGATGTCCTTGTCGGTCCTGGTCCGCGCCTGCAGCACGTCCGGGTCGCGCACCAGCAGCCGGAAATAGTCGGATTTGGCGCGGGCCGCGTCGACCAGGCCGGCGAGGTGCCGTTCGGTCAGCTGATCGATGGGATACGGCTCCAGCCAGGGCAGCCAGTTCAGCTCATCCTGGGTGAAGACGGTCGGCTCGCGGTCGTCGGGATGGGTCAGGACGGTCTCGGTCATGGCGGGCCTCAGGCGGCGGCCAGGGCGCGCAGCCCGGCGACGACGCGGATCTGGAAGGACAGGAAGGCGACCAACTGCGACAGGGTGACGATGTCGGTGGTCGACCAGCCGGCATCGAGAAGCGCCTGCAGCGCCGCGGCGCTGGCATCGCGCGGGCGGAACACCAGGAGATGCGTGTGTTCCAGCGCCGCCGCGAGGCGCGGGCCGAGCACCGGACGGCTCTCGCCCGAGACGCGATAGACCGGGCCGGCCTTGTCCTCGGCGCTCAGCGGCCCTTCCGGGTAGCGGCCATAGGGGCCTTCCGTCCCTGCCCGTTCCGCCTCGGCGGCCACAGCGGCGGCGAGGCCGGCGTCGCGCCCGGCCAGGGCCTCGGCATAGAAGCGGGCGGTCTCCGGCTCGCGGTGCAGCGCCGCGACGAAGGCGGCGACGGCGTAGCGCTCCAGCGCCGATACGGTCCCCGGCTCCTCGGGCTCGAACAGCGCCGTCCAGCTCTTCTGCGCGTTCTCGCGGGCCACGGGCCGCTGGTCCCGGATCCGGTCGAGGGCGGAGCCGCGCTCGACCCCGGCCAGCAGGTCGATGATGTCGGCCGTCGGTTCACTCATGATCTGGTCCTTTTCCGAAGGGTCCGGCGGCGTCAGCAGGACGCGGCGGCGAGGCGGATGTCATCGCCCCGTTCCTGGCGGGCCCAGCCGAAGGCGGGCGCCACCTCCTGCGCCACCAGCTCGATCGAGCGCAGGATGAAGGGGTGCGGCGGGTCGACCGAATGCACCTGCACCACCAGGTCGGTGGCGCGGCGCAGCGTGTCGTCGGCGCGCAGCGAGGCGATCACCTCGTCCGGCGTGCCGAGATGCACGTCGAAGGCGGCGATCAGCTGGTCCAGCGTGTCGGCCGGAGCGCCGCGGCCGGCGGCGGCGAAGCGGTCGGCCTGGCGGCGCAGGCCGGGCTCGGCGAAGCGCCGCGCCGTCTCCCGATCATCGGCGACGAAGACGCTGCGCGAGGCCAGGATGCGCGGCTCTCTCCCCTTCGGCAGCGCCGCGAGATAGGCGTCGACGATCGGGTCCTGGATTTCGGCCAAAGTGGCGTCGGGCGCATCGGCCGGGCGCGGCTGGGTGCGCGACAGCATCAGCCCGTCGCCGGCCGCCCCGGCCCGGGCGCCACCGGCGACCGAGAAGGTGGCCTGCCAGATCCGGTCCAGCAGCTGCGGCGCCGCCGGATACAGCCTTGTGTCGCCGCCATCGAGCGGCCGGCCGCCCCAGGCGTCGAGCAGCACCTGCAGATGTTTGGCGAAGATCGCCGAGCGCTCGGCGCTGTCCAGGCCGAAGGCGGCGAAGGCCGACGGCGTGCCGCCGGTGCCGAGCCCGAGCTCGAGCCGCCCATCGGACAGCAGGTCCAGCACCGCCGCATCCTCCGCCACCCGCACCGGGTGCTCCAACGGCAGGGTGATGATGCCGGTGCCCAGGCGGATGCGCGAGGTCCGCGCCGCCACCTGGGCCAGGAACACCAGCGGCGCCGGCAGCCCGCCCTCGGGCTCATGGAAATGGTGCTGGGCGACCCAGGCGCTGTCGAAGCCGTGCCGCTCCGCCGTCGCGATCTGCTCCGTCGCCAGGCGGTAGCGCTCCTGCGCGCTCGCCTGGTCGAGAAGCCGGGTGAAGAAGCCGAGCCGCTGGATGGTCACGGGAGAACGCCTTTCATGCGGAGACGGCGAGCCGGCGCCCGGGGATGGCGTCGATCAGCTCGCGCGTATAGTCGCTGCTCGGGTTGCGGAATACCGCCTCCACCGGTCCGGCATCGACCTGCCGGCCATTGTGCAGCACCGAGACGGTGTCGGCGATCTGCCGGACCACGGCGAGATCGTGCGACACGAACAGATAGGTCAGGCCGAGGTCGCGCTGCAGCGTGTCGAGCAGGCCGAGGATCTGGGCCTGGACGGTGACGTCGAGCGCCGACACCGCCTCGTCCAGCACCAGCACCTGCGGGCCCAGCACCAGGGCGCGGGCGATGGCGACGCGCTGGCGCTGGCCGCCCGACAGGGCACGGGGCCGCCGGTCCAGCACCGCCTGCGGCAGGCCGACCCGGTCGAGCATGTCGCGCACCTTGCGGGCGCGGTCGGGCTTCGGCAGGCGCTCGAAGTTCAAGAGCGGCTCCTCGATGATCTCGAAGATGCTCTGCCGTGGGTCGAGCGACCCGAACGGGTTCTGGTAGACCAGCTGGATGGTGCGGCGGAACCGGCGCAGCGCCTCGCCCTTCAGCGCCGCCGGGTCGGCGCCGCCGATCCGGATGCGGCCGGCGGTGGGCTTCTGGAACCCGACCACGGCGCGGACGGTGGTGGTCTTGCCCGAGCCGGATTCGCCGACCAGGGCATGGGTGGTGCCGCGCCGCACGGCGAAGGACAGGCCATCGACCGCGCGGAAGCTGCCCCGGCCGGGCAGGTCGAAATCCTGCACCAGCCCGTCGACCACGATGGCGTCGTCGCCCTCCCCCGCCCGCCGCGGGGCGCGGCGCTCCGCCTTCGCCAGCGACGGCGCGTCGGACAGCAGCTGCCGTGTATAAGCGCTCTTGGGAGCCGCGAGGATCTCCGCGGCCGGCCCCTGCTCCTGGATCCGGCCGCCCTGCAGCACGATCAGCCGGTCGGCGCGGTCGGCGGCGATTCCGAGGTCGTGGGTCACCAGCAGCACGGCGGTGCCGAACTCGCGGCGCAGCTCGTCGATCAGGTCGAGGATCCGGCGCTGCACCGTGACGTCGAGCGCGCTGGTCGGCTCGTCGGCGATGATCAGCGACGGCTGCAGCGCGATGGCGATGGCGATCAGCACGCGCTGCTTCATGCCGCCCGACAGCTCATGCGGGTATTGCTGCGCCCGCAGCTCCGGCCGCGACAGGCCGACCCGGGCCAGCAGCTCGACCACCTTGGCCCGATTGGTCGCCTTGTTGCCGCGGCGGTGAATGGCCAGGATCTCCTCGACCTGGGCGCCGATGGTCTTGACCGGGTTCAGCGAGCTGCCGGGGTCCTGCGGGATCAGGCTGATGCGGGCGCCGCGAAGGGCGTCGAGCCGCTTCTGCGACCAGCCGGAGATGTCGGTGCCGGCGAGACGGATGGCGCCGCCATCGACCCGGCCGTTCTCGGCCAGCAGGCCGATCACCGCCTGGGCCGTGGTGGTCTTGCCGGAGCCGGATTCGCCGACCAGCGCCACGACCTCGCCCGGCTGGATGCGGAAGGACACGCCGTCGACCACGCGCTGCGCGCCGTCGCGGTCGCCTTTATACGAGACGCTGAGGGTCTCGACCTCCAGCACCGGCACGGTCATATCATCCTCCGCCCGATCGACCGGCCGATGCGGTTGGCGGCCAGCACCACCAGCACCACGACCAGGCCGGGCACGGTGGTCAGCCACCAGGATGTGGCGATGTAGTTGCGGCCCTCGGCGATCAGCAGACCCCATTCCGGCGTCGGCGGCGGCGCGCCGTAGCCGAGGAAGCCGAGGGTCGAGATCTGCAGGATCGCGGTGCCGAACTGCACGGCGGCCAGGGCGATCACCGTGGTCACGGAGTTCGGCAGGATGTGCCGCCACAGCACGGCGCCGAAGCGGCCGCCGCTGCCGAAGGCGGCTTCGACATAGTCCGACCGGCGCACCAGGATCACCTCGGAGCGGGACAGCCGGGCGAAGCGGCCGATCGAGGTGACGCCGACGGCGATCGCGGCATTCACCGTGCCGAAGCCGAGCAGGATGATGATCGCCAGCGACAGCAGCAGCGACGGCACCGACAGCAGCACGTCGACGATCCGCATCAGCACCGCGTCGGTCCGCCGGCCGGTCGACCCGGCGACCAAGCCGATGGCGGTGCCGACCAGGAGGCCGACGGCAACCGCGACGAAGGCGCCGGACAGCGAGTTCACCGCGCCATGGACGATGCGGGCGAACAGGTCGCGACCCAGCGCGTCGGTGCCGAGGATGTGCTCGGCGCTGGGCGCCCGCAGCTTCTCCCGCGGCACGCCGGCGATGGCGCTGTAGCCGGTGAACAGGCCGGGGGCCACGGCCCAGGCCGTGACGATCGCGATCACCGCCCAGGACAGGAGGAGGCTGGGCTGCACCCGGCCGAGCCAGGCGAGGGCGGGACGGCGGCGCGGTCGGGCCGGCACGGCCCGATCGGTGGTCTGCAGCAAGGTCATGCGGCGGCTCCCCGGGATCTCAGGCGCGGATCCAGCACCGGGGCCAGCAGGTCGACGACGAGGTTGACCAGGACGAAGCCGGCGGCGGAGAGCACGACCACGGCCTGGATCACGGCCGTGTCCTGGTTGCGCACCGCCCGCTCGGTCAGCGTGCCCAGGCCGTTCAGCCCGAACACGGTCTCGGTGATCACGGCGCCGGCCAGGATCTCACCGAACAGCACGCCGGCGATGGTGAGGGTCGGCAGCAGCGCATTGCGGGCCACGTGCCGCCACAGCACCCCGGCGCGCGAGGCGCCCTTGGCCCGGGCCACGGCGACGAAGGGATGGGTCGAGATCTCGTCGATGCTGCGCACCAGGATCTGCGCCAGCGGCGCCGAGATCGGCACCGCCAGGGTCAGCACCGGCAGGACCAGCCCCTCCCAGGGGCCGGGGTTGATCACCGGGATCAGCTTCAGCCGGAAGGAGAAGACCTGGATCAGCATGATGCCGAGCCAGAAGGTCGGCACCGAGACGAACAGCGACGGCAGCGACTGCACCGTGGAGCGCAGCCAGGCGAAGGCCGCGAGGCTGGACAGGGCGGCGATCGCCACCGCCAGCAGCACCGCCAGGGTGAAGCCGAAGCCGGCCAGCCAGACGGTCGGCGGCAGGTTGGCCAGCAGCGCCTGCCCGACCGGCACGCCGGCCTGGACCGAGGTGCCGAAATCCCCGGTCAGGGTGTTGCCCAGCGTGTGCAGATATTGCGACCACAGCGGGCTGTTGGCGCCGTAGGACTGGCGGATCTCGGCGATCTGGTCCGGGCTCAGCCCCAGCTCCGGGTTCTGGAACTTGATCAGGATCGCGTCGCCCGGCAGGGCCTGCAGCAGGATGAAGGCCGCCGTGAAGGTGGCCCACAGCACCACCACCGCCTGCCCGATCCGGCCGAGGAGATAGCGGGTCATGGGAAGGACCTCGCGATCCCGCCCGAGTCCCCCCTCCCCTTGCGGGAGGGGGATAGGGGGAGGGGGTTTTCTCGGCCCGAGCCGGACCTGGATTTCGACAGGTCAGCTCGGGCGGCAGCGTCACCTAAAGGCCATTCGCGCGCGAACGCGCGCAGCCCCCTCCCCCTGCCCCCCTCCCGCAAGGGGAGGGGGGACAAGAAGGGATGCATCGATGCAATGCAGCCCAGGAATCGGGCGGCGAAGTTGCTCATCCGTCCGCCTCAGTGCTCGGCCAGCCAGGTGTTGTAGAAATACGGCCGGCCCACCGCCTCGAAGGCGATGCCCTGGACATAGGGCGCACCGGCATAGGCCTGCGGCTCCTCGAAGATCGGGATCGCATAGGCCTGGTCGATGAGATAGGCCTGGACCTCGGCGACGATCTGCAGCCGCTTGGCCGCGTCCGGCTCCGACGACAGCCCCACCAGCAGGCCGTTCAGCTTGTCGTCGACGAAGCTCTTCACCTTGGTGCTGGCGCCGCCCTTCTGGCGCAGCACGTCGCGGTTCGACGGGTAGAACTGGCTCTTGATCACGTCGGGGTCGGCGCGGCCGACCATGGCCGGCGACACCGGCGTCTTTTCCGGATCGAGGTTGTCGACCGTGGCGCTGCCGGAATCGCCGGCCAGCACGTTCAGCTTGACGCCGACCCGGGCCCATTGCTGGGCCACCAGCTGCAGCGTTTCCTTGTTCTGCGGCTGCGGCAGAGATTCGTATGCCGTCAGCTCGAGCGTCTTGCCATCCTTGTGGCGCAGCCCGTCGGAACCCAGGGTCCAGCCGGCCTCGTCGAGCAGCCGCTTGGCCAGCGCCTCGTCATGGGTCAGCCTGGCCGACAGGTCGACATAGCCCAGCGCGGTCGAGGCGATGACCGAGGTCGCCTTCGGATAGTTCTCCGAGAACAGGGTGCCGACGATCTCGTCGGTATCGGTCGCGTGCAGCAGCGCCTGTCGCACGCGGACATCGGCCACCAGCGGGTTGTCGGGCCGGAACACGACGCTGTTGTTCACGCCGCGGGTCGGCCCGGCATAGACGGTGTAGCCCTGATCCTTCACCTGCGGCTCGTCATAGGCCTGGACCTGGCGGATGAAGTCGGCCTGGCCGGCCAGCAGGGCGCCGATGCGGACGCTGTCCTCCGGCGTCACGATGTAGTGAATGCCGTCGAGCCAGGCGCGGCCCTGATGCGCCAGCGGCGCCGGGCCCCAGGCGTAGTCGGCGCGCGCCTTCAGCACCAGCTCCTTGCCCAGCGTCTCGCTCTCCACTGTGAACGGACCGGAGCCGATGATCCTGGTGGCGTCGCCCAGCTCGTCGAACGGCCGCGCCAGGGTGGCGGGCGAGACCAGGCCGGAGCCGATCACCGAGGTGCCCTGCAGGAAGCCGGGCGACGGCTTCTTGAAGAAGAAGCGCACCGTCTGCGGGTCGACCACCTCGCTGCGGTCGTAGTTGTTGATGACCTCGGACACCGGGAGCTTCAGCGCCGGGTTGCCACGGCCATAGGTGTCGTAGTTCTTCGCCACCGCGGCGGCGTCGAGCGGCGTGCCGTCGGAAAAGGTGACGCCCTTGCGGAGCTTGAAGGTGTATTCGGTGGCGTCGGCGTTGACGGTCCAGGATTCGGCGATCCAGGGCTTGATCTCGAGCGTCTTCGGGTCCTGCCAGGTCAGCTTGTCGGTGATCTGGTTGAGGATCCCGCCATTCGGATAGAAGCCGCCGGCCGGGGGGTACAGGTTGGTGTGGGCCTGCTGCTCCAGATAGATCAGCGTGCCGCCGGTGACCGGGGTCTCGTCCGCCGCCAAGGAGGGGCTCGCGGCCAGCGCCGCGACCGCCAGGGCCAGAAGGCGGCCCAAATGAGTGTTGATCGACACGATTATCCCTTCCATCGACGCGCAAAATCCGCCATTTGCCGTTTCAGACTGTACTTTCCGCCCGCACGACCACGCCGAACGCCCGCACAACGGCTCTGCACGGTCGATCAGGATGTCCGACGTAATTCACCGTACATTGTGGATTTTTGATAAAAAATAACAAATTTTACTCGTCTATTTTCCTGCGAGACCCAAGCGTTGGTCGCGGCGACGGGATGGAGCGCGGGTGCCGCGCCGCCCTGCCCCGCCGACACCCAGCCGCGCTGCGGCAGGATGTGGCGCACCGCGTCGGCATCCGGGTGGATCGCACGCACGGCTCTTCGACTGGATTGATGGAGGAGAAATGGCGAGTCGGGCTCAAAGACGACGACGTCACAGCGGCATCGGAGTGCGCAGCAACGCGCTTCCGGTTGCTTCCCCGCTTCGTGAAGCGAGGACGGAAAAGCAGAAAACGCCCCCTGAGGGCGCCTGCTATATCTCTGGTTTTCCCGGAAGAAACTGGAGCGGGCGAAGGGATTCGAACCCTCGACCCCAACCTTGGCAACGGGTCCAGGCCGTTTTCGCCACTCCCTGTCTTTATACGCCAAAGCGCGAAAAACCACAACAGGTCAGTCACTTACGTTGACAGGCGGGCCGCCGAGGGTACGCTAGAAAAACCGCTGATTTCCGTTCATCTGCTTCCCCCCTGCTTCCCCGGCCATGCTGCACCTGCGTGGGGAAGCAAATCGGGCTTCGCACAACCTCCTCCCCTCATCTATCTGACTGATTTCAAACGCGGAATCCGAACGAAGGGTGAGCCGTGATGCCGAAACTGACCAAGCGAACTGTTGATGCACTGCAACATGACCCTCGGCGGGACGTTTTCCTCTGGGACACCGAGCTGAGAGGTTTCGGTGTCCGGGCGAAGCCGTCCGGCACCAAGACGTTTCTGATCCAGTACCGCAATGCGGAGCGGCGCACGCGCCGATTCGTCATCGGCCAGTACGGTGTGCTCACCGTCGAACTCGCCCGCGATCTGGCGAAAAAGCAGCTCGCCAGCGTGGTCGACGGCGGCGATCCGTCCGCCAAGCGCCGGGCCGCCCGCGAGGGAATGACCGTGGCGGAGGTCTGTGACTGGTACCTGGCGGAGGCAGAGTCCGGTCGGCTCCTCGGCCGAAACAGACGACCGATCAAGGTGTCCTCCATTGCCGGGGACCGGAGTCGCATTGAGCAGCACATCAAGCCCCTGATCGGGACGCGGGTCGTGAGCCATCTCCGACTCGCCGAGATCGAACGGCTGCAAGGCGACATCGCCGCCGGCAAGTCCGCCCGCTCCCGGCGCGCGGCCGGACGCGGGGGACGGACATCGGGCGGCGCCGGCGCCGCGGCACGCGCGATCAGCACGCTCAGAAGTCTGCTCAATCACGCGCGCCGACTCGGGTTGATCGAACAGAGCCCGGCCAACGGCGTGCGGGTGATCGCTTCGGTAAAGCTCAAGCGGCGCCTCAGCGCCGGCGAGGTCCGGCACCTCGGAAAGGTGATGCTGCAGATGGAGCGCGAGGGCGAGCACCCGACGGGCCTCGCGGCGATTCGGGGCCTTCTTCTGACCGGCTTCCGGCGGATGGAGGTGCTCGGCATGCGCAAGGCGTGGCTCGAGCAGGAGGGCAATTGCGTCGCCTTCCCCGACACAAAGTCCGGGCCGCAATTGCGGGCCGCCGGTGACGCGGCGATCGCCTGTCTCGTCGAACAGGCCGGCCGCAGCGGCTCGTCGTTCGTGTTTCCGGCCGATTGGGGCGATGGTCACTTCGTCGGGCTCGTGCGGGTGCTCGATCGGGTCTGCGCCCGGGCTGGTCTGACCGACGTCACGCCTCACACGCTGCGGCACACCTTCGCCAGCATCGCCGCCTCATTGGGCTTCAGCGAGCTGACGATCTCGGGGCTCCTGGGGCATGCGCCGCGCGGCGTCACCCAACGGTATGTGCATCTCGACACGGCACTCGTGATCGCGGCCGATCAGGTTTCCGCGGAGATCGCGCGGCTCCTCGATGGTGGGCAGGTGATGTCGACACAGGAAGCCAAATTGCTCCGGGCAAAGACGTTGATGCAGGTCCCTCTGTAGAAGGATGCGGAGCGACGAGGAGGGTTAGGAATGCCGCCGCGCCCTCCTCGTCACGCTTCGTCTGCGAATTAAGCGGAATGCCGCCAACGCACCTGATCCGGCCACAAGAATTGTCAACTTCGTGCTACAAATTTCGGCGATATGCAGCGCAAAGGTGACAATGCGGCATCGTTTCGAGGACAGTCAGCCAAACATCATCAGCTGGGCGAGCCAGTCCGACTATGAGGCAAGAGCATCTGGTTGGCACTGCCGCAGGCGACACGCCCGTCTGGCCCGCTACCCCGGAGCCATGTGCCAACCAAATCATCGCGTTACCGAAGGCAACTTCGCTGGAGTGTTGGACAAATCGCCCTGACGTGCTTGCTCGCCGAGCGAGCATCGCCCATCTGCGGCGTCAATGACGGAGTATCCGGCTGATACGATGAAGGAGTTGATGCGCCTCGCGTCGCGCAAAATGTCGAGATGAAGGGAACTCGTCTCGATGCTTTCTAGACGGTGCTCACGCAACCGCGCCAGATGCATTTCGGTGGCGTGCCGCTCTAGCTCCCGAAATCCGTCCTTCTCGGCAACCAGATTCGCTGCCGCGCCGACGTCACCGGTCACGAAAACAGCGGCAGCGAGCTTTAGATTCGCCAGGAGTCGCTCACAGATCTGGCGAATATCTTGCGTGCCCTCCTCGGAAAAGCTCAGTTGCAAACGGATCTTCTTGGCCGCGAGGTCCATCAGGTTCTTATCGATGACGTCCCCGATGTTCTCGAGATTAATCGCAAAGCTGAAAATGTCCGAGTATCGGCGACTCGCCTCGTCATCGAAACCGTCACGACTGATCCTAATCAGGTAGAGCTTGATGGAACGGTGCAGGGCGTCGACGCTATCGTCCATGCGACTGATTTCGCTCACAAGCTTTCTGTCGTCCAGTTGGAAGGCGTCGACCGTGCCGCGAAGCATGGTTTCGACGATATCTGCCATCCGAAGCGTCTCGCGCGAGGCGTTGGCGAGAGCCAGGTGTGCGTCCGACAAAGCGCTGTTATCGAGATGGACTGGCGCTCCAGGCTGGATGGGGACGATCGGCTTGTCCGGCAGAAGTCGCTCGAGCAACCGCTCGACGGCCGGCAGAGCGGCGAGAAACGGGAGTGCGAGCGCGAGGTTGAATGCGGTGTGGAAGTTGGCAGCGAGGCGCACCGGGTCGGGATCAAGGGCCACGAGTGCCTCTGTTACCCAGCCGAGCGTCGGCAACACGATAGCGATGCCGAGGGCGCGATTGAGCAGATTGCCGGTCGGCAGCCGACGGTGTGCCGGGCTACTGCCACTCGTGCCTTCCAGCACTGGGTTGATCGCACTTCCCAGATTTGCGCCAAGCACCAGCGCTACAGATGAAAAGGCATCAACCGCCCCTGTGGCGGCCAAGGACATGACGAGCAGGACGACTGCGACCGAGGAATGGGCTGCCCAAGCCAGCGCGGTCCCAATCACAATTCCAAACACCGGAGCTTCGGCGATCAGCCCGAACACAATGCGAGATGCGGGCCTGCCGGCCAACGGCTCGATTGTGGCCAGAAGGAGATGCAGCGCCAAGATGATTAGGCCGAGTCCGACCCCTACGCGCCCGAGGTCCCGAGTGCGCGTACGACCACCGCGCCGGAACGCGACGACTCCGCACAAGACCATAATAGGAGCGATCAGCGAGATGTCGAAGGACAGCACCTGCACGATCAACGTCGTGCCAACGTTAGCGCCGAGCATCACCCCGAGCGCCGGGCCGAGGCCGATCATGCCCGATGCAACGAACGATGTCGCCATCAACCCCGTGGCCGTGCTGCTCTGAAGTGCTGCCGTTATGCCGATTCCGACAAGGAATGCGCACAGACGATGCTTTAGGCTACGCGCCAGCACCCGCCGCAAGTCGGAACCGAAGGCGCGCGTCAAACCCGAGGAGGCCATGTGCACACCCCATAGAAGGAGTGCCACGTAGCCAGCCAGATTGAGTACGGTGAGCGTGCCACTCATGGTCGCGTTTGTTCCAAGTTCAGAGATTCGGCTTGAAGGGTCCGGACCCTAGTCAGGTGCTGCGCGAGAACTACGCTCGCGAACGTCATTCCAATGGCGGATTCGCGATATTGAACCAGAGTGCCCATGCCAGACCGCCGCGACCTGCGACCGCGATCTCCTGAGTGCCGAAGCCGAATTAATCACCCGTTTCTGGCTTTGGCTCAGTCGGCGTCACATTTTGGGCCAAGCATCCGGATCTTGGGAAAATCGACGCGCAGCCGTTTACACTTCGATGAATTTCTCCTCTGATGAGAAGTCGCTCTCATTCGCAGGGAAATCGCGCGCGGACCCATGCGCAAGCCGATGCCGATACCGGAGGAGCGGGCAGCGCAGGAACTCGTTCACCGGCGAGCCCGAGCTCAGATCGAGCAGATCAGCCCGGACAACTGGCGACAGGTCGCGGTCAGCCGCTATCGGATCCGAGAGGAGAGGATAGATCTTCCGCCGCTGCCTGTGCCATCGGTGTCGATCAGTCGCAGCCGGGGCCATCGGATCGAGCGAATTCTCCGTGGTCGACGCTCCTTCGGCTGGGCCGTCAAGGGGCACATCGCGCTCTTACCATCGGACGCCGGAACGGCGTGGACGTTGGACCGCGACCTTGAGATATCGCAGATCTATCTCGATCGAGCCCTCCTTCTTCGTGTCGTCGAGGAGGAGATGGATCGCGGCAGCGGAGGCCTGGAGATCAGGTCCGACTTCCTGATCCGCGATCAACGGATTGAGCGGATAGCAGCCGAACTCCTTACCGAGCTGGGCAGGCCTGGCGTTGGGACGAGCCTTCTGGTCGAGAGCCTCACCCTCGACCTCGCAGTCCACCTCGCGCGCGGCTACTCCAATCTGAAACAGCGTCGCGCGCCGCGATCATATAGCATCGCGCCTCGCAAGCTCGCCGATGCCCGGACCTATATCGAGGCGAATCTCGATCGCAAGATCACACTCGACGAAATGGCGGCGGCGGTGGGCATGAGCCGCTTCCATTTTGCGAAGTCCTTCAAGGCTGCCACTGGTCTGCCCCCATACAACTTCGTAATATCGCGGCGCCTGGAGCGGGCGAGCAGGCTCCTACTCGAAACCGGCGATCCGATCGCGAGCGTGGCCCAGGCCGTCGGGTTCAACAGCCTGGGTCGCTTCACACGGGCTTTCGCTCGTGACATGGGCGTGACCCCCGTGCAATTCCGCGCCCGAGGTCGCGGCGGAAATTCCTTACGGGACAAAATGCGGGAAGAAGGTAGTGGCAGCCAAAGGTCGAGTCGGGATGACAGCCGATCATGACCCAACACGCCGGAGCGCCTGCTACGGCCGGCTAAAGGAGATGGCTGTCCATTGCCGTTTCCGCCCCGGCGAACATCTCAAGATTGGGCAGCTTTGCGAACAGCTCAGGGCGAGCAGCACGCCGGTGCGTGAAGCCCTCATCCGACTTCATTGCGAAAAGCTCGTCACCAGCACCGTCCGCGAGGGATTCTTCGCCCGAATTCCCAACGCCGATGAGTTCGAAGATCTGTACCAGCTCTCCCGCACCCTCCTTCTTCAGGCAATGCAGTCATCGAGATTGAACGGCCGCGGCGCGCGAACTGGAATTGGACAATCACTCGACCTGTCGCCGAGCGCTCCGCCTTGGGCCGTAGCCGAGCACTTTACGATGAAGCTCGCGCAACGCGCCGGCAGCCGCGAGGTGGCGCGAATCGTCAGCAACATCAACGATCGGATCCGCTGCGTGCGGTTGATCGCCAGCTTGGACCCGGAGCTCGTTCAGGGCATGGTGCTTGATCGGCAGCAGATTGCCGAAGCAATCGCGGTCGGCGACACGCCATCGGCGAGGCTGATACTGGAGACGATGTTTGACCGCGATCTTCACCGAGTTCCCGAGCTTACCAAGGAACTACTCGCCCGCGCCCATGCCGGCAGCCTCGACTGATCCAAACAGGCGGACACCGGCCGCTCAGAGGCAAGCGCATGAGTGAGAACGCCTCAACTCCGTCGCGGCCGCGCGATGGCGAGGGGACAACGGGCGCCATCGGGATCGTGTTGCCGCGCCTTCGGATGTCGATGGACTCGATGCCTCGGGGATTGAAACGGATCGGCAAGTATCTCTTGGAGAACCCGGAGACAGCTGTTCATCTGTCGATGGCGGCGCTGAGCCGGAATACGCGGTGCGGCCAATCGACCATCATGCGCTTCTGCCGGGCTCTCGGCTTCGCAGGGTTCCAAGATCTCAAGCTCCACCTGGCGGCGGACTTGGCGCGGCATCCACGCCCAGATCGTGCTGCTGAGGGTAGAGACACCCTGCTCGACGGCATGCTCGAGGCCCACATCCGAGCATTGCGCGACACCCGCTCCCTAATCGAACCCGCGTGCCTTCGCGCCGCAGCCGCTAGGCTGGGGGCGGCTCGCCGCATCGACATCTTCGGCGCAGGTGTGTCGGGCTTGGTGGCAGAGCTCCTGGCCTATCATCTTCTTCTCTCCGGCCTCACCGCGCAGGCGCTGAGCGATCCGACCTACATGCTTGAGGTCGCCCACGGGCTCGACCGCGACTGCGTCGCCGTCGCGATCTCCGCCTCCGGAGCATCACAGGATACGGTCGACATGATGAAGCGCGCCAAGGCCGCAGGCGCTTTCACCATTGCCGTGACGAACCGCTCGTGCACCCCGCTCACCGCTTCCGCCGATTGCGTCCTTTCCGCGGTGACACAGGAATCGCCGGTCACCGGTGGCGCTTTCGCCATCGCGACCGGACAGATTCTCCTGATCGATGCTCTCATTTCGGAGATTGGCCAACTCCGGCAAACCCGCTGATAGCTTTCGCCGGACGGCGTTCCAAGGCGGAAGCCGCAGGCTAGCTCCAGTTTCAATGGACGATTGGCTGCCGATCTACAATCACTTTGGATATTGAATTACGGCACTCTACCCATTGCAGTGCGTTGAGCCGGCGCACTACTCGGCATTTCCCGCAGCGGCCGAGCACCTGGTGAAGCGGCCGAGCCGGCAGCGAGCTTCACGACGAACTCGCCCATCCGGGCGAAGAATTCCCGTTCCGCTTGCCAACACGAGATGTTGGTGATGTTGCTTCGCCGCGTACGATCGAACGCGTCCACAGACTAAGTATCGCCGCCCGGGACTTCTCGCGGGCGCGAACATTGTCGGATTTCGTCTTCAGCGAGAATCGAACCCTCCGCTTCTCGCCGCGTGAGCAAAATGGACGTACGGGCTCCCGGTAGATCGTTCACGCCTTGAGCAGGAGCAAAACTCCCATCACTATCAAATTCATGGAGTGATGCATTCAATCGCGAATGCGGAGCGCAACGGCAGCGGGGAGGCCATGTCAGAACCAGCCGGGATCACATTGAGCAGAATCGAGAAGCGCTTCGGCCCACTGGCCGTGTTGCGCGACGTGTCGTTGGACATTCGTCCGGGCGAGTTCCTGACGCTCGTCGGACCATCAGGGTGCGGGAAGTCAACCCTGCTTCGGATCATTGCCGGGCTCGAAGTCCAGACAATCGGGACCGTTGCTATTGGCGGCCGCCCAGCTGACGCGCTCGGCCCCGACCGGCGCGATATCGCCATGGTGTTCCAAAGCTATGCGCTGTACCCACACATGACGGTCGCCGAGAACATCGCAACACCCATGCGGCTCCGGCGCCTTTCCGGCTGGCAACGCTGGCCGCTGATCGGACGCTTCGGACGGGCCCGTGCAATTGGGACCGAGATCAACCGCGAGGTCGCGGCCGCGGCTGAGTTGCTCGGCATCGGCGCGCTCCTCGACCGCAAGCCAGGGCAGCTCTCGGGCGGACAGCGGCAGCGGGTCGCCCTCGGCCGCGCACTCGTCCGCCAGCCGCGCGTCTTCCTGATGGATGAGCCCCTCTCCAATCTGGACTCCAAGCTCCGCGTCCATATGCGAGCCGAGATCGCTCGGCTGCACCGCCGGCTCGGTGCGACCTTCGTCTACGTCACCCACGACCAAACCGAGGCGATGACAATGTCCGACCGCATCGCGGTGATGCTGGATGGGCAAGTTCGCCAGATCGACACGCCGACGGCAATCTACCGCGAGCCGGCCGATTACCAGGTCGCCGCCTTCATGGCCCAACCGCAGTTGAACGCAATCTCGGTCACGGGAGCGGGCCCCGGCGCCGTCGAAGCCTGCGGCACCCGCATCCTGGTCGGCGGGCTCGTGCCGGCCGGCACCAGAGCCGTCCTCACCTTCCGGCCGGAGGAGTGCGTCCTCCTCGACGGATCGGCGCCACAAGGCCTCGCCGGCACCATCAGCCACGTCGAGAGGCTCGGCGCCGAAGGCTACGCCCATCTCGCGGTCGACGGCGTTGCCGAGCTCATCGTCGCTCGGCTCGACGCCGAGCGGCTCGGCCGGGTCGAGCGCGGCCAAGCGGTCCGGTTTCTGCCCGATCCGGAACGAGCGTTCTGCTTCGACGATCGTGGCCGGCGACTCACAGCCACCGAGCGGAAGGCGGGTCTTCAATGACGACCGTCCTTCCCCTCTCCTCCGCCGGCTCCGATGGGCCCGCAGTCGCCGGCCAGATCCAGCGGCGCCGCGCCCGAGCAGGCCTCACGCTCGCGGGTCCTGCTGCGATCCTGCTGCTGGTGTTGCTGATCCTGCCGTCGGCGCTCGTGATCCTCTTCTCGATCACCGACTATGGCTTCGGCGCCGCGTCCTGGAGGTTCGTCGCCCTCGACAACTATGCTGAGCTTTTCGCCGATGCCGGTGTCCTCCGCGCGCTCGGCAATACCGCGCTCTATATCGCCGTTGTCGTCCCTGGATCGGTCGCGGTCGGCCTCGGCGCCGCCCTCCTCATCGAGGGACGGCAGGTGCTCCGGCCCTTTTACCGGGTCGCCTTCTTCCTTCCGGTGACGGCCACGCTGGTCGCGCTGGCGACCGCCTGGGAGGTCTTGCTTCACCCGGGCTTCGGCCTTGCCAACATCCTCCTTTCGGCGCTGGGCCAGCCGAAGCTGCGTTTCCTCGCCGACCCGGATATTGCGATGTTCACGCTATCCGGCATCGGGATCTGGCAGCTCGCCGGCTTCAACATGGTGCTGTTCCTATCCGGCCTCGCATCGATCCCACGCGAGCTCTATGACGCGGCCGCGGTCGACGGCGCCGCTCGGGGTATCGATCGATTTCGGCTCGTCACATGGCCGATGCTAGGCCCCACGACGATGTTCGTCGTCGTCGTCACCGCAATCCGTGGCCTGCAGGTTTTCGACACGGTCGCCGTGCTCACCCGCGGCGGTCCGGCCAAGACGACTGAGGTGCTGCTCTACACGATCTACGTCGAGGGTTTCCGCTATTTCCGGATCGGCTACGCGTCAGCGCTGACCGTCGTCTTCCTCGTGCTCGCCACCGCGCTGACGCTCGCCCAAACCCGCCTCATGGACAGAAAGGTGCACTACCAATGACCAGGCGCCTCCTGCCGTCAATCGGGGGGCTCTGCGCGCATGCCGTGCTGCTCACAGGCGCGCTTGCCATGCTCGCCCCCTTTCTCTGGATGGCGCTGACATCCGTCAAGCCCCCCGCCGAGATCTTCACGGGCGAGCTCACGCTCCTGCCGTCCCGCTTCACCCTCCAGAACTATGTCGAGGCGCTGTCGGCCTCGCCGCTTCTGCGCTTCCTTCTCAATGGCATGCTGGTCTGCGGCGGCATCCTCTTGCTCCAGCTCGCGGTCGCCGTCCCATGCGGCTATGCGCTTGCGAAGCTCGATTTCCGGGGGCGGGAGGCGCTCTTCGGTCTCGTCCTCCTCGGCCTGTTGATTCCGGTCCAGGTCCCGGCGCTCCCACTCTATCTCGGCCTCGCCCGCCTCGGGCTACTTGACAGCTATCCGGCACTGATCCTGCCCTGGGCAGTCTCGGCCTTCGCCATCTTCCTGTTCCGCCAGGTGTTCCTGCGCTTTCCCGACGAGATCGTGGACGCAGCCCGAATCGACGGCTTCGGCGAGATCGCGATCGCCTTCCGCATCGCGCTGCCGTCGGCCTGGCCGGCCGTCGCGGCCTTCTCGATCTTCTCGGTGGTCGCGCACTGGAACGATCTTTACTGGCCAATGGTCGTCGTGACCTCGACTGAGCTCATGACGCCGCCGCTCGGCATCGCCTATTTCCGCGAGGGCGGCGGCGTCGACGGCAATATCGGTGCCCTCATGGCCGGCGGCGTGATCATCACCGCTCCCCTCGTACTCGCCTTTCTCTTCGCCCAGCGCCGCTTCGTCCAGGGGCTGGCCTTCACCGGTATCCGGTAATCCTCAGGAGACACTCAATGAACAGGTTCCTGACCGTTGCCGCGGTCCTGGCGGCGCTCGCCGCGCCCCCGGCCGCCGCAGCCCCCATCGAGCTCACCGTCTTCTACGCCTGGCCGTCGCATCAGCGCTTCCACGAACCGATCGCCGCGGCCTTCATGGAGCGCCATCCGGAGATCCGGATCCGCTTCCAGGCGCCGGCCTCCAGCTACGACGAGGCCTTCCAGAGCCTGCTGCGGCAGGGCATGACCGGCTCGCTCCCGGACGTGACATTCGCGGGCTACCAGATGCTGCGCGCGTTGTCTGACCGCGGGCTCGCCCAGGAGCTAGGTCCCCTTATCGCGGCGACGCCGGACTGGGCCGGACGAGGCTTTACGGACCCAGTGCTTGCCCTGGGCCAGAGCGCAGGACGACAAATCGCGCTCCCCTTCGTGATGTCGACGCCCATCGTCTACGTCAACGCCGAGCTCGCTGCCCGAGCCAGCGGCGACGCTGCCTTTCCGTCCGACTGGGACGATCTCATCGGCCTCGCGCACAGGATCGACGGGCTCGGGCCCGACATCGATGGCATGTATTACGGGCTTGGGGTCGACGACTGGAGCACCCAGGCCCTGCTCCTGAGCCACGGCGCCTCTCTTCTCACCCCGGACGAAACCGACATCGCCTTCGACAGCCGCGAGGGGCTCGCGGCCCTGCGCCTGTTCCGCCGTTTCCGCGAGGAAGGCGGACAGCCCGCCATCGGTGACGAGTCCGCCCGGCAACAATTCGTCGCGGGGAAGCTTGGAATTCTCGTCGCCTCGACCTCGGGGGTTCGGGGCCTCGAGACGGATATAGGCGGCCGCTTCCCCTTAAAGACGGCGCGCCTGCCCCTCGCCGATCGCGAGCGCGCGCGGCTGCCGACCGGCGGAATGGCGGGCGTGATCCTGACAAGCGATCCCGACAGGCGGGAAGCGGCCTGGGCCTATTTGCAGTTCGCAAGCGGCCCCGAGGCGCAGACGCTCATGGTCCAGAAATCCGGCTACACGCCGGTCACCAGCCTCGCTCTCGGCCCGACCTATCTCGGCGATTTCTACCGCGAACACCCGAACTGGTCGACAAGCGTCGAGCAGATCCCGGTATCGCGCCCCTGGACCGCTTGGCCAGGCCCGAACGGCGTCGAGATCGCCCAAGCGCTTCTCGACGCGATGTCGGCCCTCGCCCAGGACCGGCTGACACCCGAAGAGGCGCTGTCCGAGATGGCGACGGCCGCCCGCCGACTCATGCGCCGCTGAACGCCGACCACATCCAGAGAGCCGACATCCATCATGAAGATCATCCAGATCACGGATCCGCATCTGGTTGCGCCCGGCGGGCGCCTCTACGACCTCGACCCCGCCGCTCGGCTCGCCCGCTGCATCGAGAGCATCGCGGCCGAGCACGGCGACGCAGCATTGTGCGTCGTGACGGGGGACCTTGCTGACCGCGGCACGCCGGAGGCCTATGCGCTCCTGCGAGAAATTCTTCGTCCTCTGCCGATGCCGGTCCGGTTGCTGCTCGGCAACCATGACGACAGGAGCGCCTTCCGCGCGGTGTTTCCTGAGGTGCAGGTCGATCCAGCCGGCTTCGTCCAGTCGGTCCTGGACGTCCCTGCGGCGCGCCTTCTCTTCCTCGACACCCTCGAGAGGGGAGCCCACGGGGCCGGCGTCCTTTGTCCCGCCCGTCTCGGCTGGATCGCCGCCCGGCTCGCCGAAGTCCCAGGCCGGCCGGTGTACGTCTTCATGCATCATCCGCCGCGCTCGATCGGGGTTCGGCATTTCAGACGAATGCTCCTGGCTGCCCCGGATGACTTCCTCGACCTCGTCCATCGGCATGGCAGTGTGCGCCACCTATTCTTCGGCCATGTCCATCTCCCGGTCTCCGGCCGATGGGGGCCCTTCTCCTTCTCAGCTATGCGCGGCACCTGCCAGCACATCGATCTCGAGCTCGATGACCCCGACGTTGCCTTCGCGGAGGGATCGCCGAGCTATGGGGTTATCCTTCTCGAAGGCGAGGATGTCATCGTGCACCTGCGCGACTTTCTCGCACCGGAACCGCGGTTCGACGCCATGACCGGCCGCCGCCTGAAGGCGCCCGCCGTTTCCAACCTTGCGAGAGCAATCCTGTCATGACCCGACCCAAATCGGAGCGCCGGCCCTCCTGGCCCCGCCTCGTCCTCTTCGATTGCGACGGCGTCCTCGTCGACAGCGAGCGCTTGATCGCATCGGCCGAGGCCGAGGCACTCGCCGCCGCGGGCTTCGAAGCCAGCCCCCGCGACCTGCTCGACCGCTTCACCGGCATCCCCGCCGCAGATATGTTCCGCACCATTGTCACCGAGCAGGGCCGCCCACTGCCAGCAGGCTTCGGCGCCGCAGTCGACCGCCGAATCGCCGATGCCTATCGCAGGCGACTCGAACCGATCCCGGACGCGGAGGAGACACTTCGCCGGCTCGATGTGCCCTGCTGTGTCGCCTCATCAAGTTCACTCGACCGGCTTCGGCTCGCACTGTTCGTGACCGGCCTCGACTGGCTGCTGATGGGCCGCATCTTCAGTACGGAGATGGTCGCGCGCGGCAAGCCGGCACCGGACCTCTTTCTCCACGCAGCCGACCGCATGGGAGCCGCCCCCGCCCACTGCCTCGTGGTGGAGGACAGCGTCGCGGGCGTGACCGCGGCCCGGGCCGCCGGCATGACCGCGTTCGGTTTCACCGGAGGCAGCCACGGCACACCCGATCTCGGCGAAGGTCTGCTCGCCGCCGGAGCAGACCTCGTCTTCAGCCGCATGGCCGCCCTTCCGCAGCTCATCCACGGGGCGGAGCTCGACCGCACGTCCCGCCTTGCTGCGGGACCGGGCCGAGGCTCCCCGGCTTCGACCGGAGGGCGGGCGTGATGACCGCCGAGCCCTTTCCCCTGATCGAGCTGTCAGGATCAACTGAGGCCCGCGGCCGCCGCTACGGCGTCGAGGCCGCGGAGCGCATCCGCCTCGGCCTCAGCCATTATCAGGAGCAGCTCGATCGCCTCGGGTTGCCAGCCGGCGCCGTCCGCCATGCCGCCCGCCGCCAGTTCGCGGCAATCGCTCGGTTCGACGACGCCCATGCCGCCGAGATCTGCGCGATCGCGGGCGGCGCTGGAGTGGAGACCGAAGACATCGTCCTCCTCAACGCGCGCACGGAGATCCTGCGCCAGGCTCGTCGTGGATCGGAGGACGCGGCGGACGGCTGCACCGGCTCGGTCCTGCTGCCCGCAGTCACGCGCGACGGCCGGCTTCTGCACGGGCAGAACTGGGACTGGAAGGTGGAATGCGCCGAGACGGCCGTGGTGCTCCGGGTCCGGCAGGAGAACGGGCCCGACTACCTGACCTTCACCGAAGCCGGAGGGCTCGCGCGCTCCGGCCTCAACGCCGCCGGGATTGGTCTCACGGCCAACAATCTCGAATGCGAGCGGGACGGCGCGACAGAAGGAGTTCCGCTCCCTCTCATCCGACGCCGGGTGCTCGAGAGCGCGGACCTGGCTCTTGCCATCCATGCCGTCCGTACGACGCCGAAGACCGCCTCCAACAACATGATGATCAGTCATGTGGGCGGCTTTGCGGTGAGCCTGGAATGCGCGCCCGACGAGAGCTTCGCGCTGCTCCCCGAAGGCGGCGTCCTCGTCCATGCCAACCACTGGCTCTCAGCTGCGGCGCTCGCCCGCCTCCGCGACACCGGGCTCGACGCCACGGCGGATAGTCTCTACCGCCAGGAGCGCGTCCGCTCCCACCTTGCAGCCCGCAGGTGCCTCGGCATCGCCGACCTGCGCGACGCCTTCCTCGATGACTTCGGCAGCCCATGGTCGGTCTGTCGCCCGCCCCGGCGCGGCCTTTCAGGAAACCTCACCGCCACAGTGGCGATGATCCTCCTCGACCCCGGCCGAGCCGAAATGTGGGTGGCACCTCTTCCCGCCATCAACCGCCGCTTCACCCGGTACCGGCTCGCGGACGGGCCCGCCGAGGCCGCGTCCTTCGGCTGATCGGCCACCCCGGCCCACCCTTTCATGGAGATCCCCATGCCCCAAACCCATGGCTTCCAAACCGTTCTCGGCCGCAACCTCGTCGGCGAGCTCAGGAACGTCGTCCACCGGCCCTTCCTCGTCGTCACCATGGAAGACCTCTGGCCCCGCTTTGCCGAAGCCTTCGACGGCGCCGAGTGCGAGCCGTATCTCGTCCATTCGGTCGACGAGGAGGAACTGCTGCGAGATCTCGCGGCGCTGCCTGACTTCGCCGCCGTGGTCGGGCTCGGTGGAGGCATGGCCATCGATGCCGCGAAATATTTTGCGTGGCGTCGCCGCCGGCCGCTCTTCCAGGTCCAGACCGCGCTCAGCATGAACGCGGCCTGGGGCCATCGCGCCGGGGTCCGCTCCAATGGTGTCGTCCGCTATGTCGGATGGGCCGTGCCCGAGGCGGTGTATATCGACCTCGACGTGATCCGCGCCGCCCCGCGGGCACTAAATCTGTCGGGCGTCGGCGACATTCTATGCTGCCACACGGGCGTGCTCGACTGGAAATACGCCACGGACCGCGGTCGCTGCGAGCCCAAATGGCCGTTCGAGCCTGACCTGGCGGCCGATGCACGTGCCGCGGTCGACCGTGTCCTCGCTGGTCTCGACGACATCCGGGACCTCACAGACACCGGGATCCGGATCCTCGTCGAGGGCCTAAGCCGTGGGACGAGCTACCACACGAACGGCTGGAATCCCCGGCCGATCGAAGGAATCGACCATTTTTTCTTCTACGCGCTCGAGTTCGGTACCGGCCGCAAATTCATCCACGGGCCGCCGGTTTGCCTCGGCATCTATATCGGCTCCCTCCTCCACGAGTGCCGAGCCGAGGAGATGCTTCGCGCATTTCATCATATCGGCCTCGACATCCGCCCCGAGGCTATGGGTGTCACGTGGGACGACGTCGCCCGCGCCCTCGCTGGGCTCCGCCGCTTCGTCCGGGACGCCGGGCTCTGGCACTCGATCGCCCATGACGTCGAGATCGGGCCCGAGTTCGTCGGCCGCGTCCGCCGCGGTATCGAGGCCCTCTACGGGCCCTGGGCTCCGGCGGCCCGGTGACGCCATGGTCCTTTCACCTCATCGCTGCCGGAGCTCGACTCCATGAAGGTCCAAATCCTGCCCGACGCGGAGGCGGTCGCAGCAGTCGCGGCCGCCGAGATCCTCGTGGAAGTCGCCGCCTGCCCCCGCCTCATCCTTGGCGTTGCCACCGGCCGAACGATGGAGCCGGTCTATGCCCGGCTGGCTCAGGCCGCAGCCGAGGGAGCCGAGTTCGGCGGCGTCGAGCTCTTCGCGCTCGACGAGTATGTCGGGCTCGCGCCCGGCCATGCGGGCTCCTTCCGCAGTTATCTCGAGCGGCATGTCGTCGGGCCACTCCGCATCTTGCCCGAGCGCCTTCATGTCCCTGACGGCACCAGCATCAATCCCATCGAGGAGGCGCGGCGCTACGAGGCAAGGATACGGGCGGCCGGCGGCATCGACCTGCAACTCCTGGGACTCGGCCGTAACGGACATATCGCCTTCAACGAGCCGGGCTCGTCCTTCGGCTCCCGGACGCGCATCGTGCGGCTGGCGCAATCGACCCGCGACGACAGCCGAGGAGCTCTGCCGCCGGGTATGGAGCCGCCGCGGGCCGGCATCACCATGGGAGTAGGCACGATCCTGGAAGCGAGACGCGTCCTATTGCTCGCAAGCGGCGCGGGCAAGCATCCCGCCGCCGAAGCCATGTGCTTCGGTCCCGTCTCTCCCGCGTGCCCCGGCTCGGCGTTGCGACTTCATCCGGACGCCACCGCGCTCCTCGATCGAGACGCGGCCGGGTCGGAATGAATAGCGAGAACTCTGAAAGTAAATCACGTATTATTCCGAATGCTTCTCCGAATATATTCGGAGAAGCTTTTTGACTCTTCTGTGACACGTTGGGACACTTGGGACCTCCGCTTCAATACCGACGCTTGGCCGCCATAGCGATGGCGCCGGCAGGGAGGTCTCACCGTGACCAGGCATGCTGCGCTGCGCCCGACGAAGCCCCGTATCCCGAGTCCTAAGGCGACGCTCGCCGCCTATGGCGGCCGTCCCGTCGTCGACCAGCGGCGCCTCGCCCGATGGCCAGCGCCCTCGCTCGACCATATCTCGGCGCTGATCGAGGCCGCCCGCAGCGGACGCTATCACCGCGTGAACCATCCGATCGTTTCGCGGCTCGAAGATGCCCTTGGGCAGTGGAGCGGAGGGCTTCAGGTGCGTGCGGTCGGCTCGGGCACGGCCGCGATCCACATCGCGCTCGATTATGTCCGCGAACGCGGCCCGAAAATCCTCACGCCGGCGCTGAACTGGCCCGGCGCCCTCGGACCGATCCACTTCGCGGGGCTGGAACCCGTGTTCGCCGACGTGTCGCTCGAGGACGGCTGCATCGACGAAAACGATGCGCTGGCGAGGCTCGAGCCCGAGATCGGCGTCCTGCTCCTTCCGCATCTTTTCGGCAATATCTCGGAGGTCCCTCGCCTCCGTCAGACCGCGCGCACCCTGGACATCGCAATCGTCGACGATTGCGCCCAGGCGATCGGGGCCGTGAGGCCGCAACCCGGAGCGGCCCGGATCGACAGCGACGCCTTTACACTGTCCGGCAATGGCGCCAAGCATCTCGGCGCGGGCGAGCTCGGATTCCTCTGCGGCACCGAGCCCGGGCTGATCGAACATGTCGACCGGGTTTCGCTCTCGAGCTCGGCGCGAGATGGCGGCCGCATCTTTTCTCCGATGAGCTACGGCCTCAACTACCGCCCGAACGTGCTGTCCAGTGCCGTCGCCCTCAGCCGCGTGCCGACGCTCGAGGAGCAACTTGAGTCCCGGGCCGAGAACGCAGCTGTCCTCCGCATCGGCCTTTCCGGCCTCCCGGGCCTTCGGATTCTCCATCGCTTCATGGAAGCCCGGAACTCCTTCTTAAATTTCGCGCTTCTCCTCGAGGCCGGCGAACTCGGGCTGCCTGCGGTCCCGGCCACCCGCGACTTCATCGTCGATCTCCTGCTGCAGGAAGGAGTTCCCGTCTGGATCTGGCTCCGCCGGCCAGCGTGGGCCTATCTCCCCTTCTGGCCCGACGAGGCTGAGCAGCCGCCGCTCCCAAATACCGAGAAGTTGCTCGCGGCCCTGTTCGACATCGTCGAGATCGCTCCGCCCAACGGAGTCGACGTGATGCGAGCCTATGTCGCTGCCTTTGAGAAAGTCTGGACAGCACTGCCCGAGCTCGCGCCCGAGATCCGGAAGGTCGCGGAAGGGGCGGGATCCCTCGCGACGGGGCGCGGCTGACATGCGCCCCTCGACGCCCGGCTTTGTCCATCCCGACATCGGCTGCGTCATCAAGATCGGCGGCAGCCTGACCCGCGACCTTACCGACGCCTCGCGTCTGGTCGGCGCGCTCGCCGGCCTCGCCCGCAAGGGGCTAAGGATCCTCGTCGTTCCCGGCGGCGGGCGGCCGGACAAGGAGATCGAGGCGATCGACCGGGAACGGCCACTCGCCCCCCTCACCGCTCATCGCGCCTGCGCGCTCGCACAGGACCAGACCGGGCTCATCCTCGCCGATCCCGGGCTCGCCAGCGGCACCGTGGCTTGTGCCACCGTCGGTGGATGCCTTGCGGCGCTCGCCGAAAGGACGCTTCCGATCCTGCTCCCGTCCGATCTGATTTTCACGGCCGATCCGGTCGAGCCCAGCTGGGACGTCACCTCCGATGCCATCGGCGCCTGGGTGGCCTGGCTCCTGAGGGCCGATCGCTACGCCGTCGTGACCGACGTCGACGGCGTCTATTCGGCGGGCGGCGTCGGAGACCCCGAGCATCTCATGACCGAGATCGCCGCCGAAGACCTGGCTGTCATGGGCCACACCTCGGTCGACGCCTGCGCCGCGGCCTTCATCGCCGCGAACGCATTGGAAGCTGCCGTTCTCAACGGGCGCCACCCCGACAGGGTTGTCGACTGGATCGAACGGCGGCCGTGTCGCGGAACAGTCATCCGGCCCTCGCGACGAGCGACAGCATGACCGCGCCCGATGTCTTCGCTGCCGGCCGCCCGTGGCTGGCGTCTTGCATCCAAACGCCGGACGCCCTGGCCTCCGGCCTCTGTCGCATGCTCGATCGTCACATCGCCGAGCAGACCGGGCTCGCACTGCAGGCGGCGGTGATCCGGGTGCATGACACGACATCGGTCCGCGCCTTTTACGGCGCGTCAGGTGGCACCGCGGGCGCGCATTGGCCCCTGGTCGAGGCGCTCTACGCCGGCCGCCCGGTTCGGATCACCTGGTGGGCGGGAGACCAGGCGCTCACACGGCTGCAGCGGATAAAGGGTCGGACACAGCCGGCCGAGAGCGCCTTCGAGACGATTCGCGGCCGATTCTGGTGCGACAACCCGGTCGCGAACCTGATCCACGTCAGCGACCATGAGGAGTCAATGGCGCGCGAGGGGCGGATCCTCGCCACTCTGCCGGCGGGGCGCCCTCCCGCCGGCACGGCACTCCGCAGGCCCTGGAGTTGGACCCGGCATTCCGCCCTGCCGACCCTGGTACGCCTCCTCGCCCCAGATTGCGGCCTCGACCCTCAACGCCTTCTTGTCCTGCCGCGCTCGGGCGATGCCGTCGAGACCGCACGGCGAGCCTCTCGCGCGCTCGGACGGCTCGCCGCTGCCACCCCCGCCGCCGGCCGGCTGATCGAGGGATATTTCGCGGGCAACGCTGGCCCGCTCGAGGAGTTCATCGGCGGCCGGGGCGTCGGGCGCTGGGAAGCGCTCATCCTGAGAGCCGGGCTTCATGCCGCGGCGGCCTGGCAGAACCGGCTCGCGCCGGAGGGATCGGCTGATAAGGAGCATGTCGCATGAGCCTCACCCCGCCACAGGATCTCGCGCTGACCCTTCTCAGAGGCCGCCGCTCCGCGCGCAGCTGGATCGCCGGCAGTGCGGTCCTCTCGCCATTCTTGGCACGGGATCCGGGCGATATCGACGTCCATCACCCGGACGCCAAGACCGCACGGGCAGCGATCAGGACGGACCTCGCCCTGCTGCTCGAACACGGCTTCGCGATCGACGGCAGCGACTGGCAGGAGGCCGAGCATTGGGCGCGATTCCGGCACGAGACCGGCTCGCTCGTCCTCAACTGGGTGGTCGTGGCGCATCCGGACCGAGCCCGGCCGCTTCAGCACCCCCTATTCGGTTTTGCAGTGCCGGTCGAGGATGCTGTCGCCGAGAAGCTCGGAATTGCTCAGGCGTTCGGACGTCGCAAGGATATCGAGGACCTCCGGGCGATCGCTCGCGCCCACCCTTCGCTACCGCGCGAACTCAGCAGCCGCGTCGAGGCCTTCCTCCGCGGCACGCTCTCCGAAAGCCGGGCCACCCCCGACTGGGGGCAACCGTGACTGCCGCTGTCCCGCTCTCAATCGAAGCGTCAGTTGCTCTGGCGCGACGACGCGCATTGGAGCGCCTCCTCAGATGTGCGCTTTCAGAGGGACTGCTCGACAGCGGGAACTCCGCTACCGAGGAGGACCTTGGCGTCGTCCGAGCATCACTCAGGACGGCCGCTGGGACTCTGCAGTTCCGGTGCCGCCCGCCCTTCATCGGATGGCGCCATGCCGAATTCGAGACTGTCGTTCTCTGTCCGCGCGGCTCGCTTCCGCGGCGGCTCGACAACCCTTTCGACCTCATTGCCTTCCTGGGATCGCTTCACCCGGACGGACGATGGGAACGGCTTCGGGACGAGGTCGAGGACAGCCTTCAGAACGAGGCCCTGTCGATCCACGTGCGATCGGAACGAGATCGCGCCATTGCCGAGGCCGCACGGAACCGCGGCTGCCCGACCCTCCTCGACTGGGTTCGCCGCTCACTTCCCGCGGCCGAATGGACAAGCTTCTTCGAACAATGGGGAGCCATTGGCCATCCGCACCACCCTTGTTCCAAGACGCGGATCGGCTTCACGATCGACGACAGTCGGCGCTATGCGCCAGAGTTCGGACAGCGCATCGGCGTCCCTTGGCTCGCCGTACGCCGTGGCCGGATCGCGACGGAGGTGGTCTCGTCCAACCTCGAGCCCCAGGCCTTCCTTAAAAAGCACTTCCCGACCGCGATGGACCGCTGGCGCAGCGCTATCACCGCGCATGGCGCCGATCCGGAGACCTATTTTCCAATCCCCGTCCACCCCTGGCAGTGGGGCGCGGTGGTCGAGCCGGGCTTCAGAGGGGAGATCGCGCGCGGCGACATTTTGAAGCCGGGCGACATTGAGACCGAGTGCCTGGCCATGCTCTCGCTGCGAACGCTCGAACCGGTCGACGCGCGGTCGAGCCCTCACCTCAAGCTCCCGCTCTCGATCCAGGTGACGAGCTCGCGGCGCGACCTCGGACCTGGCGTTATTTCAGCGGGCCCTTGGATGACTCGACGCCTCGACGCCGTCCTTCACCGAGACGAGCGCCTTCGGAGCTGCATGGCCGTCCTGGGAGAGCCGTTCGGCGCCTATTTGCGTCCGGCCTACTCCGGCGATGAACGGTCGGGGATGCTCTCTATGCTGCTGCGCCGGCCGGTGGCCGGGCTCCTGCGGCCGGGCGAGGCCGCGATTCCGGTTGCGGCGCTGTTTGTGCCTTCACCCGTCACCGGGAAGCCGCTGTTCCTCGAGCTCATCGCGGCCGCCGGCCAGGATCCCGCCGCGTTCTTCGGCGCGTATTGCCGGATCGCGCTCGGCGCCTTGTTGCGCCTTTCGCTTCTCCACGGGATTGCGCTCGAAGCCCATCAGCAGAACACTCTCGTCATCGTTGACGAGCGCCATCGCATCACCCGCATCGTCGCCCGAGACTTCGGGGCGCGGGTGCTCGCGGAAACGGTCGATCCCTCCGATCCGATCCCGGCCATTGCCCGCGACATCGCCGTCGCTGGCCGGGAGGCGCTCCGCGAGATGGTCTCCCATGCCGTTCTGGAAAGCCATGTCCGCGAACTGGTCGCTCTGCTGGCGCGCCACGGCGCGGCGGCGCCAGCCGCGAGCTGGCGACGAGCCGCGATCGCGGTTGAGGACGTCCTCGGCGGGATCGCCGGCGAGCTCGACACCGGGACGCTGGGGGAAGAGCGAACCGCTTTGTTCCGCCAGCCCTGGAGGGTCAAAAGCCTGCTCCGGATGCGGATCGCCGAGCATCATGGAGACAGCTTCATCGAGAGCCGGAATCCCTTCGCCCGAGTGCCCTGATACCGCCGAGCGCTTCATGAGTCGGACGAAGTCTCGCGCCCGGTGCGGGCGAGTGCCCGGAGGTGCAATTGCAGGCTCCGGCGCACCGTGGGATCCTGGATCGCAAGAAGATCACGGGCCAGCGCCAGCGCCACCCGGTGCTCTTCCGGGTCATAGGGGAGATCGCGATCGCCTGAAGCCTCGGTCGCGCCAGCGAGCAGTTGCCCTACGGGAACCTCGAGCACCTGCGCGATCCGGATCAGCATCGCGGCCGAGATACGGCTGGCTCCTGTCTCGTATTTTTGGAGCTGCTGAAAAGACAGGTCGAGCCGGCCTGCCATTCGCTCAAGGCCGATGCCGGCATTCTGCCGCCGCTGGCGAATGTTCCAGCCGACCGCAACGTCCACCGGATCCGGCCTTTTGTCTGTCCGCCTTACACGCGACATGACTCGTTCCCCTGCGGTCCATGACCGGCGCGAGGGCTCATCACATATGCAGCAAGCCAACTCGTAATGGGGCTCAACTGCCCTGGGTCCGCTTCGGAGGCGGCTCCAGGAACGCGGAAGGATCGACATTCAGTGCCTTGGCCAGCTTCGCAAGGATCTCGACCGAGGCGCTGTATTTTCCCTGCTCGAGGTCGCTGATGTAGCTGCGGTTGACCTCGGCCCGGAATCCCAACTCTTCCTGCGTCAGTGACCTCTCCCCGCGAATGCGCCGAAGGTTCCGGGCCACAGCCTGCCGCACGTTTTCCATGCGGGCAGATGAGGTTGTGATCCGTTGCCTGTCAGTCGGGTATACCCGACAAATTTTTCGCAGAAAAGGCCGGAGTTTGGCATTCCAGCAATCTCGGCGCCGTCAGCTGCACGTCGGTCGACGCGAATCAGCCCAATGCGTCCGAGCAGACGGGAGCACCGGCAGGCGTTGTCAGCGTCGTTTGCTCTTTCGAAAGCGGGACGGCGCCTGGCAATGTTCGCGTCCCGCCCACACTTCTCGGTTCTCGCGCTCGGCCTCGTCCTGTGCCGGCAGGTTGACGGACTTCCTGCGCCGCGGCCTTGAAGTCCCGGACGCTCTTGTCCTTGAACTTGCGGGACAGGCTTCCGACCAGGCTCTCGAAGGTCTTGGCATCTATCTGGCGGGGCTTCGAGCAGAAATACCCGTAGGACAGGCGGGGCTTGTACGCAATCGTATGGACCTTGTCGTCCGGCAGCGGGCCAATCTGCGCGGGAGAGAACAGGATAGAATGGCTCGCTACGCTCGCCGTGTTATAGGCGGCATTGAATGCCGGACAGTTGCACAGGCAAGGTGCGGCATAGAAAGCCTGGCCCGGATAGCGCCTCTCCCAGTCGATCAGCAGCCGATGCTGATGCGATACATCCCGGCGCATGAGCGCGATCCTGAAGAACGCCAATGTCAGGCCACGACACCGGCCGCTGGCGATCTCAAAGGCGCTGGCGCGGGTCATCAGCTCGGGAAGCTTGTACTGAAAAAAAGCGGCACCGCGGGGAAGTTGATCTGGACGTCATAGCCCAGCATCGCCTCCTGCACGAGGTTGGGAAATGCCGGCGCGCCGACGGAGGCCGAGGCCGATCCGCGGATGAGATTTTCCGTAAAGGCGTAGCCGAAAGAAGATTCCGTGCAGCCAACCTTCATAACCGCCGAAACCGCCCTTCCACCTTATTGCGTCAACCGCCGCGCCACACTGGCAACCACTACTGTGTCCACAATTATGGACATTGATGGCGCTCATGACCAATCAAGTGAACAAAACTTGACTAGATACCTGCTCTATGCACATTGTGCGAAATTCTGGACGCGACAAGCTCTCATGTCCACTCAAATGAACAGGAGGCGCTATGCCGCGCCAGAGAAGCTACTCCAGAGTCACACACCAAGCGCTCGCCATGCTCGGCAAGCTGATCCGAGTCGGCCGCGCCGAGCGCGGCCTAACCGCGCAGGAGCTGGCCGACCGCGCCGGCATCAGCCGCACAACGCTGTCCAGCATCGAAAAGGGCGCGCCGGGCCCTGAGATCGGCATCGTCTTCGAGGTAGCCTCACTCGTCGGCGTGCGCTTGTTCGATTATGACGAGCGCGCGCTCCAGCTGCACAATGCCCGCCTCGACGAAAAACTGACATTGCTGCCCAAGAGCGTCCGCCACACAGTGAAGGAGGTCGATGATGACTTCTAAGGCGGATGCTACCGAAGCCTTTGTATGGATGTGGCTGCCGGGGACAATGGAACCAGTGGTGGCCGGCCGCCTCGACCAGGAAGACGAGCGCCTGCTCTTTACCTACGGCGCCAGCTACCGCCGCCGGAAGAACGCAATTTCCATCTATGAACCCGAACTGCGCCTTCAGGAAGGCGTCATTGCGCCCCTCAACGGCCTGCTGATGGCGAATTGCATTCGCGACGGCTCACCCGACGCCTGGGGTCGCCGGGTCATCATCAACAGGTTGACGGGCAAGAAGCCCGACGCTGTCGGCGTGCCGGAGATCAGCGAGCTGACCTTTCTGCTCCAGTCAGGCTCCGACCGGATCGGTGCCCTGGATTTTCAGGCATCAGCAACAGAGTACGTCCCCCGCCTAGCCGCCCAGGCTTCCATTGACGAACTCATGGAAGCGGCCGAACTCATCGAAAAGGGCGTCCCCCTGCCCCCGGCGCTCGACCAAGCCCTCAATCATGGCACCTCGATCGGAGGCGCGCGCCCCAAGGCGCTGATCGATGACGGCGCGAAGAAGTTCATCGCCAAATTCTCGGCAAGCAATGACACGTACAGCGTTGTGAAGGCCGAATTCATCGCGATGAAACTCGCAGCCGCATGCGGCCTGAACGCCGCAAAGGTCTCGATGACCCGCGCCGTCTACAAAGACGTGCTTCTGATCGAACGCTTCGACCGCACGCACACAAAGGATGGCTGGGCGAGGCGCGCCATGGTCTCGGCTCTGACCATGCTGGGCCTTGACGAGATGATGGCCCGCTACGCTTCCTATGAAGACCTCGCCGAGCTGATCCGTCACCGTTTCACCGATCCCAAGGAGACACTGAAGGAGCTCTACGGGCGGATATGCTTCAACGTGCTGTGCGGCAACACAGACGACCATGCCCGCAACCATGCCGCCTTCTGGGACGGCAGGATGCTGACGCTCACCCCCGCCTATGACATCTGTCCGCAAGGCCGCACAGGCAACGAAGCCACGCAGGCGATGCTCATCAAGGGCAAAAGCCGCGCCAGCACGATTGCCACCTGCCTTGCCGCCGCGCCTGACTACCACCTGAAAGAAGCCGAAGCCGCCACTCTGATCGAACACCAGATCAAGACGATCGCCGAATACTGGCCCGCGGTCTGCGACGAAGCAGAGCTGAGCCTCGTCGATCGAACACTGTTCGCCGGACGCCAGTTTCTCAATAGCTACGCCTTTGACGGGCTCGGTGGTCAAAAGGCGCTGCAAGACGCTTCCCTTGCCGCACGCGAAACCCTGATCGCCAGCGGAGGCTCCCAACGATGACGGCGCCAAGATAGCTCAAGAGGCGCGCACGACGGGGAGCTTTTCTCCGCTCCCTTGGCGATGCCTTATGGGTTGCCGAGCAACCGCCTCCGGCATGACCTTCCTTGAGGGCTGCCATCAGGCGCCGCGTTCGTCCTAGGCGGGCCCAGCCCAGATCACCAGCGCACTGGATTTCAGGGGTCTGACCGATGCGACAGACTGCTATTCCACGCTGCCGGTGGTCGCTTCTCCAAGCTATGCCCGCGATTTCACCGTCGCTCTCGCAGGTTCAAATCGGGGACCCGCAACCGCGGTTGTTATCACTTCGGGTCGGGGCGCCGGCCGGCGGCCGGCTGCGAAGTCGAGGATGGCCATCAGCTCGCCGCTTAGGCGGGCCTTGACCATTCCCCTGCCCTCGCCCGGCGTCAGCACCACCTGCCCCACCAGCGATCGGATCGCCTCCGCCGCCTCGTCCCGGGTCTCCGGGTGCACTAGCGTCTCGGTGAGCTGCCGCACCTTCCGCCGGTAGATCTCAGCCACGTTCGGATGCACATCCGGGATGTCGGCCGGCGCCTCGCTGAGCCGGGTCTCGATCTCGGCCTTTTGCCGCTCCAACTCGTCCATACGTGCCTTCATCGACGGCTGGTACATACCGTCCTCGATTGCCTGCATGATGCCGCGGATGCCGCGCTCTATCCGGACCAGGGCGGCGCGGTCTGCCTCTCCTCGCGCCCGCCGTTCATGGTTCTCATGGTTGGTGCGCTCGACGCAGGACCGCACCGCCTCTGCCACCGCTTCGGGCGAGACCAGTGTCTCGGTCAGCCCGGCCAGTACGCGCTTCTCAATCTTCTCCCGCGTGATCGTCCGAGAGTTGTCGCAGCGCCCGCGCCGGAAATGCGCAAGGCAACCATAGCGGCCCGCGGCCATGATACCGTACTTGCCGCCGCAGCAGCCGCAGATGAGCAGACCCGACAGCAGGAAGGCCGGACGGCGCAGGCTGTGCATCGTCTTCGCCCGCGCCTTGCGCACCGCGATCGTGGTCGCCTCGAACTGTTTCGCCAGGACTGTCTGCCGCGCCTTCACCGCCTGCCACAGCTCATCGTCGACGATGCGCAGCGCCGGCACTTCGTTGCGGATCCACTTCGCCTCAGGGTTTGGCCGCGACACCCGCCGGCCAGTGGCCGGGTCCTTGACGAAGTGAAGCCGATTCCAGACCAGCACCCCCGCATATAGCTCGTTGTTGAGGATGCCGGTTCCGCGGGAGGCATGGCCCCGGATGGTGGTGTCGGCCCACTCCCGGCCGAGTGGCCCGGGAATGCCGTCGGCGTTCAGCCCGGTCGCAATCGCATGCGGCGAGCGGCCGGCGGCGAACTCCCGGAAGATCCGCGGGACCACAGGGGCCTCGGCCTCGTTGATCCGCCGCTCGCCACGGAGCGGGTCGCCCTCGGCATCGGTGCGCTTGACCACGTCATAGCCATAGCAGAGCCCGCTGCCGGACCGGCCTTTCTCCACCCGGCCGCGGATGGCGCCGGAGATGGCGGGGTCCTGGTAGGTATGTCGTCGGAATAGCGGGCGTAAAGGGCAACCTGGATCATTTTCCTCTCTCCCCTGGTCTGCTGCTTCCGGCCGGTTGTCATTGACGGCCTCGGGCCGGAGCAGTTCCCGCGCGATGTGCCGGCCGATGGCCCTGGCGATCACAAGCAGGCGTGGATCAATCCTGCCGGCCTGGCCGGCATTGTCGTTGGCGGGCGGTGCGCGGCCGGCCCGTTTCCAGTCCGATTCCATCGCCGATCTCCTGCCGCAGCTCGGCATCAGGCGAACATCGAACCGGGACAACAACCGGTCAATACGGCTGGCGGCCTGCACGGATACTCAACTCCGCGACCATGCATGATGATAGCAGAAGATCGCAGGTCGACGCGCAATCGGCTGAATACATTACAGAATATATCCGAAAGTGCATCGGTGAATGCATCCGCCCTTCTACCTGCCGGGCCGCGTCGAGCGCGACCCGGCAGTATCGAACGTCACCACGGCGCTTCGGCATAGCCCGGAAACTTTGCAATCAGCGCCCGGGTCATCTGGGAGCCGAAGTCGTAGGCCAAGCTCTCTTCCCAATCATCGCACTCGCAGGCCTGATACTCGAAGCAGGCCAGGCGCTTGGCGGCCCGGCCGAGCGGCACAGTGCGCCAGGCAAAGCGGTAGGCCTCGACCGCAGACTCGTATTCTGCAGCCTCCTCGGTGCCGGACAGTCGATAGCGGTGGATGACGGAGCGGACGTTCTCGGCCCAGAGCATCCGGCCGAAGTCGCCGGCGTTCTCGTGGTTCACCTGCTGACGGGATCGGTCGGTCGCGAGGCGGGCGCGGATCTCCAGATCGATGGCAGCCGAGACCAGCTCGTCGATATGCTCCTGGTCGACGACGAAGGCGGACATTGGCAGTCTCCCCCTTGCTTCGCGGCAGCGGGTTGATGCCGCTGCATCAACCCCTGCCCGTCCGGCGAGGACCGGGGAGTGGGGGCAAGGGCGGCCGTCAGGCCGGGACCGGAGCCACGCGCAGCCGCAGGCACTGCGGCGAGCATGGCGAGGACCCGCCCCTTGCGGGGCGATGGGCAGAGCCCTTCGCCCCTCCTGCGCTCTGGGAAACTGAGTTGCTGGATCCGCCGCTACGGCTGGTTCGGCTTCTTCAGGCGAACGCCGGGAACGTCGCCATTGGTGAACTCGATACCAGCTTGTTCCAGCGCCGCTCGGATCCGGGCTCGCATTTCGCCGCTGACCTTGAGCGCCTGGTCACTGTCACTTTCGCTACGCTTGATCGTGGGAACGGACACGCCAGCGGCACGGGCCAATTCGGCCTGCGAGAGCCCAAGGAAACCACGCGCCGCACGGATCTGACCAGGTGTCGTCAATTTTCTCTTGATCCCAAAAGGATCAACGGGCATGATCCCGTTGGTATCAATCCCGTCATATGGCAGAAGCGCCGTGTGAGCAACTGCTTGCGCGTGCTCGTCGGGCGGATTGACCAGCAAGACTTGAGAGGCGGCCGAACGAGGTGCGGGAACACCTCGCCCGGCCTGACCACCATCCAGCTTCTGGGAGCCGGACAATGGCTGACTCGGACGATACCACGACTTTGCCTGCGCTCAGCCGCCGTGACCTGCTCGGCGGCGCCACCGTCATACCAATCGGCGCCGCCGATGCCCGGCACCGCGGCGCCAACTCCGATCCCGTCCTCGACCTCTTCCGTGAATGGCGCGCGCTCGATGCTGAACTGGATGCTTGGCAGGACGACTGGCAGAAAAAGGAAGGCGTCCTGCTCCGCACCGTCGGCATGCCGCGGGTGCTAGTCCCGGTGCCGGGCAAAGCCGAACCAGTCTCGGCTTGCGAACCCGCCGAGATCGATGAACTGCTTGAAGACTTGCCGGGAACGGAGGAGCTTCGGCAAAGGCTGCACCGCGAGTTCGCGGCGCACCGGCGCCGCTGGGAAATGGCCGCGGCGGCGATCGGGCTCGGTCCGGTGGAGGAGCGCGTCAATCAAGCCTGGGACCGCTGGGACTCTCTGACAGAGACGGTATGGCAGGTGCCGGCCGGCACTGTGGCCGGTGCCGTCGCCAAGCTCGCCATGGTGCTCTCGATGGGCCAATCGCGCTCGGATGACGACGAATTCCCGTGGCCGCCTCTCCGATCCGTCCTTGTCGACCTACAGCGGCTCGTCAATGTGACGGTGAGTCTGGACCCGGCGTGACCACAATGGAGTGCGGCGCCGCACCGGAGAAAACTGATGTCCGATCCGCTCGAACATCCATGCCGGCGTTGCGGTGCCGCTTCGTACCAGCCCTGCACTGATCGCGCAGGGCTTATCAGACACGAAATCCATACCCGCCGAAGGCCCACCGCCCAATCAGCCGCGATCGAGTGGCTTCGCCACGTGGACAACGCGCACCTGTGGCGCGCTGAGAAGTTGGCAGCCGGGCTCTACGTGACCTACGGGATCCTCGATCCGCGGACCGGCGGGTTCGTCTATGTCGGCCAGAGCGGGAGTTTCGCAAGGCGAATAGCAGCCCACCTGAAGACACGAACGGAACGGCCACATTATCGCTTCCGTCCAATCCGGGCGTGGATTTGGGACTCGCTCGCGGCAGGGAACGCACCCAGCTTCAGAGTGCTCGACGTCTGCGAAACCGAAGAGCAATCACTCGCTTCAGAAGCGCTCTGGGTCGAACGGTTGGCCGCGCAGGGCAACGAACTCCTGAACCGCTGGCTGGAACATCAGTCGCTGATTCAGAAAACGCGCAGTGTGGGCGATCACCGCGAACCCGGAGCAATCCGCTCGAGCCTCCGTCGGTCATGAGCCGCCGTTTCACCACCTCGCGGAATTGACGGGCCACGACACATCGAGCGTCCTACAGCGTTGGCTCATGCAGATGAGTCATGAACTGGCCGGAACTCACCGGATCGATCCTGTCTGCCTCGGCAAGCGCCCATTGCTCCCAAGCGGCAAGCGCCGAGGCGTCGATCTCAGCAGCCCCCTGAACGATCGCCTGCCGGACCCGTTGAACGAGTGCCCGGATGTCCTGCGCCTGGCGCAAAAGTTCGCCACTCGCGCGCAAGTGCTCCAAACGCTTCCGATTGAGTTCAGCAAGCTGCTCCTGGCGTCGCCTCTCCTGTTCGATCCGCTCTTGCTCCGCACGCTCCTCTTGTTCCCGCAGACTTCTCCGGAACCCGGCCTCCCCCGCCACGATGATGGCGGCCGTGATAGGCGCGATCTTTGCCTCCAGCTTCCCGTCAGCATCATCCTGCCAAACTCGGTCGGCTTTGCGATCGAGACCTGGATCGAATCGAAGCATCAGCGGCGTCGACGCGGGGAGATCGGGCGCCGGACGGAGATAGCCATGCTGGCGGACTGTCTGGTGCTTGCCGGCGATGCTGATGTCCAAACGCAGGACGGTGTCGCCGATGACCGCTCTCGCATGGATTTCTCCGTCATACTCATTGGCGTGGCCGCTATGACCGCGCTTGCTGAGCGTCAGGAAAATGCCGTTGAGGATCCTCAAGCGACGTTGGGCAAGAGGTGTGTCGAACTTGGGCTGGTCCCAGTGCCAGCTACTCGCAGCAGACTTCTCCCGTCGGCGCTGCTCCTGCTTGAGCAACTGCACCAGCCCTTTGTGAGGCTTGTAGAGCGTCTTCACCGAGGCCGAGCCGATCGCCTTCAACTCCAACGAGTAGAGCTCATCGAGATCTTCCGGGACTAGCGCGGAAGCGAATGGCCCCTCGGATGGAAGCAGAGGTATCGGGGATAGGACATTCGCAAAGCGGGCATCGACCCTCAGCCGCCCTAGCCCGCCCGGCCGTCGGGGCGGCGCCTCAGGACGCTTCGGCACAGGCTTTCCAGCATGCACCTTGTTCCAGTACCCCTGGGGCGGCGGGATCACACCGTGGCTCGCGAGAAGCTTCTTCAGCCCGACGTCGGACAGACCAAGTTTGGCCGCCAGATCGCGCATCGGAGCAGACCATGCGAAGGCGTGCAGATCGTCGGGCATCACAAGGATGTCGTTCCAGCCGTATGATCGCCTCACGGCACCCCCCAGATCGAAGCCCACCTCAAAGATCGACTCCGTTGCCAGGCGCATCAAGCCAAACGTCGTGGCCATCCTGCGACGGACCAATACGTGGTACGTCGGATAGCTATGCAGGCCGCCTTGTCCCCTCTGCGGACATTCGGAGGCCTCCAGGGCTCCTCCGAACCGGACATTCCTATCGACCTGGCCGACACCCGGTCTTCTTTGGTAGGGAAGATAAGTCGCATTCCCCAGGCTTCTGGGAGCAGACGTCAAGGCTGCGCTAGTCCTCAGGCGATGACACAGGCGTTACTCCGCCTCCACGCCGGCAAGCTCAACCCTGACCATTAGGCCCGCTACCGGCCGGTGAACCCAATACTCCCGGCAGCCTCGCCCTGTCCCACGATGCAGCGCCCGCGAATATAGCTCAACCTGCCCGCCGAATGCCCGGAGCCGTCCGGCATCAAGCTCCATCGACCCGGGGAAGCTCTTGTGGTCGACAACCGCGAAGTCACCGCCGTCATCAAGCAGGAGGTCGATGCGCCCAGAGATAACCTGAAGTTCCTCGGCCGCATGGACAGGCCACTCCGGGAGACGCGCAGCACCGTCGAAGCGCTCGCTGACAAAGTCGCGCAGTCTGTCAGAGGCAGAAATGAGGTCGACAGGATTTACCTCTGGCACGCCCCAGCGGTGGAGCATGTCACGGGCAACTTCAAGGCGCGCGTCCAGTGAGGCCAGCGGATCGTCGCAGGCAAAGAAGCGGTGGAACGCCTCGCCGATCGACTGAAGGTCGGGATCGCCGACGAGGGCGATCCGCGACCCGAGCTGGACCGTTTCCACGACGCGGACCTCGCCCTGAAATGCGTGTTCGCTTGGCCTAAGGCGCAGCGGCGGATGTTTGCACCGCGCCACGGCCGGCCGGGCGAATTCCAGCTCCGGCTCCGCGAATTCCGGATCGAACCGGTTCGGGGCGGGTCGAAGGGCAATCCGTACGTCTCCGACTGCGAGCGCGTCGCCCCGATCGAGATCAGCGGAAGCAGGTGGAAAGCAATTTAATAGGCAGCCGCCCAAATGACTACGCTTCGAGAATAGGTATGTTCGCTTATCTGTAAATCAGAACGGAGTCTCTAATACCAATTCTCTGAAGGGTAACTCTCGGTGAGAATTGTACAAACGTGACAAGCCCCTCGCACCGAGTGACGGGCTGTCGCGCAGGCTTCCATGCCAATCAGGCAAGGATCAAGCGTCAAGCGTCTCGAAGAATGGCTGCATCTGCCCTCGTCGCTGCGATGTGCGCAAGACGACCTGCCGATCTGCATCAACCCCATGAAGTTGGAAACATTCTTTGCGGATCAAAATCGATTGTCGTCATCTTTCCCATGGTCGATGGTTCCTCTCAAGGTACTGCAACAAGCTATTCTGGCACGCTCGATGCCGTTGGATGGCGCCATCCACCACATCACATTATGGTATGACCCCGCAGGGCCGAGGGAATTTGAACTCCAGGTAGAAGGGGCGCATGGTTTATTGGATCTCTACGAATGGGAGCGGTTAAAGCGTCGATGGCAAATTCTGGAAAGGCGCTGTGGTCGTACAGCACGCCAGCGGCACTGGGCGCCGCAGTTGCAGGGTTTATCGTAGGGCTCCTCGTCCTCTTTGGAGTGAGGCGGGCCAGCGGATGGCCGAGTGAAGCGGCTATCGATTGGGTCGTACTCATCCTTCTCATCATTAGCTTCGCGCCTGTCGGACTCAGGCTGCTCGATTTTCTCGCGGAGCGCCGAGCGGTGCTCGGGTCCAAATGGTTCAATCTTGACCTGAGCCGGATGGATCTCACGCGGGCAGCCGCGGCCGGAACGGAGGTGCTTCCCGCCAATCTCGGGATCACGGGACCCGTCGTGTCGGACACCGCGCCGATGGACATCATGGAGGCGCTTCGCACAGCGTCGCGTCAGCCGTTTGTCGTCGTCGACATTCGTGACGGGGATGCCTGGTGGGTCACGCGGCTCATCGCGCTCAGCGCGGGCGCGGTCCGCCGTCTGGCTCCCGAGGCGATCGTATTCATGGGGCGCCGTGAGAACCGCCCGGACCAGTTTCTGGGCTGGGCAACGCCCGCCGTCGTGCTTGAGGCCATACTACAGGACCGAGACGAGTATCGTGCACGTTACGAGAAGGCAGTGGCTTTGGCGCGTCATCTTGTATTCTTCCGGGGGACCGAGTTGCTGCCTCCGGGAGCAATCCTGCATCCTGACGTGCTCCGCTATACAGATCCGCCCCACAACTACAAGGAGCTCGGCGACGCGGCCTTAGAGCAGATCGTGATGGACCAGCTTGCGCGGCATGGGGGGCCCGGGGGCCCGCTTGAGGCGCAGCCCGACCGGCTGACGCTCGCCCGGTTGAATACGCTATTCGCCGCGGTACTAGTCACCGAGAGCGTTAATATCACCTGGACGGCTGCGCGCCAAGTCGCGGCGGTGCTCGCGGTGCGAGCGCCGTTCGTGGCCTCAGTGCGGGATGGCGCCTTTGTTTCTATGATTCGCTGCGCGGATGCGGAACGGGCGATCCTAGCCCAACTCGTGGAACAGGCGCGAGACCGGCACGACGCGCGGGACTGAGCGCTCTCAGCGGGGCTTTGTCACGTTGTCGAGCGTGGCCGCGATTAGGTCGGCATCTGCCAGGCTCATGCCGCGACGCCAGCCGCATCGCGCCATGCCGCGAACGCCTCTGCACGAAAGCGGCGGTGCGTACTGGCGGTGGTGAGGTGACGGCAGAGATTGAAAGTGTTGTAGGTCGCGGCATACATCGACAGGAACCGCTGCGCCGATGCGGCGGATCTGAACCGTTGCAGCTTGCGTTCGCGTCGGCGAACTGGGACATGCGAGCTCTCGGCCCGGTTGTTCAGCCGCTTGGCCCGCAGATGGGGTATCCCGTTCAGCCGCAGGTCACGAAGCGCCGCGCCGTAGGCCGGACACTTGTCGGTCACCCAGGTGGTTAGAGCGATGCCCTGCTTGCGGAGGAGCTTGCGCATCAGCTTGCGGGCTGCAGCCGCATCTCGCCTGGCCTAAACCAACACCTCGAGCACCTCACCCTCGGCATCGACGGCGCGCCAGAGGTACATCTGCTTGCCACCGATCCGGACAAACATTTCGTCGAGGTGCCATCGCCGATGCGGCGCTGGCCATTGCGCCCGGAGGCGCCGGGCGATCATCGGGCCGAACGCACTCACCCATCGACGGATCGTCTCGTACGACACCTCGATGCCGCGCTCGGCGAGCAAGTCCTCGACGTCGCGGTAGCTCAGGGCGAAGCGGAGATACATCCAGACGGCGCGCTGGATCACGTCGGATGGAAAGCGATAACCAAAAAAATAGTCAGGCGGGGTCATGACGACCGCTACGCTCCTCACGGGCGCGATGCAAGGCCGCGAACGTGACGATCCCCTCCGGAGAGCGGTCTCAACCAGGCCGGGTTGGTTTGGCTCAAGGAGACGCGCCGTCTTCAAGGGGAGCGCTACAGTAGAACTGCCGCTGCCGCGAGCCGGCAGATGTCGCAGACGTAGCGTCTCCGCTTCCGGAGTTCGGGCCACATGACCAGGCGCAGAGCCATTGTCGGTGCGATCGGGGGCGAGGGGCAGCTCGAGGCCGCTGCCACTCTCGGCGCCATCGTCGCCCAGCGCAGTTGATCCTAATGACGGGGGGAATGCTCCTGTCTAGGGATGAGGTCGCCTTAAACGGGGGCCAGGCTAAAGAGGCGACCTTGCTCGGCGCCCATGAAGAAGCGGGGGACGAGGCCCGGCTCATCGGCATCCCGCCATCGCAGAGGGTCCTCTGGGATCACCAGGCCGGTGCCCGCCGCCTATTGGCCTCACAACGTTCGCAACGTGATCAACGGCTGGACGCCGGGCATCGTCGTGGCGTTTACCGGCACCCGCGGTACGCTGGCGGAAATCGCCTTCGCGCGCGCCGCCCGAAAGCCGGTGATCTCTGCCGCCGGGAGCGTGGCCCGACTGCCTGGCGGATGCCGACCTGATTGCAGCCACACTCGACAACGTGACAAAGCCTTCCAGCCTGTGGCAGGGGGACTTCACGGGCAAACTGCTTGGCGAGGAATAGCCATTCCTTCGTCCTGGAGGTTGCGTGCCACTTGCCATTGGCTGCGAGCCTGGAGGTGCCTGAACGATGACCCGCAGCGGCTGGCGGGATCGCAGCTTGCAATAATCAAACTCTCTTGACGCCGATTATTGCTCGATCTATCCTCTGAGCGCAATATAATTGAAAAAAATCCCATCTGGATGACTCGTCTTCCACCCCAGCCCGCCGCTCGCAACGAATGCAACGGGCACAGAGTCCGATTTACAGCGTGCGGAAGCAGGGCGTTCTATGGCTTCAACTCACAGTCTCCGAATGGTAACGGCTAGATAATTTTTCTGCTCGCTCAGACGGGAGCACGGTTCTCAATCGTCTGACGATGCATCTTCGTGCCCGATGGTAGAAAACAGGAGAGCTCAATGGCGACGGCTGTTTCCTATCCGGGCGTTTACATCGAGGAAGTTCCAAGCGCTGTTCGCGCGATTGCTGGCGTTCCCACGTCCGTCGCCGCTTTTGTCGGCTACACGGCCCGGGGGCCGACCAGCGAACCCATACAGATATTCAGTTATGCGGATTTCGAGCGGCGTTTCGGCGGCTTGGATTCCGACAGCGCGCTTTCCTACGCGGTTTCGCACTTCTTCCTGAACGGCGGAGCGACGGGCTGGATCGTGCGCGTCGCCGCGGGGGCCGCGCCGGCGGCGGTCGATCTGGAGACCGCCGCGGACGGCGCCGGCGACGTGGTGCTGACGGCGACGGCGCAGTCGGCCGGGCTGTGGGGCAACAACATCCGGCTGGTGGTCGACTACGACGCCGCCAACCCGAATAGCCTCTTCAACCTGACCATCGCCGAGGTGGCCGAACGCAATGGCCGCATGACGACGGTGCGCAGCGAGAGCCACCGCAATCTCAGCATGAACAGCTTCGCGCCGAACTATGTGGCCTCGGTGGTGAACTCCTCCTCCAACCTGGTGACGCTGGTGCGTCCCGGCGGCCTCGCCTTCCCGGACGCGGCGACCTCGCTGAGCGGCGTGCTCGCGCAGGCCGACATCGACCGGCTGGGCGACAACGCTCGGCGGTTGGCGGTCTCGATCGACGGAGGCCGGGTGCAGGAGTTCGACATCTTCGGCGAGGGCGAGGGCTTGGCCCCCGGGAATTTCCAGGTGCAGATGGACGACCTCGCCGCGCGGATCCAGGCGCGCGTGCGCGCCCTCGATCCGGGCGACGACGCCTACGTCGACTTCACGTGCGACGCCAATGTGAACGGCGCCGAGGCGGTGCTCGAGGCTACCTCCGGCACGCCGGCGGCCGATCGCGAGGAGTCCAGCGTCGCCTTCACGACCGCTTCACGGGCCAGCGCCACCGGCATCCTGTGCCTGGGCGTCGTCAACGGTGGACGCGAAGTCAACGGTTCGGCGGCCCTGCGGCCGGCGCAATCCGGGACCGCCTGGGTGCGGCAGGACCCGCCCCTCGACTTCGCCGACCTCATCAGCCCGGCTTCCATGGACGTCGACATCCTAGACTCCGCGGGCACGGTGGTCGCCAACGAGGTGCTGGCGCTCTGGCCGGACGATCCCAGCCGGCCGACCAACCTCGATCAACTGGCCACCCAACTGCAGGCGGCGTTCTCCGGCTCGGCGCGGCCGGAACTGGCCGGCGCCCGCCTGTCGCTTGTCGGGGACCGTGTTGTGGTGACGCCGGCCGGGAGCGACCCGAGCGTGCGGCTGCGCTTCAACAGCGGGCCGACGTTCGGGGCCGGTCCCGACGACCTCACCGACAACGCCGAGCCGAACATCGCCGCTTATCAGCTGGGCGTGGGCCCGGTGGTCGGCGCGCAGATCAACCCCGTGCCGGGCGCGGATGGCGCGCCGCCGGGCGTCGTGGACCTGCAGGGCAATCAGGCGGCGAAGACCGGCCTCTACGCGCTCGAGGATGTGGACCTGTTCAACATCCTGCTGCTGCCCGGCCAGTCGGACGCGGGCCTCTGGGCCGCCGCCCTGACCTACGCGGAGCAGCGCCGCGCCTTTGCGATCATCGACCTGCCGGCCGCCACTGACACTCTGGACGAGGCGCGCGCCTGGCTGAACGCCAACGGCGCCCTGCGCCACCGCAACGCCGCCGCCTATTTCCCGCGGGTGCGGATGGCGGACTCCCTCGAGAACAACCGCGTCCGCTCCTTCCCCAACTCAGGCGCCATGGCGGGGCTCTACGCCCGCACCGACGCGACCCGCGGGGTGTGGAAGGCGCCGGCCGGCACCGAGGCCAGCGTCCGAGGCGCCCAGGGGCTCGATTACGTGCTGACAGACGCCGAGAACGGCGTCCTGAATCCCATGGGCCTGAACTCGCTCAGAGCCTTCCCCGCCTTTGGACCGATCTCCTGGGGCGCGCGAACCCTGGTCGGCTCCGACGCAATGGCCTCGGAGTGGAAGTACGTGCCCGTGCGCCGCCTGGCGCTGTTCCTGGAGGAGAGCCTCTACCGTGGCACCCAGTGGGTGGTGTTCGAGCCCAACGACGAGCCGCTGTGGGCGCAGATCCGGCTGAACGTCGGCTCCTTCATGCACAACCTGTTCCGGCAGGGCGCCTTCCAGGGGAAGACCCCGAGAGAGGCCTACCTCGTGCAGTGCGACAGCAGCACCACGACCCAGGACGACATCAATCTCGGCATCGTCAACATCGTGGTCGGCTTCGCCCCGCTCAAGCCCGCCGAGTTCGTGATCATCAAGCTGCAGCAGCTGGCCGGCCAAGCCGGTGCGGGCGCTTAAGAGGAGGGGTGTCCGATGGCCCAGTTCAGCGTCAATCCGCAGCGCTTCGACCCCTACAAGAACTTCAAGTTCCGCGTGAAGTGGGACGGCCGCTTCGTGGCCGGCCTCTCCAAGGTCGGCGCGCTGAAGCGCACCACCGAGCTCGTCGAGCACCGGGAGGGCGGCGATCCTTCCACGACGCGCAAGTCGCCCGGCCGGACCAAGTTCGAGGCCATCAGCCTGGAGCGCGGGGTCACTCACGACGTGGAATTCGAGCGCTGGGCCAACAAGGTCTGGAACTACGGCTCGGGGCTCGGGGCGGAAGCCTCGCTGAAGGACTTCCGGAAAGACATCATCGTCGAGCTCTACAACGAGGCGGGGCAGCTGGCGAAGGCGTGGAAAGTCTATCGCTGCTGGGTCTCGGAGTTCCAGGCCCTGCCCGAGCTCGACGCCAACGCCAACGCCGTGGCGATCGAGTCCATCAAGCTCGAGAACGAAGGCTGGGAGCGCGACACGGACGTCGTCGAGCCCGCGGAGCCGAGCTTCACTGAACCGGCCTGATGCTGAACGCCCTGACCCCTCCGGCGCGGCTTGCGGCGCACGAGCAGGGCGCGCGGCTTCACCCGATCGATCGGGCCATCGTCTTGCTTCGCCTGGCGACAGATGACCCAAGCGAGGATCTGGCGAGCTTGCCGATCGGGGTACGCGACCGCCGCCTGCTCGATCACCGTCGTGCGACGTTCGGCGACCGGATTCCCTGCCTGATCGACTGTCCGGCCTGTGCGGCCACGCAGGAGTTCGAGCTCTCGGCGGCCGCGCTGGCCGACGGCCTCGCGGAGGCGCCTGAGGGGGAAGCGACGCTGGAGCTCGACGGCTGGCGGGTTTCGCTGCGTCCGTTGGCCAGCCGCGATCTCGCCTGGGCCAGTCAGGCTCGCGACGCGAATGACGCCGCCTCGGTCCTGTTGGAGCGTGCGGTGGCGACGGTGCAGGGTCCGGGCGGTCAGGACAAAGGCGACCTCCCCCCGCCCCTGTGGAACGCGATCGAGGCCGAGGTGTCGGCGCGCGAGGCCGCCGCCGAAATCAGCCTGGATTTCACCTGCGCCGACTGCGCCGCGTCCTGGATGGCGGCGTTCGACATCGCCGCCTGTTTCTGGAGCGAGGTGGACGCCGACGCGCGCCGCCTGCTGGCGGAAGTCGCCGCCCTCGCCGAGCGGTTCGGCTGGTCGGAGACGGAGATCCTGGGTCTCAGCTCGGCCCGGCGCCGCGCCTACCTCGAACTGGCGGGGGCGGGATGAGCGGGGTCCTGACACGCCTTGCCGAACGGGCGCTCGGGGTCGCCATGGTGCGGCCGAGGCTCGGCGGCCTGTTCGAAGCCGCGCCAGTCCGCCTGGAACTCAGCGAGACGGAGGCGGAGAGCCCGGCCGCTCCCCTCGCGGCCACGCCACCGCCCACGGGCGCGGCGGCCCCGCTGCGGGCGGCCCTGCGCGAGCGACCTGCCTCGACGCGGCGCGAGTCGCCAAACGCGCTCGACGTGACCGCATTCGAGCCGCCGGAGCCGACCGCGCGCGCCAGGGCGCCTGGATCGGAGATCTTCGCCGCCGCGCCGACGCCGTCCGAGGCCCCGGCGCGCATCGAGCGGCCGCCTTCTCCGCCGCGCGCCGACCGCATCGCAACACCCCCTGCGCGCAGCCGTCGGGGCACGGTTTCGTCCGAGTCCCCTGATCCGCCCGCCCAGGCCGCCTCCTACCGTCCGCTCCTGCCGGAGCGCGCGCCGCTTGCGACAGCTGGCCCTGCGAGGTCCCCGCGGCCCGAGCGTGCGCCGCAAGGCGAGCCGGACATCAACATCACCATAGGCCGCATCGAGGTCCGGGGCGAGCCGGAGCGCCGCGCACCCAAGGCACCGGCCCGGCCGCCGCCCAAGCTAATGCCACTGGAGGAATATCTGGCCAAGGGCCGTGGGAGGCGCGGTTGAGCAACGCCCTCGCCATCGCCTCGGTCACGCGCCTGCTCAAGGACCTGCTCAACGACGCCGTCATCAACGGCGACGTGGGGGGTCAGATCGGCGTCGACGTGGTCGTGTCGGCCCTGCCGCCGGACCGGGTGCAGGCCGAGCTGGGCGACAACCAGCCCAGCCGGTTGAACCTCTTCCTGCATCGGGTGACGCCGAACACCGCGCTGGCCAACACCGACCTGCCGACCCGGGACAGCCGCCACCAGCTGGTCAACCGGCCCCGGCTGGCGCTCGACCTGCACTACCTGCTGACCGCCTACGGCGTGCAGGAGCTGCAGGCCGAGATCCTCCTCGGCTACGCCATGTCCATGTTGCACGAGACCTCGATGTGGCCGCGGGCGATGATCCGCGAGGCGCTCGAGGGCGGGGTCAACGGCGCCATCCTGCCGCCTGTGTTCCAGCAGACCGACCCAGCCAAGCTCGCCGACCAGCTCGAGCTGATCAAGGTCACGCCGCAGAACCTCTCCCTGGACGACATGTCCAAGATCTGGACGGCGCTGCAGACCAACTACCGCACGACGGTGGCCTATCTGGTCTCGGTGGTGCTGATCGAGCGCGATCTGCCGAAGCGCACAGCGCTGCCGGTGCTCTCCCGCGGCCCCCTGGACCCGGGAACCGGTCGCGACGCGGGCGTCTTCGTACAGCCCGAGCTCACCCCTGCGACGCCCGTCCTGACGCGCATCTCGCCGCCGGGCGATCGGCCGGCGATGCGGCTCGGCGACACGGTCGCCTTCCTCGGCCACCATCTCAACCATGGAGAAGCGACCGTGCGGTTCACGGACACCGAGACCGGCGCGACTCTGGACCTTTCCCCCGCCACCGCGCCGACGCCAGGCCGGCTGGAGGTGGTGCTGCCGCAGGGCGCGCCGCTGGCAGCGGGCGCCCCGCTGGAGGACACCGGCGCGGACCCCGGGGCGTGGCGCGTAGGCTCCTATCTGGCCGATGTGGTGCTGGTCGAAGCCGGTCGCGTGCGGACCACCAACCGACTGCCGATCACCCTGGCGCCGCGCGCCGCGCCGGTGGCCGCCCCCGAGGCCGGCGGAACGCGGATCACCGTTGGGTGTCAGCCGCGGATCCTGGAGACGCAGTCGGTGGCGATCGTCGCGGGCGTCTCCGAGCAGGTCTTGCCGCCGCTCGGCGGCGACGTCGACGAAGTCGACGCGCTGTTCGCGGACCTGCCGCCCTCGGCCGGCCTGCCGGTGCGCCTGCGGGTGGCGGGCGTCGACTCCCTGCTCATCGACACCGCGGCCAAGCCGCCGCGCTACGACCCCACGCAGCTGGTGGCCGTGCCATGAACCAGATGCCGCAGGGCGGCTGGGCCGCCGACAACCGCCGCCGCCTCAATCAGGAGATCGAAGCCATCGCGGCGGCTCTGGCCGGCCGCGAGCCGCAGGGCGAAATCGAAGCCGGGCTCTCACCGCCGGCCCGCGTCGACACCATGGCCGCGGTGTTCGGCTTGGGACCGGTGGACACTCTGCTGTTGCTGCTGGCCGCCGCCGCCGAACTCGAGCCGGCGCAGCTCCACGGCCGGCGGCCGACGCTCGGCATGGCGCTGCAGCTGGCGGGCGACGAGGTCCGGGCCGCCATCACCCCGCAGTCGCCCCTGCGGCGCTGGCGGATGATCGACCTGGAAGGCGGCGGCGCGCAGGCGGAGCGCGTCCTGAAGCTAGACGAGCGGGTGCTGAATCATCTGCTGGGCGTCGACTATCTGGATCCCCGCCTCGATGGCCTGGTGGCGCCTGTGGAAAGCCTCGCCGATCCGGCTCTGGCTGAAGCCGAGATGGCGGTCCGCCTCGAACGTCACTGGGTCGCCGACGATAGCGGCTGGCCGATCCTCCAGCTCTGCGGGGCAGGCGTCGAGACCAAGCAGATGGTGGCCGGCGCCCTATGCCTGAAGCGCGGCCAGCGCCTGTTCCGGCTGTCGCGGCCGGACATCCCCAGATCCGCCTTCGAGCGTCACGCGCTGGCCAGGCTTTGCGACCGGGAGATGGCCTTCAGCGACGGCGTCCTCCTGATCGACGGCGAGGGCTCCGGCGACGACGAGGACCGGATCGCCGCCGGGTTTGTCGACCAGCTGCTGGGCCCGGTGATCCTCGCCGGTCGCGACGCCCTGACCCTGCAGCGGCCGCGCCGGCTGCGCATGGACATGCCCACCCCCTCCGTCGACGAGCGCCGGGACCTTTGGCGCCAGGCCCTCGGCCGCGACGCTGACGCTCTGGGCGATCGCCTGGACCAGCTGGCCGAGCAATTCGTGCTCGATGCGGCCGGCGTGCGGGCGGTCGTCGAGTTGGCCGACCAGCCCCTCCAGCAGAATCCGGAAGCGCTGTCCCACCGCCTCTGGGACGCGGCCCGCGCCCAGGCGCGTCGCAAGCTCGACGACCTCGCGGAACGCATCGAATCCCAGATGTCCTGGGACGACTTGGTGCTACCGGCCGACCGGCTGTCGCAGCTCCGCGACATCACGGTGCACGTCCGCCGCGCCCACCAGGTGCACGGCCGCTGGGGCTGGGCCGACCGCGGAGCGCGCGGCCTCGGCGTCACCGCGCTGTTCGCCGGCCCGAGCGGCACCGGCAAGACCATGGCCGCCGAGGTGCTGGCGCAGGAGCTTCGGCTCGACCTCTATCGCATTGACCTCAGCCAGGTTGTCAGCAAGTACATCGGCGAGACCGAGAAGAACCTGCGCCGGATCTTCGACGCCGCCGAGGCCAGCGGCGCGATCCTGCTGTTCGACGAGGCCGACGCCCTGTTCGGCAAGCGCTCAGAGGTGAAGGACAGCCACGACCGCTACGCCAATGTCGAGGTGAGCTACCTCCTGCAGCGGATGGAGGCCTACAAAGGCCTGGCGATCCTGACCACCAACCTGAAGGGCTCGCTCGACATCGCCTTCATGCGGCGCCTGCGGTTCGTGGTCGATTTCCCCTTCCCCGATGCGGCGTTGCGCTCTGAAATCTGGCGGCGCATCTTCCCGGCCGAAACCCCAATGGCGGGCGACGATCCGGCGCGGATGGCGCGGCTGTCGGTCTCCGGCGGGACGATCCGCACCATCGCCATCAACGGCGCCTTCCTTGCCGCTGAGGCCGGCGAGCCGGTCTCCACCCGCCACCTCGCTGCGGCCGCCCGACGCGAATACGCCAAGCTAGAGAAGCCGATCACCGCCGCCGAATTCGGGGGGCTGGGATGAGCCGGCGCGTAGGCGTGACCATCGACCGGCTGGTGCTGGACGGCGTGTCGCCCCGGGACAGAGTGGCCTTCGAACGCGCTCTGCGGGCCGAGTTCGCGCGGGCGCTGACCGGTGCGACCAGGAGCGGCGAGCTGAAGGACGTAGCCTCGACCTCGCGGCTCGACGCCGGGACCACCGCGTCTCCAGGCGACGGCGGCGCCGTCGGCCGCCAGATCGCCGGCCGGCTGACCGGGGGGCGCCGATGAGGACGTCTGCGAGAACCCGGCGCCCGAAGCGGGCCGAGACTGCGTCTAGCCTGCGGATCAGCGCGCCGACCGACCTGCACGAGCGCGAGGCCGATCGCGCCGCCGATGCAGTGCTGTCGAACACCTCCGAGGCTCCCACGATCACGGTCCTGCGGTCCGGCGTGACGGCGTTGAAGCCGGCCGCTGGCGGCTCGTCCGCGCCGAACGGCGGGCGGTTCGGCGGCGCGCTGGCGTCGGAATCAAGCCGCGGCGCGCCCTTGGGGCATGGCGAGCGCCGCTTCTTCGAGCCGCGGTTCGGGCGCGACCTCAACCAGGTCCGCATCCACCAGGGCGCGGCGCCCGACCAGCTCGCCCGCACCGTGGGCGCGCGTGCGTTCACCCGCGGCCAGCACATCTTCCTCCGCTCCGGCGAGCCGGTCGCGGCGTCGCCGGGCGGCCGTCGGCTGCTCGCCCACGAGATCGCCCACACCCTGCAGCAAGGGGCCGGCGGCGGCTTGATCCAACGCGCTGCGGCGCCCAGCGCGGGGGGCGGCCAGCCTTCCAGCGGCGGCACCGTCGGCGGATTCTTCGCCAACATCGGCCGCGGCATCGCCGACATATTCGGCGACGAGCCCGACTACTCCGACGACGACCTCGCCCAGTACCTGAAGGACCTGAAGGCGCGCGACGCCATCGAGGACGACTTCGATTCCGACAACAAGGCCCGCGCGGTCGTCCGCAAGAAGCTGAACCAGAAGGAGAACCTGCGCACCAACATCCTGCTGGTCGAAGAGCTGCTTTCAGGCGCGGCGCTAGACGACGATGAAGCCGCGGTGCTGTCGGTCCTGCAGTTCCTCTCGCCGGCCGGCCGCGAAACCCTGGGCGAGGCCATCGGCCTGGAGCGGCTCTACGACAAGTTCGACGGTTCTGAGCTGGACCAGCTCTACGTCTTCTTCCCGGTGCTGGATTCCCTGCACCCGCGCCGCGGCGACAAGTCCACGGTCCAGACCCTCGCCGAGTACATCAAACGCTGGAACAAAGAGCACAGGCTGACCATGAGCTCGGCGGAGACGTTGACGCTGGCGCGCGGCTGCATCGGCATCACGGCGCTGGAGATCGGCACCCTCGGCAACCCGGATCTCAGCAATTGCTACGAAGGCTTCGCGGCGGCGCTGGCCGCGCAGAAGAAGATGGACGCCTATCTGGCGGCCAATCAGGCCGACCGCAAGGCGATCATCTTCTCGAAGCGGTTCTGGACGGAGGAAAAGCCTCCCGCCGACAAGAAGACCGGCAAGGTGGACATGAGCGGCTACGACTACTCTCCGCGCCCCGAGCCGAACATGACCAACTTCGACTATGGTCTCTACGACGAGAAGTCCGGCAACTGGTGGCACGCCAACCACTGCGACACAGCTACACTCGCCAAGCCGAAATGCGGCGGCGCGATGGAGGTCTACGAGAGCACGCTGGAGCACTATTCGCGCCCGCTGCAGGACTTCAACCGGCAGATCTTCTGCGTCGGCGTGGCGGTGAAGCGATGAGCCCGCAGCGCATCCAGGAGCTGCGGCCGGAGATGTCCGGCGAGCAGGTGACGCTGGAAGGCGTCGCCAGCGACTTCAAGGCCGCGGCCGGGGTGGTGCTCGACGGCGGCGGTTCGGTGCTGCTGGAGGGCAAGCGCTGGTGGGAGCCCAAGCGGCGCGGCCAGCGGGTGACGGTGGCCGGCGTGCTGCGCTTCATGCCCCCGGGCCCTGATGAGCCGGGCGCGGCGCAGCGCCAGCAGACGCCCCATGGCCGATGGACGCTGGAGAACCCGCAGGTCGAGGACGAGCCGTGAGCACGCTCGTCCTGCGCAATCCCGCTGCGCCGGCGATAACACCGGCCCCCTCGCCGCTCCTGCAGCGCAAGTGCGCCTGCGGAGCTTCGGCGGGGGTGATGGGCAAGTGCGCCGGCTGCGACAGCGATGAGCGCGTGGGTGTCCAGACCAAGCTCAAAGTCAGCCAACCCGGCGATCCCTACGAGCTCGAAGCCGATCAGATCGCGGAAGGCGTGGTGAGCGGCGCGGGTGCGGCGAGCGCCCTTCCGGCGATCACGCCATTGGTCCAGCGAGAAGAGGCCCAACCCGAGGACGATGACCGCCTCGCAACGCTTCAGCGGCAGGCCGCCGAAGATCTCGACCAAGACGTCCAGGCCAAGGTGGCGGTCGGGGCGGCGCCCGCGGGCGGCGCGCTTTCCCGCTCGGACCTCGGCGGCGCCGGCGGCGCGCCTCTGCCTGGTGAAGCGCGCAACTTCTTCGAGCCGCGGTTCGGCCGCGACCTGGGCCATGTGCGAATCCACGACGGCGGAACGGCCGCGAGCCTCGCCAGGGACGTCCGGGCCCGGGCCTTCACCTACGGCGCAGACATCTATTTCGGGCAGGGCCAGTACGACCCGGTCTCCACCGAGGGACGGCGGCTGCTCGCCCACGAGCTCACCCACACCGTGCAGCAGGGCGCCGGCCGGGGCCTCGTCCAGCGCAAGGCGACGCCGGAGCCGGGCTCCGCGCCCGCGACGGTGCGCGTGCCCATGGACAGCGCGCAAAATCCCAACGAGGCCGCGGCCGAGGCGGTGGTGGCCGACCTAGGCGCCGAGCACGCCGGTGCCGGCGAGGCACCGCCCCCGGCCGTAGGCGGCGCGGCCCCCAGCGACGGGTCCGCCAAGCTTCCGGCGTCCCTTGGGCGGGCGATTCTCGCGGCGAGCGGCGGAGCACCCTTGCCCGCGCATGTGCGCCAGCAGCACGAGCCGCGCCTGGGCACGCGGCTCGATCACGTCCGGGTGCACCAGGGCGGCGACGCCGCGGCGGCGGCTGAAGCCCTGGACGCACGCGCCTTCACTTTCGGCTCGGACATCTGGCTGGGGGCCGGCGAGAGCCTCGCCGATGGCGCACTCCTGGCGCACGAGCTGACCCACGTCGCCCAACAGGCCCCGCGCGGCCTCGAGGGCGGCGAAGAGCGGGTGCAGGCGGTCCGCCGCCACTACTATTCGCTGCCGCCGCTCGGCAAGGGCATCAGGGGTCCCGGCGACCGCTCCCACGACTACGTGCAGGAGATCCTCGGCAAGCACCCGCCGAACGCCGGCCTCTTCTCCGAGACGCCGATTCCCGGCGGCGCGGCGACCGGCAACGACGGCCGGGCCGACTTCGTGAAGACCGACACAGGGGTCTACTTCGGCGTCACCTTCTCGGGCAAGCAGCCGCAGTTCCTGCCGGTGCTGGCCAAGAAGTCCATGAAGAGCGGCGTGGTGATGACCGCCACGGAGCACAAGGCCACCGCCACGCCGATCGGCGACGCCGGCTCCAACGCATGCGGCGCGAAGCTACCTGGCCCGTCGGCGGCCAACGGCATCTGCCGGATGGGGGCCGGCCCGAACACCATCTCCATCGCCGATCTGAAGCCGAACTACGAAGCCGAGACTCTGCTCGGGACCGGGCAGGTCGGCCGCTACATCACCGCGATGGACGCCCTCAAGGCCAAGGTTGACACCTTTGCCACCGGCCCGTCGGCGCCGATCAACCCCGCGGGCGCGGAGTGGAAGCCGAAGACCGAGCGGATGAAGACCGTTGGCATCCCCGGCAAGTTCGAAATCCCAACCACGGCGTCGCCCAAGTTGGAGGTGAAGCTTTTCGTCGACGGAGTGCAGACCCGGGTGTCGGAAATGGCGGTCCTGAAGATCGCAATGCCGAGCGACGGCATCATCACCTACGACTTCATCCCGGTGCACATGCTAGGCGCGGGAACCGCCACGACCGGCGCGGCGGCGACGACCAGCACCATCGTGGATGCGAAGACAAAGCTCACGCCGGTCAAGGAGAAGCTCAAGGAAGAACCGAAGCGCGTGGCCACCCTGCGGCGGCCACGCCGCGCCGAGCCGCGCCCCCGGCTGGCGCTGAAGCGCGACAAGCTCGAAGCCAAGGATCCCTACAACTTCAACACCTGGAAGACCGAGAGCTTCAAGCCCTGGCATGCGGCCGCCGTCACGGCGACCGGCGGTGAGGATAAGAAGGCGCTGACCGAGCCCTCGACCGAAGCCGAGAAGCGGATGAAGGACGAGGCCGTCCGCCAGATCAACGAACGGCAGAAGACGGGCTTCAAGACGGCCCCCACCGGCACGCTGGAGCGTACGCGCGAGCTGGAGGTCGTTCAGCACTGGGTCAACCACGGCGAGAAGTACGGGCGCCTGCGACAGGTCTTCGGCTCCACCTACGTGAAGGTGGTCAAGACCTACGACAGCGTCAAAGAGAGGATCGAGCAGAAGGTGGCCGCTGCCAAGGCGCGGATGGGCAAGAAGGCCGGCGGCTCCGGCGGCATCAAGGGCGCCGTCCTGGCCGCGCTGCGCGGGATCGCCGGCACCCTGCTCGGCCTCTTCATCCGCGACGTCGGCCACCGGCTCTATATCGCCGTCCAGAAGGGCGGCGCGGTGCTGCTCAACAAATACTTCGGCGAGGAGATCGAGGAACTCGAGGCGCAGATCAAGCAGATCGAGGAGGCGGAAGCCGCCTTCAAGAAGATGATCCAGGAAGCTCTGGAGGAGAAGTTCGGCGAGCAGATCAAAGTCCTGGAAGACAAGATCAAGCAGGTCGAAGAGCTCGCCGAGACGGTCAAGGACATCGGCACGATCGTGAACGTCGTAAAGTGGGCCTACCGCATCGCACAGTGCGGCGCCCCGCCCCTGCTCGGCTGCATCCTGGGCCTGGTCGGCAGCGCCCTGGCGGAGGCGATCATCGCCGCCATTGTCGCCTCCTGCTGGTTCCAGCGCGAAATCGCCTATCCGATCGTCAGCGCCATGGGTCCGATCCGGGCCCTTCCCGGGGTGGTGGCCGACATCATCGCCACCCGGGTGCGGGGACTGCTGCCGGACTCGATCAAGCCGCTGATGGGCGAGGTCGATAAGACCGACATGGCCTCCAAGCCTAGCGACGTCGATTGCGACGCCGCCAGCAAGTACAACCTCGACCCCGGCCAGCGCGCCATGGCCGAGATGCTTCAGAATTACGACACGGAGCACGTCGAGGCGCTGATGGCGGCGCTGAAGCACCTGGGCGTCGATTCCGACAGCCCCGACCCCGGAGCCACGGTCACCGAGGCCGACGTCGCCCGGATCAAGGCGCTGCTCGACAAGTACTCGAAGGAGAAGCTGGAGGAGATCGTCAAGACCACGCCCGCGCGCCCTCCGCGCTCCGGGACGACGAAGGAGTTCACCGACGACCTCGACGCCGCCGGTGCGCCCGCGCCGCAGGCCGGCGGGCAGGCCGCGCCGGCCGGACAGGGACCGAGCGCCGAGGAGCTGAAGCGGGAAGGCGCCCAGGTCGCGCGGCTGCTCAAGGCTTCTAGCCTGCCGCCAAACTCCGAAGCCTTCGCCCCCAGGGACCACCAGCCGGGCGAGACGTTCCACGTCTTCTACGCGCGCAACCTGAAGATCCTCACCGGCGGCTACCAGAAGGTCACCGTGGTCTCGCGCAACGGCGATAAGAGCATGGTGGTCACCATCCATGCCGGCACGCGATTCTACGACGTCGACGGCACACTGGTCGAAACCACCACCGCCACCTTCAACGACACCTACAAGATCATGGGCGAGGGGCCCGGCCCGGCGCCCGCAAAGGCGCCCAGCGGGAGCAAGACGCCATGATCGGCTATTCCCGCTCGCCGCGGCTGACCAAGGCCGGCCTGGTACTGATCGATCCTGACAGCGGGGCGATCGTTAGGCTGATCAGCCTGCAATACAACGCCGAGACCCTGACCCGCAGCCTGCAGATTCAGTCGATCGGTGAAGACGGCGACCGCAGCCAGGCGCTGCGGCTCAAGGGCCCGCCGATCGAGACCTTCACCCTGGAGGCGGTGCTCGACGCGACCGACCAGCTGGAGTTCCCCGACGCCAACGCCGCCGCCGCGGAGTTCGGCCTCTTTCCGCAGATCGCCGCCCTCGAGACCCTGATCTATCCGACCAGTGCCCAGCTGAAGAACCAGGACGCCCTGGCCTCGGCCGGCACGCTGGAGATCGCCCCCATGGAGACACCCTTGGCGCTCTTCATCTGGAGCCGCAGCCGCATCGTACCGGTGCGGGTGACCGAGCTCTCGATCACGGAAGAGGCGTTCGATCCGGCGCTCAATCCGATCCTGGCGAAGGTGAACCTGTCGCTCCGAGCGCTTTCCGTCGACGACCTCGGCTTCAAGCACCGCGGCGGCGGCCTGTTCATGGCCTACCTGACGGCCAAGGAGCAGCTCGCCCGGCGCGGCCCGACCGCCACCCTTTCCACCTTCGGCGTCGCGAGCCTCACATGACCAATCCCATCGAACTGCTGTTCGGCGCGGGCCTGCTGCCCAAGACCGATTTCCCGGCGGAGAGCCGCTATCACGGGATCGGCGTGCGGGCGATCACCGCCGCCGACGGGACCACGACCGCCTATCTGGCGCGGCGCGTCTGCCCCTCGCCCGAGCGATTCGCCACGCTCTCGGTGCATCGCGTGCAACAGGGCGAGCGCCTCGACCAGACGACGGTCAAGCTGGTCGGCGATCCGGAGCAGTTTTGGCGGCTCTGCGACGCCAACGGCGCGATCTGGCCGCAGGAGCTGGAAGTCGAGGACGCCCGGGTGCGGCGGACCCTTCCCATCGACGTGCCCGCTCCGGAGGAGAACCGTTGATCAAAGGGCTGACCCTCTCGCTGATGATGGGCCCGGGCGTGCCGCTGACGGCGCCGCGCGCAGTGCTGGACGCCCTGCAGAGCGTCAAGGTCACCAACGAATCCACCGACATCCAGAGCGGGTTCGAGCTCAGCTTCCTGGTGGAGAAGAACTCCCCGCTGATCAGCCTGTTCATGCTCACCGGCGCGGCTGCGATCCCGTTCTTCCGGGTGCTGCTGACCGTCGGCCTGTCGGGCCGTTCCGAGATCCTGATCGACGGGGTCGCCACCCAGACCCAGCTCGCGCCGGGCTCCGGCGGGCGTCCCGCGACCCTGACCATCCAGGGCAAGGACCTCTCCGCGGCGATGGACATCCTGCCGTTCGACGGCCTGCCCTATCCGGCGATGCCGCCGATCGTGCGCGTGCTGCTGATCCTGGCCAAGTACGCCTTCCTGGGGGTGATCCCGAAGGTTATCCCGACCCTCGACGAGCCGCCGCTGCCCACCGACCGGATCCCCCGCCACGCCGGGTCGGACCTGGAGTACCTGCGCGCGATGGCCGAGGAGGCCGGTTACATCTTCAAGATGGAGCCTGGGCCGACGCCAGGGACCTCCTTCGCCTACTGGGGCCCGCAGATCCACATCGGCACGCCACAGCCGGCGCTGACCACCGACAGTGGCCATGCCGACAACGTCGAGAGCCTCTCCTTCCGCTACGACAAGGAAGGGACCGAGATCCCGATCGTCTTCATCCACAACCAGCTGACCAAGGTCCCAATCCCGATCCCAATCCCGGGCGAGATCCCGTTCATGCCGCCGCTGGGGCTGGTGCCGCCGCTGCCGCCCAAGATCACGCCGCTGAACGACACCGCCCGGCTGTCGCCGATCGGCGCCCTGGTGCGCGGCTTCGCCTACGCCGCGAAGCATTCCCAGGCGGTGCAGGGCTCCGGCACGCTCGACGTGCTGCGCTACGGGCGGGTGCTGAAGGCCGGCGCGACCGTCGGTGTGCGCGGCGCCGGATACGCCTTTGACGGCGACCATCTCGTAGAGCGGGTCACCTCCACCCTCAACCGCGGCAGCTTCAAGCAGGACTTCTCCCTGCGTCGCAGCGGCTTGTTGCCCACGCAGGAGCGCGTCGTCGTATGACCTCCCCCAGCAAGTTCTACGGCAAGTATCGCGGCACGGTCGTCAACAACATCGACCCGATGATGACCGGCCGCATCCAGGCCATCGTACCGGATGTCTCCAACATCATGCTGACCAGTTGGTGCATGCCCTGCTTCCCGGTCGCAGGCATCCAGACCGGCGTCTACACGGTGCCGATGATTGGCTCGGGCGTCTGGATCGAGTTCGAGAAGGGCGATCCGGACTATCCGATCTGGACCGGTTGCTTCTACGGCTCGGCCGCCGAGGTGCCCGCGTTGGCACTGACGGTGCCGCCGGTGATCCCGGGCTTCACCATCCAGACCCCGCTGCAGAACGGGGTCACCATCAACGACGTCCCCGGCCCGCTCGGCGGCATCATGCTGAAGAGCATGACCGGCGCGACACTGATCGTGAACGACACCGGCATCTACATCCAGAACGGCAAGGGCGCTTCAATCGTCATGGTCGGCCCGGCCGTCACCATCAACAACGGCGCCCTGAGCGTCATCTAGCGGGAGACGAGCCATGCCCGGACCCGTGCTGCATCTCGGCGCCACCGTCCTCTGTTCCCATGGCGGCATGGCGACGCCGACGACGCCGTTCCCGCGCGTGCTGGTCGCGGGCCAGCCGGTGGTGACCATCGCCAGCCCCTACGTCGTCGCCGGCTGCGCCTTCGTGCCGCCCGGCGGCAACGGCCCGTGCGTCACGGCGCAGTACGTGACCTCGGCCGCGCGCGTCCTCGCCGGCGGCATGCCGGTGCTCCTGCAGGACAGCATGGCGGTCTGCGCCCCCACCGGCACGCCGACGATCAACGCCGTCGTCCAGCCGCGCGTGATCGGGAGCTGAGGCCGTGCAGCTCGATTACCCCTTCCACTTCGACGCACGGGAACGGACGGCCGAGACGGACCTGAACGATCACGTCCGCGACCTCATCGAGCAGCTGCTGTTCACCCAGGCGGGCGAGAGGGTGAACCGGCCGGACTTCGGCTCCGGTGTCATGCAGCTGGTCTTCAGCGCCGCGTCGCCGGAAGTGGCCGCCGCCGCCGAGTTCCTGATCCGCGGCGGGTTGCAGCAGTGGCTCGCCGACCGTCTGCGGGTCTCCGAGGTCAAGGTCGAGGCGGTCGAGGCCGAGCTGAACATCCGCATCGACTATGTGGTACTGGCCACCGGCGAGACGGTCAGCTCCGAGTTCCAGCGGGGGCTCGCGCCATGATCTACCACTGCTGCGACGAGCGCCGCCGCCGGGGCGTCCGCGAGCACCCGGTGCTGAACGGGATCGACTACCTCGAGGTGCTCGACACCGAGGCGCCGGCGGGATCGCCGCGCCAGCGCACCCTGCTCGTGCGGTTCGTGAAGCCTGCGCCGGCGCTCGCGGCGGAGAACTTCGAGATCACCGGCGGCGAGCGGATCTCCGACGTCGAGGTGCTGTGGGTCACGCCCGCCGACGCCCCCGACGCCGCGCTGGTCACGGCGGCCGAGGCGGCCTATCTGACCGGCCTGTCCGAGCCGGAGCAGGTGGTCGCGATACGGACAAGCTCCAATGGCGACTACTCGACCTACACCCTGCACCTGGTCGCCGCCGCTGCCGCTCTGGCGCCGCCGGCGGACATCGACCCGCTGCTCGCCCGGGTCACCTTCTCGTTCAAGGTCGAGTGCCCGAGCGACTTCGATTGTGCGCCGCAGGATCTCTGCCCAACGGAGGCCCGTGAGGCGCCGCCGATCAACTACCTGGCCAAGGACTTCAAGAGCTTCCGCCGGCTGATGCTGGACCGCATGGCCCAGACCCTGCCGGAATGGCGCGAGCGGAACGTCGCCGACCTGGGCGTCGCCTTGGTGGAGGTCCTGGCCTATGTCGGAGACCAGCTCTCCTATGCCCAGGACGCGGTGACGACCGAGGCCTATCTCGGGACCGCCCGGCGGCGGGTGTCGGTGAGGCGGCACGTGCGGCTGGTCGACTACGCCATGCACGACGGCGCCAACGCCAGGGCCTGGGTGCAGGTGCGGGTGGCCGCCTCGGTCGACCTGGTCGCCGCCGACACCAAGTTCCTCACCCGGCTGACCGGCCAGGAGGTGCGTGTGGCGCCGGCCGGCGATCCGCTCTTCGACCGGTTGCTGCTACAGCGCCCGCTGGTCTTCGAGCCCCGCGAAGACAAACGACTGCTGCCGCAGCACAACGAGATCTACTTCCACGAGTGGGGCGAGCAGGAGTGCTGCCTGCAGAAGGGTGCCACCCGCGCGACCCTGGCCGGCGACTTCCCCCACCTGCGGGCGGGCGACGTCCTGGTCTTCGAAGAGATCCTCGGACCGCGCACCGGCGACGCCGCCGACGCCGATCCGGAGAAGCGCTGGGCGGTGCGGCTGGTGCAGGTGGCCGCCGGCCTGGTGGATCCCCTGAACGCGGTCGGCGAGGACCCGGCCCCGATCACCGAGATTCGCTGGCACGAAGATGACGCCCTGCCCTTCACCCTGTGTCTCAGCACGCGGGTGGACCAGGCGATCGTCAGGCCGGTGAGCCGGGTCCTGGGGAACGTCCTGCTCGCCGACCATGGCCTCAGTTACGAAGGCCAGCCGCTGGGCACGGTTCCGCAGCCCCATCTCCATATCGCCGCCTCCGGAGAGCGCTGCGAGCCGCCGACGCAGACCGCCGTGCCGCCGCGGTTTCGGCCGCTGGTTCCACGGGCGCCGCTGACCCAGGCCGCACCGACGCCGGGCGCCGGCGTTGCAGCCTCCGCGGTCCTGGTCCCGCCGCTGGGCGACGTGCGGCCGCAGATCATCTTGCACAGAGCCTTGGACGGGGCCCCGCCCGAGGTCTGGGGCGCCCAGCGCGACCTCCTCGGCAGCACGCCCGCCGATCCAGATTTCGTCGTGGAGGTGGAGGCCGACGGGGTCGCCCAGATCCGCTTCGGCGACGGACGGCGCGGCGATCGGCCGGCCTCCGGCAGCGTCTTCACCGCCGACTTTCGGATCGGCAACGGTGCGACCGGCAACATCGGCGCCGACTCCCTCGCCCATGTCGCGACCGGAATCGGCGACATCATCGGCGTGCGCAATCCCCTGCCGGCGCGCGGCGGTCGCACGCCGGAGACCATGGCCGAGACCCGGGTCGCAGCACCCCAGGCGTTCCGCATCCAGGAGCGGGCGGTCACCCCCGAGGACTACGCCGCCATCGCGCTGCGCCATCCGGGGGTGCAGCGGGCGGCGGCGACGTTCCGCTGGAACGGCCACGGCCACACGGTCTTCGTGACCGTCGACCGCTACGGCGGGCGGCCGATAACGCCGGAGTTCGAGGCCGAGCTGATCGCCTTCTTCGAGCCGTTCCGGATGGCCGGCTACGACTTGGAGATCGACGATCCGCAGCGGGTGGCCCTCGAGCTCGAGCTGCTGGTCTGCGTCGAGCCCGGCTACTTCCGCTCCGAGGTGAAGCAGGCGGTGCTGCAGGTACTGAGCGACCGCACCCTGCCGAACGGCGAGCGGGCCCTGTTCCACGAGGACAACCTGACCTTCGACCAGGACGTCCATCTCAGCGCCATCATCGCCCGTGTGCAGGCGCTGGACGGGGTGGAGAGCGTCACGCCGCTGCTGTTCCAGCAGCTGGACCAGCCGGATCCGCTGCCGCTGCAGACCGGCGTCCTGCCTATCGGCCGGCTGGAGATCGCGCGGCTCGCCAACGACCCCAGCTTCCCGGAACGCGGCAAGCTCAAGCTGAAGATGGGAGGCGGCAAGTAATGGCCCTTCCACCGCTGATCGCCGGCGTCCCCGACCGCGACCTGCAGCCGAACGACGATTGCGGCTGCTGCGACGGCATCGTCGTCGAGACGCCCACGGCGCTGGAGAACCGCCAGGGCCTTTCCGCCATCAACTACCGGCCGGGCGCCTGGGCCCAGTTCCAGGCCAGCCAACTCGCCCGGCTCTCGGCCGCCTCCAACCCCGCCCTGCGTCGGCTGAAGAGCCGTGAGAGCGACGACTTCTCGATCGCCCTGATCGACGCCTGGTCGTGCGTCCTGGACGTCCTCAGCTTCTATCAGGAGCGCAACGCCAACGAAGCCTTCCTGCCGACGGCGCTGGAGCGGCGCTCGTTGATCGAGCTCGGCCGGTTGATCGGCTATCGGCTCGATCCCGGCGTGGCGGCGAGCACCGACCTCGTCTTCTTGATGGACGCCCCGCCGGTGGTGGCCGCGGCGAACATCCGCGGGCAGATCCCCTCGCCTACGCTCGCCGTCGCGGCCGTCTCCATTCCGCAGGGCAGCCGCGTTCAGAGCGTGCCCGGGCCCGGCGACACCCCGCAGACTTTCGAGACGATCGAGCCCCTGTCCGCGCGCGTGGAGTGGAACGCGATCCGGGCGCGGCAGACCGAGGTGCGCCCGCCCGCGAACGGCGACACCGGGGTCTGGCTCGAGGGAGTCGCCACCAATCTGAAGGTGGGCGACGCGATCGTCATCGTCGGAAACGAGCGCCTCAAAGACGACCCCGGCGCCGAACGCTGGGATTTCCGCAAGCTCACCGCCGTGGCGACGGACCCCGAGCTCTATCGCACCTGGGTGGAGTTCACCCACGCCCTCGGCTCGGTCGATCCCCTGGCGCTGACGGCTCAGGCCGGTCACCGCATCTTCGCCCTGCGGGCCCGGGCTTCGCTGTTCGGTTGGAACGCCCCGCATCCCATCCTGCTCTCCGACGGCGCACGGACCCGCTACGGATTCACCGACAACTCGGACTGGGCGTTCGAGATCGACGACAGCGAACTGATCCTCGACGGCATCCAGGACGGCTGGGGGCCCGGCTCACTCGTGGTCCTCACGACGCCTGGCTATACCGAGCTCTACGTCGTCGAGGAGTCGGGGGACGACGGCGTCGCCAAGTACGCCATGAGCGCCCGGACGACGCGCGTCAGCCTCGACAGCAACGAGCACCTTACCTTCTTCGAGAGCGCCTACCGAAGGGTCTCGGCCTACGGCAAGAGCGAGGAGCTCGCCTTCGCCGAGACCCCCATCATCGATCCGGTCATGGGCGAGTCCATCGAGCTTTCCGGGCTGGTCGACGGCCTGGAGGAAGGTCGGGGGGTCGTCGTCCGGGGCCGCCGCGCCCAGGCGATCGTCGCCGTCGAGGATCTGGACCTCGTGGAAGCGGGCGACGAACGCCCCCTGGAGCTAGACGAGCGGGTCACGCTGCTGGCCGAGCCGCAGCCGGTCTCCGGATCCGACGACTATAACTGGCGGCTGCGCGCGCCCGGCGGCTTCGAAGGCTCGCTGACCGCGCCGCTGAGCAGCCTGGCGTACGTCGAGGCCGAGACCAGCGCTGAGATCACAGCCGAGCCGGCGACGGTCGCTGCGATCACCCTGACCGATGAGACCCACGCCGAGCTGAAGCTGGATGAGCCGCTCGCCGCCGCCTACGACCGGCCCACCGTCCGGATTCACGGCAACATCGCGGCCGCCACCCACGGCGAGACCACCCAGGAGATCCTCGGCGACGCAGACGCTGGCAAGCGGTTCCAGGCCTTCCAGTTGAAGCAGACCCCGGTGACCTATGTGTCGGCGGCCACGGAGACCGGCTCCGCATCGAGCCTGGAGGTGCGGGTCAACGACGTGCTCTGGGCCGAGGTCCCGACCCTCTACGGCCGCACGGGTCGCGAGCGGGTCTACGAGACCCGCGCCGGAGACGACGGGGCCACCGTGGTGCAGTTCGGCGACGGGACCACGGGCGCCCGGCCGCCCTCGGGCCGCAACAACATCGTCGCCACCTACCGCAAGGGGATAGGCAAGGCCGGATCGGTGGCCGCCGGGACGCTGACCACCGCGCTGGATCGCCCGCTCGGGATGAAGGAGGTGTTCAACCCGATCGCCGCCGCCGGTGGGGCCAATGCGGAGCTGGACGTCGACGCCCGGGAGAACGCCCCGGTGACCACGTTGACGCTCGGGCGGCTGGTCTCGCTCCGCAACTACGAGGACTTCGCCCGCGGCTTCGCCGGCGTCTCCAAGGCCAAGGCGGACTGGGCCTGGGACGGCGAGGCCCGGCGAATCCTGGTCACAGTCGCGGGCGTGGACGGCGCGGCGGTCGATCCGGCCACTGGCGACCTGTTCGACAATTTGGTGAAGGCGCTGCGGACCTTGGGCGATCCCCTGGTCCGGATCGCCGTCGCCACCTATCGGCCGGCGTACTTCAAGCTCGCGCTCAAGGTGCTGGTCCACGCCGACTACCTGTCGGACCTGGTCCTGGCGAAGGTGGAGGCGGCGCTGCGGGACGCCTACAGCTTCGACAGCCGCGGCTTCGCGCCCCTGGTTTCAGGCAGCGAGATCATCGCCACGGTGCACGGGGTGGCCGGCGTCGAGGCGGTCGATCTCGATCTCTTCCATCGCACCACGGCACCCAACGCCGCGCCGATCCTTCACCAGCGGCTGGTCGCGCAACCCGCCAGTCTCGTCGGCGGCGAACTGCTCGCCGCCGAGATCCTCACCCTCGACCCGGGCCCCCTGACGCTGACGGTGATGTCATGAGGATGACGGGGGAGGCCCTCTACCAGCTGCTGCCGGCGATCTACCGGGTGCGCGACGCCGCCGAGGGCTATCCGCTGCGCGAGCTGGTGGGCGTCATCGCCGAACAGGCGGCGGTGGTCGAAGAGAACATCGAGCAGCTCTACGACGACCAGTTCATCGAGACCTGCAGCGACTGGGTCGCGCCCTACATCGGCGCCCTGATCGGCTACCGGCCGCTGCATGGCGTCACCGCCCAGATCGCCAGTCCCAGGGCCGAGGTCGCCAACACCATCGGCTATCGCCGCCGGCTGGGCACGGCCTCGGTGCTGGAGCAGTTGGCGCGCGACGTCACCGGCTGGCCGGCCCGCGTGGTCGAGTACTTCCTGCTCACCGCCACGACTCAGCGGATGAACCACATCCGGCCACAGCACCATTTCGCGCCCGACCTTCGCGACTGGCGAGGGCTGGAGAGCCTGGGCACGGCCTTCGATCCGTTCACCCGCACTGCCGACGTCCGCGCCATCGGCCGGGCCGACGGGCGCTACAACCTCCCCAACATCGGCATTCACCTGTGGCGCCTCGAAGCGCAGCCGCGCGGCGCGGCCCAACCCGCGCCCGCTACTCAGCTCGACGCCGCCCGCCATCTGTTCAGCCCGCTGGGCGCGCCCCTGCCGATGTTCACCAACCCGACGGTCGAAGCCATGATCACCCAACTCGCCACGCCTCTGAACGTGCCGGGCCCGATCAGCCGCCGCGTGCTGCACGCCGACCTGCTGACGCCGGACGGTTTGCCAGGACCTGCCGATCTCTACGGCCCCAACAAGGCCGGCGCCCTGCAGAGCCTTCGCGTCCTGCTGGACGGGGCGCTGCTCAGCGCCGCCGAGATGGAGTCCTGCAATCTCAGCGACGAAGGCAGCGGCTGGGCCAACATGCCGGCCGCGGGCGAGCGCATCGCCATCGACCCTGAGCTCGGTCGGATCGCCCTGCCGCCCGACCGTCAGGGCGAGGTCACCGTCAGCTATCATCAGGGCTTCAGCGCCGAGATCGGCGGCGGCGAGTACGAGCGAGCCTGGGCGTTCGCCGCCGCGACGGCCGAACGCCCATTGCTCCGGGTGCCCGCCGATCACGCCACCATCCAGGACGCGCTGGACGCCCTGCCGGCGACCGGCGGCATCGTCGAGATCGGCGACAACGGCCGCTACGCCGAGGCCCTCGCCATCAACGCCGGCGCCGCGGCGGCGATCGAGCTGCGGGCCGCCGACGAGTGCTTCCCGCACCTGGTGCTTGCCGGCGACCTCACCGTCAGCGGCGGCGCCGAGGCGGCCGTCACCGTCGACGGCCTGCTGATCTCAGTGGGTGCCATCCGCGTCCCGGCCGGCGGCGGCAACGCGCTCTCCCGGCTCTTCGTCCGTCACGCCACTCTTGTTCCTGGCCGGACCCTTGACGCCGCCGGGGCACCCGCCCAGTCGGGCCAGCCTTCCATCATCGTCGAACTGCCCGGCGTCGAAGTCGAGATTTCGCGCAGCATCCTTGGCCCCCTGCAGATCGCGCCTGAAGCTACGGTGACCATGCGGGACGGGATCATCGATGCGGCGGCGGCCACAGCCTACGACAGCGCGTCAGGGGTGGCTTATTCCGCACCTGGCGGCGCAGGCTTTGGCGGCCCCTTGACCCTTGAGCAGGTCACCGTCTTCGGCAAGCTGGCCGCCGAACGCTTCGACCTGGTCTCCAACAGTCTGTTGATCGCCCGGACTGTCGCCGGCGACGGCTGGGCGGCGCCGGTGCATGCCGAACGCCGGCAGGTCGGCTGCATGCGCTTCTCCTTCGTGCCAAACGGCTCCCGCGTCCCGCGCCGCTTCCGTTGCCAGCCGCAGTTGGCCATCGACGAGGCGCTGGCCACCCGCGAAGCCGAGCTCGGCGGGCCGGTTCCGAACCCGGAGCGCGCGGCCATCATCAATCGCCAGGTCCGGCGGATCGTCCCGTCCTTCACCTCGCGAAGGTTCGGCCGCCCCGCCTACGCCCAGAACCGCGCCAGCGCGCCGTCCGAGATCCTCACCGGTGCCGACGATGAGTCGGAGATGGGCGGCTTCCATCTCAACTACGCGCCCCAGCGCGAGATCAACCTGCGAATCCGCCTCGAGGAATACCTGCGCTTCTCCCTTGAAGCCGGGTCGTTCTTCGAAACCTGATCGAGGAAGGGCGAAACCATGAGCGGCGACTACAGCCGAAAGAGCTTCGATGCTCTCCGCGACTTCTCCGGCGTATTCATGCAGCAGGGGCACCCGACCCTGGACGCCGATTGGAACGAGTTCGTCTCGATCGTCGAACGGCGGTTCAGGACCGAGACCGTCGACATCATTGGCCGCGCGGTCGTGCCGGTGGAGACGCCGACCGGGTTCGAGATCCAGGCGGAAGCCGGTCCGCAGCTGACGGTCGGCCGAGGGCGGATGTACGTGGACGGCCTGTTGGCCGAAAACCACGGCCGGATCGGCCCGGGCGCCCCGCCGGTGTTCGACCGCACGCGGCTCACCAACGGCGTCGCCACAGGCGTGCTCGACGAGCTGATCAGCGGAGCGGCCGGCGACTTCATCAACTATGCCACCCAGCCCTATCTGCCGGTCCCGCCGGCCCTGCCGCAAACGGCGGGACCGCACCTCGTCTACCTTGACGTCTGGAACCGAGAGGTCACGCCGCTCCAGGATCCGCGCCTGCTTGAGCCGGCCCTGGCCGGCATCGACACCGCCACCCGCCGGCAGACCGTCTGGCAGGTTCGCGTGCTCGCCAACGTCGGCGCAGGCGCCACCTGCGGCGCCGACCTGGCCGCCTGGGACGCACTCGTCGCGCCCTCGGCCGCCCGGCTGACCAACGCCACCATCGAGTTCGAGGATCCGGACGAGCCTTGCTTGATCCCCCCCGGAGGCGGCTATCGGGGGCTGGAGAACCAGCTCTACCGCGTGGAGATCCACACCGGCGGCGGCTTGGCGAACGCCCGATTCAAATGGTCTCGCGAGAACGCCTCGGTCGGCGCCACGGTCGAGACGATCACCGGCGGCGACCGGCTGCAGGTTCGCCGCATCGGCCGTGACTCCGTCCTGCGGTTCCGGACTGGCGACTGGGTCGAGGTGACCGACGACCGGCGCGAGCTCGCCGGCCTTCCCGGCGACGTCCGAAGGATCGAGGTGGACGAGGACGCCTACGAGCTGCGCCTCGAAGCCGGGCTCAGCGCCGACCTGATCCCCGGGGGCGGAGCCGACAGCACGACGACCCGCCACACGCGCGTGATCCGCTGGGACCAGCATGGCCTGGTGCAGCTCGCCGACAGCACGGACTGGGTGGACCTCGACGACGCGGCCTCCGACGGGCTGATCCCAGTGCCGCCGGCCGGCCAGGCCGTGGTTCTGGAAGCTGGAATCACCGTCATCTTCTCGCTGGCTCCGGCGGCCGGCCAGGCCAAGCCGATGGACTACTGGTGCTTCGCCGCCCGCACCGCGGACGCCTCCATCGAGCCCCTGACCAATGCGCCGCCGAAAGGCGTCCACCACCATTACGCCCGCCTGGCGATGGTCACCTTCCCCAGCACGGTCGTCGACTGCCGCACCTTCTGGCCGCCGGAGTTCGTCGAGGGCGACGACTGCGCCTGCACCGTCTGCGTCACCGCCGAGCAGCACAACAACGGAACCTTGACCATCCAGGACGCAATCGCTGAGCTCCCGGAGGAAGGCGGGACCATCTGCCTGGGTCTGGGGACCTTCACGCTGGGCGGTGAACCGGTCGTGATCGAAAGGCGGCGCTCGGTCCACCTGACCGGCCACGGGTCGGGTACCGTCCTTGCCTATGGCGGCGCCGGCGCGGCCGTCCGGGTAATCGATTGCGAGGACATCGAGATCGACGATCTCGGCGTCTTCGTAGGCACCACCGGCGAAGGTGCGATCGAGCCACCCGCCTGTTTCCACCTGCGCAACTGTCGAAACGTTGGCCTCTCGCGCACCACGAGCTTGATCATCCCGCGGGCGATCGAGTTGGCGTACGGCGTCGCGCTGGACGGCAATCAGGAAGACATCCTCATCGCGGATAACCGCATCCTCGTCCACACGGGGATCGGCGCCTTGGCCGACCCGGAGCGCAACGGCTACTGCGCCCTGGGAGAGATCCGGATCCAGAACAATGAGATAGCTGCCTTCCGGGGGATCGCCCTCGACGGCCTAGTGATGCACTTGGCGAACACCCGGATCAACTTCAACGCCATCGGAGCCTTCGAGGTCGGCCTTCTGCTGACCGGGACGGGCGCTCCCGGGGGAGACGAAGGTGAATTCGGCGCCGTGTTCCGCGACCCCGCGCGAACCTGGACGCGCGGCGGCGTCGCCGTGGAGAGCAACACAATCCTGGTCGGCGCCGCCGGGGATGGCGTGGTCAGCGGCGCGCCCAATCTCCACCTGACGGACAATGAGATCGCCGCCGTCGAAGAGGGCGAGGCCGATCCTCAGGCGGCCATGGTCCGGCTGGTGGATGGGTTCATCCGCAAGTTCGTCGGAGACGCCCAGATCGTCGGCAACCGGATGGGCAACACCCGCGGCGCCGGGATTAGCATCGAGTCCCGCATGGCGACGCTGATCATCAAGCAGAACCTGATCCGCGACTGTGGGGCCGGCGGCGTCCGGATGAGCCCCGACGCCATCGTCGCGTCCCTGGCGTTCGACAACAACATCATCGAGCGGGTCGGCGGCATGGTCGGTGATGCGCCGGCCATCGGCGTGCACCTCTCCGCGATCGTCGACGGCAAGGTGATCGGCAACACCATTCGCGGCATCGGCATCGGCCTCGACGCCGAGGGCATCACCTACTACGCCGGGCTGCAGGTGCGCGGGGCGATGCTGCTCGACATCTCCGACAACACTGTCGGCGAGGTGGGGCCAGGCGACACGGACAAGCCTGTCTGGGCGATCCGCCTGGAGGCGCCGATCATAACCCTGGGCGTCACCTCCAACCGTCTGATCGGCATCGAAGAGGGTCAGAGCGACAACACCGCGTGGGGCGGCATCGTCCTGGCCGCGGACTTCGGCGGGAAGGAGCTCGTGGGCGCGGGCGGCTATCCAGGCTACCTCGCGATCGGCGAGCGCGTGATGCATCTGTCGCAGCGGGGCGTCTCTAACTTCGCCCGCAGCTCCGAGGCGCAGATCCGGATCGAGGGCAATCTGATCCGCGATGGCCACCAGTTCAGCCAGCTACCGCTGGTGAGCGTATTCGCCGAGGTGGAAAAGGACATGTCCGCCCTCACCTTCACCGCCAACCAGTGCCGCCGCACCGCCCCGGAGGGCCAGCCGAGCGTTCAGCTGGCTGCGAGCCGCATCGCTGTCGCGAACAACATGGTGCGCGGCCCTGGGGAACTGGACTCGATGGCTCTCCTCTGCCTCTTCGTCGGCGATCGGCGCGCGCTTGGGACTGTGACCGGAAACATCACCTCGGGCCGTATAATGCTGAACAACAATTCGCTGCTCCCGCCTTGGGCGGCGCTGAACGTGCAAGCCTAGAGGAGCCTGTCATGCCGATCCGCATCGCTACCGTTCGGAAGCAGAAGACCCTCGCAGGCCTCGCCAAGAGCCTCTACGCCGTGGGTCGCTCCGCCGAGCGTCAGCAACAGGCCGAAGACGCCCTGCTGCGGGCCAATCCGCATCTCGCAGGCGACCGGCCGCCGCCGGCCGGCGCCACGCTGGTCGTCCCGGAGGTGCGTGGCCTGGCGTTCGAGGAAGGCGCGTCGCCGCAGCCCAAGGACGTGATTGTGTCCGGCCTCGGGACTGCCGACGCGCTCGCGCGGTTCGCCCGTGTGGCGGAAAAGCTGGTCGATCTCGCCAAGGAGGCCGGGAAGAGCGACCTGGCCGAGCTGAAGTCCCGCGACTTCACCTCGGGACTGGCGCGCCAACGGCCGGAGCTGGCCGTTCAGCTGCCCCAGATCATAGAGGCCGCCAAGCAGGACGCCGAGACGCTGGTGCGCCGTAGCGAGCAGCTGCTAGAGGCGCTGCGGCGGGCGGTCCAGGATCGTAAGCGCGTGGCCGACCGCAGCCCGTTGGGCTAATGCCGGCGCAGCCCTGGAGCCGCTTGTCGGGTTCATCGCCAACCAGCTGCAGTTGCTCACCACAGCCCTGGCCGACTACGCGACCAGGTTCTCGGATAACGAATCACGCCGCGGCACAGTCACGTCCGATTGGCTCGGACCCGCTTGGTTCTTTTGAGTATACCCTATTGGTCCTACTCTACAGGCTTGGCTCATAACTGGGAAGACCGACTCTATTTGGCCTAGCCAAACAGTCCGACCCGTTGCGCCATCCTCCCGGAAGAAGGCGATCTCTGCGCATCGGGGCAGCCCTAACGATGGCGAAACCCGCATCGACGAACACATGGTGAATTTGTCCGGATGCGGCTATGATTCAGCGGCCCATGAGAATTGCAGGCGGATTATGGCGCGCGGCGAGTTGATGAAGAAACTGCTGGCAAGTTACGGTCGGGACGATGAGTTCCGGGCGGTTGCCGAGCTGATCATAGACGAAGAAGAGAAGAAGAATAACCGCGTACTTGCTCGTTCGCTTCGTAAGACACTTGAAGCCGGTCCCTCACGTCCACCCCGCCCCAAGGCGCTTGCACCGCTCATTCCCTTCCCAGAAGCGGCTGGCGATTTCATCGAGCTTGTCGAGCCCACTCACAACAAGCAGGATATCGTCCTCAGCGCGGAAAATGTCCGCGTGCTCCTCGGCCTGATGAAGGAATTTCGTCGGGCAGACGAAGTTCGACGCCGCGGGCTGTCAGTTCGCTCAAAGTTGCTATTTTGTGGGCCGCCCGGCTGCGGTAAGACTCTCTGTGCCGAGATATTTGCGGCGGAACTGGGGCTGCCACTCTATATCGTCAAGCTGGATCGGTTGATCTCATCCTACTTGGGCGAGACGGCAGCAAATGTCCGAAAGATATTCGAGTTTGCGCGCAAGCAACCGTGCGTGCTGTTTTTTGACGAGTTCGATGCGCTGGCGCGTGCACGCGACGATGGAGGCGAACACAACGAGCTGCGGCGCGTGGTCAACAGTCTGCTTATTTTCATTGATCGGATTACGCCTAAGGGCTTCTTGATTGCAGCGACCAATCTAGACAAGGCGCTGGACACAGCTGTATGGCGCCGGTTCGACGAAGTTATTTGGTTCGACCGTCCTGACCGCCGGATGATCGAGCGCTTCCTACGGATGAAATTCAAGAATGTCGCGATCGCTGTTGATCCGACCAGTCACGTGGCAGAGTTAGACGGTTATTCATATGCCGAGATTGACCGAGTCAGCGTGCAGGCCATCAAGGCCGCTGTCATCAACAAGCGCAAAGAGGTCAGGGAGAGCGATTTGCGCGAGGCAATCGCCGATGAGCGTCGCCGCAAGCATGGCAGCGCCCGCCTGACCCAGCCGACCTAGTCACTCCTGCATGGCTCGTTACGAGCACTTGCAGCTTCTGCGGCTGCCCGAGAGCTTCGAACGGCGCAAGAGCCGCGGTGGCGGTGCACCGCCCCAACGCGACCCCGCCGGACACAGCCGGCGCATTGGGTCTGAATTGAACCGGGCTATCGAAACCCAGCAGCGCCGACGGCACCCCGAGTTCGTTGACCCGTCACTGATTCTTCGGGTCCAAATGACAGGTGCATTGCTCGAGGACGACTGGGACCGCCTAGGTCTCACTGTGCTGTCGAGCGACGAGGATCGCACGCTGGTACTGTTCGCCTCGACAGATGACATGGTGGCCTTCCGCCAGCGCCTGGCCGCCTATAGCCGCGGCACGCCCATAGGTCAGCAGAGCCCATCGTATGCGGCCTTCATCGGCGGCATCGAGGCGATCACTGCAATTGAGCCGCGCGATCGGATCGGCATTCGGGCACGCGAAGAGGGACTTACTGAGCCCGAGAACTTCCAAGGAGGCATCAGCTACGTCATCGATATCGAGCTATGGGATCTTGGCCGTCGCGACCTGCGGATCCGGAAAGTCGACGACATCGCTACCTACGTCGATGCGCGCGGCGGCGAGGAGTTGGACCGTTATATTGGTCCTTCTATTTCACTGATTCGCATCCGCTGCGATGGTGCGGTTATACAGACCCTCCTTGGGATCGATGAAATCGCAGAAATCGATCTGCCAGCGGTTCCGGACACAGCGACTGGCGAATTCGTCGATCTAGAGTTGGCCGAACTGCCGCCGCTCGGCGAAGTCGATGATGACGCGCCATTGATTGGCATCATTGACAGCGGCGTGAACGAACACCCGTTGATTGAGGACATTCTTTTCGGCGCCATCGGCGTGCCTGAGACACTTGGCACGGCGGACGAATACGGGCATGGCACATTTGTCGCTGGAATTGCAGCCTTTGGTGACCTGCGCGGCCAGCTTGCGCGAGGCACTCTCAATCGTGGTGCTCGGCTGTGCTCGGCAAAAGTACTCGACCGCACGGGCAACTTTCCCGACAGCCGCCTAACGCCGGGCCAAATGCGCGAGGCGATCACGCGACTGAATCAAGATTTCGGATGCCGGATCTTCGTCATTGCCCTTGGCGACCGGAAAAGAGTCTTCGACGGCGGTAAGGTAGGACCCTGGGCGGCTACGCTCGATGAAATCGTGAGCGAGCTGGATATCGTCGTCATCGTGGCCGCGGGCAATAGAGCCCCTCGGACCGGCAACCGCATTGAGCAGGCGGTGACGGAATATCCGGGTTACCTTCTTGAGCCGACGAACCGACTCTGCGAGCCTGCGGGGGCGATGAACGTCGTTACCGTGGGTTCTTTGGCGCATGGCGATGGGGTTGGCCCGCGCAGCGCTGACAATGTGGGCGTGCGGGCGATCACGGCTGGTCTCGAACCGTCGCCATTTTCGAGGGCTGGTCCTGGCCTTCGTGGCGCGATCAAGCCTGATCTAGTCGATGTCGGTGGCACGCTGATTTATGACCCTATCGTCGCGCGCCTGCGCGGCGGCGAAGATTTGCCCGAAGCCGGCGTCGTCTCGCTTCACAATATATTCGTTGATCGGCTGTTCGCCGGAAGGTCCGGCACTTCCTATTCGGCGCCGCTCGTGGCATTCAAGGCGAGCCAAATACTCGCCCGCTTCCCGGGTTCGTCAGCGAACCTCGTCCGGGCGCTGCTCGCCGGCAGCGCCAGCGTGCCCCCGGCCGCGCGCGCAAAGCTGCAACTGCTCGGACCGGAAGGCGAGCGGGGCAATCTGTGGCCACGGCCAGGTCGATGTGGAGCGTGCTGCCTTCTCCGACGATGCGCGGGTCGTGCTGTACGCCGAAGATGAGCTGCCGATCGATCACTTTGCGGTCTATCAGATCCCCATTCCCGAGGTATTCCAGACGGAGCGAGGGCGGCGCACGATCCGCGTCAGTCTGGCGTATGATCCACCCGTCCGACACAGTCGGCGAGACTATGCTGGGGTAACGATAGGCTTCCGATTGATCCGCGGCTGTAACCCTGAACTCATATTCGAGCATTTCCGTCGACGTTCAGCCGAGGAAGACCACTTCCCGGAGATGGAAGGCCGCTTCAACTGTTCACTCGACCCCAGCCCGACGCTGAGGGAGAAATCGAGCCTTCAGACCGCGACCGCTAGTTTCTCGCGCGACATCAGTCGATATGGCGACACCTATCATCTCGTCGTGCGGTGCGCTGGTGGCTGGGCTGCGGACATTGGTCGACAGGCTTTTGCCGTTGTGGTCGAGATCGCCCATGAAGCGGAGGTGCAGCTTTACGAACGCCTGCGCCAGCGTGTGCGTATTCAGGCCTAGGGCATGGCGCTGTAGGGTGGCCGGAGGTTTTAGAACTGTCCGACGCCGGGACAGTGAGTCCTTTTCGGTCGACTGACACGCGGTCACCGCTCCTAACGGTCTGGAGTCATAATCGCGAGCCGAGGACATTGACCATTCCCCTCCCGATGCGGCCTAATCCGGTCTGGCGTGACCGCGCCAGGGCGGCCGCCACTCCAGCGTTTGCATATCGGATGTTTGTCAATTCGCATCCAACCGCGACCCCCATTTCGCTTCCAATCACGACCCCACTGAGGGGCTTGGATTTGGGCTTATCCATGTAGTGCATAGGAGGGCCCCGCGGCCGGCGCCGCGCGTTCCGCAGCGCTGGCGGTGACGGCCGTGGGAGGAACCTGTGCGCCCACGTGGGTAAGCCCGGGTGGGGGTCTGGGGGAGGGTTTTGTCAGCTGCGGTTTTTGAATCGCCAGCTGGTATTGCCGGTTTCGATGATGTCGCAGTGGTGGGTCAGGCGATCGAGCATGGCGGTGGTCATCTTGGCGTCGCCGAAGATCTGGGGCCAATCGGCGAAGGCGAGATTGGTGGTGATCAGCAGCGAGGTGTTTTCGTAGAGCTTGCTGATCAGATGGAACAGCAACTGGCCGCCGGGCTGGCTGAACGGCAGGTAACCGAGTTCGTCGATGACGATGAGATCGTAGCGCAGCAGGTTCTCGGCGAGGCGGCCGCTGCGGCCCGCGGCTTTCTCCTGCTCGAGCTGATTGACCAGATTGACCAGATTGAAGAAGCGCCCCCTGGCCCGGGTGCGGATGGCCACCACCGCGTCGTCGAACAGAACGACGATGCGCTCGGCGTGGGAGCGCACCAGCACCATCCGGCCGGCGGCCCGCGCGTCGACGCTGTAACGATTGTGATCGGCCATGATCAGGCAAGTGGTCGTGGCGCGCACGGCCTTCTCGACGAAGCCGTCGAACGGCCCGCGCAGCGCGATCAGGCTCGCCCGTTCCTCCTGGAACACCTCCCAGATCGACCGCTCCTTGAACTCCGGATGCTTGATGCGCTTGGCGTAGGCAATGCACTGATCTTCCAGCCAGGCATTCAACTCGGCCAGGCTCTTCACCCGCGGCTTGGGGCGGAACATCTGATCGCGCAGATTGCCGACCTGGTTCTCCACTTGCCCCTTCTCCCAGCCGGATGCCGGCGTGCAGGCCACGGGTTCGATCAGGTGATGCGAGCACATCCGCAGAAAACGCTGGTTGTACTGGCGCGCCTTGCCGACGAAGATCGCCTCCACCGCCGTCTTCATGTTGTCGTAGATGCCGCGCCGGCAGACTCCGCCATAGAAGACGAACGCCTTGTCATGCGCATCGAACACCAGCTCCTGGGTCTCCCGGAAGTAGGCGCGCACGAACGGCATCCGGCTGTGCGACAGCTTCATATGCGCCGCCTTGATCGTCAGCGGCAGACCCTGCAGCGTGATCGTCTCGTGGCTCCAGTCGAACTGGTACGCCTCGCCGGGCGCGAAGCTCATCGGCACATACGCCTGGGCCGGAACCCGCGCCCGTTCCTCCAGCCAAGCCTTAACGAAGCGGTGCACGCTGTCATGGGCGCCGTCATAACCGCGCCCGCGCAACTCCTCGAACAGCCGCTGGGTCGAGCGCCGCTCCCGCTTCGGCAGCGTCGCTTCCGTCTCCAGGATCTCCGTCAGAACCGCGATCCACTCGCCGAGCTTCGGCGTCGGCTGCACGCCACGCGCGTACTTGAACTCGGTCTCCTGACCGCGGATGACTTTGCGCACCGTCGCCCGCGACACCGACAGCGTCCGCACGATCTCCTTGATCGGCCGGCGCTGCTCAAAATAGGCGCGACGTATCTGGCCGATCAGGTCCACGCCAATCATCCCCCAAACGCCCTTCCCGGCCATCAAAGGCCAAAGGAGAGGACACTGACACGCAACGTCAAAAGGGGGTCACGATTGGACGCGAAAACCACCCCTCAGGGGGGCACTATTGTCCGCGATTTTACATCGGATGTTTTCCCGAACCGGCCGTCTCACTGAATTTTGGCTGGTTTGGCCCGCCGAGGCGCGCCATTAGCGGTCAGCGTACCGGCGGTCCGAAACCGGACGCTGGCCGAATCGGCCGGATCCGGGCCTTCCCGGCGAGCCCGGCCCGACGAGGGTGACCCGAAACCGGCCGTCGCTCTCGGCTCCCCAAAGCGGAGGCTTCGAAGCTTCCGGAAGGGCGATTGACCGTCCACAATCGCGCGGGATGATCGGAGCCGGCTCTCGCCGGCTGTAAATAGGTGCCAGGCCGGGACCCCTCAGTATCGCGCAAAATCAGACACTTACCGCGCCGATCGGCGTCCAGACCCATGCCGATTTACAGCTTGCGCGAGCGGAACAGCTGGCTCGGGGCTCCGGGCGCCCCGTGCCACCTCGGGTGCCGTCGCGCCAGGCTTTTATCCCAGGCATCGAGGTCAGCAATCCCCTGCGACATGGCGGGCGGTTGTCGAAGGAGACTCACACCCTCCTCTTAACGTCGACAACCTGACTGCTTACGCCGTCTGCTCGAAGTTCGACAGCGCGAGAACTCGACAATACGTAGGAAAGCGGCTTCCCCATTTCGAAAGGAAAGATAAGCGGATAAGAATCGAGTGTCGTGACGGATAGTGAACGCTTCGAATATCGGACGCACGCCTCGACAAGCCAAGCGATGAGCTTGGGTTCGCTCACCTTTATTTTAGGCATTCGCGCCAAGCGTTTGCCGTTCATTGTGCGATCGATCGCTCCCCAGTTTGCCTGAGACTGGAGCACCATGTTCGTCATGCGGCGGGTGCCCTCACGCTCGCCGTAGATCTCGGCCATGCGCCTTTGGACTTCGGCGGACGCGCAATCTCCCTGCAGCGACGTGAGGCGCCCGACAATCTCCGCGACCTTCCCAAAGAATGGATAGGTCGTGATGGCCATGCCCCAGGTCAGCACGGAAATCGGGGTGCCCGGGAAATTCCGGTAGATGCGAACGCCGCGATCGGCGAAGTCCACGAGGTCGAGCCTGGGCTCCAGCCATAAGCGGTTGAGCACGGTGCGGGTCTTTTTCTTTGCCGCCTCACCCGAATGGGCTGCGTCGATCAATTCTGTCAGCTGCTCGACGTCCGATGTGCCGGCGCGAACGCGAAGCGCGGCAGCCGCCCAATCGAGCTGGATGAAGCGATCAAATCCGATCTGTGCGGCTGCCGAACTCATTTACTCGAACTCGCATGGGTTACCTTGAGGAACGGAACAACGAGCTCCTCGACGGAGATGCCTCCGTGGGCGACGATCGGTTCCCCTTTCTGAACGAAAGCGCCCCGACCGCTGGCGAATAGCGGCAAGAAGTCTGCCGGCAGACCGGCGATATCAAGACGGAATGCAGCGATGTCCCCAGGCGTTGACGCGGCCAGGGTTTCGTTCCGGTAGGTTCGCACACGCTCGCCGCGGTGCTCGGTTGCGACGCCCTGATTGAGCCGACCGATGCCGACGGCATCGACGTTGCCGTGGTCCGCGGTCAGGTAGATGTGAAAGTCCTGGACGAGGAGCATGCCGAGCAGACGCTCGACGAAACCCGACTCGCACCAGGACGCGATCTGGCTTGCGATGCCGCGCTTTCCAAGGACCGCTCCATGCACGATCTCGTCGACAGTATCGACAACGATCCCTGCCGCCTTGATCCTCGGGTCTGCGATCGCCGTCTCGATCTCTGTGAGCTGCTCCGTCCGCTTGATGCCCTTCCGATAGAGCACCTCGTTCGCGCGCAGCCCGTGATCCTGCCAGAACCGCGACCAGAGCGTCGGCTCCTGCGCTGTCGTTTCGATCGAGTTGGCGAATTCGCGGGGCTTCAGCCCCGAAAACAACGCCTGGCGCGAAACCGACGTGAGAGTCGGCGCCCAGGCGAAGCAGGCATTCTCCTCGAAAGCCAGTTCAGGCGCCTGCTGCGTCAGGCACTCCCGGATCTGGACCCATTGGTTCATCGCCAAGCCATCGAACACGAGCAAGGCCACGCGGGCTTCTCCGGCGTCGCGGCGAAGCGAAAGGAAGCGCGGCACGTGATGCACCATCACCGGTCCCTTGGCCGCAGGAAGGGACGGCAAGTCCGCATAGTGGGCAGTCATCCATTCGCGAAAGCGCTCGTCGGCCGCCTTCTGTAGGTCGAGCACCTTGTCAGCTATGGGCTCGGCCTGAGCCGGCGCCAGACTGTGGAAGCGTGAGATCACCTCGCCAAGACGGCGCGACAGTTGGGCCCAATCGCGATGGGAAGCGTCGGCGCCTGGCAATGAACCGGCGAGACGCGAGGCACCTTCCGCAACGAGTTTCGCCAGGGCGCCAGGGTCCTCAACGATACCGACCTTCGCCCAATCCGGCATATTCAGCGGCCGTCCCTCGATCGCCACCGGATGAAGCGTGCCGTCGAGGAACATCGAGTCGACCAGGCCCCTGACGTCGGGGTGTACGAAGGGGATCTCCGGCGCGGCTTCGCGATCGCTTCGGGCGGAATCGACCGCTCGCGAGCCCTTCACGCCGTTCGGAGCCAGAAATTGCTCCCAGGCGTCCTGCACCACCCGGAGGAAATAGACCTTCGACGAAAACAGCTTGTCGAGCAACAAGTCCGTGAAGGCGCCTTGCCCCTCGAGAACGCTCGCGACGTGGATTGCCAGAACCGGCGGCAACACCCTGTCGCTGAGATGCAGGCGCAGCAGCTCGCGCCAGAGAGCCTCGGGCCGCGAAATCAGGTACGGACTGACGCCGAAGATGTGGGTGAGGATGAAATCCTTCGTCCCTGCATCTCCGAGCGTCTGGGCTGCATGCTTCGACTGGGCATCGAACAGCACCTCGAGGTGCTCCGTTCCGATCTGGCGCACGACGCCATAGCTGAGCTTCGGAAAGAGGTCTGCGAGGCTCAGGCTGATCCGCCGGCCCTCGCGTAGGTAGTCCCATGGCAGCTCGTCGACGACGCCATTGCGCAGATGAAGCACCAACGCCTCGGACGGACCGGACTCGCCACGATCCCAGGCCGCGCGATACCGCTCCTCATAGTCCGTCCGGAATGCCACCGAATCCTCGAACGGCAGCACTTCGAAGCCGCGACCGCGCAGGCTCGCGAGGATCTGCTCGTCGAGGAGGACGTCGTTGGGGTCGTGCACGATCCATAACCGCGAAAGTTCCGAGGGAAACTCCTTCACTATGCGCTCAATCCAACGGCTCATGACGTAGCCGCCTTTTCCCGGCCGATCCGGAGCATCAGCACCGCGTTCAAGTCCGGCGTGTAGGCCTCGGCGATGTCTAGCATCGCCATGCGGGTCTCGTGCTCCGCCAGCAGCCGCTTGCGCCGATGCTCGCGCACTGTCGGAAGACCGATGCGACCGATCGCTTGGTGGCGGGCTTCATAAGCATATCGCGCTCTCTCCCGCTCTTCGCGGAGGCGCGTATTGTGTTCTTCCACCATGTCGGAGAACTGCCGTTCCCCCTGTGCGCGCGCTGCGTCATGGGACGCCTCGAACCTGCGGGCGGAGCTATCAACTAGCGGAGCGGCCGCGAGATCGATCTGTTCGGTCAGTAGTAGGTCCCAGATCCGCTTGGCGGTCGGCATGAAGGTCCGGCCGTCATCGGTGACGAAGACGCTCAGAAACCGCCTACGCCTGAAACCCTCCGCCGAGAGGTTGATCTCCCAGAGCGACCAGACGCCATTGACTGTATCGGGCAGTCCGCCGATCCGAACCAACGGGAGCGGTTGCCCCGCGACGCAGCGCGGGAGCTCACGGATGACGGCGCGGGCGCGTGGATCTTCCAACGTGATCCATTCGAGTTCGGGATGCTCCACGGCCGTGCGCGAATCGAAGCAGACCCGGGCGGATTCGCTGCCGTCGACCCAGCGCACGCGCCAGGCCGCGCCATCCTTCACGGCCGCGCCGCCGCGCGAGGGCAATCCCGTGGTGATTGACCGTTCCAGCCAGAACTGGGCGGGGTGATCGCGCCACTTCCGGGCGTCGCCGGCATCCAACTCATGGGCGTCGGCGATCAGATCGCTGCTCTTCCGGCCTTCCGCGAGCGTTGATCGAAGCTGTGAGACGACCGCATCGCATTCCTGCTCGATCGCGTCCGGGTTCTGGAGTCCCTGGACGAACAGCTCGTCGAACAGCGGTTCGGTCTCGACCGAGTCCATCACATCCGCCGCCTTGTCGACGCCAAACTCCTCGGCGATCACAGCGAGCTTGGTCTCCAGAACCTCCCGGACGCGGTGCTCGACGGTGTCTTCGAGCACGAAGTTGAACGCGCGGACGACGTGTGGCTGGCCGATACGGTCGACGCGGCCGATGCGCTGTTCGACGCGCATGGGATTCCACGGCATGTCGAAGTTGACGATCACGTGACAGAATTGGAGGTTTAGCCCCTCGCCGCCCGCGTCCGTCGAGACCATGATGCGCACGTCGCGCGCGAAGGCTTGCTGCGCCTTTGTGCGCGCATCCAGGTCCATGCCGCCGTTCAGAGTGGCGACGGAGAAGCCGCGGCTTTCCAGGAATTCTGCCAGCATCGCCTGCGTCGGCACGAATTCGGTGAACACCAGCAGCTTCAGCGTTGCGTCGCTCTCTTCCTGCTGCAACTTGTAGATCAGCTCCAGGAGAGCCTCGGCCTTAGCGTCGGTGCCTTGCGCTTCGGTCGCACGCGCGAGCTCCAGCAGCGTGTCGACCTCGGCCTTCTCCATCTCCCAGCCCTTCGCCTGCAAGGCGATATCCGCCTGGGCCTGGCCGTCGAGTTCGGCCCATTCCTCGACGTCGGGCGCGTCGAACAGCGACGGCTGAAGCTGCGGCTGATCGAGCAGAGCCTGGCGCTTCTCGAGCGTCGTGCGGATCGACGCCGTGCTCGACGTCACCAGCCGCTGCATCAAGATCATCAGAAAGCCGACGTGGCGCTGCTTGGCCGCCACGGCCTGGTTATAGCCATGGCGCACATAGTCGGTGACCGCCTCATAGAGGCGCTGCTGCGCCGCGTGGCGATCCTGCCAGGCGACGGCGTGCAGTCGCGTCATGCGCGGCTTGAAGAGCGGTTGCCCTTCCGCATCGATCGCTGTGCGCTTTTCCGTGCGGATCACGAACGAACGGACGCGATCGCGGTTGACGCTGCTCTCGTCGGGGAAGGAATCTCGGTCCACGAGCTGCATCAACCGCATGAACTGGTCGGTTTTGCCCTGGTGCGGGGTGGCGGACAGCAGCAGCAGATAGGGCGTGGCCTCCGCGAGCGCCGCGCCCAACTTGTAGCGGGCGACCTGCTCGGTGCTGCCGCCCATGCGGTGCGCCTCGTCGATGATGACTAGGTCCCATGACGCCGTGACCAGATCCTCGAACCGCTCGCGGTTGTAAGTACTGAGCTGTTCCAGGCTCCAACCGCGACGACCTTCCAGCGGCTTCACCGAATCCAGCGAGCAAATCACCTGGTCATGCAGACGCCAGAGGTTTTCCTCATTATTCCGCCACTGACGGAACGCCGACAGCTCTGCCGGCTCGATGAATTGCAGCGTCTCGCCGAAGTGCAGCCGCATCTCCGCCTGCCACTGACGCACCAGCCCCTTCGGCGCGACGACCAGCACGCGGCGGGCCATGCCGCGCAGTTTGAGCTCGCGCAGGATGAGCCCGGCCTCGATCGTCTTGCCTAGCCCGACCTCGTCCGCCAGCAGATAGCGGATCCGGTCGCGGCTCATCGCCCGGTTCAGGGCGTAGAGCTGGTGGGGCAGCGGAATGACGCTCGATTGAATCGGCGCCAGAAGGAGCTTGTCCTCCAGCGCGTCGAGCAGCTTGGCCGTCGCCGCCGTATGCAGAATGTGATCTACGGTCGGCTGGACCGAGTCCAGCGCGCGCAAATCGCGGGCGCGGGCGCGAACGACAGCGTCCTTGGCCGGAAGCCAGACGCGGTAGGCAGTCTCGCCCCACACATCCTGTCGTTCGACCACGCGGCACGGCGCGGCATGACGCTCATGCCAACACCAGTCGCCGACGTTTTGCACGCCCCCCCCATGCGTCACGCATCAACCTCCATGCGAGTAAGCGCCTGGTCGTACCAAAGCAATAGCTTCTCGTCCTCCTGGAGCGCCTCCTCGGGGATCCTTTGGGCGACGGCGATGATCGTCTTGTAATCCTTCGCCGCCCACGCCGTTTTGAAGCCTGCGCGCAGAGCCTCGAGCCGGAATTCCTTCAACCGCCGCACGGGTGCCGTCCGATAGGCTTCGAACTCCTTCAGCAGCGACCGTTCGCGCTTCTGCTCCAGGTCCTTGGCCTTGCTGGGATCCGGCAAAAACCAGCGGTCCTTCGCCTTTGCCTTCAACCGCGGGGCGTCCTTCTCCAGACCACGGAGATCTTTGAAATTGGTGGACAGGTAGCTGTGAATCTGGCTCGGCACGTTGCCGTTGCCGTCGTAGCGCAGGAAGTTGTCCTCCAACAGCGCGGAGAGCTCGGGCTTCTCCTCATGCTTTTTCCAACCGGCACCAAGCTGAGTGGTGAACTCCGGATGGACCTCCTGGTAGGTCGATGGCCGTTTGCGCAGAAAGTCCGTCAGCCAGTCGATGGCCGAACGCTCGTCGGACACAAACAACTCCATCTGCGGGGCCTGTGCAGCTTGTGCACGCTTGCGATCATACTCGGCAACCTGCTCGGGCAGGAAAACCATCCCGTCGCGCTGCTCGGGGAAGCGACTGCGAAGGCCCTCCAGAAACTCCTCGGTCGAAAGCGGAACCGGGAAGTCGTGGCGAACGAACCATGCGACCATCCGGTCGTAGATGCGGCGAGGATCGCGTTCGACCACGATTTCAAGGACGCCATTCTTCGACTTTGATACGGGAAGCTGGCGGAGATGCGTCTGCACGAAGTCCCACGCGGACTCCGGCGCCGCGCCGCGCTCGGCGAGCCGTTGTTCCAGGCCGCCATTCGGCTTGTAGACCGAGATGACGAGGTCCTGCTTGACGGCAGTAGTCGAGGTAACCTGCCGATAGCTTCCCTGGACCTTGTCGAGCGCGCTCACCTCGGCAACCACAAACCCGGCCTGTTGAAGCGCAACCTGGATTGCATTCCAAACGGATGCCTTGCTGTTCGAGAACACAACCGTCATCCAGCGGCCGGGCTTCAAAACGCGATGGTATTCGGCAAAGCAACGCTGCATCAGGTGCTGGTACTCGGGCAGGGCCTTCCTTTTGAAACGGTCAATGATTGCCTCAGGTTGGGCATCGGTCGTCACGCCATGCCAAGCTTCGACAAGGAAATTGAGGTCCGCATAATAGATGTTCTCGCCGAAGGGCGGGTCGGTGAACACGTAATCGACGCTCGCATCAGATAGCGGGAGACGCGCTGCAGTTCCCGTGTTGACCACGGCATTCGAGGACCTAACCCGATAGCCTTGGAAGGCCTTGGTGAGACGGTCCAGTTTTCCGCCGAGATTGTACCGAGGGCTGCACTCCGCATGCTGCGACGCGACGTAATAAACGCCGTTCAGTGCGCGATTCACCTGCGAAAAGTGAGATGGGCTGTAGCGGTTTAGTACTGAAAAACCCCAAATCGCTTGTTCGACCATGAAGATCAGGAATGCGCGAAGTCGCGGATCTGGATCCGCTTTGGCCTTAGCCCACAACAGCCCCATCGCTTGGGCCGCTCGTGGGAGGAAGAAATGATGGACATTAGTGATTCCCTTCGGCGCAATCCGAGAGCCATGATACATGTCCTCGATCGGAAAGCGCTTCGTCGGGAGCGTTGGCGGCAGAGACATCGCCTGGATTTGGGCGATAGTCGCCAGATCCGCATCGTCCGGCTGCTTCTCGTACCGGTACTTGCCGACCAGGTAGGAGATCAGCGCAGGTCTGAACTTCACGCGCTGCCAAGGCGTCCCCGTTGCGGGGTCGTTTTGGGTTTCAAAAGCCCGCTCCAATCGGTCCTTGTTGAGCTCAACACAACAATGCGGGCATGGAAAAACGTCCCGAACACGCTTGCTATCGTCCTCAAGCGCCTCCTCGAGGAAATTTATCTCGCCTGCGCATTCCGGGCAGGTGAAGATTTCGCTCCAGACGGTAAACTCTATTCTCCCCCTAGTCCGGCCGTCCGAGTGCAAGGTCTCATACATCCAGCCGATTTCGTGCTCGACTTCTTTCAAAAGTTGCTTTCCGGCCTTGCTAAAGGCGTCGACGTCGAATGGCAGGCTATAATTGGCACTGATGAATGTTGCTGCAGGGGACAGGTCATTGAGGATCACCCTCCGGGTGCCCCACTTTGGCGCCGGGACACCCTGCTGCTTCCACTCGCTTTCCAGCTTGTGGCGATAAGCGGCTGGCGCCGAGCCGCACCATTGCGCGGCGACGCCTGTCATCCCTGATCCGGCAAAGCCATCGAGCACGATGTCGCCTGGATCGGTGTAATGCAGAATCGACGGGACGATCGCGAGGTGCGGGACCTTGGTATGGTAGGAATGCGCTTTATAGAGCGGGTCGGTCTTGCCAACCGACACGTCGACGACCATGGGCTCGCGCGAGTAACCTCTGTCTGGATCGTATGGCTTGCCATAGTGGGTGACGAACTCCGCCAGCCAAGGGTTGGGGCACGCCGTGTAATACGGCGGATCCGACATCGCCAGGATCGCCTCGTCGGTGCCCAACGGGAAACCTTCCTGCGAACGGAACGCCGTGTCTTTCAGCTTTTCTGCCAGCAGCTTCAGGAAATGTTCCCTCCGCGCTTCTTCGCTCGGGAACGACAAACCGAGGCATTCCACACAGCCAGTGTTTCGTTTTGCTTGTGTTTGAAGGAGATCGTTCATCGACTTCGTCTCATTATCTTGGCTGCGGGCGATCACGGCCGTCAATCCACCACGAAGCGGAGCTTGCTGATCTCCCGGCCCTTGCAGCGATCGTTGAGGAATGTCTCGAAGCGCCTGCGCAGGTCGTCCGGCGTCGCCGGTGAGCCGCCCTGAAGGAGGGCTGTCCTGATCTCCTCGCCGGTTACGCTGATCCTCTCGAGGCCTGACAGCGCTTCCTGAACAGCAGCGACGAACTCGGGCGTCACGATCTCCGGAAGAGTCTTCTTCTCCGCAAAGCCGGTCACGATCTCGCGCGATGACGCCCTCAAGAGCTCTAGGTTCGACTGGATGATTGGGTCTTCGAGGTTCTCGACCAGCGTCTGCACCCAGTTTTCAAGAAGCTTGTCGAGCTCCTTGTCGAGCTGCCTGAGGACGTTGGCGGCGGGCAGCAGGTCGCCCTGCTCGCTGGAAGGCCGGAACTGGCAGTGCGGGCAGACCGAACTGGCGGAAAGCTCCGACTCCACCAGAGAGGCACAGCTCTTCAGCTTGTCCAGCTTGTCGTCGAAGCTGGTCAGCTGGCTGGTCGGCATCAGCGAGATACCGGCCAGCGCACGCATCGCCACGAGCCGCGGATCCTTCCGCAGTGCCGCCTTCGTCTTGTCCTCGGCTACACCCAGGCGCGCCACGCTGTGCTGGCCGATATAGGCGGTGACGTAATCCTTCTTCAGCTGGGCGAGCGTCTGCCGATATTTGGCGCCGTGCTGAGCGGTCCGGTCCTTCGACAGCTTGTCGAAGACCTCTTTTCGCGCCGCCCCCGCTTGCTTCACCCACGGGTGGTCGGCTGAAAGCACCATCTCGGCTTGCGACAGGTAGCCCGCGGTGCCGCCCAGTTCGGCGACCAGGTCCAACAGCCGCTCGATGGCGACGAGTGTCTCGAGGTTCTTCTTCTGCGCCTCGATATCGTCCGGGCCGATGCGGAGATTCTTGAGCTTACCCACCGTGTTGTAGGGCGACAGGCTCTCGGTGAAAGTCTTCAAGCCATCCAGGCGACCGCGCCACTCACGGATCTCATCCTCGCGCAGCAGCGGCTGCCCCCAGAAGCTCAGCCGGTTCTGCATGTCCGTGGTGGCATGGAGCACACGCTTCACCAGCCCGCTCACAGCTTCGATCAGCTGCTTCACGGGCTCCTCGGAACCCTGGGTCGCCAGTTGCGCCAGCCCTGGCGAAAGCCCCAAGAGTTCGAACAGCGAGCGCAGGACGGCGACGTTGATCTCCTTGGGCGCCTCGACGTGCTTGAACTGCTTCAGCTCGTCCAGCGGCCGCTCGGCGAGCAACGTGACCTTGCCGGAGTCGATCTTGTCGCCCGTGATCGCCAAAACGATGTCGCCGGAATAGATGAGCCCGCCCAGCACGGTGACGAGCAGGTCCGGTTCCAGGTGAAACTTCGTGGGATGAAAGTACTCCACGTCTGTCGCGCCGCTCAGCAACTCGCTGCGGTTCAGGACCTGGCCGTGGCCCTTGGCCTTGAGACGGGACAGAACTTCCTGGGCGTAGCGCGAGCGGGAGGTATCGATACGATCGCCGTCCAGCATCTCCAGGGCGTCGAGGATGGCCACCGCGTCTTTGGTCCGCGTGCCGCCGGCCAGCGCCTTGAGCGCATTGCCCACGAGCTGCTTGCGGTTGGATTCGGTCACCAGCACCGAGAAGGTCGGATACTCCCGCGAGACATCGGCGAACTGGTTGTTGAGCGCCAGGCCGGAGATGACGTTCACGACATCGCGGAAATTGATCCGTTCCTCCGGCCCGAGACGGGCTTTATCGCGCAAGGAGATCCCCTTGGTCCATTCCTGCAGGGTCTTGGTCTTGCCCTGGTAGGTGACCTCATAAGCGCTCATCTGCTTTTCTTGCAGCCACTTGCTCATGTCGCGCAAAGCGTCCTTGGCTTTGTCCAGGTAAATGGACTTGGCGCCGCCGCTGGCGGTCGAAGCCAGATCCTGGGCGGCCGCATAGAAGGACAGGTGACGCTTGATGGCGTCGTCTAGACCCTTCAGCCGGAAGAATACTTCGTCAGGTTTGGACTCGTCGCGGAAGCGCGGCGGCTCGAACGGTTGGATGAAGTAGATGTAGAAATCACGCTCGGGCTGGGCCGTCGGCCGGTCGTTCGGAGCGCCGAAGAACAGGTAGCCGTTACGCTCGACACGACGGTCCTGCCACTCGACTTGATACTGCCAGATCTGGTGGCCGGTGACGTAGGCGGCCTCGTCCGTCTGCTCCATCAGCTGTCGGATTGCGCCGTAATAGGCGCGATCGAGCGCGTCGTCCGATAGGGCCTCGGCGCGCTTCTCGATCTGGGCGTCATAATCGACGTCCTTCTTCAGGTCGAGATAGTATTGCTCGGTATCCGGCGCCTTCGAAATGAACTGACCGTTCACGGTCTTGATCGTCTCGCGCAGGACGGTCTGCACGAGCGAGAGAAGATCAGTCGCGGGCTCGCCACCCATTTCCTCGATACCCGGCTGATAGAGGCACAACGCGTCGCGCAGTTCCTCCGCGGTCGGGCCGATCGGCACATAGATGTCGCCGCCCGTCGTCAACCGGTGGACAGACAGCCCGTTGATGATGCGTAGCGCCATCGGCCGGTACGCCGGACGCGTGAACGCCTTCTGCACGCGTTCGGCCAGGACGTCCGACACTTTTAGGACCGGGCCGATGTTCGGATCGGCGCGCAACACCGAGTTCGATGTCACTGTGTCCCAGAACTTGTCATAGCCGATCAGGCCAGGCCGGTCGGTCGGCACCTCATCATTGAGAATGGCCTGGATCTGGTCCCGCAGTGTCACTAGTGCGCCGCGCTTTTCGGTGAAGACCAGGCGCTCGAACGTGCCGATATAGTCGGGATGGACCGGGAAGAGCCGGACGTATTCGTCCATCCGCTCATTCATAGAGTCATAGAACTTGGCGAACGGTATGAGGTAGCTCCGGATCCTATGCTGCTGATCGGCAGACTTCTTGAGCAGCCTCTCGGCGACCACGAAGCTGACGTCCTGCCGCGCCAGCAGCACCTGGGTGAAGCGATCCTTCACCCGACGCAAGCTGTCGGCCACGTGCTGGAAACGGCTGCTGTCGAAGACCGCTTCCTGAACGCCGGCGACGAAACGGAAGCGAAGATGCTTCGATACTTCGCCGATTTCGCGCAGGAACGAGAGATCCGAAACCAGCTCAAGATCCCTGCGCGACCGGAGATAGTCCAGGAACTCATCGACGACGAGCAAGATGCCCTCGTTCGGGTGAACCTCGGCGAATGCGGCCATCATTCCCTCGAAAGCGGCCTTGTTGTTGACCACCTTGTCGGCCTGCGGGAAGCTGAAGGTGACACCGTGCTTCTCGAGGAAGTGTTCCAGTTCCTGCGTGACGATGTCTCGTAGCGACATCTGGCTTGAGATCTCGACGCGGTGGACTTTGAACTTGCCGGCGATCGCCGCTGCGGCTTCTGCGACCTTGGGATGGCGGATCATCGATGCGTAGGCGGCGTCCTCGGCCACCAGCGAGAGCACCGACATCAAGTGTGATTTACCGGTTCCGTAGTTGCCGACGATCAGCACGCCCTTGTGGTCGACCGACTCGTCGAAGGACAGCTGCGGGATGATCTGCTTACCGATCCGCTCGGCCATATCGTCGGAGATGACGTAGGTCCCGACGAACTTCTTGGCCTCCTCCGGACGGTTCGCGTCCAAAAGCTGGATTACCGATTCGATCGGCTCAAACTGAATGAGATCGCTGTAACGCATCGAAAGCTCACCTTGCCCCATCAATTGGTTTTGAACGGGACCAGGCCGTCAATGCCGTAGTCCTGATATTCTGGATGCCCCATGGTCGCGTACGTGAGCCGATTATCGCTGAATCCCCCGGGCCAAACCGCCACGACCCTGCGCACGTGCGCCTGGCGCTTCAGCAAATCGAGCGGGTTGAGCAGCAGGGACCGATCGAATAGCAGCTCGATATTGTCGAGCAAGACGATCCCTTCGGCGGCGTGAACGTCCGCCACCTCCTTGAACAGACGGCTCGCCCCGGCGTGACGGCGTGGGCCCGGAACCTCCAGCAGAAGACGCCCCAGGACTGCGCCGACGTTGACCACGCCCATGTGCCGCCCCTTTGCCAGCGCATTCAGCAACCGGGTCTTTCCTGATCGAGGTTGGCCCACCACCAGCACGAGCTTGCTGTTCAGGTCGCCGACTTCATCAACCAGGAAGTTAAGTCTTTCAAGCACGCACCACCCCCTGCCCGCTCGCGTCAACGCGAATCGAGACGCACTCAATGCGTCTAGAGACTAGTGGCGCAACTTTGCCAATTGCACACGCATCTGGGCCTATAAAATTCGTGGTCAGCATCAAAGGGCTTTACGACAAGGCCTCCCCTCCGTAGCCACGAAGGGGCTCTGGGACGTATACAGCCTGCCATCAATACCATGCGGTTAGAGCAAAGTCCTCGACATCGGCAGCCCGCCATCGCCGAGTGGGGCTTGGTCAGACTGAATTGGCGTTAGGTCGTCGCGACCCCACAAAATCGTGGGAGAATCCGCCGCTTGCCGTGCCGATTAGCGTGGAGACCCATACCGATTCACATGCAAGATTCGTGAGAGGCTAGGCTCGCAGGGGGCGTCCGCCGGTCGCTGATGGGGCGAACCCGTCCGATCATGGAAGGTCCGCTTTCGAGGCTCACTGGGTCGACGCAAAAGTCCGGTCCAGAGCGGTCTGGAGGGACGCGAAGGTCGGCAATGGGGACGGACCTGCCCTTACGCGAAGATCGGCTTTAGGGCCGGGGATCGACGGGTGTATCCGGCTCAAGGGCGCCATGATAGCCAGGGTTTCTCCCTGGGGGCTCGCTCAGTATGTCCGACGCCGGTCCACCAGATCGTCCTCGTCCACCGGCGCACCCTTGTCCTTCAACGCTTTCAAGATGACAGCTCTGACCGTCACGTCGCGACGGTGAGCCTCTTCCCTCAGCCAGGCGCGCAGTTCCTCCGTGATGTCGATAGGCTGCCGCACCAGCCTTCGCCCTCGACGGGATACCGACGCCGACGAGCGCGACACGAACCCCTCTTCGCGTGCGATCGCCGCGGCCAGCGCCGGTTTCGCCGCCCCAACCGGTGCCTTCGGCTCAAACTGGTCGAGGTCGAGGCCCGCCCGTTTGCGGTCGGTCATGCGATTTGCTCATGCTGAACCTTCAGGTGCTCGACGACCGCCGCGGCCACGGCCTCGGCATTCTCGATCGCTGCGTCGGGATTCGACACGTCCGACGGCTCGAGGTCATAGATCGTGCCGCCGATCTGCATGATCGCGCGGAAGGCTGCTCGCTCGACCATCTCGGCTCGCAGGACGGGGATTTCCGCACCCCGCAACGTGTTGGCGATGTGTTTGAAGTCCCGGCCGCGCAGAACCGTCGTGCAGGTGAAAAGCACTGCATAGGGAATGTTTCGGCGGTAAGCCTGCGCCTGACGATTGATGATCTTAATGACGCGGGCGCCCTGGTCGGCATCGAGCTGAGAGCCGCGCATCGGGATGAGAACCAGGTCGGCCCGCCCAATGGCATAGGAGACGGCCACATTGGCCGTGCCCTCAAGGTCGACAATCACGAATGGGTCTCGAGCCGCGGCTGTGTCGATATGGTCGAGGATGGTCTCCTCCGTGACGCCCGGCACGACCCGGAGGTTTGCCGGCACCCGATCCGGATCGCGATCAGCCCAGCTCGCGAGAGGCTGGTTAGGGTCGGCATCCATCAGCGTGACGTTCGCGCCCTGGGCAGCGAACACCTGGGCGAGGACGAGGGCGGACGTGGACTTACCTACGCCGCCCTTCGAATTCGCGAAGACGATTACGGGCATCCTATTCTCCCCCCGTGTGTATCCATGGCTGATATCCTCCTGGACGCACGCGACCCCGTGTGAGCGGCGCCTCACGGCGCGCCACACCTCCCTCTTCAGAACTTCAGACTTGCACATGTCCATCTATCCATGTGGACATAAGAACATGTCCATTTCATCATGTCCATATAGACAAGTCCACTCCAGTATCTACTCAGATGATTGGAGCGCCGCTATCGGCTCCGCGCGGCGCTCGCTCCAAGCCCTGCCCTCGCCTGCGAAAGGGGATCCTGATCGACCAGCCGCCGCAGGATCTCCTCAGGGCCGCTGCAGAGCGCAGGCTATAGGTTGCGCGCCGCGGGAGCGGGTGATAGCCGCACGTCTTCCCTCTGACTGGCTCGGTCGACGATGGCGGCCGAGCCAAGCCACCGCGGGCCGGCGAACCGCGTGATCTGCTCGCATTCAGGCAACTGGTGGAGGTGGCCGGCCGCACCGGCCACTCCCAGCAGCTACGGTCAGGCAGCGCTGGCGGACTTCGGCCGCAGGTAGGCTGGCAGCCAGCGCATGCCGGCGACTAACCTTTCCGCCTCGACTGCCGCGGAGCCCTTCTTCAGAGGGCCAAGGGCCTGCACCTCCAGGTCCTGCGCGCCGCGCGCGTCCCGGGCCGCCTCCACGATCAACGCCTTGCTGACCCGCCCGAAATACCCTCCAGCTGTCGCCGTCCACCAATCGCCCATGTCGAGGCCGAGTGCAGCGCCCAGCTTGTCGCCGTGGCGGTGAGTTCCGCTCGGCTTCGCGCCGCCAGCCTTCACGATCACGTCAACGGTCGAAGCGGCGCAGAAGGCGAGGAGGGAGAGGAGAGTATCGCTGTCCTGCTCCTGGATCCAGCCCCACAGGTCCGCGGTGCTCGCCGGCAGCCGCTTGCGCCATTCCTCCCGACGCTGGACGAAAGCCGTCCAGGCCCTGGCGTTCTCCATGCCGGCGGCGCTGGACTTGATCGCCCAGTGGGAGTCGGTGCCACTGATGTGGCACGCCGATACGTCATGGCCTCCGAAGTCGTAGACCACCCGGGCGGTGAGCGCATGAACGACGGCGCGCAGGCCGATGTCGGGCCGGTCCATCAGCATAGTGCGCAGGGCAGCCGAACGATGAGCCGACAGGTCCTCGACCAGCTTCGCGGATAGGCCCTGCGTCTCCTGGTCGACCTCGTCCTCGGTCGAGGGGCCGAGTCGCGGGTTGTCCTGAATGGTGGCGAGCTTCCGCTTGTCCTCGGGCCTGACGTAGCCCTTTTCCAGGCGCAAGCCGCCATTGTGGTCGATGCCGACGAAGACGCCGGCGATTGCCATTTCCTCGGGCTTGAAGGATCGGGTCGTGCCGCTCAGGGCCTCGACGCGACCATCGATCTCCTGGAGCCGCGCAGCGATGTCGTCCGGCGGCTCGTCGCCGTGGTCAAGCTCGATCTGCTCCGCCTCCTGCTGCAGCGCCTCCAATTTGGCGCTTTCCTCACCCGATCGAGCAACCGGAACTAGATAGATGCGCCCGTAGCGCGACATCCCCCCATAGTCGAAATGATCGACCGGTTCGACCCAGCACCAGCCCTCAGCGCGCACGGCATCCACGGCCTCGTCCAGCTTTGCGCGGGCAAGTTGCTGCAGCAGCTCGGCATCGGTCAGGTACTGGTCGTCACCGAACAGGTCGCGCACAATGGCACCGCCGGCCTTCTTGTACGCCTTGACGCCGACGAACTGCGCGATGCGGTCATGCTTCACATGCGCCTGCCCCTTGGTGATCGACACCCTGAGATGCTGGGGATTGCGGTCCCACTCGTGCCGGGCCGCCTTCCACACCTCTTCCTGCAGCGCATGGTCGTCGGTGATCGCCAGCGCGATCAGCTGCTCTTGAGTCGCCTGCCCGTTGCGTGCCGCCTCGATCAGGACCGGCGACACGTTCGCCAGCTTCATCCGTCGGGCGACAACGGTCGGGGACACGCCGAACCGTGCAGCGACATCCTCGATACTGTCGCCAGCCTCGACCAGAAGCCTGAAGGCTTCGAACTGGTCCAGCCAGTGCATCGCCTCGCGAAGCGCGTTCTCCGCGAGCGACAGGCGCTCCGCTTCCTCGGGCGATCGCACCCGGCACGGCAGGGGGGCGGTGGCGGCCTTACGGCCGGTCTCGACCAGCTTGCCGAAGGCGAGCCGGCGGCGTTCGCCGGCGATCACCTCGAACCTGCCTTTCTTGGCGGGGATGACCAGCAGGTTTTGCAGCACCCCCTCGACCGCGATGTTCTCGGCCAGGTCGTCCACGTTCTTCCCGCCCGTCTTGCGGACGTTGCGGGCGGAGGGGATTAGCTTGTTGAAGGGAATGAGCACTTCATCGGTTGTGTCGATCATGGCTTCGCCTTTGGGTGATGAGAGTGTTGGCTTTGCTTGGCTTTATGACTTCGTCTGCGACATGTTCATTTGGACATGTCCATTTACCCGCACGGCGCGAGACGCCTTATCCGCCTGGATCACTGCTCCTGGTTGATCGGCTCCAACAGGCTGGCCGGCGGAGGGAAAGGCACGCCGAACACCCGACACGCATCCCAAAGGGCATTAACTGAAAGGTGCCGCTGCCATGCGCCCTCGGACGGCGCCCAACGGAAGCCGCAGCCCTTCAACGCCCGGCGCATGCCCTCGTCTGGTTTGCCGGGCGTCAGGATCTGAACCCGGTTCGCCTCGACGTTCCAGATCATCCGCGTCCCGTCTTCAAGGGCGTAGGTTCGGCTCGTCTGCTGGTGCTGACGCTCCAGCCGCTCGATGCGCGCTCGGATGCGCCGGATCTCGGCACCGGTATTCGTGAAGACGTAGCGCGGGAAGCCGATGCGGCCCGCAAAATCGGGTTCCCGAAGCTTGATGATCTGCGCTTCTGTGAAGCCCAGCGCTACCAGCGCATCGTGATCGTCGCGCCGGATGGCCGCATTGGCGCTCTTCATCCGCGCAACATCCCCCTCCAGCTTCGCCAGCTTGGCTTTCAGCTTGGCGATCGCCTCCGGATCGTCCGAAGAAACTCCCGCCGTCCCCACGGCGGCCGCTCGCTGCTGCAGGGTCTCGGCTTGCTTCGTGGCCTCCACTCCCTTCCCGATGCCATTGCGGATCCGTTTCAGGTCCGCGCGGTGCCGCCCCTCGGAGTGGTGCCCAATGAGGATGGGCTGGCCGAAGGGGATCATCGACGCGATGGCGTCGGCCCGCTTGAAATGACTCCCAGCCTCGGCCTGGGCCTTCTCGGCGCGTTCCATCAGGCGCGCGCGCCGAGCCTCAAGCTTCGCTTCATAGCGATTCATGATGTCCTCTCTCGATCGATGGGAAGGGAGAGGCCGCGCCTCTCCCCTGGACGTCAGCCGGTCAGGCCGGCGGCGTGCTTGCGGATCAGGCTCTCGAGGTTGTGGGCGCCGGGCGCGTCCACGTCCCAGAGTTTGCCGGCTGCGAAGTCCTCGGCGGTCGGCATGCCGATGCCAATGTCGCCGAGCTGCGCCATCACCTCGGCGATCGCGCGGGCGATGAGTGTTGCGCTTTGATAGCGGGTGAGATTGAGCCACTTCGTGCCGCCGAACACGACGTGCCACGGGGTCTTTTCTGACACGTAGAGGTCCTGCATCCCGTCAAAGCTGCCGGCACGGAAGCAGTCGATCTGCGCGCGCACCTGGTCCTCGGTCGGTCCGTCCTCCCACTGGACCGAAACCGATCCCCACGACCGCTTTTGAACCGAGAACCGGACCCCCGGAAACTCGCGCTTCAGGATGACCCGAATGTTCTTGCCGGCGAGAAGCCCGCTCGACTCGTCCTCTCCCTGGGTCAGGTGCCCATTCGCAGGGTCAGCCTTCAGCCGGTCTCGCTCGGTCTCGAAGGCGATCCTGGCGCGCTCGGCCTCGGCCTCCTTCTCCGCCCGGTGCCGCTGGTGAGCGTCGAGCAGACGGGAAATCTCCTCCTCGTCCGCCAGCCCCTCCAGGATGTGCCACTGAACGCCATCGACGATGGTTTCCGGCACCCCCTGGGAGAAGTGGCCATTGAGGAACACCACGTCGTAGAGGTGCCGGCCCGTCGACCGCACCCGCTCCAAGCCGGGCAGGCCGATCACATAGGTGTTGCCCACATTGGGATCTTCCCGAACCGCAGTCACCACGCCTTCGCCGGCATGGGCCAGGATGCAGTGAACCCGCGTTCCGCGCTGGATTTTCGCCGTCTCGTCCATGTCCTTTTTCCTCGTCGTTTGCGCTTCGGTCCGCGCATGCGGCCGAAGGACGCCGCCGGCGAGGCGGGTATCAGGTTGGCAAGCGGGATCGGGGGGAGGGGGATCACCCGGGATTTCTGGCTGGCGAAGCGCCAGAAATTTTGGGGACACCCCCCGATCGCGCTTACCGACCGAAACCGGAACAGGTTTCTCGGCCCGCGTCCGCGGGCTTGTGGGTCTCGGCTCGGTCGCCAACGGCGGCCGAGCTGACATGAGGATCCCGGCCCGGGTGAGTATAGCGACGGCGCAGCCGGCACCCGGGACGAGCGCCGCGCGAGACCGGTCGGAAAGAGGCCTCTCTGGGCGGTTGAGGATGCCGACGGCGAAGCCGGCAACCGACCAGTGTGGCCCCGTCCGGGCCGCTCCGCATGAACACGAGAGATGGGGCAATCGGCCGTTCGCCAATCGCCAGTAGGCTCTGCGGACGTCACCTTCAAAGGGAGCGAGACATGTCCAAGGTCGTCGGCCTCGATATCTCTCTGCAAAAGACCGCTATTTGCGTGCTCGAGCGCAACGGTGAGTTGGTCTGGCAAGGCAAGGTAGACAGTGATCCTGGGTCGTTGATCGAGCGACTTCGACCGTGGCAGGGGGAGATCGATCTGGTCGGTCTCGAGGCCTGCCCACTCTCGGAATGGCTGCATCGCGAGTTGGTCGCCGCCGGGTTCGAAGCCATCTGCATCGAGACCCGCCATGCCCAGCGCTTCCTGTCGACAAGGTCGGTCAAGACCGATCGCAACGACGCCCGCGGAATCGCGGAGATGATGCGCATCGGGCACTACCGCCCGGTGCACGTGAAGTCGCCAGACGCACAGCTGACGCGCACCATCCTGCAGGCGCGCCGCCAGATCGTAGCAAGCCTTCTCCAGGTCCAGGGCACCATCCGCGGGCTGTTGAAGACCCACGGCATCAAGATGGGACGAACTCAGCGGCAGCAGTTCAGTAAGCGGGTTCGAGACCTGGTTTCCGAGATGCCGTCCCTGGCAATCGCGTTCGGGCCCCTCCTGCGGGTATTGGAGCGGCTGCTAGAGGAGCGCCACGAACTCGACCTGCTATTGGCCAGGGCAGCTCGCCAGGATGATGTCTGCCTGCGGCTCATGACCATCCCCGGCGTCGGTCCGATCACCAGCCTGGCCTATCGAGCAACGTTGGACGATCCGGCGCGCTTCGCTTCGTCCAAGGCTGTCGGCGCCCACATCGGCCTGACACCAGGGTTTATCAATCCGGAGAGATCGATCGATCCGGACAGATCAGCAAAGCCGGCGACAAGATCCTGCGGCACTTGCTCTATGAAGCGGCGTCGGCACTGATGAAGCGCACGGCCCAGCATTCAACCCTCCGGGCATGGGGTATCGCGATCGCACGTCGCCGCGGCGCCAAGCGAGCCCGGGTCGCAGTGGCCCGCAAGCTTGCCGTGATCATGCACCGCATCTGGGTCTCCGGGGGACGGTTCGAGCCGGAGGTGGGAAGCAAGGTGCCGGCCAGCGCATAGCTAGGCCGACACTCCCTCCCGCCTCACCGACCGCATCCTGGACGACGGGAGCGGCCAGTCCGCCACGATCTTTGCGAGCTTCCCTCCGAGGCACTCGCGCGCAGAGAGCTTGGACGGCCGAACCCTCGAATCCCCATCCTGGGGCGGCGATGCCGACCCCGTACAGAAGCGCGATTCAGGCGGTGGTCCAGCGATGCTTCCAACCGACAGTCTCGTCGGACCGCATTGCCATGCCTGAAGCGTCAGCGGTGAACACAGGCCGTCGCGCATGCGCCGGAGAGCGGACATGACCGGACGCGACCCGAAGCCGACTTTCGACCATCAGGCAGCCGAACGAGCACTTTGTCGCCATACCTGCCACGAACTGCAGATCCCGGTGCTTTCTCCGTACGGTGGGCGCCTCATACGAAAAATATGTCCACACCCACGGTTAGGGACTGTACGCCAGAAATTATGAGCGTGTTGCCTCCTCCGAAATCGAGAAGCAAGCCGGCGGGGGTCAGCTTCACGTTGGTGTCGGCGTCGGTGATGAGGTTGTCATCGGGCGAATTGTCGACCCACGCCTCCGTGGCGGCCGGGTTCACACTGGATATGTAGATGCTGTCAGTCCCAGAGTTAAAATCGAGGATAAAATCGTTGTTGCCACCGATGCCAGGCTCGATAGCGAACAAGAACTGATCAGCGCCATTACCGCCTTGGAGCCGATCGTTACCGCCCCCTCCGCGGATATCATCACTGCCCTCGCCGCCGCTGAGAACATCATTGCCGGAATCGCCGGACAGAAAGTCGTCGCCGCTTTCGCCGCGAAGTTCGTCATTGTCGGCGCCGCCGACGAGAATATCCTCGTCGCCGCCGCCATAAAGTTGATCATCGCCGACATCACCGACAATGCTATCGTTGCCGTTGCCGCCCCCGAGTAGATCCTCGTTGAGACCTCCATCTATCGCATCATTTCCGTCGCCGCCGAAAATCTGGTCGTCGCCGCCTTCGCCGAACATAAATGTGTCGTCTCCATCGCCTCCAAGGAGCTGATCATTGCCGGCGCCTCCAAAGATCTGAATGTCGTTGCCACTGCCGCATAAGATCAGATCGTCGCCGTCACCGCCGGATAGCCGATCCTCGCCATTGTCGCCGAAAAGACGATCATTGCCGGTATCGCCGAACAGCCTGTCGTTGTCATCGCCACCGCTGAGCTCATCGTTCCCGGCGCCGCCCAAGAGGCGATCATCGCGGGCTTCGCCGCGAAGTTCATCGTCGCCCTCATCACCGAACAGATCATCGTTACCGTCGCCGCCGCCAAGTTCATCGTCGCCCTCGTTACCGAGCAGGTCATCGTCACCATCGCCGCCGGTAAGTTCATCGGTTCCGGCGTGACCGAACAGGACATCGTTGCCGGCTTCGCCGTGAAGGACGTCATTGCCGTCTTCACCGAACAGCGCGTCGTCGCCCTCCTCACCGAACAGCCGGTCGTCGCCAGCCCCTCCAAACATGCGGTCGCCGGCAGTGCCACCGCTGAGCACATCATTGCCGGAACCGCCGTCGAGGAAGTCGTCGCGGTCTCCGCCGCGGAGATCATCGTTGCCATCGCCGCCGAAGAGCCTGTCGCTGCCGTTGCCGCCACTGAGCTCATCGTTGCCGGAATCCCCCGAAACCTCATCGTTGCCATCGCCACCGTCAAGCAAATCGTTCTCGCGTCCCCCACTGATGAGATCCCCATCGGCGCCGCCGAAAACCAGATCGTTGCCGTCCCCGCCGTTTAGCGTGTCGAAGCCATTGTCACCGAATAGCCGATCATTGCCGGAATCGCCGTCAATAACGTCATTTCCATCGCCACCGCTGAGCCGATCGTTGCCTGCACCGCCGTGGAGTTCGTCATTCTCAGCCTCGCCAGAGAGGTCGTCATTGCCGGCTTCGCCGAGAAGATTATCGGTGCCATCGCCGCCGGCGATTTCGTCGTCGCCAGAACCCCCCAGGACGGCGTCGTCCCCAGCGCCGCCAAGGACGATATCGTTCCCAGCCAGCGCAAAGATGAGGTCGCCGTCTGGCGTGCCTGTAAGGATATCAGCACCGTTGGTCCCAGTAATAATGGGCATGACTTCCTCCCTTGGTAAATGAGAGCGCGTTAACAGTCTTCGTGCGGCGTTTCGCTGAGCTTCAGCCGATGAACCTCTGTCCAGGACTACAAGTGATACCGCTCACACAACACACGGGAATACGTCCTCTCAGGCGTCCATCATGCGCGCCGTTGGACGGGTCATCGCACGATCCGCACTTCGACGCGTGCGTTTGGTTTCAGAGGAGCTGCGGGCTCTAAGAATGATCCACGGAAACGCCGCCTATTCTTGCGGCAAAAGTCCACCTCATCGAATGCATCCGAACGCCTTACTATAGCTGTATTCAGCAGACTCGCAACCGAACCCGGCTTTTTCCTGCACCATCAATTCGGAGGTCATCTGAATGGATGATCTGAACTGGTATGCGAGGCACAGACAGCCCCGCGAACACGCTCGCTGGCGCTGCTGGTCCCAGTCTGCGGTTGCTGCTCCATCGGCGATGGCGGCACAAGTGAATTGCGACCGCGTGGCGACTACCCGTTTCCAGCTATGGGCTGAAGGTCCGCAATCCGCCCTTCCCGGTCGGCCAGGCCGATTGGCGCTCGCCCGAAACCGGCCACGGCGCTCGACTCCGTGGAGCGGACCTGACTGGACGCGACCCATTGCCGACACCGCCGCTTTTGATAGGCTAGGCATGCATGATCGTCAAAGCCCCAGCACCCTTCAGCATCGTTATGATCGGCCCAGAAGGTCCGTACGAGCTGAAGTTCCGCCCCTATGCGACCGACCCCTGGGAGGGCGAAATCGACGTCGTGATCGCCGGAGAGGCCACGACTTGGTCGGTTGAGAAGGTCTTCCGAGAGGATGAGGGGCTGGCACTGGGGGGAATGGCCGGCGCAAACGTTTGGAAGACTTCCTATTGGTTCATGCTGTGGCCGGATGCCCGTCCTCCAAGGATCGAGTACTGGGGAGAGGGTGTCATCTGGCGTACCGACATCGCCGTTGAAGCCGACAAGTCGAGCTGACGCCGAGCCGGGCTGCTGGTCCGCTAACAGCCCCTTCTCGGCCGGCCAGGCGACTGAGGGGTGCCCGGAAGCGGCCGTCGTCCTCGGTGCAATGAAGGGGATCTGACCCGGTTCGACCCAAGGGGCCCTGTCCGCTTTCGGGCAAGGATGGATCGCCGGAAATGTCCGCTTCGGGGGGGCAGAAGGGCCAGCGATCGTCCGCCACGAGCCGAATTCCGCCCGTCGGCGTTCGCCCAGGCGAATGCCGCGACTCCATCGTCGACGCCCCCTTGACGGTGCTCATCCGATTACAGAAGGGATCGTCACCCGCAGGGCCGAGACGCCGATCGGCGGCTCGGTGCAGCTCGGCGCCCCAGGCGCCTAGCGCAATAGAGCCCGGTCGACGGCTCCGCCGGCGGCTCGCCCATCCACGGTTTCCGCGGTCCGGCCAGCGGCTGCGGTGTCGGCGAGCTTGGCGCCGAACCGCCGTTTCATGTGCGCGAGCCGCAGCATGCAGCGGCCTTCTGAATTTCGGTTGTCGTTGGCGGGGTGCCCAATCGGAATCATGGCATTACTAAAAAATGGGGGCGAGATGTACCGCCAGATTGGCATCCGAACCGAAAATCCTCCAGCGAAAAGCCCGGCTACCGAGGCGGCAACCAAGGCGTGCGGCCGCGACGCACAAGAAGCCGGCCCGGGCAGGCGGCTCGAAGAATTGCCGCGAAGGATCAGCGCGGGTGGTCCCGGCGGAATCGGGCCGGCGCCTCGCACGTCCGGCGACCGGACGACACGCCTCGCCCCGCCTGCTCGGCCTCCTGCTGCGCCGGCAGATAGGCGTCCTGGCTGTACCGCGGCAGAGCCCAGGCCCAGCCGGACCGCACCATCGCATCTGCAATGCTCTGCGATCCGGCCCAGCACTCCGCGACCGTCCGGCCGTACCGGTCGGTGTCCCGCTTCCGGCACCGGAGTTCGCCCTCCGCCAAAATCGAATGCAGCTGCTCGATCGCTTCCTTCCCGATCGGACGTTCGACGCCGTCAATCCGGCAGGTCTGGCGCCGTTCCGGAGCATCGATGCCCCATATGCGAACGCGCGCACCATCGATGCGGATGGTGTCGCCGTCGATCTCCTGCACAGCCGCGAGCGCGGGCGAAGCCACCAGGAGCATGAACGCGAAGAGAAGTCGCATGGCAGAGCGTCCGAGTTCCGACATCCGGGAGATTCCGCCAGCTAGCCCCACATCGCGCGGAGCTTCGCGCCGACGTCGACACGCGTCCGGACGGCGGTCGCGCCGGCTCCGGACGCAGCGGTCGCGCTCGACCAGGTCGTCGCCTCGAAATGCCGGAGCAGCGCGTTCGGGATGAACCGGGTCCGCGGCGCGTAGACATGGCGGTCCCCAGCCCGCGCCTGCTGGTGGGTGTAGAAGCGGTGCGGCACGATCAGGTGGAGGTCGTTCTTGGCCCGCGTCATGGCGACGTAGAGCAGCCGGCGCTCCTCCTCGATCTCCTCGGTCGTGCCGGTGCCGAGGTCGGAGGGGATGCAGCCGTCGACCGCGTTGAGGAGGTGGACCGACCGCCACTCCTGCCCCTTGGCAGAATGAATGGTGGAAAGGATCACGTAGTCGTCGTCGCGCAGCGGCGGCCCGGACAGGTCGCCAGTCGCCTCCGGCGGATCGAGGGTGAGATCCGTCAGGAAGTCCGAGCGGCTGGCGCTGCCGGCGGCGATCTGCGCGAGCTGGACCAGATCGGCCATGCGGATCTCGGCGTCCTCGTGCCGTCGCTCGAGGTGGGGCGCGTACCAGCGCTGCACCGCCTCGATCTCGGCCGGCCAGGGAGTCTCGCGCCTGCGCAGATCGCTCATCAGCGTTACGAGGTCCAGCCAAGCCGCTGCCGCGGCGGCCGGCGGCTTCACGTCGGCCAGGGCATCGAACGGCACCGCCGCCTCCGCCATGCGATCGAGAACCCGCCCCGAATGTGCCGGCCCGATCCCCGGCAGCAGCTGCAGCACCCTGAAGCCGGCGATGCGGTCGCGCGGATTCTCGGCCCAGCGCAAGGTCGACAGCACATCCTTGATATGCGCCGCGTCCAGGAACTTGAGGCCGCCGAACTTGATGTAGGGGATGTTCCGCCGAACCAGTTCGACTTCGAGATGGCTCGAATGATGCGAGGTGCGGAAGAGAATGGCTTGCTGCTTCAGCGGCGTGCCGGTTTCCCGCTCCTCCAGCACGCGATCGGCGACATAGCGGGCCTGCTCCACCTCGTCTCTGACGCTGACCAGCCGCGGTCGCTGCTCTGACGGCCGGTCCGACCAGAGCTCCTTGGCGTAGCGCTCCGGCGCGAGGGCGATCACCGCGTTGGCGGCGGCGAGGATCGGTTTGCTGGAACGGTAGTTGCGCGCCAGGGTCAGGATCTTGGCCGGCGGCGAAAAGCAGCTGGGAAAGTCGAGAATGTTGCGCACCGTTGCCGCCCGAAAGCCGTAGATCGCCTGGGCGTCGTCGCCGACCACGGTCAGGCCGCGGCCGTCCGGCTTCAGCGCCAGGAGGATCGAGGCCTGCAGGCGGTTGGTGTCCTGGTATTCATCGATCAGCACATGGCCGAAGCGCGACGCGATATCGGCGGCGATCTCGGGCTCGAGCATGGCCTGGTGCCAGTAGAGCAGCAGGTCGTCATAGTCCAAGGTCATCTGCCGCTGCTTCGCCTCGACGTAGGTTGCGAATAGCCGGCGCAGCTCGTCTGCCCAATCGGCGCACCACGGGAAGGTCTCCTTCAACACGTCGGCCAGCGGCTGCTGCGCGTTGACGATCCGGGAATAGATCGCGAAGCAGGTCGCCTTGGTCGGGAACCGGTTCCTCGTCGCCGAAAGGCCGAGCTCGTGCCGGGCCAGATTCATGAGGTCCGCCGCGTCCTCCCGGTCCAGGATGGAGAACGACGCGTCGAGCCCGATCTGGTCGGCGTACTCGCGCAGCAGCCGGGCGCCGACGGCGTGGAAGGTGCCAGCCCAGTCCAGGGCCGCGGCTGCACTGTCGGGCGCAAGGCCGAGCGCGCGGGCGCCGATCCGCTGCACGCGCCTGGTCAGCTCGGCGGCGGCGCGACGGGAGAACGTCAGGAGCAGGATTCGCCGCGGATCGGCACCGGTCTCGATCAGCCGCACGACCCGGTGCGCGAGGGTATTGGTCTTGCCGGATCCGGCGCCGGCGATCACCAGCAGCGGGCCGCCCTCCTCGCTCTTCCCAATGCCGAACTCGGTCGCTGAGCGCTGCTCCGGGTTCAGCGCGTCCAGATACGATGATTCAGGGATCGACTCGGCGGAGTTCATGCGGAGAGTCAGCATCATTCCCGGTTCGTTCGCAACGTCACGATTGAGTGAGCTGGACTGAACGACGGGAGCGGCGACGCGGATCGACCTGGCCTGCCGGGGCAGCCATCCGGTCATCAGGGTTGGATCAGGGATGAGCATGCCAGCAACTGCCCCGATCACCGGAGACTGGCGGCCAGCACACAAAACGTCATGACCTCGGCAGCCCGGATCCATTGCTGGCGGCCGTGGTGGGGACGTTGTACTCGGGTCGGGGCGGCAGCCGCAGTCTACTATGGGAGCGACACAGGAGGTTGCAGCTGGGGGAACCTTCCGTAGAAGATGGGTTGTCGCAATCCCAAACCCACGAACATCCGCGCGTCCTATTTGCGCGGAAGTCTTCCTCTCGCGGGTGCTCCTTTAGCGTTTTCACGAGACCAGCCACGATATCCGCGTACTCTTCTGGAATTTCCATCTCTACAACTCGTGCTTTCGACTCCTGCGCCAGAGATTCTCCGGCGCCCAAGGTCATGGCCAGGGCGAGCATCCAGAATGTGGCGTGCTTCCGAATTGTCTCATGTCTCCACGTGTTCCGAAGGCAGGTGACCGCAACGTGCCGTTGGCCATCCTGAGCCCGTGCCTGTGTCAGGACCTGTGGCGTCCGCGTACCTCGTCCTGCAGGGCCCGCCATCGCCCGTATAATTGCGACACCCGCAACGATGGTCCTGCGGGGGAGGCGGAAGCGTCACCCCGCACGGACTTCCCCACCAACCACTGTCCGGCGGTTGCATCCCTGCTCGAGCCAGCAGGGCAGCTGCCTCGTTCCGTGCGTTGATGATCAACATGGCAGCTTGCTCGATGGCGTCCGCCTGCTCTGCGGTGCGTTCGTCCTTCGATGGCAGATCGACTGACATTTCGCATACTCCATTAAATACTTCATTCAAAACAACCAAAGACTACCATATCTCAGTGTCTGTGCGGAATCGTCTTGGATCATTTGAATCGGATGTGATTCGAAGTGGTGGCTGACATCCATAGCCGAGGAAGCGTGTGATGAACACACCACGCCCACTGCGATAGGAGTATAGCCGTCCGCGCGGTGTGCCATGGTTGAGTGGGCGCATTGGCTGACGCCCTATCTGGTTGCGGATATCCGGTTCAGGGCTGCGAGATCGGAGCGAGGCGGCAGATTGCCTAGGAACTGGTTACCCTTGACCAGTTCGTCCACCTCGGTATCGACGCTCTGAGCACTGTCTTCAATTGCGGTTTCGGGAAGAAACTCACCGAGAGCTTCGCGGATCCCCCCAGCAGGCTCCAGACTTCTTCCTCGCCGAATGTCGCACCAACCATATCTCTCCCCTTTGTCACAAATTGTATCTTGTTAAGGGACTCTGTCTCGGTCCGTGAAATGACACAACAGGGGGGAGATTCAGCCGGTGCCGCAATAGCTGGAGCCGCTGAGCGATTCCACAAAGGCCCAGAGCTGCGCTGGCCAGTCACCGGGAGCGAGCGCTGTGACCTGGTCAACGTGGATCTGCTGATAACCGTCGGCCGCGGCCCGATAGAGGTTCATGCTCAGCACGAAATCCTTGTCGATGTAGAGCGACAGATATCCCTCGGCATTCTCACCGGGCGGGTGAACCCCGTCGACGATAAGATACAGCCCGAAGGTCCGGTCCGCCCACCACCAAGCAAATCGGGAATGCTCCATGCCGTCGGTATCTTCGGAGGCCGGCTCAAGTTCGAACGTCAGCCCGGCTTCCGCCGCAGCCTCCGGGGATGTCTCCGCAAGCGCCTTGAGCTTGTAGGCCGCTTCGCAAGCGGCCAGTCCCACGCAACTCTCCGCCGTCGGCCTTTCCAGGCACCGGATCTGCTCAAGCTCCTCGCGAGTGACCCAAGTTGGACTCGGCATGGATGCAGGCTCCGCCGGCTATTGGCCATCGTCCAGATCACATGGTGTGGGTCGCCTGACCTGTCCACATGCGGCCATATCTTGTGGCTGTGCCCCAGTCCGTACCCCAACCCATAGAACCTTTTGAATCGACTCGACTCTTCGGCCACCCGGTTTTAGAACATTTAGGGAACATTGACGCGACCGAGGAACGGAAATGGACGTGCTCCCACTGGTGATCGCCAACGCGATGCGAGGCAGGGCACTCGACCCGACGAGTCGAAGCGTGGGGCTCGAATGCCTGAAGCTGATGGGCGATCGGCTGCTCCTGGCGAAGGGACAGGATCCGGAAGGCGATATCGATCCAAGCTGCACCGTGCCGCTCGGCGCCAATGAGCGTGCCACGCTCTGGCAGGCGGCCCGCTGGATCAATGAGGGGATCGACAGCCGGGAGCCCGGCAAGCTGCAGGACGCCCTGGCCACCCTTCACGGGATGGCGCGTGCCGGTAGCCTCCCGATCGACGCCGCTGCGGTCCCAGCGGAGGCGCTGAGGTGCACCGACGAGGAGCTACGGGACGAGGTGCGCTCGTTCTGCGAGGTGTTCGGCCCGCGCCTTCGAGCGGAGGCCTGAGCAATGCCCTATCAAGATCTGATCAAGAGCATCGAATGGTCGATCGCGCTGGCATTCCGCGGCTTGGGGGTCGGTCATCCGAGCCGGCGAACGCGCGGTGTCGACGAAGCGAAGGCGACGCTGCTCGCCTCTAAGGCGGTCGAACAGCTCAAGGTGAGCGGCTATGTGCCCGGCCATCGCGAGCACCCGGTCGCGAGCTGGGTCAACGGTGGCCCTGACATCGCCGTAGTGCTCCGCGAGGAGCGCCCACAACCATCGACCGACTGGATGCTACCCACCAGCGCGAAGAAGGAATGAGCCATGCCGCGCGATCTGGACACCAAGATTGTCGATGTCGAGATCGAGGACGATATCCGCCGCCACGAACTGCGCTGGTGCGCTCTGGAGCTGGGGATGCGCGAGGACGAGATCCGGGCTCTCCTGGCACAGGGGATCGCGGTCGCCGAGCGCCACATAGAGGCCCTTAGCGTTGACCCATGAGACACGACCCGTTCCGGGAGCATGCGCGGCTGAACATCATCAGGCGTCGCGCGCGGTCCAGGGGACTTTCCCACATGCAGGTTGCCGACCTGGTGATGCGTGGGCCCGACGAGGCCGAGCGCCGGCTATCCGACGCTCCGCGGCTGCTCCGTCTGAAAGACCTGACGCGCGCGGAGCGGCTGCGCGCCACCTGCACCGGCGTGAAGTGCCGACACTGGGGTTGGGTGGACATCAACCGGCAGCGCTGGGGTCACCTGACGCTGCAGGAGATCGCCGCCAGGCTGCGGTGCCAAGAGTGCGGAGCCCGCAAGCCGAAGCTCGAGGTCGGACCGGGATGGCCGAGAGACTGATGCTGGACGGCGCAGCGGCCGCAGATCACCGTAGAGCAAAATCGCAGGGAGGCTGAAATGTGCGGACGAACGACCCACGATCTGAGTTGGCCAGAGCTGCACGCGCTCTTCTCGGTGGTCGGGTCAGCCGAAGATGGAACCTCAGGACCACCGCCGAACGACTTTCGATCGAGCTGGAACGTCGCGCCCACGACCCGCAATCCGATCTGCAGGCTGAGCAAGGACGGCGCGCGCGAGATCGTCATGCTCCGCTGGGGCCTGGTGCCGAGCTGGGCGAAAGATCTCAAGATCGGCACACAATGTATCAACGCCATGGGCGAGACCGTCGCCGGGAAGCCGGCGTTCCGTTCGGCCTTTAGGTCGCGACGCTGTCTGGTCCCAGCCCGGCTGTTCTATGAGTGGCAGGCGCAGGCGGACCCGAACGTGAAGAAGAAGCCGTATGCGATCGGCCTGCACAGCGGACAGCCGATGGTCTTCGCCGGGTTGTGGGAATGGTGGAAAGACCCGGCGAGCGCGGAGGAGTTCCAGACCTATGCGATCGTGACGACCACGCCCAACGAGCTGATGGCCAAGCTCCACAACAGGATGCCCGTCATTCTGGCGCCGGGGACTGGCAGGCGTGGCTCGGCGAGGTAGAGACGACGCCGGAGCAGCGCCAGGCACTCATCCGCCCCTACCCGGCTGATCAGATGACGGCCTGGCCGGTCGATACGCGGGTCGGGAACGTCCGAGACAACGATGCCGATCTGGTCGTGCCAATCGGCGAGCCGCTGGCGGCCTGACCATGGCTGGTGAAGGCATGAGCGTCGAGCGGCTGCAGCGCTTAGCCGATCTTCGGGACCAGCGGAACCATGCGCACGGCGACCGCTGGGGCACCACCGGCCAGGGCGAATGGTGCATCGTCATCCGACGCCATCCCGACACAGGCGAACGATGGGCCGACTTGCTGCAATGGGGCCTGGTCCCGAATTGGGCGCAGGACCGCGCCAGCCCGCATATGCACGCCCGCTCGGAAACGGCGCATGAATTGCCATCCTTCCGCGACGCCTTCGCCAAGCGGCGCTGTCTGGTTGTGGCGAGCGAGTTTGTCGAGCGTCGAACCATTGGCAAGCCGCGCGGCCAAGAGGTCGCCTTCGGATTGGCCACCGGAAGAGGCTTCGCAGTCGCGGGCATCTGGGACGCTTGGCGCGACGCTGAGACCAGCGAATTGGTGCGTGGCTTTGCGGAGCTAACCGTCGAGGCCAACTCCATGGTGGCGGAGATGCACGACCGGATGCCCGCGCTGCTGCCGCCGGAGGCATTCTCGGCCTGGCTGGGCGAGGTGCCGGCGACAGAGATCGAGCTGCGAGCCCTGCTGCGGCCCTACCCGCCCGAGCTCATGGCGTGCTGGTCGGCCAGGGGCAAGCGGCCGCCGCCCGGAGAGCAGAGGACACCGAACCAGACCCAGGGGCAGCGGCGCACGCCGGCGGCGGAACCGCCGCGGCAAGGCTCGCTGCTGTGAATATCAGGAGGTGACGCCCATGACGACGCCGAACACCACTGACCCAATCCCGGCCGACCTGCTCGAATTCGAGGCCGCCACTCGGAACGCTCTCAAGGCGATGCGGAGCGGTGACCCGCAGAGGATGAGCGCCGCTTTCGTTCGCTATATGGACATCTCCATCAAGATGGCGGAGAAACCCCATGACCAGATCGTGGCCGACGCCAGGCTCATCGAGCAGCGCGGCCGCATCGACCTTGATGACTGGAAGCGGATCGACGCGGCGCTGAGAGCGTTCTGCGACGAGCCCGGGCCTGAAGCCCGGTTGAAGGGTTTCCCGACCGCGACCGGGGGCCTAGCTTCGCTGCAGTGATCGCGGCTTGGCCGCAGGAAACCCAATGGCCGCTGATGCCGTTGATGGGACATGGCGAAGGGACGCGATGCATCGGATTGGACCATCAAGTTTGCCGGCGACGAAGGCACCATCCAGTGCGAAGAGTACCACGGCCGCTTCAGGGTGCGCTCGAACGGGGTGATCCAGATCATCTGGCAGGACGGTGGGGCCGGCCCAGGCGAGGACCGGCCGGTCAACATGGCTGCCAAGGAAGCGATCGACGCGGCAATCCGGCCGCAGAGCGGGTCCTAAAGGACGGCCAGCGCTTACCCGGCATCGCTCAAGAGGCGGTCGACAAGGCGATTAGTCCTCGATCGCCTATGCCTGATTCGAGGCTCTGTGGCACGCATCCGTCGCGGCCCGCTCGATTTCCACGTAATCCGGCCCTGGTTCCGGCCCATCGATCCACATGATCTGGATCACGCCGATGCGGTTGGTCTTGTAGCGCGCGCGGTAGGATCCGCAGATGACGGACCCTCCGCCATAGCCAGCCGGCTCGACGGTCCAGCTTTCGGGTTCGCGGCAATCAGGCATGTCGATGCAACAAAACTTGGGTCACTCCCGGTTCCGTCCGACAGATACCCCATTACGACAGGCGCGGGCGTCTGCGGGAAGTGAGATGCAGAAGAGGGAGCCCGACCCGGAACATGGTGAGGGGGGATCCGGGCCGGGCCTGAGCGCTGGGTGTCGAGAACGGCGCTCGCGGATAGAGGAACTCTATCGTAGGTAGAAGAACAGGGGTGTCGGTATCCCTTTTTGAAAGGATGCCCCGGGGTGCGGCTTCAAGGACTATTGGCGTCCAAGCGGGCCGGACCGTCGCAATCCAGCCCCTTCCGAACCCCTCCCGCCATTCGGATCATGCGCCTGGCAATGCCAGACGGTGGTGCCGCCCTTCCCAGGGCTGCCGAAGCGCCCCAGGCGGTGCAGCCGGGGTGCTCGCAGTAGTGCGTCCAGTGGACGTCGCTGGGCTTGGACGGAAAGGGGATGTCGCTCATGTGCGATGGATACCCCAGCTCGACCAAGTCCGCCAGGCGGCTCGTCCTCCCGCCCCTCGCACGATCCTCTTCATAGATTCTACACGCATCGCTGTTCGGCGCTTTGGCAGACAGATACCGCGGCTATAACAAAGCTAAAAAGGCGACCCAGACATACGATTTGCGCCTACATTTTTTTGCGACAAATATCCATTAACATTGCGGAGTTGCACCAAAAATGACGTTTAAGTATATTTCAGCCCCTTATACAGAGAGGTTTTGTTATGACATATGATCAATGGTCGCAAATGGTCAACTCAGCTGCCGCTTCGGCGAATGGAAATCAACCTGCGTTCATCGAAAATTTGACGGGTCAGCTAAACGGCGCCGTCAAGTGCTATTATCTCTTGTGGTTCGAGAATTCGGGTGACTCTACATCGTCGGCTTCCGGCGGCGGCAATTTATTCGGTGGCTCAGCCAACGTTGGTGGAAATACCTACAATTTAACACTGTTTTTCTCGAATTGAACTATAGGGCCTTCCGCCTTGCAAAGCCCGCGATGTAGGGGTCACAACACGAAAGTGCTCAGATCGTCCGGTTTGTAGGAACGGGCGATCCGGGAATGGCCCGCTCGCGTGATGAGAGCCAAGCCCGCGTCCCGGCCCCCGGGATGCGGGGCTTTTCGAGGCGCTGCGCCACGCGGCTTGAAGGGGCCAGCCGAAACGAATGGGAAGCTATGACCGACGCCACCGACATCGTGAAGCGGTATATAGCCTGCGCGGGCAGGCTCGACGTGGATGGGCTTGCGGACTGCTTCACAGCGGACGCCAGCTTGAACGGCTTTCTGGGTCCAAACGAGGTCACCGGCACAATAGAGCTGTTCTTCACGGACGTGAAACGGATGGCTGCGGCTGGGGTCGATATGAGTTCCTATCGGGGAACGATCGCCTCGTGTGAGGCGACGGGTGAGGTCGCGCGGGCAACGGTTCTCATGGAGGGGTTCGCCGGCGCCGTCTTCACAGATTATCTGCTGCTGATGCGAGGGAGTGACGGCCGCTGGAAGATTGTCGCCAAGGCGTTCACGACCAACTCCTGACGCCTCCTCCCGTCGGGGGTGTAGGGGGCGGAGCCCCCTACGGCTGCAGCGGCGAAGCCGCCGGTGCTGTGGCGACACCTGGGCCGGCGTCAACTCCCGCGAGGCTCGGTCCCACGGCCATCTCCCACGCCGCTCGCGCCCTGTTGGCGCGATCGTGAGCCGGCCCGAAGTGGCCGGCGAGCGGCTACGCTGGTTATCGGCCCGGCAGGGCCGATTCCGCATCTGGTCATCGTTGGGACGAGCAGACGACGACAATAGCGAGGGGTGTCCGGCCCGCGACATGCGGGCCGGAACGCCGCAGGGCTGCGTTAGCAGCCCGACTCAGCGGCGGCAATATGCTTCGATCATAGGTAAAAAACTGATGAGGGCGGTTTCAGTCCGGCAGCCGGACTCCGGGCAAATCCTCAGGATTCGGCCCTCTTCGCGAGACGTCGCCCGAGGTTGAGCAACGCCCGGTCCAGGCTGTCGGCCGGTTCGAGGTCGAGCAGCCTGAGTAGGGGGGCGTCGCTGGCGCCGGCACGGATTACCTCCGCAGCCTGGCTGGCAACGTCCGGCAAGGGCGGGTGGTCGCCCCAGGTGCCTGGCGAAGGCGTGGGCGCCTCCGGAGCAAGGATGCCGGCGTGACGCCAGAGCGACGGCGGTAGCACGGCATAGGCGTTGCTGACCTGCCGCAGGACGTAGCGACCGTCCTCGTAACTCTCCTCGCAGCGCCGAAGCCAATGGAGGATACCGGAGGCGCGCAGGCGCTTCAGCGCCTCGGCGACCGTCGACCGCGCCAGGTTGGCCTTGGCCGCGATCGCCTCATAGGAGGGATCGAGCCGCCCCGTCGTGAAGGACAGGAAGTCGAAGATGAGGCAATGCAGAACCTGGAGGGCTACGTGCCCGAGTCGACCACCATGACGGCCGGCCACATGCGTGCGGCGATCCCACTCGCGGGCTTGATGGAAGGCCTTGGTGGCCATCCTGCGATCAACGCGCGTCCAGCGCACCTCGAGCCGAGTCGATCCAGTATGGACGGGGTAGCGATGTGGCCTGAGGGCCGCGTGCTTGACGAGGCCGAAACCGGGCAAAAGGCGGGGGCTCGCAGAATTGCGCGCTGCGTTCACTGGGAAAGTCTCCGAGATCGGGGTGAGCTTTCCCGCGCCGAGAATTCGGCTTGGTGCTTGACCGGCGATGCAGGGAGCGCATATCCTCAGGGTTGCGAGTACTGAGTTTATGCGGGCCCCGGCCGGGTTATCTCGGGCGGGGTTTCTGCTGTTTGGAGCTGCTACGTCATCGCTGCCCTCCTGCGGATACGGGCATGCGAATTCGTTGCGATGGCGCCTCCAGGCGCTCGCCCCCACCCACTTCCGTCAAAAGCGCGAGTCGATGCTTCAGCTTGGCGAGCTGGAAGCCGAACAGCCGCTTGTGCGGTGGTGCCGTTCTCGGCTGATTGGCGCCGCCTCATGGAGACTGGCGCGCAAGTGGTGCGCAACATCCGTTAACGCCATGATGTTGCGTGCCCTAAGCTGCATACCTTTGCTAGCGTATGCGCCTGTTTTTGCTCGAAGAACCCTGCGTTCGGGACGTAGAGGCCGGAGATCGGACTCTCTACAATCCACATGGGGCTGAGCGTATCAGTGGAGTCGACAGGGGCGGAGTGTGCATACGGTCTCTCGCGAGGAGCTCTATATTCAGGTCTGGTCGACGCCGATGATGCGGCTGGCCTCCGAGTACGGGATCACCGGCACGGCGCTGAAAAAGACGTGCACGCGGCACCAGATCCCAACGCCGCCCCTGGGCTACTGGGCAAAGCTGGAGCACGGCAAATCGGTTACGAAGCCGGACCTCCCGAAGTCGGCCGATCCGCGACTTGATCAGGTGCGAATCGCCGGGTGCCTAACGCAGCGGCTGCCGAAGAGCGTGCAGTCAGCGAGAGACAAGGCCCGTCGATCGCTCGACGAACGGACCGCGCCAGCAGCCAGGGCCCAAAGCGGATCCGCTGCAGCAGCCGAACTGGCATTACCAGAGCCGAAAATCCTCGCTGCCACTCGACGCGCCATCTCGAAGGCTCGTGCTGATGAAGACGGCTTCGCATCAGCGCGGGGTCACGGTATCGTGCCGCTGAGGATCGCCCCGGTCTCGATTGAACGGGCGCTCTCGATTCTATGCCGATTCCTCGCCCTTGCCGATACGCAAGGGCACGAGCCGCGAGCGACCGCGAAGGGCTTCGAGCTCGTCGTCGACGGCGAGGGCATTGCCTTCGGCCTTGAGGAGCAGCCGCAAAAGACCCTGCACCAACCCACTGCCGCCGAACTGAATCGGAGAGAGGAACGCGCACGATGGGGCTCCTCGACCAATCCTTGGCCAAAGTACGACCAGGCGCCTTCCGGACGCTTGGCCATCGTCATCGATGCCAATGCCTATTCCGGCATCCGGCGCACCTATTCAGACCGCAAGGCTCAGACGCTTGAGCGGATGTTACCGGACGTCTTGGCTGGGTTCGCCGAGCATGCTGCATTCGCAAAGGAGCGCCGGCGCGAGCATGAGGAGCGGGCCCGCGCCTGAAAAGAGGCGGAAGACCGTCGCCAGCGTCAGGAGGCATTCGAGGCTCGGGAAGAGCGACGGATGGAGTTCATGGACGCCGTCCACGAACAGCTGGTCGAGCGTGCCAAGTTGTCGGCCGTTCTTTCGCATCTGGAGAGCGCGGCAGCAGACGACGCCAATCTGGTGGAAGTCATGGTTGCCTGGATTCGGCGGCGCCTTCTGCGGATCGATGCACTCATCAGCCCAAGCTTCCTTGAGATCTCTTCGCGATCCGCCAAGGTCTCCTTCGAGGAGCCCCGCACCGGGCCTGAGACTGAAGGCCGCGGATATCCCAGCTATTTGCCGATCAAGCTTGAGCTATGGTCGATGGACCATGAGAAGGGTCTGGCCAGGGCGGTGACCGCGCTCGAATGGGCCGTCGAGGCAGGGCTCGCTCCCGACTTTGACAAAGAAACTGCGGATCGCTCTGACTGAGGCGCCGACCGGCTGGATCGGGATAGGGGAGGCTCTGAGGCCTCGCCCCTCCCACACAACCCGGCATTCGGGTCCGCACCGGCGGTTGAGAAGTTGAGGTCAGGCGAGTCAGGGGATTCCGAGAGCGAGCTGACGCTCAACTGTTACCCTGGAAGCGTCGCAACCAGCCGTGTGCGCCCATAGCGAGTCGGGCAGCGTCTACCATCGAGGCGTCAGCCGATCTGGCCCGACGTTTGGAAGGTGAAGGCGCGGGAGAGCGTGTGAAGTGCCCTAGTCGCGTGCTGGCCTCGGTGATCCGACAGGCGTAGCCTTCCCGTTGACAGCTCCGCAGAACGCAGAAAGCCCCGCCTTTTTGGGACGGGGCTCTGGATCAGATGTCGATCTGGATCGAGTTATAACAAAGGTGGTTGCGGGGACACGCAACGAACTACGCTCTCGCACGCCCACGTACGATCATCAGACCGATGGACCAGCCCCAATGCGCGATAATCTTCGTTATCGCGCATTCGGGGTCGCAAGTGACTGAACTTGACTGAAAAGCGAGAGCCGGCGGGGAGGTTCTGGATGACACAGACGCGACCAGCTCGATCGGTCTGGACTCGCAGGCCAGCAAGTCTCAGACACTGAGAACCCTCAAAGATCCCGAAGGGCTCGCGAGCCCCACAACTGGAGGACAAGCCATGATCACGCTCTACAGCTTCGGTCCGGGCTTTGGTCTGCCGGATCCCAGCCCGTTTGTTACCAAGGTTGAGGTGCTCTTGAAGATGGCAGGGCTTTCGTACCAAGCGGACACGACGGGCTTCGGCCGGGCACCGAAGGGGAAACTTCCATTTATTGACGATGATGGAGAGGTAGTTTCGGATTCGACTTTCATTCGCTGGCACATCGAGGAGAAATATGGAATCGACTTCGACAAGGACCTCGACGCGAGCCAAAGGGCAACGGCTTGGGCGTTTGAAAAAATGGTCGAGGACCAGCTCTACTGGGTCGTCATCTATGATCGCTGGATGGACGATGCCAATTTCCGGAAAGGACCGGCTGGGTTCTTCGGAAAGGCCTCGGCAGCTGGCCTGCGCCGCCAGCTGCGTGCCACATTGCATGGGCAGGGGTTAGGCCGGCATTCTGCTGCTGAAATCCTTGCTCTCGCGACGCGATCGATCGATGCGATTGCCAATTTCCTTGGTGACAAGCCGTTCTTTAAGGGCAGCGAACCGAGTGGCGTAGACGCCACCATGTTCGCCTTCTCGTGCGCACTATTTTGCCCCCTCTTTGAAACGCGAATGCGCGCGATAACTGAGCGACACGAAAATTTGCGGCGCTACGTGGGACGGGTGACCGCGCAATTCTACCCCGACGTCCGGGAAATCGCAGGCTGCAGAGCCACGGCGTGAGGTTCTCCGATCTCGCGCAACTCGGGCGCCCCTTTCTGCATCGTCATCTCGGTCCAGCGCCGGTATAGCTTTCCCACGGCAGACTCACGGACGGCGCAATGGCGTGGCTTGCGATGAGCTATGCACAATTCAAATTCACATTCAGTCTGCGAACGCCAGTAATTTGGCAGACCTCCGGTAGATCTCGGTGAGATCGTCCTGCATATGGAATGCGTCGCGAAACTGCTGAAAGTTATAGCCCGGCCGCATGGAGTAGATCCGCCTCTGTTCCGCGAGAGCCTCCCTGACACGTCCGGCGGCGGCGAGCGTGAATGCCGCGATGGCGTGCGCGTGAACATGGGCGTTCGGCCGCTGCACGCCGCGCAGCGCAAAATTGGCAGCCTCCTGGACCCTGCCTAGCCGCACCAACGCGAATGTCCGCGTACCGTCCATAGCAAACAGCATCGGATCGAGCGGACTGAGGTGATTTGCGGTGTCAGCCGCCTCGATCGCAAGGATAGGATCTCCGGTCTGGCAGTGCACAAAGGACAGCGTGTAGTGCGCCAGCGCAAAGTTGGGACTTAGGCGGACCGACTGCCCCAATTCGCGGACAGAACCGTCGTGCTCGCGCCGAAGCCACAGGGCTCGCCCCATCGCGCAATGGGCTGACGGATCGCTGGGATCGGCTTCCAGTGCCTTACCGGCAGTGTCGAAGGCCAGGTCAACCTCCCGCTCACGCTCGCGGGATTGTAACAGGAACGCATTTTGGAAATGAGTGAACGACAGGCCGGCAAAGCTTCGCGAGAAAGTCGGATCTAGCTCAATAGCTCTTTTAAAGAAATCCTGTGCCTTTCGGTTGTCTGCACCTGTGAAGCGATACATATGAGCAAGCCCAAGGTGGTAGGCCTGCCAAGAATCGAGCGAAGCAGGTGGAGTGAACAGCGCCCGATTACGCTCAATGATGTGAATCTCAGCCTCAAGCCCCACTACGATGCGTGCAGCGAGCAGCGGTGGGACGGAAAAGGAATCGAAGGCATTGCAGCTGAACTCATCCGCCCAAAGGACGCGGTGGCTATTCGGGTCGATGAGTTCGATTGAAACGACATATCTCGCACCGCAGCGCCGTAGATCGCCGGACACGACATACTCTGCATTCACCAGGGAAGCTGCCGTCGCGGGCGTTCGGCCGCGCAAGGCGAATGCCGTACCTCGGGCGATGATGCTGATGCTTCTGAGTTTCGCGATGCCAAAGATTACGTCGCACGTCAGACTGTCGGCATCTGCGACATCCTCCGGCATCGCTGCTGCAAGTGGCATGACCAGAATGGTCGGCCTGGTTGTGTGCGCCGGCTGGTCACAAGCTGGAGTTTCAGGAGCCGCGACGTGGACAAGGCTCTGTCCGGCTGGTTTGCTGACGGACTGCAGAGCCGTCACGAAAGCAGCCTTGAGCGACGTTGGATTAATGCCCTCGGTTTGAAAACCCTTGAGCGCTACGTCGATCTGGTGGTCGGCCTCGGCATAGAGCGAGCGGCGCAGAAGAGTGCGAATAAGCTCAACGTGAGAGGCTTCCTCAAACGGCGCAACGTCGATGCACTCCCGCAAGACATCGATCCGCTCATCACTGTCGTGTGGCATGAGGCCGCTGAGCCGCTCGAGGATCTGTTGCCGCAGTTGGCCAAATCGATGCCGTTGGCCTGCGAGCCAGTTGTCGAACAGCGGAGCGCGGTCCAGGGACAGACCCTCGAGGAAATCGCCGCGGAACAGTGCTCTGAGCGCCTGAAGGTCGCTAGCCGTTCCGCCGGCCAGCATCATCTGCGCGCTGCGCGAGACTGACATAGCATCGATGTAGAGCGAACCAGTGTCGACGCCGACCTGCTCGCGGTTTGCGACCAACCGGCTCTCTGCTGGCGTGTCCACGAGCGGCCGCAGCTTGGAAAGACACCATCGCAGCTCGCTCCTTGGGTCATCGGCGACGTCCCAAAACACTTCGCAGAGCTTTTCGCGAGCGAGCGGCCGCTGCGCCATTACGAGATAGGCGAGAAGCGCCCTCGCCTTGCGTGAGGGCGGCAGCAGCAACTGGGCTCCATTTCGGATGACCTGCAAGGGCCCCAACAACAGCACGCGGTCTGCCGACAGGCTCGCCATTTCCATGATCGCTCCAACGCTCGCTTCAACGGCGGCGGAGTAGCTTTCAGCCAGATATCCGGACGCGGACATCAGGGGACGCTCTCCGGCCACAATATGTCAATGAGGGGCATCCGAGGAAGCGCCGGTCGTGAAGCGCTGAGCACGCACATCCGCATCCGAGCTCCGGGCCACCCGGAAAGGATCAGGACCATGACGACGATCTTGTATCTGCAGATCCCCATCGACGGCCTCAAGATCTTCTACCGGGAGGCCGGCTCGCCCCGCTCGCCGAAGCTGCTGCTCCTGCACGGCTTTCCCAGCTCCGGCCACATGTTCCGCGACCTGATCCCGCTGCTGGCCGACCGCTTCCATGTCGTGGCCCCGGACCTGCCGGGCTTCGGCCAGTCCGACATGCCGGACCGTTCGGTCTTCCGCTATACCTTCGACACCATCGCCCGGGTGATCGACCGGTTCACCGAGGTCATCGGCTTCAACCGCTATGCCGTGTATGTCTTCGACTACGGCGCGCCCACCGGCTTCCGGCTGGCGCTGCGGCATCCAGAGCGGATCGCCGCGATCATCTCGCAGAACGGCAACGCCTATGTCGAGGGGCTGAGCGACGGCTGGAACCCGATCCGCACCTATTGGCAGGACCCGTCCGCCGCCAACCGCGAGGCTTTGCGCGCCATCCTGACGCCCGAGACCACCCGCTGGCAGTATGTACACGGCGTGGCCGATGAGTCCCTCGTCTCGCCGGACGGCTATACGCTCGACAGCCATTACCTGGCCCGGCCGGGGGCCGACGAGGTGCAACTCGACCTGTTCCTCGACTACGCCAGCAACGTCGCGCTGTACCCGGAGTTCCAGGCCTATTTCCGCAAGCACCGGCCGCCCTTCCTGGCGGTCTGGGGCAGGAACGACCCGTTCTTCCTGCCGCCCGGCGCCGAGGCCTTCCGCCGCGACCTGCCGGACGCCGAGATCCGCTTCTTCGACACCGGCCATTTCGCCCTGGAGACCCATGCCCGCGAGATCGCGGACGCCATCCGCGTCTTTCTCGCCCCGTAACCCTGCGCCACAGGAGAGTCCGATGCGCGCCATCGTGCTGGAGAAATTCGGCGGGCTGGACGGCCTGGTCTACCGGGACATCCCGGAGCCTGAGCCCGCTCCGGGCCAGGTCGTGATCGCGATCAAGGCCTTCGGCATCAACCACGCCGAGATGCATATGCGCCGAGGCGAATGGGCCGAGGCCGCCGAGGTGATCGGCATCGAATGCGTCGGCCTGGTCAAGGCCTGCCCCGGCGGCGAGTTCCCGGTCGGCGCCAAGGTGGCGGCGCTGATGGGCGGGTTGGGCCGCACCATCAACGGCAGCTATGCGGAGGTCACCCGCGTCTCGGCCGCAAATGTCGCCCTGATCGACGCCGACCTGTCCTGGGCCGAGCTGGCGGCCATCCCGGAGACGTACGCCACAGCCTGGACCTGCCTGTTCCGCAACCTGGAGATCACCAAGGGCCAGCTGCTGGTGATCCGCGGCGCCACCTCCTCCTTCGGCCAGGCGGCCGTGAAGATGGCGGTCAATGCCGAGGCCCGGGTGATCGCCACCACCCGCAACCCCGACCGCTTCGCCCTGCTGACCGGCCTCGGCGCCGAGCGGGTGGAGCGGGAGGGTCCAGACCTGTCCAAACGGATCGCCGAGGCGAAGCGGATCGACGCCGTGCTCGATCTGGTCGGCAACAGCACCATCCTCGACTCCCTCGCCATGCTCCGCCGCGGCGGCCGGGCCTGCCTGGCCGGCTGGCTGGGCGGCCTGGCCCCGATCGCCGACTTCAACCCGCTGTTGCAGATGGCGAGCGGCGTGTACCTGACCTTCTTCGGCAGCTTCGTGTTCGGCACGCCGGGCTTCCCGCTGTCCGACGTGCCGCTGCAGGAGATCGCCCGCGACGTGGCGGTGGGCCGGCTGCAGGTCAAGCCGGCGCGGGTCTTCGGCTTCGACCAGATCCATGAGGCCCACCGCGTGATGGAGGCCAACGAAGCCGGCGGGAAGATGGTCGTCGTCCTCTGACCGACACGGCCAATCCCACTATCGAAGCCCTTCGTAGGATCGTCGACGGGGTTTCCGCGGAAAATGAAGGCGCGGCTGTAACGCTTCAGGTCCCTCATCGTAGTGCAGTATATGAACACGCTCATCGCTCGCTCCGCCCGGCTCGTTCCTGAGTTCTGCCAGCACTGGTATGCGATCCCTCTTCGCCTGATCGTCGGCTACGGGTTCCTCGAACATGGCTATGCGAAGCTGCTCCGTGGCCCCGATGCGTTCCCACAAATCCTGGCCGCTATGCATATGCCAGCGCCTCACCTGCTCGGTTGGATGACGATTGCCGTCGAGATGATTGGCGGCTTAGCAGTGATCTTCGGCTTCTTCATTCCTCTGGCCAGCGTGCCGATGCTCGCTGTCCTACTTGTAGCCATCATCACGGTTCATCTGCCCAATGGCTTCAGTTCTATCAAACTCGAATCCGTCACCAGCAGCGGCGCTCATTTCGGCCAGCCGGGCTACGAGACTGATCTTCTGTATATCGCCGGTTTGATAGCGCTGGTCATCGGTGGATCGGGACCTTGGGCTCTCGACCGATTCGTACTTCGTCGTCTGCGCGATTGGCGATAGCGGCGGTGGACTGCAAAGCTAGGAGGCCTGGCCGCCCTCTTGTCTGGCCGGACCCGCTCGGATGCGCCAAAGCCGAACCGAAGGTCGTATCGTCTTTCGGAACCCTGCGACCGGATCCGGCTTCGTGAGTAACGGATGCGTGCGTGGATTCTACCCGTTCCCGACCATCAAAACATGTGGAGGAGAACATGGGGCTGTCCTGGCAACAAGGTCCGCTCTCAACGGGAGCAATCGGCCAATTCCTCGTGCCCGATCCACTGCCCAAGAGATTGTTGTACGTCGAGCGGCTGCGCCGGCGCATGCGCGTGCGCTTCGGGGGAACCTGGATCGCCGATAGCGAACATGTCCTCCTGCTCTTCGAACCAGGCCGCTATCCGGTAGCGTATTTTCCGGAGACCGATATTTCTCCGCACGTCCTGGAACGCATCGAGCACACGACCCAACACCCTGATCTCGGACTCACGTCCTGGTACAGCATCCGGGCGGATGAGCAGCACGTCGCCGCGCGAGGGGCGTGGCAGCACACCAACCTGCCCGCCCACGCGAGCGAGCTGCAGGCACACTTCGCGTTCGCCTGGCGGGCCATGGATGCCTTCTACGAAGAAAATGAACGAATCCTGGGCCATGCCGCTGACCCCTACCACCGCATTGACATCCGGCAGTCCTCCCGTCACCTCGTGGTCCGCCACAATGACCGGATCATCGCCGATTCCAAGCAGCCCCTGGTTCTCTATGAGTCCCGGCTTCGCGCCGCGCTGGTACGTTCCACGCGCCGACATCGACGAGTCCGCCGTTGCTCCGGAGAAGCTTCGGACCTTTTGCCCCTATAAAGGGCTCTGCAGCTACTACTCCATTGGTGATGCACGTCAGGCGGCATGGTCGTATCCTGACGCCTATCCAGAGGTTCGCCGAATCTCCAATCTGGTGTCGTTCGAACCAGATGTCGTCTCGGTTCATCTCGATGGCGTTCAGCTCCATCGAGAGCCGGGCCAGACGGTGGTTGCGCACGGTCCCGATCGCAACCTTGATGTCGCCGAGCTGGAGCGAGCACCCGGTGCGGGCTCGTAGCGGTTCCAAACCGCTAGCTTCCGGTTCCCGTCAAAGCGGAGCGAGACATGGCGCGGCTGCTGTCAGTGAACGTCGGACTTCCACGCGACATCGCCTGGAAGGGCCGCACGGTACGAACCGGGATCTGGAAAAATCCGGTGCGCGGCCGCTGCCGGGCCGGCCGATTGAATCTGGACGGAGACGGTCAAGGCGACCTGGCCGGCCACGGAGGCGAGCAGCGGGCTGCATTTGTCTACCAGATCGAATCGTATCGCTATTGGCAGGAGCGGCTGAAGCGGACGGACTTCGTCCACGGACAGTTCGGCGAGAACTTCACGGTCAAAGGATTGTCGGACGATACCGTCTGCATCGGCGATCGCTATGAAATCGGCAGCGCCCTGTTCGAGGTCACTCAACCTCGCGTGACCTGCTACCGCGTCGGCATTCGGACGAACGAGCCACAAATGCCGGCATTGCTGACATCCAGCGGACGGCCGGGGTTCTACTTCCGCGTCCTGAGGGAAGGCGAGGTCGGTGAGGACGACGACATCGTAAAGGTGGGAGAGGCGAAGGAACGAATGACCGTCGCCGAGATCAACGCGCTTCTCTATTCACCCGATCATCCGCGCGATCGATTGGAGCACGCCTTGAGGATCGACGCGCTTTCGCCGGGATGGCGCTGGTCGTTTGAGGCATTGCTGCAGAGCCGGTCGACGGCCGCGGGAGGTGGCAACGCAGGGCTCGCGCCGGCAACAGCTTTGCATCCGGTCGCACCGGGATTTCAACCCCTCGTGGTGGCTGAGATCGATCAGGAGTCCGCGGACGTCGTCTCTCTGTCGATGCGGCATCCGGATGGTCAGCCCCTTCCGGCGTCTCTGCCTGGTCAATACGTCGTGTTGCGTCTTCAACCGACCGGCTCTGGCCAGCCCCTCTTCCGCAGCTATTCGCTCTCGGGTCCCCTCTCTAGGGAGCGCTATAGGATCAGCGTGAAGGTCGAGCCGAATGGGGCGGCTGGAACCTACCTGCGGGAGCATGTCCGGGTGGGCGATGTTCTCGACGTCAGCTCGCCGCGCGGGAGCTTCGTTCTGCAGTCCGGGGAGAGGCCTGTGGTGTTGCTCAGCGCCGGAATCGGGGCAACGCCTGTTCTGGCGATGCTGCACGCGCTGGCGGAAGCCCGCGCGACCCGGCAAGTCTTGTGGCTGCACGCGGCTCGCAACCGGCAGCATCATCCATTTGCCGCCGAAGTCCGCCGCCTCACGCTCGCGCTAACCCACGGCCGCAGCTACGTTTGCTACAGCAGGCCGGGCCCGCGCGACAGGATGGGCGAGGATTTCGACGAGACCGGCCACCTGTCGCGAACGGTCTTCGACGAGGTCGGTATCCCGCGAGAAGCGGATATCTACCTCTGCGGGCCGACTCGCTTCATGGCAGACATGAAGGAGGCGCTCGCCACCTTGGGTGTGGCGCCCGAGCGAATTCACGTCGAGATCTTCAACGGCAGCGAGTCGATGACGCCTGGTGTCGTCGGCGCAGCGACCCGCACTCCGCATCTGCCCAAGGACGACGCCAACACCGGTCCGCTGGTCTCGTTCGCACGAAGCGGCATCGCCGCACACTGGAAGGCATCGGCCTACCAGAGCATTTTGGAGTTGGCCGAGGTGTGCGACGTGCCGGTCCGTTGGTCGTGCCGGACCGGTGTTTGTCACAACTGTGAGAGCGGTTTGGTCTCGGGTGCGGTCGCCTATGAGCCTGAGCCACTCGAGAAGCCTGCCGGCGGCAACCTTCTCATTTGCTGCTCACAACCAGTTCGCGACGTCGTCATCGATTTGTGAACCCCGGGGGCGGCGCATATCTGACCGAAGGCGAGGAGAGCGCGATGAGCACAAGCAGCGCGGCGGCCGTAAAGTTCTCACTCGAGGTGATCACGTTGCCGGTGAGCGATGTCGAGCGAGCGCTGCGGTTCTATATCGACCAGGTCGGCTTCGCGCTTGACGTCGATTACGCCCCGAACGATGCATTCCGCGTCGTGCAGCTCACGCCGCCGGGTTCCTCGTGCTGGATACAGATCGGTAACGGCCTCGCCGATGCGCCTGCAGGATCACTTCGCAATGTCTATCTCGTCGTCACCGATCTTGCGGCTGCGCGAAGCCGCCTGCTCGAACGCGGGGTCCCGGTCGGCGAGATCAGGCACAAGGTCCCCACCGATGCCTGGGGCGGAGGTTTCGCACCCGGGCTCGATCCCGGACGCAGGGACTACGCCAGCTTAGCCGCCTTCTCGGACCCGGATGGCAACGGTTGGGTGCTGCAGGAACGGGGATACCGCAGTGCGTGACGTAACGCTCATCGACGCGGCGTCCCCACGCCAGATCCAGGCGGCGGGCGGAGCGGACCCTCGAGCCGATCGGCATGCCGGAGGCCTGGAGGGCAAAGTCCAGGTTGGTCAGCGCTGGAGCAGCGATCCATCGGGCGGGACCGCTGGCAGGTTCTGATGGCACAGCACCGAACCGGCAAGGAACGGCTCACCCTCTTCTCGGACGGGGTGTTCGCCGTGATCATCACGATCTTGGTTCTGGAGATGAAGCCGCCGGACGAGGCCACATTCGGAGCCCTGCTGGAGCTTTGGCCGACCGGCCTGAGCTATGGCGTCAGCTATCTTTTCATTGCCATCGTCTGGATCAACCACCATCACCTATTTAACTTCACTGAAAGTGCGACTCAGCGCGTGGTCTGGTACAACTTCGCACATCTGTTTTCGGTGTCGCTGATTCCGTTCACGACCGAGTGGTTGGCGGAATCCCGCCTGGCTGCGGCGCCCTCGTCGATTTACGCGGTGATCTTCGTGTTCGTGAACATCACGTATCTGGCGCTGTGCTGGGAATCGGTCGACCGCACCTCTCAGACCAATATCTCGCAGCGTGTCCGCCGGCTGTTCCGGATGCGCTCCTTCATAACGATAGGTCTGTTCACCGCGGCGGCGGTGCTGGCACTTTGGTGGCCCGTCGCCGGCATCGCGCTGATCTGCCTATGCCTCGTGCTCTATGTCCGGCCGGACGTCCTGCAGGCCACGTCGGCCGATGGCTAAGTCGACCGGACCGAGAGCACCGGAGCGCCTGAGGCCTGATGCCGACACTCAAAGCGGATTTCGCCTCCGCTGACCGCGTTCATCGACAATGGCGGGTTGGCCTCTCGCTTCCTCTGCCGGCAAGGACCAACATGCGACGATATCGTTGAAAAAGTCCGAACGACTACTTGGGACGCAGAATCGAGGAAGTTTGCTGCCGATCTGGGCGGCCTAGAGCATCTTTCTATTCTCCAGACGCGCTCTTCCTGGTTCTTTGTTACGACTGGAAATGGCGCTCCGACTTTTTCAACGGAATCCGCCAATAGCGGTCATGGCGGTGGCGTCCCGATACTGGACACGTGCCGGACCCGCCGCAGTCTATCGAGAAATGACGATCGGGGCTGGTCGGGCCTCGCTCAAACCGGACATCGCTCCGGCGGCTCGGAAGCGGACATGCGGCTGGCCAGGCGGTGCCGTCTCCGGACTGCCGGCCAAGGTAACTTATCGCCTCGAGGTTGACCTGGCCCGCCATATGCGGGTGGCGGGCCAGACCCATGCTGTCGATACGAGGTATGAACCGGCCGCCCGTTTCCGGGCGGCCGGCCAGTCGTCTGGATCTCGTCGATGTCGTGCCGCCAAGCCGTTCTTTCATTGTGCCGGCGGCACATTCGACAGGAGCGGCCCGAGTCCTTCTGCGATGGTCAGGTGCGAAATCACGGCGTCGCGGAGCTTCTGGTAGGGCAGCCCGGCCAACATCGCCGTCTGGATGGCGGCCAGGACCTCACCGGCCTCAGAGCCGATCATGGTGAAACCGACGATGCGGTCGTCCCCACCGATGAGCACCTTCATGAAGCCCTGTGTCTCGTCCGTCGCCTCCGTGCGCAGCACGTTGGCCATCGGCAGCATCGCGACGCGGACCGCGATCCCTTGACGCTGCGCTTCGCCCTCGCTGAGCCCGATGCGGGCCAGCTGCGGGTCGGTGAACATGACATAGGGAACCAGCCGGTCACGCGTGCTGCGGCTGCCGCCCGCCATGTTGTCCCGGACGATCCGATGATCGTCGACCGAGACATGGGTGAATTGCGGGCTACCGGCCGCCTCGCCGATCGCCCAGACGCCGGGCGCGCTGGCCTGCAGCCGGTCGTTGACGCGGATGAAGCCGCGGGCGTCCAGCTCGATTCCGGCCCTGTCAAGACCGATCCCTTCGGTGTTCGGGACGCGCCCGACCGCGACCAGCAGATGGCTGCCCTCGACCGCCCGCTGACCGGACGCCATGCGGACCGTGATGATGATCTTGTCGCCGGACAGGCCCTGCACCGCCGCCGGCTCGGCACCCGTCAGCACCTCGATGCCATCGCCTTCGAGAATCCGCTGGATCTCCTCAGCCACGTCGGGATCCTCCCGGCCCATCAGGCGGGGGCCGGGCTCGACGATCGTCACCCGGCTGCCGAAGCGGCGATAGGCCTGGGCCATCTCGATGCCGACATAGCCGCCGCCGAGCACCATCAGATGCTCCGGCAGGATATCCAGCTCCAGCGCGCCGATATGGGTCAGCGGGCGGGCGGCCTCGATCCCGGGAATGGCCGGAATGGCCGCATGCGTGCCGACATTGACCACCACCTGGTCGCCCGTCAGCAGGCGCGTCCCGCCCCCATTCAGGGCGACCTCGATGGTCTTCGGCGCCACGAAGCGCCCGGTGCCCATGATCAGCTCGGCCCCGCTCTCCTTGTAGGCGTTGAGGTGGAAGGCGATCTCGCGGTCGACCATGCCCTGCTTGCGGCTGCGGACCGCCGCCATGTCGGTGTGGACGGGGCCGGTCACGCTGCCGAATTGCGTCGCGTGCTGCGCCAGCTGGGCGACCCGCGCGCTCCAGATCTCGTTCTTGCTGGGCAGGCAGGCCACCGCCGGGCAGGAGCCGCCGACCCATTGGCGCTCCACCACGGCGATCTTCTGTCCCGAACGGGCCAGGGTCCAGGCGAGCAGCTTGCCGCCCTGGCCGCTGCCGAGGATCAGGGTGTCGAAACGTTCCGGTTCGGTCATCTGCGTTCTCCGGTTCGATGGATGTGCCGAGGCGGGACGCTCGCGGTCCCGCCCTTCGGGCTCAGTACTGGGCGACGCCGCCGTCGACGAAGATCTCGGCGCCGGTGACGTAGGCGCTGTCGTCCGAGGCCAGGAAGACGGCGGCCTTGGCGATGTCGTCGGATGTCCCCAGCCGGTCCAGCGGGATGTGAGGCACCAGCGACGATTTCACATCCTCGCTCATCAGCACCCCGAGGCCAGGGGTCTCGATGTGGCCGGGGCTCAGCACGTTGATGCGGATGTCGCGGCCCTTGAGATCGAGCATCCAGCCGCGGGCGAAGGAGCGCACGGCCGCCTTGGTCGCATCGTAGACCGAGAAGGATGGATAGCCCTTGATCGACGCGATCGAGCCGGTGAGGATCACCGACGATCCCTTGGACAGCAGGGGCAGGGCCTTCTGCACGGTGAAGAGCAGGCCGCGGACATTGGTGTTGAAGGTCTTGTCGAAATGCTCCTCGGTGATCTCGCCGAAGGTGCCGAGCTCGTAGACGCCGGCATTGGCGAAGAGGATGTCGATGCGGCCGGCCTGCGCCTTCACGACCTCGTAGACGTGGTCGATGTCGGACAGGCTGGCGGCGTCCGCCTGGATGGCGGTGACGTTGCGGCCGATCTCGGCAACTGCCTTGTCCAGCTCCGACCGGCGCCGGCCGGTGATAAACACCCGGGCGCCTTCCTCGACGAACCGCTTGGCGGTCCCGAGGCCAATGCCGGCGCTGCCGCCGGTGACCACCGCGATCTTGCCTTCGAGTTTTCCTGCCATGGCTCCGTTCCTTCTGCTGCGGCCCGCTGATGGGCCGCGGAAGCCCTCGTTTCGGGATGACGCGACAGAAGGTACGGCCGGCTGGATGCGGCAGGTAGGAAGGGTGCCGGACTAGGATCTATTCTCGCCGGGAATGAGCGCGTCGGGCGACACCGCCAATTGTTCCTCGACGAAGGCGGCGAAGGCCCGGGCCTTGGCGCTGGCGATGCGGCCGGCGGGGAAGACGGCCCAGAGATCGATCGGCGCGATGGTCCAATCCGTCAGGACCGCCTTGACCTGGCCGGACGCCAATTCCCGCGAGAACATCCATTCCGACGCCACCGCAAGCCCCATTCCGGCGAGGACGGCCGAGCGGACGCCCTCCGCGGCCGACATCCGAAGGCGCCCCCTCACGGTCACCGAGATCTCCGACGATTCCTTCCGAAACATCCAGGCGTCCCGTCCCGGTCCTTTGGCGTAGACGATGCATTCATGCGCAATCAGTTCGCCCGGGATGCGCGGCTCGCCGGCCCGCTGGAAATAGGTGGGCGTGCCGATAACCAATCGGGGCGCCTGGGCGATCCTTCGCGCCGTGAGGCTCAACCCGGACAAAGGCTTCCATCGCCGCCAGCCTGTCCATGCCATGCTCCTTCGGAATAGGGCGATGCCTCATGCCTGACAGAGGACAGATCATAAGCATCGTCATTCCATTCGGGAATGAATCTTATTCGGACCGGCCGGCTACCTTGGTTGCCCGACCACCGTCACCTTGAGAGCGGGCCGGCCGCGGATATCGCGGCCGGCACCCTCTCAACGGAGACCGACCATGTCACTGCAAGCCAAGCTCGACGCCTTCAAAGCCGATTTCGAGGCTGGGAAGCCGCCCTACAACGTCCCACCCTCCGTCATCGAAACCATGCATCGCGCGACCGCGGAGCTCATCGTCTCGGGCGCAGCCGACAAGGCCCTGAAGGCCGGCGACAAGGCGCCTGCTTCATGCTCAACGACCCCGAGGGCCGACCCGTCAGCTCCGCCGACCTGCTGCGAAAGGGCCCCTGGTCGTCAGCTTCTACCGTGGCGTCTGGTGCCCGTACTGCAACATGGAACTGCAGGCGCTGGAAGCGGCCAAGCCGGAGTTCGAGAAGCTCGGCGCGACCCTGGTCGCGATCTCGCCCCAGACGGCGCCGAACAGCGGGAAGTCGATGCGCCAGAACAGCCTGACTTTTCCGATCCTCTCGGACGCCAAGGGTGCGGTCGGCGCCGCCTTCGGCCTGCGGTTCCAACTCCCGGGCTATCTGGTCGAGCTTTACAAGGGCCTGAAGAACGACCTGCCGGTGTTCAGCGACGATCCGAGCTGGACGCTACCGATGCCGGCCCGCTACGTCATCGCCCAGGACGCGACGATCCTCTACGCGGAGGTCAACCCCGACTACACGCGCCGCCCGGATCCGGAGGACATGCTGCCGGCCTTGCGTCAGGCATCTGCGAGCCGCGCCGCCTGACGTTCTGTTTGAGAAGGCGCAGGCAACTTCGCAAATGCCGCATCGACCGCCCGGGTCATCTCGGCCCGGGTGGCTTGCGGCGCTCGAGTGCACAGGCCTGCCAGGCACAGAGTTCCGCCCAGTTCCACGCTAGGCTGGCCGGGTGCACCATAAGCGGCCTGTGCGATCGGGTCTCCAAAGCGGACATGGCCGCTATCGATCCAAAAGGTGACCTTCGCAGCACAGATTCCTCACCTGACAGGCGAATTGCTGGAACCAATGCCCTCAGCCGCTTCGCGTAGTAGCCACACGGGCGACTCGTCTCAGTCTCGCGTGGACGTCCGGCCCACGGCTTGGCCGGTGACGACGATGAAGTTGCGGACGAGCGCGAGCCCCTCGTCCCGGCGATAGGCCAGGTACAATGGCAGCGGCGGCAGCGCGCCCGGAGCGAGGGCACGATAGGTCACGGCCTGCCGGTGCAGCACCTGGATCGATGCCGGCACCAGCGTCACACCCCGGCCCGCTGCGACCAGATTGATCGCGGCGATCAGCCGGTGCACCACATCGGTCACCCGGGGGGTGACGCCGGCGGCCGCGAAGGCCCGCATGATGCCGTCGAACATGCCGGGCCCGTCCGGCCGGCGGTAGACCACGAGGTCCTGGCCCGACAGCATCGGCAATGTCAGCGGCCGCGCCACCGCCTGCGCCGACGCCAGCGGATGGTCCGACGGAATCGCCACCACCATGTCCTCCTGCGCCAGCACCGTGCTGGCCAGGCTGGCGAAGCCTTCCGTGCCGATATGCAGGAAGGCGGCGTCGATGCGCCGCTGCTCCAGCGCCAGGATCAGGCCGTAGGTCTCGCTCTCCTCCACCTCGAGCTGGACCAGCGGATAGGCCTGCCGGAAGGCCCGCATCAGATGCGGCGTCAGGTGGTGCAGCGAGGCCGAGCTGGTGAAGCCGACGGTTAGGCGGCCACGCTCGCCCCGGTCGAAGCGGCGGATATGCGCCACCGCCTCCTCCGCGCCGGCCAGCACCTGCCGCGCCCGCTCCAGGAACACCACGCCAGCGGCGTTGAGCGACAGCCGCTTCGGCTGGCGGTCGAACAACTGCACGCCGAGCTCAACCTCCAGCGCCCGGATCTGCTGGCCGAGCGGCGGCTGCTGGATGCCCAGCCGCTCGGCCGCCCGGGTGACGCTGCCCTCTTCCGCCACCGCGACGAAATAGCGGAGGTGCCGCAGTTCCATGGCCCTTTCCTTGCCTCTGATAGATCTTAAAAGTTTCTATATGGAACAAAATAGATATTTTACATACCCATTAGACGCAAGAACAATGGCGGCGGAAGCAACAACCTCATAGGGAGCAGGCCCATGGCCGCCGCCAAGCCAAAGATCGCCATCGTCGGAGCCGGGATGGGCGGGCTCGCCGCCGCCGCGACGCTTCGCCAGGTCGGAATCGACGTGACCGTCTACGAGCAGGCGCGGCAGTTCGCCCGCATCGGCGCCGGCATCCAGATGCTGCCGAACTCATCCCGCGTGCTGCGCGGCATCGGGGTCGAGGAGGGGCTGCGAAAGACGGCGTTCGAGCCCTATTCACATCTGAACCGGGTGTGGGACACCGGCGAGATCAAGCGCGAGCTGCCGATGCCGGAAAGCCTGTTCGGCGCGCCGTTCCTGTGCATGCACCGGGCGGACCTGCACGACGCGCTGCTGTCGGTGCTGCCGCCCGGGATCATTCACCTGGACAAGAAGCTGGTCGGGCTGGACCAGGCGGGCAGCGGCGTCACCCTGTCCTTCGCCGACGGCACCACCGCCCGGGCCGATGCGGTGATCGGCGCCGACGGCGTGCACTCGCTGGTGCGCGACCTGATCGTCGGGCCCGACGCGCCGCTGCACAAGGGCCGCATCGCCTATCGCGCCGTGTTCGACGCCAAGCTGATGAAGGGCGGCGAGATCCGGCCGTCGCGCACCAAATGGTGGGGGCCGGACCGGCATATCGTCATCTATTACACGGCGCAGGACCGCAGTCAGCTGTACTTCGTCACAAGCGTCCCCGAGCCGGCCGACTGGGTGACCCGGGAATCCTGGTCGGCCAAGGGCGATGTCCACGAGTTGCGCGCCGCCTATGAGGGCTTCCATCCGGAGGTCCGCATGGTGCTGGAGGCCTGCCCGGACTGCCACAAATGGGCGATCCTGGAGCGCGAGCCGCTGCCGCATTGGAGCGACGGCCGGATCGTGCTGCTGGGCGACGCCTGCCACCCGATGACGCCCTACATGGCCCAGGGTGCCGCGACCTCGATCGAGGACGCCGCGGTGCTGGCGCGCTGCCTGACCGCGGTGGGCAATGACGACATCGAAGGCGCGTTCCGCCGCTACGAGGCCAGCCGCAAGCCGCGAACCTCGCGCATCCAGGCGATCTCGAGCGCTAACACCTGGATGTCCGGCGGCAACGAGGACACCAGCTGGCTGTACGGCTATGACGCCTGGACCGCGCCGCTGGCCGAGACGGGCGACCTGGCGCTGGCCGGCTGAGGCCGGACCATAAGAAGGCCCCGGGGGCCGGGCGGCATCCGCGCCGTCCGGCTGCGGCGGCACAACAACAAGAGTTCGGGGGAGGAGAACGATCGTGCAGGACGACGTTTCACTATTGCCAGGCGCATCCGGCGCCGCCATCGCCCGGTCCCGGGCGGCCATCGTCGACGACCCGCAGCGGGCCGCGCTGCTGATCGCGCGGATGGAGCACATCCCGTTCTGCCGCTGGCACATGCGCGCCCGCATCGTCATGGGCAGCGCCACCTTCCTGGACGCCTTCGACGCCCTATCGCTGGCCTTCGTGCTGCCCATCCTGGTGCGGCTGTGGGGGCTGTCGCCGCTAGACATCGGCTGGCTGATCGCCGCCAGCTATATCGGCCAGCTGGCCGGCGCCCTGCTGTTCAGCGCGCTGGCCGAGGCGCGCGGCCGGGTGCCCAGCGCGGCGCTGGCGACCGCCATCATGTCGATCATGAGTCTGGGCTGCGCCCTGGCCGGAAACCTGCCGATGCTGTTCGCCTGCCGGCTGGTGCAAGGCATCGGCGTGGGCGGCGAGATGCCGGTGGCCGCCACCTATATCAGCGAGTTCTCGCGGGCGCAGGGGCGCGGCCGCTTCTTCATGCTGTACGAGATGATCTTCCCGATCGGGCTGATGGCCGCCGGGCAGATCGGCACGGTGCTGGTGCCGCTGCTGGGCTGGAAGACGATGTTCCTGATCGGCGGCATTCCCGGCCTGATCATCGCCGTGCTGGTGGCCCGCCTGCCGGAATCGCCGCGCTGGCTGATCGCCCGGGGACGGCTGGACGAGGCGCAGGCGATCATCGAGGCCGGCGAGGCCAGCGCGCGGCGCAAGCACCCGGAGTTCCGGCCGCTGGCCGTCGCCCCTCCGGCCGCCGCGCCCTTGCCGCCCGGGGCCGGGAGCCCGCGGCAGCGCAGCCGCTGGGCCGAGCTGCTGCGGCGGCCCTATCGCAGCCGCACGCTGGTCGCCTGGACCCTGTGGGCCTGCGCCTTCTTCGTCGCCAACAGCCTGAACAACTGGATGCCGACGCTGTACCACACGGTCTACGGGCTGGAGCTGGGCGACGCCCTGCGCGCCGCGTCGATGACCAATGTTGCGCAGGTCGCCCTGCTGCTGGTCTGCGCCTTCTGCGTCGACCGGGTCGGCCGGCGCAACTGGACCCTGGCATCCTTCCTGGTCGGCGCCGCGCTGCTGGCCGCGCTGGCCTTCGGCGGCACCGGCAGCCTGGCCGAGGTCATCGTCCTGGCGACGCTGTCCTACGGCGTGGTCGGGTCGGTCAATGCGGTGCTGTACCTGTACACGCCCGAGATCTATCCGACCCGGATGCGGGCGATCGGCACCGGGCTGGCGACATCCTGGCTGCGCCTGGCCTCGGCGGTCGGGCCGGCGCTGGTCGGGCTGATGGTCGGCAAGCACGGCATCGCCTCGGTCTTCGCCATGTTCGCCGGCGTCGCCGTGGTCGGGGCGCTGGCCGCGACGCTGATGATCGAGACTCGCGGCCGGCAGCTGGAGGACATCGCACGGTAGGCCGCGAGGGGCGCTTGACTCCCCCAAGATTGTCATACAATATGACGGTCATTCAAAGTACGCACACCAAGATGCGGCCTTGAACAAACAAGAAGAGATGCGCTGCGCATCCACCTCTGGGATTGGGACGCACAAGATGAAACAGCTGCATTCGGTTTGCAGAGCGATTGGCCTTCATGCCTCGTTCGGCATCGCTCTGATGGCACCCGTGATCGCGCATGCCGCCGACGCCTGGCGCTATGGCGTGGTCGAGGCAAAGGGCGATGCCGGGCTGATCTTTATGCCCGCCCGCTTCGGCGAGAAATACGGCCTCGACATCGAGATGGTCGAGTTCACCAGCAGCACGACGCCGGTGAAGGCCCTGATCTCCGGCGACATCGACGCCTTCACCACCTCGCCCGGGGTGGCGCTGGTGGCGATGTCGCGCAACGCCGCGCTGAAGTTCGTCGGCTGCAACTGGCAGGGCGCGACCTACACGCTCTACGGCGCCGCCGACATCAAGACCATGGCCGACCTGAAGGGCCAGAGCATCGGCGTCTCTGGCCCCGGCTCGATGCCTGACCTGTTCGCCCGCGAGGTGCTGATGTCGGGCGGCGTCGATGACGGCGACGTCACCTTTGCCAATGCCGGCGGCGGCTCCGACCGGTTCCGCGCGCTGATCGCCGGGGTGGTCAAGGCCACCGCGACCACCAGCGAGTTCGAGCCCGAGGCGGAGAAGCGCGGCTTCACCATCCTGGCGCGGGCGCATGAGGCGATGCCGATGTTCTCCCGCAACTGCATCGTCACCACCGCCAGGACGGTGGCCGAGCGGCGGGACCAGCTGGTGCGCTTCCTGGCCGCGAACATGGACGGCTACGATTACGCCCTGACCCACCGCGACGAGACCAACGCGCTGGCCCGCGAGATCGCCAAGCTGCCGGATGGCGACACCAGCGCCGCCTACATCTATGACGAGGCGGTGCGCCAGAAGAGCATCGATCCGCTGCTGACCATCCCGGTGGACCGGCTGCAATGGATCGAGGACATGCTGGCCCGCCACGGCGTGGTCGACGAGAAGAAGGACGTGTTCGCCTTCGTCGATGACGGCCCGCGCGCCGACGCCCTGAAGATCCGGAAGCCCTAAGATCCGGAAGCCCTGACGCGCCTCGGCCCGTCCGGCAACCCTCCCCCTGAAACCGTCGAGGAATGGCGCAGAGCGATGCCTCACGTCCAGATCCAGAACGTATCGAAGACCTTCGGCCTCAAGGTCAACGGCCAGACCCTGACGGCCCGGGCGCTCGACGGCGTGTCGTTCGAGGTCGAGCAGGGCGAGGTCGTCGCCCTGGCCGGTCCCAGCGGCTGCGGCAAGACCACGGCGCTGCGCATCATCATGGGGCTGGAGGCCGCGAGCTCCGGCGCCGTTACGGTCGGCAACCGCGCCATCGCCGGCTGCGGTCATGACCGCGGCATGGTCTTCCAGCACGCCGAGCTGCTGCCGTGGAAGACCGTGCTGGAGAACGTCAAGTTCGGGCTGGCGATGAAGGGCATGCCGAAATCCGACATCGACGGCATGGCGGCCCGTTATATCGAGCTGGTCGGCCTGTCGCACGCCAAGGACCGCCGGCCGCACCAGCTGTCCGGCGGCATGAAGCAGCGGGTCGGCATCGCCCGCGCCCTGGCGATCGATCCGGAGGTGCTGCTGATGGACGAGCCCTTCGGCGCGCTGGATTCGCAGACCCGTGAGACGCTGCAGATGGAGCTGCTGACCATCCATGAGCGGACGCGGAAGACCATCATCTTCGTCACCCACGACCTGGACGAGGCCGTGCTGCTGGCCGACCGCGTGGTCGTGCTGAACGCCGGCCGGGTGCAGGAAATCATCCCGATCGATCTCGGCCGGCCGCGGCGCGACATCCGGGCGGTCCAGACCAATCCGGAGTTCATGAGGAAGCGGACAATGATCTGGGAGGCCCTGCACGACTCCAGTCCCGCCGAGGACCGGGTGACGGTCCGGAGGTCGGCATGACGATGACGACGCAGGCCGGTGGCCATGCCGGCGCGGCTGCCCTCGCTGCCGCGAAGCCGCGCTGGCGGATGCCGAGCTGGGCCATCACCACCGTGTCGCTGATCGTGGTCATCGGCATCTGGCAGGCGTGCGGGCCGTTCATCAACCCGCTCTTCGCCTCCTACCCGAGCGAGATCCTGCGCGCGGCCTGGAAGATGACGGCCTCCGGCGAGCTGCCGAAGGCCTTCCTCTCCAGCATGCAGCCCTTCCTGGCGGGATACGCGCTGGCGGCGATCCTCGGCGTCCCGGCCGGGCTGCTGCTGGGCCGGTTCCGCGTGCTCGACGCCGCTTTCGGCATCTACATCATCGCCGGCTATTCGACGCCGCTGATCGCCCTGGTGCCGCTCTTGATGATCTGGTTCGGCCTGGGTTTCGTGGTGAAGACGGTCATCATCTTCCTGCTCACCTTCTTCCCGGTCTGCATCAACACCTGGATCGGGGTGAAGGCGGTGCCGCGGACGCTGCTCGAGGTCGGCACCGCGTTCTGCGCCCCGCAATCGGCGGTGATGCGGCAGATCGTGCTGCCGGCGGTGCTGCCCTACATCATGGCCGGGCTGCGGCTGGGCATCGGCAAGGCGGTGATCGCCATGGTCATCGCCGAGTTCCTGACCGCCATCTCCGGCCTCGGCGGCGTCATCATCGGCGCGGCGAACAGCTTCAAGACCGCCGATATGTTCGTGCCGATCATCATCATCATGGTGCTCGCCGTGCTGCTGACCGCCCTGGTCGGCTTCATCGAGCGCCGGGTCGCCCCCTGGCACAGCGAGCTGACCGGGCGCGAAGGCGTCTGATTTCTCCATCGACCAAACGCAGCGGATTTCGTCATGACCCATGCTGATGCTTTGTCCTGGACCAGCGCCCGCATGCGCGACGGCGCGAAGATCGCCTACCGCCTGACCCGGGGCGGCGGCCGCCGGCGCTTCGCCCTGGTGCATTCCCTGGCCATGGACGGGACCTTCTGGGACCGGACGGCCGCGCAGCTCGGCGACGACGCCGACATCCTGGTCCATGACTGCCGCGGCCATGGCCGCTCGGACAAGCCGGCCGGCCCCTACACCGTGGCGCAGTTCGCCGACGATCTCGCCGAGCTGTTCGCCGCCGTCGGCTGGGACAAGGCCGTGGTCGCCGGCGCGTCGATGGGCGGCTGCGTCTCGCTCGCCTTCGCCGCGGCCCATCCGGGCAAGGTCGCCGGCCTCGGCCTGGTCGACACCACCGCCTGGTACGGCGCGGCCGCCCCGCAGCAATGGGAGGAGCGCGCCCAGAAGGGCCTGCAGGAGGGCCTGGCGGCCCTGGTCCCGTTCCAGGTGTCGCGCTGGGTCACCGAGGCGTTCCGCGAGGCCAACCGCGCGCTGGTCGATGCGGCGGTCGCGACCTTCCTGGCCAACGACCCGGCCGCCTATGTCGAGACCTGCCGGATGCTCGGCGCGGCGGACCTGCGCGCCGCCCTGCCCGGCTTCGCCTGGCCGACCCGGATCCTGGTCGGCGAGGAGGACTATGCCACCCCGATGGCAATGGCCGAGGCGATGCGCGACGCCATCCCCGGCGCCCGGCTGCGCATCATCCCCGGCGCCCGGCACCTGACGCCGCTGGAATGCCCCGAGGTGATCGCCGGGGAATTGCGGGAGCTGGCCGATGCCTGCGCCTGACCCTGAGCTTCCGCTGGACGGCCCGCTCTGGCGCTTCGCCACGCGCGTCTATGGCCGGCCCGGCGTGGCCCAGGCCTGCCTGGCGCTGCAGCAGCGCTTCGACGCCGACGTCAACCTGCTGCTGTTCGCCGCCTGGCTCGGGGCGGAGCGGGACACGGCCCTGTCGGTTCCGCTGTCGCGGCAGGCGCAGCGCCGCATCGATGCCTGGCATGAAGACATCGTCCGGCCGCTGCGCGCCGTCCGCCAGCGTATGAAGGCGGGGCCGGCGCCGGCCCCATGCGCCGCGACCGAGGCGCTGCGCGACGCGCTGAAGGCGGTCGAGATTGGCAGCGAGCGGATCGAGCTCGCAGTGCTGGAGACCCTGGCCCCCGAGGCGGCGCCGGACCGCCCCGGCCCCGACCTCGATGCGATCGTCCGCAGCAATCTGCGGACCGTCCTGGCGCTGTCCGCCCGCGAGGATCTGTTCGCCGAGGCGGGCCGGCCGGTCCGCGCCATCGCCCGCGCGGCGCTCGACGTCACCGAGGAGGCCGTGCCATGCGCCGGCTGATCGTGGCCCTGACCGGCGCCTCCGGCATCGTCTACGGCGTCCGCGCGCTGCAGCTGCTGCGCGAGGTCGAGGATGTCGAGACCCATCTGATCCTGTCGCCATCCGCCATCCGCACCGCGGCCGAGGAGCTGGATATCGGCGCCGACGAGATCCGCGGCCTGGCCGACAAGGTGCACAGCTTCCGCGACGTCGGCGCCTCGATCTCCTCCGGTTCCTACAAGACGATCGGCATGCTGGTCGCCCCCTGCTCGGTGAAGACGCTGAGCGGCATCGCCCATTGCTACAATGACGAGCTGGTGGTGCGCGCCGCCGATGTCTGCCTGAAGGAGCGGCGCCGGGTGGTGCTGCTGTTCCGGGAGACGCCGCTGCATGCCGGCCACATCGCGCTGATGCAGCAGGCGACGCTGAACGGCGCCGTGATCATGCCGCCGGTGCCGGCCTTCTACCACCGGCCGAAGACGATCGACGACATCGTGACCCAGACGGTCGGGCGCGCCCTGGACCTGTTCGGCATCGTCCTGCCGCTGGTCAAGCGCTGGACCGAGGAGCCCGGCGACGGCGAAGGCTGACCGCCGCGCCCGTCCCACCGCCAACACCGCGTTCAGAGAGACAGACCATGGCCCACGAGCTCAAGATCATCGCCTTCCCGGGGGCGCCCAACCTGCCGGTCTTCGCCGCCCTGAAACACGGGTATTTCGCGGCCGAGGGGCTGGAGGTCGCCTTCACCGCCACCCCGAGCTCGACCTACCAGTTCGAGGCGTTCGGCGCGGGCCAGTTCGACATCGCCTTCACCGCCTTCGACAACATCGTCGCCTATCAGGAGGGCCAGGTCGCCGTGGCCCTGGCGAGCCCGCCGGATTTCCGCGTCATCATGGGCGCCACCCAGGTGGAGCTGAGCGCGGTGGTGGCCCCCACGATCGAGCGCGCCGCGGATCTGCGCGGCAAGAGCCTGGCGCTGGACGCGGTCGGCACCGGCTTCGCCTTCGTGCTCTACGCCATGCTCGAGGAGCTGGGGTTGTCGATGGCGGATTACGAGCGCGTTCCCGTCGGCGCCACGCCGGACCGCTGGCAGTCGGTCAAGGACGGCACCCATGCCGGCACCATCACGATCGAGCCGTTCACCAGCATCGCCCGCGCCGCCGGCTTCCGCGTGCTGCGGCAGAGCACCGAGACCTTCCCGGCCTATCAGGGTGGCATCGTCGCCGTCCGGCAGGGCTGGGCCGAGCAGAATGCCGACCGGGTGAAGGCCTTCATCCGCGGCTACCTCAAGGGCCTGGACTGGACGCTGGCGCCGGAGAACCGGGAGCAGGCCGCAGCCCTGCTGCTGGCGAAGATGCCGGAGATCAAGCCGGGCGTCGTCGACAAGGTCCTGGCCAGCGTGCTGTCCCCCCGCTCCGGCCTGACGCCGCGCGGGGAGGTGCTGCGCGACGGCATGAAGACGGTGCTGGAGCTGCGGTCGCGCTACGGCCGCCCGGAGAAGAGCCTAACCGATGTCGACATGTACCTTTCGCTGTCCTTCTACCAGGACGCCGTCGCCTGAGGCCCGGAGCGCCGCGAAAGGATTGATCTGTTTTGTATGATTGTCATACAATCATACAATATTATGGAACGAGGTTGGTGCTGGGAGGCCCCTCTGTGCTGAGCGAGCGGACATTCAAGGCGGTCGGCAAGCCGCTGGAACGGAAGGAGGATCGGCGGCTGATCACCGGCAAGGGCCGGTTCAGCGACGATTTCAGCCTGCCCGGCCAGGTCTGGGCGGCGATGGTGCGGTCGCCCTACCCGCATGCCCGCATCGTCGTGATCGACGCCGCGGAGGCCCTGGCCCTGCCCGGCGCGCTGGGCGTCTTCACCGGGGCCGACTGCCTGCGGGATGGGCTTAAGCCGATACCGCACAACCCCGTGCCGTCGACCCAGTACGACGTCAAGCTGACCGGCCGCGGCGGCACCCCCGTCTTCATCGGCCCGCACATGCTGCTGCCGGCCGACAAGGCCCGCCATGTCGGCGAGGCCGTCGCCATGGTCGTCGCCGAGACCCGCGACCAGGCCCGGGCGGCGGCCGAGGCGGTGATGGTCGATTACGAGGAGCTGCCCTGGGTCGCCGACACCTCGGCCGCGGCCGAGCCCGACGCGCCGTCGGTGTGGGACGAGCTGCCGGACAACGTCCTGGTTGACAGCAGCTTCGGCGATGTCGAGGGGACGGCGGCCGCCTTCGCCCGGGCGCGGCACGTGGTCAGCATGAAGGTGCATATCGGCCGCGTCACCGGCGTGCCGCTGGAGCCGCGGGCCGCGCTGGGCTCCTACGATGTCGAGACCGGGCGCTACACGCTGTATGCCGGCAGCGGCGGCGCGGTGCGGCAGAAGCGGGAGCTGGCCGAGGTGCTGGGCGAGGCGCCGGAGGCGCTGCGCGTCCTGTCCTTCGATGTCGGCGGCAATTTCGGCACCCGCAACCGCGCCTACGTCGAATTCGGCCTCGTCCTGTGGGCCTCGAAAAAGCTCGGACGGCCGGTCAAGTTCCGGGCCGAGCGGTCGGAATCCTTCCTGACCGACTACCAGGGCCGGGACCTCGTCACCGAGGTGTCGCTGGCCATCGACGAGACCGGCAAGTTCCTGGCGATGCGGGCCTCGAACCTCAGCAATGTAGGCGCCCGCTGCGTGTCGCTGTCGCCGCTGAGCAAGGGGTCGGGTCTGATCACCGGGTCCTACGACATCCCGTTCGCCACGCTGCGCTCCTGGGCGGTGTTCTCGAACACCATGCCGACCCAGGCCTATCGCAGCTCGGGCCGGCCGGAGGTGACCTTCGCGATCGAGCGGCTGATCGACAAGGCGGCGCGCGAGCTGGGCTTCGATCGGCTGGAGCTGCGCCGCCGCAATCTGGTGGCGCCGGAGCGGTTCCCGTATCGCAACGCGGTCGGGTCGACCTATGACAGCGGCGAGTACGAGGCCAATATGGACCGCATCCTGGCGTTGGCCGACTGGCAGGGCGCGGAGCAGCGCCGCGCCGAGGCTCGCGCCCGCGGCAAGCTGATGGGGCTGGGCTTCGCCAACTATGTCGAATCCTCGATCGGCACGCCGAAGGAGCGGGCCGACATCATCGTCACGCCGGACCACAAGGTCGAGGTGGTGATCGGCACCCAGCCGGCCGGCCAGGGCCACGAGACCAGCTTCGCCCAGGTGACGGCCGACCTGCTGGGCGTGCCGTTCGAGGCGGTCACCATCACCCTGGGCGACACCGATGTGGTCAGCGCCGGCGGCGGGACCCATTCCGGCCGCTCGATGCGGCATGCCGCCACCGTGCTCGCCCTGGCATCCGAGGACCTGATCGCCAAGGCGCAGCGCTTCGCTGCGCATATGTCAGGCACCCCGGCGGAGTCCATCCATTTCGAGGACGGGCTGTTCCGGCTGGAGGGCAGCAACCGCAGCCTGTCCTGGTTCGACCTGGCCCGGCACGCCGAGGACCCCGGCCTGCCGGAGGATCTGCGCGGCGGGCTGCGGGTGCGCCGCGACAACGAGATGCACACCCCGGTCTTCCCGAACGGCGCCTGCGTCTGCGAGATCGAGATCGACCCGGACACCGGCGGGCTGGAGATCACGCGCTATTCCACGGTCGACGATGTCGGGCGCTGCATCAACCCGCTGATCGTGCACGGCCAGACCCATGGCGGCATCGCCCAGGGCGTCGGCCAGGCGCTGTGGGAGCATTGCACCATCGACGAGACTTCGGGGCAGCCGATCAGCGGCTCGTTCATGGATTACGGCATGCCGCGCTTCGACAACATGCCGTCCTTCCAGACGCAGATCGTCGAGGTGCTGTCGCCGACCAACCCGTTCGGGGTGAAAGCCGGCGGCGAAGGCGGCACCACGCCGGCCCCGGCGGTGATCATGAGCGCCATCGAGGACGCGCTGTCGTCCTTCGGCGCGCCGCATATCGACATGCCGGCGACGCCGGTGAAGATCTGGACCGCCATCCAGGCGGGCCGAGCCGGCCTGGCGGGCCGGGCCAGCGCGGCTGGCTGAGGAGGGCCACCCCATGGCATTCGTGTCCATGACCATCAACGGAGAGCCCGTCGCCCGCGAGGTCGAGGACCATCAGGTCCTGGCCACTTTCCTGCGCGAGACGCTGGGCCTGACCGGCACCCATGTCGGCTGCGACACCACGCAGTGCGGCTGCTGCGTCGTGCGCCTGGACGGGGTGTCGGTGAAATCCTGCACCGTGCTGGCCGCCCAGGCCGATGGCGGCACCATCACCACCGTCGAGGGGCTGGCCGAGGGCGAGGTGCTGCATCCCGTGCAGCGGGCCTTCCAGACGCATCACGCGCTGCAATGCGGCTTCTGCACGCCCGGCATGATCATGGCCGCGGTCGACCTGATCGACCGTCACCCGGGCGACCTGACGGCCGAGATCGTGCGCGAGGAGATGGAAGGCAACCTGTGCCGCTGCACCGGCTACCACAACATCGTCAAAGCCATTCTGGCGGCCGCGGAGGAGATCCGCGGCCCCTCCTCCCTGGCCGCGGAATAGGAGGAAGGTGATGCACCCGACCCGATACCATCGCGTGGCGACCGTCGCCGAGGCGGCCCGGCTGTTCGCCGGGCAGGAGGACCCGTCATACCTCTCCGGCGGGCACACGCTGCTGCCGACCATGAAGCTTGGCCTGCGGCAGCCCTCGGACCTGATCGACCTCGGCCGAATCGAGGAGATGCGGGGGATCGAGGTCGAAGGCGGCATCCTGTCGATCGGCGCCGCCACCCGCCATGCCGAGACCGCGGCGTCGCCCCTCGTCCGCCGGCACATCCCGGCCCTGGCCGGGATGGCCGGATCGATCGGCGACCGCCATGTCCGGCATCGCGGCACGATGGGCGGATCGGTCGCCAACAACGACCCGGCCGCGGACTACCCGGCCGCGGTGCTGGGCCTGGGCGCCACGGTGGTCACCGACCGCCGGCGGATCCCGGCCGACGACTTCTTCACCGGCCTGTACGAGACGGCGCTGGAGCCCGGCGAGATCATCACCCGGATCGACTACCCGATCCCGGATTCGGCCGGTTATGCCAAGTTCCGCAGCCCCGCCTCGCGCTTCGCCATCGCCGCGGCCTTCGTGGTGCGGACCGGCGGCGCGGTGCGGGTGGCCGTGACCGGGGCCGGCTCCGGCGGCGTGTTCCGCGCCTGCGAGCTGGAGGATGCACTGTCGCGCGATTTCAGCAGCGCGGCGCTGGCCGCCTGCCGCATCGACCCCGACCTGATGCTGGCCGACCAGAACGGCACCCCGGAGTACCGTGCCAACCTCGCGATGGTGATGGCGCGCCGCGCCGTCGACGCCATGGGCGAGGCGAGATCCTACAAATGACGGATGCATCGCTTTCCAGGAGACCGGCCGTGAGTAGTTCGATTCCGCAGGGTGCGCCGTCGGATCTGCAGGAGCATCTGGCCCGGCTGGAGCAGCTGGGCCTGCTGACCCGGATCGACCGCCCGATCGACAAGGATTCGGAGCTGCACCCCCTGGCCCGCTGGCAGTTCCAAGGCGGGCTGCACGAGACCGAGCGGCGCGCCTTCCTGTTCACCAACGTGCTCGGCGCCAAGGGCGAGGCCTATGACATCCCGGTCGTGGTCGGCGGCCTGGCGGCTTCGCCCGCCATCTACGCCGCCGGGCTGGGCGTGCCGGTGGACCAGATCGGCGAGGTCTGGGTCAAGGCCATGGCGGCGCCGGTCGCCCCGGTGCTGGTGACCGACGCGCCGTGCCAGGAGGTGGTGCTGACCGGGGCCGATCTGGCGACGCCGGGCGGCGGCCTGGGCCATCTGCCGGTGCCGATCTCGACCCCCGGCTTCGACGCCGCCCCCTATCTGACCGCCACGCTCTGCGTCACCCGTGACCCGGAGAACGGCGTCCAGAACATGGGCACCTACCGGGCGCAGTTGAAGGCCGACGACCGGCTGGGCGTGCGCATGGCGACGCGGCTAAGCGGCGCCGGCGGCTATCTGCACTGGCAGAAATATAAGGCGCTGGGCCAGCCGATGCCCTGCGCCATCGTCATCGGCTGCGCCCCGGCGGTGCTGTTCACCGGCCCGCAGAAGCTGCCGATCGACCAGGACGAGATGGCGGTGGCCGGCGGCCTGATGGGCCGGCCCGTCCGCACGGTGCGCTGCAAGACCATCGACCTAGTGGTGCCGGCCGATTCCGAGATCGTCATCGAAGGGCTGATCGACACCGACCTGCTGGAGCCGGAAGGCCCGTTCGGCGAGAGCCACGGCCATGTCGCCCTGGAGGATTTCAACATGTCGATGCGGGTGACGGCGATCACCCGCAAGCACAAGCCGGTCTTCGTCTCGATCGTCAGCCAGGTGACGCCGAGCGAATCCTCGGTGCTGAAGAAGGTCGCCTATGAGCCGATGTTCCTGCAGCACCTGAAGCAGGTGCTGGGCATCCGCGGCATCAAGCGAGTTGTCATGCACGAGCCGCTGACCAACCTGCGCAAGGTGATCTTCCTGCAATTCGCGAAGGGCACGCCGAAGCCGGAGGTGTGGCGCGGCCTGCAAGGCGCCGCCACCCTGCAGGCGCAGTGCGGCAAGCTGGTGATCGCGGTGTCGGAGGACATTAATCCCGAGAACGCCGACGCCATCTTCTGGTCCCTGGCTTACCGGTCGGATTTCAGCGAGGACCTGCTGGTCACCCCATACCGGTCGAGCGGCCATGGCCCGAAATCCGGGCGCGGCGCGCTGGAGGGCACGCTGCTGATCGATGCCACGCTGAAGCACGAAATGCCGCCGCTGGCCTTGCCGGCGGAGCAATATATGACCAAAGCCAAGGCGATCTGGGAAGAGCTGGACCTGCCCCGGATCGCACCGCAATCGCCCTGGCACGGCTACGAGCTGGGCGACTGGGCGCCGGAATGGACCGGCTTCGCCGACGCCGCCGTCGCCGGGGATTGGCGGGCGACCGGTGACCAGACCTTCGCCCGGCGGCGCGGCGGGCTGAAGCCGGAGACGCCGGTCCGGGCCGCCGAAGCGCCGAAGAAGACCTGACGGCGGAGACCTCGCGATGGGCACAAAACCCGCATCACCGGAGCCGAATTCCAAACCGCCGGCCGCCGATATAGTCTCTCCGCGGGTCGCCGGAGTCCGGCCGGCCGGGACGAGAGCGAAGAGCAGCGAAAGCGGAATGGCGGACAAGGTCCTCGACAGGCGGCTGGCGCCGGTGCAGCAGCAATCAGCGCCCCTGCGCAACAAGATCATCGCCGCCTTGCGCAGCGCGATCGAGACGGGGGTGCTGGAGCCCGGGGCGCGGCTGGTCGAGAAGGATCTGTGCGAGCAGCTTTCCGTCAGCCGTACCTCGCTACGCGAGGCGCTGCGCGAGCTGCAGGCCGAAGGGATCCTGGGCTACATCGCCAATCGCGGCCTGTCGGTCAGCGCCGTCTCGACCGACGATGCCCGGAACATCTACCGCCTGCGCTCCGTGCTGGAGGCGCTGGTGGTCGAGCAGTTCATCGAGAAGGCCAGTGACGCCCAGATCGACGCCCTGGAGCGTGACGCCGAGGCCCTGAAGAAGGCCTATCGCGGCGGCATCCTGGAACAGATGCTGAGCGCAAAGCGGGCCTTCTACGACCGGATCTGCTCCGGCGCCGAGAACCCGATCGCCTTCGACATGATTACCCGGCTGGTGCTACGCACCTCCAGCCTGCGGGCGCGCTCGCTGGTGCGCAAGCAGCGCCAGCAGCAGAGCATCAAGGAGATCGACGTGCTGGTGCAGGCGATCCGTCGCCGTAACACCGAGGAGGCGCGCCGGGCGGCGATCGAGCATGTCGAGCATGCCGCACGTTCGGCCCTCGGCGACGCTGTAGCGGACTGACGCGGCTGGCGGTCAGCTCCCAGAGCTTCCGCGATCAAAATTGGTTCTGCTTTCGCGCCGATGGCTCTTCGGGCATGCCCGCTCCGGGAAATCTGGAGAGCCTCCGAACATCGGCAAAGGGCCGACTTGTAGCCTTCCTTTGAGAGTAAGCGTGATCCGACGGCCGCCTCTGTTGGCATTGGCGGAAAGGCTGCAGAATAGGTGTCCACTTATTTTAAGTGGACACTTGTTCGGGGGTGAGTGGTGCCATCGGGAATGACACGCCGGCGCTGGAGCCGGGCCGAGAAGCAGGCGATCATGGCGGAGGCGCATGCGCCTGGCGCTTCGGTGTCGGAGGTGGCGCGGCGGCAGGGGGTGAACGCGAACCTGCTGTTCAAGTGGCTGCAGATGGCGGGCCGGAGGCGCCCCAGCGAGATGCCGGAGGCGCCGCCGGCGGAAGGTGCGGTTCCCTCCGCGATGAAGTTCGTGCCGCTGGGGGTGTTCTCGCGGGACGACGGGACGGGCGAGGCGGCGGTGAAGCTGCCGGTGGTGCCCCCGGCGCCGGCGCCGAAGCCATCGCGGCCGCCGGTGCCGGCAACGCCGAAGCTGGGGGAGCGGGCCGGGGTGATCGAGATCGATCTTCCCGACGGCACCCGGGTCCGGGTCGACGCTTTCGTCAATCTATACGAAGTCTTCGACCACACCGGCTCGGCCGCAGCAAAGGCGGCGCTGGACCGGATCGGCGACCTCTTCGCCGTCGAGCGCGAGATCAAGGGACGCGGCCCGGCAGAGCGCCTGGCCACCCGGCAGGAGCGCTCGGTGCCGATCCTCGCAGACCTCCGGCGACTGTTCGACGACGCCCTGGCCAGGACCAGCACCAAGGGCAAGCTCGCCGTGGCGATCCGCTACTCCACCACCCGCTGGCCGGCACTGACCCGATACACCACCGACGGCCGGCTGGAGATGAGCAACAATGCCGCCGAGCGCGCCATCAGGCCCCTGGCCCTGGGGCGGAAGAACTATCTGTTCGCCGGCAGCGACGCCGGAGGCCAGAGAGCCGCCGCCATGTACACCATCATCGAGACCGCCAAGATGTCTGGCCTCGACGTCGAGGCCTATCTCGCCGACATCATCGCCCGCATCGCCGACCACCCGATCAACCGCATTGACCAGTTGCTGCCCTGGAACCGGCAGCCCCTCCGCCGCCTCGATCAAGCCGCCTGACACCCGGCCGTCGGATCACGACTACCCCTGCGAAGCCGCTTCTCCCCTTCCATCCCACCACTCTCGCGCTTCCGAGAAGCATGTCCATGGGATGATGCTTCGCCGTCGTAGGAGAACGAAGGATGGGCGTCCGTCCCCGCTCGTTGGCAAAGTAAACTTCGATCTGTTGCAGCCCTAGTGCACGAAGTCCGACGCCGTCAGGGATGGTCGGAATAGACGTCGATGTTCGAGTCCGGGCTCTTGTCGCCGTCGGTGTCGATTGCCGAACAGGTTGATCCGATCGCCGGCGGCGAAGACCGCGATCGTGTCCTTGCCGCTACCTCTTCGTCGCTCTGCACAACAACGCAGTTCTCGCTGCCCTGGGCGGCGTCGGGCCTGGCTTGCTGACCAGCAAGACCCTGGTCGACTGCAACAATACCGTCGATGCGGATGGCCATCGCGGCGCTCCGCGAAGTTCGGTTCTGACGATCCTCGGAGAAGCTGGACCTGAGAATCGCCGATCGTCCTCTTCGGCGTCGCGCGACTCCGGCGACGCGATTTTCCGAGCATCCACCGGAATTTAGTTCCATCGATCTCGTGTTTTGTTGCGTTCTTGCCGGCGGCGCTGGAGCCTGCTCGAATCAGGCCCGTCCTGGCCCATGATGGTCGCAAATGGTCGCGAATTCCGAAGATCGGGCCTTGTATCGTTACGAAAGGGCATTTCATGGCGGTTTTCACCGTGCCCAACGGCACCGGCTTGAACGGCAACGGCATCCAGTTCGGCACGCTGTCGCAGATCGCGGCCCCGGGCGTCGCCGGCATCCCGTTCATCAACCAGACCTTCAGCATCTTCTTCTTCAACGACCCCGGGCAGCTGGAGGTCACCGGCACCGGAATGTCGTTCACCCTTCCGAACACCTTTGGCGGCACCGTCGACAGCCTGACCTACTACAATCCGGCGGCCACCCCGATCTTCACCATCACTGGCATGAGCACGCCGCTGGCGGATGTCGCCTCGGGCTTCCTCACCCCCGGCGGTGAGCTGGCGGCGCTGGCCATCATCTTCTCCGGCAACGACACCATCACCGGGTCGACCCAGGCCGACCGGCTGTACGGCTTCGACGGCATCGACACCATCAATGGCGGCGCCGGCGACGACACCCTCCGCGGCGGCGCCGGCGGCGACACTCTCAACGGCGGCGCCGGCTCGGACTTCGCCAACTACCAGGGATCGAGCGCCGAGGTCTTCGTCGACATACAGAGTAATTTGCTCTTTAGCGGCGACGCCACAGGCGATGTGCTGAACAGCATCGAGAACCTCTACGGCTCGAGCTTCAGCGACACCCTGTCCGGCGACGCCGGCCGCAACATCATCGGCGGCGAGGGCGGTGCCGACCTGATCGACGGCCGCGCCGGCGACGACGCGCTGTCGGGCGAGGCGGGTGACGACATCCTGAACGGCCGGGACGGCGCCGACCGGCTGGTCGGCGGCGATGGGACCGACAGGCTCTCCGGCGGCACCGGCAACGACTCCATCGATGGCGGGACCGGCAACGACAGCGCTTTCGGCGAAGAGGGCAACGACAGCATCGCCGGCGGCGCCGGGACCGACAACCTCGACGGCGGCGACGGCAACGATATTCTCGAAGGCGGGGCCGGGGCCGACACCCTCACCGGCGGCAACGGCATCGACACCGCCAGCTATGCCAGCTCGGCGGCCGGCGTGACCGTGGTGCTCGGCGGCGCCTCCAGCGGCGGCGATGCCCAGGGCGACACCCTGACCGGCATCGAGCAGGTGATGGGCTCTGGCTTCGCCGACAGCATCACCGGCGATGCCGGCGCCAACACGCTGTGGGGCCTGGCGGGCGACGACGTGCTCACCGGCGGCGGCGGCGCCGACACGCTGAAGGGCGGCGCCGGCAACGACCGCTTCGTCTATCTGGCCATCGGCGACAGCACGGTCGCGGCGGCGGGCAGGGACACGATCACCGACTTCAGCACCGGCGACAAGATCGACCTGTCGGCGATCGACGCCAACGGCGCCGGCCCGGGCGACGCCGCCTTCACCTTCGGCAACGGCGCCTTCACCGCCGCCGGCCAGGTCCGGGTGCTGGATTTCGGCGGCGGCCGCTACGGCGTCTATCTCGAGACCACCGGCAACAACGTGGAGGATTCGGTCATCACCGTCTATTCCGACCACGCCCTGACCGCGGCGGACTTCGTGCTGTAAAGCGCAGCCGCCGCGCCCGCCCTCCTCCGTCCGCAACCGGGGGAGGGCGGAATTCCATCGTCCGATCGCGATCGGTCCGCTCAGTAAAGCTCGCCCTGCCCTGGAGCTGGCCTCCTGACCCGCGGCCTTCTGATCACGCTACCCTTTGAGAGCTCGGCAGAAAGCAGAAAGCCCCGCCTTTTTGGGGCGGGGCTCTGGATCAGATCTCGATGTGTATCGAGTTATAACAAAGGTGGTTGCGGGGACACGCAACTACCTACGCCCACGCACGACGACGTACGATCATCGGACCGCCCGCCGAGCCTCGGCGGCACTGTCTCCTCGGTGCAAGCGCCCAGTGCCAGCCGGCAGGTTCGGCGCCGACACCAACGTCGCCTTCGCTCCTCACCTCGGGGAATCGGCGGCGGGTGGGAGCACGATTGACCACGGCGTCCTGCCCCTCGCTGACCGCAAAGGGTGAGACGCGGATATCGCTGTGGTCGCTGACGCTCGTTCGAGATGGTGATCGGCCGGCGCTGGATTTTAGATGATGGGAAGAGCGATCAGGGCACGCGGTAAAACGGGTTCGGCAGCAGGAACGCACGCTGTGCATGGCCGCCCTCGAGATCCGAGGGCCGGTCGCCGACATTGGCGACGATCGTATAGCCCTCGCCCTCGATTGCGGCACGCACCGGCGCCTTGAACTCCGCGGCCGAGGTGAAATGCGCACCATCAGGCACCATCGCCAACCTGACATAGCCGCCATAGCCCGCTGCAGCGAGGTTCCGCTCCGTGGCCGCCCGCTGGCTCTCCGGCCGCCCGGTGATGAAGAAGACCGCCACGTCCGCGGCCCGGGCCTGCCGGAACAGGGCCTGGGTCGGCCTGATGGCCGGATCGCGCCCGAGCTGGTCCCAGGCCGCCCAGCCGCACGGCCCTTCCCCCGCCGGGTCGCACGAGCCGACGATCGGCCGTCCGAAATCGTCGCGCTGGATGATCTCCCAGTTCGACAGGGCAGTCTCGTCGATGTCGAGCACCAGCGCCGGGCGGGCCACGCCGGCCCGGCCGGCGAGCCAGCGCCCGGCCTGCGCGGCGATGTCGGCGACATCGCGGTCATAGGCGCCCGAGTTGCGATAGGCGAGCGCCGCAGTCCGCGCGTCGCCGACATTGGCCGGCTGACTCGCGACGGAAACGAAGGGCGATGCCGTCGGCGCCGCGTGCCGATCGGCAGCGCAGGCCGAGAGGCCCAGGCAAATCACGACGGCAAGAATGCCGGGCATCGGGTTGGGACGGCGGCAAAGCGGCAGCACGGACGACCTCCCAGTGGTGGACGCGTTTCGGACCAGTCGGATCCGACCTGTTCGGACTGGATGAACATGAGCTTGATCTCGCCCGTTGCCTTGCAAACTCCCGTTAGAGCCGAGGCCTTCCATTCGCGGCGTCCTAAGGTCTGTTGATATTCCGGATTCCCATCCGGGCCCGATTGTGATTCAAACTTCGGATGGAACGCTTCGTACTGACTGACGCCCAATGGGCGAAGATGGAACCGCATTGCCTGGGCAAGCCGACGGACCCTGGACGAAGCGGTAAGGACAACCGGCTGTTCGTCGAAGCCGTGCTTTGGATCGTTCGCACAGGAAGTCCGTGGCGGGACCTGCCGGCCTTCTTCGGCAAGTGGAACAGTGTCTTCACCCGATATCGCAGCTGGGTCGAAGCCGATGTTTCGTTCGGCTTTTCGAAGCCTGTTCGGACCAGCCCGACATGGAGTACGCCATGGTCGACGCCACCATCGTCAAGGTCCACCGCCACGGCCAGGGCGCAAAAGGGGGACTCAGAGCCAGGCCATAGGCCGCTCCAAGGGCGGCATGACGACCAAGATCCTCGCCCTCTGCGACGCGCTCGGCAACCTTGTGCGCTTCGGCCTGCTGCCCGGTCAGCGATTCGACACGGTTGGCCTCGAACCGCTCATCGACGGCGTCTGCTTCGACGCTCTGATCGCCGACAAGGCCTTCGACAGCAACGCCATTGTCGCCGACCTCAACCAACGCGGGGCCAAGATCGTCATCTCCCAGCACCCACGCCGAAAACAGCCGCTGTCCATCGACACCGAGATGTACAAACGGCGGCACCTGATCGAGAATTTCTTCTGCAAACTCAAAGAGTTCAAACGCATCGCCATGCGCGCCGACAAAACCGATCAGAGCTTCTCCGCCTTCATCTATCTCGCCGCTGCCGTCATCCATTCCAGATGAATATCAACAATCCCTAGTCGGCTTTCGATGTCTTGACGATCTGGTAAAGGGTGGCGACGGCCTCGTTGAGCCTGCTGGTGCCCTCCGGCGGCTGACTGTTGGTTTGGACCGTGATCATCAGGTCCTCGGCGGCGATCCAGACATAAAGCGTCCGATAGCCGAGGGTCTCGCCTTGGTAGAACCATTGCGCGCCCATGGGCCCCAGGATGCGGTTGCCCAATCCCAGAGAGAAGCCGGCCGGATCATCCGCGGAGACGGCGGCGATCGGTTCGCCCGTCTTCATCGAAACCAGCTGCATCCACTCCTGCTGCTGCTTCGGCGGCACCACCTTCCCGTGGAATACGGCGCGCATCCAGCGATCGACGTCGCGGGCGCTGGAAATCGCGCCGCCGGCGGCTTGCGCCCAGGAGGTGCTGGCCTCTCGCATGTCCCGTCCCATGATCGACAGGTTCCACGATTCCTTGCAGCCGGGCTGGTAGTCGGCACACGCCTGGTTCTCGAAGTAGCCATGCGACAGCCGGTTGATCACCGATTCCGGGTAGGTTCCGGCCTCATAGAATGTCGAGTACAGACCATGCGGCTCGATGATGAGATCATGGACGAGGTCGCGATAGCTTTTACCGGCGGCTTTTTCGGCGATCTCGCCGGCGAGGACGTAGTTGGTATTGGAATAGAAATAACCACTGTTTTTTGGAAGCCTGCTGGTCGTGCTCGGATACGCGGCCGCGACCAGCTCTTTCATCGTGAAGTCCCGCTTGGGCTGGTCCGCCCAGGCGCGGGACATCCATTCGGTCTCGGAGTAATTGGGAATGCCGCTCGTCATGTTGAGGAGACGGCGGATAGTAACATCCTTCCACGCCGGATACTCCGGTAGCCACTTGCCGAGCGGGTCGTCGATCGAGAGTTTTCCCGCCGCTTCGAGCTTGAGGATCACCGCGACGACGAATGACTTCGACGTGCTTCCCATCTGATAGAGGGTGTCCTGGCCAACCGGACCGGCGCCCGGGTCGCGGCCCACTTTCCCGGCGAAGGCTTCGATTGCCGGTCCGGCATCGCCGAAGCTGATATACGCGGCGATGCCGGTAACCTCTTCGATCGGCGCTCGCGCCGCCAGCCAGGCGGTGAGCGCAGCCTGGACCTTCTCAACCTGAGTCGACTCGGCCGCCAGAGAGACATTGGCAGCCAGAGCGATGCCGGCTCCCAAGAGGACCGAAAGCATTCCATTCTTCATCTCGCGCTCCCGACTGTCGTTGCGACGATGCTTCCGAAGGCCGTTATGTGCCGGTGCAGGGGTTCAGAACCGATAGCCCAGCCGACCCAGGCCGGCATGTGAGGCATAGCCGTCGCCGACCTCGGCGCTGTACTGCATTCGAAAATCCCAGTTCGTGCTGTTCAGCACCTCGGCACCGAGGGTGAACTTGCCCAGCACGTCCGGAATGGGTGTCGTGGCGCGGAAACCCCGGCTGCCCGGCTGGCCGGCAAAGCGCGCCGTCGCCGCCCAGTCGCCATTGGCGTTGAGCTCGATGCCGGCGCTGGCGAACGGGCGCAGCACCGCGGTCCCGCCGATCGGGATGCGCCGGCCCACCTCCATCGCGGGAATCGCCGTGAAGGCCGTCGCGCCCTCGGATTCGACGGCAAGGTCGAATGCGCCTGCCCCTGTCTCGGTGTAGCTGTTGCCGTGCACATAGGTCAGGTGCAGGTCGAGGCGCGGCTGCACGTACCAGTCCGCGATCGGCGCCTGATAGGCAAGGCGCGCATTGGCACCGACATGCCAGATGTTCGGCGAGGCGTCCGCGGTCCCCCGGAAGCTGCCGGCTTCGACCGAGCGCTGGCTGTCATACCAGCCATAGCCGAAGTCGAGCGCACCCGAGGCCTGCCACGGCCCGGTCTGGTAGCGCAGCGTCGCGCCGAGCAGCAGGCTGTCGCCGCTGACCCGCGAGCCGCCGTCATCGCCGCGCAAGCTGCTGCTCTCGTACCCGATGGATCCGCCGAGGAACCAGGCGGGTGCGATCTCGCGCTGGCCACCGGCCTGCAGGGTCCAGGCGCTCGTATGGTAGCCCAGCGCGTCGCGGTTGCTGTCCTGGTCGGCCACGCCGCCGTAGGCGCGCGCCCAGGTGCAGCTGGCCTCGTCCTGCGTCCGGCCGGCGCCCTCGAAGGTCGCGCATTCGTCCAGCATGTTGGTGACGAAGCCGTGGCTCGAGCTGTAGCGGAGGGCCGCGACCGCCCCGACCGTCTGCCCGGAGAGGCTGTTCAGCGCCCGCGCATAGCTGCTTCCGTCCCCGACCCCGGCGAGCGCGGTGAAGCCTTCGTCGAACCCGGCGCCGCTGTCCCAGAGCTGCTGCAGATGCGCCGCCACGCGCCGCTGGTTCCGGCCCAGCGGGCCCGCCGCCGCGCTGAACTCCGCCACCGGCTGCACCTGCAGGCTATTGCCGGCTTGCTGCGTGTCGAAGCGGTAGAGATAGGGTCCGCTCGCCGTCAGGCCCGGATCGACCGCCAGCCCCCCGGTTGCGTTCAGCACCGTCACGGCGCGGTTGGCGAGTGACACCGGATGCACCTCCACCATGCCGCCCAGCCGCGCATCGCCCTGAACGTCGAGGAGATCCGCCGTGCCGATGCTGTGGTTCGTCTCCACCACCAGGCGGCCCGTGGCGCTTTGAACGAGGTCGCCCGTCACGGTCGTCCGGCCGATCGCGCCGGCGCCGCCGACCTGCAAGCTGCCGGCGTTGCGGAGCTGGCCACCGTTCAGGTCGATGGCCGTGAAGGCCTCGATCACGCCGCCGGGACGGTTGTCCACGACATTGCCGGCCCCGCTGTTGAAGATGATGTCGCCCGAGATCGTTCCCGTGTTCGTGACCTGGGTGTTGCCCGCCGGCGTATCGGTCAGAATCGCCAGGCGATTGAGCGAGAAGATGATCCCCGCATTTCTGATGTAGTTCCCGCTACCGCCCATCAGCCGGATGCCCGCCACGTCGCGCTCCGATATGGGTTGACCGCCGGGGAAGGCAGTGTCGGTCAGGCCGCCCTGAACGCTCGATTTGCCATCGATCAAAATCTGGATCCCGCCTGAAGATAATGTTCCATCGCTCTGGGCGAAGATGCCGGGCGACCCTGCCCCCGACGCCGAGACCATGCTGCCGATGAGGTCGATAAAAATATCACCGCCGCTGCCGGCGCCGCCGGCCGTGCCCCGCGCCTGGATCTTGTTCTGGGAGCCGTCGGCGTTGTTGTAGTTCACAAGGCCGCCGCCGCCGCCGATGCTTTGCGCGAAGATGGCCGGGGCATAGTCGCCCGTGGTCTGGATGCGGGCGAGATCCGCAAAGATCGAGACCTCCCCGCCAAAGCCGGCATTGGACTTCACGGCCGGCGCCGTACCCGTCTGGTAGTCGCGGACCGAGGACGGATCGCCGGCGAAGCCGCCGCCGCCGCCGATGCTCTGGGCAATGATGCCGTAGGCGCCTTTGCCGGCTGTGAGAATCGCCGTGCCCGTTTCGAGATCAACGTTGACGTTGCCGCCGTTGCCGCTGGCGCCGCCGGGGCCGCCAGGCCCGGCCGCGCCGCCCGGCAGGACGACCTGCCCCCCGACGGCTATCCCGCCGCCGCCCCCGATCGACTGCGCCAGGATGCCATGCGCGTCCAGGCCGGATGTGGTGATCGGGCCGCCCGTGGTGACTGAGACGGCCCCGCCGTTGCCGTCGACGCCTTTCTGGCCGCCGAACGTCAACGTCAGCCCATGGACGTCGGCAACGCGTCCTTGCGGGTTGATGACGATCTTGGAGGGATCGAAGGTCTGGTCGGTGGTCATCGTCCGGACCAGCCCGCCGCCGCCCCCGACACTCTGGGCAAGGATGGCGATGCCGTGCTTGCCGGTGGTGGTGATCGCGCCGTCCGTCGTGACGCCGACGGTGCCGCCATCCCCGCCGGTGCCGCCATTGCCGCCGATCCCGACGGAGAGGCTCTTCAGCGAGCCGCTGACGGTGCCGGCCAGCGATCCTTCGCCGCCGCCGCCGCCCACGCTGTGCGCCAGGATGCCGAAGGCGGCCACGCCCTGCGTCAGGATGTGGCCGCCCGTCTGGTTGGCCACCGTCACGGCACCGCCGTTGCCGCCGCCACCACCCGTGCCGCCCACCCCGATCGCGGTCTGGATCGGGTTGTCGTCGGCGGCGCCGCTGGTCGACGTTGCGGCACCGCCGCTGCCGCCGCCGCCGCCGACGCTCTGCGCATAGATGCCGTCCGATTGGGCGCCATAGGTCGCGATCCCCCCGGTGTTGGTCGCATTGGCCGCGCCGCCGTCGCCCGCGGCCCCACCGCTGCCGCCGACCGACACCGAGACGTTCATCTGCTTCGCCGTGCCGTTCTCCGGATCACCCGCCTGCGGCTGCGAGAAGATGCCGTTCAACTCGTCATAGGTCGCCTGGATCTCCTGACCGATCTGCCCGATCCGCAGGATGCCGTCGCCGAGCTTGGTGACCGTCTGATTGAGGCCCAGACCGCCTGCCAGGATGTCGAACAAGGCCTTCGCATTCGAGAAGTCGGGTGATCCGCCGGCGGTTGCACCGCCTTTGCCGCCCTTGCCGCCGCCGCCGCCGATGCTCTGCACCGACAGGCCGATCGCATCGGTGCCGCGGGTCACGATGCTGCCGCCATTCGTCACCGTGGCCGTGTTGCCGTTGCCGCCCGCGCCGCCGCTCCCGCCGACACCGACGGCAAGGCTGAGATTGCCGCCGCCGGCCGTGGCGACTCCACCCCCGCCGGCGCCACCGCCCCCGCCGACGCTTTGGGCAAACACGCCATCGGCCCCGTCGCCCACCGTCGTCACCGCACCGGTGTTTTTCAGATCGACGGTGTCGGCGTGGCCGCCGGTGCCGCCGGTCCCGCCCACGCCGACCGAGGCGGCGAAGCTGCCCTTTGCCTTGCTCGCCGATGCAGAGGCATCGCCGGCGCCGCCGGATCCGCCGCCGCCGCCGACGCTCTGGGCAAAGACACCGTAGGCATCCTGGCCCCGTGTGGCCACCAGCCCTTCATTGGTCACCGTCACCGCGCCGCCGGTCCCGCCGGTACCCCCGGAGCCGCCGACCGCCACCGCGACCGAGATCTGAACGCCGCCCTGGCTGCCGCCGGAATAGGACGCCGCCGTGCTGTCGCCACCCGTGCCGCCGCCGCCGCCGATCGATTGCGCCATCACCCCGATGGCTCCGTCACCGGCCGTGGTGATCAGCCCCGAATTGTCGAGTGCGACCTGGCCGCCGGTGTTGCCCGCCCCGCCCTGGCCGCCCATCGCCACCGAGATCGAGATGGCGGGGACCTCCTTGCTCGGCGAGAGATCCACCGCGCGCGCGGCCGCGGCCCCTCCCGTTCCGCCCCCGCCGCCGATGCTCTGGATGAGGATTCCGGTGGCATCCGCGCCGTAGGTCGTGACCTGGCCGGTGTTGCTGACGGAAACGTTCCCCGCCGGGCCGCCGCTGCCGCCGCGGCCGCCGACCGCGACCGCCGCAGTCGGAAGGGCGTTGGCGGCAAAGGTGAACGCCGAGCCCCCCTTCCCGCCGCCACCGCCGATGCTTTGCGCCTGGATGCCGGCCGCATGATCGCCATAGCTGGTGATCAGCGACTTGTTGGTGACGTTCACCAGGCCACCGGCGCCGCCGCCGCCGGCGTCGCCGCCGATCGTCATCGAAAAGAAGCCGACGCCTGTCGAGGCCGCGCTGCCGCCGGCCCCGCCGGCCCCGCCGATGCTCTGGGCCAGGAGGCCCGCGCCGCCGAGCGTGCTGGTGGAGGCGAACACACCGTTCGTCAGGTCGACATTGACCATTCCGCCATTGCCGCCGAGACCGCCATTGCCGCCGATGGCAATCTGGGTGCCGATCGAGATGTCGTTGGTGTCGCCGCCCACGCCGCCGCCGCCGCCCACGCTTTGCGCCACCACCGCGATGGCGCTCTTGCCGATGGCGATCACCGAGCCGTCGGGCGCCTGGACCACGACCGGGCCGCCATCCCCGCCTGCGGCCCCGGCGCCGCCTTGGGCGAAGAAACTCGCATTGCCGCCAGTGCCGCCGGCACCGCCGACACTCTGCACCACGGCGCCATGGGCGAGCGTCCCCGAGGTTCGGACGGTGCCCGTGCTGGCAGCGTTGCCCAGGATCAGGGTGACACCACCGCCGGCGCCCGCGAACCCGCCGCCGCCGGCCTCGCCGACGCCACCCGCCCCCTTGCCGGCCCCGCCGGCGCCGCCGTTGGACTGAATCAGGACGCCCTGACCGCCACTCTGGCTGGTGGAATAGGCGACCGAGCCGAGAATGGTGGCGTTGGCAGTCCCGCCATTCCCGCCATTCCCGCCGCTGCCGCCTCGCTGCCCAAGCCCGTCGCTCGAGGGCCCGCCATCGCCGCCAGCGCCGCCGATCGCCGAGACATAGAGTCCGGCGCCGTTCGAATTGAACGGACCCAGGTCGACGGTGACCCCGCCGCGGCTGAAGGACAGAATGGCTGTGCCGCCATTGCCGCCCGCACCGCCATCGCCACCTTCGACGGTGAGGCCATAATCTCCTATGCCGCCGGTGCCTCCGGTCCCGCCAGCTGCGGTGGCAAGCAAACCGAATTGCCGGGTCGTGACAGTGCCGCCCAGCCAATTCAGCGACACCGAGCCCGCCTGTCCGCCATCGCCGCCATCGCCGCCGTATGAGTCCGCCAAAGCGTCATAGTTGACGGAGTTGCCCCCGTTTCCGCCCGCACCGCCGCTGGACAGCGCCGAAACGCCGACATTGTATGCCTGGATCGATCCGCTTGCCGAGAGCACGACCGATCCGCCGGAACCGCCTTGCCCGCCAGCGCCCGAGAACTTGTCCCCGGTTCCGTCTTCGCTGGAATCTCCCCCCCTGCCGCCCTCGTTGCCTATGGACGACACGTAGAGTCCGTAACCCGCCAGACCGGTCTTCGGATCCGGAACGAAGGTGCCGTCGAACCCGACGGTAATATTGCCGCCCGCCCCGCCGGCACCGCCATTGCCGCCCCGGTTTTCGTCCAGGCCGGTGCGGCCGCCTTGACCGCCGGCGCCTCCAGCTCCACCAATGCTGGTGATGATTGCGCCGAACGTCTCGAGGTTAGAGTCAGGGTTGCCTCCGCCGATGATGGTCAGAGCCTTGTTGACGCCGGTGATCTGCGCACCGGGCTGTCCCGGGCTGCCATCGCCGCCGTTTTCTTCGTAGTCTCCGTCGGCCCCGACACAGCCAGCGAAACCCAGCGACGCCACGCCATAAGGCTTCAGCGGCGGATTTTGGCCGAAGGTCTGGTTCGAGAAGTTCGCCGTGACCGCAGGCGGCGGAGACGGATTGCTGCTCGAGTTGCACTGCGCCTGCGCCTGCGCCGCGCTGGGGACCGTGATCTGGGCGACGGCGATGCCGCCGAGCGCCAGGGCGATCCATGACCCCGAGAGGCGTCCTGGACCCGGGTCGGCTTCTCCGGCACCGCTCTGGCGGTCCGCGAGGCCGCCTTCCGTTGTTGTGCAGGACCCGTCTGCTTTCCACCACCCGGTCATTGTGTTCCCCCCGTCTCGACACCGGCGAACCGGTCAGTTGAGGTCGTAAAGGATCGCCGATATCTCACCCTCGTCGCCGAAGACCTCGATGACGTCGGCGATGCTGCTGATCGGCGTGACGTTGTTCACGTAGACGACATAGGCGAGCAGTTTCCCCGCCCTGGATTTCAGGTATCCCGCGAAGACCTGGGCCTTGAGCGTATCGCCCGCGACCGTCGTACCGGTCTTCGCGAAGACCCGTCCGATGGCCGGCGCAATGACCGGATTCGGCGGATCGACGCCGACCGTCGCCAGAGACCCGTCGACACCAAGAACCGGAAAGGCGTCGAAATACACTCCGGCCCCCTTCGTCCTCCGCATCGCCGCGAGGAGATCCGTCACGGCGGTGGGCCTCGCACGGCTGTCGGGGCTGCCGCTGCCGTTGGTCGGGAAGTCGAAGCCGTCGGGACGAAGCCCGTATTCGGCCACGAGCGCGGTCCGCTCGGCCGCAAGCGCGGTCCCGATCGTCCTCGCCCCCTTGGTCAGGCCGAACAGGACCAGGCTCAGATTGGCGCCGAGATTGTGGCTGACCTTGAGGATCAGCCTGGCGTACTCCGAGTACGGAGGCGACGTGAGCCGGGCGACCTGCGCGGTCCGCCGATACGCGTTGTCCGGCGGCAGCTTCGCACTCGGATTCGGGCCGGTGGCCGCCGCCTTGACGGGTACGCCCGCCCGGCCCAGCGCTTCGATCAGCGCCGTGCGCGCAAAGGCCGACGGATCGGGGATCGGAAACGTCCGGACCAAGCTTGGCACGCCGGGCAGGGCAGGTTTGTACCCGACCGGTATCTGGCCCTTGACGATCCCCCGTCCGGGGTCGCCGGGCGAGGTCTCCAGGGAGATGTCGAGCGGTTCGCCGGCGGCGACGGTCCGCACCTCCGACGTGACCGCGAAGGCCGCGGTCTTCGGGCGCCAGTCGACATTTGCCGGGCGTCCGGCTTCGGTTGGCAGGATCGTGACGTCGATCAGGTTGTCGTTCACGATGATCGGTGTGATCAGGACATTTCCGTTCGGCACCCGAAACTGGTCGAAGAGGCGATCGTCCACGACGACATCGCCGGCGACGGCCTTGATGCCGGACGCGGCGACCTGCCCGGCGAGGAGGTCGAGGCCGGCAAGCGGATCGGGCTTGGTCAGGATCGCGCTGCCGAGCGAATTGGCCTCGGTGTGGTCGAAATTGGTGAAGGCGACCTTGCCGTCGGCGGTGGTCCGGCCGCCGAGGGTCAGGTCGCCGCTGGCGACGAGGACGAGGTCGCCGTGCAGGGTTCCGTCAGGCGCTACTTCGCCGACACGATAGACCGGCGTTTCGAAACGATGGTCGATGCCGAGCGCATTCAGCGCGAGACCGACCGAGAACAGCTTCCGCACCGAGCCCGTGAAGAATAGGGCGTCTGTGCCATAGGACGTCGTCGTCGCCCCCGAGGAGAGGTCGATCGCACGCAGCCCCCAGACCGCCCCGGAATAGCGCGGCGCATCCATGATCGCACGGATCGCCGGGGGCAGATCGGTCTGGGCCGCGGCCGAGCCGGTCGCGGTGCAGCCGAGCAGCGCCGCGGCGGTCGAAGCGGAGATCAGGGCGCGTCGCACTCTGTTGACACCGGGTCGGTCCATCTCGTCCTCCTGGATCGCGGCCTAATAGGCCTGCTGAATCGCAGCAGCGATCGCGGCGATGTCGTGATCGGCGGCAATGAAATCCCCGATCGAGGCAAAGGGCGCCGTGTTCAGGAAGATCGCGAACGCGAGATCACGACCACTTTTCGCCTCGATATAGCCGACCTGCGTCTTGGCGATGATCACGCCCTGATAGTCTCCGGGCGCCATCGTGATCCGGGTGCCGTCCTTGATCTGGATATGCCCGGCCGCCGGGGTTCCGACCCCGTTCGCGGCCTGTGTCCCATCCACGCCCAGGATAGCCATCCCGTGCCGTATCGACCCTCCCCAGGGCTCCTTGACGATCCGCGTCAGCACCGTCGTCTGATCGGCGGGGGCGGTCTTGGCGTGGTCGTCGGAACCGGCGCCGTCGAAGACATAGGTGCTCTGTCGCGACACGCCGAGGCGGTCGAGCAGCTCCAACTCCTTGCCGATTCCCGCCTCGCAGTCGCGGCTTCCGGCTTTCACGGCGGCAAGGCACAGCAGCAGGTGGGCGCCGCGATTGTAGCTGACCTTGAGAACCACCTTGACGTATTCGGAAAGCGGCGGTGAGACGTGCTCCGCCACCTTGGTCCCGGCAGACAATGCCGCCGAATCGGGCAGCTTGTCGGCGGGGTTCCGGCCGAGCGGGTTTGCCTCGACCTTCACATCGGCGCGCCGGAGGGCTTCGATGAAGGCGGTCCGGGCGAAGGCAGCCGGGTCGGGCACGTGCCAGATGTTCAAGGTGGGCGGAGATCCGGCGGCGATCTCGCCCGTGACGCGGACCTCTCCCGGGGCGGGCGTTTCGATCCTGATGGGCTTCGGATTTTCCGCGACCGTCATCACCTCGGCCACCACCTTGGTCGCAGCGGTCTTCGGACGCCAATCGATCGTCGCCGGCTGACCCGCACTGGCCGCCGTCGTCACGATGTCGATGACATTCTCGTTGAGCCAGATCGGCGAGATGATCCCGTCGGTCGGGTCGCGGTAGGTGTCGAACAATCGTGTATCGATGATGACGTCGCCTCTGACTTCGGCGATGCCGGACGCATGGACTGCCTTCGCCAGGTCGTCCAGGGCGGCCAGCGGGTCGCTCCCCTTGACCAGGGCGCCTCCGGCAAAGCCCGTATCGGCATAGTTGTGGTCGATCTCCGGGAAATTGTTGAAGCCGAGCGTGCCGTCCGGCTGTTCGCGCAGGCCAAAGCTGAAATCGCCTGACGCGACCAGGACCAGATCTCCGTCAAGCACGCCGCCCGACACCGCCCCGGCCCGGTAGACCAGAGTGTGAAACCGGTAGTCCGGTCCATACAGGTCGAGCACGGTGGCCGAGCTGTAGACCTTCATGATCGATCCGGGCGTCAGTGACCGATCGCCCCCCTGATCGATGAGCACGGCACCCGTGGCGAGATCAGCCACGCGCATCCCCCAGCTCGTATGCGCGTAGGCTGGTTTCGACTGGATTGTCTCGATTTGGGCCGAAACGCTTGCGGGCACGTCGCCCGTGACCGGAGCCAGAGTATCGGCCTGCGCCTCGCCGTAAGCAACGGCAAGGCTGACGAAGGTGACGGCCATTGCCACGGGCATCATTGGGATTCTGAGCATCAGGCTACCCCCTTCGGGTCGATGTGATCATCCGCAGGCCGGGCTCGCGGACAGCAGGCTGTACGGCTAGAACCGCGCCCCGACGGCAAAGCGGAACAGGGCGCCATCGACGTCGAGCTTCGGCTCGTCCTTGTAGGCCGTCGCGACATAGGCCATGGCGTTGAAGCGCTCGCCGATCACGGTCTGGATGCCGCCCCCGACCGAACCGAGCGAGGCGACGTCGTAGTCTCTGTCGGGCGGATTCCAGACCGCGCCATAGTCGACGAATCCGAACAGGCTGAGATCGGTCAGCCATGCGATGCCGGTGTCGATCCTTTGCCGAAGCTGGAACGCCGCGGCAATGCCGTTATCCCCGGTGATGGAGGCGCTGTCGAAGGCGCGGCTATAGGGCTCGCCTCCCAGGTCGAAGCGGACCGCCGAGGGAAGCTCGGTGAAGGCGTGCTGCCACGCGAACTGCAGTTGCGCCGAGAGGGACTCCGTGATGTCGCGCGAGAGCGTGCCTTGCCCGAACACATAGGTGAAATCGTCGTTGTCGGTGTCCGAGCCGAGGCCACTGAAGCCCTGGCCCAAGCCGGCCTCGGTGACGATGGCGATGCCGGCGACGGTCGTGTCGTAGGTGGCTGTCGCCGTCAGCCACCGGTTGCTCTCCCGCACCGCCGGATCGCCGTTGACGTCGACCGCGATATCCTTGCCGTTGATCGCGACATCGGCGACCAGGCTGTGATCGATCGCGCGGACGATCGCGTATCTCAGGAAGGCCTTGCCGAACGTGGTCTCGGCGTGGATGTCGTCGTCATCGTCCTCCGGATTCGACCAGACCTGGCCGAACTCGTACCCGGCGAAGAATCCCGACGGCCCGAGCGGGAACAACTGCCCGAACCGCAGGAAGACGAGCTCGTCCGGGTCGGCGGGATTCGTCACCGCCAGCGCTTCGGTGCCCTCGAACAATCCGAGAGCGTCGTTGAGGCGCGCGATGCCGGAAAGCTGCAGCGGCCCCGTGGCCGGCGTACCGAGATTGTCGAGACGGGCATCGAGCCCGAACCGTGTGGCGTCGACCTTCAGCACCAGCCGTCCGGCGGCCGGGTCATCCTCGACTTTGGAGATGTCGGCTTGCACCGTGACGCCGGGGATATCGGCGATGAGCAGCAGGGTGCGCTCCAGGCTGGAGATGCGGACCGGTCGCATCGCCACCATGCGGTCGATATAGGGCCTCAGCCTCTCCTTCAGATCCTGTCGATCCGACTCGACGACAACGTCGCGGATATAGGATTCATAGACGACGATGCGGATGCGGCCAGTGGCGAAATCCTGTTGTGGAACCAGGGCCGCTCCGTAGTAATCGTTCTCGCGATAGACACGTTCGATCCCGTCGACCACCGCTTTCAGATCGGCCAGCGAAATCTCTCGTCCGATCAGGTCTTTCCAGAGCGAAGAAAAGGCGGCTGGACCGAGCGTCCTTGCGCCTTCGAGATCGATGTTGCGGAGCGTGAAGCGGACGGTTCCGAGCTGCTCGACAGGCAAGCCGGCAACCGGGGCGGCGTGCGTCACGGAGACGCTCGGAGGGCGTCGCGGCGGCGGCTCGAACCGGTCGATGACGGTCGTCTGCTCTCTGACGATGCGATCGGCGTCCTGCGCCTCTGCACGAGCGACCAGTACCCCGAACAGGTTCATGGCGGTAAGACCCAACGTGACCGTGAGACGAGGCCGGCCAGTCCGTTTCATCCTCCATCTCCAAAATGATCTATCCAAGCATTAAACTGTCCGCACCCTGATCGAGCACTTTACTGTAATAATTCTTAATTTGTCCCAAATTAACGAAAATAGACTAATGCTTCAATCCTTATGTCCGACCAAACTCCCTCAGACTCCGTCAATGATGTCGATTTTCGCTCCCAGATTGCTGATCGATCGTGACCGGTAAAGGCCTCATGCCTATCAATACTGCAACGGTGTAGAGCGTCATCGTCCCTTGTGTTCACCGAGATCGAAAGCGATCGTTCCAGATAATCGATTCCAGGTGTATAGAATTTTATGTCTTTTCCTGGCAAACGACCCTGGAAATCGGCAGGATCAGCGGGCAAGACCAGAGGCGGATGGGAGAAGGCGTGGCGCGCGACATCGATCGGAAGCTGCGGGTAACGGCGACGCTCCTGGAGCGCACTCTGCCGGGGTCAGGCTGGCATGCACCGTGAATTTGGGCGCACCCACGTCCAGTTCCAAGCGCCCGTCCCAAATTCCGCTTTGAGCCGGATGCGTTCATGGCGCGTCTCGTGGGCCAGAGTCGAATTGCGAAATGAGCAGCGCCTACCGTCACGGCGCCAACCGCGTTGGCCCGCCGTCCGATGGTGAAGGCATAGTCGGGGGTGCGACGTGCGCTACTCCCTTCTGGCCACGGTACTCGAGGCCGGCTTAGTCTTCTGTTTGTGAGTGCCGCGGGATGCAGAAAGCCCCGCCTTATGGGGCGGGGCTCTGGATCAGATCTCGATGTGTATCGAGTTATAACAAAGGTGGTTGCGGGGACACGCAACGAACTGCGCTCTTGCACGCCCACGCGCGATCATCTGAGCAGTGTCCAAGATCCAAGCTTCTGGCGGCCCTGCGTGCTTGCCCGGCCCGGCTACCAAATAGTGCCAAGGCTAGGCATGGATCGGTCACCCGAAAGTGCCTTCTCATCAGGTTGCATTCCATGCCCCCACTTCGGCGAACGCGAAGGCGCCTTCGCGTTCGCCGCCGGGTGGGCACGCGTGCGGCAACCGTCCGTGGTTGTCGCGACACGAAAACTGTCTGGTTCGACGCGATCTACCGAATGCTGGAGCGTCACTCCGGCCGATAGCTCTCGGCCAACTTCGTATGCACGTCGATCCCTTCGGAGCGGCGATTGGAAACCGCGGCGATGATGCCTTCCGCGATCGCCACAGCCGCCGTGGCCGAGTTCGGCAGCAGCGCCCGCTCTGCATGGGCGTAGAAGACCACGTCGGCGTATTTCGTCAGGGGGCTCGTCGGCCGGTCCGTCAGGCAGATGATCGTGGTCCCGTTGTCGCGGCCAGCCTTCGCGATCTCCAGCGTCTCGACGGAGTAGCGCGGGAAGGAGGCCAGGATCAGCAGGTCCTTCTTGCCGCAATGCACCACCCGCCGCATGGCGGAATTCGCCCCGCCGCCGGCGCCCATTTCCGTCGCGTTGCCCCGGCAGAACGGCTCCAGCCCGTGGATCAGCAGCCCCACCACATGCCGGCTCAGGCCCGCGCCGAAGGCGAAGATCCGGTCCGCGGTCAGGATCAGCTCGATGGCGCGGGCGCAGCTCTCCTCGTCGATGCCGGCCAACGTCTGGTTCAGGTTCGTCAGATCCTGCCGAAGCCCGTTCCGGATGACGTCGAAAGGACCGGCGGTCTCGTCGATCTCGTCCCGCAGCTTGGTCGCCGGCGACAGATCGGTGCGCAGCGCGTCGCGTTGCGAGCTGCGGAAGTCGGCGAAGCCGGAGAAGCCGATCGCCTTCGGAAACCGGTTGGCCGTCGCGTTCGAGACCTCGCAGCGGGTTGCCAGCTCGACATTGTTCAGCGTCGCGGCCTCGGTCGGGTTCTTGAGGATGAAATCCGCGATGCGACGATGGCCCGGGCTGAGCCGCTCATAGGCCTTCGCCACCAGCTGCGCGACTTCCGAATAATAAACCCTGCCCATGTCGCGCTCCCTCTTGACTCGTAGCTTTTTTCACGTTTTTCATTGCGACGAAAAAATTTGTTCGTCAACACAAGACGCACACAGCTAAAGGGGGCCTTCACGTGGATATCCGGCATTGGACGAGTTGCGCTGCGGCGCTTCTCCTGCTCGGGTCGAACGCGGCTTCGGCCAAGGATCTGACCATCGGCCAGGCCGCCGAACCATCGGCCGCCGACCCGCACTACCACGATGTCTCGTCGAACAATGCTTTGGCGATGCACATCTTTTCCGCGCTCGGAGTCTCCGACGAAAACAACGCCGTCAAGCCAGGTCTCGCCAAATCCTGGAAGGCCGAGGACGATCACAGCTGGGTCTTCGATCTGCGCAATGACGTGAAATTCTCGGACGGCTCGGATTTCAACGCCGACGACGTGATCTTCACCTTCTGCCGGGTGATGAACAACGAGGGCAGCGTCAACGCATCGTTCTCGGACGAGGTCAGGAACTTCGCCTCGGTCGAGGCGCCGGATCCCTACACGCTGCGCATCACCACCAAGGCGGTGGAACCGCTACTGCCGGAGCTCGTGTCCGAGATCGCGATCCTGAGTGACGGGATCGTCGCGCACGGCAAGATCAGCTTCGACCTGGCCAACAAATGCGGCGTCACCGGCCCCTGGCCCACAGTCGACGACTTCAATTCCGGCAAGGACGCGATCGGCACCGGGCCGTTCCTCCTGGACAAGTACGAGCACGGCAGCGGCATCACTCTCAGCCGCAACCCCCACTACTCCGGCAGGGCGCCGGAATGGGACCATGTGAAGTTCGTCCCGGTGCCGTCCGACGGTCCCCGCCTCGCCGGGCTGCTCTCGGGCGACTACGACTTCATCGACGCGCCGGCGGCCCGCGACATCGAGCAGATCAAACAGCACGACGACCTAGCCTATACGTCCAGGGAATCGAGCCGGGTGATCTTCCTCCAGATGGATATCGGGCGCGACAAGAGCCCGTTCATCGAGACCAAGGACGGCGCCAACCCGTTCCGGGACGAACGCGTGCGGCAGGCCATCTCGATGGCCATCGACCGCAAGGCCATCGTCAGCAGGATCCTGGACGGCTTCGCCGAGCCCGCATACCAGTTCGTGCCGAGCACGATGTTCGGTGCCCTCCGCGACCCGCAGCCGCTGCCCTACGACCCCGCCCAGGCGAAAAAGCTGCTCGCGGAGGCCGGCTATCCCGACGGCTTCGACCTAACGCTGCACGCGACCAACAACCGCTACATCAACGACTCCCAGGTCGCCCAGGCGGTGGCGCAGTTCCTCACCCGCGCCGGCATCCGGACCAAGCTCGACGCGATGACCAGCTCGATCTTCTTCACCCGGCGCGCCAAGCGGGAGTTCAGCTTCGCGATGGGCGGCTGGGGCTCGACCAGCGGCGGCGCGGCGTCCTTCCTGCGGCAATACGTGACGACCGACAACGACGCGCTCGGCATCGGCGCCTCGAACTATGGCGGCTGGTCCGACCCGGACTTCGACAAGGTGCTGGTCCAGGCGATCGCGACCGTCGACGAGACCAAGCGCGCCGAACTCCTCCGCCAGGCCATGCAGATGGCGGTCGACAAGCTCGGCTTCATCCCGCTGCACTTCGAAAGCTCGCTCTGGGCTTTCCGCAAGGGGCTGCACTATCAGGGCCGCATGGACCAGTACACGCTGGCCCAGGACATCACCACGGCCGCGTCGGACTAACGCCCTCCCGTTCCGCGGCCGGCGTCCGACGCGCCGGCCTCCCTCCTTCACCGGGCCGGCAGACATGACGCTCTACGCCTTCCAGCGCCTTCTGCAGAGCATCGCGGTGCTCTTCGCCGTGTCGGTGGCCGTGTTCCTCGCGGTCTATGCCATCGGCAACCCGGCCGACCTGCTGATCAGCCCCGACGCCACCCAGCTCGAGCGGCAGGAGCTGATCGCGCGGCTGGGCCTCGACCAGCCGGTCTGGACGCAATACGCCACCTTCCTGTGGAACGCGCTGCATGGCGACATGGGGACCTCCTTCGTGCATGGCGAGCCGGCCCTTCGCCTGATCCTCAGCCGCCTGCCCGCGACCTTCGAGCTGGTGACGCTGTCACTGCTGGTCGCCAGCCTCATCGGCATTCCGATCGGCCTGTGGGCAGGCCTGAACGACGGCAGCCGCCTCTCCGGGGCGGTGATGACCGGTTCGATCTTCGGCTACTCGATCCCGAGCTTCTGGAAGGGCTTGGTGCTGATCCTGATCTTCGCCGTCTGGCTGCGCCTCCTGCCCGCCTCCGGCCGCGGCGACACGGTCTCGGTCATCGGCATCCCGTTCAGCTTCCTCACTCTCGACGGGTGGCGGCACCTGGCAATGCCCGTGCTCAACCTATCGATCCCCAACATCGCGCTGATGATCCGGTTGACCGCGGCCGGGGCGGCCGAAGCCCGCAGCCAGGACTATGTCAAATTCGCCCGCGCCAAGGGCGTCGGCAGCCGGCGCATCGTCCGCCGCCACATCCTGCGCAACATCCTGAGCCCGATCGTCACCGTCCTGGGCATGGAGTTCGGCTCGCTGCTGGCGTTCTCGACCATCACCGAGACGGTCTTCGCCTGGCCGGGCATGGGCAAGCTGCTGATCACCAGCATCTACCAGCTCGACCGCCCGGTCATCGTCTCCTACGTGATGCTCGTGACCTTCATCTTCGTGGTGATCAACCTGCTCGTCGATTTCGCCTATGCGGCGCTCGACCCGCGCGTGAAGCTGGTGGAGCGCATGTCGTGACCGTCGCCACCCGACCACCGCTGAAAGACACGCCCGCGCGCCGGGCGATCCTCGCCGGGCTGAAGCGCCGTCCGCGCATCCGCGGCGCGCTGATCGCCCTGGCCGCGATCGTCCTGATCGGCCTGCTGCTGCCCCTGCTGGCGCAGCAGTATCCCTACGACCTTGCCTCGTTCAGCATCATGGACAGCCGCCTGCCGCCGGGGTCCGAAGGCATGGACGGCACGGTGTACTGGCTCGGCACCGACAGCCAGGGGCGCGACCTGCTGTCGGCGATCTTCTACGGCATGCGCATCAGCCTGCTCGTTGGCCTGGTCTCGACCGCGATCTCGTTGGCGATCGGCGTCACGGTCGGGCTGGTCGCGGCCGTGCTGGGCGGGCGCGTCGAATCCCTACTGATGCGGTTCGTCGACTTCATCCTGGGCTTCCCTTCCATGCTGGTGGCGCTGGTCCTGCTTGCGGTGATCGGACGCGGCATCGACAAGGTCATCATCGCCATCGTCGTCGTGCAGTGGGCCAATTATGCCCGCATCATGCGCTCGGCCGCACTGGGCGAGCGCGCCAAGGAATATGTCGAGGCTGCCTACAACCTGGCCTATCCCCAGCTCCGGGTGATGTTCCGCCACATCATGCCGAACAGCCTGAACGCGGTGCTGGTGATCGCGACCGTGCATGTCGCCTCGGCCATCACCCTGGAGGCCACCCTGTCCTTCCTCGGCGTCGGCGTGCCGGTGACCCAGCCGTCGCTCGGCCTGCTCGTCGCCAGCGGCTTCGACTATCTGATGAGCGGCGACTACTGGATCAGCCTCTATCCCGGGATCGCGCTGCTGATCCTGATCTTCTCCCTCAACCTCGTCGGCGACCGGCTGCGGACGGCGCTCGATCCGAAACGCGCATGACCGACGACCGGCCCACCGTGCTGCCTCTTACTCCCGTATTGGAGGTGAAGAACCTGCAGACGGTCTTCCACGACGTCCACGGGGCCTGGCCCGCCGTGAACGGGCTCAGCTTCACGCTCACTGCCGGCGAGGTTCTCGGCTTGGTAGGGGAATCCGGCTCCGGCAAATCCGTGGCCGGCTTCTCGATCCTCGGTCTGGTCGACCGGCCGGGAGAGATCACGCAGGGCGAGGTGATCTTCAAGGGCCGGGACCTGCTCGCCCTGCCGCCTGAGGCGCAGCGCCAGCTCAGGGGCGCGGCACTGGCGATGATCTTCCAGGATCCGCTGACGACGCTGAACCCCGTCCTGACGATCGGCGAGCAGATGGCCGAGGCGATCCTGGAACACGCCCGCATCGCCCGCGCCGAGGTTCGCCGCCGGTGCCTCGACAGCCTGCGCAAGGTCGGCATCACCTCTCCCGAGACACGGCTCTCGCAATATCCGCACGAGTTCTCGGGCGGGATGCGCCAGCGGGTGGCGATCGCCATCGCCCTGCTCAACAACCCCGACCTGATCATCGCCGACGAACCGACCACCGCCCTCGACGTGACGATCCAGGGCCAGATCATCGCCGAGATGCAGGCGCTGCAGCGCGAGACCGGCACCGCGATGATCTGGATCACCCACGATCTCGGCGTGGTGGCGGAGCTGGCGGACCGGATCGCGGTCATGTATGCCGGCGACATCGTCGAGATCGGCGCGACCGACGACGTGCTCGACCGGCCGCGCCATCCCTATACCCGCGGGCTGCTCAACTCCGTCCCCGGCGACACGGCGCGGGGCGACAGGCTGCGCCAGATCGAGGGCACCGCGCCGCCGCTGTCCGCGCGCCCCGCGGGCTGCGCCTTCCATCCGCGCTGCGACCGCGCGACCGACATCTGTCGCCGGGTAGAGCCGCCCGAGACCGCCGGGCCGTCCGGCCGGCGCTGGCGCTGCCATCACCCGCTGCCCGAGGATGCCGCCGCATGAACACGGACGCGATCCTCGACGCCGAGGGGCTCGGCCGCACCTTCACCCGACAGCCGCTTCTGGCCGAACGCCTGCTCAGCCTGGTCGGACGCCGGCCGGACATCCCCGTGGCGCGCGCGGTACGGTCGGTCGACCTCAGCGTGCGGCGCGGCGAGGTCCTGGGCCTGGTCGGCGAATCCGGCTGCGGCAAGTCCACGCTGGGGCGGATGATCACCGGCATCACCCGGCCGACCGCGGGCCGCATCCGCTACAACGGCGTCGCGATGGACGAGATGACGCCCAAGGCCCGGCGCGATTTCACCCTCGGCGTCCAGATGATCTTCCAGGATCCCTACGCCTCGCTCAACCCGCGCCAGCGCGTCGGCGACATCCTGGCCGAACCGCTGCGGGTCCATCGTCTGGCGCGGGGCGGGCCGGCCATTCGCGAACGGGTCGACGGGGCGCTGGCCGAGGTCGGGCTCGACCCGTCCTACCGCGACCGCTATCCGCACCAGTTCTCCGGCGGGCAGCGCCAGCGGATCGGCATCGCCCGGGCGCTGATCGTCGAGCCGGACCTGCTGGTCTGCGACGAGCCGATCGCGGCACTCGACGTCTCGATTCAGGCGCAGGTCATCAACCTGTTCCTTGAGCTGCGGGCACGGCGGGCGCTGACCTACTTGTTCATCAGCCACGATCTCTCGGTCGTGCACCACGTGGCAGACCGCGTGGCCATCATGTATCTGGGCCAGATCGTCGAGTTTGCGCCCGCCGCGGAGCTGTTCGCCACCCCGGCACACCCCTACACCCGCACGCTGCTGTCCGAGATCCCTTCGGTCAGGAACCGCAAGCGCCGCTTCCATGCCGTGCGGGGGGAGCTTCCCTCGCCGCTGCGCCCTCCCCCAGGCTGCGCCTTTCACCCGCGCTGTGCCTTCGCCATGGACCGATGCCGCATCGAGGCGCCGACGCTGCGCGCGATCGGCACCGGCCGCACGGTGTCCTGCCACCTCTTCGCCGATGAACGAGACCCAAATGACGCTTCAGTCCCTTCTTGAGAGCCATGGGACCCGTGCGATCCCATTCAATTTCGAGGGCCAGCCCGGTCGCGAGATCGTGCTTCACGCTTACCGCTCCGCCGGCTACGGGCCGGGCAAGGACGTGGTCTTCGTCCAGCACGGCATGCTGCGTAACGGCGACGAGTACCGCGACTTCTGGATCCCCGCGGCGGACCGGCACGGCCTGCTGATCGTGGCGCCGACTTTCTCCAACGACGGTTTCAAGGGCGCGGAGAACTACAACGACGGCATGGTGCGTGACGTTAAGGGGCAGATCGCACCGGCCGATACCTGGATCTACCGGGTGCCGGCGCTGGTCGCCGCCGCGCTGGTCGAGGCCGGGGTGATGGCGCCGGGCCGCGCCCGCATCTTCGGCCATTCCGCGGGCGGGCAGTTCCTGCACCGGATGGTGTCCCTGGTCGGCTTCGGCCCGTTCGCGGCCGTGGCCGCCGCCAATTCCGGCTGGTACTCCCTGCCGACACTCGACACGCCCTTTCCCGCCGGCCTCGCCGGGACCGGCCTCGGCGAGCCCGGCCTCAAGCGGCTGCTGGAGAGCCCGCTCCATGTGATGGCCGGGTCGAAGGACAGCGAGGCCACCGCCGACAACCTGCCCTCGCAGCCCGAGGCGGTGGCCCAGGGACCGGGGCGCCTGCACCGCGCCCGCAACTACCACGCCGTGGGCAAGGCGATGGCCGGCATCCTCGGCTGCGCCTTCAACTGGCGGTTCACCGAGGTGCCCGGCGTTGCCCATGACGGCCGCGCCATGTCGGTTGCCGCCGCCGGGATCTGGTTCGATGATCGGCTGCCCGATGTCGCCGCGCTCGGCACCGGACCCGCAACTGTCAACGCCTGACCCCGTCCGCCGCGCTTCTTGACCGAAAGGGGCCGCCTGATCGGCCCGCAAAGGCAATCCATGACCTACGAGATCCCGCAGATCATCGCCTCGCCGCAGTTCCAGGCGGCCATCGCAGCGCTCCGCAGCCAGCATGACCGCCTGGTCGAGGAGATCATCATGCTGACCGAGATCCCCTCGCCTCCCTTCAAGGAGGAGCGCCGTGCGCTGGCCTATGAGGCGATGTTCCGCGAGCTCGGGCTCGAGGCGGTGGGCCGCGACGCCATCGGCAACGTCACCGGCATCCGCCGCGGCCGGGCCAACGGCCAGATGGTCGTCGTCGCCGCCCATCTCGACACTGTCTTCCCCAAGGGCACGGACTGCACCGTCCGGCGGGAGGGCACGAAGCTCTTCGCGCCCGGCGTGGGCGACGACACGCGCGGCCTCGCAGTGCTGCTGGCCTTCATCCGCGCGCTCGACGCCGCCGGAATCGAGACCGAGCAGGACCTCCTCTTCGTCGGCGACGTCGGCGAGGAAGGCAAGGGCGACCTGCGCGGCGTCCGCCACCTGTTCACCGAAGGCCCGTTGCGCGACCGGGTCACGGCCTTCTTCACCATCGATGGGCTGGAGCTCGACACAATTACGACGGCGGCCGTCGGGTCCTACCGCTACCGGGTGACCTTCCGAGGCCCGGGCGGGCATTCGCTGAACGCCTTCGGCACCGTCAACCCGGCGCATGCGATGGCCGGTGTGGTGCTGGGCCTGTCGCGGGTCGAAGTGCCGGCCGAGCCGCGCACGACCCACTGCGCCTCGGTCTTCGGCGGCGGCACCTCGATTAACGCGATCCCGAACGAGGTGTGGGTGGAGATCGATCTCCGCTCCGAAAGCCAGTCGGAGCTCGGCCGGCTCGATGCCCGCCTGCATGCTCTAGTCGACGAGGCCGTGGCCGGGGAGAACGCCCGCGGCGACACCGCCGCCGGCCGGATCATCGCCGAGATGAAGCGCATCGGCAACCGCCCGGCCGGCCGCACCGACCACCGCGAGCGGATCGTCCAGGCCGCGCTCACGGCGCTGCCGGCCTTCGGCTTCGCCCCCGCGACCAAGGCCAGCTCCACCGACGCCAACATCCCGATGAGCCTCGGCGTCCCTGCGATCTGCCTCGGCTCCGGCGGCACCGGGGGCCGCGCGCATTCCCTGGAGGAGTGGATCGACGTCGAGCCGGAACTCTCGCTGCGCGGCCTCTCGGCCGGGCTGGCGACGATCCTGGGAACCGTCGGGATGCGGCTGGACTGAGCGGTCGCCGCAACTCGGTGCTCTAGACGAAGCGTACAGCAGGCACCAGTTGCTCCAACTGCGCCGGCTTTCTGCAATCCGCGATCCACGTCTTCCCCGAGGAAGGAGTTCCAATCCAGCGCTTACGCCCCGCTGGCCAGACTTCTACCGGGGATCTTCGGCTCGGTTCACGTGGGCTTATCCCGGATGCCGGCTGCGCCGGTTCGGAGATTGATGTAACCCGGTATGCTGTCCTGACGGATCAATTCCTCTGGAACCTGAAGATTTGGTGTCATCCAGATCGGGATAGGGGGAAGCCTCGCGGCTCCCCCCTCCCACACCACCGGACGTACGGGTCCGTATCCGGCGGTTCGGCGGATTAAGCGGGGAGCGGGTTGGCGATGGAGGCGAGACCGAGGGACTGAAGTGCGGCGGTGGGGAGTGCAATGGTGAGCGCGGGGCTGTTGCTGAGCCGCCAGGGGCCGTGTGGGCTGCCGGCGGTCTGGGCCGCCAGATCCCGGCCGACGCCGTGGCGTCGCAGCTCGGCAAAGCGCTTGGGTCCGCGCTTCCATTGCTTCCAGGCGATGGCGCGGAGCCGCCGCCTGGTCCACTGGTCGAGTGCGCGCAGCACCGACGGGGTCTGGCAGAAGCCGAAGTAGCCGCGCCACCCGATCAGGTAGACGGACAGCTCCTCGATGATCTGCTTGAGGCTGTCGCCGCGGGTGCGCCGCGTCAGGACCCGGACCTTCGCCTTGAAGCGGTCGATGGCCTTCGGCGCGATCCGGCGCCGCGGCTCTCTTCCGCCGGTGAAGCTGAAGCCCAGGAACTTGCGGGCGCTCGGTTTGGCGACCGCGCTCTTGGCCCTGTTGACCTTCAGCTTGAGCCGCTTGGCCAGGAACCGCTCGATGCCGGCCATCACCCGTTCGCCCGCCTGCTGCGCACATAGATGTTGCAGTCGTCGGCGTAGCGGACGAAGCGATGGCCGCGCTTCTCCAGCTCCTGGTCCAGAACGTCCAGCATCAGGTTCGGCAACAGCGGCGAGAGCGGTCCGCCTTGCGGCGTCCCCTCCTCCGTCGGGCCGACGAGGCCGCCCTCCAGCACGCCCGCGGTCAGAAAGCCGCGGATCAGCTTCAGGAGGCACTTGTCGGCCACCCGCTTGGCCACCAGCCCCATCAGGATATCGTGGTTGACCCGATCGAAGAACTTCTCCACGTCGAGATCCACCACCACGCCGTAGCCGGACGCAATATCGGTCTGCGCCCGGGCCACCGCCTGATGCGCCGAGCGCCCCGGCCGGAAGCCGAAGCTGGCCTCGGAGAACGTCGGGTCCCAGTCCGCCTGCAGCGCCTGCATCACCGCCTGCTGGATGAAGCGGTCGAGCACCGTCGGGATGCCGAGCGGCCTCACGCCACCCGACGCCTTCGGGATCTCCACCCGCCGCACCGGCTGCGGCTTGTAGGTGCCGTTGATCAGCTGAGCCCGGATCGCGGGCCAATGCCGCTTCAGGTGGGCCGGCAGATCGTCGACACCCATGCCGTCGACCCCCGCCGCACCCTTGTTGCGCCGCACTCGTGCCAGCGCCGTCTTCAGGTTCTCTCGGTCAAGGATGATCTCCATCGACGGTCCCGCGACCGCCAGGCGTTCGAGGCTGGCTCTCGCCGCGCGAGCTTCGGTCGCCTGGGCCGCAAGGCTCGGGGCTTCACCCTCCGCCGAGGGGCCCAGGGTCAGCTTGCTCTGATCTTTCTGCCGCATGGCTCGCTCGAGATCGCCGCTCTACTGGCCTCTTCCACCGTTCGGGCCTTCGGCGGCAACCGCCGCCTACTATGCCCTCAGCTGACTTCTGCGCCGCGGTCAGGCGGCCTTGCGGCCACCTCAGTCCCGAGGGACACGGCGCAGACCTCCCGAGGTAAGACCGACCGCCTTCACCGCACGCCCGCCGGATTTACCACCCCGGCCATTGATGGCCCTGGACTTCGCGATCAACGGCTCGCTCGTCCGGCCGGGTAGGCCTCATATCCGGTTCTTGTCCATCGGGCCGCGGCTTTGCTCCACGCTTCCTTCAGACCCCGCCTCGCGGCGACGCCCTTGCGCTTCGATAGTCCTTCACCGCCATCAGGCTGGACAGAGGACTTCCACCTCCAAGCTGTCAGTCATGCTCGGCACACCGCAGAAAACCCCGCCTTTTTGGGGCGGGGCTCTGGATCAGATCTCGATGTGTATCGAGTTATAACAAAGGTGGTTGCGGGGACACGCAACCATCTACGTTCACGCACGCCGATGTGCGATCATCGGACCACTGACCCGGCCTCAAGCGGGCACTGATTCCTCGATGCGCGCCGATCTGCGAGCCAGCGCCGGCATCGCATTCGGTCGTGCACTCTAGGAAGCAATAACCGCCTGTAGCGTCTCGACCAGCTCTCCTACTCGGATGGGCTTGGCGAGCACGGGGTGGCCGCACAAATCTCCTGGGATCTCCGCCCGCACATGCCCGCTGGCGAAGATGAAGGGAATTCCTCGGCGCTCAAGCTCCCGGGCGAGCTCGAAACTGTCCTCGCCGTTCAACCGTATGTCGAGAACGGCAGCTCCTACCCTCTCATGGTCGATCGCCGACAGCGCCGTGGCCACCGAGGGGACGGGTGGCATCACATTGAAGCCCGCAGCGGTCAACGCACCTGCTATCTGCTCCGCCAGGAGCCACTCATCCTCGACGATCAGAAGCTTGGCATTCCAGTCTGTGCGGCCCATTCGCGCCTCTGCTACAGCTCAAACCGCAAAGTGACGACCAACCCTTCAGGCGCGAATCTCAACTCGGACTTGCCGCCCAGGGCATGCTGGGTTTCGCGCTCGACGAGCTTCAGTCCGAAGCCGGGCTTCGCCGGCGCTGTCGGAGCAGGTCCGCCGGTTTCCTTCCAGACAACTTTGATGTCGTTTTTCTTCTGCGACCATGTCACGGACACCTCCCCCTCGGGCATCGACAGTGCACCGTACTTGCCGGCATTGGTCGCGAGCTCGTGTAAGACCATCCCGAGCGAAAGCGCGCATTTCGGCTTCAGCCGGATTTCCGGGCCGTCCAGCTTCACCCGGCGCTTGCCGAACGGCGCCAGCTGCTCGCGCGCCAGGGTCTTGATCGAAGTCTCCGTCCAGCTCTCTTCCGAGAGGAGCGAATAGGATGTCGCCATCGCCTGAAGCCTGCCGACGAATGTCTCGTGGAACGCCTCGATCGAAGCGGCGCCGCGGACAGTCTGTTCGGCAACGGCAATGACGATCGCCAACATGTTCCTGACCCGGTGGTTCAACTCGGAGACGAGAGTTCGCTGGTGCTCTTCGGCGCGGGCCAGCGAGGTCACGTCCACGAAAGTAACCACGACACCATCGATGCGATTCAAGGAGTTGCGGTAAGGCGCGAGCCGGACCAGATAGGTCCGATCATTCTCGACCGCCTCGACGCGCCGCTCCATGCTGTTTCCAGCCTCCAGCGTCGTCCGCACATCCTCGGTCAAGGTCGGCAGGCTGATGCGGCTGGTCAGATCCGTCAGGGGTCGGCCGCGGTCCCCGGGCAGGATGTTGAAGATGTCGGCCACTGCCGGGGTGAAGCTGCGGATGACGAGATTCTTGTCCAGGAAGACCGTCGCCAGCTGGCTGCTTTCGAACAGGTTCTGCAGATCGCTGTTGGCGAGGTCAAGCGCATCAACCTTGGAGTTGAGCTCGCTGTTGACGGTATGCAGCTCTTCGTTCAGCGACTGCAGTTCCTCCTTGGAGGCCTCGAGCTCTTCGTTGGTCGACTGCGACTCCTCATTGACCGAGACCAGCTCCTCGTTGCTCGATTTCAGCTCTTCCAGCGCCGTCTCGTATTCCTCGACCAGCGACTGCAGGCGCTCCCGCGTGTCCCGCAGCTCGCGTTCGAGTTGCAGGGCCGCGCCATCAGCGGGCACCTGCAGCCGGGCCAGGGCCTCCTCCCGGCTGAGCGTGGCACCCTGGTCGGCAAAAAGCACCAGGAACAGCGGCTCTTCGCTTTCGTTCCGGGCCATGGGCTCGATCGTCAGGGTGATGATCTGGACCCGCTCGTCGTCGCTTTCGACCGCAAGGCCCTCGCGGACGATGGTGCGCCCGGTCTCGACCGCCTCGCGCAGAGCGGTGCGCAGGTCCAGCCGCAGGCCGCGGCGGGCCATGGCAACGAGGTGTCGGTTCGGAATTCCGACCGCGGGTTCAAGGTACTTGCCGGTTCGGGCCGAATAGTGGACCACGTCGCCATCGCGGTTGATCACGACGTGGGGAGGAGCGAACTGCTCCAGCACGCGGGCTTCGACGGCGTGCCGCAGTCCCGCCGCTGCCGGCACCGCCCGCCGAATGCGTGAATCGTGCGCCTTGCCCGGTGTCAGGCCGGCCACCGAAAGCGGCAGCCGCCGGGCCATCTCCCCGCCATCATCCCGGCTGCGGAAGATCCGGTGTTTCTTGTCGACGGCGCCGAACAAGTCGGAGAACTGGCTGACATTCTCCGACGTGCCCAGGAACAGATAGCCGCCGGGCCGCAACGCGTAGTGGAAGACAGGGATGACCTGCCTCTGCGCCTCCGGGCCGAAATAGATCAGGAGGTTCCGGCAGGACACCAGGTCCAGCGTCGAGAACGGCGGATCGCGGAGCACGCTATGTGGAGAGAAGATGCACAGGTCGCGGACCTCCTTTCCGATCACAAAACTAGCACCGTCTGTGGAGAAGAAGCGCTGCCGTCGATCGGGCGAGACACCGTCGAGGAGACCTTCCGGGTAACGGCCGGTACGCGCGATCGCCAGGGCGTGCTCGTCTATATCGGTGGCGAAGAGCTGCACCTTGGGAACCGCGCTGAGCGTCTCCATGTGCTCGCGCATCAGAATCGCAACGGAGTACACCTCCTCGCCAGTGGCGCATCCCGGCACCCAGATACGGATCGCCTCATCGGCGCCGCGTCCCTCGAACAGCTTCGGGATGACCGTCCGCGCCAGCGTCTCAAACGCATCGGCATCACGGAAGAAACTGGTGACGTTGATCAGCAGGTCGCGGAACAGCACGCCGACCTCGGTTGGATCTGCCCGAAGCCGATCCAGATAAGCTTCGATCGTCGCCAGTTGATTGATTTGCATGCGCCGCTGCACCCGACGCAGGAAGGTTTTCGGCTTGTAGCCGGCGAAGTCGTGGCCCAGCTGGTTCCGTAGGGTTGCGCAGATCTCCAGCCTGACCTCCTCCACGGCGCTGAGCCTCTCGTCCTCCGTGTTCGCGCTCTCCGTCAACCGGTCCAGCTGGTTCAGGGACCGCGCGAATTCGACGAGCTGAGGGCCCATCTCTGCCGCCGGGACCGCGAGATCGATGAACCCGGTGGCGATGGCAGTCTGCGGCATGTCCGGATGGGCGGGCCCATGGCCGTCGGCCACCTGCGCCAGCGTCAGACCGCCGCGCTGCTTGACCGCCTTGGCGCCCAGCGTGCCGTCGCCGTCGCCTCCGGACAGGATCGCGGCAGCCGCGTACTCGCCCCGGTCCTCGGCCAGCGAGCTCAGGAACAGGTCGATCGGCTTGCGCTCCCGGTGCAGAGGGTCCGGCTTGCGGACATCAAGTGTGCCGCCGGCGATCGTCAGGATGGCGTCCGACGGGAGAACGTAGACGTGGTCCCGCTCGACCCGAACGCCGTGGGCTGCGACCAGAACGGGCATCGGGGTGAGCCGCGCCACCACCTCGTGCAGCAGGCTTTTGCGCTGGGGATTCAGGTGGGTCACGATTACGAACGCCATGCCGGGCTCCTGCGGCATGCCGCCGAAAAAGCCTTGCAGCGCCTCGACGCCGCCAGCGGAGGCGCCGACGCCGACGATCGGGATCATCGGTTCTCTGGACATCGTGGCACCTGAATAAGCCGGCCGCCTCGTGCGGTTCCGGTGAATCAACACTCTACCGCGCAAGCCGTGCCCTGTCCGATGTCGCGGCTGCGGGGGTTGGGATATTCGACTGCGCGAGACCGGACGCCCAGCAGCGTCGTCTGCATGAGGTGTCACGGTCGCGCAGTTCGCGCCAAATCTGTTGCCCCGGACTCAGCACATCAATCAGCTGCATACCGGGCATATCTATTTCCAAGACGACAAAGGGCTCCGAGCGGGAGCAAAGGAAAACGGCGAAGATTCCCGACGGCATCGCAGTGACTGGTCCGCAGCAAGCCGTGTGCGGTGATCGCGCTCCTCACGCATAAGATTGAGCGGCAATGCGAACAGCGCCGCCGCCACGAAGGCACCAGCCGATCTGGCCCGACCTTCCGACGGTGAAGGGGTGGTGGAGCGTGCGTCGTGCGCTACTCCTGTGCTGGCCTCGGCGCTCGGATCAAGCCTAGCCTTTCCTGTGGAAACTCGGCCGGAATCGGGATAGGGGGAAGCCTCGCGGCTCCCCCCTCCCACACCACCGGACGTACGGGTCCGTATCCGGCGGTTCGGCGGATTAAGCGGGGAGTGGGTTGGCGATGGAGGCGAGACCGAGGGACTGAAGTGCGGCGGTGGGGAGTGCAATGGTGAGCGCGGGGCTGTTGCTGAGCCGCCAGTGGCCGTGTGGGCTGCCGGCGGTCTGGGCCGCCAGATCCCGGCCGACGCCGTGGCGTCGCAGCTCGGCAAAGCGCTTGGGTCCGCGCTTCCATTGCTTCCAGGCGATGGCGCGGAGCCGCCGCCTGGTCCACTGGTCGAGTGCGCGCAGCACCGACGGGGTCTGGCAGAAGCCGAAGTAGCCGCGCCACCCGATCAGGTAGACGGACAGCTCCTCGATGATCTGCTTGAGGCTGTCGCCGCGGGTGCGCCGCGTCAGGACCCGGACCTTCGCCTTGAAGCGGTCGATGGCCTTCGGCGCGATCCGGCGCCGCGGCTCTCTTCCGCCGGTGAAGCTGAAGCCCAGGAACTTGCGGGCGCTCGGTTTGGCGACCGCGCTCTTGGCCCTGTTGACCTTCAGCTTGAGCCGCTTGGCCAGGAACCGCTCGATGCCGGCCATCACCCGTTCGCCCGCCTGCTGCGCACATAGATGTTGCAGTCGTCGGCGTAGCGGACGAAGCGATGGCCGCGCTTCTCCAGCTCCTGGTCCAGAACGTCCAGCATCAGGTTCGGCAACAGCGGCGAGAGCGGTCCGCCTTGCGGCGTCCCCTCCTCCGTCGGGCCGACGAGGCCGCCCTCCAGCACGCCCGCGGTCAGAAAGCCGCGGATCAGCTTCAGGAGGCACTTGTCGGCCACCCGCTTGGCCACCAGCCCCATCAGGATATCGTGGTTGACCCGATCGAAGAACTTCTCCAGGTCGAGATCCACCACCACGCCGTAGCCGGACGCAATATCGGTCTGCGCCCGGGCCACCGCCTGATGCGCCGAGCGCCCCGGCCGGAAGCCGAAGCTGGCCTCGGAGAACGTCGGGTCCCAGTCCGCCTGCAGCGCCTGCATCACCGCCTGCTGGATGAAGCGGTCGAGCACCGTCGGGATGCCGAGCGGCCTCACGCCACCCGACGCCTTCGGGATCTCCACCCGCCGCACCGGCTGCGGCTTGTAGGTGCCGTTGATCAGCTGAGCCCGGATCGCGGGCCAATGCCGCTTCAGGTGGGCCGGCAGATCGTCGACATCCATGCCGTCGACCCCCGCCGCACCCTTGTTGCGCCGCACTCGTGCCAGCGCCGTCTTCAGGTTCTCTCGGTCAAGGATGATCTCCATCGACGGTCCCGCGACCGCCGGGCGTTCGAGGCTGGCTCTCGCCGCGCGAGCTTCGGTCGCCTGGGCCGCAAGGCTCGGGGCTTCACCCTCCGCCGAGGGGCCCAGGGTCAGCTTGCTCTGATCTTTCTGCCGCATGGCTCGCTCGAGATCGCCGCTCTACTGGCCTCTTCCACCGTTCGGGCCTTCGGCGGCAACCGCCGCCTACTATGCCCTCAGCTGACTTCTGCGCCGCGATCAGGCGGCCTTGCGGCCACCTCAGTCCCGAGGGACACGGCGCAGACCTCCCGAGGTAAGACCGACCGCCTTCACCGCACGCCCGCCGGATTTACCACCCCGGCCATTGATGGCCCTGGACTTCGCGATCAACGGCTCGCTCGTCCGGCCGGGTAGGCCTCATATCCGGTTCTTGTCCATCGGGCCGCGGCTTTGCTCCACGCTTCCTTCAGACCCCGCCTCGCGGCGACGCCCTTGCGCTTCGCTAGTCCTTCACCGCCATCAGGCTGGACAGAGGACTTCCACCTCCAAGCTGTCAGTCATGCTCGGCACACCGCAGAAAACCCCGCCTTTTTGGGGCGGGGCTCTAGATCAGATCTCGATGTGTATCGAGTTATAACAAAGGTGGTTGCGGGGACACGCAACCAACCATCATGCGAGTGACGGCACAGCATTCGCTGACGCAATTGGGCAAGCTGACCGGTCCGCGTGAACGATGGCCGTTCGGCTAGATCATCCACCCAATTTGGTGAAACGATCACCGGACACTACCTCCATGGCGAGGAGCGTAGTTCACGGCTTCAATCCCGACCGGCCGCAATCGTGGCCACGATCGCATGCCCCTGCGCGTCTCCCCGACGGGGCAGTTCCTTATTCGAAGATCCCGCACGCCGCTGGGTGGCCAGTCGAGGGATATACCTCTGACTGACCTTCCCGACTGCCGCAACGCTCCGGCCAAAGGGGTTGAACATGCAATGCGACGCATCCGCCGCCCTGGATGAGACACTCGGAATGAGACGGACGAGTCGGGGCAGGTTCAAAGTTCGGTGATCAGCCAAATGTTCGATCCCAATTTACGATCGCTGAGATACCTGATCGCCGTGGCGGAGCATCTCAGCTTCCGCCGGGCTGCCGAGGCTTTGGGCATCCGGCAGTCTGCGGTCAGCCGCCAGATCCAGAAGCTCGAGGAAACAATCGGAGTAACGCTCTTCGACCGTCATCCAGGCGGCCTGCGGCTGACCCATGGCGGCCGGTCGTTCATCCGCGACACTCGCTACATCCTCATGCTGCTCGACCATGCAATCGACCGGGCGGATCGCAACGGCAGGGTGGAGACGGGGTTGCTGACGCTCGGATTCTTCCCCTCGTTCGTGACAGGTCGGCTCCGCGCCGTCCTCGAGCAGTTCCGCCACCGGAACCCGAACGTCGTGCTCGAGACCATGGAAGGGAGCCCGGTCGACCAGCTTGAATGGCTTCGGGCCCGGCGCATCGATGCGGGCGTCCTCGCGGGAGGCTATGAGGCACCCGACGTCGAACGCCTGCCGCTTTGGCAAGAGCAGATCTTCGTCGCGCTTCCGCAGGATCATCGCCTGATTGCCTCCGAGACCGTCGAGTGGCGGGATCTTCGGCGGGAGCACTGGCTCGTCCGAACCTTCGAGAGCGGCGCCGTCGTCTACAATTTTCTGATCGGCAGGATCGCGAGCGACGGGCACTTCCCGACGACCTCTCTGCACCTGACCTCGCGCGACAACATCCTGGGCCTCGTCGGCGCGGGATTCGGCATCACCATCGTTCCCGAAACCCTGGTGGAGCTGGCCTATCCCGGCGTCGCATTCCGGCCGATCGTCGGGGAAGGCGCGCTGCTCCCGATCTCGGCAGCCTGGCTTCGTTCCAACGACAATCCCGCCCTGCGCCGGTTCGTCCGTCTGCTTCGCAGCCTTGCCGAGCGCCGGGCGTAGTCACTTCGGGATACCGGCGGCGCCGCCCCTGGTACCCAGAGAACGCCTCGCCGTCGCGAAGCCACGGTCGGACGCCATGAACCGCATGAGCATCGGCACGACCAGACGGACAGGCTCTATCGCCGTACCGCTGTCCCGCCCGAGCAGCTCGGCATAGGCGACGAGATCCCGATGAACGGCGGCAGGCAGATCGACCGTGAGCTTGACCGGCCTGTCGTCGAGCACCGCTCCCAGCTTGAGCTTCGCCATCGTCAGTCACTCCCGATAGGGTTCCAGAAGGAGGTCACGGCTGACCATCACCCGGACCGGGAAGCCTTGCCGCACCGTGATGGTCGGAGGGATGTCGAGATTTCGCCGGACCACCTCCTGCCCGACATCGTCCAGGGTGTCGCCGCCGGCACGCCGCAGCGCCTGCAGGATCCCGCTCTCATCGCTGCCGGCATCCAGACCGGTGCCGACGCCGAGGATCGAGGAGAGCGCCGCAGCGGCGAACAGCCGGCCCCAATGGTGATCGACCTCGTCCTCGAGGCCGGCATGGCCTTCCGTATCCATGCTCGGCAACCGTTCCAGAACAATCGATTTGCCATTCGGAAGGATGAGTCGGGTCCAGACCTGGAGCACGCTGTCCTGCCCGAAGCCGATCCGGCTGTCATAGGTGCCGACCAGCAGCGAGCCTTGCGGCACCAGCAGGTGCCTGCCTGACGCGCTGTCGAAGGCGTTCTCCGTCACCCGGGCGATCACCTGTCCCGGCCGATCGGACCTGAGGCCGGTGACGAGCGCCGCTGCGATCACCGAGCCCGCCTGGAGCAGATAGGGCGACGGGGAATTCCGCAGCCGGTCCGGGCTCACTGTGGTCCGATCGGCGGCCGCCCCGCGGGCGTCGAGTTCGTTTCCCTGCCCCGAAGCGCTCGCCAGAGGGTCCTCGATCGATCCCGGGGTCGTGGAGCCATCTGCAATGCCCGAATGGGCGGATTCCGTATTCCTGGGCTGGCCACGGCCGATGAACAGCTTGCTGGTTCGCGCCGCCTCCTGCTCCTGGGCGATCCGCTGCTGTAGCGGGTCGACGCCGGGCCCGGTCGGCGGCGTCACCGGCCGCCCCTGTTCCTGCGCTCGAAGGATCGGCCGGCCGAGGTCGCCGGGCAGCGGCGGCCCGAGCTGCGGGACGCCGGCATAGTCCCTGGGCAGCGTGGCCAAGCCCTCGGCCGTCGTCCTGCGCTCGGTGCTGTAGAGCTCCTGTTGAGGCTCCGCCTGGCGGCCATCGTCGAGCGCCCAGACCAGGGCGCCGAGCACGGCCATCGCGGCCAATGCCGCCGCGGCAACGAGCGCCCTGCGCGACAGTCTTGCGACGGACGGCCGCTCCGGATGCAGGCGCAACGCTGCTCTGAGCTCAGCCTCTCCGGTCATCGGGCATCGGTCCGCACGATCCGGACCACCTGCTGCTCGCCGGCCCCAAGCCGCAGCTCGGCGGCAGCGAAGAGCCGGTCGACGACATAATAGTTCTGCCGGACTCGGTAGTTGACGAGCTGGGCATCACCTTCCGCGCCGATCACGAAGAGCGGCGGCATCTCACCCTGGCCCACCCCGCGGGGAAATTCGATGTATACCTTCGCGCCGTCGTCGAAGGCCTGGATCGGCCGCCAGGGCGGGTCGTCGCCCTCGATGCGATAGCGGAAGCGCAGCCGCGCCAGGTCGATGGCAGTCGCGACCGGCGCCGCCGCTTCGGCCTCGACATTCCGATGCCGCAGCGCGATCAGCTCGTCCTCCGGGTACTGCCACGACACGGCCGCCATGTAGGTCTCGGTCGTCGAGCGCAGCTCGATTAGATAGGTGCGCCGGTCGGTGTTGATGACGAGGTTCGTCACGAGGTCCGGCCGGGTTGGCTTTACCAGGATATGGACTCGGCGCGATGCCCCTGCCCCGCTTTCCGTGTCGCCGACGATCCAGCGCACCGTGTCGCCGGCGGCCACCGGCCCCGAGCCGACGAGGCCTTCGCCAGGCTGGAGCGCGATGTCGGTGACCTGCCCGGGTGCGGTGTAGACCTGATACAGCGCTCCGGCGGAATAGGGAAAGACCTGCACCGCATTGACGTAGCCGTCGCGGCTCGGCTGCATTCGGGCCGCGGCATTGGCGCGGCTGACCCGCAGCTTCGGATCGGACGGCTCGGGCGGCGCCCGCTTGCCGCCGGGCAGCGGCTTCAACTGCCCGGGCAAGGGCAAGGGCTTCGGCACCTCGACGATGTCGACCGGCTTCGGCGGCTCCGGAAGCCGCACTGCCTCGACCGGCTCGTCGTACCGGATCGAGGGCGTGCCGCTTCCGCAGGCGGCGAGTGGCAGAATGCAAAGGACCAGCAGGAGGCGCATCAGCCGAGCTCCTTCGACCAGTTGATGGCGTTGACGTAGATGCCGAGGGGGTTGCGGCGCAGTCCGTCAGCATCGTGCGGCGGGTCGACGATGATGGTGAGGATCGCAGTCCAGCGCTCGGTGGCGGCCAGGCTGCCATTCTCGAAACGACGTTCGACCCAGGCGACTCGGAAGCTGTCGCCAGAGGCGCGGATGACGCTCGACACCTCGACCGCAACCTGCTGGCGGCCGATCTTGCCGAAGAGATCGCTCACGCGTGCGTATTCGTTGAGCGCGACGGCGCCGCGATCGGTGACGAACTCATAGGCGCGCAGCCAAGCCTGCCGCACCACCACCGGATCGGCCGGAAAACCCCGCACATCCTCGATGAAGCGGGCGAGATGCCAGGCGATCTGAGGGTCGGTCGGCTGGTAGCCGGCGCTGGCGGGCGCCACCGCCTGGACCTGGCCCAGCCGATCGACCTCGACCACCCAGGGCACGACAGTGCCACGGGCCGCCTGCCAGAGGAGACCGGCGCCGAGGCCGCCGGCGAGCACAAGGCATCCGAAAGCCATGAACCGCCAGTTGCGGGCTTGGACCCGGGCCGAGCCGATGCGCTCGTCCCAGAGCTGTGCCGCCTTCTGGTACGGCGTCTCGGGCGCAGGCGCCCGGCCGTATCGGACCGAGGAGCGGCGGAACGGGTTCATCGGTGATCCTCCTCAGCGAGGGAGACGGAGGCCGAGCCGCCGCCGTGGTCGCTGGAGCGCACGGTGTGGGTGGCGGCCGCGACGCCGTGCCGGACGGACTCAGCGTGCTTCAGGCGCTGAGCCCAGCCGGGAGCGCCGCCGGCCGCTGCGGACGGAGTCGAGGGCTCTCGTGGCGCCGACGGCGGGATCGGCCCACCAGCTCCGGGCGACGCCCCTCCTCCACCCTGACCGCCGAGCGCCCGGATTTCGCGGCTGAGCTCCGCCCGGCGTTCCAGCTGTCGCTCGACCGCAAGGCCGCCAGTGAAGCGGCCGCCCGCAGCACCCAGGCGGGCCGCGGCCGAGACGGCTCCGGCTGCTGCCGTGCCGCCGGCGAGGGCGAGGCCGCCGGCCGCGAGCGCCGTTCCGGCCGCAGCGCCGGCGCCGAGCTGCGGGGCACCCGAGACTAGGCCGGTCGCGATGCCGGGCCCGAAGAGGCCAAGGCCGAGAAGAGAGAGCGCGGCGAGCACTAGCGCCAGCGCGTCCTCCAGTGTCGGCTGGGCCTCGCCGAAGCCGCGGGTGAACTCGCCGAAGAGGCCCGTGCCGATGCCGACGATCACCGCGAGCACCAGCACCTTCACACCTGAGGCGACCACGTTGCCGAGCACCTTTTCGGCCAGGAAGGCGGTCTTGCCGAAGAGGCCGAAGGGCAGCAGGACGAACCCGGCGAGGGTCGTGATCTTGAATTCGATCAGAGTGACGAAGAGCTGCACCGCCAGGAGGAAAAATGCCACCAGCACCACCAGCCAGGCGATCAGCAGCACGAAGATCTGGACGAAGTTGTCGAAGAAGGAGACAAAACCCATGAGCTCGCCCGCGGCCGCCAGGATCGGCCGGCTCGCGTCGAGGCCGACCCGTGCGAGGCGGCCCGGCTGGAGGAATTCGGCCAAGCCGACTCCCGAGCCCGACGCTTCGAGGCCCAGCCCCGCGAAGCTCTCGAACACGATGCGGGCCAGGCCGTTGAAGTTGCCGATCAGGAAGGCGAAGACGCCAATGAAGAGCGTCTTGCGGATCAGCCGTGCGAGAACGTCTTCATCGGCGGCCAGCGCCCAGAAGAGACCCGCCAGCGTGATATCGATCGCGATCAGGGTCGAGGACAGGAATGCGACATCACCCCTCAGCAGCCCGAACCCGGAATCGATGTATCGGGTGAAGACCTCGAGAAAGCGGTCGATGACGCCGATGCCGCCCATGTCAACGCTCCTCCTCGACCTTGCCGAGGAAGCGGTCACGGACCTGGTCCCAGGTATCTCGGCAGACCGGATCCTCGGGCCCGGCAAGGCCGAGAGATCGGCATCGGGCGAGCTCGGCCGAGAGATCGTTCTGATGCTGGGACAAGATGCGTATTACCGGTGTCTCCGGTTCGCGGCGGACGACGAGCGCGGTCGCCAGGAACCCAGCGCCGAGCAGGGCAAGCGTCGCCAGGCGAACGAGTTTTATGGGCTCCATGGCCTCACTCGTGGAACATCGTGACCGGTGAGGGCTGGTAGGCGGCGCCCGCGGCCAGGAAGCGCCGGCGTTGTTCTGCAGCCTGCTGCTCGGCCGCGGCCCGGCGCGCCTGCTCCAGTGCCTCGGCACGCCCCTGGGCCGCGAGCAGCGCCGTCAGGTCGGCCACCTGCTTGGCCTGTACGGCGAGAAGCTGGTTGCCGGCCTGGGTCGCCTGCAGCACGCCGACGGCCCCCTGGCTGGCGTCGACGAGCCTGCCGGTCACGGTCTGCGTTACCGGCAGCTCGTTTACCACCCCGGCCCCGATCGTCAGCGCGTGCTGGAACGCTGAGACTGAGGTCTGCCACCGGTCTCGGGCGCCGGCGATGAGGGCTTGATCGCTGAGATCCGCGTCGAGATCCCGGTACTGGCGAAAGGCGCTCTCAATCGACCCGACATCGTATGCGATCCGGTCGGCTTGACGCAGCAAGCCTTGGATTTCGGAGAACGAGCCGTCGATTTCGCCGAGCACCGAGGTCGGCAGGGAGGCGAGCTGGCGAGCCTGGTTCAACAGCATCTGCGCTTCGTTCTGAAGGCTGGTGACCTGGTTCTTGATCTGCTCCAGGGCCCGGGCGGCCGAGAGCAGGTTCTCGGCGTAATTCTTCGGGTCGAACACGATCCAGGCGGCCTGGGCAGCAGCCGGGGCGTTCAGGACGGCGCCAGCGATCAGCGCGGCGCAGAGGCGGCGACAGGTCATCGAGCGGGCTCCACGTTGAGTTGGGGCAGGAGGTCGGCCGCCCAGCCGAGACCGCGGCGGCGAAGCCAGGCCTCGGCGAAGCCGTCCCGGCCGTGGGTGGCCAGCGTGTCGGCAATGGCCAGCTGGTCGGCCTTCGACGAGGCGGCGCAGAATGCGAGCGCGGCGTCTCCGAGGCCGAGCTCGAACAAGCGGTTGCCGCGCCGGGATTGGCAGTAGTAGTCGCGCTTCGGGATCGCCCGGCCGAGGATCTCGATCTGCCGTTCATTGAGCCCAAACCGGCGGTACATTGCGGCGATCTGCGGCTCGATCGCCCGTTCGTTGGGCAGAAACAATCGGGTCGGGCAGCTCTCGACGATCACCGGCGCGATGCTGCTGGTCTCGATATCGGCAAGGGACTGGGTCGCAAAGACCACCGCGGCGTTCTTCTTGCGCAAGGTCTTCAGCCATTCGCGCAACTGCGCCCCGAAGCCAGGATCGGCGAGGGCCAGCCAGCCTTCGTCGATCAGGATCAGGGCCGGACGGCCGTCGAGGCGCCGGTCGATGCGATGGAACAGGTATGACAGTACGGCGGGCGCAGCGCCTGTACCGATCAGGCCCTCCGTTTCGAACGCCTGGACATCGGCGTTGCCGAGATGCTCGGCCTCGGCGTCGAGCAGCCGGCCATACGCCCCGTCGAGGCAATAGGGCTGCAGCCCCCGCTTCAGCACGGCGGATTGCAGCAGCACGGAAAGCCCCGTGAGAGTCCGCTCGCTCACCGGTGCGGAGGCGAGCGAGCTCAGGGCCGACCAGAGGTGCTCCTTGTCCTCGGGGCCTATCGCGACGCCCTCCTTGAGCAGGAGGGCGGCCACCCATTCGGCGGCCCAGCCGCGCTCCGCGCCGTCGTCGACGTCGGCAAGCGGCTGCAGGGTGACGCCGTCCTCGTTGCGGTCGGCAAGGCTGTCGCCGAGATCGTGCCAGTCCCCGCCCATGGCGAGGCAGGCGGCCCGGATCGAGCCTCCGAAGTCGAAGGCGAAGATCAAGGACCGCGCATAGCGCCGGAACTGCAGTGCCATCAGCGCCAGCAGCACGCTCTTCCCGGCGCCGGTCGGTCCGATCACCAGCGTATGGCCGACGTCGCCGACATGGAGCGCGAAGCGGAAGGGGGTCGAGCCCTCGGTCCGGCCGTGGAACAAGGGCGGACCATCGAGGTGGACATCCCGGTCGGGCCCGGCCCAGACCGCGGAGAGTGGAACCATGTGGGCGAGGTTCAAGGTCGAAACCGGCGGCTGCCGCACATTGGCGTAGACATGTCCCGGCACGCTGCCGAGCCAGGCCTCGACGGCGTTGACTGTCTCGGCGATGCACGTGAAGTCGCGGCCCTGGATCACCTTCTCGATGAGGCGCAGCTTCTCGGCGGCGGCAGCCGGATCCTGATCCCACACGGTGACGGTCGCGGTGACGTAGACTTGGCCGAGGGCATCGGTCCCAAGCTCCTGCAGCGCGGCGTCCGCATCCATCGCCTTGTTGTGGGCATCGGTATCGATCAGCGCCGTGGCCTCGTTGGTCATCACCTCCTTGAGGATCGCCGCAATCGATTTGCGTTTGGCGAACCACTGCCGCCGGATGCGGGTGAGGAGCCGCGCCGCGTCGGTCTTGTCGAGGCAGATCGCTCGCGTCGACCAGCGATAGGAGAAGGCGAGGCCATTCAGCTCGTCGAGGATGCCGGGAAAGGTCGCGCCGGGGAATCCGATGACCGTCAGCGATCTCAGATGCGCGGCGCCGAGCCGCGGCTCGAGACCGGCGACGAGCGGCTCGTCGGCCAGAAGCGCGTCGAGATGCATCGGCACCTCCGGCACCGCCACCCGCTGGCGTCGGGTCGATATGCAGGCATGGAGATAGGACAGCGTCTCTGCATCGTCGAGCCAGGTCGCTTCCGGCACGAAGCCCTCGATCAGCTTCAGGATGCGATCGGTCCGGTCGATGTAGCCGCGCAGCAGTTCCCAGGGATCGACGCCGCGGCGGCGGCCCTCGTAGAGCCAGGATTCGACCCTCGAGACCTCCTCGGCCGGCGGCAGCCAGACGAAGGTGAGGAAGTACGCGCTGTCGTAGTGGCTGCCCGCTTCCTCGAACTGTGCCCTGCGTTCGGCCTCCACAAGCGCCGAGACCGGATCCGGAAAGCGGCCTTCGGGATAGCTCTCAGCCGGCTGTCGGCGCGCCTCGGCAAAGATGGCCCACCCGGAGCCAAGCCGGCGCAGGGCATTGTTGAGGCGCGCCGTAGCGCCCACCAGTTCGGCAGGAGTGGCGGAATCGAGATCTGGCCCGCGATAGCGCGCGCTGCGCTGGAAGCTGCCATCCTTGTTCAGCACGATTCCGGGCGCGACCAGGGCCGCCCAGGGAAGCACGTCTGCGAGCTGCGCGGCCGTCTTGCGAAATTCGGAGAGGTTGAGCATCGCCTGAGCTCAGATGCCGAGATGAGAGGGGTAGCGGAGGTGCCGGCGCGCGACCTCGGCGAACCAGGGGTCCCGCTTGGCGGCCCAGACGGCAACGGCGTGTCCGACCAGCCACAGGACGACGCCGGCGATCCAGAGCCGCAACCCGAGCCCGATCGCAGCGGCGAGCGTGCCGTTGACGATGGCAATGGCCCGGGGGGCGCCTCCGAGCAGGATCGGCTCGGTAAGCGCCCGGTGCACCGGCGCGTGGAAGCCTGGAACGGAGTCGATCCCGGTCATGGCACGAGCGCGCCGCCGGTGAAGGAGAAGAAGCTGAGGAAGAAGCTTGATGCGGCGAATGCGATCGACAGGCCGAAGACGATCTGCACCAGTCGGCGGAAGCCGCCGGAGGTGTCGCCGAACGCGAGCGTCAGGCCGGTGACGATGATGATGATCACCGCAATGATCTTGGCAACCGGCCCCTCGACCGAGCTCAGGATCTGCTGCAGAGGTTCCTCCCAGGGCATGCCCGAACCCGCGGCCTGAGCCGGTTGGCTCTGAACGACGCAGCCGATCAGGCAAAGGACGGCAAGTCCTCGGAAGCGACGAGCGAAGGAGGGAATCACGGTTGAACTCCTGGAAGGATGGGTTGATGGGAATCCGAGATCGAGGCGAGGTGGTAGTCGCCCGCCGCGGCCAGGCCGTGGACCTCGGCAACCTCGATCAGCCGGCGCTGGGTGCCGCGGCCGGCGAGGACGGCGATGAGGTCGATGGTCTCGGCGATCAGCGCCCGCGGCACCGTGACGACCGCTTCCTGGATCAGTTGCTCCAGGCGCCGGAGCGCGCCCATGGCCGAGCCGGCGTGGATGGTGCCGATGCCCCCCGGATGGCCGGTGCCCCAGGCCTTGAGCAGGTCGAGGGCCTCGGCACCGCGGACCTCTCCGATCGGGATGCGGTCGGGCCGCAGGCGAAGGGCGGAGCGGACGAGATCGGAAAGCGACGCGACGCCGTCCCTGGTCCGCAGCGCCACGACATTGGGTGCCGTGCATTGCAGCTCGCGGGTGTCCTCGATCAGGACGATCCGGTCGCCTGTCCTGGCGAGTTCCGCGAGCAGCGCATTGACCAGGGTGGTCTTGCCGCTCGAGGTGCCTCCGGCAACGAGGATGTTGCGACGTCGCGACACGGCGCGGCGCAGCGCGTCGGCCTGCGCCGTGCTCATGATCCCGGCGGCGACGTAGTCGTCGAGGGTGAAGACCGCGACGGCGGGCTTGCGGATCGCAAAGGCCGGCGCGACGACGAGCGGCGGAACCAGCCCCTCGAACCGCTCGCCGGTTTCGGGCAACTCGGCCGAGACCCTGGGCGCTCGGGCATGGACTTCGGCGCCGACGTGATGCGCCACCAGCCGGACGATGCGCTCGCCGTCAGCCGGCGACATCCGTTCGCCGGTGTCGGCAAGGCCGTCGGTGAGCCGGTCGATCCAGAGCCGGCCGTCTGGGTTGAGCAGCACCTCGACGACGGTCGCATCCTGCAGCCAAGTCGCGATTGCCGGCCCGAGCGCCGTGCGCAGCATGCGGGCGCCGCGCGAGACCGCTTCCGCTCTGTCCGGGACTGTCGGCATCGCTTTCCCCTTCTCCGTCGGCCGGGGTCCGGCCATCAGGCGGGGACCATTAGAAGGGGCAGGATTCGCTTGGAGGCAACAAGGGGCAGCAGGGCGTAGGGCGGCAGCGCGCGAAGACAAGAAATCGGCACGAGGTCACTGAAATACCGCCTGCCGGCGAGAGCCCGAGACGGTTGATCTCGCGGCAGGCGGTCCAGGGCCTGCGGCACGGATATGAACGGCGTCTGACGCGGGCTCCCGCTGCGCAACCAGACGGATCGCTTCATCCGGCCGGGCATGCTGGGCCGGAGCACGGCGGCTCACCGGTTGCGACCGCGGGCATCGAATGTGAAAAACCTCTGCATATGCTGATGTCAGCCGAGGAACTGTCACAGACGGGCCAGCGCCCGGCAGAGAAGATCCTTCAGAACGGGACCCCGGTCCGGATGCATGACTGGTTCAGGCGGGGATCGGCCCGGAAACCATGGCTCGTCTCGTGAGCGATGGGGTTGCGGTCAGGCCGGCTCGCGGCGTCCATCAAATCGCGGGAGCCGCCCCGACGCCTGGCATACGCTCGCCGAAGCCGCAGCGCTCGTTCCAAGGGCTATTGTCCGCCTGACGTCGGCCCTGGATTTCACGAGCTGACCCTTCAGATGCCGTCGGGGGTCTGGATGGCGATCGATCGAGCCGGCTGGCGGCCAAGAGTGGCATACCCGCCCATCCGCTTTGTCCACCTCAGCGGCTGGGCGCTGCCCGACGGGCTCGATTACGGCGATCCCGACGCGGCGGCGATCACAGGGCGCTTCCGGAGGATCTGCGCGGTTCCCGTGCCAGATGACGGGGTCGTGTTCGACGTGCAGGGCCTTGAGGCTGCGACCATTCGCGACCAGGCCGATTGCGGCGGCGTGCTGTCCGTACCAGCGTCACCATCGCAAGAGCACGCGTGGCGATCCGGGTGGGAATCGGCTTCGGAGACGCTGTCACGCCGCAGCCGATCGAGATGGACTATCCGGCGTTGCTCGACCCACCGGCCCCGCGGTTGCGCGCCTATTCGCCCGAGACCGTCGTCGCCGAGAAGGGGGAGCCAATCGTTGCGCTGGGAATCGTCAACAGTCGCATGAAAGACTTCTGGGATCCGTCGACGATCTCGCGGACCTTCAAGTTCGGACGCGCCATGCTGGCGGCCACGCTGCGACGGACCTTCGAGCGGCGGGGCACGCCTTGGCCGACCAAGGTACCGGTTGCCTTTCAGGAGCCTTCGCTGCGGAAAAGGCCGGGCAGTGGCACGCCTTCCTCGGTCGTGATCGCCTGGCCGCGCCCGGAGCCGTCTGCGTCCCCGCTACTCGCTGCCCGAACCAGCCTCCTTCGTCGGAGTCGTCACTTCGGCAGAGATCTCCTGCAGCAGCCCCTTTCCCTTGGCGAGCCGCCTTCCCAGCGTTTCCAGGAACTCCTGATACCGCTCCCGCCCCTTGGCCTGGGCGGCCGCATGCGCGTCGCGAGGCAGAGGCGGCGTGACGGCGAGCCAGAACCTGATGAACAGCGCTAGCGCTTCGACCGAGATTCCAAGGTCGCGATCGAGCCGCTGCACCTGCCGGGAGAGATGGTCCAGGCGCCGGGCGAAAGCAGCCTCGCGATGATCCGGTTCGTCCGGCGAAAGGAACGAAGCAACGGCGGCTTCGACGATGGACGAGCGCGACAGCCGCTTCCGGTCGGCAAGGTCCTCGACCCTTCGCAGCAGGTCGGGCGAGAAGTAGACATTCAGCCTTGTCTTCACGGGTTCCTCAGAGTGATATGCCGTCGTCGGGGTCCAGCGCCGCCTGCCGGGCGACGGAGCGCATGGCCCGCCGCACCGCTCGTGCCTTCGATGCTTCGTCATCCGGCTCGTCTTCGAGGTCGGCGAAAACGGTCTCGGGCGCCGGCGCCTCCGGCACCATCGCCTCATGCGCGGGCAGCATGGGCTCGCGCCGAATTCCTCCGTTGGCCTGATCCTCCGCATCGCCGCCGGAACGCTCGCAATCCTGACCCCTTTGGTCCGGCGGCGCGCCGGTCCAATCGTCGGCACCCGATGCAGTCCCTGGCGAATCCAGGACCGGAATGGGATCCGCAGGCGGCGGCAGAATGCGGCCAGCGAAGCGGGGATCCTCGAAGTAGCGGACTTTCCCGGCCCGGACAGGAGGAAGGCCTGAGACGAGAACCAGTTCCTCTCCTGGTGGCAGCTGCATCACCTCCCCCGGGGTGAGCAGCGGTCGTGCCGTTTCCTGGCGCGACACCATCAGGTGTCCGAGCCAGGGTGACAGCCGATGACCCGCGTAGTTCTTCATCGCCCGCAGCTCGGTCGCGGTGCCGAGTGCGTCTGACACTCGTTTGGCCGTTCGCTCGTCATTGGTCGCGAAGGCGACGCGCACATGGCAATTGTCGAGGATCGAATTGTTGGGCCCGTAAGCCTTTTCGATCTGGTTGAGCGACTGGGCGATCAGGAAGCTCTTGAGGCCGTAGCCGGCCATGAAGGCGAGCGCGCTCTCGAAGAAGTCCAGGCGTCCGAGCGCCGGGAACTCGTCCAGCATCAGGAGCAGGCGCCGGCGCCTGCCTGCCGTCTCCAGTTGCTCGGTGAGCCTGCGCCCGATCTGGTTGAGCACCAGGCGGATCAGCGGCTTGGTCCGGCTGATGTCGGACGGCGGGACCACGAGGTAGAGCGTCGCCGGCTGATCGCGCTCGACCAGGTCCATGATCCGCCAGTCGCAGCGCGCGGTGACCTTGGCGATCACCGGATCGCGATAGAGGCCAAGAAAGCTCATCGCGGTCGACAACACGCCGGAACGCTCGTTGTCGCTCTTGTTGAGGAGCTCGCGGGCGGCCGAGGCGACAACTGGATGGGGCCGGTCCCCGAGGTGGCGCGTCGACATCATCGACCGCAAGGTGCTCTCGATCGGCCGCCTTGGATCGGAGAGAAAGGCGGCGACGCCGGCGAGCGTCTTGTCCGACCCGGCGTAAAGAACGTGGAGGATGGCGCCGACCAGAAGGCTGTGGCTGGTCTTCTCCCAATGGTTGCGCCGCTCCAGCGCGCCTTCGGGATCGACGAGGATATCGGCGATGTTCTGGACGTCGCGGACCTCGGCGTCGCCGCGGCGGACCTCGAGCAGCGGGTTGTAGGCGGTCGAGCCGGAATTGGTCGGATCGAACAGCAGCACGCGGCCGAAACGGGCACGCCAGCCGGCGGTGAGCTGCCAGTTCTCCCCCTTGATGTCGTGGACGATGGCAGAGCCGGGCCAGGTCAGAAGTGTGGGCACGACGAGGCCGATGCCCTTGCCGCTGCGGGTCGGGGCGAAGCAGAGCACATGCTCCGGCCCGTTGTGGCGGAGATACTCCCGCTGGAAACGACCGAGCACGACTCCATCGGGCCCGAGCAGGCCGCCCTCGCGGATCTCTTCTTCCCTCGCCCAACGGGCCGAGCCGTATGTGGACGCCTCCTTTGCCTCCCGCGCCCGCCACACCGACATGCCGATCGCGATCCCGATCGCGGCGACGCCGCCGGCAGCCGCGATCAGCCCGGCTTCGATGAACAGGCCCGGTGCATAGGCGTCGTACCAGTACCACCACCAGAAGAGGGCCGGCGGTGGATAGAGCGGCACGCCGGCGAACTCGGCCCAGGGACTGCCAAGCTCGGGTTGGTAGCCGAGCCTCCAGGCCGCCCACTGGGTCGCGCCCCAGACGGAAGCGAGCACCACCGCGAACACAACGACGATCTGACCCCAGAGAATCTTGGTTCCGGACATGCCACACCGTGCAAAGAGGACCGCAGAAGCCATGCCGGCGAGCCTGGCCGCAAGGCAACCGCCGAAAACGCGACGTCGCACTGGCGGCGCAGCCATCGCGTCAAAACAGGCCGTGTGCGGTGCGCCCGCCGGAGGATACGCCGCGCTCAGATCCCGAGCCCCCGGCTGCGCCCGAAGCTCCAGTCGACGCCGCCGTCCGGGCGCGCGACGCCAGACACCTCCTGGCCGAAGCGCCGCTCCAGCATCGGCGTCCAGGGCACCAGGCTGAACCCGAGCCCGTCTTCGATCATCGCGAAGCGACCCGAGGCGAGGTCGAGCCGGCGGCGGTAGGTGCCCGCGACGGGATCGCCGGCAGCGGTCTCCGATCTCGGCAGCCCGGTCTCGGCCGCGAGCGCCGCCGCGACGGTACCAAGCTCGCGCCAACGCAACGTGTCGAGCAGGTTGCGGGCGAGGACGACCCGCTGCCCTCGGCGGCGCGCCAGCCCGTCTTCGGCGAGCCGCTCGATCCGAGCCTCCACCGCCGCCCGGACCTCGGCTCCGAAGCCGCCGTCCGACAGCGTCGCCGGCTCGCGCGCGATGAGCTGGCGGTCGAGCCAAGTCGCGCCACGGGCACTCACCTGCGCCTGGATGTCGAGATCCGAGCGCGTGATCAGCTCCGTCCTGTCCGACCGGATCTCGACGATGCCGCCGAGCGGCGACGTGTGCTCGAGCGCCCCGAGATCCGGAAAGCGGAAATGATGAACCCGGCCATCGATCCCGTCGATGACCGCGTACGCCTCGCCGGCGAGTTCGTCGTGCAGTCCCTTGTCGACGAGGCGTCCCACTACCGTCGCCGCGGCGCCCCGGCCGTGGATGACATAGTCGCCGAGCCCTCGCTCGGCTCTCTGCCTGGTCAGGCTGCGGTGCATCGTGCGGATGATGTCGCCGCGATTGCCGAGCTCTCGCAGCGTTCGCTCGGCATCGGCCGCGACAACCCATTCGGCCGGGCCGGCGGGCGCTGCAAGTCCCATCCGCTCCAGCCGCTGCAGCCGGCCGATCATCAGCCGACGGAGGTCGGACGAGTCCTCGCCTGAACCGCCGGGCCGCAGATCGACGAAGCCCTCCTCATCCGCCACGCGGCGGATCTCGGCGTCGAGCCTGGTCCAGCGTTCGGCCTCGACCTCCCGCTCCAGCCCGAGCCGCACCGCGTGCTCGGGTTTCGGCCCGAGCTCGCGCGCGATCAGCGCCTCGGCTCGCGCCCGCAGGCCGCGGCTGATGTAGTCGCGCGCGATGACGAGATCGCTGCCATCCTCGGCGACGCCGCGAACCAGCATGTGGACATGAGGGTTGTCGGTGTTCCAATGGTCGACCGCGATCCAGTCGAGCCGGGTGCCGAGGTCGCGCTCCATCTGGGTGGCGAGGTCCCGGGCGAAGGCCCGGAGGTCGGTCATCTCCGCCGCGTCCTCGGGCGAGACGATGAACCGGAAGTGATGCCGGTCGTCGCGGCAGCGGGCGGCGAAGGCTGCGTCGTCCGCCACATCGTTGCGGGCGTCGAACATGCGTGCCTTTTCGCCATCGCGGGTCACGCCCTCACGCTTCAGGTAGGAAAGATGGGCCGCCATCGGCGCCGAGTGAAAGCTCCGCCCCTTGTGCCGGACCACACGGGCCTTGACGACGACGCGGCGTCCAGGCGCGAAGAGCCGATCGCGGCTGAAGGCAAGCCGCCCGCGGCCGAAGCCCGACCGGTCCGGCCGCGGCAGCCGAGGCGAGCGCGGCCCGACATGCCCGGCCTTCTGCGCCGCCTTCAGCACCTGGGCGATAAAGGTGGGCCGGCGACCGCTGCCGCGGCTGCGGATCCGGCCCAGCCGGACGCGAAGATCGTCGTCACGCGTGCCCATTGTCGATCACCTCGGAACCTGCGCCGAGCGCAGTGCCGCAAAATCCATTGATCCGATTCGGAAATCGCTTCGCCGCGGCACTCCCCGGGCCGCGCGTGGCCGGAGCAATCTATGAATATTCAAGAACTTACCTCACCAACGGCCACACCCTTTTATCTTGCCATAGCTCAAAAGTTGTCCCGCATCTCTCAGATCCGCAACCTGTAGTAGTGATATATCGCAGTGCGTCGGGGTGCTTCGCTGTGTTGGGCCAGCACTCGCCCCGGCAGCACTGCTGAGCACTGAATGCAGAAGGCGGGAGCGGCTCCCTGGGCACCGCCCCCGCCGTGGAGAGGCCTATTCGATGAGAGCGAGCCGCTTCTGGGCGGTCAGGATCTCGACGACGGTCGGGTTATCCCAGGCCTGCCATTGCAACAAGCAGGCGCGTTGCCGGGGCCCTGTGTTCTCAACGACGGGATTGTAATCCTCCTCCTCTTCGTCGCTCGGACGGGGCAGGTAGGGCGGCGCGTCCTTGCATGCCGCGATGGCATTCTCGAGCCGGCGGATGAGGTCGAACGCCTCCCGCCGATCATGCCAGTCGGCGTCGGTGCCCGGGATGGGACGGGATGATGCGATGGTCATCGGAATGCTCCTTGGTTGACGTCCTCCGCGTCGAGGACGTGCCCCGGGCTCGGCCGGCGGAGCGGCCGTCAAGGACGCCGGAGGCGCCGCGGAGCGGGGCGTGGGGGAGCCGAAATGCGTCAGCATTTCGGGGGGACCACGCCTCCTTGACGGGCGTTTCGTCCGGCTGACAGGATGAGACGACCGAGACGGGAAAGGGTTTGGAGCGGACCTCTCCAGGAGCGCCGGCCTTTCGCCGATGGCGGGCACGACGCTCGACGAACGCCGCGCCCGATGCGCTTGGAATTGTCTGCGATCAGCGTTCCCGATGCCGATCGGCTGCAGGGCGGCGGCGGCGCGGCCGCGTGTCGAACAGTTCGTCGAAGGCGCGGTCGAGTTCCGCCTGGCGGGCGGTCGCCTGCGCGAGCTCGGCCTCGGCCGCAGCGCGCTCGCGGCGGGTCAGATGGCAATGGCGCAGCTCGGCCTGAAGCTCGCGGATGTGGTCGTGGAGCATGGTCCTCTCCGTCCCAAGTCTGAAGACGGGAGGTGCGGCGCATGCCGGGGCGGGCCGGGTCGTGGATCGCCGCAGGCGACCGGCTGGCCGGCGAGCGGGGGAGCCGATTTTGTCGAGCGGGACGACAGACCGGCGCGCGCAGCGCGTTCCTTTCGCTCGGCAAAATTGGGGGGACCGCTCGTCCACGACGCGGCCCGTCCCGGCATGGGAGAATGGATGATCCGAAGAGACGGTCCCTCTCTCCGGTGGGGCTCCGCCGGTGCCGCCGCGCCATCATGGCGTGTGCTTCCGCGTGGTGCTCACCGGCACGAAGAGGCCGCCGGCCGAAGACGGCCGGAGGCTCCCCTCTCGGTCACCGCCATGCAGATCGACGAACAGGCTGGCGGTGGATGCAACCACCGGCGTATGCGCCCGCGCGGCGTCCGCATAGCCGAGGGCTGCGAGATAGGCCTGCGTCTCGGCCGGCAAGGGACGGCTCTTGGACAGGTGCTCGTCCATACGCCGGGGGCCAGCATTGTAGGCGGCGAACAGGCCGGGGTAGCCATAGCGGTCGTGCATCTCGTGCAAGTACGCCGCGCCGGCCAGGATGTTGTCGCGCGGGTCGTAGGGGTCGGCGCCGAGGCCGTAGCGGCCGCGCAGCTCGGCCCAGGTCTGCGGCATGAGCTGCATGAGTCCCATGGCGCCCTTCGGCGAGACGACGCGAGCGTCACCGCCGCTCTCAATCTGCATCACGGCGCGGATCCATGGCTCCGGCACGCGGAAGCGCCGTGAGGCTTCGGCGATGTAGGCCGACCAAGGGTCGTATGCTTCCACCGCGACGCTCGTCGCCGGTTCGGCTCGGACAGCGATCGTCCACGTGCAGACACAGAGCAGGATGGCGGCCGCCGATTGGATTCCTGGATGGCTGCGGCTTCGCATCATCGCGGCGCCCCGCATGTCCAGAGCGGCACCGCGCGGCCGATGATCGAGGCCATCGGCACCGCCCCGAAATACCGCCCGTCCAGCGAGTCCCAGACACCCCGGTTCATGAGGAAGACCTCGCCGGACCCGAGCCGTCGGCAGCCCTGCCAGACCGGCAGCGCCCGGCCGAACCGATCACGCTGGCGCGCCTGTCCGGCGGCGGCGCCATCGATCGCGATCTGCCGGCCCATGCGGCAGACGGTGCTGTCCGGCAGTGCCGCGATGCGCTTCATGAGCGGCACGCCGGCCGGCAGGTAACCGCGCTGGGCGAAGAGCGGGACGAGCGCGGCCGGCGTCCGCGCGAGCACGATATCGCCGACAGCGAGATGGTCGACTGCGCGCACGCGGTAGAGCCCGATCGGCAGGCTTGCCGAGGCGTTCCAGACGAGGCGCGGCATCGGCGAGACCAGCGCCGGGCCTGCAATCAGGCAGACGCCGGCGAGCATCGCGGCCAGGGGAGCAATGCGCGCCCTCATGCCTCGATCCTCCGGCGCCTGTGCCACGCGGGATGGCGCTCACGGCTGTAGGCCCGCGGCGCGAAGCCGGCGGTCAGGCGGTTGTTGACGTGCCGCCAGTGGTCCGGCGCGGCGTCGGCCGGGTCGATCCCGAACGCCAGGACGGCATCGATCGCCTGCAGCACCCGTTCGACCTTCGGCCAGCCGGACTGGCGAAGCAGGATCTCGGCGCCGGGCCGCACATGCGGCACGGTCGAACAGCGCTCGCCTGGCGCCGAGACGCGCAGGATGTCGATGCGCGAGACCCCGGTGCCGAGATCGGTCGCGGCCCAGCGCAGGACGGCGAAGACGTTGCCGGGCGCGAAGGACAGGATGCGCCGATGCTGATCGACACCCGCCTCCGCGACCGGCCGGCCGAAGCGGAGCCAGTGCTCGATCCGCCGGTGCAGACGCAGCAATTCGAGCTGGGTGAGATTGCTCATGGCACATCTCCGGTCTCATCGGATGCGGGGAAGTGGCGCGCGAGCAGGTCGCGCAGCAGATCGGCGACGGTGACGCCCTGGCGGTAGGCCGCGATCTTGATGCGGCCGCGCAGCTCCGGTGTGACGTCGATGGTGAGGCGGGCGGTGACGGGCTTGCGGGCTTCCGGCGCCCGAATCCACGCCTCAGGGCTGCCCGGTCGCCTGGCGAAGGGCCAGCTCATGGCGTCAGCCTCTCGATCTCGGCCGGGAGCATCCGGATCTCGCGGACGGCGATCCGACTGCGCGGGAACTCGCCGACCAGCCGCCCGCTGCGGACGGCGTCGGCGAAGGCGACGCGCTGGCCGATGCGCACGGCGAGCGCCGGCGGGTCGGCCCTGGCGAGCGACATCGCCGTGTCGTGCGCGATCACGGTGCCGGCCCCGCAGCGGTTCAGCAGAAACCGCGCCAGCAAGTCTGGCCGGAACTGCCGCGCCTCATCGAGCAGCCGCAGCGTCTCGGCCGAGGCCCAGCCGTCAAAGGGCGAGGGCTGGACCGGGATCAGCACGAGGTCGGCCGCGAGCAGCGCCGAGCGCATCAGCGCGGCGACGCGCGGCGGCCCGTCAATGACGACGTGGTCGACGCCGCGGGCGATCTCGGGCGCCTCCCGGTGCAGCGTGTCGCGGGCGAGGCCGATAACGCCGAAGTGCCGCGGCCGACCGGCCCGCGCCCGCTGCTCGGACCAGTCGAGGGCCGAGCCCTGCGGGTCGGCGTCGATGACGGTGACGCGCCGGCCCTGGCGGGCCCATTCGCCGGCGAGGTGCAGGGCGAGCGTGGTCTTGCCGACGCCGCCCTTCTGGTTGAGCAGCGCCACGATCACGGCGGGCCTCGCCGGGTGGTGCGGCGCGTCGAGCGAGCATCACCAACAATGTTAGAGTCTTCTAAGTTAGACTCTAAGTTACGGGCGCCGGTCTCGCTTGCAGACCAAAGGGTTAGCTGGGTTTCGTGCGCCTGATGTACCGATAGGCTTGCGCCCGAAGTACCGATACCCGCTGCGCCTGATGTACCGAGCGCAGTCACAGGCTTGTCCACCGATTCTGTGGATAAGTGCGGCCCCGCGATCGGCGTGATCCACAGGAGGTCGCGGCCCTTGAAGGCGAGGCGGTAGCCGGGCAGCGGCTGGCGGGCGGCGATTTGGCGGAGGTCGAGGGCAAAGTCGGACAGCCGGGCCAGGCTGCCGGACTTGGTGTGGAGGTGGCGGATCTCGAAGGCCCAGCCCGAGGGCTGCCGGCCGGCATGCTTGCGGGCGACCCGGTAGAGCCAGCGCTCGATGCCGCCCGTCAGCCGGAAATACGCCGGGTCGATGGTCAGGACCAGCGAGCGGTCGAGCACGCCGCGGTAGAACCAGTCCGGCAGCACGAACTCCATGCCACGGCAGCGGCCGGAGCCGTCGACCAGCTCCTGCCACTCGCCGATCCAGGAAAACTGATGCCGACGCCAGTTGAGGCCCTGGCGGATCGTGGTCAGCACAACGGTCGACTGGAGCCGCTGCAGCGCTGCCTTCAGCAGGCGATATTGACGGAAGCCGGTGTCCCGGCCGGTGGCCCGCAGGATCTGGTAGGGCGTGAAGCGCAGGAAGCGGGAGGTGCGCAGGCCGTGGTCGGCGGCCTCGACGATCTGGGTTGCGGCCCAGATCAGGATGTCGGCGTCCCAGATGGTCGCCATGCCGTGCTCGGGCATGGCGTAAATCTGCACCTCCGTATCGCCGGCCTTGTAGAGGACCGGCCGGGTGCGCCGGCCCTTGGCCAGCGAGAAGAAGGGGCGCTCCATCAGGTCGCGCTGATCGCGCGGGCTGACACCCTCCTCGGGCAACGCCACGAAGGGATCGAGCATCGTCCGTTCGGGGAGAGTGGTCATCGTCCCCTCCCCGGCTCTCCGGCGGTGTATTGCGGCGCCACGGCGGCGTGGCGCTTGGCCGGCAGCACGGTGTCGGCGCCCAGGTCCGAGGTCGAGCGCCGGGAGCCGCGGTCGGCCCAGGCCTTCAGGTCCTCGATGGTGTAGACGACGCGTCCGCCGATCTTGCGGTATTGCGGCCCGGTGCCGTAGGTGCGGTGCTTCTCCAGGGTGCGGCCGGAGAGGCCGAGGAAACGCGCGGCCTCGGGCGTCCGGAGAAAACGCGGCGGCATTCCGGCCAGAGGGTCGGGCATGGTCGGGCTCCGTGGTCTTCGGGAAGGCCGCCGGACAGGGCGACCGGTCGAAGGCCATGGTGGCGAAGCGCCGCCGCGTGGGAGGATGGCGAAGACCGGGGTGGCGATGATCGCCACCCCGGCCCGAAGATCAGCGGCGAGGCCCGAGCAGGCGGCGGTAGCCGCCGCGCATTAACGCCAGGCCGGAGCGGACGAGGCGGATGGTGCGGTCGCGGAGCGAGGAGGTCTTCCAGCTCTCCTCGCGGATGCGGTCGGCGCCGAACAGCACTTCGGCGATCTCGCGATAGCTCGCGCCCTCTAACCGCCCGTCGACGGCGCGGAGCGATGCCACAAGGCGCTCCCGTCGCTGCGTCGGCAGGATCGGCGGAGCCTGCGGCCGTCCTTCCCGAAGCAGACGCCAGAAGCGGAGGGTCGCTTCGGCCCGGAGCGGCGCCGTCTCGTCGAGTGAAAGGGCCGCGTCGACGGCGGTGCCGCGGGCCGGAGGTCCCGGCAGCCAGAGGCGATGCGTGCTGCGGCCGTCGCGCAGCAGCAGATGCAGGCCATCCGCGCTCCGGCGTTCGGCGACCGCGCCGAACCATGTGTCGGGATCGAAGACGATGGTGTCGGTCGGGGAATCAGGGAGGGAGGGGGTCAGAAACACCGTGCGGGCGTGCAGCTCGGGCAGCCAGAACACGGGCTGCTCGGAGGCGCGCCGGCGCGGATCCGCCAGAAAAGGTCAGCCCCCAGCGCCGGGCGAGGCTTGCCGCCTCGGCCTCGGAGCCGAGAGCCTCCTTCCCCTTCGCGCGCTCGTAGTCGCTCCGGTACTCCGGATGCCGCCGCAACGCCTCCCAGGCGAAGTCCGGGGCATCCAGATCGGAGTCGTAGGCGGCCCGTGACCGCCAGTCGCCGTTCGGCATGACGTCTCCCTCGGTCCGGCATCATCAACAATGCATGGCCGCATCTTGGGAGTTCATTCCTGATTGAGAAGTCCTCGCAACGGCATCACGCGATGCCGGATGCGTGCACATCCGGCTCCGCGGCTCGCCGCAAAGCTGCGGATGCGACGATGCGACGTTGCGGAAATCCAGTTCTCCGGATCGGCGACGGATCAGCCTTTGCGCAGGAGTTCGCGATAGCCCTGGGCGCTGAGCCAGCGGGCGCGGGCGAGATGGCTCTCATGGCATTTGCGGACGCGCTCCGAATCCCGGTCGGGATCGAGACCGAGCACGATCCTGGCGACCTCGCGCCAGTCCGCCCCCTCCTCCGCCGCATCGAGCAGGCGGAGATAGTCGACCAGATGCTCCCGGTCGTAGTCGGTCAGTTCGACGCCGATCGGCGCGGTATCGGCAGTCGGAGGAGCCACTCGTCCCTGTCCCTCATCGCGTCCGCAGTATCGGCCGCCCGACAAAATGCCCTGCAATCGGCGGGCCTGTCACGGGCAGCTTAGGAATACATACTATAGTTGATAAACTTATAGTGTGTATCTGTCGACCTTTGCCGTATGGATATGCGGCGGCTGGTCGGACGGAACGTGCGACGCGTCAGGCTTGAGAAGGGCCTGACCCAGGAGCAGTTTGCCGACGTCTCGGGCTTCAGCCAGCAGTATCTCAGCAGCCTGGAACGGGGACGCCGCAATCCGACCGTGGTCACGCTCTACGAGCTGGCGCAGGCGCTTGGGGTCTCGCACATCGAGCTTGTCACGCCCGACGAGGAGGCCACTGTCGAGGCCAAGAAGTCGCGGCGCCGCACGAGGCAATAGATCCGCCGCTCGCCGGGCCGCGCGGCCCGGCGAGCGGCGACGCACGCGTGCGCATGGCCGCCGACCCGGAAAGCCGGATCGGCGGCCATGCGCAAATTCTGACATCCACCGACGCGTAAAGCCGTGCAGGCTAAAATCCGGCTGCACGGCTTTACGGATAATCAGGCGGCGCGCTCCAGCAGCGCCCGCGCCTTGCCCTCAAGCTCAAGCCGGCCGTCCTGGTGCGGCTTGGTGCGGGCCACCGCGGTGATCCCCTGTACGAAATCGAACAGGCTCTCAGGCGGATGCCCCTCCTCGTTCAGCACGGTCGCGATAATCTTGGCCGTCTCCGGCTTGGAGAAACCGCGCTTGCGCAGGAAGGCCTGCCGATCCTCCTCGGTCCGGGCGACGATCCGCTCCCGCGCCGCCTTGATCCCGGCAACGAAGGGGGCCGGGCTGGAATTGGCGAAGCTGGCCAGGGCCGGTGCCGCCTCATGCGCGAAGCGCTGCGCCGCGAACTTCGAATGCCGGATGGTGATCTCCTCGAAGCCCTCCACGCCCCACAGGTTCCGATTCTGGCAGACGGCGCGGAGATAGAACGAGGCGATGCCGAGGGTCTTCGACCCGACTTCCGAATTCCAGGCGTAGAAGCCGCGGAAATAGAGATCCGGTTCGCCGTTCGGCAGCCTGCCCGCCTCGATCGGGTGGGTGTCGTCGACCAGGAACAGGAACACGTCCCGATCGCTGGCATAGAGGGTGGTCGTCTCCGCGGTCACGTCGACAAAAGGATTGTGGGTCATGGTCGACCAGTCGAGCACGCCCGGCACCTTCCAGCGGGTATCTCCGGTGCCGTCGCCGGCGATGCGCTGCACGGCGGCGACAAGCTCGTGATCCCAGATGCGACCGTAATCCGGCCCGGTGACGGCGCGGAGCTCGATCCGGCCGGCCTCGGCTTCGAGGGTCTTCACCAATTCGCCGCGGTGGCTGAGCAGGCCGTGCTGCAGGTTGATCCCGGCCAGCGGTGCCGGCAGTTGCCGTAGGTAGGCCGACGGAGCGCCGATCAGGGTGCAGAGCTGGCCGAAGCTCCAATGGGTGGGCGAGATCGGCTCGTCTCGGCCGGGGACGATCAAGGCGAGGCGCTCGGCGTCGTCCCGGCTCGCCTCGACTCGGACGGCCCGGCTCTCCACCGTCCGCGCGGTGGCCCGCTGGGCGCGGGCGCGCACCGCCGCATGCAGATCGGACAGGCTGAGGTACCGCTCGTCGGCGGGACGCGCGTACCACTCCGATGAGACGCGGCCGATACGATCGCCCCGGCCCACATCGACATGGAAGCCGCTCGAAACCGCTTCCTGATCCGGAATCACGCTGGTGGTCATAGCCGATCTCCTTGGGGTTGGGGTGTCAGCGCAGCGCTGCGCTGCACCCCTGCCCGTCGGCGAGACCGGGGGAGCAAGGGCAAGGGCGGCCGGAGCGGAGGGGTATCGCCCGGCCTGCACGAACCCCGGCTTCGGGCCGGGGGAGGAAGGTCGGGGAGACCGCTTCGGCCCCCTTGCCCGCGCGGGGGCGGAGCCCCAAAGCAAGATTCCACGGGACAGGTTGGACCGCAGGTCCGCCGCATGGATCCGGCGATGGTCACGATAAGCACAGGAAGACGCCCCGCTCCGGAGAGCGGGGCGCCGTGATCCGGCCGGCTCAGTCGCCGTTGCGGCGGGACCAGATCAGCGACAGGGCGTCCTCACCTTCGATCTCGACCAGCGACGCGTAGATCGGGGCTGGGAAGCTCGGGTCGTCGAGCTTGACCGAGAGGTAGTCGCGACCGGCGTTCGAGGTCTTCTTCCAGGCGGCGCCGAACTCGATGGCGCCTGCGTAGACGCGGTAGTCCGGGGCCTTGTCGTTCTCCCGCTCGGCCGGGCGGATCGTCGCCTTAACGTTGAGGGTCAGGGTCCGGACCGCGCCGGAGAAGCCGTCCGCGGACTTGGTGAAGGTGCCGATGGTCGCCATGATGCTCTCCTCTTCCGTTCTCGGGGCCGCGCCCATGCGGCCTCGATGGCGATCAAGGGGCCGAGGGCGATCGCGCCGCAGCCGTCAGGCCCGCAGCGCAGCGGAGGACGGCGAGCGCCGGCTTTTTTGCTTCGCGATGCAAAGCCGAGCCTACCAGGCGGCGGAAAAAAGCCAGCGGCCGCCGTTGCGGACCAGCGATCGAGGCGAAGCCGACCCCTCGGCCAGATCGGGCCATCCGAGGCGGCATGGGCGTGCCTGCGGACGGGCCACGAGGAGACGTGGCGGCCCGCGGTTCCTCTCCAAGAGGCCCGGCTGCACGGAGCGTGCAGGGACCCGTTCCGACAGGTGCCAGGACGGTAAAGACCAGCCGTGGGACGGAACGGCGTGGCGCCGACGGACTTGCGCCACAGCGGATCATCGTCGCGTCGCCGGGATGACGTCTCGGGGCCGACAGCCGTCGCTCTGTGCCTCGGCTCGACCACGGCCTGCGCCGCTCGAATGGGCTGTCGTGCAGGCATGGAGAAATGGCCTGCCTCAACACCTCGGGAACCGGCAGATATCGTCGAAGGTCGGCGTATCCTTCGAAGCGCACGGCCATCGGTGCGCGGCGGTCGGGTTGTCGAGGCAATGTGGGAGCGCAGCTCCCCTCGGCTCGACCGACAACGGCGGCCGAGCTCACCCGAGGATCCCGGCGCGGTCGAGCATAGCGACGGCGCAGCCGGCGACCGCGACGAGCGCCACGCGGGACCGGTACGGAAACAGGCCACCCTGGGCGGTTGAGCATGGCGACGGCGCAGCCGGCAACCGACCAGTGTGGCCCCGACCGGGCCGCACCGCTTGGACATGAGAAGGATCGTCACCCGAAAGGGCCGAGACGCCGCCGGCGGCTCGGCGAAGCTCGGCGCCACCGGCGCCGAGCGCAATAGAGCCCGACCCCGGCATCGTCGGGGCTCGACCTGGTCAGCCCGATCCGCCTGCCTTCGCCGACTCCCTCGGACCCGCGAGTGCAGTTCAGATCATGATCCTGGGAATGCCGGTGGTGATCCGCTCGCGGCCGAGGCTGCCGAACGGCGCACAATTGTGTGCAGCCGGCGTGCTTGCGCGAGCAGATCAAGGCCGCTCCCGATACCCTCTACACGTTCGGGGACAACTTCGAGCGAAAGGGCTTCGGCGGCCAGGCGGCCGAAGCGCGCGGGGAGCCGAACGCTGTCGCCATTCCGACGAAGCGCGCTCCCTCGATGCGGCCGGACGCCTTCATGACGGATGCCGACCTGGAAAGGCTTCAGGCGGAGGCACGACCGGCGCTGGATCGGCTGCGCCGACACCTCGACGCTGGTGGCGATGTTGTCATGCCAAGCGCGGGGATCGGGACCGGCCTCGCTGAGATGGCGACGCGAGCGCCGGCCTGCTGGTCCTGGCTCTGCGCCGAGCTCCGATCCCTTGGCATCGAGAATCCGGCTTCCTGACGTGGGCGGCCTCGTCGACGTGGCAGCGGGAGTCCGGCTCCCGCCATGGTTGGGGGGAGCCCGGAGCCGGACTGCCGGAAGGCCGTTTCGGTCGCAACCCTCCGGTGCATCGCGCTCCGATTATCCGATCCGATCCAGGGCCGACGGCCCCCCTTTTTTGGCGTCCGCGGTTGCACCCGAACGGCTCCGCGAGTGCCTTCCCTCCCCTATCTGGACGGCTCGGTTGTGGGCACGGAACCGGATCGCGCTCCACTCCGTAATCCTGTCGAGGAGGTGCTCAGCCATGACGAAGCGCGAGCTCATCGATACCGGCACCGACAAGCGTTATGTGCGCCGCAATGAAAAGGGCCAGTTCAAGGAGTCCGACGATGTCGGCCGGTCATTGTCGCAGGATGTCCGAAAGAAGGCCAAGACGGTCGCGAAGCCAGGCCAGGGCGACCGCGGCGACCGTCGCCCCACGAAGTAAGGATCACGAGTGTCGCGGTCCGCGACTGGCCGGACATGTGCCATGCCATCCGAAGGGGATCGTATCGAGGGCACGGGGGTGCTCTACAGTCCGTGGAGCGGGACCAGCTGGACGGGTCGATACCGCGTCGCCTCCCGCGTCCGTCGCAATGCGGCAGCCCATCGCCCCTACGGCGCCTTCCTCACCGACACGGACGTCGATATCGGCCATCTCGACGAGTTCATCGCAGGAGCAGACCTCTTGCTGCAGCTCGAAGATGGCCGGACGGTGAAGGTCAAGGTCGGAGGCATGGGCTGCCGCAAGCTGGTGCTGTTCGGTGCCCGGGTGCAGTGATAGTCCGGATCTCAAAAAGCGTGATTGCGGTGACCGGCCCAGGTGCCCGCCGGTCGATTGTTTCAGCTCCACATTGCTCTCGCCTTGGCGCCGACATCGACCCGCGCCCGAGCGGCGTTCGGCGCCGCTGACTGGGCGGCGACAGCGCTGGACCAAACCGAAGTCTCAAACAGGCCCAGGATCGCGTTCGGGATGAAGCGCGTCCGCGGCGCGTAGACGTGCCGGTCGCCGCGCTTCACTTGACTGTGCGTGTAGAATCGATGGGGCATGACCAGGTGCAGATCGTCCTTTGCCCGGGTCATGCCGACATGGAGCAAACGGCGCTCCTCCTCGATCTCCTCCGTCGATCCGGTGCCGAGATCGGACGGAATGCAGCCATCGACCACGTTCAGGATATGGACTGACCGGAACTCGCGGCCTTTGGCGCTGTGGATAGTGGACAGGTTCAGATAGTCGTCGTCGAGCAACGGCGGCCCAGCGTGGTTGCCGGTCGCGTCCGGAGGATCCAGCGCCAGGTCGGTGAGGAACTCCGACCGCGAGGCGGAGCTGGTGGCGATCTGCGCCAGCTGGACCAGGTCGGCCGCACGGGTCTCGGCTTCCTCATGGATCCGTTCCAGGTGTGGCGCGTACCAGTGCTGGATCGCGTCAAGCTCCGCTGGCCAGGCCAGGTCGCGATCGCGCAGGACGCGCATCAGCGCCACCAGATCTGGCCAGGCTGCAGCCGCGGCTGCAGGCGGCTTTGCCCCGGCGAGCGCTGCAAAAGGCATCAGCGCCGATGCCATCTCGTCCAGCACCCGGCCGGAATGGGCCGGGCCGACGCCCGGCAGCAGCTGCAGAACCCGGAAGCCCGCCACGCGATCGCGCGGGTTCTCCGCCCAGCGGAGGACGGCCAGCAGGTCCTTGACGTGCGCGGAGTCGAGGAATTTCAGGCCGCCGAACTTGACGAATGGAATGTTCCTCCGGACCAGCTCGACCTCGAGGGCGCTCGAATGGGTGGCGGTCCGAAACAGCACGGCCTGCTGCTTCAGCGGCACCCCAGCCTCGCGGTCCTCGAGCACGCGATCGGCGACGTACCGTGCCTGCTCGATCTCGTCCGTGACACTGACGAGGCGAGGCCGTTGCTCGGACGCCCGCTCCGACCACAGCTCCTTGGCATAGCGCTCCGGGGCCAGGTCGATGACCGCGTTCGCCGCGGCCAGGATCGGCTTCGTCGACCGGTAGTTCCGGGCGAGCGTCAGCACCGTCGCCGGCGGCGCGAACAGCTCCGGAAAATCCAGGATGTTGCGAATCGTCGCAGCGCGGAAGCTGTAGATGGCCTGTGCATCGTCGCCGACCACCGTCAGGCCGCGGCCATCGGGCTTCAGCCCGGTCAGGATGGAGGCCTGCAGGCGATTGGTGTCCTGGTACTCGTCGACGAGGACATAGTCGTACCGGCTCCGGATCTCGGCCGCTAGGTCGGGATCCGCCATCGCTTGAGCCCAGTGCAGCAGCAGGTCGTCGTAGTCCAGCACCATCTGGGCTTGCTTGGCCTCGACGTAGGCAGCGAACAGCCGGCGGAGCTCGTCGCCCCAGCTGGCGCACCAGGGGAAGGTGTCCTTAAGCACCGCGGTGAGTGGCAGCTGCGCGTTGACGACCCGGGAATAGATGTCAAGGCAGGCGCCCTTGGTCGGGAAACGTTCTTTTGTCGCGGACAACCCAAGCTCGTGGCGGATCACGCCCATCAGGTCTGCCGAGTCCTCGCGGTCGTGTATCGTGAACGAGATGTCCAGGCCCAACTGGTCGGCATGGTCGCGCAGCAGTCTGGAGCCGATTCCGTGGAAGGTGCCCGCCCAAGCCAGCGTCGCCGCGGCACCCTCGCCGAGCGCCCGCGCGGCGATCCGCTCCGTCCGGCGTTTCATTTCGTCGGCCGCACGGCGAGAGAAGGTCAGCAGCAGGATCCGGAACGGATCGGCGCCGGCTTCGATCAGCCGCACGACCCTGTGCGCCAGGGTGTTCGTCTTACCAGTGCCGGCGCCGGCGATGACCAGGAGCGGGCCGGCGGCGCTGTCGCCAATTCCAAAGTCCACGGCCGCGCGCTGTTCCGCGTTGAGCGTGTCCAGATAGGTCAGGGGCTGAGCGGTCGACTCGGCGGCGTTCATCCGACCAGTCAGCATCATTCCCGGTTTGTTCGCAATGCGCTTGCCGCGACCGTTTGCGTCGGGGGAGCCCGCAGGTTGCTGCTAAGAGGCCTTGTTTCGGCCTGCTCTCCGGACGGGTAGTCTTACGGGGTGGCATTGGCCATCATCGATCAGCAGTATGGACGGCTTTCTCACGAACCGCCGACGAAAACGAGATGACGGATCACCTTGCCGAGATTCCTGGGGGCTATAGCGATTGGCTCGCGGAGGTGAAGGCGCGCATCCGGGAGGCCCGGCTGAGGGCGTCCCTGTCGGTCAACGCCGAGCTGATTGGGCTCTACTGGCGCATAGGTCATGATATCCTGTCACGGCAGGGCCGACATGGATGGGGCGCGAAGGTGGTCGATCGCCTGGCTGCCGATCTCCGCGCCGAGTTCGAGGGTGCGCGCGGGTTCTCGCGCGCGAACCTGCTGTACATGCGGTCGTTTGCCGAAGCCTGGCCTGACCCTTCAATCGTCCAACGGGTCGTTGGACGAATTCCCTGGGGGCAGAACATCGAGCTGCTGACCAAGTTGAAGGATCCGGCCATCCGGCTGTGGTACGCGGAAGCGACCGTCGAGCATGGCTGGAGCCGGCCCGTGCTTGCGGCACAAATCCAAACCCGGTTGCATGAACGCCAGGGGCAGGCGATCACGAATTTCAGCCGCGCGTTGCCGCCAGCCGAATCCGATCTCGCCCAGAAGATCCTGAAGGATCCCTACCAGTTCGATTTCCTTTCCCTCGCCGAGAACGTCAGAGAGCGGGACCTGGAGCACGCATTGGTCACGCGCGTGAAGGATCTCCTCCTCGAGATGGGAAAGGGATTCACGTTCATCGGCAGCCAGCACCATCTGGAGATCGGCGGCCAGGACTGGTATGTCGACCTGCTCTTCTATCATCGACGATTGCGGTGCCTGATCGCCGTTGATCTCAAGATCGGCGCCTTCCGGCCGGAGCACGCCGGCAAGATGAATTTCTATCTTGCCGCGCTGGACGACCGCGAGCGTGAGCCCGAGGACAACCCGAGCATAGGCCTGATCCTGTGTCGGGAGCGAAATCGCGTCGTCGTTGAGTATGCGCTGCGCAGTGTCAGCAGCCCCATCGGTGTCGCCGAATACAAACTGCTGTTGGCCGACGCGTTGCCGGCGGCTCTTGCCGCAGCGTTGCCGACCGCTGAGGAGATCGAGTCGGGAATGGCGTTGCCTGACGACGATGAGATCGACAGCTACGACACGTAGCTGCAGTGGCTTGAGATCATCAATCGCGCGGCCGGGCATGGAGATGATTTCGGGCGGCTACATTTAGTGGAAATGCGGCGGAACCGTGGATCGGTGAAGCACCGTTTTCCTGTGGTGATCGCGCTGGCCCCAACCTCATCCTCCGGCAGGATACCCGGAATCGATATTCCGCTCTCCGTGGAGCCGATGGAGGCCGAGTCCGTGAGCGAGCTGCCGGAGGGCTCGTGCTGGCAGTATGAGCCGAAATGGGACGGCTTCCGCTGCATCGCCTTCAGGAACGGCGAACGCGTGGAGCTCCAGTCCCGCAATCAGAAGCCGCTGGGCCGGTACTTCCCCGAGCTCGTGACGGCGATGGCCGAACTCCCCCTCCACCGCTTTGTGCTGGACGGCGAGATCCTCGCCTTCATCGACGGTGAACCGACGTTTGAGGCACTGCAGCTTCGGCTTCATCCTGCCGCGAGCCGCGTGGCGAGGCTTGCTGAGCAGCAGCCCGCGACCTTCATGGCGTTCGACCTCCTCGCGGGAGAGGACGGCAGATCCGTCATTCCCCGCCCGTTGCGAGAGCGCCGCGCGCTCCTCGAGGAGCTGTTCGGGGGCATCGACCCCGACCTTGCGAGGGTAATGCTGTCACCCGCGACCACCGACCATGAGCTTGCGCTGCATTGGCTGAAAGATGTCGGGCACGGACTGGACGGCATCATCGCGAAGCGGCTCGACCTTGCCTATGAGCCCGGCGCGCGGTCGATGCGGAAGTACAAGCTGTGGACCACCGTCGATTGCGTCATCGCCGGCGTCTACTACAAGCAGCCCGGCCAGCAGCTCGATTCCCTGCTGCTGGGCCTGTACGACCGCGAAGGGCTGCTCCACTACGTCGGTCGCGTCCGTGTCGGAAAAACGAATCCGGAAACGGAGCGGCGGATCCGGCCGCTGATCGGCGGCAAGCTGGCCTTCAGCGGCCGCGCGCCGGGCGGACCGAGCCGCTGGTCAGGACGGGAGCGCAATCCGATCCCGGTGAAGCCGAAGCAGGTGGTCGAGGTATCGGCCGATCACATCACTGACAGCCACATGCGCCATGGCGCCCGGCTGCTGCGTTGGCGGGACGACAAGGCTCCGAAACGCTGCACCATGGACCAGATCCGTGGCGGGCGGAGCGGTGAGAAGGAGGCCTGATGAGCGACGACGACGGCATGCGCCATTGCTTTCCGGTTTGTGGTTGGACAATGGGAACGCTGCCGGAACGCGGCTGCCTGGTCGAAGTTCGATACTTGCCGGCCGCGATCTCCTCGAACGAGGACGCCCTGACCATCCCGCTCGCGATGACCGCCGAACAGGCGCGGGACCTTTCGAACCACCTCGCCTGGCTGGCCGATGAGGCAGAAGGCCGGACCGATCTTATGCCACAGACAAAGCAGTAGCCTCGCCCGACAGGGAATGCGGCCCGGGAACCATCGTTCGCTGCGCTCCGTCATTTATGGCGAGGAGGTAACAGCCATGAGCAAGCGAGAACTGATCGATACCGGCACCGACAAGCGCTACGTCCGCCGCGACGACAAGGGGCGGTTCAAGGAGTCCGACGACGTCGGGCGATCCTTGTCACAGGACGTTCGGAAGAAGGCGAAGACCCCTGCAAAACCCGGCCAGGGCGACCGTGGCGATCGTCGACCTTCGAAATAGCCCCCGATGGCGACGGCGAAGCTCGCACCCTACCGGGCCAAGCGCGATTTCAGTAAGACGGCGGAGCCGAGCGGCGACGTCTCGATCGCGCCCTCGGACCAGCTGCGCTTCGTCGTCCAGAAGCATGCCGCGACCCGGCTGCATTACGATCTCCGCCTCGAGCTCGACGGAGTGTTCAAGTCCTGGGCGGTGACCAAGGGGCCGTCGCGGGATCCCGATCAGAAGCATCTGGCGGTCGAGGTCGAAGACCACCCGCTCGACTATGGCGACTTCGAAGGTACCATACCGAAGGGCCAGTATGGCGGCGGCACGGTGCAGCTCTGGGACCGCGGCTACTGGCACCCGACCGGCAGGGCGTCGGCGCGCCAGGCGCTCGCCAAGGGCGAGCTCAGGTTCGCGCTCGAAGGCCAGCACTTGAAGGGCGGATGGATCCTGGTCCGGTTGAAGGGTGATCGCTACGGCGGCAAGAAGACGAACTGGCTGCTGATCAAGCATCGCGACGAATACGCGATTGAAGGGGATGACGCATCCCAGCGGCCGGACAAGTCGGTTGCTTCGGGTCGCTCGATGGCGGCGATCGCCGCCGGCCGGGGTCGAGGTCCGCGGCCTTTCATGATGGTGACCGACGCCGCGGCGCCTGCTGACGCTGTCTGGGCTTCGAAGGCCAGGAAGGCGGGCCGGGCGACGGCCACCGCGCCGTCGCCGCGGGCAAGGCGCCGCCGCGCCGCGGCATCGGAAATGCCCGACTTCGTTGCCCCGCAGCTCTGTGCGTCGGTCAGCCGCCCGCCGACCGGCGACGGGTGGGCGCACGAGATCAAGTTCGACGGCTATCGCCTCCAGCTGCGCGTGCAGGCTGCAAAGGCTGCCCTGCGCACCCGGAAAGGGCTGGACTGGACGCGCAAATTCCAGACGATCGCCGATGTGGCCGAGCAGTTCCCGGACTGCATCATCGACGGCGAGGCTGTGGCCCTGGACGAGAACGGCGCACCGGACTTCTCCGCACTGCAGGCTGCCCTGTCCGACGGCAAGTCCGAGGATCTCGTGTTCTTCGCCTTCGACCTGCTGTTCCAGGGGAGCGAGGATCTCCGCCTTCGCCCCCTCTCGGAGCGGAAGCAAGCCTTGAAGGTCCTGCTGGAACAGGAGGGCCAGGCAGCCGCGACTCACATCCGATACAGTGAGCATTTCGAGGAGGCGGGCGACGCGGTTCTCAAATCGGCATGCCGCCTGTCGCTGGAAGGCATCATTTCGAAAAGGCTCGACTCCCCCTACCAGTCGAGACGGTCGGACAGTTGGACCAAGGCGAAATGCCGCGGCGGTCAGGAGGTCGTGATCGGCGGTTGGACGACGACGGGCAAGCGGTTCCGATCGTTGCTGGTCGGTGTCAGGCGGGGGAACCATCTCGTCTATGCCGGGCGGGTGGGCACGGGCTTCGGCGAGACTGTCGTCTCCAAACTGCTGCCTCGGCTGAAGAAGGTCGCGTCCGACGCTTCGCCGTTCAGCGGGATCGGCGCGCCACGCAAGGATGCTTCGACCCATTGGATTCGCCCCGAGCTGGTTGCCGAAGTCGAGTTCGCCGGCTGGACCGGATCCGGCCTGGTGCGCCAAGCCTCGTTCAAAGGGATCCGGGACGACAAGCCTGCGGCCGAGGTGCAGGCGGAGGAGCCGGCACCGGCAGCCGAGACCGAGTTGGCGGAGCCGGCACCCGACGCCAATGCGAATCCCGCGCGGCCGCGGAGAAGCGGCCGCGCGGAGGTGATGGGCGTTCCGATCAGCCATCCGGACAAGGCCATGTGGCCCGAGGCCGGCGACGGAAGGCCGGGCACCAAGCTCGACCTAGCGGAATATCTTACGGCGGTCGGCCCGTGGATGATCGGCCACATCAAGGGCCGGCCCTGCTCCATCGTTCGCGCCCCCGACGGTATTGATGGGGAGCAACACTTCTTCCAACGGCATGCGATGCCAGGGACGTCGAGCCTGCTGACGTTGGCCAGGGTGTCCGGCGACCGGAAGCCCTATCTCCAGATCGACCGCGTCGAAGGGCTCGCCGCGATCGCACAGGTTGCCGGCCTCGAGCTCCACCCATGGAACTGTCAGCCTGGGGTTCCTGATCAGCCGGGCCGCCTCGTCTTCGACCTCGATCCCGGGCCGGATGTCGAGTTTGCGACAGTGGTGGAGGCCGCACGCGAGATGCGGGACCGGCTCGAGGCGCTGGGCCTCGTCAGCTTCTGCAAGACAACCGGCGGTAAGGGCCTCCATGTCGTCACGCCGCTGGCCGCACCACGGCGCGGGAAAGCGGTCACCTGGCCCGAGGCGAAGGGTTTTGCCCAGGCCGTTTGCCGCGAGATGGCCGCGGACCAGCCGGATCGGTACCTGATCAATATGGCCAAGAGTCGGCGCACCGGCCGGATCTTTCTCGATTACCTGCGCAACGACAGGATGGCGACGGCCGTCGCCCCGCTGTCGCCGCGCGCCCGTCCGGGCGCGACGGTGTCGATGCCGCTGACCTGGTCTCAGGTCAGATCGGATCTGGATCCGAAGCGGTTCACGATCCGAACCGCGGTCGGACTTCTCTCGAAGACAACGGCCTGGGATGGGTATTGCGACGCCGAGCGCTCGATCGCGGATGCCATCACCAGGCTCGGCAGAATGAAGGCGGCCGCATGAAGCGCGTGGCCATCAGGCGCGGGCGTCGCTATCGGCGACCGGAGATTGTCGGTCCAGACGTGCCGGATTCCAAGCGCGCGACTGGCATTCTCTCGTGCAGCCGAAATGGTGATTTAGGCCGCGTTGGCGCAACAACCGGGCCGTTGGGTGCTACCCCGCGGCCCGGCCAGTAAGGATGCCCTCGCTGTCAGAAGTGATAGGCGGCGCGGGCGCTGGCGGACTGGCTGAGGAACGAGCCGCCGATATCGGCCGAGTACTCGCCCTTCAGCTCGAAGCCGCCGGCCCGGAACAGCTGCAGCCCGACATCGATCCGGCCCAGCACATCCGGCGAGTCGATCTGGTCGCTGAAGGTGCCGTTGGCCGAGGACGCGCCGGCGAAGCTGGAATGGATCGTCCGGCTGTTGTCCGGCTGGTAGCTCATGCCGAAGGCGACATAGGCCCGCAGCGCGGTCTCCGGGTCCAGGTCCAGCCGGCCGCCGAACTCCACCATCGGCGACAGCGCCACGCTGGTCTTGCTGCTGCCGCGGACGTCCAGCGCGTAGAGGTCGTCGCCCTTCTCCTCGAAGCCGGGCAGGTCGGTGTAGACCACGTCGAGGTCGCCATAGGGCCGGATGTACCAGTCCTGGAAGGCGAACTCATAAGCCGCGCGCAGCCGGCCGCCGGCCAGGAAGATGCTCGGATCGCTCTTCAGCGTCTCGCTGGCGATGCCGGGGATGTCGACCCGGCGGTCGGCCTCGAACGAGCCGCCGGCGAAGGCGACGGAACCGGCGAACTGCCACGGCCCCATGACCCGCTTCACCGTGACCGAGCCGTCATAGGTGTCGCCGTTGCCGGAGGAGCCGCCATCCATCCTCGCCCAGCTCTGGCCGAAGCCGAAGGAGGCGCCGAGATACCAGTCGGGGGCGATCTCGTGCTGGGCGCCGATCCGGTAGGTGGTGCCCGAGACGTAATAGCCCTGGTTGTCGCTGGTGGAGGACTGGTCGGTCCAGCGCCCGGTGACCTTGGCCCAGGCGCAGTTGTCCTCGCCCAGCAGCACGCTGTCGTCGATGAAGACCGGGCAGCTCATCGCCGCGCCGAGGATGGTGCCGGCCGAATTGGCCAGGGCGATCGACTGGGCATGCGCCGCCTTGCTGGACCAGGCGTCCAGCGCCGCCTTGTAGTCGCTGCGGTCGTTGATCGTCGACAGCTCGGCGAAGCGGGTGGCGAAGGCCTTGTCGCCGTTGTCCCAGGCCCGGCCGTAATAGCCGGCCAGCGAGGACTGGCTGCCGTTCAGGGCCACGTCGCCGGGTTTGAAGTCCGAGCGCGGCGCCAGGGTCAGGGTGTTGCCGGACTGCGCCGTGTCCCAATGGAACAGCAGCGCGTCCAGCCCGTCGGCGGTGGAGGTGAGGTGCCCCGCGGTCACCACCGGCACCGCGCCCGGCAGCAGCGTCAGCACCGTCGGCACGATGGTGCCGTCCAGCGTCGCCGTGCCGTCGACCTGCAGGTGGCCGGCCGTCTTGTTCAGAGAATCGACGGTCACGCCCAGCCGGCCCTCGCCGGTCTGGATGAAATTCCCCGTCACCCTGGTGGCCCGCAGCTCGCCCGGCAGGCCCAGATTGAAAGTGCCGCTGGTGACGACGTCCGCAGCCTCCATCATCGGACCGGCATTGAAGGTGCCATCGCCGTCGATCTGGCCGCCATTGGTGTAGATGGAGCCGATGATGGTGCCGACCATGGTAGTGCCGTCGATGGTGCCAGTATTGTTGGCAACCGCAACCTGTCCGCCCCCGGTGACCTTGATCGCGGTGCCGTTGGTTCCATCGGCCGTCGTGATCGTGGCCCAGTCGTTCGTGACATAGGCCACCGGACCCTTGGCGGGAGTGTCGATCCAGACACCCGCGCTGCCCGAGCCGCTGCCGCCGGAGACGGTGGTGCCCTGGTTGTCGTAGTTGTTGATCTGCACATTCGCCTGCCCGGTCGGAGTGCCGTAGCCCGCGACCTGGGCGAAGATCCCGATCCCGTTCTGACCGGTCGCCAAAACCGAGTCGTTCACGGTCACCGCGACGGGGCCGCCAACACCTCCGCCGCTGGACGTTTTGGAGAAGAGGGGTGCGCCGGCATACAACGTCGAATTCCCGTTGGCGATCAGGCCGCCGCCGCCACCGACGCTCTGCGCGAAGATCCCGATCGAGCCGGGGCCGGCGGCATTGACGGAACCGCCCTGCTTCACAGTGACGTTCACTGCGCCGCCGTTGCCCTGAGCCGGCCTCCACTGCGTTGTCAGCGCGCCTGTCGATATCGACGACACGCTCGGATCCACAGACGTGGCGAGGACGGGGACGCCGTTCTGGCCGTCATCGACGCGGATGATGCCTCCGCCCCCGCCGATTGACTGCGCGACGATGCCGAACGCCCCGGCTCCCGTGGTGTTGATCGAGCTTTGATTGCCCACGGTTACATTGACCGTGCCGCCATCGCCCGGATTAACCGATTGGCTGCCGATATGGGTGTACAGGGTAGGCGCACTCTGCGTGGCAGTGACAATGCCACCGCCGTTGCCGATGCTTTGCGCCAGGATACCGAAGGCGTTGGCACCCGACGTCGAGATCGAGACCGGAGCATTGGGCGAGTAGTTGGGGTCGCTCGAGGTATTGTAGTTCACGGTGCCGCCATCGCCGGACGCGGTCGGACCGCCTCCTGCCATCAGGTTCAGGGTTCCATTCTGAGACGCAGTCCAGGACGAGGAGCCGGCCCCGCCGATACCGCCCCCCCCGCCGATGGATTGCAGAAGGACACCGTCGGCTCCGAAGCCGGAGGTGACGATGTTGGCCGTGCTCGTGTTGTACGTCAGGAAATCCACCTCACCGCCATCGCCGATGCCACCGCCGTTGACGATCCACTGGTTGCTATGATTCCAGTTGGGGGTGGAGATGGCGCCCACTGAGATGAGGCCTGTCGCGCTGTCGGAGCCGTCGGCACCGATGCCGCCGCCGCCACCGATGCTCTGGGCGACCACGGCGGCCGCGGCGAAGCCGCCGACGACCTCGCTTTGGGCGCTGGACGGACCTGTGACCACGGACATGCCGTCGTCGACAGTGATGTTCACGGCGCCGCCGTCGCCGCCGTCATTGTTCTCGCCGTTTCCGCCGATAAACTGTGAGAGATTGATCGTGACTTGATCAGACGCACCCGTGCCGCTCGCGGCGGCAGTGCCACCCTTGCCGCCGCCGCCTCCGATCGACTGCGCGACGACGCCGTGCGCCCAATCCCCCACCGTGGTGACTGGAACTCCCCCTGTGGTGACTGGAATCCCCCCTGTGGTGATTGGTGCGGAGATATCGACCGAAACCGCACCGCCGGTCCCGCCAGTCCCGTTGCCGCCCCCACCCAACGCGAAATTGAAGGTGGGGCTGATCGTCGGAGGTTTCCCGCCGAAGAATTCTGCGATCTGGCTGGCGTATTGGCGCGCCTTGAAGGCAGAAAGCACCGGATTGTCCGCCGAAGCGTCGGCTCCGGCGGATCCGCCGAGCCCACCGCCGCCGCCGATCGATTGCGCCAGCACGCCGGTTGCATCGCCACCGTAAGTGGTGATCGGGGCCTGCACACTGACCGCCACGTCGCCACCGGTTCCGCCGGACTTTCCGGTGCTGCCGAAGGTGAACGTCGCGCTCGGGGCGATCTTCGGGGCCTTCGGTTCATCGTCTCCTGTCGTTGGAGTGTAGCTCTGGGCGACGCTGACGGAGCCGCCCTGGGACGTGCCGCCGCCGCCGCCGACCGACTGCGCCAGCATGCCGACCGCCCCAGAACCGTAGGTCGTGATGCCGTTTCCGGCGAAGAGAGCGGCCTGCACGTCGCCGCCGTTGCCTCCGGACCCGCCTGTCGAGCCCAAGGTGACGTTGACCGACCCGCTGGCCCCGGTGCCGAATGACTGCGTGTTGCCGCTGCCGAACCCGGCATCGCCGCCGCCGCCGCCGATCGACTGCGCCTTCAGCCCGGCGGCGAAGTCGCCATAGGTGACGATGGAGGTCGGAGGGAGGCCCTGGTCCGGGGTGAGGTCGAAACCGCCCTGGCCCTGATTCTGGCTCTGGTCCCATGTGGCCGTGCCGCCCAGCGCGGCTCCCACCGAACTGCCCGCACCGCCGCTGCCACCGGTGCCACCCATCGAGACCGTGATGGTGATGCCTTCAGAGTAGGCCGCTTTTGGCACCGACTTCGATCCATATCCCAGCACCGTGGCGCTGGCGGAAGAGTCGCCGCCGGCGCCGCCGCCGCCGCCGATGCTCTGGACCAGCACGGCCGTGGATCCCTGGCCGCTGGTGGTGATTGTGCCGCCGTTCGACAGGGAGAATTGCGCAAGTCCTCCGGCGCCGCCGCTGCCGCCTGTCCCGCCCAGGGCCACTGAGGCGGAGATCGCGCCCTGGTCGCCGGAGCTTGTCACCGGGATCGCGATGGCCACGGCCTTCGACATCGCCGACCCGCCGTGCCCGCCCCCGCCGCCGATGCTCTGGACCACGACCCCGTAGCTGTCGACCGGGAGCGTGTTGCAGGGCAACGATGGGCAACTGGCCTGATCGCTGCTGTCGCCCGTGAGCCCTTGATCTTGGCCGGTCGCGATCGAGCCGCCTGCCACCGTGACGGCAGCCGAACCGGCGGCTCCGCCACCGCCGCCCGTGCCGCCGACCGCCACGTCTGCCGCAAAGCCGGGACTTACCGTGGCGGCGAAGGCCTGGCCGCCGGTTCCGCCGCCACCGCCGATCGACTGCGCCACAAGGCCGGGCGACTTCGAGCCGGAGGTCGTGATCGCCGTGTAGAGTGACATGATCTCGACCGGTCCTCCGGTGCCCCCCGTGGCGGCCGTGCCGCCAATGCCAACCCCGGCGAACAGCCCCCCGGTCGCGGCATTCCCGCCGTTGCCGCCGCCGCCGCCGATCGACTGCATCACGGCGGCGGCGGCGCCGTCGCCCGACGTGGTGATCTCGGAGCCCGAGTCGAGTGTGGCAATGACCCATCCGCCGTTGCCGCCGCCGCTGCCGGTGCCGCCGATGGTCACGGCAACGCCGGCTGCACCGCCGCCATCGCCGCCGCCGCCGCCGATCGACTGGCCCAGCACGCCGATGGCGGAGGCGCCGCTGGTCGTGATGCTGTCGTTGCTTGTGATTGAGGGGTCGCCGTTGCCTGCCGTGAAACTCACGGTCCCGCCATCGGCCGCGAAGCCGCCGCTGCCGCCGACATTCGCGATGACACCGCTGGCGCCGCCGCCGGCACCGCCGCCGCCGCCGATGGATTGGAGCAGGACGCCGAACGCATTCGCCCCGATCGTTGTGATCGTCCCGTTGTTCTCCACGCTGGTCTGGCTGGTGGTGCCGCCTGTGGCCCCTGTGCCGCCGTTGGAGTGGAAGAGACCCCAGGAGGCACCGCCGGATCCACCGCCCCCGGCCAGCGACTGTGCGACGATGCCATGGGCCGTCTGGCCCTGGGTGCTGATCGAGCCGTTGTTGTTCACCGTCACGATGCCCGAATCGCCGCCAGCGCCGCCCGTGCCGCCGCTGTCGTTGTTTCCCGCTCCACCCAAACCGGCTGCCCCGCCGAGAGACTGCGCCAGGATGCCGACGGAAGTATCCTCCGTCGTCGTGATGACGGAGCCGGTTCCGACGGTCACCGTCACCGAGCCCGCAGCGCCACCGTTCGCGCCGTTCCCGCCCTTGTATTTCTCACCACTTCCGGTGCCGCCGGCGCCGCCGCCACCGCCCTCGGACTGGGCGACAATGCCGGGAGAGGAGGTGCCGCTGGTGGAGATGATGGCGGTCAGGCCGACAGAGGGGTCGCCGATATCGCCGCCGACAACGACGTCACCGGCCGCTCCGCCCGCGCCGCCCGCGCCGCCGGAGCTGTCACCACCTAAACCGGTATTTACATAGCCGCCGACACCGCCCTGCCCGGCGAGACTGATGGCATAGGCGCCGGGCGAGTTGTCACCCGCCGTGGCCGCGGTAATGGCATTCGCAGTCGCGCCAGCCAGGATGATGCCGGCGGTGCCGGTGACCGCACCGCCGCCACCGCCGGGGCCGCCCGTGACGCCTCCACCGCTGTCGTTGTTCCCTCCGCCGGTCCCTCCGACGCCCCCTTGGCCCAAGGCCTGGAAGCCGGGCAGGTTGTCGCCGGATGGAGTGACAGTCGCGCCCGTAACCGAGACCGTTGGCGCGTTGACCGTTCCTCCCGCGCCGCCCGGGGCGCCGAAGTCCGTTCCGCCCCCCTGTCCCGCGGCGCCGAAGATGCAGTCGTAGTAGATCCCCTGCGGGCAGCTTTGGGCCGCGGCCGGGGCCGGCATGGCGAGCCCGGCCGTGGTGCCGAGCAGCCCGGCGATCAGGCCGGCCCGGGAAAGGCCCGGCAGCGTCCTGCGGGAAACGAGCCGCGCCGGTCCTGGGAGTCGTTTCGCAGCCGGGCGGCCCGGAGCGCCGGAGTTTCCGGCCGCGGTGATCACGAGCCGAATACCGGTCGTGGAGCGGGTGTCGGACGTCAGCCTGTGCGCCATCGCAGCCCCCCAAAATCGCTCATTCAATCGCCGCGTGTCCGTCCGGCGCGGACAAACCCCCACGTCGAGGCGCCGGCGAACAAAGCGGATGCAAAAGCAGCTTATGCCCATAGTGGAATATGTCTTAGATCCAGATCGGGGTGATCGATGGGTCCAGATTCATTGCATGGAGAATAAATCGCGAACCCAGATCCGTGTCGGCTGGGTCGCACACGCAGCAGCCATTGCGCTTACAGGCTGCCGTGCTGTCGGCAGATCCAGACGGGCTCGAGCGACCCCTCTCGGCGGTCACGGTCATCGAGCCGGCACGGGCTGCGCACCTGCGACTGCCGCTGATATGTCCGCTGTCCCTCAGGAGCCGTCATGCAGCGATTGTGCGCGAAGCTTCCACTTTCCGCCTTTTCATGGATCCTCCATATCCAGCGAGGCGGCCGAACCATTGATGCACTCCGGGCTGGAAGAAATTCCAATCCTCGGGGCTTGCGGCCTACGAAGGTCCCAGCATCGGTGACGATCAGGCCTCTGCGCCCATATGAATCGCCATGGCTTCATCGGAGAACACGACAGCGGAGCACCTTGCTGAGCTCATCCGCTTGTAGGCAGAGCGGGCCCGCGCCAACGGCCAAAACCGGGACAGATGGTCGAGGGCGCCGAGGTTATCATCATCCGACGGGATCCCGAGACCGGCCGGCAGGAGTTCGGCCTCCCCAAATGGGGATTTGTGCCCCCTGGGCGCCGGATACCTCCCGGCCGCATCTTCACGCCCGGGCCGAGACCGTCGCCGAACTCAAGGTGTTCGCCCAAGCGTTCGCCGACGTCGCTGCGTCATCTCGACGGACTTCTTCATCCAGCGCCGGACGATCGGTCAGCCCAAGGGGCGCCAGTTCGCCATCGGCATGGCGGACGGACCGACGGCGATGGCTTCGGTGACCGCAGTCTGCCGCTCCGTCAGGCGAACGCACTTTCCGCAACCGGTGCAGACTGTCGCCGCGCGCCGCCCGCGCCGAGGAGCGCGCTGGCCGGCACGAACACCCCGCCGGCGATCGCAAGGGACAGCCCCGATCGCGACACTCAGACTGACGCTGGTCGGGACATTCCGACAGCCAATCGTCGATCTCGGCATAGGCCCGGCTGCTGAAGCTTCCCTCTGCTGCACCAAGGGCGTCGTCTTGATATCAGACACACCCATCGTGTCCCAAAGGGCGAAAGCGGGATCCGGAGCGGCTTAGCGGCTCATCAAGCCAGCGGCACTCGTCGCTAGCGTCGGCTCAGGCTGACGCGACCGGAATTGGACAGGTCGACTGCACGTTGACAATGCCCGCGGGAACGCACCTTGCTATCGAGTTTACAGGGCCGGAAGAGCATTCTCTCACCAGCGGCTGAGCCTTAATTGGCCCGAACCGCTCCAATCGAGGGGACAGGGAAGGCTGATGAATCTCGTGGACATCTACCGTCTGATGCGCAATACGCACACTCAGGCGCAGAGTATTGTCGATAAAATTCCCGAACCACTGCTCGTTCTTGACAACCAGCTCCGCGTCGAATCTGTCAGCCGCAGCTTCTATGACACGTTTCAGGTGAGTGAGGACGACACCCTCGGGCGGCCGATCTTCGATTTGGGCGATGGCCAGTGGAACATCCCCGATCTACGCCATCTGCTCGAACAGGTCATTACCAGGAGCACAGCGGTTGTTGATTATGAAGTCGTGCACGAGTTCGCGAACTTGGGCTGGCGCACGATGCTCATATCCGCTCACCGCCTATACCAGCCGGACAGGTCCAGCCAGAGAATGCTGCTGTCGATCGTCGATGCCACGCCGAGCCGGCAGCGCGAAGCCGAAGCCGATATGCTTGTCGGCGAGCTGCGGCATCGGGTCAAGAACCTGCTCGCCATTGTCCAGGCGATGGCGCGGCAGACCGTGGCTGAGGACCGTTCCGGAGTGGAGTATCGGGACGACTTTCTTGGCAGGTTCAAGGCGCTCGTCACTGCGCATGATCTGGCATTTGGCGAGCCAGGTCAGATCGGGCTGCGCACCCTGATCGAGCAGACGGTCGAGCCCTATGCTGCCGGCAAGGAGAGACTCATCGTTGAACCCGGCCCGGCCATTACGCTCGCGCAGGTTCAGATTGTGCCTCTCAGCCTGATCTTGCACGAGCTCGCGACCAATGCCGTGAAGCACGGCGCTCTTTCGGTACCCGAAGGCCAAGTCCGGATCCTCTGGGATGTGTCCAACGATAGCGCTCCAAAGCTCGCGCTTCGATGGCAAGAATGCGGCGGCCCCCTGGTGACGCTGCCCGCCACCGCCGGCTTCGGCAGCCGTCTCATCGACTTCGTCGCTACGCGCGAGCTCGGCGGTCGAGTAGAACTCGAATACCTGCCTTCCGGTTTAAGCGTGGAGATCGTGGTGCCAATGCCGTGATCTGAGATCCAGGTGCGAGTATGACTGTGGCGCGAGCGGTTCTCATCGTGGAGGACGAGTACTCATCGCTATGAATCTCGATCAGATCCTGAGTCGGCATGGGCGGGTCATCATCGGACCAGCAGCACCGTCGCAGAGGCTCTGCGCCTCTTGCAGTCCGGCAACCTGCCGTTGCGGTTCTCGATATGGCCGTAAAGATGGAGCGGTTTCGCCCGTGGCGGATCGGTCGGTCGACCGCGAACGAATATCGTCCTGACTCGATAATGCTGGCGGCCTCGCCGATCGAGGCCGCCCTTCTCGGTTCGTATGACCTCGCAACCCTCAGGCGGTCGCTGCCTTTGCTGCCGCAGGTTTGCGGGTGCGGGGAACCTTGGCCGGCGCCGCCGGTGCGGGAGCCGGGACAGGCTCGACACGACGGGTGCCAAGACCGATCTTCTTCGCCATCGTGCTACGCTGCTGGGCATAGTTGGGAGAGACCATCGGATAATCCGCCGGCAGACCCCATCGCTCGCGATACTGGTCCGGCGTCATGTTGTAGGCCGAGGACAAGTGCCGCTTCAGCATCTTCAGCTTCTTACCGTCCTCGAGGCAGACCAGGTAATCGGGCGTGACAGACTTGCGGATGGACACCGCCGGCTCCGGGCGAGCCGGCGCGGTTGCCTCCGCTGCCTTCCCCAAGCCGCTGAGAGCGCCGTAGACCTGCTCGATCAGCGCCGGAAGGTCTCCTTGGGCCACTTTGTTGTGGCCGATGTGGGCTGAAACGATCTGAACGGTGAGGCGGCGCGTATCGTCCGCCGTGGACTGAGCAGATATCGAGCTAACTTCGCTCATCAAATTACTCCGGTAGGTTCGCGAAAATGCATCATCACAAATCCGCAGGTTAGCGCCGACCAACTATAATCAAGCATTCGCCCTTGCAACAGCTTTGTTCTTTGCCTCGCAGCCTTTCATGGATCCTCCATATCCAGCCAGGCGGCCGAACCTTGATGAGCTCTGGGCTGGAAGAAATTCCAATCCTCCGGCGCCTGCGGCCTCGGAAGGTCCGAGCACCGGTGACAATCTGGCCTTCGCGCCCATATGAATCGCCATGGCTTCATCGGAGAACACGACGTCGGAGCACCTTGCTGAGCTCATCCGCCTGCAGGCAGAGCGGGCCCGCGCCAACGGCCACAAGCCGGGACAGATGGTCGAGGGCGCCGAGGTTATCGTCATCCGACGGAATCCCGAGACCGGCCGGAAGGAGTTCGGCCTTCTCAAATGGGGCCTAGTGCTCCACTGGGCCCCCGACATGTCCCGGCCGCACCTGCACGCCCGGGCCGAGACGGTCGCCGAGCTCCAGCCGTTCGCCCAGTCCTTCCGGAAGCGCCGCTGCATCATCTCGACCGATTTTTTTACCCAGCGCCGGACGATCGGCGAGCCTAAGGGGCGGCTCTTCGCCATCGGCATGGCGGACGGGTCCAGCATGTTCGTCGCAGGCATCTGGGATGGCTGGAATGTGAAGGGGACCGACACCTGGATCCGCACCTTCGCCACGATCACGGTGGCGGCGAATGATGTTGTCGGCGAGATCCACGACCGCATGCCGGCGATCCTCACCCGGGACCAACTGCCGTTCTGGTTCGGCGATGTCGACATGCCGATCGAGCAGGTGCAGGCGATGCTCCGGCCCTTCCCTCCTCAGGTGATGATTCGCTGGCCGGCCAAATCACCGCGGCCACCGGCGGTTGCTGAAGAGCAGCAGCCGGATCTCGAGCCGGACCTCTTTGGGCCACAGTCATGATGCGTCCAAAGTAGCCGGAAGTGTCGTTGTAAGCCGAGCCTTAGGGTAGTGCTGGCATCCTCGATCATGTCGGGGTTCGCATGTATTTCTCCATGGCCCGATAAAAACGGGACGGAATCACGCCCAGTTGCCGCGCCGCCGAAATCTTCGAGTGCCCGCCCTTGAGCAGCGCTCGCGCTTCGTCCAGCCAGGGAGGCACTCCTCGCGACTTTGGCTGGCTGTCCAGCTTTCCGGAATGCGCCGTTTCGAGCACGGCTCCGGTGGACAGAGTGATACGCATGGAATCAGCTGACATGTCGATTCTGGACACCATCCGGCGTACTTGGCCGGTGGCGGCAAACTCGTCATGACGCTCATGTTGCACGCCCGTGATTCTGTTCAAGAGCTCAACGACCGCGGCCTCCACGTCGACGGCTCTGAACCGGTCGCTTGGCGTCGTTGCCGGACCATACCGCGTGATCCGGGGCACGTAGTACCGATAGGCGCGGCCCTTGCGATGCACGAAAGCGTGGATCAGCCGCCGTCCTGTCGCATCGAACAAGAGGCCTTTCAGCATTCCGTTGACTGGGGGCCGCCGTAGGGCGGCCTTGCGTCGAGCGCTTTCGGCAATCGCCATCTGGGCTCGGCGCCACGCGGCGTCTGAAACGACCGCTTGGTGCTGGCCAGGGAGGACCTGTCCCCTGTGAACGAGATCGCCTCGATACAGCCGATTTTGCAGGATGGTCACGATCACGCGCTTGGTGAATGGCCGTCCGAACTTGTTGAGATGCCCGCGTGCATTCACCTCGTTTGCCAGCAATCTGGCGGATCCGATGTCCGGATAGGCCCCGAAGATATAGCGGACGACCTTGGCTTGCGCTTCGTTGACGACGAGGCGTCGTTGCTCGACGTGGTATCCGTAGGGCGCGGGGCCGCTGAGCCACATCCCACGGGCCCTGGCGCCGGCAAACCAGTCTCTCAACCGCTCGCCGGTGATCTCGCGCTCGAACTGGGCGAAGGACAAGAGCACATTGAGCGTCAGGCGGCCCATGCTGGTCGTGGTGTTGAAGGACTGCGTCACGGCAACGAAGGTGACGCCATGGCTTTCAAAGAGGGCGACGAGGTTGACAAAGTCGCGCAGCGACCGGGACAGGCGGTCGATCTTGTAGACGACGACAACATCGATCCGATGTGCAGCGACATCGGCGAGGAGTTGCTGCAACGCCGGCCGATTCAGGTTCCCGCCCGAATATCCGCCATCGTCGTACCGCGCGGTTAGCGCGAGCCACCCTTCTCCAGCTTGGCTCGCAATGTAGCTTTCGCACAGCTCACGCTGCGCTTCCAGGGTGCTGAACTGCACCTCCGTGGCTTCATCTGCCGATTTTCGGGTGTAAATTGCGCATCGCAATGGATCAAAGCTCCCGCATATGATCGGCTGGGGCCGATCACAATGGTTGCAGCCGGGTTTCGGTTTTGATCCACGCCCGAAGGCGACGCTCGCATGGTATTTTCTGCGTTTGTCCGATGCAAGCTGCGCTGCCGTCGACCGTGCTGCCCAGGCGGGGCATGATTCGCGCACCGGCCGAGTGACAGCCGCCAAGTTTTCTGCGGACCTGCAGCCTGATCGTGAGCCGGCCCTTCTTGATCGTAAGCGTCCGGTCTGACCCGTCTATCGGCGAGGGGGCTATCTCACGATCATAGTGTCCATCAAGGGCATAGTGGACACTTGCTGATGTCGACAGATGTGGAGGCAGCGCTGTCGTCGGCCGGGATTCGGCGGACCTGGAGCGCGGCGGAGAAGCACAGGATCGTGGCGGAGTCACTGAAGCCCGGTGCCTCGGTGTCCCAGGTGGCTCGCCGGTTCAACATGAACACCAACATGCTGTTCAACTGGCGCCGCCTGGCACGGGACGGGTTGCTCCCGCCGCCTGAGCGCGAAGGGAAGCCGCCGACCATCGATTTCATTCGGCTCGGCACATGCGGCGAGGCTGACGAGTTGAGCGGAACAACGTTGCGCCTTCCGCTGCCGGAGACGCCAGGTCGGTCGGGCGGAGAGATGCGGCGTGGGCTGCCGCCGACACCGAAGCTGGAGGAGCGGGCCGGGGTGATCGAGATCGATCTGCCGGGCGGGACACGCATCCGGGTCGACGCCTTCGTCAACGAGCGGGCGCTGCGTCGGGTGCTGTCAGTGCTCAGGAACCTGTCGTGATGCTCAACATTGCGCCCGGCACGCGGGTCTACTTGGCCTGCCGCCCGGTCGACATGCGGAACGGTCTCGACGGGCTCGCGGCGAAGGTCCGGGAGATCGCCGGCGCCGACCCCTTCTCCGGCCATCTGTTCCTGTTCCGGGGCCGGCGTGGCGACTATCTGAAGGCCCTCTACTGGGACGGCTCGGGCCTGTGCCTGTTCATCAAGCGGCTGGAGCGTGGACGGTTCGTCTGGCCGCCGATCGGCGACACGACCCTGATTCTCAGCCCCGCCCAGCTGGCGATCCTGATCGAAGGAATCGACTGGCGTCGGACGGTCGTGCCGGAGCCGCCACGGCTGCCGGAACTGGTCTAGTAAAGCGCTGATTCCGCTGATTGATTCTGGATAGAAGCGGCCACATCGGCTACTCTGGACCATGTCGCCCGATACGGTGGATCTCCCCTCCGATCCGGATGCCCTACGCGCCTTCGCACTGGCGCGATGCGCCGAGCTGGCAGCTGCCAGAACCGAGCTCGCGACCGCCATGGCAGCGGTGCAGTGGAGCCGGCTGGAGATCGAGAAGCTGAAGGTGCAGCTCGCCCGGCTGCGCCGCATGCAGTTCGGGTGCTCCTCCGAACGGCTCAATCGGGAGATGGAGCAACTCGAGCTGAAGCTCGAGGAGCTGGAGGCCGGCGAAGCCCGGCAGGAGGCCGCCGCCGAGGCGTCCGGCGCCGCCAGGACCCGGCCGGACCGGATGCAGCCGAAGCGCCGTCCCTTACCGGATCACCTGCCGCGCGAGGAGATCGTCCACCAGCCGGACGGCGATGGCGCCTGCCGCTGCTCCGCCTGCGGCGCGGGCATGGCCCGGCTAGGCGAGGACGTCACCGAGGTGCTGGACTACGTTCCCGGGCACTTCAGGGTGCTGCGGCATGTCCGGCCGAAGTATGCCTGCGTGGCCTGCGATGCGATCACCCAAGCTGCGGCGCCCGCTTTGCCGACGCCGCGCGGCAGGGCGGCTCCAGGCCTGCTGGCCCATGTGCTGGTCGCCAAGTACGCCGATCACCTCCCGCTCTATCGGCAGAGCGTGATCTATGCCCGTGAGGGGCTGGATCTAGACCGCTCCACCCTGGCCGATTGGGTGGGCCAGTCGGCATGGCTGCTGGAGCCGCTGGTGGACGTGATCCGGCGCCACGTCTTCGCCGGCGACAAGATCCATGGCGACGACACGCCGGTGCCGGTGCTGGCGCCGGGGACCGGACGCACCAAGACCGGCCGGGCCTGGGTCTATGTCCGCGACGATCGTCCGTTCCAGGGCACGGCGCCGCCGGCGGCGGCCTTCTTCTATAGTCCCGACCGCAAGGCGGAGCGGCCGCGCCATCACCTGAAGACCTTCACCGGGTTCCTCCAGGCCGACGCCTATGCCGGCTTCGAAGGGCTGTATGATCCGGCGCGCCCGGAGCCCGGGCCGATCATCGAGGTGGCGTGCTGGGCGCACTGCCGGCGCAAGATCTTCGATGTCTGGGAGGCTACCAGGTCGCCCGTGGCCAAGGAGGCGCTCGACCGCATCGCCGCGATCTACGCCGTCGAGGCTGATGCCCGTGGCCAGGCCGCCGCCGAGCGGCTGAGGATCCGCGCCGCGGCGAAGCCGCTGCTCGTCGACCTGTTCGACTGGATGGGCGCCACGATCGTCAGGCTGTCGGCGAAGTCGGCGCTTGCCGAGGCCCTCCGCTATATCCTTAAGCGCCGCGCCGCCCTATCGCGCTTCCTCGACGATGCCCGGCTGGAGGCGGACAACAACATCGCCGAGAACGCGCTGCGCGGCATCGCCCTGGGCCGCCGGAATTGGACCTTTGCCGGCTCCGATGCCGGCGGCGATCGGGCTGCGGCGATGTACACACTGATCGGCACCGCCAAGCTCAACGGCCTCAATCCGGAAGCCTGGCTGCGCGATGTGCTGGCGCGCATCGCCGACGGCCATCCGATCAACCGGATCGACGAACTGCTTCCCTGGCATTGGCCGGCTCTCTAATCTGACGACAGGACGCTGAGGGCGGCTTGATCACCTGAGCGGCGAGGGACCGGATCCGACCCTCTACGGACACTCCGGCTGTGCGGGCGAGCGTCCGCTAAACCCAGGGATAGCGGACCTTTCTGACATGGTCGAGAGACGCGACCGCAGGACAACCTCACGATGAAGTGAGTGAACGGCATCGAAGCGCGACGACGGCGCAGCATTCGGAGTGCTCAGGAATCAATCGCTGGCCTTTCGGCCCGAGATGATCTCGCGGTGTCGTAAACGGCCGAACCGGTCCGCGTGTCTTTAAAATTGGAGCGCTGACCTTCGCCTCGTGCAGCGGGCGACTGGTTGCCACGCACGACGGCCGCTGGAATGGCGTCGGGTCGGTCGAACTCGACGGCCCCCTCCCTGAAGGACATCACCACCTCCAACCGGAGGCTCACGGACCAGCCGCGGCTGCGCAGCCAACTGTCGGCTCACGGGCGAGACCGTCTCTGTCACGGCGACATCGGGGTTCACAGATGTTCGCCATACGGACCTGCCAGATCGCATCTGGACCCATCGATAGGTCCCATCTGGACCTATGGCATGGCGAGTTATGTGCGTAGGCTCCCTCCCTCGTCCGCAAGGGTGGCAGGCGTTGTGACGGGGGCGGTGGCGTAGCCGTACCTAGTGAGAGGCCGGTTATTTGAGCGAGCAATTTGGGGGGCAGCGGTGACGCCAGATCTAGTTTCCAGAACAAGGGCCACGTCCGGTCTCGGAATTGCGGTCGGTTGGAATGTCGAGGTCACCCGGGCCGGCCTGATCGCCGTGCTGCTCGGCACCACGGCCTGGCTCGCCATGCCGAACCCGGCCGCGGCCCAAAGCTGCCCGCAGGGGATCTACTACGACTGCATCTTCGGGACCGCGGGACAGGGGGGCGGGACGGACTTCGGCGCCCCGGGCGGCGCGGGAGGAGCGGTCAACGCGCCGACGATGTCGGTCACGGGCGCGATTGTCGCTCCGTCCGGCGACAACCTGCCCGGCTTCCTGGCCTTGGGCCAAGGGGGCGTCGGCGGGACCGGCGGAGGGAACAGCGACGGCGCTGGAGGCGTTACGGGCGGCCCCGGCGGTGGCGGCGGTGCGGTCACCGACACGGTCGGCATCATCCTGGCTGGCGCGACTGCGAATGCCGTCACCGCGACCACGGCGGGTGACAGCTCGCCCGGCGCCTATGCCATCAGTCTCGGCGGCCAAGGCGGTCTCGGCGGCTATGTAGACACCGGGATAGGTGGAGACAGCACCAGCGGCGCGGGCGGCGCGGGCGGCGAGGCCGGTGACGTCGTTGTCGGCGGCGATATCGGCGACCCCTCTGTCGGCCTGACCGCCATCATCACCACGGGCGGCACGTCCTCTCCCGGCATCGTCGCCCAGTCCGAGGGCGGTGGCGGCAACGGCGGCGGCGGCGGAAATGGCCACTTCAGCGGTGGGAACGGCGGGAACGGTGGCGCTGCGGGCGCGGTGACGGTCACCGTCGGCAATGGCTCCGTCATCACGACGACGGGGGATAGTTCCGTCGGCATCCTGGCGCAGTCTCTCGGCGGGGCAGCCGGTTTGGGTGGAGCAGGAAACGGCGATGGCGGCGGCACGGGCGGCGCGGGCGGTAACTCCGGCAACGTGTCCGTGACGAACGGCGGTTCAATCAGCACCGCCGGCCAGACAGCCCATGGCATCCTGGCACAGTCCGTGGCTGGAGGCGGCGGATCCGGAGGCGCCTCCTGGGGTCTCTTTCACTCCAACGGCGGCTCGGGGGCCACAGGCGGCACCTCTCTGGGGGTTGGCGTCGAGAACACCGGATCGATCGCCACCAACGGGTCGAACGCGCATGGCGTCCTGCTCCAGTCCATCGGCGGCGGCGGCGGCGCCGGCGGCGGCGCCAGCGGTGTAATCTCGAATGTCGGCGGCAGCGGCGGCTTCGCGGCCGATGGCGGCGCCGTGAGCTTCACGGCAGGGAACGGAGACAGCTCGACCACGAGCAGCGACAGCATCACGACCAGCGGCGTCTCCGCCATCGGCGTGCTCGGCCAGTCGATCGGCGGTGGCGGTGGTGATGGCGGCGGCTCGTTTGGCGTTGTCGTGACCGTCGGCGGCACCGGCAGCGGCGGCGGAAATGGCGGACAGGTCACTGCCGCGCTTGACCCTGGCTCCCAGATCAGCACGTCGGGCGACGGCGCCATCGGCGTCGTGATGCAGTCGATCGGCGGCGGCGGCGGCAACGCCGGCAATGCCGCAAGCGGGGGGCTGTTCGCGTCGGTCACAATCGGCGGCGCGGCCGGCGACGGGGGCGCTGGTGAATTGGCTCAGATCACGTCAACCGGGACGACGATCACGACCTCCGGTTCGAAGTCGCCCGGCCTTGTGGCGCAGTCGATCGGCGGCGGCGGCGGGACCGGCGGCCAGGCCTTCGCCGGCTCCATCGGCCCCGGCTTTTCGGCAGCCGTGGCGGTCGGTGGCACGGCCGGCAATGGCGGGGCCGGCAATACGGCTGCCGTCATGATGGCAGGCGGCTCGATCGCGACGGGCCAGGATCCCCTGATCGTCAGCGGGGGAGCCACACCGGGCGCCTGCCCCTCGCTGCCCTGCAACCTGCTTCCGGTCGACAGTTACGGCGTCGTGGTCCAGAGCATCGGCGGCGGGGGCGGACTCGGCGGGTCGGCGCTGGCGAAAGCCGTGGCCATCTCGATCCCGGTGACAGGCGCCGGCACCCAGTTCGGGGTGGCCGGTTCAGCTTCCGTGGGCGGGAAAGGCGGCAGCGGCGGCGGCGGAGGAACCGCGCAATTCTCGCTGTCGAACGGCGGTACGATCACCACCAACGGCCAGGGATCCACGGCCGTGCTGGTCCAAAGCATCGGCGGCGGCGGCGGCGCCGGCGGCGACTCCTCCGCGAGCGCCGCAGTGCTGGGATATAGTCAGCTGACGGTGCCCACGGGCGCGAACGCGGAAGGCTTGGGGATCACGGTCAACATAGGCGGCAGCGCGGGCAGCGGCGGTGCGGGCAGTTCGGTGGGAGTCGCACTGGGCGGCACGGCCACATGGGACCAGAGTCAGGGAGGTTTCGACCTTAACCCGGACCAGGGCCTCGCCCCGACCTCGATCGTCACCTATGGCGACTTCGCGGACGGGCTGAAGGCGCAATCGATCGGCGGCGGCGGCGGCGATGCCGGTTTCGGCAGCGGCAACACGCAGGAGTTCGGCACCGGAGCCAGCGGGTCGATTAACGTCACCTTGGGCTCGACGGGCGGGTCCGGGGGCAACGGCGGAGATGTGCAAGCCAGCCTCTTCGCCGGCAACGGCATCACGACCTATGGTTCGGGGGCGGTCGGCATGCTGGCGCAGTCGATCGGCGGCGGCGGCGGCACGTCCCAGGGCGGCTCCTACAGCCTCGCCCAGACCTACACGCCAAGTACAGGTGACGGCAAACCGAAGGCCCCGACCCTCAAGCCCAGCGGGACAGTCAACCTCGGCACCACTGGGGGCAGCGGCGGAACCGGTGGCGACGTGACGGCCACTGTGCAGGCTCCGATCACCACTTATGGTGGCGATGCAACCGGCGTTCTGGTTCAATCGATCGGCGGCGGCGGTGGGCTCGGCGGATCGGCCGGGGCCGACGCCTCGGCGGACAATCCGATCCTTCCTGACTTGAAGGTGCGCCAAGCCGTCAGCAAGGTCGCCAACTTTTTCAACGGGCAACCTCCGCCGATCAGCGCCGCCTTCAATCTCTCGATCGGTGGGACCACCGGGACCGCCGGGACCGGCGGTACGGTTTCGGTGGATATCTCCGCGCCGGTCGCCACAGCGGGCGATTGGGCGAACGGCATTGTCGCGCAGTCGATCGGAGGCGGCGGCGGCAAGGGCGGCACTGCCGCCGCAACCGGCACATCTGATCAAATCACCATCGATCTCACTCACGCCATCGGCGGCAGCGGCGGCAGCGGCAATGACGGCGGCACCGTGACACTCAATCTGGATGACGGCGCCTCCATCGTGACAGGCGCACCCAACGTCCAGGGCACCGTCATCGGCGGGTTCGGCGCGGCCGCCGTAGTCCTCCAAAGCATCGGCGGCGGCGGCGGCATCGGCATCGACGGCTCCGACGCCGCGACGGGTCTCATCTCAGTGGGCAGCGCCACCGGATATGAATCCAATGGCAGCGGCCCTTGGATCGTCAACGGGGGCGGCAACGGCGACGGCGGCACGGTGAATTTCCAGATGAACAACACCGGCCAGATCAATATCGCGACCTCCGGCTTCGGAGCCGACGGCGTCCTACTGCAATCGATCGGCGGCAGCGGCGGTATCGGCGGAGCGGGCTCCTCGAACTGGACTGCATACGGCACCGGACGTTTGGACCTGATGGTTGGGGGCGGTCCGGACGCCGACGGCAGTGGCGGCACCGTCAACTACAACCAGAGCGGTTCAACCGGCGCACCCGTCGCCATCTCGACCTCGGGTGATGATTCCTTCGGCATTCTGGCGCAAAGCATCGGCAACGGCGGCGGCGTCATCACCGCCACACAGAGTGCGCCGACGATGACGACCAGTGTCGGCTACGTGTCGCAGAGCCAGGGCGATGGCAACGACGTCAATGTGACCATCGGCAGCCAAACCTCGATCAACACCTCGGGAGCTGGCGCGTTCGGCGTTGTCGCGCAGTCGATCGGCGGCGGAGGAGGCATCATCCGAGTGGATGGCGACCAAAGCGATGTCCCTTCGCTGACCACGGACCCGTCCTCGCTGGGTCAGGTCACGCAGTGGAAGCCGGGTCAGGGCGATGGGGGCGCCGTGAACGTCACTGTCAATCAAGGCGGGTCCGTCAACGCCACTGGCCCGGGCGCGATCGGGATTTTCGCACAGAGCATCGGTGGCGGCGGCGGATTGGTTGCCAGCGGCGGCACTATCTATGCCGGCGCACCCCTAACCGGTAGTGCCAGCGGCAGCGCTATCGGCGGCCCCGTCACGGTGACGGTGAACGGCTCGGTCTCGGCCACGGGTCAGAACGGGATCGGTATCTTTGCCCAGGTCGCGGGCTACGGAACCTCGACCCAACAAGCGGATGTGGTGATCAACAACTACGACAACGTGGGCACCACCGTCTCCGGCGGTACGGGATCAGGCAGCGCGGGTGTCTGGATCGACACGCCGGCGAATGGCCCGGTGGCCTTTGTCACGAACGACTGGGGCACCATCACCACGGCCGACGGAACCAACGGCACGGCGATCAAGGTCACCGGCGACGGACAGGTCGCCGTCGCCAACAATTCCGGCAACGTCGACGGCACCACCATCAACGGCACCATCAACGGGTCGATCTACACCAATGGCGGCCAGATCGACGGCAACGGCATCTTCAATGCCGGCCCGATGATGGAGGCCGCGGACGTCGTCACCAGCGGCACCTTCAATCTGGGCCTGCCGGGCGAGCTGCGGGCCACCAGGGTGACGGGGAATTTCGTCCAGACCGGTGAGGGCCGGCTGGGCGTGACCGTCGACTCTCTGAACAAGGCGGTCGGCCATCTGCAGGTCGATGGCACGGCCACCCTCGACGGCAAGATCGTGCCGACGGTGCTGACGCTGCTGCCGGGCGCGCTGCCGGTGGTGACCGCGGGGCATCTCACCTCCACCGCCGACGGGCTGGATTCGATGCTGTTCCACTGGGACACGGCGCAGTCCGGCAACACCCTGACCCTGGCGCCGCGCTCCGACTTCAAGCCCGGGGATGTGGCCCTGAACGACAGCCAGTCCTCGCTGGCCGGCTATTACGGCCGGGCCTGGGAGAACTCGGACAAGGCCTTCGCCACCCGCTTCGCCGAGCTGTCGACGATCAACGACCGCAGCGACTACAAGGCGGCGCTCGACGCCTGGTCCAGCAAGGCGGCGCACGCCCAGTCGATCGCCCTGGCCAATTCGGCCGGCACCATCCTCGGCGCGGCGATGAGCTGCCCGGTCTTCATCGACGACAGCGTGCTGCTGGGCGAGGACAACTGTGCCTGGGCCAAGGTCACCGGGCGCTGGACCGACCAGTCCTCCACCAGCGACACCCAGGGCTACTACGTCTCGGGCACCACCTACCGGATCGGCGCCCAGCACGAGATCGCCCCGGACTGGTATCTCGGCGCCTCCTTCGGCTTCGGCCAGAGCTGGGCGACGATGGATGGCGGCTCCTCCGGCGACGGCGACACCTATGACGGCTCGGTGACGGTGAAGCGGGTCATGGGGCCGTGGCAGTTCGCCGGCTCCGTCGCCTTCGCCAGCGGCTCGTTCGAGGCCAATCGGCGGGTCGACATCCCCGGCATCGCCAGCGAGACGCTGAAGAGCGACCCCAGCATCTTCCTGGCCGGCGGCCGGCTGCGCGCCGCCTATGAGTTCGCCTTCGCCGACTGGTACATCCGGCCCTATGGCGACCTCGACGTGATCTACACCGACCTGCCCGGCTTCGAGGAGAAGGGCGACGACCTCTACGCGCTGGACGTCCGCGGCAGCAGCAAGACCAGCGTGGCGCTGTCGCCGATGGTGGAGTTCGGCGGCCGGCTCGACCTCGACCCGGAGACCGCGCTGCGGGCCTATGTCGCCTTCGGCATGAGCTACCTGCCGGACAACAGCCGGACGATCCGTTCCAGCTTCGCCGGGGCGTCCTCGGCCAACGGCACCTTCAGCGACCAGATCGACTCGCCGGATGTGCTGGGCCGGATCGATGTCGGGCTGCAGCTGTTCCGGGCCGGCGGCCTGGAGCTGAAGGGCGAATATACGGCCGATGTCGGCGGCGCGTTCCTCAGCCAGTCCGCCAGTGCAAGGGCCGCATATCACTTCTGACGGCGAGGTTTCGGCAGCTACCGGGCCGCGGGCGACGTCCCGCGGTCTGGTTTCGCGTCGACCATCTGGTGTCCACTTATCCAATGCGGAGCAGACATCCGGTATCAGAACGCGAGCAGCCGCTTTCCGCCCTTTGGAGACGGTCAAAGGGCCTAGTTTGCTCTTGGGTATCAGAAGTCCACGGCCAAGGCCGGACGCTTACCCTTGATCCAGGCTATGACCCGTCGAGCCTGGCTCCATTATCTTGTGGCTGACCGTGCTGCCAACCCACCATAGGTAGCATTTTATGAATCGACTCGACTCCGGGCGGGATTGTTCTATTTTTGTTCTTGTTCACCTCTCGTTCTCTCACCGCCACCGGAGACCTCTCTGGTGGCTGCCCTGGAGGTCTGACATGGACATGAGCGTCACCACCAAAGCTGCCGAAGCCGGGTTCGATCCCGAACAGGCCCGGGCAGAACTCGACCGCGCTGCCGAACTGGCCATGGCGAGTCCCGCCAGCCAGGCCGCCTGCGATGTCATGAGCCTCGTCACGCGCAAATCGCCGGCGATCAAGACCATGCCGCTGACCACTCGTTTCCGGGGAGCCGGCGCCAGGACCGACGAAATGGACCGGTGGTGGGCAAGCTGGCGCTGCAACGGCCAGGGGTTCTCGCTGTACCTCTCGATGTATGGACCGTTCACCAGCGAGAACGCCGACGGCACCCCGGGCGTGCAGATCCAGGGCGACGGCTTTCTCTCTCTGGATGTCGATGACGAACAGGTCATGGCCCTTCGGGTCGAGCTCCGCTGTGACGATCCGGACGGTCGAATCGTCGTGGTTGGCGCGACCGAATTCGAAGCGGGTCCGTGGACGGATGTCGTTGTCGAACTCGCTCGGCGCCTGGCCGAGGCCGCCGTTCCACAGCCGCGGCGGAAGGCCGCCTGACGATGATCGCTCGGCCGAGCCTGAGCATTCCGATGGATCAGCCCGACTTCGGCGATGGCCGGGACTATGCGCCCGGCCACGTCGAGGTGCTCGAGGAGCGAACTGGCGAGATCATCGGCCGCTACGACCCGCAGACCCAGCCGATCACCAAGCTGATCGAGCTGGTCCACCAGGCCGTTGAGAATCGCCGGCGACCGGATTGGATGACGCTGCCCACCTGTCCGATCCCGAAGGACCTGCAGCCGCATGTCTACGCCATCGACTACCGGGGCTGGGCCTGGTCCGACGAGGATGAGTTTCCGGAAGGGGTGCACGTCGACCAGCTGCGCGCCTATCTCGCGGCGCTCGGCCCGGACGATGATGATGAGGAGCCGTTGCGGCTGCCGCTCGACGAGGCGGTTGCTCTGCCCGAGGCCGAGCTCCGTCGGCGCTTTGAGCAGATCCTGATCGGCTTCACCGACTACCCCACGAAGTCGGATTTTCCGCCGGATTTTCCCTGGGACGCCGCCCAGCTCACACGGGACGAGCTCCTCGGGATCGTCCAGCTCTTCGCCTACTGGTTCGATCCGGACCGCGGACATCCTCATCCATCCCGCCAGCAGCTGCGCACCCATGAATCCCGAGAGCGAGAATTCTGGGCCGCCGCTGGAGCCGTCCCCCGGCTCGACAGCTGATGTCCCCGCGCAGGCGTCGGCCGCGCGCCTCGCCGAGATCCGCGCGGCCGTCCGGGCCCTGGATCCCGGCAGCAATCCGGATCTCCCTTCGGTGCCGATCGGTGTGCCGGCGATCGACGGCCACCTCCCCTGGGGCGGCCTGGCCCTGCCGGGGCTGCACGAGATCGTTGGAATGCCGGCCGATGGCGCCGCGGTCGGCTTCATCGCCGTCCTGCTGGGGCGCCTCGGCCGCGGCCGAGCCGTGCTCTGGTCCAGCATCCGCCGGCCCGGGCTCTACGGCTACGGGCTGGCCGACCTCGGCACGGATCCTGCCGGCCTCCTGCTGGCGCGCGGCCGCCGTCCCGAGGACGTGCTGTGGCAGCTCGAAGAGGGACTGCGCAGCGGCGCCATGGCCGCCGTGGTCGGCGACGGCGTTGCGCCGGATCTGACCGCCAGCCGCCGGCTGCAGCTGGCGGCCGAGGCGGCACGATCGCCGGCTTTCATCCTGCTGCCTGCCGGCACGGCGGTGCCGCAGTCGGTGGCGCTGACCCGGTGGCGGGTCATGTCCCGGCCGAGCCCTCAGGGCCGGCCGGTCTGGTGCCTTGATCTGCAGCGGTGCCGCGGCGGCACCCCTGCGCGGTGGTGTGTGGAATGGAACGATGAGGCGGTGGCTTTCAGTCTGGCTGCCGACGTGGCCGACGGATCGCTGGCGACGGCAGCGGAGTGAGGCAGCGCCGGGACCGCTGGCGCTCTATGTCGAGGAGCACCAGGCGCTCCGAATCCACGCGGTCGACGGCGCCGCGGCCGCCGAAGGCCTCGCCCCGGGCCAGCCGCTGGCCGATGCCCGAGCCCTTGTCCCGAATCTTCTCGCGGCGCCGGCCGACCTGGCCGGCGACGCCGAGGATCTCGGCCGCCTCGTCGATTGGGCACGGCGCTATTCGCCGCTCGTCGCCGGCGACGGCGCCGACGGCCTCCTGGTCGACCTGACCGGTGCCGCGCATCTTCAGGGCGGCGAGGAGGCGGTGCTGGGCGACATCGTGCAGCGCCTCGGCCGAGCTCGGCTCGAGGCGCGGGCCGCGGTCGCCGACACGGCCGCGCAGGCCTGGGCCTGGGCCCGCTTCGCCGGCGGAGGCGTCGTCGCCGTCGGCGCCGGCATCGGTACCTTCGCGCCGCTGCCCGTCGCGGCCCTTCGTCTGCCGCCGGCGCTGATTGAAGGCCTGCAACAGCTGGGGCTTCGCCGGGTCGGGGATGTCTCCCCCCTGCCCCTCGCCCCGCTGGTCCGACGGTTCGGCCGCGAGATCGTCGTGGCCCTGGACGCGCTGTCCGGCCGCCAGGCGACGCCGGCGACATTCCAGGCCGAGGCGAGGACCTGGCGGCGCCGCGCCTCACTCGTCGAGCCGATCAGCACGGCCGAGGCGATCGAGACCGCGCTGCGCACGCTCCTCGACTCCCTTTGCGCCGAGCTCGCCGCCGCGGGCCGCGGGGCGCGCACCTTAGAGCTGACCCTATTCCGGGTTGACGCGACTAGCCAACGCGTTGCGATCGGCACCAGCCGGCCGCTGGCGGACACCGCGGCCGTGTTGCGCCTCTTCCGCGACCGGATCGCCGAGATCGACCCTGGATTCGGCATCGAGGCGATGCTGCTGGAGGCCGCTGAAACCGATCGGATCCTGCCGGCGCAGGCGGATCTCGCCGGCGGCCGCGACACCGGCACCGATCTTGCCGACCTGATCGACCGGATCGAGATCCGCAGCGGGCCGGGCAGCGTTCGCCGTCTTCTCCCGGCCGATCGCCACTGGCCGGAGGCGGCGGCGGTCGAGGTGCCGGCGACCTTGCCGCCGCCGGCACCGGGCAGCTGGTCGCATCCGGTGCCGCGCCCGGTGGTGCTGTTCGAGCGACCGGAGCCGATCGCGATCGAGACTCGCGGCTTGGCGATCGACGCCTTCAACTGGCGAGGCCTCCGCCATCGGCTTGATCGTGTCGTTGGTCCGGAGCGGGTCGAGCCCGAATGGGGCTGGGACACGCCGGAGCGAACCCGCGACTATTACCGCGTCGAGGACGACGGCGGCCGCCGCTACTGGATCTTCGTCACCGCCGGGGACAATGCCCTCGCCTGGTTCCTCCACGGCCTGTTCGCATGAGCTACGCCGAGCTCCAGGTGACGACCAGCTTCAGCTTCCTGCGCGGCGCCAGCCACGCGCACGAGCTGGCCGGCCAGGCGGCCGAGTTCGGCCATCGCGCCATCGCCGTCACCGACCGGAATACGCTCGCCGGCGCCGTGCGCCTCCACCAGGCCGCCAAACAGGCCGGGCTGCGGCCCGTCATCGGTGCGCGGCTGGACTTCACGGATGCGCCCAGCGTCCTGGTCTACCCGACCGACCGGGCCGCCTATGGACGTCTGTCCCGGATGCTGACCACCGGCAAGCGACGCACGACGAAGGGCGAATGCTCCCTGCAGCTGGCCGACCTGCTGGAAAACGCCGAGGGGTTGCTGGCTGTCGCCCTGCAGCCGGATGGCCGGTTCACCCGGGCCGCCGGCGAGCAGCAGCTGCAGCACCTCGGCGCGCTGCGCGCAACCTTCGGCGACCGCCTCTATCTCGGCGTCCAGAACCTGCTGCGCGGCGACGACGCGCGGCGCCTGGCCTGGGCCATCGACGCCGGCGCCCGCCTCGGCATCCCGTCGGTGGCAACCAATGACGTCCACGCCCACGCGCGCAGCCGCCGCGCGCTGCAGGACGTCATGACGTGCATCCGGGAGCGAACCACGCTCCGCGCGGTCGGTCGCCGGCTGCACGCCAATGGGGAGAGATACCTCAAGGACGAGGCGACGATGCGCGAACTCTTCGCCGCCTGCCCGCAGGCGGTCGATAGGACGACCGAGATCGTCGAGCGCTGCCGTTTCGACCTCGACGCGCTGCGCTACGAGTATCCGATCGACACCATCCCCGCCGGCGTCACCGCGCAGCAGCATCTGGTTCACCTCACCTGGGAGGGTGCCGCCCGGATGTATCCGGAGGGGGTGCCGGACAAGGTTCGCGGGATCCTCGAGCACGAGCTTGCGCTGGTCGACCAGCTTAGCTACGCCCCCTACTTCCTCACCGTGCACGACATCGTCTCCTACGCCCGCGGCGAGGGGATTCTGTGCCAGGGCCGCGGCTCTGCCGCGAACTCGGCCGTGTGCTATGTCCTCGGCATCACCGCCGTTGACCCGGCGCGATCTGACATGCTGTTCGAGCGCTTCATCAGTCCGGAGCGGAAGGAGCCGCCGGACATCGATGTCGATTTCGAGAATGAGCGGCGCGAGGAGGTCTACCAGTACATCTACCGGCGTTACGGCCGCGAGCGCGCCGGCCTGGCCGCCACGGTCATCACCTACCGCAGCAAGAGCGCCATCCGTGATGTCGGAAAGGCGCTCGGCCTCTCCTCAGACACGATCGACAGGCTCGCTCGGTCAGCACCGGGTTGGGACCAGGATATGACCGCCGCGCGGCTGCGCGATGCGGGCGTCGATCCGCGGGATCGCACCGCTCGACGTGTCCTGGCGCTGGCCGGCCAGCTCTATGGGTTCCCGCGCCATCTCAGCCAGCATGTCGGCGGCTTCGTCATCACCCGCGGCCGCCTGGACGAGAGCGTGCCGATCGAGAATGCGGCGATGGAGGACCGGACCTGCATCGAGTGGGATAAAGACGACCTCGACGCCCTCGGCATGCTGAAGATCGACATCCTCGCGCTCGGCATGCTGACCTGCGTCCGCAAGGCCTTCGAGTTCCTCGAGGCGCGGACCGGCCGCCCCTTCCGCTGGCACGACGTGCCGCCGGAAGACCCGGCCGTGTACGACATGCTGTGCCAGGCCGATAGCGTCGGCGTCTTCCAGGTGGAATCGCGGGCGCAGATGTCGATGCTGCCGCGGCTGAAGCCGAGATGCTTCTACGACCTGGTGATCGAGGTCGCGATCGTCCGGCCGGGCCCGATCCAGGGCGACATGGTCCACCCCTACCTCCGCCGGCGCCAGAACAAGGAGCCGGTGGCCTTTCCGAAGGAGGAGTTGCGTCGGGTCCTCGGCAAGACCCTCGGTGTGCCGCTGTTCCAGGAACAGGCGATGTCGATCGCCATCACAGCTGCCGGCTTCAGCCCGGGCGAGGCCGACCAGCTGCGCCGGTCGATGTCCGCCTACCGCCGGACCGGGCGGGTCGCCGAATACCGCGACCGCATGGTCGGCGGCATGGTCGCCCGCGGCTACGAACAGGCCTTCGCCGAACATTGCTTCAGCCAGATCGAGGGCTTCGGCGAATACGGCTTCCCGGAGAGCCATGCCGCCTCCTTCGCGCTCATCGTCTATGTCAGCGCCTGGCTCAAGCGGCACCACCCGGCGATCTTCTGCGCCGCGATCCTCAACTCCCAGCCCATGGGCTTCTACGCGCCGGCGCAGCTGGTCCGAGACGCCCGCGAGCACAGCGTCGAGGTCCGTCCGGTCGACGTCAACCACAGCGACTGGGATTGCAGCCTGGAATCGGGCGTCCGCGGCCTCGCCGTCCGGCTCGGCATGCGCCAGGTCAAGGGACTGCGTGAGGTCGACGCGGCGCGGATCGCGGCCGCGCGCGGCGACGGCTACAACGAGCCGCGCGACGTCTGGCGCCGTGCCGAGGTCACCGTGGCCACTCTGGAGCGCCTAGCCGAGGCCGACGCCTGGCGCTCCCTGGGACTCGACCGGCGGAGCGCCCTATGGGCGATCCGCGGCCTCGGCGACGTGCCCCTGCCCCTCTTCGAGGCCGCTGACCGGAGCCGAAGGCCAGGCGACAACCGGCCGTCGGTCGAGTTCGCCGGTGAGGCGCAGGTCCTGCTGCCGGCGATGACGCTCGGCGAGGAGGTGGTGCATGACTACCAGTCGCTCAGGCTCAGCTTGAAGGCGCATCCGATGTCCCTCCTCCGCCGGCACGTCGCCGGCGACGGTATCCTCTCCACCGCCGAAATGCGCGCCGCCAAGGACGGCAGCTGGGTCGCCACCGCCGGCCTGGTGTTGATCCGCCAGCGCCCGGGCACGTCCAGCGGCGTGATCTTCGCCACGCTCGAGGACGAGACCGGTGTCGCCAACATCATCGTCTGGCCGCAGGTCTACGAGCGGTATCGCCGCGCCGTCGTCGGCGGCCGCCTCCTCGAAGTGCGCGGCCGTCTGCAGAAGGAGGGGCTGGTGATCCACCTGATCGCCCGGCACGTCATTGACCGGTCGCCGCTGCTGCGCGAGCTGGGGCGGCTCGACGGGCCAGACCAGGTCGAACCACACCTGAGCGAACGCGAGGCGGTCGATGCGATGCCGGGGTCGCGGGATTTTCGGTAGCGGGAGGAATCCGCCTGACCCTCACTCCAAAGGCGCCGCGCGTGTCCTCGCCCGTGGGATCGAGGCCGAAGCCCAGGCACCACTCGCTCCACGCCCGCCAGGCCTTGCCGTAGGCCAACCGCATCTTGGCTAACAGCGAAGCCTCGACCAGTTGGTCGGCCTTCGCCGCCAGGGCCTTGATCTCGGCGATCTTTGCCTCGCTCACGGCCACCGGCCCCGCCGGCGGTGTCCACGGCATCGCTGCAGGCAGCAGTGCGGCGGCGTCCCCGATCACCTCGGTCATGGCCGCAGCAGCGCGCGCAGCGGGTGCAAAGCGGACGCGTCCCGGCGCCGGATGACGGCGGCCGCGATCGCCGCCGGCGTTCATCGCGAGCGCGACTGGGAGACCCGGGCCGGCAGTCACTCCTTCGTCACCCATCTGCTCGAGCGCAAGAGCGACATCCGCGCGTGTCGCCTGCCCTTTCTATACTCGCACACAGCGATCGGCAGTCGCGTCAGAGCTGGCCGGCGGCGACGGGCCTGAGCAGTGGAACGGAAACTCCGGCGTCACCCGACGATGGCATCCCCGATCTGAGTGACGGTGCTGCCGAGCCCAAGCACGAGATCGATGACCAGCAGGGCGGGAAGTGCGATCGCGGCAGCTTCCGTGTCTTTGGCAAGGATCAGGAACTTGAACAGGCGGCCTGTCTGAGGAACGATCGCGTTTGCCTGGTCCCAGCCCGTATAGGGCGGCTTGGATTGCTGCTGTTTTATTATCACCCCGACCGCCAAGCCGACCATCACGGCCCCCATGGCGGTGTCCAGGATTGGGCCGACGGCATCGGTGAAGCGCGCCAGGCCGCCCGTCGCGAAGGTGAAGACCAGATCCGAGATCAGCGGTATCCAGGATACGCTCCAAAAGGCGACCGTCCAGTCATCGGCCGGGCTGTGCAATCCGCCAACGAACAGGGGCCATGGCGCGCCGCCGATCTGTGACGCAAGGCCGGTGAGAAGGGTCATGATGGACCAGAATATCTTCAGATCCTCATCCGGCGCCTCTTGGAACGCCATGTAATCCGAGTACCCACTGCAGAATGCACCGAAGAAATTCGCAATCCCGGCCAGGACCCCGAACACCTTGATCATGGTCGGCGTCAATATCGGAACGCTGTCGGTGTCAGCACGCAGCATCGAAGTATCGCCGAGCTGGGGCCACGGCAACCCGTTCTGCTCGATGCTCTCGACGTCCGCCTCGGTAAACGGGGCCGCGCCATTGCTGACCAATATCTTGTAGAGGATGGTGCCGGGCACAGCCAGGACTAGCGAGAACGCGTCCAGAATCGTGAGGTCGTCACCGGGGTTTTCCGTACTTCCCGTGATGACGTATTTGTAGAGCCAGGAGATGATCGGAATATCGATCGTGGCGCTCCAGGACGCCAGCAGCCCGTTGATCGCGTCCTCGAGAGCCTGCAGCACAGCGAGGACAATATCCTCGACCGCGTCGATCACGAACAGCACCAGCCCCTTGGCCGCATTCAGGAGATCGATGACGACCAGATCGAAGAACTGATGCAGGTTCGTCACTTGGCTGGAGACGAAATCCTGTACCGCCTGTGTCTGGGTGTTGAAAGTGTCGCCGGTTAGCGAGCTTTGGATCAGATCGGAAATATTTTGGATCGACCCCGATCCGCCGCCTCCGCCTCCGCCGCCCGCGTAATAGGACTTCACGTGGTTGTGCACATAGGAACAGCGGGAACCATTCTGGGAATACGTCGTCGAAGCCGGTTGAGCGGCGAGCACGTTGCCGGACCCGCCGATCGGACTTTGGCCGGCGGCGTTGGCGAAGTCGTTGAAGCTCTGGCCCTGGGCAAAGATGGTTTCGAGATTGTCGAACGCCGTCGCGACCTGGGTTTTCACCGTGTCGAACTTGGCCTGCACTGCGCTTTCCGCCGCGGCGATGGAGCCGGAGACGAAGTCGAGGCCCGAGGTCACCATCACCTTGATGACCCGGTGCGTGTTGAGGATGTCGCCCCATTCGAACAGCTGCTTCAGCCAGTTCACGACATTCTTGATCTCGTCATAGACCTCGACCAGGCCCGCCATGATCCGGCTGAAGATCGTCTCCAACGCCTGGCCCGCCTCGCGGATCGTGTTGACCACAAATTGCTCGGCGTCGTTGAACACGATCGTGAGGTCGTCGGCGATCGTGACGGTGAAGCTCTCCAGCGCTTGCCAGGCGTGCTTGAAGAAGTTCGCCACGTCGCCGAAGAAGCTCAGGAAGCTGTCGGGCTCGGCCGCCGTCCGTGCCTTCGCCAGATAGGCCTGCGCTTGGGCTTCGGTGAGGGCCATGAAGCGTGGCGAACCGGTGCGCGGGAATTCGATGCGCCAGTGCCGGACAGTGACATGGCCGAGCGACAAAGTGTTGAGATCGGTGCTGCCGTCCTGCTGCAGCCACTGCCCCGCGGCCTGGATCGCGGCCACGGCGTCGGACGGGTCCGAATAGCCGGAGTTGATCAATCCAGCACTGGTCAGCGAGGCCACGGTCAGCGGCTGGCCCGGATCGTTGTTCGACAGGCGGGAGGCCACGGACGAGGGCGCGGTCGGCGGCGGATTCTCCCCCGACTTCACCTGCACCTGGTCGCCCTGGCAGGACCGCTGCGCCGTCGAACCGTCGGCATTGGTGACCGTGAAGGTCAAAGGGGGCATCGACAGGCTTGTGGTCTCCACCACGATGGAGGCCTGGCCGGTCGAATCGGCCTGGATCTGGGCCGGGGCCCCGGGGCCGACGGGATATGAGACGCCGGAGGCAACGATGACCACCGGCTGGTCGCTGCTGACCGAGACCAGGGCATCGGCGATCGGCGCCTGGTTGGCATCGACCACGGCCAAGCTCATCGACGTCCCGGCAATATTGGTCGGGGACCCGCTGCTCGGCGTCGGAGCCGCGATCTTGCGCGTCGACCACACGTAGTCCGTGAGGTTCTGGGCCATGTGATAGGCGCTGAGACCCGGGTCGACCAGGAACAATTCGGGCCCGCCGGCCATCGAGGGGGGCGCCGCCAGCGCGGTCACGGTGTTGCCGAGCGGCACCCAGGGCGCGAAGGTCGGCACGTCGTTTTCGCTGCCGGTCTGGCGCAGGATCCAGAGCGACTGGGATGTCGTCTCGGTGACCAGCACCATCAGGTTTCCCTGAGAATCGGCCCCGACCGTCGCGCCGGCGGCGCCGGCTGGCTGATTGCCGCCGGGGCCGGTGAGGGCGGTCATCGCCGCCCCTGATCCCTGGTCGTAGCCCTGGATCAGGTACAGGGTCTGGGTGGCGTCGACGACAAGCAGGTTGCTCTGCCCCGCGCTGCCGGGCAGCGGCAGGATTTCACTGATGCTCAGGGCGCCGAGGCCGGGATCGAAGGAAGCCACGTCGCCCGACCAGGCGAATTCGGCGTTCGATGTGCCGGGATCGGAGATCGAGGCGGGCTGCCAGTATATGACGCCGCCATCGATCCACAGCACGTTGAGGGCTCCATCAGCGCCGGGCATCAGGCGGAACGCCGCCCCGGTCGAAACCACCGGATCGAAGGTGCTGAGATACTGCTCATAGAGCACATCCCAGACCCCGTTATCCGCGTCGAACCACACCAGAAAGAAGGCCCCACCCGAGATGTTGCCGGTGACGCCGTAGAGGTATTGATTGCCCGAAGCGTCGATGTAGTAATCCGTCTGGTAGGTGTAGCCGAGCGCATTGGCCGAATCATGGGTCAGCGGGGCCCGGTTCCAGGTGCCCGGCGCCGGGGACTGCATCCAGGTGGCGGCGTTGCCGCTGGCACCCGGCAGCGGAAAGTAGGCTAGCGCGTTGGTGATGCCATCCTGGGCGAACGCCGCGAGCCGCGCGATCGGGCCGCCGGCGCCGGACGGCGCAGGAACCGGAATGGTCGTGGTGCTCCACCCGGAATGTGAGGTCTGATCCGGGTAGAAGTGAATCATGTTGCCGGAGGAGTCGACCGAAAGCAGCGAGGTCGACGGCGTCGCGACACCGGGATCCTGAACCGCCACGAACCGGCCGTTCGGGTTGGGGCCGACCGGCGCATCCTCGGTCAGCAGATAGTCATCAATCAGCCCGGCGGTGATCTGAATGTCGTTGGCATTGGGAGGGATCGTGCTCATGGCGGGGCTCCGCTGTCTTTACCGTTCGCAGGGATGGGCCAGGGCAAGGGCCTATTGGCCCTGGCAGGCGGGATCCTGATCGCCGGTCACACAAGGCTGACATTGGTTCACGATCGTGTACGGAAAGCCGCTCGAAGCCGGGTCGGTGGTGCCGCTATATGAATAAGTCCCCGCGGCGCCATAGTTTTCGGCGCAGCAGCCCGACGCCAGGGCTACGTCTGTGGATTGAACCCAAACGGAGCCGGAAAATGTGTGCGTGTGCTGTCGATCTTCACCCACAGCCAGGGGGTTACCCCCGAAGGTCGCCTGGGGCGTGCCGCCGGACGGCAGCCCGATGAGCAGGCGTCCGGCCGAAACCAGCGTCGGTTTCCAGCCTGTCGGACACTCTGCCGTCCCGTAGAAGGTGACCACGTCCTGCGGCACCCCGACTGGAGGATTCTGATTGCGCTGAAACGCGGTCTTCTGACAGAGCAGATACTGGATGTAGGGGGCGGTCTCCTCCGATTGTGGTGCCCCGGTCACGCTTGAGAAGGGCACTGTGCCGTCGACCGAGGTGTCATTGTTGTCGCCGAGGACAATTCCGGCGTACTCGACCTCGGAAAGATCAACGCTGGAAGAAAACGTATGGGTATGGGTGCGGACCTCTCCATTGCCGAGGGGCGTCTGCACGGTCGTGCCGAGCATGTTCGGTGGAACGGGCGGGGCGAACGGCACCAGGGTGACCCCGTTCAAGACTTGATTGTCAGCGCCGGTCGCTGGCGCCCAACCGGTTGGGCAACTCGCCAGGTTGAAATAGGCCATTGTTCCTTGGGGGTAGGTATCCTGGGCGGTGGCGGCGCCGGTGACGCAGGTCAGACAAGCTACAATCCGCGCCACGCGAAGGACAATTCCGCTGGTCATGCGCGCCTCACTGCTTTTGGCAAACGACGAGTTGAATGAAGGGCAGATTCCAGGTGGATGCGTCGGTACCCCCGAATGCCAGGTATGCGCCGGATCGCGCTCCCTGGTCGTTGCCGAAATGTGCTCCGTCGATTGATCGGACCGGGATGGTGACGGAGGCGACATAAGGATGCTGATGGGTGGGCTCTGTCTCGCTTGACATGGAAGTGCCCACCGTGGTCCCGACGCCGGCGCCATCGCCTCGCCCGACCAGAACCATCCCCTGGGCCGCCGTAGCAGGCGCCCAGCCCGTAGGGCACTGCGCGCCCGAGGACATGAAGAATGCCACCATGCCGGACGGTGATGTGTCGGATGGCTGGGCTTGAGCAAGTCCGGGCGAGGCGAAGGCGAACACAAGAAATGCGACCGCAGCATTGCGCCGCGAGACTTGGTGCGTCATAGAACACCTGGGGAAATTGATTAAATTGCCTTAATAAGTACGGCATAGATATTTCAGACGGTCAACTTAACTTTTTCATAAATAAGTGACGTTTAGATAATTTTTACTCAATAACGCATATTTCTGTATCTGCCCCTGCTTATAGACAGGCCGACAATCGGGACGCCGCCTGCAGCATCGGGGGCTTCACCGGCCATCAAGCCAAACTGCAGGTGGTCGCACTCGGCAACGGCTGCCGGGCCATGACGGCGACACCAGCGGTGACAGGGCCCCCGGCGTCGCCATCGTCGTCGTCTCAGACCACACATCGTCGCCGCGGCCGATTTCATCGTCTGAGGGCATTTCTGTCGGGCGTGGGTCGAAGACCACCGAAACCGGACGGCCCGGCGCCGGGTTCTCCCTCAGGTCAGCTGGTATTGGAACGCGTCGGGCGGGCCAGGGTCATCGACGGGATCGACGGGATTCCCCTCGGCCAGCCGCTCAAAAATCGCCGAAAGCACCGGCGGCAGCGTGGAGGACAAGATGTCGTACACATCGCGGCTGCCGGAGGCGCTTTCGATGCCTCCCGCGAACGTAGGGCGGTGAGAATCACTCCCTCGGGCTTCAGGGCGGGAACTGGCTGCTGGGGTCTCTGACTGGCGAGGGGATGGAAAGTTCGGCGCTCGACCGACCGGCGGACGAGGCAGGCGCCTAGCTGCGGGGAGCCCCCTTCGGCCTTGGAACGAACCCCGTCGTTCCGCTGAAGGTTAGCCCCAGCTTCCCGACGAAACGGATATGGCTCGTGCGCGCCATATGCGGCCGCCTCGATGACGTCTCCACACCGGCCGTCCCCAAACCCGCGGAATACCAGCCTTTCCTGGCGGTCCCGCCACCTCGCGGTACTCAATACCCGACATTCCTGCGCCTTCTCGGCACCGGACGCTCATCCGTTCCTGTTATTTGGATGACCGCGACCTGGTCGATGAGGGTGTCCCACGAGGCTGGGGACGGGAAGACCTCCAGCAGGAAGCTAAGGAATGCCTTCACGTTGGGGCTGGCGCGCCGGCTTTCCGGCCACATCGCTGTGATGCTCGATCGCTCCACCCCGAAGGCCGCGAGCACGGGAACCAGGAGTCCGGCGCGGACATGGCCGGCGGCGGCGTAAGTCGGCGAGATCCCTATTCCGGCCCCGGCGGCGAGCGCGGCGAGGACGGCATCGCTCAGGTCCATGACGATGCCGGCTTGGGGAACGATCTCGAGCGTGCGATCACTGAGACGGAACGGCCACCGTAGCGCCTGCCCTGAGCTCTGATAGCGGAAGTTCACGCAATCGTGATCCGCCAGTTCGTCCGGATGCTGCGGCGTGCCCCGCCGCGCGAGATAGCCGGGCGACGCAAACGCGCAGATGCGATGCGGAGCGAGCCGTCTGGAGACCAGCCGGGAGTCGCCGAGATCGCCCACCCGGATCGCGACGTCGATGCCGTCCTCGATCATATCCACGAAGTGATCGCTCAGCCGTAGGTCGATCGAAAGCTTGGGGTGGCGTTCCCGGAACCGCGGCATGGCTGGGGCGAGGAGATGGATCCCCACGGGCGACGACGCGGCGATCTTCAAAGTCCCGGCCGGCTCGGCGCGGGCGGCGACCGCCGCCTGCTCGATCTCCTCGGCCTCACGCAGGAGCCGCAGCGCACGCTCGTGCAGATCCCGGCCCTCGGGCGTCAATGTCAACGATCGCGTCGTGCGGGTGAAGAGCCGGAGCCCGAGGCGCTGCTCCAGGCGCTGCACGCTCTTGCTCACCGCCGACGGCGAGATCGACAGCGAACGCGCGGCCGCTGTGAAGCTCCCTAGGGATGCGACCCGGGCGAAGGCGATCAGGCCGGTCAGCCTGTCCAGACTGGTTTGTTCCGTCATGGAACGACAGAAACAAACTCAGGCCCGATTATCAATCCTGCGGTTAGAGCTCACCTTGTCGCCGCCAGCGTCCTCGGACGCATTCGGGAGATCTACCGTGCCAGCAAGCCCTGTCGCCGCCCCATTCTCGCAACACCTCACCGACCGCACCGTCCTGATCTTTGGCGGCACGTCGGGGATCGGCCTGTCGGCCGCAATTCAGGCCAAGGCGGCAGGCGCCAAGGTCATCGTCGTCGGGTTCGACGCCGATCGTGCACGCCTTGCCGCCGTCGAACATGGTTTCGAGAACTGGCGTGCAGCGGATGTGACCCGGCCCGAGACAATCGCACCGGCGCTCGCAGACATTGCGCATGTCGACCACTTGGTGCTCCTGGCCGGAAGCTTCGTCGCCGGCAGTATCCTCGATGCGGAGATCGATCATCTGCGCCGTGCCTTCGAGGAAAGGATCTGGGCGGCGGTGCACACCATCCGCGCTCTCGGGGATCGCCTCGCCCGCGACGGCTCGATCACCTTTATTTCCGGCGTGCTCGCCGACCGCCCCGCCCCGCAGGGCACCGCGGTCTTGGCCGCCGCTTCGGCGGCGATGGAAGCCTTCGCGCGCGCCCTGGCCCTCGAGCTAGCACCCCGCCGCGTCAACACGCTCTCGCCGGGAACCACCGACACGCCGCTGCTTGCCAGGACCCTCGGGGCCAACCGGGACGCCTATGTGGCCGCGCTCACCGGGAAGCTGCCGCTCGGGCGCCTCGGCACCGCCGAGCAGGCGGGAGCGGCCGTCGTCTTCCTGATGTCGAATGGCTTCATGAACGGCGAGACCCTGCACATCGACGGCGGCCAGCGCCTCGTCTAGCTCCCTGAGATTTCGCGGAGAAGGCCTGCTCCATGCCCACCCTGTTCGATCCGGTCCGGATCGGCGCAATCAATGCGCCGAACCGCATCCTGGTGGCGCCCATGACCCGCGCCAGGGGCACACGCGACCACGTGCCCACACCGATCATGGCCGAGTACTACGCACAGCGCGCCGGTGCCGGCCTCATCATCTCGGAGGCGATCGGGATCTCCCGGCGGGGTCTCGGCTGGCCCTATGCCACCGGCATCTGGACCGTGGAGCAGGTGGCCGGATGGCGCCGGGTGACCGATGCGGTCCATGGCGCCGGCGGCCGGATCGTGGCGCAGCTCTGGCACATGGGGCGCACGGTCCATCCCAGCTTCATCGAAGGCGCTCAGCCCGTCGCGGCGTCGGTGACGACAGCGCCCGGTCATGCCCACACCTATGTCGGCCGGCAGCCCTATGCCACGGCCCGTGCGCTGCGGCTCGACGAGATCTCGGGATTGCTTGAGGAATTCCGGGCGGCCACTCGCAACGCGCTGGAGTCCGGATTTGACGGCGTGCAGATCCATGCCGCCAATGGCTATCTCATCGACGAATTCCTGCGCGACGGCGCGAATTTCCGCAGCGATCGGTACGGTGGCTCAATCGCCAACCGCATCCGCCTGCTGCGGGAGGTGACCGAGGCTGTCGCGGGCGTCGCCGGGGCGGATCGCACAGGAGTTCGCCTCTCCCCCAACGGTGAAACGCAGGGTGTGCGCGACAGCGATCCCGAGCCGCTGTTCATCGCCGCCGCGGAGGCGCTGTCAGCGATCGGCATCGGCCATCTGGAGCTGCGGGAGCCGCCGCTCGACGGGACCTTCGGCGTCGGCTATCTGCCGCCGCTCGCGCCGAAGATCCGGCCGGCCTTCAAGGGACCGCTCCTGCTGAATTCCGACTTTGACGTCGGGCGAGCACAGGCCGAATTGGCTGCCGGCGTTGCTGACGCAATCACCTTCGGCCGCCCATTCATTGCCAACCCCGACCTGCCGCGTCGGCTCCGGAACGGAACGCCTCTCGCGAGGGACAATCCCGAGACCTGGTTCACGCAGGGGCCCGAAGGCTACACCGATTATCATGTGCTGGATTGACCCATTGCCGGATCGCCGTCGCCGGGCAGAGGAGCGCCAGAGGCCATCGATGTGGCTTCCCCAAACTGAACATGGCGCAAGCTGGCTGGGAGAGGCTCCACTTTGCCGGCATATAGCGCTGGAGGCTCCCGAAACCGGTCGTCGAATGTAGCTCCCCGAAGCGGACGTCACCGCAGGCGGCTCGGTGCGGACGCCACGACGACATCGATAGAATGACTGCTTGCAGCAGGCTGGCGGAGTTGCAGGTGCGTTGTCGGGCACAGCAATGCACGAACTATTCAGCTCGGGCGCGGCCTGCTGGTGAACCGCTGGCCCGCTCCTTAAGCTGCAAGCTATCCGGAGCGGGCCAGGGTTGGGCGCCGGTTGTCGATGACGTTCGCCCGACGTGCACAAGATCCTATTCAACTGCAGATGTCTACCAATCGGATCGGCCTAGCTCGACCTATGGACGCCACCTGGCGAGCGATGCCCGATGATGTCGCCTCCCTCACCTGCGCTTCCCAACCACCCCGCGCGAGGTCGGTGGCGCGGGGCGTGATCAGGGTATCCACGCTTTGGCTAAGGCCGCATCGACGCCAAGGCGAGGTCGGGTCAGAAGTCCAACGCTCTTGTGGCGCCGGCTGACCAGACGAGATAGGGCACCAGCGTCAGCGTAAGGCTTGCCAGCAGCTCGAGCATCGGCGTGACGTTCGACACCAACGCGTGCGGATCGACGCCCACTGCGATCCGGCCGCCGGCGCCCGGCAATGCCGGGAGGACTACCTCAAGGCTTGTAATGCTGCCAACAAGGGCGATCGCGATCATGCCGACGATAGGCCATAGCAGCCGCGTCCGCTGCCGCGCGGCGCTGATCGCGATTGCCCAGCCCAACAGCACCGGCAGGACATAGGTGTTGAAGGCGCCTGCGCCTTGGCCCAGCACCGCGAACCAGCCGGGCGGGACCAGATGGACGTCCGGGTTGCCGCCGAGGCCGAACGAGCGCACCGCCAGAATCAGGATCAGCACGGTCGCGGTCACGCACGCAGCAAGAATCACCGGCGGCACGACGACGAACGCCAGCCAGGGCAAGCGGGCAGCCCAAGAGCGGAACTCCGGCCGCTCTAGCATCACCTCTGCGAGCACGTCGGTGTTGCCGATCCGGGCCAGAGCCAGTCGCTCCGCTTGGGCTCGGGTGTCCGTATCCCAATCCAGTTTGCTGGTGAGGTCCGTCAGATGCTCCTCGAGTTCGGTGATGTAGCGGCAGACATGTCTGGGCGCGACACCGGCGCGCAGCAATCGCTCCCGCAGTTCCTCAAATGGCTTCGACATATTTCCCTCCCACGAACGCGCTCTGAATCGCACGCGTCACCCGGCTCCAGCTCGCGGCCAGGTCGGCCAAGCGCGTCCGGCCTTTGGGCGTGATCGTGTAATAAACGCGGGTTCGGCCGTTCACCATCCGTCGCTGCGAGGTTAGGGCGCCGTCGCGTTCGAGCGCGTGGAGCGCTGGATAAACGACGCCCTCGCCCAGCGAGATCGCGTCCTCGGTTTGCTCTCGAATCGCTTGTGCCAGTTCATAGCCATACATCTCCCGGTCGCCAATCAGCTGCAGGATCAGCAGCTCCGGCACACCATTCATGAAGTTCGGATTGGTTCTGCGTGTCGACATGGATCATCCCCTAGCCTCGTAGTTCGAGGCATCTCTTGATACCTAGAATCAATAGGGATGGAAAGCCGAAAGCACGGTCTCCGATCTTGATACGGGTGGAACCGGAGCGGCCGGCGCGCGTTTGGGTCCGGCAGCGCCAAGAAGAGCTTCGCTATTCAATCCAGCGCGGTGCCGACCGGAGTGGCGCCATATCCCGCCATCGCCGAGCCGCCTCGATTCCGGACACGAGGCAAAAATGGCGGGAACCGGCCTTCACACCCATCTCCGTCGGCCAGGGGTGCCTGGAACCGGCCATTGCAGCTGGTGCCTCGAGGCGGACGTGACCGTACGCGGCCCGATGAAGACCTTTGGGGGAGTGCGTATGATGTGCATTTCGGGCTGCCAAGAGAATGCTGTGAGAAATGTTGATCGGCCTTCCTGCTACTGGCGAGGTAGTCAATGGTTTATCAATTGGCGGTCCGGTCCTGATTGGGTTATTGGTCGTAATGTTGTGGGTTCTCTCGCGATTGAGGCAGCTCTTCAGCACAATCTGCAAGGAGTAGGAGCTTGTACGGCAGCCATCATCCCCGTCTTCGCATTTTTAGCTTGCAGACTAGCTGCCATATCTCGCGCAAGTCGGCACTCGTTGACCGGAAGACTGTCGCCCGACACTGCCGTTCTTCGCCTCCCCTGCCGCCAGGCCGCGGCTCGGGAGGGCTAATACCCGCCGTGGCCTGAACCGATTCCGATGGGTGTCGACGCTTCGGATATCGCTATTTTTATGCAAGCACCGGCCACGTCATCGATGCCGGTCGAACCGCAGCTCCGTGCCGAACTGCGTGAGGATCAGCGCCCGGCATCGGCGATTTGCGTCCCGATCGAAGGAGGCCCGCAGATCGGTTGTGGGCGAGGTGAAGGCATCGCGGGCGTGCCGGACCAGCGGCACCGGCGCCTGAGATCCGAATCGAAGTGCCAAGCCAAAACCATCTCCGGCAAGAGCGACCCGGATCGTCGCACCGCCGGGGTGGCGGTAGCTGCCGAGGTACTCCTTCACCTCCGAAGCCGGGACCTCCGCCGCGGCGTCGGGACGATCGGTCCATCCGAACGCCCGCCCCAGCGCCGCCGGAATTTCGTCCAGCAGCGGCCAGCCCTGCATCGAGTTGATCATCACGACGACGGCGGCGCACCGCTCCGGATACACCTGCATATTGGCCAGGAAACCCTCGTCGTCACCCCGATGCCCAAACTGGAAGGCCTCGCCTTGCCCATCGCAGAACCAGCCGATCCCCACGAAGTTCCGGCCCACCTCCTGATGTGTCAGCTGGGGACGCAGCATGGCGGCAACCGTCTCGCGCCTGAGCCCGAGTGCGGAGCCGCGGCCTTGGAGGATGCGCATCAATTCGGCCCCGAGGCGTGCCAGGTCGCCGGCGGTCGTCCAGAGCCCTGCGGCCGCCATCTCTGGATAGACGTGCCAGCCGCCGGGCACGGGCTCGCTGTTCCAAGAGTGGCCGCTCGCCGCCCGCGCCGCCTCCGCCGGCAGGAGCGGCTGGTCGTAGGTGCTGTGGCGCATGCCGGACGGGTCCAGGACAAGCTCCCTCATCGCTTCCGGGAAGGGCCGCTTCAGCACATCCGTGACGACCTGCTGGGCAATCGTCGTCCCGCCCCCGGAATACCGGAATGCGACGCCCGGCAGGCCCTCCACGACCACCGGCGGGGTATTGGCCGGCAATGCGCCGTCTAACACCTCCGTGACGCTCGGCCATGGACCGGCCGCAGGATAGCCGGGGAAGCCACGCACGCTCGTTCCCGCGGAATGGCTCAGGAGCTGACGCAGAGTGACCCGGGCGACCATCCGCCGTTGCTCGGGATGCGCCAGGAGGTGAGATAGGTGTTCACATTCTCGTCGAGATCGAGCAGCCCGCGCTCGACAAGCCGCATCACCGCGGTGGCGAACACCGGCTTGCTGACGGAGCCCGCCTGGAACAGCGTGTCGGCGGCAACCGCCGTCGAGGAGCCTGCGAGGCCGACGCCAAACCCACCCTCCCAGACCATTTCGGAGCGATCGACGATACCGATGCTGACGCCGGGCGTGGCGTATGCGCTCATCTGGTCCGCGAGGGATCGTGGCGGAGACGTACGGACGGGAATCGGCGTCTCCCGCTTCAAGTCGGTGAGAGCTTTCGAGACGCGCTCTTGAGCGGAAGCAGGCATAGTGAGCTCTTGACCGTCGTTGCGCCGGAGACTCCGTCAATCTGCTCGACAGGCGCGGATTGCACAACGAGCTCTCCCCTTTGGCTGCGGAGACCTCACCGCTGCGCTGCCGGCTCAGGTTTTTCTCGACCTTGCTATTCGGCGCTCTTGGGTGCGGTTTCCGCCCTCCCGGTCAGCCGGGCCGACCGGAGGCTACCCGATAGCGGCCATCGGCCTCGGCTCCGGAAGGCGGATCTGACCCGATTCGACCGAGGCCGTGTGGAAACGCGAGTTTGATGAGCGGGGAGGGTTTCGTCGGCATTTGGCTGTGGCAGCGGGTTCGGCAGTTCGAATGTCAGGCCCGGATGGCGTGCAGCAAGCCCGCCACACCGAGGATGGAGATCACCCTCTTGAAGTTGTAGGCCAGGATTTGGAGGCTCATCTCGGTGCTGACCCGCTGTAGCCCTCGGGTCAGGAAGTGGGTGGCCCCCATCCAGGCCTTGAGGGTGCCGAACGGGTGCTCGACCGTCTGGCGGCGGATGCGCATGGCCTCCGGCGCCCGATCCATTCGCTGCTGCATGGCGTCGATGACGGCTTCATGCTCCCAGCGTTTGACGCGGCGCTCCTTGCCGGTCGGCCCACGAGAAGAAGACCATCGAAGGGCTGTAGCTGAGGTCGAGGGAGGCCTGCATCGCGCCGAAGGCGATTTCGCCGCGGTTGTCGGCGCCGATGGTGACCGTGGCGGGGCCGCAGAGATCGAGATAGCCGTGATCCCACAGATCGGCTTCGACGATCCGCCATTGGCCGACGAGCGGGTGATCACCGACGGCCATCATGCGGCGAGCAGCTTCGGCAGCCGCACCAGGTTGTAGGCGGCGACAGCGAAGGTGAAGGCCCAGCCGACACGGTCGCGGCCGCGGAACCGGGTCTTGCGTTGTCCGGCGACCGTCTTGATCCAGCCGAACGCCTCCTCGATCCGCTTGCGCAGGCGCTGGCTGACTCCATAGCCGGCATGCCGGGTCGTGCGCCCATCGATCGCGGAACGGCGCCCGCTGGTGTTCTGCGCCACGTGCGGCGTGACGTTCATCGAGCGCAGCTCATTGACGAAGTCCTCCGCGTCATAGGCCTTGTCGGCACCGAGCGTGATCGCCCGCGGCCGGTCGGCGTGCGGCTCGATCATGTGCAGGGCCGCCACCCGCTCGGCATGCCCGTCCGCCTGGGTCAGGCACGCATCGACCAGCAGGCCATGCCGATTCTCCATCAGAGCTGAAGGCCCGGTGGCGTCGAGGACGTGCTGCTCGCCGTCGTCGACAGCTGAAGGGCTTCCCGGAGGCGATCACCGCCGTGTTCCCCAAGACGACGGTCCTGGCCTGCATCGTCCATCTCTGCTGCGGCATATCCTGGACTTCGTCCCGTGAAGGACCGCGAGGCCGTGGCCGCGGCGCTGAAGGGCATCTGCCGGGCGGTCGACGCCGCCGCGAGGCCGCGCTCGCCGCCTTCGAGGACGGGCTCTGGGGCCGCCGCTATCCGGCCATTGGCAAAAATTGGCGACAAACCTGGAGCGAGGTCGTGCCGTTCTGCGCCTTTCGCGCCGACGTCCGGCAGATCTTGTACACCACGAACGCGATCGAGGCCTTGAACGCCAAGCTGCGCCGCGCCGTCCGCGGCAGGGGCCATTTCCCGACCGCCGCCGCCGCGATCAAACTGCTGCTTCGGATCTTGAACCACTCCGAGAAGGAGTGGAAGATGCCGCCCCGGGAATGGATGATGGTCTCGGCCCAGTTCGCCGTGCTCTTCGGCGGACGCTTCACGAGCGCCATGGCGGCCTGAGTGTTCAACCGCCCGCCCTTATACGGAATTCCCGACACTTCCCCAAAGTCGGCGGAGCGTGTAGAACCCTGAGGGTCGGCGACGTGAACCCACGTTCATTACTCGTATGATTGTTGTTCGTATAACTCTGTTTTGTTTCTGATTTTCCCGGTGGCGTTTTTCCCGGCCAAGGGCCGCCATCGTCAGCAGAATCGATGGGGAGGCTTTCCGTATGACCGTCAATGCCAGTTCGCTCACCCGGATTTCAGTCAGCACCGGCGGCACCAGCGCGGACAACGTCGCCACCGGCGGCGTGATGTCGGCCGACGGCCGTTATGTCGTGTTCCAGAGCACCGCGACCAACCTGGTCGGCGGCGATCTCAACGGCTTCTTCGATGTCTTCCTGCGCGACACGCAGACCGGCACCACCACGCTGATCTCGACCGCGACCGGCGGGACGCAGGGCAACAACGTCTCCAGCGTCGCCGCGGTCACCCATGACGGCCGCTATGTGTTCTTCAACAGCACCGCGACCAACCTGGTCGGCGGCGACGGCAACGCCGTTCTCGACGTCTTCATGCGGGACACGCAGACGGGCGTCACCACCCGGGTCTCGACCACCTCCGTCGGCGGCGAGGCGAACGGCGCGTCGCAGAATGTCGACGTCACCGGCAACGGCGCCTTCATCGGCTTCCAGAGCACCGCGACCAACCTGGCCGCGGGCGACAGCAACGGCTTCAGCGACGCCTTCGTCAAGAACCTGTCGACCGGCGTCGTCACCCGCATCTCGGTGGCGGATGACGAGTCGCAGGCCAACGGCAACTCCCTGGTCACCCGCTTGTCCGACGACGGCAACCGCGCCTCCTTCGTCAGCTCCGCCAGCAACCTGGTCGCGACCGACACCAACGGCGCCGTCACCGACGTCTTCGTCCGCGACATCGCCGCCGGCACCACCACCCTGGTCTCGGTCTCCACCGGCGGCGTGTCGGGCGACGGCACGTCCTTCGGCTCCTCGATCTCCGGCAACGGCCGCTATGTGGTGTTCGAGAGCAACGCGACCAACCTGGTCGCCGGCGACACCAACGGCGTCACCGACATCTTCGTCCGCGACCTGCAGACCAACACCACCACCCGCGTCTCCACTGCCGGCGGCGGCAGCCAGGGCGACGCACTCTCGAGCCAGGCGTCGATCTCCGCCGACGGGCTCTACGTCGTGTTCTTCAGCCTGGCCAGCAACCTGGTGCAGGGCGACACCAACGGGCTCCGCGACATCTTCCTCAAGGACACGGTGACCGGCACGGTGACGCGCCTGTCCGTCGCCGCCGACGGGACGGAGCTGAACGACCTTTCGAACACGCCGCAGATCTCGGCCGACGGGCACTACGTCACCTTCCAGACGCAGGCCACCGACACCGGCATGGGCGCCGAGGGCAACGGCACCGGCTTCGACGTGTTCCGCATCTCGCTGGTGGCCGGGGCCGGGGCCGACCGCATGCTCGGCTCCGACGGCAACGACACCATCGACGGGCTGGCCGGCGACGACATCCTGCTCGGCGGCTTCGGCAACGACCTGCTCACCGGGGGCGCCGGGGCAGACCAGATCTCCGGCGCCGCCGGCACCGACACGGCGAGCTACGCCGCCTCTGCCACCGGGGTCACTGTCGATCTCATCGCGGGAACCGGTACCGGCGGCGATGCCCAGGGCGACACGCTGTCCGGCATCGAGAACCTGATCGGCTCGGCCCAGTCGGACCAACTGTATGGCGACGGCAACTCCAACATGCTGACCGGCGAGGAGGGTAACGACAACATCGTCGGCGGTGCCGGCGCCGACGATATCGACGGCGGCAATGGCACGGATGCGGCCGGCTACTTCAACTCCAGCGCCGCGGTGACGGTTGAACTCGGGGCCGGCACCGCTAGCGGCGGCGACGCCGCAGGCGACCGTCTGACCAGCATCGAAAATCTAGGTGGCAGCGTCTTCGACGACACCCTGACCGGCGATATCGGCGCCAACCAAATCAATGGCGGGGGTGGCAACGATACTATTGCCGGCGGCGTTGGCAACGACACCCTCTATGGCGGCAACGGCAATGACCATGCCGACGGCGGCCTCGGCGCCGATACGCTCACCGGCGGTGCGGGTATCGATACGCTCACCGGCGGCGTGGGCAATGACGCGATCAATGGCGGCGAAGACGCCGATGACATCAATGGCGGCGTCGGTATCGACATTGCGGACTACAACGGCAGCGGCGTTGGTGTAACGGTCAACCTGGCGACCGGCGCCGGCAGCGGTGGCTATGCCGAGGGCGACCTGCTGCACGCGATCGAGAACCTGCAGGGCAGCGCCTTCGACGACACTCTGACCGGCGCCGGCGCAGCGAACATGCTGGTGGGCCTGAACGGCAACGACGTGCTCGACGGCGGCGGCGGTTGGGACGCGCTCTATGGCGGCAATGGCGACGATCACCTGATCGGCGGCGACGGTGGCGACATCCTGCGCGGCAGCGCCGGTGCCGACCAGCTGACCGGCGGTGCCGACTACGACATCGCCAGCTATTGGGACAGCGCGGTGGGCGTGACGATCAACCTCCAGACCCAGGTCAACACCGGCGGCGCGGCGCAGGGTGACACCATCGCCAGCGACATCGAGACGATAAACGGCAGCAATCACGACGATGTCATGACCGGCAACGCTCTGGGCAACGCGCTGATCGGGTTTGACGGCGACGACATCCTCACCGGCGCCGGCGGCAACGATACCCTCCGGGGAGGCAGCGGCGCGGACGTGCTGAACGGCGGGGCGGGCTCGGACTATTTCAGCTACACCGCCATCTCCGACAGCACCGCTGCGGCGGACGACACGATCCAGGACTTCCAGCACGGCCTCGATGTGATCTCGCTAAGCCTGATCGATGCCGACGGCAATTCCGGGAATGGCGACACGGCCTTCAGCTTCATCGGCGCTGCGGACTTCTCTGGCACCGCCGGGCAACTGCGCTATGAAATCGACAGCGGCACCACGACGGTCTCGGCAGATGTGAATGGCGACGGCACCGCCGACATCGTCATTCATCTCGACGGTGCGGTCACCCTGCAGGGCTCCGACTTCCTGCTCTAGCGCACACGGCCAGGGTGCCAGCGCATGTGGCACCCCGTCGTCTCTCTTATCACCGGAACGGAGACCGTTCATCGCGGCCAATCTCGACAAGCACCTGAGCCCTGCGCAGCAGCATGGAACTCTTCCTTCCCAATCTGGGCGCGGATATGGACTTCAGTCCTGGCACCCTGTATTCTGTATCTTTCAACGATCAAACTTAGGTTACTGATATGTACAAGCTTCTTCGGAACGGATCGATTGTGTTTGAAGGCTCGCTTGCCGACTGCTCGGCTCGACTCCCGCCAGAAGCGGACGAATCTGGTAACGACGGTGACGGAGCCGTTTGGGTGGTGGTTCCGCTTCGTTCGGCTTATTGGGGCCGCGTTGACAGTGCTTCCGCGGACATCTACCTGGAAGGCGGCGAAGTCCCTGCAAAGGGGTAGGTTCGCGACGCGGCAAGATGATAGTATGCCGAAACAGACGCGGTTCTCAGCAACGCTTGCGATTTGCCACAGAAGCGCTTGATCCTCTCGGGTCCACTCGGGCGTGCTAACGCCTTCCGTGCGATGCATGTTGGTTGACATCATCGATCTCCACACGGACGGCTGGCGGTAGCTTTATCCTCGGCGCTCAAGTCGAGTGAACTGCGTGCACTGCTCCGAGGCCAGGACACGGACGCCAGCTTTCACCTCAATTCGGCACAGCATTGCGCAACTTCGCGCATCAATAGGCATGAAGGCTTCCAGACCTCGGTCACGGGGCGCTCCTTCGGTCGGCATCAGCCGGATGGCCGGGCACCTTCGAAAGGCAGCGACCGTAACCGCCGCCCCCACGACGGACATGTGGGGGTCATTACAAGAGGAGTGCGTAAGCGTCCGACATCGAGGAACAAAGAAGCAACCAATCATGAAGCTGCTCTGAACCGCATGGTCGGTGAAGCGCATGCGCCCGATCCTGACCATGGTCACCTAATCGCGAGCGCGCGTCCTTGGCATAATGCAGCGAGTGCCTCGGCAGGCACCCCGACCGTCTCCATAGGCCGGAAAGCGGACCCACTGAGGATGGTGGTGCCGCGGCCGTGCTGTCGGCAAAGGGTGAATAACCGTCACTGCGATGGGCTCCCGAGAGCGGACATGACCGGACGCGACCCAAAGCTGCCGCTCCCGGCAGGGAACCTGAAACGTCTGGATGCATGAGTCATCGCCAACGCGCAAGCACCGCGACAGCCGGGATGTTGTTCAACCAGACCGGAGCCTCACACCATGAGGCACCAGGGACGGCGCAACGCAATTGGCCCGGTCGGATACCCGGTACCCACCTTCGGATTCTGATCCTACCACCGTCGGCTGAATCGTCACCGGCCGACTTGTCTCGCTATGCTGTCCCTTTCTCCGGAGAGGGGCAGTTTTTACATGAGCGACGTTTCCGAGATCTCGCAGTATGAGCGCAACCAAAATTTCAACAAGATCACAACGTTTATTCACTCTGGCAGATACGCATCGCTCCTCCGCCTTGCGGGCGAGCTCAGCGCCACGATGAAGGGGCGCTCGGTTAGGGCACTCGATATCGGATGCGGCCCGGGCACGGCCGTGGGGCCGCTGCTCAGTGCTTATGATGTCGACTACACCGGCATCGACCTTAGCGCCGAGTACCTGGATGCGGCGCGCCGCAACCATGGGCATCGTCCGAACTGCAAGTTCGTGCAGGCGGATGCAGCCGATCCGAGCCACTATCAGCCTGACAGCGCCGACATCGTGTTCGCGCTGGAGACCCTGGAGCACATCCCCGAAGGCGCCGTCGTCCGCATCATCGAGAATGTCTGCCGCATCGTGCGGCCGAAGCTTTTCGTGGTGACGGTACCGGTGGAGGTGGGGCCGGCGGTTTGGATCAAGAACGGCGGCTCGGCTCTGATGGGCTACAATCGTGGCTCTGGTACCCTGCGCGAGACGTTCTGGGCCGGGCTCTATCAGATGGACCGCATCCCGACGCACACGGTCTGGCATATCGGCTTCGACTGGCGCTGGCTGGCGCAGACGATCCGACACAATGCGCCGATCAGAGAAGTCAGCAGTCTGCCATTCTCGTGGCTGCCTCGTTGGCTGGCGCCGAACATGCTGATGGTAGCTGAGCCGCAGAAGCAATGACGAGGCGAGGGAGCACAATCGTCAAGCGTCTCATCTGCGCCGCGCTGCTCCTGGTGTGTTCGGCAGCGACGGCGTATCCGGGCACGTCCTCGTCCGCAAGCCCGGCCAAATGGCTCTCCGAATCCCGCTTCGTCATCTCGTCGATGGAAACTGGCCCGGTCGGCTATCTCGAAGCCTGGGGTGGCTCGGAATTTGGTTACGCCTATACCTATTCGATCTCGGACGCGCCTGCGAGCGTGACCGTGGATGTCAACACCGGCATGCTGTCGATCGGGACGCCGCTGGCCGTCGGCACATATGGCTTCAAGACATCCGTGCGAAACCGCGGGAATACCTCGAGGGTCGCAGACTTCCCGGTCACACTCGAGGTGGTGGCCGGGGTCACCGCCAATCGGACCAAGAGCGCCATTCTTCACAGGGATTATGTGGTCGACTCCGGTGAGTACGGCATGCCGGTTGGCGCCGACTACACCGAAGTCCTGATGAAGATTCGGCGCGCGATCGTCCTCGATCAGGAGGCGGTGGGAGACGGCAATCTGAGGCCGATGATCATCTTTCATGGCGGCCGCCAGTACGACTATGTGAACAATCGCTGGACCTTCGGCATCCAGTTCCTCGAGATCCGGAGCGACACTCCCGGCGTCCGCGCGAAGTTGCGCAACATCGTGTCGAACAACCCTTACCATATCGCCTCGGCCACCCTGCAGCTAGGGCGGCAATATTTCCAATGCGTTGGTCCGGCCGGCGATTGGATCTGCGAGCAGCCGAGATCGATCGGCTATAAGATCGATACCACCGCCGCCGGCGATGATGCGGTGATGCTAAAGGAGGCGAGCGACGCCCGCAGTCTCCCAATCGGCCGCTACGTGATGGTCGGTTCCTATGACCAGCAGATGTATGGTTTCCCCCCCAATATCCGCTATTTCGAATACGCGAAGGTGGTGTCCATCAGCGGCAGGAGGGTCGTCCTGGACCGGCCTCTTCGGCACAGGCACAAGGACAACTACTGGGAAACCCTCCAGGACCCGAACTCCCTCGGCGTCGCGCGGATTTATGCGATCGATCGTGACGACCAGCGTCTGACATTGCGCGCACGCATCAAGGACATCGAATTCCTGGTCAATCCCAACGCCGAGACGGTCCGGTTAGGAGGCAAGCTCTTTGCCGCTGCCCTCGACATGAGCTTCGAGAACTGCGTCATCCCCCATTTCGTGCCGACGCAGGCCCGATTCGCTCGGGTCGCCGGTGGATCAGTGTCGGATGGCGAGCTGGACAAGCTGGTCAGCATGGTCGTGTTCGACGGCACCACGACTGCGGGCCTGCATGAAGGGACCGGCGTGGACTATCTGCTGTTCAAGAACTCCAATGTGACCAGCGGCTACGGGCTCGCGCCACGCCAACTGCGCGCCATCGATTCAACCCTCCGCGGCGTCGAGCACGCGCCGCTCGCGTTCAAAGGATCGTGGACGGCGCAACAGGTGGATGTCAGCGGCAGCGCATTTGTCGGCGCCGGGCTGGTCCTTGCCGAATGGCCGCCCGAAAGCCTGGTCGTCGGTCAGGACGGGGTAAGCTGGGACGGCCGGCGGCTGACGGCTCCCGCGGTATCCTCCTCGTCCGATGGGAAGAAGATCTGGGGCCGTGCCGCCTGGGAAGGCGCGATCGTTTACGCTGACGCGGTGCCGTCGCCGAATTGGGGCATCATCACCGATATCACCGGCGAGGCCGACTCCATGTATTTCGACATTGACTGGAAAGCAGGCCCCGGCCCGGTAGCGGGAACCCAACTCTACGTGCCGAGGCTGCACGACGTGACCATCAGAGCCTCGCACACCACCCCAGGCCTGTCATGGAACGATACCGATGCCGGCCGACAGACCACGCCTGCTGGCAACCGGCCATTTCCGGAAGGCTATCCAGTGGACTTGTCTGGCTTTTAGGGGGTCCGGAAGGTGTTGGCCGGCGACATCGCCCCGATGCAGACCTGCCTGCGCAACTTCCGCTTAGGATCGCGCGATCCGGACTTTTCTTGCGCCCGACCCGATCGTCAGCTTTCCGCCCATCTCGGTCGGCCAGGCCGGCTGTGGGCCGCCCGAAAGCCGCCACTGGGCTGCTTCCCTTGATGCTCATCACATCCACCACCCGGAAGGGAACGCTGACAGTCGCCCATCCGCGCGACGGGGTCCGCTTTGGGGCACAGATGGATCGCTGGGGACGTCCGCTTTGCGGACGGCCCTGGGGGCCGTGCTCCGCTGCGGGTCGAGAGCTGTCCTCGCGGTCGCCCAGCCTCCAAAGTCAGCCGAGCAACAACGGTGCTACGCTTGGCCCATGAAGCCAACGCCTGGAGACGTTGAATGTCTATCATGCCATTACGGCGGCTCGTCAGTAGGTTTCGCCATCAGGCGGTGCTCGGCAACGATGCGGGAAACCGTGGGTTCGCTGATGTCGTACAGCCGGGCCATGTCGGCCCCGGTCTTGCGGCCCGATAGCACGCTCTCGGCGATCTCCCGCCGCTTGGCCGGGGTCAGCGCCCGAGGGCGGCCGCCGATCCGTCCCTCGGCCCGGGCTTGCGCGAGACCGGCCGAGGTCCGCTCCCGGATCATCGCTCGCTCGAACTCAGCGAAGGCTCCGATCATCTGCATCATCATGCGCCCGGCCGGCGTTGTCGTGTCGATCGCCTCGGTCAGCGACCGGAAGCCGGCGCCGGCCGCTTCGATCGTCTCCATAATCAGCAGCACGTCCTTCAGCGAGCGCGACAGCCGGTCGAGCTTCCAGACGATGACAGTATCGCCCGCCCGCAGGCGGTCGAGCATCAAGTGCAGCTCTGGCCGGTCCCAGCGGCCACCCGAAGCGCGCTCCTCGTAGACACGCTTGCAGCCTGCTTCGGCGAGTGCTCGCGCCTGCGCGGCGTTGGACTGCTCTTCACCCTTGCTCACCCGCGCGTAGCCGATCAGCACGATCCCTGGGCCTTTCGATAACGGCCGTTTACGGCAGCCTGTCTGGGCTGACGGCGCTCCGCCGCGTTGGGCCTTTCACAAACCTCTTCCAGAATTGATCCGAATGGCAAGTGCTTTTTGAAAGGCTCGCGGTGCCCGGGCTCGAATCGCGGTTACGGTCAGGCATCCATCTTTGAGCGGAGTTCGATCTTGTCACGTCGTCCCTTGCTGAAGTCTGATCGCTGGAATGCGCTGCTCGCCGTGCCGACGGACGAAGAGGGGTTGATCCGGCACTGCACGTTGGATCCCGCAGACCTCGATCTCGTGTTGGCGAAGCGGACGCCGCACAACCGCCTTGGCCTCGCCCTTCAGCTGTGTCTGATGCGGCATCCTGGACGGGCTTGGATTCATGACGAGGTGCTGCCGGAGACGATGGTCGCATTCGTCGCGGAGCAGATCGACGTCTCCCCGGACGTTCTCGCCGAATACACCAAGAGAGATCAGACCCGGCGCGAGCACGCCGCCGAGGCGCAGCGCCACCTCGGGCTGCACGTGGCGGCCCGGAAGGACCGGCGCGCGGCACTGGCCGCGGCCCTCGACGCGGCCGACGCCACCGACCAGGGGCAGCCGATCGCCGAGGCGATGATCGCGGCGCTGCGCGACCGCCGCGTGGTGCTGCCGGCGGCCGACACACTCGACCGCATCGGCCGCGCCGCCCGGGCTCTTGCGCGGCGGCGCATGGAGGCGGCCCTGCTCGACGGGCTGCCGGCGGAACGGCTGGAGGAACTGGACCGGTTGCTCCTGGTTGACCCCACGATCCGGATCACCCGCTTCGCCTGGCTCAAATCGTTGCCTGAGGCACCGGGGAAGAAGAACCTGCTGGCGCTTCTAGAGCGGCTGCACGTCGTCCGCGGCTCCACCCCCGATCCCCGGCACCGCGAGCGCATCCACCCCGACCGCTGGCGCCAGCTGGTGCGCGAAGGCGAGGCCACCCCGGCCCATCTCGCCGCCGACCTGAACGCCGGTCGCCGCCGCGCCACGGTGGCGGCCCAGTTGATCGAGCTTGGCTTCCGCCTGACCGATGCGGCGGTGGCGATGTTCTGCCGGTTGGTGGGCCGGCAGTTCGCTCGGGCCCGCTCGCGCCGGAACAAGCGCCACCTCGAGACCGGCAGGAGCGCCGGGGAACTCCTCGGGCTGTTCCGCGCCATCCTGCGCACCCTCAGCGAGGCCAACGACACCGACAGCGACGCGATCGAGCTGCTGCACGAGCGGATCGGGTGGCACCGCCTGATGCAGGCCCAAGCCGAGCTCGAGAGCTTCGAGGGCGCGGACGATGCCGATCCGCTGCTCGAGGTCGCGGCGCGGTCGGACCGGATCCGGCACTGCGGCCAGGCGCTGATCGAGGCCTTCGTGTTCCGCTCGGCCCGGCGGAGCGATCCGCTGCTGCTGGCCCTGGACCTGCTGGACCAACTCTACCGCGAGGGTCGCCGGGTGCTCCCGGCCCGGCCCCCGGTCGGCCATCTGGCGGACAAGGTCCGCAAGGCGGTGTTCGCCGCCGGCAAGCCGGAGCGCAAGCCGTACGAGGTCGCGACCCTGGCGGTGCTGCGCGACCGGCTGCGCTCGGGCGATGTCTGGGTCGAGGGCGGCCGCACCTTCCGGCCGCTCGCCGCCGACCTGGTGCCGGCGGCCGCCGTCAAGGCCCGCAAGGAAGCGGATGACTTGCGCCTCGGCATGCCGCCCGATGCCGTCGCCTGGCTCACCGAGAAGCGGCAGGAACTGGCCCTCAAGCTGCAGCAGTTGGCGAACCGCGCCCGCGCCGGCAAGCTCAAGGGCGTCCGCCTGGTCGACGGCAAGCTGGTGGTCTCGCCGGATCGTTCCTCGGTGCCCAAGGCGGCCGACGCCGCCAAATGGCTGATCCTTGACCGCATGCCGCAGATCCGGATCACCGAGCTGATCGCCGAGGTCGACGCCTGGACCGGCTTCGCCGAGGCCTTCACCCACCTGCGCACCGGCGACCTGCCGCGCAACATCCAGGCGCTGCACGCGGGAATCCTCGCCGACGCCATCAACCTCGGGCCCAAGCGGATGGCCGAGGCCTCCGCCGGCGTTACCGCCCGACAGATCGGCTGGTGCCGCCAGTTCCATGCCCATGACCCGGCGTTCAAGGCCGGCGTTGCCCGGATCATCGACGCCCAACTGGTGCATCCCTACGCCCGGATCTGGGGCGACGGCACAACCTCGTCTTCCGACGGCCAGTTCTTTGCCGCCGCAGGCCGCGCCGGCAAGCGCAGCGACGTCAACACCCATTACAGCAGCGGACCTGGCGGCAAGTTCTACACCTGGGTCTCCGATCAGCACGGGCACTATTACATCCTGCCGATCGGCGTCACCGAGAGTGAGGCCGCCTATGTGCTGGACGGCATCTACGGCCATGAGAGCCGGATCGACATCGCCGAGCACTATGTCGACACCGGCGGCGCCACCGACCACGTCTTCGCTCTGTTCGCGGTGCTGGGCCGACGCCTGGTGCCGCGGCTGCGCAACCTGAAGGACTGGAGCCTGTACGCCTTCGCCGACGCCGACCCGCTGCTGCGGCAGCACATCGGCGGCCGGATCGACGAGCGGGCGATCCGTGAGGCCTGGGACGAGGTGCTGCGCATCGGCCTGTCGATCGAGGGCCGAGAGGCGGCGCCGTCGGTGGTGCTGAAGAAGCTGGCGGCGCTGCCGAAGACCAACCTGCTGGCCCGGGCGCTGCGCGAGATCGGCCGGATCGAGCGCACCCTGTTCATGATCGAGTGGTACTCCAGCCCGGCGCTGCGGGCCCGCTGCCGGGCCGGGCTGAACAAGGGCGAGGCCGGGCACAAGCTGACCCGGGCGGTGTTCTTCCACGAGCGCGGCGAGATCCGCGACGGCTCCTTCGAGAGCCAGGCGTTCCGGGCCTCCGCCCTCAACCTGGTGGTCAGCGCCATCATCCTGTGGAACACCGTCTACCTGTCGCGGGCGGTCGACCAGCTGCGCGCCGAAGGCCACGACCTGCCGGACGAGATCCTGCGCCATGTCTCTCCGCAGATCTGGGAGCACATCAACCTGACCGGCACCTACGACTGGAACCACCAGGACCTGCCGCCCAGTGGCGCCTTCCGCCCCCTGCGCGGGTCCCCGCCCGAGCCCCGAGCCGCTGCCTGATCTGGCGATGTTGCTCTTGTGTTCTCAGATGTCGGACGCCTACGCACAGTTCTTGTAGCTACCCCATGTGGCCCGATCCAGTACGAGACTACGGCTGCGATCAACCACAACATTATCCGTCCGGGTCGCTCTTGCTGTTCGTATTCGTTATTTGTTTCTCTACCAAGTCCGCCCTTCGGCCAACCTCCTCCAACACCATCTGCTTACGACTTTCCACAGCTAGCTGCCGGGCGCCATCTTCACCGTAAACACCTACCGAGAATGTGCGCATATATTTCTTTCCATTGCGAGTTGCAAAGGCCGCCCAAAAGGGACCGCCCTTTCGTTTTTTATAGCGGCCCACTCCTGGAATGCCAATTGGAGAATCGCGACGCGGCTCCAATCTCAAATTGAGCGTTTTTAGCTCACTACGCTCGGCGATACTTGTCTGAGCAAAGAGAGGTGCGTATTTCTGTACTAAATCTGACTGCCGTTTGCGCTCATCAACAACCATCTGCTCGCGACATTCGATTGCCAACTGGCGAGCAAGATCTTCCCCATGAATTCCCACCGAAAATTTTCGCATGCGTTTCTTGCCATCTCGAGACACGGAAGCTGCCCAAAATGGACCGCCCTTTTTTCTCGCATAGCGACCTACCCCGGGCACCCCAATCTGGGAATTTTGGCGAGGCTCCAATCGTCGGTTAAGATTTCGAAGTTCCTCGTGTTCCTTGATGTCGGCCAGAGCGAACGTTTCAGCCGCTTTTTTTGCACGATCGGGTCCACCGTATTTGAGATCGGAAAACAACTTTACACGTTGGCGGCCCATAATATAGTATTGAGCACGCCAACCCACTTCATTATCTAATGGTCGATTTATTCTCCAAATGCGCATTCGCTCCTCGATGCCACTCAGATGGTTCTACTAACCTGCAGTCGATAATAACTACGGACGCTCGGCTCGGTCAATCGATGTCAGTTCCAAAACGAAACATCGTCCGGCATGAGAGCAGACATCATTGTGACCACACGCGAGTGCCCGAAAGGCTCGCATTGTGCGACCGCCTTTGTAAACCGCCTGATCCGCCAAGTGAGGGTTTTGGATTTGAGCAGGCGCCAGGCCGTCAATCGCGCACAGGATTGAAGTGCACCCTTTGGGTGAGACACGATAATCAGGGACAGTTCTCGGCGAGTGCGACAGCGGCCGGGGCGAGCCCCGGCCGCTGTCGCGGCCAGTTGTCTTCATATTCCTCAGGCGTGAGGTAATCGAGCGCAGAGTGCAGCCGCTGTCAGTTGTAGACCGTCTCGATGAACAGGCCGATCTCCGCCCGGGCGTCCTCGACATCGCGATAGGCGCCGCCGTCGACCTCTTCTTCCTTGAGCGTGCGCATGAGCGCTCGGCCTTGGCGTTGTCGTAAGGGTTGCCGACTCGGCTCATGCTGGGCTTAAAACTCAATGAACGTATTGAACTAGTGTGCCAAACTATGATTCTCTTGGCTCCCGGATCACTTTGAGGAGCAGGACGCCTCGTGAGCACCCTGTTTCGGCTCGACGACGAGCAGTGGGCGCCGATTTAGCCGTTCATGCCGAAGAACCAGCCCGGGCGCGGCGCAAGGACGACCGCCGGGATGCGCGAAGCGCCGCCCTGCACCTCCTACGATGGCACCCCGGTCACCAGGCGTTAGAGCGAGAAGTCGGAGCCCTGCAGCGTGATCGCGCCGGTGAGATGGATGACGAGGTCCGCAGTGCTGTCGCCGTTCACGTCGGCCGAGACAGTCGTGGTATCGCCTGCGATCTCGTAGCGGAGTTGCCCGGCGGCGCCGGAGAAGGCGCTGGTGCCGATGAAGTTGAAGGCCATATCGCCATTCGTGGCATTGCCGTCAGCGTCAATTGCCTGCACCCAGATCAGATCGCCGTGTTGGAAGTCCTGGATCGTGTCGGTGGAGAACGCTGTGCTGTCGGAGACGGCGGTGTAGCTGAAATAGTCCGCCCCGGCCCCGCCGTTCAGCGTGTCAACGCCGGCGCCTCCTCTCAGCGTGTCGTCTCCTCCGGCGCCGCTGAGGGTGTCGGCCCCACCGAACCCGACCAGCTCGTTGGCCAGGGCGTCTCCGACCACAACGTCGTCGTGGTTGCTGCCGTTGATCGATTCGACATCATTGTCGATCGTATCGCCTTGGGCGTCGCCGCCAGTGTTGAGCTGGGTCTCGAGGTTAATCGACACGCCCACGGAGCTGAACCAGTAGCTGGCGGTGTCGTTGTCGGCACCGCCGATCAGGTGGTCGGCGCCGTCGCCGCCACGCAGGATGTCGCCGAAGGTGCCGCCACTCAGATGATCGTCACCAGCACCGCCCTCCAGGGTGTCCCAACCATCGCCGCCATCAATCTGGTCATTGCCGTCGCCGCCATAGAGGGTGTCATTGCCGCCCGCCCCGGCGACGGTGTCGTCGCCCCCCCCGCCATTGATCCCGTTGGCGCCGGCATCGCCGGACAGCGTGTCGTTGAAGATGCTGCCGCCAAGGTTTTCGATATTGGTCAGCGTGTCGCCTTCGGCATCGCCGCCGGTGCCCGTGCCAGCCGCGAGGTCCACCGTCACCGCGGCCGTGGACTCGAAGTAGCCGGCCGCGTCGATCTTGGCGCCGCCGTTCAGCACATCGGCACCGCCGCGGCCGTAGAGCATGTCGTTGCCGTCGCTGCCGGTCAGCGTGTTCGCGGCCGCGCCGCCGCTTAGGGTGTCGGCGAAGGCGGAGCCTATTAGGTTCTCAACGCCGGCCAGCGTGTCGCCCTCGGCATGGCCGCCCGTGCCGGTGCCGGCGATCAGGTCGACGTCCACGCCGGAGGACGACGCGGCGTAGTCGGCCGTGTCGACCCCGTCGCCGCCGTCCAGCGCGTCGGCCCCGCCGTGCCCGACGAGCACGTCGTCGCCGGTCCCGCCGGCGAGGCCGTTGGCTCCGGCATTGCCGCGCAGGGTGTCGGCCAAGACCGAACCGATCAGGTTCTCGATTTGGAACAGCGTGTCGCCCTCGGCATCGCCGCCGGTGCCGGTTCCGGCGATGAGGTCGATGACCACCCCGACGGCGGAGGCCGCATAGTCCGCCGTGTCCACCCCGGCGCCGCCGTCCAGCGCGTCGGCCCCGCCGCGCCCGACGAGCACGTCGTTGCCGGCCCCGCCGGCGAGGCTGTTGGCCCCGGCGTCGCCGCGCAGGGCGTCGGCGAGGGCCGAGCCGATCAGGTTCTCGAAGCCGGTCAGCGTGTCGCCCTGAGCTTCGCCGCCCGTGTTCACGCCGCTCGCCAGGTCGATGGCGACCCCGACCGTGGATCCGGCATAGGCCGCCGTGTCGCTGCCGGCGCCGCCGTTCAGCGTGTCGGCCCCGGCGGCGCCGTCGAGCAGGTCGTTGCCGTTGCCGCCGGCGAGCACATTGGCCACGCCATTGCCGGTCAGGATGTCGCCGGAGTTCGAGCCGGAGAGATTCTCGATGCTGTTGAAGGTGTCGCCGGCGGCATCGCCGCCCGTGGCGGTGTTGGCGGCGAGGTTGACCGTGACGGCCGCGGACGCGATGTAATCGGCGGTGTCGCTGCCGGCGCCGCCCTGCAGGATATCCGCGCCGCCGCGGCCCGCGAGAACATCGTCGCCGGCGCCGCCATCCAGGACATTCGCCCCGGCCTCGCCGTTGATCGTGTCGGCGAAGGCCGAGCCGATGATGTTCTCGATGCTGTTGAAGCTGTCGCCCGCGGCGTCGCCGCCGGTCGCGGTGTTGCTGGAGAGGCTGAGACTGACGCCTGCGGCGGAGGCGGCGTAGGAGGCGGTGTCGGTGCCGTTGCCGCCCTGCAGCGCGTCGGCGCCGCCGAGGCCCTGGAGCATGTCGTTGCCGTTGTCCCCGTTCAGGGTGTTGGCCGCGGCGTCACCGGTCAGCGTGTCGTTGAGGGCCGAGCCGCTCAGGTTCTCGATGCCGATCAGCGTGTCGCCCGCGGCATCGCCGCCGAGACCGGCGCCGTTGACCGTGACCACGACCGCGGCGGCCGAGGCGCTGTAGTAGGCGGTGTCGCTGCCGGTCCCGCCCTGCAGCGCGTCGGCACCGGCGCCGCCTTGGAGCCGGTCGTTGCCGTCACCGCCCGACAGGACATTGGCCCCGGCGTCGCCGGTCAACGTATCGACAAAGGCCGAACCGGTCAGGTTCTCGATGGCCGTCAGCGTGTCGTTCTGGGCATCGCCGCCCGTGCCGGTGCCGGCCGCGAGGCTGGCCGTGACGCCCGCGGCGGAGGCGGCATAGCTCGCCGTGTCGATGCCGTCGCCGCCCTGCAGCGTATCGGCACCGCCGAGGCCCTGGAGCGTATCGTTGCCGTCGACGCCGTCGAGGGTGTTGGCCCCGGCATCGCCGGTCAGGGTGTCGGCCTGGTTCGAGCCGGAGAGATTCTCGATGCTGTCGAAGGTGTCGCCGGTCGCATCGCCCCCCGCGGCGGTGTTGGCGGCGAGGCTGATCGTGACGCTCCCGGTCGCGAGGTAGTAGGCGGTGTCGCTGCCGGCCCCGCCTTGCAGGATGTCGGCGCCGCCGCGGCCTGCCAGCAGGTCGTCGCCGGCGCCGCCGCTCAGGACATTCGCCCCGGCCTCGCCGTTGATCGTGTCGGCGAAGGCCGAGCCGATGATGTTCTCGATGCTGTTGAAGCTGTCGCCCGCGGCGTCGCCGCCCGATGCGGTGTTGGAGGTGAGGCTGAGGCTGACGCTCGCGGCCGAGGCGGCATAGGTCGCGGTGTCGGTGCCCGCGCCGCCATTCAGCGTGTCGGCACCGGCGCCGCCGTCGAGCAGGTCGTTGCCGTCGACGCCGTCGAGGATGTTGGCGCCGGCATTGCCGGTCAGGATGTCGGCCTGGTTCGAGCCGGAAAGATTCTCGATGCTGTCGAAGGTGTCGCCGGCGGCATCGCCCCCCGCGGCGGTGTTGGTGGCGAGGTTGATCGTGACGCTGCCGGTCGCGATGTAGTCGGCCGTATCGCTGCCGGTCCCGCCCTGCAGGACGTCCGCGCCGCCGCGGCCCGCCAGCAGGTCGTCGCCGGCGCCGCCGCTCAGGACATTCGCCCCGGCCTGGCCATTGATCGCGTCGGCGAAGGCCGAGCCGATGACGTTCTCGATGCTGCTGAAGGTGTCGCCCGCGGCGTCGCCGCCCGAGGTGACGCCGCTCGAGAGACTGAGCGTGACCCCCACGGCGGAGGCGGCATAGGAGGCGGTGTCGGTGCCGTTGCCGCCCTGCAGCGCGTCGGCGCCGCCGAGGCCCTGGAGCGTGTCGTTGCCGTCGCCGCCGCTCAGCGCATTGGCCGCGGCGCTGCCGGTCAGCGTGTCGTTCAGGGCCGAGCCGATCAGGTTCTCGATGGCCGCCAGGGTGTCGCCCTGGGCGTCGCCGCCGGTGCCCACGCCGGTCAGCAGGTTGACGGCGACCGCCGCGGCCGAGCCGGTGTAGTCGGCGGTGTCGGTGCCGTTGCCGCCGTTGAGGGCGTCGGCCCCGGCCCCGCCGTGGAGGGTATCGTTGCCGTCGCCGCCGCTCAGCGCATTGGCCGCGGCGCTGCCGGTCAGCGTGTCATTCAGGGCCGAGCCGGTGGCGTTCTCGATGGCCGTCAGCGTGTCGCCCGCGGCGTCGCCGCCGGAGACGGCACTCGTCAGCAGGTTGATCGACACTGCCGCCGCCGAGCCGGTGTAATCGGCGGTGTCTGCCCCGTTGCCGCCGTTGAGGGCGTCGGTCCCGGCCCCGCCGCGGAGCGTATCGTTGCCGTCGCCGCCGGCCAGCGCATTGGCCGCGGCGCTGCCGACCAGCGTGTCGTTGAGGGCCGAGCCGGTGAGGTTCTCGATCGCCGTCAGCGTGTCGCCCGCGGCGTCGCCGCCGGTGCCCGTGCCGGTCAGCAGGTTGACCGCGACTGCCGCCGCCGAGGCGGCATAGGTCGCCGTATCGGTGCTCGCGCCGCCGTCCAGTGCGTCGGCCCCGGCGCCGCCATCGAGCAGGTCATTGCCGGCGAAGCCGTACAGCGTGTCGGCGCCGCCGAGGCCCCGGAGCGTATCGTTGCCGTCTACGCCGTCGAGGACGTTGGCCCCGGCATCGCCGGTCAGCGTGTCGGCGAAGGCCGAGCCGGTCAAGTTCTCGAAGCCGGACAGGGTGTCGCCCGCGGCGTCGCCGCCCGAGGCGGCGCCATTGACCGTGACCACGACCCCGGCGGCGCCGGAGGTGGTGTAGGAGGCGGTGTCGATGCCGGCGCCGCCCTGCAGCGCGTCGGCCCCGACGCCGCCGTCGAGCGAATCATTGCCGTCGCCGCCGGACAGGATGTCGGCGCCGCCGAGGCCCAGGAGCGTATCGTTGCCGCCGGCGCCGTCGACGATGTTGGTCCCGGCATCGCCGATCAGGATGTCGGCCTGGTTCGAGCCGGAAAGGTTCTCGATGCTGCTGAAGGTGTCGCCCTGGGCATCACCGCCGGTCGCGGTGTTGGTGGCGAGGTTGACCGTCACGCCCGTGGCGGAAGCAAGATAGGCGGCCGTGTCGCTGTCGGCCCCGCCTTGCAGGGTGTCCGCGCCGCCGAGGCCCTGGAGCGTGTCGTTGCCGGCGCCCCCGGACAGGACATTATTGGTCGCGGCGTCGCCGGTCAGCGTGTCGGCGAAGGCCGAGCCGGTCAGGTTCTGGATGCCGGTCAGTGTGTCGCCCGCGGCGTCGCCCCCCGAGGCGGCGCCGTTCACCGTGACCACGACCGCGGCGGCGGAGGCGGCATAGCTCACAGTATCGATGCCCGCGCCGCCATTCAGCGCGTCGGCCCCGGCGCCGCCGACGAGCAGGTCGTCCCCGCCGGCGCCGGAGAGGGCGTTGGCCGCGGCATTGCCGGTCAGGGCGTCGGCGAGGTTCGAGCCGGAGACGTTCTCGATGCTGCTGAAGGTGTCGCCGGTCCCATCGCCGCCCGCGGCGGTGCTGGCCGCGAGGTTGACCGTTACGGCCGCGGCGGACGCGACATAGTCGAGCGTGTCGGTGCCGGTCCCGCCTTGCAGGTCGTCGGCGCCGCCGCGTCCCGACAGCACGTCGTCACCGGCGCCGCCGACCAGGACATTCACCCCGGCGTTGCCGTTGATCAGGTCGGCGAAGGCCGAGCCGGTGATGTTCTCGATGCCGCTGAAGCTGTCGCCCGCGGCGTCGCCGCCCAGGGCGGTGTTGGTCGAGAGGCTGACCGTGATGCCCGCGGCGGAGGCGGCATAGGTCGCCGTGTCGGTGCCCGCGCCGCCGATCAGCGTGTCGGCCCCGGCGCCGCCATTGAGCAGGTCGTTGCCGTCGATGCCGTCGAGGATGTTGGCCCCGGCATTGCCGGTCAGGCTGTCGGCCTGGTTCGAGCCGGAGAGATTCTCGATGCTGTCGAAGGTGTCGCCGGCGGCATCGCCGCCCGTGGCGGTGTTGGTGGCCAGGTTGATCGTGACGCTGCCGGTCGCGATGTAATAGGCCGTGTCGCTGCCGGCCCCGCCGCGCAGGACGTCCGCTCCGCCGCGGCCCGCCAGCTGATCGTCGCCGGCGCCGCCATCCAGGATATTCACCCCGGCACTGCCATTGATGTTGTCGGCAAGGGCCGAGCCGACAATGTTCTCGATGCTGTTGAAGCTGTCGCCCTCGGCGTCGCCGCCCGTCGCGGTGTTGGACGAGAGGCTGAGACTGACGGCCGCGGCGGAGGCGGCATAGGAGGCGGTGTCGGTGCCGTTGCCGCCCTGCAGCGCGTCGGCGCCGCCGCGACCTTGGAGCGTGTCGTTGCCGTCGGCGCCGGACAGGACATTGGCCCCGGCATCGCCGGTCAGCGTGTCGGCGAGGGCCGAGCCGATCAGGTTCTCGATGCCGGACAGGGTGTCGCCGTCGGCGTCACCGCCTGAGGCGGCGCCGTTGACCGTGACCACGACCGCGGCCGCCGAGGCGCCATAGCTCGCCGTGTCGGTGCCGGCGCCGCCGGTCAGCGTGTCGGCCCCGGCGCGGCCCTGGAGCGTGTCGTTGCCGTTGCCGCCGTCGAGGATATTGGCCGCGGCGGAACCGGTCAGCGTGTCGGCGGAGGCCGAGCCGATGAGGTTCTCGATGGAGGTCAGCACGTCGCCCTGGGCGTTGCCCCCGATGCCGGTGCCGGCCGTCAGATTGACGGTCACCCCGGCGGACGCGGCGTAGGTCGCCGTGTCGGCGCTGAAGCTGCCGTTCAGCACGTCGGCCCCGGCGCCGCCGTCGAGCAGGTCGGCGCCGCCGCCGCCATTGAGGGTGTTGGCGCCGGCGTCGCCGGTCAGGATGTCGGCCTGGCTCGAACCGGTGAGGTTCTCGATGCTGGTGAAGGTGTCGCCCGTGGCCTCGCCCCCGGACGCGGTCGAGGTGGCCAGGTTGACGGTCACCCCGACGCTGGAACCGCCATAGGCGATGGTGTCGATGCCGGCGCCGCCGTTCAGCGCGTCGCCGAGCCCGCCGCCTTCGAGAACGTCGTTGCCGGCCCCACCGTTCAGCGTGTCGGTGCCGGTGCCGCCGATGCCGGCGAAATTGTCGCCGTAGAGCTGGTCGTTGGCATCGAGGCCGTTGAGCGTGTCGTTGCCGCCGCCCCCCGCCAGGGTGGTGCTGACGGCCTGGTTGGCGGTCTGGATGTCGTTGAAGCCCGAGCCCAGGATCCACTCGATGCCGGAGAGGGTGGCGCCCCCGGTTCCGGTCCCGGTCAGCGTCCCGGCGACCAGGTTGACGGTGAGGGCCGAACCCCAGACGCGGATGTCGAGGATGTCGGCGCTGCCGGCGCCGCCATCCAGCACGTCGCCGCCGCCGCTGATCTGGACGTAGTCGTTGCCGGTGCCGCCGCTGATCACGTTGTGGCCGCTGTCGCCGGCCAGCTGGTCGTCGAAGGCGCTGCCGATCAGGTTCTCGAAGCCGCTCATGGTGTCGCCCTGGGCCTCGCCCCCTCCGGCGGCAGCGTTCAGGGCCACCGCGACGCCCGAGGTGGCGTTGGCGTAGGTGAGCGTGTCGATGCCGGTGCCGCCGCTCATGGCGTCGGCGCCCGCGCCGCCCCAGATGATATCGTTCCCGCCGAGGCCGCTGAGCGTGTCGTTGCCGGCGCCGCCATTGATGATGTCGATGCCGTCCGGATTGGCCGCGTCGCCCGGATTGGTCCCGGTGAGGGTGTCGTTGCCGGCGGTGCCGTTGAGGGTCTGGGTCACGGGTCGTCCTCCTGCTGCCGCGTCGGCGCCGCCGGTTTTGGGGGAGCGGCCGGGCTGTGAAATGCGCCCGGTTGGCCGGGACTCAGATATAGAAAGATTTATCAGACATTCTGCATAGTCTGTTAGTCAAAATCGTTAGGAATCGTCAACGGATCGGTCCATCTGCCGGACAGGCCTCAGCCAAGTATCGATCGGCGATCAGTGACGGGAGCCAGACGAGACAGCGTTACTACTGAGCGTGGATGGCGACGGTGCCACGGTCCTTGTCGCCGCCCGGGGCGCTGAAGCTCTGGTCGCAGTCCGGGTTGCGACCGCGGTCGAGACGATCTGGCCGTGGTCCATGAACATTTCGGCCAGCACCACCGACTGGTCGAGCAGGCTGCCTGGGATTGCCGCGCAGGTCGAAGATGACGCCGCGGGCCCTGCCATTGAGCCGCGCAGCAGACCGGTCACGGTGTTGCGCATCGCGGCGGTGTTGTTGAAGCGCGTCAGCTCGACGATGATTCGAACCGGACGAGTACCGCGAGCGCTGGAGCCTGCCGGCGGACTACCCATAGACTAGTCGCTCTCAACGACGCCCAGCAGCGCAGCTCGTTGGTGAAGAGCATCGGCCTAGGCCGGCGTCCGAAGGAACCGGCGGCCCGACCTCGAGCTTCGGCTTGCGCGCCCCGCACTCATCGCACCGCAGCCGGTTGGCGATCTCCTGCAGCGTCAGGTGTCCCACCGGCGCCGATCGAGATCGACCGAGCCCTTGTGCTGGCACCTCACGCCGGTGCAGGAAGCGCGCAGCCGTTCGGCGCGGGTCAGATCCTTCAGCCGGAGCAGCCGCGGCGCGGTGGGCAGCCGGCGTTCGGCTTCGTCGGGACCACGCATCACGAGATCCGCAATCTGCAGGCGGGACAGTCCCATGGACCGGGCGCGACGTCGGATGACGTTCAGCTTCGCGTGATCCCGGAACGGGTCCTGTCTCATGGGTCAACACGAAGAGCTTCGATCTGTCGCTCGGCGACCGCGAGTCCCATCGCCAGGAGGCCTGGATCTCGTCCTCGCGCATCCCCAGCCTCTGCGCTGCCCAGCGCAGTTCGTGCCGGCGTATGTCGTCCTCGATCTAGACGTCGATCAGCTTCGTGTTCAGGTCGCGCGGCATGGCTACTTCCACCTCCGCTTGTGCTGGCTGCGCTTTACCAATTGTGGCGGCGGCCCGATCTCGCCCAGCCGCCGGGGCCGGAACTGAACGGCGCTGATAGGGGCCGCCTCAAGGTTTTATCGCCAGAATACGCTAAGCCGGACAAATCAGGAACACCGGGCACGGTTGCTCACGACCGCCCCACCCTGGATCGATCGCGCAAAAGGGCTCCCTTTCGCCCATTCCCTGGACTCGCTACCGGCACTCGGGTGGTCATCCCCTCATCGCCCGGACATCGGCCGCGGCGTCGTGTCAACCGACGACGATTTGAAGCGAAGGTACATCCACACGGCGCGCTGGATCACGTCCGATGGAAAGCGGTAACCGGCATAGCCAGGCGGGGTCATGGCCACCGCTACGCCGCGCCGGCGCTTCGAAAGTCAGCGAACGTGACAAGCCCACCGTGCGAGCGCAGTTGGATGGCCGACCCCGCAACGTCTGCCGGACTTCACGCGGTGTGGCCGGGCCAGTATTGCGCAAACGGACGCGAAACGCCGATCCGAGCGATGTCCGCTACCTGGATGCCGGGGCCGCGTCACGGCGGCCCCGGCGGCAACTATGCCGGCAACGATATTTGGGCCAGTTCCGCTTGCAGCGCGAAAGCTCGCTTCGGCCTAGTTGAGCAGGAGTTCGTCAGCTCTGGGTGCCGTTGAATGTCACCGTGATGCTGCCGTTTCCCTCGTTAGTACCGTCCTGGTATTGGATGTTGGTTGGTGGGTTGGATTGATCGAGGACAGGCAAGTAGCTGGAACCACCACCACCACCGCCACCTCCGTTATCTATCGAGCCGACAGATTGGGCTGCCCCGCCTCCGCCGCCTCCGGCATATCCAGCGCCGCCTCCCCCACCGCCATGACTGGTACCAAACGTATCGAAGCCCCCTGGGCCCCCTGCACCGCCATCCGATCCCGAATAGCCATTGGAGCTGCTCATCCCTGCCCCTCCGGAGCCTCCGTTGTCACCATTGGCACCGCCGCCACCCGAGCCGCCCGGTGATGCGCCACTGCCGCCCGCAGTCGCGTTTTGACCGCCGGCGCCGCCTTGTCCCCCTGCACTTTTGCCCGTCCCTTGGCCACTACCCCCGCCACCGCCAGCAAAGATGATGTACGGCCCGGGCTGGCCCTGCTGACCCGGCTGCTGGCCCGGTTGCGGCACCATCAGTTGAATATCCGTACGGCCTCCGCCGCCACCTCCTTGCCCGCCTGAGCCTAATCCTGATCCGCCGTGTCCACCGCCGTTGTAGCCGCCCGAGCCACTGGCGCCCGTCGACCCGATGTTGATCATCAGTTGGTACCAGCCCTGATTGCCCCAGTCCGACGTGACTGGGATCGTGGCCGTGACTTGCCCGCCGTTCCCGGCTGGGTTTTCTGACTTGGTACCCCAATTGCCTGCGGCCCCTGCAGCCGTCACACTGATGCTCGTGAGAGTGAAGCCTGACGCCTGCAAGATGGTGTACAGCGTCGATCCGGACTGGTTGAGGCTAATTGCCGTCCCATTGCTCACGGTCAATGTCGTCATGCTCGTGCTCCTTTCGGTCTCAACATCGCGACCCGCCTGACGGCTCGATGCAGCTTGCCTTAATGTTTGTCCATCTCGTGAGTAGCCGCATTCCCGCGGCGCGCTCGATCGCATGGACAGGACGGTGATCATATTGCCTGCCATGTTATGCGAGTAGGTCCAGATAGACGCTTTCGATGAGTCCAGATTCCAGGCGCGTTCGTCGAGACGCTAGGTTCCGACGCCTCGACCTGGTGGGTCAATTCGGCGGTGTCCTCAGAAAAGACGGAGATGCTGGAGGTTTTCCGGATGGGTGACGCCGAGCTGGAGGATTGCGGCGCTGTCTGCCGGCACCGTGGCGTCGTTGTTTCGCATCGTCGTCCCGTCATCGCCCGGACATCGGCCGCGGCGTCATGTCGCCCGACGACGATTCTACCGTTTCCGCGCCGCGCAACGATCGTTCCAATGCGCGATAATCGTCCATATCGTGCGTTGTTATCAACGCGTTAGCTGCGGGTGATGTAGGAGGTCTCGCCGAACGTGAAGAGCCGCAGAGAAATAAAACCCGGGCGCCAGACGACGTCGCAACGATGCTTCACTGAAGCCGGCCGGGCCGCGGGTTTCCCCCGCGGCCCGGCTCGCTGATGGTCTTCGCCGTCAGAAGTGATAGGCGGCGCGGGCGCTGGCGGACTGGCTGAGGAACGAGCCGCCGATATCGGCGGTGTACTCGCCCTTCAGCTCGAAGCCGCCGGCCCGGAACAGCTGCACCCCGACATCGATCCGGCCCAGCACGTCCGGCGAGTCGATGTGGTCGCTGAAGGTGCCGTTGGCCGAGGACGCCCCGGCGAAGCTGGAATGGATCGTCCGGGTGTTGTCCGGCTGGTAGCTCATGCCGAAGGCGACATAGGCCCGCAGCGCGGTCTCGGTATCCAGGTCGAGCCGGCCGCCGAACTCCACCATCGGCGACAGCGCCACGCTGGTCTTGCTGCTGCCGCGGACGTCCAGCGCGTAGAGGTCGTCGCCCTTCTCCTGGAAGCCCGGCAGGTCGGTGTAGACCACGTCGAGATCGCCATAGGGCCGGATGTACCAGTCCTCGAAGGCGAACTCGTAAGCCGCGCGCAGCCGGCCGCCGGCCAGGAAGATGCTGGGGTCGCTCTTCAGCGTCTCGCTGGCGATGCCGGGGATGTCGACCCGCCGGTCGGCCTCGAACGAGCCGCCGGCGAAGGCGACCGAGCCTGCGAACTGCCACGGCCCCATCACGCGTTTCACCGTGACCGAGCCGTCATAGGTGTCGCCGTTGCCGGAGGAGCCGCCATCCATCCGCGCCCAGCTCTGGCCGAAGCCGAAGGAGGCGCCGAGATACCAGTCGGGGGCGATCTCGTGCTGGGCGCCGATCCGGTAGGTGGTGCCCGAGACGTAATAGCCCTGGGTGTCGCTTGTGGCGGACTGGTCGGTCCAGCGCCCGGTGACCTTGGCCCAGGCGCAGTTGTCCTCGCCCAGCAGCACGCTGTCGTCGATGAAGACCGGGCAGCTCATCGCCGCGCCGAGGATGGTGCCGGCCGAATTGGCCAGCGCGATCGACTGGGCATGCGCCGCCTTGCTGGACCAGGCGTCGAGCGCCGCCTTGTAGTCGCTGCGGTCGTTGATCGTCGACAGCTGGGCGAAGCGGGTGGCGAAGGCCTTGTCGCCGTTGTCCCAGGCCCGGCCGTAATAGCCGGCCAGCGATGCCTGGCTGTCGTTCAGGGCCACGCCGCCGGGCTTGAAGTCCGAGCGCGGCGCCAGGGTCAGGGTGTTGCCGGACTGGGCCGTGTCCCAGTGGAACAGCAGCGCGTCCAGCCCGTCGGCGGTGGAGGTGAGGTGCCCTGCGGTCACCACCGGCAGCGCGCCCGGCAGCAGCGTCAGCACCGTCGGCACGATCTGGCCGTCGAGCGTCGCCGTGCCGTCGACCTGCAGGTGGCCGGCCGTCCTGTTCAGCGAGTCGACCGTCACGCCCAGCCGGCCCTCACCGGTCTGGACGAAATTCCCGGTCACCCTGGTGGCCCGCAGCTCGCCCGGCAGGCCGAGATTGAAGGTGCCGCTGGTGACGACGTCCGCGGCCTCCATCATCGGACCGGCATTGAAGGTGCCGCTGCCGTTGATCTGGCCACCATTGGTGTAGATGGAGCCGGTGATGGTGCCGTCGATGTTGCCGGAATTGTTGGTGACGGCGATCTGCCCGCCGCCGGTGACCGTGATCGCCGTGCCGTTGGATCCGTCGGCCGTGGTGATGGTGGCCAAGTCATTCGTCACCGAGGCTGTCGGGCTGTTCGCCGGCGTGTCGACCCAGACACCCGCGCTGCCCGATCCGGTGCCGCCGGAGACGGTGACGCCCTGGTTGTCGTAGTTGTTGATCACGACGTCGACCCGCCCGGTCGAAGACGTGGTGCCCGTGCCCTGCGCGAAGATGCCGATTCCGCCCTGACCCGTGGCGGAAACGGAAGAATTCGCCGTCACGTCGACATTTCCGGTGGTGTATGACGCGGTGGGATTGACCGAGCCGGCGAACATGTCGCCGTTCTGGGCAACGAACCCGCCGCCGCCGCCGATGCTCTGCGCGAGGATGCCGATCGAGCCCGGCCCGGAGACGCTGATGGGAGCGTTCTCAGCGGTCTGGACCGTCACGTCCCCGCCATTGCCGCTCCCCTTCTCCGTGGTCAGCCAGTTCCCCACCGACGTGCTCAGCGTCGGGGTGTCCTGCCACCACTGCACCACGCGGATGACGCCGCCGCCGCCGCCGATCGACTGCGCCACGATGCCGTGCGCTGCCATGCCGGTCGTGGTGATGCCGCTGCCGGCGGGCAGATAGACCGAGACGGCGTTGCCGTCGCCGCTTCCCTTGCCTCCGATCGTGTAGCTCATCGAGCTGGAGATCGGGTTGGTGCTGATGACGCCGCCGCCACCGCCGATACTCTGGGCCAGGATGCCGTAGGCGTCATAGCCGGTGGTGGAGATCGTCACCGGGTTGCCGGCGCTCGACGAGGCGAAGGTCGCGGAGCCGCCGTTGCCGCTGGCCCCGCTGCCGCCGCCGACCGTCAGGGCCAGTGCGCCCGATTCCGGCGTCCCCAGATTCTGGCCCCAGCGTTCATTGCCGGTGCCGCCGATGCCGCCGCCGCCGCCGATCGACTGCAGCACCACGCCATCGGCCACGGCATTGGTGGTGGCGATGGTGACGGTGGACGAGTTCGTCAGGGTGACAGCCGCCGAGCCGCCATTGCCGCCGCTGCCGCCCTTGCCGTCCGTGGTGCCGCCGACCGAGATGTCGCCCGTGGCGCTGTCGGAGCCGTCGGTGCCGACACCGCCGCCGCCCCCGATGCTCTGGACGACGATTCCGGCCGCGCCGACGCCGCCGGTGCTCACCGACGAGCCTTCGTCCAGCTCGACGGTCGCGGACCCGCCGTCACCGCCGGCGCCGCCGCTGCCGCCGATGGCATGCTGGAGATTGATCGTCACCTCGGCCGACCCGCCTGTGCCGGTCGCGACCGCAGTGCCCCCCTTGCCCCCGCCGCCGCCGACCGACTGCGCGATGATGCCGCTGGCCCAGGTCCCCAGGGTCGCGATCTGAGCACCCAGGGTCACCAGAACCGTGTCGCCGTTGCCGCCGGTTCCCCCGGTCCCGCCGATGGCGAGGGCGAGGGTGGGGTCGTAAGACGGGGTCGAGCCATCGGTGATGTAGTTGTTCACGTCGCTTTGCCATTCGCGGCCGTTGAGCGCGGCCACGAACGGATTGTCGCCCGAAGCGTCGGAGCCGGCAGACCCGCCAAGGCCGCCGCCGCCGCCGATCGACTGCGCCAGGATGCCGACGGCATCGCCGCCGAGCGTCGTGATCGGCGCGTCGGCATTGACCGTGACCGTGTCGGCATAGCCGCCGCCGCTACCCTGGATTCCCAGCTGGACGGACAGGCCCGGCTTGATGGTCGGATTGGCGCCGCCTTCGCCGCTGCCGCTATTGGGCTTGAAGCTTTGGGCGACGCTCATCGAGCCGCCCTGCGACGACCCGCCGCCGCCGCCGATCGACTGCGCCACGATGCCGATCGCGCCCGAGCCATGCGTGGCGATGCTGTTGCCCGAGAAGGTGTCCACGGTGACCGCGCCGCCATTGCCGCTGGTACCTCCCTGCGAGCCCAGGACGAACGAGAACGACGTGGTGGTGCCGGTGCCGAAATCCTGCGTGTTGCCGGCGCCCGACCCCGCATTGCCGCCGCCGCCGCCGATCGACTGCGCCACGATACCGTCGGCGAAGTCGCCATAGGTCGTGATCGAGGTGGTGCCGCTGGCATCCGCCACCGGCCCGTTCGACCCCACCGTTCCGCTGAGCGCCACCTGCACCGTGCCGCCATTGCCGGCGCCCCCGCCGGTGCCGCCGACGGAGAATGCGACGGTTCCGCCCGGTCCATCCTTGTTGTCGGGCAGGGTTTGGGGAAAGCCGACAGCGGCAGCACTGGCGGAAGAATCGCCGCCGGCGCCGCCGCCGCCGCCGACGCTCTGGATCAGCGCCCCGGCGGAGCCTTGGCCGTAGGTGGTGATGGTGCTGCCGTTCGACAGGGAGAACTGGACGGCACCGCCGTCGCCGCCGCCCTTGCCCTTGCCGCCAACGCCCACCGAGATGGCGAGCGCGACCTGATCGCCCTCTCCCGTCACCGGGGTCGAGACGGCGATCGATTGTGCCGTGGCCGACCCGCCCAGGCCGCCACCGCCTCCGATGCTCTGCACCACGACCCCGAAGGAATCGACCGGCAGCCCGTTGCAGGGTGACGAGTTCGCCTGCGACTGCGACGGTGTCTGCGTGCAGGGAACCGGGATGGTGCTGCCCGACCCGTTCACCAGGATGGAGTTCTGCCCGGTCGAGATCGTGGTGTCGGCCAGGGTGACCGTCACCGCGCCGCCATCCGTGCCCGATCCACCCGTACCGCCGATGGCGACCGAGGAGGAGAACCCGGCCCCGATCGAGCCGGAGAGCGATGCTCCCCCGGTGCCGCCGCCGCCGCCGATCGACTGCGCCACGAGGCCCTGCGAATGCGAGCCGGCGGTCGTGATCGTCGCCCCCGTCGCGTTGAGGTTGACGGTGCCGCCGACGCTGCCATCGCCGGCATTGCCGCCGATGGCGACCGTCGCGAACAGCCCGTCGCTGCTGGCATTGCCGCCATTGCCGCCGCCGCCGCCGATCGACTGCATGACCACCGCGGCCGCGAGATCACCTGTGGTGCTGATCGCAGCACCCGGGTTCAGCGTGCCGGTGACCGCTCCACCGCTTCCGGCGACGCCACCCTGGCCGCCGATGGTCACGGCGACACCCTCCGAGCCACCGCCGTCGCCGCCGCCGCCGCCGATCGACTGGCCCAGCACGCCGATCGCGGAAATGCCGTTGGTGGTGATGTTTCCGCCACTCGCCGTGAAATTCACCGTGCTGCCATCGGCGGCGAAGCTGCCGCTGCCGCCGACATTCGAGATCGGGCCGCCGGCGCCGCCGCCGGCACCGCCGCCGCCCCCGATCGACTGCAGCAGGGCACCATGGGCGTTCGACCCGTTGGTGGTGATCGACCCGGTGTTGGTGACGTCGACTTCGCCCGAAGTGCCGCCCGCCGATCCCGAACCGCCGCTGGAGTGGAAGAGAGACCAGGAGGAGCCTCCCGACCCACCGCCCCCGGCCAGCGACTGGGCGACGATGCCATGGGCCGTCTGGCCGGATGTGGTAATCGAACCGCCATTGGTCACGCTCACGGTGTCCGAATTGCCGCCTATGCCGCCGGTGCCGCCATGTTCCTCCAAGCCTTCTCCACCTTCGCCGGCCGCTCCGCCGAGGGACTGCGCCAGGATGCCGACCGAGCCGGACTGGCTGGTCTGGATCGTCGAGGCGCTGTCGAGCATCACGGTCACGGTGCCCGCGGACCCGCCATTCCCGCCATTGCCGCCATAGATCTCGCCGACTCCGCCGCTGCCGTTGCCGTCCCCGCCGCCACCCCCTTCGGACTGGGCGATGATGCCGGGCGAGGAAGTGCCGCTGGTGTTGATGGAGGCCGAGACCAGGCTCACCGTGACCGCGCCGGTATCGCCGCCCGCCCCGCCATACCCGGCCGTCCCCTCTCCCAAGGCCGGGTTGAGATAGCCGCCATCGCCGCCCTGGCCGCCGAGGCTCAGCGCGTAGACGCCGGGAGAGTTGTTCCCGGTGGTCGCTCCGGTGGGACCACTGGGAGACGACCCGGTCAGGGTGACGGCGGCCGATCCATTGACGGCACCGCCCCCCCCGCCTTGGCCGGCATGGAGGCTGACGCCGAGGCTGTCCAGGCTCCCGCCCTGCCCTCCGTTGCCGCCCTGGGCGAAGGCCACGATGCCGGGCAGGTTGACGCCGATGGTCGAAACGCTCGCGTCGGTGGCCGAGACGCTGGCCCCGGCCACGGCGCCCCCGTCCCCGGCGTTTTGACCGTTGGAGCTGTTGCCGCCGCCAAGCCCTCCGACTGCCGTCGCCAGGACGCCGCCGCTCACCCCAAGAGCGCTCGGCGGCGTCCCGTTGAGCTGCAGGGTAACGTCTCCGCCCTGGGTCAGCGTGACCGTTGCGGGTCCTGCGGCACCGCCGATGCCGACGTCGTTGCCTACGATATAGCCGTTGCCCCCCGCCGACTGCGCCAGGATTCCGGCGAAGCCGGTGCTGGTAATGTTCACATCAGCGTTGACGGCGCCGCCGCTCGTAATCGATACGCCGGCCGACGACCCCCCCGATCCGCCGTTCAAGCCGTCTCCGCCGGTATCCGCTCCCCAGATGCCGGCTCCGCCGCCGACCTGGATGCTGTTCAGGGTGACGGTGACGGGCCCGGCGTTGTTGATGGTCACGCCCGCAGGCACGCGGCTTCCGTTGACGCCGATGCTCGATCCACCCGGATCGCCGTTGCCGGCTGTCTGGACCGCCTGAATGCCGTAGGTCTGGCCGCCCGTCGTCGAATCCTCGTACAGAGTGATCGATCCGGCATTGGTGAGCTGCAGTCCCTGGACGTTGCCGCCGCGCCCACTGTTTTCGGTCGCACCAAAGGAACCGAAATTCAGCCCGACCGCCTCGTCGGTCTTCACATACATGATGATGTAGCCGTGCGAGGTCACCAGCATCGGCGGCGCATCGATATTGCCGGTCTGGAAGCCCCATGTGGACCCGGTGCCGGAATAGGTGCAGGTTTTGACGCCCCCCAACATGAACATGTTGCAGGCCTGTGCCGCGGCCGGGTTCGGCAGGGCGAGCCAGGCTGCGGTTCCCAGCAGCCCGGCGACCAGGCAGCGCCGATACGGGACCGGTTGGGTCGGCAACGCTGCTCTGAAGGCGGCCAGGCTCGGAGATGACGACTGCGCCCGGTAGCTCAGCGCCCCGGCAAGACTCGCCGCCGCATCGTTCACCAAGATCGCGCCAGACTTGAAATCTGCCCCGGACAATCCTTGCGCCATGATCCCCCCAAAGCCTCAATCAAATGTTGCCGCTCACCCGCAGGCGCGGCCGGACGAAGCTTATTGCCGTATGTATTCCGGCCATAGATCCAGTTGGGGGGAATCGATGGGTCCAGATTCGGCCGGGGCCCATTATTTGATAGTAGTTGGCCCTCCGTTGCCGCTTGCTGTCGAAACAAGAATCCCATGGCCGCCCGGCTCCTGATAGCCCTCGCCGTCAGAAGTGATAGGCGGCGCGGGCGCTGGCGGACTGGCTGAGGAACGAGCCGCCGATATCGGCGGTGTACTCGCCCTTCAGCTCGAAGCCGCCGGCCCGGAACAGCTGCAGCCCGACATCGATCCGGCCCAGCACGTCCGGCGAGTCGATCCGGTCGCTGAAGGTGCCGTTGGCCGAGGACGCCCCGGCGAAGCTGGAATGGATCGTCCGGCTGTTGTCCGGCTGGTAGCTCATGCCGAAGGCGACATAGGCCCGCAGCGCGGTCTCCGGGTCCAGGTCCAGCCGGCCGCCGAACTCCACCATCGGCGACAGCGCCACGCTGGTCTTGCTGCTGCCGCGGACGTCGAGGGCACAAAGTCGTCGCCCTTCTCCTCGAAGCCCGGCGGCGCCTCGATCATGATTCTACCGCATCCGCGCCGCGCAACAAGCTGTTCAGTGCGCGATAACTGCCATTATCGGCCAACGAAATCAGAGGGTTGACGTCCATAAGGGTGAAAACATGTCGCCGTTGGGCCACGAAATCTACGACCGCAATCCGCCCGATCCGGAAATCGCACCCCCCCTTCTTGCAATCTGGTGGCTCCAGGCTGTGATGAATGCTGCCGGGACATCCTCGAGCCGCTCGATATCCGACATCGCCATGCCAGCCCGACCTGCCTCGCCACTTTGATCCTACAGCCGATCGGTGCTCAGCGGAACGCGCTACCCCACACCACGCCCGGCCGCAACTGAGAAGGACAGACCGCTGCTGAGCCAAGATCCGGGCCTCTTTCTCGGTCAAACCGTGGGCCGAGCGCGCGGACGCGCTCGTCGCGGTCTCGCTCTTGGCCAACACCCGGACGCCGGGGCCTGCCCGGGCATCGCGCGAAAAGCTGAGGCCGGTCAGGCATAGTGCCCAATGCGAGGCGGCCCGCGCCGTCGCTTCGGCAATCGCCGGAGTGATTATCTTCCCAAGGCTTTTTTTGGTGCGCCTGGGAGGATTGTCTTGTATACATATTCAAGTATTTCATTGTTGGACTGACCTGCCGATGTCGGTCAGAGAAGCATTCAGGCGTTGCCGCCAAGCGTTGGAACGTCCTTGCATACGTCCAAGAGGGTTGCGCTTCGCGGCGCGACGCCCGCGCATTCGGTTCTAAACCGACGCAGCTCCTGGCATCCCGCAACGCCGGTGCGCGCATCCGTTCACAGCTGTCACCATTGCTCCGCCTTTGCGGGGCATTAGCCTGAAGGGGAGGATTTGACCATGGCCATCATCAACGGAACCGCGGGCAACGATGTCATCAACGGCACCAGCAGTACCGACATCATCAACGGCCTGGGCGGCAATGACTGGATATGGGGTCACGCGGGGGCCGACATTATCAATGGCGGGGCCGGCGACGATGACAGGATCTCCTATACCGCCTCGAACGCCGCCGTATCGATCAATCTCGCCACCGGTGCCGCCAGCGGCGGCCATGCCGCCGGGGATATATTCCTCAACGTCGAAGGCGTGATCGGCAGCAGCTTCAACGACACGCTCGTCGGCAATGCCGGCGGCAATCAGCTTTGGGGCCATACCGGCGACGACACTCTGAGGGGCGGGAACGGTGACGACGGCCTGCTGGGCGACGTCGGCGCGGACCGTCTCGACGGCGGCGACGGGATCGATACGGCACGCTATGACTTCGCGGCCGCCGGCGTGTCGATCGATCTCGCGAACGGCACGGCCAGCGGGGGTGAAGCCGAAGGCGACATCCTCATCAGCATCGAGAATCTTCGGGGCTCCGCGCACGATGATTTCCTGGTTGGCGGCGCGGGTGCGAGCACGCTGGAAGGCCTAGCCGGCAACGACCGGATCATCGGCATGCAAGGCGACGATGTCATCGATGGCGGCGCAGGTGATGACGAGCTGCATGGCAGCTGGGGCGCCGACACGCTCCGGGGCGGGGATGGCATCGACATCATCGCCTATCTCAATTCGGATGCCGCCGTCACGGTCAACCTCGCCACCGGCCAGGCGGAAGGAGGCTACGCTGCTGGGGACACGTGGACCGGCATCGAAGGCGTCAGCGGCAGCCAGCTGAACGACACCCTGACCGGCGATGCGGCCGCGAACACGCTCATCGGCCTTGAAGGAGAGGATCGCCTCGACGGCGGCGCGGGCGCCGATACCCTCGATGGCGGGGCCGGCAACTTCGATGTCGCCCTGTACAGCGATTCGTCTGCCGCCGTCGCGGTCGACCTGCTCGCCGGCACGGCCGGCGGGGGCGATGCCGCCGGAGATACCCTGGCGGGCATCGAGGGCCTGATCGGCTCGGGCCACGGCGACCAGCTCTTCGGCAATGACCTGTCGAACGGTATCAACGGCGACGCCGGCGACGACTTCCTGCGCGGGCGTGGCGGATCCGACCTGCTCCTCGGCGGCGACGGCGCCGACACGCTCGACGGCGCTGCCGACGACGACGGCCTCTTCGGAGACGCCGGCGATGACAGCCTGCATGGCGGCGCGGGGGCCGACGAGCTCGACGGCGGGGCCGGCATCGACGAGGTCTACTACGACGACTCATCTGGCGCGGTCTCGGTCAACCTCGCCACCGGCGCGGGCAGCGGCGGCGATGCCGCAGGGGACCAGCTGATCGGCATCGAGGATGTCTTCGGCAGCGGCTTCGACGATAGCCTGACCGGCGATGCGGCGGCGAACCGGCTCATCGGCTTGGGCGGAAACGACGTCATAGACGGCGGCGCGGGCGCAGATTGGCTCATCGGCCAGGATGGCGCGGACGTCATCGCAGGCGGCGCCGGCGATGACGACCTGCACGGTGGCACGGGGGCCGATACGCTCGATGGCGGAGACGGCGTTGACCTGATCTCCTATGAGCTCTCGTCTGGCGCCGTGTCGATCAATCTCGCCGCCGGCACGGCCAGCGGAGGCGATGCCGCCGGCGACCAGTTCACCGGGATCGAGATCGTATGGGGCAGCGACTTCGACGATACGCTCACCGGTGACACCGGCGACAATGATCTGGACGGCTTTGCCGGCGACGATGTTCTGCGCGGGGGAGCCGGGACCGACGGCCTGACCGGCGGCGACGGCGCCGATCGCCTGGTCGGAGGCGCGGGCGACGACCGGATCTCGGGCGGTGCGGGCGCCGACACGCTGTACGGCCAGGCCGGCGCCGATGGGTTCGTCTTCGCCGCGGCCGGCGACTCCGTCCCCGGCTTCGACACCCGCGACGTCGTCGCCGACTTCTCATCGGCCGAGGGCGACAGGATCGACCTCGGTGCCATCGATGCCGATGGCGACGGCGGCAACGGCGACACAGCCTTTACCTTCATCGGCGCCGCTGCTTTCTCCGGGCAGGCCGGGCAGTTGCGCGTCTTTGACAGCGGCGGGCAGGTCACCGTGATCGGTGCCGACATCGACGGGGACGGCCGAGCGGACCTGTCGATCGCGCTGATCAACGCTCCGGCCCTGACCGCGGCGGATTTCGTTCTATAGTCCGATCGAGATCCATGCGTGGAGGTGCGGTCAGCAACGCCACCGCACCTCCGCTTTCTCCGTCGCCGATCCTTCACGGCGGTCTCACCCGACACGTCCACCTTCAATTGGAGTGCTCATTCGGGGTCATTAAAAGAGGAGTGCGTGGGCGTCCGACATCGAGGAACAAAGAAGCAACCAACCATGATGGTGCTCTGAACCGCATGGTCGGTGAAGCGCATGCGCCCGATCCTGACCATGGTCACCTGATCACGAGCGCGCGTCCTTGGCATAATGCAGCGAGTGCCTTGGCAGGCGCCCCGACCGTCTCCATAGGCCGGAAAGCGGACCCACTGAGGATGGTGGTGCCGCGCCCGTGCTGTCGGCAAAGGGTGAATGGCCGTCACTGCGATGGGCTTCCGAGAGCGAACATGACCGCCGCGACCCGAAGCGGACCATTACCTGTGCGGCTGCATCTCTCTCGTGGATAGCGATCTGGGAACGGGTCCTAGATTGTAGGTGGGGGCCGCGCTTTGGCACACTGGGCGGATGGTTTGGCAAACTCATCCGCCCTTATGCAGAACACCGCTTCGTTCTGACGGCTATTGCAACTTGACCGTTGCACCCGCGCTCTCGAATTTCTCCTTCACCTCCTCAGCGTCGGCTTTGCTTATCTGCTCCCTGATTGTTCTCGGCAGGCTCTCGACAAGTTTCGTTGCTTCTTTCAGGGTCAGGCCGGTGATCTCCCTCACTGCCTTAATAGCGCCAACGCTATTGGGGCCAACCTCAACCAGTATAACATCAAATGCTGTCTGTATCGGATCCTGATCGGCGACAGGTCTATTGCTCGCGTTTTGAGCCATCTGAGTTGTCCTTTGGAAAGTAGAGAAACAACTATCTGGCGCTGAGTTGAATCTGGCAAGAGGAATCCGATACACGACAACCCGAGTCCACCGACAATAGGATCGATGCTATAGACGATTTGCGTATAGAACGTGCCGGAAGAACGATCGATCCCTACGGCGTAACCCCATCCGCTGGCCATGGCCGCTCCCCTGGAGCCTGTGTTGAGCGTACCACCCGGCCGCAGGCTTTCCGGCCGCGCAGGCGGTCAATGTCGTCGACGGAACGGACGGGCTTCTTTCCGCGGCGTCGCTCGCATTTCCAATCGTCGTCTTGAAACAGGAAAATATGGGCAAAGGCGCGCCTTGAATGGTCGACGGTATACCAGAGCGGGCGGAGCCGCGAAATGACCCGATTGCGCCTGCCGGCCGGCTCACGGTTCCACGCGACAAAAGCTCAGACTCTGCGGACGGTCGGCCACTCGACATCAAGCTCAACCTGGAACGCTCCAGTGCTGCCGACCGCGTTCTGCCCGATATCGGACCATCGGAGAGGCGCAGCGTCGACACCGCGTCTGCAGTCAGCAATGGGGACGAACCTTACTTCGGCTACTCGCTCAACAGCTTGTCCGTGAAATTTCCCACCCACAAACTCGAATGCCGCCGGTAGCCGCGGGCGGTGCGCGCGTCCTTCCAGCGGCCGTGCTGCATCGCGGCCTCGAGCGGCACGCCCTTGCGGTCGGCGGCGGTCATCATGCCGGCGCGCAGGCTGTGCCCAGAAAACTCCCCCTCCGCCAGCCCGGTCCCCTTGATCACCCGCTTGACCAGCCGGGCGACGGTCTTGCTGTCGATCGGCTGCAGCCGGCCGTCGATTCCATAGGTCAGGTGTCCGCCGCGGTCGATCCGGCAGAACAGCGGCCCGGGCGTGTCGCCCCGCGCCGCGAGCCAGGCCGAGACCGCGGTGGCGGCGCAGAGCGGCGAACTCGGCACGGCCTGGATGCCGACCTCGTCGCCGCGGCGCTCCTGGTCGGTCTTGGAGCCGGCCACGAACAGCACCAGCCCCTCGGGCGTGAAGCTCAGGTCGCGCAGGTCGAAGCCGGCCAGTTCGGAGCGGCGGAAGCCGCCGGCGAAGCCGGTCAGCAGCAGCGCGCGGTCGCGCAAACGGCGCTTTGGGTCGGGTGCCGTCTCCGGAACTAGCAGCAGCATCACCGCCCGCAGATTCTCCTCAAGCAGCGCCGCCTTCCGCGAGGGCCGCACGCCCTTGGTTCGGCGCAGGCCGGCGAGGAAGGCCTGGAACTGGGCGTCGTCGAACGACAGGGGACGGCCGAGCCGGCGCCGGACCTCGAGCACGGCGGCGCGCCGCAGCTCGAGGGTGGAGAGCTTCCGGGTCTCCGACAGGGCGGTGAGGTGCATTGCCAGCCAGGGCGCGTCGGCGCGTTGCGGATCGAGGCCGAAGCCGAGGCACCATTCGCTCCATTGCCGCCAGGCCGAACCATAGGCCTTCCGGGTGTTGGCCGAGAGCGAGGCCTCGACCAGGGCGTCGGCGCGCTCGGCCACGCGGCGGATCGCGGCGATCTGCGCCTCGGTGAGGGCGGCGTCCGGCAGCACCGTCATCGTCGCGAGCGGATCCGTCGCGGCACGATCGTCCAGCATGGCCCCCTCCCCTTCCCCGCTCACGGACCCGACAAGGCGCGCGACCACAGCATCTCGACCGGATGGAACCGGACCAGCGCGATCTTGTGCAACACCGTCGGCCGCGGCTGCCCGGCCGCGATCGCGTTCCCGACCGCCGCGGGCCCCGCGGCCAAGCGCAGGCCCGCGGGGCTCAAGCCCCCGCCGAGCGTGACGTGCGGCACCTAGGCCTCGGCCAGATAGTGGGCCCAGCAGCGCGGTCCTGACGCCCAGGTCGCTTCGTGATAGGCGCGGTGCAGGGCGAGCAGCTCGGCCGAGACCACCGGCGCCGCGAACAGGACGGCGGCCGGCCCTGGGAACAGGCCCAGGCTCGCCAGCTGGACGGCGATCGCCGGCTGTGCTTGGGGGAACCTCAAGGTTTTACCGCCAATGCACCTTTCGCCGGACAAAACAGGAACACAGCCCGGTGACGGGCGACAGCACGAAAGTGAAGACAACGTGCGGCCGACAGCAACGGAGGATAGTCGATCTGGCCGGAATGGAGGCTGAAGGCCGGCGTTTGGAGGTGCCTGTTTGTAGCTCCGTTGCCATGTAGGTTCCGAATTCGTCGCCGCACCGTCTTGTTTCCATCCCTTTCGGACAACGGCGGACCATTCCCGCTGGACTCACTGCCGGCGCTGGGCTGGTCTGAACCGATCGCTCTCTGCCGAGATTCTCCATGGCGCGGTACAATCTGTTGACCGACGACGAGCGGCATCGGCTCTTCGACATTCCGACCGACCGGGCGGCGCTGATCCGGCACTACACGCTCGCCCCGGAGGAGTTGGAGTTCGTCCTGGCCCGGCATGGCGATAGAAATCGCCTTGGCGTTGCCGTGCAGCTCTGCCTGCTGCGGCATCCGGGCTTCGGCCTGCGAGACTGGGAAGCAGTGCCGGACGAGGTGCTGCGCTATCTCGCGATGCAGCTCGCCGTTCCGGCAGAGGTCTACCGCGACTACGGGCGTCGGCGGCAATCCTCGCCGACGCCATCAACCTCGGGCCCAACCGGATGGCCGAGGCCTCCGCCGGCGTTACCGCCCGACAGATCGGCTGGTGCCGCCAGTTCCATGCCCATGACCCGGCGTTCAAGGCCGGCGTTGCCCGGATCATCGACGCCCAACTGGTGCATCCCTACGCCCGGATCTGGGGTGACGGCGCGACCTCGTCTTCCGACGGCCAGTTCTTCCCCGCCGCGGGCCGCGCCGGCAAGCGCAGCGACGTCAACACCCATTACAGCAGCGGACCTGGCGGCAAGTTCTACACCTGGGTCTCCGATCAGCACGGGCACTATCACATCCTGCCGATCGGCGTCACCGAGAGCGAGGCCGCCTATGTGCTGGACGGCATTTACGGCCATGCGTCCCAGCTGGACATCACCGAGCACTATGTCGACACTGGCGGCGCCACCGACCATGTCTTCGCCCTATTCGCGGTGCTGGGCCGGCGCCTGGTGCCGCGGCTGCGCAACCTGAAGGACTGGAGCCTCTACGCCTTCGCCAGCAGCGAACCTGACACACTCTTGCGTCAGCATATCGGCGGCCGGATCGACGAGCGCGCGATCCGCGAGGCCTGGGACGAGGTGCTGCGCATCGGCCTGTCGATCGAGGACCGCGAGGTGGCGCCATCGGTGGTGCTGAAGAAGCTGGCGGCGCTGCCGAAGACCAATCTGTTGTTCAAGGCCCTGCGCGAGATCGGCCGGATCGAGCGCACCCTGTTCATGATCGAGTGGTATTCCAGCCCGGCGCTGCGGGCCCGCTGCCGGGCCGGGTTGAACAAGGGCGAGGCCGGGCACAAGCTGACCCGGGCGGTGTTCTTTCACGAGCGCGGCGAGATCCGCGATGCCTCCTTCGAGAGCCAGGCGTTCCGGGCCTCGGCCCTCAACCTGGTGGTCAGCGCTATCATCCTGTGGAACACCGTCTACCTGTCGCGGGCGGTCGACCAGCCGCGCGCCGAAGGCCACGACCTACCGGACGCGATCCTGCGCCATGTCTCGCCGCAGATCTGGGAGCACATCAACCTGACAGGCACCTACGACTGGAACCGCCAGGATCTCCCGCCCAGCGGCGCCTTCCGCCCCCTGCGCAGGACGGCGACCAACGTCCCGGCCGCAGCATGACCTCCTCCGCGGAAATCCAATGAGGTTGCCGGTTTGTTCATGGATTCCGGACGCCTACGTCCTACTCTTGTAGCGACCCCAAGAAGAGCTTCGCTATTCAGCGGTGCGCCGCCGTCGTCGTTATGATCAACTCGATCCAGGGCTTCGGCCGCTCGCTACCGCACCTGATCGAGACCGTGAACGCGTTGGAGGCTCAGGGCGTCGGCTTCCGCTCCCTGACGGAGGCGATTGACACCACCACACCTGGCGCCTGGCTCATCTTCCACATCTTCGGCGCCCTCGGGCAGTTCGAGCGCGACCTCATCCGGGAACGGACCCGCGCCGGTCTCGCCGCCGCGGCCGCCGGGGCGGACGGAAGCCGGTGGTGACGGAGGAGAAGCTCCACCGGGCCAGGACGCTCATCGCCCAGGGCCTCACGGTTCGCGAGGCCGCGGCACGGATCAAGGTGGGCAAAACCGCGCTGTATGCGACGCTCGGCGAAGAGACCGTGGACGCCTCTGATCGCTCGACCTGAAGGGTTCCGCGTACGTTCTCGCGAACCGGACAATCTGATCACTTTCGTGTCGTGGCCCCGTCTACAGACTCGAGTGCCGGCGGTAGATCCGGGCCGCGGCGTAGCTCCTCCAGCGCCCGTGCTCCATCGCTTGTTCGAAGGGCACGCCGAGCCGGTCCGCCGCGGTCATCATCCCGGCCCGCAGGCAGGTGGCCTGCGGGCCCGGTCTCGCAGTGACCGCCGCTATTGACCGGATCCGGAAACCCATTCCGGCGCATCGGCCCCATATGGCACGAAACGCGATATGGCGCCGCGAACATTCCCGCCGCCGCTAAGTAACCTATCATCAGGTCGGCCAGGTACAGCACGGGGGAGAACCGGGGCGTGCCACCCTCGCCCTTTGCCACGGAATCCAGAGACGACTTGGCCGTTCTGATGGAAGCCGCTTGAACCGAGAGGTCATTGGTTGCCCGCGTGGGGATGCGGGACTCAGCGCCAACGGCGGAAGGTGGTGCTGGGGCTTTCGCCGAAGCGCTGCTTGTAGGCGACCGAGAACTTGCCGAGATGGCCGAAGCCCCATTGCAGGGCGATGTCGGTCACCGAACTGCGCTGCGGATCGGCCGACAGCAGGGCCTCGTGCACCCGCTGCAACCGCAGCTCCCGTAGATAGGCCATCGGCGTGGTGCCGCGGTATTGCTGGAAGCCGGCCTGAAGGCTGCGGGCGCTGACCCCGGCCTGGGCCGCAAGCTCGGCGACCGACAGCGGCTGGTCGAGATTGGCCTCGATATAGGCCTCGGCACGCTTGACGTAGAACGGCGCCAGCGTCGCCTGCGGCTGCTGAAACAGCTCGCTGTGGTTGTGCGGCTGGCCGAGCAGCAGGGTGGTCATCATCAGCTGCTCGAACTGCGCCGCGGCCAGCGGCGAGCGCAGCAGGAGGTTCTCCTGCTCGATCGCCGCCTGCATATGATGCATCAGCTGCAGCCAGTCCCGGCCGGCGCCGCCGGTCAGGTCGAAGCCGAGCTCGAATTCCAGCGGGCGGCGCAGCTCGCGGCCCAGCAGCGCCTCGCAATGCCGCGCCAGCCGGTGGCGATCGATGCGCAGCACGAACTTCTCGCAGTCGTGGCTGTAATGGATCCGGGTCGGCAGGTGCGGCGCCAGCACCGTCGCCAGCGTCGGCGTCGAGATCACCGACTGGCGGCCGCTGGTGGTCTTGGAATGGCCGGTCAGCGGGGTCTCGATCAGCACACCGTTGGTCGCCAGGGTCTCGTGCCGGTCGATCATGACATCGACGCCGTAGCGCAGTTGGACCAGCCGCAGCCCGCCGATCTCGCCGAACTTGTTATGGGCGTCGAAGGGCCTGGGCCGACCGATGCGCTCGATCCCGTGCGGCTCGATGGAGCCGGAGACCGCAGCCCGGATCTCGTCGAGCTCGGTGACCCTCTGCGCCGCAACCTGCCATGCCCCCGGCGCCGCAGCCGGATCAGCCGCGGCGGACACCGCGTCCCCGCATCAACCACCCCCCGCGCCGTCCGGCATGTGACCCGCCGGTGCGAACGCGACTGAAAATACGACCATATGCAGATCGACGCTAACATCGCCGCGGTTCCGGAGCAATCGCTGCGCAAAAGGGATAGCGGCCGGGGCGGGGGCGGTCGCCATACTATCCCGCCGGACGGCGGGCCGGCCCCCGAGTCCCTGCGGTCAGGCGGCCCGGAAGACCAGATTTCGGGCACGAAGATGGCCGAGGCAAGGCCCTCCCGCGGTGTTTGCAAACGAACATTCCTGCGTTTCCGGACCAGGGATTGCGCAAAAGGGATAGCGACCAATCCCGGTTTTGCCGTTTATTGCGGATGTCGCCGCGATGGAGCTCGGCGGCACTCGAACAAGAGACGATCATCGCCCTTGGGACCGCATGCAGCGCGCATGCCCTTGGGGACACTGGGCCGACCGGCCGTCGCGAAGCCGGCCGGCAAATGCGGCCCCGACGGGCCGCGGCGACCGCGGACAGGGCGGCTGGAGACGTCGTCAACGACGGGCACGCGTCCGCGGCCGGAGCACTCGATCGACGAGGAGCCCGGCGATTTTCCAGCAGCAGATTTCTGGGTGGACCGCGCTTCGGGGGGCCGAAGGCGCGGCTGCGCAACCAAGCGGCGTTCGATCGGTGGGGCCGACGAGAGCCGTCTTTTCGAAGGGGAACCTCCATGGCGTTCATTCAAGGCAACGACGGCGACGACGATCTCGCCGGCACCGAGACCGCCGATACGATTTTTGGCCTCGGCGGCGACGACGTTCTCTACGGGGCGGGCGGCGGCGACGTCCTGCACGGAAACGAGGGCAATGACGTCCTGGCCGGTGGCGCCGGCGCGGACACGCTGCAGGGCGGTCCTGGCATCGACACGCTCAATGGCGGCGAGGGCGACGACGCCTTGTCCGGTGGGGTCGGGGCCGACACGCTGAACGGCGGCGACGGCATCGATTGGATCCACTACATCGGCTCGTCGGGTGGGGTGACCATCACCATCGGCAGCATCGGTTCTGGCGGCGACGCTCAGGGCGACGCGATCGGCGCCGATATCGAGAACATCACCGGCAGCGATTTCGGCGACGTCCTGTTTGGGTCGGCGGCCGCCAACGAGCTGAAGGGCAGCCTCGGCGCCGATTATCTGACCGGCCTGGCCGGCAACGATACGCTCGACGGCGGCGCCGGCGACGACGTTCTGCTGGGTGGAGCCGGTGGGGATACGCTGATCGGCGGCACTGGTATCGACACCATCGACTACAACGGCCGGGCGGCGGTGACGGTGAACCTGACGACGCTGACCGCTGCTGGCGGCGATGCCCAGGGCGACGTGATCGGCGCCGGCATCGAGAACATCCGCGGCACCGGCACCTTCGACGATGTCCTGACCGGCTCGTCGCTCGCCAATGTCCTCGGCGGCTATGGCGGGCATGACACGCTGAGCGGCCTGGGTGGCGCCGACACGCTGAACGGGATGGTCGGCAACGACGTGCTCCGCGGCGGGGAGGGGGCCGACGTGCTGAGCGGCGGCGACGGCATCGACACCGCGAGCTACTTCACCAGCTCGACTGCGGTCTCGGTCAGCCTCGCCACCGGCAAGGGCAGCGGCGGCGAAGCCCAGGGCGACATCCTGACCGGGATCGAGACGCTCTCCGGCAGCCAGGGCGGCGATACCCTGGCCGGGGACGGCGGCGCCAATACGCTGCAGGGCTGGAACGACAATGACGTGCTCCGCGGCGGGGCGGGGGCCGACGTGCTGGACGGCGGCGCCGGCATCGACACCGCCAGCTACTATGAGAGCGCGGTCGGAGTTGCGGTCGGTCTCGATACCGGCACCGGCAACGACGGTGATGCCGAGGGCGATACTTTGATCGGGATCGAGAACCTTTCCGGCAGCCAAGGTAACGACGGCCTGGTGGGAAATTCCGGTGCCAATGTGCTGCAGGGCTGGAACGGAACCGACGTGCTGCAAGGGTTGGCAGGCAAGGATACGCTGAGCGGCGGCGGCGATGCCGACAAGTTCTACTTCACCGCCATCGGCGACAGCGGGGTCGGTCCCAATGCGGACGTCATCACCGACTTCAGCCATGCCCAGGCCGACAGCATCGATCTGAGCGTCATCGACGCCAGCACCGCCGCTGCTGGCGACCAGGCCTTCAGCTTCATCGGCAGCGCGCTGTACACCGGCGTGGCCGGTCAACTGCGTTTTGCCGTGGCCGGCGGCGTCACCACCATCGCCGGCGACGTCAACGGCGACAAGGTCAGCGACTTCCACATCCAGCTGACCGGGGCCATCGGCCCGGTGGCCTCCGACTTCGTGCTGTAGCGGCACTTTCGGGACGGACCGCGCATCGGGGGGCCGATTGCGCGGATGCGCAACCACGCGGCGCTCGATCGGTGGGGCCGACGAGAGCCGCTCGACTTCGAAGGGGAACTTCCATGGCCATCCTCAATGGCGACGACAACGCCAACGACCTCGACGGCACCCAGGCCGCCGATACGATCCACGGCCTCGGCGGCGACGACTCGCTGTCCGGGTTGGAGGGCGATGACGCCCTGTACGGAGGGGCCGGCAACGACCTTCTCGTCGGCGGCGCCGGCGCAGACACGCTGATCGGCGGCGAGGGCATCGACACGGTCAGCTTCAAGTTCGACGGCATGTTCGGCGTGAGCGTCGGCATCGGCGGCTTCCCCGGCAACGGCGGCCATGCCCAGGGCGACGTGATCGGCGACAGCGTCGAGAACCTCGAGGGCACGCTCAACAACGACGACATTCTGACCGGCTCCGACACGGCCAATGTGCTGACCGGCTTCGGCGGCGAAGACTACCTGGACGGCAAGGCCGGCAACGACACGCTCAACGGCGGTGCAGGCGATGACGACCTGTTCGGCGGCGCCGGGGCCGACACGCTGAACGGCGGCACCGGCATCGACTGGATCCACTACTTCGGCTCGTGGGTCGGGGTGAACGTCACCATCGGCAGCACCGGCAACGGGGGCAATGCCCAGGGCGACGTGATCGGCGCCGATATCGAAAGCATCACCGGCAGCGATGGCAACGACGTCCTCACGGGGTCGGCGGCGGCCAACGAGCTGAAGGGCGACGGCGGCGCCGACACGCTGATCGGCCTGGGCGGCAACGACACGCTCGACGGCGGCGCCGGCGACGACTATTTGCGGGGTGGAGCCGGCGCGGACACGCTGATCGGCGGCGCCGGCATCGACACCATCGATTATGACGGACCGGCGGCGGTGACGGTGAACCTGACGACACTGACGGCGTCGGGCGGCGACGCCCAGGGCGATACCATCGGCGCCGATATCGAGAACATCATGGGCACCGGCAGCTACAACGACGTCCTGACCGGCTCGGCGGTCGCCAATGTCCTCACCGGCTATGGCGGGAATGACACGCTCGATGGCGTCGGCGGAGCCGACACATTGAACGGATTGAGCGGCAACGACGTGCTCCGCGGCGGGGAGGGCGCCGATGCGCTCGACGGCGGGACCGGCATCGATACGGCCAGCTACTACACCGGTTCGATCGGGATCATCGCCTACCTCGGCGGCGGCACCGCCAGCGGGGGCGAGGCCGAGGGCGACACGTTGACCGGCATCGAGAACCTCTCCGGCAGCCAGGGCAACGACAATCTCGCCGGGAGCGTCGGCGCCAACACGCTGCAGGGTTGGGGCGGCGATGACGTGCTTCGCGGCGGCGTCGGGGCCGATGTGCTGGACGGTGGCGCCGGGATCGACAGCGTCAGCTATGCCGAGAGTGTCGCCGGGGTCACGGTCGACCTCGCCGCCGTCACCGCTGGCGGGGGCGATGCCGCGGGCGACACGCTGATCGGCATCGAGAATGTCCAGGGCGGGCAGGGGAACAATACCCTGACCGGGAACGGCGGCGCCAATACGCTGTGGGGCTCGATCGGCGACGACGTGCTCCGCGGCGGCGGCGGGGCCGATCATCTCGTGGGTAGCGCCGGCATCGATACGGCCAGCTACTACACTGGCGCGGCCGGGGTCACGGTCGACCTCACCGCCGGCACCGGCAGCGGCGGCGATGCCGCGGGTGACACCCTGAGCGGGATCGAGAACCTCTCCGGCAGCCAGGGCCACGACATCCTCGCCGGCAACGGCGACGCCAACAAGCTGCAGGGCTGGAACGGCGACGACGTGCTCCGCGGTGGGGAAGGAGCAGACGCGCTCGACGGTGGCGCCGGCATCGACACCGCGAGCTACTATGAAAGCGCGGTTGGAGTTTCGGTCAGCCTCGCCAGCGGCCTCGGCTTCGCCGGCGCCGCCCAGGGCGACACCCTGACGGGGATCGAGAATCTCTCCGGCAGCCAAGGCCATGACGAGCTGCTGGGGAACGCCAGCGCCAATGTGCTGCAGGGCTGGGGCGGCAATGACGGCCTCGCCGGCGGGGCCGGCAAAGACACGCTGAGCGGCGGTGCCGGTGAGGACACGTTTTACTTCTTCACCCTCGGCGACAGCGGCGTGGGGATCAATGCCGATGTCATCACCGACTTCAGCCACGCCCAGTTCGACCGCATGGACCTGCATCTGGTCGACGCCAATACCAGCGTCTTCGGCGACCAGGCTTTCAGCTTCATCGGCAGCGCGCTGTACACTGGCGTGGCAGGCCAGCTGCGCTATGCGGTCAACGGCGGCGTTACCACCATTGCCGGCGACGTCAACGGCGACAAGGTCAGCGACTTCCACATCCAACTCACCGGCAATCTCGTTCTCGTCGCCAGCGATTTCGTACTCTAGAACATGAGCCCGATCCGATGGGCTCGGCCACCGGATCGGGGTTGGCTTGGCGGCTGGCCGGCTTGGAAATACAGGGTGAGCACGACCGAGACGCGCCAAATCCGGCCTCTTAGCGCGGTTCAATCATCAGGCCCGGCCATGATCCCCTACTCTGATTGGAGCAGCCTGCCCGTAAAATTCCCCGTCCACAGGCTCGAGTGCCGGCGGTAGATCCGGGCTGCCGCGTAGCTCTTCCAGCGCCCGTGCTCCATCGCCTGCTCGAAGGGCACGCCGAGCCGGTCCGCCGCGGTCATCATTCCGGCGCGCAAGCTGTGCGCCGAAAACTCCCCCGCCTCGATCCCGGTCCGGATCAGCACCCGCTTGACCAGGCGTGCGATCGTTGCCGGGTCGACCGGCAGCAGGCAGCCGTCGGCGCCGGGCACCAGGTTGCCGCCGCGGTCGAGCCGGCCGAACAGGGCCCCCGCGGTTTCGCCACGGACCTCGAGCCAGCGGCGCAGCGCGGTCACGGCGCACAGTGCCGAGCCGGGCACCGTCTCGATGCCGACCTCGGCGCCGTGGCGCTCCTGGTCGGCCTTGGAGCGGCCGACGAACAGCACCAGGCCCTCGGTGGTGAAGTTGACGTCACGGAGGCCGAAGGCGGCGAGCTCGGAGCGGCGAAAGCCGCCGGCGAAGCCGATCAGCAGCAGCGCCATGTCCCGCCGGGCCCGGCGCCCCTCCCCTGCCCCGCCGGCGAGCGCGGCGCCGGCCAGATCCGTATGCGTGCCTGGGGTCAGCACCAGGGAGGCGGCGCGGAGGTTCGGTTCGAGCAGCGCCGCCTTACGGGTCGGCCGCGCGCCTTTGGTCCGGCGCAGGCCCTTGAGGAACGCCTCGAACTCGGCGTCATCGAGCTGCAGCGGTCGCTTCAGCCGCTTGCGGATGGCCACCACCGCGGCGCGGCGCAGCAGGATGGTGCTGAGCGACCGTTTCTCGGAGAGTGCGGTCAGGTGCATGACCAGCCAGCGCTCGTCGGCCGCGGCCTCAGGGTTCTCGCCGGTGGGGTCGAGGCCGAAGCCGAGGCACCAGTCGCTCCAGGCCCGCCAGGCCTTACCGTAGGCAACGCGGGTGTTTTCGGAGTGGGACGCTTCGACCAACTGGTCGGCCTTCTGCGCCAGCCCCTTGATCTCTGCGATCTTCGCCTCGCTCAGGGCCGCCGGCCCCGCCGGCGGCGTCCAAGGCCTGGCCGCGGGCAACGCCACGGCGTCGTCGGCGAGGTCGGTCATGGCTGCAGCAGCGCGCGCAGCTGATCCAGCGCCGCCGCCTCGCGGAGCCGGGCGACGGCAGCCGCCATCGCCCCGGGGCTTCCGATCGCCAGCGCCTGGCGGAGTACCTCGTCCTCGGCCTGGCCGCGGCGCTCCGTGCGGTCGCGGTATTGGCGCATCGTCATCGCCGCTCCAGCACGGCGCGGCCAAGCGCGGTGACGACCAGCTGGTGCCGGCCCCCGGCCGCGGCGCCAGGTGTCCGGCCGCGATCGCCAGGCGCTGCAGGCGGTCGGGGGCGCGGCGGCCGTCCGCGCGATCGATGCGGGCGTCGGGATGGGCGATGCCGAGCTGCAGGACCGCAGGGAGGTCCGCCGCCGGCGCCGTCTGATCATCGTCCCGCATCATCGCCCTCCCGACTGGGCGCCGCCGTGATCCCCCGCGCGTCGCCCGGACACGATTCTACCCCACTCCGGTCGCGCAACAAACCGCCCAATGCGCGATAACTGCCATTATCGCTTGTTGTTTCAATGTCTTAGCTCACCGCCTTGGGGCGACCTCTCGCCAGAGGAGGGTCCAGATCCTCTAGGCGAAATGGGTTCAGATTTGTGGGTCGCCCGGCGGTCGAGACTGAGGGGACGAGACGACAGCTCTCCGCCCTTGCCTGCCGGGCCACCAAAGGGACAGGGCACACCAGGGCTACCGCCAGAGCAGAAACCGAAGCTGGGGCCCCCCAGTGGCGCCTCGCAAGCTCATCTAACGGTCTGAACCAGGCGGGAGGCAAGGGCGCCCCGCCGGCGTCGCCACCGGCCTGCGCGCCCCGGCCCATCAGGTAAGCGGAGCCGGAAGCAGGTGCCCGGATGCTTGGCGGGCGAGTGGGTTCTGCTAGACCAGCCGTGCGGACGACCTCGGGGCCGCCTTTGCCGCGTGCAGCTTGAAAGCGACCTCGGTCCGATTCCGGGCCTGCAGCTTCCGCATGATGCTGCGCGCGTGCACCTTCACGGTGCTTTCGCAGAGGTTCAGCTCATAGGCGATGATCTTGTTCGGCTTACCGCAGGCAATAGCTTCGGCGACTGCAGCCTGCCGCTCCGTTAGGCCGAACGCGCTTTCCGCATCCAGCGCAGGCTGCCGCTGCGCGCCGCCCGCGCCGAGGAGCGCGCTGGCCGGCACGAACACGCCGCCGGCGATCGCCAGCGACAGCGCTCCGATCGCGACGCTTAGGCTGACGCTGGTCGGGATATAGCCACGCGCGCCTTGGGACAGGATCTCGAGGACCTGGGAAGGATCCTCGCTGTCGCCCATCACGATCACCGGGATCGTCGGATACGCCTGGGTCAGGCTTTGCAGATCTGCCGACAGACCCGGATCGTCGCTGCCGGTTCCACCGATCCCGATCAGAATGGCCGACGCGCTGTGCCGGTTCTCGTCGGACAGCCAATCGCCGATCTCGGCATAGGCCCGGCTGCTGAACCCTGCCTCCGCCGCCCCAAGGGCGGTCGTCAGCAGCTCCCTTCCAAGGGCACGGCGATCGACGATCGCGATCGATGAAGTGGCGGGACGGTCGTCCGCGAGGGCCTGGAAGCATGAGTTGCCAGTCGGCGTGAGACCCCAAGCGCCTTCCGCCTCCGGCTGAGGCGTCTGATTCATTGCCGAGGTGGGTTCACCTGCATCGCGATTTTCTTGTCTGTAGGCAAGCATAGCCTCTCCTGTTCCGGCAGGCGACCTGCCGTGACAAATGCTTTCTATTTATCTCCTCGGATCCGATCGGAACGGCCAGAGTCAACCAAAGTGGCTCCGCAGCCGATCGACAATACTCGCCATGTCCCGAGCCATGTTTCCCCGGTGGGATCTGCAATTACTTACTTCATAGCAGTCTATGTAGGAACGCCAAACGAGGCGGCGACGTCAAGTGCGAATGGTAAAATTTTAGGATAAATCGTTCGGATGAGCATCCGCCTTTCGGAGCAATCGACCACTCCTGGGAGCGCGCCCGCCTGCTCGCGGTCCCCGGCTAATCACGTTCCCCGCTTTGCCTGTAAATCGGCAAGGGATCCCGACGCCGATCGGCACGCTAAGTGCCGGGCTTCGCGCGATATTCAGGGGTCACGACCTGGCGCCGAGTCACATCCCCTGTCGAGCGCCTGCGGCGGCAGGTCGGAGAAGACGCGCGTGACGTGCTTCCAGCGGCTCTGCCGCATCGCGTCCTCCCCTCCAAATGCCTTTTGATCGGCCGTGTCATGGCAAATCATTTCGGGCCCTCCCCGCGCCTCGCGACGCCATCTGCCAATCGTCGGAGGTGCTCATGCTCACACCATCGAGCATGCCGAAATGTGCTTTAGCATTAGGCACCGCCACCAAGCCGGAATGATATAGTTGGATTTGATGTAATTGCGAACAAATCGCAAGTATGACGAATGTCTCTGGTCGCGAGGTATACTTTCAAATGTCGAACAATTCGGCCGACGAGGTCTTGGATCTCCGCGGCAAGCGCGTCTGGGTCACGGGCCACAACGGCCTGGTCGGGTCGGCCATGGTGCGGCGGCTTGAGCAGGAGCAGTGCAGGGTGTTGGTGGCCGACCGGTCGACCGTCGACCTGACCTGCCAGGCCGCCACAGAGGCGTGGATGGAGCGGGAGCGGCCGCAGATCGTGTTCGCCGCGGCGGCGCGGGTCGGCGGGATCGTCGCGAACGCGACCTATCCCGCGGAGTTCCTGTACCAGAACCTGATGATCACGGCGAATGTGATCCATGGCGCACACCGCACCGGGGTCGAGAAGCTGCTCTATCTCGGATCGAGCAGCATCTATCCGCGCGACACCGCCCAGCCGATCCGCGAGGACCAGCTGCTGACCGGCTCCCTGGAGAAGACCAACGAGGGCTATGCGATCGCGAAGATCGCCGGCGTGAAGCTGGTCGAGACCTATGCACGCCAATACGGCTGCCGGTTCGTCGCGGCGATGCCGACCAACCTCTACGGCCCGAATGACAAATTCGATCTGGAGACGTCGCATGTGCTGCCGGGGCTGATCCGCCGGATCCATGAGGCGAAGGTCCAAGGCCACTCCACGGTCACGCTGTGGGGCTCGGGCCGGCCCCGGCGTGAGTTCCTGCACGTCGATGACCTCGCCGACGCCTGCGTCGCTCTGATCCAGTGCTACGAGCAGCCGACCCCGATCAACATCGGCGCAGGGTTCGATATCGCGATCGCCGATCTGGCCGCTCTGATCGCAGAGATCGTCGGCTACCAAGGTAGCTTGAACTTCGACACCAGCCGGCCGGACGGCACTCCGCGGAAGCTCCTCGACGTCAGCAAGATCACGTCGCTGGGCTGGGCTCCGAACACCGGCCTCCCCGAGGGCATCTGGACAACATACGAGCACTGGCTCGCCACAGGAGGCGGCTCGCCGCAGCCCATGCCCGGCAGCATGATGTCGCCTGACAGCATTGGTCGCGCCGCCGGCACACCGGCGATCGCTCACTGAATGCAGTGGCAAGCCTGCAGCATGGCTGCTGGAACGAGGCAACGGTGCGGGAGTGCACTATCGCTTCAGTGGCTCCGGATCGATGTCCAGTGCGGCCGGGTGATCCTCCCTTGATGGCAACGGAGGTCGATGCTCGACGAGCCGGCGAGGAACGGCGCCTCCTCGCCTGTGCCCACTGGACCACCGGTGCCATATCCCACCTCGCTGACGATCGCCTGCATCAGCATGGCGATCAGCAGCTCATCCTCGACGATGAGCACGCGGCGAATTCGAGCATTCACGACCAGCCCCTCCTCGTGCCAAAGAGAACGGTTCGCGTCGCCGACGGTTTCGGGACCGAGCGCATCGTCTGGAGAGGGAACTAATGCCTGCCACGGATACGACGCACGTCGACAAGAAACCTCCCATCCAGCCGATCTGGAGGTTTTCGGCTCATTCCTCGCGTGCTCTCAGTCGCTCGACGCCTACGCAAGGTCAGGCAGCGCACATCTGTCAGCGCGGGGGCACGAGAGGTACTGTCGGTGATGTTCTATAAGGAGGAACGGCTCGCGCTGTTCATCGACGGTGCGAGCCTTTATGGCGCGGGACGCGCTCTCGGCTTCGATATCGATTTCCGGCGGCTCTTCAATCTGTTTGCCAGGAAGGGACGCTTGGTCCGGGCCTTCTACTACACGACCGTGGTTGAGGATCAGGAGTATTCGCCACTGCGGCCGCTGATCGATTGGCTGGAGTATCACTCTTACACGACCGTGACCAAGCCGCAGCGGGAATATACCGATAGCCGCGATCGGCTTCGGATCCGGAGCTCCATTCACGTCGATCTCGCGATCGACGCGCTCAGGATGGCCGATCAGGTGGACCACATCATCCTGATGTCAGGCGACGGCGAGTTTCTGCGGCTGGTTGCCGCGATCCAACGCAGAGGGGTCCGCGTCACCGTCGCGTCGTCGCTTCAGACGAGCCCACCGCTCGTCTCGGACGAGTTGCGGCGCCAGGCCGACGGCTTCCTCGAAATCGCGGACCTCGTTCCCGAAATCCAGCGGCTGCGGTTGAGTGACCCGGACGCAGCCGCAGCCGACGACGAGGCTGACAAGGCCAAACGCGGCCGCTGAGCTGGCGGACGCCGGGCGGCGGAAGTGGAAGCACAATTCAACGTGCCGAGGCCCATCGGGTACGAAGGCGCAGGCGCGCCGACTTTTTTGGAATAGGGAATGCCTCACCGTCGTCCTGAGATTGGGAGCCGTTCAGCTCCCATTCCACTGGAACCCCTCCACCCCGCCTCGGCGGGGTACTTTTTTGCGGCGGAGCCTGAGGCAGAACGTTCGGCGACCAGGGCGGCCGATCCAGCTGTCGGGCACGATGAGCCGTAGAAAACCTCCTTGTACCGGCGCTGCGCCGCTGTCAACGACAGCGCGACCGGAACCGCTCACGAGGGGAGTCACCGATCCGGGTGCCTGCGCTAGAACCTCTGAGGCCTGGCGGTCCGGACCATGGAAACACCGCATCCTCTTCCGCGATGCGGCGGAGTTCAGCATCACTAGTATCGGCGCGGGATGGTGCCGTCGCCTCGAGCTGCCTCAGCTGCTGACCCTCAGTGCCCAGATTGCGGGATCCCCGATCGGCCAGATCGGATAAGGCCTTATGGACCTGCTGGATGAGTTCCGGCACCTGTGCCGCTGCAATCGCCCTCGTGCGGAGATGGGCGATCACGATTGCCACGGTCGCCTCGAACATATCGTCCGGCATCGCCGCCGCCTTGCCGACTTGATCGATGGCCATTGGCCTCCTCGCTACTGCCCCCTGAGCCCACCATTGCGAGACGTCCGGGAGGCGGTGCCTATTCCAGCGGGATGTCGAGAGCGATTGTCCGTATCATCGGCGCCACAGCACCCCGGCACCTGATTGGCTGATTCTCTCTTATCCGGGCATGAGCAGTGGAAGGCGGCGTCCGATGACCCGACGCCATCCGTCGAGTGATGGAATCCCGACGTGGCGGCGTGACCGCGGCGACGGGCACCAGAACTGGTGCCCTGAGGCAGAGTGGATCCGGGAGCGGCCACACCGGAGGTTCCGGCGGCGGAACCGGTGGCTTCAGTGGCGGCGCCGCAGCCGGCAGCGGCGGCTGATCCCACTGGCAGCGCACCCGATCAGCCGGGCCCGGCCGGCTCCCTCGGCAGTTCCAGCCGGGTTTCGGGCATCGCCATCGCGAACACCAGCGCGGCGATTGCGGCGACGAGGCTCAGCGTGAGGAAGGCGGCATCGAAGCCGAATGCATCGACCATCACCCCGGCGACCAGGCCGCTGATCGAGGCGCCGATGCCTGTCATCGTCGCCACCGCGCCCAGGGCCAAGTTGTAGTGGCCGGTGCCACGCACGAGGTCGGCGACGACCAGCGGCGTCAGGGCGGCATAGATGCCGAACCCGATTCCGTCCAAGAGTTGCGCCGCGATGAGCCAGCCAGTGTCGTGCGAGAGGGTGAACAGCACGGCGCGCACCGGCAGGACGGCGAAGCCGATCAGGAAGATCGGCTTGCGGCCCCAGCGGTCCGCCGTGTGGCCGACCAGGATCGAGATCGGCAGCATCACCGCCTGAGCCGCCACGATGCAGATAGACATCATCGCCGTCGCCCAAGCGGGATGGGCGAAAGCGAGCACCTGCCCGACCAGCGGCAGCAGCGGCGCGTTGGCGAAGTGGAACAGGAAGGCACAGATCCCGAACGCCACCAGCGGCTTGCACCCGAGCAGCACCCGCCAGCCGGGCCGGGCCGCGCGCCTCCGCGCCTTGCCGTCTGGATCCGCGGCACGGGCGAGATCGTGATCGATGGCCTGCGCCGGGATCGACAGCGTCGCCGCCGCCGCCAGCACGGCGAAGATCGGCACCAGCAAGAACACCGCCCGCTGGGAGAACCACCAGCCCATCGCGGCGGCTAACAGGGCGATCACCACATTTCCGGCGTGGTCGAAGGCCGCATTGCGCCCCGTCCGCTGCGCCAGCCGGCGACGCCCGATTAAGCCGAGGGTCAGGGCCGCGACGGCGGGATAGAAGATGTCGCCAACCACCGCAATCATCGTGGACGCGGCCAGGATCGACCAGAAGTCCGACCGGGCGAAGACGACGACCGCGCCCAGCGCCATCACCGCCAGGGCCAGAACGATGGCGCCGCGCTTGGCGCGGCTGCGGTCGATCACCGCGCCGATCGGGGTCTGCAGCGCCAGGGCCGCGACCCCGCTGACCAGGGTGACGACGCCGAGGGCCGACTGGCTCCAGCCCCGCTCGGTGACGAGATAGACGTTCAGATAGGGACCGACGGCCCCGCGCGCATCGGCCAGCAGGAAGTTGATCGCATCCAGCGAGCGCGGACTGAAGCAAGCCCGGGAAGCTGAAGCCACGTCGGATGTCCGGTCGGCGCTCACCATGGCAGCAGAACATCAGCCAGCGCCGGAAGGAACGCCGACAGCGGGGTGAGCCGAGCCAGTCGGGTCAGGGGCGACGATATCCGGCTGGCGAGGATCAGGAGAGGCTGGATTGTGGATCGGCTGGACGAAGCTGGTGGCATTGGCGATGAGGGCTCCGATGAGGAACGTGGAGAGTGGTGCGTCCCGCCCAGGGACGGGATCTGCACCACCGCGGTCACATCGTTTGACAACCAGGTGTCACGCCGATTCCAGCGATATGGATCAACGCGAATTGCCAACGGGGCGATCCCAGGCGGCCCGTTCGAGAGCGTTTCTCCTGTCCGGCCGGCCTGCGCAGCAACCGTTGCGCCGGAGCCTCCAAACCGGGGACTGGCCAACCCGACAATCGACCCATGCCGAGTCTCCGGCTCGGCCGAATGAATCCTGCTTTTCTGGATGAAGGCCGCCTCGTGCGACTGCAGCGCGACCAGGCGGACGGAGCCGAAGCGCTTACGCGAACCATCTCCAGACCATGGCCACGGCGATCAGCCCCATGAAGGTCGTCGTGGTCCAGCCGAGCAGGGCCAGTGGGCGCGGCAGTCGGAACTCGCCGACAACCGCTGTCCGGCCGCTCATGATCATGATCAGCACCATAATCGGTACGGCGACGAGGCCGTTGATGACAGCGCTCCAGAACAGGGCTTTGATCGGATCGATCGCTGCCGTGTTGAGGGCGATGCCGATGACAATCGCTCCGAAGATGGTGCCGTAGAAGGCTTTCGCCTCCGCGGGCCGGCAGGCCAAGCCGGCCGGCTGGCCGAGAGTGCCGCAGACGCCAAAGGCCACGGCGCCTGCGAGCACCGGCACGCCGAGCATGCCGGTGCCGATGATGCCGGCAGCAAAGATCGCGAAGGCGAAGTCTCCGGCGATCGGACGGAGGGCCGACGCCGCATCCGCCGAGGTCTGGATGTCAAGCTTGCCGGACGCGTGCAGAGTGGCCGCCGTGGTGACGATGATGAACAGCCCGATCAGGTTCGACAGGCCCATGCCCAGCCAGGTATCGATGCTGATGCGGCGGAGCTCGGCCGGCGCCTGCCGCGGAGCCTCGGTGAGCGGCTTCATCCGCGGGCTCTCGGCCTGGCGTTCCGCCTCCTGTGAAGCCTGCCAGAAGAACAGATAGGGACTGATGGTGGTGCCGAAGATGGCCACGGCGGCGGTGATGTAGTCCGTGTTAGCCTGCAGACTGGGCCACACCAGCTGCCGGGCGACTTCGGCCCAGGGCACATGGACCGCGAAGACCGTCCCGACATAGGCGAGGAGCGACAGGCACAGCCACTTCAGATAGGCCGAGTAGCGCTCGTAAGGGATGAAGGTGATCAGGCCGGCGCAGAGCAGGCCAAAGCCGATCACATACGGCTCGCGCGGGCCGCCGACGAGCAGTTGCAGCGCCGCTGCCATGGCGCCGAGGTCGGCGCCGAGATTGACCACGTTTGCGGCCAACAGGAGCAACGCCACGGCGAAGCCGACGGGCCGCGGGAAATTCTCCACGATATTGGTCGCCAACCCTTTGCCTGAGATTCGGCCCAGCCTCGCGCACGCCTCCTGGATGGCGACCATCAGGGGAAAGCTGAGTAGCAGCGTCCAGCCCAGGCTGTATCCGAACTGGGCTCCCGCCTGGGAATAGGTCGCGATCCCGCTCGGATCGTCGTCCGAAGCGCCTGTAACCAGTCCGGGCCCCAGCTTCCCGAGCCAGCCGCGGGTCCGGGGCTTGACCGGTGAAGAGGTCGTAGTGGCCATCCGCATGCCGCGCCGTCGAGGCGCGCTCCTCATCCGAATTCACATGCCTGCCAGGCAATCATGGGCCCCACGCCCGTCGCGCAGCGGCCATACCCAGCGTGCCGATCCCCTTCAGGCAATTGACGGAGCGAAGCGCAACTTCGTTCCCAGAAGCGAGTTGATGGCCGTGCTCCGCCGAGGCGCCGACATGCACGAAAACGTGCCTGGCACGCCCCTCCCGGAATGTTCGAGCTGGCCGGACCAAACGGCCTCCCGATAGGTGAGATTCAGGCCTTCGGCCCGGATCCGTCTAGCTGCGCTAGCGGTAGGGTCATCGCGATCACCAGCCCATCCGGCTGCCACTTCCGTGACAGGGTTCCGTGCAGGTGGTTCTTCACGGTTCCTTCGGACAGCCAGGTTCCGAACCCCGTGGAACCTGGAGCCCCCGAAACGGGCGGTCCGCCACGTTCCATCCAGGACAAGTTTAGCTCGGCGCCCTTAACGGTGGTGACGATCTCAACGCCACCATTGACGCCCGAGAGAGCTCCATATTTGGCCGCATTCGTCGCAAGCTCGTGGAAGACGAGCGCCAGGCCGGTCACGGCTGGCCCTGCCACAGGCACGTCGGGCCCCGCGATCAGGACACGCTCGCCAGCCGTTGCCTCGAAGGGCGCGATAATCGTTCGAATCAAGGTGTGCAACGTGGTCGGCTCGGCCACTCCCTTCTGCTGGAAATCGGCGAGGGTCAGCTCGTGGCCGCGGGCGAGCGCCGCGAGGCGATCCTGGACGGAGCGAACCAGCTCGTCGACCGAACTGCTGGATCGACCGCTCAGAGTGACGATGGCGCTCGACAGCGCGAAGAGGTTCTTCACCCTGTGGCTCATCTCCTGCAGCAGCAGCGCCTGACGCTCCCGCGCGCGCTTCTGCTCGGTGATGTCGCGGACGATCGTCGATGCGCCGACGATCCGCCCGTCGGAGTTCTTCAGCGGCGAGACCGAATAGGACACCTCGAGCAGGCTGCCGTCCTTCCGGCGTCTCACCGTCTCGAATTGATTGATCCGCTCTCCGGTCCGGATGCGTGCCAGGATCTCCGGCTCCTCATCATGGCGCTCGAGCGGGATCAGCATCGTGACGGGCCGTCCCACCATCTCTTCGGTCGAGTAGCCGAACAGCCGCGTGGCGGCGCCGTTCCAGTTGGTGATCGCGCCGGTGAGATCCTTCGCCCAAATGGCGTCCTCGGAAGACTCGACGATCGCGGCGAGCCGTAGCGCGGATTGCTCGGCCTCGTGCCTCTCGGTGACATCAATCATGAGATTTACCGCGCCGGTGAGCTCACCCGCGGCGTTGAACAGCGGCGTCGGGTACGGGATGAAATGAACCCTGCTGCCATCAGGGCGCTGAGCGATGGTCTGCATTCCGAGGACCGGGCGCCTTTTGCGAAGCGAGCGGGCCAGTGGCCCCCGCTCATGCGGCAGGGGCGTCCCGTCGGCTTGGAACAGCCGCAGCGCGCCATTGTAGCGAGCCTTCCCGATCTCGGGGCGATAGCCCCACAGCTTCGCCGCGGCCTCGTTGTAGAAGGTGATGCAGCCGGCAGCATCAGTCATGTACACGGCCACCGGCAACTCTCGGAGCAGCCCCTGCCACTGAAGCTCCGTGGCAAGGCGTCCCAACCGGAACTGCAGCGACGGCTCAGGGTTAGGTGGCGATGCGGATCCGGTCATGTCGATCGTCTCGTCCGAAGCTTCGCCGCTCGACCCAGGGGAGCGCGATCCGATAACGGTACGGCGCGGAGCGCTAGCAGGCAAACATCAGAATCACATGGCGGTGAGACAGCTTGTGCGAATAAGAATGACTGATTGTGCTGGGACTGCCCAATCCCATGCCGAGTAAATAAAAGCGTCGTTATGGTTAAATACTCGGAACCGAATGCGATCGGGCCCTTTCATGGTGATCGTGAAAATGGGGCACCGTCGCAGAAGGGCGGAGCCCGCCCGACACTGCCCCTGGTGTATCGGAGTTGTCAGCTCGTCCGTGGTCTGGAACCACAATCTCATGGCCTGCATCTCAGGACAGCGGCATTCTTCCTTGCTTCTGCCTCGACGGTGAATGCGCCGCTTCGGCGGGTCGACCTGTTGTGAAGCAGCAGACACCGGTTCAGCGTGAGCCGCGCCGCGCGAGCGTATTCAAGACCATCTCGATCGTTGCCGGCTCGATTGGTTTTGAGACAAGCGGTCGGTCCGAGTGCTCGGGCGCGATCAGATGCCGCGGCCGCGAGCTGACGAAGGCGTAGGGAATGCGGCGGCATCGAAGCGCATCCGCAACCGGGTAAACCTCGGCAGTCGGGCCAAGCTCGACATCGAGGAGGGCGGCAGAGATTTCCTCGGAATTCGCCAGGGCCAATGCGGCCGACAGTTCACCGACCGGTCCAACCACCTCGAACCGGCGTCGTGAACAATCGATTGGATTTGGCACGCGATCATCCATTCGTCCTCGACGATGAGGACGCGTTTTCGGTCCGCTGATGGGCTCATGAGGTGAACTCCGCCAACCGATATCCCCGACAACGGGTGGGGCCGACCGCCGGTTCGGCGGTGCAGGCACCTCAACTTACGCTTTTCTGTCGGCGCGATAGCAGAGGAAGCCCTGGAGATACATTCAGTCAGCGCGCTACCGTCCGACGCTCTCCCGCAGCGCACGCGCCTCGTTTCGGTGTCCAGGGAAGCCGACCATCCGCTGCCGCGTCTCGTCCCACAGCGCGAAGAACGGCGCGCGCAGGGCATCCCAAAGGGTCAGGCACGGCATGCAGCTGCTGGATCGCGGCGTGGCAGGCCGGCAGGCGATAGTTGGGGATGCGCGGGTTGAGATGGTGGATGTGGTGAAAGCCGATATTGCCGGTGAACCATTGCAGGATCCGCGGCAGCTTCAGATAGGATGATCCCTGCAGCGAGGCCGCGCCGAACGTCCAATCGGCGTCCCGCTGCCACAGCGTCTCCTCGAAGCGATGCTGCACCGCGAACAGCCAGACGCCGATGATCGAGGCGATCACCATGATCGGCAGCTGGACCAGCAGCACGCGCTCGAACCCCAAAGCGAGCCCGAGCCCGACAAAGACAATGGCGATGCCGGCGTTGGTGGCATGGACCGACAGCCGTTCCCGGCGCCAGTCCTTCGACGTGTCGAAGGGAATCCGGTACAGCAGCAGGAAGACCAGCGGCGGCAGCAGCAGACCGGTGATCGCCGGATGGCGGCTCAGCCGGTACAGGAAGCGGCGGCGGCGAGAGGGCCTGGTACTCCGCGACGGTCAGGCAGGTCGAGTAGATGTCGGCCCCGCTGTCGCGCCGGTCGAGATTGTTCCAGACAGCGTGGTGCCCGGCATGCTGGCGGCGCCAGTTCGCGAAGGGCGTGAAGGTGATCAGGCTGCACAGGCGGCCGAACACCAGGTTGGCGCGGCGCGAGGCGAAGAACGACGAGTGCCCGCAATCATGCTGGATGAGGAAGAGGCGCACGGTGAGGCCGGCCGCGATCACCGCCAGCCCGAGGGTCAGCCAGTACGACACCCCCAGGCTGGCATACATCGTGGCGCAGACCGCGACGAAGCCGGCCAGTGTCGAGGCCAGCTGCCAGACCGCCCGCGGCAGGCTCGGCGTCCGGAAACGGGCCACCTCGGCTCGCAGCGCCGCATCGGCGTCGACCAAGTTTCGATTAGGTTTACACTTTCCAGTCAATGGCGGCCCTCTTGGAAGCCGGATCCCGCCGGCGCAATATAGAATCTCGTCAATCAGGTTTACGCCGTAGGATCAGTCCGCCTCGAATAAACTCCTGTAGCGGCCGAGTCCAATGTTGACGCCGAACTTAACATGGCTGCCCAGCCGTTATGTACGCGACGACGCTGGACGTGCACCATAGGGCGCGAGGAATTCATCCTCGGTCAGGTGCAAGGCCATTCGAGCAAGATCTGGTTTGTCCGTCTCGAGCCAAGCGCCGCGGTAATCGCGCAGGTGCCGGAACATCCCTCCGTCAAGCATCGTGCCGCCTTCCTCATACAGCAGGGCACCAGATCCATAGCTCGACTGATGATGTTTGCCACTCCAACGAAGAGGGAGTGGCTGCTCTCCCGGAATGTGAAGGATATAAGGCATGACTATGCACCTCTCGATTGATCTGCCAATCCTCCGAGGGCCACCGAGGTCGGTCGTGCGCTGGAACTCGGGGCCCAGCGCCGCCTGATCCGGCGCCAAAGTGGGTCCAAAGGATAGACCCCATATCAGGTGAATACATGCCAAAACCGGTGCCGGTTCCGTGCAGGTCAGCTAACGATATGAATCCGGCGTCAGGTCGTGACCCCTCAATATCGCGCGAAATCCGGCGCTTGCCGTGCCGATCGGTCGCCGGGAGCCCACGCCGATCGACACCCGTGAGCGGACATAACCGTCGGGTCCAGGCAGCGGAGAGGGTGGAGAGGCGTAGTGAGGAACTCGGACCCTGGGTGCTCGAGCCTTCTGCAATCAAAGAACGAAATCCGCCGCGGCAAGGGGCGCGGTCGGAGAGGACGGTGATGATCGGGTCCGGCTTGTCAGTCGCCGTTGACGTGAGAAAGATGAGGCGCCGGACCTGCTGAATTCGACTTCATTGCTTGCAGAGCATCTGAAACCGAACGCTTCTATGGTGGACGAAATGCTGTGACCGCGAGTGACAGGACGAAATTCATCTGCTAAGATTACGATACAAGATAGCTTATGTTCGACATTTCGTGATCAATTAACGCGGCAATTTTCATGGTGTCTCATGAAAGGTTCAAACGACAATCGCGACACGTCCGTGCACTTTGCGCGCGAGCAGCCGGTACCCACCTCAAGAACCCGAAATGTAACAATCGGCGGAGCGAGGTCGAGCATACGTCTAGAAGATGCGTTTTGGGATGGCCTCGACGAGATTATCCAGCGCGAAGGCGTGACATTGGATCAGCTTATTACGGGAATTAGACGGCGTCTGTCGCCAGACGCGAATCTTTCTGGCGCGGTACGTGTATTTATACAGAGCTACTATTACGCGCTGAGTCAGAAAGCGACACCCAGGCTCCCGCCGGGATCTCGCTGGAGAGTTCCAAAACTGCGGAACTGATATCCGGTTCACCGGCTCGAATAGGAGACCGAAATCATGTGCTACTTGGCTTCCAGCGCTTGTCGGGTCCAGCCGACGGCTTCTATCGATGGAGGCCGGAGCCGACGGTCGGACACCGCGAAATCCTCATCTCGATCCCTCTTTTAGCCTTGAGCCTGTCGTCACCTACCCGCGGCGCCCTGATCGGCGAGTGATGTTTGTTGTCCGCCGCAGCGACCTGGCCGCTCAGGCAAGTGCCTTAGCTCACCGCACCGGCCGCATACGGCGGCCGGTGCAGCTCTTCCGTCAGAGCATGTAATCCGCGGCGCCCGATGCTGCCTCATCTGCACCAAACACCTCGTCGAGGTTGACGATGGTGCCGTTGATGAAGCCGACGAGTCCGCCGACCGTGCCGCCGACGCTGCCGAGAACGCCCTGAGCACTGACTTCGTTGCCATAGTCCAGGCCGATCTCCAGCCCTGCCGTGAGCCCGCCGGCAAGGCCGCCGCTATCGCCATTCAGCAGCTGGCCGACAGGCCCGAGATCGATGATGTCAGTGACGGCAAGAAGTCCGTCGACCAATCCGACGGCAGTATCGAGCACGCCGTTCACCAACCCTGTCACCGTGTGTACGAGGCCACCGACCAGCGGGCCGACCAACGGAATTCCGCCGACCGCATCGCCGAGATTGTCGACTGCACCCACGGCGATGCCGACAACACCGCCCACCGCGCCACCTGCCACGCCGAGGAGGCCCTGCTCTCCGGCCTCTTGGCCTTCGGCCACGCCCGTGGTCAAGCCGCTCACCAACCCGCCAAGCAAGCCATCGCTGTCGCCGTTCAGAACCTGCTGGACAATGCCAAACACGCTACCGAGAAGGGGCCACAACAAGATCTGTTCATGGCGACTCGCTAAGGTAGAACAATTTAGGAACAGGGTTTGGGTTTGAGACCAGCCCGTCCGAGCGTTGGGCGCGCCATCATCATTGACGTTGAGCGTACCGTCGCAGTTCCGGCCCACTTGGCGACCTCGGCGGGGATGGCTCGAGGGTCTGCCATGGCCGACATCGCCATGGGCAGGGTCCAGCGATCGCTCTAGCGGGGCCAACCGCCCATGGGCTCGCGCCGCGGCGCCTTCAATCCATTGCTTGGTCGGATTTGTAGCGTTGCGCGATCGCTTGCAGCAAGCGGAACGGACCGCCAGGATACCCAGCTTATTCTGGCGAAGGGAAGATCGATTGGCCAGACGGACTCTCCTTAAGCCGGGCGGTTACGAACGACTCCTCGGCATTCCAGACGACGAAGAAAGCCTCATCCGCCACTACAGCCTGTCACCGGAGGACCGGTTCGAGGCGTTGGATCGGCGGCGCCCCTGGAATCAACTCGGCTTTGCCCTGCAGCTTTGTCTGATGCGCCATCCGGGCCGGATGCTGAGGGCTGACGAGGCCCCGCCGCGGGCGATCGTCGCCTATGTCGCTGACCAGCTGGGACTACGGCCGCACGACTTCGCCGCTTACGCACGCCGAGAGGAAACCAGGCTTGAGCACGGCCGCCTCCTCCAACAGTATCTTCATGTCCGGCTGCCGACTGCAGAGGACCGCCGGGCTGTGTTGGTGGCGGCGATTGACGCAGCCGCAGCGACCGACCGCGGAGAGGCGATCGCTCAGGCGATCGTCGACGTTCTGCGCAAACGGCACGCTCTGCTCCTCTCGGCCCGGGAGATCGACCGGATCGGACGGGCGGGTCGGGCGATCGCCAGAGGGCGTGCTAATGCCGCGCTGATCGAAGGGTTGTCGCCCGAACAGTTGGCTGCCCTCGATGCGCTGCTTGTAGCAGAGCCTGCGATCCGCCAGACGCGGTTCGGCTGGCTGCGGTCACACCCTGAAGCACCGGGAGCCGACAACCTCTCCGGCCTGATCGAACGCATCGCGTTCGTCCGCGCGCTCGGCATCGATTCCACTCGCCGAGAGCGCATCCACCCGGGCCGGTTCAAGCAAATGGTCCGAGAGGGCGAGGTCACGCCGAGTTGGCTAGCGGCCGACTTCAACGCCGGACGCCGCCGTGCGACGATAGTTGTGCAGTTGATCGCACTCCGCGAGGCATTGACCGACGCGGCGGTTGCGATGTTCGTCAAGCTGATCGGCCGTCTGTTCTCACGTGCTACGCTTCTGGGCTTGGTCATCTGGGCTTTGGGTCAGCATCCTGCCCCGCCCTCTTTTGGGCGGAATGTCGCCGCTGCATCCGCACGAGCACAGCGATGATTTGCTCGCTGAGTTCGCCAATCGCGCTGCGTCCACCGAACCGGCCGTTCACTGTGTCTTCGTCATCGGCGGCGCGGTCCACTTGCCTTCCGTCGCTTCGTCTTTCGGCCAGTAGAGGCGCATGATTGCGGAGAATGGCCCCTTTGGTGCTGGCAGCCAATTCGGCTCCTTGTCCTTGCCCGGCGACTCATTTTGCACGTAGAGCGTCAGCCCGCCATCGGCGTCCTTCACGAACTGAGGCAGCATCGGTGAGTTGAGCAAGTATCGGTTGATCGGATTGGCGACGAGCAAGCTCGCCGGCAACTCATACATCGTCAGCGACCAGAACGCGTTGACAGGCGGCAGTTGGCCCGGTGCAAAGCGCAGGGTATAACGGTTGGCACCGTCCAGCTTCTTCTTCTCCTCGTCCACGTAATATACTGGATACATCGCCTCCTGCTTCGAATTTCCGTAGATGCCGAGTACGGCGGCGGCCATACGGTACGGGTAGTTGTTCTTCAAATATTTCCGCGTGCCGAAGACGTCGCCGGAGGTCACCTTCCCCGCAGCAAATTGTCTCTCCAGGCTGGCGAAGTCAGCCCAGGCATCGGCCATCCCCTGCTCGATGGCTGCCGTCACTTCAGGCGAGAGCTTGCCGGCGTCCAGGGCCTTTCCCGCGCCGATGCCGAGCTTGGCGAAACGCGCCATCAGGTCGGTCTCGGAAGGATCGGTCGGACAAAACTGCAAGGTGAAGCTCAGGATGTTGAAGAACTCGAGCGACGTCTTCTCCTCATCCGGCGTCAACGGCTTGATAAAATCAACCGTCGGTGCGGCGGGTGGCGCGGGGTGACCGAGGAACGCCGAGAGCGGCTCGGCCTTGTAGCCGGCTTGAACTTTTCTCACGTTGTCGAGATCGTCCGGATTAAACAACTGCGTGCGATAGACGGCGAGCACGAACTCGGTCTCCGAGCGGAACACCTTGGTCACTCCCTTGGGCGTCTCGCCTTTCCAGCCGGGCCCGGCGATCAGGAAGCTGCCGCCGTCATTGCCGGTCGCACGGCTGCCGATGTAGTCAAAGTTGAAGGTGTAGGCATCGATGAGCTGGATGCTGAAATAGCGATCCTTTTCAATCGGCGGCACCGTGAGCACCAACGGCTCGGCGCGCAGATCCATGCCGACAAACGAGTAGGGAGTATCTGAGTTGGGCGTCTGGATCGCCGTATCGGCCGGCGTATAGACGCGCGCGGTGTTGAAGATCCGGTTCCAAGGGCCCTTGTATTCGGGATTGCTGGTGTCGACAAAATATGCGTGCTGGATGCGGTAGTTGTCGACCATCGGGAAGCCGTAAATATAGGCTTCCTTGGCTATGGCGCGGGCTTCAGCGGCCGTCACCTCCTGGGCTTGAACGCTGGTGGTGACTGAGGCCAGGCCACCGGCGATCGCCAGGACCATTGCTGCCATTCGTAACATGGGGGTTCTCCTACTGTGCGCCGCCCGCTCTGGCCCGGCGGCTGGTGCGGGAGAGACGCTCCGATCCGCGGTTCGATTTTGGGCGACCAATGCGACCATTCCACTTTCCGGCTACCTATCTCAAATCCGTCCGCTGGCCGGTACCGGCCGGCGGACGAACTTCCCGCCTCATTGCACGAGTTCGACCTCGCCCGGCCGCCAAGTCTTGGCGAAGAACGGCTCGAGCGGGCTGTAGAGCCGCAGGCACGGGATAAAACCCTTGCCGGGTATGGTCTGGATCCAGTTGCCCCGCTTCACGCCTTCCGGCTGCGTCGGGCCGAAGTAGACCGTCGTCGTGCCGTCGGCGTCCGCTTCCGCGGCGGGCGACGGAAAGCTCTGGCTGCCCGCGCGCGGATAGCGCTGCGGCGTGTCGAGCATCGAGCGCGTCATGTTGTCGTAAAGCGTGAACGACCAGAAGTTCGCCTGCGGGATGTCCTTCGGCAGCGTCACCTTGTAGGTCTTGGCGCCGTCGAAGGGCTCCTTGTTTGCATCGACCATCGTCCATAGGTAGGTCGAGCCGATGCCGGGCAGACGCATGGCCATCGCGGGCGTGATCCCGGTAACGCCGTAGAAGAAGTCCGTCCGCGCGTCGAGCGTGCGATAACCGGTGGGCGGAAAGGGCTTGACGCCTTCGGGGGTAATCAGCGGGATCGGCGTCTCGAACTCGTAGCCGACTTCGAACAGCATGTTCTGCCAACCCGAGCCGGGGTAGTAGTACAAAGCCGGATCGCGAGGAGCCATGAACAGGGTGCGCGAAGTGGCGTTGGCGAGCGCAAGCGCTTCGGTGAGAATCTTCTTCATCCTCGCATCCGGCGCGAAGGGTTTGCCCTTGATGATGCCGATGGCCGCGATCGGGCCCATCAACTCGGGGTCGAGCGACCCTGCAGGCTCCTGCTGCACGACTTCATTGAGCATCTCGTAATAGCTGAAGTCGTTGGGCGGGATGGTGTTCATCACCTTGCCGGTGCCTTCGTGGAACACGGTCGGCGGTGGTGGCGTGATTTTTCCAAGCTTAGCCTTTCCGCTCAGGAAGTCGGCAATGGGGGTGCCAACGCCGCCGGCCTCGTATGGATAGACCTTGGTGAACGTTCTGATCGATTCGGCCACGGGCTTCGGATCGTTGTTTTCCAGGAACGAGCGAGCGAACCATATGACGAGGCTGGTCCGGGCGCGGGCAATATTGAATCCACCAGGTAGCGGACCATCGTAGCCAGGCGGCAGAATGAGGTATTTCCCGCCCTCGCCGCGATCGGACCCAGGCAAACCAATATCGACAACCCAGCGGAACCAGTAGTCATCGATGGCGCCAAGTGCCTTGGGTGGCACCTCTAGCACCATGGGACCCTTGGTCAGGTCCAGCATGCCCATAGAGTAGATCGTGTCCGCGTTGGCAGTCAGGAACAGCGACTTGGCATCCATCAGTTCTGAGAAGACCAGGACTTCGTTATCCTTCACCCCGGCGCTCAGAAGGCCCTTGTGAAGGGAGCGTATGCTGACCCCTTGCATGGTGTTCACAAACGCCTCGAAGGCGTGCGTGAAGTCCAGGTTGTCATAGATCTTGGCGACGGTGTCATTGCTCGGCATGCCATCCTTGAAGTCGAGCGTGCCAATGCGCGTCTCGACCTTGTCCGGCGTGATGAGCGCCGGGGGAATTTCGGTAGACATCTGGGCGGTGGCTTCAACTCCGCCAAAGACAAGACAGGTTGTCGCGACCAAAATCGAAAATCCGGAAAGCCTGCTGTTAATCGGCTTCATGGCTCGTGCTCCATTTTATTCGGTGGACCAGCTCGTGATTGGCGAAGACGCAGCAGATCGGCAAATTGTCGACAACAACACGGCCAAGCATAGGCCTGGACCCATCAATGTTCCTGAAGGCATCATCACTGGTGTTGATCGCTCCGCAGTTCGTCCTTCTCTTGACCAATCCCGATTGCGACTGCCGCGACACCGGCGATCGGACAGCTGTCGGCGTACCGCATGGTCTGGCGCCGAAAGCTGTTTCGTAGCCACGCGATATAGAGGGGTCATGACGCTGCGCCCGCTCACAGCCGGTGCGCTCTCGCGATCCGTCTCGATCTCAGACACGATCCTCTCCTACCCCTGCATCGCCTCAACTGCCGCTACTGCCACCGCTGCTCGATATCCATCGATGCCGTCGGGCGGCTGCGCCGCGGGCTCACGCCCAGAACGTCGCCACCCGCTCCCAAAACCAAAATGCCGCCAACACTCCGATCGCATATGTGGCGGACAACCGTGCGATACCCGCCACCCATTGAAACGCAGCCAAGCGTCTCGCGAGCGACATCGCCGCCAGCACCGCGGCGATGAAGACGAGTTGTCCGAGTTCCACACCGACGTTGAAGGCGAGCAGGGCGAGCGGAACATCGCCACGCGGCAGCCCGATCTCGGCCAAGGCGCCTGCGAAGCCAAGGCCATGGAGAAGGCCGAAGGCGAAGGCCACAGCCCAGGGCCAGCGCGCGGTCAGACTGGTTTCGCCACACCGTATCCGGATGATCTCGCAGGCCAGCAGCAGGATGCTCAATGCAATCGCCGCTTCGACCGGTGGCCCGGGCACATGCACGACCCCAAGCGTGGCAAGGGCCAATGTCATGGAATGGGCGGCAGTAAACGCGGTGACCGTGAGCAGCAAGCTCCGGACGCTCCGCACGATGAGGATGAGGGCCAGCACGAACAGGAGATGATCGTAGCCGAAGAGGATGTGCTCGACCCCGTGCATGACGAAAGCGCCGACGACAGCCAAGGGCCCGCGCGAGGCCGTGATCTCGATCCATGGTCGGGACGGACGGACCAGCGTGGTTGAGTATCCGCCGTCATCCAGCTGCACTCGCACCAGCACATCTGTGATCGTGCCCTGCAGGCCGATGAAATCGATACGCTTTCCTGCCAGCCCGCCGTCGACTTCGATCACTCTGCGCTCGAGCAGCGAGTCAGGGAGTGCCCGCTGCGTCGGCGCGGTGAGGTTGCGAACGCCTTCCGGGACCAAGAGCACCACCGGCAGACGCATCCCGGCGAGCAGCGGCGTGCGCCAGAGCACGTCGTACCGACCGGGCGCCGTCTCCGTGAGCTCCAGGTAGGCGGGACGCGCTTCGTGCGCCCACGCGCCAGGTACCTGCGCCAGCACCACCACCAGGATGCCGAGCACCAGTCGCAGCAGGCGCCGCCGACCTTGCTGTCGGCGGGTCACGGGGGGGGCTCCTGCGAGAGTCAGACCGGCAGGTGCAACCACCTCCGAAGGCGCCGGCAGGACGACCTCGTAGCGCGCCCGCATCACGTCAAACGCCTTGCGTTTCGACTCGGCCCGCTGCTCGTCGGCCCACGCGTCCTTGACTGCCGGTTCCACCTCCTCGAAGGCAGGCACGCGGTCCGGCGTCAGCGAGTCCATCCAGACGAGATGCCAACCATACCCGGATTCGATCGGCCCTTGCCACGTACCCGACTGGAGCTGGAACAGCGCCTGAGTGAAATTCGTCCCGAAGGTGTTGGCCACCTGCGACAGTGTCCGGTCGCCATAGTGGTCCTGGAACATAAAGCGATCGGCGAGGCCCACCGCCGCAGAGGAGTCTGCGGACTGGCCGGCAAGGTGCTCCCGTATCTGCCCGGCCGCGTCGCGCGCTCGCCCGCCCGGCCGGTCGGGCGAGAAGTAGAGGTGGCGGAACGACACCCGGCCCGGCAGCACGAAGCGCTCGGCATTCGCGTCGAACCAGGCCCTGAGCTCCGCCGTCGTCGGATCGCGAACGGTCGTCAAATCGTCCGCGAGAAACCCCATCTTCTGCGCCATCCGGCGCTTGACGATGGTGTCTTCCTTGTCCAGGCCGAGCGCCAAGGCCTCCCGATAGAGAACCTCCTCGCGGACCGTGTTCTCCACCAGTTTGCGCATCTCGTCGGGCGTGGGCGGCCGCCTCATCTGCGCGCTCCACCCGATGATCAGTTGCAGCAGATCGTCCGTGGTCAGCTCGATCCGGTTGGGCTCATCCGGCCGGCTCGATTCCGGATTGAGCGTGCCATAGGCGACGAACAGCGCCAGCCCGGCCAACAGGAAATGCAAGAGTGGCTCGCTCAGCCAACGCCGGCGGTTCGACGACTTCGGGTGCGATGGCGCGGACCCGCCCGGTCCCGCACCGACGCCATATGCCCGCCCGGTCCTCCCTGGATCCGCACCGCTGCCGATCATGGGCTGACGCCCTCGATCTCGTAGTTGGCGTAGCCGAATTCATTGCTGCGCGCGGCGACGAATTTGTCGCCCAGCTTGTAGACGGTCACATCGAACGGGGTGTTGCCGATCGTCGTGATGATGTGCCCGTCGCGGATCTCATAGAGGGCGGGCGAACCCATTTCGCCGCTGTGCAGCACGTCGCCGATCTCGCCCGGCTCGGGCGCCTTGCCGTCGATGCTCACGATCAGGCGCCGGCCCGCCCTGCCGTAGAAGATCTCGAACGGCTGCCCGGTCGCGACATTGCGGGCCTTGATCGTCTTGCCGACGACCAGCGCATTCAGCTGTGCGTCGTCGAGCGCCACTGCGCCCTGTTGCAGCAGATCGGTCACCCTTGTCCCGCGCCGGGCACCCTTGCGCGCCTCGTCGGTCGGCGTGAACCAGATCGGCGAACTCCAGGCGCGCTCCTGGACCGTCGCCGGTACGACATCCGGCGGCACGACACCCACCTCCTTCGCCTGGATGGTGGTCCAGCGCGGCGTCGGGATCTCGATAACGCGGGCGTAGTAGAAAGCATCCAGGGCCGGATCGAAATCCGGATCCGTCCAGACGGCCTTCAGCTCCACCGCGCCGATGGTGTTGGTGTAGCTGGCCTCGTGCAGGTTCACCGTGCTGCCGACCGGCGACAGGAAACCCGTCTCCGGATCGATCGTCCGCTCCCCAGACCAGACGACGTCGTAGATCTTCTCGAAGCTCTGGCCGCTGTGGGTCCAGCCCTTGACGATCTGGATGCGATCGAGATTGCCGCTCTCCGGATCCTTCACCGCCCAGACGGCGAACGACGGCGGCGCCTCGCCCGTCGGCGGCGGAAGGTCGCTGCCCATCGGCACGCCATTCGCGTAGCTGGCCGCGATCCAGCTATCGCCACTCAGCGCGTCTGAGCCGAGGTCCCAGCCGGCGAAGAACCGCAGCTTGATGCGAACGCCGCTGGTGCCGAAGGTCTCCTTGCGCTGCATGGCGGCGAAGAGCGACGCGCGGGTGTTCTCCTCGGCCCACACGCCGGTGAGCCCGGCCGGGTTCTCCCGCCGCACGTCCAGCCCGGCGAAGACATGGCCGGCCATGCGCTGCTGCGCCGTGCCGTCGTTGAGGCCGTGGCCGCCAAAGAAGTTCGCCTGCCGGTAAGGCACGCCGGTGTTGTGCGAGTCGGAACCGCCGACGAGGCCGAATTTATAAGGGTTGTAGCCATGCGCCTCCAGCATCGCGAGGCCGTTCTTGTAGGCATCACGGATGTAGCTGCCGGGGAGGTGCGGCACCCGACCCGCCGGATCACCCAGCAGATAGTAGAGCAACTCGAAATTGGCGAACTCATCGGTCGGCGACAGCGCCGGCGTCGTCTCCGACTGGCCCTTGATCTGCTTGATCTCCGACAGGGGCTCGTTGGTCACCCGCTGCTGCGCCCAGGCCGCATCGATGGGCCGACCCTTGCTGTCGACCTCGGTCGGAAACATCGTGCCGTCGCTGAGGTTGGCATTGTGGGAGATCGCGAGCAGTTCGTTGCCGGTGCCGCGCTGGGCGTCCATCCAGCTCCACAGATCCTCCGGATGCTGCGAATCGAGCGAGCTGAATGGCATCTCCGGCACATGCGCGCAATCCTTGAAGAAGATGTTGCGGTGCAGGTTCCGGTTGTTCGGCGTCGAGGTCCACTCATAGGCGCAGAATGCCGTGAATCGGCCGGGATCGTTGAACTTCTCGGCGGTTGCGACCGTCTCTTTCCAGACCGTGCCTGCCACCTCAGGGACGACCAGTTCCTTGACCGGATCGTTGTCGATCATGGTTGTGCCGAGCCAGAGATAGATCCTCTGGATGTCGGCCGCGTCGCGGACCTTGAGCTTCTCCGCGATCGGCAGCTTGCTGATCGGCGAACTGGGGTCGTTCGCCAGCCGGACCGTGCCGACATATTCCGAATGGTCGGTCACGCCCATCCAGTCGAGCGGGGTCGTGATCTTGATCGTGTAGCCCAGCGGGTGCGCGATGGGCTCACCCTTCGCATATTTGTACGCCTCGGCCGGCCCGGTCATATGGTTGCCGAAGATGTAGGCGTCGAACGACCAGCTGGTATGGACATGGGTCTCGCCGAAATAGGCGTCCCGCTGCGGGTTCGCTTGAGCGAAGGCCGGCAGCGCCGCCAGGCTGGAGAGCCCGATCCCGAGTAGCCCGGTACGCACTCCATGTCGCAGAACGTGCATGTCAGCCTCCCTGGTATCCTTCGCGCGGTTTGCCGTGACAGCATTGGTTCGCTGCAAGCCAGCTTGTCGATCACCGCGGTGAACTCCGCTGGCGAGCCCACCCCACTTCCGGCTGCCAGCGATTTCTGGCATGCCGCCGCGATCAGAACCGAAAGGTGACGCCGGCGATCGGCCCGTAGAGCGCCATATCGTCGAGAGGCGCATGGCCGCCGAAGTCGTAGCCGAGATAGCGGTATCCGATCGCTCCCGAGACCGAATTGCTGAAGGAATATTCGACCGCGCCGAGCACCTGCCAGGTGAGATCGGAGTTGCCGGCGCCGATGTCGGCGTAGCCGATCAGCGAGAAGCCATCGCCGAGTTCGACGCCGGCGCGGACGCCAACGATTCCGTCGACGATGGTGGCGCTGTCGTCGAAGTCGCGAGAGCGGTCGAAGGGTCCCTGGCCTTTCAGGTCCCCATCGACCGACAGCGCGACGATGCGGGCGCCGAGGAGAAGATCGACGCCGAGCTTTGGCTCGTCCACTACCCGCGCGGTGGCGCCGACCGTGGCCAGAAGGGCTTCCATGTTGACGTGGTACTTGGTCCTGAACGGGCCGGACAGATTGCCGTTGACGGTGAGGGACACATAGTCGAGATCGACGAGCAGGCCGATCCGGTCGTAGCGGACGGTGCCGACGATCATGCCGGCAAAATCGAGATCGCCCAGGATGTCGGAGAAGCCCTTGTCGATTGACAACGATGGGATGCGGCGGTCGCCACTGGTGCTGCCGCTGACGGAGGGCAGCCAGGCATAGGGGGTGATCCGGACAAACCACGGACCTGCCGTTGTGCTCGCGGGCGGCGCCGCGGCGTCCTGAGCCGCTGCCGGCGTCTCCAATGCTGCACACCATAAGGCCCCAGTGACCGCGCCAACGGCGATCACTCGTCGGGTGGACTCCGCAAGGATTGTCGTCACTTTGGTTGCCCTCTCCCATCACGGTCCGACCGTCGACGCGGCGGCGCCGGCTTCAGCCTTGCTTCGGGCCGCCGTTAGGTCGCGGCCGTCATCGGCCCATGGTGATCTCGATCGCATCGGCGCCGAGGCTCAGCATCAGCCCTTCCCGTTTGGCGACCAGATGCATGACAACGCCGTCATCGTTTTGCAGCCAGAGATCGCCCCCGCTCGCAGTGCCCAAGGCGAAGCCGTAGCGCCCCTGGGCGTAGGTCCCTGGGAACTGCTCGATGCTCTGTAGCTTGTAGACCTCGCCGCGGGCTTCGACCGTCGACAGGCCGATGCCGCCGATGCCGACGCCGCCGACCTTGAACGGGTAGCTCCGGCCCCGAAAATTCAGGGTCCCACCACCGGCGCTGCCGCTGCCGATATAGGCCGCCTGGACCTCGTGCATCTCTACCGTGCCGTCGGGCGCCTGACCTGCAAGCGTCGGGGGAGGGCCGGACTGCTGGCCGGAGCAAGCGGCGAGCAGCAGCGCTGCGGCCGCCAGACATGCGCCGAACCGTATCGTCCGCCGAGGGTGGTATGCGACCCGTCGGAATGCCAAGTTCATCACAGCAATCGCTCCATGCGAAATGGACCAGGAGGCTGAACAGGGCTGGACCGGCAATCCTTCGGCACCTGCGATGGCCAAGCCGAGCCATGCTTTTCGATTTCAGCCGAGAGGATGCGAATGGCGGCAGCGCTTGGACAGGTATCCACGGGTAAATTACCGTTGCAGCGGCCGGTTTACCCCTCCAGCGAAGCGGCTAGAGACCCGCCTGCGGAACGCTGAGCCCGGCCTTGCGCAGCCCGTCGACCACGGCGCGAATGATCTCCGGTGCGACGTTCCGGGCCTGCAGGTCGGTTACCACCCGGCCGCCGTAATCGGGACTGAGCTTCAGCAGCAGGTCGATCTCCACAGCGGCTTCGTCCTTCCGCCCGAGCTGGGCATAGGCGATCGCATGGGCCACATGCGTGAACCGATTGTCCCGTTGGTCGATCTTCGAAGCCTCGGTCAGCGCGTCCTCGAACCGTCCGGCCATGTAGTGCGCCAGAAAGAAGCCGAGGCGATAGATCGTGGGCTGGCCCGGGTTGCGGGCGAAGGCTTCGGCCAGGAGCGGCAGGCCGTCGGCGAACTGTCCTCGCAGGCACAAACGGCCGCCGAGATCGGCCATGAGTTCCGCGTTGTTGGGGCTGCGGACCAGGCCGGCGCGGGCGGCCGCAAAGCTCTGCTCGACATCCCGCCTCAACCAGAACACCAGGTGCTGCGCCTGGTAGCCCAGCGGCGCATCGGGGGCCAGGACCACGGCATGCTGCGCCAGCGCCAACCCGCGCTCGAGCGGATCGAAGGCCACGGAGCCCGGCGGTATGCCGAAGCGCACCAGGTCGGCATAGACAAGGGCCAACGCGGCCCAGGCGTCGGCGTAGTCCGGGTCGTCGACGATCGTCCGTTCCAGGCAGTCCCGCACGGACGGATAGAGGGCGCTGTCCGTTCGGCGCCAGTAGGCATAGAAGAGCAGGACGCACTCGTAGGAGCTGAACTGCTCCGGCGCCTTGCCGGTCAATCCGGTGATCCTGTCCGCATAGATGGCGCCATAGGGCTGCGCCACGCTGTCGACGACACGTCGCGCGATCTCCGCCTCGGTGTCCACGATCCGAGCGGGAACGACTGGGCTCTCAAAGGATTGCGACCAGAGATGGCGCCCTGTCCTGCCATCGACCAGCGAGACCAGCAGCCGGATGCGGTCCGGCGTCGTGCTGATGCTGCCCGACAGCACGTAATCGGCCGACAGCTGCCGCGCGAGCACGTCGGCGCTGTTCCCCGGACCGTGCTCGAGGCTGGTGTCGGTGCCGAACACGAAGAGATTTTTGTGGCGGCTCAGCGCGGCGATGATTTCCCGGGTCAGACCCGGCCCGAGATGGAGCCGGGTGGCTTCTGCGTCGCGTTCCTCGAGCGGCGCCACCACCACCGCCGGGCCTTGGCGCTCGATCAGTTCAGGCTGAGCAGTAGATGACCACGGGTGTGCACCCATGCGCCACAGCGCGCCCAGCACGACGAGCGCAATCAGGATGCCGTGCAGAGGAAGCCGCCGAGGCAATCGGCGTAGCCAGTTCCGCCGCGATGGGATCTCCGGCGAGACCGCCACAGGAGCATCGACTTCATCCGGCGGATCCGTTGCCGGCGGGGGAGGCGACACCGCAGGCAACGGATCCGCCACCCTGACCGTGAAGGTCGGAACGTAGTGGCCCTTCGGGATGGTGACCCGGATCGCGTCGTCCCGGCCGCCGGTGAGATAGTAGTGGTCCAGTGAACGGCGCAGCCGGCTGGCCTCGATCCGGACGATCGGATCGATCTGCGGGTCGAAGCTCGCATCGCGATCGAAGACCGCCATGGCGACGCTGTAGCCCTTGATGCGGTCGTCCCGCCCGGCGAGCGTCTCCTCGACGACGTGGCGGAGGAAGCGGCGGTTCCGCTCGGAGGCATCAAAGTCGACGCTGACAAGAATGCGTTCGAGCGCCTCTTGGATTGGTCCGATCGGCAGGACGGGTGAAGTCGCGTCCGGCATCACGCCGCCCTCCAGAGGACGGCGGCCGTGACGGCAGGGTCAGCAGTGGCCGCGCGCCGGCTCTTCGGGAATTGGGATTCCCTTGGAGGTTCGGTTTCGTCTGCCCGCTCGGCTTCGTTGGGCCGGCTATCAACTATCCTGCCGGAGCGTCGATGAATTGACGCGTCCATGATGTGGCCGCCTCCCTGCGGCACCACCTCGAATTATACCGTAAATTACTCCCGCTCGCTCGATTACTACCCGACTATGTTCGGGGCAGCAGATGTGTGGCTCGGCCACGAGCGGCCGCCGGCCGCAACGGCCGTTTGAGAGGGCTGCCGATGCAATGAAGAAGGCCATCGAGCGATTCCCGGACCAAGCGGATCTGATCGGTCACTTGGCCGAACAGTATGAGACGTTCCGCTCGCTTTGCGAAGACCACCAATTGGCCGCGGAGACCCTGGACACCCTCGTCGCCAGACGTCCGGCGGACAACAAGCTGATCGGTGAATACCGCGCGCTCGTGGAAGAGCTGGAAGCAGATATCGCGACGGCCCTGAAAAAGATGCGGTGACGACGGCGCAGATCTCGGACCGGTCTTCCGTTGATTGTACGAGCGTGCTGGAGCTCGCGCGAGGCTGCTGGCAGGGCCACAGTCCCCGCAGCAACCGGCCGGCCTTCGGATGGCTTAAAGGGGGTAATTTACCCCCAGGCTACCCGTAGGCAACTTCGCCATGCCGCTGGCGTGAGGCAGCCTGAGATGTCGAGGCCTCGATCCTCGACCCAACCGACAATGTGCAAGGGAGGTTCACATGACCGTATCGGCCCGGACCCATGCGTGGGCACTGAGCGGACTGGCTGCGTGCCTGTTCTACCTCGCCACAAGTGATCTGTCCCCCGTCGCAGCCCAGGAGGGCGCCGGCGCGAGCGTCCTGACGACGGCGACCGCGACGGTGCAGTCGATCAACCTGGAAACGCGAATGGTGACGCTCAAGGAGAGCGACGGCCGGCTCTCGACCATCCATGTCGGTCCGCAGGCCGTCAACCTGCCGCAGGTCAAGCCTGGCGACCGCGTCAATGTCAGCCGCTACGAGGCCGTGGCCATCGACGTCACCAAGGCGGCTGCGGGCTCGGTGGCAATGGTAACCCAAACCACGGAGGCGGCACGGGCGGAACCGGGGGAACTCCCTGCTGGCGAAGCCTCGGTGGTGACCAAGGTCACGGCCCAAGTCGTCGGCATTAACGTCGCTGAGCACAAGGTCATGTTCATCGGTCCCGCCGGCGTGGTCCGCACGGTCATCGTCAAGAGACCGCAGGTTCAGCAGCTGCTGAATCAGTTGAAGGTGGGCGACATGGTGGAGATCTCCTTCGCCGAGTCTGAGGCCGTCTCCGTGACACCGGCAACATAACGAGCACGGAAGCGGGCCCGGCCGACTGATCGGAGGACACCGGTGCATCCGTCCCTGGACCTGATCGCGGCGCAGCATCGCGAGGACGATGCCCCGCTTGGCCGCGTGATGGAGTGCCACGAATGCGGCTTGCGGCACGCGGTGCCGCGGCTGGCAGACGGGACGACAGCCCGGTGTGTACGCTGCGGCGCCACCCTGCACCGGTTCCGCGCCAGCTCGCTCGACCACGCCTTCGCCTACGCATGCGCCGGGCTGGTGTTCTTCCTGATGGCGAACTTCCTGCCCTTCATCTCGCTGGAGATCTCGGGACGGGTGCAGGCGGCCAGCCTCGTCACCGGGATCTTCGTCCTCTATGGCCAGGGCTTGTGGGAGCTGGCGGCGGTGGTCGCCCTCACCATGTTCGTCGCTCCAGGGCTCCGGCTCGGCACGTTGTTCGTGGTGCTGGGCGGCCTGCACCTGAAGCAGCCGCCGCGCTGGCTGCCGCAGCTCCACCGATGGGCCGTCCTGCTCGGACCCTGGGCGATGATCGAAGTCTACATGCTCGGCGTCTTCGTCGCCTATGTGAAGCTGATCGACCTCGCCACCGTCGTCGTCGGCCCGGGCCTCTATTCGGTCGGCGCCCTGATGCTGGCGATCATCGCCGCCGGCACCACGCTCGACACCGAGACTGTGTGGGGTGAATTCGAGCGGCGCGGCCTGACCACACCGCCGCCGCCGGTCGACCCGCACCGTCCGGCCTGCCTCTGCCACGCTTGCGGCCTCGTCTCCAACCTTCCGGCCGGCGGGCATGGTGACTGCCCGCGCTGCGGTGCTGTGCTGCACCGGCGCCGGCCGGACAGCCTGACCCGCACCTGGGCGCTGGTGATCACCGCGATCATCCTCTACATCCCGGCCAATGTCTTCCCGGTGATGACGGTGATCTCGCTGGGCAGCGGCGCCCCGGACACGATCATCAGTGGAGTGATCGAGTTGGCGGATGCCGGCATGTGGCCGCTGGCGGCCCTGGTCTTCTTCGCCTCGATCACCGTGCCGGTGCTGAAGCTCATCGGCCTGATCACCCTCCTGGTCACGACCCGGCGCGGTTCGGCGCGGGGCCTGCGGCGGCGCACCGCGATCTATCGCGTGGTCGAGGCGGTCGGCCGCTGGTCGATGATCGACATCTTCATGATCTCGATCCTGGTGGCGCTGGTCCAGCTCGGCCAGCTGGCGACGATCGAGCCCGGGGTCGGCGCCGTGTGCTTCGCCGCCGTGGTGATCACCACCATGATCGCAGCCATGTCATTCGATCCGCGCCTGATCTGGGACGCGGCGGGGGAAAACCGTGACTGACACCGATCATCCCGCGCCCGGGACGCCGGCCGCGCCGCGCATCGACCGCAAGCGCCGATTGTCGCCGATCTGGCTGGTGCCGATCGTGGCGGCGCTGGTCGGCGTCTATCTCGCCTGGATCACCCTGTCCGAGAAGGGGCCGACCATCACCATCAGCTTCCAGACCGCGGACGGGCTGGAGGCCGGCAAGACCCAGATCAAGCACAAGGAGGTGGTGTTCGGCACGGTCAAGAGCCTGGCCCTGACCGAGGATCTGAGCCATGTCGAAGTCACCGCCGAGATGACCAAGGAGGCGGCGCCGCATCTGCGCCAGGGCACCCGGTTCTGGGTGGTGCGGCCGCGGCTGTCGGCCAGCGGCGGGCTGACCGGCTTCTCCACCATCGTCTCCGGCGCCTATATCGAGCTCGACCCCGGCCAGGGGGCCGACGAGCACAGCTTCACCGGGCTGGAGGACCCACCGGTGGTCCGGGCCGACATGCCCGGCACCGAATTCCTGCTCACCGCCGACCGGATCGGCTCGATCGGCGCCGGCTCGCCGATCTATTTCCGCGACGTCCAGGTCGGCCAGGTGATGGGCTTCGATTCATCCAACCTCGAAGCCGGGGTCAAGATCCATACCTTCGTCCGCGCGCCCTATGACCGGCAGGTCTATGCCGGCACCCGGTTCTGGAACGCCGCCGGCATCTCGCTGACCACCGGGCCGCAGGGCTTCCGGCTGCAGATCGAATCGCTACAGGCGGTCCTGGCCGGCGGCATCGCCTTCGACACCCCGTCCACCGCCCGGACCGGAGAGCCGGCGAAAGCCGGCACCAGCTTCGCGCTGTACAAGGACCAGACCAGCGTGCAGGAATCGGAGTACACGATCCGCCTGCCCTACCTGGTCTATTTCGACGGCTCGGTCGGTGGCTTGGCGCCCGGCGCCCCGGTCGAATGGCACGGCATCAAGATCGGCCAGGTCACCGATGTCCGGCTGCAATACGATGCCGCCGCGGGCCTGGCCCGGATCCCGGTCACGATCGAGGTGGAGCCGCAGCGGATCGAGCTGGTCGGCACCGACCAGGCCTTCGGCAGCGGCGCCAATGTGGAGGCGCTGGTCCGGCGCGGGCTGCGGGCGCAGTTGAAGACCGGCAACCTGCTGACTGGCGCAATGGTGGTGACCTTCGACATGGTTCCCGATGCGTCGCCGGCGGAGCTGGGCGCTGGTGACCGTTATCCGGTGATCCCGAGCGTGCCGGGGCAGTTGGACAGCGCCGTGCGCTCGATTAGCGGCATCCTCGGCAAGGTCGCGGCGCTGCCGCTCGACCAGCTGATCCAGCAGGCCGATGCGACGCTCAAATCCTTCGAGACGCTCTCCGCCTCGCCGGAGATTACCACGTCGCTGCGATCGCTCGCCGGAACCCTGGTGGCCACGCAGCAACTTGTCTCGCAGGCCAACACCGATCTCGGGCCGGTCATGGACAAGCTGCCGCCACTCCTGACCTCGGCGCAGCAGGCGGTCCAGCGGCTGAGCGGGACATTGCTCTCCGTCAACAACGGCTATGGCAATGACTCGAGCTTCAGACGCGACCTGGTGCGGCTGATGAGCCAGGTCGACGACACGCTGCGCTCCGTCCGTGTGCTCACCGACTATCTGGAGCAGCACCCCGAATCCCTGATCCGCGGCAAGGCGGGAGGGGGTTAATGGCGCTAATGTCCTGCACGCGGCGCGGCCTTCTCGGCTTGGTCATCGCCGCCTCACTGTCCGCCTGCGCCTCATGCGCGCCCAAGGTGTACACCCTTGTGGCGGTGCAGGGCACTGCCGTCGGCGGCCGGCCGGTGACGGCGTCGGTGGCGGAGGTCGACATCGCCAAATATCTCGATCGGCCGCAGATCGTCACCCGCTCGGGCACGGTGGAGCTCGGCGTCGACGAGTTCGAGCGCTGGGGCGAGCCGCTGGCGAACATGGTGCAGCGGGTGCTGGCGGAAAACCTCGAGCTGCGTCTGCCAGCGGGTTCGGTCGTCACCACCAGCCGGACCCTGGCGGGCGACGAGGCCGTGACGGTCGAGCTTGCGCTCAGCCGGTACGATCCGGAGGCCGACGGCACCATCGTGCTCGAGGCGCAGTGCCGCCTGCGGCGCAGCGCTGGCGGCAGGGCGAAGACCGAGATCGCCCGCATCACCCGCCGTCCGGCCGATGAGACCACGGCCGCCAAGGTCCAAGCGATGAGCGACGTCCTGGGCGAGCTCGCCGACCGCATCGCCGGGGGGATGCGCTGATGGGACGTCGGCATGGGCAAGTTGGCAGGCATTAAGGATGTCCGGCAGGCGGCGAGTTTGACGGATTCGAAGGCCAAAGCGCGGCCGACTCTGCATACCGAGTGAGACCGCCCGCGAGGAGAGTTCCATGACACCTCACGCGATCGAGGAAACCGGCAGAGGGCGATGGACGAGGTTGCGCTTCATCCTGGTGCACGAGTTCCGCAAGCTGCTGCCGCCGACCATCTTCTTCTTCGTCGGATTCAACCTGATCCTGTTCAGCAAACGGCTCTTGCTGGCCGACTACCTGATCCAGTTCAGCGGCTTCTTCCTGGCGACGACCGCGGCTCTGGTGGTCGGCAAAGTCGTGCTGATCGCCGACACCATGCCGTTCCTGCGACGCTTCGATCGGGCGCCTCTGGCACAGCCCATCCTGTTCAAGACCGTCGTCTACTCGCTCCTGGTCTCCGCGGTGCGTCTCCTCGAGGCGTTTGCCCATTACCTGATCGGGGGCGGCAGCCTGGGCGGCGGCGGCTTCCTGAACGAGCTCCTGGGCAGCTTCAGCTGGGACCATTTCATCGTGACGCAGATTTGGATCTTGGTGCTGTTCCTCGTCTACGTCACGGCGAGCGAGATCAACGGCCTCATCGGCGACGGCGAGCTGTTCAAGATCCTGTTCACCCGACGCTCGTCGGAGCTGAAGTTGACCCGGCGCGCGCGCATCCGGCTGCTGGCTCGGCTGTCCCGATTGGCCGATCCTCATTCGATCGATGTGCTGCGCGATCCCAAGACAACTCCGCATGCCGAACTAGTGGCGATCCTGCGCAGTCTCGGGCACAGGGGTCGCCCGGGATGAGTGGTTTAGCGCCGCGAGCGCGGTGGCCCTGCGATCCGGAGACCGCGACGCAGGGCCTCCGATCAGGAGGTAGCACGGAGTTCCCTTGATCCGAAATTGATGCTGGGGAAGGTCCGAACAGACCAGGAGGTCAGATCGTGAGTGCGCCGGCAATTGCCTCGATCGTGTTCTTGTGCGTGTTCGGCGGCGCGTTGCTGGGGATAGGCCTTCGTCACATTCTGCCCGAGCACCATCTGAATGATGCTTCCAAAGATGTGGTCAGGCTGGGCATGGGCCTGGTCGCAACCATGGCAGCGCTGGTTCTCGGCCTGTTGATCGCGTCGGCGAAAACTTCCTACGATGCCCAGAACAACGAGCTCGACCAGATATCCGCAGATTTCATCCTGCTTGACGGCACACTGGCGCGCTATGGGCCGGAGGCACGAACCATCCGGGATCAACTCCGCGGCACGATCGAGTTCGCGCTGGAGCGAATCTGGGCTCCCGGGGCGCCCGAGGCAACCGCGGCCGGCGCCTTCGAGCCGACGGCGGCGCGCGGATTTCTCTACCACCGAATACTGGACCTCGAACCGCAGACCGATCGTCAGCGCATGCTCCAGTCCCAGGCGTTGCAAATCGGCTTGGAGCTTGGACAGGCACGCTGGTTGCTGGTGACGCAATTGACGGGCAGCTCGATCTCGATGCCATTCCTGGCGGTGCTCGTCTTCTGGCTCTTCGCTCTGTTTGCCAGCTTCGGGCTCTTCGCACCATCCAATGCAACGGTGTTCGCGGTCGTGCTGGTTGGCACACTGTCGGTCTCAGGCGCGATCTTCCTGATTTTGGAACTTGCCCAGCCGTTCGAGGGGATCCTGCAGCTGTCCAGCGCCCCCCTGCGCGGCGCTTTGGCCCATCTTGCGCAGTAGGGGCAAATGCAACAGGTGTGTGCGAGCGGCAGCGCGTGCAGGCGCGGTCGCCGCGGAGTTCCGCGACCGCTCGGGTTCAATCACGCGCCTTGGTAATCGACATATCGAGTTCGGCTTGCCGCCATCAGCGTGCCCAGACTGATGATCTGGTTCGGTCCCGAGGTATGGGCAGGCCACGAGGGCAATCGGGTGCAGGCGATGCCAAGAAGGGCTGGCGCTTCCTCATTCGCCTTCGTGGTTCGACAAAACGACGAAGTTGGGAGCTCCCGAATGGGTCAACCGTCACGACGCGTCGCCTACGCTATGCTCCTGATCCTCCAGACCGCGACGGCCTCCTACCTGATGTGGCTCATCCTACCGATCTTTCGGAGGGTCGTGTCGCGCCTGGGGGAGCCGCCGAATGTCGACTTGTCGGTCGAGATTGCCATCATCGGGGGCGCTGTCGTCCTGCAATGCTGCTACTGGACAAGGCTGCGCTGGATTCCGGTCTTCGCGCCGTTCCGGAGCATCGTTGTCGGACACCTCCTCCTGTTCGCCAGCCGTGCCAGCTTCTTTTTCGGCGGCGCGCTCTTCTCAGTCATCTTCTTCAGGCATGTGCCGGAGCTGGACGCGTTGCCGCCCCTCGGCCAAATCTTGGGGAGGGCATTGGCCGTGATGGCGGTCCTCTTCTCCTTGTTCTGCTATTCGCTCGAATTGGAGCGGCTCGGAAAGGCGATCGAGGCACCTCCCAGAGATGATCCGCGATAGCACTCGCCACTGTCCAGGAATCTGGCCGCTTCCCTGGTGGGCTGGATCGGCCACCGCAACGGTAATTTACCCGTGGATACCTGTCCAAGCACTGCCACCACAGGCACCCTCCAAGCTGAAAGCCAAGAGCGTGGCTCGGCCTGGCCATCGCAGGCGCCGATCGATGACGCCTCACGGTCAGCCCCGACCCGACACGATGGCCCGATTGCGCGGCACTGGACCCAACGCGTCGACGGAGGGATTGCTGCAATGAACTTGGAACAGGTCACAACTGATCCCCGGCGGGCGATACGGTCCAGCAGATGCCGACTGACGGCATTGGTGTCGCTCTCAGCGTGTTCTCAATCGCCCGCTGGCCCGCCACTCGGCATGGACCCGAAGCGAGGCTGAGGCTTGGCCCGTCGATTCAACGGCGGACCGATAACAGGGAGGAGAGCCGAAATGGCGACGGTCCTTGCCGACGCCGCCCGACGAGTGCTCACTATCGGCCTCGTTGCTGACGCCCTGCGGTCCGCAGCGTCGGCGATCCCGGCGATGGCCCGGGACACCGCTGTGCCGCCCGCGAACACAACGGCAGGGCCACGGTTTGCCCAAATTACGCCCTATGCCTGGCTGCCCTCGGTCAGCGGCACCACCGGCGGTGACCGCCGCGTCCCGTCGCTGTCGATCGACCAGAGCTTCTCGGACATCCTCAGCGATCTCGACTTGGCCGGCATGATCGTCGGCGCGGTCCGCGACGCGCGGATCGGGCTGTTCGTGGATTGGCGTCCGGGCGAAATCGAGCTGGTGAAGTGATAGGCCAATCCACCACAGAAAGAACTGAACAATGCAAACCACCATTCCGAACACAGTAACCACGCCACCATCGCGATGGAGAACCCCCGCGATGCATATGGCAGCGGCGGCCGTGGCCGTGATGGTCGGGTTGGGCGCAACCTCAGGAGCGACAGCCGATGAGGCAGACGCCAAGAGCCTGCTCAAGGCAATGTCCGATTATCTGGCGGCGCAGAAGGCGATATCGTTCGGATACGATACCAACTTCGAGGTCGTCACCAAAGATCAGCAGAAACTGTCGCTGGCGAGTTCCGGTACGATCACTCTTAACCGGCCCGACAAGATCCATGCCACGCGCTCCGCCGGGTTTGCCGATGTCGAAATGATCTTTGACGGGAACACGCTGACGTTGCTCGGCAAGAATGCGAACCTCTACACTCAAATCGCTGTGCCCGGCACGATCGACAAATTGGTCGACGAGTTGCGGGACAAATACAACAAGCCCCTCCCTGGTGCAGACTTGCTCCTGTCGAATGTCTACGATGTGCTGATGCCTGATGTCGTCGACGTGAAGGACCTCGGCAGCGGTGTGATCGGTGGCGTTGAATGCGATCACCTCGCCTTTCGAACCAAGGACGTCGATTGGCAGATCTGGATCGCACAGGGGGACCGTCCCTATCCGTGCCGATATGTCATCACCTCCAAGCTCGTCGCCAGTGCACCGCAATACAGTGTCCAAACCAGGGACTGGAGGACCGGAGCTGAGGTCGCATTGGAGGATTTTACCTTCAAGAATTCAACGGACGCTAAAATGATGGACCTGAGGGAACTCCCTGATATCGACGAATTGCCGCAGCATTTTGCCGTAGGAGGCGTCCAATGACCGCGTTGAAGCTGTTTGCCGTCGCTCTGGTGGCTGGGATCATCGGGCTTGGAGGGCCCGAACTCGGAGAGCGGCTTTCGATCCCTGGCGTGCACGGCATGGTTTCGACTGCCGAGGCCAGGGTCGGACGTCCGTTGACACCGGTGAGCGTCGCCGGAGTGGCACGGCGCACGGTTCGGCGCTGTGCGGTGGGCGTGTATTATTGTTAGGGTGGGCCTCGTCGCGAGAAGCGCTGAATGTGAGAGGGCGCCAGGTCATGACCCCTCACTATCGTAGAAAATCGGGCACTTGTCGTGCCGATCGGCACTGAGACCCATGCCGATCTACACTTCTGCCTCGGACACCGCCGCTGGAGCCCGTCCGGACTTCTCCACGGCGAGGCGCAGCGTCTCGGCGTGGCCAGGAGTGACCATGTGGAGTACGTGCGCAGGTGGCGAGGCGGAGGGAACGGCTGTGAGACGGAGCTACTTCGAGATGTGGGGCGCGGCTAGGCATGCCGGCAGCAGCGGCCCATACAAGCCGCAATCCGTCACCGGCGAGTTCCCGAGGTGGCCCAGCGATGCCGAGGTCGTTGAGGCATTCACCCGTGCGGGTCTCGAGGTGGAGCGCGTCATCGGCGTGGCACCGGTGAAGGCCCCGGAACTCGGTTAGCGAGCGGCGGCCGACCGAAAGCACTGGCCACGATGAGCAGCTATTACAGTCCATCCCTCTACGGCATCAACGACGTCACCATCCCGGAGGGCGGCGGCAGCTTCGCCGGGCACCGGGTTGCCGCCGCGGTCGAGCCGGCAGAACAGGGCGCCCGCCAAGTCGCCACGAGGCTCCAGCCAGCGCCGCAGCGGTGACGGCGCACAGCGCCGAGCCGGGCACGGCCTCGATGCCGATCTCGGCGCCGTGGCGCTCCTGGTCGGCCTTGGAGCGGCCGACGAACAGCATTAGGCCTTCGGTGGTGAAGCTGACGTCACGGAGGTCGAAGGCGGCGAGCTCGGAGCGGCGAAAGCCGCCGGCGAAGCCGATCAGCAGCAGCGCCATATCGCGGAGCGCGCGACGCCCCTCCCCTCCCCCGCCGGCCAGCTCGACGCCGGCCAGGTCCGGGTGTGCATCCGGGGTCAGCACCAGGGACGCGGCGCGCAGGTTGGGCTCGAGCAGCGCCGCCTTGCGCACCGGCCGGGCGCCCTTGGTGCGGCGCAGGCCTTTGAGGAAGGCCTCGAACTCGGCGTCATCGAGCTGCAGCGGCCGCTTCAGCCGCTTGCGGATCGCCACGACGGCGGCCCGCCGCAGCAGGATGGTCGACAGCGAGCGCCTTTCTGAAAGGGCGGTCAGGTGCATGACCAGCCAGCGCTCGTCGGCCGCGGCATCAGAGTTCTCTCCGGTCGGGTCGAGGCCGAAGCCGAGGCACCAGTCGCTCCAGGCGCGCCAGGCCTTGCCGTAGGCGATCCGCGTGTTCTCGGAGAGCGAGGCTTCGACCAGCTGGTCGGCCTTCTGCGCCAGCGCCTTGATCTCGGCGATCTTCGCTTCGCTCAGGGCCACCGGCCCCGCCGGTGGTGTCCATGGCATCGCCGCGGGCATCGGCGTGGCGGCGTCTTCGATCAGATCGGTCATGCCTGTAGCGTCGCGCGCAGCCGCGCCAGCGCGGCCTCCTCCTCCTGCCGGATCCGCGTGATGGCGGTGGCGACCGCCGCCGGCGCGCCGTCGGCCAGCGCCCGGCGGGGGCCGTCATGGTCGGCATGATCCCGCATGAAGCGATCGAGCTGGTCCCGGTACTGCCGGCCCGTGGCTGCGGCCCGCTCGATCATGGCGCGGCCCGCCTCGGTGACCACGAGTTGATCGCGAACGCCGGGCTTGGTTGCCAGGTGTCCCGCCCTCATGGCCTGGCGCTGCAGCCGGCCGCGGGCGGTGCGGCCATCCTCGCGGTCGATCCGGGCGTCCGGATGGGCGACGCCGAGCTGGAGGATTGCGGCGCTGCTGCCGGCCCCGTGGCGTCGTGGTTTCGCATCGTCGTCCCTCATCGCCCGAACATCGGCCGCGGCGCCGTGTCGCCCGACGACGATTCTACCGCATCCGCGCCGCGCAACAATCGTTCCCATGCGCGATAATCGCCCTTATCGCTCGCAAAATCATATGCTTAGCCGAATATCATAATCTGAATGGCAGGCTGGACTGTTGGCGTCGCCGTCAGGTTCGCGCAAGGAGCGGACCTCGTGACGACGCGCGGTATTGGCGCGCGTGTGCGCAAGGGTGAAGGGTTTCGGACGCCGGCCCTCAGCGCCGGCGGATAGGTCTCGACGGGCCGGCATCCGAAACCCTTCACCTGAGTGGGACAGGAGGAAGGGCGTCAACGCCGCGCCTCTCCGCCGGTCTGGTTTCGGCTCTTTGCGGTCATTCCGACGAGTCGCCTCGTCTGTCCAAGTTGCAGCCCTTTCGGCCATGCGAATGCGAGCGTTCGAAAAAGGAACGAGCGAGGGGCAGCAATTCCCCTCGCTCGCGGCCGGCGTCATTTCGTGGCACTCGATCCCGCCGGCCGGTGCGGCAATGGCACAAGCCCCACCGGCCGTACCTGGGCCCGTGACCTAGGGAGGTCAGTCGGGCCGGGATCTCACAGCATGAAGTCCGAGGCCTGCAACGTGATCGCTCCATCGAGATGGATGACCATGTCGGCGGTGCCGTCGCCGTTCACGTCGGCCGAGACCGTCGTGGTGTCGCCGACGCTTTCATAGCGCAGTTGCCCGGCGGTGCCGGAGAAGGCCGCGGTGCCGATGAAGCTGAAGGCCGTGTCGCCATTCGCGGCATTGCCGTCGGCATCGATCTTCTGCACCCAGATTAAATCGCCGTGCTGGAAGCCCTGGATCGTGTCGGCGGCCGCGGCGGTGCTGTCGGACACGGCGGTGTAGCTGAAATAATCAATGCCGCTGCCGCCGTTCAGCGTGTCGGCGCCCATACCTCCGCGGAGGGTGTCGTTGCCACCGGCACCGCTGAGGACGTCGTGCCCATCAAACCCGACAAGCGCGTTGGACAGGGCGTTGCCGGTCATGGTGTCGTCATGGTTACTGCCGTGAATGATCTCGACGTCGCGGTCGATGGTGTCGCCCTCGGCCATGCCGCCCGAGTTGACGTTGGTCTCGAGATTGATGGTCACGCCGACCGTGCTGTCCCAATAACTGCCGACATCGTAGTCGGCGCCGCCGGTCAGGTGGTCGGCGCCGTCGCCGCCGCGCAGGATGTCGCCGCCGGCGCCGCCGATCAGATGGTCGTCACCGGCCTCCCCCTGCAGGGTATCCCACTCGTCGCCGCCATCGACCTGATCGGCGCCGTTGCCGCCATAGAGATTGTCATTGTCGCCTGCTCCCGCGACGGTGTCGTTGCCGCCGCCGCCATTGATCACGTTGACGCCGCCATTTCCAGACAGCGTATCGTCGAATTTGCTGCCGGCCAGGTTTTCGATACTGGTCAGGGTGTCGCCTTCGGCATCGCCGCCGGTGCCGGTGCCGGCCGCGAGGTCCACCGTCACCGCGGCGCCGGAGGTGGAGTATCTGCCCACATCCGTGCCGTCTCCGCCGTTGAGGTTATCCCCGCCCGCGCCTCCACTGAGGTCGTCATTGCCGTCGCCGCCGGAGAACGCGTTCGCAGCCGCACCACCAATCAGCGTGTCGTTGAACTCGGTCCCGGTGACGTTCTCGATGCTGTTGTAGGTATCGTCCTCGGCTATGCCACCACCGACCCCTGTCGCCAGATTGACGGTCACGGCAGCGAATGGCGCATCCCGGCTGTAGTCGACAGTGTCGTTGCCGTCCCCACCGTTCAGGACATCGGCGCCATAGGTTGCGCCCGCCCCGCTGCCGTTGCCTCCTATGAGGGTGTCGTCGCCGGCGCCACCCTCGATGGTGTCGTTGCCGGCAGTACCGATCAGCACGTTGGCACCGTCGTCACCCGTCAGCGTGTCGTCGAATTGGGTGCCGGTGACGTTCTCAATGCTGTTGTAGGTGTCGCCCTCGGCCATGCCACCACTGGCCCCGGTCGCCAGATTGACGGTCACGGCCACGAATGCCGATTCCCGATTGTAGTCGACAGTGTCATTGCCGTCTCCACCGTCGAGGGCATCGGCGCCATAGGTTGCCCCGGTCCCGGCGCCGCTGCCTCCTGTCAGGGTGTCGTCGCCGGCGCCACCCCGCAGGGTGTCATTGCCGACGCCCCCGATCAGCAAGTTCGCAGCCGCATCACCAATCAGCGTATCGTCGAATCCGGTGCCGGTGACGTTCTCGATGCTGCTGTATGTGTCGCCCTGGGCCTGGCCGCCACCGACCCCGGTCGCAAGATTGACGGTCACGGCAGCGAATGCCTCTTCATCGCTGTAGTAGACGGTGTCGACGCCGTCCCCGCCGTTCAGGGCATCGGCACCATAGGTTGAGCCGATCCCGCCGCCGCTGCCTCCAATGAAGCTGTCGGAGCCGGCGCCACCCTCCAGGGTGTCGTCGCCGGCGCCACCCCCCAGGGTGTCGTCGCCGGCCAATCCATTGATCGTATCGGCGGCGGCCGTCCCGGTGAGGGTGTCCGCATCTGCAGTACCGTCTATTACAGCCATTGGGATTCTCCAAAAAAATTCTTATCGAGGCGTGTGACTTCCGTCGTCGACTCCCGAGCAGACGGCCAGCGACAGAGACCAAAGTCCTTGACGAACGAATTGCATGAAAGCTGATTCGTCAGGCGAACTCACCAAATTCCGATTAATTTTCAAGGAAGCATATTCAACAGATAACAATAGTAAATAAACCGATTCATCCACCCCCCATCAATCCCAATCGTTGGCTGCGTATAGATGCATCTGCCAGCCAGGGCGGACGGACTGCATGAGCCCGCTGAGGTCTAGTTGCGGGAGCCGCCGCAGTGACGTGGAATGTCCGGTTCTGAGCGGCCTGGACGGCCTTCGGATTACGGCAAAGGGGACGGACCGGCCCCATCGCCGAAGGTCTGGAATCGGAGTCAACCAGATTGATCTGGATGTCCGGTTCGGAGGAACTCAGCAGGCCTCCGAACGTCGGCTATGGGGACGATCCGGACGACCTGGCCCGTTGTAGCTCTACCAGCGGCCGTGCTCCCTGGCCTGCATGAGCAGGTGCTCAAGGAGACGGCGACGGTGCAATGGAGCGGCGCGTCGGGGTGCGAAGGCCGATTACTTCGCCAGGGTGCCGCGCTTCGCATCAGCCGATGCCGGTGTCGGGTCTCTCCAAGCTGTGCTAGACGCGTTGATCAGGGCACGACTGCAGACGGGCGGAGCCTTGCCATGCCTTTGGACGATCGACAGCGGAAAGCGCCTGAGGCGCTGGCCACGCGAGATCTGATCGGGGTGATCGCCGAAATCGACCGGACGTACTCTCGGGGTCTCGACGCTCGGGCGATGCGGCAAATGACCGAGATTCTGGAGGCGCGCCCCGATCTGACTCAGGACGGAGCCGATCTCATTGCCGAAATCCGCGTGTGCCGGCTCCGCCCGAACTCAGTCGCCTCGAACTGAGGGATCGGAGGCCCCTTCGCTGGGAGATACAAATTGAGGCCCCGGGTGCAGATGCTCGCGCGCGATCAGGTGTAGCCAGCCAGACCGATCGGCCGTGTGGGTCGGCTGACGAGTCGCCCGGACTATCTGTGGGTGTAGCGTCCCCACGCCATTTCGATCTCAGCATGAGAGCCCCCGAGCAGGTCTCTTCGCTCGTCATCCCGGCTGGAAGGGCAATCCGCGAGGGCGCATTCTCCGGGCAGTCGGCCCACCATCATCGCCTCGTTGCACCGCCGGGTCGATCTGATCGAATGCTGCAGGAAATCCGTGTCACAGGAGTACCCGCATCTTCTTTTGTCTATGGTGTCGTCACCGATTATGCGAGCTAAAATAAATTACGAAACAAACGTATGGCAAATATTCTGATTGTCATTTGCGACAACTTGCAGAGGAGAGCGACGGAATATCGGACGGAGTGGCCGGCCAGCGGTTGGCGCTGCGCGGCAAACGTGTCTGGATTACCGGGCACCACGGTATGGTGGGCTCGGCCTTGCTCCGGCGGCTCGAGCGCGAGGACTGCACGCTCCTGACGGCCGGCCGGTCGGCCGTGGATCTGACCTGCCAGGCGGCCACGCAGGCCTGGATGGAACGGGAGCGGCCTGAGATCGTGTTCGCGGCGGCGGCTCGGGTCGGCGGGATCGTCGCGAACGCGACCTATCCCGCGGACTTCCTGTACGAGAATCTGATGATCACCGCGAATGTGATCCACGGGGCGTACCGGACCGGGGTCGAGAAGCTGCTCTATCTCGGCTCGAGCTGCATCTATCCACGCGACGCGGTCCAACCGATCCGTGAGAACCAGTTGCTGAACGGCCCGCTTGAGAAAACCAATGAGGCCTATGCGATCGCGAAGATCGCCGGCGTGAAGCTGGTCGAGACCTATGCGCGCCAATATGGCTGCCGCTTCGTCTCGGTGATGCCGACCAACCTTTACGGCCCGAACGACAATTTCGACCTGGAGACGTCGCATGTGCTGCCGGCGCTGATCCGCCGGATCCATGAGGCGAAGCTACAAGGCCAGCCCGTTGTCACGCTCTGGGGCTCGGGCCGGCCGCGGCGCGAGTTCCTCCATGTCGATGATCTCGCCGGCGCCTGCGTCACGGTCATGGAGGGCTACGATCAGCCGACCCCGATCAACATCGGCGCCGGGTCCGACCTCACGATCGTTGAGCTGGCCGCGCTGATTGCCGAGATTGTGGGTTATGAGGGCGTCTTCAGCTTCGACAGCAGCCGACCAGACGGCACACCACGGAAGCTCCTCGACGTCAGCGAGATAACGTCCCTCGGCTGGTCCCCTACGATCGGCCTAGCCGAGGGCATCCGGACGACATTCGAGTATTGGCTCGCCATCGAGGCGGTGAGCGCAGCACACCTCAGCGCATTCCAGGTCCGGCCGATGATGACCGCGATCGGGTAGCGACCCTTTCCGACCTCAGGGGTGCAGTTGGAAGCCAAGGGACTCCTGGCCCGACGACGAGAGTCCTGCATCATCCGATGTCGGGCGCGGCGTTTGGCAAGATAGAGCGCTATCAGCCCTCGGGAAAGGCCGTGCGATGCCCGCCGATGATCGCGTTGAGCAGTCCTCGGAGACGATCCTCTTCCGATCTCGTCATGGGTTGGGCGGAAAAGGGTCCTCCGCTCACTTCATTTCTTCGACTGGATGGCAGCAGCATGGCGTTCCAGCTGGAGGCGGCTCCCCTGGTCATCCCACGAGCCAGGAAGCTGCACCCGCGACGAAAGCAATCCGCCTCCCAATTGTCGAACTCCTGATCCAGCCGTGCCAGGTAGCGACATGCCCAATCCGGAGTTGGGCCAATCGGAGAGTTAGCCATTCCCATGTCTATCCCCCATCCAAGCGAAGCTGACCCGCCGCCTCCGACAACTCGTTTCTTGGTCATAAACGAACTATCGCGGCGTGGCAGGCGAACGATCCCCCAATTGGAGGATGCCTGGGCCCAGGTCGCACGACGGAGCCTCCGGGGTGCCCATCGTAGAGTGTGAATCGGCTCCAGGTCGTGACTCCTCAATGTCGCGCAAAATCCGGCACTTACCGTGCCGATCGGCGTCGGGACTCCTCGCCGATTTACAGACTGACCTCCCCTACGGAGTCTTGGCGGAAGTGATGGACCGGATCGCCATCGCCAACTCCTCCAGCGATAAGGGCTTGGCGAGCTTCGGCAGATTCGCCCCGATCCCATTCGGCAGCTCGGCATAGCCGGTGGCCAGGATCACCGGAAGGCCGGGCCATTCCGCCGCGATCCGGTCGGCCAGCTCGGCACCGGTCATCCGCCGCATGGCGTGGTCGGTGATCACCAGGTTCGCAGCGTCGCGGCGGAGCGCATCGAGCGCCTGGTCGGCCGCGGTCGCGCCGACGGCGGCATGGCCCAGCTCCTCCAGCATCGCGATCGTGTTCATCAGCAACCAGGCCGACTTCGTCGACCGCCATGATATGCAGCCGGCGCAGCGCCTCCGTCGCGTCCGGGGCCGCTATGTCGCCACCCCAAAACGGCTTTGTGTGCATCCATATCCCTTTCGGGCATGCTCCAAAAGTGTAAATTTAGCTCATGCAAACGAAGTAAATGAAATGCGGATTCGGCCTTGGACATGACATCCGATTTGTGGTTATTTATTTATGTCTACCAATCTCAAGACGAGCCAAGCAAACTTTCAATGCATGCTGGGTGGTCGCGTTGCAAGGCTCGGCAAGTCACCGGCGCTTCAGGCCATGAATGTGGGCGGCTGTTCCGTCGACGAGGCAGAGGTGCCCCCCAGCTCGGAAGCTGGCCCATGGTTTGCTAACTTCGCCAACCTGGCGGCGGCGCGTAGACATCGGGGCGCAGGATCTAGTGCGCGCTCGTGGAGAGCAGGTGAGAGCGGCGTGTGAGCCAGCGATGCTCGAAGAAGCCTTTCGGCTCGGCCGCGCCAATCATGCATGACGCACACCAGTTCGGGTGAACGCTCATGAAGGTCAACTGCGAATACAGCGTCGCTCAGTGCGGCCATAGGTGGACCATCGCTCGCAGGGCAGCCTCCGGCGGAGTGGTCGCCATGCTGCTTTTCTTCACGGGCATTGGTTGGTGCGCCGTGGAAGGGGTGGCCGCGAGGCGAGCCGAGGCGGCGTCCCTCTCGGAGACTGAGGAGGTCCAGCTGGAGGGCGGTGCCATAGTCGCTCCGGCGGACAATTCGACGGGCCAGGCGCTAATTCGGGACGACGTCTCACCTGAGTTGCAGGCGATAACGCGCGATGCCATTGCCGGACGAGCTGACGCCGAGCATCTTCTCGGCACTTTCTTTGCTTTGGGCAAGGAGGTACCTCAAAATTTTGAGAGCGCCGCCTACTGGTATCGTCGCGCCGCCGACCGAGGGTTTATCATCGCCAGCTATGAACTTGGCGTGCTGTTGGAGCTGGGGCTGGGTGTGCCGCGCGACCCGGCACGAGCAGCAGCGCACTTTCGTGAGGCGGCAGATGCCGGCCACGCGGAGGCGCAAAATGCTTTAGGGCTCGCCTATTCCAGAGGCTCCGGCGTCGTGCGCGACCCGCGAGAGGCGTTGAACTGGTTCCGCCGGGCGAACGCCAGCGGCAATCCGCGTGGCGCCTACAACATAGGCAGGCTCTACGAGGATGGCGACCTCGGTGCGCTCGACCGGCGCGCCGCCGCCGACTGGTATTGGGTCGCAGCTGATGCCGGCTATGCCGAGGCCAAGGCCGCATTGGAACGGCTGCAGGTGACCGCGCATGCCCGCCCGCCCGGTACGCCATTCGCCGGTTTCATCATCCTGTCACCGGACACCGCTGTTGTCGTCCCGGCACAGAGTACGGCGAGTGCAACTCGCCCGGAGCCGCTCCTCGATAGTCCGGAGACACGGATCGCGACGCCCGAGACGGGGGTACCTGTCGTGGCTCCTCAACCCCCGGCGGCGACTGCCGAGCCGACAACGACCGCTGCCCAGATCAAAGAAATTCAACAGCTGCTCGGACAACTGCACTTTGATGTCGGCCGCGCTAATGGTTGGATGCGACGCAAAACCAGCACCGCCATCGCTGCATTTCAGGAAAGCCGGGGGTTGCCCGTGACGGGGCGGCCGTCGGCAGAGCTTCTGGAAGCGCTACGCACTGCCGTGCAGTCGACTCTCTGGAACTGAGAGTGGCAACCGGCACAGCCTGGAGCGATGGCAATCGCTACGCCGCTCGCGGATACCCCTAGAGGCCGCTAGGGTGACTGTCCGCTGATCAGGTGGAGATTCGGCCGGAGACTGATCCAATGGAATCCGGAGCTGAAAAAAATCACGGGATTGGAGTAAGTTTTCTGAATGCACTATGGAGACACGGCCCTCTCGGCACCGCTAAGCGTGTCAACATAGCCTTGAGCCGCTATAGTTGCGGGCTCCGCGGCTGTCAACGCCTATTCAACTCAATTGATACGTGCCTTCAAAGAATTCATGACCATCTTGATGGTCACTTTGATCGGAGGTTTGGCACGGATACGTCAGGCCATATTTCCCTCAACCAGATGACGATTGAAAGAGGGAGCATCCAAGAGGGAATTTGGTATGAACCAATGTCGGCCAAGATATTTGAGCAAATTATGGATGATCTAGATATTAATTACGGTGAGTTCGATTTTATAGACTTCGGGTCTGGAAAAGGCCGCGTTTTGCTACTTGCATCGAGCTATGGATTCAAGAATGTTGTTGGCGTGGAATTTGCCAAAGAGCTTCATGAAACAGCCAAGAGAAATATTGAGCTCTGGCGCCAAGATAGCCGCCGGAGCGCCCGCATAGAGTCCCTCCATATGGATGGAACGGAATACCTAATACCCGACGTGCCTCTTGTTGTCTTCTTTTTTAGTCCGTTTACGGATAATACAATGGCACGGGTTCTTGGGAACATCAGAACGTCCTTTCAGGTCAGCGACCGAAATATCAAGATTATTTTTTATGGTGAAAATCCAGAAACAATTCGACTATTGAGGGAAATGAATTTTCAATCGAAAGAACTTAATCTTCATGCCGATTGGTCGCAGTTTAATAAATACCGAGCCTTCATATTCACCGGTCTGCGGGATGGCCGGACCAATCTGAATGACTTCCTGGCCCCGATCCTGGCTTCCGTGGCACTTATGGGATGAAGCGCGATCGGACTATAGCCCGCCTGCTCAACAGGGGTCGTTTGCAGGAGCAACACCAGAAACCACAGGGAATCCGCCTACATCTGTTCTGTCGGTTCGCCTTGCACATTGGAGGAAGACATGATCGAAGATCGTTCGGAACGGATCCGGCAGAGGGCCTACGTCATCTGGCAGCGGGAAGGCCGGCCAGAGGGCCGTGAACAGGAGCATTGGCGTCAAGCGGAGGCGGAAATCGAGGCCGAGGATGTCGCGGGCGGCGAGACACCGCCCAATGATGTCGGTCCTGGCGGGATTGTCCCGCCAAAACGGCGTTCGAAAGAGGCGCGGTAGCAATCGTCTCCGGCGCGGTACTCTCGTGGAGGCGAACGCGCTGCCCCGCTCGCGCGAGACTTGCCTCTGCCGTTTCCAGTCTCGACGCTGATGGCTTAGAATCGGCATCTGCTCCCAGAGTCAGTTGCCCATTGCATCTTCCTGGCGCTCGGCGCGCTCTAGTCTCAGCGATACCGCGCTCCGCTGCCGCCCGGACGGCCCGCCGCCAGCATGTGAGAATAGCTTTGGTGATGGTACGCAACCGACGGTGAAGAGTGCGAGGGCACGGTTCGATGTTGGTGACTTGGCGATGGTCCGACCCAGCCTCGCAACACTAGATATGGCCGCCGGGCCATGCTCCCACACCGGATGGCAATCGCTCATTTGCACCGGCATCATGACACCCCGAAACCAGGAACTCTGTGGGGTCTTGCCACGCACGCTCATGCATTGCGGTCGTATGCCCCCCAAACCAGGCGTCGTAGTTCCTCATCGACCGACAGTGTGCGCCCGATCCTTGCGGTGATCCCCTACTCCTCCGCGAGCAGTTTCTCCGTAAAATTCCCCTGCCACAGGCTCGAATGCCGGCGGTAGCCGCGGGCGGTGCGCGCGTCCTTCCAGCGGCCGTGCTGCATCGCCGCCTCGAGCGGCACGCCCTTGCGGTCGGCGGCGGTCATCATGCCGGCGCGCAGGCTGTGCCCGGAAAACTCTCCCTCCGCCAGCCCGGTGCCCTTGATCACCCGCTTGACTAGGCGGGCGACGGTCTTGGTGTCGATCGACTGCCGCCGGCCGTCGAGGCTATAGGTGAGGTGTCCGCCGCGGTCGATCCGGCAGAAGAGCGGCCCGGGCGTATCGCCCCGCGCCGCAAGCCAGGCCGAGAGGGCGGTGACGGCGCAGAGCGGCGAATTAGGCACGGCCTGGATGCCGACCTCCTCGCCGCGGCGTTCCTGGTCGGTCTTGGAGCCGGCCACGAACAGCACCAGGCCTTCGGCCGTGAAGCTCAGGTCTCGCAGGTCGAAGCCAGCCAACTCGGAGCGGCGGAAGCCGCCGGCGAAGCCGGTCAGCAGCAGCGCGCGGTCGCGCAAACGGCGCTTCGGGTCGGGGGCCGTCTCCGGATCGAGCAGCAGCATCACCGCCCGCAGGTTCTCCTCGAGCAGCGCCGCCTTCCGCGAGGGCCGCACGCCCTTGGTCCGGCGCAGGCCGGCCAGGAACGCCTGGAACTGGGCGTCGTCGAATGGCAAGGGGCGGCCGAGCCGGCGCCGGACCTCGAGCACGGCGGCGCGCCGCAGCTCGAGGGTGGCGAGCTTCCGGGTCTCGGACAGGGCGGTGAGGTGCATCGCCAGCCAGGAGGCGTCGGCGCGCTGCGGATCGAGGCCGAAGCCGAGGCACCATTCGCTCCACTGCCGCCAGGCCGAGCCATAGGCTCTCCGGGTGTTGGCCGAGAGCGAGGCCTCGACCAGGGCGTCGGCGCGCTCGGCCAGGCGGCGGATCTCGGCGATCCCCCGTTCACGGACCCGCCAAGGCCCGCGACCACAGCACCTCGACCGGTTGGAACCGGACGAGCGCGATCTTCTGCAGCACCGCCGGCCGCCGCCGCCAGGTCGCGATCGCGTTGCCGACCGCCGTGGAACCGTCGGCCGGACGCAGGCCTTCGGGCGCGACGTCGCGGCGCCAGGGGCACTCGGCGCAGGGTTTGGCCTGGTACCGGCATCGAGAGCCCAGGTTCACTCAGCTCGGATCCAATCATTCAATACGTATTGATCGGCGAGCCGGAGCCGCCGACGTCCCATACCGATCTGCATGCTATTCCGGGAATGGGGCATGATCAAAACTGATACGGCAGTGCCGCAGCCCCGCCCGCTAGCTTCGCCAAAATCACTGGACCACCAGCGACGGGCAGCCTTCCAAGCGCTCCGCCACTTGGCCGGGGAGGGTCATTCAAACAGGGGCGATGCCGAGGCAGTTCTCGCGACGCCTGACACCGGAGGACCTGCGGCGATACCAGTTGCACTCTGGCCGCCCAGGGCGCCTCGCCGGGCGATGAACGCCGCGGTCTCGGCACTCAGGTTCTGCTGAGGGTCACGCTCGGCGTGCCGGCCTTCGGCGAGAGGCTGGCGACGGTGCGCACAGGCCAGCGGTTGCCGGTCGTGTTCAGCCGCAGGAGGTGGCGCCGCTGCTTCACTTTGCGCCCGGCCTCAAGCACGAGGCGGCTCTCAGCGTGGCCTGTGGCTGCGGTCGCGATCGTTGGTGAGGCTTGGCCCCAACCTCCGCCGCCTGCATTTCACGTCGAGCCGGCGCCCCTATCTTGGGTGTCGGTTAGCTACATACTGCGGCAGCGGCTTCGGCAACAGCCTGATCCTGCTCGCCGCTACCCCCACTAACGCCGACTGCCCCTACAATAGCACCGTCGACAACCAGCGGGATGCCGCCTGCAAAAATCATAATCCTATTGTGATTTGAGACGTGAATTCCGAAGAATTGATCGTGCGGCTGGCTGTTCTGGCCGAGATCTTGTGTAGAAATGTCGAACGCTCTTGACGTAAATGCCTTGTTAATTGCTATGTCGATACTACCAAGCCAAGCACCATCCATCCGGATAAACGCTTTTAAATTAGTGCCGTCATCCACCACTGCGATATTCATCGGCTGGCCAATCTCTTTGGCCTTTGCTTCACCAGCAGCGATAACTCGATGAGCTTTTTCGAGGGTAAGCATCATATCTCTCCCACCGAAAGGTGTACTGCCGCAATGTGTTCACAGGCGGATCGCTCCGACAGTCGCTGAACGCGCAGACCCTCGACCGCATGGTCTGCCCTGCGACTGCTCCGTAGGCCGAGTGGCCAAACTCCCGCAATTCTCCATGGGGCCAATCTACCGCTCCCGGACCGAGATGGCCGGGTGCGTGCGCCGGCTTCCCGTCCCAGGAGCGCCTATGGGAATGTCCATTCAGAGGAGCGGCCGCCTTCACCCAACGTCGGCGATGAGAACTGACCGGCCCTGGGGGCGAGGTCCGGTTTGGGGGCTTGATAAGCCCACGGGAATGTCCGGTCCGGGTGAGCCCAACAGGCATCCGAACCTCAGCAATGGGGACAATCCGGCCACCCCATAATTCGCTGATCACCGGCGGACAGCATGCATGCTGCCCAGTCTTCGGAGTCCGACCCCCGGAGCTAATCGGCCAGCAGCTTGCCAGTGAAATTCCCCTGCCACAGGCTCGAATGCCGGCGGTAGCCGCGGGCGGTGCGCGCGTCCTTCCAGCGGCCGTGCTGCATCGCCGCCTCGAGCGGCACGCCCTTGCGGTCGGCGGCGGTCATCATGCCGGCGCGTAGGCTGTGCCCGGAAAACTCTCCCTCCGCCAGCCCGGTGCCCTTGATCACCCGCTTGACCGGGCGGGCGACGGTCTTGGTATCGATCGACTGCCGCCGGCCGTCGAGGCTATAGGTGAGGTGTCCGCCGCGGTCGATCCGGCAGAAGAGCGGCCCGGGCATATCGCCCCGCGCCGCAAGCCAGACCGAGACGGCGGTGACGGCGCAGAGCGGCGAAGTAGGCACGGCCTGGATGCCGACCTCCTCGCCGCGGCGTTCCTGGTCGGTCTTGGAGCCGGCCACGAACAGCACCAGGCCTTCGGCCGTGAAGCTCAGGTCTCGCAGGTCGAAGCCAGCCAACTCGGAGCGGCGGAAGCCGCCGGCGAAGCCGGTCAGCAGCAGCGCGCGGTCGCGCAAACGGCGCTTCGGGTCGGGGGCCTTCCACATCGGTGTGCCGATAGAGCAAACGCGCGATATCATCCTCGTTATCGTGCTGACGGCCGCTACCGCGGACTGGATCCCCTTGCTTTGGCAAGCTCGCGGTCCGTCTGCTCGGACTCCGCCGCTGGAGCCCGTCCGGACCTCCGCGGCGAGGCGCAGCGTCGCAGCGTGTCCAGGAGTGACCGTGCGGGGTACATGTGCAGAGGCGAGGCGGAGGGGACGGCTGTGAGACCGCGCTACTTCGAGATGTGGGGCGCGGCCAGGCATGCCGGCAGCAGCGGCCCATACAAGCCGCAATCCATCACCGCCGAGTTCCCGAGGTGGCCCAGCGATGCCGAGGTCATTCAGGCATTCACCCGTGGGGGTCTCGAGGTGGAGCGCATCATCGGCGTGGCACCGGTGAAGGCCCCGGAACCCGGTCGCAATCGTTAAGGAATACGGCGTCACGATAGGACTGTCCGTGGCCCTCCGACATGAGATCAGACGGGACGTCGCAGCGGTCATTAGGGCTGCGGCAACCAACCGGTAGCGGAGGGTCGTATGACGGGACCGAAGGGCGTAGAGGCGGCAGCCGACGGGGGACCCCCTCACGCCTCAAGGCTTGGTGGAGCCTGGAGGTACTCTGGGCCTACCCCCGTTCGCCAGGGCCCAAAAATACCCCAGCACAAAGACGCGGATGGCACCGGCCAAATTGACATCATCCGGGCTGGCGGCCCATACTCTAGTAACTAAAGCATTCATCGAGATGCCTTCCCGCCGCACAATTTCCTCAAATGCATCCCAGAACGGCTGCTCCAGTCGCATGCTAGTCCGGCGCCCCTGTACGGAGACATTGCGGGTGAGATGGATTGCGGCCTCTTTCGGATTCCATATAGGCATCGTCTCAATTTCCAAGAATTACTTTATTATCGGATCGTTAATTTCGGATGAAGTCACAGAAGTATTGTACTACGAGTTAAGATTTTTACCAGGCTTTTATTCATATAATGCGAATTTCCACAACAATCTATGGTTCCGTCCAGCGGTCCGCGTCAGAGGTTTCGTCCTTGTCGAGCATTGCAGATGCATTCGGCACCGGGAACCGGATATCCGCTATCGTTCAAAGCGGCCATTCAACTGTCGTGGGTGCAACTTCCCGTTCCGCCCCTTTCGGTCGGCGAGGTCGGGTTCGGAGTGCCTGAAACCGGCCATCCGACTCGGCGCTTCGAAGCGGACATGACCGGAGCGACCCTTCGCGGTCAGTCGGGCCGCCGGGACGTCCACCCGATAGCGGCCATCGTCCTCGGCTCCGGAAAGCGGACATGACCCGATTCGACCCTATGCAGCCATTGGCAGGGCGCGTGCTATCGATCACACTTGCCCGATGGCAACCAGAAAACTTCGTCCCTCCGGACTAGTTCCTGAAAGCTTGGCAGCACAGGCTTTGGACACGGTGATGAAAGGCGGCTTAGGCCATCCGGCTCTTGCGATCTGTGCAGACTTGGTCTCCGCGGATTGCCGGCGTTGTGAGTGGTACGCTGTCGAAGTGAAAGCGTCCGCTTTGGACGAAGACGGGTGGCTCGCTTTGCTCGATGAGGACGAGCGGACCGGAAAAATGGCGGAGTCTGCATTCGCTGCCTTCGCAATGAGCGGGTCGCAGGAGTACCTTTGCACAGAGATCGCCAAGGTCATCGAGCGCCTCAATCACCGCTCCGATCTGCCCCGAAATAGCTGACGCCAAGCGTCCGCTTTCCGCCCAACCCGGTCGGCTAAGCCGACCAAGGGGAGCCCCAAAGCAGCCGTCCTGGTCGACTCCGGAGAGCAGAGACGGCCCGATTCGACCCGTTTCGGTCATGGGGCGCGACCATGGTGAGTCTCTTCTCCGCTCCGCTTCAGTCGACAATCTTAGGTCCACCGCATGCAGCATGGCGCTTGCCGACGGCGACAGGTATATTCATATCAGGCTATCGAGCCCTGAAACCCGTGCTATAAAATTTCCATGAGACCAGCAATTATAAACCTGATTCTTCTGATCAGCTTTCCGATTATCGTGGGATGCTCCATATATTTATTGAGAAGAAATCGGAAATGGACATTCAAAGGGAGCCTCTCGTACGGATACGCCAAGCTCTTCTATTACTTTTCGACTGTCGCGATTGGCGCCGGGGTGTTCGTTGCCCTCTTCGGGGCACTTAGTCTGCTCACAGGGGGGGATCGTCATGCGATGTCGATTTGGGTCGGCATTCTGGTCGCCCTCATAGCCTATGTATTTCGCTTTATTGGAAAATTTTGGATAGAATCGGAGCAACAGCGCTCCAACTAGCATTGCAAAGTTGGATCTGGCCGCAATCGCTCATTAGCTTTGCAGCGGGTCAACGAACCGGACGTGTTGTTAGCTGACGACAGGCGAGTGCATTTCCGCTTTCTGCCCGTTTCAGTCGGCCAGGTCGGCTGCGGGGTGCCCGAAACCGGCCATCCGACTCGGCGCCTCGAAGCGGACATGACCGCACGCGACCCGAAGCGGTCACTTCACTTTTGCACGCACAAATGCTTACTCCTAGGCTAGCCCGGATATCTCACAGAGGGTAGGTGCATCGGGGCTTTGGATCTGAGAAAGTTGTTTTGCGAGAACGACTTATCTTGGATCAAAGGAGCTCCCCGATGCCGACAGAGTGTAGCTCGGATCTGTTTGGATTTGCACCTGTCGAAGGGCGTGCGGTGGTGGCCTCGTTCGATGGCGGGGCGATCACGTCGGATGCCGGGGCGTTGTTGCTGGGAGCGACGGATCGGGCGATCCGGCTGGTCGACCGGTTCGCTCTGTGCTTCCGGGATAGCCGTGCGGCGGATCTGATCGAGCATCAGGTCGGCACGCTGGTGGGGCAGCGGGTGTTCGGCCTGGCGCTCGGCTATGAAGACTTGGTCGACCACGACACGCTGCGGCACGACCCGATGCTGGCGATCTTGGCCGGAAAGCTGGCGGCCCGCCGCAAGGGCTGCGCACCGGTCGCCGGCAAATCGACGCTGAACCGGCTGGAGTTGAGCCGGCCGGAGCCATCGCGCTATCACAAGATCAGCCATGATCCGGCGGCGATCGAAGCGCTGCTGGTCGACCTGTTCCTGGAGGCGCATGCCCGTGCGCCGAAGCAGATCATCCTCGATCTCGACGCCACGGACGATCCCTTGCACGGTCGCCAGGAAGGCCGGTTCTTCCATGGCTACTATGGCGGCTACTGCTACCTGCCGCTCTATGTGTTCTGCGGCCGCCATCTGCTGGTCGCGAAGCTCCGGCGCTCGAACATCGATGCGGCGGCGGGAGCGGTCGAGGAGGTCGCCCGCCTCGTGGCCCAGATCCGACGCCGCTGGCCCCGGGTGCGCATCCTGTTGCGCGCCGACAGCGGCTTCTGCCGGGAGGGCCTCATGGCGTGGTGCGAGAGCCATGCGGTCGATTACCTGTTCGGCCTCGCCCGCAACGGCCGGCTCGTGACCGAGATCACGGTCGAGCTGGCGGCGGCGCAGGCCGACGCCGAGCGCACCGGCGGCCCCGCCCGCCGCTTCAGGGACTTCACCTGGTCCACGCTCGACAGCTGGAGCCGGGCCCGCCGCGTCGTCGCCAAGGCCGAATGGACCCAGGGCGAGGCCAATCCCCGCTTCGTCGTCACCTCGCTCCCGCGCCGGCAGGCCGAGGCCCGCTCGCTGTACGAAAAGATCTACTGCGCCCGCGGCGAGATGGAGAACCGCATCAAGGAATGCCAGCTCGATCTCTTCGCCGACCGCACCTCGGCCAATACCATGCGCGCCAACCAACTCCGCCTCTGGTTCGCTTCCATGGCCTATGTCCTGCTCGCCGCTCTCCGCCGCATCGGGCTGCGCCACACCCAGTTCGCCCAAGCCACCTGCGGCACCGTCCGCCTCAAGCTCCTCAAGATCGGCGCTCTCGTCACCACGAGCGTCCGCCGCATCAAGTTCGCCATGGCTTCAGGCTGCCCCTACCACCACGAGTTCGGGCTCGCCCATGCCTTCCTGGACGCCGCACGGCGCTGACGAACCAGACAGCGCACAGGCCACATCATCTCGGACGCCACCGCCGCTGACGGCGGCGACCAGCCGTGGCCGAAATCCGTCAACTCCCCGGAAAATCCGACGCCCACGCCGGAATCACTCCGCCTCCAGCCCGACCGGTCTCCCTTCCTCGACACCCGGTGAGATATCCAGGCTAGGGCTGGTCCATGACGGGCAGGACGCTTTAGCAATAGAAATTTGCTGATATCGCAATAGGGCATTTGTGGAGGGATATATGCGGGTACGCATACTACTGATTCTCGCTGCACTATCGATGCTTCCGATAGCAAGCTCATGCGTTTCTGGAGAGGCCCAACGAGGTTCTGATGCGGTTGTCGCAGCCAGAGACTATATTTTGAAGAACTGTAAAAAATTTGACATCAGCACCGCTCACATCACCGAAGAAAATTACGGCGATCAAGTTGTTATAGAATTCATGCCGAGAGATTTCCGAGAAGAGATTGAGGAAGACGAAAAAGATGGATATGTATACATCCCTAGATTTGATCCTGAGATACTTTTTATGTTTAATAAGAAGCCGTTGAAAATGACTCACGCAAGAGGCTGTGAGCAATATTCTTAAATGCAGCGATCGGATTCAGAGCGATGCAAAATATCCAGTTGGTTGCCACGCCTCTGATCGTGGTCGCGGATTTCCGCTTTCCGCCCTTGGCGGACAGCCAAGCCGGCCGCGGGGTGCCCGAAACCGGCCTTTCGACTCGGCGCCTCGAAGCGGACATGACCCGATTCGACCCAAAGCCGACAATCGGTTGCCTTAGTGCTTTCCTCGGGAGGGGCACCGCGACTGCGAAAGTTTGCGTCTTAGCGATCGGTTCTGGAGGGGCCCGGCCGTTGTCCATATCATGATTTAGTACTTGGATCCGGTTATTGCCGACAATCTGCGGGGGATCAAGCGATGGTTATGGGGGGTGCCATTACCCGTTCGGATGGACAACCACTCGGACAGATTGATAATGTAAAACTGAAGTTGGCCGAGGTATTTGACGGTATTCGGTTCGTTCTTGTTCACGATCAAGGGCCGATCAAAGCTAGCGGACTTTTGGTAACACTCTTATCGTTCTTGGCGCAGAGAACGGAGTATCCCCATTGGGAAGGCGCATTTGAGGGCCGAGAATTTGCGGTGACCTTCGAGTTTACTGCAAAGCCAGTGGTCTCCAGGATACGCTTGGCCCTTTATGGACGGGGTACGCCGAACGCGACGCCGTATTTGGCTGAGCTACAAAAGCGGACGGGCTGGAGGATCAAATTGAATTGAGCCGGCCGATATCGAGGTTTGAAGAGGGCTACGGCTGGCCGCTTTCCGCCCGTTGCGGACGATTGCGATCAGGTTCGGTTGCGTAGGATACTCCCGGCCGGCGAGTCCGATTTTAGTAAAGGATTTCGGGATGATTAAATTTCTTGTTGTCCTCCTTATCTCTGTACCCACTGCTGCAGTTGCTGACATGACGGCAACCTTCACCCATAAGCCAACGGGCGCTGAGATGGTGCTAGAGATTGCAGAGAATGGTGATTGGCGGGGCGGATTTTAGACCACAGACAAGAACAATGATTTCTACTATCTTACAAATAATGGCGAACCGTACATCGTTTCCAGAACCCAGGGCGTCCTCAATGCCAAAAGGCTTCGAGATAACGCGAAGCTATATATGGAGCTTGCGCGTCGACGCGGAACTCCAATTGACCTCGCCAACATTAAACAGCAGTATAGTGCATACGAGTTCGTCTTTGTCGGTCGACGGACTGTTCTGGGACGAGAAACTGCGCTATGGAGGAGTTGTCCTCGATCGATTCAATGCACCGAGGGTTTCGAGATCGAACTTAGTAGCGATGAGAGCCTAAGGCTGCTGGGAACGACACTGCGCGATGCCTACAGCTACGAGTTCTCTCCACTGATGGGGATCTTCGGCCCCGCTCAGCCAGGAAATCTCGAACAAACCCTCGCCACCGGGAACGTGGTGCGATATGGCAGTCTGGAGCTAACTGAGGTCTCTTTCCGCCCCATCGATCCAGACCGCCTAGCGCTCCCGACGAAAATCGACACCTTCGAGGATATGATCTCCAGGTGAATCGCGCTGATCGTAAGTAACGGCACCAACTCCTTCGCGCGCGCCTAGGACCGGCTCCCACGCGCCCCTTACAGCTTCAAAGTCCGCTTTCCGCCCTTCTCGGACAGCCAAGCCGGCTGCGGGGTACCTTAAACCGGATATGACTGACACGCCAAGCCGAGGTCGCCGCGGGCGAACGGGTCGCGCAGCGGCATGCCAAAATCAGGGGGGCAACACCTTTTGCAACTCCTCCAGCGAGGGGCGGGGATGGTCCTTATCCGGGAAGAAGACGGGTATGCCGCATAGTGTCTGCTGCCACTTTCCGGTCATTGGCGGCCGCAACTGCCCATCCTCGGCAAGAATGGTCGCTCCGCGATCATCGGCACACGTACAATTGTGAATCATTCCGCGACACTGCCGTGTCATCAGGTCGAGAGGATTCTGAGATCTGGTCTGGGCCGCTTGAGGTGGCTGCGTCGGCTTGGGTGAGGAGGCAGAGCAACCCACAACCAACAAGATGCCGCCTAGGAACAGCCACGCTGGGCGTATCATGGCTTTTGTCCCTGTCGCTGTGCCGGAATCAAATGTGTGCGGAACATCAGCCACCACGCACCTCGGACATGCATCTGAAGGGTATCCCTTCTGAGGCGCATCCGTCGATACACTAACCAAAACGTCGTCAATGTGCGCCTGGTCCGCCCCGACCGATCTGCTGATCGGGCGTGGCCGGTTTCCGCCCCTTCCAGCCGGCCAGGCCGACCTACGGCTGCCCCAAAGCGGCCGTCGCCGTCGACTCCGGATAGCGGACCTGACCGCATGCGACCCAATGCGGACAAGAGGCGCGGCATTCTTGCCGCGCCCTCCTACGGTCCGGATTGGGTTCTCTGCGGATACCCGGTGATTGCTGATGACCGCAGACGCTACAGCACGAAGTCGCCGGCGAGCAGGCCAATAGCGCCAGTGAGTTGGATGTGGAAGTCGGAGACACCGTCGCCATCGACGTCGCCGGCGATGGTGGTGACGGCGCCGTCGGACGCGTAGCGCAGCTGACCGGCCTGGTGGGTGTAGAGCCCGGTGCCGATGTAGGTGAAGGCCTGGTCCCCGGCGACGCCGGTATCGGCGTCGATTGCCGACAGGTCGATCTTGTCGCCCTGCGCGCGGCTAAAATCGGTGATCCGGTCGGCGTTGGCTCCGGTGAGGCTGTCACCGATTGTCGTGAAGACGAAGCGGTCCGCCCCGGCGCCACCGGCCAGCACATCCTTGCCGGCGCCGCCCGCGAGCACGTCGTTGCCATTCCAGCCTTGCAGGGTGTTGGCAAGGGCGTCGCCGGAGAGGTGGTCATCGCCTTGGGTGCCCGACAGGATTTCGAAGCCCGCTAGGGTATCGCCCTCGGCGTCGCCGCCATGGCCGATGCCGGTCGCAAGGTCGACCGTGACGCCGACGGCGCTGTACCAGTAGCTGGCGGTGTCGCTGCCATCGCCGCCGTCCAACTGGTCGCCGCCTGCCCCGCCGCGAAGCACGTCGGCACCGGCTCCCCCACTGAGCCCGTCGGAGCCGTCGCCACCTTCGAGAGTGTCGTTTCCGCCGGCCCCAGTGATCTCGTCGTTGCCGTTCCAGCTCTGCAGCAGATTGGCGCCGTCGTCTCCGACCAGGGTATCATTGCGATAGCTGCCAAACAGGTTCTCGAAGCCCGTCAGGGTATCGCCCTCGGCATCGCCGCCATGGCCGATGCCGGTCGCAAGGTCGACCGTGACGCCGACGGAGCTGTACCAGTAGTTGGCGGTGTCGCTGCCATCGCCACCGTCCAACTGGTCGCCGCCTGCCCCGCCGCGAAGCACGTCGGCACCGGCTCCCCCACTGAGCCAGTCGTTGCCGTCGCCACCTTCGACAGTGTCGTTTCCGCCGGCCCCAGTGATCTCGTCGTTGCCGTTCCAGCCCTGCAGCAGATTGGCGCCGTCGTCTCCGACCAGGGTATCATTGCCCTGGCTGCCGGACAGGTTCTCCACCGCAGTGAAGGTGTCGCCGGCGGCGTCGCCGCCGGTGGCGCTGTTGGTGGCCAGGTCGATCGCGACTCCGATGTTGCTGTCGAAGTAGCTGGCGAGATCGATGCCGCTGCCGCCGTCCAGGCGGTCGGCGCCGGCGCCGCCGAGGAGCACATCGTCGCCGAGATCACCGAACAGCGTGTCGTCCCCGGCCAGGCCGTCGAGGGTGTCGCTGCCCTCATTGCCGTCCAACACATTGGTCACGGCGGATCCCGTCAGCATGTCGTCGCTGCTCGAGCCGTTGATGTTCTCGATGTCGGCGGAGATCCTGTCAAAACCCGACACGATCAGCGTGGTCAGGTTCGCCCATACGACGGCCGTGCCGGCATAGTCGATGGTGTCGATGCCCGCGCCGCCGGAGAGATGGTTTTCGCCATCACCGCCATGGAGGAGATCGTCGCCGTCGCCCCCGTTCAGTGTGTCGTCGCCGTCAGCACCGGTGAGCACATCGTTGCCGTTCCAGCCCTGCAGCAGATTGGCGCGGTCATCCCCGACCAGGGCATCACTGCCCTGGCTGCCGGACAGGTTCTCCACCGAAACGAAAGTGTCGCCGGCGGCATCGCCGCCGGTGGCGCTTTTGGTGGCCAGGTTGATCGCGACTCCGGTGTGGCTGTCGAAGTAACTGGCGAGATCGGTGCCGGCGCCGCCGTCCAGGCGGTCGGCTCCGGCGCCGCCGCGGAGCACGTCGTCGCCGAAATCGCCGACCAGCACGTCGTCCCCGGCCCGGCCGGCGAGCGTGTCGCTGCCGTCATTGCCGTCCAGCACGTTGGCGACGGCGGAACCCGTCAGGGTGTCCCCCATGCTGGAGCCGTTGATGTTCTCGATGTCGGCGGAGATCACGTCGCCTGTGCCCTCGCCACCTGACACGGTCAGCGTGGTCAGATTCACCGTCATGCTGGACGCGCCGGCATAGTCAAGGGTGTCGATGCCTGCACCGCCGGCGAGATGGTCGGCGCCATCACCGCCATCGAGGAAATCGTCGCCGTCGCCCCCGTTCAGTGTGTCGTCGCCATCGTCGCCGTAGAGTCTATCGTTGTCGCCCTCTCCGAACAGACTGTCCTCGCCGGCATTTCCGCTCAACTGGTCACCGCCGTCTCGACCGGACAGGACATTGTCCTGGTCGTTTCCGAAGAGTCCGTCACCGGCATTTGTGCCGGAGAGGTTCTCGACGCCGAAGAGGAAGTCACCACCGGGGCCGCCACTCGATCCGTCGCCATTATCGAGGACTTCCAAGACGCCGCTGGTGAGGAGGCCGAAATCGGCGGTGTCGATGCCGGCCCCGCCAATGATGAAGTCCTGGCCCTCGCCGGGGAACACCAGGTCGTCGCCGTCGCCGCCTATCAGGACATCGTCACCCGAGCCCCCCGACAGGGTGTCGTCGCCGATCCAGCCATCCAACCGGCTGCCCTCGGCTGCCGCGGACAGCACGTCGTTGAACTGCGTGCCGACCACCTCCTCGATGTTGAGCAGGACGTCGCCCTCGGCGTCGCCGCCGCTTACCATATGGGTTGACAGGGAGACCGTCACGGCCGCGAAGCCTCCATAGCTCACCCGGTCGATCCCGGCGCCGCCATCGAGGGTGTCCGCCCCCGCCCCGCCGGACAGCAGGTCGTCGCCAGCCTCGCCGAAGAGCAGGTCATTTCCGGTCATACCAAGCAGGCGGTCATTGCCGGAGCCGCCATGAAGCTCGTCGTCGCCACCCGGGGTGTAGTTGCCGACATCCCCGCGGACGTCGTCCGCTCCGCCGCCGGCGAAGACCAGGTCATTGCCGCCGCGGCCCTCGATGTAGTCACTGTCGTCGGTCGCGAGTGGGATGTCGATATAGCCCGGCGGAACGGTGTTCCCATCGCCGGCGACGTGGATGAAGTCGTTGGAACCGGATCCTCCAACATCGGCCATGATCGACTCCGTTTAATTCGAACGGCGGCGCGGTGGCCGCGCCACGGCCGGACCGCCTCGACATCCCGAGAAGATCGATGCTAGGGCAGGGGGAGTCGCCGGGCGACGCCTCCAAACGGACTGTCTCCAAACGGACTAGGAAAGTGTCCGGCCTACGGCGCGGCCCTTCATGACCTGCGGCTCGACGGCATACCCCATCGTCAGCATCCGGTGAGGACCGTAGAGGGATCTATTGGGAGGATCCAGGCTTGGGCGGAGCAGGAACGGCGGCGCGCTGGTCGGCGATGATCTCCTGCAAATATTCAATGCCGGAGCGGGTGAAAGCGGTGACGCCGTCCTCACCGCCGCCGTAGACATGCAGCCGACCGTCCTCGGGTTCCATGTCGATCGAGAGTTCCTGCAGCCAGTCCTCGTCCTCGCCGAGCATCCGGGCGACGTGGCCGATGGTGAAGACGGCGGTGGTGGCGGCCACGGTCAGGCTGCCTTGCGGCGCGGTGCCGGCCGCCAGTGCCACGGCAGGAGCTCGTCGATCCTGCTGGCGGGATGCCCTGCGATCCGGGCCAGGACGTCGGCCAGCCAGGCCTGCGGATCGACGTCGTTCATCTTGGCGGTGACGATCAGGCTGTACATGGCTGCGGCCCTCTGGCCACCACGGTCGGACCCGGCGAACAGCCATGACTTTCTGCCGAGAGCTATACCGCGCAGGGCTCGTTCCGCCGCATTGTTCGACAGGCAGATCCGGCCGTCATCGAGGAAGCGGGTGAAGGCCGGCCACCGCTTCAGCATGTAGTCGATCGCACGGGCGAGATCGTTGCCGCGGGAGAGCTTGGCGCGCTGCTCGCGCATCCAGCCCTCCAGCTCGGCGACCAGTGGCGCGCTCAGCTCCTGCCGGACCGCACGGCGCTGCTCGGTGCTCTGGCCGTTGATCGAGCGCTCGATCTCGAACAGGGCGTCGATGCGCCGGACCGCCTCCAGCGCCAGCGGCGAGATCACGGCCCGCGCCTTGCCCCGGGCCGCGCGGCGGGCGTTCTCCGCCAGATCCGCCATGATGAAGAACGGCCGCCGGGCATGCACCCAGCACGCCGCCTCCAGGATCGGGCCCGGCTTGCGGTCAGGCTCGTACAACTTGGTGTAGCCGCCGAAGGCGTCGGCCTGGAACAGCCCGGCATAGCCGGTCAGGTGGGCCTGAGGATGCTCGCCGGTCCGATCGCGCGAGTGGTAGAACATCGCCGCTGGCGGATCCTGACCGCCGAACGGCCGGTCGTCGCGCACATAGACCCAGCACCGCCCGGTATCGGTCCTGCCCTTGGCCAGGACCGGCACGGTCGTGTCGTCGCCATGCAGGCGCTCGGCCGCGAAGACGTGCGCCTCGATCCGCCGGATCAGCGGCGCCAGCACCGCGCAGCAGGCGCCCACCTGATCGGCCAGGGTCGACAGGCTGAGCGGCACGCCTTCCCGGGCATAGCGCTCGGCCTGGCGGTTGAGCGGCTGATGCTGCCCGAACTTCTCGAACAGGATCATCGCCAGCAGGCTGGGGCCGGCCCAGCCCCGGGCGATCACATGGAACGGTGCCGGGGCCTGGCTGATCCGTTCGCAGTCCCGGCAGGTGAACTTCTCGCGGACATGCTGGATCACCTTCCACTGCCGGGGCACCACCTCCAGCGTCTCGGTGACGTCCTCACCCAGCTTGCGCAGCCGCTCGCTGCCGCAGCAGGTGCAGGCGGTCGGGCCCGGCTCGACCACGCGCTCCCGCGGCAGATGCTCCGGGAACGGCTTGCGCGCCGGCCGCTTGCGGGTGAAGGCCGCCACGGCCGTGGTCCTGGCGACGGCAGCTTCGGCGGCAACTTCGTCCTCGGCCGCCGTGCTCTCGATCTCCTCGAAGCTCAGCTCCATCTGGTCGAGCAGCCGCGCCGCCCGTTCCGAGCGCTGGCCGTAGAGCTGGCGCTTCAGCTTCTCGATCTGCAATTGTTGGTGCGCGATCAGGGCCTCATCGTCGGAGGCCTTGGCCCGGGCCACCGCCAGCTCCGCCTTGATCCGGGCCGTGTCCTCGAGCCGCTGGCCGCCGCTCGGCGGCCAGCGCCGCCTTCAGCGCGTCGACATCATCCGGCAGGGCCTCAGGAGTGGCGTCCATACCAGGATGGAATCAGAAATCCGCACCGCTGGCTCGCCCAAAATGCGGGCCCCGATCCCTATCCCGCGCGCTCCGGCCGGAAGGTGTGGCGCGGGTTCCGCCAATCGATTCCGTCGAGCATATAGGCCAACTGCGATGCCGAGATGCCGACCACGCCGTCGGCCGGCGACGGCCAGATGAAGCGGCCCTTCTCCAACCGCTTGGCGTAGAGCGACATGCCCAGCCCGTCATGCCAGAGAATCTTGATCAGGTCGCCTCTGGCACCCCGGAACACGTACAGGTCGCCGGCATGCGGATCCCGGCCCAGCGCCTCCTGCACCTGCAGCGCCAAGCCGTTCATGCCGCGCCGCATATCGGTCCGGCCGACCGCCAGCCACACCCGGACACCGCTCGGCACCGGGATCATCGCCGCTCCAGCTCATCCAGCACCAGCCGCAGCGTCTCCGCCTCGACCCCGCTGCCGACCCGAAGGCAATAGCCGCCGAACTCGATCTCGATCGGGCCGTCGCCCCGTGCCCGCTCGACCGGCCGATCCGGCCTCACCGTCACCGGCATCAGACGCAGCTCCGTCGGCGCCACCTCGGCGGCATAGCGCTTCCGCCAGGCGAACACCTGGTTCGCGTTCACATCGTACCGCCGCGCCACCAGCGACACCGACGACCCCGGCTCCAGCGATGCCGCCACGATCTCCCGCTTCAGCGCCTCCGGCCACGACCGGTTCCGACGCCCCTCACGCAAACTTGTGTCCATAACTGCATTCGTGGACACTTCCTCCACTCCACGCTGTCAACCAATGCCCCAGCTTCGGTCAACGCGACTAACGCAGAAAGGCGGCCTACGGCGGAGGGTTACACCCCATCTTCGAGCCAAGCGGCTGAACAACCGGGCCGAAAGCTCGCACCTCCCGGTCCGGCGACGGGAGCGCAAGCTGCAACGGTTCAAATCGGCGGCCTCGGCGCAGCAATTCCTGTCGATGCACGCCGCGACCTACAACACCTTCAACGTTTGCCGCCATCTCACTACCGCCCGCACGTACCGCTGCTTTCGCGCCGAGGCGTTCGCGGCATGGCGGGATGCGGCTGGCGTCGTCGCCTGAGCTTGGCGGACGCTCGTCTCAGAGCGGGCAAACTCGACAACGTGACAACGCCTCGATCCGCGCCACCGTCTCTCTCTTTAATGGGCTTCAATTCGGGCAAACGCCCCAGACGGGAAAACGGCCACTTTTTAGGCAAATCGGCTGATGACTTTTTTTGATCGCCTCGGGCTTGCCAAGCTTGATATGTCGTGCTTATGTTGCAGTGCGATATGCGGTACGTCTGCCGCTGTCGTAACGCACTTCTTGGGCGTTTCCTCCCTAAACTCAGGCCGCATTTATGCGGCCTGTTTTCTTAGCGCAGACCCAAAGCTCCCCGGACAGGGGAGGGCGGCAGCGGTCGGCTTGGTTGCCCTTAAGTTCATCCCGATCAGTGCGATCCGACGATCGCCCTTGTGGATTCCTGCAAGTTCGCGAGGACGATCAGCGATGCACGGGCCAACGCATTCGAGGAGGATCCTATGGGCAGCGGGTTGCAGCAAGGTCGGCGCGCACAGTCGGACACGCCTTTTTCCCAGATAACGACGTCGATCAGCTTCCCTAGGCCGTGAGGGCTGAAGTGGCGGGTGTCGGAGAGTGGATGGTGGAATTGGGGTCGCTACAAGAACAGGTCGTAGGCATCCGGAATCCGTGAACAGATTGAGAACCTGTTCGGCCAGGAAAGGTTCGTACGGCGGAACTCGATCTGAAAGACCGCGCGTGTCTCTTCGCGACCTCGATGGCGGTGGTGGGCAACCGGTTGAGCGGCAAGCGGGCCTGGGTAGAGACTGCTATGGCACTATTCCTGTGTCGGCAGGGTGAACAGCGGCCACCGCGTTCGGCTCCCCAAACCGGTCATGACCGCAGTCGACCCGAAGCGGTCTCCTCGGGAGAAGGCGCCGCGCCTGTGAGAGTTCGCATCCTAGGCCTAAAACTCAATCAGCATATTGAATGTGTGTAGCAAACCGTCATTCTCCTGGCTCCTGGATCACGTTGAGGAGCGAGACGCTTCGTGAGCACCCTGTTTTGGCTCGATGACGAGCAGTGGGCGGCGATTGAGCCGTTCATGCCGAAGAACCAGCCGGGGCGCGGCGCAAGGACGACCGCCGCATCCTGTCGGGCATCTTCCACGTGCTCAGGACCGGCTGCCGTTGGCAGGACTGTCCGAGGGAGTATGGTCCGGCCACCACCATCTACAACCGTTTCAACCGCTGGTCGCGCCGACGCTTCTGGACGGGCCTGCTCGAAGCGCTTGCCGGCGCCGGTGCCGCGACCGACAGCGCCGCAATCGATTCCACCTACGTGAAGGCCCAGCGCTCCGCGTTCGGCGGAAAAGGGGGGCCAAGGCGCAGGGCATCGGGCCTCGCGTGGCGGGAGCACGACGAAAATCCATGTACTCGCGGACGTGATCGGCCGGCCGTTCGTCGTGATGCTCACGCCCGGCAACGTCGCCGACGTCTCCGCCGCCCCGACATTGATCGAGCGGGCGCAGAGGGTGGGCTATCTCATCGGCGACAAGGGCTACGACGCCGACCATCTGCGCGCGACGATCCGTGCTCACGGCGGCCGGCCGGTGATCCCCGGCAAGGCCAACCGCAAACGCAAGATCCCGCTCGACAAAGCTCGCTACAAGTCTCGCCACCTCGTCGAGAATGCTTTTTGCCGCCTGAAGGATTTCAGACGAATCGCCACCCGCTACGACAAGCTCGCTCGAAACTTCTTGTCCACCGTCGCCCTGGCGATTTTGCTCGTCTTCTGGATCTGATTGAGTCTGGAGCCTAGCGATCGGTGCTTGGGGAGGGGCGGCTGTCTTCCGTATCATGATTTGATATTCGGATCCGGCTACGGCCGACAATCTGTGAGGGATCAACCGATGGTTATGGGGGGCGCAATTACCCGTCGAGATGGACAACCACTCGGGCAGATTGGAGATGTAAAGCTGAAATTGGCCGAGGTGTTCAACGATATACGGTTCGTTCTTGTTCGCGATGAAGGGCCGACTAAAGCCAGCGGACTTATGGCCACACTCTTATCGTTCCTGTCGCAGAGAAGAGAGTATCCGCATTGGGAAGGTGCATTTGAGGGCCGAGAATTTGCGGTGACCTTTGAATTTACCGCAAAGCCGGTGGTTCCAAGGATGCGCTTGGCCCTTTACGGACGGGGAACGCCGAACGCGACCCCGTATTTGGCCGAGCTGCAGAAGCGGACGGGCTGGAGAATCAAATTGAATTGAGCCGGCCGATTGCGAGCTTTGGAGGAGGCAGTGGCTGGCCGCTTTCCGCCCAATGCCGTCGGCAAGGCCGACCAGGGGGCGCCTCAAAGCGGCCATCGACCTCGGTGCCGAAGCCGGACCTGGCCCGATTCGAACCAAAGCGGCCCTGACCGCTTTCGGGGCACGATTGAGCCGTCGGTAATGTCCGCTTCGGGGCAGCTTGGAGCGCTCTCGGCCGTCCGCAATGAGCCGAATGCGGTCAGCGGAGAGGCGCGGCGTCGCTACGGCGTCTTCCGTCGGCTTCGGGGACGGTCCGGAAATCGTCGCCGTCCGCTCGGGACGGTGGGGAGCGGCGGCCTCGCGCTGCCGCTCCCTCTTGGCCATTATGCCTTTGCGGCCGGGGTCTTCCGGGCGCGCGGTGCCCTGGCGGGCTGCGGCGCGGGCGCGACCGGCTCCGCCGTCGCCTTGCCGCGACCGGTGCCAAGGCCGATCTGCTTGGCGAGAGCGCTCCGCTGCTGGGCATAGTTCGGCGCCACCATCGGATAGTCAGCCGCGAGGCCCCAGCGCTCCCGGTATTGGTCCGGCGTCATGTTGTAGGCCGACGCCAGATGCCGCTTCAGCATCTTCAGCTTCTTGCCGTCCTCGAGGCAGATGACGTAGTCCGGCGTCACAGACTTGCGGATCGGAACCGCCGGTTCCGGACGGGCGATCACGGGCTCAGTCGGCTGGCCCAGCTTGTCGAGTGCGCCGTAAACCTGAGCGATCAATCCTGGCAGGTCTGAAACCGCGACGCTGTTGTTGGCAACATGGGCCGAGACAATTTGCGTCGCCAGACGGCGCGTTACATCGACGGTCGCCGATATGGTGGTGGCGCCAACGTCACTCATCAAAGCACTCCAATGTTAGGAACAGCATGGCACTAATAGGTCGCATGGATTTTTGCAATCGACATATCGTCGATGCGAGATCTTTGCAATGATCGGTCTCATGGCATCAAGACTGCTCGACCTTTATCCATATGCCCTTATTCGTCGGCCAGCAGCTTGCCGGTGAAGTTGCCCTGCCACAGACTCGAATGCCGGCGGTAGCCGCGGGCCGTGCGCGCGTCCTTCCAGCGCCCGTGCTGCATCGCCGCTTCCAACGGCACCCCCTTGCGGTCGGCGGCGGTCATCATTCCGGCGCGCAGGCTGTGGGCGGAAAACTCCCCCTCCCCCAGCCCGGTCCCCTTGATCACCCGCTTGACCAGGCGGGCGACGGTCTTGCTGTCGATCTTCTGCAGCCGGCCGTCGAGCCCATAGGTCAGATGGCCGCCGCGGTCGATCCGGCAGAACAGCGGACCGGGCGTGTCGCCGCGGACCGAGAGCCAGGCCGAGACCGCGGCGACGGCGCAGAGCGGCGACCGCGGCACCGTCTGGACGCCGACCTCCTCGCCCCGGCGCTCCTGGTCGGTCTTGGAGCCGGCGACGAACAGCACCAGGCCTTCGGCGGTGAAGCTGACGTCCCGCAGGTCGAAGCCGGCGAGCTCGGAACGGCGGAAGCCGCCGGCGAAGCCGGTGAGAAGCAAGGCTCGGTCGCGCAGACAGCGTTTCGGCGCCGGCGCCGTGGCCGGATCGAGCAGCAGCAGGACCGCGCGCAGATTCTCCTCGAGCAGCGCCGCCTTCTTGTCCGGGCGGGCGCCCTTGGTCCGCCGCAGGCCGGCGAGGAAGGCCTGGAATTGGGCGTCGTCGAAATGCAGCGGATGGCCGAGCCGGCGGCGGATCTCCAGCACGGCGGCGCGCCGCAGCTCGAGGGTGGAGAGCTTGCGGGTCTCCGACAGCGCGGTGAGGTGCATCGCCAGCCAGGAGGCGTCAGCCGTCTGCGGGTCCAGACCGAAGCCGAGGCACCATTCACTCCACTGCCGCCAGGCCGAGCCGTAGGCTTTTCGAGTATTGGCCGAGAGCGAGGCCTCGACCAACTCATCCGCCCGCGCGGCCAGACGGCGGATTTCCGCACGCTGGGCCTCGGTCAGGGCGCCGTCCGGCAGCGCTATGGCCGGCGTGGACGGCTCGTCCAGTGTCGCCTGCATCCCTTTCCCTCCCCTGCCGTTGAGCGGCGCTTCCTGGCTCATGGCGCCAGCACCAGGTGGCGGGCGCCCGCCGGCGCCAGCCGGCCGCGAACGGCCAGCAGATGCGCCTCGATCGCCGCGGCCGCGTCGGCGGCGGCGAGATGGGTGGTGTCGAGGTCAAGCCGCTCGGGCACGTCGGGCTTCAGCAGCCGGTCGGATCGGATCATCGCTTCCAGCACGTTCGGGTCCGTCAACTTGCGTCCCTGGCGCTCCAGTCTCTGGACCCGGGACCGCAGCACGGTGTCGTCGGCCTCGAGTACCACCGGCACCAGCGGCACCGCCCGCGTCTCCGCCAGGGCGACGACGTGGCGCCAGGCCTCGCGCTCGCGCGCAGCGCCGAGGCACAGGGCGTTGGTCATGACGAAGGTCTCCGATCGCGGCCGGTCGGCCAGCGCCAGGTAGGCGGCGGCGCGCACCGCCTCGTAGAGCGGCCAGCGCGCCGGGTCATCGATGCCGGTGCAGCGGATGGCGACGTCGTGCAGCAGGTGGTTGTCGATCAGGCGGGCCTGCAGCCGCGGCGCCAGCAGGCGCGCGACGGTGAGCTTTCCGACCCCGGGCCAGCCGTTGAGATGCACGATCACCCTCCCCTCCCCCGCTCACGGACCCGCCAAGGCCCGCGACCACAGCACCTCGACCGGATGGAACCGGACCAGCGACAGCCGGTGCAACACTGCCGGATGCGGACGCCAGGCCGCGATCGCGTTGCGGACCGCCGTCGGCACCGCGGCCAGGCGAAGGCCCTCGCCGAGCGTCACATGCGGTACCCAGTTTTCCGGCAGGTAGTGGGCCCAGCAGCGCGGGCCGGACGCCCAGGTCGCCTGGTGATAGGCGCGGTGCACGGCCAGCAGTTCGGCCGAGACCACCGGAGCGGCGAACAGCACGGCGGGCGGTCCCGGGAACAGGCCCAGGCTTGCCAGCTGGATGGCGAGCGCGGGCTGCCGCTCGGCGAAGCGCTGCAGCGACACGGTGACCGCCGCCGGGACCAGGCGATCGTAGACGGCGAGCGAAAGATGCGGCGCGACCCTGGCCCGCCGCGGCGTCGTCGCGTGCGCCTCGGCGCGCTCGACGGCCTCGATCAGGGTCGCCAGGGCGACGGCGCTGCGGGGTTCGAGATCGAGGTGGACGGCGAACGGCACGGGGCCTCCGGAGCGGCGACCGGACGAGTCTAGCCGACGCGCATCGCGAGCGGAAGCCTCAACGCCCGATAAGCCCCATTTATCGTCCAATGAAATCAATGTATTACTACGACCGCAGCCTCGGGCCACCGAGCTCCTGCCATGGCCATGGCGGCCGGCACCGCGGCCGGGCCGCCTGACCGTGACGGCCGATCGCATTCGCCCTGATCATCGACCATGTCACGCGGAAGCTCGACAACAACGAGGACTGACTCCAGAAACTCTCGATCAACCTCGAACTCCATATCAGCCGAGTGCAAAATGGGGGCGACCCAGTTTGGGGAGAGCGCCGCATGGTCGATACAGATCAGGTCACCGTCGATCGTACCGAGTTCCTCGTCGCTTACGAGTTCGTGAGCTTCGGAGGCGTCGGCGAGAACATGGCCTACATCTCACTCGACACCGGGAAAACCCACCTGGTGTCGGCATCCGTCGACATGATGGAGGAGGAAGCGGTACCCGACGATCTGGAAACGTCCGATCGATACCTAGCCATGCCGGACAAGAACGAACTCGGTCTCGGCCGCGATCTGGTGCTGCGCTTTGCCGCTCGCGAGCTTCCGGACGACCACGATGCAGTCAAGGACATGTTCAGGCGAAAGGGGGCGTATCGGAACTTCAGGCACTTGCTGGAAACGCGGGACGTGCTGCAGCGGTGGTACGACTTCGAGAACCGCGAAACCGAGAATGCCCTGAAGGTCTGGTGCGAGGAGAACGCCATCCAACTGGCCGACCGTTCGATGAAGAGCCCATAGGGGTGACGACACGAAAGTGATCAGATTGTCCGGTTCGTGAGAACATGTCCGGAACCGTTCAGGCCTAGCGATCAGAGGCGTTCACGGTCGCTTCGCCGAGCGCCGCATACAGCGCGGTCTTCCCCACTTTGATTCGTGCCGCGGCCTCGCGGACCGTGAGGCCCTGGGTGATGAGCGTCCCGGCACGGCGAAGCTTCTCCTCAGTCACAACTGGCCTACGTCCGCCCCGTCGACCGCGGGCGACGGCGGCGTCGAGGCCGGCTCGGGTCCGTTCGCGGATGAGGTCACGCTCGAATTGCCCGAGGGCGCCGAAGATGTGGAAGATGAGCCGGCCGCCGGGTGTGGTGGTGTCGATCGCTTCCGTCAGGGAGCGGAAGCCGACGCCCCGAGTCTCCAACGCGTTCACGGTCTCGATCAGGTGCGGCAGCGAACGGCCGAGGCGGTCCAGCTTCCACACCACCAAAACGTCGCCCTCGCGCACGAAAGTCAGGGCAGCCGTGAGACCCGGCCGGTCAGCTTTGCCGCCGGATGCCCTGTCCTGGAACACCCGAACGCAGCCAACCTTGGCAAGAGCGTCAAGCTGCAGTGCCGGATCCTGATCGGCCGTTGAAACCCGCGCGTAGCCGATCTCTGCCATCCCGCACCGGTCCTTGTCCGAAAACCCGTCCGGCAAACTACTTGTCCGGAAAGCCATCGTCAATGTCGGTTGGCGGACAAATCGCGAGCTGGCCGGCAAACGGCCGTTGAGCGGACAGGTGCCAACGCTTTCAAGATGCAGCACCTTCCTTCGATGGCTGCTTCCGGCTCTTTGCGGACGGTCTCCGACCCTCCTGGCTTCCCGGAAGCGGACAATTCCGGCGATCAATCTCGCCTCGAAGCGGACAGGATCGCTTCGGGTCGGATCGGGTCAGACCGGCCTTTCAGCACCGAGGCGACGGCCGCTTCCAGCACCCGCAGTTCGGCCTAACCGGCGGCAAAGGGCGGAAAGCGGAACTTCATCGTCCTGTCGAAACGGCGGGCTGATGCGCCCTCACTCATCCTTGCGTGGAGGGGGCCGGAAAACCCGGTAAGTCTCCGGGAAACCAGGTGGAGCGCCATCAAAGTTTACGACGTCCCTCATCTTGTGCAGCCATTTTTCCTGCCAGGGCGTTAATTCCCCAATGAGCCGCGACACCTGCACAAGAATAGAGCGCGCTTCGGACCATGATATCGGCACCGATGGTCCGCCAAGCTCGCTATAGACCACCGAATCCGTGTCTGGCAGCCTCTTTGAAGGATCCGCATCGATAACAATGGGCGAATGATATCCCAAATTCTCTCTGTGGGCTTCATCGATTTTTCTGGTGTTAATTCCAATAAAAAGTATGAATCGTTTGCCCTCGTCACTTGTAAATGTAGCGGTGAGCGATCCGCCATCCCGGATCATTTCGATGGAAACAGGCGCGTGCACCGACGGGATCATGGCAACGTCCAACAATGTCGAGCAGGGTACACTCTGGCACTGGCTCATAGGCGGCTCAACATCCGCTTTGGGTCGAGTGCGGTCAGGTCCGCTTTCCGGAGCCGAGGGCGACGGCAGCTTTCGGGCGCCCCGCCGACCGCGTTAGGCGGAAAGTAGCCGATCACCGGGGCTCTGTTCGATTGTGAGAGACGGATTGTGCAGTCCCAACGATGTCTGTCAGCGTGGAGTCGCAAGGTCTCGGTAAGGTCCAGGAGAGCGGCATGATTTCTGAAACCGCAAAATTGCCGAAGGACCAGAGCTATGTGCTCAAGCCCTCCGCGCTCGCCTCCGCATTGCAAGCGGCCGGGGTGACCATTGACACTCATTTCGTGCGCGCACCGAGCCGTATCTTCATTGATGCGAACTTCTGGCCGCCACACAACCTGCCCCACGATCGGTTGTATGTGACTTCTGGTACGGTTCCGCGAGAGCAGGCGGAACGAGCACGGCTGTTTGTTGAACACAAGGCCTTACCGGATCTGGCTGGTTGGATAGCCGACATCATGAGCCGCGACCCGGCTTCGCCGGTCCGGCGAGAGGCGCAACTGATGAGGATCTTGTTTCCGGTCGCCTATTAGGCGAGCAGCTACACATGTCGCCTTTGGGTCGCGTGCGGTCATGTCCGCTCTGGGGAGCCCGACTCGATGGCCGCTCCTCACCCTTTCCGGCCGGCCCGGGAACGAGAAGTACCAAGGGCGGATATCGGGGTGGCGATCCGTCAAACGGACCTGATCCGGACAGTGCCGCACCAACCGCTGAAGGAAAGGGAGACCACGCGCCCGCTGCCGCTATGATGGCCCGAACGATCGGAGAGGGCGATGGCGCGACGGCGGCTCCTGACCGGGGAACAGTGGGCGAAATTCCTGACTGTTCCGACCGACGAGCGCGACCTGATTCGATATTGCACACTCGGCCGCGACGATCTGGACGCCATCGCCACCAAGCGCACCACGCGCAGCCGCCTCGGCTATGCGGTGCTCCTCTGTTATCTGCGTCATCCCGGCCGGATGCCCGATCCCGACGAGATGCCGCTACCAGCGCTGTTGGCGTTCGTCGCCCACCAGGTGGGTGCCGATCCTGACGACTACACCGATTATCGGCGCAGGAGCCAAACCCGACGTGAGCAGATGGCCGACATCATCGAGCGGACGGGCCACCGGAGCTTCGATCGCACGACGTTCACCGAGTTGGCATCGTGGCTCCTGTCGATCGCGCAGGTGAACCGGGATCCGATGGCGCTTGCGACCGCCCTGGTCGACGAGCTGCGCCTCCGGCGGATCCTGCTCCCGTCAGCAGGCGTGCTGGAGCTGATCCTGCACCAGGCGCGCAGCCGGGCCGAGCGGCTGATCCATCGCATCCTGGTGGACGCGCTCGGATCGGACGGGCGTGGTCGGGTCGAGGCACAGCTGGCGCCTTGGGCCGACACCGGCGTTGCTATGCTGACCTGGCTCCGTCAAGCGTCCCAGTCGCCGGCGCCGCGCAACCTGGTCGGGGTTGTGGACCGCCTCGTAGCGCTGCGCGGCCTCGCCGTCGATCGAAGCCTGCAGAACCAAGTGCCCGAGGCGGCCTTCGAGCGGCTGGCAGCCGAGGGCGTGCGCGCGACCGTGCAGCACCTCCGTGACCTGTCCCAGGTCCGCCGGCATGCGCTGCTGGCAGCGACGGCGATCCGCATGGAGGCGACTCTGACCGATGCGGCGCTCGGCATGTTCGACAAGCTCATGGGCTCGCTCGCCCGTCGGGCGGAGAATCGCACTGCGGAGAAGACCCTGAAATCGGTTCGGGAGACGCAGGGCCAGCTTCGGACTCTGGTCGCCGCCTGCCGCATGCTGATCGATGCACGCGAGGGCGGCCATGATCCGTTCGAGGCGCTGGACAAGAGCGTCGGCTGGTACAAGTTCGTGGCCAGCGTCAGCGACGCCGAGGCACTGGCGCGGCCGGACACCACGGACCCGCGGGCCGAGCTGCTGGGGCGGTACGCCACCATCCGTGCCTTCGCGCCGACTTTGCTGAGCGCGTTCCAGCTCAAGGGCGGCCCCTCGGTCGCGTCGCTGCTGCGGGCGCTCGAGCTGCTACGGACCATGCATGCCACGGGTAAGCGCGGCCTGCCGACCCAGCCACCGACCGGCTTTATCCGCCGGTCCTGGCGCCGCCTCGTCATGCCCGGTGGGGTGATCGATCGGAAGGCCTATGAGATCTGCGCCCTCTCGGAGCTGCGCGACCGGCTGCGAGCTGGAGATGTGTGGGTCGAGGGCAGCCGCCAGTTCCGCGACTTCGAGTCGTGCCTGGTGCCGCGACCGACCTTCGACGCCCTGCGCGATGAGGACGCCCTCCCCGTCGCCGTCGAGAAGGACGGAGCCGCGTACCTGACCAAGCGCCGGCAGGCGCTGACGAACCGGCTTGCGGAGGTTGCCGGCCTCGCCGCCGGCGGCAAGCTCGAGGACGTCGACCTGTCGTCGGGCGAGTTGAAGGTGTCCCCCATCCGGGATCGGACGCCGGAGGCGGCCGCAGAGCTTGGTCGCAGCGCGTACGAGGCGCTGCCCCGGATCAAGATCACCGATCTGCTGCTGGAGGTGGATGGCTGGATCGGTTTCAGCGCGTGCTTCACCCACCAGCGCAGCGGGCGGTCGCCGGACGACCCGGCGGCGCTGCTCACGGCCATCCTCGCCGACGGTATCAATCTCGGGCTGACCCGCATGGCAGAGGCCTGCCGCGGCGTCTCGATGCGGCAGCTCGCCTGGGTGCACGACTGGTATGTCCGTGAGGAGACCTATGCCGCCGCGCTGGCCAGGATCATTGACGCCCATCGGGCCCTGCCGCTGGCTGGAGTCTGGGGCGACGGAAGCACCTCATCCTCGGACGGCCAGTTCTATCGTGCCGGCGGCCGCGGCGAAGCGGTCGGCGAGGTCAACGCCCGCCACGGCAACGAGCCGGGCGTGGCCTTCTACACCCATGTGTCCGACCAGTACGGCCCGTTCCACACCAAGGTGATCGCCGCCACGGCCAGCGAGGCACCGCACGTCCTCGATGGCCTGCTCTACCATCAGACGGGCCTGTCCATCGAGGAGCACTACACCGACACGGGCGGCGTCACCGACCACGTGTTCGGGCTGTGTCATCTGCTGGGCTTCCGGTTCGCACCCCGCATCCGCGACCTCAAGGACCGCCGCCTCTACCTGTTGCCTGGCGACGACGCCCCGCCGGCGCTCCAACATCTGATCGGCGGCGCGATCGATGTCGACCACTTGGCGGCGCACTGGGAGGAACTGCTGCGCCTGGCCACCTCAATCCGCGTCGGCACGGTGACCGCCTCGGCAATGCTACGGCGTTTGGCGGCCTATCCGCGGCAGAACGGCCTGGCCTTGGCGCTACGCGAACTCGGCCGCATCGAGCGCACTATGTTCACTCTGGATTGGCTGCGCGATCCGGCACTGCGCCGGCGGGCCAACGCTGGGCTGAACAAGGGCGAGGCACGCAACGCCCTGGCGCGGGCCATCTTTTTCAACCGGCTCGGGGAGATGCGCGACCGCAGCTTCGAAAACCAGGCCTACCGCGCCTCCGGACTGAATCTGCTCGTGTCGGCGATCATCCTCTGGAACACGCGGTATCTGCAGGCTGCCCTGGAGGATCTCAGCCAGCGCGGGACCGACGTGCGCCTGGACCTGGCCCGCCACGTCGCGCCGCTCGGCTGGGAGCACATCGGCCTCACCGGTGACTATGTCTGGGGTGCCGATCCCGTGCCGGCTGATGGTCTGCGGCCGCTCCGCCGGCCAGTGTCCGTGCTCGCGGCCTAGTTTCTGGTCCGTTCCAACGAACCGGACAATCTGATCACTTTCGTGTCGTTACCCCAACATCTCGTCGAGGTGCCATCGCCGGTGCGGCACCGGCCGCCGAGCACGAAGGCGCCGAGCGATTGCGGGACCGAAGCCGATCACCCAACGCCGGAGCGTCTCGTACGACACCTCGATGCCGCGTTCGGCAAGCAGGTCCTCGACGTCGCGATAGCTCAGGGTAAAACGGAGATACATCCAAATGGCGCGCTGGATCACATCCGGTGGAAAGCGGTAGCCGGAATAGCAGGGTTGAGCCATGGCAAACAGCTAGGCTGATCACCAGAGCCCCGCAAGGCCGCGAACGTGACAAGCCCTCATGGCCTACAGCACGAAATCCACGGCGGTCAGCGCATGGTCGGAATTGACGGTGATGACCGCGTCCTCCACCCTGTTGCCGGTGGTCTCGAGATAGACGCCGTAGCGGTTGCCGTCGAAGGCCAGGACCCGGATCTGCCCGGCGGCGGTGAAGCCGCCGGTGCCGAAGGTGAAGGCGGTGTTGCCGTTGGTGGGGTTGCCGTCGGCATCGATCGCCGACAGGTCGATCCTGTCGCCGGTCGCGAAGTCCAGGATGGCGTCCTTGCCCAGGCCCGAGACCGCGCTGTCGGACAGGGCGGTGTACACGAACCGGTCGTTGCCGGCGCCGCCCTTCAGCAGGTCGCCGCCCCCGCCGCCGGTGAGCACATCGCCGCCGCCCATGCCCCACAGGGTGTTGGCGGCGGCGTCCCCGGTCAGCGTGTCGACCTGGCCCGAGCCCAGCACCTGCTCGATGCCGCTCAGCGTGTCGCCCGCGGCGTCGCCGCCGGAGACGGCCCCCGTGGCCAGGTTCACCGACACCCCGGCGGCGGAGCTGGCGTAGCTGGCGGTGTCGACGCCCGACCCGCCGATCAGCGTGTCGGCTCCCGCCGCCCCTTCGAGCGCGTCGTTGCCGTCACCGCCGTCGAGCTGGTCGTCGCCGGTGCCGCCATAGGCATTGTCATGGCCGGCCTCGCCGAAGACCTGGTCGTTCTCGCTGCCGGCATCGATGCTGTCATCGCCGATGCCGCCATGGATGGTGTCGATCCCGGCGGCGCCGACGAGGCGATCGGCACCGTCGCCGCCGGAGAGCGCGTCGTTGCCGGCTTCGCCGGAGAGCGCGTCGTCGCCGCCATTGCCGACGATGGTGTCGTCGCCGAGCTCGCCGCCGATGATGTTGCGGACGTTACTGCCGGTCAGCTGGTCGGCGTTGCTCGACCCGTACAGGTTCTCGATGTTGGTCAGCGTGTCGCCCGCGGCGTCCCCGCCCGAGGTGACGCCGGTCAGCAGGTTGACCGAGACCGCCGCCGTAGAGCCCTGGTAGTTGGCGGTGTTCGAGCCGCCGCCGCCATCCAGGGTATCGGCGCCCCCGCCGCCGCGGAGCTGGTCGTCGCCGGCCCCGCCGCTGAGCGCATTGGCCGCGACGTCGCCATACAGCCGGTCGTTGAAGTCGGAGCCGCTGAGATTCTCGATGCCGGTCAGCGTGTCGCCCTGGGCGTCGCCGCCGGTGCCGGTTCCCGCGATGATGTCGACGACCACCCCGGCCGTCGAGGCGGCGTAGGAGGCGGTATCGATGCCGATGCCGGCATCGCCCTGCAGAGTGTCGGCCCCGGCGCCGCCCTGGAGCACATCGTTGCCGGTGCCCCCGGCCAGGACATTGGCCCCGCTATCGCCGGTCAGCGTGTCGGCGAAGGCCGAGCCGATCAGGTTCTCGATGGCGGTCAGGATATCGCCCGCGGCGTCGCCGCCCGAGCCGGCGCCGTTGACCGTGACCACGACGCCTGCCGCCGAGGCGGCATAGGTCGCCGTGTCGGTGCCCGCGCCGCCATCCAGCGCGTCGGCCCCGGCGCCGCCGTCGAGCAGGTCCGCGCCGCCACGGCCCTGGAGCGTGTCGTTGCCGTCGAACCCGGCAAACAGATTCGCCGCGCCATCGCCGGTCAGGATGTCGGCCTGGGCCGAGCCGTAGACATTCTCGATACCGGTCAGGGTGTCGCCTTGGGCATCGCCGCCGATGCCGGTGCCGGCCGCGAGGCTGACAGTGACGCCCGCGGCGGAAAGGAAGTAGTTGGCCCCGTCGCTGCCGGCCCCGCCTTGCAGGACGTCCGCGCCACCGTCGCCCCGCAGCACGTCGTCGCCGGCACCGCCATCCAGGACATTCGCCCCGCCATCGCCGGCCAGGAAGTCGACGAAGGCCGAGCCGGTGATGTTCTCGATGCTGCTGAAGCTGTCGCCCGCGGGATCGCCGCCCGACGTGGAGCCGGACGCGAGGATGAGACTGACGCCCGCGGCCGAGGCGGCGTAGGTGGCGGTGTCGATGCCGGCGCCGCCCTGCAGCGCGTCGGCCCCGGCGCCGCCCTGGAGCGTGTCGTTGCCGGCGCCCCCGGCCAGGACATTGGCCCCGGCGTCGCCGATCAGGGTGTCGGCGAAGGCCGAGCCGGTGAGGTTCTGGATGCCGGTCAGGGTGTCGCCCGCGGCGTCGCCGCCCGAGGCGGCGCCGTTGACCGTGACCACGACCGCGGCGGCCGAGGCGGCGTAGGAGGCGGTGTCGCTGCCGGCGCCGCCCTGCAGCGTGTCGGCACCGGCGCCACCCTGGAGCGTGTCGTCGCCGCCGCCGCCGGCCAGGAAGTTCCCCGCGACATCGCCGGTCAGGGTGTCGGCGAAGGCCGAGCCGGCCACGTTCTCGATGCCGGACAGGGTGTCGCCCTGGGCATCGCCGCCCGCGCCCAAGCCGTTGACCGTGACCACGACCGCGACGGCCGAGTCGCTGTAGACGGCGGCGTCGATGCCGGCGCCGCCCTGCAGCGTGTCGGCCCCGCCGAGGCCCTGGAGTCTGTCATCGCCGTTGCCCCCGGTGAGGACATTGGCCCCGGCGTCGCCGGTCAGCGTGTCGGCGAGGACCGAACCGGTCAGGTTCTCGATGCCGGACAGGGTGTCGCCCGAGGCGTTGCCGCCCGAGGCGGCGCCATTGACCGTGACCACGACCGCGTCGGCCGAGGCGGCATAGCTCGCCGTGTCGGTACCGGCGCCGCCCTGCAGCGTGTCGGCCCCGGCGCCGCCCTGGAGCGTGTCGTTGCCGCCCAGGCCGGAGAGAATGTCGGCGCCGGCGAGGCCATTGATGATGTCGATGCCGTCCGGGTTGGCCGGATTGCCCGGATCGGTCCCGGGGAGGGTGTCGTTGCCCGCGGTGCCGTTGAGGGTCTGGGTCACGGTTCGTCCCCGCTGTCGAGGCAGCGCCGCCGATTTCGGGGAGGAGCGGCCGAGCTGTGAAATGCGCCCGGCCGGCCCCGGGACTCAGAATGAAACAGATTTAGCAGAGGTTCCGCATATTATGTTAGGCAAAATCGTCAGGACGATGGGTCCGGCTTGCCATGGGGCGACGGATATCCGGCTGCTGCTGTCCGCTCGGTAGCAGGGTTGGAAAGGCCAGGGGAGATGCGCTGCGGCCGTGCAGAACCTGGTTAATGCGATGTTCATGGCAGCCGGCGCAATTTGTTCATGATATGTTCAATAAGCGTGGCCGCCCCAGATCTCGACATCCAGGCCTACTGCCACGGCCTCGCGCTGCAGCAGGCCCAGATGCTCACCCGCCTGGCCGAGATCACCATGCAGCTGGCCGAGGGCCGAAGGCACCCGCGCCATTGAAGCGCAGGCCCCGCGCCACCCAGCCCAAGGCCGCGGTGGAGGGGGCCACCTCCGGCGGTGGCATTGGCGTAGCTGAGCGTGTCTACGCCGGCACCGCCGCTCATGGTGTCGGCGCCCAGTGCGTTCCAAGAAAGCTTGATCGTCAGTTTCCGAGCAATTCAAGCTGCTGGCAAATGTTCCCTCCCAACCCGCTGTCGCGATGCCTCTCAACGACACGACACTGACGGGCCGCATGCCATCCGGCGAACGAAGGCTTACCGCCCTTCCCCGCCAGCGCGACCGGGCCGGGGTGCGCCATATCCGGCCGTTGCCCCGGCGGCCCGGAACCGGGCATCGCTCAAACCCGCAGCATCCGGCCCGTCTCTGTCGACCCAGATCCCAGAACGCTCCCACAACCGGCCGTTGCAGCCGGCTCTACGAAGCGGACATGACGGGATTCGACCCTGAGCGGACGATTGCGATCAGGGTCGGTTGCGTAGGATACTCCCGGCCGGCCAGTCCGATTTTTAGTAAAGGATTTCGGTATGATTAAATTTCTTGTTGCCCTTCTTATCTCTGTACCCACTGCTGCAGTTGCTGACATGACGGCAACCTTCACCCATAAGCCGACCGGCGCTGAGATGGTGCTAGAGATTGCAGAAAATGGTGATTGGCGGGGCGGATATCAGGTCACAGACAAGAACAATGATTTCTACTACCTTACAAAGAATGGCGAGCCATACATCGTTTCCAGAACCCATGGCGCACTCAATGCCAAAAGGCTTCGGGATGACGCGAAGCTATATATGGAGCTTGCGCGCCGACGTGGCACTCCAATTGACCTCGCCAACATTAAACAAAAATATAGTGCATACGAGTTTATTTTTGTCGGTCGACGGACTGTTCTGGGACGAGAAACTGCGCTATGGAGGAGTTGTCCTCGATCGATTCAATGCACCGAGGGATTCGAGATCGAACTTAGTAGTGATGAGAGCCTAAGGCTGCTGGGAACGACACTGCGCGATGCCTACAGCTACGAGTTCTCTCCACTGATGGGGATCTTCGGCCCCGCTCAGCCAGGAAATCTCGAACAAACCCTCGCCACCGGGAGCATGGTGCGATATGGCAGTCTGGAGCTAACTGAGGTTTCTTTCCGCCCTATCGATCCAGACCGCCTGGCGCTCCCGACGAAAATCGACACCTTCGAGGATATGATCTCCAGGCTGAATCGCGCTGATCGTAAGTAACGGCCAACTCCTTTGCGCGCGCCCACGACCGGCTCCGGCGCGCGCCTTACAGCTTCAAAGTCCGCTTTCCGCCCAACCCGGTCGGCCAGGTGGGCTGCAGGCTGCTCCAAAGCGGCCATTGCGGTCGGCTCCGGAGAGCGGACATGACCGCACCCGACCCGAAGCGGACAAGAGGGTATGGCGCAGATACGGCGCCTTTCCGGTCTGCTTCCGAGTTTTCGGAGATGGTCCCGCGCGTGCGGGCCCGTTGCGTTGGTGCGCGCATCATTAAGGAGAAGAGATTAATTGGCCGCAGTAACGGTCGGCAGGCCCGCCGTACTTGATCACTGGATTCGGCTGCGGGAAGCATCTATACTGATGCTCGCTAGCTCCATATTTCGAGCTTTGAATTGTATATGTGGCGATGCCAGAGTTGACATCAATAGACCATCGTCGCTGTCCTTTGGCATTTGGAGTAGTCTTTTCTAATATTTCGAGCTTTCTGTCTTCTTTATTATATGTAAATTTGTCTATATTTTCTTCTATAATAAGTGCATCCATTCCGCCGAGAGTTCCGGAGCAAATTCTTTTTTCTTTTGGATACATTAGTATTTGCATTTCGGAAGGTTCGGACGGCGGAACGCACTCCCATGCAATCGCCGATCTCCACTCGGTCGGCAGGGCATCCCATTTATCGGGCGTGAGTTCGCTATTCGCTAAGGCACAGGACGCAACCACTAGACACGCCAAGAAGAGGCTATATGCTTTCCGGACCATGCCGCCCCCCATATTTCTGAACGCATCATTGCCATGATGCGGGAGGTGCGTCGATCTCGGCTCGGGCATGCAAGGTCAACTTTCCGCCCCTCGCGGTCAGCCAGGCCGATTCCAGGTCGTCCAGAAGCGGACGTCGCGCCCGATGCCGGAGAGCCGACCTGACCGTACGCGACCCGAAGCGGTCTCTTCGGGAGAAGGCGCCGCGCCTGTGAGAGTTCGCATCCTAGCGATCGGTGCTTGGGGAGGGGCCGCTGTCATCCGTATCATGATTTGATATTCGGATCCGGCTGCGGCCGACAATCTGCGAGGGATCAACCGATGGTTATGGGGGGCGCAATTACCCGTCCAGATGGACAACCACTCGGGCAGATTGAAGATGTAAAGCTGAAATTGGCCGAGGTGTTTAACGATATACGGTTCGTTCTTGTTCGCGATGAAGGGCCGATTAAAGCCAGCGGACTTATGGCCACACTCTTATCGTTCCTGTCGCAGAGAAGAGAGTATCCGCATTGGGAAGGTGCATTTGAGGGGCGAGAATTTGCGGTGACCTTTGAATTTACTGCAAAGCCGGTGGTTCCCAGGATACGCTTGGCCCTTTACGGACGGGGAACGCCGAACGCGACCCCGTATTTGGCCGAGCTGCAGAAGCGGACGGGCTGGAGAATCAAATTGAATTGAGCCGGCCGATTGCGAGCTTTGGAGGAGGCAGTGGCTGGCCGCCTTCCGCCCAACCCGGTCGGCTAAGCCGACCAAGGGGAGCCCCAAAGCAGCCGTCCTGGTCGACTCCGGAGAGCAGAGACGGCCCGATTCGACCCGTTTCGGTCATGGGGCGCGACCATGGTGAGTCTCTTCTCCGCTCCGCTTCAGTCGACAATCTTAGGTCCACCGCATGCAGCATGGCGCTTGCCGACGGCGACAGGTATATTCATATCAAGCTATCGAGCCTGAAACCCGTGCTATAAAATTTCCATGAGACCAGCAATTATAAACCTGATTCTTCTGATCAGCTTTCCGATTATCGTGGGATGCTCCGTATATTTATTGAGAAGAAATCGGAAATGGACATTCAAAAGGAGCCTCTCGTACGGATACGCCAAGCTCTTCTATTACTTTTCGACTGTCGCGATTGGCGCCGGGGTGTTCGTTGCCCTCTTCGGGGCACTTAGTCTGCTCACAGGGGGGGATCGTCATGCGATGTCGATTTGGGTCGGCATTCTGGTCGCCCTCATAGCCTATGTATTTCGCTTTATTGGAAAATTTTGGATAGAATCGGAGCAACAGCGCTCCAACTAGCATTGCAAAGTTGGATCTGGCCGCAATCGCTCATTAGCTTTGCAGCGGGTCAACGAACCGGACGTGTTGTTGGCTGACGACAGGCGAGTGCATTTCCGCTTTCCGCCCTTCGCAGACGGTCTGGCCGTATGGATCGCGCCAGAAGCGGCCACAGGACGGCCTCCCCTCGGATACTCGCACACACGCCGCCTGGAACGGGATCGATCGTGATCCGGTCCTCCGGGTGCCGAGGCCGCCTTTGGGCAAGGTCAGATCGTCGGAAATGTCCGCTTCCGGGAAGCCAGGAGGGCCGGCGACCGTCCGCAAAGAGCCGGTCGCGGAAGGGAACCGAGCGCCTATCGACCCTGCAGCAACTTGCCCGTGAAATTCCCCACCCACAGGCTATCGTGGCGCCGGTAGATCCGGGCCGAGCTGTAGCTCTTCCACCGCCCGTGCTCCATGGCCTTCTCGAGCGGGACGCCGAGCAGGTCGGCGGCGGTCATCATCCCGGCCCGCAGGCTGTGCGCCGAGAAGTCCGCCGCGCCGATGCCGGTGCGGGTCACCACCCGTTTCACCACGCGGGCGATCGTCGCCGGGTCGACCGGCAGCAGCCGGCCGTCGGCACCGGCCAGCAGGTTGCCGCCGCGGTCGAGCCGGCAGAACAGGGATCCGGGCGTCTCACCACGGGCGTCGAGCCAGCGGCGCAGCGCCGTCATGGCGCACAGAGCGGATCCCGGGACGGCTTCGATGCCGATCTCGGCGCCGTGCTGCTCCTGATCGGCCTTGGAGCGGCCGACGAACAGCACCAGCCCCTCGGCCGAGAAGGACACATCCCGGAGGTCAAAGGCGGCGAGCTCGGAGCGGCGGAAGCCGCCGGCGAATCCGATCAGCAGCAGCGCCATATCGCGGAGCGCGCGCCGCCCCTCCCCTCCCCCGCCGGCCAGCTCGATGCCGGCCAGGCCCTGGTGTGCATCCGGGGTCAGCACCAGGGACGCGGCGCGCAGGTTGGGCTCGAGCAGCGCCGCCTTGCGCACCGGCCGGGCGCCCTTGGTCCGGCGCAGGCCCTTGAGAAAGGACTCGAACTCGGCGTCATCGAGCGCCAGCGGCCGCTTCAGCCGCTTGCGGATCGCCACGACCGCGGCCCGGCGCAGCAGGATGGTGTTCAGCGACCTCTTCTCCGACAACGCCGTGAGGTGCATCACCAGCCAGCGGGCGTCGGCCGCGGTCGCCGGGTCCTCGCCCGTGGGATCGAGGCCGAAGCCGAGGCACCACTCGCTCCATGCTCGCCAAGCCTTGCCATAGGCCAACCGAGTGTTGGCCGACAGCGAAGCCTCGACCAGCTGATCGGCCTTCGCGGCGAGGGCTTTGATCTCGGCGATCTTCGCCTCGCTCAGGGCCACCGGCCCCGGCGGCGGGGTCCACGGCATCGCTGCAGGCAGCACTGCGGCGGCGTCCTCGATCACCTCGGTCATGGCCGCAGCAGCGCGCGCAGCGGGCGCGAAGCGGTCGCGTCCCGGAGCCGGATGACGGCGGCCGCGATCGCCGCCGGCGTTCCGCCCCCCAGCGCCCGGCGGAGCCGGTCGGCATGATCGTGCAGGAAGCGCTCGGGATTGCCGTGGTCCTGCTGCATCCTCAGCGCCCGCCCGCGAGCACGGCCCGGCCGAGCTCGATGACCACCAACTGGTCGCGGACGCTGGGCCGCGGCGCCAGGTGACCCGCCTTCAGGGCCTGGCGCTGCAGCCGGCCGCGGGCCGTGCGGCCGTCCTCGCGGTCGATACGGGCGTCAGGATGGCTGATGCCGAGCTGCAGGAGAGCCGGTCGGTCCGCCACCAGTGGCTCCACCGGCGGCGTGAGGTCCTGGTGCTGCATCATCCCTCCGGGTTGCCTGGGATGTCGCCGCGGCCCCGTCCGCGTCGACTCTGGCGCGATTCTACCCCATCCGCGCCGCGCAACAAACGGTCCAATGCGCGATAACTGCCCCCGTTATCGTGCGCTGAGGCGCTGCGGGAGATCCAAGACCGTCACTTGCCATCGCGGTCCCGGCCCGTCATGGTGAGGAGGATCCGAATAGGTACAAATTCGGACGTGTGGGGGACGGTTCGGAGCATGCACCGTGTGGGGAAGGCCGGCTGGCTTGCCGGTTTGCGTCTTGCTGCAATTTTGGCGGCAGCGCTGGGCGTCGTCAGTTGCCAGCAGAAGAACCAGGACTCCCTCCCACGGTACAACCCGCTGGCCACGGCGAACTTCGACGTGCCGTCGAAGCTGGCGCGGCAGCCCTCCGGCTCGGTCGCGGTGACGTCCGCTCCGACCGACCTTCGTGCCCCACAGCTGTATTTCGGCGCCGACGGCACCCCGCTCGCAACCGGAGCCGCCGGCGCGCCGGTCATCGTCACCGGCCAGGGCGCGCAGATCAATTTCGAGAACGCGGACATCCGCGACTTCCTGAAGGCCGTCCTCGCGGACACGCTGAAGGCGTCCTACAGCGTCGATCCGCGGATTCAGGGAACTGCGACGGTGTCCAGCAGCGCCGCTCTCAGCCGGCAGGACTTGCTGGCGACGGTCGAGACCGTGCTGCGGATGAACGGCGCCGCCCTGATTGCCGACGGTGCCGCCTATCGGATCGTGCCCGCCGGCGAGGCCGCGGGCGGGCGGGTGATGGTGCAGCTGGGGTCGGACCCGACGCCGCTGCCGGCCGGCTACGGCGTGTCGATCATTCCTCTGCGCTTCGTCCAGGCGGCCACCATCGCGCCGCTGATCAGCCCGGTGGCGAACAGCAACATGGTCCGGACCGATCCGGCGAGGAATCTCGTGGTGATCTCCGGGCCGAGCAGCGACCGGGCGGCGATTGCCGAAATGGTCGCGGCCTTCGACGTCGACGCGATGCGCGGCGTCTCCGCCGGGCTGTTCCCCTTGCGCCGCTCCGATCCGAACTCGATGATCCAGGAGCTCCGCTCCGTCTTCAAGCTAGGCGCCGAGGGCACGCCGATGCAGGGCGGCATCGACTTCATCCCGGTGCGCCGGCTCAACGCCGTGATGGTCGTGGCGAAGCAGCCGGTGCGCCTGCGCCAGGCCGAGACCTGGATCAACCGGCTCGACCAGGGCGACAAGCAGGGCGTTCAGCTCTACGTCTATCGGGTCGAGAACGGCACGGCCGAGAACCTCGCCTCGATCATGGGGCAGTTCATGGGTGGGGGGCGCGGCCGCTCCTCGGGCGGGGGCAGCAGCCCGGTCGCGCCATCCCTGCCGGTCCAGACGGCGTCCACCGGCGGGTCGTCGATCCCGTCACGCGCCGATGGCGGTGCGATGGACGCGGGCGCGGTCATGTCCGCCGGCGAGAAGCTCGGCATCTTGTCGGACGATCTGAACAGCATGGTGGGTAGCGGCGCCGGCGGAGGTGGATCGGGCAATGCGGGGCGCGGCCCCGATCCGTTTGATGGCGCCCAGATCGTCGCCAACAAGGAGCGCAACTCGCTCATGGTCATGGCGACGCCCGAGGCCTGGCGGAAGATCGAGGCGGCGATCCGGCTGATGGACACGCCGCAGTACCAAGTGCTGATCGAGGCGACGATCGCCGAGGTCACCCTGACCGACCAGCTGCGCTACGGGGTGCATTTCTGGCTGGAAAGCGGCAACTTCTCCAGCGTCTTCACCCAGAACAGTGGTTTCGGAGTCAATCCGTCCGTCCCGGGCTTCAACTTCATCATCAGCAGTGGGAATTTTCGGGTCATCCTCGATGCGCTGGCCAGCATCACCAATGTCCGGGTGGTGTCGTCGCCATCGCTGGCCGTCCTGGACAACCAGACCGCGCAGTTGAAGGTTGGCGACCAAGTCCCGGTGATCACCCGGCAGCAGCAATCCACCGACAACCCGGACGCGCCGATCGTCAACAACGTCGAATACCGCGACACCGGCGTGATCCTGCAGGTGACGCCCCGCATCAACCCCGACGGCCAGGTCAATCTCGAGATCCGCCAGGAGGTCAGCAACGTCGTGGAAGGGGCGCCCGACGCGATCAACCCGACCATCGCGCAGCGGGAGGTCGGGACCTCGGTGTCCGTGGCGAGCGGCCAGACCGTCATCCTCGGCGGCCTGATCTCCGACCGGCAGAGCGATGGCAGGTCCGGCGTCCCGGTGCTGCGCGACATACCCCTGGTCGGCAACCTGTTCAGCGGCGTCTCGGACAACGACCAGCGCACCGAGCTGGTGATCCTGATCACGCCGAAGGTGATCCGCAACGCCGCCGATGCGAAGGCCATCGCCGAGGAGTTCCGGAGCCGGATGCAGCTGTTCGGCGCGCCTCCTCCCAAGAAATAGACCATGCTGGATCGGTCGCGGATCGATGATCGGGCCCGAACGGCCGGCTTCACCCTGATCGAGATGCTGATCGTGCTGGTGATCCTGGGACTGGCGACGGCCGTGGTCGGGCTGGCGGTGCCGGAGTGGCGCGCCCGGTCGGCCCTGCGCGAGGCCGGGGCTGGGGTTGAGCGGCTGCTGGCGCAGGCGCGCGATACGGCCTTGCGGCAGCAGAGCCCGATGCTAGTCCGCTTCGATCCCGAGGGTCGGCGCTTCGGCATCCCGGCGCTCGACCGCTGGCAAACGGTGCCTGACGGGGTCGACCTGACCCTCACCGGCGCCGCGATCGCCCCGGGCGGCAACGTCCCTGCCCTGCTGTTCCTTGGCGACGGGTCGAGCAGCGGCGGCGTCCTGACCCTGAACCGCGGCGAGCACCGCCTGGCCCTGCGCATCGCCTGGCTGACCGGCACCGTCCGCCAGGAGGCCACGCCGTGACCGGGCGCGAGGCCGGCTTCACCCTGGTCGAGGTGCTGGTGGCGCTCGCCGTGCTCGGCGGCATCACCGCCACAGCGCTGGCGCTGCTGGTGTCGAGCCGCGACCGCGACGCCCGCGCGACGACGCAGGCCCGGGCCACCCTGGCGGCCGAGGCGATCCTGGAACGGGTCGGGCTCGACCTGCCACTGGTGCCGCGCAGCGCCAGCGGCCGCCTCGGCGACGGCAGCGCCTGGTCGCTCGCCATCGCCCCCTGGCGCGAGGACGGCATGCCGCAGGCGGCCGGCCAGCCCGGGCTGCTGTCGATCACCGTCCGGGTGGCGCCGCGGCGCGGGCCGGCGGTCCAGCTGGTCACCCTGCGCGCCGCCGGGCTGCCGCCGTGACCCGCGCCCCGGCCCGCGGGCGCCGCGAACGCGGATTCACCCTGGTCGAGGTGCTGGTGGCGCTGGTGCTGGCCGGACTGGTGGCGTCCGCCGCCGTCGGCCTGCCGAACCTGTTCGCCCGCTTCGACCAGAAGTCGCGGCAGGAAGCAGAGCTGCGCGACGGCGTGGCCGCGGCCGGCGGGCTGCTGCGTGCTTTGGCCGAAGGGGCTGTGCCGAACCTGTCGTCCGACGAGACGGCCGACGCGACGGAGCTGACCCTGCTGTCCTGGGGGCCGCCGATCCTGACCTTGGACCGGCCGATTCCCCTGACTCTGCGGGTCGTGTCGGCGGATGGGCGGTCCGCACTGCGGCTGGCCTGGACCGATTCCGGGACGGGAACGGCGCGGGAGGAGACGGTGCTGGAGGGCGCCCGCTCGATCCGGCTGAGCTATTTCGCGGCCGGGAGCAGCGGCGGGAACTGGCGGTCCGAATGGGCCCGCCCCTGGGCGTTGCCGGCGGCGGTGCTGCTGCGCGTCGATGCGCCTGAGCTCGGAGCCCCGATCGACCTGATCGGCCGCACCCGCGCCCGGCTGCCGGAAGCCTGCTTGGCGCTGCCGCAGGAACCGCGCTGCCAACCGGGATAGCGGGCACCGTCAGCTGCAGGCGATCGCCGCCGGCTCGGCAAGGTCGCGCTGCGACAGGATCCGGATCATGGGGGCGCGTGCCGAGAGCAGGATCACCGCCTCGCGGACGAGATGGGCAACGCGCGGGGTGGCCGCCTCAGCCCGCAGCCGGTAGACCGGCTCCTCATCCGCCAGGAAGCGCTGCAGATGGGCCAGCCGCGGATCGTCGGCCGACGACGCCCGGCCCCGCAGCGTCTCGACATCCGTGCTGGTCAGGCCGGGCAGCCGGCGCAGTTGCTCGTCTGCCAGGCCTGCGGCGGAGATGCCGCGGCTGCCGGTCAGCACCGTGAAGCGGTCCTCGAACAGCCGCGCCACCGGCGTCAGCCGGGCGCAGGGCGGCAGCAGGGCGAGCACGCTCGGCACGAGCATGCTCGGTAACGGCGCCGGCTGTCGCCGCGCCGCCTCGATCCGCTCCAGCGCCTGCTGGCGGAGACCCGGCGGCACCGGCATCCCGTCGAGCAGGGCCTGGATCAGCTCCAGCGAACCGGCGTTGAGGTCGGCCCTGCCGCTCTCGCGCAGGAAGGACAGGCGGATTTCCGCATCCGCGAAGCGCCACGGCACCGGCGCCGGCGAGGCCAGGAGGCGCTCCAGCAGTGGGTCGTCCTCGGCCCGCAGCGCCTGGACCAGCCGGGCGATGCCGGCATCGGCGAGGGCACGGGCCTTGGCCACCTCGACCGCCGCGCTGGTGGAGCCGACCGCGCTGCGGCTCCGCTCCAGCAGCACCAGGGCCGCGGTCGCGACCACGCCGACGATCACCAGCACCAGGATCAGCACGAAGCCGCGCTGCCGCTGGTGGCGGCTGGCCCTGTCGTCTGATCGACCCAGGAGATCGCGCATGAAGAGTCAGAGCGCCAGGTCGTTGATGCTGAGGATGGCCGTCAGGATGGACATGACGATGCCCCCGACGGCCAGGCCCAGGACGATGATCAAGGTGGGCTCCAAGAGGCCGACCAGGCGCTTGACCGAGGTCTCCAGCTCCTGCTCATAGGCATCGGCCACATGGCCGGCGGTCAGGTCGATGCGGCCGGTCTCCTCCCCCACCTTCAGCATCTGCACCGCAAAGTCTGGGAACAGCCCGGTCGCGGCCAGCGGCTCGGACAGGCCGAGGCCCTGGCGCACGCCGGTGACCACGGTGTCGAGCGCGTCCGCCACCGCGCGGTTCGGCACCACGTCGCGCGACAGTAGCAGCGCGTTCGGCAGGTCGACGCCGTTGCCGGCCAGGGTCGCCAGCGTCCGGCAGAACCGCGCCGTCACCAGGATCCGCAGCAGGCCGCCCAGCACGGGCAGGCGCAGCAGCATCCGGTCCCAGGCCAGGCGCGGGCCGGACAGCGTCAACGCCTGGCGCAGCAGCAAGAGGCCGGCGAGCACGGTGAGCAGGATCAGCCAGCCCCAGCCCTGCAGGAAGCGGCCGAGGGCGACGACGATCGCGGTCGATACCGGCAGCTCCGCCCCGGCGTCGCGGAACACGGTCTCGAACTGGGGCACGACGAAGGTGAGGAGCAGAGCGATCGATGCCAACGCCACGATGACCAGCAGCACCGGGTACAGCATCGCCGAGGTGACGGTGGTTCGGATCTTCTCCGATCGCTCGCGCAAATCGGCGAGGCGGTCAAGCACCTGGGCCAGCTTGCCCGAGCTCTCGCCGGCGCGGATCATGTTGACCGCCAGACGCGGGAAGGCCTGGGCATCGACCGCGGCGCTCAGGCTGTGGCCGCCCCGCACGCTGTCGAGGATCGGCTGCGCCAGCCGGGCGACCGCGTCACCGCGTTTGCCGGTGGCCGTGCCGGCCATGGTCATCAGAGCCCGCTCCAGCGGCTGGCCGGCGGTGAGCAGGATCGCGAGCTGGCGGAGGAAGGTGGTCACCTCCTTCGCCCGGACCCGGCCGCGCCGCGGCTGCGCCCGGGCGCCGCGGACCGGCCTCGCCTCCAGCGGGAACTGGCCGAGCTGCTGCAGGTGCCGGATCGCCGCGGCCTCGTCCGCAGCCTCGAGCTGCCCCTCGACCAGGTTGCCGGCCCCGTCGGCGGCCTTGAAGGCGAAGAGCGGCATCTATCCCTCCTCGGTGACGCGGCGCACTTCCTCCGGCGTCGTCTGCCCGGCGAGGGCCTTGGCAACGCCGTCCTGGAACATGCTGCGCATGCCGGCGGCAGAGGCGATGCGGGTCAGCTCGGCGGTCGAGATCCGCTGGTGCAGCGCCTCGCGGACCGCGTCGGTCAGCTCGAAGAACTCGAAGATGCCGATCCGGCTGGTGTAGCCGATGCCGTCGCAGGAAGGGCAGCCGACGGCGCGGTGCAGGATGGTGTCGGACTCCGCCGGACGCCCGAGCTGCGCCAGCTCCTCGGCCGAAGCCCGGTACGGTTCGCGGCAGGCGGCGCAGAGCTGGCGGACCAGGCGCTGGCCGATCACGCCGCGGATGGTCGAGGTCAGCAGATAACCGTCGACGCCCATGTCGAGCAGCCGGTTGATCGAGCCGGTGGCGCTGTTGGTGTGCAGCGTCGACAGCACCAGGTGCCCGGTCAGCGCCGCATGGACCGCGATATTGGCCGTCTCGCCATCGCGGATCTCGCCGACCATGATCACGTCCGGGTCGTGGCGCAGGCTGGAGCGCAGCACCCGGGCGAAGTCGAGGCCGATCTGCGGCTGGACATTGGTCTGGTTGATGCCCGGGATCTGGTATTCGATCGGGTCCTCGACGGTCAGGATCTTCCGGCTCGGCTGGTTCAGGATCCGCAGCGCGGCATACAGGGTCGTGGTCTTGCCGCTGCCGGTCGGGCCGGTGACCAGCAGGATGCCGTGCGGATGCGCCAGGTGCCGGCGGATGCCGGCCTCCTCGGCAGGGGCGAGGCCGAGCTCGCCGAGGTCGAGCGCCATGCCCTTGGTGTCGAGCAGGCGGATGACCACGGCCTCGCCATGCATCGTCGGCATGGTGGCGACGCGCATGTCGACCTTCTGGCCGCCGGCGGTGAAGCGAGCGCGGCCGTCCTGCGGCAGCCGGCGCTCGGCGATGTCGAGCCGCGCCAGGATCTTGATCCGGCTGATCAGCGCCGGCCCCAGCTTCGCCGGCGGCGCCTTCATGTCCTTCAACAGGCCATGGACCCGGTAGCGCAGCTTGAGCTGCTCGCGATAGGTCTCGAGATGGATGTCCGACGCCTGCAGCCGCATCGCGTCGGCGATGATCTGGTTGACCAGGCGGATGACCGGCGCCTCCTGCGCCAGGTCCTTGAGCTGCTCGACATCGGGGTCGCCCGCCGTGTCGGCCTCGATCTCGGCGCCGTCGGAGATCCGCTCGACGCTGGACCGGCCGCTCTCGTACCAGCGGGCGAAGACATCGGCGAGGTCGTCCTCGGCCGCGACCACCGGCACGACCGGCCGGCCGAGCGCCATCGCCACCGCCCGCAATGCGAAGCTGTCACCGGGGTCGGCCATGGCCAGGGTCACGCCGCCCTCGCCTTCGGCCAGCGGCAGGACCCGGGAGTCCTTGAGGAACCGGGCCGGCAGCTGGTCGGCCAGGACCGGCGCCTCCGGGAAATCGCTCAGCCCGGCAAGCGGCAGGCCGTGCAGGATCGACAGCGCCTGGGCGTAGTCCCGGCCGGACACCAGCCCCAGCCGGGTGACCAGCGTCGTCGCCGGCTCGGACGACGCCAGCCGCGACAGCCGGGCGACGTCGTCGGGCCCGAGCTTGCCGAGCTCGACCAGGATGTCGACCAGGGACCGGACCTGATCCATCAGCGATCCCTCGTCATTGCAGCGACCCGCCGGGATCGGCCGCATCGCCGACCGGGCGCGGCGCGAACAGCACGTGCTTGGCGTCGCCGGCCGGGCTGGTCAGGCGCACCGCCGTCGGGCTGATGGTCTCGACATGCCAGCCGCCGGCGTCGTCGCCCTGCCGGGCGGTGACGACGGGACCGCCGGCCCGCGGCTTCAGCAGGACGAAGGGACCGTCGGGCTGCTGCACGATGCCGACCAGCACGAACTCCGTCCGCTCGACCGGCGGCGCCACCGGCTCCGGCACCGCCTCGACCACCGGGGCGGGCGCCGGCTCGGCGACCGGCTCGGGCGGCGGCGGGCGCCGGGTCGCGGCGAAGAGCGGCCGCGCGGTGGTCTCGGTCAGGGTCTCCAGTGGAACCAGCCGCGCCGGCTCTCCCGGCGAGGCCGGCGGCGGTTCCGCGAGATCCGGGACGGCCGGGGCATCGGCCCGCCCGACCGCGGCGACCGGTGCCGCGGACCCGTCGGGCAGCAGCAGGGCGACGGGAACCGCGACGAGGCCGGCGGCCAGGGCGATCCAGGTTAGAGGATGCCAGCTCACATCGCCCCTCCCGGCCGGTAGCCATAGACGTCGAAGGTGACGGACAGGACGGGGTCCGCCGCCAGATCCTCGGCCCGGATCTGCAGCGCGTCGACGAACAGGCTCGGCTGCCCGGCCTCGAGCGCATGGAGGATGCGCTGCAGCGGCCCGATCCGGGTCGACAGCGCCACCCGCAGCCCGATGCGCTGATACGCCCCTTCGGCGCGGGCCGGCAGCACCAGCGCGTTGTCGATCTGCGCCTCGGACCGGGCGGCGACGTCGGCGACCAGGCGCTGCAGCTCGGCGCCGCTGATCGCGGCGCCGGCGCCGCCGAGGAAGCGCGCGCCCTGCCCCAGCCCGGCCTTCAGCGCATCCCGCCGGGCGGCGAGATCGGGCCGCGTGGCGGCGACCGCCTCGAAGCGGGACGCGTTGTCGCCCAGTGCCACGGCCTCGGCATCGGCCCGCCACAGGCCGGACAGCGCGATGCCGAGCCCGGCGAGCGGGATCGCGACCAGGGCGATCAGCAGGGCCAGGGCCAGCCAGCGCGTCGGAAACCGGGCCATGCTCAGGGCTCCAGCTTCGGCTCGATGCGAGCGCCGACGCTGAACCGGTCGCGGCCGGTCTCCCGGTCGCGTGTGCTCGGAGCCAGGAAGCGGGTGTCGGCGAAGCGGCCGGAGCCTTCGAGCACGCCGATCAAAGCAGAGGCGTCGGTCGCGCTGCCGCCGGCCCGCAGCGCGGTGTCGGCGATCGACAGGTCGGTCAGCCACACATCGTCGGGCAGCAACCGGCTCACGGATTCCAGCACGATCGACGCCGCCGGGACGGACCGGCGCCTGTCGTCGAGAAAGCGCTGGCTGTCCGACAAGTCGGCGATCTCCTGCCGCATCTGCCGCACCTCCTCCGCCGCCGGCCGCGCCGCCGCGATCCGGGCCTGCAGCGCTATGATCTCCTGGCCGCGCTGCCAGCTCTGCCAGCCGATCCATCCGCCGGCGCCGACCACCGCGGCAGCGAACAGGGCGGCAACGGCCAGTGCCGTGCGCCGCAGCCGGCGGCGCCCCGTGGCCACGCGGTCGTCGCCGGGTGGCAGCAGGATGCGCTTGCCTCCGGGCGTGTCCAGCTCGATCGCCGCGACCGGCACGTCGAGCCCGGCCAGCGCGCGCCGGGCCGGCTCCACCGCGGTGTCCGGCACCACGGTCAGCTCGACCTCGATCTTGCGCCCGCCCTCGACGCGGCGCAGCACCTGCGCGGCGAGCCACACTTGGTCTCCCGGCCAGGGCATCAGCCGGTCCATCTCCCGGCGCAAGAGCTGTGGCAGGGACGACGTCGCCGCCGTGGGGAGAGAGAGCTCACGGGACAGGCTGCTCTCAGGTGGCAAGGACAGGACGACCGGACTCCGCCGGTTTCGCGCGGCCCAGTCGGCCAGGTTCCGAACCTTGGCACCGACCTCCACCACCCAGCCATGGCCGGCCAGCCTTGCGATCGGCAGCCGGTGGCGGTGGTCGATAACGCCGGTCAGCCGCGCGGGCAGGAAAGTGGAAAGTTCAGCCGCCCACCATCCGAGCGCTCGGCGGACCGGAAACCCGAATGACTGTGGAGCATGGGGAAATTTCATCGATCAACAGGTGCGGGCAACCCGAGGATGGGCCGATATCGTGGGAACTTTATCGCCGCGTGACGCCGGCGGATATACCGAACACGGGGGCACCTCAAGGTTTTGCCGCCAGAACACTCTAGGCCGGACAAACAGGGAACGCTGGCCGGACACGACAGCGCTGAACCTCTCAAGCCGAAGGTGCGGAGGGAGTCCACTTCGTATGAACCCTCTGGACTCGACGCCTATGCTGGGGTGGTCTCGGGCGACCGGCCTCATCCGGAGCTATTATGCCCCGGTTCAACCTGCTGGCCGATGAGAGCGGCATCGGCTCTTCGATATCCCCACCGACCGCGCTGCGCTGATCCGGCACTACCCGCTCACTCCCGGTCAGCATCCGGTGAGGACCGCAGGTGGATCTATTCGGAGGATCCGAGCTTGGGAGGAGCACGACCGGCGTCGCGTTGGTTGGCGATGATCTGCTGCAGATTGTCGATGCCGTCGCGGGTGAAGGCGGTCACACCATCCTCGCCGACGCCGTAGATGTGCAGCCGCCCATCTTCGGGTTCCATGTCGATCGAGAGCTCGTGCAGCCAGTCTTCGTCCTCGCCGAGCATCCGAGCGACATGGCCGATGGGGAAGACGGAGGCGGCGGCCACCACGGTCAGGCAGCCTGGCTCCGAGGTGCCGGCCGCCAATGCCAGGGCAGGAGCTCGTCGATCCTGCTGGCGGGATGCTCGGCGATCCGAGCCAGGACGTCGGCCAGCCAAGCTTGCGGATCGATGTCGTTCATCTTGGCGGTGACGATCAGGCTGTACATGGCCGCGGCGCGCTGACCGCCGCGGTCGGACCCTGCGAACAGCCATGACTTCCTGCCCAGGGCAATGCCGCGCAGCGCACGCTCCGCCGCATTGTTGGAGAGGCAGATCCGGCCGTCGTCGAGGAAGCTGGTGAAGGCCGGCCAGCGCTTCAGCATGTAATCCATGGCACGGGCGAGATCGTTGCCGCGCGAGAGCCTGGCGCGCTGCTCGCGCATCCAGCTTTCCAGCTCGGCGACCAGTGGCGCGCTCAGCTCCTGCCGGACCGCGCGACGCTGCTCGGTGCTCTGGCCGTTGATCGAGCGCTCGATCTCGAACAGGGCATCGATGCGCCGGACCGCCTCCAGCGCCAGCGGCGAGATTGCGCCGGGCGTCCGGCCCCGGGCCGCGCGGCGCGCGTTCTCCGCCAGATCCGCCATGGCGAAGAAGGGCCGGCGCGCATGGACCCAGCATGCAGCCTCCAGGACGGACCTGGCTTGCGGTCAGGCTCGTACAACTTGGTGTAGCCGCCGAAGGCGTCGGCCTGGAACAGCCCGGCATATCCTTGCCCGGCGCGGGGACCGGAACTGCCTCGGCGTCGCGCTGCAGCTCTGCCTGCTCCGGCATCCATGTACGTCGATGTTTAGTGTCGACACCGGGGCCTGGTCTCCGAGGGCATCCACCGCCGCCCGATGCTGGCGCTGCCGATCGCACTGTACCCGGCTGCACTCTTCGTGTTCATGGCCCTGCTGCACGCCACCATGGGCGACGGCTTCGTCTTCAGCCATTTCCAGATCGGCTGGCGACGATCCTTCGTTTATCCCGCGGCCGGATCGCCAACACCTTCACCAATCCGGACCTCGGCGACGTGATCGGCAGCAAGGAGCGCAGCCGACCTACACTGCGATCTAAGCCCTGCTCGGGGTTGTCCTGGTCGGCTGGAGCTTCTGGCGGCGCCGGATCGCCGAGGCCGTCGTCGGCGCGCTGTGCCTGGCCGTGCCGCTGGCCACCGGCGTCGACATTCTCTCGCGCTCCGTCGTCGGCTGCCCGGTGCTCAAGCAAAGCAGCGCCACGATATGTTGCGGCGCTGGCCGAAGGAAATTCAACTTCTCTGGCTGTCTCCAAGATCTTGAGTCTGAGAAAAAATTGGAAGTTTTCGAATCTCCTGGGTAAATCCAGAAGATTCGAACTCCACGATTCCACAATCGCAAGTGATCAAAAAATCCAGCAAAAACATTTTCCCAGAAGGCGCTAATTTTTTGTTTCTTATCTTAATATCATTAATAAAGGTTGCCGAATAGTCACCGAAATTCATGTCGATTCGCAATCTTGCAACATCAAAGAACTTCAATGTAGCTGGCGAGACCCAGAATCCGTGCGGAGTCCATTTGAATATATAGTCCAAGTCGAGACTCATTTGCCAATCGGCATTTGGGAAATTGATCAAGTGTAGCCGACAATCGTGCCAGCCCATCGAATCAAAGTCGGCTTCCGACCAGACCATCTTTTCGGGAGTGTACTGAGAGTGCATCATTTAAAGCCAAGCTCTCGCATAACATCATCAATGTCCTGTTGCGTCATGGGCCTGGTGCCCTGAGCAGATCGATCCTTGTTCCAGTGTGTTTGTCCGGTTTTGAGGTTCACATTCGGATAGCTTTGCTGGACATGTGGTGTAGGCACCCCCTTGTGAGCCGCGCCAACAAGATCATAGTGAGTGCGAACGGCGGGCCGTTGTATTGTCACAGTGTTCTTTGCTATCCTCTGCGCCAGTTGCTGCGCCTGTTCCGCTATTGTTCCCTGAACGGTTTGGGTCTGCTTCGTCAGTCGACCCGTTGCAGGCGGCACCCCTCTAGGAGTGAGCAGGCTTAAAGACAACAAAAATCCGGCATCGAATTTATCATCATAAACCCCATTTTCATAATCCTCCGACTTAAATGTATCGCTCAAATATTGGCCAAATGTGTAATCAGACGCGTCTTCAGAAATACCTTCCGATATATATTTTTCATAGTACTCAGGATATGCCGCTCTCTCGTCGTTCAGAGATCCCGCGCTCAGGGATTCGTAGTCAGAATAGCGATCGACCCCGTTGACCCCATCCGGTGTCCCGCCGGGATCTTTCCTTTCATCGACACCATAGCTTTGACCACCCGGGTCACTAAAATTTATCGGATCGTTATTTGAATACGCGTAGCGATTGGTCCCCACCCCCGGCAGGGTCGGGTCCCACCAGTCGGGCGAAATAAACCGGCCGATCGCCGGGTCGTAGTAGCGGGCGTTGAGGTAGACCAGGCCGACCTCCGGGTCCTCCCGCTCGCCGATGAAGCCCTTGGTCTCCTCGGTCGTCCCCGTCGCCGCCGGCGTCTGCGCGCGCTTGCCGTAGGGCGTGTAGGTCGAAAACTCCTCGTAGCCCCCGTTCCGGTTGGTCACCATCCGGACCGTGTTGAGGCCATCACGGTGCAGGTAATAGGTCGCCAGCGTGGCGCCGCTGCCCACCCGCTTCACGTCGGGATGCGGGTACTTGGTCCAGGTCTCACGCGTGGTCGCAGCATTGTTGGCGCAGGTGACATCGATCTTGCGCTCGATGTCGGGGCCAAAGCTGTCGACGGTCGGCACCGGCGACGTGTCCGGGCAGCCGGCGATCCGCGGCAGTTCTTTGCGCCAGCGCGTCCCGTCCGGACCGTACTGGAACGATACGACTGATGGACCGGTCGCCGTGGGCTTCGTCACCGAGGTAGGCCGATTCTCGCCGTCCCAGACGAAGACCCGCTCCGCGTTAGGCCCCTGCTTGAGATTCCCCGCGCCGTCCCACGTGTACGCCTTGCCGCCAATCCAGATCGGCGCATGCGGCTTCGTCGGCGTAACGTTCGGATCGGCCGCTACGGCCGGATAGGTGTAGGTCCCTCGCGGGCCGCTCGTCATCCGCCCTGCCCAATCGTACTCGAAGCTCTCGTCTCGCGCATTGTCGCTGGAATCCGCCTTGGTCAGGCGGAACATGCCGTCATAGGTGTAGGTCCAGCTCTCCGCGGTAGCCCCGTTGGAAATGTTGGCCGTGGCGATCAGTCCTGTCTTAACATCGCGGCCGTAACGGGCATAGAACCGCGTCCCTGACCCGGCCAGGGTCGTCGTGCGGTCGACCAGCCAAAGCCGCTTGGGGTTGTAGCTGTTGGTCGTGGTGACGCCGCCGGTGCTCTCGTCGCGGGCGTAGTACGTCGTCAGCGGCTGGCCCGACGCGGTGTAGGTCATGGCGACGAAGTTGGGGATTTCCCTGAGGCGACCGGCACCGTCGTATTTCCAGGCCTCACCAGTCGTTCCGATCCGGCCGATCTGGTCCCCGTCCGGATATCCGCGCCCCAGCACCCGGCCGCCGGCGTCGTACTGTGTTGTTGCGGTGACGGAGTCGGTGCCGGTCTGGTCTGTTTGGGTGCAGGTGATCGCCCTGGTCGCGCCGCTTGCCGCATTTGCCCACAGCGTCCACTTCTGCCTCAATACCCTGCCGGCGACGTCATAGTCGGTGCACAGGCGACCGACGGCATTCACCTGGCGCACCAGCTGGCCCTTGTTCGCATAGCCTGCGGCACCGCCGTCGTAGAAATAGTCTGTGACCTGCCCTCCACCCACCGGCTCGTCGCTCTTCCGGACACGCTTGCGCGTGACCCGGCTGAGGGCGTCGTAGGTATAGCTGATCGACGTGAGACGGGAGTCCTTCTGCCACAGCAGGCGATCGGCGATGTCGTAGTGATATGTCGTCACCCCGAGATCCGGATCATTGGCAGCGATCCGCCGCCCGAGGGTGTCGTAGGTGTAGACCCACTGTGCCTGGATGGGGTCGGTGATCCTGACCAGCTGGTCGGCCGCGTCCCATCTGAAGAGCGTATTAACCTGAGTGCCGTCGTCCTTGTACTGCTCGGTCGCGCGCACCCGGTCGAATGCATCATACCGCGTGGCCGAGATTTTCCGATCGTTGGGATCGTATGTCGCTTCCCAGCGGAAGGATTCGACGCCGGGGTTGAAGCCATAGAGGGTCTTGTAGATCTGACCATCCGGAAGGGTCCGGGCGGTCTGCCGGTCCAGCGCGTCATACTGATACCGGGTGCGCGGCGCCGTTCCCCATGTCGAGTAGGCGCCATGATAGACCGGCACTGACTCGGCGATCAGATTGCCTCGGCCGTCATATTCTTTTTCGACCTTGATGACGTTGGCATCGGTGCCGTCGAACGGGGACGAGGTCAGCATTCTGGTCCGGCCGAAGCCATTGTACCAGTGTGCGTTCCAGAGCTCGCCGCTGCCTGCTGGCCCCGGCTGGAACGTGGTGACCCGCTGCCAGGTTGCATTCCCGGTAGAGATATACTCCCATCGCGTGTAGTCGCTTCCGGGCTTGGTCACCTTTGTCGGCCGGCACAGCCAGTCATATGTCCACTCGGACCTCTGGCCGTTGACGTCCGTGGTCGACCAGGGCTTCAGGCATGCCGGGTGGACGCTCGCCTTGGTGATGTGCGGGGCTGCTGTCGATCCGACTTTCCTGACCACCTGCACCGGATAGAGGTGGAAGGTCGAATCATAGATGATATCGGTGCGTATTTCCTGGTCTGTCCTGGGCTTCAGCGACGAAGCGATCTGGTTGCCCCAGCCGTCGTAGCCGAACCACCGCCGCACCCAGCCCCAAGAGCCGTCTGGCAAACGCAACCCGCGCAGCTCAGCCGTCACATTGCCTCTTAGAGGCGGCGCGTCGCTGGTATCCTGATCGTCATAGCGAAACCGCGTGTCCCGCGCCGTGCCGCTGGCGCTGCGCAGCAGCTTTCTTGCGGCCAGGCTCACGATGTATCGACCGTCCGTGATCGCAGGCTTGAAGGTGAAGTCCGTGACCCTGTCGTCAAATGCGGCATCATCGGCATATTGCCCGCTGGGTACGTGGTGCCCCATCTCCCTCAGCTTGGTCACATTGCCGTAGATATCGAATTCGCGCTCGGTTCGTTTATAGTTGTAGGTATAGCTGCCGATCGTGCCCTGAACGAGAGCGGTCGTGCTCGCGATATTCAGAGATTTGTAGGGAACCCGCGCCCCCGTGACGACGGGCGACTCCTTGTATGTTTCTCTCTCCTCCCGCAGCAGCGTGGAGATGTTGCTGGAACCGGCGAAGTAGCTGATCTTCTTCACCTTCCCGGCGGACGCCACCGTCTGCACAAAATCGTATTGGACGCCCGGCGGGACCCAAGGTCCGCTGCTGCTTGCCGGCCGCACGACGAAGGCGCTGGCGAAACCGAGGAATTTCCGCTCGGCCGCGTCCCAGCGGCCGCCGGTGTATCTGAATGTGGTCTGCGCCTGCGGCCCAAAACCGTCCCACTGCTTCACCCAGCGGACGGTCTGCTGGACAAAGGGCAAGTTGAAATTCTTGAAGGTAGCCTGGTCCGAGGATGGGGTGTAGCCGATCCACGTTTGCCCGCCGATCGGGTTGATGGACCAGATCAGCAGGTCGGGCGCGGCCGTCTGCAGGTCCGATCGGACCGGCGAGTACATGACGGTCAGGGTCTTGCCGTAGCGGCGGAGGATGTCGGCCTTGCCATCGCCATTGAAGTCCGCGACGGCCTCGATGTCGTCGCCAATCTTCAGATACCCATTCGTATCGACCCACCTCTGCATCCAGCCGCCGCCTCGTGACAGCAGGATTTCCGCGCGCCAATTGGTGTAGGATGACGGGAAGCCGCCATCCGCGAGATTGGAGACAAGGAGGTCGGAGCGGCCGTCGCCGTCGAAGTCGCCCGAAAACAACCGGCACTCGATGCGGCAGCGGGAATCGCCGAACGGATATTGATTTTGATAATCGACGAGCTTGTCGCCGCCATGGGACAGCGCCGTCACGAGCAGCGGCCTGCCATCCGGCGCCTCCCAGAGCCTGGCGAGGTCGGTGGCACCATCGCCGTTGAAGTCGCCCTGGGTGCCGACGAACCGCCAGCCGCCGCCCATGACGTTGTTCGCCACCCGCTCCATGTAGAAGCGGCTGCCGATCCGGTGCTCCAGCACCGCCGAGCCGGTGCTGGTCGGCGTGATCGTCGAAACCACCAGCTCCTGACGGCCGTTGCCGTTCAGATCAGGCGTCGCGACGACCTTCTCGTTGTCGCCGATGTTGAGAGCGGTTGGCGTCGAGTCGAAGCCTCCGCCCACCCAATACCAAACTTTCCTCTTCTCGAACGAGTGGGCGACGTTGTCCTTGGCGGTGACGACAAACTCCACGCGGCCGTCACCGTCGACATCCGCCAGAACCACGTCATTGCCGCTGACCAGATCGGGCGGATCACAGTCACGATTCTCCCCGACCCCGCTGCAATGCTCGCGCATATCGGCTATGAAAAATGCGGTCCGGTCGTAGTCTAGGCCATTCGCAGTCCATTTGGAAATATAGACAACGACCTTCTGGCTCGAAACATGCGCTATGTCGGCCTTCCCATCGCCGTTGAAATCGGCGGTCCGAAAACTATAGTTTGTGCTGCTTTTTTTCCCTGGATCACAAAAGCCGTCATCAAAATCGAAGCTGGGAGAGGGCGCCCATACCAGCTGGTCTTTGAGCTGCGGACCGTCCCACTGGCGCGCCGACAGCCGGATGCTGAGATTGCAGGTCCGGACGTCGTCGTCTTCATAGTCAGGATCGTTTTTGGCCAGCTTTTCGCTGACGACAATGACGTCCTGTCTGGCGTCGCCGTTCAAATCCGCATAGGTGGCGTTGAAGTCGTCGCCGTCCCAACCGATTTCGCTTTGCGACGGCTGAAACCAGATGCTGGGGTCGGCGTATTTGAACCGCCACTCCAGCGGCTTCACATCGCCGGCGGCAATCGCGCTGGTCCCGAACTGCTTCACCGAGGCCAGTCTTGCCAGGCCGGTAGGCCCGCTGGTCAGGTACTGCAGCCCGTAGTAGCGCTGCACATTGCCGTCCGAGTAGACATTGATCTGCTGGAGCCGCTGGTTCAGCTGGGCCATCCCGTTGCCGATGGCCCGTGTCCGGGTTGTTCCCGCCGTCCGAAAAAATTCGATCCTGAACTTGCTGTCGCTGGTGGCATCCGGCTTGTTGTAGGTGATGGCGTCGGGCCAGCAGACCGGAGCGCTCGAGCACGCGTAACTGTACTCGACCTTGTTGCCATTGGTGTCGGTGACGGAGGTCAGCAACCACCGGTAGCGATCGCTGGGAACTAGAACACTTTGCGCAGCTGCGTCCATTTCCGGCTGGAGAGAAAGGGCTTCCTCCGACTGCGCCTCTGTGACGTTGGCCTCTTCGTCGGTGGGCTCGGTCTGGTCCGGCACCTCCAGGTCGTCCTCGACCACCCAGGCCTCCTCGCCGGCGGGCGGGTCCTCCGGCACCTCCGCCAAGCTCGGATCATCGCCGGTGCTCGGCTCCGGTTCGGCTCCAACCTCGGGACCGGCCTCCACCAGGTTTTCCGGCTCGGCTTCCTCGACCGGAGGGGACTCAGGCGATCCCTCCAAGGGTTCACTGGCCTCGGCCGAATCGGCAGTCGCGCTGGCGGCCGCCAGGGGTTGGGCCGCGGCCGCCGCTGGCGAAGCCGCGGCCACCTCGATCACGTTGCTGAACACCCACTGCGTGCCGTCCGGATCCTGCACCAGCCACTTGTTGTTGCCGACCTTGCCATCGTTCGGCCAATCCTCGACCAGGGTGATCTTCCGATAGCTCTCGATCCGGCTGGCATGCGTGCCGCCGGCCACGCAACTCGGCGCCCAATCCCGCCAGGGATCGGCGCAGGGGATCAGCTCCTGCCCGTCCAGGAGATAGACGTCCGAGCTGTCGAGGTTGGCGACGCCTTTCCCCGGCGACACCCGGACCACGTCCGGGAATCCGCTCAGGCGCCAGCCGGTGCCGACAAAGCCGGCATAAAACCCGCCGGCCTTCATGCCCTGGCTGGAATCGTAGACGAGGCTCAGCTTCGGCTCGATGCCCCGGAATTCGGGAACCTGGATCGGCACCGACGTGGTGTAGCTGCCGTTGAAGGACGCCGGCGCCGGCGCGTTGGCGAGCACCGGCAACGACAGCATCTGCATGGCCGGGTCGTCCGACGGCGTCCCTGCCGCCGCGGCCGCGACCACAGCGGCCGCAGGCTCCTCGGTGGCGGCTTCGGGCTCGGCTTCGACCGTCTCGGGTTCAGCCGAAGCCGGTGGTTCCGTCCCGGTCGCCCCGTCCGACGGGATCAATGCCTCGGGTCCTGCCGGTTCGGGAGCAGGCGCTTCGTCCTGGGCCCGGACGACCGGTGCCCCCGACAGCGCCGCCAGCACCAGCAGCGACACCGAAACCGCGCGCACCTTGCACCATGCCGGGCGCACGACTGCACCCGACCAGAACCGAACATCCGCCCGCATGATCTCTCCCCCACCCGCGCTACAGCGCCGCCTTGCTCCGGGGTCGCCTGCTCTCTGGCAGAATCGGGCCGGATCGGCTGGGCTGAGCGTTCGTCACCGTTTCGAGGCTGTCCGCATATCGCGCCACCGGCCCTACGGCCGAGGGGGCGCTCCGCAATCGCTTACTGGTCTGGGACTGACGCCATTTTCACAATCTCCCCCGCTCGGCATTGCCTGCCGATGCCCATAAAATTGAGGTTGTATCGAGCTTCTGCCGACTGCCCTCCCCGCGGGCGTCCGGCCAATTTCAGATGAACATGAATAAAACTTAATCCGACTCCGAGATCGCGCGCAAGCCACCCTCGCAAATATTCCTGTATGGCATCGATCACGGTCGCCGGAGGCACCGCGCTCGGGATCGCCCGTCATTCGAGACCGACAAGGGCGATGGCCCGCGAGCCTGCCGGAGCGCCCCGCCTCGGTGTGGCAGGGCGCCGTAGGAGCGGGCTGCAGGATGGGCGGTCGGTCCCTGCCCAACCAGCGCATGAGGGTTGCCGGTTGAGTGGGCTCGCCGGCACCTCGCCCGCCGATCGGGCTGATCGCGTTCGGCGGCTCAAGCCTGCCTGAAGGAGCTCCGACGCCGGCCGGTCCATCGTGTCGATCGGCCCGTCCTACATTGTCGAGGTCGCCAGCACGGCACCGTCCCGGCCGTCACCGACCCAGTCACCTCCTCGCCCACCGCGCAACAAGCTTTCCAATGCGCGATAATCGCCCTTATCGTCGCAAAATCATATGCTTAGATGAATTCTGTAATCTGAGCGGCAGGCCGGATTGTTGACGTCGGGGTCGCCCGAGGCGCTGACCTCATCAAGACGCGCGGTTTCGGCGCGCGCGTATTCGCAAAGGGCGAATCGCGGTTGGCCATGCCCATGCAGGCAACTCGAGAGGCGACGCACCCTCGGCGCAAGAATGAGGCCCTGACTCGATTCCGCCGCGAACGGTCTTTCGACCCATGCATTCAGATGACGGCTTCAACCGCACACCAGCCACCTAGGTCGACATCTGCGCGGGCGGCGGATTAACCCCGAATCTCGTCCGTCGCATACTGCGCGAAGACGAAGCATCGCCGCTACATCACGAAGTCGCCGGCCATCACGCCGATGGACCCCGTGAGCTGGATGTGGAAGTCCGAAGTGCCGTCGCCGTTGATGTCGCCGGCAATGGTGGTGATGGTGCCGTTGGAGTGGTAGCGCAGCTGCCCGGCGACGCCGGTGTAGACGGCGGTGCCGATGAAGCTAAAGGCTTGGTCGCCCGCAGTCCCGGTGTCGGCGTCGATCGCCGACAGGTCGATCTTGTCGCCCTGGGCATGGCTGAAATCTGTGATTCGGTCGGCATTTGCCCCGACTGCGCTGTCGGCGGAAGCGGTGTAGGCGAAGCGGTCCGTCCCGGTGCCGCCGGCGAGCGCGTCCTTGCCGCCGGCACCGGTGAGCACGTCGTTGCCGTTCCAGCCCTGCAGCGTGTTCATGCCGCTGTTGCCGATAAGACTGTCGTCGCCGTGGCTGCCGGAGAGGTTCTCAATTCCGGTCAGCATGTCGCCCGCGGCTTGGCCGCCGCTCCCGGTGCCGCTGACGAGGTCGACCACGATTCCTGTGGTGCCAGTATAGTAGCTGGCGGTGTCGCTGCCGGTGCCGCCATCGAGCGAGTCGGCGCCGAGATAGCCATAAAGCACATCGTTGCCGCCGCCGCCGTTGAGCAGGTCGTTGCCGCCGTTGCCGGTGAGCGTGTCGTTGCCGTACCAGCCTTGCAGCGTGTTCGCGCCGCTGTCGCCGATGAGGCTGTCGGCGCCCTGGCTGCCGGAGACATTCTCGATGTCGACCAGCCTGTCGCCCTCGGCCTCGCCGCCGCTGCCGACGCTAGGGACGTCGTTGACGACGATGACGCTGACCACGACCCCGGTGGCGCCGTTATAGTAACTGGCAGTATCGTTACCGTAGCTACCGGAGAGTATGTCGGCCCCAGCGCCGCCGCGGAGCACGTCGTCGCCGGAGTAGCCATGCAAGGAGTCGTTGCCGTCAAGGCCTGACAGCGTGTTGGCGCCGCTATTTCCCGAGATCGCGTTGCCGGACGCATTGCCGGTTCCGTTGAGGTTGGCGAGGCCGCTGAGGCCGCCGAAGTTGAGTTCCTCGAAATTATCGGTCAGCGTGAAATTGGTGGAGGCGAAGACTCGGTCATAGCCTTCGCCGGCATACTCGATCAGGATGTCGCCGGCGGAGTCGACCGTCACCCAATCGTCACCGGTGCCGCCAATCAGGATGTCGTCGCCAACACCGCCATACAGGTGATCGCCGCCGGTGCCGCCGATCAGGATGTCGTCGCCAACATAGCCATCCAGCACATCGTCGCCGGCGCCAGCCTCGACGAAGTCGTTGCCGTCGCCGGCGCCGATAAAGTCGGAGCCATCGAATCCCCGCAGCTCATCGCTCGCGCCGCCGCCGATGATCACGTCGTCCGCTATGGTGCCGGCGACTATCTGCGGCGTGGTGTCGTAGGCGACGCTGAACACGTTCCAGCTGGCCGCCTGCCCTTGTCCCATAATATTGCTTGCGGAGATGTCGATGACATACGTCTTCAGGCCTGGCCCGGTTTCCACCGCGAGATCGGCGAAGGTCAGGGTCGCCGGCGAGTCTGCCTCGCCATTCCAGTGCCCAAGGAGCGGCCCCCCAAGGCGGGAATAACTTACGCTCCACGTAGTGTCGTCGATCCATTCTAAGGTCAGCGGGTCCATATAAATTGCAATTTCGTAGCTGATGACGACGTCGAAGGTGCCGGTCGATTGGTCAATGCCGACATAGAGAGAAAAGGACATGGATATTCTCCTGAATCTTGTGTCGAGCGTACCGGTTGCGGAACGGGACGAAGCGTTGCTTCTTCGCGGCCGCTCGCGTTCCAAATCGTCGCCTGAACAGAAAGAATATCGGCAAACGCGCGTCTTGAAACGTCGACGGTATACCACAAGGCGCGGCGCCGCGGAATGACCCGATTGCGCCGGCCGGCCCGGCTCACGGCTCCGCCCGACAAAAGCTTTAGACTATCTGGAAGCTCAGCCAGTCGACGTCGAGCTCAACCCGGAGCGCTCTCATTGCTGCCGACCGCTTCCCGCCGGCGAACGAACCCGCTCTCGCGGGAGGATGAGCGTTGCAGGCGGACCATTTTGGCGATGGTGGTGGGTGAGTGAGCGGTAAGGCGTGACGACCAGAGCATCCGATCCCGAGCATCGAAGGTCCGGCAACCTTCGGCTCGAGAGAGGAGCACCCCCGATGACCATCCATCCGTCACATCGTCCCGTCAGCGCGCTGCGCGTGCGCGGCTTCACCGAGAAGACGCGCAGCGGCGTCCGTTCGTTCGCGGCCTTCATCGGCCGGTCGCCGGACACGGCGACGGCGGAGGACCTGCGCCGTTTCCAGTTGCACCAGACGCAGACCGGCGAGCAGCCGCAGAGCGTCATCAGCGCGGTCTCGGCCCTGCGCTTCCTTTTTTACCGTGACGCTGGATCGGCCGCGCTTTGCCCGGCGGCTCACCGTCGTGTGCGAGCCGCGCCGGCTGCCGGCCTTGCTGAGCGTCGAGGAAGTGACGCTTCTGCTCCGGGCGGCGCCGGGGCCGAAGTACAAGGCAGCGCTCGCGGCAGCCTACGCGCCTCAAGGGGACGAACCGGACTTCGGCTACTCGCTCAACAGCTTGTCGGTAAAATTCCCCTGCCACAGGCTGGAGTGCCGGCGGTAGCCGCGGGCGGTGCGCGCGTCCTTCCAGCGCCCATGCTGCATCGCCGCCTCGAGCGGCACGCCCTTGCGGTCGGCCGCCGTCATCATACCGGCGCGCAGGCTGTGCCCGGAAAACTCCCCCTCCCCCACCCCGGTCCCCTTGATCACACGCTTGACCAGCCGGGCCACGGTCTTGCTGTCGATCGGCTGCAGCCGGCCGTCGACGCCGTAGGTCAGGTGCCCACCACGGTCGATCCGGCAGAACAGCGGCCCGGGTGCGTCGCCGCGGGCGGCGAGCCAAGCCGAGACCGCGGTGACGGCGCAGAGCGGCGAGCGCGCCACCGTCTGGACGCCGACCTCCTCCCCTCGCCTTTCCTGGTCGGTCTTGGAGCCGGCGACGAACAGCACCAGCCCCTCGGCGGTGAAGCTGACGTCGCGCAGGTCAAAGCCGGCGAGCTCGGAGCGGCGGAAGCCGCCGGCGAAGCCGGTCAGCAGCAGCGCCCGGTCACGCAGGCACCGCTTGGGCGCGGGTGCGGTCTCCGGGTCGAGCCACAGCATCGCCGCGCGCAGATTCTCCTCGAGCAGCGCCGCCTTCTTGTCCGGACGGGCGTCCTTGGTCCGGCGCAGACCGGCGAGGAAGGCCCGGAACTGGGCATCGTCGAGGTGCAGCGGCAAGCCGAGCCGGCGCCGGATCTCCAGCACCGCAGCGCGGCGCAGCTCGAGGGTGGAGAGCTTCCGGGTCTCCGATAGCGCGGTCAGGTGCATTGCCAGCCACGCCGCGTCGGCGCGCTGCGGATCGAGGCCGAAGCCGAGGCACCATTCGCTCCACTGCCGCCAGGCCGCGCCATAGGCCTTCCGGGTGTTGGCCGAGAGCGAGGCCTCGACCAGGGCGTCGGCGCGCTCGGCCAGGCGGCGGATCTCAGCGATCTGCGCCTCGGTGAGGGCGGCGTCCGGCAGCACCGTCATCGTCGCGAGCGGATCCGTCGCGGCACGATCGTCCAGCATGGCCCCCTCCCCTCCCCCGTTCACGGACCCACCAAGGCCTTCGACCACAGCACCTCGTCCGGATGGAACCGGACGAGGGAGATCTTGTGCAGCACCGCCGGCCGCGGCTGCCAGGCCGCGATAGCGTTGCCGACCGCCTCGGGATCGGCTCGCTCGACGGCGTCGATCAGCGGCGCGATGGCGCCGCCGCCGTGCGGATCGAGATCGAGTGTGACGGCGAACGGCACGGAGCCTCCGGGGCGGGCGACCGGACGAGTCTACCCGGGGTCGTGACAAGAACTGTCCGTGGGCCTCCGACATCTGAGTTCAGAACAGGAACGTCGAAGTTGGGGCATCAGGTCTGCTGTTCGTGTGGCTGTCACACCCGATGCCGTTGAGCTCTCGTCGGCGACCGCCGATCTGGCCGTAAGTCCGAGCATCTCAATGACCGCTGGTTGCGACACCCGGTCCGACCCGACGGCGGTCTGCCGCAAGCCTCTACCGGAATTGATCTGGATGGTCAGCGCCTATTCAAAGTGACTCAGTGCCCTGGCCCGAATCTCGGCTACGGTCGCGCGTCCATCGCTGAACAGAGATCGATCGTGTCGCGTCGTCCCTTGCTGAAGGCTGATCGCTGGAATGCGCTGTTCGCAGCGCCGAAGGACGAGAAGGAGTTGATCCGGCACTGCACGCTGGATCCGGCTGACCTCGATCTCGTGATGGCGAAGCGGACGTCGCACAACCGCCTTGGTCTCGCTCTCCAGCTCTGCTTGATGCGACATCCCGGTCGAGCTTGGCTTCACGACGAGGTGCTGCCGGAGGCGATGGTTGCCTTCGTTGCCGAGCAGCTCGGCGTTTGTCCCGAACACCTGGCCGAGTATAGCCGCCGGGAGCAGAATCGCTGGGAGCATGCCGCTGAAGCGCAGCGCTATCTTGGGCTGCATGTCGCCGGCCGCGACGATCGCCGCGCGGCACTGGCGGCGGCTCTCGATGCCGCCGACACCACCGATCAGGGGCAGCCGATCGCCGCGGCAATGATCACGGCCCCGCAGGACCGGCGCGCGGTGCTGCCGGCGGCGGACACGCTCGACCGCATCGGCCGCGCCGCCCGGGTCCTGGCCCGCCGGCGCATGGAGGCGGCGCTGCTCGACGGCTTGCCGGCGGAGCGGCTGGATGATCTGGACCGGCTGCTTGAGGTCGATCCCGCGATCCGGATCACCCGCTTTGCCTGGCTCAGATCCCCACCCGAGGCCCCGGGCGAGAAGAACCTGCTGGCGCTGCTGGAGCGGCTGCGCGTCGTTCGCAACTTCGGCCTCGATCCCCGGCGCCGCGAGCGCATCCATCCCGACCGCTGGCGCCAGCTGGTGCGCGAGGGCGAGGTGACGCCCGTCCATCTCGCGGCCGATCTGAACGCCGGTCGCCGTCGCGCCACGGTCGCGGCCCAGCTGATCGAGCTCGGCTTCCGCCTGACCGACGCGGTGGTGGCGATGTTCTGCCGGCTCGTGGGCCGGCAGTTCGCGAAGGCCCGATCGCGCCGCAATCAGCGCCATCTCGAGACCGGCCGGGCCGCTGGGGAGCTGCTGCGGCTGTTCCGCGACACCCTGCGCGCGCTCAGCGAGGCCAATGATACCGACAGCGACGCCATCGGGCTGTTGCACGAGCGGATCGGATGGCACCGCCTCATGCAGGCGCAGGCGGAGCTGGAAAGTTTCGAGGCCGCGGCCGAACCCGATCCGCTCCTCGATGTCGCCGGGCGGTCGGATATGGTCCGGCGCTGCGCCAAGGCGTTGATCGAGGCCTTCGTCTTCCGATCGGCTCGGCGGCGTGATCCCCTGCTGGCGGCCCTGGAGCTGTTGCGGCAGCTGTACCGCGAGGGCCGCCGGGGAATGCCCACCAAGCCGCCGGTCGGGCATCTGGCAGGCCAGGTCCGCAAGGCGATGCTCGCCGCCGGCAAGCCCCGCAAGCTGTACGAGGTCGCGACCCTGGCGGTGCTGCGGGACCGGCTGCGCTCGGGCGACGTCTGGGTCGAGGGCGGCCGCACCTTCCGGCCGCTCACCGCCGACCTGGTGCCGGCGTCGACCGTCGCGGCCCGCAAGGAGGCGGACGATCTGCGCCTCGGCGTACCGCCCGATCCTGTCGCATGGCTCGCCGAGAAGCGGCAGGAGCTGGCCCTCAAGCTGCAGCAGCTGGCGAATCGTGCCCGCGCCGGCAAGCTCACGGGTGTCCGCCTGGCCGATGGCAAGCTGGTGGTCTCCCCAGACCGGACGGCGGTGCCTAAAACGGCCGAGGCCGTCAAATGGCTGATCCTCGACCGGATGCCGCAGGTCCGGATCACCGAGCTGATCGCCGAGGTCGACGGCTGGACCGGCTTCTCCGACGCGTTCACCCATCTGCGCACCGGCGGCCTGCCGCGCAATATCCAGGCGCTCCATGCCGGCATCCTCGCTGACGCCACCAATCTCGGGCTCAAGGGCATGGCGGCGTCACCGCTCGGCAGATCGGCTGGTGCCGCCAGTTCCATGCCCATGATGCGGCGTTCAAGACCGGCCTCGCCCGAATCATCGACGCGCAGCTGGCCCATCCCTATGCCCGGATCTGGGGCGATGGCTCGACCTCCTCCTCCGACGGCCAGTTCTTCGCCGCCGCGGGCCGGGCCGGCAAGCGCAGCGACATCAACACCCATTACAGCCATGGCCCCGGCGGCAAGTTCTACACTTGGGTCTCCGACCAGCGCGGGCACTACCATATCCTGCCGATCGGCGTGACTGAGAGCGAGGCCGCGTATGTGCTGGACGGGATCTACGGCCATGCGTCCCAGCTCGACATCGCCGAGCACTATGTCGACACCGGTGGCGCCACCGACCACGTCTTCGCCCTGTTCGCGGTGCTGGGCCGGCGCCTGGTGCCGCGGCTGCGGGACCTGAAGGACTGGTCTCTATACATTCTCGCCGACGCCGACCCGCTGCTGCGCCAGCACATCGGCGGCCGGATCGACGAGCACGCGATCCGCGAGGCCTGGGACGAGGTGCTGCGCATCGCCCTGTCGATCGAGGACCGCGAGGTCGCGCCGTCGGCGGTGTTGAAGAAGCTGGCGGCGATGCCGAAAACCAACCTGCTGGCCCGGGCGCTGCGCGAGATCGGCCGGATCGAGCGCACCCTGTTCATGATCGAATGGTACTCCAGCCCGGCGCTGCGAGCCCGCTGCCGGGCTGGGCTGAACAAGGGCGAGGCCGGGCACAAGCTGACCCGGGCGGTGTTCTTCCATGAGCGCGGCGAGGTCCGCGACGCCTCCTTCGAGAGCCAGGCGTTCCGGGCCTCGGCGCTCAATTTGGTGGTTAGCGCCATCATCCTGTGGAACACGGTCTATCTGTCGCGGGCGGTCGTTCAGCTGCGAGCCGAAGGCCATGAGCTGCCGGACGAGATCCGGCGCCATGTCTCGCCGCAAATCTGGGAGCACATCAACCTGATCGGCACCTACGACTGGAGCCACCAGGATCTGCCGCCTCTCGGCGCATTCCGCCCACTTCGCAGAGCTCCCGCCGACTTCCGGACCGCCGCGTGATCCGAGCGTGTTGCCAATCCGTTCTCGGATGTCGGAGGTCTACGGACAGTTCTTGTGTTCACCCCGGCCTGGGTAGTCCGGGAACACCGATGCCATGCCGGAAAAGATTGCCGAGGTCGACGTCTAACGCGTCGGCCAGGCGGCTCAGTTCTTCCTGCGTGGTGTTCACGGCATACAGATTGCACATCGCAGCGGCTCTACGAGCAGACCTCGGTCGCCGTCACCACCAACCTCGCCTTCGGTGAATGGCCCAACGTCTTTGGCGACGCCAAGATGACCAAGGCCCTGCTGGATCGACTGACGCATCACTGCGACATCGTCGAGACCGGCAACGCCAGCTGGCGCTTTAAACACCGCGCCTGATCCCCCCGCCCCGGACCCCCCGCGGATTCCCCCGGTGGGTGCACAGGGACCTCCCTCTGTGCCGATTGACACCAGGATTTTTGAGGGGACCAGGAGGCCTGGGCTGCAGGCCTCCCGGGCCTCCGAGCTACAGCACGAAATCCGCGGCGGTCAGCGCATGGTCGGAATAGACGGTGATGACTGCGTCCTCCACCCTGTTGCCGGTTGTCTCGAGATAGACGCCGTAGCGGTTGTCGGCGAAGGCCAGGACCCGGATCTGCCCGGCGGCCGTGAAGGCGCCGGCGCCGAAGCTGAAGGCGGTGTCGCCGTTGGCCGCGTTGCCGTCGGCATCGAGCGCCGACAGGTCGATCCGGTCGCCGGCCGCGAAGTCCCGGATCGTGTCCTTGCCGAGGCCGGAGACGGCGCTGTCGGACAGGGCGGTGTAGACGAAGCGGTCGTTGCCGACCCCGCCCTTCAGCGCGTCGCCGCCGCCACCGCCGGTGAGCACGTCGCCGCCGCCCATGCCCCACAGGGTGTTGGCATTGGTGTCGCCGGTCAGGGTGTCGGCGAAGCCCGAGCCCTGCACCTGCTCGATGCCGGACAGCGTGTCGCCCTGGGCGTCGCCGCCCGAGACAATACCCGTCGCCAGATTCACGCTCACCCCGGCGGCCGAGCCGGTGTAGCTCGCCGTGTCGATGCCAATGCCGCCGGTCAGCGTGTCGGCCCCCGCCGCCCCTGCGAGCGTGTCGTTGCCGTCGCCGCCGTCGAGCCGGTCGTCGCCGGTGCCGCCATAGACGTTGTCGGTCCCGGCCTCGCCGAAGACCTGGTCGTTCTCGCTGCCGGCATCGATGCTGTCATCGCCGATGCCGCCATGGATGGTGTCGGTCCCGGCGGCGCCGACCATCCGGTCGGCGCCGTCGCCGCCGGAGAGCGCGTCGTTGCCGGCCTCGCCGGAGAGCACGTCGTCGCCGCCATTGCCGACGATGGTGTCGTCGCCCAGCTCGCCGCCGACGACGTTGCGGCCGTTGTCGCCGGTCAGCTGGTCGGCGTTGCTCGACCCATACAGGTTCTCGATCCCGCTCAGGACATCGCCCGCCGCGTCGCCGCCCGAGATCGCACCGGTCAGCAGGTTGACCGACACCGCGGCCGTCGAGCCCTGGTAGTTGGCGAAGTCCGACCCGGCGCCGCCGTCGAGGACGTCGGCGCGGGCACCGCCGCGGAGCGTGTCGTCGCCGTCGCCGCCGCTCAGCGCATTGGCGCCGCCGTCGCCGTACAGCCGGTCGTTGAAGTGGGAGCCGCTGAGGTTCTCGATCCCGGTCAGGGTGTCGCCCTGGGCGTCGCCTCCCGTGCCCGTCCCGGTCGCCAGGTTGACCGTGACGGCGAAGGAGGACGCGACGTAGTAGGCCGTGTCGCTGCCGGCCCCGCCGCGCAGCGCGTCGGCCCCAGCCCCGCCGTCGAGTACGTCGTCTCCATCGGCGCCGTTGAGGGTGTTGGCCCCGGCGGCGCCGACCAGGGTGTCGGCGAAGGCCGAGCCGATCAGGCTCCCGATGATCAGCAGCGTGTCGCCCTGGGCATCTCCGCCGGACGTGGCACCGGTCAGCAGGTTGACCGAGACCGCCGCCGCCGAGCCGGTGTAGTCGGCTGTGTTCGAGCCATTGCCGCCGTCGATGTAGTCGCTCCCGGCCCCGCCGCGAAGCGTATCGTCGCCGAGGCCGCCAAAGATATTGTTGGACCCGCCGTCGCCGATCAGGGTGTCGGCGAAACTCGAGCCGATGAGGTTCTCGATGTTGATCAGCGTGTCGCCTTCGGCATAGCCGCCCGTGGCGGTGTGGGCGTGAAGGTCGACTAACACCGCGGCTGTCGAGGCCACATAGCTGGCGTAGTCATCGTCCCCGCCACCGCCATCGAGAATGTTGGCCACGGTATTGCCGATCAGGGTGTCGGCGAAGTTCGAGCCGGTGACGTTTTCGATGCTGTCGAGGGTGTCGCCGTGGGCATCGCCGCCCGTGGCGGTGCCCGTCGCCAGGTTGACCGTGACGGCGAAGGAGGACGCGACGTAGTAGGCCGTGTCGCTGCCGGCCCCGCCGCGCAGGACGTCCGCGCCGCCGCGGCCCGCCAGCCGGTCGTCGCCGGCCCCGCCATCCAGGGCATTCGCCCCGGCGCTGCCGTTGATGTCATCGGCGACGGCCGAGCCGATGACGTTCTCGATGCTGCTGAAGCTGTCGCCCGCGGCGTCGCCGCCCGAGGTGTTGCCGGTCGAGAGGCTGAGCGCCACGCCCGCGGTGGAGGCGGTGTAGGAGATGGTGTCCGTGCCGTTGCCGCCCTGCAGCGTGTCGGCCCCGCCGCCACCCTGGAGCGTGTCGTTGCCGTCGCCGCCGACCAGCACATTCACCCCGGCATCGCCGGTCAGCGTATCGTTGAGGGCCGAGCCGGTCAGGTTCTCGATGCCGGTCAGGATGTCGCCCGCGGCGTCGCCGCCCGAGGCCGCGCCGTTGACCGTGACCACCACCGCGGCGGATGAGGCGGTGTAGCTCGCCCGGTCGATGCCGGCGCCGCCATCCAGCGTGTCGGCCCCGGCGCCGCCCTGGAGCGCATCGTCGCCATTGCCGCCGGCCAGCACATTGGCCGCGGCATTGCCGGCCAATATGTCGGCGAAGGCCGAGCCGGTCAGGTTCTCGATCGAGTTCAGCGAATCGCCTTGCGCGTAGCCGCCGGTGTTGACGTTGGTCAGCAGGTTGACGCTGACCGCCGCGGTGGACGCGGCATAGGTCGCTGTGTCGATGCCCGTGCCGCCACCCAGCACGTCGGCCCCGGCCCCGCCGTCGAGCACGTCGTTGCCGGCACCGCCGTCGAGGACATTCACCCCGGCATCGCCGGTCAGGGTATCGGCGAAGGCCGAGCCGGTCAGGTTCTCGATACTGATCAGTGTGTCGCCCGCGGCATCGCCGCCCAAGGCCGCCGCGCTCTGCAGGTTGACGGCGACCGCCGCCGCCGAGCCGGTATAGTCGGCGGTGTCCGTGCCGTTGCCGGCGTTGAGGACATCGGCCCCGGCCCCGCCACGGAGCGTATCGTTGCCGTCGCCGTTGCCGCCGCCGAGTATATCGGCGCCGGCGCCACCGTGGAGAACGTCGTCGCCGCCAAGGCCCTCCAGGCTGTTGGCCCCGCCATCGCCGGTCAGGATGTCGGCAAAATGCGAGCCGGCGAGATTCTCGATCCCGGTGAGGGTGTCGCCCTCGGCATCGCCGCCCGTGCCGGTGCCGGTCGCCAGGCTAACCTGCACGCCGACGGTCGAGGGGTTGTACGAGATCCAGTCGGCGCCGGCGCCGCCGACGAGGACGTCGGCGCCGGCGCCGCCGTTGAGATCGTCGTCGCCGGCGCCGCCGTTCAGCACATTGGCCCCGGCATTGCCGGTCAGCACGTCGGCGAAAGCCGAGCCGGTGACGTTCTCGATCGAGTTCAGCGAATCGCCTTGCGCGTAGCCGCCGGTGTTGACATTGGTCAGCAGGTTGACGCTGACCGCCGCGGTGGACGCGGCATAGGTCGCTGTGTCGATGCCCGTGCCGCCACCCAGCACGTCGGCCCCGGCCCCGCCGTCGAGCAGGTCGTTGCCGGCACCGCCGTCGAGGACATTCACCCCGGCATCGCCGGTCAGCGTGTCGTTGAGGGCCGAGCCGGTCAGGTTCTCGATGCCGGTCAGGAAGTCGCCTGCGGCATCGCCGCCCGAGGCCGCGCCGTTGACCGTGACCACCACCGCAGCGGCCGAGGCGGTGTAGCTCGCCCGGTCGATGCCGGCGCCGCCATGCAGCGTGTCGGCCCCCGCGCCGCCCTGGAGTGCGTCGTCGCCATTGCCGCCGGCCAGCACATTGGCCGCGGCATTGCCGCCCAATATGTCGGCGAAGGCCGAGCCGGTCAGGTCCTCGATGCCGGTCAGGATGTCGCCCGCGGCGTCGCCGCCCGAGGCGGCGCCGTTGAGCGTGACCACCACCGCGGCGGCCGAGGTGGCGTAGCCCACCCAGTCGATGCCGGCGCCGCCATCCAGCGTGTCGGCCCCGGCGCCGCCCTCGAGCGCATCGTTGCCATTGCCGCCGGCCAACACATTGGCCGCGGCATTGCCGGCCAATATGTCGGCGAAAGCCGAGCCGGTCAGGTTCTCGATGCCGGTCAGGATGTCGCCCGTGGCGTCGCCGCCCGAGGCGGCGCCGTTGACCGCCACCACGACCGTGGCGGCCGAGGTGGCATAGGAAGCGGTGTCGATGCCGGCGCCACCATCCAGCGTGTCGGCCCCGGCGCCGCCCTGGAGCGCATCGTCGCCATTGCCGCCGGCCAGCACATTGGCCGCGGCATTGCCGCCCAATATGTCGTTAAAGGCCGAGCCGGTCAGGTTCTCGATGCCGGTCAGGATGTCGCCCGCGGCGTCGCCGCCCGAGGCGGCGCCGTTGACCGTCACCACGACCGCGGCGGCCGAGGCGGTATAGCTCGCCCGGTCGATGCCGGCGCCGCCATCCAGCGTGTCGGCCCCGGCGCCGCCCTGGAGCGCGTCGTCGCCATTGCCGCCGGCCAGCACATTGGCCGCGGCATTGCCGGCCAATATGTCGGCGAAGGTCGAGCCGGTCAGGTTCTCGATCGAGTTCAGCGAATCGCCCTCGGCATAGCCGCCGGTGTTGACATTGGTCAGCAGGTTGATGCTCACCGCCGCGGTGGACGCGGCATAGGTCGCCGTGTCGATGCCCGTGCCACCACCCAGCACGTCGGCCCCGGCCCCGCCGTCGAGCACGTCGTTGCCGGCACCGCCGTCGAGGACATTCACCCCGGCATCGCCGGTCAGGGTATCGGCGAAGGCCGAGCCGGTCAGGTTCTCGATACTGATCAGTGTGTCGCCCGCGGCATCGCCGCCCGAGGCCGCGCCGTTGACCGTCACCACGACCGCGGCGGCCGAGGCGGCGTAGGAGACCGTGTCGATGCCGGCGTCGCCCTGCAGCCCGTCGGCGCCGGCACCGCCCTGGAGCGTGTCGTTGCCGTCGCGGCCGACCAGCAGATTCACCCCGGTACCGCCGGTAAGCGTGTCGGCGAAGCCCGATCCGATCAGGTTCTCGATGCCGGTCAGGATGTCGCCCGCGGCGTCGCCGCCCGAGGCGGCGCCGTTGACCATGACCACGACCGCAGCGCCCGAGCCGGCGTAGACCGCCCAGTCGATGCCGGCGCCGCCAACCAGCGTGTCGGCCCCGGCGTCGCCCTGGAGCACGTCGTCACCATTGCCGCCGGCCAGCACATTGGCGCCCGTGTTGCCGAACAGCCAGTCGGCGAAGGCCGAGCCGGTGGCGTTCTCGATGGAAATCAGCGAATCGCCCTCGGTATTGACGTTGGTCAGCAGGCTGATGGTGACCCACGTGGTGGACGCGGCATAGGTCACCGTGTCGATGCCGTCGCCGCCATCCATCAGATCAGCGCCCTCGCCGCCGTCGAGCAGGTCGTCCCCGCCGGCGCCGGACAGCTGATTCTCCCCGGCATCGCCGGTCAGAGTGTCGTTGAAGGCCGAGCCGGTCAGGTTCTCGATACTGATCAGTAGGTCGCCCGCGGCATCGCCGCCCGAGGCCGCACCGTTGACCGTCACCACGACCGCGGCGGCCGAGGCGGCGTAGGAGACCGTGTCGATATCGTTGCCGCCCTGCAGATTGTCGGCGCCGCCGTGCCCCTGGAGCGTGTCGTTGCCGTCGCCGCCGCCCAACACATTCACCCCGGCATCGCCGGTCAGGGTGTCGGCGAAGCCCGATCCGATCAGGAACTCGATGCCAGTCAGGATGTCACCCTCGGCGTCGCCGCCCGAGGCGGCGCCGTTGACCGTGACCACCACCGCGGCGGCCGAGGCGTCGTAGCTCGCCCAGTCGAAGTCGGCGCCGCCATCCAGCGTGTCGGCCCCGGCGCCGCCCTGGAGCGAATCCTCGCCATTGCCGCCGGCCAGCACATTGGCCGCGGCATCGCCGGCCAATATGTCGGAGAAGACCGAACCGATCAGGTTTTCGATGCCGGACAGGGTGTCGCCGTTGGCATCGCCGATCGCGGCCGCGCCGTTGACCGCCACCCGGACCGCGTCGGTCGAGGCGGCGTAGGAAGCGGTGTCGATGCCGGCGCCGCCGCTCAGCGTGTCGCCGCCGGCGCCGCCGGCGAGCAGGTCGTTGCCGTCGCCGCCGGACAGCAGATTCACCCCGGCATCGCCGGTCAGCGTGTCGGCGAAGCCCGATCCGATCAGGTTCTCGATGCCGGTCAGGATGTCACCCTCGGCGTCGCCGCCCGAGGCCGCGCCGTTGACCGTGACCATCACCGCGGCGGATGAGGCGGTGTAGCTCGCCTGGTCGATGCCGGCGCCGCCATCCAGCGTGTCGGCCCCGGCGCCGCCTCGGAGCGTGTCGCTGCCGTCGCCGCCGGACAGCAGATTCACCCCGGCATCGCCGGTCAGCGTGTCGTGGGAGGCCGAGCCGATCAGGTTCTCGATGCCGGTCAGGGTGTCGCCGTCGGCATCGCCGATCGAGGCAGCGCCGTTGACCGCCACCACGACCAGGAAAGCCGAGGCGGCGTAGGAGACGGTGTCGATGCCGGCGCCGCCACCCAGCACGTCGGCCCCGACGCCGCCGATGAGCAGGTCGTTGCCGTCGCCGCCCTGGAGCGTGTCGTTGCCGCCGCCGCCATTGAGGGTGTTGACGCCGGCGTCGCCGGTCAGCGTGTCGTTGAAGGTCGAGCCGGTCAGGTTCTCGATGCCGGTCAGGGTGTCACCCTCGGCGTCGCCGCCCGAGGCCGCGCCGTTGACCGTGACCACGACCGCGGCGGATGAGGCGGTGTAGCTCGCCCGGTCGATGCCGGCGCCGCCATCCAGCGTGTCGGCCCCGGCGCCGCCCTGGAGCGCGTCGTCGCCATTGCCGCCGGCCAGCACATTGGCCGCCGCATTGCCGACCAATATGTCGGCGAAAGCCGAGCCGGTCAGGTTCTCGATCGAGATCAGCGAGTCGCCCTGCGCGTAGCCGCCGGTGTTGACGTTGGTCAGCAGGTTGATGCTCACCGCCGCGGTGGACGCAGCATAGGTCGCCGTGTCGGGGCTGAAGCTGCCGTTCAGCACGTCGGCCCCGGCGCCGCCGTCGAGCAGGTCGCTGTTGCTGCCGCCATTGAGGGTGTCGTTGCCGCCCAGGCCGCTGAGCGTGTCGTTCCCGCCGCCGCCATTGATGATGTCGATGCCGTCGGGGTTGGCCGGATTGCCCGGGTCGGTTCCGGTGAGGGTGTCGGCGCTGGAAGTACCGTTCAGGGTCTGAGTCACGAAACATCCTCCACTATCTGTTCGGCACGCGGTTCCTGCAGGCGGCCAAGCTTTGCAAATGCCCCCGGAGACGCCGGGTGGTATGGGAATAGAATGAATTTAAGCGAAGCGCTGCATACCCGGTTAGTTCAAATTGCACGGCTTATGGCTTCGGGTGAAAATTTTTTGCCCCGATGAAGGCCGTGTTCCTGAAGGAGCTCGCGGCCAAGACCCATCGCGGCATCCGCGGTCGAGTGGAAAAGGGCGATCGGGCGGCGGCCTTTGCTATGGCTGGGGCGGCTCGACGGGCCGGACCAGGCTGAGCCGCTGCTGACTGAACGCGAAGCGGTCGACGCGATGCCGGGATCGCGGGATTTTCGGTAGCGGGAGGAATCCGCCTGCCCCCCGCTCTAAAGACGGCGCGCGTGTCCAGGGGGCGAGTCCGGCCTAACAGCGTGCGAAATCAGATCAGCGATGCCACCGCGGTGCGGCCACCGGCCAGGCGCTGGTATTCGGCATCGTAGACCGCCCTGCAGCTCCTCACTGTCGCCCTTCGGACCGACCCGGGCGACGTGAAGCTGGTCGTCGGCCAATCGCAGCTGCATCGCCACGGGATCCGCAGTGGTGAGCCAAGTCTCCATTTGTCCGGGGCCAGGATCACCGGTATAGCCGTCTCGTGGATCGGCTTCACGATGCTGTTGGGCTCGGTGGTCGATGGGCACGTTGCCCGAGAAGGGCTGCCTGGTGGAGGTGCGGTATCTGCCGAGCCCGACATGTCCGAACGACGATAAATTGAGCTTTGCCGCTGGCGCTTACCGCCGAGCAGGCGCGCGAGCTGGCCCAGCATCTGCTTCGGGTGGCAGGCTGGGCGGAAGCGCGGACCGACTCGATGCCGGAGACGATGCAGTGAGCATTGCCAGATCGGTCGCCTTTAGTCCAACGACGGAACAGGACTCGGTCGCCTGCGTTCATGGCAGAGGACGGCATACCTTGATCTGATTTCATGAACACTGCGATCCCGGCTCAGCGCCACGCCAACGACAACCAGAATCCGGAGGGACTCTGCGATCAGCGGATTGCGGAGATGAAGCTCCGGTTCCGCGCCAGAATCGCAGTCGCTGCAGGTGTCGTTGGGCCTTCGGAAGCGGGAAGCGGGCGAGTGCCCGGCCCGAGGGCCGGGCACCGGGCTCTGTTGCGCTAGGCGCCGGCGGCGCCAAGGTCCACCGAGCCGCCGATCGGCGTCTCGGCCCTGTGGGTGACGATCCCTTCTGTAGTCAGATGAGCGCCGTCAAGGGCGTCGACGATAAACCCGTGGCATTCGTCTGAGGCGACGGCGGACGGGCCGGATTCGGTCATGTCCGCTTTCCGGTGCCAAGCGGGATGGCCCGTTTCGGGCAGCCGCATCCGGCCTGGCCGTCCGGGAAGCGCGGAAAGCGGAAGCTCGGCAGTCGGCCATGCAGCGGCTAGCGGGCTATCAAGCCAGCGGCTCGTCGCTGGGCAACGGCTCAGCCTGACGCGGCCGGCATTGCACAACTCCGCTGCATGGTTGACAGCGCCCCTGGGAACACACCTCCCTGTCTAGCTCTTAGCGCAAATGAAGAGCATTCTCTCACCAGCGGCTGAGCCTTGATTGGCCCGAACCGCTCCGATCGGGAGGACGGGGAAGGCTGATGAATCTCGTGGACATCTACCGCCTGATGCGCAATGCGCACATTCAGGCGCAGAGCATTGTCGATACCATTCCCGAGCCACTGCTCGTTCTCGACAACCATCACTGCGTCGAATCCGTCAGCCGAAGCTTCTATGACACCTTCCAGGTGGCCCAGGACGAGACCCTTGGCCGGCCGATCTACGATCTGGGCGATGGCCAGTGGGACATTCCCGATCTGCGCCATCTGCTCGAAAACGTCATCACCAAGAGCATGGCGGTCATCGATTATGAAGTCGTGCACGAATTCCCGAACATCGGCCGGCGCACGATGCTCGTTTCCGCTCATCGGCTATTCCAGCCCGACAGGTCCAGCCAGAGCATGCTGGTGTCAATTGTCGATGCCACGCTGAGCCGGCAGCGCGAAGCCGAGTCCGACATGCTTGTCGGCGAGCTGCGGCATCGGATCAAGAACCTGCTCGCCATGGTCCAGGCGATGGCGCGACAGACCGTGGCAGAGGGCCGTTCCGGAGTGGAGTATCGGGACGACTTCCTTGGCAGGTTCAAGGCGCTCGTGACCGCTCATGATCTGGCGTTCGGCCAGCCCGGTGAGATCGGGCTGCGCACACTGATCGAGAAGACCGTCGCGCCCTACGCCGCCGGTGAGAAGAAAATCATCGTTGAACCCGGCCCGGCCGTTACGCTCGCACAGGTTCAGATTGTGCCCATTGGCCTGATCCTGCACGAGCTCGCAACCAACGCCGTGAAGCACGGCGCCCTTTCGGCGCCCGAGGGCCAAGTCCGGATCCTCTGGGATGTGTCCAAAGACAGCGCTCCGAAGCTCGGGCTTCGCTGGCAGGAACGCGGCGGGCCCCCGGTGACGCCGCCGGCCACCGCCGGCTTCGGCACCCGTCTCATCGATTTCGTCGCTACGCGCGAGCTCGGTGGTCGAGTGGAACTCGAATACCTGCCTTCCGGTTTAAGCTTGGAGATTGTGGTTCCAATGCCGTGATCTGAGATCCAGGTGAGCTTGTGGCTGGGGCGAGAGCGGTTCTCATCGTAGAGGACGAGTTCCTCATCGCCATGGATCTCGATCTGATCCTGAGCCGGCATGGTTGGGCCGTCATTGGACCCGCTGCCACTGTCGCAGAGGCTCTGCGCCTCTTGCAATCCGAGCAGCCTGCCGTCGCGGTTCTCGATGTCACCCTGAAGGACGGGGCGGTATCGCCTGTCGCGGCGGCTCTACGAGAGCGAAACGTGCCCTTCATCGTGGCGAGCGCCTATGACCGGCGGGAGCTTGTTGGCGGAGAGGTGCTGGCGGGAGTACACAACATCGGCAAGCCAATTGACGAACACCGGCTCCTGGCGGCCTTGCGTGAGGCTATCGGGCCCTGAACGCTGGGGTTACGGGCGGCGTCGAGAATGGGCCGCATTGGGTCGAATCGGGTCGTGTCCGCTCTCAGGCGCGAATCGGGATGGCCGCTCTTGAGCGGCCCCCGCCCGCCCAGCTGACAGCGAAGGGCGGAACGCAAAAGTGCGGGGCTCAGATCGCAGACAGCTGTTCTCGGTACCCGGCCAAGCGCGCTAACGGCACAAATCCTCTTACCGTGCGTTTCTGCTCCGGCCACCCAGGAGGGGCCGTCGGATGACAACGACCTTGATCGCGGAGGACGAACCCACAATCCTCGCGTTAGCGGAAGGATTAGTCGCCTCCCTGGGACACTCGACCTTAACCGCACACAATGGCGTTGAGGCTCTTGCGCTTATCGAGAGCGAGGCGCCGATCGATCTTCTTTTTACTGATCTCAACCTTGGAAGGCCGCCGGACGGATTTGATCTGGCACGCACCGCGCGCGAACGGCGACCGAAGTTGAAGGTGCTCTACACCTCCGGGCAGGCAATGACAGATGGGATGCAGGCGTTAATGGTTGAGGGCGGAGCGTTCCTTCCCAAACCATACACTCCGGAGGAGCTCATGGCCTCTATCACCTCTTTGCTACCGATGCCGAACTAGGCCGACGGTCGGATTTAGCCTCCGCATCGGACCGCTTGTTCCGGAAGCCGTGATAATCGACGACGCGCGTGGTGTCGGCTTTGAGTCGGGTGCGGTCACGTCCGGTCTAGGTGCGTACCGGCCGTAGAAAGCAATCGTGTGGACGACCGTTCCTGGCGCGCTCCCGCCAGGTCCGACCGTAGGCTCAGCTCGTCGTAGGTAAAACTACTCTCTTGCCGGTCGCAATGTTGCTGTCCGACATTTCCTGTATGACATGGCATGTCCAATATAAGAGCGACGCTGTTGAGCACGTCGTCAGGCTTCCCAGCCCAGAGGAAGCGATCGCGGCGGCCTGCCGTCTCATTGACGACGGGTGCGACGTTTATGGCATTGGCACCGGGCCGCTTACCGACTCGATTGGACGCGGCGAGATTGCGAAAATCTATGCGATATGGGTGAGGGAAAGATATCCGTTCGGACACGTCAAACGCTGAATGTGGTCGGATGCGCAGTAGATAAACGAGCCTGTTCGTGATGGGCGCGCTGGGATCGCCACTACCGGTCGACTGTGGCCGATTAGGTGGGCATCCGCTATCGGGACGCCGCCGCGATGACCGCTCTTGGCGCTCCCGGCCCGGTCGCGCTGGCGGGAAAGGGCGGTAAGCCTTCGTTCGCCGGATGGCATGCGGCCCTTCAGTGTCGTGCCGTTGAGAGGCATCGCGACAGCGGGTCAGGAGGGGACATTTGCCAGCAGCTTGAATTGCTCGGAAACTGACGATCAAGCTTTCTTGGAACGCACTGGGCGCCGACACCATGAGCGGCGGTGCCGGCGTCGACACGCTCAGCTACGCCAAGGCCACCGAGGACCTCGGGGTGGCCCCCTCCACCGCGGCCTCGTCGGCCTTGGGCTGGGTGGCACGGGCCTGCGCTTCAATGGCGCGGGTGCCTTCGGCCTCGGCCAGCTGCATGGCGATCTCGGCCAGGCGGGTGAGCATCTGGACCTGCTGCAGCGCGAGGCCGTGGCATTAGGCCTGGATATCGAGAGCTGCGGCAGCCACGCTCATGGAATAAATGTAAGCCTCCGCCGTAGGCCGCCTTTCCGCGTTTGTCGGGTTGACGGAAGCTGGAGCATTGGTTGACGGCGGGGAGTGGTGGAAGTGTCCACGAATGCAGTTATGGACACAAGTTTGGGTGAGCGGCGTCGGAACCGGTTGTGGCCGGAGGGGCTGAAGCGGGAGATCGTGGCGGCGTCGCTGGAGCCGGGCTCGTCGGCGTCGCTGGTGGCGCGACGCTACGACGTGAACGCGAACCAGGTGTTCGCCTGGCGGAAGCGCTACGCCGCTGAGGTGGCCGAGCCGACGGAACTGCGCCTGATGCCAGTGGCGGTGACGCCGGATCCACCGGCCGAGCCCGCGCCGGCGCGGGCCGACGATCTGATCGAGATCGAGTTTGGCGGCTATCGCCTTCGGATCGGCAGCGGGGTCAAGGCGGCGACGCTACGGCTGGTGCTCGACGTGCTGGAGCGGCGATGATCCCGGTCCCGAGCGGCGTCAGGGTGTGGCTGGCGGTCGGCCGGACCGATATGCGGCGCGGCATGAACGGGCTGGCGCTGCAGGTGCAGGAGGCGCTCGGCCGGGATCCGCATGCCGGTGATCTGTACGTGTTCCGCGGCGCCAGAGGCGATCTGATCAAGATTCTCTGGCATGACGGGCTGGGCATGTCGCTCTACGCCAAGCGGCTGGAGAAGGGCCGCTTCATCTGGCCATCGCCGGCCGACGGCGTGGTCGGCATTTCGGCATCGCAGCTGGCCTATATGCTCGACGGAATCGACTGGCGGAACCCACGCCACACCTTCCGGCCGGAGCGCGCGGGATAGGGGTCGAGGTCCGCATTTTGGGCGAGCCAGCGGCGAGGATTTCTGATGCCATCCTGGTATGGACACTGCTCCCGAGGCCCTGCCGGATGATGTCGACGCGTTGAAGGCGGCGCTGGCCGCCGAGCGGCGGCAGCGGCTCGAGGACACGGCCCGGGTCGAGGCGGAGCTGGCGGTGGCCCGGGCTCAGGCCTCCGACGACCAAGCCCTGATCGCGCACCAGCAACTGCAGATCGAGAAGCTGAAGCGCCAGCTCTACGGCCAGCGCTCGGAACGGACGGCGCGGCTGCTCGACCAGATGGAGCTGAGCTTCGAGGAGCTCGAGAGCACGGCCGCCGAGGACGAGGTCGCCGCCGAGGCCGCCGTCGCCAGGACCACGTCCGTGGCGGCGTTCACCCGCAAACGGCCCGCACGCAGGCCGTTCCCCGAGCACCTGCCGCGGGAGCGTGTGGTCGAGCCGAGCCCGGCCGCCTGCTCCTGCTGCGGCAGCGAGCGGCTGCGCAAGCTGGGCGAGGACGTCACCGAGACGCTGGAGGTGGTGCCGCGGCAGTGGAAGGTGATCCAGCATGTCCGCGAGAAGTTCACCTGCCGGGACTGCGAGCGGATCAGCCAGGCTCCGGCACCGTTCCATGTGATCGCCCGGGGCTGGGCCGGCCCCAGCCTGCTGGCGATGATCCTGTTCGAGAAGTTCGGGCAGCACCAGCCGCTCAACCGCCAGGCCGAGCGCTATGCGCGGGAAGGCGTGCCGCTCAGCCTGTCGACCCTGGCCGACCAGGTGGGCGCCTGCTGCGCGGTGCTGGCGCCGCTGATCCGGCGGATCGAGGCGCACGTCTTCGCGGCCGAGCGCCTGCACGGCGATGACACGACCGTGCCGGTCCTGGCCAAGGGCAGGACCGATACCGGGCGGGCTTGGGTCTATGTGCGCGACGACCGGCCGTTCGGCGGACGGGATCCGCCGGCGGCGATGTTCTACTACTCGCGCGATCGGACCGGCGAGCATCCCCAGGCACATCTGGCCGGCTATGCCGGGCTGTTCCAGGCCGACGCCTTTGGCGGCTACACCAAGCTGTACGAGCCCGACCGCAAGCCGGGTCCGATCCTGGAGGCGGCATGCTGGGTCCATGCGCGCCGGCCCTTCTTCGCCATGGCGGATCTGGCGGAGAGCGCCCGCCGCGCGGCCCGGGGCAAGACGCGGGCCGTGATCTCGCCGTTGGCGCTGGAGGCGGTCCGGCGCATCGATGCCCTGTTCGAGATCGAGCGCTCGATCAATGGCCAGAGCGCCGAGCGGCGTCGCGCGGTCCGGCAGGGATCGAGCGTGCCGCTGGTCGCCGAACTGGAGGGCTGGATGCGCGAGCAGCGTGCCAAGCTCTCCCGTGGCAACGATCTCGCCCGGGCCATCGACTACATGCTGAAGCGATGGCCGGCCTTCACCCGCTTCCTCGATGACGGCCGGATCTGCCTGTCGAACAATGCGGCGGAACGAGCCCTGCGCGGCATCGCTCTCGGCAGAAAGTCATGGCTGTTCGCAGGGTCCGACCGCGGCGGTCAGCGCGCCGCGGCCATGTACAGCCTGATCGTCACCGCCAAGATGAACAACGTCGATCCGCAGGCCTGGCTGGCCGACGTCCTGGCCCGCATCGCCGACCACCCCGCCAGCAGGATTGACGACCTCCTGCCATGGCACTGGCGGCCGACGCCCCGCAGCCAGGCAGCCTGACCGTGGCGGCCACCGCCTCCGTCTTCACCATCGGCCATGTCGCTCGGATGCTCGGCGAGGACGAGGACTGGCTGCACGAGATCTCGATCGACATGGAACCCGAAGATGGGCGGCTGCACGTCTACGGCGTCGGCGAGGATGGTGTGACCGCCTTCACCCGCGACGGCATCGAGAATCTGCAGCAGATCATCGCCGACCAGCGCGCCGCCGGTCACGCCCGCACAAGCTCGGATTCTCGCAATAAATCCCCTGCGGTCCTCACCGGAGGCTGACGAATAAATCATACTAGCCCGCATTTCTCACGGCTGCGAGATGATGCGGCGGTGAGAGTGAGCAGGGCGAGGAGAGAGTGTGAGGGGACGAGCGAGATCGGCCGCATTTGCGGTTAGGGAGGCTCGGCGGTGAACTCGTTGTTGCGGTCGGGGCGGAAGGCCGGATCAGGCGGCGGCGTTGCGCAATCGGGCGTGTGCGAGGGCCCATTCGGGCTGGAAGGGGCATCCCGATGCCATGGCGAAGCTGACGCGCCTGACCGAGATGCGGACAAGCGCTCCGATCTTGAGGAGCTTGAGCCGGATGGTGCCGCAGGTGGCCTCGGCGAACTGGGTGTGAGCAAGGCCGATGCGGCGCAGGGCACAGACCAGCACGTAAGCCATCGAGGCGAACCACAGCCTGAGCTGGTTGGCCCGCATGGTGGCGGCGGAGGTGCGGTCTGCGAAGAGATCGGCTTGCGCCTCCTTGATCCGGTTCTCCATGTCGCCCCTGGCGCAATAGACCTGTTCATAGAGGGAGCGGCCGGAGACCGCCGTGGACTTGAGCGAGGTGACGATGAAGCGCGGATTGGCCTCGCCGCCGGTCCACTCCGCCTTGGCGATCACCCGGCGCCGGCGTGACCAGCTGTCCCGCGTCGACCACATGAACTCCTTGAAGCGCCGGGCCGGCTGGCCGGTCTGCCGCGCCTCCTCTCCGGCTTGCGCCAGTTCGGCCTCGATCTCGCCGACGAGGCGGGCGTTGCGGGCCAGACCGAACACATAATCGACCCGGTTGCCGTCGCACCAGGCCATCAGCGCCTCGCGGGCGAAGCCGCTGTCGGCCCGCAACAGGATGCGGGTCCTGGGCCAGCGGCTGCGGATCTGAGCCACGATGCGGGCGACCTCCTCCTCCGCTCCTGCCGAGGCATCGATGTCGGCGCGCCTGAGCTTGGCGGCCAGAAGATGCCGGCCGCAGAAGATGTACAGCGGCAGGTAGCAGTAGCCATCGTAATAGCCGTGGAAGAACCTGCCCTCCTGATGCCCGTGCAGCGGGTCGTCGGTGGCGTCGAGATCAAGGATGATCTGCCGGGGCGGGCTCTTGTGCGCCTCCACGAACAGGTCGACGAAGAGCCGCTCGATCGCCGCCCCGTCATGGCCGATCTTGTGATAGCGGCTCGGCTCGCCCCGGGACAGCTCCAGCCGGTTGAGCGTCGACTTGCCGGCCACCGGCGCGCAATCCGAGCGCCGCGCCTGAAGCTTGCCGTGTGCTCGATCAGGTCCGGACGGCGGACGTCCCTGAAGCACGAGGCGAACCGGCCGATCAGACCGATGGCCCGATCCGTCGCCCCGAGCAGCAGCGCTCCGGCGTCGGAGGTGATCGTCCCGCCGTCGAACGCCGCCTCGACACGGCGGCCTTCGACGGGTGCAAATCCGAACAGATCTGCGCTACACTCTGTCGGCATCGGGGAACTCCTTTGATCCAAAGTAAGTCGTTCTCGCAAAACAACTTTCTCAGATCCAAAGCCCCGATGCACCTCCCCAGTGTGAGATATACAGGCTAGGCTATCTGGCCGAGCTGCGCCAAATGCGGCCATTGCTCCGGCGTCCCCATAGCGGTCACCAGCCAAAGCCACCGGATCTACCCCTTATCGGCCAACTCAGCACGAGTTCGGGCGCGAAGCTGGCCATGGAGCTCGGCTCGGGAAAGCGGACGTGACCGGAGGCGACCTCCAGTGGTCTTCGGCCGATGGCATGTCGGGAGACTTTCCTGGCGAACCAGTCGAGCCCGGGCGCATTCGCAAAGCTTTTGTGCTAAGGTCAATCGAAGGCAACTGGCGCGATGAGCGAGACGCGGAAGATCGCGGCGATTCTGGTCGCGGATGTGGTCGGTTACAGCCGTCTCACAGGCGCAGACGAGGATCGCATATTGGCGCGGCTGCGGACGCTGCGCAGCGACCTGATCGACCCGACCATTGCCGTGCACAATGGCCGCGTGGTCAAGCGCACCGGGGACGGGAGCCTCGTCGACTTCCGCAGCGTGGTGGACGCCGTGCGCTGCGCCATCGAGGTGCAGACCGCAATGGTCGAGCGGAATGCCGGCGTGCCGCTTGAGCTTCGCATCGAGTTCCGCGTCGGCATCCATCTGGGCGACGTCGTAGAGGAGGGCGACGGGGATTTGATGGGCGACGGCGTCAATATCGCGGCGCGATTGGAGGGAATTGCTAAGCCCGGCGGGATCTGTCTTTCCGAAGATGCCTACCGCCAGGTGAGAGCGCGGCTCGATCTCGCCGTGACCGATCTCGGCGAGACCCAGCTCAGGAACATCGCCCAGCCGATCCGGGTCTATTCGCTTCAGGTCGGAGTCGCCTCACAGGCGAAGCCGGCGATCCCAGCGCAGACCCGTGCGCCGGAAGGACCTTCGGCGCGGCCGTCCGTCCCCGATAAGCCCTCCATCGCCGTGCTCGCGTTCAACAACCTGAGCGGCGATGCCGAACAGGAATACTTCTCCGACGGCATCAGCGAGGACATCATCACGGATCTGTCGAGATTGTCCGAGTTGCACGTGATCGCCCGCAACTCGTCCTTCGTGTACAAGAAGGCCGCGGTCTCCATTCCGGACGTCGCCAAGGCGCTTGGCGTCCGCTATGTGCTCGAGGGCAGCGTACGCAAGGCGGGCAACCGGGTGCGGGTCACGGCCCAATTGATCGATGCGAGCCACGGCGGGCATGTCTGGGCCAGCCGCTTCGATCGCGACCTCACCGACATCTTCGCGGTTCAGGACGAACTCACGCAGGAGATCGTGACTGCGCTCAAGCTTAAGCTCACGAGTGGCCCCGATCGGTTAGCCGGGACGCGCGCAGTCAATGTCGAGGCGTACGAATTCTTCTTGCGTGGCCGGGAGCAGGCGTGGGCGCACACCCGAGCCGGAAATATCGCGGCGCGCGGCATGGCAGAAGCCGCCATCGCGATCGATCCGGACTATGCGGCGGCCCTTGCTCTCACCGCCTTCACCCACGTGCTCGACTACATCAACGGCTGGAGCAGCGATCAGGAGCACTCGCTGCGAATCGGGCGAGAACTCGCGCAGCAGGCGGTGGGGATGGCCGAGGACGAGGCCAACGGCCACTTCGCGCTGGGCTTGGCTTGCCTGTGGAGCCGTGAGCTGGACCGGGCGTGGGCAGAGACGCAGCGGGCCCTCGAGCTTTCGCCCAACTCGGTCCAGCTCCTCATGTCGATGGCCCACATCCAGATATTCTCTGGCGATCCTGCAGGCGCCCTCGAAACGCTTGATGCTTCGATGCGCCTGGACCCGCACTATCCAGATCTCCTGCTCCAGTTCGTCGCCGATGCACACTTTTCCCTCGGCGGATATGAGCAGGCGATTGTCGCGATCGAGCAGCGGCTCGCACGAAATCAGCGATCAGACACCGCCTTCGCCCTGCTCGCGTCATGCTACGGCCACCTCGGCCAGCCCGAGGAGAGCCGACGAGCGTGGCAGCGCGCGCTCCAGATCAATCCCGGCTTCTCTGTCGAGCGCCGCCGTCGCGTCCTTCCCTTCCGCAACCCCGAGGACTTTGAGCGCCGCGTTGAAGGCCTCCGCAAGGCGGGGCTGACAGTCTGACGATTGGTTACAATCCAGCGTGCTGGTCGCGACAAGACCGTAGCTTGCAGGCCGCCAACCGTCAGGGCGCCAAGCCCGACTCCCCGCCCCGGCTGAACAGTATCGCGGACCAGATTGCATTAAAGCGAGGCGGCGGCGGCCGTGCCTTCGGCATCGGCGTCATAGTTCCAGACCCAGGCGCGTTCCTGCTGCTGAGCGTCGAGCTGGCGGTCGCGGACATGCAAGTCGCCGCTGGACGCGCCATAGCGAGCACCGCTCACCCGCGACATGCGCTGGACGCCGGCAGTCCGCTGGCGCCGCAGCTGCTCGTAGATCAGCAGCGCCCGTGGGGCTGAGTTGCGGTCTGCACGGCTCAGCACGGTCGCCAATGCACCGGCGTCTTCGATGGCCTGATTGGCTCCTTGGCCGACGTGCGGCAGCATCGGGTGGGCGGCGTCTCCCAGCAGGGTCAGGCGCCCGCGGGTCCAGGTTGCGAGCGGCTCGCGATCGAACAGGCCCCACCGAAAGGTGGTTTTCATCTGGGCAATGATCGTCTCAACCATTGGGTCCCAGCCGGCGAGCTCCCGAGCAAGGGCGGAGGGATCGCCCCGTGCCGACCATGACTCCCTCATCGGCTCATCGGTCGTCACAAAGCCGACGTAGTTGATGAGCAGGCCGGCGCGCACCGGAAACACGAGAAAATGCCTGCCTGCACCGTGCCAGTTGCGCATCTCCTGGCGGCCACGAGACGCTCGCCGCCGAGATCACGCCGCGATAGGCGATGGAATCCCGAATAGAGCGGGTCGGACGGGGCGACCACGAACTGCTGAAGGGTTGAATGGATGCCGTCAGCCGCGATCACGACGTCAGCCGTGGCGCGCGCACCATTGGCGAAGGTGATGACGGCCTGCCGATCATCCTGTTCGAAGCCGATGCATCTGTGGCCAGCCTTCACGATGTCGGCAGGCGGCCGGTCGACGAACATTGCCAGCAAATCGGCGCGGTGCATGCCGTAGAACTCGATTTCGCTGGCGAGCTCGGGGGGCCACATCGCCGCGGCATAGGATCCATCGGCGCGACGAAACTGTGGGTCGATCTATCTGGCCCCCGAGCGGTTCAGCTCGTCTCCGAGGCCGAGCCGCCGCAGCATCCGGACACCGTTCGGTTGGATCGCGACGCCGGCACCGACCTCGGCCAGAGCTGCCGCCTGCTCGTACAGACGAACGTCCATGCCGCGTCGAAGCAGGGCGTGAGCCGTGGCGGCGCCGCCGATGCCGCCGCCGACGACCGCCACGCGCAGTGGGCTCGTGCTCATTGCTCCGGCTCCTCAAGGAACAGTCAGTTCCCTGGCGCGTGCCAGCACCGGGGCCGCCCATCAGTGTGGGCAGTCTAACGTCGGAGCACAGCGCCGGCAATCGGCTGCCGCATTGCAAGGCGTGTCGCAGACCAAAAGGCCCGCTTGTAGCGACTTCTGGCGACAACGACTCGTGGTCGCTATTCGTCCGCCAGCAGCTTGCCGGTGAAGTTCCCCTGCCAGAGCGACGAATGCCGCCGATAGCCGCGGGCGGTGCGCGCATCCTTCCAGCGGCCGTGCTGCATTGCCGCCTCGAGCGACACGCCCTTGCGATCGGCCGCGGTCATCATGCCGGCGCGCAGGCTGTGGGCGGAGAAGTCCTCGGCGCCGAGACCGGTGCCGGCGATCACCCGCTTGACCAGCCGGGCGACGGTCTTGGTGTCGATCGGCTGTAGGCGGCCGTCGGGTCCACAGGTGAGATGGCCGCCGCGGTCGATCCGGCAGAACAGGGCCCCTGGCGTGTCGCCGCGGGCGGCGAGCCAGGCCGAGACCGCCGTCACGGCGCAGAGCGGCGATCGCGGGACCGCCTGGATGCCGACCTCCTCGCCCCGGCGCTCTTGGTCGGTCTTCGAGCCGGCGACGAACAGCACCAGGCCATCGGCCGTGAAGCTGATGTCGCGCAAGTCGAAGCCGGCCAGCTCGGAGCGGCGGAAGCCGCCGGCGAAGCCGGTCAGCAGCAGCGCCCGATCGCGCAGGCAGCGCTTCGGCGCGGGCGCGGTGTCCGGATCGAGCCACAGCATCGCCGCGCGCAGATTCTCCTCGAGCACCGCCGCCTTCCGCGAAGGGCGGGCACCCTTGGTCCGGCGCAGGCCTTGCAGGAACTCCGGGAAATATCCGTCGTCGAGATGGATCGGTCGGCCGAGGCGGCGGCGGATCGCCAGGACGGCGGCGCGGCGCAGCTCGATCGTCGACAGCGACCGGGTCTCGGACAGGGCGGTGAGGTGCATCGCCAGCCAGGAGGCGTCGGCGGCAGTCGGGTCGAGATCGAAGCCGAGGCACCAGGCGGTCCATTGCTGCCAGGCGGTGCCGTAGGCGCGCCGGGTGTTGGCCGAGAGCGAGGCCTCGACCAGCGCGTCCGCCCGCTGGGCGAGCCGGCGGATTTCGGCGCGCTGGAGGTCGGTCAGGCCGGTCGCCGCGCCGGCATCCGGCAGCACCGCCGTCGGGCGCTCGGCCGCCGGCGCGCCCTCCCCCGCGCCCGGCATGGTCTCGTCGATCATGGCGCGGTCACCGGCGTCAGGTGCCTGGAGTCCGCCGGCGCCAAGCGGTCGCGAACGGCCAGCAGATGCGCTTCGATCGCCACGGCGGCGTCGGCGGCGGCGAGACGGGTGGTGTCGAGGTCGAGCCGCTCGGGCACGTCGGGCTTCAGCAGCCGGTCGGAGCGGATCATCGCCGCCAGGACGTTCGGGTCCGTCAACTTGCGTCCCTGGCGCTCGAGCCTCTGGACCCGGGAGCACAGCACGGTGTCGTCGGCCTCGAGCACCACCGGCACCAGCGGCACCGCCCGCGTCTCCGCCAGGGCAACGACCTGGCGCCAAGCCTCGCGTTCGCGTGGCGAGCCGATGCACAGGGCGTTGGTCATGACGAAGGTTTCCGATCGCGGCCGGTCGGCCAGCACCTGGTAGGCGGCGGCGCGCACCGTCTCGTAGAGCGGCCAGCGCGCCGGGTCATCGATGCCGGCGCAGCGGATGGCGACGTCGTGCAGCAGGTGATTGTCGATCAGGCGGGCCTGGAGCCGCGGCGCCAGCAGGCGAGCGACGGTGAGCTTTCCGACCCCGGGCCAGCCGTTGAGATGCACGATCACCCTCCCCTCCCCTACTCACGGGTGCGCCGGCGCGAGCGCCGTCGACCACAGAATCTCGACCGGATGGAACCGGACCAACGAGAGCCGGTGCAGCACCGCCGCGCGCGGATGCCAGGCGGCGATGGCGTTGCCGATCGTCGCCGGCACCAGAGCCGGCCTCATGCCCTCGCCGAGCGTGACATGCGGCACCCAGGCCTCGGGCAGGTAGTGTGCCCAGCAGCGCGGGCCGGCGGCCCAGGTCGCTTGGTGATAGGCGCGGTGCAGAGCGAGGAGTTCGAGCGAAACCACTGGGGCGGCGAAGAGGACAGCGGGCGGACCCGGAAACACGCCCAGGCTTGCCAGCTGGATGGCGAGCGCGGGCTGGCCGTCGGCGAAGCGCTCCAGCGAGACCGTCACGGTCGCCGCGGCCAGCCGTTCATACACGGCGAGCGAGAGATGCGGCGCGACCCTGGCCCGGCGCGGCGTCATCGCGTCCAGGTCGGCGCATTCCACGGCGTCGATGAGCGGCGCCAGGGCGGCGGCGCCGTGCGATCGAAATCGAGGTGGACGGCGAACGGCACAGGGCCTCCTGGGCGGACGACCGGACAAGTCTACCCATCGATCGCCCCCTCTGGGAAGCCCCAAGGCCCGATAAGCCCCTTATCATGCAGTGAACTCAAAGGCTTAAGCGAAGACCAATTGGGACGGCGCCGATCGGTCGCCGCTGCGCGAGCTGGGGCGGATCGACAGCCTGGATGCTGTCGGGCAGGAGGCGTCAGAGCGGGGAGACTGGCGTAGGGAATATGCTGCCCGCATCCCGGGGATTTCAGATGACCTGATGCGAGCTCGGCCTGTACCGCCACGCCGATCTGACCTTCGGCGTTCGTCGCCGACGAGGGCTGGGCTCGTCGTCGGACCACGGTACGGACCTGAGCGGTGGACGAGCCATTCTCCTAACCGAGAGGTGAGGTTGCAAAATCGATCCGAGCAGCGTTGAGCATCGCTCGGTAGATCCGCCAAGCGATATCGGGGGTTACGTCGCCAGCTTTGGCGCCAGCCGCCAACATATTGCTGGTTGGCTTAAAAGGAAGTGGCACCGCTTCGCTTCGTTTACTTACTTCCAATGCATGTGAGTTAGCCGAATGCAAATTGACGAGCACGGTGTACACGCCAAAGCCTCCCGGAGACATAGAAAGTTATGCGCGGAATCTATACAGAATGTTCTCGCGGCGCGAAATATCTTTCTGCGCCCCTTTAAAGATCCTGCGTTCCTCCGCTCTGGAATGATGACTGGTGTGGCGCCGGCGCCACAGTCGGATCGCGTTAGGAGTTGTAGGAGCGAGACCCGGCGAACGCCGAGAGCCGCTGAGAGCTAAAATCCAGCCGCCAGACGACGTCGCAACGATGCTGCGTTGGTGGGCGCTCGGCTGATCGAGACCTGCAAGTTCATCGCTGTCGAGCCGCAGGCCTATCTCGCCGACGTGGTCGGCGGTATCGCTAATGGTCACCCCAGAGCCGGCTCGACGATCTCCTCCCCCGGCCCTATATCGCCAATATCGACTTCGGCGCCTCAGCGAGCCGCATTTCTGCCGGCGAGGGTGATGACGATAACCAATTCGACCGCGACATGGCGGCAGGACGGTATCGATCCGGTTGGTTCTTCGCCGAGAGCATCGGATCGGGGAGGAGCAGCAAAAGCTACAATCGGCCGGGTGGCTCGTGGTTCCTGCCGGCCTGGCTGCCCGACATCGAAGAGCACGACATCGGCCCGTTCCGATCCAAAGCTCTCGCCCTCAGCCAGACCGCGCACCTCATCGCCGAGCACCAACACCAGAGCTTAGTAAGTGGGCGCGTCCTTGGCGAGCCAGCGGATTCTGCTAAACCAGCCCTGAGGCCGACCTCGGGCGCGCCTTGGTCGCGTGCAGCTTGAAGGCGACCTCGGTCCTGTTCCGAGCCTGCAGCTTCCGCATGATGCTGCGAGTGTGCACCTTCACTGTGCTTTCGCTGAGGTTCAGCTCGTAGGCGATGATCTTGTTCGGCGTCCCGCGGGCGATCGCCTCGGCGACCGCAGCCTGCCGCTCGGTCAGGCCGAACACGGTTCCGGCTTCCGGACTCTGCCGTGGCGCGGGGCCCGTGTCGAGGAGCGCGCTGGCGGGCACGAACACGCCGCCGGCGATCGCAAGGGACAGCGCTCCAATCGCGACACTCAGGCTGACGCTGGTCGGGATATAGCCACGCGCGCCATAAGACAGGATCTCGAGGACGTGGGAAGGATCCTCGCTGTCGCCCATCACGATCATCGGGATCTGCGGATGCTCCCCCGTCAGGCTTCGCAGGTCCGTCGCCAGCTCCGGATCGTCGCTACTGGTTCCACCGATCCCGATCAGGACCGCCGAAGTCTCGTGCCGGTTCTCGTCGGCCAGCCAGTCGCCGATCCCGGCATACCCCCGGCTGCTAAGACCTCCCTGTGTTGTCCGAAGGGCGGTCGTCAGCACCTCCCTACCCAGAGCACGGCGATCGACGATCGCAATCAATGAAGTGGCGGGACGGCCCTCCGCGACGGCCTGAACGCACGAGCTTCCGTTCGATGGAAGACCCCGAAGGCCTTCCGCCTCGGCCTGAGGCGTCGGGTCCACTACCCAGGTGGTTTCATCTGCACCATGATCATCTTGTCTGTATGCAAGCATAGCCTCTCCTGTTCCGGCAGTGGGCCTGCCTTGGCGAGTGTTTCTCTACATCTCCTCGGATTCGATCAGCACGGCCAGAGTCAACCCAAATGGCCGCTCCGCCGATCGATAATGCTCGGCAAATTCCGAGCCGGGTTTGCCCCGACGGACCTTCAATTGCGTTCGGTTAGTTCATAGCGATCTATGCAGTAACTAAAAGCTAAACGAGACGCTGCGGTCAAGCGCGAATCATAAAATTTTAAGCTGACTCGTTTGATTGAGCATCCGCCTTTCGGATCAATGGACGACCCCAGGAGAGGGCTGGGAGCTCGTCAGAGCCTGCGGCGGAGAGGCCAAAATCGAACTCGATCTCCTTTGATCCGAAGGTTATAACTTGATTATCTGGACTTTTATGCCTCAAATACTGGCATACACAGCACCAATTTGCTCGGTTGGATTTTGTCATAGCGAGCCCTGTGCGCTGTTCCGAAGCGGCTATCAGGCACGCCCAACAGAGATTATTCGTCGTCCTCCGCCAGCGGCTTGATTGCAGGTGCGTTGAGCACCTGGCCGTCCGGTGCGAATTGCGACCCATGGCAGGGGCAGTCCCAGCACTTCTCGAACCGGTTCCAATGGACGAGGCAGCCCATGTGTGTGCAGACAGCAGAGCGGCGGATCACCGTCCCGTCCTCTGCCTTGTAGACCGCGATCTTCCGTAGCCCCTCGCGGATCAGCGCGCCTTCGCCCGGGACGAGCTCGTCCGCCGAGCTCACCTCGCCCGGCGCCACATATTCAGCGAAGTTCTTGACCGCGCCCGCCTGTCCCCTGACGAACTCGGCTATCGCGGCAAGCGCAGCCGGCTTGCGGGCCGGGTCGAGCACCGGGGCATAGCGGCTCTCCTCCCCGACGATCAGCGGCAGGATCGTGAGACTGCCGGCGACGCCGTTGGTGATGCCCTGTCCGGAATCGCCGGAGTGGATGTAGATGTTCGGGGTTCCCGGATTGCGCCCCGAGAAGGGCATGAAATCGACCGGCTCGAGCACCTGGCCGGACCAGCGATAGTCGACCTCACCAAACCCCGGATAGCGCTCGCGCGTCCATGTTTCGAGCCGGGCGACGCGCTCCTCCATGTCGTTCGCCTCGCCCGATCGATGATCCTCTCCGCCGACGATCAGCAGATCCGCGTCGTCGCCGAGCGGCTGGATGCGAACGTAATGATAGGGATCGAGCGTGTCCCACAGCAGCGCGTCGGGAACGGCGCCCTTCCGCACCCGGCCGGCGATCACATAGGTGCGGTTCGGAACCTGTTTGGTGTGAATCGCAACCTTGTCATTGGTCGGCGAGTTCGTCGCGAACACCGCGGCCCTGGCCCGGATCCTGTGCCCTGCCTCGGTCTCGATCTCGACGCCGCCATCCATCTCCTTTTGGCCTAGATAGGCGGTGTCGCAATGAAGACGGCCGCCGCGGGCCGTGATGGCGCCTGCGAGACCGGCGAGATATTTGGTCGGGTGGAAGCGACCCTGGTTGGGGAAGCGAAGCACACGTCCGGAGTTGAGGCCGGGCATGGGCGCTCGATTGGCCCACTCGACATCGACCCCGATCGACCGACAAGCCTCATATTCCTCCTGGAGATCAGCGCGGTGACTTTCCTCGGCGGGCACGAGATAGCCGTCGATGCGGGCGAAATCCGCGTCGATTTCCTCTTCGCGGCAGATCGCCTCGATCCGGTTGACGGCGGCGACCTGGCTGTCGTGATAGAGCCGTGCCTCATCCTCGCCGCGGACGCGGATCAGCTCGAAATAGAGGTCGTCGAGTTCGGTTGCCAGATGGGCGGTGGTGCGTGCGGTCATTCCGCGACCAATGCGCCCCCGGTCGATCACGATCACCTGTCGGCGGCAGCGGGCAAGCTCATAGGCGGTCGAAAGCCCGGCGATGCCCGAACCAACCACGACCACATCGCATTCGGCATCGACGGCGAGCGGCGGCGCCTCGATTGGTGGCGCCGTTTCCAGCCAGAAGGGCCGGCTCGCTTCGTCGGCGACGTTCATCCTTCGTCTCCGCCTGTCGCAAGGCGAACATCAGATCAGCCGGGTTGGTTCCTCACGATGCTCGAGGAACAGCGTGGCGATGTTCACACAGGAGGAAAGCGGCACAGCAGTCGGGCGATTGAAACTCGTTGACCCACCGGCCTGTTTGCCTCGGGTGCGGGATGATCCGCGGCAACAGGAAGGGCTCGGGCATGCTGGTCAAATCTCCGCTCAGCGAGGAGATCAGCGGCGAGGTGATGCATGACGTGCTCAAGGCCGTGGTGGCGCGGGTCAAGCGGGTGGGCCGCGATCACGACATTCCCTATGTTGCGGGCTACAGCCAGAACGGCGAGACGATCTACATCGACCGGCACATGCCGCGGTCACACGAATTCGCCGGTCGCAGAATCGAGACGGACGATTTCCTGGTGCTGCACGAGACCGTCGAGAAGGCCCTCCTGGACGAGCTCGGCCTCAACTATATCCACGCCCACCAGATCGCCTTGCGTAGCGAGCGGGCCGCGGTAGAGGCGCAAGACATCGCCTGGCGCGACTACGACCGCTTCATCAAGCAGCACGAGAAACAGATTGCCGACGAGCGGCTGACGAAGGTCCCGAACGACCTCGACCTGACACCGTACCGCGACGAGCGGAATGTCACTAAACTGCAGCACCTCATGCCATCCGGGTCGATGAGGAGTGAAGTCGGGGTCCAGCCCCGCCGCCGCGAAACTCGCGCTTACTGGAAGCCGTCGACCGGCGGCCATGCCGGCGATCGACAGTGTCGCGAGAACCAGCGGCAGGGCGATCGACCCGCCGAGGCTGGCGGCCATGGAGGCGGCGACGCTGCAGATGATGCCGGACCAGCACGATTGCAGAGGGAACGTGCGGATCAGAAGACCGCCCGGGGGTCCGAGCCGTCGCCCCGGCCAGGTCGGGCCTTGGCTGTCAGCGGTGCCTCCTGACAGCCTTGGCTGTCAGCGGTGCCTCCTGACTGCTCGGCACAATCTTGTCTCGCGATGCCATCCACAGGGCCTCGCGCTCGAAGTCCTCGGGACAGAGCGTGCGGTTGAACGCCATGATCCCCACGGTGTAGGTCACGATACAGGCGCCGTTCTCGTCGAAGACGTCCACAACCCGCTCGGCCATATCAGTCCACCTGCACGAGGCGAGCTTGCGCAGCCCCAGTCCTTTCGCCACGGCACTACTGCGCGGCATCAGGGGATCGGCAGGCCGTTGATGGTGCCGCGGACGCCTGCGATCAGCTGCAGCACGCTGGCAAGTCCCCTTTCTCGACCGGCCGATCCAGGAGCTCAGAAGACCATGTCAGCCTGACCGTCCGCCTGGTGCCTACCTGTTCACCACGACCTCGGATCAGCGTGACTACCCCGGATACTCGAACTTGGGGGCGTCGTTCAGCTGCTGTTTGGTCATGGTGATGCGGCCGTGATCAGGGTACATCCGTTTGGTCTCGACCATCGCCGGTGTGGTGGTTCCTTCGGCAGCCGGCGGTGCCGTGCCGGTAGCCGGAGGAGTATTGCCGGCAGCGGGAGGCGTGGTGCCCGCCGCCGTCGACGGCTCGACTGGAGCCGGCTGCGTGCCGGCAGGCGCGGCCGGAGCGGGATTGACGGGCTGATCGCTCCACTTAACCTCGCCGAACGGGATGGCGACGTCCTTCTCGCCGATGCCGAGAAAGCCGCCGACGCCGACCACAATCGCCTGCATCTGGCCGTTGCGGTCGACGAGGACCTCGTTGACTTCCCCGACCCTTTGATCATCGGGTCCGTAGACGTCGACGCCGATCAGCTTAGAAGCCCGCCAAGTCTCGGCGGACACCTTGTCGACCGTAATGACTTCGGAAGTCGCACCGGCAGCCGTGCCGGATTGCGCTGGCGGCGCTGCGGGCTGGTTGGTTTGCGCAAGCGCCGGACCCACGCCGAGCGCAGCTATGGCGACGCATGCGATCAGATGCTCCTTGAACATGGGAGCCCTCCTTTTCGTGATTTCAGGACGGGTCGGATCACTGCTCTTGCAGACCGCGGGATCGCGGGGGACCTCAAAGGCCGCTGACGGCCTTTCGGATCGATGCCTGTCCTCGACGCGATCGCATCAGCGACCATGAGAATGCCTCCGGCACTGTGGCCGGGACCGACCCACTCGGTCACTACAGCAACGACGAAGAATGGCGGCCGGTTCCGATTCGCCGCGCTATCACGCAAGAGCGCGATAGGTGACCAACCGTTGGCGCAGGCTGAGGGCGCCATAGGACATTGCCTCAGCTCCTCTAAACAGGACGTCTCCGGATCGGGCGGCGGCCGCGCCGCGTAACCGGTTACTCCGAAAGCGGTGTCGGTGTTGGTAGCGGCGCCCCGATCGCGGAACCCACGAGACGCCATTCACGAACAAGCGGTTATCCGCGCGACGCCGTCCAGCCGATCCGCGAAGATGAGTTGCTCACCGGCCCGCTCGAGCAGACCAATGAGGGGTATGCGATCGCGAAGATCACCGGCGTGAAGCTGGTCGAAACCTATGCGTGCCAATACGGGTGCCGCTTCGTCTCGGTGATGCCCGAGCGACCTTTATGGCCCGAATGACAATTGCGATTTGGAAACGTCGCATGTGCTGCCGGCGCTGATCCGCCGGATCCATGAGGCGAAGATCCAAAGCCAGCCCATCGCTACGCTGTGGGGCTCGGGCCGGCCCCGCCGCGAATTTCTCCATGTCGGTGATGTCGCCGACGCCTGCATTGCGGTCATGGAGCGCTACGATCAGCCGACCCCGTTAACATCGGCGCTGGCTCCGATATCACGATCGCCGAGTTGGCCGCGCTGATTGCCGAGATCGTGGGCTATGAAAGCGGGTTCAGCTCGACAGCGGCCGACCAGACGGCACACCACGGAAGCTCCTCGACATCAGCAAGATGACGTCCCTCGGCTGGTCCCCCACGATCGGTCTTGCCGAGGGCATACGGGCGACGTACGAGCACTGGATCGCGGTCGAGGCGGCGAGCGCAGCACACCTCAGCGCATTCCAGGCCCGGCCGATGATCACCGCGATCGGGTAGCGACCCTTTCCGACCTCAGCGGTGCAGTTGGAAGCCAAGGGACTCCTGGCCCGACGACGAGAATCCTGCGTCATCCGACGTCGGGCGCGGCGTTTGGCAAGAAAGAGCGCTATCAGCCCTCGGGAAAGGCCGTGCGATGCCCGCCGATGATCGCATTGAGCAGTCCTCGGAGACGATCCTCTTCCGATCTCGTCATGGGTTGGGCCGAAAAGGGTCCTTGGCTCACCTCATTCCTGCGACTGGCTGGCAGAAGCATGGCGTTCCAGTTGGACGCGGCTCCCCGGGCCATCCCACGAGCCAGGAAGCTGCACCCGCGACGAAAGCAATCCGCCTCCCAATCGTCGAACTCCTGATCCAGCCGTGCCAGGTAGCGACATGCCCAATCCGAAGTTGGGCCAATCGGAGAGTTAGCCATTCCCATGTCTATCCCCCATCGAAGCGAAGCTGACCCGCCGCCTCCGACAACTCGTTTCTTGGTCATAAACGAACTATCGTGGCGTGGCGGGCGAACGATCCCCCAATTGGAGGATGCCGGGCCCAGGTCGCACGACGGAGCCTCCGGGTGCCCATCGTCGAGTGTGAATCGGCTCCAGGTCGTGACTCCTCAATGTCGCGCGAAATCCGGCACTTGCCGTGCCGACCGGCGTCGGGACTCCTCGCGGATTTACAGACTGACCTCCCCTCCCTTGGCGGAGGTACGGACCGGATCGCCATCTCCAACTCCTCCAGCGAGAAGGGTTTGGCGAGCTTCGGCAGGTTCGCCCGACCCCCATCGGCAGCTCGGCATAGCCGGTGGCCAGGATCACCGGCAGCCCCGGCCATTCCGCCGCGATCGGGTCGGCCAGCTCGGCACCGGTCATCCGCGGCATGGCATGGTCGGGGATCACCAGGTCCGCGGCGTCGCGGCGGAGCGCATCGAGCGCTGGTCGGCCGCGGTCGCGCCGACGGCGGCATGGCCCAGCTCCTCCAACATCGCGATCGTGTTCATCAGCACCAGGCCGTCATCGTCGACCGCCATGATGTGCAGCCGGCCCAGTGCCTCCGTCGCGTCCGGGGCCGCGGCCTCGTCCGCCGGCGGCGGCAGCTCGGCCTCGGCGGATGCCACCGGCAGCCACAGCTCGATCGTTGTGCCGATCCCCTTCCGACTGGCCAGCACCATCCGGCCGTGGGACTGCTCCATCAGCCCATGCACCGTCGACAGGCCGAGCCCCGTCCACTTGCCGACGCCTTTGGTGGTGAAGAACGGTTCCGTCGCCCGGGCCAGCGTCTCCGGGTCCATGCCCTCTCCGGTGTCGGTCACCGACAGGCAGACATAGCGGCCCGGGAGCGGTCCTGCGACCGGCAGGAGCACGAGGTGCTCACCTTGGCGAGCGGGCTGGCTGCGACGTGGTCGACGTGTCCCGTGAGGCCAGCTCGTGCGCTGGTTTCGGGACCGGGGCAAAGCATCCTGCTGAAGATCTGACACAGTTCTGAACGTGCAAGCGCAGGGGCGTTCTCGGTTTGTCCCCTAGCGTGGTTTTCTGCCCGTTCTATGTCGTCACCCCAAAACGGCTTTGTGTGCATCCATACCCCTTTCGGGCATGCTCCAAAAAGGGTATCTAGCTCATGCAAATGAAGTAAATGAAATGCGGATTCGGCCTTGGACTTGACATCCAATTTGTGGTTATTTATTTATGTCTAGGCAATCTCAAGTCGAGCGAGGCAAAATTTCAATTCATGCTGGGTTGTCGTGTTGCAAGGCTCGGCACCGGCGCTTCAGGCCATGAATTTGGGCGGCTGTTCCGTCGACGAGGCAGAGGTGCCCCGAGCTCGGAAGCTGGCCATGGTTTGCGAGTTTCGCGAACCTGGCGGCGGCGCGTAGACATCGGGGCGCAGGATCTAGTGCGCGCTCGTCGAGAGCAGGTGAGAGCGGCGTGCGAGCCAGCGATGCTCGAAGAAGCTTCATTCTAACGTCTTCAATCGGGCAGCGCTGTCAGCCAAACCCATCGCTTCGCCCGGGACCGCCGAGATAGAGCGATTTCGCTACCCATCGATCGCCTCGCGCTGGCGACAACTTTCGGCTCGGCCGCGCCAGTCACGCATGACGCACGCCAAGTTCGGGTGAACGCTCATGAAGGTCAACTGCCAATACAGCGTCGCTCGGTGCGGGCATAGGTCGACCATCGCTCGCAAGGCAGCCTCCGGCGGAGTGGTCGCCATGCTGCTTTTCTTCACGGGCAGTGGCTGGTGCGCCGCGGAAGGGGTGACCGCGAGGCGAGGCGAGGCGGCGTCCTTCTCGGTGACTGAGGAGGTCCAGCTGGAGGGCGGTGCCATAGTCGCTCCGGCGGACAATTCGGTGGGCCAGGCGCTAATTCGGGACGACGTCTCACCTGAGTTGCAGGCCATAACGCGCGATGCCATTGCCGGACGAGCTGACGCCGAGCATCTTCTCGGCACTTTCTTTGCTCTGGGCAGGGAGGTACCTCAAAATTATGAGAGCGCCGCCTACTGGTATCGTCGCGCCGCCGACCGAGGGTTTATCATCGCCAGCTATGATCTTGGCGTGCTGTTGGAGCTGGGGCTGGGTGTGCCGCGCGACCCGGCAGGAGCAGCAGCGCACTTTCGTGAGGCGGCAGATGCCGGCCACGCGGAGGCACAAAATGCTTTAGGGCTCGCCTATTCCAGAGGCTCCGGCGTCGTGCGCGACCCGCGAGAGGCGTTGAACTGGTTCCGCCGGGCGAACGCCAGCGGCAATCCGCGTGGCGCCTACAACATAGGCAAGCTCTACGAGGATGGCGACCTCGGTGCGCTCGACCGGCGCGCCGCCGCCGACTGGTATCGGGTCGCAGCTGATGCCGGCTATGCTGAGGCCAAGGCCGCATTGGAACGGCTGCAGGTGACCGCGCATGCCCGCCCGCCCGGTACGCCATTCGCCGGTTTCATCATCCTGTCACCGGATACCCCTGTTGTCGTCCCGACACAGAGTACGGCGAGTGCAACTCGCCCGGAGCCGCTCCTCGATAGTCCGGAGACACGGATCGCGACGCCCGAAACGGGGGTACCTGTCGTGGCTCCTCAACCCCCGGCGGCGACTGCCGAGCCGACAACGACCGCTGCCCAGATCAAAGAAATTCAACAGCTGCTCGGACAGCTGAACTTTGATGTTGGCCGCGCTAATGGTTGGATGCGACGCAAAACCAGCACCGCCATCGCTGCATTTCAGGAAAGCCGGGGGTTGCCCGTGACGGGGCGGCCGTCGGCAGAGCTTCTGGAAGCGCTACGCACTGCCGTGCAGTCGACTCTCTGGAACTGAGACTGGCAACCGGCACAGCCTGGAGCGATGGCAATCGCTACGCCTCTCGCGGATAGCCTTAGAGGCCGCTAGGGTGACTGTCCGCTGATCAGGTGGAGATTCGGCCGGAGACTGATCAATGGAATCCGGAGCTGAAAAAAAACGCGGGATTGGAGTTAGTTTTCTGAATGCACTATGGAGACACGGCCCTCTCGGCACCGCTAAACGTGTCAACATGGCCTTGAGCCGCTATAGTTGCGGGTTGCCCGGCTGTCAACGCCTATTCAACTCAATTGATGCGTGCCTTCAAAGAATTCATGACCATCTTGATGGTCGCTTTGATCGAATGTTTGGTACGGATACGTCAGGCCATATTTCCCTCACCCAAATGACGATCGAAAGAGGGAGCATCCAAGAGGGAATTTGGTATGAACCAATGTCGCCCAAGATATTTGCGCAGATTATGGATGATCTAGATATTAATTGCGGTGAGTTCGATTTTATAGACTTCGGGTCTGGAAAAGGCCGTGTTCTGCTGCTTGCATCGAGCTATGGATTTAGGAATGTTGTTGGCGTGGAATTTGCCGAAGAGCTTCATGAAACAGCCAAAAGGAATATTGAGCTCTGGCTTCAAGATAGCCGCCGGAGCGCCCGCATAGAGTCCGTCCATATGGATGGAGCGGAGTACCCAATACCCGACGTGCCTCTTGTTGTCTTCTTCTTTAGTCCGTTTACGGATAATACAATGGCAAGGGTTCTTGGGAACATCAGAACGTCCTTTCAGATTGGCGACCGAAATATCAAGATTATTTTTTATGGTGAAAATCCAAAAACAATTCGACTATTGAAGGAAATGAACTTTCAATCGAAAGAACTTAATCTTCATGCGGATTGGTCACAGTTTAATAAATATCGAGCCTTCATATTTACCGGTCTGCAGGATGGCCGGACCAATCTGAATGCCTTCCTGGCCCCGATCCTGACTTCCGTGGCACTTATGGGATGAAGCGCGATCGGACTAGCTCGCCTGCTCAACAGGGGTCGTTTGCAGGAGCGACACCAGAAACCACAGGGAATCCGCCTATATCTGTTCTGTCGGTTCGCCTTGCACATTGGAGGAAGACATGATCGAGGATCGTTCGGAACGGATCCGGCAGAGGGCCTACATCATCTGGCAGCGGGAAGGCCGGCCAGAGGGCCGTGAACAGGAGCAGTGGCGTCAAGCGGAGGCGGAAATCGAGGCCGAGGATGTCGCGGGCGGCGAGACACCGCCCAATGACGTCGGTCCTGGCGGGATTGTCCCGCCAAAAAGCGTTCGAAAGAGGCGCGGTAGCAATCGTCTCCGGCGCGGTACTCTCGTGGAGGCGAACGCGCTGCCCCGTTCGCGCGAGACTTGCCTCTGCCGTTTCCAGTCTCGACGCTGATGGCTTAGAACCGGCATCTGCTCCCAGAGTCAATTGCCCATTGCATCTTCCTGGCGCTCGGCGCGCTCTAGTCTCAGCGATGCCGCGCTCCGCTGCCGCCCGGACGGCCCGTCGCCAGCATGTGAGAATGGCTTTGGTGATGGCACGCAACCGACGGTGAAGAGTGCAAGGGCACGGTTCGATGTTGGTGACTTGGCGATGGTTGAACTGAGGGATAGGAAGCCCCTTCGCTGGAGGATTCAGCTCGATGCGACGGGTGCGGAGCTAGCGCGATCAAGCGTCGCCAGCCAAACCGATCGCCCGTGTGGGTCGGCTGTCGAGTCGCCGGGACTATCTGCGGGTCTCGCGTCGCCACGCTATTCGGCCGCGGCATAAGAGACCCCGAGCAGATCGTTTTGCTCGTCATCCCGGTTGGAAGGTGCAATCCGCGAGGGCGCATTCTCCGGGCAGTCGGCCCACCATCATCGTCTCATGGCATCGCCAGGTCGATCTAATCGAATGCTGCAGGCGCATCCGTGTCACAGGGGGTATCACATCGCCTTTTGCATGTGGTGTCGGCGCCGATCGAGAAAGCTAAAATAAATGAGCAAGAAAATGTGTGACGATATCTTAATTCTCATTCTCAAATACATGCACAGGGAGAGCGATGGAATGTCGAGCACGGCGGCCGGCCAGCAGATGGAGCTGCGCGGCAAACGCGTCTGGGTCACTGGTCACAGCGGCATGGTGGGCTCGGCCTTGGTGCGACGGCTCGCCCGGGAGGGTTGCGAGCTCCTGCTGGCCGACCGGTCGGCAGTGGACCTGACCTGTCAGGCCGCCACGCAGGCCTGGATGGAACGGGAGCGGCCTGAGATCGTGTTCGCGGCAGCGGCGCGGGTCGGCGGGATCGTCGCGAACGCGACCTATCCCGCGGACTTCCTGTACGAGAATCTGATGATCACCGCGAATGTGATCCATGGGGCGTACCGGACCGGGGTCGAGAAGCTGCTCTATTTCGGCTCGAGCTGCATCTATCCTCGCGACGCCGTCCAGCCGATCTGCGAGGACGCGCTGCTCACCGGCCCGCTGGAGAAGACCAACGAAGGCTATGCGATCGCGAAGATCGGTGGCGTGAAGCTCGTCGAGACCTATGCGCGCCAATATGGCTGCCGCTTCGTCTCGGTGATGCCGACCAACCTCTATGGCCCGAACGACAATTTCGATCTGGAGACGTCGCATGTGCTGCCGGCGCTGATCCGCCGGATCTATGAGGCGAAGCGACAAGGCCAGCCTGTTGTCACGCTTTGGGGCTCGGGCCGACCGCGGCGCGAGTTCCTCCATGTCAACGATGTCGCCGACGGATGCGTGGCGGTGATGCAGCGCTACGATCAGCCGACTCCGATCAACATCGGCGCCGGATCCGACATCACGATCGTCGAGCTGGCCGCGCTCATTGCCGAGATCGTGGGATATGAGGGCGGCTTCAGCTTCGATAGCAGCCGACCAGACGGCACACCACGGAAGCTCCTCGACGTGAGCAAGATAACGTCCCTCGGCTGGTCCCCAACGATCGGCCTCGCCGAGGGCATCCAGGCGACATTCGAGCATTGGCTCGCGGTTGAGGCGGCACGCGCCGAATCCATGACGACGTCGAGAGACCAGATCCTGTTGCCTGTCGGCGTCCACGAAAGGCAGCCGTCGCACGGGCAGGTTGGGCTCATGTCCGAACGGCCAACCTGACAGGCGACGGCCGGTCGGGCACTCTCGTCTTTTGCCGCTGACCTCGATCAGCGGACCTGATCTCGAGCACGGGATCGGGCCGGCGGCGAGGCGCGCCAGCACCCGACGACACTTGCCGCCGGTGACTGGCGCCCGCGCCTCAAAAAGAATCCCGCCGAAGCGAGGCTGAGGCATCCAGCGACGGGAGCTAGGACGCCGCCGTCCCGTCATCCATTCCAAGAAATGTCGACGGCTGTCCTGGGTCTGGCCAGCCGAGCGCAAGGCTCGCCTCCAACCGTGCCCTGCCTTCGGTTTCGACATTGCGATGTCGAGTGGGGAGGCAGCGAGCGGCCTGCGCGCCATGGCGCGTCTCGTTCGGTCTGGTACGCGACCGGGTGCTCAGCGCTGGTTTGGAACGGCTAACAAGGCGCCATGGGCCACCTCGGGCCCGCCTTGGTTGCGTGCAGCCTGAACGCCACCTCGGTCCGGTTCCGAGCCTGCAGCTTCTTCATAATGCCGCGGATGTGCACCTTTACCGTGCTTTCGGAGAGGTTCAGCTCATAGGCGATGACCTTGTTCGGTTTCCCACGGCAGATGCCGTCGGCGATCGCCGCCTGCCGCGCGGTCAGACCGAACACGCTCCTGGCATCCGGCGGAAGCTGCCGCGGTGCGCCGCTCGTGTCGAGGAGCGCGCTGGCCGGCACGAACACGCCGCCGGCGATCGCCAACGACAGTGCTCCGATCGCGACGCCGAGGCTGGCGGTGGTCGGGATGCAGCCACGCACGCCATGGGACAGGAATTCGATGATCTGATAAGGATCCTCGATATCGCCCATCACGAGCACAGGGATCTGTGGATACTCCCGCGCCAGGCATCGCAGGTCTGCAGCCAGATCCGGATTGTCGCTGCCGATTCCACCGATCCCGAGCAGGATTGCCGATGTGCTGTGCCGGTTTTCGTCGATCAGCCATTCGCCGATTTCGGCGTATGTCCGGCTGTTGAAGCCCCCATTTGCTGTCGCAAGGGCGGTCGTGAGTACCTCCCTGCCAAGAGCACGGCGATCGACGATCGCAATCAATGAGGTGTCGGGACCATCCTTCGCGACGGCCTGGGTGCTCGATTCGTCGGTTGGTGCAAGAGCGCACTTGGTTTCCGCCTCGTATGGCGGCGTCCACTCCGCAATAGCGGCAGATCTGTTGAGATTGTGAGCTTTTTGTTTGTACGCAAGCATTAGCCTCTCCTGTTCTGGCTGAAGGTCCGCCTCAGCAAGTCGCTCAATCGAACTTACGGCATTTCCGTAAAATGGAAGAAGGTATGCGAAATAAAACAATGAATGGTACGACGATATCTGTTCGGTGATGATAATTATCACAAGCATTCGCATTGCATCTGGCCGCGCACACCCAAGATCACATTTTCAACGGCGGCCTAGACAAAGGTCGGACAATACACGCCTCTCGCGCGGCGACAAGTTGCTAATCTGCTAATCGACTGCTGATCGTTATTCGTCAGTTGTGGCTCTTTTATTGGCGGTCCACTCACAACAACATTGAGTAAGGTAAGACTCAACCTCCGCACGCCGTCAAGCGGGAATCATAACAATTTAGGTAAATCCGGCAGATCGGCGCACGGGTGCACGGTCGGTGCCACCCCGGCCCGGAGAGGATCCGCATCCGCGCATCGAGGCCGCGAGTACCGGCGTCTGGGTGCGGTCACCGCCACCGGTGGCGTCGCAGCCCCTCTGAAGGCTTCGGAACGCCGGCCCCGCTCCCGGCCTCATCTCCCGCGCAAGGGCCGGCATCCGAAGCCCTAAACATATGCGGTCACCGCGTTGTCGCCGCAGCGACACCGGACATTGCCCGCACCTGCGACATCCGGTCCTTCCGGCCCAGCCCAACCCGATGATGATCCCCGAGACCTGCCATCGGACTCGACCCTCCGATCGGACATGGCCGGCCTCGATCGATCGCAGCATTTCCTGCGGCTCTGTTCTCATCGGCTCTGACCCAAGGCGCGTCGGAGCCGGAGTGCAAGGATAGCCTCGGCAGCGACATCGCGCTTCGGCACGCGATGGGATGTCGGCTTAGGTGTAACGATGGAGTCGACACCGGACTGTGATGCGCGGGCTGTGACGCGCCATAGATCGGGATAGGGGGACGCCTCACGGCGCCGCCCCTCCCACACCACCGGGCATACGGGTCACGTACCACGGCGGTTCGACCGGATTAAGCTTGGACAGAGACATAGAGGCGGGGGAGACCGAGCGACTCGATGTGGTGGTTGCGCAGGGCCTGTTGGACCGCCGGGTGTCCTGACATGCGCCAGAATCCCGTCGGCGAACCGGCGGCAACCGCGGCACGGAGCTTTGGTACGCCACGACGGCGCAGCTCTTTGTAGCGGTTGTGCCCGTTCCCCCATTGCCGCCAAAGATACGAGCGCAGTCGTCGGCGGATCCACGCTTCCAAGTTCGTAAGCACCCGGGGGGTCTGGCAGAAGCCGAAGTAGCCGCGCCATCCGATGAGGTATGGCTTCAGCTCTTTGATCAGCTGCGCCAGACTGATGCCCCGTGTCCGGCGTGTCATGTCCCGGATCAGCGTCTCGAATTTGTCGAGGGCCTTCGGCGCAATGCGCCGCTCGCCCCCGTCATTCGAGATGCTGAATCCAAGGAACTTCCGCTCCTCCGGACGCGCCACCGCGCTCTTCGCCGCGTTGACCTTCAGCCGTAGCTTCTTGGTCAGGAACCGGCTGACGGAGGCCATGACCCGTTCGCCGGCGCGGCGGCTGCGGACATAGATGTTGCAGTCGTCCGCGTAGCGGCAGAAGCGGAGCCCCCTTCGGGCCAGTTCCCTGTCGAGGTCGTCGAGCAGGAGATTGCTTAGGAGGGGCGAGAGCGGGCCCCCTTGCGGGGTCCCCTCGTCCACTGGACGGACCAGGCCGTTCTCCATCACCCCCGCATTGAGGAATGCGCGGATGAGTTTGAGCACACGCTTATCGTGCACCCTCGCGGCAACGCGCGCCATCAGGTTGTCGTGATTGACTCGGTCGAAGAATTTTTCGAGATCGATGTCAACCACATAGCAGTAGCCCTCGGCAACGTAGCGTTGCGCTTGGGCTACAGCCTGATGGGCGGAGCGTCCCGGGCGGAAGCCGTAGCTGTGCTCGGAGAACGTCGGGTCCCACTGCTCCTGGAGAACCTGCAGCAAGGCTTGCTGGATCAGTCTGTCGACGACGCAAGGCACGCCGAGCTTTCTGACCCCGCCGTCCGGCTTGGGGATTTCGACCCGCTTGACCGGCTGCGGCTGGTAGGTTCCCTCAAGCAATTGGGACCGGATGTCTGGCCAATGCTTACGCAGGTAGTCCTTGGCATCGTCGATGGTCATCCCATCCACGCCCAGACTACCTTTGTTGCTTCGAACGCGTTTCCACGCTGTTTCCAGATTCTCCCGGTTACACACCGTCTCCATGAGGTGTTCTGTCCAGGCCGGGCTTTCGGGTGCCGACTTCGCCACGGATGGTTCGGCCCCTTCGTGGCCGCTGACCGGGGGTTCACCCCTGCCCATCGGTTCGAGGGCCAGTACGCACTGGGTCTTCTGCCGCTTTCCATTCATGAGTTGTCGGTCCTACTTGCCACTTCCCATCGTTCGGGCCTTCGGTGATCGTTCCCGGCTCGGCCTATCCGTTGCTCCGCCTTTCGGCTTTGGAGTGCCTCACCAGCCTTGCCGACAGCATCACCTACCACGCCCTCTGCTGACTCCTGCGTCACGGTCAGGTCATCTTGCGATTCCCTCAGTTCCGAGATCGGAACATGATGCAGGCCTCCCCAGGTAAGCTCGATCGCCTTCCCCGCACCCCTGCCGGATCTACAGCCCTGTCCCTTGATGGATATGGACTTCGCGGCTAGTCGCCCGCTCGTCCGGCCAGGGATGCCTCCTATCCGGTTTCTGTTCGTCAGGTCGCGGTTTGCTCCACGCTTCCTTCAGACACCACCTCGCGATGATGCCCTTGCGCTTCACTAGGCCTTCACCTCCATCAGGTTGGCCAGGGGACTTGCACCCCCAGGCGGTCGAACATGCTGGGCACACGACTAAGCCGCTCCGCGGCATAGGAGGGCGGCGCTGTTGAGCCGGTCTGGGCCACGATCGCGGGTGTCTGAAGCAGGGGTCCACTCCCTGCAGACAGGAGGCTTCCGTGATCTCTGCACCCGTCGCCTCGCTGCGCCAGCGGATGATCGAGGACATGAGGATCCGCCGTTCGGGCCCAAGACCCAGCACGACCATGTCCGGGTGGTGCCCGACTTCGCCCGGTTCCTGGGCCGGTCGCCGGACCGGCCGAGCCGGAGGATCGCGTCGGTACCAGCTGCATCTGGCCGCCAGGGCGCCTCACCCGGCAAGATGAACCTTGCGGTGTCGCCGCTCCGAGGGTCGCTACAAGAGTAGGAGCGTAGGCGTCCGGAGTCCACGAACAAACCGGCAAACCTCATGCGATTTCCGCGGAGGAGGTCATGCTGCGGCCGGGACGTTGGTCGCCGTTCTGCGCAGGGGACGAAAGGCGCCGCTGGGGGGAGATCCTGGCGCACTGAGACAGCCCGAAGGAACATCCTCGACGGCGGGTGGATGACGGACGCTGCGGCACCGCTTGGGCCATCTGACCGTTGACTGCCTGAATATCCTTGAGAAGAGGCGATCGATAGGGTGCCGCGCTACTATTTTGAGCTCGCGGATGGTGGTCGTGAGTCTGATGACCGCGGCACGGAATTGCCCGACCACGATGCCGCCAGACTGGCCGCCATTGTGTTCGCAGGTGAGTACATCTCAGACCATCCGGAAGTGGTCGTCGACCACCGATCTCTGAGGGTGCTGGTGACCGGCGAGGCAGGCGTCGAACGCCTCGCGGTAGCCATCACCGTCGCAAGCGCCGGATCGCCACAGTCAGGCAGAGACGGCGGGGCAAAAACCTCGATTCACCGTCCGGAATAGGCAATTCCAGTATCGCGTCGGAGGAATTCCCGCGCTCGGCCGAGCCGCGATCTTACCGTTCCAATTGGAATGGCGTGGGTAAGCGCCGCTTCCTCGTAGGACTCGCCGTCGATCGCGACTGACTGCACCAAGTCCCGATGATGTGGCTCCAGGCGCTCTATCGCAATCCCGAGCCGCGCTAGGTCCAGGCTGTGCTCCTGACTGGGCATCATTGGCCGATCGAAATCCTCGATCGGTGCCGTCACGTACCGCTTTCGCTGCTCGAACTGCGACAGAAACACGCGCTTCATTACGACGCAAAGCCAGCCGGCGATGTTGGTGCCGGGCTGCCAGAGATGGAACTTGGTGTAAGCACGCAGAAGGGTGTCCTGGAGCAGATCCTCGGCATCAGCGCTGTTGCGGGTAAGGAACCGAGCATACCGGCCGAGCTCCGCCAGGACCGGTGCCACTGTCGCGGTATATTCCGTACGGCTGACAAACACATGATCGGCCATCTATTCCACCTTCCCAAATAATAAAAAGGACGAGATCGAAGCGAGGCGAAGCGAAGTGATGAATTACCGCGGCAGTGATGAACTAACCGTGGCTGGCCGGCAGCGTTCCCCGCTCCAACGAGGCGGAGCGGCAATAGTTTTCCCTTGATCATCTGTCTGGAGCGACGGTGGCTATTGACCGTGTTCCTGCTTTTGCGGAGCGACACAAAGCCGCGTTGCGGCAACCGTCGAATTGGTTGGCTTCAGCTCTCGCTGAAGGAGAGGCGCGCGAACGCGGCTGGCGGAGCGAAGCGCAAAAGGTTCCTGAGGTCTCACGGGGTTGAGCCGCGGGGGTGGGGTTCGGGCTGCGTCATGCAACCGTCTCCCGTCTGAGGGTTCATACTTGATCAGGCCGGCGCGGCGTTTCTCGCGCAGCCGGCGCCTGTCGCCGCGGATCGCAGGACGTGGCTGTGGTGCAGCCGGTCGAGGATGGCAGTGGCCAAAACCGGGTCGGGGAAGACCTCGCCCCATTCACCGACGGAGCGGTTCGAGGTGATCAGCAGACTGCCGCGCTTGTAGCGGCGGGAGACGAGCTGGAGAACAGGTGCCCGGAGTTGGGCTCGAAGGGCAGATAGCCGAGCTCGATGATCAGCAGCTTGTGCTGCCGCAGCCGAAGCCGCAGGAGATCCTGACGGCGCCGCAGAACCAGACGCCGGTGGATGACCCAAGGCGATCCCCTCGGCGTCGCTCGCGGCCCCGGCTCAGGGCCCGATAGCCTCACGCAGGGCCGCCAGGAGCGGTGTTCGTCGAGCGGCTTGCCGATGTTGTGTACTCCCGCCAGAGCCTCTCCCCCAACAAGCTCCGGCCGGTCATAGGCGCTCGCCACGATGAAGGGCACGTTTCGCTCTCGTAGACAGGCGATACCGCTCCGTCCTGCAGGGTGACATCGAGAACCGCAACGGCCGGCTGCTCGGCTTGTAAGAGGCGCAGAGCCTCAGCGACAGTGGCAGCGGGTCCAATGACGGTCCAACCATGCCGGCTCAGGATCAGATCGAGATCCATGGCGATGAGGAACTCGTCCTCGACGATGAGAACTGCTCTCGCCACAGCCACAAGCTCACCTGGATCTCAGATCACGGCATTGGAACCACAATCTCCAAGCTTAAACCGGAAGGCAGGTATTCGAGTTCCACTCGACCACCGAGCTCGCGCGTAGCGACGAAATCGATGAGACGGGTGCCGAAGCCGGCGGTGGCCGGCGGCGTCACCGGGGGCCCGCCGCGTTCCTGCCAGCGAAGCCCGAGCTTCGGAGCGCTGTCTTTGGACACATCCCAGAGGATCCGGACTTGGCCCTCGGGCGCCGAAAGGGCGCCGTGCTTCACGGCGTTGGTTGCGAGCTCGTGCAGGATCAGGCCAATGGGCACAATCTGAACCTGTGCGAGCGTAACGGCCGGGCCGGGTTCAACGATGATTTTCTTCTCACCGGCGGCGTAGGGCGCGACGGTCTTCTCGATCAGTGTGCGCAGCCCGATCTCACCGGGCTGGCCGAACGCCAGATCATGAGCGGTCACGAGCGCCTTGAACCTGCCAAGGAAGTCGTCCCGATACTCCACTCCGGAACGGCCCTCTGCCACGGTCTGTCGCGCCATCGCCTGGACCATGGCGAGCAGGTTCTTGATCCGATGCCGCAGCTCGCCGACAAGCATGTCGGACTCGGCTTCGCGCTGCCGGCTCAGCGTGGCATCGACAATTGACACCAGCATGCTCTGGCTGGACCTGTCGGGCTGGAATAGCCGATGAGCGGAAACGAGCATCGTGCGCCGGCCGATGTTCGGGTCGTGCACGACTTCATAATCGATGACCGCCATGCTCTTGGTGATGACGTTTTCGAGCAGATGGCGCAGATCGGGAATGTCCCACTGGCCATCGCCCAGATCGTAGATCGGCCGGCCAAGGGTCTCGTCCTGGGCCACCTGGAAGGTGTCATAGAAGCTTCGGCTGACGGATTCGACGCAGTGATGGTTGTCGAGAACGAGCAGTGGCTCGGGAATGGTATCGACAATGCTCTGCGCCTGAATGTGCGCATTGCGCATCAGGCGGTAGATGTCCACGAGATTCATCAGCCTTCCCCGTCCTCCCGATCGGAGCGGTTCGGGCCAATCAAGGCTCAGCCGCTGGTGAGAGAATGCTCTTCATTTGCGCTAAGAGCTAGACAGGGAGGTGTGTTCCCAGGGGCGCTGTCAACCATGCAGCGGAGTTGTGCAATGCCGGCCGCATCAGGCTGAGCCGATGCCAGCGACGAGTGCCGCTGGCTTGATGAGCCGCCAGCCACTCCGGACTTCCGCTTTCCGCCCAGTTGCCGCCGGATAGGCCGAACTGCGGGTGCTGGAAGCAGCTGTCGCCTCGGTGCTGAATAACCGGTCTGACCCGATCCGACCCGAAGCGATCCTCTCCGCTTCGGGGCGATTGGATCGCCGGAAATGTCCGCTTCCGGGAAGCCAGGAGGGCCGGCGACCGTCCGCAAAGAGCCGATCGCGGAAGGGAACCGAGCGCCTATCGGCCCTGCAACAGCTTGCCCGTAAAATTCCCAGTCCATAGACTCGAGTGCCGCCGATAGATCCGGGCCGCGCTGTAGCTCTTCCAGCGCCCGTGCTCCATCGCCTGTTCGAAGGGCACGCCGAGCCGGTCCGCCGCGGTCATCATCCCGGCGCGCAGGCTGTGCGCCGAAAACTCTCCCGCCTCGACCCCGGTGCGGATCAGCACCCGCTTGACCAGGCGTGCGATCGTCGCCGGGTCGACCGGCAGCAGGCGGCCGTCAGCGCCGGGCATCAGGTTGCCGCCGCGGTCGAGCCGACCGAACAGGGCGCCCGCGGTTTCGCCACGGACTTCGAGCCAGCGGCGCAGCGCGGACACGGCGCAGAGCGGCGAGCCGGGCACCGCCTCGATGCCAACCTCGGCGCCGTGGCGCTCTTGGTCGGCCGTGGAGCGGCCGACGAACAACACCAGGCCCTCGGCAGTGAAGCTAACGTCCCGCAAGCCGAGGGCGGCGAGCTCGGAGCGGCGGAAGCCGCCGGCGAATCCAGTCAGCAGCAGCGCCATGTCCCGCCGGGCCCGGCGTCCCTCCCCTGCCCTGACGGCGAGGTTGGTGCCGGCCAGGTCGGAATGCGCGCCCGGGGTCAGCACCAGGGCGGCGGCGCGTAGGTTCGGCTCTAGCACGGCCGCCTTGCACACCGGCCGGGCGCCCTTGGTGCGGCGCAGGCCCTTCAGGAACGCCTCGAACTCGGCGTCAATCGTGCCGTAGCGGCCGCTTCAGCCGCTTGCGGATCGGCACCACGGCGGCGCGGCGCAGCGTCGGCCGCGGCCTCGGGGTTCTCCCCGGTTGGATCAAGGCCGAAGCCAAGGCACCAGTCGCTCCAGGCGTGCCAGCCCTTGCCGTAGGCGATCCGCGTGTTCTCGGAAAAGCGAGGCTTCGACCAGCCGGCCGGCCTGCTGCGCGAGCGCCTTGATTTCGCCGATCTTCGCCTGGCTCAGGGCAACCGGCCCCGCCGGTGGTGTCCATGGCAACGCCGCGGGCATCGGCGTGGCGGCGTCCTCGATCCAGTCGGTCATGGCTGGACCGTCGCGCGCAGCCGCGCCAGCGCGGCCGCCTCCTCCTGCCGGATCCGCGTGATGGCGGCGGCGACCGCCGCCGGCGCGCCGTCGGCCAGCGCCCGGCGGAGGCGGTCATCCTCGGCATGGTCTATTCGGGCGTCGGATTTGGAACCGACCCGCCGTCCAGCGGTGTTGGCAGGCGGCGCCGCCATCGAATTCGAGCTGCGTTCGGGCGCGAACTGCCCAAGCCTACCTGACATATGGTGATCTTCCATGATCAAGCTTCTTTCCGGTTGTGCCCTCGTCGTCACTCTGTCGAGCTGCACTGGCCAGGCTCCACTCTCGGCACCGCCCGACCCAGCCGTGGCTGAGAGGGTCCGCACGGCATTGGGAAACGACATCTGCGCCGACCGACTCGCCAGTGCTCTGACGGCGCATCACCTCACTGCCAGCGGCATCTCCCGTATCGAACTGGCCCCGGTGCTGCCCGGCTACCCGACAGAGTATAGCTTAGCGCTCCGCCAGATGTGGGTCCGGCCGGCCGGCCAGCCCGGCGCGATCGTGGTGCAATACGACCCACGGGGCTGTCGGATTGCGCAGGTCTATGCCCGGGACGGGGCTACGCTGCCGACCGCCTGACGCCGTCGGCCAGGACCAGCTTCGCTCCGTTGCCGATCCGGACGCCATGGCCTTCCCGGAGCCTGCACGCGACCTTCGCCGGGAGATGCCGACTGACTGTCGTCAACTGTCGAGGCTCGCCCTGTGAGCGCCGTGCTCGGCAATCAGCCGCGCCGGTTTTCCCCGGATCGACAGCTCATCGACCTCGATGCGGTCCCATCCCTCCGGCAGCACGACAGGGCGCTCCGCCCAATCGGCGGGTTCGGCGGCGGACGGGCGCAGGCCGGTGAAGCCGAGCAGGAGGCTGATCAGAAAGCCACCGATATTCGCTAGGAAGGGACTCGCCCTCGGCTGGTCCGGGAAGACGTCGGGCCGGTATTCGAGCGTCTGCATGACGGGGCCGGTGCAGAAGCGGCCATAGCCGTCGTCCAGGAGCTTCGCCGCGAGCGGGCGATCTCCCGTCCTGGCCGCCCAGGCGCCGAACAGGGCCGACAGCATCGGCGCCCCGACATACTGATCGGCGAGCCCGAGATAGAATCTCAGGGTCGCCTGCTCGACGGCCCGGTCCAAGGGATGGCCGATGGGGAAGATCCCCATCAGCGGATCCGGCGTGGCCCCCTTCTCCTCCGACGGCTGGAAGCCGTCATGCGAGATGACGACGTCGCCGCGCCGCGGAAGGACCAGCCCTTCGCGGATCCTGGTCCAGGCCGGGTCGAATCTGCGGCCGAGGCGGCCCGCAGCATCGATGGCGTCGTCGAGCACCTTGCGGGCGGCCATGACGGTGTAGGCCGCATTGTCGCAGGGGGATTCCCGCTCCGCGATCCCCATCGTCTGACTGATCTCGTAACCGCGGTCTGTCTTGGTCGCGCGCGAGACGAGCCAGTCGGCCACGCCGGAGAGCACGGGCCAAGCCTGGTCCTGCAGAAACCGTTCCTCACCGGTGACATTTGCGTAGAAGCTGAAGCCCAGAGCGACGTCCAGCGAGACATGGTCCTCATACCAGGAGGCCGAGCCGGGCATCGGTGCCGCCTCCTCGCCGGTCGACGGCGCGCTCTCCCACGGGAACTGGGCGCCGCGGCGGCCGACCAGCTTGGCATTGCGGTGCGCCGCCTGCAGATGCTTGGACCGATAGCCCAGCAGCGTCGCCGCCGCTTCCGGCTGGAACAGGGTGACCGGCGGGATGGCGAAGGCCTCGATGTCCCACATCACATGGCCATAGTAGTAGTGATAGTCGCGCCAGGCCGAGAGCCCGAAGATCGAGGTCGACGCCGGCGACGACGCATGCACCGATGCGTTCAGGTAATAGAACGCGGCATCGGCCATCGCCTGCCAGCGCTCATCCGCGCCGATCAGGCGGATGCGGCGGGTCCACAGCCTGGACCAGCAGGCCCGGTTGGCATCCCGGAGCGTGTCGAAGCCGTCGCGGAGCGCCTTTCCCAGCAACCGGACGGCCTGGTCGTCCGGCTGCTGGTGCAGCGTGCTGGCGACGACGCTCACGATCTGCTCTAGCCGGAAGGCTTGGCCAGCCTTGGCCTGGAAACCATACTCGGAGACGACGGTCTGGGCGTGCAGGCTCGGCTTGTCCGGCTCGGTGTGCGCCCCGTGCAGCTTGGTGTGATATGCGATGCCGCAAGTGGCGAGCGCGCCGGCGCTCTGCCACCGCAAGGCGCCGTCGCAGGATGCCCCGTCATCGCCGGTGCCGTCCCGCTTGAGGCGGATGGGGAAGCCGTTGACGCCGCGGCCGTCGATGAGGGCACGCAGCTTGACCTCGGAGGAGCCCTCCAGGCGCAGTTGCACGGACTGGCAGGCGATGGTGGGCCGGTCCCGGCTGCAGAAGGTCAGGACGGTGGCATGGGCCCGGACGCCGTCGAGCGCGAAGACCAGCTCCGTCGTCAGCTCCGCCGCAGAAAAATCGTAGGCTTGCCGGGTCACCGTGACCTGGCTCGGCACGTCCGACATCCAGATCCCGTTGAGCGCCAGATCGACCGCGAGCGGGTAAGGTGCCGCGGCGGCCGCTTCGACGTGATGGATCGGATCCTCGCCGGAGAAGCCCGACACCATCATGACCCCGGCGCTGAGCGCGTTCGGGCGAACCCTGAGGCCCAGGAGGCCGTTCGAGAGATAGGCCGGCAGGTCGTTGCCGCCGGTGCCTTCGACCGGGGGCGGACTGATCGGTGTCGACATGCCGGTTCTAGGTCCAGTGGGCGGAATCGCCGGCGTCGATGCTGAGGGTTTCGCCGCTGATGAAGCGCGCCTCGTCGCTCAGCAGGAACAGCACGGCGGCGGTGATGTCCTCGGGCTTGACCCAGGCGATGCCCATCGGGGTCGCGTCCTTCTTGGCCTGCAGATAATCGTCCCGCGTCGGCTCCGGCTTGTCCGGCACGGCCTGGCGGTAGCGGATCGGGTTGTCCATCATCGGCGTGTCGACGGGCCCGGGCAGGATCACGTTGACGGTCACGCCGCTCTTCGCCACCTCGAGGGCCGCCGTCTTGGCCAGCCCGATCAGGCCCCATTTCGACGCGACGTAAGGCGCAGCGTTGGCTTCGGCATGCCGGCCGGATCCCGAGCCGATGACGACGACCCGTCCGCGCCCCTGGCCCGTCATCACTTGCAGGCTGGGCGAAAGCACATTGAACACCCCCTGCAGGTTGGTCCGCAGCACCAGGTCGAAGGTTTCTGGCCGGGTCTCGGTGATCGGCCCTTCGATGGTCACGGCCGCATTGGTGATGAGGTAGTCGAGGCGCCCGAGTTCCCGGGTGGCGCGGTCGACCAGAGATGCCGCCTGGGACGGCTCGCCGACATCGGCCTTCAGCGCGATGCAGCGCCGGCCGTGGGCTTCGACCCGGCGTGCCGTTTCATCGAGATTGGCGGCGGTCGCCTTCGGATAGGGGGTGCCGTCGGGCAGATCCTCCAGGATGTCGCAGAGGACTAGGTCGCAGCCTTCCCGCGCCAGCGCGACGGCGTGCGACCGGCCCATGGCGCGGGCAGCGCCGGTGATGATGGCGACACGGCCCTGGAACCGCGGCGACGTGGAGATCGGCGGAGCGGGCGACGGATCTGGAGAGGGTGACACCATGAGAGAGCCCCACTGAATGTCGCACGAAAGGCGATGGAGACGTGTCGAACCGCGTTGGATCGGCGCCTGCCGCGATCATCCGGCCGCGGAGGTCAGGTGCAACGCCAATACAGGTTGCCAGTCGATGGTTCCGGGGCGCTCCCGGCCGCCTCGTACATGCCGCCCGCTCTCTTCGGAACGCGTGTGCCCATTCCACCCGTTGAACCGGCACCACCCTCTTTCACAGGACAGACCCATGCGGCGTCATCTCCTCTCATTCGCCATCGCGATCGCCACGGCAGCGCTCGCAGGGCCCGCGAGCTTTGCTCAGACCACGGCCACGACCCCGTCGCCCGGGCAGTCGCCGACCGCCATCTACGTTCAGAAGGCAGCGGCGAGCGACCAGTTCGAGATCCAGTCGAGCACGATCGCATCGCAGAAGTCGACCAGCGCGGACGTCAAGACCTTTGCCCAGATGATGGTCGACGATCACACGAAGTCGTCCGAGAAGATCGCGGCAGCGGCGAAGGCCGACGGGGCGGCTCAGGTGCCGACCACCCTCGATCCTGCCCACAACGCACAGCTTCAGAGCCTCGAAAAGGTGTCAGGGCCGGAGTTCGATCGCCTTTACATGTATATGCAGGTCAAGGGTCACACCGACGCGCTGCAACTGCACCGGACCTACAGCGAATCCGGCGACGACGCGAAGCTGAAGGCAGTTGCGACCGAGATCGTGCCGGTCGTCAGCCATCATCTCGACGAGGCGAAGCGCATTGCTGGCGCTCTGCAGTGATCTTCAGCCCTTCGCGAGGGCACATGGAAGCAGCGAGGGGCACCAGGCCTCCATCAGGCGTCGAGGAGGAGCGAAGGCTCGCATTTGATTGATGTCCCGGGGAACCACGGCCCGAGTTGTCTGGCCGTCAGGGCCGTTGACGACCGGAACAGGCTTGAAAGGACCGATTCATGGGGCGCCATCGGGGCAGGTCGGCGCACTTCCCGTCCGGTTTGACGAGGATGGCACCCTCGAGATCTTCCTCATCACCAATCGCCGCTCGCGGAATTGGATCATCCCAAAGGCAATCCGATGAAGCGCCTGGCCCCACACCATGCCGTGGCCCGCGAGGCGTTCATCGCAAACGCAAGGCGCGGCGGCAGGTCCGCTGCCGGGTGGCCGTCCATGTGATGACGGTGGAGCGGCGCCTGGAGCGGTTCCGAAAATGGGCACGCGCGCCGTCCGTTGGTTCAAGGTCGACGAGGCGCGGAGCGCAGGTGAAGGGAGACGGTCATGCGATCGAGCACGAAATGGAGCGTGGCGCTGGGTTTCGCCCTCGGTGGCTTTTTCGACGGCATCCTTCTGCACCAGATCCTGCAATGGCATCATCTGCTCAGTCTAGTTCCGGGCATCGGCGATCTGCGGATGCAAGTACTGTGGGACGGCTATTTTCATGCGCTGATGTATGTCATTGCGGCCGTCGCAATCTGGGGTCTGTGGCGGGTGCACCTGACTGTAACTGGCCGGCCGCTGTTCGGCGCGGTCCTCATTGGCTTCGGCCTGTGGCACGTCGTCGACGCCGTGCTCGCGCACTGGGTGCTCGGCATCCACCGGATCAGGATCGACAGCGCCAGCCCTCTGGCCGCGGGGTCTTCGGCCTCCTGCCGATCGCGCTCGGCTGGACGATGCAGCGGTGCGGCGGCGAACCGAAACGGACCGGAGGTCCAGCAATCGCCCTCCTGCTCCTGGCCGGGCTGACCGGAGCTGCCGGCGCGTGGGCAATGCGCCCCCCGCCCGCTCAGTCCTTTACTACTGTCGTGCTCTACCCCGGGAATACAGGACAGCTAACGAATAGATCAACCACTTGGGCGAATTAACATTCTACATTTATGCGAATTTAATGCTGCTGTATCAGCCTGTTCGGAACTTGTGCAGTACTTTTGGCAAAAGTATTTTCGTGCCGAGCCACATTGTTATGGAACGTTGACCCAGTTGCGCCCCGTTGTTCCGATGGAGCACGGAGGACCAGACGGCGATTTCGCCAACGACCAGGCAGCTGTTCATCACGGAGGTGCTGCCGCACATTGCCGAATTGCGTCGCTTTGCCTATTCGCTGACCCGGAACCGGGCGGATGCCGACGACCTGCTCCAGGACACGATGGCGCGCGCCATGGTCAAGCTCCATCTCTGGGAGCCGGGGACGCGCATCGTCCCATGGATGGCCGTGATGATGCGGAACATCCGCCGTTCCGCCTTCAGCCGGGCCTGGAACAAGGTCCAGTGGTGCGAATTAGAGGATTTCGATTCCGCTGCGCCGGCCCCTCAGTTCGACAGCGTCGCGCTGAAGGAGACGAGCAAGCTCTGGTCCGAGATGCCGCGTAATCAACGCGAGATTCTCGAGCTCGTCGCATTGGACGGCTTGTCCTATGAGGAGGCGGCGGACCGGCTGGCCATCCCGGTCGGGACGGTACGATCTCGCCTGTCCCGGGCCCGGGACGCTCTGCGGCTCTCGACCTTGGGGAGCGAGGCGCCCGAGGGGCCAGTCGCCGGCCGCGAGCAAGCCTCGGCGGACCGGCGCCGCAAGCCCGGTCATCATGGGCAGGTCCAGGCCGGTCGGCTGTCGAAGTCCGCGGCCCGCCCGGACCGCAGGGTCATGGTGGTCGAAGACGAGATCTGGCTCGCCATGGCGCTCGAAGAGGCCGTCCGGGGCGCCGGATTCGAGGTCATCGGCCCGGTGGGCCGCCTGCAGGACGCCATCGACTTGGCGAAATCGGAGGCCATCGACGCCGCGGTGCTGGATATCCGATTGGATCACGAGATGGTCTTTCCCGTCGCCGACATCTTGCTCGACCGGGACGTCCCCTTCGCCTTCGTGACCGCATCTCCGGACTCCGAGATCCAGTTGCCGTACCGGAGCAGACCCGTGTGGAACAAGCCGATCAGCCGGTCCCGGTTCCGGCAGGACATCGAAGCCCTCGTCGATCGCGACACCGTTGGATAGGCACGAGTGCTCGGCGACTCCGGCAGCAAGCTTTCCAACGCGCGATGATCGCCCATATCGTGCGTTGTTATCAACGCGTTATACCAACCGCGCTAGGCTCCAGACTCAATCAGATCCAGAAGACAAGCAAAGTTGCGAGGGCGACGGCGGACAAGAAGTTTCGGGCCAGCTTGTCGTAGCGAGTGGCGATACGTCTGAAATCCTTCAATCGGCCGAAAGCATTCTCGATCAGATGGCGAGATTTGTAGCGAGCCTTGTCGAGCGGGATCTTGCGCTTGCGGTTGGCCTTGCCGGGGATCACTGGCCGGCCGCCGCGGGCGCGGATCATCGCGCGCAGGCCGTCGGCATCGTAGCCCTTATCGCCGATGAGATAGCCCAAGCCCGCCGCCCGCTCGATCAACTTCGGTGCAGCGGTCACATCGGCGACGTTGCCGGGCGTGAGGTCGACGACGAAAGGGCGGCCGATCACGTCGGTGAGCGCATGGATCTTCGTTGTGTTCCCACCGCGCGAAGGCCCGACGGCCTGCGCCTTGGCCCCCCTTTTCCGCCATAGGCGGCGCGCTGGGCCTTCACGTAGGTGGCGTCGATGGCGACGGCGTTGGTCGCCGCACCGGCGCTGGCGAGCGCTTCCAGCATGCCCGTCCAGAAGCGCTTGCGCGACCAGCGGTTGAAACGGTTGTAGATGGTCGTGGCCGGGCCATACGCCCCGGGGCAATCTTGCCAGCGATAGCCGGTCCTCAAGACGTGGAAGATGCCCGACATGACGCGACGGTCGTCCTGGCGCCGCGCCCCAGGCTGGTTCGTCGGCATGAACGGCTCGATCGCCGCCCACTGCTCGTCGTTGAGCCAGAACAGATTGCTCATCAGTCGTCCCCGCTCCCTTCTGGTCGATCCGGGATCCGGGCGAATCACGATTCACCGACTTCATCAAGAGGATGATTGGGTTTTAACCCTAGGAAGACCGTCAACTGGCTTTGGCCCTCTGCCTATGAGAGACTGCGCAAGACTCCAACACGGCCGACTTTGATATTCCTGCGTAATTGGCGGGGCATCATGTTATTTAGAAAGATCCCAGCGACTCTCAGACCTTGGCCGAGCCAGTTCGTGCCCATTGAGTTCAACGACGCCCAGCGGGTGGCTGTGTTCGAGCTGATCGCCATGGCGGTCAAGGACGGCACCGGGGTGATCCGTGTCGAGCTCAACGACCTCAATGCCGAGGATGGCCGGAGGCTGGGCAGCTGGGAAGTGGTGGTCCAGAGGACGGCGGAGTAGGAAGGGCGAGGTCGCGCCATTTCCGGCCGTTGCTGCGGGCTCTCCAAACCGGACGTGGCCGCAGGCGACCCTTGGATCGGCGACGGCTATGCGGTGCTCCTCGCAGGGCCGAGTTTATGTCAGAATATCAATTTCTCGAGCCTAGCGATTTGCTTCCTGAGGGTCTCGATTCTCTTCTTTCGCATCTCCTCAGCCCTGGCGACCGCCCCTTCGCGAGACTCATGCCAGTGTGGCTTCGCGATCACGCCCCAGAAGCCGTCGCCCTTCGGCAGGACAACATCGTCGCCGCGGTGCTCGGCCTCGACCTCCTGAATGCCGCGTGTCAGCGCGTACTTCGTGATCCAGACCTTCACTTTCAGTTCTCCCCAGCGTCAGTTGGTCGAGCGTCCAGGGCGGTTCGACCTTCGGGCATCAATCCGGCGTCCCAATCGTCGTCATAAGTCTCGCTACAAGGATAGGACATAGGCCGTCCGCGATCCCTGAACAGATCTGGAACGAGCGTGGTCAGAGAGCGGGCTCTGATGGTGTTCTTGAGGTGGCGGAAGCTTAGATCCTGCCAGTTGCGTCCACGCTCTTCGGCCATCGGATCGTGCACGCCACCCGATATGAAGACGCGCGGGGGATGGCCCTTCCCTGCCGGCCTGGCGCGTCGGGACGGCGCCATTTCCGGCCACGATATCTCCGGCTCAACACCGGACGTCGCCAGAACCTAACGGCTCCGCGGGTTTGCGGCTGATCGGGTAAGCTGCGCGCACCACAAGCGGTCATTGGGGACCTTCCCAACAGCGGACACACTGAGGGACGGCGGCGATGGCTCAGACCACGCGGGATACGAGGGGATTTGCGGAGCTTACGTGACCTGCCCTCCTCAGTCCGCTGGCCATCTGTACCTCGGAGCAGTTCCGGGCGCATGTCGCGCTCGGATCCTATCGGCCCTCCAGCGGCATCGTGAGGATGGACGCATGAGCATATCCTTCCTTCATTCCCGGGGCACGCAAGCCCCCATCCGGATCCCCGCCATCGGTCTCGAACTGTTTATCCGTATGCCCCTTGTCGCGAGCGCAGGCGAGTTCTGCTTCATCGAGACGATCAATGCGCCGGGTGCGGGCCCACCGCGGCATCGGCACCGCGAGGCGGAGATCTTTCGCGTCATCGAGGGATGCTACCTCTACGAGGTGGACGGCCGGCGGTTCTTCGCCGAGGCTGGCGATGTCGTGAGCATTCCCGGTGGCGCAGCCCATGGCTTCGTCAACGTGACAGACGCTCCGGCCCGCCAGTACATCCTCATCACCCCGGCACTCGATGCCGAAGCCTTCTTCACGGAGCTTGCGGGCACGATGCGGGCTGGCATTCCGGATCGGGAGGCGCTCAACGCCTTCGGGGCCAGGTGGGGCGTCGAATTCCTCGGGCCGCCGCTGACCCGGGGCGATCTTCCTGCCCACTGAGCCGGGCAGGGCACCACCGGGCGCCCTCCGCAGCCGCCGAGGAGCTTCCTGCGAGTATTTCTCCCTGAGCCTCATCCCCCGTCGGGCGGCGGCCGACCCGTCCGGGCGGTCTGCAGCGGCGCCAGGAGCATGGCAGCCGCCAGTCCGAGCGCCCCGCCGAGCAAGGTCTCCCAGGCCCGTGCTGCGAGCAGCCAGATCGAATGCTCGCCCGTGACCGCCAACGTCACGACGAGCGTGAAGGCGTACGCTCCGCAGGCGATATCGTATCGCTCGGGCAACGCCATCGCATAGATGATCATGGCAAGCGCCGCCGCGGCCCAGATCAGGAGCGGCGCATCGACGGCGATCGGGAGGCAGATGAGCCCCAGCGGGACACCGACTGCGGTGCCCATGATGCGGCGGCGCACCCGCTCGATCGTTCCGGTCGGCGAGCTGGTCACGACATACGCGCACGCCGTGATGGCCCAAGCGGATTCGGCAAGCCCGATCATGTCGTTGAGGGCAACGATGACGAGGGTGGAAGCCGCTGCCTGCAAGCCGGCGACGAGCTCCGGCGACAGGCCGTCCCGACCGCCGATGGAGGCGGGAGCCGAGGGGATCGGCGGCGGGCGTTCGGCCGGGCCGCTCAGAACGCGGGGGACGATCGCCGCAAGCGTTGCGACGGCGGCAGCAACCCCGACCATTGCGATATCCGCCTCGGTCAGGCCGGCGCCATAGGCGAGGAGCTGGCCGATGAAGACCTGCGAACCGATCCCGGCGCCCAGAATGCCGAAGCGCTTCAGATACCCGACCAGAAAGGCACCCGTCGCGAGCGTCAGCTCCGATCCGGCGTGGCCGATCCCCGTCAGCAACGGGCTCAGGAGGATGAAGATAGCCGCGCCCAACGCTGCGGCGGTGCACAGAAGGAGCAAGTCGCGGCTGGAGTCGCCCCTCGTGGAGCGGCCTTCAGACACGCTCGCCCATAATGCGAATCCGCCGGCCAGCACGCTGGGCGACGCGCCTCCGGCGATGCCGCGATCAATCTCCGGCATGCCCCCCAGCATCACCGCGATGCCGTATGCAGTGACCAGGCGCAGCCCCTTGATACGGCGATGCGTGCTCGGATCGATGCGGTCCAGCCATCCTGCAAGCGATGCCAGGAGTCCGGTGACGCTCCGGCGTGCACCGTCGGATGCAGCCTCGTGGTTCGATCGGCTGGGCTCGGCGGGAGCCACCTGCTTGTCGTCGTCCACGGCCGCCCCCTACGTCGCATGGCACTGGGCTGACCACATCACGCAATGGAGTTCGAAACAATGGTCCGCCAGTGTCCGGAATGCCGGTCGGCTGCGCAATAGCTTTCGCCGGCCCTACTACGTGTGCTTGGATCTCAGATCACGCCAGAGAGCGGACATGACCGGACGCGACTCTTCCCGGCCAACCCAAACCGGCGCGTGGCCCGAAAGCGGCCACCGCCGTCGTCCCTGGGAAGTGGACATGGCGGAAGCCGACCCTCAGCTGCCGCTTGTGTCCTTGGCCGGCATCTTTCGATCAACAAACGCCGAGACGAGATCCTTGGCGCCCGGTTCGTCGAGCAGTGCAATTGCCCCGCTCGGCTCCAGCCACCGAACTTCACGTTCAAGCTGCTCGGGCCATGTCCTGTGCTGCCGTTCGACGAGGAGGGGAAATACGTGAATCTCGCAAGGGACGATCCGCCCATCATCGTCAAGGATCTTGTCGTAGGTGAAGCTCCCGATCGGCCTGGTGCCGACAACGCCGCGAACACCCGCTTCCTCAAACGCCTCTCGGGCAGCGGATTTCGCTGGCTTGAGCCCTTTGATCGGCCAGCCCTTGGGTAAGATCCACCGCTTCGTCTGTCGCGACGTGACAAGCAGGATCTGCAGCGAGCCATCGTCCAACTGGCGGTAAGGCAAGGCTCCATACTGGACCCGGATCGCCTTGCCCTTAGCCTTCTTCTTTTCCGACATGAGCTGTTGGATCGACCTGGATTTTGTAGACGGAGCGACCGGTTGAGCCGACCGCCCGGTCAAGATGGAGGGTCATCCCTAGAAGAGGCAACTCTATTCGGCCATCACGGGCGCGCGCCGTTCTATGGCCCCTTTCCGCCCTTCCCGGCCCGGCAAGAGGGCGCCACAACCGCTCATCGCGCCGGTACCTCCAAAGCCGATAAGCGCTTTTGAATTCGGCGCTGCGGCTGATTAGGGTCCGACCCGGAGCGTGGTGGGGAGAGCCCCGGGTCGGGCCGGATGACACTCAGGAGCATGGCATCCACGCGCATTTAGCGCCCGCTGCGGAGGGCAGTCGATCCCCCATTTCGAGGGGATCGCTCCGTCGTTGTTGTGCAGTGGCTGCTCGATATTCGCCAAAGCGCTCGCTCGCCGTGTCAGAGCGCACCAGCGGCGGGAGCAATGAGAGCCTCAGCCGATCGGCAGTCTGCCGAAAGCTGCCGCGGTGGGTCGGGCGGAGGTGCGCCAATAGCGGTCATGGCGGTGGCGTCCCGATACTGGACACGTGCCGGACCCGCCGCAGTCTATCGAGAAATGACGATCGGGGCTGGTCGGACCTCGCTCAAACCGGACATCGCTCCGGCGGCTCGGAAGCGGACATGCGGCTGGCCAGGCGGTGCCGTCTCCGGACTGCCGGCCAAGGTAACTTATCGCCTCGAGGTTGACCTGGCCCGCCATATGCGGGTGGCGGGCCAGACCCATGCTGTCGATACGAGGTATGAACCGCCGCCCGTTTCCGGGCGGCCGGCCAGTCGTCTGGATCTCGTCGATGTCGTGCCGCCAAGCCGTTCTTTCATTGTGCCGGCGGCACATTCGACAGGAGCGGCCCGAGTCCTTCTGCGATGGTCAGGTGCGAAATCACGGCGTCGCGGAGCTTCTGGTAGGGCAGCCCGGCCAACATCGCCGTCTGGATGGCGGCCAGGACCTCACCGGCCTCAGAGCCGATCATGGTGAAACCGACGATGCGGTCGTCCCCACCGATGAGCACCTTCATGAAGCCCTGTGTCTCGTCCGTCGCCTCCGTGCGCAGCACGTTGGCCATCGGCAGCATCGCGACGCGGACCGCGATCCCTTGACGCTGCGCTTCGCCCTCGCTGAGCCCGATGCGGGCCAGCTGCGGGTCGGTGAACATGACATAGGGAACCAGCCGGTCACGCGTGCTGCGGCTGCCGCCCGCCATGTTGTCCCGGACGATCCGATGATCGTCGACCGAGACATGGGTGAATTGCGGGCTACCGGCCGCCTCGCCGATCGCCCAGACGCCGGGCGCGCTGGCCTGCAGCCGGTCGTTGACGCGGATGAAGCCGCGGGCGTCCAGCTCGATTCCGGCCCTGTCAAGACCGATCCCTTCGGTGTTCGGGACGCGCCCGACCGCGACCAGCAGATGGCTGCCCTCGACCGCCCGCTGACCGGACGCCATGCGGACCGTGATGATGATCTTGTCGCCGGACAGGCCCTGCACCGCCGCCGGCTCGGCACCCGTCAGCACCTCGATGCCATCGCCTTCGAGAATCCGCTGGATCTCCTCAGCCACGTCGGGATCCTCCCGGCCCATCAGGCGGGGGCCGGGCTCGACGATCGTCACCCGGCTGCCGAAGCGGCGATAGGCCTGGGCCATCTCGATGCCGACATAGCCGCCGCCGAGCACCATCAGATGCTCCGGCAGGATATCCAGCTCCAGCGCGCCGATATGGGTCAGCGGGCGGGCGGCCTCGATCCCGGGAATGGCCGGAATGGCCGCATGCGTGCCGACATTGACCACCACCTGGTCGCCCGTCAGCAGGCGCGTCCCGCCCCCATTCAGGGCGACCTCGATGGTCTTCGGCGCCACGAAGCGCCCGGTGCCCATGATCAGCTCGGCCCCGCTCTCCTTGTAGGCGTTGAGGTGGAAGGCGATCTCGCGGTCGACCATGCCCTGCTTGCGGCTGCGGACCGCCGCCATGTCGGTGTGGACGGGGCCGGTCACGCTGCCGAATTGCGTCGCGTGCTGCGCCAGATGGGCGACCCGCGCGCTCCAGATCTCGTTCTTGCTGGGCAGGCAGGCCACCGCCGGGCAGGAGCCGCCGACCCATTGGCGCTCCACCACGGCGATCTTCTGTCCCGAACGGGCCAGGGTCCAGGCGAGCAGCTTGCCGCCCTGGCCGCTGCCGAGGATCAGGGTGTCGAAACGTTCCGGTTCGGTCATCTGCGTTCTCCGGTTCGATGGATGTGCCGAGGCGGGACGCTCGCGGTCCCGCCCTTCGGGCTCAGTACTGGGCGACGCCGCCGTCGACGAAGATCTCGGCGCCGGTGACGTAGGCGCTGTCGTCCGAGGCCAGGAAGACGGCGGCCTTGGCGATGTCGTCGGATGTCCCCAGCCGGTCCAGCGGGATGTGAGGCACCAGCGACGATTTCACATCCTCGCTCATCAGCACCCCGAGGCCAGGGGTCTCGATGTGGCCGGGGCTCAGCACGTTGATGCGGATGTCGCGGCCCTTGAGATCGAGCATCCAGCCGCGGGCGAAGGAGCGCACGGCCGCCTTGGTCGCATCGTAGACCGAGAAGGATGGATAGCCCTTGATCGACGCGATCGAGCCGGTGAGGATCACCGACGATCCCTTGGACAGCAGGGGCAGGGCCTTCTGCACGGTGAAGAGCAGGCCGCGGACATTGGTGTTGAAGGTCTTGTCGAAATGCTCCTCGGTGATCTCGCCGAAGGTGCCGAGCTCGTAGACGCCGGCATTGGCGAAGAGGATGTCGATGCGGCCGGCCTGCGCCTTCACGACCTCGTAGACGTGGTCGATGTCGGACAGGCTGGCGGCGTCCGCCTGGATGGCGGTGACGTTGCGGCCGATCTCGGCAACTGCCTTGTCCAGCTCCGACCGGCGCCGGCCGGTGATAAACACCCGGGCGCCTTCCTCGACGAACCGCTTGGCGGTCCCGAGGCCAATGCCGGCGCTGCCGCCGGTGACCACCGCGATCTTGCCCTCGAGTTTTCCTGCCATGGCTCCGTTCCTTCTGCTGCGGCCCGCTGATGGGCCGCGGAAGCCCTCGTTTCGGGATGACGCGACAGAAGGTACGGCCGGCTGGATGCGGCAGGTAGGAAGGGTGCCGGACTAGGATCTATTCTCGCCGGGAATGAGCGCGTCGGGCGACACCGCCAATTGTTCCTCGACGAAGGCGGCGAAGGCCCGGGCCTTGGCGCTGGCGATGCGGCCGACGGGGAAGACGGCCCAGAGATCGATCGGCGCGATGGTCCAATCCGTCAGGACCGCCTTGACCTGGCCGGACGCCAATTCCCGCGAGAACATCCATTCCGACGCCACCGCAAGCCCCATTCCGGCGAGGACGGCCGAGCGGACGCCCTCCGCGGCCGACATCCGAAGGCGCCCCCTCACGGTCACCGAGATCTCCGACGATTCCTTCCGGAACATCCAGGCGTCCCGTCCCGGTCCTTTGGCGTAGACGATGCATTCATGCGCAATCAGTTCGCCCGGGATGCGCGGCTCGCCGGCCCGCTGGAAATAGGTGGGCGTGCCGATAACCAATCGGGGCGCCTGGGCGATCCTTCGCGCCGTGAGGCTCGAATCCGTCAGCTCGCCCATGCGCAGGCTGATATCGATCCCCTCCTCGATCAGGTCGATCTGGCGGTCGTCGAGCACGACCTCCAGGTCGAGATCCGGATGGCCGGCCAGGAACTTCGGCAGATGCGGGATGACGTGCAGGCTGGCGAATGTGGGCGCCGCGCTGACGCGCAACCGGCCGGTCAGGCTGGCGCCGGCCCCGCGCGCGGCAAGATCGGCCTCGTCCGCCTCCTCGATCGCGCGCTTGGCCCGGTGGTAGAAGTTATCCCCCGCCTCGGTCGGAGCCAGCCCGCGCGTGGAGCGCAGCAGCAATTTGACGCCGAGCCGCTCCTCGATCTGGGCAATGGTCTTGGACACGGCCGGCTGGCCGACGCGGAGCTGGCGCGCCGCCTCCGAGAAGGAGCCCGTCTCCAGCACCCGGACAAAGGCTTCCATCGCCGCCAGCCTGTCCATGCCATGCTCCTTCGGAATAGGGCGATGCCTCATGCCTGACAGAGGACAGATCATAAGCATCGTCATTCCATTCGGGAATGAATCTTATTCGGACCGGCCGGCTACCTTGGTTGCCCGACCACCGTCACCTTGAGAGCGGGCCGGCCGCGGATATCGCGGCCGGCACCCTCTCAACGGAGACCGACCATGTCACTGCAAGCCAAGCTCGACGCCTTCAAAGCCGATTTCGAGGCTGGGAAGCCGCCCTACAACGTCCCACCCTCCGTCATCGAAACCATGCATCGCGCGACCGCGGAGCTCATCGTCTCGGGCGCAGCCGACAAGGCCCTGAAGGCCGGCGACAAGGCGCCTGCTTCATGCTCAACGACCCCGAGGGCCGACCCGTCAGCTCCGCCGACCTGCTGCGAAAGGGCCCCCTGGTCGTCAGCTTCTACCGTGGCGTCTGGTGCCCGTACTGCAACATGGAACTGCAGGCGCTGGAAGCGGCCAAGCCGGAGTTCGAGAAGCTCGGCGCGACCCTGGTCGCGATCTCGCCCCAGACGGCGCCGAACAGCGGGAAGTCGATGCGCCAGAACAGCCTGACTTTTCCGATCCTCTCGGACGCCAAGGGTGCGGTCGGCGCCGCCTTCGGCCTGCGGTTCCAACTCCCGGGCTATCTGGTCGAGCTTTACAAGGGCCTGAAGAACGACCTGCCGGTGTTCAGCGACGATCCGAGCTGGACGCTACCGATGCCGGCCCGCTACGTCATCGCCCAGGACAGGACGATCCTCTACGCCGAGGTCAACCCCGACTACACGCGCCGCCCGGAATCCGGAGGACATGCTGCCGGCCTTGCGTCAGGCCTCTGCGAGCCGCGCCGCCTGACGTTCTGTTTTAGAAGGCGCAGGCAACTTCGCAAATGCCGCATCGACCGCCCGGGTCATCTCGGCCCGGGTGGTTTGCGGCGCTCGAGTGCACAGGCCTGCCAGGCACAGAGTTCCGCCCAGTTCCACGCTAGGGGTCACGACACGAAAGTGCTCAAATTGTCCGGTTCATGGGAACGGAAAGGGAATTAGGCCGCGAGCAAGGACACCGGCCGGCGGAGAGGCCTTAGACCATCGGCCGGCACGGGGTCGGCACCCCAGACATAGTCGCCGGTGAGGCCGATGTGCTCCCAGCCGAGCGGCGCGACGTGGCGGGCTAGGTCCGGGCGAACGTCGATCCCGCGCTTGTCGAGATCCCCCAGCGCGGCCTGCAAATACCGGTGTTCCACAGGATGATCGCCGATACGAGCAGATTCAATTCCGAGGCGCGGTAGGTTTGGTTCTCGAAGCTGCGGTCGCGCATCTCCCCGAGCCGGTTGAAGAAAATAGCCCGCGCCAAGGCATTGCGCGCCTCGCCCTTGTTGAGTCCAGCGTTGGCCCGCCGACGGAGCGCCGGATCGCGCAGCCAATCCAGGGTGAACATCGTGCGCTCGATGCGGCCGAGCTCGCGCAGAGCCAGGGCCAAGCCGTTCTGCGGGCTTGTCACGTTCACGGTCTTGCGGGGCGCCAGCGCTGAGCGTAGCGATAGTCATGACCCCGCCTTGCTATTCCGGTTATTGCTTTCCATCGGACGTGATTCAGCGCGCCGTCTGGATGCATCTTCGTTTCACCCTGAGTTCCCGCGACATCGAGGACCTGCTCGCCGAGCGCGGCATCGAGGTGACGTACGAGACGATCCGCCGCTGGGTGAATGCGTTCGGCCCGATGATCGCCGGCGCCTCCGCGCGAAACGGCCAGCGCCGCACCGGCGCTGGCACCTCGACGAGATGTTCGTCCGGATCGGCGGCAAGCCGATGTATCTCTGGCGAGCCGTCGATGCCGAAGGTGAGGTGCTCGAGGTTCTGGTTCAGGCCAGGCGGGACGCCGCTGCCGCCGGCAAGCTGATGCGCAAGCTCCTCCGTAGGCAGGGCATCGCTCCAACCGCTTGGGTCACCGACAAGTGTCCGGCTTACGGCGCGGCGCTTCGTGATATGCAGCTCGACGGCATCCCCCACCTTCGAGGCAAGCGGCTGAACAACCGGGCCGAAAGTTCCCACGTCCCGGTCCGGCGTCGGAAGCACAAGCTGCAGCGGTTCAAATCGGCCGCCTCGGCGCAACGGTTCCTGTCTTTGCACGCCGCGACCTACAACACCTTTAATGTCTGCCGCCACCTCACCACCGCCCGCACGCACCGCCGTTTTCGCGCCGAGGCATTTGCGGCATGGCGGGATGCGGCTGGCGTCACGGCCTGAGCCTGGCGGATGCCGGCCCAATCCCGGCCACGCTCGACAACGTGACAAGCCGACGAAAGAAACCGTCCAATGCGCGATACTGCCATTATCGCATGTTATTCAGCGTCTTAGCTTACCCCCATCGGGCGACCTCGCGCCGGAGGAGGTGGGGCAGCCGACGGGGTTTGCCCCTGTCACCCTCAACGCTCGGTGGAGCCAGGAGGTACTCTGGGCGTGCGCCCGTTCGCCAGGGCCCAAAAGTACCTCAGCACAAAGACGCGGATGGCACCGGACAGGTTGACACCATCCGGGCTGGCGGTCCAAATTCTGGACACTAAAGAATTAATGGAGATGTCTTCCCGCCGCACAATGTCCTCAAATGCGTCCCAGAACGGCTGCTCCAATCGCATGCTAGTCCGGCGCCCCTGTACGGAGATATTTCGGGTCAGATGGATTGCGGCCTCTTTCGGATTCCATATCGACATCGTCTCAATTTCCACAGCAGTACTTTATTGTCTGATTGTTAATTTTGAGCAGTTTAACAGAAGGATTGCAATACGAGTTTAGGCCCTTGCGAGGCTTTCATTCATATAACTCGAATTCCCACAACAGTCTAAGATTTCCTCCGGAGGTCCGCGTCAGAGGTTTCGTCCTTGTCGACCATTGCTCGGATGCATTCGGCACCGGGAACCGGATATCCACTATCGAAAGCGGCCATTCAGCGGTCGTGGGTGCAAGTTCCGCGTTCCGGCACCGACGGTGACGACCGCTTTCGGGCGCCTGGCTGCGGCACCGGCCGCCCTGGCCCATTTGGGACGATTGCGCGCATGCCGCCGACCGTACATTATCCCGACAGGGTGATTTTTATCTCAATTCGACCCTAACTTTCCTGAGACCTTTTCGACTCCGGAGACTGTGATGCTCAAGATCATTCTCGGCGCACTGTTCTCGGTCTTCCTGCTTACCGGCACGTCTTTCGCCCATTCAGGCGGAACCGACGCGAGCGGCTGTCACCAGGACCACAAGAACGGCGGTTATCATTGCCACAAGCGAAAGTGAAAACGGGAGGCAAGCAAGTTCCTCCTGCCATGCGGGAATCGGCATAGGATCGGACAGGCTATCGTCCCCTGCCGGGGGTTGAGAGTACCTGTCCGGTCCCATGTGCCGGAGCTGCAGGGACGTATGGCGGGGGGCCGACCCTGCGAACTCCAGGGGGAAGCGTAGGCCCTGTAGTTGGTCTCGGCCTAGATGGCTTTCCGGCTGCAGCCGCGGTGACCCGACGATAGGCACCGGTCCATCAGCGGGTGGATGGTCTACTCCATCTTCGCGCGTTGGCCGGGCGGCATCATGTCTGCGAATGGAAGCCGATGGGCAGCGGAGTGAGCATCCATGCCGAGTCCGACCTGGGTCACCCCTGAAGAACTTGATCAGATCCGGCGCCTAGAAAAGCAGGAGGCGGAGAGCGGCGTCGGCCTAGCTGCCTGCGAAGCGGCCTACAAGCTCAAGGCGCTAGCGGAGACGTTACCCGAGGCGGCGGCGGAAGCTGGCCTGGCATACGGACTCGATCCGCCGTCCGAAGACACCGATGGCATGGAGCATTCCCACTTTGCCTGGAGGTGGGCGGACCGGGATTTCCACCTGTATCTCATCGTCGACGGGGCTCATCCGCCTGGCGAGAACGCAGATGGCTATCTGCCGCTCTACATCGACGATGTCCTCGTGCTGAGCATGAACACGTATCGTGCTGCCGCTGACGGCTATCAGAAGGTCCACGTCGACCAGGTCACGACCTTCGCGCCTGGCGACTGGCCCGCGCAGCTGTGGCCTTCGTGGAAACGCTCAACGGCTAGTGGTTGAATCTAACGCTTGGTACCGGAGTCGTAAGTCCGAGAGGGGCGGGAAGAGGAAGTTCGAAGCCGGTGCCGAGCATTTCCGCATCGCGCGATAGCGGTCACAGCGCCGGCTAGTCGAGCCGACATCTCCAGTCTTGGCCGGTGCGGCCGATCGCTTTCAAAGCATCGGCTTCAGAACGAGCGCTGGTCTGCCGATTGCGAGGCCACCTTTGCAAGCGCATTTACCTTTCGGGCGGACACGCTTGCGACCTTGAGCGCAATTGCCAGGCCGCGCTACTCCCCGGCGGCCCAGATGACCGGCCGCCGCGCCTTCGCGCTGAAGATCACGCAGGGGCCATTGCCGCCTTTGCATTCGACTCCCGTCGGCATCGGATCGAGGGCGCGTACCATGAGTCGGCCGAGCCGGAATGCGCCACACGATGCCGCGTCGGCATCTCCAAGACGGGCACGCCCAAGTCCTGCCCGCCTCGGCTAAGCCGCCCGAAATCCGGACTCAACCCTTCTCGTGCACGGAACGAAAGGCTACAAACCGATAACCGGCCGTTGTCTCGTGTAGTCTATTGAGCTCGTTTAGGTGTTTAGCCGAACGAAACACATACTTCAGCCTCCACAACAGCTTGTGCATCAATTCGGCCGGCACGACCGGTAGCCTGCGCAGCCAGTTCGGGAGTCTGATCGGATACAGCGACATCTCGGCTTGGGCCCGCAATCCAGACCACGTTCGGTTGGGAGCAATTATTGCTGACGAGAAACCGGCATCACGTAGCGTCTGGTAGAGACCGAGATGAGACATATGATGATAGCTATTGAGGTGGAACGGTTCGAGAAAGGCAACGGTCCCTATCATGACCCCGCCGGGCTTCAAAACGCGATACGCCTCCGACATTGCGATCCCTGGCCGCGCTATATGCTCAAGAACAGCAACACAGGTTATCAAACTAAAACTTTGGTCTCGAAATGGCAGCGCATGCGCGTCAACAAGCACGTCAGCGGCGGAGCCCGAATAATCCACGCCGACATATGAAAGGCCTGTCAGATTTTCAAACAACGGCTTATTTAGAGGATATTCTCCGCAACCCAAATCAAGCATCCACTCGTCGCGACCAGAGTGAGGCATATAGCTCAGTTGCTCGGGTATGAGCCGGTTGCCGTAGGTCGGCTCAAGTTTGACATTGTGCCAATTGCGGATCGCCGAATACGAACTGGGTTGCAGTGCCTCCACAAAAGTGCCTGCCGGCGGCTCTTCCATATTCCCGACGACCACCGAGAAAGACGCGGGTATCGGTCCGTGTGGACGTAAATCAGGACGATCGTCGTCCCGCGTATAGACCGCGTTGCATTTGGGGCAGGTTAAAATCGCATTGGCAGACCTCAAGTCAGAATGGCAGGATGGGCAAGCCAGTATTTCGGTTAGCATCATGGGTTTATCAGCCAGGCTACGCGAGCGATTGGCACGAAGTATCCAGAACTGGCCATCTGCGGGACATTCCGGCGATGTGAATTGATCTGAAATTGAATTCCCCCATACGGAGGAAATCGCATCACATTGAGGGCGGTATTCGCAGCAGACGGCAGCTACAGAGGAGCTGCCTCTCGCTCGCCAGCGTTATCCGGCGGATCGGCGGCCGGAAGAGCCACCCGGGTTTTCACCGGGTCCATGTGAATAAAATTACAATAAGAGCTTTTGGCGTTCGTGCAACGGGCCTGCAGGATGCGCGACCTCATCAGTTCGGATATCAACTTATCTAGAGGGATTGTCAAAGGATGCACCCCACTTGAAGCCTCTCCGCAAGGTGCTTACTCGAACCCTTCTCGTTCTTAGGGGCTGCATGCGCAGGCCGATTGTGAGCAGGCTCGCGACCACGATATAGATCAGCATCCGAACGCCTGCCAGCTCAGCGGCACGCAGATGTCGTGGCGAGGCGCCTGGCGCTCACGATCGTCGCCTCGACCGCCGAGCGGGGCCCGGCCGAGATGCCTCGGACCCTAAAGGTCCACTGAGAGAGCGGTGGTCAATTCGGATCTTCCGCAAAGGGGTGGATACCGGAAATTATGGCTTTCGTTACTGGTGGGCCGCTTCGGGTCGAAGGGCGTCTTCCGTATCGGGTACCAAGCGGCAGCCTTTTACCACTAGATCACCGCCGGTGCTGCTGTCGGAACCGCGCTGGCGCCTCGCAATTGGCATGCCCCGCCCAGACGCCGCGGCCAGCCTGTTCTGCCTCCTCCTGCGCCGAGAGGAAGCGGTCTTTGCTGTACCGCGGCAGCGCCCAAGCCCACCCGGACCACACCATCGCGTCGCCGATGCTCCGGCCGCCTACCGAGCAATCGGCGACCGTACGGCCATATCGGTCGCGGTCCTTGGTCTCGCACTGCAACTGACCGCGCGCCACAAGCGACCGCAAGGCCTCCGTTGCCTCCTGGCCGATCGGCTCCTCACGGCCGTTGGTCAGACACTTCTGGCGCTTCTCCGGAGCGTCAAAGCCCCACAGCCGGACACGGTCGCCGTCGATCCGCAGGGTGTCGCCATCGACGATCTCGACGCCGGCGAGGGCAGGGGAGGAGAGGGTGAGGAGGAGGGCGAGCGGAATGCGCATGGGGCAGGTGTCTACTGCCTTGTGCCTTCTTCATTCAACAGCGCCGCGCGCTGTGATGCTCACCGGCGGGGTCGCCATGTTCCTGCATTGTATCCGCCGCCGAACGGGGCCAGAATCCCCCTCACAAATAGAACCTGTGTCAGCATCCGGTGAGGACCGCAGAGAGATCTATTGGGAGGATCCAGGCTTGGGCGGCGCGTGACCAGCGGCGCGTTGATCGGCGGTTTCGCCCTGGGCGGCTTCTTCGACGGCATCCTGCTGCACCAGATCCTGCAATGGCATCATCTACTCAGCCTGGTCTTCGGGTCGGCGATTTGCGCATGCAGGTGCTCTGGGACGGCTATTTCCACGCGCTGATGTACGTGATCGCGGCCGTCGCGCTCTGGGGTCTGTGGCGGGCGCGCCGGACGATTGCGAACGATCGGCCATTGACCGGGGCCGTCTTGATCGGCTTTAGCCTATGGCATGTCGTCGACGGCATCCTGTCGCATTGGGTGCTCGGAATCCATCGCATCAGGATCGACAGCGCCAGCCCGCTCGCCTGGGATCTCCTCTGGTTCGCCGTCTTCGGCCTGCTGCCCCTGGCGCTCGGCTGGCTGGCGCTGCGGCGCGGTGTCGGCGGGCCGATGCGGCCCGGGGGCTCCGTCGTCGGCCTTCTCCTCCTCGCCGGCTTGACCGGAGCCGCCGGCGCCTGGGGGCTGCGCTCGTCAGCTGGCCAACCTTTCACCACCGTGGTCTTCCGGCCTGGCCTGGGGCCGCAGCAGGTGCTCGGCGCGCTCGACGTTGCGGACGCCCGGCTCGTCTGGTCCGACCCGGCCATGGGCGTGGTCGTTGTGGCCGTCGCGCCGCAGCGGCGGTGGAGTTTCTACCGCCACGGCGCGCTTGTTGTCAGTGGCTCCGGGTTGCCGGCCGGCTGCATCGCCTGGAGCCGCGGCTGAAATCCACCCGGTGCATCCCCACGACTGCCCTGTGTAACCCCCGACTGTCAGCGTCCGACAGGACGGAAGCACGCACTCCGAGCACGACAATTTGACGGAGCTCGCAGCGCTCCGCTTCTCAAAAAAACCTTTTTGCGAAGCGACCGTGTTCCCGGGGAGCTTCGGGTCGGACGTTTTCGTAGAAGTTATTCTCGTCTCGCTCCGTTTGAGCACGGAACGCACCGGCTGAGCTGAAGCTAGTTTAATTGTTGCCAACGCTATTCATGCTTCGACTCGATGCGCTTGCGGCGAGCCGCCCCTCCATGAACCTCCTTTTTAAGGAGTGCGGAGTTGATGCTGGAACACCCTGCCAGCCGCGATAAGTACACCGCCACGGCCGCTCCGGTGATTGCTGAGCTACGGCGGTGTGCGCGGACCCTTACCCGCAACAGCGCAGATGCGGAAGACCTGCTCCAGGACACCCTTCTGCGGGCCTACACCAAAATTTCACCTATGGCAGCCGGGCACCAACATAGCTGGCTGGCTGTGCGTCGTGATGAAGCGAGTGTTCCTGTCCCAGTTCGAGCGCCGCAATCGATATATCGCCGCGCCTATCGAGGATTTCGACCGCCCGATGCAGCCTAGCCAGGAAGATTGCTTGGACCTATCTCGGCTCAACCACGCCATTGAACGGCTTGGAAGTCGTCATCGTGAACTCGTCGAGGCGGTCGCGATAAACGGCGACTCCTACGAGGAGACGGCGCTCGCGCTCGACATCCCGATAGGGACCGTCAGGTCGCGGCTCGGGCGAGCCAGGGACTATCTCCGGCGCGAGACCGGCATCGCTTATGGCGGGCGATGACAACTCGTATGCCGGTGACGTAGCGCGACGGTGGAACCGGTGAGCGCGACCATCCGTTGGCCACGCACCAGCAGCCCGCAAAATGCGGGCTTTCGCGTCGGATATATTGCCTGAGGTGCCTGATGTCCCGCCGCCTGCTGCCCCTGTCCCTGCTCACGGCCGGCATCGTCGCCGGCGTCGGTGCCCTGGCCGGGTCGCTGCCGCCCGACGCGACCTACCGGCCCCTCCCCACCCAGCCCTTCGATCAGGTCAAGACCGATGACGAGGCGGCCAAGCCGGAGGTGATGCAGCGCCAGCGGCAGCTGCTGGAGCAGCGCTACGACCTGGCCGACCGTCCGATTCCGGGCGTGATGATGTCGGGCGGGCGCAAGCCGGTCCAAAACGGTGTTCGGGTCAGGCTGCCGCAAGGGGCGAGCTGGGACGAGCTGGCGGCGATGAGCCCGGACGAGATCCGCCAGAGGGGTCTGTTTCCGGCCGGCTTCCTGCCCTTGCCGCACGTCAAGCAGGCGACAGGCGGCCAGGTGTTTCCGAACCACCAGATCGATGAGGTCGCGCGGCAGGAGCAGCGCAACCTGCGTCGCTTCGACGTCGATTTCGACCTGCCGGACGCCTTCACCCCGGAATTCCCGCCGCCGATCTTCCTGACCACGCATCCGGAGCTCGGCGACGTCTCGCGCGGGCAGTTGCTGACCATCAAGAATTACTACGCGCTGATGGTCGGGCTGATCACCCCGGTGCAGATGGAGGGGCTGCGCCTGCTGCTGACGCCGTTCCCGCAGGAAGAGTTCAACCAGACCGAGGACCGCAAGAGCGCCGACCAGAGCCTGGGCGTCACCTGCCTGGACTGCCACGCCAACTTCCACAGCAACGCCGCCTTCCACCTGACTCCGGACGTCCGGCCGCAGGCGGATCGCTTCCGGCTGGACACGACCAGCCTGCGCGGCCTGTTCAACCAGCAGATCCATGGCTCGAAGCGGTCGCTGCGCTCGGTCGAGGACTTCACCGAATTCGAGCAGCGCACCGCCTATTTCAACGGCGATCAGGTCAGCGCCCAGCGCAAAGGCGTGAACCTGCCGGACCGCCACGACCAGACGTCGATGATGGCGCAGATGCAGAACATCATCGATTTCCCGCCGGCACCGAAGCTGACCCCGCTGGGCCGTCTCGACCCGGCCAAGGCGACCGAGCAGGAGCTGGCGGGCGAGCGGATCTTCATGGGCAAGGGCCAGTGCGCCACCTGCCACGTGCCGCAGAGCGCCTTCATGGACAACCAGATGCACGACCTGAAGGCCGAGCGGTTCTACCAGATCGGCCAGACGGTGAACGGGCTGGTGATGCTGCCGGACGGGCCGATCAAGACCTTCACCCTGCGCGGCATCAAGGATTCCCCGCCTTATCTGCATGACGGCCGCCTGCCGACCCTGGCCGACACGGTCGAGTACTTCAACCTCGTGCTCGGGCTGAAGCTGGCCCAGGACGAGAAGGATTCGCTGACCGCCTATCTGCTGACGCTGTGAGCGGCCATGGAAGGAGAACCGGCATGACGGATCGGATCGCGGCCGCGGCGCTGGCGGCCATCCTGCTGGGGGCGACGCCGGGCTGGGCCCAGACCGTCGACCCGACCACCCCGGCGCCGGGCAATCCGGCGACCACGCCGGCCGGAACGCCGGAGCGGAAGCCCGGCACGCCGGCGCCGCACCGGCCGAACACTTCGGATCAGGTCTTCGCCGTCGCGGCCGCGCAGGCCGGCCTGGCGGAGGTGGTGTTCGGCAAGCTGGCCGAGGCGCAGGGCGGCAGCGACGCGGTACACGACTTCGGCCGGCAGATGGTGCGCGACCACGGCAAGGCGAATGACCGCCTGGCCGAGCTGGCCAAGGCGGCCGGCATCGTCCTGCCCGACGAGCTGGACACCGAGCACCAGGCGATCCATGACCGGCTGGAGGGGCTGAAGGGCGACGATTTCGACCATGCCTACATCGCCACCCAGATCGCCGACCATCAGGTCACGGCGCAGCTGCTGGAATACGAGATCGGCGCCGGCCAGGACGAGGGGCTGAAGGGCTTCGCCGCCGAGACCCTGCCGGTCGTGTTCGAGCATCTGCGGATGGCGCAGGGGCTGGCGACCGAGATGTCCGCCCAGGCGACCGCGCCGCCGGTGCCGAAGGCGAAGTGACCGGTCGCATCGATGTCTGCGTGATTCTTCGCACCTGCCGGCCGCTGATCGGCCTCAATCCGGCAGTTCCCCAGGCGAGGCCGTCAGCAGTCCTGCGGGACGTAATCGGTCAGGGTTCTGCTGATTCTTACTCCTCTCCGAGCAGCTTGCCGGTAAAATTCGCTGCCACAAACTCGAATGCCGCCGGTAACCGCGGGCGGTGCGCGCGTCCTTCCAGCGGCCGTGCTGCATCGCCGCCGCGAGCGGCACGCCCTCGCAATCGGCGGCGGTCATCTTGCCGCCGCGCCGTCGGTCGCGGACAGCGGCTCCAGCCCGAGGCCCTGCGCCGTGTCCTCCGCCCTCATCCGCACGAAGGGCTCGTCTTCCACGATCAGGATCGCGGCCATGCCGTCTTTCGGTCAGCGCTGATTGGCTGGGACACCAGTTGCGCGTGCAACGCGCGGTGTCGCGATCGGGCTCCGCGGATACGACCAAGGTCTGGTCCGCCACCGTCACCCGGCCAGGCGGTCCAGCGGCATGGTCATCAGGATGACCAGGCCCCCGGCGTCCCAGCGGCGCGCGATCTGCCCCTGAAGCTGGCCTTTGACGGCGCCGTCGACCAGCGAGGTGCCGAAGCCTTCGCTATTGCCCGCCCCGTCGACCGGCGGGCCGTCCCGCTCCGCCCAGCTCAGCGACAGCACGTCCTTCTCGACCGTCCAGGCGACGGCGATCCGGCCCGATGCCGTGGACAGGGCGCCGTATTTGGCCGCGTTGGTCGCCAGCTCGTGTAGCAGCAGCGCCAGGCTGGTCACTGCATGGCCGCCGACTACCACCTCCGGCCCGGCGATGGTGACGCGCCTGTCATTCTGTTCCTCGAAGGGCGAGACGATGGTGCGCGCCAGGGCCGCAAGCGTGGTCGGCGTTGCCGCCTGTTCGCGCCTCAGGTCCGGCAGGGTCAGCTCATGCGCGCGGGCCAGGGTGCCGAACCGGTTGCGCACCTGCTCCGCCAGCTCCCTCCGGCGTCCGCGCGGTGCGGGCGCTCAGGGTGATGACGGCGCCGGCCAGGGCGAACAGGTTATTGACCCGGTGGCTCATCTCCCGCAGCAGCAGGGCCTGGCGCTCCTGGGCCCGCTTTCGCTCGGTGATGTCGCGGGCGATCTTCGAGGCGCCGACGATCTCACCTGTCCGGTTCCGCACCGGCGACACCGTCAGCGAGATCTCGACCTGGCTGCCGTCCTTGCGGCGGCGGATGGTCTCCAACTGCTGGACCCCCTCGCCCCGGCGGATGCGGGCCAGGATCTGCGTCTCCTCGTCCAGCCGGTCCGGCGGGATCACGATCGTGATCGGCTGCCCGACCACCTCCTCGGCGGCGTAGCCGAACAGACGCTCGGCCCCGCGGTTCCAGCTCATGATGACGCCGTCGAGGTCCTTGGCCACGATCGCGTCCTCGGAGGATTCCACGATTGCAGCCAGACGCTGCGCCGCCTGCTCACCGCGGGCACGCTCCTCGGCCTCGCCAAGCAGCTGCTGCTCGGCACGGTGCCGATCCGTGATGTCGACCAGCATGTTCATGGCGCCGATCAGGCGGCCCTCCGCGTCGAACAGCGGTGTCGGATAGGGGATGAAGGGGACACGCGTGCCGTCGGGCCGTTCTGCCACCGCCTCCATGCCCCGGATCGCCCTGCCCTGCTTCAGGGCCAGGGCCATCGGGCACTGGTCGTGCGGCAGCGGCGTGCCGTCCGGCCAGTACAGCTTCCAGGAGCCGCAGAACTCGTTCTTGCCCAGCTCCGGGCGGCAGCCCCACAGTGCCGCCGCGGCCTCATTGTAGAAGGTGATGCGCCCTTCGGCATCGGTGGTGTAGATCGCGGCCGGCAGCGCCTGCAGAATCTCCTGCGCCGTGCGTTCCCCGGCCAGGACGACGGGCAATGCCGGCCATGGGGTCGCAGGCGACGCAGCCTTGGGGGTGCCGTTCATTCAGTGCCCTCTGGGGCAGATCAGCCCCACGCCGAAGCCGATGGGGAGTGAGGGCCGCCGAGACCAGCCGGCCGGATCCGGAACTGTAGCCCAGCGTGACGCAGGCCTCAACATGGGAACAAACCAATGGAGATGGATGCGAACGCCGTTCGCGATCCAGCCGCTCCCCGCAACACATACTGCTGCGGCGAGATTGTCGTCCATTCTACTCGCGTCATGACCCCTCCTGGGTGTCGCCAGGAGGGTCTAGTTTTACGTGTCGCCCGACAGCACCGTGAGTTGGACGCCCTCTACAGATGTACCCCAGGCCGCTGAATGGCCGCTTCGAACTGGACATGCCGGCACTGCGACTCAATAGGTTGACCGCGCACTCCTCAGCCACCGGAAATGCCCGTGCTCCGTTAGCCAACGAGCTCGGGCGAGATGGCTGTCATAGCTATGCCGGGCTCGTTTCGGGTTCTGACGTGGATCTATGCCCAAAATGAGCTGCGCAACCTCGCGCCAATCAGTCCTATCGTCGGCTGCATCAAGTATCCTCCGGTAGATTTTCTCATGCTCGCGATCATAATCCGTCACCTCGGCAAATGTTGGCGCAAATTCCGCCGTTGGTTTGACCATTGGTGGCCCCTCCCTGTTCAGCGTCTCGTATGCCTGGGACAAGAGGTAGTATGAAGGGGTGCGATGTCGATCGAAGCCAAGCGGCAGTCTGTACCATCGGGCCTTCGCGCGGTGGGAACACAACGAAGATCCATGCGCTCACCGACGTGATCGGCCGCCCTTTCGTCGTCGACCTCACGCCCGGCAACGTCGCCGATGTGACCGCTGCACCGAAGTTGATCGAGCGGGCGGCGGGCTTGGGCTATCTCATCGGCGATAAGGGCTACGATGCCGACGGCCTGCGCGCGATGATCCGCGCCCGCGGCGGCCGGCAAGCTCGCTACAAATCTCGCCATCTGATCGAGAATGCTTTCGGCCGATTGAAGGATTTCAGACGTATCGCCACTCGCTACGACAAGCTGGCCCGAAACTTCTTGTCCGCCGTCGCCCTCGCAACTCTGCTGCCCTTTCTATGTCGTCACCCCCATATGTACCGTGTTGGTTCGCCTTACACATTGGAGGAAGGTATGGTCGAGGATCGTTTGGAGAGGATCCGGCAGCGAGCCTACGACATCTGGCACAGGGAAGGCCGGCCGGACGGTCGGGAGCAGGAGCATTGGGATCAAGCGGTGGCGGAGATCGAAGCCGAGGATCGCCCAGCAGCCGAGAGTACGCCCGAGGGCGTCGACCCTCATGCGATCGTCCCGCCGGGAAAGCGCTCGAAAAAGGCTCTGTAGCCACCGTCTCCGGCTATCTTCCTATCCTGCGAAATCAGGCACTTTCGGTGCCGGTCGGTTCGGAGATCATGCCGGTAGCATGCTGTGGACCCGTACGCGCCGGAGTTCGTCATTGAGTCCGTCCTTGCGGTCCGCGGCGTGCGCGACGCTGTGCTGACCAAATCGGCCGGTGCCACTTGGGCGGAACGGAAGCGATGCTCCCCTGGGTCGGTTCTCAAAGCAGCAGCGTTCCCTTCGCTGCTCTGGCGTCCCAGTTTACGACCTTGCCCCGCTTCGGCGGGGCAATTTGTCGCCGCCAGATTGAGTCTGCTCGCGCGAGGGTCCTTAGGCTCCAGACTCAATCAGATCCAGAAGACAAGCAAAGTTGCGAGGGCGACGGCGGACAAGAAGTTTCGGGCCAGCTTGTCGTAGCGAGTGGCGATACGTCTGAAATCCTTCAATCGGCCGAAAGCATTCTCGATCAGATGGCGACTTGTAGCGAGCCTTGTCGAGCGGGATCTTGCGCTTGCGGTTGGCCTTGCCGGGGATCACTGGCCGGCCGCCGCGGGCGCGGATCATCGCGCGCAGGCCGTCGGCATCGTAGCCCTTATCGCCGATGAGATAGCCCAAGCCCGCCGCCCGCTCGATCAACTTCGGTGCAGCGGTCACATCGGCGACGTTGCCGGGCGTGAGGTCGACGACGAAAGGGCGGCCGATCACGTCGGTGAGCGCATGGATCTTCGTTGTGTTCCCACCGCGCGAAGGCCCGATGGCCTGCGCCTTGGCCCCCCTTTTCCGCCATAGGCGGCGCGCTGGGCCTTCACGTAGGTGGCGTCGATGGCGACGGCGTTGGTCGCCGCACCGGCGCTGGCGAGCGCTTCCAGCATCCCCGTCCAGAAGCGCTTGCGCGTCCAGCGGTTGAAACGGTTGTAGATGGTCGTGGCCGGGCCATACGCCCCGGGGCAATCTTGCCAGCGACAGCCGGTCCTCAAGACGTGGAAGATGCCCGACATGACGCGACGGTCGTCCTGGCGCCGCGCCCCAGGCTGGTTCGTCGGCATGAACGGCTCGATCGCCGCCCACTGCTCGTCGTTGAGCCAGAACAGATTGCTCATCAGTCGTCCCCGCTCCCTTCTGGTCGATCCGGGATCCGGGTGAATCACGATTCACCGACTTCATCAAGAGGATGATTGGGTTTTAACCCTAGGCCCGTTTCGGATCAGTGCAGCCTCAATCGGCTTTGCGACGTGGGTCCGATCCGACGCGCGAGGCGCCCGACGCCACCGGCTTATGGTGATCCTACATGATCAAGCTTTGTTCCACTCTTGCCCTTGTTCTGGCCCTGTCGTGCTGCGCTGGCCAGGCTCCTCTCACGGCAACGCCTGATCCGGCTCTAGCGGAAAAGGTCCACAGGGCGCTGGGAAACGACATCTGCTCTGGCCGCGTCGCCGGTGCTCTGGCGGCGCACCACCTCACCGCGGGCAGCATCTCCCGGATCGAACTGGCACCGGTGACGCCAGGCTATCCGACCGAGTACAGCTTGGCGCTGCGCCAAGTCTGGGTCAGGCAGCCCAGCCAGCCCGGCGCGATCGTGGTGCGGTACGACCCGCGGGGCTGCCGGATTGCGGAGGTTTATGGCCGGGACGGAGCGACGCTGCCAACTCTGTGACGGCCGTGGAACACGGTCGGCTTCGGCCCGTTACCGACCTCGACGCCTGACTGCGTCCCCGGAGCCCGCGCAGAGTCGTCGCGAGGGAGACATCCCGACCAGTTTCCTGACCAACCTTCGTCAGCTATGCTCGATTCTCTGGAGGCTCGCCCTCTCAGCGCCGTCGGTGGCAATCAGCCGCGCCGGTTTTCCCCGGATCGACAGCTCATCGACCTCGATGCGGTCCCATCCCTCCGGCAGCACGACAGGGCGCTCCGCCCAATCGGCGGGTTCGGCGGCGGACGGGCGCAGGCCGGTGAAGCCGAGCAGGAGGCTGATCAGAAAGCCACCGATATTCGCTAGGAAGGGACTCGCCCTCGGCTGGTCCGGGAAGACGTCGGGCCGGTATTCGAGCGTCTGCATGACGGGGCCGGTGCAGAAGCGGCCATAGCCGTCGTCCAGGAGCTTCGCCGCGAGCGGGCGATCTCCCGTCCTGGCCGCCCAGGCGCCGAACAGGGCCGACAGCATCGGCGCCCCGACATACTGATCGGCGAGCCCGAGATAGAATCTCAGGGTCGCCTGCTCGACGGCCCGGTCCAAGGGATGGCCGATGGGGAAGATCCCCATCAGCGGATCCGGCGTGGCCCCCTTCTCCTCCGACGGCTGGAAGCCGTCATGCGAGATGACGACGTCGCCGCGCCGCGGAAGGACCAGCCCTTCGCGGATCCTGGTCCAGGCCGGGTCGAATCTGCGGCCGAGGCGGCCCGCAGCATCGATGGCGTCGTCGAGCACCTTGCGGGCGGCCATGACGGTGTAGGCCGCATTGTCGCAGGGGGATTCCCGCTCCGCGATCCCCATCGTCTGACTGATCTCGTAACCGCGGTCTGTCTTGGTCGCGCGCGAGACGAGCCAGTCGGCCACGCCGGAGAGCACGGGCCAAGCCTGGTCCTGCAGAAACCGTTCCTCACCGGTGACATTTGCGTAGAAGCTGAAGCCCAGAGCGACGTCCAGCGAGACATGGTCCTCATACCAGGAGGCCGAGCCGGGCATCGGTGCCGCCTCCTCGCCGGTCGACGGCGCGCTCTCCCACGGGAACTGGGCGCCGCGGCGGCCGACCAGCTTGGCATTGCGGTGCGCCGCCTGCAGATGCTTGGACCGATAGCCCAGCAGCGTCGCCGCCGCTTCCGGCTGGAACAGGGTGACCGGCGGGATGGCGAAGGCCTCGATGTCCCACATCACATGGCCATAGTAGTAGTGATAGTCGCGCCAGGCCGAGAGCCCGAAGATCGAGGTCGACGCCGGCGACGACGCATGCACCGATGCGTTCAGGTAATAGAACGCGGCATCGGCCATCGCCTGCCAGCGCTCATCCGCGCCGATCAGGCGGATGCGGCGGGTCCACAGCCTGGACCAGCAGGCCCGGTTTGCATCCCGGAGCGTGTCGAAGCCGTCGCGGAGCGCCTTTCCCAGCAGCCGGACGGCCTGGTCGTCCGGCTGCTGGTGCAGCGTGCTGGCGACGACGCTGACGATCTGCTCTAGCCGGAAGGTTTGACCAGCCTTCGCGCGGAAGCCGTATTCGGAGACGACCGTCTGGGCGTGCAAGCTCGGCTTGTCCGGCTCGGTGTCTGCCCCGTGCAGCTTCGTGTGATAGGCGATGCCGCATGTGGCGATCACGTCTTTGGTCAGGCCGAGGACGCGGCGGATCATGGACCGGAGGGACGCCTCCGACTTCTCTCGGGACGCATCGCGCAAGAGGGCGCGGATCAGGCGGCGGGTCGGCGTCCGGCCGGTTCGCAGATCGCCACCGCCCTTCCACCCGAGCCGGACGAATTCGCGGATGACGTTGCCGAGTTGCACGTTATTGATGTCGGCGGTGCTGTCCCGTCCGGTGACCCGGCGCAGCACGTCCCGATAGGTCTCCTCGTCCAGCCCAAGCTGTTTTTTGGCCACGTGGACTTTGGCGATCAGGCGAGTTCGCGTCATTCCGCGACCTCCCGATGATGAGCCTTGCCACTCCTCAGCTTCGGTGCGTTGAGCCGGTTGCAGGGAACTCTTGCAGCTGGAGCCGTCTTTAGCCGAGTGGGGGGTGATGAGAATGCGGTGAGAGGAGAATGTGCGATGAACGGCCTCACCCGGATCGAGCCGCCTATTTCCTTTCGATGCAGAGATGGCCGCCCGGCTGTCATTCGAGATGCCAACACATTGGCCGAGTGGCTTGATGGTCTCTATGGCGCCATCGTGGATCCGCATCGTCCCGAAGGTGAGCGGAGCTGGGAGGTCCGATCGGTCCAGTTGTATGAGATCGAGCAGGTGCTCGTTATGCTGGCCGAGGAGAGCGCCAGCGATGCTGATGCGTTAAGCGCGGGCCTGCGGGCAACCTGTGAGGCTGTTATTGCCTGCTATCGCGATTTGATCGTGACAAGTACATCCGGCACGAAGAGCATCCGGTGCGTTGGTGAAGCGCGCAGCCTCGCCACTCACTGACCTGGTCACGGCCGCACCTCGATCTCACCCAGCAGCTGGCGGAGCAGTTGCTCGCAGTCAGCCCGGACGCGGTCGGCGTGGAACTTTGACGGCGCGACGACGACCCACCGATCGCGTTGCAGCTCCAGTTGCAGCGGCCGGAACCAGGCCGACCACTTCTTGATGCCTACGCGGTCCACCAGGCCGGCAAACGGGTGGACGCCTGTGTCCAGCTCCGGCGCCGGCCGGCCGCCTCCGTCGGGACGTAGTCGCGCCAGCGCTCCTCCCTGAGGAAGGTTGACGCCATCCAGTTGAATTTCGGGTCGGCCTTCGCCGCTCGGTGGCGCAGGCGCGGGCTGCAGCCGTCAGTTCGTCGGCCGTCGCGGTGCCGGCCGTGACCAGGCCCCGGAACATTTTGCGCGCCCGCTCGCGCGGGTTCGGCCGCCGCTCGGGATAGGCGGCCCAGAAGGCATTGAACACGGGATCGTCAGGGGGATTACGGGGCATCGGTGGACTCCGGCGCCGAGACGGGCATGCCGGCCGCCAGCGACATCAGCACGTCATTGCGGACCAGCACGAAGCCGTTCGGGATCTCGGGGGTGGGCAGAGGCGGCCGTGCCACCGGCGAACGCAGGCCGCGGATGACGATATCGAACAGGGCGGCGATGTCCGGCCTCGCGATGCCGGCGCCCTCCATGATCTCGACATGGATGGCGGCCACCTGCTGATCGGCAAGGAGGTCCGCGACTTGTGCATCTTCTCGCCGCATAGCGTGCTGCGCGATCCGCCGTTCTCGAAGCTGGACTGGTGTCATGCCGGAACCTCCTAATCTATTTCGGCCCCGAGGCGCAGAACCATGTGATCCCGGTTTTCCACTACGCGCTGCGGCCCGGCGGCTACCTGTTCCTCGGCACATCGGAAAACGTCAGCCAGTTCTCCGACGTGTTCGCAGCGATCGACAAGAAGCACCGGATCTTCCGCAGCCGCGAGAATGGTGGAGCAATGGCCCGGCGGCTGCCGCTTTCGATCGCCGGGTTGGCGCCGGGCCACTCACAGGAGTCAGGCATCCGGCGGGTGATGCCGGCCGCGCCGGGGCTGCGGCACGTCGTCGAGACCCGGGTGCTGGAGCAGTTCGCACCCGACCACCCTGAGATGCTGGCGAATGGATCCATCTGCGTAATCGTGTCCGACGAATCTTGCGACGAGAGTTTCAGGGTAATTGTCACAGTCGCGAGCACCCCGCGGCGAATCCGACCATGAGGCCATGGCCGGATCTGCTTCGCAAGCACAGGCTAGGCTCGCAGGTCGGCGGAACCTATACGGTGGGTCGGAACGGGGCAGCGATCGACGCCATCCTGACCCGCGAGATGCCGGAGATCTTCGCGGGCGAAGAGGCCGACCATATCGAACGGCTTTGGCAGAAGGCTTGGTGGGCGCTGCATTATGGCGGCCGCGGCGGGCCGACCGTCCTCGCCATCTCCGCCTTCGACATGGCGTTGTGGGACCTCAAAGCCCGGCGCGCCGGCCTGCCTCTCTGGAATTTCCTCGGCGGGTTCGATCCGAAGGTGCCGTGCTATGCCGGCGGCATCGATCGACCTGCCCCTGGACGACCTCCTGCGCCAGACCGACGGCAATCTCGCCAAGGGCTTCCGCGCCATCAAGATGAAGGTCGGCCGCGAGCGTCTCGGCGAGGATGTGGCCCGGGTGAAGGCGATGCGCGCGCATCTGGGAGAGGAGTTCCCCCTGATGGTCGACGCCAACATGAAATGGACGGTGGACCAGGCGATCCGCGCTGCCCGGGCCCTGCAGCCCTATGATCTGACCTGGATCGAGGAGCCGACGATCCCGGACGATCCGGCCGGCCACGCCCGCATCGTGCGCGACGGCGGGGTGCCGATCGCGGCCGGGGAGAACCTCCGCACGTTATGGGAGTTCAAGCAGTACATCGCCGCCGAAGCCGTGACCTATCCCGAGCCGGACGTGACCAATTGCGGCGGCGTCACGCCCTTCATGAAGATCGCCCGGCTGGCCGAGGCCTTCAACCTTCCGGTGACGACGCACGGCGCGCATGACGATCGCGGTAGGGACGCCCATTGCTGAGCGCCCCCCGCACAGATCCGTACGTGCCCGATTAAGGCATACGGCTCCTACCTTGGGTGTTTGACGGCGAAGCGCAGTTGTGGCCAGGGATGTAGGACTCGCGGTTTGGGGAGCCAGTCATTGGCCAGCCGCGTCATCCGCGTCCAGGTCATGCTGTCCTTCTGGCTGCGCCGCCGAAGCGTTCGCCGCCAGAGTTCGGTGACGAAGAAGCGGAACGTGACCAGCGCCTGACTGTTGGTCGGCACAGCGTGATAGTTGAAGTAGCCTTTGACGACCTGCCCCAGCCATCTGCCCTGATCGGGGATGGGCTGGTGCATGCGTTGCCGCAGTTCCTGTTTGATGGCTTGCAGCTTCGCCCGCATGCGATCGCGCCGGGTCTTGCGCTTGACCAGGAACTTGCCCGCCCGCGATCGCCCGCAGATGAAGGTGAAGCCCAGGAAGTCGAAGGTTTCCGGTTTGCCGAGCCCGCGCCGCTCGCGGTCGGCCGCCGCATGGCGGCCGAACTCGATCAGGCGGGTCTTGTCCGGATGCACCGACAACGCAAACGCCTCGAACCGCTCGCGCATCGCCTCCAGGAAGCGCCGGGCGTCCGCCTCGTGCTCGAAGCCGACGACGATGTCGTCGGCGTAGCGCACGATGATGACGTTGCCCGTGGCCTCTCGCCGTCGCCAGCGATGGGCCCACAAGTCGAAGACATAGTGCAGGTAGACGTTGGCCAGGAGCGGTGAGATCACCGACCCTTGTCCCGTCCCCTGGTCACTGGCTGTCACGACCCCGTCTTCAAGAATGCCCGCCCTGAGCCATTTGCGGATCAGGCGGAGGACGCGCGGGTCGCCGATCCGGTGCTCCAGGAAGCGGACAAGCCAGGGCTGGCTCACCGTGTCGAAGAAGCTGCGGATATCGGCGTCCAGGATGAAGTTCACCTTGGTGCTGGTGATCCCGACCACGAGCGCATCCAGCGCATCATGCGCCCCGCGCCCGGGTCGGAACCCATACGAGAACCCGAGGAAGTCTTCCTCATAGATCGCATTCAGCACCGCGGCCGTCGCCCGTTGGACGATCTTGTCCTCCAGGGCGGCAACCGCCAGCGGCCGCTGCCGGCCGTCCGGCTTGGGAATGAAGACCCGCCGGCTCGGCAGCGCCCGATACGCGCCCCGCTGGACCCGGGCGTGCAGGTCTGCGAGCTTGCGCTCCAGATCTGCCTCATAGTCCTGCCATGTCAGCCCGTCGACGCCGGGAGCGGCATTCTTCTTCAGATCGAAGAACGCCTCCTCGAGCAGGGCCAGGCTGAGATGGTGGAACAGCGCGTTGAACCTCTCCTTCTTCCTTTGCCTTGCGGCTTGCCGTATGCGGTCCAGCGCCTGGGACACGCTTGCCCGGTTCTGCGCCCGGCGCGTGCGGTTCCGGCCCGCATTCCCCTCGGTCGCCGCCCTTGGCTCCACCGGCTCCGCAGCGGATCGCTCCGCCTTGTTCGTCGGCTTCACAGCTACTATGGCGGCGTCTGACGTCCCGCGCCCGTGCATCATCGGCTACGGCTCCTCACCTTCCCGATGCGGGCCGCCGCACCACACGGCGGTCGGACGCGGGACCTCCCGGTTCCCGAACAAGGAGCGTCTGCACATGCCAGGGTCTGCGACCACGCCGGGCCGGACGGGTGCTCGCATGACGCGCCCGTCCATGTTGCCTTCCACCCTGTCAACGGCGTCGGCGCCCGGATTTGTGCCTTTCGCGGCTCGATGGCTGGCCTATGCTCTCCCCTGCCGACGCTTCGCTCCTGCCCTCACGGACAACAACGCACGGCTCGGGGCCGATGTGGATCGCTACTCCTTCATCGCAGTGGACTTCCACCACCTACTCCTTGCCGGTCTCCCGGCGCTCTGACTGTGCATCTGCTCGCCGCCTGCCCGAATCGCAGCTTCCTCGAAGCCCACGGCTTCGGGCTCGAGCACTACATTGCCGAACCATTGCGGGTCGAGGAGGGCTTCGCCATCGCGCCGGACCGGCCGGGACACGGCATCGCCTTCGACTGGGCGGGGCTGGACAAGATCAGAGCCTGACCGAACGATGACCGAGCGTTTCGACTATATCGTCGTCGGGGGCGGTTCCTCCGGCTGCGTCGCCGCGGCCCGCCTCGTCAAGGAGGCCGGCGCCCGCGTGCTCCTGCTCGAGGCCGGCCACTCCCACCGGCACCCCCTGCTCGACATGCCGCCGGGCATCTTCAAGATGATCAACGGCAGCAAGTTCATGCGCTATCACCGCACGGTGCCGCAGGAGCATCTGAACGGCCGGATGCATGACATCCCCCAGGCGAATGTGCTCGGGGGCGGCTCGTCGGTGAACGCCCAGGTCTATATGCGCGGCCGGCCGTCGGACTATGACGCGTGGCACCAGGTGCTGCGCGGCGACAACGATTATCCGGGCTGGACCTGGGCGGACGTGCTGCCCCACTTCCGCGGCATGGAGGGCAACAACCGGCTCAACGACGAGCGGCACGGCGCGGACGGGCCGCTGCTGGTGTCGGATCCCGGCCATATCAACGATGTCTCGCGCTGGTTCGTGCAGAGCGTGCAGGCGCTCGGCGAGCCCTTCAACCACGACTTCAACGGGCCGGGCCAGCGGGGCGTCGGCTTCTACCAGTTCATGAACCGCCGCGGAAAGCGCAGCAGCGCGGCCTATGCCTTCATCGCGCCACTGCAAGGCGACCCCAGGTTGGCGGTCCGGCTGAACGCACGGGTCCGGCGCATCGAGATCGCCGCGGGCCGGGCGGCCGGGGTGACCTATCGCGATGCCGCGGGCCGGGAGCAGACAGCCTTCGCGGAAGCCGAGGTGATCGTCGCGGCCGGTGCGCTGGTCACGCCGCAGCTGCTGATGCTGTCGGGCATCGGGCCGGCCGACCAGTTGCGGGAGCACGGGATCGACTGCATCGTCGACCTGCCGGGTGTCGGCGAGAACCTGATCGACCATCCGGAGGTGCCGATCGTCGCCATGGCCAATGGTCCCCACGGCTACCATAAGCAGGGCGTCGGCTGGCGCATGCTGCTGAACGGCCTGCAGTTCAAGCTGTTCGGCACCGGGCCGATCACCTCGGCGGGGGTCGAAGCAGGGGCCTTCGTGAATCCGAGCGATCCTGGGGCCGAACCGTCCATCCAGGCCTTCTGCGTTCCCATCGTCTATGTCGACCGGGACACGCTCGGCCTGGTCGAGGACACCTACGGGCTCACCGTCACGACGGTGGTGGTGAAGCCGCGGTCGCGCGGCTTCGTGCGGCTGGCCTCGGCGAATCCGGACGACATGCCCCTCGTCTCGCCCAATCTGCTGAAGGATCCCGCTGATGCCCGTGCCATGATCGAGGGCCAGCGCTTCTTTCTGCGTGCTTTCCAGACGCGGCCGCTGTCGGATCACATCGCGCGGGTGGCCATTCCCGACCCCAGGGATCTCAGCGACGAAGCCGTCATGGAGCACTGCCGGCGCTTCGTGAAGACGAACTATCATCCCAGCGGGACCTGCCGGATGGGGCCGACCGGCGACCGGCTGGCCGTTCTCGACCCACGGCTGCGTGTCCGCGGCATCGAAGGCCTGCGTGTCTGCGACCTCTCGGCGATGCCGAACATCAATGCCGGCAACACGAACGCACCGGCGCTGATGATGGGAAGCCGATGCGCCGAGTTCATCATGGCCGGGCAGAAGCAGTGAGATCCGGAGCACCGCTGCGGGGTCCGGTATACGGCCCAGTGGGGATCTGCTCGGCTATCGGCCGTCATGCCTTCGACAGCTGGTCTACCTGCTCAGGTCAGCGCCGCCTGCGGATCGTCGGACGCCTCGCAGATCACGTCGATCCCCCACTGGGCGAGCACCGTCTCCTGCGTCGGAATTGCCCGCGCCATGAAGACGACGGAGCGCGGCCGGTCCTGCTCGTGGCCCGAGGTGCGTCATGTCTGCCACAGGCGGTGCAGCAGCATGCTGATGTTCATGTCGGAGACGCCGTAGCCGATGAACAGCAACGTCTTCCCGAGCGCATAAGCGTCGGAGCCGCCGCCGGCGGGCAGGTCAGGCCCGCATCGAAAGATGTGCCGCCGCTCGCTCGTGATCGTCGACCAACGGATAGGCCAGGCCGGCCGGCGCTTTCGCGCTTGGTGGCCACTCCCGCCTCATGGAGCCATTTCAGGGTCCGGTTGACGTGCACCGTCGAGATTCCGAGATAGTCGCCCATCTGCAGCTGCGTCATGGGCAGCTCGAAGCTCCAGGCATCCGGCTGGATCGACCCGGACAGCACCAGGCGGGTCCGGGTCTCGTTGAGGAAGAAGGCCAGGCGCTCCTCCGAGGTGCAGCGCCCGAGGCTGACAATCCAGTTGTGAAGCCGGCGCTCCTCTTCGATCACCTGCCAGATGCACCGGGTGGCGACATCGCTGTCCTGGTCGAAGGCCTGCCGCAGTTCCTGATAATGGATTTGCTCAAGCACGGCATCGGCCATGACCTGGATCGCGTCGGGATGGGAGGACACGAACATACTCTTCACGGCGAACAAGTCGCCGGGGAGGAAGATCAGAATATACTGGCTACGGCCGTCCGCCAGATGGCGAACTCGGCCGGCCCAGCCGCTTTGGAGACGATAGACATAGTCGTGGCTTGTGCCGCCGCGGACCAGGGTCGTGCCGGCCTTCACCGGCCGGGATTGCAGGCCTGGCAATACAGCGATCTTCTGTTCGCCACGGGTTAACGCGTCTGAGACTTCGTCACGATGCAGCGCGAATCCGGATGAATCCATGTTCTCGGTCCGACAATGTGTGGGCGGGACGCACGCTCACGAACTGCGCTCTCACACAGGCAACGGGCATGTGCGCGAACTGGTTCACCTGTTCGACGGGTACCGACCGGACCGCAAAGGGTGCACCGCAGAGAGGAACTCCGGACACGGAACCGACGCCGGTCAGAATGCTGTTGGTGCGCTCATAGGAACCACAACGAATGATGGAACAAGGCTCGGCCAACGCAGCATGCCGAACACCTGGTCAGCGGAATTCGAAAGCGCCGTGGAAATGGTCCGAACGATGCTGAGGCATGTGCTCGGCGGGCATATGGCGCCGGTGGAGTTGGCAGCCTGGCTGCGCCGCACCATGACGAACGACCAGCATCCCATGTCCGACAACGAGAAAAGCGCGATCACCTGCGCGCTCGTGCTCATGCTTCTGGGCGATGACATCGAACTGGCGAGCGATCGAAAACGCCGTCGATCACTCGCCGGAAGCCGAAGCGATCGCCAAGCTGATCTGATCTCCGCGGCAGTGTTGGCTTGGCGACGGCTCAGTGCGCCGACGCGTGACGGAACGGCGCCGGCCATTCGGGAGCCCTGGGCCGGAGCGTCGACAGCGCCTGCGAGATGAAGGTGTTCGCATAGTCGATCGACGCCTCCGGGTGCCGGCTTCTGAACTCCGCCAGTGCCGCTTCGCAGGCAGTCCATTCATCCAGCCCGGCCCCACGGCTCTGGCGATAGGCCTCGATGACCAGGATCTCGGTGGATGCTCGTCGACGCCGCATCATCTCGGCTCTCCTTGCAAGGATGCGCTGCTCATTGCGCGAGAAGGCTCTTCAACTGGCTGCGCGCGCGACTCAGGCGAGACCGGACGGTTCCGCCCGGAACGCTGAACGCTCCGCGGCCTCTTCATAGGGGAGCTCATTGACCGCCACGAGCCGGATCATCTGCTGATGGCTTTGAGACAGCTCGCAAATGCCGCGTGCGACGTCCCGGACCTCATCGCAAGATCCTGGTCCGGCTCCGCCGCCCCGTCCCCGTCCTCTATCGGCGTTGTCTCCGCGCGGGCCCGCAGGGTGGCAACGCCCGACGGAAAAATCCGGCGCATCATGACGACGAGCCAGGCCGTCAAGTTCGTGCCGGGCTGCCACAGGTGGAACTTCCGATAGGCCCCCAACAGGGTTTCCTGCAGCAGATCGTCGGCATCCGTCGAATTTCGTGTCAGGCTGCGCGCGTATCCGAGCAGCTCGCCGAGCAATGGGGCGATGTGGTCTTCGAAGGCCTGCTTCGGCAGCGAGCTGACTTGCAGCATCGATTGCTCCCTTTGCGGAACTCGGTACCAAAACAACTCCTCCCCGCCCTTGTTCCAGCATAAAGTCGTCACGCTAATCAATATCGTCGCCCATCATCTCCGAAAAATGCAGATCCCGCCGCTCTTCGCGCCTCGATCCTAACAAAGGTTAGAACATTTTCAGTTGTGCGCGGGCCGCAGCCATGAGACCGCTTATATAACATTTGATGTACTTGCGGTCCGCAATGACAATGGATCTCTCCGCAGCGGCCGTCATCGAGCGCCGGGTGGACGGCGTCGCGCCTGGCACGAATGCCTCCGTCCCAGCTTGAAGTCGCAGTACCTGTCGCGCGTGATGCCGCTTGCCGTCGAGTTCGATCAGGCGATCGAAGCTGGAGAGCGTCTGCGCGCCCGCAGCATCCCTTTCAATGCACGAATATCGCCCCTGGCTCACAAAATCACATACCTAGGTGGCTTTCACAATCAGGTCGTCAGGCTGGGTTTGTAACGTCGCCGTCGGGTGTGCGCCATCAGCGGCTGCTGTCGTCAGCTCGAACCCGACGTTATTCGCCGTGCCAGGAAATCCACCGCCTGCTCCACCGGGCGGTCATGGATCAACCGGTCAATACCGTCATTGTGAGCCCAAGATGATGCTGCAGAGGTCTGCTCGCCGGAAATTCGGATCCTTGAACGCGAGGATGTTGTCGTTGAAGGTGCCGAACGTGCTGTCGGGCCGGTGCTTCATCCCTGATAGAACGCCTCGATCATCTCATGCTTGAAGTCGCGGCCGCGGGGATAGGCGGCCACCACCGCCTCGCGCTGCTCCTCCGCAAGGTCGTGATCGCCGCGGCCCACGACATCCATCGCCGCGCCTGCCTGCACCAGGGCGATCTCCGGATGCATATGCTCCGGGATCCCCGGCCTGGTGTGGAGAGCGACGGCGGCCCAGACTCTCTCCAGGTCGCGATCGGAGATGCCGTGGCCTTGCAGAAAGTCGCGTGCGGCATTCGCGCCGTCCACTTCGAAGCGAAGCTGGCTGTTCCGATAACGCGGCGTCAAGCCGATGTCGTGGAATATGGCCGCGACGTAGAGCAGCTCCGGATCGAACGTCAGGCCCTCCGCATCCCGACCAGGGCTCCCAGAAATAGACCCGGGTGGAATGGTGGAACAACAGGTCGCTCTCGGTGTCGCGGACAAGCTGTGTCGCCTCGCGCGCCAGTCTGCTGTCGGGATTCCTGACGCCGGCATTAGAAATGGAGTGGGGTTTTATTTTTCGATGTATCGACAACCACATTTGCCGGTCATTTCATTGACCTGATCAGAACTCCGTGCCGCAATTCTCTGGCCGAGACCGAATTCAGCCTAAAAGGCGAATGGGCTGATTTTGGCCGGCTTGGCTGAAGCGACATCCCCGCCGAGGCACCTGCCCCCGCCAAGCCACGGACGCACTGAATGACAAACGGCGACACCCGGACGCATACGTTCGATCCGGAACAGGTCCGGGCGGAACTCGACCGAGCTGCAGAGGTGGCCGTGGCGAGTCCCGCCAGCCAGGCCGCCTGCGATATCATGAGGCTCGTGAAGCACAAGTCGCCCGCAATCAAGAGCATGCCGCTGCGCACCCGCTTCCAGTGGGTGGCGCCAAGAACGACGGCTGGGATAGCTCGTGGGCAAGCTGGGGCTGCAACGGCCAGAGCTTCTCGATGCACATCTCGATGTACGGCCCGTTCACCAGCAACCGGGCTACGCCCCCGGCCGATCAGGTCGGTGGAACTAGAAGCATGTGTGAATCCGCACCAGCCCCCGTCAAAGCCCCGTCGCTCGCAACTATCGCCGGGGCGATCGGGCTGGCGCGATCAGAACCGGTAGGCGAAGGTCGCAGTGCCGCCGTGCCTGGTGGCTTCGGAACCGATCTCACCATCGCACTGCACCCGGACGTCGATGCTCTCGCCCTGGAACAGCTGAACGCCGGCGCCGACCCGCGCCGCCATCTCGTCCATGGGCGCACTCAGCGCGAAGCCCTGATGGCGCTGGCCGCCGTTGAAGGAGGCGTCGCCCTTCCACGTGTCGTTCGAGCGCAGGCTGACGCCGGCGGAGACGAAGCTGCGCAGCACCATGCCGTCCGAGAGGTCGAGACGGCTGCCGAGTTCAACGGCCGGCGTCAGGATGGCGGTGCTATATTCGCTCTGGTCGACGCGCAGGCCGAGATCGTCGACGCCGTCTTCCGAGAACGATCCGTTGCGGGCATGCACCAGGTCGAGGTTCAGATACGGCCGCAGATCAAGGTGATCGGTGCCGACCGTGTAGGCAGCCCGGGCACGCAGGCCGGCGATGTAGAACTCCGCATCGGACTCGGCCGTTCCGGCGAATCCGGGCACGGCAACATGGCGCTGGATGTCGTAGTCGCCGACACTCCCGAACAGCGCGCCGGTCAGCAGCCACAGCCCGGTCTGATACTTCAGCGTAACAGCCCCCTGCGCGCTCGAGCCGGTGGCCGACACCCCGTCGCGGGCGCCGAACCAGTCGGTCTGATAGGACAGCGAAGCGCCCAGCAGCAGGCCGGCACCGACCTCGGCCTGCGCGCCAAGCTGCCAGGCGACGGAGTCCAGGTGGGCGCTGCCGCGATCTGAGTCCCCGCTCAGCGTCGCATGCTGGCCGCGCGTCATGACTTAGATGCACTCACCCTCCGTGAGGCTGGCCTGCTCGCCGGTGCCGCCGTTGGCGGCGCCGAACCTGGGACAGATCATCGAGGAGTCGGCGATCTCGGGTGAATCGGCCGCGGCGCGGGAGAACAGCGTCATGGCGCTGCGCGGCGACAATTCGCCGAGGACCTTCCGGTACGATGAATCAACATTTTTTAACGCTCATCGTGCCGAGTCCGGTATGCCGGCCACTCTGAGAGCGTCGGCAGTTCAGTGCCCCAGGTTGAAACTAGATTTCTGGATTCCAACCCCGTCGCTCATGGCCGGCTTCGCAACGCATAGAGATAGGCGGCGATGTCGCGCGCTTCGGAATCCGAAATCCGCGTGCTCGGCATCGCCGTGCGCGGGTTCACGCCGCGGGAGTCGCGGATCCATCGCACCAGATTCGCCGGGGTGTTCGGCAGCGTCCCGCCGATGAAGGCGCGGTCCGCCAGGCCGGACAGGACGGGGCCGGCCATGCCGCGCGCCGCGCCGATGCCGGGGATGATGTGACAGCCGGCGCAGCCGTTGCGGAGGATCAGGGCCGGCGCGCGGTCTGGGTCGCCGCCGGTCAGCGCAGCCGCCCAGCGTTCCGCCGCCCGCTGCTGCTGCAGGGCGTAGACCACCGCGCTTCCGCCCAGCAGCAGGACCAGCGCGAGCGGGGCCACGGACCAAACCCAGAGATGCCTTCGTCGCCGGGTGTCCGGTGCCGGCCGGCTTGCAGCCGGGGCCGTCGGCTGCGGCCGCCGCAGGCCGCAGGCCGCGAGCACCGCGATGGCCGCGGCAGCCAGCACCGCGGCGAAGCCTCTACCGCGCCCCGACGGCATGGCGCCCCTCCCCTTCCCGCCGGCCGGCTCCCGCGATCCAAAGCCCGGCCAGGGCGAGGCCGGCGATCGGATAGGCGAGGCAGGCCGGGATCCACATCACCAACCCGGCCAGCTGCTGGTCCTCCAGCGCCGTCAGCCCCCAGCGCGCCGCCTCCCCGGCCTGATCCACGAACCACAGCCGGTTCGAAAAGACCAGGAGGGCACCGAGCAGGCCGGTGTGCAGCGCCGTGGTGAAGAGGTGCCCGATCGCGGCGCCGCGGGCGGCCCGGCTGCCGCGGCGGCACAGCAGCGACCACCAGAACAGCAGCGCGGTGACCAGGAAGCTGGCGTGCTGCAACGCGTGCAGGCCCTCGTGCTCCAGTGCTGCCGCGAACAGCGCCGGCACATGCCAGGTCCAGATCGCGACCGCGTGCAGCACCGTCGCCGCCAGCGGGTCGGTCAGCGCCCGCCACAGGCTCCGCCAGATCCGCGATCCGACCGCGGCGCCCAAGGCCCGGCGCCAGCCCTGTGGCAGGCCCCACAGCATGGCGCCGATCGGGCGCGACAGCGCCAGCAGCGGCGCCGCAATCACCATCAGCACCTCGTGCTCGACCATATGCGCCGTGAACAGCCGCTCGCCCAGCCCATGCAGCGGCGTGACCAGCGCCGCGGCGAGCGTCAGCCACCCGGCGGCGAACATCGCCGCCTGCCCGGTGCCGACGCCCCGCCCCGGCCCGGCGCGGCGCCACAGCCGGGCGACGCCGCCGGTGTAGAGCAGCGCCGTCAGCGCCAGCGGCCCGGTGATCCACGGATCCCACGTCCAGGGGTAATCCGAGCCGTGCTCGTGCCCGGCATGAGCCAGCGCCGAAGTCGGCATCAGCGCGATCAGAATGAGGAGGGCGAGGCGCCTCATCGTTCGCACCCCGTAAACACCAGCCCGGCCGAGCCCTGCAGTGCCACGACCAGCGCGAACAGCAGCGCCGCGCCGATGCCGATCAGGGCGATGAAGCGCTCGGTCCTGACCGGCCGGGCGGTGATATCGGGCCGTCGCAAGGCGCGCCAGGACAGCGCCCCGCCAGCCAGCGCGAACAGCACCAGCAGCAGCGCCGTCCATGGCACGACACCGAGCTGGCGCGGGCAGTCCCAAGGCACCAGGGCATAGTTCAGCTGGGTCGACAGCGCCCAGGCACCCGGACCCGACAGCAGCCCGGCCCAGGACAGCCCGTTCGGCCGGATCCGGGTGAAGGCGCCCATCACTGCACCCAATAGAGCAGGAGGTAGATCGGCAGCCAGGAGGCGACCACGAAATGCCAATAGAAGGCGTTGTCGCTGACGTCGCTGAAGCGCTTCCCGCTTTTCGCGTGGCGGGTGAACATCAGCACCGTCAGGACGATGGTGTCGCCGGCATCGGTCAGCAAATGCGTCGTGTGCAAGCCGAGCAGGAACCAGACCACCGAGCCATAGGCGTTGGTGTCCCACAGCACCGTCAGGGCATCGAACTCGAAGATGCGGACGATCAGCGGCGCGATGCCGAACAGGCTCATCACCACCAGGCCGAACCGCACCTTCCGCAGGTCCTGCTGCCGGGCCCAACGGTCGAGCAGCATATTGGGGACCGCGCTGACCACGAGCAGACCGGTAATGATCGTCGCTGCCCAGATGTCGTGCTGCGGCGGCGCGATCGGCCAGGTCGGGGCCAGATGGGCGAGGTAGAGATAGGCCCCGATCGCCAGGGCGAAGCCGGTGCCTTCGAGCGCAACGAAGCCGAGCGTGCCCCACCAGATCGGGCTCTGCGAGCCGAAGCCGTAGGTCGGCAGATCCGACAGGTCGGCGACGGGGCGGTGCCTCATTCCTCGTCCTCCGGCGTGCCCTTGGGCCAGAACCAGCCGATCAGCGCGATAGCGACGGGGATGCCGCCCCAGACCACCGCCCAGGGGGTGAAGATCGAGGCGATGAAGGCGGCGCCGACCACCAGCGCCGCCACCAGCGGCCAGACCGAGGGCTCGGGCGAGGCCTCGCGCAGCTCCGGCTCGGCCTCGCCCAGGGTGCCGGAGATCAGCTCCCGCGCGTCGACGCGCAGCCCGGTTGCAACCGGCAGCTCGCCGCGCTCGGCCCAGAGCGGCTCGGCATGCGTCACCACCGGGATGCGCGCGAAATTGTAGGGCCGCGGTGGCGAGGTTGTCGCCCATTCCAGCGTGCCGGCATCCCACGGGTTCGGCCCGGCGATCTCGCCCCGGCGCAGGCTGCGGATCACGTTGACCGCCAGCAGCGCGAAGCTGGCGGCCAGCACCACGGCCCCCGCGCTGACGAACAGGTTGATCCCGCCCCAGCCTGATGACTCGGGGTAGGTGTAGACCCGGCGCGGCATGCCGGACAGGCCGAGGAGATGCATCGGGAAGAAGGCGGCATTGAAGCCGATGAAGGCGAGCCAGAAATTCCAGCGCCCCAGCCGCTCGCTCAGCATCCGGCCGGTGAATTTCGGGAACCAGTAGTAGACGGCGCCGAGCAGCGGGAACACCGCGCCGCCGATCAGCACATAGTGGAAATGCGCCACCACGAAATAGGTGTCGTGCACCTGCAGGTCGATCGGCACCGAGGCCACCATCACTCCGGTCAGGCCGCCGATGACGAAGACGATGATGAAGCCGAGCACGAACAGCATCGGCGTCTTCATGACCGGCCGCCCGCCCCACAGCGTCGCGATCCAGCAGAAGATCTGCAGCCCGCTGGGGATCGCGATCAGCATGCTGGAGGCGGTGAAGAAGGCGGCGCCGAGCTGCGGCAGCCCGGTCGCGAACATGTGGTGCACCCACAGGCCGAAGGACAGGAAGCCGGTCGCGATCAGCGCCAGCACCATGCCGAGATGGCCGAACATCGGCCTCCGCGCAAAGGTCGGCAGGATGGCGGAGACCATGCCGGTCGCCGGCAGGAAGATGATGTAGACCTCGGGATGGCCGAAGAACCAGAACAGGTGCTGCCACAGCAGGGCGTCGCCGCCCTCGGCCGGGTTGAAGAAGTGGGTGCCGACCAGCCGGTCGAGGATCAGCATGGTGCTGGACACCATCACCGCCGGCATGGCGAACAGGATCATGAAGGCGGTGACCAACGCCCCCCAGACGAAGAGCGGGATGCGGTCCAGCATCATCCCCGGTGCCCGCTGCTTGAACACGGTGACGATGATCTCGACCGCCACGGCCAGGGCCGAGACCTCGGTGAAGGTCACCATCTGGGCCCAGAAGTCGCTGCGCTTGCCGATGCCGTATTCCGGCCCGGCCAGCGGCACATAGCTGAACCAGCCGGCATCCGCCCCGGTGTTGAGTGCGAACGCGACCCAGATCATCAGCCCGCCGAAGAGATAGACCCAGTAGCTGAAGGCGTTCAGCCGCGGGAAGGCGATGTTGCGGGTGCCGACCATCAGCGGCACCAGATAGATGGCGAAGGCCTCCATCACCGGCACGGCGAACAGGAACATCATCGTCGTGCCGTGCATGGTGAAGAGCTGGTTGTAGAGGTCCGGTCCGACCACCCCGGCCTCCGGCCGCGCCAGCTGCAGCCGCATCACCACCGCCGCCAGCCCGCCCAGGATCAGGAAGAAGAAGGCGGTCAGCATGTAGCGGCGGCCGACGATCTTGTGGTCGACGGTGGCCAGCCGCGCCAGCAGCCCCCGGCCCGTCCCCCAGGTCCGGGTCAGCAGGCGGTCGAGCGTTCCTTCATCCAGATCGGTGTCGCGCAGGCCGCGCGGCGCGGTGTCGGGCGGCAGCACGTCCGCGCTCATTTCAGCCCCTCGAGATAGGCGACCAGGGCGTTCAGCTCGTCGGCGTCGAGGCGGACCCGCGGCATGTTGCTGCCGGGCTTGATCGCCTGCGGATCGGCGATCCAGGCGGCCAGGGCGCCGCGGGTCATCGGCAGCGCCCCGGCCGCGATGGTCTCGCGGCTGGCGAGATGGGTCAGCTCCGGCCCGGTCCGGCCCCCGGCAGTGGTGCCGCGGATCTGGTGGCACATCATGCAGGGCCTGGACTGGAAGACGTCGCGGCCCTTCCGGGCCTCGTCGCCCTGCGGCTCGGCGGCGGGGGCCAGCTGCGCCTGGCGCCAGGCGTCGAAATCCGCGCGCGGCTCGGCGATCACCAAGAGCGCCATCTTGGCGTGCTGCAGGCCGCAGAACTCGGCGCATTGCCCGCGATAACGGCCCGGCTTGTCGGCCTTGAGGGTGAGCACGTTCTGCCGGCCGGGGATCAGGTCCTCCTTGCCCGAGAGCTGGGGCACCCAGAAGGAATGGATGACGTCGGTCGCCTCCAGCTTGATCTGCACCGGCTCGCCGACCGGGATGTGAATCTCGTTCGCCGTGGTCAGCACGCGGCTGGGCTGGTCGTCCTCGTACTGGACCTGCCACCACCATTGATTGCCGGTGACCTTCAGCGTCAGCGCGGGCCGCTCGCCGAGGGCGGCGAGGCTCTTGCCGGTCCACCAGCTGAACCCGGTCAGCGCCAGCAGGATTACGCCGGTGATGGCGACGCAGGTGCCGACCACCCGATAGGCCACGCGGTCGCGCCGCGGCTCCTGCGCCAGCGGGTCGGGCCGGTCGGCGTGGCGGCGGGCGACGCCGAGCGCCAGCGCCAGGACCACCAGCAGCCAGACGACGGCGCAGACGGCGGTGAACAGCCAGAACAGCCGGGCGATCCGGTCGCTGCCCTCGCCCATCGGCGACAGCGCGCCCGGCCATCGGCTGCAGCCGGCCAGCAGCGCGGCGCCGAGCAGGGCGGCAAGCCGGCCCAGCGGCTTCACTGCGGCACCCCGACGGGTTTCGGCTCGGCCGGCGGCAGGCGGTTCTCGGCGGGGCGCGACTGCATGCCGTCATTGCGCGACGGCGCCGCGTCCTTCGGCACGAACCGGCCCATCGAGCGGACATAGGCGGCGATCTGCCAGATCTCGTCATCCGGGATGCGGCCGCGGAAGGACGGCATGCCGTTTGGCCGGCCCTCGCGGATGGTGGCGACGATGTTGTCGATGGAACTGCCGTAGATCCATTTGTCGTCGATCAGGGCAGGACCCGAGCCGCCGCCGCCATTGCCGTGGCAGCCGCTGCAGTTGAACCACTGGAACAGCCGCTTGCCCTGCGCCATGGCGTAGGCGTTCTGCTCGTAGTCCTGTCCCTTGGGGTTCGAGGCCGTCTGCGGGCCATTGCCGCCGGGCGAGATCGGCGCCAGCGCCACGATCGTCTCAGCCGAGGACTCGGCACGCGGCGCGTCGTAGCTCCGCTCCTCGCGCCGGCAGGTCGCGACCAGCAGCGCGGCGGAGAGCAGCAGGAGGATCGATACCTGGCGCATGTCACGGCCCCGCATGGTCTGAGCGGTCCAGCCGCGGTACGCCGTACTGGGCCAGGATGGCGTCGATCTCGCCGCGGCGATGGCTCAGGGCGGCGTTCACCTCCTCCGCCAGCGGCTTGTCCTCGCGGCGCGCGCCCATGGCGATGTCGAACACCATCGGCACCAGCCCCTCCGTCTGCGGCTGCACCGGGGTGACCGTCAGCGCCACCGGCTGGCGCGGCGCGAAATAGCCGGCAAAGGGCCCCCAGACCACGGCGACGTCGACCTCGCCCTTGGCCACTGCCGCGACGATCCGGCCGGCGGGGTTGGGCTGGGCGTAGTCGCCGTAGAGGGTATAGCCGACCACGTGCCCGGCCAGGCCGCGCCGGGCCAGCGCCTCGGCCGGCGGCGCGTTGACGCCGTCGTCGCCGACGAGCTGCACCCCGATCCGCAGATCGCGCAGCGCCGGGTCGTCGAAGGACCGGACTCGCGGACCGTCGGCACGGGTGACGAAGACATAGCCGGAGCGGTAATAGGGCCGGGTCGAGCGCAGCATCTCCAGCCCCAGCATGGTGCCGGGGACCAGGTCGCACAGCCCGGCCTTCAGCGTCTCACGGATGAAGCCGCGGCGCTGCGCCCACCACGTATAGGTCACGGTGGCGCCGAGATCCTGCGCCACCAGCGCGGTGATGCGGTTCTCGAAGCCCTCGCCCTTCTCGTTCGAGAACGGCAGGTTGTTCGGATCGGCGCAGACCCTGAGCTCGCGCGCCCCGGCGTCGCCGGCGGCCAGCGCCAGCGCCGCGGCCAACAGCAGCCTAGGGAAGACGGAAGACATACAGCATGCCTCCCCGTGTCGTCGCGTCCTTGAGGTCGCCCATGGCGCCGACGAAGCCGAGCGCCGCGGTCTGGTCGCGCGGGTCCAGGTCGCCGGCGACGATCGCCCCGGCCCAGCCGCCGGCGCCGGACAGGATGGCGACATATTGATGGCCGTCCGGCCCGCGATAGGTGGTGGGCTGGCCGATGATCCCGGACCCGGTTTTGAACTGCCACAGCGGCTTGCCGCTGTGCGCGTCCAGCACCTTGAACCAGCCCTCGAAGGTTCCGTAGAAGACCACGTCGCCGGCGGTGACCAGCGCCCCGCTCCAGACCGGGAAGTTCTCCTTCACCGTCCAGGCCGGCTCGGCCTTGGCGATGTCCCAGGCGGTGAACTCGCCACGGTGGCCGCCGGGACCCGGCTTCATCCGCACCTCGGCGCCGACATAGGGAGTGCCGGCGATGTAGTTCGCCTCCATCCCCAGCAGGTCCTCGCACAAATTGTTGTGCGGGATGTAGAGCAGGCCGGTCCGCGGCGAATAGGCCGAAGGGTTCCAGTCCTTGGCGCCGGGCGCCGCCGGGCAGATGTCGCGGATCACCCGCCCGGTCTGCGGTGCCTTGTCCGCCACCATCGCCAGGCGGCCGGTCGCGAGGTCGACGCCGCTGCTGCTGGTGATCGGGACGAAGGGCTTGGCCGACAGCACCTCGCCGGTGGTGCGGTCCAGCACATAGACGTAGCCGTTGCGCTCGGGACGAACGAGGACCTTCCGCGGCTGCCCCTGCCACGGCATGTCGAGCAGGATGTTCTCGTTGATGCCATCATGGTCGTAGAGGTCGTGCGGGCTCCACTGATAGCCCCAGCGGGCGGCGCCGGTGTCGATGTCGCGGGCGAAGATGCCGGCGGTCCATTTGTTGTCGCCGGGGCGGAGATCCGGGTTCCAGGGGCCGGGATTGCCGGTGCCGTGATAGATCAGGTTCAGGTCGGGGTCGTAGGAGATCCAGCCCCAGACATTGCCGCCGCCCTGCTGCCAGGCATCCGGCGGCCAGGTCGAGACGCCGAGATCCTTGCCCCGGTCCGCCTCGTAGAACGGCTTGAAGTCCGGGCCGATCAGGACGTCGGCGTCGGGGCCGGTGCTGTAGGCCTTCCAGGCCAGCTTGCCGGTCGCGGCGTCGAGCGCCGCGACCCAGCCGCGCACCCCGTATTCGCCGCCGGAATTGCCGACCAGAACCTTTCCCTTGGCCACAAGCGGCGCCATGGTGATGGTCTCGCCGAGATTGATGTCGCCGAGCCTGGTGCGCCAGACCTCCTGCCCGGTCGCGGCGTCGACGGCGATGGTGTTGCCGTCCAGCGTGTTCAGGAACACCCGGCCATCGGCATAGGCCGGGCCGCGGGTGACGACGTCGCAGCAGGCGACACCCTGGGCCGCGGCCTCCGGCTTCGGCTCGAACTTCCATTTCAGCGGCGCGCCGGGCTTGGTGAGGTCGAGCGCATAGAGGATATTGGGATAGGGCGTCGCGACATACATCGTGCCGCCCACCACCAGCGGCGGTGCCTCCTGCCCGCGGTTGACGCCCAGCGAGAAGGTGAAGGCGGGCTGAAGCTTGGCGACATTGCCGGCGTTGATCTCGTCCAGCCCGCTGTAGCGAGTGCTGGCGTAGTTCTTCGCCGGCATCGTCCACTGCCCGTCCTCGGGCGGCGCCGCCGAGGCGGGCGGCTGCGGCAGATCCTGAGCTTGCGCTGTCGCGACGCCGGCCACGGCCAGCGCGACAAAGCCCATCGCGACGAGGATCCGGTGGGGCAATTGGATTTCTCGCTCCTGCACTCCGACTTCTGGCCAACGGGGTCGTGGCGGCCGACGTTCCAAGTACGATTCTTGCGTCAGTCGGCCCGGGCCATTCCGGCCACCATCCGCTCCGGCAGCACCGCGGTCAGCACGGTCTTCAGCTTTGCGGTGAATGGGGCGATGACATGGTCCTTGCCCTTCATCATCGCGTCGTAGCCGGCCCGGGCGATGTCGGCCGGATCCGCTTTCGAGGCTTGGCCGAGCTTGCTGTCCTCCATTCCGGCGCGGATGAAGAACTCGGTCTCGGTCGCATCCGGCATCAGCGCCGTCACGGTGACGCCGGTGTCCGAAAGCTCGTTGGCGATGCCCTCGGCGAAGGCGTATTCGAAGGCCTTGCTGGCCGAGTACACCGACTGCAGCGGCGACGGCGCGATCGCGGCGACCGAGGAGGTGATCAGGATCCGCCCCGATCCACGCTCGACCATCGCCGGGACGAACAGCTTGGTCAGCCGAACGACGGCGACGACGTTCAGCTGGATCAGCCGCAGCTCGTCTTCCCACCGCGTCTCGCGGGCGAAGTCGCCATAGACGCCGATCCCGGCATTGTTGACCAGGAACTCGGGCAGCACGCCGATGCGCTGCACCGCGGCGTGGAGCTCGTCCGGCCCCTCGGGACGGGAGAGGTCGACCACCACCGTCTCCACCCGCGGCGCGCCGGCCTGGCGGAGCATGGTCGCCGCCTCCAGCAGCGGCCCCTCCTCCTCCTCCGCCACTACGATCAGGCCGTGGCCATCATCCGCGAAGCAGCGGGCGAGCTCGAAGCCGATGCCGGTCGACGCGCCGGTCACCAGCGCGAGAGTGTCCGAGTTCTCAGCCATGGCCCACCGCCTCCTGGATCGACATCGTGGTCCGCGCCTTGCCGCGCATCCGCTCCGGCGCGTCCGGGAAGCCGCTGCGGTCGCTGTAATCGCGCACCGGAATGCGGTGCCGCTGCCGGGTCGAGAGCGACTGGGCGCAGAGCGCGTCGATCACTGTCACCCCGATCACCGCGGCCACGGCGAAGCCCAGCCGGCCGCGGGACCGGCTGCCGCCGGCGACGGCGGCCAGGGTGGCAAGGTCCAGTGCGTCGCCGGCGACGCGGGCCCAGACGAAGGGCGTCGGATCGCGCGACCGCCCGAGGATGGCAAGACCGGTCGCCACCTCGCGGGCGCCATAGGCCTGGACGAAGCGCGGAGCGCTGCGCAGGCCCAACCACTGCGACAGTCGGCGCGGCGCAAGCAGCTCCAGCGCGCCGAGCGCGATGCTGAACAGCCCCAGCCCGTGCGCGACACGGCGGGCGGAGGGGAACGGGTTCGCGGGCGCGCCGCGGAAATCGGATCTCATCGCCGGCCTCTAGGGTTTGAGCACCACCTTGATGCAGCCGTCATGCTTCTCCCGGAACGTCTTGTAGAGCTCCGGCCCGTGCGACAGCGGCTCGGTGTGCGTGATGACGAAGGACGGATCGATCTGGCCCTCCTCGATGTGGCGCAGGAGGTCGTCGGTCCAGCGGTTGACATGAGTCTGGCCCATGCGGAAGGTCAGCCCCTTGTTCATGGCGGCACCGAACGGGATCTTGTCCAGAAGCCCGCCATAGACGCCGGGAACCGATACGGTGCCGGCCGGGCGGCAGGCATAGATCGCCTCGCGCAGCACATGCGGCCGGTCGGTGCCCAGCATCACCGCCTGCTTGGCACGGTCGATCATCGAATCGACCGGGCGTCCGGCATGGGCCTCGAGCCCGACCGCATCGATGCACTTCTCCGGCCCGTGGCCATGGGTCAGCTCGCGCAGCCGGTCCAGCACGCTCTCAGTGTCGAAATTGATCGTCACCGCGCCGGCGGCCTGGGCCATGGTCAGCCGCTCCGGCAAATTGTCGATGGCGATCACCTGCTCGGCCCCGAGCAGCAGCGCGGCGCGGATCGCGAACTGGCCGACCGGGCCGCAGCCCCAGATCGCCACGGTGTCGGTCGGCTCGATCTCGCATTGCGCCGCCGCCTGCCACCCGGTCGGGAAGATGTCGCCGAGGAACAGCACCTGCTCGTCGGTCAGCCCGTCCGGGATCTTCACCGGCGCGACATCGGCATAGGGGACGCGGACATATTCGGCCTGGCCGCCGGGGTAACCGCCGGTCAGGTGGGTGTAGCCGAACAGCCCGGCCGTGGTATGGCCGAACATCTTCGCCGCCAGCTCGGCATTGCGGTTGGTGCGCTCGCAGACCGAGAAGTTGCCGCGCCGGCACTGCTCGCATTCGCCGCAGCAGATGGTGAAGGGCACCACCACCCGGTCGCCGACCTTGAGCCGCTTGTTCCCCGGCCCGACCTCGACCACCTCCCCCATGAACTCGTGGCCCATGATGTCGCCGGATTCCATGCCCGGCATGAAGCCGTCATAGAGATGCAGGTCGGAGCCGCAGATGGCGCAGCTCGTCACCTTGATGATCGCGTCGCGGGGATGCTCGATCCCGGGATCGGGCACGGTGTCCCAGCGGATATCCGCCTTGCCGTGCCAGCACAGCGCCCTCATGCCTCACCTCCTGAAATCAGGTCCTCAGGCCAAGCTCGTCAGCGCTTCGCCGTGGCGCCGACCTCGGAACGGCTGAGATATTCCTGGGTCAGGGTCGGCATCTGCTGCCAGATCCAGTCGCCCATCTCCTCCTCCTCGGCCTGGATGCGCTCGCAGGTCTCGGCGATGCCAGGCTCGCCCGCCTCGCGGGCCGCCGCTGCCAGCATCCTGTAGCTGCCGGCCTCGAACTGCTCGAAGGAGTAGCTGCCGAGGGCGTGCTTCAGCACCTCGTCCTCGCTCATGGCGTGGAACATGCCCTGGACGTTGGCGATGGTCTTCTGGGTGATGTCCTTCAGCGTGGAGGGGTCGGCGCCGAGCTTGGCCAGGCAGTCCTCGACATCCTGCCGCTGCCGATGGGTCTGCTGCAGATGCTCCTGCACCTTCGCCCGGGCGTCCGGATAGGTCTCGAGCCGGCTGATCTGGGTCTCCAGCAGGGAGACGGCCTGGCTCTCCATGGCGTAGGCGTCGCGCAGCCAATGCGTCAGATGCTCTTTCGGGTCGGTCATCGGGATCTCCTGTTGAACTTCGGCGACGATGCGCTCGGACGCCGCTACGGTCACAACAGCCCCGCGCGAACTCCCGTTCGAGCGGTCGAGCAAAATTGCCGAATACTCCGCGAAACCGGCCGTCGGATCCTCACTGATCCGGGCTGCGCAGCCCGGATCATCGGAACCCCAGGCTGGCGCATCCCATTGTCCCCCCGAGATTTGCGCTCCGACCGAGGTCGACACGGAGACACGAGATGCCAGATCAGCAAAGCGCCCGCGCGAAAGGCCAGCGACATCACCGGCGCGGTCGCATCCGAATGGCCGGCCTGGCCGGCTCGATCGCTTCTTCCTGGCCGGAACCGCACACGGCCAGCCTCAGCCGGTCGAACCCGGCTTCCCGTCTTCGACCCCGCAGGCCCCGGTCGCCAATCCGCCCCCGGAGCTGCGGGGCACCAGCCTGATCGGTGCCAAGGTGACGGACACGGCCGGCCGCAACATCGGAACGATCTCCGATTTCGCATTCGACGCCCGGGGCGGCGCGATCCGCTACGTCCTGGTCGGCGTCGACCAGATTCTCGGTCTTTCGCTGAAGCAGGTGAAGATCCCCAGCGACAAGCTGCGGCTGGCCGATGCGACGGCGGACGAGGTCGTGACCGACCTGAGCGAAGACGACCTGAAGGTTCTGCCGGAGGCCGATGACGGGCCGTGACCGGCCGGAACCGTCCTTCGGCACACCCCATTGCCCGTCATAGACGCGAACACACGTGGAGGTTACCCATGGCCACGCAGCATCACAGCGGCAAGAGCGAGTCCCACGAGACTCGCGACCACGACAAGATCCGGCGCTGGGCGGAGGAGCGGAAGGCCGTCCCCGCCACCGTACGCGGCACCGCCCGGGGCGGCGATGAGGCCGGCATCCTGCGCTTCGACTTCGTCGGCGACGGACAAAAGCACGAGGAGGCGCTCGAAGAAATCTCCTGGGACGAGTTCTTCGAGAAGTTCGACGAGGCCAAGCTGACCTTCCTGTACCAGGACCGCACTGCCGACGGGCATGTCAGCCGCTTCAACAAGTTCGTCCGCCACTAAGTCCCCGGAGCCGGCATGACGGACCCGGCGCTGGCGGTCCTGCTCTGGTTCATCCTGCCGCTGTGGTTCGTCGCCGGCTTCGCCGACTGGCTGTGTCATCGCGCCAGCAAGATCGAGGCGACGGCCGGAGCAAAGGAATCCCTGATCCATCTGCTGATGTTCGCCGAAATGGCGGTGCCGCTGCTCGCGGCGCTGTTCCTCGAGGTCAATGCCCTGATCATCGCGCTGATGATCGTCGCCTTCCTGGCGCATGAGGCAACGGCGCTGTGGGACGTCAGCTATGCCGTCACCCGGCGCGAGGTGACGCCGTTCGAGCAGCACGTCCACAGCTTCCTCGAAATTCTGCCGCTGATGGGTACCGCCTTCATCGCCGTGCTGCACTGGCCGCAGTTCCTGGCGCTGTTCGGGACAGGGCCGGAGCCGGCCCGCTTCGACCTGACCTGGAAGCAGAAATCGCTGCCGGTGGCCTATATCGCCGCCGTGCTGACCGCGGCGCTGCTGTTCGAGCTGCTGCCCTATCTCGAGGAGCTGTGGCGCGGCCTGCGCACCGCCCATGGCCGCTTGGTCCCGAACCGGGGCGGGGCCCGGCCGCCCCGGCACTGACAGGCAGCCGATCTCCCTCCGGCCCGACCTCCCTCCGGAATGCATCCCGATCACCGCCCGTTGTCACCGAGGCCAGCGCTGCCGACGCGCTGAGCCGTGACCCTCATGAGAGGCGGCCCAGCCAGTGCCAGACGAGGACAGCCGCAAGTCTCCCAAGACCGGCGCCGACCAAGCCTCCCCACCCAAGCAGGGCGCCCTGCGGACCCTGGGCCTCGGGCTGATCACCGGGGCGGCGGACGACGACCCCTCCGCGATCGGCACCTATGCCAGCGCCGGCGCCGCGCTGGGCCCGTCCTTCCTGTGGACCGCCCCGGCGACGCTGCCGATGATGTTCGCGGTGGTCTACCTGTCCGCCAAGCTCGGCCAGGTGTCGGGCCGCGGCCTGTTCCACGTCATCCGCGATCATTTCCCGCGCTGGGTGCTGTACCCGGCGCTGATCGGCGTGCTGATCGGCAACACCATCGAGGCCGCGGCCGATATCGGCGGCATGGCGGCGGCGATCGGGCTGCTGCTGCCGGTGCCTTTCACCGCGATCGTGGTCACGGTCACCGCCGCGATCCTGGCGCTGCAGATCTGGGGCTCCTACACGCTGATCCGCAACGTGTTCCGCTGGCTAGCGCTCGCCCTCCTCGCCTATGTCGGCGCCGCGGCGCTGGCCAAGCCGGACCTGGCGGCGACCCTGGCCGGGACGCTGGTGCCGCGACTCCAGTTCAATGCCGAGTTCCTGTCGATGCTGGTTGCCGTGATCGGCACCACGCTGTCCGCCTATCTCTACACCTGGCAGTCGAACGAGGAGGTCGAGGAGGAGATCCAGATGGGCCGCCGCACCCTGGCACAGCGCCGGGGCGCGACCAACGCCGAGCTGCGCAAGACCCGCATCGACGTCCTGATCGGCATGACCTTCTCGAATTTGATCATGTATTTCATCATCCTGTCGACCGGGTCGACGCTGCACGCGGCCGGGCAGACCGAGATCAGCACCGCGGCCCAGGCGGCGGAGGCGCTGCGCCCGCTGGCCGGCGACGCCGCCGGCATCCTGTTCGCCGCCGGTATCATCGGCGTCGGCTTCCTGGCGGTGCCGGTGATGACCACGGGCGCCGCCTACGACCTGGCCCAGACCTTCGGCTGGAAACACAGCCTGCACGCCCGCCCGTCGGAGGCGAGGCCGTTCTACCTGGCGATCGCCGGCTTCACCCTGCTGGCCATGGGGCTGAACTTCCTCGGCTTCAATCCGATGAAGGCGCTGGTCTGGTCCGGCATCGTCCAGGGCTTCTCGACCCCGCCTTTGATGCTGCTGATCATGCTGATGACCGGCAGCCGCCGGATCATGGGCGACCAGGTGAACAGCCCCGGCATCGCCATCCTGGGCTGGGCCACGACCGCGATCATCTTCGCCGCCAGCACCGGGCTAGTGGCGACCTGGTTCCTCTGAGGCGCCGCCATGCTCGTCTATGGCGACGGAACGCGGGTGGAAAAGCCGCTGCGGCAGATCGGACGGGTGGTGACGGCGCTGGAGCGGGCCGGCGACGCGCGCTCCGGGCTTGACCGCCATGATCATCTGGTCGAAGCCCTGATCGATGCTGGCGAATTCGCGCAAGGAGCGATCGACGCCGAGTTCGAAGCCGCCGGCCGCGACGCCCCCTCCCCTCTGCGCGATGCCGCGACCGCCCTGCTGGTCGCCCTGGCCGTGGAGATCCGGCGGTCCTGGGTGACAGGGTTCCCCACCGGGCCTGTCGACCAGAATCTCCGCCGCCACATCGACACGCTGGCCGGAATGCCGTTGCCGGCGGAGATCCGTTGCCGGCTGGCCGAGGGCTTCGCCTTCTACGCCCTGTATCCGGAATCCTATCTCGAAGCCGCGGCCGCACTGGCCCGGGCGCGGCCGCTCAAGGTCATCGGCATCCGCAGCATCGGCCTGCCGCTCGCCGCGGTGGTGGCGGAAGCCTGCGGCGCGGACGGGCTGGTCTCGGTGCGGCCGGTCGGGCACCCCTTCCAACGGACCCTTGCGCTCCACCCGGCCCTGACCGCCGAGCTGCTGGGCGACCGGTCGGCCACCTATCTGATCGTCGACGAAGGCCCCGGCCTGTCCGGCAGTTCCTTCGGCGCGGTCGCCGACCATCTCGAGGCCCGAGGCGTCGATCGCGGCCGGATCCGGTTCTTCCCGAGCCATGGCGGCGAACCAGGACCGCAGGCCTCGGCCGCCCATCGCGAACGGTGGCGCGGCGCGGCCCGGCACTGGGTCGATTTCGACACGCTGGCGCTGCGGCCGCGCCAGCCCTGGCATGGGCTCGCCGCCTGGGTCGAGGATCTCGTCGGCGGCCCCGGACGGCTGGAGGAGATGTTCGCCGGCGACTGGCGGGCTGGCCACGGGCAATCGCACTGGCCGCCATCCTGCCGCCAGCAGGAGCGGCGCAAGTTCCGCCTGGACACCGGCGGCCACCGCTTCCTGGTGAAGTTCGCCGGGTTGGGCCGGCACGGACGCGACAAGCTGGCGCGCGCCCGGGCGCTGTATGAGGCCGGCTTCGGCCCGGAGCCGGTCGGCTATCGGCGGGGCTTCATGGTCGAGCGCTGGGTCGACGGCGCGCGGCCGCTCGATCCCGCGGCCTGCGACCGTCCCGCCCTGCTACGCCGCGTCGCGGCCTATATCGGGTTCCGGGCTCGCCGGCTCCCGGCTTCGACAGACAGCGGCGCCAGCCTGGCGACCCTGTCCGACATGCTGTGCGTCAATGCCTCGGAGGCGTTGGGGGAGGAGGCCGGACACGCGTTCAGGCGCTTTGCCCGCATCGCCGACGACCTGGAGCCACGGGTCCGCCGGGTGCAGACCGACAACCGGCTACATCGCTGGGAATGGCTGCTGGACCGCGACGGCACGCTGCTGAAGACCGACGCCCTCGACCATTGTGCGGCCCACGACCTGGTCGGCTGCCAGGACATCGCCTGGGATGTTGCCGGAACCGCCATCGAGTTCGACCTCGGCCCGGAGGAGGAAGCCGAGCTGCAGATGCGGGTCGGGCAGGAGGCCGGATGGCCGGTCGACCCCGATCTGCTGCGGTTCCTCACCCCCTGCTACGCCGCCTTCCAGCTCGGCTCCTGGAGCATGGCGCGCGCTTCCGACGGCGACCCGCACGAAGCCGTGCGGCTAGATCGGGAGGTGTCGCGCTACGCCCGGCATCTGCGCCGCCTGCTGCCCTGACGGTGAGGCGATACGGGCCCGAACGCGGAAGTGGAACCGGGTAAGTACCCATCCCGTTGGCCCCCTAGGTGAGCGCCCGTCACGCGCTCGAAACGCCACAGCGACAGTGCCGTCAACGGGTCCGGATGCGAAGCACGCACGGCCCCGGCCGGACATCCGCGTCCAGGATTCGAGAGGGAGCACACTTATGCCTGAGACCATCCTGATCACCGGCGGCAAAGGCTTCATCGGCAGCCATGTCGCCGGGGCCCTGCTGCGGCGCGGCCATAGGATCCGGATCCTCGACAGCCTGCTGGAGCAGGTGCATGGCAGCGACGGCGGAGCCGCCGCCCTGCCGGACGATGTCGAGCTGCAGGTCGGCGACGTGCGCGACGAGGTCTCAGTGGCCCGGGCGCTGAAGGGCGTCGACGCAGTCATCCATCTCGCCGCCGAGGTCGGCGTCGGCCAGAGCATGTATGCGGTGGACCGCTACGTCTCGGTGAACGACCTCGGCACCGCGACCCTGCTGCAGCGGCTGATCGCCCATCCGGTGCGGCGCGTGGTCGTCGCCTCGTCGATGAGCATCTATGGCGAGGGCCTGTACCACACCGCCGACGGCGATCCGGTCGAGGACGTGATGCGGCCGGAGCGCCAGCCCGGCAGTTCCTGGGACCCGTTGGATCGGCAGGGCCGGCCGCTGATCCCGGCGCCGACGCCGGAGTGGAAGCGGCCGATGCTGGCCTCGGTCTACGCGCTGACCAAATACTGCCAGGAGCGGCTGGTCCTGACCGTCGCCGGCGCCTACGGCATGGAGGCCGCGGCGCTGCGCATGTTCAATGTCTACGGTCCCGGCCAGGCGCTGTCGAACCCCTATACCGGCGTGCTGGCGATCTTCGCCTCGCGCATCCTGAACCGCCAGCGGCCGCTGGTATTCGAGGACGGGCAGCAGCGCCGCGACCTGGTGCATGTCTCCGACGTCGCCGAGGCCTTCGCCCTGGCGCTGGAGCATCCGAAAGCTGTCGGCGGCGTGTTCAATGTCGGCAGCGGCCGCGAATGCACGGTGCTGGAGACGGCGCAGGCCCTGGCCGACGCCATGGGCCGGCCGGAGCTGGAGCCGGAGCTGGTCGGCAAGGCTCGGATCGGCGATGTGCGCCACTGCTTCGCCGATATCGGCAAGGCGCAGGCGGAGCTCGGCTTCGCCGCGACCAAGGATTTCGGCGAGGGCCTGGCCGAGCTGGCCGAATGGGTCGCCGCGCAGCAGGCGGTCGACCGGGTGGCGGAGGCGCGGCGCGAGCTGGAATCCCGCGGGCTGGTGGCATGAGCAGGCCCGCTCCCGCCGTGACCGGCCTGCGGCCCGTCCTGGTGACCGGCGGGGCCGGCTTCATCGGCTGCAACCTGGCCGACCGGCTGGCCCGTGACGGCCACCATGTGCTGGTGTTGGACGCGCTGGCACGGCCGGGTGTGGAGCGCAACCTCGACTGGCTGCGCCGCACCCATCCCGGCCGGATCTCCACCGTCATCGACGACCTGCGCAACGGCGAGGCCGTGGCCGCGGCGGCGCGGAAGGCGCAGGCGGTGTTCCACCTCGCCGGCCAGGTCGCCGTGACAACCAGCCTGGACGACCCCTGGTCCGATTTCGAGGTCAATGCCGCCGGCACGCTGCGCCTGCTGGAGGCGCTGCGCCGGCACAATCCCGGCGCGCCGCTGGTCTTCGCCAGCACCAACAAGGTCTATGGCGACCTGGCCGATATCGGACTGGAGCTGGCCGACGACGCCTATCGCCCGGTCGACACGGCGTTGCGTGGCCGCGGCATCGGCGAGGACCGCCGGCTGGACTTCCACACGCCCTATGGCTGCTCCAAGGGCACCGCCGATCAGTACGTGCTGGACCATGCCCGCAGCTTCGGCATGAACACGGCGGTGCTGCGGATGAGCTGCATCTACGGCCCACATCAGATGGGCACCGAGGACCAGGGCTGGGTGGCGCATTTCCTGATCCGCGCCCTGGCCGGCCAGCCGATCACCCTGTTCGGCGACGGCCGGCAGGTGCGCGATATCCTGTTCGTCGATGACGCCGTCGCGGCCTATATCGCGGCGTGGCGGCGCATCGAGGCGGTGCGCGGCCAAGCCTTCAATCTCGGCGGCGGCCCGGCCAATGCGGTCAGCCTGCGGCAGCTGATCCGCCACATCGAAATGCTGACCGGTCGTTCGGTCAATGTGGAGTTCCGCGACTGGCGGGCCGGCGACCAGCGCTACTACGTCTCCGACATCGGCCGCGCCCGCCAGGCGCTGGGACTGCCGGAGCCGCTGCCCTGGCGCGACGGGCTGACTCGGCTGGCCGACTGGCTGGGCCGCAACCCGGTCGACGCCATTCCTTCCACCCCCCATCCCCGCGAACAGCGAGCGGAGGCCATCTCGTGAAGATCGCCCTGATCAACCCGCCCTGGCGCTACGACCACAGCATCTATTTCGGCTGCCGCGAGCCGCATCTGCCGCTCGAGCTCGGCTATTCCAGGGCGCTGCTGGAAGCCGCCGGGCATCAGGTGCTGATGCTCGACGGTCCTCTCTGCGGCACGGAGATGCAGGACCTGGCCGACCGCACCGCCGCCTTCGGGCCGGACATGACCGTGGTCACCACGGCGCCGACCTATCTGTTCTGGCGCTGCGCCCCGCCGGAGCTGCGCATCCCGCGCGAGTTCATCGTCGCGCTGGACGGCCGCGGCGGCCGCACCGTGGCGGTCGGCCCTCACGCCTCGGTCACCCCCGAGACCACGCTGCGCAAGCTTGGCGCCGATATCGTCGTCCGCGGCGAATGCGAGGAGGTGGTGGCGGCGCTGGCTGACGAACCGGATCTGCGCCGGGTGCCGGCGGTGGCCTTCCGCGACGGCGGCGAGGTGGTGGTGAACGGCGGGCTGAACGCCAGCCGCTTCACCGATCTGCCGGCGCTGCGCTGGCCCGACGAATGGGTCCGGCGGCACGACCACCACCATCACCGCTTCGGCACCGAGGCGCATGGCCCCGGCGCCGAGGTCGAGGCCTCGCGCGGCTGCCCCTATCACTGCAGCTTCTGCGCCAAGAACGAGTTCCGCGACGCCTATCGCCGCCGCGACCTGACGATCCTGCTGCAGGAGATCGACGGGCTGATCGCCCAGGGCGCGACCTATCTCTACTTCGTCGACGAGATCTTCCTGCCGCAGAAGCCGCTGCTGGAGGCCCTGGTCGACCGCCCGATCGAGTTCGGCGTGCAGATGCGCATCGACCTGTGGAAGCCGGAGATGCTGGACCTGCTGGGCCGGGCCGGCTGCGTGTCGATCGAGGCCGGGGTCGAAAGCCTGACCCGCGAGGGCCGCGACCTATTGACCAAGAACTGCAAGATGACGACCGACGAGCTGGCCGACCGGCTGCTCTACGCCCGTCGCAGCGTGCCTTTCGTCCAGGCCAATCTGATCAAGACGGCGGAGGATGATCCCGACCTGATCGCCACCTGGCGCGACAAGCTGCAGCGCAACGGCGTCTGGGCCAACGATCCCGTGCCGCTGTACCCCTATCCCAGCTCGCCCGACTATCGGCGCCTTTGGGGCCAGCCGGACGACCGGGCCTGGGAACGGGCGCATGAGCACTATCTCGGCCAGTTCGATCATTTCAGCGACATCCAGGACGAACGCCCGCTGCCACTGAGAGAGTTGGAGGCATCGTGCGGTCCGGCGTGAGCGTGCCCCGACGGCTGCTGATGACGGCGGACGCGGTCGGCGGGGTCTGGCCCTATGCGCTGGATCTCGCCGCTGCCCTGGCCCGCCGGCATGGCATCGAGACGACGCTGGCGGTGCTGGGGCCGCTGCCGGATGACGACCAGCGCTGGTCCGCCGGGCTGGTGCCGGGGCTGCGGCTGGTGGAGACGGCGCTGCCGCTCGACTGGCTGGCCGGGCAATCGGAAGAGGTCGAGACCGCCGGCCGCCGGATCGCCGCACTGGCGGCCGATGCCGGTGCCGAGATCGTGCAGCTGAACAGCCCGGCCCTGGCCGCCGAGGCCGCGTTCCCGGTGCCGACGGTCGCTGTTCATCATTCCTGCGTCGCCACCTGGTGGGCCGGGGTGCGGACGGGGCCGCTGCCGGACGACTTCGCTTGGCGGGCGGAGCTGGTTCGCCGTGGCCTGCACGCAGCCGACGCGGTGGTGGCGCCGAGCCGGGCCTTCGCCCGCGACACCCGGGCTGTGCACCGGCTGCCGACCCTGCCCGCCGCGGTCTGGAACGGCCGCGCGGCCCCGCCCGGGCCCGAGGCGGCAGCCGAACCGGCGGAGTTCGTGTTCAGCGCCGGGCGGCTGTGGGATGAGGGCAAGAACGTTCAGGCGCTGGACAATGCCGCGGCCCGCCTCGGCGTCCGGCTGCTGCTGGCCGGTCCGCTGACCGGGCCGAACGGCGCCCGCGCGATCCTGCGCCATGGATTGTGCCTCGGCACGTTGAGCGGCGACGCGATGCGCGACTGCCTGGTCCACCGGCCGGTCTTCGCCTCGACCGCGCTGTTCGAGCCTTTCGGCCTGGCGGTGCTGGAAGCGGCCCAGGCCGGCTGTGCCCTGGTGCTGTCCGACATCCCGACCTTCCGCGAGCTGTGGGCCGACGCCGCGGTCTTCGTGCCGCCGCGCGATGAGACCGCGATCGCCGCCGCCCTCGACCGGGTGCTGCGCGACCGCGGCCTGCGGGACCATCTGGGCGAATCCGCGCGCCGGCGTGCGGCGCGCTACACCATCGCCGCCATGGCCGACCGGATGGCCGGACTCTATCGCGACCTGGCGGCCACAGCGGCGCGGCGGCCCGCGCGGGAGGCGGCGGAATGAGATTTGTCTATTTCACCCACTCCCTGCGCTCCTGCTGGAACCACGGCAATGCGCATTTCCTGCGCGGCGTGCTGCGCGAATTGGTCCAGTCCGGGCACGAGGTCGCGGTGTTCGAGCCGGCCGGCGCCTGGAGCCTGGAGAACCTGCTGCGCGACCATGGCGAGGAGGCCCTGGTTGCGTACCAACGAACTTATCCCGAGCTGTCCTCGACCGCATATCAACCGGACATCGACCTGGAGCAGGCACTGGACGGCGCCGACGCCGTGATCGTCCATGAATGGAACGACCCGGGGCTGGTCGCCGCCATCGGCCGGCTGCGGCGCCGGGGTGCCCGCTTCACCGCCCTGTTCCACGACACCCATCACCGCGCCGTCAGCGACCCGGAGGCGATCCATCGCTTCGACCTCGACGGCTATGACGGCGTGCTGGCCTTCGGCGCCGCCCTGGCGGAGGTGTATCGGCGCTGGGGCTGGGGCCGCCGCGCCTTCATCTGGCACGAGGCGGCCGACACCCGCCTGTTCCGGCCGCCGGACGAGGGAGGCGCCCGAGCCGGGCTGATCTGGGTCGGCAACTGGGGCGACGAGGAGCGCAGCGCCGAGCTCGACACCTTCCTGTTCCAGCCGGCCCGGGCCGCCGGGCTGCCGCTCGACATCCACGGCGTGCGCTATCCGCCGGAGGCGTTGGCCCGCCTGGCCGCCGAAGGCGCGCATTATCACGGCTGGCTCGCCAATGCCGAGGTCCCGGCGGCGTTCGCCCGGCACCTGGCCACGGTTCATGTCCCGCGGCGCTTCTATGTCGAGCAGCTGCCGGGCATCCCGACGATCCGGGTGTTCGAGGCCCTGGCCTGCGGCATCCCGCTGGCCTGCGCCCCCTGGCACGACGCCGAGAGCCTGTTCCGGCCGGGCGAGGACTATCTCGTCGCCCGCGACGGCACGGAGATGGCCGGTCACCTGATCGCCCTGCGCGACGATCCGGAGCTGCGCCGCAGCCTCGCGGCGAATGGGCTGGAGACGATCCGCGCCCGGCACAGCTGCGCCCACCGCATGCGCGAGCTGCTGGCGATCCTGGTCCGGCTGCGCACCGCCACCCCGATGGAGTCCGTCGCATGAGGATCGCCTTCTACGGTTCCAGCCTGCTGTCGTCCTACTGGAACGGCGCCGCCACCTATTATCGCGGCCTGTTGCGCGATCTCGCCGGCCGCGGCCACCGGATCACCTTCTACGAGCCCGACGCCTTCGACCGGCAGGCACATCGCGACATCGATCCGCCCGACTGGGCCGAGGTCCGCGTCTATCCGGCGACCGAGGACGCGCTGCGCGGCGTGGTCGCCGAGGCGGCGCTGGCGGATGTGGTGGTGAAGGCGAGCGGCGTCGGCGTGTTCGACGAGCTGTTGATCGAGGGCACTATGGCCGCGGCGCGGCCGGACGCGATCCGGATCTTCTGGGACGTCGACGCCCCCGCGACCCTGGCCGAACTGCAGCGCGGCGGCGCGGACCATCCGCTGCGCCGGACCCTGCCGGGGCTGGACATGGTGCTGACCTATGGCGGCGGCCCACCGGTGGTTTCGGCCTATGAGGCGCTCGGCGCCCGGCGCTGCGTGCCGATCTACAACGCGCTGGACCCGAAGACCCATCATCCGGTGCCGCCGGACCCGCGCTTCGAGTGCGACCTGGCGTTCCTGGGCAACCGGCTGCCGGACCGCGAGGCCCGGGTCGCCGCCTTCCTGCTGGCTCCGGCCGCGCGGCTGCCCGATCGCCGCTTCGTGATCGGCGGCGCCGGCTGGGACGGACGCGCCATGCCGCGCAACCTGCGCTGGATCGGCCATGTCGGCACGGCCGACCACAACGCCTTCAACGCCACGCCCCTGGCGGTGCTGAACATCGCCCGCGACAGCATGGCGGCGACCGGCTTCTCGCCCGCCACCCGGGTGTTCGAGGCGGCGGGCGCCGGCGGCTGCCTGATCACCGATGCGTGGGAAGGTATCGAGCTGTTCCTGAAGCCCGATGAGGAGGTGCTGGTCGCCCGCGACGGCGCCGAGGTGGCGGCGCATCTGCAGGCGCTGGACCGCGAGCGGTCGCAGGCCATCGGCGCGGCCGCCCGCGCCCGGATCCTGGCCGAGCACACCTATGCCCGCCGCGGCGCCCAGGTCGACGCGCTGCTGCGCGAGACCGCCGCGGCGAAGCGCGAAAGGACGGCCGCATGACCCGTCCCCTTCGCCTCGTCTTCATCGGCCTCAGCCTCTCCTCCTCCTGGGGCAACGGCCACGCCACCACCTACCGGGCATTGCTGCGGGCTCTGGCCAAGCGCGGCCATGACATCCTGTTCCTGGAGCAGGACCAGCCCTGGTACGCCGAGAACCGCGACCTGCCGGACCCCGATTTCTGCCGCCTCGAGCTCTATTCCGGGTCAGCCGGGCTGTCGGCCCATCGCGCGGAGGTCGCCGAGGCGGACGCCGTGATCGTCGGGTCCTATGTCGCGGACGGCGTCGCGGTCTCGGCCTGGGTGCAGAGTGTCGCGACCGGTGTGACCGGCTTCTACGACATCGACACGCCGGTGACCCTGGCGAAGCTGGAGCGCGGCGACTTCGAATACCTGTCGCCCGACCTGATCCCCGGCTTCGACCTGTACCTGTCCTTCACCGGCGGGCCGACCCTGGGGCATCTGATGGAGCGCTACGGTGCCGTGGCGGCGCATCCGCTGTACTGCTCTGTCGACACCGAGGCCTACCGGCCCGCGCCGGAGGCGCTGCGCTACGGCCTCGGCTATCTCGGCACCTACAGCCCGGACCGCCAGCCGACGCTCGAAAGGCTGCTGCTGGAACCGGCGAGGAGACTGCCGGAGCTGCGCTTCGTCGTCGCCGGGTCGCAATTCCCGCGCGACATCCGTTGGCCGGGGAACGTCACGCGCATCGATCACGTGCCGCCACGCGACCACTGTGCCTTCTACAATTCCTGCCGCTTTGCCCTGAACGTCACGCGGGCCGACATGATCCGCGCCGGCCACAGCCCGAGCGTGCGGCTGTTCGAGGCTGCCGCCTGCGGTATCCCGGTGATCTCCGATCGCTGGGACGGCATCGAATCGATCTTCGCTCCGGGCATCGAGATCTGCCTGGCCCGCGGCAGCGACGAGATCGTCGGGCTGCTGACCCAATGCCCCGAGCCGCTGCGCCGGAGCATCGGCGAGGCGGCGCGGCACCGGGTGCTGGCGGAGCATTCCTCCGAACGCCGCGCCGCGGAGCTGGAAGAGATGCTGCGGCATCGGATGGGCGATCTGGCGGACCAGCAGCGCATCCGCGCCGCGGCAAGCGGCGGCGACAGGGTCCGGAGCCACGGGGCGCGCCCGCATCTGCGGGTCGTGAAATAGTCGTCGGCGTCAACGAGGAAGGATGATCATGAAGAACGGCAAACAGCGCACCGCCATCGTTGCCGGGGGTGCCGGCTTCATCGGATCCCATCTCTGCGACGCGCTGCTCGCGGACGGGTTCAGGGTCCTCTGCCTCGACAATCTCCGCACCGGCCGGCGGCAGAATCTGCAGCACCTGGCGCGCGATCCGCGCTTCGACCTGGTCGAGGGCGATGTGATCGCGCCGCCGCCCGCCTCGCTGGCCCGCGGATCGGTGGATCTGGTCTTCAACCTCGCCTGCGCCGCCTCGCCGCCGCAGTACCAGTCCGACCCCGAGCACACGATGCTGACCAGCGTACTGGGCACCCGCAACCTGCTGGCCCTGGCCGAACGCAAGAAGGCCCGCTTCCTGCTGGCCTCGACCAGCGAGGTCTATGGCGATCCGGAGGTCCACCCGCAGGCCGAGAGCTATTGGGGCCATGTCAATCCGACCGGCCCCCGCGCCTGCTACGACGAGGGCAAGCGGGCGGCGGAGACGCTGACCTTCGACTTCGAGCGTGCCGGCCGCGCCGAGGTGCGGGTGGCGCGGATCTTCAACACCTATGGACCGCGGATGCGGGCGGATGACGGGCGGGTTGTCTCGAACGTGGTCACCCAGGCGCTGGCCGGCGACGACATCACCGTCTACGGCACCGGCGAGCAGACCCGCTCCTTCTGCTATGTCGACGACCTGGTTGACGGGCTGATGCGGCTGATGGCCTGCCGCACTTCCCCGGGCGGCCCGGTCAACCTGGGCAACCCGGCGGAGATGACGGTGCGCGAGCTGGTGACGCGGGTCCTGGCCCTGACCGGCTCGCGCTCCCGCATCGTGCGGAAGCCCTTGCCGGTGGACGACCCGCAGCGGCGGCGGCCCGATATCCGGCGGGCGAAGAGCCTGCTCGGCTGGTCGCCGCGGGTGGCTCTGGAGGATGGTCTGGAAAAGACGATCGCCTATTTCGGACGCCCGGCCGCCCCGCGCCCAGTGACGGCTGGCTTCCGCGCTGTCCGACCGGACGCCGCACTGCCGGTCAAGGCGGGCGCCGTCACGCCCTGAGCGTCACCCGTTCCGGACCAGGTGGAAGGCCAGCCCGTCCCACAGGGCGAAGGGACGGGTTCCGGCCTGGCGCAGGCGAAAGCCGCTCACAGCGGCAAGGTCTGCCAGCTCGCGGCGGTCCGCTGCCGCATCCCCCCGATAGGAGTAATTGAGGATCAGGAGCTGGCCATCGGGCTTCAGCACCCGCGCCGCCTCTTCAACATGGCGCCGGACCAGCGCCGGGCCGCCGAGCACGAGATAGGGAAAGCTGTCGGCGGCCAGGATCGTGTCGATGGCGCCATTGGCGATCCCGGCGAGGTCACGGCCCGATGTGCGGCGGAGCTCGACATTCGCCAGGCCGGCGCAGCGCCGCTGCGCCTCCACCACCATCCGGGCCGAGATGTCGAGGCCGAGGACACGGCGGACCCGCCCGGCGAGCGCCACGGCAAAACGGCCGATACCGCAGCCGAGATCGAGCACCGTGCGGTCGCGCCCGAGCAGGCCCCACTCGTCCATCCGGCGCACCACCTCCTCGGTCGCCAGCGCCAGCCGGCCGGGATCGCCGAAGGAATGCAGCGCGACGCTGGCCTCGGGAGAGACGACGGCAGCGCGATCGAACGCTTCGGCAAATGCCTTCACGGTCGCCGCTTCGTCCCGGGCCGTGGCATCGTGCCGGACCTCGTGCAACACGGCATGGACGGTGGCCCAGGCGGCCGGGTGTTCCGCATGCATGCGACGCAGCGCCTGCAGACGTCGTCGGGGGGCGATCTGATCCGCGGCGATCACCGCATCGAGCGTGTCCAGCAGCGTCGTCAGCGCCTGCCCGCTCTCAGCCCGGATCAGCAGTTGCACCAGCGCCGATGCGGCCGGCAGGTCTCCCGACAGGCAACTCTGCAAGGCAGGACGCAACGCGCCGGGGCATGCGGCTGCCTCGATCGCCCCGTCGACGGTCACGCGACGCCCCTCCGGAAGCTGCGCCGGCGGTTCCAGCGGTCGAGAGCACCCCACTCATATTTGTAGGGCTCCCGGCCGCGCAGGAAATGGAACTCGCTCCCGCTCTCGCGGATCGCGGCGGCTATGGCATGGCCGACCAGGAGCGCGCCGGGACTCTCACGCGCGTAATCCGGATCGAAGCCGCCGAGATAGAAAAAGGTGCGACCATGGGCGGACAAGCCATGGAAGACACCGACGACGCTGTCTCCGATCCGCAGCCGATAGAGCCGCGCCAGCCGGGACCGGAGCAGATCGGGCAGCGCCGCACGGTGGAATCGCTGGACCGCGTCGTCCTGCAGCAGCCCGGGCTGGCCTCGATCCGACCACCGGGCCTTATGCAGATGCAACAGATCGTCGAGGAAGCCGTCTGCACCTTCCTCAACCTCCACGGGACCTCGCTTGCGCGCCATGGTCAGCGCCCGCCGCAGCCGCTTGCGACGGTGGGCCGGGACGCAGCCCGACAGGTCATCGGGCCCCGCCAGAGCCAGGGTCGGGCAGGCGCTGTGGCCGGCAGCGGCTTCAGCGCAGCCTTCAGGACAGCGCAGCCGCAGAGCAGCGGCACCCGGCGCCAGTTCCTCCAACTCCCATGCATCCCAGTCGAGATCAATGGTTGCGCTGTTGATCGCTGCAGCCGCCGGGCCGGCATGCTCCGGATCGATCAGCAGGTCCAGATAATCGGTGGTGCCGAGCCCGAGCAGGAGCAGGCGCCGGCCGAGCGCACCGTCTTCGAGATAGAGTGGCGCCAGGCCAATCAGGCGCCCATCCCGCCGGACTGCGATCGCCCGCAGCCGGCCTGGCGCGAAGCTGCGCCACCAGGGCAGCAGCCACGCCGGGGATTGGAAAGGCGTCGCCGCCGGGCAGCGGGACCACAGGTCCCACCATTCCGGCTCGAGCGCGGCCAGCGCCGGCTCCTCCGTCAGCACCTCGGCGACGGTGCTCATCCCGAGGCGCGCAACGCCGGCGCCGGCTCGGCGGCCAGCCGGTGGTAGACGGAGAGATAGCGCTGCACCATGCGGTCGAGCGAGAAGCGGCGGACGGCCTCGGCCCGGCACTCGGCCGGATCGAGGTCGGCGGCGGCGCGGATCGCCTCCGCCATTTCCGACACGTCGTGGACCAGGAAACCGGTGCGGCCGTGATCGACGATCTCGGGCAGGGCGCCGTTCGGGAAGGCGACGACCGGCGTGCCGCAGGACAGCGCCTCCATCGCCACCAGCGAGCTGGTCTCCGGGCACAGGCTCGGCACCACGAGGCAGCGCGCCGCGGCCAGGAAGCGCCGCTTGCGCCGCAGGCCGAGCGGTCCGACGAAGCGCTGCCGCGGGTCCAGCCGCGGCACCACCTCCTGCTCGAAATAGCGGATATGGGCATCGTACGGGAACAGCCGGCCGGCCACGATCAGCGGCACATCCGCCTGGCGCGACGCATCGAGAGCGAGGTGGACACCCTTCTCCGGGCAGATCCGGCCAAGCATCAGGGCGAAGCCGCGCTTGGCGTGCGGCAGCGTGCCGTCGCCGATTGAGACTCCGTTCGGGATCGGTGGCAACAGCCCGGCGCCGGCTGGCGCGTCGCGGCACTGGGCGTCGGACACGCCGTGCAGCCACAGGTCCGGGCGCGCGGGCTGCAGCGCCTCGGCCGGATACCAGCCCAGCGGCAGGTGCAGGGTCACCAGGGTCGGCCCGTCCGCCGGCAGATAGGCGTCGAAATCGATGCCGTGCAGATGAACCAGATCGACCGGCCAGCGGCGCCGGCACTCGGCGATGGCCTGGCGCTGCGCCGTCCAGGCCCGCTGCCGCGCTGCATCGTCCAGCAGTCCAGGCTCCGCCGGGATCGGGCACAGGGTGCCGGCAACCTCGGAGCCTTCGCAGGCCACCACCAGTGAGCGGTGCCCGGCGTCGATCAGGGCGTGGTCGAGGGCGGACAGCACCTGCTCCGCCCCGCCGACCGCGTCGGGGCCGACCGGCGCCAGCGGGTAGGCGACGTTGAGGACGGTCAGGGCCATGGCGGCGGGTCCAGCTCCAGCTCGGCTATGGCCGCAGCGACGAGGCCGGGCCATTCCAACCCGGTCAGACCCCAGGGATAGGCATCGTAGTGCAGCCGGCCGCCATTCGACAGCCGCGCGAAATCATAGGCTGGTGCCCGCCGGAACCGCTCGACCCGGTCGGTGAAGGGCGCCAGGGTCCGGCGCTGGGTCTCATGGCAGGCCAGCATCCGCCGCTTGGTTTCCCAATTCGGCTCATCGAGCTCGAGGACGATCTCCGGAGACGCCTCGTCCGGCGGGAAGCGCTGCAGCACCAGGCCGTCGGCGCCGAGGTGATAGAAGGCCATCTCCGCGATCACGGGCGCCGCCGCGCCCTGGCGCTGCAGCAGGCGGCGGGCGGCATGGACGGCGAAGCCCGTGGCGTCATGGTCCGGGTGGCCGCCCTCATAGGGATGGGTCAGCACCAGCCGCGTCTCCCGCGCCGCGAATTGGGCGGCCACGGCACGGGTGATGGTGGCGAGACGCCGACACGCCTGCTGGTCCGGCACGTCGAGGCACAGCAGCTTCGCGGCCGGGATGCCGGCCGCTTCCATGGCGGCGACAAGCTCCCGCTGCCGGGCTTCCGCATAGGCCTGCCAGGTGGCAAAGCCATAGAGCCGCGCATCCTCCAGCCCGCGCGGCGCGCCGTCGGTGACATGCAGCACGGCGATGCCCGGCAGGTGCCGCAGTTGCCCGCCGATGCCGATCGTCTCGTCATCCGGATGGGCAACCACGACCGCTGCCTCGGCCGGGGCGATCGGAGCCTCCGCCAGGGACGACAGCAGCGTCGCCGCGGCGCCCATCGATCAGCCCAGCGCCAGCTTCGGCGTGCGCGTCTCGACCCGGCCGGCCGTGCCGTAGCGGCGGATCATCTCGGCACAGAAGGCGGCGAACTCCTCCTTCTCGACCGGCGGGCTGGTGTGGTGGGGCATCAGGCCGCGATGCTCCGGCGTGAAGCAGAAGGTGACGGTGACGTCGAAATCCGCCAGCGCCTCCATCTGCCGGTCGAACCAGGCCAGCGCGTCTGGCCGGAAGCTGTCGGCCCAGGACAGGCCGGTGCGCAGGTGGGTGACGCCCAGCCGCTTCATCCAGGCCACGGCATCGTCCAGCCGGTGGTCCTGGTAGTGAAACCATTGGCACAGGCCCATGGCCGGCGCGTGCCGGGCGAAGCGCTCGAGCGCCGGCTTCGGCGTGCCGTCCTCGCGCAGCAGGCCCATGTAGAAATGCCGATAGTAGGACGAGCCCTCGGCCTCCCGGTGCCGGGTCGTCGCCTCCCAGGCGCTGGGCAGGTCGTACAGGCTGTACCAGTGGATGCGCGGCGCCCGGCCGACGAGGAGTTCGGCGGTGCGGTCGACGCCCCAGGCCTGCACCTCCTCCGCCCCGAAGCTCGAGACACCGACCTCGCTGACCCAGACCGGCAGATCGGTGACGGCACGGATCTCCTGCAGCTTCTCCGGCCATTCCTGGATCTGCCACAGGTTCCAGTCCAGCGGGAAGCCGTGCACCGCAACGGCGTCGAGGCGGTCAAGGAGGCCACGCTGCTTCATGCTCTCGATGAACACCGGGTCGATCGGCGAGATGCCGCCCAGCACCTTCGGAATGTCCGGGTTCTCGGCGGCGATGGCATCGGCCGCGGCGATCGCCATGTCGGCGAACAGCGCCCAGTCCGGATCGAGCTCGCGGTCCCAATGGGACTTGTTGTTCGGCTCGTTCCAGATCATCGCCGCTTCGATCATGCGTTCCTCCCGCGGTTCGGATAGACGGCGCCTTCCCCTTCCGGCCGGCCGGCGGGGCGGCAGAGATAGACCTCCGGCTCGGGATGCCCGGTGATCTCGAAGCCGGCGCTGCGCAACATCGCCTCGACGCAGGCGCGGTTCGGCACCCACCAGTTGGTCGGGTCGTCGGCGTAGCGCTGCTCGATGAAATGCAGCTTGGGGAAATCCGGCCGGTCGAACAGCGCCTCGTTCCAGAACGGATAGTTCGGCTCCAGCGGCTCCACCTCGGTGCTGCCGCGCTGCATCGACTGGAACACCATCAGGTCGCCGACCACATGCTCGCGCACCAGGTCCAGCGCCAGCAGCGGGTGGCGCAGGTGATAGAGCACGCCCATGAACAGGACGATGTCGAAGCGCTCGCCCAGCGCCGCGACGTCATAGACCGACAGTCGGCGGAACTCGATGTCCAGGCCGGCGACATCGGCGGCGAAGCGCGCCTGGGCCAGGTAGCTGTCGTCGAAATCGACGCCGAGCACCCGGTCGGCGCCGCGCCGTTTCATCTCCAGCGAATAGAAGCCGCCGTTGCAGCCGATGTCGAGCACCGTCCTGCCGTGCAGGTCCTGCGGGATGGCGTCGGCGAAGGCCTTCCACTTGACAGCCGGATAGTCGCCGAGGAAGTGGTCGGGCGCGGTGGCGACGCCCTCGAGGTCGATGTTGTGGAACCATGGGCCGAGGGCCTGGGCCCGACGGCGGATCTCCTCACCGGACAGGCGTTCCATGCCTGATGCCTCCGTCATTGGTCGTAGCGGATGGGGGCGCCGAAGGAGCGGCCGGCAGGCCAGCCGATCGCCACTCGGGCGGCCGCCGCGGCGCCGGCGTCGGCACCGGACGCGGCGTCGCCGAGCAGCCCGATCGCCGCGCGGTAGCCGTTCAGCGTGCCGACATCGACATAGGACAGCCCCGATTTGACGCCCACGGCCCGGCCGCCCTCAGCCAGCCAGGCGTTGACCAGCGTGCCGATGTACTCGTCGCGCCAGCCGCGCCGCAGCCACAGCGCGTGCAGCTGCCGCAGCACCGCGCCCGGCATCTTGAACGCACCCCAGATCCAGCGCGTCTCGGCATCCGCCTGCTTGACCTGGATCTCGCGTACCGCCCCCTGCCCGTCGAGCACCACGGCGTCGAAGAACTCCGGATGGTCGACCGGAAACAGCAGGAAGGACAGGCCATCCTCCGGCAGGTCGGCGAAGCCGTCCTTCGGGAACCAGACCGTGTCCGGCAGGCCGACCAGGACGGGCTCGTCCGGCTGGATCAGCGGCAACGCCCGGAAGATCGCATCGCACAGGCCGGCAGCCTGCGACTGCACCACATAGGCGGCGGCCGCGCCGCCATAGTCGCTGCCGTAATATTCCAGGATGTCGGATTTGCCGGGGGCGATGACGAAGCAGATCTTGTCCGCTCCGGCCTCGATCATGCGCTCCAGCAGGTATTCGCTGACGGCGCAGGGCCTCTCCTCGCCGCCGTCGATCCGGCTGCCGACCGGCAGCAGCTCCTTGGAAAACGCCAAGGGCTGGATTCGGCTGCCGCGTCCCGCGGCGGGCACGATGCCCCACATCGATCAGGCCTCCATGGCAATGGGTGACGCCGGCCGCGCCGAGGCGAGCAGCGCCTCGAATTCGGCGGCACGGTGGGCCGAGGTGTGCTCGTCCAGCACGCGCTCGTGGGCGGCGGCGCCGATCCGGCGCAGCTCGGCCTCCGGCAAGTCCAACGCCGCCAGCGCATCGTCGGTGCCTCGGGCCAGCAGGATCTCCCGGCCGGGCGTGAAGAATTCCTCGAACCCCGGCCAAGCGTCGCTCAGCACCGGCACACCGCAGGCCGCCGCCTCGAACAGCCGGCCGGACGGGCACCAGCCCATCTCCGCCATGGCGCGGCGGGTGATGTTCAGGGTCAGCCGCGACGAGGCGTAGAAGCCCGGATGGTCGGGCGGCGCCAGATGGCGCAGGAAGAAGATGTTGCCGCTCCACGGAAAGCTGTCCGGGTATTGCGCCCCGGCGATGACGAAGCGCAGATCGGGCCGCTGCCGTGCCGGGTCGACCAGCAGCGCCTCCAATGCCGCCTGCCGGTCGGGCGCATAGGTGCCGATATAGGACAGGTCGCCGGCGAATTCGGACCGCGGCGCCGCCGGGCGGTGCACGTCCGGGTCGACATGGCCGTAGAGCGGCACCACGACGCGGGCGCCGAGCCGGTCGCGCAGCGCGTCGAGCGCGCCGCCGCCGGTGTAGCTGAGAACGATGTCGAAATCGGCGAGGCCGCGCGGCCCGACATAGGACAGCGGCTGCCTCTGATCCAGCCGCTCCAGCGTCACCGGCGTGTCCAGGTCGTAGAAGACGTGCAGCGGCCGGGGCGCCTGCAGCACCAGATCGGTCGCCTCGATCCCGTCCGGGCAGAAGGAGGTGACCATGGCGGCGTCGGCATCGGCCAGGTGGCGCGCGGCGAGATCCCGGACCTGCGCCCAGGCCGGATACAGCACCAGCTCGCCCTGCTCCAGCGCATGCAGGTCGCGGGCGCCGGCGTAGTACGGCACGTCGCGTTCGAAGAACACCACCCGCCAGCCGCGGCGGGCCAGCGCCCGGATCAGGCCGCGCCAGAGCGTGGCGTGGCCGTTGCCCCAGGAGGAGCTGACGGTGAGGCCGAAGACGACGAGCTTCATCGCGACCTCCTAGTCGACGGTCTCGTTTAGGCCGAGCAGCCGGGCACCCCATTCCCCGATGACCAGCCGGGTGATCGAAGCGGGGGCGATGTCGAAGCGCGGCCAGGCATCGATCCCCAGCCCGAGATGGTGCAGCACCGCCGCCTTGATCACATCGGCATGGCTGACGAGGGCCACGCATTGGCCGCCGCGCTCCTCGACCAGCCGTTCCATCAGCCCGAGCACGCGCCGCTGCACGTCGAGCATGGTCTCGCCGCCGGGGGTCCGGATCAGGCTGCGGACGGCATTCCACCGCTGCCACAGCGAATCCTGCTGCAGCGCCTCGAAATCCTGGCCCGACCAGCGGCCGAAATCGATCTCGTCCAGCTCCTCCGCCGTGGTCATGCGAAGGCCGCAGGCTGCGGCGACGGCCTGCGCGGTCTGCTGCGTCCGCTCCCGCGGGCTGGCGAAAATGGCGTCGATCCGCTCCAGCCGCAGACGCCGGGCCAGCCGCTCCGCCTGGGCCCGCCCCGCCTCGCCGAGGACAACGCCGCTCATGCGACCGGCCAGGAAGCCGCCGACATTGTCATGCGCGGCGTGGCGCAGCAGCAGGAAGGTGGTGATCATGCCGTCCCTTGCGGCGGATCGCCGGCGATGAAGCGCAGCGTCCGCTCTCGCGCCACGGCGTCGGTGAACTGTTCCGGCGGCGACTTCATGAAGTAGCTGGACGGGCCGATCAGCGCGCCGCCGATGCCGCGGTCGAGACCGAGCCGGGCGCAGCGGACCGCGTCGATCACGATGCCGGCGGAGTTCGGGGAGTCCCAGACCTCGAGCTTGACCTCGGCGTTGAGCGGCACGCCGCCGAAGGTGGTGCCTTCGAGGCGGATATAGGCCCATTTCCGATCGCTGAGCCACGGCACGTAGTCGCTCGGGCCGACATGGACGTTCTCGGCGGAAAGCGGGATGTCGAGCTGGCTCATCACCGACTGGGTCTTGGAGATCTTCTTCGACTCCAGCCGCTCGCGCTCGAGCATGTTCTCGAAATCGGTGTTGCCGCCGAAGTTCAGCTGATAGGTGCGGTCCAGCCGCACGCCGCGCTCGCGGAACAGGTTGGTCAGAACGCGGTGGATGATGGTGGCGCCGACCTGGCTCTTGATGTCGTCGCCGATGATCGGCAGGCCCCGCGCCTCGAAGCGCTGCCGCCATTCCGGGCGCGAGGCGATAAAGACCGGCATGCAGTTGACGAAGGCGCAGCCTGCTTCCAGCGCCCGCTCGGCATACCATTCGGCGGCATGCTGGGAGCCGACGGGGAGGTAGGAGACGAGGACGTCGGTGCCTGTCCGCCTCAGGACGCCGGTAACGTCCGCCAGGGGCTCATTGGATTCCTCGATCCGGTCGCGCAGATACTTGCCGAGACCATCCAGCGTGTTGCCGCGTTCAACCCGCACCCCGGTCGCCGTGACGTCGGCGAAGCGATGGGTGTTGTTCGGCGGGGCGGTGATCGCCTCGGCCACGTCACGCCCGACCTTGGCGGCCGCGACATCGAAAGCCGAGGCGACCTCGATGTCGCCGATATGGTATCCGCCGAGCTCGATGTTCATCAGGCCCGGCGGCGGCTCGTTGCCGGCGGGGGTGTCGCGATAATAGGTCAGTCCCTGGACCAGGGACGAGGCACAGTTGCCAACGCCCACGATTCCCAGGCGAATGGGTTTCGAGCTCACGCTTACGACTCCCCTGCGTTGCGGCGCGGGTCTGATCGGGAAAGGCCAAGCCGGGGCGGCCCGCCTAAGGTTTGTTCCTGCAGGGCCAACGGCCTCATCGGAAGGCCGGTTCCGATCGTCGTCCGGCGGTGGCGAAATTTCGCGACGGGCCCGCTGGCCGTGACCGGCGACTTCCGGGATGGACGCTACCAGCAGGAGACGCGCCTGGCGGGCGGCGCCGCTACCAGGCGACGCCGGTCTCGTGCCGGAGATGGTCGCGGGCGCGGCCGAGGCGGGAGCGGACGGTGCCGATCGGGATGTGGAAGGCCTGCGCCGCCTCCTCATAGGAGTCGCCGTTGATCGCCACCGCCTCCACCAGCTCGCGGTGATGCTGCTGCAGGCCGTCGATGGCCTTGCCGAGACGGATGAGATCGACAACGTCGTCCTGGCTGGGCGGCTGCGGCCCGTCGAAATCCTCGGCCGGCACCGCAATCACCCGTCCGCGGCGCTCGAATTGCGACAGGAACACGCGCTTCATGACGACGCAGAGCCAGCCGGCGATGTTGGTGCCCGGCTGCCAGAGATGGAACTTGTTGTAGGCGCGCAGCAGCGTGTCCTGCAGCAAGTCCTCCGCGTCGGCGCGGTTGCGGGTCAGGGATCGCGCATAGCGCCGAAGCTCGCACAGCACCGGGGTGACGACGGCAGTGAATACGGCGCAATCCGCGGCACGATCTTGGTCCGGCATCGGGATCTTTCCTTTAACACTGGGTGCCGCCCGTCGCCTCATCCAACGAAACGATTCGGAACGGCAATAAATTTGAGGACCACAAAACAAACCTCACGCCGATAACTTCGTTCCGTCTTTTAATTTACTATCAAATGATAATTGATCGACCTGAATAACAAATGTTTAACCGCTCTTCCTGAATAGACGACTGCCGACCATGAACTCACCGGAACCGTCATCGAAGCTCCGGCATTCAGGAGGAAGGGTCCCACCATCCGATGGATCGCAGCGCCATGACCGTCCTCCGCCTTCCCGATCGCCAGCGCCCCGAGCCCGAGCATGTCTCCTGCGACCAGTGGGGACGGCCGATGTTCCGCTTCATGATCGAATACCCGCACCTGGCGGCGCAGGCGGGCGGGGAGCGCGTCTGGACCGCGACGATCTGGGCCTATGATGAGGACGACGCGGAGGCGCGTCTCGACGCCATCCGCGGCTCCGGCCGTCTCGCCGGCCAAGTGTTCGAGACCGGCTCCTGGTGAGGCGACCGGTTCTCGTCCCGAAGGGAGCGCCGGGCGGCCTGCCGCCTCGTTGCCTTTCGCAGCCCCAGCCTCTACGGTTCTCGTTACCGCTGGTCGTGCCATCGTCGGCCGGATGACAGCGGCTTCGACAAGGGGACGCCGGATGGTTGGTCTGCCGAACGCAGCCGAGTTCCGGGTGTCGCGGTTCAAGCTCGGCCGGCTTGCGGATGAGCTGCAATGGCAGGCTCTGCTACGAAGCCTCCGGTCGCCGTCTACATGACGGATGCCGAGGGCTGGATCACCTTCTTCAACGACGCGGCGGCACGGTTGTGGGGGACCGAACCGGAGATCGGAAAGGCAAGGTACAACGGCGCATTGAGGCTGTTCCGCCCGGATGGAACCCCGCTGCCGCATGACGAGGCGCCCCTGGCGCTGTCGCTGCGGGAGCGGCTGCCGGTCCTCGGGGTCGATACGATCGCCGAGCGTCCCGATGGAAGCCGGGTGCATTTTCGTCCCCTACCCGACACCTGTGTTCAATGCCGCGGGCGCGCTGACCGGCGCGGTCAGCATCCTGATCGACGTCACCGAGCGGTACCGCGCGGAGCTGGCCGCGCAGCGTCTGGCGGCGATCGTGGAATCGTCGGACGACGCCATCCTGGCGAAGGACCTCGACGGCGTCATCACGGCATGGAACGCCGGCGCGCAGACGCTGTTCGGCTATGCCGCGGAGGAGGTGATCGGCAAGCCGATCACCATTCTGATCCCACTCGACCGGCATGAGGAGGAGCCGCGCATCCTGGCGCGGATCCGGTCGGGCGAGCGCATCGACCATTTCGAAACGGTCCGGCGCCGCAAGGATGGCAGCCTGGTCGAGGTCTCGCTGTCGGTGTCGCCGGTCAAGGATGCCGGTGGCCGTATCGTCGGCGCGTCAAAGATCGTGCGCAACATCACCGAGCAGCGTCGGGCCCAGGAACAGCAGGTCATGCTGCTGCGGGAGATGAGCCACCGGATAAAGAGACTTGTTCGCGCTCACCGGGGCGGTGGTGACCCTCAGCGCCAGGTCCAGCGCATCGGTCGAGCAACTGACCGAGGCCGTCCAAAGCCGCTTCGGCGCCCTGGCCCGGGCGCATGACCTGACCCTGGCCGATATCGGGCGCGAGAAGGCCGCCACTGCCACCTCGCTGCATGGGCTGGTGCAGACCATCGTGTCGCCCTACGAGGAGGCTCCCGGCCGACGGGTGTCCATCTCAGGACCTGACCTTGCCGTCGAAGGCCATGTCGTGACCGGGCTTGCGCTGGTGTTCCATGAATTCGCGACCAACGCGGCGAAATACGGCGCCCTGTCGATGCCGGACGGACGGGTCGAGATCACCATCGCAATCGAGGCGGACCAGCTTCGCCTCGATTGGCGGGAACGCGGCGGACCGCCGATCGCGGCATCGCCCGAAGCCGACGGCTTCGGAACCCGACTGGCGGACGGCACGATCAAGGGCCAGTTGCAGGGCGACCTGACCCGGCGCTGGCTGCCCGAGGGGCTGGAGATCGGGATCACGGTTCCATTGGCCCAGTTGACATCCGGGCCATAGGCGCCGCGCCGCGGTTGTTGTTCTTGTATTGGCTTCCTCCTGATTGATGGTCGCGTCCAGCTTGGCCGAAAGGGGGCCTGGGTCTTCTTCATCGCTGGCACCGTGTGCTTCTTCATCGTCGACGCGACCACCGTCGTCGGCAACACGTTCGGCCTGAAGATCGGCATCGATAACATCTGCCAGATGCTCGACGATCCGGGAGGGCAGCCATGATCTGGCGCGTCCTCCGATTCCTCAACCCTGTGCGGCGGCCGAGCGAGCTGGGGGCGCTGGGAGCCGCGGCCTGGCGCTCAGCGCGGGACGCGGCCGAGGCGCCGCAGCCGGTCCTGGACGGGCGCCAGCCGAGCCGGGTGCTGAGAGAGCTGCGGCGTTCAGTCGTCCTCGCCCTGGTGTGCTGCGCCGTGACCGGCGGCGGTGCGCTCGGCCTCTATCTCACATCCGGGAATGAGCTTCAGCTCGTCGCGGCGGTCCTGCTGACGGCGGTGTTTGCGATTGGCGGGATCGTGGCCTGGCGCCGGGCCGGCAAGATCGCCCGTTGGCTTGAGAGGAACTAGGCGATGGCCGGAAGGAAGGTGCATTTCGAGGGGGTGGAGCGCCAGCAGGAGATCCGACACGGCACCCGGATTGAAGACGTCCGCAGTTTGCCGCAGAAGCTGTCGGACCTGGCGGATAGCCCCGCAGGAACCTTCAAGCTGTTTGGCGCCATGGCCGGGGCGTCCCTCCTCTTTTGCTGTGTGCCGCTTCTGCCGGAGGCGATCCTGCTGCTCGGCGCCATCCCGCTCTTCTTCCTCTACTACCGCCGCGGCCGTTATCGGCGCCGTCTGTGGGACATGCCGTTCCGGGTGCCGGCCTGGGTCAACGCCGACGGCTCCACCTTCCTCGACCGCACGACGGGCAAGCCCGGCGACGGCGAGGTCTATATCGGCCGTGAGTTCAATTCCGGCCGCGAGGTCTGGTCGAGCTGCCGGGACGTGACCACCCATGGCGGCATGGTCGGCACCACCGGATCGGGCAAGACCGAGGCGCTGCTCGGATTCGTCCACAACGCCATGATGCTCGGCTCCGGCGCGATCCTGATCGACGGCAAGGCCCATCACAAGACCGGGACTCGATGTTCCGGATCGCCCGGATCACGGGGCGGGATGAGGACTTCCTGGTGATGAATTTCATCAAGGGCGGCCGCGACCACGACGCGGTCTAGGACGTCAAATCCTCGCACACCTTCAACCCGGTCGCGCTTGGATCCGCCGACATGAAATCGGAGCTGCTGGTCAGCCTGCTCCCGGATACCGGAAGCGGCGATGGATCCTGGCAGGAGCGGGCGATCTCGTTCGTCCAGGGCGTGACCATGAGCCTGGCCCGGCTGAGCCGCGCCGGGCTCGTCGTTTCGAACCCTGAGCTCTTCGCCCGGTTCGTCAACCTGCAACGGATCGAGAACCTGGTGCATTTCGGGGTGTTCCAGGACATGCGCGGCAACCTGGTCGACCTGCGCAACGAGACGGTCAACGGCCGCAGGGTGCGCGGCAGCGGCTTCGCCCAGCTCTTCGCCAAGATGAAGGCGCATGACTTCGGGCTGATCGAGTTCTCGCTCAACTCCCTCCCCGCCTATACCGAGACGCGGCCGCGCGTGCCGCATCTGCTTCCGGAATTCGACCCGATGGTCTGGATCGAGTTCAAGCGCAGCTGGCGCGGCCCAGGGCCGGGCCCCAACGGCGAGGCCGAGATCTGCTACCCCCCCGGCCGGCGAGCGGCCGCGACGGCGATCCGCCCGGAGACGGGCCGAAGCTGTCGCGCGAGGAGACCCTCAACCAGCACGGCTACCTGGAATCGCAGATGGTGCCGGCGATCGGCACGCTGACCTTCGGCTATCGGGAGATCTACAACGACGAGATCGGCGAGGTGGACTTCCGGGATGTCATCCTGAACCGCCGGCTGCTGCTGGTGCTGCTGCCCTCGCTCGAGCGCAGCGAGAAGGGCTCGGAGATGTTGGGCCGCCTGTCGGTGGCCGCCATCAAGGGCGCCCTCGCCCAATTCCTCGACACCCCGATGGAGGGATCGCGGCGGCAGATCATTGAGGCCGCCGCCGGGAACGCGCGGACGCCGTTCTTCATCATCCTCGACGAGTCGGCTACTACCTGGTGAAGGGCCTCGCGAAGGCCTTCGCCCAGGCGCGCGGTTTCCTGGTCTCGCTGCTGTTCGGGATCCAGACCTATGACGACCTGCTCGCCAGTGACAAGGTCGAGGGCGAGAGGACCTGGGGCAACGCGAACGTCAAGTATGCGGGCCGCACGACCAGCGGCTACGATTCCGACACGTTCCGCAAGCTCGCAGGCGCCGGCGGCCGCACCCAGGTCCAGGTCATCCAGGAGGCGCAGTGCGCCGCTCGGCACCGCCCTGACCGAGGAGCATCGCGCGCCGCTCGGCCGGCGGCGCCGCGCAACTCGGCCTCGAAGAAGGCGCAGGCCGACTCGACCACGTCGTACAGCGTCTTCTGCCGCTCGAACCGGGCCCGGTCCTCCGGCGCGGCCTTCGGCACCTCCAGCCCAGCCTGGAGGCCAGCGTCTCGATCGCCTCCATGAAGGACAGGCGGTCGTGCTGCATCACGAAGGCGATGGCGTCGCCGGTGGCGCCGCAGCCGAAGCAGTGGAAGAAGCCCTTCTGATCGCTGACCGTGAAGCTCGGCGTCTTCTCCTTGTGGAACGGGCAGCAGGCCTTGAACTCGCCCTTGGTGCTGCGCTGCAACGGCACCCGCTTGCCGACCACGTCGGAGACCTGGAGGCGGGAGCGCAGCTCTTCGAGGAAGCCGGGAGGAATGGGCATGCGGGTCGGGCTAGCCGGCGGGGTTGGACTGCAGCGCGGGGAGTGCGATCTCGCGCGTTTCGGTCATTGCAGCTTCCGGCCTTCGGCCGCGGCGCGCTCCCGGGCGCGCAACTTGAGCAAGATCCTGATCTGAGCGTCGGACAGGTCGTGGACCCGCACAGTCGCCTCCTCAGTGAGGATGTTCCCGAATTACAGCTGGTAGCCGTGGCTCGACAGGACGTTTGCCATGTTCGACCCTCCCACGAGCCGGGCCGGCTGATGACCATCCCGGCATCATAGGCGAGCATAACAAGCAGCCGCTCGACCGTGAGGGGACCGTGCGTCGTCGCGCCCTCGCGGTCGGCACAGCTTGACCAGCTCGGCCGCCGCCTTATCGGTGATCTCGATGGTAACCTTCATGTTTCCCCTCATTGGTTGACTGGCGAGCCGGACCCGCCGCCGGGTTAAAACGACCCTCGAGTCAGTCATCCAGATCTTGCACCAGCGCGGTGGCCACCGCCCGGACCGCGGAGGGCCGAATACCGGTGAGTTCTGCGATCCTGCCCGACGGATGGCCTGCCCGTAGCAACGCGAGAATCGACTTGATTTCGTCCCAAGTCAGGTCCCGCCGCTCCTCTTCGGCCGTCGCGGCATCCGGTTCGTCGGGCTTGGGGTTCATCGTACCCTCCTTCGGTGCTGGCAAAATTTCGCTCAGGCAACGGCGATGTCGGTCCTGGAGAAGTCGTCGCCCTTGAACAGCAGGGGCGAGCGGTAGTAGCGGGCGCAGGCATAGGCGAAGCAGTCGCCCATGTTGAGCTGCGCCGGATGGCCCCGTCCCTTCCCGTACCGGGCAAAGGCATCCAGCGCGATAGGCGCGGCGGAGGCCGGTATCGACAGGACGTTGATGCCCATCAGGTCGAGGAAGCGGACGACGGCGTCCTGCGCCACGTCGACATCGAGGGCGAGAACCCGTGCGACAGCCGCGGTTGTCTCGAACACGGCGATCGGGGACGTGATCGGCTTGGCTCCGCCGGCGGCCAGCCGGCCGGCGAGGGTCGCCGCATCGGTCTCGTCGGTCATCATGGCGACCAGGGCGGACGCATCGACGAACATCAGGCGTTTCCGCTCAGATCGTCGAAGAACGCCTTGTCGGCGGGCTGGCCTTTCGCCGGATTGCCCAGCTGGCGCAACTCGCGGCAGAATTGCACGGCGAGGTCGGCCTGTTTTGGCTTGGAGCGCTCGCGGTCCAGTTCATGCTGCAGAGCCTCATGGACTGCATCAGTCAGGCCGATACCCTTCGCCTTCGCAAGCTTGCGGGCCAAGGCGTCAGTCTCCTTGTTTTTGATGTGAAACGCCACGGTGTATCCTCACTGGTGTAGCCGTATATCCAATGTAGTGTATCCCAAGATCAAAGTCACGAGACGGAGCGAGCGGCCGCCTGACGAGGCAGGCGTTCGCCCCGCCCTGACGGACAGGTCACGGACCATGCACTGAGGAACGGGCGGCCCCTCACACCTGGCGAAGCCCGGGCTGAAGCCCAGGTGAACGCGATCGGTCGGGCCGCGGCGAGGGACGGCCTGGTGCGCTTCGGCAACGTGCCGCTGCCGCGGCAACTCGAGACGCTTCGCGGCCTGATCTGCGCCTCGACGGGCACGGGCAAGTCCGTGGCGCTGCGCCAGCTCCTCGCCGACATCCGGCGCCGCGGCGATCGGGCGATCGTCGTCGACGCCGGCTACGACATGTCGGAGACGTTCCGCCGCAAAGGCGACAAGGTGCTATCGCCCTTCGACAGCGTGGCGGTCGGCTGGAATCTGCGGAACGAGATCAAGGCGCCGCATGAGTGGCAGACCTATGCCGCCAGCCTGTTCCCCGACCAGGCCGGCAAGAGCAGGGAATGGGCACGCCGGGCCCGCACCTTCTTCGCTAACGCTGCGATGCGAGCCGGTGCGCAGCTCAACAACGCCGAGCTGTTCAAGATGATCACGCAAAGCGATGTCGCCGAGCTGCAGGCGACACTCGAGGCCGAGAACAGCACGACGTTCCAGAAGGGCGCCGAAGGGATCCTGGGCTCGGTCCGATCGATCATCGAGACCAACCTGGCGGCCTGGCAGTTCACGCGGGACGGCGATTATTCGTGCCGCGAATACATGCTGGACGAGGATCCGGGCTGGCTTTGGCTGCCCTACCGGGACACGGAAAAGGGCGTGCTCGGCCCCAGCATCGGGGCCTGGCTCGACATCCTGATCCTCGCCGGCCTGGAACGGGCATCCGCCAAGGATGGGCGCTTCCCCCGAACCTGGATCGTGATCGACGAGCTGGACTCGATCGGTGCCATCAACTCGCTGAAGGATGCCGTCACCCGGCTTCGCAACAGCAATATCGCCGTGGTCTGCGCGATCCAGGACTTTGGGCAGCTGGTGGAACGGTATGGCGCGCAGACCGCGTCGACCCTGTTCGGCTGCTTCTCGAACAGACCCTTCCTGCGGTGCAACAGCAGTGACCTGGCCGAGAAGGCGTCGAAGGAAATCGGCTTGGCCGAGATGGAGGAAACACGGGTTCAGGCCGGGCAGAGTGCCAATGCCGGTTCGCGGACCACGACGGGCGTGAACGCCACCACGATGATCAGCATCGTGAAACAGGAGATCGTCATGGCGTCCGAGCTCCAGCATGTTCCCACGCTGGAAGGCTTCGTGACGCTGGCCGACAGGCCGTTCATCTACCGGTGACGCAGAATCTCTGGCCGGATGTGGCGGCGCCGGCGACGTAGACGCCCCCTTTCTATCGCTATCCCCATGCGGACGGCCGGTTCACCGTCGCCGGCGAGGCCATCCTAAGTATGGGCCGGCGGAAATGACGATGCATCGGCCGGACCTCGAGGCTGTCGCCTTGAGCACTGGTTTGACGTCATGCTTCAGACGCTTGACGAGCTCGGCATTTAAATGGCCCCAATCACTCCGGAATTGTCCGATTCAAAGTGACCCGAGGAGAGATCTATGAGCGTCAACGTTCGCATCCCCACCGTTCTTCGTGCGTACGCGGGCGGTAAGGCCGAGGTCGCCGCCGAGGGCGGGACCCTCTCTGAGATCATCGGCGATCTGGAGGCCAAACACGCTGGCATCGCGGCCCGCATCCTGGACGGCCAGGGCAAGCTGCAGCGCTTCGTGAACGTGTACGTGAACGACGACGTCCGCTTCGAGCAGGGCCTTGAGACGGCGACGCCGGACGGTGCCGGGGTCGCGATCATTCCCGTCGTTTGAGGCGAGGGGATCATCGCCATCGGAGGCAGGAGCATCGGCCGAGCGCGCCTCGTCCTCGGCTAACCAGGCGGAGATCTCCGTCATCTCGCCGGTGATCATGAAGACGCCCATGGCCACCATGACGACGCCGGCGGCCCGCTGGAGCTGCCGTCCGGCGCGCCGCGCCGAGCGGAGCCGGGCGAGGGCCTTGTCGGCGAACAGCGCGCTGAGCAGGAAGGGCACGCCGAGACCGAGCGAGTAGAGACCGAGCAGCGCCACTCCGTTGGCGGCCGTCGATGTCGATGCGCTCACCGTCAGGATGGCGCCGAGCACCGGGCCGATGCAGGGCGTCCAGCCAAAGGCAAAGGAGAGGCCGAGGGCATAGGCCGCGATCGGCCGACCACCTCGCAGATCGACGTGCAGGCCGGAGGTCCCGCTACAGCCATCCAGGCCGCAGCAAGCCGATCGTCAGCAGCCCGAACAGGACCACGAGCGCGCCGCCGATCAAATTCGTTTCGTACCGATAGGACAGCAGCAGTTGGCCCAGGGCCGTGGCGCTGGCGCCGAGCACAATGAACACAGTCGAAAAATCGAGGACGAAGCATGTCCCCAGGAGCAGCACCGCGAGTCGGTCGCCCGTCACCTTCCGATCTCGGATGTCTTCGAGCGACTGGCCCGCGACATAGGACAGGTAGCCGGGCACCAGCGGCAACACGCAGGGCGACAGGAACGAGACAATGCCGGCCATGAAGGCGGCCAAGAGGCTGATGCCGGAAAGCTCTGGCATGGCGAGCCGTCAGAGCCAGGCCCGCAGCCGATCCCAGAAGGATGGCTCCGGGTGCACGTCGTTCACCAGGGCGTTGACGTAGATGATGAGGTTGATCGGCTCGAAATTCAGCCCGTGGTAGTTGGCACGGAAACTCCCCTCACGGTCGATCACATGGGTCACGACGCCGTGGATCTCGACGCCGCCCTCAATCTCCTTGAACTGGTGGCCGAAGCGGCGAACGAGGCTCCGTGTGTCCTCCGGGCGGTCGGGGCCGCTGGTCAGGAAGACCCAGTTCACCGGGTCGAGGTTGTGGGCCTTTCCGTAGCCCTTCATCACCTCCGGCGTGTCCCGGACGGGGTCGGTGGTGATGGTGATGAACTCCACGCGCTCGCGCATCGGCGTCTTGTTCACCATCTCTTGGATGCGCGCGATCAGGTCCGCGTGCAGCGGGCATTCGTCGGTGCAGCTCGCATAGATAAAATGCAGCACGACGACATTGCCCCTGAAGTCGGCCAGCGAAACCGCGTGGCCATCGGCGTCCTGCAGCGTGAAGTCCGGAGCTGGCCGGCGCTCCTTCGGCTCGAAGAACCGCTCTTGCTCTTTGATCTGGCCTTCAACATCCTTCAGCGAATGGGCATCGGCGACCCCAGGGATCGCGAGGGCGAGCAACAGCCCGGACAATGCCGGCAGCGCGCGCTTCATCCAGTTCATGGCTCAGGTCCGTCTGCTTGGAGATTGGCGGAGGCCGGCCCGGAGGGTTGTCTCCGATCCGGGCCGTCCTTCGTCGTGGGCTAGCCGCCCTGCTTCTGCGGCACGGCGCCCTGATCCGACTGCTGCGCTTTCGTCTGCATCATCTTGTTGCAGTTCTCCATCATCTCGCTCATCTGCGTCATCATCTTCATCATGCCGTCGCCCTGGTGGCCCATCATGCCCTCGCCCTGCATCATGCCGGGCTCGGCCTGATCATGGGCCGCAGGCGGCTGGGTCGGGGTCTTCTGCTCCTGACCGAAGACGGTCGTGGCAGCGGTCAGCCCGGCCACGAGAGCCGCAGCAGCCACCAATGCCTTGAATGTGTCGCGCATGGTTCGTTCCTCTTGGGTTGGGGAGTGGTTCCGTGCCGAGCCCTGGGGCAGCATCGCCCTATGGTTCGGAGCCGTCCGGCTTCGAAACGGGAGCCGGGGTGGTGTCTGCCGGGATGGCCGATCCCGGCTTTGAACATGCCTTCATCGTGCAGATCCCGACGGCGCACATGGCCGCGCAGGGGGCGAGCGACAGCAGGACCGGCGCGATGCCGGCGGCCGCGAGCCACGGCCAGCCGAACCAGGCCCCACCGCCTGTCATGGCGACCGCGGCCAGGAGCAGGGCGCGTCTGCCGCTGAGCCAGCGGCGCGCCTGGTCGGCGAGGCCGGGTTTCGGCAACGCCGTCGTCGAGAGGTCCATCATGGCCTTCTCTCCTCGGTTGTTGGGGGTGTGCCGGACTCCGCCGGCCCCATGGCCTGACGGATGGCGGCCTTGATCTCGGCGCTGTCCCATTCGACGGGCCCGGTGGCCCGTCCAACCTCCCGGCCGGCACGGTCGATCAGCAGCGTCGTCGGGATGCCGAGGACATTCAGGGCGCGGGTGGAGGCGCTGGGCGGATCGAGATAGATCCCGAGATGAGCCAGCCCGATCTCGCGGTAGAAGGCGTGGACGGGGTCGAGGCCGCCGCGGTCGATCGACAGCGCCACCACCTGGAACGTGGGGCCGCCCATCTCCGCCTGCAGCCGGTCGAGCGACGGCATCTCCTTGCGGCAAGGTGCGCACCAGGTCGCCCAGACGTTGAGCAGCACGGTGCGGTCCCGGAAGCCGTCGAGGCTGAGTGGGGCACCGCCGGCATCGGTGAAGTCGAGGGCCGGCACCAGGTGCGGCTGGTCATGCATGACCAGACGGGAGACGGACGGTTGCACTGTCGTCGGGCCGGCCGGCCGGTCACTGGATCGGCTCGTCACGAGCACGATGCCGCCGACCGCGCCGGCGACGAGCCAGAGCGACAGGACAAGCGCCAGGCGCCGGCGCCGGAGGATGGGCAACCCAGCCATCATTCCACGGCGTAGACCTTGGGGGCCGCGCCGTCCTTGGTGACGGCGTAGATCGTGAACGGCTTGGCCTTTTCGCCGCCCATGCCGGGCGAGCCCATCGGCATGCCAGGCAGCGTGATGCCGGCGATCTGCGGCCGCTCGGCCAGCAGCTTCCGGATCACGCCGACCGGGACGTGCCCGTCGACCACGTAGCCGTCGACGAACATGGTGTGGCAGCCCTCCATATCGGCGGGCACGCCGGCGTCCGCGCTGATCTGGGCCAGGTCGTTCGACGGTTTGACGTCGACGGTGAAGCCGTTCTCGCGAAGATAGGCGGCATAGCCCTCGCAGCAGCTGCATTGCGGGTTCTTGTAGAGGGTCGCTGCGATCGGGTCGGCCAGGGCCGGCAGGGGCACGGCCAGGGTGGCGAGGACGGCGGCAAGGCGGAACATGCGGTTCATGTCAGGTCTCCGTTTGAGAATGTCGGTTCAGGCGACGCGAAGGACGGTCATGAGGCCGGCCATCTGGTGGTCCATGACGTGGCAGTGCAGCATCCAGTCGCCGGGGTTGTCGGCGACGAAGGCGAGATCGACGGTCTCCTTCGGCGGCAGCAGGACGGTGTCGCCCCATTCGTGATGCGGGGTTGGCACGCCGTTGCGGCTCAGCACCCGGAAGCTGTGCCCGTGCAGGCGCATCGGATGCCACCAGGCGGTCTGGTTGCGCAGGGCCAGCACGCAGGTCCGGCCTCGAGCGAGCGTCAGCAGCGGCGGCATCCCGGCATGGCCGTCACCGGTCATGGACATGCCGTTGATGGCCCAGGCGGCGTCGCCGTCCATCCCTGGCGTCGCCATGCCATTCATGCCGCCCATTCCGCTCAGGGCGCCGCCACCCATCATGCCGCCCTGCAGCGCCAATTCGTGGCGCTCGGCGCCGGCGAGATCGGGCTCGGGCAGGGGGTTTCGCGGCAGGCGCAGCGGCGTGTCGGGGGGCTGTGCCCGGATCGGCCGGCCCGCCTCGTAGGCGAGCGCAGTGAGCGGATAGGCCAGCCCGTCGTAGAAGTCGTCGATCACTTGGTAGCGCCGTCCGGGCTCGCCCTGCATATCGATGATCACGTCCATGCGCATGGCCGAACCAAGCAGCAGGCGGCCACCCTTCGGCTCGTGCGGATCGCAGGGCTGGCTGTCGATGGCGACCACGACCGGACGGTGGCCCTCTATGCGCAGCGCCATGATGCGGGCCAACGCGCCGTTGACCAGGCGCAGGCGGATGCGCTCGCCGGCCCGCACCCGCTGGTCTGCGGGAACGGCGCCGTTCAGCGTCATCGTGTTGCCGACGCGGCCGGCCATCGCCGCCTCCATGCCGTTGCCGAAGCCCGGCGCGATCCGCGCGTCCGACGACAGCCGCCAATCGGCGAGCAGCCAGACCAGGTCGCGATCGACTAGGATCGGCTCCGGCTCCTCGACGATCAGGACGCCGGCCATTCCGCGCCCGAGCTGCGTTAGGCTGTTGGCATGAGGGTGGTACCAGAAGGTGCCGGCATCCGGCGGCGTGAATGCGTAGGTGAAGGTTTCGCCCGGCTGGATCGGCGGCTGGGTCAGGCCGGGCACGCCATCCATCGCATTCGGCGCGCGGATGCCATGCCAATGCACCGTGGTGTCCTGATCGAGCCGGTTCTCGACGACGATCTGTAGGGGCTCGCCCCATCGGGCCCGGATCTCCGGGCCAGGCACGCGCCCGCCATAACCCCAGATCTCGGTCTCCGGGAATGCAGTTCCGCGCAGGGCTGCACGGCCGGGTGCCGCAGCAAGGCGGAGAGGCCTGGGCTGATCCGCAAGGGCGGTCGCGCCGCACCCGATCAGGGCGGCGCGCCGGCTCATGGCCGGTTGTAATGGGAATGGTAGCGTCACGTCCGTTCTTCCCGTCACCGGCAATCGCAGCGGCGATCGGCGATGACCATCGGCCTTGAGGACGGGTGTCCGTCAGGCCAAGAGCATCAGGGAGCGGCCCGCGAAGACTGGTCGCGGCTCAGGCGCGGACGGTGGGTCTAGGAGGGAATGGATCTGGAGGGATGACGAGGCCGGCATGGGTCCCGGCAACTGCCAGGACATGCACAACACGGCCGTGGATCACGGGCGCGCTCAGTAACGTCGGAAGCGCTGCGACAGGCGCACAGACATAACCGCAGGGCGCGCTCATCGTCGCCTTCAGCGGCATGTCTGTATCGCCGCAATCCGGCGTTGCATCGCCGTGATCCATCGCGACGTGAGCTGGATCGCAGCCGGCCATAGAGGCTCCCACGCTCGCCTGCATCGGCAGGGCAAGCGCGAAGACCAGAAGAGCCAGAAGCCCGACCAGCCGGCGCAGAGGGAGCGATCTCATGGCATCAACATAGTGGGCGCTGCTCGATCTGGCAAACTGCCCAGCTTGACGCAGGCCGCCAAAGTCATTGCTCAGGGAGCAGGAGCTTACCGCGTGATCGTGATGCCAATCACCTTCGCCGAAGCGGGCTGGCCGAAGGACTCATTCACCGGATGGATGACGAGTGTCCGGTATCGAGACGCACTCCAGCCTTTGACCCTAACGGCCGGAAATAACCGCTTTCCGCCCTTCCCCGCCGGTCTGACTGGACTGATCACGCGCAAAGCCGCCGCGGGGCAGCCTTCCCCTGACACTCGCACATGGGCTGTAGGAATGGGATCGATGACGGTCCGATCGCTCCGTATTCCGTGTCCGCTTTCGGGCGAGATCGGGTCGCCGGAGGTGTCCGCTTTAGCGAAGCAACGAGGGCCGGCAATCGTCGCCAACGAGCCGAATCCAGCCGTTCGAGCCTGCGACGGCAAACGATTGCCGCTATTCCGCTAGACCGACTCTGTTGTCCATAATCAATATTAACCGACATGTCGCTGAATAGTCGAATTTTATGCATTGCCCGTATAGGAATAAGAAGCGTGTACGTGCTACATCAGGCGTGCAGCCCACCTCCTCACCTCTGCTGGGCGCCGAATCGCGCCATAATGACCTGGCCGGAGGCCGATACCGCTTGACCGCGTGATTACGGCTTCTAGGCTCTTCTCTTTCGATTGGGGAGTTTGGATGTCGCGTCACGGCTTAGCGCCCTTGCCTCACGTCTTGTTTCATCGATCACCGATGCCGGTGTCTTCAAGCGCGTTGCACCAGATGCTCGCTATAGCGGCACCGCATGCCCGAGAGCTTTCCATCAGGGGGCGACGACGGCCGCGGATCGCTTGGCCACGGTTGAACACAGACGATCTAATGGCGGACGACTAAGACAACGACGCGCACGACGCTGGCGGCTCTCGACGCTGCCCTGCGCCAGGTCGCGCACCTGAGCGAGGCTCTAATGGCGCTGCGCGAGCAGCACGCGGCCGCCGATGTCGACCACGGTGCTTGGTGGAAGACGCCTGCGGGCCGCCTCAATGAAGCCGGCCTGCGGGCCATCCGACAAATGTTTCGTGAGGGTCTGCCGGATTCGGAGATCGCGCGACGCCTGAAAATCTCAAGCGCCGCGGCGTCGAGCCAACGGCAGAAGTGGCTTAGCGGGTGATGCCGGCCAGTAGGCTACTCCCGTCGCCCGGAAATTCGAGGCGGACCGGCTTGAACCACGCGCGTCGCGGCGTCGTGGTGGTCCACCAGCGCGCGGACGATGTCGAGCAGGACCTCCTGCGGGATCCCCCCGAAGTGCGCGAAGGCGCCTTCGACGCCGTCGAACCAGGCCGACTGCCGCTCGTGGCGAGACGCCTGCACGTAGCAGCGTCGCGAGTAGCCCAGAGTCGCCACGAACAAATACAGCCGCGTCGCTTCGCCGCCGATCACAACCCGCGGCCGGTTCCGTGCGGAGAGATCAGCCGGCTATACCCTTAATCCAGGCGCGATCGCGGTAACCGGCCGGCACTCCATTGCAGTAGGCGACGTGCCCGATCGGCCATCCTGACGTGTCGTTGACTATACGACAGTCTCTCGATGCCGCCGCTCCCTTGCGCGGCGGAACCGGTCTCATGCATGACGGACCGGACCGGCGGTGAGTCGTCTCCGCAACAGCGGCTCACCGCCGGGATCGAACGGAACTCCGCGCCCGCGCCGCCCCATTGCAGCGACATGGAGCACTGTAGTGACTGGCGCGACTGGACCATTCTTCCGACGGGCCACGGAACCGGATCCATAGGCTGCGGCGATCTCCGCGGCTGGTTCACGCGCAACAGCCATGGCCACATCCAGATCGATTGGACCAACGCACCTGAAGGCGGGCTTCCACCGGATGTCCAACGAGCCGCGACCGAAGCGTGCGAGAAGGCCGACGGCGGACAGCGGACGAGCAAGGCCGGCCGCAACAACGCGGGAGGCTGAAATGGCGAGTAGGCGCGACGCATCCGATTGGACCGTCGAGCATACCGGTGACGAGGGCACGATCTGGTGTCACGAGTACCACGGTCGGTTCCGCGTGCGCAGCGCCGGCGTAGTGCAGATCATCTGGCAGGGCGGCGGCCCGGGCCCAGGCGAGGATGGCCCGGTCGGACGCGCTGCCCACGAGGCGATCGAGGCGGCACTCAGGCCGCAGAGTGGATCTTAGGCCCAAGCGCAAAAAAGATTGGCCCTGCCGCAGGCGAGGCTTCAGCTCGCGGGTCGGGCCGTAGCGCTCCTGGGCAGCGCTTGCGTCTGTGGCGACCTCAGGGGGTGAGGATCAAGCCACTTGCCGAGTTGCGGGAGGAACGCGGCAACAAGTGATACCAACTCCCATAGAGGCTGACTCTCAGGGGATTCCCAAGCAGCCGCGGATATGATTCACCATGGTGAGCAGAAGGAGCTCGCCATGGCCGCACCGATTTCCTTGCGTTCCGACTACGATGCCGTCGCCTTGCGTGGCCTGGCCCGGCGGTCGGCAGATGCGAACCAGACGCGCCGGCTATTGGCGCTGGCCGTGATCTACGACGGCGGGTCGCGCGGGGATGCGGCGCGGTTGGGCGGGGTGACGCTGCAGATCGTGCGCGACTGGGTGCTGCGGTTCAACGCGCAAGGGCCGGACGGGCTGTTCGACCGCAAAGCGCCCGGGCCGATGCCGAGGCTCACTCCCGAGCAGCGCCGGGTGCTGGCGGCGCTGGTCGAGAGCGGCCCGATCCCGGCGGTGCACGGCGTCGTGCGCTGGCGGCTGGTCGATCTGGTGCAATGGGTGTTCGAGGAATTCCGGATCTCCCTCAGCCCGCAGACGATGAGCCGCGAGCTGCGGGCCATGGGCTATCGCAGGCTCTCCGCCCGCCCGCGCCATCACGCGCAGGATCCAGAGGCGATCCCGGCGTTCAAAAAAACTTCCCCGCCCTTCTGGCAGCGATCCGGGCGCGGCTCCGCGCCGGCACCGCGCGGGAACTCTGGTGGCAAGACGAGGCGCGCATAGGCCAGAAGAACGGCATCACCCGGCGCTGGGCCCGGCGCGGCACCAGGCCCGCCGCACCCAAGGATCAGCGCACCCGGCCGGCCTATCTCTTCGGCGCCATCTGTCCGCGGGAAGGCAAGGCCGCCGCCGTGGTCATGCCCCGCTGCAACACCGCCGCCATGAACCTCCACCTCGCCGAGATCTCCAAGACGGTCGCCCCAGGCGCCCATGCCGTCCTCCTGCTCGATCAAGCCGGCTGGCACACCACCCGGGAGCTGGACATTCCCGATAACATCTCCCTCCTGCCGTTGCCGCCCCGATGCCCCGAACTCAACCCGGTCGAGAATGTCTGGCAATTCCTGCGCGGCAATTGGCTCTCCAACCGCGTCTTCTCTTCCTACAACGACATCCTCGACCACTGCTGCCACGCTTGGAACCGGCTCGCCGACCAGCCCTGGCGTATCTTCTCCATCGGTCTCAGAGATTGAGCCCACCGGTTCTGATCAATGGGAATTGGTATTACCCATCTGCTGCGGTCGAAGGGAGGTCCTCGAAATCGGCTTCCGCCATCTTGCGCCCGAGCGATCGAACCAGATCGCGGCCGCTGACAGGGCAGGCCGGCACTTTGAACCGCGCCCGGACGGAACCGCATTCGATCACGCGACGTTGCGCGTCGGCGGTCACACTTGCTCAGCAGTCCGATTCGACGTGATATATTTGGGTGAAACGCCGGACCTAGGTTGAGTGCCAGCGTCGCGCGCAACGGACGGCAGCACGGACGGCTTCCGACCGGGTTGATGGAGGCAAGATGGCGAGTCGAACTCAAAAACAGCCGACGTCACAGCAGCCTCGGAGTGCGCCGCAACATGCATCCAATTGCTTCCCCCATGCTTCCCCGCTTGGGCAAACAGGGCCGGGGAAGCAGAAAACGCCCCTGCGGGCGTTTGCTAAGTCGCTGACTGTCCTGGGAAAAACTGGAGCGGGCGAAGGGATTCGAACCCTCGACCCCAACCTTGGCAAGGTTGTGCTCTACCCCTGAGCTACGCCCGCTCTGGCGTCGCGGCACCGCAGCGCCGTCGAGGTGGCGGGTTATATCCGATGCCGCGGGATTTGCAAGCACCTAAATGCGGAAATTTTCCGCGCCCCGCCGAGGTGCCGCTGGACACCCGCCGGGGCGGGCTTGGAAGCGCGGCCGCAGCCTCGTATAACACCGTGCCATGACTGCGCCCGACAGCACTGCCCCCGACTCGTCCCTGCCCGCCGCCGCGGCCCGCGCCTGCGCGACCCCCGCCGACCTGTTCGCCCGGCTGCGCTCGCTCGGCGTCGAGGTGACGACGCATGAGCACGAGGCCGTATTCACGGTCGAGGAATCGCGCCATCTGCGCGGCCTGCTGCCCGGCTGGCACTCCAAGAACCTGTTCCTGCGCAACAAGAAGGGCCAGGCCTGGCTCGTCGTCTGTGAGGAGGAGCGCCGCGTCGACCTGAAAGCGCTGGGCGAGATGCTCGGCGCCGGCCGGCTGTCCTTCGGGTCGCCCGACCGGCTGATGGAGGCGCTGGGCGTCACCCCCGGCTCGGTCACGCCCTTCGCCATCATCAACGACGACGCCCGGCAGGTCACCATCGTGCTGGATGCCGACATGATGCGGCACGGCACGCTGCACTTCCATCCGCTGGTCAACACCATGACCACGGCGATCGAGCCGGCCGGCCTGCTGGGCTTCATTGCCAGCTGCGGCCACGAACCCCATATCGTCGATCTCGACCCCGTCACCCTGCCGGCGGAGCCGGCAACTTCAACGCCACCGGCGGAGGATGCGCCTGCCGGCGGCTGACGCCGCCGCTTGCCGCCGCCGGCCATCGGCACAGATCAATACCAGACCTGGGACAACGCCATGGACGCCCTTCTCAATGCCGCCTCCGGCGGCGCCGTACCGGTGATCAAGGACAGCAACACCGCCGGCTTCCGCGCCGACGTGATCGAGGCCTCGATGGAGGTGCCGGTCATCGTCGATTTCTGGGCCACCTGGTGCGGCCCGTGCAAGACGCTGGGGCCGCTGCTGGAGAAGCAGGTCCAGGCCGCCCAAGGCAAGGTCCGGCTGGTCAAGGTCGACATCGACCAGAACCAGGCCCTAGCGGCGCAGCTGCGCATCCAGTCGGTGCCGACGGTCTACGCCTTCTACCAGGGCCGCCCGGTCGACGGCTTCATGGGCGCGGTGCCGGAAAGCCAGGTCAAGAGCTTCATCGACAAGCTGGTGCAGCTGGCCGGACATGATTCCCACGACCATGTCGACGAGCTGCTGGCCGAGGCCAAGAGCGTGCTCGACAGCGGCAACATCGAGGAGGCCGCCGGCATCTACCAGCATGTGCTGGCGCATGCCCCGGACAGCGCCGCCGCCGCGGCCGGCCTGGCCCGCTGTCTGATCGCGCTGGGCGAGATCGAGCAGGCCAAGCAGTTCCTGGAGAGCCTGACGCCGGAGATGGCGCGCCACGCCGATATCGCCGCGGCGAAGACGGCACTGGAGTTGGCCGAGCAGAGCGCCGTAGCCATTGCCGGACTCGCCGGTCTGCGCCAGCGGCTGGAGGCCAACCCGAACGATCATGAGGCGCGCCTGGAGTTGTCGACCGCCCTCTACGGCGCCGGCCAGCGCGAGGAGGCGATGGACGAGTTGCTGGAGGCGTTCCGCCGCGACCGCGAGTGGAACGAGCAGGCGGCGCGCAAGCAGCTGGTCAAGCTGTTCGAGGCGCTGGGCCCGACCGACCCCCTGACCCTGTCCGGCCGGCGTCGGTTGTCCTCGCTGCTGTTTTCATGACCCGGTCCGGGACATGAGGGGGCGGCCGCGCGCGCCAGCCTTCGATGACCTCGGCACCGACCTGCCGGTGTTTCCCCTGCCCGGGGTCCTGCTGCTGCCGCGCGGCCTCCTGCCCCTCAACATCTTCGAGCCACGCTACCTCGCCATGGTCGAGGACGCGCTGGCCGGCGGCCGGCTGATCGGCATGATCCAGCCGCGGCCCGGCCAATGGGGCGCGGCCCCCCCGCCGCTCTACACCGTCGGCTGCGCCGGCCGGATCACCAGCTTCGACGAGACCGATGACGGCCGCTACCTGATCACCCTGACCGGGCTGTGCCGGTTCCGGGTCGAGCAGGAGCTGGAGGAGCGGCGCGGCTATCGCCGGGTACGGCCGGGCTGGACCGGCTTTTCCGCGGACATGGCCGAGCCGACCCCGGCGGAGATCGACCGTGCCGGGCTGGACCATGCCCTGACCGAGTATTTCCGCATCGCCGGCCTGTCCGCCGATTGGGAGGCGATCGGCCAGACGCCGGATGAGCGCCTGGTCACCTCGCTGGCCATGATCTGCCCGTTCGAGCCGCAGGAGAAGCAGGCGCTGCTCGAGGCGAAGGATCTCTGCGAGCGCACCCGAGTCATGCTATCGATCATCCGGATGGCGATCCATGGCGGCCATGCCGGCCGCGTGCGCCACTGACGGCCCCTGTTCCCGGACCCCCCTGCCATGACCGATATCCCCGATTCCGACAGCACCGCTGCCCCCGGCAGCCCGGCCCCCACCAGCCCCACCCCAACTGGCTTCACGGGGGTCGACCCGCGACTGCTGGAGATGCTGGTTTGCCCGCTGACCAAGTCGCTGCTGCGCTACGACGCCAAGGCGCAGGAGTTGATCTCGGACCAGGCGCGGCTGGCCTATCCGATCCGCGACGGCATCCCGATCATGCTGGTCGACGAGGCCCGGCCGCTCGACCCCGACGCGCGGCGCTGACCCCATGAGCTCGATGGGCAGCCCGCCCCTGACGGGCAGCGCCGCCCGGCCGGTCGAGATCCGGCTGAAGCGGGCCGAGCGCGTGTTGGAGCTGCGCTTCGACGACGGGCTGCACGTCACCCTGTCGGCCGAGCTGCTGCGTGTCGAGAGCCCGTCGGCCGAGGTGCAGGGCCACGGCCCGTCGCAGAAGACCATCGTCGGCGGCAAGCGCAACGTCGCGATCACGGCGGTCGAGCCGGTCGGCCACTACGCGGTGCGGCTGGTGTTCGACGACGGCCACGACACCGGCCTCTATTCCTGGACCTGGCTGCACGAGCTGGCGACCCGGCAGGACGAACTGTGGCGCGCCTATCTCGCCGCGCTGGAGGCGCGCGGCCTGTCGCGTGACCGATAAGGCCGGCGCCCTGCCCGCCGCGACCGCCGCCGCCCTGGCCGGGCTGCGGCGCTGGCTGGGCAACCAGGCGCTGATGGCCGGGGTGGTGCAGGATGTCGCCTGCGGCTTCGCCGACGGCCTGCTGGCCGCCGGCATTCCGCTGTGGCGGGCCTATCTCTCGGCCACCACCCTGCATCCGGAGATGGAGGCGTTCGGGCTGCTCTGGACCCGTGACGGCGGCCGGGAGCGGGAGGAGTATAGCCACGGCTCCTGGGGCCAGATCTCGAGCCCCAGCCCGATCTACGAGGCGGTGCTGGCCGCCCGGGAGGCCGCCGCCACAGATCCCGCCGGCGCCCAGGCCGAGGACATCGTGCGGCTGACCCGCTATCGGCTGGAGCGGGGCGAGGGGGTGGACCGCTACCCGATCCTGGCCGAGATCCACGCCGCCGGCGCCACCGACTATCTCTGCTTCATCCTGCCCTTCTCGTTCGACGGCACGCTGCACCCGCTGCGCACCGGCGCCTCGGTCACCCTGGCGACCGACCGGCCGGGCGGCTTCACCGCGGCGGAGGTGCAGGCGATCAGCGATCTGATCCCCGGCTTCGGCGCCGCCATCCGCATTGGCGTCGACCTCGCCGCCTTCCGCACCGTGCTGGGCACCTATCTCGGCCGCGACGTCGGCCGGCGGGTGCTGCATGGCGAGATCCGCCGCGGCTCGGTCGAGACCATCTCGGCCGCGATCCTGGTCGGCGACCTGCGCGGCTTCACTGCCCTGGCCGACGCCCTGCCGCAGGACCAGCTGGTCAGCATGCTGGACGATTATCTCGACGCGTTGGCGACGCCGGTCGAGGGCCATGGCGGCCAGGTGCTGAAATTCATGGGCGACGGCCTGCTGGCCACCTTTGCCTTCGCCGAGGGCGATCCGGCCGAGACCTGCGGCCAGGCCCTGGCCGCCGCGGTCGAAGCGCTGGACCGGATCGCCGCGATCAACCTCCGCCGGGCCGCCGAGGGAGTACCGGTGATGACGCTGGACGTGGCGCTGCATGTCGGCGACGTGCTGTACGGCAATGTCGGCTCGGGCCAGCGGCTGGACTTCACCATCATCGGCCCGGCGGTGAACGAGGCCGCCCGGCTGGAGAATCTGTGCGGCGTGCTGGGCGTGCCGATGGTGGTCAGCCGCCGCTTCGTCGAAGCCCTGGCGGCGCCGGAACGCTTCCGCTGCCTCGGCCTGCAGACCCTGCGCGGCGTGAGAGTCCCGGTCGAGGTGTTCACGCCGGCTTAGACTCGGCCTCCCACAGCCGCCCCAAATCGAAGCCGTGCACGTCGCGGCACAGAGCGACGAAGGCGGCGGCCTGGTGGTCGACCACCTGCCGCCCCTTCTCCGCCGTGGCATTGCCGGCATTGCCGACCGCGCCGCCGGGGTTCAGGTCCTGCGCCATCCAGCCGAACTGCGACACGCCATGCGCCCGCAGATGCGCGAACTCCTGGATGAACTCCAGCTGGGTCGACCGGAAATCCCCGGCCAGCTCCATCTTCACCAGGCCGGGGCGCAGATGCAGCATCACCGAGGTCTCCATGTCGCCGCCATGGATGCCGTAGGCCGCCTCCTCCGCCGGGAACAGCCCGTCCGGGTTGCCGAAGCGCGACCAGGCCGAATGCACCGCCAGCATGCCGTGCCGGACCCGCAGCTCGCGCGCTACCACGTCGAGGATCGGCACGTTGCCGCCATGCGAGTTGATCAGGATCAGCTTGGCGACCCCGGCCCGCCGCACGCTTTCTCCGATCTCGACCAGGTATTGCGTCAGCGTCTCCCAGGACAGGGTCAGGGTGCCGGGCGAGGCGATGTGCTCGTTCGACTTGCCGACCGCCTGGGTCGGCAGGAAGGTGACCGGCAGCTCTTCCGGCAGCAGCTCCAGCACCCGCCGCACCATGCCCTCGGCGATGCAGGTGTCGGTGTAGACCGGCAGGTGCGGCCCGTGCTGCTCGATGGCGCAGACCGGCTGCACCGCGATCCAGCCCTCTGCTCCCCCGTCGCGGAAGTCGAGCGTCGTCATCTCGTGCCAGTAGCGCTTCGGCAGCATCCGTAGGTCCTTTCAGGCGGCAGGGCCGGCAGCGATCACTTCCACCTCGACCAGGAACTCCGGCCTGGAGAAGCCGGAGACGATCATCAGGGTCGAGGCCGGGGGCGGGCCGGCGACGATTCGGTCGCGCACCGCCATGTAGCCCTTGAGATGCTCCCGCCCGGTGACGAAGGCGTTGATCCGGATGATGTGCGACAGATCCATCCCCGCCGCCGCCAGGATCGCCCGGATGTTGTCGAAGCACAGCTCGGCCTGGCCCTCGACCGTGGCCGGCACCGCCTCGTCCGGGCCGATGCCGAGCTGGCCGGAGCAGACCACCAGGCGACTGCCCGCCGGCACCTCGACGGCATGGCTGTAGCGGGCGAAGGGCGGCCGGATTCCGGCGGGGGTGATGGGGCGCGACAAGGGGATTCGTCTCCCGCAAAAGGCCAGGAACCGTAGGACTCCAGCCGGCCGGTGACAAGGTTGCCGGGTGCAAGAAATCTGGACTAGGCTGCCCAGTTGTTGGGCACCGGAGGGAAGGGCGTCGGCCGCGGCGCGCCGCCATCCGGGCGCTCGACGGGACCAATCTCCCGCGGATCGCAGGCTGGCCGCGGCAGCCCCAGGCCCTGGGGGTGGATGGCACGGCCGTTGCATCCTGTCGTCTTTGGCGCTGCGGCATAAAAAACGACATAGGGATCGGCTTCATGCAACTTTTCGGACGAGTCCTCGCTCTCGCCGTCGGCCTGGCGGCGGGAATGGCAGCCGGCGCGGCCTCCGCGGCCGACAAGGTCAGCTTCGGCACCAACTGGCTGGCCCAGGCCGAGCACGGCGGCTACTACCAGGCGGTGGCGGACGGCACCTACGCCAAATACGGCCTGGACGTCACCATCGTCATGGGCGGGCCGCAGGCCGCCAACCGGGCGCGCCTCGTCGCCGGCCAGATCGACTTCTTCATGGGCGGCACGCTGGACGCCTTCGATTCGGTCAAGGAAGGGGTGCCGGTGATCAACATCGCCGCCATCTTCCAGAAGGACCCGCAGGTGCTGATGGCCCATCCCGACCAGGGCATCGAGACCATCGCTGACCTGGCGAAGCTGGACACGCTGTTCCTGTCCGGCGAGGGCTACGACACCTATTACCGCTGGCTGAAATCGGCCTATCCCGGCTTCCGGGACGAGCAGTACAAGCCCTACACCTTCAACCCCGCCCCCTTCATCGCCGACCCGAAATCCGGCCAGCAGGGCTATCTGACGTCCGAGCCGCGGGACATCGAGAAGCAGGCCGGCTGGAAGCCCAAGGTCTTCCTGCTCGCCGACAACGGCTACGAGGCCTACTCCACCACCATCGCGGCGCAGCAGGCGATGATCGACCAGAACCCGGACTTGGTGCAGCGCTTCGTCGATGCCTCGATCATCGGCTGGTACAATTATCTCTACGGCGACAACAGCGCGGCCAACGCCCTGATCAAGAAGGACAATCCGGAGATGACGGACGAGCAGCTGGCCTATGGGCTCGAGCAGCTCAAGGCCCAGCACATCATCATCGCCGACGAGGCCGAGACCCAGGGCATCGGCTGCATGAGCGGGGACCGCTACCAGCGCTTCTACGACAGCATGGTCAAGGCCGGGGTGCTGGATGCCGGGCTGGATGTCAGCAAGGCCTTCACCAACCGCTTCGTGTGCAAGGGCGTCGGCCTCGATGTCTACAAGAAGCTGGCCGGCGGCTGAGGTGGATGCGGTCGCCTTGACCACGCCCGGGAACGGCGCCGCCGACGGGGTGCTGGTGTCGCTGGACGGGGTGTCGAAGCGCTTCGCCAGCGGCACCCTCGCCCTGTCCGCCCTGTCGCTCGACATCCGGGAGGGGGAGTTCGTCAGCCTGCTCGGCCCTTCGGGCTGCGGCAAGTCGACGGCGCTGCGGCTGATCGCCGGGCTGGGCGCCCCCTCCGCCGGCGCCATCCGCTGGCCGGGCGGCGGCGAGGGCGCGCCGGAGGGCGAGGTCGGCTTCGTGTTCCAGGAGCCGACGCTGATGCCCTGGGCCACGGTGTTCAAGAATGTCTGGCTGCCGCTGCGGCTGAAGGGCCTGTCGCGGGCGGTTTCGCGCGACCGGGTGATGGAGGCGCTGGCGATGGTCGGCCTCGACCGCTTCGCCGACGCCTATCCGCGCGAGCTGTCGGGCGGCATGAAGATGCGGGTGTCGATCGCCCGCGCCTTGGTCACCCGGCCCAAGCTTCTCCTGATGGACGAGCCCTTCGCGGCGCTGGACGAGATCACCCGGATCAAGCTGAACGACGACCTGCTGCGGCTGTGGCAGGGGCAGAACTGGACCATCGTCTTCGTCACCCATTCGGTGTTCGAATCCGTCTACCTGTCCAGCCGGATCGTGGTGATGGCGGCGCGGCCGGGCCGGGTGATCGAGGAGGTGGCGGTCGATGCCCCCTATCCGCGCGGCAACGAGTACCGGATGTCCACGCCTTACAACGAGCGCTGCCGCACCGTGTCGGACGCGCTGATGCGGGCGATCATGGTGGCGGCGGAGCAGCGATGACACAGATCGGGTTACAGGCCGAGGACGAGGCCGCCATCGCCGAGGCCCGGCGGGCCGAGCCCGGCCACATCCGGGCGCTGGCGGCGCGGATCGCGGTGCCGGTGATCGCCTTCGCCGCCTTCATCGCGCTGTGGCAATGGTACGTCGTGGCCTATCAGGTGCCGCGCTACATCCTGCCGGCGCCGACCGAGGTGGCGGCCACCATGGTCGGCGACTGGCCGATCCTGTCCTCGGCCCTGGCGGTGACGCTGACCATCACCTTCGCCGCCCTGGCCGCGGCCCTGGTGGGCGGCGTGACACTGGCCATCCTGTTCATCCAGTCGCGCTGGCTGGAGCTGGCCTTCTACCCCTATGCCGTGGTGCTGCAGGTAACGCCGATCGTGGCGATCGCGCCGCTGATCATCATCTACGCGCCGTCGACCGAATCGGTGCTGCTGATCTGCGCCTTCATCGTCGCCTTCTTCCCGATCCTGTCGAACATGACCCAGGGGCTGAAGAGCACCGACCACAACCTGTTGAATCTGTTCGAGCTGTACGGCGCCTCGCGCTGGCAGTCGCTGCTGCATCTGCGCATCCCGTCCGCCCTGCCCTATTTCGCCACCGGCCTGCGCATCGGCGGCGGGCTGGCGCTGATCGGGTCGGTGGTGGCAGAGTTCGCGGCCGGGTCGGCCGGCGCCCAGTCCGGCCTAGCCTTCCGCATCCTCGAGGCCGGGCGGCGGCTGAACGTGCCGCGGCTGTTTGCGGCGCTGATCCTGATCACCCTGACCGGCCTGGCGATCTTCGCCCTGACCAGCCTGGTGTCGCATCTGCTGCTGCGGCGCTGGCACGAAAGCGCCATCCGGCGGGAGAACTGAGATGGGCTTCTCCACGCTGCCCGAGGCCCGGCGCTACCGGCTGACCAACGCCACCGTGCCGGCCTGCCTGACCGAGGCTGCGGATCTGGTTCCCGACTCCGAGGGGCTGGCGCTGGCCGACCTGACAATCGACGGCGGCATCCTGGCCGCGATCCGCCCGGCCGGCCGCCCGGATCCGGAGAGTGACCCGAAGGGTCTGCCGGCGCTGGACCTCGATCGCGGCATGGTGTGGCCGGCCTTCGTCGAGGCGCACACCCATCTCGACAAGGGCCATATCTGGCCGCGCGCGCCGAACCCGGATGGCAGCTTCGACGGCGCGCTCACCGCCGTGCGAGGGGACCGGGCAGCGCACTGGTCGGCGGCGGATGTGCGCGCCCGCATGGAGTTCAGCCTGCGCTGCGCCTTCGCCCATGGTACGCGGCTGATCCGCACCCATATCGACAGCGACCCGCCGCAGCACCGCGTCTCCTGGCCGGTCTTCGCCGAGCTGCGCAAGGACTGGGCCGGACGGGTCGAGCTGCAGGGCTCGGCCCTGGTCGGCATCGACCGGGTGTTGGAAGACCCTTATTTCGACGATCTCAGCCATACAGTCCGCGCCCATGGCGGCATCCTCGGCGCCGTCACCTATCCGGTGGCGGGGCTGGAGGCCGGGATCGACCGGATGTTCCGCCATGCCATTGAGCACGGCCTGGACCTCGACTTCCACGCCGACGAAACCGGCGACCCGTCGGTGCGCTCGCTGGCGCTGATCGCCGAGGCCGCCATCCGCCACCGCTTCCGCGGCCGGGTTCTGGTCGGCCATTGCTGCTCCCTGGCCCGGCAGCCCGAGGACGTGATCGACCGCACGCTGGACCTGGTGGCCGAGGCCGGCTTGGCCGTGGTGTCGCTGCCGATGTGCAACTTGTACCTGCAGGACCGCCGCGCCGGGGCCACGCCGCGCTGGCGCGGGGTGACGCTGCTGCACGAGATGAAGGCCCGCGGCATCCCGGTGATGGTGTCCTCCGACAACACCCGCGACCCGTTCTACGCCTATGGCGATCTCGACGCGCTCGAGGTCTATGCCCAGGCGACGCGCATTCTGCATCTCGACCACCCGGTCGGCGACTGGCCGCGGGCGGTCGCGGCCACCCCGGCCGAGGTGCTGTGCCGGCCGGAGTTCGGCCGCCTGGCCGCGGGCGGCGGCGCCGATCTGGTGCTGCTGCGCGCCCGCAGCTGGACCGAGCTCCTGTCCCGTCCCCAGGCCGACCGGATCGTGGTCCGCGCCGGCCGCGCCGTCGACACCACCCCGCCGGATTATCGCGAGCTGGACGCGCTGCTGGCGCCCCAAGGAGAGCAGGCATGACCGATCTCGCCGCGCTGAAGCGCGACCTGGAGGGGCTGCGGGTCACCGACGACCCGGTGCTGGTGAAGCAGAAGAGCCAGGATTTCTTCTGGTACTCGCCGGTGCTGAAGCGGCAGTTGGAGCATGTCACCGGCGACCTCGTCGTCTCGCCGACCTCGGAGGCCGAGGTGGTGCAGGCGCTGAAGGCGGCTTATGCCCACGGCGTGCCGGTGACGCCGCGCGGCGCCGGCACCGGCAATTACGGCCAGGCCATGCCGCTGTCCGGCGGCATGGTCTTGAACCTGGCGCGGATGAACCGGGTGACGGCGATCCGCCCCGGCGCGGTGGCGGCCGAGGCCGGCGCCGTCCTGGCCCAGATGGATACGCAGACCCGGGCCAAGGTCGGGCAGGAGATGCGGCTGTTTCCGTCGACCTACCGGATGGCGACGATCGGCGGCTTCCTGGCCGGCGGCTCCGGCGGCGTCGGCTCGATCCGCTGGGGCGGCCTGCGCAACCTCGGCAACGTCATGCGGGTGCGGCTGGTGACGATGGAGGCGGAGCCGCGCATCCTCGACCTGACCGGCGAGGACCTGCTGAAGGCGCTGCACGCATACGGCACCAACGGCATCATCACCGAGGTCGAGATCCCGCTGGCGGCGGCGCCGGACTGGGTCGACGTCGTCGTCGGCTTCGACGACTGGATGGATGCGGTCCGCTTCGGCGAGGAGATCGGCCGGGCCGACGGCCTGCTGGTCAAGGAGATCGCGCCGGTCGCCGCGCCGGTGCCGCACGAGTATTTCCTCAAGCACCGGAAGTTCGTGCGCCCGGACCAGTCGGTGGTGCTGCTGATGGTGGCCGACTTCGCCATGGGCGGCTTCGAGGCCTTCATGAAGCGGTCGAAGGGCGAGGTGCTGTTCCGCGCCGACACCGCGACCGACGAGGAAAGGAAGGGCCTGCCGCCGCTGTACGAGCTGACCTGGAACCACACCACGCTGCGGGCGATCAAGATCGACCCGACCATCACCTACCTGCAGGTGCTGTACCCCTTCCCCGACCATCTGCGGTTGGTCGAGGAGATGACGAAGATATTCGGCGACGAGGTACCCGGGCATCTCGAGGTGATCCGCTTCGACGGCAACGTCACCTGCTCCGGCCTGCCGATCGTGCGCTTCACCACCGAGGAGCGCCTCGACGAGATCATCCGCATCCATGAGGACCATGGCTGCCTGATCTTCAACCCGCACCGCTACACCCTGGAGGAGGGCGGGATGAAGCGCACCGACGCGGTGCAGTTGGAGTTCAAGCGCGAGACCGACCCGCGCGGCCTGTTGAACCCCGGCAAGATGATCGGCTGGGACAACCCCGGCTACGACCTGAACTCCGGCCGCATCTACCTGTTCCCAGGCCTGCAGGCGACGGCGTGAGGATGGTCGACGGCTTACTCTCGGAAATAGATCGCTTTAAGTCCCCCCTCCCCTTGCGGGAGGGCGGCAGGGGGAGGGGCCTGCGCGCGTCCGCGCGCGAATGCGCAGGGCACCGAATTCGCCGTCCGTGCCGGTTTGCGACAGTCTGGGCCGGCTCGGGCCGAGAGAACCCCCTCCCCCTAGACCCCTCCCGCGAGGGGAGGGGGGCCTCAGAAGAGGCGGTGCGTGAAAGTCGCACAGCGATTTCGGGTGAGGGAGGGGCCCCGGCTTCCCCGCCAGGCGGCACCTGACCCATGCGCGTCCTGGTGCTGTTCGCGCATCCGGTCGAGATCAGCTTCCACGCCGCGCTGCACCGGGCGATGGTCGACGCGCTGCGCCGGGCCGGGCACGAGGTCGACGACTGCGACCTCTACGCCGAGGGCTTCGACCCGATCCTGACCCGAGAGGAGCGGCTGCAGTACCACGACCTGTCGGTCAACCGCCGTCCGGTGGAATCCTATGTCGACCGCCTGCTGCGGGCCGAGGCGCTGGTGATCATGGCGCCGGTGTGGAACTTCGGCTTCCCGGCGATCCTGAAGGGCTGGTTCGACCGGGTGATGCTGCCCGGCGTCTCCTTCGTGATGAAGGACGGAAGGGCCACTCCGAACCTGCAGCACATCCGGTCCTTGACCGCGGTCGTCTCCTATGGCGGCACGCGCTGGGCCTCGCTGCTGATGGGCGATCCGCCGCGCAAGCTGGTGCAGCGCTGGCTGCGCGGCCTGATCCGCCCCTGGGCGCCGGTGCGCTACCTCGCCCTCTACGGCATGAACCGCGCCACCGACGCCGACCGCGATGTCTTCCTGGCACGGGTGGTCGGGGCAGCGCAGCGACTCTAGGCTGGTGTCAGACCTCGACCGGCACGGTCTCGGGCTAGGAGGAGCAGGCGAAGATCCAGCCTTCGGCGATCTTCATTGGCCCTAGCGCGCGGCCTTTCTGATGAGATCCCGGAAGTCCCGTTCCTCTCTCGTCATCTCGGGCGAGCGGATCGCGCCGAACGCGGCCGCGGCCGCCCCAGCCCGCACCGGCGCGTCCTCGAGACTGTCCGGACCGGCCAAGCGGAAGGAAATCGGCGACAGCGGGCCGAAGAGCAGGGCCCGCTCAAGATCCGGATGGCGCTCGAGGTCAGGCTCCACCCCCGCGCGCCGGGCGAAGAGAATCGCCAGATCATGCATGCCGACGCTCTGCGGGCCGCCGCGCCTGGCTTGGCAGAGGGCGAGACCCGCTGCCAGCGCCTGCCGGCTCGGCGCTGGCACAATTCCGGCCCACGCATAGGCGACCCAGCGGGCTTGCAGCTCGATCACCGGATAGGCCGGCCCGATGATGTCGTAGAAGCCGACGCAGGCGAGGCCGTCGAGATCCGGATGGAATGTGTGGTCGCAGAGATCGATATGCGTGTCGTCGAGCCCCAGGCTGGCGACAATATCCGGTGCCAGGAAAGGCAGCGAAAGACGGTAGCCCGTGCCGAACAGGATCGCGTCGAAGCCCCTCGTGCTGCCGTCGGCGAACCGCACCTTGCGCCCGTCGATACCGTCGATCCAGGGACGGACCTCGATCCGGCCCTCCGCCACCAGCGGCAGGAAGCTTTGCGACTGGGAGATCCCGGCGGCAAAGACGTTCTCGTCGGGCGTCATTGCGCCGTACTGCTCGGGACTGCCGGCGACACGCATGATCGTCGTCTTCAGCCCAGCGGCGAGCGCGTGAGGCGGCAGGCTTTCGTCAGCGAGGGCCGCGGCCCGCGTGAACACCACGTGGTCGGCCGGCACGCCCGCCAGGAGTTTCGGCACAATGTAGCGCTGACGGCGGCAGCAGGCGGTGACGCTGTGGGCGCCGGAAAGGGCGATATCGGACGCGATCTCGAGGGCACTGATCGAGCAGCCGGCGACCAGGACGTCCTTGCCCCGATAAGCGAGCCCGCCGTCATACTGGCTTGAATGGGCCACGCCGAGCGCGCCCGCGAAGCCATCGAGCCCCGGCACCGGAGGGATGCTCGACGCCACATAGCGTCCGGTGGCGACGACAACCCGGATATAGCGCTCCGTCCGGACCTCGCCCTCATGGTTCGACCGGACACGCCAGCCGCCGCCCTCGGCCTTCCCCACCTCCTCGACCCGGGTCCGGAAGCGGATCCGGGTGGTCAGCCCGAACCGCTCGGCGTAGCGCTCCAGGTAAGCTTGCACGTCCTCCCGCCCCGGATAGACGGGGGTGCCTTCGACATAATCGAGATCCGAAAAGCTCGTCATGACGCGGCTGGTGTTGGTGCACATTCCCGGCCAGGTAGCGCTGAGCGGCGAGGTTGCGCTCCATTGGCCGCCGAGCCGGTCGGCTACTTCGAACAGAACGGGCTCGAAACCATGGGCCGAGAGCCAGCGTGCGACTGCAAGACCGGCCGGCCCGGCACCAATCACGGCGACAGCGCGAGGATCACTATCGCAGGCAGCGGTATCGTACATGGCGTATCTCCTTGAGCTCGATGCCCGGTGCTTACGCTCCCTCCGCCGTCTGAATTTCCTAAATCCTTCCTAAGTGCGGCGCGTGTTCCCCAAATGGCCGCCGACCGTCTATTCTCACCCTCCTGGGGGTCATTGGAATGAGCTTCGACCAGGATCTCGCCGTCTTCATGGTCAGCCCGGTAATGATCATCCTGGGCACCTGCGACGGCGCGCATTCACCGGACATCGGCCGGGCGGTCGGTGCCATGGCCAACCCCGCCAAGGGGCGGATCGACCTGGTGATTTCCCAATGGCAATGGCCAAAGACGGTGGCGAACATCCGCGAGACCGGGCGGTTGTCGGCCACCTTCGCCCGGCCATCGGACTATGCCTCCTACCAGGCCAAGGGGCGGGCTTCGGTCGTTCCTGCCACGCCGGAGCACCTCAGACACTCGGCGAGGTATGTCGAGGCCATGACGGCGACGTTGGAGGGCCTTGGCCTCGACCGATGGACGGTTGCACCATGGTTTGTCATCCGCGATCCGGTGGCACTCGCCTTCTCGGTCGAGGCCGTCTTCGTGCAGACCCCGGGCGCGCAAGCCGGGCAGTTGCTCGAACCGCAGCGATGATTCGGCTACGCGATCTCTCGGCCTGCTTCGAAGGCGTCATTCCGTCCATCATCGCCACTGCGGCAGCGGACGGCACGCCGAACATCTCCTATCTCTCGCACGTGACGCTCGTGGATGATGAACGGGTGGCCCTTTCGAACCAGTTCTTTTCGAAGACTGTCGCGAATGTGCAGGCAAACCCGGCGGCGGGTCTGCTTCTCGTCGACCCGCGCGATGGCGGGCAGTACCGACTGGACGTGATCTTCGAATGCTCGCTCAAGACCGGCGAGCTCTTCGAGGACATGGCGAGCCAGCTCCGTGCCACCAGCGCCCAGATCGGCATGGCGGAGGTGATGCGGCTCCGCAGCGTCGACGTGTATCGCGTGAGGTCCATCCGCGCCGTGGCGTTCCCCGCCACGGCCGCTGCCGCCCCGCTGTTGTCGGAGGCCAGCCCGCGGCTTACCGCCGCTGCCGCGATCATCCGCAGGATCTCCTTGGAGGCCGACCTCGGCTCCGTCATCGACGCGATCCTGGACGGGCTGCGCGACCTCACGGGCTGCGGCAATGGCATGGTGCTGCTGAAGGATCCTGCCGGCGATAAACTCGTCACGATTGGCAGTCGAGGCTACGAACGGACGGGTATCGGCTCGGAGGTTCCGCTCGGCGAAGGGGTCATCGGCATGGCGGCGACCGGACGCCGGCCCGTCCGGATCAGCGACATGAGCCGGGCTCGCCGATTCGGCTCCGCGATCCGAGCTTCATCCACGGATGAGAACCGCACGCGCATCATCCCGCTTCCCGGAATGCCGGACGCGATGAGCCATATCGCTCTGCCGATGATTGCACAAGGCGCGCTGCGGGGCGTGCTCTTTCTGGAAAGCGCCGAGCGGCTTGCCTTCACGAGGGAGGACGAGGCCGCGCTGGCCGTCGTCGCCGCCTGTGGTGCAGCCGCGCTCGCCCTCTCGGAAAGCGAGGGCGGGGACGGGCTGTCCAGCGCGGCACCGGCGGCAGGGAAGCCGACAGCGACGGGACGCCCTTTCCGCATCGTCCATCATGCCTATGATGACAGCGTCTTCATCGATAACGAGTACCTGATCAAGGGTGTCCCAGGGCGCCTGCTCGTTTACCTGCTCCGCCTGCATCTTCGTGACGGGCGCAGCGACTTCAGCAATCGCGAAATCCGCCTGGCGGACGAGTTGCGCCTGCCCGAGTTCAAGGACAACCTTGAGACCCGCCTGCTCCTGCTCCGACGACGGCTCGACGAGAAGGCGGCGCCTATTCGGCTGGTGCGTACCGGCCGCGGCCGGTTCAAGCTCGACCTCGCCGGGCCGCCGCACCTGGTCGAATAAGGGGCCATGGGTCTACACCGTCCGGCCCGCGCCGTGGAATCGGTGATCCGGTCGCTGCGGCTGGCTGGCGCCCGCCGCCCTTATACCTCCACCTCGACCAGCGCCGTCTCGGGCTGGGAGCAGCAGGCGAGAATCCAGCCTTCGGCGATCTCGTCGTCGGCGATGCCGCCATTGTGCTCCATCCGCACCTCGCCCTTCAGCTTGCGCACCAGGCAGGTGCCGCAGAGGCCCTGGCGGCAGGCGGTCGGGATGCGCAGGCCGCAGCCTTCCGCCGCCTCCAGCACGGTCTGGCCCGGCAGCACCGTGGCCTTGCGGCCGGAGCGGGTGAAGGCGACCTGCATCCCGTCCCCTGCAATCTCCGGCGGCGGCGCGATCGGGGCCGCGACCGGCACCGGCGCCGGGGTGGCACCGAAGCTCTCCTCATGCCAGCGCGCGCTGGGCACGCCGAGCGCGCCGGCCACATGCCGGGCCGCGTCCATGAACCGGTCCGGACCGCAGCAGAACACCGTCCGCCCGGCCAAGTCCGGGCACAAGGCGGACAGCAGAGCCTGCTCCAGCCGGCCGCTGGCCCAGCCTTCGCCCGCCGGCGCGCCGGTCACCACGAAGCGCAGCCGCAGGCCGGACGCCACCTCGGCCATGTAGCCCAGCTCCGACCGGAACAGCAGGTCCTGTGGCCGCCGGGCGAAATGGACATAGACCACATCGGTCTGCGGCGCGGTGTCGAACAGCCAGCGCGCCATCGACATCATCGGCGTGGCGCCGCTTCCGGCCGACAGGAACAGGTAGCGCTCGGCCGGGTGGTCGAGCAGCGAAAAGCGGCCGGTGGGGCCGTGCGCCGTCAGCGCGTCGCCGACCTTGAGCCTGTCGAACAGCCAGCGGGTGGCGACGCTGCCCGGCTGCACCTTGGCGGTGATCTTGGCGTGGTGCGGCCGCGACGGGGTGGAGGCCAGGGTGTAGGTGCGCAGCACCGGCTCCGGCCCCACCGGCAGCTCCAGCGTCACGAACTGGCCGGGGCGGTAGGAGAACCAGCTGCCGTCCTCCGCCTCGAAGCGGAAGGTGCGGACGTCGGGCGCCTCCTCGCGGATGCCGATGCAGCGCAGCCGCGCAGTCTTCGCGTTCCACAGCGCCGGCGTCGCGGTCAGAGGGCCTGGCACGTGCCTACGCCCCCTACGCCACGTCGCGGATCGAGGTGGCGCCGGTGCCGCCGCCGAGCCGGTGGGTGAGGGTGTCGGCGTACCAGTCGACAAACTGGATCACCGCGCCCTCATGCATCTTCGAATACGGCCCGGGCTCATAGGCCGGGGACAGGATGCCGCGCTGGTTCTCCTCGACGATGCGGCGATCCTCGTCATTGGTCGCGGACCACACCTCGGTCAGGGCCCTGAGGTCGTAGTCGACGCCCTCGACCGCGTCCTTGTGCACCAGCCATTTGGTGGTGACCTCGGTCTCGGTCGGGCTGATCGGCAGGATGCGGAAGCTCAGCGCATGGTCGGCCAGCAGATGGTTCCAGCTGTTCGGATAGTGGTACAGCAGCATCGAGCCGAGCTTGGTGGTCGGGAACTCGGCCAGCAGGCGGTTCACCGCGGGCTGGCCGCTCATGGTCATCGAATGGGCGTCGTTGATGAACGGCACCCGCATCACCCGGTACTGCATGTCGTCCGAGATCTGGTAACGGCTGGGCAGGCCGATCGCCTCGCAGCTCTGCCAGTGCTCGAGGATCTCGGGGTTCTCCTCCATCCCTTTCTGGCCGCTGGTCAGGGTCGGCTGGTCGGAGAAGACGCGGCACAGCTCCGGATGGTTGCCGGAGCAGTGGTAGCATTCGCGGTTGTTCTCCATCACCAGCTTCCAGTTGCCGCGCTCGATGATGGTTGAGCTGTGGGCGACCTTGGCCTCGGCCAGGAAATGCGGCGCCATATAGGGCTCGACCATGCGCCGGAACGGCTCGAAGTCGCGCGGCTGCTCGGCCAGCGAGATGAAGATCCAGCCGCCGACCTCGTGGCAGGCCACCGGCTTCAGCCCGAACTGCGCCGGGTCGATGTCGTTCATCATGTCGCGGGCGAAGATCAGCTTGCCCTCGAGGTCGTAGGTCCACTGGTGATAGGGGCAGACCAGCCGCGGGCGCGAGCCGCGCTCGTCGGTGCAGAGGCGCGAGCCGCGGTGGCGGCAGACATTGTGGAAGGCGCGGATGGCGCGGTCGCGGCCGCGCACCACCAGCACCGGATACTCGCCGATCTGCACGGTCAGGAAATCGCCCGGCCGCGTCACCTCGCAGGCATGGCCGATAAACAGCCAGTCCTGGTAGAAGATGTGCTCCAGATCCAGCGCGAGATAGGCGGGGCTGGTGTAGAAATCCCGCTTCAGGCTGAAGCCCGGTGCGCGGGACAGCAGATCCATCAACATGGCCGAACGCGCTTCCATACCCGACCCTCTCCTCTGGGCACGGTCGCAGATGTGGCATCCGGGTACGCGCGCTCGGAGACCGGACCGGCCCTTCGCGAACATGCCCGCCGACCGCCCACCGCGATCACCGAGACAAACTCCTTCGAGGCTGGTTTCCGGGCTCCGGCGGGCTTCTTGGCCGGTGCGGCGCCTTCCCGGATCGCTCCAGTGGCCCCTGCCGCACCTTACACCGCCGTTACCGTTGCGGGGGCAAGCGCCGGGTTCACACCGGCTTCCCAATTCTCCGATCCGCCGCTGCTCTGTTCCACAGCATCGGACCGGCACCTCTTGGCGGCGATCATGGCGCGACTCCGCGGCCCCGCACGCTCCAGAGCCGACACGCCATGACGCGGCTGCGACACGGCATTTTCTGCTGCGGCATGGCCGCGCTGCGCCAGCCTCTGCCGCCGCCGGATGCGAATGCGCAGCCCCTGCCGGCGTCGCCGGCGGATAATCGGGAGACCGGAACCGGAGGACGCACCATGACGCTGACCGATTTCAAGATCCTGACCTTCGACTGCTACGGCACGCTGATCGACTGGGAGACCGGCATGGTCAACGCGCTGGCGCCGCTGACCGCCCGCGCCAGGCAGCACCTGACCCGCGACCGGATCCTGGAGGCCCATGCCCGCCATGAATCGGCGCAGCAGCGCTGGACCCCGGCGCGGCGCTACAGCGAGCTGCTGGCGATCGTCTACAAGCGCCTGGCCGAGGAGTGGGGCGTGGCGGCGAGCTGGGAGGAGGCGCTGGCCTATGGCCGCTCGATCAAGGACTGGCCGGCCTTCGCCGACACCGCCGGCGCGCTGCAGTACCTGAAGAAGTACTACAAGCTGGCGATCCTCTCGAATGTCGACAATGCCAGCTTCGCCCTCAGCAACGTGCGGCTGCAGGTCGAGTTCGACGCCGTCTTCACCGCCGAGGACATCGGCAGCTACAAGCCCGCGGCCCGAAATTTCGACTACATGCTGGAGAAGCTTGGCGGCCTGGGCATCGCGCCAGGCGAGATCCTGCACACGGCGGAGAGCCTGTTCCACGACCACGAGCCGGCGACGGCGGCGGGCCTGGCCACCTGCTGGATCCACCGCCGCCACGCCGAGGGCGGCTTCGGCGCCACCATGAAGCCGGCGACCGAACCCAAGGTCGATTTCCGCTTCACCAGCATGGCGGAACTGGCAAAAGCTCACCAGGAAGCCTTGCGCGGTTAAATCCCGCGGCCGATCGGACGAGGGGAAGGATGGCGCCGAAGCTGGACCGGATCGACATCGCCATCCTGGCCCGGCTACAGGCCGACGGGCGGATCACCAACGCCGCGCTGGCCGAGGCGGTCGGCCTGTCACCCAGCCCCTGCCTGCAGCGGGTGAAGCGGCTGGAGGCGGCGGGCTACATCGCCGGCTACGGCGCCCGCATCGCGCTGGCGAAGCTGACCGAGACCGTGACCGTGTTCACCGAGGTGACGCTGAGCGACCACCGGCGCGAGGACTTCATCCGTTTCGAGGCCGGCCTCGCCATGGTGGAGGAACTGCTGGAGTGCCACATGGTCAGCGGCGGCTACGACTATCTGCTGCGCTTCCTGACCCGCAGCATCGCCCACTACCAGCAGGTGATGGAGGCGCTGCTGGACCGACGCCTCGGCATTGAGAAGTATTTCAGCTACATCGTCATCAAGTCACCGATCCTGCGCCAGGCCGCCCCGCTGCAGAAGCTGCTGCGGGGGGAGTGAGGGGCAACTGGCTTTGCGGAGAGCTGCCTTGCCCTTTTCCATCCTCCCCCTCCCCTTGCGGGAGGGGGAGGATGGAAAGGGCGGGCTGGAAAGACTCACCCCGTCGCCAAACCGCGCAAATTGCGGTTGGCGACGGCCAGCATCGACAGGTCGACCTGGTCCAGCGCCTTGAGCTCGGACACCAGCTGGTCGATCCGGTCGACCGGGGCGCGGCGGTGCCCGACCCAGGCCTCCACGACATCGGCCCCCGCCGCGCCCGCCGGCGCGTCCTGCAGCGCCCGCACCGCCAGGTCGGCCTGCAGCGTGTACAGGTCGTCGACGATCGCCCCGACCGCTTGCTTCTGCCAATGGTTGCTGGCCGGCATCCGGCTGGCGCCGTCGCGCAGCCAGGCCAGGCCCAGCCGGCGGCCGGTCTCGAAATAGACCGACGCCACCTCGCCGACGCCGCGCCCGGCCTGGTCGGCGATGCGGATGATGTCCATCCCCGCCGCCCACAGGTTCAACCGGGCGACACGGCGCGCCAGATCCTCCGGGAAGCCGGCATCGACGAAGCTCTGGGCGCGGGCGTCGATCACGGTGCGGGCGTCGTCGAAGATCGCGGCGTCCAGCTGACTCTCCAGCTCGGCCAGACCGGGCTTGAGATGCGCCACGTCCTGGCTGATGTTCAGGCCGCGACCCTGCTGGCGCAGGATCCAGGCGACGCTGCGCTCGATCAGCCGCCGCGTCGCCAGCATGGCGCGGATCTGGGCCTGGGCCTGGGCCTCGTTGTCCAGCGCCTCGACCGCCGCCCAGATGTCGCGCAGGCCGAAGCCGTCGCGCACGATCAGATAGGCGCGGGCGATGTCGGCCACGCCCATGCCCGTCTTGTCGACCAGCTCGGAGACGAAGGTGGCGCCGACCCGGTTCACCATGCTGTTGGTGACATGGGTGGCGACGATCTCGCGCCGCAGCCGATGCTGCGCGATGGCGTCCTTGAAGCGCTCGCGCAGTGCCGTCGGGAAGTACAGCACCAGGTCGTCGACCAGAGCCGGGTCGTCCGGCAGGTCGCTGGCCAGCAGCGCGTCGTAGATGTTGATCTTGGCATAGGCCAGGATCACCGCCTGCTCCGGCCGGGTCAGCCCCTCGCGGTTGCCTGAGCGCTGGGTCAGTTCCTCGTCGGTCGGCAGCATCTCGATCACCCGGTCGAGCTTGCCGGCCTTCTCCAGCCCGCGCATGAAGCGGGCCTGCTGGTCCAGCAGCTCGAAGCCTTCGCCGACAGCCAGCGACAGCGCCTGGCTCTGCAGGTAGTTGTCGCGCAGCACCAGGTGGCCGACCTCCTCGGTCATGCTCTCCAGCACCACGTTGCGCTGCTTCAGCGTCAGGTCGCCGGCCTGGACCACGGCGCCCAGCAGGATCTTGATGTTGACCTCGTGGTCCGAGGTGTCGACGCCGGCCGAGTTGTCGATGAAGTCGGTGTTCAGCTTGCCGCCCGCGCCGCCGGCGCCGATCCGGGCGAATTCGATGCGGCCGAACTGGGTGACGCCGAGATTGGCGCCCTCGCCGATCACCCGGGCGCGGACGTCGCGGCCGTTGATACGCAGCGCGTCATTCGCCTTGTCGCCGACATCGGCGTGGCTTTCGCGGCTGCTCTTCACATAGGTGCCGATGCCGCCAAAGAACAGCAGGTCGACCTGGGCCTTCAGCATCGTCTGCATCAGCTCGTTCGGCGTCACCGTCTCGCGCTCGATGCCGAAGCGGACGCGGATCTCGGGCGACAGCTTGACCGACTTCGCCTTCCGCTCGAACACGGCGCCGCCGGGCGACAGCTTCGCCTGGTCGTACTGGTCCCAGGAGCCGCGGCCGAGCTCGAACAGCCGCTTACGCTCGGCGAAGCTGGTCGCCGCGTCCGGATCCGGGTCGACGAAGATGTGCAGGTGGTTGAAGGCGCCCAGCAGGCGGGTGTGCTCGGACAGGATCATGCCGTTGCCGAACACGTCGCCCGACATGTCGCCGACGCCGACGCAGGTGAAGTCCTGGGCCTGGATGTCGGTGCCGAGCTCGCGGAAATGCCGCTTCACCGATTCCCAGGCGCCGCGGGCAGTGATGCCCATCTTCTTGTGGTCGTAGCCGGCCGAGCCGCCGGAGGCGAAGGCGTCGTCCAGCCAGAAGCCGTAATCCTGGCTCACCCCGTTGGCGATGTCGGAGAAGGTGGCGGTGCCCTTGTCGGCCGCGACCACGAGATACGGATCGTCCTCGTCATGCCGGACCACGCGCTCGGGATGCGTGGTCTCTCCGCCGACGATAGTGTCGGTGATGTCGAGCATGCCGCGCATCAGGATCTTGTAGCATTCGATGCCTTCGGCCTGGAACGCCTCGCGCCCGGCCGCGGCGGCCGGCGGCCGCTTCAGCACGAAGCCGCCCTTCGAGCCGACCGGGACGATGACGGTGTTCTTCACCATCTGCGCCTTCATCAGCCCCAGGATCTCGGTGCGGAAATCCTCGCGTCGGTCGGACCAGCGGATGCCGCCGCGGGCGACCTTGCCGCCACGCAGATGCACGCCCTCCATGCGCGGGCTGTAGACGAAGATCTCGCGCCAGGGCCGCGGCAGCGGCAGCTCCTCGAGCGATAGGCTGTCCAACTTCAGCGACAGGTAGGATTTCGGCCGGCCCTGGTCGTCGGTCTGGAAGTAGTTGGTGCGCAGGGTCGACCGCACCAGGTTCAGGAAGCGGCGGAGGATGCGGTCCTCGTCCAGGTTGGTGACCGCGTCCAGCGCGTGCTCGATCTCGACCAGCATGCCGCGGATCGCCACCTCGCGGTCGCCGGTCAGGTCCGGATCGAAGCGGGTGGTGAACATTCGGACGACGGCGCGCGTCGTCTCCGGATGCGCCACCAGCGTGTCCTCGATCGTCTCCTGGCTGAAGGCGAAGCGGGCCTGGCGCAGGAACCTGGCATAGGCGCGCAGCAGGGTGATCGACCGCCAGTCGAGCCCGCCGGCCAGCACCAGCCGGTTCAGCCGGTCGTCCTCCATGTCGCCGGTCCAGATCCGCTCGAATGCGGTCTGGAACACGGCCTTGAGGCGGTTCAGGTCGATCGCGTCGCCGCTGCGGCTGCGCATCTCGAAGTCATGGATCCAGACCGGGGGCTGGCCCGAGAGCGCGACCTCGGTCGGGAACTCCGACACCACCTTGAAGCCGAGATGCTCCAGCATCGGCAGCACGTCGGACAGCGGCACCGGCGTGCCGCGGTGGTACAGCTTGAAGCGCAGCTCGTTCGGCGCCGATTCGATCGGGCGGAACAGGTGCAGCCCGATCTCGCCGGCCTCGTCGATCTCCTCGATCCGCTCGATGTCGACGATCGCCGCCGCCGGCGGGGTCTCCTCGCGATAGCCGGCGGGGAAGGCCTCGGCATAGCGCCGCAGCAGGATCAGCCCCTGCTCCTCGCCCTTCTTGTCGACCAGCGCCGATTGCAGCAGGTCGGACCAGCTGCGCCCGGCCTCGACCAGCCGCTCCTCGATAACGTCGACCGGCTCGTCCGTGCCCTGGCCCGGCTCGCTCTTGATCAGGAAGTGGACGCGGGCATGCGCCCCCTCGGTCATCTGGGTGGTGAAGGCCGTGACCTTGCCGCCATAGGCCTTCTCCAGGATCTTCTGGATGCGGTAGCGCAGGTCGGTGTTGTATCGGTCGCGCGGCACGTAGACGAGGCAGGAGACGAAGCGCCCGAACGGGTCGCGGCGCACGAACAGCGCCGTCCGCTGCCGCTCCTGCAGGTGCAGCACGCCCATGCCGATGTCGAGCAGCTGCTCCTCGGAGATCTGGAACAGCTCGTCGCGCGGATAGGTGTCGAGGATGTGGCCCAGCGCCTTGCCGTCATGGCTGCGCGGGTCCATCCCGGCGCGCGCCAGGGTACGGCTGACCTTGGCCCGGAGATAGGGGATGTCGCGGGCGCTGCGGCTGTAGGCGACCGAGGTGAACAGGCCGACGAACATGTGGTCGCCCATCACCTCGCCGGCCTCGTCGAAGATCTTGACGGTGAAGACGTCGAGATGCACCGGCCGGTGCACCGTCGCCTTCAGGCTGGCCTTGGTGACGGTCAGCGGCGCGGTGCTGCGCAGCATCGACTGCGCCTCCTCCGACATCCGGTCGTAGCGGCGGGCGCCGTCGAACACCGAGACCTCGGCCTGGCGCAGGATGCCCAGGCCGCTGCCCGGCACGATCGCGATCTCGAGCCCGTCCTCGGTCCGGGCGAAGTCGTAGCGGCGATAGCCGAGGAAGGTGAAATGGTCGTCCTCGAGCCATTCCAGGAAGGCGATGATCTCGCGCGTCTCGCCCGGGTCGACCGGCAGCGCCTTGTGGTCGAGCTCCTCGAGCACGGTGCGGATCTGCTGCCGCATCCCGCTCCAGTCCTCGACCGCAGCGCGGACATCGGCCAGCACGCCGCGCAGCGTCGCCGCGATGCGGTCGAGCGTCGCCTGGTCGGTGCGCTCGTCGACCTGGACATGCATGAAGCTCTCGGCCGGCGTCCCCTCCGGCGCCGCGGCCGGGTCCTGCACGTCGGTCAGCCGGCCCTGGGCGTCGCGGGTGACGGCGATGATCGGATGCACCACCAGATGCACGGTCAGGCCGAGCTCGGACATCGCCGCGGTCACCGAATCGACCAGGAACGGCATGTCGTCGTTGATGATCTCGACCACGGTGTGCGGGCTGCGCCAGCCGTAATCGTCATAGACCGGGTTGAAGATCCGGATCTTGACCTCGCCCTTGCGGCGCTCGCCGCCGAACTGCAGCAGGCCTAGGGCGACGCTGTAGAGGGTGTCGGTGCCCTCGCGCAGCACGTCGTGCGGCGGCACGTTGCGGAAATACAGGCGGGTGAACCGCTCGGCCATTCCTCCCTTCGCCGGGTCGAGCCGCTGCTTGGCCAGCGCCACGACATCATCGACGATTTCGGCCTTGTGCTGATCGGCCTTTGACATCCTGCAGACTCCAGAGAGCGTGCGGCCCGGCCCCTCTCGAAACCATAACGGGCCGCATCAGGGCCCCAAGGGCATACAATCAACCCGGGTAAAAGGAAACCGCCGAACCGTGACGGTTCGGCGGCATCCTCCGGCGATTTTGTCAGACGATACGGGCGGTTAGGACATTCCAGGCCACAAAGTCTCCGCAATCCGGTCCGAAATAACCCATCGTCGGTGCGGAACGTTCGCTTCGAACGTCTTCTGGACGGCGGCCCCGCTTCGCCTGTATGGAAGAACTGTATTGGAAGAAATGATTCCGCCGCCAAAACGAGAAAGAGAGAGCGTGTTGTCGAACCGTCATCACTCCTCGCCGACCCTCTTCATCGCCCTCGCCGCGGCCGCCCTGCTGGGCGCCTGCCAGACCACCGGACAGCAGGCGCAGATCCCGCCCTATGATTTCCCGAAGGTGTCCAGCGCCTGGCATGACGAGGTCAGGGTCGTCTACACCGGCACGCTCCAGGTCGGCCGGCCCTGCTCCGTGCTGCGCCGCGACGACGGCAGCGAGGTGTCGATCCAGGGCAAGCCGGTCCCGGTCCGGATCGGCGACCGCATCACCATCTCCGGCCCGACCGCGAAATGGTCGCTGTGCCAGACGCTGGAGACGATCCGCGCCGACAAGCTCGACGTCATGACCAGCGCCTATCTGCCGGCCGCCGGCGGCACCGCCGTGACCGTGGCGCCCGGCGCCGTGGTCGTGCAGCCGATGCCCTGATCGCCGCCGGCATCACGGCATAGGGATTTTAACAGAGCGCAGGCATACTCCCGCCCGGGATACGGGAGGGAAGGCCCGGATGCTGTACGCCATTCTCTGCTACAATTCGGAAGAGGTCCTCGGCGCCTGGACGCAGGAGGAGGACGACGCGGTCATGGCCCGGCTCGACGTCGTCCACAAGCGCCTGGCGGCGGAAGGCAAGCTCGGCCCCGCCGCGCGGCTGGCCTTTACCAGCGCCGCGACCACGCTGATGAAGGGCCACCAGCCGCCCCTGGTGGTCGACGGCCCCTATGCCGAGACCAAGGAGCAGATGCTCGGCTTCTACGTGGTCGACTGCGACTCGCAGGACGAGGCGGTCGCCATCGCGCAGGAGCTGGAGCAGGCGAATCCCGGCCTCGGCGGCTATGAGATCCGCCCGGTCCGGCTGTTCCTGCCCGACGCCCGCCAGGGCTGACCGGCCTCAGGCAGCGCCGGCGGCGGCGCAGATCATCGCCACGCCCGAATCGGCAATCGCTTCCAGGATGGCGCGGGCCTCACCCGACCGGGCGCGCACGGCCAGCGAATGCAGCACCGCCGCGGCCAGCCGGGCGAGCGTGACGGGGTCGGCGCCCGCGCCGATCTCACCGCGGTCCCGGGCCAGGCGGAATCGCTCCTCCAGCTCCTGCTCGAAGGCGGCGAGGCTGCCGTGCAGCATCGCCCGCACGGCCGGGTGCAGCACCGCCTCCACCGCCGCCGTGCCGATCAGAAGGCAGCCGCGCGCCCCCGCCCGTTCGTCCAGATAGGTCGACAGCGCCGTGGCGTAGAGGATCCCGAGCCCCTCGCGCAGCGACCGGCCGGGATCGAGCGCCTGCCGGATCGCAACCAGGCTCTCGTCGCGATAGCGTTCGAGCGTCCGCAGATACAGCGCCTCCTTGTCGCCGAAGGCGCCGTACAGGCTGGGCCGGTTCATCGCCGTCGCCGCGCTCAGGGCATCCAGCGAGCTGCCGGTGAAGCCGCCTTCCCAGAACACGTCCCGCGCCCGCTCCAGTGCCGCATCCGGATCGTAGGCCCGCGGCCGGCCGCGCCTTCTCGGGACTTCGCTCATTTTTGTACTGCTTCGCAGGTTAAGCCTTGACTCTGCATTATCCTGCGGTACGGTACAAAAATAAATGCGCTTTCCGCGGCGGCCTCGAAGCCGCCGGGGAGAAAGAGGATCTGGGAGATGGCCATGAAGCTGTACATGCATCCGGGCGCCTGCTCGCTGTCGCCGCACATCGTGTGCCGCGAGCTGGGCCTGCCGGTGGAACTGGTCGAGGTCGACCGCGGGACGCACCGGACGGAGGACGGCGAGGATTATCTGCGCGTCAACGGCAACGGCTATGTGCCGGCGCTGGCCCTGGCGGACGGGCGGGTCCTGACCGAGGGGCCGGCCATCGTGCAGTATCTCGCGGATCTCCGCCCCGAAGTCGGGCTGCTGCCGCCACCCGGCAGCGTCGAGCGCGGTCGGGTCCAGTCCTGGCTGAACTTCATCTCCGCCGAGCTGCACAAGCCGATGGTGATGCTGATGCTCCCCGCCTACGCGCCGGCCCGGACCGCAGTGGCGGCGCTGGTGGACAAGCGCCTGGACTGGCTGGCCGGCCAGCTCGCGGGCCCGTATCTCACCGGCGACCGCTTCACCGTGGCCGATGCCTATCTGTTCGTCTGCCTGAACTGGTCGCCCTGGAACGGCGTCGACCTGGCGCGCCGGCCGGCCCTGGACGCTTTTCACCGGCGTGTCGCCGCCCGGCCGGCGGTGCAGGCGGTGCTGGCGGCGGAAGGGCTGGTGCAGCGCGATGACGGGTTCTTCGGCCCGCGCCCGGCCGAGGCGGCGCAGTGATGAGCGGCGAGGCGCCATCGGCGCAGGAGCGCGAGACCGCCGCCCTGATGCAGCGGTTCAACGACGTGTTCCAGCGCCATGACCCGGCCGCGCTGGCGGAGCTGGTGGCCGAGGATTGCGTGATCGAGAACACCCAGCCCGCCCCGGACGGCGCCCGCCATGTCGGCCGCGGCGCCTGCGTGGCGCTGTGGACACGAATCGCGACCGCGCCCGGGACCGGCTTCGACGTCGAGGACGTCGTGGTGGTCCGCGACCGCGCCATCATCCTGTGGCGCTATCGCTGGGGTGCCGACGGCCAGAGCTCGGTCCGTGGGGTCAACCTGATGCGCGGTCGCGACGGCCGCATCGTCGAGGCGCTGGGCAACGTCAAAGGGGCATGAGGAGCATGGCCGGGACTCGCGCGGCTTGACTCTCCGGGCCAGCGGTGGATTCATATTGGAACAAATACGGAACACTATGCCCCGCCATGTCTGCCCTCGCCGCCCTGCGCGAGCGCCTGAACCGATACGGATCCGCCGTCGAGGATCCGGGCGTCCTGCCGCTCGCTCTGCCTCCGATCGATGACCGCCTGCCGCGCGGCGGGCTGGCGCTCGGCCGGCTGCACCGGGTCGCCGGCGCCGGCGGCGACCCTGCCGGGGCGGCGGCCACCGGCTTTTCCGCGCGGCTGCTGGCCCGGCTGCAGCGGCGCGGGCCGGTGCTGTGGTGCGCCGCGGCCGACGATTTGTACCCGCCGGCCCTGGCCGCGCTGGGCCTGGCGCCGGACCGGCTGATCCTGGTCCGGCCGCGCGACGAGACCGGCGTGCTGGCGGTGGTGGAGGAGGCGTTGCGCACCCGCGGCTTCGGCGCCGTGCTGGCCGAGGCAGTACGCGCCGACCTGTTGGCCGAGCGGCGGCTGCAGCTGGCCTGCGAGTCGCACGGCACCACCGCCCTCCTGCTGCAGCGCCGGCCGATCATGCCGCGCGCCGGCAGCGACGGCATCGTCCGGGCCGGCGCCAGCGCCGCGATGACGCGCTGGACCGTGGCCCCGGCGCCGAGCGGCGGCACCGCCGCCTGGGTCGGGCCGGCGCGCTGGGAGCTGACCCTGACCCACAGCCGCGGCGGCCGGCCCGGCCGCTGGATCGTGGAGATCGAGGATGGGACGGATCGTCTCGCTGTGGTTGCCGAACTGGCCGATCACGCGACTGAGACTGTCGACACCCCGCGACGCCTGGCCGGCTGAGCCGGTCGCGATCGTCGAGACGGTCGAGCAGCGGCGCCAGGTGGTGGCGGTGGACGACCGCGGCTGGGCCGCCGGCATCCGGCCGCGGCAGAAGGCGACCGATGCCCGCGCCGTGCTGCCGGGGCTGGCCCTGATCCCGGCCGACCATGCCGCCGACGCCCGCGCCCTGGCCCGGCTGGTGCGCTGGGCCGGCCGCTACAGCCCCGCCGTCGCCCCCTGCCCGCCCGACGGGCTGTGGCTCGACATCACCGGCTGCGCCCATCTCTGGGGCGGCGAGGACGGGCTGGTCACCGACCTGGCCGCACGGCTGGAGCGCTGGGGCCTGCCGGCGCGCATCGCCGTCGCCGGCAGCTTCGGCGCCGCCTGGGCGCTGGCGCATTACGACAAAGCCGACCGGCGGATCCTGCCCGATGGCGCCGAGCGCGCGGCCCTGGCCCCCCTGCCCACCGCGGCGCTGCGGCTGGGCGAGGAGGAGGTGGCGGCACTGCAGCGGATCGGCCTGACCCGGATCGGCGAGCTGCTGGCGGCGCCGCGCCCCGGCCTGGCCCGCCGCTTCGGCGCCGGGCCGCTGCTGCGGCTGGACCAGGCGCTGGGCCGGGCGGAGGAGACGGTCGGCTTCCGCCGGCCGCCGACGCCCTGGTTCGCCCGCCTGGCCTTCGCCGAGCCGATCGGCACGCCGGAGGACCTGCAGCGCGCCATCGCCGCGCTGGCCGCCGATCTCTGCGCCCGGCTGGAGGCGCGGATGATGGGCGCGGCCCAGTTCACCACCGCCTTCCATCGGGTCGACGGCCGCTGCCAGAGCATCGCCATCCGCACCGCCCTGCCGGTGCGCGACCCGGCCCGGGTCAGGCGCCTGCTGGCCGACCGGCTGGACCGGGTCGATCCCGGCTTCGGGGTCGAGGTGGCGACCCTGCGCGCCGACCGGGTGGCTCCGGTCGGCGGCCGCCAGTCGGGCTTGAGCAAGCTGGAGGGCGAAGGGGCCGGCATCGGCGACCTCGCCGGCTTCGTCGATATCGTCGGCAACCGCATCGGCTTCGACCGGATCTGGCGCCCGGCGGCGGTCGAGAGCCACCTGCCCGAGCGCTCCGTCGAGCCCCGGCCGCCGCTGGCGCCGGATCAGAGCAAGCCCTGGCCACCCGGCTGGGTGCGGCCCCTGCGCCTGCTGCGCCGGCCGGAGCCGATCGAGGCGATCGCCCAGGTGCCGGACGATCCGCCGACCCAGTTCCGCTGGGCCGGCGCGACCCACCGGATCCGCCGCGCCGACGGGCCGGAGCGCATTGCCTATGAATGGTGGCGCCGGCCCCGGCCGCAGGACCGTGCCGAGCCCGACATGATCCGCGACTATTACCGGGTGGAGGACGAGACCGGCCGCCGCTTCTGGGTCTACCGCGCCGGCCTGTACCAGGAAGGCGAGACCGCCCGCTGGTTCCTGCACGGGATGTTCGACTGATGGCCGGGGTGGTCTCGCGGGCTCTGCCCATTTTGAGTCCCCCCTCCCCTTGCGGGAGGGGGATAGGGGGAGGGGGTTGCCGCAGCCCCGAGCCGGCACCTCGTGATCGTCAGCATCTGTGTTTACAGAGCACTTTCCTCTCACCGTCATTGGGAGGAGGCAAAGTCGACGAAGCAATCCAGGGGCTGGTGCGTGCGGCCTCTGGATTGCTTCGCTACGCTCGCAATGACGATGAGGGAAATTGTAAAGAAGCCCTCTTCGCGCGCGGACGCGCGCAGACCCCTCCCCCTGCCCCCCTCCCGCAAGGGGAGGGGGGACTTGGTAAGGGATCCCGGCGGAAGGCGGTCCCGCCATGACCGCCTATGCCGAGCTGCAGGTCACCACCAACTTCTCCTTCCTGCACGGCGGGTCGCATCCGGCGGAACTGGTGGAGACGGCGATCCTGCTGGGCCTGTCGGCCATCGCCGTGACCGACCGCAACTCCCTGGCCGGGATCGTGCGCGGCCATGTCGCCGCCAACCGCAACGAGAATCACCGCAAGGCCAGCCGCATTCCCTACATCGTCGGCTGCCGGCTGGACTTCGCCGACGCGCCGAGCCTGCTGTGCTATCCGACCGACATCGACGCCTATGGCCGCCTGTGCCGGCTGCTGACCGAGGGGAAGGGCCGGGCGAAAAAGGGCGAGTGCCTGCTGCATCATGCCGACCTGCTGCCGTTCAGCGACGGCCAGATCCTGGTGGCGCTGCCGCCCGACCGGATCGATGACGGCTTCGTCACCCATCTCGACCGGCTGCGCTCGGACATGGGCAAGCGGGTCTATCTGGCGGCCAGCCACCGGTATCGCGGCGACGACGCCCGGCGGCTGGAGGCGCTGCGGGAGGTGGCCTTCCGCACCCGGACGCTGCTGGTCGCCACCAATGACGTGCTGTACCACGTGCCGCAGCGGCGCCGGCTGCAGGACGCGCTCACCTGCATCCGCGAGCACTGCACCATCGACGAGGCCGGCTGGCGACTGGAGGCCAATGCCGAGCGGCACCTGAAGACACCCGACGAGATGGAGCGGCTGTTCCGCGACCATCCCTATGCGCTGGAACGGACCGTCGAGATCGCCGAGCGCTGCCGCTTCGACCTGGACGAGCTGGTCAAGAAGTACCAGTACCCCGAGGAGATCACGCCGGAGGGCGAGCCGGCCCAGGCCCGGCTGGAGCGGCTGACCCGGGAGGGGGCGGCCAGGTTGTATCCCCAGGGCGTGCCGGCCGGGCTGCGCGGCCAGATCGAGAAGGAGCTGGCCCTGATCGGCCGGCGCGACTACGCGCCCTTCTTCCTGACCGTGGCCGACATCGTCGCCTACGCCAACAGCCGGGGCATCCTGAACCAGGGCCGCGGCTCCGCCGCCAACAGCATCGTCTGCTATTGCCTGGGCATCACGGCGGTGAACCCGGTCGAGGTCAACCTGCTGTTCGAGCGCTTCATCAGCGAGGAGCGCCACGAGCCGCCCGACATCGATGTCGATTTCGAGCATGAGCGGCGTGAGGAGGTGATCCAGCACATCTACGAGAAGTTCGGTCGCCATCGCACCGCGCTGACGGCCACCGTCATCTGCTACCGCACCCGCGCCGCGGTGCGCGATATCGGCAAGGCGATGGGCCTGTCGGAGGACATGATCGGCGCCCTGTCCGGCTCGGTCTGGGGCTGGAGCATGAGCGGCCTGGACGAGAACCAAGTGCGCGAGGCCGGGCTGGACCCGGCCGATCCCCGGCTGCGCCTGGCGCTGGAGCTCGCGGTCGAGCTGATGGGCTTCCCCCGCCATCTCAGCCAGCACACCGGCGGCTTCGTCTTCGCCCGCAAGCGGCTGGACGAGCTGGTGCCGATCGAGAACGCGGCGATGGCGGACCGCACCGTCATCTGCTGGGACAAGGACGACATCGAGGCGCTGGGCATGCTGAAGGTCGACGTGCTGGCGCTGGGCATGCTGACCGCCTTGCGCCGCTGTTTCGACCTGATGCACGCGCATTATCCGGTGGCGTTCCCCGAACGCCCGAAGCTGGGCCGCCGGCCGGACGACAAGGCCGTCTTCGAGATGCTGAGCCGGGCCGATTCGATCGGCGTGTTCCAAGTCGAATCCCGAGCCCAGCAATCGATGCTGCCGCGGCTGAAGCCGAAGACCTATTACGATTTGGTGATCGAGGTCGCGATCGTCCGCCCCGGCCCGATCCAGGGCGACATGGTGCATCCCTATCTACGCCGCCGCGACGGCATCGAGCCGGTGAGCTATCCGAAGGAGGAGCTCAAGGAGGTGCTGGAGAAGACCATGGGCGTGCCGCTGTTCCAGGAACAGGGCATGAAGTTGGCCATCGTCGCCGCCAAGTTCACCCCGGCCGAGGCCGACAGCCTGCGGCGGGCGATGGCGACGTTCAAGAATGTCGGCACCATCCACACCTATGAGAGGCGCTTCGTCGAGGGCATGGTCGGCAACGGCTATGAGCGCGATTTCGCCGAGCGCTGCTTCAATCAGATCAAGGGCTTCGGCAGCTACGGCTTCCCCGAGGCGCATGCCGCCTCCTTCGCGCTGCTGGTCTATGAGAGCGCCTGGGTCAAGCACCACCACCCCGAGGTGTTCTGCTGCGCCCTGATCAACTCGCAGCCGATGGGCTTCTATGCCCCGGCGCAGCTGGTGCGCGACGCGCGCGAGCACGGCGTGGAAGTGCGCCCGGTCGACGTCAACCGCAGCGACTGGGACTGCACCCTGGAGCCGACCGGCGGCCAGGATCATGCCGTGCGTCTGGGCCTGCGCCTGGTGAAGGGGCTGAGCAAGGACGAGGGCGAAGAGATCGTGAAGCAGCGCGGCGCCGGCTACTCCACGCCGGCCGATCTGGCCCGCCGCGCCGGCGTTTCCTCCCGCGCCCTGAACCGGCTGGCCGAGGCCGCCGCCTTCGGCTCGATGGAGCTCGACCGGCAGCAGGGGCTGTGGGCCGTGGCCGGAGTCGAGGGCGAGGCCCTGCCGCTGTTCGCCGCCCGGCCCGCGCAGTTGGCGCTGTTCGAGGAAGAAGCGGCGGAGCTGCCCCCCCTGCCGCCGGGGCTTGAGGTGCTGGAGGATTACGCCACCACCGGCCTGTCGCTGACGAAGCACCCCCTGGCGCTGCTGCGGCCGGCGCTCACACGGCTCGGCATCGTCCCGGCCCGCAATCTGCGCGACGACCAGACCCGCGACGGCGCCCGCATCCGCATCGCCGGCATCGTGCTGTTCCGGCAGCGGCCGCAGACCGCCAACGGCACCATCTTCGTCACCGTCGAGGATGAGAGCGGTGCCGCCAACATCGTGGTCTGGTCGCAGGTGTCGGAGCAGCACCGCCGCGCCGTCTATGCCGGCCGCCTGCTGGCCTGCGAGGGCCGGGTGCAGAAGGTGGGCGAGGGCGAGCACCAGGTGATCCATGTCGTGGCCGAGCGCTTCGTCGACTGGACCGACCAGTTGCCGGTCCTGGCCCGCGGCACCGACCAGGTGGTGCTCGACCCCGGCCACCAGGCCCGCCCCCGCGCCGACGCCAGCCGCGGCCACCGGGTGACGCTGCGCAGCCGCGACTTCAAGTGAGAGAGCCGGCCTTCCCGCGGCCGTAAAACCCGGCTAAAGCTCGGCCATGTCACTGTTGCGCGGCATGGCGACGGTCGGGGGGTTGACGGCCGTCAGCCGGATCGCCGGATTCGTCCGCGATATCCTGACCGCCTCGCTGCTGGGCGCGGGGCCGATGGCCGACGCCTTCGTGATCGCGGTCAAGCTGCCCAACCTGGCCCGGCGCCTGTTCGCCGACGGTGCCTTCATGGTCACCTTCGTGCCGCAATACGCGGCCGAGCGGGGCGAGCGCGGCCGGGCCGCGGCGCTGGCCTTCGCCGGCGAGGTGCTGGCGGCGCTGCTGGCGGTGCTGATCCCGCTGACCCTGCTGGCCCTCTTGGCCATGCCCGCGATCCTGGCAGTGATCGCCCCCGGCTTCGTCGCCGACCCGGTGCGCGAGGCGCTGGCGCTGGACTATGCCCGGCTAGCCTTCCCCTACCTGCTGCTGATGTCGGTCTCGGCCCTGCTCGGCGGGGTGCTGAACGCGCAGGAGAAGCTGGCCCCCTTCGCCGCGGCGCCGATCCTGTTCAACCTGGTGCTGATCGCGGCGCTGCTGTTCGGCACGCAGTTGGCCGGGTCGCCGGGCCGGGCACTGGCGATCGGCGTCACCCTGTCCGGCATCGTCCAGCTGGCCTGGCTGGCGCTGGCCTGCCGCCGCCACGGCGTGTCGGTGCGGCTGATGCCGCCGCGGATCGGGCCGCGGCTGCGCCGCCTGGTGGTGCTGATGGGGCCGGGCGCGATCGGCACCGGCATCACCCAGATCCAGATGGTGCTGAACACCCTGATCGCCAGCTTCCTTCCGGCCGGCGCGGTCAGTGCGCTGTACTACGCCGACCGGCTGACCCAATTGCCCCTCGGCATCGTCGGCATTGCCCTGGGCACTGCCCTGCTGCCCACCCTGACCCGTCTTTTGGTCGAGGATCGGCCGCAGGATGTCGCGGCGACCCAGAGCCGGGCGATCGAATACGGGCTGCTGCTGGGGCTGCCCGCCGCCGCCGGGCTGATCCTGCTGGCCGGGCCGATCGTGCATGGGCTGTTCGAGCGCGGCGCCTTCGGGCCGGAGCAGACCGTGGCGGTGGCCGGGGCGCTCGCCGCCTATGCCGCCGGCATCCCGGCCTACATCCTGATCCGGGTGTTCTCGACCTTTTGCTTCGCCCGGCAGGACACGGCGACGCCGATGCGCACCGCGCTGGTCGCCACGGTCCTGGCCGTGGCCGGCGCCGCGCTGCTGATGCGCCCCCTGGGCCATGTCGGCATCGCGCTGGCGACCGCCGTCTCGGCCTGGGTCAATGCCGGCCTGCTGGCCTGGTCGCTGCGCCGGCGCGGCGCCCTGCCGGTCGATGCCGGGCTGCGCCGGCGCGGCGGGCGAATCCTGCTGGCGGCGCTGGGCATGGCGGCCGGGCTGCTGCTGGCCCGGCAGGGCACGACGGCCCCCGGCGGCACGGCGCTGGCCGCCCTGATCGCCGGCGGCGCCGCGCTCTACGCCGTCCTCTGCCTGGCTCTGGGCGCGGTCGATCGCGGCGAGCTGGCCCGGTTCCGCCGCCGCGGGCATCTGGCGGCCCCCAATCTAGACCGTTGACCCGGCTGTATCGCCCCGGCCATAAACCGAGCCTCCCCCACCCCTCTGCGGCATCGGCGGACATGAAGCGCATCTTCTCGGGCATCCAGCCCACCCACAACATGCACCTCGGCAACTATCTCGGCGCGGTGCGGAACTGGGTGGCGCTGCAGGACGGGGCGGAGTTCGAGACCATCTACTGCGTCGTCGACCTGCACGCCCTGACCCAGCCGCAGGACCCGGTCGAGCTGCGGGCCCATATCCGCGAACTGGCGGCGACGCTGCTGGCGGTCGGCATCGACCCGGCGCGCAGCATCCTGTTCGCGCAGAGCCAGGTGCCCCAGCACAGCGAGCTGGCCTGGCTGTTTTCCTGCGTCACCCCGCTGGGCTGGCTGCGGCGGATGACCCAGTTCAAGGACAAGGCCGGCAAGCAGCAGGACACGGCGATGCACGGCCTCCTGGCCTATCCCGTGCTGATGGCGGCGGACATCCTGCTGTACAAGGGCACGCACGTCCCGGTCGGCGAGGACCAGAAGCAGCATCTGGAGCTGACCCGCGACATCGCCCAGTCCTTCAACCAGCGCTACGGCGTCGAGTTCTTCCCGCTGCCGGAGCCGCAGATCCTGGGGTCGGCCACCCGGGTGATGAGCTTGCGCGACGGGTCGAAGAAGATGAGCAAGTCGGACGAGTCCGACTACAGCCGCATCAACATGACCGACGACGCCGACACCATCGCGCTGAAGTTCCGCCGGGCCAAGACCGACCCGGAGCCGCTGCCGGCCGAGGCGGCCGGGCTGGCGGGCCGGCCGGAGGCCGAGAACCTGGTCAACATCTACGGCGCCCTGGCCGGCAAGGATGTCGATGCGGTGCTGGCCGAGTTCGGCGGCGCGCCGTTCTCGACCTTCAAGGGCGCCCTCACCGACATCGCCGTGTCGGTGCTGGCGCCGATCGGCGGCGAGATGCGCCGGCTGATGGCCGATCCCGGCCATGTCGATGCGGTGCTGCGCCAGGGCGGCGAGAAGGCCGCCGCAATCGCGGCGCCGGTGCTGGCCGAGACGCAGGACATCATGGGGCTGCTGCGGCCGTGAGGGAGCGCCCGATCTCGTCCCTGCCCAATCTCGGGCCCAAGACCGCGGAGTGGCTCGCCGCCGTCGGCATCACCACCGAGACGGAGCTGCGCGCCATCGGCCCGGTCGAGGCCTGGCAGCGGCTGAAGGCGGCGCAGCCGGAGCTGATCACGGTCAACGCCCTCTACGCCCTGCACGGCGCGCTGACCAACCAGCACTGGGCCGCCCTGCCGCAGGAGCTGCGCGCCCTGCTGCGCAAGGACGCCGGGGTGGAGTGAGGCCGGCCGGTGGCCACCGGCCCGGAAAGCCCCTATACTAAGGGCATGAGCCGCGCCCTGTCCCCGATCGAGTCCGAGTTTGCCACGGTCGAAGAGGCCGAGGCCTATGACCGCTGGTTCCGCACCAAGGTGGAAGCGGCCCTGGCCAGCACGCAGCCCTCAGTTCCCCATGACGAGGCGATGGCACGCCTGCGCGCGCTGATCGACGAGAAGCGCCGCGCCCATGCTGCCCGTAAGCTGGAGCGCTGAGGCTCTCACCGATCTCGAGCAGATTCTCGGCTACATCGCCGAACGCAATCCCGCTGCCGCGGATCGATTGCTGGCCGTTGCCGCTGACACGGCAGAACGGCTGTCGGAGCATCCGTACCTCTATCGACCCGGCCGTGTCGCCGGAACGCGCGAGGCGGTGATCCACCCGAACTACATCATCGTCTATCGGGTCGGCCCGGCTGTCGTCGATATCCTGAGTGTTCTCCACGCCCGGCAAGCCTATCCGCCAAGCTGAGGCAATCTCAGCACCTTCCACATGTCATTGCCGGGCTTGACCCGGCAATCCAGGAGATGTCGACATCCTCTGAATGCCCGGGTCGCGCCCGGGCATGACAGAATGGGACGCTCGGGCTTACCTCAGATCGAAGGATCCGCGTCTTCCCCCGCGCGCTTGGGCGAGCCGGCGAAGCTGGTGATGGCGAAGGACTCCAGCAGGTCGATCGCGGCGTCGCGCGGCATGGCGCCGGTGTCGATCGTCAGATCCGGCGTCTCCGGCTCCTCGTAAGGCGCCGAGACTCCGGTGAAGCCCTGGATCTCGCCGCGGCGCGCCTTGGCATAGAGTCCCTTGGGGTCGCGCTGCTCGCAGATCGCCAGGTCGGCCTTGACGAACACCTCGCGGAAGCCGTCGCCGATCACGTCGCCGGCCAGCGCCCGGTGCCAGCGCTCCGGCGAGATCAGCGCCACGATCGCGATCAGCCCGGCATCGGCGAACAGCCGCGCCACTTCGGCCGCGCGGCGGACGTTCTCGGCCCGGTCCTCGGTCGAGAAGCCGAGGTCGCGGCCTAGGCCGGTGCGCAGCGAATCGCCGTCCAGCACGGTCGCCTGCCAGCCGCGGGCGAACAGGCGGGATTCGAGCGCCGTCGCCAGGGTCGACTTGCCGGCCCCGGACAGGCCGGTCAGCCAGACCACGCCGCCGGCATGGCCGTTGGCGATGCGCCGGGCCGCGGCATCGACCCGCCGCTCGGTCGGGAACAGCAGGCGGCTGTCGCCCGTGGCGTCGAGGATGGTGACGCCGCCGACCACGTCATAGCCGTCGAACAGCACGCCGCGGCCGGTGCCCGGCAGCTCGGCATGGCGGTCGAAGGCGATGGCGGTGCGGCCGACCACCTCGATCTCCGCGGTCTCGTTGCGCCGCACCAGCTCCGCCGTCCGGGTCTCCAGCGTGTGCACCTCGACCACATGGCCGATCCGCTCCACCGTCACCGTGTGCTCGGCCGTGGCCAGACGCAGCGTCAGCCGGGCGCCGGGGCGCAACGGCTCGCGCGCCAGCCAGAACAGGCGCAGCTTCAGCCGGGTCGCGCTCGCCGGCACCTCATCGACCAGGGTCGCGATCTGGCCGCGCTCGACGAACACCGGCGGGTCGAGCGTCAGCCCGACCGCCTGGCCGGCCTTGGCCGTGGTGATCTCGGACGCCGGCCAGCTCTCGATTGCGGCGATGCGCGCGACCTTACCCGAGGGGGCGAAGCGCAGGGTCTGGCCGACCGCCAGGGCGCCGCTCTCGATCCGGCCGGCGACGATGCGCCGCTCGTCGAACTTGTAGACGTCCTGCACCGGCAGGCGCAGCGGCTGGTCGGTCGGCGTCGGCGCCGCCTCCAGCCCGTCCAGCGCCTCGACCAGCGACGGCCCGTCATGCCAGGGCATCAGGGCCGAGCGGGTGGCGATGTTCTCGCCGTGCCGGGCGGCCACCGGCACCACCACAGAGGGGGTGATGCCGACGCTGCCGAGATAGGCCGAGATCTCGTCGACCACGGCCTGGTAGCGGGCCTGGTCGTACCCCACCAGGTCCATCTTGTTGATCGCCACCACCACCTGGGTGATGCCGAGCAGGCCGAGGATCAGCGCGTGGCGGCGCGACTGCTCCAGCGTGCCCTCGCGGGCATCGACCAGCAGCAGCGCCGCGTCGGAGCCGGCGGCGCCGGAGACCATGTTCTTGAGGAACTCGGCATGGCCCGGCGCGTCGATCAGCACATAGCGCCGACGCGGGGTGCGGAACTGCACCTCGGCCGTGTCGATGGTGATGCCCTGGTCGCGCTCCGACTGCAGCGCGTCGATCAGGAACGACCATTCGAACGGCATGCCGCGCTTCTTGCTCATCGCCTCGACCGCCGTGACGCGCTCGGGCCCGAGCGCGCCGGTGTCGTGCAAGAGGCGGCCGATCAGGGTCGACTTGCCATGGTCGACATGGCCGGCGATGACGACGCGCAGGGTGCGGGCGGCGGCCAGCGCCGGGTGCAGGGCGACGATTCCGTCCATGGTCACATGTACCCTGCGCTGCGGAGGCGCTCGAAGCCGTCCTCGGTCTCGTTGTCGATGATCCGGCCGGAGCGTTCGGAGACCTTGGTGGTCTCGAGCTCGGCGATGATCGCCTCGATCGTGTCCGCGTCGCTGGCCACCGGCAGGGTGATGTTCTTCTCGCCCAGCGAGCGGTAGCGCAGCCCGTCCCTGGCGAGGTACAGCGGCACGATCGGGATGCCCTCGCGCTGGGTGTAGCGCCAGACGTCGATCTCGGTCCATTTCAGGATCGGGTGGATGCGGACATGGGTGCCGGGCTCGAACCGGGTCTTGTACTGGCCCCAGAATTCGGCCGGCTGGTCGGCCACGTCCCAGGCGCCCTCGAAGCTGCGCGGGCTGAACACCCGCTCCTTCGCCCGCGTGCCCTGCTCGTCGCGGCGGATGCCGACGATGATGCCTTCGAAGCCCTCGCGCTGAATCACCGCCTTCAGGCCTTCGGTCTTGCGCGCCGCCGCCCGGGCCCCCGCCGCCAGGGTCGGGTCCATGTCCTCCTCCGGCGGGCAGTCCTCGATGATCAGCGGCAGGTTCCACTCGCGCACCAGCCAGTCGCGGAACTCATAGACCTCGGGCAGCTCCATATGGGTCTCGAGCTGGATCAGCGGGAACGGGACGTGGCCGAAGAACGCCTTGCGCAGCAGCCACAGGATCAGGGTGGAATCCTTGCCGATGGACCACAGCAGGGCCAGCCGATCGATACGGGCGAAGGCCTCGCGGAGGATGGTGATGCTCTCCGCTTCGAGTTCGTCGAGATGATTCATGGCCTAAAGGAACGTGACTGGGGAGGGATCGGCGGTGCGGTGGATACCGCATTCGGTCTTGTCTTGGCCAGACCAGCGGCCGGAGCGCGGGTCTGCACCCTGCGCGACCCGCTCGGTACAGGGCATGCAGCCGATCGACAGGAAGCCGTCGGCCTCCAACGGATGGCGGGGCAGATCGCGCGCCTCGAATTCCGCGGCGACCCGGTCGGGCGACCAGCCGGCCAGCGGGTTGATCTTGAAGCGGCCCTCATCGGCCGCCCATTCGACTGCCGGCAGATCGGCGCGGGTGAGCGCCTGGAACCGCTTGCGGCCGGTGATCCAGCTGCCGAAGCCGGACAGCGCCCGTTCCAGCGGCTCGACCTTGCGCAGCGCGCAGCACGCGTCCGGGTCGCGCTGGAACAGCAGCAGGTCGGGGTCTCGTCTGGCGATCTCAGCGGGGTCGGGCCTGACCGAGCGCACATCCTCAAGTCCGAGCTGCGCGACCAGCCGGTCGCGGTAGCGCAGAGTCTCGCCGAAATGCCGCAGCGTGTCGAGGAAGACGACCGGCGTGGCCGGCGCGACTTCGGCCACCAGGGCCAGCAGCACCGCGGATTCGGTGCCGAAGGACGACACCAGCGCGACCCGCCCGAGCCTGGGATCCGCCAGCACCTTTTCGATCAGCGCACACCCGTCCAGCCCGGCGAAATCGGCGGCGATCAGCTCCTGTTCGAGCTGCGAAGCGGCAGCGGCTGAAGCGGACATCGGATGCTCATGCTCGGCAATTGCTCCTATTTTACTGTAAAATAGAGCGCATTTGCTGGTTGACTGTGTGTGAATCCGGGGACTAATGTCAACCATCAATTGTGGATAGAACGCCGCCGCCGATGTCCGCCGAACACTCCGCCGCCCCCGCGGCTCCGCCGAAGCTTTCCGCCGTCGAAGGCGTGAAGGAACAGAGCCGATTCCTGCGCGGCGGCATCGCCGCCGACCTCCTCACCCCGGGTCCCTCGGTCACCGAGGAAAGCTATAACCTGCTGAAATTCCACGGCAGTTATGAGCAGTACGACCGCGACACCGCGACACCGCGGAAGAAGCAGGGGCTGGAGAAGGAATACCAGTTCATGGTCCGCGCCCGCATCCCAGGCGGGCGGCTCACGGCCGAGCAGTATCTGGCGCTCGACGCTATCGCCGACAGGTACTCCAACGGAACGCTGCGGATTACCACGCGCCAGGGAATCCAATTCCACGGTGTGCTGAAGGGAAACCTGAAGGCGACGATCGCCGACATCAACCATTCGATGCTGACCACCATGTCCGCCTGCGGCGATGTGGTGCGCAACGTCATGACCACCCCGGCGCCGATCCGCGACGCGGTGCATGCGCGGCTGGAGGCGGATGCCCGTTTTCTGTCGACGCGGCTGCTGCCGAAGAGCCGGGCCTATTACGAGCTGTTCCTCGACGAGGAGAACCAGACCCCGGCCGAATCGGTGGACGAGCCGCTGTACGGCACCACCTATCTGCCGCGGAAGTTCAAGATCGGCCTGGCCACGCCCGAAGACAACTCGATCGACCTGCTGACGCAGGATCTCGGCATCCTCTCGGTGTTCGAGGGCGACCAGCTGGTCGGGTACAACCTCAATCTCGGCGGCGGCCAGGGGCTGACCCACACCAAGGCCGGCACCCATGCCCGCATGGCGTCGCCGATCGCCTCGGTCGGCCCGGGCGAGCTGCTGCAGGGCGCCGAGGCGGTGATCCGGCTGTACCGCGACCACGGTAACCGCGCCGACCGCAAGCGCGCCCGGCTGAAATACGTGCTCGACGACATGGGGCTGGACTGGACCCGCAAGGAGCTGGAGCGCCAGTTCGGCCGGGTCCTGGCCGACCCGCTGCCGCACGGGCCGTTCCAGGTGCCCGACCATCTCGGCTGGCACGAGCAGGGCGACGGCCGCTTCTGGCTGGGGCTGCCGGTGGCCAGCGGCCGGATCGAGGACGGCCCGAAGGTGCGGCTGCGCACCGCGCTGCGCGCCCTGTTCGAGAACTGGGCCAAGCCGTCGGTGCTGACGCCGCAGCAGGACATCCTGATCGCCGATATCGCCGCCAATGAGCGCGACGAGATCGAGGCGCATCTGCGCGCCCACGGCGTGGTCTTCGCCGAGGACCTGACCGCCGTGCGCCGCTGGACCCTGGCCTGCCCGGCCTTGCCGACCTGCGGCCTGGCGCTGTCGGAGGCCGAGCGCATCCGTGAGCCGCTGGTCGATTCGATCGAGGACGCGCTGCGCAAGCACGGGCTGATCGAGGAGCGGATCAGCATCCGCATCACCGGCTGCCCGAATGGCTGCGCCCGCCCCTATGCCGGCGACATCGGCCTGGTCGGCCGCACCCCCGGCACCTTCGCCCTGTTCCTGGGCGGCGATTTCGAGGGCACCCGGCTGAACGCCAAGCTGACCGAGAAGGTGCCCGAGGCGGCGATCGCCGACACGCTGGACCCGCTGTTCGGCGCCTTCGCCCGCGACCGGCTGCCGGGCGAGGGCTTCGGCGACTGGTGCCACCGCCAGGGCAACGACGCGCTGGCCACCCTGCTGCCCGGCGGGAAGGCGCTCTGATGCTGCCGATCACGCTGTGCCCGGAGGCGGTGCCGGTCGCCCTGGTCGGGCAGGGCGACAAGGCGGTGCGCCGCCTGGCCCAGTTGGACGAAGGCGGCTTCACCGTCACGGTCTTCGCCGACGATCCCTCGGCCGACCTGGTGCTCGCCGCCGGCGACCGGCTGCGGCGGCGGTTGCCGACCGCAACTGATCTCGGCGCCCAGCGCCTGCTGTTGGTGGCCGATCTGGACGAGGCCCGCGCCGCCGACCTCGCCCTCCTGGCCCGCCGCCTCGGCCTGCTGGTCAATGTCGAGGACCGCACGGCGCTGTGCGATTTCCACCTGCCGGCGATCGTGCGCCGCGGCGACCTGGTGGTGGCGATCTCGACCGGCGGCCACAGCCCGCGCCTCGCCGGCCGGCTGCGGCTCGCGGCCGAGCGGCTGATCCATCGCGACTGGGGCATCCGCCTGGCCCAGCTGGGCCTCTTGCGCTCCGAGCTGCGGGCCCAGGGCAAGGGCCCGACGGAGATTTCCCGCGCGGTCGATTCGGTGATCGACCGCGAAGGCTGGCTCGGCCGGCCGGGGGCCTGAGGGGCCCCACCAGGCTTACACACACGCAGCCGGATCCATGGGGCAGGGGTCCGATACCAACGGAGCCCCTCGAACCGTGTCAGTGCGGCGGCGCCGATGCGGCCGCTTCCTTGTCGTGCACGGCGAAGCGCTCGACCATGGTGGCACTGGCCGCGTTCAGGCCGACGACCTCGACCTCGCGACCGTGCCGGCGCGCCTTCAGCACCACGCGGTCGAGTGCGCCGACGGCCGAGATGTCCCAGAAATGCGCGTCGCCGACATCGATGATGATTCTCTCGACCGGCTCGATCACGTCGATGGATTCCGCGAAGGTCCCGGCGGAGGCGAAGAACACCTGCCCCTCGACCCGGTAGGTCCGGACCGTCTCGTCCGGCGAGAGCGTCGAGGTGACGCGGCTGAGGCGAGACACTTTGCCGGCGAAGAACACGCCGGACAGCAGCACGCCGACCAGCACGCCGATCGCCAGGTCCGAGGTGGCGACGACCGTGGCCACCGTCGCCAGCATCACCACCGAGGAGGGCACGGGATTGCTGCGCAGCCGGACCAGCGAGCGCCAGGAGAAGGTGTTGACCGACACCATGATCATGACGGCGGTCAGCGCCGCGACCGGGACGATGGCCAGCAGGTCCTGCAGCGCGACCAGCAGCACCAGCAGGAAGCCGCCCGCCACCAGGGTCGAGAGGCGGCCGCGCGCGCCGGAGGAGACGTTGATCACCGACTGGCCGATCATGGCGCAGCCGCCCATGCCGCCGAACAGCGCCGAGGCGATGTTGGCGACGCCTTGGCCGGAGCATTCCCGGTTCTTGTTGCTGGACGTGTCGGTCATGTCGTCGACGATCTGGGCGGTCAACAGCGATTCGAGCAGCGCGACCGCCGCGAGGGTCAGTGCGACCGGCAGCAGGATGCGCAGGGTCTCCAGCGTGAACGGCACTGAGGGCAGACCGAAGGCCGGCAGGGACGACGGCAGCTCGCCGAGATGCGCCACCGTGCGCACGTCGAGCCGGAACACGACCGCGACGACGGTAACCATGGCGATCGCCACCAGGGGCGACGGGATGGCCCGGGTGACCCGCGGGAACAGGTAGATGATGGCGAGGCCGAGCGCGATCAGCCCGTAGGTCGCGGGCGGCACGCCGACCAGCTCCGGCAGCTGGGCCAGGAAGATCAGGATGGCCAGCGCATTGACGAAGCCGGTCATCACCGACTGGGAGACGAACCGCATCAGCCGGCCAAGCTTCAGGAAGCCGGCGAGGATCTGGAAAACACCCATCAGGATCGTGGCGGCGAACAGGTACTGCACGCCGTGGTCGCGGACGAGGTCGGTCATCACTACGGCGGTCGCGGCCGTGGCCGCCGAGATCATGGCCGGCCGGCCGCCGGCGAAGGCGATCACGATGGCGATCACGACCGAGGCGAACAGGCCGATCTTCGGATCGACGCCGGCGATCACGGAGAAGCCGATCGCCTCCGGGATCAACGCCAGGGCCACGACGATGCCGGACAGGACGTCGCCGCGGATGTTGGAGAGCCAGTCGCGGCGGAGGGCCGAATGTGTGTTCATAAGGGTACCCGCAATAGACATGCGCTCGCCGCCGCGATGTCGCGAGGACGGCCAGTGAGGTCATTTGCGTTGTCCGGCGGATCGGCGGCCGGAAGAGCCACCCGGGATTTCACCGGGTCCAGTCGAATGGCCCTACATACCGCCGCGCATACTGCATTGCAATATCGCCACTTCGCGACCAGGGCGGTCAGACACCCCGGCGAGCGATCAGGAAGGCCCCGACAGCCAGCAGGACGGCCCCGATCAGGGGCGTGGCGTTCGCCTGAAGCGTCGGGGCGTCGGGCTTCAACTGGTCCGCCGCCAGCCCGGCCACCAGCTGGCTCGCCACCAGGATGGCGATGGTGGGTGCCGCCCCCAGCCGCTGATAGCCGAGGATTCCGGCGAAGACGAAGAACGAGCCGAGCAGCCCCGGCAGGAACGCCCAGGAGCGCAGGGCCGACACCGCCTCGGCCACGCCGCCCATGCCGTTGCGGAGCAGCAGCAGGGTCAGCAGCGCCGTCAGCCCGACGGCGGAGTTGATTACCAGCGCGATCAGCACGGTCGAGGCCGACAGCGTGATCCGGACCATCAGCAGGTTCTGCAGCACCAGGCACAGCCCGGCCGAGACCAGCAGCGCGACCGTCGGGGCGGCGCCCATCAGGCCCGCCCGTCCGGACCGATGCGGCCGTCGAGCCGCAGTTGCAGGAAGGCCAGGTCGAGCCAGCGGCCGAACTTCGTCCCGACCTCGCGCAGCACCCCCGCCGGCTCGAAGCCGAGCGATTCGTGCAGCCGGATCGAGCCGGCGTTGCCCGCCTCGATGCCGGCGACCATGACGTGCTTGCCCAGGGCCTTCGCCCGGAGGATGAGCGCCAGCATCAGGGCCTTGCCGACTCCGCCGCCGCGCCGGTTGCGGTGGACATAGACCGAATGCTCGACGGTGTGGCGATAGCCGTCCCAGGCGCGCCAGTCGCCGAAGGAGGCGTAGCCCGCCACCCGGCCGTCGTCATCGACCGCCACCAGAACCGGGTAGCCGAGGCGCCGCCGCTCCACGAGCCAGGCGGCGCGGTTCGCCGCATCGACCACGGTCTCGTTCCAGATCGCGGTCGTGTGGACCACGGCGTCGTTGTAGATCGCCAGGATGCCGGCGATGTCGCCAGCCTCGGCGTCGCGAATGCGCATCTCACCCTCACGACAATGGACAGCCCGTAGATTGAGCCTCCTCGCTGCATTCGTCCATTTTAGTGATACGCATTGCTCATATGGTCCACTATAGTAGCACGCATGGTGAGCTCCGACGGCATCGACCGGCGCATCGGCGCCCGCATCCGGATCGAGCGGGACAGCCGCGGCTGGTCCCTCTCCGACCTCGCCGCGCGCGCTGCCGTCTCTCGCGCCATGGTGTTCAAGGTGGAAAGGGGCGAGAGCAGCCCGACGGCCAGCCTGCTCGGCAAGCTGTCCGGCGCCTTCGGCCTCAGCATGTCGACGCTGATGGCGCGGGCCGAGATGCAGCAGGGCCGGCTGTCGCGGCGGCCCGACCAGCCGGTGTGGACCGACCCGCAGACCGGCTATCTGCGCCGGCACGTGTCGCCGCGCACCGACCTGCCGCTCGACCTCGTGCGGATCGAGCTGCCGGCCGGGCGGGAGGTGCCGATGCCGGCCTCGGCCTATGCCTTCCAGCGCCAGCTGATCTGGGTTCTCGAGGGCGCGCTGGTGTTCGTCGAGGGGACGGCGCGGCACGAGATGCAGGCCGGCGACTGCCTTGAGCTCGGCCCGCCGGTCGACTGCATCTTCCGGAATGAGAGCGATCGCCCCTGCACCTACGCCGTCGTGGTGCTGCGCCAGCCTTGACCCCGGAGGGGTCCGGCCTCAGGCCTTGTCCAGCGGGAAGCCCCTGAACGGCTTGATCTCCTTCAGCACGAACATCGTCTGCATCTCCTTGATCCCGGGCAGCCGGCGTACGACCGCCATGGCGAAGTCGGCGTAGCTGTCGAGATCCGGGGCCACGACCTGCAGCAGGAAGTCCGAATCGCCGGCGATGCTGTAGCAGGCGACCACCTCCGGCAGCTGCCGGACGCTCTCCGAGAACTCCTCCGCCTCCGCCTCGCTGTGGCTGTCGATCCTGACCCGGATGAAGGCGAGCACGCCGAGGCCGATCCGCCGCCGGTCCAGCAGTGCCGCATAGCCCTGGATGACGCCGCCCTCCTCCAGTTGGCGGACACGGCGCCAGCAGGGCGAGGTCGACAGCCCGACTTCGGCCGACAGCGCCTGGTTGGTCAGCCGGCCGTCCTGCTGCAGGGCGCCCAGGATGCGGAGATCGACCGGTTCGAGCATGATCTACCTTGAAGAGGATTTATCTTGGTAGACCCTACCAGAGAGCCAGATAGAACAGCGCAAGGATAGGCAGGATCGACCAGCCGGCAGGATGTATCCTGCCGGGCAGAAGAGATTCTCCTGAAGGCCGCCATGACCCAAGACCTCCGCCTCGCGATCGTCGTGAACCCCGACCTCCCGCTCGGGCTGATCGCCAACACCGCCGGCGCCATCGCCATCGGGCTGGGGGCCCGGCTGCCGGCCCTGGCGGCGCGGCAGTTGACCGACCGTCACGACCGCACCATCGACATCAGCTCGAACCAGCCGGTGCCGGTGCTGCAGGCCGACGCGGCGGCGATCCGGGCGCTGCTGCTGAAGGCGCTGGCACAGCCGGACGAGGGGCCGGGCGAGCGGGCGGTGGTGCCGTTCCCGGCCTTCGCCCGGTCGCTGCATGCCTATGCCGAATACGAGGCCGCCTTCCCCGGCCGCGACCTGGGCGAGGAGGCGATCGACGGTCTGGGCCTCGCCGGCCCGGCGAAATGGGTGAAGTCGCTGACCGGCTCGCTCAGGCTGCTGCGGTGATCAGTTCGCCCCCGGGACCGGGCAGCTCATGTCGCCTTCCTCGCAGTTGAGATAGGTCTTGAAGTCCTCGATCCGGCTCTTGGTCTGGCCGTCCAGGCACATCGCATGGATCATCGGCGCGGCGGTGCCGCCCGCGACGGCGGACTCCTGGAAATTGCACTCCGCGTCGCGGAAGGCGACCCAGGCCCGCTGCGTCGCCACCAGCAGCCTGGTCTTGTCCGCGTCGTCCTTCAGCCGGGCCGTGATCTCCTTGTAGAGCTTGTTCAGCTCGGCATCCGACGTCTTGAACGCCTTGCCGTAGCATTCGTTCAGATCCGCCTGGCCCTGGGCGCTGTCGCAGTCATCGGCCCGTGCGCGGGTCGGGCCGATGACGGCCGCAACCGCCAGCAGGGCGACGAGACCGGCGAGTGAAGCACGCATGGACGATCTCCCTATCCTCGGCAGGAATTCCGCTGTCATGCGCGATTCGTAGCGGCTTCCAACGCGGACTGCCAACAGGGAGTCGGCTGCGGCCGAAACATCGATCGGCCCGCCCGCTCCGTCCTGCGGCCGACGGCGTGCGTGTGACGCCGGTGACAGCGGTCCCCTGCCCGAGCGGGCCATGGTGGGATCGGCATCCAAGGAGGTCCGAGATGACCATGATCGTTTCACCCCGCGAGTCGCGGGCAACCGCTCCGGCCGCCCGGCCGGCGATCCTGACCACAATCGTCGTTCGCGGCGTCGCCTGGGTCCGGCAGCGGCTTCGGCTGCGGCGGGATACGGCGAAACTGCTGGCGCTCAGCGACCACCTGCTCGCCGATCTGGGCGTTCGCCGCGACCAGATCGGGCTCGTTGCGCGCGACGCCTGCCAATCGGAGCACAGATCGCGGTGACCGGGCCTCAGCCGCCGGCCGTCACCCGCAGCCGGAAGCGGAACTGCAGCGTGCCCTCGCACCACATCGGGAAGTTGGTGCCCCATTTGTTGTTGTGCAGGTTGGTCCGCACGCCGCCGGAGAAATCCGGCAGGCCCGGGGCGAAGGGCATGAAGGGCGAGGCGGCCGGCGCCGCCAGCGGTGCGTCGAGCGATTGAAGATCGAGGACGCTGCCGTCCGCCAAGCGGCCGCGGATGCCGGACACCGCCTGCAGCTGGCCGCCACCCCTTGGTGTGATGCGATCGGCCGGCTGCCACAGCCCCATCTTGCGGAAGTCCCAGCCTTCGACCCCGGCCGGGGTGAAGCCCAAGAAGCTCGCCTCCGGCATCCGGTTCGCCGGCTTGTCGCGCAGCACCAGGAAGAGGTCGAGCCCGCCCCCGGCCGCCACGATCCGCAGCTCCGCCCGGCGCGGGGCGCCGAACATGGCATGCGCCTCCGCCGGCAGGTCCAGCAGCAGCGTCGCCCCCGATCCATCCTGCGCCAGCCCGGCCAGGTGCGGCCGCCAGGCGGCGGAGCGCGCGGTCCGCGCCCGCTCCAGCCCCGGCTTGCCATGGTCCAGCAGCGCCCATTCGAGCCGCTGCGTCAGATAGAACTGCATATGCGCGGCGACGTCGGCCGCGTCATAGCTTTCATAGCCATAGGCGATCACGCTGCCGCCGATCCCCTCCAACATCCGGCCGTCCGGCGCGGTGAGCGTGGCGATGGTCCCGGTCGCCCCGTCGACACCCAGCCGCCAGTCGCCGGCCCGGACCTCGACAGATCCGGCCGCCGTCGTCTCCGCCGCGACCGGGTCGCCCGGCCGCAGCTCGGCCAGGGCCTGCTCCGCCGCCGGCCGGTCGGCCGGGGACAGCGCCTCCACTGCGGCACCGAGATAGCCGCGCTGCTCGGCCCAGGAGCTCTCGGCGAAGCGGAAGCGCGGGTCGCGCTGCCGCGCCGCCTCGAAATCCGGCCGGTCCCAGGCGTCCTCGTCGCGCAGGAAGGTCTTCACGTCGACGCCGCAGGTGTGCTCGGCGACCATGGCCAGGCGCCGGCCGAAGGCCAGGCGGCTCGCGTCCAACCCCTCCTCCGCGAACCGGTCATAGACTCGCTGCAGCGCCAGGAACCGCGCGGTCTTGTCCGGATCGCTGGCGCTGCCATGGATCCAGCTGTCGCCGATCTCGCGGTCCACCACCGGGAAGCGCTCGCGCTGCGGCCAGACCGCGGCAGCGAAATCGTCCAGGGTCGAGGCCCGGATCGTGGCGCCCGGATTTGCTGCCCGCAGCTCGCGATGACATTCCACCGCCGCCGAGATCCCCTGCGGCCCGACATTGTCCGAGGTGTGGGCGAAGCTCAGGCCCTGGTCCATCCCCTCGGGGAAGAAGGTGGCGCCGTAGCTGCTCTGATAGGCCACCAGCACCTCCTCGCCCGACGGCGCGCGCCAGCGGAACAGCGGCGGCACCTCCGGCAGGGTCGAGGCCGCGTTGACGCCAATGTGCAGGAAGCGGATGCCGGCCTCGGCCAGGATCGGCACGATGCCCAGCGGGTGGCCCGGCACGTCGGTCATCTTGGCGGCGACGGTGCTGGTGCCGAAGCGGCGGTCCAGCGCCTGCGCATAGGACAGCCCGGCGCGGAACAGCGCCGGCGACATCAGCTCGGTGTGGGTGGTGAAGGGCAGGCCGTGCCAGCGGATCAGCCCGCGCTCGATCGCCTGCTCCAGCCGCCGCACCTGGTCGCGCGGCTGGGTCTCGAGATGGTCCCAGATCAGCCAGGCGCCGGTGGTCCAGACGAACATGCGCTGCGCCGGATCCTCGGCGAAGAAATGCTCGCCGGTGTCGATCGCGCGCGGGATGAACACCTCGTGGTATTCCCGCCGTACCGTCTCGGCCAGCTGGGTGAAGCCGATGTCGAGATGCGTCTTGAAGACGAGGTGGATCGTCCGGCCGGTCATCGTCTCATCCATGATGGCGTGATGGGTCAGCCCACGGTGCTGCGGACGACGAGCTTGGTGCGGATCGTCTCGACCAGCGGCGGCGCGGCCCGGTTCTGCAGGCGGTGCAGGATCAGCCGCACCAGCGCGGCCACCCGCTCATCCACATCGATCTTGATGGTCGTGAGGTCGTAGCTGCGCCAGGCGGCCTGGTCGATGTCGTCGAAGCCGACGACGCTGACCTCCTCCGGCACCTTCCGGCCCAGGGCATGGCGCAGCGCGTCGAGCGCGCCGAAGGCGCTGACGTCGTTGGCGGCGAACACCGCCTCGGCGCCCGGCCCGCCGCGGAACAGCTCAATGGTGGCGTCATGGCCGCGCTGGTAGCTGAAATCGCCCTCCACCACCGCGGCCGGCGGCAGGCCACGCGCCGCCAGCACCTGCTGCAGCGTGCGCAGCCGCGCCGTGTTGGCCTGGGCCTTGGGGTTGCCGGCCAGATAGGCGAAGAGCCGGCGACCGAAGCCGGACAGAAGAGCCACCGCCTGCTCGATGCCGTCGCGCTGCAGCACCCGCAGGCAGTCGAAGCGGTGCATCCCCGATTCCGGCAGCGGTCCGGGGTCGGCGGCCTCGTTCGGATAGTCGACATAGACCGGCACCGCCTGGTCGAAGGCGCGGTGCAACTGGTCCGGCGGCACGTTCTCGGTGAACACCACCACGCTGTCCGGGTTGTAGGCCCGCATGTAGGACAGCAGCTTCGGGTCCAGGCTGCGGTCGATCCGGGTCTTGAACAGCAGCGTGGCGAAGCCGCGGTCCTGCAGCGCCGTGGTCAGCGCGTCGATCTCGAGGCTTTCCCAGGGGCTGCAGACATGCGGCACGATCACCCCGACCAGATGCGACCGCTGCGTGGCCAGAGCCCGGCCGGCCATGTTCGGGATGTAGTTCATCTCCTCGGCGATGCGCAGCACCAGCGCGCGCTTGTCGGCCCGCAGCGGCGCCTTCGGGTTGAACGCCCGCGAGACCGCGGCGCGCGACACCTTGGCCCGGTCCGCCACGATCTCGGCGATGGATTGTCCCCTGGGCTGGTCCTCTCGTGCCACCTGTGCCTCAACTGAAATCGCTTTCATCCACACTGGGCAGACGGCTTGGGGCTGTCAAGCATGGTTGCGCGGGAATTTGGCTGAATCCCTCGCATCCACGAGTGGATGCGGAGACATCCAAGGATCAGAGCGATCCCGATTGACGGAAAACTGAAAGCGTGTTCACTTCTGCTCGAAGCCGCATCCCGCCTGAAGGATGCGCCGCCATGGGAGGACACAGCGCATGACCGCACATCGCCTGGGGATTCTCGCCGCCGGCCTGCTCGCGACCCTGTCCTGGGGCGCGCCGGCACACGCCGCCGACCTGTCGATCGTCTGCCGCTGCGTCGAGGGCGGCGTGAACACCGAGCTGGCGACCTGGATCAAGACCTGGGTCATCCCGGAATTCGCCAAAAGCCCGGCCGGCGCCGGCAACACCGTGACGCTGAAGAGCTTCGGCGGCACCGATGAGCAGCTGACGCAGCAGCTGGCGCTCGACTTCTCCACCGGCGCCGGGGCCGACGTCTCCAGCTTCGACGGCTTCCTGATCCCCAGCTTCGTCGAGGGCGGCCTGCTGAAGCCGCTCGACGAGATCGCCGGCTCCGAGGTCGATGGCTGGGACGGCTGGCCGCACATCTCGGCCGGCGCCCAGGCGCTGATGTCCTACCAGGGCAAGCGCTACGGCCTGGCCGAGGGCACCGATGTCCGCGTCATCTACTACCGCCGCGACGTGTTCGCTAAGGCCGGGCTGAAGGCCGAGGGCTGGCAGCCGGCCGGCTGGGACGAGCTGCTGACCACCGCCCGCGCCCTGAAGAAGGCCGATCCGGACAGCTTCCCGCTGCAGATCAATGCCGGGGTCTCGATGGGCGAGGCCACCACCATGCAAGGCTACTACCCGCTGCTGCTCGGCGCCGGCGAGGCGCTGCAGGACAAGGACGGCAAGTGGATCACCGGCAGCCCGGCGATCCTGGCGGCGCTGACGCTGTACAAGACCATCTATGTCGACGAGAAGCTGGGCGATCAGCGCGCCCAGCTGCTGGCCGACGGCCGCAACCGCAGCTTCGCCAATTTCCGCGACGGCAAGACGGCGATGCTGGTCGAGGGCGACTGGTTCTACCGCTCGGTCACCGCCCCGGGCAGCGAGTTCGCCGTCGCCGACCGCGACAAGACGATGGGCTGGGCCAAGATCCCGGCCGAGGCCGCGGGCCGCGGGCTGGACGGGCGCGACTTCGTCACCATCTCCGGCGGCACCGGCTTCGTGCTCAATCCGAACACCCAGAACCCGAAGCAGGCCTGGGCGCTGCTGGCCTTCATGAACAGCCAGAAGGCGCTGGCCGCCTATCAGGGCTTCGAGGAGCGGATCCGCATCCGCGACGACGTGCCGGTGCCGAAGTCGACCTTCCTGCAGGACACCGCCAAGGCGCTGATGCCGATCACCACGGCCCGGCCGAACGACCCGAACTACGACAAGGTCTCGGCCGAGCTGCAGCGCATGACCGAGGCCGTGGTCTCCGGCAACGCCACGCCGGAGGAGGCGATGGCGCGTTACGGCGCCGCCGTGAAGAAGATCGTCGGCGAGGCTAACACCGCCAGCAAGAGCTGAGGATGGCGGCACGAGGCCTGCCCACGACACGCGCCACGCTGCTCTCTGCCCGGTCGGGGGCCGCCTTCATGGTCCCGGCCGGGGTGCTGGTCGGGCTGTTTGTCGTCGTCCCGTTCTTCTGGATCATCGCGGTCAGCTTCACCAACCGCACGCTCTTGGGTCGCACCGCGCTGCACCCGGACTTCGTCGGGCTGCAGAACTACCTCTCGCTGTTCGACGCCGGCGCGTTCTTCGCCCCCGGCGAGTTCGGCGCCTCGCTGATCCTGACCGTGCAGTTCGTGCTGCTCTCGGCCCTGATCGGCCAGGCGCTGCTGGGGCTGCTGCTGGCATGGCTGCTGCAGAATATCCATCCGGCCCTGAAGGCCGCTGTCCAGGCGGCGGTGGTGGCGGCCTGGATCCTGCCGGAGGTGGTGATCGGCTTCGCCTGGTTCGCCTATCTCGACCGCGACGCCGGCACGCTGAACGGCATCCTCGGCACGCTCGGCCTGCCACGGCCGGATTGGCTGCTGGAGATGCCGTTCCTGGCCATCGTCGTGTTCAACACCTGGCGCGGCACCGCCTTCTCGATGATGCTGTTCTCCTCGGCGCTGCAATCGATCCCGCCGAGCTATTTCGAGACCGCGAACGTGGTCGGCGCCTCGTCCTGGCAGAAGCTGCGTGACATCGCCCTGCCGCTGATCCGCGGCCATGTCGTGACCGACCTGATCCTGGTGACGATGTGGACCTTCAACGTGTTCACGCCGTTCCTGCTGACCGGCGGCGGCCCGTCCTTCCGCACCGAGATCCTGTCGATCTACACCTACCAGCTGGCCTTCAAGCATTTCGAGTTCGGCCGCGGCGCGGCGGTCGGTGTCGTCATCATGCTGATCAACCTGGCCTTCGCGCTGGTCTATCTCGGCCTGGCGCGGCGCCGCAAGGCCGCGGCGGAGCATTGAGATGGCGCTGCGCCCCCTCCTCCTCCGCATCCTGTTCGCCGGCTTGGCGGCGCTGATCGGCCTGGTCTTCGCCCTGCCGCTGCTGTGGTTCGTGCTGGCACCGTTCAACGCCCGGGCCGAGCTGGGGCTGGCGGTGCCGGACCCGTTCACCCTCGGCAACTTCGCCAAGGCGTTCGAGAACGGCTTCGCCATGCGGGCGCTGCTGAACAGCCTGATCCAGAGCGTCGGCGGCGTCGCCCTGGTCACCGCCGCGGCGACGCTGGCGGCCTATGCCATGTCGCGCGCGCCGGTGCCCGGCAAGGGCCCGATCACCTACCTGCTGCTGCTGTTCTCCTCGGTCGTCTCCGGCTCCGCCGCCATGGTGCCGATCTTCCTGATCGTCAGCGCCATCGGCCTGGTCGACACCCATGTCGCGGTGATCCTGGTCTTCGCCGGCGGCCTGCTGCCGACCGCCATGTTCATCCTGCGCGACTTCATCGACGGGCTGCCGCGCACCTATGAGGAATCGGCGCTGGTCGCCGGCGCCTCGCCGCTGCGCGCCTTCTTCGACGTCGCCCTGCCGGTGATCCGCCCGGGCGTCGTGGTCGTCGCCGTCTGGGCCTTCGTGCAGATCTGGGGCAGCTTCCTGATCCCCTTCGTCCTGCTGCGCAGCGAATCCCGCATGCCGGCGGCGCTGGCGATCTACTCCTACTATTCCGAGGCCGGGACGCCGGTCGTCACCCTGCTCTCCGCCTATGCCGTGGTCTATTCGGCGCCGGTGGTGGCGCTGTATCTCTTCGTCAGCTGGAAGTTCGGGTTCCGATTCTTCGGCGGCATCAAATCATGAGAGACCATCCGACAATGCTACTGGTGCGGCCGTCTGGCGGCGGTTTCTGCGCTTCCGGTGCTCACGGACCCAAACGTCCGCTGCGCGCCGGTTCTCGAAACCACCACCAGCCGACTCACACCAGCGCATTCTCGAATCGTCTCGGCGAGCGGGAGATGTCATGGCGTCGGTGACCTTGGAGCGCGTGCAAAAGGCCTTCGGCGACCTGACCGTGGTGCGCGACATCGACCTCGACATCGGCGATGGCGACTTCGTCTGCTTGCTCGGGCCCTCGGGCTGCGGCAAGACCACGACGCTGCGCATGGTGGCGGGGCTGGAGCAGCCGACCGCCGGCCGCATCCTGATCGGCGGCACGGACGTCACCCGCAAGCCGCCGAGGGACCGCAACCTGTCGATGGTGTTCCAGGACTATGCCCTCTACCCGCACATGTCGCTGGGCCAGAACATCGGCTATCCGCTGAAGGTCCGCGGCGCCCCCGTCGAGGCCCGGCGCGGCCGGACCCAGGAGGTGGCCGACATCCTGCAGATCGGCCATCTGCTGGACCGGCTGCCGTCGCAGATCTCCGGCGGCCAGCAGCAGCGCGCCTCGCTGGCCCGGGCCCTGGTGCACCCGTCCCAGGTCTATCTGTTCGACGAGCCGCTCTCCAACCTCGACGCCAAGCTGCGGCTGGAGGCGCGGGCCTTCCTGAACCACCTGCAGCGCGACATCGGCATGACCGCGATCTACGTCACCCATGACCAGGCCGAGGCGATGGCGCTGGCCACAAGAGTGGCGGTGATGGAGGCCGGCGAGGTGGTGCAATACGCCCCGCCGCTCGAGGTCTATCGCCGCCCGGCGACCACCTTCGTCGCCGGCTTCGTCGGCAACCCGCCGATGAACCTGGTGCCGGTCGAGGCCGTCCTGCATGACGGCGCGGCGCTGCTGTCGGCCGACGGGCTGCAGGCCCCGCCCCTGCCGCTGTGGGACGCCCTGGCCCGGGCGATCGACCGCGGGGGCAAGCTGACGCTCGGCATCCGGCCGGAGCATCTGCGCGTCGCCGGGGACGACGATTGGCATCTCTCCGGCGAGCTGTTCGCCAATGAGGGGATGGGGCCGGAAAGCCTGGTCACGCTGCTGCTGCCGGGCGACCGGCGCGTCACCGCGCGGATCTTCGGCGACGATCCGCTGAGCCTCGGCCGTGACGTCCGGCTCGGCTTTCGGGCCGAGGATGCGGTGGTCTTCGACGCCGAGGGGCGCCGCATCCCCGGCGCGCGGGAAGAGCCGTGACCCAGGCGCTGACCGTCCGGGTGACGGCGACGGAAGGGCCCTACCGTCCGGTGCCGGTCGAGATCCCGCCCGGCACCACCCGGATCGACGTCGCCATGGCCTATGCCAAGGCCGGCGACTGCATCATCGATCTCGGCCTGATGGATCCGCGCGCCACCGCCTTCCCCAGCCCGGCCGGCTTCCGCGGCTGGAGCGGCGGCGCCCGCGACGCTTTCTTCGTCGCCACCGACGACGCCACGCCGGGCTATGTGCCGGGGCCGATCCCCGCCGGGACCTGGACCATCCTGCTCGGTCTCTACCGCGTGCCGCCCAGCGGCGCCGAGGTGGCGCTGACCATCCGCCTCGACGATGCACCGCGCCCCGCCTGGTCGCCCGAGCCGGCGGCCGACGCGCGTCACCCGGCGCCCGGCTGGTACCGCGGCGACCTGCACTGCCACACCCGTCACAGCGACGCCCGCGGCGGGCCGGAGTTGCTGCACGAGGCGGCGCGGCAAGCGGGGCTGCGCTTCCTGGCCGTGACCGACCACAACACCACCACCCAGCGCCGCTATTTCGCGCCACGAAGCAGCCGGGACCTGGTCTTCATCCGCGGCGAGGAGGTCACCACCGCCGAGGGCCACGCCAACGTCTTCGGTGCCGAGGGCTGGATCGATTTCCGGCTGACCGCACCGGCCGATGCGCACCTTCTGGCGGAGGCGGTGCGCCGCGCCGGCGGCCTGCTGTCGATCAACCACGACAAGCCGCCGATCCCGTGGCGGCACGAGCTGCCGGCGGTGGACTGTATGGAGGCCTGGCAGTCGCACTGGTTCGCCGGCAACTGGATCTCGCTGGCCCGCTACGACGAGCGGCTGCGGGAAGGCCGGCGCATCTCCCTGATCGGCGGCAGCGACTGGCACCAGCCGGCGGCGCTGGCCCCGTCCGGCCCGCTCGGCCTCGGCCGGCCGGCCACGGCACTGTGGCTGCCGGAGCTGTCGGAGAGGGCGGTGCTGCGGGCGCTGCGCGCCGGCCACGGCTATGTCACCGAGGCGCCGGACGGGCCGCATCTCGCCGTCACCGCCGGCGGCGTGCCGATGGGCGGCACCCATTCCGGCGGTGGCGACTGGACCGTCGAGGCGGAGATCCGTGGCGCGGCCGGTGACCGGCTGGTCTGGGTCGATGCCGGCGGCACGGTCGCCGAGCAGAAGATCCCGGCGGAGGACTGGACCGCCCGGCTGACCCTGCCCTCGCCCGACCGCTTCCTGCGCGCCGAGATCGTCGCCGCCGCCAGCCGCCCGCGGCTCGAGGCCGAATTCCTGCAGACGCTGGACGGCCGCAGCCTGCCGGCCGGCGTCACCCGCGGCGACATCGCGGCCCAGGAGCTGCGGCGGGCGCTGGGCAATCCGATCTATGTCGGGTGAGGCGGAGCCCTACTCGAACATCCCCTTTGGCGTCTCGCCCTTGAGGAAGGGTTCGATCACCGCCACCAGCAGGTCGGTCTGGCCGATCACCGCGGTGTGCGAGGTCGCCGGCAGCACGGCGAGGCGCGAGGCCGGCAGCGGCTGGCCCATATCGCCCATGCCGCCACCGCCGAGCAGCCGGAACAGCGCCACCGAATGCTCCAGCGTCGCGACGTCGGCGTCGCCGGTGATGATCAGCACGGGGGTCTTCAGCGCCTTGACGTCGGCGCCCCACGCCATCGGCTCCTTCTCCAGCGCGATCAGCTTGCGCACCAGCTCGGGGAAGCCGTCGGGGTTGGCGGCGAGCTTGCGGTACGCCTCGGCGAACACCGGCATGTCGACGAACATCTCCACCGTCATCTGCGGGATGAACTCCCGGAACGCCGGCTGCCAGCCCTCGACGTCATAGGCGACCGAGGCGGCGACGAGCTTGTTCACCCTGTCCGGATGGCGGATGGCCAGCTGCAGCCCGGCCGCGGCGCCCATCGAATAGCCGAACACGTCGGCCTTCTTCAGGCCCACCGCATCCATGAAGGCGGCCACGTCGTCCGCAAGGGCGGGATAGGTGATCGGCCGGTCGATGTCGGTGGTGCGGCCATGGCCCTGGAATTCGAGCGCATAGACCTTGCGGGTCTCGGCCAGCTTCGGGATGATCGCGCCCATCGACGGGATGTTCATATAGGCGCCGTGCAGCACCACCAGCGGATCGCCGCTGCCGGAGACTTCGTAGTAGACCTGCATGCCGTTGACCTCGACGCGGGCACCCGCCGGTGGGCCCTCGGCAAAGGCCGGGCCGGCGACGAGCAGGGCTGCGGCCATCAGGACGGTGCGGATCATGGGACTATCCTCTCCAACACGTGCGGTTTCGCTGACGCTGTCGATAAGACGAAGCACCCCTGCCCCGATGCGACAGCGCCGGGCCGAAATTTTTGCGGTCGCCTCCAGATGGTGATCCGCATTCGCCCGGCACGGCCGGAGGACCGGGATGCGCTCGGGGCGCTCAAGCTCCGCGCCTCGCTGGCCTGGGGCGATCATGTCGAGGAATTGAAGGCGCTACCCGAGGCGCGGCAGGTTCCGGCCGAGCACCTGGCCTCGGTCTTCGTCGCCGAGCTGGACGGCGGGATCGCCGGCTTCGCCACGGTCCTGCCCCGCGGCGACGGCGAGGCCGAGCTGGAGGACCTGTTCGTCGATCCACACTCCTGGCGCTGCGGCATCGGCGCCCGGCTGGTGGCCGAGGCCGAGCGGCGGGCCAAAGCGCTCGGCACCCGCTCGCTGCATGTGATCGCCAGTGAGCGGGCCCACGCCTTCTACGAACGCTGCGGCTTCCGGGTCGTCGGCACGGCCATGACCGCTTTCGCCCCCGCCCCGGAGATGCGGAAGACCCTCGCGCGCTGACCGCCAGCCCAGCCGGCTACACCAGGGCCACGCCCACCGCCGTATTGATCACGTCCCGGACCGCGCCGATCACCGCATTGATGATATCCTGGATCTCCTTCAGGATACGGTTGGCGAATCTGACGATCACCGAGGCCGCCGCGTCCAGCAGCGCCGCCACCTCGACATCCGCGATGTCCTTCGTGAAGGTGCCATCGGCGAGCCGCCCCCCGGTCACGGCGAGGCTGCGGGCGATCGACGCCATAGTCGGGATGACATGCTGCTCGATATCGGCGACGACACCCCGGAACGAGAGTTCGGCCTGCCCGGTCAGGGCGGCCAGGATTTTCCGCGTCGCGCTATCCAGGCGAGAGTTCGGCATGGGATTCACTCCTCACTCATTGCCCAGCGGCTTGATGTCTCGCTCAGCGCCAACGAGTTCGTTGAGGCTGATGGCGACTGCACTGACGAGCGGAGCGTCGCTTTGCCCGGGCGATAGGATGTTGAAGATCGGCGGCGCCGAGAAGAGGGTCGTGCAAAGCGCCAGCTTCGCCGATCGATTGCATCGCAGCTGGTGCTGGCTTCGCAGCCGCTCCATGTTGTTCTGAGCGAGCCGCACCAGGATCGTGATGCAGCTGGCGTTGTCTGCCTCTCCCTGCGCGGACGCTGCGGAGATCGACTGCGCGATCTGATCCCCCAGGGGGAGCTGGGCCTTCTTTGCCGCCTCCAACGCACGGCCGCAGGGAACGCCGCCGCTCAGGCTCTCCGAACGCATCCGGATCACCGCCAGGCGCGCTTCGAAGTCGGCATATTGGAAGGCGTGCTCGTCGTAGTAACCATTCGGTGTGCCGGCGACCATCTGCATCTCCGCCACGAACCGGAAGAAGTCGGACTGCAGGGCGCTGGCCTGGATATCGATGTCGCTGCTGTATGGCGCCGTGAGCTGGACCGTGCACCCCGCGACAAGAGCGATCGCCACGATGCCCATCAGTAGGCGGCGCACCCTTGCAGCCAGGCATGCGGAGAAAGCGAATTGTGAATTTCCCATCGATCTCTCCCGAATTCATTTTCGGTCGTCAAATAAAATTTTGATAAATCGCTATCATTAGAATAAAATTCAGCGATTAAACAAATCGATCTCTGGATCAGCAAGAGAAGATAATTTACCTAGAGAGTATTTTTGATCACGCCGATGAAGTTGCGTCGCCCGTCCTTGATTCGTCCCTGGGAATCCAGCTTGTATGTCGTCCGGGTCACCGCCTGTGAAACGTTTCCGCCGATGACGTCGACTTCGCCGTCGCGGATCGCGGTGACGATGTCGGAATGGCTGCAGAAGCTGCCTGCCGTGCCCTCGCGGATCTTCTTCAGCTCCCTTCTGGCCTCGGCGAAGGTCGATGGCGGTGTGCGGCAGTCATCGCCGGTCCGGCTCGCCCAGAGGAGATCGCCGATGCCGGGCGCGGTGACGCCGGGATTCTCGACCGAGAGCCCCGGGAACCGTCCCGAATCGATCTTCGAGACGTAGATCGAGTGGTTCTGGTGGGAGGGAAAGCGCTCGCCGGAGCCAGCCTCGATGAAGCAGAACGAGATGAAAGCCGCCGACCATGCCGGAGGATCCCTGCCATCCCGATCGATGTCGATCGACTGCCAGTAGTCTCCGACGAAGGTGAAGAACGGAGAGTCTGCCTCCATGTTGCGGCTGGCAAACCCCGCCCGGCCACCGTCGATCGCGACGCGTGGTCCGCCCCAACGATCCCATTCCGTTCGCGCCACCCTGGCCAGATCGTCAACGAAGGCCATTCCCACCTCCCCTCAGACGAAGTCGCCCACCGAGCGAGACCATGTCCGTGCCTCTAGCTTTACCCGCCGGGTCTCGAGCGCGGCCTTCAGGTTCTGCACGCGCTGGGGCTCTCCGTCGCCGCCGACCTCGAGCAGGGCTTCGAACGGCTTTCTGGCGCGGAGCGCCGCCTGCAGATCGTCGAAGCCAGCGCGTCCCTGGTGCCTGACATCCATCACGATGCAGCACTGGTCGGCGCCAACGCCGTCCAGCCTCAGCCGCCGGTCCGCTTCCTTCACGAGGCGACGGGCCGTATTGATCATGTGCTGCACCTGCAGCAGCCGCACATCCGGGTGGTGGCCGGTCCAATGGATCAGCTTGGCCGCGGCGATGACCTCGGCGTCCTCGACATCGTCGAGCGTGGGGTTGAGGAAGAGCTGCAGCGGCTCAGTCGAATCCGAGTCCTCCAGGGGGACGATCCTCGCCTCCTCGACCTTGACGATGCGTCCCCCCTGGACCTCGAGATTCGGGAAATAGTCCTCGACCTCGGGCCGCTGCAGCATGTCACGAAACCAGCGGACGAAATCGCCGTCCGGGACATGAGCGGCAAACTGCCCGAACCCGAAAGTGAACCGCGCGCGATCGAAGGTGTTCAGCGAGATAAAGCTCTGCCCTTCGCAGATCGCCGTCGGTTCGATGAAATCGCACCAGAAGGGATGGACGGCCTCGAAGTCCCTGGCCACGTAGAGGAGCTCTCTGGCCTCCTCCGATCCGAAGAAACCGCGGTCGTTCGACAGCCCGAACCGCTCCACGCCGGTATTCCTGTTGCGGAACCGGACCTTCGAGCCGATTGCGAAGGCTTTGCCGCTGTCGGCCCGCGCCGAGAAATGCCTGCCGTCGCGCATGATGTCGAAATGAATGGCCATGAGGCCCCCCGAATGCGCAAACCCAATGAATTCTGAATGCATCGGCATCGGCTCAGCAGCCACAGAAAAGACTGCCGACGATAGCCAAACCTTTTCATATATTATATGCGGCCAGCAACAAGATTACCAGCAGGCATATTTTCACGGAAACTTCAGATCATCTGTCAGCGCTCTTGGAACAATTGAATCAGACACTTCAGCCCGTGGTCCTGCCGCGATACATCAATCCGCACGACGGGCGCGCGGAATCGCTGTCTATGGTCTGAGGTCGTACAGAGCCATGCCACGCTCTGCGCTCTCGAGGCTTTACCGCAAGCGTCGCGCCGAGCGCGCGCCGCCCCGCCTACTCCGCCGGCTTCGGGTGGGCCGGCGGCTCGTCCTCCTCGACCACGCGGTGATGGTCACGGGCGAGGTAGGTGTAGACCATCGGTACCACGAACAGGGTGAACAGCGTGCCGATCGACATGCCGGACGCGATCACCAGCCCGATCGAGAAGCGCGCCGCGGCGCCGGCGCCGCTGGCATAGAGCAGCGGCACCACGCCCAGCACCATCGCCGCCGTGGTCATCAGGATCGGCCGCAGGCGGATCGCCGCCGCCTGCTCGATCGCCTCGCGCCGCGCCAGCCCCTGCTCCTCCTGCAGCTTGTTGGCGAACTCCACCATCAGGATGCCATGCTTGGTGATCAGCCCGACCAGCGTGATCAGCCCGATCTGGGTGTAGATGTTCAGGCTGGCCCCGTTGAGCTGGAGGATCGAGCCGACATTCAGCACCGCCAGCGCGCCGAAGATCGACAGCGGCACCGACATCATGATGATCAGCGGGTCGCGGAAGCTCTCGAACTGCGCCGCCAGCACCAGGAAGATCACGATCACGGCGAAGGCCATGGCGATCATCACCGTGTTGCCCTCGGTGATGTACTGCCGCGAATCACCCTCGTAGTCGTAGCTGACGCCGCGCGGCAGGATCCGATCCGCGGTCTGCTGCAGGAAGGTCAGCGCCTGGCCGAGGGTGACGATCACCGGGGTCGGCACCGCCTGGATGGTCGAGCTGTTGAGCTGGTTGAACTGGGTGTAGGAGTTCGCCGTCGCCTGGGTCTTCAGCGTCACCACCGAGGATAGCGGGATCAGGTCGCCGCCGGCGGTGCGGACGAAGTACTTGTTCAGCTCCTCCGGGTTCAGCCGGCTTTCCTGCGCGACCTGCGGGATCACCTTGTAGCTGCGGTTGTCGCGGTCGAAGCGGCCGATGTCGTTGCCGCCGAGCATGACGTTCAGCGTGGTGCCGATGTCGTTCATGTTGATGCCCAGCGCTGCCGCCTTGTTGCGGTCGATCTCGACCGACAGCTCCGGCCGGTCGAAGGCCAGGGTGGCGTTGGCGAACAGGAACATGCCGCTCTTCCGCGCCTCGTTGGCGATCTGCTGCGCCATCTCGTAGACCAGCTGGGGCGAGCCCGGGGCCTTGATCACGAACTGCACCGGCGGGCCGCCGCCGGAGCCGGGCAGGGCCGGCGGCGAGGTGGCGAAGCCCTCGACCCCGGCGATGTTGCCGACGATGCCCTGGACCTGGGCCTCGATCTCGGCGCCGCTGCGGGTGCGCTCGCCCCACGGCTTGAAGGTCATGCCGCCGAAGCCGGACGCCAGCGAGCCGGCGCCGTTGACCGCGAAGATCGCGTCATGCTCCGGCACCGCCTGCAGGTCCTTGATCAGCTTGTCGCTGAATCGGTTCATGTATTCCAGATTGGCGTAGCGCGGGCCCTCGAGGATCATGAAGACGAAGCCCTGATCCTCCTTCGGCGCCAGCTCGCTCGGCGTCTTCCAGAACAGAAAGGCCGAGGCGGCGAGCAGCACGACCGCCAGGAACACCGTCACCGGCCGATAGTTCAGCGAGTTGTGCAGCCGCCGGTGGTACCAGCCCTGCAGCCCGTTGAAGAAGCGGTCGACCGTGCGCTGGAACCGGCCGACGCCCGCGCCATGTGGCTTCAGGAGCTTGCCGGTCATCATCGGCGACAGGGTCAGCGCGACGATGCCGGAGATGATGACGGCGCCGGCCAGGGTGAAGGCGAATTCGCGGAACAGCGCCCCGGTCAGACCGGTGGCGAAGCCGATCGGCACATAGACCGCGGCCAGGGTGATGGTCATCGACACCACCGGCCCGGCGATCTCTGCCGCGCCCTTCAGCGCCGCCTGCCGGGGCGTCAGCCCCTCCTCGATGTGGCGGTGGATGTTCTCGACCACCACGATGGCGTCGTCGACCACCAGGCCGATCGCCAGCACCATAGCCAGCAGGGTCAGCGTGTTGATCGAGTATCCCAGCGCGTAGAGGCAGAACAGCACGCCGATCAGCGACAGCGGGATGGTGACGACCGGGATGACGACGGCGCGGAACGAGCCGAGGAACAGCAGGATCACGACCACGACGATCGCCACCGCCTCGGGGATGGTCTTGCCGACCTCCCAGATCGAGGATTCGATGAACTCGGTGGCGTCGTAGACGATCTCGCCGCGCATGCCCTCCGGCATCTGGCGCTCGATGTCGACCATCGCCGCGCGCACATTGGCCGCCGTGGTCAGCGGGTTGGCCGCGGGCGTCGGGTTGATGGCGATGAAGATCGCCTCACGGCCGTTGAAGGTGACGCGGGCGTCATAGCTCTCGCTGCCCAGCTCGACCCGGGCGACGTCCTTCAGCCGGACGATGTTCGACCCGTCCGACCGCACCACTAGGTCGCCGAAGGCCTCGGCCGTGCGCAGCGTGGTGTCGGTGCGGATGGCGAAGGTGACCAGCTCGCCCTCGGTGCGGCCCGGCGCCGACTGGAAGTTGTTGGCCCGGATCGCCGTCACCACATCGGCCGCCGTCACCATGTGCGCGGCCAGCCGGATCGGGTCGACCCAGACCCGCATGGCGAAGCTCTTGGCGCCCAGGATCTCGGCCTCGGCCACGCCCTCGGTGGTCGACAGCTGCGGCTGCACCACCCGGGTGATGTATTCGGTCACCTCCTCCGGCGACATCCGGTCGCTGTCCAGCGCGATGTACTGGATCGCGATCTCCTGGCCGGTGCCCTTCACCACCACCGGGTCCTTCGATTCGTCCGGCAGGTCGTTGCGGACCTGCTGCACCTTGGTCAGCACCTCGGTCAGCGCTGCGTCCGGGTTGGCGTTCAGCTTCATGTGCACCGACACGGTGCTGACGCCCTGGACCGAGGAGGAGGTGACGTAGTCCAGCCCTTCCGTGCTGGCCACCGACTGCGCGATCGGGGTGGTGATGAACCCCTGCATCAGGTCGGCGCTGGCGCCCGGATAGGCCGTGGTGATGGTGATCACCGTCTCTTCGGTCTTCGGGAACTGGCGCACCGGCAGGGTGGCCAGGCCCTGCAGGCCGAGCAGCAGGATCAGCAGGCTGACCACCGAGGCCAGGACCGGCCGGCGGATGAAGATCGAGGTGAAGTTCATGGCGCCCCCCTTCCCGGCCGGTCCTAGGATCCGGCCTGCGGCGGACGGGTGGGATCGACCGAGTTGTCGATCACCACCGGGAAGCCGTTCTGCAGCTTGAGCTGGCCGGAGGTGACGACCTGGTCGCCCGCCTTCACCCCTTCGACGATCTCGGCGACGTTGCCCTGGCGCTTGCCGACCCGGACGAAGACCTGCTCGACCGCCAGCTGCGGTCCGGCCGGCGGCTGGCTCCCGTCACCGGAAGCCGCCGGCTTCTCCGCGGGCTGATCCGCCGGCTGCTGCTGGCCGACCTCGGCCTGCTTCTCGCGAATCACGAAGACGGTGTCGCCGTAGAGGCTGAAGGTGATCGCGGTCTGCGGCACGGTCACCACATTCGGCCGCTCCGGCAGGATCAGCCGGACATTGGCGAAGAAGCCGGGGCGCAGCTTGAGGCCGGGATTGTCGATGGTGGCCCGCACCTTGACCATGCGGCTGGCGGCGTCGACCACCGGCTCGATGCCGCTGACCTCGCCGCGGAACACCTCGTCCGGGAAGGCGTCGGCCCGCACCTCGACCTTCTGGCCGTGGCTGATGCGGCTGAACGCCTGTTCCGGCAGGGTGAAGTCGGCATAGACTTGGTCCAGGCGTTGCAGCGTCACCAGCGCATCGCCGGGGCCGACATAGCGGCCGATGTCGATCTTGCGGATGCCGACGATGCCGGCGAAAGGCGCCGTCACCGCCTTCTTCTCGATCACCGCCTGGGCGCGGGCGATCTGCGCCTGGGCCTTCAAGAGCTCGGCATTGGCGGCGTCGAGATCGGCCTGCGGAGCGTTGCCGCGGGCCCGCAGCGACGAGACACGGTCCAGGACCCGCTGCGCCAGGTCCATGGCGGCCTGGTACAGGCGCAGATCGGCCTGATCGATCGAATCATCCAGCTGCACCAGCCGCTGCCCGGCCTGGATCGTGTCGTTCGGCTTGAAGTCGATCGACTTGACCGTGCCCGCGACCTCGGAGGCGAGCTCGATGCCCTCGACCGCCGAGACGCTGCCGATGCCTTCGAGATAGTCGGTCCAGGTCTTCGCCTCGGCCTTGGCGGCGGAGATCGGCACCGGCGGCATCTGCTGATTGGCGAAGATCTCCGCCACGATCTGGTCGCGCTTGAAATTCATGCCGACGAGCGCGCCGACGACGACGATCAGGGCAATCCCGACCAGGACGAAGCGGAGGATCATGCGCAATTCCGTCCCCAGGGCCCGCGTTGATCATACGGGCTCATGCTGTGAATCAAAAAGCGCAGCACCATACACTAGACGGCTGGGTCCAACCTAACCGGAAGCATACATTCATGTACGGCATGGATAACCGAGAGGTTCATGCCATTGCGGCATCGCCGCGCCGCGGCCGCCATCAGCCTTCGCATCGGCTCATTCACCGACTAAGGTGCGGCTGAGACTGGACGGGACCCCGCGCCATGCAAGTCTATCTGCCGATCGCCGAGGTCTCGGTGAACGCCCTGCTGATTCTCGGCATGGGCGGGCTCGTCGGGTTCCTGTCCGGCCTGTTCGGCGTCGGCGGCGGCTTCCTGATGACGCCGCTGCTGATCTTCATCGGCATCCCGCCGGCGGTCGCAGTCGGCACTCAGGCGAACCAGCTGGTCGCGGCCAGCGTGTCCGGCATGCTGGCGCATCTGCGGCGTGGCAATGTCGACCTCAAGATGGGGCTGGTGCTGCTGGCCGGCAGCGTCGTCGGCAGCGTGCTGGGCGTGCGGCTGTTCAGCCTGCTGCAGCTGCTGGGCCAGATCGACCTCGCCATCAACCTGTTCTACCTGCTGTTCCTGGGCACGGTCGGCGCGCTGATGCTGGTCGAGAGCCTGCGGTCGATGCTGCGCCGCCGCCGATCGCCCGGGCAGCGGCGCAAGCTGCACAAGCACGGCTGGTTCCACGGCCTGCCGTTCAAGACCCGGTTCCCGAAATCGCGGCTGTACATCAGCGCCCTGGCACCGATCGCGATCGGCGCGCTGGGCGGCTTCCTGACCGCGATCATGGGCATCGGCGGCGGCTTCATCCTGGTGCCGGCGATGATCTACGTGCTTGGCATGCCGGCCTCGCTGGTGGCCGGCACCTCGCTGTTCCAGATCATCTTCACCACTGCCCTGGTCTGCTTCCTGCAGGCGCTGCAGAACCAGACGGTCGACGTGCTGCTGGCCCTGCTGCTGCTGGCTGGCGGCGTGATCGGCGCCCAGTTCGGCACCCATGCCAGCGGCCGGCTGCGCGGCGACCAGGCCCGCGCCCTCCTGGCGACGCTGGTGCTGATCATCTGCGTCAAGGTCGGCTTCGACCTGTTCGGCACGCCCGCCGACCTGTTCACCGTTGCCATGCGCCGGGGGGGCTGAGCCGTGCCGCGCCTCCTCCTCGCCGCCGCCATCTGGGCCGCGGCGCTGACCTTCTGCCGGCCCGGCATCGCCCAGGACCTGGTGGCCGACCTGTCCGACCATGTCATCGCCATCAACACCGGCTTCACCGGCACCAAGGTGCTGCTGTTCGGCGCCACCGAGGGCGACGGCGACGTGGCGGTGGTGGTGCGCGGCCCGGGCGACCGGGCCACGGTGCGCGAGAAGGACCGCGTCGCCGGCATCTGGCTGAACCATGCCAGCCTGAAGTTCAACGGGGTGCCCGGCTTCTACGCCGTGGCCTCGAGCAAGCCGCTGGAGCAGCTGGCGCCGCCCCCGGTGCTGGAACGAGCCGGCATCGGCCTGAAATACCTGCAGCTGGCGGTCAGCGAGGACGACCGCGAGGCCGGGCCCGAGGCCATCGCCGCCTATCGCGACGCGCTGATCCGCGGCCTGCAGCGCGAAGGCCTCTACGTCGTCGAGACCGGCCAGATCAGCTTCCTCGGCGGCCGGCTGTTCCGGACCCGGATCGAATTCCCAGCCAACGTCCCGACCGGCCAGTACCAGGTCGAGACCTATCTGTTCCGCGGCGGCCAGGTGGTCGACGCCCAGACCACGCCGCTGATCGTCGGCAAGGTCGGAATGGGCGCCGAGATCTACGAATTCGCCCAGGACGAGCCGGCGCTGTACGGGCTGGCCGCCATCATCGTCGCCGTCGCCTCCGGCTGGCTGGCGAGCGTCGTCTTCCGCCGCCCGTGATGCGTTCCCATCTATCGAGGGTGCCATGACCGACAACGCCCCAGAGACCCCCAAGCAGGAGCTGCCGCGCATCTTCCTCGTCGTCGTCGACGACAGCGAGGAGTGGCGGGCGGCGCTGCGCTATGCCTGCCGCCGGGCCCAGCACACCGGCGGCCGGGTGGCCCTGCTGCACGTCATCAGCCCGAGCGAGATCCAGCATTGGGGCGCGATCGAGGACGTGCTGCGCGAGGAAGCGCGGCACGAGGCCGAGCAGCGGCTGCAGCGGGTGGCGCGCGAGGTCAACCAGTTGACCGGCACCATCCCGATCCTGCACATCCGCGAAGGCGCGGCCCGCGACGAGCTGATGGCCCTGATCGCCGAGGAGCCGTCGATCTCGATCCTGGTGCTGGGCGCCGACACCGCCTCCTCCGCCGGCCCCGGTCCGCTGGTCCAGTACCTGACCAGCAGCCGTGCCATCGCCAAGCTGCGGATCCCGCTGACCATCGTGCCGGGCCATCTGACAACCGACGCGATCGACGCCCTGAGCTGACGCGCCTCTCCTCCGCAAGGCCGGCAGCTTGACGGCGCCATCTCGCAGTGGCATCCGAGCGTGACGGGTGCCGGCAGGCCCTGCCTTCGATGAATCGAGACATGGACGAGCCAGACAGTCGTCCCGACCGGGACGAACCACAGAGGCGACCCGACCGGATCGCCCCGCCAGGGAACGGACGGCCCAGCGCCGCGCCGGCCGAAGGGCTCCGCTAGACATCGCGGCCCCGGCCCGGCGATGCGCCGGCCCGCAGGGGACAGACCGCGATGCTGCGCATCTACACGCTTTCGAACGCCCGTTTCGTTACGATCGACCCGTCGGAGGGCGCCGCCTTCCCTTCGGACATGGTCTGGATCGACCTGTTCAACCCGACGGCCGAGGAGGAGCGGCTGGCCGAGGGACAGCTCGGCCTGTTCCTGCCGACCCGCGAGGAGATGCAGGAGATCGAGGCGTCGAGCCGGCTGTACCAGGAGGATGGCGGCATGTTCATGACCGCCAGCGTGCTCTACGCCACCGAGACCGACGCGCCCGGCACCGCCCCGATCACCTTCGTGCTGAAGGGCCAGACCCTCATCACCATCCGCTATGCCGAGCCGAAATCCCTGGCCGGCTTCATCGCCCATGCCGAGCGCCAGCCGATGCTGTGCCCCTCCGGCTCGGCCACGCTGATCGGCCTGCTCGAGGCCATCGTCGACCGCACCGCCGACATCCTGGAGCGGGTGGCGGGCGAGGTCGACGTCCTGTCGCAGCGCATCTTCAAGGTGCATGAGGCGGTGCATAAGCGCACCACCAACGAGGAGCTGGAGGCCAATCTCAAGCAGATCGGCCGCAGCCAGAACCTGGTGTCGAAGGCGCGCGAGAGCCTGGTCAGCCTGGCCCGGCTGCTGAGCTTCCTGGCGGTCGGCGACGCCACCAAGGACAAGGTGTTCCGCACCCATCTGAAGAGCCTGAGCCGGGACGTGGCGTCGCTGACCGACCACGCCACCTATATCGGCAACAACATCACCTTCCTGCTCGACGCCTCGATGGGGATGATCAACATCGAGCAGAACGCCATCATCAAGATCTTCTCGGTCGCCGCCGTGGTGTTCCTGCCGCCGACGCTGGTGGCCAGCATCTACGGCATGAACTTCGAGATCATGCCCGAGCTGAAATGGGCGGTCGGCTACCCCTTCGCCCTCGGGCTGATGGTGCTGTCCGCGGTGCTGCCCTACTTCTGGTTCAAGCGGAAGGGGTGGCTGTAGGACAGCCCCTTGCCTTCGGGCTCGGCTGTATATATCTACGTATATACTCATGCCGGACCGGAGGCTGACTTGCCTGAAACCCGCATCGCCAAGCTGTTCAGAAACGGCGCCAGCCAAGCCGTCCGACTGCCCGCGGAGTTCCGCTTTGATGGGGACGAAGTCTATGCCACCCGGGACGAGCGCACCGGCGACGTGGTGCTGTCCAGCCGGCCCGGCGCCCGCAGCTGGGCCGAATTCTTCGAGCTGATGCGGTCGATCGAGGTGCCGGACGACTTCATGACCGAGCGTCCGATGAACGTTCTGCCGCAGGAGCGCGACCTGTTCGGCGAAGAAGGATCGTGACCCTCCTCCATATGCTGGACACGGACACGGCCAGCTACATCATCAGGGGCCGTGCCCCGGCCATCGAGACGAAGCTGGCCGCAATCCCGCCTTCCCGCGTCTGCATTTCGGTAATGACCCGGGCCGAGCTGCTGTACGGCCTGAAGCGTTTGCCGGCCGGTCACCGACTCAGCCTGGGGGTACGGCAGTTTCTGAAGCTCGTCCGGGCACTGCCCTGGGATATCGATGCGGCGGAACACTATGCCGATATCCGCCACCAACTGGTGATGTCGGGCCAGCCGATCGGCGAGATCGACATGATGATCGCGGCGCATTCGCTATCGGCCGGCGCCCTCCTCGTCACCAACAACACCAGACACTATGCGCGGATCAAGGCGCCGCTGACCCTGGTGAACTGGACATAATCGGCATAGACGTCGCGAGATGGCACCATAACCATCCATATCGCCTGGATATGCCGATGATCGAGCTGCGCCATCTCCGCTACTTCGTCGCCGTGGCCGAGGAGGGGCATGTCACCCGGGCGGCGGAGCGGCTGGGCATGCAGCAGCCGCCGCTGAGCCAGCAGATCAAGGCGCTGGAGCAGGCGCTGGGCGTGCCGCTTTTCCGTCGGCTGCCGCGCGGCGTGCAGCCGACCGAGAGCGGCCTGGTGCTGCTGGCCGAGGCCCGCGCGATCCTGGCCCAGCTCGACCGCGCGCTGGAGACGGTGCGGCGCACCGGGCGCGGTGAGCAGGGGCGGGTCGCCGTCGGCTTCACCAGCTCCGCCGCCTTCCACCCCTTCGTCTCCGCCGCCATCCGCGGCTTCCGCGAGGCTGCGCCGCAGGTCGAGATGGCGATGGAGGAGAGTAGCACCGGCGAGCTGGTCGAGGCACTGCGGCTGGGCCGGCTGGACGCCGCCTTCATCCGCTCGCCGGTCGGCGACGCCGCCGGGATCACGGTCGAGCCGCTGCTGGACGAGCCGATGGTCGCGGTGGTGCCGACCGGCCACGCGCTGGCCGCCGGGCCAGACCCGATCCCGCTGGCGGCGCTGGCCGAGCAGCCCTTCGTGCTGTACCGCCGCCCGACCGGGCCGGGCCTCTATGATTCGATCATCGCCGCCTGCCGCACCGCCGGCTTCAGCCCGCGCATCGTGCAGGAGGCGCCGCGGCTGGTGTCGACGCTGAGCCTGGTCGAGGCCGGGCTCGGCGTGTCGATCATTCCGGCCTCGATGGCCCGGCTGGACGCCGGCGGCGTCGCCACCCTGCGCCTGGCCGCGCCCCTGGTCGCGCCGCTGCACCTGGCCCGCCGCGATGCCGAGCCGCTGGGCGCGGCCCGGCGCTTCGTCGAGCATGTCCGGCAGATGGCCGAGACGGAGGGCTAACGCGAGAAGCGCTTGGCCCCGGCGACGCAGAGAACGACCGCCGCCGCGCAACCCACCAGCCCCCAGCCGACCGGCTCGTGCAGCAGGGTCGCGGCCAAGGCCAGGCCGAAGAAGGGCTGCAGCAGCTGCAGCTGGCTGACCGCAGCGATGCCGCCCAGCGCCAGGCCGCGATACCAGAATATGAAGCCGATCAGCATGCTGAACAGCGAGACATAGGCCAACGCCAGGAGCGCCGGCCAGCCGACCGCGGCCCAGGAGGACGGCCAGGTCAGCAGCGATGCCGGCAGCGACAGCGGCAGCGAGAGCAGCAGCGCCCAGGAGATCACCTGCCAGCCGCCGAGCCGGCGCGACAGCCGGGCGCCTTCGGCATAGCCCAGGCCGCAGGCCAGGATCGCGGCCAGCATCAGCCCGTCGCCGAGCAGCGAAGCCTCGCCCCCCTGGCGCAGCGCATAGCCGCCGACGATCGCGGCGCCGAGCACGGAGAAAGCCCAAAAGGCCGGGCGCGGCCGTTCGCCGCCGCGCAGCACGCCGAACACCGCCGTCGCGATCGGTAGCAGGCCGACGAAGACGATGGCGTGGGCCGAGGTGACATAGCGCAGTGCCAGCGCGGTCAGCAGCGGGAAACCAACCACGACGCCGAGCGCCACCACGACCAGCGGCACGATGTCCGACCGCTCCGGCCGCCGCGGCCGCAGCGCCAGCAGCATCGCCGCGCCGAGCAGCCCGGCGATCGCCGCCCGCGCCACGGTCAGGAACAGCGGGTCGAGGTCGAACACCGCCACCCGCGTCGCCGGCAGCGAGCCGCTGAAGATGAGCACGCCGAGCAGGCCGCTGATCCAGCCCGCCGCCGCCTCGTTCGAAGGTTCGATCGTTCGTGTCGCTTCCATGCCGCCGACCATGACGTCCAGCGACGAGACCGGCCAGAGATGGTAGAGTACAGTTTAACTGAACTGTCCTGGTCCAGAGCCCGGTACGGATGCTCGATCTCGTTCCCGCGCCGCGTGGCGGCACCACCCTCGTCTCGACCGTGATGGACACCATCCGGCAGCGGATCGAGAGCCGTGCTTTGGCGCCAGGCGCCAAGGTGCCGTCGATCCGCCGCCTGGCCGAGGCGCTGGGCGTGTCGAAATCGACCGTGGTCGAGGCCTATGACCGGCTGGCGGCGGAAGGCGCGATCGCCGCCCGCCCCGGCTCCGGCTTCTATGTCGCCCGGAAGGCGCAGCCCCTGACCCTGGGCGAGCCCGGCCGGCGGCTGGACCTGACCATCGACCCGCTGTGGATCGCCCGCCAAGCGCTGGAGGATACGGACAGCCCGACGCTGAAGCCGGGCTGTGGCTGGCTGCCGGCGGACTGGATGCCCGACCCGGCGATCCGGCGGGCCCTGCGCGGCCTGGCCCGGTCGGAGGGCGCGGGCCTGGTCGACTATGATTCACCGCTCGGCTTCGCGCCCCTGCGCCGGCATCTGGCCGGAAGGCTGGCGGAGCGTGGCATCGCCGCCGAGGCCGGGCAGATCCTGCTGGCCGACGGCGGCACCCAGGCGATCGACCTGATCGGCCGATTCCTGCTGGAGCCGGGCGACACCGTGCTGGTCGACGACCCCTGCTACTTCAACTTCCTCGGCGTGCTGCGCGCCCACCGCGCCCGGGTGATCGGCGTGCCGCGCACCCCGGCCGGCCCCGACCTGGACGCCTTCGCCCGCGCCGCGGCGGAGCACCGGCCGAAGCTCTACGTGACCAACGCCGCCCTGCACAACCCGACCGGGGCCAGCCTGGCGCCGCAAGTGGCGCACCGGCTGCTGATGCTGGCCGAGGCGCATGACCTGGTGGTGGTCGAGGACGACATCTTCGCCGATTTCGAGTCGGAGCCGTCGCCGCGCCTGGCCGCGCTGGACGGGCTGCAGCGGGTGATCCATATCGGCAGCTTCTCCAAGACCCTGTCGGCCGCGGTGCGCTGCGGCTTCATCGCAGCCCGGCCGGACTGGATCGAGGGGCTGACCGACCTCAAGCTGGCCACCAGCTTCTCCAACGGCGCCCTGGCGGCGCGGCTGGTGCACCGGCTGCTGACCGACGGCAGCTACCGCCGCCATGTCGAAGGGCTGCGCGGCCGGCTGGCGCGGGCGATGGGCGAGACTGCGCGGCGGCTGGGCACGCTGGGCCTGGTCCCCTGGGTCGAGCCGCGCGGCGGCATGTTCCTGTGGGCGGCGCTGCCCGACGGCCTCGATTCGGCCGAGGTGGCGCGCCGCGCCCTGGCCCGCGACGTGGTGCTGGCACCGGGCGACGTGTTCAGCCCGTCCCGCAGCGCCGGCCGCTACCTGCGCTTCAACGCCGCCCAATCCGCCAGCCCGCGGATCTTTGCGGTGCTGGAGGAGGCGATGCGGGGGTGACCGGCCCCAAGGTTGGGTTCGCGGTAGCGAACCCAACACTCGACCGGAGCCAGGTCGGGTTCGCGGCCGCGAACCCGACCTGCACAAGAAAAGGGCGCCCCGCAGGACGCCCCTTTGCTTTCCGCGCCGAGCCGCCGATCAGGCCAGCTCGGGTTCCTTGGCCGCGTCGTCGGAGGAGACCGGGGCGGTCGGGTTCTCGATGTACTCGAACGCCAGATTTTCACCATCCGCCGCCACGTCGACCCGGACCTGGCCGCCCTTGACCAGCTTGCCGAACAACAGCTCGTTGGCCAGCGGCTTCTTGATGTGCTCCTGGATCACCCGGGCCATCGGCCGGGCGCCGTAGAGCTCGTCATAGCCGCGCTTGACCAGCCACTGCCGCGCCGCCGAGGACAGCTCGATGGTGACGTGGCGGTCGGCCAGCTGGGTCTCGAGCTGGATCACGAACTTGTCGACCACCTGGGCCACGATCTCCGGCGTCAGATGGCCGAAGGCGATGGTGGCGTCCAGCCGGTTGCGGAACTCCGGCGTGAACATCCGGTTGATCGCCTCCGTGCCCGCATCGTCCTTGCGGCTGGCGCCGAAGCCGATCGACTGCTTGGTCAGCTCGGTGGCGCCGGCATTGGTGGTCATGATCAGGATGACGTTGCGGAAATCGACCGACTTGCCGTTGTGGTCGGTCAGCTTCCCGTGATCCATGATCTGCAGCAGGATGTTGAACACATCCGGATGCGCCTTCTCGATCTCGTCCAGCAGCAGCACGCAATGCGGGTGCTGGTCGACCGAATCGGTCATCAACCCGCCCTGGTCGAAGCCGACATAGCCCGGCGGGGCGCCGATCAGCCGGCTGATCGAGTGCCGCTCCATGTATTCCGACATGTCGAAGCGGACCAGCTCGATGCCGAGCAGCTTCGACAGCTGGCGCGCCACCTCGGTCTTGCCGACGCCGGTCGGGCCGGAGAACAGGTAGTTGCCGATCGGCTTCTCCGGCTCGCGCAGCCCGGCGCGGGCCAGCTTGATCGCCGCCGACAGGGCGTCGATCGCCTGGTCCTGGCCGAACACCAGCGTCTTCAGGTCGCGGTCCAGCGTCTGCAGCAGCGCCTTGTCGTCGCGGCTGACGCTCTTCGGCGGGATCCGGGCGATCTTCGCCACCACCGCTTCGACGTCGCGCATGCCGATGGTCTTCTTCCGCCGCGACGGCGGCAGCAGCATCTGGGCGGCGCCGGCCTCGTCGATCACGTCGATCGCCTTGTCCGGCAGCTTGCGGTCGCCGATGTAGCGGGCCGACAGCTCCACCGCGGTGCGGATCGCATCCGCGGTGTAGCGCACCTGGTGGTGCTTCTCGTAATAGGTCTTCAGCCCCTGCAGGATCTTGACCGTGTCCTCGATCGTCGGCTCGTTGACGTCGATCTTCTGGAACCGGCGCACCAGGGCGCGGTCCTTCTCGAAGTAGTTCCGGTATTCCTTGTAGGTGGTCGACCCGATGCATTTCAGCGCGCCCGAGGCCAGGGCCGGCTTCAGCAGGTTGGAGGCGTCCATCGCCCCGCCCGAGGTGGCGCCGGCGCCGATCACGGTGTGGATCTCGTCGATGAACAGCACCGCGCCGGGCAGGTTCTCCAGCTCGTTCATCACCGCCTTCAGCCGCTCCTCGAAATCGCCGCGGTAGCGGGTGCCGGCCAGGAGCGCGCCCATGTCGAGGGCGAAGATGGTGGCATCGGCCAGCACCGGCGGCACCTCGCCGTCGACGATGCGGCGGGCCAGGCCCTCGGCGATCGCGGTCTTGCCGACCCCGGGGTCGCCGACATAGAGCGGGTTGTTCTTCGAGCGGCGGCAGAGGATCTGGATCGTCCGCTCGATCTCGGCCTCGCGGCCGATCAGCGGGTCGATCTTGCCCTTCGACGCCTTCTCGTTGAGGTTGACGCAATAGGTCCTGAGCGCCTCCGAGCCCTTCTTCACGACCTTCTCCGCCTGCGCATCCTCGTCGGCGCCCGAGACCGGGCGCGATTCCCCAGCCCCAGCGCTCGGCCGTGCCGCGCCCGAGGCGCCGGCCTTGGCGATGCCGTGGCTGATGTAGTTGACGGCGTCGAAGCGGGACATGTCCTGCTCCTGCAGGAAGTACACCGCGTGGCTCTCGCGCTCGGAGAACAGGGCGACCAGAACGTTGGCGCCGGTCACCTCCTCCCGCCCCGAGGATTGGACGTGGATCGCGGCGCGCTGCAGCACGCGCTGGAAGCCGGCGGTCGGCTTCGCGTCCTCGATCCCGTCGATCTTCAGGGTTGCGAGCTCGGTGTCGATGTAGCCAACGAGATCGCGGCGCAGCTTTTCGAGATTGACGCCGCAGGCCCGCATCACGGCCACGGCATCCTGGTCTTCGGACAGCGCCAGCAACAGGTGTTCGAGCGTGGCGTACTCATGCCGTCGCTCATTGGCGAAAGCGAGGGCCCTGTGCAGCGTCTGCTCCAGATTCCGCGAGAGCATCGGTCGTCCCCATGCCGGAGGGCCCGCCAGACCTCTGGTCAGGCCTTCTCAAGAATACATTGTAGAGGATGCTGATTGCGGCGCGCGAAGTCCATCACCTGTGCCACCTTCGTCTCCGCCACCTCGTAGGTGAAAACGCCGCAGACGCCCACACCCCGACGGTGAACATGGAGCATGATGGTGGTGGCCTCCTCGCGGTTCTTCGCGAAGAAGCGTTCCAGGACATGGACGACGAACTCCATCGGCGTGTAATCGTCGTTCAGCATCAGGACCTTGTACATGGACGGCTTCTTCGTCCGCGTCCTGGTCTGAACGACAACCCCCGTGCCGGCGTCGTTGCCGCCTCCTCGATCATCCTTCCGTTCGGTGTCGCTCATGGATATGGGATGCGTGCTGCCGGTTTTGAACCCGACCATGATGATAGTGCCGCCGGGCCCGGAGTTGTAGGCCCGCGATGCGGAAAGGTGCGGATGGCTGAAATGCGAACGGCCCCGGCGACAGATGTCGCCGGGGCCGTCGGGCCGCTGATCCGGGGAGGAAGACGGATCAGGCAGCCAGCGGCTTGGACAGGGTCTCGACCGCGACGTTGACGCGGGCGGCGATCGGCGCCACGGCGTCGTTGGTCACCTTCAGGCTCAGCTCCGACAGCTTGCTGCTCTCGGCGACGAAGCCGTCGAAGGCGGTCTTGGTGTAGGTCGACTGCAGGTCGACGACCTGACGCAGGGTCTTCGCGGCGAACAGCGAGCGGGTCGCCTCGGCGGCCTGCTCGGCGGCGCCGTGCTGCAGGGCGAACCAGGCGCGGGTCAACTGCTCGGTGCCCTGGGCGAAGATGGCGGCCGACGCGAACACGGCGTCGACATTGCCCTTGGCGAACGCGACCAGGTCGTCGACGTTCTTGGTCGCGGCCTTGGCGGCCTTCTCGAACTGGTCCTTGGACAGGGCGAGGCCCTGGGCGACATTCTTCTCGACGGCGGCCTGGCTGGCCTTGACGGTGTCAGTCATGGTGTCCCTCACGGTCTCGATGTTGGTGTCGACGGCGGCGAGCTTGCTCGTGCCGGCACGGCTCTTGGCGGTGGTCATGGCGAACGGCTCCTCATGCTTCGCAACCGACTGTCGCCGCGCGGGGCGCCGCCCAGTCATGCTGCACTGCAACATGCCGCGTATATGAGCAGATCGATTCGATCTGTCAACGTTTTTGTGCACTGCAACATGCCGGACATATGGCGGGCCGCAGCCAAGGCCGTTGCCTCGCGATCGGCGATGCTGGCAGGATATCTGCAACCTTGCAGTTGCCGGGGGCCGGCATCTTTTTGCCGTGTTCACGAATTGGTTTATGGACAAAAATCAACGACTTAAATTAGACTTCTGAAATCACGCTTGAATCAAGATCCGCAAGCGGCGTGGGCGGGGGGTCGGCATGGCAGGTTTCGTTGCGCGATCGGCGGCGGTTTTTCTCGCCTGCTTCGCTTTGGCGCTTCTGCCCGCCCGGGCGGAGGCGGCGCCGCGCTATGCGGCCTATGTCATCGACGCACGCACCGGCGAGGTGCTGCACGAGGAGAATGCCAACGCGCGGCTGTACCCGGCGTCGCTGACCAAGCTGATGACTCTGTACCTGACGTTCCGCAGCCTGCAGAGCGGCGATCTCACGCTCGACACGCGGCTGGCGGTCTCGTCCTACGCCGCCTCCCAATCGCCGACCAAGCTGGGGCTTCCGACCGGGTCCCGCATCCGGGTCGAGGACGCGATCCTCGGCCTGGTCACCCAGTCGGCCAATGACGCATCGGTGGTGCTGGCCGAGGCGATTGGCGGCAGCGAATCCCGCTTCACCAACATGATGACGCAGCAGGCGCGGGCGCTGGGCATGAGCCGCACCAACTTCACCTCGACCAACGGCCTGCCGGACCCGGACAACGTCTCGACCGCGCACGATATGGCGGTGCTGGCCCGGGCGCTGATCAACGACTATCCGCAGTACTACCCCTATTTCGCGACCAAGAACTTCCGCTATCGCGGCCGCAACTTCCCGAACCACAACCGGCTGATGCAATCCTATGCCGGCATGGACGGGATGAAGACCGGCTATATCCGGGCCGCGGGTTACAATCTGGTGGCGTCGGCCGTGCGCGGCCGCACCCGGCTGATCGGCGTGGTGTTCGGCGGCACCAGCCCGATCGCCCGCAACGCCCGGATGGCGGAGCTGCTGGACGAGGCCTTCGAGTCGCATGATGGCACCGGCGCCTATGTCGCCGAGGCGCCGGCCGCGGCGACGCCGCGGGTGGCCTCCCCGGCGTTCCAGCCGCCAGTGCCGGACCGCCGGCCGGACGTGCTGGACGAGCCGCTGCTGGCCGCGGCCGACGGCGAGGGCGATGCCGAGGATGACGGCGCTGTCGGCACCGACGGCATCGGCGCCATGATCGCGATGCACGCCCGCCCCCGGGCACAGCGCGTGGCCTACGAGCCGGTGCCGAGCGCCCTGGCCGACATCCCCCTGCCCAAGCCCCGGCCCTTGCGCCGCCGCTGACGGAGCCACTCTCCCCAACTGTCATCACCGGGCTTGACCCGGTGATCCAGAGACTGTCGACGGCGGCGCGGGCCCCCACCTGTCATTGCCGGGTCAAGCCCGGCAATGACAGGTGGGGGACGGAACGGGCAGCGTCTATCCTACCCCCGCAGCGTGCCGCCCTGCTTCTCGACCGCGGCGACGATCTTCCTGCCCACGGCCTCGATCGCCTCGTCGGTCAGGGTGGCCTCGACCGGCTGCAGCGTCACCGCCAGCGCCAGCGACTTGCGGCCTTCCGGCACGCCCGGGCCGCGATAGATGTCGAACAGGACGACATCGGCGACCAGCGCCTTGTCCGCGCCCTTCGCCGCCTTGAGGATGCGGTCCGCCGGCACCGCCTCCTCGACCACGAAGGCGAAGTCGCGCAGCACCGGCTGGAACGCCGCCAGCTTCAGCAGCGGCTTGGCCGTGCCGGCCTTCTTCTTCGGCTGCGGCACGGCGTCGAGGAAGACCTCGCAGCCGACCACCGGCCCGTCGACGCCGAGCGCCGACAGCACCGCGGGGTGCAGTTCGCCGAAATGCGCCAGCACCGTCGGGCCCAGCCGCAGGCAGCCGGAGCGGCCCGGGTGGTACCAGTCCGGCGCATCGGTCGAGACCGCGAGGTTGGCGACCGGCGCGCCCGCAGCCTCCAGCGCCGCGATGGCGTCGGCCTTGGCGTCGAACACATCGGCCGGCCGCGGCGGCTGCGCCCAGTGGCGCGGGCCGCTCGATCCGGCGCGGATCGCGGCGGCGACCATGGCCTGGCCGGTCTCGGTGGCGTCGCGATAGGCCGGGCCGATCTCGAACAGCGCCACGTCGGGCAGGCCGCGCGCGGCATTGCGGCCGGCGGCGCGGATCAGGTTCGGCAGCACCGAGGGCCGCATCGTGTCGAGATCCGACGCGATCGGGTTCAAGAGCTTCAGCCCGGCGTTCTGGAAGCCGAACCAACCGGCATCGCGCCCGTCCATGAAGGACCAGGTCACCGCCTCGTCCAGGCCGCGGGCCGCCAGGGTTCGCCGCACCAGCTCGCGCGACTTCTGCGCCGGGCTGAGCGCCGGCTGCGTCAGCGTCGTCAGCTTCGGCAGCGGCACCGCCGGGATCGCGTCGTAGCCATTGACCCGCAGCACCTCCTCGACCAGGTCGGCCTCGCCCTGCACGTCGCCGCGCCAGGACGGCACCGCAGCCTCGATCAGCCCGTCGGGGCCGTCCGAGACGCCGAAGCCGAGCGCCGACAGGATCTCCGTCTGCCGGTCGCGCGGCACCACCACGCCGCCCAGGCTCTCGACCCGGGCCGGGCGCAGCGTCAGGGTGCGGCGCCAGTCGGGCTCACGCCCGGCGATCACGAGCTGGGAAGCCTCGCCGCCGCACAGCTCCAGGATCATCCGGGTCGCCTGCTCGATGCCGACCACGACCGCCGCCGGGTCGACGCCGCGCTCGAAGCGATAGCGCGCATCGCTGGTGACGCCGAGCGCCCGGCCGCTCATCGCCGTGCGCACCGGGTCGAACAGCGCCGCCTCGAGGATCACCTCGGTGGTCTGCTCGGACACGCCGGTCGTGGCGCCGCCCATGATGCCGCCGAGGCTGAGCGGGCCGCTATCGTCCTCGATCACGGTGACGCCGGGCGGAAGGGTGTAGGTCTTGTCGTTCAGGGCCGCCAGCGTCTCGCCGCCCTGCGACAGGCGCAGCCGCAAGCCGCCGCGGACCTTGCCCTGGTCGAAGACGTGCAGCGGCCGGTTGCGATCGAAGGTGAAGTAGTTGGTGATGTCGACCAGCACCGAGATCGGCCGCAGGCCGATCGCCTTCAGCCGCGCCTGCAGCCAAGCCGGGCTGGGGCCGTTCCTGACGCCGCGGAACACCCGGGCGGCAAACATCGGGCAGGCCGAGGCGGCGTCGGCCGGGAAGTCGAGGCCAATGGTCAGGTCGGTCTTGAAGCGGCCCTCGACCGGCGTCTCGTCGAGCGGCTTCAGCGTGCCGAGCCCGGCGGCGGCGAGGTCGCGGGCGATGCCGCGGATGCCGGCGCAGTCCGCCCGGTCCGGGGTCAGCCCGATCTCGATCACCGGGTCGTCCAGGCCGCCCCAGGCGGCGAAGGAGGCGCCGAGCGGCGCATCCTCCGGCAGCTCGATGATGCCGTCATGCTCGTCCGACAGGCCGAGCTCGCGCTCCGACACCAGCATGCCGTTCGAGGCTTCGCCGCGGATCGTCCCGGCCTTGAGGTCGACCTTGGTGCCCGGGATGTAGGAGCCGGCCGGCGCGAACACGCCCTTCATGCCGGTGCGGGCGTTGGGCGCGCCGCACACCACCTGCACCTCGCCGCGGCCGGTGTCGACGATGCACACCCGCAGCCGGTCGGCGTTCGGGTGCTGCACCGCCGATTTGACATAGGCGATGGTGAAGGGCGCCAGCTCGGCGGCCGGGTCCTCGACGCCGTCGACCTCGAGGCCGAGGCTGGTCAGCGTGTCGGTGATCTCGCCCAGCGATGCCGTGGTGTCGAGATGGTCCTTCAACCAGGACAGCGTGAATTTCATGATCTCGGCCTCGTGCGGCGGGCGGTCTAGCGGGTCAGGCCGGTGGCCAGCGAAGGCACGTCGAGCGGCCCGAAGCCGTAGTGCTTCAGCCAGCGCAGATCGGCCTCGAAGAAGGTGCGCAGGTCGGGGATGCCGTATTTCAGCATCGCCGGCCGTTCGATCCCCATGCCGAAGGCGAAGCCCTGGTAGCGGGTCGAGTCGATGCCGCAGGCGTCCAGCACCTTCGGATGGACCATGCCGCAGCCGAGGATCTCGAGCCAGTCGCCGTAATTGCCCAGCTTCAGCTCGCCGCCCTTGCGCGAACAGCCGATATCGACCTCGGCCGACGGCTCGGTGAAGGGGAAGAAGCTGGGACGGAAGCGGATCGGCAGGTCAGGCACGTCGAAGAAGGCGCGGCAGAACTCCAGCAGGCAGCCGCGCAGATGGCCCATATGGATGGCCTCGTCGATCACCAGCCCCTCGATCTGATGGAACATCGGGGTGTGGGTCTGGTCGTAATCCGAGCGGAAGGTCCGGCCCGGCGCGACGATCCGGATCGGCGGCTGCTGCGACAGCATGGTGCGGATCTGCACCGGCGAGGTATGGGTGCGCAGCACCGCCGCCTTCCCGTCCGGCCGGTCCGGCAGATAGAAGGTGTCGTGCATCTGCCGCGCCGGATGCTCCGGCGGGATGTTCAGCGCGGTGAAGTTGTGCCAGTCGTCCTCGATGTCCGGACCTTCGGCGACGGTGAAGCCCATCTCGGCGAAGATCGCGATCATCTCGTCGCGGGTCTGACTGATCGGATGGATCCGGCCGGTCCGCTCCGGCCGCACCGGCTGGGTGACGTCGACCGTCTCGCGCGCCAGCCGGGCGTTCAGCGCCGCACGCTCCAGCTCCGCCTTGCGGGCGTCGAGCAGGGCGGTGATTTCGTCCTTGGCCACATTCAGCGCGGCGCCGAAGGCCTTGCGCGCCTCGGGGTCGAGGTCGCGCAGCCCCGCCATCAGGCCGGTCAGGCTGCCCTTCTTGCCCAGCGCCGCGACCCGCACGGCGTCCAGGGCCGCAAGATCCGGGGCCTGGGCCAGCGCCGCGGCCACGTCGCGCTTCAGCGTCTCTACCTGTTCCATCGCCTGGCAATCCTCGATGGTCGTACCGGTTGTCCGGTGTCCGGCAACCGGCCATGAAAAAAGGGGCCGAGCCCTCAGGCCCGACCCCCGCTTCCTTTCGCTTTATCCAGTCCCGCCGGGGCGGGACAAGGATCAAGCGGCGTTCTTGAGCGCGGCCTGGGCCTGATCGACCAAGGCCTTAAACGACTCCGGCTCGCGCGTGGCGATGTCGGACATGACCTTCCGGTCGATGTCGATGCCGGCCAGCTTGATGCCGTGCATGAACTTCGAATAGGTCAGGCCGTGCTCGCGCACGCCAGCGTTGATGCGCTGGATCCACAGGCCGCGGAAGTCGCGCTTCTTGTTGCGGCGGTCGCGGTAGGCGTATTGCAGCGCCTTCTCGACCTTCTCGATCGCGACGCGATAGTTGGTCGAAGCGCGGCCTCGATAGCCCTTGGCGAGCTTGAGGATCTTCTTGTGGCGGGCGTGGCTGGTGACGCCGCGTGAAACTCGTGCCATTGCTCAGCGCTCCTCTGCTCAGCCGTTAACCAGGAGATAGCGCTTCACCTTCGTCGCGTCGGCGTCGCACATGATCTTGGTGCCCTGGTTCCGCTCCTTGGCTGCCTTGGTCTTGGTCAGCAGGCGGTGGCGGCGGTAGGCGGAGTTGTAGCGGACCTTGCCGGAGGCGGTCAGCCGGAAGCGCTTCTTGGCGCTGGAATGGGTCTTCATCTTGGGCATTTTCGGTCCTTCCGACGGAAGAATGTGGATGGGTGGTTGGGCATGCCCCGGGGATCGGACCCCGGCCTCGCCACCCGAACGAAGCGCGCGTTATAACGGCACGGGCGCGCGTTGACAAGCGCCGCATAAGCTGGGCTTAGTCGCTGCCTTCCCGCAACCACGAGACTCTGACCGAGACTCACTCGCAGCGAGCCCGTCCCATGATTCCCGCCGTAATGCCGACCTATGCGCGTGCCGACCTCGCCTTCGAGCGGGGCGAAGGGGCGTATCTGTTCGGGACCGACGGGCGACGATACCTGGATTTCGCGGCGGGGATCGCGGTCGTGGCGCTGGGCCACTGCCACCCACATCTGGTGAAGACGCTGCAGGAGCAGGGTGCGAAGCTCTGGCACACCTCGAACCTGTATCGGATCCCGGAGGGCGAGCGCCTGGCCCAGCGGCTGGTCGACGCCACCTTCGCCGACACGGTGTTCTTCACCAATTCCGGCGCCGAGGCCTGGGAAGGCGCCGCCAAGCTGGTGCGCAAGTATCACTACACCCGCGGTAACCCGAAGCGCTGGCGGATCATCACCGTCACCAACAGCTTCCACGGCCGCACCCTGGCCGCGATCTCGGCCGCCAAGGGCGAGAAGCTGATCAAGGGTTTCGGCCCGCTGGTCGACGGTTTCGACCAGGTTGCCTGGGGCAACATGAACGAGCTGCGCGCGGCGATCACCGACGAGACCGCGGCGATCTGCATCGAGCCGATCATCGGCGAAGGCGGCATCAAGGCGGCGACGCCGGAGTATCTGCGTGAGCTACGCCGGGTCTGCGACGAGTTCGGCCTGCTGCTGTTCTTCGACGAGATCCAGTGCGGCTACGGCCGGACCGGCAAGTTCTTCGCCCATGAATGGGCCGGAATCACGCCGGATGTGATGTGCGTCGCCAAGGGCATCGGCGGCGGCTTCCCGCTCGGCGCCTTCATGGCGACCGAGGAGGCGGCCTGCGGCATGACCCCGGGCACCCATGGCTCGACCTATGCCGGCAACCCGCTGGCAACGGCGATCGGCAACGCGGTGCTCGACATCGTCCTGGCCGACGGCTTCTTCGACCGGGTCGAGCGCACCGGCCGGCAGTTGAAGGCCGAGCTGGAGGCGCTGGTGGCGCGCCATCCGGGCGTGCTGGAGGAGGTGCGCGGCACCGGGCTGATGCTGGGCCTGAAATGCGTGCAGAAGAGCGACGAGCTGGTCCCCGAGCTGCGCGCCGCCGGCCTGCTGACCGTGGGCGCCGCCGAGAACGTCATCCGCATCCTGCCGCCGCTGACCATCGGCAAGGCGGAGATCGCCGAGGCGGTGTCGATCCTCGACCAGGTCTGCACCACCCGGGCGAAGGCGGTGGCCCATGGCTGATATCAAGCACTTCACCGACCTGCACCACCTGCCCAAGGCCGACCTCCGCCGGATCATCGACCGGTCGATCGAGCTGAAACGCACCGACCCGCGCGGCAATGCGTCGAAGCCGCTGGCCGGCCGCACCCTGGCGCTGATCTTCGAGAAGCCGTCGACCCGCACCCGCGTCTCCTTCGAGGTCGGGATGCGCCAGCTCGGCGGCGAGGTGGTGATGTTGACCGGCACCGAGATCCAGCTCGGCCGCGGCGAGACCATCGGCGACACCGCGCGGGTGCTGTCGCGCTATGTCGACATCATCATGCTGCGGACCTCGGACGAGGACCGGCTGCGCGAGATGGCCGAGAACGCCACGGTGCCGGTGATCAACGGCCTGACCGACGAGACCCATCCGTGCCAGCTGATGGCCGATGTGATGACCTTCGAGGAGAAGCGCGGGCCGATCGCCGGGCGCGTCGCCGCCTGGACCGGCGACGGCAACAACGTCGCCCGGTCCTGGATCCGTGCCGCCGGCATGTTCGACTTCGAGCTGCGCCTGGCCTGCCCGGACGAGCTGTCGCCGCCGGCCGACCTGATCCAGTGGGCGCATCGCGAAGGCGCCCGCATTTCGGTCGGCACCGATCCGGAGACCACAGTGCGCGGCGCCGACCTGGTGGTCACCGACACCTGGGTGTCGATGGGCGACAAGGACGCGCCGTCGCGCCACAACCTGCTGCGGCCGTACCAGGTCGATGAGCGGCTGATGGCGCAGGCCAAGCCCGACGCCCTGTTCATGCACTGCCTGCCCGCCCATCGCGGCGAGGAGGTGACGGACGGGGTGATCGACGGCCCGCAATCCGTGGTCTGGGACGAGGCGGAGAACCGCCTGCACGCCCAGAAGGGCATCCTGCTGTGGTGCCTGGGGGCGTTGTGACGATGGTGCCGGTCACGACCGGGGGGGATGACCTCATCCTCCCCTTCCAGATCGAGGCGTCGGGGCTGCGCGGCCGGCTGGTCCGGTTCGGCCCGCTGCTCGACGACATCCTCGCCCGCCATGCCTATCCCGAGCCGGTCGCCCATCTGCTGGCCGAGACGGTGGTGCTGACCGCGCTGCTGGCCAGCGCCCTCAAATACGAGGGCGTGTTCACCCTGCAGGCCAAGGGAGATGGGCCGGTGCGGCTGGTGGTGGCCGACGTCACCGCCGACGGCGCGGTCCGCGCCAACGCCATGTTCGACGAGGCCCGCCTGGTCGAGCCCGACTCCCCGGACACCGCCACCACGGTGCCGGCGCTGCTGGGCAAGGGCCACCTGGCCTTCACCGTCGACCAGGGCCAGGACACCGAGCGCTACCAGGGCATCGTCGACCTGTCCGGCGAGACGCTGTGGGAATGCGTCCAGCATTATTTCCGCCAGTCCGAGCAGCTGCAGGCCGGCCTCCGCTCCGCCGTCCGGCACGGCGAGACCGGCTGGCGCGGCGGCGGCATCATGCTGCAGCGCCTGCCCGATCCCGACAAGCAGGTGCCGACCGACCGCGAGGACGACTGGCGCCGCGCCATGGTGCTGCTCGGCTCCGCCACCGATGACGAGCTGACCCAGCCGGCCCTGTCCGGCGAGGCGCTGCTGTTCCGCCTCTATAATGAAGACGGCGTCCGGGTCTTCCCGCCGCAGCCGATGCGCTTCTCCTGCCGCTGCTCGCGCGAGCGGGTGGCGTCGATGCTGAAGTCGATGCCCAAGGCGGAGATCGAGAGCCTTGCCGTCGACGGCCGGGTCGAGGTCGCCTGCGAGTTCTGCAACACCCGCTACGATTTCGACCGGGACCAGCTCGCGGCGCTGTACGCGGGCTGAGAGCCTGCCTCACTTCGGCCACCGATCGCATCCAAATGTCATGCCCGGCTTGACCCGGCATCCAGAGACTGTCGAGACCTTCTGGATTGCCGGGTCAATGGCGATCAGGAAAGCTCCAGCCTGGAGCGTTTGCTCTCAAGCGTGTCCTTGACCTGGAGACTCCGATGCCCCACCCGACCCGTCGCAGCCTGTTCGCCGGCGCCGGCCTGTTGCTGCTCGCCGCCTGCGGCGGGCCGGAACTGGCCAGCGTGGCGCCGGTGTCCTTCGCCGGCCGCCCGCCCATCCGGCTGAACCTCGCCCGCATCGACACCGTCGACCGGTCGGTGCCGGCCGCGACGCAGTCGGCGCAGAGCTCGGCGGCGCAGAGCCCGGCCGCGGCGATCCACGGCTGGGGCGCCGCCCGGTTGCAGGCCGGGGGCCGCGCCGGCGCCGGCCAGTTGATCATCCAAGAGGCCAGCCTGACCCGGGAGCCGCTGGCGACGCAGGGCGGACTGACCGCGATGTTCCGCGACCAGCCCTCGCAGAAGCTGACCCTGCGGCTGACCGCCCGGCTCGAGGTCGGCGCCGTCGGCAACATCACCGGCGGCTATGCCGATGTCCGGGTCGAGCGCTCGACCACCGTGACCGACGGCTCCAGCGTTGCCGACCAGAGCCGCGCCGAGGCCGGCCTGCTGCAGGACGGCATGAACGAGTTCGACCGGCAGTTCGAGGCCAACATAAGGCAATATCTGGCGCCTCTCATGCTGCCGTAACGCCGGACACCGCCCGATTTCCCTTTCGTCCCGCTCTGTGGCACAAGGCAGGATGTGAAGCGTTCATAGCGGGTGTTCCGAGTTTCAGAGAAGGCATTCATGTCTGAACCCGTCAAGGTCGCCGTCTTCCCCGTCGCGGGTCTCGGCACCCGGTCGCTGCCCGCCACCAAGGCAGTGCCGAAGGAGATGCTCTGCGTCGTCGACAAGCCGGTGCTGCAATACGCGGTCGAAGAGGCCAAGGCCGCCGGGATCGAGGAGTTCGTCTTCGTCTCCAGCCGCGGCAAGACCGCGCTGGAGGACCATTTCGACGAGAATGCCGAGCTCTACGCCTCGCTGGAGGCCCGCAAGAAGGTGGAACAGCTGAAGGCGGCGCGCGACGCCGAGCTGCCGCCCGGCCAGTTCAGCTTCGTCCGCCAGGCCCAGCCGCTGGGCCTCGGCCATGCCGTCTGGTGCGCCCGCCACCTCGTCGGCAACCGGCCCTTCGCCGTGCTGCTGCCGGATGAGATCTTCAAGTGCCGGACCGCGCTGCTGGCGCAGATGGTGAAGGCCTATGGCGCCCATGGCGGCAACCTGATCGCGGTGCGCGAGGTGCCCAAGGCCCAGACCTCGCGCTACGGCATCCTGGCGATCGGCCAGGACGACGGCACGGTGGCCGAGGTCACCGGCCTGGTCGAGAAGCCGAAGCCGGAGGAGGCCCCGTCCGACCTGTCGATCGTCGGCCGCTACATCCTGCAGCCGGAGGTGTTCAGCCATCTCGACCGGCAGGAGCGCGGCGCCGGCGGCGAGATCCAGCTGACCGACGCGATGGCCCGGCTGATCGGCAGCCAGCCCTTCCACGGCGTGCGCTTCGAAGGCGACCGCTTCGACTGCGGCGACAAGGTCGGCTTCATCGCCGCCAACCTCGCCTATGGGCTGGACCGGCCGGACCTGTCCGCCGCCCTGCGCGAGGCTGTTTCCCGTTATCTGTGACCCGGCCGGCCCGACCGGCGGCCTATTGGAGTAAGCGGCCCTATGCGCATCGCGATGATCGGAAGCGGCTATGTCGGCCTCGTCTCCGGCGCCTGCTTCTCGGAATTCGGCCATGACGTCGTCTGCGTCGACAAGGATCCCGGCCGGATCGAGCAGCTCAAGCGCAACGAGATGCCGATCTATGAGCCGGGTCTCGACGTGCTGGTGGCGAAGAACGCGTCCGCCGGCCGGCTGTCCTTCACCACCGACCTGGCGGCGGCGGTCGACGGCGCCGATGCGGTGTTCATCGCCGTCGGCACGCCGAGCCGGCACGGCAACGGCCACGCCGACCTGACCTATGTCTTCGCCGCGGCCGAGGAGATCGCCCGGGCGCTGACCGGCTATACCGTCATCGTCACCAAGTCGACGGTGCCGGTCGGCACCGGCCGCAAGGTCGCCGAGGCGATCCGCAAGGCCCGGCCGGACGCCGATTTCGACATCGCCTCCAACCCCGAATTCCTGCGTGAGGGCTCGGCGATCGGCGACTTCATGCTGCCCGACCGCGTGGTCATCGGCACCGAAGGCGAGCGCGCCGGCAAGGTCCTGTCCGACGTCTACCGGCCGCTATACCTGATCGAGCGGCCGATCGTGGTCACGGCGCTGGAGACGGCGGAGCTGATCAAATACGCCGCCAACAGCTTCCTGGCGATGAAGGTCACCTTCATCAACGAGGTCGCCAATCTGTGCGAGCAGGTCGGCGCCAATGTCCATGACGTCGCCCGGTCGCTCGGCCTGGACAACCGCATCGGGCCGAAGTTCCTGCATCCCGGCCCAGGCTATGGCGGGTCCTGCTTCCCCAAGGACACGGCTGCCTTCGTGCAGAACGCGCGCGAGGCCGGAGCCCGGCAGCACCTGATCGAGACCGTCATCGAGGTCAATGAAGCACGCAAGGCCGAGATGGCGGAGCGGGTGATCGCGGCCTTCGGCGGCAGCGTCGCCGGCCGGGTCATCGCCGTGCTCGGCCTCGCCTTCAAGCAGAACACCGACGATATGCGTGACGCCCCGAGCCTGACGGTGGTGCCGATGCTGCAGCGGGCCGGGGCCAAGATCCGCGCCTATGACCCGGCGGCGATGAAGGAGGCGCGCAAGCTGCTGACCGACATCGACTACACGGCCGGCGCCTATGAGGCCCTGCATGGTGCCGACGGCGCCGTGGTGCTGACCGAATGGAACGAGTTCCGCGCCCTCGACCCGGCGCGGATGATCAAGCTGATGGGCGGCCCGGTCTTCGTCGACCTGCGCAACGTCTACAAGCCGGCGGACATGCAGGCCGCCGGCTTCAGCTACCACAGCATCGGCCGCCCGGTTCCGGGCTCGGCCGGCTGACACCACAAGACCCTTCCGAGGACCGTGCCCCGATCATGACCCATAGCTTCCACCCGACCGTCCTGCGCGAATACGACATCCGCGGCGTCATCGGCAAAACCCTGAACGCCGCGGATTATCGGGCTGTGGGCGCCGCCTTTGGCACCATCGTCCGGCGCAAGGGCGGCCGGCAGGTGGTGGTCGGCTATGACGGCCGGCTGAGCTCGGTGGAGCTGGAGGCGGCGCTGGTCCAGGGCCTGGCCTCGACCGGGATCGAGGTCGTTCGCGTCGGCCTCGGCCCCACGCCGATGTTGTATTTCGCCCAGAAGCACCTGGACGCCGATGCCGGGGTGATGGTCACCGGGTCGCACAACCCGCCGGACTACAACGGCATCAAGATGGTGCTGCGCTCCGGCCCGGTCTATGGCGACCAGATCCTGGAGATCGGCCGCCTGGCCACGGCCGGCGACCTGGAGACGGGCGCGGGCCCGGTCAGCGACCTCGACCTGCGCGACCTCTATGTCGAGCGGTTGCTGCGCGACTATGACGGCACCCGCGACCTGACCGTGGTCTGGGACAACGGCAACGGCGCCGCCGGTGAGGTGCTGCGCCGCCTGACCGCGACGCTGCCGGGCAAGCACATCCTTCTGTTCGACGACATCGACGGCCGCTTCCCGAACCACCATCCGGATCCGACCATCCCGGACAACCTGGTGGCGCTGCAGGCCAAGGTGGCTGAGGTCGGGGCCGATATGGGCATCGCCTTCGACGGCGACGCCGACCGCATCGGCGCCATCGACGGCCAGGGCCGGATCATCCCGGGCGACATGCTGGTGGCGGTCTATGCCATCGACGTGCTGCCGCGCTACCCCGGCGGCACCGTGATCGCCGACGTCAAGACCAGCAAGACCGTGTTCGACGCGATCACGAAGCTGGGCGGCACGCCGCTGATGTGGAAGACCGGCCATTCGCTGATCAAGGCGAAGATGGCCGAGGTGAAGTCACCGCTGGCCGGCGAGATGTCGGGCCACATCTTCTTCGCCGACAAATGGTACGGCTTCGACGACGCGCTCTATTGCGGCGTGCGGCTGGTGGCCCAGGTCAGCCGCAGCGGCGGCACCCTGGCGGCGCTGCGCGACACCTTCCCCACCACCGTCTCGACCCCCGAGGTGCGCTTCCAGATCGATGAGAGCCGGAAGTTCGCGGTGATCGACGAGGTCATGGCCCGGCTGCGCCGGTCCGGCGCCGACGTCAACGACATCGACGGCGCCCGGGTGACCACGGCGGACGGCTGGTGGCTGCTGCGCGCCTCGAACACCCAGGACGTGCTGGTGGCCCGCGCCGAAAGCGGCGACGAGGCCGGGTTGGAACGGCTGAAGGCGCAGATCGTCGACCAGCTGCAGCAGAGCGGCCTGGCCGAGCCCAGCTTCACCGCCTCGGCGCATTGAGGGTCAGCCCGGGCCGTCCAGGCGCCGGCATCGAGTCACAAGACGAGGGCTTGGATCGTCTTGGGATATGGACGAAGCGATGCAAGCATCACTTCGCGTCCAGGAATCCCGCGCCCGGACTCGATGTCCGGAGCGCCTCGAACCGGAGACCGCCATGTCCGCCGCCACCGACGACGCCGCCTTCACCCTGAGCAACCCCGAGGGCCTGTACGATCCCTCGGCCAATGGCTATTCCCACCTGGCTGAGGTTCCGGCCGGCACACGCCTCGTCTTCGTCGCCGGCCAGGGCGGGGAAAACGAGAAGGCCGAGCTTTCGCCGGATTTCCGGGCGCAGGTCCGGCAGGCCTTCGCCAATCTCCGCATCGCGCTGCAGGCCGCCGGCGCCGGGCCGCGCGACGTCGCCAAGCTGACCGTCCTGATCGTGGATCACACGGAAGCGAAGCTGCACGACCTCGGCGCCGAGCTCGACCATACCTTCGGGCCGGGGAAGAAGCCGACCTGCACGCTGATCCCGGTGCCGCGCCTGGCGCTGGACGCCATGCTGTTCGAGGTCGAGGCGGTGGCCGCGCTGCGGGGCTAACCTCCAGGCAAGGCGGCCGGTCGGGTTCGCCAAAGGCGGATCCGACCCCGGCTATTGCTCCGCGACGGGCCGTGGCGCACGCAGGATGTGGCGCCAGAGCGTCCCGCGGAGATAGCGGTGGCAGATGATGAAATAAGCGATGATCAGAACGAACAGCACGAGCGCCGGAAAACCGTTTAGGGCAAAGCCGTTGCTGGTCAATCCGCCCGTCAGCCAGCCGATGAGATAGCCGAGCCCGAAAACACCGTGAAAGCATCAAGGATATAGGCGATGACGACCCGCCACGTGGCCGGCTTCCGTTCCGTGCTCATTGAATTGCCCCCTTCGCGGCGCTCCCTACCCAATCCCCCTGAGCCGGGCCATGGCCAGGGCATCGACATAGGCGCCGTCGCGATAGGCATAGGCGCGCAGCACGCCTTCCTCGACGAAGCCGAATTTGCGGTAGAGGGCCTGGGCCGGCGCGTTGTCGGTCCAGACCGTCAGTTCCAGCCGCTTCAGGTCCAGCCAGTTGTCGGCAGTGTCCACCAGCGCCGCCATCAGCGCCGTGCCGACGCCGCGGCCGGCGAAATCGTCATGCACGCCCATGCCGATCGATGCCGCATGGGACCGGCGGCCCTTGCCGAGGTCGAGCCCGGCATCGCCGATGATCCGCCCGTCCAGCTCGGCCACGATGTGCGGATTGTCGGATGGCCGCGTCTCCAGCCATTTCCGCACCGCGTCGATCGACGGGTAGCGGGGCCGCAGCGTGCCCCAGCGGAAACGCGGCTGGCTGTGCATTTCGTGCAGCCCGATCGCATCCTCGATCCGGCTGGCCCGCAGCGTGACGGCGGGCGCCTCGCTCACGCCTCCTCCTCGCCCCGGGCGATGGCCACGGCGCGGCGGGCGCGGGCGGCGACCGCCGCCCAGTCGCCGGCCGCCGCCTCGGCCTTGCCGGCGATCCAGGTGCCGCCGACCACAGCCACGTTCGGCAGCGACAGATAGGCCCGCAGGTTGGATTCGCGGACGCCGCCGGTCGGGCAGAAGCGCATGCCGGCGAAGGGGCCGGCCAGGGCCGACAGCGCCGACTGGCCGCCGTAGATCTCGGCCGGGAAGAACTTCAGCACGCCGTAGCCGAGGTCGCGCGCGGCCATGATCTCCGACGGGGTCACCGCGCCGGGCAGGAACGGGAAGCCTTCCGCCGCCCGCGCCAGGGCTGGGGTCAGGCCGGGGCTGACGCCGAACACGGCGCCCGCCCTGCGCGAGGCCTCCAGATCGGCCGGGGACAGCACGGTGCCGGCGCCGACGATCGCGCCCGGCACCTCCGCCGCCATGGCGGCGATGACCTCGAGCGCGGCCTTGGTGCGCAGCGTCACCTCCAGCACCGGCAGGCCGCCCTCGACCAGGGCGCGGGCCAGCGGCACCGCCGCCGCCACCGTCTCGACGGTCAGCACGGGGATGATCGGGGCGCGGGCGATGATGGCGTCGACGGTCATGGCAGGTCTCGATCGGGGTCATTCGGGTTGCGCCGCAGCATAGCAAATTGCGGCGGCCGGACGAGAGCCGAAGATCAGGCGGAGGGGCCGCCGGCGAAATCCGGCATGGCCTTGCGCGGCACCACGGCGCCGCGATGGGCGATCACCGCCGCGGCCAGGCGATGGCCGCGCAGCGCCGAGGCTGCCGGGTCGCGCCCGGCGAAGCGGCCGGCCAGGTAGCCGGCATTGAAGCTGTCGCCGGCCGCGGTGGTGTCGACCGGGGTCACAACCTGCGGCACCGGCACCGACACGGTGCCCTCGGCTGTGGCGATGTGGCAGCCCTCGCCGCCGCTTTTCACCACGACCTCGCCGACGCCATAGCCGCGCAGCCGGGCGATGGTGGCCTGCGCGTCGGCGTCGCCGAACAGCGCCTGCTCGTCGTCGAAGGTCGGCAAGGCGTGGCTGGCCAGCGCCAGGAACCGCGCGAACACCGCCTGCGCCTTGGCCTTGTCGGGCCAGCCGCGCGGCCGATAGTTGCCGTCGAAGGCGATTCTCGCGCCCCTGGCCTTGGCCACCGACAGCGCCGCGTGGAAGACGTCGCGGCCGCGGTCGCTGTACAGCGACAGGGTGATGCCCGAGAAGTACAGCATGTCGTAGCCGGCCAGCGTCTCGGCCAGATCCGTGGCGCCCGGCAGCTCGAACATCTCGCGGGCCGGTGCCCGGTCGCGCCAGTAGTGGAAGGTCCGTTCGCCCTTGTCGTCGGTGCGGATCATATAGAGGCCGGGCACGCGGCCGGGCAGGCGCGGCACCAGCCCGGTCCCCACCCCTTCCGCCTGCCAGCGGGCCAGCATCTCGTCGCTGTACGGGTCGTCGCCCAGGGCGGTGACATAGTCGACCGCGACGCCCTGGCGGGCGAGGTACACCGCGGTGTTCAGCGTGTCCCCGCCGCTGGCCAGCTGGGCGTCGCCGCCCGGCTTCACCGCGATCTCGATCATGCACTCGCCGATCGACGCTACCCGCATATCCCACACCCTTCCCGGCTCACGGCCGGTCCATCACGGTGTCGGCGCGTCCGCTCGAATCAAGTTTTCCGATTTCAGATCCGACCACAGCCCGGCGGGAATAGGGTAGCGGAAATTCTCGACGTTGCGCGTGACCTGCTCGGGCGACAGCGCGCCCGGGATCACCGAGGCGACGCTGGGATGGCCGAGCGGGAACTGCAGCGCCGCCGCGGCCAGCGGCACGCCATGCGCGGCGCAGACCCGCTCGATCCTGCGGCAGCGCTCCAGCTCAACCGGCGTCGCGTCGCGGTAGTTGTACTTGGCGCCCGCGACCGGACCGGTGGCGAGGAGGCCGGAGGCGAAGACGCCGCCGATGACGATGCCGGCGCCGTGCCTCTCGCACAGCGGGAATTCCTCGGCCAGCGGCTCCTGGTCCATCAGCGTATAGGGCATGGCCACCAGGAAGGCGTCGAGATCGGCGGCGTCGAGCAGCTTCGGGATCATGCCCATGACGTTGATGCCGGCGCCGACTGCGCCGATCACGCCGGAGGTTTTCAGCTGCTCCAGCGCCCGCCAGCCGGAGGCGGAGAGCCGATCGAGATGGGCCCGCACCCGGGCGTCGGTGGGGTGGTGCAGCAGGTCGAGGTCGTGGATCAGCAGCAGGTCGATCCGCGGCAGCGTCAGCCGCGCCCAGATCTGCTCCATCGCCCGCATGATGCCGTCATAGCCGTAGTCGAAGACGACGTCGAAGGGCAGGCCGCCGGCCCATTTCTCGGAGTGGAAATGCTCCGGGTCAGGCGACGGCTTGAGCCAGCGCCCGACCTTGCTGGAGACGCGGAACTCGCCGCGCGTCTGGCCGTGCAGGAAGCTGCCCAGCCGGTGCTCGGCCAGACCGAGCCCGTACCAGGGCGCGGTGTCGAAATAGCGGATGCCGGCATCCCAGGCCGCCTGCAGCGTGGCATGGGCCTGGGGCTCGGGCACCGTGACGAAGAGCTCGCCGAGCGCCGCCGTGCCGAAGCCGAGCGTGGTCACCACGACATCGGTGCGGCCCAGGCGGCGGGTGTCGATCGGCATCGGCGGAGCTCCTGTCGAGTGTCTACTGAGAATCCGCGGCGCCGGAAGCCTCGACGATCGGGGCCCATTTCGCCAGCTCGGCCGTCACATGCTTGGCCAGCTCGTCCGGGGTGGAGCCGACCACGGTGGCGCTGAGTTCGGCCAGGCGCGGCTGCGTGGCCGGGTCCTTCACCGCCTTGACCGCCGCGGCGTTCAGCCGGTCGATCACCGGCTGCGGCGTGCCGGCCGGGGCGAAGATCGCGTTCCAGGTGTAGGTCTCGTAGCCCGGCACCCCTGCCTCTTCCATCGTCGGCAGGTCGGGGAAGCTGGCCGAGCGGGTCTTGGTGGTGACCGCCAGCGGCCGCAGCGTGCCCGCCTTGAGGAACTGGGTCGAGGACGGCAGGTTGTCGAACATGATCGGGACCTGGTTCGCCACCACGTCGTTCAGCGCCGGCCCGGCGCCGCGATAGGGGACATGGATCATGTCGACGCCGGCCAGGCTCTTGAACAGCTCACCCGACAGGTGCAGCGGCGTGCCGATGCCGGAGGAGGCGTAGCTGTACTCGCCCGGCTTGGACTTCAGCAGCGCGATCAGCTCCTGCACCGACTTGACCGGCAGCTCGGGGTTGACCTCGAGCACGTTGGGCACCAGCACCAGCAGCGAGACCGGTGCGAAATCCTTCACCGGGTCATAGGGCATCTGCTTCATGACCGCGGGGTTCAGCGCATGGGTCGCGATCGTGCCCATCAGGATGGTGTAGCCGTCCGGATCGGCCTTGGCGACCGCGTCGGCGCCGATATTGCCGCCGGCGCCGGCCTTGTTCTCGACGATCACGGTCTGGCCAAGATCCTCGGTCATCTTCTCGGCGATGATGCGGGCGATCAGGTCGGTCGAGCCGCCGGCCGCGAACGGCACCACCAGCGTCACCGTTCGCGACGGGAAGGCGTCGGCCGCCGAAGCCATGCCGGCCGGCAGCGCGAAGCAGGCTGTCAGTCCCGCGAGCAGGACGGTTCGTCGGAACAGCCCGTTCAGCTTGGTCATGCGTCTCCCCCTCTATCGATCGTCGGATGATGCGATTGTTGTTGATTCGGGCACGGCGCTGGACCGCGCCCGGCCGGCCGCGATTGTCGCGGAGGACAGCGGCGCTGGCAACCCGCGCTGCCGGCCCCGTCTACACTGGGGCTTCGGCGGCGATGGCTGTCTCGGGACTGGCCGCCTCCAGCTCGCGGGCGCTCTGGTTCATGATGAACTGCATCGCCTTCCGCGCCGCCCGGGCGTCGCCCGCGGCGATGCCCTCATAGACCGCGCGGTGGTCGCCGACCGCCAGCGGGAAGGCCCGGTTGCGCCGCGCCTGGGCCTGGAAGCTCATGGTCAGCAGCGGGCCGAGAATGGTGCTCAGCCGCTCGATCAGCGCGTTGCGGCTGGCGGCGAAGACGGCGAGGTGGAAGCGGACATCGGCGCGGTAGAACGCGTTCGGGTCCTCTCCGGCCTTCTCCATCTCGTCCAGCGCCTCCTGGATCAGCGCCCGGTCCTCGGGCTGCGACCGGCGGGCCGCCAGCTCCGCCGCCGCCGGCTCGATCGCCCAGCGCAGCTCGACCAGGTCGCGCCGGAAGCTCGGGATCAGCGCCTCGGGCGAATGCCAGCCGAGGATGTCGGGGTCGAGCAGATTCCAGGCCTCGCGCGGCCGCACCCGGGTGCCGGAGCGGCGCCGCGGCTCCACCAGCCCCTTGGCCGCCAGCACCTTCACCGCCTCGCGGATCGCCGAGCGGCTGGCACCGTAAGTCTCGGCCAGCTCGCCTTCGCTCGGCAACGTATCTCCGGGAGGGATCTGGCCGCCGACGATCCGGGCGCCGATATCGTGGACCACCCGGCCGTGCAGGCCGGCGGAAGGATAACCGTTTTTCTTCATGCCGCGGTCTTCGACCTTCTTTGGATCCTGGACCATTGTCGCCGAAATCTCCCGCGTTGCAATGATTTGACAAAAATGAGGTGGGATCAGCGCCCCCCCGACACGTCGATCGTGGTCGCCGTCATATAGGACGCCGCGTCAGATAATAGGAACAGAACCGCCTCGGCAATCTCCTCCGGCCGGCCGATGCGGCCGATCGGGATGGTCGGCGCGACGGCACCGAGCACGGTCTTGCCGCCGACATGATCGTCGTTGATGTCGGTGTCGGTCAGTCCCGGGCGCAGGCCGACGACTCGGATGCCGTCAGCCGCCACCTCGCGCGCCAGGCCGGTGGTGAAGGAATCGACCGCGCCCTTGGAAGAGGCGTAGGCCACCTCCTGCGGCAGCCCGCCATGGCGGGCCGCGACCGAGGAGATGTTGACGATCACGCCACCCGGCCCGCCCTGGCGCCGCGACATCCGCCGGATCGCCTCGCGGCTGCAGTAGAACAGGCTGAAGACGTTGGTGGCGTAGACCGCGGCCAGACCCTGCGGGTCGTCCATCGCGTCGATTCGGGTCACCGGGCCGATCACCCCGGCGTTGTTGACCAGGGCGGTGACCGGGCCGAGCGCCTGGTCGATCGCCGCGAACATCGCCGTCACCGCGGCGCTGTCGCCGACATCGGCGGCGAAGGCCGCGGCCTCGCCGCCGACCGCCGCGATCTCGGCCACCAGCGCTTCCGCCGCCGCGCGCGACCGGCCGTAATTGACCGCGACGCGCCAGCCCCGGGCGGCGCCCAGGCGGGCGATCGCGGCACCGATTCCCCGTCCGGCGCCGGTGACGAGCAGCACCCCGGTCATGGCATCCTCCCTCTTGTCCGACGAATAAGCGTAGCATGAGGATAAAAGCCCGACCAAGGAGTGCGCGATGGACCTCCAGGCTGCCGCCGACATCCTCGCCGGCCACCGGCTGCGACCCGGCGCCTTCCCCGGCCTGCCCGAGGCGCTGCACCCGCCCGACCTCGCCGCCGCCCGCCGGCTGCAGGATGCGGTGCATGAACGGCTGTCGGCCCGGCTGGGGCCGCGAATCGGCTGGAAGATCGGCTGCACCACCGCGGTGATGCAGCGCTTCCTCGGCATCCCGGAGCCCTGCGAGGGCGGCATTTTCCAGGCCAATGTCCAGGACAGCCCCGGCCGCTTCCCGGCGACGGCGCACCATCGGATCGGCGTCGAATGCGAGATCGCGGTCCGCATCGGCCGCGACCTGCCGCCGGGGGAACATGGGCATGAGGCGCTGGCGGCGGCAGTGCAATCGGTGCTGCCGGCGATCGAGGTGGTCGACGACCGCTACGCCGATTTCGCCGCGCTCGGCGCGCCGACCTTGCTGGCTGACGACTTCTTCCAGGCCGGCTGCGTGCTGGGCTCGCCGGTCGCGGATTGGCACGGCCTGGACCTGGCCGCCCTGTCCGGCCGGATGCTGGTCGACGGTGCCGAGGTCGGACGTGGCCACGGCCGCGACGTGCTGGGCCATCCGCTGGCGGCGCTGGCCTGGCTGTCCGCCACCCTGGCCCGCCGCGGCGGCCGGGGCCTCATGGCCGGCGAGATCGTGCTGCTGGGCAGCCTGGCTCAGACGCAGTGGATCAAGCCCGGCGCCCGGATCACGATCGAGATCGAAGCGCTGGGCCGGGTCGAGATGGCGGCATGAGCCCGTGACTGGATGCTCGCCCGCCCTCCGAACAACTTGACGGCGGGGCCGGATCGGCGCTGGGCTGGACCGCGTGTCGCTTCCAACGGAGGGAGCCGCGATGCGGATCGTTTCCCTGGTCGCCGGCGCCGCCTTCTGTCTCGCGGCGGTCCCGGCTGAGGCCTGCACCACCTTCTGCCTGCTCGATGGCGGCCGCGTGGTGGTCGGCCGGAACTATGATTTCGAGATCGGCGACGGGCTGATCCTCGTCAACAAGCGCGGTGTCGAGCGTCGGTCCGGGATCGCCGGCCAGCCCGCGGCACAATGGGTGTCGCGCTACGGCAACCTGACCTTCAATCAGTTCGGCCGCGATTCCCCGACCGGCGGCGTCAACCAGACCGGACTGGTGGTCGACGTGCTGTGGCTGGACGGCACGCGCTACCCCGATGCCGATGCACGCCCCACGCTTGGCGTGCTGGAATGGATCCAGTATCTGCTCGACACCAAGGCGAGCGTGGCCGAGGTGCTGGCCGGGGCCGGGGCCGGGGCCGAGGCTGTCAGGGTCAGCGGCCGGGTGCCGGTGCATTACTTCATCGCCGATGCCGGCGGTGCCGCTGCGACGCTGGAATTCCTGGACGGCAGGCTGGTGGTGCATGCCGGCCCCGAACTGCCGATCCCGGTCTTGACCAACAACCGCTACGACCAGTCCGCCGCCTACGCCGCAGACAAGACAGGCGGCCTGCCGCCTGCCGGCGCAGCCTCCCTCGCCCGCTTCACCCGCGCCACTGCCGGCATCGCCGCCCCGACGGGTGGGACCGATCCAACCGATCGCGCCTTCGCCGTGCTGGCCGATGTCGCCCAGGGGCCCTGGACGCGCTGGAGCATCGTCTATGATCTGAGCCGCCGGCGGATCCACCTGCGCACCAGCGCCAACCCGGCACGCCGCAGCATCGACTTGGCCGGCCTGGACTGGTCCTGCCGCACGCCAATGAAGATGCTGGACATCGATGCCGGATCATCGGGCGATGTCACCGCCGGTTTCGCCGACTATACCGCGGCGGCCAATGAGGATCTGCTACGCCGCAGCTATCGCGGCACATCCTTCATCGGCGACGTGCCGGACGCCGTGATCGCGGCCGATGCCCGTTGGCCCGAGGGATCGCGCTGCACCGAGGCCGCGACGCTCCATTAGCGTCCCAGAAGTGCGGCGGCGCAGGCGTCGAGGATGGCGTCGGCGTCGAGGCCGTATTTGCGGTACAGCTGCGGGATGGTGCCGGACTGGCCGAAATGTTCGACCCCCAGCGGCTTGACCCGGTGGCCATGCACGCCGCCGAGCCAGGACAAGGTTGCCGGGTGCCCGTCCAGCACCGTGACCAGCGCCGCGTCGGGCGCCAGCGGCGCCAGCAGCCGCCGGGCCAGGCAGGGCTCGACCGGATGGCCGGCGCGCACCGCCGCCAGATCGGCATGCCAGCCGGCATTGAGGCGGTCGGCCGAGGTCACCGCCAGGAGGCCGGCGCCGGGGATGTCCTCCAGCACCTGCTCGAAGGCGGCGATCGCCTCCGGCGCCACGGCACCGGTGTAGACGATGGCCAGCGAGGCGCCCGGCGCCGGCTCGCGCAGCCAGTAGCCGCCAGCGATCACCGCCTGGCGCAGATCTTCGGTCATCTCCCGCTTCGGCTGCTGCAGCGGCCGGGTCGACAGGCGCAGATAGACCGAGCCGCCGTCGTGGTCGCGCACCCAGTCGCCGGTCGCCGGGTCGGACCCGTCGCGCTGCATGTAGTCGAAGCCCCAGGCCATCACCGCCACCAGCTCGTCGACATAGGCCGGCTCGAAGCTGGCGAGGCCGTCCTGGGCCATGCCGATCAAGGGCGAGCTGATCGACTGGTGCGCCCCGCCCTCCGGCGCCAGGGTCAGGCCCGACGGCGTCGCCACCAGCATGAAGCGGGCATCCTGGTAGCAGGCGTAGTTCAGCGCATCGAGGCCGCGGGCGATGAACGGGTCGTACAGGGTGCCGACCGGCAGGAGCCGCTCTCCGAACAGCGAATGGGTCAGGCCGAGCGCGGCGAGGTTGATGAACAGGTTGTTCTCGGCGATGCCCAGCTCGACATGCTGGCCGTCCGGCGACATGCCCCAGCGCTGGGCCGAGACCACCTTCTGCTCCTTGAACACGTCGGCGCGGCCGTGCCGGTCGAAGATGCCGCGGCGGTTCACCCAGCCGCCGAGATTGGTCGAGACGGTGACGTCGGGCGAGGTGGTGACCACGCGCTCGGCCAGCATGTCCTCGCGCTTGGCCAGCTCGCCCATGATCCGGCCGAAGCCCTCCTGGGTCGACATGGTCTCGGCCAGGGCGACGTCGAGCGCGGCCGGCACCGGGATCCGCGCCGCCTCGAAGCGCCGCCGCCCCTCGGCGGCGAAGGGCACGTCGGCGAGGAAGGCGCGCAGCTCGTCGGCCAGGTCGTCGATGCCGGCGAAGGGCTCCCACTCCCGGCCCTCGGGCACGCCCTGGCTGGCCTGGAAGGCGGCCATCTGCTCCGGATTCATCAGCCCGGCATGGTTGTCCTTGTGCCCGGCGAAGGGCAGGCCGAAGCCCTTGATGGTGTAGGCGATGAACACCGTCGGCACGTCGTCGGCGATGCCGCGGAAGGCCGCCAGCACCGTTTCCATGTCGTGGCCGGCCAGGTTGGTCATCAGCGCGCCCAGCGCCGCATCGTCATGGTCGGCCAGCAGCTCGGGGATGCCCGCTATGCCGCCGATATCGGCCAGCAGCTGCCGCCGCCAGGCCGCGCCGCCCTGGTACACCAGGGCCGAGTAGAGCGGGTTCGGGCATTCGTCGATCCAGCGCCGCAGCGCCTCGCCGCCCGGGCGCCGGAACGCGGCCTCAAGCAGCCCGCCGTATTTCAGCGTCACCACCCGCCAGCCCATGTTCTCGAACAGCTTGTCGATGCGGGCGAACAGGCGCTCGGTGACGATCGAATCCAGGCTCTGGCGGTTGTAGTCGATCACCCACCAGACGTTGCGGACGTCGTGCTTCCAGCCCTCCAGCAGGGCTTCGTAGATGTTGCCCTCGTCGAGCTCGGCGTCGCCCAGCAGCGCCACCATGCGGCCGCCGGCCTTGGCCTCGCGGCCCCATTCCTTCAGCGCCACATAGTCCTGGGCGATCGAGGCGAACAGCGTCATGGCGACGCCGAGCCCGACCGAGCCGGTGGAGAAGTCGACGTCGTCGGCGTCCTTGGTGCGCGACGGGTAGGACTGGGCCCCGCCGAGCGAGCGGAAGGCCTCGAGGTTCTCGCGGGTCTGCTGGCCCAGCAGGTACTGGATGGCGTGGAACACCGGGCTGGCATGCGGCTTCACCGCCACCCGGTCGCGCGGCCGCAGCACGTCGAGATACAGCGCGGTCATCACCGTGACCAGCGAGGCGGAGGAGGCCTGGTGGCCGCCGACCTTGAGCCCGTCCGGGCTGGGCCGCAGGTGGTTGGCGTTGTGGATCGTCCAGGCGGAGAGCCAGAGGATCTTCTTCTCCAGCGCCTTGAGCAGGCGCAGCCGGTCCGTCGCCGCCGCGCCGTCCGCCTCGATGCGCGCGTCACGCACCTTGCGACCAACCGTCCCCATCGCCCGATACCCTCGCCCTGCTGCGGATTGGAGCCTACCTTAATCAGCACGTCAGTGAACCGGACGCAACGGCGGCGCGCTCCCACCGGAACGACGCCGCCCGACGGAATCCCGCCGCCCTGCCGTGCAGGGCGGGAGGGGGCGTTCGAGAGCGGAGACGGAGGACCATGTCTCTCGTCCAGGCGGCGATCGCCGCGAATCGCTTCGGGTTCGGCGCCCGGCCGGGACAGCTCGAGACCCTCGCCGACAACCCCTGGGACTGGCTGCGGGCACAGATCCGCCAGCCGGCGGCGCCGGCCGGCGACATGCCGCTGACCAAGGCCGGCCTCGAGATCCTGATCGCGGTACAGACCGCGCCGGACGAGGAGAGCCGCAAGCCGCACCAGGAGGAGGCACGGGTGCTGCGCGACCGCGACCGGGTGGCGCACATCCAATCGGCAGTGGCCAGCGACACGCCGTTTCGCGAGCGGCTGGTCAAGTTCTGGACCAACCACTTCACCGTCGCCTACGTCCAGAGCTACGTCATCCCCTTCGGCGGCGCCTATGAGAACGAGGCGATCCGGCCCTATGCGACCGGCAGGTTCCGCGACCTGCTGGGCGCGGTGGTGAAGCACCCGGCGATGCTGTTCTATCTCGACAATGCCCGCTCGGTCGGGCCGAACTCGAAGGGCGGCAAGCAGGCCGGGCTGGGCCTGAACGAGAATCTGGGGCGGGAGCTGATGGAGCTGCACACGCTGGGCGTCGACGGCGGCTACACCCAGGCGGATGTGCGCGCCCTGGCGATGATCCTGACCGGCTGGACGCCCGGCCGCGGCAAGGACCCGCCGGGCACCGTCTTCGCCTTCCGTCCCAGCGGTCACGAGCCCGGGCCGAAGACCTTCCTGGGCCGGACCTATCCGCAGGCCGGCCAGGACGAGGGCGAGGCGGCGCTGGACACCCTGGCGGCGCACCCGGCGACCGCCCGGCACATCGCCACCCAGCTGGCCCGCCACTTCATCGCCGACGACCCGCCGCAGGCCGCGGTCGACCGCCTGGCGAAGACCTTCCTGGACACCAAGGGCGACCTGGCCGCGGTGTCCGAGGCGCTGATCGACAGCCCCGAGGCCTGGTGGCCGGTGCGGAGCAAGTTCAAGTCGCCCCTCGACCTCGTGGTCTCGGCCGCGCGCGGCTTCGACCTGACCGAGGTCGGTACGGCGGCGGTGAACTGGACCCGCCGGCTGGGGCAGAAGGTCTACGATGCGCCGTCGCCGCAGGGCTGGCCGGACCGCGAATCGGACTGGCTGGCGCCGGAGCTGGTGATGCAACGGATGGAATGGAGCTATCAGGTGATCCCGCGCCTCGTCGCCGACCAGTCGCCCCTGCCCTTCGTCGAGGCGCTGCTGGGCCCGACCCTGTCGGAGCAGACCAAGGCCGTGCTGCGCGGCGCGCCGAGCCAGCGCGAGGGCATGGCCCTGGCGCTGCTGAGCCCGGAATTCCAGAGGAGGTGAGAGGATGGATCTGACCCGACGCCATCTTCTCGGCGGCTTCGCAGCCACGGCCGCGGCGACGGTGCTGCCGGCCCGGCTGCTGCTGGCCAAAGCGCCGATCGAGCAGCGCTTCGTGCTGATCATCCTGCGCGGCGCCCTGGACGGGCTGGCCGCCATGCCGCCCTATGCCGACCCTGACCTGAAGGCGCTGCGCGGCGCCCTGGTGCCGCCCGATCCCGGCCGGGAGGGTGGCATGGTCGATCTGGACGGGCGCTTCGCCCTGCATCCAGGCCTGGCCTCGCTGAAGGACTGGTACACCGAGGGCAGCTTCCTGCCGGTGCACGCCGTGGCCTCGCCCTATCGCGACCGGTCGCATTTCGACGGCCAGGACCTGCTGGAGACCGGCGCCGCCCGGCTGGACGGCACCCGCGACGGCTGGCTGAACCGCACGCTGGGCCTGATCGGCGCCACCGACCGGCGCTTCGGCATCGCCTTCGCCGAGGACATCCCGCTGGTGCTGCGCGGCACCACGCCGGTGACCTCCTGGCTGCCGGACAGGCCGGCCACCCTGCCCCCAGGTTTTCCCGACCTGGTCGCCCGGCTGTACGACCAGGACCCGGCGCTGCACGCCGCCTATGCCTCCGGCCTCGACACCACCGCCTTCGGCCGGCAGATCCAGGGCATGGTGCAGACCGCGTCCGCCTCGGGCCCCGCTTCGCCCGCCCAGGGCGCGATGGCCGGCGGCCCGATGGCGCCGGCTGCGGCAGGGGCGGACCTGCAGCTGGCCGAGGCTGCCGGCCGGTTCCTGGCCGACCCCACCGGCTCGCGCATCGCGGTGATGGATCTGTATGGCTGGGACACCCATGTGCAGCAGGTGAAGCGGCTGGACCGGCTGCTGGCCGCCTATGCCGCGACGCTGCAGGCGCTGCGCAACGGGCTTGGCGAGGCCTGGAAGCAGACCGCGATCCTGACGGTGACGGAGTTCGGCCGCACCGCCGCGGTCAACGGCTCCGGCGGCACCGACCACGGCACCGGCTCGGTCGCCTTCCTGACCGGCGGCGCGGTGCATGGCGGACGGGTGCTGGCCGACTGGCCGGGGCTCTCCGGCGACAAGCTGTACCAGGGCCGCGACCTGGCCCCGACCACGGATCTGCGGGCCGTGGCCAAGGGCGTGTTCCGCGACCATCTCGGCCTGCCGCAGGACGCGCTGGACCGCGTCATCTTCCCCGGCAGCGCCGACGCGACGCCGATGCGGGAGCTGGTCCGGCGGGCGTGAAGGGGGCCGGCCCGCTATTCGTCGAGCTTGCCCAGCCCGATGGTGGCCAGCAGCACGCTGCCGTCATTGGTCAGCGCCCACTTGCCCTGCCGCTCCTCGATCAGGCCGCGGGCCTGCAGGCCCAGGCGGACATGATCGGCGACGCCGGTCTCATGGCGGTGGACCCGCCCCAGGGCTTCCGTCTCCTCGGCGGACAGGTCATCGGGTCGAAGCTGTGGCATTCCTTCCTCCTACGTCCGATCGCGGGCGGACAACGCCGCCATGGCGCGCCGTGAAGACCGGGTACAGGATAGCCTGACGCTCCGCCCCCCGATCCATGGAAAGGGCGGCGCCGCATTTTTTTCGCGATGCCGACGGGACACAGATTACGCGGGAAGATTTCAGCCATGACACATTTGATCATCCGGCCGGCCGACGGGCTGCTGACCGTGACGATGATGGCGGGGCCGATGGCCGCCGCGCCGGTGAGCCGGCCCGAGGTCGAGGCGCTGCTGCCCGCCTTCGAGGCCTATGCCAGCAGCACCATCCAGCGGTGGCAGATGCCCGGCGTCGCCATCGGCATCGTCGCCGACGACCAGTTGGTCTACGCCAAGGGCTTCGGCGTGCGGGTGCTGGGCGGCAACGACCCGGTCGACGCCGACACCGTGTTCCAGATCGGATCCACCACCAAGGCCTTCGTCGCGGCGACCGAGGCGATCCTGGTCGACGAGGGCAAGATCGGCTGGATGGACCGGGTGATCGACCACGACCCGAGCTTTCGCCTGTCCGATCCCTGGGTGACGCGCGAGTTCCGGGTGATCGACCTGCTGGCCCAGCGCAGCGGCCTGCCGCCCTATGTCATCGGGGAGATGGTGGGGCTGGGCTATGCGGCCGATGAGATGCTGGCGGCGCTGCGCCATGAGCCGGTGAGCGGCTTCCGGTTGACCTTCGGCTACCAGAACGTATTCCACCTGGAGGCTGCGCGCCTGGTCGCCGCCGCGTCGGGCGCGCCGTCCTGGGAGGCCTTCCTGTCCGACCGCGTCCTGCAGCCGCTGGGCATGCTGTCGACCACCGCGACCGAGGACGGAATCCTGCGCAACCCAAACCACGCCAGCGGGCATGCCCCGGCGGACGGCACGATCCGGCCGATCCCGCTGCTGCCGAACTTCTACGCCGTCGGTGCCGCCGGCAACCTGAACTCCAGCGTCAACGACATGTGCCGCTGGCTGCGGCTGCAGATCAATGGCGGCGAACTGCAAGGCCGGCGGATCGTCGGGGAAAAGGCGCTGAAGCACACGCGGATCCCGCAGATCCCGATCTCGCCCATCGCCAGCTACGCCTCGGGCTGGGTGGTGTCGTCCCTGCAGGGCGGCCGCGTGGTCTGGCACAATGGCAGCACCCCCGGCTTCGGCAGCCATGTCGGCTTCGATCCCGAACGCCGGGCCGGGATCGTCGTGCTGACCAGCCTGGGCGGCAAGAGCCCGCCCGGCGATGCCATCGCGATGCGCTTCCACGACCTGCTGCAGGGCAACCCCGAACGGGATTACGGCAGCGATATGCTGGCGGCTGCCGACGCCGGCATCGCGGCCGAGGCGAAGGCCTATGTCCACCCCGTCCCGGCCATCCCGCCGCGGCCACTGCAGGACTATGCCGGCACCTATGAGGAGCCGGCGCTGGGTCCGGCGACGGTCTCGGTCGACGGCGACCATCTGGTGCTGCCGCTGGGGCCGAACCGGATGCCGATGACCGTGCGGCCCTGGTCCGGCGATGTCTTCAGTTGGCACCTGCCGGCCGGGGACGCCCGCCTGGCCGGAAGCGACCCCGCCGGCAAGGTGGTGTTCCGGACCAAGGCCGATGGCAGCATCGCCGGATTCAAGCTGCTGTTCCGCGAGGATTCGGCCGAGCGCAGCTTCACCCGCCGCCCGTCATGAGGGCGTCGGCATGCCCCGAAGCCCCCTTCCGATTCGGGAAGGGGGCTTCGGACCCTCAGGCCGCGCCCTTGCGGACGCCGCGGTTGACCGCGCTGGCCACGGCCTTGAGCGAGGCCATGACGATGTTGCTGTCGATGCCGACGCCGAACAGCGTCCTGCCGCCGACCCGCGCCTCGACATAGGTCGCGGCGGCCGAGTCGGAGCCGCTGCGCAGCGCGTGCTCGCGGTAGTCGGCGATGTCGACGTCGACCCCGGTCTCGCGGCGGAGCGCATCGACGAAGGCGTTGAGCGGCCCGTTGCCCTCGCCCCGGATGGTCTTCTCCACCCCGTCGATCTTGACCTGCGCCTCGATGTGGCGCTCGCCGCGGCCGGTCGGCAGCGTGGTGTGGCCGGTCACCTCGACCCGGCCGGGGGTCAGGTACTCCTGCTCGAACTCGTGCCAGATCACCTTGGACGAGATCTCCTTGCCGGTCTCGTCGGCCAGCTTCTGGATCACCTGGCTGAACTCCACCTGCAGCTTGCGCGGCAGGTCGAGGCCGTGGTCGGTCAGCAGCAGATAGGCGACGCCGCCCTTGCCGGACTGGCTGTTGACCCGGATCACCGCCTCGTAGCTGCAGCCGATGTCCTGCGGGTCGATCGGCAGATACGGCACCTCCCACAGCCCGCTGTTGCTCTTCTCCATGGCCGCGAAGCCCTTCTTGATCGCGTCCTGGTGCGATCCGGAGAAGGCGGTGAACACCAGCTCGCCGCCATAGGGGTGGCGCGGATGCACCGGCAGCTGGTTGCAGTATTCGACGGTGCGGACGATCTCGCCGATGTCGTGCAGGTCGAGCTCGGGGTCGACGCCCTGGGTGAACATGTTCAGCCCCAGCGTGACGATGTCGACATTGCCGGTGCGCTCGCCATTGCCGAACAGCGTGCCCTCGACCCGGTCGGCGCCGGCCATCAGCGCCAGCTCGGTCGCGGCGATGCCGGTGCCGCGGTCGTTGTGCGGATGCACCGACAGGATGAAGCTGTCGCGCCGGGCGAAGTTGCGGTGGCACCATTCGATCTGGTCGGCATAGACGTTCGGCGTCGCCATCTCGACCGTCGCCGGCAGGTTCAGGATCGCCTTCCGGTCCGGCGTCGGCTGCCAGGCGTCGAGCACGGCGCCGCAGATGTCGCGGGCGTAATCCAGCTCGGTGCCGGTGAAGCTTTCCGGCGAGTACTGGAACACGATCTCGGTCTCCGGCACCGTCGGCACCAGCTCCTTGATCAGCTTCGTCCCGCGCACCGCGATGTCGGTGATGCCGTCGCGATCCAGGCCGAACACCACCCGGCGCTGCAGCGTCGAGGTCGAGTTGTAGAGATGCACGATCGCCCGCTTGGCGCCGCGGATGGCGTCGAAGGTGCGGCGGATCAGTTCCTCGCGCGACTGGGTCAGCACCTGGATGGTGACGCCGTCGGGGATCAGGTTGTTGTCGATCAGGTGGCGGACGAAGTCGAAATCGGTCTGCGAGGCAGCGGGGAAGCCGACCTCGATCTCCTTGAAGCCCAGGCCGACCAGCAGGTCCCACATGCGCTGCTTGCGGTCGGTCCCCATCGGCTCGATCAGGGCCTGGTTGCCGTCGCGGAGGTCGACCGAGCACCAGATCGGCGCGCGGTCGATGACGCGGTTCGGCCATTGCCGGTCGGTCAGCGCCACGGTCTGCACCGGGCGGTACTTGTCGATCGGCATTGCGGGTTTGGGTGACGTCACGGACATCGGATTTCTCTCTCGCACCGGCCGGCGACGGCCGGAATAAGGATAGGGCGAATTCACGACGGGCGCATGACATGGATGCGCCAAGGGCCGCCGGGCGCGCGATGCGCCGCTCAGCGGCCGGTGATAAGTCGCAGCAGATCCCGGTTGGTGCGGGAAAACGCCTGTCGAGAAGATCGGTCGGGGGTCATGGAAAGGATCCGGAGAAGGGGTCGCAGCAGCTTCGGTTCGACGCCCCTCTGGGCGCCGATCAGATAAGTCGAAGCGTGCTTAGCCGGATCACCATGCCCCCACCTAAGGGGCGGGCGGCCGCTCTGTCAACTGAATCCGCTGGTCGGTGACCCGGTCGAAGAAGCCGGTGATGGCCGACCCGGTGCCGTCCGGCCAGCCATGCGAATAGGGCCGGCGGCGGTTGAAGGTCGACGGCAGGTCGCAGAACACCACCGGATCGGCGATGTCGCCCTTGCCCCAGCGCTTGCAGCGGAAGGTGGCGCTGGCATCGACCGGGGTGGCGGCCAGCCGGTTCTGGACGATGCGCTTGTCGCGCTCGGTGATGCCCTGGCTGTAGGGCACCATGTTGTCCTTCGGGTTGTGCAGCAGGATCGCCGCCACCTGGCCCTGGCAGGGCCGGACGCTGCCGATGCCGCCGGCCACCACGGCGGTGGCGCGGAACACCCCGGCGCGGCCGCAGGACAGGTCGTTGACGAAGCTGCCGCCCATCGAATGGCCGGCGGCGAAGATCTGGGTCTGGTCGACGCACAGCGTCGCCTTCAGCCGGGCCAGCAGGGTGTCGACATAGGCCATGTCGCGGTCCGCCCGGCCGCCCCAGCCGCCCTGCGCCTGCGGATAGACCACGATCGCCGGCCGCGCCGCCGGGCCTTCCAGGTCGAAATAGGTGCGCACCTTCTCGGCCGTGCCGGTGCGGCCGTGGAAGGCCAGGATCAGCCGGGTCGGCACCGATTTGTCGTAGCCGGGCGGCAGGTCGACGATGTAGCGCCAGGACGCGCCCTGGAACTTCAGCGACAGCCGCCCTTCCGCGGCGGGAAGGCCGCAGCCGCTGGTCGGAAGCGGCTGCAGCTGGGCCAGGTTGGCGCCCGGCGACGCGGGCCGGGTGCCGTTGCCCGGCGCCACGCAGGCGGCCACGACGAGAAGGCAGGCGAAGGCGGCCAGCCGGCCGGCGCGGAGGAGGACGTGCATGGTCATTTCTCGCGGAGGCGCGGCATCAGCTCGACGAAATTGCAGGGCCGGAACCGGTTGTCGAGCTGATCCTTCAGGATCATGTCCCAGGCGTCGCGGCAGGCGGAGGGCGAGCCCGGCAGCGCGAACAGATAAGTGCCGCCTGCGACGCCCGCGGTCGCCCGGCTCTGGATCGTCGAGGTGCCGATCTTGTCGTAGGACAGCCAGCGGAACAGCTCGCCGAAGCCGGGGATGTGCTTCTCATAGACCGCGTGGAACGCCTCCGGCGTCACGTCGCGGCCGGTGACGCCGGTGCCGCCCGTGGCGATCACCGTGTCGATCTCGGGATCGGCGATCCAGGCCCTCAGCTGCGCCTCGATCGCCGCCTGGTCGTCCTTGACGATGCGCCGGTCGCGCACCGCATGGCCGGCCGCGGCGATGCGCTCGGCCAGCGTGTCGCCGGACTTGTCGTCGGCGGCGCTGCGGGTGTCGGATACGGTCAGCAGCGCGATGTTGACGGCAATGAACGGACGCGACTCGTCGATCCGGCCCGGCATGCGTTCCCCCCATCGCCGCCCCCGCGGCTACTCACAACTCACCACCAGCGTCAGCCCAAAGCAGCGTCGGCCCAAAGAACCGCAACAATCGGCCAGCCGGCCCCCGGGGGCCGGCGGGACCCTTGGGCACTCCCTGTTTCGGTCAAGCCTGTGTCTCAGTCAAGCCTGCTGCTCCCGCCGGGTAGCCCGAGCGGCCGACAATCGCGAGATCAGCCGCCGGGAGGCGCGGAGCAAGGGCTGCTCGATCACCCGATAGAGCACAGCACCAGCGATCAAAGATACGACAACGGCCAAAATGACAAAACCCAAGCCGACCTCGCCCCCGATCCGGGTCCAGATCTTGATCAGAACGCCAATGACGATCAAGTGGGTCAAATAGATCGAATAGGACCAATCGCCGAGACGTTCGAAGAATCGGACAACCATGCCTGCCATTGTCGGCAAACCAAGACCCGCATAGACCATCAGCAGTGATGGTACCCCCCATTCCAGAAAGCGTGTTTGCTCGGATCCCAGCCCATCAATCCCGATCCAGGAAAACACGAGAACGGCCAGGCCGAATGCCGCCAGTGACTGGAACCATGCCGGCGAACCATACGTCCGGTAAACCGCATAGATCACCATCCCCGAGACGAATTCGAAGACCAATGAAGAGCTTAAAAATTTTCCAATCGCCGTTTCTGGATAAACCGCCAATCCGACAATAAATAGGCAAATAAATATAGCTGCCATGGCGATAATTCTGTTTCTTGAACTGAACCCGATCAGCATCGCAAAAATAAGATAAAACAGCATTTCATAATTAAGCGTCCAACCAACCAAAAGGATCGGCTGAATCATATTTTCAGTGCGGAAATACGGTATGAAGAATAAAGATTTTAGGATTGTTTCATGGTTTACCACTGTATTCCTAAATATACTCGGAACAATAATCCCCGCTATCGCCAATGTGACTGTATACAACCAATATGTCGGCACTACTCTTGCAACCCGATTCGCTAGAAATGTTATAGCGTTCCGTTCTCTTCCGGTCTTACTATCACTGACCATCATCATCACAAAGCCGCTAATTACAAAAAACACATCCACCCCCGCCGCCAGCGGGATGTATTGATTCAGAAGGTCTTGCTGATTGACGCTGATCAAGTATGCCTGGATTGAATGAAGCAGTACAATTGCCGATGCAGCCAAACCACGAAAGATCTGGATACTTTGCAATTTATTTTGATTTTTAGACATCCACACCCCCACCATTATCCGCTGTATATCCTACTATAGACAACCCAACTCCACCATCCGGTGCTTCAGCACCAGCAGGTCGCGCCAGACGTCGCGCTTCATGCCGGGCTGCCGCAGGATGAAGGCCGGGTGGTAGATCGGCATGGTCGGGACCGGCGCCGGCAGGTCCGGAAAGGACCGGTCGAACCAGCGGCCATGGATCCGGGTGATGCCCTCGCGCGTCGCCAGCAGCGCCGCGGCCGAGGTGCCGCCGGCGCAGAGCAGGATCTTCGGCCGCATCAGCGCGATGTGGCGCTCGATGAAGGGCAGCGAGATGGCGATCTCCGCCGCGTTCGGCTGGCGGTTGCCGGGCGGGCGCCAGTTGACGATGTTGGAAATATAGACGGTGGTGCGGTCGAGCCCGATCGCAGCCAGCATGCGGTCCAGCAGCTTGCCGGACTGGCCGACGAAGGGCTTGCCCAGCCGGTCCTCCTCCGCCCCCGGCGCCTCGCCGACGATCATGATGTCGGATTCGGGGTTGCCGTCGGCGAACACCATCTGGGTGGCGGTGGCCTTCAGCCCGCAGCCGTCGAAGGCGGCCAGCGCCGCGGCCAGTTCCTCCAGCGTATTGCAGCCGGCGGCGATGCGGCGGGCGTCGCCGGTGGCGGCGTCGCTGCCCGGCAGCACCGCGGCGGCACTGACCGCGCGAACGGGCTGGGCGGGGACAGGCTGGACCGGCTGCGGCGGCGGCGCCATCTGGACCGGAGCCGCCGGCGCCGCGGCCTTGCGCGGCCGGCCGAGCGCGCCCGGATCGTCGCCGATCGTCTCGTCGACGCCGGCATCCTGGTACCATCTCAGCAGGGCGATGATCTCGGCGGGCTGCACGGCTGATTCGCTGATCCTGTCCATGCGCTAGAAGCCGCGGCACCGCCCGGCCTGTCAACCCCGGCGGCCGGCCTGACGCAGCGTCCGCGGGGCCCAGCGCGTCGCAACCGGAGCCAAAGCCGACGCGACATGATCGGCCATTCGATTCCCCGGATGCATTTCTGTAGCATGCCGCCAACCAAACGACAGGAACGCGCGATGGAACGCGAATCGATGGAGTACGACGTCGTGATCGTGGGCGCGGGGCCGGCGGGCCTCGCGGCGGCGATCCGGCTGAAGCAGAAGGCGGCGGAGACGGGGCGCGAGGTCAGCGTCTGCGTGCTGGAGAAGGGGTCGGAGGTCGGCGCCCACATCCTGTCGGGCGCGGTGCTGGACCCGCGGGCCCTGAACGAGCTGATCCCCGACTGGAAGGACAAGGGCGCGCCGCTGGACACCCCGGTGGCGCAGGACGAGTTCCACTACTTCACCGGGGTCAGCAGCTTCCGCCTGCCCAATTTCGGGCTGCCGAAGGAGCTGCACAACCGCGGCAACTACATCGTCAGCATGGGGCTGGTGACGCGCTGGCTGGCGCAGCAGGCCGAGGCGCTGGGGGTGGAGATCTATCCCGGCTTCGCCGCGGCCGAGGTGCTGTACCATGAGGACGGCTCGGTCAAGGGCGTGGCCACCGGCGACATGGGCATCGGCAAGGACGGCGAGCACACCGGCAACTACACGCCGGGCATGGAGCTGCACGCCAAATACACGCTGATCGGCGAGGGCGTGCGCGGGTCGCTGGCCAAGATCCTGATGGAGCGCTTCACCCTGCGCGCCGATTGCGACCCGCAGACCTTCGGCCTGGGCGTCAAGGAGCTGTGGGAGGTGAAGCCGGAGAAGCACCGGCGCGGCCTGGTGCAGCACGGCTTCGGCTGGCCGTTGGACAATGAGACCTATGGCGGCAGCTGGATGTACCATTTCGGCGAGAACCTGGTCTCGATCGGCTACGTCGTCGCGCTCGACTACAAGAACCCGTACCTGTCGCCGTTCGAGGAGTTCCAGCGCTTCAAGACCCACCCGCTGGTCCGCCCGGTGCTGGAGGGCGGCAAGCGCCTGGCCTATGGCGGCCGCGCCATCAACGAGGGCGGGCTGCAGTCGATCCCGAAGCTGACCTTCCCGGGCGGCTGCCTGATCGGCTGCTCCGCCGGCTTCGTCAACGTGCCGCGGATCAAGGGCAACCACACCGCGATGAAGAGCGGCATGGTCTGCGCCGAGGCGGTGTTCGACGCCCTGGCCGAGGGCCGCGAGGGCCATGACGAGGTCACCGCCTATCCGGAGCGGCTGAAAGCCAGCTGGGTGTGGCAGGAGCTGACGGTGGTGCGCAACTGCCGCCCGGCCTTCCGCTGGGGCACGATCCTGGGCACGCTGTATTCCGGCATCGAGCTGTGGACCCGCGGCAAGCTGCCCTGGACCCTGCGCCACAAGCATGCCGACAACGAAACGCTGCGCCCGGCCGCGCAGTCGAAGAAGATCGACTATCCCAAGCCGGACGGGGTGATCACCTTCGACCGCCTCTCCTCGGTGTATCTGTCGAACACCAACCACGAGGAGAACCAGCCGTCGCATCTGAAGCTGAAGGACCCGTCGGTCCCGATCGCCTATACCCTGAAGGTATTCGACGAGCCGGCGCAGCGCTACTGTCCGGCCGGGGTGTACGAGGTGGTGCGCAACGAGGACGGCAGCGATCCACGCTTCGTGATCAACGCGCAGAACTGCGTGCACTGCAAGACCTGCGACATCAAGGATCCGAAGCAGAACATCGTCTGGGCCGTGCCGGAGGGCGGCGGCGGTCCGAACTACCAGATGATGTGAGACGCGGATCGATCCCCGGCGCCGGGGTGTTGTTCCCCGGAGCCGCACAGATTATGGTGCGAAGGGGATCATTGCAGGACCAGAATGACGGACGCCCACGACACCGTCCCGGTCGACCGGCTGCTCGAGGCCGGGTTGCGGCCGACCCGCCAGCGCGTGGCGCTGGCGCAGCTGCTGTTCGACGGCGGCGACCGCCATGTCACCGCCGAGGCGCTGCATGGCGAGGCGCTGGCCGCCGGCCAGGCCATGGCGCTGGCCACCGTCTACAACACCCTGCACCAGTTCACCGAAGCCGGGCTGCTGCGCGAGGTGGTGGTCGAGGCCGGCCGGTCCTATTTCGACACCAACATCCGCGACCACCATCACTTCTACCACGAGGCCACGGGCGAGCTGCGTGATGTCCATGGCGAGGCGGTGGTGGTCTCGGCGCTGCCCAAGGCGCCGGCCGGCACCCGCATCGCCCGGGTCGACGTGGTGATCCGCCTCACGGATGAGTGACGGTCCCGAGGTCAAGGCCGCCGCGCCGCACATCGACGGGCTGCTCGAGACCTCGCTCTACGTCGCCGACCTGGACCGCGCCGCCGCCTTCTACGAACGGGTGCTGGGCCTGGGCGTGATGCTGCGCAGCCCCCGTCTGGTGGCGCTGGATGCCGGCCGCCAGGGCGTGCTGCTGCTGTTCCTGGCCGGCGCGACCTCCGCGGATGTGGTCGAGGCCGGCGGCACCATTCCGGGGCATGAGGGCACGGGGCGGCTGCACATGGCCTTCGCCGTGCAGGATCTGGACGCCTGGCGTGCCCGGCTGGCCGAGGCCGGCGTGGCCCTGACCGGCGAGATGGCCTGGCCGCGCGGCGGCACCAGCCTGTACTTCTCCGACCCCGACGGCCACGTCATCGAGCTGGCCACGCCCGGCCTGTGGCCGAATCGCTGAGAGACCGCCTGTGAATGCTACTGGCGCGGCCGCCTGACGGCGGCTTCTGCGCTTCCGGCGCTCACGGACCCAAATGTCCGCTGCGCGCCGGTTCTCGAAACCACCGCCATTCGACTCACGCCAGCGCATTTCCAAACGGCCTCTGACGGTCACGCCGGCGCCAGCCGGCGCGGCCGGCGGAGCCGTGCCATGATCCTGGCCGTGAAGACCGAGACGCCGCCCAGCGCCAGCCCGACCAGCACGTCCCCGACCGTATGGCCGCCCAGGGTCACCATGACGGCGGCGACCGCCAGGATCAGCCCCGCCGCTGCGGCGATGCGCCCCGGCGACCAGCGCGGCCAGAGCAGCGCCGCCAGCGTCGTCACCGCGACCACGACGAGGGCCGAATGGCCGCTGGGCAGCACCAGCCCGACCTGGCCGAACCCCTCCGGATGCCGGTCGACCACCACCCGCGCGGCCGTGACCAGGGCGATCGCGACGGCCAGCGCGGTCAGGCTGAACACGGCCAGCCGCCAGCGGCCGCGGGCGATGGCCACGGCCGCGACGATGACCTGCAGCGGCACGACGACGTACCACCAGCCCAGCAGGGCAAGCGACAACAGGAGGACCATCGGGTTCATGCCGCCATGATCCCATGCCCGGCATCGCCGATGAAGAGGCCATGGTCGGCAGGCCGCATCGCCCTAACTGAGTATGACGTGCCCCCGCATGGCATCACCGAGCAGAAGGCGTTTCCGATTCGCCGGCCGACCGGTTAGTAAGAGACGCCCTGGGACCAATGAACCGCCCGCATGTCCGCCAGCTTTTCCGTCGCCGCCGTCCTGCTGAAGCTCCTGGTCACCACCGCCGGACCCGAGCTGCATCTGCCTGACGCGGGCCAGCTCGCCGCCTATCAGCCGCCCGAGACCACCCGGATCTACGCCGCCGACGGGTCGCTGTTGCGCGAGTACTATGTCGAGAACCGGGTGGTGGTGCCGCTGTCGGCCCTGCCGCCCTATCTGGTGCAGGCCTTCATCTCGGCCGAGGACCAGAACTTCCGGCGCCATCACGGCGTCGACCCGTCCGGCCTGGCCCGCGCCATGGTGGCCAACATCAAGAACCTGCGGCACGGCCGCCGGCTCGAGGGCGGGTCGACCATCACCCAGCAGGTGGCCAAGAACCTGCTGCTGACCAACGAGGTCAGCGCCTTGCGCAAGGTGCGCGAGCTGATCCTGGCCTTCGAGATCGAGCACGACTTCTCCAAGGAACAGATCCTGGAGCTGTACCTCAACGAGATCTATCTCGGCCGCGGTGCGTATGGGGTCGGCGCGGCCTCGGCCCGCTATTTCGGCAAGCCGCCGGCCGAGCTGTCGCTGTCCGAAGCGGCGTTCCTGGCGGCGCTGCCGAAGGCGCCGAACAACTACAATCCGATCACCCGGCCCGAGGCCGCCCGCACCCGCCGCGACTACGTGCTGGACCGCATGGCCCAGGACGGCGCCATCACCGCCGAGCAGGCGGCGGCGGCCAAGGCCGAACCGCTGGCGGTGCGCGCCCAGGCGCCGCTGGAGACGGTCTACGCCCCCTATTTCGCCGAGGAGGTACGCCGATCGCTGCGCAAATCCTTCGGCAATGACCAGCTCTATCGCGGCGGGCTGGCGGTGCGCACCACGCTCGACCCGCGGCTGCAGCTCTTCGCCGACCGGGCCCTGCGCGCCGGGCTCGAGCGCTTCGACCGCAACCGCGGCTGGCGCGGGCCGATCACCAACATCTCGGCGATGCTGGACCTGCCGGCTTCGGCCCAGGCGGTGGCACAGGCCGAGGCCGCCCAGGCGCCGGCCCAGCCGGCCGCCACACCCCCGGCGCAGCAGGGCCGGCTGCTCGGCGCGCTGTCGGCGATGGGCGTGCGCCTGCCGGACGAGCAGCAGCAGGCAGCCCCCGCGGTCGCCCCGACCGCCGCGCCGAAGGACGGCCGCCCGGTGTGGCAGCGCTTCCTGACCGGCATCGACCGGCCGGCCCAGATCGACGGTTGGATCCTGGCCGTGGTGCTGGAGGTCGACCGCCAGGCCGCCACCATCGGTCTTGAGGACGGCAGCCAGGGCCGCATCGACCGCGCCGACGTGACCTGGGCCCGCAGGGTCGAGAACGGCCGCGTCGGGCGGCAGGTCGGCGGCGCCGACGACGTCCTGGCCAAGGGCGACGTGATCTGGGTGCAGCCGGCCAAGGCCTCGGGGCCGCAGGTCGCCGCCTATTCGCTGCGCCAGGTGCCGGAGGTGTCGGGGGCGCTGGTCGCCATCGACCCGTTCACCGGCAAGGTGCTGGCGATGTCGGGCGGCTTCGACTTCTCGCTCAGCGAGTTCAACCGCGCCACCCAGGCGCAGCGCCAGCCGGGCTCGGCCTTCAAGCCCTTCGTCTACCTCTCGGCGCTGCAGCACGGCTACACCCCGTCCAGCCTGGTTTACGACACGCCGATCTCGGTCGACCAGGGCCAGGGCGGCACCCGCTACCGGCCGCGCAACTACGGCGGCGGCTTCATCGGCCTGGCCACGCTGCGCTCCGGCGTCGAGCGGTCGCGCAACGTCATGACGGTGCGCCTGCTGGTCGAGATGGGGCTGCAACCGATCAAAGAGACGGCGGAGGCGTTCGGCATCTACCAGAACATGCCGCTGTACCCGGCGATGGGCCTGGGCGCCGGCGAGACCACGCCGCTGAAGCTGACCACGGCCTATGCCACCATCGCCAATGGCGGCTACCAGATCAGCCCCTATCTGATCGAGCGGGTGCAGGACCGCGACGGCCGCAGCCTGCGGCAGCCGGGCGTGGTGGGGCCGGACCGGGCCGACTGCATCCCCTGCGCCGTCACCGGCTGGACCGGACAGCCGGCGCCGGCGCAGCCGCGCGGGCAGGTGCTGGACGACCCGATCGCCAACTACCAGATGATCTCGATCCTGCAGGGCGTCACCCAGCGCGGCACCGCCGCCCGCCTGGCCGGACTGGGCCTGCCGCTGGCCGGCAAGACCGGCACCACCAATGATTCGAACGACGTCTGGTTCGTCGGCTTCTCGCCGCGGCTCGCGGTCGGCATCTATGTCGGCTACGACAAGCCGCGCAGCCTGGGCGCCGGTGCCACCGGCGGGTCGATCGCGGTGCCGATCTTCAGCGACTTCATCCAGGACGCGCTGGCCGGGCAAGATCCCGGTGCCTTCGCCGTGCCGTCCGGCGTCAGCTTCGCCTATGTCGACCGCCGCAGCGGCTATTCGGCGGAGCCGGGCGGGTCGGACGTGATCATGGAGGCGTTCCGCCCCGGCACCGAACCCGGCCCGGCGCCGGTCGCCGACACCTTCGGCGAGACCAGCCAGGACGCGCTGACCGGCACCGGCGGGCTGTATTAGCGGAATGAGTTGAGGCCGGGCGTCCTGTGACGCCGGCGGGTGAAAGCGGGCCTCACCCGGAGAGCGAGACCTCTTCAGGATATTGCCGTTCGAGCCGATCCGCCCCTTCTGCTCTTCCCCTCTCCTAGCTCGCGGGAGGGGGTTTCACCATCAGGCCGGGCCGAACTCTGACGCTTCGGCCACGACGGCAAGGCCTGTCCTCTGCGCATTGGCGCGCGGACGCGCGCAGACCCCTCCCCCAACCCCCTCCCGCAAGGGGAGGGGGAGTGTGGAAGGCTGCGTTCGTTGGTGCTGAAAGTGGGCCGACGGATGAGCTGCGACGCGCGGCGACTCACCCCGTGTCCGGCGGCTTGCTGCGGCCGGGAGCCGCAGCGCGAGGCTTGGGCGGGTCCGCGGGCGGATCGTCGTCGTCCGACGGCAGGAAGCCCAGCTGCTCCATGGCCTCGTCGGCCATCTCCAGCCACTGCTTCACCTGCACCGGGAAGCCCCAGCGCCGGCACAACGCCGCGACCGCGACCTCCGCCCGGCTGGCTTCGATCAGCTCCACCACCTCCGGCCGCTCCAACTGCTCGCGCACCTCGGTGACGCGGCGCTGGATCTCCTCATTGTCCTTCGACACCTCGTAAGCGGCCGCCAGCATCGCCAGCTTCACCCGCAGATCGTGGAAGTCCTCCTGCGCCGCCTCACGCTTCGCCGCGGCCTTGCGACGCTCGTCGACCTGACGCGACAGCTTGTCCTTGAGCAGCAGGGTCAGCCGCACCGAGCGCGCGACGGTGGCGATCCGCTGGCAGTAGTCGGCACCGGGCTGCGGCGCCTGCAGCGCTTCCTGCTGCGTCGCCCGGGCGATCGACATCTGGATCTCGACCAGCTCCGCCACCACGCACAGATCCGCCGCCCGCTCCTCCTGCGGAGCGGCCGAGGCCTCCGTGGCCGAATCGGTCTGCGCCTTGTTCATGGAACATAGCATGAACACACGAGACCGATAATACTACTTCGGTCGCATTCTCCTTTTCTGTCAAAGAGTTACGAGATCCCGCTTTCGCGCGGATGACAGGCTTGGGATTCCGAAAGGTCCCTCAATCAAGCAGCATATCTGCGCTTTGACGATGGTTCATCGACCCGCCGGCATCAGGCGGCGTCCGGCAGCGCGGCCGGCTTCGGGCCGCCGGTGGCCCAGTCCAAGAGCTCGACCGTGTGCACCACCGGCAGGGCGGTGCCGAGGCCGATCTGGGTGATGCAGCCGATATTGCCGGCGGCGACGATCGCGGCCCCGGTGCTCTCCACCGCCCGCACCTTGCGGGCCCGCAGCTCGTCCGCGATCTCCGGCTGCAGCAGGTTGTAGGTGCCGGCCGAGCCGCAGCAGAGATGACCGTCCGGCACCTCGCGCAACTCGAACCCCGCGGCGGCCAGCAGGCGGCGCGGCGGCGCCGCGATGCGCTGGCCGTGCTGCATCGAGCAGGCGGAGTGATAGGCCACCACCTGGCCGGTCGGCCGCGCCGGCGGGTTCAGCCCGACCTCGTCCATCAGCTCGGTGATGTCCTTGGCCAGGGCCGAAATCGTCGCGGCACGCCCGGCCCAGGCCGGGTCGGCGCGGAACATGTGGCCGTAATCCTTCACCGTGGTGCCGCAGCCCGAGGTGTTGACGACGATGGCGTCGAGGCCGCTTTCCGCCACCTCGCGGCCCCAGGCCTCGATATTCGTCCGGGCCGAGGCCAGCGCCGCCTCCTCCCGCCCCATATGGTGGGTCAGCGACCCGCAGCAGCCGGCGCCCGGCGCCACCACCACCTCGACCCCATGGCGGGTCAGCAGGCGGATCGTGGATTCGTTGATCGCCGGGTCCAGCACCGTCTGGGCGCAGCCGGACAGCAGCGCGACCCTCCGCTTGCGCGGCCCCTCGGCGGCGAAGACCTGCGGCCGGTCGACCGGGCTGCGCCGCGGCAGCCGGCGCGGCGCCAGGGCCAGCATGGCACGCAGACGCTTGGGCAGCAGCCCTGCGACCGGCCGGGCCGCGATCGCCCCGATCAGCGCCAGGCGAAACAGCCGCGGCCGCGGCAGCACCGCCGCCAGCAGCGCCCGAAGCGCGCGGTCGGCCAGCGGCCGGCGATAGGTCTTCTCCACCACCGCCCGGCCGTGGTCGACCAGATGTGCGTAGTGCACGCCCGACGGACAGGTGGTCATGCAGGACAGGCAGGACAGGCAGCGGTCGAGATGCTTGGCGACGCTGGCCGGCGCCGGGCCGCCGCCCTCCAGCATCGACTTGATCTGGTAGATCCGGCCGCGCGGGCTGTCGAGCTCGTCACCCAGGATCGTATAGGTCGGGCACGTGGCGAGGCAGAAGCCGCAATGCACGCAGCTGCGCAAAATCTGCTCCGAGACCGCATTGTCCGGATCGGCCAGCTGCGCCAGCGAGAAATGAGTCTGCACCCGCACCCTCCGTCGTTGCGCCGACATTAGCCCGCATCTCCCACACTGCCTATGGCCTGCGCCGGTTCAAGACGCCGGCAGGGCAGGAGGCGCGCGCGGCGCGATGCAGCGCATCGGGCAAGCGCGGCGACGCACCCTGCCGGCGTCTTCAACCGGCCCGAAGGGTTGCCTTTCGGCGGGCGCCTGCGGCCCCGGGCGGCTCGACCGTATGTCCCGATACGCTCTTCGCCGCCCGGAACCGCATTCACCTCGCCGAAAGGCAACGCAGGCCATAGGCAGTGTGGGAGATGCGGGCTGGCCCGCGGCCCGGCGCCAAGGGAACCCGGCCGATGCGGCGGCCGGCATTGTCAACCGGCATACCGGTTAGTACGGTGGCCGCAAAGACCGGGAGGATGACGATGGTTCGGTTGCGCTTCGCCCTGCCCCTGGCCCTGCTGGGCCTGTCCGGCGCCGCCTGGGCCGGAGGGCCGGTGACCCAGGACATCGCCCTGGGGCAGACGCCGCAGGACGCCGCTGCCTTCGCCGGGCAAACGGTGACCTTCGCCGCGCCGGGCGAGGCGCCCTGGACCGGCCTGGTCGCCGCGGCGCGGCCGGGCGACGGCACGCTGCTGCTGCAGTTCACCCCGCCGGCCCAGGGCAACCGGCTGTATTCGGTGGCCGAGACCGTGCGCTTCGAGGCCGGCGGGCCGCGCAGCGCCGAGGACGCGCTGGCGCCGCTGCAGGCCCGATTCGGCGCGCCGGCGGCGGTGTTCGATCAAGCTGGAAAGCAGGTCGCGGTCTGGCGCTTCGTCGGCGGCAAGCCGGCGGCGGCGAGCGTCGACGTCGCCTCGGACTGCTCGCCTTATACGGCGGCGGTCGTGTCAGGGCTGCGGCCGATCGGCTGGCCCGGCAGCTGCGGCGAGGTGGTGTTCGCGACGGTGGAGCTGGCGGCGGACGGGGTCCCGGCATCGCTGCGGGTCACCCATGCCGACACCGATGCCGCACAGACGCTGCAGCCGCGCCGCGGCGAGCCCTATGCGCATCTGGCGAAGTCGGTCCGATAGGGAAAACGGTGCGGCCCGTCGCAGGGCCGCACCGGTGTCAGGCCGCCCTGCGGCCGGCGATGACCCGATAGATGATCAGCAGCACGATCGCGCCGACGACGGCGAGGGCGAATTGCCCGAAGCCGGTCTCGGGGACGATCCCGAGCTGGCGGCCGAGCCAGCCGCCGACGAAGGAGCCGGCGATGCCCAGGAGGATCGTGATGATGAAGCCGCCGGGGTCTCGCCCCGGCATGAGGAATTTCGCGATCAGGCCGACCACGAAGCCGATGATCAACATCCACAGGAATTCCATGGAACCTCCGCCGTGCAAGAGATGCGCGTGACCATAACCCGCGATCTGGCCCGAGGTTTCCGATCCTGTCTCAAATGATCATCCGCCCCGGCGACAGGATGCCCTTGGGATCGAAGGATTCGCGCACGCGGCGCTCCAGCGCCGCCAGCGCCGGCGGCTGCGGCTCGAACACCGGCAGCGCCGCGCGCAGCCGGGCCGGCGCCCGGACCAGGGTGGCGTGCCCCCCGCCCGCGGTCGCAATCGCGGCCCGGATCGCGGCGGCCCCCGCATCGCCATCCGCGGGAACGGCGATCCAGACCAGCCCGCCGCCCCAGTCGAAGTAATGCGCCCCGCCGGCAGCGGCGGCGATTCGCGGCCCTGCGGTCGGCGCCACCGAGACCCGCCACACTGCACGGTCGTCACCCGTGAACGGCGCGGCATCGCGGATCCGGCGCCACAGATCGACCGATTCGCCCGAGTCGAGCACGACGATCGGGCCGGCATCCCTCAGCAGTTGCGACAGCGACGCCACCCGGCTGTCGACCGAGGGGCCGAAGCCCTCGACCCGGACCAGGCTGCGCGCTGCATCACCGAGAATGCCGGCCGGCAGATGGGCGGCGCCCGAGACCTCATAGGGGCTGGTCAGCGCCCGGGTCAGCACGGCGACACCGGCGGCATTGTCCAGCCCGGCGATCGCCAGGGTCCGCACCGTCTCCGGCGCCGGCAGCACCTTGACCGTGATCCGGGTCATGGCGGCCAGCGTGCCGAACGCGCCGGTCAGCAGCTTCGGCAGGTCGTAGCCGGTGACGTTCTTGACCACCCGCCCGCCGGATCTGAAGGCCTGGCCGCGGCCGGAGACGGCCTCGATGCCCAGCACGTGATCCCGCGCGGCCCCGGCCTTGAGCCGCCGCGGCCCCGAGAGGTTGCAGCCGACGACGCCGCCCAGCGTGCCGACGCCGGCCGGGCCGCCATAGAGCGAGCCGAGATCCGGCGGCTCGAAGGCCAGGGCTTGGCCGCAGGCGGCCAGCGCCGCCTCGATCTCCACCATCGGCGTGCCGGGACGGGCGGTCAGCACCAGCTCCTCCGGCTCATAGACCTCGATCCCGGCGAGACCGGAGAGGTCGAGCGCATGCGCCGCCTGCACCGGCCGGCCGAAGCCGCGCTTGCTGCCGCGGCCGGCCAGTTCCAGCGGCACCGCGCCGGCCAGGGCCCAGCGGACGATCTCGACCACCTGGTCGTCGGTCTCGGGCTTCAGCGTCTCGGTCATGGGAGATCTCCGGCTTCGCCCCGTCCCGTCAATCGACGATGAAGAGCCTGGCTCCCGTGCGGGTCGAGGAGCGGTGGGCGGCGTCGCCGAAATCGGAGACCTGATAGCTCATGCCGGCGGTGAGCGTGAATCTGCGCCCATCCTTCAGCTCGGTGTCGAGCTCACCCTCGAGAACATAAAGGACGTGGCCCCGATCGCACCAGTGATCAGCCAGGTACCCAGGCGTGTACTCGACCATGCGCACGCGCAGATTGCCGATATCGAGGGTGCGCCAGAAGGCCTTCCCGGTCTGGCCCGGATGTTCGCTCGGCGACATCCGGCTCCAATCCGTCACCGTAAAGGGCAGCGGCGGGATTTCCATTTCGGATTCTTTCCGGTCAGAAGCGCGGCAGATCGGGGAAGCGCGTGGCGCCGTGGTGGATGTGCACACGCCCCAACTCGGCGCAACGATGCAGGGTCGGGAACACCTTGCCGGGGTTGAGCAGCCCGTCCGGGTCGAAGGCGCATTTTAGCCGCTGCTGCTGCGCCAGGTCCTCCGGCCCGAACTGCACCTCCATCAGGTCGCGCTTCTCGACCCCGACGCCGTGCTCGCCGGTCAGCACCCCGCCGACCTCGACGCACAGCCGCAGGATGTCCGAGCCGAACTCCTCGGCCTTCTCCAGCTCGCCCGGGACATTGGCGTCGTACAGGATCAGCGGGTGCAGGTTGCCGTCACCGGCATGGAAGACGTTGGCGACGCGCAGCCCGTGGCGGCGCGACATCTCCTGCATCCGGGCCAGCACCTCGGGCAGGCGCTTCCGCGGGATGGTGCCGTCCATGCAGTAATAGTCGGGGCTGATCCGGCCGACCGCCGGGAAGGCGGCCTTGCGCCCGGCCCAGAAGCGCAGCCGCTCCTCCTCGCTGCGGCTGACCACGCAGATCGTGGCGCCGCAGTCGCGGCCGATCGATTCGACCCGCTCGATCAGGTGGTCGACCTCGGCCTCCGGCCCGTCCAGCTCGCAGATCAGCAGCGCCTCGACATCCAGGGGATAGCCGGCATGGACGAAGGCCTCCGCCGCATGGATGGCGGGCTTGTCCATCATCTCCAGCCCGCCCGGGATGATGCCGGCGCCGATGATGCGGGCGACGCAGTCGCCGCCGGCCTCGGACGACGGAAAGCCCATCAGCACCGCGCGCTGGGTCGCCGGGCGGCGCAGCAGCCGCACCGTCACCTCGGTGACCACGGCCAGCAGCCCTTCCGAGCCGGTGAGCACGCCGAGCAGGTCGTAGCCCGGCGAATCGAGGTGCTTGCCGCCGAGGCGCAGCACGGTGCCGTCGATCAGCACCACCTCCAGCCCCAGCACATTGTTGGTGGTCAGCCCGTATTTCAGGCAGTGCACGCCGCCGGAATTCTCGGCGACATTGCCGCCGATCGAGCAGGCGATCTGGCTGGACGGGTCGGGGGCGTAGTAGAAGCCGGCATGGGCGACGGCGTTGGTGATGCCGAGATTGGTGACCCCCGGCTGCACCCGGGCGCAGCGGTTGTCGAAGTCGATCTCGAGCACCTTGTTGAACTTGCCGAGGCCGAGCAGCACGCCGTCCTCGAGCGGCAGGGCGCCGCCGGACAGCGAGGTGCCGGACCCGCGCGGCACCACCTTCACCTCCAGCTCGTGGCATTTGCGCAGCACCGCCGAGACCTGCGCCGTGGTCGAGGGCAGCACCACGATCATCGGCAGGGTGCGGTAGGCGGTCAGCCCGTCGGATTCGTAGGCGCGGCGCTCGCTCTCCGCCGTGATCACGCCTTCGCCCGGCACGATCGCGCGCAGCGCCGCGGCGATCTCCTCGCGGCGCGCCATGATTGCGGCATCGGGGACTGGCATCTTCATCGGCGGGACCTCCGCCGCGGACGATAAGAAGGCCGGGCCCATCCGGCAAGCTCGGCCACCAGGTCCAAAGGCCGCAAAATCAAAAGGCCGCGTCCGGGGACACGGCCTTCGACTGACTCAAGGAGCGGCTGAAATCAGCCCTGGCGCGCCTTGAAGCGCGGGTTCTCCTTGTTGATGACGTAGACACGGCCCTTGCGGCGGACGACGCGGCAAGCGCGGTGGCGGGTCTTCAGGGTCTTCAGCGAGTTCGCGACTTTCATGATCCATATCCCATGCGGCAGCGCCGGCGCCGCCGGGAGCACGGGCTCGCGGGCCGGAATTCAAGGCGCGGACCATAGTGGCCGACCCGCACCCTGTCAACCACGCGCGTGGCGCATGGCAGGCGTAACCCTGCGGCACGTCGCAGCGAACGGAAGCGCGGTGCGTGAACAGGCTGGCGATCGCAACAATTCCTCCAGCATACTCGCGCCCATCATCGCCGGACCGGCACCCACCCGAGGGGGAAGGCACCATGCGTTCGTTGAAGTTTGCCGTGATCACCGCCGCCATCGTCAGCTGCGGCGCCGCCATCGCCTGGGCGGCCACGCCCGAGGAGGTGGTGACCCAGCGCGAGGATGCGATGAAGACCTACGGCGCCAGCGTCAAGACCCTGACCGGCTTCGTGCGCGACAACCAGGGCACGATCGACGACGTCAAGGCGGCGACCGCGAAGATGGCGGGGGTGAGCGCCAACCTGCTGGCCCTGTTCCCGGAAGGCACCGCGGTCGGCGTCGGCAAGAGCGCGGCGAAGCCGGAAATCTGGGCCAACTGGGCCGATTTCCAGACCAAGGTGAAGGCCAACCACGACGCCGTCGCGGCGCTGGACGCCGCCGCCCAGGCCGGCGATGCGGCCAAGGTGAAGGCTGCCTTCCCGGCCGTCGGCCAGTCCTGCGGCGCCTGCCACGAGACCTATCGGGTGAAGAAGAGCTGACGGTCACGCACCGCACGAGACCCGAGGCTTCCGGCCTCGGGTCCTTCCTTGCCTACCCCACAGCCTGCGCGATCGCCCGGAAGCCGACCAGCAGCCGGTGGTCGAGCGCGTCGTCGACGGCCGCAGGCTGCGACGACATCTTGGCGATGACCAGTTCCGCCGCGCGGTCGACATAGATCCACTGGCCGTGGATGCCGATGCCGCAGACCACGTCGCGCCCGGGCCCCGGCACATACCATTGGCTGCGGTAGCGCCCCTGCGGCGCCAGCTGCGCCAGGTCGCCACGCGCCCAGGCCTGCGGGTCGCCGTTGTCGAGGATGTCGTCGACCCAGGCCTTCGGCACCACCTGGATGCCGCCGACGCGTCCGTCCCGCCGCATCAGCTCGCCGATCCGGGCCAGGTCGCGCAGGGTCATGCCGATGCCGCCGGCGGTGCGCGGCGCGCCCAGCCGGTCGAGCGTGATGTAGCCGTCCGCCTCCGCCCACATCGGCCGCCACAGCAGCTCGGACATCAGCGCGGCGAAGCGCATGCCCGAGGCGCGCTCGCAGATCCAGCCCAGCATGTCGGAGTTGGGCGAGACGTAGTGGAAGGTCTCGCCGTGCCGGCTGCCGTCGGGCGGCAGGCCGGCGATGAAGCCGTGCAGGTCGTTGTCCCGCGCCACCTCGCTGGGCGGGTTCCAGCCCATGGCGACGCGGTAGCGGGCGACGTCGCCGGCCGGGTCGAGATAATCCTCGACGAAGCGGATGCCGACCGTCATGTCCAGCACATGGCGGATGGTGGCGCCGGCATAGGCCGACTCCGCCGCCTCCGGCACATAGGCGGTCACCGGCGCCGCGGGGTCCAGTTGGCCGCGACCGACCAGGATGCCGGCGATCAGGCCGGTGATCGACTTGCTGATCGAGAAGACGATGTGCTGCGTCTTCGGGTCCATCCCGGGGGCGTAGTGCTCGGCCACCATCGCGCCGCGATGCAGCACCAGGATGCCGTCGGTGTCGCTGTCGGCCATCAGCCGGGCCACCGACCCGCCCTGCCCCGGCACCGCTATCCGGTCCAGATCCAGCGCCGGCCCGGGCTTCAGGCAGGCGGCGAAGTCGCCGCGGGAAATCTCCGCCACCGGCACCAGCCGGCGGACGTTGCGGAAGCCCCAGCGGCTGTACGGCGCCTGGCGCCAGTTGGCGAGCGTCGCCTCGGGCGCCGGCTCGTTCGTCTGCAGCTCGATCACCATCGCCGTCCCTGTTTCTTCGCCCCGAGGGGTCGCCGCCTTGGGGCGACGGTCCTACCCTAGACGAAGTCGGTGCCGGAGCGCACGGGGGGTGATCGCCCCCCTACAGCACGAAGTCCGCCGCGGCAAGGGTGTGGTCCGAGCCGACGTTGATGGCGAAGTCCGCCACCTTGTCGCCGTTGCCGTCGGCATAGACCACCTGGATCGACCCGGAGGTGACGATGCGGATCTCGCCCGCATGGCCGGTGAAGCCGCCGGTGCCGATGCTGAAATCGATGCCGATCGCCGACAGGTCGATCTTGTCCCCGGTCGAGAAGTCGGCGATGACGTCCTTGCCGAGGCCCGACGCGGCGCTGTCGGACAGCGCCGTGTAGACGAAGCGGTCGTCGCCGGCCCCGCCCTTCAGCGCATCGCCCCAGCCGCCGCCGGTGAGCACATCGTCGCCGGCCATGCCCCAGAGCGTGTTGGCGTTGGCGTCGCCGGTCAGCGCGTCGGACTGGGCGGACCCGATCACCTGTTCGATGCCGGCCAGCGAATCGCCCGTGGCGTCGCCGCCCGAACAGGCGCCGGTCGCCAGGTCGATCGCCACCGCGGCGGCCGAGCCGGCATAGCTGGCCGTGTCGATGCCGGTGCCGCCGATGATCGTGTCGGACCCGGCCCCACCTTCGAGCGTGTCGTTGCCGTCGCCGCCGTCGATTTCGTCATTGCCGGCGCCGCCCAGGAGGGCGTCGTTGCCGGCCTCGCCGAAGACCTTATCGTCACCGGTGCCGGCATCGACCGAATCATTGCCGGTCCCGCCATGAATGGTGTCCACGCCGTCGCCGCCGACCAGCCGGTCGGCACCGTCGCCGCCGTCGAGGCTGTCATTGCCGCCCTCGCCGGAGAGCGAATCGTCGCCGCCGCGCCCGGCCAGGACGTCGTCGCCGGAGCGGCCGGCGAGGATGTTGCGGCCGTCGTCGCCGCCCAGCGAGTCGGCGAGGCTGGTGCCGTAGACGTTCTCGATCCCGGTCAGCGTGTCGCCGGTGGCGTCGCCGCCCGCGGCGGTGTGCGCCAGCAGATCGATCGTTACCGCCCCGGTCGAGGCATAGAGGGCGGTGTCGATCCCGGCGCCGCCGGCCAGGGCATCGGCGCCGGCGCCCCCGATCAGCACGTCGTCCCCGGCGCCGCCGTCGAGCTGGTCGGCCGCGGTGCCGCCGTCGAGCCGGTCGTTGCCGAGGCCGCCGAATAGCACATCGGCGCCGCCGAGGCCGTTGACCGTGTCGTTGCCGTCGCCGGCGGTGACCACGTTGCGGTCGTCGCTGCCGACGATCAGCAGGTTGGACAGCCCCCCGATCACCATCAGATGCGCCGGCAGGCCGACCGGACCGCCCGGGAAGCCGAGGTCGATCTCCTCGATGCCGCTCAGCGAATCGCCCTGCAGCACCAGCAGCGTGTCCCACAGCGGGGTGAAGGCGATGATGTCGTAGCCGTCGCCGCCGTCGATCACCTCGCCGGCGACATACTCCGCCCCGTCCATGTAGCCGATCAGGTCGTTGCCGTCGCCGCCCTCCAGCCGGTCGGCGGCGCCGCCGCCATAGAGGGTGTCGTCGCCCGCGCCGCCCTGCAGCAGGTCGGGCCCGTCGCCGCAGCCGCAGCTGCCGGAACCCGGCTCGAAATCCCCCGCGAGCATGTCGTCGCCGTCGCCGCCGACCAGCGTGTCGGCGCCCTCGTCACCGACCAGCAGGTCGGCGCCGGCCTGCCCGGACAGCAGGTTGTCGGCGGTATCGCCGTAGAGGCTGTCCTCGCCGGCGCTGCCGGTGACGTTCTCGATCCCCGCCAGGGTATCGCCCTCGGCATCGCCGGCCGAACCGGTGCCCAGATAGAGATCCACGGTCACCGGCTTGCCGCTGGTGCTGTAGTCGGCGGTGTCGATGCCGTCGCCGCCGGTCAGCGCATCGGGCCCGAGGCCGCCGCGCAGCAGGTCGTCGCCGGTGCCGCCGTCGAGCTGGTCGGCGCCGTCGCCGCCGTCGACCACGTCGTTGCCGGCGCCGGCCAGGACGAAGTCGTCCCCGCCCACCCCGCTCAGCGTGTCGTCGCCCGACAGGTCGAGCTGCACGCCGTTGGCGCCGGGCGGCACCACGACGGAATCGCCAAGGCCGTAGATGTAGTCGGGATCAACGGTGCCGGTGTAGGTGGCCACGGTATCGCTCTCCGATCAAATGCAAGGCGGCGCGCCGTGGGCACAGCGGAACGGTCTCGGCCGTGCTCGCTGCCCGGGCGGCATGTCGCGGGGTGAAGGCGGAAGGCGCCGGATGGAATGGTGGCGCCGCTCAATACGACGGAAATGTTCCTAAAATTGCGCGAATCGCGACACTATAAGTGATTCCCCGGACGGAAACCATCGCTGCGCTTGGCCGTCAAGGCAGCGGCTTCAGGCTCTTGAGATAGGTGGCGATCGCCTCGCGGTCGGCGGGGACGAGCTTGCTGGTATCGTTGCGGATCACCTCGACCATGGCACCGCCGGCGAAGTCCCCGTCGGGGGTGGCGCCGGTCTCCAGGTAATAGGCGATGTCCTTGTCGCTCCACCCGCCGATGCCGTGCTCCGGGTTCGGGGTGATGTTCGGGATCTTGCCGTCGCCGTCCGGCGCCTGGGGGTTGCCGGCGAAGGGGCTGTACCAGTTCAGCCCGCCCAGCATGTCGCGCGGCGTGTGGCATTCGCCGCAATGGCCGAGCACGCGGACCAGATAGGCGCCGCGATACCATTCGGCGGACTGGCCGGCCGGCACCAGGAACGGCCCTTCGGCGAAGTTCAGCAGGCGCCAGCCCGGCAGCAGCATGCGCCAGGAATAGGGCCAGCCCAGCTCATGCGGCCTGTTCGGCTGCGGCACCGGCGGGACGCTGCGCAGATAGGTCCAGAGGTCGGAGAGATCGCCATCGGTGATGCCGGTATAGGAGGTGTAGGGGAAGGCCGGATAGTAGTCATCGCCCGAAGGCGACACGCCCTGGCGCAGGGCCCGCCGGAAATCCTCCTCGCTCCACTTGCCGAGGCCGGTGTCGGGGTCCGGGGTGATGTTCGGGGTGTAGAAGGTGCCGAAGGCGGTCTTCAGCGCCCGGCCGCCGGCCAGCGGCCTGGCGGCGTCGCCGGCCGCTGTGTGGCAGGCGGCACAGCCGCCGGCCGCGAAGACATAGGCGCCGCGCACCACCGGGTCGGGGGAGGCCGGGTCGGGCGCAGCCGGGGCAGGTGCGGCCGGGTCGGCCGTCTGGGCCACGGCAGCCGATCCGAAAGCGAGCAACAGGCCCAAGGCCATCAGAACCGGGAACGGACGCATGCTGGCCTCCGGAACGCGAACGGGCGATTCAGCCCTTATAACCCGCCCCCTCGCCTCAGCCTGCTACTCCGGTGTCATGCGACTCTTTCGCCCTCGCGCCAGACGGCGCGCACCACCGGCACGCCGTCGACCAGCCGGACGCGCAGCAGGTCGGCGCGCAGCCCGGGCTCGATCCGGCCGCGATCCTCGAGACCGGCGGCGCGGGCCGGGTTGATCGTCACCGTCGCCAGCGCCTGCGGCAGGGCGATGCCGCCTTCGGCCAGGGTGAAGGCGCCGTGCAGCAGGCTGACCGGGACATAGTCCGAGGACAGGATGTCGACCAGCCCCTCGCGCGCCAGCTCGCCGGCCGAGACATTGCCGGAATGGGATCCGCCGCGGACCAGGTTGGGCGCGCCCATCAGGATCTGCAGCCCGTGCTGCCGCGCGGCGCGGGCGGCGGCCAGGGTGGTCGGGAATTCCGACACCACCATGCCCAGCGCCGCCGCCTCCTCGACATGGGCGACGGTCTCGTCGTCATGGCTGGCGATCGGCAGGCCGCGGCCGCGGCCGATCGCGGCCAGGGCGTCGCGGTTGGTGACGCCATGGGTGCGCGAGGCGGCGATCCGCTCCGCCGTCTGGGCATCGATCTGCTCGTCGGTCATGCCGAGCATGCCCTTATAGATCTCGCGGTACTTGACGAGATCGGAGAACTGGCGGTGGCCGGGCGCGTGGTCCATCACCGACATGAACTGCACCAGCGGGTCGTCGCGGAACGGCTCGAACAGCTGCAGCACATGCGCCTCGGTGACCTCGCAGCGCAGATGCAGGAAATGCTCGGCCCGCAGCATGCCGCCGGACTGGGCCTGGCGGATGCCGTCGACCATCGGCCGCAGCGTCTCCAGCCGATCCTCGCCGTTGCGGCCGCCAACCAGCGCCAGCGCGTCGAACACCGTGGTGATGCCGGCCGCCGCCACCTGGGCGTCATGCGCCATCACCGCGGTCACCGCCGGCCAGCGAACGCCAGGCCGAGGCGTGTAGTGGCGCTCGAGATGATCGGTGTGCAGCTCGACCAGGCCGGGCAGCAGGTAGTCACCCTCGAAATCGACCGCGCCGGGCGGGCTGGCCGCATCCCGGTCGAGATCGACGATCCGCCCGCCGGCGACGGCGACGCTGCCGGTCAGCACGGCCTCCGCGGTCACGATCCGCGCATGGGCGACGATCAGATCCCCCGCCATACCCCGTCCTTCTCTTCCGCTTCCGCACGATCGGTCCGACGGGCGTGCCCGCGCGGCCTTATATGGGCGCGAGGGCCGGCATCGCAACGCCGGTCCTCGCGCGGCGCCCTTATGCCCCGCGCTTTGCGACCCTTTGATGACTCACGGATGACAGCGTCGATTTGGCCTCCGGCCAGGTCACGCGCTCGACTCCGGCGAAGCGGCGGATGCGGTCGAGCTGCGTCTCCAGCCGGCGCTGCCGGGCCTTGCTGGACCGCACCTTCGGCTCCCACCACAGCCCGGCGACGGCGAGGTCGCCGCTGTCGCGCCTGGCCCGCATGTCGATCCGGCCGACCAGGCGGTCGCCTTCCAGGATCGGGAAGACATAATAGCCCCAGCGGCGCTTCGCCTCCGGCACGAAGGCCTCGAAGCGGTAATCGAAGCCGAACAGCCGCTCCAGCCGCTGGCGGTTGCGGATCACCGGGTCGAAGGGCGACAGCACCCGCAGCACATCCGGCGCCGGCGCCGCCGCGGCCAGCCGGGCCTCGATGTCGGCAAAGGTGAAGGACACGGCGGCCTTGCCGTCCGCGCCTTCGACATGCGCCACGCACAGCGCGCCGCTGCGGGCCTGGCGGTCGCACCACTGCTCCGCCTCGCGGATGGTGATCAGGTCCCAGAAGGCAGCGATCTCGCCCGGCCGGGCCATGCCCAGCCGCTCCAGCGCCGAGCGGCAGGCCCAGTCGATCACCTCCTCGGGATCGGGCGCCGGGCCGCGATGCGGCTCCGGGATCACCCGCTCGGTCAGGTCGTAGACCTTCTGGAAGCCCTCGCGCCGCGCCACCGCCAGCACGCCGGTGCGCCACAGGAACTCCAGCGCCATCTTCGACGGCGTCCAGTCCCACCAGCCGCCGGAGGGGCGCTGCCGCTCCTCCTCGAAGCTGCGGGTCAGCAACGGCCCTTCCGTCGCCACCCGGTCGCGCACCTGCTGCAGCACCTTCGGGAAGTCCGGCCCGGCCTCATTCCACCAGCGGCTGGTGGCGGCGCGCGCCTGCACATCGGCGAAGCGCCGCGACCAGTAGGGGAAGAACCGGGTCGGGATCAGCGAGGCATCGTGGGTCCAGCCCTCGAACAGGCCGCGGGTCTTCTCCACCAGCCGCGGCAGCTGGGTCTGGGCGTAGCCGTGGCGGCGGGCGAACAGGATCATGTGATGCGCCCGCTCGACCGTGTTGATGCTGTCGACCTGGACGAAGCCGATGCGGTCCACCACCGCCTGGCAGCCCTCCGCCGTCAGCCGGCCGAGCGGCGGATCGGACAGGCAGTGCAGATCGAGAAACAGGCGCCGGGCGTCGGCGTTGGCGATGGTGAGTGGAGCGGAGTCGGCCATGAACGATACGAGAACATAGCCGCCCACGGCCAGGCAAGAGGAAAGCCCTTCGCGCACTGCCGCCGACGGCTATAGTCGGGTCGAAACGACCGAGGTTCCGCATCGTGACCGCCACCCTCATCGCCCTGGAATCGCCGCGCCAGGACGCGGTGCTGGACCTGATCCGCCAGTCCGACGCCCTGATGGCGAGCCTGTACCCGGCCGAGAGCAACCACATGCTCGACATCGCCTCGCTGGAGCAGCCGGAGGTGCGCTTCTTCGTGGCCCGGCGCGAAGGCCGGGTGGTCGGCTGCGGCGCCCTGAGGATCGGCAGCGACGGCCAGGCCGAGCTGAAGCGCATGTTCGTCGACCCCGCCACCCGCGGGTTGAAGGTCGGCCGCGACCTGCTGGCCCGAATCGAGGACGAGGCCCGCGGCCTCGGCATCCGGCTGATCCAGCTGGAGACCGGCATCCATCAGCCGGAGGCGATCGGCCTGTACCGCCGCTTCGGCTACCGCGACTGCGGCCCGTTCGGCGGCTACGGGCCCGACCCGCTGAGCCTGTTCATGGAGAAGGCGCTGGGCTGACGCTCCGGCAGAGCGTCAGCCCAGCTTCGGCTTACTCCGCCGGAGCGCCCGGGATGGTCGGGGCCGCGCTGACCGCGGCTTCGGGTTCGGTCAGGAAGCGGCCGACCAGGCCGCCGATCAGGCCGCCGATGATCGGCGCGACCCAGAACAGCCAGAGCTGCTGCAGCGCCAGGCCCTGGGCGATCAGCGCCACGCCGGTGCTGCGCGCCGGGTTCACCGAGGTGTTGGTGACCGGGATCGAGATCAGGTGGATCAGGGTCAGCGCCAGGCCGATCGCGATCGGGGCGAAGGGCGCGGTCGCCGGGCTGCTGACGACGCCGACGATGACGACGAGGAACACCGCCGTCAGCACGATCTCGGAGACCAGGGCCGCCGTCAGGCCGTAGCCGTCGGGCGATCCGGCGCCGTAGCCGTTCAGGGCGAAGCCCTTGGTGATGTCGAAGGCGGGATTGCCGGAGGCGATGACGAAGATGACCCAGGCCGCGATGATCGCGCCGACCACCTGGGCCACGACATAGGGCACGACGTCGCCCGAACCGGTCTTGCCCGCGGCCCACAGCCCCACCGTGACCGCAGGGTTGAAGTGACCGCCGGAGATCCGGCCCAGGGCGAAGGCGCCGGTCAGCACGGTGAGGCCGAAGGCCGCGGCGACGCCGCCGAACCCGACATGCGATCCGGCCAGGACCGCAGTGCCGCAACCGCCGAGGACGAGCCAAAATGTCCCCAACGCCTCGGCAAGGACTCGCTTGAGCATAGAGGTTCCCTCCACTCGATCTCCTACCGCCGCTGGTGGCGAGGAGAATCAAAGCGCCAAGATATAGCGCGATGTAATATCAGGCAATAAAATGACTTTTAGGCGATATTGAGCTTTTCTCTCCAGTGCGGCTGCAATAGCCGGCGCGATGAATTCAGCCGTGACGCGGTGACGGATATTCGGCCGGCCAGTGTTGGGGCGACACTCGTCGGCGCAATCCGAATTCCCGATATTTGTCCGGCAAGACACAGAGACATTTCGCCGAGACAAGAGTCCTTCGGACATTGGTCGATGACAATCCCCCGCCTGCGCCGCCTGGAGCTTCCGGCGAGATGGCCGAAAGGCAGGTTGGTTTATTCGAATGGGAGACGAGCGGATCCTCAGCCATGGCCTGCCATCGATTACGAGGCCGGCCTGGGCCGCGGCCGGAGGCCGTGAACGTTGCGGAACATTCCCCTTGGTCCGGGGTTGCTGTAGACATTCTGGGGGAAAATCCGGAATTCTATCCTGGCTTAGGCTGGGAAAATAACGCGCGGCCCTCATCGGCCGACGCCGAGCAGGCCAGAGCCTGCCTGTTGGGGCGCCCAGTGTGTGGAGGTGTCGATGTCGCTCACGGTCACCTATAAGGACAACAAGTTCTCGCTGGTGGGGAAGGACGGGCGGACCTATGACGTGTCCGCGGCCCAACAACAGCAATGGCAGCAGACCCTGAACGGGCTGGCCACGCAGCATGGCCTGAAGGATGCGCAGGACCTGCTCAGCAAGGGCACCGTGGCGGTGCCCGAAGCCGGCGATTCGCAGTGGCGCATGGCCACCGAGGCCGGCATCGCGCCCCGGGACATCAATGCCAGCGTGGTGGCGCTGAACGAGCATATCGGCAACCCGGATCTGATCCAGACCTATCATGAGGGGGACCTGAAGCCCGATTTCATCATGCTTCCAGTGCCGCCGGAGGAGGAGCCGATCCTCGGCTCGGATGCGCCGGCCGGCATGCCCGCCCCCACGCCGGGCAACACCAAGCCGGCGGACTTCGCGCAGATGCTGGCCAAGGAGCCCGACGAGAAGAAGCGCGCAGGCCTGATCGACGGCTATTTCAAGGCGGCGGCGAGCGACCCGAAGACGGCGGTAAACGACCTGAAGAAGGCGGTGAACGACCTGCTGCAGCTGGATTTCGGCAAGGACAGCAAGGGCAACGACATCAACCCATCGGTGCGGCAGGAGATCATCCGCACCTATGTCGAGGGCAAGAAGCCGGGCGAGCAGTTGCAGGCGCTGAAGGATCTGGCGGAGGTCAACTGGAAGGACGACGTCGCGGTCGATACCGAGATCCTGGCCGTGGCCAAGGAGCTCGGGTTCTCGCGCGACCAGATCGGAACCATCAACGAGGGCGTCAAGGAGTAAGCAGGCCGCTGCCGGCGGCCCTGCCCCGTTCCTGCCATCGTTCGCGGACAGAATCGTTGCATGTCACCCCGCATCGAGTCGCTCGGCACCGCCCCGACCCGGCCCGGCCCCGCGCAGCGCGGGGTCGATTTCGCCAGCGCGGTCCAACGGGCCCGGGCCGCTCCGCCGGCTGAGCCACCGCCGCAGAAGGCCGCTCCGCCCGCCCCGACGGACAGCGCCCCGGTCGTGCCGGTCGTCAGCGCAGATCGCCGGGGCCGGATCGACGAGTGGGTCGAGCACCATTCCGACGCCAATGGCGGCTTCCTCGGCTTCGGCCAGACCGAATCCCATGAGCATGTCCGCAACGCGCTGAACGGGCAGTCGACCGAGCTCCGCGGCCTCAACGCCGACGAGCAGCGCTATCTGCTGGACCGCATGCTGGACCGCTGGTCCGACGGCAAGGGCGGCGGGCTGGGGCAGGCGTCCAGCCTGGCCGATTCGCTGGGCGACACGCCGCAGCTGATCAGCGTGGTCGGCGAGCGCTTTGCGCTGCGCGCCGCCGCCCTGATGCGGCAGCCGGCCGGCAACGGCTCCGGCGACGATCCGCACAGCAAGGCCCTCGCCCTGGTGCTGGGGACGGTGCAGGCCACCTCCGGCGACCTGAACGAGACGCCCTCGACCCTCTCGGCGCTGCGACGTACCGTCGTCTCCCTGGGCCCGGAGAACGCCGCGGATTTCATGAAGGCGCTCGCCTCCCGCGGCGGTGCCGACGGCATCCAGGCGATGGCCCGGCAGCGGATCCTCACGGCCGTGAACGACGGCCCGCCGAGCCAGGCCGTCAGCGCCACGGTCCAGGCCGTCTTCGCCCAGACCACGCCGTTCGACATCGACAAGCGCGACGGCCTGCGGCAGGAGATGGCGCAGGCCTTGGCGCGCGAATGGTTCCCGGACAATGCCGGGCAGCGGGATGCGGAGGCCAGGCGGCTCGACGGCATCCTCGGCACCCATCAGGGCCAGGTTCTGCTGTTCGGCAACGGCAATGACGGCAAGATCGGGCTCGACGGCCGAGTCGGCGCGCTGGCGACGATCCATGGCGACCCCAGCATCACCGCCGACACGCTGAAGCGGACGGAGGATCCCTGGACCAACCAGGCGATCGTCGGCCCGCAAGCGCAGGACAACGCGAAGCAGGTCTTCGTCGCCCGCGGCGACGACCCGCAGACCCTGCAGGGCACCGACCTGGACAACACCGTCGGCTACGCCATGGGCTTCCCGCCCACGCTGCCGAAGGACATGTCGCCGGAGGAGGCCCAGGCCAAGATGGTCCAGGGCCAGTTCTCCTATTTCGCCGAAGGGCCCGGCAAGGACACGGTGGGCAAGGTGGTCGCCCAGATCCGCGCCGTCGGCGGCGACAATCCCCAGGTCACCGCGCTGCCGATCCTGTATTCCAGCAATGCCTCGGGCCCGGTGCAGCTGCAGCTGTTCCGGGTGCAGACCGCGTCCGGCGACAAGTTCGTCGACAATGCCGGGCGCAGCTACGACAGCTTCGACAACTGGAAGGCCAACAACCAGCTGCCGCCCGGCGACGTCACCTACCCGACCAACGGCCATCTGACCCTGAAGGCGGACGGCACGGTGGACCTGTCGCACGGCAACACGCCGAAGACGGTCGACACGACGTGGGAGGAGGTGAAGAGCGTCTTCGACGGCGTCGCCCTGGTCGGCGGCATCATCGCCGGCGGCGCCCTGATCATCGGCAGCGGCGGCACCGCGACGCCGATCCTGGTCGGGATCGGCGCGGCGGCCGGGGGCTGGGGCGTGTACCAGACCGGCAGCGAGCTGATCGACCGGTCGCAGCACGGCCAGTCGATCAACCCCTTCACCGACGGCGACGCCCGGATGCTGTGGCTGGGCCTGGCCGCCAACGGCACCGGCATCGCCGCCTTCGCCAGCGCCGGCGCGCTGACCCGCCTGGCCGGCGCCGGGGTACGGCTGAGCCCGGCGGCGGCCCGGGTGATCGGCACCAGCCAGGCGGTGGCCAACACCGCCAATGCCGGCGCCTTCGTCAACATGGGCATCCACCTGACGGCGAATTGGGGATCGATGACGCCGGAGCAGCGGGCGCAGGGCCTGCTGGCCATGGGCTTCTGGGGCGCCACCATCGGCGTCGGTGCCCGCCAGGCCCGGTCGCCGGGCGAGATGTTCAACCCGGCGGCGCTGACCCGGCGGCTGACCGCCGCCTATGAGCCGCCGGTGGTGCGAACCAGCGAGCTCGAGGGCAACCGGGTCGCCATCGTGCGCGACCCGAAGACCGGCGACTACACCATCAAGGCCGGGCAGCAGGCGACCGACGCCGACATCGCACTGCACCGCGACGTTGCCCGGATGATGGCTCAGAGCCGGGGGCTGCAGGGCCTGATCCGCAGCCGGCTGGGCGAGCCCAAGCCGGGCACGCTGGCCTATTCGGTCAAGTACGAGGGCATCAAGCTCGACCGCCGGCTGGCCGACCTGCAGCGCCGGCTGGACGATCCGTCGCTGACGCCGCAGCAGAAGGACGCGCTGCGGGGCGACATCCAGACCACCCGGGTCTATCTCGACCAGCACAACGAGTCGCTGGGCCGGATGATCACCGACCCCGGCCAGGCCGATGTCGAGGCGCCCAGCACCGGCCAGGCGCGGGCCGAGGAGATCCAGCCCGGACTGGGCGACGCGATCGACAACAGCCCCTGGGCCGGCAAGGGTTACTATTTCCGGACCACCGGGCCGGAGACGGTGCCCGAGATCGTGCGGGTGGACGCCTATGACAGCAGCCATCCGCGGCTGGGCCTGGTGAAGGGCGATGACGGCGTCTACCGGATCCAGGAGGTGACCACAGGCAACCTGCCGACCTACGCCCCGGCCATCGCCGGCAACGCCGTGCCGAAGATCACGCTGTCGACAGGGCTGAACCTGGAACAGCAGCAGAGCCTCAAATCCGCCCTGGCCGCCCGCGACAAGGCGGTGCTGGAGCGCGATGCCGCCACCGACCCGGCGGTCCAGAACGCCAAGGGCCAGGAGGTGGTGAACCAGAGCACCGAGATCGGCGAGCTCGGCGGCATGAGCTACGTGGCGCAGAACTATCGCGGCGCCACGCTGGAATATGGCGGCCCGGGATCCGGCTCGCGCCCCGGCGACTTCGATCAGGTCTATCGGCAGGCGCTGCCGGACGGCAAGATCCGCTTCGTCGTGGTCGAGGCCAAGGGCGGCGGCTCGCCGCTCGGCACCCGGCTGGTCAACGGCCAGGTGGAGACGCAGGGCACGGCCGAGTACTTCGCCGCCATCGCCTACAACATGCGCCACAACATGACCGGCCCGGCGGCGACCACCGGCAAGGATCTGTCGAATGCCTACCGCTACGGCAAGACCGCGGATGGCAAGCCGGCGGAGATCGTCTATCTGACCGTCAGGACGCCGATCAGCCAGGCGCCCGGCGGCGGCGCCGCGGCACCGGTGGCGACGGCGAAGCAATTCGATCTGGGGGCCTGACGATGACCGACGGCAAGGACGGGGACAGCGCCGGCTTCGTGGCCCGGCACCGGCCCGGCCGCGACCGCGGCGCGCTGGCGGCGCAGGCGGAGGACCGGGCCGACGAGATCCCGATGCTGCGCGGCAGCCTGGCCGAACGCCCCAACAACCTGGTGCCGCTGACCGAGGAGACCCTGGCCCTGGCCGGGCTGCGCCAGCTGCTGGGGCCGGAGGACGAGGTGCCGGTGCTGCTGCGGCTCGGCGCACGGGCAGCGATGGCCGCGGGCGCGACGGTGGCGCCGGGCGTCTCGCTGCGGGTCGATCTCGGCCCGCCAGGGCCGGTCGAGCTGCCACGCGGGCGGGAGCGGCCGACCGGGCTGACTCCGCGCCGGCTGGTCGAGGCCTGCCATGCCGCCCTGGCCACCCGCGACCGGATCGCGCTGGACCTGTTCGCGCAGGTGCCGGTCGACCGCATCGCGCGTCAGCCGCCGGCTGTGGAGGAGCGGATCTACGGCCTGGCGCATGCCCAGGGGCTGCAGGCCCTGCTGCGCGGCGATGCCGCCGGAAACCAGCTGCTGCTGCAGGCGATCCAGGGCTGCAACGATTCCGGGCTGACGCCCGCCGCACGCGACTATGCCCAGTTCATCGTGTCGCCGGAGATCGAGCTGGCCCTGCTGCATCGCGACCCGGATGCCGCCGGCTTCGACCAGGCGCTGCGCAATGCCCTGGTGCTGCACCGCCGCTACTGGGTGGAGATCCAGGCCAATCCCGGAGAATCGCAGGACAGCGACCCAGCCGGCCTCATCGCCCTCGGGCCCCTGGCCTGGGCGGCGATGCGGCACGACCAGGACCTGCCGGTCGGGATCCGGTCGGACTACCTGCCGCGCGGCGTGGTCGAAGGCGCCGTATGAGAAGCGGCCCGGCCGAACGGATCGGCCGGGCCTGAGCGGGTCTTCCAAGGGTCGGCTTCGTGGAGAAAGGGCCGGGCGGTGCGCCCGCGCCGCCCGGCCGGTCGCGGATCAGAGAGCCCTACCGGGCGCCCTCATGCGCGATGGTGTAGCGCTGATGCGCGTTGCTGGTGGTGGCCGAGGCCAGCTGCCGCCAGGCGTGCAGCGCCTCGTCGTAATCCTCGAACGGGCCCTGCAGGCTCTCCGTGCCGTCGATCAGCCGGTCGAAGCGGGTGTCGGCGTATTCGCCGCCGATGATCCAGAAGCGGTGCGTCATGGTCCTATCCTCCGTCGGAGCACTATTGGGCGGGCGCAGGTGATCAATGGAACTGGGCGGCTTCGGTCGATTCGCCGAGCGCGGTGGTCGACGCCTTGCCGCCGGAGATGGCGAGGCTGACGGCGTCGAAATAGCCGGTGCCGACCTCGCGCTGGTGCTTGGTCGCGGTATAGCCATTCGCCTCGGCCGCGAACTCCGCCTGCTGCAGCTCGGAATAGGCGGCCATCTGCCGCTCCTTATAGCCGCGCGCCAGCTCGAAGGTGGCGAAGTTCAGGCTGTGGAAGCCGGCCAGGGTGATGAACTGGAACTTGTAGCCCATGGCCCCCAGCTCACGCTGGAACCTGGCGATGGTGGCGTCGTCCAGATTGGCCTTCCAGTTGAAGCTGGGCGAGCAGTTGTAGGACAGCAGCTTGCCCGGGAACTGCCGGTGGATGCCCTCGGCGAAGCGCCTGGCCTGGCCGAGATCGGGCTTCGAGGTCTCCATCCACAGCAGGTCGGCATAGGGCGCGAAGGCCAGGCCGCGGGCGATGCAGTACTCCATCCGGTTCTCCGGCTTGATCGGATGGAAGCCCTCCTCGGTGCGCTGCGTCCGGTCGATGAAGGGATGGTCGCACTCGTCGATGTCACTGGTGATCAGCTTGGCGCTCTCCGCATCGGTGCGGGCCAGCAGCACGGTCGGCACGTCCATCACGTCGGCGGCGAGGCGGGCGGCATTGAGGGTGCGGATGAAGCTGCGGATCGGCACCAGCACCTTGCCGCCGAGATGCCCGCACTTCTTCTCCGACGCCAGCTGGTCCTCGAAATGCACGCCCGCGGCGCCGGCCTCGATCATCGCCTTCATCAGCTCGAAGGCGTTCAGCGGCCCGCCGAAGCCGGCCTCGGCATCGGCCACGATCGGCGCGAACCAGTGCCGCCTGGCGCCGCCCTCGGCATGCTCGATCTGGTCGGCGCGCTGCAGCGTGCGGTTGATCCTGCGCACCGCCTCCGGCACCGAATCCGCCGGGTACAGGCTCTGGTCCGGATACATCTGGCCGGCGGTGTTGGCGTCGGCCGCGACCTGCCAGCCGGAGAGGTAGATCGCCTCCAGCCCGGCGCGCACCTGCTGCATCGCCTGGGTGCCGTTGGTGGCGCCGAGCGAGTTGACGAAGTCGCGCTTGTGCATCAGCTCCCACAGCCGCTCGGCGCCGAGCCGGGCCAGCGTGTGCTCGATCCGGACCGATCCGCGCAACCGGTCGACATCGGCCGGGGCGTAGTCCCGGACGATGCCGTCGAACCGGCCGGGCTGGGTTCGGATCGGGGTCGGAGAGTCGAGGGGAGCCATCCTGTAAATCCTTTTCATTCCGTTCCGGACAGCGCGCCATCATGCGCTGCGGTGATGGGAATGATGTTGGATCCGGCTCCAGGCAGCGTCAACGCGACGTTGAGCGTGAAAGAGAAATGTTGTAAATCTTGTTGATACAAATTTTGTAAACTGGAGAAGATCGATGGCTGCGCGCAAGCCGATGCTGGGGCACAAGGTCCGGCGGCTGCGGCGCGACCGCGAGGTCAACCAGGCGCAGCTGGCGGAGCGGCTGGGCATCTCCGCCTCCTATCTCAACCTGATCGAGAGCAACCAGCGGCCGGTGACGGTCGAGATCCTGCTGAAGCTGGGCCAGATCTTCGACCTCGACCTCGCCAGCTTCGCCGAGGACGAGGGCGAGCGGCTGGTCGGCGGCCTCAGTGAGGTGTTCGGCGACCCGCTGTTCGCGACGCCGCGGCCGGGCACGGCCGGGCTGAAGCGGCAGGACATCATCGACCTGGCCGCCCAGGCGCCGGCCGCGGCCGAGGCGGTGCTGGCGCTGTACCAGGCCTATCGCGAGGGGCGGGAGACGCTGCGCCTGCTGGCCGAGCAGCGATCGGCGCCGGACGGCGCGCTGGCCGAATCCGCCTCGCCGCTGGACGAGGTGCGCGACTGGGTGCAGGCGCATGGCCACCATTTCCCGGAGCTGGAGACGGCGGCGGAGGAGATCTGGCAGGCCGGGGCGATCGAGCCCGGGGCCCTGTTCCCGGGGCTGATCCGCTACCTGGACGAGGAGCTGACGCTGCGGGTCAAGGTGATGCCGGTCGAGGTGATGGGGCCGGTGCGCCGGCGCTACGACCGGCACGGCCGCCGCATCCTCCTGTCCGAGATGCTGCCCTTGCCCAGCCGCAGCTTCCACCTGGCGGTGCAGATCGCGCTGACCAAGTACCGGGCGCTGCTGGATGAGATGGTGGCGCCGGTCGGCTTCTCCGGCCCCGCGGCGTCGCGGCTGGGCCGCATCGTCCTGGCCAACTATCTGGCCGGGGCGGTGATGATGCCCTATGACCGGTTCTGGCGGGCGGCGACGGCGCTGCGCTACGACATCGAGGTGCTGCAGAGCCGGTTCGACGCCAGCTTCGAGCAGGTCTCGGTCCGCCTGACCACGCTGCAGCGCCAGGGTGCCAAGGGCGTGCCGTTCTTCCTGATCCGCAGCGACAAGGCCGGCAACGTCTCCAAGCGCCTCGGCGCCACCAACTCCGCCTTCGCCCGCATGGGCGGCGCCTGCCCCTTGTGGATCCTGCCCGACGCCTTCCGCTCGCCTGGGCGGGTCCAGACCCAGGTGGCGGAGCTGCCGGACGGCAGCCGCTGGTTCACCATCGCCCGCACCGTGTCCAAGCCCGGCGCCGGCTTCCGCGCCCAGGGGCAGAGCTTCGCTTTGGCGCTGGGCTGCGAGATCGCCCATGCGGCGCAGCTGGTCTATGCCGACGGCATCGACCTCGCCTCCGACGAGGCGGCGGCGCCGATCGGGCTGCATTGCCGGCTGTGCGAGCGGCCGGACTGCGACCAGCGCGCCTTCCCGCCGCTGAACCATGTGCTGTCGGTGGACGAGAATCTGCGCGGCGCCACGCCCTACCAGTTCACGCCGGCGGCGTAATGCCAACCCTCATTGATGATGACCCATGTTCCTCACCGTCATGGCGAGCCCCGAAGGGGCGTGGCCATCCAGGATGGTGGGGTTGGTTCCGCCTGCAGGACTGGATGGCCACGCTTCGTTCGCCATGACGAGGAAGGGGCGGGAGTCGTCCTCGATAGGGATCGGTATAATAACTTGCCGACCGCCAAGAAAGCCGCTTGCGAATATTAGGATATCGCGATCAAACTGCCGGGCGAATGTCTCAATCCCGGAGGGGACGACCCATGGCGCACAAGTTCGAGATTTACAAGGACAAGGCCGGCGAGTTCCGGGTGCGGTTCAAGTACAACTCCGAGACGATCTTCTCGACCGAGGGCTACTCCAGCAAGGCCTCGGCCAAGAACGCCATCGAGTCGATCAAGAAGAACGGCCCGGACGCGCCGACCGACGACACCACCACCAGCTGACCACGGCGGCCGGGCGAGGCGGCCCACGCCCCGCCCGGTGCGGCCCGGTCGCGCCCAGGGCGAGCAGCACCGGCTGGACCTCGCCATCCTCTAGGAAGCGTCACCGGCTTCGCTCTAGACTGCCGCGTCCCAGCCGCAGGAGCGCCGCATGCCCGACCTCACCCGCCGCACCACCCTGAAGGCGGGCGTCGCAGCCGCCGCGATCGGCCTGGCCCCGGCCGCGCTGCGCGCCGCGGCGCCGAAGCTGAAGCTGCGGATCCTGGAAACGACGGACCTGCATGTCGCCGTCTTCCCCTATGACTACTACCGCGACAAGGGCGACGACACGATGGGCCTGGCCCGCACCGCCGCGGTACTGGCCGCCGCCCGGGCCGAGGCCGGCAACGTCCTGCTGTTCGACAATGGCGACGTGATCCAGGGCAACCCGATGGGCGACTACATCGCCTATCAGCGCGGCCTGGACGGCGGCGCGGTGCACCCGATCGTCAAGGCCATGACCCTGTTGGCCTATGACTGCGGCACCATGGGCAACCACGAGTTCAACTACGGGCTCGACTATCTCGGCAAGGCGATGATGCAGGGAGCGAACTTCCCCCTGGTCTGCGCCAACCTGCTGAAGACCGACGGCAGCCCCTATCTGCCGCCGTACAAGATCCTGGAGCGCAGCCTGAAGGACGATGCCGGTGCCGCGGTGCCGGTGAAGATCGGCGTCATCGGCTTCGTGCCGCCGCAGATCATGCAATGGGACCAGGGCCATCTCGACGGCCATGTCACCGCCACCGATATCGTCGATGCGGCGAAGCGCTATGTCCCCGAGCTGCGCAAGGCGGGCGCCGAGCTGGTGGTGGCGCTGTGCCATTCCGGCATCGCCGGCGGCAAGCGCGAGGGCGGCGAGGAGAACGCGGCCCTGTTCCTGGCCGAGGTGCCGGGCATCGACGTGATCCTGACCGGCCACCAGCACCTGGTGTTCCCCGGCCCGGACTTCGCCGGCATCGACGGCGTCGACGCCGAGCGCGGCACGCTGCACGGCGTCCCGGCGGTGATGGCCGGGTTCTGGGGCAGCCATCTCGGCATCATCGACCTGGAGCTGGAGCGCGACGGCGCCGCCTGGAAGGTCGCGGCCTTCAAATCCGAGGCGCGGCCGATCTACCAGCGCAAGGACCGCAAGGTGACGCCGCTGGTCGAGTCGAAGCCGGAGATCCTCGCGGCAGCGCAGCCGGAGCATGACGCCACCCTGGCCTATGTGCGCCAGCCGGTGGGCGAGATCTCGGCCCCGATCACCAGCTACTTCGCCCTGGTGGCTGACGACCCGTCGGTGCAGATCGTCAGCCAGGCCCAGCTCTGGTATGTCGCACCGCTGCTGGCCGGCACCCCGGCGGCGGGGCTGCCGCTGCTGTCGGCCGCGGCGCCGTTCAAGGCCGGCGGCCGCGGCGGGCCGGACTATTACACCAGCGTCCCGGCCGGGCCGATCGCGATCAAGAACGTCGCCGACCTGTATCTGTATCCGAACACGGTCCGGGCGGTGCGCATCTCCGGCGCCATCGTGCGCGAGTGGCTGGAGCGGTCGGCCGGCATCTTCAACCGGATCGACCCGGCGAAGACCGAGGAGCAGCCGCTGATCGACCCCGGCTTCCCGTCCTATAATTTCGACGTGATCGACGGGGTGACATACAAGATCGACCTGACCCGGCCCTCGCGCTACGACGGCGACGGCAAGCTGGTGGCGCCGGATTCGCACCGCATCGTCGATCTTCGGTTCCAGGACAAGCCGATCGACGAGACGCAGGAGTTCGTCGTCGTCACCAACAACTACCGCGCCGGGGGCGGCGGCAGCTTCCCGGGGCTCGACGGCAAGAACATCGTGGTCGAGGCGCCGGACACCAACCGCGACGTGCTGGTGCGCTTCATCCACGAGCAGGGCCGGATCGACCCGACCGCCGACGGCAACTGGAGCTTCGCGTCGCTGCCGAAGTCGGTGGTCGTCACCTTCCCCGGCGCCCCCGCCGCCGCCCAGTCGGTGCCGACCGGCCTGACCATCGAGCCGGCGGGCGATGCCGGCGACGGCTTTGCCAAGTACCGGCTGGTGTTCAATGGGTAGGAGGGGAACAGAAGCAGCAATCTGAAAGGATTCTCCCCTTGTTGTCATTGCCGGGCTTGACCCGGCAATCCAGAAGATGTCGATGCTCTCTGGATGCCCGGGTCAAGCCCGGGCATGACAGATTTTAGTTCGGTTATTGCTCAAGCTGGCCGGGCGCGCTTCGAAGTCAGAAACGTTCTGGTCGCCGCTTCGCCCTGGTCGAGGTCGACGAACGGACCTGCCCGACGCTGATCGATCAGCGATCGGAGAGCCTGAAGTTCCACCTCATGCATCTCGCTGTCGCGCCGCAGCATGTCGAGTCCGCGCCGGAAAACCGCGCTGAGACTCGGGGACTGCCCGCTGTCGACGAGACCACGGGCATAGGCTTCCTGGTCGTCGCTCAGCGAGATCCAGATCTTGACGGTCATCGTCGCCTCCTGCCGTCCTATATTACCAAGCAACACTGCCCAAGGGGTCCGCGATGAAGATCGTCCTGGCCGCGACGGAGAACCAGCTCGCCGACGCCTGGGAGAAGGCCTTCGCAGGTCTCGGCGACGTCGATGTCCACCGCGGCTCGATCTTCGACGTCGCCTGCGACGCCGTGGTCAGCCCGGCGAACAGCTTCGGCTTCATGGATGGCGGCATCGACGCGCTGTATGTCGACCGGTTCGGGGTCGAGGTCCAGACCCGGCTCCGCCGCCTGATCCTGGACCGGCACCATGGCGAACTGCTGATCGGCGGCGCCGCGGTGGTCGAGACCGACGACTCCGCCCAGCCCTTCCTGATCGCCGCGCCGACCATGCGGGTGCCGATGGTGCTGGGGCCGGAGACGGTCAATCCCTATCTGGCGACCCGCGCCGTGCTGCTGCTGGCCCGGAACGGCACCGCTCCGACCGGGGAACGCCTATCGGAATGCCTGCGGACCATCGCCTTCCCCGGCATGGGAACCGGCGTCGGTCGCGTCCCGGCCGAAATCTGCGCCCGGCAGATGCGGGTGGCGGTAGACGAATTCCTGCTGGAGGGCTACCGGATGCCGACGAGCTGGGCGGAGGCCAGCGAACGCCACCAGCGTCTGTACACCGACCGACCGACCCGGCTGCAGTATTGACCGCGCCGGCCAGGAACTCCTCAGACACAGATCGATCACGAGCCGGATCGCGGCCGCGGCGTGTCAGGATCCGGTCCGGTTCCGACTACGCCGGAACCCGGCCTTGAGGCATAGATCCGCCGAAACGACGTAGGTCGGGGGAGATTCTCCCCCGCGCCCCGAACTCGTCGGCTCGAAGATGCTGTGGCAATCGATATAGCCGGACGCCAGGGCCCGCGCGTGCAGGGGAGAGCCGGTCGTCCAGGCGATAAGCCACGGCGATGAGAAACCAGGCCGAGGCCAGGATCGCCATGATCCGCCACCATTGGTTTTCCTTCAGTCCGAGCACCGGCCTTCGCCGTGGGCGCCGTCGTCCCACATTGACGACGACGGCGATGACATGGACTACGGGAAACAAGGCGGGCAACGACAGGATGACGATGGCGACAGCCGGCATGATCTTCACCACGTCGGCATGCATGGCCAATCGGATATCGGCCTCCCAAAGGTTGGAGATGACCCAGCCGAAACAAAGGAACCCGAGCGCATCCAGCAGAAGCCATGCGGGGACAATCCACCAGGGAACCTTGGCCCCCGGATGGACGTGCCAGGACGCCAGACGGGCAAGGAAGCCGCCGCCGCTCGTCATCAAGTCCCCTCAACCCGACGGGCGCGGGGTGTCGAAGTCCGGCTCAATCCGGCTGCGCTTGAACCCCGCCTTGCGGCACAGATCAGCCGACAGCGCGTAGGTCGCACTGGCTCGGTTCGGCCTCAGCCGGTCAAAGACGCTGTCGCATTCGATGTAGCCGGCCGCCGCAGCTCGTTCTCGCAACGGAGTGCCGATCGTCCAGTCGGCGACCCAAGACAAAGGGATCGCACCGAAGATCAGCACCGTCAGGAGCAGCCACCATTGTTTTTCCCGCAGCCCGAGCACGGGCTTCCGTCGACGATGCGCCCGAATGGCCAGCCAACCGATGGTGTGCGCGGCCGGAAAACCGAGGCCGAGCAGCATGATGAAGCCGCCGGGATTCATGATGTCCAGCAAATCGGCGCGTTGCGTCAGGCCCGCATCGGCCTCCTGGAGCCTGTAGACGGCCCAACCGAACGTGAAGAGGCCGAGAGCGTCCAACAAAAGCAAAGCCGGGATGGAGATCCACGGCTTCCTGATACCCGACTCGGCACGAGAGGAGGCCATTGTCCGTCACCACCTCGGCCCCAGAAGGCCACGCCACGGGCCGGAGTTGAACCCCGGGTTGTCATGATAGAATTGCCCGAGAATACGCTGACCGCGGGCTTTCCGCGCCTCCTCCTCAGCCATCTGCTGGAAGGCCCGATCGAGCGCCATCGCAATGGAACCTGAGATGTTGAAGGCGTCCGCCAAGTCACCCAGCACCTTGCCGACGACCAAGTCGACGACGATCGTAATGCCGACGACCGTCACAGCCGGGAGAATTGTCAGCGCGGGGATGGACGCGACGCCGAAAGCGACGGCGCTGGACAGGGCCGCGACCATGGTTCCGGTCAGGACGTTGCCGAAGACCTGGCTGAGCGTCTGCTCCCCCATCAGATAGCGGATGATCTCCATCGGCACCAGGACGACGATGGTGATGACGACGTTCACCGCGGCCCCTGCCGCCCGTGCCACTTGGGTCAGGCCGTAGGCGACCACCTTCGGATTCGTGGTCAGATAGCGGCTGGCGCCGAGCACCTTGCGCAGGCCCGCATAGCCCCTGAAGGTCACATAGGTCCGACCGTTGATCTCCCTTTGGTATAGTATCTCCCGTTCAGTCCCAACTCCCGCAGCAGTTGCACGCCCGACGTGGCGTCCCGCAGCAAGGGGATGACGCCCGACAGGTCAAGCGCCTTGCGCGTCACGGTCTTCAGAGAGTTGTCCGCGTCGATCAGCGTCCTGGCCAGATCCTCGACGCTGATGACAACCGCTTCAGCCTCCTTGCGGTCGGCCATGCGGATCGCATAAGGCGTTCCCGTACCTGGTCCCATCAGCCCCTCCATCGCCGTGCCGACCGAACCTACATACCCGGCACGACGATGGGAGGCCAGTCCTGCGAGATGGGCGGCCGTCAGTCCGCGTGCACCTGCACCGCCGGCGCGGCGGTGCCGCGCTTGGGCTTGCGCAGCAGGATCAGCAGCGGGATCGCCGCGATCGCCAGCACCATCAGCAGCTTGAAGTCGTCGATATAGGCGATCAGCGTCGCCTGCTGGTTGACCACCTGGTCGATCATGGCGCGGCCGGTCAGGGTGCCCGGCGACATCATGTCCGGCAGCTGCTGCACCGCCGGGCTGAAGGCGGTGACGTGCTCGCCCAGCAGCTGGTGGTTGGTCTGGATGTTGCGGGTCAGGAGCGCGGTAACGACCGAGATGCCGATCGAGCTGCCGAGGTTGCGCGACACGCTGTAGATGCCGGCGCCCTCGTCGAGGAACAGCCGCGGCAGGGTCGAGAAGGCCATGGTCGACAGCGGCACGAAGACCAGGCCCAGCCCGGCGCCCTGTACCAGCCCGTCGATCATGAACTCGGTCGAGGAGATGTCGAGATTGTAGCCGCTCATCCGCCATAGCGAGCCGATGATCATGCCCAGGCCCAGCAGCAGCAGCAGGCGGGTGTCGACCTTGCCGATCAGGCGGCCGACCACCATCATCGCCACCATGGTGCCGATGCCGCGCGGGCCCATCACCAGCCCGGCCGTCACCACCGGATAGCCCAGCATGGTCTGCAGGAACGGCGTCGCCAGGGCCATGATCGAGTAGTACAGCGACCCGACGATCGCCATCACCACCATGGCGACCACGAAGTTGCGGTCGGTGAACAGCGCCGGCCGGACGAAGGGCGCCTCCGCCGTCAGCAGATGCACGACGAAGAGGTAGAAGCCGAGCGCCGCCAGCACCAGCTCGATGATGATCTCGAGCGAGTTGAACCAGTCCTGGTCCTGGCCGCGGTCGAGCATCATCTGCAGCGCGCCGATGCCGAGGCTGAGGAAGGCGAAGCCGAGCCAGTCGAAGCGCTTGGCCGCCTGCTTGCCGGTGTCCGGCATGAAGACCAGCACGCCGGCCAGCGCCAGGGCGCCGATCGGCACGTTGATGTAGAACACCCAGCGCCAGGAATAGTGGTCGGTCAGCCAGCCGCCGAGCACGGGGCCCAGGATCGGCCCGACCATGACGCCGACGCCCCAGATCGCCATGGCCTGGCCGCGCCGCTCCGGCGGGTTGATGTCGATCACCGTGGCCTGGGACAGCGGCACCAGCGGCGCGCCGAACACGCCCTGCAGCAGCCGGAAGCCGACGATCTCGGTGACGTTCTGGGCCAGGCCGCACAGCACCGAGGCGCCGACGAAGCCGATCACGGAGATCACGAACAGGTTCTTGCGGCCGATCCGGCTGACCAGGGCGCCGGTGACCGGCGTCATGATCGCCGCGGCGACGATGTAGGAGGTCAGGACCCAGTTGATCTGGTCCTGGTTGGCGCCGAGATTGCCTTGCATGTAGGGCAGGGCGATGTTGGCGATGGTGGTGTCCAGCGCCTGCATGATGGTGGCCAGCATCACGCAGACCGTGATCATCCCGCGATGGGGGACGCTGTCGCCGGGGGCTGCCATCTCACTGCGCTCCGAACGCCGTGCCTCCGAGGAAGGGCAGGCCGCGGGCATGGCCGGTGTCGATCGCGACCTCGGTGCTCATGCCGGCGCGCAGCTGCGGCTTGCCGGCGGTGTCGACCAGGACGCGGACCGGGATGCGCTGGGTGACCTTGACCCAGTTGCCGCTGGAGTTCTGCGGCGGCAGCAGCGAGAACTCGGCGCCGCTGGCCGGGCTGAGGCTGTCGACGCGGCCGGTCCAGGTAACGCCCGGATAGGTGTCGACCGTGACCTCGACCGGCTGGCCGACCTTGACGTTGGTCAGGTCGGTCTCGTTCAGGTTGGCGTCGATCCAGACCTTGTCGGAGCGGACGATCGCCAGCACCGGCGACCCGGCGGTGACATAGGCGCCGGGCAGCACCGCATCGGCCTTGGCGGCGATGCCGGGGAACGGCGCCTTGACCTGGGTGTGGTCGAGGTCGAGCTGCGCCTGGTCGCGTCGGGCCTGGGCCTGGCGGTAGGGCGGGTACTGGTCCAGCGTCAGATCGGGGTTGCCGCCCAGCTTGGCCAGGGTCATGCCGATCTGCGACTGGGCGACGTCGACATTGCTCTTCGCCACATCGAGCGCCTGGCGGGTGTCGTCGAGGGCGGATTGCGAGGCGTTGCCGTTCTTCGCCAGCGCGGCGATCCGGTCATGGTCTTTCTGGCGATAGTCCTGGGTGGTGCGGGACTGCTCCAGCACCGCCTGCTGCTCCACCAGATTGGCCTTGATGCCCTGGAAGTCGAAGGCGGATTGGCGCATGTCGGCCTCGGCCTGCTCCAGCGCGTAGCGCGGGGCGCGGTCGTCGATCCGGAACAGCACCTGGCCGGCCTGGACCGGCTGGTTGGTGGCGACGTCGATGCCGACCAGCCGGCCCGAGACCTCGGGCGCGATCGACACCGTGTCGGCATGGACATAAGCGTTGTCGGTGCCGGCGTAGCGGCCGCCCATGGCATAGAGAGCCACGCCCACCACCGCGATCACCAGCGGCACGCCGGCCAGCAGCACAAGGCGCAGCCCGTGCCGGCGCGGCCTGGCCGGCAGCGCGATCGGCGGCGGGGCGTCGCTCGCCTGCAGCGAGGGCTTCAGGGTGGTGTCGTTGCTTCCGTCCGGCATCTCAGCACCGCTTGGCGGCATCGGCCGCCGGTTCATCGGGGTCACAGGTCAGCTTGGTCTTGAGGATCTGCAGGTCGCCGATCAGCCGGGCCATGACCTCTGCCGGCAGCCGGGCGCTGTAATCGTCCTGCCACTGCGCGATCAGGGCCTCGAGCTGGTCGACGATCGGCCGGGCGGGCGGCAGCAGATGCAGCGAATGGGCGCGCCGGTCGTTCGGGTCCCGCCGGCGCTCGACCCAGCCCCGGGTCTCCATCCGGTCGATCAGGCCGGTGACGGTCATCTTCTCGACGTCGAGCAGCTCCGCCAGCCGCGCCTGGGTGATGCCGGGATTGCGGTCGAGCATGATCAGCACCCGGTATTGCGGCCGGGTCAGGTCGAGACCGGCCGCCCGCACCCGCTCGTCGAAGCGGCGGCGCAGCAGTTGATCGAGATCCTTGATCAGGGTGTAGAGGCTGACGAGGGGCTTGATCTCGCTCATGGACTAAGTGACCTGACTGTAAGGTAACTTACTATATGGTTAATGACCGACCGGTGCAAAGGACCGATCCATGGTCAGGACGCAGAGCTGTCGATAGGAATTCGCGCAGCAGCGGCGGGACGGCTACCTCAGCGCAGCCACACCCGGGCAGTGGCAGTGGCGCCGGTCGCGTCGATCACGGTGATCTGCGCCGCGCCCGGCCCCGGCGGCGTCCAGTCGGCGTCGCGCTTCAAGGGCGAGGACGGGATCGGCCTTCCGTCGACCATCCACAGGAACGGCCGGCGCCCGCCGATGGCGACCAGGGACAGCGAGCCGAAGCGGTCGCCGTCCTGCGGCCGTTCCACCGCCGCACCATCGGCCGGGAAGGCGATGGCCAGCGGCTCGAGCCCGGCCAGCGACGGCAGCGGCGCCAGCGTGACGGGCCCGGCGGCCAGCCGCTTCAACCGTGGCGGCAGGTCTTCCGCCCGCAGCACCGGCGTGCCGGACGGCGCCTGGCCTACCACGTCGCGGGCCGGCGGCGGCAGCAGGGCGAAGGCGCGGAACAGCAGCGGCGCCGCGGTGTTGCGGCCAAAGCGGTCGGGGCTGGGCGACCCATCGGGCCGGCCGACCCACACGCCGATCGTGTGCTCGGCGTCGAAGCCGATCGCCCAGGCATCGCGGAAGCCGTAGGAGGTGCCGGTCTTGAAGGCGATGCGGCGGCCGTCGCGCGTCAGCCCGGGATCGGCCATTGCCACCGGCGGCGGCGCCGAGGCGAGGATATCGGTGACGTACCAGGCGGCGGAGGGGTCAAGGATGTGCGGCCCGTCATGGCCCGAGGGCGGGGCGTCGGCGCGCCAGACCAGGTCCGGCAGGATGCCGCCGCGGGCGATGCCGGCATAGAGGCGGACGAGGTCGAGCAGCGTGGTGCCGCCGCCGCCCAGCGCCACGGCCAGGCTGGGCAGCACCGTCGGGTCGTCGAAGCGCAGCGGCGCGCCGGCCTGGCGCAGCCTGGCGGCGAAGCGGGCCGGGCCGACATGGTCCAGCATCTGCACCGCCGGGATGTTCAATGAGCGCTGCAAGGCCTCGCGGACCGAGACCTCGCCGGAATAGCCGGGGTCGAAATTGGTCGGCGCGTAGTCGCCGAAGCGCATCGGCAGGTCCAGCACCACCGTTTCCGGCAGGATGATCCGGTCCTCGAAGCCCATGCCGAAGATGAAGGGCTTCAGCGCCGAGCCGGGCGAGCGCACGGCGCGGGCGAGGTCCATCTGGCCGTCGCGCCGCTCCTCGAAGAAGGTCCCGGAACCGAGATAGCCGGCCACCCGCCCGGTCGCGTTCTCCACCACCACCGCCGCCAGGTTGCTGCTGGCGTCGAGGCCTCGGAGCGACCGGCCGGCCAGCTCCTCCAGCCCCGCCTGCAGCCGGCCGTCGATGGTGCTGCGCAGCACCTCGCGGCCGCGGTCCTCGGCCAGCAGCCGTTCGGCCAGATGCGGCGCCCGGAACGGCAGCGGCTGCCGGGCGGCGGGGGCCGGCTGCTCGGTCGCCTCGCGCGCCGCCTCGGGGTCCAGCGCTCCGGCCGCGGCGACGCGCAGCAGCACCCGGTCGCGCGCCGCCCGCGCCGCCTTGGGGAAACGGTCGGGCCGCAGCCTTGTGGGTGATTGCGGCAGCGCCACCAGCAGCGCCGCCTCGCCGGGGGTCAGCAGCTTCGGCTCCTTGCCGAAATAAGCCAGCGAGGCCGCCCGCACGCCTTCGAGATTGCCGCCGAACGGCGCCAAAGTAAGGTAGATGCCAAGGATCTCGTCCTTGGAGTAATGAGCCTCGAGCTGCAGCGCCCGCGCCATCTCGATCAGCTTGGAGCCGAGGGTGCGCGGCCGCGGCTCCAGCAGCCGCACCGCCTGCATGGTCAGGGTCGAGGCGCCGGAGACGACGCCGCCATGCCGGACCATCTGGCCGAAAGCGCGCGCGGTCGACAGCGGATCGACGCCGAGATGCCGGTAGAAGCGCTTGTCCTCATAGACCTGCAGCAAGGCGAGGTAGAGCGGCGACACGTCGTCGACCGTCGCCTGCAGCCGCCAGCTGCCGTCGCGGGCGGTGAAGGCGCGCAGCAGTTGCCCATCCTTGTCAAGCACGATGGCCGAGCGGTCGAGATAGCGGTCGAGCGCCGGCGGGTAGCGCGCGTCGAGCCAGAGCGCGGTGCAAACGAGCAGCGCGGCGAGGGCGATGCCCGCCCCCGCCCCGATCGCGATCTTTCGCCAAATGCCCCGAGCCGTCGTCATCCCGCCATTCTAGCGCAGCCGGTGGCGGATTCATGGCCGGAGCGAGGAGAAGGGAGAAGGAACGCCGTACCAGCCGCATCTCCGGGCGATGCATGGATTTCCATGTGGTGCGGCCGTGGCTATGGCAAGATCAGAATGGCCTGCGACCTCGTCGGTCCGGAAAGCGGGGACACGTGCCGGACGGAGCGTTGACGGCCGCTGGCGTTCTTTGTCCGGCGGGAGCAGCGGATCATGGTTGCAGTTCCTTCCCAGCAGGGCCTGGCGATCGACATCGACGTCCATGAGAGGACCGTCGCGGCATTGCGCGACCGGGAGCGGGAGCTCTCGCACCTCGTGGACATGGTCCCGAGCCACGTCTGGCGTCTGCAGCCCGACGGTGAGCCGACCTTCTTCAACAAGCGCATGGTGGATTTTCTCGGCCTGGACGTGGCCGATACGGATAAGCCGGGAATGACCCGGCTGGCGGCGATGATCGAGGCCACGGTCCATCCGGACGACGCGGCGGCGTTCGCGGACGCGCTCGGCCGTTGCCTGCAGACCGGCGAGCCCTTTGCCATGAGGTATCGGCTGCGCCGTGCCGACGGCGTGTATCGCTGGATGTCGAGCCGTGCGGAAGCAATGCGGGACCAGGATGGACGCATCATCCAATGGTACGGCCTGTGTCACGACATTGACGATCAGATGCAGGTGGAAGAAGCGCTTCGTCAGGGCAAGCAGCAGCTTCAGGAAACGATGGACGCCGTGCCGATCCGCATCTGGAGCGCGACGTCCACAGGCGGGCCGGTCTACTTCAACAAGAGATACCGGGACCACCTCCATTCGGTCGTTCCGCACCTTATGGATGTCGAGGAGCCGCGCATCGACACGCTGCTGCAGGAGCTGGTTCACCCCGAAGACGCCCCTGAGGTGATGCGCGTGCTGCAGGACACGTCCACAACCGGCGGCGCCGGCCTGATGCGGTTTCGCTGGCGTGAAAAGGATGGCGCCTATCGCTGGGCGGAGTGCCGGGTGGAGCCCCGGCGCGATCAAAGCGGAGCGATCGTGCAATGGTACGGGGTTTCTCTCGATATCGACGATGAGGTGCGTGCACGGGAGGGGTTGCGCGACCGGGAGCGGGAGCTCTCACAATTCGTCGACATGGTCCCGATCTACCTGTGGCGGCTGACGCCGGAGGGCGAGCCGAACTTCCTCAACAAGCGCCTGATAGATTTTCTCGGCCTCGATCTCGTGGATGCGGACATGCCCGGCACGAGCCGGTTGGGAGCCTTCATCGCGGCCGCGGTCCATCCCGATGATGCCGCCGGCCTGGGTCAAGCGCTTAATCGCTGCTTCATCACCGGCGAGAGCTTCTCGATGAAGTATCGCCTGCGTCGGTCGGATGGCGTCTACCGCTGGATGGAGGGCAGCGCGGAGCCGATGCGGGATCAGGGCGGGCGCATCGTCCAATGGTACGGCCTGTGCCACGACATCGACGACCGGCTGCATGCCGAAGATGCGTTGCGTCGCGCCTCCGACAAGCTGGCGCGGGCGACCCAGGCGGCAAGCCTGGCCGAGCTGTCGGCCTCGATCGCGCATGAGGTGAACCAACCGCTGGCGGCGATCGTCGCCAATTCCCACGCCTGCCACCGCTGGCTGTCCGCCGAGCCTCCAAATCTCGAACGCGCGAAGATCACCGCCGAACGCATCACCCGTGACGCCAACGCGGCCGCGGATGTCATCAGCCACGTCCGTGCCTTGTTCCGCCGCACACCGCACGCCAGGTCGCCGGAAGACGTCAACCGGCTGATCGGTGAGGTCTGCCGGCTGATGGCCGACGAGATCGCGGCGAAGGGCATCCGTGTCAAGACGGCTCTCGAGCCGGAGCTGCCGCCGGTCGCGCTCGATCGGGTCCAGGTGCAGCAGGTGCTGGTCAATCTGATCCGCAACGGGGTCGAGGCGATGGACGCCGTGGTTGACGGCGCGCGCTTGCTTCAGATCCACTCCTGCTGCGAGGGCGCCAACGCGATCCGCATCGAGGTTCGCGACGCCGGGACGGGGTTCAAGGATCCCGAGCGCGTCTTCGAGCCGTTCTTCACGACCAAGCAGGATGGCATGGGCATGGGGCTGCCCATCTGCCGTTCGATCATCGAAGCGCATGGCGGCCGTCTCTGGACCGCCAGCAACGAGACATGCGGGGCGACCGTCGCCTTCACGCTGCCGCTGGCGGCAGGCGAGCCGGGATGAGCCCGAGCCAGCTCGGGGAGCTGCTGGATATCCCTGGAATGGCGAACCGCGCCCGTTGCCGCCGCCGATCTCATGGGGATCGCCGAGAGGCTGGACATGCTGGTTACGCATTCGCGCCGAGCGGAAGGAGCCGAGCGTGAGCGAGCCTAGATCCGTCGTGGCAATCGTCGATGACGATCCGAGGCTGCTGGAGTCGCTGGAGGAGCTTCTGGAGTCCGCGGGCTACGCTTCCCGCAGCTTCTCGTCGGCCGGTTCGCTGCTGATCAGCGGGCTGTCGGGCCTGGACCTGCTGATCACCGACGTCGGGATGCCCGGCATGGACGGCTTCGAGCTTCGAGATCTGGTCAGGAAGGTGCGTCCGGAACTGCCAGTGTTTCTGACCACCGGCCGCCACGAAATCGCGGATCAGGACCGAGCCCGGGGCATCGGCGGGTTCTTCCGCAAACCCTTCGACGCCAAGGTGCTGCTCAAGGCCGTCGGCGACGCCTTACGCAAACGAGACAGGGAGGGTCATGCAGACTGACCAGCCGCTCCTGCGGAGATCGGCACCGGCATCGCCGCAGCGGAGGAAGCGGAGCAACCGCTCGTCATCATCGTCGATGAGCAGCCGTCCGTCCGGGAGGCGTTGTCGAAGCTGACGGCCATCCGGCGGCTTATTTCTCCGGGATGACCAGCGGACCGCAATTATCGTCGGCGACGAAGACGGCGAGGATCTGCGCCGGCTCGGTGGCGCTGGCGTTCTCGGCGAAGAGATGCAGCACCCCCGGCGGCTCGAACCAGGTGGTGCCCGGACCGAAGATCTGCGGCGGGCCGCCGGCGAGCTGCGATCGCACCGCGCCCCGGATCACGAAGGCGGTGACCGAGCCGGGATGGCGGTGCGCCGGGGTGTAGGCACCGGGGGGGAAGTCGACCGTGACGGTGGTGATCGACTTGCCGGGCACGTTCGGCAGCGCCTCGCAGGACAACGGCTTCACCACCGTCGCCGGCCGGGTGCCGGGTGTTGCACCGGCTTCGGCCTGGGCATGGACATGGGCCGGCATCGCCGGAGCGGCGGGACCAACGGCCGGCCGGCTCCCCCACACCGTCGCGGCCACGATCACGGCCGCGCCGCCGGCCACCAGCAGCATCAGCCGCATCGGCTGCGGGCCGGGATGCAAAGCGGACATGGTTTCCTCCGACGGGATCAGCCAGGGGCGCGGAACCCGGCGTCCCAGCCGAGCTCGCGCACCGCCTTCTCGACCAGGGCCGGGCCACCCGGCTCGGCGATGTTGAAGATGCCGCGCCGGCCGCGGTCAACCGCCAGCAGCGCCGCCTGCGCTGCGGCGTCGACATGCACCGAGCCCAGCGCCGGCGGCGCATCGACGCCGGTGCCCGGGCCGTAGAATTGGCCGTAGCGCAGCACGACGCCCTCAAACGGCGGCGTGTGCAGCACCTGCGTCTCCAGCGCCGCCACGCCGTCGATGCTGACCCGCCGCGGGTTGTCGGGCGACCGGTCGAGCGGATGATCCTCGCCATAGGGCGGCGTGCCCGGCCGGTAGACCCAGGCGATGCTCTGGGCGATCAGTCGGCGGGCGCCGGCCTCCCGCGCCGCGGCGACCAGGTTGCGCGTGCCCTCGCTGCGGATCCGGGCGTTGCGCGGCGCGGCCTCGGCCATGCGCGCGGGGTCGAGGCCGGGTGGCAGGTCGGTCAGCTGGTGGATCACCACCTCCGGCCGCGCTGCCGTGACGGCGCGGTACAGCGCCAGGGTGTCGAACACGTCGACCACCACCGGCTCGGCGCCGAGCCGCCGCAGCGCCTCGGCCTTGGCCGGGTCGCGGGTGGTGCCGAAAACCTGGTGCCCGGCATCGCGCAGCAGCGGCACCAGGCGGCGGCCGACGGCACCGCCGGCGCCGGCGAGAAAGATCCTGGACGGCATCGTATCCTCCTGGTCTCAGGCCAGCTTCAGACCGAAGCGCAGCGCGCCGGCGAGCAGGCCACAGCGGTAGTAGAAGCGGTGGCCCAGCACATTGGTCAGCGGCGTGTCCAGCACCAGCCGGGCGCAGCCGAAGGCCTTTCCCTCCTCCGCCAGCCAGTCCATCAGCCGGGCGCCATGGCCACCGCTGCGTTCGGCCTCGTCGGTGACCAGGTCGTCGACATAGAGATGCGGACCGTAGACCAGGTTCTCCTGCACCCGAAAGCCGGCCAGCGCGATGGGTTTGGTGCCGCGCCACAGCGCCACCAGCCGGTATCCGGCCGCGGCCTGGAAGCGCCAGCGCGCCACGAGCTCGGCCTCCGACTCCAGATGCGGCCGCAACTGCCGCATCAGCGGCCAGCAAGCGGCGACGGCGGCCTCGTCCTCGACGGGGCGAAGATCCACGAATTCGGCGGCGACCGTCATGGCGATGGCTCTTTCGGGAGACTCGGGATAATATCAGAGCACGAATAACTTATAAGAGCTCTGACACTATGGTCAAGCGCGGCGAGGGCCCGGCGATCCCGCGCCCGGGCGAGGGCAAGCGGGGCGAGGCCGGGTATTTCGGCTATCTGCTGCGCCAGGCCAGCGGCACCTATCGGCTGCGGATGGAGCGCGCGCTGGCCGATCTGGAGGTGACGCCGCCGCAATTCACCATCATGACCATGGTCGCGGCCTATCCCGGCCTGTCCGGCGCCGACCTGGCGCGGCTGACCCTGCTGACGCCGCAGACGGTCAGCGTCATCGTCGCCAATCTGGAGCGCGCCGGGTCGGTGGCACGACGGCCGCACCCGGTGCATGGCCGGATTCAGACCCTGGAGATCACCGATGGCGGCCAAGCGCTGCTGGCCCGCTGCCGCGAGCGGGTGCAGGTGCTGGAACGGGCCTTGGCCGCCGGGCTGTCGCCGGAGGAGGAGGCCGTGATCCGCCGCTGGCTCACGGCGGTGGCGGCCGAGGCCGGGGAGCCGGACTAAGCGGCCGACGGATGCAGCTCGGGCCGGTAGCCGGCGGCGAGGACGGCGACGCTTGGCAGCGGGGTCAGTAGGCCGACTTGGCCGGAGGGCCGGGCGCGGCCCTCACCGTAGCCCGAGAGCGCCCAGCGGCGCAGCCCGTCGCCCAGCACCAGCCAGGCGCCGCCGGGATCGTCGGGCAGCGTCACCATCGCCCCGTGCGGCAGGTCCGCCGCCGGGTGCGGCACCACGCGCTGGCGGCGGGTGGCGGGGTCGATCCGGGCGGGATGCAGCACCCGGTCCATGGCGTCGGCCAGCGGCGGCACGGCCAGCCCCTCGGCCCGGGCCCAGGCGGCGCGCCAGGCATTGTAGGCCTCGCGCCGGCATTCGGCGCAGGGCCGGTGCCCGGCGGCGATCGCCACCGCCTCGTCCAGGAAGAACAGATGGGTCCAGCGGTTCGGCTGCATTACCGGCCGCCACCACCCCTTGAACGCCAGCCGGCAGCACATCCAGCGGGTGGTCGACCAGGGCCGGCGGATGCGGCCCTCGGCATCGTGGATCACGCCGCGATTGCCCAGCATGGTGCCGCGGGCGGGGTCGGCGACGATCTCGCCGAAGGGCGTGACGCGGTTGCGATGGGCCATGAGGGCATCATGGCATGGCCGCCATGCCTCGCCAGCGGATTGCGACTATACCGGCTGGTCGGTATGGCCTCGAACCATGAGCACGCCCGACATCCTGACTTTCAAGGAGGTGCCGCCATGGCTTGGGTGATCCTGATCATCGCCGGGGTGTTCGAGATCGGCTGGGCGATCGGCCTGAAATACACCGAGGGCTTCTCGCGCCTGTGGCCCAGCCTGGCGACCGCGGCGGCGATGATCGTCAGCCTGGTGCTGCTGGGCCTGGCGCTGAAGACGCTGCCGATCGGCACCGCCTATGCGGTGTGGACCGGCGTCGGCGCGGTCGGCACCGCCATCCTCGGCATCTACCTGTTCGGCGAATCGGCCGATCTCGCCCGGCTGGCCTGCATCGGCCTGATCGTCGCCGGGATCATCGGGCTGAAGCTGGTGACGCCGCACTGACGAGGGACTGGACCTTCGGACCAGCCTGGGCTCAACTGGCGCCGTTTCAGCAAGCCATACCGGGGTCGCCCGCATGCAGGAGATTTCCATCGCCGGCCGCCGGATCGGGCCCGATCACCCGCCCTATGTGATCTGCGAGCTGTCGGGCAACCACAATGGCGAGCTGGCCCGGGCGTTGCGGATGATGGAGGCGGCGAAGGCCACCGGCGCCGATGCGGTGAAGCTGCAGACCTACACCGCCGACACCATCACCCTGGACCATGACGGCGACCAGTTCCGGATCAAGGGCGGGCTGTGGGACGGCCAGCGCCTGTACGATCTGTACCAGGAAGCCTCGACCCCCTGGGACTGGCACGAGGCGCTGTTCGCCAAGGGGCGCGAGCTGGGCATCACCGTGTTCTCCAGTCCGTTCGACAAGACCGCGGTCGACCTGCTGGAGGGGCTGGGCGCCCCGGCCTACAAGGTCGCGTCCTTCGAGGTGGTGGACCTGCCGCTGGTCGAATACATCGCCAGCAAGCGGAAGCCGATGATCATCTCCACCGGCCTCGCCAATCTCGGCGAGATCCAGGAGGTGATCAACACCGCGCGCAAGGGCGGCGCCGACGGGCTGGTGGTGCTGCACTGCATCAGCGCCTATCCGGCGCCGATGGAGGACGCCAACCTGCGCACCATCCCGAACCTGGCCGAGACCTTCGGCGTGATCAGCGGGCTGTCCGACCACACCATGGGCACCGCCGCCTCGGTCACCGCGGTGGCGCTGGGCGGGTCGGTGATCGAGAAGCACTTCACCCTGGCCCGCGCCGATGGCGGCCCGGATTCAGCCTTCTCGCTGGAGCCGGCGGAGTTCACCCGGCTGGTCGAGGACTGCAAGGCGGCCTGGGCCGCGCTGGGCGCCATCCGCTACGACCTGAAAGGCTCCGAGGCCGGCAACATCGTCTATCGCCGCTCGCTCTACGTCACCCAGGACGTCAAGGCCGGCGAGACGCTGACCGAGGCCAATGTCCGGTCGATCCGCCCGGGCTACGGCCTGGCGCCGAAGCACCTGCCGGAGATGCTGGGCCGCCGCGCCGCGCGGGACTTGGCGCGCGGCGAGCCCTTCGCCTGGTCGATGGTGGAATAGGACGCGCATGTCCGTCGTCGCGGTGCTCGATGTCGGCAAGACCAATCTGAAGCTGCTCGCGGCCACGCCGGAGGGGGCAGTGCTGGAGGCAGTGCGCACCCGCAACCTGTCGCGGCCGGGCCTGCCCTACCTGCATGTCGACCTGGCGGCGATCGAGGCCTGGTTGCTGGGCGCGCTGGGCGAGCTGGCCCGCCGCCACCGTCTGGCCGCCTTCGTCGCCACCGGCTACGGCACCAGCGGCGTGCTGGTCGACGAGTCCGGCCCGGTGCTGCCGATGATGGATTACGAGGCCGCGGCGCCCGGCTGGCTGGACGCGGCCTATGCCGCCGAGGGGCCTGATTTCGCCGAGACCGGCTGCCTGGTCGACCCCGGCGCGCATCGCCTGGCCAAGCAGATGCTGTGGCTGGAGCGCGACTTCCCGGACGGCTTCGCCCGCGCCCGCTGGCTGCTGACCCTACCGCAGTATTTCGCCTGGCGGCTGGGCGGCGTGCCGGCCAGCGAGATCACCACCCTGGCGGCCCAGACCCATCTGTGGAACCCGGCGGCGGCCGGCTTCACCGCCATCGTCCGGCGCCGCGGCTGGGACCGGCTGATCCCGCCGCGCCGCAACGCCTGGGACGTGCTGGGCACGATCCGGCCCGACTTCGCCGCCGCGCACGGGCTGCCGCCGGATCTCGCTTTGCTGTGCGGCGTGCATGACAGCAACGCCAACTACCACCGCTTCCTGGCCGCAGGCCTCGGCGACGTACCGCTGCTGTCGACCGGCACCTGGATCATCGGCTTCCGGCCGGGGCTGCCGCTGGACCGGCTGGACCAGCGCCGCGGCATGGTCGCCAATGTCGATGTCGACGGCCGGCCGATCGGCTGCACCCTGCATATGGGCGGCCGGGAGTGGGAGCGGATCGCCGGCCCGGACCCAGCCGAGGCGACCGCCGCCGACCTCGCCGCCCTGGTCGCCGCCGGCACCATGGCGCTGCCGGGCTTCGCCGAGGGCGACGGGCTGTTCCCCGGCCGGGCCGGGCGCGGCGAGATCACCGGCCCGGCGCCGGCGGGACCGGCCGGCCGCGCCGCGCTGGCGACGCTGTACACCGCGCTGAGCTGCGCCACGGCGCTGGACCTGCTGGAGGCGCGCGGCCGTGTGATCGTCGATGGTGGGGTCGCCGCCAACCCGATCTTCGCGCCGCTGCTGGCGGCGCTGCGGCCGGGCGACCGGGTCGAAACCTCGGCCGAATCGGACGGCAGTGCCATCGGCGCGGCGCTGCTGTGGGCCCGCAACCAGGGCCGATCCGTGCCTGCCGTGCCGCTGCAGCCGGCCGCCGCGCTCACCCTGCCCGGCCTCGCCGCCTATGCTGGGCGCTGGCGGACGCTGGCTGGCGCGCCCGGCGTCCCGGCGCTATAGATCGGACGTATCGCCGCCCACCAACCAACCCAGCCGAGGAAACCCCTATGTCCGCGCTCACCCATCTCGCCCTGCGGCAAGGCATCATCGACACCTGCCGCGAGATGAACGCCAGCGGGCTGAACCAGGGCACCTCCGGCAACGTGTCGCACCGGATCGAGGGCGGCATGCTGGTCACCCCGACCAGCCTGCCCTACGCCCAGATGCAGCCCGAGGACATCGTCGAGATGGCCTTCGACGCCAGCTATGAGGGCCGCCGCATGCCGTCCTCGGAATGGCGCTTCCACCGCGACATCCTCAAGAATCGCACTGATATCAACGTCGTGCTGCACACCCATTCGGTGTTCTCGACCACGCTGGCGGTGCATGAGAAGGGCATCCCCTGCTTCCACTACATGGTCGCGGTGGCCGGCGGCATCGACATCCGCTGCTCGCCCTATGCCTGCTTCGGCACGCAGGAGCTGTCGGACCATGCGCTGACGGCGCTGGAGGGCCGCACCGCCTGCCTCTTGGGTCATCACGGGCTGATCGTGCTGGCGGACAGCTTCGCCCAGGCGCTTTGGCGGGCCACCGAGGTCGAGGTGCTGGCGAAGATGTATGTCCACGCCCTGGCGATCGGCGAGCCGCCGCGGCTGACCGAGACCCAGATGGCGCAGGTGATCGAGCAGATGCGCCGCATGAGCTACGGCCAGGCGCCGGATCTCGATAATGTCGGCGATACGCCGCGGCCGCGCAGCGTCGCCTGAGGCTTGACGGGACGTGATGAGGGTGACCGCCGTCGCGCTGGCCCTGGTCTGTCCGGCGCTGGCCGCGGCGGCCGAGGCACCGTCGCTCGACGCCCAGGTGATCGCGGCGCGGAGCGGGGCGAAGAACGACGTCGCCCTGGTGCTGATGGTCACCGGCGACGGGCTGGACCCGAGCGCCCTGCCGATCGATGCGGAAGGCTGCGACGGCAGTGGCTATGCCCGCACCGACGACCCGCAGGCGATCGGCTGCTACCGGATCGCGCTGACCGAGAACGGCAAGCCCGTCGGCGGCCTGTCCTACGACCTGATGCTCAACCGCGGCACCACCGCCACCCTGGCGCTGCGCTACCGCACGCCGGTCGAGAGTCCCGTCGCCCGGACGCTGCGGATCGACATCTCCTTCAAGCTGGGGGACGAGGTGGTGCGCAACCGCCCGGCGGAGGTCGCCATGGAGGGCATCCCCGGCGACGCCTTCGCCGACGCGGACAACCCCTGGGCGCCGCTCTACGCCTTCCAGGACCGGCGGCTGAACGCGATCTATGACGGCGTGATCTCGAGCCCGAAGGTCGCGGACGACGCCGAGCTGAGGCAGCTGATCGTCCAGGCCGAGCGGGACTGGATCGCGCTCAAGCAGGCGGATTGCGCGGCGCCCCTGTCCACGACCTCGGAGGAGGCGGACCAGTGCCGGACGCTGCACACGGTGGTCCGGCTCGACCAGCTGGCGGCGCTGCAGCACAGCCTGGCCGAGGCCAGACCATGAGGCGGGCTGCGTCCCTGCTGGCCGTGCTCCTCCTCCCGGCCCTGCCGGCGCAAGCGGAGCAGGTGCTGACGCTGGAGGCGCTGTCGGCGAAGCTGGCGCCGGACCGGACCGATGTGCTGCTGCGCCTGGTCGACGACAGCGGCGTCGGCGTGCTGCGCCCGGAGGGGCAGTGCGACAGCGGCCAGCCCGGGATCGGCGAGGCTGCGTCCGGCTGCTATGCCGTGACCATCGCCGAGAACGGCGCGCCGGTCGCCCGCTATGCCTACCGCATCCTGGAGACCCGCGGCACCGACAGCTTCCTGCTGCTGACCTGGCCGTCGGCCGCCGCGGGCGAGCGGCGGGTCAGCCTGCGGGTCGACTATAATGGCTTCTATAACCACGACCCCGAGTCGGTGCTGCCGCTGTCCGACACCGACAACGGCGCGCTGGACCCGGACGACCCGTTCGAGACCCTGCACCGGATCTACGCCGGCAAGCTGAAGGCCTTCGCCGCCGAGCTGGCCGACAACCCGCCGGTCGACGATGCCTTCGCCGCCCGGTGGCGCAAGGCCTTCCTGCCGGCGCAGCAGCAATGGTCCCGCTTCGCCGAGAGCGACTGCGTGGTCGCCGCGCGGCTGGCGGGCGAGGCCGCGGGCAGCCGCTGCCTGGCCGACCGGGCGATGGACCGGATCGACTGGTTGGAGGGCAGATCCGCGCCGGAGTGACGGCGCAGCGAACGCCCTGGTTCCTGCCGCATTTGAGGAATAACTTCCCGCCTCGGACCCTTATCTCGGTCTGCACCTCCGCGACCGCGAGACTGGAGAAAAGTCATGCGTTCATTCCGCCTGCCCGTGACCGTCGCCGCCGCCCTCCTGCTGGCCGGCCCGGCTTCCGCCCAGGACATGCAGGAGCTGCTGGGCCAGGCCGGCAAGGCGCTGGACCAGGCCGGCCGCCGCGTGCAGCAGGGCTATGAGGACACCGCCAAGGCGATCGACGAGGCCATCGCCAACCCGCAGGACCCGACCCACGGCTCGCTGGCGACCCGGCTGATCCGGTCCGACGTGCTCGATTCGGCCCAGCGCCCGATCGGCGAGGTCGCCGATTTCGTGATCGCGCCGAACGGCCAGGTGCTGCTGGCGATCATCCGCATCGGCGGCACGCTGGGCGTCGGCGGCCGGCTGGTCGCGGCCGATTACGGCCAGCTGGAGCCGGTGCTGCTGAAGGGCCGCCCGGCCTTCGTCTTCAAGGGCGACCTCGGGGCGCTGCCGGATTACAAGGTCGCCACCAACTAAGCCGGGTCGGCCGAGAGACCCCCTCCCCCTAACCGCCTCCCGCGAGGGGAGGGGGGACTCAAGAGGGCTGTCCGAAGCCCGCCTTACGACTGTGGCAATTTTGGGTTTCCCTAAATCGGCCCGGCCGCCTAGCTTGCGCATCGTCCTTCCCGGACGATGGCGGCCTGTCCCGAGTCCGGATGGGCGGCAAGCGCGGGCACGGAACGTATGGTGCATGTCCTGGCGATCGCGGTCCTGGTCCTGGCGGTGTTCGGGTGTCTCTACCTGGGCGCGGCCATCCTGCTGACCGGCCGCCACGCCAAGCGGCGCCCGCCCGCCCCCGGCGCCTTCCCGTCGATCACCGTGATCAAGCCGCTGCACGGCGTCGAGCCCGGGCTGTTCGAGAACCTGGCCTCGTTCTGCGCCCAGGACTATCCCGGACCGGTGCAGATCCTGCTCGGCGTCGCCGATCCGCGCGACCCGGCGATCGTGGTGGTGGAGCAGCTGCGCCGCGCCTTCCCGCAGGCGGTGCTGGAGCTGGTCGTCGATCCGCGCCGGCACGGCTCGAATCGGAAAGTCTCCAACCTGATCAACATGGCGGAGCGGATCCGCCACGAGGTCGTGGTGTTCTCCGACAGCGACGTGCGGGTGCCGGCCGACCATCTGCGGCAGATGGTGGCGGAGCTGCGGGCCCCCGGAGTCGGCTGCGTTACCTGCCTGTATCACGGGGTGCCGACCGGCGGCGTATGGTCGCGGCTGATCGGCCTGGGCATGGACACGCATTTCACCCCGAGCGTGATCGTCGGGCTGGGCCTGCGCCTGGCGCGGCCCTGCATCGGCACCACCATCGTCATGGGCCGCGACATGCTGGCCGAGATCGGCGGCCTCAAGGCCTTCGCCGACCTGCTGGCCGAGGACCATGCGATCGGCGCCGCGGTGTGGGCCGCCGGCCGCAAGGTCGCGGTCTCCACCCAGCTGATCGGCCATCTGTGCAGCGAGGCCTCGGCCACCAGCCTGTGGGCGCATGAGCTGCGCTGGGCCCGCACCATCAAGAGCATCGACCCGCTCGGCTATGCCGGATCGCTGGTCACCCACCCCCTGCCCCTGGCCCTGATCGCCTGGGCGCTGGGCGGCGGCTGGCCGGCCCTGGCGGTGGCCGGGCTGGCGCTGCTCGGGCGGATCGCCTTGTGCATCCGCTTCGAACGCGCCTACTCTCTGCCGCCGCGCCCCACTTGGTTGATTCCGGCGCGCGACCTGCTGGCCTTTGCGGTTTTCGTCGTGAGCTATCTCGGCTCCGGCGTGAACTGGCGGGGCCATCTGTATCAACTCGTACCAGACGGCACCTTGGTGACGGATCGAAGGCCACCCTCCCCATGACGATGAAGACGTTGTTCCTGCAGGCGCCCTCCTTCGACGGTTTCGACGGCGGCGCCGGGTCACGCTACCAGGCCAAGCGCGAGATCAAGTCCTTCTGGTACCCGACCTGGCTGGCCCAGCCGGCGGCGCTGGTCGAGGGCTCGAAGCTGATCGACGGCCCGCCGTCGCGCACCAGCCCGGCCGCGGTCGCCGCGCAGGCCAAGGATTACGACCTCGCCGTCCTGCACACCTCGACCCCGTCCTTCGCCTCCGACGTGAAGATGATCGAGGCGCTGAAGGCGGTGAACCCGAACCTGAAGGCCGGCCTGGTCGGCGCCAAGGTGGCGGTCGACCCGAACGGCAGCATGGCCGGGTCGCCGCTGATCGACTTCGTCGCCCGCAACGAGTTCGACTTCACCATCAAGGAGGTCGCCGATGGCCGCGACCTGTCGAAGATCGACGGGCTGACGTACCGCAACGCCGAGGGCGTGGTGGTGCACAACCCGGAGCGCGCGATCCTCGAGAACATGGATTCGCTGCCCTTCGTCAGCCCGGTCTACCACCGCGACCTGGTGATCGAAGACTATTTCATCGGCTATCTGAAGCACCCGTATCTGTCGATCTACACCGGCCGCGGCTGCAAGTCGCGCTGCACCTTCTGCCTGTGGCCGCAGACCGTGGGCGGGCACCGCTACCGCACCCGCAGCGTCGGCCATGTGATCGACGAGATCCGCTGGGCGAAGCAGACGATGCCGCAGATCCGCGAGTTCTTCTTCGACGACGACACCTTCACCGACGACCTGCCGCGGGCCGAGGCGATCGCCCGCGAGCTCGGCAAGCTCGGCATCACCTGGTCGTGCAACGCCAAGGCCAACGTGCCGCGCGAGACCCTGAAGGTGATGCGCGACAACGGCCTGCGCCTCCTCCTGGTCGGCTATGAATCCGGCAACCAGCAGATCCTGTTCAACATCAAGAAGGGCATGCGGATCGAGGTCGCCAAGCAGTTCACCAAGGACTGCCACGAGCTCGGGATCCAGATCCACGGCACCTTCATCCTGGGCCTGCCGGGCGAGACCAAGGAGACGATCCAGGAGACCATCCGCTTCGCCACCGAGATCAACCCGCACACCATCCAGGTGTCGCTGGCCGCCCCCTATCCGGGCACCTTCCTGTACAATCAGGCGGTGGAGAATGGCTGGCTGGACGCGGACCATGCCGAGCTGGTGGATGAGAAGGGCGTGCAGATCGCGCCGCTGCACTACCCGCATCTGAGCCATGGCGAGATTTTCCACTCGGTGGAGGATTTCTACCGGCGCTTCTACTTCCGCGCCCCGAAGATCGCCTCGATCGTCGGCGAGATGGTGCGCAGCCCGGAGATGATGAAGCGCCGCCTGCGCGAGGGTGTGGAGTTCTTCCGGTTCCTCAAGGAGCGCAAGGCGGCCTGAGGCGGAGGAGCGCACGTCCCGCGGGGCGAGACCTCTTCGGAATACCGCCATTCGAGCCGATCCATCCCTCCTGCTCTCCCCCTCCCCTCGCGGGAGGGGGCAGGGGGAGGGGGTTTTCACCATCAAGGCCGGCCGTCTGACGCTTCGGTCACGATGCCAAGGCCTGTCCTCTGCGCATTCACGCGCGGACGCGCGCAGACCCCTCCCCTCAACCCCCTCCCGCAAGGCTAGCGTGCGCACACATCTTTTTGTTGCAGCAGGCGAGGCGTTGTGCTGGCTGGAGGTGGGGGCTTGAACGCTCTGAATCGTCTGTGATTCTATCCCTGCTGTTGTTGATTCGGGAGGGGTCGGCGATGGCGAGCGAGGGGCTGGGATACTTCAGGGACCACCGCCTGGAGCAAAGGGGGGGTGGATCCTGGAGCGCCTTTGCATGCGCCTCACCGCGACCATGCGCCAACTCGCCGACAACCGCGCCGAAATGGTCGCGACCACGCGGTTCTTCCGCAATCCCAAGGTGACTGCGGCCGAGATCGTCGCCACCGCCGCGGCGCAGACCGCGGTGGCGGCTGCCGGCCGGCACGTCCTGCTGATCGAGGACACGTCCGAGATCAACTTCGAGGGCAAGGCCGGCCGCAAGCGCGGCCTCGGGCGGGTCGGCAACGGCCGCGACGTCGGCCTGTTCGTCCATCCCGCCATCGCCGTCGATGCCGCCGACGGCACCCTGCTGGGGCTGGCCGGAGCGACCCTTTGGCGGCGCCACAAGGCCAAGGCCGAGGACTATCAGGCGCAGCCCATCGAAACCAAGGAAAGCCACCGCTGGATCGCGACCGTCAGGACCGCCCGCGCCGTCTTGGCCGAGACCCCGCTGGCCACCGTCGTCGCCGACCGCGAAGCCGACATCTACGAACTCTTCGCCCGCCTTCCCGAGGCCGGCCCCGATGGTCTGCACACCCATCTGCTGGTGCGCTGCCATCATGACCGGGCGCTCGCCGGCCAGGGGCGCAAGCGGCCGCGCCTGCACGACACCGTCGCCGCCTGGCCCGAGGCCGGGCGGATCGGCTTCGACCTCGACGCCCGGCCCGGCCGCCCGGCGCGCCATGTCTCCCTGGCGGTCCGCTTCGGCTCCGTCCGTCTGCGCCAGCCCGCCACCGGCGCCGATCCCAAAGACCCGCGCGACCTCACCCTCAACCTGGTCGAGGTCAGCGAGATCGACCCGCCGCCCGGCCAGACACCGATCCTCTGGCGGCTCTACACCAGCCATGTCGTGACCACCCTCGACCAGGCCGTCGCCGTGGTCGAGCTCTACCGCCGGCGCTGGATCGTCGAGCAGGTGTTCCGCACCCTCAAATCCCGGGGCATCGCCATCGAGGACAGCTTCATCGCCGATGGCGATGCCCTTGAGAACCTCGCCGCCACCGCCTTGATCGCCGCCATCCGCGTCATGCAATGCGTCCACGCCCGCGGACAGGCCGGCGCCCTCATCCCGGCCGCGCGAGTGTTCCGACCAGCCGACATGCCTGTCCTGAAGGCCTTGGTCCGATCCCTCGAAGGCAAGACCCTGAAGCAGAAAAACCCGTTCCCGCCCGAAACCCTCGCCTGGGCCTCCTGGCTGATCGCTCGCCTCGGAGGCTGGAAGGGGTATGCCTCCGAGCGTCCCCCAGGACCCATTACCATGCACAACGGCTTCCAACGCTTCGACGCTATCGCCATCGGCTTCGCCCTCGCTCAGCCTCGGCCACCTGGCAACTGAAAGATGTGTGCTCACGCTAGCCTCGCGGGAGGGGGAGTGTGGAAGGCTGCGTTCGTTGGTGCTGGAAGTGGGCCGATGGGTGAGCTGCGACGCGCGGCGACTCACCCCGTATCCGGCTTCTTGGGCCTGCGGCCGGAGGCCGGGCGAGGCTTGGGCTGATCCTCGGGATCGTCCTCGCCGTCCTGCGGCGGTATGAAGCCGAGCTGCTCCATGGCCTCGTCGGCCATCTCGAGCCAGCGCTCCACCCGCACCGGCAAGCCCCAGCGCCGGCACAAGGCGGCCACTGCGACCGGGGCCCGGCAGGCTTCGATCAACTCCGCCACCTCCGGCCGCTCCAGCCGCTCGCGCACCTCGGCGACGCGGCGCTGGATCTCCTCATTGTCCTTCGACACCTCGTAGGCCGCCGCCAGCATCGCCAGCTTCACCCGCAGATCGTGGAAGTCCTCCTGCGCCGCCTCGCGCTTCGCCGCGGCCTTGCGACGCTCGTCGACCTGCCGGGACAGCTTGTCCTTGAGCAGCAGGGTCAGCCGCACCGAGCGCGCGACCGTGGCGATCCGCTGGCAATAGTCGGCGCCGGGCTGTGGCACCTGCAGCGCCCCCTGCTGCGTCGCCCGGGCGATCGACATCTGGAGCTCGACCAACTCCGCCAGCACGCGCAGATCCCCCTCTGCCGCCGGAGCGGCCGGGGCTTCCGAGATCGAATCGGTCTGCGCGGTGTCCATAGAACGCACCATGAACATGATCACAGATTAATACAAGAGTACAATGTGTTAACAGACTCCACCCCGATGCCGGCACAAGCAGCGTCGCTGGATCGCCCGATCGAATGTTCTCTATTTGTTCTTGACGCGACGCCGCGTCACGCCGCATGATTCGGGCAGAGTCGAAGAGTTGCGCCCGCCCGGCCCCGCCGCGGCGGGCTTTTTCATGCGAGGTCGGGATGCGGAGGAATGCGACCAGGAGCAGGACGGGCTGGAGCGATGTCGCCGGGCAGCTTCACAGCAACGCCGGGGCGGCGGTCCTCTTCTCCCGCTTCGATCACGGCGACGCCAGGAGGCGGGCCGGTGAGATGCCGAACAGGCCCGAAACCCTGATCCTGTGCTTCGAGACAGCGGCCGGGCGGCGGCGACGGGGGGAGCCCCTGCCGGAGCCGATGCGCCGGCTGACCGGCGCGGCCGAGGCCCGGCTGTCCCCGGGCGCCGCCACCGGCCGCGCCGCGGCCGACCGGCTGGGGTTGGACCGGGCGTACCGGGATTTTCGCGACCTGGACGAAGCGCCGGCCGCCCTGCCCGCACCCGACCTGCCGCCCGCCTTCGAGCCGTTGCTGGAGCCGTCGCGCTACAAGGCCGCGTTCGGCGGCCGCGGCTCGGGCAAGTCGCATGCCTTCGCCGAGCTCTTGGTGCGGCGCTGCATCGAGGCGGCGCCGCTGCGGGCGGTGTGCATCCGCGAGGTGCAGCGCTCGCTCGACCAGTCGGTGAAGCGGCTGATCGAGGACAAGATCCAGGCGCTGGACCTGGGCGCGGCCTTCACGGTGCAGGCCGACCGCATCCTGACGCCCGGCGGCGGCCGGATCATCTTCCAGGGCATGCAGAACCACACGGCGGAGAGCATCAAATCGCTCGAGGGCTATGACATCGCCTGGGTCGAGGAGGCGCAAGCCCTGTCGATCCGCAGCCTGGACCTGCTGCGCCCGACCATCCGCAAGCCGGGATCGGAGCTGTGGTTCTCGTGGAACCCGACCCGGGCGGATGACCCGGTGGATGCGCTGTTCCGCGGCGGGACGCCGCCGCCCGGCTCCCTGCTGGTGCCGGTGAGATATTCCGACAACCCGCATTTCCCGGAGGTGCTGCGGGTGGAGATGGAGTGGGACCAGGCGCGCGACCCGGACAAGCACCAGCATGTCTGGCTCGGCGGCTACCAGACCTTCAGCGAGGCCCGGGTGTTCAGGAACTGGAAGGTGGAGGCGTTCGACACGCCGGCCGATGCCCGCTTCCTGTTCGGCGCCGACTGGGGCTTCGCCCGCGACCCGACGGTGCTGGTGCGCTGCTTCGTCCAGGGCCGGACGCTGTTCGTCGACCACGAGGCCCATCAGGTCGGCTGCGAGATCGACCGGACGCCGGCGCTGTTCGACACCGTGCCGGGGTCGCGGCGCGGCCCGATCATCGCCGACAGCTCCCGGCCGGAGACCATCAGCTACATGCAGCGCAACGGCTTCGGCAGCATCGCCGGGTCGACCAAGGGGGCCGGGTCGGTCAAGGACGGGGTCGAGTTCCTGAAGGCGCACGACATCGTGGTGCATCCGCGCTGCCGCCACCTGATCGACGAGCTGGCGCTGTACAGCTATCGCACCCATCCGAAGACCGGCGAGATCCTGTCCGAGCTGGAGGACCGCGAGAACCACGCCGTCGACGCCCTGCGCTATGCCGTCGAGGGGCAGCGGCACAGCACCTATGACAGCTCGATGAAGTGGGTGGGGTGACGGGTGTCGGCTGATCAGCGAGCGCGGGACACTGCGGATGGGAATCCGGGCTTGTCGAGCATCAGCCTCCGATCGCCCATGTCACCCTAATTCTTCTGTCTCAGTCCAGGGGTGCAGTCCAGAGGGCTCGGGCGTGCCAAGAGCCCGACTTCCTTCATGTCTGGTAGCCAGCTCCAGGCTGGGCCGACCGAGAAAGGCGGAAGTCGGGCCCAAGGCGGCTGAATGACCGCTCCGATTGAAGGTGGACGTAGGGTGAGACCGCCATCAAGGATGGGAGACGGAGAAAGTGGAGGTGCGGTGGCGCAGCCGACCGCACCTCCACGCTCGATTCTGACCGCCCTATAAAACGAAATCCGCCGCGGTCAGGGCCGGAGCGTCGATCAAAGCGATCGACAGGTCCGCCTGGCCGTCGCCGTCGATGTCGGCACCGATCACGGTGACCTGCCCGCCGCTGTCAACGACGCGCAGCTGTCCGGCCTGGCCGGAGAAGGCGGCGGCGCCGATGAAGGTAAAGGCTGTGTCGCCGTTGCCGCCGTCGCCATCGGCATCGATGGCACCGAGGTCGATCCTGTCGCCCTCGGCCGATGAGAAGTCGGCGACGACGTCGCGAGTGTCGAAGCCGGGGACAGAGTCGCCGGCCGCGGCGAAGGCGAAGTTGTCGGCGCCGGCCTGGCCGTACAGCGTGTCGGCGCCCGCACCGCCCGAGATCCGGTCGTCGCCCGCGCCTCCGACCAGGCGATCGGCGCCGTCGCCGCCGGTCAGACCGTCGGTCCCGGCCCCCCCGCGCAGCACATCGTCGCCGGCAAAGCCGTCCAGATCATTGTCGCCGGCGTCACCGATGAGCGTGTCGTCGAAGTCGCTGCCCCACACGATCTCGATCCCGGTGAACTGGTCACCAGCGGCATCGCCTCCGCTGGCCGTGCCGGCGGCGAGGTTGATCGACACGGCGCCAGACGAGAGCTCGTAGGAGATCAGGTCAACGCCGTCTCCGCCATCGAGCGTATCGGCTCCCGCGCCACCGTGCAGGTCGTCATCCCCGGCGCCGCCTGCGATGACGTCCGCGCCATCCTGGCCGATGAGCCAATCTGCTCCCGCGCCCCCGTCTATGACGTCGTTTCCGCCCAAGCCGATGAGCCGGTTCGCCGCCGCATTGCCGGTCAGGCTATCGTCGAAGCCGCTGCCGAAGACATCCTCGATGCCGATCAACTGGTCCCCTGCGGCATCGCCGCCGCTGCCGGCACCGGTGGCGAGGTTGACCGAGACCGCGACAGATGAGTCGTCGTAGTAGACCTCGTCGATGCCGTCCCCGCCGTCGAGCTCGTCGGCCCCCGCGCCGCCATGCAGGATGTCATCGCCGGTGTCCCCGAAGAGGCCGTCGTCGTCGGCCGCGCCGTCGAGCGTGTCGGCGCCGGCGCCGCCGAGGAGCAGGTCGGATCCGCCACGCCCGCGCAGGAAGTCGTCGCCGGCGCCGCCGTTGATTCCGTTCGACAGGTCATTGCCGAAGAGCTGGTCACCGTGGGTCGAGCCGATCAGGCCCTCGATGCCCGCCAGGGTATCTCCGGCAGCATCGCCCCCGCCGGCCGTGCCGGCGAGCAGGTCGACCGCGACGGCGGCAGACGAATCGCTGTACAGGGCGACATCGAAGTTGCCGGCCCCGCCATCGAGGGTATCGGCGCCCGCGCCGCCGTCGAGGCGATCCTCTCCTTCAAGGCCGATGAGCGTGTTCGCGGCCGCATCGCCGGTCAGGGTGTCGTTCAGCTGGCTGCCGCTGACGCCTTCGATGCCGGTCCACGTGTCCCCAGCAGCGTAGCCTCCTTCCGCCTGGCCGGTGGCGAGGTTGACCGTGACGGCGGCATCCGAATTGAGATAGGCGATGATGTCGATGCCATCCCCGCCCCGGAGCGTGTCGGCGCCCCAGCTGCCATGCAGCTCGTCATCACCTGCGCCGCCATCGATGACATCGTCGCCTTGCATGCCGATGATCCGGTCGTTGCCGGCTAGGCCTTCCAGCGTGCTCGCACCCGCGCCGCCAACCAGGAAATCATCGTGCGCGGAGCCCCGAAGATTCTCGATGCTGATGAGGATGTCGCCTTCGGCTTCACCCCCGCTGGCCGTGCCGTTCGCGAGATCGATCGACACGCCGGCGGCCGCGAAGTCATAGCGTGCCGTATCGATCCCGTCGCCGCCGTCGAGACGGTCCGCGCCGACGTCGCCCAGCAGGCCGTCGTCACCGTTCCCGCCCCTCAGAGTGTCGTCGCCGGTATGGCCCCAAAGCTGATTGCCGCCGGCATTGCCGACGAGCGTGTCGTTGAAGCTGCTGCCGATCACGCCTTCGACGTTGAGGAATATATCCCCGGCGGCATGGCCGCCGCTGGCGGCACCGGTGGCGAGATTGATCGATACGGCGGCGTTCGAGGCGGTATAGGAGATCCTGTCATCGTCGCCGGCCCCGCCATTGATAATGTCGGCCCCCGCGTGACCCCATATCCAGTCATTGCCGCCCAGGCCGTTGATGATGTCGGTACTGCTGGTGCCGTTGATGACATCGTTGCCCGCGGTTCCGTTGATGATGGCCATGGTCAAATCCTCCCCTTCAGGCTAATGCCCCGCAGAGGCGGAGCAACGGTGACAGCTGTGAACGGATGCGCACACCGGCGTTGCGGGATGCCAGGAGCTGCGTCGGTTTAGAACCAAATGCGCAGGCGGCGCGCCGGGAAAGGCTGGCTTAACCCCACCCCCTTGATCGTATGCAAGGACGTGCTAACGCTTGGCGGCAACGCCTGAATGCATTCGCTGACTAACATCGGCAGGTCAGACCAACCATGAAATACGTGAATATGTATACAAGACAATTCTCCCAGGCACACCAAAAAATGCCTCGGCGAAGAAAATCTAGGAAATCCCTGCTTTCCGGTAACGAGCATTTAACATAAAAAATAACATATATTTGCGCATCTTGTTCTAGATCGGCTAGGAAGCTATTGGAGTGACATCAATCGTATATTTTGCAATTTAACGTGCGTCAGTCGATTTTGTCGTTGGACTGGTTCAAAGAGTTAGGCGTCCATTCACGGAAGCCTCCTGTCTGCAGGGATGGCCCCCTTGATTCAAACAGGACCCGCGATCATCGCCCAGGCCGGCTCAAATCTCCGCCCCCGCGGCATGCCCGTGCCGCGGCAGCGGCTTCGTCCTATGGCGCATCCCGGCCAGGCCAATTCGATCCGGCAGGCAGGGCGCGAGATCGTCATCCGCCGAACTCGGGCAAAGAGCACGACGTCGCCGGCCGTGAGCGGATGGTCGGAGACGACTTTGATTGGACTGCACCCCCGACAGACACAGAAGCATCAGGATGAGATGGGCGATCGACGGAGGGGCCTCACCGGCGCGCCAGCGACAGATCCGTCGTCACCCTGGGCACGCCGTGCTCCCCGCTATCGGTCACCAGGATCCGGAGCCGGTCGGGACCCAGGCTGACGATCCGCATATCGGCCATCATGTGGCCGTTGACCGGCTGGGGCCAGTTGATGAGGACATCGATCGCCGGGCCTGCCAGCTGGCCGGTCAGCCGCGCCGGCCCGACCTTCGAGCCGGTATAGGTCCCGGTCATCCGGCCGGTCTGGGGATCGAGGGACAGGTCGGCGCTGACCGACCGCGAGAAGATCAGATAGGCCCAGCAGGTTCCGTCCAGCCCGATCCGGTTCGGCTGCCGTTGCAGCACCTCGAAGTCGCACCTCACCTCTCGCGGCGCGGCGGCGGGGCCGTCCGCGACCACGCCCTCGGCATCGAAGGAGCCGGTGTACCGATCGAGAGGCGCGGCGGCTGCCGACACCGTGAGCATCGCAGCGACGCCCCCCGCCAGGCATGAGAGCTTGGGCATGTCCTCACCCTCCTTCCGCCGTCAGGACGCCGCGCCAGCTCAGCGCATCGACCCCCGGAACGCAACATACAACGACCCAAGGGCCGACGCGGACGGTCGCGGGTGACGGCAAGGCCACGGGAGGACATTGGCGCGACCGCCGTCAGCCGCCGGCGATCAATCCGGGCGGCCCGGACCTTCTTCACCCCGGTTCGATCCATCCTTGCGCGCGTCCGCCAGCACGCGCTCCAGGGACCGGGGGGGTATGCCGGTCAGCGACGTCAGCCAGGCGCCGAGGGCAATCCGCTCGTCGGCGAGAGCAATGGTCTCATCGAGACCGGCCGATGCCGCAGCCGGCTCATCGTCCCTTGTTCCCTCTCCGATACCGTCCAGCCAGCCGTTCACGTCGGCCATCAGACGATCGTAGTCCCGGTCCAGATCGGTCGCTTCGGCGGCTTCGGCCGGCGGCGGCGCGGATCGCGCCGGAGCGAGCGGCGGTGGGGCCGGCCGACGAAGCCGAACCGGTTTCGGGATCGCAGGATCGCGGATGCCATCCCGCAGGTCCGCAGCTGCGCGGTCCGCCGGAACCGCACCGGGCCGGAACACGGGGTGACTGGCGATCCTTTCGGTGAGGGACGGGCCGGAGCTGGGGACGTTTCCCAGCCTCGGGGCCGAATTGCCGATCCGGGTCGCCGGCCAGGAGGCCGACAGCATCCATGGCTGCTTCGCCAGATCGCCCTGAGGCAGGGCATCCCGGATCGCGTCGATGCCGTGGGTGGGGTCGCGCGCGTCGGGGGTCAGCTCCCGCACCTCGCCGACATAGCCCTTGCCGTAGGTCCCGACGAAATCGCCCCTGACATTCAGGCACAGCCCGACGGGCGCGCCTTTCCGCCGGGCCCGGATCGAGCGCGCCATCTGCCGCGGCTTGAAGACGTTGAAGGCCGACGCCTTGAGATGCGCCTCCATCCCGGGGCCGTTGAGCGAGACGAACGGACGGCCGGACCACGCGCCGACCACCTGCGCCAAGGCGCCGCCGAGGGAATGGCCCACGATCGAGACCGGCTTGCCGCCGCAATTCTGCTCGGCCCACCGCACCAGCTTCTTGGCCGAGCCCGCCATGTTGGGGACGACGAGGACCGCGATGCGGGCGTTGGCCGAGCTCTGGGAGACCGGAGCGTTCATCGGCCCGCCCTTGGTTCCGGAAAAGGCGACGATCACCTCCTCGTCGCCTTCGAAGACCGATCCCTGGAAACCGTTGCCGTACCAGGTCGCCGTCTCGGTCTTGCGAACGCGCCAGCGGCCGGGCACGTGGCCCTCGGGATCGTTCTGGTACGCCGCATCGGCGATATCGAGATAGTCGCGGATGGTTGCCATGGGACCGGATGATGTCTGCGATGGGTGATCCAGAACTGCCGCCGGCCTGTTGCTGCAGTGTGTCCGTCCCGAGCCGGATGGTGACAGCTGCAACTAAGGCCCGCGGCACGGTCACAGGTCGAACAGGTGCCGGATCCGTGCGGCCAGGCCGGGCGCCGACGCGGCGGCCTGGCCGTGGCCCTGCTCGAGGCGATGCCGCTCGCTGGCGGTGCGCCGGGCCAGGAGGGTGCCGAGCTCCTCGGCGATCCCCGGGCGGTCCCGCAGCAGCGGGGCCAGGCCGTCCTGGGTGATCTCGTAGGCGACGACCGGCGTCAGGGCGCGGATCGTGCCGGGCTCGCCCTCGCCGGTCAGCAGGCCGCCTTCGCCGAAGAAGTCGCCGGGCGCCAGGCGCCGCAGCTCCGTCCCGAGGCCATGGTCCTGCCGGGTGTCGGTGGCGACGCCGCTGCGCACGATCATCAGCGATGTCAGCACCGCCCCCTGCTCGACCAGGGTGTCGCCGGGGCGGAAGCTGCGGCGGGTCATGGTCGCGGCCAGCGCGTCCTTCTCGTCCTCGGTCAGGGCATCGAACAGCGCGATGGAGTCGAGCAGGCGCTGCGGCGTGCTGCGGCGACGGGCCGGCACGTCCCCGGGCTTCGCCGGCGCGGGGGCGGCGACCAGCGCCTCGGAGGCCGAGGCCAGGCACAGCCCGCCCGCCCTGGCATGGCGCCAGATCAGGTCGTAGATCTCGCTCTTCGCCCTGCCGGTGGCCGACAGGTCCGCCACCCGGAACGACAGCTCCAGCTCGACCGCATCCGCATCCAGCGCCGTCACCAGCACGCCCGGCTCGGGGACCGGCAGGATCGCATCGCTGCTGAGCAGCACCGAGCGCATCACCTCCGCCATCGCCGACGGCATCGTGGTCGGCTGGAACCGCACCCTCAGCGACGCGCCATGGCTGCGCTCCGGGCTGCTGAGATTGGTCAGCCGCGCCTTCGCCAGGTCGCTGTTGGGGACGATGACCAGGTCGTTGGCGCCGCTGAGCAGATGGGTCGCCCGCCAGTTGGTCTCCACCACCCGGCCCTCGATGCCGCTGCCCAGCACCAGCCAGTCGCCGATGCCGTAGGGCCGGCTGAGGTTCAGCGCGATGCCGGAGAACACGTCGCTCAGCGTGCTCTGCAGCGCCAGGCCGAGGATGATGGCGAACACGCCGGAGGTGGCGATCAGCGTCCCGACCGGCGCGTCGAAGACATAGGCGACGACCGACAGCAGGGCGCCGACATAGATGATGCCGACCACCAGGTCCTGCAGCAGCCGCCCCTCGCGCGGCTGCTGCTCGAAGATCAGGAAGACGCGGACGATGCTGATCAGCGACCAGGCCGCGTTGGTCCACCAGACCACCTTGGCCAGGCCGACGAAGACGCGCTGCAGGTTGGAGGCGGTGTCCGGCCCCGGCCGGTAGGGCACGATGTCGTGGTACAGCAGCAGGGCGGTGAGCGCCGCGAAGAAGGCGAGCTGCCCGACCAGCCGCCGGGTCGGGCGGTGGCGCAGCACGATGCGCGTCACCACGGCGCCGATCACGGCGAGCACGCCGGTCTGCACGATCGGATCCCGGATCACGTCGAGGGTATCGGTGATGCCGGGCATCAGAAGGACCCGCGCTGCGCTTCGGCCGGGCGGCCGACGCCGGGCGGCCCCTCGTCCAGCAGCGCGAACCGCGCATTCCGATGCCAAGCCGACATTGCCCGTCTCCTGCGCGGCGGGAGCCCGCACGGGCGGGTGCCGTGCCACTGCTTCCGATCGCGATCGGCGTACCGATTGCCGCCGAAGAGACTAGGCGAGCCGGGGGCCGGGATGAATCGTCCATCCCGGCACGTCGCGCTATGCCAAGGTATTGGAAGACGCCCGTGTCCCGTCGCCTCGGAGGCCCCATACCAAGGTATCCCCGCCGCAGCCGAACGCAGGGGGTGACCAGCACTGCTGTGGAATGGTGGCCGGCAACCGGCACCGGTACCGTGGCTTCCGATCCCGCGGAGGATCCGACATGGGAAGCCAGAAGATGTTCCGGCAAAGCGACTTTCAGCTTCGGACGATCAAGTTCGGCGTGTTCGATCATCTCGATGATTCGGGCCACGATGTCGGCGAGCAGTACCGGCATCGCCTGGACCTCGCCGAGGCCTGCGACCGGGCGGGCTTCTGGGCCTATCACGTGGCCGAGCATCACGGCACGCCGCATGGCCTGGCCCCCGCGCCGAACATGTTCCTGTCGGCGATGGCCCAGCGCAGCAGCCGGCTGCGGCTGGGGCCCCTGGTCATGCTGCTGAACCTGTACCACCCGCTGCGGGCGTTCGAGGAGATCTGCATGCTCGACCAGCTGAGCGGCGGGCGGCTCGACCTCGGGATCGGCCGCGGCGCCTCTCCGATCGAGATGGAATTCTTCGACGTCGACCCCGCCGAGGCCCAGGACCGCTACCGCGAGGCCACGGAGATCATCCTCAAGGCCATGCAGGTCGACCGGCTGGATCATCACGGCCGCTATTTCGACCTGAAGGACGTGCCGATCACCCTGTCGCCGGTACAGCGGCCGCATCCGCCGCTGTGGTACGGCACGGCCAAGCCGGACAGCGCGGCCTGGGCGGCCGAGGAGCAGGTCAACCTGGCCTGCATCGGCACGGCGTCGACCGTGCGAGGCATCACCGATGCGTACCGGTCCCGCTGGGCCGAGACCGCGGCGCCCGGCGCCGCCCCGCCGCTGCTCGGGATGGTGCGGCATGTGGTGATCGCCGACAGCGATCGCGAGGCGATGGACCTGGCCGGCCCCGCCTATGCGCGGTGGGCCGACTCGCTGATCTATCTGCACAGGGCCCGCGGCATCGTCCCGCCGCCGGGGCTGTCGATCCCGTTTGCCGAGGCGGTCGAGAGCGGACGGTGCATCGCCGGTTCCGCCGCCACCGTGCGCGACGCGCTGCTGCGGCAGGCCATCGAAGCCGGGGTGAGCTACGTCATGTCGCTGCTCGCCTTCGGCGACCTGCCCCCGGAGGCTTCGCTGCGGACGGTCGCGTCGATGCAGGCGGAGATCATGCCCGCCTTCGAAGTCCCGGATGCAGGCGCTTCGTCGCGCGGCTGACGGCACGGATGTCAGGGGCGCCGCCAGCCGGGCCGGCGGCCGCGGTCCGGCCTTGCCGCGGCCCGATCAAAGCCATGTTCCCCGGGCATCACTGCAGCGCCCGGCGGGATGCGGCGACGATCCCGACGCCGGGGCTGAGGGAGGGGCATCCGATGCGTGCGACCCGTTTCGTCATCACCCTGCTGGCCGTGCTGGCGCCCGGCAGCGCGGTGGCCATGACCACCTATGTCTACTGCATCAACGACCGGATCGAGGTCGACCCGCGCGACCCGCAGCAGATGCGCTCCGACCGCGGCGATTCGGAGATCTGCATCATCGGCCCGTCCTTCGATTTCGGGCCGGATGCGCGGCGCTGGGTCGAAGCCAATCTGCGCGCCGGCGTCGGCGGGGCCTGCACCTGCAAGTGACACATCTTCGGGCCTGATTATTCCGGCATTCCGGCTTGGCGTTCTTCAAATCTGGGAGCGTGCGCTCTTCATCCCGGCCCATCAGGCGGCTGTAGTCGGCGACATCCGCCCCCAGCACCGCCGCCAATCGTCGTTCCACCGCTCGATGCTCAATTCAGTCCCCAGGCTGGAGGGAGTGCCATGGCCGGTCAGGGCTCGATTGCTCGGAACTCGTCGGAGGGCCTGGTGCGCTATTGGGCGGTCCAGCCGCCATCGACCGACACGCTGGTGCCGGTGATCTGCTCGGCCGCGGCCGAGCACAGGAAGGCGACGGTGCCGCCCAGCTGCTCCGGCGTCACGAAGGTCATCGAGGGCTGCTTCTCGCCCAGCAGCTGCCGCGCCGCGTCCTCCTGGCTGATGCCCTTCTCGGCCGCGATCGCGCCGATCTGCTTCTCGACCAGCGGGGTGCGCACCCAGCCCGGGCAGACCGCGTTGCAGGTGACGCCGGTGCCCGCCGTCTCCAGCCCCACCACCTTGGTCAGCCCGATCAGCCCGTGCTTGGCCGCGACATAGGCCGCCTTGTGCGCCGAGGCGACCAGGCCATGGGCGGAGGCGATGTTGACGATCCGGCCCCAGCCCTGGCTCTTCATCTGCGGCACCGCGGCGGCAATGCCGTGGAAGGCGGCTGACAGGTTGATCGCCAGGATCGCGTCCCACTTCTCGGCCGGGAACGTCTCGACCGGCGCGGTGAACTGGATGCCGGCGTTGTTGACCAGGATGTCGACCCGGCCGAGCTTCTCGACCGTGGCGGCGACCAGGCCGCGCACCGCGTCGCCCTTCGACATGTCGGCGCCGTCATAGACCGCGCGCACCCCGTGCTCGCGCTCGATGCCGCTGCGGATCGCCTCGATCTCGCCGGCGTCGCCGAAGCCGTTCAGCACGATGTCCGCGCCTTGCCCGGTCAGCACCCGGGCGATGCCCAGCCCGATGCCGCTGGTCGATCCGGTGACGATCGCTACCTTGCCCTTCAACATGGTGATGGTCCTTGTGGGAGGTGGGAATGAAGACGGAAGCGGGGTCATTCCCCGCGATGGATGTCGTGGGTGACGACGCCGATCTCCGGCGACGGCCGGTCCAGCCGGCGCGGATCGGCCAGGGTGCGGCGGATGTCGTCGAGGCCGCTCTGCCAGTGCTCGCGCATCGCGTCCAGCCCGAACTCGTAGTCCTTGGAATGGCCCTCATAGGCCTTCGACTGGTAGATCAGGTGGACGATGTTGTAGGCGCGGTGGCAGGCCAGATCCGCGATCGCCTTGATCTCCGGGTCCTGCTTCGCCGCCTGCGGTATTCGTTGCATCACCGTCTGCAGCGCCTGGCGCATCTTCTGCATCTGCAGCATGTGATTGGTAATGGCGCGGGTGCGGCTGGAGTACTGGATGTCCTTCTGCCGGCTCGACACCTCCATCAGGTCGTCCGGCATCCGGCCCTTGGCCGACCACAGGTCGACCTGGAAGGTCAGGGTGTCGCGCCGCGGCTCGGTCGAGAGCACATAGGACAAGGGCGTGTTCGAGACCACGCCGCCGTCCCAATAGTGCTTCCCCTCGATCTCGACCGCCGGAAAGCCGGGCGGCAGGGCGCCGGAGGCCATGAAGTGCTCCGGCCCCAGCTTCCGCTCCGCCGTGTCGAAGTAGACGAAGTTGCCGCTGCGGACATTGACCGCGCCGACGCTGACCCGCATGTCGCCGGAGTTCAGCCGGTCGAAATCGACCAGCCGCAGCAGCGTGTCGCGTAGCGGGCTGGTGTCGTAGAAGCTGGTGGCGGCGTCGCCGGCGAAGGGCGACAGGTAAGGCGGCGGGAAGCGCGGCTTGAAGAAGCCGGGTTGGCCCTGGAACAGCGCCCGCATCGCCGCCGCGGTGTTGTGCGCCGGGCGGAGATCCACGGCGAAGGGCAGCGCCGCCTCGGCCAGTCCGCTGGTCACGGGCCATCTCGCGGGGGCGGCGCAGATCGTCTCCCACAGCTCGCGCAGCCGGTCGACGCGCTGGGATTCAGGGGATCCTGCGATCACCGCGGTGTTGAGCGCGCCGATCGAGATGCCGGCCAGCCAGGTCGGCTCGATCCCGGCCTCGTGCAGCCCCTCATAGACCCCGGCCTGGTAGGCGCCCAGCGCACCGCCGCCCTGCAGCACCAGGGCGACGACGTCGTAGGGCGGCACCTCGATATGCCCGGGGGCGCTGCGCGCCTGCTTCCGTTTCACGCCACGCATTCGGCAATCTCCGGCATCAGGCGAGGTAGTCGTGCATGACGGTGCCGAGGCCGAGCGTCAGGTCGGCGACCAGATGCTTGGCCGACAGCACCTCCAGCACCGGCAGCTCGGCGACCGGCGCCAAGGCATGCGGATAGAGGTCCAGCGCCGCCGGTCCGGTCCAGGCGCCCTTCACGGTCACATCCTCGAGATAGTACCGCACCAGCTCGCAGATCCGCGGGCTGCCGTCGACATGCGGGATGATCTTGAGCAGGAAGTTCGGCGCGCCCAGGCCCCTGGCCTCGGCGGCGAGGTCCAGGGCGCGGTGCTTGTAGCCCATGGTGCCGGTGGCGATGCGGACCGAGCCGTAGTTCAGCGTGCCGACCAGCGTGTCGGTCTCCACCGCCAGGGTCGGCTGGGCCAGCTTCTTCGGAAAGCCCCACAGCTCGCGCCCGCCGGCGATCGGCGGGTGGTCGTTCAGGAACATCTGGCGGGTGTAGCCGCCGACCTGACCCTGGTACCGCACCGGGATCACTTGGCCGCTCTCGGTGTAGTCGCCGAAGCCGGTCGAATCCGGCATGCGGATGAACTCGTAATTCACCACCGGCTCGACGATCTCCAGCGGCTCCGGCACCACCCGGCGCAGCGCCTCCGGATCGGTGCGGTAGCGGATGATGAAGTACTGGCGGTCGACGAAGCGGTACGGCCCCGGCGGGAAGGCCGGGCTGGTCAGCGGCATGGCGAAGGCGGTCTCCCGCACGGTCCTGGCATCCATCGGCGTACTCGAAGAGAACGGCAAACCGCATCGTCACAGCCTGACGTCGCGACGCGATTGCCGATTTTGTTGAAGATTGCTGCGGCGCGAACCTGGTCGCGGCAGGGGCGGCCCGCGCCGCGTGGGCGGCGCCTGGAAACGAGAGGAAGCATCGTGGATCCCGGGCCCCTCCACCATTGTGCCGACCGCCAGTCCGGCACGCCGAAGGATGGGACATCCTGGCCCTTGGCACAGGTCGGCCTGGCCGGGGCCGCCAAGGTCGACCCGCGATATCGAAGCCATCGCGATCAGCGCGACCCAACGCCCCATCGCCTTCACCACGCGCCCCCGCCGCCCATATGAGCCTGGAGTTCCCGCCTCGAACCGATGGGGTCCCGTGCCGCCCGCCGAATCCGCCTCGTTCCAGCCGCTGCCCGACCCGGCACCCCAGCCCCCGCGCCTGGTCGGGGTCGAGGCCGAGTTCATGGGGCCCTCCGCCCGCCGCGCGGCGCAGGCCCTGGCCGCGGGCGTCGGCGGTGAGGTCGTCGCCGAGGACGCCCATGCCTTCGCGGTGCGGGGCAGCGCCCTGGGCGACCTGGCGGTGGAGCTGGACCTGCGCTACGCCCATCCGCAGCGCCACGGCATGACCCTGCCGGTGCGGATCGGGCCGAAGGCCGCCGCCGGCCTGGGATGGCTGGTGTCCGGCGCGGTGCCGCGCGAGCTGATCGTGCCGCCGCTGCCGGTCGAGCGGCTGGCCGAGGTCGACCGCATCCTGGATCTGCTGCGCGCGGCAGGCGCCCATGGGCGCGGCGCCACGGCCTTCGGATCGCTGGGGCTGCATTTCAACATCGACGCGCCGGCCGCGGATTTGCCCAGGATCACCGCGGTGATGCTGGCCTTCGGACTGATGGAATCGCGGTTGCGGCGGGAGATCGCGCAGGGGCAGCGGCGGCTGGAGCGGCATCTGCCGCCGCCCTACCCGCCGGAGTTCCTGCACCGGATCGCGGCGCCGGGCTACCGGCCCGGCCAGGCCCAGCTGGTCGACGACTACCTGGCCGCCAACCCGACCCGCGACCGCGGCCTGGACCTGCTGCCGCTGCTGCTGGGGCTGGACCCGGCGCGGGTGCGGGCCAAGCTGCCCTACGAGAAGATCGCCGCCCGCCCGGTGTTCCACTTCCGGCTGCCGCAGGCGCATCCCGGCGAAGCCGGCTGGAGCATCGCGGCGGACTGGAACCGCTGGGTGGCGGTGGAGCGGCTGGCGGCGGATGGGGAGAGGCTGGCCGCGACGGCGCGGGCCTATCGCGCCGGGGAGGCTTGGGGCGATGGGACCGGTCCGCTCGCGGAAGCCGTCTTGCCCGGCTGAAGGGTCGCCGGCCGGCCGCGGCCCGGCGTGTCAGGAGACAATCGCGGTTGAGTGCTTTACCAACCCGACGAACTTATCGGACCTCCATCCTCACGAAGGAGGTCGACGCACTTCGTAGAGAACCGCACCGCGGGATGGCGACGCCCATGTGGATGGTTGCGCAAAACCAGGCTGTATGGTATTAATTAACTGGTTACTCGTTTCGATTTTTCTTTTTATTTTCACCACGTCGCTGTTTGCCAGATATCGATTTCTCTCGGGAAAGGTCTCGGCCAACCGGCTGTGCATCCCAACGAAACAGCTAGGCCGAGATGGGCCGGCGCAGCGCCGGCGACATCGTCCAATCCCAGACCCGGTCGCCGGCAGGCAGCGGTGCATCGATAGGGGGTGCAATTGTCGATCGTCACCGGGCCGCCGGCCTCCGCCACCCGCAACCAGGCAATCAGACCGGAACTGCGCGCCCTCTTGGACGCCGCCGCGCTGGCGGTCGGGGTGGACGCGATCTACGTCGTCTCCGGTGGCCAGCCCGCCATCGGCGAAGGAACGCGCCGGACGGGCTCCACACGCCACGATCACGGATGGGCCGCCGACATCAAGCTGTTCGTCGGCGGCGTCGTACAGTCATTCACCGACACATCGGGCGGACCGGTGGTGGCAGACTTCGTGACCGCCGCTGCGGCGCGTGGCGCCATCGGCATCGGCGCGGGCGTCACGTATATGGGAAACCAGACCATCCATGTCGGCTTCGGCACCTCCGTCAACGACCACACGAAGCTGACCTGGGGCGCCCGCGGCCGGTCGGCCAACGCGCCGCAATGGCTGCGGCAGGCGGCGCAGGCAGGCTGGGCCGCGTCCGCCGGCCATCCCCCTGCGCCGGCTGCAGGCCATGGCGTTCGCACGATGGGACACCACGAGGTCGTCGCACGCGGCGGCCTGAACCTGCGCGGCGGCCCGGGGACCAACTTCCCCTCCACCCGGACATTGCCGCTGGGAACCACGCTCGATGTCATGGCGGTCGACCCGATCGCGCCGGAATGGGTGCGGGTCGACCTGGAAGGCGACGGCCTGCTCGACGGGTATGTCCACTCGGCCTTCCTCGCCCCCATCGCCGCGCCCGGCGGCAGCGAAGCCGCCGAAGAGCCCGGCGACGACGGGATCGGCTAGGCCAGCCCCGACGGAACCGCGTCCATCCAGGAGACGAACATGCCGACGGCGGACGATATCCGATGGTTCAAGCAGCAGTTCCGGCCCCAGATCGAAGGCGTGCTGCCCGGCACGCCGTTCGACCTGGACATGCTCGTCGCGATCGCATGCCAGGAGACGGGCTTCATCTGGTCGGTCCTGCGCAAGGTGCCGCTGCCGCTCGACCAGATCCTTGCGCTCTGCGTGGGCGATACGATCGACTACCAGGGGCCGGGCAAAGGACGACAGGCCTTTCCGCGCAACAAGGCTGCCCTGGTCGCGGAAACCGACGGGCAGCAGATGTTCGACATTGCGCGCAAGGCGCTCGAGGACATGGCCGTCCATGTCCCCGGCTACAGCGGCGTCGTTCAGAACCCCGATAAATTCTGCCATGGCTTCGGGGTATTCCAGAGAGACCTGCAGTTCTTTGGACAGGACCCGGGCTATTTCCTGAACCAAAACTATCAGATGTTTTCGCATACGCTCGACCATTGCTTGCTCGAGCTGCGCAGAGGCCTCAATATCCGAGGTTACGAAGCCAAGACCAGCCTCACCGATTTCGAGTTCACCACCGTCGCCATTGCCTACAACAAGGGTAGCTACAATACGAAGAAGGGCCTGAAGCAGGGCTATTTCGACGGCAATAAATATTATGGCGAGTGGATATTCGACTATGTCCAGCTGTCGCGGACCGTCGATGCGGCGGCAGCCGCCGATGTCGGGCCCGGCCGCCACGCCGTCGTCGCCCGCGACGGGCTGAGACTGCGCGGCGGGCCCGGCACTGACTTCCCCTACAGCCGGACCTTGCCGTTGGGGACCGAGTTGACCGTGGTCTCGGTCGAGTCCGGGAACCCTGACTGGGTCTGTGTCGATCTCGAAGACGACGGCCTTCTCGACGGCTATGTCTTTGCCGCCTTCCTGGCGGCGGCGACCGGGCCGCACGGCGGAGAAGACGTGCCTGAGCCGGAATGAACGTCATCCGCAGATCCTGGTGACCCCTGCCGGTACCTGCCGCCCGGCCGCAATGCCTCGGCCGAACAACGAGCTTATCCATGGCATCCGTGAGGAGGGCTGAAACGATGCGGTCGTCTTGGCTGAAACGACGTGTGATGGTCGGCCTGATGCCGGCCGCCGCGATCGCGATCCATCTGGCTCTGGCTGCGGGAGCACCATCGATTGCCCATGCCGACGACCCCCTGAAGGTATCGGGCAAGCTTGTCGGCAAGATCAAGGACGGCGAGTTCAAGAAATCGGAAGATGTCAGCGGCCTTGCCTGTGCAGGCGATCCCGGCATGTACCCGCGCATCTGCCTTCTGGTCGATGACGAGAGCCAGGGCGCTCAGGTGGTGATCCTGCACAAGGATCATCTCGTTGCCGGCGATTTCATTCCGCTCATCAACGACAGCTTCAAAGGCAAGCCCCTCGAACTGGATGCCGAGGGCGTCGCCTACGCCGACGGGCTTTTCTATGTCATCGGCTCGCATGGCAGGCCTCGCCACGGCGACCCGTCCGAGGAGACGATGAACGCGACCAGGGCCGCGGCAACCCGCCATGTCTTTCGTATCAAGTTCGAAGCGGCGGCCATCAACCTGGACACCGGCAAGATCAGCACGGACCCGAAAATCGATGACGACCACGGCAAACTTGCGGGCTTGATTTCAGGCAACGCCAGCCTTGCACCGTTCTACGACAAGGCCCTGGAGGACAACGGCCTGACGATCGAAGGCGTCGCAGCCCGTGGCCTGATGCTCTATGCAGGATTGCGCGCGCCCGTGCTCGACGATGGTAGCGCCCTCATCGTTTCAGCACCCATCAGCGAGCTTTTCGACAGCGCCCAGGGCCAGCTCACCCTCGATCCCGTGATGCTGGAAAAGGACACCCTCGGTAAGCCCCGCGGCATCCGTGACCTTGTCGCCTTCGGTGACGGTTTCCTCATCATCGCGGGGCCGGCTCAGGATCCGGACTCGAGCCACAAGATCGCGCGCGGCGACTACGCCATCTACCGCAAGGACGGCTCGCGCCCGCAGAAGATGGAGTTGGAGGCCTACGGGACGGAGACGAAGCCGGAAGCCCTGCTCGTGATGGAGAAGACGGACCAAGCCTTGACTGGCCTCATCCTGTTCGACGGACCGAAGGAGGGCGAGCCGCGGCTTGTCGAGATCCGGACCCAGTAACCTCTCGCCCCGCCCTACCCCTTCATCCCCGCCCGGCGGGCCTCGATCGCGTCCCACAGGACGGCTTCGATCTTGACCCCGTCCAGGCGGTTGATCTCGTGGATGCCGGTCGGGGAGGTGACGTTGATCTCGGTCAGGTAGTCGCCGATCACGTCGATGCCGACGAAGATCTGGCCGGTGGCCCGCAGATCCGGGCCGATGCGGGCGCAGATCTCGCGCTCGCGCTCGGTCAGCGCGGTCTTCTGGGCGCGGCCGCCGACATGCAGGTTGGCCCGCGCCTCGCCCTCCGACGGCACGCGGCTGACGGCGCCGACCGGCTCGCCCTCGACCAGGATGATGCGCTTGTCGCCCTGGCGGATCTCCGGCAGGTAGCGCTGGATCATGATCGGCTCGCGGTACATCCGCTCATAGACCTCGAGCAGCGCCACCAGGTTCTCGTCGTCCGGCCGGATGCGGAACACGCCGGCGCCGCCATTGCCGTAGAGCGGCTTGACGATGATGTCGCCATGCTCGCGCCGGAAGGCGCGGATCTCGTCGCGGTCGGAGGTGATCAGGGTCGGCGGCATCAGCTCCGGATAGTGCGTGACCAGCAGCTTCTCCGGCGCGTTGCGCACCTCGCGCGGGTCGTTCACCACCAGGACGCGGTCGGCGACATGCTCCAGCAGATGCGTCGCGGTGATGTAGCCCATGTCGAAGGGCGGATCCTGGCGCATCAGGATGACGTCGACGGCGCCGAGATCGACCGTCTCCCATTCGGCGAAGCTGAAATGGTTGCCGCGCACCGCCTGCACCGTCAGCGGCCGGGCCTTGGCGGTGAGACGGCCGTCGCGCAGCGACAGGGCCCGCGGCAGGTAGTGCCACAGGCGGTGGCCGCGCGCCTGCGCCTCCAGCGCCATGGCGAAGGTCGAATCCCCGCCGATGTCGATGGTCTCGATCGGGTCCATCTGGATGGCGACGGCAAGGCCCATGATTGCTCTCAATTGAGACTGGTGCGGAAGGACTGGAGCAGGATCGCGGCCTCGTGCCGCTGGACCTCCGGCTCGCCGGGGGCGGAGACGTAACGGTCGAGGGCGTCGATCGCGGCGCGCATGTTGCCGAGCCGGGCGTAGAGGATGCCGGATTCGCGCAGCAGCGGCGCATGCAGCGGGGCGAAGCGGCGCATCGCCTCGATTACCGACACCGCCTTGGCGAAGTCGCCGGCGCGGATGTGGCGGACCTTCAGGTTGTTCTGCAGCCGGAGCAGTATGTCGCGGTCGGACACCGGCTCGTAATGCTCGGGCATCAGCTCGGCGCCGGCGTCGAGCACGGCCTTCAAGAGGTCGCGCAGCTCGCCCGGGCCGCGATTCATGCCGGCATGGAACGGGTCGAGGATGGTGCGGGCGCCGCCGGCGTCGAGCCGTACCAGGAAATGGCTCGGGAAGTTCAGCCCGACCATGGTCCAGCCTTGGGCCCGCGCGACGTGCAGATAGAGGATGCCGAGCGTCACCGGCAGGCCCTTCCGCCGGTCGATCACCCGCATCAGATTGGCGTTCTGCAGGTCGTCATAGCTGTCGAGGTCGCCGGCATAGCCCCAGCGCCGCGCCAGCACCGCGGTCATGGCCTCGGAGGGCGGCAGCCGCTCGGCCTCGCGCGTGACGTCGCCGACCAGCTGGTCGAGGTGGCGACGATACCAGTCGAACCCGACGCCGCGCGGCCGGTCGAGCGCCGCCAGCGCCAGCGCCGCCTCGGCGAGATCGATGGCGTCGTCCGGCTGAGCGCCGGCGCGGTCGAGTATCGACTGGATCGTCGGGTCCATAGGTTCTGACTTAGCCCGACTCCGTCGCTGATTCCACTACCGATCGAACCGGCTGCCGGGTGAAATCTCCGAACCACCCCCCTTCTGTCATTGCCGGGCTTGACCCGGCAATACCAGGGGCCACCCGGAGCGGCTTCGACATCTCTGGATGCCCGGGTCAAGCCCGGGCATGACAGTTTGTAGAGATATGCTCGCTCACCCGATGGCCCTGCTACCGATCGACCTGCCAGGCGTCGGCAATATGGACAGGCCAGCGCCAGGGCCGCACCACCACCAGATCGAAGCGCAGGTCGTGGTCCCGGGCGTAGCGCGGCTGCTGCGCCAGGAACAGCGTCGCCGCCCGCTGCAGGCGCTCGCGCTGGCGCGGCTGCAGGGCCAGGAGGCCGGCGGTGAGGTCGGGCCGCGCCTTGACCTCGACGAAGGCGACGGTGCGGCCGCGCCGGACGACGATGTCGACCTCGCCGAGCGGCGTCTTCAGCCGCCGCGCCAGGATGCGCCAGCCCTTGGCCCGCAGCAGCCACGCCGCCGCTTGCTCGGCCTTGAGGCCGAAGATCTCGGCCCGGCGGCGGGAGTCGTCGCGGGGCGCGTTATTTCTCATCGTCGGCGAGATCGAGCGCCAGGCGGTAGACCTCGCGCTTCGGCTCCCCGGTCGCCGCCGCCACGGCCTCGACCGCGTCGCGCAGGCTCATGCTGGCCAGGGCGCGGCGCAACTGGCCGGAGAGGTCCTCCTCGCTCGGTCGCGCCGCTTCGCCGGGCGGGCCGATGACGATGACGATCTCGCCCTTGGGCGGCCCGGCCTCGGCGTAATGCGCCGCCAGCTCCGGCAGCGGGCCGCGCCGCACCTCTTCGAACAGCTTGGTCAGCTCACGCGTCACCGCCGCCTCGCGGTCGCCCAGCACCGCCGCCAGATCGGCGAGGCACTCCGGCAGCCGGTGCGGCGCCTCGAACAGGATCAGGGTGGCGGCGATCGGCGCCAGCTCGGCCAGGAAGGTGCGACGGGCGGCGGATTTCGGCGGCGGGAAGCCGGCGAACAGGAAGCGGTCCGACGGCAGGCCGGACAGCAGCAGCCCGACCAGCGGCGCCGAGGCGCCCGGCAGGCAGGTCACCGCCAGCCCCTGGTCCCGCGCCGCCCGGGCCAGCTTGTAGCCGGGATCGGAGATCAGCGGCATGCCGGCGTCGGAGACCAGCGCGATCGCCTCACCCTCGGCGATCCGGCGCAGGATCTTCGGCCGCATCTCGGCGGCGTTGTGCTCGTGATAGGGAATCAGCCTGGTGCGGATGCCGTGGATCGACATCAGCCTGCCGGTCGTGCGGGTGTCCTCGCAGGCGATCGCGTCGGCGCCGCGGAGCAAATCCAGCGCCCGAAGCGTTATGTCGGCGGCATTGCCGATCGGGACCGCGGTCAGGTACAGGCCCGGCGCGGGTTTGTTCGACGCCGGTTTGCTCGGCTCCGGTTTACTCGGCGATGCAGCGCCGGTAGGGTCGGCGGCAGAGGGCCGCCGCTGCCCGGCGCCGCTGGATGGTCGAGAGTGAGGGGGCGTCCGTGACAATATTTGCGACAATCGCAGGGGGATCGATGGGCCGGGGTCGGTCGAGGCTGAACCGCCTCGTGCGTCTTGCAGGCGCCGCCGCGATGGCCGCGGCGCTCGCCGCCTGCGCCCAGACCGTACCGAGGCCGACCCCGATCACGCAAGCGCCGACGCTGGCGCCCAACGCGCCGACCCGGCCGGATGACGGCGTGCTGCGGGTCGGGCTGCTGCTGCCGCTGTCCGGCGGCAGCGCTTCGCTGGGCGAGGCGATGCAGCGCGCGGCGCAGATGGCGGTGTTCGACACCGGCACCCAGGTCGAGCTGCTGCCGCGCGACACCGGTGACAACCCGGCCACCGCCGGCGAGGCCGCGCGGTCGGTGATCGCCCAGGGCGCCGACATCATCCTCGGGCCGCTGTTCAGCAAGTCGGTCAGCCCGGTGGCGCAGCAGGCCCGTTCGGCCGGCATCAACGTCGTCGCCTTCAGCACCGACACCGCCCAGGCCGGCGGCAACGTGTTCCTGATGAGCTTCCTGCCGCAGCAGGCGATCGACCGGATCGTCGGCTACGGCGCCAGCCAGGGCATGCGCCGCTTCGCGCTGCTGGCGCCGCGATCGGCCTATGGCCAGATCGTCAGCCGGGCGCTGACCGAGGCCGCCGTCAAATACAATGTCGAAGCGCCGGTGATCGAGCTGTACGACAGCAAGCTGTCCGACCCGACGGAGCTGCAGCAGAAGCTGCAGGCGACCCAGGTCGACGCCGTGATCGTGGCCGATGTCGGCAACCGGCTGAGCGTGGTGGCGCCGATGCTGGGCTATTCCGGCATCACCGCCAAGCTGATGGGCACCGGCCAGTGGGACGACCCGCAGGTCAACCGCCAATCCTATCTGGCCGGCGCCTGGTACGCCGCGCCCGATCCGTCGCGCCGCGCCGATTTCGAGAGCCGCTACGCCCAGCAGTTCGGCGGCCCGCCGCCGCGGCTGGCGACGCTGGCCTATGACGCGGTGGCGCTGACCGCGTCTCTGGCCAGCCAGCCGGCTTCCGGCAACCCGTTCAACGCCACGGCGCTGCAGGACCCGAACGGCTTCGTCGGCATCGACGGCATCTTCCGCTTCGGCCCGAACGGGCTGGTGCAGCGTGGCCTGGCGGTGCTGGAGGCGCAGCCGACCGGGCCGACCGTGGTCGAATCGGCGCCGGACAGCTTCTCCGGCGCCGCGTTCTAGGACCTTTTAGGCATTCTCCGGGGCGGTGTTTTAGGATAGGTACGGGGCTCCGGCGTCGTCGACGCCGCGAGCCGGGAGATGCCGATGTCGATCGTTCAGCCGAGCCGGCCGAACGAGCAGCCGGGCGGCGGCGGGCTGCCCCCCGAAGCCCCCGTCGAGATCGAGCTGAAGCTGCGCGTGGCGCCTGGCGACCTCGACCGGTTGCGCGGCGCCGATGTGCTGACGCGGATCGCGGCCGGGCCCGGCACCACCCGGTCGCTGACCTCCTTCTACTACGACACGCCGGACTGCGCGCTGCAGCGCCGCGGCATCACCCTGCGGGTGCGCCGCATCGGCCAGCGCTTCGTCCAGAGCCTGAAGACCGAGCGCCGCGGCGACGGCCTGGCCCGTGGCGAGTGGGAGGTGGCGCTGCCGGCGATGGCGCCGGCGCCCGACGCCTTCGACGACCCGGAGGCGAAGTCCCTGCTGGACGGCGTCCCGGTCGAGGCGCTGACCCATCTGTTCACCTCGCGCATCCAGCGCGAGACCCGGATCCTGTCGCTGCCGGATGCGGTGGTCGAATGCGCCTTCGACACCGGCACGGTCGAGACCCGCGACGCCAGCGACCCGGTGGCCGAGGTCGAGCTGGAGCTGAAAGAGGGCCGCGCCGCCGCCCTGTACCGGCTGGCGCTGTCCTTCCTGGACGAGGTGCCGCTGCGGGTCAGCGAGGTGACCAAGGCGGAGCGCGGCTATCGCCTGGTGGCGCGCCGCCCGCCCGGGGTGATGTACGACCCGAAGACGCCGGTGACCTCGCGCATGACGGTGGACGAGGCGATCGCCACCGTGCTGGCCCGCTGCCTGCGGCACTGGACCGCCAACGAGGCGGCGGCCGAGGATGGCGGCGACCCCGCCGGCGTGCACCAGATGCGGGTGGCGCTGCGCCGGCTGCGCTCGGCCCTGACCCTGTTCAAGAAGACCGTGCCCTCGCCGACGCTGGACTGGCTGCGCGACGAATCGAAATGGCTGGCCGGCGCGCTGGGCCCGGCGCGCGACTGGGACGTCTTCCTGGGCGCCACCATCGAGCCGCTGGACACGATGCGGCCGGACGACCCCGGCATCGGCGCCCTGCGCGCCGCGGCGCAGCGCCAGCGCGAGGCCGGCTATGCCGCGGTGCGCCAGGCCCTGGCCGATCCGCGCTGCGCCCGGCTGCACCTGACGCTGGGCGAGTGGCTGGAGCGGCGGGGCTGGCGCGACCATGCCTCGACCGCGACGCTGACCGCGCTGGTCGAGCCGATCGACGGGCTGGCCGGGCGGCTGGTCGCCGGGGCGCACCGCAAGGTGGTGACCCGCGGCCGCCACCTCGCCCGGCTCGACCCGCCCCAGCGGCACGAGGTGCGGATCGCGCTGAAGCGGCTGCGCTACGCCATGGACTTCTTCCGGCCGCTGTATCCGGACAAGCGGGCCAAGCCCTTCGCGGCGCAGCTGTCGAAGCTGCAGGACGCCTTCGGCCATCTCAACGACGTCGCCACCGCCGAGGCGCTGCTGCAGCGCGTGGCCGCCGATTCCGCCGACCCGGCGCTGCATCGGGCCGCCGGCATGGTGCTGGGCTGGCACGCCCGCGGCGCCGAATCGACCGAGCCGGAGCTGCTGGCGCAATGGGACGCCTTCCGCGCGGTCAGGCCGTTCTGGACGAAGGAGTGACGGCGCTGCGTCCGCCCCTCGCCGTCATTGCGAGGAGCCGAAGCCGACGAAGCAATCCATGCTTCCGCTCTTGCCGCCCTGGATTGCGTCCCCCGGCTCAAGGCCGGGGTCGCAATGACGGAATGGGAAATTGCAGAATGACCGCGCCAATGGGGGAACCGGCATGATTTCCGTGCTCGTCGCGAACACCAAGGGCGGCTGCGGCAAGACCACGATCGCGACGACGCTGGCCTCGGCCTTCGCCGGGCAGGGTCATTTCACCGTCCTGGCCGATGTCGACCGCCAGCATTCCAGCCTGGACTGGGCCAGGCGGCGGCCGGATGCCGCCCCGGCCCTGGCCGGGCTGGACTGGGCGAAGTCGGACTTCGATGTGCCGAAGGACGCCGAGCGGCTGGTGATCGACGCCCCGGCGGCGCTGAAGATGAAGGATGTCGAGGCGCTGCTGAAGATCGCCGATGTGATCGTCCTGCCGGTGCTGCCCTCGGCCTTCGACGAGGGGGCGACCCGGCGCTTCCTGACCCGGCTGGAGGAGCTGAAGCCGATCCGCAAGAGCCGCGCCGCGGTGGCGATCGTCGGCAACCGGATGCGGGTGCGCACCCGCGCGGCGGCCCAGCTGGACGCCTTCCTGGGCGGGCTGGGCCACACGGTGGTGTCGCGCATCCGCGACAGCGCCGCCTATACCGACGCCGCGGCCGACGGCCTCAGCGTGTTCGACCTGCGCGGCCGCCGCGCCGAGGACCTGCGCGCCGACTGGGCGCCGCTGCTGCGCCATATCGAGCAGGCGGGGGCGGGCTGAGCAACGACATCGGCTGAAAGCAAAATGAGTCCCCCCTCCCCTCGCGGGAGGGGGTTAGGGGGAGGGGGTTTTCGACGTCAGGGCCGGCCCGAAACCTGGCGATTGGATTCCCACGGTGAAACCTCTCCTGTGCCCATTCGCGCGCGGACGCGCGCAGACCCCTCCCCCTGCCCCCCTCCCGCAAGGGGAGGGGGGACTAAAAGGAGAGGCATCAGCTATTCTGAAAAGATCCCGCCAGGCGGGAGAGGCAACGCGAAGCCCTCACCCCTGCGCCGGCAGCCGCGCCGTGGCTTCGATCTCGACGCGCATATGCGGCTGCACCAGCTGGGCGAAGATGGTGGTGTTGGCCGGGCGCGCCGCGTCGCACTGGCGGCGGATGATCGGCACGATGCGCTCGAACTCGGCCTGGCTGGTGACGTAGATCACCACCCGCACCAGATGCTCCAGCCCCGCCCCCGCCTGGCCGAGCGCCCAGGCGATGTTGCGGAAGCAGTTCTCGCACTGGCTCTCGACATCCTCCGGGAAGGAGAAGTCGGTGGCGTCGAAGCCGGTGGTGCCGGAGACGAAGACCCAGCCATCGGCCACCACGGCGCGGGCGTAGCCGGCGCGGTCCTCATAGGGCGAGCCGGTGAAGATGCGGGTTCCGATCATAGTCTGTCCTTTCGGTGAAAATCAGAGATACAGCGCGCCGCCGGCGACGGTGACGCAGCGGCCGCGCAGCTCAACCCGGCCGTGTCCCAGCCGCACCGCGATGCGGCTGGGCCGGCCGAGCGCATGGCCCTGCTCGATCGCGACCTCGCCGGACGCCGGCACCAGGCCGCGTTCGGCGAGATGCCAGGCCAGGGGACCGGCGGCGCTGCCGGTCGCCGGATCTTCCCACAGCCCGACGGTCGGGTTGAAGAAGCGGGCATGGGCCGCGGCCGAAGCGTCGATCGGGTCGAGGCTGTACAGGTAGCAGCCCTGCGCCCCGGCGCGGCGCAGCTCCGCCAGCAGCCGGGCGGCGTCCGGGCCGGCCGCCGCCACGGTCGCACGGTCGCAGGCCTGGACCAGGAGATGCCCTGCGCCGGTCGAGACCGTGCGGGCGCCGGGCAGCAGGTCGCCGCCGCGCAGCCCCAGCGCCGCCGCCAGCGCCGCCGGGTCGGGATGCTCCGCCAGCGCCTTCGGCTCGCCCTGGGTCAGACCGATCGCGGCGAGCCTGCCGCCCCGGGCCTCGACCGCGACCGGCAGGAGCCGGCCGCCGAGCTGCTGGGTGAGCGCCACGCCGTCGCCGAGCGGGCCGAGCCGCCCCGATTCTGCCAGCCACCACCAGGCGCCGAGCGCGTTGTGGCCGGCGCCCGAGACCTCGGCCCCGGCCGGGGTGAAGGAGCGCAGCCGGGCCGCAGCGCCGGGCTCGGTCGGCGCCAGCAGGAAGGTGGTCTCGGACTGGTTGAGCTCGCGCGCGATCCGGCGCAGCAGGGCGTCGTCGAGCCCGTCCGCCTCCGGCACCACGGCCAGCGGATTGCCGGCCAGCGGTTCGTCGGCGAAGACATCGACCAGATGGAACGGGACGGTCATCATGGCACGGCCTTGAATTGGTCTCAGGATCCGGCGGCATCATTTCGTTGCAACGGCGCCGGATCCAAGCGAGAAGTCCTCAGCATTATTGAGAAAAGCTCAACCGGTGCCTTGCGAATGGATGTTCGGTTCCTTGCCCGTCATGGCGAGCGAAGCGTGGCCATCCGGGGGCCGGTGCGAGCCACCCTGGATGGCCACGCCCCTGCGGGGCTCGCCATGACGGGGTTAAAGTTTCGGCTCTCTGATATCGGGAGGTCGTGATGCCCCTGCCCTCCCTGAACGCGCTGCAGGCCGCCGAGGCGGTGGGACGGCTCGGCTCGCTGTCCCGCGCCGCGGCGGCGCTGGGCGTGACCGCGAGCGCGGTGAGCCACCGGCTGCGCGGGCTGGAGCAGCAGCTGGGCCTCGGCCTCTTCGAGCGCGGCGAGGCCGGGCTGGTGCCGACCGCGGCCGGGCGGCGCCTGCTGCCGGGCCTGAGCGAAGGTTTCGGGCGCATCGCCGCGGCGGTGGCCGAGGCGACGGCGCAGGAGCGCGGCACCGTGACCGTCACCTGCGGCCTGGCCTTCGCCGCGAAATGGCTGGTGCCGCGGCTGGTCGGGCTGGCCGTGCGCCACCCGGAGCTGGAGGTGCGGCTGGTCACCACCAGCCGGCTGGTCGAGTTCGACCGCGAGGACGTCGACCTGGGCATCCGCTTCGGCCGCGGCCGCTGGCCCGGCCTGAAGGCCGAGCTGGTGGCGCCGCAGCCGCTGATCCCGGTCGCGAGCCCTGCGATCGCCGCCGCCCTGGCCGATCCATCGACTGGCCCGGGGGTGCCGCTGATCGAGGACGAGCAGAGCCTGTTCGGCTGGGATGCCTGGCTGGCGGCCGGCGGGCCGGCGACCGGCGGCCCCGCCAGCCTGGCCGGCCATCCGCGCCGGCGCTTCCCCGACGCATCGCTGGCGGTCGAGGCCGCCCTGGCCGGCCACGGGCTGTGGCTGGCCTGGCCGCTGCTGGTCGACGACGCGCTGCAATCCGGCCGGCTGGTGCATGCCTTCCCAGACCGGATCGAGGCCGGCCTGGGCTACTGGCTGGTCTCCACCCCCGCCCGCTGGCGCCGCCCGGAGGCCGCCCGGTTCCGCGCATGGATCACCGGCACGATCGGGGAGCGGCAGCCGGGCTGACTGTCGCGCGGTGAGACCTGGCCGTGCGGCATGCCGGTGGTGCGACGACATGGACCGTAACGTCCGCTCGTAGGTTGCCGAACGGCAGGCGCAAGCATCTTGGCAGCGGCCGGAAGTCTCCGGACTGTGGAGCGTCTCCCATCATGAACATCGATACCCCGGTAACCCAGGCGACCGACGTCCTGGCAAGCTTCGGGAGTGAATATCCGACACGAATCCTGGTGATCAAAGGCGACCCGGTCACCGCAGGCTCGATCGCCGGCTATCTCGACCGCTACGGATTTCGAGTCCGAACGACATCGAACCTGCAGGACGGGCTGCGCGGCCTGGCCGCGAGGGGGCCGGATCTGGTGATCCTGCATCTCTGCCGGGCCGAGGGGCTGGAGACGCTGCGCGCGATCCGGTCGCAGTCCGACGTCCCGGTGATCACCATCACCCAGGACGACGAGCTCGACCGCGTGCTGAGCCTCGAGCTGGGCGCCGATGACTGCATCACCGCCCCCGTCGGGCTGCGCGAGCTCGTCGCCCGGGTGCGGGCCGTGCTGCGGCGGCGGCTGGTCGCCTGGCCGGGACCGGGAGGCGGGCCGGATCGGGACCGTGGCCGCGTCCGCTTCGGCGGCTGGGTCCTCGACCGCCGCCTCCGCAGCCTGACCGATCCGGCCGGGTCGCCGGTCAGCCTGTCGAAGGGCGAGTATGCGCTGCTGGTCGCCTTCATCGACGCGCCGCAGAGGCCGCTCTCGCGCGTGCAGCTGCTGCAGGCCACGCGCCTGCACGAGGACATCTTCGACCGGTCGATCGATGTCCAGGTGCTGCGGCTGCGGCGGAAGCTGGAGGCCGACCGGGGCGCGCCGCGGCTGATCAAGACCGAGCGCGGCGTCGGCTACGTCTTCACCGCGTCCGTCGAGCATCTCTCCTGAGAATTACTGGCGTCAGAGCACGAAGCCGCCGTCGATGGTGAGGCTGGCGCCGGTCATGTAGCCGGACTCGTCGCCGGCGAGATAGGACACCAGCGTCGCGACCTCCCGCGGCTGGCCGACGCGGCCCAGCGGCACCATCCCGGTCAAGGCGGGGATATGCCCTTCGGTCATGTCCGTGTCGATCGGCCCCGGCTGGATGTTGTTGACGGTGATCCGGCGCGGCGCCAGGTCGAGGGCGATGCCCTTGACCATGGTGGCCACCGCCGCCTTGGTCATGGCGTAGACGCTGCTGCCCCGGATGCTGGCCCGGATCGCCGTATTGCTGCCGATCGTGATCACCCGGCCGCCGTCGCGCATCTGCGCCGTGGCCGCCTGGATCGCCAGGAACACGCCGCGGATGTTGATGGCGAGCATCCGGTCGAGGTCCTCCAGGCCGAACGCGTCGACCGTGGCCAGGCGCAGGATGCCGGCATTGACCACCACGGCGTCGATCGGGCCGAAGCGCTGAACCGTCCGCGCCACCGCGGCGCGGATCGCCGCCGGGTCGGCGCTGTCGGCCTCGACCGCCAACGCCCGGCCGCCGCCTTCCTCGATGGTCCGGACCAGCTGCTCCGCCTTGTCCGGCCGTGAGACATAGGTCAGGGCGACCGCGAACCCGTCCTGGACCAGCCGCGTCGCGGCCGCGGCGCCGATGCCGCGCGACCCTCCGAACACCAGCGCCACCTTCTGCCGAACCGCCATGTCGTCGCTCATCTTCGCGTCCATTCTTGACTGATTGGTCCATAATTGATCATGACAAAGCCGGCCGGAGCCGGCCGGCCTTCTATCGTGCCGTCAGGCGATCGATGGCGAAGGCCGCCATCCGGCGCAGATCCGCGAGCCCGGCGCCGCCGCGCGCGGCAAGCTGCAGCCCGGTCATCGTCATCCCGACGAAATCCGCGGCATCCCCGGCGTCGATCTCCCGGGCGATCTCGCCGCCCGCCTGGCCTTCGCGGATACGCTCGACCAGCCGGGCCCGCAGCGGCGCCGCCGCCTTCGCCCCCAGCACGGCGACATCCGGATCGGACGCGCCGAACTCGCCGACCGAGCCCACGCCCATGCAGCCGAGGCCCCGCAGCGCGTCATCCTCGGCGATCAGGCCGAGCAGCAGGTCGCGAAGGCCGGCCAGCGGCGAGGCGGGGGCGCGCAGCCGCTGCAGATGGCCGGCGACCGTGCCCTGCTGATAGGCCTCCAGCGCCTCGAGATACAGCCGCCGCTTGTCGCCGAAGGCGTTGTAGAGGCTCTGCCGGCCGATCCCCATCGCCTGGACCAGGTCGTCGGTCGAGGTCGCGGCGAAGCCGCGGGCCCAGAACACCCGCATCGCCCGCTGCAGCGCGTCGTCGCGATCGAATTCTCGTGGTCTCACCATGCGATATGGATAAGGATTATGGACTAATCAGTCAATAACGATCCAGCCGGGATCCGATCAGAGTTCGCGGTCACGCGGGCATCTGCCGTCGGCAAGCAGCCCGTCAGTGCGGAATAACGCAGCGAGTCCGCATGACAAGTAACGGCCGAGCTGTGCCATCGGATCGCCAAAGGCAAAACGACGATCGAGCGTCACGATCAAGACCCCGTCGAAGCCAGAATCCGGACCCGCGGCTGTCGTCGAGATAACAGGCGGTTCGATCGCGACCGGCCAGGGCCAGGGGCTCACGGGGGACAGCAACGATCCGGGCAGTTGCTCATTGCTGCCCTGCAACACGCTTCCGGTCGACAGCTACGGGGTCGTGGTCCCGAGTACACCGCCGATGTCGGCAGCTCCTTCCTCAGCCAGTCCGCCAGCGCAAGAGCCGCCTACCGCTTCTCACGGCGAGGGGCGTCGACGATTATCCGGGCCTGCTTCGATCTGGCGATCATCAGCCTTCAGCCGTGAGCGGAGATGAGGCCAGGCACTCGCGCGGCGCCTCTGTGACAGCGAAATGAAACCGCCGCCGTTGATTGTCGAGCCGGCCATGGGGTTCTGTCTCGACAGCAAAGCAGCGCTGGAGGGCCAAATACTGTCAAATGATAGACCCTTGGCCGGATCTGGACCCATCGATTCACCCCAACTGGATCTATGGCCGGGATACGTACGGCAATAGCCTTCGCTCGGCCGCGCCTGTGGGATGAGCGGTGACATTTGAGCGGGGGGCTTAGGGGATCATGGCGGAAAGATTGTCCGGGACAGGCTTCAGGCCTGGCGCGAGCCTGGCCGACGACGCGGTGGCGAGGCTTTCCGGCGCCCCGAGCCGCCGGGCGCAGGCATCAGCCGCGAGCCCGGCAGCCTTCGGAGCAGCGCCGCCACGTCAACCTGTCCTGCATCGCCGCCTGGTCGCCGGGCTGCTGGGAACCGCAGCCTGGCTCGCCATGCCGGACCCGGCCGCGGCGCAGAGCTGCCCGCAGGGCATCTACTACGACTGCGTCTTCGGCACCGCGGGACAGGGGGGCGGGACGGATTTCGGTGGCCCGGGCGGCCCGGGAGGAACGGTCAACGCGCCGACGGTCTCGGCCACGAGCGCGGCTGAGGCTCCGTCCGGCGACAACCTGCCCGGCTTCCTGGCCTTGGGCCAAGGGGGGGCCGGAGGGACCGGCGGAGGGAACAGCGACGGCGCCGGGGGCGTCACGGGCGGCGTCGGCGGCGGCGGCGGTGCGGTCACCGGCATCGTCGGCATCATCCTGGCCGGCGCGACTGCGAATGCCGTCACCGCGACCACGGCGGGTGACAGCTCGCCCGGCGCCTATGCCATCAGTCTCGGCGGCCAAGGCGGTCTCGGCGGCTATGTAGACACCGGCCTGGGTGGTGACAGCAAGAGCGGCGCGGGCGGCGCGGGCGGAGCGGCCGGTGAAGTCGTTGTCGGCGGCGATATCGGCGACGCCTCGGTCGGCCTGACCGCCATCATCACCACCGGCGGCACCTCCTCTCCCGGCATCGTCGCCCAGTCCGAGGGCGGTGGCGGCAACGGCGGCGGCGGCGGAAATGGCCACTTCAGCGGTGGGAACGGCGGGAACGGTGGCGCTGCGGGCGCGGTGACGGTCACCGTCGGCAATGGCTCCGTCATCACGACGACGGGGGATAGTTCCGTCGGCATCCTGGCGCAGTCTCTCGGCGGGGCAGCCGGTTTGGGTGGAGCAGGAAACAACGACAGCGGCGGCACGGGCGGCACGGGCGGCGATTCGGGCACCGTGACGGTGAACAACAGCGGCTCGATCAGCACCCAGGGCCAGACGGCCCATGGCATCGTCGCACAGTCGCTGGCCGGGGGCGGTGGATCCGGCGGCGCCTCCTGGGGTCTCTTCCACTCCAACGGCGGCTCGGGGGCCACAGGCGGTACCACTCTGGGAGTTGGCGTCGAGAACAACGGAACGATCGCGACGTCCGGCCCGAACGCGCATGGCGTTCTGCTTCAATCCATCGGCGGCGGCGGCGGCGCCGGCGGCGGCGCCAGCGGTCCGATCTCCAGCCTCGGCGGCAGCGGCAGCACCGGGGCCGCCGGCGGCACGGTGGATTTCACGTCGAGCGGCATGATCACCACCAACGGCATCTCGTCGATCGGCGCGCTGGGCCAGTCGATCGGCGGCGGCGGCGGCGACGGCGGCGGCGCAACCGGCGGTTCCGTCACCCTTGGCGGCAGCGGCGGGACGGCGGCGAGCGGCGGACAGGTCACCGCCTCGCTCAACCAGGGCACGGCCATCCAGACGACGGGCGACAACGGCGTCGGGGTGGTCATGCAGTCGATCGGCGGCGGCGGCGGCAATGCCGGCCATGCTGCCAGCGGGTCGATCTTCACATCCTTCGCGGTCGGCGGCACCGGCGGAAAGGGCGGCGGCGGCGGCAATGCCACCATCGCCGCGAACGGGGCGACGATCGTCACCCAGGGGTCCAAGGCACCGGGCCTGATTGTGCAGTCGATCGGCGGCGGCGGCGGCAACGGCGGCCAGGCCTTCGCCGGTTCGATCGGGGTCGGTTTGGACGCGTCGGTGGCGATCGGCGGCGCGGCCGGGGCGGGCGGCAATGCCGGCACGGCGGCCGTCACCGTGGCGAACAGCGCGATCGCCACGGGACAGGCGTCGGCGCTGGTCAACGGCGTGGGCAGCGGTCCGTCCTCCAACGCGCTGCCGATCGACAGCATCGGCGTGCTGGTCCAGAGCATCGGCGGCGGCGGCGGGACCGGCGGCACGGCGGTCGCGAAAGCCGTCTCGATCGCCCCGCCGACGGGCGACGACACGGCCTCGCTGTCCATCGCCACGTCCTTGGCCGGGCAGGGCGGATCCGGCAATGAAGGCGGGTCCGCGCAGTTCTCCCTGTCGAACGGCGGCAGCATCGTCACCAGCGGCGCGGGCTCGACCGGCGTACAGGTCCAGAGCATCGGCGGCGGCGGCGGCGAGGGCGGCGATTCCTCGGCGATGGCGGCGGTGCTGGGCTATGGGGCGAACGGCGCGCCCAAAGACACGCAATCGCTCGGAATGACGCTCAGCTTCATGGTCGGCGGCACAGGCGGCAGCGGCAGCAGTGGTGGAGACGTAGAGGTCGCGGTCGGCGGTACCGTCTCCGGCGGGGCGGATCAGGGCGGCAGCGCCCCGACCTCCATCGTCACCTATGGCGATTATGCCGACGGGATCAAGGCGCAGTCGATCGGCGGCGGCGGCGGCAATGCCGGCTTCGGCAGCGGCAGCACCCAGGGCTTCGGCACGTCGGCGACCACGTCGCTGAGCGTCACCCTCGGGTCGAAGGGGGGAACTGGCGGCGACGGCCAATCGGTGACCGCCGACCTGTATGCCGGCAACGGCATCCTGACCTATGGATCGAACGCCATGGGCCTGCTGGCCCAGTCGATCGGCGGCGGCGGCGGCTCCTCCCAGGGCGGGTCGTTCAACGTCGTCCAGAGCTTCTCGGGGGACGACAAGACCGTCAAGCCGGGGGGCAATTTCAACCTGGGCGGCAATGGCGTCAGCGGCGGCACCGGCGGCACGGTGACGGTCGATGTGGCGGCCCCGATCATTACCTATGGCGGCGACGCGACCGGCGTGCTGGCGCAGTCGATCGGCGGCGGCGGCGGGGTCGGCGGCTCGGCCGGCTCCGACGCATCCACGGACAACCCGATCGTCACGGCCTTGCAGGCCCGTGAGTTCGGCAGCGACATCTCGGCCACCTTCGAGGGCCTGAACAACAGCGGTTCGGTGCCGGCCGTGAACGTCACCCTGGGCCTGTCGATCGGCGGCACCGGCGGGTCGGGCGGTACCGGCGGATCCGTCACGGCCGGGCTTTCGGCCCCGGTCGCGACCTCCGGCGACTGGGCCCAGGGCGTCGTCGCGCAATCGATCGGCGGCGGCGGCGGCAAGGGCGGCACCGCGGCCGCGACCGGCACCGGCAATTTCGCCGAGATCTCGACGAATTTCGTCCATGCCATCGGTGGAACCGGCGGCAGCGGCGGCGACGGCGGCGTCGTGCAGATCAATTTCGACCAGGGCGTATCCGTGGCCACGGGCGCACCCAATGCGCAGGGCAACGTCATCGGCGGGTTCGCCGCGGCCGCCGTGGTCGGGCAGAGCATCGGCGGGGGCGGCGGCATCGGCGGCGACGGAACCGACGTCGCCACCGGCACCATCACGGTGGGCGGCGCGGTCCAGGGCAGCAGCAACAACGACGACACCGGCGGCGGCGGCAATGGCGGCACCGTGAATTTCGCCAGTTCGAACAGCAGCACGGCGAACATCACCACCGCCGGCGCCGCGGCCGACGGCGTGGTGCTGCAGTCGGTCGGCGGCGGCGGCGGCATCGGCGGCGCCGGCTCCTCCTTCTGGTCCCAGAACGGCGGACCCCAAATGCCGGGCCAAGCCGCGGGCGGTTCGCCGAACCAGCCGCTGAAGCTCAATGTCGGCGGCGGCGGGAAGGCCAATGGCGACGGCGAAGCCGTCACCTTCGATTCCAGCAACGGCTCCGTCGCGATCTCGACATCGGGCTACAGCGGCTTCGGCATCCTGGCGCAGAGCATCGGCGGCGGCGGCGGCCTGGTCAGCGCCAATCGCAGCACGTCGACCCAGATCACCGAAGTCGGCGGGCTGGGCACCGGCAATGGCGGGCCGGTCAATGTGACCCTCGGCGGCGGCAGCCAGATCAGCACCTCCGGCACCGGCGCGTTCGGCATCTTCGCCCAGTCGGTGGGCGGCGGCGGCGGCGCCCTCCGGGTCATCGGCTACCCGGGCGACGTCCCCGGGCTGGCGACCGGTTACACCAACGGGAACAATACACCACAGTTCAACCCCTCCACCGGCAATGGCGGCGCGGTGAACGTCACGATCGATCAGGGCGCTTCCATCAACGCGAGCGGGCCGGGCTCGATCGGGATTTTCGCGCAGAGCGTCGGCGGCGGCGGCGGGCTGATCACCAACGGCAACGGGATGTTTGCGGGCGTCCCCCTGATTGGCCATGGCAGCGGCAGCGCTATCGGCGGCCCCGTCACGGTGACGGTGAACGGCTCGGTCTCGGCCACGGGTCAGAACGGGATCGGTATCTTTGCCCAGGTCGCGGGCTACGGAACCTCGATCCAACGCGCGAATGTGCAGATCAACAACTACGACAACGTGGGCACCACAGTCTCCGGCGGTACGGGATCAGGCAGCGCGGGCGTCTGGATCGACACTCCGGCGAACGGTCAGTTGGCCTATGTCACGAACGACTGGGGCACGATCACGACGGCCGACGGAAGCAGCGGCACGGCGATCATGGTCACCGGTGGCGGACAGGTCGCCATCGCCAACAACAGCGGCAACGTCGACGGCACCCCCATCACTGGCACCATCATCGGCAGTGTCCTCACCAATGGAGGCCAGATATGCAATAACGGTACCTGCTACACCCCCAGCAGCCTCAATAACAAGGGCACGTGGATGGCTGGTTCCGAAGCACAGGTCAACGTCATCAACAGCGGCATCGTCAATCTCGGCCTGCCGGGCGAGCTGCGAAATACCCATGTCACCGGGGATTTCATCCAGACCCGGGAAGGCCGGCTGGGCGTGACCGTCGACTCGCTCAACAAGACGGCCGGCCACCTGCAGGTCGACGGCACGGCAACGCTGGACGGCAAGATCGTGCCGACGGTGCTGACGCTGCTGCCGGGCGCGCTGCCGGTGGTGACCGCGGGGCACCTCACCTCTACCGCCGACGGGCTGGACGCGATGCTGTTCCATTGGGACACGGCCCAGTCCGGCAACACCCTGACCCTGGCGCCACGGTCGGACTTCAAGCCCGGCGGCGTGGCGCTGAACGGCAGCCAGTCCTCGCTGGCCGGCTATTACGGCCGGGCCTGGGACAATGGCGACAAGGCCTTCGCCACCCGCTTCGCCCAGCTGTCGACGATCAACGACCGCAGCGACTACAAGGCGGCGCTGGATGCCTGGTCCAGCAAGGCGGCGCATGCCCAGTCGATCGCCCTGGCCAATTCGGCCGGCACCATCCTCGGCGCGGCGATGAGCTGCCCGGTCTTCATCGACGACAGCGTGCTGCTGGGCGAGGACAACTGCGCCTGGGCCAAGGTCACCGGGCGCTGGACCGACCAGTCCTCCACCAGCGACACCCAGGGCTATTACGTCTCGGGCACCACCTACCGGATCGGCGCCCAGCACGAGATCGCCCCCGACTGGTATCTCGGCGCCTCCTTCGGCTTCGGCCAGAGCTGGGCGCGGATGGATGGCGGCTCCTCCGGCAACGGCGACACCTATGACGGGTCGGTCACGGTGAAGCGGGTCATGGGGCCGTGGCAGTTCGCCGGCTCGGTCGCCTTCGCCGGCGGCTCGTTCGAGGCCGACCGGCGGGTCGACATCCCCGGCATCGCCAGCGAGACGCTGAAGAGCGATCCCAGCATCTTCCTGGCCGGCGGCCGGCTGCGCGCGGCTTACGAGTTCGCCTTCCAGGACTGGTACATCCGGCCCTATGGCGATCTCGACGTGGTCTACACCGACCTGCCCGGCTTCCAGGAGAAGGGCGACGACCTCTACGCGCTGGATGTGCGCGGCAGCAGCAAGACCAGCGTGGCGCTGTCGCCGATGGTGGAGTTCGGCGGCCGGCTCGACCTGGATACCGAGACCGCGCTGCGGGCCTATATCGCCTTCGGCATGAGCTACCAGCCGGACAATACCCGGACGATCCATTCCAGCTTCGCCGGGGCGTCCTCGGCCAACGGCACCTTCAGCGACCGGATCGACTCGCCGGACGTGCTGGGCCGGATCGATGTCGGGCTGCAGCTGTTCCGGGCCGGCGGCTTCGAGCTGAAGGGCGAGTACACCGCCGATATCGGCGGCGCCTTCCTCAGCCAGTCCGCCAGCGCAAGAGCCGCCTACCACTTCTGACGGCGAAGACCATCAGCGAGCCGGGCCGCGGGGGAAACCCGCGGCCCGGCCTGCTTCGATCTGGCGATCATCAGTCTCCCGGCCGTGAGCGGAGAGGAGGCCAGGGCACTCGCGCGCCGCCTCTGTGACAGCGAAATGAAACCGCCGCCGTTGATTGTCGAGCCGGCTATGGGATTCTTGTCTCGACAGCAAAGCAGCGCCAGAGGGCCAAATACTAGCAAATGATAAGTCCTTGGCCGGATCTGGACCCATCGATTCCCCCCAACTGGATCTATGACCGGAATACGTAGGGCAATAACCTTCGCCTCGGCCGTTCCCGTGGATGAGCGGTTTGCATTTGAGCGAGGGGTTGGGGGGATCATGGCGGAAAGATTGTCCGGGACAGGCTTCAAGCCTGGGGCGAGCTTGGTCAACGACGCGGTGGCGAGTCTTTCCGGTGCCCCGAGCGGCCGGGCGCAGGCATCAGCTGCGAGCCCGGCAGCCTTCAGAACGGCGCCGCCACGTCAACCGGTCCTGCATCGGCGCCGCCTGATCGCCGGGCTGCTGGGAACCGCAGCCTGGCTGGCCATGCCGGACCCGGCCGCGGCGCAAAGCTGCCCGCAGGGGATCTACTACGACTGCACCTTCGGCACCACAGGAGCGTCGGGTGGGTCCTTCGGCGGTCCCGGCAGCGCGGGAGGAACGGTCAACGCGCCGACGGTCTCGGCCACGAGCGCGGCTGAGGCTCCGTCCGGCAACAGCCTGCCCGGCTTCCTGGCCTTGGGCCAAGGGGGCGTCGGAGGGGTCGGCGGATCCAACAGCGACAGCGCCGGAGGCGTCACGGGCGGCGTCGGCGGCGGCGGCGGTGCGGTCACCGGCACCGTCGGCATCATCCTGGCTGGCGCGACTGCGAATGCCGTCACCGCGACCACGGCGGGTAACAGCTCGCCCGGCGTCTATGCCGTCAGTCTCGGCGGGCAAGGCGGCATCGGCGGCTATGTAGAGACCGGCCTGGGTGGTGACAGCTCCGGCGGCGCGGGCGGCGGGGGTGGCGCAGCCGGTGACGTCGTTGTCGCTGGCGATATCGGCGACTCCTCTGTCGGCCTGACCGCCATCATCTCGACCGGCGGCACCTCCGCTCCCGGCATCGTCGCCCAGTCCGAGGGCGGCGCGGGCGGCGACGGCGGCACCGGAGATGGTGAGAAATTCAAGGGCGGGGACGGTGGGAACGGCGGCGCCGCGGGCGCGGTGACGGTCACCGTCGGCGACGGCTCCGTCATCACGACGACAGGGAACAGTTCCGTCGGCATCCTGGCGCAGTCTCTCGGCGGGGCAGCCGGCCTGGGGGGATACGGAAACAACGACAGCGGCGGCACGGGCGGCACGGGCGGCGATGCGGGCACGGCGACGGTAAACAACAACGGCTCGATCAGTACCCAGGGCCAGGCGGCCCATGGCATCGTCGCACAATCGCTGGCCGGGGGCGGCGGATCCGGCGGCGCCTCCTGGGGTCTCTTCCACTCCAACGGCGGCACCGGGGCCGCAGGCGGCACCTCCGACCAGGCCAGCGTGGAGAACAACGGTACGATCACGACGATCGGCCCGAATGCGTTCGGCGTCCTGCTTCAGTCCATCGGCGGCGGCGGCGGCGCCGGCGGCAGCGCCAGCGGCGTGATCGCGAATGTCGGCGGCAGCGGTGGCTTCGCGGCCGACGGCGGCACCGTGAGCTTCACGGCAGGCAACGGCGAGCCCTGGACCACGAGTGACGACAGCATCACGACCAGCGGCATCTCCGCCATCGGTGTTCTCGGCCAGTCGATCGGCGGCGGCGGCGGCGATGGCGGCGGCGCGTCCGGCGTTGCCGTGACCATCGGCGGCACCGGCGCGGGCGGTGGCAACGGCGGATGGGTCGTCGCCGCGCTCGACCCCGGCTCGCAGATCAGCACGTCGGGCGACGGGTCCGCCGCCGTCGTGATGCAGTCGATCGGCGGCGGCGGCGGCAACGCCGGCAATGCCGCAACCGGGGGGCTGTTCGCCGGGGTCACGATCGGCGGCGCGGCCGGTGACGGAGGCAATGGCGGACCGACCCAGATCACGTCGACCGGGACGACGATCACGACCGCCGGCTCCAAGTCGCCCGGCCTTGTCGCGCAGTCGGTCGGCGGCGGCGGCGGAAACGGCGGCCAGGCCTTCGCCGGCTCGATCGGACCCGGCTTTGCGGCCGACGTGTCGGTCGGCGGTACGGCCGGCGCCGGCGGGGCCGGCGGTACGGTCGAGGTCGCGATGACGGGCGGCTCGATCGCGACGGGCCAGGATCAAGGGCTCACGGGCGACAGCAGCGATCCGAGCAGCTGCTCATCGCTGCCCTGCAACACGCTTCCGGTCGACAGCTATGGGGTTGTGGTCCAGAGCATCGGCGGCGGGGGCGGTCTCGGCGGGTCGGCGATGTCGAAGGCCGTGGCCATCGCGATCCCGGTGACAGGCGCCGGCAGCCAGGTCGGGGTGGCCGCTTCAGTGGCCCTGGGCGGGAAAGGCGGCAGCGGCGGCGCCGGCGGAACCGCGCAATTCTCGCTGTCGAACGGCGGCACGATCACCACCAACGGCCAGGGATCCACGGCCGTGCTGGTCCAGAGCGTCGGCGGCGGCGGCGGCGCCGGCGGCGACTCCTCCGCGAGCGCCGCAGTGCTGGGATATGGTGCGTTGTCGGTCCCCAAGGGCGCGAACTCGGAAGGCTTGGGGATCACCGTCTCGATGGGCGGCAGCGCCGGTGGCGGCGGTGCGGGCAGCGCGGTGGGAGTCGCGCTGGGCGGCACGGCCACATGGGACCAGACCCAGAATCAGGGCCAGGGCGGTTTCGACCTCACCCCCGACCAGGGCCTCGCCCCGACCGCCATCGTCACCTATGGCGACTTCGCGGACGGGCTGAAAGCGCAATCGATCGGCGGCGGGGGCGGCGATGCCGGGACCGGCAGCGGCAACACGCAGGACTTCGGCACCGGAGCCAGCGGGGCGGTCAAGGTCACCTTGGGCTCGACAGGCGGGTCCGGAGGCGCCGGCGGCGACGTGCAGGCCAGTCTCTTCGCCGGAAACGGCATCACGACCTATGGTTCGGGGGCGGTCGGCATGCTGGCGCAGTCGGTCGGCGGCGGCGGCGGCACGTCCCAGGGCGGCTCCTTCAGCCTCGCCCAGACCTACACGCCAAGCACGGATGACGACGAGCCGAAGGCCCCGACCATCAAACCGAGCGTGACGGTCGACCTCGGCACCACGGGCGCCAGCGGCGGTGCCGGTGGTGACGTGGCGGTCAGCGTGCAGGCCCCGATCACCACCTATGGCGGTGATGCGACCGGCGTGCTGGCGCAGTCGATCGGCGGCGGCGGCGGGCTCGCCGGATCGGCCGGGGCCGACGCCTCGGCGGACAATCCGATCCTTCCCGACCTGAAGGCACGGCAACTGGTCAGCCAGGTCGCGAACTTCTTCGACGGCAAACCGCCCTCGATCAGCACGGCCTTCACTCTCTCGATCGGCGGAACCGGCGGGGCCGGCGAGACCGGCGGCACGGTTTCGGTGGATTTGTCGGCCGCGATCAGCACAGCGGGGGATTGGGCGAACGGCGTTGTCGCGCAGTCGATCGGCGGCGGCGGCGGCAAGGCCGGAACCGCCGCCGCGACCGGCACTGGGCCGTCCGATCAGATCTCGATCGATCTCACGCATCTCGTCGCCGGGAAGAGCGGCAGCGGCGGCGACGGCAACACCGCTGCCGTGAATCTGGACCAGGGCAATCCGAACATCGGCACTGCGGGATTCGGCGCAGCAGCGGTGGTGGTCCAGAGCATCGGCGGCGGCGGCGGCATCGGCATCGACGGTTCCGACCGCGCGACGGGCGAGATCGCCGTGGGACAGAGCCGCAGCGGCAATAAGGGCGCCAGCGGCGACGGCGGTGCGGCGCAGGTCATCGACACGAACTCCAATTCCTCCACCATCGCCACCAGCGGTCAGGCGGCCGACGGCGTGATTCTGCAATCGATCGGCGGTGGTGGCGGGATCGCGGGTGCCGGCAGCAGCGTCTTCGACACGTCGTGGAGCCCGTCGGGTACGCTGAACCTTTCGGCAGGCGGCGGCGAGGACGGCGACGGCGTTGGCGGCACAGTGACGTTCACGTCCCAGCCAAGCCTCGCGATTTCGACGACAGGCAACAATTCATCCGGAATCCTGGCGCAAAGCATCGGCGGCGGCGGCGGCATCGTCACCAGTCAGCCGGCCGCAAGTTCAGTGGACTTGTCCATCGGCGGCTGGAACAGCAGCGGCAATGGCGGATCCGTCACGGTGCAGAGCGGCCCGATCACGACAGGAGGCATAGGCGCGCAGGGCATAGGCGCGCACGGCATCGTTGCGCAATCGATCGGCGGCGGCGGCGGCGTCATCCGCCTCGTGAACGCCGCCGGAGACACCCCGCAGTTGCAGGCGGACATTCCCTACAGCTTCGGGAACGGGCATGCGAGCAGCGGCTCGGGTGGGGATGTGACCATCACGGTTCCCGAATACGGGGACATCAATGTCATGGGAGCAGGCGCAATCGGCATTGTCGCGCAATCGATCGGCGGCGGTGGCGGGCTGATCCAGGACGGCAGCGCGATCTATGCCGGCTCGGTCGCCACTTCCACCAGCAACTCGGGCGGAGCCATCACGATGAGCGTGAATGCTTCCGTTACCGCGACGGGTCAGAACGGAATTGGTATCTTCGCGCAGAGCACGGGCAGCGCTGCCGGGACGAAGAACGCTGCCGGCTCGACAGGCCGCACCGACATTGTGATCAACAACTACGGCAATCTGGGCACGACCGTGTCCGGCGGCACCGGATCGGGCAGCGTGGGTGTCTGGGTCGACACGCCGGCGAACAGTCCGACGGCCTGGGTGACGAATGACTGGGCCACGATCACGACGGGCAACGGGACCAGTGGCACGGCCATCCAGGTCACCGGTGGCGGACAGGTCGCCATCGCCAACAACAGCGGCAACGTCGACGGCACCCCCATCACTGGCACCATCATCGGCAGTGTCCTCACCAATGGAGGCCAGATATGCAATAACGGTACCTGCTACACCCCCAGCAGCCTCAATAACAAGGGCACGTGGATGGCTGGTTCCGAAGCACAGGTCAACGTCATCAACAGCGGCATCGTCAATCTCGGCCTGCCGGGCGAGCTGCGAAATACCCATGTCACCGGGGATTTCATCCAGACCCGGGAAGGCCGGCTGGGCGTGACCGTCGACTCGCTCAACAAGACAGCCGGCCACCTGCAGGTCGACGGCACGGCGACGCTCGACGGCAAGATCGTGCCGACGGTGCTGACGCTGCTGCCGGGCGCGCTGCCGGTGGTGACCGCGGGGCACCTCACCTCCACCGCCGACGGGCTGGACGCGATGCTGTTCCATTGGGACACGGCCCAGTCCGGCAACACCCTGACCCTGGCGCCACGGTCGGACTTCAAGCCCGGCGGCGTGGCGCTGAACGACAGCCAGTCCTCGCTGGCCGGCTATTACGGCCGGGCCTGGGACAATGGCGACAAGGCCTTCGCCACCCGCTTCGCCCAGCTGTCGACGATCAACGACCGCAGCGACTACAAGGCGGCGCTGGATGCCTGGTCCAGCAAGGCGGCGCATGCCCAGTCGATCGCCCTGGCCAATTCGGCCGGCACCATCCTCGGCGCGGCGATGAGCTGCCCGGTCTTCATCGACGACAGCGTGCTGCTGGGCGAGGACAACTGCGCCTGGGCCAAGGTCACCGGGCGCTGGACCGACCAGTCCTCCACCAGCGACACCCAGGGCTATTACGTCTCGGGCACCACCTACCGGATCGGCGCCCAGCACGAGATCGCCCCCGACTGGTATCTCGGCGCCTCCTTCGGCTTCGGCCAGAGCTGGGCGCGGATGGACGGCGGCTCCTCCGGCAACGGCGACACCTATGACGGCTCGGTCACGGTGAAGCGGGTCATGGGGCCGTGGCAGTTCGCCGGCTCGGTCGCCTTCGCCGGCGGCTCGTTCGAGGCCGACCGGCGGGTCGACATCCCCGGCATCGCCAGCGAGACGCTGAAGAGCGATCCCAGCATCTTCCTGGCCGGCGGCCGGCTGCGCGCGGCCTATGAGATCGCCTTCGCCGACTGGTACATCCGGCCCTATGGCGATCTCGACGTGATCTACACCGACCTGCCCGGCTTCGAGGAGAAGGGCGACGACCTCTACGCGCTGGATGTGCGCGGCAGCAGCAAGACCAGCGTGGCGCTGTCGCCGATGGTGGAGTTCGGCGGCCGGCTCGACCTGGATACCGAGACCGCGCTGCGGGCCTATATCGCCTTCGGCATGAGCTACCAGCCGGACAATACCCGGACGATCCATTCCAGCTTCGCCGGGGCGTCCTCGGCCAACGGCACCTTCAGCGACCGGATCGACTCGCCGGACGTGCTGGGCCGGATCGATGTCGGGCTGCAGCTGTTCCGGGCCGGCGGCTTCGAGCTGAAGGGCGAGTACACCGCCGATATCGGCGGCGCCTTCCTCAGCCAGTCCGCCAGCGCCCGCGCCGCCTACCACTTCTGACGGCGAGGGCCATCGGCAATGGACCGGGCCGCGGGGGAGACCCGCGGTCCGGTCTTTGTGCCAAGCGACCTGCCGCCAGCGGGATGGTGGATGCCAGCCGGGCATCCACGGATACAAAACTGCAGCACGACGACAGATTATTGCGTTAATAAGAACTTAACTTTCGGCCTATATTCTTGACACTAGGTAGTGTGTCGGCAATGTATCATTGATCAATAAAATTCGTTCTATTGTGATAGCACAATACGAGCGGCAGAATTAATAAAGATAAAACCAAGTGATGGTCGGAAGAGGGGAAGGTATGGTTGGGAATCTCGAGTTGACGGGATCTGATACAGCAGATCCCGCTTGTAGATTAATGGCGGCCTTTCGTAGTGGCGCCTTTCAACTTGCCGGACATCTTCCGATCATGAGCTTCGATTCTACGCCCCGCGCCGGCCTGAGCCGCCGGGCCACAGCAGCCATATAATCAGTAGGGGTCGCCATGATGCGAGGGATCGATGCCTGCTTGGCAGGCCGGCCGACGACGTTGCGCGCCCTGCTGCTGGGCACGGCCGCCTGGCTGGCCGTTCCCGGCAGCGCCGCGGCGCAGCAGAGCTGCGGGGTGCAGAACAACAGCTACACCTGCACCGTCGCCGGGGGCACCTACACGTCCCCCGGCGTGGGCACGAGCGAGCCCGCCGGCAACATTTCCGCCGGCCAGAATCTGGTCGTCAACTCCTACGCCACCTTCAACGTCGTGCTCACGAACAGCAGCGACACCGTGCTGGGCTATTCCGCCTACGGAACGGGCGATACCAACGGCATCATCATCGACAACCAGGGGACCATCACGGCATCCGCGAGCTCGGGCTCCTACTCCCAATACGCCTTCGGCATCTGGGCACAACAGGGCGCCGGCTCCGGCAACTCCGGAGGCAACACGAATTCGGGCCTACAGATCATAAACAGCGGGTCCATCTTCCTGGAGCCGACGCAGGGGACGATCGGGAGCGGAGCGGCAATCTGGGCCAGCGACGAGGGTGGCGCCGGAGCGTCGGGAGGCGCTGGTGGTTCCTCGTCGGGCGCGCAGATCAACAACTCCGGAGGGATTGTCGCGACGGCCACAGGTCAGTTCGGCTTCGCCGGCCTCCAGGCTTTCTCCTTTGGCGGCGACGGCAGCTCGGGCGGCCCCGGCAACGGCGGAGGCGCCGGCGGCAATGCCGGCTACGCCTACGTCACGAATATCAACCCCATCTCCGTCGACTGGACCTGGCAAGGCGCCGGGACCACCAGCTACGGCGTCTACGGCATACAGGCACAGTCCCAGGGCGGCAACGGCAACTGGAATTCGAGCTCCCCGGGCGGCAATGGTGGCGACAGCGGGATCGCCACGGTCAAGCACGCGGGTGGAGACGTCATCGTGACGATGAGTGGCACGCCGCCTTCCGCGCAATCGGCCTATCTCGGCGCCGGTATCATGGCCGCGGCATTCGGCGGATCGGGCGGCCTGGGGCCGGAGAGTGGTGGCGATGACAACAAGGCCGGCGGCAATGGGGGAGCCGTCGCCGGGGCCACCATCCAGGTGAGTGGGAATGCGGGTGTCAGCACAACCGGCGACAAGCTGCCCGGTCTTCTGGTGTATGGCGTGGGCGGCGCCGGCGCACTGAGCGGCTGCCAGTACGGCGCCGACTGCAACCCGGACCAGTCGTCGGGGCACAACAATGGCGGTAACGGCGGTGGTGTCGTGCTGCCGTCGGACGTGGTCTCGGTAGAGGCCGAGTTCGGGGCGATCCCGATCGCCACCGCCGGCACGGACTCGGCGGGCGTCGCGGTCGTGCTGCAGGCCGGTGCCGGGGGCGCGGGCGGATCCGAGGTCGACTTCAGCCACGCGGACGGCGGTGCCGGCGGGAATGGCGGCAACGTCCAGTCGACGGCCAATATCAACTTCGTCGGCGTTTCTGGCTCGCCCATCAACGTGACCACCAGTGGCAGCACCTCGCCCGGGATCCTCGTGGCCAGCATCGGCGGCAACGCCGGCAATGCCGGCGATGCCCAGGGGACGATCGGAAGTGCCTTTGGCGGCAATGGCGGTGCAGGTGGTTACTCCGCCGGCGTGACCGTGGCGCTGGCGTCCACCACCATCTCGACGCAGGGCACAAACTCCCCCGGCATCGCCGTGCGATCGGAGGGCGGCACCGGCGGCACCGGCGGCTTCGGTGGAGCCGGGATCGGCGAAGGCGGAGGCGGTAGCGGCGGCAGCGGCGGCAATGGCGGCGCTCTGTCGATCTGGCTCGACGGCGCCTCGTCGATCAAGACGCAGGGATCCAACTCCTTCGGCATCCTGGCGCAAAGCTTCAGCGGTGCCGGCGGCAATGGCAACGGTGAGACCGGCGACGGCGGCGGCGGCGGCAATGGCGGCGTCGGCGGCGACGCCGGCAATCTGACGATCACCAACGCGGGCACGATCACCACGGCGCAGGCCACCGGCATCGTCGCGCAATCCATAGCCGGCGCCGGCGGCAGCGGCGGCAGCTCCTACGGGGTCTTCGGCAGCAGCGGCGGCACCGGCGCCTCGGCCGGCAGCGTCGGGACGATCGATGTGTCGAATACGGGGTCGATCATCACGAGCGGCGCGGGTGCGAAGGGCATCCTGGCGCAGTCTCTCGGCGGCAGCGGCGGGGTTGGCGGCGATGCAAGCGGCGGGCTGTATACCGTCGGCGGCAGCGCCACCAGCAATGTCTTCGAGATCGCCGGGAACGACGTCACCTTCAGCGTGACCGGTGGCAGCGTCGCGACCAGCGGACTCTCCGCCTTCGGCCTGCTGGGCCAGTCGATCGGCGGCGGCGGCGGCGACGGCGGCGCTGGATCGGGCCTGGGCGTCGCGGTGGGCGGCGCCGGCGGCGCTGGCGGCGGCGGCGGCACGGTCCAGGCGACGCTCGACACCGAATCCCAGCTCACCACATCGGGCGACAATGCGGCGGCGGTGGTGATGCAGTCGATCGGCGGCGGCGGCGGCAATGCCGGCAACGCCAGCAGCGCGGGGCTCTTCGCCACGGTCGCCATCGGCGGCGCGGGCGGCGACGGCGGCTCCGGCGGGTCGGCGAGCATCACGATGGACACTGCGACGATCGGCACCTCCGGGTCGAAGGCGCCCGGCCTGGTGGCGCAGTCGATCGGCGGCGGCGGCGGCACCGGCGGCAGCTCGATGGCCGGCTCGGTCGGGCCGGGCTTCTCGGCCGCGGTGGCGGTCGGCGGCTCGGGCGGCGGCGGCGGCGACGGCGGCACGGCGTCGGCCACCGTGGTGGGCAGTCTCATCTCGACCGGCCAGGATGACTTCCTGGTCAAGGGCGGCACCGTGACCAACGGGCACTGCGGCACGGTGCTCTGCAATACGCTGCCGATCGACAGCTTCGGCGTCGTGGTGCAGTCGATCGGCGGCGGCGGCGGTCTAGGCGGCAACGCCTCGGCCGAGGCGCTGGCGATCGCGGTGCCGCTGGACCCGACGGGCAACCAGGTGGGCGTCGCCGTCAGTGCCGCGATGGGCGGGACCGGCGGCACCGGCGGCTCGGGCGGGACGGCGCAATTCGGCTTGTCGAATGGCGGTTCGATCGTGACCCGCGGCCAGGGCTCGACCGGGGTGCTGGTGCAGTCGATCGGCGGCGGCGGCGGCGCCGGGGGCGATTCGTCCGCCTCGGCCATGGTTCTGGGGTACGGGCAGACCGTGCCGGAAGGCGCCGCTTCCCTGGGCGTCGCGGCGACCATGCAGATCGGCGGGTCCGGCGGCGGGGCCAACGATGGCGGCGAGGTGCTGGTGGCGATCGGCGGCACCGTCTCGAACGGCACGCTGCAGCAGGATGCCGGCGGCAGCGCCGGGACCTCCATCGTCACCTATGGCGATTACTCGAATGGCGTGACGGCGCACTCGGTCGGCGGCGGCGGCGGCAATGGCGGGTTCGGCGGCGGCACCACGCAGGAGTTCGGCACCGGGTCCAGCACCGCGATCGCCGCGAATCTCGGCTCCACCGGCGGCGGCGGCGGCGCGGGCGGCGAGGTGCAGGTGTCGCTGTTCGAGGGCAGCAGCATCACGACCTACGGCTCGGGCTCGGTCGGGATGCTGGCGCAGTCGCTGGGCGGCGGCGGCGGCGCGTCTCAGGGGGCGTCGATGAACGTCGCCCAGACCTTCTCCATCGGCAACGTCACCTACAAGCCGGGCCTGAATCTGGGCCTGGGCGTCACCGGTGGCGGTGGCGGCGACGGCGGCAACGTCACGGTCGATGTCGGGGGCGAGGTCGCCACGGATGGCGGCGACGCGACCGGCATCCTGGCGCAGTCGGTCGGCGGCGGGGGCGGCTTGGGCGGGACGGCAGGGTCCGACGGCTCGGCCGACAATCCCATCATCGATCTGTTCACCGCCCGCCAGGCGGAGAGCAACATCAACGACTACTTGAAAAAGGGCTCGGTTCCGTTCGACACCACCCTGGCCCTGTCCATCGGCGGCGCGGGCGGCGGCGGCGGCCAGGGCGGCACCGTGGAGGTCGACCTTTCCGCGGCCGTCGCGACGGCGGGGGATTGGGCGAACGGCATCGTGGCGCAGTCGATCGGCGGCGGCGGCGGCAAGGGCGGCAGCGCGGCCGCGGCCGGGACGGGCGGCGTGCCCGAGATCACCGTCAACCTGGCGCTGGCTCTCGGCGGCCAGGGCGGCGGGGGTGGCGACGGCGGCGACGTGACCGTCAACCTGGACCAGGGCGCCGCGCTCGCCACCTCCGGCTATGCGGCGTCCGCCATCATCGCGCAGAGCGTCGGCGCCGGCGGCGGCATCGGCGCCGACGGCTCCGACTCGGCCACCGGCTGGATCACGGTCGGCGCCTCGACCGGCGGCAAGGGCGGCGTGGGTGGCGACGGCGGCTCGGTGCTGGCTCAATACGACAACACCGACGGCACCAGCATCGCGACCGCCGGGGATGCGGCGGACGGCATCGTGCTGCAGTCGATCGGCGGCGGCGGCGGCGTCGCCGGCGCCGGCAGCAGCCTGTTCGGCTCCGCCTTCGGCAGCAGTGCCAGCGGATCGATGCAGCTCTCCGTCGGCGGCGGCCAGGACGCGAATGGCGACGGCGGCAGCGTGCTGCTGACGCCGGTGATCTCCACCAGCAATCCGCTGAATGTCACGACCACCGGTGACTACGCCTTCGGCGTGCTGGCGCAGTCGATCGGCGGCGGCGGCGGTATCGGAACCGTGCAGCCGAGCACCGGGTCCGTGACGACGCAACTCGGCGGCAATGCCTCGGGCGGCGCCGGCGGCAGCGTCGAGGTGACGGGCAACGACCTGAACATCACGACGACGGGTGTCGCGGCGCATGGCATCGTGGCGCAGTCGATCGGCGGCGGCGGCGGCGTGATCCGCGTCGCCGATCCCGATCCCGGCGTGCCGGCCGTCTCGACGAGCTGGACCGGCCCGCGGTCCTCGGCCGGCGCGGGCGACGGCGGTGCCGTCACCGTCTGGGTCGACAACAACGCCCAGGTCAATGTCTCGGGTGCCGGCGCGGTCGGTGTGCTGGCGCAGAGCATCGGCGGCGGCGGCGGCCTGGCCATCGACGGCAATGCGGTTTTCGCGGGAAGCACCTCGAACGGCAATGGCGGTTCCGGCGGCAGCGTCACCGTCAACGTCGACGCGAACGGCGCCATCGCGGCCACCGGGGACAACGGGATCGGCATTTTTGCACAGAGCACTGGAGCCAATGGCGCCGGAAGCTCCACGACTGTGTTTCTCGGCGACTTCGTGTCGGTCACTGGCGGCGGCGGCACGGCGGCGATGCCCGGCCAGATCGGCAGCAGCGGTATCCAGATCGACGGCGCCGCTGGCGGCTCCGTGAGCCTGCAGCCGGGCGCGACGATCACGACGGTGTTGGATACGGCGGGCACCGCGGTCATCGCCACGGGCGGCGGGCAGGTGTCGGTGGACAACGAGGAAGGGCAGATCACCGGTTCGCTCTACACCAATGGCGGCCAATTCAGCCAGAACGGCACCTACAACGCCGGTCCGATGGTGGAGGCCGCATCGGTCACCAACACCGGCACCTTCAATCTGGGCCTGCCGGGCGAGTTGCGGAGCACCAGGGTCACCGGGGATTTCATCCAGACCGGTGAGGGCCGGCTGGGCGTGACCGTCGACTCGCTCAACAAGACGGCCGGGCACCTGCAGGTCGACGGCACGGCAACGCTGGACGGCAAGATCGTGCCGACGGTGCTGACGCTGCTGCCGGGCGCGCTGCCGGTGGTGACCGCGGGGCACCTCACCTCCACCGCCGACGGGCTGGACGCGATGCTGTTCCATTGGGACACGGCCCAGTCCGGCAACACCCTGACCCTGGCGCCGCGGTCGGACTTCAAGCCCGGCGGCGTGGCGCTGAACGGCAGCCAGTCCTCGCTGGCCGGCTATTACGGCCGGGCCTGGGACAATGGCGACAAGGCCTTCGCCACCCGCTTCGCCCAGCTGTCGACGATCAACGACCGCAGCGACTACAAGGCGGCGCTGGATGCCTGGTCCAGCAAGGCGGCGCATGCCCAGTCGATCGCCCTGGCCAATTCGGCCGGCACCATCCTCGGCGCGGCGATGAGCTGCCCGGTCTTCATCGACGACAGCGTGCTGCTGGGCGAGGACAACTGCGCTTGGGCCAAGGTCACCGGGCGCTGGACCGACCAGTCCTCCACCAGCGACACCCAGGGCTATTACGTCTCGGGCACCACCTACCGGATCGGCGCCCAGCACGAGATCGCCCCCGACTGGTATCTCGGCGCCTCCTTCGGCTTCGGCCAGAGCTGGGCGCGGATGGATGGCGGCTCCTCCGGCAACGGCGACACCTATGACGGCTCGGTCACGGTGAAGCGGGTCATGGGGCCGTGGCAGTTCGCAGGCTCCGTCGCCTTCGCCGGCGGCTCGTTCGAGGCCGACCGGCGGGTCGACATCCCCGGCATCGCCAGCGAGACGCTGAAGAGCGATCCCAGCATCTTCCTGGCCGGCGGCCGGCTGCGCGCGGCCTATGAGATCGCCTTCGCCGACTGGTACATCCGGCCCTATGGCGATCTCGACGTGATCTACACCGACCTGCCCGGCTTCGAGGAGAAGGGCGACGACCTCTACGCGCTGGACGTCCGCGGCAGCAGCAAGACCAGCGTGGCGCTGTCGCCGATGGTGGAGTTCGGCGGCCGGCTCGACCTGGACCCGGAGACCGCGCTGCGGGCCTATGTCGCCTTCGGCATGAGCTATCAGCCGGACAACACCCGGACGATCCATTCCAGCTTCGCCGGGGCGTCCTCGGCCAACGGCACCTTCAGCGACCGGATCGACTCGCCGGACGTGCTGGGCCGGATCGATGTCGGGCTGCAGCTGTTCCGGGCCGGCGGCTTCGAGCTGAAGGGCGAGTACACCGCCGATATCGGCGGCGCCTTCCTCAGCCAGTCCGCCAGCGCCCGCGCCGCCTACCACTTCTGACGGCGAAGACCATCAGCGAGCCGGGCCGCAGGGGAGACCCGCGGCCCGGTCGCCGAATGACGAAACCTATCCCCCGGTATGGCTCGTCCTCTCCGTCGACCCAATCGACCGCAAACACGCCTCGCCGTAGCGTCGCCGATGTCGGGCGTTCAGCAGGAGGCGAGCATGTACCTGGACAAGACCCCCGGTGGACCGGGACCCGAGGAACTGGTTCTGTCGCGCTACGCGCTGCCGGTCGGCGAGATCGACGTCATGGTGGTCAGCGACGGGGTGATATCGATCTCGGCCGAGGCGATGGCCACCAACGCCGACCCGGCCGTCCGGTCGGCCTGGCTGCGCGAGAGGCTCCAGACCGTGGTGATGGATTGGGCACTGAACGAGGTCGTGGTCCGGAGCGGCGACCGGACCATCCTCATCGATTCCGGGCTGGGGATGGAGGCCCCGAACTTCCCGCGAACCGGGCGGTGGTCGTCGCGGCTGGAGGCCGCCGGCGTCGACCTGGCGTCCGTGACCGATGTGGTGCTGACCCATATGCATTTCGACCATGTCGGCGGGCTGCTCGTCGACGGGGTGCAGGATCAGCTGCGTCCGGACGTCCGGATCCACGCGTCGGCCGCCGAGGCCGAGTTCTGGCAGGCGCCCGATTTCTCGCGCACCGCTATGCCGGGGCCGTTGGCGGACATGATCCGGTCGGCCGCCGCGCGGTTCCTGGCCCAGTATGGCGGCAAGCTGCAGACCTTCGAGACGGACTACGAGGTCGCGCCGGGGGTGGTCGTCACCCGCACCGGCGGCCACACCCCCGGGCACAGCGTGGTGCGCCTGGCATCCGGCGGCGACCGCCTGACCTTCGTCGGCGACGCCATACTCCCGCACGGCTTCGAGCACCTCGAGTGGCACAACGGCTTCGAACACGACCCCGAGGAGGCGGTTCGCGTCCGGGCCCGACTGCTACGGGAGCTGGCGGCGACCGGCGAGCCGATCCTGGCCACGCACCTGTCGTTCCCGTCGGTCTGCCGGGTGGCGGCCGTCGGCGCAGGCTATCGCTGGGTGCCGGCCTTGTGGAATTACTGACCCTGATCGGGTCGGGCAGACGACGGCCCCGTCGCTGCCTCCACGTCCAGCCATATCGGCTCGGAGACATGGCCGGCGGGGTCGTCAAAGGAGATCATCTTCGGCATGGTGGCTCCCGTCGGGTCCCGGTGTCGCGTCAGGCCAGCGCCTGCACGATGGTGTCGCTGGGATGGATGCCGATCAGCTCGAGCCGCCCGGTGCCGGTGTTCTCGAAGCGGTGCGGCACGTTGGCGGCGGCGACGACGATGTCGCCCGGATAGCCCTTCGTCGTCTCGCCGCCGACGGTGAACTCGGCCTCGCCCGCCCGGACGATCCAGGTCTCGGGATAGGGGTGGACATGCAGCGCCGACCCCTGCCCCGGCGCGGCGTCGACCAGGAAGCACGACACCGCGCTGCCGAACTCGCGGCCCTCGAAGCGGACGGTCCGGCTCTGGCCCGGCTGCGGCTCCTGATGGCGACGGACCTGGAACATTCGGGGGCTCCTCCCTTGCGCGCCGACGGTGTCGGCGAAATATCTTCTCGAGAAGATATATGGTCAAGATATCTTCTCGTCAAGATACCTTGGCTGGGTGCCGCGGAAGGCGTATGTGTGGGCTGTGGTATGGCGCAGTTTTCTAACTGTCATGCCCGGGCTTGACCCGGGCATCCAGAGATGTCGAAGCCGTTCTGGGTGGCCCCTGGATCGCCGGGTCAAGCCCGGCGATGACAATAAAAGTTGAGCGCAACCTTCTCGACCACAATCAAGGGTTCAGCCGGACAACAGTGTATGAGAACAGGGATGACGGACGAGGCAGACAAGACCGGCGCGGACCATGTCGACCGGCTGCGCCGGCAATGGGCGCGGGAGTTGCCCGATCTCGACACCGAGCCGATGGCGGTCCTGGGGCGGGCCTACCGGCTGTCGAATCTGGTGCGCGCCGGCATCGAGGCGACCTTCGCCGGCTTCGGCCTCGACCGCGGCGAGTTCGACGTGATCGGCACCCTGCGCCGGTCCGGGCCGCCCTACCGGCTGACTCCGACCGAGCTGTACACCGCGCTGATGATGTCGTCCGGCGGCCTGACCCACCGGCTGGACCGGCTGGAGAAGGCGGGGCTGGTCCGGCGCGAGAAGTCGCCGCAGGACGGGCGCAGCGTGCTGGTGGTGCTGACCGAGGACGGCGCGGCGCGGGCCGAGGCGGCGTTCCGCGCCGACATGGAGAATGAGGCCGCCGTCCTGCAGGCCCTCGACCCGCAGGAGCGAGCGGCGTTGGCGGCCCTGCTGCGCAAGCTGATCGCCGGCATCGAGTCCGATCCGGCGCGCAGCGGTGGCCCGGGCTGAAGCCAGATGTCGGCGACATCCTTGGCTATGCGCTGACGGAGACTCCTGTAAGCTGCCCCGAGTCTGGGATTTTCAACAAAACTCCGCAATCTCGGGGAGGCTGCCTTGGCGAACTACTTCTTCAACGTGGACGGGCCGGAGGTGGGTTCGGTCGGCCCGGGCGAGCAGGCCGTTGTCGGCAATCTCGCCTTTTTCGACACCACCGACACCGTGACCGGCGCGGTGGGCGCGCTCCTAGGCTTCGCGATCGCCGGGGACATCGTCCTGAACCTGACCGGCTATGCCGGCATCACCGGCTTCGCCACCCTCTCGCCGCAGAGCTTCGGCGGCACGATCAACCTGACGATCGGGCAGGATTTCTATACCGGCAACGCCGCCGGCGCGCTGCTGACCGTCCTCGCCCTCGCGGATGTCCAGGTGATCCTGAACGCCAGTGCTCTCGACTCCGCCAGCGCGGTGCTGCTGCGGTCCTTCTCGGGCACGGCCGATATCCTGACCGGGGGGGACGGCAATGACCACCTCGCGGGCGCGGGCGGCGCCGACCAGCTGAACGGCGGCGCCGGCATCGATGCCGCGCGCTACGACCTGTCGCCGGGCGCGGTGACGGTCGATCTGGCCGCCGGCACGGGCATCGGCAGCGACGCCCAGGGCGACGCCTACACCAGCATCGAGGCCGCCACGGGGTCGGCCTTCAACGACCGGCTGCTCGGCGATGCCGGCACCAACTTCCTGGTGGGCCTCAACGGCGACGACACGCTACGCGGCGGCGCCGGGGCCGATGTCCTGGACGGCGGCGCCGGCTCGGACTTCGTCAACTACCAGGGGTCGAGCGCCGAGGTCTTCGTCGACATCCAGAACGGCCTGATCTTCAGCGGCGACGCCACGGGCGACCAGCTGACCAGCATCGAGAACATCTACGGCTCCAGCTTCAGCGACACCCTGGCCGGCGACGCCGGCCGCAACATAATCGGCGGCGAGGGCGGTGCCGACCTCATCGACGGCCGTGGCGGCGACGATGCGCTGGCGGGCGAGGCCGGCAACGACATCCTCAACGGCATGGACGGCAATGACCGGCTGGTCGGCGGCGACGGGACCGATAGCCTGTCCGGCGCAGCCGGCAACGATTCGATGGATGGTGGCGCCGGCAATGACGGTGCCTTCGGCCATGCCGGCAACGACAGCATCACCGGCGGTGCCGGTGCCGACCAGCTTGATGGCGGCGACGACAATGATTTCCTGGAGGGCGGAGCAGACGCCGACTCGCTGACCGGCGGCGCCGGCATCGACACGGCGAGCTATGCAGGCTCGGGCGCCGGCGTGATCGTGGTGCTCGGCGGCGCCTCCAGCGGCGGCGATGCCCAAGGCGACACGTTGGCCGGCATCGAGCAGGTGATGGGCTCGGGCTTCGCCGACACGATCACCGGCGACGCCGGCGCCAACACGCTGTGGGGCCTGTCCGGCGATGACGTGCTGACCGGGGGCGCCGGCGCCGATGTGCTGAAGGGCGGCGCCGGCAACGACCACTTCTCCTATGGCGCGACCGGCGACAGCACCCTTGCGGCCGCCGGCCGGGACACGATCACCGACTTCACCACCGGCGACCGGATCGATCTGTCCGCGATCGATGCCAATGGCGCCGGCCCCGGCAACACCGCCTTCACCTTCGGCACCGGCGCCTTCACCGCCGCCGGCCAGATCCGGGTGCTGGATTTCGGCGGCGGCCGCTACGGCGTCTATCTCGAGACCACCGGCAACAATGTCGAAGACGCGCTGATCACCGTCTATTCCGACCATGCCCTGACCGCGGCGGATTTCGTCCTGTAGCGGGCGCGCCCCGGCCCAAGCCAGACCTTTTTCAGAATCCAGCCACCCGACTCGACCTATGCCTTTAATCCTCCCCCTCCCCTTGCGGGAGGGGGGGATAAAAAGTTTATGCCGGAAGGGCGGAAGCTGTTCTGAGACGGGCTCGCAAGCGGGAGAGGCAATTATTCACGGTCTTGGTGCTACGGGCGACCCGGCCCGATCTCACCTCATCGCACTCGAAGGTCGCCGGGATCGATTCGAGTCCGGAGCTTTCGACATAAAACCAAGTTTTCGTCCCGAAAACCCGCCGGTTCGCAAGGCCTCCGGCGCCGGCGAGCAGAGATCGCAGCAGCTGCGTTTGACAAGGACTTGCATCGCGTCCTAGCGTCCGCCCCCCCGCGGCCCACCGCGGCAGAATAAAAACAAGACCAAGAGCGGAAGAAACAGTGACCAAGATCGCCCCGCCGGCCTTCAGGGCCGCCCGCGACCCCGCCGCCGACCGTCGCGCCTGGCTCGACTCCCACGAACACGGTTACCACAAGGGCCTGAAATCCCGGCAGGTGCAGATGATCGCCATCGGCGGCGCCATCGGCACCGGGCTGTTCCTCGGCGCCGGCGGCCGGCTGCAGCTGGCCGGCCCGGCCCTGGCCCTGGTCTATCTGGTCTGCGGCTTCTTCTCCTTCCTGATCCTGCGGGCGCTGGGCGAGCTGGTGATGCACCGCCCGACCTCCGGCAGCTTCGTCTCCTATGCCCGCGAGTTCCTGGGCGAGCAGGCGTCCTTCGTCGCCGGCTGGATGTTTTTCCTGAACTGGGCGATGACCGGCATCGTCGATATCACCGCCGTGGCCCTGTACATGAAATACTGGCCGATGTTCGGCGACGTGCCGCAATGGCTGTTCGCGCTGGCCGCGCTGGGCGTCGTCACGGTGATGAACCTGGTCGGCGTCAAATGGTTCGGCGAGATGGAGTTCTGGTTCTCGCTGATCAAGGTGGCGGCGCTGGCGCTGTTCCTGGCCATCGGCACGCTGATCCTCGGCAGCGGCATGGAGGTGGCCGGCCACGCGCCCGGGCTGCAGCTGGTCTCCGACAATGGCGGCATCTTCCCGCACGGCCTGCTGCCCGCCGTGGTGATCGTCCAGGGCGTGGTCTTCGCCTATGCCGGGATCGAGCTGATCGGCACCGCCGCCGGCGAGACCGAGGAGGCGCGCAAGATCCTGCCGCGGGCGATCAACAGCGTGATCTGGCGCATCGCCCTGTTCTATGTCGGCTCGGTCGTCCTCTTGGTGCTGCTGCTGCCCTGGACCGCCTACCAGGCCGGCACCAGCCCCTTCGTCACCTTCTTCGGCGCGCTGGGCGTGCCCGGCATCGGCACGATCATGAACATCGTGGTGCTGACCGCGGCGCTGTCCAGCCTGAACTCCGGCCTCTACTCCACCGGGCGGGTGCTGCGGTCGCTGGCGATGGGCGGGTCGGCGCCCGACCTGCTGGCCCGCATGAACGCGCGCAAGGTGCCCTATGCCGGCATCCTGGTGACGGTCGCGATCTATGCCGTCGGCGTGGTGCTGAACTACGTGGTGCCGTCGCAGGTGTTCGAGATCGTGCTGAACATCGCCTCGCTGGGCATCATCAGCACCTGGGCCTTCATCCTGGTCTGCCAGCTGGCGCTGCGCCGGGCGATCCGGCGGGACGAGGCCGACCCGGTGTCGTTCCGCATGCCGGGGGCGCCGGTCAGCAGCTGGATCACGCTGCTGTTCCTGCTGGGCGTGCTGGTGCTGATGGCGCTGGACTACCCGGTCGGGTCGCTGACGGTGGCGGCGCTGCCGCTGATCGGCCTCGGCCTGCTGGTCGGCTGGATGCTGGCGCGGAAGAAGGTGCTGGCGCTGCGGCCCGGCAGCCCGATGGCCGAGCACGAGCCGCTGGTGCCGCAGCCCGAGAGCCTTTCCTGAGCCGGATTGCACCGGCTGCATGACCGGGATCCGATGGGGGCTTGACCTTCCAGCTTCTGGAAGCCCCATCTCCCGGTCATGACCACGACATCGACCGTCCGACTGGACATCACCGGCATGACCTGCGCGGCCTGCGCGACCCGGGTCGAACGCGCCCTGACCCGCACGCCCGGCGTGTTGCGGGCCACCGTCAACCTGGCGCTGGAGCGGGCGGACATCGCCATCGCCCCGGACGGGCCGGACCGCGCCGCGCTGGCCGAGACGGTGCGCGGCGCCGGCTATCAGGTGCGCGCGCCGGCCGCCGTTACCGAGGAGGCCGAGAGGCGGCCCTGGATCGAGACCGCGACGCTGGCCGCGGCGATCCTGCTGACCCTGCCCCTGGTGCTGAACATGGTGGCGATGACGCTGGGCCTGCCCTGGCACCTGTCGCCGATCACCGAGCTGGTGCTGGCGACGCCGGTGCAGGTCTGGGCCGGCGCCCGCTTCTACCGCGGCGCCTGGGCCTCGCTGCGTCACCGCAGCCCCGGCATGGACGTGCTGGTCGCGCTCGGCACCAGCGCCGCCTGGGGCTACAGCGCGGTGCAGGTGGCGCTGCACGGCAGCATGGCGATGGGCCACCTGTATTTCGAGGCCGCGGCGGTGGTGATCACGCTGGTGCTGCTGGGCAAGCGGCTGGAGGCGCGGGCCAAGCGCGGCGCCGGCGCCGCCCTGCGCGCGCTGATGGCACTGCGGCCGGAAACGGCGCGGGTGCTGACCGCGGACGGGCCGGTCGAGCGGCCGGTGGCGGACCTTGCGCCCGGCGACCGCATCCTGGTCCGCCCCGGCGAGCGCTTCCCGGTCGACGCCCGGGTCGAGGCGGGCGAGAGCGAGGTCGACGAATCGCTGGTGACCGGCGAAAGCCTGCCGGTGGCCAAGCGGCCGGGCGACTCGGTCGCCGCCGGCGCCCTGAACGGCACCGGCGCCCTGACCCTGGAAGCGACGGCGGTGGGCGAGGATTCGACCATCGCCCGCATCGTCCGTCTGGTCGAGGCGGCGCAGTCCGGCAAGGCGCCGATCCAGAAGCTGGTCGACCGCATCAGCGCCGTGTTCGTGCCGATCGTGCTGGTGCTCGCGGTCCTGACCTTCGCCGGCTGGCTGGTGGCCGGCGGCAGCCTCGACCAGGCGCTGGGCGCCGCCGTGGCGGTGCTGGTGATCGCCTGCCCCTGCGCCATGGGGCTGGCGACGCCGGCCGCGATCGTCACCGGCACCGGCGCCGCGGCCCGCGCCGGCATCCTGATCCGCGACATCGAGACGATCGAGCGGGCGCCGCAGATCGACACCGTGGTGTTCGACAAGACCGGCACCCTGACCGAGGGCCGGCCGGCGGTGACCGAGGTGGTCGCCCCCGCCGGCGACGCGGATGCGCTGCTGGCTTTGGCGGCCGCGGTGCAGGCCGGCAGCGAGCATCCGCTGGCCCGCGCGGTGGAGGCCGAGGCGGCGCGGCGCGGCCTGGCGGTTCCCGCGGCAAGCGGGGTCGCCGCCCGGCCCGGCCGCGGTGTCGTCGGCATGGTCGAGGGCCAGTCTGTCGCCATCGGCAACATCGCGCTGATGCGGGAGATCCAGGCGGACCTGCCCGAGGCGCTGGCGCAGGCGATCGGCGGGCATGAGGCCGCCGGCCGCACCACCATGCTGGTCGCGGTGTGGGACGAGGTGGGGGGCGAGGTGCGCGGCGCCATCGCCGTGGCCGACCCGTTGAAGCCCGGCGCGGCCGAGGCGGTGGCGCGGCTGGTCGCGGCGGGCATCGCCGTGCGGATGCTGAGCGGCGACGCCCGCGCCGTGGCCGACAGCGTCGCCGGCCGGGTCGGCATCACCGCGGTCGACGCCCCGGTACGGCCGGAGGAGAAGGCCGGCACCGTGGCCCGGCTGCGCGCCGGCGGCGCCAAGGTGGCGATGGTCGGCGACGGCATCAACGACGCCCCGGCCCTGGCCGAGGCCGATCTGGGCATCGCCATGGGCGGCGGCGCCGACGTGGCGATGGAGGCGGCGGCGATCACGCTGATGCGGCCCGACCCGCGGCTGGTGGCCGATGCGCTGGCGATCAGCCGGGCGACCTGGAACAAGGTGCGGCAGAACTTGTTCTGGGCCTTTGCGTACAACGTGGTCGGGCTGCCGCTGGCGGCGCTGGGCCTGCTCAACCCCGCCATCGCCGGCGCGGCGATGGCGCTGAGCAGCATCAGCGTCGTCGCCAATGCGCTGCTGCTGCGGCGCTGGCGGCCACGGGTGTGATGGAGCTGGCGGTTCGGGCCGCATCGGGCGCTTGCACAGCGGGCATCCGATGCGGTCCACTGCACCGGCGAGGGAGAGGCGACGGCGATGAACATCGGCGAGGCGGCACGGCATTCAGGCCTGCCGGCGAAGACCATCCGCTATTACGAGGAGATCGGGCTGGTCCGGCCGGACCGGCGCGACAACAATTATCGCGACTACGGCGCCCATGCGCTGGAGGTGCTGCGCTTCCTGCGCCGGTCGCGCGAGTTCGGCTTCACCATCGAGCAGTGCCGCGCCCTGCTGACGCTGTACGAGGACCCGACGCGCTGCTCGTCCCAGGTGAGGGAGCTGGCCTCGACCCGGATCGTCGAGATCGACGAGAAGATCCGCGAATTGGAGGCGCTGCGCGAGAGCCTGGGCAAGCTGGTGCACGAGTGCCCCGGCGACCACGATCCCGACTGCCCGATCATCGATGAGCTGGCCGGCGCGCCGGCGCAGCGCACGACGATCGCCGCGATGCGATGATCGGAAGCCCGCATTTCTCAAACCCCTTAAGCCCTGCGCCGTCGTCCCATGCCGGCAGGGCAGGAGCCGCGCGCCGCGCGATGCGGCACATCGGGCAAGCGCGGCGACATACCCTGCCGGCATGGGACGACGGCCCGGAGGGTCGCCTTGCGGCGGCCGCCTGCGGGCGCGGGCCACTCGACCGTATGACCCGATACGCTCTTCGTGGCCCGCGCCCTCATTCGACTCCCCGCAAGGCGACGCAGGGCCTAAGGGGTTTGAGAAATGCGGGCTATTAGGGCGCTGTTCCTGGTCAATCCGAAGGCCAGCCGGGCCGGGGCCGGCCTCGATGCCGTGATCAAGACGCTGATCGAGGGCGGGGTCGAGCCGGTGCGGCCGCTGGACGACGATGTCGACACGCTGATCCGGCGCCACGCCGCCGCGGTCGAATGCGTCATCATCGGCGGCGGCGACGGCACGCTGAACCGGGCCGCCCCGGCGCTGATGGAGACCGGGCTGCCGCTCGGCATCCTGCCGCTGGGCACCGCCAATGACCTGGCCCGGACCCTGGAGCTGCCGACCGACCCGGTGGAAGCGGCGCAGGTGATCGTCGACGGCCGGATGCGTGCCATCGACCTGGGCGAGGTCAACGGCCGGCCCTTCTTCAACGTCGCCAGCCTGGGCATGGGCGTGGAGCTGGCGAAGGCGCTGGACGGCGACACCAAGAAGCGCTGGGGCCGGTTCGGCTATGCCCTGGCCGCACTGCGGCTGCTGCGGCGGCTGGAGCGCTTCTCGGCCGAGATCCGCATCGATGACGGGCGGGTGATCCGCGGCAAGAGCATCCAGATCGCGGTCGGCAACGGCCGCTTCTACGGCGGCGGCATGACTGTCGCCCCGGACGCGGCGCCCGACGACGGCATGCTCGACGTCTATTCGATCGAGGTCGACCACTGGCTGTGGCTGGCGCTGATGTACCCGTCCTTCCGCGCCGGCCGGCACGGCCGCTGGGACGAGGTGCACGCCTTCCGCTGCCGGTCGGTCGAGATCCGCACCCGCCGGCCGCGCGACGTCAACACCGACGGCGAGGTCACGACCCACACCCCGGCGAATTTCCGGGTGCTGCCGAAGGCGGTGCGGGTGTTCAGTCCTCCGCTCGATCCCCGGCCGGCACCGCCCGCCGCCGGCTGACCGCGACCAGCCACAGGCTGCCCAGCGCCGCCGCGACCAGCGACCCGGCCAGCACACCCATCTTGGTCGCGTCCTGCAGCGCCGGGTCCTCGAAGGCCAGCGAGCCGATGAACAGGCTCATGGTGAAGCCGATCCCGGCCAGCACCGAGACGCCGGCGAGCTGGGCCGTGGTCGCCCCGGCCGGCAGGGCGGCGAAACCGAGGCGGATGGAGGCCCAGGCGGCGACGCCGACGCCGAGCGACTTGCCGACCACCAGCCCGGCGGCGATGCCGAGCGGCACCGGCTCGAGGAAGCTCGACAGGCTGGCCCCGGCGAAGGAGACGCCGGCATTGGCGAAGCCGAAGATCGGCACCACCAGGAAGGCGACGAAATCATGCAGGCTGTGCTCGAGCCGCAGCAGCGGCGGCTCGTCCTCGTCTTCGGCGGTGCGGTCGAGCGGCACCAGGAAGGCCAGCACCACCCCGGCCAGGGTGGCGTGCAGGCCGGATTTCAGCACGAACAGCCAGACCACGGCGCCGACCACCATATAGGGCCACAGCGCCTGCACCCGCAGCCAGTTGAACAGGCACAGCACGGCGACGCCGGCGACGGCCCAGGTGAGGTACGGCAGCGAGATGTCGCCGGTGTAGAACAGGGCGATGATCACCACCGCGGCGACGTCGTCGATGATCGCCAGCGCGGTCAGGAACACCTTCAGCGACACCGGCACCCGGCTGCCCAGCAGCGACAGCACGCCGAGGGCGAAGGCGATGTCGGTGGCGGCCGGGATCGCCCAGCCGCGCAGCGCCGTCGGGTCGCCGACATTGATCACGGCATAGATCAGCGCCGGCAGCACCACGCCGCCGATCGCGGCGATGCCGGGCAGCATCAGCGTCTCGCGCGACGACAGCTCGCCCTGCAGGATCTCGCGCTTGATCTCCAGCCCGACCAGCAGGAAGAACACCGCCATCAGCCCGTCATTGACCCAGTGCAGCAGCGTCTTCTCCAGCGCCAGGCTGCCGAAGCGCAGTCCGATCGGCAGGTGCAGCAGGCTGTCATAGGCGCCGGCCAGCGGCGAGTTGGCGGCTATCAGCGCCAGCACCGCCACCGCCATCAGCACGATGCCGCCCGCCGCCTCGATCTCGAGGAAGGAACGGATCGCCGAGATCGGCTTGCGGACCAGCCAGGTCTTCACGGTCTCGGGCATCGGCTCCTGTCCGGCGTCGTGTCGAGCACGCCAAGTTGGGCGATTGGCGTGGCGGGCTCAACCGGAATCGGGGGGCAGCTCACCTGTTCACTTGCCGCTTCGGGCCTTTTTCATCCTCCCCCTCCCCTTGCGTGAGGGGGCTAGGGGGAGGGGGGCTCTCGGCTCGAGCCGGCCCAGACTGTCGCAAGCCGGCATCGACCACGAGTTCGATGCCCTGCCCATTCGCGCGCGGACGCGCGCAGACCCCTCCCCCTGCCCCCCTCCCGCAAGGGGAGGGGGGACTTAAAAAAACTCAGCCCAAGGATGTGTGTATCCGGTAGTCCCCTTGCGGGAGGGGGAGAGTAGAAGGCAAGGACGGCTCACACGTCGGGCTTGGCACCAGCCGCCACGACAGGGCACCTTCGCGCATGGACCGACCGCCCCGCCGACCGCCCGCGCTCGACGATGCCGCCCTGGAGCGGGCGGCGCTGGATTATCTCGGCCGCTATGCCGCATCGACCGGGCAGCTGCGCCGGGTGCTGCAGCGCCGGATCCGGCGCGCCCGGCAGGCCGGGGCCGAGGTCGATGTCGAGGCGGTGGAGGCGCGGATCACGGCCCTGCTGGACCGCATGGCCAGGTCGAAGCTGCTGGACGACGCCCAATTCGCCGAGATGCGGATCGCCGGCCTGGCCCGGCGCGGCCGGTCGACCCGGGCGATCCGGGTCAAGCTGCGCGAGGCCGGCATCGACGAGACGGTTGCGGCCGAGGCGCTGTCCCTGTATGGCGGCGCGCCCGGGGTCGATCCGGACCGGGCGGCGGCGATCCGGCTGGCGCGACGGCGCCGGCTGGGACCGTTCCGGGCCGAGGCCGACCGGCCTGAGCACCGGATGCGCGACCTGGCGGCGCTGGCCCGGGCCGGCTTCACCCCCGGCCTGTGCCGGGCGGTGGTCGACGCCCCGGACGTGGCGGCGCTGGAGGCGTCAGAGGACTGACGCCTCCGGGTTGTTGGATTGACGTTCGGAAACGCGCTTCGGATAGTGCTTTGCGAACATGGTCGGGACAGGGGAAGCACGATGCGGCGACGCACATATGTCCTGGCGATCGACCAGGGGACGACATCGACCCGGGCGATCGTGTTCGACCCGCAGGGCCGGCCGGTGGCCAGCGCGCAGCGCGAGCTGCGCCAGATCTACCCGGCCGATGGCTGGGTCGAGCACGACCCGGAGGGGATCTGGTCCGACACCGTCTCGGCCTGCCGCGACGCCATCGCCCGGGCCCGGCTGACCGCCGACCACATCGCCGCGATCGGCATCACCAACCAGCGCGAGACCACGGTGCTGTGGGACCGCCAGACCGGCCGGGCATTGCACTACGCCATCGTCTGGCAGGACCGCCGCGCCGCCGGATTCTGCCGCGAACTGATTGCCGCCGGGCACGAGACGGCGGTGCAGGCCAAGACCGGGCTGATCATCGATTCCTACTTCTCCGCCACCAAGCTGGCCTGGCTCTTGGACAACGTCCCGGACGCGAGGCGGCGGGCCGAGGCCGGCGAGCTGGCCTTCGGCACGGTCGACAGCTTCCTGCTGTGGCGGCTGACCGGCGGGCGGGTGCACGCAACCGACGCCACCAACGCCAGCCGCACCATGCTGTTCAACATCCGGACCCAGGCCTGGGACGACGAGCTGCTGGCGCTGTTCCGGGTGCCGCGCGCGGTCCTGCCGGAGGTGCACGACAACGCGCACCACTTCGGCACCACCGACAAGATCCTGTTCGGCGCCGCCATCCCGATCACCGGCATGGCCGGCGACCAGCAGGCGGCGACCTTCGGCCAGGCCTGCTTCAAGCCGGGGATGATCAAGTCGACCTACGGCACCGGCTGCTTCGCCCTGCTGAACATCGGCGACAAGCCGAAGATCTCGCGGCACCGCCTGCTGACCACCACCGCCTACCGGGTCGACGGCAAGCCCACCTATGCCATCGAGGGCGCGATCTTCAGCGCCGGCGCCACCATCCAGTGGCTGCGCGACGGGCTGAAGATCATCAAGAACGCGGCCGAAAGCGAGACCCTGGCCCGGTCGGTCGAGGATTCCGCCGGGGTCTATCTGGTGCCGGCCTTCACCGGCCTGGGCGCGCCGCATTGGGACCCCGAGGCGCGCGGCACCATCATGGGCCTGACCCGGGATTCGACCTCGGCCCATATCGCCCGCGCGGCGCTGGAGGCGGTGGCCTTCCAGACCCGCGACCTGATGGAGGCGATGGCGGCCGATGGCGGCGCCCGGCCGCAGGCGCTGCGCGTCGACGGCGGCATGGTGGCCAACGATTGGCTGTGCCAGATGCTGGCCGACATGCTGGACACCCCGGTCGAGCGGCCGAAGGTGATCGAGACCACGGCGCTGGGCGCGGCCTACCTCGCCGGCCTGACCGCCGGGGTCTATCCCTCGGTCGACGCGGTGGCCGAGGCCTGGCAGCGCGACCGGCTGTTCGAGCCGTCGATGCCCGCCGGCACCCGCAGCCGGCTGTATGAGGGCTGGCAGAAGGCGGTCAAGCGGGCCCGGGGAACGCTGCGCTGACGGGCCCGACGGGGCGCGTTTGCGCGCCCCGATGCGCGGATGTGAAAATTGTCGCAAAAACACCGCCGCGCTGGCATGGTGCAGGGATGCGGCGCCCAGAGAGCGCCGAGCCAAGATATTCGGGGAGAGTCGCCATGAAACTGCGCCTTGCCACGGCCGCTGCCGCCGCGGCCCTGACCCTCAGCCTGCCCGCCCTCGCCGCCACCGAGATTCAGTGGTGGCACGCCATGACCGGCGCGAACAACGAGGTGGTCGAGACCCTGGCCAAGGAGTTCAACGAGAGCCAGGCCGAGTACAAGCTGGTGCCGGTGTTCAAGGGCACCTATCCGGAGACGCTGAACGCCGGCATCGCCGCCTATCGCGCCGGGCAGCCGCCGCACATCCTGCAGGTGTTCGACGCCGGCACCGGCACCATGATGGCGGCGTCCAGCGCCGTGGTCCCGGTGGCCAAGGTGCTGCAGGCCGACGGCGTCACCTTCGACAAGTCGCAATATCTCGGCGGCGTGGTCAGCTATTACAGCACCGCCGACGGCGAGCTGCTGTCCTTCCCCTACAACAGCTCCTCGCCGATCCTCTACTACAACAAGGACGCCTTCAAGAAGGCCGGGCTGGGCGAGAATTCGCCGCCCAAGACCTGGCCGGAGCTGTTCGACGCCGCCAGGAAGATCAAGGAGGCGGGCTGGCCCTGCGGCTTCACCTCGACCTGGCTGACCTGGATCCAGCAGGAGAACTTCGCCGCCTGGAACAACGTGCCCTATGCCACCTTGCAGAACGGCCTGGCCGGGCTGGACCCGCAGCTGCTGATCAACAGCGACCTCTACATCCGCCACTTCCAGACCCTGGCCGACCTGCAGAAGGCCGGCGTGTTCTCCTATGGCGGCCGCACCTCCGAGGCCAAGATCAAGTTCACCAGCGGCGAATGCGCCATGATGACCGAGTCCTCGGGCGGGCTGGGCGACGTGGTGAAATCGGGCATCAATTTCGGCAACGGCACCCTGCCCTATTATCCGGAGGCCGCGGGCGCGCCGCAGAACACCATCCCCGGCGGTGCGAGCCTGTGGGTCCTGGCCGGCCATCCGGACGCCGAATACAAGGGCGTGGCCAAGTTCTTCGAGTTCCTGTCGCAGACCCCGATCCAGGCCCGGCTGCACCAGAAGTCCGGCTACCTGCCGATCACCATGGCGGCCTATGAGGAGACCAAGAAGTCCGGCTTCTACGAGAAGAATCCGGCCCGCGAGATCCCGATCCTGCAGATGATGGGCAAGGCGCCGACCGAGAACTCGAAGGGCGTGCGGGTGATCAACCTGCCGCAAGTCCGCGACATCATCAACGAGGAGCTGGAGCTGATGCTGAACGGCCAGCAGGACGCCAAGACCGCGCTGAACAAGGCGGTCGAGCGCGCCAACGCCGCGATCAAGGAAGCGGCTGACCTGTAAGCCACGCATCATAGGTCGGGTTCGCGTGCCGCGAACCCGACCACCGCATCCACAATGACCCGCCCCGCATGAACCGACGCGCGATCTTCCCGAACACCGTCCTGCCCTATCTGCTGGTGGCGCCGCAGATCGCGATCACATTGGTGTTCTTCTTCTGGCCGGCCGCCCAGGCGATCCGCCAGTCGCTGCTGCGCGAGGATCCGTTCGGCCTGCGGACCCGCTTCGTCGGGCTGGACAATTTCGGCCGGGTGCTGGGCGACCCGGCCTATCTGAACTCGCTGCAGGTCACCGTGGTGTTCTCGCTGGCGGTCGCGGTCTCGGCCCTGGTGGTGGCGCTGCTGCTGGCGGTGATGGCCGACCGGGTGGTGCGCGGCCAGGGGCTCTACCGCACCCTGCTGCTGTCGCCCTACGCCATCGCCCCGGCCATCGCCGGCATGCTGTGGCTGTTCCTGTTCAACCCGTCGATGGGCACGCTGGCGGTGCTGCTGCGCCAGGCCGGCTTCGACTGGAACCCGCTGCTGAACGGCGGCCAGGCGATGACCCTGGTGGTGGCCGCGGCCGCCTGGAAGCAGATCAGCTACAACTTCCTGTTCTTCCTGGCCGGGCTGCAGGCGATCCCGAAGAGCCTGATCGAGGCCGCGGCGATCGACGGCGCCGGGCCGGTGCACCGCTTCCGCACCATCATCTTCCCGCTGATCTCGCCGGTGTCGTTCTTCCTGCTGGTGGTCAACACCGTCTACGCCTTCTTCGACACGTTCGGCATCATCCACGCCGTGACCGGCGGCGGCCCCGGCAAGTCGACCGAGATCCTGGTCTACAAGGTCTACAATGACGGCTTCGTGAACCAGCAGATGGGCGTCTCGTCCGCCCAGTCGGTGATTCTGATGGTGCTGGTGATCGCGCTGACCTTCGTCCAGTTCCGCTATGTCGAGCGCCGGGTGCATTACGCATGATCGAGAACCGGCCGCTGGGCACGCTGCTGGCCCATTTCGTCCTGATCGTCGGGATCGTGCTGGTCGCCTTCCCGGTCTACTACACCTTCATCGCCTCGACCTACCCGACCCAGGCGATCCTGTCGCCGCCACTGCCGATGGTGCCGGGCGGCGAGTTCCTGACCAATTACGGCGGCGCGCTGTTCGGCGGATCGGGCCGGATCGGCGGCGTCGACATGGTGCGGGTGCTGTGGAACACCACGGTGGTCGCGCTGGCGATCGCGGTCGGCAAGATCGTGATCTCGCTGCTGTCGGCCTATGCCATCGTGTTCTTCCGCTTCCCGCTGCGGATGGTGTTCTTCTGGATGATCTTCGTCACGCTGATGCTGCCGGTCGAGGTGCGCATCGTGCCGACCTACCAGGTGATCGTGGATCTCGGCCTGCTCGACAGCTATGCCGGGCTGACCGTGCCGCTGATGGCCTCGGCCACCGCCACCTTCCTGTTCCGCCAGTTCTTCCTGACCATCCCGGACGAGCTGGTGGAGGCGGCGCGGATCGACGGCGCCGGCCCCTTGCGCTTCCTGCGCGACATCCTGCTGCCGCTGTCCCGCACCAACATCGCGGCCTTGTTCGTGATCACCTTCATCTATGGCTGGACCCAGTATCTCTGGCCGCTGCTGGTGACCAACGACAACTCCATGAACACGATCATCATCGCGCTGCGCAAGATGATCTCCTTCACCGACGCCGACACCGAGTGGAATCTGGTGATGGCGACCACCATCCTGGCGATCATCCCGCCGGTGGTGATTGTCCTCGTCATGCAGCGCTGGTTCGTGAAGGGCCTGATCGAGAGCGAGAAATAATGGCCACCGTCGAGATCCGCCAGGTCCGCAAGACCTATCCCGGCGCCGCGCAGGAGACCATCAAGGGCATCGACTGCGCCATCGCCGACGGCGAGTTCCTGGTCATGCTGGGCCCGTCCGGCTGCGGCAAGTCGACCCTGCTGCGCATGGTGGCGGGGCTGGAGAGCATCGGCGGCGGCGACATCGCCATCGGCGGCCGGGTGGTGAACAAGCTGGAGCCGAAGGACCGGAACATCGCCATGGTGTTCCAGAACTACGCCCTGTACCCGCACATGTCGGTGTACGACAACATGGCGTATGGGCTGCGCATCCAAGGCCTGTCCAAGGCCGAGATCGACCGGCGGGTGCGCGAGGCGGCCGGGACGCTGGAGCTGTCGGCCCTGTTGGAGCGCAAGCCGCGGCAGCTGTCGGGCGGCCAGCGCCAGCGCGTCGCCATGGGCCGCGCCATCGTGCGTGAGCCGGCCGTGTTCCTGTTCGACGAGCCGCTGTCCAACCTGGACGCCAAGCTGCGCACCCAGATGCGGATCGAGATCAAGCGGCTGCAGTCGCGCCTCGGCGTCACCAGCCTGTACGTCACCCACGACCAGGTCGAGGCGATGACGCTGGCCGACCGGATCATGGTGATGAATGGCGGCGCAGCCGAGCAGATCGCCCCGCCGCTGGAGATCTATCTGCGGCCGGCCTCGGTCTTCGTCGCCGGCTTCATCGGCTCGCCGGCAATGAACTTCCTGCCGGCCACGGTGACGGCGGACGGCCGCGGCGTGGTGCTGCCCGGCGGCCAGCGCGTCGCCACGCCGCGGGCGGCGGGGCTGGGCGGACGGAGCGTGCTGGCCGGCATTCGGCCGGAGCATCTGACGCTGGACGGCCCGTCCGACCCGGAGCACCGGCTGGAGGTCGCGGTCGAGCTGGTCGAGGCGCTGGGCGCCGACACGGTGCTGCATGGCCGGCTGGGCGACGGCACGACGCTGCTGGCCCGGCTGCCCGGCGTGGCACCGGTGCGCGACGGCGACCGCCTGGCCTTCGCCGTGCCGGAGGACCAGCTACATTTGTTCGACCCGGAGACCGGCCGGGCGCTGGGGTGATACTGCGGAGCCCGTGATCGGGCTCTCTCGCCACAATCGGTGCAATTCGATTGCCTCGCCCGCTTGCGAGCCTTTTCAGAATTGGCTCACCTGAGCTGAGGCATGCTTTCCACTCTCCCCCTCCCCTTGCGGTCTACGGGATGCACGAAAGTGATTTGCGTGTGGAGGGAGGTGTGATTCAAGGCGAAGTCAAGCCGAGAGGAGACTTTGCCGTGACGTTTGGGCTGGGCGACATCCGGGTGGCAGCGCGAGCCGAGTGGTTGATCGAGCAGATCGTGGCGACGGGATCGCTGGTGGTGCGCGAGCTTGGCGGGACGCGGGCCGGAGAGATGGCGGTGCACCGGTTTTTGTCGTCGCCGTACAGCTCGGTGGAAGGGATCGTGGAGACGCTGGCGTCGCGGACAGCCCAGCAGTGTGTGGGGCGCCGGGTGGTGGCGATCCAGGATACGAGCGAGGTCAACTTCAAGGGTCGGGCGGCCAAGCGGCGCGGGCTGGATCCTGGGGGCAACGGGAAGGACCCCGGCTTCTTCCTGCATCCGGTGATTGCGGTGGATGTGGAGGAAGAGGCGGTGATCGGCCTGGTCGGGGCCCAGATCTGGACGCGAGGCTCGGTGCCGGTGGGCGAGCGGCGTGGCCGGGCCCTGGCGGAAAAGGAATCGATGCGCTGGCACGACGGCTGCACCACCGCGGCCCGGGTGCTGGCCGAGGCGGCGGCGGTGACGATGATCGCCGACCGCGAGAGCGACATCTGGGAGCTGTTCACCGAGCGCCCGGACAATCTCGACCTGATCCTCCGGTCGGCGCAGAACCGCAGCCTGGCCGGCGGCGGCCGGCTGTTCGCCGCCCTGGACGATGCCCCGGAGCTGACGCGCCGCCGCATCCTGGTGCCGCCGAGCCGACCGGGCGAGCGCAGCCGTGAAGCGACCCTCGCGATCAAGGCGGGCAGCGTGCAGATCGCCCGTCCGAAGAGCCGCAAGGCCGAACCGGGCGCGGTGCGCACCGTAACCCTGACGCTGGTCCAGGCCATCGAGATCGATCCGCCCGACCCGAAGCAGGCCATCGCCTGGCGCCTGCTCACCACCCATCCCGCCGACGGCGCCGACGCCGCCACCGAGATCATCGATCTCTATCGCCTGCGCTGGCGCATCGAGCAGGTCTTTCGTGCCCTCAAGAGCGATGGCCTGGGCCTCGAAGACACTCAACTCGCCGATGCCGAGCGGCTGTTCATCCTCGCCGCCATGGGCTTGGCCGCCGCAGTCCGCACCCTGCAACTCATCGATGCCCGCGACGGCAGCCCCAGGCCGGCCACCGACGTGGTCGATCCCGACCTCCTCGCTCCACTTGCCGCCATCTCTCGATCCCTCGAAGGCAACACCCCGCGCCAGAAGAACCCCCATGCCCCCACCAGCCTCGCCTTCCTCTCCTGGGTCACCGCTCGCCTCGGCGGATGGAACTGCTACGGCAAGCCACCGGGTCCCAAAACCATGCACAATGGATGGAAACGGCTCGCCCCTATGCTCCATGGCTATGCCCTCGCAACACAGGCAAAACTTCCGTGAATCCCGTAGCCCCCCGCGGGAGGGGGGAGGGGGAGAGCGGAAGTATGCGTCGGTTCAAGTGGTCGAATTCCGAAAAGGTCCCGCCAGGCGGGAGGGGCAACGCAATGGTCCGGATAGATCGTTGACAGGTTTCCTGGTCGGCAAAAAAGGGGCCGGGCGCGACGGCCCGGCCCCCGATCCTCAGACCACCGCCCGTCAGCGGATGGTCAGCGCACCCTTGAACAGCGGGCTACGCTTCGCCGCCGCGGCGCGCTTGGCGGCCGAGGCTGCGAATTCGAGGGTGTCGACCACCGGGTCGCGCCGTTGCGCGAACACGATCACCGAGTTCGCGATCGCGTCGCTGAACTGGTCCAGCGCGGTGTTGCTGATGTTGGCGATACCGTCGCAGGGCGCGTGGTAGCAGGCGTCGTAGGGCTGGCCCGCCGTGCCGCCGTAGATCCGCGCCTCGGCCTCCGACTTGACGTTCTCGGCGCCGCTGAACAGGCCGCCGGCCGGGATGCCCTCGGCGATGAACGGGCCGTAGTCGGACCGGCCGTCGAAGGCGGTGGGGCTGGTGGCCAGGTTCTTCTGGGCGAAATGCGCCAGGAACACGTTCTCGATCAGGCCCGAGCCGTCCGGGCCTGGATCCGGCGTGTCGGAGCCGTTGCCGTCATAGACGAAGCGCACGTAGTTCGGCGATCCGACCATGTCGAAGTTCAGGTTCAGCAGGATCTTCGCCTTCTCGGCGTCGCTCAGCGTCTCGACATAGTGGGTCGAGCCGAGCAGCCCGAGCTCCTCGGCGCCCCAGAAGGCGAAGCGCACCCGGTTACGCAGCAGCAGCTGGCGGCGGCCGACCTGCTCGGCGACCTCGAGATTGGCGGCGGTGCCGCTGCCGTTGTCGTTGATGCCCGGGCCGACCTGCACCGAATCGAGATGCGCCCCGACCGTGACGATCTTGTTGGGATTGCCGAAGCGGGTGTCGGCGATCACGTTCCAGGTCGTCCGCGGCTCGTTGATGGCCTCGACCTTGATGCGGACATTGACGGGGCCGGACTGGGCCTGGGTGTACAGCTCGTTGCCGACCTCGAAGGTGGTGAACACCCCCGGGTAGGGCCGGGGCGCGCCGAGGCCCACGCCCTCGACCACCTCGGTGCGGCCCGGCTGGCCCTCGTTCATGATGATGACGCCGATGGCGCCGGCCGCCTCCGCCATCTCCGCCTTCTGGGCGAAGGTGCAGGTGCCGCGCTGGATCAGCGCGATCGCCCCCGCCGTTTCGGGCGGATAGTCGGCGGCCTCGCAGCCGCTGGCCGAACTCGGCTCCGGCGTGGGCGGCAGGACGAGGTTGCTGGTCGGCACCACCCGGCCGGTGACCTCGGTCGAGGCGGAGTAGAGCGTGGTCGCGAAATCGGTGTTGGCCGTGTAGGTCCGCGGCGACGGCGACACCCGCGCGAATTCCGGCGTGCCGGTCTCCAGGAAGAAGTCGAACTGGAACGGCTGGAGCGTGACCTGATAGCCGGCCCGCTGCAGCCGCTGCTTCACGTAGTCGACCGAGGCCTTGTAGCCCGGCAGGCCGGCGGCGCGGTTGCCGCCATTGGCGGTGGCGATCGCCTGCAGCGCGGTCAGATGCTGGCGGATGCCGGTGACCGTGACCGCCCGCTGCAGGTCGGCGCTGATCAGCGCGGTGATCAGGTCGCCGATCAGGCCGCGCTGGGCGGCGGCCGACGGGGCGGCGTTGGTGGTGGCGGCCAGGGCCGAGGACGCAGGAATGGCGATGGCGGTCGCCAGCACGGCGGCCGCCAGATGACGCGTTTTCACGATGGTCCCCCTTCAAGTCGTTGCGGTGGGGCTTGTGGCCGCCCAGAGCGCAATCGATTGGCCTTGGTTCGGCCTGCCCCCACTTGGCCAGCACTGTCCAGCAGCGCTGCGAAAGGCGTCAACAGGATTTTTGAATCTGTTTTTGATCTATATTTGGCAAAATTTGGTCTCATAAAATTTAGTCTGACAACTTCTGCGCTGCACAAAAATTCTTTCGTGTTTTGCCTGACAAATTATACCAGTGCCTTTGATGTCAGCTCGTCGGCCCCTTACCCGTCATGGCGAGGAGCGAAGCGACGCGGCCATCCAGGGGCCGGTGCGAGCGGCCCTGGATGGCCACGCCCCTGCGGGGCTCGCCATGACGTCTGGTTCGGGCCGTTGGTCTTGCTGGAGCCGCCGAAACGGAAAGGGGTCCGGATGCGGGACGCCCGGCCCCCATATCCCGTCTGCCGCCTGTCAGCGGATCATCAGCGGGCCCTTGTAGAGCGCGCCGCGCGTCGCCGTCCGGGCGACCCGCTTGGCCGAGGCGGTCAGCCCGACCGGGTCGACCACCGGCTCACGCCGCTGGGCGAAGACGATGACCGAGTTCGCCACCGCGTCCGAGAACTGGTCGAGCACGGTGTTGTTGATGTTGGCGATGGTGTCGCAGGCCTCGTGGTAGCAGGAATCATAGGGCTGACCCGCGGTGCCGCCGTAGATCCGCGCCTCGGCCTCGGTCTTGATGCCTTCGGCGCCGGCGAAGATGCCGCCGGCCGGGATGCCGGCATCGGTGAAGGCGACGTAGTCGGAGCGGCCGTCGAAGGCGGTCGGCGTGGTCGCCAGGTTGCGCTGGGCGAAGAAGGCCAGGAACACGTTCTCGACCAGGCCGGAGCCGTTCGGCCCCGACGCGTCCGGGAAGGTGGAGCCGTTGCCGTCATAGACGAACCGGACATAGTTCGGCGACGCCAGCATGTCGAAATCCAGCATCACTTTGATCTTGGCCCGCTCGGCGTCGCTGAGCGTCTCGACATAGTGGTAGGAGCCGAGCAGCCCGAGCTCCTCGGCGCCGAAGAACAGGAACCGCACCTTGTTGCGCAGCAGCAGCTGGCGGCGGCCCAGCTGCTCGGCGACTTCGAGGTCGGTCGCGGTGCCGCTGCCGTCGTCGTTGATGCCCGGGCCGGCGGGCACCGAATCATTGTGGGCGCCGACCACCACGACCGAATCGGGCCGGCCGAACCAGGTCTCGCCGATGACGTTCGAGGTCGGCCGGTTCTCGGACAGCGTGTCGGTGGTGACGTGCACGGTCACCGGGCCGGCCTGGGTCTGGGCGTAGAGGTCGGCCCCGACCTGGAAGGTGGCCTTGAGCACCGGGATGTCGATCGGCACGTCCATGGCGGCGCTGGGGAACAGGTCGGTCCGGCCGGGCTGGCCTTCGTTGAAGATGACCACGCCCACCGCGCCGGCCGCCTTGGCGTTGGCCGCCTTGACGCTGAAATCGCAGGTGCCGCGCTGGACCAGCGCGATGTTGCCGGCCGTCGCGGCCGGGAAGTCCGCGGCCTCGCAGCCGCTGCTCGAATTCGGCGCCGGTGCGGGCGGGATCTCGATGTCGTTTGTCGGCACCAGCAGCCCGGTGACGTCGCCCGACCCCGAGAACGGCATCGTGGTGAAATCGGTGAGGTCGACAAAGGTCCGCGGCGTCGGCGTCAGCTCGGCGAAGGTGCCGGGCCCGAGCTCCTCATAGAACGGGATGTCGAAGTTCTGCACCGTCACCCGGTAGCCGGCGCGCTGCAGCCGCTGCTTGATGTAGTTGACTGTGGCGACGTTGCCCGGCGTGCCCGCGGCCCGGGTGCCGCCATTGGCGTCGGCGATCCGCTGCAGGGCGGCGAGGTGCAGGCGGATGCCGGGGACGGTGACCGCCCGTTGCAGGTCCAGGCTCATCAGCGACGTGATCAGGTCGCCGAGCGGATTGCCCAGCGACAGGGTGCTGGCGGAAACCTTTGTGGCCGCAGGCGCCGTCTGGGCCAGGGCGGAAGACACGGGAAGGGCGACGACGGACGCCAGCGCGGCGGCCGCCAGATGACTCAGTCTCACGATCGGTCCCCCTTAATGTTGCGGTGGGGCTTGTGGCCGCCCGGTTCGCAAATCATGGCCTGAGTCCGGCCGATCCCCACGTTGCAGCACTGTCCGGCAGCGTCGGGACAGACGTCAACATTACTGATTTAGGGCAATTTGTCTGAAACTCTTTGCAAAAGAATTCCGTTATACCTTAACATTTTCCGAAATCTTGGATCGCCGATATCTCGTCTGAGATTTTGCCGGACAAAACTTGAGAACAATGTTCGATACTATCTTATGGCGGGCGGTCAGCCGGAGAAGTAGGTGGCCCAGGCCTCCGCCACGACGGGATCGGCCAGGAGGCGGTCCCAGACGGTGCTGAGCGGCGTCATCTCTTCGCGAAAATCGTACCAGCTCAGCAGCAGCAGCAGGTACAGGTCGGCGGCCGACCGCCGCTCACCGAGCAGGAACGGGCCGGGCATCAGCGCGTCGGCGACCAGCGCCCAGTAGCGGTCGACGGCGCGGTCCGCCGCCTCCCGCACCGCCGGGGCTCCGGCGGGGTCGGCGGTGTAGCGCTCGGGATAGGCCTGGCGCAGCACGGCGCCATACAGGTTCACCGCCATGAACAGCAGCCAGCGGTCGAACTTGGCGCGGTCGGCGCTGCCCGGCGGCGGCGCAAGCCCGGCCGCGGGATGGGCGTCGACCAGGTGCAGGATCATCGCCGCCGATTCGGTCAGCACCGTGCCGTCCGGCAGCACCAGGGTCGGGAGTTCGCCCATCGGGTTGAGCCGGAGATAGTCAGGGTGGCGGTGCTCGCCGGCCTTGTGGTCGACGCGGACCCGCTCGCAGGGCACGCCGGCCAGGCGCAGCACGATGTCGGGCGCGAAGGCGCCGGTGTCCTTGTTCCAGTACAGCCTGTACATCGCCGCGCCCTTTCCCGGTTCTTGACCGCTGCGACCATGATGACGCGAAACCGCCGAGGATCAACGGCTTGCGTCCCGCGGCATGCTGCATTGCAGCGACTCGGTTGCCCCCTGAGATTCAGGTGCTATTGTGCCGCCCGTTTCGCGGGCGGCCTCAGGCGCCGCGCTCTCACCCAGGACGGACGGTCCATGAACATCCACGAATATCAGGCGAAGGGGCTGCTGGGGCGCTATGGCGTTCCGGTGCCGCGCGGCGGGGTGGCGTACACGCCGGAGGAGGCGGTGCGCGTGGCGGAGGGTCTCGGCGGCGCGGTGTATGTCGTCAAGGCGCAGATCCATGCGGGCGGCCGCGGCAAGGGCCATTTCAAGGAAGAGCCGCAGGGCAAGGGCGGCGTCCGGGTGGTGAAGTCGACCGCGGATGTCGCGACGGCGGCCGGGGCGATGCTGGGCCGGACGCTGGTGACGGTGCAGACCGGGCCTGCGGGCAAGGAGGTCGGCCGGATCTATGTCGAGGAAGGCTGCGACATCGCCCGCGAGCTGTATCTGTCGCTGCTGGTCGACCGCAAGAGCGGCCGGGTGACGATCATCGCCTCGACCGAGGGCGGCATGGCGATCGAGGAGGTCGCCGAGGCGACGCCGGAGAAGATCCAGACCATCGCCATCGACCCGGCGACGGGCCTGTCGGACTTCCACGCCCGCAAGGTCGCCTTCGGCCTCGGCCTGGAGGGCAAGCAGGTCAATGCGGCGGTCGGCTTCCTGAAGGCGCTGTACAAGGCCTTCAACGATCTCGACGCCGCGATGGTGGAGATCAACCCGCTGGTGGTGACCGGGGCCGGGCAGCTGATCGCGCTCGACGCCAAGATGGGCTTCGACGACAACGCCCTGTTCCGGCACAAGGAGGTCGAGGAGCTGCGCGACGAGAGCGAGCAGGACCCGACCGAGACCGAGGCGGAGAAGGCCTCGCTGAACTACGTCAAGCTGGACGGCAACATCGGCTGCATGGTCAACGGCGCCGGCCTGGCGATGGCGACCATGGACATCATCAAGCTGGAAGGCGGCGAGCCGGCCAACTTCCTGGATGTCGGCGGCGGCGCCACGCGCGAGCGGGTGACCACGGCGTTCAAGCTGATCCTGTCGGACCCGAATGTCGAAGGCATCCTGGTCAACATCTTCGGCGGCATCATGCGCTGCGACGTGATCGCCGAGGGCGTGGTCGAGGCCGCGCGGGAAGTCTCCCTGCACGTGCCGCTGGTGGTGCGTCTGGAAGGCACCAATGTCGAGCGCGGCAAGCAGATCCTGGCCGAGAGCGGGCTGCCGATCCTGTCGGCCGACGACCTCGGCGACGCCGCAGTGAAGATCGTCCGTGCCGTGAAGGAGGCCGCATGATGGCCGTGCTCGTCGACAAGAACACCAAGGTGCTCTGCCAGGGCTTCACCGGAGCCCAGGGCACCTTCCACTCCGAGCAGGCGATCGCCTACGGCACCCGCATGGTCGGCGGCGTCACCCCGGGCAAGGGCGGCACCCGCCACCTCGACCTGCCGGTGTTCGACACCGTGGCCCAGGCGGTGGACCAGACCGGGGCCAATGCTTCGGTGATCTACGTGCCGCCGCCCTTCGCCGCGGATGCGATCCTGGAGGCGATCGACGCCGAGATCCCGCTGGTGGTGTGCATCACCGAGGGCATCCCGGTCCTGGACATGGTCAAGGTCAAGCGGGCGCTGGCCGGCTCGGCCACCCGGCTGATCGGGCCGAACTGCCCGGGCGTGATCACGCCGGGCGAGTGCAAGATCGGCATCATGCCGGGGCACATCCACCGCCGCGGCAAGATCGGCATCGTCAGCCGCTCTGGCACGCTGACCTATGAGGCGGTGGCGCAGACCACGGCGGCGGGCCTGGGCCAGACCACCTGCATCGGCATCGGCGGCGACCCGGTGAACGGCACCAGCTTCGTCGACGCGCTGGAGCTGTTCCTGGGCGATCCGGAGACCGAGGGCATCATCATGATCGGCGAGATCGGCGGCGACGCCGAGGTGATGGGTGCCGAGTTCCTCAAGGCGTCCGGCACCACCAAGCCGGTGGTCGGCTTCATCGCCGGCCGCACCGCGCCGCCGGGCCGCCGCATGGGCCATGCCGGCGCCGTGATCTCCGGCGGCCATGACACCGCCGACCACAAGATCGAAGCGCTGAAGGCCGCCGGCATCGCCGTCGCCGACTCCCCCGCATCCCTCGGCAAGACCATGCTCGCGGCGATGAAGGGCTGACCTTCCCTCGCAGCCGAGATTCGGCCCCGACCGGTCCTGCCGGTCGGGGCTTTTTCATGTCCGGATCCCTCGATTCGGACCGTCCGTTGCCGGTCACGATGTCGCGTTTGCGTTCTTTGCGGGGGAGATCTGTCGTCATGGCGCCGGAAATTGCTCGTTCCGCGCCCGACATACCTTTCATCTCTTGGACTTTCGGCGTAGGTTGCGCGCCACTTAGAGCCCCGTCCCACCAGGGACCGCCCGGCCGCGGCGTCAACGCGGCCGCCGACCGCCAGGGAAACGGCCCAAGACCGGCCGTTGAGAATGATGGGTAGCCCGTCGGAACAGAGTTCTTTCCTGTTCGCCCCGAATGCCGATTTCATCGCCGAGCTGCATGAGCGCTATCGGGCCGATCCGGCCTCGGTGGACGAGAGCTGGCGCGCCTTCTTCGCCGGCCTCGGCGAGGGCGAGGCGGAAGCCGACACCGGACCATCCTGGAGCCCGCAAAACGGCGCCATCCCCGCGGTCAAGCTGAACGGCCTCGGCGAGGCCTTCGGGCTGGAAGCGCCGACCGAGGCGCCCGCCAAGGGTGCCAAGCCCGGCAAGACCGCGCCCGCCGCCGCCGCCCCGGATGCCGAAGCGATCCGCCGCGCCGCCCATGACACGTTGCGGGCGATGCAGCTGATCCGCGCCTACCGCGTGCGCGGCCACCTGCTGGCCGATCTCGACCCGCTGGGCCTGACCGCACACAACAAGCCGCACCCCGACCTCGACCCCGCCACCTACGGCTTCACCGAGGCCGACATGGAGCGGCCGATCTATGTCGCCGGCCAGTTGGGCCTCGACACGCCGACGCTGCGGCAGATCGTGACCCGGCTGCGCGCCACCTATTGCGGCCATATCGGCGTCGAGTACATGCACATCCAGGATCCGGCGGTGCGCGCCTGGATCCAGGAGCGGATCGAGACGATCGAGAACCGCACCGAGTTCACCCCGGCCGGCAAGCGCGCGATCTATGAGCGCCTGACCGCGGCCGAGACCTTCGAACGCTTCCTCAACGTCAAATACACCGGCACCAAGCGCTTCGGCCTGGACGGCGGCGAGGCGATGATCCCGGCGCTGGAGCAGGTGCTGAAGCGCGGCAGCCAGCTGGGGGTCGAGGACGTGGTCGTCGGCATGGCCCATCGCGGCCGCCTGAACACCCTGACCAATGTCATCGGCAAGCCGTTCACCGCGATCTTCTCGGAATTCCAGGGCAACCCGGCCAACCCCGAGGACGTGCAGGGGTCGGCCGACGTGAAGTACCATCTCGGCACCTCGTCCGACCGCGAGTTCGACGACAAGGTGGTGCACCTGTCGCTGACCGCGAACCCGTCGCATCTCGAATGCGTCAACCCGGTGGTGGTCGGCAAGGTCCGCGCCAAGCAGACCCAGCGCCGCGACGAGGACCGCACCGCCGTCCTGCCGCTGCTGATCCATGGCGACGCCGCCTTCGCCGGCCAGGGCGTGGTGGCCGAGACGCTGATGATGTCCGACCTGAAGGGCTATCGCGTCGGCGGCACCGTCCATTTCGTCATCAACAACCAGATCGGCTTCACCACCGCGCCGGTCTATTCCCGCTCGGGCCCCTACTGCACCGACGTGGCGCGGACGGTCCAGGCGCCGATCTTCCACGTCAATGGCGACGATGCCGAGGCGGTGGTGCATGTCTCGCGCATCGCCATCGAGTTCCGGCAGGAATTCGGCCATGACGTGGTGGTGGACATGTTCTGCTACCGCCGCTTCGGCCACAATGAGGGCGACGAGCCGGCCTTCACCCAGCCGCTGATGTACAAGACCATCGCCCAGCACGCCTCGGTGCGCGAGCTGTACGCCCGGCAGCTGGTCGAGGAGGGCCTGCTGACGGCCGAGAGCGCCGAGGGCGTCGTGCGCGACTTCCAGAAGCATCTGGAAGAGGCGTTCCAGGCCGCCACCTCCTACAAGCCGAACAAGGCCGACTGGCTGGGCGGTGCCTGGTCGGGCCTGACCGCGGCCGTGGGCGACGACCGCCGCGGCGCCACCGCGGCGCCGGACGCGCTGCTGCGCGAGGTCGGGCACGCCATCAGCAGCGTGCCGCAGGGCATCAACGTCAACCCCAAAGTCGCGCGCCAGCTCAAGGCCAAGGCGCAGATGATCGAGTCCGGCCGCGACATCGACTGGGCCACCGCCGAGGCGCTGGCCTTCGGCACGCTGGTGGCCGAGGGCATCCCGGTGCGCCTGTCCGGCCAGGATTCCGGCCGCGGCACCTTCAGCCAGCGCCATTCGGTGCTGGTCGACCAGGAGACCGAGGAGCGCTACGTCCCGCTGAATCACATCCGCGAGGGCCAGGCGACCTTCGAGGTGCATGACAGCCCGCTGTCGGAATTCGCGGTGCTGGGCTTCGAATACGGCTTCTCGCTGGCCGAGCCGCAGGCCTTGACGCTGTGGGAGGCGCAGTTCGGCGACTTCGCCAACGGCGCCCAGACCATCATCGACCAGTTCATCTCCTCCGGCGAGCAGAAGTGGCTGCGCATGTCCGGCCTGGTGATGCTGCTGCCGCACGGCTATGAGGGCCAGGGGCCGGAGCATTCCTCGGCCCGCATCGAGCGCTACCTGCAGCAATCGGCCGAGGACAACTGGCAGGTGGTCAACCTGACCACCCCGGCGAACTACTTCCACGCGCTGCGGCGGCAGATGCACCGCGACTTCCGCAAGCCGCTGGTGGTGTTCACGCCGAAGTCGCTGCTGCGCCACAAGGAGTGCGTCTCGACCCTGGCCGATTTCAGCAACGGCTCGGGCTTCCACCGCGTGCTGGGCGAGACCGCCGAGCTGGTGGCCGGCGAGTCGGTGCGGCGGGTCGTGATCTGCTCCGGCAAGGTCTATTACGACCTGCGCAAGGAACGCGAGGAGCGCGGCCTGAAGGACGTCGCCATCATCCGGCTGGAGCAGATGTTCCCGTTCCCGCGCAAGACGCTGGGCGCGGAGCTGGCGAAGTATCCCAACGCCGAGGTGGTGTGGTGCCAGGAGGAGCCCGAGAACCAGGGCGCCTGGTACTTCGTCGACCGCAAGATCGAGGCCGCGCTGGGCGAGATCAAGCATCGCAGCGCCCGGCCGCGCTATGCCGGCCGGCCGGAAGCCGCGGCCCCGGCCACCGGCCTGCTGCGCCGCCACAACCAGGAACAGGCCAAGCTGGTCGACGAGGCCCTGTCGGCCGGCTGATCCCGGAACGCTTGCGCCCGAACGGACCGGAAGGAATGGAGACTCTATGAGCGTCGAGATCAAGGTGCCCGCCCTGGGTGAATCGGTGTCCGAGGCCACCGTCGCCCGCTGGCTGAAGAAGCCGGGCGACGCCGTGGCCATGGATGAGCCGCTGGTCGAGCTCGAGACCGACAAGGTGACGCTCGAGGTCAACGCCACCGCCGCCGGCGTGCTGGAATCGGTGGCGGCCGAGGAAGGCGCCAATGTCGAGGTCGGCGCCCTGCTGGGCAGCATCGGCGAGGGCAGCGGCGCCCCGGCCGCCAAGCCGACGGCAAAGGCCGAGGCTCCGGCGGCCAAGCCCGCGGCGGCCCCGGCCCCTGCCAAGACCAATGGCGGCGAGGCGCCGATCGCCATGCCGTCGGCGGCCAAGATCATCGCCGAGAACAGCCTCGACGCCGGCGCCATCGCCGGCAGCGGCAAGGGCGGGCGCATCCTGAAGGAGGACGCGCAGGCCGCGGCCTCCGGCGGCGCCAGGCCGGCCGCCGCTGCCCCGGGTTCGGGCAGCGTGATCGAGGTCCCCGCCTTCACCCGTCCGGAAAGCGGCCCGCGGCCGAAGAAGGATCGGGAGGAGCGGGTGCGCATGACCAAGCTGCGCAAGACCATCGCCACCCGGCTGAAGCAGGCGCAGAACAACGCCGCCATGCTGACGACCTTCAACGAAGTCGACATGACGGCGCTGATGGCGCTGCGCAACCAGTACAAGGACAGCTTCGAGAAGAAGCACGGCGTGAAGCTGGGCTTCATGTCGTTCTTCGTGAAGGCCTGCATCGTCGCGCTGAAGGAGCTGCCGGCGGTCAACGGCGAGATCGACGGCGACGATCTGGTCTACAAGAACTACTACGACATCGGCGTCGCGGTCGGCACACCGAACGGGCTGGTCGTGCCGGTGGTGCGCGACGCCGACGGCCTGACCTTCGCCGAGGTCGAGAAGACCATCGGCGAGCTGGGCCGCAAGGCCCGCGACGGCAAGCTGTCGATGGCCGACCTGACCGGCGGCACCTTCACCATCTCCAACGGCGGCGTCTACGGCTCGCTGATGTCGACGCCGATCCTGAACCCGCCGCAGTCGGGCATCCTGGGCATGCACAAGATCCAGGAGCGGCCGATGGCTGTCGGCGGCAAGGTCGAGATCCGGCCGATGATGTACCTGGCGCTGTCCTACGACCACCGCATCATCGACGGGCGCGAGGCCGTGACCTTCCTGGTCCGGGTCAAGGAGTGCCTGGAGGATCCGCAGCGCATCCTGCTCGACATGTGACCAACTGGAAGGGCACGGTGACGTGCCCTTCTCCGTTTCAGGAGCCCTGGATTGATCCGCGCCCCTCTTCTCGCCCTGCCCGTCCTGCTTGCCATCGCAGCGCCGGTTTCGGCGCAGGATGCCGAGGGCTGGGGCACCGGCGCCCACATGGGCACCGCCTATGCCGGGCTGACCAATGCCGAGGGCGCCCATCTCGGCGTCTACTGCGCCGAGAACGTCGCGCCGCAGGGCGCCCAGGCGATCCGCACCGGCGCCTATGTGCTGTTCTCGCTGCCGCGCAAGCTGGCCCTGGAGGCGAAACCGGTGCCGGTGACCTTCACCGTCGACGGCAAGGCCACGGCGGTGCCGATGACGGTGCAGGCCGAGGAGGTCGCGACCAGCTTCGACTGGGCCCCGTCCAAGGCCTTCACCACCGACCAGATGAAAGCGTTGATCGAAAGCCTGCGCCGCGGCAAGACGCTGACCGTCAGCCTGGCCGAGCCGGCGGTGACTGAGCCCTTCACCCTCGCCGGCTCTGGCGCCGCGCTGGAGAATATCTTCGACTGCGCAAAACGGTAGCGGAGCAATCGCTGCATTGCCTCTCCCGCCTGGCGAGACCTTTTCAGAATTCGACCATTCGAACTGACCCATGCTTTCCACTCTCCCCTCCCCTTGCGGGAGGGGGTAGGGGGAGGGGGTTCTCTCGGCTTGAACCGCCCCAGACTACCGAAATCGGCATGGACGGCGAGTTCGGTGCCCTGCTCATTCGCGCACGGACGCGCGCAGACCCCTCCCCCTGGCCCCCTCCCGCAAGGGGAGGGGGAGGATAAAAGGCTGGACCGGATCAAACGGCGACATTCTGAAAAGGTCTCGCTAGCGGGAAAGGCAATCGCACGGACTGCGCTCTCTCGACTGCCGGAGGCGCTTCAAGCGATCACCTTGAGCCTCGACTCGCGTCTTGACGTGAGCCCGGCGAAGCGGCTAATCACTAGAACGAACGTTCGATCGAGTGCGATGTGTTGCCCGACACCGACAGCAAGCGGGATGCGATCCTGAAGGCGACGCTGGAGCTGGTGGCGGAGCGTGGCTTTCACGACACGCCGATGTCCCAGGTCGCCAAGCGGTCGGGCGCCAGCCCCGGGGTGATCTATCACTACTTCGCCAGCAAGGACGAGCTGATCCGCGAGCTCTACAAGGAGGTCAAGGCGGTGAAGGCCCGGGCCATGCTGCAGGGCGATCTCGATGGCGCCGCCCCCAAGCAGGCGTTCAAGCATACCTGGCGCAACGCCTATCACTTCTACCGGACGCACCGGCTGGAGGCGCGGTTCCTCGAGCAGTACGAGAACTCGCCCTATCACTGCCCGACCGACCTGCAGGAACTGGCGAAGGAGGACCAGAACTTCGCCATCCTGGCCCGGCGGCTGGGCTTCGTCGACGGCGGCAGCCCGTTCAAGCCGCTGCCGACGGACATCGTCTACGACCTGTCCTTCGGCCTCGCCGCGCGCCTCGCCCGGCGGGCCCCGGACGAGGCGCTGGACGATGCGACCCTGGACGACATTGCCGAGGGCTGCTGGCGCGCCGTTGCCCGCAACCCGTGAGTTTTTAGCCGTATTAGATCGAACGTTCGATCTAGAGACCTCCTACCTCAGATCCGCGGACAACGCGGACAGCCAGCCCCGGCGCGGTGCCCGGTTCCCCGCACCGCATCCAGATTGGGACATCGACCATGGTGAAGCTCAACATCAATGGCGCCGACCACGAGCTCGACATCGATCCGCAGATGCCGCTGCTGTGGGCCCTGCGCGACCATCTCGACATGATCGGCACCAAATTCGGCTGCGGCCAGGCGCTGTGCGGCGCCTGCACCGTGCATCTGGACGGCCAGCCGGTGCGGTCGTGCCAGACCTTCGTCGGCGATGTCGGCGAGGGCAAGATCACCACCATCGAGGGCGTGTCGGGCAAGGTCGCCGAGGCCGTGCGCGCCGCCTGGACCAAGCTCGACGTGGTGCAGTGCGGCTACTGCCAGTCCGGCCAGATCATGTCGGCCATCGGCCTCTTGAGCCAGACGCCGAAGCCGACCGACGACGACATCGTCTCGGCGATGGACGGCAACATCTGCCGCTGCGGCACCTACCAGCGCATCCGCGCGGCGATCCACGACGCCGCGGCGCAGCTGGCCTGAACCGGAGGGACGACCCATGTTTGCTCAGCCAATCGTCGCCCCGGCCGTGACCGGGGCTGCCGACGATCTCGCCAGGCCGAACCGCCGCTCCTTCCTAAGGGGCGCCAGCGCCCTCGGCGGCGCGCTGGTGATCGCGGCCCATCTGCCGCTCGCCCGCCGCGCCATGGCCGCGACCGGCGACCTGGCCCCCAACGCCTTCGTCCGCGTCGCGCCGGACAGCACGGTCACCGTGCTGATCAAGCAATGCGAGATGGGCCAGGGCGTGACCACCGGCCTGACCACCATCGTCGCCGAGGAGATCGACGCCGATTGGGGCCAGATGCGCTTCGAATTCGCCCCGGCCGACGCCAAGCTCTACAACAACCTCGCCTTCGGCCCGATCCAGGGCACCGGCGGGTCGACCTCGATCGCCAATTCCTGGGACCAGCTGCGCAAGGCCGGCGCCACCGCCCGCGCCATGCTGGTGCAGGCTGCCGCCGCGGAATGGCAGGTCCCGGCCGGTGAGATCACCGTGCAGAAGGGCGTCGTCGCCCACGCCTCCGGCAAGTCCGCCCGCTTCGGCGAGCTCGCCGGCAAGGCGGCCACGCTGACCCCGCCGGCGGACGTCACGCTGAAGGACCCGAAGACCTTCACCCTGGTCGGCGGGCACGTGCCGCGGCTGGACACCCCGGCCAAGATCACCGGCAAGGCCGGCTTCTCGATCGACGTCCGGCGCCCCGGCCAGCTGACCGCGCTGGTGGCCCATCCGCCGCGCTTTGGCGGCATGCCTAAGAGCGTCGACGCCGCCGCGGCCAAGCAGGTGCCGGGTGTGGTCGACGTGGTGACCATCCCGACCGGCGTGGCGGTCGTGGCCAAGGACACCTGGTCGGCGATGCAGGGCCGCGAGGCGCTGAAGATCGAGTGGGATGCGGCCGCTGGAGAAGGCCAGTCCACCGATGCGATCATGGCCGGGTACAAGACCATGGCGCAGACGCCCGGCCTGACCGCGGCCAAGCGCGGCGACGCCGCGGCGGCGCTGCAAAAGGCGGCCAAGCTGGTCGAGGTGGAGATCGAGTTCCCTTACCTGGCCCATGCGCCGATGGAACCGCTGAACGGCGTGCTGGAGCCCACCAAGGACGGCGCCGTGTGGTGGGCCGGGTCGCAGTTCCAGACCGTCGAGCAGGCGACGATCGCCGCCATCCTCGGGCTGAAGCCGGAGCAGGTGACGATCAATTCGACCTACACCGGCGGCTCCTTCGGCCGGCGCGCCACGCCGGACGCCGACTACGCGGCCGAGGCGGCGATGATCGTCAAGGCCACCGGCGCGAAGGCGCCGATCCACCTGATGCGGACCCGCGAGGACGACATGAAGGCCGGCTATTACCGGCCGATGGCGTATCACAAGGTCCGCGCCGGGCTGGATGCGGCCGGCAATGTCAGCGGCTGGGACCATGTCGTGGTCGCCAAGTCGATCATGATCGGCACCTCCTTCGAGGCCTTCGCGGTGAAGGACGGCATCGACGCCACCAGCATCGAGGGCGCGTCGGACACGGCCTATGCCGTGCCGGACCTGACCGCGACGGTGCACAACGCCAAGGAGGGCGTGCCGGTGCTGTGGTGGCGCTCGGTCGGCCATACCCACACCGCCCATGCGGTCGAGACCGTGGTCGACGAGCTGGCCCATGCCGCCGGCAAGGACCCGGTGGCCTTCCGCGCCGCGCTTTTGCGCGACCAGCCGCGCCATGCCGGCGTGCTGGCGCTGGTGGCGGAGAAGGCGGGCTGGGGCCAGCCCCTGCCCGCCGGATCGGGCCGCGGCGTCGCCGTGCACCAGTCCTTCGGCTCCTATGTCGCCACAGTGGCCGAGGTCTCGATCAAGGATGGTGCCTTGAAGGTGGACCGGGTGGTGGCGGCGGTCGATTGCGGCATCGCGGTCAACCCGGACGTGATCCGGGCCCAGGTCGAGGGGTCGGTCGGCTTCGCCCTGTCCGTCGTCCTGCGCAACAAGATCACGCTCAAGGACGGCGAGGTGGAGCAGGCCAATTTCGACACCTATGAGCCGACCCGGATGTCGGAGATGCCGAAGGTCGAGGTGCACATCATGCCTTCGGCCGAGGCGCCCACCGGCATCGGCGAGCCGGGCGTGCCCGGGCTAGCGCCGGCGATCGGCAACGCGGTCTTCGCCGCGACCGGCCAGCGCCTGCGCTCGCTGCCGCTCGACCTGTCGAAGCTGACCAGCACCTGATCCGTTCGATCCCGAAGTAGGATGCGAGGCCCGCCTGGTGCGGGCCTCGTTCGTTTCAGGGGGGTGCGCTGGGCATGCGCGAATTCTCGGCGCCCTGCCGAAAGCACAATGAGTCCCCCCTCGCGGGAGGGGGTTAGGGGGAGGGGTTCGCGCCGCCAGAACCGGCCCGAATTCCAGCGATCCGACCATGGCGAAGCCTGCTCATTGCGCATTCGCGCGCGGACGCGCGCAGACCCCTCCCCCTGCCCCCTCCCGCAAGGGGGGGGACTAAGAAAACGGGAATCGGCTACTCCGAACCGACCCCGAGCGCCGCCATCCGGGCCGAGATCGCCGCCAGCTCGGCCCGCAGCAGCGGCGTGGCGTGGTCGATGAACGCCCGCAGCGCGGCGTTGCGGCGCGGAATCGGGTGGAACACCAGATGGACCGGGGTCGGGTCCGGCTCGAACTCCGGCAGCAGCGCCACCAGCCGGCCGGCGGCCAGATGGTCGACCACCTGGTAGGACAGCACCCGGCAGATGCCGCTGCCGCGAAGGGCGGTGTCGATGGCCACGCCGGCGCTGTTGAGGACGATGCGCGGCTCCAGCGCGACCGGGACTGTGCGGGCGCGCCCCGCGGACCGGTCGGTGAAGCGCCACAGCTCGCGGCCGCCGCCCTCCTCCGCGCCGATGCAGATGTGCCGGGCCAGCGCCGTCGGCTGCTCCGGCGCCCCGCACCGCCCGACATAGGACGGGGCGGCACAGGTCAGCTTCCGCACCTCGCCGAGCCGGACTGCGACGATGCCGGAATCGGGCAGAGGCGCCAGCCGGACCGCGACATCCACGCCCTCGTCGACCAGATTCACCACCCGGTTCAGCAGCAAGAGCCGCGCCCGCACCGCGGGATGGCCGGCCAGGAACTGTTCCAGCACCGGCATCACCTTCAGCCGGCCGAACAGCTCGGGCGCGGTGATGCCGATCGTCCCCTCCAGCCGGCCGGCCTCCGCCGGCTTCCGTTCCGCCTCGTCCAGCTCGGCCAGGACGCTGCGATAGACGGCCACATGGCGCTCGCCGCTGTCGGTGAGGCGCAGGGTGCGGGCATTCCGGTGCAGCAGCCGCTCGCCCAGCCGGCCCTCCAGCGTCGCGATCGCCCGGGTGACGGTGGCGGGCGATCGCCCCAGGGCGCGGGCCGCGGCGGCCAGCGACCCCTGGTCCACGACGGCCAGGAAGATGGCCATGGCGTCGAGCCGGTCCATGATTTCAGATCCTGCAATCTCAGATTGCCACTATGCGGTCTTATTGCAGAAACCGAAATTCTTACATCCAGTGCGAACACAACCGCACGAGGCGATGATGACGGCGCACACCGGCCTGGGCAGGCGATCCCTGCTGGCTCTTCTCGGCGGGCTGGGCCTGCTTCCTGCCGCCGCACAGGCGGCCGATCGGCGCCCGGCGCTCCCTCATTCCGGAAAGGCGAGCATCATGACCGTGAGATACGGGACGAAGCAGGTCGGCGACGTGTCGGCCTTCTACCGCGAGGCCGGGCCGGCCGACGCGCCGGTGCTGCTGCTGCTGCACGGCTTCCCGACCGCCGGCCACATGTTCCGTGACCTGATCCCGCTGCTGGCCGACCGCTACCGGGTGATCGCGCCCGACCTGCCGGGCTTCGGCAACACGGTCGCCCCGCCGCGCGCGTCCTTCGACTACAGCTTCGACCGGCTGGCCGAGGTGATCGACGGCTTCACCGACGCCTTGGGGCTGACGCGCTATGCCCTCTACATCTTCGACTACGGCGCGCCGACCGGCCTGAGGCTGGCGCTGAAGCATCCGGAGCGGATCAGCGCCATCATCAGCCAGAACGGCAACGCCTATATCGAGGGGCTGAGCGCGGAATGGGGACCGTGGCAGGCCTATTGGCGCGAGCCCACGCCCGAGCATCGAGAGGCGTGCCGCGCCTCGCTGACCGACGAGGCGATCCGCTTCCAGTACCAGCACGGCGCGCCGGCCGACTGGCTGTCGCCCGATGGCTCCACCCTGGACAGCTTCTACATGCACCGGCCGGAGGCGCAGGAGATCCAGCTGGACCTGATCCTGAGCTACCGCACCAATGTGGCGCTGTATCCGGAGTTCCAGGCCTATTTCCGCGCCCACCGGCCGCCGCTGCTGGCGGTCTGGGGCCGGAACGACCCGTTCTTCATCCCGCCGGGGGCCGAGGCCTACAAGCGCGACCTGCCGGATGCCGAGGTCCACTTCCTGGATGCCGGCCATTTCGCGCTGGAGACCCATCACGCCGAGATCGCCGGGCTGATCCGCGACTTCCTGGGGCGGCAGACGATCTGACACGCTCCGGGCCCGCGGCAATTCGCACCTGACCCGCGCGGCGAAACCGGTTAAAACCGCGCCGCGCGGCAACGGCCCACCCCTGAGGCCGCCGGATGAGGCCGCGCCGGACCAGCGTGATGGGCTACGTCGTCAAAGAGATCTTCAAGACCCTGCAGGGCGAGGGCCGCCATGCCGGGCGCGCCTCGGTGTTCTGCCGCTTCGTCGGCTGCAACCTGTGGACCGGCCGCGAGCAGGACCGGGCCGAGGCGGTGTGCCGCTTCTGCGACACCGACTTCCTGGGCACCGACGGGCCGGGTGGCGGCCGCTTCGTCACCGCCGAGGCGCTGGCCGCGGCGATCGAGGCCTGCTGGGCCGGCCCCGAGGCGGACCGCTTCGTCGTCTTCACCGGCGGCGAGCCGCTGCTGCAGCTGGACCGCGCCTTGCTGGACGCGATCCATGCCCGCGGCTTCACCGCCGCGGTCGAGACCAACGGCACAATCGAACCGCCGGCGGAGCTGGACTGGGTCTGCGTCAGCCCCAAGGCCAGCGCGCCCCTGGCTGCCCGCCGCGGCGACGAGCTGAAGCTGGTCTATCCCCAGCCCGACCTGCTGCCCGAGATGGTGGCGGGCCTCGACTTCACCCATTTCTGGCTGCAGCCGATGGACGGGCCGGACCGCATCGCCAACACCGAGGCGGCGGTCGCCTATTGCCTGTCGCACCCGCAATGGCGGCTGAGCCTGCAGACCCACAAGCTGATCGGGATTCCATGAGGATCACCCAGGCCTTCACCTTCGAGGCGGCGCACCGTCTGCCCAATGTCCCGGCGACGCATCGCTGCCACCGGATGCACGGCCATTCCTATCGCGTCGAGCTGCGGCTGGAGGGGCCGGTCGATCCCGAAACCGGCTTCGTCGTCGACTTCTTCGACGTCGAGGCCGCCTTCGCGCCGATCCTGGCCCGGCTGGACCATTACTGCCTGAACGAGATCGAAGGGCTGGAGAACCCGACGGCCGAGCACATCGCGATCTGGATCTGGGACCGGGTGCGGCCGGCGCTGCCGCTGCTGGCCGCGGTCGCCGTCTACGAGACCCCGAATTGCTGGGCGGACTATGATGGCCGGTGACCAGGGCGAGAGGGCCGCGGCCGAGGGCGCGCTGGTGCTGTTCTCCGGCGGGCAGGATTCGGCCACCTGCCTGGCGTGGGCGCTGGAGCGCTTCGGCCGGGTCGAGACCGTCGGCTTCGATTACGGCCAGCGCCACCGGGTCGAGCTGGACGTCCGGCCCGTTGTCCTGGAGTCGATGCGCAGCCGCTTCCCGGAATGGGCCGGGCGGTTGGGCGACGACCATATGCTGGACCTGTCGGTGCTCGGCCAGGTCAGCGACACGGCGCTGACCCGCGACGTCGAGATCGCGATGCAGGACAACGGCCTGCCCAACACCTTCGTGCCCGGCCGCAACCTGGTGTTCGTGACCTTCGCCGCCGCTTTGGCCTATCGCCGGGGCCTGCGCCACCTGGTCGCCGGGGTCTGCGAGACCGATTATTCCGGCTATCCGGACTGCCGCGACGACACCATGAAGGCGATGCAGCTGGCGCTGAACCTGGGCATGGAGAGCCGCTTCGTGCTGCACACGCCGCTGATGTGGATCGACAAGGCCGAGACCTGGCGCCTGGCCGAGTCCCTGGGCGGCGAGGCGCTGGTCGGGCTGATCCGCGACCAGACGCACAGCTGCTATCGCGGCGACCGCAGCCAGCGGCACGACTGGGGTCACGGCTGTGGCGAATGCCCGGCCTGCGCCCTGCGCGCCGAGGGCTGGCGCCGGTTCCGGGGCCAAGCCCCCGCTTAGGGCCGGCCCCCCGCCGCCTCGGCCACCAGCCAGTCGCGGAAGGCGGCGCGCAGCGGGTCCGGCCGGTCGGCCAAAGGCTGCGCCAGGAAATAGCCGCGCTGGGTGCGGTAGGGGGCCGGCAGGCAGGCGACGAGTTGGCCGGCGGCCAGCAGGTCGTCGACCAGCGGCCGCCAGCCCAGCGCCACCCCCTGCCCGGCCAGCGCCGCCTGCAGCACCAGCGGGTAGTTGTTGAAGCGCAGCGACCGGCCGCGCGGCGTGCCGTCCACCCCCTGCCCCCGGAACCAGCCGGCCCAGTCGAGCCAGCGCGCCGGGTCCGGGCTGTCGAGATGCAGCAGCGGCTGTCCGAGAAGATCGGCCGGCGCGGCGAGGCGCGGCAACCGGGCCAGCATCGCCGGGCTGCAGATCGGCACGACGCTCTCCGGGAACAGCCGGTCGACGGTGCAGCCGGGCCAGCGCCCCGGCCCGAAGGCGACCACGGCGTCGACGGCGCGGTCGCGCGGGTCGAGCACATCCTGGCTGGCCAGGATGCGGATCTCGACCCCGCCCAGCGCCGTGCGCAGCCGCTCCAGCCGCGGCAGCAGCCAGTAGGTGGCGAAGGCGAAATCGGTGGCGACCGTCAGCCCGCCGGGGTCGCGCGCCTGCCGGATCTCCGCCGCCGTGTCGGCGATGGCGTCGAGCGACCGGGTCACCACCTGCAGCAGCCGCTCGCCCTCTGCGGTCAGGGCGACGCCGCGATGCAGCCGCCGGAACAGGGCGGTGCCCAGCCGCGCCTCCAATGCGGCGATCTGATGGGAGACGGCCGGCTGGGTGGCCCCGAGCTCGCGCGCCGCGGCACTGAAATTCGACAGTCGCCCCGCGGCCTCGAAGGCCAGGAGCGCCGGCATCGGCGGCAGATCGCGGCGACGGGTTGCCATAAGCAGGGATAATACCTCTATGAACGGCCGCGGTCTTCACGATCTTGCCGGCGGCCCTCACTCTCGCCCGACAATCCTAGAAAACAGGGAGAGGCCCATCGTGGCGGCGCGGCGACCGAACATCCTGATCCTGATGGCGGACCAGCTGACCCCCTTCGCCCTGCCGGCCTATGGCAACGCCGCGGTGCACGCACCGGTGATGGCGGGGCTGGCGCGGGACGGGGTGGTGTTCGACGCCGCCTATTGCAACAGCCCGCTGTGCGGCCCGTCGCGCGCGGTGTTCATGTCCGGCCGGCTGCCGTCGGCGATCGGCGCCTATGACAACGCCGCCGAGTTCCCCTCCGACATCCCGACCTTCGCCCACGCGCTGCGGGCCCTGGGCTACCGCACCATCCTGTCCGGCAAGATGCACTTCTGCGGCGCCGACCAGTTGCACGGCTTCGAGGAGCGGCTGACCACCGACATCTACCCGGCCGATTTCGGCTGGACCCCGGACTGGGACCGGCCCGAGGCGCGGCCGAGCTGGTACCACAACATGGCCTCGGTGATCGACGCCGGCCCCTGCATCCGCACCAACCAGCTGGATTTCGACGACGAGGTGGTGTTCGCGGCCGAGCGCCGGCTGTACGACCTGGCGCGGAAAGGCGACGGCCAGCCGTTCTGCATGACGGTGTCGCTGACCCATCCGCACGACCCCTTCGCCGTGCCGGAGCGGTACTGGAACCTGCATCGCGACGAGGACATCCCGCTGCCCGAGGACGCGCCGGCCGACGACCCGCATTCCCGCCGGCTGCGCGCGGTGTGCGAGCTGGACCGGACGCCGATCACGCCTGAGCAGACCCGCCGAGCCCGGCGCGCCTATTACGGCGCCATCGCCTATGTCGACGAGCAGTTTGGCCGGGTGATGGAGGCGCTGCGCCGCACCGGCCTGGCCGAGGACACGGTCACCATCATCCTGTCCGACCACGGCGAGTTCCTGGGCGAGCGCGGCCTCTGGTACAAGATGAGCTTCCTGGAGGGCGGCAGCCGCATCCCGCTGATCGTACACGCCCCCGGCCGCTTCGCCCCGCGCCGGGTCGGCGCCGCCGTGTCCTCCGCCGACCTGCTGCCGACGCTGGTCGATTTGGCAACGCCGGACGGCGCGCCAGCCCATCCGACCTCGCTGGACGGGCGCAGCCTGCTGCCGCATCTGGCCGGCACCGGCGGGCATGATCTGGTCCTGGGCGAATACCTGGCCGAGGGCGCAGTGGCGCCGATCGTGATGATCCGCCGCGGAAACTGGAAGTTCATCCACAGCCCGGCCGATCCCGACCAGCTCTACGACCTCACGGCCGATCCCGGCGAGCGGGTGAACCGCGCCGCCGACCCGGCCGAGGCGGCGCGCATCGCCGCCTTCCGGGCGGAGGTGGCGGCGCGGTGGGACCTGCCGCGGCTGCGCGAGCAGGTGCTGGAAAGCCAGCGGCGACGGCACTTCGTGGATGCGGCGCTGCGCCGGGGCGCCCTGCACGGCTGGGACTGGCAGCCCCGGCAGGACGCCACCCGGCAATACATCCGCAACCACATGGATCTCGACGACCTGGAAGCCGCCGCCCGGTTCCCGCGCGTCACGCGCGGCAATGCCCCCGATGGGGACGACAACAACAGGGAGACCGAATCATGGCGCGCCTCATTGCCCTTGCCCTGACCGGGCTGCTGCTGGCGGCGACCCCCGCCGCAGCAGCCGATCCCGACAGCTGCGCCACCGTGCGCATGTCGGATCCGGGCTGGACCGACATCACCTCGACCAACGGCGTGCTCGGCACGCTGCTGGAGCCGCTGGGCTACACCCAGAAGGTGGAGACACTGGCCCCGCCGGTCACCTTCGAAAGCCTGAAGAACAGCCAGATCGACGTCTTCCTCGGCAACTGGATGCCGGCGCAGAGTCGCTTCATCGAACCGCTGACGGCCGAGAAGGCGATCGAGGTGATCCGCCCGAATCTCGACGGCATCCGCTTCACCCTCGCAGTCCCGGCCTATGTCGCCGAGGCCGGGGTGAAGGATTTCGCCGACCTCGCAAAGCACGCCGACAAGTTCGACAAAAAGATCTACGGCATCGAGCCCGGAGCGCCGGCGAACCAGAACATCCAGAAGATGATCGACACCAAGGATTTCGGCCTGGACGGCTGGACTCTGGTCGAGTCGAGCGAGCAGGGCATGCTGAGCCAGGTGGACCGGGCGGCGCGGCGCCAGGAATGGATCGCCTTCCTGGCCTGGGAGCCGCACCCGATGAACGCGAAGTTCCCGATCACTTATCTCAGCGGCGGCGACGCGTATTTCGGTCCGAATTACGGCCGCGCCACCGTCTACACCGTGACGAGGCGAGACTTGTCGAAGAATTGCCCCAATCTCGCCCGGCTGCTGTCACAGCTGACATTCACGGTGGACATGGAAAACCAGATCATGGGGACGATCCTGGACGAGGGGGCGGACGGCAAGACGGCCGCCGCGAAGTACCTCAAGGCTCACCCCGACCTTCTCGCCGGCTGGCTGGCCGGCGTCACCACCCGCGACGGACAGGATGGCCTCGCCGCCGTCCGCGCCGCATTGAACAAGGGCTGAGGAGGCCCGCAGCGCATGTGGACCGTGGTCCGGGACTGGATCGAGCATCTGTTCAAGCCGCGCTATCGCCCGGAGCGGCACTACATGCGCGGCCGGCAGTCCGGCAACTCCTCGCGCTGAATAATCCGTCGCCCCGGCGGCGACGGTTCTCGAACGAACCTCGGGCGGCGGGTCGGTGATTCCGCCGCCCGATTCGATTCTCAGCCCTTGATGAAGGCCAGCAGGTCCGGGTTCAGCACATCGGCATGGGTGGTCAGCATGCCGTGCGGGAAGCCCTTGTAGACTTTCAGCGTGCCCTGCTTCAGCAGCTTGACCGAGAGCGGCGCCGAATCGGCGAATGGCACAATCTGGTCGTCGTCGCCATGCGCAACCAAGGTCGGGACCTCGATCGCCTTGAGGTCCTCGGTGAAGTCGGTCTCCGAGAACGCCTTGATGCAGTCGTAATGGGCCTTGGCGCCGCCGATCATGCCCTGGCGCCACCAATTGTCGATCACGCCCGGATAGACCTTCGCGCCCGGGCGGTTGAAGCCGTAGAACGGCCCTTCCGGCACGTCGCGGTAGAACTGGGCCCGGTTGTCGGCCAGGGCCTTGCGGAAGCCGTCGAACACCTCGAGCGGCAGGCCGCCGGGGTTCTTCTCCGACTTCACCATCACCGGCGGCACGGCGCTGACCAGCACCGCCTTGGCCACCCGGCCGTTGCCGCCATGCCTGGCGACGTAGCGCGCCACCTCGCCGCCGCCGGTCGAATGGCCGATATGGACGGCGTCCTTCAGGTCGAGATGGGCGACCAGCTGCGACACGTCGGAGGCGTAGGTGTCCATCTCGTTGCCGGTGTCGGTCTGGCTGGACCGGCCATGGCCGCGGCGATCATGCGCGATGACGCGGTAGCCCTGGCCCAGGAAGTACAGCATCTGGGCGTCCCAATCGTCGGCGCTGAGAGGCCAGCCATGGTGGAACACGATCGGCTGCGCGTCGCGCGGGCCCCAATCCTTGTAGAAGATGTTGGTGCCGTCCTTGGTCGCGAACAATCCGCTGCTCATGGTGCTGTCTCCCGGTGTTGGGCGTGAAGGTGCGGCGCCGGTCTGCGCCAGGGAAGAATGCGGCAGGGCCGCCGCGGCGGCGAGTCCGACTCCCGCCGCCAGAACGAGCCGGCGCGAAATTCCGTCCGTCCCATGCTCGCTGTGAACCATCTGCGGCTCCGTTGGTATCACTACAATGGCTAGGTGATATCACGATAATTATTATCGCGATAACCATCTGGTAGCCGATCGTCCCGACCGCGTCCATGAAAATCTTTATCGCGATATTATTTTTCGTGATAACTGTGATCGTGCATCAGGAACAGGAGGGCGCCGCATGCCCTTGCCGAAGGACCGCCCGCTCGCGCTCGACGAGCAGATCTGCTTCACGCTGTACCGCACCGCCATGTCCATCAACCGGACCTACAAGCCGATGCTGGACGAGATGGGGATCACCTATCCGCAATACCTCGTGCTCAACGTGCTGGGCGAGGAGGACGGCCGGACGATCGGCATCATCGCCGCCCGCCTCGCTCTCGATTCGAGCACGATCACGCCCCTGGTGAAGCGGATGGAGGCGGCCGGGCTGGTGCAGCGGCGGCGCAGCCCGGACAATGAACGCGAGGTCCAGGTCCGGCTGAACGAGGCGGGCCGTGCCCTGTTCGCCCGCAGCCAGTGCCTGGGCGAGGCGCTGCTGCGCCGCTCCGGCCTGACCCTGCCGCAGCTCGATGCCCTCAACCACCAGATCCAGGCGCTGGCCGCCGCCCTCGACGACCATCTCGCCCGGCCGGAGTGACCTGGGTCAGGCCGGACGATGGCAGCTGCCCGCTCGACGCAGTTGCGGTGCCGCGCCCGCTCATGCAGTTTGCGGCCACCTTCCGGCAAGCTGAGTGCGAGCGATGACCGAACCCGCAGCCACCTATGACCTGATCGTGATCGGCGCCGGCCCCGGCGGCTATGTCGCCGCCATCCGGGCCGCGCAGCTGGGGCTGAAGACCGCCTGCGTCGAGAAGATGCCGACCCTGGGCGGCACCTGCCTGAACATCGGCTGCATCCCGTCCAAGGCGCTGCTGCACGCGTCGGAGAAGTTCGAGGAGGCCGGGCACGCCTTGGCCGCCTTCGGCGTCAAGGTCTCCGGCGTCGAGCTCGACCTGGCCGGCATGATGGGCCACAAGACCAAGGTGGTGAAGGCGAATGTCGACGGCGTCGACTTCCTGTTCAAGAAGAACAAGATCGACCGCCTGCTCGGCACCGCCCGCTTCACCGCGAAGGACCGGATCGAGGTCGAGGGCAAGACCTACGCCGCCAAGAACTTCGTCATCGCCACCGGCTCCGACTCGACCCCGCTGAAGGGCGTCGAGGCCGACGAGACGCGCATCGTCACCTCGACCGGCGCGCTGTCGCTGCCGGAGGTGCCGAAGCATCTGGTGGTGATCGGCGGCGGCGTCATCGGGCTCGAGCTCGGCTCGGTCTGGTCCCGCCTTGGCGCCAAGGTGACGGTGGTGGAGTTCCTCGACCGCATCCTGCCGACCAATGACGGCGAGGTGTCGAAGCAGATGCAGCGCATCTTGGCCAAGCAGGGCATGACCTTCAAGCTGAGCTCGAAGGTCACCGGCGCGCAGAAGACCGACACCGGCGTCACCCTGACGGTCGAGCCGGCCAAGGGCGGCGCCGCCGAGACCATCGAGGCCGATTACGTGCTGCTGTCGATCGGCCGCCGGCCCTACACCGAGGGCCTCGGCCTGGACGCCGCCGGCGTGGAGCTGGACGAGCGCGGCCGGGTCAGGACCGACAAGCACTTCCGCACCAATGTCGAGGGCATCTACGCCATCGGCGACGTGATCGCCGGCCCGATGCTGGCGCACAAGGCCGAGGACGAGGGCGTGGCGGTGGCCGAGATCCTGGCCGGCCAGGCCGGCCATGTGAACTACGACGCGATCCCGAGCGTGGTCTACACCTGGCCCGAAGTGGCCTCGGTCGGCCGCAGCGAGGAGGAGCTGAAACAGGCCGGCATCGCCTACAAGGCCGGCAAGTTCCCGTTCCTGGCCAATGGCCGGGCGCGCGCCATGAACGCGACCGACGGCTTCGTCAAGATCCTGGCCGACGCCAAGACCGACCGGGTGCTGGGCGTCCACATCATCGGCGCCGAGGCCGGCACCATCATCGCCGAATGCGTGCTGGCGATGGAGTTCGGCGCCTCGGCCGAGGACATCGCCCGCACCTGCCACGCCCACCCGACCCTGAACGAGGTGGTCAAGGAAGCGGCGCTGGCGGTGGACGGGCGCGCGATCCACATTTGATCCCACTCCATCGTCATGGCGAGCCCGGAAGGGGCGTGGCCATCCAGACTGTCGCCGCCATGCCGTTGAGGCCGCAGGACTGGATGGCCACGCTTCGCTCGCCATGACGTGTCAGGGCATGCCGGGCATCCTTGACGCTCCGGCCGCGACGGCGTTCCCATCGCCTATGACCCGTCCGCCGAACCGCAGCGTCGCCGTGCTCGCCTATGACGGGCTGTGCACCTTCGAGTTCAGCGTGGCCGTGGAGGTGTTCGGCCTGCCGCGGCCGGAATTCGCCGACTGGTACCGCTTCACCGTCTGCGCCGCCGAGCCCGGGCCGCTGCGCGCCATCGGCGGCATCCAGGTCCAGGCCGAAGCCGGGCTGGAGGCGCTGGAGACGGCCGGCACCATCGTCGTGCCCGGCTGGCGCGGCATCCGCGAGACCCCGCCCGAGCCGCTGCTGGCGGCGCTGCGCCGGGCCTATGAGCGCGGCGCCCGGCTGGTCTCGATCTGCTCCGGCGTCTTCGTGCTGGCCGCCGCGGGCGTGCTGGCCGGCCGCCGCGCCACCACCCATTGGCGCTATGCCGAGGCCCTGGCCGCGCGGTATCCCGACATCCGGATCGTGCCGGACGTGCTGTATGTCGATGAGGGCCAGGTGCTGACCTCGGCCGGCAGCGCCGCCGGGCTGGATCTGTGCCTGCACATCGTGCGGCGCGACTGGGGGGCGCGGATCGCCAACCAAGTGGCGCGGCGCCTGGTGGTGCCGCCGCATCGCGAGGGCGGCCAGGCCCAGTATGTCGACCGGCCGGTGCAGAGCGAGGAGAGGCCGCGCCTGGCCGCGCTGTTCGACTGGGCCCGGCGCCACCTGGCCGAGGACCTGCCGCTGGAGCGGCTGGCCGGCGAGGCGGGGATGAGCCTGCGCACCTTCCTGCGCCGCTTCCGCGAGGCCACCGGCACCACCCCGGCGGAATGGCTGGTGAGCGAGCGCCTGGCGCTGGCCCGCGAGCTCTTGGAGACCACCACCCTGCCGGTCGAGCGCATCGCCACCGAATGCGGCTTCGGTTCGGCCGACACGCTGCGCCATCATTTCCGCCGCCGCCTCGCCACCAGCCCGGCGCGATACCGCGCCGGTTTCAGCCTGGCCTGACCAGGCAACGCCCATGCTCCGACTCTTCATCGCCATTGCCATTCCCGCCGCGCTGCGGCCCCGCCTGACCCTGCTGCAGGGCGGCGTGCCCGGGGCGCGCTGGACCAACCCGGCCGATTTCCACCTGACCCTGCGCTTCATCGGCGAGGTCGACGCGCTGGAGGCGGAGGAGATCGACGAGGCGCTGCACGCCATCGCCGCCCCCGGCTTCAGCCTGGCGCTGGACGGCGTCGGCCGGTTCGGCACGAAGCGCGCCGCCTCGATCCTGTGGGCCGGGGTGGCGGCGGAGCCGGCGCTGCACTTCCTGCATGCCAAGGTCGACCGCGCCCTGGTCGCCGCCGGCCAGCCGCCGGACGATCGCAGCTATGCCCCGCACGTCACCCTGGCCCGGCTGCGCCAGGCGCCGGCCGAGCGGGTCGAGCGCTGGCTGCTGGAGCACGGCCCGTTCCGCGCCGAGCCCTTCCCGGTCGACGCTTTCCATCTGTACCAGAGCCATGTCGGCCGCGAGGGCGCGGTCTATGAGATCTTGGAGAGCTATCCGCTGACATAGCCCTTCGGATCGAGTGCCGCGGGGACCGGAGGTTGGACATGGACGACGTCATCCGGCTTTCCGCCTACCTGCCGGAGTACTTCTTCTCCTCGATCCGATGGCCGTTCCTGCTGGGATCGTTCACGGCCGTTCCCGCCTTGGGCGTGATCTGCCTCGCCGTGGGATCGCTCGTCGGGGTCGTCCGACGGCAACCGCGCCTGCTGGTGTTCCTGATCCCGGTCGCGGCCAGCCAAGCCCTCGTCGTGGTCGCCGGACTCTTGGGAGAGCCGGGGTTCTGGGGGGCCGACGGGGGGATCTACACCATCTTCCTGGTGCTGCAGATCATCCTTGTCAGCGTGCTGTTTTCCCGCGCGCAGGGCGCTATGCCGGCCGCGGCGGCGCTGGCCGTGTTTTCATTCGCCTACGCCTTCGCCGCGGTCGTGATTGCAGCGACGGCCTTTCACGTTCCCACGCCGTAACGGACGTGGGGTGCCCCGTCAGGACCGCGACCGCGCGCCCAGCCCCATCGCCTGGCGCATGAAGAAGCGCTTGACCGGCGGCAGGCGGCCGACGGCGGCGAGGCCGAGGTCGCGGGCCAGCTGCACTGGGGCCAGGTCGGTCGAGAACAGCCGGTTCAGCCCGTCGGTCGCCAGGATCATGGCGACGTTGTCCGGCCGCCGCGCCTGCTCGTAGCGCCGCAGCATCGTGGGGTCGCCGAGGTCGAGGCCGAGGCGGCTGCGCTCGACCAGGAGCTCGGTCAGCACGGCGATGTCGCGCAGGCCGAGATTGAGGCCCTGGCCGGCGATCGGGTGGATGGCATGCGCCGCCTCGCCGATCAGCGCCGCCCGCCGGGCGCCGTAGCGCCGGGCATGGACGACGCCGAGCGGATAGGTGAAGCGCTTGCCCAGGGTCCGCACCGGCCCCAGCCAGTCGCCCACCGTGGCCTGCAGCGCCGCGTCGAAGGCGGCCACCGGCCGATGCACCAAGTCGTCGGCGGTGTCCGGATGCTCGGTCCAGACGATCGAGGAGCGGTGGTTGCCCTCGGCGTCGTCGGTCATCGGCAGCACGGCGAAGGGGCCGGCCGGCAGGAAATGCTCGACCGCCACACCCTCATGCGGCTCGGCATGCGCCATGACGCAGACCACCGCCTTCTGCCGGTAGGCGAAGCTGCGCGCCGGGATGCCGAGCTGCTGGCGGGTGAAGGAGCCGCGGCCGTCGGCGCCGATGACCAGGTCGGCCCGCACCACCCTTCCGTCGGCCAGGGCCACGGCAGCATGGCCGGTGCCGGTCTCGACCGCCACCACCTTGGCCGGGGCGACGTGGCGCACCGCCGGCAGGGCGTCCAGCCGCTCGAACTGCGCCAGCCGCAGCAGCCGGTTCTCGACGATGTGGCCGAATGGCGCGCCATCCGATTCGACGGCCATCTCCTGATGGTCGAAATGCAGGAACACCGGGGCGCGGCCATCGGCGATGCGGATGTCGAGGATCGGCTCGGCTTGGCCCGCCACCGCATCCCACAGCCCGGCTGAGGCGACGATCCGGCGTGAGCCGTAGGACAGCGCGGTGGTGCGGCCATCGAACTCCGGCAGGGTGCGGGCGGTCGCCGGTTCCTGGTCCAGGATCACGGTATCGATCCCGGCCTGGCCGAGGGCGGCCGCCATGGTCGCCCCGGCGAGACCGCCGCCGACCACCGCGACCTGGGCGCGCAAGGAGGTGCTATCGTTCATGGCGCGCAGCATCGGAGCGCGGTGCCGCGCTGTCCAGTGGCCGCGTGTCACATGACCGGGTGTCCGGCCGCGATTTCGTGGTAGCATTTCAGCATGGTCCGGATTCTTCTCCTATGTCTCCTGATGCTGGCCGCAGGGTGCTCCGAGCGGCGCGGAGTCGGAGTCGCCGCCGGCGGCAGCTGGGGCTCGTCCGGCGGCGCCGGCAGCCTGATGTCGCTGTCGATCCCGTTCGGTCCCTGACCCCGGCAATATCCCGTCGCTTGCCGATCCTGATTCGTTCGTGATTCGTCCGAGCGTTCTCCGACCGTGCCGGACCGGCCACAGCGTGGCCGGAAAAGCGCGCCGGACCGGCCGCCCGGCCACGCCGGATTTGACAGGAGAGGTCAGAAGATTGGATAAAGTGATTGGAATCTAAGAGCTGTTTCGCGGCGGCACCGGCCGCCGGAAGCGAGGAAAGAGGCCGGCGCAGCCGGTCCGACGCGGCAGAGGGTGTTGCAGAAGAGCATGCGGGGCGGCCGACTCAACGACGCACTGGAACGGCTAGCGGACTATCCGTTCGCGCGCCTCGCGACGCTCTTGTCCAGCGTCTCGCCGCCGGAAGGGGTGACGCCGCTGGCCATGTCGGTCGGCGAGCCGCAGCACCAGCCGCCGGCTTTCCTGGCCGAGATCCTGGCCGCCAATGCCGGCAGCTGGAACCGCTACCCGCCGGTGGCCGGCACCCCGGCCTTCCGCGAGGCCTGCGCCGGCTGGCTGCAGCGCCGGTTCAACCTGCCCGATGGCTTGGCCGACCCGGCCCATATTCTGCCGCTGTCCGGCACCCGCGAGGCGCTGTTCCTGGTTGCCGAGCTGGCGGTCGATCACCGCCCCGGCGCCAACCAGGTGCCGGCCGTGGCCCTGCCCGACCCGTTCTACGCCCCCTATGAGGGCGCCGCGGTGATGGCCGGGGCCGAGCCGGTGTTCCTGCCGGCCGGACCCGCCACCGGCTTCCTGCCCGACCTCGACGCGCTGGAGGCCGACACGGCGCTGCTGGCGCGGCTGAAGTTGCTCTACCTGTGCAACCCGACCAACCCGCAGGGCGCCGTCGCCAGCCGGGGCTATCTCGACCGCGCCATCGGCCTGGCCCGGACGCACGGCTTCATCCTGGCGGCCGACGAGTGCTACGCCGAGATCTACGACCGCGACCCGCCGGTGGGCGTGCTGGAGGTCGCGGCCGGCCGCGACGGCGGGTCGCTGGACAACCTGCTGGTGTTCCACTCGCTGTCGAAGCGGTCGAACGCGGCCGGGCTGCGCAGCGGCTTCGTCGCCGGCGACCCGGCGCTGGTGGCCACCTTCCTGCGGCTGCGCAGCCATTCCGCCGCCGGCATGCCGCTGCCGATCCAGGCCGCCTCTGCCGCGCTGTGGGCCGATGACGCCCATGTCGCCGAAAACCGGGCGCTGTACCGGGCCAAGTTCGATGCCGCCGAGGCGGCGCTGGGCGGTCGCTTCGGCTTCCGCCGGCCGGAGGGCGGCTTCTTCCTGTGGCTCGATGTCGGCGACGGCGAGGCCGCGGCGCGCCGGCTGTGGGCCGAGGCTGCGATCCGCACCCTGCCCGGCGGCTACATCACGCGCCTGGACCGGCCGGAGATCGGCCGACGCTGGCTGCGCATCGCCGTGGTCCATGACGCCGAGACGGTCGGGCGCGCCCTGACCCGGGTCGGCGAGATCCTAGCCGAGGCGGCAGAATGACGATGGCCGGAACCTCATCCCGCCGCACCGCGGTGACGCGCAGCTCCGGCCGCGCCGCCTCGAGCAAGCGCTCCTTCCTGCCCCCGGTGGTGCGGGAGTTCCTGCGCAACCGGGTGCGCGAGCTGAGCGGCCTGGGCATCGCCGTGTTCGGCTGCGGCCTGCTGGTCGCCCTGGTCAGCTATTCCCCGACCGACCCGTCCTGGAACACCGCCAAGGCGGGGCCCGCCGCCAACCTGCTGGGCCGGCCCGGCGCGCATGTCGCCGACCTCCTGATCCAGACGCTGGGCATCGGCGCCTTCCTGCTGGCCGTGCTGCCGCTGTTCTGGGCTTGGCGGCTGATGCGGCACCAGCCGCTGGACCGGGTGTGGTGGCGGGTCACCAGCCTGCTGTTCGGCGTGCTGTTCCTGGCCGCCGGCCTGTCGCCGCTGCCGGCGATCGAGGGCTGGGCCGAGCGCGGCTCGCTGGGCGGCGCCGTCGGGTCGATGATCCTGAAGCGGATCTCCGACACCGTGATTCTTTCGGCCGGGCCGGTCGCCACCTCGTGGCTGGCGCTGGCCACCGGCGCCGTCGGCCTGCTGCTGGTGCTGATCGCGCTGGGCCTGTCCTCGACCGAATGGCACCGGGTCGGATCGGTGACCGGCGCCGGCGCCCGCGCCGGCGCGTCGGTCACGGGAACCCTGATGCGCGCGATCGGCCGGGTGCTGCAATGGCTGGGCCTGCGCACGCTGCACGGCGCCGGCACCGTCGCCTCCAGCATGATGCGGCGCGAGCCCGCGCCGGCGGCCCCGGCGGCCTTCGCCATGCCCGGCGCCGGCCCGGCGGCGCGGCCGCGCTTCGCCCGCGCCAACCCGCCCGGGCCCGCGGATCGGCGATCCGGAAGACGGAGACGAGGAGGAGGAGCGCGCTCCGGCGCGCCCGCCGCTCATCATCGGCGGCGGCCGCACCGAACCCGAGGACATGCCCGAGGAGGAGGACGACGACCTGATCGACCTGCCCTCGCTGCGCCCGGTGGAAGAGCCGCCGCGCCGCCCCATTGCCCCGATGCCGTCACCGCAACGCGTCGCCCCCGCCGCGATCGAGCCGGCGCCCCGCCGTCCCGCCGCGCCGCCGCCGCGCCAGACCAGCTTCGAGCTGGCGCCGCCCGACACGTATGAGCTGCCGCCGCTCGACCTGCTGACCATGCCGGACCCGACCAAGCGCCCGGCCGTGACCGACCCGCGGGTGCTGGAGCAGAACGCCGCGGCGCTGGAGCAGGTGCTGAGCGATTTCGGCGTCCGCGGCTCGATCGTGAAGGTCAATCCCGGCCCGGTGGTCACTTTGTACGAGCTGGAGCCGGCGCCCGGCACCAAGTCCAGCCGCGTCATCGGCCTGGCCGACGACATCGCCCGGTCGATGAGCGCGGTGTCGGTCCGCGTCGCCGTGGTGCCCGGCCGCAACGTCATCGGCATCGAGCTGCCGAACCAGAAGCGCGAGATGGTGCTGCTGCGCGAGCTGCTCGGCTCCGACCAGATGGACAAGGCCGGCTCGAAGCTGGGCCTGGTGCTCGGCAAGGACATCGGCGGCGGCCCGATCATCGCCGATCTGGCCCGCATGCCCCATCTGCTGGTCGCCGGCACCACCGGCTCGGGCAAGTCGGTCGCGATCAACACCATGATCCTGTCGCTGCTGTTCCGGCTGCCGCCGGACAAGGTGCGCTTCATCATGGTCGACCCGAAGATGCTCGAGCTCTCGATCTACGAGGGCATCCCGCACCTGCTCGCCCCCGTCGTCACCGACCCGAAGAAGTCGGTGGTCGCCCTGAAATGGGCGGTGCGCGAGATGGAGGACCGCTACCGATCCATGTCCAAGGTCGGCGTCCGCAACATCGAGGGCTATAACCAGCGGCTGCGCGAGGCCAAGGCCAAGGGCGAGGTGCTGACCCGGCGGGTGCAGACCGGTTTCGACCCGGACACCGGCAAGCCGATCTTCGAAGACCAGCCGATCGACCTGACCGAGCTGCCCTACATCGTCATCATCGTCGACGAGATGGCCGACCTGATGCTGGTGGCGGGCAAGGACATCGAGGCGCTGATCCAGCGGCTGGCGCAGATGGCCCGCGCCGCCGGCATCCACCTGATCATGGCGACGCAGCGCCCCTCGGTCGACGTCATTACCGGCACGATCAAGGCCAACTTCCCGACCCGCATCAGCTTCCAGGTCACCTCCAAGATCGACAGCCGCACCATCCTCGGCGAGGGCGGGGCCGAGCAGCTGCTGGGCCAGGGCGACATGCTGTACATGGCCGGCGGCGGCCGCATCACCCGCGTGCACGGCCCCTTCGTCTCCGACGGAGAGGTCGAGGAGACGGTGCGCCACCTCAAGGCCCAGGGCGAGCCGTCCTACAACGACTCGGTGCTGGAGGACCAGGACGACGGCGGCAGCTTCGACGCGCTGGCGCTGGACGGCGAGGGCGGCTCGGGCGACGACCTGTACGACCAGGCGGTGGCCCTGGTGGCGCGCGAGCGCAAGGCGTCGACCAGCTTCATCCAGCGCCACCTGCAGATCGGCTACAACCGCGCCGCCCGGCTGATCGACCGGATGGAGCAGGAGGGCGTGGTCAGCCCGGCCAACCATGTCGGCAAGCGCGAAGTGCTGACCGGGAATCATTGATCCGGCGGTTCCCGACAGCAGGTGTCCTCCTGTTGCCTCTCCCGCCAGGCGGGAGAGGCAATCTGTGTTCACGACGGCGATCTCCCCCGCTTCGCTCGGCCCCGATCGTTACGTGGATTTCATCTTCCGCCCACCAGGGCGTTAGCTCCGGCGACGTAGGGTTCGTTCGTCGGAGCCAAGACGTGGCCTCCCGCCCCGCCTCTCCTCCGATCTTCGTTGTCCCCCCGATGGAGATCGTTCACATGCGCAGGAGCCTTCTGTTCGCCGTTCTCGCGGTGCCCGCCTTGGCCTTGGCCCCGGCCTTGGCGATGGCGCAGACCCCCGCGGCACCGGCCGCCGACGCACCGATGAAGATGAAGACCCACCACATGGCCGGGCCCCATCATCACAAGGCGTCGACGCATCGCAGCGCCAGCAGCGAGCAGGACCAGACCCGCAAGCTGAACCAGGAGCAGCTGAGCAAAACGCAGTAATCGGTTCGGGCTGCAACAGGCCCTCGCTTCCACCCCCCCTTCCGAGGCGAGGTCCGCGGCCCGCGAGGCCCGGCTGCTCAGGCAGCCGGGCCTTTTTTCGTGCACGCCAGGCAGCGGCCCATGCCCTTCATCCTCCCCCTCCCCGGTCCATACACCCAAGGGGAGGGGGAGAGTAGAAAGCGGATGTCGGTCCAGTGATCGAATTCTGACAACGCCTCGCTTGCCGAGAGAGACAACAACTTGGCGCCCCGTCCAGGATTTGCTTTTTGGCTTAGCCAGACGAAGCGCGGCCAACATGAAATATCGTTCATGAAAGCACTTTTCTCGGATCGGTATCGCTGCACTCCTCGTTAGGGAGTGGATCGGATCACGCGCCGCGGCCGTCTGTGCCTGTGGCCCCGATCATCAGGCATCCCTCGATGGAGACCTTTATGCGCAGGAGTTTTGTCTTTACCGCCCTCGCCGTGTCGGCACTGGCCGCCGCGCCCGCCCTGGCCCAGACCGGGACCGAGCCGGCGGTGCCCGGAACGGCGCCGTCGGTCGAGGCTCCCGCCGCGAACATGCCGTCGGAATCGACTCAGGGCACCCACCACCGCAAGCACATGCAGTCCTCTAGTGCCGAGGATCAGTCCCAGACGCCGCGCCGGCACCGCGGCAGCAAGAGCGCGCAGAACGCGGCGGAGCAGGAGCAGACCCGCAACCTCAACCAGCAGCAGCTGAGCGCCGGGGCCACGCCGCAGCAGATGATGCCCGGGCAGGCCATGCCCGGCGAGATGGCCCCGGCCCAGTCGATGCAGCCGGGGACGATGGATCAGGCCCCGTCAATGCAACAGGCTCCGACGGACCAGACCATGCCGTCGGACGAGGCGGCCCCAACCGAGTAATCGCCGCACCATCGGCGACGGAGAGGCCCGGCCGCACCAGCGGTCGGGCCTTTTTCATGCCCGCGATACGGGGTCGGTGCCGGAGGCGATGACCGTGTCGCGGAAGGCAGCGGCGGCGGGCGACAAGGTCCGGCCCGCCCGGGTCAGCACGCCGATGTCGCGGGTCACCTCCGGCCCCTGCAGCAGCCGCGTGGTCAGGGCCGGATGGGCCAGCACCGGCAGGGTCAGCACCGGCAGCGCCGTCACCCCGAGGCCGGCCGCCACCAGCGCCCCGGCGGTGGCGAGATGCGAGACCTCGAACTCCGGCTCCACCGCCACTCCGGCCTGGGCGAAGCCGCGGTCGGTCAGCGGGCGGACGCTGGTGATCCGCGACATGGCGACGAAGGGGAAGCCGGCCAGGTCGGCCCAGGTGACGGCCGAAGACCGCGCCAGTGGATGGTCCTGGCGCAGGATGGCGACGAAGCGGTCCGACAGGATCCTCGTGAACTCGATCTTGCCGTCGGCCGCCGGGCGGCCGGCGATGCCGAGATCGGCCTCGCCGCGCAGCACCGCGCCAACCACGCCGTCGAGCAGCGTGTCGATGACGCCGACCGACACGCCCGGATGGCCGCGGCGGAACCGGTCGATCACCGGCGGCAGCAGCCCGGCCGTGACCGAAGGCAGCCCGGCTACGGCGACGCGGCCGCGGGCCGAGCGGAAATAGTCGCCGAGATCGTCGAGCGAGCTGCGCAGGTCGCCGATCAGCCGGCCGGCGATGGCGGCGAATTCCCGGCCCTGCGGCGTCGGCTCCACCGTCCGGGTGTTGCGGTCGAACAGGCGGACACCCAGCCGCGTCTCGGCCCGCGCCACCGCCCGGCTGACCGCCGGCTGCGACATGCCCAGCGCCTCGGCCGCGGCGCGGAAGCTGCGCAGCCGGTCGACCTGCAGGAACACCTCGATCTCGAACAGCGACAGATTGATGCGCTTCATGCATCAATCGATGACATAAATTCACTTCTCGATCTATCGCCTGTCTGGCGTCCTGGGGCCGAGCGGTCGCCGACGGAAGGACGGCCGCCGCAACGGGAGGATGATCATGCTGGCGGCCCTGGGGTTCCTGACCATCGCGGCGTTCCTGGCGCTGATCCTGAGCGGCCGCGTCTCGGTGCTGGTCGCGCTGGTGCTGGTGCCGCTGGCCGGCGGCCTGCTCGGCGGCTTCGGCGCCGGCCTGGGCCCGATGATGCTGGACGGCCTGGTCAAGGTCGCGCCGGTCGGCATCATGATCATGTTCGCGGTGCTGTATTTCGGGCTGATGCTCGACACCGGCATCTTCGACCGGCCGGTCAGATTCCTGCTGTCCCTGGTACAGGGCGACCCGGTGCGGCTGTGCCTGATCACGGCGCTGCTGACCATGCTGGTGGCGCTGGACGGCGACGGCGCCACCACCTTCCTGATCACCGTCACGGCGCTGCTGCCGGTGCATCGCCGGCTGGGCATGAACCCGCTGGTGCTGCCCGGGATCATCTGCCTGGCCGCCGGCACCATGAACCTGCTGCCCTGGGGCGGCCCGACGGCGCGGGCGATGGCGGTGCTGAAGACCGATGCCCCGGCCCTGTTCAACCCGGTGATCCCGGCGATGGTCGCCGGCCTGGCCTGGGTGTTCGTCGCCGCCTGGCTGATCGGCCGCGGCGAGCGCAAGCGCCTGGGCATCGCCGATGGCGTCGATGCAGTCGCGCTGGTCGAGCCGACCGAGGCCGAGCGGGCGGCGCGCCGGCCGCGCCTGGCCTGGTTCAACGCCGCCCTGACCATCGCCCTGATCGTGGCGCTGCTGGCCGGTTTGTGGCCGCTGCCGGTGCTGTTCATCACCGCCTTCGCCATCGCGCTGCTGGTCAACTATCCGCGCTGGGAGCAGCAGCGCGGGCGGCTGGTGAAGCATGCCGACAGCGTCGTCACCGTCACCGCGATGATCTTCGCCGCCGGCATCTTCACCGGCATCCTGGGCGGCACCAGGATGATCGGCGCCATGGCCGAGGCGCTGGTGGCGGTGGTGCCGCCGGAACTCGCGCCGTACCTGTCGCAGATCGTGGCGGTGACCGGCATGCCGCTGAGCCTGGTGTTCACGCCGGACGCCTATTACTACGGCATCCTGCCGGTCTTCGCCGGCACCGCCGAGGCGCTGGGCCAGGACCCGCTGGCGATCGGCCGGGCCGCGATCCTGGGCCAGATGACCACCGGCTTCCCCTTGAGCCCGCTGACCGCCTCGACCTTCATCCTGGTCGGGCTGACCGGGGTGCAGCTCGGCGCGCATCAGCGCTTCATCTTCAAATGGGCCTTCGCCTCGACCCTCGTCATGACGGCCGTCGCCTGGGCCACGGGAGCCATCTGAATGCCGAAGGCGATGCGGATCGGGGCCGGCGCCGGCTTCGCCGGCGACCGGCTGGAGCCGGCGGCCGAGCTGGTGGGGCGCGGCAAGCTGGACGCGCTGGTGTTCGAATGCCTGGCCGAGCGCACCATCGCTTTGGCCCATCGCCGCCGCCGGGCCGACCCCGAGGCCGGGTTCGACCCGCTGCTGGAGCGCCGGCTGCGCCCCGTTCTGCCGGGCGTCGCCGCCCAGGGCATCCGGGTGTTGACCAATATGGGCGCGGCCGACCCGGCGGGCGCCGGCCGCCGCGCCGCCGCCTTGTGCCGGGAGCTCGGCGTGGCGATGCGGATCGCGGTGGTGACCGGCGACGACGTGCTGGACCGGATCGACCCGGCCGCCCCGGCGCTCGAGGACGGCCGGCCGCTGGCAGCGCATGGCCCGCTGATCGCCGCCAACGCCTATCTCGGCGCCGACGCCATGCTGCCGGCGCTGGAGGCCGGGGCGCAACTGGTGATCACCGGCCGGGTCGCCGACCCGTCGCTGTTCGTGGCACCGCTGGCCTGGCGCTTCGGCTGGGCGCTGGACGATGCCGGCCGCATCGCCACCGCCACCCTGGCCGGGCACCTGATGGAATGCGCCGGCCAGATCACCGGCGGCTATTTCGCCGATGCCGATGGCAGCGACGCGCCCGGCCTGGCGGATCTGGGCTTCCCGATCGCCGAGGTGACGGCGGCGGGCGGCATCACCGTGACCAAGCTGCCGGGCACCGGCGGGCTGGTCAGCCGGGCCACGGTGACCGAGCAGCTGCTGTACGAGGTCACCGACCCCGGCGCCTATGTCACTCCGGACGTGGTGCTGGACGTCACCGGCGTGTCGGTGACGGAGCGGGGCGCCGACCGCGTCGCCGTCACCGGCGCGCGCGGGCAGACGCGGCCGGCGTCGCTGAAGGTCAGCGTCGCCTATGAGGCGGGCTGGGAGGCGGAGGCCGGCATCTCCTATGGCGGCAGCGGCGCGGTCGAGCGCGGCCGGCGCGCCGCCGACATCGTGCGCGAGCGCCTGGCCCGCCGCAGCGACATCACCGACCTGCGGCTGGACCTGGTCGGCGTCAATGCGCTGCTGCCCGGTCGGCTGCTCGGGGGAACCCCATCCGAGGTCCGGCTGCGGCTGTGCGCCCGCGCCGCCACCGCCGAGGCCGCTGCCGACGCCGCACGCGAGGTCGAGAGCCTGTACACCAACGGCCCGGCGGCGGGGGGCGGCGTGCGCAGCGCCCTGCGCCCGGTCGTGGGCATCGTCTCGACCCTGATCGACCGGCGGGCCGTCAGCCCCGCGGTCGAGATCCTGGAGGCATGATGGTCCGCCTCGGCCAGCTCGCCCATGCCCGCGCCGGCGACAAGGGCGACACCACGACGCTGAGCGTGATCGCTCGTGGCCCCGCCGATTACGACCGGCTGCGCCGCGCGGTGACGGCGGAGCGGGTGGAGGCGCATCTGTGCGGCGACGTTGCCGGCCGCTTCAGCCGCTTCGAGCTGCCTGGGCTGGCGGCGCTGCATTTCGTCGGGCGCGGCGTACTGGGCAGCGGCGTCACCACCTCGCTGGCGCTGGACAGCCACGGCAAGTCGCTGTCCTCCGCCCTGCTCGACCTGGAGCTGCCGGAGGATGCTTGAGCACCGGCGGCAACTCGCCGCCCTGGATATCCGGGGGTCTTCGCCCTACTTGGAACACAGACCCTGAGTATCCGGACTGCCATGACCATGCTACGTCTCATCGCCGCGGCCCTGGCCGCCCTGCTGATCGCCGCCGGGCCGGCCATGGCCGCGGTGCAGCCCGCCCAGCTGACCGCCCAGGACCGGCAGGACCTGCAGCGGGTCGAGCAGTATCTGGGCAGCCTGACCACGGTGAAGGCGGATTTCGTCCAGACCACCAACAACACCGACCTCTACCGCGGCCATTTTTACCTGAAGCGGCCGGGCAAGATGCGGCTCGAATACGAGCCGCCGATCGCCTACATGTACATCGCCGACGGCACCTGGCTGACCTATTACGATGCCGATCTGCGGCAGCGGAAGGACGTGCCGCTGGGGTCGACCATCGCCGACTTCATCACCCGGGCGAATGTCCGGCTGTCGGGCGACGTCACCATCACCAAGGTCAGCCGCGGCAACAACCTGCTGAGCGTCCAGCTGGTGCAGACCGACAAGCCGGAGGACGGCGCCCTGACCCTGAACTTCAGCGCCAATCCGATGATCCTGCAGAGCTGGGTGTCGGTGGACCAGCAGGGCAACGTCACGCAGGTCGACCTGACCGGCATCCAGCCGGGGGTGCAGCTGGACAACAAGCTGTTCGTCGTGCCGCGCAAGAAGAGCGACCGCTGAGCGGTGGCGGACCCGGTGCTGGAATGGCGCGGCCCCTTCGCCAATGACGAGCTGAACGCCCTGCATGCCGAATGCTTCGAGCATGCAGTGCTGGCCGACGACTGGTGGCGCCAGGTCAACCGCTTCAGCCTGGGCTGGGTGTGCCTGCGCCTGGCCGGGCGGCTGGCCGGCTTCGTCAACGTCGCCTGGGACGGCGGCGTGCACGCCTTCCTGCTCGACACGGCGGTGACGCCGCCGCTGCGGCGCCGGGGCCATGCGACGCAGCTGGTCCGCGAGGCGATCGCGCAGGCCCGCGCCGCCGGCTGCGAATGGCTGCATGTCGACTTCGACCCGCATCTCCGCGGCTTCTACCGCGACGCCTGCGGCTTCCAGCCGACCGAAGCGGGGCTCGTCCGGCTGCGGTGACGGCCGGCCGGTTCCAGCGCAGGGGAGAGGCAACACCCGCTGCGATCCGTCGGTGCGGACGGCCAGTGAATTGCTTCCCCGGCGCGAGGCCGGGGCCGCAATGACGATGTCTGGAATTCAGTAATCCCAGTAGATCGGCACCCAACGGAAGGTATCGCCGCTCGCCGCCACCCGGCCGATGGACGGGAACGGCAGGTGCGTGGCCACCAGAAGCTCGCCGCTCGCCGCCAAGTCCCGCAGCAGGCCGACCCGGATTCGGGCCGCCTCCTCGGGGTCATGCTCGAAGCCGTTGTACCATTCGGGGTGGTCGAACCCGACCGTGAACACGAGATCGCCGGCGAAGACCAACCCTTCGCCGCCGGACGCCACCCGAACCACGCTGTGCCCGGGGGTGTGGCCGCCGGTGCGACGGACGACCACGCCCGGCGCCACCTCATGCTCATCCTCGAAGGTCCGCAGCTGGCCGCGGTACTCTTTCACGAAATGCTTGGCGGCCGACCGCAGCGCGTCCGGAAACCCCGGCGGCATGGAGACGTGGGAGAAATCGGGCGCTTCCCAGAACTTGACCTCGGCGGCGGACACGTGGATCCGCAGGTCCGGGCGCAGCCGCTCCTTCACCCCGTCGACCAGCAGCCCGCCGACATGATCCATGTGCATGTGGGTCAGCACCACGTCGGTCACGGATCCCAGATCGATGCCGGCGGCCTCCAGCCGCTTGATCAGTTGCCCGGCCCGCGGCAGGTGCAGGTCCGGGTCGGACCCCAGCCCGGCGTCGACCAGGATGGTCTGGTCGCCGCTGCGCACCACGACCACGTTCAGCGCCCAATCGAACGCGTCCGGCGGCAGGAACATCTCCTTCAGCCAGGCCGCGCGCACGGCCGGGTCGATGTTGTGGGCCAGCATCGCGGTCGGCAGCGGCAGCACCCCATCGCTGACCACCAGCACGTCGATCTCGCCGATCCGCAGCGCATAGCGCGACGGAACCAACTCGTCGGGCCTCGATCCGCCGGGGTGTGAGATGCTGTCCGGGCTCATGTCTGTCTCCTGCTGATCGACTTGCAAACGGCACCGACGACGCTACGGCGAGGCGTGTTTGCGGTCGATTGGGTCGAAGGAGAGGCCGAGCTATGCCACGGGATAGGTTTCGTCATTCAGGGTGCGGGGTCGAACAGCCGACGAACGCGGCATGACCGCGACGCCGAACTGCATTTGCTCAGGGTCGAATGCGGCCCCGGATCGACGCGGCGGTCAGCCCTTGACCATGATCACGGTCGGCAGGGCGACGCCGGCGGCCGTGGGCATCTCGCCCCGTTCGACCGGGCGGTAGCCAAGCTTGGCGTAGAAGATCTCGGCATTGGCGTTGGCGCGCACCCGGAAGCGGCGGAAGCCGGCGGCGCGGGCGGCGTCCTCCGCCGCCTCGCACATCCGGCGGCCGAGGCCCTGGCCGGCCCGGTCCGGAGCGACGAAGACCTTGCGCAGCCGGGCCGCCGCCGGATCGTCCGGCACCCGGCACCAGCCGGCGGTGGCCACCAGCGCGCCATCCGGCGCCTCGGCCACCAGGATGTTGTTGGACAGCAGCTCGCCGACATAGTCGGGCGCCATGATCAGCGCCACATGCGCCGCGATCTGCGCCGGGCTGTGGGTGTCGCCGGCGAGGGCCGCAAAGGAGTCGGCCTGCAGCTTGCGCACCGCGTCGAGATCGGCCTCGCAGATCGGCCGCAGGAGCAGGGTCTCGCCGCTCACGACTCCGCCGGTTCCAGCCGCCGCGCCAGCGGGCCGTCGCGCTCCTCCAGGCAGCAGACCAGGTAGTCGCAGGTGATCTCCTCGCCCGCCGCGATGTCGCGCGCGGCCAGGGTCACCGGCCCGGAATTGTCGGTGTTCGGGTCGTCATCATGGTTCAGGAAACGGGCGTCGTCGCCGTTCAGCACATAGCCGCCCGGGATGTCCGGCGACAGATAGGCGTAGGTCTCGAAGAAGCGGCGCGGCACCTCGGGCAACGACGCCACCACCTCCTCCGGCACCACCTTATCGACCGCCGGCTCGAACCGCCAGATCGGCGTGCCCTGGGCGATCGGCGCCGCGGCGAACACGCCCAGGCCGTGGATCGCGCTCTGCGCCACATAGGTCGGAACCAGGAACATGGGCCCCCCGCTCTCGCTCGTTGAATCGCTTATAACCACGGATTGCGGCCGGCCGGAAGGGGGCAAACAAGGCGTTGTTGCGGCACGCGGGGCGTGGCCCGAGCCATGCGCCCGCCGCAGGGCCATTCCCGCCCCTGCGGGGCTGGTCGAACCCGGCCCCCGCGGCGAAATATGGAGCATCGGTCCAGGAGCCTGCCCATGCCCGCCTCGTCTCGTCCCGTCGTCGGCATCCCGGCCTGCGTCAAGCCGCTTGGGGTCCATCCCTTCCACGCCGTCGGCGACAAGTACGTCCGCGCGGTGTCGGAGGGGGCGGATTGCCTGCCCTTCCTGATCCCGGCGCTGGGCGGCTGGCACGACATCGACGCGGTGCTGGACCGGCTGGATGGCCTGCTGATCACGGGCAGCCTGTCCAATGTCGAGCCGCTGCACTATGGCGGCGAGGCCAGCGAGGCCGGCACTCTGCACGACCCGGACCGTGACGCCACCACCCTGCCGCTGATCCGCCGGGCGATCGAGCGCGGCATCCCGGTGCTGGCGATCTGCCGCGGCCTGCAGGAGCTGAACGTGGTCTGCGGCGGCACCCTGCACCAGCATGTCGAGCGGGTGCCCGGCCGAGTGGACCACCGCGCCGACGAGAGCAGGCCGGTCGAGGTCCAGTACGGCCCGGCCCATCCGGTGGCGCTGGCCGAGGGCGGCGCGCTGGCGGCGCTGTTCGGCAAGGCCGAGACCATGGTCAACACCATCCACGCCCAGGGCATCGACCGGCTGGGCGTCGGCCTCACGGTCGAGGCGACGGCGCCGGACGGCCAGATCGAGGCGGTGCGGATCGAGGCCGCGCCCTATTTCGGCCTGGCCACCCAGTGGCACCCGGAGTGGAAGTTCCGCGACAACCCGGATTCGGTGGCGCTGTTCGCCGCCTTCGGCCAGGCCGTCCGCCGCTACGTCGCCGACCGCAATGGGCGCCGGGCGGCGGCGGAATAGGTCGGGCCAGCTCTGTCGTAGCAAAATCGGTGTTCTTGTCGGTATAGCTCTACCGCTGACCGCCCGGGCGCAGCAGCCGCGCCCGGTCGATCTCCTCAGTCCGCAGCCGCGCCCGCACCCGCAAAAGGTCCTTGCGGGCCAGGATGCCGACCAGCACGCCGTCCTCGCGCCGGGTGACCGGGACGCGGCCGGCATCACCCTCCGCCATCCGGTCCGCCACGCGGCCGACCATCTCGTCCGGATGGCCCAGCACCAGCGGCAGACCTGAGACGGCGTCGGCCAGGCTGGTGCCGCGCGGCCAGCCGGAGACCATCCAGCGCAGCACATCGGCCCGGGCCACCATGCCGATCGGACGGCCGGCTTCGTCCACCACCGGATAGCTCTTGTGCCGCGGGCCGCTTTCGTCGGTGAAGAAGGCGACGGCGTCGTCGACCGGCATCGCCGCCGGCAGCGTGTCGACCCGCGCCACCATGACGTCGCCGACGCGGGTCAGCTCGAACGGGTCGACGATGTATTCGCGCAGGATGTGATGGCCGCGCCGGGCGATCTTCTCGGTCAGGATCGACCGCTTCAGCAGCAGCACGGTGACGGCGTAGGCGGCGATGCAGGCGGCCAGCAGGGCCGGCAGCATGGCCAGGTTGCCGGTCAGCTCGACCGCGAACACCGCGGCGGTCAGCGGCGAGCGCATCGTGCCGCCCATCATCGCCGCCATGCCCAGCAGCGCCCAGACGCCGCTGCCGCCGGGCAGCACCGTGCCCTCCAGCGCGCCGAGCGCCCCGCCCATGATCAGCAGCGGCGCCAGCACGCCGCCGGAGGTGCCGGAGCCGAGCGCGATCGACCAGATCAGCGCCTTCACCACCAGGAGGCGCAGCACGTCGCCCGGCGGCAGGTGGCCGGCCAGCAGGTCGCGGATGGAGTCGTAGCCGACGCCGAGCGCCGCGGGCTCGATCAGCCCGCCGATGCCGATGGCGATGCCGCCCAGCACCGGCCACCACATCCAGTGGATCGGCAGCCGCTCGAACAGATCCTCGAAGCCATAGACCAGCGCGGTGAGGATGCCGGAGCCGAAACCGGCAGCAATGCCGACGCCGATCACCGCGAGCAGCGCCGGGCCGGACAGGTCGACCATGCCGCTGAAGGCGAACAGCGGCCCGGTCTCGAACAGCAGCGGGCGCCAGGCCGCGGCGACGATGGCGGCGGTGGCGACCGGGATCAGGCTGCGCGGCTTCCATTCGAACAGCAGCAGCTCGACCGCCAGCAGCACCGCGGCGACGGGCGTGCCGAAGATCGCGGTCATGCCGGCGGCGGCACCGGCCACCAGCAGGGTCTTCCGCTCCGCTGCCGTCAGGTTGAACAGCTGGGCGAACAGCGACCCCAGCGCGCCGCCGGTCATGATGATCGGGCCCTCGGCGCCGAACGGGCCGCCGGTGCCGATCGAGACGGCGGAGGACAGCGGCTTCAGCACCGCCACCTTGGGCTGGATCCGGCTGCTGCCGATCAGGATCGCCTCGATCGCCTCCGGAATGCCGTGGCCGCGGATCTTCTCCGATCCGTAGCGCGCCATCAGGCCGATGATCAGGCAACCGGCCGGCGGCACCAGCGCCGCGGCGATGCCCCAGGGCGACCGGCCGAGTTCGACCGTGGCGGTCGACAGCTGCCCGAAATAGGCCAGGTTGGTGACCAGCGCGATCAGCTGCAGCAGCGCCCAGGCGGCGGCGGTGCCGGCGGTGGCGACCACCGGCGCCATCGCGATCAGCCGGAGGGCGCCGCGGTCGAAGGTGAAGTCGCCGAGCTTCACCGAAGCCGGCTTGGCGGAACGGGTCGGAGGGACAGCGCGGGAAGGCGCCGCCGGGTCTGCGGGTCTCGACATCGGGCCAGTTCCGGAGGATCAAGGGCATCCGGCGCTGAGAGCGTCTGGAAATGCTACTGGTGCGGCCGTCTGACGACGGCTTCTGCGCTTCCGGTGCTCACGGACTCAAACGTCCGCTGCGCGCCGGTTCTCGAAGCCACCGCCAGCCGACTCACACCAGCGCATTTCCAAACGCTCTCTGAGCCCGGACGCCGGATAAATATCGCAATGCGATATAATTTCAAGTACGAGGATGCGCGGCGCCGATGACCCACGTCCTGAGCAAGGCGGATTACGAGGCGCTGGCGGCGTTCCGCCACGCGCTGCGGCGCTTCCTGGACTTCAGCGGCGAGGCGGCGAAGACGGCCGGGCTGACGCCGCAGCAGCACCAGGCGCTGCTGGCGATCAAGGGCTTCCCGGGCCGCGACCGGGTGACGATCGGCGAGCTGGCGGAGCAGTTGGTGCAGCGCCACCACAGCACGGTCGGGCTGGTCGACCGGCTGGAAGCGCTGGGCCTGGTGCGGCGCGAGGCCGACCCGGCGGACCGGCGCCGCGCCATGGTCGCCCTGACCGACCGCGCGGAGGAGGCGCTAGCCGGCCTGTCTGCCATCCACCGCGCCGAGCTGCGCCGCCTCAGCCCGTCCCTGGCGACGCTGCTGGAACGGCTGGGAACCGAGGATTAGCGCGCCAGCGCCGCGTCGACCGCCTTGGTCACCTCGGGCCCGGTCGGCTCGGCGCCGCTGGGGAAGGCGGCCAGCAGGGTGCCGTCGCGGCCGATCAGGAGCTTGTGGAAATTCCATTTCGGCACGGCCGCCGCGTCCTGCTGCGCCGCCCAGCGGTATAGCGGGTGGGCGTCGGCGCCGACCACCGGCTGCTTGGCCAGCATCGGGAAGTCGATGCCGAAGGTGGTCTCGCAGAAGGCCGCGATCTGGCCTTCCGAGCCCGGCTCCTGCGCGCCGAAATCATTCGACGGCACGCCGAGCAGCACGAAGCCGCCGTCGCGGTGCCGGGTCCACAGCTCCTCCAGCCCTGCATATTGCCTGGTGAAGCCGCAGAAGGAGGCGGTGTTGACCACCAGCACCACCTTGCCGGCGAAGGCGTCGGGGGCGAAGGCGCCGCCTTCCAGCTTCGGCAGCGGCACGGCGGACCAGTCGAGCGGCCGGGCCGCGGCGGGAGTCGCGATCATGATCAGCACCAAGGCAAGCAGTCGGGCCAGCATCGACAAGCCTCCGACGGGATGCCCCAGGCTGCGCCACAGCACCACGGGGCGCAAGACCCTGGTGCCCACCGCGGACGCCCGTGCTAGGACGGCGGGATCCCCCGGCGATGGAAACCCCGCCCGTGCCCGAAACGATCCTGCACCTCCACCCCGGCATGCCGGAGGCGTCGCTGCGCCCGATGCGCGAGCGCTTCGACCTGGTCGAGCATTCGCGGGCGAGCGCCGAGGCCGGCCCGCTGCCCCAGGCCGACCGCATCCGCGGCGTCATCACCATCGGCGTGATCGGCATCGACCGCGTGCTGATCGACCGGCTGCCGAACCTGGGCATCATCGCCTGCTACGGCTCGGGCTATGAGCGGATCGACGTGGCGGCCGCGCGGGAGCGGGGCATCGCCGTCACCAGCAACACCGGCGCCAATGCCGCCTGCGTCGCCGACATGGCGCTGACCCTGCTGCTGGCCACCGTGCGCCGGCTGGGCGAGGGCGACCGCTTCGTCCGCGCCGGGCAGTGGACCCGCCCGGCCGCGCCGCCGTCGCTGATCTCGACCGGCCTGGCCGGACGCCGCGTCGGCATCCTCGGCCTCGGCTCGATCGGCGAGAGGATCGCGCACCGCGCCGCCGCCTTCGACATGGAGGTCGGCTACCACAACCGCCGGCCGAAGCCGGGCGCGTCCTGGGCGTATCACGACAGCCTGGCGTCGCTGGCGGAATGGGCCGACATCCTGGTCGTCTCCTGCCGCTCCGACGCCAGCACCCGCGGCATCGTCGACCGGCCGGTGCTGCAGGCGCTGGGGCCGCGCGGCCACGTCATCAACATCGCCCGCGGCGAGGTGCTGGACGAGCCGGCGCTGATCGCGGCGCTGGAGACCGGCACCATCGCCGGCGCCGGGTTGGACGTGTTCGAGCACGAGCCCCAGGTGCCGGAGGCGCTGAAGCGGTTGGAGAACGTGGTGCTGGCACCGCACATCGCCAGCATGACCGAGGCCGCCCATCGCGAGATGTGCCGGATGACGATCGACGCCCTGGACAATTTTTTCGCCGGACGGCCGCTGACCAACGCGGTGTGACGCCGGCGGCTTACGCCACAGGGATGGTGCCGCCGTCGATCACATGCTCGCTGCCGTGGATCGCGGCGGCGCGATCGGAGGCCAGGAAGGCCACCAGCTCCGCCACCTCCTCCGGCCATGCCGGGCGGCCGATCGGGATGCCGCCGAGCGATGCCATCAGCAGCTTGCGGGCGCCATCGGCATCGATGCCGTTGCGGGCGGCCAGCTCCTCGATCAGGCCGGTGGCGCCGTCGGTCTGGACCCATCCGGGCGCCACCCGGACGACGCGCACGCCCTTCGGCCCGACCTCCTTCGACAGCGCCTTGCTGTAGGTCGACAGCGCAGCCTTGGCCGCGGCGTAGGCGATGGTGGCCTCGGGCAGCGGCAGCCGGCTCTGGATCGACCCGACATGGATGATCACGCCGGTACCGCGGTCGAGCATGCCGGGCAGCAGCGCCCGGTCCAGCCGCACCGCCGGCAGCAGATTCAGGTCGAGCGCGCGTTGCCATTCGCCGTCGTCCAGCACCGCGAAGCCGCCGGCCGGAGCCTTCGAGCCGCCCAGGACATGGACCAGGATGTCGGCGCCACCGAGCCGGTCGCGAACCGCCTCGGCCACGGTGGTGCAGCCCTCGATCCCGGTCAGGTCGGCGGTCACGAACGGTTCGGAGTCGTCCAGATCGCCCGGCCGGCTGCGGGCAACGGCCAGCACGCGGGCCCCGGCCCGGCGCAGCCGCGCCGCCACCGCGGCACCGATGCCGCGGCTGCCGCTGGTCACCAGGACGCGCTTGCCGGCGAGCTCGCGCGGATCGGCCGGGAAGACGGGACGCGCGGTCATCCGTGGATCTCCAGCGTCGCGATCCGGTCATCCTTCAGGCCGAAGACGTAGCGCAGATCGACCGGGCTGCCGGGGAACTGCCCCGAGACCCGGCCGGTGAGGACCGTCCCACCCGCCGCCTCGGCCACGGCGAGCGGCTCGACCGTATAGGCATATTTCCGCTTCGACTCGGCCTTCCAGACCAGGATGGCGTCAACGCCGCGGATGGTGCGGCCCTCGTCGCGAACCTCGGCATCGACGGCGAAGCAGGCGGCCAGCGCCGCATCGTCTCCGGCATTGTCGGCGGCGACGTAGGCGGCGATGGGCTCGGGAAGCGTGATCGTCATGGCGGATCCTCGGTGTCGGTTGCAGGACGCCGAGAATGGGAATAGGGTTTCACAATGGCAAGTACGCACGAAAAAGTAAGGTACTCACCCGAAGGTGAGCGCCCGGTCTACAGCCCCGGCTCCGCCGCCGCGGGCGTCGAGCAGGCGCTGAAGGTCCTGGAGGGGCGGTGGAAGCTGGTGATCCTGTTCCATCTGTTCGGCGGCAGGCTGCTGCGCTTCTCGGAGCTGGAGCGGGCCATTCCCGCGATCTCGCAGAAGATGCTGATCCAGCAGCTGCGGCAGATGGAGGCGGACGGCATCGTCCGCCGCATCGTCCATCCCCAGGTGCCGCCCAAGGTCGAGTACGCGCTGACCGAATGGGGCCAGGCGCTGTGCCCGGCGCTGGACGCGATCCTGACCTGGGCCGAGCAGCGGCCCGTCGCCGCGCCCGCCGAAGCCGACCGCTGAACAGGAGCAGACCATGGATGCGCTGACCGGGGTCAAGGCCTGCGTCTTCGACGCCTATGGCACGCTGTTCGACACCGCCTCGGCGGCGCAGCGCAGCGCCCAGCTGCTGGGCGACAAGGCAGGCCCGCTGGCCGCCCTGTGGCGCGAGAAGCAGCTGGCCTACACTTGGCTGCGGGCGGTGCAGGGCCGCCACGCCGATTTCTGGCAGGTCACCGGCGACGCGCTGGACTTCGCGCTGGAGGCGCTGGCGATCGACCGCCCCGGTCTGCGCGACCGGCTGATGCAGCTGTACCTGGCGCTCGACCCCTACCCGGAGGTGCCGGAGGTGCTGCGCCGGCTGCGCGCCGCCGGGCTGAGGACGGCGATCCTGTCGAACGGGACGCCGCGCATGATCGAGGCGCTGGTCGCCGGGGCCGGGCTGGAGTTCGACGCCCTGCTGTCGGTGGAGCAGGCCGGAATCTACAAGCCGCATGCGAGCGTGTATCAGCTGGCGCTCGATACGCTCGGCTTGCCGGCGCGGGCGATCGCCTTCCAATCATCGAACGGCTGGGACGCCTACGGCGCTTCGGCCTTCGGCCTGCAGGTGGTGTGGTGCAACCGCAGCCGGCAGCCGCGCGAGCGCCTGCCCGGCGCGCCGGACCGCGAGATCGACACGCTGGCGGCGCTGCCGGGCCTGGTCGGCGCTTAGCGACGGGTCAGGAGCCGCACTCCTCGGCGTAGCTCTTCTGCTCGTCGCCGATGGTGTTCTGGAAGTCCTGCAGGTCCGCATCGCTGAAGCGGAGATCGGCCTGGCAGGTCTTGTAGAGGTCGCCCAGCTTCGCATAGGCGTCGATCAGGCTCTTATGCGCGGCGCATTTCTCCGCCTGGGGCGCCATCAGGCTCTTCAGCCGGGCGGATTGCAGCGGCGGGATGGCCTTGGACTGCGCCATGAAATCCTCGCTGCAGCCGGCGAAGGCGGGCACGGCCAGCAGCGGCACCAGGGCAGCGGCAATCAGGAACTGCTTCACGGAACGCGTCTCCCCACGCTTCGGGATCCCGCGCCGGGCAATCGGGGCACGGGCGAGAGAAACCCGTCCCGCCGAAATTCGTTCCGCCCTCCGCCGCTAGCCCTTCGCCAGGCCGGTCGAGGCGCGCAGCACCAGCTCGGTGCCGAAATGGATCTCCTGGCGGCCGCGCGGGTCGATCAGCAGCTCCGCCGCCGCCCGCCCCTTCTCGACCAGCGGCTGGCGGATGGTGGTCAGCGGCGGCCGGGCGGTGGCGGCCGCGGCGATGTCGTCGAAACCGATCACCGAGACGTCGCCCGGCACCGACAGGCCCTGCCGCGCCAGCCAATCCATCGCCCACAGCGCCAGCCGGTCGCAAGTGGCGAGGATCGCGGTCATGCCCGGCTGGCGCCGCAGCAGCCGCGGCATGCTGCGCTCGATCGACTCGGCCTCGAACAGGCATTCCTCGATCGCCACCTGCCTCGCCGGGATGCCGGCCCCGGCCAGCACATCGAGATAGCCGTAGAGCCGCTGCTGGCAGGCGTCGTAGATCGAGTCGCGGATGCGGCGCAGCGACACCGCGCCCTCCCGCGAATCCGGCATCAGCTCCATCGACAGCACGCCGATGCGGCGGTGGCCGAGCTCGAGCAGATGCCGGGCCGAGGCCTCGGCGCCGCTGCGGTCGGCGACGGTGACGGTGCGGCAGCCCTCGACCAGCGGCTGGTCGACCGTCACGACCGGCAGGCCGCGGCTCTTGATGATGTCAAGGACGCCCGGCTCCTCCTCCATGCAGTACATGATGAAGCCGTCGACCGCGGCCGAGCCGAGAGCCTTGCGCGCCGCCTCGACATCCGCGGCGGCATAGACCGAGATGCCGCGCCCGGTCTCGTCGCAGACCGCGGCGACGCCCTGGATCAGGGCCAGCGCCGCCGGGTCCCCGAAGGCGTAGCCCAGCCCCTCCGGGATGATCACCGCGATGGTGCCGATATGGCCGGTGCGCAGCATCCGGGCTAGCGGGTCCGGCCCCTGGTAGCCGAGCGCCTCGGCCGCCTCCATCACCCTGGCGCGGATGGCGTCGCTGACCCGCTCGGGATGGTTGAAGACGTTGGAGACGGTGCCCTGCGCCACCCCTGCCGCAGTGGCGATGTCGCGCAGACGCGCTTTCGGCTTCGGGGCGTCGGGCGTCGGGGCGTCCTCGGGCATGCCCTACCCTAGCCGTGATCTTGAACCGATTCAAAAACTCCTTGACGGCCGGGCCGTGGAGAGTGATCATGAATCGATTCAAAAAATCGATTCAAAGGAGGCCGTCATGTCCCTCATGACCGGATTCCCGCTGGTAACCCATCTGATGCAGATCAGCCTGGGCGGCCGCTTCCGCCACCTGCCGCCGTCGCTGGCGGCGGAGCTGGAGGCGTTCGCCGCCGCCGAGCAGCAGGCCTCGCGGCCTGCCGCGCCCGAGCCGAAGCCGGCCATCCGGCGCAGCTCGTCGGTGCCGTCTCCGGCGCTCGCCTTCGCCCTGCGCAAGGCGTGTTGAGGGCGCGGCGCCACAGGCGTTAGTCAATCCCCTCGCACTCGACCAGCTCGAGTTGCCCCTTGCCCTTGAGCTCGTAGTGCCCCTGGCTGCGGGCGCGGCAGCGGCCGCGGATCGGCAACCACAGCGCGGCGCTCAGGAACACGGAATTGGGATTGGCGCAGGCGGTGATCCGCGCCGCCGTGTTCACCGTGTCGCCCCAGAGGTCGAACAGGAACTGCCGCCGGCCGATCACGCCTGCCACCACCGGGCCGTGATGGATGCCGACGCGGACGCCCCAGCCGGGTTTCGCCTGCCGGGCCGCCGCGACCAGGTCGAAGCCGCAGCGGATGCTGGCCGGCAGCGGCTCCTCGATCCCCTCCAGCAGCCCCGCCGTCGCCATCAGGGCGTCGCCGATAGTCTTGATCTTCTCCAGCCCATGGCCGGCGACGATGCCTTCAAACGCCTCCACCAGGCCCTGCAGTTCGGCGACCACCTGCTCCGGCGGATTGCGGTCACAATAGGCGGTGAAGTCGATGATGTCGCAGAACAGCACCGCCACATTCTCGTATCGCCGCGGCGCGACCCTGTCGGTCGCCTTGAGCTCGCTGATCGCGCCGGGAGGCAGGATGGCGTGCAGCAGCCGCTCGCTGCGCTCCTGTTCTCGCCGGATCTGGTCGAGATGGGCCGCCTCCTGGTCGCGCAGCCGCTTCTTGTCCAGCGACGCGCCGACGCGAGCCCGCAGCAGGGTGGGATTGAAGGGCTTGGGCAGGTAGTCCTCGGCACCCAGTTCAATGCAGCGCACGGCGCCGTCGACCGCATCGAGCGCCGAGATCATGATCACCGGGATGCCGCGCAGCGCCGGGTCCGACTTCAAGGTCCGCAGCACCTCATAGCCGTTCATGCCCGGCATCATCACGTCGAGCAGCACCAGGTCGAAGGGATGGCTGCGCAGCAGGGCCAGGGCGGTGAGGCCGTCCGCCGCCTCGGTCAGGTCCTGGTAGCCCTCGCGCCGCAGCCGGCGGGCCAGGGTGTAGCGGTTCATCTCGTCGTCATCGACGATCAGGATGGCGGCCGCCGGGTCAGCCATCGGGCCGCGCCTTGTCCAGCAGAACCTCGATCTTGCGCAGCAGCCGCGGCAGGTCGACCGGCTTGGTGTCGTAGTCGTCGCAGCCCGCCGCCAGGGCCTTCTCGCGGTCGCCCGCCATGGCGTGGGCCGACAGGGCGATCACCGGGGTGCCGCCGGCCGCGGCCTTGATCCGGCGCGTCGCCTCCCAGCCGTCGATCACCGGCAGGCTGAGATCCATCAGCACCAGGTCCGGGCGCTCGCGGCCGGCCATCTCGACCCCTTCCGCCCCGTCGCGGGCGACGATGACGTCGAAGCCACGGCGCTTCAGGCGGGAGGACAGCATGTAGACATTGTCCTCGTTGTCCTCGACATAGAGGATCGTCGCCATGGTCAGGCCCTCCGCAGGGTCGCGGCGGTGGCGTAGCGGCCGACCAGCTGCCGGATCTGCGCCAGCAGCTCGTGCTGCTCGAAGGCCGCCTTCTGCAGGATGTGCTCGACGCCGCCGTTCAACCGGCGGTGGTCGTGGGCGGTGAGGTCGGCGGCGGTGACGATGATCACCGGGATGCCGCCGAATTCGGGCATCTTCCGGCAGGCGGCGAGGAATTCGAAGCCGTCCATCTCCGGCATCATCAGGTCGAGCAGGATGAGATCCGGCCGCTCGCCGCCCATCCGGGCCAACGCCTCGCGGCCGTCGCGGGCCTCGGCGACCTGCCAGCCCTCGCCGATCAGCAGGCGGCGCATCATCATCCGGGTCTCGGTATCATCCTCGACCACCAGCGCCCGGCGTGTCGCCGCGACCACGGAGCGGTAGCGGGCCAGGATCGCGGCGAGCCGGCCACGGTCAATCGGCTTGTTGAGGTAGTCGGACGCGCCGAGGGCGATGCCCTTCTGCTTCTCGTCGACGATCGTGACCATGATCACCGGAATTCCCGCCAGCTCCGGATCCGCCTTCAGCTCCTGCAGCACGCTCCAGCCGTCCATGTCCGGCATCAGGACGTCGAGGGTGATGACCGACGGGCGCTGCGTCCGGGCGGCCGCCAGCGCCTCGGCGCCGCTCTCGGCGGTGACGACGTCGAAGCCCTCGCGGCTGAGAAAGCGGCGCATCAGGTCGCGCACCGTGGCGTCGTCGTCGACCACCAGGACCCGGTCGGCGACGGCGCGCGCGGCACCCGGCACCGTCGCGACGGTGCCGGCCGGCGCGGGGGCCGGCCCGGGGATCACCTCCGTCGTCACGACAGAGCCCGCCGGCAGGCGGACGGTGAAGCTGGTGCCGACGCCCGGCTCGCTCTCGACCGCGATGGTGCCGCCCATCAGCGCCGCGAGCCGTTGGCTGATCGCCAGTCCCAGCCCGGTGCCGCCGTATTTGCGGGTGGTCGAGCTGTCAGCCTGGGTGAATTCCTGGAACAGCCGGCCGAGCTGGTCCTTGGTCATGCCGATGCCGGTGTCCGAAACGCGGAACCGGACCCAGTCCTCGTCGGCCTCACGCGCCACCGCCAGCGTCACCGTTCCCGATTGGGTGAACTTGCAGGCATTGCTGAGCAGGTTAAGGATGATCTGCCGCAGGCGGGTCTGATCGGCCCGGATGGAGCCGAGCCCGGCCGGCCGCTCGACCACCAGGCGGTTGCCGTTGCGATCGGCCAGCGGCTGCGATGCACCGGCCAGATCGGCGACCAGGGCGGCGAGGTCGATCTCCTCCTCATGCAGATCGAGCCGCCCGGCCTCGATCTTCGACAGGTCCAGCACGTCGTTGATCAGCTCCAGCAGGTGCCGGCCGGCGCGCAGGATGCGGTCCAGCGGCTCGCGGAACTCCGTCAGCGCCTGGTCCTCGGCATCCTCCGCCAGCATCTCGGCCAGGCCGATGATGGCGTTGAGCGGGGTCCGCAGCTCGTGGCTCATATTCGCCAGGAAGCGGCTTTTTGCCAGCGTCGCCTGGGTCGCCTGGTCGCGCGCATCGGCTAGCCGGTCGACCAGCTCGCCCAGTTGCGCCTCCCGTGCCTTCAACTCGGTAATGTCGGTAAACACGCCGACGCAGCCACCATCGGCGGTGATGCGCTCGCTGATCTTCAGCCAGCGGCCGCCGGCCCGCCGCTGCTCATAGGCCCCGCCCGGATGGTGGTGACGGTCGAGCCGTGCCGTGAGCCAGGCGTCGAGATGGCCGTTGGCGTCCGGGATCATTCCGGCCTGTGCGGCCGCCTGGATCACCTCCTGATAGCGTATGCCCGGCTCGATCGCGAGATCGACCCCGGCATACATCTCGCGATAGCGGCTGTTGCAGATCACCAGCCGGTCCTCGGCATCGTACAGGGCGAAGCCCTCGGAGATCGTCTCGATCGCCTCGCCGAGCTGGCGCCGGGCCCGCTGCGCCTCGGCCTCCGCCTCGCGGTGCTGCCGCTCCAGCCGGTCGCGCTCGACCAGGCTGCGCTGCAGCAGCCCGAGGGTCCGGGTCATCTCGCCGATCTCGTCATGCCCGGCCGGCGGCAGCGCGACGTCGAGTCGGCCGCTGGTGATCGCGGCCATGGCGTGCTCGAGCTGGCGCAGCGGCCCGATGATCGAGCGGACGATTATCGCGGTCAGCACCGCCGCCAGGAGGAAGGCGAGGACGCCGGCCGCCAGCGACAGCTGCACCGCCGTCTCGGCGTTACCTGCTGCCGCGTCGCGCTTGGCCACGGCCTCGTCCTCGAGCCGGTCGACCATCCCGGCCAGGGCGGTGTCGATGGCCAGGATGTGGTTGCGGGTCTGCGACATCAACGCATTGCCGACGACGCGCTGGTCATCGGTGTAGGCCTCGACTGCCTTGAGTGCCTGGTCCATCAGCGGCCCGATCTCGGCCTGGATCGACCGGACGCCGTCGGGATCATAGGGGGCCAGGGCGGCGAGGTCGGCCGACAGCTGGTCCCGGGCGGCGCGGGCGTTCATCTCCGACCGGATGAGAAGGCTAACGGCCAAGTCGGTGAGCCAGTATTTGAGGTCGCCGAAATCTTTGTTCGCCTTGTTCGCCGTCTTCAGCACCGTAACCAGCCGCGCCTCGTCGGCCAGCGCCGCCGCTTCGATCGACACCTGTCGGTTCAGGTAGAGCGTGGTCAGGGTGAGGATCGCCAGCAGCAGAATTGCCAGCGAGACCAGCCGGGTACGGATCGAAAAATGCGACATGCCGCTCCTGGGCGACCGGCGATTCACCGCCGGCCGGGATCAGTCGAACAACGTGATGCTGACGACGCCGCCCAGATCTCCCAGGCTCGCGCCTTCCTTCGGATAGCCGGTGATGTCGATCTCGCCCTTGGGCATCCCGTGGCAGACGAGACAGTCGGCGCCGTAGTATTCCGGCACCAGGACGCGGGTGGCCGGGCGCCCGTCGACGGTGGTCGCCTCGGAATAGAAGGCGCCCTTGGCCCAGCCGGGCGACTGGAACTTGGCGCGGATGACGTCGGTCTCGAACGCGTCCGGCGACGCCTTGCGGTTGCGCACGAGTTCCGGCGGCGCCGTCACCTTGATCTCGGCCCGGCCGCTCTGATCGCGGCGGAACTGCTCGGTCACCAGTCGGGCGAACACGGCGGGGACGAAACCCTTGAAGCCCGTGCCCTTCTGATTGATCAGCCGCTGGTTCGAGTCCATCACCTCTTTGACCGCCAGCGCCATGGCCGCCAGCAGACGCCCCTTCTCGGTGCCGGGATCGACCTTGCGTGGGTCGTTGCCGGTCGCCTTGAGCATGGCCTGAGCCGCCCCTTCGACGACGGCGTCACCGGTCAGCCCCTTGTCGCCCAGGGCGGGATCGTTGAGCCGGGCCTGATTGGCCGAGATCACGGTGCGCGCGCCGCGAAGGAATTCGGCGACGCTGAGAGCCGTGTCCACATCGTCCTGCGTCGCGGCAAAGATCGGAGAGAGCCCCGCTGCGAGCATGCCCAGCAGGACGAGAGACATGACAGTCTTCCTCGCCCCGAAATCCTTAAGCGATAGACGGCCATTCCAACTCATTGCGAATCCTACGCAATATCCCAGTACTCATTCAGTATTGACCAAAGATAGGAAAAGAAACACCTTAATTATCAGGATATCGATATTACTTCCGGAGCGCAAGACTGACCAGATCGGCGGACACGAACATTCCAAGGCTGCTCATCGGGATGGTGCCTAAGGCTTTTGAAGGGCCCTCCATCCTGACGTCGGGACGGCCGTTCTCCTGTACGCGCGATAGCTGCGCAGCGTCCCGGAGGCAGAAACTAAATGTCTTTTGCCGAGCGTTGAACGCAACTCTGGCATGAGATAGGTCAGCTTCGTTGACATAAATCCATCGCGCATGGTTCGATTGGGGAACGGCGCCAGGACAGACGCCACGCCCAGGAAGAGACACCATGACCATCGGCGAGACCCACTACGCCACCCGTGCGACCCGGATGCGCGCCTCCGAGATCCGCGAGCTCCTGAAGCTGCTCGACCGGCCGGGCGTGATCTCCTTCGCCGGCGGCATCCCCGACCCGGCGCTGTTCCCGGCCGAGACCATCCGTGCCGGCTACGAGGCCGCGCTCGCCGCCGGAAACACCGCGCTGCAGTATTCGGTCAGCGAGGGCTATGGCCCGCTGCGGCAGTGGATCGCCCGGCACATGGCATCGATCGGCGTGCCCTGCGGCGCCGACAACATCGTGATCACCTCGGGCTCGCAGCAAGGGCTGGACTATCTCGGCAAGCTGTTCCTGTCGCCCGGCGACACCGCGCTGGTCGGCTGGCCGACCTATCTCGGCGCGCTGCAGGCCTTCAACGCCTATGAGCCGCGCTACGACCGGCTGGAGCCGGAGCACGGCAACGCCACGCCCGCGGCCTACCGGGCAGCGGCCGGAGCCGCCGGCAGCCGGGTGCGGCTGGCCTATCTGACGCCGGATTTCGCCAACCCCTCGGGCGAGACGCTGAGCCTGGCGGCGCGCGAGCGCGCCCTGGCCCTGGCGGACGAGCTGGACATCCCGCTGGTCGAGGATTCGGCCTACCAGGCGCTGCGCTACAACGGCGACGACGTGCCGCCGCTGCTGGCGCTGGACGTGGCGGCCAAGGGCGACATCGACCGCAGCCGGGTGATCCATTGCGGCAGCTTCTCGAAGACCCTGGCGCCGGGGCTGCGGATCGGCTGGATCTGCGCTGCGCGGAGCGTGGTGCAGAAGCTGGTGCTGACCAAGCAGGCGGCCGACCTGCACACGCCGACGATCAACCAGATGGTGATGCACCACGCCGCCGAGCACGCCTATCCGGCCCAGGTGGCGAAGATCCGCGCCGCCTATCGCGACCGGCGCGACCGCATGCTGGCGGCGTTGCAGCGGCACATGCCGGCGGGGGTGAGCTGGACCCGGCCGGAGGGCGGCATGTTCATCTGGGTGACCCTGCCCGAGGGGCTGGACGGCGCCGAGCTGCTGGCCCGGGCGGTCGACCAGGGCGTCGCCTTCGTCCCCGGCCGCGCCTTCCACGCCGACGGCAGCCACGGCAACACGCTGCGCCTGTCCTTCTCCCTGGCCGACGGCGAGGCGATCGAGCAGGGCATCGGCCGGCTGGGCCGGCTGGTCGCAGGGGCGGCGAAGACGGCGGCCTGAGGCGGAGCGCCCGCCACCAGCGCAAGAACCGGATTGGCCCGGCCGGGCCGGCGGCGGACAACGCGTCCCCCGCCACCAGGAGGTCCGGCATGGCCGACCGGCTGACGCCCGAACAGAGGTCCCGGCTGATGGCCCGGATCCGCGGCAAGGACACCGCGCCCGAGCGCCGCGTGCGCCGCACCGCCCACGCCCTGGGCCTGCGCTTCCGGCTGCACCGGCGCGACCTGCCGGGCACGCCCGACATGGTGCTGCCGAAACGGCGCGTGGCGCTGTTCGTGCATGGCTGCTTCTGGCACCAGCATGCCGGCTGCGGCAAGGCGCGGCGGCCGCGGACCCGGCCCGACTACTGGGCCGCGAAGTTCAAGGCCAACGCCGAGCGCGACGACCGGACCTCCGCGGCACTGGCGGCCGCGGGCTGGCGCGTCGTGGTGCTGTGGGAATGCGAGACCAAGGACGCCGACGGGCTGCGCCGGCTGATCGGCGAGCGGGTCGGGGGGCCGTAGAGCCCGGACACCAGGGCGCGGTCTCTCACGCCTCCGGCGCGTCGTCCCGGAAATACGGCTCGACCGTTCCGTTCATCTTCATCGTCAGCGGGTTGCCGCGGCGGTCCAGCGCCTTGCCCATCGACAGGCGGACCCAGCCCTCGCTGACGCAGTACTCCTCGACATTGGTGCGCTCGGCGCCGTTGAAGCGGATGCCGACGCCGCGGCGCAAGGCGGCCTCGTCGAAATGCGGGCTGTTCGGGTTGTTCGACAGGCGGTCGGGCGGGGTGTCGGCCATCGGTGGCTCCCGGCAAAGGCGGCGGATGGCGGGTGATAGCCGCGCGCGGCGGCGCTGACAATGCGCGAGACGGATGCTATCGGGTTCTCAACACCGGCAACAGGGTGGGCGAGGCGATGCTGTTCCATGTCTGCAGCTACACGGGCGCGTCCGGCAATGGCGAGGGCATCACCCTGGCGAGCCTGGACCCGGAGTCGGGCCGGCTGGAAGCGCTGGGCAGCGTCGCCGGGCCGAGCCCCTCCTGGCTCGCCTTCGCCCCGGACGGGCGGCACGCCTATGCCGTCAACGAGATCGACGAATTCGAGGGCGCGGCGCAGGGCGCCTGCACCGCCTACCGGGTCGACCGCGACAACGGCGCCCTGACGGCGCTGAACACCGTCGGCTCCAGCGGCACCGTGCCGTGCCATGCCAGCGTCCATCCCGGCGGCCGGCACCTGCTGGTGGCGAATTACGGCGACGGCCGGCTGGCCGTGCTGCCGATCGCGGCGGACGGGTCGCTGGGCGCCGCCACCGACGTGCAGGCCCCGGCAGGGCCGGTCGGCGCCGACCGGGCCGAGGCCGGGCCGCCCGGCAGCTTCGCCATCAGCGGCCATGACGGATCGCACGCCCATATCATCGAGACCGCGGGCCGCTTCGTGCTGAGCACCGATCTGGGCCAGGACCGGGTCTATGTCTGGACCCTCGACGAGAGCGCCGGGGTGCTGCGCCCGGCCGACTCGCCGTTCTCTCCGACCGCCTCGGCCGGCGCCGGGCCGCGGCACCTCGCCTTCCACCCGAGCGGCCGCCTCCTCTACACCACCTATGAGGAGGCGTCGCAGCTGGCGGTCCACAGCTGGGACCCGGCGACCGGCCGCGCCACCCTGCTGCAGCAGGTGGGGTCGCTGCCGCCCGGCTTCGCCGGCTCCAGCTTCGCCTCGGCGCTGGCGGTCAGCCGCGACGGCCGCTTCGTCTATTCCGGCAACCGGCTGCACAACAGCATCGCCATCTTCGCCGTCGAGCCCGCCGGCACGCTGCGCTGGCTGGACGCGGAATGGACCCGCGGCGACTACCCGAACCATGTCGCGCTGGACCCGACCGGGCAGTTCCTGTTCGCCTGCAACCGGCGCAGCGACAACGTCACCCTGTTCCGGGTCGATGCCGAGTCCGGCCGGCTGACCTTCACAGGCCGCTATCTGCCGATCGGCAGCCCGAACATGGTGGCGTTCGTGCCTTAGCCGATCTCGACCACGACCTTGCCGGCGGGCTTGGCTGCGACCGCCGCATGCGCGGCCTCGGCGGTGTCGAGGGCGAAGCGGCGCGGATCCAGGATCGGAGCGAGCTGCCCGGCCTCAGCCAGCGCGGCGGCCCGGCGCAGGATCTCGCCGTGATGCTCCCGGCCCTCGCCGGTCAGCAGCGGCAGCAGGGTGAAGACGCCGGAATAGCTGGCGGCGCGGAAGGACAGCGGCGCCAGGGCGTGGCTGCCCCAGCCGAGGGCGCTGACGACATGGCCGAAGCGGCGCACCGCCTGGAACGAGGCATCGAGCACCGGCCCGCCGACCGTGTCGTAGACCAGGTCGAAGCCGCGGCCGCCGGTGTGGGCGGCCACGATGGCGTCCACCGTCTCGTCCCGGTCGATCGGCGTCGCGCCGAGGCGCCGTAGCAGGTCGTGCTTCCCGGCCGAGGCGGTGGCGAAGACCCGGGCGCCGAAGGCGGCGGCCAGCTGCACCGCGATGTGACCGACGCCGCCGGCGCCGCCCTGGACCAGCACGGTCTGGCTCTCGCGCACCCCGGCGCGGTCGACCAGCCCTTCCCAGGCGGTGATCGTGATCAGCGGCAGCGCCGCAGCCTCTCGCATCGAGAGATTGGCCGGCTTCGGCGCCAGCAGCGCCGCATCGACCGCCGCATATTCGGCCAGCGAGCCCTGATGGCCGCCGACTCCACCCGCCATGCCATAGACCTCGTCGCCCGGGCGGAAGGCGGTGACGCCGGGACCGACCGCCACCACCGTGCCGGCCAGGTCGATGCCGAGCACCGCCGGCAGCATGTGCTTCGCATGGGCCGCGGCGCCGGCGCGGATCTTGAGGTCGAGCGGGTTGACGCCGCTGGCGGCGATCCGCGCCAGCGCCTGGCCCTCGGCCGGCACCGGCCGCGCCAGCTCGGCCGGGCGCAGCGGCCCGTCCGGCCGGTCGAGCACCAAAGCGCGCATCGTGGGGAGATCGGTCATGGCTCCGTCCTTTCGGTGATGGACCGAAGATGGGCCATGCCGATGCGTTTCGGAACGAACGAGAATGCTCGATATCCATGCAATTCTGTATGATGACTGCATGGAATGGAGCGACTTGAAGGTCTTCCTGGCGATCGCGCGGGCCGGCACGCTGGGCGCCGCGGCCCGGGCGCTGGACCAAACCCAGCCGACCATGGGCCGGCGGCTGCGGGCGCTGGAGCAGGCGGTCGGCCAGGCCCTGTTCCAGCGCACAAGCGACGGCTTCGTACTGACCGCCGAGGGCGCGGCGGTGCTGGCCCATGCCGAGCGGATCGAGGAGGAGGCGATCGCCTTCGAGCGCCGCCTGGCCGGCCAAGACGGTGCGCTGGAGGGAATGCTGCGCGTCTCCGCCTCCGACTGGTTCGGCGCCCGGGTGCTGGCGCCCATTCTCGCCGGCTTCTCCCGCGCCCACCCCGGAATCGTGGTCGAGCTGGTCACCGATGCCCGGCTGTTCAGCCTGGCCCGGCGCGAGACCGACCTGGTAGTCCGCATCCGGCCCTTCGACGAGCCGGAGGTGGTGCAGCGCCGGCTGACCCATGTGCCCTACGCGCTCTACGCCGCCGCGGGCACCCCGCCGCCGGGCGACGGCGCGGGCTGCGCCCTGGTCACCATGGACACCGCCTTCGAGGCGATGCCGGATGTCGGCTGGCTGACCCGGATGCTGCCGCGGGCACGCATCGCCTTCCGCAGCAACAACCGCGAGGCCCAGGCCCGAGCCTGCGCCGCCGGGGCCGGCTTCGCCGTGCTGCCCCGGCCGCTGGGCGACGCCGAGCCGGGGCTCGAGCGGGTGGACCTCGGCGAGGCCCCGCCGGGCCGCGACGTCTGGATCGGCTTCCACCGCGACCTGCGCCGCCTGGCCCGGCTGCGGGCTCTGCTGGATGCGCTGGTGGAGGGGGTGGCGGGGTAGAGAGGCATGCTGCCGCTTCCCACAGCTCACTGCGGGCTTGCCATGCGGCAGAGCACGTTAGAACCTAACTAAATGGTTCGCCTGTATATTGCGGTCACAGATAGATCATGGTTTGACACGTTGTCGGCCTTGTCGCCCGACGAGGTGAATTTCTGGCAGCCGAGCGGCAGCACTCAGTTTCGGGCAATCCGACCGGGCGAACTATTTTTGTTCAAGTTGCATGCTCCCAACAATTTTATCGTTGGCGGCGGCATATTCAGCCATGCATCCAATGTGCCACTCTCGATGGCCTGGGAGGCTTTCGGTCAGAAGAATGGGGTATCCTCGCTAAGCGAAATGCGTGATCGCATTGGGCGATATCGCCGAGATCAGAGCGTGCTTGATCCTCGACAGGATCCAATTGTTGGTTGCCGGGTGCTAACACAGCCATTCTTTTGGCCCAGAGACCTTTGGCTGGATGCGCCGGAAAGCTGGAAGCCGAATATCGTCTCAGGAAAGGGCTTCGATCTCGGTGAGGCTGAAGGCCTGGGCCTTTGGCAGGCCGTTACCGAACGCCTCGCCGAGCCAAAGCTACAGAGCCACTTGTACGAGGCACCCGTACGCTATGGCGCACCACACCTGATCGCGCCGCGGCTCGGGCAGGGTGCATTTCGGCTTGCGGTTACCGACGGGTATGAACGGCGCTGTGCTCTGACTGACGAGAAGACGTTGCCGATTCTTGATGCCACACACATTCGGTCCTACTCCGACGGTGGAGAGCACGAGCCATCCAACGGACTTCTTCTGCGCACTGATATCCATCGCCTATTTGATCTTGGCTATGTCACAGTGAGCTCAGATGGGCACTTTGTTGTAGGTCGTCGGCTTAAGGCCGATTTCGACAACGGTAGACATTATTATGAGCTTCACGGCCAAGCCATTCGGCCTCCACGCAATACAGATGCAGCCCCCTCACCCGCTGCGCTCGAATGGCACCGTGAAAACCGCTTCCTGGGCTGATTGGTGAGCCGCGACTCTCAGATCCGCATGGCGGCTGTCGAGCACGTCCAGCGAATAGCTGTCGGCGACGTCCTGACCTCGGAACAACTTCGCGCGGGCTTCACGTTCGAGGGTGAGCGGATACCGCTGATCAATCCACAGCGTGGCATCTTCAAGCCAAGGGTAATGGAGCATCTTCTAAGCATTCTCACTGCCTACCCGCGGACCGGAGCGCGCATTTGGTATGACGACCAGCGCCGCGTGCACGAGCAGATCGAACGTGGCGACGAGTTGATCGACTATGCCTTTATGGGCTCAGACCCGGCCGCCGCCGACAACCGCTGGCTTCGTGAGGCCTGGGAAGCGCAGACGCCGATCCTCTATTTCCTTGGGGTTGCGCCTACCCGCTACATGAAAATCTGGCCGACCTATGTTGCCGAATGGCGGCCTTTCGAACTGAAGGTGCAACTAGCTTTTTCAGCCGTTGCGGAGTCATCGGAAGCCAAGGCCGTCTGGGGTGTGAGCGAACCGCCAGCCCGGCGATATAGCTACCAGCTCATCCGTCAACGTCTGCATCAGGCCACGTTCCGAGAAGCTGTTCTGACCGCCTATGGCAACCGCTGTGCCATCTCCGGCTTACCGGAACCTCGGCTGCTCGACGCCGCCCACATCATCGCCGACGGCCACATCGACCTTGGACAGCCGATCGTTCCGAACGGTGTGCCGATGTCGAAAATCCATCACGCCGCATTTGACGCCAACCTGATCGGGATCGATCCGGACTTTCGGATCCACGTCAGCGAAGCCTTGTTGTCGATTGATGATGGCCCGATGCTGGAACACGGCTTCAAGGACATGGCCGGCCAAGCCATCCGGCTCCCTGGGAGACCTCGCGACTATCCCGACCGAGATCGATTGGCAGAGAGATTCGAACGCTTCATGGGCCGCTGACGACCCATGAAGTTTCGATAACACCTGCGTCCGAACTACCCCCGATAGATCGGCGCGCCCGATGGAGATCCGGTGGCGCCGCCGTCGACGAACAGGTCGACGCCCTGGATGTAGCTGGAGTCGTCCGAGGCCAGGAACAGCACGGTCTTCGCCACCTCATCGGCCTTGCCGAAGCGGCCGGCCGGGATGCCGCGGCTGATGTGCTGCACCAGCGCCGCGCGCCCCTCCGGTGTCGGCGCCACGGCCGACCAGATGTCGGTGTCGGTCGCGCCCGGCGAGACCACGTTCACGCGGATGCCGCGCGGCGCCAGCTCCGACGCCAGCACCTTGCCCATCGAGTGGATGCCGCCCTTGCTGGCGGCATAGGCCGACCAGCCGGCCGCGCCGAGCGCGCTGTGCACCGAGCTGGTGAGGATGATCGACGCGCCGTCCTTGAGATGCGGCAGCGCCGCCTGCACCGCGAAGAACACGCCGGTCAGGTTGATACGGATGATCTGCTCGAACGCCTCGAACGAGGTCTGGCCGAGCGGGGTGGTGCCGCCGATGCCGGCATTGGCGAAGACGATGTCGAGCTTGCCGAAGCGCTCGACCGCCTGGGCCGCCGCCCGCTCCATCGCCGCGGCATCGGCCGTGTCGGCCTGCAGCGCCAGCACGGCGTCGCCCAGCTCGCGCGCCGCGGCATCCAAGGTCTCGCGGTTGCGGCCGGTGATCACCACCTTCGCGCCCTCGGCCACGAACAGCCGGGCCGTCGCCAGGCCAATGCCGGCATTGCCGCCGGTGATCAACGCAACCTTGTCCTGCAATCTCATCTCGGTCTCCTGCGATCCGGGCTGGCGGCGACGGCCGACAGAGCCCATATTCTGGATGACGATCGTCATCTCAGCTCGAGAGATGATGACCATCATCCTGATTGTCAATGACCGGCCGAGGAGGATTTTGCGATGGGCCATTCGCGGCAGGACAAGGCGGCCAGCCACGACCGCATCGTGCGGATTGCCGCCGGCCGCGTCCGCGAGGCGGGGGCCGACGCCCTCGGCGTCGCCGAGCTGATGCAGGAGGCCGGGCTGACCCATGGCGGCTTCTATCGCCATTTCGGCTCGCGCGACGCGCTGGTGGCCGAGGCGCTGGAGGAAGCGCTGGCGCAGAGCCGGGCGACCGTCGCCGACGCACGGGAAGCCGGTGCCGGCTACGCCGAGATCGTCGCCGACTATCTGAGCCCGGCGCATCGCGACGCGCCGGCGGCGGGCTGCGCCGTTGCCGCCCTGGCCAGCGAGGCCGGGCGGCTGCAGGACCGGCCGCGCGAAGCCTTCACCCGGCATATCGAGGCCAGCGCGGAGACGTTCCTGGCGCTGTTGCGGGCGAAGAATCCGGCCGCCACCCGCCGCGACGCGCTGCTGGCGGTCAGCGCTCTGGCCGGCGCGGTGGCCCTGGCCCGCGCCGTGTCCGACCCGGCGCTGTCGGACGAGATCCTTCAGGGGGTCAGGGAAAGGCTCGTGGCGCTGGCCGGGTCTGGGCCGTGAGACCAGGGTCCCTGCCTGCCCTCCCCTGCAGCACCACTCCGGCCAACTCGGCGCGGGAGCGGATGCCGAGCTTCTCGTAGATCGCCTGAATCTGGTTGCGGATGGTGGCGGGGGCGGAGCCCAGCGCCTGCGCCGCCTGCTTGTGCGTCGCCCCGGCGGCGAGCAGCAGCGCGACCTCCCGCTCGCGCCGGGTCAGGCGGTCGAGATCGGCGATCGCGCTCAGCCGCAGCCGCACCAGCCCCGACGGATCGTCGCGCTCGCAGGAGACGACGACGCCCTCGCCCTTCAGCGTGACGGTCCCCGGGCGCTGCACCGCCCGGCGCAGCGCGCCCGGCAGCCGCTCACCGGTCCAGCCCGGCCAGACGGATTTCAGCAGACCCTCGCAGGCCTCGAGCCCGAGATAGGCGAAGCCGGAGGGATCGACCAGCAACGCGGCGGGCTCGGTGGCATCCCGCCGCTGCGACGCCTGCACCGCCAGGAAGATGTGGTCGACCGCGCCCTGCAGGAAGTGCAGGTCCTCGGTCTCCCATTCCGCCGGCCGGGCGTCGCCGCGATAGATCGAGGCGAAGAACACGGTGGTCCGGTTCGGCCGGCTGTGCATCGCACTGGCCCATTTGCGGATCCGGTAGCGCTCCGCCAGCTCGACCATGCCGTCGGTCTGCACCGGCTGGTTCCGGTCGTAGGTCCTGACCCCGCCGGGGGTCTCACGCAGGCTGCGGGCGACGAGGTCCTGACTCTCCATCGTCGTCCAGAAGCGGGCGAAGTCGCCCGGCAGGTTCAGGGTGGAGGAGGCCTGCACGATCGTCCGGCCCGGCTCGAACCGCGCCCAGCCGTACCAGGCGCAGTCGAAGCCGAGGATCGAGCGCAGGCGGTCGAAGCCACGAGCCGCGATGCTGCCGTCGTCCTCTCGGCCGATCCGGTGCAGGTCGGTGACGAACTGGGAGAACAGGGGAAGCTTCGAGCTCACACGCGCCATCCCGGGCGGTCTTGTGCCGGGAAGGCTAGCCTCGCCGCGAATGTCCGACAAGCGGCACGGAGAGCCTCGGACGGCGCCTTCCATAGTGCATCTGCACCATTCAGGGCCGCGGCCAAGCGATTAGAGTCGATCGACATCCACCAGGGAGGCCGGGAATGGCGACGGGTTGGCTGTGGCACGAGCGGTTCGGCTGGCACGATACGGGGACGGCCGGCGGCTTCCTGAAGGGCGAGTTCATCCAGCCGCTGCAGCACCTGGAATCGCCCGAATCCAAGGCCCGCTTCGCGTCGCTGGTCGAGGTCTCCGGCATCGCCAAGGCGCTGACACGCATCGACTGCGTCGCCGCGACGGAGGAGGACCTGCTGCGGATTCACACCCGCGACCATCTCGATGCCATGAGGGCGCTGAGCCGCGACATCCGCGGCGGCGACATGGGCGACGGCTCCTCGCCCTTCGGCTTCGGCGGCTTCGAGCTGGCCTGCCTGGCGGCCGGCGGCACCATCAGCGCGGTGCGGGCGGTGGTCGGCGGCGAGGTCCGCAACGCCTACGCGCTGGTGCGGCCTCCCGGCCACCATGCGCGGCCGGAGCGGGGCATGGGCTTCTGCATGTTCGCCAATGTCGCGGTGGCGATCGCCCATGCCCGGGCGAAGCTCGGCGTCGGGCGGGTCGCCGTGGTCGATTGGGACGTGCATCACGGCAACGGCACCGAGGCCTGCTTCGAGACCGACCCGGAGGTCCTGACCATCTCGCTGCACCAGGACGGCAACTTCCCGCCCGACACCGGCAAGATCACCGATCGCGGCACCGGCGCCGGCGACGGGTCGGCGATCAACATCCCGCTGCCGGCGGGGTCCGGCGAGGGCGCCTATCTGCATGCCCTCGACTGCGTCGTGCTGCCCGCCATCGAGCGGTTCCGGCCCGACCTGATCATGGTCGCCAGCGGCTTCGATTCCAGCAACGCCGACCCGCTGGGACGGATGCTGCTGGTCTCGACCTCCTACGCCGCGATGACTCGGCGGCTGATGGATCTCGCCGACGCGGTCTGCGGCGGCCGGCTGGTGATCAGCCACGAGGGCGGCTATTCGCCCTTCTACGTGCCGTTCTGCGGCCTGGCGGTGGTGGAGACGCTGAGCGGCGTCAGCACCGGCGTGACCGACCCCTATCTGGCATCCTGGGCCGGGCTGCCGGGGCAGGAGCTGCGGGACCATCAGAAATCCCTGGTGGCGCGGGTGGCGGAGGGCTTCGGCCTCTAGCACCCCGCCCCTCGGACAGGATTCGAACAACAACAACCAAACAGGGGGCGATGATGAAGGAACAAGCGTCCGGCAGGTCGCGGGGCACCCTGCTGATCTGGCTCAATCTGATCATTGCGCTGTTCCCGCCGATCCATCTGGCCTTCGCGGCGGGCAACCTGGCGATGGCGCTGGCGTTCTTCCTGGGCAGCGGCCTCCTGCTGACCGCCAGCGTGATCTATCTGAACCGCGCCAACCATGATGCCGGGGAGGAATAGGCGATGGACTTCCTCATCGGTTACGGCACCCTGGCGGTGTTCTTCATCGGCGTGATCCTGGTGCTCGAGCGCACCCGGCGGGCCGCCGGCGGCGACTTCACGGATTATGCGGTCGCCGGCCGGTCCTTCGGGTCCTGGTTCCAGGCCATGGCCTTCCTCAACACCTGGCTGCCCGGCACCATCTTCATCGCCTTCGCCGGCCTCGCGGCCTCGGCCGGGGTGATCGGCTACTACGTGGTCTCCTACTCGCTGCTCGCCGTGCTGTTCATGCTGTTCATGGCGCAGAAGGTGTTCGACTGGGGCCGGGCGTTCAACCTGCGCACCCAGGCCGATTTCGTCGGCATGCGCTACAATTCCAAGGCCGTGCGCGTCGTCGCGGCGCTGATCGGGGTGGTGGCCAGCTTCCCCTGGCTGATCCTGGGCTTCCAGTCGCTGGGGCTGGTCTTCTCCACCCTCTCCTTCGGCGCGGTCTCGCCGACGCTCGCGGTGTTCGCCGGCATCGCCGTGCTCGGCATCCGCCAGATCTGGACCGTCCGGCTGGGCATGCGGGGCATCGTCATCTCCGACATGGTCCAGGGCGTCTTCGCCTATGGCGTCGGCGGCCTGGTCGCGCTCGGCCTGATCGCCTGGCTGATGTCGCAGGGCCTGGGCTTCGCCGCCCTGCCGCCGGAATTCGCCGCCCTACCCGGACCCGGCAGCGGCCTCGGCCCGCTATACTATCTCTCGATCGTCGCCACCGGGGCGCTGGGGTCCTGGTGCTGGCCCGACATCTTCGTCCGGCTGTTCACGGCCAGGAGCGCCCAGGCCGTGCGCAACTCCGCCGTCAAGGCGGCGCCGATCATGTTCCTGTTCCTCGCCATCCTGCTGACCATGGCCATGCTGGCGCACCAGCTGCCGGAGGTCGCGGCCGCGCCGGACAATGTCTGGTTCCTGACCGCGGCGCATGGCGGGCCGTTCGTGCTGGCCCTGGCCGGGACCGCCGTGTTCGCCGCCACCGCCGGCAACGTCAACGCGCTGACCGCGGCGATCGGCACCCACACCGCGCAGGACGTGATCCATATCGGCGGCGCCGACGAGGCGACCACCACCCGCACCGCCCGGGCGGCGATCGTGGCCGCCACCGTGCTGGCCGTGATCGGCGCCATCCTGACGGTGAACACGACGGCCGGGCTGCTGACCCTGGCGCTGGCCTCCTACCAGGGCATCGTCCAACTGGCGCCGGCGCTGTATCTCGGCATCTTCTGGCGCCGGGGCAATGCCGCCGCCGCCCTGGCCGGGATGCTGACCGGCTTCGCCACCGCCGTGGTGCTGCAGCTGCTGTACCCGGTGTCGATCCGCGAGCTCGGTGGCCTGACCTCCGGCGTCGTCGGCCTCGCCGTCAACACGCTGGTCTATGTCGGCCTGTCCTTCGCCCTGCCGCAGGACGCGGCGGAGCGCGCCCGCATCGATCGGCTGTTCCGGGACCTCAGCCAGGCGGGGCCTGAGGGTGCGGCGGTGCCGGCCGGGCTGGCCCCGGCGCGCGACTAGACCGGGCGGCGGGCGTCAGCCGCGGGCGCCCGCCTTCTCCGCCTCCGCCGGGGTCCGGGTGGTCAGCGACAGGGCGTGCACCCGATCCTGCAGCTCGGCCGCCAGCAGGTCGTAGACCAGGCGCTGGCGCTCGACCCGCGAGCGGCCCTCGAAGGCGTCGGACACCACCAGCACCCGGAAATGGCTTTCGCCACCGCCGTCATGCCCGGCGTGGCCGGCATGCCGGTGGCTGTCATCGATGATCTCGAGCTGGGCCGGGGCCAGCGCCTCCTCGATCTTGCGGCGCATGCGGTCGGCGATCTGCATCGGTCCTCTCCTCGATCCGGCTCCTGGTGATAGCAGAGCCGGCGCCGCGGCGGTACGACCCGATATTGCGATATGACGCAAGCCCAGATGCTGCGACACGAGGGCAGGGCAGATTTCCGCCGCATCGACTTGTCAGGCGAAAACGCCCTCCCCATACTCGCAGCATGGCCACTGCAAACCGCAGAGAGTACCGGGCATTCGAGGAGCCGGCGCCGGCGATGCGCCGCTGCGACCGCCCGGACTGTGCCTGCGCCGGGGAGTTCCGGGCGCCGAAATCGCGGCAGCACCTGAACGACTACTGGTGGTTCTGCCTGGAGCATGTGCGGGAGTACAACCGCGCCTGGAACTATTACCAGGGCATGAGCGCCGACCAGATCGAGCGCGAGGCGCGGCGCGACACCGTTTGGGACCGGCCGACCTGGCCGATGGGCAGCTGGCGGGCCGAGCAGCGGCTGCGCGCCAAGATCTATCAGAGCTTCGCCGAGGGCGCCGGCGACAACCCGTTCCACGCCGGCCGCGAGGCGCAGGAGGAGGCCAAGCAGGGCCGCCCCCTGACCGAGCAGGAGAGCGCGATGAAGACGCTCGAGATCGCTCCTCCCTTCGACCTGAAAACCCTCAAGGCCCGCTACAAGACCCTTGTCAAACTGCATCACCCGGACGCCAATGGCGGAAGCCGCGACGCCGAGGAGAAGTTCAAGACCATCAACCACGCCTACAGCGTGCTGAAGGCCGGCTTCGCCTCCTGACCGATACTCTGGAACTTGGACTTCGACTGGATCATGAGCGCTGATACCTCCTCGACGCTGCCCGACATCAAGGTGTCCGTGCGGCAGACCTTCGGCATCGACAGCGACCTGCAGGTGCCCGCCTTCTCCGCCGCGACGCCGCATGTGCCGGATGTCGACACCGCCTACCGCTTCGACCGCGACACCACCATGGCCATCCTGGCCGGCTTCGCCCACAACCGGCGGGTGATGATCCAGGGCTATCACGGCACCGGCAAGTCGACCCATATCGAGCAGGTGGCGGCGCGCCTGAACTGGCCCTGCGTCCGGGTCAACCTGGACAGCCATATCAGCCGCATCGACCTGGTCGGCAAGGACGCCATCGTGCTGCGCGACGGCAAGCAGGTGACCGAGTTCCGCGAGGGCATCCTGCCCTGGGCGCTGCAGAACCCCTGTGCCATCGTGTTCGACGAGTACGACGCCGGCCGGCCGGACGTGATGTTCGTGATCCAGCGCGTGCTGGAGGTCGAGGGCAAGCTGACCCTGCTGGACCAGAACCGGGTGATCAAGCCGCACCCGGCCTTCCGCATCTTCTCCACCGCCAACACCGTCGGCCTGGGCGACACCACCGGCCTGTATCACGGCACCCAGCAGATCAACCAGGGCCAGATGGACCGCTGGTCGATCGTCGCCACGCTGAACTACCTGCCGCATGACGCCGAGGTCGAGATCGTGCTGGCCAAGGTGCCGGACTTCGACACCGAGGAAGGCCGCACCAAGATCAACGCCATGGTCCGCCTGGCCGACCTGACCCGCGCCGGCTTCATCGGCGGCGACATCTCCACCGTCATGTCGCCGCGCACGGTGATCACCTGGGCCGAGAATGCGCGCATCTTCGGCGATGTCGGCTTCGCCTTCCGCCTGACCTTCCTGAACAAATGCGACGAGGTCGAGCGGTCGACGGTGGCCGAGTACTACCAGCGCTGCTTCGGCACCGAGCTGCCGGAAAGCGGCGTCCGCGCCCATCTGGCGTAAGCGCGGTTCGTAGGTTTTGCTGTCATTGCCGGGCTTGACCCGGCAATCCAGGAGGTCTCGACAGCCTCTGGATGCCCGGGCCCGGGCATGACAGACAGGGAAGGACGGCGCAAGCCGTAGAGACGAAGCAGGCGATGCCCCAGGACGACAGCCCGATCGAGGTGTTCAAGCGCGCCACCACGGCGACGGTGCGGGCCATCGCCGAGCGGCCAGACATCACCGTGGCCTATTCCAGCGAGCCGGCCGGCGTTGCCGGCACCCGGGCGCGGCTGCCGCAGCCGTCGCGCCTGCTGACCTCGGCCGAGGTCGCCAAGGTGCGCGGCGCCGCCGACGCCGTGGCGCTGCGCCTGCGCCACCACAACGCCAAGACGCACGCCGCCCGCATGCCGCAGGGCGACGTCGCCCGCGCCGCCTTCGAGGCGCTGGAGCAGGCGCGCTGCGAGGCGATCGGCGCCACCCAGATGGCCGGCGTCGCCGGCAACCTGGCGGCGGCGCTGGACGACCGCTTCAAGCGCCAGGGGCTGGACCGCGTCACCGAGCGCGAGCAGGTGCCGCTGGCCGAGGCGGTGCGGCTGGCCGCGCGCGAGGCGATGACCGGCGAGAAGCCGCCGCCGAACGCCCGCCACGCCGCCGACCTGTGGCGGTCCTGGCTGGAGAGCCGTATCGGCCGCTCGCTGCACGAGCTGGCCGACGCCATGGACGACCAGGAGGCCTATGCCCGCTGCGCCAAGCACCTGCTGGCCGAACTCGACGTCGAGATCGGCCAGGAGGACGAGAGCCAGGAGGACGAGGACGGCGAGGACGACGACAAGGCCGACGGCGAGCAGCCTGAGGAGCAGGGCCGCGAGGGCGAGCAGGTCAGCGCCGAGGCCGATGACAGCGACAGCGACCCGGAGAGCGGCGACGAGACCGATGCCGAGGGCGCCCAGCAGGAGGAGTCGGCTGACGATTCCGACGAGTTCTCGACCGAGGACACCGAGTCGCCGGGCCAGCCCTGGCGCGACGACCAGACCGGCGCGCTGGACCCGAACGGGCTGAACTACAAGGCCTTCACCACCCAGTTCGACGAGATGGTGGCGGCCGAGGATCTGTGCGACACCGACGAGCTGGCGCGGCTGCGGCTGATGCTGGACCAGCAGCTGCAGCATCTGCAGGGCGTGATCGCCAAGCTGGCCAACCGGCTGCAACGCAAGCTGATGGCCAAGCAGACCCGGTCCTGGGATTTCGACCTGGAGGAGGGCATCCTCGACGCCGCCCGCCTCGCCCGCGTCGTGATCAACCCGCTGACGCCGCTGTCCTTCAAGATGGAGCAGGACACCGACTTCCGCGACACGGTGGTGACCCTGCTGATCGACAATTCCGGGTCGATGCGCGGCCGGCCGATCACCATCGCCGCGATCGCCGCCGACATCCTGGCGCGGACGCTGGAGCGCTGCGGCGTCAAGGTCGAGATCCTCGGCTTCACCACCCGCGCCTGGAAGGGCGGCATGGCGCGCGAGCGCTGGATCCAGCAGAGCAAGCCGCAGAATCCGGGCCGGCTGAACGACCTGCGCCACATCGTCTACAAATCCGCCGACGCGCCCTGGCGCCGGGCCCGCAAGAACCTGGGCCTGATGCTGCGCGAGGGCGTGCTGAAGGAGAACATCGACGGCGAGGCGCTGCTGTGGGCCCATAACCGCATCGTCGGGCGGCAGGAGCAGCGGCGCATCCTGATGGTGATCTCCGACGGCGCGCCGGTCGACGATTCGACCCTGTCGGTCAACCCCGGCAACTATCTCGAGCGACACCTGAAGCAGGTGATCGAGTACATCGAGCGCTGGTCGCCGGTGGAGCTGGTGGCGATCGGCATCGGCCATGACGTGACCCGCTACTACCGCCGCGCCGTCACCATCGTCGACGCCGAGCAGCTGGGCGGCACCATGATCGACAAGCTGGCCGAGCTGTTCGACGAGGAGCCGAAGAAGGCCGCCACGATGCGCCGGGCCAGCTGAGATCAGCCAGCCCAAGGGCTTTTCGTCGCCCCATGTGCGGACCGCCCCGGCTTTGCCGCCACGTCTCCACACCGATGCCATAATAAAAGTGCTCTGATGGCATCGAGAAAAACACGGTATGATCCTTCCGATCGAGGAAGACGTTCGCGGCATTGCCGCGATGTCGCCCTCGTGGATCGGCGTTGTTGAGGAATCGGACGGCTCATCTATCGGCGTATTTTCCTGTTCTAGGATATTTTGGAGCGCGGGAATGCCGGTGTTCCATGATCGACTTGCGGGCATGCAGGCGGCGGTTGGTTTCGATCCGGCGAACCACGGGAAAGGGTCGGCCGCGTGACCGCGGGCGCGCAGGTGATCCTCAGCACCGTGCAGCGGATCTACGACGCCGCGATGGAGCCGGAGGAGTGGCCGCACTGCCTCGACGCCGTGCGCGACCTGGTCGGCGGCTCGCATGCCGTGTTCACCACCAACACCCTCGACGGCGTCCAGCTTTCCACCTGCTCGCGGATGGATGCGCGGCAGCACGGCGACCGCTGCGACCAGATCCTGCACAGCGATTTCTGGACCGAGCAGATGCAGCGGTTCCCGGCCGGGGCCGCGCGCACCCAGTCGTCCCTGGTGCCGGTCCAGGACTATGAGCGGACGGATTTCTACCAGCAGCTGATCCGGCCGATCGGCGGCGGCCTGGCGGCGGTGGCGGTGCCGTGGCGCGGCTCGTCCGGCTGGTCGGCCGTGCGCGTCTGCCGCCCGCTGGCCGAGCGCGATTTCGGCGCCGAGGAGCTGAATCGGCTGCAGGCCCTGGTGCCGCATCTGGCCAAGGCCGGCAAGCTGAACCGCCGCCTGGCCGGCATCGACCCGCGCGCGACCGGCGCCCTGGCTGCGATCGACGCGCTGGGCCTGGGCCTGATCCTGCTGGACCGGCACGGCCGGCCGGTCTATCGCAGCGAGCGGGCCGAGGCGGTGATCGCGGAGCGTGACGGGCTGCTGGCCGACGCCTACGGCATCGCCACCACCCTGCCGGCACAGACCCGGGCGCTGCACCAGGCGATCGCCGCGGCGATGCTGCTGGCCGGCGGGCCGGACACGGCCGATGCCGCGCTGAGCCATGCCGCCGCCACGATGCTGCGCATCCCGGTGTCGCGGCGGCCGCCGAACGGGCCGCTGATCCTGAGCGTCATCCCGGCCCCCGCGGCCGACCGCGGCGCGGTCCCCGGCGAACCGGGCGCGGTGGCGGTGCTGATCTCCGACCCCGACCGCCGCTGCCGCATCGACACCGCCGGCCTGGCCAGCGCCTACGGCCTGACCCGGCGCGAATCCGACCTGGCGGCGCTGATCGCCGGCGGCCTCGGCCCGGCGGAGGCGGCGGAGAGCCTGGGCATCTCGATCGGCACCGCCCGCCACTACCTGAAACAGGTGTTCGAGAAGACCGAGACGCACCGGCAGGCCGAGCTGGTGCGCCTACTGCTGCACAGCTTCGCCGCCCCCGACCTGGGCACCGCGACGGAACGCTGAGCGGCCGGCAGCTTGACCGGCCGGCCGGGATCGGGCTTTGCTGCGCCTCCCCGATTCAGGAGACACCCGATGCCGACCCCGGAGCCCGCGCCGGTGCTGGAGACCGACCGGCTGATCCTGCGCCTGCCCCGAGCCGAGGATTTCGACAGCTGGGCCGAGTTGATGGCCGACCCGGAGGCCGCCCGCTTCATCGGCGGGGTGCAGCTGCGCACCGTGGCCTGGCGCGGCTTCCTCACCATGGCCGGCGCCTGGACGATCCAGGGCTTCGCCAACTTCTCGGTGATCGAGAAGGCGACCGGGCGCTGGATCGGCCGCCTCGGCCCCTGGCAGCCCGAGGGTTGGCCGGGCACCGAAATCGGCTGGACCCTGTGCCGCGCCGCCTGGGGCAAGGGCTACGCCACCGAAGGCGCCGCGGCCACGATCGACTGGGCCTTCGACCATCTCGGCTGGACCGAGGTGATCCACTGCATCGCGCCGGAGAACCAGCCGTCCAAGGCGGTGGCGCGCCGGCTCGGCTCACGCTTCCGCGGCCTCGGCCGGCTGCCGGCGCCGATCGACACCAAGGTCGAAATCTGGGGCCAGAGCCGGGAAGACTGGCGGGGCCGAGATCGGATAAGGTCTGCTCTCCCATCCGAATAGCGTCATCCTTCGCAGCGACCGGACATCCATGACCGCTAAGCGACGAGCCTCGAAGCCCGTGGCCAAGCCACGCAAGGAAATGAAACTCTCGCGCACCCTGCAGCCGGCAGATCTGTCCCCGGTGGAATGGCAGAGGGCCCTGCGCCGCCAATTCGGCCGCGAGCAAGCCTTCACGCTCGAAAACCTCACGGACGAGCCGTTCTTCTCCGAATTCCGGATCGGCAATCCGACGACGAAGTCGAGCTACCGCGTGGTCATCCGTGGCCCGGGTCCCGGCGGCAACTATTGCGCCTGCCCCGACTACACGACCAATGAATTGGGCACCTGCAAGCACATCGAGTTCACGCTGGCCCAACTGGAGAAGAAGCGCGGGGCGAAGACCGCCTTCGCGCGTGGCTATCGGCCGGCGTTTTCCGAGTTGTACCTGCGCAACGACGGCGGCCGCCGCATCTATTTCCGAGCCGGAACGGATTGTCCGCAGGAGTTGGCCGAGGCAGCGGAGGCCCTGTTCGACTCCCGACGCGGCGGGGGGCTTCGGGATGACCGCTTCGGCGACATCGAAGCCTTCCTAGCCGCCGCTTCGAACAGCGGGCACGAGCTGCGGGCCTACGATGATGCCCTCGATTTCATCGCCGGACGGCGCGATGCCGGGCGGCGCGCCCAACGGCTCGAACAGCTGTTCCCGGAAGGCGCCGCCGACCCCAGGCTCGCGAACCTGCTGCAGGTGCCGCTCTATCCCTATCAGGCCGAAGGCGCGCTGTTCGCCGTCCGTGCCGGGCGGGCGCTGATCGGCGACGAAATGGGATTGGGCAAGACGATCCAGGCGATCGCGGCCATGGAGATCCTGGCGCGCCATTTCGGCCTCACCAAGGTGCTGGTGGTCTGCCCGGCCTCGCTGAAATACCAATGGCAGAGCGAAATCCTGCGCTTCTCCGGACGGCGCGGCGAGGCCGCGGCCCGGGTCATCGGCGGCGGCCGGGCGCAACGTCGGAAGGACTATGCCCTCGATGATTTCTGCAAGATCACCAATTACGAGAGGCTCGCGCCCGATCTTGAGCTGATCGCCGCCTGGGAACCGGACCTCGTAATCGTCGATGAGGCGCAGCGGGTCAAGAACTGGAACACCGTTGCCGCCCGCGCCTTGAAGCGCGTCGACAGCCCCTATGCGATCGTGCTGACCGGCACGCCGCTCGAAAACAAGCTGGAAGAGCTGGTCTCGATCGTCCAGTTCGTCGATCAATACAGGCTGGGGCCGACCTGGAAGCTTCTCTACGAGCACCAGGACAAGGACGAGACCGGCCGGGTCACGGGCTATAGCGGGCTCGAGAAGATCGGCCAGACCCTGGCGCCGATCATGATCCGCCGGCGCAAATCCGAGGTGCTGCGGCAGTTGCCGAGCCGGACCGACCAGACTCTCCTGGTCCCGATGACCGAAGGTCAGATGGCCTATCACAAGGAGAATGCCGATGCGGTGGCCCGCATCGTCCATCGCTGGCGCCGGATGAAGTTTCTGTCGGACAAGGATCAACGGCGGCTGACCTGCGCCCTCCAGAATATGCGCATGTCGTGCAACAGCACCTATCTCCTCGACCGGGAAACCGATCACGGGGTCAAGGCCGACGAACTGGTGGCTCTGCTCACCGATCTTTTCGCGGACCCGGACGCCAAGGCGGTGGTGTTCTCGCAATGGACGGGCAGTCACGACATCGTCACCCGGCGCCTGGAAGCGCAGGGGATCGGCTACGTCAGCTTCCATGGCGGCGTGCCGTCGGAGAAGCGCCCCGCCCTGATCGAACGGTTCCGCGTTGACCCCGGGTGCCGGGTGTTCCTGTCAACCGACGCCGGCGCCTCCGGCCTCAATCTGCAGCACGCATCGACCCTCGTGAATCTCGACCTTCCCTGGAATCCGGCAATCCTCGAACAGCGCATCGCGCGGATCCACCGGATGGGCCAGACGCGGCCGGTTCGGGTGATCAATTTCGTGGCGAAGGGCACCATCGAGGAGGGCATGCTGTCGGTGCTGGCCTTCAAGAAGTCCCTGTCGGCCGGAATTCTCGACGGCGGCGCCAACACCATCTCGCTCGGCGGCTCGCGCCTGACCCGCTTCATGAAGGATGTGGAATCCGTCACCGGGCAGATGGGCCAGGGCGAAGCCGTAACGCCGGCCGAGGAGGCCGGAGCTGCGGATGGCGCGGACGGGGCCGGCACTGCCGAGGCCGCGGAGGAGACGGAGGCCGGGATCGCAGCCGCGCCTGCGACGGACGATGCGGCCCCGCCGCACGGATCGGGTGCCAACCCCTGGCAGGCCCTGGCGCAGATGGCGATGCAGCTCGTCACGGCGGTGGCGGCGCCGAGGGATGCGGATGCCCCGGCGCATCCCTGGATCGAGCGCGACCCGACGACGGGGAAGCAGAGCCTAAGATTGCCGCTGCCGCCGCCCGCGGTCGCGCGCCAGCTCGCCGACGCGCTTTCGGTCTTCGCGGAGGGATTGCGTGGCCGCCTCGGCGAACCGCCGTCGCGTTGACCCGAACAGTGGCCGGACGCCACCCGCTAAGGCGGCGCGACGGCCTTGCTGAGGCGGCGCGTGGTCGGCGCGAAGCCGGCCGCCTCGTAGCAGGCGACGGCCCCGGCGTTGAACTCCCAGACGCCGAGCTCGAGGCTGCCGATGCCGTGGCCGCGCGCCCAGTCCTCGGCCCGGCGCAGCAGCAGCCCGGCGATGCCGCGGCGGCGGTGGCCCGGCAGCACCACCAGGTTGTCGATCTCGGCGAAGCGGCGCTCCGGCCGGACCGGATTGGCCGGGATCGTCTTCTCGGCCAGCGTGGCCAGCCCGGCCAGGGCGCCGTTGTCCTCGGCGACCAGGATGGTGGTGCCGGGACCTTCGATCAGGCCGGCGATCAGCTCCGGGCTGCGCGCCGGGCCTTCCGGCTCGGCGAAGACATCGGGCCGGACCTCGCGGTGGAAGCGGTCAAGCTCGGCGAACAGGACGCAGAGCGCGGCGTGCTCGTCCGGCCGGGCCGGGCGGATGATGATGGGCATGTCGGGTCTCCTGGTGGCGCCGCGCGGCCCGGAGACCCCATATGGAAATGCCGCCGGAACCGGCGGCATGGAATGGGCATGAAAGATCGTCCCCGCCGCCTCAGAAGGACGGGGCACCGTATCGCGAAGCGGGGCGAGGACGACGGATCATGCCGGCAGGCTATCGGCGGGCCGGGCCGCGGTCAATCGCGCGCCGCAGCGCCTCGGCGAGAACGGCGGCCGTCTGTTCCGGTGTCAGCCCGGCATTGTCGAGGACGAGGTCGGAAAAGGCCGGGTCGGCATAGCCTTCCGCATACATCTCGACGATCCGGTCGCGCTCCGCCGCCGACAGGGGCCTGCCGCCGCGATCGGCCAGGGCGACGGCCATCGGCGGTGCCAGCGTGGCCACGAACAGCCGCGCCCCGCGCCGGCCCGCTGCCGAGGCCAGGCGGGCATAGTCCTGCGGCCGCAGCGGATAGGCGATCACCAGGTCGCCGCCGGCGGAAGCGATCAGCCCCTCTATCCTGGCCAAAGCGATGGCGATGACGGTGTCGAGGTCGGCCTCGTCCGGCGCGCCATGGTTGTCGCCCTCGACAAAAACGGCGCCCGGCAGCAGGCCGGCCAGGCGCCGGCCCACCGTCGACTTGCCGGAGTTGATCGGCCCGTTGATGCAGATGAGATCCACGGCCTCCGTCTTACTCGCTGCCGACCCGACGGCCAATTGCCTTGAGAATGCCCCCGAGATCCGCTACCGCGAGGACAGCGCCACGGGGATGCGGATGATTGGGGTTTTCGATTCGGGACATGGCGGGCTGACGGTGCTGCAGGCGCTGACCCGGCACCTGCCGCAGCAGCGCTTCCTGTATCTCGGCGACCACGGCCACGCCCCCTATGGCAACCGCGAGCCGGAGGAGATCTACCGCCTGACCGTGGCGGCGGTGGAGCGGCTGTTCGGCCTGGGCTGCCGGCTGGTGGTTCTGGCCTGCAACACCGCCGCGGCCACCGGGTTGCGCCGGCTGCAGCAGAGCTGGCTGCCGCAGCACCATCCCGACCGGCGGGTGATCGGCGTGCTGGTGCCGATGGTCGAGGCGATCACCGGCGTGCCCTGGATGGCCGACATCCGCACCGGCCGGCATCGCGGCGAGCCGCGCACCGTCGCCATCTTCGCCACCCGCCACACGGTCCGGACCGGCGCCTTCGTCGAGGAGATCGGCAAGCGGGCGCCGGAGATCACGGTGGTGCAGCAGGCCTGCCCGGTGCTGGTGACGCTGATCGAGCGGGCGGCGCCGGAGGCGGTGCTGCGCCGCGCCGTGCGGCGCTATGCGGCGCTGCTGATGCGGCAGCTGCGGGGCGTGGCGCCGGATGCGGTGATCCTGGGCTGCACCCATTATCCCCTGGTCGCCGACCTGTTCGCCGAGGCGCTGCCGCCAGGCGTCGAGATGTTGTCCCAGCCCGACATCACCGCCCGCAGCCTGAAGGCCTATCTGCAGCGCCACCCCGAATTCGACACCGCCGGCGGAGCCGAGGCGCCGCCGCTGTTCTTCACCACCGGCGATGCCGAACTGGTCTCCGCCCTCGCCACCCGTTTCCACGGCCGCCCGGCACCGTTCCGGCCGATCGGGACGGAGGCGCTGGCCGGGGTGCGATAGCCGGCCCGCCTCAGCCGATCGACCGCGGCGTCAGGATGTCCTCAAGCCCGATCCGCCGCAGCAGCTCGGCCCGCACCCGGTCGGCGACGCCGTTGACGATCTCGGCGCCGTCCTGCGACGGGTCGATATGGACCCGGAACGGGCGCTTGCCGAACCGGGTGTCGACCACTTTGACGATGGCGTCCGCGACCGCCTGCGGGTCGGCGTCGGCCGGTTCCAGCGCCGCGAGGCCCTTGAAGGCGACCTCGCCGAAATCGGCGGTCGGACCGCGGGCGTACTCCTCCGCCCGCGCCGAGTCGGCCGGAGTGCCGGAATGGGCGAAGTGGTTGGTGCCCTTGGTGAAGGCGCCCGGCACGATGATCGAGGTCTCGATGCCCCAGCGCGCCAGCTCGCCGGCATAGCTGACCGCCAGCGCGTCCATCCCGGCCTTGGCGGCGAAATAGGGCGCCAGATAGGGCGGGGTGCCGCCGCGCGTGCTGCTGGACGAGACCCAGACAAGCAGGCCCCTGCCCTGCTGGCGCAGCTGCGGCAGGGCCGCGCGGTTGACGCGCTGCGTGCTCAGCACGTTGATGTCGTAGAGCTGGGCCAGCTGCTCCGGCGTGAACGCCTCGGCCGGGCCGTAGACCATATGGCCGGCATTGTGCACGACGACGTCGAGTCGGCCGTTATCGGCGATGATCCGGGCGATCGCCGCATCGACCGAGGGCTGCGACGCGACGTCGAGCTCGACCGTGCGCAGATCGACGCCGTGCTCTTTCGCATAGCCCTGCACCTCGGCCGCCTGCGGCGCGTTGCGGCCGGCGGTGTCGCGCATGCTGGCATAGACGATGTGGCCGGCATGGGCCAAAGCGCGGGCGGCCATCAGGCCGAAGCCGCTGGACGCGCCGGTGACGACGATGACATGGCTCATGGGATGCGCTCCTGAAACACGGTTCCGGTCAGACCAGGCCGCCATTGGCACGCAGCACCTGGCCGTTGACCCAGCCGCCATCCGGGCCGGCCAGGAAGGACACGGCCGCGGCGACGTCCTGCGGCGTGCCCAGCCGCTCCAGCGGGGCGGCCTTGGCAAGGCGCTCGACCAGCTCGGGCGACTTGCCGTGGAAGAACAGCTCGGTGCCGACCGGCCCCGGGGCCACGGCGTTGACGGTGATGGACCGGCCGCGCAGCTCCTTCGCCAGGATGCCGGTCAGGGTCTCCACGGCCGCCTTGGTCGCGGTATAGACGCCGTAGGTCTCCAGCCTGGTGCCGACGACGCTGGTCGAGATGCTGACGATGCGGCCGCCGTCGCGTAGCCGCTTGGCGGCCTCGCGCAGCACGTTGAAGGTGCCCTTGAGGTTGATCGCGACCGTCTTGTCGAACAGCGCGTCGTCGGTGTCGGCGATCCGCGCCAGCTGCATGACGCCGGCATTGTTCACCACCACGTCGACACCGCCGAAGGCGGTCTCGGCCGCCTCGAAGATGCGGCGCACCGCGGCCGGGTCGGCGACGTCGGCCTGGGCGGTCAGAGCGCGGCCGCCCGCCTGCTCGATGCCGCCGGCCAGGGCCTCGGCGGCCTCGGCATTACCGGCATAGTTGACGACGACGGTCAAGCCGTCACGGCCGAGCCGCTCGGCGATCGCGGCGCCGATGCCGCGCGAGGCGCCGGTGACGATTGCGACCTTGTTGCTCCGTTCGCTCATCTTGTCCTCCAAACCCGAGCTTCATGTCGGTGAGGCAAAGATGGACCTTATCCTCTTCCGGATAATCTGCTCTGATTTGACATCATCATTCGGATTTCAGGAACAACCACCATGGACCGGCTGGATGCGATGCGGCTGTTCCTGCGGGTGGTCGAGCGGCGCAGCTTCTCACTCGCGGCGCAGGATCTCGGCCTGCCGCGCTCGACCGCCACCGAGGGGGTCAAGCAGCTGGAGGCGCGGCTGGGCGTGCGGCTGCTGCAGCGGACCACCCGGCAGGTCAGCCCGACTCTGGACGGCGAGGCCTATTACCAGCGCTGCCTGTCGATCCTGGCCGATATCGAGGAGGCCGAGGCCGCCTTCACCGGCGCCAAGCCCAAGGGGCTGCTGCGGGTGAACGTGCACGGCATCCTGGCCCGGTCCTTCATGATGCCGGGCCTGCCGCGGTTCCTGGAGGAATACCCGGAGATCCAGCTGCATTTCGGCGAGGGCGACCGATTCGTCGACCTGGTGCGCGAGGGCGTGGACTGCGTCCTGCGGGTCGGACAGCCCGCCGACAGCACGCTGATCGGCCGCCGGATCGCAGTGCTGGCGGAGGGCACCTTCGCCAGCCCGGACTATCTGGAACGGTTCGGCACGCCGCGGACGCCAGACGATCTCGAGGGCCACCGCATGGTCGGCTTCCTGTCCTCCGCCACCGGCGCCCTGTTGCCGCTGGAGTTCACGGTCGATGGCGCCCGGCGCGACGTGACGCTGCCGGTGACGGTGTCGGCGGCGGGCGCTGAGATCTATTTCGCCGCCGGCCGGCTGGGGCTGGGGCGTGATCCAGCTGCCGCGCTACCGGCTGGCGGAGGATATGGCGGCCGGCACCATGGTCGAGGTGCTGGCCGACATGCCGCCCGCCCCGTCACCGGTCTATGTGCTGTACCCGCACAGCCGACAGCTGTCGCCGCGGGTCCGGGTGTTCATCGACTGGCTGGCGACGGAGTTCGCCGCCCGCCTGCCATCGGCCGAGGGTGGCTAGAGTCGGGAGGAAGCGGCTTACGCCGCTTCCTGGCCGTCTATCAGCCCCATCGCCTGGTGCTCGAACAGCTCGCGATAATGGCCGCCCTCGCGCTTCACCAGCTCGGCATGGGTGCCCTGCTCGACGATACGGCCGCGATCGAACACCAGGATGCGGTCGACCTTCTGCACGGTCGACAGCCGGTGCGCGACGATGATCGTGGTGCGGCCGACGATCAGCTTCTCCACCGCCGCCTGGATCAGCGATTCCGACACACTGTCGAGGCTGGACGTCGCCTCGTCCAGGATCAGGACCGGGGCGTCGGCCAGGATGGCGCGGGCCAGGGCGACGCGCTGGCGCTCGCCGCCCGACAGCTTCACCCCGCGCTCGCCGACCAGCGTCTCGTAACCCTGCGGCAGGCGGGAAATGAAGTCATGGGCATAGGCCTGCGTCGCCGCGTCGACGATCTGCTCCATCGTCGCGTCGGGCCGGCCATAGGCGATGTTCTCCGACAGCGAGCGGTGGAACAGCACCGGCTCCTGCGGCACCAGCGCGATCTGGCGGCGCAGGCTCTCCTGCGTCACCCCGGCGATGTCCTGGCCATCGATGCGGATGGCGCCGCCGTTCAGGTCATAGAGGCGCTGCACCAGCTTGACGAAGGTGCTCTTGCCGCTGCCGGAATGGCCGACCAGGCCGATCCGCTCGCCCGGGGCGATGGCCAGGGTAAAGTCGTCATAGATCGGCTGCTTCTGCCCCTGGTAGCGGAAGGTGACGGCGTCGAAATCGATCCGGCCGGCCTCGACCTTGATCTCCGGCGCCGCCGGCCGGTCCTCGACCCCGAGCGGCTGGTCCATGAAGTCGACCAGCTCCTCCATGTCGTTGACCGCACGCTGCAGGTTGCGGACATGCATGCCGACGCCGCGCAGATAGCCGTGGATCAGGGCGTAGGTGCCGAGGATGTAGGTGATGTCGCCCGGCGTCGCCATGCCGCGGCCCCACAGCCACAGGCCGATGCCCAGCACCATGCCGTTCAGCCCCACCATCAGCAGGTTCTGGGTGGTGCCGGAGTTGGTGCCGCGATGCCAGGTGCGGATGGTGCGCTGGCGCCAGATCTCGACCGTGCGGGCGATGAAGCTGTCCTCGCGCCGCTCGGCGCCGAAGGTCTTCACCACCGCGTTGCAGCCGATCGAATCGGCCAGGTTGCCGCCCAGCTTCGAGTCCATCTCGTTGGCCAGCCGCGCCGCCGGGGCGACGTAGCGCAGCACCAGCACCAGGCTGATCAGCAGGAACACGGCGACGCCCGCCGCCACCGCGGCCCCCATCAGCGGCCAGCGCGCCGCCAAGAGCGCGGTGGCGCCGAGCAGGATCAGGATCGACGGCAGCAGCTCGACCAGGATCACGTCGTTCAGCAGGTCCATCGCCCAGGTGCCGCGGTTGATCTTGCGGACCGTGGCGCCGGCGAAGGCATTGGCATGCCAGTCGGTGGAGAAGCGCTGGACGCGCCAGAACGCCTCCTGCGTCATCGCCTGCATGACCCGGGTGGTCAGCCGGATGATGGCGCGGAACACCGTGTCGCGCAGCGCCACGTAGACGATGCCGAGGGCGACGATGGTCAGCAGCGCCTGCAGCGCCGCGTCATAGCCGCCGGGGCCGGAGGCGATGGCGTCGACCATATGGCCGGCGAACACCGGCAGCACGACGTCGATGCCGGTCGAGGCCACCACGGCGCCGATCGCGACCGTCACCGGCAGCGGATGGCGGCGCCAATGGCCGAAGCTGAAGCGCAGCACGCGCAGCAGAGGATTCTGATTGGTGGTCTGGTCTTTGGTGGTCTGGTCTGGCGCCACGGTCGTTCCGACACCGCCGAAGCGGCATCCTCCCGGCTGAACGGTTCAGGCGAGTCGGCGAGGGCGAGGCCCCGGCACCGACGGCGATCTGAGGGTTTCGAGTGGGGCGCCCGGGCGGTGTAGGCCCGTTGGGCGTCCTCGGCGGGATCCGGAGGCCCCCGGGGCCAGACCAGCCGGGAGCGCGGAAGCGGACCTACCTAGTGGCGGAGGTCCGGGGAGCTGACGATGCGTGGCGATGTCACTGCAACTCCCCTCTGCCGTTTTGTGGACACCGTTCAACCCGTCGAGACCGACGGGAGGTTCTTGATACCAGCGACAGAATGTTTCGGCAAGTCGCGATGGGAGATTATCGGGCTGATGTGGGTTAGAGACGAAAAAGGGCCGCTCGCGCGGCCCTTTCCGGATGGATCGGCAAAAGAGAAAACTGGTGCTTACGGCTTCTTCGGCTTGACGGCCGGAGCTGCCGCCTTGTCGGCCGGCGCCGCCGCCGTCTGGGTCTTCGACCCGACCTCGTTGTAGCGCGTGTGCAGCATCTCGTAGGTCTTGTTCAGATACTCGTCGAGCTGCTGCGGATTGTACTTCACCACCTCGGCGAACTGGTCCTGGCGCGCCAGGCAGTAGGCGGCCTGCGTCATCCGCTGCATGCGCTGGGATTCGTCGTTCGCCATCTTGGTGCGATAGGTGTCGAACAGGCGCTGGCCGTTGCCCTTGCCGTACTTGCCAAGCAGCCGGCCGAGCTTGTCCTGGGTCTCCAGGATGCGGTCGTCGTTGTTGACCACCCACTGGCTGAAGGTCCGGAAGATGATCGGATCCTTGAACTCTTCCTTGCAGCTCAGCCCGGTGACCATCATCTCGGTCTGCAGCTTGACCAGCAGGTCGTAGCGCACCTCGGTCGGCGTCAACTGTGCCTTCGCCGGCAGGTTCACCGGCTGGTAGTTGCCGACATCGGGGAACAGCCCCCCCGTCTGCGGCTTCGGCGGCGGCGCCTCCTGGCAAGCCGCCAACGCCATGGCGGCCAAAGCGGCCACCGCAAAACCCTTCATCATCCTCATCGGTACCCCCGCAGATCCATCGCCCGCACTTTAGCGCAGAAGCCCCGCCGACAGAATTCGAAATGCTCCGCCGCACCGGCTGGGCTCACAACGTGCTTCAACTCGAACCCATATCCCATTGTGATGCATCAGTAAAGCGTGATCAGTCCTGGCTTAATTCCAGCGCCTCGACGCCAAGCTCGGTGAGTTGCCAGGACGGATCGGCAGCATCGGGGTCGAGACAGGCGACCAGCTTGGCCCGGCCGGTCTCGCGCAGGGTGGCGCGCACCCGCCAGAGCGGCAGGCTGGCGGCCTCGGCCAGCCCTGCCACGGTGTGCGGGACGGCGAGGAGGGTGAGGCTGCGCTTCGCCACCTCGGTCAGCGTGCCGTCCGGGTTGATGCAGGCCATGGACCCGGATCAGCCCTTCACCTCGGTCTCGCAATACCAGAAGTCGGTGTAGGCATAGCCGCCCTTGGCCCGGGCGTCGGCATCCTCGATCGTGCGCGGCGCCGGCACGATCACCTTGCCGCCGGGGCGCCAGTCGGCCGGGGTCGCGACCTTGTGCTTGTCGGTGGTCTGCAGCGCGTCGACCAGGCGCAGGATCTCGTCGATGTTCCGGCCGGTGGTCAGCGGATAGTAGATCATCGCCCGCACCACCCCGGTGGGATCGATGACGAAGACGCAGCGGCTGGTCTCGGTGCCCGACTGCTCCGGCATGATCATGCCGTACAGCGTGGCCACCTTGCGGTCGCCGTCGGCGATCACCGGGAACGGGATCCTGGTGCCGAACAGCTCCTCGATCCGCTTGGTCCAGGCCAGATGGGCGTAGATGCTGTCGATCGAAAGGCCCAGCAGCTCGACCCCGCGCTCCTTCAGCGCCGGGGCGATCCGCGCGAAGGCGACGAATTCGGTGGTGCAGACCGGGGTGAAATCGGCCGGGTGCGAGAACAGCACGACCCAGCTGCCGCGGAAATCCTCGAGCGCCAGGCGCCCATGGGTGGTCTCGGCTTCGAAGGGCGGGGCGACCTGCCCGAGGCGGGGCAGGCTGGGAAGGGAGGATGTCTCGGTCATGGCGGAACTCACTGCTGACAGCGATTGCGGCGTCGGCAGAGGATAGTCCAGCCGGGCCGCGAGGGCCAACCGGCTGGTCCGGACGGCGCGGCGCGGTATAAGCTCGCGCCCGAGCCCGCCGGGCCGGCGGGCCAGCCGGAGGATCGAGATGAGACGAGGCATCCGTGCCGCAGTGGCGCTGCTTCTCACCCTCAGCGGCCCGGCCGTGGCCGAGATCGATGTGCTGCGCCGGGCGCCGGAGCTGATCCGGGCGGTCGACGCCAACGATGTCGACAAGGTCCGAACCCTGCTGCTGAGCGGCACGCCGCCGAACGCGACCGATGCCGGCGGCCGCACCCCGCTGGTGATCGCCGCCCGCGACGGCCGCACCCCCATGGTACGTGAACTGCTGCGATTCGGCGCCCAGCCGGACCAGCCGGATTCGCTCGGCAACACGCCGCTGTACTGGGCCGCCGACACCGGTGATATCGGCATCGTGCGGGCACTGCTGGACGGCAAGGCCAACCCGAACCGTGCCAACCGCCAGGGCATCACCCCGCTGATGGCGGCTGCCCGCGGCGGCAGCCTGCCGGTGGTGGAGGCGCTGCTGGCGGGCGGCGCCAAGCCGCAGCTGCGCGACTTTACCGGCCGCTCCGCCCTGGGCTGGGCCGAGACCAGCCGGTCCCGCTCGGTCGCGTCGCGACTGCGCAAGGCCGGAGTGTCGGACTGAACCGATGAGAGCTGACGGACGGGGCGCGGGTTGCGGTCCGCGCCCCGTCCGCTTAGGAGTCCCGGTCGTCGAGGGGCAGCAAGGACGACCGGGACCGAGACGGGGCCGTGGGGCGACCCCGTCTCACGGATGCTCCGCCTGGGGGAAGGCGGGCCCCGCTTCCGTTGCCGGCTGCTTGCGATCGCGCCAGGCGATCAGCCGGTAGAACATCGGAATGAAGAAGGTGGCGATGACGGTGGCGGCGAGCATGCCGCCGATCACGCCGGTGCCGATGGAGTGGCGGCTGGCCGAGCCGGCGCCGCTGGCGATGGCCAGCGGCAGACAGCCCAGGATGAACGCCAGCGAGGTCATGACGATCGGCCGGAAGCGCAGCTTTGCCGCCTCCAGCGCCGCGTCGAAGGCGCTCATCCCCTCCTCGCGCTTCAGCACCGCGAACTCGACGATCAGGATCGCGTTCTTGGCGGCGAGGCCGATCAGGGTGACCAGGCCGATCTGGAAGTAGACGTCGTTCTGCAGCCCGCGCAGCCAGACCGCGACCAGCGCCCCGAACAGGGCGAAGGGCACGGCGGTCAGCACCGCGATCGGCAGCGACCAGCGTTCGTACTGCGCCGCCAGGATCAGGAACACCATGACCAGGCCGAACAGCAGCGCCTGGTTGCCGGAGCCGCCGGTCGACTGCTCCTGGAAGGCCGAGCCGGTCCAGGCCAGGGCATAGCCCTGGGGCAGCACCTCTTTGGCCAGTTGCTCCATCGCCGCGATCGACTGGCCGGAGGAGAAGCCCGGGGCCGGGCCGCCCATGATCTTCGCCGCCGGGAAGATGTTGAAGCGCTCGACCTGGTCGGGGCCGACGACCCGCCGGCTCTTCACCAAGGCGTCGATCGGGATCATGGCGCCGCTGTCGGCGCGGACGAAGACCTGCTTCAGATCCTCCGGCCGCTGCCGGAAGCTGCCCTCCGACGCCAGGCTGACGCGGTAGTTGCGGCCGTACAGCGTGAAGTCGTTGACGTAGAGGCTGCCGAAAGTGGCCTGCATCGCGTCGAAGATCGACGAGATCGGCACGCCCAGCGCCCGCGCCTTCTCGCGGTCGACGTCGAGCTTGTACTGCGGGATGGCGATGTTGAACTGGGACCGCACCCCGGCCAGGTCCGGCCGCTTGGCGGCGGCGTCGACCAGCCTCTGCGTCGCCTCGGCCAGGGCCGGATAGCCGGCGCCGGTGCGGTCCTGGACGTAGGCCTCGAAACCGCCGGTGGTGCTCATGCCCATGATCGGCGGCGGGTTGAAGGCCAGCACCATGGCGTCCTTGATGCCGGCATTCATGCCCATGAACGGACCCGGCAGGTTGCGCGCGTCCAGCGCCGGGTCGGTGCGCTGCGACCAGTCCTTCAGCGGCACGAAGACGACGCCGCCATAGGTCTTCTGCGCCGCCGACAGCAGGTCGAAGCCGGGCACGTCGATGCTCTCGCTGACCGCCGGGTGCTTCAGGATGTTCCGGGTCGCCTCGGACAGTGCCTTCTCGGTCCGCTCCAGCGAGGCGGCGGGCGGCAGGAAGGCGGCGACGATCAGATAGCCCTGGTCCTCATCCGGCACCAGCGAGCCCGGGATCTTCTGGAACAGATAGCCCGCCACCCCGGCGAAGCCCGCGAACAGCAGCAGGCCGATGGCGAAGCGCTTGAGGAAGAAGCGCACCCCGGCGGTGTAGGCTGAGGTGATGCCGTCGAACACCCGGTTGAACCAGCGGAACGGCAGCGCCGGCTGGTGGTGGCCGGGCTTGAGGATGAGGGCGCACAGCGCCGGGGTCAGCGTCAGAGCGACGATGCCGGAGATGGTGACCGAGACCGCGATGGTGACGGCGAACTGGCGGTACATCTCGCCGGCAAGCCCGCCCATGAAGGCGACCGGCACGAACACGGCGCACAGCACCAGCACGATGGCGATGACCGGGCCCGAGACCTCGTCCATCGCCTTCCGCGCCGCTTCCTTCGGCGGCAGCTTCTCGGTGCGCATGATGCGCTCGACATTCTCGAGCACCACGATCGCGTCGTCGACGACGATGCCGATGGCGAGGATCAGGCCGAACAGAGTCAGGAGGTTGATCGAGAAGCCGAGGATGTACATCCCGGCGAAGGTGCCGAGGATCGAGATCGGCACGGCGATCACCGGGATCAGCGTCGCCCGCAGGTTCTGCAGGAAGACGAAGACCACCAGCACGACCAGGACCATCGCCTCGATGAAGGTCTTGATCACCTCGTCGATCGAGACCTGGACGAAGCGGGTGGTATCGTAGGGGATGGCGTAGGTGATGCCGTCGGGGAAGGCCTGCTTCAGCTCCTCCATCCGGGCCTTGACCCCCTCCGCCGTCTCCAGCGCGTTGGCGCCGGGCTGCAGGTAGATGCCGATCGCGGCGGCCGGCTTGCCGTTGTAGTTGGCGGCGGAGTTGTAGGCCTGGGCGCCGAGCTCGACCCGCGCCACGTCCTTCAGCCGCAGCGTCGCCGCGTTGCTGTCGGATTTCAGGATGATGTTCTCGAACGCCTCGGCGTTCGGCAGGCGGCCGTCGGTGGTGGCCGAATAGGTGAAGGCGAGGCCGCTCGCATCCGGCTCCTCGCCGAATCGGCCGGCGGCGAACTGGGCGTTCTGCTCCCGGATCGCGGCGGAGACGTCGCTGGGCGTCAGGCTGTACTGCGCCAGCTTGTCCGGCCGCAGCCAGATCCGCATCGAATAGTCCTTGCCGGCGCCGAACAGCGTGGCATCACCGACGCCGGGCACGCGCTTGAGATCGTCGATGACGTTCAGCAGCGCGTAGTTGTTCAGGTAGATCGGGTCGTACTGCCCGCTCTCGTCGTGCAGGATCACCGCCTGCAGGATCGAGCTCGACTTCTTGTCGACGCGGACGCCGGTGCGCTGCACCTCCTGCGGCAGGGTCGGCAGCACGCGCTGGACCCGGTTGTTGACGTTGATCGTCGCCTGATCGGGATCGGTGCCGATCTTGAAGGTGACGGTCAGCGTCATGGTGCCGTCGCCGGTGTTGGTCGACCGCATGTACAGCATGTTGTCGACGCCGTTGATCTGCTGCTCCAGCGGCGCGGCGACGGTCTGGGCCACGGTCTCGGCGCTGGCGCCGGAATAGCTGGCCGAGACCGTCACCTCGGGCGGCACGATCTCCGGATACTGCGCGATCGGCAGCACCCGCATCGCCACCAGCCCGGCCAGGGTGATGACGATCGAGAGGACGGCCGCGAAAACCGGCCGGTCGATGAAGAAGCGGGAGATCACGGGGCCACCTGCGCCACCTTGGCCCCGGACGGGCGCACCGGGCTGCCCGGCCGGACCTTGATCACGCCCTCGGTGATGATCCGGTCGCCCGCCTTCAGGCCGGCCTCGACCAGCCAGCCGCCCTCGACCTCGCGGCCGAGCGTCAGCGGCCGGGCCTCGGCCTTGTCGCCCTCGCCCAGCGCATAGGCGAAGGGACCCTGCGGGCCCTGCATCACCGCCACCTGCGGCACCACGATGCCCTGCTTCAGCGCCAGGCCGCCGACGGTGACCCGGACGAACTGGTTCGGCATCAGGATGCCCTGGGCGTTCGGCAGCATCGCCCGGGCGCGGATCGTGCCGGTCTGGTCGTCGACGATGCTGTCGGTGAAGTTGATGGTGCCGCCATGCTCATAGGTCCGCCCGTCGCCGAGCTTGACCGACACCGGGAAGCGGCGGTCCTTCGGTCCGTCGGCCTTGCCCTCGTCGAGCAACCGCCGGATCTCGGCGAAATCGGCGTCGCTGAAGGAGAAGCTGACATAGGCCGGGTCGAGCTGGGTGATCCGGGTCAGCAGGCCGTTGGCGCTGATCAGGCTGCCCTCCGGCACCTCCTCGATGCTGGTCATGCCGCCCAGCGGCGCCGTCACCGTCGTGTAGTCGAGGTTGAGCTGCGCCGTCTTCAGCTGCGCCTGGGTGGTGGCCACCGCCGCCTCGTCGGTGCGGACCTTGGCCGCGGCGTCGTCGCGGTCGCGCTCCGACCCTGCGCGGGCGGCGAACAGCTTGGCGGCGCGCTCGGCGTTGACGCGGTCGTTGGCAAGCTGGGCCTGGGACTGCTGCAGCTGAGCCTGGGCGCGCGCCACCTCGGCCTGGTAAGTGGCGGGGTCGATGCGGAACAGCTCCTGCCCTTCCGCCACCCGCTCGCCTTCGGTGTAGTCGCGCTTCAGCAGGATGCCGCCGACGCGGGCGCGCACCTCGATCTCGCGGAAGGCCGAGACCCGGGCGGCGTAGGTGTAGGTCAGCGGCACCGGACCGGCCTCCACCTCCTGCACCGTCACCTCCGGCGGCGGCGGCGCGGATTGCGTCTGGGCCTGGGCTTCACCGGTGTTTTCGTTGCAAGATGCAAGAATCGGCGCGGCGGCCAGGGTGACGGCCAATGCGACGGCGCGAATTGATGACGTCTTGCTCACGGTGACCGCACCTTTGCCTCAGAGTTTTTCGCACTGCACAATAAATTTGAACGACGGGCTGCAGCGCAGGATTGCTTTACATACATTCCAGAATGTATGTTTCAGAGATGCGCAAGATCCCCAAGACGTTTCATTCGACCCCCACACCGTCCTATCGGCGCATCCCCAGAATGCCTGCTCTTGGCCGCCCGGGCAATGGCGGAGGCCGAGCCGACATATTAAGAGTTGTTATCGGGAGAGACGCGGCAGCCGGTCTCCGGAAAGACGGAATAATGTCGGGGCGCACCCCGAATCCCGGATGGCTGAGCTCACGACAACCCCTTCCCGCTGCCGGAATCTTTTGCACCGCACACATCCCGGGGCCTCCGGGACATCATGCAGGGATGGACTTATATACATACTTGGACGTATGTAAAGAGAAAAAAGGGGGAGAGGAGTAGAGACATGGCACGCCGCACCAAGGCCGAGGCGGAAGAGACCCGGCAGAAAATCCTGGACGCAGCGGAGCGGCTGTTCTTCGTCGACGGGGTGTCGCGCACCTCGCTGGAGCTGATCGCCAACGCCGCCGGGGTGACCCGGGGCGCCATCTATTGGCACTTCAAGAACAAGGTCGAGCTGTTCGAGGCGCTGCACGAGCGGGTGAAGCTGCCGGCGGAGGACATCGTCGAGCGGGCGATGGCCGACGGCCATCCCGACCCGCTGGGTCTGGTCGAGCAGGCGATGGTCGAGAGCTTCATCGCCCTGACCGAGGACGAGCAGCGCCAGCGGGTGTTCACCATCCTGACCTGCCGCTGCGAGTATGTCGGCGAGATGCTGGCGGCGCTGGCCCGGCAGCGCGAGGCGCATGACCATATGCGGGCGACCATGAGCCAAGCCTTCACCATGGCGCGGGACTCCGGCCGGCTGAGCCCGGCCTGGCCGCCCGATGTGGCGGCCAGCACCCTCACCTGCCTGATGGTCGGGCTGATGGTCGACTGGATCCGCTTCGGCCGCCGCTTCGACCTGGTCGAGACCGGCACCCGCAGCGTCGGCGAGCTGTTCCGGTCGTTCCGGCGCGAGACCGAGCCGGCGATGTGCTGACCGCGCTCCCGGGCGACCGCTATTCCCCGGCCGCCTGGGTCCGCGTGCGGGCGCGCTTGCTCCAGGTGAAGGTCGAGGTGACGCCGAAGTTCCAGACAGAGGACAGGGCGGCGCCGAGGAAGCTGGCGAGCGCCCAGGGCAGGTGTTGTTCGTACAGGAACTCGGCCACCTGCAGGTTGATCACGGCACCGATCGCGCAGGCGGCGTAGAAGGACAAGAGGCCGCGCAGGAAGTCGCGGCCGCGCAGCTGCTTGTCGCGATAGGTGATGCGGTTGTTGAGAGCGAAGTTCGTGGACATCGCCACCACGGTCGCCACCGCCTGGGCCCAGTAGAAGTCCCAGTCGAAGGCGTGCAGGAACAGCCCGACCAGGGCCAGTTGCACCGCCACGCCGGACAGCCCGACCATGACGAACAGGATGAAGCGGGCCGGGATCGTCCCGCCCAGCACCTTGTCGAAGATCAGCATCAGGAATTCCAGGCTCACGGCGAAGTCGAGCTTGCTTTCGCCGCTGAGCCGGCTGCGGAAGACAAAGGGCAGCTCGGCGAAGCGCAGTGGGCGCCCGGCCGAGGCGAAGATGTCGAGCAGGATCTTGAAGCCCTGCCCGTTCAGCCGGTCCGCGACCTCTTCGATCAGCGGCCGGCGCAGCATGAAGAAGCCGCTGAGCGGGTCGCTCAGCTCGCGCGGCACCACCATGCGGGCGAGGCGGATGCCGAGGCCGGACAGGCGCTCGCGCTTCTCGGAGAAGGTGCCGAGGTCGCTGCCCGGCAGGAAGCGGCTGGCGACGACGATGTCGAGCGTGTCGGCCTTCAGCCGGGCCAGCATCTGCGGCAGCAGCGACTCGTCATGCTGCAGGTCGGCGTCCATCACCGCGAGATAGGGCGCACCGGTCGCCATCATGCCCTCGACCGTGGCCGAGGACAGGCCGCGCCGGCCGATCCGCTTCAGGCAGCGGACATTGTCCCGGGTCTCGGCGATCTTGTAGACCGCCTCGGCGGTGCCGTCGGTCGAATCATCGTCGACGAAGATCACCTCCCAGGCGATCCCGGTCAGGGCCGCGTCGAGCAGCTCGACGAGCCGCCCGACATTGCCGACCTCGTTCAGCGTCGGCACCACCACGGCAAGCTCGTAGCGCATCACTTCGCCGTTTCCCACGGTGCGTTCGGCGGCAGCGGCAGCGGCCAGGGCGCCTTGAAACCGCGCGCGGTGTAGACGTGCAGGGTCAGCTCGGCCCGGCCACCGCGATGGACGATGATGTCCGGCTGCGGCTCGACCGAGGCGAAATAGGGCCGCCAGCGCTCGTCGAACTTCTTCAGGAACTCGTCCTGGCCGATGATCACCGCGTCATGGCCGGCGAAATCCATCTGGTTCCAGCCGAAGGCCAGGTTGCGCGGGTCTTCGCACAGGCACAGCACCGGCAGCCGGTCGCCGAGCTGGACATCGATCTTGCCCGCCTGGTGCCATTGCGTGCCGACCGCGAACAGGCCGGGCCGGCCGAACCAGCCGCGCTCCTGCGCCGCTGCGCGCAGGTCGGTCCAGTCCAGCCCCTCCAGCGTCGGGTCCTTCTCGATCGTGGCCCGGTCGAGATAGGGCAGCGCCCGCATCCAGCCGGTGGCGGTGTGGCTGCCCAGCACCACCAGCACCACCACCGTGGCGATGGCCGACGCCTTGAGCCAGACCCGGGCGGGACGGCTGCCGGCTTCCAGCCACCGCGCCGTGGCGGCGCCGAGCAGCGGGAACAGCATCAGGTAGCCCGGCGCCTGCCAGTGGAAATGGGCGCCGACCTTGGCCCAGGAGGCGACCGCGGTGAACAGCACGATCGGGATGATGGCGAGGCTGACCAGGAACCAGGCCCGCAGGTCCTTCGGCCCGCGGAACAGCCCGGCGCCGAACACCCAGATCATCGGCAGCCAGATCCAGGGCAAGAGCCAGATCGCCTGGCCGCCGATGTTCTGGCCCAGCCAGTCGAGCCGGAAGCGCCCGCCGGAGCTGCGGCCGCTCTGGAACAGGAACGACACCCACTGGTTCTCGGCGTTCCAGATCAGCACCGGCGAGAAGATGGCGAAGGCGATGACGACCGCGATCCAGGGCGCCGGATGGGCCAGCCAGCGCCGCCGCCCCGGGGTGGTCAGCAGGAACAGCAGCAGCCCGGCCATCATCAGCGAGGCGTGGTATTTCGACAGCAGCGCCAGGCCGAAGCAGACCCCGGCGGCCAGCCACCAGCCCCAGGCGGCGCGCGGCGACAGCGTCTCCGGCTCCGGCACCACCACCCGGGCGGTGCAGTACGCCGCGGCGAGCAGGAACAGGAACAGCGGGCCGTCCGGCTGCACCCAGCTGCCGACGCTGAGGAAGAACACGGCCGACAGGTTCAGCAGCAGCGCCGCCCAGACCCCGGCCCAGGCGCCGAACAGGGTGGCGCCCAACCGGTACATCAGCCAGGTCGAGACGCCGAACATCAGCACATAGGGCAGGCGCAGCCACAGCTCGGCATCGCCGAAGCCGATCATGGCGTGGGTCAGCCACAGGAACAGCGGCGGCTGGTCGAAATAGCTGAGCGCCCAGAAGCGGGCGGTGGCGACGTAGTAGGATTCGCCGTTGCCGTAGCCGAGCGCCCAGGCCAAGGCGAGCCGCAGCAGCCCGCCCAGCAGGATCAGCCAGAATATCGCCCCCTGGGGGGTGTCGAGCCGCAGCCAGCCGGCGGATCGCGTGGATCCGGGCCGGGCGGACGCGGCGGAAAGAGCGTCGGTCATCCGCATTCCCAGCAGCCGCCGCGATGGCGGGCTGCACCTATAGATCCCGCGGATCGGTCGATCCCGCGCGACCGCGCTTCATACCAGCACGGGCTTCGGCCGGCCAGCGCGGATCATTCCGAGAGGCTGCGACCGGTTACAGCAGCGCCGCGGCCGCCGCCCACCAGCCGCGGCCGGCCAGCGCCGCCTCGGCGGCCTTCGCCGCCGCCGGGCCATCGAACAGGCCGAAGCAGGTGGCGCCGCTGCCCGACATCCGGGCCAGGCGGCAGCCCGGCTGCGCCGCCAGCGCCGACAGCACCTCGCCGACCACCGGCACCAGGGACGTTGCCGGCGTGGCGAGGTCGTTGCCGCGCCCGGCCAGAAGGGCACAGAGCCGCTCCAGCGTCGGCCGCGCCTCGGCGAAACGGGCCTCGGCCGAGAAGCCGCCGCTGCGGGCCCGGAACACGTCGGGCGTCGACAGCGGCACGCCGGGATTGACCAGGAGGATCGGCACGCCGGCCAGGTCCGGCCCCGGCTCCAGCCGCTCGCCGATGCCGCCGAGCCAGGCGGTGCGGCCAGCGAGGCAGACCGGGACGTCGGCGCCGAGCCCGGCCGCGACCTCGAGCAGGCGCGAGTCGTCCGGCGCCAGGTCCCAAAGCACGGCAAGGCCGCGCAGCACGGCCGCGGCATCGGCCGAGCCGCCTCCGATCCCGGCCGCCACCGGCAGGCGCTTGTCGAGGGTGACGGCGATGCCGTCCGGCCGCCCGGCCGCGGCGGCGAGGCGCCGGACCGCGCGCAGCGCCAGATTGTCGTCGCCCGGGGGGATGGCGCCGGCGAAGGGGCCGGTGACGGTCAGGCGTGGCGCCTCCGCCACTTCAAGGGTCAGCCCGTCGCCGACGTCGGCGAACACCACCAGGCTTGTCGAGCAGGTGGTAGCCGTCCGCGCGCTTGCCGACGACATGGAGGTAGAGATTGACCTTGGCCGGCGCGGTGCCGGACCAGACATCCTGCGCCACGGTCAGTTCGATTTGACCGGGGCCGAGGCCTCCTCGGCGGGCAGGCCGTTGGCCAGCTTGGCCTCGATCTTGTCCTTCGGCGGGTCGCCCTCGGTGGTGCGCAGCGCCGCCTCCCACTGGTAGCGGGCCTCGAGCTTGCGGCCGACCCGCCAATAGGCGTCGCCGAGATGGTCGTTGATGGTCGGGTCCTCGGGCTTCAGCGAGATCGCCTTCTCCAGCGTCTCCACCGCCTTTTCCATCTGGTTGGTGCGGTAATAGACCCAGCCCAGGCTGTCGATGATGTAGCCGTCGTTCGGCGACTGGTCGACCGCCTTGCGGATCAGATCCTCCGCCTCCCTCAGGTCCTTGCCGCGGTCGAGCAGCGAGTAGCCGAGATAGTTCAGCAGGTTGGCGTGGTCCGGGTTCAGCCCGATGGCGCGGCGCAGATCCTGCTCGGCCCGGTCGAAGCGGCCGCTGCGCTCGAGCGCGATGCCGCGGCGGTACAGGAAGGTCCAGTCGACCTCCTCCAGCCGCTTCTGCCGGCGCGCCGCGTCGTCATAGGCGACGACGGCTGAGGCGAAATCCTGCTTCGCCCGGTACAGGTCGGCGAGGCGGAGATAGCCGGCCGGGCTGTCCGGCCGCTCCGACACCAGGTCGGCGGCCAGGGCGATGCCCTTGTCGAACTGCTCCAGGCTTTCATAGGCCAGGGTCTCGCGCAGCCGTGCCATCCAGCCGGCCGGGGTGCCGTCCGGCAGCGCTTCATAGGCGGCGATCGCGTTCTGGTACTGGTCCTGCCCGGACAGCACGTCGCCCAGCAGGATCTGCGTCACTGGGAAGTCGGGCCGCAGATACAGGGCCAGGCGGGTGTAGATCAGGGCGGTGTCGCCGCCCTCGGCGTCGCGGTCCTGGCTGACGGCGCTGGCGATGTAGAACAGGGCCTCGGCCAGCCCTTCGGCCGGGCTGCCGATCAGCGGCTGCGGCCGGTCGCCCTTGTCCAGGCGCTGGATCGCCGGCTCCAGCAGCAGGTTGTCGCCGTTGCGGTCGGTGAAGCTGCGATAGAGCTGGCGCGCCTTGTCGCGCTGGCCCTGGCGCTGATAGACGCCGGCCAGCCCTTCGACCAGCCGCACCGTGCCGCCCATGTCGCCCAGCGCCTCATAGGCCTTCTGGGCGCCGTCGAGGTCGCCGAGATAGTCGAGCAGCAGCGCCTTCTGGATCGACGACAGCGCGTCCGGCCGCGGCGGCTGCAGCATCGGGTCGAGGCTGGACAGCGCCGCCTTGCCGTCGCCGGCGCCGACCCGGAGCCAGGCGGCGATGATCGGCGTGATCGATCTGGCGGTGCCCGCCGTCTCCATGGTCTTCAGCCGGGCCAGGGCGTCGCGCCACTTGCCGGCCTTGGCGTCGTGCAGGATCAGGGTGATGCGGACCAGCTGGTCGGCGGTGTCGGCCGTGTCCAGCCGCTGGGCCAGCTTGGCGGCGCCGTCGACGTCGCCGCCGGCCAGGGTCAGGGTGAAGCTGCGCCGCAGCAGCGCCAGGTTGTCCGGGTCGGTCGCCAGCACCTGGCTGAAGAACCGGCCGGCGGCGGCGAGGTCGCGGGCGACCAGCGCATGGGCGCCGGCGAGATAGGCGCCCGAGACGGTGCGCGGATCGGTGGCGGCCTCGGCGGCCGGCGGCCGCAGCATCGCCGTCGCCGCGACACAGGAGGCCAGGAGGGTCGTCCGCCAGACGGTCATGCGCGCGTCCACTTCGCCGAAAGGTGCCGTGATCCCCGAAGCTAGGGGGCCGGAGGGTCGCAGGCAATGCCTGTTCGCCGCGACCATTGGGCCCATCTATATTCACAGAGCCGCCGCCGCTGGGCTCGGACTTGTGCCCATCCGAAAAAACGCTACAGTCGCGCGCGTCGGTGAGACCATGGAAGGCGCCAACGCGGCCGTGACCGGTAAATCGAGCTACACCTACGAAGACCTGCTGTCCTGCGCGCATGGCGAGCTGTTCGGCCCCGGCAATGCCCGGCTGCCGCTGCCGCCCATGCTGATGATGGACCGGATCACCACCATCAACGACGACGGCGGCGCCCATGGCAAGGGCGAGGCCGTGGCCGAGTTCGAGATCCGGCCGGACCTGTGGTTCTTCGCCTGCCATTTCGAAGCCGACCCGGTGATGCCGGGCTGCCTGGGCCTCGACGCGCTGTGGCAGCTGCTGGGCTTCTACCTGGGCTGGACCGGGGCGCCGGGCAAGGGCCGGGCGCTGTCGACCGGCGAGGTCAAGTTCACCGGCCAGGTGCTGCCCGACGCCAAGCTGGTGACCTACCGCCTGGACCTGAAGCGGGTGATCAACCGCAAGCTGGTGCTGGGCATCGCCGATGGCAGCGTCGCCTGCGACGGCAAGATCATCTTCGAGGCCAAGGATCTGAGGGTCGGCCTGTTCACGTCGACCGAAGCCTTCTGACGAACCGCGGAGAACCACCATGCGTCGCGTCGTCGTCACCGGGCTCGGCATCGTGTCGAGCATCGGCAACAACCAGGACGAGGTCACCGCCAGCCTGCGCGAGGGCCGTTCCGGCATCGTCGCGGCGCCGGAATACAAGGAGCTCGGCTTCCGCTGCCATGTCCACGGCACGGTGAAGCTGGACCCGGCCGACCATGTCGACCGGCGCATCCTGCGCTTCATGGGGCCGGGTGCTGCCTACAACTACATCGCCATGGCCCAGGCCATCGCCGATGCCGGGCTGGAGGAGAGCGACGTCTCGAACGAGCGCTCCGGGCTGATCATGGGCTCCGGCGGGCCGTCGACCTCGAACCAGGTCGACGCGGCCGACATCACCCGCGAGAAGGGGCCGAAGCGGATCGGCCCCTATATGGTGCCGCGCTGCATGTCGTCGACCAACTCGGCGACGCTGGCGACGCCGTTCAAGATCAAGGGCGTCAACTACTCGATCTCCTCCGCCTGCTCGACCTCGGCGCATTGCATCGGCAACGGCGCCGAGCTGATCCAGTGGGGCAAGCAGGACATCGTCTTCGCCGGCGGCGGCGAGGAGCTGCACTGGACCCTGTCGGTGCTGTTCGATTCGATGGGCGCCTTCTCCTCGCGCTTCAACGACACGCCGGAGCGCGCGAGCCGCGCCTATGACCGCGACCGCGACGGCTTCGTCATCGCCGGCGGCGGCGGCACCGTGGTGCTGGAGGAGCTGGAGCACGCCAAGGCGCGCGGCGCCAGGATCTATGGCGAGCTGGTCGGCTACGGCGCCACCTCAGACGGCTACGACATGGTCGCGCCGTCGGGCGAGGGCGCGGTGCGCTGCATGCGCCAAGCACTGGCGACGGTGGAGGGGCCGGTCGACTACATCAACACCCACGGCACCTCGACCCCGGTCGGCGACGTCACCGAGCTGGGCGCGATCCGCGAGGTGTTCGGCGACAAGGCGCCCAAGATCAGCTCGACCAAGTCGCTGTCGGGCCATTCGCTCGGCGCCGCCGGGGTGCACGAGGCGATCTACAGCCTGCTGATGATGAAGCACGACTTCATCACCGCCAGCGCCAACATCGAGAATCTCGACCCGGCCGCGGAGGGTTTCCCGATCGTGCGGCAACGGATCGATAATGCCGGGCTGACCACAGTCCTCTCCAACAGCTTCGGCTTCGGCGGGACCAACGCGACGCTCGCCTTCAAGCGGTACGCTGCATGACCACCACTTCGACCGAACGCCGCGGCACCGGCCTGATGGCCGGCAAGCGCGGCCTGATCATGGGCGTCGCCAACAACCATTCGATCGCCTGGGGCATCGCCTCGGTGCTGGCGCGCGAGGGGGCCGAGCTGGCCTTCACCTATCAGGGCGACGCCTTCCGCAAGCGGGTCGAACCGCTGATCCAGTCGATCGGCGCCAGCTTCCTGGCGCCCTGCGACGTCGAGGACGAGGCGTCGATCGCCGCCCTGTTCGACCGGCTGGGCGCGGAATGGGGGTCGATCGACTTCCTGGTCCACGCCATCGCCTATTCCGACAAGGAAGAGCTGAAGGGCCGCTACCTCGACACCACGGCCGAGAACTTCAGCCGCACCATGCGGATCAGCTGCTACAGCTTCACCGCGCTGGCGAAGCGGGCGGCGGCGATCATGCCGGATGGCGGCAGCCTGCTGACGCTGACCTATCTCGGCGCCGAGCGGGTGATGCCGAACTACAACGTCATGGGCGTGGCCAAGGCGGCGCTGGAGGCCAGCGTACGCTACCTGGCGGCCGATCTGGGCCCGCAGGCGGTCCGGGTCAACGCGATCTCGGCCGGGCCGATGCGCACCCTGGCCGGCAGCGCCATCGGCGACGCGCGCTACGTGTTCCGCTTCAACCAGCAGAACAGCCCGCTGCGCAAGAACGTCACCCTGGACGAGGTCGGCGGCGCCGCCCTGTATCTGCTGGGGCCGCTGTCGACCGGCGTCACCGGCGAGGTGCACCATGTCGACGCCGGCTATCATGCCATCGGCATGCCGGCCGCGCCGCGCAACAGCGAGGCGGCGGAGGTATAGTCGCCCGCCCGTTCGCGGGAGAGAGGGGCCATGGCCAAGCAGTTCCCGGAGATCTCGCCGGCGCTGCAGGAGTTCATCCTGCGCCAGCGGGTGTTCTTCACCGCCTCCGCCGCCGCCACCGGGCGGGTCAATGTCTCGCCGCGCGGCACCGACATGCTGCGGGTGCTGGGGCCGAAGGCGGTGGTCTATCTCGACCTGACCGGCAGCGGCAACGAGACCGCGGCGCATCTGCGCGCCACCGGCCGGCTGACCCTGATGCTCTGCGCCTTCGAGGGCGCGCCGATGATTCTGCGGCTGTACGGCGCCGGCCGGGTGCTGCGCCGCGGCGGGGCGGACTATGCCCGCCTGCTGGCGGCGGAATATGGCGGCGTGGAACCGCTCGGCGCCCGGCAGATGATCCGGCTCGACATCGACCTGGTGCAGACCTCCTGCGGCTTCGGCGTGCCGCTGTTCGACCATGCCGGCGAACGCCCGACCCTGGCCCGCTGGGCCGAGGCGAAGGAGAGGCAGGAGGGGCTGGAGGCCTATCGCCGGCAGAAGAACACCCGCAGCATTGACGGGCTGCCGACCGGCCTGTTCGAGGACGACCCGATTTCTGCCGGGTGACGCCGGCTCGTCCTGGAGCAGCAGCGTCAAATCACGACGGCGGTCGGCGCGGTCTGCGAAAGACAGGCGGCCGCGGCTGTCCGGCACCTCACCCCATGCGCTCGACCCAGGCCGCCCGCGAAGGCCCGGCCTCGAACGGTCGGCGAAATACTGGGTCTCGCGCGCCACCTTGCCGTCCAGGAACTCCATGACGCTCACCGCAAAGGATGGCCGGCCGTCATAGGAGAGAACGAATTCGGTGACCCAGAGGTCGCCCGAACCAACGATGCGGCGCACCTTGAAGCGCTTCGCATTCGGCTGCGCGGCGCGGGAGGGCTGGATGTTGTGCCGGCCCCTGATACGCTCGCCCGATTGCGGGTATTCGAGCACCGCCTTCCCGGTAGATATCGTGCTCGGCAGCGAAGTCGCCGGCGTCCGAGGCGGCCCAGTGACGATCGAGAGCCTCGCGAATCCCGCTTTCGTCCATCCTGCTGCTCCCGCTCCTGAAGTTGCCGAGGAATCCGGCAGTCGGACCTAACCGTAGGTGTAGTCGACGGCGTAACGAGGCGTCGACTAAACTTGCCGGATTGAGACTGTGTTCGGCCGGCGGGTTGCACGGCGACCGCACGCAGCCTGGGCTCAGGACAATGAGCGTGCCCGTGGCCGGAATCCGAGGGAAATCGTGATGGATCAGCCGCCAGCGCCCTCGGCTCTCAGCCCTTCCGCACCGCCGCCCGCTGCCGGGCAGCCGCCTGCTGCCCCGGACCAGAGCACCGGCACCAGGCCGGCCGCACCGTCGCATCGGCTGGGCGCCTGGCTGCTCCGGCTGGTGATCCTCGTTATTGCGGGCAGCATCGTTGCCCTGTTCGTCATCCGCTGGGACGTCTGGGCCGGCCAGGCGAGCCGCCAGACCACGGACAACGCCTATGTCCGCGGCGACATCACCCCCCTCAGCGCCCAGGTCGACGGCTATGTCGAGCGCGTCGCCGTGACCGACTTCCAGCTGGTCAAGGCCGGGGACCTGCTGGTCGAGATCGATGACCAGGACTATCGGGCGCGGGTGGACCAGGCCGCGGCGGATGTGCTGGGCGCGGAGGCCGCGATCCAGAACCTGAAGGCGCGCAAGGACCTGCAGCATGCCGAGATCGACCAGGCGCAAAGTGTCATCGCCGCGACCCAGGCCGATGTCGATCGCACCAAGCTGGAGCTGAGCCGCCAGCAGACCTTGCTGGGGACCACCTTCGGCACGGCCCAGAGGGTGGAGCAGGCCGTCGCCGACGAAAAACGCTTCGAGGCCACCCTGACGCGCAACCAGGCCGAGTTCGAGGGCGCTCGCCGGCAGATGGGCGTGCTCGACACCCAGGAGCTGCAGCTCCGCGCCGATGCCAAGGCCAAGAACGCGGCGCTCGCGCTGGCCAAGACCAATCTCGGCTACACCCGGATCATCGCACCGGTGGACGGCATGGTCGGCGAGCGCGGGGTCCGTGCCGGACAATATATACGTCCTGGCACCCAGGTCATCTCCGTGGTCCCGCTGGACAATGTCTGGGTGATCGCGAACTACAAGGAGACCCAGCTGACCCGGGTGGCGATCGGCCAGAAGGCCGAGGTCACCTTCGACACCTTTCCCGGAACGACCGTGACCGGCCGGGTCGACAGCATCGCGCCGGCCAGCGGATCGCAGTTCAGCCTGCTGCCGCCGGACAACGCCACCGGCAATTTCACCAAGGTGGTGCAGCGCATCCCGGTCAAGATCCTGCTCGATCCCGGCAGCCCGCTGGCCGGCCGGCTGCGTCCCGGCATGTCGGCGGTCGCGACGATCCTGACCGACGGCGCGCCGGCGCGGCCGTGACCGTCACCCTCGAGGCTGCGGGCGCCCGTACGAGCCCCGCGGCGGCACCCTGCCTGCGTCCCGTGGCCGGCGTCGCGGCGGTGCTGCTGGGGGCCGTCATCTCGACGCTGAACACGCGGGTCACCAGCTTCGGCCTCGCCGACATCCGCGGCGGGCTCGGCCTCGGCTTCGATGAGGGGTCCTGGCTGACCACCGCCTTCTCCGCCAGCCAGATGGTGGTGGCGCCGTGCGCGGCCTGGCTCAGCATCGTCATCGGCACCCGGCGCTTCCTGCTCTGGGCCAGCGTGATCTTCATCCTGTCCTCGCTGCTGCTGCCGTTCATGGCCGGCTACGAGGCCGTCATCGCCCTGCAGATCGTCCGAGGCTTTGCGGTCGGCACCTTCATTCCCGCCTCCCTCGGCTTCATCCTGCGCAGCCTGGCGCCACGCTGGTGGATCTGGGGCATCGCCGCGTACGCCTTCCGCTTCACCTTCTCCCAGAACGTCGCCGCCTCGCTCGAGGCCTGGTATTCGGAGACCGGCCAGTGGCAATGGATCTTCTGGCAGAATGTCGTCCTGACCTCCGCCATGGCCCTGATCATCCTCTGGGCGGTGCCGCGCGAGGGCATCAATCGCGAGCTTTTGCGCCGCACCGATTGGGGCGCCATCATCTTCGCCGGGCTGGGCTTCGGGTTGCTCTATGTCGCGCTGGACCAGGGCAACCGCCTCGACTGGCTGAATTCCGGCGTCGTCATCGGCTGCCTGGCGGGAGGGCTGCTGCTGGTCGCCGCCTTCATCGTCAATGAGATGGTCGTCGAGCGCCCCCTGATTCACCTGCGGGTGCTGGGCCAGGCGAATGTCGCGATCCCGGCGCTGCTGATCTGCATCTACGGCTTCGGGGCCCAGGCCACGGCCTTTGTCCTGCCGGACTATCTGACGCGCATCCAGGGCCTGCGGGCGCTGCAGGTCGGCGACGTTCTCAACTGGATCGCCCTGCCGCAGTTCCTGATCATCCCGCTGGTGGTGCTGGCGCTGCGAAAGATCGATGCGCGCCTCCTCCTGGCCATCGGTTTCGCCCTGATCGCGATCGGCAGCTGGATGGACACGGGCCTGACCCATGACTGGGCCGGCGGCGACTTCCTGCCCTCCCAGATCGTCGAGGCCGTCGGCCTGGCCATCGGCCTGACGTCACTGGTCACCTTTGCCGTCTCGAACATCACGCCGCCCCAGGCCGCCGCCATCGCCGCGACGATCCAGATCTTCCGGCTGTTCGGCATCGAGCTGGGGACGGCCTTCATGCAGACCTTCGTGCGGGTGCGCGAACAGGTCTATTCGAACCTGACCGGGCAGCATCTCAGCTCGGGCTCCGACGTGGTGGACCGCGTCGTGACCGCGCTCTCGAATGTCTTCGCTCAGCGCGCCAACAATATCGGGCTGGAGACCAGCCAGGGGATCGCTCAGGCCGGCCGGTTCGTCCAGCGCGAAGCCTATGTGCTGGCCTATATCGACGGCTTCTGGATCGTCGCCTGGGTGCTGGCGCTGGCCTTGCTGCTGGTGCTGCTGCTGCGCCGCCCGCCACCCAACCCGATGACGCCGCCGCGCATCGATCTTCCCTCGACGCGCGGGTAACCCCCGATGGAGCTGTCCTATTTCGACATACTTGCGCCGGGTCTTCCGGTGGTCTTCTGCGGCATCAATCCCAGCGCCCGGGCGGCTGCCTCCGGCCACAATTTCGGATCGGCGTCCAACCGCTTCTGGCCCGTCCTGCACCTGTCCGGCTTCACGCCCGAGAGGATTTCGGCCCAGGACGATCGCCGTCTGCTCGAGTTCGGGTGCGGCATCACCGCCGCTGTTTCGCGGGCCACGCGCAGTGCCGGCGAGTTGCACGGTCACGAACTGCGGGATTCCGGAGGGGGGCTCCGCGCTAAGCTCGAACGCTTCCGCCCCGAGACCATCGCATTCCTGGGAAAGGCTGCTTATGAGGCGATCGCAGGCGAGCGGGTCGATTGGGGGCCGCAACCCTCCCGGTTCTGTGGTGCCGCCGTCTGGATCCTGCCGAACCCGAGCGGACTCAATCGCAGCTTCAGCCTTGCCGATCTTGTCGGGGCTTACACAGCCCTGAGAGTCGAGCGCTCGTCCTCCCTGACGCGTTGGATGACTCGAAGGTCTCGCGAAGGGTGACGGATGTTCCGCAAGCGGGCGGCAGAGCGTCAGTCTGCGCCGGCGGCCAGGGCTGACCTCGATCAGCGCGGCCACCTCTGGCCGCGACCCGCTGGCAGCAGTCCGATGCGCGGCGCACTCGGCTCCTTTTGCTGCGGTCCCGCCTTCGGAGTTCAGGCCTTCGGTTTCCAGTTGTGCGTCTCGCCCTTGAGGGTCCGGCACCAGGTGTAGAGCGCGTCGTAGACGACCAACCCGTGCTTCAGCATCTCGTGGTCGTCGGGGAAATTGGCGGACAGGCCGAGCGAGATGGCGAACAGCCCGGCCGATTGCGGCGTCAGGTCGTGCCGCGAGGTGTCGGCGCCGCGGACGATCACGGCGAGCTGCCGCAACGCCGGGTCGTCGAGCCGGTATTTCTCGAGGAAGGCGTCGAAGCTGCACTGCTCGCCGACATGGCTGAGCTCGACATCGGGCACGTCATAGGGGACGGCGCCGGTCTCCCGGGCCGTGTCCAGAACCCGGTCGGGCGGCACGTAGAGGAACTCAGGCTCCTTGTCGATGAACCGGGCGACCAGCCAGGGGCAGGCGATCCGGTCGATCTTCGGATGTTCGCGCGTGACCCATTTCATCGTCATCTCCCTTCGGTTGCGGTCAGCGGCACGGTCGGCCCGCCGATCGCATGCCAGGCGGCGATGCCGCCGGCGAGGTTGCGGGCGTCGAGGCCGCGGCGGCGCAGCTCGGCGACGGCATCGCCGCTGACCTGGAAGCCGTAGACGCAGTAGGCGATCACCGGCCTGTCCCGCGGCAGCTCGCCGGCCCATTCGGCGATCCGCTCCGGCGCCCGGATCTGCGCGCCCGGCAGCATGTCGCTGCGTTTCGCCATGTCGTCGGCAAGGCAGATGTCGAGCAGGACGAGCTCCTCGCCGCGCTCGAGCCGCGCCCGCAGGTCTTCGGGCGCGACGGCACCATCCTCGGCCCTCACGGGTTCGACAGGCATCCGATGCCCCGACGCACGGCCGAAGCGCGCGGCGACCCGCTGCCAGTGGATGTTCTTCATGAAGGCGTCGACATAGGCGCCGGCCTTGGCGCCGAAGTCGATGTGATAGGCGTGCTCGTACATGTCGAGCGCCAGGATCGGCACGCCCCCGGCGAGGCAGTTCGTGTGGTCGGCCGCCCACTGGATCACCAGCCGGCCGTGCCGCTCCGACCAGGTCAGCAGGGTCCAGCCGGAGCCCCCGGCCTGGGCCTTGGCGCAGGCGGCGAAGACCGAGCGCCAGCCGGCGACGCTGCCGAAGTCGCGCTCCAGCATGGCGGCGAGTTCGCCCTCGGCGTCGCCGAAGCCGCCGAGCCCGTCGAAATAGACCTCGTGCAGGATCATCGAGTTGGTGGCGACCAGCTCCTCCCGCTTCAGCCCGTTGATCTCGAACAGCGGCGCCGTCGTCCAGTCGAGGCCCTGGAGCCGGGTTTCGATCGCATTCAGGCGGCGGACCGCGCCGCCGTAGTTGTTCTCGTAATGGCTAGCCAGGAGCCGTTCGGACAGGCCGTCGAGGCGGGGCGGCTTGAACGGCAGAGGCACGATCCGGTGGGGCATGGCGTCCTCCAGTGCGGCACATCGTTCAGCTCCGGGACGCTACGCCCGATTCTGAAATGATACAAGTGTTGCAATTTATATAGTCGATGATACGGTATGGATATGATCGACGATGCGCGCCCGGCTGAGCAGCGGTGGCTGTTGCTGATCCACCAACTGCCGACCAAGCCGGCCTATTTCCGGGTGAAGATCTGGCGCCGGCTGCAGGGCATCGGCGCCGTGGCCGTGAAGAACACCGTCTACGCCCTGCCGGCGAATGCCGAGACGCAGGAGGATTTCGAGTGGCTGCTGAAGGAGATCGTCGAGGGCGGCGGCGAGGCGATGGTGTGCGAGGCACGGCTGGTCGACGGCTTGTCCGACGGCCAGGTGCGGTCGCTGTTCGACGCCGCGCGGGACGAGGACTACGAAGCGCTCATCAAGGAGGCGCGGGCCCTTTCGGCCAAGCTGGTCGCGACCACCGCCCAGGATGAAAGCGCTGAGCTGTCCGGGCAGGTCAGGCGCCTGCGCAAACGGCTGATGGAGATCGCGGCGATCGACTTCTTCGGCGCCACCGGCCGCCTCTCGGCAGAAAGCCTGATCGCGGGCCTCGAGGCCCGGATCGCGGAGGACAAGGACATGACCGAGGAACAGCCGCAGGCAGTGACGAATCTTGTCGGGCGGGTCTGGGTCACGCGCCAGGGGGTGCATGTCGACCGCATCGCCTGCGCCTGGCTGATCCGCCGCTTCATCGATCCCGACGCGGTGATCCGCTTCGTGCCGGGCAAGGGCTACGTCCCGAAGGCGGGCGAGCTGCGCTTCGACATGTTCGAGGGCGAGATCACCCATGAGGGCGATCGCTGCAGCTTCGAGGTGCTGCTGGGCCGCGCCGGGCTCATCGATCCGGCGCTGCAGCCGATCGCCGAGATCGTCCACGACATCGACCTGAAGGACGGCAAGTTCGGGCGCGAGGAAGCCACCGGCATCGGCCACCTGATCGCCGGCGTCGCCATGGCGAACAAGGACGACGAGCAGCGGATCGCCCAAGGCTCTCCCATCTTCGACAACCTCTACCAGTATTTCCGCACCAAGCGCGGGTGATCCGCGGGGAGCCGCCGATGGTCGAGAGAATGCTGGCGCCGGACCACGAAGCCGCGAGCGCGAAAGAGGCGACTGTCGGCAGCCCGGCCGCGATGCCGCCGCTACCGTCGCTCGGCGAGGCCACCCGAGTCTGGCTCAAGATCGGCTGCCTGTCCTTCGGCGGTCCGGCCGGCCAGATCGCGCTGCTGCATCGCGAGGTGGTCGACGAGCGCAACTGGGTGAGCGACCGGCGCTTCCTGCACGCCCTGAACTTCTGCAACCTGCTGCCCGGGCCCGAGGCGCAGCAGCTCGCCGTCTATCTCGGCTGGCTGATGCACGGGCCGATCGGCGGCATCATCGCCGGCCTGCTGTTCGTCATCCCGGGCGCCATGGTCATGCTGGCGCTGTCGGCGATCTACGCCACGCTCGGCGCGGTCCCGCTCATCGCCGCGCTGTTTTTCGGGTTGAAGAGCGCCGTCCTGCTGCTGGTCATCGAGGCCGTACTCCGGATCGGCCGACGGGCCCTGAAGGGGCGCGTGGCCTGGGCGCTCGCCGGCGCCTCGTTCCTCGCGCTGTTCCTGTTCAACGTGCCGTTTCCGATCGTCGTCTTGACAGCCGGCCTGATCGGGATCCTGGCTCCCGGCCACTTCGCCGGCGGGGCGCACGGGAAGGCCAAGGATGGGCCGCCGGCCCTGCTCGACGCCGTGCTCGCCGCCGATCCCGGCCGCGCCAACCGCCTGGCGCGAGGCGCGCTCGTGGCGGGCCTCGTATGCGCTGCGCTCTGGCTGCTGCCCGTGGCCGCCCTGCTGCCGGTCGGCGGCGTCTACGCCGATGTCGCGTGGTTCTTCTCGAAGATGGCGGTCGTGACCTTCGGCGGCGCCTATGCCGTCCTGGCCTATGTCGCCCAGGAGGCGGTCCAGAGCTACCACTGGCTGGGCGCGCCGGAGATGCTGACCGGACTGGGCCTCGCCGAGACGACGCCCGGGCCGCTGATCCTGGTGCTGCAGTTCGTCGGCTTCCTGGCCGGCTATCGCGCGCCCGGCAGCCTGTCGGGCATTCCCGGCGGCGTGATCGCATCGATGCTGACGGTATGGGTGACGTTCCTGCCGTGCTTCATGTTCGTCTTCCTGGGCGCACCCCTGATCGAGCGGCTCCAGGAGAACCGGAAGCTGTCCGGCGCCCTGTCGGCGGTCACGGCCGCCATCGTCGGGGTGGTGGCCAACCTGGCGGTCTGGTTCGCGCTGCATGTCCTGTTCCGCCAGACGGTCCCGGTGGAAGGCCTGGGAATGTCATTCGCCGCGCCGGTGCCGGGCAACCTCGACCTTTGGGCCTTGGCGCTGGCCGTGGTCGCGGGCCTCTGCGTGTTCCGGCTCAAGCTCGGCGTGATGTGGATCCTGGCGGTCTGCTCGGCCGCGAGCATCGCGCTGCATTTCGCCATGGGGGTCTGAAAAGGTCCCGCCTGGCGGGAGAGGCCGGGCGTCCGCAGTGTCCAGTCCGGATAGAGAGGTAACAGAATAGACCGGATGGATGGGTGACAGCTCTACTTCGGCAGGGAGGGCCTGCGGATGCCTTGAAGAGAGCTGTGCCATGGATCAGAGAGTGTCGTTGATCGGGGACTGGCTGGGCGGGGAGTGGACGGTGGTGGAACTGTCGGAGCGCTACGGGATCAGTCGGAAGACGGCGTACAAGTGGATTGATCGGTATCGGGCGGAGGGTTCGGCGGGGCTGTCGGAGCGGAGCCATGCGCCGCGAGTGCACGGCCGAGCGACGCCGGTGGAGTTGGCGGCGGCGATCATCGAGCAGAAGCTGGCGCGGCCGAGTTGGGGTCCGCGCAAGATCATCGCGAAGCTGGAGGAGCGCTATCCGGAGGCGGCCTGGCCGGTGCCGTCGACGGCTGGGGAGATCCTGAAGCGGGAGGGTCTGGTGCAGCCGCGGCGTCGGCGTCATCGGGTGCCGCCGACGCTGGGCGGTCTGACGGTGGCGGAGCGGCCGAACCAGGTCTGGGCGACAGACCACAAGGGCTGGTTTCGGCTGGGCAATGGCGAGCGGTGCGAGCCGCTGACGATCGGCGACGGCTATGCGCGGTATCTGCTGGGGCTGACGGCGGGCGACAGCACCCGGGGTGAGGAGGCGCGAGCGGAGTTCGAGCGGAGCTTCGAGGAGAATGGCCTGCCCGAGATCATGCGGTCGGACAACGGTTCGCCGTTCGCCTCGCCCGGAGTTACCGGGCTGACGCGGCTGAGCGCCTGGTGGGCGAAGCTGGGCATCCGGCACGAGCGGACGGCACCGGGCAAGCCGCAGCAGAATGGACGTCAGGAGCGGTTCCATCTGACCCTGCGGGAGGCGATTGAGCCGGCGGCGGCCGACCGGGCGGCCCAGGCTGCACGCTTCGCCGAATTCCGGGCGTATTACAACCACGAACGGCCGCATGAAGCCTTGGGGCAGACGCCGCCGGCGCGGCACTATCAGCCGTCGCCGCGGCCGTTGCCGAAGCGTCTGCCGGAGCCGGAGTATCCCCGGGAAGCCGATATCCGCCGGGTGCGTTCGAACGGCGAGATCAAGTGGGCGGGCGACTTCCTGTTCGTGTCCGAGGTTCTGGTCGGCGAATGGGTCGCCATCGAGGAACGCGAAACCGGCGAGCTGCGCATGCGCTTCTACAACACGCCGATCGGGGTGATCGACCCCCAACCCGACGCAGCTGTCACCCATCCATCCGGTCTAAAATGTCACCCATCTATCCGCTGGACATCGCGCAGCGAGACCGGGTGAGGGCAGCTCGGCTTCGACATCAGGATAAGCGTTTCAGCACCGGGCGGGTCATGCGCTCGCCCGCGGCAAAGCTGTGCTTTCGGTGAGGCCGCTATCCCTCACCCGGACATCCTTCGGATGTCCGACCTCTCCCGCAAGCGGGAGAGGTCATCTGTTCGTATACCGACCGCCGGTGTCTCAGGTCGATGTGTGAATGCCGCAGCTACCCGGGGAACGGCCGGGGCTTCCGAGTCCAAATCGGTCCGCGCCTTGTCCATAGAACCCGCAGCCATCCGATGCCGGATGCGAGCGTGTCCACGTCGGCAGTCGGCGGTTCCGGTCAACGTGATCCTGGAGACAGGCCGAGCGTGCCGGCGGGAGGCGCGAACCGGCCCGATCATCCGCGCCCCCTGCCGTCACCGACGCCACCGAGGTTCTTGCGCTTGCCCGGTGAGCTAGTCCGATGCCGGCGTCAGCAGGTCATGCAGCCTGATCGGGAAACGGCGGACGCGCGTTCCCGTGGCGTGCCAGACCGCGTTCGCCACGGCCCCGGCGGTGCCGGTGATGCCGATCTCCCCGACCCCCTTGATGCCCAGGGCGTTCACATGCGGATCGTGCTCCTCGATCATCAGAGCATCGATCGACGGCACGTCGGCATTCACCGGAACGTGGTACTCGGCAAGATCGGCGTTCAGGATTCGGCCGGAGCGCCGGTCCATCACCGCTTCCTCGTGCAGCGCGAAGGACACGCCCCAGATCATGCCGCCATAGTACTGGCTGCGCACGAGGCGAGGATTGATGACCCGTCCCGCCGCAAAGGCGCCGACAAGACGGGTGACGCGGATCTGGCCGAGATCGGGGTCGACCTTGACCTCGGCAAAGACCGCCCCGTGCGCATGCATCGCATAGGCCGACTGAGCCGCGGGGTCCGCGGCGCTCCTGCCGCGGCCCTCCAGCTCGGCCAGCCCGGCGCGGGCGAGAATGTCGACATAGCTCTCGCTCCGGCTTTCGTCGTCGCGGCGGAACAGGCGGCCGCTCCGCGCCAGCACCCCGGCATTCCCCGCCCCGAACAGGGGCGAACGCTCATCACCCATCGCCAGATCGGCCAGCTTGGCGATGACATCGGCGCCGGCGCCGTGGATCGCCATCCCGGCCGTGGCCGTATGGGCCGAGCCGCCGGCGATGCCGGCATCCGGAAGATCGGATGAGCCGGCCCTGAACTCCACCTGCTCGAGATCGAGCCCGAGGCCGTCGGCCGCGATTTGGGCCAGTGCGGTCCAGGCGCCCTGGCCCATGTCCTGGGCGCCGGTCTCCATCACGCCGGTTCCGTCGCGGCGCAGGATCGCACGGGCCTGGGCCTGGAACATCAGCGCCGGGAAGGTCGCGGTGCCCATGCCCCAGCCGGTGAGGAAGCCGGCCTCGTCCCGCATCTGTCGCGGCGCGAGCGGCCGTCCCGACCAGCCGAAGCGCGCCGCGCCCTCCGCATAGCATTCGCGCAGGGCCTTGGAAGAGAACGGTTTGCCGGAGATCGGCTCGACCTCGGCGTAGTTCTTCAGCCGGAACGCCAGCGGATCCATACCGGAGGCCCAGGCCGCCTCATCGATCGCGCTTTCCAGCGCGATCGAGCCCGTGGCTTCCCCGGGCGCCCGCATGAACAGCGGCGTGCCGGTGTCGACGCGGACCACCTCGTGCGAGGTGGCGATGGCCGGGCTGGCGTAGAGCGTGTGCGAGGCGTCGGCTGCCGGCTCGAAGAAATCGTCGAAGCTGCTCGACGTCACCTTCGCGTGATGGGCGAGCGCGGTGATCCGGCCCTCGACGTCGAGGCCGATCCGGAGCGTCTGGCGGGAGGGCGCGCGATGGCCGACCGGCCCGTACATCTGCTCGCGGCGCAGCACCAGCTTGACCGGCCGGCCGACCAGCCGGGCCGCGAGGATGCCGAGGACCTGCGGGCCGGAGACCAGGCCCTTGGAGCCGAAGCCGCCGCCGAGGAACGGGCTGCGGATGTGGATCTTCTCGGGCGGGATGCCGAACAGCCCCGCGATCCGGCCCTGCGCCATCGCCAGACCCTGACTCGGCGTGTCGATCGACAGGGCATCGCCGTCCCAGACGGCGACGATGGCGTGGGGCTCCATCGCATTGTGGTACTGGTCAGGCGTCTCGTAAGTCGCCTCGACGCGGTTCGGCGAACCGGCGAGGGCGGCCTCGACCTCGCCCCGTTCCACCTGGGCCGGATTGCCGACGCCGACGGCCGGCGGCACGAAGCTCTCGCCCCCGTCGAGCCCGGCCCGTGGCGGCAGGCTCTCGTATCGGGACGACAGCAGCGCCGCGCCCTCCGTCGCGGCCTCCAGCGTCTCGGCGATCACCACCGCAATCGGCTGGTTGGCGTAGCGCACCAAGTCGTTCTGCAGGACGTCGATCCGGAACATGAACGGGTTCGACTTCTCGTCCGGATCCATCGCCAGCGGCGGCCGGTTCCCGGGAGTCATGACCTCGATCACGCCCGGATGGGCCTTGGCCGCATCGACATCGAGAGACGTCACCCGGCCGCGGGCGATGCGGCTGACCGCGAGAACCGCGTACAGCATCCCCGCCGGGTGATTGTCGGCGGCGTAGCGCGCCGCCCCGGTCACCTTCAGGACGCCGTCACGGCGCGTCAGCGGCTGGCCGATGCTGGAGCCGTGGCGCGTATGGGCGGGACCGGCTGTGGGGCGGATCTCAGTCATCGTGGCGCGCTCCGCAAGCAGATGAGAACGGCGAGGCCGGAAGGGCGGGGAGGCGCTCGGGCGTGCCGGCCGCGGCCAGCGTCAGGGCGCGGACGAGGACCCGGCGCGCGAGCTCGATCTTGTAGGCGTTGTCGCCCGAGGGCCTGGCATCGGCCAAAGCGGCCTCCGCGGCCTGCCGGAAGGCGGCGGCGCCCGGCCTGGCGCCGGCGAGAACAGCCTCCGCTGCCCGGGCGCGCCATGGCTTGGCCGCTACTCCGCCAAGCGCGAGCCGGACCTCCCGGATCGTGCCGTCCTCGATCCGGAGCGCCGCCGCCGCCGAGACGACGGCGAAGGCATACGAGGTGCGTTCGCGCACCTTGAGATAGCGGGCATGAGCGGAGAATGCGGCGGCCGTCGCCGGCAGGCGGATGGCGACGATCAGGTCGCCCGGCTCGAGCGCGCTCTCGCGATCGGGCGTCGCACCCGGCAGCCGGTGGAGATCCTCGACGGCGATCTCGCGCCGGCCGCCCCTGCCCTCGATCTCCGCCACGGCATCCAGCGCGACGAGCGGCACGCAGAAGTCGGAAGGGTGGGTGGCGATGCAGCTGTCGCTCCAGCCGAGCACGGCATGCAGCCGGTTCTCGCCGTCGCGGGCGTCGCAGCCCGCGCCCGGCTCGCGCCTGTTGCAGGCGCTCGCGGTGTCATAGAAATACGCGCAGCGCGTCCGCTGCAGCAGGTTGCCGCCCACCGTCGCAGCATTGCGGAGCTGCGCCGAGGCGCCGGACAGCAGCGCCTCCGCCACCGCCGGATAGCTCCGGGCGAAATCCGGGTCGTGGGCGAGGTCGGCATTGCGGACCAGGGCGCCGATGCGAATCCCTCCGTCCGGCAAGGCTTCGATGCCGTCGAGCCCCGGCAGGCGCGTGATGTCGACCAGGCGGCCGGGGCGGGAGACGCCGCCCTTCATCAGGTCGAGCAGGTTCGTGCCGGCGGCGAAATAGGCGGCTCCCGGCTCGGCCGCAGCCGCGACGGCATCGGAGATCGTGGCGGGCCTGATGTATTCGAAGGTGTTCATGCGGCGTCTCTCCGGCCGGCTTCGGCCAGCGTCTTCTGCGCTTCCAGCACCGCTTCCGTGATCCCGGCATAGGCCGCGCATCGGCAGAGATTGCCGCTCATGCCTTCGCGGATGCGTTCGGGGTCGTCGCCGGCCTGGCCTTCCCCGATCAGGCCGATGGCGCTCATGATCTGGCCCGGCGTGCAGAACCCGCACTGGAAGCCGTCATGGGCGATGAAGGCCGCCTGGACCGGATGAAGCTCGTCGCCGCGGGCGACGCCCTCGATCGTGAGAAGGTCAGCCCCGTCATGGCTGACCGCGAGCGCCAGGCACGAATTGATGCGGCGGCCGTCGACCAGCACCGTGCAGGCACCGCATTGGCCGCGGTCGCACCCCTTCTTCGTGCCGGTCAGGTCGAGGCGTTCGCGCAGGAGATCGAGCAGGGTGATCCGCGGATCATCCAGCTCGATGTCATGCCGCGCACCATTCACGGTGAGGCTGATCGAGAAACTCATGCAGGACTCCGATCGGTGATATCGTCGAAGACATGGCGGCCGCACCAGACGCGCGGCTGGGGCCGGAACGGCCGGATTTGCGTGCTATGAGGACACCAGGCGCCCCGCCTTGATCGACAGGGCGTTTCGAAGGCGCGTCCGTTCGGATAATATACGGAGGGGCCCTCCGTTTTTCAAGCAGGAAGGATGCCCGGACGAGGAATATGGAAGAGAACTCGGCAAAGACCACCCGGAAGCCGCGCGCCGACGCGGCCCGCAATCGCGAGCGCGTGCTGGAAGCTGCGAAGGCCGTGTTCAGCGCCGGCGGACCGGACGCCAGCCTCGAGGCCGTGGCAAGGCAGGCCGGGGTCGGCATCGGCACCCTGTACCGGCACTTCCCGACCCGCGACGCCTTGTTCGAGGCGGTCTATCGACGCGAGGTGGAGCAGCTCGGGGCATTGGCCGAGCAGCTGAAGGGCGAGGCGGCGCCTGTCGATGCCCTGCGCTCCTGGCTCAGATCCAACGTCGAACTGGTCGCGACGAAGAAGGGCATGCTGGCGGCGCTGGCGCTGGCGACCCATGGCCGGTCGGAACTCTATGCTTACACGTTCGACCGCCTGACCAAGGCCGCCGGCACGCTGCTGGACCAGGCCGTCTCGGCCGGCGAGATCCGCCCCGACATCAGCGCCGAGGACCTCCTGCGCGCGCTCGTGGGCATGTGCTACATGCACGACCAGCCCGGCTGGCAGCAAACCGTGCTGAAGCTGTTGGATGTCTTCGTCGACGGCCTTCGCCTGCAGACGGGGCGAAGCCACCGGCGCCCTACCCCTCCCTCTTCCCCCCTCCCGCGAGGGTAGACGCTGGCGACCGGCCGGCGCCTGGTCCGAGGCGGTCAGAGCGCCCTTTGCACATTCGTGCGTGGCAAGCTGACGCCGGTCAGACGCTTGGGTCGAGCACGACGATGCCTTGTACCTCGCGCCGCTCCAGCAACCCGTGTGCATCGGCGGTGCGGCTGAGTGGCAGGACCGCGGCGACGTTCGCCTTGATGGACCCGTTGGCCATGCCGTCGGCGAGAAAGCGGAGCGCGCGTTGGATCAGTTCCGGCCGCTGGAAGAAGCTCGGCAGGTACATCCCCGAAAGCGACTGGGCCTTCGCCATGAGTCGCCGCGGCGCAAGCGGCTGACCCGGCCCGCGCGTCGACCCGACGACGACGCACCGGCCAAGCATCGCGAGACATTCGAAGTTCTGGTCGAAGACATCGCCGCCAATCGTCTCGAGGATGACGTCAACACCGCGCCCATCGGTGTGCTCGAGCATCTTCTGCGGCCAATCGGGCCTATCATAGGCGATCGCATGGTCGGCGCCGATGCTGCGCACGAACTCGCGGCGGGCGTCACTGCTGGCGGTGCCGATAACAGTGCCGGCGCCCAGCGCCTTGGCGATCTGGACAGCCAGGCTGCCGACGCCGCCGGCGGCGCCCTGAACCAGAACGCTTTCACCTTTGCGCAGCGTCGCGCAGGCCTGAAGAGCCAGAAATGCGGTGACGCCCTGGCAGGGCAAGCTGGCCATGGCGACGTCATCGGCATCCTCATCGAGCGCCACCACCATCTCGGCACGTGCAACGGCCTTCGCGGCATAGGCTCCCTTCGCCATCAGCGCCATCACCTTGCGGCCTTCGAGCGCAGAATCTGCCCCGGGCCCGGATCGCAGCACGCGCCCGACGACCTGCAGCCCCCCGACGTGCGGGAGGGTGACCCCGCCGACGCGAGTTTCCGCGCGATTGTAGACGCCGAGGCGCTCGCGAATGTCAGGGAAGTTGACGCCGATCGCCGACGTCTCGATCAGAACGTCGCCTGGACCCGGTTCGGGGTCGGGAAGCTCGACATATTCGAGCACCTCGGGACCGCCGAACGTCCGGTACCGGATAGCTTTCATGAGGGCCGCCTTCGACCGCCTCGCTCACCTGAGCGGGCTCTGGATTGACTGTGATCCGTCCGGCCGCACTCGCCCCGACCTGCTCCAGACCGAGACCCCGAGTTGGCCGGTCGGCGTCATGGACAGCATTGCGCCGGCGAGCGTCGGCCATTGCGTCGTGGGCGCGCCGGCGCCAGGGACGAGACCGCCGCGCAGGAGTTTGCGGTCCATAATTCCTCTAGAAATGAAACTCCTTGTCCTCGGACACGTTCTGGACCCGCTTGTGACGGACGCGCCAGTCGCCTCCTGTGATCCTGGTCAGCCGGTCGGTGACCATCGCGTAGGAAATCAGCTTCGGCAGGTGCTCGTCATATTCCATGATCTCCATCGGCGCGGTCTTGAGTCTGCCCGCCTGACTTGAAGGCGCGACGCGGATCAGCAGGATGTAATAGGTGACGATAACGTCCTCGCCCGGCCCGGCGTCGATCACATGGTTGCAGTTGTGCCGCCGCACGCCGTGCGTGATGGGCTCATAGGCCTTCAGGAACGTCGCCAGTTCTTCTTTCCCGGTGCTTCGGCCGAGCGGATGGTCGACGATCACATCATCCGAGAACGCGGCGAGCAGTTCCTCCGCCTGCCATCGGTCGAACAGGAAATTCACCCGGTTGACGAAATCGATGGCCTCGAACCGGGTGTCGGCGTCGATCCTCCGGTTCGAGGATGCCGGTGCTGAATCGCTGGCGCTCATGCCGAGCTCCTTTGGCAATGGGAATGTACCGAAGGCGCCGTGGGTAAGCGACTTCGCGCTAGAATGAAGCTGGCCCGCGGGCCCGCCGTTTGTCGGCGGCCGGGCCCGTACGAATGGGCCAGCGTGGAGATGTTGCGGTCGTGCGCTAGGCGATGGAGTCGACAACACCGCCGTCGACACGCAAGGCCGCACCGGTCGTCGCCGATGCCTGATTCGATGCGACGTAGACCACCATGTTCGCGACCTCCTCGACGGTCGCTGGCCGCCGGATGATGGAAGTTGGCCGATGCGTCCTAACAAAATCGATGCCGACCTCCTCGAAGGACCGATCGGCGGTGACTTGGTCCTTGAGCATCTCGGCTGCGCCCTCGGAAAAGGTCGGGCCCGGCAAGACCGAATTGACCGTCACACCGGTGCCGGCCATGCGCTTGGCAAGACCGCGCGCGACCGCCACGTCGGCGGTCTTGCTGACGCCGTAATGGATCATCTCGACCGGGATGTTGAAGGCGGATTCCGAGCCGAGGAAGATGAATCGCCCCCACGACTTCGCGGCCATTCTCGGAAGGTAGGCACGCGCGAGGCGAACCCCGGCCATGACGTTCACCTGCCAATGACGATCCCAGATGGCGTCATCGGTCTCGAAGAAATCGAGCGGCTGGAAGATGCCGAGATTGCTGACGACGATATCCGGCGCGGGCTCGGCCCGGATCAGTGCCGTGCACCCGTCCGACGTGGCGAGGTCGATGGCCTGGCCGCTCGCCCGATCGCCGAGCCGCGCCACGGCCGCCTCGACCTTCTGCCTGGTGCGGCCATTGATCACCACCGCGGCGCCTGCCTCGTGAAGCCCGCGGGCGATGGCGAATCCGATGCCCTCGGTAGAGCCGGTGACGAGGGCGACCTTGCCTGAAAGATCGATGTTCATCTGCTTCCCCCGCGACCGTCACGCCGCCGCATCGAGGCTGTCGAAGGCGGCCCGATGCGACGCGACGAACGCCTGCACCGTCATCGGCGGGGTGCCCGTGATCTCGGCGATGATCTTGTCGGCGCCCGAGAAGATACCGTTCTGATAATCGACGGCGATGGCGCAGAAATGCTGGATCAGGAACTCGGGCAGCCCGAACTTCTCGAGCCGCTCCCGATACTCGGGGATGGTCAGCGGCCGGTAGTTGATCGTCCGCCCGAGCACTTCGCTGATCGCCGCAGCGATGCCCGGCTGGTCCAGTTCGGTCGGGCCGTGGAGCGTGTAGGTCTTGCCGACATGCGCGGCCGGATCCACCAGGAGCGCGGCGATCAGGCGTGCCTGGTCCTCGGCCGCGATCGGGGCATGGCGTCCGGCGCCATAGGGCAGATCGATGATGCCCTGCTCAACGATCGTCTTGCGCGCGAACGGGTAGAGCAGCCATTGCGAGAAGAAGGTCGGCCGCAGGTGCACGGTCGGAACGCCCGACCAGTCGAAGATCCGCTCGGCGATCCAGTGATCGCGCGCCGCATGGCTCTTGGAATCTTCCCGCGCCGAAATCTGCGACATGTTGATCACGGCCTTGAGGCCGGCCCGCCTGGCCGCATCGGCGAAATATGCCGTGGTCTGGATGATGCCGGGACGAACGGGGTAGCAGAAGTAAGCGGCGGTGGTGTCGGCCGTGACGCGGATTGCGTCGTCGTGCTCGAAGAGGTCACCGACCACGACCTCGGCTCCCTCTCGCCGCAGCGCCTCGGCCCGTTCATCCTCTTTGCAGACCATCGCCCTGACGGCGTGACCATCGCCGAGAAGGCGTCGGACCGTGTAGCGGCCGGTCTCGCCGGTGGCCCCGGCAACCAGGAACTTGTCGGTCATCATTCATCTCCAAGGTGGGTGGAAAAGGTTCAAGCGAACCCGAACGTCCGGCTGGCTCGAACAGCGCTCGCCGGGTGGGGACGGATCCGGCTCCGTCCTCCACCTTCTGGAGCGAAGCGCGGCGTCAGCCTCGAAGGAACGCCAGCAGATCGGCGTTCAGCCGGTCCTTGTCGACATGCAGCAAGCCGTGGGACCCGCCCTCGTAAACCACAAGCCTGGCCTGCGGGATGAGCTTGGCGGTCAACGTCGCCGAGATCTCCAGCGGAACGATCTGATCGTCGCTGCCATGCACCACCAGCGCGGGAACGGTGATCTTCTTGAGATCCTCACGGAAATCGGTTTCCGAGAAAGCGCCGAGTGCGTGATAGGCGGCGAGGATGCCGGTCGCCTGCCCTTGCCGCCAATAGCTCTCCCGCAGCCCCTCCGAGACGTGAGCGCCCGGCCGGTTGAAGCTGTAGTACGGTGTGGTGACGTCGAGATTCCACTGCGACCGGTTGGCCTGGACGGCCGCGCGAAAGCCATCGAACAGTTCCTTCGGCGCACCTGTCGGATTGGTCGCGGTCTTGAGCAGGAACGGCGTCACCGAGGAGATGAAGGCGACCTTGGCGACGCGGCTCTGGCCATGACGGGCGACGTAGCGCGCGACCTCGCCGCCGCCCATCGAATGGCCGATGAAGGTCGCGTGGCGCAGATCGAGCGCATCGACCAATTGCGCCAGATCGTCGGCAAAGGTGTCGTAGTCGTATCCCGCGGCCGGCTGGCTCGACCGGCCGAAACCGCGACGGTCGTGGGCGATGACGCGATAGCCGTTCTGCAACAGGAAGAACATCTGGTCCTCCCAGGCGTCGGACGAGAGCGGATAGCCGTGACTGAACACCACGGCCGGCCCCGAGCCCCAATCCTTGAAGTAGAGGCTGGTGCCGTCTTTGGTGATGAGGCGATCCGCCGTCGGCTTGCCGGCGCTCGCCGGCGCCGCGGTTCTCGCATCGGCAGCGCCGGCGCCGGCAGCAGCGGCAAGACCGACGCCGGCGGCGGCGACCCCCTTGAGGAGGTTGCGCCGAGAAGCGCCATCAGGCGGTGAGATCGTGGACACGGTGAACTCCGCGGGAAAAGCGGCCGCTTGCGGCGGCGGGTTGTTGGGTGGCGGAAGCAACGAGCCTGTCCGGCCGGCTTCCGGCTGCGCGGCTCGCATCGGGATCAGAAGCCGAGCCGGCGCAGATCGTCGGCGACGAACATCTGGCCGCTGCGGTTCTTGACGCTCGGCAGTTCGGCGACCTTTGCGCGCCAGGCTCTCAGCGCAGAATGGTCCTCCGGAACGACAACGCCGGCGGCATCGGCGAACATCAGGCCCGCGAACACCGTGATATCGGCCATGGAAAAGGCGTCGCCTGCGACGAACGGATAGCTCTGCAACACGATGTCGAAATACGTCATGCCGGCCAGCGCCTTGTCGCGTTGGCGATGACCCCACTCCTGACGGCCGGCCCATTCGGGGCTCTTGTACGCCTGCAGCTCGGCGCCTAGGCCCGGCGTGGCGTGATGGAAGTACTCACCGACGGGATCGAGCAGCTCAGATTCAGCCCGCCTCTGCATCATGTGGATGACGGCTTTCTCCTTCGGAGTCCGGCCGGTCAGCCTGGGGGCGCCGTCGAGATTGTCGAGAAACTCGGTGATGGCCGTGCATTCGGCGATATAGGTGCCGTCGTCGAGTTGCAGTACCGGGACGACGCCGGAGGGGCTTTTCTCCAGGAAGGCAGGCTGCTTGTGCTCGGCGCCGATCAGGTCGACCGGCACGAACTCAATGTCGGAATCCAGCCCCTTCTCGGCCAGCACTATGCGGATGCGAGCCGGATTGGGAAAGCCCGCGCGATCGAAGATCTTCATGATAGTCCCTTGTCTATCGAAGGATGGATGCAATCGCGGATCGAGGCCCTGACACGTCAGAGGGCCGCGGCGGCGCGAGCCGCTCCGGCGGGATCTCGACGCCGGCCGCCGATCCTGCGGACTGCGGTGTAGAAGACGGGCGTGAACAGGAGGCCGAACACGGTGACGCCGAGCATGCCGGCGAACACGGCCGTTCCCAGCGACTGGCGCATCTCCGACCCCGCGCCGGTCGCGACCACTAGCGGCGCGACACCCAGGATGAAGGCGAAGGACGTCATCAGTATTGGGCGCAGCCGGGTGCGGGCCGCGCGCACCGCCGCCTCAGCCGCGGTGGCCCCCTCCTCCTCCGCCTGGCGCGCGAACTCGACGATCAGGATCGCGTTCTTGGCCGCCAGCCCGACCAGGACCACGAAGCCGATCTGGGCCAGGACGTCGATCGGCAGCCCGCGGAGGCCCAGCCCGGTGACCGACGCCAGCAGGCACATCGGGACGATCAGAACCACCGCGAGCGGCAAACGCCAGCTCTCGTACTGTGCGGCCAAGACCAGGAACACGAACAGGGCCGCGGCGCCGAACACCAGCAGGGTCGGCGTGCCCTGCAACTGCTGCTGGAAGGCAAGCTCGGTCCATTCGAAGCCGATCCCGTGCGGCAGGACCTCGCGGGCCAGTTCCTCCATCCGCTTCAGCGCGGTGCCGGTCGCGACGCCCGGCGCCGCGACGCCCTGGACCTCGGCCGCCGGGAACAGGTTGTAGCGCGGCACGCGATAGGGCGCGGTCTCGGCCCGCATTTGGGCCACCGTGCCGATCGGCACCATCTCGCCCGAGGCATTGCGCGCTTTGAGCCGCGAGATGTCCCCCGCGTCCTGGCGGAAGCCGCCATCGGCCTGGGCGATGACCTGGAAGGTCCGGCCGAGATAGTTGAAGTCGTTGACGTATTGCGAGCCGAGATAGACCTGCAGCGTGGTAAACACGTCCGTCGGCGTCAGCCCGACCTTCTGGGCCTTCACCCGGTCGATATCGGTGTAGATCGAGGGCGAGCGGGTGCTGAACAGGGTGAAGGCGCCGCCGATGGCCGGATCCTTGTTGGCAGCAGCGACGAGCGCCTGCGCCGAGCGGGCGAGCGTCTCCGAGCCGAGGCCCGCCTGGTCCTGCAACATCATCTTGAAACCCCCTGCGCTGCCGAGGCCTTGCACGGGGGGCGGCGGAATGGTCAGGACATAGGCGTCCTGGATCACCGAGAGGCGCCGGCGGAGGTCGGCGAGCACCGTGTTCGCGGTCACGCCGTCGATGTCGTGATTGTAGAGCGACGGCAGGCCCGAGAAGATCGTGCCGGCATTGGACGCCACCGTGAAGGTGGTGGCGTCGAGGCCGGCGAAGGGCGCGACATGCTCGATTCCCGGCGTCTTGAGGATGATGTCGATGGCCTTCTCGACAACAGCTTCGGTGCGGTCGAGGGTGGCGCCGGGCGGAAGCTGCACCACGGTGATGAGATAGCCCTGGTCCTGCTCCGGGATGAAGCCGGTTGGGGCGCGGGCGAACTGCACGCCGGTCAGGCCGACCAGGCCGAGATAGAGCACGAGCACCACGACCGTCGCCCGGATCAGACGACGCGCTAGCCTGCCATAGCCGTGCGACAGTCGGTCGAACCCCCGATTGAAGCGGCCGAAGCCTGCCTGCAGCAGGCGGCGGCCGAGGCCGGCGCGCGCGGATTGCCCCGGGTCGTGGGCCTTGAACAACACCGCGCAGAGCGCCGGGCTGAGCGTCAGCGACACGAAGCAGGAGATGACCGTCGAGGCCGAGATGGTGACGGCGAATTGGCGGAAGAATTCGCCCGAGATGCCGGAGAGGAAGGCCGACGGCACGAACACCGCGCAGAGGGTCAGCGCGATCGCGATCAGCGCGCCGCCGACCTCGTCCATCGTCTTGTGCGCCGCCGCCGCCGGCGACAGGCCGAGATGCAGGTTGCGCTCGACATTCTCGACCACAACGATCGCATCGTCGACCACGATGCCGACGGCGAGCACCAAGCCGAACAGCGACAGGTTGTTCAGAGAGATGCCGAGGGCGAACAGGATCGCGAAGGTCCCGACCAGCGACACCGGGATGGCGATAACCGGGATGATCGAGGCCCGCCAGCTCTGCAGGAACAGGAACACGACGGCGACGACCAGCAGGATCGCCTCGAAGATTGTCTCGATCACCTGCTTGACGGACTTCCCGATGAAGATCGTCGGGTTATAGATGATCTTGTAGTCGAGGCCGGGCGGGAACGCCTGCGCCAGCGTCTGCATCGTGGCGAGGACCTGCTCCTCGACGGCGAGCGAGTTCGCCCCCGGCTGCGCGAAGATCAGCAGCGGCAGGCCCGGGCCCCGGTCCATGTAGCTGGTCGACCCATAGTCCGCGGCGCCGATCTCGACGCGGCCGATGTCGCGGACACGGGTAACCCGTCCCGCGTCATCGGACTTCACCACGATGTCGGAGAACTGCTCGGGCGTCGACAGGCGACCGAGCGTCTGGACGTTGATCTGGTACGCCTCCTTCGACGGCACCGGCGGCTGGTTCAGGATGCCGGCCGAGACCTGCAGGTTCTGTGCCCGCAGGGCCGCAAGAACCTCGCTGGCGTTGAGGTTCCGGGCCGCGACCTTGTCCGGATCGAGCCAGATGCGCATCGCATATTCGCGGGCCCCCTGGAACTGCACGTCGCCGACGCCCGGCAGCCGCGCCAGCGCATCCTTCACATGCAGCGTCGCATAGTTCGACATGTAGAGCGTGTCGCGCGAGCTGTCCGGCGAATAGAGGTGGACGGCGAGCAGGATGTTCGGCGTCGCCTTTCGGACCTGCACGCCCAGCCGCTGCACATCCTCCGGCAGCCGCGGCAGCGCGTCCTGGACCCGGTTCTGGGTCAGCATCTGCGCCACGTTCAGATCGGTTCCGATCCGGAACGTCACCGTGATGGTCAGCTTGCCGTCACCCGTCGACTGGCTGCCCATGTAGAGCATGTTCTCGACGCCGTTGATCTGCTGTTCGAGCGGCGTCGCGACGGTCCGAGAGACGGTCTCGGCCGACGCGCCCGGATAGACCGTCGTGATCTGGACCGTCGGCGGCACGATCTCGGGATACTGCGCGACTGGCAGGATGGCGAGCGCGCCGAGCCCCACCAGGGTCACGAAGACGCTGAGGACGGTGGCGAAGATCGGCCGGTCGATGAAGAAGTGCGTCAGGCGCATGATCCTTCTCTCTCTCTCCTAGCCCCGGCCATCCGCGGCCGTGCTGTCGGCGATAGCGCCGTCCTGCGGCGCCACCTTGCCGCCGGGCACGGCCCGGACGATCCCGTCGATGATCACGCGGTCGTCAGGCGCGAGCCCAGAGCGGATGACGCGCAGCCCGCCGCGCAGGTCGCCGGTCTCGACCGGCTTCGGCACCACGGTGCCGTCGGCGGCGACGGTCATCACCACGTGCTGCGACTGGTCGAGCAGGACCGCTGTGTCCGGCACCATAAGGGCCGGTGCGGGCGGGGCGACCGCCAAGCGCAGCCGCGCAAAGGCCCCGGGCGTCAGGAACAGGTCCGGATTGGAAACCAGCGCCCGGGCGTGGATCGTGCCGCTCGAGCGATCGAGCGCGTTGTCGACGAATTCGAGCGTCCCCTGCCGGGTGAAGCGGGTCTCGTCGCTGAGGCTGATGTCGACCTTGTCGGCGAGCGGAGCCGCGAGACCCGCACGCTGGCGCGAGAAGGTCAGGAAGTCGGACTCGCTCATGTCGAAGTCGAGATGGATGGGATCGAGCGAGACGAGGGTCGCCAGCAGCGTCGTCGGGCTGCTGGCGAAGCGGCTGCCGGCGACCAGGCTGCCGATCGAGACCTGGTGCGCGCCGATGCGGCCGCTGAAGGGCGCGATGATGCGGCAATGCTCGATGTCGAATTGGGCATCGCGGATCTGAGCCTTGGCGTCGTCGATCGCGGCCTGCGCGGCACCGACATCGGCGGTGCGCTGGTCGACATTCTCCGCGGTTCCGAAATCGGTGCGCTTGAGAGCCTGCGCCCGGTAGAGCTGGCTGTTCGCCAGCGTCAGGCGCGACTCCGCGGCGGCCAGTTGGGCGGTCGCCTGGGCAAGCCTGATCTCGTATGGGCTCGGGTCGATGACGAAGAGCAGGTCGCCCTTCCTGACGATCTGCCCGTCCTCGAAATGGATCTCGGCCAGTGTCCCGCCGACCTGCGCGCGCAGCTCGACCCGGTCGACGGCCGAGAACTGGCCGAGGAAGCCGATCTGCGTGTCGACGTCCCGCTCGATCGGGCGGCTCACGGTCACCGGCGCCGGCGGAACGGCGGCCTGCGCGGCCGGGCCGCTGTCGCGGGGCGAGAACCCGAACCACCCGGCCGCGGCCAGTGCGGTCGCCGCCACTCCGGCTACCCAGGGCCAGCGCTTCGGGCGTTCGACCGCCGAAGATGATGGCGGCTCCTCCACCTCTGGCAACCTGCTGATCTCGTTCATCTGCTCGCCCCGCTGATCCTCGAAGGCCCTGGTGGCGGTGAGGTCTGCCGTTCGTCGAGTCCGCACCCGGCGAAGCAGCATCAGAAATAAGATGTCGATCGACATCTAAGTCGCGTATAGATGATGAACGTCATGCAAATCGTCAAGGGCTCTCGCCGAAGAGAATCCGGATCGGGAAGGCCAGCCGAAAGCCGTAAGCGAAATCCCTGGCGCGCCGCAGCATCAGCGTCACCGGCGCGATCGTTTCCGGGGCTGCGGTTCCGTTTGCGCGGCTAGGCGGAGAGCGTCTTCATCCTTGCAGGAGACGTCGCTTCGCCTGCCGCAGGATCTCGGCGGAGAGGTCGGGATCGTTGACCATGCGCGACATCGTCAGCGCTCCGATCATCGTGGCCAGGGCGCTCAGGGCCCGGCCCCTTGCGACATCGGCGTTCACCTCGGTGAACTGCCTGGCGACGACCCCCACCACCTCCCGGAAGCCGTCCGTCGCTTTCTCCCGGACCAGATCGTCGCCCCGCGTGAGCTCGCTTCCAAGCGCCGCAAACGGGCACCCCTCTGCAGGATTGTCCCGATGACCGGCCGAAAGATAGCCCTTCACGGTGGTCTCGAACGGGCTCTGGTCCGGATGGTCCGCCTGCTCCTTGCCAATCGAAGCGATCAGCATCTCCGCCGCGGACACGCAGACCTCGGCAACGAGGTCATCCTTCGAGTTGAAATGCCGGTAGAACCCGCCATGCGTGAGCCCGGCAGCGGCCATGAGATCTGAAAGGCCCGTCGCGCTGATCCCGTTGCGGCGAAACTCTTTCGAGGCGGCATCGACAATGCGCCTCCGGGTCTCGGCCGCTTCCTGCCTCGACTTCCTCATCTCCGCCCGATCCGGTGGTCAAGCAATTCCGATTGAACTTACCACCCGGCCGATGTCGGGCGACATCTAAAATCGATCATGCTCGGCCATTCGGCTCGCCCCCACAGATCCGGGCGCAATTCCGACGAGGTCCCACTCCTCCCCGGGCCAAGCCCGGGGAGGAGTGGAAACGCAAAGAGCGGCGGGGGTCAGCCTGCGCTGGCGGCCAGGGCCTGTGTCAGGTCGGCGACCAGGTCCTCGACATGCTCGATGCCGATCGAGACGCGGATGGTGGCGTCGGAGATGCCGATCCGCTCCCGCGTCTCCTTCGGCACGCCGGAATGCACCGTGGTGGCCGGGTGGCAGACCAGGGATTCGGTGCCGCCCAGGCTGACCGCCAGCTTGAAGATCCTGAGCGCGTTGAGGAAGCGGAAGGCCTCGGCCTCGCCACCCTTGATGTCGAAGGAGAAGGTGGTGCCGGCGCCGGTGCATTGCCGGTCGAACACCGCCCGCTCCGGGCTGCCTTCGGGCAGCAGCGCCGGGTAGTAGACCGCGGCGACCTGCGGATGCTCGGCCAGGAACCGGGTCACGGTCTCGGCGTTGCGGCAGGCCGCGGTCATGCGCAGCGACAGCGTCTCCAGCGACCGCGCGATCATCCAGGCCGAATGCGGGTCGAGCTGGGTGCCGATGGCGCCGCGCAGCAGCTTGACCTGGCGGATCTGGTCGCGCCGGCCGAGCACCGCGCCGGCCACCAGGTCGCTGTGGCCGCCGACATATTTGGTCAGGGAATAGACCACGATGTCGGTGCCGTGCCGGATCGGCTTCTGGAAGATCGGGCCGAGCAGGGTGTTGTCGCAGACCACCACCGGGGTGTGGCCCTGCTTCGCCCCGATCTCGTCGGCGACGGCGCGCACCAGCTCGAGGTCGACCAGGGTGTTGAGCGGGTTCGACGGCGATTCGACCAGGATCACCGAGACCCGGCCCTTGGCCATCGCGTCGTCCGCCGCCTTGCGGATCACGGCGCCGTCGACGCCGTCCGGGAACCCGACCGCGCCGATCTGGAACGGCGACAGGGTGCGCGCGATCAGCGTCTCGGTGCCGCCGTAGAGCGGCTGGCTGTGCAGGATCACGTCGCCCGGCCGGGCGAAGGCCAGGAGCGTCGTGGCGATCGCCGACATGCCGCTGGAGAAGATGCCCGCCGCCTCGGCGCCCTCGTAGATCGCCAGGCGGTCCTCGACGATCTCGCTGTTGGGATGGTTGAAGCGGGTGTAGACCAGCCCGGCATCGGCGCCCGGCTTCGGCTCGCGCCGGCCGGCGGTGTAGTCGAAGAAGTCGCGCCCGTCCTCGGCCGATTTGAACACAAAGGTCGAGGTCAGGAACACCGGCTGCTTGACCGCGCCCTCGGACAGGGTCGGGTCGTAGCCATAGCCGAGCATCAGCGTCTCGGGGTGCAGCTTGTGGTTGCCGATGCGGTCCTTGCGGTAGCCCGATCCGGCCATGGGAATCTCCTGGGAAAGTGTTGGCGCGGAGACTACCCCGGATCGCCCTGCCGCGCCCATCGCTCAGTGATGGCGCTCAGTGGTGATAGCCCTCGCCGGACCTCACTTTCCCGCGGAACACCCAATAGGCATAGACGGTGTAGACCAGGATCAGCGGGATCAGGAAGGCGACGCCGATCAGCAGGAACAGCTGCGACGAGGCCGGGGCGGCGACGTCCCAGATCGTCAGGTCGGGCGGCACCACAAGGGGCCACAGGCTGATCGCCAAGCCGGTGTAGCCGAGCACGAACAGCGCCATAGTGTAGAGGAACGGCCCGTAGTCGGAGCCGCGCTGCAGCGACAGCCACAGCCGCCAGGCGAACAGCACCACCAGGATCGGCACCGGCGCGAAATACGCGATGTTGGGCCAAGTGAACCAGCGCTGGGCGATCGACTGGTCCAGGAAGGGCACCCAGAGACTGACCACCGCCATGAAGAACAGCACGCCGAGCAGCAGGCGAAGGGTGGCGTCGCGGGCCCAGGCCTGCAGCGGCCCTTCGGTCTTCATTACCAGCCAGGCGGCGCCGAGCAGCCCGTAGCCCAGCACCAGCGCGACGCCGGTCATCAGGCTGAACGGCGAGACCCAGTGGAACGTCCCGCCGGTGTACTGGGTGCCGGAGACCGGGAAGCCCTGCACGAAGGTGCCCAGCACCACGCCCTGGAAGAAGGTGGCGAGCAGGCTGCCGCCGGCGAAGGCCACGGTCCACAGCCATTTGCTGGTATGGGCCTTGAACCGGAACTCGAAGGCGACGCCGCGGAAGATCAGCCCCATCACCATGAAGGTGATCGGCAAATATAGCGCCGGCAGGATGATCGAGAAGGCGACCGGAAACACGGCCAGCAGGACGACGCCGCCGAGCACCAGCCAGGTCTCGTTGCCGTCCCAGATCGGCGCGACCGAGTTCATCATCAGGTCGCGGTCCTCCTCGCTGTGTGCCCAGGGGAACAGGATGCCGACGCCGAGGTCGAACCCGTCCATCAGCACATACATGAACACCCCGGCGGCGGCGATCGCGGCCCAGATCAGGGGCAGGACGGTCGGAATCGTCCAGACATCCGGAATCATGGCTTCACTCCCGCGATTCGAAGGTGGCGTCGGGCAGAGAGAACGGCCGCGCCGGGGTCTTGAAGGTCTCCTCGCGATCGGATTCGGCGGCTTCCGGCCCGATCCGCACCAGCTTGACGATGTAGTAGACGGCCGAGCCGAGCAGGATCGCGTAGATCAGCACGAACAGGACCAGCGACAGCAGCACGCTGCCGCCGCCGACAGGGGACAGCGCATCCGCTGTGCGCAGGATGCCCTGCACCACCCAGGGCTGGCGGCCGATCTCGGTGGTGAACCAGCCGGCGATCACGGCGACGAAGCCGGAGGGCAGCATCATCACCATGAAGCGCTGGAACCAGCGGCTGTCGTAGAGCCGGCCGGTCGCCCGCAGCCACAGCCCGAGCAGGCCGGCGCCGAGCATCAGGAAGCCCAGGCCCACCATGATCCGGAAGGTCCAGAACACGATCGCGACCGGCGGCCGCTGGTCGGCTGGGAAGTCCTTCAGCCCCTGCACCGAGCCGTCCCAGCTGTGGGTCAGGATCAGCGAGCCGAGATGCGGGATCTCGAGCACGAAGTCGTTCTTCTCGCCGCTCTGGTCGGGCCAGGCGAACAGGATCAACGGCACGTCCGAGCCGGTTTCCCAATGCGCCTCGATCGCCGCCAGCTTGGCCGGCTGGTGCTCGCGCACCTCCAGCCCCGACTGGTCGCCGATGAAGATCTGCAGCGGCGCCAGCACCGCGATCAGCCACAGCGCCATCGAGAAGGCCTGGCGCGATTCCAGCACGGCGCGGCCGCGCAGCAGGTACCAGGCCGAGACGCCGCCGATGACGAAGGCCGTGGTCAGGTAGGCCGCCACCACCGTGTGCAGGAAGCGCACCGGGAAGGACGGGTTGAACACGATCGCCAGCCAGTCGGCCGGGACCAGGGTGCCGTCCGCCACCTCGAACCCCGCCGGGGTGTGCAGGAAGGAATTGGCCGACAGGATCCAGAAGGCGGAGATGGCGGTGCCGACCGCGACCGCGGCGGTGGCGCCGAAATGGACGATTCGCGGCACCTTGTCCCAGCCGAACAGCATGATGCCGAGGAAGCCGGCCTCGAGGAAGAAGGCGGTCACCACCTCATAGCCGAGCAGCGGCCCCAGGATGCTGCCGCCGGCCCGGGTCAGGCCCGCCCAGTTGGTGCCGAACTGGTAGGTCATGACGATGCCGGTGACGACGCCGACGCCGAAGGAGACGGCGAAGATCTTGATCCAGAACTTGTAGAGGGTCCGGAATTCCGTCCGCCCGGTCTTCAGATACAGCCCCTCCAGCACCGCCAGCCAGCTGGCGATGCCGATGGTGAAGGCCGGGAACAGGAAGTGGAACGAGATCACGAAGGCGAACTGGAACCGCGACAGGAGGACTGGATCGAGATCCATGACAAATCTCCTTCGGCGACCGACCCGACTTCGGTTGCCTTATTTCTTGGCCCGGAAAGAATATGCCACGATTCCATCGATCGCCCACGCACTTCCCGACGCGCCACAAGGTCCCAGCCGGGCGACACGTCGCAGCGCAGCGAAGCGGTGAGGCATGCTTCCCCGGCTGTTCAGGCCGCGGGCGTGGGGCTATGCTCCGGCCATGAGCTTCACCGACGCCCAGATCAAGCGCTATGCGCGCCACATCCTGCTGCCCGAGGTCGGGGGCAAGGGCCAGGAAAAGCTGCTGGCCGCGCGGGTGCTGGTGATCGGCGCCGGCGGCCTCGGCTCTCCCCTCCTGCTCTACCTCGCCGCCGCCGGCGTGGGCACCATCGGGCTGCATGACGACGACGTCGTCGAGCTGTCCAACCTGCAGCGCCAGGTGGTGCACGACACCACCACGCTGGGCCAGCTCAAGGTCGACAGCGCCACCGCCCGGCTGCGGGCGCTGAACCCGGAGGTCAGGGTCGAGCGCTTCGCCGACCGGCTGACCGCGGCCTCGGCGCTGGAGCGGGTGGCCGCCTTCGACATCGTGGTCGACGGCAGCGACAATTTCGCCACCCGCTACCTGCTGAACGACGCTTGCTACCTGGCGCGGCGGCCGCTGGTCTCGGCCGCGATGCTGCGCTTCGAGGCGCAGCTGTCGACCTTCAAGGCGCATCTCGGCGACCCGCACCCCTGCTATCGCTGCCTGTTCCCGGCGCCGCCCGATCCCGGCACGGTGCCGAGCTGCTCCGAGGCCGGTGTGTTCGGAGCGCTGCCGGGCGTGCTGGGGTCGATGCAGGCGATCGAGACGATCAAGGAGATCCTGGGCATCGGCGAAGGCCTGTCCGGCCGCCTGCTGCTGTACGACGCGCTGGAGGCGCGGCTGCGTGAGATCGCCCTGCCGCGCGACCCGGACTGCCCGCTGTGCGGCGACAACCCGACGATGACCGACCTGTCGCATCACCATGGCTGACGGGCCGGCCGGGATCGGCGCGCTGTCGATCGTGGTGTTCGACGGCCGTTTCGACCGGGTGCATTACGCCCTGGTGCTGGCCAGTGCCGCCGCCGCGACCAACCGCCGGGCGACGCTGTTCTTCACCGGCCCGGCGCTGCGGACGCTGCTGCCCGAGGGCTGGCGCCGGCTGGACGGCGAGCCGGAGGCGCAGGAGGCGGAGTTCGCGGCCCGCCGGGTGGCGACCTTCGCCGAGCTGCTGGAAGCCTGCCAGGCGCTGGGCGTGCGCTTCATCGCCTGCGAGATGGGGCTGCGCGCGCTCGGCCTCGCCGCTGCCGAGCTGGCGGTGCCGGCCGAGATCGCCGGCGTCGTCACCCTGCTGGCCGAATCGCCGCGCGACGGCCAGTTGCTGTTCATCTGACCCGCGGCGGGTCAGGACACCGGCACGCGGAACATGAAGGACGGCGCCGAGGTCAGCCGGTCGTTGCGGCTGCCCGTCGGGCCGTTGGTCGAGAGCTGCACCGATCGGGTGCCGCCGGTGAGCGGCCCGGCGAAGACGAAGTTGGCGGTCACTCGCGAGCGCGGGGCGACCTGCACCTCCGGGTTGTCGGCCGGGGGCACGAAGGGATGGCTGCGACCCTGGTCGTCCACCAGTGCCAGGCTGCCGCCGCGATTGAGCGAGACGGGCCGGTCGGACAGGTTGAGGACGCTGGCGGAGACGATGACGCTGTCGGCCCGGTAGGTGATGCCGGTCAGCATCATCGCCACGCCGCTCGGATGCGCCTGCTCCTGCTCGAGCCGGACGGTGCGTCCCGCATCCTGGACGGCCGGCGCCGCGGGGGCCGCCGGGAGCACCGCGGGCACCGTCGTCGCCATCGGCTGTTCCGGCCGCGACGGGATGCCCGGCTTGACCAGCGGCTGGGCCGGGGTGGGAGTCGACGCCGTCCGGCTGGGCAGCGTCAACGGGTCGTCGTTCAGCAGCGAGCTCTGGGCCTGAGCCGCCGTCGCAACCGCCGTCACCGCCAGCCCGATCAGAGTCGGCCAAAACCTCATCACAAATCCTCCCAACCTCATTGCTTGCTCAACCCGTGGTCGGCCTCACTGTTCCGCTCGCGAAATATCTGCAAGATGCTTTCCCGGCAACCAAACAATGATACCGTGCATGGGATTCGGCGCCTGCGGCGCGAAAGAACATACAAGCATAGTCTGATCAAACCGAAGGAGACGGGCCCATCATGTCGGGATCCTGGATTGCGCGCCGACATCGCGCCCCCGCCATCGCCTTTAGCCTTCTCCTTCTCGCCGGCTGCAACGAATCCTCCGAGAAACAGGCTCAAGCGCCGCAGATGCCGCCGCCGGCCGTGGGCGTCGTCACCGCCGCCAAGAAGCCGGTGACGGCGGGCGTCACCTTCGTCGGCCGGGTCCAGGCGGTGAACAAGGTCGACCTGGTGGCCCGGGTCGAGGGTTTCCTGCAGCAGCGCAACTACACCGAAGGCCAGGAGGTGAAGGCCGGCGAGCAGCTGTTCGTGCTGGAGAAGGACACCTACCAGGCCGCGGTCGACCAGGCCCAGGCCAACCTGGCCAGCGCCCAGGCCAATGCCGACAACGCCAAGCTGCAGGCCGACCGTGCCCGCGACCTGATCAGGAACCAGAACGTCTCGCAGGCGACGCTGGACGACCGCATCGCCGCCGAGAAGTCGGCGAACGCGTCGGTGCAGCAGAACCAGGCGGCGCTGGAGCAGGCGCAGATCAATTTCGGCTACACCGACATCAAGGCGCCGTTCGACGGCCGCGTCGGCATCTCGGCCTACAGCGTCGGCGCGCTGGTGGGGCCGAGCACCGGAACGCTGGCCACCATCGTCAGCCAGGACCCGATCTACGTCATCTTCCCGGTCAGCGACCGCTTCATCCAGGACGTGCAGCAGGCCAGTGGGTCCGGCAGGGTCGAGCCGCAGGACGTGGTGGTGAAGCTGACGCTGGCCAACGGGTCGGAGTACCCGCAGACCGGCAAGATCGACTTCACCGACGTCAAGGTCGACCAGAACACCGACACACTGATGGTGCGGGCGGTGTTCCAGAACCCGAACCGGATCCTGACCGACGGGCAGTACGCCCGGGTGACGGCGGAGCGGAAGGCCCCGGTCGAGGCGCTGGTGATCCCGCAGCGCGCGATCCTGACGGATCAGAGCGGCAGCTACGTGCTGGTGGTCGGCGAAGGCAAGAAGGCCGCCGCCAAGCACATCACCACCGGCGCCAACCAGGGCGCCGACGTGGTGGTGCAGCAGGGGCTGAACGACGGCGATGTCGTCATCGTCGACGGCGTGCAGAAGGTGCGGCCGGGCCAGGAGGTGAACCCCGCCCCGGTCGCCGAGGCGGCGCCGGCCAAGCCGGCGGGGAACTGACCCGATGCTGTCCTCGATCTTCGTCGATCGCCCGCGCTTCGCGATCGTCATCGCGATCGTCATCACCCTGGCCGGGCTGATCGCGATCCGCAGCATCCCGATCGCCCAGTTCCCCGACATCGTGCCGCCGCAGGTGTCGGTCAGCGGCGCCTATCCCGGCGCCAGCGCCGCGGTGGTCGAATCGACCGTGGCGCAGCCGATCGAGGCCCAGGTCAACGGCGTCGACAACATGCTGTACATGTCGTCGACCAGCGGCAGCGACGGCTCGTACTCGCTGACCATCAGCTTCGCGGTCGGCACCGACCCGGACATCAACACCGTCAACGTCCAGAACCGCGTCGCCCTGGCCGAGCCGAAGCTGCCGAGCGAGGTGACGGCCCAGGGCCTGACGGTGAAGAAGCAGTCCTCGGCGATCCTGCAGCTGGTCACCCTGTATTCGCCGGACAAGAGCCAGGACGCGCTGTTCCTGAACAACTACGCGATCATCAATGTGGTCGATTCGCTGGCCCGCGTCAGCGGCGTCGGCCAGGCGTCGCTGTTCGGCACCCTGAACTACGCGATGCGGATCTGGTACAGCACCGATCAGCTGACCAGCTTCGGCCTGACCCCGAACGACATCGTCACCGCGGTGCAGGGCCAGAACGTGCAGGCCGCCGTCGGCCGCCTGGGCGCCCAGCCGATGCCGGACAACCAGCAGATCCAGGTGACGCTGCAGACGCTGGGCCGGCTGACCGACGTCAAGCAGTTCGAGGACATCATCCTGCGCGCCAACCCGGACGGGTCGGTGGTGCGGCTGAAGGATGTGGCGCGGCTGGAGCTGAACGCCCAGTCCTACGACACCACCGCCCGGCTGAACGGCACGCCGGCCGCGGTGATCGGCATCTACCAGTCGCCCGGCTCCAACGCCGTCGCCGCCGCCGAGGGCGTGCGGGCGGAGATGGAGCGGCTAAAGGAGCGCTTCCCCGCCGGCGTCGACTACCGGATCACCTACGACACCACCGTCTTCGTCACCGAGACCATCGGCGAGGTGATCCACACCCTGCTGGAAGCCTTCGCGCTGGTCGCGATCGTGGTGTTCGTGTTCCTCGGCAACCTGCGCGCCACGCTGATCCCGATCATCGCCGTGCCGGTGTCGCTGATCGGCACCTTTGCCGTGCTGCTGGCCTTCGGCTTCTCCGCCAACACCATCTCGATGTTCGCCATGATCCTGGCGATCGGCATCGTCGTCGACGACGCCATCGTCGTGGTCGAGAATGTCGAGCGGGTGATGGCCGAGACCGGGCTGCCGGCCAAGGAGGCGACCAAACTGGCGATGCGCGAGATCACCGCGCCGATCATCGCCATCACCCTGGTGCTGCTGTCGGTGTTCGTGCCGGTCGGCTTCATCCCCGGCATCACCGGCGAGCTGTACTCGCAATTCGCCGTCACCGTTTCGGTGGCGATGCTGATCTCGGCCCTGAACGCGCTGACGCTGAGCCCGGCCCTGTGCGGCGTGTTCCTGAAGCCGCACCAGCCCGGCCACCGCCCCGGCCTGTACGGCCGGGTCATGGGCCGGGTGTCCGGCGGCATCGACAAGGTGCGCGACGGCTATGCCTGGATCGTCGCCCGGCTGGTGCGGATGGCGGTGCTGTCGATCGCGCTGATCGCGGCCTTCGGCGGCCTGGCCTGGCTGCTCAACAGTGCCACCCCGACCGGCTTCCTGCCGGACGAGGACCAGGGCCTGTTCTTCGTCGAGATGAAGCTGCCGGCCGCCGCCGCCATCAGCCGCACCACCGAGGTGACCGAGCAGGTCGAGGCGCTGGTCAGGGACATTCCCGGCGTCGCCGACATCACCGGCGTGGTCGGCCGCAGCTTCATCGACGGGCTGGCCGAGCCGAACGCCGCCTTCCTGGTGGTGGCGCTGAAACCGTTCGAGGAGCGGGTCAAGGAAGGGATCACGGTGTTCAACGTGATCCGCCAGGTGGCGATCCGCACCGCCGGGGTGCGTGACGCGCTGATCATCCCCCTGAACCTGCCGCCGATCATCGGCCTCGGCACCGCCGGCGGCTTTCAGTACCAGCTCGAGGATCTCGAGGGCAAAAGCCCGAATGAGCTTGCGGCAGTGGCCCAAGGGCTGGTGGTGGCGGCCAACCAGACGCCCGGCTTGGCCCAGGTCTTCACCTCCTACAACGCCAACACGCCGCAGATCTTCCTGAACCTGGACCGCGAGAAGGCGCAGAACCTCGGCGTCGGCGTCAGCGCCATCTTCAACGCGCTGCAGGCGACACTGGGCGGCTTCTACATCAACGACTTCAACCTGTTCGGCCGCACCTGGCAGGTGATCGCCCAGGGCGAGGCCAATGACCGGCGCACGGTCGACGACATCTACCGGATCTATGTCCGCTCCTCGACCGGCCAGATGGTGCCGATGCGGTCGCTGGTCGACGCGCAGCAGCAGCTGGGGCCGCTGTTCATCACCCGCTACAACAACTACCGGGCGGTGAACATCCTGGGCAGCGCCGCGCCGGGCTTCAGCTCGGGCGAATCGCTGGCGGCGATGACCAAGGCGTCGGCCGCCACCCTGCCGGCCGGCTACGGCTTCGAATGGACCGGCACCGCGCTGCAGGAGCTGGAGGCGGCCGGCCAGACCGGCTTCATCCTCGGCCTCGCCGTGCTGTTCGCCTATCTGTTCCTGGTGGCGCTGTATGAGAGCTGGTCGATCCCGATCGGCGTGCTGCTGTCGGTCGTCGTCGGCATCGTCGGCGGCCTGGCGGCGCTGTGGATCGCCGGCCTGTCGAACGACGTCTACGCCCAGATCGGCATCGTCGTGCTGATCGCGCTGGCCAGCAAGAACGGCATCCTGATCGTCGAATTCGCCAAGGCCAAGCGCGAGGAGGGGTCATCGATCGCCGACGCCGCGATCGAGGGCGCCCGGCTGCGCTTCCGGCCGGTGATGATGACCAGCTTCGCCTTCATCCTCGGCCTGGTGCCGCTGGTGACGGCGGCGGGCGCGGCCGCGGCCAGCCGGCGCGGCGTCGGCACCTCGGTGTTCGGCGGCATGATCGCGGCCTCGGCGATCGGCATCTTCCTGATCCCGATGCTGTACGTCACCCTGCAGCATGTCCGCGAATGGGTGCATGAGAAGCTGCTGGGCGGCTCGATCGCGCCGAAGCCACGAGCCGAGGCGCCAAGCACGCCGGCCGAATGAAACAGGGCGGCTCCTCCGGGAGCCGCCCTCTTCTTTGGCTGCTAATGCACCCAGCGGCCGCGGTCATGGTACCAGGGCCGGCCGCGGTAGTAGTTGTCCCAATAGGGGCCGGCGTCGAATCGGATGATCGGTACGCCGATCACCGGCGCGGCCTCGACGATGACCCGGCGGCGATGCTGGACATCCGCCGCCAGGAAGCGGCCATTCGCCCAGCCGCGATCGGGGCCGACGCCGATGTCGCACCACGCCCAGCCGTCGATGCAGCCGAAGATCTGCACCGGCACGCCCGGCCGCAACCGCGCCACCGTCGGATAGTCGGCCCCCGGGCCGGCGCGCAGCCGGGCCGGGGCGGTGGTGTAGCCCGGCGCGGCATCGGCGGCCGTCGCCGACAGGGCCGTCAGCGCCAGCCCGGCAAGCGCGGCCAGAGCGAGCTTCCATCTCATCATGCGAACTCCAGGGATCGAGATCCCCCTTCACCCGTCACAACGCGGCAGGGCCGGAGTCCGGTCGCCGGCATCAGGGGGCGCGGCGCCGTGCCTCACCCTCTGGCGTGCCTTCAGCCGACCCGCTTCGCCGCGTCCAAGGCGCGGGACAGGTCGCGCTCCAGGTCCTCGATGCCCTCGAGCCCGATCGACAGGCGCACCAGCCCGTCGGTGATGCCCATGGCGGCGCGGTCCGCCGCCTCCATCGCCCGGTGGGTGGTGGTGGTCGGGTGGGTGGCGAGCGATTTGGTGTCGCCGAGATTGTTCGAGATGTCGACCAGCCGCAGCGCGTCGAGGAAGGCGAAGGCCGCCGCCTTGCTGCCGAGGTCGAGCGAGACCAGCGTGCCGCCGTTCTTCATCTGGCGCTTGGCCAGCGCGTGATGCGGGTGGCTTGCCAGCCAGGGGTAGCGCACCGACTTCGCGGCCGGATGCGCCTCGACCAGCTGCGCCAGGCGATGGGCGCTGGCGACTTGGCGCTCGACCCGCAGGCCCAGCGTCTCCAGCCCCTTCACCAGCACCCAGGCGTTGAACGGCGACAGGGCCGGGCCGGTGTGCCGGTAATAGGGCAGGAAATCGTCGTTCAGGAACTTCTTGTCGGCAAGAACCGCGCCGCCCAGCACCCGGCCCTGGCCGTCGATGTGCTTGGTGGCGGAATAGATCACCACATCGGCGCCGAGCTCGAGCGGCTTCTGGCCGAGAGGCGTCGCGAAGACGTTGTCGATGAACACCTTGGCGCCGGCGGCATGGGCGATCTTGGCCACCGCGGCGACGTCGACCAGGTCCAAGGTCGGGTTGGCCGGCGTCTCCAGGAACACCGCCCGGGTGTTCGGCCGCATCGCCGCCTCCCAGGCCGCGAGGTCGGCGCCGTCGACGAAGGTGGTGGTGATGCCGTAGCGCGGCAGGATGGTGCCGAGGATGACGAAGCAGGAGCCGAACAGCGCCCGGCTGGCCACGACATGGTCGCCGCCGCGCAGATGGCAGAACAGGGCGGTGAACACGCCCGACATGCCGCTGGCGGTGACATGGCAGCCCTCGGCCCCTTCCAGCAGGGCCAGGCGCGTCTCCAGCACCTCCAGCGTCGGGTTGCCGTAGCGGGAATAGACGAAGCCGGGATCGTCGCCGGTGAAGCGCGCCTCGGCCGCCGCGGCGCTGTCATAGACGAAGCCCGAGGTCAGGAAGATCGCCTCGGAGGTCTCGCCATAGGGCGTTCGTCGGGTGCCGCCGCGGATCAGCGCGGTCTCGGGGCCGAATTCGTCTTCGCTGGGGGCTTCGTATCGATCCATCTCACCGACTCCTCGACCCGACCGGGAGGCGGTGCGTGCGGGACCCGCGCGCAACCGACCTTTTAGCGGAGATTAACGTGGCCGCAAGCCGGTCGGCTCAAATCACCACGGGTGCCGCTTCAGGAGCGGCGATCCAAGACTTATCGGCAAAACGGCGATCGGGCAATGCGTTTCCGGCAACGCTGCTGGTCACCCTTCGGCCAGGGCATAGAGCACGAAGGGCATCTCGATCCCCTCGTAGAGCCGGCGGTAGGAGCGGCAGAGCCGGAAGCCGCGGGCCTCGTAGAAGCCGCGGGCCAGCCGGTTGTGGGCGAAGCTCTCCAGCGTGCGGCAGCCGCGCTTGACGGCATCGGCGAGGAGGACGGTGCCGGCCGACCGGCCCTGCGCCGCCGGGTCGACGAACAGCATGTCGAGATGCGACCCGGTCATCAGCGAGAAGCCGAGCGGCGTGCCCCGGGCGTCGACCGCGATGCGCAGGTCGGGCAGGCGGGCGGCGAAGCGATGGGCGAAATCCTCCGGCCGCTTGCGGTCCAGGATCGCGGCCGGGAGGATGTGCTCGAAGGCGGCGCGGGTGCTGCGCCAGGCGACCTGCGCCACGGCCGGCAGGTCCGCCGCCGCCGGCGGCCGCACCGTCACCGCCGCCATCGTCTTGATGTCACCCATCGTCAACTGCCCCGCAGCCTGGGATCGAGCGCGTCGCGCAACCCGTCGCCGAGCAGGTTGAAGCCGAAAGACGCCAACAGGATGGCAAGGCCGGAGAAGATCGAATCCCAGGGCGACAGCAGCAGGTAGCCGCGCGCTTCGGCCAGCATGCGGCCGAGCGACGGCGTCGGCGGCTGGGTGCCGAGGCCGAGGAAGGACAGCGACGCCTCGACCAGGATCGCGGTGGACAGCGCCAGGCTGGCCTGCACCAGGATGACGCTGGCCAGGTTGGGCAGCACATGGCGCCACAGCACCCGCCCCTCCCCCGCCCCGATGGCACGGGCGCCGAGCACATATTGGCTGCCGGCCACCACCAGGGCCGGCCCGCGCAGCAGCCGGGCGAAGACCGGGATGTAGACGATGCCGATGGCCAGCGCCGTGGTGGTCGCCCCCGGCCCCAGCACGGCGACGATGCCGATCGCCAGCAGGATGATCGGGAAGGCGAACAGGATGTCCATCAGCCGCATGCCGGCACGGTCGAGCCAGCCGCCGCGCAAGGCCGCGGCCACGCCGAGGGTACCGCCGACCAGCAGCGCCAGCAGCACCGCGCTGGCCGACGCGGCGAGCGAGGCGCGGTAGCCGTAGAGAATGCGCGACAGCACGTCCCGGCCGAACTGGTCGGTGCCGAGCCAGGCCGCGGCGCCGGGCGGCTTCATCCGCCGGATCACATGCTGCGCCAGCGGGTCGTCCGGCGCGATCCAGGACGCCAGCAATGCGGCGCCAACCTGCAGCAGCACCAGTGCCCCGCCGATCCAGACCAGCGGGTGGCGTGGCGCCGGGATGCGGCGGCGCGAGGGCGGGGCCAGGGTTTCCGGCAGCGGCGCGGTCATCTGAGGCCGATCCGGGGGTCGAGGGCGGCGTAGAGCATGTCGGTGACGAAGTTCACGACCACGAATCCGGCGGTGACCAGCAGGATCGCCGCCTGGATCAGGGGATAGTTGCGCTCCGCGATCGCGCCCAGCATCAGTCGGCCGAGGCCCGGCAGGGCAAAGACCTGCTCGACCACGATGGCGCCGCCGAACAGGTAGCCGGCGGAGATGCCGAGCGCGGTGACGAAGGGGATCATGGCGTTGCGGAAGGCGTGGTGGAACACCACCGCCCGCTCGCTGACGCCCTTGGCCCGGGCGGTGCGGATGTAGTCCTGCCCCAGCGCGTCGAGCATGGCCGAGCGGACGATGCGCGACAGCGAGGCCAGCACCGGCACCGCCAGGGCGATGGTCGGCAGCAGCATGCGCTGCAGGTTGCCCAAGGGGTCGTCGGCCAAGGGCACGAAGCCGATCGCCGGGAAGGCCGGGAACACGCCGTGGAACAGGTAGATCAGCAGCGCCCCGAGCCAGAAGGAGGGCACGGTGACGCCGGCGATGGTGATCACCCGCACCAGATAGTCCCGCGCCGAGTTGCGGAAATAGGCCATCAGGCAGCCGGCCGGCACCGCCAGCGCCACCGAGACGGCCAGCGCCAGCAGCGTGACCTCGATGGTGACGCCGATCCGGGCCGTGATCTCCTCCAGCACCGGCCGGCCGGTCCACAGGCTGGTGCCAAGATCGCCGGTCAGGAGCCCGCCGAGCCAGGCGAGGTACTGGGTCACCAGCGGCTGGTCGAGGCCGAGACGCTGGCGCAGCGCCTCGATCCGGTCCGGCGTCACCTCGCTGTTGGCGCCGAGCATGATCTGCACCGCGTCGCCCGGGATCAGCCGGATCATCAGGAAGGCGACGACCGAGACCCCGAACAGCACCACCAGCAGGTCGAGCAGCCGCCCGGTCAGGAAACGGGCCATGGCGCCTTCTCTCGAACCCGGCGATGCATTTTTCCTTCTGTCATTGCCGGGCTTGACCCGGCAATCCAGGGCCCCCGGAGAGCCGCTCCAGCCGCCCCTGGATCCTCGGGTCAAGCCCGAGGATGACAAGGGAGGGACGGTCGCGCCGCTTCATCATCACTTCTGCAGCGCCGTCTGGCGCAGCGAGCGGGTGGAGCGGTTGCCGGTGATCTCATAGCCGGTGACGCCGTCGCGCACCGCGGTGAACAGCTGGCCGAAGGCGAGATGCGCCACCGGCCCGTCGCAGGCCAGGCGCTTCTGCAGGTCGGCGTAGATCGCCTTGCGCTTGCCCGGGTCCAGCGTCACCCGCCCCTCGTCGAGCAGCTTGTCGACCTCGGCGTCCGAATACTTGAACACATTGGTCGAGCCGCCGGTGCGGAAGGTCCGGTACAGATAGCCGTCCGGGTCGACATTGCCGCCGTTGATCGAGGCGAAGAGCTGGAAGTTCGAGTTGCGCCAGTCCTGGATGAAGGTGCCCTGCTCCTGCACGTTTAGCGCCACTTCGAAGCCGGCGGCGTTGAGCTGGGCCTGCACCACCTGGGACACATCGACCACCAGCTGGTTCGACCCCAGCACCTTCAGCTCGGCCTTCAGCGGCAGGGCCACGCCGGCCTCGGCCAGCAGCGCCTTCGCCTTCTCCGGATCGGCGGCGTAGCAGGGGAAGTCCGAGACCGGCACCGCCCAGTCCTTCAGGCCCGGCGACAGCGGCCCGCCGGGCTGGCCCTTGCCGAAATAGGCGGCCTCGACGATCTGGGACCGGTCGATCGCGGTGTTCAGCGCTTCGCGCACCTTCGGGTTGTCGAAGGGCGGCTTCGACACGTTCATGCCGACCAGGGTGTAGGACAGGTCGGTCGTCTCCAGGAGGGTGACGCCGGGCGTGCCCTGCAGCGTCGCCGCCGTGGCCGGATCGACATTCGGCAGCAGCTGGTAGGTGCCGCCGGACAGGCCGACCTGCCGGGTCGAGGCCTCGGGCACGATGTTGATCTTGACCGCGTCGAGCTTCGGCAGCCCGGCCTCCCAATAGCCGTCGACCTTCGCCAGCAGCAGATAGGTGTCGGGCACCCATTCCTTCAGCGTGAACGGGCCGGTGCCGTCGGTCTTGCGCTGCAGGTCGATGCCGCCGGTCGCCGCCGCGGCCGGCACGATCACGATCTGCGGCAGGTTGGCGAGGAAGGGGGCCGAAGGCGTCGACAGCGTCACCGTCACCTGCCGGTCGCCGGTCGGCGTCACCTCCTTCACCATGTCGATGCGGCTGGCATAGGGCGAGCCGGTCTTGGGGTCGCGCACCCGGGCGAAGCTGGCGGCGACATCGGCCGGCGTCACCGGCGACCCGTCATGGAACTTCGCGCCCTGGCGCAGGGTGAAGACATAGGTCAGCCCGTCGGGTGAGACGGTCCAGGATTCGGCCAGCTCCGGCACCACCTTCAGGTCGCGGTCGATCGAGGTCAGCCCCTCATAGACCGAGCCGTTGACCAGCACCGTGGCGAAGGAGGTGGCGACATGCGGGTCCAGCCCGACCGGCGACTGGTCGGTCGCGACCTCCAGCGTCTGCGCCCAGGCCATCGGCCCGGCAAGGGCTGCCATCACCGCCGCCGGCAGCGCCAGCGATGTCCGAATCACCCGTCCCATCTTCAGCCTCCCCCTGTCGATTTGCGGCCAGTAAGGCGCGTTCGCCGAACGAGGTCAACGCCGTTGGGAACCTTCCCCGCTTCGCGCACCGCCCGATTCGGCGCTATCGTCGGGGACGAATCGAGCGAGGAGGAAACCATGGCCGCAGCCCGGCGCACCGCCATCGGACTGATGAGCGGCACCTCGATGGACGGGGTCGATGTGGCGGTGATCGAGACCGACGGCGAGACCGTCTTCGCCTCCGGCGCGGCCTCGACCACGGCCTACACCGACGATGTGCGCAATGCCCTGCTGGCGGTGGCGCGCGACCCGGCGCGGGCCGAGAACGAGGCGCTGACCGATCTCTCCGCCGCCGTCACCGACCTGAACGCCGCCGCCGTCCGCCGCCTGCTGGACGAGGCCGGGCTGAAGCCGGACGCGGTCGACGTGGTCGGCATGCACGGCCAGACCGTCCTGCACCGGCCGGAGCGGCGCTTCACCCGGCAGCTCGGCGACGGTGCCCGGCTGGCCGCGGCGCTGGGCATCGCCTGCGTCAACGATTTCCGCTCCGCCGATGTCGCCGCCGGCGGCCAGGGCGCGCCCTTCGCGCCGCTGTACCATGCTGCCCTGGCGAAGGATCTGCCGCGGCCGCTGGCGGTGCTGAATCTCGGCGGCGTCGGCAACGTCACCATCATCGAAGGGGGCGCCATCACCGCCTTCGACACCGGCCCGGCCAGCGCCATGATCGACGACTGGGTGCAGCGCCACACCGGCGCCCGTTACGACGAGGATGGCCGCATCGCCGCCTCGGGGGCGGTGGCGCAGGACCGGCTGGCGGCGCTGCTGGCCAACCCCTATTTCGACGCGCCGCCGCCGAAATCGCTGGACCGCAACGACTTCCCGCTGGCGGCGGTGGACGGGCTGTCGCTGGCCGACGGCGCCGCCACCCTGGCCGCCTTCACCGTCGCCTCGGTCGCCGCCTCGCGCCGGCATTTCGCTGCCGCGCCCGGGCGCTGGCTGGTGACCGGTGGCGGCCGGCACAATGGGACCCTGATGGCCGGACTGCGGCAGGCGCTCGGCGTGCCGGTCGATCCGGTCGAGGCGGTGGGCTGGGACGGCGATGCGCTGGAAGCCCAGGCCTTCGCCTTCCTCGCCGTGCGCTCGCTGGACGGGCTGCCGCTGAGCCTGCCGACCACCACCGGCGTGCCCCGGCCGATGACCGGCGGCGTGCTGCACCGGCCCTGCCGCGGGCGGCGTGATGCTCCCTCATTCTGTCATCGCCGGGCTCGACCCGGCGATCCAGGGGCCACCACGGACAGGCCTTGCCAAGAAAACCCTGGATGCCCGGGTCAAGCCCGGGCATGACAATAGGGGTTGAGCAGTTTCGTCTTGGACTCCCTCGAATGACCCTTGCCGCCGCGGCCGATGCCGCCTTCGCCCTGGTCGATGAAGCGATCGATGCCGGCCGCATCCCCGGCGCCGTGCTGGGGCTGGTCACCCGCGACGGCGACCGCGCGATCCGCTTCGGCGGGCACGCCGCGCTGGTGCCGGAGCGCGCGGCCCTGGCCGAGGATGCGCAGTTCGACCTGGCCAGCCTGACCAAGGTGATCCTGACCACCACCGAAGTCCTGCGGCTGGTCGAGCAGGGGCGGATCGACCTGGCCGACCCGCTGGCGCTGCACCTGCCGGATCTGCGCCAGTACCAGCCCGAGCACTGGGTGCGGCAGGTCACCGTGCGGCAGCTGCTGTCGCACCGCTCCGGCCTGCCGGCGGTGGAGCCGCTCTACACCTGGGGCAGCGACCCGGAGACGCTGAAGGCGCTGGTGCTGCAGAAGGACTGGGCGGCGGGGCCCGAGACCTATTCCGACGTCAACTACGTGCTGCTGGGCATCCTGGTCGAGCGGCTGCGCGAGCGGCCGCTGCGCGACCTGCTGCCGCCCGGCGACTTCGCCGTCAGCCCCGGCCCGGCCCGTGCAGCCGCGACCGAGCGCTGCACCTGGCGCGGCCGGGTGGTGCGCGGCGAGGTCCATGACGAGAACGCCTATGCGCTGGGCGGCCTGGCCGGCCATGCCGGGCTGTTCGGCAGCGCCGCCGCGGTGCTGGGCTTCGCCCAGGCCTTCCTGGCCGGCGAGGTGCTGCGCCCGGCCACGGTGGCCGAGGTGCTGCGCGTCGAGGACCACACGCACGGCCTGGGCTGGCAGGTACGGCACGAGGGCTGGTCCGGCGGATCGCTGTGCTCGCCCGACACGATCGGCCACACCGGCTTCACCGGCACGGCGCTGTGGCTCGACCTGGAGCGCGGCCACGCCTGGACCCTGCTGACCAACCGGGTGCACCCGTCGCGCCATGTCGAGACCGGCATCCAGGCTCTACGGCGCGGGGTGTCGAACGCCGTGTCGGCGGGCTGGCCGTTCTGAGAGCCACCGGCTGTGGTACAGATGCCCCGACCGCAGCTCGGTTTACTCAATGCACCACAAGCGTAAAGTCGCTATCATCACGACTCCGTATGTCACGCGCTTCCACGTTGACCGAAGCTCTGCGACTTCTCATGGTGACAAACAAGCTTAAGTGAGCGAGCCAAAATGTCCGCCGACGACGCGACGGTACACGAACAACTGGACCTTCAAGGGCTCGCGACCGGCGTTGAACGCGAGGACACGGCGCCCGAAGACGTTGAAAAAATTGCTGAACCGTTCGATCCCGAGGACATTGACGTCGTCACCAAGACGATGACCGTCGATCTTCTCCTGTCGCGTACGCGCTCAGGCATGATCGATCTCCAACCCGATTTTCAGCGCCGCTGGGGAGTTTGGGACGCAAAACGCCAGAGTCGATTGATTGAATCTCTTCTGTTGAGAATCCCCCTGCCAGTGTTGTACGCCGCTGAGGACGAGGACGAGCGGTGGGAAGTCGTCGATGGAATTCAACGCCTATCGACTATTTCTAGATTTATAGATTCCACGATAATCAACGAAGAACCACTCGTTCTAACTGGTCTAGAATACCTCGGCGTTTACGATGGCAAAAAATTTGAAGAACTCAGCTCTCGGTTGCAGCTACGCCTTCGCGAAACAGAATTGGTAATTCACCTAATTCGAAAAGGCACGCCCGCTGAGGTGAAATTTAACATCTTTGCAAGAATAAACACGGGCGGGATAGCACTTTCTCCTCAAGAATTGCGACATGCAATAACTCCCGGATCGGCGCGCAGAGTGCTGGAAGAGTGGGCTGCTATGCCAGAATTTATTCGGGCGACTGATGGTAGTGTTCGACCTATACGTATGGATGACCGCGAGCTTGTTCTAAGATTTATTGCTTTCTTTGGCCTAGGGTTATCACAATACAAACAGCCGGATATGGACGGTTTCCTTATAAAGGCTATGAAGGCCGTCAACGAACTCAGCGCTGACCAGATAGAGTATATGAGGCTAATGTTCCGACGCTCTATGTTATCTGCCACAGCCATATTTGGAGATGACGCATTCAGAAAAAGATATTTCTCGAATGTCGGTCGCTTGCCAATTAATAAGGCACTTTTTGAGGCGATTTCTGTGAATCTTGCGAACACTAACGACGCTGCTATGGTGAAACTCATCCAAAATCGCGACGCTGTTCGGTCCGGCTTTATTGCACTCTGCGGTGATCGATCTTTCGACTCCGCGATTTCTCAAGGCACAGGCGATATCGCGAAAGTAAATCGGCGGTTTGCGAAAATTCACGAGCTATTCGTGGGCGCCCTACAATGATATATGCTCTTCGACTAAAGAATTTTAAGGCGTTTCGGGAAGTCACTATCCCGCTGTCGCAGCTTACACTTCTATCTGGATTGAATGGTAGCGGCAAAAGTACCGTTCTGCAGGCACTAGGATTGTTACGACAGTCCTGGGATGCTGGATTTTTATTGTCTGGCGATTTGATATTAAATGGAGATCTAGTTGAACTTGGCACTGGGGCCGATATTCTGTATCATCAATTCGATGAACCAGAAGTATCAATTGATATATACTTACAAAGCGTCCTTGGTGATACCACTCTTCGGTGGTCTGCGCCTATAGATACCAGCGCTGACGTTCTAAGTTGTACAACTAAACCCGGCCGCGACTCCATTTCTGGCCATGGTGAAATGCAAATTTTTAGTTTGCTAGATTTTGGATTTCAGTTTCTTCGAGCTGACCGAATTACGCCCTCGGTAACGTTCCCAAAATCACATCACGCCGTAAGGCATCAGAGATTTATTGGGCCGAGAGGTGATTTTACAGCGCATTATCTTCTTGAATTTGGCGCTTCAAAGATAGCCAATTTAAAATTGATCCATGCGTCTGAGCCTGAAGCGCACAGCCTATTGGCGCAGGTAAATGCCTGGTTGCAGGAGTTTAGCCCTGGAGTGCGCGTCGAGCCCCATCCGGTGCCCATGACTGATTTCGTTCGGCTCGCATTTTCCTGTCGTGGGCAAGGCGTTAGCTACGGAGCACCTCTGCGGCCGACGAATGTAGGTTTTGGTCTTACGCATTCATTGCCTGTCATCACGGCGTGCCTAGGCGCCGAGCCGGGGTCATTTATAGTTGTTGAAAATCCAGAAGCGCAACTTCACCCAAAAGGGCAAGTTGCCATTGGGCGGCTACTTGCGCTCACAGCAGCCGGTGGCGTACAGGTAATCGCAGAGAGCCATAGCGATCACGTACTCAACGGCATCAGGCTGGCTGTTAAAGAAGGCCATCTCGATCCAGGCAATACAATGTTCCATTTCTTTCATCGGGAACCAGGAAATCAAAGCACATTTGAGACGCCTGGCCTGACTAAGGACGGACGCCTCTCATACTGGCCTTCAGGGTTCTTCGATCAATGGGAACGCAGCCTCGATCAACTTCTCGATTGACTACTAGAAAATGTCTTTTGAAATTTTTCTTAACGATCTGTCTATCCCAGAAGGTGCAGTTGCGCTTGAACCAGCTTGCAACTACCTCAAGTCTATCGTTAGCGTGATACGAGAACTTAGGAAGATCAATCCCAGTGTCGTTTTAAATAGTGATATTCAGCTGAATGCGATATCAATAGGCGATACTTACTCTATCGCAGCGCTAAGGAACGCAAATAAATGCGTTGAGGAAAGTCAATTTCTTAAGCGTCTTCAAGACCGCTCTCCGTTTGACAGGGTCGTTGAAGTTCTAAAAGCTCCTGATTTTGCGGTGGTGGAGTACCAGATTGCGGTCGGGGAGCATGAATTCGCAGGAAAGATGGCGAAGGCATTTGGTTTAGCATGTTTGCTCGATGGCTTGGGTGTAAGCTTTGCTTCACACCCACTTTGGCATTCTACTTCTGTGGCCTTGAACAGGATTGAGCTCGATTCAGACAGCGAGGAAATCACTGAAACGCTTGTCTTCGCTAGAAATGTGGCTCAATCTGGCGACGTTGCTATTTTTGCAGAACTCCTACGCGCCTCAACAATACCTACATTCTCAGATGGCGCGGAGCTATGGGAACGTCGCGGAGCTATATTTCCCAACCTTCAATTTATCCCGAGAGTGAAGGCACAAATAGAGCATCTGAAATCTGGTGATCGCGTACTTTACGCCGCAGCAAGACGCCTGGGCGACATAGACGCCGATGTTGGCGATTGGTCGAGCCGCGATGCTGCGGTGCCAACATGGCGATGCTTCGTAAGACCTGAAAGCGCCACTCGGATCAACAAGGGTCTGGTTGACTTTAGCGACGCTCAAGGAGTCGTTCAAACTTTCAGTGACCACGCCGATTTCGGCCCTGCCGAAGGCCGAATTCATTTCAAGCTGCAAACCGAGCCGGTTCGCCACGCGTTAATTGGACACGTCGGCAGAAAACTTGGGATCGGCTAACCGAGCCGGCCCAAAGCTCCCTTCCGAGCGCTATGCGGTTCGACTAGACGGGACGCCGCGTAGGCTTGAAGCCATAGCGATGATCCTCTCTATGTCGAGAGACGCCGTGTCGGCCTCCTGGCCGTTCTGAAAGCAGGGCAACGGTCCTACGCGGCGATTGACAGGGGAGTCCCGGCCGCCTTCCATGGGCGCAATCGGTCCGGCCATGGGGAGAAGGCCGGCAATTTCTCATAAAATTCAATGCATAGGGGGACCGTCCCGATGAGATCCCGCCTGCTGGCCGCCGGCACCGCCGCGGCCGCCCTGCTGTGGAGCATCGCCGCCTCGGCCCAGACCGCGGAGGAAGCCCGCGCCTTCGTCGACAAGGCCGAGGCCGACCTGGCCGCCACCAGCGAATACCTCAACAAGGCCTCCTGGGTCCGTGCCACCTTCATCACCGACGACACCCAGTGGCTGGAGGCCAAGGCCAATGGCGAGTGGACCGAGAAGACCAGCGCCTATGCCAAGGAAGCCTCGCGCTTCGACGGGGTGCAGCTCGATCCCGTGACCCGGCGCAAGCTCGACATCCTCAAGCGCAACCTGGTGCTGCCGGCGCCGGACCGGCCGGGCGCGGCGCGCGAGCTGGCGACGCTGAGCACCAGGCTGGATTCCACCTACTCCACCGGCGAGTTCCAGCTGCGGGGCAAGACCCTGACCCTGAGCGATGCCGAGGACATCCTGGCCGCCTCGCGCGACCCGGCCGAGACCAAAGCGGTGTGGGAGGGCTGGCACGGCATCTCGCCGGTGATGAAGCCGGACTATGCCCGGCTGGTGGCGCTGGCCAACGAGGGATCGACGGCGCTGGGCTATGCCGACACCGGCGCGCTGTGGCGGTCCGGCTACGACATGCCGGCCGATGATTTCGCGGCCGAGACCGATCGGCTGTGGGGCCAGGTCGAGCCGTTCTACCAGAACCTGCACTGCTATGTCCGCGGCCGGCTGAACGCCCGGTACGGCGATGCGGTGCAGCCGAAGACCGGGCCGATCCGCGCCGATCTCCTCGGCAACATGTGGGCCCAGTCCTGGGGCAACATCTACGACCTGGTGGCACCGAAGGACGAGGCCGCGGGCTACAGCCTGGACAAGCTGCTGGTCAATGCCGGCTACGACGCGACCAGGATGGTGAAGATCGGCGAGGCCTTCTACACCTCGCTGGGCCTGGCGCCCCTGCCCGAGACGTTCTGGCAGCGGTCGCAGATCGTGCGGCCGGAGGGTCGGGACGTCGTCTGCCACGCCTCGGCCTGGGATCTGGACGACCGCGACGACGTCCGCATCAAGATGTGCACCAAGGTGAACGGCGAGGATTTCTACACCGTCCACCACGAGCTCGGGCACAACTACTATCAGCGTGCCTACAAGGACCAGCCCTACCTGTTCAAGAACGGCGCCAATGACGGTTTCCACGAGGCGATCGGCGATTTCGTCGGGCTGTCGGCGCTGACCCCGACCTATCTGAACCAGATCGGCCTCCTGAACACCGTGCCGGGCGCGGAGGGCGACATCCCCTTCCTGTTGAAGATGGCGCTCGACAAGATCGCCTTCCTGCCCTTCGGCCTGATGGTCGACCGCTGGCGCTGGGAGGTGTTCGCCGGGAAGGCGACGCCGGAGACCTACAACGACGCCTGGTGGGCGCTGCGGCTGAAATACCAGGGGCTGGTGCCGCCGGGGCCGCGCCCGGCCGATGCCTTCGACCCCGGCGCCAAGTACCACATCCCCGGCAACACGCCGTACACCCGGTATTTCCTGGCCCATATCTACCAGTTCCAGTTCCACCGCGCGGCGTGCAAGCAGGCCGGCTGGACCGGACCGCTGCACCGCTGCTCGGTCTATGGCGACAAGCAGGTCGGCCGGCGCTTCAACGCGATGCTGGAGATGGGCCAGTCCAAGCCCTGGCCGGACGAGCTGGAAGCCTTCACCGGCGAGCGGCAGACCGACGCCAGCGCCGTGGTCGAGTACTTCACGCCCCTGAACGACTGGCTGACCGAGCAGAACAAGGGCCAGAGCTGCGGGTGGTAGGAGCCGCTCCGTCCTATCCCCATTCCCTTTCTGTCATTGCCGGGCTTGACCCGGCAATCCAGAAGATGTCGACAGCCTCTGGATGCCCGGGTCAAGCCCGGGCATGACAGAAAAAGGGGAGCGCCTCACACCACCCTGGCGTACCAGTCGAAGTCCAGCGGCGGCACCTGGCTGTGGAAGCGGCGGTATTCGGCCAGCTTGATCTTGGCGAAGGCGTCGACGAACGCGTCGCCGAGATAGTCCCGCATCAGCGCCGAGGCGCGGAAGTCGCGGATCGAATCGAGCCAGTTCGGCGGGATGTCCGAGGCCGGGGTGCCGTAGCCGTTGCCGGTCACCGGCGGGCCAGGATCGCGCTTGTCCAGAATCCCGCGATGCATCCCGGCCAGTGCCGCCGCCAGCGCCAGATACGGGTTGGCGTCGGCGCCGGCCACCCGGTGCTCGACATGCTTCGCCGCCGGCGGGCCGATCGGCACGCGCAGCGCCACGGTGCGGTTGTTGACGCCCCAGCTCGGCGCCAACGGCGCGTAGCTGAGGGTCTGGAATCGGCGGTAGGAGTTGGCGTTCGGCGCGAACAGCAGCATGCCGTCGCGGATCGTCGCCCCCATGCCGCCGATGGCGTGGCGCAGCAGCTCGTCACCGCCCTCGGCCGCGAAACGGTTGCCGCCGTCGCCATCGGCCAGGCTGATGTGCAGATGGGTGCCGCTGCCGGTCTCGCCAGCATAGGGCTTGGCCATGAAGGTGGCCTCCATGCCGTGCCGCCTGGCCACGGCGCGGACCAGCCGCTTGTACAGGATGGCGTCGTCGGCCGCCCGGAGCGCGTCGGCCCGGTGCTTCAGGTTGATCTCGACCTGGCCCGGCGCGTATTCGCTGATCGCCGTGTCGGCCGGGAGGCCCTGGATCTCGCAGCAGGCGTAGAGATCGGCCAGGAAGTCGCCGAGCTCGTCGAGATCGGCCATGCCATAGGCCTGCTTGCCGGTGCTGGCGCCGCGCGGCGGGATCGGCCGCCCGGTCTCGCGCCAGGCCGCGTCGAAGACGTAGAACTCCAGCTCCACCGCCACCACCGGATGCAGGCCGTCGGCCGCCAGCCGCGACACCACCCGGGACAGCACCTGGCGCGGATCGTAGGCCGACGGCGTGCCGTCGAGCTCGAACAGGGTCAGCAGCAGCTGGGCCGAGGGCTCGGCCTTCCACGGCACCGGCACCAGCGTGCCGGGCACGGGGCGGGCGGTGCGGTCGGCGTCGCCGTCCTCCCACACCAGCCCGGTCTCCTCCACATCCGCCCCGGTGATGTCGAGGCTGATGATCGAGCCGGGCATGTAGCGGCCGTTGCGCCAGATCCGCTCCAGCTCGGCCCTCGGGATGCGCTTGCCGCGCTGCACGCCGCAGGCATCGGTCAGCAGGATGTCGACGAAGCGGATGTCGCGGTGCCGGGCCAGGAAGTCGAGGCATTCCTGCGCGGGATCGGCGGCCTTGGTCGCGTCAGGCATGGTTCCCCTTCGGTCGGTGCCGCCGGGAAGCTTAGGCGGAGGCGAAGGCGAGCGGAACCAGCCGCGGGCGCGGGACGGTCATGAAAGATCGGGCGGCGGTGATAAGAAGGCTGGAGCGGGTGAAGGGAATCGAACCCTCGTCGTAAGCTTGGGAAGCTTCTGCTCTACCATTGAGCTACACCCGCGCGCCGTCGGTTATAGGCGAAGCGGCGATGCCGTTCAAGGCGCCTCGGTGCGATCGCGACGGGTCCGGTTTCGCCTGCTGTGCTAGGAAAGCGCGTCGGATAGGATCGGTGCCGCGGACGGCGGCGGGATGGAGCACGGATGAGCGGCGAGATCGCCACCATGATGGACCTGCTGGCGCGGCTGCCGGGGCTGGGGCCGCGGTCGGCACGCCGGATCGCGCTGCACCTGCTGCGCCACCGCGACACCGTCATGCGCCCGCTGGCCGAGGCGTTGGACGCGGCGGCCACGGCGATCGTGCCGTGCTCGGTCTGCGGCAATCTCGACACCGTCGACCCCTGCCCGATCTGCAGCGACCCGACCCGCGACGCCGGGGTGATCTGCGTGGTCGAGCAGGTGGCCGACCTGTGGGCGCTGGAGCGGGCCCGCGCCTTCCGCGGCCGCTACCACGTGCTGGGCGGAACGCTGTCGGCGATCGACGGCGTCGGGCCGGAGGACCTGTCGGTCCCGCGCCTGCTGGCCCGCGCCCGCGAGCCGGGCGTCACCGAGGTGATCCTGGCCCTGAACGCCACGGTCGATGGCCAGACCACGGCGCATTACCTGGCGGAGAAGCTGGAGGGTATCGGCCCCAGCGTCACCCGCCTGGCCCATGGCGTGCCGGTGGGCGGCGAGCTGGACTATCTCGACGACGGCACGCTGGTGGCCGCCCTGCGCTCGCGCCGCGGACTGTAGCCCCCGCCGGCCCCCCGGGCCCTATCCCGGCAGCGGCGGGTCGCGCGGCGGCACCGGGGTGGACTGGACGATCGAGGTCGTGGTCTGGCCATGCGCCAGGAAGCGGTCGAGCAGCCGGTCCAGCGTCTCGATCGCCTCGACATGCACCTTCAGGATGAAGCAGTCCTCGCCGGTGATGCGGTGGCATTCCGCCACCTGCGGCATCGCCCGCGCCAGCTCGGCGATCTTCGGCAGCTGCCCCGGCATCGGCCGGATGCGGACGAACACGGTCAGCGGGTAGCCCAGCGCCCGCGGCTCCAGCTCCAGCCGCCAGCCGCGGATCACCCCCGCCTCCTCCAGCCGCAGCAGCCGCTCGCGCACCGCCGGGCCCGACATGCCGATGCGCCGCGCCAGCTCGGCCACGCCCAGCCGCGGCTCGGCCTGCAACAGGCGAAGCAGGGCGAGGTTGCGCTCATCGGCGAGCAGCGGCGAGACCTGGAAGGCCAAATCGACGGATCTCCTTCGAAGCGAAGGCAGATGACGGCACAGGGCTTCGACCGATCATGGGCCGGGCCGCCGGCGCATGCAAATCTTCCAGCCATGTCGATGCCCGAGACCTCCGCCGCTTTGCCGCTGGCGCAGCGGCTGCCGCCGCAGCTGTTCTTCATCGTCAGCGCCGTGTTCCACTATCTGGGGCCGGCCTGCGCCGTGCTGCTGTTCGGCGCGGTCGAGGTGCTGGGCGTCGCCTGGCTGCGCATCGCCACCGCCGCGCTGGTGTTCGCGCTGTGGCGCCGGCCCTGGCGGCTGTGGCAGCGCAGCAGCGCGGCCGACCGCCGGATTCTGCTGGCGCTGGGCCTGGTGCTGGCGGCGATGAATGCCTGCTTCTACCTGGCGATCGCCCGGCTGCCGCTGGCCACGGTCGGCGCCATCGAGTTCCTGGGGCCGATCGGCCTGGCGGCGGCCGGGCTGCGCAGCCGGCGCAACCTGGTGGCGCTGAGCGTGGCGGCCGCCGGCGTGGCGATGCTGACCCAGATCCGGCTGGAGGCCGACGCACTGGGCTATGCCCTGGCCTTCGCCAATGCCGCGCTGTTCATCGCCTATATCATGCTGGCCCACCGCATCGCCGGGGCCGACGGCATCGACGGGCTGGCGGCGGCGATGCTGATGGCGCTGGTGGCGATCACCCCGTTCGGGCTGGGCCCGGCCCTGCCGGCGCTGACCGACCCGGCGCTGCTGCTGGCGGGGATCGGGGTCGGCATCGCCTCCTCGGTCATCCCCTATGTCTGCGACCTGCTGGCGATGGCCCGGCTGCCGCGCGCCAGCTTCGCGCTGATGCTGTCGCTGCTGCCGGCCACCGCCACCGGGATCGGAATCCTGGTACTGGGACAGATCCCCTCGACCCGCGACCTGGCCGGCATCGCCCTGGTGATGGCCGGCGTCGCCCTGCACCGGGCCGGCCGGGCCTGAAGCTCAGGGCTGCGATAAAGATCCGACGATGTCGGCTAAAATGTCGGATTAGGACGTCAATCTGACCTTGGCGACACATTCGCGCCACCATCTGCCGATATCCAGGTTGATAAGCACGGTGACGACGCAGCCCGATCCCGTATCGCTGGCCACGTCGTCACGGGCAGCCTGCCGGCGGCATGTCCGGCCCGGTCGGCCATCGCATCGCGCGTCGGTGGCCCTCTGCCGATGAGGCTCGGCAGGCCCGTTGCCGGTGGATTGCCGGGATCGAGACAGCCGCGGTACAGTCCAATTGCATCAAATTTTATAAGTGGTGGGGAGCAACTTGGATGTCGTTCACGAATCCGGAGCAGGATGCGTCGCAGCGCGGGATCTGCCGGCCATGCCCGGCGCGCTGACGGCAACCGCATTCCTATCGCCGGCGGGCCGAAGCCAGGCACGCCCGAGGTCCTTCCACCTCCTGCTGTGACCATTCGCGGCCGGTAATCCGGCCGCCCATCCAGGACAACCGAATTCCCTCGCTCCCGCGATCGGGAGCGAGCGACGGGGCGGCCTTCGATGAAGGGCGCCCGACGGCACCGTCATGCCCGGCTTCCAACGCCGAAGCCGCGCAACGGGCCTGCGATCCAACCGTGCAAGAAGGGGAACGAAGCAATGGCTGTTATCAATGGCACCAGTGGCCAGGACGAGATCACCGGCACCAGCGGTGACGACACGATCGACGGTTTCGGCAGCGGTGACACCCTTATCGGCGGCGGCGGCAACGACCGGCTTATCGGCGGCACCGGCGGCGACTCCCTGACCGGCGGCGCCGGCAACGATGCCTTCGTCTACAACGCCCGCGAATTCGGCAACGACACCATCACCGACCTCCTGAGCGGCGACAAGATCGACCTGCAGGCCATCGGGGTCGGCGACCTCGCCAGCCTCCAGCCCTTCATGGAGCAGGTCGGCGAGGATGTCGTCATCACCCTCGGCTACGGCTTCACCGACGAGAGCACCCGCATCAAGAACATCACCATCGATGCGCTGACCGCCGGCAATTACTTCATCTTCAACACCTCCGCGACGGTGCGCGATCTCACCGGCACCAGCGGGGCCGACCATCTGTTCGGCGCCGGCGCCAACGACAAGCTGAACGGCGGCTCCGACTTCGACACCCTGGTCGGCGGTGCCGGCAGCGATACCCTCATCGGCGGCACCGGCGGCGACCAGCTTTACGGCGGCACCGGCAACGACGCCTTCGTCTACAATGCCCGCGAGTTCGGCAACGACACCGTCTTCGACCTCCAGCCCGGCGACAAGATCGACCTGCAGGCCATCGGGGTCGGCGACCTCGCCAGCATCCGGCCCTTCATGGAGCAGGTCGGCGAGGATGTCGTCATCACCCTCGGCTACGGCTTCACCGACGAGAGCATCCGCATCAAGAACATCACCATCGATGCGCTGACCGCCGGCAATTACTTCATCTTCAACACCTCCGCGACGGTGCGCGATCTCACCGGCACCAGCGGGGCCGACCATCTGTTCGGCGCCGGCGCCAACGACAAGCTGAACGGCGGCTCCGACTTCGACACCCTGGTCGGCGGTGCCGGCAGCGATACCCTCATCGGCGGCACCGGCGGCGACCAGCTTTACGGCGGCACCGGCAACGACGCCTTCGTCTACAACGCCCGCGAGTTCGGCAACGACACCGTCTTCGACCTCCAGCCCGGCGACAAGATCGACCTGCAGGCCATCGGGGTCGGCGACCTCGCCAGCATCCGGCCCTTCATGGAGCAGGTCGGCGAGGATGTCGTCATCACCCTCGGCTACGGCTTCACCGACGAGAGCATCCGCATCAAGAACATCACCATCGATACTCTGACCGCCGGCAACTACTTCACCTTCAACACCTCTCCGACGGTGCGCGATCTCACCGGCACCAGCGGAGCCGACCACCTGTTCGGCGCCGGCGCCAACGACAAGCTGAACGGCGGCTCCGACTTCGACACCCTGGTCGGCGGTGCCGGCAGCGACACCCTCATCGGCGGCACCGGCGGCGACCAGCTTTACGGCGGCACCGGCAACGATGCCTTCGTCTACAACGCCCGCGAGTTCGGCAACGACACCATCTTCGACCTCCAGCCCGGCGACAAGATCGACCTGCAGGCGATTGGGGTCGGCGACCTGGCCAGCATCGTCCCCTTCATGCAGCAGGTCGGCACGGACGTCGTCATCACCCTCGGCTACGGCTTCACCGACGAGAGCATCCGGATCAAGAACATCACCGTCGATGTGCTGCGCACCGGCAACTACTTCACCTTCAACAGCTCGGCCACGCCGCGCGACCTCACCGGCACCAGCGGGGCCGACCACCTGTTCGGCGCCGGCGCCAACGACAAGCTGAACGGCGGCTCCGACAGCGACACCCTGGTCGGTGGCGCCGGCAACGATTCGCTCCGCGGCGGCAGCGGCAGCGACCGGTTCTACGGCGGCAGCGGCAGCGACACCGTGACCTATTCCGGCACGGCGGGGCCGGTGACGGTGAACCTGTCCAGCGGCGTCGGCAGCGGCGGCGAGGCGCAGGGCGACCGCTATACCGGCATCGAGAACGCCATCGGCAGCCTGGGCGGCGACAGCCTGGTCGGCAACGCCTTCGCCAACACGCTGCAGGGGCTGGACGGCAACGACGTGCTTCGCGGCGGCGCCGGGGCCGATGTGATCGACGGCGGCGCCGGCATCGACACCGCCAGCTACTACTACGCCACCACCGGCGTCTCGATCGACCTGGGCGCCCACACCGCCGGCGGCGGCGAAGCCCAGGGCGACGTCCTGACCGGGATCGAGAACCTCACCGGCGGCCAGGGCAACGACACCCTCGCCGGCGACGCCGGGGCGAACACGCTGGCCGGCTGGAACGGCAACGACGTGCTCCGCGGCGGGGCCGGGGCCGACCGTCTCGACGGCGGCGTCGGCACCGACACCGCCAGCTATTACAGCGCCACCACCGGAGTCGTGGTCAGCCTGGCCAGCGGCCTCGGCAGCGCCGGCGAAGCCCAGGGCGACGTCCTGGTCTCAATCGAGAACCTCTCCGGCGGTCAGGGCTGGGACAGCCTGTACGGCAATGCCGGCGCCAATGTGCTGCAAGGGTGGAACGGCAACGACCTCCTCGTCGGCCGGGCCGGCCAGGACACCCTCACCGGCGGCGCCGGGGCGGACCGGTTCCAGTTCACCGCCGTCGGCGACAGCGTGGTCGGGGCCAATGCCGACCGGATCACCGATTTCAGCCGGGCCCAGGCCGACCGCATCGACCTGGCGGGGATCGACGCCAGCACCGCGGCTGCCGGTGACCAGGGCTTCAGCTTCATCGGCTCCGGCCTGTTCACCCACCATGCTGGCGAACTGCGGTTCGCCGTCGTCGACAGCGTCACCACCATCGCCGGCGACATCAACGGCGACGGCGTCTCCGACTTCCACATCCAGCTGACCGGCGCCTTTCCACTGCAGGCGTCCGACTTCGTACTGTAGCATTCAGGAAACCGGTGCCGGCCCACCGGCACCGGTCTACCCACAGCAAACAGGCGAGGAAACATGCCAGGACGCATCGACGGGGACGCCGGCGACAACACCATCCACGGCTCGGACGATGCCGAGCAGATCTATGGCTATTCAGGGTACGACCAGCTGTACGGCTATGGGGGCGACGACCTCCTCGACAGCGGCACCGGTAGCGGTATCCTCTATGGGGGAGACGGGAACGATACCCTTTCCGGCGGCACCGGCTTTGATAGCCTCCTCGGCGGAGCCGGAAACGACAGCCTTTCCGGCGGAGACAGCGACGACTATCTCTATGGCGGGGCCGGGGCCGACACGCTGTCCGGCGGCGCCGGGGCCGACATAATCTGGTATAATGAGAGCGGCGCTGCCGTCACGGTGATCCTCGGCGGCACCGGTTCCGGCGGCGATGCCCAAGGCGATCTCATCGCCGGTGACATTGAAAACGTAACCGGTTCGAACTACGGCGACATCCTCACCGGCAACGAGGCGGACAACAAGCTCTCGGGCCTGGATGGCAACGATGTGCTCTCCGGAGGCGGCGGGGACGACCAGTTGGAAGGCCTGGGAGGCGACGATACGCTTTCGGGCGGCGCCGGGGACGACCGGCTGGTCGGCGGGGCCGGGGCCGATGCGCTCTCCGGCGGCGATGGAGAGGATATCCTCAGTTACGTGGACGGCCTTGTCGGGGTGATCGTGACCCTCGGTGGACTGGCGTGGAGCGGCGCGGCCCAGGGCGACACCCTTGTCGGCGATATCGAAAACCTGGAAGGGTCCGGGGGTGCCGACAGGCTGACCGGCGACGCCGGCGACAATGAGCTCTACGGCGGGAACGGTTACGACATCCTTCGCGGCGAGGGCGGGGCCGACCTCCTCGATGGCGGCAATGATACCGACCTGGTCACCTATTGGGGGTCGGCCATCGCCGTCACGGTCGATCTTGCGACCGGCGCGACCGCTGGCGGCGCCGCGGGCGATGTCCTCATATCGATCGAGAGCGTCAATGGCAGCATGGCCGGCGACACCCTTTACGGCGATTTCTTCAACAATGGGCTGAACGGCTTCGAGGGCGACGACGTGCTGGGCGGCGGCATGGGCGTTGACACGCTGACCGGCGGCGCCGGAGCCGATCGCTTCATCTTCGCCAGTATCGACGACAGCTATAGCGGTGTCCCCGACCGGATCGCTGACTTCAGCCACGCCCAGGGCGACAAGATCGACCTGTCGGCGATCGACGCCGACGCCGGCGTCGCCGGCAACCAAGCCTTCACCTTCATCGGCAGCGCCCTCTATTCGGGCGTTGCCGGCCAACTGCGCGCCGCCGTCACCAGCCCCGGCGTCACCACCATCGGCGGCGACATCAACGGCGACGGCGTCTCGGACTTCCACATCCAGCTTAATGGCGCCTTTGCACTGCAGGCGGCCGACTTCGTACTGTAGTAATCGAAAAGGCCGGGCGCGCGCCCGGAAGGATCGGAAAGGGCCGGCGAAAGCCGGCCCTTTTTGTCGAAGGACGCCTTGCCTACTTGGCCATCGCCTTGTCCCAGGCGGCGTGGGTCCAGGCCGCGTCGCCCGGGTCCTTGGTGATCACCGGGTCGCTCTTGCTCGACAGCAGCACCTGCACCGTGCGCTTGTACGCCTCGGGGTCGAGCCAGCCGATCTTGTCGTCCGACACGGTGATCAGCTTGGCGATGTTCTCGGCCATGCGGGTCTGCACCGCGTCGGTGGTGGCGCCCGACGCGTCGGCCTCGGCCACGATCTTGCCGGCTTCGTCCGGATGCGCCTTAGCATAGGCCCAGCCCTTGGCCGACGCCTTGATGAACTTGCCCAGCCGATCGACGAAGGCCGGGTCCTTCAGCTTGGAGTCGAGGGCGTACAGCCCGTCCTCCAAGGTCGCGACGCCCTGGTCCTCGTAATAGAAGGTGATCAGGTCCTTCTCCGGCACGCCGGCGTCGATCACCTGCCAGTATTCGTTGTAGATCATGGTCGAGATGCAGGCCGCCTGGTTCTGCAGCAGCGGGTCGACGTTGAAGCCCTGGCGCAGCACCGTGACGTCCGGGTTGGAGCCCGAGGTCGACAGGCCCAGCTTGCCCATCCAGGACAGGAACGGATATTCGTTGCCGGCAAACCAGACGCCCAGGGTCTTGCCCTTGAAATCGGCCGGCGACGTGATCCCGCTTTCTTTCTTGCAGGTCAGCATCATGCCGGAGCGGTTGAAGACCTGCGCCACATTGACCAGCGGCACGCCCTTCTCGCGCGCCGCCAGCGCCGCCGGCATCCATTCGACGATGACGTCGGCGCCGCCAGCCGCGATCACCTGCGGCGGCGCGATGTCCGGCCCGCCCGGCTTGATCGTGACCTCCAGCCCCTCATCGGCGTAGAAGCCCTTCTCGGCGGCGACGTAATAGCCGCCGAACTGCGCCTGGGTGACCCATTTCAGCTGGATGGTGAAGGGATCCGCCGCCTGCGCCGGGCCGAAGCCCAGCACTGCGATCGCGGCCAGTCCCAGAATGATTTTTTTCATAATGATGCCTCTCCCGTTCGTTGGATCTTTCAGCGTTCCGCTTGCCGCATCGAAGGGTGCCAGAAGGTGGTCGCCCGCTCCACCAGCGCGAGCAGCCCGTAGGAGGCGGAGCCGGCGATCGCCGCGACCAGGATGGTGGCCCAGACCATGTCGACATTCAGCCGCGCCACCTCGGTCGAGATGCGGAAGCCCATGCCGTAGATCGGGGTGCCGAAGAACTCGGCCACGATGGCGCCGATCAGGGCCAGGGTGGCGTTCAGCTTCAGGGCGTTGAAGATAAAGGGCAGCGCGCCCGGCAGCCGCAGCTTGCGCAGCGTCTGCCAATAGCTGGCGGCGTAGGAGCGCATCAGGTCGCGCTCCATCGCCCCGGCGGCCTCGAGGCCCGCCAGCGCGTTCACCAGCATCGGGAAGAAGGTCATGACCACGACCACCGCGGCCTTGGAGTGCCAGTCGAAGCCGAACCACATGATCATGATGGGCGCGATGCCGACGATCGGCATGGCCGAGACGGCGGAGCCGAGCGGCAGCAGGCCGCGCTGCAGGAAGGGCGACCGGTCGATCGCGACCGCGGTCAGGAAGCCGGCGCCGGAGCCGATCAGGAAGCCCGGTATGGCCGAGCGGATGAAGGTCTGGACGAAATCGACCCACAGCGTGTCGGTGCTGGCGGCGAAGCGCGCCCCGATCTGCGACGGCGCCGGCAGCAGGATCTGCGGCACCTGGAAACCGGTGACCAGCACCTGCCACAGCCAAAGCAGCACGGTGCCGAACAGGATCGGCACGGCAATGCCGGCGGCCCGGCCGGGCACCGGCGACAGGCCGTGCAGCGCCATCCAGGACGCGGCCACCGCCGCGACGATCGGCAGGGCGATCCACGCGGTGGCGGACGCGAACACGCCGCCGTCGGCGATCCACTGGAGCACGAATCCGGCGAGGATCACCGCCAGGAGCAGCCAGCCCAGGCTGCGCAGCACCCGCGCGCTCATCCCCGGCCTCCGCGGCTGGCGATCACGGCGCGCTCGGTGAGGGTGACGGCGAAGACGCAGAGCAGGGCCAGCAGCGCCGCTATCACCAGCGCCGACCACAGCTGGATCATCTGGCCGAAATACGAGCCGGTGAGGAGCCGCGCGCCGATGCCGGCCTGGGCGCCGGTCGGCAACTCGCCGACAATCGCACCGACCAGGGCCAGCGAGATGCCGATCTTCAGGCTGGGGAACAGGAACGGCACCGCCGCCGGCCAGCGCAGCTTCCAGAACACCTGGGCGCCCCTGGCGGAATAGGTGCGCATCAGGTCGAGCTGCAGCGAGTCGGGCGAGCGCAGGCCCTTGACCATGCCGATGGTGACCGGGAAGAAGCTGAGATACGCCGAGATGATCGATTTCGGCACCACGCCGGTGAGGCCGATATTGCCGAGCACGACAACGATCATCGGCGCGATCGCCAGGATCGGCACGGTCTGGCTGGCGATCACCCAAGGCATCAGCGACCGGTCGAGCGTCGGCACATGGACGATGCCGACGGCGAGGAGGATGCCGAGCAGCGTGCCGAGCACGAAGCCGACCAGGGTCGAGCTCATCGTCACCCAGGCGTGGTAGACGAGGCTGCGGTTGCTGGTCACCGGCCGGCCGACGGTGCTGCCCCACAGGTCGGTCGCGACCTGGTCCGGCGTCGGCAGCAGCGGCCGGTCCAGCTTCCAGATCGCGTCGAAGAACTGCGCCGTGGTCCAGTCCGGCCCGGCACGGTTCAGCCGCTCCACCGCCTGCGGCGCGTTCAGCCAGAACGAGCCGAGATACCAGAGGACCAGGAACGCGCCGAGCACGGTCGCCAGCGGCAACGCCCTCCCGCCTTTCAGCCGCGCCCAGGTGCCGGGGCGGGCGGGCAGGGATTCGGCGAGTGCGGTCATGCGCGCCTCACCCTCATTCGTAGGAATGCCCGGCCCGGAGGCCTTCGCGGACCTGCTGGGCGATGGCGAGGAACTCCGGGGTCTCGCGGATGTCGAGGTCGCGCTGGCGCGGCAGGTCGCTGTCAATCACGTCGAGGATCCGGCCGGGCCGCGGCGACATCACCACGATCTTGGAGGACAGGAACACCGCCTCCGGGATCGAATGGGTGACGAAGATCACGGTCAGGTTGCTGCGGTTCCACAGGTCCAGCAGATGGACGTTGAGGTTGTCGCGGGTGATCTCATCGAGCGCGCCGAACGGCTCGTCCATCAGCAGCAGCTTCGGCTGGAAGCCCAGCGCGCGGGCGATCGAGACGCGCTGCTGCATGCCGCCCGAAAGCTGCCAGGGGAACTTCTTCTCGAACGGACCGAGCCCGACGGTGGCGAGCGCGGCCCGCGCCCGCTCCTGCCGCTCCGCCGCCGGCACGCCCATGATCTCGAGCGGCAGCTCGACGTTGCGGCGGACATTGCGCCAGGGGTAGAGCGCCGGCGCCTGGAACACATAGCCATAGGCGCGGGCCAGCCGCGCCTGCTCCGGCGTCATCCCGTTGACCGTGACCGAGCCGGCGGTCGGCCGCACCAGGTCGGCCACCACCCGCATCAGCGTGGTCTTGCCGCAGCCGGACGGGCCAATCAGCGACACGAACTCGCCCTCGCCGATGGTCAGATCGACATCCTGCAGAGCCACCACCGGCGCATCGGCGGTCTGGAAGGTCAGGCCGAGGCGCCGGGCCTCGACCACCGGCGGGGCGCTAGACGCCGTGCGTGGAGGCTGCTCGGGCCTGACCGCCGACACCGCCATGCCTCAGCCCGCCTTCTGTTCGAGCGAGCGGTCGTAATCGAGCACGGCGCGCAGCAGCACATTGGCTCCGGCGGCGGCGTGGTCGAACTCGATGCTCTCCTCCTCATTGTGGCTGATGCCCTCGCGGCACGGCACGAAGATCATCGCGGTCGGCGCCACCCGGGCGATGTAGGCCGAGTCATGCCCGGGGCCGGAGACGATGCGGCGATGGGCGAAGCCGTTCGACCGGGCGGCGTTCTCCACCGCGTCGATGCAGGCCGGGTCGAACTTCACCGCCGGCGAATCCCAGATCGCCTCGACCTTGACCTCGAGCTTCAGCTCGGCCGCGATCCGCTCGATCGCCGCCCGTGCCGCCGCCTCCATTACCCCGATCTTCGCATCGTCGGGGTTGCGGTAGTCGATGGTGAAGAAGACCTCGCCGGGGATCACGTTACGGCTGTTCGGCCGGACCTCGACCAGGCCGACCGTGGCGACCGCATCGGCGGTGGCGTCGCCGACCGCGATCACCGCCTCGATCATCCGCGCGGCGCCGCGCAGCGCGTCGCGCCGCAGCCGCATCGGGGTCGAGCCGGCATGGCTCTCGCGGCCGGTCACCGTCACCTCGTACCAGCGCATGCCCTGCACGCCGGTGACGACGCCGATCACCTTCTCCTCGGCCTCGAGGATCGGCCCCTGCTCGATGTGCAGCTCGAAATGGGCGCCGAGCCTGCGCTGCCCGACCGGGACCGGGCCGCGATAGCCGATCCGGTCCAGCTCGTCGCCGAAGCGCAGGCCGTCGCGGTCCTCGCGGCTGTAGGCGTACTCCTTGGTGAACACCCCGGCGAAGACGCCGGAGGCCAGCATCGCCGGGGCGAAGCGGGAGCCCTCCTCATTGGTCCAGTTGATGACCTCGATCGGCGCGTTGGTCTCGTAGCCGGTGTCGTGCAGCGTGCGCAGCAGCTCCAGCCCCGACAGCACGCCGAGGATGCCGTCGAACTTGCCGCCCGTCGGCTGGGTGTCGAGATGGCTGCCGACGCAGATCGGCGGCAGCGACTCATCCCGGCCCGGCCGGCGGGCGAACATGTTGCCGACCTCGTCGACGGTGACGGTGCAGCCGACCGCTTCGCACTGCGTCCTGAACCAGTCCCGCACCTGCTTGTCCAGGTCGGTCAGGGTCAGGCGCTTGACCCCGCCCTTCGGGGTGCGGCCGAGCTCGGCGGTCTCCATGATCGCGTCCCAGAGGCGCTGCGGATCGATCTGGATATTCTGCTGCATCGTCACGTCCTCGGGCGGAGTCGTCGATCAGGTGGGCCTTCGATCAGGCCGGCTTGCGGATGAACTCGCCCTCGATGGTGGAGGCCGGCTGGCCCGCCACCTCGCGGGTATAGGCCAGCTTCAGATGGGTGGTGTCGACCAGGGTGCGGCGGTAGAGCTGGCGCTCGACCTTGCCTTCCTTGGTGGTGCCGACGACCTCGACCGTCAGGGTCGGGCCCGACAGGCTGGCGGTGGCATAGGCGCGGTCGGCCGGGACCGTGGCGGTCCAGAAGTTCGGCCGGGTCGAGGACTGGAAGACCAGCTCGCGCTCGCGGAACTCCAGCCCGTCGGTGCCGTCGCCCGCCTGGACGTTGCGCCAGAACAGCCGGAAGCCGCCATCGGTCCGCGGCTCGACGATCACCGCCGAGGCGCGCTGCACCTCCTGCTGGCTCGAGCCGATCCAGGAGCCGGCGAAATCGTCGATCTTCGCCTCCGCCACCGGTCCGGATGCCGGCTCCTTGCCGGCGCATCCGGCGAGCACCGCGGCCACGATCCCCACCAGCACCGCGCGTCGCATGACAGCCATTGTACCCCTCGCTTCTTTTCGTATCGGATGATCGGAAGGGCGCCATCATGACCGATCGCTCCCGAGCCGACGATGCCAAATTGCAGCAAAGTAAGGGGTTATTCGGCGGCGTCCTTGCGCATCGGGTTGTTGGGGTGGTGCTGCCAGTTCAGATAGGGCCGGCCGGTGTCGACCGCCTCCATGGTGATGCAGTTGTCGACCGGGCAGACATGCATGCACAGGTTGCAGCCGACGCACTCCGCCTCGTTGATCTCATAGCGCCGCGCGCCCTCGGGCGTGCGCAGCTTGAAGATCGACTGGTGCGAGGTGTCTTCGCAGGCGATGTAGCACTTGCCGCACTGGATGCAGGCGTCCTGGTTGATATTGGCGACCGACTTGAAGTTGATGTTCAGGTCCTGCCATTCGACGAAGTTCGGCACCGCCAGCCCCTGGAAGGCACGGGTGCCGGCATAGCCCTTCTGGTCCATCCAGTTGGCCAGGCCGGACGACATGTCCTCGACGATCTTGAAGCCGTGGGTCATCGCCGCGGTGCAGACCTGGACGTTGGTGGCGCCCAGCGCCATGAACTCCGCCGCGTCGCGCCAGGTCGAGATGCCGCCGATCGCAGAGATCGCCATGCCCTGGCATTCCGGGTCGCGCGCGATCTGCCCGACCATGCGCAGCGCGATCGGCTTCACCGCCGGGCCGCAATAGCCGCCATGGGTGCCGAGGCCGTCGACGGTCGGCGTCGGCGCCATCAGGTCGAGGTCGATCGACACGATCGATTGGATGGTGTTGATCAGCGACACCGCGTCGGCGCCGCCACGCTTGGCCGCCCGGGCCGGGCCGAGGATGTTGGTGATGTTCGGCGTCAGCTTCACGATCACCGGCATGCGCGTGTACTGCTTGCACCAGCGGGCGACCATCTCGACATATTCCGGCACCTGGCCGACGGCGGAGCCCATGCCGCGCTCCGACATGCCGTGCGGGCAGCCGAAGTTCAGCTCGATGCCGTCGGCACCGGTGTCCTCGACCAGCGGCAGGATCGACTTCCAGCTCTGCTCCTCGCACGGCACCATCAGCGACACGATCATCGCCCGGTCCGGCCAGTCGCGCTTGACCTGCTTGATCTCGCGCAGGTTGAGCTCCAGCGGCCGGTCGGTGATCAGCTCGATGTTGTTCAGGCCGGCGACGCGGGTGCCGTTGTAGCTGACGGCGCCGTAGCGGGAGGAGACGTTGACCACGGGCGGATCCTCGCCCAGCGTCTTCCACACCACCCCGCCCCAGCCGGCGCGGAAGGCGCGGACGACGTTGTACTCCTTGTCCGTCGGCGGCGCCGAGGCCAGCCAGTACGGGTTCGGGGAGCGGATCCCCAGGAAGTCGTTGCTCAGATCGGCCATCAAAGCCTCCTGCCAAAATCCAACGGCTCTGCGGCCGCTTTCCGTCCGACCGGCGGCGCCGGCCGGGTCAAACCGTCAACAGCGCCTCGATCTCGTCCGGCAGCCGGTCGCCGCGGAACGGGTTGCGCACGGTGACGCCGCCCAGCGCCACGCCATCCGCCATGTCCTCGCTCAGCAGCGTGGTGCAGCCGGCTTCAGCCACGGTCGCCACCAGCATTGCGTCCCAGAACGACACTTGGCCCTGCTCGGCCAGTTGCAGCGCCTGGGGCAGCAGCTTCGGCGTCGACGAGACGACCGGGAACAGCTCCAGCCAATCCCGGGTCTGTTCGGCCATGACGGTGCGTTCGCGCGGCCGCTTGCGCGAGCTCGAGTGGAAGAACTCTCCCAGCACCTGAAGCGTCATGACGCAATCCGCATCCGCCGAGCGGTCGACGATATCGGTCGCGCGGCGGTGTTTGACCGGATCGGTCTGGTCCATCGCGTAGAACAGGATGTTGGCGTCGATCGAAAAGCGACGGCTCATTTATCGCCACGCCTGCTCTCGGCACGCCTGCGCGCCAGCTCATCGTCTCGTTCATCGTAGATGGCGTTGCGGCCAGGCCAACCGCCCAGATCGAATCCCTGCGCCATCCTTTCGCGCGTCCGTTCCAGCGCCGCCTGCTGCGAGGGGGTCAGGACGCGCCGGCGCGACACCGGCACGACCCGGGCCACCGGCTCGCCACGGCGGGTGATGACGAATTCCTGGCCGGATTCGACCGCACGGATCATCTCGGCGAAGCCCTGATTGGCTTCGCGCAGGGTGATGGTGGTGCTGGACCCGTCGCTCATGGCGTCACTCCTCCGAATGCACTACCTATGTAGCACATTCAGCGCCGCAGCGCCCGGTCGATCGACAGCGCCGCCAGCTTGCCGTCCTGCACGGCGCTGACGGTGAGGTCCTGGCCCGGCACGCAGTCACCGCCGGCCCAGACGCCGGCCAGCGAGGTCTGCCGGTCCTCGTTCACGGCGATGCGGTTGCCGGCCATGTCCAGCGTCTCCGCCTCATTGGCGAAAGCGGAGGGCACGAGGTACTGGCCGATGGCGGTGAAGACCTGGTCGGCCAGCACGGTGAAGCGGTCGCCGGTGCCGGTCAGGCGGCCCTGGGCGTCGAGCTGGGTGTGCTCGAATTCGACCTCCTTGACCGACGGGCCGCGGCCGTTGGCCGGCCAGCCCAGGATGCGGCGCGGCTGGGCCCAGTGCCGGACGGTGACGCCGTTGACCTGGGTCCAGTCCTGCTCCTTCCAGGTGGCCGACATCTGTTCGGCGCCGCGGCGGTAGACCAGCGTCACCTCCTCCGCCCCCAGCCGCTTGGCCTGGGTGGCGGCGTCGATCGCGGTGTTGCCGCCGCCGATCACGACCACGCGGCGGCCGATCGGCACCGATCCCTTGTCCGCGGCCTGGCGCAACCGGGCGATGAAGTCGACCGCGCTTTCCACCCCGGCCAGGGCCTCGCCGTCGCAGCCCAGCGCGTTGACGGCGTTGTGGCCGAGGCCGAGGAACACGGCGTCGTAGTCGCGGCGCAGCTCGCTCAAGGAGATGTCGCGGCCCAGCGCCATGCCGGTGCGGATCTCGATGCCGCCGATCTCGAGGATATAGGCCAGCTCGGCCTGGGCGAAGCCGTCCGCCATCTTGTAGGCGGCGAGGCCGTATTCGTTCAGCCCACCGCCCTTTGCCTTGGCCTCGAACACCACCACGTCGTGGCCGAGCACGGCGAGGCGGTGGGCGCAGGCGAGGCCGGCCGGGCCGGCGCCGATAACGGCGACGCGCCGGCCGGTCAAGGGCGCGCGGCTGAACAGCTGTTCGTTGCGCAGAAAGACATGGTCGGTGGCGTAGCGCTGCAGGGCGCTGATCGCCACCGGCTTCTCCTCCTGGTGGTTGCGGACGCAGGCGTCCTCGCACAGCTCCTCGACCGGGCAGACCCGGGCGCACATGCCGCCCATGATGTTGGCGGTCAGGATGGCCTGGGCCGCGCCCTTCACATTGTCGGTGGCGATGCCCTTGATGAAGGCCGGGATGTCGATCCCGGTCGGGCAGGCCTCGATGCAGGGCGCGTCGTAGCAGAAATAGCAGCGGCTGGATTCGATCAGCGCGGTGCGCCGGTCGAGCGGCGGATGGATCTCCGCGAAGTCCTCGGCGATGCGGTCGGCGCCGAGGCGCCCGGCCGCGATGTCGGATCCCGTCGTCATTCCCAGCCTCCGATGGCCGGCCCGACCGGCCCTCCGCCCGTCGATCCCGTCCGTCATGCCTGAAGCCGCGCCCGGATTTCCCGGATTCCACTGCGGCCCCGCGCCTCACCTGGCGAGACGGTATCGAGAACCTGACCAAACGGTCAACTCTATTTTGAATTGAGAATCAGTCTCAATCTCGTTTGTTGCGAGGGACCGAATCATGCTAGGAACGTTTCGAGAACGATAGGAACAGGCGCACGGGAGACGGCGCATGGATCGACATGTCCGGTGGGTCCCGGCCGAAGGCATCGGCCTGGAGCATCTGCGGCTGCACCGCAGCGGTGCCTGGATCCAGGCCGACAGCGTGGTGATCGGCGGCGATGCCAATCATGAGTCGGGGGGCATCGAGTGGGCGTTGAGCTACGCCATGGTGATGGACGCCGAATGGCGGGTGCGGTCGGTGGCGGTGACCGATCATGCCGGAGACCGGCGGCTGCGGCTGCTGGCCGATGGCGGCGGCGCCTGGACCACCGGCGACGGCACGCCGCTGCCGCAGCTGGACGGCTGCATCGATGTCGACCTGGTGGCGACGCCCTTCACCAACACCCTGCCGATCCGGCGGCTGGGTCTGGGGCCTGGCGAATCGGCCGAGATCAAGGTGGCCTATCTGCCGCTGCCGGATCTGACGCCCTTCGCCGCCTCGCAGCGCTACACCGCCCTGGCGCTGCGGCGCTGGCGCTACGAATCGCTAGACGGCAGCGGCTTCACCGCCGAAATCAGCACCGACGCCAACGAGCTGGTGCTGGACTATCCCGGCCTGTACCGCCGGGTGGGGTGACAGCCGGTCTCACGCCCCCGATCGCTGCCGCTGGCGGAAGCGGCGGACCTTGTCGGTAGTGCCGCAGTCGCTCATCAGGCACCAGCGCCGGCTGGCGTTCTTGCTGCGGTCGTAGAACAGCCAGGCGCATTCATGGCCGGCGCAGCGCTTCAGCCGCGCCGGCTCGCCCCGGAGCAGCAGGTCGAGCGCGTCCATCGCCAGACGATGCCGCACCGCCGCGCCGTCGACGGGCGGCTCATCCCGCCAGGCGCCGCCGGCCGCGGTGACGGTCAGCCGCCGGCGGGACGCCGCCTCCGCCACCTCCTGCTGCAGCGACACGACCGCCTCCGCAGGCGGCTCGACCCGGACCGCGATGGCGTCGAACACCGCGTGCAGCGTCGCGCGCAGCCGGATCAGCCGCGACCACTCCTCCCGGTCGATTTGGGGCGTCTCGCCGAAGGCCTGCGCACACCAAGCGGCCAGCGCGGCAGGGTCGCCGGCGCGTTCCCGCGGCCCCGGCCCACCCCAGCCGGACAGGGTGTTGCAGTAGTCCAGGCAGGCGAAGCCGCCGACCAGGGGCAGCTCGGGAGGCGTCGGCTGGTCCGATGACATGAAACCAGCATAGCCACTTTGACAGGTTTCAGCGAGACCTATATCGTTACCAGCAAACGCGAGAAAGGTGGTTACGATGCGCTGGAACGCCCTCGGCCAGCTCTATGCCGGCGTCGGCCTGTCGGGGATCGGTCCGATCCTGATCCGCCTGAGTCCGGTCGACCCCGCCGCCACCGCCTTCTGGCGCCTGACGCTGAGCTGCGTTCCGGCCGCGATCCTGGCCTGGCGGTCGCCTTCCATGCCGGCGCGGGACATCGGCCTGGCCCTGCTGGCCGGGGTGATGCTGGCCGCCGACCTGGTGCTGTGGAACGCCTCGATCGTGCGCACCAGCGTGCTCGAGGCGACGCTGCTGGTGATGATCTACCCGCTGCTGGTGGCGCTGCTGCCGGCGCTGTGGTGGCGGCGCCGGCCGGACGGGCGGGTGGTCGGCGGTGGACTGATCGCCTTTCTCGGCATCGCCGTCCTGGCCGGGGCCCGCGGCGCCGCCGGCGGCGACCTGCTGGGCAACGGCATGGCGCTGCTGGCCGCCCTGTTCTACGCCGTCTGCTTCCTGATCTCGGCGGCGCTGTGCCGACGGCAGGACGCCGCCACCGTCACCTTCTGGACCCTGGTCGGCGCCGCGCTGGGCGCCCTGCCGGTGGCGCTGCTGCAGGACCGGATCCTGCCGGCGGAGGCGTCCGGCTGGCTCAATCTGACGGCCCAGGCGCTGATCGCCTTCGCCGCCCAGATCCTGGTCGCCCGCGCGCTGCGGACGCTCGACGCCGGCTTCTCCGCCATCGCCGGCTACGGCCAGCCGGTGGTAGCGACGCTGCTGGCCTGGCCGATCCTGGGCCAGGTGCCGCAGGCCGCCGCCCTGGTCGGCAGCGTCTTCATCATCGCCGGCATCGCGCTGGCCGGGCGGGGCGAGTCAGAACCGGCTGCGCCGCCCCGCCCGGGGGCCGCGGAGCCGGCACGCTGACCTATCGACGGCGCCGGCCATCCGGCCGATGATGCCGGCATGACCGATGCCGAGATGCTGGATTCGCCGGACGACACCGGCCTGGACTCGCCGCGGCCGAACGCGGGCAGCCGCCTGCGCCGGGCCCGCGAGGCGCAGATCCTGGACGCCGCCGAGGGCGTGTTCGCCGAGGCCGGCTTCTCCGGCGCCACCATGCAGGGCATCGCCGAGCGCGCCGGCCTGCCCAAGGCCAATGTCCATTACTATTTCGGCACCAAGGAGGCGCTGTACCGCGCCGTGCTGGCCCGCATCCTCGACCTGTGGGTCGACGCCTTCGACCATCTGGTGCCCGAGCGCGACCCGGCCGAGGCGCTGGCCGCCTATATCCGCGACAAGATGCGCTGGTCGCGCAGCCGGCCGCTGGCGTCGAAGGTGTTCGCCAACGAGATCATCCATGGCGCGCCGCAGGTCGCCGACTACCTGTCGGGCAAGCTGAAGCGGACGATCGACGAGAAGGCGCGGGTGATCGAGGGCTGGATCGCCGCCGGCCGGATGGCGCCGGTCGACCCCCGGCACCTGGTCTTCACCCTGTGGGCCGTGACCCAGACCTATGCCGATTTCGAGGCCCAGATCCGGGCCGTGCTGGGGCGCGAAACGATGGACGACGACGTCTTCCTGATCGCCGGCCGGCACGTCACCGGGCTGATCCTGCGCGGCTGCGGCCTGAAGCCGCCGCGCGGCGGTTGATCAGTCGCAGCCGCCCCCGCCACCATCTCCACCGCCCGAATCGCCGCAGCTGCCCGCGTTGGAGCCGTTCGAATCGGGGCCGCAAGTGACCTCCGCGCCCGCCTGGCCCCCTATAGAGGCGCCGCCGCCGAGCACCCAGGCCGGAACGCTGGCGGAGCCCGCCCCGCCGGCCCCGGCGCGCGGTCGGGAGGGCGCCAGGACGCGATAGACGATGAAGCCGAAGAGCAGAACCAGCAGGATCGGGATCGCGAAGCTCATCCGTACCATCCTTACAGTCCGGCCCCATTCTATCACAGGCCGTCGTCGCGACGCGTGCGTGGCGGCGCGCGCCGGTTTGCGCTAAGGATGGACCATGAATCTGCGCCTCCTTACCCCGCTGGCCCTGTTCGCCCTCGCCGCCTGCGCCGCCGAGCCGTATCAGCCGGCCTTGCCGCCGACAGTGCTGCAGAGCGGCGCCGTCCAGGGCGAAGCCGCTTTCGACCAGAGCCGCGGCGAGGCGCTGCTGGCCCAGGCCAAGGCCGCCGAGGCCAGTAACCCCGGCGAGGCCAAGAGCCTCTACCGCCAGGCCGGCATGGCCTGGCCGGACCTCGCCGACGCCTGGGACGGGCTGAAGCGGGTGTCGGCGAAGCAGAACGACGCCGCGGAGGCCAAGGCCGCCGGCTTCATGGCCGAGCGGGTGAAGCTGTATCCCGGCACGGCCATCGCCTCACAGCGCGAGGTCAATGTCGCGCTGCAGAGCTACATCCAGGAACAAGCCAAGCAGCCGACCGACGGCCCGGAGCAGCTGGCCTATGCCAAGCGGCTGGGCGAGTACTATGACGCGCAATATGCCCGCGCCGGCTTCTACACCCGCGAGAAGGACTTCGGGAACATCGAGGCCCACGACATCCCGGCGGTGGCGCTGACCGGCGGCGGCATCATCGGCTACGGCGCCAGCATGGCGACCAAGTTCGAGTAGCCGGCGACCGGGATCAACCCACCCGTTCGCGCGGCGTCACCGATACCTCCCGCACCCGGCCGTCGCGCAACAGGCGCAGGGCGGTGGCAACGCCGACCCGATCCACTCCGAGCAGCCGATGCAGCGCGTCGACGCCGTCGACCGGATGCCCGTCGATCGCCAGGATCACGTCGCCGACGCGCAGCGTCGCGGCCCCGGCGCCGCTTTGCAGCAGCTCCGCCACCCGCACGCCACCCGCGGCCGGCAGGCCGAGCGCCAGCTGTGTCGGCCGCGGCAGCCGGATGGTCTGTGCGGCGATGCCGAGCGAGGCGCGCCGCACCCGGCCATGGCGGATGATCTCCGACGCCACCAGCAGGGCGGTGTCGCTGCCGATGGCGAAGCACAGGCCCTGAGCGCCGGCGATCATCGCGGTGTTGATGCCGACCACCCGGCCCAGCGCGTCGACCAGCGGGCCGCCGCTGTTGCCGGGATTCAGCGCCGCATCGGTCTGCAGCACACCGTCGATCAGCCGGCCGGACCGGCCGCGCAGCGACCGGCCGAGGGCGCTGACCACGCCGGCCGTCACCGTCGCCTCGAAACCCAGCGGGTTGCCGATGGCGACCACCAGCTGGCCGACCTGCAGCGCGGCGGAGGAGCCCAGCGGCGCCCAGCCCGGCACGCTGTCATGCAGGCGCAGCACCGCGAGATCGGTGTCCGGGTCCTCGCCGACCGGCCAGGCGACGACGCTGCGGCCGTCGCTGAGCGTCGCGGTGATCGAGACCGCGCCGTGCACCACATGGCTGTTGGTCAGGACGAAGCCGTCCGGGGTGAAGATCACGCCGGAGCCGCTGCCCTGCGGCACCGGCGCACCGTCCGGCCCCTTGCCGGAGACACGGAGATGCACGACCGAGGGCGCGGCGGCGCGCACGGCGTCGATCACGGTACGGGAATAGGCGTCGAGCGCGGCGGCCTCCGTAGAAGCAGCGGATGGCGTCGAGGCCTCGGGCCCCGGCGCCGAGGCGTCGAGGAGGAAGCGGGTTTCGTAGCCGGGCATGGCAGGACCTTGGGAGCGGAAGGGACGGCACCGGCCGGCGCGTCCCGTTCCGAAGATGTAGGCATGCCGGGAGGAGAACCCAAGGGGAACAGAACCATGCCGAGCCGCCGGGCTGACGAGGATGGCGGCCCGGCGTATGGTCCGCGGCATGCGCGATTCGCGCATCAGTCACGGCAAGGATGCCCGGAGATGGCGATGGACGCGCTGGACGGCTTCGACTGGCGGATCCTGGCGGCGCTGCAGGACGACGCCCGGATGAGCAACATCGCTTTGGCCGAGCGTGTGCTGCTGTCGCCGTCGCAATGCGCCCGGCGGCTGCAGCGGCTGGAGGAGGCCGGGGTGATCCGCGGCTACGCGGCATTGCTGGATCCCGACCGCATCGGCCTGTCGGTCGCCGCCTACATCTCGATCACGCTGGAGAAGCATGGCGCCTTCACCGCCGAGGCTTTCCGCGAGGCGGTGCAGCGCCACCCCGAGATCGTCGAATGCTGCGCCGTGACCGGCGACGCCGATTACGAGCTGCGCGTGGTGGCGCCCGACCTGAAGGACCTGTCGCGCTTCATCATGGACAGCCTGATGCGGATCGACGGCGTGTCGGCCATCCGCTCGCGCATCGTGCTCGACACCATCAAGGACAGCCGCCGCCTGCCGCTGCCGCCGATGCCCTGAGGACGCCGCATTCGCCACCCCATCCTCCACCCCTGCGATTCAGACGAGACCGACCATGACCTTCCGCCCGCTGCTGGCCGCCCTTCTCGCCCTCGGCATGGCTGGACCGGCTGCGGCCGCCGAACCGGCGAAGCACCGCTTCACTGACCTGGTGCCGATCCCGCTGAAGCCGGGGTCGAACACGATCGAGCGCTTCGCGCCGGACGGCCGCAGCGCCATCGTCACCCTGGGCTGGCGCGAGAATGGCAACGCCCACGGCTATGACCTGTACTTGGTGCTGATGGCGGGCAACAGCGGCGTGCCGGAGGTGGTGGGCTTCGACACCTTGACCCGGGACGGCGGCGGCTTCGAGGATACCATCCGCGACGACCCGCACACCGGCGAGGACGTGGTGCGCAGCGTGCGCTTCGTCCGCGGCAAGATCGACAGCCAGCCCGGCACCTTCGTCTTCGTCGCCCAGCGCGGCTTCGATCCGGAGGAGGGCATCCCCGGCCCGAGCCTGGTCGACTATACCGTATTCAAGCTGGTGCCGGGCGAGGAGGTCGGGACCACGAGCGACATGTTCCAGCCGGTCGAGACGGTCCAGTCCACCACCAGGTTCTGCCATGCCGAGAAGGCTCTGCTGAAGCAATACGGCCTGCCGTTGACCAGGAGCTACGGCGGGCCTGACACGGCTGACGGTTGCTGATCCGCCGGGGCCGCATGCCGCACCGGGTTGCCCCGAAGCGCGACCCGTGCTTGTTTCTGGCCACCTTTCGCGACCCGTCCGGAGCGCCCAGCGCATGACGCGTTTCTTGCAACTTCTCGGGAGTCTTCTCCTCGCCATGGCCATCACCCAAGGGGCTTCGGCCCGCGACCTCGAAAACACCCTCTATCTCGACCTGGATCAGGCCGGTAAGGAGCGGGTGGTGATCGAGATGCGCCCCGACCTCGCGCCCAAGCATGTCGCCCGGATCAAGGAGCTGGTGCGGCAGGGCTTCTACAACGGCATCGTCTTCCACCGCGTGATCGAGGGCTTCATGGCCCAGACCGGCGACCCGACCGGGACCGGCATGGGCGGCTCCGGCCAGAAGATCGACGCCGAGTTCAGCCAGACGCCGTTCAAGCGCGGCACCCTCGGCATGGCCCGGGCGCAGAGCCCAAACAGCGCCGACAGCCAGTTCTTCATCATGTTCGCCGACGGCAGCTTCCTGAACGGCCAGTACACGGTCTGGGGCCAGGTGGTCGAGGGCATGGAGTTCGTCGACAAGATCAAGCGCGGCGAGCCGCCGGCCAACCCGGACAAGATCGTCAAGCTGCAGGTCGCCGCCGACGTCAAGTAAGGCACGGCTACCGATAGATCGAAGCGAAGCCCGGCTCCTTATGGCCGGGCTTCTGCGTTTCAGCGGAAGCGGAAGGCGATCAGCGGCATCTTGTAGGTCTCGCGCACCTCGGAGATCGGCTTGCCGTCCTGGCGCAGCACGATCGCCCGGTTCTCGAACAGCGAGGCCGCCGGGTCATAGGCCGGGGCCGGCGCCGCGGCGGCCCAGCCGGCCAACGCCACCGACGGCATCCGCTCCCACCCCTCCGGCAGGGCCTGCCACAGCACGGCCGAGGACAGGGTCCGGCGCGACGGCCCGAGCGGCCGGATGGCGCGGCCGAAGGGCGTGTCGCTGCCGGTCAGCGTCGCGTTGATCTCCGGCGTCAGCCGGTTCGGCAGGTACCAGTTGTCGGCCTCGGACAGCACCTGGTCGCCGCAGACCAGCTGGACCCGGCGATAGACCACCGGCTCGGCCGTGTCGGTGATCTCCAACTCCTGGCGTTGCGCCTCGGTCAGCGGCACTTCGCCGGGCACCCGCCTGGCGACGATCTTGGCCGTCGGCGCCAAGCCGTAGCGGCCGCACCAATCCTCCAGGAACAGGGTCGCGCTGTCGGTGGCGCCGAGCCCGGCGCGCAGCGACTGCACCAGCGCAGTCAGCGCCAGCCGGTCGGACAGGGCGGCGACGCCGGCCTCCTGGTTGCTCGCCACCTCGGCCCGGACCAAAGCGAGCGGCGCGGTCAGCACCAAAGCGGCAGCAGCGGCGACGATCGGCAGGCGGCGCACCTTTGGTCTCCTGGTTTCAGCCGGCCGAATCCGGCGCCGCGCAGGATGGCTGCAGCGCGTCCGGAAGGCGCCACGGCAATCCGCCGCAGGGCCGCTTCACGCCGCCACGTGGTCGCAGCGATTCACCTCGACCGTGACATGCGACAGGCCGGGCAGGCCGCCGAGCCGGGCCTTGTACTGGGCCGGCGGAAGCGGCCGGTCGCTGACCAGGGCGACGATGGCGGCGGCATGGCCGGGGCCGACGCGCCAAAGATGCAGGTCGGCGATGCGGTCGCCGCCGGTCTCGAGCCGGTCGCGGATCGAGTCGGCCAAGCCCGGATCGGGCACGGTGTCGAGCAGCACCGCCCCCGAATCGCGCAAGAGCCCCCAGGACCAGCGCGCTATCATGATGCCGCCGACGATGCCCATGACCGCGTCCATCCAGGCCCAACCGTAGAAGCGGCCGGCAAGCAGGCCGACGATGGCGCCAACCGAGGTCACGGCATCGGCCAAGACATGGAAATAAGCCGCGCGCAGATTGTGATCGCGGTCGTGGTGCCCGTGTTCGTGGCGGGAGTGGCCGTGATCATGGGCATCGTGATGCCCGTGGTCGTGATGGTGATGGTCGTGATGTCCGTGGCCGTGGTGGTCACCATCGTGCAGCAGCCAGGCGCTGGCGATGTTGACGGCGAGGCCGACGACCGCGATGACGATCGCCTCGTCATAGGCGATGGCGACCGGGTTCAAGAGGCGCACCACCGATTCCCAACCGATGCCGACCGACACCACCGCCAGCACCAGGGCGCTGGCGAAGCCGGCGAGGTCGCTCAGCTTGCCGGTGCCGAAGGCGAAGCGCGGGTCGCGGGCATGGCGGCGGGCGTAGCGATAGGCCAGCGCGGCGACGCCGAGCGCGCCGGCATGAGTCGCCATATGCAGCCCGTCGGCGAGCAGCGCCATCGAGCCGAAGGCGAGGCCGCCGAGGATCTCGACCAGCATCATCGCCGCGGTCAGCGCCACCACCCAGCGGGTGCGGCGCTCGTTGCGGGCGTGGTCGGCACCGAGGAACAGGTGGTCGTGCCGCCAGTCGTCGAGGGAATGGCTGTGCATCGCCGCCTCCCGGGGGTTCAATGGAGCAGGAGCATGGCCGGGTGGCCGGTCCAGTCGCAGACATCGCGCGTGGCCACTGCGACCGGCACCTCGGGATGGTTGTGGCGATACAGGGTCAGGGCGGCCTCGAAGGCCCATTCCGGCGGTTCGGCCCGGGCACAGAGCTCGCGATAGACCCGTTCGACGGCGACGCGACAGCACATGATGGTCTCGATGCCCTCACAGATACTTGGTGATCTCGCGCAGCGAGGCGAGCCGGGCGTCACGGCCCTCGGCTCCATTCGCCAGATGCGCGACGCAGTGATCGACATGGTCGAGGATCAGCATTGTCTTCGCCTTCTCCACCGCCTTGACCACGGCCTGGAGCTGCTGGGCGATGGCGAGGCCGTCCTCGCCGGCCTCGACCATGCGCAGCGTGGCGGCGAGATGCCCTTGGGCCCGCTTCAGCCGGCCGAGGATCTCGGGATTGTTGGCATGGCTCATGAAATTAACCTATCCCCCTGGAGGGGATAGCGCAAGCGACAGCTGGTCGCAGGCAGCACCCAAACGACGGTGTGATATCTGCCTGCGGTTAAATACATGTCTCTTCGGATCAATGCTGCTAAATGGCGTGCACAGCCAGTCATTGCAGATCCGCGACTCTCGGATGCCCGGAATGCCGTTTCTCGGCACCTCGGTTCCGTCGTAAACGACGGACATATCGGAGGGACAGTGGATCGATCGGAGACCATCGCGGCGCAGGACACCGCACCAGGCTGGGTGCACCGGCCCGTGCTGGCCAGCGGCATCGCCGTCGCCGTGCTCTGCGCCGTGCTGGTCGTCCTCGCCGACCGGCCTGCGGCGCTGTGGTTCGAGGCGCATCGCGGCTCCGAGATCATCGCCGCGGTGAAGGTGTTCACCGATATCGGCCTTGGCATCTGGTGGTACGCGGTGGCGATCCTGGGCTGGCTCGGCTTTCGCTTCGCCGCCTTCCTGGCCGCCTACGGCGATGTCCGGGCGCAGCGGCTGAAGCGGGCCCGCGGCTTCGGCTTCATGCTGGCCGCACTGGTCGGCACGACCCTGAGCAACTGGCTGCTGAAGGCGGTGATCGGCCGGCCGCGGCCGCGCCACCTGTTCCGCCAGGACGCCTTTGCGCCGCACCCCTTCGGCTGGGACCTGTTCTCGAACAGCTTCCCGTCCGGCCACGCCCAGACCATGGCCACGGCGATGGCCGCGCTGTGGATCCTGTTCCCGCGCTGGGGCTGGGCCTTCGCCCTGCTGGGCGGGCTGGTGGCGCTGAGCCGGGTGGTCGTGACCTCGCACTACCCGGCCGACATCGTCGCCGGCGCTTGGCTGGGCGTGGTGGTGGCGCTGGCCGTGCGCCGCTGCCTGGAGGCGACCGGCGGCCCGATTGCGATCGTGCGATGACCGCAATGATCGCGCTGATCGCCGCCCTGGTCCCGGTGCTGGCGCCGGTGGTGGCCGCCGCCGGGGTCGGCTATGTCTGGGCCCGGTCGCGCCACCCCTTCGACCTCGGCTTCGTCACCCGGCTGGTAACCTATGTCGGCTCGCCTTGCCTGGTGTTCTCGACGCTGACCAAATTCCATGTCCCGGCCGGCGAGATCATCGGCCAGGCCGGGCTGGCCATGCTGTCGGTGTTCGCCTGCGGCCTGGTCGGCGGCTTCGCGCTGTACCTGTCCGGCCGGACGGTGCGGCCGCTGCTGCCGACGGTGATGCTGCCGAATGCCGGCAATCTCGGCCTGCCGATCGCCTATTTCGCCTTCGGCGACGAGGGGCTGGCTCTGGCCCTGCCCTTCTCCGCCGCCATGACCCTGCTGCAGTTCACCGTCGGCGTCTCCTGCGCCTCCGGCCACAGCCGCTGGACCGAGATCCTCAGGACGCCGACGATCTACGCCATCCTGCTGGCGATCGTCTTCGCCGCCGGCGACATCGACACGCCGCGCTGGCTGGCCAATGCCACCGAGCTCTTGGGCGGCGTTACCCTGCCGCTGATGCTGATCGCGCTGGGTGTGTCGCTGGCCAGCCTGCGCATCGCCAATCTCGGGCATGCGCTGTGGCTGGCCGGGCTGCGGCTGGTGTTGGGCCTGGCCGCCGGATACGGCGTGGCCTGGCTGTTCAGCATCCCGCACCCGACCGCGGCGATCCTGATCCTGCAATCGGCGATGCCGCCGGCGGTGTTCAACTACCTGTTCGCCGCCCGCTATGGCGGCCCGGTGGAGGAGGTGGCCGGCGCCGTCGTCGTCGGCACCATCATCAGCCTGCTGACCCTGCCGGTGCTGCTGGCCGTCCTGATGGCCCAGCCCGGCTGATCGGAGAGACGCGATGACCCTTGATGCCGCCCTGATCGCCCGCATCGACGATGCCCGCCGCGCCCTCGGCTTTCTCCCGCTCGCCGACACCATGGCGCTGGCCGATCGCGGCAACCTGATCCTCGACCCGTTCTCGGTGCTGATCGCCTGCCGGGCCGAGATCGGGCGCGACAACGTCTTCCATCCCGGCGTCACCTTGAGCTGCGAGCCAGAGGCCGCGCTGGCGCTGGCCGACGGCAATATCCTCCGTAGCGGGACGCTGATTGCGGCCGAGACCGGCGCGATCCGCATCGGCAGCGGCAACCGCTTCGGCGAGGGCGGCTTTACCGCCAGGGCGAACCGGCCCGGCGCCGCGATCGCCATCGGCGATAGCGGGCGCTACCTCTCCGGCTCCACGATCCAGGGTCGCAGCACGCTGGGGTCCGGCAGCCAGGTGCTCGGTGCGATCACCGTCGACGACTGCAGCCTCGGTGCGGGCGCGCCGTTCTCCGACCCCGATCCCGATGCCCGCGGTGCCGTCCTGAAGGGCGCCGGCACGGCGCGGGGGCTGACCCTCGATGCCGGCCAGGTGATCGCTGGATCGGGTGTCTTCCGGATCGAGGACCTCAAGCCGCAATCCTTCTTCCATCCGAAGCCCTGATCGCCGTCAGCCCGCCTCGATCTCCCGCTTGCGCGCCTCATAGGTGGCCGGGTCGATCAGGCCGCGACGGCGCATGATCTCCAGCGCCACCAGGGCCCGGCCGCGGTTGTCGTCGCCGACCGAGCCGCTTTCCGCATCCGCATCGCCGCCGGCCGCTCCGGGCTGCGCCCTGTCCGCCATGAGTTGCTCCATCCGTTCTGCGACGCCGCGCGCGCTTCCGTCGGAAGGACGCAGGGCCTATGACGGCGGACAATGACTCACGGGGGAAGGCCGGTCGAGATGTGGACGAAGCGGATCCTGCGGATCCTGGCACTGGCGGTGCCGGCGATCGCCATCGCGGCGGCCGTGACCTTCTGGCTCGGCCCTCCCGGCAGCCGCGGCGTTGTCGGCCAGGGCTTCGGCTCGGTCGGCGGCCCGATCGCACTGGTCGACCAGGCCGGCAAGCCGGTCACCGAGAAGGATTTCGCCGGCAAGGATGCGCTGGTCTTCTTCGGCTTCACCAACTGCCCCGATGTCTGCCCGACCGAGCTGTCGACCATGGCGGCGGCGCTGGATGCGCTGGGGCCGAAGGCCGAGGGGGTGGTGCCGGTGTTCGTCACCGTCGACCCGGAGCGCGACACGCCCGAAGTGGTCGGCCAATACGCCCAGGCTTTCCACCCGCGCATGGTCGGCCTGACCGGCTCGGCCGACCAGATCGCCCAGGCGGCCAAAGCCTTCCGCGTCTACTACAAGAAGGCGCCGCAAAAGGACGGCGCCTATTCGATGGACCATTCCGCCTTCGTCTACATGATGGGGCCGGACTGGCAGGTGCTGGACATCCTGCCGCCGCAGCTGTCGCCGCAGGACATGGCCCAGAGAATCTCGAAACAGCTCTGACCGGCACGAACGGGGTTGCGATCCTGCCTGGCGTGCTATCGTGGCCGCACCCTGTCGCTCGTTCTCGGGAGTTGCCTCATGACCCTTCGCTACGCCGTCCTGGCCGGGATCGCCTTCCTCGTCCTCAACGGCTGCTCAGACCGCGAGGCCCGGCAGCAGCAGGCGCTGACGGCCCAGAGCGACCTGGTCGGGCTGAGCGAGGCCCGCCTCCTGTCCTGCGCCGGCGCGCCGTCGCGCAGCCGCAGCACCGGCAACACCCACTACCTGACCTATCAGAGCGCCGGCATGGCCGCGGACGAGGCTGCCAGCATCGGCGCCTTCGGCGGCTCGGCCGGAAGCGGCATGGGCATCGAGCCGGTCAATTCCGGCGTCGGCCAGAAGATCGGCACCAGCGCGCTGGACCCGAACTACTGCGAGGCCACCTTCACCCTGGTCGACGGCCGGGTCGCCGAGGTCCGCTACCGCACCTCGGGCGGCTATCTCCGCACCGCCCAATGCTCCGACATCGTCGCGCCCTGCATGGGCGGGCCGACCTTCGACCCCGGCCAGCCGAAGCCGTAATCGGCCCGCCGTCGGCGGCGGAGCACAAACCGTCGCGGACCGGATGGACCCCGGGCCCGGAAATCGGGCCTCTGTTCGCTATCTGCCCCGGGCCGGTTGCCGATCCCGCCCGCGGGCTCTAAAAGCGTCTTTCTGCAGCGCGAAAAGCGCCGTCCGATGGAGTGCGAGCCGATGAAGATCCTGGTCCCGGTGAAACGGGTGATCGACTTCAACGTCAAGGTCCGGGTCAAGGCCGACGGGTCCGGCGTCGACCTGGCCAACGTCAAGATGTCGATGAACCCCTTCGACGAGATCTCGGTCGAGGAGGCGATCCGCGCCAAGGAGGCCGGCAAGGCGACCGAGGTCGTGGCCGTGTCGATCGGCCCGGCCCAGGCGCAGGAGACGATCCGCACCGCCCTGGCCATGGGCGCCGACCGCGGCATCCTGGTGCAGACCGATGTCGAGCTGCAGCCGCTGGCCGTGGCCAAGCTGCTGAAGGCGCTGGTCGACAAGGAGCAGCCGCAGCTGGTGATCCTGGGCAAGCAGGCGATCGACGACGACGCCAACCAGACCGGCCAGGCGCTGGCGGCCCTGCTGGGCTGGGGCCAGGCGACCTTCGCCTCGAAGCTGGTGCTGGAGGACGGCGCCGCGCTGGTGACCCGCGAGGTCGATGGCGGGCTGGAGACCATCCGGGTCAAGCTGCCGGCGATCATCACCACCGATCTGCGCCTGAACGAGCCGCGCTACGCCTCGCTGCCGAACATCATGAAGGCGAAGAAGAAGCAGCTGGACACCGTGATCCCGGCCGACCTGGCCGTCGATCCGGCGCCGCGGCTGAAGACGCTGAAGGTGGTCGAGCCGGCGAAGCGCAAGGGCGGCGTCAAGGTCGCCAGCGTGCAGGAGCTGGTGGCCAAGCTGAAGACCGAAGCGCGCGTGATCTGAGGGGCGGGGACAAAGACATGTCGATCCTGATCGTTGCCGACCACGACAACGCCACGCTGAAAGCCGCCACGCTACACGCCGTCACCGCGGCGCAGAAGATCGGCGGCGACATCCATGTGCTGGTCGCCGGCGCCAATGCCCGCCCGGCGGCGGAGGCCGCGGCCAAGGTGGCCGGCGTCGCCAAGGTGCTGCTGGCCGAGGCTCCCGCGCTGGAGCACCAGTTGGCCGAGACCGTCGCCCCGCTGGTGGCCGACCTGGCCAAGGGCTACAGCCATGTGCTGGCGACCGCGACCAGCGCCGGCAAGAACCTGCTGCCGCGCGTTGCAGCACTGCTCGACGTGCAGCAGATCTCCGAGATCACCTCGGTCGATTCGCCGGACACCTTCGAGCGGCCGATCTATGCCGGCAACGCCATCGCCACGGTGCAGTCGAGCGACTCGATCAAGGTGATCACGGTGCGCGGCACGGCCTTCGAGGCGGCGGCGGCCGAGGGCGGCTCGGCCGCGATCGAGGCGGTCGAGGCCAAGCCCGATGCCGGCCTGTCGAGCTTCGTCGGCCAGGAGCTGAGCAAGTCCGAGCGGCCGGAGCTGACCTCGGCCCGGATCATCATCTCCGGCGGCCGCGCCATGGGCTCGTCCGAGAACTTCAAGATCCTCGAGGGCATCGCCGACCATCTCGGTGCCGCCATCGGCGCCAGCCGCGCCGCGGTCGACGCCGGCTACGTGCCGAACGACTACCAGGTCGGCCAGACCGGCAAGGTGGTGGCCCCGGACCTGTACATCGCCGTCGGCATCTCCGGCGCGATCCAGCACCTGGCGGGCATGAAGGATTCGAAGGTCATCGTCGCCATCAACAAGGACGAGGAGGCGCCGATCTTCCAGGTCGCCGACTACGGCCTGGTCGGCGACCTGTTCAAGCTGATCCCGGAGCTCGAGGCCGAGCTGAAGAAGGGCTGAGGCGGCCGCCCGGCCGCCGTTCGCGGCACAAGGCGCATCCTTCGGGATGCGCCTTTTTGCTGCCGGTTCCGCTTGACAGGACCGGCCGGTTGTTCGCTGCTGTTAGCCAAGTTTCGACCACCGATTGCGGATCGCCGATTTGCAGAATGTGCTGCGCCAGGGCAAAGGGATTTCCGGCAGGCGCCGGGCCGGCCCCCGCGCGCGACCGCAGAGCAGCAGGAGGATTCGGCCGTATGCCGGATGAGACGCCGTGCTATTCCGTCTTCATCGAGGGCGAGACCGTCGATCTCTGCGTCCCGTCCGAGCAGGCGATCACCGATGGCTGGGCCGACTGGTTCAACGATGCCCGGACGACGCGCTGGCTGTCCCAGGGCATCTACCCGAACCATGTCGAGGACCAGCGCAGCTTCCTCGAATCGATCCGCAAGCGCGACCGTTTCGCCGTGCTGATCTGCGGCAAGGGCGGCGGGCCGCTCTACGGCATCATCTCGCTGTCGGCGATCGACTGGATCGCCCGCTCGGCCCAGATCTCGCTGGTGGTCGGCAAAGCGCCGCCGGGACGCCAGCTGATGCAATTGGAGGCCATGGCACGGGTGACCGAGCACGCCTTCCAGCGCATGGGGCTGGACCGGATCTGGGCCGGCCAGGCCCATCCCGGACTGGCACGCTGGAACCAGTGGCTGGAGCTGCTTGGCTATTTCACCGACGGGGTGATGCGGCGCGGTTTCGTGAAGGGGCGCGAGACCGTCGACAACGCGGTGATGATCAGCTGCCTGTACGAGGATTACGAGGCGGTGAGAGCCCGGCGCGGCGGCCAGCTCTGGCCCGGCAACGACGCCATGCTGCGGCTGCTCAAGGCGATGCCGAAGCACGGCTTTGCCAGTCGGCTCGCCGAGTTCCTGGACCGCGAGCTGCCGCTGTACAAGGCCGAGATCGAGGCGGTTGAGCGCGGCGTCCTCGAAGGGAATGGCGCCGAGGCCGCGCCGAGACGCCGCCTGGCCGGATCTTGAGCGCCGCACCGCACGCCTCGCCACCTTGGCGCGGTGCCGCGGCGCTCGGCCTCGGTACCGCCCAGTTCGGGCTCGACTACGGCATCGCCAACGACCGCGGCATCTGCCCGCCGGAGGATGTGGCGGCGATCCTGGAGGCGGCGGCCGCGGCCGGCATCGGCGTGCTCGACACCGCTCCGGCCTACGGCACCGCCGAGCAGGTGCTGGGCGAGGTGCTGCCGGCGGCGCACCGCTTCCGCATCGTCACCAAGACGCCGCATCTGGCCGGCCTGCGTGAGGGAGGAGATATCCGGCGCGCCGTGCTGGACGCCTTCGCCCAGTCGCGGCTGAAGCTTCGCCGCGACCGGCTGGCCGGCCTTTTGACCCACAACGCAAACGACCTGATGCGGCCCGGCGGCCCGGCACTGTGGGCGGCGATGGAGGATCTGAAGCGGGCCGGCGAGGTCGAGCGTATCGGCGCCTCGATCTACAGCGCCGGGCAGCTCGCCGCCGTGCTGAACCGCTATCCGCTCGACATCGTGCAACTGCCCTGGAACGCGGTCGACGGCCGCATCGGCCCGCCGCGACTGGCGGCGCTGGCCGCGCTGGGGATCGAGCTCCACGCCCGGTCGGTCTTCCTGCAGGGGCTGCTGCTGGCCCCGCCCGGCCGTGCCGCCGGCGTCTCGCCACAGGCCGCGGCGCTGGTCGGGCGTTGGCGTGATGCTGTCGCCGCTGCAGGCGCCGATCCGCTGGCCGCGGCGCTGGGCGCAGCGATCGGGCGGCCGGAGATCGGCACCGTCCTGGTCGGCGTGACCCGGCCGAAGGAGCTGGCCGGCCTCATTCGCGCCGCGGCCGCGGCCCCGCCGCCGGTGGCGCCGGTGCAATCGACCGACGACTTGGTGCTGAACCCGGCCCTGTGGCCGTCCGGCGGCCGCCCGGCCGCGATCCTGACCGGCACGGCCGTGGCGCTGCGGCCGGCGGCCTCCGGCGAGACCACGGTGCTGGCGGTCCAGCCGAAGGAGGGCGGCGATTCCCGCGGTGCCGTCCGGATCGGCCCGGTCGACCCGGCCGCGGGCGAGGCCGTGCTGACCCTGCAGGACGCGGGAGACATGCCAGCCGCCTGGCAAGACGAGGCGGTGTCGCTGACCGCGCGGCTGGCCTTCGAGCAGTTCGGGCTGCGCCGCCTGACCGCGGCCGAGGCGGAGCCCTTCGCGCGCGCCGGCTGGACCCGGGCGGAGGGGCGCTTCATCCTGGACGACAAGAGCTATTGGGAGCGGGCATGACGGTGCTGGCGATCCTGCAGGCGCGGATGTCCTCGTCGCGGCTGCCCGGCAAGGTGATGGCCGACCTGCTCGGCAAACCGATGCTGGCGCGGCAGATCGAGCGGCTGCGGCGCTGCCGGACGATCGACCGGCTGCTGCTGGCGACCAGCATCGACCCCGCCGACGATGCGCTGGCCGAGCTGGCCGCCCGGATCGGCATCGAGTGCTTCCGCGGCAGCCTGGACGACGTGCTGGATCGGTTCCACGCCGCCATGGCCGGCCGGGGCGTTGACCAAGTCGCGCGCCTGACCGGCGACTGCCCGCTGATCGACCCGGGGTTGATCGACCGGCTGGTCGAGATGCATGTCGCCGGCGGCTACGACCATTCCTGCAATACGCTGACGCCGCGCTGGCCCGACGGGCTTGACGCCGAGGTGATGCGCGCCGAGGTGCTGGAGGCGGCGTGGCGCGAGGCGACCCTGCCGTCCGAGCGCGAGCACGTCACCCGTTTCATCTACACCCGGCCGGAGCGGTTCCGCCTGGGCAGCCTGGTCGGCGACACCGACCTGTCCGACCAGCGCTGGACCGTCGACACGCCGGAGGACCTGGCCATGGTGCGGGCAGTCTACGCCGCGCTGTACCCGGCCAACCCGGCCTTCGGCACCGAGGACATCCTGGCTTTCCTGGCGGCGCATCCCGAGATCGCCGCGCTCAACCGCGCCCACCGGCGGAACGAGGGCCTGGAGCGCTCGCTCGCCCGGGACGCCGCCAAACCGTGAGGACCACAGTGGCAGAACGCTATGCGGCATCCGAGGCGATGCTCGACCGGGCCCGGCAGACCATCCCGCTGGGCGCCCAGACCTTCAGCAAGAGCGTCACGCAGTATCCGCTCGGCGTGTCGCCCTATTTCGCTGCCCGCGGCCAGGGCAGCAAGCTGTGGGACGTCGACGGCAATGAATACATCGACTTCATCAACGGCCTGGCCTCGGTGACGCTGGGCTACAACGACGCGGACGTCACCGCCGCGGTCAAGGCGCAGGTCGACCACGGCACCATCTTCAGCCTGTCGAGCCCGCTGGAGGCCGAGGTGGCCGAGCGGCTGGTGGCGATCGTGCCGTCGGCCGAGATGGTGCGCTTCGGCAAGAACGGGTCGGACGCCACTGCCGGCGCGGTCCGGGTGGCGCGGGCTTACACCGGCCGCGACCACATCCTGGTCTGCGGCTATCACGGCTGGCAGGACTGGTATATCGGCGCCACCGCCCGCAACCGTGGCGTGCCGGAATCGACCCGCGCCCTGACCCACACCTTCCCCTACAACGATTTGGCGGCGCTGGACCGGCTGCTGGACGAGCATGCCGTGGCCGCGATCGTGATGGAGCCGATGAACGTCGCCTTCCCGGCCGCGGGCTATCTGCAAGGGGTGCGTGAGCGGGCGACCAGGCACGGCGCGGTGCTGGTGTTCGACGAGACCATCACCGGCTTCCGCGTCGCCAATGGCGGGGCGCAGGAGCTGTTCGGCGTCACCCCCGACCTGACCACCTTGGGCAAAGGCATCGCCAACGGCTATCCGCTGTCGGCGGTGTGCGGCCGGCGCGATCTGATGATGGAGATGGAGGAGATCTTCTTCTCCTTCACCATGGGCGGCGAGACGCTGTCGCTGGCGGCCGCCCGGGCGACGCTGGACAAGGTAGTGCGCGAGCCGGTCACCCGGCACATGGCCGAACTGGGCACCAGCCTGCGCGACGGCACCGCGGCGCTGATCGAGCGGCACAAGCTGGGCGAGGTGCTGTCGCTGTCCGGCCATCCGTCCTGGACCTTCCTCCTGATCAAGGACCAAGCGGACGCCAGCGCCTTCGAGATCAAGACCCTATGGCTGCAGGAGATCTTCGCCCGCGGCCTGCTCTCGCTCGGCAGCCACAATATGAGCTATGCCCACAGCCGGGCCGATGTCGACCGCGTGCTGACCATCTATGACGAGGTGTTCGCCCTGTTGTCGGCAGCGATCGGCCAGCAACGGGTGCGGGCCGAACTGCGCTGCGAGCCGCTGGTGCCACTGTTCCGCGTCCGGTAAGGGCACCCAAAACGAGACCACCCCGCCGCCGGGATCTCTCCCGGACCGACGGGGTGGCTCTTTCACCGCCCCTGCCGGCGGTGAATCAGCCGGGCGTTTAGCCGCCCGAACCGGTGGTACCGGTGGTCCCGCCCGTGGTGCCGGTGGCCGGCGCCGCCGGCGGCGGCTCTTCGGCCTTGCGGCCCTCGAAAGCGGGCAGAGCTTCCAGCTGCTCCTTGGTCATGGCCGTTTTCACGCCCTCATCGGGCCGGGCGCCGATGGTCAGCTTGTCGAGCGGAATGGCCACGGATTTCGAGCCGATGCCGAGGAAGCCCCCGACATCGATGACCACGGCATCCACGGCCTTGCTGTTCTTGGAGACCAGCACGTCCGAGGTCTTGCCGATCGAATCGCCATTGGCGTTGGTGACGCTGGCGCCGATCAGGTCGGAGCCGAGCATATGTGTGTCCGGGAGCTGCTGCTGCCCCTCCGGGACCGTGGTGGAGGTGGCGGCCGCTGACGGAGCGCTGGTGGCCGGAGCGGTCGTATCGGCGGGGGGCTGCTGCGTCGTCGTCTGCGCCAGTGCCGGCAGGGCCAGCAGGGCGACGGCGGAGGCGGCTGCCATCAAGGTCTTGCGCATGATCGGTCCTCCTCGAGGATCTCATGGAGATACCTCAGCAACAGGAGGTCCGGCTGGGCGGTTCCCCCGAAACGACGAAAGCCCGGCGGAGCGCCGGGCTTTCGATTCGGATCGGAAACTTTACTCGCCGCTGGACGGCTCGGCGGGGGTGTCCTCCACCTTCACCTTGCGCGGCCGGCCGGGCCGGCGCTTCGGCGGCGCGGCCGGGGCCTCATCCGCCGCAACGCCGGGCAGGCCCGGCTGCGCCGAGGCCTCGGGCTGCGGCGGCTGGACCGGCGCAGGCGCCGCAGCCACCGGAGCGGCGGGGGCCGGCTGCTGGTCCGACGGCATCGCGTCGGCCGCGGCCGGCGTCCGCGGCGGACGGCCACGTCGGGGCCGGGCGACGATCGAGGCCGGCAAGGCAAGCTCGGTGTCGAGGCCGCTGTCTTCCTGGTCCCGTGGGTCGGCGCCGAAGCTGGCCGAAGCCGGGTTGTCGATCGGGGCCGGATCGAGCGGGCTCGGGATGTGCGGCTGCGGCGCGTTCAGATCCGGCGGCTGCGGCCGGTCGCCACGATAGTCCGGACGGCCTCCTTCGCGCGGGCCGCGGAACCGGTCGCGCTGCCCTTCCTCGCGGCCCTGCCCCTGGTCGCGATTCTGGTCGCGGAAGCCCTGGTCGCGATCGCGCGGCGGACGATTTTCGCGGTTCTCGCGGAACCCCTGCTCCCGGTTCCGGAAGCCCTGGTCGCGATTCTGGCGGTCGTCGCCGCGGCCCTCGAACTCGCGGCGCTGCGGCCGGTCGCCCTCGCCGCGCGGCTCGAAGTCACGGCCCTGCTGACGGTCGCCGCCCTCGTTGCGCGGCTCGTAGTCCCGCCGCTGTTGCCGGTCGCCGCCGTCGTTGCGCGCCTCGAACTCGCGGCGCTGCGGCTGCTGCTGCGGCGGCGGGCTGGTCAGCGGATCGTAGTCGGAATCGACGCCCGGCTGGTCGCGGCCGTTGTCCTGGCTCGGCTGATGTTGCGGCGCGCCGTAGGCTTCGTTCATGGCGTTGATGATGCGGACATAGTGCTCCGCATGCTGCTGGTAGTTCTCCGCCATGACGCGGTCGCCCGATGCCTGGGCGTCGCGCGCCAGCCCCATGTACTTGTCATAGACCTGGAAGACATTGCCGCGGATGCGGATGTCCGGTCCATTGCTGTCGATGGTCTGGTTGCGGTTGGGCAGTGCGTTCGGCCGGCGCTGCTGGCCACCGCCACCACCGCTGCTGCCCCCGCCGCCACCACCGCCGCCGTTCCTGCCGCGCGCACGCCGCGAATTCGGTCCTGGTCTCATCAGCCTTGCTTCTGCAGATCGCTGTTTGCCGCGCTGCCGTCCCTCGCCGCCGCCTGATGCGGCCGGGCCCAGCGTCATCGTCGCTTCCGGCGCCGGAATGGCGGCCGCCTCAAGCGGTCAAGCCCGGAAATGACGGAATAAGGGACCCTAACGGCAATCCGGCGTCGGGCCAAATGCTTTTTTCGTCCCCAACGTTGCAACCAAGCAACGCGGTATGCCTGCGAGATCGTGCGGCGTACCGGCGATGTCAAGCCCCGCGCCGCGGAACAGCGCCGCCACCTCGGCCGCCTGGCCGATGCCCAGCTCGATCACCGCCGTGCCGCCGGGCGCCAGCAGATCCGGCAGCGCCGCCGCCAGGGAGCGGTAGGCGTCGAGCCCGTCGGCCCCGCCGGACAGGGCCAGGCGCGGGTCGTGCTCGCGCACCTCGGGCTCCAGCGCCGCGATGTCGGAATCCGGGATATAGGGCGGATTGGACAGGACGAGGTCGAAGCGGCCGGCCAGGGCCGTCGCCCAGTCGCCGACCAGAAAGCCGGCGCGGTCCGCCAGGCCCAGGGCGCGCGCATTGTCCCGCGCCACCCGCGCCGCGGCCTCGCTGCGGTCGACGCCGATGCCGAAGGCGGCGGCGCGGTCGTGCAGCACGGCCAGGAGCAGGCAGCCGGTGCCGGTGCCGAGATCGAGCACGCGCAGCGGTCGATTGGAGGGGGGCCGGTCCGGCACGGCTGCCAGCGCCGCCTCGACCAGGGTCTCGCTGTCCGGCCGTGGGTCCAGCGTCGCCGGGCCGAGCACGAAATCGAGGCTCCAGAACTCGCGATGCCCAAGGATGCGCGACACCGGCTCGCGCGCGGCCCGGCGGGCCAGGTATCCGGCATAGTGCGCGGCCGACGCCGGCGGCAGCGGCTCGGCGGCACGCAACAGCAGGCCGGTGCGGTCGATGCCGAGGGCGTGCATCAGCAGGAGGCGGGCGTCGGACATGGCGCTGTCGATGCCGGCGGCGGCCAGCCGGGCGGTGCCGTCGCGCAGCGCCTCGGCGATCTTCGGGGCGCGAGAGCTCACGGCCGGTCGGCAAGGGCGGCGAGGCGGGCGGCCTCGTCCTCGGCGATCAGCGCCTCGACCAGCTCGTCCAGCGCCTCGCCCGCCAGCACCTTCTCGATCTTGTACAGCGTCAGGTTGATACGGTGGTCGGTGACCCGACCCTGCGGGAAGTTGTAGGTGCGGATCCGTTCCGACCGGTCGCCGGAGCCGACCTGGCTCTTGCGGTCGGCGGCGCGCACCGCGTCCTTGGCCGCGCGCTCGGTCTCGTACAGGCGGGCGCGCAGGATCTTCATCGCCTTGGCGCGGTTCTTGTGCTGCGATTTCTCGTCCTGCATCACCACCACGATGCCGGTGGCGAGATGGGTGATGCGGACCGCGCTCTCTGTCTTGTTGACGTGCTGGCCGCCGGCACCCTGGGCCCGGAACACGTCGACCCGCAGGTCCTTGTCGTCGATCTGAATGTCGACCTCCTCCGCCTCCGGCAGCACCGCCACGGTGGCGGCGGAGGTGTGGATGCGGCCCTGGGTCTCGGTCTCCGGCACGCGCTGAACGCGGTGGGCGCCGCTCTCGAACTTCAGCCGGGCGAAGACGCTGCGGCCGTTGATTTCGGCCGACGCCTCCTTGTAGCCGCCCAGCGGCGTCTCGGCGATGTCGAGCACCTCGAAGCGCCAGCCGCGGATCGCGGCATAGCGCTGGTACATCCGGAACAGGTCGGCGGCGAACAGCGCCGCCTCGTCGCCGCCGGTGCCGGCGCGGACCTCGAGGATGGCGTTGCGGTCGTCGGCCTCGTCCTTCGGCAGCAGCTGCACCTGCACCCGCCGCTCCAGCGCCGGCAGGCTGTCGCGCAGGGCGAACAGCTCCTCCTGCGCCAGCGCCTTCATCTCCGGATCGGTCTCGGCCGCGGCCATGGCCTCGAGCTCGGCCAGCTCGGCCCGGCCGCGATGCAGCGCCGCGATCTCCTCGGCGAGCGGCTCGAGCTCGGAATATTCCTTAGAATAGGCGGTGAACTGCTCCGGCGTCAGCTTGCCGGTGCCCATGCCGTCGCGCAGCTCGGCCACGCGGGACAGGACGCGGTTCAGGTTTTCGTCGAGATGCACGGAAGGCTCAAATCAAGGGAACGGGCCGGTCGATCAGTCGGACGACAGGCCCGCTAGCGCTCTCGCAGACGCAGGATCATTCCGCCGCCTGGGCCGAGGCCGCCTCGGCGGCGGCGCGCTCGGCCTCGATCTGCTTGGCCTTGTCCTCGACCAGCGACACCAGGTGGTCGACGATGCCTTCGTCCTTCAGCCGGTGGTTCGGCAGGCCGTTGATGTAGACCTGATGCGTGCCCTTGCCGCCGCCGGTGAAGCCGATATCGGTCATCGTCGCCTCGCCCGGGCCGTTGACCACGCAGCCGATCACCGAGACGGTCATCGGCGTGGTGATGTGGGCCAGCCGCTGCTCCAGCACCTCGACGGTCTTGATCACGTCGAATTGCTGCCGGGCGCAGGACGGGCAGGAGATGATGTTGACGCCGCGGTGGCGCAGGCCGAGCGACTTCAGGAGGTCGAAACCGACCTTGACCTCCTCCACCGGATCGGCGGAGAGCGAGACGCGGACCGTGTCGCCGATGCCGGACCACAGCAGCATGCCCAGGCCCACCGACGACTTCACCGTGCCGCTGCGCAGGCCGCCGGCCTCGGTGACGCCGATGTGCAGCGGGTAGTCGCAAGCCTCGGCCAGCGCCTGGTAGGCGGCGACGGCGAGGAATACGTCCGACGCCTTGCACGAGATCTTGAAGTTGAAGAAGTCGTGGTCCTCGAGGATGCGGATGTGGTTGAGCGCCGACTCGACCATCGCCTCGGGGCAGGGCTCGCCGTACTTCTCCAAGAGCTCACGCTCCAGCGAGCCGGCATTGACGCCGATCCGCATCGAGCAGCCATGGTCCTTGGCCGCCCGCACCACCTCGGCCACCCGCTCCTTCGAGCCGATGTTGCCGGGGTTGATGCGCAGGCAGGCGGCGCCGTTCTGGGCCGCCTCGATGCCGCGCTTGTAGTGGAAATGGATGTCCGCGACGATCGGCACGGTCACTTCCGGCACGATGTATTTCAGCGCCGCGCTCGATTCCTCGTCCGGGCAGGAGACGCGGACGATGTCGGCACCGGCGATCTCGAGCGCCCGGATCTGGTCGATCGTGCCCTGGATGTCCGTGGTCCGGGTGTTGGTCATCGACTGGACGGTGATCGGCGAATCGCCGCCGACCGGGACCTTGCCGACATGGATCAGGCGGGACTTCCGGCGTTGAATCTGGCGATAGGCGCGGACGGCGCTCATGACGTGACCTTAGGTGATGCGGCGTTCGTTGCGCGACAACATGGCCCTTTCACGCCGATCCCGCAATCCGGCAGGCGGCAATGCGACCATGTGCAGCCGGCCCCGCTCAATTGGCTGCGGCCGGCGCGCCCCGCAGCTTCTGCGGGTCGAGTGCAATGTTGCGCACGACCTGACCGGGGCCGCCGAGCGACGCCACCGGCGTGCCGTCGACCTCGACCTGCAGCCCGCCGGCATTGCCGGTGGTCAGGCGCTGGCCGTCCTGCGGCGGCACGGCATAGGTCTCGCCCGCCGCCATCACCCGGGTCATCACCAGCCCACCCTGGCGGTCGCGGATCTGGACCCAGCTGTCGGCGCTGGCGCGCAGCATGATGCGGCTGTCGCCGGGGCCGGGGATCTGCGGCGCCGGCGGCTCATTCGCCAAGGCAGCGCCGAGCGGCCGGTCGGCCAGGGCCATGGTGGCCGGCAGCTGGGTCGCCGGCACAGGCTGGCTGGGCTGCTGCGCGATCTGGGGCGCGGCCGTAACTGCAGTGGCGGGCGGCACCGCCGCGGTCTGGACCGGCGCGGCCGGCGGCAGCGGCAGGGCCGGGGTGCCGGCCGGCGCGGTCGGGCCGGGCACGATCGGGCCGGCGGTCATGCGCTCGCCGGGGCCGGGTTCGGCCGCGGGGGCTGCCGCCTGCAGGCTGGGACCGCTGTTCGGGGCGGCCGGCTGCACCACCGGGCCGGGATTCGGCTCGGTGGTGGTGCCGCCGTCGAGCAGCGCCGCGAAGCGCGACGGCAAGGCCGCGATCTCGGCCGCCACGTCGCGGTTGGCTGAGGACAGGTAGTACCAGCCGGCATAGGCAAGGCCACCGATCAGCACCGCGATCATCAGGATCGCGCCGCCGGGGATGCGGCTGCCTTCCGGCACCGGCGCCGGGAACACCAGGTCGGGCTTCTTCTCGACCGTGGTGGATTCGCGCTTGAAACGGGCCACCACCTGGTCGCCGTCGAAGCCGAGGAACTCGGCATAGGTGCGGACGAAGCCGATGGCATAGACCGGACCGGGCAGGTCCTGGTGCCGGCCGTCCTCGATCGCCTGCAGCAGCCCGTGCCGGATGCGCAGCGCCGCGGCCACGTCGTACAGGCTGTAGCCGGCGATCTCGCGCGCCTGGGCGAGGATCTGGCCGACCGGTGCGTTCATGTCGATCACGTGATCCACCGCCCCGGCAGCGACAGGGTTGTCTGGGGAGTCCGCGGCCTCATGCACCACGGCGAGATGTTTCCGATTGCTCTGGGCCATCTTGTTCGAGCCGCTTTGTGCTGAGCGAATTGTTACAAATGAAAGTACGTCGCCCTGTCATGATGTCGAGGCCCACTCCCCCACGACCGAGGCGACAATCTTTATTAAGACGATTCCGGCGGCACAGCAAAACGAATCCGAGACTCGCCGCACTATATTGCGACGCCATGGTCTAGGGCGTAGGCGCGAATGGCGGGGCGCAGCGAACCGCGAGCATTGGCGCGGACCTGGGACAACCAGCGCGAGAAGTCGCCGAGATCCAGGCTGCGGACCATAGTCCTGACTGCGCCGATCGAGGTCGCCGGCATCGACAGGGTGCGGAATCCCAGGCCGAGCAGCGTCATCGCCTCGATCGGCCGCGACGCCATCTCGCCGCACAGGCTGATCCGCCGCCCGGCGGCGTTGCAGCGTGCCGCCGCCTCGGCCAGGGCGGCGATTAGCCCCGGCGACAGCGTGTCGAAGCGCTGTGCCACCCGGGTGTTGGTGCGGTCGGCGGCGTAGAGGTACTGCATCAGGTCGTTCGAGCCGACGGAGACGAAATCGGCCGCGCGCAGCACCTGGTCGAGCTGCCACAGCAGCGACGGCACCTCGAGCATCACCCCGACGGTGATCTCGTCCGACACCGGCGTGCCCTGCGCCGTGGCGCGTGCCACCTCGCGGTCGAACAGCGCCCGGGCGGCGTCCAGCTCGGTGACCTCGGACACCATCGGGAACATCACCCCGAAGGGACGCCCGGCCGCGCCCTGGATCAGGGCGCGGAGCTGCTGGCGCAGCATCGCCGGCCGGTCGAGGCCGATGCGGATGGCGCGCCAGCCCAGCGCCGGATTGTCCTCGTCGATCTCGGCGAAATAGGGCAGCCGCTTGTCGCCGCCGACATCGAGGGTGCGGAACACCACCGGCCGGCCCTCGGCCAGGTCGATCACCCGGGCGTAGAGGTCGGTCTGGGTGGCCACGCTGGGGTATTCCGACCGCACCATGAACGGGATCTCGGTGCGGTACAGGCCGATGCCGTCGGCGCCGACCGCGTCGAGATGCGGCATGTCGGACAGCAGGCCCGCGTTCAGCATCAGCGACACGGCGGTGCCGTCGCGCGTCACCGCCGGCAGCCGCGCCTCCTCGGCGTAGACCTTGCGCTGCCCGGCCTGGACCTGGATCGCCTTGGTGATGGTCTCGATCACGTCCTCGGACGGGCGGACGAAGACGTTGCCGTGGTCGCCGTCGACCACGATCGGGTCGAGCGGCTCGATCAGCCGCATCGCCTCGACGCAGCGGCCGACCACCGGGATGTCGAGGGCGCGGGCGATGATCGCGACATGGCTGGTGGCCGACCCCTCCTCCAGCACCAGTCCGCGCAGCTTGCGCCGGTCGTAGTCGAGCAGTTCGGCCGGGCCGATGGCGCGGGCGATCAGCACCATGTCGTCCGGCAGGGTGCCGAGCGCCGCGGCCGAGCTGTGGCCGGCCAGATGCAGCAGCAGGCGGTTGGCGAGGTCGTCGAAATCGACCAGGCGCTCGCGCAGATAGGGGTCGGTGACCCGGGCCATGCGCGCCGCCATGTCGTTCTGCACGCGCTGCACCGCCGCCTCGGCCGACAGGCCGGTGTCGATCGCTTCGTGGATCCGGCTGAGCCAGCCGCGATCCTCGGCGAACATGCGGTAGGTCTCGAGGATCTCGCCGCCCTCGCCGATGCCGACGGCGCGGTGGTCGGCCACCAGGTCGTCGATCGAGCGGTGCATGTGCTCGACCGCCTGGCGGAAGCGCTCGAGCTCCACCACCGGGTCGTCGGCGACCATCTGGCGCACGGTGATCTGGGTCCGGTGCAGCACGGCCAGGCCCTGGGCCAGCCCGCCGCTGAGGGCGACGCCGTGCAGCCGGGCCGGCAGCGACACCGCGGTCGGGCTGGCCACCTCGCCCGGCCGTGCGATCTCGCCGCCGACGATCAGCTCGGCCACCACCATGGCGATGGTCTCGAGCGTCTCGACCTCGTCCTCGGAGTAGTTGCGCTTCATCTGGTTCTGGATGACCAGCACGCCGCGCACCTTGCCGCCGCGCAGGATCGGCACGCCCATCAGCGATTCGTAGGGGTCTTCGCCAGTCTCCGGGCGATAGGCGAATTTCGGATGGGTCGGCGCATTGGCGATGGCCAGCGGCCGCGCCGTCGCCGCGATCTCGCCGACCAGGCCTTCGCCGACCCGAAGGCGGGTGCGGTGCACCGCGTCGGGGTTGAGGCCGATGGTGGCGAACAGCTCCAGCACGTCGCCTGGGCGGGAGACGTAGCAGGAGCAGACCTCGGCCACCACCTCGGCGGCGATCAGCTTGACGATCTTGTCGAGTCGCGACTGCGCGGTCCCGGACCCCGCCATGACGTCGCGCAGGCGGGCGAGGAGGCGGCGCGACGGCCCGATGCCCGGGGCGGGCCCGCCCGCCGGCCGGGTCATCAGGCCCGCTCCATCAGGCCTTGTCCAGGCCGTAGGCGGTGTGCAGGGCGCGAACCGCCAGCTCGGTGTACTGCTCGGCCACCAGCACGCTGATCTTGATCTCCGAGGTCGAGATCACCTGGATGTTGATGCCGTTCTCGGCCAGCGCCTTGAACATGCGCTGGGCGACGCCGGCATGGCTGCGCATGCCGACGCCGATCACCGAGATCTTGACCACGTTCTCGTCCGGGATCAGGTGGCTGTAGCCCAGCGTGTCCTTGTGCTGCGACAGCACCTTGACCGCGCGCTCCAGATCCGCCTTGCCGACGGTGAAGGTCAGGTCCGTCGCCTGGCCGTCCTCGGAGATGTTCTGGACGATCATGTCGACATTGATGTTGGCATCGGTCAGCGGCCCAAAGATCGCCGCCGCCACGCCGGGCCGGTCCGGCACGCGGACCACGGTGATCTTCGCCTCGTCCCGGCTGTACGCGATCCCGCTGACGACCTCTTTCTCCACGATCTCGTCCTCGTCCACCACCAGGGTTCCCGGCACATCTTCGAAGCTGGACAGCACCTGCACCCGGACCCGATGGTTCATCGCCATCTCGACCGAGCGGGTCTGCAGCACCTTGGCGCCGAGCGATGCCATCTCCAGCATCTCTTCATACGTGATCTTATCGAGCTTGCGCGCCTTGCGCACGATCCGCGGATCGCAGGTGTAGACGCCGTCGACGTCGGTGTAGATGTCGCAGCGGTCCGCCTTCAGCGCGGCGGCCAGCGCCACCGCCGAGGTGTCGGACCCGCCGCGGCCCAGCGTGGTGATGCGGCCGGCATCGGAGACGCCCTGGAAGCCGGCGATCACCGGCACCTCGCCGCGCGCCAGCGACTCTTCGAGCAGCCGGGCGTCGATGTCGAGGATGCGGGCCTTGGCGTGCGAGCCGTCGGTGTGCACCGCCACCTGCCAGCCCTGGAACGACCGCGCCGGCAGGCCGATCTCCTGCAGCGCCAGCGCCAGGAGGCCTGAGGTGACCTGCTCGCCCGAGGCCACGACCGCATCGTATTCGCGCGGATCATGCAAGGGCGAGATGTCGTTGCAGTGCTTCACCAGCTGGTTGGTGACGCCGGACATCGCCGACACCACGACCGAGACCTGGTTGCCGCGCGCGACCTCCGCCTGCACCCGACGGGCGACGTTCTTGATCCGCTCGACATCGGCGACCGACGTGCCGCCAAACTTCTGAACAATGCGCGCCATCGGCCGCCGCGGGTTTGAAGTGACAGGGGCGCCGCGGGCCGGAATGCCGGCATTGCGGCCGCGAGGCCCGCTACCCATACTGCGTCGCCGAGACCGACGCAACGTCCCCCGTGCGGCGGCGCTGTCGGCGATGCAAGGTTTAGAGACGAGGACCCTTCTTCATGGCGCAAAGCCCGGCGGCGACGATCGATTCCGCCGAGATCGCCCGCTTCGAGTCGATGGCGGCGGACTGGTGGGACCCGGACGGCAAGTTCCGCCCGCTGCACCGGATGAACCCGCTGCGCATCGGCTATATCCGCGACCGGATCTGCGCCCGGCTGGGCCGCGACCCGCTGGCGCCGAAGCCACTGTCCGGCCTCAGGATCCTGGACATCGGCTGCGGCGGCGGCCTGCTGTCCGAACCGATGGCCCGGCTGGGCGCCACGGTCACCGCAGTCGATGCCGGGGCCGAGGCGATCGGCGTCGCCCGCACCCATGCCGCCGAATCCGGCCTCGCCATCGACTACCGCTGCAGCAGCGCCGAGGATCTCGCGGCGTCCGGCGTCCGTTTCGACGCGGTGCTGGCGCTGGAGATCGTCGAGCATGTCGCCGATGTCGATGCCTTCTGCCAGGCCCTGGCGACGCTGCTGCGGCCGGGCGGCACGCTGGTGATGTCGACCCTGAACCGCACCCGCCGCAGCTGGGCCGTCGCCATCCTGGGGGCCGAGCACCTGCTGCGGGTCATCCCGCGCGGCACCCATGAGTGGCGCAAGTTCCTGAAGCCGCACGAGCTGGCGGCGGCGCTGCGCCGGGCCGGGCTGGAGGTCAGCGACATCGCCGGCATGGTACCGGACCCGCGCGGCGGCGGCTGGCGGCTGGCGCCGCACCATCTGGCGGTGAACTACATCCTGACCGCGGCCAGGCCGGGATGATCGTCGTCACGGGTAGCGCCGGCTATCTCGGCTCCCGCATCGTCACCTCGCTGCTCTGCGGTTCCATTGCAGGGACCGGGCCGGTGGCGGGAATCGACCGGGCCGAGGCGCCGACCGTGACGCATCGCGCCGACATCCTGGACGGGGTGACCCTGCGCCGGGCCTTTCGCGGCGCCCGCGCCGTGATCCACACGGCCGGGCTGAACGGCGGGCCGGCGGCGCCCACCGTGGCTGGAGAGATCCGGCGGATCAATGTCGGCGGCACCGAGGCGGTGATCGCCGCAGCGCGCGACGCCGGGGTGCGGCGGCTGGTGCTGACCAGCACCACCGCGTTGTATGGCGGCGCGATTCGGTCCGCGGACGCCGCGACCTGGGTGACCGAGGCGCTGCCGGCGGCACCGGAGACGCCCTATGAGGAGAGCAAGCGCGACGCCGAAGCCCTGGTTCTGGCGGTTGCTGAATCCTTCCCGGACGGCTGCCTGATCCTGCGCTGCGGCCGGTTCTTCCCGGCGCCGGCGAACGCGACGGTGAACGACCGGCTGTATCGCGGCGTCGACCTGCGCGACGTCGCGGCGGCGCACATCCTGGCGGCGGAACGGCCTGGCGGCGACACCGCCGTGCTGAACATCGCTGCCGCCAGCCCATTCACGCCGGAGGATTGCGGACAGCTGCGCCGGGACCCGTTGCTGGCGCTGCGCCGGCACCACCCCTTCGTCGAAGGGGCCTACCGGCAGCTCGGCTGGCGGCTGCCGGCCGCGATCGACCGGGTCTACGCAATCGACGCGGCACGACGGACGATCGGCTATGCCCCGCAGCATAATTTCCGCGAGGCCCTGGCTGAGCAGCTGTGGCTCGATGCTTGGCCGCGCCGATCCGAAGCCGAGCCGAAAGGAGGCTGACGGCGCCTCTGCCGTGGAATTTGTTGTTGCCGCCAGTCCGCCCTGTGCTATCTAATTCTTGTTCATGAGTTCAAAAATTTAGCACATGCTATATTGTGCGCCTTCGCTGGTGAGCAGGGATGAATATCGGGATTTTTACCGAATTGTATCCTCCGAGCATTGGCGGGCAGGAAATTCGCTTTGCCGAACTTGCGCAAGTCTTTCGGGAGCGCGGCCACAATGTCTCGGTATATTGTATCGCGCATCGGCGAGATCTGCTGGAACGGGAAACTCTGGGCGGCATTGAAGTCCATCGCTTTCCGGTGGACGAGCACTATCAACGGCCGCTATCCCGTGTATTGCCTCGAAATCCGATCACCATACTAAAATATGCAACCTGGGTGCGAAGCGTTCTCAAGACGCGCAGCTTCGACCTCAGCCTGTTCAACCAATGGCCATTGGCCCACATCGCCTTCGCGCCGCGCAGCGCCCGAAAGCGCGCCATCGTCGACTGGTGCGAGGTGCGCGACGCCCGTTTCTATCATTTCATGCAGTGGATGCTGCCGCGCCTGAGCGGGCAGAACATGGGCGTAGGCTTGGCCGTGTGCGACCACATCGGCGCCCTCTCCGGCCGGCCGGTGTTCTACCTGCCAAGCGGCATCCGCCGGTCCGCCTATCGCAGCCTGCCGGCCGCGGAGCGCCGCGACATCCTGTATCTGGGCCGCATCACCGCGCATAAGAACCTGGCCTTCCTGATCGACGCCTTCGCCCGGCTGAAGACGGCCGGTCACAACCAAGCCGGGGCGCTGGGCGGCGACGCGCTGGTGATCGCCGGGGATGGCCCCGACATGCCGGCGCTGCGCGCCCATGCGGCGGCCTCGCCGGCCGCGGGGCAGATCCGGATCCTGGGCCCGGTCAGCGAGCAGCAGAAGATCGACCTGCTGGGCGGGGCCAGGCTGCTGGCGATCCCGAGCCGGCGCGAGGGCTTTCCCCGCGTTGTCGCCGAGGCCATGGCCAGCGGCCTGCCGACAGTGACCGCGCGCTTCCCGGAGAACGGCACCAGTGACGTCGTCGACCATTACGGCTGCGGCGTCGTCACCGAGCCGGAGATCGAGGCTTTCGCCGGCGGGCTGATCAGCGCCGCCGACCGATGGGAGGAACTGTCCCGGCACGGACTTGATCGCGCCGACGAGCTGGATTGGCAGGTGCTCGCGGAAGAGATCGAGGCCCGGACCGTGGCCGGAATTTCAAAGGTTAAGGTTCAGGGTTCATGCGCATTCTGATCACGGGCGCGGCCGGGTTCATCGGCAGTCAGATCACCCGGCGCCTGGCGCGCGACGGTCACGAGATCCTGGCGGTCGACAACCTGTCCTTCGGCCGCGAGAGCTCGTTGCCCGAGGAGGCGGTGCTCAAGCGCCTCAACCTCGGCACCTGCAGCAGCGCCGAGCTCATGGAGGTGGCCGAGGAATTCCAACCGGACGGCGCCATCCATTTCGCCGCGATCCATTTCATCCCGTATTGCATGAGCCACCCGGACGAGACCTTCGCCACCAATGTCCGGGGCACCGAGCTGGTGCTGCGCGCGCTCGAGCGCACCCCGGCGCGCAAGATCGTCTTCGCCTCGACCATGGACGTCTACGCCGCGGTCGACCGGGTCCATCGCGAGACCGACCAGCCCGCCCCGGTCAACGCATACGGCCTGTCGAAGCTGCTGGGCGAGCACCTGCTGGCCTATGCCACCCGCACCAACGACCGGCTGTCCGGCGTGGCCCTGCGCTTCGCCAATGCCTTCGGCCCGGGCGAGACCAACCCGCATCTGATCCCCGACGCCCTGGCACGCATGCGCGACCGGTCGGAGCCGGAGATCCGCATGGGCTATCTCGGCGCCACCCGCGACTTCATCCACATCGCCGACATCGCCGACGCCGCCATCGCCGCGCTGTTCCAGGACACCGGCCGATTCGAGGTGTTCAACGTCGCCTCGTCGGTGCCGACGCCGGTGCGCGACGTGGTCGAGATCATCCGGCGCCTGGTCGGCGACCCCCGGCCGGTGGTCGAGGACAAGAAGCAGTTCCGCAAGTTCGACCGCCCGTCGCTGTCCGCCGACACCGGCAAGATCCGCTCGGCGCTGGGCTGGACCCCGAAATGGTCGCTCGAGGACGGGCTGCGCGACCTGGTGCAGCAGACCCTCGGAACCGAGCCCCTCCCCGTCAGTCAGATCGCTTAGTCGCGACGGTCCGGTGCCAGCCTCAGACCCGGCGCCTGCGGTCGACGCGATAGGCGAAGAAGGTGCCGAGCGCGAGGCCGAGCAGCCCGGCCACGGCTAGGATGCGGGCCTTCTTCGGTGAGGTCGGCTCCGACAGGATTTCCGGCGGCTCCAGCGCCTCGGCGGCGAAGGGCAGGTTCGGCTGGATCAGCATCAGGATCTTCTCCTGGTCCAGGATCAGACCGATCAGGGTCTGCCGATAGTCGTTGACGGTGACGTTCTGCAGCCGCCGCTGCAGGTATTCGAGCTTGCTCTGGGTCTGCTGATAGATCGCCTGCTTGATCCGATCGTCGCTGTACTGGTGCAGATAGCCCAGGGTCCGGCGCGCCACCTCGGCGTCGGTGGCGTCGAGCGACAGGGTGGTGATCGGCGAATCCCGGTCCTGCTCCTGGGTGAGGTTCTTGCGCAGGAACTCGGCGACCGCCTGGGCGCTGGTGTCGACATCGGTGTCGAGGCCGACATAGGCCTTGACCGGAGTCAGGAACGAATCCGGCTCCCAGAACTTCTTCTGGTCGTTCCAGCGCAGGCTCATCAGGCTTTCGATCAGCCCGGCATGCTCCTTCAGCGCCGTCGCCGTATTCACCGAGGTGAGCTGCTTGGAGAAGCGGTCGAAATAGGTGATCTGCTCGTTGCCGGTCAGGCTGGTGAGGGAATTGGCGATCACCGAGGAGCCGGCATTGCGCAGCAGATCGGACAGCTGCTGCGACGCCTCGGTCGGCATGATGACGAGCCGCGAGGTGTAGCGCTTCGGCGCCATCACGACCCAGGCCACGCCGAGGCCGATCGTCACCACGGTGATAAAAGCGACCAACCATTTATGACGCCAGGCCGAACCGATCAGCTCCTGGGCGATGGTTTCGGTCGGGCGCTGGCGGTCGGGCGCGATGTCGGCGGTGCTGGGCACGGGGCTGAGGCGATGATGCTCGGTGGCGAGGGTCATGCCGCGCTCGCATCCAGTTGCCGACGTGCCTCGACGGTCCGGAGCAACGTCATGAATCCATCGATCACGATCGCGACATTCTCCTCGGTCATGCTGCCGGGATCGTGGATCGGATCCCCGACCCGGCCGGGGAAGGACTGGGCGTAGAGCCAGCTCAGGAAGGCGGCCGGCTCGGCCCGGCCGTCGTGGGCGTCGCGCTGCAGCAGCCGCTCGAAGCCGGCGCGGGTCAGCGCCGACAGGTCGATCGTGCCGGGCGACATCACCGGGGCGAAGTACATCGGCGCGAAGGTCCCGGCCTTGAGGCCGAGCAGGCCGGCCTCGAGGCAGACCGTGCCGGAGGGCGACAGCACCAGCTTCGCCGCCTCCATCAGCCGGAAGGTGTCGGCATGGGGATCGGCCAGGCGGACGCCCGGAATCCGCCGCAGCTCGTCATAGTAGCGCGGCGGGCGGAAGCCGAGCGCGTTCGAGTGCTCCTTGACGTAGATCTCCCAGCCATGCGGGATCACCCGCGACAGGGCCCGGACATTCTCGATCTGGTTCGCCTTGCGGTGGACGACGACGTCGATCGACGCCTCCGGCTGCATATGCATTGTCACCAGAACGAAGGGACGCGTGCCCGGGATGCCGTCGCGCTCGAACGGCTTCTGCCAGCGGACCCGGTAGGTGTTGACGATCCGGCTGAAGCGCCAGCGCGAGCGGTGCGCCAGGGTCGGCAGGGTCTCGTCGCCGTCCGTCGCCTTGGAGAAGGTCTGCACCACGGATTCGCCGAGCCAGTGGCTGCGGAAGAACCGGATCTTGTTGTTGATGTGAAAATAATAGGGCCGGTAGGTGCGGCCGCGCAGCGCCTCGAGGATGGCGTCGGCGGCCTCGCGGTCCGACCGGTCGGGCTTGCGGACCTCATAGATCCCGGTCTGGCTGTGGTCGGTGAAGAAGCCGAAGCGGTCGGACGGCACCCGCACCGTGGCCGGGACGAAATAGCCCCGTCCCTGAGCCTTGCACAGCAGTCTCGTGGCCAGCTCGAAGGCCCAGGTCTGCTCGCCGAACGCGGCCCGGATGTCATGGGCCTGCAGGAAGCGCGAAATTTCCCGGGCGGCCACGGCCAGATAGGCCTTGCCATAGGGCCGCTTGCACAGCTCCCGGTCCATCAGCACGACTTCGTTGGCGGCCAGACCGCCGGTCTCGAGCTCGGTCAGCCCGGGATCGTCCGGGTCCGGCGGCGGCGCCGCGCGCCATTCATCCTTGAAATCGGCGAGGCAGAGGATCCGATCGCGGCGCCAGCCTTTCTGAATCAGCGCGTCCGCCCACCGCCGGCTGGCCGCGATCCAGAAGACCCCGACCCCGTTCCGCTCGAGGCCGCGCCCGATCCTTTCGAAGAACATCGTCCGGTAATTGTTGGACAAAAGACATATATTCATTAGCCCGCGCCATAGAATCAGGGGCACGCCGTGGAGACGCGACGGCGTGAACCGACGGCTCCCAGCATACATCCCACTAACCCGTAAGGAGAGGTGGTGACAAGCGCGACGCACGGAACGCGAGAAGAAATCGCCGTTCCGGTCAAATGATGGTGATGGCGGGGCTGCCCGTCCGGCGCCGATCAGGAATCGGTGCGCGACACCCAGGGAATACGGGCGACGCCGATGCCTTCTTCCTCGAGCTCGCGCGCCTCGGCCTCGGTCGCCTCGCCGTAAATGTCGCGGTGCCCGGTTTCTTCATGGTGGATCTTGCGCGCTTCCTCGGCGAAACGGTCGCCGACATACTCGCAGTTTTCCTCGATCCGGCGGCGCAGGCCCTCCAGCTCGCGGCGGGCCTCGGCCATGGTGGTGTGGGTCCGATTCCCGTCTTCCGGCGAGCGCTTGGCCGCCGACCGCTTGGCGATCGCCGGCGCCATCAATGCCTTCTCGACCGAGCCGCTGCCGCAGATCGGGCAATTGACCTCGCCCGCAGCGACCTGCGTGTCATAGGTGTCGCTGTTGCGGAACCAGGCCTCGAAGCCGTGGCCGCCCTCACATCGCAATTCGTACAGGATCATCGCATTCCATGCTCCGCTTTTGTCATACGATGGTCCGTCACGGGCCGCAAAGAAAATGACGCCACACATCCCACCGATGCCGCATATCCCCCCTGTGTCCGCATGGGTCGCGCGCTTCGCGCCGCTGGTGCCGAAGAGCGCGCCGGTGCTCGACCTCGCCTGCGGCAGCGGCCGCCATCTGCGGCATTTCCGGGCCTGCGGCCATGCCGTGGCCGGTGTCGACATCGAGCTGCAGGGCGTGGCGGATCTGGCCGGCACGGAGGGGGTCGAGATCGTGCAGGCCGACATCGAGGCCGGGCCCTGGCCTTTCGCCGGGCGCCGCTTCGCCGGCATCGTCGTCGCCAACTACCTGCACCGGCCGCTGCTGCCGGTGATCGTCGAAGCGCTGGCCCCGGGCGGGGTGCTGATCTACGAGACCTTCGCCCAGGGCAACCAGCGCTTCGGCCGCCCGTCCACCCCCGCCTATCTACTGAAGGCGGGAGAGCTGCTGGAGGCGGTGGCCGGACGGCTGCAGGTGGTGGCCTATGAGCATGGCGAGGTCGCCTCTCCCCGCGCCGGGGTGGTGCAGCGGCTCTGCGCCGTCGCCGACCGGACGCCGGTGCCGGCGCTGGACGGGTCGCCCGAACCGCATCCCCTGCCCGCGCCCTGAACGCTCCTCATCATCTGGCGGAGCGGCTACGATCGCCGGAATTTGCAGTCGAAGGAGACAGGCGTGGCCGAAGGAACGATCGTCTGGGGCGTGCTGGGCGCCGCCAAGATCAACGACAAGGTCGTCCCGCCGATGACCACGGCCCGGCACTGCCGGGTCAAGGCGATCGCCTCGCGCTCGGCGGAGAAATCCGCGGCTGCGGCGGCGAAATACGGGCTGCCTGTGGCCTATGACAGCTACGAGGCGCTGCTGGCCGACCCGGAGATCGACGCGGTCTACATCCCGCTGCCGAACCACCTGCATGTCGAATGGACCATCAAGGCCGCCGAGGCGGGCAAGCATGTGCTGTGCGAGAAGCCGATCGGGCTGAACGCCGAGGAGGCGCGGCGGCTGATCACGGCGCGCGACAAGACCGGCCGGCGCATCCAGGAAGCCTTCATGGTGCGCACCCATCCGCAATGGATGAAGGTGCGGGAGCTGGTGCAGGAGGGCGCGATCGGCGAGCTGCGGGCGGTGACCGGCGCCTTCACCTACCGCAACATCGACCCCAACAACATCCGCAACAAGGCCGATATCGGCGGCGGCGGCCTCTTGGACATCGGCTGCTATCCGATCACCACCTCGCGCTTCGTCACCGGGCGGGAGCCGCGGCGGGTGGTGTCGCTGCTGGACCGCGATCCGGTGTTCAAGGTCGACCGGCTGGGCAGCGTCCTGCTGGACTTTGACGGGATCCAGGCCAGCTTCGTCTACTCGACCCAGCTGCCCGGCTACCAGCGCATGCAGTTCCTGGGCACCAAGGGACGGATCGAGGTGGAGATCCCGTTCAACGCCCCCAGCGACCGGCCCTGCCGCCTCCTCCTGGACGACGGGTCCAGCCTGTTCGGCGACGGCATCAAGCCGATCGAGGTCCTGGCCTGCGACCAGTACGGCGTCGCCGCCGCGGCCTTCGCCGAGGCGATCCTGAAGGGCGGCGAGCAGCCGGTGCCGCTGGAGAACACGCTGGCCAACATGCTGGTGATCGACGCGGTCTTCCGCTCCGCCCACACCGGCCGGTGGGAGACGCCGTGAGCGAAGTGCCGACGGTCGCCGAGCCGACCGCCATCACCCGCGAATCGCTGAAGGACGGCGTGCTGCAGCGCATGATCGCGGCCGCCGACCCGGCGGCGGAGATCCTGTCCTTCGAGGCGCTGGCCGAATCGCGCCGGGCGATCCTGGCGACGGAGCCGGCCGCTGGCGGCGACGTCTGGGTGTTCGGCTACGGCTCGCTGATCTGGAACCCGGCCTTCCACTTCGTCGAGCGGCGCACCGGGCTGATCCATGGCTGGCACCGCCGCTTCTGCCTGTGGACGGAGCTCGGCCGCGGCACGCCCGACCGGCCGGGCCTGGTGCTGGGCCTGGACCGCGGCGGCACCTGCCGCGGCGTGGTGTTCCGCATCGCCGCCGCGGCGGTGGAGGAGGAGCTTGACCTGATCTGGCGCCGCGAGATGGTGACCGCGTCCTACACCCCGCGCTGGGTCACGGCGGCGACGCCGGACGGCCCGGTGCGGGCGATCGCCTTCACCATCAACCGCACCCAGCCGCGCTATGCCGGCCGGCTGAGCGAGGAGGAGACGGCGCAGGTGCTGGCCCGGGCCTGCGGCCAGCTCGGCAGCTGCCAGGAGTATTTCCGCTCGACCCTCGACCATCTGGTGGCGCTGGGCATCCGCGACCACGGGCTGGAGGCGCTGCGGCGCCGGATCGCGGCGATCGGGCTGGGCTGAGCCGGTGGCTCCGCAGGAGTCCTTCTGCAGATATCGGGAATTTTCCTCGGCTCCCGATCGTCCTGGGTTGTGAGACGGGTGGTTCAGGCCATCCGCACCATCATCCTGGAGATCTCCATGCGCTATTCCTCTCGCGCGACGCTTCCCTTCGCCGTGGCCCTCGGTCTGCTCTACGCGTCCGGTGCGACGGCGGCGACGTGGACCATGGCCGGCCCGTCGGACACGAACCCGATGCTGATCACCGTCAAGGACGGGAATGGCGGCGGGCACGGCGGCGGCAATGGTGGGGGGAACGGCGGCGGCGGCGGCAATGGGGGCGGGAACAGCGACGGCGGGAATGCCGGCGGCAATGGTGGCGGAAAGAGCGATGCCGGCGACAGCCGCGGCAAGAGCGCCGACCGAGGCTCCGTCGACCGGGCATCGGGTGCACCGGCCGACACCAGTCTCGACGACGACACCGATGTCGCCGTGAGCGGCCCGGGCCGAGCGCGGCAACTCGATGACGGAACATTCCGGAATCACGGCGCCCGCGTTTCCACCTCGGTCGCACTGTCCAAGGAGCTGGGCTACGGCGCGCGTGTCGGCGCCATGCAGGGCAATTTCGGCACGCCGCAGGAAACCGGCATCCGGGCCCTGGAGGATCGGATCGCGGCGCTCGAGGCCGACCCGACCACCGATCCGCGCGTCATCGACGCCCTGGAGGCCGAGTTGGCCGAGCGGACCGCGGCGGTGAAGCCCGGCACCGGCCCGACCGGGGGCTGGGAGTCGACCAATCTGGATGTCGACGGCGACGGCGTGGTCGACGAGCACGATCTCTCCCTCGCCCGGCAGGGCTTCCGCCCGTTCGACTGAACGCGGCGGCAGGCTCGATCTGCAGCGGATCGGGGCGCGACGGCATCGTCGCGCCCCGATGCCGTTCTAGAAGCTGGCCTGCACCCGGTAGAGGCCGGCATAGGCGCCGCCGGCGGCCAGCAGCTGCTCATGCGTGCCCTGCTCGGCGATGCCCTGGTCGGTCAGGACCAGGATCCGGTCGGCGTGGCGCACCGTCGACAGCCGGTGGGCGATCACCAGCGTCGTGCGGTCCCGCGCCAGGTCCAGCAGCGCTTCCTGCACCGCCCGCTCGCTCTCATTGTCGAGCGCGCTGGTGGCCTCGTCGAAGATCAGCACCGCCGGGTCCTTCAGGAAGGCCCGGGCGATGGTCAGGCGCTGCTTCTGGCCGCCGGACAGCTTGACGCCGCGCTGGCCGACATCGGTGTCGTAGCCGTCCGGCAGCGCCATGATGAAGTCATGCGCATTGGCCGCCCGGGCCGCCGCGACGATCTCTTCCTCGGTCGCGTCCGGCCGGCCGTAGCGCAGGTTCTCCGCGACGGTCCCGGCGAACAGGTAGACGTCCTGCTGCACCACGCCGACGGCCCGCCGCAGCGACGCCAGGGTGACGTCGCGGATGTCGGTGCCGTCGATCAGGATCCGGCCCTCCGTCGCCTCGTAGAACCGTGGGATCAGGGCGCAGAGCGTGCTCTTACCGCCGCCCGAGGCGCCGACCAGGGCGACGAACTCGCCGGGCCGGATGTCGAGCGACAGGTCGCGGAACACCAGCGGCCGGTCATCCTCGTAGCGGAAGCCGACGTCCCGGAAGCTGATCGCACCGCGCGGCCGGGCAAGCTCGACCGCGCCGGGCCGGTCGCGGATGTCGGGATCGACCTCCAGGATCTCCATCATCCGGCTGAAGCCGGTGTAGCCCTCCTGCCAGAGCCGGGCGAAGTTCGCCAGCCGCTTCACCGGGTCGACCAGCGCCGCGACGCAGAGCAGGAAGGTCAGCATGTCGGCGACGGCGAGCTGCCCCTCGGCGACCCGGACCGCGCCGGCGACGATGATGATCACCGTGATCAGCTGCGGAAACGTCTCCGTCCCCATCGAGAAGAAGGCCTCGCTGCGATAGCCGGCGCGGCGGCTGTCCAGGAAGGCGGCGTTCTGCGCCTCGAAGCGGCGGGTCTCCACCGCCTCATTGGCGAAGGACTGCACCACCCGGATGCCGGCGAGCGAATCCTCCACCCGCTCATTGACCGCGGCGATCCGCTCGCGGCTGAGCAGCAGCGCCCGGTTCATGCGGCGGTTGAAGTGCAGCGCATAGGCGACGGCGAAGGGCAGCACCGCCAGGATCATCAGCGCCAGCGGCAGGTCGAGCCAGGCCAGGATGGCGATCGCCCCGGCGAATTTCAACACCGCGATCGCCAGGTCCTCCGGCCCGTGATGGTAGAGTTCGCCGAGGGAGAACAGGTCGTTGGTGATCCGGCTCATCAACTGGCCGGTGCGCTGGCGGTCGTAGAAGCCGAAGGACAGCTTCTGCAGATGCTCGAACAGCTCGCGGCGCAGGGCGCTTTCCATCTTCGCGCCCATGACATGGCCCTGGTAGTCGACGAACAGGTTGCCGAGCGCCTGCAGCAGGACCACGGCGAGCATCGCCGCGCCCAGGGTATAGACCTCGTCGAGCGCCCCGGGCACGTCGTCCAGGCCGGTGAGCCGCTTGGTGACGATGTTGGCGCCGAGCGGCAGTATCAGCGCCGTGGCCGAGACCACGACGGCGCAGAATAGGTCGGCCGCCAGCAATGGGAGATGCGGCCGGTAGGCGGACAGGAACTTGCGCAGCCGCGCCCAGGCCACGGCGCGCGGCACGTCGCGTGAGGTCGGCGGAGAGGCAGGCTGGAAGTTGGAAGCGTCGACCGCGGCAGCCGGGCTGCGCGGCGGGAGAGCGAGGCGGCTAGGTGCGGCGTCTCGAGGCGCCGGCGACCTCCGAATTCGGGACAACATGAAGCATCATGTCCTTGCGAGGGGCGGGAACTCCTTTCTGCTGGGACATGAACGTCGTCATCTTGCTCTCCTTGGACCGGTCGGCGGCGCACCATACGGCAGCCGCGGCCGTCAGGCAACCCGGCGGGCCACCGAGCGTCAGGCCTGCATCCGCCGCCGCCGGGCCTGCGCCGGCTGGCGGGGGTGGCCGGTGGCGTCGTCGGTCTGCCAGGACTGGGACTGGAACTTCAGGAACAGCGCCGCCCAGCGGCCCTGCGGGAAGGCGATCAGCAGGGCACCATCCTGGCCGACGCCGTTGTCGCCGCGGAACCGCTCCTCCGGGCTGCCCTGGTTCATGTGGATGTTGTGCATGCCGCGCGACGGGGCGAAGCCGAAGCCGTGATCGGCCACCGGGTCCGGCCCGAACGGCTCGCCGAAGGCATAGAGCATAGCGTCCGGCTCATGGATCGCCCGGGCGACGATGCGGTCGATCTTCTCGTTCAGGTCGTTGTCCGGTCCCGGCCGCGTGGCCGGCAGCGGCCGCATGTGGGAGCGGTCGAACAGCCCGTCGCGGACATAGTCCAGCCCCTGCCCCTTGGGGATCGCGGTCAGGCCCGGGGCCAGCGCCGCCAGCCGCGCGGTCACCGCATGGTCGAAATCGGGGTCGAGCACGTATTCCACCAGCGACGGCCAGGCCGAGCCCTGGACGTTGACCGCCACCCGGTGGTCGCGGCCGCCGTCGTCGACGCGAATATGGTAGTGGGTCGACCGCTCGGCGGCGAGGCGGCGGTCGGTCGGGCGCCCCTTCAGCACCACATAGCGCTCGAGCGCCATGCTTCCGGGCTATTCCCCGGCCGCGCGCAGCGGCGGGCCGGGCGGGGCGACGCGGCGATCGTGGCGCAGCGCCGGCACGGCGTCGCGCGCCTCCACCACCCGCGCCAGGTCGATCTCGGCGGTCACGAAGCCGACCTCCTCGCCGGCATCGGCCAGGATCTCGCCCCAGGGCGCCACGATCAGCGAGTGGCCATAGGTCTGGCGGCCCTTGTCATGGGTGCCGGTCTGGGCCGGGGCGATGACGAAGCTTCCGGTCTCGATCGCCCGGGCGCGCAGCAGCACGTGCCAATGGGCCTGGCCGGTCTTGCGTGTGAAGGCGGCTGGCACACTGAGGATGTCGGCGCCAGCCTGGGCCAGGGCCCGGTGCAGATAGGCGAAGCGCAGGTCGTAGCAGACGGTCATTCCGAGCACGCCGCCGGTGGGCAGCGGCGCCAGCACGGCCTGATCGCCCGGCCCGAAGGTGGCGCTCTCGCGGTAGCGCTCGCCGCCGGCCAGGTCGACGTCGAACATGTGGATCTTGTCGTAGCGCGCCAGGATCTCGCCTGAGGGTGCGAACAGGTAGGAGCGGTTGGCGGCCTTGCCGTCCGGGAGGCCGATCGAGAGCGACCCGATCAGCAGCGTCGTTTCGGTCTCGCGCGCCAACTCGGCGAAGTAAGGCAGGCCGGGGTGCCGCTCCTCCGGCAGGGCGCGCGCGAGCACGGCCTCACGGCCCTGGACCATGAAGCCGGTGTTCTCGGGCGTGGCGATCAGCGTCGCCCCGGCGTCGCGGGCCCGCCGGATCAGCGCCCCCGCATCCTGCAGATTCGGCTTGATCTCGGTGCCGACATTGAGCTGGACGCAGGCGGCGGTGAAGCGGGTCATCCTTCGCCTCGAAGCGAGATCAGGCCGGCGCGGATTCGGCCAGCAGCGGGTCGAGCCTGCCGGCACGCTCCAGCGCCTGGAGGTCGTCATTGCCGCCGACATGGGTGGCGCCGATGAAGATCTGCGGCACGGTGTTGCGGCCGTTGGCGCGCTGCCGCATCTCCTCCCGCCGCGACGGCTCGGCCACCACATCGATCTCCTCGAAGCTCACGCCCTTCTGGGTCAGCAGCTTCTTGGCCATATAGCAGTAAGGGCAGAACGGGCTGGAATAGACGATGACGGACGGCATGCGGATCCTCCGAAGAGTCCATCGAATATGAGGTCATTCACCTGACGATGCCAGGGGTCTGCGTTCGACGAATGGCGCCCATGTCCTGAGCGCGCCTCAGCGTCACGGAGGCGGAACCCGGGCCAGGGTGACGACGTCGACGCCGGCGGCACCCTTGCGCCGCAGCGCCCGGGCGCATTCGTCGATGGTGGCGCCGGTGGTCAGCACGTCGTCGACCAGCAGGACGCGCCTTCCTTCGACCAGCCCTTCACGGCCCGGCCGCACGGCGAAGGCGCCGGCGACGTTGCGCCGCCGCGCACGGCGGTCCTGACCGCCCTGGCTGGGCGTCGGCCGGCGCCGTACCAGCAGGTCAGTCGTCACCGGCCGGCCGGCTTCGCGGCCGAGCGCCAGCGCCAGCAGCGCCGCCTGGTTGTAGCGCCGGCGCAGCAGGCGCCAGCGGTGCAGCGGCACCGGCGCGATCACGTCGGCCTCGGCCAGGAACGGCGCCGCCGCCCGCTGCAGCATGCGGCCGAAGGCGGGCGCCGCATGGGTCTGGTCGCCATGCTTGAAGGCCAGGACAAGCTTGCGGCTGAGATCGTCGTAGAGGAAGGCGGCGCGTGCCCGGTCCCACAGCGGCGGAAAGGCGAGGCAGTTGGCGCAGACCGGGTCGTCGCCGGCCCCTTCCGCCGCGCCATGGTCGAAGGGCAGGCCGCAGCGCCGGCATTGCGGCGGGCCGAGGAAGGCGAGCTGCCCCCAACAGGCGGCGCACAGCGCCCCCGGCGCCACGATCTCGGCGCCGCAGGACAGGCAGCGCTGCGGCAGCACGGCATCGAGCAGGGCGGTGCCGGCGCGGCCGAGCCAGGGGGTGAGTGCCGCACGCACCACAGCCGGCTACCGGCCGATGGCGACGCCCCCGCGCCGCGGATCGGAGCCGCCGACCAACCCGTCCGGGCCGATCTGGATGCCCTGCAGCCCGCTGGGCTGCTCCATCACCACCACATCGTGACCGCGCGCCGCCAGGGCGTCCTGCAGCCCCTCGACGGCCGTTCCCGCCTCCAGCTCGGTCCGGCCGTTGAGATTGACGACATGGCCCAGATCAATCGCCTGCTGCACGTCCAGCCCCCAATCCAGCACGCCGATGATAGCCTGGGCGACATAGGGGATGATACGGGCGCCGCCGGGCGACCCGATCACCAGCACCGGCCGGCCGGCGCGGTTCAGCACGATGGTCGGCGCCATCGAGCTGCGCGGCCGCTTGCCGGGCTCGACCCGGTTCGCCACCGAGTGGCCGCCGGCAAAGGGCACGAAGGAGAAGTCGGCCAGCCCGTTGTTGAGCAGGAAGCCGCGCACCATCAGATGCGAGCCGAAGGCGCCCTCGATCGAGCTGGTCAGCGACACGACGCTGCCATCGGCGTCGACGATCGAGACATGGCTGGTGTTGGACGGCTCGGCCGCGGAATTGACACTGCGCTCCTGCCCCACGCGCCGCGGCGGGTTGCCCGGCGGCACCGGCACGGGTGCCGCCCGGTCGGCCAGGATCATCCGGGCCCGCGCCGTCGTGTAGCCGCTGTCGATCAGGCTCGTTGTCGGGACCAGGATGAAATCCGGATCCGCGACATAGCGGTCGCGATCGGCCATGGCCAGCTTGCCGGCCTCGGCGAACAGGTGCCAGGCATCGCCCGCGCCGGGGTCGATCGTGGGCATCTTCACGTGCTCGAGCATGCCGAGGATCTGGCCGATCCCGATGCCGCCGGCGCTCGGCGGCCCCATGCCGCAGACCCGCCAGGCACGGTAGGGGACGCAGACGGGCTGGCGTTCGACCACCCGGTAGACCTCCAGGTCGATCGGCGCAAGCCGGCCGGCATTGCCGGATGCGCCCCGGGCCGCGGCGACGATGTCGGCGCCGATCGGGCCGAGATAGAAGGGCGCGTCGCCGTTGCTCAGGATGAAGCGCAAAGTGTCGGCGAAGGCCAGGTTGCGCAGGGTCTCGCCGGCTTGCAGCGTCCGGCCGCCGGGGAAGAAATAGTCGCGCGCCCGGGGATCCCGTTTCAGCCGCTCCGCTGCGTCGCCGGTCAGCAGGCCGGCCAGCTGGGGCGACAGGGTGAAGCCCTTCTCGGCCAGGTCGATCGCCGGCCGGAACAGCCGCGGCCAGCGGCAGCCTGCCCCAGCGCTTGTGTGCCTCGAGCAGCAGCCGCAGCGTGCCCGGCGCGCCGACCGAGCGGCCGCCGGCGGTCGCGGCGGCAAACGACATCGGCTGGCCGTCCGGCCCGAGGAACATGCTGCCATCGGCATCCCGCGGCGCCGTCTCCAGCCCGTCGAGCGAGGTCAGCCGGCCCGACCGCCCGTCGAAATGCAGCAGCAGCGCCCCGCCGCCGATGCCGCCCGACTGCGGCTCGACCAGATTGAGCACCAGCTGCACCGCGATCATGGCGTCGATCGCGGTGCCGTTCTCCGCCAGCACGTCGTAGCCGGCCCTGGCCGCCACCGGATCGCCGGCAGCCACCATGAACTGCTTGGCGCGGACGGCGGGTTCGTCGGCGCGGACGGGGGCAGCCTGGCTCGCGACGGTGGGGGTCGTGCCGGCCGGCGGCGGCGAGTCCGCCCGAACGGCGGGTTCGGCGGGGCGGCTGGCCGCATCCTGGTTCGCGACGACAGGGGGGCCGCCGGCTGGCGGCGCCGGGTCCGGCCAGATCGCGTCGGAGACCGCGAACAGCAGGCCGGCGCCGACCGCGCCGCATAGAAGCAAGGCCCCCCAGCCGGTCCGCCGCATTCTCGCCCTCACAAATCACATCAAATATGCATAAGCGAGTATTCCACGACTGCGGCCCATTCCCAATCCCCCGTCTGGGGCAGCCGGTCAGGTCAGGCTGAGGCCACCATCCAGCATCACGATCTCGCCGGTCACGTAGTCCGAGCGGATCAGGCCGAAGACCACCTCCGCCACATCGGCCGGCTGTGCCGGACGCCGCATCGGCGCCGTGGTGGCCCAGAGCTGCTGCGCCTCGGTCCAGCTGGCGGTCATCGGCGTGTCGACCAGCCCGGGGGCGACGGCGTTGACCCGGATCGCCGGCGCCAGCGACTTGGCCAGCAGGCGGGTGACGTGGTGCAGCGCCGCCTTGGAGGCGGCATAGGGCACCGAGGCGCCGCGTGGTCGGGCCCCGGCATGGGAGCCGATATTGACCACCGCCGCCGGCCGCCCCCGCGCCGCCGCCGACTGCCGCAACGCGGCCTCGGCCTCGGCCACCAGCAGCCAAGGTGCGATGACGTTGACCTGGTGCAGCCGGCGCCAGAGGTCGGGCGTCGCCCCTTTGAGGTCGGAATGCGGCACCGTGGCAGTGATGCCGGCGCTGTTGACCAGCGCGTCGATCCGCCCGTGCCGCGCCAGCACCGCCCGGACCAGGGCCGGCGGGCCGTCATCGGTCGCCAGGTCGGTGGCGGTGTAGCCGGCGCCGCCGCCGAGCTCGGCCGCCAGCGCCTCGCCGGCCGCGACCGAAGCGCGGGAATGCAGGGCTATAATCCAACCCTCGGCCACCAACCGCCGGGCCACCGCCGCGCCGATCCCCGAGGTCGATCCCGTCACCAGCGCCACCGGCCGGTCGGATGCGGTCATGATCCGTCTCCTCGCTCGTCCTTCCCTCCGGGCTACAGGACGGCGCTGCGACGGTCGAGTCCTCGCCGAGCACAGGCGCTGCCCCTATAGTGCGCGCCATGACGCAGTCCGACGAGATGATGGTGTTCGACCGGGCGCTGGTGCGCCGGCGGCGCGACCGCGCGGCGCCGGGCCTGGCCGGGCACAATTTCCTGTTCGAGCATGTGGCGGCGATGCTGGCCGACCGGCTGCTCGACATCACCCATTGCTTCCCGGTGGCGCTGGACCTCGGCTGCCATGACGGCGCCGTGGCCCGGGCGCTGGCGGACAGCGGCCGGATCGATACGCTGGTCCAGGCCGACCTGTCCCCGGCCCTGGCCCGCCTGGCGGCCGCGAACGGCCGGCCGACGCTGGCCTGCGACGAGGAGCTGCTGCCCTTCGGCGAGGGCACGCTGGACCTGGTGCTGAGCAACCTGTCGCTGCACTGGGTCAACGACCTGCCGGGCGCGCTGCTGCAGATCCGACGGGCGCTGCGGCCGGACGGGCTGTTCCTGGCGGCGATGCTGGGCGCCGGCACGCTGGCCGAGCTGCGCACCGCCCTGGTCGAGGCCGAGACCGAGCTGATCGGCGGCGCCAGCGCACGCCTGTCGCCCTTCGCCGACCTGCGCGACGCCGCCGGCCTGCTGCAGCGCGCCGGCTTCGCCCTGCCAGTGGCCGACGCGGAGACAGTGACGGTCAGCTACGACAACGCCTTCCGCCTGTTCGCCGACCTGCGCGGCATGGGCGAGACCAATGCCGGGCTGAACCGCAACCCGGCGCCGCCGCCACGGGCGTTCTGGCCGACCGTCGCCGCCCGCTACGCCGAGCGCTTCGCCGAGCCGGACGGCCGCATCCCGGCCAACTTCGAGGTGCTGTTCCTGGCCGGCTGGGCCCCGCATGACAGCCAGCAGAAGCCCCGCCCCCGCGGCAGCGCCACCCGCTCCCTGGCCGAGGCCCTGGGCACGGTCGAGCGGCCGGTGCGGCAGTAGGGCCTCTTAGCCCACGTCGCCCAGCGCCCGCCTCATGACGATGGCGTCGACCGCGGCAGCACCGACCTTGTGGTAGTAGCCTTTGCGGAGGCCCGCCTCGTGGAAGCCGGCGCCGCGGTAGAGCCCCAGCGCCGCCATATTGTCGGTCGCCACCTCGAGGAACAGCATCGCGGCACCGGCTGCCGTGCAGCGCTCCATCAGAGCGTCAAGCAGCAGGCGCCCGCCGCCCCGGCGCCGCCGGTCCGGCAGCAGCGCGATCGACAGCAGCTCGCCCTCACCCGCCGCCACCCGGCCGAGGGCGTAGCCGACCGGCTCGCCGGCGTCATCCAGGGCGATCAGTGCGAACACACCGGGGCCGGCCAACAGCTGCGCCAGCTGGTCCGGCGCCCAGGCCTCGCCGAAGGCGGATTCGTACAGGGCCGACAGCACCGCGGCCTCGGCCGGGCCGGCTTCGACGATGCGCAACGCGGTCACGGCTTCGGCGCTCGGTCCGCCAATGGCACCGCGTCGGGCGGGCGGACGTAGAGCGGCGGCGGCGGGCCCTCGCGCGCTTGATCCGCGCGCTCCTCGGCCAGCCGGGCCACGGTGGCCGGGTCGATCGCGGCGGGGCCGGCCTGGCGGACATCCGGCCGGCCAGCCAGCGCCGGCAGCACCAGGTGGGCGCCATCGCCGGCGAGGGTCAGGGGCCCGGACGGGACCAGCGCGACGAGATCGGCGGCCTGCAGACACAGCGGCTCGCCCAGCGGGGTGCCGGCGGCATCGAACAGCCGGGCGAAAGGCTCGGTCCGCCGCCCGTCCAGCGCCACCAGAATGTTGCCTGAGGCGACCCGGCCGAGATCGGCCAGCACGGCATCGAAGCTGGGGATGCCGACGATCTTCCTGCCGGCACCGAGCGCCAGCCCGCCGACCGCGGCCAGCCCGACGCGAAGCCCGGTGAAGGAGCCGGGGCCGGTGGTGACGCCGAACAGGTCGATCTCGCCGGGCGCGACCGCGGCCTCGGCCAGCACCTCCAGCACCAGCGGCATCAGCCGCACGGCATGGCCCTGGGCCATCGGCTCGGTCCGCGCCGAGACCACGTGTCCGTCGCGCCGCACCGCCACGCCGCAACCGGCGCCGGCCGCATCGAGGCCGAGCACGATCATGCGCCGGCTCCCGTGCCGCGTATGGGTGCGGCCGGTCTATCGCGCGTTGCTGTCTTCGAATCCATCATGGTGCTCGTAGATTCCTGGCGACCCGCCGAGCACACCATCTACCGCCCGACGGCCATGCTCACCACTCCGAACGGCGAAGAGCTGGACGGCCTTGCAGATTTATTAGATAATTCTGCGTTAGATTTCTAATCTGAGGAAAACCAGCCATGGGAAGCACCGCGATCCTGCCCGACATCGTCGATGGAAAGACGGCGGAACGCCTCGCCGAGGGCCAGGTTATCCAGGCCGCGACCATCCTGGGGCGGCCGGGCGGCTGGGCCGTCCGCATCCGCTATGGCAGCACGGAGCGCGTGATCGCGGCACAACGAACGCAGCATCCGCGTCTGTGGCGCAACCTGAACACCGCCGCCGCCTATGTCCGGGACACGCTCGGCATGGCCCGCTTCGACGTCGATGCAACGGCACACGATCCCGGCGCGGTCAACCGAAGCCGCCCCGACACGGCGGAGCGGCAGCGGCGCGCCCATGAGGCGGCCGAGCATGACCGCTGGTTCCGTGCCGAAGTACAGAAGACCCTGGACGGGATCGCAGACGGCTCGGTCCGATTGATCGAGGAGGAAGAGTGGCGGCGTATCGCCGAAGCCAAGCGGGCCGAGCTGCTGCGATCCATCGCCAAGCGGCCGAGCTGAGCTGGAATGCGGCTGCATCGCAGCGACGATTATCGTGCCGATCTCGCCGGCATCGCCGAACACATCGCCCAGAGCAATCCGACCGCAGCGTTGGCGATGTGGGATACCATCGAAAGGAGGGTCGAACGGCTGGTCGACCATCCCCGATCCGGGCGCCCTGGCCGCGTCCCTGAGACCCGCGAATTGGTGGTCGCCGGCACGCTTTACATCGTCGTCTACCGTATCGGCCGTAGCGTGGAATTGCTGCGCATCCTGCACGGTGCCCGCCGGTGGCCGCCCTGAGGGCTCACACGATCCGGCAGGCTTCCTCGAAGGCCAGGCGCGGGCGGCGGGGGAATTCCTTGCTGCGGTCGACATAGCCGATATCGACCAGGAGGCTGGAGCGCCAGCGGGTGCCGGAGAGGAAGGCGGCATCGACCTTGCCGCGGTCGAACTCGCCCACCAGCCAGCAGCCGAGGCCGAGGCCGCGCGCCGCCATGATCAGATAGGCGGCCTGCATCGCCGCGTCGCGATGCGCCGTCTCCTGCGCCAGCTCGGGCCGGGCAGCGAAGCGGATCGCCGTCTCCGGCTCGTCCGGCAGCAGCCTCGGCAGATGCTCGTGAAAGGCCGAGTCATAGGCCACGATCGCGGTCACCGGCGCCTGCAGCGTCGCGCCCAGCACCTCGTGGTCGACCGAGGGACGCAGCGCCGCCTTGCCCTCCTCCGAGGTGACGAAGACGATTCGCGCCGGACAGGAATTGGCGCTGGTCGGCCCCCGCTTCATCAGGTCGTAGACCGCGCGGAGCGTCGCCTCCGGGATCGCCTCGTCGAGGAAGGCGCACCGGTTGCGCGCCTCCCGGAACAGCGTGTCGAGCGCGATCTTGTCGAGCGCCATGGCCATTTGCCGCAGAAAGTCTCAGCTCGCGGCAGGTAAGCTCATCGCGCGATCCGCGGCAAGCCGCGCGGAATCGAGCTCGACGAGATCGTTCCCACGGATCATGGCTCGAACATCGCGGATATAGGCGCTCCTGCGCGTCGAATAGCGCATGAGGGTCGACGCCAGATCATAGCCGTCAAGCTCCAGCCGCGCAGCTCGAAGCTCGGCGCGGCGGGCGCGGAAGCCGGCATAGGCCGGGTGGGTGTTGAGGTTGCGGATATAGGAGGCGACGCCGTCGATCAGCCGGTCGAAGGCGGCGTAGCGCGCCGCCGATCCCGCGGTCTGGCCGAACAGGGCGTTGCGCCGCTGGGCGCTGTAGGAGGTGCCCCAGCCCGATTCGACCGCGGCCTGGGCCAGGGCGAGGGAGGGCGGCACCACGTCGACCCGCAGCAGCAGCGCGTCGATGTCGCCGTCGGCCACCTCGTAGCGCTCGCTCAGCTCGGCCAGCCAGGCCCGCGAGTCCGCGGAGGGCGCCAGGCCGAGATGCTGCAGCCCCTGCAGCGCCAGCAACCGGTCGCGGTCGTGGCGGATATCCTCGTTGACCCGCAGCACCAGCGGCAGCAGGGCGTTGAAGAACACGTCCTTGCGCAGATCGGTCGAACCGAGCCGGCGCAGATCGCCCGGCATCGCCTCGACCAGCAGGCGCGGCACCTCGGCCCCGCCGTCCCGCACATCGGCCAGGGCGTAGTCGGCGCTGTCGAAGATCTCGCTGAGCTTGCCGGCGCTGTCGACCTTGAGGACGAGGTCCGAGGTCTTGTCGATCGGCGGCACCGCCGAGGCCGGCAGGGCCAGCTCTTGCGGCGGCAGGTCGGCGACCTGAATCTCGGGTTGACCGGTGGGGGCCGCCGGCTCAGCCAGGGCGGCAAGGGGCACGATCAGCAAAAGGCCGGCCAAGGCGGCGGCCGGTCGAAACACACGGAACTGCATGGACCTCGTTCTTGGTTGCGCCCGGGCCAGCGACCCCGGGCGCCCCGCCTATCGGCACGACCGGGTCCGCGGACGCCTCTACAATCAGAGGCGCCGCCGGGGGGAGCGCAGCCCGCCGTCAGGCGACGGCGCGCACCTCCGTCACTTCGGGGATGTAGTGGCGCAGCATGTTCTCGATGCCGGCCTTCAGCGTCATGGTCGAGCTGGGGCAACCGGAGCAGGAGCCCTGCATGTGCAGGTACACCACGCCCTGGTCGTAGCCCTGGAAGATGATGTCGCCCCCGTCCTGGGCCACGGCGGGCCGGACGCGGGTGTCGATCAGCTCCCGGATCTGGGCTTCGATCTCGGAGTCCTCGCCCGACTGGGCGCCCTCCGCCGCCGTCTCGGCCAGGATGACCGGCCGGCCTGCGGTGAAATGCTCCATGATCACGCCCAGGATCGAAGGCTTCAGCACGTACCAGTCGAGGGTGTCGGCCTTGCTCACGGTCACGAAATCGGTGCCGAGAAACACGCCGGTGACCCCCTCGATCTCGAACAGGCGCTGCGCCAGGGGCGACCGCGCCGCCGTATCCGGCGACGGGAAGTTGGCGGTGCCCGCATCCATCACCGCGCGGCCCGGCAGAAACTTCAGGCTCGCCGGGTTGGGTGTCTGCTCGGTCTGGATGAACATGGACACGGTTCCTTCGATATGCCCGGCCTCGGGGCCGGACGCCGGCAGGGTGAAGACCACGGCCCGGAAGATCAAGACGAAACCTGGCGCCACAGAGTCGCACGCCAATCGCCGCTGACCGTCCCGGACCGGTTACTTGCGCAACCTCACCGTCCCGACGAGGTCGGATAGGGGACGGTGATCAGGGCTGATTTGAGGCGGCGGGCCCGGTCATTCAAGATGTCGCAGGGCATGGCGGGCGATCTTCCACATCGCGGTCGGCAGCCCGGCCTCGCCCAGCTGGTCCGGCGACACCAGGATTCCGCCCTCCACCGGCGCCTTGAGGCGGCCGGCCGCGACCGTCAGCTCGAAGTCGAAATGGGTGAAGCCGTGCCGCACCAGGCCGGGCAGCAGGCGCCAGCCGATGCCGCCCGGCGCCTCGGCCAGCACCGCGGCGAGGCCCGGCATCGGCTGCTCGATCCAGGCCGAGGACGGGAACTCCATCATCCCGCCCAGCATGCCCTTCGGCGGGCGGCGGCGCAGCAGCACATGGCCGCGCCCGTCGGTCAGCCAGAAGGCCACCGCCCGGCGGGTCGGCTTGGGCGCCTTGGCCAGCTTGGCCGGCAGGTCCTCGGCGATGCCGCGCTTGCGGGCCCGGCAGGGGGCGGACCAGGGGCACAGGATGCATTTCGGGCTGCGCGGGGTGCAGATGGTGGCGCCGAGATCCATCACCGCCTGGGCATAGTCGCCCGGCCGCCGACGCGGCGTCAGGGCCGTGGCATGGGTCTTCAGGATCGGCTTCGCCGGCGGCAGCGGCGTCGTCACTGCGAAGATCCGGGCCATCACCCGCTCGACATTGCCGTCCATCACCGCGGCCGGCCGGTCGAAGGCGATCGCCGCGATCGCCGCCGCGGTGTAGTCGCCGATCCCCGGCAGCTGCCGCAATTCCGCCTCCTCGGACGGGAAAACTCCGCCATGGCGTTCAACCAGCAGGACGGCGCAGCGATGCATGTTCCGGGCCCGGGCGTAATAGCCGAGCCCAGCCCAGGCACCCAGCACCTCCTCCACCGGCGCCGCGGCGAGGTCGGCCACGGTCGGCCAGCGCCGTGTGAAGTCGAGGAAATAGTCCTTCACCGCCGCCACGGTGGTCTGCTGCAGCATGATCTCGCTCAGCCAGACCCGGTACGGGTCCGCGCGTTTGCCCGGCAGGGCGCGCCACGGCAGGACGCGACGATGCCGGTCGTACCAGGCCAGCAGCGCCGGAGCGAAGTCGGCGGGGACAAATTCGGCGGACGTGGCTGTATCGGGCATGGCTCGCGTTGCCGCTCGGGGGTGGGTTGGGCCACTATAGGGACCCGAGTCCCGCAATTCGATCATGCAGTCGCATCCCCGCCGATGAGCTATCCCAGATCCATGGCCGCCCTGGTTCCCGCCCTCGCCCGCAAGGCGCTGGGCGGCGGGCGCAGCGCCGTCGGCAGCCTGTTCGCCGACTGGCCGGCGGTGGTCGGCGACCATTGGGCCGACCGGGCGGTGCCGGAGAAGCTGAGCTTCCCGGCCGGCAAGCGCGACGGCGGCACCCTGGCGCTGCGGGTCGACCCGGCCGATGCGATCCTGCTGCAACACGACCAGGACCGGCTGATCGAGCGGATCAACGGCCATTTCGGCTATGCCGCGATCGTCCGGATCAAGCTGCTGCAGGCGCCGCTGGCCCGCCGGCCCGCGACACCGCGCCGCCGTTCCCTGACCCCGGCCGAAGAGGCGATGCTGGAGGCGCCGCTCGAATCGGTCGACGACCCCGAGTGGAAATCCCGACTTGCGGCCTTCGGCCGGGCGCTCTATGCCCGGACGCCACCGCGATGACACTTGGGCACGAGGCCCGGACCCATGGAGACCATCGGATGCTGAAGACCCTGCTCGCCGGCCTGGCCCTGGCCGCCGCGACGTTCATGAGCGGATCGGCCTCGGCCCAGGATGCCGGGAAGGCCTGGGACCCGAAGATCACCGACACCGACTACGTGCTCGGCAAGGCCGACGCGCCGGTGACGATGCTGGAATTCGCCTCCTTCACCTGCCCGCACTGCGCCGCCTTCACCAACGACGTGCTGCCGCAGCTCGAGAAGGCCTATGTCGACACCGGCAAGGTCAAGATCGTGTTCCGCCAGTTCCCGCTGAACGGGCTGGACCTGCGGGCCGGGATGATGGCGCGCTGCGCCCCGCGCGAGCAGTATTTCAACATCGCCAAGGTGCTGTTCCAGACACAGCAGAGCTGGGCCACCGCCGGCGACCCGATCGGCGCCCTGGCGCAGATCGGCGGCATGGCCGGGCTGCCGAAGGACAAGTTCGACGCCTGCCTGGCCGACAACGCCGTCGCCGACGCCATCATCAAGCTGGGCCAGGAGGCGCAGGCCGACTACAAGGTCAACGCCACCCCGACCTTCGTGGTCGAGGGCGAGAAGCTCGAGGGCGAGGCCAGCTTCGACACCTTCAAGGCGATCTTCGACCGGAAGCTCGCCGAGAAGGGCGTCGCCACCAACTGACCGGAGCGCGCCACCGTGCATTTCGCCCGGCTCCGCCTGTCGGGCTTCAAATCCTTCGTCGATGCGACCGACGTGGCGATCGAGCCCGGCCTGACCGGCGTGGTCGGGCCGAATGGCTGCGGCAAGTCGAACCTGGTCGAGGCACTGCGCTGGGCGATGGGCGAGAACTCCGCCCGGCGCATGCGCGGCCAGGAGATGGACGACGTCATCTTCGGCGGCACCACCGGCCGGGCCGCGAGAAACCTGGCCGAGGTGACGATCACGCTGGACAACAGCGACCGCACCGCGCCCGGCTGGGACCACGCCGACATCATCGAGATCGTCCGGCGGATCGAGCGCGGCACCGGCTCCGAGTACCGGGTCAACGGCAAGCCGGTGCGCGCCCGCGACGTGCAGCTGCTGTTCCAGGACAACGCCTCCGGCCCGGCCTCGCCCGCTCTGGTCAGCCAGGGCCGGATCGCGGCCATGATCTCCGCCCGCCCGGCGGAGCGGCGGCAGATTTTGGAGGAGGCGGCCGGCATCACCGGCCTGCACAGCCGCCGGCACGAGGCCGAGCTGCGGCTGCGTTCGGCCGACGAGAACTTGGTCCGCCTGGACGACGTGCTGGTGCAACTCGACGCCCAGCTGGGCGGCCTGCGCAAGCAGGCGCGGCAGGCGGCGCGTTACCGCACCGTCTCGGAGCAGATCCGCCAGGTCGAGGCGACGCTGCTGCACCTGCAATGGAGCGCGGCGGGTACGGCCCTGGCCGAGGCCCGGCGCGCCTATGACGTCAATGAGCAGGTGGTGCGCGAGCGCATGATCGCGGCGACCCGCGGCACCAGCGAGCAGGCCGAGGCCGCCGCCGCCCTGCCGGCCCTGCGCAAGGCCGATAGCGATTCAGCCACGGTGCTGCAACGTCTCCTGGTCGAGCGCGAGACGCTGGAGGCCGAGGCCGGCCGGCTGAGCCAGTCGATCCTCGACACCAACCGGCGGCTGGAGCAGGTGACAGGCGACCTGGTGCGGGAGCGCTCGCTGGGCGCCGATGCCGCCCAGGCCCTGGCCAAGCTGCAGGAGGAGCGCGAGCGGATCGAGCGCCAGAGCGCCGGCGAGGCTGATGCCGAGGACCAGGCACGGCAGGCGATCGACGCCCAGCGCGAGATCGTCGACCAGTTGGATGGCCAGCTGACCGCGCTGACCGAGGCCGCTGCCGGCGACGAGGCCCGGCGCCAGAGCCTGGCCAAGCGCCAGCGCGAGCTGGAAGGCCGACTGCTGGACCTGGCCCGCCGGCACGAGGACGCGCTGCGCCAGACCGCCCAGGTCGAGACCGAGCTGGCCGGCGCCGACGGTGCCGAGGCCGCCGCCCTGGTTCTGGCCGAGGCCGAGGCGCGGCTGGAGGCGGCGCAAGAGGCGGTCGAGACGGCGGAGAGCCGCCGCCAGGCCGCCGATTCGGCCTTCTCCGGCACCCGCGAGGCCGCCCAGGCGGCCGAAGGTGCCGCCACCCGGCTGAAGGCCGAGGCCGACGGCCTGCGCGCCGCACTGGAGGGTGGTAAGGGCGGCAGCGGCAAGGGTGATGCCGCCCGGATGCCGATCCTGGACCAGCTCAAGGTCGAGCCCGGCTGGGAGGCGGCGATGGGCGCCGCGCTCGGGGACGAGGGCTCGGTGCCGGCCGACCGCTCGGCGCCGCTGCACTGGGCCGAGCTGCCCGGCTACGACAACGCGGCCCCGTTGCCGGCCGGCGCCGAGCCCCTGGCCGGCCATGTCACCGCCCCCGCGGCCCTGGCGCGCCGGCTGGCCCATATCGGCGTGGCCGCCGATGCCGCGGCGGCCGAGGCGCTGCAGCCGGCCCTCAGGCCCGGCCAGGCGCTGGTGACCAGGGCTGGCGGGCGCTGGCGCTGGGACGGGCTGGTGGCCCGGCCGGGCGCGCCCTCCCCCGCCGCGGCGCGGCTGCAGCAGCGCAACCGGCTGGAGCAGCTGGAGGCGCAGCTCTCGACCGCGGCCGAGGCCGCCGAGACGGCGCGGCGGGCGGCAGACGCAGCGCGCCAGGCGGCGCAGTCGGCGCAGGACGCCGACCGGGCGGCCCGGCGCGGCCAGCAGGACGCCGTCGCCGCCGTCGGCCGGGCCCGCGAGGCGCAGAGCAAGGCGGCCCAGGCCGAGGCGGCGCGGCGCAGCCGGCTGGCGGCGCTGATCGCCCAGGGCGAGCGCCTGGCCGCCGACCGCGACGAGTCCATGCGCGAGCGCGAGGAGGTGGCGGCCGAGATTGCGGCGCTGCCCGACGGCGAGGCCCAGCGCCGGGCCGTCAGCGAGATTCGCTCGGCCCTGGCCGAGGCGCGGTCCGGGCTGGGCGCCCGGCAATCGGCGCTGGAGCGGCTGCAGCGCGAGGCCGGCGGCCGGCGCGGCCGGATGCGCGCGATCGAGAGCGAGGTGCAGGGCTGGGACAGCCGCGCGAGAGGCAGCGCCGACCGGCTGGCCGAGCTGGAGGCGCGGCTGGAGGAGAGCCAGGCGACGCTGCTGGAGCTGGACGCCCGGCCGGCTGAGATCGCCGCCCGCCGCGAGACCCTGATTGGCCAGATCGACGAGGCCGAGCGCCGCCGCCGCATGGCCGCCGACGCGCTGGCGGTCGGCGAGCAGCGCCAGGAGGCCGCGGACCGCGCCCTGCGCGCCGCCGAATCGGCCCTGGCCGAATCGCGCGAGGCCCGGGTGCGTGGCGAGGCGGCGGTGGTCGCCGCCCAGACCGCGGTCGAAGGGCTGCGCAGCCGCATCACCGAGCGGCTGGACTGCGCGCCCGAGGCGGTGGCCGGCCTGGCCGGCCTCACTCCGGAATCACCGCTGCCGGATCAAGAGGACATCGCCCGCAAGCTCGACCGGCTGAACCGCGAGCGCGAGAGCATGGGCCCGGTCAATCTGCGGGCCGAGGTCGAGATCGTCGAGATCGAGTCCCAGCACACCCGGCTGTCGGCGGAGAAGGAGGACCTGACCGCCGCCATCGCCAAGCTGCGCCAGGGTATCGCCTCGCTGAACCGCGAGGCGCGGGAGCGGCTGGTGGCCAGCTTCGACGTGGTCGACGGCCATTTCCGGGCGCTGTTCACCCGGCTGTTCGGCGGCGGCAAGGCGCAGCTGGCGCTGACCGACACCGAGGACCCGCTGGAGGCCGGGCTGGAGATCTTCGCCAGCCCGCCGGGCAAGAAGCTGCAGCACCTGTCGCTGCTGTCAGGCGGCGAGCAGGCGCTGACGGCGGCGGCGCTGATCTTCGCCGTGTTCCTGACCAACCCGGCGCCGATCTGCGTGCTGGACGAGGTCGACGCGCCGCTTGACGACGCCAATGTCGACCGCCTGTGCACCCTGCTGGGCGAGCTGGCGGAGGGCGGCCGCACCCGTTTCCTGATCATCACCCACCACCGCATGACCATGGCGCGGGTGAACCGTCTCTACGGTGTCACCATGATCGAGCGTGGAGTCAGCCAACTGGTCTCGGTCGACCTCGAGCAGGCCATCCGCCACGCCCAGCCGCACCAGCAGGAGCTGGCGATCTGAGAATCGCGACTGCGATCCTGGTGCCAGCGATCTTCTTTTCTGTCATTGCCGGGCTTGACCCGGCAATCCAGAGGCTGTCGACATTCTCTGGATGCCCGGGTCAAGCCCGGGCATGACAGTGAAGGAATTGGTCCACAGCAGTGACGGCCCAAACCGCCATCCCCCGCCCTACGGCTCCGTCTGGTCCACCTTGACCAGCACCTTGTCGATGCGGTTGCCGTCGAGGTCGATGACCTCGTAGCGCACGCCGTTCTCGACGAAGCTTTCCGCCACCTTCGGCAGATGGCCGAGGTGCCAGAGCACGAAGCCGGCCAGGGTCTGGTAGTCACCGTCCTCCGAGCGCAGGCCCCGCAGGCGCAGCAGCCGCTCGACCTCGTCGATCGGTGTCATCGCGTCGACCAGCCAGCTGCCGTCGTCGCGCCGCACGATCGAATAGCCGGCGGCGTCGATGGTGAGGTCGCCGACCTCGCCGGCGATGGCGGACAGGATGTCGGTCGGCGTCACCACGCCCTCGACGCTGCCGTACTCGTCGACCACGACGGCGAGATGGATCGGCGCGCTGCGGAAGGTCTGCAGCAGCTTCAGCGCCGGGGTGCCGTCCGGCACCACCAGCGGCGGCCGCATGGTCTCGGCCACATCGAACGGGCCGCCGCCGAGCAGGCGGTCGAGCAGGTCCTTGGTCTGGATCACGCCTTCCAGCTCATCCAGCGAGCCGCGGGCGACGGGGAACCGGCTGCAGCCGCTCGCGGCGATGGTCTTGCGGATCTCGTCCGCGCTGTCCTCGAGATCGACCCAGACCACCTCGTGCCGCGGCGTCATGATCGACCGCGCCGACCGGTCGGCCAGGCGCAGCACGCCCTCGATCATCTCGCGCTCGGCCTCGACGAAGACACCGGCCTCGGTGCCCTCGGCGATCATCGACTTCACCTCTTCCTCCGTCACCGTCTGGGCGGGAACGGCGGAGACGCCGAGCAGGCGCAGCACCAGCTCGGTCGAGCGCTGCAGCAGCCAGACGATCGGGGCGCCGACCGCCGCCACCGTCTGCATCGGCCGGGCGACGCGGGCTGCGATGCCCTCGGCGTGGTTCAGCGCGATCCGCTTCGGCACCAGCTCGCCGATGATCAGCGAGAAATAGGTGATGGCGACCACCACCAGGGCGAAGGACAGCCCGTCGGCCCAGGGGCCGACCACCGGCAGGGTCCGCATCCAGTCGCGCAGCGGCACCGACAGGGTGGCGCCGCCGAAGGCCCCGGCGAAGATGCCGACCAGGGTGATGCCGACCTGCACGGTCGACAGCAGGCGGTTCGGATCCTCGGCCAGGGCGAGGGCGGCGCGGGCGCCGCGATGGCCCTGTTCGGCCATGCCCTGCAGCCGGGCGCGGCGGGCGGAGACCAGCGCCAGTTCCGACATCGCGAAAAAGGCGTTGATCAGGATGAGAAGCACGACGATGACGAGTTCGACGATCATCGGCGGCCGCTAGACGGAGGTTCGTCCGTCTCTTCGCTGTGGGAAGCTGGCATAATGCCGGCTGAGATACCCGGTCGGGCGCCCCCGCGTCCACCGTCATGCCGATAATATTCGGCGGAACGGCAGTCGGCCGGGGGAAAATCTGCCCGGATCAGAGCCGTTACACCGGCATCCCGATCATCATCTGGAACTCGCGGCGCAGCTGCGGCTCGTCGCGGAAGGCGCCGATCATGCAGCTGGTCACCATCTGGGTGCCGTGCTTGTGCACGCCGCGCGTGGTCATGCAATGGTGCTGCGACGACACCATGATCGCCACGCCGCGCGGCTTCAGCACCTGGTCGATCGCCGAGGCGATCTGAGCCGTCAGCCGCTCCTGGATCTGCAGCCGCTTGGCGTAGGCGTCGACCACCCGCGCCAGCTTGGAGATGCCGACCACCCGCCGGTCCGGCAGATAGGCGACATGCGCCTTGCCGATGATCGGCACCATGTGGTGCTCGCAATGCGACTCGAAATCGATGTCGCGCAGCAGCACCATCTCGTCGTAGCCCTCGACCTCCTCGAAGGTGCGGGACAACAGCTCGACCGGGTCCTGGGCGTAGCCGCGGAAGAATTCCTCGTAAGACTTCACCACCCGCTTCGGCGTGTCGCGCAGCCCCTCGCGCCCGATATCCTCGCCGGCCCACCGCAGCAGCACGCGCACCGCGTCCTCGGCCTCTGACCGGCTCGGGCGATGCTCAGCCGCGCGCGTCGGTTGCGCTGCGACGTTGGCCGCCACGGGGGTGAAGGGGTTGCGGGTCATGATGCCGGCTTCTCCGGGCGGTTGTCGTTGTCGGTGCTGGTCCAATTAGGACTTTGGTCTGCCACATCAGTTCAATCGGATCGTACGATGCGGGCTGTCCAGCGAAAAAGCGGGGATCGCCACGTCGAAGCGCTCGCCCGACGGGGTCTCCATCTGATAGGTGCCGACCATGATGCCCGACGGCGTCGCGATCGGCGCACCGCTGGTGTACTGGAACGCCTTGCCCGGCTCGATCACCGGCTCGACCCCGACCACGCCGGGGCCCCGCACCTCCTGCACCCGGCCGAACTCGTCGGTGATCTGCCAGTAGCGGCTGCGCAGTTGCACCCGCTCGCGCCCGTGATTGACGATGCGGACGTGATAGGCCCAGACGTAGTGATTCTCGTCGGGCGAGGATTGGTCCTCGAGATAGGTCGGCTCGACCGACACCTCGATCGCCCGGGTTTCCGCAGTGTACATGTCGTCGATCCGCTGGCGGGCGCGTCGGCGCCGTGATCCTGATCTGACTATATGGGACGCTGCGGCGTCGCGTCCAATTGCGACGCGACCGGCGACTCGAATCCGATCTCGACCCGGTCATTGGCCGGCTCCGCCTGGCCCGGCGGGGCGGGCAGCAGCGGATCGGCCGCGCCGGCGCCGGCGACCGCGATCCGATCCGGCGCGATTCCGGCCGCGCGCAGCCGCGCCGCCACCAGCCTGGCCCGCTGCAGCGACAGGCGCTGGGCGGCTGCCGGGTCGCCGCCGGCATCGGCATGGCCGGTGACGATCAGGCGCGGCGCCGGCCCCTTGGCGCGGCGCCGGGCATCCTCGACCACCGCGGCGGCGACGGCGGTGGTACCGTCCGGCGCCATCCCGGTCTTGCCGGGCAGGAAAAAGACGTAGCGGATATCGGCCGAAAGCGCCCGGTCCACCGGCACCGAATCGGGCAGCTCGACCCGGTCGCTGCGCGACGGTACGCACCCCGCCAAGCCTGCCAGAGCCACACACGCCAGTACCGCAACGATCCGCATTGTCCCCGTCTGTCCTGTTTGGTCCCACGTCCAGCATAGGGCGTCGCCGTGGCGGCGGCGAGGCAGCATTCCCGCCTCGCCTCGATCGACGGTTGGCCGGAGCGGACCGAGGTGGCTACCATGCCCGCCGTCGAAGCAGCGCCAATGAGGATCATGCGCATCGCCATCATCGGGGCCGGGTTCACCGGCTGCCTGCTCGCGGTCCAGCTCCTGCGCCGCTCGGCCGGGGCGGCGAAGGTCGTGCTGATCGAGCGCGGCGGCCCGCCCGGCCGCGGCATGGCCTATGGTACGCCGCACCCGGCGCATCTGCTGAACGTCCGCACCGCCAACATGAGCGCGTTCCCGGACCAGCCGGAGGATTTCCAGAGCTGGGCCCGGGCGCATGGCGCCGGCGACCAGCCCTATCTGCCGCGCCGCTTCTATGGCGACTACCTGGGCGAGACCCTGGCCGCCGCCGGGCGCGACTTCCCCGGCGGGCTGACCATGCTGGCGGACGCCGCGGTCGGGCTGGACCGCGACGCCAACGGGGTGACGGTGCGCCTCGCCTCCGGCCGCACCGAGCCGGCCGACATCGCGGCGCTGTGCACCGGCAACGCGGCGCCCTCGGCCCCGGTGGCGCTGCCGGATGCGCCTGGGCGGATCCTGGTCGGGCCGGAGGATGCCTGCCTGCCCTCGATCCTGCCGGACGAGGCCGTGCTGATCCTCGGCACCGGCCTGACCATGATCGACATCGCCGCCGGCCTGGCGGCGCAGGAGCATCGCGGCCGCGTCCTGGCGCTGTCGCGGCGCGGCCTGCTGCCCCGGCCGCATCGCGACCTCGCCAGCAAGCCGGCGACGCTTGATTCGGCGGAGTTCGTCGGCCGGCCGGCGCTGGCGGTGCTGCGCCGGCTCCGCGCCCTGAGCCGAGAGGCCGAGGCGGCGGGCGGCGACTGGCGCGCGGTGATCGACGGGCTGCGCCCCTTCACCCAGACGCTGTGGCAGGGCTGGGACGAGACCGAGGCGGGGCGCTTCCTGCGCCATCTGCGGCCCTGGTGGGACGTGCACCGGCACCGGGTTGCGCCGGCCATCGCCGAACGCGTCGGGGCGATGATCGCCTCGGGCCAGCTGCAGGTGCTGGCCGGACGGCTGCGCACCGTCGCGCCGACGGCGGACGGGCTGTCGGTGACGCTGCGACGGCGCGGCGCCGCGGCCGACGAGACCCGGGATATCTGCCGCCTGGTCCTGGCCAGCGGGCCCGAGACCGACCCGGGGCGGACCGATGATCCACTGTTGCGGTCGCTGATCGCCGGCGGCGCGGTGCGGCCGGACCGGCTGCGGCTCGGCCTCGATGTCGATGCCGGCGGCCGGCTGATCGGCCATGACGGCGAGCCCTCGCCCCGGCTCTACGCGCTCGGCCCGCCGACCCGCGGCGCCTTCTGGGAGATCACGGCGGTGCCGGACATCCGCAAGCAATGCGCCGAAGTGGCGGCGGCGATCCTCGCCGGCGACACCGTCCCGCCGCCGGCAAAGCCGGGCTTCGATCCGGGGATCTGACGGAGGCGATCGGTTGGGGATTCGCTCCCCAACCCCCAAAACTGTCATGCCCGGGCTTGACCCGGGCATCCAGAAGATGTCGACGCTCTCTGGATCGTCGGGTCAAGCCCGGCAATGACAGTCAGGGGAACGGTCCCTTACCGCACCTTCCCTTCCTTCCAGGCCTGCAGCAGGCTGTCATAGGCCACGGTCTGGCCCTTCTCCTTTTCGTTCTCCAGCTTCGGCTTCGGCGCGCCGGGCGCGTCGAACCACTCCTGGGCGGTCTTCTCCTCGTTCAGCTTCGGCCCGCAATCGCCGAGATTGCCGGCCCGCTCCAGCCGCGCCAGCACCTGGTCCTGCTGCTTGGCCAGGTTGTCCATGGCCTGCTGCGGCGTGACCTCGCCGGTCACCGCCTCGGCCACGTTCTGCCACCACAGCTGCGCCAGCCGGGGATAGTCGGGAACGTTGGTGCCGGTGGGCGTCCACGCCACCCGCGCGGGACTGCGGTAGAACTCGACCAGCCCGCCCAGCTTCGGCGCCATCTCGTCCATCGCCTTGGAGCGGATGTCGCTGTCGCGGATCGGGGTCAGGCCGACCTGCAGCTTCTTCAGCGAGGTCGATTTGCAGATGCAGAACTGGGCGTACAGCCAGGCCGCCTGCTGCCGCTCCTTCGGCGTGCTCTTCATCAGGGTCCAGGAGCCGCAATCCTGGTAGCCCAGCTTCATCCCCTCTTCCCAGTACGGGCCATGCGGCGAGGGCGCCATGCGCCATTTCGGCGTGCCGTCCTCGTTCACCACCGGCAGGCCGGGCTTGGACAGGTCGGCGGTGAAGGCGGTGTACCAGAAGATCTGCTGGGCGATGTTGCCCTGGCCCGGCACCGGACCGGCCTCGGAGAAGGTCATGCCGGCCGCCTCGGGCGGGGCGTACGCCTTCAGCCACTCGATGTACTTGCTCAAGGCGTACACCGCGGCCGGGCCGTTGGTGTCGCCGCCGCGGGTGACGCTGGAGCCGGCCGGGCGGCAGCCTTCGACCCGGATGCCCCATTCGTCGACCGGCAGGCCGTTCGGGATGCCCTTGTCGCCGGCGCCGGCCATCGACAGCCAGGCGTCGGTGAAGCGCCAGCCCAGCGACGGGTCCTTCTTGCCGTAGTCCATATGGCCCCAGACGCGGACGCCGTTGATCTCCTTCACCTTGTTGGTGAAGAAGTCGGCGATGTCCTCGTAGGCCGACCAGTTCACCGGCACGCCCAGGTCGTAGCCATATGCGGCCTTGAACTGCTCCTGCAGCTTCGGGTCGGTGAACCAGTCGTAGCGGAACCAGTACAGGTTCGCGAACTGCTGGTCCGGGATCTGATAGAGCTTGCCGTCCGGACCGGTGGTGAAGCTCTTGCCCATGAAGTCGTCGACGTCGAGCGTCGGCAGGGTGAAATCCTTGCCGTCGCCGGCCATGAAGTCGGACAGCGGCACGGCCTGGCCGTAGCGGAAATGCGTGCCGATCAGGTCGCTGTCGTTGACATACGCGTCATAGATGTTCTGGCCGGACTGCATCTGGGTCTGCAGCTTCTCGATCACGTCGCCTTCCTGAATCAGGTCGTGCTTCAGGTTGATGCCGGTGATCTCGGAGAAGGCGCGGGCCAGCGTCTTCGACTCGTACTCATGGGTGGTGATCGTCTCCGACACCACGTTGATGTCCATGCCGCGGAACGGCTCGGCCGCCTTGATGAAGAACTCCATCTCCTTCAACTGCTCGTCCTTGGACAGCGTCGAAGGCTGGAACTCGGTGTCGATCCACTTCTTGGCGTTGGCCGTCAGCTGTTCGGCGCCCTGGGCAAAGGCCCGGCGAGCAAAGCCCGGCATGGCGATGGCGGCGCCGAGCGCGGAGGCGCCGCGCAGCAGGTCACGGCGATGGACCGGGAACCCGCCCGGCCCGTGCAGCATCTTGGTCATGATCTCTCCCCGTCTCTACGTCTGTTGAAACCAGCACTTCCTGCCCCGGAGGCCGGGGCAGGTCCGGACAAAATCATCCGAACCGCATCACCGCGATCATCCAAGCGACGGCGATCGCGAAGCCGTACCAGAGACTGCCCGAGGCCAGCCCGACCCAGGCGAGATGAATGTAGGCGGCACCGAGCAGGCCGATGAACAGCCGGTCGCCGCGAGTGGTCGTCAACGGCAGCAGGCCCCGCCGGGGCACCGAGGGCGAGGCCAGCTGCCATGCCGTCATGGCTATGAGCAGCGCCGCAATGCCGACGAAGAACCAGGCCGTCGGCGGCGTCCACACCATCCAGTCGAGGGTCATGGCGGCCTCCTCACACCCGGCCCAGGGCGAAGCCCTTGGCGATGTAGTTGCGGACGAACCAGATCACGATCGCGCCGGGCACGATGGTCAGCACGCCGGCGGCGGCCAGCAGCGACCAGTCCATGCCGGATGCGCTGACCGTGCGGGTCATGGTGGCGGCGATCGGCTTGGCGTTGACCGAGGTCAGGGTCCGCGCCAGCAGCAGCTCGACCCAGGAGAACATGAAGCAGAAGAAGGCGGTGACGCCGATGCCGCCGCGGATCAGCGGCATGAAGATGGTCAGGAAGAAGCGCGGGAAGGAGTAGCCGTCGATATAGGCGGTCTCGTCGATCTCCTTCGGCACGCCGGACATGAAGCCTTCCAGGATCCACACCGCCAGCGGCACGTTGAACAGGCAGTGCGCCAGGGCGACGGCGTAGGTCGTGTCGGTCAGGCCGATCGCGGAATAGAGCTGGAAGAAGGGCAGCAGGAACACCGCCGGCGGCGACATCCGGTTCGACAGCAGCCAGAAGAACATGTGGGTGTCGCCGAGGAAGCGGTACCGGCTGAAGGCATAGGCAGCCGGCAGCGCCACCAGCACCGAGAGCACCATGTTCATCAGCACGTAGCTGATCGAGTTGAGGTAACCCCAGTACCAGGACGGATCGGTCAGGATCCTGGCATAGTTGGCGACGGTCACCTTGTGCGGGAACAGGGTGAAGCCGGACAAGATCTCCTGGTTCTCCTTCAGCGACATGCTGACCAGCCAGTAGATCGGCAGCAGCAGGAACAGCATGTACAGGATCAGGATGACGGCGCGGGTGCGCGGGCTCATGACGCGTCGCCTTTCCCGAGATTGGTGATGACCGTGTAGAACAGCCAGGAGAACAAGAGGATGATCAGGAAGTAGATGATCGAGAACGCCGCCGCCGGGCCGAGGTCGAACTGGCCGACCGCCATCTTGGTCAGCTCCTGGCTCAGGAAGGTGGTGGCGTTGCCGGGCCCGCCGCCGGTCAGGACGAAGGGCTCGGTGTAGATCATGAAGCTGTCCATGAAGCGCAGCAGCACCGCGATCAGCAGAACGCCCATCATTTTCGGCAGCTGGATGTAGCGGAACACCGCCCAGCGCGAGGCACCGTCGATCCGCGCCGCCTGGTAGAAGGCGTCCGGGATCGAGCGCAGGCCGGCATAGCCGAGCAGGGCGACCAGCGAGGTCCAGTGCCAGATGTCCATCACCAGCACCGTGATCCAGGCGTCGAACGGGTCGCCGGTGTAGTTGTAGTCGAGGCCGAGGCGGTTGATCAGCACGCCGGCCAGGCCGATGTCGGGCCGGGCGAAGATCTGCCAGATGGTGCCGACCACGTTCCAGGGAATCAGCAGCGGCAGCGCCAGCACGACCAGGGTGACCGAGACGGTCCAGCCGCGCGCCGGCATGCACAGCGCCACCAGCACGCCGAGCGGGATCTCGATCAGCAGCACGCAGAAGCTGAAGATCAGCTGCCGGCCCAGCGCCGCCTGCAGCCGGTCGTCCTGCAGCACCTGCTCGAACCACTCGGTGCCGACGAAGACGCCCTGGCCGGGGCCGAAGATGTCCTGCACCGAATAGTTCACGACCGTCATCAGCGGGATGATGGCGCTGAACGCGACCAGCAGCACGACCGGGACGACCAGGAACCAGGCGGCGTTGTTCGGGGTCTTGTCCATGATCAGCCCACCAGCCTGCCGTCGGCATAGAGAAGGGTGCGCTCCGGCGGGAAGCGCAGATACGCGGCGTCGGCCGGGACACCGCGGCCTTCGCCCACCTTGGCCTTCACCGAGGCAGTGCCGAGCCGGAGCGTGACGATCAGATGGGTGCCGAGGTCCTCGACCGCGGTCACCGTAGCCGGGATGCCGCTGTCGGCGATCTCCAGGAACTCCGGCCGGATGCCGAGCTCGAGCTTGCCGGTGGCCTGTTCGATCCCGGCGAGCGCCGAATTCGACAGCGGGATGCGGGCACCGTCGACCACCGCCGCGCCCTGATCGACGGTGCAGGGCAGCAGGTTGATGCCGGGGCTGCCGATGAAGTAGCCGACGAAGGTGTGGGCCGGCCGCTCGAACAGCGCCTGCGGGGTGCCCAGCTGCACCACCTGGCCGTCATACATCACGATCACCTCGTCGGCGAAGGTCAGCGCCTCGAGCTGGTCGTGGGTGACGTAGATCAGGCTGGTCCGCACCTGCTCGTGCACCTCCTTCAGCTTGCGCCGGAGCTGCCATTTCAGATGCGGGTCGATGACGGTCAGCGGCTCGTCGAACAGGATGGCGGCGACGTCCTTGCGCACCAGGCCGCGGCCGAGCGAGATCTTCTGCTTCTCGTCGGCGTCCAGGCCGCGGGCGCGGCGCTTCAGCACCGGCGTCAGCTCCAGCATCTCGGCGACCTCGGCGACGCGGGCGTCGATCTCCGGCTTCGGCAGCTTGCGGTTGCGCAGCGGGAAGGCCAGGTTCTCGGCCACCGTCATGGTGTCGTAGACCACCGGGAACTGGAACACCTGGGCGATGTTGCGCTGCTCCGGCGACGCCTTGGTGACGTCGCGGCCGTCGAACAGGATCTGGCCCTGGCTCGGCGTCACCAGGCCGGAGATGATGTTCAGCAGGGTGGTCTTGCCGCAGCCGGACGGGCCGAGCAGGGCATAGGCGCGGCCGCTCTGCCAGACCATGTCCATCGGCCGCAGCGCATAATCCGCCGGATCCGTCGGGTTCGGCTTGTAGCTGTGCGCCAGGGCCTTGAGGTCGATGCGGGCCATGCTGTCACCTGATCCGGGCAGGGGCGGCGGCGAGCCGCCCGGCCGGGTCGAAGACGTAGATCCGGGCGGGATCGATCGCGACCGTCAGCGGCTCGCCCAGCGGGTGCTTGTGCACCCCGGTCTGCTGCGCCACCCAGGGCCGGTCGCCAAAATGGAAATGGACATAGGTCTCGGAGCCGCTGATCTCGGCCAGCTCGACCCGGGTGGTCACCGAAGCCTCGCCCGGGCCGCCGGCGCCGAGGCGGAGATGGCCCGGCCGCACGCCGACGGTGCAGGGCCCTGCCGCCAGCCCGGCCAGGTGCCCGGCCAGCGGCACGGCGACGCCGTCGGCCAGGCGCAGGGCGCCATCCGCGACCTCGGCCGGGCCGATGTTCATCGGCGGGTCGCTGAACACCTCGGCCACCCTGGTCGAGGCCGGGTGCTGGAACACCTCGACCGTCGGCCCGATCTGCAGCAGCCGGCCCTCGTCCAGCACCGCGGTGCGGCCGCCCAGGATCAGCGCCTCGGCCGGCTCGGTGGTGGCGTAGACCACGATCGCCTTGCCGCGGCGGAAGATCTCCGACAGTTCGGCCCGCAGCTCCTCGCGCAGCTTGTAGTCGAGATTGACCAGCGGCTCGTCCAGCAGCAGCAGGCCGGCGTCCTTGACCAGGGCACGGGCGATTGCGGTGCGCTGCTGCTGGCCGCCCGACAGCTCGCCCGGCAGGCGGGTCAGGAACCGGTCGATCCGCAGCATCGCCGCGGTCTCGCGCACCCGGCGGTCGATCTCGGCCCGGCCGAGACCCTTGAGGCGCAGCGGCGAGGCGATGTTGTCGTAGACCGTCTTCGACGGGTAGTTGATGAACTGCTGGTAGACCATGGCGACGTCGCGGTTCCGCACCGAGGTGCCGGTGACGTCGCGGCCGTCGACCAGGACGCGGCCGCGGCCCGGCCGCTCCAGCCCCGCCATCAGCCGCATCAGCGTGGTCTTGCCGGCCTGGGTGCGGCCCAGCAGCACGGTCAGCGTGCCGGGCTCCAGTGCCAGGTCGAGCGGATGGATATGGGTCTCCGCCCCGACCTCCCGGGTCACGCTTTCGAGAACGAGCGTCACGACGCGGCCCTTTCCTCGGTACGGGAGTTGCGCGCCCTGAGCCAGTCGTCGATCAAGCCATGCGCTTCGGCCGGTATGTGCAGCCCCAGCTTGGACCGGCGCCACAGCACGTCGGCGGCGGTGCGCGCCCATTCCTGGTCGACCAGATAATCCAACTCGGCCTCGGTCAGCCCGGCGCCGAAGTCGCGGCCGAGATCTTCCAGGCTCTCGGCCGATCCCAGCAGCCGGTCGACCCTGGTGCCGTAAGCGCGGGCCAGGCGGCGGGCCAGCGGCTCCGGCAGCCAGGGCCGGGCGGCGCGCAGCTTGGCCAGGAAGCCCTCGAAATCGGCATCCGCGATGTCGCCGCCGGGCAGCGGCGCCGCCGCGGTCCAGGACGCCCCCTTGATGCCCAGCACCGGCGCCAGCTTCTCCAGCGCGTGCTCGGACAGGCGGCGGAAGGTGGTGATCTTGCCGCCGAACACCGACAGGGCCGGCGCCTGGCCCTCCGGCGCGTCCAGCTCCAGCACATAGTCGCGCGTCGCCTCGGAGGCGCTGGAGGAACCGTCGTCATAGAGCGGCCGCACGCCGGCATAGCTCCAGACCACGTCGTCCGGCGTCGGGCCGGCGGTGAAGCAGCGGCCGACCGCCTCGCACAGATAGGCCGTCTCCTCCGGCGTGATGCCGACGCCGGCCGGGTCGCCCTGGTAGTCGAGGTCGGTGGTGCCGATCAGCGAGAACTTCCCTTCATAAGGGATGACGAAGACGATGCGCCGGTCGGCATTCTGCAGGATGAAGGCCTCGGGCCCGTCATACAGCCGCGGCACCACGATGTGGCTGCCCTTGACCAGCCGCACGCTGGACGCGCCGGGCAGGCCGACCGTGTCGTTCAGCACATGCTTGACCCAGGGGCCGCCGGCATTGACCAGGCCGCGGGCCGCGACCTGCCGCTCGCCGCCCTCGGCGCTGCGCAGCGTCGCGGTCCAGCGGCCGTCCTCGCGCTTCGCCGCGACGCATTCGGTGCGGGTCAGGATCTCGGCGCCGCGCTCCTTCGCGTCCAGCGCCGCCAGCGTCACCATGCGGGCGTCGTCGACCCAGCAGTCGGAATATTCGAAACCGCGCGTCAGATGCGGCCGCAGCACCCGGCCGATGGCGCCGCCGCGCAGCTTCAGGCCGTGGCTGGCCGGCAGCTTCTTGCGGCCGCCGAGATGATCGTACAGGAACAGCCCGAGCCGGACCATCCAGGCCGGCCGCATCGACCGGTCATGCGGCAGCACGAATCGCAGCGGCCAGATGATGTGCGGCGCCGCCCGCAGCAGCACCTCGCGTTCCATCAGCGCCTCGCGGACCAGGCGGAACTCGTAATATTCGAGATAGCGCAGCCCGCCATGGATCAGCTTGGTCGAGGCCGAGGAGGTGGCCCCGGCCAGGTCGGCCTTCTCGCACAGCAGGACGGACAGGCCGCGCCCGGCCGCATCGCGGGCGATGCCCACGCCGTTGACGCCGCCGCCGATGACCAGGAGGTCGTACAGCACCTCAGCCACATTTCCTGCCTTTGTTTGCAGCTGCGCCGCTTCTGATATTCGCAAACGAAAATCTGCATCGGCGATCGTTGCGATGCAATCGGAATTCGTGGCGGATGCGCAGGAATTTATCGCACGTCGCGTTCGCATGTGCGAAAGCGAAGGCAAACACCTGTTCGATTGTCTATTTTGCATGTGTGAAATAAGAGGCAGATCGATGGAATTTTATGTGAAATAGAGATTGCGTTCGTCGCGGTTCCCCGCCTTACTGTCCCCGACGCCGCCACACACCAACCAACCGAACATCGGAGGTCGAGTCATGCGGTTCATGACCACTCGGCTGCTGGCCGCGGCGGCCATCGCGCTGGCTGCGGCCACGGCGCATGCGGCCGACATCAAGCTGCTCAACGTCTCCTACGACCCGACGCGCGAGCTGTACAAGCAGGTCAACGCCGCCTTTGCCGAGCAGTGGAAGGCGAAGTCCGGCGACACTCTCACCATCGAGGCCTCGCATAGCGGCTCCGGCGCCCAGGCGCGCTCGGTGATCGACGGGCTGCAGGCCGACGTCGTCACCCTGGCGCTGGCCTACGACGTCGACGCGATCGCCAACAAGGGGCTGATCGACAAAGCCTGGCAGACGCGGCTGCCGGACAACAGCGCGCCCTACACCTCGACCATCGTGTTCCTGGTGCGCAAGGGCAACCCGCTGGGGATCAAGGACTGGCCCGACCTGGCCAAGGAAGGCGTCCAGGTGATCACCCCGAACCCGAAGACGTCGGGCGGGGCGCGCTGGAACTACCTCGCCGCCTGGGGCTACGCCCTGAAGCAGCCCGGCGGCACCGACCAGACGGCCCAGGACTTCGTGCGGAAGATCTTCGCCAATGTCCCGGTGCTGGACACCGGCGCCCGTGGCTCGACCACCACCTTCGTCCAGCGCGGCATCGGCGACGTGCTGATCGCCTGGGAGAACGAGGCCTTCCTGGCGGTGAAGGAGCTGGGGCCGGACGAGTTCGACATCGTCGTGCCGTCGGTCTCGATCCTGGCCGAGCCCACGGTCGCGGTGGTCGACAAGGTGGTCGACGCCCGTGGCACCCGCGCCGTGGCCCAGGCCTATCTCGAATTCCTGTACTCGCCCGAAGGGCAGGAGCTGGCGGCCAAGAATTTCTACCGGCCGCGGTCGCCTGACGTGGCGGCGAAGTACAAGGACAGCTTCCCGGCCATCAACCTGTTCACCATCGATGATCTCTTCGGTGGCTGGCAGAAGGCCCAACAGGCACACTTCTCGGATGGCGGCACCTTCGATCAGATCTACCGAAAGGGCTAGGGACACCCCTCTACCGGCAGCGCGCCATGTCGGCGTGCTGCCGGGATTCGGGCTGACCCTGGGCTTCTCCCTCGCCTATCTCGCGCTCCTGGTTCTGCTGCCGCTGGCGGCGCTGGTCATCCGGCCCTGGGAGCTCGGGGTCGAGGGCGTCTGGCGGGTGGTGACCTCGGAACGCACCCTGGCGGCGCTCAAGGTCAGCTTCGGCCTGGCGCTGGCGGCGGCGGCGGTGAATGTCGTGTTCGGCACCCTGGTCGCCTGGGTGGTGACGCGCTACCGCTTCTGGGGCCGGCCCTTGATGAACGCGCTGATCGACCTGCCCTTCGCCCTGCCGACGGCGGTGGCGGGCATCGCGCTCGCCGCGCTGTACTCGCCCAAGGGCTGGCTCGGCGGACCCTTGATGCAGGTCGGCATAAAGGCCGCCTTCGGCCCGCCCGGGATCTTCATCGCGCTCGTGTTCATCGGCCTGCCCTTCGTGGTGCGGACGGTGGAGCCGGTGCTGGAGGACCTCGACCGCGAGATCGAGGAGGCGGCCGCCACCCTCGGCGCCCGGCGCTGGCAGGTGGTGTGGCGGGTGGTGCTGCCGCTGCTGTCGCCGGCGATCCTGACCGGCTTCATCCTGGCCTTCGCCCGCGCGGTCGGCGAATACGGCTCGGTCATCTTCATCGCCGGCAACATCCCCGGCGTGTCGGAGATCGCGCCGCTGCTGATCGTGATCCGGCTGGAGGAGTACGACTATGCCGGCGCCGCCACGATCGGCGCGGTGATGCTGGCCGCTTCCTTCGTCATCATCCTGGTCGTCAACCTGCTGCAGCGCTGGAGCCGCAAATGGGCGGACTGACCCGCACGCTGGCGGCCGCGCGCACCCGGCTGAAGCCCGCCGAGAGGCCTTGGGAGGAGCCGTTCGGCATCCGCCTGGTCCTGATCGCCATCGCCGTGATCTTCCTCGGCGTGTTCCTGGTGCTGCCCCTGGCCGTGGTGCTGACCGAGGCGATGCGCAAGGGCATCGACGCCTATCTCGAGGGCATCGGCAGCGACGATTCGCTGGCGGCGATCCGACTGACCCTGACCGTCGCCGCCATCGCCGTGCCGCTGAACACCGTGTTCGGCCTGGCCACCGCCTGGGCGATCGCCAAGTTCGAGTTCCCGGGCAAGAGCCTGCTGACCACCTTCGTCGACCTGCCCTTCTCGGTCTCGCCGGTGATCTCCGGCCTGATCTACGTGCTGCTGTTCGGGGCGAATGGCTGGTTCGGGCCGTTCCTGGAGGCGCACGGCATCCGGGTGATCTTCACCGTCACCGGCCTGGTCATCGCCACCATCTTCGTCACCCTGCCCTTCGTGGCGCGCGAGCTGATCCCGCTGATGCAGGAGCAGGGCACCGACGAGGAGGAGGCGGCCGTGCTGCTGGGCGCCAGCGGCTGGCAGACCTTCTTCCGGGTCACCCTGCCCAACGTCAAATGGGCGCTGCTGTATGGCGTGCTGCTGTGCAACGCCCGGGCGATGGGCGAGTTCGGCGCCGTCTCGGTCGTCTCCGGCCATATCCGCGGCCAGACCAACACCATGCCGCTGCAGGTCGAGATCCTCTACAACGAGTATAATTTCGTCGGCGCCTTCGCCGTCGCCTCGCTGCTCGCCGGCCTCGCTTTGGTGACGCTGGTGCTGAAGACCCTGCTCGAATGGCGGTTCCGGTCGGACCGCTTCGACTCCGCGGAGAGCTGATGCCGATCGCCATCCAAGGCCTGACCAAGCGCTTCGGCCCGGTCTATGCGCTCAACGGCATCGAGCTGGAGGTGCCGGACCGCGCCTTCGTCGCCCTGCTCGGCCCGTCCGGCTCGGGCAAGACCACGCTGCTGCGCATCGTGGCCGGGCTGGAGCGCGCCGATGCCGGGCAGATCCTGGTCGACGGCGCCGACATCGCCGCGGTCAAGCCGCGCCAGCGCCGCATCGGCTTCGTATTCCAGCACTATGCCCTGTTCCGGCACATGACCGTGTTCGGCAACATCGCCTTCGGCCTGCAGGTGCGGCCCGGCGCCACCCGCCCGCCGAAGGCCGAGATCGCGCGAAGGGTCGAGGAGCTGCTGGAGCTGGTGCAGCTGCCCGGCCTCGGGCGGCGCTATCCGCGCCAGCTGTCGGGCGGGCAGCGCCAGCGAGTCGCCCTGGCCCGGGCGCTGGCGATCGAGCCCAAGCTGCTGCTGCTGGACGAGCCGTTCGGCGCGCTCGACGCCAAGGTGCGAAAGGAGCTGCGGGTGTGGCTGCGCGAGCTGCACGACCGCACCGGCCTGACCAGCCTGTTCGTCACCCATGACCAGGAGGAGGCGCTGGAGCTGGCCGACCAGGTGGTGGTGCTGCGCGACGGGCGGATCGAGCAGCAGGGAAATCCGGCCGCGCTGGTCGACGCCCCGGCCACCGCCTTCGTCTCCAGCTTCCTCGGCGACGTCAACCGGTTGCCCTGCACGGTGGTGGAGCCGAATGTGGTCGAGGTCACGGGCCTGCGCCTGCCGGGCGATACGCGGGGCCTCGCGATCGGCAGCCGAGCGATCGCCGACATCCGGCCGCGCGCCATCCGGCTGCTGCCGGGCGGCACGACGGGAGACGGGCTGGTGCCCGGCACCGCCCGGCGGGTGCTGCACAGCGCCACCACGGTGACGGTGGAGGCGGAGACGCCGCTGTCCCCGAACCCGATCCGGATCGAGGCCGACCGCTACAGTCCGGACCTGCCGGCGCTGTCGATCGGCGATTCGGTGACGCTGCGCCTGCCGCCGCCCTTCGTCTTCGCGGCGGAGCAGTAGGGCCTCAGTCGAAATCCACGGAGTCGACCCGCTGCGGCCGGCGGCTGGGATCGTCATGCATCAGGCGCAGGAAGCTGGCGATGCTGGCCAGGCCGGCGAAGCCGGCGCCGATCGCGAGGCCCAGCACGGGCCCGCCCGCGCCGGCCAGGCTGAAGCACAGCGCCACCAGCGCGGCGCCGACGGTCTGGCCCAGCAGGCGGGCCTGGGCGACGATGCCGCTGGCACCGCCAGCGCGGTGCGGCGGGGCCGAGGCCAGCAGCGCCTTCTGGTTCGGCGCCTGGAAGAAGCCGAAGCCCCAGCCGCACAGCGCCATGCGCCAGCAGATGTCCGGCACGCTCGGGTCCGGCGGCAGCAGGGCCAGCAGCGCCATGCCGGCGCACAGGATGGCCAGGCCGATGCCGCCCAGGCTGCCGGCGGAGTAGCGGTCCGACAGCCGGCCGGCGATCGGCGCCATCACCGCCACCACCAGCGGCCAGGGCGTCATCAGCAGGCCGGTCTCGACCTCGCTGCGGCCGAGCACGGTCTGGAAGTAGAAGGGCAGGGCGACGAAGGCCAGGCCCTGGGTGGCGAAGGAGCAGGCGGCGGTCAGCGCCGACAGGGCGAAGATCGGCCGCCGGAACAGGTCGAGCGGCAGCATCGGCGCCGGATGCCTGGCCTGGCGGCACAGCAGCAGCCAGCCGAAGGCCAGGGCGGCGGCGAGCTCCAGCCCGACCTCCAGCACCGAGGCCTGATGCGCGGCCTCGCCGATGGCGATGATCAGCAGGCCGAAGGCGCCGGCGTTCAGCAGCGCGCTGACCGCGTCGAAGCGATGGCCCGAGCGTGCGGTGTGCGGCAGGGACGGCACCGCAACCACCAGGGCGATCAGGCCGAGCGGCAGGTTGATCGCGAACAGCCATTGCCAGGAGGCGACGGCCAGGATGCCGGCCGCGACCGTCGGGCCGAGGGCGGAGAAGATGGCGACGATCAAGGTGTTGAAGCCGATGCCGCGGCCCAGCAGCCGGGTCGGGTAGATGAAGCGGATCAGCGCCGCGTTCACGCTCATGATGCCGCTGGCGCCGAAGCCCTGCAGCACCCGCGCCGCCGTCAGGCTGGGCAGCGACCAGGCCATGGCGCAAACCACCGAGGCGACGGTGAACAGCACCAGTCCGCCGATATAGATGGTGCGGTAGCCGATGATCTCGCCCAGCGCCGCCAGCGGCAGCAGCGAGATCACCAGCGCCAGCTGGTAGGCGTTGACCACCCAGACCGAGGCCGCCGGGCTGGCCTGCAGGTCGGCGGCGATGGTCGGCAGCGCGGTGTTGGCGATGGCGATGTCCAGCACCGACACGGCGATGGCGATCGACATGGTCAGCATCGCGCCATAGCGGCGCGGCACCGGCAGCCCGTCCGGATGCACCACCGGCGCCGCGCGCGCGGGCTTCGTCGTCATCATATCCATGTCGGCACCTTTCCGGATCGGCTCCCTCCGGCGGGCGCATCATCGCGGCCAAGGGCGGCGGCGACCAATGCCGTGACGGCGTATCAGCCGGGACGGAGCAATCGGCCGCAGCCATGACCTCGGCGGGCTGCCCGGCCGGGCCCTGCCGGAACCGCCGGGCCGGCCAGGCCCCGCCGGCGCTACACTGGCGGCGGGATGGATTCCGGGGAGGCCATGATGCATCCGAACGAGATGCTGGTCCGCCGCTGGTTTCAGGAGGTCTGGAACGAGCGGCGGCTGGAGGTGGCGGACGAGATCCTGTGCGAAGGCTGCGCCGCGACCGACCTGCACAGCGGCACCGGCCGGTCGCGGGCGGAGATGAAGTAGCTCGTCGCCAAGCTGCAGCATGCGATCCCGGCATCGCCTTCATGGTCGAGGAGGTGCTGGCCGCCGACGACCGGGTGGCGCTGCGCTGGCGGACGCGGGGCTCCGCGGCCGGCCCGGCCGGACCGCTGCCGGTCGAAATCGGCGGCCTGTCGATCGCCCATATCGAGGACGGCCAGGCGACGCGGATCTGGGATGCCTGGGACAAGCTCGGCCTGCTGCAGCAGCTGGGCCACGTCCCGCGCGAGCTGGATCCGGCGGCAATGCGCTAATGCCAGCGGGCCGAAGTATGACCCGTCATGGCGAGCCCCGAAGGGCATGGCCATCCAGCGGAACCGGCGCCTGGATGGCCACGTCGCTTCGCTCCTCGCCATGACGAGGAAGGGGCGGAAGAGTCGATCTCAAAGGCCGCCGGTATAATCCCTCAGGACTGCCAGAAAGCGGGCACGAACTCATAGCCTTCGCCGGCCCGGCCGACATGGCCGATGCCGGGGAAGGCCAGATGGGCGCCGGCGATCAGCACCCGGTCGGCCGCGACCTGGTCCAGCACCCGCTTGCGGCTGGCGATCGCGACCTGCTGGTCGACGTCGAAATTGATCGCCCAGTCCGGCTTGGCGAATTGCAGCGAGGCGGCGTGCACGATGTCGCCCCAGATCAGCAGCCGGTCGCTGCCGGACGTCACCTCGACCATGCTGTGGCCCGGGGTGTGGCCCGGCGCGGCCAGGACGCGGATGCCGGGCACGATCTCGGCCTCCTTGCCGAAACGGGTCAGGCGGTCCGGCCCGGCATAAGGCTTCACCGCCGCCCGGGCCATGTGGAAGAAGGGCTGCACCCCGGCCGGCGCCTGGGACAGGATACCGTCATCGGTCCAGAAGCCGTATTCCGCCTCCGCCACCGCCAGCTGGGCCTTGCCGAAGACGGCGGCTCCGGCGGGGTCGACCAGGCCGTTGGCGTGGTCCGGATGCATATGGGTCAGCACCACCAGGTCGACATCGGCGGGATCGATTCCGGCGGCCTTGAGATTGGCGCCGACCTTGCCCAGCGACGGCCCCATCGCCGTGGCAGTGCCGGTGTCGATCAGCACCAGCCGGTCGCCGGTGTTGACCAGATAGGCGTTGACCGCGGTCGGGATGGCCGCGGGCGCTTGGAAGGCGCGCTGCAGCAGCGCCTCGGCCCCGGTGCGGTCGGCGGCGGGGAACTGGTCGAGCGCGAGGTTCATCATCCCGTCATTGATGCTGGTCACCTCGAAGGTGCCGACCTTGAAACGGTACAGGCCGGCGACCGGTCCGGCGGGCGGAACGGCCCGGGCCAGAGCGGGACGCGGCAGGGCACTGAGCAGCGGCACCACGGCCGGGGCGGCGAGGGCCGAGGCCAGGAAACGGCGGCGGTCGAGCGGCATGGCAGGTCTCCGGGTGAGTCGGGTTGGACCGGACCCGGAGAGGCTAACCGAAACGCAGCACGAACGCAGCGGAAACGAATTGGCGACGAATCAGGGGAGCTTGCCGGTCGGCGGATGCACGGTGCGGAAGGCGGCGACCAGGCCGGCGGCCTCGGTCCGTCTCGCCGGGCTGATCCGCGGCTTGCCGGCGGCGATGTCGCCCTTGAGGGCGGCCAGCAGCGCGTCGATCTCGCCGAGCAGCTCCTCGCGCTTCATCCCGGCCCGTTCATGTTCGAGGCTGCGGTCGTCGGAGACGGTCTGGAACAGGGAGCCGAGCCAGTCCACCAGCGCGTCGGCGCGGCTGAACAGCTTCTGCTGCCCGTCCTCCTCATAGACGATCACCGGCTCGATCTCGGTCGCCATGGCGGGCCCCTCCCGGAGTTGCGGTGCGCATCGCGAGGGATGCCTGAATGCAACAGCGGGGCGGCAGAACGGTTCCGTGTCCGGCCCTTACTGGTCGCCCATCTTCAGGGCGGCGATGAAGGCGCTCTGCGGGATTTCGACCTCGCCGAACTGGCGCATCCGCTTCTTGCCTTCCTTCTGCTTGTCCAGCAGCTTGCGCTTGCGGCTGATGTCGCCGCCATAGCATTTGGCCAGCACGTCCTTGCGCAGCGCCGCCAGCGATTCGCGGGCGATCACCTTGCCGCCGATCGCCGCCTGGATGGCGATCTTGAACAGCTGCTTCGGGATCAGGTCCTTCAGCCGCTCGCACAAATGGCGGCCGCGGCGGTCGGCCTGGCTGCGGTGCACGATCATCGCCAGGGCGTCGACCGGCTCCTGGTTGACCAGGATCGACAGCTTCACCAGGTCGCCCTCGCGATAGCTGTCGATCTGGTAGTCGAAGCTGGCATAGCCGCGGCTGATCGACTTCAGCCGGTCGTAGAAGTCGAACACCACCTCGTTCAGCGGCAGGCGATAGACCAGCATGGCCCGGCCGCCGACATAGGTCAGCTCGACCTGCTCGCCGCGCCGCTCGGTGCACAGCTGCAGGATGCCGCCGAGATACTCGTCCGGCAGCATGATCGTGGCCTTGATCCAGGGCTCGTCGATTCGGTCGATCTTCATCACGTCCGGCATGTCGGACGGGTTGTGCAGGTCCATGACCGACCCGTCGGTCATGAGCAGCTTGTAGACCACCGACGGCGCCGTGGTGATCAGGTCGAGGTCGAATTCGCGCTCCAGCCGCTCCTGGATGATCTCCAGGTGCAGCAGGCCCAGAAAGCCGCAGCGGAAGCCGAAGCCCAGCGCCGCCGAGGTCTCGGCCTCGAAATGGAAGCTGGCGTCGTTCAGGGCCAGCTTGCCCAAGGAATCGCGCAGCCGCTCGAAGTCGTTGGCGTCGGTCGGGAACAGGCCGCACCAGACCACCGGGACCGAGGGCTTGAAGCCCGGCAGCGGCTTCGCGGCCGGGCGGCGGTCCTCTGTGATGGTGTCGCCGACCTTGGTCTCGGCGATCTCCTTGATGCCGGCGGTGATGAAGCCGACCTCGCCGGGGCCGAGCTCGCGCACCTGCACCGCCTTGGGCGTGAAATAGCCGACGCGGTCCAACTCGCGCGCCGCACCGGTCGCCATGAAGCGCACCTTCTGGCCGACCTTCAGCGTGCCCTCGACCACCCGCACCAGGATGACGACGCCGAGATAGGGGTCGTACCAGCTGTCGATCAGCAGCGCCTTCAGCGGCGCCTCGGGGTCGGCCTGCTTCGGCGCCGGCAGGCGGTGGACGATCGCCTCCAGCACGTCGTCGATGCCGATGCCGGTCTTGGCCGAGATCAGCACGGCGTCCGACGCGTCGATGCCGATCACGTCCTCGATCTGCTGACGGATGCGCTCCGGCTCCGCCGCCGGCAGGTCGATCTTGTTGAGGACCGGGACGACCTCGTGATTGGCGTCGATCGCCTGGTAGACATTGGCCAGGGTCTGCGCCTCGACACCCTGCGAGGCGTCGACGATCAGCAGCGAGCCCTCGCAGGCGGCGAGCGACCGGCTGACCTCATAGGCGAAGTCGACATGGCCGGGCGTGTCCATCAGGTTCAGCTGATAGGCCTCGCCGTTCTTGGCGGTGTAGCCCAGGCGCACGGTCTGCGCCTTGATGGTGATGCCGCGCTCGCGCTCGATATCCATCGAATCCAGCAGCTGCGCCTTCATCTCGCGCAGCTCGATGCCGCCGCAGCGCTCGATCAGCCGATCCGCCAGGGTCGATTTGCCATGGTCGATATGGGCGATGATCGAGAAGTTGCGGATATGGTCCTGGGGAGAGCTCATCGGGTGCGCCTGGAGACGTGATCGGCCCGGACCATAAGGGCACCGGGCCCAAAGCGAAAGGGCCCGGTCGAAACCGGGCCCGTCCGTGTCGGTGATACAATAGGGATCAGTGCAGCTTGCCGCCGAGATCCGCGATCGCCGCGTCGAGCAGCGCCGAGCCCTTGGCCGGGTCGGCGGCGATCTGCCGGCCGACCAACTCGCGGGCCGCCGAGACGGCGACATTGACGGCAGTCGACCGCACCTCGGCCAGCGCCTGGGCCTCGGCCTGGGCGATGCGCTCGAGCGCCATGGCCTCGCGCCGCTTCATCGCCTCCTCGATGTCCACCGCCGCCTTCTCGCGATGGCGCTGGGCATCGTGCTTGGCGCGCTCGATGATCGCCGCGGCCTCGGCCACGGCCTCACGCTCGCGCGCCTGGGCCTGGGCGAGATGGCCTTCGGCTTCGCTGCGCAGCCGCTCCGCCTCGGCCAGATCCTCGCGGATCCGGTCGGTGCGTTTGTCCAGCACGCCGAGGATGGCGCCGCGGGCCTTGACCGCCAGCAGCACCAGAAGGATGAGCAGCGCCGCAGCCAGCACCAGCTCGACCGAGCCGTGGGTGTCAGCCTCGGCATGCTCGATATGCTCGAGGTTGGCCTCGGTGTGCGCCGCGTCGGCCTGGACCGTGTCCTGGGCGGCGTGGGCGGTGCCGATGAAGAGCTGGTTCGCGATGGTGTCGAGAACGCTCATCGGGCCCCTCCCAGCGCACCGTCGACCGCGGCGGTCACCGCGGCCTGGTCCGGTGCCGTGCCGGTCAGCTTGGCGGCCAGCACGCCGGCCACCTCGGCAGCGATGTCGCGGGCGTCGGCCTTGAGGTCGGCGCGGATCTTGCCGATCCGGGCCTCGGCCTCGGCGGTCCGCGCCGCGAGCTCGGCGGCGAAGGCGGCCTGGCGGCGCGCCGTCAGCTCCGCGATCTGCTGATTCGCGGCCGCGACGGCAGCCTGGGCCTCGCCGCGGGCCTTGGCCAGCGCGGCCTCATAGGTCTTGGCCACCGCCTCGGTCTCGCCGCGCGCAGCCTCGGCCCGCTCCAGATCGCCGGCGATCTTCGCGGCGCGCTGGTCGATGGTCTCCGCCAGCCGCGGCAGCAGCCGCCGTGACAAGAGCCAGTACAGAGCGATGAAGACGATCGCGAGCCAGAACAGCTGCGACGCAAACCACTCGGGATTGAACTGTGGCATCCGACTCCCCCCTGCCGGGCCAGGCCGCTAGGGCTGCGGCCGGCCCATGACGTTAGGCAGCGAGATCGTCAGGCGAACAGCGCGATCAGCGCGACGATCAGCGCGAACAGCGCGATGGCTTCCGTCACGGCGAAGCCGATCCAGATGCTGGCGCCGATCTCTTCCTTGGCCGCCGGGTTGCGGGCGAGCGCGCCGATGTAGCTGGCCCACACGTTGCCCACGCCGATGCCGGCGCCGATCATGCCGATCGCAGCGAGGCCCGCGCCGATGAACTTTGCAGCTTCGACTTCCATTTTCTCTTCCTTCGTGGATGGGGTCTGGATGGTTGGGACCGGAACGGTTCGCGGGCAGCGATCCGTCAGTGGAGGTGCAGCGCGTCGTGCAGGTAGACGCAGCTGAGAATGGCGAAGATGTACGCCTGCAGCACGGCGATGAAGAGCTCGAGCATCGTCAGCGGGATCAGGAAGGCGAAGGGGATGACGCCGCCGACGCCGAGCGCGATGACGAAGCCGCCGATGACCTTCAGCAGCACGTGGCCGACCGTCATGTTGGCGAACAGACGGACGGAGAGGCTGATCGGCCGCGACAGGTAGGAGATCAGCTCGACCGGCACCAGGATCACCGCGGTCCACAGGGGCGCGCCATGCGGGAAGAACATCCGCAGGTAGCCGGCGCCGTGCCGCGCGAAGCCGATCACCGTCACGCCCAGGAAGACCACGAAGGCCAGGGCGAAGGTGACGATGATGTGGCTGGTGAAGGTGAAGGTGCCGGGAATGATCCCGATCACGTTGCCGAACAGGATGAAGATGAACAGCGTGAAGATGAAGGGGAAGTACTTCAACCCTTCCTTGCCGGCATTGTCGCGTATCATGTTGGCGACAAGCTCGTACAACATCTCGGCGAAGGATTGCAGCCGGCCCGGCACCAGGGCCCGGCGGCTGCCGCCGAGGAACAGGACCGCCGACGCGACGACCGCGGCGATCACCATGTACAGCGACGAATTGGTGAAGGAGAGATCCAGGCCGCCGATGTCGACGTGGAGGATCTTTTCGATCTGGAATTGCTCGGTTGGCGATGCCACGCCTTATCTCCCGCCCCGGTTTCGCTCCGCCTGATCGGCAGCCCGCTTCGCCTTCGCCGCCCGGTCCAGCTCCATGCCGGTCCGGTAGACATTCATCAAGCCGGCCACCGCACCCAGGATGAAGAACAGAATCAACAACCAGGGCCGTGTACCGAGCCATCGGTCGAGACCCCAGCCGATTCCGGCACCGACCACGATCGCGGCGAGCAGCTCGACCGCGATGCGAAAGCCGGCGGCCATGCCAGCACGGCCGACATCGCGCCCATCATCTCCGCCCTTCGCCGCGCGCCCCGCCCCCGGCAGCTTCGCCTTCGCCTCTCGCAGGCGACGGTCGAAATCCGAAGGCGGCAGCGGGTTCTGGTCGTTCTGAGTCACGTTGTCGGACACCCTTTCGGGCGGCGGCCACCCCCACCTCAAGCGGCGCGCACCTTAGTGACGCCCCGGGGTCCCGTCAAGGCGACAAAACCGGCCGCCGCCGCGGCATTCGCGCCCGGCGTCCAGCCCCGCGTCCCGATCGGCACCGCCGGCGCTGGCGGCGGCCCGCTCCGGCGGGCTAGTCTCGGTCATGCTCAGCCCGCTCCTGGCCGTCGCGGCGATCCTCGCCGGCATCACCATCGTCTCGCTCGGCCAGGGCGTCTTCGCCATCCTGGTGCCGATCCGGCTGACCGAGGCCGGGCTGTCCGCCGACCGGGTCGGGCTGGTGGTCGCCGCCAGCGCCGTCGGCTTCCTGGCCGGCTGCCTGGTGGTCGGCCGGCTGATCCGGCTGGTTGGCCATATCCGCGCCTTCTCCGCCTTCGCCGCCGCCTCCTGCCTGGCCGGGCTGGCGCTGCCCTGGACCATCGGCCTGCCCGGCTGGGTGCTGCTGCGGCTGGCCATGGGCTTCTGCTCGGCCGGGCTGTTCATGGTGGCCGAGAGCTGGCTGAACGAGCTGACGCCGCGGCATCTGCGCGGCCGCATCCTGACCAGCTACGTCATCGTCATCATGCTGGCGCTCGGCGCCGGCCAGCTCCTGCTGACCGTGGTCGACACCAGCGACGTGCTGCCCTTCGTGCTGGCCTCGGCCGCCTTCACTTTGGCGCTGATCCCGGTGACGCTGACCCGGTCGCGCCACCCCAGCGTGCCGCACCGGATCCGGCCGATCCTGGGCAAGGCCTATCGCAACTCGCCGGTCGGCGCGGTCGGCTGCGTCGTGGTCGGGCTGGTGGCGGCGACGCTGCAGGGTGTGGCGCCGGTCTGGGGCGTGCAGCGCGGCTTCTCCACCGCCGAGATCGCGACGCTGATGGCCGCGACCCAGATCGGCGGCCTGCTGTGCCAGTGGCCGCTGGGCTGGCTGTCCGACCGGATCGACCGGCGCTGGGTAATCCTGGGCGCGGCCCTGTGCACCGTCGTCGCCGCGGTCGGCAGCGTCGCCGCCGGCAGCTTCGGCATGCTGGTCGCGCTGTTCGCGCTGTGGGGCGGCATGGCCGAGGCGATCTACCCGCTGTCGGTGGCCCATGCCAACGACCACGCCAAGCCGCAGGACTATGTGCCGCTGGCCGGGACGCTCCTGATCCTGTGGTCGATCGGCTCCTCCGCCGGGCCGCTGGCGGCGACCGTGGCGATGGACCGGTTCGGGCCGGACGCCCTGTTCGTCTATGTCGCGGTGCTGGTCGGGGCCTTCGCCGGCTTCGTGCTGTGGCGCATGGCCTGCCGCGGCCGGGTCGCCGCCGCGGAGGCCGAGCAGTTCGTCGGCCTGGCCGCCGGATCGAGCCCTGCCCCGGCCGAGCTGGACCCCCGCATCCGGCCCGAGGACGAGGTGGAGTGCGAGCCGGGCTACGACGACTGCGAGGACGTGCCGGCGCGGTAGATCGTCAGGGCATCCGGGCGGGGGCTGGGAGGCCTGGGGCCGGCCTCGACAAAGGGCCCTCACCCGGAGGGCGGGACCTCTTCAGGATACCGCCGTTCGAGCCGACCCGTCCCTTCTACTCTCCCCCTCCCCTCGCGGGAGGGGGCAGGGGGAGGGGGTTCTCGCCATCAGGCCGGCCTGAACTCTGACGCTTGGGCCACGAGGCCGAGACCCCTCCTCCGCGCATTCGCGCGCGGACGCGCGCAGACCCCTCCCCCAACCCCCTCCCGCAAGGGAGGGAGGGTAGAAGGCTGCGCTTGCGGATGCTGAAGGTTGGTGAAGTGGGTGAGTTCGCAGGAGCCTACCCGGTGTCCGGCGGCCTGGGCTTGCGGCCGGAGGTCGGGCGAGGCTTGGGCGGGTCCGCAGGCGGATCGTCCTCGCCATCCTTCGACGGGATGAAGCCCAGCTGCTCCATGGCCTCGTCGGCCATCTCCAGCCAGCGCTCCACCCGCACCGGCAAGCCCCAGCGCCGGCACAAGGCCGCCACTGCGACCGGAGCCCGGCTGGCTTCGATCAGCTCCACCACCTCCGGCCGCTCCAGCCGCTCGCGCATCTCGGCGACGCGGCGGGCGATCTCCTCATTGTCCTTCGACACCTCGTAAGCGGCCGCCAGCATCGCCAGCTTCACCCGCAGGTCGTGAAAATCCTCCTGCGCCGCCTCGCGCTTCGCCTCGGCCTTGCGCTTCTCCTTGTGCTCCTGGGACAGCTTGCCCTTGAGCAGCAGGGTCAGCCGCACCGAGCGCGCGACCGTGGCGATCCGCTGGCAGTAATCCACGCCGGGCTGCGGCGCCTGCAGCGCCTCCTGCTGCGTCGCCCGGGCGATCGACATCTGGATCTCGACCAGCTCCGCCAGCACGTGCAGATCCGACTCCCCCGCTTCCGCCGAAGCGGACGGGGCTTCCGAGTTCGGAGCGGTCTGCGCCTTGTCCATAGAACATAACATGAACGCAGTCGCCAATTAATACAACTGCACATTGTGTTTACAGCGGGATGATGTCGATCGGATCACGTCGAAGCGATCGCGCGCTCCAGCAGCAGGCTGGGCAACCCAACCGGGCTTCGCTAGGGTCGCGGGCCGCATCGCAGAGAGGGCCCATGCGCATCGCCACCTGGAACATCAACTCCGTCCGCCTGCGCCAGGAGCTGGTGCTGCGCCTGATCGACGAGACCGCGGCCGACATCATCTGCCTGCAGGAGACCAAGACCCCGGACCACCACTTCCCGCACCAGCCCTTCGTCGACCTCGGCTATCGGCACATCGCGATCGCCGGGATGAAGGGCTACAACGGCGTCGCCGTGATCTCGCGCCTGCCCTTCGAGAGCCATGAGATCCGGCACTGGTGCGGCAAGGAGGATTGCCGCCACATCGCCATCCGCCTGCCCGACGGGGTCGAGGTGCACAACCTGTACATCCCGGCCGGCGGCGACATCCCGGACCCGGCGGTGAACGAGAAGTTCAAGCACAAGCTGCAGTTCCTGGATGAGATGACGGCCTGGTGGCCGCAGAACCGGACTCGCGACCACAAGATGATCCTGGTCGGCGACCTGAACATCGCGCCGCTGGAGCACGACGTCTGGTCGCACAAGCAGCTGCTGGACGTGGTCAGCCACACCCCGATCGAGGTCGAGAAGCTGGCGGCGATGCAGTCGACGCTGGGCTGGGTCGACAGCGCCCGCACCTTCGTGCCGCCGGACCAGAAGCTGTACACGTGGTGGAGCTACCGCGCCGCCGACTGGCAGCTGTCCGACCGCGGCCGGCGGCTCGATCACATCTGGGTCACCCCGCCTTTGGCCGGCGGGCTGAAGGCCCACCGCACCCTGCGCGAGGCCCGCGGCTGGGAGCCGAAGCCGAGCGATCACGTGCCGGTGGTGGTCGACGTCGAGGTGTGAGGACGGGCCGGGCTACTGGGCCGGGCAACCCCCTTTTCTGTCATTGCCCACGGGTGTCCGGTTGAAGTTAAGCAACAACCGGTGGAAGACGTTCAGAGCAGAGGGTTCTATTTTTAACTGTCATGCCCGGGCTTGACCCGGGCATCCAGAGATGTCGAACCCACTCTGGGTGGCCCCTGGATCCTCGGGTCAAGCCCGAGGATGACAATAAAAAAATGAACTCCACCCCTCTCCCACACCCCGGCAACCCTCAACCGGACACCCGTGGGTCGCGCCCGGGCATGACAGTTGAGGCTTCTCGGTTCGCTCTCACGAACTCAACCCACGGCAGTCATCCCGCCAGCGGCCGCCGGTACAGATAGTACCGCCCGGGCGAGACGCCGTCGGGCTCGGGCAGTTCCTCCCAGCCGGTGCCGGCGAAGCCGATATTGGCGACGACCATGCCGCCCGGCGCCAGCACCGGGCCGAGCAGCGGGGTCAGCGCCGCCGCCAGGGCCCGGTTGGCCATGTCGTCGCCGGTGCCGAGATCGGCATGGATCAGGGCCATGCCCTGCGGATGCGCCGCGACGAAGCCCGGCATCGTCTCCAGGACTTCGCCCAGCACCATGCGGTCGCGCGGCGGGATGCAGCCGGGATGGGCGGCGATGTGGCGGTCGAACACCCAGATCGCGCGGTCCGGCAGCACCTCGCGCAGGTGGTCGTAGGTGCGGCCGTTGCCGAGGCCGAGTTCCATGACGTCGCCGGGCAGGCCGGCGATGGCGCGCGCGGCCCAGTCGATGCAGGCGCGCTGCGCCTGCATCCGGCGGATGAAGCTGTCGAGGCGGCTCACGATCCGGGTCAGGCCGTCTGGCGGGCGCGGGCCGCTTCCTTGGTGGTCCGCTCAAGACGCAGCGCCAGCACGCGCATGATCTCGATCGCCATCTGCGGGAATTCGGTGATCATGCGGAAAAACTGGTCCTTGGCGATGACGAGGGCGGTGACGTCGCTGCGCGCCTGCACCGTGGCGGTGCGCGGCACGTCGCAGAGGATGGCGATCTCGCCGACGAAGTCGTTGCGGCCGACCGAGGCCACGGTCAGGGGGCCGGTCTCGGCATCGACGATCACGTCGGCCTCACCGTCGATGATGATGAAGGCGGCGCGGCCCATCTCCCCCTGCCGGCACAGCACCTGCCCCGCGGGGAAGCGGACGCGCTCGCTGGTAAAGGCCAGCAGCTTCAGCTTCGACGTGTCGATATTGGCGAAAAGCGGAATCCGCTTCAGCAACTCGACTTCTTCCGCAAGGCTCACCGATCGGTCCTCCAGCTCCCTGTCCGCATTCTACTCCGCTTCCAGCAATTCGTGCAGCACGCTGCCGTCGCGGTTGAGCGTCTGGAAATCGCCGCGCTCGACGATGCGGCCATGCCGCACCACGACGATGTCGGCGAACTCCCGGGCCATGCTGGGCCGATGCACGCCCCAGATCAAGCCGCGGTGCTCCCGCAGCTCCCGGATCGCGCGGTGGACCCGGCTCTGCGCCACCCCGTCGAGCGAAGAGGTGGCCTCATTCAGCAGCAGGAGGTCGGCGTTTTTGAGCAACGCCCGGCCGAGCCCGACCTTCTGCCGCTGCACCGCGGACAGCCGGCTGCCGGCGACGCCGACCGAGAAGTCGAGCCCGACCGCGATCACGCTGTCGCGCAGATCGACCTCGTCGACCACGGTCTGGATCAGGGTCTGCACCCGCTCCGCCGCGTCCGGCCGGCCGTAGCGGATCTTGCCGAACAGGATGTTGTCCTGCAGCGACGCCGCCTCGTTGAACCGCTCGGCATCGAAGAACTCGATATGCTGCCGCAGGTCCTCCGGCAGCTCGGCGGCGAACACCTTGCGGGCCTCGAGCAGCCGTTCCTGCAGGTCGGCTTCGAACACGCCCAGGCGGTGGCGGGACGGCACCAGCTTGAACGGCAGCGACAGCAGGCGGGTGCGGTCGGCCGGCCGCAGCGCCGCGGTGCCCTCCTTCTTCGCCCGCAGCACGATCGGCTGGAATTCAGGCAGGTCCTCCGAGCCGATGAAGCTGAACTGCTCGAAGAACTCGTGGCCGGGCGGCAGGTCGGCGAACAGCTCGACCATGGTCTCGGCCATCTGGGCGCCGACCTTGATGAACTCCTCCATCAGGCCGGTGCGCTGCAGCACCGACAGCACATAGTCGTTCTCGGCCAGCGCGTCATAGGCGAAGACCGGCCCGACCGGGGTGCCGAACAGCAGGTTCTCGGCGACCGAGGCGGAGCTGTTGAAGCGGTCGGAATCGTACAGCTCGACCAGGTCGCCGAGATCGGTCTCGGCCAAGGTCTTGCGCACCGACACGCGGGCCGCCAGCACCCGGTCGGCGATCTCGGGCGCCTTGTCGGCGTCGATCGTGCCGTTCAGCCCGATGCGGTAGACATCCTGCTCCATGTCGACCGCCTGCAGGATCTCCAGCGCCTTGTCCTGCAGCGCCTCCGGCCCGTCGACCCCGGCCGCCTGATAGTCGATCCAGTCGGCGTTGATGTCGAAATCGGTGTTGCCGGCCACCTGCGCCTCCGACGCCCGCCGGGCCCGGCGGCGCTTCGCGGTGTCGTCGTCGTACTGCGCCTCGCGCAGCGGCCGGTGGCATAGCCCGTAATACAGGTTCTGGCGCAGCGTGCCGGTGAACATGTAGCTGTGGGCGCCGACATAGGCGAAGCGGCGGCCGATCACCGCCTCGCCCAGCGTCTCGTAATCGTGCTCGCCGAGCCGGATCTTGCCGCTGGTCGGCGAGATCAGCCGCGCCATCATCAGCATCAGCTCGTCCTTGCCGACCCCGGCGCCGACCAACGCGACCTGGCCATCGGTCGGGAAGGTGCAGGTCAGCCCCTCGATCACCGTCATGCCGCTGTCGTCGACCAGCGAGACGGCTGAGAAGCTGAGCTCCTTCGGCAGCGGCCCCTCGATCGCCTGGTCGCCGGTGATGCGCTCCAGCGGCAGCAGCTCGGGCGGCTGGAACTGCTCCACCACCTGCTCGTACTTGATCCGGGTGTCGGCCTGGGTCTGGTAGTAGTCGAGCAGGTCCTTCCACGGCGCCGCCAGGTCCTTGTAGGCGGCCAGCACCGCCACCAGCGCGCCGAGCTGGATGTCGCCGCGGATCACCAGCCAGCCGCCGATCGCGTAGAAGAAGAACGGCGTCAGCTGGTTGATGAAGTTGTTCAGGAACTTGATGAAGAACTTGCGGTTGTAGATCTCGAACCGGATGTCGTAGATCGTCCCCAGCCGGTCGGAGAAATCCGCCAGATGCACCGCGGTGGCGTCGTTGGCATGCATGTCGGTGATGCCGGAGACGGATTCGCCGATCCGGTCGGCCAGCTTGCGCACCGTGCGCACCCGCTCCTTGCCCAGCTGGTTCACCCGCTTCTGCAGCCGCGGGATCAGCCAGCCCTGCAGCGGGTACAGCGCCACCGCCGCCGCCCCCAGGATCGGGTCCTGGACGAAGATGAAGTAGATGTAGACCAGCAGCGTCCCGGCCGACCAGATCGGCTGGACGAAGGCGTCGCCGATGAAGCCGCCCAGCGGCTCGACCTCCGAGGTGATCATCGGGATCATCTCGCCCTGCGAGGTCTTGCGGAAATGCGGCAGCGGGAAGCGCAGGATGCGGCAGTACAGGTCGTAGCGCAGCCGGCGCAGCATCCGCTCGCCCAGCTTGCCCTTGTAGATGTTGATGTAGAGCTTGAAGCCGCCGTTGACGAACACCAGCACCAGGAACAGGAACGATAGCAGCAGCAGATATTCGATCCGGTCGAACTGGTAGCCGAAGATCGCCTTCGGGAAATCCTTGGCCGAGCCGTCGTCAATGGCGCCGTTGACGATCTGCTTCGGCAGATCCAGCGAATAATAGACAAAAGGAAACGAAATCAGCGTGATGATGAGGATATAGACCTGCTCGCGACGGCTGTGCCGCAAGATAAACTTGAAGATATTGGAATCCATCGCAATCCAGGTCCAGCCTCGCCGGGCACGGGCTGGACCATAGCGTGAACTTTCCGCGGCGCAAAGCATGTGACGGCGGTCACGGCCGGCATACGCGAAGGGTGCGGGTGACGGGTCAGAAGCCTTCGTGCTAAAAGCGCGCCGGGCGGCAGGGGTCGCCCGCGTGCCCGTTCCGGTCCCAGGTGACAAGGCTGCATGGCGAAGCGCACTGCCCAGGCCCGCGTCCTGATCTACAGCCACGACAGCTTCGGCCTCGGCCATCTGCGCCGCTGCCGCACCATCGCGCACGCCCTGGTGGCGCGGCACAGCGACCTGTCGGTGCTGATCCTGTCGGGCTCGCCGATCATCGGCAGCTTCGACTTCCGCAGCCGGGTCGATTTCGTCCGCATCCCCGGGGTGATCAAGCTGCGCAACGGCGATTACACCTCGCTGTCGCTGCACATCGACATCGAGGAGACGCTGGCCATGCGCGCCTCGATCATCGAGCACACCGCCGCGATCTTCGATCCCGACCTGTTCATCGTCGACAAGGAGCCGCTGGGCCTGCGCGGCGAGGTCAAGCAGACGCTGGAGATGCTGCGCGACCGCGGCACCCGCACCGTGCTGGGCCTGCGCGACGTGATGGACGAGCCGTCGCTGCTGGCCCCGGAGTGGGAGCGCAAGAACGTCGTGCCGGCGCTGGAGAGCCTGTACGACCAGCTGTGGATCTACGGCCTGCCGGAGATCTGCGACCCGCTGCAGGACATCGAGCTGCCGGATTCGGTGCGCGCCCGGATGACCTATACCGGCTATCTGCGCCGGCGGGCGCCGACCAACGTACCGGCCGACGCGGCGCCGCTGGCCGATCCCTACATCCTGGTCACGCCCGGCGGCGGCGGCGACGGCGAGGACCTGGTCGACTGGGTGCTGTCGGCCTATGAGCTCGACCGCACAATGCCCTGCGCCGCGCTGATCGTGCTGGGGCCGTTCATGCAGCGCGAGCGCCAGGCCGAGTTCATGGCACGCGCCGCCAAACTGGACGATGTCGAGGTCATCACCTTCGACGCCCGGATCGAGCATCTGATGATCCGCGCCGCCGGCGTCGTCGCCATGGGCGGCTACAACACCTTCTGCGAGATCCTGTCCTTCGACAAACGGGCGCTCCTGGTGCCGCGGGTAAGACCGCGGCTCGAACAACATATCCGGGCCTCCCGCGCGGCCGAGCTCGGCCTGGTCAGCATGCTCGACCAGGACGGGCCGGGCGATCCGGCGGTGATGGTGCGGGCGCTGCGCGCCCTGCCCGGCCAGCCGCTGCCCTCGACCCGCTTCATCCCCGGCCTGCTCGACGGGCTCGACGCCGTCGACCGGCTGGCGATGGACGCGATCGACCCGCCCGCCTCCTCGATCCGCGCGACAGCCTGAGCACAGCATGACCGAGAGAGTTCAGAGCGACGGCCTGACCGCCATCGTGGTCAAGGGCTATCCGCGGCTGTCGGAGACCTTCATCGCCCAGGAGATCCTGGGGCTGCAGCAGCTCGGCCAGCGCCAGCTGATCGTGTCGCTGCGCCATCCGACCGACACCAAGGTGCACGACCTCAACCGCCGCATCGCCGCGCCGGTGCTGTACCTGCCGGAGTACCTGTACCAGGAGCAGCCGCGGGTGGCGGCGGCGCGCGACTGGGCCCGGCGCCAGCCCGGCTATGCCGCCGCCTATGCCGCCTTCCGCCGCGACTACCGGCGCGACCCGACGCCGAACCGCTGGCGCCGCTTCGGCCAGGCCTGCGTGCTGGCGCAGGAGCTGCCGCCGGAGACGTCCTGGATCTACGTCCACTACCTGCACACCCCGGCCTCGGTCGGCCGCTACGCCGCGCTGATCCGCGGCCTGCCCTGGAGCGTCTCGGCCCACGCCAAGGACATCTGGACCACGCCGGAGTGGGAGCTGCGCGAGAAGCTGGCCGAGGCCCGCTGGGCCGCCACCTGCACCGCCGTGAACCACAAGTATCTGGCGAAGCTGGCGCCGGAACCGGCGCGGGTGTCGCTGGTGCATCACGGCCTCGATTTCGGCCGCTTCCCCGACCCGATCGCCCGGCCGCGACGGGACGGGCGCGACCCGAACGATCCGGTGCGGCTGATCTCGGTCGGCCGCGCGGTCGAGAAGAAGGGCTTCGACCGGCTGCTCGACGCCTTCGCGGCGCTGCCGGGCCGCCAGGCCTGGCACTGGACCCATATCGGCGGCGGCGCCCTGTTGTCGGAGCTGCGGGCCCAGGCGACGCGGCTGGGTCTTGCCGACCGGATCGAATGGCGCGGCGCCCTGACCCAGGATGCGGTGCTTGCGGCGCTGCTCGATGCCGACCTGTTCGTGCTGACCGCGCGGATCGCCGCCGACGGCGACCGCGACGGGCTGCCGAACGTGCTGATGGAGGCGCAGGCCACCGGACTGTGCTGCCTCGCCACCTCGGTCTCGGCGATCCCGGAGCTGATCCTGCACGGCGAGACCGGGGTCCTGGTACCGCCGGACGACGTGCCCGCGGCCGCCGACGCGCTGTCGGGGCTGATCGCCGACCCGGCCCGCCGCGCCAAGCTGGGCGCCGCCGGGGCTGCGCGGGTGCGGCGCGACTTCGGCTTCGCCATCGGCCTGGGCAAGCTGGCCCGCCGCTTCGGGTTGCCGGCGCCCGGATGAGGGTCGCCTTCTACGCGCCGATGAAGCCGCCCGGGCATCCAGTGCCGTCCGGCGACCGGCGCATGGCGCGGCTGCTGATCGAGGCGCTGCGGCGCGGCGGTCACGAGGTCCGCCTGGCCAGCCGGCTGCGCAGCTGGGATCCGGGTCTGGACCGGGCCCGGCCGGCCCGGATCGAGGCGCTGGGCGCCCGCGTCGCCGACCGGCTGGTCCGGCGCTGGCGCGGGGCATCGGACCGGCCGGATGTCTGGTTCACCTACCATCTGTACCACAAGGCGCCGGACTGGCTCGGGCCGCCGGTGGCCGCGGCGCTGGGCATCCCTTATGTCGCGGCCGAGGCCTCGCATGCGCCGCGCCGGGCCGAGGGACCATGGGCCGCCGGTCACCACGCCGCAGCCGCTGCGATCCGCCAAGCCGTGGCGCTGATCACCTTCAGCGAGCGGGATGCGGCCGGGCTGGCGTCCCTGGTGCCGGCCGCGCGAATCGTGCGGCTGCCGCCCTTCCTTGACGCCGCACCCTTCGCCGCCGTGATCCACCGCCCGGCCGACCCGCCGCGCCTTCTCGCCATCGGCATGATGCGGGAGGGCGACAAGGAGCGGTCCTACGTCCTGTTGGCGGACGCTCTAAGGCGCCTCGATGACCGGCGCTGGACCCTGACCGTGGTCGGCGACGGCCCGGCCCGGCCGCGGATCGAGCCGCTGTTCGACCCGGCCCGTACCGTGTTCCGAGGCGCGGTGCCGCCCGAATCGCTGCCGCAGGTGCTGGCGGAGGCCGACCTGTTCGTCTGGCCGGCGATCAACGAGGCCTTCGGCATGGCCTTGCTCGAGGCCCAGGCCGCCGGCCTGCCCGCGGTGGCAGGAGCCGCCGGAGGCGAAGGCGGCGGCGTGGCCGAGATCCTGCGCCAGGGCAAGACCGGGTTGCTTGTGTCGCCGGACGATGCCGGCGCCTTCGCCGAGGCCGTCGCGACCCTGCTGGACGACCCGGTCCGGCGGCATGCTATGGGCGAGGCCGCCCGCGCCAACATCCTGGCCCGGCACGACATCGCCGCCGCCGCCGCGATCCTCGACCGGACGCTGGCACGGGTCGCCGCCGGGCAGGCTCCGGCATGACCCGCCTCCTCGTCCTGCGCCATGCCCCAACCGATTGGAACGCCGAGCGCCGCATCCAGGGCCGGGCCGACATCCCGCTGTCGGAGGCGGGGCGCGCCGCCGCCGCGCGATGGCGCCTGCCGGACTGGACCGCCGGCTGGCAGGCGCTGGCGAGCCCGCTGTCCCGCGCCATGGAGACGGCACGGCTGCTGGACCTGAACCCGGTGGCCGAACCGGCGCTGACCGAGCTGGACTGGGGTGGCTGGGAAGGCCGGCGCCTGTCCGACAGGACCCGGATCGACCCGGCGGAGCTGGCCCGCCGCGAGGCGCTGGGCCTGGACTTCCGGGCCCCGGGCGGCGAGTCCTACCGTGAGCTGCAGGCCCGGCTGGCGCCGCTGCTGCTGCGGCTGGCCGCCGCGGGGCGCGACACCATTGCCGTTTGTCATCGCGGCGTCATCCTGGCGCTCTATGCCTGCGCCGCCGATTGGACCATGATCGGCGACGCGCCGGACGGGCTGCAGTGGGGCTGCGCACACCTGTTCCGGCTGGACAATTCGGGGGCGCCGGTGATCGAGCGGCTGAACATTTCTTTGGCAGCATGAAGGTTCTGTTCCACGTTCAGCATCTGCTCGGCATCGGCCATGTCCGGCGGGCCGCGGCGATCGCCCGTGCCCTGACTGAGTCCGGCTTCGCCGTGATCGTGGCCCAAGGCGGTTTTGATGTTCCCGGCACCGACTGGGGCGGCGCCGAATTGGTGAAGCTGCCGCCGGTGCGGTCGGCCGACACCGGCTTCCGCACCCTGCTCGACGCCGAGGACCGGCCGATCGACACCGGCTGGAAGAAGCGCCGCGCCGCCGATCTGCTGGCCCTGCTGGCCCGGACCAGGCCCGACATCCTGCTGGTCGAGACCTTTCCCTTCGGCCGCCGCGCCTTCGCCTTCGAGCTGGTGCCGATGCTGGAGATCGCGCGCCGCGCCAACCCGCGACCGCTGATCGCCTGCTCGGTCCGCGACATCCTGGTGGACAAGCAGGACCCGGCGAAGGTCGAGGCCATGGCCGACACGGCGCTTGCCCTGTTCGACCTGGTGCTGGTGCATGGCGACCCGGCGGTGATCCCGTTCGAGGCCAGCTTCCCGCCCGCCCCGCGGGTGGCCGGGCTGATCCGCTACACCGGCTATGTCGGCGCGCCCTCGACCCGCGAGGCGCCGCCGGGCGACGGCGTCGACGAGGTGGTCGTGTCGGTCGGCGGCGGCGCGGTCGGCGCCGAGCTGCTGCGCACCGCCCTCGCCGCCCGCGCCCTTTCCGGCCAGAGCCGCACGCGCTGGCGGCTGCTGGCCGGGCCGGACCTGCCCACCGGCGCGGTGGCCGGGCTGACCGCAGCGGCGCCTGACGGCGTGATCGTCGAGCCGGCGCGGCCGGATTTTCCGAGCCTGCTGGCGCGCTGCCGGCTGTCGGTCAGCCAAGCCGGCTACAACACCGTGATGGATGTGATGCGGGCCGGCTGCCGCGCCGTGTTCGTGCCCTTCGCCGCCGCCGGCGAGACCGAGCAGACCCGCCGCGCGGAACTGCTGGCCGCCCGCGGTCATTGTCTCGTGGTGCCGGAGGCCGGGCTGACGCCGGAGCGGCTGGCCCGGGCGGTCGACGACGCCGTGGCCGCGCCCCCGCCGCCGCGGGCGGCGCTGGCCCTGGATGGCGCCCGAACCGCGGCCGCCCTCCTGCGCGACGCCGCGGAAAGACGGAGCGCCGCGTGAGGAGGATGGCGGATCAGGACATCGGGGATGCAGGACTTGCCGCCCGGCCGCGGGCTGCGGCTATAGTGCCGCTTTCGTCCGTATCATTCCGATTCATGACCGAGCCCCCCGCCCCGCCCCTGCCCGATTCCTGGACCGAGCTGCGGGCCGAGCTGGACCGGTGGGCCGCGTCCGGCCGCCATGCCACCTTCTGGTGGCGCGACGACGACGCGGTGGCGCCGAGCCCGGCGCTGGACCGGCTGCTGGCCTTGGCCGCGCGCCATGGCCGCTGGGTCGCGCTGGCCGTCATCCCCGCAGGGGCCGAGCCGGCACTGGCCGACCGCCTGGCCGGCACGCCCGCGGTGGTGATCCAGCATGGCTGGGTGCACCGGTCGCATGCCCCGGCCGACGAGAAGACCGCCGAGTTGGGCGACCATCGCCCGGCCGAGACCGTCCTGGCCGAGCTGACCGCCGGCCGAGAGCGGCTGCAGGCGCTGTTCGACGACCGCTTCCGCCCGGTGCTGGCGCCGCCCTGGAACCGCATCGGCCCGCAACTGCGCGCCCGGCTGGGCGAAGCCGGCCTCAACATCCTGTCCGGCTTCGGCGCCCGCGACGCGGCACCCGGCCCGGCGCAGCTCAACACCCATGCCGATCCGATCGACTGGCGCGGCGGCCGCGGCTTTGCCGGCATCGACCGGGCGCTGGCGCCGATCCTGCGCCACCTGGCCGACCGCCGGAACGGCATCGCCGACCCCGAGGAGCCGACCGGCCTCCTGACCCACCACCTGGCGCATGACGACGAAGGATGGATCTTTCTCGACGGCCTGCTGACCCTTCTGGCCCGGCATCCGGCCGTGGCCTGGCCAGCCCCCGACAGCCTGTTCGGAGCCCGGACATGACCGCCCACCGCTACGACATGGCCGAGCTGGGGGGCGACTATGCGCGCGGCGCGGCCGGCGTGGCGCTGACCGCGCTGCCGCTGATCCTGCTGCCGATGCACTGGATCGTCGCCGTCGCCTTCGGCGCCGCGGCGCTGGTGTTCCTGGCCTTCCTGCTGCGCACCTGGCTGCGGCACCGCAGCGTGATCGAGGTCGACGGCCAGGGCATCGTCGCCCACGGCCCGCTCGGCACCCGCATCGCCTGGCGCGACCTGTCCAGCTTCCGGCTGCGTTACTTCTCGGTCCGGCGCGACCGCCAGCGCGGCTGGATGCAGTTGGACCTGCGCGGCAGCGGCCGGCGCCTCAGGGTCGAATCCACCATCAGCGGCTTCGACGAGATCGTGTCGCAGGCGCATGACGCGGCGATCGCCAAAGCGCTGCCGATCGACGATTCGAGCCAGGCCAACCTGATGTCGCTCGGCGTCGTCGCGCCCCAGGCCGGGCTGGCCGAGCGCTGGGGCGTGCGTCCCCCCGCCGATGGGGCCGCAGCCGACGAGCCTGCCTCCGATGGGCCCAAGGAATGAGGGGTCCGCCGCGGTGACCGATATCCTACGACTGGACGATCTGCGCATCGGCTTCGCCGTGCCCGGCGGCACGCTCGAAGCCGTGCGCGGCGTGTCGCTGCGGGTGCCGGCCGGCAAGACTGTCGCCGTGGTCGGCGAAAGCGGCTCCGGCAAATCGGTGCTGGCCCAGTCGGTGATGGGCATCCTGCCCGGCAACGGCCGGGTCACCGGCGGCAAGATCCTGTTCAGCGACCCGGACAAGCCGGGCGCGGTCGTCGACCTGGCCAAGCTGCCGCAGGAAAGCCCGGAATACCGCGACATCCGCGGCGGCCGGATCTCGATGATCTTCCAGGAGCCGATGACCTCGCTGTCGCCGCTGCACACGGTGGGCAACCAGATCGTCGAGGCGGTGCGGCTGCACCGGCCGGTCGGCCCGGCCGAGGCGCGCGACTTGGCCCGCGAGATGCTGCGGCTGGTCGGCTTTCCCAACCCGGCCCGGGCGCTGAAGACCTATCCGTTCGAGCTGTCGGGCGGCTTGCGCCAGCGCGCCATGATCGCCATGGCCCTGGTCTGCCGCCCCGCCCTCTTGATCGCCGACGAGCCGACCACCGCGCTGGACGTCACCATCCAGGCCCAGATCCTGAAGCTGATGCAGGACCTGCAGGCCGAGCTGGGGATGGCGATCATGATCATCACCCACGACCTCGGCATCGTCGCCAACATCGCCGACGAGGTGGTGGTGATGTATCGCGGCGAGGTGATGGAATCCGGCCCGCTGGGCCCGATCTTCACCGATCCCCGCCACCCCTATCTGAAGGCGCTGCTGCGGGCGGTGCCGCGCTTCGACATGGGACATGAGCGGCTGATGCCGATCCGCGAGATCCGGCAGGCCGACGGCCACATGCTGGGGACCGGCAAGAAGGCCTGGACCGAGGCGGCGGAAGCGGCCGGCCCGCTGCTGACGGTCGATGGCATCTCGAAGACCTTCGCCATCCGCAACAGCGGCCTGTTCGGCGGCGGCCAGGAGGAGCGGATCAAGGCGGTCGACGACGTCTCCTTCACCATCCGCCGGGGCGAGTGCGTGGGCCTGGTCGGCGAATCCGGCTGCGGCAAGACCACCCTGTCGAAGATCCTGATGCGGGCGCTGAGCCCGGACGAGGGCAGCATCCGCTTCAACGACCACGGCAAGCCGGTCGACGTGCTGGCGCTGGAGGGTGAGGACCTGAAGGCCTTCCGCCCGCGCATGCAGTTCATCTTCCAGGACCCGTTCAGTTCGCTGAACCCGCGGATGACGGTGTTCGACATCCTGACCGAGCCCTTGACCATCCATGGCATCGGCACCCCGGCCAAGCGCAAGGCGATCGCCAAGGAGCTGATGGAGCTGGTCGGGCTCGACATCCGCCACCTGCAGCGCTACCCGCACAGCTTCTCCGGCGGCCAGCGGCAGCGCATCGGCATCGCCCGGGCGCTGGCGCTGCGCCCCGACCTGATCATTTGCGACGAGCCGGTCTCGGCGCTGGACGTCTCGATCCAGGCCCAGATCCTGAACCTGCTGAAGGACCTGAAGGCCCGGCTGGGCCTGACCTATCTGTTCATCAGCCACAATCTGGCGGTGGTCGACTACATCGCCGACCGGATCATGGTGATGTGCCGCGGCCGGGTGGTGGAGCTGGCGCCGCGCGCCTCGCTGTTCGCCCGGCCGGTGCACCCCTATACCAAGACGCTGCTGGCCGCGGTGCCGGCCCCCGACCCGTCGCGGCGGCTGGATTTCGCGGCGCTGATGGACGGCCGGGCCTCCGACCCCGGGGCGTGGCCAGCGCCGTTCACCCTGGGGCCGGACAAGCCGGGCCGGCTGGTCGAGGTCCATAAGGGCCATTTCGTCCGCGCCACCGAGATGCCCGCACTGGAGCTGGTGGCGTCATGACCCGTTGGCCCGCTCTCCTCGCGATCCTGCTCGGCCTGGCCCAGGCCCTGCCGGCCGCCGCCGGCCCGGCGCTGGTCGAGACGCCGATGTATGAGCCGGATGTGGCCGGCGGCAAGCTGCCGCCGGTGGCTGAGCGCGTGCCGCAGGCGCCGTCGGTCGTCGACATGGCGGCGGAGGGCAAGGAGCCGGGCAAGCCGGGCGGCGAGATCGCCTGGATGGTCGCCCGCGCCCGCGACATCCGGATCATGAACACCTACGCCTATGCCCGGCTGGTCGGCTACGGCACGGACTTCAAGCTGCATCCGGACCTGCTGGCCTCGGTCGATGTCGACGGCGAGAAGGTGTTCACCCTGCATCTGCGGCCGGGTCACAGATGGTCCGACGGCCAGCCCTTCACCAGCGAGGATTTCCGCTTCTCCTGGGAGGACATGGAGCTGGACAAGGAGCTGTCGCCCTACGGCCCGGATACCCGGCTGCTGGTCGAGGGCGAGCTGCCGAAGGTCGAGTATCCGGACGCGCAGACCGTCCGCTTCTCCTGGTCCAGGCCGAACCCGGAATTCCTGCCGGCGCTGGCCGGTCCCGCGCCGCTCTACATCTACGCACCGGCGCATTACCTGAAGCAGTTCCACAAGAAATACGCCGACGCCAAGGCCCTGGAGGCGCTGGTCAAGCAGGCGGGCATGCGCAACTGGGTGGCGCTGTTCAACCTGCGCAGCAAGCTGATCGATTCGGCCAACCCCGACCTGCCGGTGCTGGAGCCCTGGGTCGTCACCACCAAGGCACCGGCCGACCGCTTCGTCTTCGTCCGCAACCCCTACTACCACCGCGTCGACAGCCAGGGCCGGCAGTTGCCCTATCTCGACCGCGTCATCGTCAACGTGGTCGAGGGTTCGCTGATCCCGGCCAAGGCCGGCGCCGGCGATTCCGACCTGCAGCAGCGCGGCCTGCGCTTCGACAACATCAGCTTCCTCAAGGCCGGCCAGGCCGCCGGCGACTACAAGGTGCGGCTGTGGACCACGGCGCTGGGGTCCGAGGTCGCGCTGTATCCGAACCTGAACTGCAACGACAAGGACTGGCGGGCGCTGAACCGCGACGTCCGCTTCCGCCGCGCCTTATCGCTGGCGATCAACCGCGACGAGATCAACCAGGTGGTGTTCTTCGGCCTGGCCCGGCCGAGCCAGAACACGGTGCTGCCGGAATCGCCTTTCTACGACGCCGCGCTGGCCACGGCGTGGACCCAGTTCGACCTGGCCAAGGCCAACGCCCTGCTGGACGAGGCCGGCCTGACCCAGCGCGACAGCGACGGCATCCGGCTGATGCCGAACGGCCGCCGGCTGGAGATCGTGGTCGAGAGCAACGGCGAGCGCAGCCTCGAGGCCGACATCCTGCAGTTGATCCGGGACAGCTGGGCCAAGATCGGCGTCGCCCTGTTCACCACCCAGTCGCAGCGCGACGTGTTCCTGCAGCGGATCTTCTCCGGCGACACGGTGATGTCGGTGTGGACCGGCATCGACAACGCCCTGGTGACGCCGACGACGGTGCCGTCGGGGCTGGCGCCGGTCGACCAGAACTGGCTGCAATATCCGAAATGGGGCCAGTATGTGCAGACCCGCGGCACCGCCGGGGAGAAGCCGGACGAGCCTTTCGCCGAGCAGCTGATGGCGCTGTACGACGAATGGCGCACCACCGCCGACAAGGGCCGCCGCGACGCCATCATCCGCGACATGATCCGGATCCAGTCGGACCAGGTCACCTCGATCGGCACGGTGCAGGGGGTGCTGGCCCCGGTGGTGGTCAAGAACCGGCTGCACAACGTGCCGGAGAAGGGGATCCTGTCCTGGGACCCGGGCGCGCATTTCGGCATCTACCACCCCGACACCTTCTGGGTGGACCCATGACGGCGGGGACGGCCATGGCACGGGCGAGGATGACATGCTGAGCTACATCGCCCGGCGCATCCTGGTGATGATCCCGACCCTGCTCGCGATCAGCTTCATCAGCTTCGCCATCATCCAGCTGCCGCCCGGCGACTACCTGACCACCATGGTCAACGAGCTGCGCAGCCGCGGCGAATCGCTGGACCCCAACCAGATGCAGTTCCTGCGGGAGAACTACGGGCTCGACCAGCCCTTCCTGCTGCAGTACCTGGCCTGGCTGGGCAACTGCCTGCGCGGCGATTTCGGCTGGTCGTTCGAGTACAACATGCAGGTGACCGCCGTGGTCGGCGACCGCATGTTCCTGACCATCCTGCTGACCCTCGCCACCACGATCTTCATCTGGGTGGTGTCGTTCCCGATCGGGATCTATTCGGCCACCCACCAGTACAGCGTCGGCGACTACGGACTGACCTTCCTGGGGTTCCTCGGCCTGGCGACGCCGAACTTCCTGCTGGCCCTGGTGCTGCTGTACCTGGCCAACCAGTGGTTCGGCATCTCGATCGGCGGGCTGATGGATCCAAAATACCTGGACCAGCCGATGAGCTGGGCCAAGTTCGTCTCGGTGCTCGAGCATCTCTGGGTGCCGGTGATCGTGATCGGCACCTCCGGCACTGCGGCGATGATCCGGCGGCTGCGCGCCAACCTGCTGGACGAGCTGCAGAAGCAGTACTACGTCACCGCCCTGGCCAAGGGCATGAGGCGGCGCCGGGCGCTGTTGAAATACCCGCTGCGCATGGCGCTGAACCCGTTCATCGCCGATATCGGCAACATCCTGCCGCACCTCATCTCCGGCGCCACCATCGTTTCGGTGGTGCTGAGCCTGCCGACCGCAGGCCCGCTGCTGCTGTCGGCGCTGCAGAGCCAGGACATGTACCTCGCCGGCTCCTTCGTGCTGTGGCTGGCGGTGCTGACGGTGATCGGCACGCTGGTCTCGGACCTGGCGCTGGCGGTGCTGGATCCGCGCATCCGGCTGTCGGGAGGAGCCGTGAAATGAGCGACATCCCCCGCGAGCCCCAGCACTACGTCAACCCGGCACCCTGGGATCCCTACCTGGAGGCGCCGCTGACGCCGCAGCAGGAGCGCTATTTCCTTGCGTCGCAGTGGCGGATCATGTGGTGGAAGCTGAAGCGCCACCGCCTGGCCGCGATCTCCGGCGTGGTGCTGCTGCTGGCCTATCTCTCGATCCTGGTCAGCGAGTTCCTGGCGCCTTACGGGCTGGACAGCCGGCACACCGGCCACATCTACGCGCCGCCGCAGCAGGTGCGGTTCTTCCACGAGGGCAGCTTCGTCGGCCCCTATGTCTACAGCTACCAGTACTCGCTCGACATGGAATCGATGCGGCGGGTCTACACCGAGGACCGGTCGCAGCCGCAGCCGCTGCGCTTCTTCTGCCGCGGCGACGGCTACCGGTTCTGGGGGATGTTCGAGGCCGACCTGCACCTGGTCTGCCCGCCCGAGCACGGCACCTTCTTCCTGTTCGGCACCGACCGGCTGGGCCGCGACATGCTGAGCCGCATCCTCTACGGCGCCCGGATCTCGCTGACCGTCGGGCTGATCGGCATCACCGTCAGCTTCATCCTCGGCATCACCATCGGCGGCCTGGCCGGCTATTACGGCGGCTGGATCGACAACGTCGTCAACCGGCTGATCGAGGTGATCCAGAGCTTCCCGCAACTGCCGCTGTGGATGGCCCTGTCGGCGTCCCTGCCGGTGACCTGGAGCCCGATCCTGGTGTTCCTGGGCATCACCATCATCCTCGGCCTGGTGGAATGGACCGGCCTGGCCCGGTCGGTGAGGTCGAAGCTGCTGGCGTTGCGCGAGGAGGATTTCTGCGTCGCGGCCCAGCTGATGGGCGCGCGGCCGCGGCGGATCATCTTCCGCCACCTGCTGCCGAGCTTCATGAGCCACCTGATCGCCTCGGCCACCCTGACCATCCCGGGCATGATCCTGGGCGAGACGGCGCTGAGCTTCCTCAATCTCGGCCTCAGGCCCCCGGTCACCAGCTGGGGCGTGCTGCTGAACGAGGCGCAGAACATCAACGTCGTCGCGCTCTACCCCTGGCTGCTGATGCCGGTGCTGCCGGTGATCATCGTGGTGCTGGCCTTCCAGTTCTTCGGCGACGGCCTGCGCGACGCCGCGGACCCGTATCGGTAGGCCGAACAGCTTGTATTGCAATTTGCGCTACAGACGGCTAGATTGTGGCAGGAGATGCCGATGACGAACAAAGCCGAGCGCAAGGAACACCCGATCTCGATGCGCCTGCCGGAGGCCGACATCGCGATGATCGATCGCGCCGCCGGCCTTCGCGGCCGGTCGCGCACGGATTTCGTGCGCGATGCAGCCGTCCGCGCCGCCGAGGATGTGCTGATGGAGAACCGGCTGATCCGCATGACGCCGGAGGGTTTCACCGATTTCATGGCGGCTCTGTCCGCGCCGGCCGGCCCGGTGCCCGAGATGGTGGAGCTGATGAGGCGACCCGCGCCGTGGGAGCCGGGCGACGTCGCGAAGCGCTGACCCTTGCCCCTCTCGGCCCCCGAACCGCTGACCGCCGTCCACGACCTATCCGAATTCTCCTGCGGCAAGCCCGGGCTCGACCATTGGCTCAGGACCCGGGCGCTCGCCAATCAGGAGAAGGGCTTCACCGCCGTCATGGTGGTCCACGAGGCGGGCCGGGTCGTCGGCTATTACGGCCTCGCGCCGACTGCGGTCGTTCCAAACCTGCTGCCCCGATCCATCCGCACCGGCCAGCCGCCCGATCCCGTGCCGTGCTTGCTGCTCGGCCAACTCGCGACCGACACCGGCTGGGCCGGACGCGGCATCGGCACGGGCCTGTTGAAGCATGCCCTCGAACGCTGCGTGGCGGCAGCGGCGCTCATCGGAGGCCGCGCGCTCATGGTCAGGGCCATCGACGATGAAGCCGCGGCTTTCTGGCGACGACGGGGCTTCCTGCCCTCGAGAGACGACCCGCTCGTACTGTTCCGATCGATCGCCGATATCGCCGCGTCGTTGGCTGAATCGCGACGCTGAAAGGTCCCGCGGATGCGCTCAGAGATACGCCAACGGCTGTGAGGCCTTCTCCAGCCACAGGCTGGTCTCGGGCGTGCCGTCGCGCAACGGCAGCTGGCCGATCACGGTGCGGGACACCGCCTCGGCCATGCGCGTCGCCGCGTAGTGGCTGGCGAAGACCGGCTTGAAGCCGGCGCCGGTCAGCAGCGCCGCCACCACCTGCTGCTCGTTGTAGCCGCGCCAGCCCCATTCATCGGGATATGGGTCGGGCAGGCAGATGTCGTGGATGTGCACCAGCACGCCCGGCGCCAGGCAAGGCAGCACCTGGTTGACCAGGAAGTCCACATCCGTGCCGGGCATGGCGATGTGGCTTGAATCGATGAACAGGATGTCGCCTTCGGCCAGGTCGCGATACGGCTCGACCCCGGCCTCCTGCACCGTCTGCTCGAGATGGGTGATGCCGAGCTCGGCAATGCTGGCCCGCGGTGCCGGGTCGATGGCGGTGAACTCCATCGCCAGGTCGCCGTCGACCGCCGCCCGGATCATGAAACGGGTGGAATGGCCGGACCCGACCTCGACGATCCGCGCGGGCTGCCGCGCCCGCACCATGGCATAGGCCGCGGCGGCGTCGAGGCGGGCGAACCAGCCCTGGTTCCAGCGCGGCTGCGGCGGCGGCGAGTCGCGCTCGGTCGCGCCGATCGCCAGCAGCCCGTCGCGATAGCCGTCGATGACGTCGAGCACGGCCTGGAACACCGGCTCGGAGGCGCGAAACAGCGCCTCGTGCCCGGCATAGGGCAGGAGCGTGTCCGGCACCTCGTCGGCATAGCTGCAGGGGATGAAGAAGCCCTTCGGCTGGCGGCCGAACAGCGTGGCGAGGCCGAGGCGCCAGCGTCGCAGGCGGCGGCCGAAATCAGGAGGTACGGTACTCAAGGGTGCAACGTCATGCCTTCATGCGCGACCAGCGTCCCGGGACGCCGGCGGTCCGCGGCATCCGCGATCCGGTCCAGGAACGCGTCATCGTGATTGGGATCGTGGTGGAACAGCACGACCCGGCCGACATCAGCCGCATCCGCGAGCTTGAGTGCCTCCTGCCAGGTCGAATGGCCCCAGCCGACAAATCTCGGATACTCCTCATCCGTGAACATGGCGTCATACACCATGATGTCGGCGCCGCGAACGAAATCGGCGATGACCTGGTCCACCCCCTCCGGCCGATGCTCGGTGTCGGTGATGATGCAGATGCTCTTGCCCCCGACATCGATGCGGTAGCCGCAGGCGAGGTTCGGGTGGTTGAGCCAGCAGGTGCTGAGCTTGATGCCCGGGAAGGGCTCCATCGGGGTGCCACAGTCGAAATCGTGATACTCGCAGTCCTGGAAAACGCCGATCGGCACCGGGAACAGCGGCGCCATCATCGTCTCGCACAACACCGAATAGATCGATTTGTTCTGCGGTTTCAGGTGGCCGGCCCAAAAACGCACCTTGCGGCCCTTGGCATAGGCCGGCTTGAAGAACGGCACGCCGCAGACATGGTCCCAATGGGTGTGGGTGAAGAAGACGTCGACATCCGGCCGCCCCTCCTCCATCAGCCGGTGGCCGAGATCGCGCAGACCGGTGCCGCCGTCGATGACCAGGAGGTCGTCGCCGCGCCGGATCTCGATGCAGCTGGTGTTGCCGCCATAGCGCATGTTGCAGGAGGCCGGGCAGGCGATGCTGCCGCGAACACCCCAGAACCGGAGCATGAGGTCGCTCGTTTTCGCCATCGGCGCGTCAGTCTGACTCTCGGCGCGCGGGAAACCATCCGTCACGTCCGAGGACGCCGGCGGAGGGAACATTCGCGCACCGAGTCGCACGAGTCGAGAAAAAAGGTCTTTTCGACATATTGATGGTGAAACACGGCCGGGACCCCGTGTCTGTGTCGCCCGTCACAGGATGCATCACCGGACTCACCGCCCTTTCTCCTCGCCCGGCGTCTGCCCGCCCAGGGCATAGCCCCCGGGGACGGTCAGCAGCAGCACCGGCCGCGCCGGGTCGGCCTCGATCTTGCGCCGCAGACGATAGATATGGGTCTCCACCGTATGTGTGGCGACTCCGGACGCATATCCCCAGACGGCGTCGAGCAGGGCGTCCCGCGGCACGATGGCGCCGTCCTGCCGGCGCAGATGGCGCAGGATCGCCGCCTCCTTGGCGGTCAGCCGGATCTCCCGCCCGTCGGCCGTGTGGGTCAGGCGCAGGCCGGTGGGGTCGAAGCGGTAGGGGCCGAGATCGGGGTCCGGCCGGGCCTGGCCGCGCCGGGCCAGGGCGGCGCGCAGGCTGTTCAGCAGCACGCCGATCCGGATCGGCGGGCGCAGCGTCGCATCGGCATCAGCGAAGCGCTCGGCCCGGTCGCCGATCGCCAGGATCGGCCCGGCAAGGCCGGAATCGCGCAGCCGGCCGCACAGCGTCTCGGGCGCCGGACCGCCCGCCTCATCATCGACGATCGCGTCGTCGATGACCGCAGCGGCGAAATCGCCGCCGGCGACCGCCGCCTCGGCCGCCGCCGCCTCCGCCACCGCCGTGGCTGCGAAATCGGCCGACGCCGCGAACTGCTCGCCCAGCAGCGCGCGCAGCGAACTGTTGCCGCAGGCGAGAAGAAGCCGCTTCCTGGTGTCGGGCGTATCGGATGCGATGGCCATGGGTGGGCAATCTAGCACGGTCGGCGGCGATGGCGACCGAGAGGAGGCGAAGCGGTGGAGGTGGTGGTCTCGGCGGCGGGATGGATCGACTGGGGCGCCGGCCGCAGGGCCTGCGCCCTGGGCAAGGGCGGCGTGCGGCCGGACAAGCGCGAAGGCGACGGGGCGACGCCGACCGGGCGGTTCCCGCTGCGCCGGGTGCTGTACCGGCCGGACCGCGGCCCCGCCCCCACGACCGCCCTGCCCTGCGCCGCGATCGCGCCCGAGGACGGCTGGTGCGACGAACCCGCCGACCCGGCCTACAACCGCCCGGTCCGCCTGCCCCATCCCGCCCGGCACGAGCGGATGTGGCGCGACGACGCGCTCTACGACCTGGTGATCGTGATCGGCCACAATGACGACCCGCCGGTCGCCGGCCTGGGCAGCGCCGTGTTCGTCCATCTGGCCCGGCCCGACTGGGGCCCGACCGATGGCTGCGTCGCCCTCGCCCGGGCCGACCTGCTCGAGCTGCTGGCAGCGGCTGCGCCCGGCGACACGCTGGTGCTCAGGCAACCCTAGGCTGGGGCAGGACCCGGGTGCCGAACAGGGCGGTGCCGACCCGAACATGGGTGGCGCCATAGCGCACCGCGGTCTCGAAATCGTCGCTCATCCCCATGCTCAGCACCGGCAGGCCGAGCCGCGCGGCCAGGTCGGCCAGCAGCGCGAAGTGCAGCGCCGGCGGCTCCTCCACCGGCGGGATGCACATCAGGCCACGGACCGTCAGGCCGCATTCCCCGGTGCACAGCCGGTAGAGGCCCTCGGTCTCGCGCGGCAGCACGCCGGCCTTCTGCGGCTCCTCGCCGGTGTTGACCTGGATCAGGCAGTCGAGCGTGCGGCCGGTCGCCGCCATCGCCTCGGCCAGGCCGCGCGCCAGCTTCGGGCGGTCGACCGTCTCGATCACGTCGAACAGCCGCACCGCATCCTTGGCCTTGTTGGTCTGCAGCGGCCCGACCAGCCGCAGCTGCAGATCCGGCCGAGCCGCGCGGCGCTCGGCCCAGCGGGCATGCGCCTCCTGCACCCGGTTCTCGCCGAACACAAGCTGGCCGGCGGCGAGCGCGGCCTCGATGCGGTCCTCCGGCTGGACCTTGGAGACGGCGACGAGGGTGACCGCGGCGGGATCGCGGCCGGCGGCCCGGGCGGCGGCCGCGATCCGCGATCGGAGCGATGCGATCGAATCTGCGAGTGGGTTGGTCGTCATGCCGCCAGAATCCGGCACAATGATGGGAGATTGCAACGCCCGCGGCACGGGCGGACGGCAAGGTCCGCAGGTGTGATGGCCGTCATAGTGCGACAATCCGGCACGCCGATGCGCAATTGCAACGCCACGAGCCGGAGCGCGGCTTGGCGCCGCAGGGGCTTAACAGGCGCAGGGTGTCGCGCCGCGGTGCCGGACAATCCCCAATGTACCTGGGTTCTAGCGAATCGCTCACCGCCGCTTCGTTTCCCGCGGGACTGTTCCGGCGGCATGTTGCAATGGAACCACACGTCCCAGCTTTTGTGACTTCTGTGCAACTTGCGGATTGTCGGGCGGCATGGCTGCCCCGTATAACCTGCAGATCGACGCCATTCGCACCCTGGCTGTGGTGTCGTCTTCGAGGGGACATCTAAGGGACATCCGGCCGCTCGGCCGCGTTAGGAGGTAGGAATGAAGAAGATTCTGCTGGGTGGGACGGCGCTGGCCGCTGCCGCTCTGGTGGCGATGCCGGCGTTCGCGGAAGATGTTCCGGTGACGTCCGGTCTGAGCCTGAAGATCAGCGGTTTCGTCGCCTGGGAAGCGGGCCTGATCATCGGCTCCACCGACGACCAGCGTGACCGCGAATACGACTTCAACTCGAACGGCCGTCTGCAGTTCGATTTCAAGAACGTCACCGACAGCGGGCTGGAATACGGCGCCCGCATCCGTATGAACAACGTCAACCGGCGCCAGGACGTCACGGTCGACCGCCAATATATCTATTTGAAGGGTGAGTTCGGTACCGTCACCCTCGGCGACTCGCCGCAGGTGGCCGGCGACTTCGGCTACTTCTTCGCGCCCGACGACATCCTGAACGCGCAGGGCGGCTACGGCGACGGCCTGGACGGCAACTACCGCTACGGCGGCGGCAACTTCTTCTCGCTCGACCCGACCTACCAGTCGGGCCTGGATAAGAGCACCAGCATCAAGTACTCGTCGCCGAGCATCGGCGGCTTCATCTTCGCCGTCGGCTTCACCCCGGTGATCTCCGACGACAAGAACCTCAGCAACGGCACCCAGGGCCGCGCCGACCTGTTCGACGGCGGCCAGATCTACGAGAACGCCATCAGCGGCGGCGTCGGCTACGAGGGCGAGTTCGACGGCACCAGCGTCAAGGTCCGCGGCACGGCCAGCTATGCCAACGGCATCGACCAGCATTGGGATCTTGAGACCTACAGTGCCGGCGCTCAGGTCGGCTTCGGCGGCATCGTCGCCAGCCTCGTCTGGGTCGGCACGCCAAGCGGCTTCGGCGCGGGTGCGACCGACAAGAACTTCGACACCATCGGGCTTGGCCTCGGCTACAGCCTGGGTGCGCTGAACTTCGGTCTCGGCTATGCCTATACCTGGGCCGACAAGAACAACAACATGACCCAGGATGCGGCCGGCGATGCCTTCGACCTGAAGGACAACCACATTGCCACCGCGACCGTGAACTACACCCTGGCGCCGGGCCTGAACACCTATGCCGAGGTGATCTACGAGATCCAGAACTTCCGCAAGCAGAATCTCGGCGGGGGCAACTTCATCAACGACGACAAGTCGTGGGAACAGGCGACGTTCCTGACCGGCGTCTCGGTCGCGTTCTGATCGAACCGATAAAAAGCTAGCCTTCGAGAAGGGAGCGGCTATCATGCCGCTCCCTTTTTCTATCTGGCCCCGCCCATGCCGCCGAGAGTCCTGATCGCCCTGGCGACGGTTGCCCTGTCGCTCGCCGCCTGCTCCTCCGACGATGGGGTCAAGGTCGGACCGACCCCGGAGCTGGGCCCGTCCCGCGAGCGGACCCCGACCCAGAGCGTCTTCGGCGAGGGCGGCCTGAGCTTCGGCGGCGGCGCCGACCAGAACAAGGATCTCGGCGAGGGCGCGGTGCTCGGCGTCAACGCCTATCTATGGCGCGCCAGCCTCGACACCGTGTCCTTCATGCCGATCACCAGCGCCGACCCGTTCGGCGGCACCATCGTCACCGACTGGTACACGGCGCCGAACGCACCCGGTGAGCGCTACAAGCTGAACGTCTACATCCTGGGCCGAGAGCTCCGCTCCGACGGCGTCCGGGTCAGCGTGTTCCGCCAGGTCCAGGGCCGGGGCGGCTGGGCGGATTCGCCGGCGCCGACGACCATGGCCAGCGCGCTCGAGGACACCATCCTGACCAAGGCGCGGCAGCTGCGCATCACCGGCCTGCAGACCGAGACGGCGCAGTAGGCCGCTTCCGACCGGCGGCGGGCAGATTCATTTGGCGGGGCGCCGCGGGATTGATCCCCGGCGCCCTTTCCCTGTAAATGCCTGGGTTCGCAGGCACAGAGACCGAAATGTCCCGCTACAACCACCGAGAGACCGAAGCGCAGTGGCAGGCCGTGTGGCGGGAGCGCGGCACCTTCCGGCTCGAGACGCTCGGCGACCGGCCGAAATACTATGTGCTGGAGATGTTCCCCTACCCGTCGGGGCGCATCCATATGGGCCATGTCCGCAACTACACGCTGGGCGACGTGGTGGCGCGGCACCGCCGGGCGCTGGGCTTCGACGTGCTGCACCCGATGGGCTGGGACGCCTTCGGCCTGCCGGCGGAGAACGCGGCGATCGAGCGCGGCGCCCATCCGGCCGCCTGGACCTATGAGAACATCGCGGCGATGCGCGGCCAGCTGCAGTCGATGGGGCTGTCGCTGGACTGGGACCGCGAGATCGCGACCTGCCATCCGGACTACTACCGCCACGAACAGAAGATGTTCCTCGACTTCCTGGCGGCGGGCCTGGCCTATCGCAAGGACTCCTGGGTCAACTGGGACCCGGTCGAGAACACCGTCCTGGCCAATGAGCAGGTGATCGACGGCCGCGGCTGGCGCTCCGGCGCCCCGGTCGAGCGGCGCCGCCTGAACCAGTGGTTCCTGCGCATCACCGAATTCGCCGACGACCTGCTGGCGGCGCTGCCGACGCTGGAGCGCTGGCCCGAGCGCGTGCGGCTGATGCAGGAGAACTGGATCGGCCGGTCGGTCGGCGCCCGGGTGACCTTCCCGCTGCAGGGCAGGGACGACGGGCTGGAGATCTTCACCACCCGGCCGGACACGCTGTTCGGCGCCAGCTTCTGCGCCGTGTCGCCCGACCACCCGCTGGCCGAGGAGATCGGCCGCGCCAGCCCGGCGGTGGCCGAGTTCGTCGCCGAATGCCGCCGCAGCGGCACCAGCGAGGCGGCGATCGAGACGCAGGAGAAGCGCGGCATCGACACCGGGCTGCGCGCGGTCCACCCGCTGGACCCGAACCTCACGGTCCCGGTCTATGTCGCCAATTTCGTGCTGATGGAATACGGCACCGGCGCCATCTTCGGCTGCCCGGCGCATGACCAGCGCGACTTCGACTTCGCCCGCGCCTATGGCCTGCCGATCATCCCGGTGCTGTGGCCGGCCGGCGCGGACCGGCCCGACGGCGCGACCATGGCCGAGGCGATGGTCGCCGCCGATGGCGCCTTCGCCTACGAGCTGGGCCCGCTGACGCCCGATCGCCCGGTGTCGGTGGACGAGGCCAAGGACATCGCCATCGCCGCCCTGCAGCAGCGCAAGGCGGGCGAGGGGACGGTGCGCTATCGGCTGCGCGACTGGGGCGTGTCGCGCCAGCGCTACTGGGGCTGCCCGATCCCGATCATCCATTGCGAGCATTGCGGCATCGTGCCGGTGCCGGAGGACCAGCTGCCGGTGACCCTGCCGGAGGACGTGACCTTCGACCAGCCGGGCAACCCGCTGGACCGGCACCCGACCTGGAAGCACGTCGCCTGCCCGAGCTGCGGCGGCGAGGCCCGGCGTGAGACCGACACCTTCGACACCTTCTTCGAATCCTCCTGGTACTTCGCACGCTTCTGCTCGCCACGGGCCGAGGGCGCCTTCGACCGGGCCGCGGTCGACCGCTGGCTGCCCGTGGACCAGTATGTCGGCGGCATCGAGCATGCGGTGCTGCACCTGCTGTATTCGCGCTTCTTCGTGCGGGCGCTGAAGCGCTGCGGCTATCTGGGCATCGACGAGCCCTTCGCCGGGCTGTTCACCCAGGGCATGGTCACGCACCAGACCTATCGCGACGCCCACGGCGCCTGGCTGTACCCGACCGAGGTCAGCCGCGACGACCAGGGCGTATGGACGACACTGGCCGCCGGCGCGCCGGTCACCGCCGGCCGCATCGAGAAGATGTCGAAGTCCAAGCGCAACACGGTCGATCCGCAGGTGATCATCGACACCTACGGCGCTGATGCGGCGCGGCTGTTCATCCTGTCGGACAGCCCGCCGGAGCGCGACATGGAGTGGACCGAGGCCGGCATCGAGGGCGCCTGGCGCTATCTGCAGCAGCTGTGGCGGCTGGTCACCGAGGCCCCGGTGGCGCTGCCCGCGGCCGGGTCGCCGCCGCCGAACGGCTTCAGCCCGGCGGCCGAAGGGCTGCGCAGGGCGCTGCACAAGACCATTGCCGGCGTCGGCGACGATCTGGAGCGGTTCCACTTCAACAAGGCCGTGGCCCGCATCCGCGAGCTGACCAACCTGGTCGCGAAGATCGACGGGTCGGGGCAGGGCGAGGCCTGGGCCCTGCGCGAGGTCTTCGACGGCGTGGTCCGGCTGATCGGCCCGATGGTGCCGCATGTCGGCGAGGCGCTGTGGCAGCATCTGGGCCATGACGGGCTCCTGGCCGACGCGCCCTGGCCGAAGGCCGACCCGGCGCTGCTGGTCGACGACACCGCCAAGGTCGCGGTCCAGGTCAACGGCAAGCTGCGCGCCACCATCGTGCTGCCGCGCGACGTGGACGAGGCGACGGCGCGCGAGGCCGCGCTGGCCGACGCCAATGTTGCCCGGGCCCTGGAGGGCCGCACCGTTCGCAAGGTCATCGTCGTCCCGAACAGGATCGTCAATGTCGTCGGCTAAGTCCTGGGCTCAACGCGCAGCGCCGCTGCTCCTGGTCCTCGCGCTCGGGGCCTGCGGGCTCAGGCCGCTCTACGGCACCAACTCGGTCGGCGCGGCGATGTCCGACCGGTTGGGGCAGGTCAATGTCGGCATCATCGGCGAGCGGTCAGGCCAGATCCTGCGGACCGAGCTGATCCGCATGCTCAACCCGCAGGGGCGGCCGGCCCAGCCGGCCTATGATCTCGGCGTGTCTCTCGCCGAATCGCAGCAGGACGTGAACCTGATCAGCGATCTGACCACCACCCGCAAGAACCTGACCATGACGGCCAGCTTCGTGCTGACCGACCGCAAGACCGGCCAGCCGGTCTTCTCCGATTCGGTCAGCGAGATCACCAGCTTCAACATCCTGGCCGACCAGTACACGACCCTGGTCGGCGAGCGCGATGCCCGCGAGCGGGCGCTGCGTTCGGTCGGCGAGGACATCCGCACCCGCCTCGCGCTCTATTTCGACCGGCATCCGTGAAGCTGCCGCCGAACCGGATCGACAGCTTCGTCCGGCGGCCCGACCCCGGCATCCGCGCGGTGTTGCTGTACGGCCCGGATGCCGGCGCCGTTCGCGACCATGCCGACACGCTGGCCCGCGGCGTGATCGACCCGCCGACCGACCCGTTCCGCGTCGCCGAGCTGGCCTCGGCCGAGATCGGCCGCGACCCGGCGCGGCTGGTCGACGAGGTTTTCGCCCTGTCGCTGATCGGCGGCCGCCGCCTGGTGCGGGTGCGTGACGCGTCCGATGCCGTCGCGCCGGCGCTGGAAGCCGTGCTGAAGGGCGGCGAGACCGACACGCTGGTGGTGCTGGAGGCGGACGAGCTGACGCCGCGCTCGGCCCTGCGCAAGCTGGCGGAGGGGGCGGACGGCGCCGCCGCGATCGCCTGCTACATGCCCGACGAGGAGGCGATCGGCCGCTTCATCCACCGCCTGCTGGCCGAGGCCAAGGTCTCGGCCGATGGCGAGGCCGAGCAGCTGCTGGCCGCGTCGTTGGTCGGCGACCGTCAGATCGCCCGTCGCGAGGTCGAGAAGCTGATCGCCTATGTCGGAGAGGGTGGCCGCGTCGATCTCGACGCGGTGCGTGCCTGCATCGGCGACGCCACCGAGCGGTCGCTGGACGACCTGGCCATGGCGGTGGCGGATGGCGACCTGCCGACCCTCGACCGCGCCCTCAACCGGCTGCTGTCCGAGGGCGGCGAGGCGATCGGCATCCTGCGCGCGGTGCAGCGCCACTTCCTGCGGCTGCACCAGCTGGCGGTGATGATCGACAGCGGCGACGCGCCGGACGCGGCCATGGCGGCGTTGCGGCCGCCGGTGTTCTTCAAGGCCAAGGCAGCGATCCGCGGCCAGGCCCGGCGCTGGAATCAGGGCCAGATCGGCGAGGCGCTGCGCCGCCTGATCGAGGCCGAGGCCGAATGCAAGCGCACCGGCCGTCCGCCGGAAACCGTCTGCGCCGCCACGCTGCTGCGCATCGCCCGGGCCGTGGCGCGGAAAAACTGATATATTTCAAAGGGTTGAGTATAGACGCCAACCCCCTTTCTGTCATTGCCGGGCTTGACCCGGCAATCCAGAGGGTCTCGACAGCCTCTGGATGCCCGGGTCAAGCCCGGGCATGACAATCCGGAGGGAAGGGATCCGTGAACCGCCTTACCCCTTCGTCCCGCGCAGCCGCATCAGCAGAGCGCCGAACTGGTCGAGGTTGCTGTACTGGATGTGGATCGTGCCGCTGGTGTTGTCGCGGGTGTCGATCTTCACCTTGAAGCCCAGCCGGGTCTCGATGTCCTGCTCCACCGCCACGATGTTCGGGTCTCGCGCGGCCGGGCGGGACGGGGCAGGGGGCTGCTCGCGGGCGTCGCGGGCCAGCTGCTCGGTCTGGCGGACGTTCAGCCCCTTGGCGATCACCGTTCGCGCGGCCGCCTCCGGGTCCGGGCAGCCCAGCAGCGCCCGGGCGTGGCCGGCCGTCAGCAGGCCCTCCTGGAGCTGCGCCAGCACCGTGTCCGGCAGGTCGAGCAGGCGCAGCGTGTTGGCGATGTGGCTGCGGCTCTTGCCCACCGCCTGAGCCACATCCTCCTGGGTCAGGCTGAATTCGGCGAGCAGCCGCTGATAGCCCTCGGCCTCCTCCAGCGCCGTCAGGTCCTGGCGCTGGACGTTCTCGATGATCGCGATCTGCAGCGCTTCACGGTCCGACATCGGCCGGACCACCACGGGCACCTCGTGCAGCTTGGCCTTCTGCGCCGCGCGCCAGCGGCGCTCGCCGGCGATGATGTGGTAGCGGTCGGCCTTGCCTTCGACCGGCCGTACCAGGAGGGGCTGCAGGACGCCCTGGGTGCGGATCGATTCGACCAGCCGGTCCATTTCCGCCTCGTCGAACTTCCGTCGGGGCTGGAACGGGCCGGGGCTCAGGAACTCGACCGGCAGGCTGCGCGGCGCCCGCGGCTCTCCACCTGCGCTGGCGGCAGCGATGTCGGCCTCCTCGGCCTCGCCGAACAGGGCATCGAGGCCCCGGCCCAGGCTGGGGCGGCGGCGATGGCTGCTCTCGGCCGCGCTCATGCCGCGCTCCTCTGCTCTTCGCGTTTCAGCATCTCGGAGGCGAGATGGACATAGGCCTGGGCGCCGGAGGAGGCGAGGTCGTAGACCAGGACCGGCTTGCCATGCGACGGCGCCTCGGAGACGCGGACGTTCCGCGGGATCACCGTCTCGTACACCTTGGCTCCGAGATGCTGGCGCACGTCGCGCGCCACCATGTCGGAAAGGTTGTTCCGCCGGTCATACATGGTCAGCACGATTCCCTGCATCTCGAGCGCCGGGTTGAAGGCCTTGCGGACGCGCTCGATCGTCCGCATCAGGTGGCTGAGCCCCTCCAGCGCGTAGAACTCGCATTGCAGCGGCACCAGCACGGCATCGGCCGCGGTCAGCGCGTTGAGGGTGAGGAGGCCGAGCGAGGGCGGGCAGTCGATCAGCACATAGTCGTAGCCGTCGGCATGGGGCCTGAGCGCACTGCGCAGCCGGTATTCGCGCCGCACCGCCTCGACCAGCTGGACCTCGGCGCCGGCGAGGTCGACCGAGGCCGGGATCAGGTCGAGGCCCGGCACCTCGGTCGACACCGCCGAATCGGCTACATTGGTGGTGCCGAACAGCAGGTCGTAGGAACCGACGCCGCGCTTGGCCCGTGGCAGGCCCAGGCCGGTGGAGGCATTGCCCTGCGGATCGAGGTCGATCACCAACACCCGCTTGCGCACGGCGGCCAGCGCGGTGGCCAGGTTGATCGCCGTGGTGGTCTTGCCGACGCCGCCCTTCTGGTTGGCGACGGCGATGGTGCGGGTGAGCCGGGGCGTGTCGGCCGCCAGGCTCATGGTGGTCATGTGGGCGTCGTCAGCCACGGGCGAACCCCTCGATGCGGATGAGCACGGCGTCGGGATCGGTCCGGCTCGGATGGAGGTCTATGGTCATCTTCGATGATGCAGGCAGGGTGGTCAATTCGGCCTCGGCACCACGGCCCTTGGGAAAGAGCGCGACGGTGTGCGGACCGGCGAATCGGGAGGCGTAGCCAAGCAGGACGGGCAGGGCGGCCAGGGCGCGGGCGGTCACCACATCCGCCGGAAAGGGCGTGACCTGTTCGACCCGCTTGGCATGGACCGTCACCGGCACCCGTGTTTCACGTGAAACGGCGCGCAGGAATTCGGCCTTGCGCTGATCGCTCTCGATCAGATGGGTCTCCAGCCCGGTCGCCAGCGCCAGCACCATCCCTGGGAAACCGGCGCCGCTGCCGAGATCGACCAGCACCTTGGCGCCTGCCGGGATCAGCGGCACCAGCTGCAGTGAATCCTCGAAATGCCGGCGCCGCAGCTCGGGCAGGGTCGAAGGCGCAACCAGATTGATCGCCCCCTGCCACTTCCGCAGCAGCGCCTCGTAGCGGTCGAGTTTTTCCGAGAGATCCGGGGGAAGTGGGCCGGACGCGAAGGCCTCCGTCATGACGCGGAGCGGCAAGGCATAGCGCACTGCCTCTCCCGCTTCCCAATGCCGTCATTGCGAGGAGGCGAAGCCGACGAAGCAATCCAGAGGCCGGTTCGTGGCGCCTCTGGATTGCTTCGCTGCACTCGCAATGACGACGTGGGATGGGAAAAGCGGCTCTGATCAGGCGATGGCACGCCGGTCCTCCCCTTCGCGCCGGACATGCTTCAGCAGGGCCACCAGCGCCGCCGGGGTCACGCCGGGCAGCCGGGCCGCGGCGCCAAGGGTCGGCGGCCGCGATCGCTTCAGAATCTGCCGGGTCTCGGCCGACAGGCTGCCGATGGCGTCGAAATCCAGCTCCGCCGGCAAAGCCAGCCCCTCATCGCGTCGGAAGGCGCGGATGTCGGCCTCCTGCCGGTCGAGATAGCCGGCGTATTTCGCCTCGGTCTCGATCTGCTCCGCCACCGACTCCGGCCACTCCGCCAGTTCCGGCCAGATGCGGGCGAGGGCTGGCAGGTCGACGCCGGGATAGCGCAGCAGGTCCATGCCGTCGCGGCGCACGCCGTCCTGGTTGACGGCGAGACCGTGCCGCCGCGCCTCGGTCGGGGTCAGCGACAGCGCCCGGATCCGCTGCCGCGCCGTCTCCAGCGCCGCGGACTTGCGAGCGAACAGATCCTGCCGGTCCGCCCCGACGCAGCCGGCGGCGATGCCGCGGGCGGTCAGGCGCTGGTCGGCATTGTCGGCGCGCAGCACCAGCCGGTATTCGGCGCGCGAGGTGAACATGCGGTAGGGCTCGGGCGCGCCGCGGGTGACCAGGTCGTCGATCATCACCCCGGTATAGGCCTCGGCCCGGTCGAGCAGCAGCGGGTCGTCGCCGGCCACGGCGCGGGCGGCGTTCAGCCCGGCCATCAGCCCCTGGGCCGCTGCCTCCTCATAGCCGGTGGTGCCGTTGATCTGCCCGGCCAGGAACAGCCGCGGCACCGCCCGCAGCGTCAGCGACCGGTCGAGCTGCCGCGGATCGACGAAATCGTATTCGATGGCATAGCCGGGGCGCAGGACAACGGCCTTCTCCAGCCCCGGAATGCCGCGCACCAGCCCCTCCTGCACGTCGCGGGGCAGGGAGGTGGAGATGCCGTTGGGGTAGACCGTCGGATCGTCCAGCCCCTCCGGCTCCAGGAAGATCTGGTGCCGCTCCTTGTCGGCGAACCGCACCACCTTGTCCTCGATCGAGGGGCAGTAGCGCGGGCCGACGCTGTCGATCTGTCCGGAATACATCGGCGCCCGGTGCAGGTTGGCGCGGATCAGCGCATGCGCCGCCGGCGTCGTGTAGGTGATGAAGCAGGAGACCTGCGGCACGGTGATGCGGTCGGTGAGGTCGGAGAACGGCACCGGCGGGTCGTCGCCCTTCTGCTCCTCCAGCGCCGCCCAGTCGATGGTGCGGCCGTCGAGCCGCGGCGGCGTGCCGGTCTTGAGCCGGCCGAGGGTGAGGCCGAGCCGCTGCAGCGTCCCGGCCAGGCCGATCGACGGCGCGTCGCCGACCCGGCCCGCCGGACGCTGCTCCTCGCCAATATGGATCAGCCCGTTGAGGAAGGTGCCGGTGGTCAGCACCACGGCCCCGGCCGCCAGGGTGCGGCCGTCGGCCATCACCACGCCGGAGACGGCGCACGCCGAATCGAACACCAGATCCTCGACCGAGCCGGCGACGAGGTCGAGATCCGACTGCTCGGCCAGCACTGCCTGCATCGCCTGGCGGTACAGCTTGCGGTCGGCCTGGGCGCGGGGTCCGCGCACGGCCGGCCCCTTGCTGCGGTTGAGGATGCGGAACTGGATGCCGGCGCGATCGATCACCCGGCCCATGACGCCGTCCAGCGCATCGATCTCGCGCACCAGATGGCCCTTGCCCAGGCCGCCGATGGCCGGGTTGCAGGACATCTCGCCGATCGACTCTCGCCGCTGGGTGACCAGCGCCGTGCGCGCGCCGAACCGCGCCGCGGCCGCCGCCGCCTCGCATCCGGCATGGCCGCCGCCGACCACGATGACATCGTACTGTTCCATGGCGGCGGACTTTACGGAGGCGACGCCGCAGGGTCAAATGCGGGCACGCGAAAGCGGTGGTGTTTCACGTGAAACATGCGGGCTGGAGTTGCAGGCTTGAAGGTAAGGCGTTTTGGCATTACCTGTGAGCAGGACTGCCTCATGAGGCTGCAATGACGACATTGACGATTACCGCAAAGGGGCAGGTCACCCTCCGAAAAGACCTGCTGCGGCACCTCGGCGTGGAGCCCGGCCAGAAGATCGAGGTCGACAAGCTGCCCGACGGACGAATCGAGGTGAAGGCGGCCCGAACCACGGGAAGCATCGACGACTTCATCGGGCTTCTCGCCGGCAAGACCAGGAAGGTCGCGACCATCGAGGAGATCGACCGGGCTGCCGCTGCCGGATGGGCTGGCGAGGAATGAAGATCACTGCCGACACCAATATCCTCATCCGCAGCGTCGTCGGTGACGATGCAGGGCAAGCCCGCACTGCCGCAAAGGTGCTGAAAGACGCCGAACTGATCGCGGTCGCAATCGCAAGTCTGTGTGAGTTCGTCTGGGTGCTCCGGAAGGTCTATGGCCTGAGTCGATCCGATATCGCCGCTGCCCTGCGCGCCCTCATCGGCACCAGGAACCTGGTCGTCAACCGGCCCGCGGCCGAGGCCGGCCTAGCCACATTTGAAGCCGGCGGCGACTTCGCCGATGGCGTGATCGCCTTCGAGGGAAACTGGCTCGGCGGCGAGACCTTCGTGTCCTTCGACAGGAAGGCCGTCGCGGTGCTGACCGAACAGGGCCGATCGGCCAACCTGCTCGCCTGATCCCGTCCGGGCATCGTCTGGCTGCGCTGTTTCGCGTGGAACGCCAGGGTCAAGGGAGACATTGCCCATGCTGTCCATCCTCTCCACCCTTGCCGTCGCGATCACAAGCCTCGTTGCCGCGCTGGCGGCTCCGATCGAGGGTCCGTCGGCGGCACGGGTCGCCGCGCCGGATGTGCAGCTACGCTTCGCTGAGACCAATCCGGCGCCAGGCCTGACTCGAATCGAGGGCAACGGCCGGATCCTCTACCTGCAGCCCGAAGCCGTATTGTCGACCTCGGACATCGCCTCGGCCGCCCTCGGCACTGATCCATTCTCAGCAAGCCCGGTCGTCGAGCTAACTCTGACACCGATTGGCCGCGACCGTCTGGCCCGGGCCACCACCGCCAATGTCGGCCGGATCCTGGCCGTTCTGGTCGACGACACGCTGATCACGGCGCCGATCATCCGCGAGCCGATCCTTGGCGGCCGGGTGCAGATCAGCGGCCTGATGACGGTCGCCGAGGCCACGGATCTCGCGCGACTATTGGGTGTCGGACCCCGCAGCCGCTCCCTCGCTGATGCGCTGCAGGGCGGCCTATTCCGATAGACCCCCCGGCGCTTCAAGGGGGCGAGTTCGCAAGATCACCAATGTGGGAGAGTGTTTCACGTGAAACAGGTCGCTGCACTGACGCGCCGGGCGGCAATCCACACGATCCTTGGGGTCTCCGCCGGGGCTATGATCGGCGGGTGCGTGCCGGGCCCTTCACCAAGCAGGCGGACCTTTCCAGCCGGTCTGTCGGTTCACCTCGCAGAACAGTCTTCCGGGCCCGGCTTGCAGCCACTCTCGTCACCCGCGGCCACTGTCTATCTGCATCCCGAGCCGCTGATCACCAGCGCGGATACGTCTCTGAGCCGTGTCCTCGCATCGCCATTCGGTGACTATCGAGTCGTGGTCCAGCTCAAGGACGGCGTTCCCGACCGCCTCGCTCCCATCCTGCGGGAGCATCAAGGCGGCATGCTGGCCATCAGTGTCGATGGCCGGCTCGTCTCAACGCAACCTATCGACGATTCCTCCTTCCGCGGCCGCCTGACCATCGCCAACAATTTCTCGAAGGAGGACGCCGAGACGGTTGCGAGGGCGATCTGAGCCCAGGCTCCGTTCACTTGCCGATGCAGAAGCTGCCGAACAGCAGGTCGAGCATATCCTCGACATCGACCCGGCCGGTGATGCGGCCGATCGCGCGCAGGGCCAGGCGCAGGTCCTCCGCCGCCAGCTCCGGCAGCGGCGCGGACGGAACCCGGACGAGGGCGTCGCGCGCATCCTCCAGCGCCGCGCGGTGGCGAGCGCGGGTGAGGGCCGGGGAGCCGTCGCCGGTCAGCCGCCGCTCTACCGCCTGCGCCAGGACATCGAGCAGCCGATCGAGGCCGGCACCGGTGCGGACCGAGAGGGCGATCTCGTCCGCCGCCCGAGGCGCATCGGGCATGCAGTCGATCTTGTTGACGACGCGGATCGTGTCCGGCCCGGGACCGAGCGCCGGGTCGGCGGATATCGGCTCGCCGACATCGCGGATGACCAGTCGCAGGTCGGCCTCGGCAGCGCGGCGGTGGGAGCGGCGGATGCCCTCGGCCTCGATCTCGTCGGCCGTGTCGCGCAGCCCGGCGGTGTCAGCCAGCACCACGGGAAAGCCACGCAGGTCCAATGCGACCTCGACCACGTCTCGCGTCGTGCCCGGCCGGTCGGAGACGATGGCGGCGTCGCGCCGGGCCAACGCGTTCAGCAGGCTGGACTTGCCGGCATTGACCGGACCGAGGATGGCGATGTGCACGCCCTCGCGCAGCCGCTCGCCGCGGTCGGCATCGTCGAGATGGGCGGCGACCGCGGCGAAGACCTCGGCCACGATCCGCTCAGCCTCCGCGGCCAGATTCGGCGGCAGACCTTCATCGGGGAAGTCGAGCGCCGCCTCGGTCATCGCCAGGGCCCGCATCAGCGCCGACCGCCAGCCCTCATAGAGCTGGCCGAGCGCACCGCCGAGCTGGCGCAGCGCCTGCAGCCGCTGAGCCCGGGTCTCGGCGTCGACCAGGTCGGCCACCGCCTCGGCCTCGGTCAGGTCGAGCTTGCCAGCCAGGAAGGCGCGCTTGGTGAACTCGCCGGGTTCGGCCGGGCGCAGCCCTGCGATCCGGGACAGTGCTTCGACCACGCCACGGGTCACCGCCCGGCCGCCATGGAGATGCAGCTCGACGACGTCCTCGCCGGTGTAGCTGGCCGGACCCGAGAACCAGAGGGCGAGCCCGCGGTCCAGCGGAGCGCCGTCAGCCGGGTCGCGCAGCTCCGCCAGCGTCGCCAGGCGAGGGGTGGGCAGGGGGCGGCCGGTCAGAGCCGACAGCGCCGGCCCGGCGCCAGGGCCGGAGATCCGCAGCACCGCCACCCCGCCACGCCCGGTAGGGGTCGCCGGGGCGAAGATGGTGTCGCGGGTGGTCATCGACCGGCCTGCGCTCCTGCCGGTGTTTCACGTGAAACACGCACGCTCAGGACTTGCCTCCCTTGCCGCCGGTCATGCTCTGCCAGAAGGCGCGCTGCAGCGTCTCAAAACCCTCCATGCTGGCCGGCAGCCAGGTCTTGAACAGCGCCTCCGGCTCCATCGCCGCGAGATTGGCGCGCATCCGGTCCTCCAGATCCTTCATCAGGGCCTGCTGCATCGGGCCGACATCCGGCAGGCCGAAGAAGGCCCGCGCCTCCTCCGGCGTGCATTCGATATCGATCGAAACCTTCACGGGATCCTCCGGCGGTGTTGGCGGCGTTATCCTGGCAGGAGAGTATAGCGTCCGGCGCCAGCGCCGTAACACAGCAGGATATCGACATGCCGAACCGCCTCGCCCAGGAGACCAGCCCCTATCTGCTGCAGCACGCCGACAACCCGGTGGACTGGCAGCCCTGGGGTCTGGAGGCCTTCGCCCGGGCCCGGGCCGAGAACAAGCCGGTGCTGCTGTCGGTCGGCTACGCCGCCTGCCACTGGTGCCATGTGATGGCGCATGAGAGCTTCGAAGACCCCGCCACCGCCGCAGTCATGAACGAGCTGTTCGTGTCGATCAAGGTCGACCGCGAGGAACGGCCGGATGTCGACACCATCTACCAGTCGGCACTGGCGATGCTGGGCCAGCAGGGCGGCTGGCCGCTGACCATGTTCCTGACCCCGGACGGTGCGCCCTTCTGGGGCGGCACCTATTTCCCGCCGACCAGCCGTTGGGGCCGGCCCGGCTTCACCGACGTGCTGCGCGGCCTGTCCGCCGCCTATGCCACCGAGCCGGAGAAGGTGACCAGCAACGTCGCCGCGCTGGCCGAAGCGCTGGCCAAGCAGTCCGAGAATCAGCCCGGGGCCGGGCTGAGCCTGGAGGTGCTGGACCAGGTGGCGAAGCAGCTGGCCGGGCAGTTCGACCCGGTCTGGGGCGGGCTGCGCGGCGCCCCGAAATTCCCGCAGCCAGGGCTACTTGAGCTGCTGTGGCGCGGATGGCGCCGGTCGCGGCAGCCGGCTTGGCGTGATGCCGTTCTGCGCAGCCTGACGGCGATGAGCCAGGGCGGGATCTACGACCATCTCGGCGGCGGCTTCGCCCGCTATTCCACCGACGAGGAATGGCTGGCGCCGCATTTCGAGAAGATGCTGTACGACAACGCCCAGCTGATCGACCTGCTGACCCTGGCCTGGCAGGAGACGCGCGATCCCCTGTACGCGTCCCGGGTCGAGGAGACGGTCGCCTGGATCGAGCGCGAGATGATCGCCGAGGGCGGCACCTTCGCCGCCACGCTCGACGCCGACAGCGAGGGCGAGGAGGGCCGCTTCTACGTCTGGAGCGAGCCCGAGATCGACGCCGTACTCGGCGAGCGCTCGGCCGCGTTCAAGCAGGCGTACGACGTGACTCCCGACGGCAATTGGGAAGGCAAATCCATTCTCAACCGCCGACACGATCCAGCGCTGCGAGATGCCGAAACCGAAGCCGCGCTCACCGCGGATCGTGCCGTACTCCTCGACCGTCGCGGTGTACGCGTACGGCCGGGCTGGGACGACAAGGTGCTGGCCGACTGGAACGGGCTGATGATCGCGGCGCTAGCCCGGGCGGCCCAAGCTTTCGACCGGCCGGAGTGGATCGGGCTGGCCGAGACCGCCTTCGCCGCCGTGGTCCGACAGCTCGGGCAGGGCGATCGCCTCGCCCATGCCTGGCGCCGCGGCAAGGCCACCGCGCCCGGGCTGCTGGAAGACTATGCCGATATGGCTGCGGCGGCGCTGGCGCTGCACGAGGAGACCGAGACCCCGGCCTATCTCGAGCATGCCAAGATGTGGACCGCGGTGCTCGATCGACATTTCTGGGATGGCGGCCGCAGCGGGTACTTCCTGACCGCGGATGACGGCGAGGCGCTGATCGTGCGCACCAAGAGCGCGTACGACGCCGCAGTCCCGTCCGGCAACGGCACCATGCTCGGCGTGCTGACGCGGCTGCATCACCTGACCGGCGACCGGCTGTACGCCTTGCGCGCCGATTCCCTGATCGCGGCCTTCACCGGCGAGCTGCAGCGCAACTTCATCCCGCTCGCCACCTGGCTGAACCGGGCCGAGGACCGGATGGAGCCGCTGCAGATCGTGGTCATCGGCGCGAAGGACGATCCCGCCACGCAGGCGCTGCTGCGGGCGGTGCACGGCCGGTCGCTGCCGGGCCGGATGCTGCTCCGGCTCGACTCGGGCGCTGTGCTGCCGGAAGATCATCCCGCCGCCGGCAAGACGATGCTGAACGGCAACCCGACCGCCTATCTCTGCCGCGGGCCGGTGTGCCAGGCACCGGTCACCGAGCCGCAGGCGCTGTTGGAGCTTATCGGATCGTGACTGCTCGAAGCCGGACGCCCGCCGACCGGGCCGCCGCCACGATCGACACCCCGGTCGGGCCGGTGCGGATCACCGTCGCCGGCGGCGTGGTGGCCGCGGTCGACCATGTCCAGGATCCGGCCGACGATACGCCGCCGACGGACAAGCTGCTGCGCCGGGCGATCCGGCAGATCGAGGAATACTTCGCCGGCAGGCGGCGCCGCTTCGACTTGCCGATGGCGCCGGCCGCCAGCCTGTTCCAGCAGCGGGTGCGGCAGGCGATCATCGACATCCCGTATGGCGAGGCCGCGTCCTATGGCGGCGTCGCCCATATCCTGAACAGCGGCCCGCGCGCCGTCGGCCAGGCCTGCGGCCGCAACGACCTGGTGCTGCTGGTGCCTTGCCACCGCGTCATCGGCGCCGGCGGCACCCTCGGCGGCTACGGCAGCACCTCCGGCCTGGAGCGCAAACGACGGCTGCTCGAATTTGAGGGCTATCCGGGCAAATTCTCAGCGAATTGACTCGAAGCGAGGCCGCGTCGTCGAGCTGTTCGGCCGCCGTGACAAGGCCGGCATGGTCCGGCTATCGTCCTCCCCTTGCTTCGATTGCCTCGTCCACCGCAACGCTCGAGGGAGAGCGATTCCATGGCGACAGTCACCATCACCGCTGCCGATGGCGGCCGCTTCAACGCGTATCTGGCGCGGCCGGCCTCGGGCTCGGGGCCGGGCATCCTCGTGATCCAGGAGATCTTCGGCGTCAACGCGGTGATGCGCCAGATCTGCGACGACCTCGCCGCCCAGGGTTATGTCGCCCTGTGCCCCGACCTGTTCTGGCGGCAGGAACCGGGCGTCGACATCACCGACAAGTCGCAGGCGGAGTGGGACAAGGCCTTCGCCTTGTTCAACGGCTTCAACGAGACTGCCGGCGTCGAGGACCTGATCGCCTCGCTGGCGGCGCTGCGCGACCTGCCGGAATGCTCCGGCCGCGCCGGCGCGCTGGGCTATTGCCTGGGCGGCCGCCTGGCCTTCCTGATGGCCACCCGGTCCGACGCCGACTGTGCCGTCAGCTATTACGGCGTCGGCATCGACAAGCTGCTCGGCGAGGCCAGCGCCATCACCCGGCCGCTGATGCTGCACATCGCCGAAAAGGACCGCTTCGTGCCGCCGGAGGCGCAAGCCGAGATCCGCGCCCGCATGGCGTCGCTGCCGACGGTCACGGTGCACGCCTATCCCGGTCTCGACCACGCCTTCGCCCGCGTCGGCGGCGAGCATTACGACGCGGCCGGCGCCACCCTGGCGAACGACCGCACCGCCGCCTTCCTGCAAACCCATCTCGGCTGAGGGAACCCCATGGTCCACGCCATCCGCATCCATGAGAACGGCGGCCCGGAGACGATGCGCTGGGAGCCGGTCGACGTGCCGGCGCCAGGCCCGGGCGAGGTCCGGATCCGCCACACCGCGGTCGGCCTCAACTACATCGACACCTATATCCGCGCCGGCCTCTACAAGGCGCAGTTGCCGCTGGTGCTGGGCCAGGAGGCGGCCGGCGAGGTCGTCGCCGCCGGCCCGGACGTCACCGGCTTCAAGCCCGGCGACCGCGTCGGCTACGGCAACGGCCCGACCGGCAGCTATGCCGAGGAGCGGGTGATCCCGGCCGAGAAGGTGGTGAAGATCCCGGACGGGGTCACCGACCGCACCGCAGCCGCGATCCTGCTGAAGGGGCTGACCGCCTGGTACCTGCTGCGCCGGACCTTCCCGGTGCAGCCCGGCCAGACCATCCTGTTCCACGCCGCCGCCGGCGGCGTCGGGCAGATCGCCTGCCAATGGGCCAAGCATCTCGGCGCCACGGTGATCGGCACCGCCGGCGGGCCGGAGAAGGTGGCACTGGCCCGCGCCGCCGGCTGCGATCACGTGATCGACTATTCGACCGAGGATTTCGTCGCTCGCGTCCGCGCCATCACCGGCGGCAAGGGCGTGCCGGTGGTCTATGACGGCGTCGGCAAGACCACCTTCGACGGCTCGCTCGACTGCCTGTCGCCGCGCGGCATGATGGTGACCTTCGGCAACGCCTCCGGCCCGGTGGCGCCGATCAGCCCGCTGCTGCTGTCGCAGAAGGGCTCGCTGTTCCTGACCCGGCCGACGCTCGGCAGCTACATCGCCACAAGGCCGGAATACGAGGCCGCGGCGGCGGAGCTGTTCGACGTGGTGGCGAAAGGCGCGGTGAAGATCTCGATCGCCCAGACCTACCCGCTGCGCGAGGCCGCCCAGGCCCATCGCGACCTGGAGGCGCGGAAGACCACCGGGTCGACGGTGCTGCTGCCGTAACGCGGCAAGTCCGAATTCGGAAAGACGCAGGGCCGGGTGGCGGAGATCGCCATCCGGCCCTTTTTTTGCCGGCAGGCCGGACCCGCGCGCCATCAGCAAAATTTTTCCCCTTTCCCCTCCCATATGGGCCTGCCCGGCAGCAGCGAAGACGGGATACAGCGATCTAACCGGCGGGTTCCTTGGAGCGCTGCGTTCCTCCCGACGGAGACAAGACAGTCCCGGCCGCTCCTTGGCGCCCGGCAGAGGTCCGTCCATCAGCTCATGAGGCAAGCCCATGGCGATCATCAATGGCACCCCGGGTGACGACGTCTTCGCCGGTGGCGACGAGAATGACACGATCAATGGTCTCGGGGGCAATGACGTGCTCCTCGGCAACGGCGGCGACGACGAGCTCATCGGTGGCGACGGCAATGACGAACTCTATGGCGGCGGCGGCAGCAACACCCTGAACGGTGGCGGCGGCGACGATCTGGTCACCGTCACCCGGACATTCAGCGACCCGGCCAGCGTCGACGTCGCCGACGGCGGGGCCGGGGCCGACACCCTGATCGTGGATTTCGCCGGCTCCGGCCTTCAGCTCACCTTTACGCTGAACGGGGTGAGCGGCGATGGCTCGATCAGCTCCTCGAATTTCGAGGCGCTGGCTTACTCCGGCGGGAGCGGGAACGACATCGTCACCGGCGCGGCGGGCAGCGACCAGCTGTTCGGCTACGCCGGCAGCGACACGCTGGCCGGGGCAGCCGGAGCGGATCAGCTCGACGGCGGCGACGGCAACGACGTGCTCCGTGGCGGCGCCGGGGCGGATGCGATCGACGGCGGCGCCGGCATCGACACCGCCAGCTACTACTACGCCGTCACCGGCGTCTCGATCGACCTGGGGGGCCACACCGCCAGCGGCGGCGAGGCCCAGGGCGACGCTCTGACCGGCATCGAAAACCTCACTGGCGGCCAAGCCAACGACACCCTCGCCGGCGACGCCGGGGCCAACACGCTGGCCGGCTGGAACGGCAACGACGTTCTCCGCGGCGGGGCCGGTGCCGACCGTCTCGACGGCGGCGTCGGCACCGACACGGCCAGCTATTACAACGCCGTCACCGGGGTCGTGGTCAGCTTGGCCAGCGGCCTCGGCAGCGGCAGCGAAGCCCAAGGCGATACCCTCTCCGGCATCGAGAACCTCTCCGGCGGCCAGGGCTGGGACAGCCTGTACGGCAATGCCGGCGCCAATGTGCTGCAAGGGTGGAACGGCAACGACCTTCTCGTCGGACGGGCCGGCAAGGACACCCTCACCGGCGGCGCCGGGGCGGACCGGTTCCAGTTCACCGCCGTCGGCGACAGCGTCGTCGGTGCCAATGCCGACCGGATCACCGACTTCAGCCGGGCGCAGGGCGACAAGATCGACCTGTCGGGGATCGACGCCAACACCGGCGCGGCAGGCAACCAGGCCTTCAGCTTCATCGGCTCCGGCCTGTTCACCGACAATGCCAGCGAGCTGCGCGCCGTGATCACCAGCCCCGGCGTCACCACGGTCGCCGGCGACGTCAACGGCGACGGCGTCTCCGACTTCCATATCACCCTCACCGGCAGCCTCAGCCTCGTCGCCGCCGACTTCGTCCTCTAGCGCCCCCGGCGCGACAGAGCGACCTCAACTCCCGACCCGCATCGGAGAACAGACATGAGCCAGGGTCTCAAAACTGCAGCCGCCGGCCTGATCGCAACCCTCCTCCTGACCATGCCGCCGGCAGAGGCGGCGCAGAGCCAGTCGGCAACCGTCAACGGCGTGACCGTCGACCGGGTGACATGGCGGGGTTCGGATGGCGGGATACGCACCGCTTCGCTCAAGCGCCAGGGCAACGGCAACACGGGCAATGGCGGCTATGCGATCCAGCTGACCTATCCCTATCTGTTGAACGGCGTCTCCACCACGATGACCGTCAATGCCAGCAGTGCCGGAGACGGCTTCGGCTATTTCGTGGCGCATGAGCGCTACCGGCTATTCTCCGACGGCACGGAATCGCCGATCGCCCAAAAGATCTTCGGGGCCGACGATTCGCCGCTGGGCCTCGGCTTCGCCGTCACGGGCCGGATCGTGCCGAGCACGAGGAATCGCGTCATCGTCGAATACAAGACGACCTACCCGAAATATGGCACCATCGCCCCGAACGGCATCGATCCCAACACCGGCCAGGACAGCCCGCCGCTCGGCACCAGCCCGGCGCTGTTCAAGCGCTATGACCTGCCGGTCACGATCACCTGGTACTTCCAGGACGGGGCCAACTGGCCGCTGATCGTGACGAAGGTCAGCCTCGCGCCCCTGCCGGGCGCCGACCGGGTCAGCTTCGACGTGCGCGGTCCCTACGGAAAGCTGAACTTCGACGGCGGCAACAACCCCATTCGCCAAGTGATGTGGGCGGATCGCTACCACTTCACCACGACCACCGACCCGCTGACGCGCAACGCCACCTGGACCTGGACCGGGGCCAATACGGGCGCGCGGTTCTCGGCCCTGCTGGCCGGCCAGTTCGAGATGGGGCTGCTCGAGCCGACGCTGTATTCCACGTCCGCCCTGCGCGACGGCTATTCCGAAGGGCGCGGCAAGACCTCGGCGACATACAATGGCGGCAATGGCTGTCCCTTCCAGATGCAGAAGCTGCCCTGCGACTACGAATGGCCATATCAGTCGTCGCAATACGAGCTGCCCTACGACAATCCCAACGGCACCACGGTGTCGGAAAAGATGGCCTGGGGCTCGACGCCCTATTACGGCACCAGCCTCGCTTCCGTGTTTGATGGCGTCCAGTCGGTGCCGTTCAACGGCTTCCCGCAGAACCGGATCATCGAATACCGGGTCTGCCTGATCCTGGGCCCGCGGACGGCCGGCGGCCTGACCAAAGCCATCGCTGCGCGGACACCGGGCAGCTACGACTGCGCGGTAAAGCCGTCCGGCCTCTGACCCGCTGAACGTCGGACACCGCCGGCCGCTTCGGCGGCGGTGTCCGATGTCCTCACCCGGCCTGCCGAAGTCTGGTCAGGGCGTCGGCGCCGCGTAGGCGCGCAGAAAGGCGTCGACGCCGCTCTTCAGGCCACGCTCGATCCGCTCCTCGCTCGGCATCTCAATGCCGAGCTCCATTCGCATCTTCATATGGCCGAGGATCATGGCGCCGAACTGCTCGGCCGCCAGTTCCGGGTCCGGCACCGCCAGCACGCCGCGCGCATTCGCGGCGGCGAAAAAGGTCGTCAGGTGAGCCTTGCCCTGGCCCGGCCCGGCCTCGTACATCGCCCGCCCGAGCTCCGGGAAACGGCCCGCCTCCGCCAGCACGTTGCGGTACACTTTGATCACGTCCGGGTTCAGGATGAAGCGCAGCAACGTGCCGCCGGCCTCCATCAGCGCGGCCCGCAGGTCATCCGGCGGCGGCGACATCGCCGCCAGCCGCTCGAACGCCAGGCAGGCGCTGCCGACGATGGCCGCGAACAGCTCCTCCTTGCTGGTGAAATGGGCGTACAGGGTGGCCTTGGACACGCCGGCCTCGCGTGCGATCGCGTCCATGCTGGCCGCGCCATAGCCCTGTTCCAGGAAGATGCTGTACGCCGCCTTGAGGATCTGGCTCGGCTTCCGGCTGGCTGCGGCTGGCGGCGGAAGCGTGTCGGTGAACGGGCAGGTCATCGGCCTAGGATACGTGGAGATTGCGCTAAACTGAACCGTTCAGTTTCGTCTTGACAGGAGATAGGGCAAACAGCAACTTTCCGCAACAAGACTGAACGGTTCAGTTCACCCCGGTGCCCCATGCGCAAGCCCATCATCGTCGTCGCGGCCCTGGCCGCCATCACTGCCGTCGGCTTTTTCGGCTACCGGTGGTGGACCGTCGACCGGTTCTTCGAGACCACCGACAATGCCTATGTGCAGAGCGACACCACCACGCTGAGCCCGCAGGTCGAGGGCGCGGTGACGGCGGTGCTGGTCACCGACAATCAGATGGTGAAGGCCGGCGACCCGCTGGTCCGGATCGACGACCGCGACTACCGCGCCCAGCTGGCGCAGGCGAAGGCGGAGTTGTCGGCCCAAGCTGCGACGCTGGCGTCGATCGAGCAGCAGCTGGCGCTGCAGGATTCGATGATCGCCCAGGCCAAGGCCAGCGTCGACCAGGCAACCGCCACCCTGGCCCAGACCGGCAACGATCTGGAGCGGGCGCGCCGGCTGTGGGAGACCCGCAACGGCAGCCAGCAGGCCTTCGAGACCGCCGACACCGAGCACAAGCGCGCCGACGCGGCCCTCGCTAGCGCCCAGGCGGCGCTGACCAACCAGCAGGGCCAGACCGCGATCCTGCAGGCCTCGCACCGCCAGGCCCAGGCCCAGATCGAGCGGCTGACAGCGTCGGTCGACCTGGCCCAGATCAGCCTCGACCGCACCGTGATCCACGCGCCGGTCGATGGCGTCGTCGGCAACAAGGGGGTCGAGGTCGGGCAGTATGTGAGGGCCGGCACGCAGGTGATGTCCATCGTGCCGCTGCCTAGCGTCTATATCGTCGCCAACTTCAAGGAGACCCAGCTGGCGGAGATGCGGGTCGGCCAGACGGTAACGATGTCGATCGACGCTTTTCCGGGCAGGTCGCTGACCGGCAAGGTCGAGAGCTTCGCCCCGGCCAGCGGCGCCGAGTTCAGCCTGCTGCCGGCGGAGAACGCGACCGGCAACTTCACCAAGATCGTGCAGCGCGTGCCGGTGCGGATCGCGGTGCCGGCCGACAACCAGCTCAGCGGCCTGCTGCGGCCCGGCCTGTCGGTCGGCGTCGCGGTCGACACGCGCGAGGAGGGCACCGGTCCGCTGCTGGCCAGCGGCATCTTCGGCGCCGCCATGGCCGCCGAGTTCCGGCGGTGAGCTCGACGACGGTTGACGCGCTGCCGGCCCCTGCCCCGGCGGCGCCGAAACGTGCCGGCGCCAGCACGCGCGAGACGATCGGGTTCTTCACCATGGTCGTCGGCATGTTCATGGCGATCCTGGACATCCAGATCGTCTCCAGTTCGATCAGCGAGATCCAGGCCGGCCTTGCGGCCAGCCCCGATGAGATCAGCTGGGTGCAGACCGCCTATCTGATCGCCGAGGTGGTGATGATCCCGCTGTCGGGGTTCCTCTCCCGCCTGCTGTCGACCCGGATCCTCTACGTCATCTCCGCGGCCAGCTTCACCCTCGCCAGCCTGGCCTGTGCCGTGGCCTGGAACATCGAATCGATGATCGTGTTCCGGGCGCTGCAGGGCTTCCTCGGCGGGGCGATGATCCCGACCGTCTTCGCCGCCTCCTTTATCCTGTTTCCGCCGGAGCGGCGGGCCGGCATCTCGGTGCTGATCGGCCTGGTCGCGACCATGGCTCCGACCATCGGGCCGACGCTCGGCGGCTATCTGACCCAGGCCTTCTCCTGGCACTGGCTGTTCCTGATCAACGTCATCCCCGGCGTGCTGGTGACCACCGGTGTGTGGTTCCTGGTCAAGTTCGACAAGCCGAATCTGGAGCTGCTCAAGGGCTTCGATTTCGCCGGCCTGGGGCTGATGGCGCTGTTCCTCGGCAGCCTGGAATATGTGTTCGAGGAAGGGCCGCGCTGGGACTGGTTCGAGGACCGGTCGATCTTCACCTTCGCCGTGATCGGGACGCTGGCCGGGATCGCCTTCTTCGCCCGGGTGCTGAGCGCCAGGAACCCGATCGTCGATCTGCGCGCCTTCGCCGACCGCAACTTCTCGCTCGGCTGCCTGTACAGCCTGATCATCGGCGTCGGCCTGTATGGCGCGGTCTACATCGTGCCCCTGTTCCTGGGCCGGGTGCGCGGCCTGAACAGCCTGCAGATCGGCGAGATCATGTTCGTCACCGGCGTGTTCCAGTTCATCTCGGCGCCGGTCGCCGGCATGCTGTCGAAGAAGCTGGATCTGCGGCTGATGCTCGGCATCGGCCTCGTCGCCTTCGGCACCGGGGTCTACATGATGACCTGGATCACCGCCGATTGGAGCTTCTGGGAGCTGTTCTGGCCGCAAGCGATCCGCGGCATGTCGCTGATGCTGCTGTTCCTGCCGATCAACACCCTGGCACTCGGCACCCTGCCCCCCGACAAGATCAAGAACGCATCTGGCCTCTACAACCTGATGCGCAATATGGGCGGCGCCTTCGGCCTGGCCGGGATCAACACAGTGATGATCGACCGGGCGGCGCTGCACGGCTCGCGCATCGCCGAGCACATGACCTTGACCAACCCGCAGGTGCAGGCGACGGTCGACAGTTTCAGCCAGAAGTTCTCGGCGGCCGGCCTCGGCAACCCGGATCTCGCCGCGGTGAAGATGCTGGACAACATGGTGCTGCAGCAAGCGCAGGTGCTGACCTTCGCCGACTGCTTCTTGCTGATGGCGCTGCTGTTCTACGCCGGGCTGCTGCTGATGCCGCTGCTGCGCGCGCCGAAGCCCGCGCCCGGCGGCGGTGGCGGCGGGCACTGAGACGGCGCTTGGGCCTCAGACCGGCGGGAGCGTCGCCCCGTTTCGGGCATAGACCTGGGCGATCCGACAGCTCAGCGGGTCGTATTGAACTACGATCGCGCCCGGCCGGCCAGGCTGCTTAACCCAGGCTTGGCGCGCCGCCAGGCTGTACTCGGTCGGAGAGCCGGGCGTGAATGGCGCGATCTCAATGCTGGAGATGCCGCCCGCCGTGAGATGATAAGCCGCGAGCGCGCCGGCGACGCGGCCGGAGCAGGCGTCGCCCCCCATCAGGCTGCGGACCTTTTCAGCCAGCGCCGGATCGGGCGTCGCCGACGGTGGGACCAGACCGGCGCAGCCCGACAGCGCCAGGACGAGGGCGAGGCTGGAGCGGAGCTTGGCCATACTGATCCCCACAGCTGGTTTCGCCAGCGAAATGGTGATGCCAACATGTCCGGTCAACCGGGACGCAGCGCAACGCTGACCCGAAAATGGAAAGGCCGCCGGTCCTGCGACCGGCGGCCCTTTCGTCGTCCCGAGCGGGACGTTACTGGTTCATGCTCTCGAAGAAATCCGCGTTCGACTTGCTGTGCTTCAGCTTGTCCATCAGGAACTCCATCGCATCCGTCGGGCCCATCGGCATCAGGATGCGGCGCAGCACCCACATCTTCGACATCGTGGCCTTGTCGACCAGCAGCTCTTCCTTGCGGGTGCCGGACTTGCCGATGTCGATCGCCGGGAAGGTGCGGCGGTCGGACAGCTTGCGATCGAGGATGATCTCGGAGTTGCCGGTGCCCTTGAACTCTTCGAAGATCACCTCGTCCATCCGGCTGCCGGTGTCGATCAGCGCGGTGGCGATGATGGTCAGGCTGCCGCCTTCCTCGATGTTGCGGGCGGCACCGAAGAAGCGCTTCGGCCGCTGCAGCGCGTTGGCGTCGACACCGCCGGTCAGCACCTTGCCGGAGGACGGCACCACGGTGTTGTAGGCGCGGGCCAGACGGGTGATCGAATCGAGCAGGATGACGACATCCTTCTTGTGCTCGACCAGGCGCTTGGCCTTCTCGATCACCATCTCGGCCACCTGGACGTGGCGCGTCGCCGGCTCGTCGAAGGTCGAGGAGATGACCTCACCCTTCACCGACCGGTCCATGTCGGTCACTTCCTCCGGCCGCTCATCGATCAGCAGCACGATCAGGAAGGCGTCCGGGTGGTTCTCGGCGATCGAATTGGCGATGTTCTGTAGCATCACCGTCTTGCCGGTGCGCGGCGGCGCCACAATCAGGGCGCGCTGGCCCTTGCCGAGGGGCGAGACCAGATCGATGATCCGGCCGGTCATGTTCTTCTTGGTCGGGTCGATCAGCTCCATCCGCAGCGCATCGTCGGGATAGAGCGGGGTCAGGTTGTCGAAGGTGACCCGGTGCCGGACGTTGTCCGGCTCCTCGAAATTGATCTTGTTGACCTTGGTGAGCGCGAAATAGTGCTCGTTTTCCTTCGGGGCGCGGATCTCGCCCTCGATGGTGTCGCCGGTGCGCACGCCGAAGCGGCGGATCTGCTGCGGCGATATGTAGATGTCGTCCGGGCCGGGAAGATAATTCGATTCCGGGGAGCGCAGAAATCCGAAGCCGTCAGGCAGGGCTTCGAGCACGCCCGATCCAAATATAGCGACGTCGTTATCGGCGAGCTGCTTGAGGATGGCGAACATCATGTCCTGCTTGCGCAGCATGCTCGCGTTTTCGACCTCGAGCTCTTCGGCATAGGCGAGAAGCTCGCTGGGAGTCTTCTCTTTCAGTTCTTGCAGATGCATGGGGACCCTGATGGGCGTGGACAGATCGCCGGCGGCGCGGCGTCTTTGGATTGATGTCTCGCTGGAAGCCTCGGTCCACGGCGCGAAGGGCTCGACCGTGCCGGCCCCTCTGACGAGGGCCGGAAGACCGCTGAGAACAGCAGATGGTTATCGAATGACTTGCCGCAAGTCAATCGTGCTGCCGCGTCCGGCGGCATATTGCGCCGGCGTGGCAGAAGCGGGAGGATCTCTCTAGGGAGAGGACATAGTCGATTGATTGTCGGGAGAGGGGATTTTGATGAGGAACACCGTCATTCTGGTGGTCGCCGTAGCCGCCTTGGGGTTGGCCAGTTGCAGCACCACGCCGCGTCAGGCGCCGACTGCGCCGGCAAGTCCGGCGGCCCTGGACCGGTCGGCTTCACTGCCGGTGGCCAGCTTCACTCCGGCCCAATGTTACGTGCCGCGTCCGAGGGGCGGCGACTACCGCTATTCGGGCGGGCCGGGCGATCGTCCGGAGACAGCGATCCTCATCCAAGGGGTCCAGAACGGCCTCGCAGGCGTTGATGCCGAATACGCGTATGTCAGCCGGCACCTGCGCGGGTGGAAAGTCTGCGGCCAAGCCCTTCTGAACCCGGGCAATCGGATCTATGACCAGCTGCTGCTGCAGGATCCGTCCGGGACGCCCCGGTCGATCCATTTCGACATCACCGAGTGGTTCGGGAAGGGGATGGGCCTGCCCTGATCGATCCGCCGCTCAGAACGGCCGAACGATCACCATCACCAGGATGACCAGCAGCAGCAGCGCCGGCACTTCGTTGACGATGCGGTAGAAGCGCTCGCTGTGGGGATTGCGGCCCTCGGCGAAACCCCGGCGCCAGCGGATGCACATGTGGTGCAGCACGGTCAGGATGACAACCCCCGTCAGCTTCACATGCAGCCAGCCCTCGGCGAAGAAGGCCCAGTCGGTCAGCCACAGCATGGTGATGCCGAACACCCAGGTCAGCACCGCCGAGGGTAGCATGATGCCGCGCATCAGGCGCCGCTCCATCACCCCGAAGCGCTCGTATTCCGGCGTCCCGGGCGTGGTCTGGGAATGGTAGACGAACAGCCGCGGCAGGTAGAGCATCCCCGCCATCCAGGAGATCACGAAGAAGACGTGGAGCGCCTTGATCCAGGGATAGAGCTCTGCCATTCGGTCCTCGCTCAAGCCGCCTTGCTGGGACACCCCGAGAACGCCGCCGGGCAGATCCGGCCGCCATCCCCGGCCTCACAGGCGGTGCCGCGGCGATGGCCGGCCCGCACCAGATCCGCCAGGCCGGCGATGAAGCCCTCATCCGCACCGACAGTGGGTACCCGCAGGTAGCACGGCGCGCCCGATTCGTCAGCCAGCTTGCGGTATTCGATGTCGAGCTCGACCAGCGTCTCGGAATGCTCGGAGACGAAGGCGATCGGCACCACCACGATCGGCCGCTTGGCATGCGCCGCCTCATGGATCACCGCCTCGGTCGACGGCTCGATCCATTTCAGCCGGCCGACCCGGCTCTGATAGGTCGAGACCCAGTCGAGATCCGGGATGCCGGAGGCCTCGGCGAGGGCCGCCGCGGTCCGCTCGCACTGCCATTGATAGGGGTCGCCGGCCTTGACGATCTTCTCCGGCAGGCCGTGGGCGGAGAACAGCACCCGCGGCCGGCCGTGGCGCGCCGCGTCCTCATGCGCCGTGCGCAGCCCGGCGGCCATGGCGGCGATGAAGCGGTGCTCGGTCGGATAGCAGCACACGGCCCGCGTCGGCACATCCAGCCGGGCGATCTTGCAGGCGTCCCGCCACACCCGTAGCGACGACGCGGTCGTGGTCGTCGAGAATTGCGGGTACAGCGGCAGCAGGATCACCTCGTCCGGGGCGAAGTCCTTTACCAGCATCGCCGTCTCCTGGCTCATCGGGTGCCAGTAGCGCATGGCGATGAATGTCTTCACCTCGCCGAGGTCGGCCAGTTCCGCCTCCAGCGCCCGGGCCTGGGCCTCGGTGTTGGGCAGCAGCGGCGAGCCGCCGCCGATCTCGGCATAGATGTCCTTGGCCAGACGGGTCCGTTTTTTGGCGATCGCCCAGGCCAGGATGACCCGCGCCGGGTTCGGGATGCGGATGATCGCCGGGTCGGCGAACAGGTTGAACAGGAAGGGCCGGATCGCGTCCGGATTGTCGGGACCGCCCAGGTTGAACAGGACGACGGCGATCCGACGGCTCATCCCCGGTCTCCCCGCAGATGCCGGACCAGGGCGGCGACATGCTCCGGCGGCGTCTTCTGCAGCACGCCATGGCCGAGATTGAACACGAAGGGGCCGCCGTCCAGCGCCGCCGTGATCGCATCGGCGGCCCTGATCATCGGTTCGCCGCCGGTCAGCAGCAGGACCGGGTCGAGATTGCCCTGCACCGCGGCCTTGGGCTGCAGCGCCTTCGCCGCCCAGCCCGGCGGCACGGTGGTGTCCAGCCCGACCGCATCCACGCCGGTGCCGGCGAGATAGCGCTCATACAGCAGCCCGGCGCCGCGCGGGAAGCCGATGATCGGCACCCCGGGCGCCGCGGCCCGCACCGCATCGACGATGCGCCTGGTCGGCGCGATCACCCAGCGCTCGAACTCCGCCTCCGGCAGCACCCCGGCCCAGCTGTCGAACAACTGCACGGCGTGAACCCCGGCGGCGACCTGGCGCAGCAGATAAGCGACGGTGGCCTCGACCAGCAGGTCGATCAGCCGGCCGAAGGTCTCGGGTTCGCCATAGGCCAGGCGCTTGACCACACCGTATTCCTTGCTGCCGCCGCCTTCGACCATATAGGTCGCCACGGTCCAGGGGGCGCCCGCGAAGCCGATCAGCGCGGTCTCGGGGGGGAGGGCCGCAGCCACCCGCCCGACGGTCTCGTAGACCGGCCCCAGCACCTCGTGCAGCCTGCCGGCGGACAGGCGGGCGATGCCGGCCGCGTCGGTCACCGGCTCCAGCTTCGGGCCTTCACCCTCGACATAGTCCAGCGCCTGGCCCAGCGCGTGCGGCACCACCAGGATGTCCGAGAACAGGATCGCCGCGTCCAGCCCATAGCGGCGGATCGGCTGCAGCGTCACCTCGGCGGCCAGCTCGGGGTTGTAGCAGAGGTCGAGAAAGCTGCCGGCCTGAGCCCGGAGTGCGCGGTACTCGGGCAGATAGCGCCCGGCCTGGCGCATCAGCCAGACCGGCGGCCGGGCCAGGGTCTCGCCAGCCAGGGCGCGCAGGAACGGCTTTGCCGGCGTCGCGGACGGTGTTTCCCGGCTCTGCCCATCCTTATCCATTAGAAAGAATCCTTAGTATTTGAGGATGTAGTGGATGCCTGTGGATAACGGGGATTGTGACTCTTCCCCAATCCATCCACAGGTTTTGCCGGCCGGCGCGCTCCTCCCTGTGGAAAGCGGGGAAGACGCGCCCGACTCGCTACACCCTCGCCATCGCCCCTGTCCATAACGGGCGGGAGGACTCGGGGTCGCATCGTCCGGCCTCGCCGCTGACACGCGGAGGCCGGGAGTCTCGTCCCCAGCCGGATGGAAGAGTCGACGACTCATCGGCAAGCGGGCACAGATCGCGTCAAGCCTCATGAATCCGGGTTCCATCCCCAATTTGCCCACAGACAATCCCCATGCCTCCGGGATAAAAGAGGGACATGGCGCAGACGAAGACGTTCCACCTACATCTCGTTTCGGACTCGACCGGCGACACCATTCATAGCGTCGCCCGGGCCTGCCTCGCGCAGTTCGAGGGCGCCGAGCCGATCGAGCACTTCTGGAACCTGGTGCGAACCAACCGTCAGCTCGACATGGTGGTGGAGGAGATCCGCGACCATCCCGGCGTCGTCGTCTTCACCCTGGTCGATGACGGGCTGCGCCACCGGCTGATGGATGTGTGCGGCACGCTCGGCGTGCCCTGCATCTCGGTGCTCGACCCGATCATGGGGGCGCTGGCGCAGCAGCTCGGCATGGCGGGGCACGGTCGGCCGGGCCGGCAGCACGCGATGGACGCCGCCTATTTCCACCGCATCGAGGCGATGGACTACGCGCTGGCGCATGATGACGGCCACCTGACGGTCGACTTTCACCAGGCCGACGTCATCCTGGTCGGCGTTTCGCGCACCTCAAAGACGCCGACCTGCCTCTATCTGGCCAATCGCGGGGTGAAGGCGGCGAATGTCCCCTTCGTCCCCGGCCTGCCGCTGCCGGACGACCTGCACAAGGTCAGCCGGCCGCTGATCGTCGGACTGACCAAGGACCCGGAGCGGCTGATCCAGCTGCGCCGCAACCGCATGCAGATGCTGAACCAGGCCCAGACCACCGATTATGTCGACCCCGAGCAGGTGCGGTCGGAGGTGGCGGAGGCCCGGCGCTATTTCGCCAAGCACCGCTGGCCGGTGCTGGACGTCACCCGCCGTGCGATCGAGGAGACGGCGGCGGAGATCCTGTCGCTGCTGGCCCGCCGGGGGCGCAGCGCGGGGATTCCCGGAGAATGAGCACGGTGGTCCTGGCCTCCGGCAGCGCCACGCGCCGGGCGATGCTCGAGGCCGCCGGCGTTGCTGTCACCGTCAGTCCTGCCGCGATCGACGAAGGCGAGGTCAAGGCCTCGATGCGGGCCGAGGGCGCGTCCCCTGCGGATGTGGCCGAGGCGCTGGCGGTGCTGAAGGCGCAGCGGGCGTCGCGGCGTCATCCAGGGGCCCTGGTGATCGGCGCCGACCAGATGCTGGATTGCGAGGGCGTCTGGTACGACAAGCCGGTGGACCGGGCAGCGGCCCGCGACCAGCTGCTGGCGCTGCGCGGGCGGGTCCACACCCTGACCTCGACCGCGGTGGCAGTGCGCGATGGCCAGAGGGTGTGGCACGCGACCGACCGGGCGAAGCTGACCATGCGGTCGTTCAGCCACCTCTTCCTCGAGACCTATCTCGACGCCGTCGGCGACACGGTGCTGTCCTCGGTCGGCGGCTATCAGCTGGAGGGCCGCGGCGCGCAGCTCTTCGCCAAGGTCGAAGGCGACCATTTCACCGTGCTGGGCCTGCCGCTGCTGCCGCTGCTCGGCTTCCTGCGCGACCACGGGGTGCTGCCGTCGTGACCTTGACCGCGAAAGGCCGCCTGGCCGGGGTGATCGGCTGGCCGGTCGGGCATTCCCGCTCGCCCCAGCTGCATGGCCACTGGCTGGCCCGTTACCGGATCGACGGCGCCTATGTGCCGATGGCGGTGGCGCCGGAGCGGCTGGAGGCGGCCTTGCGCGGCCTCGCGGCGTTGGGCTTCCGCGGCTGCAATGTCACCGTGCCGCACAAGGAGGCGGCGATGGCGCTGGTCGACGAGCTCGACCCGCTGGCCCGGCGCATCGCCGCGGTCAACACCATCGTGGTGCGCGAGGATGGCAGCCTGTTCGGCACCAACACCGACGGCTTCGGCTTCCTGGCCAATCTCCAGGCCGGTGCGCCCGGCTGGTCGGCTGGCCGCGGCCCGGCGGTGGTGGTCGGCGCGGGCGGCGCGGCCCGGGCCGTGATCATCGCTCTTACAGATGCCGGCGCGCCCGAAATCCGCCTGGCCAACCGCACCCGGGCGCGGGCCGAGACCCTGGCGGCGGAGCTGGGCGGCCCGATCACCGTGGTCGACTGGGACGACCGGGCCGTAGCGCTGGACGGCGCCGCCCTGCTGGTCAACACCACGACCGAGGGCATGGTCGGCCGCCCGGCGCTGGACCTGGCGCTCGACGCGCTGCCGGCGGATGCGCTGGTCAACGACATCGTCTATGTGCCGCTGGAGACGCCGCTGCTGGCCGCAGCAAAGGCTCGGGGCAATCCGGTGGTCGATGGCGTCGGCATGCTGCTGCACCAGGCCCGGCCGGGCTTCGAGGCCTGGTTCGGGGTGGCACCGGTGGTCGATTCCGCGCTGCGGGCCGCGGTGCTGGGAGCCTGAGCGTGAGGATTCTGGGCCTGACCGGCTCGATCGGCATGGGCAAGTCGACAGCGGCGGCAATGTTTCGGCGCGACGGCATCGCCGTGCACGACGCCGACGCCGCGGTGCACGACCTGATGCGTCGCGGCGGCGCCGCTGTGCCGGCGGTGGCGCAGGCCTTCCCGGAGGCGGTGCGCGACGGTGCCGTCGACCGCAAGGCGCTGGGCGCGCTGGTGTTCGGACAGCCGCAGGCGCTGCGCCGGCTGGAGGCGATCCTGCACCCGCTGGTGCGGCGCCGCATGCGCCGTTTCCTGCAGCAGGCCGGGCGGCGCGGCGACAAGCTGGTGGTGCTCGACATCCCGCTGTTGTTCGAGACCGGCGGCGAGCGCTTCTGCGACGCCGTCGCAGTGGTCAGCGCGCCGCGGCTGATCCAGCGCCAGCGGGTGCTGTCCCGGCCTGGGATGACGCCTGGGAAATTCGCCGCCATCCTGGCGGCGCAGATGCCCGACCGCGAGAAGCGGCGCCGGGCGGATTGGGTGGTGCCGACCGGCCTGGGCCGCCGGCCGACGCGGCTGGCCCTGCGGGCGCTGCGGCGGCGGACGCTGGCCCGGCCGGGGCGGCGCTGGCGGCCCTCATTGAAGGTGGTGTGATGCGCGAGATCGTCCTGGACACCGAAACCACCGGCCTGAATGCGCTGGGCGGCGACCGCCTGGTCGAGATCGGCGGGGTCGAGATGATCAACCACGTGCCGACCGGCCGGCACCATCATGTCTACATCAACCCCGAGCGGCTGGTGCCGATGGAGGCCCAGCGGATACACGGGCTGACTGACGAGTTCCTGGCCGACAAGCCGGTCTTCGCCGAGGTCGCCGGCGCGTTCCTGGACTTCATCGGCGACGCCAAGCTGGTGATCCACAACGCCCAATTCGACATGAGCTTCCTGAACATGGAGCTCGGCCGGCTCGGCCTGCCGCCGATCCCGATGGCGCGGTCGATCGACACGGTGGCACTGGCCCGGCGGCGCTGGCCCGGCGCCCAGGCCTCGCTCGACGCGCTGTGCCGCCGCTTCGGCATCGACAATTCCGGCCGCACGCTGCACGGGGCGCTGCTGGACGCCCAGCTGCTGGCCGAGGTCTGGCTGGAGATGTGCGGCGGCCGCGAGCCGGGCTTGGCCATCACCACGACGGTCGAGATCACCGAGACCACCGTGGTGGTCGAGCGGATCGCCCGGCCGGCCCGGCCGCACGCCCCGACGGCGGAGGAGCTGGCCGCCCATCTCGCCTTCATCCAGGGACTGACCGACCCGTTGTGGCTGAAGGAAGTGTGAAGGCCTCATCCCTAAAAATGTCATGCCCGGGCTTGACCCGGGCATCCAGAGACTGTCGAGACCTTCTGGATTGCCGGGTCAAGCCCGGCAATGACAGACAGAGAGGGCGAACCCTTAGTTCACGCTGGGCTGGCCCTCGGCATCGGAGCGGGCGCGCAGGGCGGCCAGCTGGCGGCGGAACAGCTCGGTGAAGTCGATCGGCTGGATCAGCAGCGGCGGGAAGCCGCCGTTGCGGGTCGCCTCGGCGATGACCGACCGGGCGAAGGGGAACAGCAGGCGCGGCGCCTCGATCAGCAGCAGCGGTGCCGTCTGCTCCTTGGTCACATTGGCCAGCGTGACCACGCCGCCATAGCTCAGCTCGCACAGGAAGGTGGCGGCGTCGCCGGTCTTGGCCTCGGCCTTGATGTGCAGCACCACCTCGAAGGCGTTCTCAGCCAGCTGCTGGGTGCGGACGTCGACATTGACCGTGACCTGCGGCGGCGTCGCCTGCTGGGTCAGGCTGCGCGGCGCGTTCGGATTCTCGAAGGACAGGTCCTTGACGTACTGCGCCGAGATCTGCAGCGAGGGCTGCAGCTGCTGGGCGTCGTCGGGCTGCTGGTTGACGTCCGACATGAAAACTCTCCCTGGAAACTCTGGCTCGGCTGGCCGGCTAATGACGCGGGTCTCGCTAGCACGGAACCCGTTGCGGCTACAACCCAGGGGTGCCGGTCAGAGACCATCTGTAAATGCTACTGGTGCGGCCGTCTGACGGCGGTTTCTCCGCTTCCGGTGCTCACGGACCCAAACGTCCGCTGCGCGCCGGTTCTCGAAGCCACCGCCATCCGACTCACGCCAGCGCATTTCCAAACGGTCCCTCAGGATCGGCGTTGTCCATCCCCGTCGTCCGGGCCGCGCCAGCGCGATTCCTCGATCTTCGGCAAGGATGGGTCGCGGCCGCCCTCGGGCTTCACCTCGGTGTAGTCGGCGTCGATCACCGTGCCCTGTCCGCCGGGGCCGCGCCCGCCGGGCCAGACGGTGAAGCCGCCGCGCCGCTTGGCCTGTACGCCGAGCCAGCGGATCAGCATGCGCCGGACCGGCGGCAGCAGCAGCGGCAGCGCCATCAGGTCGCTGAGGAAGCCGGGGAAGATCAGCAGCAGCGCTGCCAGCACCAGCAGGGCGGCATGCGCGACCGGCTCGGCCGGCGGCTCGCCGCGGGCCAGCGCCGCCTGCATCTCGCGCAGCGCGCGCATCCCCTGCCGCTTCAGCAGCAGTGAGCCGATGATGCCGATGGCGACGAACAGCACCAGGGTGGCGAGCACGCCGATCCAGCGGCCGACCACGATGAACACCGTGATCTCGGCCAGGAGCGGGACAAGAAGCAGCAGGGCGAGGAGGGGCATCGGTTTCCCTTGCCGTTTGGGGGTCGGCAGCCTATCTGTCGGGGCAGGCGTCGTTCCTGACCGCGCATCCTGGCCTGGACGGCTGTCCGCCGAATGTTTGCTTCATCCGGACGGGCCGACCAAGAGGTAGTGTCGCGCGGCGCCCGGGTCCAGAGCGATGCATTCGGCGCCGGCGTGGGCGCGCGACAAGTGAAGGGAGCGATGGGCGAAGGCTCTTTCCTCGATATCCTGGTTCTGGCGGTGATCGCCGGGTTCCTGATTCTGCGGCTGCGCAGCGTGCTCGGCCGGCGGACGGGGACCGAGCAGCGGCGCCCGAACCCGATCGCCCAGCAGCCGACGCGGCCCGAGGCCCGCAACCCCGACAACGTCGTCAGCATGCCGGAGCGGCCGCGCGCCGCCGGCAATGGCGAGGCCGGCCCTGCCAGCGGGCTGACCCAGATCAAGATCGCCGACCGCAGCTTCAGCGAGAGCAGCTTCGTCGGAGGCTCCCGTGCGGCCTTCAAGATGATCGTCGAGGCGTTCGCCCGCGGCGACACCGCGACGCTGCGGCCGCTGCTGTCCGACGAGCTGTATGACGAGTTCAGCGCCGCGATCCGCGATCGCCTGGCCGCTGGCCACACGCTGGAGGAGACGGTGGAATCGGTCGACCGGGCCGAGATCGTCGATGCCCGGATGGACGGCCGCACCGCCTTCGTCACCGTGCGCTTGGCCTCGCGCCAGAAGACCGTGCTGCGTGACGCCGATGGCAAGGTGATCGAGGGCAGCCCGGACCAGACCGTCGAGGTCACCGACATCTGGACCTTCGCCCGCAACACTCGTGCCACCGACCCGAACTGGGCGCTGGTCGAGACCCGCGAACCCAACTGACCCGCCGATGCTGGCGATCCTGACCTGTCCGGCCCGGCCCTGTCCGGGCCGCGGCCGTTCGGCCGAGGGTGGCGACCGCTGATCCGGCATGGCCAAGACCCGCAAACCGAGCGAGGAAGAGCGCCGCCTGTGGCGACTCGTGACGCAGGATGTTGCGCCGCTGCGGCCGCACGACACTGCATCCCCTCCGCCACCTCCGCCTGAACCAGCTCCGTCCCCGCCGCCGCGGCCGGCACCGCCCGGCCAGCGCCCGGCTGCGGCCGTGCCGAAGCCGACCGGGCCTGCGGCCGCGCCGAAGCGGCTGCGATCCGGCGACCTGACCGGCATCGATGGCCACCGGGCCGACCGGCTGCGCCGCGGCAAGCAGGAGATCGAGGGCCGGCTCGACCTGCACGGCATGCGCCAGATCGAGGCGCATGACGCGCTGATCGGCTTCGTCGCCGCGGCCCAGCGGGCCGGCAAGAAGACGCTGCTGGTGATCACCGGCAAGGGCAGCTTCTCGAACGGCGACAGCGTGCTGCGGGCCAATGTGCCGTTGTGGCTGAACGAGCGGCCGCTGCGCGACAAGATCCTGGCCATCACCCCGGCCCATCCCCGCGACGGCGGATCCGGCGCACTCTACGTCGTGCTCAAGCGCCGGCGCGAGGAATAGGCGTCCCGAACTCCGCCAGGATCCACTCCCGGACCGCTGCCACCGCCTCATCCTCCGGGCCAGGCCGGCGGACCAGGTGGAAGCCCATGCCCTCGATCGCGGGGCCGAAGGGCTGGACCAGCGTGTCGGCTGCCAGTTCCGCCGCCACCAGGGTCAGGCTCAGCAGGCCGACGCCGGCGCCGGCCGCGACCGCCTGGATGGCGTGGCTCTCATCGGTGCAGTGCAAGGCCGAGGCGCTCTGCTCCGGCAGGCCCGCGGCGGCGAACCAGCGCGGCCAGGACGGCTTCTCCGGATGCGGCACGCGCCACTCGAAATGCACCAGCCGGTGCTGCGCCAGCTGTTCCGGCGCGGTGAGGCCGAGCGAGGGGTGTGCCACCGGCGCCAGCCGGTCGGTGCCGAGAAGTTCCGACCGCAGCCCCGGATAGGCGCCGCCGCCATAGCGGATGGCCAGGTCGGCGGTACCGGCGGCCAGGTCCACCGGCTCATCAGCGGCCAGCAGGCGCAGCGTGACGTCCGGCCGCCGCTCCTGGAGCGACGCCACGCGGGGCACCAGCAGCCGGGCGGTGAAGGCGCGGGTGGCCGTGAGGGTCACGGTGCTCGGCCGGGATCTGGCCGACAGCCCGTCGATGGTGCGGGCGAAGGTGTCGAAGCCGTCGCGCAGCACTGGATACAGGCGCTGCGCCGCCTCGGTCATCACCACCTGCCGGGTGCGCCTCTCGAACAGCCGCAGCCCCATCGTCTCCTCCAGCAGGCGGATCTGATGGCTCACGGCCGTCGGGGTCACCAGCAGCTCCTCGGCGGCGCGCTTGAAGCTGAGATGGCGGGAGGCGGCCTCGAAGGCACGCAGGGCGGCGAGCGGGGGCAGGCGGCGCATGGCAATCCGAACAGATGAATTCACCTCAGCCATAGGATGAGGGATTCGCCTTTGTCCGCAAGCTGGAAAGCGCACATCTCCTGGCTCGAAGACAGCCCGGAGCTCAGCCATGACCACGATCCTGCACATCGATTCCAGCGCCCGTCTCAGCCGCTCGCACACGCGCTGCCTGTCGGCCCGTTTCATAGGGACCTGGCTGGCCCGCCGGCCGGGTGACACGGTGATCCGCCGCGATGTCGGGCTGGAGCCGCCGCCGCCGGTGACCGAGGCCTGGATTGCCGCTGCGTTCACGAAGCCGGAGCGGCGGACGCCGGAGATGCGCGCGATCCTGGCGGTCAGCGATGCGCTGGTCGACGAGCTGGAGCGCGCCGACCTGATCGTCGCCGGGGTGCCGATGTACAATTTCGGCCTGCCGGCGCAGATGAAGGCCTGGGTCGACAACATCGTCCGGGTCGGCCGCACTTTCGGCTTCGACCGCAGCCGGCAGGGCGAGCCGTACTGGCCGATGTTGTCGGGCAAGCGTGCGGTGCTGTTCAGCGCGCGCGGCGACTGGGGCTACGGGCCGGGGGAACGCATCGCCGGCCTGAACCATGTCGAGCCGCACCTGCAGACGGTGTTCCGCTATCTCGGCGTCACCGACGCGGTGTCGATCGCCGCGGAATACGACGAGTTCGCCGACGAGCGGATCCAGCAATCGCTGCGGGCCGCCGAGGCCGAGATCGACCGGCTGGTGGCGCGGATGACGGAGGAGGCACAGGCGGCTTGACGACACGGGCGGGGGGAGGTGAACTGAGGCGCCGCCCCTCATCCGTCGGAACTCCGATGACAGCATCTTTCGGCACCGAGGTGAGACACCGTCTTGGCACCGTTCTGGAGGGCGCCGGATTCCGCTGGGTGGCTGGGCGCGATGATCCGCAGAGCTTCGGCGACGGGCATGCCGATGCCTGTTCGCCGACGGCCTGCCTGCGCGTGGTCCGCGACCGGGGGCAGGTATTCCTGCAGGCCCGGCCCGCCGATGCCGAGGATTGGATCGCGGTCGAGCGCCTTCTGCCCGCTTTGCCCGGCCCGGCGCCCACGCTGGACGCCGCTTCGAGCTACCTCGAGGCGCATCTCGGCGCCCTTCTCGCGGCGGTAGCCGGCCCATAGCGGACGACCCGAGACTTTCATACAGCCGTCATCCGGCCGTCATCGGCGGCCCCCACTCTCCCGCCGCTTTCCGTTCGAGAGGGGGATACATGCTTCCGTTCCGCAGTGCCGCCGCGTCGTTGCTTGTCCTGGCCTTTTCCGCCGCCGGTTCCCTGGCGGGCGACGACCCGGCGCCGCCGGCCTATCCGGCGGTGCTGGAAGGCCATGCCGTGCTGCCGGCGATGACCTTCGCCGCGCCGCCGGCCGATGCGCCGGCGATGTTCGCCACCTCGGCCAAGTTCGCCGGCCCGACCCTGGCCCGGATCGACCGGCCGTTCAGCGTCATGGGCACCACCGGAGCCAAGGGCGCCGTGCGCGAGACCGACGTGCTGTTCCCCTTCGTCGGCCAAGCGGTGCAGGGCTTCAGCGGCATCAAGCCGGTCGGCAACGGCGAATACGTCGTCATCACCGACAACGGCTTCGGCGCCAAGGCCAACTCGCCGGACGCGATGCTGATGGTGCACCGGGTGAAGCCGGACTGGCAGACCGGCCGCGTGTCGGTGCTGAACACGCTGTTCCTGTCCGACCCGGACCGGAAGGTCCCGTTCCGCATCGTCACCGAAGCGACCAGGGAGCGCTACCTGACCGGCGCCGATTTCGACATCGAATCGGTGCAGCTGGTCGGCGACCACTATTGGTTCGGCGACGAGCTCGGGCCCTTCCTGATCGAGATCGACGCGGCCGGCCGGGTGCTGACCGTGGTCGACACGGTGGTCGACGGCAAGCCGGTGCGCTCGCCCGACAACCCGTACATCAGCATGCCGGCCGCCCCCGGCCCGGTCGCCTTCGAATCGCGCCGCAGCAAGGGCTTCGAGGGCATGGCGGCGTCCGAGGACGGCAAGACCCTGTACCCGTTGCTCGAAGGCGGGCTGTGGGACGCGGCGAAGGCCACGCCGGAGGCCGACGCCCAGGGCCGCGAGGTGCTCCGCGTGCTGGAATTCGACGTCGCTTCGAAGACGTTCACCGGCAAGTCCTGGAAGTACCGGCTCGAGACCAACGGCAACTCGATCGGCGACTTCAACCTGATCGGCGGCACCCGCGGCCTGATCATCGAGCGTGACCAGGGCGAGGGCGACGCCGCCCAGGCCTGCCAGGGCGAGCCGAAGCCGGACTGCTTCGCCACCCCGGCCAAGCTGAAGCGGGTCTATGTGGTCGACCTGGCGGATGCCGATGCCGACGGCGTCCTGCGCAAGATCGGCTCGATCGACCTGCTGGCGATCCAGGACCCGGAGCACAACGCGCGCCAGGGCGGGCATGACGGGATGCTGAGCTTCCCCTTCGTCACCATCGAGAACGTGGCGCGGGTCGATGCCGACCACATCATCGTCGCCAACGACAACAACCTGCCCTTCTCCTCCGGCCGCGCCGTCGACCGGCAGGACGACGAGGAGTTCGTGCTGCTCAAGGTCACCGAGCTGCTGAACGCGAAGTAGGCGCGATCCGTAGTCCCCCCGCTGTCATCGCCGGGCTTGACCCGGCGATCCAGGGGCCACCCAGAGCGGCATCGACAGTCCCTGGATGCCCGGGTCAAGCCCGGGTATGACAGGAGAGGGGGTATCCAGGCGCGCTTCAGCCTTCGACAAACCGCCAGCCCCGGTCGCCGGCCTCGATCCGGCCGATCGGGCTGACATGGCTGCCGGTGACCCGCCAGCCATGCTTCGCCGCCTCTTCCAACAGGAAGCGGCGGCTTCGCACGGCCAGCGCCGGATCGAGGTCGTATTCGAGGCCGGCCTCCGGGTCTTCGACCTGCAGGGCGCCAAGGTGGAAGGCATCGGCCCAGATCAGCAGGGCGTCCCGGCCCTCGCCGATCACGTAGCCGCTGTGCCCAGGCGTGTGGCCGGGCAGCGGCACGGCCGCGACGCCCGGCATGCCGTCGACCGGCCCCGGCGCGACGGTGCGGAGGCGGCCGGCATAGGCCCGGGCCAGGGTGGCGACGGTCTTGAAGTTGCCGCGCCGGGCCGGCGGAAAGGTCTCGGCGACGGCCGGATCGCTGAAGAAGGCGAAATCCCCTTCCGGGAACAGGATCTCGGCTCGCGGCAGCCAGGCCTGGTCGCCGTCGAGCAGGCCGAGGGCGTGGTCGCCGTGAGGATGGGTCAGCAGCACGCGGTCGACCTCTTCCGGGCGCACCCCGGCCGCCGCCAGGGCCGCGCGCGCCTTGCCGAGCGCCGAGCCCCAATGGTCGCCGGTGCCGGCATCGATCAGCGAGACGCCGTTCTCTCCCCGCAGCAGATAGCAGTTGACGTCGATGCTGATCTTGTCGCCGGGCCAGCCGTCGATCAGGCGCCGGCGCGAGTCCTCGCCGGCGGCATGGATCAGCACGGCTTTCGGGGCCTCGAAGATGCCGTCGAGGAGCACGGTCAGGTCATAGGGGCCGAAGCGCCTCGCGGACATGTCGATCCCCCTCTTGCCGGCGCCTACAGGATGAACTTGCTCAGATCGGCATTCTTCGTCAGCGCCCCGACCTTGTCGTGGACATAGGCCGCGTCGATCCTGACGGTCTCGCCGGACCGGTCGGAGGCGGTGAAGCTGACCTCGTCCAACAGGCGCTCCAGCACCGTGTGCAGCCGCCGGGCGCCGATGTTTTCGACCGCGCGGTTGACCTCCGCCGCCAGGTCGGCGAGGGCGTCGATCGCATCCTCGGTGAAGTCCAGCGTCACCTCCTCGGTGCCCAGCAGCGCCGTGTATTGCTTGACCAGGCTGTGCTCCGGCTCGGTCAGGATGCGGCGGAAATCGTCGCGGGTCAGGGCCTGCAGCTCGACCCGGATCGGCAGGCGGCCCTGCAGCTCCGGCAGCAGGTCGGACGGCTTGGCCAGCTGGAAGGCGCCCGAGGCGATGAACAGGATGTAGTCGGTGCGCACCGTGCCGTATTTGGTCGCCACCTGGGTGCCCTCGATCAGCGGCAGCAGGTCGCGCTGAACGCCCTCGCGGCTGACATCGGCGCCGCCGCGTTCCGACCGCGCCGTGATCTTGTCGATCTCGTCGAGGAAGACGATGCCGTTCTGCTCGACCAGGTGGATCGCCTCGGCGGTCACCTTCTCCTGGTCCAGCAGCTTGTCCGATTCCTCGGCCAGCAGGACGGCGTGGCTCTCCACCACGGTCATGCGGCGCGGCTTGGTGCGGTTGCCGAAGGCCTTGCCGAACATGTCGTTGAGGTTGAGCATGCCCATCTGGGCGCCCGGCATGCCCGGGATGTCGAAGGTCGGCAGCCCGCCGCCGGTGTCGGCGACCTGGATCTCGATCTCGCGGTCGTTCAGCTGGCCCTCGCGCAGCATCTTGCGGAACTTCTGCCGGGTCTCGGCCGAGGCGCTGTCGCCCACCAGCGCGTCCAGCACCCGCTCCTCGGCGCGGATCTCGGCCTTGGCCGCGACCTCCTTGCGCAGCGTCTCGCGGGTCATCTTGATCGCGATCTCCAGCAGGTCGCGGATGATCTGCTCGACATCGCGGCCGACATAGCCGACCTCGGTGAACTTGGTCGCCTCGACCTTCAGGAACGGGGCGTTGGCCAGCTTCGCCAGGCGGCGCGCGATCTCGGTCTTGCCGACGCCGGTCGGCCCGATCATCAGGATGTTCTTCGGCAGCACCTCCTCGCGCAGCACCTCGGGCAGCTGCTGGCGGCGCCAGCGGTTGCGCAGGGCGATGGCGACGGCGCGCTTGGCGTCGTGCTGGCCGACGATGAAGCGGTCGAGCTCGGAGACGATCTCGCGCGGGCTGAAATTGGCGGTGTCGGTCATGTCGGGTCCTTCGCGGCTCGGGCCTTGGGTCGGAAGGCGGGCAGGGCCGCGATCACAGGCTTTCCAGAGTGACGTTGTGGTTGGTGTAGATGCAGATGTCGCCGGCGATCTTCATCGCCTTGCGCGCCACCGTCTCGGCGTCCAGCTCGGCGCTCTCCATGAAGGCGCGGGCGGCGGCCAGGGCGAAGGGCCCGCCGGAGCCGATGCCGATCAGCCCGTCATCGGGCTCCAGCACGTCGCCGGTGCCGGTCAGGATCAGCGACACTCGGGCGTCGCACACCGCCATCATCGCCTCCAGCCGGCGCAGATAGCGGTCGGTGCGCCAGTCCTTGGCCAGCTCGACGCAAGCGCGGGCCAGCTGGCCGGGGTGCTTCTCCAGCTTGGCCTCCAGCCGCTCGAACAGCGCCATGGCGTCGGCGGTCGCCCCGGCGAAGCCGGCGATGACGCTGCCGTCGCCCAGGCGGCGCACCTTGCGGGCGGTGCCCTTCATCACGGTGTTGCCGGCGGTCACCTGACCGTCGCCGGCGATGACGACGCGATCGTTCTTGCGCACGGCGAGGATGGTGGTGCCGTGCCAGGCGGCACTCTCGGAAGACGACATGCAGGAATCCGGAAACGCTGAGGATAGGACAGGCCGTCCGGCCCGCACCGCCTAGATTGGACCGTCGGGCGGGGGGATCAAGTCTCGGCGACCGTCCGGCAGGGGATCAGGCGGGTGGCAGGCCGCACGCCCAGCCGTGCTTTGCGGCGATCTCTGCAAACACGACATCAGCAGGGCGCACGCGACCTTCGCGCGCTGCGGCAAGGCCATCCTCGATGCGCTGGACTTGCCATGCCTCGGTCGTGTGGATCGCGGTGGCGTCAGTAGGCCGAATCTCGCTCATCAGTCATTCCTGTGCTCTCGCCATCATAGAGTGACCGCCGTTCGGCGAGAAGACGCAGACCGGCGGTCATGCCTTCCTTTCCGCGCACTGCCGGGAGGCCCCCTGCTTTCCCGGCATGGCTCGGCGGCTGGCGATGCACCGGGCTTCCTGTTAAGACACCAAGCCATGGACGGAACCGCTTCCACCCCCGCCGCCTCTGCCCGCTCCGCGACCGTCGACCGCGTCACCCGCGAGACGCGGATCAGCGCCACGGTCGATCTCGACGGCACCGGCCGCTCCGACATCCAGACCGGTGTCGGCTTCCTCGACCACATGCTGGACCAGCTGGCCCGGCACGGGTTGTTCGACCTGACGGTGCGGGCCGAGGGCGACCTCCATATCGATTTCCACCACACCACCGAGGATGTCGGCATCACCCTCGGCCAGGCCTTCGCCAAGGCGCTGGGCGATCGCCGCGGCATCCAGCGCTACGGCGAGGCGCATGTGCCGATGGACGAGGCGTTGTCCCGCGTCGCCGTCGACATCTCGGCCCGGCCCTATCTGGTCTGGGACGTCCGCTTCACCCGCGACAAGCTGGGCGAGATGGACACCGAGCTGTTCCGCGAATGGTTCCACGCCTTCGCCCAGAACGCCGGGCTGACGCTGCATGTCGCCAACCTGTATGGCGAGAACAACCACCACATCGTCGAAAGCTGCTTCAAGGCGCTGGCCCGCGCCTTGCGCGCCGCGACCGCGATCGACAGCCGCCGCCCGGACGCCGTGCCCTCGACCAAGGGCACGCTCGGCGGCTCCCTCTAGCTCCGGGGCTCCCGCATGGCCATCGCCGTGATCGATTATGGTTCCGGCAACCTCCGCTCGGCCGCCAAGGCGCTGGAACGCGCCGCGGCGGAGCGCAGGACGGCGCAGGAGATCGTCGTCACCGCCGATGCCGAGGTGGTGCGCCGGGCCGACCGGCTGGTGCTGCCGGGCGTCGGCGCCTTCGGCGACTGCAGCCAGGCCCTCGCCACGATTCCGGGTTTGCGCGAGGTGCTGGACGAGCGCGTGAAGAAGGCCGGCATTCCCTTTCTCGGCATCTGCGTCGGCATGCAGGTGATGGCCGGCGTCGGCCACGAGCATGGCGATTTCCTTGGCCTCGACTGGATCCATGGAGCGGTGGTGCCGCTGGCTCCGGCCGACCCCGACCTGGTGGTGCCGCAGATGGGCTGGAACACCCTGGCGGTGGAGGAGGCGCATCCGGTGCTGGATGGGCTGGCTGGCCAGGACGTCTATTTCGCCCATTCCTATGTCATGGTGCCGGCCGACCCGGCCGAGGTGCTGGCGACGGTCGACTATGGCGGGCCGCAGACCGCCGCGGTCGGCTGCGACAACTGGATCGGCGTGCAGTTCCATCCGGAAAAGAGCCAGGCGGCCGGGCTGAGGCTGCTCGGCAATTTCGTGACCTGGACGCCATGAGCGAAGCGACGGCCTCGGTGCCGGAGGTGTCCGTCGGCCGGCTCGACCGGGTCCGCAGCAGCGACCTGCATGATCTGTGCGACGCGGCCGAGCTGGCCATCCTCGAGGGCGGCGGCTTCGGCTGGGTCAAGCCGCCGCCGCGCGAGACCATGGAGCGCTACTGGGGCGGCGTCGTGGCGATGCCGGGCCGGCACCTGTTCGTCGGCCGGCTCGACGAGGTCATCGCCGGCGCCATCCAGCTGGTGGAGCCGCCGGTGAACAACGAGGCGCAGGCCTTCGCCGCCGGGCTGACCGGGATCTTCGTCGCCCCCTGGGCCCGCGGCCACGGCCTGGCCCGGATGCTGGCCGAGGCGGCGGAGGCCGAGGCGCGCGCTCGCGGCTACCGCCTGCTGACGCTCGACGTGCGCGAGACCCAGACCGCGGCGATCCACCTGTTCGAGAGCTTGGGATTCGTCCGTTGGGCGACGAACCCGTATTATGCCCGCGTGAACGGTCGCCTGATCGGCGGCTGCTACTTCCACAAACCACTGATCCCGCTGTCCGAGGCGGGGCTGGACCCGACGCCATGATCCTCTATCCGGCCATCGATCTGAAGGACGGCCACTGCGTCCGTCTCGTCCGCGGCGAGATGAGCGAAGCCACCGTATTCAACCTGGACCCCGCCGAGCAGGCCAGGGCCTTCGCCGAGCAGGGGTTCAGCTGGATCCATGTGGTCGATCTGAACGGCGCCATCGCCGGCCATCCGGTGAATGCCGAGGCGATCGGCGGCATCCTCAAGGCCACTTCGCTGCCGGTGCAGCTGGGCGGCGGCATCCGCGACCTGGAGCGGATCGAGTTCTGGCTCGAGCGCGGCGTCGCCCGGGTGGTGCTGGGCACGGTCGCGGTGCGCGACCCGGATCTGGTGCGCGAGGCCTGCCGCCGCTGGCCCGGCCGGATCGCCGTCGGCATCGATGCGCGGGAAGGCTTCGTGGCGATCGAAGGCTGGGTCAAGACCTCGACCGTCAAGGTGCTGGACCTGGCGCTGCGCTTCGAGGATTCCGGCGTCGCCGCGATCATCTACACCGATATCAACCGTGACGGCGCCATGGGCGGACTGAATGTCGAGGCCACGGCCGACCTGGCCTTCGCCCTGACCACGCCGGTGATCGCCTCGGGCGGCGCCTCCTCGCTCGATGACCTGCGGGTGATCAAGCGCGAGGAGCGCTCGGGCATCGCCGGGGTGATCTGCGGCCGCGCGCTCTATGACGGCCGGATCGACCCGAAGCAGGCGCTGGCGATCCTGTCCGGTCCGGTGCCGGTGGAGGCCTGAGGCATGCTCAAGGTCCGGGTCATCCCCTGCCTCGACGTCAAGGACGGCCGGGTGGTCAAGGGCGTCAACTTCGAGAACCTGGTCGATGCCGGGGATCCGGTGGAGCAGGCCCGGCATTATGACCGCGAGGGCGCGGACGAGCTGGTCTATCTCGACATCGCCGCGACCAATGAGAATCGCGGCGTGCTGTTCGACGTGGTCCGCCGCACGGCCGAACAGGTGTTCATGCCGCTGACCGTGGGCGGCGGCGTGCGCAGCGTCGACGACGTCCGGGCGCTGCTGCTGGCCGGGGCCGACAAGGTGTCGATCAACTCCGCCGCCGTGGCCCGGCCGGAGCTGGTGTCCGAAGCGGCGATCAAGTTCGGCCGCCAATGCGTGGTGGTGGCGATCGACGCCAAGCAGGTGTCCGACGGCAAATGGGAGATCTTCACCCATGGCGGCCGCAAGGGCACCGGCATCGACGCGGTCGACTGGGCCGACCGGATGGCCGCTGCCGGCGCCGGCGAGCTGCTGGTGACCTCGATGGATCGCGACGGCACCAAGGAAGGCTTCGACATCGGGCTGCTGCAGCGGATCCGCAAGGTGGTCGGCATCCCGATCATCGCCTCGGGCGGGGTCGGCACGCTCGACCATCTCGCCGACGGGGCGCTGTCCGGCGGCGCCACCGGCCTGCTCGCCGCCTCGATCTTCCATTTCGGCACCTATTCGATCGCCCAGGCCAAGCAGCATCTGGCCGCGGCCGGGCTGCCGGTGCGGATGGCGGCATGAGCGGGGGGCAGTCCGTCGACGCCCGGGTGCTGGATCGGCTGGCCGCCGTGATCCGGTCGCGGCAAGGCGCCGACCCCGCCTCCAGCTACACCGCCAAGCTGTTCGCCCGCGGCCGGCCGAAGATCGCCCAGAAGCTGGGCGAGGAGGCGGTCGAGACGGTGATCGAGGCGATGCGGGGCGACCCCGACGCCATCGCCGCCGAAAGCGCCGACCTGCTCTACCACCTGCTGGTGCTGTGGGCCGATGCCGGGGTGGCGCCGGAGACGGTCTGGGCGGTGCTGGAGGCGCGGGAAGGCGTCAGCGGCATCACGGAGAAGGCGGCGCGGCCGACGGAGTGACGGCGCCCACCCGTGCGGAAAGGGCCGGCCGGGACCGCGACAACACGTCGCCGCCGGCATGACAATTGTCGCTGGCTGGCGGCTGAATTTCGCCGCGATTCAGCAGCATGTGTCATCATCAGCGAGATCGAGGACGACCGATGGCCTATGATCCGAACAACGTCTTCGCCCGTATCCTGCGCGGCGAGCTTCCGTGCAGGAAGGTCTATGAGGACGACCATGTCCTGGCCTTCCACGACATCGGCCCGAAGGCGCCGGTGCATGTGCTGGTGATCCCCAAGGGCGCTTATGTCTCGATGGACGATTTCTCGGAGCGCGCCAGCGACGCCGAGATCGCGGCCCTGACCCGGGCGGTCGGCCGGGTCGCCCGCGATCTCGGCCTGGCCGCGCCCGGCTACCGCATCCTGTCGAACATCGGCGAAGACGGGCACCAGGAGGTGCCGCACCTGCACATCCACATCTTCGGCGGCCGGCCACTGGGCCGCATGCTGGATCCCGCCATCGCCCCATGACCCTGCCGCTCTCCGCCGAGGCCTCGGCGCCGGCCGCCCGTTTCGGCAGGCCGCGCCGGCGCACCATCACCCTGGCCCGGACGCTCGCAGTTGCCATCGGCGGCCTGGTGGCGATCGCGGTCGCGGCAGTGCTGGCGATCTACTGGACCACGGCGGCGCGCACCACCTTCGACCTCCTGACCAACCAGGCCGAGATCGGCGTCGCCTCGGTCGAGGCGCAGCTGCGCCAGCATCTCGAGCCGGTGTCGAACGAGCTCGGCAGCCTCGCCTTGCTGCTGCAGCGGGGGCGGCTCGACGCCGGCAACATGGACCAGTTCTCGACCATGCTGACCGGCGCGCTGGCAGCGTCGCCGCAGGTGCGCTCGATCGCCTATCTGACCGAGGATCTGCGCATCCGCGGCGTCACCCATGAGCTGGACGGCAACTACGACACGTTCGACGAGCAGAACGAGGCCGAGCAGAGCCGTGAGGCGCTGGCCGAGGCGGCCGGCAAGGTCGACGCCTATTGGGGCGAGATCCTGTATCTGAAGGACGGGCCGCACGCGACGGTGATGAATCTGCGCCAGCCGGTGCGGCGCGACGGCAAGCTGGTCGGCGTGCTGTTCGCGGTGGTCACGGTGCAGGACCTGTCGAAGTTCCTGGCCCGGGTGTCCAGCGACCCGTCGCAGGTGCCCTTCATCCTCTATGGCGAGGACCGGGTGCTGGCCCATCCGCGCATGGCCACCGACCCGCCGCCGGCCTCGGTGGAGGAGCCGCTGCCGCGGCTCGACCAGGTCGGCGATCAGCTGCTGGCGGCGCTGTGGACCAAGGGCGAGCCGGTCACCGTGCGCAACCCGCGGGTGCGGATCCGCGAGGTCGAGATCGGCGACCAGGACGAGATCTTCCTGTACCGCACCATCTACGGCTTCGGCCCGACCCAGCTGATCCTCGGCATCCATGTGCCGGGCGACGCGATCGGCGCCGAGGTTTGGCGGGTGATCCGCGCCGGCCTGGCCGGTCTGGCGGTGATGGTGCTGGCGATCATCGTCGGCGTCTTCGTCGGCCGCATGATCGCACGGCCGGTGCGCGCCTTCTCCGATCAGGCGAGGGCGGTGGGAACGCTGGAGTTCAGCCAGCTCAGGCCGCTGCCCGGCAGCGTGTTCAAGGAGCTGAACGAAGGCGCCCAGGCCTTCAACACCATGCTGGTCGGGCTGCGCTGGCTCGAGACGTATGTGCCGAAAAGCCTGGTCCGCCGCCTGATCACCAAGGGCGACGGCGAGGACGTGGTCTCGATCGAGCGCGTCATGACGGTGATGTTCACCGACATCGCCAATTTCAGCGGTGCGGCGGAGCGGCTGCCGGCGGCGCGGATCGCGGCCTATCTGAACGAGCATTTCGCCATGCTGGGGCGCTGCGTCGAGGCCGAATCCGGCACCATCGACAAGTTCATCGGCGACTGCCTGATGGCGTTCTGGGGCGCGCCGGAAAAGCTGAAGGACCATGCGCCGCGGGCCGCCCGCGCCGCACTGGCCATCGCCGGGGTGATGCGGGACGAGAACGACCGCCGCGCCGGCACCGGCCGGCCGCGGCTGAAGCTGCGCATCGGGCTGCACAGCGGCCCGGTGGTGGTCGGCAACATCGGCGCGCCGGGACGCACCAGCTACACTATCGTCGGCGACACGGTGAACATCGGCAACCGGCTGGAGCAGCTGGGCAAGGTGCTGTCGGGCGACGAGGAGACGACGATCCTGATCAGCGCCGAGACCGCGGCCCTGCTGGGCCCGGAATTCGAGATGAAGAGCCTGGGCCCGCGCCGCGTCCGCGGCCGCAACGGCGAGGTCGAGATCTTCCGGCTGACCGGGGTCAAGCCCACGGCCTGAGCCGCCGCGCCTCGCACCGCAATTCCGCCACCTTGGTCCCTCTGAATCGGCTCCAGCCAGGGAGGGGGAACAGCCATGTCATCCGATCGCGATCTGGGAATGGGCCGGCCGATCAGCCGGCGAGATTTTCTCGACGGTGTCGCCCTGACGGTGGGTGCGGCCGCGCTGGGCGGGCCGCTGACCCGCAGCGCCTTCGCCGCCGGGCCGGCCGCCGCCTATCCGCCGAAGCTGACCGGCCTGCGCGGCCATCACGAAGGCTCCTACAACGTCATGCATTCGGTGCGCGACGGCACCTTCTGGGACAAGGCGGGGGCGCCGGCGGCGACCGGCGAGCGCTATGACCTGGTGGTGGTGGGCGGCGGCATCTCCGGCCTCGCCGCGGCGGTGCAGTACCGCAAGCAGGCGGGGGCGGGCGCCCGCATCCTGGTGCTCGAGAACCACGATGATTTCGGCGGGCATGCCAAGCGCAACGAATTCACCAGCGCCGGCGGCCGCATGATCCTCGGCTATGGCGGGTCGCAGTCGCTGCAGACGCCGAGCTATTTCAGCCCGGCGGTGAATGCGCTGCTGGCCGATATCGGGGTCGAGCCGAAGCGGTTCGAGCAGTATTACGACCAGGGCTGGGCCGAAACGCGCGGCCTCGGCCGTGCCGTGTTCTTCCCGAAGGAGGTGTTCGGCGCCGACGCGCTGGTGAAGGAGGCCGAGGCCGCCGCCGACTGGGTGCCGCAGTCGCCGCTGACCGACAAGGCGAAGCAGGACCTGATCGCCCTGATCGATGAGCCGGCCGACTACCTGCCCGGCCTGTCGCGGTCGGAGAAGCTGGAGCGGCTGTCGAAGACCACCTACGCGCAGTTCCTGACCGAGCTGGTGAAGGCCGACCCGCAGCTGGTCGCGTATTTCCAGAGCTCGACCGAGGCCTATTTCGGCGCCGGCATCGACGCCGTCACCTGCATCGACGCCTGGGCCAACGGCAATCCCGGCTTCGACGGCATGGATCTGGGCGACGAGGTCTACCCGACCATGAGCCCCAGCGGCCGCCTGGCCCGCACCGACCCGGACGAGTACATCTACCACTTCCCCGACGGCAATGCCGGAATCGCCCGGGCGCTGGTGCGGTCGCTGATCCCGGCTGCCATCCCCGGCAGCACCATGGAGGACCTGGTCCTCGCCCAGGCCGATTACGGCAAGCTGGATGTCGATGGCCAGCCGGTGCGGATCCGGCTGGGCTCGACCGTGGTGCGGGTGAAGCACCAGGGAGACCCGGCCTCGGCCAAGGCGGTCGACGTGGCCTATGTTCAGGCTGGCAAGCTGCGCACGGTTCAGGCCGGCCATGTGGTGCTGGCCTGCTGGCACCGAGTGATCCCGTTCCTGACCGACGAGCTGGCCGAGGGGCAGGTGACGGCGCTGCAGGACCAGCAGAAGGTGCCGCTGATCTACACCAATGTGCTGATCCGCAACTGGAGCGCCTTCGCCAAGCTCGGCATCGAGGGCTTCGAGTCGCCGGGCCATTTCTGGTCGGGCGCGGAGATCGACTACCCGGTCAGCATGGGCGGCTACAGCTTCGCCGACAAGCCGGAGGACCCGGTGCTGCTGCATCTCAGCAAGGTGCCGCTGCAGCCGGGGCTGTCGTCGCGCGAGCAGTCCCTGTCCGGGCGCCTGCAGCTGACTCAGCTGACCTTCGAGACGATGGAGCGCGAGATCCGCGACCTGCTGGGCCGGGCCCTGTCGGGCGGCGGCTTCGACCCGGCGCGCGACATCGAGGCGATCACCGCGAACCGCTGGTCGCATGGCTATGCCTACGAATACATGCGGCCCTGGGACAGCTTCTGGCCGGACGGCCCGCTGCCGATCGTGGCGGCGCGCAAGCCCTGGGGCCGGGTCGCGATCGCCAACGCCGATTCCGGCGCCTACGCCTATGTCCACTCGGCGATCGACCAAGCCACAAGGGCGGTGCGCGAGCTGCTGGGCACGCCCGATGGCGCCCCGGCCTTCGCCGACTTCCCCGGCCCGCCGCGGGACAAGCTCGGGCTGCTCTGAGTCAGGACGGCAGGCGCGGTGTCGCGGGCTCGGCGGAGGCCGACGCCCGCGGCGTCCCGCGTCCGCGGGTGTTGACCAGGACCACCCCCATGATGGCGATCGCGCCACCCAGCAGCGTCTGCGGTCCCGGCGCCTCGCCCAGCAGCGGCATGGCGATCGCGGTCGCGACCGGCGGCACGAGGTAGAGGAAGTTGGTCGCCCGCGCCGCGCCGAAATGGCCGAGAGCATAGGTCCAGGTGGCGTAGCCGATGGCGGCCGGCAGCACGCCGAGGCCGATCACCGTGGCGATCGTCGTGGTGCCGGCACCGGGCATCTCGCCGGCCGCCTCCGGCAGCCAGGGCGACAGCCACAGCGCGCCGGCCAGCAGCGTCCAGGCGGTGCTGGCCAGGGCGCCGTGCCGGGCCACCAAGGGCTTCTGCAGCACGACGTAGCAGGCCATGCACAGCGCCGAGCCCAGTATCAGGCTGGCGCCGGCGCCGAAGGCCAGGCCGCCGGGCTGGGCCGCGGCAATCAGGGCGATGCCGGCGAAGCTGACCAGCGTGCCGGCCCAGCCGCGGGCGCCGAAGCGCTCGCCCAGCACCAGCCGGGCCAAGAGCGCGGTCAGGATCGGCGCGGTGTTGACGATGAAGCTGGCGGCGCCGGCCGCGACGCTGCGCTGCCCGGTGTTCAGCAGGATGTTGTAGGCGGCGATGCCGACCAGCCCGCACAGGGCAAAGCGCAGCAGGTCGGGCAGGGCCGGCCGCGGCGGCCGGCGCCAGGCCAGCCACGCCAGCACCAGCAGGGCCGCCACGGCGAAGCGGGCGGCGGCCAGCGGCACCGGCAGCAGCTCGCGCAGCGCCAGGCGGATCGCCGGGAAGGCCGAGGCCCAGGACAGGATGGTGACGGCCACGGCGGTATAGGCAAGGCGGGCGCGGCTGGACACGGATGCACCTCGTATGAAGCGGGCTTCCGTTCTGGCACCGGCCGTGCTGTTGACATACGGCACCGATCGAGCGTGAGCTGTGTGCATGGATCACAGCGCGACACCGGGCCGGCCGCCGCTCGACAGCCTCGACACGATCTGCGTCGCCGCCCGGCATGAGTCCTTCAGCGCCGCCGCCGAGGCGCTGGGCCTGACCCATGGCGCGGTCAGCCGGCGCGTCGCCGCGGTCGAGGCCTGGCTCGGCACCGCCCTGTTCGAACGCCATGGCCGCGGCGTGCGGCTGACGCCGGACGGGCAGCGCTTCGTGTCGCGGGTCGAGGCGGCATTCCGGCTGATCGACGAGGCCGCGGTGCGATGGCGCCGCCGGCGCGGGCCGGAGGTGGTGCGGATCAGCGTGGTGCCGGGCTTCGCCAAACTGTGGCTGTTCGAGCGGCTGGCGGCGCTGGAGCAGGGCGACCCGGCGCTCAGGATCGAGGTTGCGGTCGAGGGCCGCAACGCCGATGTCGAAGGCGGCGAGGTCGATTTTGCGGTGCGCTACGGTGCCGGCAGCTGGCCCGGACTCCAGGCCGTCCGGCTACTGCCGGAGCGGCTATATCCGGTGGCACATCCCGATCTGGCGCGGCGGCTCGGCCTCTCGCCGGACGGGCTGCTGCGGGCGCCGCTGCTGCATGATTCCGACGCGACCGGCTGGCGCGCCTGGTTCGCCGCCCATGGCGTCGCGCTGAAGCCGCGGCCGCAGGACCGGCGTTTCGAGGACTACACGCTGGTCCTGGCGGCGGCGGAGGCCGGGCTCGGCATCGCCCTGGCCCGGGCGCCCTTTTCCGACCGCGCGATCCGGGCGGGCGGCCTGGTGCGGCTGGGCGAGCATGAGGTGCCGAGCCCCCTCACCTACCATCTGCTGACCCGCACCGGCGGCGTCCGGTCGGCCGTCGCCGCGCCGGTGGCGCGGATGACGGCGCTGGCCGGGGCGATGTGATCTACCCCGCCCGCACCGCCTGCAGCAGGGTCGTTGTCGCGAAGCCGTCCGGGACCAGTCCCTTGGAGGTCTGCCAGGCCCGGATCGCGCCGCGCGTCGCCGGCCCGATCAGCCCGTCCGGCGCGCCGCCGATGGAAAAGCCCCTGGCCGTCAGCAGCGACTGCAGCTCCAGCACTTCGCTGCGCGACAGCGGCTGCTCGTCTCGTGGCCAGGACCCGACGATCGGGCCGCCGCCGGCCAGCCGGTCGGACAGCGTGGCGACCGCCAGCGCGTAATTGGTCGAGTTGTTGTACTTCATGATGACGCTGAAGTTCGGGCCGACCAGGAAGGCCGGGCCGCGGGCGCCGGCCGGGGTGATCACCGAGCTGTCGCCCAGCGCCGGCAGGCTGCGGCCGGAGACCGGCTTCACCCCCAGCGCCACCCACTGCGCCACCGGGCGTTTGGTGCTCAGCTCCGCCACCGAATAGTCGAAGCCGGGCGGCAGGGTGACCTCGACGCCCCAGGGCTGGCCGCGCTGCCAGCCCGACTGGGCCAGGTAGTTGGCGGTCGAGGCCATGACGTCGGGGATGCTGCCCCAGATATCGCGGCGGCCGTCGCCATCGGCGTCGACGGCGGAGCTCAGGAACACCGTGGGCAGGAACTGGGTGTTGCCCATGGCGCCGGCCCAGGAGCCGAGCATGCGGTCACGGCTGATGTCGCCCTGCTGCAGGATCTGCAGCGCGGCGAACAGCTGTTCCTTGAAGAAGTCCTGGCGGCGGCCTTCATAGCCGAGCGTGGCCAGGGCGTCGATCACCTCGGTCGAGCCGAAGTTCTGGCCGTAATTGCTCTCGATGCCCCAGATCGCGGTGACGATCTCCTTCGGCACGCCGTAGCGCTGCTCCGACGCGTTGGCGGTCGACCCCCACTGCGCCAGCATCGCCTGGCCGTTGCGGATGCGGTCGGGCGAGACGGCGCTGTCGAGATAGGTCCAGATCGCCTTGGTGAACTCCGATTGCGACTGGTCGGAATCGATCACCTTGGGCAGGAACTGCACGGTGTCGAAGGCGGTGGCCAGCGTCGCCTCGCTGATGCCGCGCGCCGCGGCTTCGGCCCGGAACGCCGCCACCCATTGCTGGAAGCCCTGCGCCTCGGACTGGGCCGGGAAGGTCGCCGAGGCGCCGGGCGTCGGGGTCGGCACCACCGGCTGGCCCTGGCCCGAGCTCTGGCAGGCCGCCAGCAGCGCCACCCCGGCCAGCACCGCCATCCGCGTGGTCATCGACATGGGCCCTCTCCGCGATTTCCGAATCAGTCGGTGAACGTCGCGGCAAAGTGCCCCGAGATCAAGGCCGGACCGCGGCAGGACCGCTGCAAACGCCCCGCGGGGGTCACCCCTGCGGCGCGCCGGGGAAGGCGTCGAGCGGGATCTTCAGGTAGCGCCGGCCGTTCGCCTCGGGCTCCGGCAGCCTGCCGCCGCGGATGTTCACCTGCAGCGCCGCCAGCATCAGCGCCGGCAGCGGCAGCGTCCGGTCGCGGTCCTGGCGCAGCGCCACGAACTCGGCCTCCGACACCGCGGCGACATGGATGTTGCGCTCCTTCTGGTCGGCGACGGTGCTCTGCCAGCGCGGCTCGCGCCCGTCCGGCTGGTAGTCGTGGCCGGTGAACAGGCGCGTGTCGTCCGGCAGGGCCAGGATGCGCTGGATCGAGGCCCAGAGCTGGCGGGCGTCAGCGCCGGGGAAATCGGCCCGCGCCGTGCCACCATCGGGCATGAACAGGGTGTCGTGGATGAAGGCGGCGTCGCCGACGAGATAGGTGATCGAGGCCATGGTGTGGCCGGGGCAGAACATCACCCGGGCCTGCAACGACCCGATCTGAAAGCGGTCGCCGTCGCGGAACAGCCGGTCCCAGCCCGTCCCGTCGGTCGGCTGGTCCGGCAGGTTGTAGATCTCCTGCCACAGCGCCTGGACGCCGGCGACCTTCTCGCCGATCGCCGTCGGCGCGCCGGTCTTCTCTTTGAGATAAGCGGCGGCGGAGAAGTGGTCGGCGTGCGGATGGGTGTCGAGGATCCAGGCGACCCGCAGCCCGGACCGCGCGACATGGTCGAGGATCAGGTCGGCATTGCGGGTGGAGACGGTGCCGGATTTCAGGTCGAAGTCCAGCACCGGGTCGATGATCGCGCAGTCGCCGGTTCCAGGGTCGGCGACGATGTACTGCACGCTGCCGGTCCGCGGGTCGAAGATGGCGTGGACGGCGGGGGAGGCAACCCCCGCCGGCATGGCCGCGATGGGTCGGGCGGCATCGTTCATGGGGCGCTGCCGGGTCAGTCCTTGGGCTGGGCGACGGTGCGGAGGTAGGGTTTGAGGGTCTTGAAGCCGGCCGGGAATTTCTGCCTGGCCTCCTCGTCCGAGACCGAGGTGACGATAATGACGTCCTCGCCGTTCTTCCAGTCGGCCGGGGTCGCCACCTTGTGCTTGGCGGTCAGCTGCAGCGAATCGATCACCCGCAGCACCTCGTCGAAGTTGCGGCCGGTGGTCATCGGGTAGGAGATCACCAGCTTGATCTTCTTGTCCGGCCCGACGACGTAGACGTTGCGAACCGTCTGGTTGTTGACCGCAGTGCGCCCCTCCGAGGTGGTGCCGGCATCGGCCGGCAGCATGCCGTAGAGCTTGGAGACGACCAGCTCGGAATCGGCGATCACCGGGAAGTTCGGGGCAGCGCCTTGCGTTTCCTTGATGTCCTGGGCCCAGCTCGCATGCCGGTCGACCGGGTCGGCGCTGAGGCCGATCACCTTGACGTCGCGCTTGTCGAATTCCGGCTTCAACTTGGCCACGGCGCCGAGCTCGGTGGTGCACACCGGGGTGAAGTCCTTCGGGTGAGAGAACAGCACGCCCCAGGACGAGCCGAGCCAGTCGTGGAAGCGGATCCGCCCCTCGGTGGTCTCGACTTCGAAATCGGGCGCGTCCTCACCAATCGCGAGCGGTCCGGCCATTTTTACCTCCATCACGACAAATCGTCTGCCCGAGGCCATCGGGCACCAATATCAACCTGAAAGCGAATCACTACGGCGCCATTTCAGGCTACGGTGAACAAGCTTCAATAGTAACAGACAAAAGCGGCGATCGATATGTAGTGGCTATACAGTATTTTGTGAGCATTGACATTGGCGCGGCGTTCAATACTCGGCTAAACACGCGACCGCATCACCCATCGATGCCAAGAACACGGCGAGCATGCAAATTGCCAACCCGGCTGTGTTATTTTCGTCTCCGGATGAGACTGGATGCCGCAGCAATGCGGTGTAAGGGGACGCGGGTCGGCGTCCCTGGCACAGTTGTACGACAACGGATCGTATCCTCACTCTCCCGAACACCGGACCCGGCTCGCAGCGGCGGCCGCCGCGCGTGCCCGGTCGCAGAGACGGAGCTGTCCATGGCTGTCGAACTGAACATCAATGGCCGGACCGAGCGGATCGACGCGCCGCCGGAGATGCCCCTGCTGTGGGCGCTGCGCGACGAGCTCGGGCTGGTCGGCACCAAATTCGGCTGCGGCGCCGGGCTGTGCGGCGCCTGCACCGTGCATCTCGACGGTGCCGCCGTGCGCGCCTGCCAGACCGCGATCGGCGATGTCGGTGGCGCCAAGATCGTGACCATCGAGGCGATCGGCGCCACCGATATCGGCGTCCGGCTGCAGCAGGCCTGGCTGGCCTTCGACGTGATGCAATGCGGCTACTGCCAGGCCGGGCAGATCATGTCCGCCGCGGCGCTGCTGGCGACCACCCCGGCGCCCGGCGACGACGACATCGACTCCGCCATGGCCGGCAATCTCTGCCGCTGCGGCACCTACACCCGGATCCGTGCCGCCATCCACAAGGCGGCCGAACGGAAGGCGGCGGAAGGGAGTGCCGGCTGATGGGATACCTCCTTCCTGAGGCCGGCCTGGGCCGGCGCGCTTTCCTCAAGGCCTCGCTGCTGGTCGGCGGCGGGCTCTTGATCGATGCCGCCCTGCCGCTTGCGGCGGCTGCCGCCGGTGGAGACGGCACGCTCGGCGCCTTCATCGTCATTGCCCCGGACGGGCGGGTGACGATCACCGGCAAGAATCCGGAGATCGGCCAGGGCATCAAGACATCGCTGCCGATGATCATCGCCGACGAGCTGGACGTCGACTGGGACCAGGTCACCGTCACCCAGGCGATGGTGAACGAGGCCGCCTATGGCCCGCAGACCGCCGGCGGCAGCCGGGCGACGCCGGCCAACTGGATGCCGCTGCGCCAGGTCGGCGCCGCGGCGCGGGCGCTGCTGGTCGACGCCGCGGCCAAGCGCTGGGGCGTGCCGGCCGACAGCATCACCACCCGCTCCGGCCGGCTGCTGCACGAAGCCACCGGGCGCAGCCTGGGATATGGCGAGGTGGCGGCCGAGGCCGCGGCGCTGCCGATGCCGGATCCAGGCAAGGTCCGGCTGAAGGACCCGGCGGAGTTCCGCATCATCGGCAAGCCGATCGGCGGTTGCGACAGCCCGAAGGTGGTACGCGGCGAGCCGATCTTCGGCATCGACACCCTGCTGCCCGGCATGCTGTACGCGGTGTTCGAGCGCTGCCCGGTGTTCGGCGGCACGCTGAAATCCGCCGATCTCGACGCCGCCCGCGGCCAACCCGGCGTGCGCCAGGCGTTCACGGTCAAGGGCAACGGCCGGCCGGAAAGCCTGGTCGACGGCGTCGCGATCCTGGCCACCAACTGGTGGCTGGCCAACCAGGCGCGGCAGGCGCTCAAGGTCGAATGGGACGAGGGCCCTGGTGCCGCCCAGAGCACCGAAGGCTACGACGCCCGGGCCAAGACCCTGTTCGACGGCACGCCGCAGGCCGAGCTGTTCCGCGCCGGTGACGTCGAGGGCGCGCTGGCCGGGGCCGCGAAGCGGATCACGGCGGACTACGCCTATCCGTATCTGTCGCACGCGCCGCTGGAGCCGCAGAACTGCACCGCCCTGTATCGCGAGGACGGCACGCTGGAGCTGTGGGCGCCGAGCCAGATGCCGCAGCGCGGCCGCGACCTGGTTGCCGAGGCGCTGGGGCTGAAGCCCGAGGCGATCACTATGCATATGCCGCGCATCGGCGGCGGCTTCGGCCGGCGGCTGATGAACGACTATGTGGTGCAGGCGGCGGCGATCGCGCGGCAGGTGCCGGGCACGCCGGTCAAGCTGCTCTGGACCCGGACCGAGGACATCCAGCACGATTTCTACCGTCCGGCCGGCTGGCACCGCTTCACCGCCGGTTTCGACGCGGCCGGCAAGCCGACCGTGTTCACCAGCCATTTCGTCACCCTGACCCGGGGCGGCAAGCCGGTGTCGGGCGGCGAGTTCGACTTCCAGGAGCTGCCGGCGCTGCTGACGCCGAACCTGCTGTTCGCCCAATCCGGCATCGACAGCGTGGTGCCGACCGGGCCGATGCGGGCGCCGCGGTCGAACGGCCTGGCCTGGGCCTACCAGTCCTTCCTGGACGAGGTGGCGCAGGCGGCCGGCACCGACCTGCCGACGCTGCTGCTCGGGCTGCTCGGCGAGCCCCGGGCGCTGCCGACGCGGCAGGGGTCGCAGGTGCAGTTCCACACCGGCCGGGCCCGCGGCGTGATCGAGAAGGTGCTGGCGATGTCCGGCTGGCCGGCCAAGCCGATGGCCGGCAGCGCCAAGGGCTTCGCCTTCTATTTCTGCCATCTCGGCTATTTCGCCGAGGTGGTGGAGGCGGCGGTGGCGCAAGACGGCACGGTGCGGGTGCCGCGGGTCTGGGTGGCCGGCGACATCGGCAGCCAGGTCGTCAACCCGTCGGGCGCCGAGAACCAGGTGCGCGGATCGGTGATCGACGGGCTCGGCCAGGCGCTGGGCGGCCTCGCGATCAAGCTGACCGGTGGGCGGATCGAGCAGGAGAACTTCGACACCTACCCGCTGCCGCGGATCCCGGGCACGCCGGACATCGCGGTCGAGTTCGTGCGAAGCGACTTCCCGCCGACCGGCCTGGGCGAGCCGGCGCTGCCGCCGGTGATCCCGGCGCTGTGCAACGCCGTCTTCGCCGTCACCGGCAAGCGGGTCCGGCAGCTGCCGCTGGACACCGCCGGCTTCACCCGGCCGGCCTAGGCGCAAACGAAAAGGGGCGGCCCGAAGGCCGCCCCCTGTCGTCTCCACTGAGGCGAAGCCTCAGAACGTCGTCTCCGGCTGCGACCGCGACTGCTCGTCGCGCGGCAGCTCGGCGCCGGTCTGCTGGTCGATGAACTTCATCGACAGCTTGATCTTGCCGCGGTCGTCGAAGCCCAGGACCTTGACCTTGACCTCGTCGCCGACCTTCAGCACGTCCGCCACCTTGGCAACGCGGCCGGGCCGCATCTCCGAGATGTGGACCAGGCCGTCGCGGCTGCCCAGGAAGTTGACGAAGGCGCCGAAATCGACCGCCTTCACCACCTTGCCGCTATAGACCTTGCCGACCTCGGGCTCGGCGACGATGCCCTTGATCCAGTTGATCGCCGCCTCGGCCGCCGTCTCGTCGACCGCCGCCACCTTGATGGTGCCGTCGTCCTCGATGTCGATCTTGGCGCCGGTGGTCTCGGTGATCTCGCGGATCACCTTGCCGCCGGTGCCGATGACTTCGCGGATCTTGTCCTTCGGGATCTGGAAGGTGGTGATGCGCGGGGCGTTCTTGTTGACCTCGCCGCGAGCCGCCGACAGCGCCTTGGACATCTCGCCCAGGATGTGGACGCGGCCTTCGCGCGCCTGCTCCAGCGCGATCTTCATGATCTCCTCGGTGATCGAGGTGATCTTGATGTCCATCTGCAGGCTGGTGATGCCGCGCTCGGTGCCGGCGACCTTGAAGTCCATGTCGCCGAGATGGTCCTCGTCGCCCAGGATGTCGGTCAGGACGGCGAAGCGGTCGCCCTCCTTGATCAGGCCCATGGCGATGCCGGCCACCGGGTTGGACAGCGGCACGCCGCCATCCATCAGCGCCAGCGACGAGCCGCAGACCGTGGCCATCGAGGACGAACCGTTCGACTCGGTGATCTCCGACACCACGCGGATGGTGTAGGGGAACTGCTCCTTGGACGGCAGCACCGGGTGGATCGACCGCCAGGCCAGCTTGCCGTGGCCGATCTCGCGACGGCCCGGGCTGCCCATGCGCCCCGCTTCACCGACCGAATACGGCGGGAAGTTGTAGTGCAGCATGAAGTTCTCGCGGTACTCGCCCTCGAGCGCGTCGATGATCTGCTCGTCCTGGCCGGTGCCCAGCGTGGTGACCACCAGCGCCTGGGTCTCGCCGCGGGTGAACAGGGCCGAGCCATGGGCCCGCTTCAGCACGCCGACTTCGGCGACGATCGGGCGGACCGTCTTGGTGTCGCGGCCGTCGATGCGCAGGCCGGTGTCCAGGACGTTGCCGCGGACGATGTCGCTCTCGAAATCCTTGAACACCTTGGCGCCGACGGCCAGCTCGGCCTCGTTGCCCTCGAGCAGGGCCAGCGCCTTCTGCTTGACCGCGTCGACCGCGGCGTAACGGTCCTGCTTGCGCACGATCTTGTAGGCGTCGCGCAACTCGCCAGCGACGGCCTGGAACTTGCCGCGGACGGCGGCGACCTCGGCCGGCTCCTCGGTCAGGGCCCAGGGCTCCTTGGCGCACAGCTCGGCCAGCTCGATGATCGCCTGGATCACCTGCTTGGCGGCGGCATGGCCGAAGGCGACGGCGCCGAGCATGATCTCCTCGGTCAGCTCATGCGCCTCGGATTCGACCATCAGCACGCCTTCGTCGGTGCCGGCGACCACGAGGTCGAGCTGGCTCTCGGCGGTCTGGGCGATCGTCGGGTTCAGCACGTACTGGCCGTCGATGTAGCCGACGCGGGCGGCGCCGATCGGGCCCAGGAACGGGATGCCCGAGATGGTCAGGGCGGCGGAGGCGCCGACCAGGGCCGCGATGTCCGGATCATTCTCCAGATCGTGGCTCAGCACCGTGGCGACGACCTGGGTCTCGTTGCGGTAGCTCGGGTGGAACAGCGGGCGGATCGGGCGGTCGATCAGGCGGCTGACCAGCGTCTCGTTCTCGGACGGGCGGCCTTCGCGCTTGAAGAAGCCGCCCGGGATCTTGCCGGCGGCGAACGCCTTCTCCTGATAGTTCACGGTCAGCGGGAAGAAGTCGAACTTCGACTTCTGCTTCGACCCGACCGCGGTGCAGAGCACGACGCTCTCACCATAGGTGACGAGTACGGCGCCGTCGGCCTGACGGGCGATCTTGCCCGTCTCGAGGACCAGCTTGCGGCCGCCCCAGTTGATCTCTTTGCGATAGATGTTGAACATCGCCTTTTTCCTTCATCGGACACCCCGTGCCGCAGCGGCCTATCGGGGTCGGGCCGCTCCATGCCGGGCCCGGGGGCTAAAAACGACAAGCGCCGCCGGCAGGGTTGCCGGCGGCGCCGATGTCACGAAATCAGAGACTCTCTTCCGATCGTCATCCCCGCGAAAGCGGGGATCTCGTCACGTCCAAAGCGGATGGAGATTCCCGCTTTCGCGGGAATGACGTGGAAAGGAGGGTGCATGCGTCTGTTAGCGACGCAGGCCGAGACGCTTGATGACCTCGTCGTAGCGCGCGACGCTCTTGCGCTTGAGATAGTCGAGCAGGCGGCGGCGGCGGCCGACCATGATCAGAAGACCCCGACGGCTGTGGAAGTCCTTCGAATGGGTCTTCAGGTGTTCGGTCAGGTTGGCAATGCGCTCGGACAGGATCGCGACCTGCACCTCCGGCGAACCGGTGTCCCCGGCCTTGGGGGCGTAGGCGCCAATGACTTCCTGCTTGCGCTCCGGCGTAATCGACATCGTGGTCTCCTGAATCAGAGGTTGAGGATGCGCACCGGCCGGATCTCGCCGCCGTCGATACGGGCCAGGGCCACGGGGGCGTCCCCGCAGGTGGCCAGAACGATGGCGTCCGGGTTGTCCGGATCGAGATCGAGGGCGGCGATCCGCTCCCGATCCGAGCGCCGTAGCAGCGTGACCGACTGGCCGTGCCGCATCCGTTGCGCTTCAGCTTCCGTCAGGGCCACCGCCGGGATGTCGTCCAGCGGGGTCTCGACCGGAAGCAGAATGCCGTCGAGGGCCGATTGCTCGGCCCCCGGGTGCTTGGCTAGCGCGTCGATATGCTCCAAGGGGATCGCGTCGTCAAGGCCGAAGGGCCCGACTCGCGTGCGGCGCAATGCGACGATGTGTCCCACCGTGCCGAGGGCGAGGGCGATGTCGCGGGCCAGGCCGCGCATATAGGCGCCCTTGCCGGACTGCACGTCGAAGGTGGCGTGGTCGCAGTCGGGGATCTCGGCCAGGCGCAGGTCGTCGATCCGGATCAGCCGCGGCGCCAGCTGCACCGCCTCGCCGGCGCGGGCCAGGTCGTAGGCGCGCTCGCCATCGACCTTGATCGCGGAGAAGGCCGGCGGCACCTGGCTGATCTCGCCGATGAAGCGCGGGATGATCGCGGCGATGGCGTCGGGGTCGGGGCGCATGTCGCTGGTCGCGGTGACCCGGCCTTCGGTGTCGTCGGTGTCGCGCGCCTCGCCCCAGCGCACGGTGAAGCGGTAGGTCTTCTCGCCGTCCATGGCGTAGGGCACGGTCTTGGTCGCCTCGCCCAGCGCGATCGGCAGGATGCCGCTGGCCAGCGGGTCCAGCGTGCCGGCGTGGCCTGCCTTCTCGGCGTCGAACAGCCGGCGGATGCGGCCGACCACCTGGGTCGAGGTGACGCCGACCGGCTTGTCGACCACCACCCAGCCATGGACTGGGCGGCCGCGCTTCCTACGCGCCATTGGTGTCGTCCGCCCTGTCGTCCGACGGCTCTTCGTCGTCGGACAGGTCGCGGGCGATCACGTCCTGGTGCAGCAGCGTGTTGATCTTCTGCGCATAGTCGAACGAGGTGTCGGCCTGGAAGCTGAGCTGGGGCGTGTGGCGCAGCCGGACGGTCTTCGCGACCAGGCCGCGCAGGAAGGATGCGGCACGGCGCAGCGCCGGCAGCACGACGTCCATCTTGTCGCCGTTCAGCGTGGTGACGAAGACGGTGGCGTGCTTCATGTCCGGGCTGGGCCGGACCTCGGAGACGGTGATCGAGACGCCGGCGAGGTCGGGGTCATGCATCTCGCCGCGCAGCAGGATGGCGGCCAGGGCGTGGCGCAGTTCCTCACCAACGCGCAGCTGGCGTTGGCTCGGGCCGTTGGCAGTGGTGTGTCGCATGGGGTCGTTCTCAAAACGCCGCGGTCCGGCATAGCCGGACCGGGGGAAGGATCCATCCGCCGCCGATCGAGGATAGTCCCGATCGGCGGCGGTGGTGCAGGAAATCAGGAAGTCCGGCTTTAGAGCTGCCGGATTTCCTCGACCAGCTCGAAGCACTCGATCACGTCGCCGGTGCGCATGTCGTCGTAATTCTCGAAGGCCATGCCGCATTCGTAGCCCTCGCGCACTTCGCGGACTTCGTCCTTGAAGCGCTTCAGGGTCTTCAGCGTGCCCTCGTGGATCACGACGTTGTCGCGCAGCAGGCGGACACCAGAACCGCGCTTGACCACACCGTTGGTGATCATGCAGCCGGCGACCTTGCCAACCTTGGTGATGTTGAACACCTCGCGGATCTCGGCATTGCCGATGTAGTTCTCGCGCATCTTCGGCGCCAGCAGGCCGGTCAGGGCCGCCTTCACGTCGTCGATCACGTTGTAGATGATCGAGTAGTAGCGGATCTCCACACCGTCGCGCTTGGCCATCTCCCTCGCCTGCGGGTTGGCGCGGACGTTGAAGCCGATCAGCATGGCGCCGGTCGAGGCGGCGAGGGTGACGTCGCTCTCGGTGATGGCGCCGACCGCGGAGTGCAGCACCCGCACCTTGACCTCGACATTGTCGCCCGCGGCCTTCTCCAGCGAACCGGCGATGGCTTCGACCGAACCCTGCACGTCACCCTTGATGATGACCGGCAGCTCCTTCGCCTCGCCTTCACGGATCTTCTCGAACATCTGCTCGAGCGAACCGCGCGCGGTGGCGACATGGGACGCCTCACGGCGCTTGCGGGTACGGAACTCGGTGATCTCGCGGGCCCGGCTTTCGCTGTCGACGACCACGAAGTCGTCGCCGGCGAGCGGCGTGCCGTTGAGACCCAGGACCTCGACCGGCTGGGCCGGGCCCGCCGATTTCAGGTTCTGGCCGCGATCGTCCAGCAGGGCACGCACGCGGCCCCATTCGCCGCCGGTGACGAAGATGTCGCCGACCTTGACGGTGCCGCGCTGGACCAGGACGGTCGCGACCGAACCGCGGCCGCGCTCCAGCTTCGCCTCGATCACCGAGCCTTCGGCCGGACGATCCGGATTGGCCTTGAGGTCGAGCACCTCGGCCTGCAGCAGGATCGCCTCGACCAGCTTGTCGAGACCGGCGCCGGTCTTGGCCGAAACCGGGACGTCGAGCGTTTCGCCGCCCATGTCCTCGACCACGATCTCGTGCTGCAGCAGCTCGGTGCGCACGCGTTCCGGCTTGGCGTCGGGCAGGTCGATCTTGTTGATCGCGACGATGATCGGCACCCCTGCCGCGCGGGCGTGGCGGATGGCTTCGACCGTCTGCGGCATGACGCCGTCATTGGCGGCCACCACCAGCACGACGATGTCCGTGGTGTTGGCGCCGCGGGCCCGCATCTCGGTAAAGGCGGCGTGGCCCGGAGTGTCGATGAAGGTGACGCGCTGGCCCGATTCGACCTGCACCTGGTAGGCGCCGATGTGCTGGGTGATGCCGCCGGCCTCGCCGGACACCACATTGGTGTGCCGCAGCGCATCCAGCAGCGAGGTCTTGCCGTGGTCGACATGGCCCATGATGGTCACGACCGGGGGCCGCGGCTGCAGGTTCTCTGCCTCGTCCTCGTCGCCGCGCAGGCCGATCTCGACGTCGGATTCGGCCACGCGCTTTACCTTATGTCCAAATTCCGCGACCACCAGTTCGGCGGTATCGGCATCGATCGACTGGGTGATGGTGGCCATCACGCCCATGCGCATCAGTGACTTGACCACGTCGCCGCCGCGCTCGGCCATGCGGTTGGCCAGCTCCTGCACGGTGATCACCTCGGGGATGATCACCTCGCGGGAGAACTTCTCCTGGTTCTGGCTCAGCTGGGCCAGGCGCTCGCGTTCGCGGGCCCGGCGCATCGCCGCCAGGCTGCGGCCGCGAGTCTCGCCGTCGTCGCTGAGGGCCTGAACCACCGTCATCTTGCCGGAGCGGCGCTTCGGCTCGGACTTGCCGGGGCCGGGGGCGCGCCGGGGCGGGCTGGCCGGCGCACCGCGACCAGGCAAGGCGCCGCGGCCGGCAGGGGCACCGCGACCAGGGCCGCTGCTGCGACGGCGGCTGTCCTCTTCATCATCGGCCGTGGCGGGGACACCGCGCACCGGCTCGGCCGGGGCCCGGGCCGCAGCGGCCTGACCGGAACGGTCGGCCGCCGCCTTGCGGCGCGCGTCCTCGGTGGCGCGCTCGGCGTCACGGCGCTTCTGCTCCTCGTCGAGCAGGAAGCGCTCCTCGTCGATCTTGCGCTTGGCCTCGCTCTCGATGGCGTTGAGCTCTTCCAGCTCGCGCCGGCGCAGAGACGCGGGATCGAGCGGGGCGGCCGGCTCCGGCGCAACCTCGACGACCTCGGACTCCTCTGCCTCGAAGGCCTCGGGCTCCGGCAGGTGCCGGCGGGCCTCCTCCTCGCGCAGGGCGACCTGCAGGGCGCGCTGCCGCGCCTCGCGCTCGGCCTGCGAGAGGACCCGTCCACCCAGCATGCCACCACCGCCGCCACCACCACGGGCGCTGCGGCCGGGCTGGCCTTCGGCCGCCCGCCGTGCCGCCGCGCCGCCATCGGCGAGGGCCGTGTTGGTGCCGCCGCGCTGGCGCTTGACCTCGACGGTCACCGCCTTGGAGCGGCCGTGGCTGAATTGCTGGCGCACCTGGCCCCCATCACCCGGCTTTCCACCGAGGGTGAGCTTGGGCTTCGCACTGCCCAGCGACAGCGTCTTGCGATCCTGTTCCTTGCTATCCGTCATATCGTCCAGCGTGATCCGCCGCTATCCCTGCACAGAGAAGGCCGGCGCGGCATTCGATGCCTCGTCGACCACACCACGTCCAGCCGGTCCGTCGGCTCGACCACGAATTCCGTTCAGCCGCGCCGCTTCCGCGACCAGCCGCTTCGCCAGCCCGCCGCGAGCAATCGCAGCGTGTACCATGCGGTCCCGGGCAAAGGCCATCCCGAGTGCGTCGGCGGAGAAGATCTCCACAATTGCCGGCACCGGCCGGACCGCGGCGGCCAGGGCTGCCAGCTTGGCTCGCCCGTCCGCCGCACCGTCCGATGCTGCCAGCAGCACCGCGGCGCGGCCCTCGGCCAGCCACGCGTGCACTTTCTCATATCCGGCCACCGCCTGTCCCGCCCGGCGTGCCATCCCGATAAGATCGATGCAGCTCCGATGCAAGAGCGCTTCGATCCGGTCGATCAGATCATCCGGGGCGCGGACCGACTGGCGCGCCGCCTTGGCGAACAGGCCCTTGGCCTGGGCCCGCCGCAGCGCCTCGCGCTCGGCGGACACCCACAGGCCGCGGCCCGGCAACCGTTCCGCCAGGTCGGGCACAACCTCGCCGTCCGGGCCGACGACGAAGCGAATCAGCTCCACCTTCGGCCGCACGGTTCCGGTCGCGATGCAGCGCCGCTCGGGCCCTTCGGCCTCGGGCAGGTCTGCGTCCTCGGGGAAAATGGCGGTCGGGTCGCTCAGGCCTTCTCCTCCTCCTCGAACCAATGCGCCCGCGCCTGCATGATCAGGGCGTTGGCATCGTCGAGGGAAATCGTCTTTTCGCCGAGAATCTCGACCAGCTCGTCGCCGGCCAGATCCGCCAAATCGTCCAGGGTCTTGACCCCGTTCTCGCCGAGCTTGACCAGGATCGCCGGAGTCAATGCCTCCAGCGCCGCCAGGTCGTCGGCCACGCCGAGCTCCTTATACCGCAAGGTCAGCAGCCGGTCGCGCTCCTCGAGCCAGCGCAGCGCGCGCTCCTGCAGCTCGCCGGCCACGCCCTCGTCGAAGCCTTCGATCTCCGCCAGCTCGTCGAGCGGCGTGTAGGCGATCTCTTCGACCTGGCGGAAGCCCTCGGCCACCAGGAGATGGGCGATGACATCGTCGACGTCCAGGGCCTCCATGAACAATTCGCTGCGCAGCTTGGTCTCTTCCTGGCGGCGCTCGCTCTCCTCGGCCTCGGTCAGGATGTCGATGTCCCAGCCGGTCAGCATCGAGGCGAGGCGGACATTCTGGCCGCGGCGGCCGATCGCCAGCGACAGCTGGTCGTCCGGCACCACCACCTCGATCCGGTTCTGGGTGTCGTCGAGCACGACCTTGGCCACCTCGGCCGGGGCCAGGGCGTTGACCACGAAGGTGGCGGCGTCCCCGGACCAGGGGATGATGTCGATCTTCTCGCCCTGCAGCTCGCCGACCACGGCCTGGACGCGGCTGCCGCGCATGCCGACGCAGGCACCGACCGGGTCGATCGAGCTGTCCTTGGAGATCACCGCGATCTTGGCGCGGCTGCCCGGGTCGCGGGCCACCGACTTGATCTCGATGATGCCGTCATAGATCTCCGGCACTTCCATGGCGAACAGCTTGGCCATGAACTGGCCATGGGTGCGCGACAGGAAGATCTGCGGCCCGCGCGGCTCCTCGCGCACGTCGTAGATGAAGGCGCGGACACGGTCGCCGACCTTGAAATGCTCGCGCGGCAGCAGCTCGTCGCGGCGGATGACACCCTCGGCCCGGCCGAGGTCGACCGTGACGTTGCCGTATTCGACACGCTTGACCGAGCCGTTGACGATCTCGTCGACGCGGTCCTTGTATTCCTCGAACTGGCGGTGGCGCTCGGCCTCCCGCACCTTCTGCACGATCACCTGCTTCGCCGTCTGGGCGGCGATGCGGCCGAAATCGATCGGCGGCAGGTCGTCGACGATGAAGTCGCCGACCTTCTTGTCCGGCCAGCGCTTGGCCGCATCCTTGGCGTCCAGCTGCGTGGCCTCGTCCTCGACCGTCTCGACGATCTGGCGGTAGCGGCGCAGCTCGATATCGCCCGACTTGCGGTTGATATAGGCGCGGATGTCATGCTCATGGCCGTATTTGGAGCGGCCGGCCTTCTGGATGGCCTGCTCCATCGCGGTCAGCACCTCGTCGCGATCGATGCTCTTCTCGCGGGCCACGACATCGGCAACGTGCAGCAGTTCCATAGCCTTGGGCGTTCCTATGCGTCTTGGGTGTCGGGCTGGGCGGCAGCTGCGGCGGCCTCGGCCTGCTCGACCTCTGCGGCAGCGGCGTCGATCAAGGCGTCGGTGAGGAGCAGCTTCGCCCGCTGGATCTCGGCAAAGGGCAGCCGCACCGGCTCCTCCCCGATCTCCTCGGACCGCAGCAGCACCGTCTCGCCCTCGATCCCGGCCAGGACACCGCGGAAGCGCTTGCGGCCGTCGACCGGAACCCGCGTCTCGAGCCGCGCCTCGTGGCCGAGGAAGCGCTCATAGTCGACGGGCCGGGTCAGCGGACGGTCGATGCCGGGGGAGGAGACCTCGAGCGTATAGGCGGTCTTGATCGGATCCTCGACATCGAGGATGGCCGACACCGCGCGGCTGATCTCGGCGCAGTCTTCCACGGTCATGCCGCGGCGGTCGATCCGCTCCGCCATGATCTGAAGCTGCGGCCTGTGCTCGCCGCCGGTCATGAGAACACGCACGACCTCATAGCCCATCGCTTCGAGCGACGGCGCCACGATCGTGCGCACCTGATCCACTTGCGTCATCCTCTCCGGCATTCCCCGCGTCCAGAGCCTTGGAAAGCCGTCACCACAACGAAAAAAGGCGGGCCGCAGCCCACCCTCTCATTCGTTTGACCGAACCATAGTCAAGTCAAACGCTATGGGTAACTGGGGTGATATATAGCGATCCACGACAAATACGCAACCTGATTCGGCTGGGAAGACGCGATCGGGATCCCACGGCCCGGCGGAAGGGCCGCTAGTCCCGCGGCCGGCGGCGGAAGCGCAGGTAATAGGGCCGGCCGTGCAGGGCCTTCTCCTCGTAGCGGGTCGGCGGCCAGTCGGCCGGCCGTTCGCGCCAGTCGGCCGGCCCCTCGGCGGTCCAGGCGAAGGCGGGGTTGCGGCGGACGCGCTCCAGCGACCAGTCCAGCAGCGGCGCGTCGTCGGTGGCGATGCGCAGCTCGCCGCCGTCCTGCAGCAGCCGGGCGAGGTCGGCCACGATGTCGTCCTGGATGAAGCGGCGATTGTGGTGGCGCAGCTTCGGCCAGGGGTCGGCGAACAGCAGGAACAGGCGGCCGACCGAGCCGTCCGGCAGCCGGTCCAGCAGCGGCCGCGCGTCATCGGCCCAGACCCTGACCATGTCCAGGCCGTCGCGCTCCACCGCCGCCAGCAGCGTCGACATGCCGTTGATGAAGGGCTCGCAGCCGACGAAGCCGACATCCGGATGATGCGCCGCCTGCCAGGCCAGGTGCTCGCCGGCGCCGAAGCCGATCTCGACCCACAGCTCGCGCGGCGGGCGCGGGAACAGGGCGGCCGGGTCCAGCGCGCCGCCGTCCTCGGGCAACGCCACCGTCAGCCGCGGCAGCAGGGTGTCGATCAAAGCAGCGCGGCCGGCGCGGAGCTTTCGCCCCTGGCGCCGGCCGTGGAAGTGGCGGCGCCTCTCAGCGCCGCCGTCGGGCTCGGTCATCGGATCAGAAGGCGGAGCGCAGGTCGTCCACCAGGTCCGTCCGCTCCCACGAGAAGCCGCCATCGGCCTCCGGGTTACGGCCGAAATGGCCGTAGGAGGAGGTGCGGGCGTAGATCGGCCGGTTCAGGCCGAGATGGGTGCGGATGCCGCGCGGGCTGAGATTGACCAGCTGCTGCAGCACGTCCGACAGCTTGTCCTCGTCGACCCGGCCGGTGCCCTGGGTGTCGATGTAGACCGACAGCGGATGGGCGACGCCGATGGCGTAGCTGAGCTGGATCACGCAGCGCTCGGCCAGCTCGGCCGCGACCACGTTCTTGGCCAGGTAGCGCGCGGCATAGGCGGCCGAGCGGTCGACCTTGGTCGGGTCCTTGCCAGAGAACGCGCCGCCGCCATGCGGGGCCGCACCGCCATAGGTGTCGACGATGATCTTGCGGCCGGTCAGGCCGGCGTCACCGTCCGGGCCGCCGATGACGAAGCGGCCGGTCGGGTTGACGTAGAAATGCGGCTCGTCGCACATCCAGCCATCCGGCAGGACCGACAGCACATAGGGGCGCACGATCTCGCGCACCTCGTTCTGGTCCAGGCCTTCGGCATGCTGGGTCGAGACCACCACCGAGGTGGCGGCGACCGGACGGCCGTTCTCATAGCGCAGCGAGACCTGCGCCTTGGCGTCGGGGCCGAACTGCGGCGCCTTGCCGGAGTGGCGGGCGTCGGCCAGGGACTTCAGGATCTGGTGCGAGAACTGGATCGGCGCCGGCATCAGCGCTTCGGTCTCGCGGCAGGCGTAGCCGAACATGATGCCCTGGTCGCCGGCGCCCTCGTCCTTGTTGCCGGCTGCGTCGACGCCGACGGCGATGTCGGCCGACTGCTGGTGCACCAGCACGTCGACCTGGGCGTTGCGCCAGTGGAAGCCGTCCTGCTCATAGCCGATGTCGCGCACCGCCTGGCGGGCCGCGTTCTCCAGCAGATCGGGGGTGATCGAAGCCGGGCCCCGAACCTCGCCGGCGATCACCACCCTGTTGGTCGTTGCCAGCGTCTCGACCGCGACCCGGGCCTCGGGATCGGCACCGAGATAAAGATCGACGATGGAATCCGAAATGCGGTCGCAAACCTTGTCGGGGTGCCCTTCCGAGACCGATTCGCTGGTGAAGATGTAGTTGCCTTTGGCCACGTCGAACCCCTGGCTGCCATGAATGATGGGTGTGAAAACGTCGTACGGCGGCGACCGGGCTTTTTCGCAGGGGCCACGGGCGCGGTCAAGTGCAGGAGATTCAGCTGTCCTCGCCGCCGGTCTCGTCGGCCCGGGCCCCGGACATGGCCTTGAGCAGGTCCAGCACGCGCCGGCGGGTCGCATGGTCCTCCACCCGGTAATAGGCGCGGATCAGCTCCAGCGTCTCGCGGCGCTGCATCGGGTCGGGTCCGGCGTCGTAGGGCTCGGCCTCCTCGGCCAGGCCCGGCACCGAAGCTCCGGCCAGCGGCGGCGCGTCCTCGAAGAAGAAATCGACCGGCACCTCCAGCACCCGGCTGAGCTGGTGCAGGCGGCTGGCGCCGATGCGGTTGGAGCCGTGCTCGTATTTCTGAATCTGCTGGAAGGTCAGGCCGATCGCCGTCGCCAGCCTGGCCTGGCTGAATCCCAGCAGGGTCCGCCGGAGGCGGATGCGGCCGCCGATATGCATGTCGAGCGGGCTGGGTTCGTCATTCCGCGGACGACCACGGGGCCGTTTCGGGGCGTCGGGTGCGGCCACGCACTACTCCGCAGCAATTTGCAAGGGGCCGGGTGCGATCGTTTCGCGAGGCGCGCATCCTAATGCGCGAAGCCGGGCAACATCAAGGCAGTCTGGGGGGCGGCCGGGAGTACGATCGATCAAGCCCGCCGTCCGATGCGGCCGGCCAGCAGCCCCAGGAGCAGCAGCAGCCAGAAGCCGGCGTCGCCCCAGCGGACATAGGGCGTCGCCGGCAGCGCTGCCGGCAGGGCGGCGTCGAGGATGCCGGCCTGACCCAGGGCGAGCTCGTCCTTGACCCGGCCATAGGCGTCGACCACGCCGCTGATGCCGGTGTTGGCGGCGCGCACCAGCGGCAGCCCTTCCTCCACCGCGCGGGTCTGGGCGATGGCGAAATGCTGGTGCGGCCCGCTGGTGTGCCCGTACCAGCCGTCATTGGTGACGTTCAGCATCCAGCCCGGCCGCTGGGCGGCCGGATCCACCACGGCGCCGGGGAAGATCGCCTCGTAGCAGATCTGCGGGCTGACCGGCGGCAGGCCGGGCAGGTCGATGGTGCGCGGCCCCGGCCCGGGCGAGAAATCGACCGACCCGGCGGTGATCTTCTCGATGCCGAAGGGCGCCAGCAGCGCGCGCAGCGGCACATACTCGCCGAATGGCACCAGATGCGCCTTGTCATAGGTGGCCAGGATCGTGCCGGCGCGGTCGACCGCGTAGATGCTGTTCCAGGCCTCCAGCGGCTCGGTGCCGTAGGGCGTGGCCCGGGTGGCACCGACCAGGGCCAGGGCCCCGGGCGGCAGGATCGCGCCGAGCGCCTTCTGCGCCTCGGGCTCCCAGGACAGGGTGAAGGGCACCGCGGTCTCGGACCAGATCAGGGCGGAGACATGCTCGATCCCCGGCGCAGCTGACATCGCCAGCTGCTTGTTGAAGTTCTCGATCCGCTTCTCGCCGGACCATTTGTCGGCCTGGGAGATGTTTGGCTGCACCAGGCGCAGGGTCACGCCGGGCACCACGGCGCCGTCATCGCCCGCCAGGCGCCAGTCGCCCCAGCCGGCGATCGCCGCGAACAGGGCGATGCCGGCGGCGGTGGCCGCGAAGCCCTGCCGCCGCGGGCCGGCCAGCGTCGCCGGCAGGGTGGCGGCGGCCACGGTCAGGAGGCTCAGCCCGTAGATGCCGATCACCGAGGCGCCCTGCAGCACCGGCAGCCAGCCGACCCAGGTGTAGCCGATCAGGTTCCAGGGGAAGCCGGTCAGGACATGGCCGCGCAGCCATTCCGCCAGGCCCCAGGCGACGGCCAGGGCCAGCGGCCCGCCCCAGCCGGCGCGGCGCAGCCCGTAAAAGCCGAGCCCGGCCAGGCCGGTGAAAATCCCGAGCAGCGCCGGCAGGCCGGCCATGGCGAAAGGGATCATCCAGAAGAAGCGTGGGTCGACGGTCAGCGCCCAGGACACCCAGTACAGGCCGGGCACGAAGAAGCCGAAGCCGAAGGCCCAGCCGGTCAGGAAGGCGGACCAGCCGCCGCGGGCGCCGGCCAGCAGCCAGAACAGGCCGGGAAAGGCCAGCCACAGCAGCGGCGCGGCGTAAAGCGGCGGCACCGACAGGCTGGCCACGACGCCGAGGCCGACAGCGGTCCCGAAGCGGCGCCAGCGGCCGAGCCCGGCGATGCGGGCGGCGAGGCGTTCGATACCAGGACCGGGCCGCGGCCCGGCCGTGACCTCACGCAGCGTCGGCGCCGTCCTTGCGGCGGATGCGGAGGCGCTTGATCCGGCGCGGATCGGCATCGATCACCTCGAACTCGAACCCCTTGGGGTGGGTCAACAGCTCCCCCCGCGCCGGAATCCGGCCGGCGAGGGCGAAGACGAGGCCGCCGAGCGTGTCGATGTCGTCGCGCTCATCCTCCTCCAGCATCGCGCCGACCTTGGCCTCGAAGGCCTCGATCGGCAGGCGGGCATCGGCGATCAGCGTGCCGTCCGGCTTCTCGACCAGCTGCGGCGGCTCGTCGATATCGTGCTCGTCCTCGATCTCGCCGACGATCTCCTCGACCAGATCCTCGATCGTGACCAGCCCGTCGATGCCGCCGAACTCATCAATCACCAGCGCCATGTGCTGGCGCTTCTCGCGCATCTGCAGCAGCAGGTCGAGCACCGGCATCGACGGTGCGACGATCTGGACCGGTCGCAGGATCTCGGTCAGCGACTTCGGCGCGTCGACGTCGCCGGCCCCGGTCCGGCTCAGTGCCGCGACCACGTCCTTGACGTGGATCATGCCCAGCGCGTCATCCAGGTTGTCGCGATAGACCGGCATCCGGCTGTGCGCCTCGCGCGCCAGGATGTCGAGCACGCCGGGCAGGGGCGTGCCGACCTCGACCCCGACGATGTCGGCCCGCGGCACCATCACGTCGATGGCGGTGCGGCCGCGCAGCCGCAGGATGTTGCCCAGCAGCATCCGCTCATGCCGGGCGATCGGGGCCTCGTCCTCGCCCTCGTCGCCGTCCTCGATCAGCTCCTCGATGGTCTCGCGCCAATCCTCCTCGCTCTTGCCGCGCAGCAGGCCACGCAGCCAGCTGCGCAGCGGAGTCGCGTCGGAGGAGCGGGAAGGTCGGCCGGAAGAGGTGTCGGACATGGCCTCAGGCAGGTGGGTCGGAATAGGGATCGGCAATGCCGAAGCGGGCCAGGATCGCGGTCTCGATCCGCTCCATCGCCTCGGCCTCGGCATCGGTCATGTGGTCGTGGCCCAGCAGGTGCAGGATACCATGGACCACCAGGTGGCGGGCATGGTCCGCGGGGGCCTTGCTGTCCCGCGTCGCCTCGGCCAGCACCGTCTCCAGCGCCAGCACGACATCGCCCAGCACCAGCGGGGCGCCCGGAAAGTCGGGCTCGTCCGCCTCGGTCAGGGCGAAGGACAGCACGTTGGTCGGGGCGTCCTTGCCGCGATAGTCTCGGTTCAGCCGCTGCACCGTGGCGTCGTCGGCGAACACCACCGACAGCTCGGCCGGGCGGCCGGGCTCGATCGCGGCGCCGGGACCGGTCCCGGCGGCGACCGTGGCCTCGACGAGGGGCTCAAGGGCGGCAGTGAGGGTGTCCTCGTCGGCGAAGTCGGGGCCGAGCGCCGACCAGCCGGACGCGTCGATGCCGACGGCGAGGTCGATCATGGCTGCGGCTTCCGGGCGCGGTCCGCCGCCTCATAGGCGCGCACGATGCGGGCCACCAGCGGATGGCGCACCACGTCGCGGTCGGTGAAGCGGACGACGCGGATGCCTTCGGTCCCGTCCAGAATCTCCAGCGCGTCGACCAGGCCGGATTTGTCGCCGGGGCGCAGGTCGATCTGGCTGATGTCGCCGGTGATCACCATGCGGCTGGCCTCGCCCATGCGGGTCAGGGCCATCCGCATCTGCATCACCGTGGTGTTCTGCGCCTCGTCCAGGATGACGAAGGCATGGGCCAGGGTGCGGCCGCGCATGAAGGCCAGCGGCGCGATCTCGATCACGCCGGTCTCCATGTGCTTGGCCACCTGCTCGGCCGGCAGCAGGTCGTAGAGCGCGTCGTAGAGCGGGCGGAGATAGGGGTCGACCTTCTCCTTCATGTCGCCGGGCAGGAAGCCCAGCCGCTCGCCGGCCTCGACCGCCGGGCGCGACAGCACGATGCGGTCGACCCGTCCGGCGATCAGCATCGACACCGCCTGGGCGACGGCGAGATAGGTCTTGCCGGTGCCGGCCGGGCCGACGCCGAATACCATCTCGCTCTGCGCCAGCGCCTCGATGTACTCCGCCTGGGTCGGCGAGCGCGGGCCGATGCGCTTGCGCCGGGTGACGATGGCGCCGTCGGATTTCAGCAGGGCGTCGCGCAGCGGCGCCCCGTCGCCGGCCGGCGCGTCGCGCACCAGCCGGATCACGCCGTCGATGTCGGCGCCGGTGACGCCCTGGCCTTGGGACAGGCGCTGCCACAGCGTCTCCAGCACCAGCCGTGCCTGCTCCACCGGCTCGGCCGGTCCCTTGATGGTGACGGTGTTGCCGCGCGAGGCCAGCGATACGCCGAGCTGGTGCTCGATCCGCAGCAGATGGGTGTCGTGCTCGCCATACAGCAGCGGCAGCAGCCGGTTGTCGTCGAAGCTGATCTCAGAGCGCTGGGTCGCGGGCTTGGCCCCGGGCTTGGTCCCGGTCCTCGACTGGGCCGGCATCAGCCCGGAATTCTCTAAGTCGCGCGTCACGCCGCCTCCTCCGCATCGGCCAGCACGACGGTGCCGGCCAGGCTCAGCAGCTTGCCCTCGGTGATGCGGACCGGCTGGACGGTTCCGAGCAGCCGGGCCGGCGCGTCGAGATGCACCGACTGCATCCACGGGCTGCGGCCCTGCAGCTGGCCGGGCCGGCGGCCCTGGCGGTCCAGCAGCACCGGCATCACGTGCCCGGCCATGCCCTGGTTGAAGGCGGCCTGCTGCGCCCACAGCAGCTGCTGCAGCGCCTGCAGCCGCTCGTCCTTCGCCGCCTCGGGCAGTTGATCGTCCAGCGCCGCGGCCGGGGTGCCGGGGCGGGCGCTGTACTTGAAGCTGTAGGCCTGGGCGAAGCCGATCTCGGTCACCAGCTTCAGCGTGTCGGCGAAGTCGCGGTCGGTCTCGCCCGGGAAGCCGACAATGAAGTCGGAGGACAGGGCCAGGTCCGGCCGCGCGGCGCGCAGCCGGTCGACGGTGCGGCGGTACATGTCGCCGTCATGCTTGCGGTTCATCACCGCCAGGATGCGGTCCGATCCGCTCTGCACCGGCAGGTGCAGGAACGGCATCAGCTGCGGCACGTCGCGATGGGCGGCGATCAGGTCGTCGTCCATGTCGCGCGGATGGCTGGTGGTGTAGCGGATGCGGTCGAGGCCGTCGATCTCGGCCAAAGCGCGGATCAGTCGGCTCAAGCCCCAGACCGACCCGCCCGGCCCGTCGCCATGAAAGGCGTTGACGTTCTGGCCCAGCAGGGTGATCTCGCGGGCGCCGGCGGTAACCAGGCGGCGCGCCTCGCCCAGGACGCCGGCGACATCCCGCGAATATTCGGCCCCGCGGGTGTAGGGCACGACGCAGAAGGTGCAGAACTTGTCGCAGCCCTCCTGCACCGACAGGAAGGCCGATGCGCCCTGCACGCCTTGCTCGCCGGGCAAGTGGTCGAACTTGCTCTCGACCGGGAAGTCGGTGTTGACCAGCGGCTTGCCGGCCTGGCGGTGGGCGCGGGCCACCATCTCCGGCAACTGGTGGTAGGTCTGCGGCCCGAACACCATGTCGACCCACGGGGCGCGGCGGGCGATCTCCTCGCCCTCGGCCTGGGCGACGCAGCCGGCGACGGCAACGATCATCGGCTCCTCCCCGGTCTTCGCCTGCTTGTGCGGGCGCAAGCGGCCGAGGTCGGAGAACACCTTCTCCGTCGCCTTCTCGCGGATGTGGCAGGTGTTGAGGATGACCATGTCGGCCCCCTCCGGGCTGTCGGCCAGGGCATAGCCGAGCGGGGCCAGGATGTCCGCCATACGACCGCTGTCGTAGACGTTCATCTGGCAGCCCCAGGTCTTGATGAACAGCTTCTTGCTGGCTGCGGTGGTCACGCGCGCGGGTCCGATCCGGTCCAGATCTCGATGGAATTGCGATGATAGATCACGGCGGCGCCGTCGAAAATCAAGCGTTGCCTCATGCGGCGCGGCGCTGATCGGGTATGTCGTCGTCCGCCGCATCCGGCAGCCGGCCGGCATTGGCGTCGGACACGCCGGCCGCGATGGCGCGCCAGCAATGGTCCGCCAGCGCCTTGCGCGACCGCACGGTCTCCAGCGTCACCGGCGGATGGAAGATCACGATGATCCTGAGCTGCCCCTGCTTCACCACGTTCCACAGATGCGGCACCAGATCCATGTCGCCGTACCAGGCGTAGATCGGGCGCAGCCGCCGGCCCAGCGGGATGCCGTCCAGCGTGGTGCAGGCCAGCGACACCGGCTGCACCGTCAGCGGCTTGCCGTCGATGCGCAGCCCGGCGGCGGCGAACAGGGCGCTCTTGAACGGCAGGGTGCGGTTGCCGTCGCTCGAAGTGCCTTCCGGGAACAGCACCAGGTTGTCGCCGGCCTCGAGCCGCGACTGCAGGCTGTCGCGCTGCGCATCGGCCGACCCCCGCCGGTTGCGGTCGACGAAGACGGTGCGCTGCAGCCGCGCCAGGGCGCCGAAGAACGGCCAGGTACCGACCTCGGTCTTGGCAACGAAGCTACCGGGGATCAGCGATCCCAGCACCTCGATGTCGAGATAGGACAGGTGGTTGGAAACGAACAGCGTCGGCGCCGCGGTCGACATCGTGCCCCGGATCTCGACGCCGAGGCCGAGGATGCGGCAGCAGGTCCGGTGGTAGAACACCGGTAGGCTGGTCTGCAGCCGCCAGCCGAAGCGCACGGCCAGGGCCTGCACCGGCATCAGCATGACGGTCCAGGGCACATAGACGGCCAGCCGGGCCAGCGCCCGGAGCTTCGACCCGAGACGGGTGCCCGCCATCGCTCCGGTCAGTCCTTGCGGAAGGCCAGGATCGGCCGCTGCTCGCGCTTCAGCTCATAGTGCTTGAAGTACTTCTCGGTCACCAGGTCGGTCTTGACGATGATGGCCACGTCGGTGGTGCCGAACTGCTCGTCGATCACCGCGCCGTCGCCGACGTGGCCGCCGAGGCGGAGATAGCCCTTGATCAGCGGCGGCAGGGCGGCGATCGCCTCGCGCTGGTCGATCTCCGCCAGCGGCAGCAGCCGCATGTCGGTGTAGCGTTCCGGCAGAGCCTTGGGCCGCAGCGCCGGCGGCGCCAGATGATAGTGATAGAGGTAGGACAGCGGCAGCTTCAGCGCCTCGGCGTCGGTCCCGGGCAGGCTGGCGCAGCCGAACATGATCTCGATGTCATGCTGGAACAGATAGGCGGCGATGCCGCGCCACAGCAGCTGCATGGTGCCGCCCGAGCGATAGGGGCCGGCGACGCACGACCGCCCGAGCTCCAGGATCCGGCCGGGATGGGCCTCGATCTTGGTGATGTCGTATTCGCTGGCGGAGTAGAAGGCGCCGATCCTGGCCGCCCCGTCGCGCTGGATCAGCCGATAGGTGCCGACGACGCCCTGGGCGCCCTTGCCGCGTGCATGGTCGATCACCAGCAGGTGGTCGGCCACGTCGTCATAGGCGTCGAAGTCCCGGCCGGCGGCAGCCATCTCGACCGAGGGCTTGGCCGCCATCTCCTGGTAGAAGACGGCATAGCGCAGCTCCTGGGCCGCCCAAATCTCCTCCTCCGTCTCGGCCAGCCGGACCTCGAGATTGCCTGCACGCAGGCTGAATCCGTGGTCATCGACGAAGGTTGTGACTGCCATGCTGCTTCCGTCCGCTCAAATTCCCCCGGGGCGCCGCGGCGATTCTCGTGTCACCGCACAAGGCGCTCGCCCAATTATAAAGCAGAACGATTACAAATGTGCGCTGATTTCTCGGCAGGGCCGCAGCCCTTGGTCGGGAGCCGGAAACCGGGCGGTCCGCCGGGCGACGGACCGCCGCGATTTGAGGTCAGTCCCGCCGGGCGCGGGTGCCGAGGCCGATCTGCTTGGCCAGCCTGCTGCGCTGTTTGGCGTAGTTCGGCGCCACCATCGGATAGTCTGCCGCCAGGCCCCAGCGCTCGCGATACTCGTCCGGGCTCATGTTGTAGGCCGTCTTCAGATGCCGCTTCAGCATCTTCAGCTGCTTGCCGTCCTCGAGGCAGATGATGTAGTCCGGCGTCACCGACTTCTTGATCGGAACCGCCGGCTGCGGCTTCTCCGCCACCGGCGTCGGCTCAGTCCCCAGGCCGTTCAGCGCACGAAAGACTTGTTCGATCAGGCCCGGCAGGTCGGAGATCGCAACGGTATTGTTTCCTACATGTGCCGCGACGATTTGGCTCGTAAGGTTCATCAAATCGTTGGACGGCGTTTCATTGCTCATGTTCATACTCCCGCGGCACGAGTGTTGGGTATATAAGTCGCCCACTATTGGACTGCAACACGAATCGCCATGAAAATCGAGAAAGCGTCATGAGCAATCAGCCACCGGTCCGGACTCTCGATGTAACGGCGGAGGTCTGCCCTTTCACTTTCGTCAAAACCAAGCTGCTGCTGGAAGATATGAAGCCCGGCGAAGTGGCGGAAATACGGCTGAACGCGGGTGAGCCGCTGATCAATGTTCCGCGCTCGGCGACGGAAAGCGGCCATCGCGTGCTGTCGGTGGAACCCGAGGATACCGGCGAGACCCGCTGGCTGGTGCGGATCGAGCGCGGCCCGAAGGGCTGATCGCGGACGATCCCCACCCGGGGTTTCTCTACACAATCGTGTAGTTGACTTTCATTTCACGCCCTGTCACGCCCGGTGGCATGCCTTAAGGCTTCCCGCCCGAGGAGGATTCCCGTCGATGCGCTCTCATCGCACACCCGGTCTGGCCGCGCTGGCCCTGATGCTCGCTTTCGCCGGCGGTCCGCCGGCCCTGGCCCAGGACACGCTGCCGGACGGCATCACCCCGGCCGCCGATCCGTCGGCGATCCCGGCCACGGCCAAGGCCCGCAAGGACACCGTCGTGGCCTCGATCAGCGCGCCGCAGGGCGTGTTCAACCCCTACTTCTTCACCAATGGCTGGGACGAGAACGTCACCAACGTGATCTTCGGCCGGCTGATCAACTATGACAGCCAGGGCAAGCTGATCCCGGAGCAGGCGGAGTCCTGGACTGTCAGCCCGGACAACCTCGTCTACACCATCAAGCTGCGGCCCGGCTTGACCTTCAGCGACGGGTCGCCGCTGACCGCCGAGGACGTCGCCTTCACCCTGGCCGTGTTGCACGACCCGACGCTGGAGAGCGAGACCGACATCACGCCGGCCGCCATCGCCGGTGGCGCGGAGTACAAGGCCGGCAAGGCCGACGGCATCGCCGGCATCAAGGTGATCGATCCGCAGACCATCGAGATCACCACCACCCGGCCCGGGGCCAAGACGCTGTCCCTGCTGGGCGGCCCGGTGCTGTCCAAGGCGCATTACGGGAAGGGCTTCGCCCGCGGCCAGTTCGACGGCATCCGCGCTTTGGGCGGCGATCCGCTCGGTGCTGGCCCCTATGTCTTCGACAAGTTCATTCCCGGCCAGGAGGTGCGGTTCCACGCCAACCCGCACTATTACGGCGGCAAGCCGGCGGTGGAGCATTTCATCTACCGGATCACTTCGGACGCCACCAAGCTGCAGCTGTTCCAGACCGGCGAGACCGACTATGACGGCTTCACGGTCAGCCAGGATAATGTCGATGCGCTGCAGAGCCTGGGCTTCGCCACGATCAACCTGTACGGCTCCAGCGACTACAGCATGATCGAGTTCAACCCGAAGGATCCGCTGCTGCAGGACCCGCGGGTGCGGCATGCCCTGACCTACGGGCTCGACCGCCAGACGCTGGTGACGGTGGTCTACCAGGGCTACGGCCAGGTCGCGACCCAGCCGGTGGCGCCGATCTCCTGGGCCTACGACGCCAACGCCGTCGACCCTTACGCCTATGATCCGGCCAAGGCCGCGGCGCTGCTCGACGAGGCCGGCTGGAAGGTCGGTGCGGACGGCGTCCGGGCCAAGGACGGCCAGCGCCTGTCGCTGCGCCTGCTGGCCACCAAGTCGCTGTTCAACGACGCGCTGATCCCGATCGCCCAGGAGAACTGGAAGGCGATCGGCGTCGACCTGGTGCCCGAGGTATCGGACTTCAACGCCCTGCTCGCCAAGCGCAAATCCGGCGACTACAACCTCGCCACCTTCCGCACCTCGACCATCAACGACCCGCATGAAGGGGTCGAGGACTTCCTGTCGACCGGCGATGTCGGCCGGCTCGGCTACCATGACGATGAAGTCGAGCGGCTGATCCTGGCGGGCAACGCCACGCTGGACCCGGAGAAGCGCAAGCCGATCTACCACCAGCTGTACAAGGCGCTGGCCGACAACCCGCCGGTGATCTTCCTGGCCTACCGCAAGATCCTGTCGGCCACCAATGCCCGGGTCGAAGGCTTCAAGCCGGACATCTACAACGGCATCGTCGCCAGCCTGCCGAACCTGAAGATCGTGCAGTGAGGGTTCTCGCCCGGCCTTGCCCAGATTTTCCTCCCCCTCCCCTTGCGGGAGGGGGTAGGGGGAGGGGGCTCTTTCGGCGAGCGCCGGCATCGGTCCATAGGCCGCGGTGATGACGGATACGACCCTGACCCATACGCGCGCGGACGCGCGCGGACCCCTCCCCCTGCCCCCCTCCCGCAAGGGGAGGGGGAGGCCAGGAGAGACGGCGGTGCGGGGCAGATGAGAAACTTCATCATCCGCCGCCTGCTGCTGGCGGTGCCGATGCTGCTGGGAGCGTCGGCGCTGATCTTCTTCATCTTCGCCCTGACCCCTGGCGACTTCATCGACGGCAACATCAACCTGACGCCGGAGCGGGCGGCGGAGCTGAAGTCGCTGTACGGGCTCGACCGGCCGGTGCTGGACCGTTATTTCGATTGGCTGGGCCGCCTGCTGACCGGCGATCTCGGCTATTCGATGCAGTACCAGACCCCGGTCGGCACCCTGCTGAACCAGTATGTCTGGAATTCCTTCCTCCTGGCCGGCACGGCCATGCTGCTGTACTGGACCCTGTCGCTGCTGGCCGGGGTGACGGCGGCGGTGAAGCCGTATTCCTGGTACGACCGGCTGGTGACGCTGGCGGTGTTCGCCGCCATGTCCTTCCCGGTCTTCTTCCTGTGCCTGCTGCTGATCAAATGGTTCGCGGTCGATCTGCGCTGGCTGCCGGTAGGCGGCATGATCAGCACCGGCAGCGAGGCGACGGGCTGGCCGCTGGTGGTCGAGATCGCCGGGCACATGGTGCTGCCGGTCCTGGTGCTGACCGCGCTGCAGGCCGGCAGCCTGACCCGCTACATCCGCGCCAGCATGCTGGAAGCGCTGTCGATGGACTTCGTCCGCACCGCCCGGGCCAAGGGGCTGAAGGAGCGCACGGTGGTGCTGAAGCACGCGCTGCGCAATGCCCTGCTGCCGATCATCACCCTGCTGGGCTTCGAGCTGCCGGGCCTGTTCTCCGGCGCCATCGTCACCGAGAAGATCTTCAACTGGCCCGGCGCCGGGCACATCCAGATCGACACGCTGGCGGCGCGCGACTATCCGGTGCTGATGGGCTTCACCATGGCGCTGGCGGCGCTGACCATCCTCGGCAACCTGATCGCCGACATCGCCTATGCCGCGGCCGACCCGCGCATCCGGCTGCGGCGGAGATAGAATTGGGCGCTGTCTCGCTGAACCCGTTCCGCCGCCGCCGGGCGCGCGAGGCCGAGCTGGTGGAGCTCGCCGGCCGCCTCGCCGTCACCCGCTCGCTGCTCGGCGACGCGCTGTGGCGGCTGCGCCGCAACCGCACCGCCCTGGTCGCGGCGGCGGTGCTGCTGCTGATCGTCCTGATCTGCGTCGTCGGGCCCTGGATCAGCCCCTGGGACCTGAACGCAACCGACGCGCTCAGCCCCAACCGCCCGCCCAGCCTGCGGCACTGGCTGGGCACCGATTTCCTCGGCCGCGACATCCTGGCCCGGCTGATGGCCGCCGGCCGGATCTCGCTGACCGTGGGTCTCGCTTCGGTGCTGCTGTCGGTGGTGGTCGGCTACATCGCCGGGGCCGTGGCCGGCTATCTCGGCGGCGTGGTCGACGCCGTGATCATGCGCGCTGCCGACATCGTGATGACGATCCCGACCCTGCCGCTGCTGATCATTCTCGGCGCCGTGCTGTCCGAGCTGAAGGTGCCGCCGGACCAGCGGATCTACCTGGTCGTCCTCATGCTCAGCCTGCCGAACTGGATCCGCGTGGCCCGGCTGGTGCGGTCGCAGATCCTGTCGCTGCGCGAGCGCGACTTCATGGTGGCGACCGAGGTGCTGGGCCTGCCGTTGTATCGCCGGCTGTTCCACCATCTGCTGCCGAACACCGTGCCGATCCTGATCGTGGTCGGCACCGTCGGCGTCGCCGATGCGATCCTGAACGAGGCCTATCTCAGCTATCTCGGCCTCGGCGTGGTGCCGCCGACCCCGTCCTGGGGCAACATGATGGACACCGCCAACAGCTTCGTCGACTTCCAGCGCCGGCCCTGGCTGTGGGTGCCGCCCGGGGTGGCGATCTTCCTGACCGTGGTCGCCATCAATGTCCTGGGCGACGGGCTGCGCGACGCGCTCGACCCCAAGATGAAGCGCTAGCGCGATGCTGGTCGAGTTCCAGGACCTGTCGGTCCAGTTCCGCACCGAGGAGGGCATCGCCCGGGCGGTGACCCAGGTCTCGTTCGGCATCGCCGAAGGCGAGACCGTCGGCGTGGTCGGCGAATCCGGCTGCGGCAAGAGCGTCACCGCCCTGTCGCTGATGGGGCTGCTGCGGCGCCCGGCCGGCCGGGTCGCCGGCGGCCGCATCGTCTACCGCGGCCGCGACCTGCTGGCGTTGAAGCCGGAGGAGATGCGCGGCCTGCGCGGCAACGAGATCGCCATGATCTTTCAGGAGCCGATGAGCGCGCTGAACCCGGTGCTGACCATCGGCGAGCAGATCGTTGAGCCGCTGATCGAGCATCGCGGCCTGGCGCCGAAGGCGGCGTGGGAGGAGGCGATCGCGCTGCTGGACCGGGTCGGCATCGCCCGGGCGGACAGGATCGTCGAGGGCTATCCGCACCAGCTGTCGGGCGGGATGCTGCAGCGGGTGATGATCGCGATCGCGCTCAGCTGCGGCCCGAAGCTCCTGATCGCGGACGAGCCGACCACGGCGCTCGACGTCACCATCCAGGCCCAGATCCTGGAGCTGCTGGGCCGGCTGAAGCGCGAGCAGGGCACGGCGCTGATGCTGATCACTCATGACCTCGGCATGGTGGCGGAGCTCGCCGACCGGGTGGTGGTGATGTATGCCGGGCGGGTGGTCGAGACCGGGCCGGTGCGCGACATCCTGCTGCGGCCGAAGCACCCCTACACCCGCGGCTTGCTGGCCTCGCGCCCGGTGCCGGGACAGCGCCGCCGCCGGCTCGACTCGATCCCGGGCCAGGTGCCCAGCCCGGCGCATCTCCCCGCCTGGTGCGCCTTCGCCGACCGCTGCTTCGCCGCGGCTGATGTCTGCCGCACCGGCCTCCCGGCGCTGGAACCGGCCGGGGAGCCCCATCGCGCCGCCTGCTTCCTGGCGCAGTCGGGGGCGATATGACCGAGACGCCGCTGCTCGAGGTCGAGGGCCTCAAGACGCATTTCCCGATCCGCGACGGGGTGTTCGGCCATGTCACCGGCCATGTCCGCGCCGTCGACGGGGTCGATCTCCGCATCCGCCGCGGCACCAGCTTCGGCCTGGTCGGCGAATCCGGCAGCGGCAAGTCGACGCTCGGCCGCACCGTGCTGGGTCTGTACCAGCCGACGGCCGGCACGGTGCGCTTCGAGGGGCGGGACATCAACGCGATCGGCCGCCGCGGCCGGCGGGCGCTGCGGCCGAAGATGCAGCTGGTGTTCCAGGACCCCTACGGATCGCTCAACCCGCGGGTCCGGATCGGCGACGCGATCGGCGAGGCGCTGCTGGCGCATGGCCTGGTCCGCCGGGCCGAGCTGCGCGACGCGGTGCTGGAGGTGATGCGGATCTGCGGCCTGGCGCCGTACCAGTATGCCCGCTACCCGCATGAATTCTCCGGCGGCCAGCGCCAGCGCATCGGCATCGCCCGGGCCCTGGCGCTGAAGCCGGAGCTGATCGTGGCCGATGAACCGGTCTCGGCCCTCGACGTCTCGATCCAGGCGCAGATCATCAACCTGTTCTCCGACCTGAAGGAGCAGCGGGGCGTCACCTTCCTGTTCATCTCGCACGATCTGGCGGTGGTCGAGCATCTCTGCGACGAGATCGCGGTGATGTATCTCGGCGTGATCGTCGAGACCGCCGGCCGCGACGCGCTGTTCGACCGGCCGCTGCACCCCTACACCCAGGCGCTGCTGTCGGCGATCCCGGCAATCGACCCGGACGCGCCGCGCGACCGTGCGGTGCTGAAGGGGGAGCTGCCCAGCCCCGCCAACCCGCCGGCCGGCTGCCGCTTCCACACCCGCTGCCCGCTGGCGACCGACCGCTGCCGGGCTGAGGTGCCGGAGATGCGGGAGCTGGAGGATGGCCATAAGGTCGCCTGCCACCTGGCGTAGCGGAAAAAAATCGGAGGCGTGTCGAATCCAGTTCGGGACGGACGATTAGGGGCATTCAAGCGCAAGCAGAAGGAACCGGTCATGCGCTATGCCTGCCTCATCTACTACGATCCGCAGTCGCTGTTCGGCGGCAGCCTCGAGGCCAATGCGGCGCTCGAGGGCTGCGCCACCCATGACGAGACGCTGAAGGCCAGCGGCCATTTCGTGGCCGGCGAGGCGCTGGAGCTGCCCGACGGCGCCCGCACCGTGAAGGTGCGCGAGGGCAAGACCTCGGCCGTCGACGGCCCGTTCATGGAGACCAAGGAGATCCTCGGCGGCTTCGTCGTGATCGAGGCGCGCGACCTCGACGAGGCGGCGCAGGTTGCCGCCACGCACCCCCTGGCCCGGATCGGCTTCGTCGAGGTGCGGCCGCTGGTCGATTTCAGCACGCCGCCGCCGGATTTCAGCCAGCGCGCCTGACCCTACCCGGGCGCGGCGGCCTCGCGCCGCGCCCGGCTGGCCTCGGCGGCGATGTCGAGGAAGGCGCGGACGATGGCCAGGCGCTGGCGCTCGCGCAAACACACCACATATTCGTCCATCTCCACCCGGCAGCCGGCGATCGGGCGGCTGACGAAGCGCGGGTCCGGCGTCAGCTCGGCCGCCGACATGAAGCCGATGCCCAGGCCGGCGGCGATCGCCTCGCGCGACGCCTCCCGCCCCTCCACCTCCATCCACGGCGTCAGCGGCAGGTCGACCGCGGCGAAGGCGCGCTCCACCGTCTCCCGCGTCATCGACCCGGCCTCGCGCATCACCAGCCGCTCCCGCGCGATCAGCGGCGCCGGCACGCTGCGCATCCGGGCCAGGGGGTGGTCGCGCGGCAGCAGAACATGCACCGGGTCGTGCCACAGCGGCAGGGCGTGCAGCTGCGGGTCGCCCGGCACCCGCGCCAGCAGCGCCACGTCGAGCCGGATGTCGACCAGGTCGGCCAGCACCCGCTGGGCATTGCCGACCGTCATCCGCACCCGCGCCCCGGCGTGCCGCGCGGTGAAGGCGGCGACCAGCGGCATGGCGTGGAACGGCCCATCCGCGCCCAGGCGCAGCGTGCCGGTCGGCACCCGGCTGGTGCCCTGCAGCAGTTCCACCGCCTCGGCCTGGGCGGTGAAGGCGCGGTTGGTAAAGGTCATCAGCTCGGCGCCCAGCAAGGTCAGCTCGATCGTCCGGCCGGAGCGGCGGAACAGCTGCACGCCGTAGCGCTGCTCCAGCGCCTTGACCTCGATCGACAGGGTCGATTGCGACACGCCGATGGCCCGCGCCGCCTTGGTGAAGCTGCCCTCGGTCGCGACCGCATGGAAGGCGCGGAGTTGCACCGCCAGAGTTGAGCTCATCAATGATCTGCATGGATAATATGAATTGGATCAATATTAGACTCTCTGGCTTCCTCCCGCCATCCACGCTGTCCGGGAGCGCGCCATGAGCTTCATCCATCGCCTCCGCTATGACGGCCCGATCCGGGCCGCGATCTTCGACTGGGCGGGCACCACGGTCGATTTCGGCTGCCGGGCGCCGATCACCTCGCTGGTCGAGGCCTTCGCCGCGATGGGCGTCGAGGTGCCATTGGCTACCGCCCGGCTGCCGATGGGCATGGCCAAGTGGGACCACATCCGGGCGCTGCTGGCCATGCCGCAGGTGGCGGCGGCCTGGGAGCGGGCGCAGGGCCGGGCGCCGGCGCCGGCCGATATCGACGAGCTGTATGAGCGCTTCCTGCCGCTGCAGATCGCGGCGGTGCAGCGGCACGCCGTGCTGATCCCAGGCACGGTCGAGACCATGGCGGCGCTGCAGGTCCGCGGCATCCGCATCGGCACCACCACCGGCTTCCCGCGCCCGGTGATGCAGGTGGTGATCCCCGAGGCGGCCCGGCAGGGCTATGAACCCGAGGTGATCGTCTGCGCCGGCGAGACCCCGTCCGGCCGCCCCGGCCCGGCGATGGCGCTGAAGGCGCTGATCGAGCTCGACCTCCATCCGGTCCAGGCCGCGGTCAAGGTCGGCGACACCGTGGTCGACGTGGCCGAGGGTCTGAACGCCGGGATGTGGACCATCGCCCTGGCCGTCACCGGCAACGAGGTCGGGCTGACCGAGGCGGAATGGGCGGCCCTGCCGGCGGAGCGGCAGGCGGAGCTGCGCCGGGCCGCCACCAACCGGCTTCGGGCCGCCGGCGCGCATGAGGTGGTGGACGGTATCGCCGACGTCCCGGCCGCGATCGGGCGGATCGAGGCTCGCATCGCCGTCGGGGACGCGCCGTGAACCGCTACGATCTCGCCATCGTCGGCGCCGGCATTCTCGGCCTCGCCCATGCCCTGACCGCGGTGCGGCAGGGGCTGCGGGTGGTGGTGATCGACCGCGAGGCGCGCGCCATCGGCGCCTCGATCCGCAATTTCGGCTTCGTCACCGTCAGCGGCCAGTCGGCCGGCCCGACCTGGCGCCGGGCGATGCGCAGCCGCGACATCTGGGCCGAGGTGGCGCCGCAGGCCGGCATCCCGGTGCTGCATCGCGGCACTGCGCTCTTGGCTCGATCCGCCGAGGGGGTAGGCGTGCTGGAGGCCTTCGCCCGCACCGGGATGGGCGAGAGCTGCACCCTGCTGCCGGCCGCCGCCATGGTGGCGCGGCTACCGATGGCGCGGACCGAGGGGCTGCGCGCCGGGCTGTGGAGCCCGCATGAGCTGCGGATCGAGCCGCGCGAGGCGATCCCGCGCCTGGCCGCCTGGCTGGAATCGGCGTATGGTGTCGTCTTCCGCCGCGGCGTCCAGGTCCGCGCGGTGCAGGCGCCGCGGGTCGAGACCAGCGAGGGGGTGGTGCTGGCCGATTTCATCGTGGTCTGCCCGGGCCCGGATCTGCGGTCGCTGTTCCCGGAGATCATGGCCCGCCGCCGCACCACCCTGTGCAAGCTGCAGATGTTGCGGCTGGCCGCGCCGGGCTGGCGGCTGCCGGCGGCGGTGATGGGCGACCTCAGCCTCGCCCGCTACCACGGCTTCGCCGACCTGCCGGAGGCGGCGCCCCTGAAGGCCCGGCTGGCGGCCGAGGTGCCGGAGACGCTGGCCAACGGCATCCATCTGATCGTGGTGCAGTCGGCCGACGGCTCGCTGGTGGTCGGCGATTCTCACCATTACGACGACTCGCCCGACCCCTTCGCGCCGCAGGCGGTGGACGGGCTGATCCTGCGCCACATGGCCGAGCTGCTGCAGGTCCCCGACCCGGTGGTGACCGAGCGCTGGGTCGGCATCTACCCCGCCGGCCCGGCCGAGGCCTTCGCCGAGGCGCCGGATGAGGCGACGCGGGTGGTCCAGGTCACCAGCGGCACCGGCATGAGCACCGGCTTCGCCATCGCCGAGGAGGTGGTGGCCGGGCTGGTCGGCGCTGCGGCCCCGCGCCACGCCGCCTGATCCGCCCTCGGGTCACCCGACCGATGGACCGCCGCCTTGCGGGGCCGGACTCCTGGCGCGACGGAATTCCGCCACAAACTCGCGTGTTGATCTGGGGAGCACGAACGACGAAGGAGAGCGTCGTGGCATATGGCAGTGATCTGTTCCGGACGGGGCTGGTCGCGGTCGCCATCGCAGCGTCCGCCCCGCTCATGGCGTCGTGTCAGACGGGGCCGGGATATGGCGGCGGCTACTACGGCGACAGCTATTCCAGCTGGTATGACAACGACAATCGCGACTGGGGCTATGACCGTGACCGGTATCGCTACCGCTATCGCGACCGGGACGACGACGATCGGTATCGCTACCGGCGTCGCGACCGGGACCGGGACGATGACGACGATGACCGGCGCGATCGGCGGCGCAGCAGTAGCGACGGCGATGCCGAGCAACGGTTCTGGAAGCTGTTCGGGAAGGACGGGCGGAGGCCGGACAATTAAGCGCAACCGCAACAACTCGGAAAACGGCCGCCGCCGCTCACACGACGGCGACACGGGTCGCGGCACCAACGACGCGGAGAACCGATTCCGGCAGTTGTTCCGCCAAGTCTGAATTGATCCGGGAGGGATGGCGCACTCGACAGGATTCGAACCTGTGACCTCCGCCTCCGGAGGGCGGCGCTCTATCCAGCTGAGCTACGAGTGCAGACCATGGACTCGGGCCCGAGGACCCGAAGCGGCGCGGACCATACTGCAAAGCGGCGGCGATGCAAAGCCCGGATTCGGGGGTGCGTCCCGCTGGCATTTGACAGACCAGACCCCGGCCGGAATGCTGAGGACTGCCATCGAAGCGGAGGCGCGGGTGCTGCATCGCGGTCTTGCCCTGGCCCTGGCGTTGTCCGCGGTCCCCGCCGCGGCGCAGGAGGCCGACGTCGATGTCGAGCTGGTCTTCGCCACCGACGGCTCCGGCTCGATCGATGACGAGGAGTTGCGGCTGCAGCGCGAGGGCTATGCCAAGGCCCTGGCCGATCCGCGGGTGCAGCAGGCGATCCGCGGCGGCATCACCGGCCGGATCGCGGTCGCCTTCGTCGAATGGGGCGGGGCGGAGTCGCAGCATGTCATCGTCGACTGGACCGTGATCGACGGGCCGGCCAGCGCCGCCGCCTTCGGTGCCGCACTCGCGGCGGCACCGCGGCGCGCAGTCGGCTGGAACTCGATCAGCAACGCCATCGACCTGTCGCAACGGCTGATCGAGGGCAACAGCCATCAGGGGCTGAGGAAGGTGATCGACGTCTCGGCCGATGCCGGCCAGCGCGGCGGACGGCCGCTGCCGGAGGTGCGGGCCGAGGCGCTGGCCGCCGGCATCACCATCAACGGCCTCGCCGTGCTGTCGCGCAGCGGCCGGCCGGGCTGGGCCGGGGGCTCGCTGGAGGATTTCTTCCGCGATCAGGTGATCGGTGGCCCCGGCGCCTTCGTCATCACCGCCGACGCCGATGCCCGCTTCACCGACGCGGTGGTGCGCAAGCTGATCCTGGAGATCGCCGACCGGCCGACCGAGGCGGCGCCGATGCCGCCCGGCTGACGAGGGCCCGGGCCCCTGCTACGGTGCCGGCTCGAATCGGTTCCTGGAGCAGATCACATGAAAGCCCGCATCACCTGGGTCGAAGGCCGCACCTTCGTCGGCGAATCCGGCAGCGGCCATGCCGTGGTCATGGACGGCGCGCCGGAGAGCGGGGGGCGCAATCTCGGCGTCCGACCGATGGAGATGCTGCTGCTCGGCCTCGGCGGCTGCACCGCCTTCGACGTGGTGATGATCCTGGAGAAGGCGCGCGAGCCGGTGGCCGATTGCCGGGTCGAGGTCGAGGCCGAGCGCGCCGAGACCGACCCCAAGGTCTTCACCAGGATCCATATGCGCTACATCGTCTCCGGCCGGGGCCTCGACCGGGCCAAGGTCGAGCGCGCCGTGGCGCTGTCGAAGGAGAAGTACTGCTCGGCCTCGATCATGCTCGGCAAGGTGGCCGAGATCACCGCCGAGATCGAGGTGGTGGAGACGGCCTGAGACCGCTCGGGCGGCTGCCTTCACCGCCCGGCCGCGAACTTCGCCCGCAGCCGGTCGAGATGAGCCTGCAGCACCGGCTCCCACGGCATGCGGGCGTTGATCGTCTCCCAAGAGGTCGAGGCCGGAGCCGTCGGGCAGCCCGACATCGCATGATCGGCCTCGATCCTGCTACGCTGCCCGCCCGAGAGGAGAGGACGGCATGGGCGGCACGGCGGATCTGAGGCGGCGAATCGACCAGGCGCTGGGTCATGCGCCCGCCGATCTGGTGATCAAGGGCGCGCGCACCCTCGACGTGATCAGCGGCGCGCTGCTGGAGGGCGACGTGGCGGTCTGCGGCGACCGCATCGTCGGCACCTGCGACGACTACTCCGGCGCGGTCGAGATCGACGGCCGCGGCAAGGTGCTGGTGCCCGGCTTCATCGACACCCATGTGCATTGCGAATCGACCCTGGTGACGCCGGCGGAGTTCGACCGCTGCGTGCTGCCGCGCGGCACCACCACCGCGATCTGCGATCCGCACGAGATCTGCAACGTGCTGGGCGAGGCGGGGCTGCGCTATTTCCTCGACGGCGCCCTCGGCACCGCGATGGACCTGCGGGTCCAGCTCTCCTCCTGCGTGCCGGCGACGGAGCTCGAGACCGCCGGCGCCCGGCTCGACGCCGCCGACCTGGTGCGGCACCGCGGCCATCCCAAGGTGATCGGCCTGGCCGAGTTCATGAACTTCCCCGGCCTGCTGGCCAAGGACGAGGGGGTGCTGGAGAAGCTGGCCACGTTCCAGGACGGCCATATCGACGGCCATTCGCCGCTGCTGCGCGGCAAGCCGCTCAACGCCTATCTCGCCTGCGGCATCCGCAACTGCCACGAGACGACGGGGCCGGAGGAGGCGCTGGAGAAGCTGCACAAGGGCATGCAGATCCTGATCCGCGACGGTTCGGTCAGCAAGGACATGCACGCGCTGGCGCCGATCATCTCGGCCGAGACCTCGCCGCTGCTCGGCCTGTGCACCGACGACCGCAACCCGCTCGACATCGCCGAGGAAGGTCATCTCGACCATCTGATCCGGGCCGCGATCCGGCAGGGCGCGCCGGTGGCCCATGTCTATCGCGCCGCCACCTGGTCGGCGGCCCAGGGCTTTGGCCTGCGCGACCGCGGCTTGGTCGCGCCCGGCCGCCGCGCCGATCTGGTGCTGCTGGATGACCTCGAGACCTGCGCCGTGGCGCAGGTGATCAGCGCCGGGCGTGTGGTCGGGCCGGACATCTTCGCGGGGCGCGCCGCCCCGGCGCCGGTCGGCCTCGGCTCGGTCAGGCTCGACCCGGTGGCGGTGGAGGATTTCCGGGCCCCGACGGGCGGCCCGACCGGCCCGGTGATCGGGCTGATCCCGGGCAAGATCATCACCGACGCGCTGACCGCGACCCTGCCCTGGCGCGACGGCTGCCGCCACCCAGACCCGGACCAGGACATCCTCAAAATTTGCGTCTTCGCCCGGCACGGGGTGAACCGCAACGTCGGCCGCGCCTTCGTCAGGGGCTTCGGCTTCCGCGGCGGGGCACTGGCCTCCTCGGTCGGGCATGACAGCCACAATATCTGCGTGGTCGGCGACAACGACGCCGACATGGCGGTGGCGGTGAACCGGCTGATCGAGCTGCAGGGCGGCTTCGTCGCTGTCCGCAACGGCCAGGTGGCCGGCGAGATCGCCCTGCCCCTGGCGGGTCTGATGAGCCTGCGGCCCTTCGAGCGGGTGGCGGATGACCTGCGGGCGCTGCGCCGGTCAGTGAAGGCGATGGGCTGCCCGCTGCCGGAGCCCTTCATCCAGCTCGCCTTCCTGCCGCTGCCGGTGATCCCGCACCTCAAGATCACCGACCGTGGCCTGGTCGATGTCGACCGGTTCGAGCTGATCGCGGCTTAGCCGCGGCTAGTCGTGATGCAGCGCCAGCCACACGGTCGGCTGGTCCTGGTCGGTCCAGGCGACGCGGTGGCGGGCATGGGCCGGGAGATGCACCCAGTCGCCGGGCCGCAGCACGCGCGGCGCCGGCTCCCCCTCGATCTCTAGCCCGGCAGAGCCGCGCAGCAGCACCACCCATTCCGCCCGCGCTTGGTCGTACCAGAAGCCGGGCGGGCTGGCCTGGCCGGCGGAGACGATGCGCTCCAGCACCAAGCCCGCGCCCTGCAGCAGGGTGGTGAACTGCTCCTCCGCCGCCTCCCGCGGCAGAGCGTCGAACAGGTTGCCGGCCTTCACGGCAGCTTCAGCCGCGATGCGGCCGCGGCATAACCGCCGGCGGCGCCATCGACGAAATGGACATGGTCGCTGCGCAGCGGCGACGGCGTGAAGCAGGTGACGATCGCCGAATCCTGCCGGTGCAGGCCGAAGCGGGCGATGCCGGCCTGCTCGGCGGCCAGCAGGCGCGCCTCCAGCCGGTCGGCCAGGGCCGGGGTGCAGTCCAGCGTCATGCGCAGCCCGTCATCGTATTTGCGGTAGTCCGCATTGGCGACCATCTCGCGCATGTAGCGCCCGGGCTGGAAGCCGCCGAGCGGGATGCCGAAGCGGAACAGCGTCCAGCCGGCCAGGCTCTGCAGCCCCAGTGCCAGCTTGCGCAGCAGAAGCGGCTGGTTGGCGCCCCGCGAGGCCCGCGCCTCGACATCCAGCCCCGGCGGCGGCCAGACCAGGCCGCGCGCGAGATCGGCGATCGGGTGCTCGGCCTCGCTCTCGCGCCCGGTCATGCGCAGGATGTCGCCGACCAGCTCGCGGAAGCCGGCCTCGCTCTCGGCCACCGTCGGGGCGGCGATCAGCGACACCACCACGCCGTGCCGGGCCGGGAACTCCTGCCAGCGACAGGACAGGCCGGTCAGGTCGGGGCGGGTGCCCGCCGGCGCCGGCTCGACCGCGAAGGTGCCGGCCTTCAGCTCGCGCTCGGCCCAGGCCAGGCCGCCGCCCATGAACATGGCGTAGGCGACGTTCGGCGACGGGGCGTAGCGGGCGACGCGGACGTCCCAGCCGGCGGTGCGGATCGACGCCACCGGCACCAGCCCGACCCGCAGGGTCAGGCCCAGCTCGTCGCGCACCCAGGCGGCGGTGGCGGCCAGCGCGGCGCGGGCGGTGTCGGCGTCGCCGGGCGGAAGGGCGAAGCTGGCGCCGTCGCCGCCGAAGGCGAAGGGGTAGTCGCGCTGCGCCAGGGCGTTGGACACGGCGGCGATCAGCGCCGCGCCGGCGATGTTGACGCTCTTATACTGCCCGTCCCGGATCGCGGCGGTGGAGGAGACGACGTCGGACAGGCCGATCACCCAGTCCTCCGGCAGCGGCCGGTACAGCGAGGCGTCGGTCAGCCGGGCAAAGCCGTCGAACACCGGCACCTGGAGGTAGAACTCGTCTTCGGCCATGGGTGCATTCTCGCCGATCGGGCGGGGATGGGGAAGGCAGTGTGGTTTGGGCGGGAAGCGACAGGCGTTGTGGATGGGCTTAGCTATCGTCTGAAGGAGGACCAGATGATCCGAGTCAGCATGCGCGAGGCAAAGACCGGTCTGCCGGACTTGGCGGAACGGGCGCGAGCCGGAGAGCGCGTGGTCATTGAGCGCGACGGCACGCCATGGGTAGAACTCAAGCCATATGCCGGCGAGCGGCGTCGACCCGGCGGCTACGAGGGGCAGATCGCCATCCCGGATGTCGGCGTGGAAGACGAGACGATCGCGGATCTGTTCGAAGGCAGGTGATGCGGCAATTCCTCCACAGCCTCCAGGTGACCACCCGTGGCAAGGGGCTGGTCGAGATCACGCCGCAGATCCGGCCCTGGGTCGAGGTGCAGCGGATCGGGACCGGCCTGCTGACCGTGTTCTGCCGGCACACTTCCGCCTCGCTGCTGATCCAGGAGAATGCCGACCCGGATGTCCGGGCGGATCTGGAGGCCTATTTCGAGCGGATCGCGCCGGAGGGCGACGGCTACATCCACGATGCCGAGGGGCCGGACGACATGCCGGCCCATATCCGCACGGCGCTGACCCAGGTGCAACTGTCGATCCCGGTCGCCTCCGGCCGGCTGGCGCTCGGCACCTGGCAGGGGATCTACCTGTTCGAGCACCGCCGCCGGCCGCACCGGCGCGAGATCGTGCTGCATCTGCTCGGGGAATAGCGCCGGCCGTCAGCCCCGGCCGACCGTCTCCACGAACCGGTCGATCTCGGTCTCACTGTTGTAGTAGTGCGGCGAGGCCCGCAGCATCGCGTCCAGGCCGCGGTCGGTCATGTCGAACATGGTCGAGCGGCGGCGGGTGACACTGGTGTTGATGCCGGCCGCGCGCAGCCGCTGGTGAAGCGCCTCGGCCGGCTCGTCGGCCTTGGTGAAGCTGACGATCGCCGAGCGCTCGGCGCCCTTGTCGCGCACGGCGACGCCGGGCAGGGCCGAGAGCCCGTCGCGCAGCCGCGCCGCCAGGGCCCGGGCGCGGTCGCGGATGGCGTCGAGGCCGAGGGCGAGGGCGTAGTCGACCGCGGCGCCCATGCCGAGGATGCCAACGAAGTTGCGCTCGAAATTCTCGAAGCGGCGGGCGTCCGGGCGGACCACGTAGCGGTCAGGCGCCACCATCTCCGCCGCATAGAGATCGAGGAAAGGTGAATCGATCCGCTCCAGCATCGACTGCCGGACATAGAGGAAGCCGACCGCACGCGGCCCGCGCAGGAACTTGCGGGCGGTGGCCGACAGCATGTCGCAGCCGATCGCCTCGACATCGACCGGCATCTGGCCGATCGCCTGACAGGCGTCGAGCAGATAGGGAATGCTATGCGCGCGTGCGACCCGCCCGATCGCCGCCGCCGGGTTGACCAGCCCGCCATTGGTCGGGATGTGGCTGACCGCGATCAGCCGGGCCGGGCCGCGATCGGTCGCCGTCACCGCCTGCTCCAGCGCCGCGATGTCGAGCTGGCCGGTGGCGTCGTCGGGCACGACCTCGACCACCGCGCCGGTGCGCTGCGCCACCTGCAGGTAGGAGATGGTGTTGGAGGCGTATTCGGCCTTGGCGGTCAGGATACGGTCGCCCGGCCGGAACGGCAGGCCGTAGAACACCATGTCCCAGGCCCGCGTCGCGTTCTCCATCATCGCGATCTCGGCGGGATCGGCGCCGATCAGCCGGGCGATCGAGACATAGGCGGCCTCCAGCCGCGGCTCGGCCTCGGCCGCGGCGGCATAGCCGCCGATCTCAGCCTCCCGCCGCAGATGGTCCAGCATCGCGTCCAGCACCGGGGCCGGCGGCAGGGCCGAGCCGGCATTGTCGAGATGCAGCACCCGGGCGCAGCCCGGCGTGTCGGCGCGCAGCCGGTCGAGATCGAGCGTCATCAGGTCAGGCCCAGCACCGAGCGCAATCCGAGGAAGGCCGGCAGCGGGTGGGTGACGAGATAGGTCGGAATGCCGACGACGAAGCTGCGCATCCGGCCCTTGGCCTCGAAGCGCTGGCGGAACAGCGCGTCGTCGAACAAGGGCCCGAGCTTCGGCACGATGCCGCCGGCGATGTAGATGCCGCCGCGCGACCCCAGCGTCAGCGCCAAGTTGCCGGCGACGGTGCCGAGCATCGAGGCGAACATCGCCACCGCCTCGGCACAGAGCGGGTCGCCGGTCTTGGCGCCCTCAGTGACGGCGGCGGCATCGCGCTGCACCGGGTCGATCCCGTCCAGCTGCGCCAGCGTCTCGTACAGATTGACCAGCCCCATGCCGGACAGAACGCGCTCGGCCGAGACGTGCTGGTGGCGGTGGCGCAGCCGGTCCAGCACCGCCGCCTCGCGCTCGGTCGCGGCCGCCATGGTGACGTGCCCGCCCTCGCCGGCCAGGGCGGTCCAGCGCCCGCCGCTCGGTACCAGGCCGGAGACGCCGAGCCCGGTGCCGGGGCCGAGCACGCCGATCGGCTCGCCCGCCACCGGCGTGCCGCCGCCGATCGGGCTGCGGTCGTCCTCCTCGAGATAAGGAACCGCGAGCGCAACGGCAGTGAAGTCGTTGATCACCTCCAGCCGCTCCAGCCCCAGATCCTTCTTCAGGGCCGAGATCGAGAACGACCAGGCGGCGTTGGTCAGCGTCACCTGGTCGCCGGTGACCGGGCTGGCCACGTCGATCGCGGCTTGGCGCGGCGGGGTCGCAGGCTTGATCATGTCGAGATAGGCGTGGGCGGCGTCGGCCAGGGTCGGATAGTCCGCCCCGTGCAGGATCTGGGTGTCGCGGGTGCCGCCGGCATTGGCCAGGGCGAAGCGGGCGTTGGTGCCGCCGAGATCGGCGATGAGGGCGAGGGGCTCAGGCATGGCGGGCCGGCTGGTGCGGGATGGCCATGGTTCCCTCATGCGGCGGCCGGGGGCAAGCCCGAAGCGACGGGCCGCCGGCCGCGAGTCGACGCAGATTGCCGGGCCGGAGTCGGTGTCGAAGTGTGCACTGCAGCACAAACTTGATGCTATCTGCACATATCTTAGGCACGAATTGGTTCTAAGTCTATGTTCCGAAAGCGGAATTCATTTTCCTCTTGATTTGTCCGGCGAACTGCCTAAATTGTGCATTGCGACATGCAGCGATGAGTTGCTGTCGTAACGCACTTCTTGGGCGTTTCCTCCCTAAACTCGGGCCGCAGTTCGCTGCGGCCCTTTTTCTTGTGCGCCGGCCGAGCAACGCGTCGGCGGCCGCGAGGGTTCAGCCTCCGCCTCCTTCAGATCCCGGTGATGCCCCGAGTCGCTGTGCAAGATTGGCGCAGATAGCGAAACGGCCGGGTCGCCCCGGCCGCTCGCGGTCTGATCTGTCCGATCCGGCTGGGCTCAGCGCTCGCCGCCGGCCTCGGCCTTGTCGTCGAACAGCGGGGTCGGGGCAGGCTGCGGGGCGGCCGCCGCCGCTGCCGGGACCGTCGCCGCTCCGGCGTCGCCGCCCAGCGGCTGCAGCGTGCCGATCAGCTTGCCGCCGGTCTCGACCTGCAGTTCGCCGTACTTGATGGTGCCGGTGACCACGCCGCTGGCGCGCAGGCGCAGCAGGCCGGAGACCGACAGGTCGCCCTCGAAGCGGCCGGCGATGTCGCCGTCGCTGATCTCGGCCGAACCCTTGAACACGCCCTGCTCGGCGATCTCGATGGTCTGGCAGTCCTTGATCTTGGCCTCGATCCGGCCTTCGACCACCAGGTGGTCGCAGGCGGTGATCTCGCCGGCCAGCGAGATCTCGCTGCCGACGATCAGCTTGCGCGGCGATTCGCGGCCGGTCGGTCCCGACGACTCCGCCGGGCGGCGGACGCCGCCGATCGCCCCGGTGCCGGGCAGGTCGACCCGGCGCGGCAGCTCGGTCTTGTAGCCGGTGGCGGGCTTGGCGGTGGACGACATGGGCTCTCCTTGAGGCGCGGTCGGGGCGGTGGGCCGAACTAAGGGTGTGTCCGTGGCGGCCGGATGGCCTTGCCGCTCGGCACCGCCATCCGATCCTCCGCCAGCGGGGTTGCGTCGACGAAACACGCGGGTGTCCCCCTGCTTGTTGTGGTTCCGGGCTGGATGCCCCCATCGGGCGATGGGGTCGGGACTGTAGCTGGATGCTTATCCGCCGATCAACCCGTGGCGGCCAGCCCCATTCCCGGCAGAGGAGCCACCATGCCGCATTTCGGTCAAATGAATTATCCGGCCATCCGTCCCGCCGGGGCCCGGGCGGTGGCGGCGCCGACGGCGCGGTGGAAGACATGGGTCATGAAGGCGGCCCCCAGCACCGGCACCACCAGGTTGACCACCGGAATCAGCAGGATCGCGGCCAGCACCAGTCCGGCGACGATGAAGCGGCCCTGGCGTTCGCGCCACAGCGCCCGCGCTGCCGCGGGCTCGCAGCGGCGCGCCGCCACCAGCTCGAAATATTCGCGGCCGAGCAGGTAGCCGTTCACCAGCCAGAACACCAGCAGGTTGACGCCCGGCACCACCAGCACGATGCCGACCGCGACCAGGTTGAACGCGACCAGCGCCAGGAAGAAGCGGGCGGACCCCCACACGATCTCGCCGATCCGCTGCCGCCGCGGCGGCGGCAGGGCGGGGTAGTGGCGGGCCTCGACCGCCTCGGCGACATCGTCGAGGAACAGCCCGGCCACCAGGCCGATGATGGCGGGGAACAGCAGGATGCCGAGCGCCAGCACGGCGACGCCGCCCAGCACGTCGAGCGTGGTGTCGACCCAGGTCCAGTTGGCGATGTGCACGAAGGACAGGCCCCAGCCGGCGAGGGCCGGCAGGGTCAGCACCAGGGCGATGGTGGCGGCGAAGCTGACCCACAGCACCCGGCGGATCGCCGGGTCGGACGTGATCTGCTGCAGGGCGAGGCGGAGGGCGTTCGGCATCGGACTCGGCACGGTTGATGTCGCGGCCGTTCACCTGGGGCGGCAGGGGACGCCGCGCAAGGGCTACTCGTCCTCCGTCATCGGACCGCCCTCGCCCGCGGTGGTGCGGTAGCGCGGCAGCCCGTCGGCGAGGCGCACCCAGGGCAGCTTCTGGCCGACATAGACATGCCCCCGCGGCGGCAGGGCGCTGGGATCGTCGAGCGTCGTCACCAGCAGATGCACCTCGTCCGGCCAGCGCTCGCCCTCATAGGCCAGCGGCGTGCCGCAGCGGCCGCAGAAGCAGCGCTCGGCGCCGGGCGAGGATTGGAAGTGCCGCGGGGCCTCGCCGCTCCAGCTCGCCTGCGCGCGCTCGAAGCCGGCATAGATGGAGTAGGGCGCGCCGGTGAGGCGGCGGCAGTCGCGGCAGTGGCAAGCCGCCACCCAGCGCGGCGCGCCCACCGCGGCGTAGCGCACCGCGCCGCAGCCACATCCCCCGGTGAGGCGATCAGTGGTCTCCGACATCAAATTTCTCCGCCATGGTCTCACCTCGCGGAAACGGTGGCGGCCCTCAGGCGGCGGTCGCCTCCGCCAGCACCCTCGGTCCGAAGATCCGGGCCAGCGCGGCGCGGCCGTCCTCGGTGAGGGCCACGGCGCGGCTGTCGCGCTCGCGCCGGATCCAGCCGCGGTCGACGAAGCGCTCGGCGATGGCGGCGCCCAGCGCGCCGGCCAGATGCGGCCGGCGTTCGCTCCAGTCGATGCAGTGCCGGGCGAAGGACCGGCGGCCGTCGCGCAGCGCCGCCGCGTCGATGCCCAGCGTCGCCAGCCAGGCCGTTCCGGTTTCGGTCAGCACAAAGGCATCGTCGCCTCGGTCCAGCGTGCCCTGCGCCACCAGCGCGTCGGTCACCGCCACGCCCAGCCGGCCGGCGAGGTGGTCGTAGCACATGCGCCCGTCGCGCAGCGGTGCCGGCACGCGCGACCGCTCGACCGCCGGGGCCCAGGCAACCGCCATCATCTTCTCCAGGAGAGAGCCGATCTCCGGCCCCGACAGCCGGTAGTAGCGGTGCCGTCCCATGCGTTCGACCGCGACCAGCCCGGCCTCGGTCAGCTTGGCCAGATGGCTCGAGGCGGTCTGCGGCGTGACCCGGGCGTGGAACGCCAGCTCGCCCGCCGGCAGCGCCTCCCCGCCGAACAGGGCCGACAGGATCAGTGCCCGGCTGGGATCGCCGATCAGGGACGATAATCTAGCCAGATCAAGTCCTTCCTTCATGCTTCGATGGTGATCGATTTATCTTTGCTGGTCAAGAGCGGGATGCGGATGTGGAGTGGTGGCGACCAACAGGAGACCCGACCATGACCGACACCTTCGCCATTCTCGACTATGTCCGCCGCCATTGCCTGACGCCGCCGGCGCTGGCGCAGGCCGCCGGGCTGACCGAGGACCGGCTGCGCGCGCTGATCGCCGCCCGCTGCCTGCCGCAGCCGACCTATGTGCTGGACCCATCCCTGATGGCGCGCAGCGCCATCCGCAGCGAAACGCTGGCGCCGCAGCCGGAGGAATGGTTCGGCGCCGCGGTGCTGCCCTGGGCTCGCCGCGCCGCCGAATCGACGCTGCCGCTGCCCGCTCTGGCGGACCGGCTGCGGCAGGATTTTGCCGCCGGTTTCCGCCAGGCATTGCTCGCTTCCGAAGGCCGAACCCATGGCTGGACCGAGCTGTTCGACGCCGCCGGCGCGATCGACGAGGCCGCTTTCGCCAAGGCGCTCGATGAGATCTGGCAGGAGAACTGGCTCGGCGGCGCCTATGGCGTCTGCCTGCGCCGCTTCGACGGCCATCACCTGGTGACCAAGCTGGTCGAGCGCAGCCGCATCCGCGCGCTGACGGAGGAGGGCGCCAAGCCGGCGTTGGGTCCGGCCGAGGCGGAGCAGGTCACCGCGGCGATGGCCCGGCTCGACGCCGTGATCACGCCCTTCGCCCCGCATGAGCGGCCGCACGGCACGCCGGGGCTGTGGATCGACCAGATCGTGGACCGTTATGGCTTGCGCCATCCAATGGAACCGGACCGTTCCCCGGCGGCACCCGTTGACTCGGCGGCGGCCGCAGCCTAGAGGGTCAGGGACCCCTTGCGGGTCGCATCCCTGGCCGCAATTTCAGCGAGACCCATGAGCGCCCGCTACGACACCACCTGCATCGGCAACGCCATCGTCGATGTCATCACCAAGAACGACGAAGCCTTCATCACCCGGCATGGCCTGGTGAAGGGGGCGATGACGTTGATCGATGCGGAACGGGCCGAGGCGCTTTACGCCGCCATGGGGCCGGGCCTCGAGGCCTCGGGCGGCTCCGCCGGCAACACCGCGGCGGGGCTGGCCTCGCTGGGCGGCAAGGCCGCCTTCATCGGCAAGGTGACGGCCGACCAGCTCGGCGGCGTCTACCGCCACGACATCCGCGCCGTCGGCGTCGACTTCGATTCGAAGCCGCTCGACCCCGCGGTGCCGGGCACGCCGCCGACCGCGCGCAGCCTGATCATCGTCACGCCGGACGCGCAGCGGACGATGAACACTTATCTCGGCGCCTGCGTCGAGCTGACGCCCGACGATGTCGACGAAGCGGTGATCTCCGGCTCGCAGGTGACCTATCTCGAAGGCTATCTGTGGGACCGGCCGACGGCGAAGGAAGCCTTCATCAAGGCCGCCCGGGTGGCGCATGCCGCCGGCCGCAAGGTGTCGCTGACCCTGTCGGACAGCTTCTGCGTCGAGCGGCACCGCGACAGCTTCCTGTCGCTGATCGAAGGCCATGTCGACGTGTTGTTCGCCAATGAGGCGGAGATCAAGGCGCTGTACCAGGTCGACGATTTCGACGCCGCCGTCGCCGCGGTGCGCGGCCGCTGCGAGGTCGCGGCGATCACCCGCAGCGAGAAGGGCTCGGTGATCGTGACCGAAAGCGAGACCGTCCTGGTCGAGGCCGCGCCGCTGGTCCAACTGGTCGACACCACCGGCGCCGGCGACCTCTACGCCTCCGGCTTCCTCTACGGCTTCACCCGCGGGCTCGGCTTGGCCGAGAGCGGTCGGATCGGCAGCATCGCCGCCGCCGAGGTGATCGGCCATGTCGGCCCGCGTCCTCTTGTGCCGCTGCGCAGCCTGATCGGCTGATCAGCGCCGGCTGGGTTCGCGGACGCGAACCCAGCACGACCGCTATCGTCGGAACACCGCCACCGCTTCCAGATGCGGCGACCATAGGAACTGGTCGACCGGCGTCGCCCGCTCCAGCCGGTAGCCGCCATCGACCAGGGTCCGGGCGTCGCGCGCCAGGCTGGACGGGTTGCAGGATACGGCGACCACCACCGGCACGGTCGAGGCTGCCAGGGCCTGGGCCTGGTCGCGGGCGCCGGCCCGCGGCGGGTCGAACACCACGGCGTCGAAGCCGCGCAATTCCGCCGCCGTCAGCGGCTGGCGGAACAGGTCGCGCCGCTGCGCCGTGATCCGCTCGCCCCTTCCGCCGCGCCGGGCGGCGGTTGCCAGCGCCTCGACCGCCGGGCCTTCACCGTCGATCGCGGTCACCTGAGCGCCGCGGGCCAGCGGCAGGGCGAAGGTGCCGGCACCGCAGAACAGGTCGGCGATGCGCTTTGCCGGGCCGACGCCGTCGTGCACCAGCCGGGTCAGCGCCGCCTCGCCCTCGGCGCTGGCCTGCAGGAAGCCGCCGGGCGGGATCGTCACCGGCACTTCGTCGAAATGCACCACCCCGGCCCGGCGATGCGCCACGGGATCGGTGAAGCCGTCGGGGCCGCGCCAGGACAGCCGCGCCAGGTCCTGCGTCGCGGCGAACTCGGCCAGCATCTCCCTTCGCTTCAGGTCCAGCCCCGCCTCGGCCACGACCACCAGGTCGATGCCGTCATCCAGTGTTGTGACGGCGAGGTCGGCGCCGCCATTCTCCGGCAGGATCGCGGCCAGCACCGCGCGCAGCGGCGGCAGCAGGGCCGTGACCTCCGGCCGCAGCACCACGCAGTCGGTCAGGTCGACGATCCGGCTCGACCCCGCCTCGTTGAAGCCCAGAAACACGCCGGACCGGCCACGCCGGGCGGCCAGGCTGGCCCGGCGGCGGCTGCGCGGCGGCGTCTCGACCAGCGCCGCCACCTCGGTCTCCAGCCCGGCGCGGGCCAAGGCGCCGGCCAGCAGGCCGTGCTTCCACTCGATGTAGACCGGCGGCGCCAGATGCTGCACCTGGCAGCCGCCGCAGGGGCCGAAATGCGGGCAGGGCGGCTCGCGGTGATTCGGGCCGGGCTGCACCAGCTCGATGAACTCGCCGCGATAGGCCTGGCCGTCCGGCCGGCCCAGCCGGGCGCGCACCCGGTCGCCGGGGGCGGCGAAGGGCACGTAGACGCGCAGGTCGTCGACCGTGCCGATGCCGTCGCCACCGCCGCCCAGGCGGTCGACCACCAGTTCGATCTCACGCCGCGACCCGGGGGCCGCGGGCTTGCTCCGTCGCATCTGCCGCTTCATCGTGGCAGGCATGGCATGCGCGGCCCGGCCTTGCAAGGCGCGGGGTTGCATGCGCTCCGGGGGCAGGGCCATATCCCCTCGCATAGGGGGGCGGTCCTGCGGGCCGCGACGATGTGCTGGAGACGGCTTTGGATCTCGCCGCTGTAATGGGCCGCGTGCGCGGCATGCTGTTCGAACCCGATGCCACGCTGGCCGCCCATGGGGTGCCGGCGCCGGGCTGGCGCATCGTGGTGCGCGAGCATGCCCTGCCGGTGCTGATCCTGACCTCGATCGGCGCCTTCTTGCTGCTGGCGCTGCTGCTCTCGGTCTCCGACGTGGAGACGCCGATCGGCCTGCTGGTGCTGTTCCTGGCGGTACGGGTGGCGGTCAACCTGGCGGGGCTGTTCGTCATGGCCGCCGTGATCCGCTTCTATGCCGGCATGTTCGGCGCCGTCGCCAATTTCGATGCCGCCTTCGTCCTGGTGGCGCTGGCGATGACGCCGGTCTATGTCGCGGAGATGCTGGGCCCCGGCGTACAGCTGCTTCTGTCTGGCCCGGCCGCGGTGCTGCTGGTGCTGCTGGCGATCGGCTATGCCCTGACCATCCTCTATCGCGGCACCGGCCTGGTGCTGCGCGTGCCGCAGGACCAGCGCGGCGCCCATTTCGGCCTGACCCTGGTGACGCTGGTGGTGCTGATGCTGCTGTTCGGCCTGCTGCTCGGGCCTTATGTGCTGCCGGTGCCGGCCTGATGTGCGGACGGTTCGTCCATAAGCTGCCGCCGGAGGAGCTGGCCGCGATCGTCGGCGCCGAAGGCCCGATCCCGAACATCCCGGCACGCTACAACGCGGCGCCGACCCAGGATCTCGCGGTGGTCCGATTCAACCCCAAGACCGGGCGGCGGGCGATCGACCTGCTGCGCTGGGGCTTGGTGCCGAGCTGGGAGAAGGAGCTGAAGGGCGGCGCCAAGCTGATCAACGCCCGATCGGAAACCCTGGCCGAGCGGCGCAGCTTCGCCAAGGCCTTCCAGGCCCGGCGCTGCCTGGTCCCGGCCGACGGCTTCTACGAATGGGCGCCGGACCGAACGCCGCATTTCGTCCACCGTCTGGACGGCCGGCTGATGGTCTTCGCCGGGCTGTGGGAGGGCTGGAAGGATCCGGACTCGGAGGAATGGGTGCGGACCTTCACCATCGTCACCGCCGAAGCGATCGAGCGGCTGCGGCCGATCCACCACCGCATGCCGGTGATGCTGGCGCAGGAGCAATGGCCGGCCTGGCTCGGCGAGGAAGCAGCATCGCCGGCGCAGCTGCAGGCCCTGCTGGCGCCGCCCGCCGACCTGCCGGTCGAGGCCTATCCGGTCTCGGTGCGGGTCAACGCCGTGCGCAACGACGACCCGACGCTGATGGACCGGGCGGCCTGAGAGCCATCAATCCGCCAGGAACGCCACCAGCAGGGGATGCCTGGTTGGAGCGAACGGGTTGGCGACGGTGACGCCGCGCCAGGTGAAACCGTCCTGGAGGTCTTCCGACAGCAGCAACCGACAGCCGCCATCGGCCGCCGCGGCGAGCATCACGGCATCCCAGATGCTCAGCTGATGGTCATGGGCCAGATCGGCGGCGGCCGCCATGATCACCATCGACGTGTCGATGACGGCGAAGGTGTCATGCCAGCTGAGAATGGCTGTACGGGCGGCATCCGGCGTCCTCTTGGCCTTGCGGACCAGGACATTGAACAGCTCGCACAGGACCTGGACCGGCAGGACCACCGCATCGGGTGGCAGTCTCTGGACAAGACCCCTCGCCGCGGCCGCCCGGTCGGCTCCGTTCACGCCTTCGGCATAGGCCAGGATGTTGGTGTCGAGCGCGATCTTCACCGATCGCGCTCGTAGAGTTCGTCGCGCGACCAGCGGCCGACATCCACCGGCGTCTGTGTCGCGAGGCGCGCCAGAAGGGCGGCCCGGGCTCCCGCCGCTACGGCCGAGGGACCAGCCGCCGGGACGATCCGGGCCACCGGCTTGCCATGGGCCGTGACGACATAGCTCCGGCCCTCGCGGACATCGCGCAAGAGCCGTGAGAAGTTCCGATTGGCCTCTGCGGCTGAAACGGCCTTGTCCATTTCGTCACCCTCGAAAGTAGGTATTTTGCCTACTATAGCTGGTTTTGACATCGAGCCACATCAAGACTGGCCTTATGACCTTGCCATGAACGCCGCCAGCTCGGCCGCCAATCCGGGATCGGCGATCAGCCGCGGCACCTTGTTCTGACCGCCCAGCCGGCCGCGGGATTTCATCCAGGCGGCGAAGCAGCCGGGCGGCACGGCCACCACCTCCGGCGGCCCCATGCCGGTGCCGCCGGCACGGTGGGCGGCGTAGTCGTCGTTCAGGGCCGACAGCCTCGTGTCGAGCGTGGCGGCGAAGCGCGCGGCCGCGGCCTCGCCGGGCCTCTCGGCGAATTCGACGAACCAGCGGTGGCGGCCGACCGGGCTGGCCTCGTCCGGGAACACCGCCATCACCGCGAAATCGGCGATGTCGGCGCCGATCGCGGCGGCGGCATCGGCCACGGCGCGCTCCACCTCCTCGGCAATCAGGTGCTCGCCGAAGGCCGACAGGCCGTAGCTGGTGCGGCCGGTGATCAGCACCCGGGTCGGGTCGCGCCCGACCAGGCGCACCGTGTCGCCGAGGACATAGGCCCACAGGCCGGCGCAGCTGGTCACCACGACCGCGTAGTTCACGCCCGGCTCGGCATCGGCGATCCAGTGCCGGGTGGGGGCGGCGGAGCCGAGCTCCTCGACCGGCACGAGCTCGAGGAACAGCCCGTGGTCGAGGCTCAGGCGCAGCCCCTCTCCCACCCCGCCATCCTGCAGCGCGATGAAGCCCTCGCTGGCGGCATAGGCCTCGCGGATCTCGGCGTCGGTGCCGGCGATCAGCCGCTCCAGCCGCGGCCGGTAAGGCGCCAGGGCGACGCCGCCGGGCACCAGCAGGTCGAGCGACGGATAGGGCGGGTCGGGCGCGTCGCCGCGGGCGCGGCGCAGCGCGCGCACCCGCTCCAGCAGGGGCAGGAGCCAGCTGGTGGTGCCGGAGACGCTGCGGATCGGCAGCTCCAGCGACCCGCGGGCGATGCGGTCCAGCTTCTCCTCCCAGTCGGTCAGCAGGGCCAGCTCCGGCCCCGGGAAGACGAAGGGCCGGGCCCAGGGCGGCAGGGTGCGGGCGGCGATGCCGCTGAGGTCGCCGCTGAAGATGCCGGGGGCGTGCTCGGTCAGCGTGGTGCTGCCGCCCAGCATCAGGCTGCGGCCGCCGAACATCCGGCTGCCGGGCCGGGCGCCGAGGTGCCAGGCGGCCAGGTCGAAGGCGGCGCGGGTGTTGGACCGGCGCATCGCGTCGCTGACCGGCACGTATTTGCTGGTGCCGCTGGTGGTGCCGGAGGACAGGGCGAAGTACGGGATGCGGCCGGGCCAGGACACATCCTGCAGCACCGGGAAAGCCGGCTGCCAGTAGTCGCGCCACATCTCCTCATAGCGGCGCAATGGCACCGCCGCCTGGAAGGCCACGACATCGCCAATGCGGTCGAAGCCGTGGTCGCGGCCGAAGCGGGTGCCGGCCGCCCGACGCAGGAGCTGCAGCAGAGCGCGGCGCTGGCTCTCCACCGGATCCAGCCGCTGCAGCCGCCGGCGCCGCAGCGCCGCCGCCAGCCGGAAGGCCGGGGTGGCGTCGATCATGTCCGGGACAGGCGGATGAGGGTCGGGAACTCCCGCGCCACCGTCTCCGGCCGCAGCGGCAGGCGGATCGATCGGCGCTCGCGCCACAGCGGGATCTGGTCGGTCAGGCCCTCGCTGCCCAGCCAGCCATCCTGGCCGCCGAACAGCGTGATCCAGCTGGCATCGGGGTCGGACATGTCGGCGACATGCCGGGCCATCGAGCCATAGGTGGCGTTGTGCCGACCGCGCACCAGCCCATGCGCGGTCTTCATCGGCGTCTCGCGCGACCCGCCGGTCGGGTAGTCGCCGAACACGAAGAAGCGGCCGAGCACCGGCAGGGCGGCCAGGATATGCGCCACCCGCATCCGGTGCATGTCGCCCCAGACCGGGATCGGGACAGCATCGATCGCGGCCAGCCCGACCGCCTCGGCCAGCACCTGCCGGCGGCGGTCCGGCGCCAGGGCGGCCAGGTCGTCGGCCAAGAAGGCGGTGATGGCGTTCCATTGCGCCATCAGCCGCGGCATGGCCTCGGCCGTCTCGGCGCCATAGACCCGCGGCACCAGGTGGTGCAGCAGCGCCTCGAAGGCCGGGGCGCCGGACGACCCGGCGGCATAGTCGCCCTCCCATCCGGCCAGCCGGTCGAGGAAGCCGGACTGGTCGCCGCCGATCCCGGCCGTGCGGATCGCCTCAACCAGATGCCGGGCCAGGGCGCCTGAGTCCGGCGACACCGTGTCGGCCTGCAGCGCCGCGAGATCCTCCGGCGCCAGCCGGTCCTTGGCGTGCAGCAGGGCGTAGAGGCGCCGCACCCGCTCATCGGCGGAGAAGAAGAAGCCGACCGGCAGGGCGGTGTCGGTCGGCCGGTTGTTGGCGGTGGCCAGCACCCCGTCCGGCGGGTCGGCAATCCAGGGCAGGTCCGGGGCGTCGACCAGCCCGTGCCAATGGGTGTCCGGGTCGCCGGCGTCCAGCACCGGGTCCGCCGGCGGGAAACGGGTGCGAACCGGCAGGGTCGCGGCCATGATCTGGCCGATCCGCCCGTCCGCCCCGGCCACCAGCATGTTCTGGGCCGAGACGCCGAAGCCGGCGAAGGCGGCGCGGAACCCCTCCGGCGTGGTGGCGCGGCTGGCGCGCAGCAGGGCGGTGACCTCGTCGGTCGCCTCATGCCCGATCCAGCGCAGGGCGATGGTGTCGCCGGGCCGGCTGCGCGCCACCTTGGCGTCGCTGACGATCGGGCCGAAGCGGCTGCGTCGGATCTTGCGCCGCGCCCGCCGCCAGAAGCGGGTGCGGATCACCGTCTCGCGCGGTCTCGATCTCCGCGGCCGGCAGCGCGCCGACGTCGTACAGGTCGCTCGACGCCGCCCGCATGTTGGTGCCGCCCCAGGCCAGATGCAGGCTGCGGCCGACCGCGACGAAGGGCAGGCCCGGCACCATCAGCCCGGCCATGTGGTAGCCGGGCGAGCGCATGCCGGCGACGAGCCAGAGGTTCGGCAGCGACAGCGCCAGATGCGGATCGCTGGCGATCATCGCCCCGCCGCTGGCGCTGTGGGCGGCGGCCACGGCGACGCTGTTGCTGCCCGTGCGGCCGGTCGCGGTCAGCAGGGTGGCCAGTGCCACCTGCCGGCTGTCGAGGGTAAAGCTGGTGACGGCGTTGGCGCCGGCCTTCAGGGTGCGGGCCCAGGCCTCGGCGAAGCCGGGCGTGCCGCGCTCGCGCAGCAGGCCGAAATAGGCCACCCAGTTGATGTCGCTGCCGGCCAGCCGGCCGATCGTCCACAGGTCGCGCAGCGTGTAGGGCTCGTGCCGCAGCCCCAGCAGGGCGAATTCCGGCGGCGGCGCCCGCTCCAGCGCGTGATAGGCGTTGACCCCGGTGACGAAGGCCTCGGCGAAGGCGCGGCTGTCGTCCGGCATGCGGTCGATCACCGTGTCGGCGGCATGGCCGTAGTCGAGGATGCGCAGCGCGTGGTCGATGTCGCGCGCCACCGGGCCGGCGATCTCCGACAGCCGGCCCTGGGCCACCCGCTTCATCAGCGCGATCTGGCCGCCGCGCAGATGGGCGTGGACCAGGCCCAGCGCCACCGCCAGGTCGCCGTCGGTCTCGGCCTCGACGAAGGGGATCTGGTGGCCGTTCCAGCGGATGTCGACCGGGCGTGACAGCGGCAGGCCGCGTGTCGGGAAGGCGGCCAGCCGCTCCGCCGCCGTCACCGGCTGCGGCGCCAAGGCGCGCAGCGCCGGCATCAGCGGGGCCAATGCTGCGATCAGCCGGTGCAGTGCGGGCATCAGCTGGGTTCGGCGAGGCCGAAGGCGGCCGACAGGAAGGCGGCCACATCGCGGTCCGACCGGGCCCGCACGGCGTCGTCGCGGCCGATCAGATAGCCCTCGCTGCCGACGCAATTGGCCAGGATCAGCTTGCGGCTGAAGGAACCGCCCATGGCGAGGCCGGGATTGCCGTCGCGCACCGTCAGGTCGCGCTCGACCTGGAAGTCGCAATCGTTCAGCAGCCGGCCGATCGGCCGCGGCCCCGGGCGGCTGCCGTCCCACTGATGCACGGCGCCGGGATAGACGATGGTCTGCACCCGCGACCCGCCCTGGCGCAGCGTGGCCGCCGTGGCCCGGCAGTCGGCCGGGTCCATGATCGCGTCGCGGTCGCCCCAGGCCATCAGCACCGGCGCGCCGGTGGTGCGCGGCTCCTCGAAGCCGATGATGCAGGGGCCGTAGAAGGCGACATGGGCGGCGAAGCGGGTGTCGCCCAGCCGGTACAGCGCCGCGAAGCGGTCGGCGATCGCGGCGTTGGTGGCGACGATGCTGGCCATGGCGCCGTAGGAGAAGCCCCAGACGGCCACCCGGCTGCCGTCGATCTCCGGCCGCGCCTTCAGCCAGGCCAAGGTGGCGTAGGCATCGGCCAGGGCCATGGTCTCGGTGATCCGGATCACCCGGTCGGTGAAGCTGGTGGCGATGTCGCGGCGCGCACCGAACACGTCGACCACAGCGGCGCCGATGCCCATCGCCGCCAGCTGCCGGGCGTAGGTCGGCTCGCGGTTCTCGTCCACGCCGGCGGCTCCGTGCAGCAGCACCACGGCCGGCGCCTTCCGCGTCGCGTCGGCGCCGGCGGGCGGGTACCAGGTGACGCGCGCCGGGGTGGCCGGGGCGTCGGGCCCGATCTCGGACGGCACGAAGGGGCTGTGGCTCGGCACCGCCACGATCCGCCCGGCGGCGTCGCCGACCGCGGGCCAGGGATCGGTGAAGGCCGGCTCCGCCCGGGCCGCTGACAGCAGGCCGAGCAGCAGCGCGGCGGCGAGGGCGGCGCTGCGCCGGATGCCTGGGGTTCGACCGTGCTGCACCATGGATCGGATCCTGTCGTGTCGAGCGGGCCGGGACGATCTTAACCGGGTTTGCGGCCGCGGCCAGCCCGGCCGTCCGGGCCATGGCGTCGCAGCGATGCCGTTCCCGAGGTCACAAGTCGCCGGCTACCGACGGCGCCGTCCCCACCATCGCCGGCGATCTCAATGGCGATAGCGTCTCTGACGTCCACATCCGGCTGACCGGCGCCATCGGCTCAGTCGCCGCCGATTTCGTGCTGTGAAACCGAGGCGGTGCCGGGCGCGGCAAACCGCCGCCCAGCGCCGCATTCCTCGGTTTCCGCCCCCTTGATAGGGCTGGCGAGCCGCGCCGATCTTGCATTTCCCGGGCCGAAACCTGCGCGCTCAACGAAACTGTTCGAGCGTTAATCGTCTCGACTTGTACAAATAAGTCTGGACCTATCTCTGGAATGAGATATCTATTTCGAATCCATTCACAGGAGAGATTAGATGGGTGCGGACGTCGCCGATGATTTGAAGCCGACAGATGAGTTGCGGAAGCACACCGTTCAGATCGTGGCTGCTCATGTCTCGCACAACAGTGTCGCCCCGAACGACCTGCCGGCGCTGATCGAGCAGGTCTATGGCGCGCTGACCGGACTGGGCAAGCCGTCGACACCAGTGCAGAGCCGGCCGGAGCCGGCGGTGCCGATCCGCAAATCGGTGACGCCGGACTACATCGTCTGTCTCGAGGACGGCAAGAAGCTGAAGATGCTGAAGCGGCATCTTCAGGCGGCCTACAACATGAGCCCGGACGAGTATCGCGAGCGCTGGGGACTGGCGGCCGATTATCCGATGGTCGCGCCGAACTACGCCAAGCAGCGCAGCACGCTGGCGAAGAGCATCGGCCTCGGCACCCGCCGCGCGGTCGAGCCGCCGGCGCCGCCGCCGGCACCGGCGAAGCGGGGCCGCAAGGCGGCGGCCAAGTAAGGCCAAGCCGGGCCGGCGGGGAACCGCCGGCCGGCCTCGGCGCTTTCTCCGGCAGGGGAAATCGTCGCGGAGACGGTCGATGGCAGCCCGCAGCTTCTGGTCCGGCTATCTCAAGCTCAGCCTTGTGACCTGCCCGGTGGAGATGACGCCGGCGGTCACCCAGGCGGAGCGGGTGCGCTTCCACACGCTGAACGAGGCGACCGGCAACCGCGTCGTCAGCCAGTATGTCGACAGCGTCTCCGGCAAGCCGGTGGCCGATGACGACCAGGTGCGCGGCTATCCGGTCGGCGAGGACGACTATGTCGTCCTGACCGATGACGAGTTCTCCGCCGTCGCCCTCGAGACCACCCGGACGCTCGATATCGAACGCTTCGTTCCGCGCGCCGAGGTCGGCTTGGTGTGGCGCGACCGGCCGCATTACCTGTCGCCGAGCGAGCCGGTCGGCGAGGAGGCGTTCAGCGTCATCCGCGAGGCGATGGCCGCGACCAAGACGGTCGGGCTGTCGAAGCTGGTGCTGTACCGCCGCGAGCGGCCGGTCATGATCGAGCCGCGCGGCAAGGGCATGATCGTCTGGACCCTGCGCCAGGCCGACGAGGTTCGGGACGAGAAGGACGTCTTCGGCGGCATCAAGCCGGCCACGCCGCCGAAGGACGCGATGACGCTGGCCCTGTCGGTGATCAAGGAGCGGACGGTCGACTGGAGCGAGGACCTGCTCGGCGACCGGGTCCAGGCCTCGTTGCGGAAGATCATCGCCCGCAAGAAGAAGGGCAAGACCGTCGAGGCGCCGAAGCCGAAAGCCGAGGGCGAGACCGGCAAGGTCATCGACCTGATGGCCGCCCTGCGCAAGAGCCTGGAGTCCGACAAGCGGAAGCGGTGAGGGGCGGGATCGTTTCAAAGTGACCTCCGCCCTTCCGGAATAGATTTTCCCCAATTTCCCTGCGGGGGCCGCAGCCCGGACCGGCGGGTCCGCGTTTGGCCCCGCCTTCCTTCCAGCCATTTGCGCGCAGACGCGCGCAGACCCCTCCCCCAACCCCCTCCCGCAAGGGGAGGGGGAGAATGGAAGGCTGGGCGGGCTGGTGATCGGCAAACACGGCGGGTGACGCAGCGCTCAGCTGCTGTCCGGTTTCGATGGCTTCGGCAGGGGCCAGCCGACGGCGGACTCGTCCGGCGCCAGGGGCCAATCCTCCGCGGGCTCGCGATCGGCGAGGCCTTCGGCGGCCTCCGCCTCTGCGACGTCGTCCGAATCATGCGGCTGGCGGATCGGGGGCGGCGGGCGGCCGATCTTGCGGCACACCGCCTGCAGGAACGCCTCCGGAGACAGCGTGTCGATCTGCACGTCCAGGATCTCGTCCTCGACCAGCGTCTCCCGCACCAGCTTCCGCACATGCTCGACGTCGTCGGCCTCGTCGGGCCGCGTCACCGCCTGGACCACCGCCTCGACGGCCTGCTCCCGGCGCTGCCGCCGGCGCTCCTGCTCGCCCGATGCCTTGCGCTCCGTCTTGCGCACCAGATAGTCGGTCCGGATCCGCTCGGTCATCGCCAGCGACAGCCGCACCGACCGGGACAGCCGCGACTGCGTCAGCCCGAAATCCGGTGTGTCCGGCCCCGCGGGCGTCCTGTCATGCTGCCGCTCGATCATCCGCTTGGTGCGCAGGTCGGACTGGACCAGCTCGCGCAGCGCGTCCAACGCCCATCCCGTCCAATGCATGTCGGGATCGGTCGGCTTGATCTCTTCGATCTGCGCTATGTCCATGGAACACAGCATGAACGGAGGCGGCCGGTAATACTACCGCGATTGCATTTCTGGTGCTGAATCAACGTATTACCTCTCCCGCCTGGCGGGAGAGGCAACGCATTGGTTCTTTCCGACAATCAGCTCGCCTTCCGGCGCGTGGTGCTGGCAGTGCTGGCCTTGCGCTTCGTCTTGGCGGCGGTCTTGGACTTCGCCGCGGTCTTGGATTTCGCCGCAGCCTTGCGGCCGGACTTCGCGGCGACCCCCGCGCTCTCGCGCAGGGCCGCCATCAGGTCGATCACCTGGCCGCGCTTCGGTGCCGCCGGAGCCTTGATCGTCTCGCCGCGCTGCTTGGCCCGGATCAGCTCCATCAGCGCCGTCTCGTAACGGTCCTCGAACGTGTCGGGCTCGAACTTGCCCTTCTTCTGGCCGATGATGTGCTTGGCCAGGTCCAGCATCTCGCCGGCGATCTTGGCGTTCGGGATGTCGTCGAAGGCTTGGGCCTCGTCGCGCATCTCGTATTCGAAGTGCAGCAGATTGGCCAGGAAGCCCGGCCCCTCCGGGCACAGCATCACCACCCGGTCGCGCCGGAACAGCACGGTGCGGCCGATGCCGACCGTCCCGGCCTTCTCGCAAGCCGCCCGGATCACGGCGAAGGCCTCGGCCCCCACCGCATCGGTCGGCGCCAGGTAGTAGGGCCGGTCGATGGCGACACGGTCGACCTGGTCGTGCGGCACGAAGGCCTCGATCTCGATGGTCTTGGTGCTGTCCGGGATCGCCGCCTCGATCTCCTCCTCGGTCAGCACGACATAGCGGTCGGTGTCGACCTCGTAGCCCTTCACCTGCTGGTCGCGCTCCACCGGCTTACCGGTCCCGGAATCGACAAACAGGCGCCGCAGCCGGTGGCCGCTGCGCCGGTTGACCATGTTGAAGTGGATCTCGTCGCCCTCGCCGACGGCGGTGTACAGCCCCACCGGGCAGGACAGGAAGCCCAGCTTCAGCGTGCCTTTCCAGGTTGCGCGCGGCGCCATCTCGTCCTCGTCGGCGGATCGGGTCCCGGAAGGAACGGCCGGGCGTCGCGTCAGGTTCCTGAATCGCTCGCTTTCCGGAGGGCTTCACCAATGCCGCTGTATCCGACCTGGACCGACCTTCTGCTGCGGCTTGCGCTCGCCACCCTCGCCGGCGCGATCATCGGCTGGAACCGCAGCAGCCACGGCCGCCCGGCTGGGCTGCGCACCCATCTGCTGGTCTGCCTTGCCGCCGCCTTCTCCATGGTGCTGGCCAACCTGCTTCTCCCCACCACCGGCAAGGCCGACGACTCCTTCATCCGGATGGATGTGATGCGCCTGCCGCTCGGCATCCTGTCCGGCATCGGCTTCATCGGCGGCGGCGCGATCCTGCAGCGCGGCGACCTGGTGATGGGGGTGACCACCGCGGCGACGCTGTGGTTCGTCACGGTGATGGGGCTGTGCTTCGGTGCCGGGGAGCTGGTCCTGGGCGGCATCGCCTTTGCCGCGGGACTGGCCGTGCTGTCGGGGCTGAAATGGCTGGAGGATCGGGTGAAGCACGAGCGCAAGGCGCGGCTGAGCCTGACCGTGGAGCAGGACCGGCTGGGGGCCTGCGACATCGAGACGGTGCTGGCGCAGGCGGGGTTCCGCATCGTGACCAGCTCGATCACGGTCCAGCCGGCGGCCGGGCAACGGACCCTGCGCTACGACCTGCGGTGGCGCGGATATCTGGGCGACAACGGCCTGCCGTCCGCCGTGGACAGGCTGTTCGCCGCGCCGGGTGTGCAGGAGGGGGTCTGGACGCCGCGATAACCGGCCCTTCCGGAACCGCTGTGTTGCGCGCATCGTTCCCGAAGCAGCAGATCCTTTGAGGCGAAGGCGATGGCCAAGAACAGCCTGTCGACCTATTGGCGCAAACGCGACTTCGAGAAGACCTCCGAACCCAGCGACGCCACCGGCGTCGCCGCTTCGGACAAGCTGCGCTTCGTCATCCAGAAGCACGCGGCGACGCGGCTGCATTACGACCTGCGGCTGGAGCTCGACGGCGTGTTCAAATCCTGGGCGGTGACCAAGGGGCCGTCGCTCGATCCGCATGACAAGCGCCTGGCGGTGGAGGTCGAGGACCATCCGCTGGCCTATGGCGATTTCGAGGGCACGATTCCCAAGGGGCAATATGGCGGCGGTTCGGTCCAGCTGTGGGACCGCGGCTTCTGGCAACCGGAGGGCCGGGCGTCGCCGCAGCAGCAGCTGGCGAAAGGCGAGCTGAAGTTCACGCTGGAGGGCGACCGGCTGCATGGCAGCTGGGTGCTGGTGCGGCTGAAGCGGGACCGCACCGGCGGCAAGCGCAGCAACTGGCTGCTGATCAAGCATCGCGACGAGCATGCGGTCGAGTCCGACGGCGATGCGGTCCTGGCCGAGGACCGGTCCGTCGCCTCCGGCCGCGCCATGGCCGAGATCGCGGCCGGGCGGGGCCGCGGCCCGAAGCCCTTCATGCTGGGCGGCAGGAAGACGGTGCGGGCGGATGCGGTCTGGGACTCCGCCGCCAAGCCGGAGGCGGCGGCGGCCAAGACGCTCGCGCCGCGCCGCCGGAAGGCGAAGGCCGCCGCGGCGATGCCGGACTTCATCCCGCCGGAGCTCTGCATCTCGGTCGACCGGCCGCCCGGCGGCGCCGGTTGGGGCCATGAGATCAAGTTCGACGGCTATCGCCTGCAGCTGCGGATCGCAGGCGGCAAGGCGACGCTGAAGACCCGCAAGGGCCTCGACTGGACCCATCGCTTCCAGGCCATGGCCGATGCGGCCAAGGGCTGGCCCGACGGCATCGTCGACGGCGAGGCGGTGGCGCTGGACGAGCGCGGCCATCCCGATTTCGCGGCGCTGCAGGTGGCGCTGTCGGAAGGGAACAGCCGCGATCTGATCTACTTCGCCTTCGACCTGCTGGCGGAGGGCGACCGAGACTGGCGGCCGGAGCCGCTGTCGCAGCGCAAGACGCGGCTGCGCGAGCTGCTGGAGGCGCAGGGCTGCGACGCCACCTCGACCATCCGCTATGTCGACCATTTCGAGGAGGCGGGCGACGCGGTGCTGCGCTCCGCCTGCAGCCTGAAGCTCGAAGGCATCATCTCGAAGCGGCTCGACGCCGCCTATCAATCCGGCCGCAGCGATCGCTGGACCAAGGCCAAGTGCCGCGGCGGCGAAGAGGTCGTGATCGGCGGCTGGTCGACCACCGGCAACCGGTTCCGCTCGCTGCTGGTCGGCGTCCATCGCGGCGACCACCTGGTCCATATCGGCCGGGTCGGCACCGGCTACGGCGCCGCCAAGGTGGAGCGGCTGCTGCCGCGGCTGAAAGCGGTCGAGGCGGATAAATCGCCCTTCACCGGCCCCGGCGCGCCGCGCAATCAGCGCGGCGTCCACTGGGCTCGGCCTGAGCTGGTGGCCGAGATCGAGTTCGCCGGCTGGACCGGCTCCGGCATGGTCCGCCAGGCCTCGTTCAAGGGGCTGCGCGAGGACAAGCCGGCCGAGGAGGTCGAGGCCGAGGCTCCGGCTGCCGGGACCGAGCTGGTGGAGCCTGCGCCGGCCAAGGCGAAGACGGCGGCCAAGCCGGCGCGGCGCAGCGGTGCGGCGGGCAAGGCGACGACCAGGGCGACGGTGATGGGCGTGGCCCTGTCCAAGGCCGACAAGGCGCTGTGGCCCGATGCCGGCGACGGCGAGCCGGTGACCAAGCACGACCTGGCGCTGTATCTGGAGGCGGTCGGCCCGTGGATGCTGCCGCACATCAAGGGCCGCCCCTGTTCGGTCCTGCGCGCGCCGGACGGGATCGGCGGCCAGATCTTCTTCCAGCGCCATGCCATGCCCGGCACCTCCAGCCTGATCTCGCTGGCCAAGGTGGCGGGCGACCGCAAGCCCTATATCCAGATCGACCGGATCGAAGGGCTGGCGGCGGTGGCCCAGTCGGGCGGGCTGGAGCTGCACCCCTGGAACTGCTGGCCCGGGGTGCCCGACCGCCCGGGGCGGCTGGTGTTCGACCTCGACCCCGGCCCCGGCCTCGGCTTCGATGCGGTGATCGAGGCGGCGCGCGAGCTGAAGGACCGGCTGGAGGCGGTGGGCCTGGTCCCGTTCTGCAAGACCACCGGCGGCAAGGGGCTGCATGTGGTGACGCCGCTGGCCGCGGCCCGCGCCGGCGGGTCGGACTGGGCCGAGGCCAAGGGCTTCGCCAAGGAGGTCTGCGTGCGCATGGCCGCCGACGCGCCGGACCGCTATCTCGTCAACATGGCCAAGGCCAAGCGCCAGGGCCGGATCTTCCTGGACTATCTGCGCAACGACCGGATGTCGACCGCGGTGGCGCCGCTGTCGCCGCGGGCCCGGCCGGGCGCCACGGTGTCGATGCCGCTGATCTGGGACCAGGTGCGCAAGGGGCTCGACCCCAAGCGCTACACCCTGCGCACCGCGCCCGGCCTGCTGGCGAAAGGCTCCGCCTGGGACGGCTATGACGACGCCGCCCGGCCGCTCGCCGACGCGATCCGGCGGCTGGAGCGGCGTAAGGCGGCGGCCTGAGGCGGCAGATGCGGCAGATTTCGGCGGAGATCTGTCGGCATTTTCGCGCTGAAACCAGGATTTATGGCTTTCGCGGCGGTGGATTTGTCATGCAAGATTGCTAAATCTGTCAGACGGTCCTAAGGTAGAGATAGAAGTCCTGTATCTAAATATAGAATGCATAAAATGCCGTATTCAGAGCCAATGATTATGAATAAATAATATAAATTACAATCTTTATTGGGGTAAAAAGAGAAGACGAATTACAGATTGCGCTGCAACATGAACAATGTCAGAAAGACCTGTGGCCTGCGGCCGACGAACCCTATCGCAAGGCGTTCAGCCTGCGGGGTGAATGGCGCTTCGGCGCCATTGTGCCTGATCTGGAGCCCAATCCAGGGGAAGGCGGTCGCGACTATCGGCTGGTGCCGGCTTGTCCGGACGGCCGCTGGCGGCCGCGCACCTCAGTGAAGGGGGATCAGATGGAATCGAGCGACCACCGGCGTCCCAGAGCGAGACCCGACGCCCCGTAGCGCCGATATCCGGGCGTTCCAGCGATGACAGCCACCGCCTGCCGGCCGCACGCCGGCGGGCTCCGGCCCGTCATGCCGCGACTCCGGAAGAGGCCCTTCCGGAGTCGCGGAAAGCTGGTCGCGCCACCCTCCCCCTTTCAACGGTTTCTCGGAGGGGACAGTGGATAAGCACCATAAGGACATGATCTCGTCGCTGAAGCTTGCGCCGGGCGACGAGGTTCTGGTTCCAGACTATCTGTTCGAAACCTTGACGAAGGATCTCGCCAACGCCCGGATCATCCCCTACAGCGCGGCGGCGCAGCTGAAATCGCCGGTTCCCGATCGCGCGATCGTGCATAAGGGGCTGATGCCCCGCCTGCCGCGGCAGAGCCTGCAGGCGCTGGTGATCCATGGCGATATCGTGCACGCCAACGAGGTCTTCGTGGTGTTCGCCCGGCACGGCGGCGGCACCAAGCCGTCGGTGCTCGACGTCGCCCGGCGCCGCCACAGCCAGCCGGTGCTGGACTACGTCAAGCGCGACATCCGCGTGCGGTCCCGCTCTTCCGACCGGCGGGCGGTGGTGGTCTCGGCCTTCGGCGTCGGCAATGTCGGCGACGACGCGGTCAGCTTCGGCGCCCGCGAGGTGCTGTACCGCAACGGCTTCGACCAGGTCGATCTGGTCGGTCCCAACCCCGACTACTCCGTGATCGACACTGCCGACCTGATCGTGGTCGGCGGCGGCGGACTGCTCTACGACAGCAGCTTCAGCAACGTCTCGAACTACACCGCGCCGATCCGCTACGCCTACGAGCGCGGCGTCCCCTCCGCCGTGCTCGGCGTCGGCGCCCAGGGCATCCGCACCACGCTCGGCGCCGCCGCCTACAAGGACGCGCTGTCCCTGGCGCGGCTGGTCACGGTGCGCGAGCACAGCGACGCCAAGACCCTGACCGAGACGGTGGGGCTGAAGAACGTCCACACCACCGGCGACCTGGCCCTGCTGCTGGCCGACGGGCCGCGGCCGGTGCCGGTCCGGCGCGACCCGAACCTCGCCGTGCTGTCGCTCAGCCACAGCCTGGAAAGCTGGCTGGCCAAGCGCGACAGCACGATCGACGCCTATCTCGACGAGACGATCGATTCCCTCGGCAAGGGCTACACCACGGTGGTCGGCGTGGTGCATTCGGTCGATGACGAGGCGATCTACGAGCGGCTGCGGCAGCGGCGCGAGATCCATGTGGTCAAGGCGGCCGAGTTCGACGTCTCGGCGATCATGGACCTCTATGCCTCGGCCGGCCTGGCCGTGAGCTCCCGCTTCCACGGGCTGCTGTTCTCGGTGATGGGGCGGACGCCGCTGGTCCAGGTCTGCGGCCCGACCAGCAAGAGCGGCCGGGCGCTGGCCGAGCGCTTCCCGTCGCTGACCCGCGCCGCGGTCCTGCTCGACCACGCCAACCGCAACCTGCGGATCGGCGACGCGATCGAGTTCGTGCAGCCGGTCGGCGAGGAGGAGCGATCGGCGGCGATCGCGGGCGCGCGGGACAATGTCGAGCAGTTCGCGGCCGCCTTCGACCGCAAGCCGGTCGTCGCGGTCCAGGCCATTGCGATCGATCCGGCCCCGGCCCCCGCGGCCAAGGCGCCCGAGCCTGCGGTAACGGCCGCGGCCGAGGAGCCATCGAAGAACCAGGAGATCGTGCTGCCGGACCATGTCGTGGTCACCACGGCCGATGCCATCCAGCTGGCCGTGCCGGCCGACGGCATCGAGGCCGAGCTGTCGGAGATCGAGGCCCGGCGGTGGCGCAACAGCACGCTGGCCTGCGCCGCCAAGGTGCTGAAGCCGGGCGACAAGGTGGTCGATCTCGACCCCGGCTTCCTCTACTTCGCCTCGGCCTTCGGCGCCCTGGTCTCCAAGGCCGGATCGGTGTCGGTGGCCTATGAGAAGAGCAAGGGCGAGCCGATCCTGAAGCAGTACCGCGCCCTCAACGGCAAGGGCGGCGGGGCGGCGATCAAGCTGTGCGATACGGCCGATGCGAAGCAGCTGTCCAAGGCCTGCGACGACGCCAGCCTGGTGCGGCTGCGCCTGTCGGGCCAGGCCGCCAAGGACCGGGCCGACTGCATCCGGGCGATCCGCTCGCGCTCGCCGCATGTCATCGTCGAGGCGGCCGACCTGCCGGCGGTGCGCAACGCGATCGAGAGCTTCCTCGGCTCCGAGATCGCCCGCGAGGGCCGGCGGATCTTCACCTTCGGCGAGTCCGACCTGGTCGAGCGGCCGATCTACGAGATCGCCCAGCTCGACGAAACCACCCTGCTGCTCCAGCTCGAAGAGGCGCGCCATGGATAAGGAAGCCGTCGTCGTCAGCTTCTACGGCGGGAAGCAATACTACTACGACTCCGCCTACCATCTGGCCGAGGACTGCAAGAAGCTCGACATCGAGTATGATTTCGAGGAGGTCAAGCTGGGGCCCGACGCCAACTGGGCCGACATCTGCCGCTACAAGGTCAACTACTACTCCCGCAAGCTGGAGGAGCATAAGCGGCCGATCATCTGGGTCGACATCGACACCCGCATCATCAAGCGGCCGGACCCGTTCCTGCGCAGCGAGAGCGACTTCGCGGCGTTCCTGCGGAACTTCAAGTACTTCCGGGAATACGATCCGTTCATCTTCGCGCGGACGTTCCATCCCGGGTTCCTGTTCTTCAACTACACGGCCCCGACCCGGCGGCTGCTGGAGCAGCTGGTGGAGCTGGAGAAGGGCAGCAAGGAGCGCGGCACCGACGACTATTTCTTCGAGGAGGCCTGGCGGGCGCATTCCGAGCAGCTGCAGGTGACGCTGCTGCCGCCGAAGCGGATCGCCTGGGGCGACAAGCTGGGGGCCGCGGATGCCTGGTTCTCGTTCGGCGACAGCGGCAATGTCCGCGACTTCGTCAAGGAGGTGGCGCAGCACGACGCGCCGATCCTGGAGCCGTCGCGCCAGTACCGGGTGCTGAAGGCGATCTCCGAGCAGGAGCTGAAGGCCGGCAAACTGCAGAACGCCGCGGTCTATCTGAAGAAGATGACCGATCTCGACCCGTCGCAGGACGACCCGCTGAACACCCTGGCCCGGCTGGCCCGCCGGCAGGAGGGCGAGCAGGCGGCGCTGGCGCTCTACGAGGGCCGGGTCGCCCAGCTGCGGCAGGAGGGCGAGTACAGCGACCGCCTGTCGGCGCTGCTGCAGCGGGTGGTGGATTTCTGCATCGAGTTCCACCTGCCGGAGGAGGGGCTGCGCTACGCCGGCGAGCTGGCCGAGCACGGCACCGTCAAGGGCAGGGCCTTCGCCCAGGGCCGGATGCTGCGGCTGGGGCTGGAGCAGCGGGCCAAGGCGGCGGAGCTGCCGCTGAAGCAGCGGCCGCAGCTGTGGTGGATGGAGCAGCCCTATCCCGGCAATTTCGGCGACATCCTGAACCCCTACATCGTCGAGAAGCTGACCGGGCGGCCGCCGCGCTGGGTGGCGGCGGGCAGCGGCGCCCTCGTCATCGGCTCGGTGATCAAATTCGCCAAGAAGGGCACGCCGGTCTGGGGCACGGGCAGCCCGCGCCTGACCGACAAGCTGCATCCGCAGGCGGTGTACAAGGCGGTGCGCGGCCCGCTGACCCGGCGCCTGGTGCTCGACAGCGGCGGCAAGTGCCCGCAGGTCTATGGCGACGTCGCCCTGCTGCTGCCGCAGCTGTACCAGCCGAAGGGCACGAAGAAGCACAAGCTCGGCCTGATCCGCCACTTCACCCATGTGGCGGCGCCGCTGGAGGTGCATCCGGACGTCAAGGTGATCGACATCATGCGCGGCTCCTATGACGGCATCGAGGCCTTCCTCGACGAGATCTCGGAATGCGAGCACATCATCTCGACCTCGCTGCACGGGCTGATCGTGGCCCAGGCCTACGGCATCCCGGTCGGCTGGGCGGTGATGTCGACCAGCGAGACCCAGATCCCGGGCGGCAACACCAAGTTCGAGGACTATTTCGCCTCGGTCGGGCTGAAGGATGTCGAGCCCTTCGACCTGGCCGGGCTGGGCACGGTCACGCCCGACCATGCGCGGCTGTGCCGGTACATTCCCGAGCGGATGCCGGACCTCGCCGCGCTGCGCGAGGCCTGCCCGTTCCCGCTCGCGGCCTAGGATGGGGGAACCGGCACAGGCGCCGCTGGCGGTGATCCGCCGGCGGCGCGCCACGGCCTTCCTGAGCGAGGAGGTGGTGGCGGAGCTGATCCGCCCCCGCCCCTTCGCCAAGGAGCGGCTGATCGCCGAGCGTGCCCGGCTGACGCAGGAGATGGGCCCGCAGGAGCTGTGGGAGGGCTATCGCGACTTCGCCGCGCCCGACGACAGCTTCAAGCGGTCCAGCAACAGCGTCCGCACCAGCCACAAATACGGCCGGGTCTATGTCGAGCTGGTACGCCGGTTCCGGCCCTGGACGGTGGTCGAGATCGGCACCGCCTTCGGCGTCTCCGGCATGTACTGGCTGGCCGGCTTGGCGGCGAACCGCCGCGGCCGGCTGGTCACCTTCGACCCGAACCGGCAGTGGCAGGAGATCGCCCGCGCCAACCTGGCCGCAATCAGCCCGCGCTTCACCGCGGTGGCCGACACCTTCGAGGCCGGGCTCGAGGCGGCGCAGATCCGCTTCGGCCGGCCGGGCATCGCCTTCATCGACGGCATCCATGTCGGCGAGATCGTCAAAGCCCAGGCCGAGCTGCTGCTGCCGCGCCTGGCCGGCCGCTGGATCCTGGTGTTCGACGACATCCGCTTCAACGACGGCATGTATCGCTGCTTCCGCGAGATCGAGCAGGCGGAGGGGGTGGTGTCGGCGGTGGAGATCGAGACGCGGGTGGGGATCCTGGAGGTGGAGGCAGGTGGCCCGTCCTCAAGGGCGGCCATGCGGCGTTCGCTGTCGCCAACCCAAGGGCATTGACGGCAGGGTGATCAGGACGCCGGCAGATCCCCGCAGCGGCACCTTCCAATTGATTTTTCGAGCGCGAACGGCATAGTCGGTGCCTTGCCGCCGCCGATTGACCAAGGTCCCGATAGAAAAATTAGCATGGCCAAAAAGCGTATTCTTGTTATCCAAGCCCGCAATCTGGGAGATGCGGTCGTCCAGACCGGCTTGATCGAAGCGCTTGGGCGCTCGGAGCCGGAAGTGGAGATTTCCGTCCTCACTCGTCCGCAGTTCCGTGAGCTCTATTCCAACAACCCCTTGGTTTCGGAGATCTTCTACGCGTCGTTTCCGATGGGCACGGCCAAGAATTTCGGATTCAAGGCCGCGATGAAACTCGCTTGGACCGTGGCAGCGCTCCGGCTGAAGCGCTTCGACCGGGTGGTCAACGTCGTGGGCGATTTTCGGGAAAACCTGCTCGGATGGGCGATCTCTCCCTCCGGAAATACCAGCATCACCTGGGGGCAGGGCCATCCTCTGGCAAAGATAATCCGGACCGGCGGCGAGAGATTCGTCCAGCACCGGATCATGACGCCTGCCAATGACCACAGCAGCTATTCGGCGATCCAGCGTGTCGCGACGGCTCTGGGCGCTACGGTGCCGGCTCATTCCCGATTGTACGATGCGTCCGGCAAGCCGTATGCCCATCGCCCGGGCAGCGACCGGATCGGCATTCAGCCGACGGCAAGCCAGGAGTGCAAGCTATGGCCCCAGGAGCACTGGCGCGCGTTGATCGCCATGATCCGCGCCAGCGGCCTGAGGGTGGTGGTATTCGGTGCGCCGTCGGATCGAAGCTATCTGCAGGGCTGTCTGCCGGACGCCGACGATCCGGGCATCGAGATCGTCGCGGGGCCGCTGGCCGGATTTTTTCGCAGCCTGGAAGATGTCAGGGTTCTGATCGGCCTCGACAGTTTCGGGGTCCATACCGCCCACGCGATCGGAACGCCGGCGATCATGATCTATGGTTCGAATATTACAACTGTCTGGACTCCCCCCGGGACGATCGTCGTAAGCAACGCCAATCCACCGCCCTGCTATCCATGCCTTAACATCCCGACTTGTACTGGACAGAGCAATCCCTATTCCTGCATCCGGGAAATACCGATTGCTGCAGTTGCAAAGAATTTGAAAGCTTTTGGCGTGGCGGCTGATGGTTCGTGAGCCTGATCAACTCATATTCGGGAAGTCCCCGGAGGCGGACGACGGATTCGCAACTCGGCCGATGGCGCTGCTCGACCGCGACGGCGTGCTGAACCAGGACAGCGGCTACCCGTTCAGGCCGGTGGATATCGTCTGGATCGAAGGGGCGCTCGACGCCCTCGTCCGCCTGCGCCAGGCCGGCTATCGCGTCGTCGTTGTCACCAACCAGTCGGGGATCGCCCGCGGCTTTTATCGCGAGGCCGATGTCCTGGCCCTGCACCGTTGGATGGGCGAGGTGATTCGCGCCCATGGCGGCGCGATCGCGTCCTTTTACTATTGCCCTTTCCTTCCCGAAGCCACCGTCCAGGCCTATCGTCGAGACCATCCGGACCGCAAGCCGAGACCGGGGATGCTCCTGAAAGCGCTTTCCGACTATCCGACCGAGATCGAACGATCGCTGATGATCGGCGATCGAGACAGTGACATGGAGGCTGCCGCCGCGGCGGGCGTGTGGGGCTTCAAATTCACCGGGGGCAATCTTGACCACTTCGTTGCCCAGTGTCTTGACATCCGCCAATCGCACCCGATCGGGGACGACTGACGGCACCGCCGCCTCCGGCGCGCGGTTGCGAGCAAGCCATGGCGCTCGCCTACCCTGCCCGACTCGGCTAGAACGTCCCGCCGGGGGACATCTCAGATCGGATATCGGGCAGTGATCGATTCGCCGCTCTCGCGTTACGCAGACCTCATGCGTGGGGTTCTTCTGCCGTTCTGGTCGGCGGAGGGCTTCGCAGCCGGACGGGGGATGTTCTGCGAGCGGCTTGATTTCGCCGGCCGCCCGATGGACGACGTGCCGCACCGTGCCATGGTGCAGGCGCGACAGATCTTCGTCTTCAGCCATGCGGCCCTTGTCGGGGTGTTTCCCGCCGGCGCCGAACCGGCGATGCGAGCGCTCGACGGGCTGCTGAAGCGGTTCTGCGACGGTGGCGATCTGCGGGACGGCGTGTCGTTCTCGGTCTCGTCCTCCGGGCATGTGATCTCGGCAACCCGGGACAGCTACACCCACGCGTTCGTGCTGTTTGCGCTGGCGGCGGCGTATCGCCTGACCGGCGAGGCGCGGCTGCGGCGTGCAATCGACCAGACGGTGGCGTTCGTCGATCGACGGCTGATCGACGAACGCCATTTCGGCCTTCATGACCGTCATCCGGATCCGAGCGGATCGAAATCGCAGAATCCGCTGATGCATCTGCTCGAAGCCTATCTTGCACTCCACGAGGCCCTGCCGGATGGCCCGTTCCTCGACCGGGCGGGGGCCATCGTGGCGCATTTCGGCGCCAAGCTGTTTCAGGACGAGCCGGGCATCCTGCTGGAGCACTACGACGCTGACTGGTCGATGCTGCCGGACGAGCCCGCGGGCCAGTTCTTCGAACCCGGTCACCAGTTCGAATGGGCCTGGCTGTTGCAGTGGTACGGCGCCCTCTCAGGAACGGATCAGAGTATACCCGTCGACCGGCTGTGGCAGGCTGCCTGCCGCCACGGCATGACCGGAGACGGCCTGTGCTTCGACGAGGTCGGCCTCGACCTCAGGCCGCGCAAGCCTTCGCACCGCCTCTGGCCTCATGCCGAAGCGGCCAAGGCGGCTGCCATTCGTCATGCTTCAGGTGATCCCCGAGCCGCAGACGTCGCTGCGACGATGGCTGGCGTCCTTATTGAAACGTTCCTCAATCGCCCGTTCCCCGCCGGCTGGATCGACCGCGTCGACCCGGACGGCCGGGCGCTGCTCGACTTCGTTCCGGCGAGCAGTCTGTATCATCTCTATTCGGCCTTTTCCGAATTGTCCCGTCACGGCAGAGATGACAGTACCTCCGGCGACCGGACCAGGCCTTGAGCGTGTGGGAGCAGGCGAGGGATGCAGGGTATCAGTGAGAGGTTCGCGGCCGCCCGGGTTGCAGTGGTCGGAGACCTCATGCTCGACGTCTACATCGAGGGCGAGGTTCACCGCGTTTCGCCGGAAGCACCCGTGCCGGTGGTTCGGCTCACGTCGGAGCGCGTGGTTCCGGGCGGTGCCGCCAACGTCGCCGCCAATATCGCCTCGCTCGGCGGAACGGTCACCCTGGTCGGTGTCGCCGGCCGAGACAGCGCCTTCGCTCAGCTTTCCGAAGAGCTCCAGCGGGTCGGACGGGTCGATCTTTCGACGACGGTCTTCGATGACAGCCGCGGCACGACAACGAAGACGCGTCTTCTCGGCCATCGCCAGCAGATCGCCCGGATCGATCGAGAGACTCTCCGGCCGATCGCGCCGGAGATCGAGACGCAGCTGATCGAGCGCGCCTGCACAGCCATCGACGGCTGCGACATCGTCATCTTGTCGGACTATGGCAAGGGTGTGCTCACGGATCTGGTACTGCAGCGCACGCTCGCCTATGCCCAGGCCGTCGGCAAGCGCGTGCTGGTCGACCCCAAGCGGCGCGATCTTTCGGCCTATCGCGGCGCCTCGATCATCACGCCGAACCGCGCCGAGCTCGCGCTCGCCACCGGGCGACCCTGCGAAACCGACGAGGAGGCCGAAGAGGCCGCCCGGCTGGCCCACGAGATCTGCGGCGCCGACGTGCTTCTGACGCGCTCGGAGAAGGGCATGTCTTATTTTGCGCGATCGGGCGACTCGCTCCACTTCGCGACGATCGCTCGTGAGGTGTTCGACGTATCGGGCGCAGGTGACACCGTGGTCGCCGTGCTCGGTGCCGCACTCGCAGCGGGTTTCCCGCTGGTGGAGGCGATGAAGGCCTCGAACCACGCCGCCGGTCTCGTCGTGGCCAAGGTCGGCACTGCCACGGTGTCGTGCGAGGAACTCGTCATGGCGCTGCACGGCGGCGCCCAGGCCCTCGACGTCGAGGACGGCCGCCTGGTCACGCTGGACGAGTTGATGCGGATACGCGCGTTCTGGCGTGCCAACGGCCTTACCGTCGGCATCGCCAACGGCTGTTTCGATCTGATCCATCCCGGCCACGTCTCGCTGATCCGCCAGGCCGCCGCGGCCTCCGACCGGCTGGTGATGGCGCTCAACACCGACGCTTCGGTGCGCCGCCTCAAGGGGCCGACCAGGCCGGTTCAGACCGAGACCGCGCGGGCGGAGGTGATGGGCGCGCTCAAGGGGGTCGCCGCGGTGGTGCTGTTCGACGAGGACACACCCTACGACCTCATCAAGGCGCTGCAGCCGGACGTGCTGGTCAAGGGAGCGGACTATACGGAGGAACTGGTGGTCGGCGCGGACATCGTGCGGGCGCGCGGCGGCACGGTGCTCCTGGCGGTGCTGACCCCCGGCCAGTCGACCACAAGGCTGATATCGCAACAGCCCGCGACGGTGGCCACCCACGGAGACAAGTCATCATGATCATCTTGACCGGCGGGGCGGGCTTCATCGGCTCCAACATCGCCGCCGACCTCAACGAAGCCGGCCGGACCGACATCGTCATTGCCGACGCGCTCGGGACCGATGCCAAGTGGCGCAACATCGCCAAGCGACGCTTCGCCGACATCGTCTTCCCGGACGAGATCGAGCCGTTCCTGGCCGGGCGCTCCGGCGTCGCGGCGGTGATCCATATGGGGGCGAATTCGTCGACCACCGCGACCGATGCCGATGAGATCGTGCGCTCGAACTTCAGGCTCTCGACCAGGCTTTGGGACTGGTGCACCCGGACCCGTACCCCGCTGATCTACGCCTCCTCGGCGGCGACCTATGGCGACGGCTCGGCCGGCTTCGTCGACGACGACAGCGAGGCGGCGCTCGAGCGGCTGCAGCCCATGAACCTCTACGGTTGGTCCAAGCACGCCTTCGACCGGTGGGCGCTCGAGCGCGCCCGCCGTGGCGATGCTCCTCCGCAATGGGCCGGGCTCAAATTCTTCAACGTCTATGGCCCGAACGAGACTCACAAGGGCGACATGCAGAGCCTCGTCGCGAAGAACACCCAGCCGATCGCGGAGGGGAAGACCATCCGGATGTTCAAGTCACACAAGGAGGGCTTCGGCGACGGCGAGCAGTCTCGGGATTTCGTCTATGTCAAGGACTGCACGGCGGTGATTTCCTGGCTTCTGGCCAACCCGATGGTGTCCGGGCTGTTCAATCTCGGCACCGGCAAGGCGCGCTCGTTCCAGGATCTGATGCTTGCCGTCGGTGGTGCGCTCGGGCAGCCGGTCGCATTCGACTATGTCGATATGCCGGTGGCGATCCGGGCACAGTACCAGTACTTCACCCAGGCCGAGATGACGAAGCTGCGCCGAGCCGGCTACCAGGCGCCGTTTCACACGCTCGAGGATGGCGTGCGAGACTACGTGCAGGGCTACCTGACGAAGGCCGACCGGTACCGCTGAGGCGTGAGCGGTGTGTGGAAGCCACGGCAGACGGCCTGCCGGGGTGACGATTAGAACGGGCGGGAGACCATTCCAAGATGCCCGCCCCGGCACCGGAACCGGCGGCGGAGCCGGGTTCAGGGGACACATCGATCACCTCATGGCCGGCCTGCCCGACGACGTGAGTGGTTCGTGCTCCTGTCGGCGACAGGAGCACTCCCCGAATCGAATCATGGCCTGCAGTCGGCAATGCGTCGGATCAGTGACCCGGCTCGTTCCCGGCCGAGGGCGGCTCGTCCTTGGCGGCGTCCAGGAACGGCAGCAGGTCCGAAGGCCTGGCGTCGCCGGCGCGTCGGCTCAGGAATTCGGCCGCCGTCTCCGCGGCGCCGATCTTCTCCGCGACCGCGGACGCGATCCACTGGTTGAGCGACACCCCGTCCTCGCGTGCGATCACTGGGGTCGGCTGCACAGGGCATTATCGCTGCAGCGCTACGGGCATACATTAGGAGCCAGGGATGATCTCGAACCCGCACTATCGGCTCGCCCCGGATCTGCTTCGCAGGCTGAATGAAGCGGTTCAGGCCGACGTCACGGGCAGCCCCTCGCCATTCACGCCGCACGAACGGAAGCGGATCTCCGCGCAGATCGGGCTGGATGCGGTGGATGCCCTGCTGAAGCCCTGCAAGGGTCGCATCGAGGTGGTCGACGCCACCTATCGCCGGCAGCGGAACAACATCCATTACGACTTCCTGCTCGATGGCCGGATCAGGGTGGAGGCGAAGTGCGGGACCTATGTCGAATCGATCGGCTGGACGCAGGAGGAGGATCCGGATGGACCCGACCTTGATTTCGATGTCCTGGTCGTCGTCGACGCCGGGATCACGCTGTCATCCTCCGTGGGCAGGCTCGCCAGCTATGCGATCCCGATGCGGGAGACGGTGACTACTACGTGCTGCTGCCCCAGCCCGTCGTCCGGCGCTGGATCATGGAGCGCCGCTACGTCAACGGCAAGGGCGTGCAAATCTATCTCTACAAGCGCCCGTTCGGCCGGCCGGGCACGGCCGAGGAGAAGGGCCAGACCCGGGAACTGGCTGAGTTCCGCAACAGGTTCGATCCGCTCAACGAGGCGATCGGCGTGTGACATCCGCGCTGGTGGCGGCCGGTCACGTGACGTCGGCGATGAACCATGCTCGTGGCCACGAGGCACCCTCCCCTCCAATTCCTGGAGTTGTCGCACAGCGACGCACCGGATGCCAGCCGGCGTCCCGATGTCGGGGATGAATTTCTGGAGGTCCGGTGGTGGGCGCGACAGGGATTGAACCTGTGACCCCTACGATGTCAACGTAGTGCTCTCCCGCTGAGCTACGCGCCCGGCACCGGGAAGGACGACCGAAGCCGGTCGTCCGCGGGAGCGCCGATGTAGCATCATCGATCGGGGGGTGCAAGCGTCAAACCGATCGCACCCGCCAGCTCCGCCGACAGCCGCCGTCGACAGTCCCGGGGCGCTGCGATATGACGGTGATATGGATGGTCAAGTCGCCTCGCAGTCGCCGGCGTCCGACGCGGTGGCGATCGCCCTGCCGCAGGATCGGCGCCTCCCGGTCGTGGTCGCCTCGCCGCATAGCGGCCGCGACTACCCGCCGTCGTTCCTGGCTGCGGCGAAGCTCGACCCGCACACGCTGCGCCGCTCCGAGGACGGCTTCGTCGACGAGATCTTCGGCCGGGTGCCGGAGCGCGGGGTGCCGTTGCTGCGCGCCCTGTTCCCGCGCGCCTTCCTCGACGCCAACCGCGAGGCCTATGAGCTCGATCCCGAGATGTTCGACGACGCGCTGCCGGGCTGGGTCAACACCCGCTCGCCGCGGGTCGTCGCCGGGCTCGGCACCATCGCCCGCATCGTCGCCCAGGGGAAGGACATCTACCGCGGCAAGCTGCGCTTCGCCGAGGCGGTGGAGCGGGTCGAGCGCTGCTATACCCCCTATCATGCGGCGCTGCGCCGGCTGGTCGACGAGACCCGCGCCGAATTCGGCCACGCCATCCTGATCGACGCCCATTCGATGCCGTCGCAGGGTGCCTCGCGAACTCCCGGCGGCCGCGCCGTCGACGTCGTGCTGGGCGACTGCTATGGCAGTTCCTGCGCCCCGGCGGTGACCGAGGCGGCGGAGCAGTGGCTGGCCGGCCGCGGCTATGTCGTCACCCGCAACACCCCCTATGCCGGCGGCTTCACCACCCGGCATTACGGCCGGCCGCGCGCCGGCATCCATGCCCTGCAGATCGAGCTGAACCGCGCCCTGTACATGGACGAGGCGACGTTGTCGCCGACCAAGGGCCTGGCCCGGCTGACCGGCGACATGACCGATTTCGCCGCCGCCCTCGGCGCGCTCGAGCCGGAGGCGCTGTCGAGATAGGGCGGCTGCGGGCGAGGGAGGGGAGATCGCCATGAGCCTGCTGGTCAATATCGACGTGCCCGATCTCGAGGCCGGGGTCGCGTTCTACACCGCTGCCTTCGGCCTCGCCGTCGGGCGCCGCTTCGGCGGCGAGGTGGTGGAGCTGACCGGCTGGCCCGCGCCGCTGTATCTGCTGCGCAAGCCGGCCGGAACGGTCGGTGCCGGCGACAGCCGCCGCGGCTATGCCCGGCACTGGACGCCGGTGCATCTCGACGTGGTGGTGGACGACGTCGCGGCGGCGCTGGCGCGGGCGGTCGCGGCCGGCGCCGTGGCCGAGGGCGAGGTCCGCACCGCGGTCTGGGGCCGGCTGGCGCCGCTGGCCGATCCGTTCGGCCACGGCCTGTGCCTGATCCAGTTCCTCAACCGCGGCTATGACGAGATCGCCGATCCGCCGGCCTGAGCCGGCGGGCAACAGAACGGTTCAGCCTTTCTTTACTTTCCTGTAAGGATAGCCCCGCCACCCACACCGAGGGAGAGCGGGACGCGGGATGAGTCTCGAATTCATCAACGTCATATCGACCAAGCGATCCGGCCACCACGCCTTCGTCCGCTGGCTGCGCCAGCACCGGGACAAGCCGGCCGCCTTCGTCAACAACGTCGTGATCGGCGAGCCGATCCGGTCGCATCTCCGCTCCGTCACCGGCCCGGGGGCGCAGGGCAAGGGCGCGCACGGCACCACGATCTTCAACCATGAGGGCGTGACCCGGCTGGGGCTCGAGGCCGCCTGGCGGATGCAGCGCGCGGCCGGCGGCCGGACGGTCGACCTCCTGTTCCTGCGCGACCCGCTGAACCTCACCGCCAGCCTGATGCACCGCAAGCGGATGGTCCGGCTGGACCTGGTGATGATCCTGCGCCAGCTCTTCGCCCAGCGCGACTGGCTGCAGGCCTATGCCGAAGGCGCCGTGCCGGACCTCTCGCTGATCGGCTACAACGCCTGGGTCCTGGATGCGGATTACCGGCAGCGCGTGGCAGACCGGCTCGGGCTGCGGTCGAGCGAGCGCGTCGCCGCGGTCACCCGGCATGGCGGCGGCAGCTCGTTCAAGGACCTCGCCAGCGTCGGCGACGACGAGGCCCGGCGCCTGACCACGCGCTGGCACCGCTACCGCGACGATGCGCTGTTCGGGGTGCTGCTGACCCATCCCCGGCTGCTGCCGTGGTTCGAGGCCGCGCTGGCCGGCGAGATCAGGGACAGCTTCGACGCCGACCTGGCCGATCCGGACGGGCTGGCGCATCTGCGGGCGGTCGCCCGTGCCCGGCCCCGGCAGCCCTATGTCGATCGCATGATCGACGCGCTGTCGGACCGGCAGGACCTGTTCCACCGCATCGAATGCGGCACGTCCTTCGAGAAGAAGCTGGGGATCGCCCGGGCCCATCTGGCGATGCTGGTCGGGGCGGCAGGCCGGCGGACCGACGCGCGGGTGGGGGCGCCGCTCTAAGCCGGCACGCTCTTCTCCGGCCATTCGCACAGGTCGGCGACGGGGCAGGCGGGGCACAATGGTTTGCGCGCCTTGCAGGTGTAGCGGCCGTGCAGGATCAGCCAGTGATGCGCGTGCAGCTTCCAGCGATCCGGCGTCACCCGCTCCAGCACCTTTTCGACCGCGTCCGGGGTCTTGCCCTTCGCCAGGCCGGTGCGGTTGCCGACCCGGAAGATGTGGGTGTCGACGGCGATGGTCGGCTCGCCGAAGGCGACGTTCAGCACGACATTGGCGGTCTTGCGGCCGACCCCCGGCAGCGCCTCCAGCGCCGCCCGGTCGCGCGGCACCTCGCCGCCATGCTGCTGCAGCAAGATGTTCGACAGGGCGACGACGTTCTTCGCCTTCATGTTGTAGAGGCCGATGGTGCGGATGTAGCGCGACAGCCCCTCCACCCCCAGCGCCGCGATCTTCGCCGGGGTGTCGGCCACGGCGAACAGCGGCCCGGTGGCCTTGTTGACCCCGACATCGGTGGCCTGGGCCGAAAGCACCACCGCGACCAGCAGGGTGAAGGGGCTGCTGTACTGCAGCTCGGTCCGCGGCTCCGGCATGCGGGCGGCGAGTCGGGCGTAGAAGGTGTCGATCGCGGCTGGCTTCATGCGCCGCAGCCTAGCGAGGCCTCACGGGCGGCGCCATCGGCCATTGCCATGCGTTTTTCGAGGATTATGCTCGTGGACATGCGCAGCAGCAGCCTCACCCGGATCGGCACCCACGGCCCCGCCGCGGAGGACCCGGTCCTGTTCGAGCGGCTGCTGCGACCGAAGCGCAGCCTGGGCCCGATCGGCTTCTGGCTGGTGGTCGGCGTGGTCGGCGTCACCAGCCTGTTCAACGGCGTCTTGTTCCTGATGCTCGGCGCCTGGCCGGTGCTCGGCTTCTACGGGCTCGACGCCCTGCTGCTGTTTGCCCTGATGCGGTCGAATCTGCGCCGGGCCGGGCGCAGCTGGGAAAGCCTGCGCCTGACTGCCGCCCGACTGGTGATCGAGCATGGCGACCATCGCGGCGTGTCGCACCGGATCGAGCTGCAGCCCTACTGGCTGCGGGTCGATGTCGACCGCAGCGAGGTCGGCCAGAACCGGGTCACCCTGACCAGCCACGGCCAGCGCTTTGCCATCGGCGGCTTCCTGGCGCCGTCCGACCGCGCCCATCTGGCGCGTGACCTGGCGGCGGCGCTCGACCGGCTGCGCGGTGGCGCCGAGACTTGACCGACCGCCCCGCCGTCGCGGGCCGCGAACGGAGGGATGCGATGGACGAGGTCCGCTGGGAGCGGATGTTCCCCGATCAGCTGGAGCGCCGCTTCGCCGAGGCGCCGGTGCTGTACCTGACCTACGGCCTGTGCGAGCCGCACGGGCCGCACAACGCGGTCGGGCTGGACGCGCTGAAGGCGCATGGCATTGCCTGCGCTGCGGCCCGGCGCGGCGGCGGCATCGTCGCGCCGCCGGACTACTGGCACATCCATGAGGTCGGCGACTACGCCATCTGGTCCCGCACCCATGTCGGCGAGGTGGCGCGCGACTGGCTGACGGCGCTGCCGCCCTGGCAGCATTTCAAGAACATCTGCTACCAGCTGCGCGCTGCCGACCGGATCGGCTTCAAGGCGGTGATCCTGCTGACCGGCCATTACGGCCAGAACTACCGCGACCTGAAGACCATGGTCGGGCTGGTGCAGCCCTTCATCGGCGCCCGGCTGCTGTCGCTGCCGGATTTCGAGGCCGACCGCGAGGGCATCGACGGGCAGGGGCCGTCGCGCGGCGACCATGCCGGCCGGATCGAGACCTCGCAGCTGTGGGCGATCGAGCCGGATTGCGTCGACAGCTCGCGCCTGCCGCCGGAAGGGGCGCCGGGGCCGCATTTTGCCATGGGGCCGGATGCAGCGCTTTCCAGCCGGCGCGACGGCGAGGCGATGGTGGAGCGCCAGGCAGACTGGCTGGTGGATCGGGCACGGGAGCTGCTGGCCGCTTATGACGAGGCCCCGTCCGCCGCCCGGCTGATGAGCTTCCGCGATGTCGAGCGGCTGTGGGAGTCGGTGGTGGCGCCGGCCCTGCCGGGCTTCCTGACCATGCAGCGCGACGGCACCGGCCTTGGCCGGACCGTGCCGCCGGACAGCCGCTGGCATCTGAACTGGCTGGCGGCCGAAGAAGGCTGAGGCCGGCCGGAACCGCAACTTCCGGGTTGTCCGCCGGGGCCGGCGGCGGGACAGTGGCGGCATGAACAGGCTTCCCGATCTGACCGCAGCCGAGGACGAGCCGCGCCATGAGGCGGTGGCGCGGGCCATCGCCCTGCTGGTGGAGCGGCGCGACGACCCGCCGGATCTGGCGACGCTGGCCGCCGAGGCCGGCCTCCATCCGCATCATTTCCAGCGCGTGTTCTCGCGTTGGGTCGGGATCAGCCCGAAGCGCTTCGCCCAGTATCTGCGGCTGGACCATGCCCGCCGGCTGCTCAGCGCCCCGACCAGCCTGCTCGACGCCGCGCTCGACACCGGCCTGTCCGGGCCGTCGCGGCTGCACGACCTGTTCGTGACCTGCGAGGCGATGACCCCGGGCGACTGGAAGGCGCGCGGCGCCGGCCTGGTGATCCGCTGGGGCCTGCATTCCAGCCCGTTCGGCCGCTGCATCGTCGGCACCACCGACCGCGGCGTCTGCTGGTTCAGCTTCGTGAGAGGGGATGAGACCGCGGCGGTGACCGAGTTCGCCGGCGAATGGCCGGGGGCGGAGCTGGTGCGCGACCAGGCCGCCACCGCCGCGGTGGTGGCGCGGATGTTCGCGCCGGTGACGGCCCCGACGGCGGACAACCCGCCGCTGCCGGTGCTGCTGCGCGGCACCAACTTCCAGGTCAAGGTGTGGGAGGCGCTGTTGTCGATCCCGCCCGGCCGGGTGGCGAGCTATGGCGACGTCGCCGCCGCGATCGGCCGGCCGACCGCCAGCCGCGCGGTGGGCGGGGCGGTCGGGTCGAACCCGGTCTCGGTGCTGATCCCCTGCCACCGCGTGATCCGGGCCAGCGGCATCATCCACAACTACCGCTGGGGGCCCACCAAGAAGCAGGCCCTGCTGGCCTGGGAAGCCGGCCTGGCCGATGCCGAGGCGGCTTAGGCGCGGGCGATCAGCGCGTCCGCCATCTCCACGATCTGCTCCCGCCAGGCCAGCGGTTCCAGCCAGCGCTGAGGGATGCCGGACAGGCCGTACAGGGCGCCGGCCAACTGGCCGGTGACGGCGCCGACCGAATCCGAGTCGTCGGCGAGGTTCACGGCCAGGACCAACGCATCCTCGAAGCTGCCGGTGCGGTCCACTGCCCACAGGGCTGCTTCGAGCGTGTGGACGACATAGCCGGAGGATTCGATCAGCGCCCGCGGCTGGCTGCGCCAATCGCCATGGGCGATGCTCTGGATCCTGGCGGCACCGTCCCATGCCCGGGGCGCCAGCGTCTCAGCCTTGCCGGCGCCCAGGATCGCCGATCGCAGCATCTCCCCGAAGAAGACACAGGCTTCCGTTGCCTCCCGCGCGCCATGGGTGGTGCGGCTCTGCTCGGCGGCGATGCGGCGGCAGGCCTCGGCGTCGCGGAGGGTGTGCAGCACGGCGGGGGCCAGCCGCATCAGCGATCCGTTGCCGGCCGTGGTCGGGTCGGTTGCCCCCGCGAAGGGGCCGCCACCATGCAGGTAGTGATCGAGCGCCTGTCGTGTCGCATTGCCGATGTCGAAGCATGCGCCGGTGCAGGAGTAGCGGCCCTCCTGCCACCAGGCGACGAAGCGGTTCATCAGGTCGGTCGCGTCGAAGCCGCCGCGGGTGGCCAGGCTGTCGGCCAGGGCCAGCGCCATGCTGGTGTCGTCGGTCCATTGGCCGGGCTGCAGTCCGAACGGACCGCCACCGGTCATCTCCCGGTGGTGGGGCCGGCTATCTCGGCTGCTGAACTCGAGCGTGGTGCCGAGCGCGTCGCCAACCGCGAGGCCGACCAGGGCGCCACGCGCCCGGTCGATCACGGCGTCTGTCAGGATATCGTCCATGTGCGCACCATACCATGGGGCGTGGCGCGGTGATGGCAGCCTTGCGGCGGGTCGTCGTTGCCGCCGGCAGTACCCATGCTAGCCTTCCCGCAAAGCAGAGGGAGGGGAAAGCGCATGGCGATCGTCACCGAGGCCCTGATCCGCGACTATGCGGCGCGCGACGGGCTGGGCCTGGCCGAATGGGTGCGTAGCGGCGCGGTTTCGGCGGCCGAGCTGGCCGAGACCGCGATCACCGTGATCGACCGGCTGAACCCGCGGCTCAACGCCGTCACCCGCAAGGCCTACGACATCGGCCGCGACCTGGCGGCGCGGGCGCCGGCCGACGGGCCCTTCGCCGGGGTGCCGTTCCTGATGAAGGATCTCGCCTCGCAATGGCAGGGCGTGCCGGCGACCTGGAGCTGCCCCTATTTCAGCGACCTGCCGGCGGCGAGCGACAGCGAGCTGACGCAGCGGATCAAGCGCGCGGGGCTGGTCCCGCTCGGCCGCACCAACGTGCCGGAGGGCGGCTGGTGCATCTCGACCGAGCCGAAGCTGTATGGCCGCACCCACAACCCCTGGCGCGAGGACGTAACCCCCGGCGGCTCCAGCGGCGGGTCGGCCGCAGCCGTGGCGGCGCGGATGGTGCCGCTGGCCGAGGCCAGCGACGGCGCCGGGTCGATCCGCGTGCCGGCGGCGAATTGCGGCCTGGTCGGGCTGAAGCCGTCGCGCGGCCGCATCAGCTTTGCCCCGGATGCGGTCGATATCTGGTACGGCGGCGTGTACATGCTCTGCGTCTCGCGCACGGTGCGGGACACTGCCGCCTATCTCGACGCCGTGGCCGGCGGCACGCCCGGCGACCCCTATACCCCGCAGTCGCCGGCGGAAGGCTGGGCCGCCGCGGCGCGGCAGCCGGCCCGGGGCCTGCGCATCGGCCTGGTTACCCGGGCGCCGGATGGCGGCCCGGTCCATCCCGAAAATCTGGCGGCGGTGCGCGGCACCGCAAAGGTGCTGGAGAGCCTGGGCCATGTGGTCGAGGAGCACACTCTCGACTTCGATGCGCGGCGCGCCTGGGCGGTCTACACCAACATGCTTGCGGTCGAGACGGCGGCGATGTTCGCGGCGCTGGAGCCGCTGGTCGGCCGGCCGGTGACGCCGGCGGAGGTCGAGCCGCTGACCTGGGCCGCGATCGAGCGCGGCCGGTCGATCAGCGGCATCCGGCACGCCAATGATGTCGAGGCGCTGCGCCACTTCGCCCGCGGCCTGGTCGGGCAGTTGCTGCCCTTCGACGCCGTCCTGACCCCGACCCTGACCCAGCCGCCGCGGCCCTTCGGCCATTGGGACATGAGCATGACCGACTTCGACGCCTACAACGCGCTGTGGTCGGATGCGGTGTTCATGTTCCCGTTCAACCTGTCCGGCCTGCCGGCGATGTCGCTGCCGATGCACTGGACGCCGGACGGGCTGCCGGTCGGGGTGCAGCTGGTCGGCCGCACCGGCGACGAGGCGACGCTGCTGCGCCTGGCGACCCAACTGGAGGCGGCGCAGCCCTGGATCGACCGGAAGCCGCCGGTGTGTGCGTGATTCTCCTATCTGTCATGCCCGGGCTTGACCCGGGCATCCAGAGGGTCTCGACAGCTCCTGGATTGCCGGGTCAAGCCCGGCAATGACAGGGGAAGAAAGCCGAATAGCTTGCTGAGTTATGCGGCGCTCAGCTCAGCCCCAGCACGTCGTTCATCGAATAGAGACCGGGGGCGCGGCCGCGGCCCCACAGGGCGGCCTTGAGCGCGCCGCGGGCGAAGATGCCGCGGTCGGTCGCCTTGTGCGCCAGCTCGATGCGCTCGCCGGCGCCGGCCAGGATCACCGCATGCTCGCCGACCACGTCGCCGCCGCGCAGCGTGGCGAAGCCAATGGCACCTTCGACGCGCTTGCCGTCGCGGTCGATCGCCTTCACCGCGTCGAAATCGACGCCGCGGCCCTCGGCGGCGGCGCGCCCCAGCAGGATGGCGGTGCCGGAGGGGGCGTCGATCTTGTGGCGGTGATGCATCTCCACCACCTCGAGGTCCCAGCCGGCGTCGAGCGCGCGGGCGGCCTGGCGCACCAGCGCCGCCAGCAGGGTCACGCCCAGGCTCATATTGTAGGATTGGATGATCGGGGTGTGGCGCGCGGCGCGGCCCAGTGCCGCGAGGTCCTCGGCCGAAAAGCCGGTGGTGCCGGTGACCAGCACCGCCTTGCCCTGCGCCGCCAGCGCGGCGAAGCGGACCGAGCCCTCGGGCCGGGTGAAGTCGATCACCGCATCGGCGGTGGCGAACAGCTGCACCGGGTCGTCGCTGACGATGACGCCGCAGGGCGGGCGCCCGGCGAGCAGGCCGGCATCCTGGCCGATCGCGGCGCTGCCTTCGTGCTCGACCGCGCCGTGCAGCGACACCGAGCCGTCGGTCGCGTCGAGCACGGTCTGGATCAGCATCCGGCCCATCCGGCCGGCGGCGCCGGTGACGCCGATTCTGACGGGGCCCACGTCGGGGCGGGGGGTGTCGCCGGCGGTCATGCGGCAGGGTCCTTCGATGGTCCGTCCCTCTTCCTGTCATGCCCGGGCTTGACCCGGGCATCCAGGTTGGATGCATCGGCTCTTTGCGGCCCCTGGATCACCGGGTCAAGCCCGGTGATGACAGATAGGGGGAAGACCAGGCGATCCGCGCCGCTACTCCTTGAAGAACTCCTTCACCTTGGCGAAGAAGCCCTGGCTCTCGGGGCTGGTGCCGCCGCCGCCCTCGCGCTCGAATTCCTCGAGCAGCTCGCGCTGGCGCTTGCTCAGATTGACCGGAGTCTCGACCTGCAGCTCGACATACATGTCGCCGCGGCCGGCCGAGCGCAGCACCGACATGCCCTTGCCGCGCAGGCGGAAGCGGGCGCCGGACTGGGTGCCGGCCGGCACCGTGATCTTGGCCCGGCCGCCGTCGATCGCCGGGATCTCGATCGGGCCGCCCAGCGCCGCCGTGGTCATCGGGATCGGCGCCTTGCAGAACAGGTCGGCGCCGTCGCGCTGAAACAGGGCGTGCGGCCGCACCGACAGGAAGATGTACAGGTCGCCCGGCGGGGCGCCGCGCATGCCGCTCTCGCCCTCGTTCGACAGGCGGATGCGGGTGCCGTCATCCACCCCCGGCGGGATGTCGACCTTCAGCGTCTTGTCCTTGCGCACGCGGCCGGCGCCGCCGCAGTTCCGGCACGGATTCTTGATCACCCGGCCCTGGCCGGCGCAGCCGGGGCAGGTGCGCTCGACCGTGAAGAAGCCCTGGGAGGCGCGGACGCGGCCGGCGCCGCCGCAGGTCGGGCAGGTCACCGGCTGGCTGCCGGGCTCGGCGCCCGAGCCGTCGCAGACCTCGCAGCCGACCGAGGACGGTACCTTGACCGTGGCCTGCTTGCCGACGAAGGCCTCTTCGAGCGTGATCTCGAGGTTGAAGCGGACATCGGCGCCGCGCCCGGCCTGGGCGCGCTGGCCGCCGCGGCGGCCGCCCATGAAGTCGCCGAACATCTCCTCGAAGATGTCGGCGAAGCCGCCGGAGAAGTCGGCCCCGCCCGGCCCCCGCGGCCCGGCGCCGCCGTCGAAGGCGGCGTGGCCGAAACGGTCATAGGCGGCGCGCTTCTGCTCGTCCTTCAGGACGTCGTAGGCCTCGTTGATTTCCTTGAACTTGTGCTCGGCGGTCTGGTCGCCCGGGTTGCGGTCCGGGTGATACTGCATCGCCAGCTTGCGGTAGGCCTTCTTGATCTCGTCCGCGCCGGCGCCGCGCGCGACCCCCAACAGATCGTAAAAATCCTGCTTCGCCATGCCGATCCTCGTGCCGAACCGGGAGAGCCCTGGCGGCCCCGGCCCGGATGAAAACCGCCCCCGCGCGGCCCGTCACGGGCCCTCGCGGGGGCGGTGTGCCCCTTATCGATGTACCGTGGTCATGCGACCGCGGTCACGCCGACTTCTTCTTCTTGTCGTCGTCGACTTCCTCGAAATCGGCATCGACCACGCCGTCATCCGGCTTCGCCGAAGCCTGCTCGCCGCCTTCCGGCGCCGCGCCCGACTCCTGGCTGGCCTTGTACATGGCCTCGCCTATCTTCATCGCCGCCTGGGCCAGGGCTTCGGTCTTGGCCTTGATCTGGTCGGCGTCCTCGCTCGACAGCACCGACTTCAGGTCGGCGATCGCAGCCTCGACCGCCGCCTTGTCGGCGGCGTCGACCTTGTCGCCGAACTCGGCCAGCTGCTTCTCGGTCGAATGGACCAGCGCATCGCCGTGATTGCGCGCCTCGACCGCCTCGCGGCGCTTCTTGTCGCCGGCGGCGTTGGCCTCGGCGTCCTTGACCATCTTGTCGATGTCGCCGTCCGACAGGCCGCCCGACGCCTGGATGCGGATCGCCTGCTCCTTGCCGGTCGCCTTGTCCTTGGCGCTGACATTGACCAGGCCGTTGGCGTCGATGTCGAAGGTGACCTCGACCTGCGGCATGCCGCGCGGGGCCGGCGGGATGCCGACCAGGTCGAACTGGCCGAGAATCTTGTTGTCGGCCGCCATCTCGCGCTCGCCCTGGAACACGCGGATGGTCACCGCGGTCTGGTTGTCCTCGGCGGTCGAGAAGGTCTGGCTCTTCTTGGTCGGGATCGTGGTGTTGCGCTCGATCAGCCGGGTGAACACGCCGCCCAGCGTCTCGATGCCCAGCGACAGCGGGGTGACGTCGAGCAGCAGGACGTCCTTGACCTCGCCCTTCAGCACGCCGCCCTGGATGGCGGCGCCGACGGCCACGACCTCATCCGGGTTGACGCCGCGATGCGGCTCCTTGCCGAAGAACTGCTTCACCGTCTCGATGACCTTGGGCATGCGGGTCATGCCGCCGACCAGGATCACCTCGTCGATCTCGCTGGCCTTCAGGCCGGCATCCTTCAGCGCGGCGCGGCACGGCTCGACCGTGCGCTGGATCAGGTCGTCGACCAGCGCCTCGAGCTTGGCCCGGGTCAGCTTGATGTTCAGGTGCTTCGGGCCGGACGCGTCGGCGGTGATGAAGGGCAGGTTCACCTCGGTCTGGACCGAGGAGGACAGCTCGATCTTCGCCTTCTCGGCCGCTTCCTTCAGGCGCTGCAGGGCCAGCTTGTCGCGGCGCAGGTCGATGCCCTGCTCCTTTTTGAACTCCTCGGCCAGGTAGTCGATGATCTTGGCGTCGAAATCCTCACCGCCCAGGAAGGTGTCGCCGTTGGTCGACTTCACCTCGAACACGCCGTCGCCGATCTCCAGCACCGAGATGTCGAAGGTGCCGCCGCCGAGGTCGTAGACCGCGATCGTGCCGCTGGCCTTCTTGTCCAGGCCGTAGGCCAGGGCGGCCGCCGTCGGCTCGTTGATGATGCGCAGCACCTCGAGCCCGGCGATCCTGCCGGCATCCTTGGTGGCCTGGCGCTGGCTGTCGTTGAAATAGGCCGGGACGGTGATGACGGCCTGCGTCACCTTCTCGCCCAGGAAATTCTCGGCCGTCTCCTTCATCTTCATCAGGGTGAAGGCGGAGATCTGGCTGGGGGCATATTTCTGGCCGCGCGACTCGACCCAGGCATCGCCGTTGTCGCCGGACACGATCTGGTACGGGACCAGGCCCTTGTCCTTCTGCGTCATCGGGTCGTCGTAGCGGCGGCCGATCAGGCGCTTGACCGCGAAGATGGTGTTCTCGGGATTGGTCACCGCCTGGCGCTTCGCCGCCTGGCCGACCAGCCGCTCACCCGATTCGGTGAAGGCGACGATCGACGGCGTGGTGCGCGCGCCTTCCGCATTCTCGATCACCCGGCCCTGGGCCCCATCCATGATGGCGACGCAGGAATTGGTCGTGCCGAGGTCGATACCGATGACTTTGCTCATCTCTTCCTCATTCCTTCAGCAGGTCGCGGCTGGCCCTCGGTGAGGCACCGCCGGGACCCCCAATGATTCCATGCCGCCCGGGAAGGCGGCTCTTGCTTCACCGTGCATATAGGCGGGGCGTCCTCGCGCTGCAACGTGGAGTCTGCAGGATTGTGACCGCCCCGGACGGCTGTGGCCGCCGCGTCACGCCCGGCCCATCAAACCCGGCGGGGCGCGCCGAGGAGGAGACCGGCCAGGAAGCCGCCGATATGGGCCTGCCAGGCGATCTGGGCGTCCAGGCCCATGAAGCCGCCGCCCATCAGCGCGAACAGGCCGTTGGCGATGATGGTGAAGCCGATCAGGTTCAGCGCCAGGCGCCGCCCGGCCGGGTCGTGCCGGGCCAGGGCCAGCCGGCAGAAGGCGGCGATGCAGCCCGACACCGCGCCGGAGGCGCCGATCAGCGTGGTCTCGGCGCCCCAGCTGGCGGCGACCTGCACCAGGGCCGCGGCCACGGTGGTGCCCAGCAGCAGCACGGTGTATCGGCGCGGGCCGAAATGCCGCTCGCAGACGCTGCCGAAGGCCAGGAAGAAGCCGAGATTGGCGATCAGGTGGATCGGCTCGTAATGGATCAGCGCGTAGAACACCAGCGACGCGACCACCGTCAACGCGTCGAGCGGGGGCAACTGGTCGAGATAGCCGAAGAAGGCCGGGATCACGGCCATGCGGTAGACGACCGGCGCCCAGATCGATTCCGGCAGCAGATGGATGATCGCGAAGACCGCGACCATCGCGCCGCTCAGCCACAGCGTGATCGGCGGGACGTTGAAGATCGGCTGGCGCGGCATGGCCCCTCGGGCGGTCGGAGACGGGTCCCGGCCTCTTACAGGAGTGCCGGTCGGATCGGAAGCCCGCGATCCGTCACGCCGGGCCCGGGATCTCCGCCCCTGCCGGCAGCAGCAGCGCCCGGAATGCCTCGTCCGCCGCCCTGATGGCCGGGGCATGGTCCCAGATGCCCGGCCGCGGCGCCATCTCGGAGAGTGCGGCGGTGAGATAGGCCTCCAGCGACGGGACGCGGGCGGCCATGTCGGACTCGGTGGCCGCCCGCTTGCGAAGCAGCAGCATGGCCACGTCCTCGCGCAGACCCTCCGGCAACGGAGCTCCTTCCATCAGGCTGGGCAGGTCCATCGGCGGCGGCTCCGCCTTGCGGCGGATCCAATCCAGGGCCAGCGCCGGCCGCAACGCATAGAAGTAGGATTTGAGCCTGACCGGATCGTCCCCCGGCGCCCAGGCGCGGCGGGCCGAGCGGTCGTAATGATAGATCAGCGCCGGCAGATGCACGCACGCCCTGGCCAAGCCGTGCAGGAGGGCGGCGGTGTCGTCGTCGCGCCGATAGACCACCGGCGAGCTCAGCCACTCGGTCACGACGGCGTTCGACTTGGCGATCAGGCCGAGGGCCTTGCGCAGATCCCAGCCGTTCACGTCCAGCGTGCCGTCAACCGGCAGCTCGATCACGTCGCGCCGGGTCTCGACCGAAAGGTAATCCGCGACCGGCCGGATATAGACGAAGCGGACGTCGTAATCGCTGTCGCGCGACGCGAAACGCCAGGCGCGGCTGCCCGATTCCACCGCGACCAGGATGCGCACGCCCTCGCTCCGCTCGATCTCGTCCAGGATCGGGCCGATGCGCTCCCGCATCCCCTGGTCGATCATCGGATCCTGCGTCATGTCTCGTCTTCCAGGATCTGCCGGCGATGCGCCTCGATGATCACGGTCTCGGCCGTGGCCAGGTCCGGCTCCGCCGGGAGGACCGATGCCGCGGCGGCCGCTTCGGCCCGTTCCATCAACAGCTCGATCTCCTCGGCGACAGCGGTATAAGGCAGCTCGCCGCGCCTGATCCGCAACAGATGGCTGGCCGTGGCCAGGGGAAACCGCAGGCGGCCGGTCGTGAACAGCTCCAGCGCCTCGTGCCCGACCCGCACGGCATGCGACAGCGCCTTCCAATCGATGCCCTGCTGCCGTTCCGCCTCCAGCGCCCGCTGTCCGTATTCGGCCACCAGCCGTGCCGCCAGCTCCCGCGCCGTCTTGATCGCGGCATGGAACGGCGCCTTGCGACCGCAGATGTCGAGATGCCGCGCCAAGCGCCCGGGCTGGACCTCGATGTCGACCAGGGCGACATACTCGGCCGCGGCGGCCAGCGTCTCCAACATGGCCTCGGCCTCGTCCAGGCGGCTGCCGGCGCCATAGGCACGCTCCGCGGCCTCCAGCACGGCCAAGGCCTGCCGAGCGGTGGCGGCGCGCGAGCCCTTGATGCCGTATTTGTTGGCCTGCTGCCGGCAATAGCGGACGAAGGACGCGGCCCGCCGGCTGACCAGCCGCGGCGCTGCGGCCTGAAGCTCGCGCCAGATCCCATCGGGCGGGACGGTCATCACGCTGTCCGGCGCGAACAGCATTTCGATCGCCAGGGGCTGCCCGCCGACCAGCAGGTCCAGATAGCGCTGCAGGCTGAACACCTCCCGGTCGACATCGCCGGGCCGGTTGCGCTCGCCATGAGCCTTCGGGCGGGACTCAACGATGGTGGCGGGGGACCGCTGCAGCAGCAGATCGCGCGCCGACGGCAGGTAGACGGCCTTCAGGTCGATGTCGGAATCGGGCGTCGCGGTGCCGTACAGATGCGACCCGCACCGCATCTCGACCAGGATGCGCATCTCACCCCGCCCCCAGGATCTCCGCCCGGGCAGCCCTGGTCAGCTTGGCCAGGACCAGGCGATGCGCCTCGCGCAGATAGGCCTGCAGGTCGTCGGCCGGCAGGGCGTCGAGCGCCGCCGCCACCCATTTGGCGCGGGCCAGATAGGGCGCCGGGCGGATGCCCGGCTGCTCGACCAGCAGGATGTAGGAGAACTCCGACGCCTTGAACCACGCCTCGGGCGCGCCGCGCGACACCCCGGCCAGGATGGCGAAGATCTTGCCACCGACCTTGAGCACATGGGCGCCGCCCCACTGCACGCTCATCGCCGCGCCGGGCAGGGTCAGGCAGAACTCCTCGACCGAGGCGGGCGTCACCGCACGCTCGGCGAGGTCAGTGGCCGTGGCGGTTGGCCTTGCGGACGAAGCGGCGGCCGCAATAGTTGCACACCACCTCGTGCTCATGCCCGATCGGGTAATAGACCATCGGGTGGCCCAGCGGCGCGCCGCCGCCGTCGCACCCGACGGTCTCGACATCGCGGTCGACCTCGATCACCTCGGACGGCTGAAGGGCGGGGGGCTGCATGGCTGGGGTTCCTGGCGGCAAAGGCATGTCGGGCGATGATTGCCCGGATTCCGGCCGGATGATACCCATGGCGCCCGGCCGATCAACTGTTTCACGATAATCATGAATGCCGCGCCGAACGCCGTACCCGAGAGCGCCATCCGCCTGCGCGGCCTGACCAAGACCTATCGCGGGCGCAACAAGCAGCCGGACAAGCTGGCGCTGCACCCGATCGACCTCGACATCCCGGCCGGCTCGATCTTCGGCCTCCTGGGCCCGAACGGCGCCGGCAAGTCGACCCTGATCAACATCCTGGCCGGGCTGGTCACCAAGACCGCGGGCGACGCCTGGATCTGGGGCTTCGACATCGGCCGGGCGACGCGCCAGGCGCGGGCCGCGATCGGCGTGGTGCCGCAGGAGCTGAACATCGACCCGTTCTTCACTCCGCGCGAGCTGCTGGACCTGCAGGCCGGGCTGTACGGCGTGCCGAAGAAGGAGCGGATCACCGCGGAGCTGCTGGCGGCGGTCGGGCTGGCCGACAAGGCCGACGCCTATGCCCGGACGCTGTCGGGCGGCATGCGGCGGCGGCTGATGGTGGCCAAGGCGATGGTGCATTCGCCGCCGGTGCTGGTGCTGGACGAGCCGACCGCCGGCGTCGACATCGAGTTGCGCCGCAGCCTGTGGGCCCATGTCCGGGCGCTGAACCGGGCCGGCACCACCATCGTCCTGACCACGCATTACCTGGAGGAGGCGGAGGAGCTGTGCGACCGGATCGCGATCATCGATCAGGGCCGCATCGTCGCCTGCGACAGCACCGCCAACCTGCTGTCCAGCGTCGACAGCAAGACCCTGGTGGTGACCCTGAGCGAGCCGCTGGACGCGCTGCCGCCGGCCCTGGCGGCGCGGGGCATGGAGCTGACGGGCCCGGCCCGGCTGGTGGTGCGCTACCGGCCCAGCGAGACCCGGCTGGGCGACCTGCTCAACCTGATGGACCAGGCCGGCGTGCGCATCGCCGACCTGACCACCGAGGAGACCGACCTGGAGGACATCTTCCTGCAGCTGACCGGCGAGGGCGCCGCCGCGGCCCGGCGGGCGGCGGGGGAGTAGGGTGCCTCAGCCGGCGTCCCCGTCGGCCGGCGGCTCGTCACCGGCCTCGTCGAGAAAGCGCAGGAACGCAGCCCGGTCTCCCGCGGCCGCCCGCTTCCGGAAGAATTCCTCCGTTTCGAGCACCGACAGCTTTTCGGCCACAGCAACGTTGATGAACTGATTCAAGCTGGTGCCTTCCGCCGCTGCCAAGCGCTCTGCCGCGCTCTTGAGCGAAGGCTGAAGCCGCAGCGCATAATTGGCCTTGCTCATCCGATCCTCCTCAGCAGCTCTGCAGGCGCGACAACTGGATCTTGATCATATCGCAGACGCTTCCAAGATCGTCATGGCGAGGCGCGCAGCGCGGTGGCCATCCAGAGATCGAGCCCGCTGGATGGCCACGCCCCTTCGGGGCTCGCCATGACGGGTCAATATTTCAGGCCATGGGTATCACTGGGCCGCCTGGGCCGAGGCGAGCTGGCGCGAGACCAGCTGGGCGTAGAGGCCGCCGCGGGCCAGCAGCGCCGCATGGGTCCCGGTCTCGGCCACCCGGCCCTCGTCCAGCACCACGATCAGGTCGGCGTCGCGCACGGTCGACAGGCGGTGGGCGATGACGATGGTGGTGCGGTCGGCCTGCAGCCGGTCCAGCGCCCGGCGCACCGCCTGCTCGTTCACCGTGTCGAGATGCGAGGTCGCCTCGTCCAGGATCAGCACCGAGGCGTTCTTCAGGAAGGCGCGGGCGATGGCGACGCGCTGGCGCTGGCCGCCGGACAGGGCGGTGCCGCGCTCGCCGACCGGCGAGTCGAGCCCCTCGGGCAGGGTCTCGACCAGCTCGGCCAGCGAGGCATGCTCGATCGCGGCCGCCAGCTCCTGCTCGCTCGCCTCCGGCCGGGCGATCAGGATGTTGGCGCGCAGCGTGTCGTTGAACAGGTAGGTGTCCTGCGCCACCAGTGCGATGCGCCGGCGCAGGTCGTCGAGCTCGTAGTCCCGCAGGTCGGCGCCGTTCAAGGTGATCCGGCCCTCATCCACGTCCCAGAAGCGCATCAGCAGCTGCGCCGTGGTGGTCTTGCCGGCGCCGGAGGTGCCGACCAGCGCCACCGTCTTGCCGGCCGGGATCTCGACCGTCACCCCGGACAGGGCGCGTCGGCCCTGGCCCGGATAGGTGAAGCCGACGCCCTGCAGCGCTAGCGCCGCCGGGCCTTGATGATCCGGCACGCCCGGGCCGTCGAAGACCGGCACCGGCTCGGCCTTCAGCCCGTAGATGCGGCGGGTGGCGCCCAGCGTGTCGGCCAGCTGGCGGCCGACCTGCGCGATCTCCGACACCGGCAGGAAGGCGGCCATCGCCAGGATGGTCAGCAGCGGCAGCAGGCCGGAGTCGATCGCGCCGTGGGTCGACAGCGCGGCGCCGGTCACCACCACGGCCAGGCCGCCCAGGCCGGTCAGGATCTCCAGCAGGCTCTGCTGCCGGGTCAGCTCGGCGAAGAAGGGCAGGCGCAGCCGGATGAAGCGCTGCGACAGCGCATCCAGCCGGTCGCCCCGCGCGCCCTCCTGCTGGAAGGCGACGATCTCGCCCAGGCCCTGCACCGAGTCGACGGCGAAGGCGCCGAGCTCCCCGGCCGCCTCCCGCGATTCGGAGCCGAGCGTGTCGACGCGGCCGCGCATCAGGAACGGGCTGATGGCGACGGCCAGCAGGAAGGGCAGCAGCGCCAGCGCGATCCACGGGCTGGCCCAGACCAGCACCGCCAGCACTGCGGCCGGCACCAGCACGGCGACGAAGGCCGGCGCCACGGTGTGGGCGAAGAAGTACTCCACCAGCTCGATGTCGTGGGTGACCAGCGCCATCAGGTCGCCGGTGCGCCGCCGCACGAGATAGGCCGGCGCCAGGGCGTCGAGCTTGCGGAACACGTCCGAGCGCATGTCGGCCAGCAGGCGGAAGGCCATGTCATGGGCTATCCAGGATTCCAGCCAGTGCAGCACGCCGGACAGCGGCGCCACCACGGCCAGAGCCCAGAGCAGGACGCCATAAGGCTCGCCGTTCTTCAGCGCCAGCAGGACCAGGGCGCTGAGCACGCCGACGCCGATGAAGGCAACGACGCGCAGCACGCCGAAGGCGAAGGTCAGGGCCAGCTTGCCCTTCCAGGGCATGGCCAGCTTCATCAGCTCGGCCACCAGCCGGCCCCAGCCCAGCCCTTCGGCCTTGAGGATGCCTTCTGTTTCCACCTTGTCTGCGCCGTCGCCGGCCGCCTGGCCCTGCGCCGCCGGCTCCATCGCGCGGGTGGCGACGGGAGCATCGAGGATGGCTCCCGATGCCGATTCGCGCGCCTGCTCGGCCATCAGCCCGGCATAGACGCCGCCCTGCTGCATCAGCGCGGCATGGGGGCCGCTCTCGACCACCCGGCCGCGGTCCAGCACCAGGATGCGGTCGCAGCCGATCACGCTGGACAGGCGGTGCGCCAGCACCAGCGTGGTGCGGCCCTGCATCAGCCGGTCCAGCGCCTCCTGGATCACCGCCTCGTTCTCGGCGTCGACTGCGGACAGCGCCTCGTCCAGCACCAGGATCGGGGTGTCGCGGAGCAATGCCCGGGCGATGGCGACGCGCTGGCGCTGGCCGCCGGACAGCTTCACGCCCTTCTCGCCGACCACGGTGCGGTAGCCTTGCGGCAGGGACTGGACGAAGCCGTGGATGTTGGCGGCGCGGGCGGCGGCCTCGACTTCGGCCTCGGTCGCCTCCGGCCGGCCCATGCGGATGTTGTCCTCGACCGTGCCGTGGAACAGGAAGGTGTCCTGGTTCACCACCGAGATCATCGACCGGATCTGGGCGAAGGACAGGCCGCGCAGATCGTGCCCGCCCAGGCGGATCGAGCCCTGCTCCGGGTCGTAGAAGCGCAGCAGCAGGCGCACGATCGACGACTTGCCGCCGCCGGACGGGCCGACCAGGCCGATGCGCTCGCCGGCCCGGGCCTCGAAGCTCAGCGCCTCATGGATGGTGCGGCGGGTGCCGGGGTAGCGGAAGCGCACGCCGTCGAAGGCGATGGTCGGGTCCAGCGGCCGGACCAGCGTGGCCGGGGCGGCATCCGCCACCTCCGGCGTGTCGTCCAGCACCTGGTAGATGCCCTGGGCCGCGGACAGGCCGACCATGCCCTGGTGCAGCACCGACCGCAGCTCGCGCATCGGCCGGAAGATCTCGACGCCCAGCATCAGGATGACCAGCAGCGCCGACAGGGCCATGGCGCCGGAGTCGACCCGCCAGGCGCCCAGCGCCAGGGCCGCGGCGGCGCCGCTGGCGATGGCGCTGTCGGTGATGCCGCGGGCCAGCACATTGGTCCCCAGCACCCGCATGGTGCTGCGGAACACCGACTGCGCCTTGAGCTTCAGGGTCGCGGCCCGCGCGCCGCTCTGGCCGAAGGCCTTCAGCGTCGCCAGGCCCTGCACCGAATCCAGGAACTCGGCGGCGAAATCGGCATAGACCTGGCGCAGCTGCAGCGAGCTGCCGGTCTCGCGCCGATGCCACAGTGCCGGGCCGAACAGGGCGATCAGGGCGAAGCCCAGCATCACCGCCGCCACCGGCAGGTCGACGAAGGCGATGGCGGCGAAGATCAGGATCGGCGTCAGCAACGCGATCAGGAACTGCGGCAGGAACTGGCCGAAATAGACCTCCAGCTGCTCGACCCCGTCGATCAGCGACAGGGTCAAGGCGCCGGAGCGGCGGCGGGCCACGGTGCCGGGGCCCAGTGCCGCGATGCGGTCGAAGATGGTGCGGCGCAGGCGGGCCTGGACCCGCGACGCGGTCTCGTGCGCCACCATCACCCTGCCGTACTCGGCGACGCCGCGCAGCACCATGATGCCGGCGATCAGGACGATCGACGGCACAAGCTCGGCCAGCGGCCGGCCGGCGAAGACCTGGCCGATCAGCCAGCCCAGCAGCGCCAGCCGGGCGACGCCGAGCGCGACCGAGACCAGGCCGACCGCCACCGCCGCGGCGATGCGGAGGCGGACCCCTTCGGTGAACTTCCACAGGCGCGGTTCGAAATGCATCACGCATTCCCTCTGATGAAATGACGCCGCCGGTCGCCTGTCGTTCGGATGGGTCGGGCCGGCCCCGACCTGACGATACTGTGAACGCTGGTGAACGGAATTCGACAAATTCGAGGATCGGCTGTACGTTTCTGTTCAGGCATCTCGGTGCAGGAGAACGGGCCATGGCTGCCGACTGGGACGATCTGCGCGTGTTCCTGACGCTGGCGCGCGAGGGCAACCTGACCGCGGCGGCGCGGCGGCTGCAGGTGAGCCACCCGACCGTGGCGCGGCGGGTGCGCAGCCTGGAGGAGTCGATCGGTGCCCGGCTGTTCGACCGGGTGCCGGACCGCTTCGTGCTGACCGCGGCGGGCGAAGAGCTGCTGGCCGATACCGAGGCGATGGAGCGGGCTGCCGAATCGATCCAGCGCCGCAGCGCCGGCCTCGGCGACACCGCGCATGGCACGGTCCGGGTCTCGGCCGGCGAGGCGATGACCGGGTTCCTGGCCGACCACCTGCCGCGGCTGCGGCGCGGCCTGCAATGCATCGAGATCGAGCTGGCGGCCAGCCACATGCTGGCCAACCTGTCGCGGCGCGAGGCCGACCTGCTGATCCGCGAGCAGGTGCCGGACGTGTCGAGCCTGGTCGCGCGGCGGCTGGGCCGCGTCGAGTATGCGATCTATGCCGGCCGCGGCCATGAGGTCGCCGACACGACGCCGGAGGGGCTGCGCCGCCTGAGCTGGGCCGGCTTCGACGAGGAGCATAGCTACATGCCGGGCCAGGCCTGGGTGGCGGAGCTGCTGCAGGGCAGCCGGCCGGCGGTGCGGGTCAACAACTGGCTGGTGCTGCAGCATGCGGTGCGCAGCGGCGAGGCGGTGGGGCTGCTGCCCTGCTATGCCGGCGACCCGGATCCCGGCCTGCGCCGGCTGAGGCCGGTGGTGGAGGAGGTAGGGGTCGACCAGTGGCTGCTGGTGCATCGCGACCTGCGGGCTCTTTCACGAGTCCGCCGGGTGATGGATTCCCTGGTCACCCTGTTCCGTGAACGGCGCGACGTGCTGGAAGGCCGGCTGCAGGAGGTCGCGACGCCTTGATCCCGACGCCGCCGCCGGTTGAAATGGGGCCATGCTGGTGAGCGACAGATCCGTCATGACAGTCCTCGACCCGTTGGGGCCGGCCCATGCCTTTCATCCTCCCCCTCCCCTCGCGGGAGGGGGTAGGGGGAGGGGGTGTCGATGACGGGCGGCGATGTGAGGGGATCCGGAATCGTTGCCGGGCTGCGACGATCTTCCGACAAGGATGCTTGCGGCACCAACCCCTCCCCCTACCCCCTCCCGCAAGGGGAGGGGGAGGATAACAGGGGAGCGCGACGACTCCTCTTCCACCGGCCGTTCGCCCGCCTTCTCGCCTGCCTCTTCCTCCTTCTGGTCGCCGCCTGCGGGGCGATGGTACAGCCGATGGGCGCGTCGAACGGGACGCCGCGGCTGGAGGCCGATGCGGTGATCGCGGCCGACGGCTATCGCCTGCCGCTGCGGCACTGGGGGCCGGTGGACAAGCCGCGCGCCGTGGTGCTGGCGCTGCACGGCTTCAACGAATACGGCCGGGCTTTCGACGATCCGGCGCGGTTCTGGGGCCAGCTCGGTATCGCCACCTACGCCTATGACCAGCGCGGCTTCGGCGACACCGCCGGCCGCGGCATCTGGCCGGGGGCGGAGACGCTGGCGGCCGACGCCGCCACCGCGCTGCAGCTGCTGGAGGCGCGCTATCCCGGCGTGCCGGTCTATCTGTTGGGGGAGAGCATGGGCGGCGCCGTGGCGATCCTGGCCGCGACCGGGCCGGACCACCCGCCGATGGCCGGGCTGATCCTGTCCGCCCCGGCCACCTGGGGCCGGCAGAGCATGGACACCATCCCGCGGGTGGCGCTGTGGCTGACCCGCCGGCTGATCCCGGCGATGACCTTCACCGGGCGCAGCCTCGGCGTCCAGGCCAGCGACAACGTGCCGATGCTGATGGCGCTCGGCCGCGACCCGCTCTACATCCGGGCGACCCGGGTCGACACCATCGACGGGCTGGTCTACCTGATGGGCCGCGGCTCGGACGCGGCAGCGGAGATCTCGCAGCCGACCCTGGTGTTGCTGGGCGAGCATGAGCAGGTGCTGGCGCCGGCCTCGGTCAACCTGCTGCTGCGGCGCCTGCCGCGCCGGTCGGACCTGGTCGTCGCCTCCTACAGCCGCGGCTGGCACTGGCTGCTGCGCGATATCGGCCGGCGCACGCCGCAACGTGACGTCGCCGACTGGATGCTCCACCCGGGGCCAGGCCTGCCCTCCGGCGCCGAGCGGCGCGGCGAGGCCCGGCGCGCCGTGGCCGACGGCGCGGTCGTGGGATCGGAGCAGCAGGCGTCGGGCGGGCCCTGAGCTACTCGGCGGCGGCCTCCGCCGGGAGCGGCAGGCGCACCGGGCTGAACACCTCCTGCTCCTCCGACACGCCGCGCAGGCTGAACCGGCCCATCGGCTCGGCTTCGACCCCGACGGCCCGGCGGAAGGCCTCGGTCATCAGCGGCCGGCGGCCGGTGATGCGGCACAGCGCTTCGACCCGGCTGGCCAGGTTGACCGCGGGGCCGATCACGGTGAAGTCCAGCCGGTCGGCGGCGCCGATATTGCCGTACATCACCTCGCCGATATGCAGCGACAGGCCGTAGTCGAGCGCCGACCGGCCCTCCTCGACCCGCCTGGCGTTCAGCGCGGCCATGCCGTGCTCGGCCACCGCGGCGGCGGCCAGGGCCTTGGACGCGGCATCCTGCACGCCCTGATCCTCGTCCACCGGGAAGATCGCCAGCATGGCGTCGCCGATGAACTTCAAGATCTCGCCGCCGGATTCCTGCACCGCCGCGGCCATCGTCTCGAAGTAGCTGTCGAGCGAGGCGACGATCTCCTCGCGCCCGACCTTCTCGCTCATCGCGGTGAAGTCGCGCAGGTCGCAGTACCAGATCGCGGCATGCAGCGATTCCGACATGCCGCGGCGGATCTGGCCGTTCAGGATGCGGGCGCCGGCGTCATGGCCGACATAGGTGTCCAGCAGGTCGACGGCGGTGGCGCGCAGGGTGTGGATCTCGATCAGCCGGGTCAGGATCGGCATCAGCCGGTCGACCTTCTCCAGCGCCGCCTCGGTGAACCCGCCCTCCTCGCGCGTGGCGAAGGAGATGGCGGAGCGGCGGCCGCTGGTGAAGGCCATGCCGAACAGGGCGTAGTCGGTCAGCCCCTCGTCGCGGAACTCCTCCAGCACCGGGAAGTCGAGCTGCGCCTTCGGGCCGGTCAGGCGGCGGCGCAGCGCGTCCGCGCCCTCCTCGATCACTGCATGGATCGGGCTCTGCTGGTATTCGGGGGCGTTCCGGTTCTCCCACAGGCCGCGGCGGCGCTCGATCGCGCCGGTGCCGCGCCAGATATAGGCGGTGCCGAAATAGAGCGGATGCAGGGCCGGGATGATCGCCAGGCCGCGCGCGACCGGAACGTCCTCGGCGACCAGGCGGTTGCAGAATTCCTCGAGCAGCTGGCCGACGTCGCGGATGGTCGGCGCCTCATACAGCAGCCAGTCCAGCGTGGGTGAGCCGGTACAGCTCGTCATCGGATTCTCTTTCTCGATCACGACGCCCATGGTCCGCCCCTCGCAGCACAGCCTCCTTCATCTAGGGGCGGGACGTCCAGATTTCGAGTCAGGTCGTTACCGATGAAAGGAAAACCTGCCTTGCGTGGCGGGCCGGAGCGGGAGACGGCGTTGCCACCAGCCCCTTCTCAACCCCACAGCGACGGTTCCGGCGGGTACACCGTGGCGCCGTCATAGCGCAGGGCAGGATCGTGGTCCTGGGCCAGCAGCAACGGTCCGTCGAGATCCACCAGCTCCGCCCCCTGGGCCACCAGGGTGGCCGGCGCCATGGCGAGGGAGGAGGCGACCATGCAGCCGACCATCACGGCGAAGCCGCGCTCGCGGGCTGCGGCACGCAGCCGCAGCGCCTCGGTCAGGCCGCCGGCCTTGTCCAGCTTGATGTTCACCATGGCGTATTTGCCGGCGCAGCGATCCAGGCTGGCGGTGTCGTGGCAGCTCTCGTCGGCGCAGAGCGGGATCGGGCTCCGGAAGCCCAGCAGCGCGTCGTCCTCCGACGCCTTCAGCGGCTGCTCGATCACCTCGACGCCGAGCGCGGCGAAGGCCGGGCCGAAGCGCTCGAGATGGCCGATCGACCAGGCCTCGTTGGCATCGACCACCAGCCGGCTGGCCGGCGCGTTCGCCCGCACCGCCTGCACCCGCTCCAGGTCGCCGTCGCCGGTCAGCTTCAGCTTCAGCAGCGGCCGGTGCGCCGATTGCCGCGCCGCCTCGCCCATCTTTTCCACCGTGTCCAGGCTCAGCGTGTAGACGGTGGTGACCGGGCCGGGTTCCGGGATTCCGGCAACCGCCCAGGCCGGCACCCCGGCCAGCTTGGCCTCCAGGTCCCACAGGGCGCAGTCGACCGCGTTGCGCGCCGCACCGGGCGGCAGCAGCGCCTCCAGCCCGGGCCGGTCGGCGCCGTCGGCGATCGCCTGGACCACGCTCTCGATCTGCGCCGCCACGCTCTTCAGGCTCTCGCCGTAGCGGGCATAAGGCGTGCACTCGCCGCGGCCGACCGCGCCGCCGGCGACGATCTCGGCGATCAGCGTCCGCGCCTCGGTGCGGCTGCCGCGCGAGATGGTGAAGACGCCGCGGATCGGCCACACCGCCTCGCGCACCGAAAGGCGGCGGCCGGTCACGCGTGCACCGGCGCGGGCAACCGGTCGACGATGGCGGCGACGCCGGTGCGCACCGGGTCGACCGCCGGCAGGCCGAAACGGTCCTCGGCCTCCTTCAGCGCCCGCTCCGCCGCCTGCGGGTCCAGCGCCGAGGTGTTGAAGGCCAGCCCGATCACCTTGGCGTCGGGGTTGGTCAGCCGGGCGCAGTGCTCGTTCAGGGCGATGCAATCAGCCAGGTCGGGGAGGGGGAAGTGCGGCAGGCCGCGCATATGCGGCCGCCCGGGCTCATGGCACATCACCAGCGCCTCGGCCTGGGCGCCGTGCAGCAGGCCCAGCGAGACGCCGGCATAGGAGGCGTGGAACAGCGATCCCTGGCCCTCGATCAGGTCCCAATGGTCGGTCTCGGCCTCCGGGGACAGCCATTCGGTGGCGCCGGAGATGAAGTCGGCGACCACGGCGTCGACCGAGACGCCGCCGCCGGCGATCAGGATGCCGGTCTGGCCGGTGGCGCGGAAATCGGCCTTCAGGCCGCGGGCCTTCATCTCCCGCTCCAGCGCCAGCGAGGTGAACATCTTGCCGACCGAGCAGTCGGTGCCGACGGTCAGCAGGCGCCGGCCGCGGCGCGGCATGCCGGTGGCGACGTCGAAATCGCGGTCCGGGTGGCGCACGTCGAACAGGCTGCGGCCCAGCGCCTTGGCCCGCTGCGCCACCGCCGGCAGGTCGGCGATGCGGTTGTGCAGGCCGGAGGCGATGTCCATGCCCAGCTCCAGCGCCCGCAGGATGGTGCCCTGCCAGGCCTCGGAGACCCGGCCGCCGCGGTTGGCGACGCCGATGATCAGCGTCTGCGCGCCCTTGGCCGCCGCTTCCTCCAGCGTCAGGTCGGGCAAGCCGCAGGTGGCGCGGCAGCCGTCGAGCCGCAGCTGGCCGACGCAGACCTCGCGGCGCCACTGCGCCACGCCATAGGCGGTCTTGGCGGCGAGCTGGTCGGGGGCATCCCCCAGGAACAGCAGATAGGGACGCCTGATATCCACGATGCGGGCTCCTCACCAACGATCGCCGCGAGTGTAGCGGGAATCCGGGGTCAGGCCAGGACCGCGGCTTCGGGATGTCATAACCGGCGGTGAGGGTGCGCGAGGGTCCGCGAGGTCAGTTCTGGTCCTGCTGCTGCCGTTTGTCCGGTGGCGGCAGCGGACGCCGGGCCGGTGAAGGCGGGGGCCGGTGCTGCGGCTGGGCATGGGCCTGTGGCGGGACTACGCGCGGCGCCGGGTGCGGCGCGGCGGCATTGTGCGGCGGCGGCATCGGAGGCCGGGCGATCGCCGGACGCTGCGGCGCCGCCGGCGGGTGCGCCGCGGCCTGGGGCTGCGGCTGCGGGTGCCCGGCCAGCGGCTGCGCGGCCGGCGCGCTCCCGGGCCGTTGATCGCGCTCCGGCAGCGGCGGATGGCCGGGCTGGGCCGCGGCCGGGCCGCTCGGCGCCTGGGAGCCGTGCTGGTTGCGGTCGGGCAGCGGCGGGTGCGCCGGCTGGGCCTGGGCGGCGCCGGTAACGGGCGGCTTGGCGGTCGGCGCCACCGGGGGCTGCCCGGCGGCCTGGGCCGGGGTAGCCGTGCCGTGCTGGCCTGGGGCAGGCAGCGGGGCATGGCCCTGCCCGGCCGGTGCCGCGGCGACGCGGTCGATCGGCTTGGCCGGCTGGCTCGGCGCCGGCGGATGCGGCCGGTTCGGGTCGGCGGCGGCCAGCGGCAGCCTTCCGTCCGGCCCGCGGGCGAGTGCCGGATGCGGCGCCGGCGGTTGCCCGGCGGCCGGGGCCTCCGGATGGGGCAGGGCCGCGACCGGAGTCAGCCGGGCATGGTCCAGCTGGTCCGCCGCCACCGGCAGCGCGGCATGCGCCACCGGCTGGCACCCGGCCAGGACCTGCGCCGGCACCACCGTGGCGAAGCGGCGGTTGGCGCCGTCCTCGACGATCGTGGTCGGGCCGTTGTGGATGTTGGTGACGGTGTTGTTGATCCGGTTGATCTCGACGTTCCGGATGTTGGTGACGTTCACATTCCGGACATAGGCGTCGCTGACCCGGTAGGGCGGGCGGTAGGGCTCGCCCGGGCCCAGCGGGTACCAGCCGATCGGGTGGCTGTCGGCCGCCGCTGTGATGGCGGCGCCGACCGCGGCGCCGGCGAAGAAGCTGACCAGGGCCGGGGCATAGACCGGATGCGCCTCGACCGGGCCGGGCACCCAGCCCCAGCGGTCGTCGACACGGGCCCAGCGGCCATAGTGGAAGGGGGCGAAGCCCCAGGGCTGGTCGTCGACCCAGGTCCAGCCCCAGCGGTCGTCATGGTCCCAGCGGCCGTAGCGGTACGGCACCCAGTCGGCCGGCACGTCGGTCGGGTACCAGACGGTGCCGTAGGTCGGGGTCTCATGCCAGGTGCCGGCGGCGTCCAGATCCTGATAGCCGGTCATGGCGCGCGAGACGTAGCGCGGCGTGGCGGACGCCGCCCGGATCCGGCCGTCGGCCCAGTCGTCGAGCGGGCTGTGGTCGGCCGATTGCGCCAGGGTATAGCCGAACGGATCGCTGCCGCTGGCCACGCCGGTCTCGCCGCCCTGGATGTCGACCGGCCCGTCCGGCCCGCCGGCGATCTGCGCCTCGCCGGAGAACACCACCACCTGGGTCGGGTCCTGGGTGGTGCCGGCGTCGATGCGGTATTCGCCCGGTCGGTCCAGCGTGACCGTCCCGCGCGGGGTGTCGACCGTCCAGGTCTCGCCCGCCTGCAGGTCGGCGATGTCGATGTTGACCGAGCCCTGGCCCAGCTGGGCGGCGAAGGCTCTGTCGTCGAGCCGCTGGATGTCCAGCTCGGCCTGGTCGCCGAGATGCAGCTCGGCCGGGCCGATCTCCAGCGCCGCCCGGGCCTGCGGCTCGGTCCAGAGCGACATGCCGGATGTCACCGGCTGGTTGCGGGCGGCCACGGCCCAGGGCTGGGCCGGGTCGGGGCGCAGCGACACCGCGCCGGAGACATCGGCCAGCCGCCCGACCCGGGCCGGCGGATCATCATCCGCCCGGGCCGGAACGATGCCGCAGAGCAGGGCCGCCGCGGCGACCCCCGTCAGGATCCGCGCTTTCATCCATCCTCCTCGGCCGCCGGCCTCGCTGAGGGCCGGGCAGCCGGCTGTCCCCGTTCGGCGCCGGCAAAGGGCCGAAGCCCGAGACCGGCGCAAGCGCCCGTCCGCAGGGCCCGAGGCTAGGCGGGGCGCCCTTGCACGAGGCTGGCCCGGAGATGAATTCGCGGTGAGGGGGCCGGCGCAGCCTTACTTCAGCAGGCGGTCGATCTCGGCCCTCAGCTCGGCATCGTCCGGCATCCGCCCGGCCGAGGCCAGCACGGCGGCGCGCAGGAACAGGGCCTGGGCTGCCAGCTCGTCGACGCCGTCCTGGGCCTGGGCCATGACCTGCTCGATCTGGTCCAGCCGCTCCGACATGCGGTCGGCGGTGGTGCCGTCCAGCGGCTCGGTCTTCGCCGCCTCGATCGCCTCCAGCAGGTCCGCGGCGACGATGCGCAGCCCCAGCCAGGCCGTCGCCGCTTCCAGCGACTGCCGCGACCGCCGGCTCTCGCCGCTGCCCAGCCGGCCGATCAGGGGCGCCGCCGCAGCCAGGCCGCGGCGGGCCTCGTCACGGGCGTTGAGGGCCTGGGCGGCCTGCACCAGCAGCAGGTCGGCATCGAGCATCTGGGTCGATTCGGCGCCGTGCTCGAGCAGCGCCATGCCGACCAGCTCGTAGCGGCCGGCCTGCACCGCCGGCATCTCGCCATTGGCGGCATGGCCGCGCAGCCGGGCATAGAGCTCGGCGAAAGGATCCGGGGCCGTCGGCGCCGCGTCCGGCGCGGGCGTCGCGGTCACCACCGGCGGCTGCGGCCAACTTCGCAGCGCCTCGATCAGCCGGGCGGCGACCCGGGCCGAGGGCACCATCGTCGCATCGGCCGGCGGTGCGGCGGGCTGAGTCGGAGCGATCGGGTCGGCCGGCGCGGGCTGTGCCTCCCCGGCCGGCGGTGGCGAGGCTGCAGGAGGCGCGTCGGCGGCCGGAGCGGGGGTCGCGGCCGTTGCCGCCGGGTCGGAGGCTGTCGTCGTGGCGGGTGATTCTGCCGGCGGGGGCGGGGTGGGTGGCGCCGCGGCCGGCGGCTCGGTCGCAGGCGGTGCATCGGGCTGCGGCGCGGCATCCGGAGCGGCCTGGGCCACCTGAGCCTCCGGTGCGGCAGTGGACGGTGCCGCCTCCGCCGGAGCGGGCGCGTCCGGCGCCGCGGCAGTCTCGGGCAAGGCCGAAGGCGTCTGCCCGGAGCCGGACAAGGGCGCCGGCTGGACCAGCGGCCGCGGCGGCGCCGTCGCCGGGTCGGCCAGCAGCGCATCGGCCTGGGCCTGGGTCAGCCGGCCGGTGGCGGCGGCACCGCCGGCGCGCTGGTAGAGCGCGATTGCCCGTCGGGTGCCGTCGCCGAACCGGCCGTCGACCGGGCTGCGGTAGTGGCCCAACGCCGTGAGGCGCTCCTGCACCTTGCGGCGCTGCGCCGTGGTCAGCGCCGGCTCTGCGCCGTCCGGCGCCGGCGGGCCGATCAGGAGGTCGGCCTGGTTCTGCAGTGCCTGCAGCGACTGGCGGTCGCCGGCGGCGCGGTCGCGGATCGCCGCGGCCTCGGCGCAGTCGGGGCCCTGGGTGGCGGCGCGCGCGTCGATGGTGTCGACGCGCTGGCGCTGCTCGGCGATGTCGTCGGCGACGGCCAGGGCGCCGGTGCGGGCGGCCAGCGGGTCGGCGCCCTCCAATTCGCTCAGGCGCTTGCCGATGCGGTCGAGCACGGCGGTGGTATCGGCCTGCACCGACTGGGCGTCGTCGACCAGCGCCGGGCAGGCCTGCGGGCCACCGGGCAGGGCGCCGGTGGGGGTCGAGGCGATGCGGTCGGCCAGGCGGTTCGACCGTCGCGCCTCGGCGTCCAGCCGGCGGGCCAGGCTGCCCAGCCTTTCGCTCTGCAGGTCGGGGCGGCCGCATTGGCCGATGATGGTGCGATAGGCCGCCTGGGCCCGGCGCAGCTTGGCCGACAGGCCCTGGGCCTGGCTTGCGACCTGGGTCGCCTGGTCGATCGAATCGCGGGCGGTGCCGGCGCCGGCGTCGCGCTCGATCCGGTCGATCCGCGCCCGCACCCGGCCCAGATCGCTCTCCGCCGTGGTCGCCAGCACATGCGCCTCGGCCTCGGTCTGGGCGCAGCTCTGCGACCGGCTCGGCCGGGCCGGCTCCTCGAACTGGCGGCGGATGCCGCTGAAGAAGTCGTCCAGACCGTCCGCCCGCGCCGATCCGGGCGCGGCGGCGAAGGCCATCGCGGCGGCGATGATCAGGCTAGGAACGGTCCGGGCGATCCTCATGCGAACTCTTGCTCTTGCGCGTCAGCAGGCGGAAGGCCGCCGCGGCGCCGACCAGCGTCGCGACGGCCACGATTATGAGCAGCAGCGGCGCCGCATCTTCAATCCCGAAGATGCGGCCCAGGGCCTCGCCGGCGAACCAGCCGAGCCCGACCCAGACCGGCGCCCAGACGATCGCCGAGGCGACATTGGCGATCTGGAACGGGATGTGTCGCATCCCCATCATGCCGGCGACCAGCGGGATCACGGCGCGGACCGGGCCGAGGAAGCGGCCGATGAAGACGCTGATGCCGCCCCAGCGGTGGAAGAAGTCGCGGCCGGTGCGCAGCAGCTGCGGGTGGCGGGTGAAGGGCCAGATCCGCTCCACCCGGTGCTCCAGCCACACCCCGATCCAGTAGGAGGCGGCGTCGCCCAGGACGGCACCGCCGATCGCCCAAGGAATGACGTCCCACGGGCTCAGCGTGCCGGACTGGATCAGCGTGCCGGCGGCGACCAGGATCGCCGTGGCCGGCAGCAACAGGCTCAGGACGGCGAAGGATTCACCGAAGGCGAAGAGCAGGATGATCGGCCCGGCCCAGCCGGCATTGGCGCCGATCGTGGCGATCGTCTGGTCGATGAAACCCTGCACGCGGCCAATCTCTTCCGAAGCTCGCGCCCCGTATCGGCGGCAAAAGCGGCGATCAGAGGGCGAGGATGCGATCGGGCGCGTCGGAGAAAACGCCGGCGACGCCCATGTCGAACAGCGCCTTGGCCCGCTCCGCGTCGTTCACCGTATAGGCCAGCACCGGCCGGCCGGTGGCGCGGTATTCGGCGATGGTCTCTGCCGTTTCCTTCTCGTGGCTGATGTTGATGCTGGCGGCGCCGATGGCGTCGGCATTGGCAGCCCAGACCGCCGGCCGTTCCCAGATCAGGTAGCCGCGCGGCCAGTCGGGCGCGATCTCGCGGGCCTTGAGCAGGCTCTCGATGGCGAAGCTGGAGACCAGCGGCTTCGGCCGGTCGGTCGGCCACAGCTTCTGCGCCGCGGCCAGCGCCACCTCGGCGGTCTCGACCTCGCGGCCCGGGCAAGGCTTGATCTCGATGTTGACCGCCAGGCCCAGCTCCAGCGCCAGGGTCAGCACCTCATCCAGGGTCGGCACCCGCTCGCCGCGGAACTCGGGCGCGAATTTCCGGCCGGCATCCAGCATCCGCACCGCCGCGAAGTCGGAATTGGCGAGCGGGCCGCTGCCGTCGGTGGTGCGGTCCAGCGTGTCGTCATGGATCACCACCGGCACCCGGTTGCGGGTCAGCTTGACGTCGAACTCGACCATCTCGACGCCCAGCGCAGCGGCCTTGCGGAACGAGGCCAGGGTGTTCTCCGGCGCATGGGCCGCGGCACCGCGATGGCCGATGACTCGGGGCAGGGTCAGGGTCATGGGACGGTCTCCGGGGGACGTCAAGGCACTGCGGGAGGCGGGTTTCGGCTTGGTCGGCAAGGGTCCGGCTCACTCGCCCGGACGGAAAGGACCGGCAGCTCGTCAGGACAATCTCCCTCCAGGTGCCATCCTCGCCAAGCCGACGTCAAGTGCGGGACAGCCCGGCCATGACTCCCCTCGGCCCGGCATCCGTGCTAGAGCGAGCGCCGATTCGAAGATCCGGACGAGAACCCATGGGATTCAATTGCGGCATCGTCGGCCTGCCCAATGTCGGCAAGTCGACGCTGTTCAACGCGCTGACCTCCACCCAGGCGGCGGAGGCGGCGAACTATCCGTTCTGTACGATCGAGCCGAACACCGGCCGGGTCGGCGTGCCCGATCCGCGGCTGGACAAGCTGGCGGCGATCGCGGCCTCGGCCAAGGTCGTCGCCACCCAGCTGGAGTTCGTCGACATCGCCGGGCTGGTGCGCGGCGCGTCGAAGGGCGAAGGGCTGGGCAACCAGTTCCTGGCCAATATCCGCGAGACCGACGCCGTGCTGCACGTGCTGCGCTGCTTCGAGGGCGAGGTCACCCATGTCGAGGGGTCGGTCGACCCGGTGCGCGATGCCGAGATCGTCGACACCGAGCTGATGCTGGCCGACATGGAGGGGCTGGAGCGGCGGGTGCAGTCGGCGGCCAAGCGTGCCAAGGGCGGCGACAAGGACGCCAAGGCCGAGATCGACCTGATGGAGCGGGCGCTGGCGGTGCTGCGCGAGGGCAAGCCGGCCCGCACCGTGGAATTGTCAGCGGATGAGCGCGAGCCGTTCCGGCGCCTGGCGCTGCTGACCTCCAAGCCCGTGCTCTATGTCTGCAACGTCTCCGAGGAGGAGGCCGCGACCGGCAACGCCCATTCGGCCCGGGTCGAGGCGATGGCCAAGGCGCAAGGGGCCGAGGCGGTGGTGATCTCGGCCGCGATCGAGGCCGAGCTGGCGCAGCTCTCGGCCGGGGAGAAGCAGGAGTTCCTGGCCTCGATCGGGCTCGAGGAGCCGGGGCTGAACAAGGTGATCCGCGCCGGCTACAAGCTGCTCGGCCTGCTCACCTTCTTCACCGTCGGGCCGAAGGAGGCGCGGGCCTGGACCGTGCGGGCCGGCGCCGCCGCGCCGGAAGCCGCGGCCGAGATCCACAGCGACATCCAGCGCGGCTTCATCAAGGCCGAGACCATCGACTACGAGAGCTTCGTCGCGCTCGGTGGCGAGCAGGGCGCCAAGGACGCCGGCAAGATGCGGCAGGAAGGCAAGGACTACATCGTCCGCGACGGCGACATCTTCCACTTCCGCTTCAACGTCTGACGGCCGGTCGCGAATTTCGCGACCGGCTTTGACCCTATCCCGCCGTGCAGCTGGTGCTCTGGGCGCCGGCGATGCGGCTGTAGGTCGCCTGGCCGCCCTTGTCCCAGAACTCGGCGCCGTAGGGGTTGGTGTAGCGCGCACCGCTGCCGGAGATCGCGCGCTGCAGCGTCACCGTGTTGCCGCCGTCGGCCAGCACCAGCGCGTCGCCGGTGAAGCCGGCGGACAGGTTGGTGCCGTCGGCGCAGCGATAGCCGACGGTCTTGCTGGCGATGGCTTCGGTCCGCGCGGTCGGGTTCGGGGTGTCGTCGCCGCAGGCGGCCAGCGCGGCGAGGGCGAGCGCGCAGGGGATCAGGGTCAGGCGGCGGGTCATCGCAAAAATCTCCGATTCAGGGCCCGGAGCCGGAGCCCGGGCGGATAGTCGCCCCTCAGCAACGCCGCAGCCGGCCATTTGTTTCGCGGCCGGGCGAAGCGGTCCGGGTCCTTGTCGGACAAATTTCCCATCGTGACCCTTTCCGCCGGCTTTCCGGGCCCCACATCTTCACCAAAGATGCGGAGGAGACGCCGATGCGAAGCCCGGCCCCAGCCCTGCTCGCCCTGTCCCTGCTCGTCGCCAGCCCGTTCACCGCCCCGCCCGCCGCGGCCCAGGATGCCGCGCCCGGGACCAGGTTCGAGATCCGGCCGGACGCACTGCCCAAGCCCTACGCCACCGACGCCGTGGCCAACCAATCCGAGACCGTCGCCCGCACCGATGCGATGCGGCCGCAGGTGCCGAAGGGCATGACCGCGACGCTGTTCGCCGCCGGCCTCTCCGGCCCGCGCGAGATGCTGGTGCTGCCGGACCGGTCGATCCTGGTGTCGGAGCCCTCAGCCGGCCGGATCAGCCGGCTGGTCGCGCCCAACCCGCCGGCGCGGGCCCGGGCGATGCCGTTCCTGACCGGGCTGGACCAGCCCTACGGCATGGCGCTGCGCCGCGACGCGCTCTATGTCGCCGATCTCGACGGGCTGTGGCGGGTGCCCTATGCGCCGGGTGACGCCAGGGCGCAGGCCAAGCCGCAGCGGATCACGCCGGACGGCGCCTTCGACGGCGGCAACGGCCATCACAGCCGCAACGTGATCTGGGACCCGGCGTCGGACCGCTTCTTCGTCGCCATCGGCAGCCGCAGCAACATCGCCGAGGAGCCGGCGCCGCGCGCCACCATCCAGGTCTTCGCCCCGGACGGCTCGGGCGGCCGCACCTTTGCCTCGGGCCTGCGCAACCCGGTCGGGCTGGCGCTGCAGCCGGGCACCGGCCGGATCTACACCGTGGTGAACGAGCGCGACGGCCTGGGCAACGGGCTGGTGCCGGACTATCTGACGGCGGTGCAGGAGGACGGCTTCTACGGCTGGCCCTACGCCTATCTCGGCCAGAATCCGCAGCCCGACCTGGCGGACAAGAAACCCGACCTGGTGAAGGCAGCGATCGTGCCGGACCTGCTGTTCGAATCGCATTCGGCGCCGCTCGACCTGGTCTTCTACGACGGCTCGATGTTCCCCGACTGGCGCGGCGATGCGCTGGTGACGCTGCACGGCTCGTGGAACCGCGCCGACCCGATCGGCTACATGGTGGTCCGTGTGCCGTTCCGGGACGGCAAGCCCGCGGGCGGCTACGATGCGCTGGCGACCGGCTTCCGGGTCAATCGCGGCGACGGCGCCGCCCAGGTCTGGGGCCGCCCGGCCGGGATCGCGGTGCTGCCGGACGGGTCGATCCTGGTCTCCGACGACGAGGGCCGCACGATCTGGCGCATCGCCAAGGCCAGCAACTGAGGTCCGGGGCTCGGCGGTCAGACGACGGTCACGAGGTCGCTGTAGCGCGCCAGCATCCCGTCATGCGTCAGCAGGTGCAGCGGTTCACTGACCGCCTGGGCGACCAGCATCCGGTCGAACGGGTCGCGGTGATGGTGCGGCAGGTCGTGCACGGCCCGGGCGTGATCCCAGCTTACGGCCAGCGGCTCGAACCCGGCCTCCGCCAACCGCGGCATGAACTTGGTCATGTCGAGGCGCAGCTTGCCGAGAGCCGCCTTGATGCTGATTTCCCAGATCGAGACTGGACTGACGAACACGGCTGTCGCCTGTTCGATCGTCCGACGCGCCGTGGGCGACAGCATCGGATCGTCGTCCATCACCCAGATCAGGATGTTGGTGTCGAGCAGCAGCCTCACGTCGAGGAGCCGCCCTCGAATGCGTCGAGGACGGCATCGGGCAGCGGCGCATCGAAATCGGGCTCGATATGGATCTCGCCCTTCATCAGGCCGAACCGGATCTTGGCCGGCTTGCCGTCGTCCAACGGCACCAGCTTGGCCAGCGGCGTGCCCGACTTGGCGATGATGAAGCTCTCGCCCTTGCTGACCCGATCGACGATCTGCGAGAGCTGGGTCTTCGCCGCGTAGATGTTGATCTGCTTCATTGGGCTTGACCGAAGTTGGTCAAGCTAAGATGGGGCTCTGACCAATCCTGGTCAAGCCGGGTGGCTGGCCAGCTCAGGAAACGGGCGCCGGCTCCTCCGGATCCAGGTACAGCCGGAGATAGAGTTCCGACAGGAAGCCGGCGAACAGGGCTGTGGCGAGGGCTGAGAGCAGCAGCCAGAGCACCGCCCCGACGCCGGCGAGGACCACGTCGCCGGCGTCGGGCCCGGCGGAGGACGGCAAGCCCTGCCACCGCTCCAGCAGCCAGGTCAGCAGGCCGATGCCCAGCCAGGGCGGAATCTGGACCGCAACGCAGCCGACGAAGATCCGGGCCACGTTGCCCCGCGTCGCTGCCCAGCTCCGCCGGAAGGTCATCGAGCGGTCGCCGATCGCCACGGCCGGCAGGATGAGGGAAAGCCGGAAGGTGACGGCGGTGCCGGCGACGGCCAGGAGGATGATGACGGCCGTCATCACCGTGGCGCCGGCCCGGTCGCCCAGCCCGTGCAGCAGGGCGGCGATGGCGGGTGTGCCCATCAGCACGATCGCGGCACCGGGCATCACGGCGACGGCAGCCAGCAGCACATATCGCGCGAGCGTGTTCGGGCGGGAGAAGGCGCGGCGCTCCTCACGCAGCACGAAGCGGTGCCAGCCGATAGCGATGCCGGCGCCTACGACGGCCATGGCAAGGCTTCCAGCCGGCCCATCCCAGGCCTCCGGCGCCAGGGCGACCAGGGCGACGACCAGGATCACGGTGATCAAGGTCCAGGTCAGGGCGACCTTGAGGAAGGCACCGAGATTGCCGAACAGCCGGCCATACACCGCGTCGATCAGACGTGATAGCGGCAGAGGGCCGGCCATCGGTGCGGCGGAATCGTTCGGATCACCCATGCCGCATGATTGCCAAGGACCGACGCGGCAGCAAGACCGCTTCGCTGCGCTTTGATGGGCGGGAAGAGCGATTGACAAGCGTCCCGCCGCGGACTGAATATAAGTTGTGTTTCATCTATAGAAAACAATTTTAGATATGCTCTCGCCGCTGCTTCCACACCTTGCGGACCGTGCCTAGATGGTCGCCCGGATCGCTACGGTCGCGTTCCAGGGGATCGAGACGGCGCCGGTCGATGTGCAGGTGCAGGTCTCCGGCGGCTTTTCCGGCATCACCCTGGTCGGCCTGCCGGACAAGGCGGTGGCGGAAAGCCGGGAGCGGGTGCGGGCGGCGCTGCACGCCCTGGGCCTGGCCCTGCCGCCGAAGCGCATCACCGTCAATCTGGCGCCGGCCGACATGCTGAAGGAGGGCAGCCATTACGACCTGCCGATCGCGCTTGGGCTGCTCACCGCGCTCGATGTGCTGCCGGTGCACGAGGTCGGGCAGTACATGGCGCTGGGCGAGTTGGCGCTGGACGGGGCGCTGACCCCGGTCGCCGGAGTGCTGCCGGCGGCGCTGGGCGCGGCGGAGCGCGGACTCGGTCTGATCTGCCCGGCTGCCTCGGGGCCGGAGGCCGCCTGGGCCGCCGATGCCGAGGGCCGGATCGACGTGCTGGCGGCGCCGACGCTGCTGGCCCTGATCAACCACTTCAAGGGCACCCAGGTGCTGGCTCAGCCGCAGCCGCTGCTGGCCGCGGCGGACGGGCCCGGCCTCGACCTGCGCGACGTCAAGGGGCAGGAGACGGCGAAGCGGGCGCTGGAGATCGCGGCCGCCGGGAATCACAACCTCTTGATGATCGGTCCGCCCGGCTCCGGCAAGTCGATGCTGGCGGCGCGGCTGCCCGGGCTGCTGCCGCCGCTGTCGCCGGCCGAAGCGCTGGAAGTGTCGATGATCCATTCGGTCGCCGGCCTGCTGGAGGGCGGGCGGCTGATGCGCCGCCGGCCGTTCCGCGACCCACACCATTCCGCCTCGCTGCCGGCCCTGGTCGGCGGTGGGCTGCGGGTCCGGCCGGGCGAGATCTCGCTGGCCCATCGCGGCGTGCTGTTCCTGGACGAGCTGCCGGAATTCGCCCGCGCCACGCTCGAATCGCTGCGCCAGCCGATGGAGAGCGGCCGGGCGGTGATCGCCCGGGCCAACTCGCATGTCACCTACCCGTCCCGGGTGCTGCTGGCGGCGGCGATGAATCCCTGCCGCTGCGGCCATCTCGGCGACCCGGCGCTGGGCTGCGGCCGGGCGCCGCGCTGCGGCCAGGACTACCAGTCGCGCCTGTCCGGGCCGCTGCTGGACCGAATCGACCTGCATGTCGACGTGCCGGCGGTCTCGGCCGCAGACCTGTCGCTGCCACCGCCGGCCGAAGGCACGGCCGAGGTGGCGGCCCGGGTCGCGGCGGCGCGGGAGATCCAGGCCGCGCGCTATGCCGGCGATGGCATCACCACCAACGCCGAGGCCGACGGCTCGGTGCTGGGCCGGGTGGCGGCGCCCGATTCGGCCGGCGCCACCCTGCTGACCCAGGCGACGGAGCGGCTGCGCCTGTCCGCCCGCGGCTATCACCGGGTGCTGCGCGTCGCCCGCACCCTGGCCGACCTGACCGGTGCCGAGGCCATCGGCCGGGCCCAGATCGCCGAAGCTCTGTCCTATCGGCGGTTGGCCGTGGCCGGATAGGCCGGTGCACGGGCGGGCACGATGCAGCTCTCGAAAAAGCCAATTGGTTATCGGCGGAAATTTTGTGATCGTGATCGGGTTCGCTTCCGTCCGAAGCGGTTGCCCTTCAGCGCGACCCGATGGAGAGTTCCACCGATGCGATCGATCCTGCTCGTGTCCGCCGCGCTTCTGGCCGCTGCCTGCGTGCCGCAGCCAGTGCCGAAGAACTTCGTCGTGGTCCAGACCTTCAACGAGGGCGCCGCCGCGGGGGCCCAGCCCACCGCCGATCGCTATTGCGGCCAGTTCGGCCGCATGGCGCTGGCCTCCGACCGGCAATGGAACTACATCGGCTTCCAATGCGTGGAGCCGGCCAACTCGCTGGTCGCGCAGACGCCGATCCCGCCGATCTGGGACTGACTCCAGGGCCCGGACAGTAGAGGAGCCGCACGGCGGCGGCTCCTCGTTTTGCTCTCTTGTCCGCAGGCTCACCCGACGATGCCGGGTTGCCATTCTGGCGGAGGTCGCCGCAAGGGCGTTGCGGCTGGCCAATACGCGTTACCGGCTATGCCGACCACGTGGACACACGATGCGCCCCCGGAACGATCGGATCAAGGGGGTCGTCGTGCGGCGCAGCAAAGGTCAATGTGACTGCCACGGTCAGGCGTCGGATCACGCGGTCTGCCGGGCTCAGCGGCCGCGGCGAAGTCGCCCGGCATCCGGTTCTTGTGGCCGAGATGGCGATGCCGTCAATGCCACACCGCAAGCCATGGACCAACAAGCAGGAAATCGATCTGATATTTGCCGATCGCCAGCGAGGGGACGGTCATGCTCGGCAAAGAGGTGCTGGAGAAGCATTTCATCGAATCGTGGACGAAGGAGGCCGGATCCGAGGAGGACGCCGCCAGAACGATCTCGATTTCGCTCACGGTGCTCGGTCTCGGCGGTGTGCTGCTGACGCTGCAGAAGGAGGCGTACGGCCAAATTCCGGTTGACTACTGGATCATCGTCCCGCTCGCACTCTTGGTCGTTTTCCTGACGTTCTCGTCTCTCTGTATCCTCAAGATTCTCGATGCGGTGCGGCCGGCCTCCTACGGTCACCACCCGATCGAGGCAAGGATGATCGAATTTGCCGAATGGGAGGCTTGGCGACTCGAAGTTAACGAGGGCCTCTCGGGGGACGGACTCGGAGGTGAGATGGCACAGACTGCAAAGCAGAGCCACGAGCGCGAGGTGGCGAGAAAGCCGCCGCCGAAGGAAGTGGCTCCGCCAAGCGTCGAGTACGTCATCATCGGCCCGCATTTCCCTTGGGTGGACGAGACAAAGCTCAGGGGCAAGCGACTCGAGGGCGACGAATGAGCGACAAGCCCGCTCACGGCTCGCGCAACCCGAAACGGCCGCAACCCGCATCGTCGGTGTCGCCAAAGCCCACAGCGGCGCCTGGTGTCGAATACGTCGCGCGCGACGGGACCGACCGAAGCACGCCGACGAAGTAGGTATAGTCCTCTTACGCTGTCGGCCTCGGATCACGCCGCCTGGGTGGTCTGGGCGATCTGGGTCATGAACTTCCCGGCTGCCTTCTCGGCCAGCAGCGGCGCCGCCCCGGCGATCGCCTCGAGCAGCGGGTCGAGCCAGGCCTCGTCGGCCTTGGCGAAGTCGCCCAGCACCCAGCCATGCACCCGGTCCTTGTGGCCGGGATGGCCGATGCCGATGCGGACGCGCCAGAATTCCGGCCCGATATGGGCGTCGAGCGAGCGCAAGCCATTGTGGCCGGCGGTGCCGCCGCCCTTCTTGACCCGGACCTTGCCGGGCGCAAGGTCGAGCTCGTCGTGGAATACGACGACGTCGTCGGGCGTGAGCTTGTAGAAGCGCATCGCCTCGCCGACCGACCGGCCGCTCTCGTTCATGTAGGTGGTGGGCTCCAGCGCCAGCACGCGCTCGGGGCCGAGCCGGCCTTCCGCCAGCCGGCCCTGGAACTTCAGCCTCCAGGGCGAAAAGGAATGGCGCTCGACGATGTCGTCGAGCGCCATGAACCCGACATTGTGCCGGTGATACGCATATTGCGAGCCGGGATTGCCGAGGCCGACGAACAGCAGCATCGCACTCTCCCAGCCCGCAGGGCCTTGATCAGGCCTTCGGCTCCTCGGCGGCGGCCGGGGCCTCGCCGGTCACCGCAGCGGCCGCAGCCTCGGCGGCCTCGGCGCGGACGGCCGACGGCGCCGCGACGGTGGCGATCACGAAGTCGCGGTCCTGCACGGCCGGGCGGACGCCCTCCGGCAGCTTGACCGCGCTCATGCGCAGCGAATCGCCGATGTCGGCACCGGTCAGGTCGACCGAGACGAATTCGGGGATCGACTCGGCGCGGCAGATCAGCTCGACATCGTGGCGCACGACGTTCAGCACGCCGCCGCGCTTGATGCCGGGCGACGCGGCCTCGTTCTCGAAATGCACCGGCACGTCGGCATGGACGGTGGTCTTGTCGCTGACGCGCAGGAAGTCGAGATGGATCGCCTTGTCGCTCACCGGGTCCAGCGCGATGTCGCGCGCCAGCACGTGGTGCTTCTCGCTGCCGATCTCGATGTCGTAGAGGTGCGTCAGCGCCGCCGGGTCGCGCAGGATCTTCAGCAGCGACTGGGCGTTGACGTTGAACAGCACCGGCGGCTTGTTGTCGCCGTAGATGACGCCAGGAATCATCCCGGCCCGACGCGCTGCCCGTGCTGCCCCCTTACCGGCCCGGTCGCGCGCCTCGGCCGTGATCTTGATGGTTTCGGCCATTGGCTCTCTCCCAAGTGAAGACGCCGGCCTCCAGGGGTGCCGGCGTCGGTACGGCGTGAGTGAATGCTCACGCAAGCGCGGTCGTCTACCAGAATTGGTCCGCTTCCGCAACGGCCGGGGCCGCAGCCCCGGCCTGCGGCAACAGGCTTACCAAGCCGGCAGGATCGCGCCCTTGAACCGGGTCTCCAGGAACTTCGCCACCTCGGGCGACTGGTAGGCCTCGACCAGGGTCTTCAGGTCGGCCCGGTCCTTGTCGGTGGCGCGGGCGGCGACGAAGTTGCCGTAGGGGTTGTTGGTCCGGCTCTCGGCGATCAGCGCGTCCTTGCGCGGGTCCAGCCCGGCCTCCAGCGCGTAGTTGGTGTTGATGATCGCGCCGTCGAGATCCGGCAGGGCATGCGGCAGCTGCGCCGCGTCCAGTTCGGAGAACTGGAAGTTGTGCGGGTTCGCGGCGACGTCGAGCAGCGACGGGTTCAGGCCCTTGCCGTCGGCCAGCTTGATCAGACCGTTGGCGGCCAGCAGGTTCAGCGCCCGGCCGCCGTTGCTGGGATCGTTCGGGATGCCGATCTTCGCGCCGTCGGGCAGCTTGTCGATCTTGTCGACCTTCTTCGAGTACAGGCCGATCGGCTCGACGATGGTGAAGCCGATCGGGACGATGTGATAGCCGCGGGCGGCGATCTGCGCGTCCAGATAGGGCTGGTGCTGGAAGGCGTTGGCATCCAGCTCGCCATGCTCCAGCGCCTCGTTCGGGATGGCGTAGTCGGAGAAGGTGATCAGCTCGACCTCGAGGCCTTTCTTGGCCGCCACCTGCTTGGCGACCTCGGCGATCTCCTCCTCGCTGCCGCCCATGACACCGAGCTTGATGCTGGCGGCGAGGGCGCTGCCGGCGGTGGCGGCGCCGAGGGCGAGGCCGAGCGCCAGGCCGATCAGGCCGCGCGTCAGCGGGGAAAGGGACATGATGGGCTCCTGCACGTCTTGGGTCGGTATGGATATGGGCGGCTCCGCGCTGCGGATCAGGCCCGGGCCTGATCCGGCCGGTGCTGGCGGCGGGCGATCGTGGTCAGCGCCGCATGCGCCGCCCGGCCGGCCGCGCGGGTGGTGCGGAACAGGCGCCCCTCCAGCGGGGTGAAGGCCGCGTCGGATGCGTAGAAGCGGAAGCCGCGCGGCTCGCGCGTGACGATGCCGGCGGTCAGGCCACCGGCGACGATGATGAAGGCGTCAGCCATGGAAGGGATCCTCTCGGGGACGCGCCCGTTCGGGGGCGCGCTGCAACTGGTCGTGCGGTCGGGTGCGGCGGGCAGGCCCGCGATCAGCAACAGCGACAGGCGCGACACATGCCGACGCGCGGCATGGCGGCGGAGAGGATCGGTCGGGACAGGGTCGAAACCATCGGTCGGCTCCTCAGCATCAAACTGCCGGAACCACGAACTCATGTCGTGGCGCTTTAGCGTTTGGTGACGCGGCGCAAGCTGCTTCCGTCAAAATCCCGCGGGCCCGAAGACCGGTGCCGACCCTCGAACATACGAGGCGCTATGTCAATAATAAAAAATCTACAAAAATATATCGTCAATATTGTTCATTGCGAGGAGGCGAAGCTGACGAAGCAGTCCAGGGGCCGATGCGTATGGCTTCCGGATTGCTTCCCCGGCTCAGGGCCGGGGTCGCAATAACGGCGTGGCGTTCGGCAGGGCCGCTCGCAGAAGCCAGCAAAAAGCCCGCCCGGTTTCCCGGGCGGGCTTTCTGATCCGACTGCCGGCCGGGTCAGGCGCCGCGACGCCACCAGCCGCGCTTCGGGGCCTCGGGCGGCTGGTTCACCACCTGATTGGCCTCGACCGCGAGGTTCTCGGGCTGGGCCTCGGGCTCGGGCGCCGGGGCGGGCTCGGCAGCGACGGGCGCCGGCTCGGGCACCGCGCCGTTCAGCGCCGCCGCCTCCGGCTCCGCCGCCGGAGCGGGCACCGCGGCCTCGGCAACCGGCTCGGCCGCAGCCTCCGCCACCACCTCGGCCTTCTTCTTGCGCGGGGCACGGCGCTTCGGCTTCGGCGCCTCCTCGACTGGCGCCGCAGCTTCCGCTGGGGCCGCTTCCGCCGGGGCGGGCTCGGGGGCGATCACGGCCTCCGCGGCCGCAACCGTCTCCGGCGCCGTCTCGGCTTCGGGCTCGGCATGGCTGGCGGCGTCGGCGGCCTCGAGCACGAACGGTTCGGCCTCCTCGTCCGTCTTCTTGCGGCGGCCGCCGCGGCGGCCGCGGCGACGCTTGGCATCGTCCTCGGCCGGCGGGGTCTCGGGCGCCGCAGCTTCGGCGGCGGCCGGCTCGGCCGGCTCGACGGCGGCCGGGGCGGCCTCCTCGACAGGTTCGGCGTGGCTGGCGGCATCGGCGGCCTCGAGCGTGAACGGCTCGGCGGCCTGGTCCTCGCGCACGCCGTCCTCGGCCTCGTCGCGCGGGTCGTAGCCGAAGCTGCCATCGGCTGCGACCTGCGCCGGCTGGTCCGGGCGATGCCCCTCCTCGCCGCGCCGGCGGCCGCGCCGCCGCCGGCGGCGACGGCCGCGGCCCTCGCCATCGGCCTGCTGGCCGCCGCCGTGATGCTGCAGCGGCTGTCCCGGGCGCTGCTGCTGCGGCTGGCGCGCCGGCTCCTGGGCCTCGACGGCCTCCTCGACCTCTTCCGTCTCGTCCTCGACCTCGTCGGCCTCATGCTCCAGCGCGGCGTCGGTCTCGGCCATGATCCGGGCGGTGTTGTCGACCGGTGCCGCCGGGGCCGGCAGCTCGGCGCCGCGGGCGCGGGTGCGCTCGATCCGGTGCGCCGGCGGGATCAGGCTGTCATCGGCCTCGATCATCACCCGCACGCCGTAGCGTCGCTCGATGTCGGCCAGCGCGTCGCGCTTCTGGTTGAGCAGGTACAGCGCCATGGCGGTGGCGACATGCACGGTGACCTCCGAGGCGCGCTTGCGGATGCCCTCCTCCTCGATCGCGCGCAGGACGGACAGCGCCGCCGAGCCGGTGGTCCGGGTCATGCCCAGCCCGCCGCAATGGGCGCAGGTCTCGAAATGCGTCTCCATCAGGCTCGGGCGCAGCCGCTGGCGCGACAGCTCGAGCAGGCCGAAGGCGCTGATCCGGCCGATCTGGATGCGGGCGCGGTCCTGCCGCATCGCCTCCTTCAGCCGGTGCTCGACCGCCTTGTTGTGGCGGTCGTCCTCCATGTCGATGAAATCGATGACGATCAGCCCGGCCAGGTCGCGCAGGCGCAGCTGGCGGGCGACCTCGTCGGCGGCCTCGAGATTGGTCTTGTACGCCGTCTCCTCGATGTTCCGCTCGCGGGTCGACCGGCCGGAGTTGACGTCGATCGAGACCAGCGCCTCGGTCGGGTTGATGACGATGTAGCCGCCGGAGCGCAGCTGCACCACCGGGCTGTGCATCGCATCGATCTGGCCTTCCACGTTGAAGCGGTGGAAGAGCGGCACGTCCTGGTCCAGGTACGGCTGGACCTTCTTGGCATGGCTCGGCATGAGCATGCGCATGAAGTCCTTGGCGACGCGGTAGCCTTCCTCGCCGGCGACCTGGACGTCCTCGATGTCCTTGGAATAGAGGTCGCGGATCGCCCGCTTGATCAGGTCCGCCTCTTCGTGGATGGCGCAGGGGGCGGTCGACTGCAGCGTCGTCTGCCGGATCGAATCCCACAGCCGCAGCAGGTAGTCGAGGTCGCGCCGGATCTCCAGCTTGGTCCGTTCCAGCCCCGCCGTCCGCAGGATGACCGCCATGCCGTCCGGCACGTCCAGGTCATCCATGATCGCCTTCATCTTCTTGCGATCCTTGGGATTGGCGATCTTCCGGCTGATGCCGCCGCCGCGCGGCGTGTTCGGCATCAGCACGCAGTAGCGGCCGGCCAGCGACAGGTAGGTGGTCAGCGCCGCACCCTTGTTGCCGCGCTCCTCCTTGGTCACCTGCACCAGCATGATCTGCCGGCGCTTGATGACCTCCTGGATCTTGTAGTTGCGGTAGTTCGGCAGCCTCGAGCGGCGGTCGCGGGCCTCCTCGGCCTCGTCGCCGCCCAGCACCTCGACTGGCTCCTGCTCGCCGTCCTGGCCATTGCCATGGCCGTTGCCGTTCTCGCCCTCGGCGGTGGCCGGGTCGTCGCCCCGCGGCGATTCGGGTGGGGCCAGCAGCGCGACCGGGCCGGTGTCGCCCTCGCTCGACAGGGTCTCGCCGAAGCTCTCCTCGACGATGGGCTCGGCGTGGATCACCTCGCCCGCCACCCCGTCGCTCGCCTCGAACGCTTCGCTCGGGCCGGCCTCGGCGCCCTCGGCGCGGGCCGGGCGGCGGTCACCACGGCCGCGGCGCCGGCGGGACGCCGGCTCGGCCGGCTTCGCCTCGCCGGCCTCGGCCTCGTCGGCCTCCGCCGCCTGGCGGGCCAGCAGGGCCTCGCGGTCGGCGATCGGGATCCGGTAGTAGTCGGGATGGATTTCCGAGAAGGCGAGGAAACCGTGCCGGTTCCCGCCATACTCCACGAAGGCGGCCTGGAGCGAGGGTTCCACCCGCGTCACCTTGGCCAGGTAGATATTACCCTTCAGCTGCTTCTTGGCTTCGGTCTCGAAATCGAATTCCTCGAGCCGATTGCCGTCCAGCACCACCACCCGCGTTTCTTCCGCATGGGTGGCGTCCACCAGCATTCTTTTAGCCATGTACAAACCCTGGCGACGCTGCCGTCACCCCCGCGCGACCGACGGGGCTGCGGCGCGTCCTTGTCCTGCCGAAGCCGCCGGGGGCGCGAACCGTGATCACCCGAGAACGGCGCTTCGCAGCAGGCCAGACGGGAGGGTCCGCGACCACCGGTCCGGCGCGGATGCGCCGGGGCACGGCCTCGAGTTGATCTCAATGTCGCCCGACATCGCAGCCGCGCATCGCGTGCCGGCCGTTCGACGAAAGACGTTTCCCGGCGGAAATCGATGCGCCGCCGCGCGATCGACCCGGACACCCGGGGAACCCGGACATCCGATCGACCGATCGGGCAGACTGTCGCGCCGTCACGATACCGAGGCACCGCACTCTCGACAATGGGAGATTTCAGGGGTAAGGGGCTTGCCTGGCGCAAAGGCCTGACTCGCGGCCGGCGCTATGGTAACTGAAGCCGCCCCGGCCCACGGGTCGTCAGCCTGTGGTCATCAACGGAACACAATCGCGGCCTATCCGCTTCTGCGACGAGGCCGGCCTGCCGGGCCGACCCCGCCATTCCGGGGCGGCCGCCGCCGCCCGTCCACTGCCCCCATGGTTCGATGCGCCTGATCGGCTGGCTCCTGTCCTCCCTCATCCTCCTGCTCGTCATCGCGGCGGTCGGGGTCTTCGCGGCCGCGAGCTATTTCGGCCGCGACCTGCCGGACACGGCGCAGCTGGCCGAATACGCGCCGCCGATCACCACCCGCCTGCACGCGGGCGACGGCCGGCTGATGGCGGAATATGCCAACCAGAACCGGTTGTTCGTGCCGTTCGGGGCGATCCCGCCCCTGGTGGCGCAGGCCTTCGTCTCCGCCGAGGACCAGCGGTTCTACGACCATCCGGGCATCGACCTGCAGGGCATCGCCCGGGCCGGCCTAGCCGCGGTCCAGAACTATGCCTCAGGCCGGCGGGTCGAGGGCGCGTCGACCATCACCCAGCAGGTGGCGCGCAACTTCTTCCTGACGCCCGACCGGGCGATCAGCCGCAAGATCCGCGAGGTGCTGCTGGCGCTGCGCATCGAAAGCGCCTTCACCAAGCAGCAGATCCTCGAGCTGTACCTGAACCAGATCTATCTCGGCCGCGGCGCCTATGGCGTGGCGGCGGCGTCGCTGGCCTATTTCAATAAGCCGCTGAAGGATCTGACGGTCTCCGAGACCGCCTTCCTGGCCGGACTGCCGAAGGCACCCAGCAGCTACGACCCGAAGACCCGGATGGATGCGGCCGTCAACCGCCGCAACTACGTCATCGGCCGGCTGCTCGAGGACGGGGCGATCACCAGGGAGCAGGCCGACGCCGCCCGGGCCGAGCCGCTGGTGACGAAGGACCGGCGGCAGATCGAGTTCGTCAGCGCCAACTACTTCGCCGAGGAGGTGCGGCGCGAGCTGCAGCGCCTCTACGGCAACGATGCGCTCTACCAGGGCGGCCTGTCGGTGCGCACCTCGCTGGACCCGCATCTGCAGGATGTGGCCGACCAGTCGCTGCGCAACGGCCTGCGCAGCTATGACCAGCGGCATGGCTGGCGCGGCCCGCTGAAGAAGATCGAGGGCTTCGACGACTGGGCCGGGCAGCTCGCCGCGGTCGAGCGGCCGGCCGGCGCCGGCGACTGGCAGATGGCGGTGGTGCTGGAGGTCGACGCCAAGGCCGCCGACATCGGCTTCTCGGACAAGAGCCGCGGCACCATCCCCTTCGCCGAGATGAAATGGGCCCGGCCCTGGCGGCCGAACCAGACCGTCGGCGCCGATCCGAAGCGGCCGGCCGACGTGCTGGCCAAGGGCGACGTCATCCTGGTCGAACCGACCGGCCCGGTGCCGGACGACAAGGCGGTGCCGCAGGAATTCGGCCTGCGCCAGATCCCCGACGCGCAGGGCGCGCTGGTCGCGCTCGACCCCAACACCGGCCGGGTGCTGGCGATCAGCGGCGGCTACGACTATGCGATGAGCGAGTTCGACCGCGGCACCCAGGCGGTGCGGCAGCCGGGCTCGACCTTCAAGCCCTTCGTCTATCTGACGGCGCTGGAGGCCGGCTACACCCCGACGACCATCATCGACGACGCCCCGATCACCATCGATGTCGGCACCACGGACTGGACGCCGGAGAATGACGACCACCGGTTCCTCGGCCCGATGCCGCTGCGCGTCGGCGTCGAACGGTCGCGCAACCTGATGACGGTCCGGCTGATCCAGGCGGTCGGCCTCGACAAGGTCAAGGAAACGGCGGAGCGCTTCGGCGTCTACAAGGACATGCCGCTGCTGTACTCGATGGCGCTCGGCGCCGGCGCCACCACGCCGCTGCAGATGGCGACCGGCTTCGCCCAGATCGCCAATGGCGGCAAGAAGGTGCTGCCGACCTTCATCGACCGGATCCAGGACCGCACCGGCCGCACCATCTACCGGCACGACGAGCGGCCCTGCGACAGCTGCGGCCAGCCCTGGGCCGATCAGGCGACGCCGGTGATCCCGGACACGCGCGAGCAGATCGCCGACCCGGTCTCGGCCTACCAGATGACCTCGATCCTGCAGGGTGTGGTCCAGCGCGGCACCGCCTCGGCGCTGAACAAGCTGGGCTTCACCCTGGCCGGCAAGACCGGCACCACCAACGACGCCAAGGACGCCTGGTTCGTCGGCTTCTCGCCCGACCTGGTGGTGGCGATCTATGTCGGCTTCGACGAGCCGAAGACGCTGGGCGCCCGCGAATGGGGGTCGACCGCGGCGCTGCCGATCTTCCGCGACTTCATGTCCGCGGCGCTGCAGAGCAAGGACGTGCCGCCCTTCCGCATCCCGCCCGGGGTCAACCTGGTCAAGATCGACCGGCTGAGCGGCCAGCCCGCCTATGGCAGCGGCGGCGACACGATCTGGGAGGCGTTCCGTCCCGGCACCGAGCCCGGCACCGGCTATGCCCTCGACCGGCTCGACGGCGGCAGCGGCGGCACCACCGACGAGGGCGGCACCGGCTTCGGCGACAGCGTGCCCGACGCCACGACCGGCACCGGCGGGCTGTACTGAGCGCCGCCGCGGCCTAGTTCAAGCGAAGCGGCAGTCGTCAGGCCGCACACAGGGAGGACCCCATGGCACTGCGCAAATTCATCATCGAGCGTGATATCCCCGACGTCGGCACCCTCGAACGCGACCAGCTGCGCGGCGCCGCGGCCAAGTCGAACGACGCGCTGCGGCAGATCGGCCCCGACATCCAGTGGGTCGAGAGCTATGTCGCCGACAACAAGACCTTCTGCGTCTACCTGGCCCAGGACGAGGCGGTGATCCGCAAGCACGCCGAGATCAGCGGCTTTCCGGCGACCAGGATCACCGAGATCCGCAAGATGATCGACCCGACGACCGAACGGGCCGGCTGACGGGTCGCCGGATGGATCTCTCGGGCTTCATCCGGCTGCTCGAGGCCTATCGCGACACCCGCTACCTGTTCGCTGCCGACGGCATCGAGCACGAGGTGCGGATCGACCGGCGGAACCCGCAGGCCGAGGCCTGGCTGGCCGGCCGCGGTGCGGCCGGCGCCGGCTTCATCAGCGCCGACAATCCGCGCAGCCAACTGGCGCCGGCGGCTGATAACGAGGCGGCACGGCAGCGCCTGGCCGAAGCGGTGCGCCGCCGCGGCGTCGACGCGGTGCCGCACACCGGTGCCGGGACGGATGGCGAATGGCCGTCGGAGCACGGCCTCCTGGTGCTCGGCCTGCCGGTGGCGGAGCTGACCGCCCTGGCGGAGGAGTTCGGCCAGAACGCCATCGTCTGGTTCGCCCCCGGCCAGCCCGCCCGGCTGGTGCCGACCCGGCTGCTGTTCGAGGCGCTGGGCGCGGTCGCCGGAACGGACTGATCTATCAAGCCGCTGGTGCCGGTTCGAACAGCGGCACGATCTCCATCTCGGGCACCAGCACCAGCCCCTTGTCGGTGATGCGGATCTCCGGGATCACCGACAGTGGGATCAGGTTGAAGCCCATATAGGGAATGGAGCAGCCAGCCTTCTCCCATTCGGCCTTCAGCGCCCTCACCTCCTCCGCCACCTCGGTCACGCGCTTGTCGGACAGCAGGCCCGCGATCGGCAGCGGCACCATCGCCGTCACCCGGCCGTCGCGCACGACGCAGACGCCGCCCTGTGCCGCCGCGATCGCCTGCAGCGCCACGTGCATGTCGGCTTCGTTGGTGCCGGCGATGATGATGTTGTGGCTGTCATGCCCGACCGAGGAGGCGACGGCGCCCGCCCTCAGCGTGAAGCCGGACAGCAGGCCGTGCGCCACGTTGCCGGCCGACTTGCCGTGCCGCTCCACCACGGTGACGAAGCACAGGCCGTGCCGGTCGAAATGCGCCTGCCAGTCCTTCGCCGGCTCGAGGTCCAGGGTGACATGGCCGAGCAGGATGCCGGGCAGGACCGTCCGGATCGCATGGGCGGTGACGGGTCCGGTCGGAAGGTCGGGCGTCAGCTTGACGGCCGCCGGCAGCCGTACGGTGTGGTAGGCGGCGTCCGGATAGCGCCAGCGGGCGGACAGTGCCTGGTCCAGGACCGGGGTGATCCGGCCGCCTTCGACCGCCAGCTCGCCGCCGTACCAGGTGGTGACCGGCTTGTGGCCGTCGTCCAGCAGCACGAGATCCGCCCGGCGGCCGCCGCCGAAGCCGCCGATCTCGCCGTCATGGCCGAAGCGGGTGGCGCCGTGCAGCGACCCCATCGACCATGCCTGTTCGGGCGATAGGCCGGCTCGCATCGCCTCGCGCACCACCCAGTCCAGGCCGAAATGCAGCAGGTCGTCGGCGTCGCGATCGTCGGTGCAGACGGCGATGCGTTTGTGCGATGCCCCCAGCTCGGTGATCGTCCTGATCGCCTCGGGCAGGCTGTGCCAGGGCGTGGTCGGCGGGCCGCCGCGCAGGAACAGCCAGATGCCGGCCTCCAGCATGTCGTCGGCGATGTCGCGGTCGATCGCCTCATGCGTGTCGGTGACGCCGGCGGCGGCGTAGGCGGCGACGAACTCCCGCCCATAGACATGGCCGGAGACCGGCCGGCCGCGCTCCAGCGCCGCGGCGAGGATGGCGTGGCTGCGCTCGTCGCCCATGGTCACCGGGACGAAGTCCATCTTCTCGCCCAGCGCCACAGCCTCCGGCCAGCGGTCGAACAGGCCGGCGATCTTCTCGGCCGTCAGGTCGCCGCCGGCGGTCTCGAGGCGCGGCGAGGTGGCCGGCACGGTGCTGGGCACGGTGAGGAAGATCGACAGCGGCGCAGCCCGGGCATCCTCCAGCATCGCCTCGACCCCGGCCACGTCCATGACATTGCCGATCTCGTGGCTGTCGCAGAAGATCGTGGTGGTGCCGTTCAGCAGCGCCGCCTCGGCATAGGCGCAGGCCGTCACCATGCTCGATTCGATATGGATGTGCGGATCGACCAGCCCGGGCGCCAGGATGGCGCCTTTTCCGTCGTACGCGGCGGCGGATCCGTCGCGGCAGGATCCCGCCGGCTTCACCGCGGCGATGCGCCCGCCGGCCAGCCAGACCTCGCGGCCCGGCAGGATGCGCTCGGAATAGGTCGACAGCACCCGGACGTCGCGGATTACCAAGTCGGGCACGGCGCGGCCGGAGGCGACATCCGTCAGCCGCCGGGTCATGCGGGAGAGGGGGAGAACGGAGAAGCGTGTGAGACCGGACATCAGCCTGCTCTCTTGCCGCGGGGATCGGGTGCAGGCAGCTTACCAGGAGCGGAGGCCGTTGCCGCGCCGGCCATGAAAACTAAGGCATTCACACATCTGTCGGCGACACCGACGGCGGGTTTGCGAGCCCATTGCCTCTCCCGCTTGCGAGACCTTTTCAGAATTCGACCACTTGAACCGACGCATACTTCCGCTCTCCCCCTCCCCTTTGTATGGACCGGGGAGATGGTGAACAGGTGTTCGGGGACATGGTGAACACTTACGGCATGAGGCGAAGGAGGCCGTATGCCGTTTCGGGAGTGTTCGCGCATGTCGCAACGGGAAGAGTTCTGCCGGCTGGCGCTGATGCCGGATGCGAACATATCGGAGCTGTGCCGTCGGTTCGGTGTCGGTCGGACAGCAGGGTACAAATGGCTGGAGCGCTATCGGGAGGAAGGAGCCGAGGGCTTGGCGGAGCGGTCGCGTCGGCCGCGAGGCAGTCCGGGGAAGACACCGGCGGAGCTGGAGGCGCGGGTGCTGGCGGAGCGTGCGGCGCATCCGGCCTGGGGCGGCCGGAAGATCCGCCGAGTGCTGGAGCGGGAGGGACTTGTGCCGCCGGCGGTCTCGACGATCACCGAGATTCTGCGGCGGCACGGGAAGCTGGACGGTCCGCGGGCGGGGGAGCGGCGCGACTGGGTGCGGTTCGAGCATGCGGCGCCGAACGACCTGTGGCAGATGGACTTCAAGGGCCACTTCGCGCTGGAGGCGGGGCGCTGCCATCCGCTGACGGTGCTGGACGACCACTCCCGCTATTCGCTGGAGATCGGCGCCTGCGGCAACGAGACGAGCGAGACCGTGCAGGAGCGACTGGTCCGGGTGTTCCGACGCTACGGCCTGCCCTGGCGGATGCTGATGGACAATGGCCCGCCCTGGGGCACGGGCGGGTCGGCGCAGTACACGGTGCTGACCGTCTGGCTGCTCGACCTGGGCGTCGCGGTGAGCCACGGCCGGCCCTACCATCCCCAAACCCAAGGCAAGGACGAGCGCTTCCACCGCACGCTCAAGTCCGAGGTGCTCGACGGCTACCGGTTCCGGAACCTCACCCAGGCCCAGGCCGCCTTCGATGCCTGGCGCGAGGTCTACAACACCCACCGGCCGCACCAGGCGATCGAGCTCGAGACGCCTTCCAAGCGCTACCAAGTGAGCCCGCGCACAATGCCCGAGGCCATCACCCCGCCCGACTACGAGCCCGAAGCCCAGATCCGCAAGGTGCAGGACACCGGCTGGATCAGCTTCAAAGGGCAGAAGATCAACTGCTCGAAGGCCTTCGCCGGCCGCCACGTCGCACTGCGCGCCACCGACACCGACGGCCTCTTCGATCTGTGCTATCGCAGCCATGTTCACCATGCCCCGAACAGGTGTCCACCTTGTCCCCGGTCTAAACAGCGGGAGGGGGAGGGGGTGTCGATGACAGGCGCTGCCGCGGAATCGACCAGGATTTCTGCGGGGCCGGTGGTGACGTTCGACATCACGTCCATCGGCGCCAAACCCCTCCCCCTACCCCCTCCCGCAAGGGGAGGGGGAGAATAAAGGGGTGGCCGGGTCAAATAGCGGTGTTCTGAAAAGGGCTCGCAAGCGGGAGAGGCAATCTGTTCGTATGCCTGCCGTCCGATACAGTAATCGATGTGTAAATGCCGTAGCGCCCATGGAAAAGGGCCCCTCGCGGGGCCTTTTCCAATTCAATCGTGCGGCTTGCCGGTCAGGCGTGGCCGGCCGGCACGCCGCGGGTGACGGCGGTCAGCTTGGCCTGGGCCAGCTTCAGCGCGCGCTCGGCCACCGCCTTGTCGCCGGGGGTCTTGGCGTCGGCCACGTCCTCCTCGGCGTCGCGCAGCTCCTGCTCGACCTTGGCACGGTCCAGCGAGGCCACCGGCATCACCTCCTCGGCCAGCACGGTGCAGCGCTCCGGCGTCACCTCGGCAAAGCCGCCGGTGACGAACAGGCGGCTGGAGATGGCGCTGCGCTGCTCATAGACGTCGATCACGCCCGGCTGGACGGTCGACAGCATCGACATGTGCCCCTTCAGCACGCCGAAATAGCCGTCGCCACCGGGGACGACCACCATCTCGACCTGCTGCGCCACGAGCAGCTTCTCGGGCGAGACCAGTTCGAAGGCGAATTTCTCGGCCATGGATGTCCCCGGTTCCGATGCTGCTGGCGTCAGGCGGCTTCGGCGAGCTTCTTCGCCTTGGCGATGGCCTGGTCGATGGTGCCGACCATGTAGAAGGCCGCCTCCGGCAGGTGGTCGTAGTCGCCGTTGACGATGCCTTTGAAGCCGCGGATCGTCTCCTCGACCGGGACCAGCTCGCCCGGCGTGCCGGTGAACACCTCGGCGACGTGGAAGGGCTGGCTGAAGAAGCGCTGGATCTTCCGGGCGCGGGCCACGGTCAGCTTCTGCTCCTCGGTCAGCTCGTCCATGCCCAGGATGGCGATGATGTCCTGCAGCGCCTTGTACTCCTGCAGCGTGCGCTGCACGGCGCGGGCCACCTCGTAATGCTCCTGGCCGACCACGCGCGGGTCGAGGATGCGCGAGGTCGAGTCGAGGGGGTCCACCGCCGGGTAGATGCCGAGCTCGGAGATCGCGCGGCTCAGCACGGTCGTCGCATCGAGATGCGAGAACGAGGTCGCCGGCGCCGGGTCGGTCAGATCGTCGGCGGGCACGTAGATGGCCTGCACCGAGGTGATCGAGCCCTTGTTGGTGGAGGTGATGCGCTCCTGCAGCGTGCCCATGTCGGTCGACAGGGTCGGCTGGTAGCCCACCGCCGACGGGATGCGGCCCAGCAGCGCCGACACCTCGGCGCCCGCCTGGGTGAAGCGGAAGATGTTGTCGACGAAGAACAGCACGTCCTGGCCTTCGACGTCGCGGAAGTACTCGGCCACGGTCAGGCCCGACAGGCCGACGCGGGCACGGGCGCCCGGCGGCTCGTTCATCTGGCCGTAGACCAGCGCCACCTTCGATTCACCGTCGAGGTTGATGACCTTGGAGTCGATCATCTCATGGTACAGGTCGTTGCCCTCGCGGGTCCGCTCGCCCACGCCGGCGAAGACCGACACGCCGCCATGCGCCTTGGCGATGTTGTTGATCAGCTCCTGGATGGTCACCGTCTTGCCGACGCCGGCGCCGCCGAACAGGCCGATCTTGCCGCCCTTGGCGTAGGGGCTGATCAGGTCGACGACCTTGATGCCGGTGACCAGCATCTCGGCCTCGGTCGCCTGGTCGACGAAGGCCGGCGCCTGGCGGTGGATCGGCGAATGCAGCTTGGCGTTGATCGGGCCGCGCTCGTCGATCGGCTCGCCGATCACGTTCATGATGCGGCCCAGCGTCTCCGGGCCGACCGGCACCTGGATGGCGTTGCCGCTGTCCTGGACCTTGCTGCCGCGGACCAGGCCGTCGGTCGAGTCCATGGCGATGCAGCGCACGGTGTTCTCGCCGAGATGCTGCGCCACCTCGAGCACCAGCTTGCGATCGCCGATGTCGGTGGTCAGGGCGTTCAGAATGGCGGGCAACTCGCCATCGAATTGGACGTCCACCACGGCGCCCAGAACCTGGCTGATGCGGCCGATGACGTTGCTTCCGGTCTGGGTCTCGACCATGGTGTTCACGCTCCTCAGAACTGTCTTCAAGCGATCGGTGGATCAGGGCGCCTTAGATGGCTTCGGCGCCGGAGATGATCTCGATCAGCTCCTTGGTGATGTAGGCTTGGCGGGTCCGGTTGTAGACCAGCGTCAGCCGCTTGATCATGTCGCCGGCGTTGCGGGTCGCATTGTCCATCGCGGTCATGCGCGCGCCCTGCTCGGAGGCGGCGGATTCGAGCAGCGCCTTGTAGATCTGGATTGCCAGGTTGCGCGGCAGCAGCTCCGCCAGGATCTGCTCCTCGCTCGGCTCGAACTCGTAGACGATGTTCGAGGCGGTGTCCTCGGCCACGGCCGGCAGTGCCACGGGCACCAGCTGCTGCACCGTGATGATCTGGGCGATCGCCGACTTGAACTTGTTGTAGACCACCGAGCAGACGTCGAAGTCGCCGGCTTCGAACATCGCCAGGATCCGGGTCGCGATGCCGTCGGCGTCGGCGAAACCCAGCTTCGGCCGGCCGACGTCGATCACGCTCTCGACGATCAGATTGGCGAAGTCGCGGCGCAGGCTGTCCCGGCCCTTGCGGCCGACGGTGAACAGCTTCACCGTCTTGCCCTTGCCCTGCAGCTCGCGGATCTGGCGCCGCGCCTCGCGCAGTACCGTGGCGTTGAATGCCCCGGCGAGGCCGCGGTCAGAGGTGATGACGAGCAGCAGGTGCACGTCGTTCTTGCCGGTGCCGGAGATCAGCTTCGGCCCCTGGCCCGCCGTCTTGGCGACGGCGGCAAGGCCGGTCAGCATCCGCTCCATGCGGTCGGCATAGGGCCGGCCGGCTTCGGCCTGATCCTGGGCGCGGCGCAGCTTCGACGCCGCGACCATCTTCATGGCCGCAGTGATCTTCTGCGTCGACTTGACGCTGGCGATCCGGTTCCTGAGGTCCTTCAACGACGGCATGGCGCCCCGCCTTCAATCGGTGTGGTGGGTACGACTGCCGCTCAGACGAAGGTCTTGGCGTAGTTCGTGATGAAGGCGGCCAGCTTCTCCTCGTTCCCCGGCGAGATCTGCTTCTCGTTCCGGATGCCCTCGAGGATGGCCTTGCCGTCGTCGCGCAGCGCGTCGAGCAGGCCCTTCTCGAAATCCGAGATCCGGTTGACCGGGACGGTGTCGAGATGGCCGCGGACGCCGGCGAAGATCGACGCCACCTGCTCCTCGACCGGCAGCGGGCTGAACTGCGGCTGCTTCAGAAGCTCGGTCAGGCGCGCGCCGCGGGCCAGCAGCTTCTGGGTCGAGGCGTCGAGGTCCGACGCGAACTGGGCGAAGGACTCCATCTCGCGGTACTGTGCGAGCTCGAGCTTGATGCGGCCGGCGACCTGCTTCATCGCCTTGATCTGGGCGGCGGAGCCGACGCGGCTGACCGACAGACCGACATTCACCGCCGGGCGGACGCCCTTATAGAACAGGCCGGTCTCGAGGAAGATCTGGCCGTCGGTGATCGAGATCACGTTGGTCGGGATGTAGGCCGAGACGTCGCCGGCCTGGGTCTCGATGATCGGCAGCGCGGTCAGCGAACCGTTGCCGTGCTCGTCGTTCATCTTCGCCGCGCGCTCCAGCAGGCGGCTGTGCAGGTAGAACACGTCGCCGGGATAGGCCTCGCGGCCCGGCGGGCGGCGCAGCAGCAGCGACATCTGGCGGTAGGCCACGGCCTGCTTGGACAGATCGTCATAGATGATCAGCCCGTGCATGCCGTTGTCGCGGAAGAACTCGCCCATCGCGGCGCCGGTGTAGGGCGCCAGGAACTGCAGCGGCGCCGGCTCCGACGCGGTGGCGGCGACGACGATAGTGTATTCCAGCGCGCCGTATTCCTCGAGCGTCTTGACGATCTGGGCGACCGTCGAGCGCTTCTGGCCGATCGCGACGTAGATGCAGTAGAGCTTCTGACTCTCGTCGCCGGACTTGTTGATCTCGCGCTGGTTCAGGATGGCGTCGATGGCCACCGCGGTCTTGCCGGTCTGGCGGTCGCCGATGATCAGCTCGCGCTGGCCGCGGCCGACCGGGGTCAGCGCGTCGATCGACTTCAGGCCGGTCTGCATCGGCTCGTGCACAGACTTGCGCGGGATGATGCCCGGGGCCTTGACCTCGACGCGGCTCATCTTGGCGTCGGTGATCGGCCCCTTGCCGTCGATCGGGTTGCCCAGCCCGTCGACCACGCGACCCAGCAGGCCGCGGCCGACCGGGACCTCGACGATGGCGCCGGTGCGCTTGACCGTGTCGCCTTCCTTGATGTCGCGGTCTTCGCCGAAGATCACGATACCGACATTGTCGGTCTCGAGGTTCAGCGCCATGCCCTTGATGCCGCCCGGGAACTCGACCATCTCGCCCGCCTGGACGTTGTCGAGGCCGTAGACGCGGGCGACGCCGTCACCGACCGACAGCACCTGGCCGACCTCGGCAACGTCGGCCTCGGTCCCGAAATTGGCGATCTGGTCCTTGATGATCGCAGAGATTTCGGCGGCACGGATGTCCATCAGACGGTTCCCTTCATCGCGAGCTGCAGCTTGGCCAGTTTCGTGCGCAGGGAGCTGTCGACCATGCGCGAGCCGACTTTGACGATCATCCCGCCGAGCAGCGCGGGATCGATTTTGACATTGACCTGGACCTTGGCGCCCATGGCCTTCTTGAGTTGGTCGACCAGCGCCTCGGTCTGGCCGACGGTCAGCGCCGAGGCGGCGGTGACATCGGCCGTGACCTCGCCGCGGCGGCGGGCCAGCTCGGCCAGGAAGGCGTCGATCATGGCGTCGAGGGCGAACAGGCGGCGGTTGCGCGCCACCAGGGCGATGAAGCGGCGCACCAGGTCGGACACGCCCGCCCGCTCCAGCACCGCGGCCATCGCCTTGCCCTGCGCGTCGCGCGACAGGAGCGGGCTGCGGACCAGACGGCGCAGATCCTCGCTTTCGGCCAGGGCGGTCTTCAGGCCGCGCAGGTCGTCCGCGGTCTGGTCGAGCGCCTTGCCCTCGTCGGCGAGTGCGTAGAGCGCCGTCGCGTAGCTGGATGCGAGGCCGGAAATCCCTGAGCCTGTGGCTGCCACCGATCGTCCCTCGATCGTTGTTGTCGATCGTGGCAGGAGGCCACGACCACCGAAAGTTCGGGGGGCTCTATCGCACAACAGAGGGCTGTCCGAGGCCCACCCCTTACGCTCGGCGCGCCGTCATCTAACATAGCGGTAGGGGGTGCGCAACCGGCATGGCGGCGGGTTTTTCATGGCGCGGCGCCGGATGTAGACTGGCGCGAGCGATTCGCATCCTCCGGAGGCCACAATGCCGCACGACCATTCGCCCGGGCCCGGCTCCGGCCATGATCATGCGGCGCATGATCACGGGCCGGGCCGCGGTCATCACCCCGGGCACCATCACGGCATGCCGGAGGGGGCGGATGGCGAGCGGCGTCTGCTGATCGCGCTGGCCATCACCGCCGGCTTCATGCTGGTCGAGGCGGCGGGCGGCTGGTTCGCCAATTCCCTGGCCCTGCTGGCCGATGCCGGCCACATGCTGACCGATGCCGCGGCGCTGGCCCTGGCCTGGCTGGCGGCGCGGATGGCGCGGCGGCCGCGCGACGCCCGGCGCTCCTATGGCTATGGCAGGGTGCAGGTGCTGGCCGCCTTCGCCAACGGCATCGTGCTGCTGGCGGTGGTCGTCGCCATCGTGGTCGAGGCCGCCGGCCGGCTGGCCGAGCCGGCGGCGGTCGAGGGCGGGCTGATGATCGGCGTCGCCGCGGCCGGGCTGGTGGCCAATGTCGTGGCGTTCCGGGTGCTGCAGGGCGGCGACCGCGGCAATCTGAACCTCCGCGGGGCGGCACTGCATGTGATGGGCGACCTGCTCGGCTCGGTCGGCGCGCTCGCCGCCGGCGCCGTGATTCTGCTGACCGGCTGGACCCCGATCGACCCGATCCTGTCGGTGCTGGTGTCGCTGCTGGTGCTGCGCAGCGCCTGGGCGATCCTGCGCGAATCCGGCCATGTGCTGGTCGAAGGGTCGCCGGGCGGAATCGACGAGGCGGCGCTGAGCGCGGCGATCCTCGCCGAGGTGCCGGCGGTGATCGACGTTCATCACGTCCACGCCTGGACTTTGACGCCGGACCGGCCGCTGGTGACCCTGCACGCCCGGCTGCGCGAGGGCGCCGATTCCGACCAGGCGGTCGGCGCGGTGACCCGCCTGCTGCGTGACCGCTTCGGTGTCGGTCACGCCACGGTCCAGGCCGAATTCGAGGTCTGCGCCGACGTCGACAGCACTCCGCGACATTAAGCGAAACCTGTCGCGACGGAAAAACGCAATCGACAGTTCACCTTTTTGCCGGGAAGCGGTAATTATTCGACATAATGCCTGTGCATTTGATGTTGCCCATGGCCCGGCTGTCCGGGGCTGCGGGCCCGGAAAGGTGATGATGGGCCATAATGGAGCTCTAGCCCGTGACGCGGACCCGATGTCGATCTGCCGCAACGTGACGGTTGCGGGGCGGCGCACCAGCGTCCGCATGGAGGTCGTGTTCTGGGACGGGCTGATGGAGATCTGTGCGCGCGAGCAGATCGGTCTGAACGAGATCTGCACCCGGATCGACGCCGCCCGCAAGGGCAGCGGCCTGACCGGGGCGCTGCGGGTCTTCGTCCTGTGCTATTTCCGTGAGCTGACGCGCCGGCCGGCAGCGGTGCAGCCGCCGGCCCACGCCTCGGTCCAGACCCCGCCGGCGCTGCTGATCGCGGCGCTGGAAGGCGTGATCGGGGCGCGGGCGTAAAACGCCGGCCGGGTCCGCCACGGCGAGCCCGGCATCGTTACCGAGCCTCAGACGAGGCCGTCCCAGTTCAGCCGCTCCACCGCGGCCACCGGCCGCAGCCGGTGCCGTTCGGCGGCGGCGGCCAGCTTGTGCGAATCCGGCCGGCCGGTGGCGCCGTCGCGCAGCTCGGCGCCATGGATGCCGCCGATCACGAACAGACCGTCGATCCCGGCCGCGGCCGCGCCGGCCATGTCGGTGTGGAAGCTGTCGCCGACCGCCAGCACCCGCGCCGGGTCGGGCCGGCCGAGCAGCTCGAAGCAGCGGCGATAGACCGGCGGGTGCGGCTTGCCGTGATAGAACACCGGGCCGCCCAGCGTCTCGTAGTGCTGGGCCAGGGCGCCGGCGCAGATCTGCATCCGGCCGCCGACGATGACGACGATGTCCGGGTTGGCGCAGATCATCGGCAGGCGGCGCGCCGCCGCGGCCTCCAGCAGCGGGGCATGGTCCTCGACCCGCTCCTCCGGGTCGTCGATGCCGGTGTTCAACACGAAGTCGGCATCGGCCAGGTCGTCGACCCGGACGACGTCGTCGACGCCCTCATAGACATCGGCATCGCGGTCGGGGCCGAGATGCAGGAAGCGCTCGCCCAGCGCCTGGTGGAAGTCGTCGTCGCGCTCCGCCAGCGCCAGATGCGCCGCCTCGCCCGAGGACAGGATTGCGTCCCAGCAATCCTCCGGCACGCCGATCTGGGCCAGGCGCTGCACCACCGACCCGACCCGCCGCGGCGCGTTCGACAGCAGGCACACCTGCTTGCCGTCGGCGCGCAGCCGCTGCAGGCAGTCGATCACCCCGGGATAGGGCGTGACTCCGTCATGCACCACGCCCCACAGGTCGACGATGAAGGCATCGTAGCGGTCGCGGATCGCGGCGATGCCGTCGAGGATCGGAATGCTGTCGGTCATCGAGTCTGTTCGTCCCATTCCGATCATTGTGGCGCCACTGCACCGCCCGGCTTACGCCGTCTGCAGGTCCTCGCCCTGGCCCTTCAGCTTCGCCGCCAGCGAGGCTTCCAGGAACTGGTCGATGTCGCCGTCCAGCACCGCCGAGGAGGCGCTGGTCTCCACGCCGGTGCGCAGGTCCTTCACCATCTGGTAGGGCTGCAGCACGTAGCTGCGGATCTGGTGGCCCCAGCCGATGTCGGTCTTCTCGGCGTTCAGCGCGTCGGCCTGGGCCTCGCGGATCTTCAGCTCGCGCTCGTACAGGCGGGCGCGCAGCATGTCCATCGCCATGGCCCGGTTGCGGTGCTGCGACCGGTCGTTCTGGCAGGCGACGATGACGCCGGTCGGCACATGGGTGATGCGGATCGCCGAATCCGTCTTGTTGACGTGCTGGCCGCCGGCGCCCGAGGCCCGGTAGGTGTCAACTTTCAGATCCTTGTCCAGGATCGTGATCTCGATCGTATCGTCTACCACGGGCGACACCGCGACCGAGGAGAAGCTGGTGTGCCGCCGCGCCGCGCTGTCGAACGGGCTGATCCGCACCAGGCGGTGCACGCCCGATTCGGTCTTCAGCCAGCCATAGGCGTTGTGGCCCTTGATCAGCACCGTGGCCGACTTGATCCCGGCCTCTTCGCCCGGGCTCTCTTCCAGCCACTCGACCTTGAAGCCGTGCTTCTCGGCCCAGCGCATATACATGCGCAGCAGCATCAGGCCCCAGTCCTGGGCCTCGGTGCCGCCGGCGCCGGCATTGACCTCGAGATAGGCATCGTTGCCGTCGGCCTCACCGGCCAGCAGGCTCTCCAGCTGCTTCTTCGCCACCCGCTGGGCCAGTTGGCCCAGCTGGGCCTCGGCGTCGGCCAGCACCTCGGCGTCGCCCTCGGCCTCGGCCAGCTCAATCAGCCCGACGGTGTCGTCGAACTCGCCGGCCAGCGCCTTGTAGCCGCCGATGGCGTCATCCAGGTGGGTGCGCTCGCGCAGCAGGGTCTGCGCCTTCTCCGGGCTGTCCCAGAGCTTGGGATCCTCGGCGAGGGCGTTCAGCTCGTCCAGTCGTCTGAGTGCGTTGTCCCAGTCAAAGAGACCTCCTCAGCAGCGCGAGCGACTGCTTGATCTCTTGGGCCTTGGCTTCGGTCTCGGCGCGCATCGGTGCGCTCCTCTCGAATTCGGTCCGTCCACGGGATCGCAGGCCGCGCGGCAGCCTGCGATGCGAACCGGGGATGTAGGACGGATCGGCGGTCAGGTAAAGGCCGCGGGCGGGAAAACCAGGGCAGCGAACTCAAGTTACAGGTGACAGGGGGGAGAAAGGGTGAATCGCTGGAGGCGGATGATTCGGAGCCGCCGAGATGAGCGAAGAGCAGGGGAGTGCGTGGCCGAGTCGCGGCTGCGGGCGTTGTTGGAGCATTTTTCGACGATCGAGGATCCGCGGGACGTGCGTCGGATTCTGCATCCGTTGCCGGAGATCCTGCTGCTGGTGGTGTGCGGGACGCTGGCGGACTGCGACGACTATGAGGGGATCGCGTCGTGGGGCGAGGCTCATCTGCCGTTTCTGCGGCGCTATCTGCCGTATGAGCACGGGGTGCCGGGCGAGCGCTGGCTGACGATCCTGATGAACCGGATCAACCCGGCGCTGTTCTCGGCCGCTTTCAGCGACTGGGTGCGCGAGACCTGGCCGGAACGGCCGGAGTTGGTCGCCATCGACGGCAAGACCTCGCGCCGCAGCCATGACCGGGCGGCGGGCGCCGGGCCGCTGCATCTGGTCTCGGCCTTCGCCACCACCCGCCGGCTGGTGCTCGGCCAGGAGGCCGTGCCCGACAAGGCCAATGAGCTGGCCGCGATCCCCGTCCTGCTCGAACGGCTCGGCGCCGAGGACGGGCTGAAAGGCGCCCTGGTCTCGATCGACGCCATCGCCACCAATGCCGACATCGCCACGGCCATCCGAAAGGTCGGCGCCGACTATCTGCTGGCGGTCAAAGCCAACCAGCCGACCCTCAGGGCCGAGATCGAAGCCGGCTTCGCCGCTGCCGAACCTCACAGCCTCGATACCGACATCGATCTCGACAAAGCCCATGGCCGCATCGAGCACCGCCGCGTCGATGTGCTCCGCGAGGTCGACTGGCTCTCCGGCGAACGCCGCTTCCCCGGCGAGCTCCGCCTGCCCGGCGTCGCCTGCATCCTCCGCGTCCACGCCAAGGTCGAACTGGCCGACCGCTGCCGCCAGGACACCCGATACTTCATCTCCTCCGCCAGCCTCTCCGCCACCCAGGCCGCCGAGGCCGTGCGCGGACACTGGGCCATCGAGAACCGCCTGCACTGGGTCCTCGACGTCACCTTCCGCGAAGACCAGTCCAGGCTCCGCAAGGGACACGGTGCCCAGAACATGGCCGTCGTCCGACACTTCGCTCTCAACCTCCTACGCAACGCCCACGATAAAAAATCTCTCAAACTCCGCCGCAAAATCGCCGCCTGGTCCCCTGAATACCTCAGCTCGCTACTCTCCATGCCAGACCGGTAACTTGGATTCGTAGCCCTGGCGGGAAAACTCGCCCGCGGCCTGCGCCTCAAGCCTTGCGCGGCCTCAGCTGGCTGACGTCGCGCACGGCGCCGCGGGCGGCGCTGGTGGTCAGCGCGGCGTAGGCCAGCAGTGCCTGCGAGACTTTTCGCGCGCGCGGCGCCGAAGGCTGCCAGCCGCCATCGGCGCGGGCGTTCATTGCCGCCCGGCGATGGGCCAGCACCTCGTCGGAGACGACGAGGTGGATCTTGCGGGCCGGGATGTCGATCTCGATGGTGTCGCCCTCCTCGACCAGGGCGATGGCGCCGCCCTCGGCCGCCTCGGGCGAGACATGGCCGATCGACAGGCCGGATGAGCCGCCGGAGAAGCGGCCGTCGGTGACCAGGGCGCAGACCTTGCCCAGGCTCTTCGACTTCAGGTAGCTGGTCGGGTACAGCATCTCCTGCATGCCGGGGCCGCCCTTCGGGCCCTCGTAGCGGATCAACACCACATCGCCGGGCTTGACGGTGTCGCCCAGGATGGCCTCGACCGCCGCGTCCTGACTCTCGAAGATCCGGGCGGGGCCGGAGAAGGTCAGGATGCTGGCGTCGACGCCCGCGGTCTTCACCACGCAGCCATCCTCGGCGATGTTGCCGTACAGCACCGCCAGCCCGCCATCTGGGCTGAAGGCGTGCTCCAGGTCGCGGATGACCCCGCGCTTGCGGTCGGCGTCGACGCTGGGGTAGCGCGCATCCTGGCTGAAGGCGACCTGGGTCGGAATGCCGCCCGGCGCCGCGGCATAGAAACGGTGCACGGATTCGCTGTCGGTGCGCTTGATGTCCCATTGGTCCAGCGCCGCCGCCAGGCTCTCGGCATGGACCACGCGGGTGTCGCGGTTCAACAGGTTGGCGCGGTCCAGCTCGCCCAGGATGGCCATGATGCCGCCGGCGCGGTGGACGTCCTCCATATGCACGGTCGACAGCGCCGGCGCGACCTTGCACAGCACCGGCACCCGGCGCGACAGCCGGTCGATGTCGGCCATGGTGAAGTCGACCTCGCCCTCCTGCGCCGCCGCCAGCAGGTGCAGCACGGTGTTGGTCGACCCGCCCATGGCGATGTCGAGCGTCATCGCGTTCTCGAAGGCGGCGAAGCTGGCGATGTTGCGCGGCAGCACCGACGCGTCGTCCTGCTCGTAATGGCGCTTCGCCAGGTCGACGATCAGGTGCCCGGCCTCGACAAACAGGCGCCGGCGGTCGGCATGGGTGGCCAGGGTCGAACCATTGCCCGGCAGGGCCAGGCCCAGCGCCTCGGTCAGGCAGTTCATCGAATTGGCGGTGAACATGCCGGAGCAGGAGCCGCAGGTCGGGCAGGCCGACCGCTCGATCACCTTGACGTCCTCGTCGCTGATCCGGCTGTCCGCCGCGGCGACCATGGCGTCGATCAGGTCCAGTGCCTTGGTCTCGCCGCCGACCTTGACCTTGCCGGCCTCCATCGGCCCACCGGACACGAACACCACCGGGATGTTCAGCCGCATCGCGGCCATCAGCATGCCGGGCGTGATCTTGTCGCAGTTCGAGATGCAGACCATGGCGTCGGCGCAATGCGCGTTCACCATGTACTCGACGCTGTCGGCGATGATCTCGCGCGACGGCAGGCTGTACAGCATGCCGTCATGGCCCATGGCGATCCCGTCATCGACGGCGATGGTGTTGAATTCCTTGGCGACGCCGCCCGCGGCCTCGATCTCCCGCGCCACCAGCTGGCCGAGGTCCTTGAGGTGGACATGGCCGGGCACGAACTGGGTGAAGGAGTTGACGACGGCGATGATCGGCTTGCCGAAATCCGCATCCGTCATGCCGGTCGCGCGCCAGAGCCCGCGGGCTCCGGCCATGTTGCGGCCGTGGGTGGTGGTGCGGGAACGATAGGCTGGCATGGGTCGGGTCCGTGCTGCTCGGGTCACTTTCGGTCGGTCCAGATGCTGCAATGATCAGAAAAGAACCGCGGCATCCGTCGGAAACACCCAGAAAGAACGCCATTCCCGCCCGCGGCGCAAGGGCGCCGGATGCAACGCTCCCGCGCGTGGATCTAGGAAATCAGGTAAATGGCTTGGCTTCCGCCATGTACGGCGTCGGTGACCAGTCGGCGATCGAAAGTCGCAAGCCGTCCCTGACGAGCATGGGCGAGGGCCAGGAGATAGCTGTCGGTGAGTTGGCCGGAGCTCAGTAGCCGGCCGGCGTCGATCCTGGCGGAATCCATCAGGCTGATGTCGTCCGGCCAGAAGACGTGGCCCGGGAGGGCACACAGGCCCGCCAAGATTGGCATGACGGCGGCGGGAGTTCCCGGGGAGTTTGGATAGCGTGGCTGTCCGATGATCCGCAGCACTCCGTTCTCGGTCAGCGGACAGGTCGCCCATGCGTGTCCGCCTGTGACGGCAAACCAGTCATGAGCGGCGTCATGCTGGTCATGATAGGGGTCGACCAGCGCGATCAGCACGTTGACATCGAGCAGGAAGGTCATTCCGGCAGATCGTCCTGCAACTGCTTCACCAACTCGGATGTCACACGCACCGGGTTGTCGACGGCCGGCAGCAACGGAATGCCGTTGCGGAATCTTCCTCTGGAAGGTGGGGGACTCAACGATCTACGGGCCAAGTCGGAGATAACCTCGCCAACGGTCTTTCGCTGTTGCGCCGCCAAGCCCTTGGCGGCAGCCAGGACATCATCGTCGATGGCCAAGGTGGTACGCATCAGATCACCTCATGCATCACGCATCAGTCATCACATCTGGCGCGAGATACCATGCGTGTCAATCGGCTCTATCGCGTCGGTCGCGCCCCTTCGGGCTCCGGAGGCGGGTCGTCGGCGGTGTAGGCCGGGGTGGCCAGGCGCAGGCAGCTGACAATCGTGGCGGCGGTCGCCAGCCCGGCTGCGGTCAGCAGTGCCGCCTGGGCGCCATGGTCCGGAAAATGGGCGAACAGCAGTGCCACCAGCGCCGCCCCTGTGGCCTGACCGAGCAGGCGGGCGGTGCCCAGCATACCGCTGGCGGCGCCGCTGCGGCTGCGTGGGGCCGACCCGATCATCACCCGGTTGTTGGGCGCCTGGAACAGGCCGAAGCCGGCGCCGCACAGCGCCATGCGCCAGACGATGCCGAAAGGGGAGGGATCCGCCGGCAAGGTCGCCATCAGCACCAGGCCGATGGCCATGAGGGCGAGGCCGATGCCACCCAGCAGGCCGGGCGGATGCCGGTCGGACAGGCGGCCTGCGATGGGCGCGGTGACCGCGACGGCCAGGGGCCAGGGGATCATCAGCAGGCCAACCTGGGCCGGGGAGAAGCCGGAACCGGTCTGCAGCAGGAAGGGCAGCGTCACGAAGGCGGCCATCTGCGCCGCGAAGGAGCTGATCGAGGTGACGACCGACAGCCCGACCACCGGGATGCGCAGCAGGTCCAGCGGCACCAGCGGCGTCGCCCGGCCTAGCTGCCGCCGCACCAGCCAGATCGCGGCGCCGACGCTGATGCCGAGCTGCAGCGCCACCAGCCCCCAGTCCAGCCCGTGGGCGATGCTGTCGATGCCGGTGATCAGCAGGCCGAAGGTGGCGGCGGACAAGAGCGCGCTCAGCAGGTCGAAGCGGCGGTCGGCCAGGTCGCTCTCCGGCAGGTTGCGGCTGCCGATGATCAGGGCGGCGACGCCGAGCGGCAGGTTGATCGCGAACAGCCAGGGCCAGGAGGCCAGCGACAGCAGGGCGCCGGCGAAGCTGGGCCCGACGGTCGAGGCGCCGGCGGCGATCATGGCGTTGACGCCCAGCACATGGCCCAGCCGGGCACGCGGGAAGATGTAGCGGATCAGCGCGGTGTTGACGCTCATGATCCCGGCGGCGCCGAAGCCCTGGGCGACGCGCGACAGGGTCAGGGTCAGCAGCGAATCCGACAGAGCGCAGGCGACCGAGGCGACGGTGAACAGGGCCAGGCCGCCGAGATAGATCCGGCGGTAGCCGACGATCTCGCCCAGCCCGGCGAGGGGCAGCAGCGAGACCACCACCGCCAGCTGGTAGGCGTTGACGATCCAGATCGACATCGACGGGCTGGCCTGGAACTCGGCCGCGATCGTCGGCAGCGCCACATTGGCGACGGAGCCGTCGAGCACTGCGAGCATGATGCCGAGCACCACGGTGGCGAAGGCCCATCTGCGGCGGGGCAGGGGCAGGCCGTCGGGAAGGGACACGGGACTGACCTCGCTTTCGCGGCGGGCACCTTCGGTGCCGCCGTCCATGGCATGATTCTGGAACCAGCCGCCGCGAATTGCTATGGCGTTTTAGCTATAACAGAATAGCAAAATGATCGACCCGGACCAGATCTCCCCGACCGAGCGCGACCAGCTCGGCGCCTTCCGGCTGCAGCTGATGGCGCTGCTGCGCCGGCTGCGGCGCGAATCCGACAGCGGCGACATCCCGCTGTCGAAGCTGATGCTGCTGGCCGCGCTGCTGCGCCTGGGCGGCACGGCCAGCCCGACCGAGCTCGGCACGGTCGAGGGGCTGCGCTCGTCCAATGTCGCGGCGCTGCTGGGCGGGCTGGAGAAGGACGGGCTGGTCCGGCGCGAGGCCGATGCCGGCGACCGGCGCCGGCTGCATGTGGTGCTCACCGACGCCGGCACCCAGGCGGTGCTGGCCAACCGCAGCCGGCGCGAGGCCTGGCTGGCCGAGGCCGTCGCCGGCTGCCTGAGTGCGGAGGAACGGGCCCAGCTGATCGCCGCCGGCGCTTTGCTGCAGCGGTTGGCGGAGTATCAAGCGGCGGCCGATCCTGGCGACTGATCGCAGCGCAGGACAGACCGGGTAAGGCCGGCGCCGCGAAAACGGTCAGGGAAGTGTTTGGTTCACTGGTTGTTGTCGGCTCAGCAGCCTTGAACGTGCCTCTTGCTGGAATTGTGGATTTTGCGTATTTTCCTCAAAATACGTCGAGGATGCTATGCGCGAGGTTCCAGCCACTGAGTTCACCCGCAATTTCGGTCTTTACCGTGAGGTTGCGCAGCGTGAGCCTGTGGCCGTCACCAGCCACGGCCGGCCGACGGGGTATTTCATTTCCGCGGTCGAGTATGAGGAGATGCAGCGCCTCAAGGCCCTCGCTCGCCGGTCGCGCGCCATCACCGACCTGACCGAGGCGGAAATCGAAGCTGTCTCCGCGAGCCGGATGGGACCGGAGCACGATCCTCTCGATGCGCTGCTCGAGGACGAGTGACCGCTGAGGTATGGCGCTCCCCGATCCGCAGCCCGGTCTGGTCATTTCCTATTCTTATCTCTGGTACCATGAGCATCGCGCGGGCCGGGAGGAAGGTCTCAAGTCCCGGCCATGCGTGATCGTGCTTGCGATCGACCAGCAGGACGACGGCAGAACGCTGGTGCGGGTCGTTCCCGTGACGCACAGCCCACCGGCCGATCCCGACGTCGCCATTGAACTGCCCCAGCGGGTGAAGCAGCATCTCGGCCTCGATGCGGGCCGTTCCTGGGTTGTCGTCGATGAGGTCAACGACTTCGTCTGGCCGGGATATGATCTGCGCCCCATCGCGGGGACGCGGCATCGGGTCGCCTACGGGTTTCTGCCGCCGCGTCTGTTCACGAACATCGTGACGCGGGCCCGCGACCTGTGGCGCCAAGGGCGCGGCAAGGCGGCCGCACGAAACTGAGCGCGCCGATCGTCAGTGTGACGGCGGCCGATTCCTACTCCGCCGCCTCGACCAGTGGGGCGGGGATGTAGTTCAGGATCGGCCCGAGCCAGCGCTCGACCTCGGCGATCGGCATGCCCTTGCGGCGGGCGTAGTCCTCGACCTGGTCGCGCTCCACCTTGGCGACGCCGAAATAGTAGGAGTCCGGATGCGCCAGGTAGAGGCCGGAGACCGATGAGCCCGGCCACATGGCGTAGCTCTCGGTCAGGCGCACACCGATCCGCTTCTCGGCGTCGAGCAGCCGGAACAGGGTGACCTTCTCGGTGTGGTCCGGCTGGGCCGGATAGCCCGGGGCGGGGCGGATGCCGCGATAGGGCTCGCCGATCAGCTCGTCGGGGGCGAAGGCCTCGTCCGGGGCATAGCCCCAGAACTCGCGGCGCACGCGCTGGTGCATGGCCTCGGCGAAGGCCTCGGCGAAACGGTCGGCCAGCGCCTTCACCAGGATCGAGGAATAATCGTCATTGGCCCGGGCGAAGCGGTTGGCGATCGCCTCCTCCTCGATCCCGGCGGTGACGACGAAACCGCCGACATAGTCGGCCTTGCCGCTGTCCACGGGCGCGACGAAGTCGGACATCGCCACCCGCGGCCGGCCGTCGCGCTTGGACAGCTGCTGCCGCAGGGTGAAGAAGGTCGCCAGCTCCTGCCGCCGGTCCTCGTCGGTGAACAGGCGGATGTCGTCGCCCACCGTGCCGGCCGGCCAGAAGCCGATCACCGCTTGCGGCTTGAACCAGCGCTCCTCGATGATGCGGGCCAGCATCGCCTGGGCGTCCTGGAACAGCTGCCTTGCGGCCTCGCCCTGTTTCTCGTCCTGCAGGATCGCCGGGTAGCGGCCCTTCAGCTCCCAGGTCTGGAAGAACGGGGTCCAGTCGATGTAGCGCGCCAGCGTCGCCAGGTCCCAGTCCTCGAACACCCTTGTGCCCAGGAAGGACGGCTTCGGCGGCTCGTAGCCGGCCCAGTCGATGGCGAAGGGCGTGGCGCGGGCGGCGGCCAGCGGCAGGCGCTGCTTCTCCGCCTCCGCCCTTGCATGGCTGTCGGCGACCTTGCGGTACTCCTCACGCACGCCCTCGACATAGCCGCGCTTCGCCTCGGGCGACAGCAGGCTCGAGACCACGCCGACGGCGCGGCTGGCGTCGTTGACATAGACGGTCTGGCCGCGGGCGTAGCGCGGGTGGATCTTCACCGCGGTGTGCACCCGGCTGGTGGTGGCGCCGCCGATCAGCAGCGGGATGTCGAAGCCGTCGCGCTCCATCTCCGCCGCCACATGCACCATCTCGTCCAGCGACGGGGTGATCAGCCCGGACAGGCCGATGATGTCGACCTTCTCGGCCTTCGCCGTCTCCAGGATCTTGGTGGCCGGCACCATGACGCCGAGGTCGATGATCTCGTAGTTGTTGCAGGCCAGGACGACGCCGACGATGTTCTTGCCGATGTCGTGCACGTCGCCCTTGACGGTCGCCATCAGGATCTTGCCGGCGCTCTGCCGCCCGCCGGCGCCGCCATTGGCGACCTTCTCGGCCTCCATATAGGGCAGCAGATGGGCGACCGCCTGCTTCATCACGCGGGCCGACTTCACCACCTGGGGCAGGAACATCTTGCCAGCGCCGAACAGGTCGCCGACCACGTTCATGCCGGCCATCAGCGGGCCTTCGATGACGTGCAGCGGCCGCGCCGCCTCCAGCCGCGCCTCCTCGACATCGGCGTCGATGAACTCGGTGATGCCGTTGACCAGCGCATGCTCCAGCCGCTTGCCGACCGGCCGCTCGCGCCAGGTCAGGTCGCGCTCCTTGGCCTCGCGGCCGGCGGCGCCCTTGAAGCGCTCGGCCAGGGTCAGCAGCCGCTCGGTGGCATCGTCGCGGCGGTTGAGGACCACGTCCTCGCAGGCCTCGCGCAACTCCGGCTCGATCGATTCATAGACCGCCAGCTGCCCGGCATTGACGATGCCCATGTCCATGCCGGCCTGGATGGCGTGGTACAAGAACACCGCGTGCATCGCCTCGCGCACCGGCTCGTTGCCGCGGAACGAGAAGGACAGGTTGGAGACGCCGCCGGAGATATGGGCGTGCGGCAGGGTCTGCCGGATCTGCCGGGTCGCCTCGATGAAGGCGACGCCGTAGCCGTTGTGCTCCTCGATGCCGGTCGCGACCGCGAAGACGTTTGGGTCGAAGACGATGTCCTCGGGCGGGAAGCCGGCCTGTTCGGTCAGCAGCTTGTAGGCCCGGGTGCAGATCGCGACCTTGCGCTCCAGCGTGTCGGCCTGGCCGGCCTCGTCGAAGGCCATCACCACGACGGCGGCGCCGTAGGACCGCACCAGCCGGGCGTGATGCAGGAAGGCCTCCTCGCCCTCCTTCATCGAGATCGAATTGACCAGGGGCTTGCCCTGGACGCATTTCAGCCCGGCCTCGATGATCGAGAATTTCGAGCTGTCGATCATCACCGGCACGCGGGCGATGTCGGGCTCGGCCGCGATCAGGTTCAGGAACTCGACCATGGCCCGCTCGGAATCGATCAGGCCCTCATCCATGTTGATGTCGAGGATCTGGGCGCCGTTGGCGACCTGGTCGCGCGCCACCTCCAGCGCCGCGGCGTAGTCGCCGGCGGTGATCAGCTTGCGGAAGCGGGCCGAGCCGGTGACGTTGGTGCGCTCGCCGACATTGACGAACGGGATGTCGGTGGTCAGCGTGAACGGCTCCAGTCCCGACAGCCGCATCAACGGCGCGATCGTGGGCACCTGGCGCGGCGGCAGGTCAGCCACCGCATCGGCGATGGCACGGATGTGGTCGGGGGTCGAGCCGCAGCAGCCGCCGACGATGTTGACCAGGCCCTCCTCGGCGAAGCCGCGGATCTGCGCGGCCATCGCCTCGGGCGTCTCGTCATACTGGCCGAACTCGTTCGGCAGGCCGGCATTCGGATAGGCGCAGACGAAGGTGTCGGCGGCCTCGGCGATCTCGGCCAGATGCGCCCGCATGGCGTTGGCGCCGAGGGCGCAGTTCAGGCCGATGGTGAAGGGTCGGGCGTGCCGCACCGAGTTCCAGAAGGCGGTCGGCGTCTGGCCCGACAGGGTGCGGCCCGACAGGTCGGTGATGGTGCCGGAGATCATCATCGGCAGGTGCACGCCCTTCTCGGCGAAGACCAGCTCGGTGCCGAAGATCGCCGCCTTGGCGTTCAGCGTGTCGAAGATGGTCTCGATCAGAATGATCTCGGCGCCGCCATCGACCAGGCCGCGCACCTGCTCGGCATAGGCGTCGCGCAGCTGGTCGAAGGTGACCGCGCGGTAGCCCGGGTTGTTGACGTCCGGCGAGATCGAGGCGGTGCGGTTGGTCGGCCCCAGCGCGCCGGCGACGAAGCGTCGGCGGCCGTCCATCGCCCGGGCCTTGGCCGCGGCCCGGCGGGCCAGCCGCGCGCCCTGGAAATTCAGGTCGTAGACCACCTTCTCCATGCCGTAATCGGCCTGGGCGATGGAGGTGGAGGAGAAGGTGTTGGTCTCGAGGATGTCGGCTCCGGCGATGGCGTAGCCGAAATGGATCGCCTCGATCGCGTCCGGCTGGGTCAGGATCAGCAGGTCGTTGTTGCCCTGCAGGTGGCAGTCGCAGCCGGCGAAATGGGTGCCGCGGAAATGCTCCTCGCCGAAGCCCAGGCCCTGGATCTGGGTGCCCATGGCGCCGTCCAGGATCAGCACGCGCTCGCGCGCCGCCGCGGTCAGCGCGGCCAGAACCTCGGCGCCGTCGACCGGCTCCAGGGGGATGTCCAGGGTAGACGTGGTCATGGCGAGCAGCCGGCGGTTCCGGATCGGGACGTACGTAATGACATAAAGATATCTTTATATCAACATCCGATGTCGCGAAGAGAGCGACAAAGGTCGCCGGGAGAGCGACCCTTCCACCGGCCTTACTTGCCCCCCGCAATCGGCTCCAGCCCCGTTGCGGCGATGGCCGGGGCGGCGGCGGGGGATGCCAGGAAGTCGAGCAGCCTCTTCGCCGCTGCCGGATCGTGCGAGCCGGCGACGATGCCGGCGGAATACGGCGTCACCTGCTGCAGCTCCGGCGGCAGCGGGCCGACCAGGTCGATGCCCTCGACCGCCTTCAGCTCGGCGATCTGCTGGAAGCCTAGTTCCGCCTCGCCTTTTGCCACGATCTCGCCGACCGGCGTGGCCGGGATCTGGCGGGCCTTGCTGGCCATCTGCTCGGCGATGCCCAGGCGCTGGAACATCTTGGTCGAGATGTAGACGCCGCTGGCGCTGTCGGAATAGGCGATCGACTTCGCGGCCAGCAGCGCCTGCTTCACCGCCTCGGCCGAGCCGATGTCCGGCTTCGGCGCGCCGGCTTTCACCGCGACCCCGATGCTGGAGCGGGCGAGGACGACCTTGCTGTCGGGCAGCACCTTGCCCTGCTTGATCAGGTCGTCGAGCGCGGTGCCGACCATGATCACGACATCCAGCTTCTCGCCGCGGGCCAGCCGGGCCGGCACCGCATTCGGCGTGTCGCCCATCGACGGGCCCCATTGGATCTTCAGCGTGTCGCCGCTGGCGCGCTCGTACTCCGGCGCCAGGGCGCGATAGGCGGCGGCAAAGCCGCCGGAGCTGACGACCTGCAGCTCGGCCGCGGCAACGGGCTGGACCAGCAACAGCAGGCCGGCGGCAGCAACGGCAGCAGCGCGGGAAACGATCGACGGCAGCGTCATGGGGGAAGTCCTCGGCTGAATTCGGATCGGGCCTGATCGTTGCCCAGCACAGCGCGACCCGTGCCCGCTGGTGCGGTAGCCCAGCCATGTCCGGACACCGTGCCGCAGCCGGCTTGCCTGACCGAAGCTTATGTCCGACGTAGCTCACATGCGCGCTGCCGTCGCGGCGCGCTCGGAGTCATCTGATGAGCTTGGCCCACGATCCCGATTTCCTGCGCCTGCTGGCCGGCAGCCACGCCCGGCTGACCGGTGCGCCGCTGCTGCCGGAGGATGCGGCCGGCGGCGACCCTGCCGCGCAGGCGCGCTGGCTGTACGAATCGGCGCCGTTCTGCGTGCTGGCCCACAACACCGACTCCGATCCCCGCTTCGTCTACGCCAACCAGGCCGCTCAGGCCCGGTTCGAATACGGCTGGGACGAGTTTAGCGGGCTGCCGTCCCGCCTCTCCGCCGAGGCGCCGGACCGAGCCGAACGGCAGCGCCTGCTCGACGCCGTCACCCGCGACGGCTTCATCGGCGATTATCGCGGCCTGCGCATCGCCAAATCCGGCCGCCGCTTCTGGATCGAGAACGCCACCGTCTGGCAGCTGATCGATGAGGCCGGCATCCTGTGCGGCCAGGCCGCGACGTTCCAGAATTGGCGGGAAGAATAGGGTCCTCAGCCGCCCTGCCGTGTCCCCAACTGCTGCCAGTGGCCGGGGTTGAGCATCAGCCGGCCGGCCTCCTCGAAGCGCAAAGTCAGGGGATAGCGCCCCGGCACCATGAAGTCGGTGGCCGAAACCGGCTTCAGCTCGGTCCGCTCCTCCTTGCCGATGGCGAAGGCGTCGCGCGCGCCGGTCGCCTGGGCGAACAGGCGATCGCCCTCGGCCGTGACCTTCATCGTCACGAAGGGGCTGAACACGTAATCGCCGGCCAGGGCCGCCAGCTTGTCCGCGGCAAGCGCTGGCTTGGCGGCGGGCGCCGCCGGCTTCGGCTGGTCGGGCACCGAGGCCAGGATCGCGTCCCACATCACCTCGCCGCCGATCACGCCCAGATCGACCGTCGGCAGCATTGCCGCCTCGTCCGCCAACTCGCCGGTCGAGACGGCGTACAGCACGTCGCCGTCGAACTCGGTGGCGAAGGGCTGCAGCGCCCGGCCCATCGAGCTGTGCACCTGGATCGCGAGGCGCTGCAGCTCTGCCGGCTTCAGCTTCTGGTTGGTGACGACCAGGCTGACCGTGGTGTTGCGGGCCGGGGCGTCGGCGTTCGGCGCGCCGGTCCAGCCCGGCTTGCGGCTGGCCGGATAGCCCGCCAGCAGCGCCGCCGTGGTCAGGTCCTTCGGCCAGCCCTCATCGCCATAGCAGGCCGCCACCTTGCCGTCGCGCGTCGTCACCACGCCCAGCGCGTTGACCACGACGAAGGCGGCGACCTTGACCTTGCCGATCTGGCGGAAGGCGCCGCCCTGGCCGGAGAAGGCGTTGCAGCCGAACAGCGACCCGGAGACCGCCAGCCGGCCGGCGCCCCGGGCGCCGAGCGGGAAGACGCCGGGCTTGGCGGCGCGGAGGGCTGCCTGGGCCAGCCGCTTGTCGGGCACCAGCTCGTTCAACCGGCGGCCGCCGAGATCGTAGATGATGGCGCCGACCGACAGCGCGATGTTGTCCCAATGGCCGCCGCGGACGCCGTCCTCCTTCAGCGCCGAGGCGACGGCGGTGGTGGCCTCGAGCCCGTACCAGGAGCCGCCGGCGAACACCACGGCGTCCAGCTCCGGCGCGTCGTAGCCCAGGCGCAGATAGTCGGTGTTGACCGTGCCGGGCCCGCCGCCGCGGACATCCACGGCAGCCAGCGACCGCCGGTCGAAATGGAACACGGTGACGCCGGTCGGGCCCTCCTGGTACTCGCCGGTGCCGACCTGTACTGCCGGCCAGTCGAATTGCAGCACCTTCTCGCCGGCATTCAGCACCGGAGTGGGCGCATCCTGGGCCGTGGCCGGCAGCGCCGCCAGCAGGGTGGCAAGCATGCCGGCTGCCATCACTGCGGCAATCGAGCTCGGGCTGTTCCGTCGGTTCCGCATCCTATCCCCCTCCGTGATCCGCCGGCTGCCGGCGTGACAGGGAATGCTGTCCCAACCACGCCGCATTCGGAAGGGGGTAGTGGCGCTGCCGCCCTGCGATCCCATCTCCATGGGAGCGACAGCGCAGACGGAGGCAGGCGATGCCGCGTTCCCCGATCCTCTCCCGCCGCACCCTGCTGGGTGCTCTGGCCGCGTCCGGCGCCGCCCCGCTGCTGCCGATCCCGGCGGCGACCGGCAAGGCGGCCCCGGTCACCCGGCCAATACCTTCGACCGGCGAAGCGCTGCCGGTGGTCGGGCTCGGCAGCTGGATCACGTTCAATGTCGGCGACGACCCGCAGGCGCGTGACGACTGCGCCGAGGTGATGCGCGCCTTCTTCGCCGAGGGCGGGCGGCTGATCGATTCCTCGCCGATGTACGGCTCGGCCCAGCCGGTGATCGGTCATGGCCTGGCCAGGCTCGGGCGGCCCGCCAGCCTGTTCGCGGCCGACAAGGTCTGGACCTCCGGCAACGGGCCGGGGCAGATCGAGCAGTCGCGCCAATTCTGGGGCGTGCCCCGGTTCGACCTGCTGCAGGTCCACAACCTGCTGGCCTGGGAGGCGCATCTCGACACGCTGTTCGCCATGAAGGCGGAGGGCCGGCTGCGCTATGTCGGCATCACCACCTCCGAGGGGCGGCGGCACGGCGAGATCGAGCAGGTGATGCGCAGCCGGCCGATCGACTTCGTCCAGATCACCTACAACATCCTCGACCGCGAGGTTGAGGACAGGATCCTGCCGCTGGCGCAGGAGCGCGGCATCGCCGTCATCGTCAACCGGCCGTTCCGGCAGGGCGATCTGATCGACGATGTCGAGGGCGAGGCGCTGCCCGGCTGGGCCGGCGAGATCGGCTGCGCCAGCTGGGCCCAGATCCTGCTGAAATTCGTGGTCTCGCATCCTGCCGTCACCTGCGCCATCCCGGCCACCACCAGCGTCGACCATGTGCGCGAGAATCTCGGGGTTGCCCGCGGCCCGATGCCGGATGCGGCGATGCGCCGGCGGATGGCCGCCGATGTCGAGGCGCTGTGATGGCGGAGTGGTGGAGCTACCGCCTCTCCGACTTCCTGCTGTTCTCGCCCCGCACCTATCACCGGCTGTTCGAGCTGTACAACGCGGCGATCTGGCCGGCCCAGGCCGCTTCCGTGCTGCTCGGGCTGCTGATGCTGGTCCTGCTGCGGCGCGGCGGTCCGGTCGCCGGGCCGGCCGTCGCCGCCATCCTGGCGGCGTGCTGGGCCTGGGTGGCGATCGCCTTCCATCTCGACCGCTACGCCACCATCAACTGGGTTGCGCCCTGGGCCGCCGCGGCCTTCCTGGCGCAGGCGGCGCTGCTGGTCTGGGCCGGGGCGGTCGGCGGGCGGCTCTTAGTCCCGCCGCGGCTCGATGCCGCCAGCCGGGCCGGGGTCGGAATCTTCCTGTTCGCGCTGCTGGTTCAGCCGGCGATCGGCCTGCTGCTCGGCCGGCCCTGGCGCCAAGCCGAGATCTTCGGCGTCGCGCCGGACCCGACCGCGATCGGCACGCTTGGCCTGCTGCTGGTCGTGGCCGGGCCGGCGCGCTGGACGCTGATGGTCCTGCCGGCGCTGTGGTGCGCGGCGACTGGGGCGACGCTGTGGGCGATGTCCGCGCCGGATGCCTGGCTGCCGCCGGCTGCGGCGCTGCTGGCCTTGGCCCTGGTTGTCTGGCAGGCGCTGGCGCGCCGGTAGCGGCCTCAGGCCTTCTTGTTCCGCAGGGCCTCGGCCTGGGCGTAGAACTTCTTTTCCCACTCCTTGTGCGCGTCCTGCCCCTCGCGGATGAAGGGGGTGAAGACGGCCAGGTTCAGGAGCAGCCAGTTCACCAGCCGCGCCGGGAAGCGCAGCGGCTTGACGAAGTCGATGAACAGCACCACCCGGGTCTTTTCGGTGTGGTTCCAGGCCTCGTGCTCATAGGCGTCGTCGAACACCAGGGCCTTGCCTTCCTCCCAATGGCAGATCTGCTTGTCGACGCGGATCGCCAGCTTCTCGCGCGGCTCCGGTACCAGCAGGGGCAGGTGCAGCCGCAGCACGCCGTTGTAGGGGCCGCGATGCGCCGCCAGGTGCTTGCCCGGCTCGAAGATCGAGAACATCGCCGTCTTCAGCCCCGGGATCTTCTGGACGATGCGCCAGGTCTCCGGGCACTGGGCGATGTTCCTCTCCGAGCTGACGCCGTAGCCGGTCAGGAAGAACGTCTTCCAGTGATTGTCCTTGCTGATCGTCTTCACGTCGGCCGAGATGTCCTGGAAGCTCGGCAGCTCGTGCTGGCGCAGCAGCACGCGGTCCAGCTCGGCCCGGATCAGCGGCCATTCCCGCTCGATCTCGGCCACCCACGGAAAGACGGCAGTGTCGTAGACCGGCGGGTTGCCGACCTTGGTGTATTTCAGGTTGAGCCGCTCGGCCCAGGTGACCAGCCGCATGAAGAAACGGGTCACCGCGCTCGGCCGCTCCAGGGTCGGGTCGATGCCTTCGGTGGCGAACACCTGCTTCGGGTTGATTGGGCCCGGATGCGTCGCGGTGCCTTGGTTTCCGACGCTTGCGTTCACGGTCTCACACTCCGACTGTGCTCTCGCTTCCGAACAAGGGCAGCGGCTGCCCACGGCTGCGACGGACGATCATATCGCAGAAACGGGCGGTTGGGATCACGGTCCGCCACGGGATTCCTTCCCCTACACCAACGGTGGGGCGGTTGCCATCGCTCCATCTGCGAATCATTCCTAGCCTGATTTGTGACAAGGTCAAGACACTGCGGGCCGGCGCGACATTGGGCCCGGGCCTGACGTCCAGGCGCGACCGCGCTATGGTGGCCTGCAAAATCCGCCGGAGGCCCGTCACATGCCGTCGCTCGCGCATCTGCTGCCCTTCTTCGTCGCCACGGTGCTGATCGCGATCATCCCGGGGCCGGCGATCCTCTACACCGTGGCCCAGACCCTGGCGCGCGGCCGGGCGGCGGGGTTCCGCGCCGCCACCGGCATCGCGGTCGGCGACCTGGTCCATGTCGCCGCCGCGGCGGCTGGGCTGTCGGCGGTGTTCCGCTGGTCGCCGAGCCTGTTCCTGGTGGTGAAGATCTTCGGCGCCGCCTATCTGGTCTGGCTCGGCATCCGCATGGTGCGCAGCCGTTCGTCCGGCGACGCCTTGCCGCAGCTGGCGCAGAAGACCGCGCGCCGCGCCTTCGCCGAAAGCGTGACCGTCGAGCTCGTGAACCCTAAGACCGCGCTGTTCTTCATCGCCTTCCTGCCCCAGTTCGTCGATCCCGCCGCCGGCCTGCCGGTCTGGGCCCAGTTCCTGGTGCTGGGGATGATCGTCAACGCCGTGTTCTTCGCGGCCGACGTCGTCACCCTCTTGTGCATCGACCGGGCGATGGCCCGGCTGCGCCGCAGCGAGCGGGTGGCGCGGTGGCTGCGCCTGGCCAGCGGCTCGGCCCTGGTCGGCCTCGGCGCACACATGGCGCTCAGCCGGAACTGAGCGCCCACGAAAGAATCATGCGCACCGCGTGACCGCGGCCGGGACCGCTCCTATACTCGCCTCCGTGACAGGAGGAATGCCGCCATGACCGCCTTCGACAAGCGGAGCCCCGCCGATTGGGAGGCGCTGGCCCGGAAGGAGCTGCGCGATCGCCCGCTCGAGACGCTGTCCTTCGAGACGGCCGAGGGCGTCGCGGTCAAGCCGCTCTACACCGCGGCGGACGTGCCCGAAGGCGCGGCGGGGGAGCTGCCGGGCTTCGCCCCGTTCACCCGCGGTGTGCGCGGCACGATGTATGCCGGCCGGCCCTGGACCGTCCGGCAATACGCCGGATTCTCCACGGCGGAGGCGTCGAACGCCTTCTACCGCGCCAACCTGGCGGCCGGGCAGCAGGGCGTCTCGGTCGCCTTCGACCTGGCCACCCATCGCGGCTATGACAGCGACCATCCGCGCGTGGTCGGCGATGTCGGCAAGGCCGGGGTGGCGATCGATTCCGTCGAGGACATGAAGATCCTGTTCGACGGCATCCCGCTCGACCGCATGTCGGTGTCGATGACCATGAACGGCGCCGTGCTGCCGGTGCTGGCCGGCTACATCGTGGCGGCGGAGGAGCAGGGGGTGCCGGAGGCCAAGCTGTCCGGCACCATCCAGAACGACATCCTCAAGGAGTTCATGGTCCGGAACACCTACATCTACCCGCCCGGGCCATCGATGCGGATCGTCGCCGACATCATCGCCTACACCGCCGGGCGGATGCCGAAGTTCAACTCGATCTCGATCTCCGGCTACCACATGCAGGAGGCCGGGGCGACGGCGGTGCAGGAGCTGGCCTACACCCTGGCCGACGGCCTCGAGTATGTCCGCGCCGCGATCTCCGGCGGGCTCGATGTCGACGCCTTCGCCGGACGCCTGTCCTTCTTCTTCGCCATCGGCATGGACTTCTTCACCGAGGTGGCGAAGCTGCGCGCCGCCCGCCGGCTCTGGGCCGAGCTGATCCAGGCCGAGTTCGCGCCGAAGAAGGCCGAGAGCCTGATGCTGCGCACCCATTGCCAGACCTCCGGCGTGTCGCTGACCGAGCAGGACCCCTACAACAATGTGGTCCGCACCACGATCGAGGCGCTGGCCGCGGTGCTGGGCGGGACCCAGAGCCTGCACACCAACAGCTTCGACGAGGCGCTGGGCCTGCCCACCCCCTTCTCCGCCCGCATCGCCCGCAACACTCAGCTGATCATCGCCGAGGAGACCGGGGTGTCCCGCACCGTCGACCCGCTCGGCGGCAGCTACTACGTCGAGGCGCTGACGGCCGAGCTGGCGGCCAAGGCCCGCGAGCTGATCGACGAGGTCGAGGCCATGGGCGGCATGACCAAGGCGGTCGAGGCCGGCCTGCCGAAGCTGCGGATCGAGGAGAGCGCCACCCGCCGCCAGGCCCGGATCGACCGTGGCGAGCAGGTGATCGTCGGCGTCAACAAATACGTCCCCGAGACGCCGGACCATGTCGAGGTGCTGGCGATCGACAATTCGGCGGTGCGCGACTCCCAGGTGGCGCGGCTGAAGAAGATCAGGGCCGAGCGCGACGAGGCCGCCTGCCGGGCGGCGCTTTCGGCGCTGACCGAGGCGGCGAGGAGCGGCGATGGCAACCTGCTGGATCTCGCGGTCAAGGCGACCCGGGCGCGGGCCACGGTCGGCGAGATCTCCGACGCGCTGGAGCAGGTGTTCACCCGCCACCGCGCGGTGACCCGCTCGGTCTCCGGCGTCTATGGCGGCGCCTTCGCCGGCGACGAGGGCTATGCCCGGATCCAGGGGGAGGTGGCGCGCTTCGCCGAGGCCGAAGGCCGGCGGCCGCGCATGCTGGTGGTGAAGATGGGCCAGGACGGCCACGACCGCGGCGCCAAGGTGATCGCCACCGCTTTCGCCGATATCGGCTTCGACGTCGACATCGGCCCCTTGTTCCAGACGCCGGAGGAGGCGGCGCGCCAGGCGATCGAGAACGACGTCCATGTCGTCGGCGTCTCGTCCCAGGCGGCCGGGCACCTGACCCTGGTGCCGCAGCTGATGGCGGCGCTGAAGGCCGAGGGCGCCGGGGACATCCTGGTGGTGTGCGGCGGCGTGATCCCGCCGCAGGACTACGACACGCTGCTGGCCACCGGCGTCAGCGCCGTCTACGGGCCCGGCACCAACATCCCGCAGGCCGCCGGGGAGATCCTGGCCCTGATCGGGAAGGCGCGGGCCGCGGCGGCGTAACCCCCTCACCCTCCCGGCCCAAGCAGGCCGGGCCCCTCCCTCTCCCCGAGGAGAGGGAGAAGAGCGCCGGCTCCTTTCACCTCTCCTTGGGGAGAGGTCGAAATCGCGCAGCGATTTCGGGTGAGGGGGCGACTCCGGCGCATCCGCTCGCGCTATCTGGAGGCGTCGATGGTGAGGCTGTTCCATTTCAGCGACGACCCGGCGATCGAGCGGTTCGAGCCGCGGCCGGTGCGCGTGCCGTCGGACCGCCCCGCGGGGCGGGAGTGGCTGAACGGCCGGCTGGTCTGGGCGATCGATGACGCGCATCAGATGCTGTACCTGTTCCCGCGGGACTGCCCGCGGATCCTGGCTTGGGCGACGCCGCAAAGCTCGGCGGCGGATCGGAAGCGGTGGCTCGGGCCCGGAGAGCCCCGGGCCGTCGCCTTCATCGAGGCCGCCTGGATCGACCGGCTGCGCTCGGCCATGATCCATCGATATGATCTACCGGCCGCGACCTTCCGCAGCATCGAGGATGCCAGAATGTGGGTGTCGGAGGCGCCGGTAGTCCCGTTCGGCCGAGTCGCGCTGGCCGGGCTCGACGGCGAGCTGGCGCGGCGCGGCGTGGATCTCCGCATCGTCGACTCCTTGGCGCCGCTCGCCGCCCTGTGGGACAGCAGCCTGCATGTCAGCGGGATCCGGCTGCGCAACTCGGCCACCTGGCAGCCAGCGGGATAGGCCGCTGGCGTATTCCGAGGCACCGCGCTAGGATCGTTCCGTCTTTGTTCCGGAGGATCCGTGGCGAAACGGGCCGGCAGTGCCGATCTGCCCCTGCATCACGGCCGGGTGCCCGCCTGGCTCGGCCGGCGCATGTCCCGGCTGGGGGCGGTGATCGCCGCGGCGATCATCCATCATTACGGCCGCGACGAGTTCCTGCGCCGCCTGGCCCACCCCTTCTGGTTCCAGTCCTTCGGTGCCGTGATGGGCATGGACTGGCACTCCTCGGGCATCACCACCAGCGTGATCGGCGCGCTGAAGCGCGGCCTGCAGCCGATGGCGGGCGAGCTCGGCCTGCATGTCTGCGGCGGTCGCGGGTCCCATTCCCGGCAGACGCCGGCGGAGCTGATCGCGATCGGCCAGCGCGTCGGCTTCGACGGCGCGGCCCTGGCCAAGGCCAGCCGGCTGGTCGCCAAGGTCGACAGCGCCGCCGTGCAGGACGGCTTCGACCTCTATCTGCACGGCTTCATCGTCGCCGATGACGGGCGCTGGGTCGTGGTGCAGCAGGGCATGAACGGCGACAGCCGCCTGGCCCGCCGCTACCACTGGTGCTCCGAGGACCTGAAGAGCTTCGTCGAGGCTCCGCACACGGCGATCGAAGGGCCCGGCCAGGGCGTGATCGTCAACCTGACCGACCGGCGGGCGGCGGCCTCGCGCCGGCGCCAGCTCGACCTGCTGCGCGATCTCGGCCCCGACCGGATCATCGGCGAGGTGGCGGTTCTGGAGGGGCGGGTCCCGCCGCCGCCGGACCAGCCGGCGTTGCCGCACCTCGTCATGCCGGCGCATCACGACGTCCGGCCCAAGGACGTGATCCTGCGCCGGCTGCACGGGGCGCTGGCTGCGGCGGCGGACCGGGCGCCGGAGGATTTCTCCGAGCTGCTGCTGGTGCCGGGCGTCGGCGCCCGCACCGTGCATTCGCTGGCCATGGTGGCCGAGGTGGTGCATGGCGCGCCCTGCCGCTTCGCCGATCCCGGCCGCTTTTCCCTGGCGCATGGCGGCAAGGACCGGCACCCCTATCCGGTGCCGACCCTGGTCTATGACCGGACCATCGCGGTGCTGAAATCCGCCGTTGCCCAGGCCAAGCTGGGCAATGACGAGCGGCTGGACGCGATCCGCCGCCTCGACGACCAGGCGCGGCGGGTGGAGCGCCACGCCACCGGCCCGACCCTGCCGGAGCACATCGCGACCGAGCGCGGTCGGTCGCATGAGTATGGCGGCCGCAGCGTCTTCGGCTGGGAGCCGCCGCCGGCCGAGGTCTCGGCCGATAATCCGGGCAATGCCACGAAAATACCTTGATTGCCGCCGGATCGAAGCGACCGGGTCGTGCGTTGTGGGTCTGAGCGTTGGTGGGTCCGGCCCGGTGGGTCGCCCCGGCAGCAGAAGGACAGGACTGATGATCTCGACTCGCCGCATTCTGGCCGGCGCCTTGACCGCCGTCGCGGTCACACTGGCGGTGTCGACCCCGGCACTCGCCGACGGCTGGAAGAAACATCGCGGCTGGGGTCCGCCCTGGCGCCACAACCATGGCTACTATTACGACCGTCGCCCGGATGTGGTGGTGGTGCAGCCGCGCCCACGCTACTACTACGAGCGTCCGCGGGTGTACTATGAGCGTCCGCCGGTCTATTACGAGCGCCCGCCCGTCTACGTCGAACGGCCGCCGGCCTACTACGCGCCGCCCCCGGCCTATTACGCGCCGGCCCCGGGCATCTCGGTCAATATCCCGCTGCGCTTCGACTGAGGCCCGGCATGCAACAGTCCCTGGTGCGCCTGTCGCTCCTGGCGCTGCTCGCCCTGACCGCCGCCGCCCCGACGCTGCTGCTGCAGCCGGCGACGGCGGTCGCGGACGATGATGACGATGATGACGATGATGACGACGACGACCGCTGGCGCCGCCATCATCGCCACCGGCATTGGCGCGACGGGCCGCCGCCGCATTACTACTACCGGCCGCATCGCGACCGGGTGGTCGTTTACGAGGATCGTCCGGCCTACTATGTAGGGCGCCCGCGGCGGGTCTATGTCGAGCCGCCTCCCCCGGTCTATGTGGCGCCGACGCTGGGGATCACGATCAACATCCCCCTGCGCTTCGATTGAGTCCCTCAGCCGGCTGTGGTGCCTTGCCGCAGCCGGCTTTTGCCGCCCCCATCAATTCCGCTTGCAATCGTCTGGCGAAGGCCTATCTTGAGATTGCGAATGATTTGCAGTCGCTGTAGTGGCTGCAGTCGTTCATGAGATCACGGATCGGGCGGGCTGGACGACCTAGCCGCCGCCATCGTGAAAGCCGTCGATCCGTCGACGATCGGGCCGGTCCCTGGCTGGCGTTCCTCCGGCCCGATCCACACTTGAAGCCTCCGGAGCCTCGCTCCGGGGGCCTTTTTCATCGGGTGCGGCGGGCCAGGATGATGCCGGCCAGGGCCAGCGCGCCGACGACCGCCATGGCGATGCCGATCCATTGCATCGCGTCGGTGACGACGAACTGGTTGGACTGGAACCACTCCACGCCGCCGCGATTGCCCAGCACCGCGGCCAGCTGCAGCGCGGTCCAGGCGATCCCGACCCGCAACGGCCCGGCGCCGCGCCCCAGGATGGCGGCGAATCCGGCCAGCATCGCCAGGGCATAGGCGGGATCGCTGCTGACGCCCCAGGACAGCGACACCGGCACCCGGACGTCGAGGCCGTAGAGCGCCCACAGCACGACGGCTGCGGCCAGCGGGCCAGCGACCGGCAGGCCGAATCCAGGGCTCAGCGCCACCGCCAGCAGCACCACGGCGACGGCGAGATAGCCGATCAGCGAGACCTGGCCGATCAAGTCGGGAACGGACCCGCCGGCCACGGTGGCGGCGTGGACCAGCAGCGGCAGTCGGATGGCGTTCAGCCAGACGATTGGCGCCAGCAGCAGCATCAGCCCCAGCGCCGCCGCCGCGACCGCGGCCGGTGACGCATGGGTCGAGGCTGCCGGCGCCGCGGCGGTCGGGCTGCGCCAGGTGACGAAGGCCAGGGCCGCCGCCATCGCCGCCCAGAACAGGTAGGGGCCGAGCGGGATCGCCAGCGATCCGGTGGCCGGCGTCAGCACCACCGCGACGGCGTTGCCCAGGATCGGTCCGAACAGCGTCGCTGCCGCGACCGCGATCACGGCGATGCGGCCGCCCGATCCGCCGCCCAGCCGGATCAGATGCAGGTGGTTGCCGACCACCAGCCCGGCGGCACCGATCACGGCGGCGATCCACAGCAGGCTGGGCAGCAGGATCGGATCGCCGGGCTCCAGCGGCCGGCGCAGCATGGCCAGGAAGCCGGCCAGCGCCAAAGCCACCAGGACGCCGCCGGCGATGATCGCCGGGCGCTCGCCGCCGCGCCGGGCGATGGCGGCCCAGCCGAGGAACGGCAGCAGCGCCAGCAGCGATTCGGCCGTCACCAGCCCGAAGGCGCCGGCCTGGGCCTGCAGCGCCGGCCCGATTGCCGGAAGCACCCCGGCATGCAGCAGCGGCAGGGTGCTGGCGCCGAGGGCGAGCCCCAGCACCGGCCGCACCAGCAGGGCGGAGGGCAGAATTGAGGAGGGGCCGCGAACCGCCATGCCGGTTCCTTTCCGAATCGCCGAGTTGCCGCCCGGTCTACGGCAAAGGCTTCTTCACCGAAAGGAGGGTCAGAGGTCGATGCGCCAGCGCAGCGATTCGGCGCTGCCATAGGCCTCGGCCTTGCGGAAGCGTTCGATCAGCCGGCCGCCATTGGCCAGGATCACCCGCTGCGAGGCGAGGTTGTCGGGATCGGTGGTCAGCTCGACATGGGTCAGGCCCTGCGCCCGAACCTCCGGCAGCAGCAGCGTCAGGCCGCGCCTGGCGTAGCCGCGGCGCTGCTTCCAGGGCACGACGCTGTAGCCGATATGGCCCAGGACATGCGGCGGCAGGGCAGAGGTGCCCGGCTGCCAGCGGAAGCCGAAGCTGCCGCAGAATTCGCCGTCCCACAGCCAGCGGTAAAAGCCGGGCAGCCGCGGCACCGTGCTGCCGTCCGGCATCGCGATCGGGCCGCCGCGGGCCTCGGGATCGTCCAGCCCGGCGACGAAGCCGGCCGGGTCCTGCGCGATCCGCTCCAGCTGCTCGCGCGCCGCCGCGTCCTTGCGGACGGTGTCCGGCGACCAGCCGCGGCGCAGCGCGTCGGCAAATCCGGGCAGGCGGTCGAGGGAGGGGGCGATCAGGGCGACGGTCATCTGTTCCTGGTAACGGAAAGCCCGCCCGTGGCGCAATGCCACGGGCGGGCTTCCGGTCGGAGCCGCGGTCAGAGACCGTTTGGAAATGCGCTGGTGTGAGTCGGCTGGTGGTGGTTTCGAGAACCGGCGCGCAGCGGACATTTGAGTCCGTGAGCACCGGAAGCGGAGAAACCGCCATCAGACGGCCGCGCCAGTAGCATTTCCAAACGGTCTCTCAGCGGTGCAGCGAGCTGGCCGCATCCTCGAGCGCCTTGGCGACCACCGCAGGGTGGGCGACGAAGGCGGTGTGGCTGCCGGTCACCGACACCACATGGGCGCCGATGCGCTCGGCCTCCCAGCGCTCCAGGTCGGGGTTGATCACCCGGTCGGCGGTCGACACCAGGAACCAGGAGGGCAGTGTCTTCCAGGACGCGGCGGTGACCTTCTCGCCGAAGGCCGCGACGGCGATCGGGCCCTGGGTGGCGGCCATCACCGCCGCCTGCGCCGGGCTGGAATCGGCGGCGAAGGCGCTGTGGAAGCGGTCGGCCGGGATGGTGGCGAAGCCGTCCGGGCCCGGCTGGATGGCGTCGGCCTCGACCGCCGTCGGCTTGTTCTTGAACACATCGGCCGCAGATTCGCCGACATCCGGCGCCAGGGCCGCGACATAGACCAGGCCGGCGACCTTCGGGTCCTCGACCTGGGTGATCACCACGCCGCCCCAGGAATGGCCGACCAGCAGCGTCGGCCCGTCCTGCTGCGCCAGCACCCCCTTGGTGGCGGCGACGTCGTCGGCCAGCGAGGTCAGCGGGTTCTGCACCGCGGTGACGTGGTAGCCCTTGGCCTGCAGGGCGGCGACCACGCCGGCCCAGCTCGACCCATCGGCGAAGGCGCCGTGCACCAGGACGATGTTCTTGACGCCGGCGGGCGCCGCCTCGGCGGCCTGGGCCATGCCGAGCGACAGGGCGGCGACGGCCGCCAGGGCCAGCGCTTTGACGGAAACGCTCATCTGGAAACTCCGGACGCTGTATGGAGGCGGGGCCGGCCGGATCGCCGCCCCGGTTGTGATGATCAGACGACGGTCAGGCGGACGTTCAGGGTGCCGCTTGTGGCGTGCGAATAGGGGCAGACGACATGGGCGCGGGCGACGAGGTCCTCGGCGACGGCGCGCTCCAGGCCCGGCAGGGCGATGGTCAGGCCGACATCCAGGCCGAAGCCCTGGCCGTCGTCGCGCGGGCCGACGCCGACATCGGCGGTCACGGTGCTATCCGGCGCGATCTTCACCTTGGCCTGGCCGGCGACGAACTTGAGCGCGCTCAGGAAGCAGGCGGAATAGCCGGCGGCGAACAGCTGCTCGGGGTTGGTGGCGTCGCCGCCCTGGCCGCCCAACTCCTTCGGCGTGGTCAGGGCGACGGACAGCTTGCCGTCCTCGCTGGTGGCCCGGCCGTCGCGGCCGCCGGTCGCGGTGGCCTTGGTGCGGTAGAGGATGCTCATAATCGGTCTCGCTTGAATAGGGAGCGGCGGGTGCCGCTTGCGAGAAACTAGATAGCGCACAATTGAATTGCTCGCTATGCAATGCGCCAGAGGGCGGCCATGCGAAATTGAATGGTGCGCAATTCAATTGCCTGGGGTATCCGGTCGGATTGCCCTGTCACCGTCCCCCACCCGGGGAGATCCCGCGATGCCCGACACCCTGGAAGCCCCGTACCGCCTGTCCGACCAGCTGTGCTTTGCCGTCTACTCCACGGCGCATGCCTTCAACCGCGTGTACAAGCCGCTCTTGGACCGGATCGGCCTGACCTATCCGCAGTATCTGGCGATGCTGGTGCTGTGGGAGCGGGACGGCCTGGCCGTGAAGGCGATCGGCGACCAGCTGTTCCTCGATTCCGGCACGCTGACTCCGCTCCTGAAGCGACTCGAGTCCGCAGGGCTGGTCGAGCGCCGCCGCAGCCGCGACGACGAGCGGGTGGTGCACATCCACCTGACCCCGGCCGGCCGGGCGCTGCAGGCCGAGGTGGCAACGGTGTTCGAAGGCATCGGCTGCGCCTCCGGCCTGACGGCGGAGACCGCCGGCGCGCTGAAGCAGGCGCTGCAGGTGGTGCGCGACCAGTTGCAGGCCAGCGCCGCCGCCTGACGGCGGCGGGCGCGGCCGTCAGGTCAGCCCTTGCGGCTGGCGTCGGTCGACGGATCCAGCAGCCGGTGCAGATGCACCACGAAATAACGCTTCTGGGCGTCGTCCACCGTCGCCGCCGCCTTGGCCCGCCACGCGGCATAGGCCTCGGCATAGCTCGGGAACAGGCCGACGATGTCGACCTTCGACAGGTCGGCGAACTCGACGCTCTGCGTATCCTTGAGGTCGCCGCCGAGGACGAGGTGCAGAAGCTGCTTGGGCTGGTCGGTCATGGGCTTCACTTCGTGCCGAACATGCGGTCCCCGGCATCGCCGAGGCCCGGGAGGATATAGGCGTTGTGGTCGAGGCCGCGGTCCAGCGCCGCGGTGTAGATGCGCACGTCCGGGTGCTTGGCGTGCAGCGTGCGCACGCCTTCCGGCACCGCCACCAGCGCCATGAAGCGGATCAGCTCGTCCGGCACGCCGTGGCGGTTCAGCACGTCGACGGCGTGGACGGCGGAGTTGCCGGTGGCCAGCATCGGGTCGACCGCGATGAAGATCCGGCCCTGCGCCTCCGGCAGCTTCACCAGGTATTCGACCGGCATCTTGGTGTCGTGGTCGCGGTACAGGCCGATATGGCCCTGGCGGGCGGAGGGGATCAGCTCGATCAGCCCTTCGGTCATGCCCAGCCCGGCGCGCAGGATCGAGACCAGTGCCACCTTCTTGCCCAGCAGCACCGGGGCGTCCATGGCCTCGAGCGGCGTGTCGATCCGCTCCGTCGTCATCGGCAGGTCGCGGGTGATCTCATAGCCCATCAGCAGCGAGATCTCGCGCAGCAGCCGGCGGAATCCGTTGGTCGACCGCCCCTTGTCGCGCATGTGCGACAGCTTGTGCTGGATCAGCGGGTGGTCGAGGATGAAGAGGTTCGGGAATTCGGGCAGCGTCTTCATCGGGCCTCGGGCGCGGCAGTGTCGGCCCGACCATACAGGGTGGGGCCGGCGGTTCCAAGGGCCGGGCCCGCACCCCAGGCGGTCAGGCCTGTTCCAGCGTGAACCCCTCGTCCAGCCAGCCGGTCAGGCCGCCGATCATGATCTTCACCGGCCGGCCCAACTCGGCCAGCCGGATCGCGGCGCGGTCGGCGCCGTTGCAGTGCGGCCCGGCGCAATAGACCACGAACAGCGTGTCCTGCGGCCATTCGGCCATGCGCTCGGCGGTGATCGTCCGGTGCGGCAGGTTGATGGCGCCGGGGACATGGCCGGCGGCATAGGCCTTGGGCCCGCGCGCCTCGGCCAGCACGAAGCCGGGGGCGCCGGTGGCCAGGGCCTCATGCACGTCGGAGCAGTCGGTCTCGAAGGCCAGCCGGGCGCGGAAATGGGCCAGCGCCTCGGCGGCGGGGGCGGCGGGAATAGCGGTGACGGCGTTGCTCATGGTCGGTCTCCGTTGGCGTGGGCGCACTGTGCCCAAGCCGGACGGGCCAAGCCATTGGCACGGATGACAGGGATCGGGCAGATCTTGCCAAACCGCCACGCGGGTCAGGGCCGGAAGAAGCGATGGCCGCCGATGGTGAGGAGATAGGCCTCGGGCGTGGCCCAGGCCGGGGCGCCGACCCGCGCCGGGGCGTAGAAATGGGTGGCGCCCTGGGTCGGGTCGGTGAAGATGCCGGCCATCATGTGCAGCGCCACCGACCAGGCGATGCGGAACCGCGCTGCGTCGCGGATGGTCAGGTCGCCGGTGGTCCAGGGGAACTGGCCGCGGTCGGCGACCACGCGGCAGACAGTCTTGGGATAGGCCGGGCTGCGCAGCCGGTTCAGCACCACCTGCGCCACCGCCAGCTGGCCCAGCCGGGTCTCGCCCTGAGTCTCGAAATACACCGCATAGGCCAGGCAGCGGGCCTGGCGCAGCACCTGCGGCCGCTGCCGCGCATCAGCCAGCCGCAGCCGGCTGACGATCAGCCGGCGGATCTGCGCCGGGCCGGCGCGGCCGCGGACGGAGGGCTGGACGGTGGGGGCCGGCTCGGCTGCGGCCGGCGCGTCCGGGCGGCTCGGGATCAGGCTGCCGGGGGTCTCGTCCGGCGGCATGATCCAGCCTTCACCCAGTTCCTGGGCGCGCAGCCCCGGCGCCAGGCACAGCACCAGCAGCGCCGCCAGCAGCGGCGTGAGTCGGGCCGGCCGGCGCATCAGGGCGGCGCGGGCGGGAACAGCGGCAGCTCGATCGAACCGTCCGGGCCGGTCAGGGTGACCGATCCGGGGTCGATCCGGTCGACATGCCAGCCGGACAGATCGTCGCCCGGCCGGGCGGTCATGATCTCGCCGGTGTCGTCGCGGCGCAGCAGCGCCATGCCCTGGTCGCCGGCCAGGATCACGCCCTGCACCGTCACCGCGGGCGGCGGCTCGGCCGTCGGCGGCGGAGGTGGCGGCGCCTCGGCTTCCGGCGGTGGGGGCTGCGGGCCGCGGCGGCTCGGGTTGAACAGCGGCCGCTCCACCGTCTCCGTCAGGTCCGACAGCTCCGGCGCCAGCAGGGGAGGCGGCTCGGCGGCCGGCGCCGCCGGCGGCAGCGCCGCCTGGGCGTTGCCGGAGCGCACGACGGCCGGCACCGCGGCCGGGTCCTCCGGCTCCAGCAGATAAGACACGCCGATCGCGAGGGGACCGAGCACGACCAGGAGCCGGGTCAGGGGATGCCACGCCATGTCAGCTGCCCTCCGGCCGGCGCATCACGCCATAGACATCGACTGAGACCGTCAGCTCCGGATCCTCCTCGCCCTCGGTCGATTCGGTGCGGATGGTGAAGGCGGGGATGAACAGCGGCGGCGCCCCGGCCTCGAAGGCCTGCAGGATGTTGCGCAGCGCCTCGATCCGGGCGCCGAAGCTGGCGCGCAGCCCGACCCGGCTGTAGCCGCCGGGATCCGCCACCGCCGGCAGCACGGTCATGCTGTCGATCCGGCCGCCCTGGGCCGCGACGACGCCGGAGACCAGCTGCTGTAGCGAGGCGCCGGCGATCGCCGGGCTGGCGCCCTGCAGCGCTGGGGTCTCGCCGCCCGCCGCCGTGACCAGGGCGGCCTTGCGCTCCTCCAGCCGGTCGCGGGTCAGCGCCAGCCGGGCCAGCAGCGCCAGCTCCTGCCGCAGCCCGACTGCAGTATCGTCGGCGTCGCGGATGGCGACCGCCCCGGCGGCGAAGCCGAGGCCGAGCCCGGCCAGAACCAGCAGCAGCAGGCCGATGGCGATCAGGCGGCGGGCCGCGGGGCTGAGATCGATATTCATGGCTGCTCCGCCCCCGGAACCAGCGTGGCGCTGACGGCGAAGCGGTCCTGGCCGCGCTGCGGGTCGCGCACGCTCGGCGCCGCGAAGGCGACGGACTGGAACTGCGGCAGCGCCGACAGCACCGGGATCAGGCTGGCGGCATCATCGGCGAAGCCGCCCAGCCGCAGGGTGCCCTGGTCCAGCGACAGCTCGGTCAGCCAGGCGCCGTCGGGCAGGGTCCGGCTGACCGTCTCGATCAGGGTCGAGACGTAGGGCGTGGCGCGGCGCTGGGCGCCGAGATAGGAGCCGGCCTCCTCCAGCGCCCGGATCTCGGCCTGCAAAGCGCTGGCCGGCGCGGTCGCGGCCCGGGCGGTGGCCACCTGTGCGCGCAGATCCGAGACCACGGCCCAATGCGCCGCGACGGTCCAGGCCAGCCAGGCCGCCGCGATCGCGGCCGGGGCGCCGAGGCCGAGCCCGCCGAGCCAGGCCAGCCGCCGCAGCACCCGGCGGCGCTCGGCATCGATGTCATGACGCAGGTCCGGCCCCGGCGGCGCCAGCGGGTCCTCGCCGGCCAGATCGACCACGTCCGGGGCCCAGCCGGCAGCGCGGGCGGTCTGGACCGCGATATCCACCTGTTCTCGCGGCATCGCCGTCAGCTCGACCGCGATGGTGGCGGCGTTGCCGGTCGGGGGCAGCTGGCGGGCGGCGAAGGCGGCGGTGCCGGGCGGCCAGGGGGTCAGCCGGTCGATCTCGAAGCGCAGCACCCGGCCCAGCGCCGCCTCGGCCTCGCGCGGCAGCATGATGCGGCGGCGCAGCCCGGCCTCGGCCGGGAAGCGCAGCACCACCTCGGCGCCGCGCCGCTGCGGGCCGCCGGCCGGGACTTGGCCCAGCGGCACGTCGCGCAGCACGCGGCGGCCGCGGGCCTCGATCAGCCGGGCGCCGTCCTCGCGCCACAGCAGGATCAGCCGGCGCCGGCGCAGGATCGGGCGGAACAGCCAGCGGTCGGGCACCAGCCCGGCCAGCTCGCGCCCCCACCAGCGCAGAAACACCGCCGCTCGGCGGCCCATGCCGGCGATCATGCCGGGTCCTCCCCCACATGCCGGCCGAAGCCGGCCTCCCGCCAGTCCAGGATACGATAGAAGCTCTCGCCGTCGGCGGCGACCCAGATCACCGCTTCGACCCGTCCGCGGGCGCCGCGGGCAGTCGCGGCCTCGACGCTGACGCCGTAGACCGGGCCTGCCCCGGTGCGCAGCCGCTGGCCGACATCCTGCGGCAGCAGCGTGGCCAGCCGTTCCGGTGTCGGCGCCGGCCGCTGCTGCCGGGCCCGCACCACCGCCTCGGCCTGGGCGCGGGTGACGCCGGGCAGGGCCTGCAGCACCAGCGGGTCGGCGGCGAAGGGATCGATCTCGGCGGCCGGCGACAGGACGGTGACCAGCGGCATCAAGGCGTCGGCCAGGGTCCGGCTGATGCCGGGCACCATGCGCAGCTCCTCGGCCGACTGGAACGGGCGCGCCAGCGCGGCCGGGTCGTCCGGGTCCGGCGCCGGGGCGGGGCGGGTGGGCTCGGGCCGGCTCACGGGCTGGCCGGCCTGGTTCGCGCCGGGCGGCTGGCGCTCCTGGTCGCCGCCGCGCCGGCGCAGGATCGCTGCCGCCAGGCGCGGCGCTTGTTCCGGCGTGCCCAGCACCACCGCGATCAGTCGCTGCAGCGTCTCCTCATCGGCCCGGTTCAGGTCGACCCGGCCGGCCTCGTCGCGGATGCGCACGACGATGCGGTCGTCGCCGAGCTCGGCGGGGTAGGGGGTGCCGTCGGCGCGCCAGCCGCGGTCATCGTCGGCGGTGCCCAGGCCCAGCACCGCCAGCTCGACGCCGCCGCGCAGCAGCGCCCGCAGGCGGATCTCCTCGGCGCCGTTGGCAGCGACCCGGGCTTCGGTCCGGCTGCTCAGGCTGAAGCCGATGGTCAGCATCGCCAGCATCACCAGCGTCCACAGCACGATCACCAGGGCAATGCCGCGCTCGCCGTGGCGCGGGCCGCGAGGCGCGGCGGGGCGGGGGTCAGCCGGCCTTGGCATCGCGCTGCACCGACAGGCTGCAGAAGCCGTCCGCGCCCGCGGCGGGCGGGGCGGCGGGGGCGTCGCCGGAGGGCTCCGCCGTGGCCTGGGCACCCTCCTGCGGCTGCGGCGGGGGCTGCTGCCGCCGCGGCGGCTGGCCGGCCTGCGGCCCCGATGGCGCATTCTGTCCCGCCGGCGCGCCCGGCTGCTGCGTGTCCGGACCGGCCGTCGCCGTGACGGTGCGGACGCAGGCGGCCTCGAGGTCGACCGGCAGAGGCACCACGATGTCGGGCCACACCGCCAGCCCCTCGGCGTCGCGGCTGCGCAGGCGGATCAGCCGCGGCGGCACCTCGAGGTCCGGCCAGGGCGAGATCCAGCGCGGCCGCTGCTCGCCGGGCACCGTGCCGAAATAATCGAAGCTGTACCGGACAGGCCCCCGACTCAGGACCAGGTCGTCGGTCGGCTTGGCCTCGGCGATGCTGCCGAGCCGCGGGTCGAAGCGGGCACGGGAATAGCGCAGGGTCGACTGGCCGGGCTGCACGTCGACATAGAAGAAGGCGATGGCCAAGCCGGGTTCGCTCGGAAAGCCCGGATCGGCCACCACCAGCCCGACCCGGTCGGTCTCGCCGCGGAAGGTGGCGGTCGGCTTGCCGCCGGGCTGGGCCTGCCAGGTCAGGCGCCGGGCCGCCGCCGCCTCGCGCCGCAGCGTCGACTGCACCAAAGCGATGGTCTCCGACGCCTCGGCCGCCCGGGCGCCGCGGTCCCAGCCGGCGGTGACGAAGCGCAGGCCGCCGGTCAGCAGCACCATGATCAGCGCCAGCACCACCATGGCGATGATGGTCTCGAGCAGGGTGAAGCCGCGCTGGTCACGGGCGCTCATTGCACCGCCACCAGCGCCAGGGTGGTCATTTCGAAGCGCGGGCCAGAAGCGGCCGCCTCGACGGCTATGCGCAGCCGGGCCAGCCGGGCTTGGCGGCCGCCCACGGTCACCGTCTGGCGCGGCGCCTGGTCCCAGCCGTCGGCGACGATCCGCCAGCGATAGCCGTCATCGGTCTCGCCGGACAGGGTGCCGCCCGTCCGCAGCGGCGTCGGCAGCGTGTCCAGCTGCGCCGCCAGCCCCTCGGCGACGATGGCGGCGCGTTGCAGCCCGTCGGCGCGGGCCAAGCCGGTCAGCCCGGTGCCGAAGATCCGGAAGATCACGGTCAGAATCAGCCCCAGGATGGTCAGGGCGACCACCACCTCGATCAGGGTGAAACCGCGCTCACGCGCCCCCCGTCTATGCTCCATCACCGGCCTCCGCGATCCGCACCCGGCCGGTCAGCCAGTTGACCTCGACCCGGTAGGCGCGGCCCTGGCCGGCCAGGCGGATGGTGCCGCCGGTCGACCTTCCGTCCGGCAGGAAGCGGATGCCCGGCCGGCCGTCGCGGTCGGCGGCGATCCCGGCGCTGGTGACGTCGACCGCGATGCCGTCGGCGATGCGGTGGCGCAGCGGCGCCGCGACCGGGCCGAAGCTGCGGCCCACCGGGTCGATCACCACGCCCTGGGGGCCGTCGCGCAGGATGGCGTCGCTGCGCGCCTGCCGCAGCTCCGACGCCAGCGTCGCCACGGTGCGCTTCAGCTGGGCCTGGGCCGAGCCGCGTGCCAGCATCGGCGGCACCAGCGCCGCCACGACGCCGAGGATGACCAGGACCACCAGCAGCTCCAGCAGGGTGAAGCCGCGGCTGCCCTGACCGTGGGCGCGATCACCAGCTGGTGATGTCGGCGTCATCGCCGCTGCCGCCCTCCTTCCGGTCGGCGCCCAGGGAGTACAGGTCGAAGGCGCCGTGCTGCCCCGGCGCCCGGTAGTTGTAGGCGCTGCCCCACGGATCGTCCGGCAGCGCATTGCTGCGCAGATAGGGGCCATTCCAGCCGCGCACTCCGCCGGGGTTGGCCATCAGCGCCTTCAGCCCCTGGGCGGTGGTCGGATAACCGCCGACATCGATGGCGTAGAGATCGAGGGCGGATTTGAAGTTCTCGATCTGCAGCCGCGCCGAATCCGCTCGGGCGCCGCCGAGATAGGACAGGATCCGCGGCCCCACCAGCCCGGCCAGCAGGCCGAGGATGACGAGCACGACCAGCAGCTCGATCAGGGTGAAGCCGGCCTGGCGGCTGCGGCGGATAGCGGGCGTGTGGTTCGGAGTCTCGGGCATGGTCTCTCAGAAAGCGAGGTCGTTGATGCTGATGACGGCCAGCAGGATGGACATGACGATGCCGCCCACCGCCAGGCCGAGGACGATGATCAGGGCCGGCTCGACCAGCGTGACCAGCCGCTTGATCGCGGCCTCCAGCTTGCGCTCATAGGCGTCGGCGACATGCGCCGAGGTCATGTCGATCCGCCCCGTCTCCTCGCCGACCCGCAGCATCTGCACGGCGAGCGGGGGGAAGATGCCGATCTCGGCCAGCGGGTCGGCCAGCCCCCGCCCTTGCCGCACGCCGGTGATGACGGTCTCCATCGCCGCGCTGACCGCGGTGTTCGAGACCACGTCGCGCGACAGGGCGATGGCCGAAGGCAGGTCGACGCCATTGCCGACCAGGGTCGCCAGGGTGCGGCAGAAGCGGGCGGTCGCCAGGGTGCGCACCAGCGGGCCGATCAGCGGCAGGCGCAGCATGGCGCGGTCCCAGACCAGGCGCGGCCCGGGCAGGGCCAGGACGCGGCGCACGGCGATCACCGCGGCGACGATGCCGATTCCGACCATCCAGCCATAGTCCTGGCAGAAGCGGCCGATGGCGATGACAATGGCGGTCGGCGTCGGCAGCGCCGCCCCGGCATCCTTGAAGATGGTCTCGAACTGCGGCACCACGAAGGTGAGCAGCAGGAACACCGAGGCCAGCGAGACCACGACCAGGATGGCCGGGTACAGCATGGCCGTGACCACCATCTCGCGGGTCTTCTCGCCGCGCTCGCGCAGCTCGGCCAGCCGCTCCAGCACCACGTCGAGCGTGCCGGAGCTCTCGCCGGCGCGGACCATGTTGACGTAGAGCCGCGGGAACACCGGCCCCTGCTCCTCCAGCGCCGTGCTCAAGCTGGTGCCGGCCCGCACTCGCGCCAGCACCTGGCCGGACAGGGCGGCGATCGGGCCGGTACCGTGCGCCAGCGTCACCAGCGCCTGCTCCAGCGGCTGGCCCGCGGCCACCAGGATGGCCAGCTCGCGCGTCATCGTCGTGATGTCGCCGGGCTTCGGTCCGCGGCGGCGTCCCAGGCCGCCGGCCGCGGCGCTGCTGCGGCCGGCCTGGGCCCGCACCGGAGCCATGCTCAGCGGCAGGATGCCCGCGGCCTCCAGCCTCGCCGTCAGGCTGGCCTCGTCCGCCGCCTCGGCCCGGCCCTCGACCACCGCGCCGCTGCCGTCGATCGCCTTGTATGCGAAGACCGGCATCGCCTCACCACTCCTCGGTGACGCGATGGACCTCGTCCAGCGTGGTCAGTCCGGCCAGGCATTTGTGCAGCCCGTCCTCATACATCGTGACCATGCCGGCCCTGCGCGCCGCCTGGGTCAGGGCGGCGGTGGAGATGCGGTCGCGCAGCAGGTCCCGGATCTCGTCGTCCGGGACGAAATACTCGAAGATGCCGATCCGGCTGGTGTAGCCGAGGTCGTCGCAGGCGCTGCAGCCGACTGCCTCGTACAGCTGCGGCGTCCCCGCGGCCAGCGGCCGGACGGCGGCGGCGCGCTCCACCAGCCCTGCCGGAGTATCGACGGGCCGCCGGCATTCCGGGCACAGCCGCCGCACCAAGCGCTGGCCGATCACGCCGGCGATGGTCGAGGTCAGGAGATAGCCGTCGACATGCATGTCGAGCAGCCGGTTGATCGACCCGGTGGCGCTGTTGGTGTGCAGCGTCGACAGCACCAGGTGTCCGGTCAGCGCGGCATGCACGGCGATGTTCGCGGTCTCGCCGTCGCGGATCTCGCCGACCATGATCACGTCCGGGTCATGGCGCATGCAGGACCGCAGCACCCGGGCGAAGTCGAGGCCGATCTGGGGGCGGACGTTGATCTGGTTGACGCCCTTGATCTGGTATTCGACCGGGTCCTCGACGGTCAGGATCTTCCGGCTCGGCTGGTTGAGGATCCGCAGCGCGCCGTACAGGGTCGTGGTCTTGCCGCTGCCGGTCGGGCCGGTGACCAGCAGGATGCCGTGCGGCCGGGCCAGCTGCTTCATCAGCAGCGCCTCGACCTCCGGCGCGAAGCCGATCGCGGACAGCTCGATGTCCATCCCCGCGGTGTCCAGCAGGCGGATGACGACGTTCTCGCCATGCAGGGTCGGCACGGTGGCGACGCGCATGTCCATGCTGCGGCCGCCGACCGTGAAGCGGGCCCGCCCGTCCTGCGGCAGCCGGCGCTCGGCGATGTCCAGCTTGGACAGGATCTTGATCCGGCTGATCAGGGCCGGGGCCAGCCGCACCGGCGGCGCCTTCATCTCGCGCAGCAGGCCGTGGATTCGGTAGCGGACCTTCACCTCGTCGCGGTAGCACTCGACATGGATGTCCGAGGCGTGCATCCGGATCGCGTCGCTGAAGATCTGGTTGACCAGGCGGATGACCGGCGCCTCCTGCGCCAGGTCGCGCAGATGCTGCACATCCGGGTCGCCGGCCGCCTCCTCGCTCTCGGCCCCGATGTCGTCGACGATGCGCTCGACTGCGGACCGGCCGCTGTCGAAATAGCGGGCGAAGGCGTCGTCCAGGTCCTCGGTGGCGGCGACGCAGGGCCGGACCGGCCGGCGCGTCGCCAGCTCCACCGCCTGCCGGGCATAGGCGTCGCCCGGATCGGCCATGGCCAGGACCACGCCGTCCTCGGCCTCGGCCAGCGGCAGCACCCGGCTCTCGCGCAGGAACCGGGGCGACAGCCTGCCGTCGAACAGCGGCGCCGGCGGGAAGGCGTCGCGGCCGACCAGCGGCACGCCGTGCTGCAGCGACAGGGCCAGCGCCTGGTCGCGGCCGGACACCAGCCCCAGCTTGGACAGCAGCGCCGGCACGCCGTCGCTCGAATTCTCCTGCAGGCGCGACACACGCGCCCGGTCCTCGGGGCCCAGCTTCCCGAGCTCGACGAGAATATCCAGGAGCGGTCTCACATTGCCCTTCCGGTGCCGGTCCCCAACGCGACCCGCCGCGCATCCCATCATCGCCGGGCGACGGGCGCGCGGCAATCTCGACCGCGCCGGGACAGCGGTCAAACGAAATGTTTTTGTCTTATCAATAGGTTGCTCAGCTGATTTCAATAAAACTTAACATGAATGCAACAATTCCGCTCGAATCGAAGCCGGCAGCGCTTGTCACTTGTGGTGCGGGGGCCGGTCGGTTATGGCTCGGCGTTGCAGCGGGGGTGTCTTCAGTGGGTCGCAGGGTGTCTTCCTTCAGAATCCTTGGGGTTCCGCTGCTGCTCGCGCTGATCTCGTGCGGGCAGCAGAAGCCGGACCAGGCGCCCTCGATGTTCGACGACCTGGCCAACCGGTCCCTGGCCGCGCCCGGCGACAATCGCTCGCGCTCCAATGTCGTCTCCTCGACCGGCCGCACCCAGCCGGTGCGCCAGGCCCAGGTCTATCCCGGCATCGACGCGGTGCCGGGCGATCCGGCGGCGATGGGCGCGCCGATCCAGGCGCAGCCCGGAGGCTACCAGGTCAACTTCAACAACGCCGACCTGGCCCAGGTGGTGCAGGCGGTGCTGGGCGACCTGCTGCATCAGCCCTACACCATCGATCCCAGGGTCACCGGCACGGTGACGCTGTCGACCCAGGGGCCGATCAAGCCCGACGACCTGGTGGCGATGCTGGAGACGGTGCTGCGCGCCACCGGCGCGGCGCTGGTGCAGGACGCCCGGGCCGGCTACCGCATCGTGCCGCTGGGCGAGGCGGTGTCCGGCCCCACCGTGCTGCAGCTCGGCAGCGACCCGAAGCCGCTGCCGGCCGGCTACGGCATCACCATCATCCCGCTGCGCAACGTCTCGGCCGAGACCATCGGCCCGCTGATCGCACCGGCGACCAATCCGGAGTTGGTGCGGGTCGACCCGACCCGCAACCTGGTGCTGATCTCGGGCACCAGCGCCGACCGGGCGGCGCTGGGCGCCACGGTCCAGTCCTTCGATGTCGACTGGCTGCGCGGCATGTCGTCGGGGATCTTCCCGCTGCAGCAGGCGCAGCCCGAGGCGGTGATCAAGGAGCTCAGCGCCGTATTCGGCGGCGCACCCGACCGCGGCCCGCTGAAGGGGCTGATCAACTTCATGCCGGTGGAGCGGCTGAACGCCGTGCTGGTGGTGTCCTCCCGCGTCGACAAGCTCAACGAGGCCGGGCGCTGGATCAAGCGGCTGGACCAGGGCGATTCCGACGAGGAGCGGGTCTACGTCTACATGGTGCAGAACGGCACCGCAGCGAACATGGCGCGGGTGCTGGGCCAAGCCTTCGGCAAGGTCGACGAGAGCGGGGCCTCGCCCTTCGATGACGAGCTCGGCTCGGACGTCGCCCGCGGCCTCGGCCTCAACACCAGCAGCAGCAACGACCAGGACAACGCCGGCGGCACCACGGGCAACGCCAACCAGCCCGCCTCCGGGCAGCCGGGCACCGGCACCACGTCGCAATTCGCGCCGATCGATTTCAACGCCCAGCAGAAGGAGGGCGATGCCTCGATCCTCGGACTGGCCGGCGCCCAGGCCGGCAAGGCGGCGGTGTTCAAGCTCGACAAACTGGGCGAGGTGCGGGTGGTGCCGGACCGGGACAAGAACGCGCTGCTGATCCGCGCCCGGCCGGCGGCGTTCCGGCTGATCGAATCGGCGCTGCGGGCGATCGACGCCAGCCCGCTGCAGGTGGTGATCGAGGCGACGATCGCCGAGGTGACGCTGAACGACCGGCTGCAATACGGCGTGCAGTACTATCTCGAATCCGGCAACTTCTCCGGCGGCTTCACCACCGGCACCCCGGCGAGCGGGCAGACGGTCGCGCCGCAGCCGACCGTGGGCAGCGGCCTGAACGTGGTGATCTCCGGCGCCGGTTCGCGGGTCGTCCTCAACGCGCTGTCCTCGATCACCAACGTCAAGGTGGTCTCGGCCCCGACCCTGTCGGTGCTGAACAACCAGACCGCGCGGCTGCAGGTCGGCAACCAGGTGCCGGTGCGGACGCAGCAGAGCCAGTCGACCGACGACGCCAATTCGCCGGTGATCAGCAACATCGAGTACAAGGACACCGGCGTGATCCTGAAGGTGACGCCGCGGATCAACTCCAACAGCGACGTCAGCATGGACGTGCAGCAGGAGGTCTCGAGCATCGTCGAGAACGCCGCCTCGTCCGAGGCCGACGCGCTGGCGCCGACGATCTCGACCCGCCGCATCGGCTCGATCGTATCGGTCGCCAACGGCCAGACCGTGGTGCTGGGCGGGCTGATCCAGGAGAACCAGCAGAACGGGCGCGGCGGCGTGCCGGTGCTGCAGGACATCCCGCTGCTCGGCAACCTGTTCTCCTCGACCAGCAGCAGTCGCGACCGGACCGAGCTGGTCGTGTTCATCACCCCGCGGGTGATCCGCAACGCCGCCGACGCCCAGGCGATCGCGGAGGAGCTGCGCTCGCGAATGCAGGCGCTGCGGCCGCGCACCGCCGGCGGGCAGCCGCGTCCGCTGCGACCATAGCGGCGTGACCCCGGTCCAGATCGGGCTGCTCGCCGTCTCGCCGATCGTCGGCAGCTTCCTCGCCGCCGCGGCGCATCGCCTGCCGGACGATGTCCGCGGCCTGCTGGTCGGCCGCTCGCGCTGCGACCATTGCCGGCAGCCGCTGGCACTGTGCGACCTGGTGCCGGTGCTCAGCTGGGTCGGCCTGCGCGGCCGCTGCCGCAGCTGCGGCGGCGTCATCGATCCGTCCCATCCGGTGATCGAGGTGGCGGCGATCGGCATCGCGCTTTTGGCGCTGGCCGACGATGCCGCCCTGATGCCCGGCACCTGCCTGCTCGGCTGGGGGCTGCTGCTGCTCGGCGCCATCGACCGTCGCACCGGGCTGTTGCCGGACATGCTGACCCTGCCGCTGATCCTGGCCGGGCTGTTGGTGGCCCTGTTCGAGCCGGGCGTCCCGCCGGCGGACCGGGCGATCGGTGCCGCCGTCGGCTATCTCCTCTTCGCCGGCCTCGCCGTCGCTTATCGCCGGCTGCGCGGCCGCGACGGGCTCGGCCTCGGCGACGCCAAGCTGCTGGCGGCCGGCGGCGCCTGGCTCGGCTGGCAGGCTCTGCCTTGGGTGGTTCTGGTCGGCGCCGGGGCGGCGCTGGTGGTCATCCTGGCCTCGGCCCGGGGGCAGCTGTCGCGGCACACGGCCATCGCCTTCGGCCCCTGGCTCGCCCTCGGCATCTGGGCGATGCGGCTGGTCGGGCCTGTCTGATACCAGTGGGCTTTGAGATCGGTTCTTCGCCCCCCCTGGTCATGGCGAGGAGCGCAGCGACGTGGCCATCCAGTGGGTGTGAGCTGCCCTGGATGGCCACCCCCTTCGGGGCTCGCCATGACGGCTCAATATTTTCGTGCCAGTCCAGGAGCCATCAAGGCCTTATGTCGATCACATCCTCCAGCTTGGCGATCTGGAAATCCGAGATCAGCACGTCGATCCGCGCGGTCCAGCGGCCCGGCACCGGGATGACCAGCCCGTCGACCCGCCAGCTGCCGTCGCCGGCCCTGGTCGCCTTGCGCCGGATCGGCTCGATTCCGGCGGCCGGGTTGGACAGCACCAGCGTCACCTCCTTCGCGTCCAGCGCCCCGAAATCGCCGGTCATCACTACGATCGATGCCGTGACGGGACCTGCCCGGCCGGGGGTGACGGTCAGGTCGGCCATCGCCGGCGCGGTGTGGATGTGGATCGCGGCCGGCCGGGACTCGGCCTCCGCCAAGGCGCGCGGCGGCGGGGTGAAGCGCCAGGTCGCGGCCGCGGCGAAGATCGCCAGCACCAGCGCCGTTTCGATCGCAACCGAGCGGGCCAGCCGCCGCACGGCCCGGCCGTCGCCGGCTTCGGCCGGGGCGGTGAGGCGCCAGCGGTTCAGCGCCGCCAGGCCGAACAGCGCCAGCAGCAGCGCCAGTTTGACCAGGAAGACGCAGCCATAGGCCGTGGTCCACAGCGCCGAGACATGGCCAAGCTGGACCACGGCCAGCAGGATGCCGGCCGCCGCCAACGGCAGGACGGCAACGGGGATCAGGGTCGAAAAGCGGCGCAGCGCCGCCGCGGCCTCCGGCCCGCCGGCGCGCAGATGCAGCCCCAGCGGCAGCAGCGCCCCGGCCCAGACGGCGATGCCGATGGCATGCAGGAAGACCGCCGACCGGGTCAGCAGCTGCGGCGCGGCGGCGCTGGCATGGCCGCTTGCCGCCAGTGCCGTCCCGGTCGCGACCAGGGCCAGCAGGGCGAGCGCCGCCGAGATCCGGCCGCGCCGTACCGCCAGCGCTGCGAGGCCGAGCGCCATGGCCAGGGCCGCCAAGGCGGCAGTGACGCCGTAGCTGGTGCCGCAGCCGGTGGCCCAGGCGATGGGCTGGCCGAGGCCCGCCAACGACAGGTCCAGCGCATCCAGCCCCTGCAGCCCGACCGAGACGGGCGCTGCCGCCAAGCCCAGCAGCATCAGCACGGCCGCCGTTTGGGCGGCGCCGCGCGGCAGGGGCGCGATCCAGGCGCGGAAGGCGGCGGCGCCGACGCCGAGAAACAGCGCGGCGTAGAGGGCGATCCGGACCAGCCAGATCGCGGCCTGCACCGGCCGGTCCGCCGTGTCGGCCGCCTGGGGCGGTGGTCCGGCGCCGGGCGCCCCGATCGAGAACACCACCGACCCGCCGACCGGGTGCCCGTCCTCCGACACCACGCGCCAGCTCAGCACATGGGTGCCGGAGCCGAGGCCGGGCGGCGCCGCGATCACCAGGGTCGCGTCCTCCAGCCGGGCATCGGTCAGCGTCACGGCGCTGCCGTCGGGCCGGATCAGCCGCAGCACCAGGGGCGATACCGGCTCGTTAAAGCTCAGGCGGAAGCTGCCGGGTGCCGTTCCCAGCACCGCATTCTCCGCCGGCTCGGCCTGGATCAGCGAGGCGTGCGCCAGCGCCGCCTGCGGGGCGAGGAGGAGGGTGAGCAGTAGAATCAGGCCGGCGACATAGCACTCCCATTGCCTCTCCCGCGGGGCGGGACGGTCTCGGAATAGCGCTGCTGCCTTTTGATCCTCCCCCTCCCGCAAGGGGAGGGGGAGGATGGAAGGTATGGCCGGTCCTGAAGCATCTCGTTTTGAAAACGTCTCCCGCGATCCCCGGGTCAAGCCCGAAGAGGAGGGGCAACGCAGTGTTCGAACGAGATCCGGTCTCTGCGGAGGCCGCACGTGTCACTTCTTCGGCAGCAGCTTAAGCCCCGGCGCCGGCGTCTCGTAGTCGTCGGCATCCTTGCCCTCGGCCGGGATCTCGATCCAGCGGTCGGTGCCGGTCTCGCAGTCCTGGACCAACGGGAAGTACAGATGCGCCCCGGGCTTCAGCCCGGCGGTCAGGTAGCCGCGGAAGACGAACTCGTCATAGAACTCGTCCGGCAGCCTGCCGCCGCTCCACACCACCTCGGTCACGCCCTCGCTGGTGGGAGTGCCGTAATAGTCGTAGGACGCGGCGTACTTGCCCTTCACCGTCTCCAGCGTCCAGCCGGGCTTCGGCATCGGCTTGACCGCGATCACCCCCTCGGGGATCTGGACGCGGATCTTCACGGTGGGCGAGCCCTCGCAGCCGTGCGGCACGCGCAGCACCGCCTTGTAGGTGGCGCCGACCGGCGCCTCCTGCGTCTCTAGCGTGACATGGGCGAAGGCCGGGGCGGTCGCGGCCAGCAGGGCCACGACGGGCAGGAAAGATTTCAGCATGACTAGCTCCAGTCGCCGGCTGGGCCGGCAATGGTGAATGGAAAGGGACTAGGTGCCGCTGATCAGGCGGCGTAATGCGGCCAGGCGTTCCGGCTCGGGCGTGCCATAGGCGATGGTGTCGGTGAAGCGACCCTCGGCATCCATCAGATAGACCATGGCCGAATGGTCCATGGTGTAGTCGCCGTCGCTGGTCGGCACCTTGCGCCAATACACCCGGTAGGATTTCGTCACGGCGGCGATCTCGTCCGGGCTGCCGGTCAGGCCGGTGATGCGACGGTCGAAGGACTGCAGGTACTGTTGCAGCATCTCCGGCCGGTCGCGCTCCGGGTCGACGGTGACGAACAGGACCTTCAGCCGGTCGGCGTCGGGGCCGAGCGTCGCCAGCGCCTGCGACATCTCCCACAGCGTGGTCGGGCAGACCTCCGGGCAATGGGTGAAGCCGAAGAACACGGCGAAGGGCCGGCCCTTCAGCTCGGCGTCGCTCAGCGTCGCCCCGGTCTGGTCGGTCAGCCGGAACGGGCCGCGCCCGGCAGCGCGCCGGACACCACCGGGCGGGTCGAAGGGTCCTTGGAATAGACCAGCAGGAAGCCGGCACCTCCCACCAGGATGGCGGCGACGGCCAGCAGCACTGGCACCAGGATGCGGATGCGCATCTCAATGCCCCGCCCCGGTCGACCCGATCGCCTGGACATCGAAGGTGACCGGGATGGTGCCGGCCTTCTCGAAGGTCATCGTGCCGGCGAAGCTCTCGCCCGCCTTCAGCGGCCGCTTCAGCTCCAGCAGCATCAGATGGTAGCCGCCGGGCGCCAGCGCGGCGCTGCCGTTGGCCGGCACCGGCACGCCGCCCTCGACCGGCCGCATGGTCATGATGCCGTCCTTAACGCCCATCTCGTGGATCTCGACCCGGCTGGCGACCTCGGCGGTGACCGAGACCAGCCGGTCCGGCTCGGATCCGTCGTTGCGGATCTCGGCATAGCCGCCGCCGACCTTCGCGGCCGGCGGCGTGGCCCGGGCCCAGGGGTGGACCACCTCGATCGGGCCGGATTTGAACTCGTGCGCGGCGGCCGGGCCGATAGTCAGCAGGGCCAGGGCGGCGGCGAGGACGGCAGAACGCAGTCGTGCCATCAGGGACATGGGATGTGCTCCGGGCTTGGCCGGGCGGCGCGTCTGTGGCGCCAGGCTCCGGCCGTGAACCGATTGGGCCCGCCGGCGGCGGACACGGCTGGATCACGCCTGGGCGGGAGGAGCTCGCGGATTGGCCGGAGAACGCTGCGGCGCGGTCGCGACCGGTGCCAATGGCAAGGGCGCGGGCTCGGTCCGGCCGGCCAGATGCGGCACCAGCAGCACGGCGACGAAGGCAGGCACCGGGGCGCCGCTGAACATGCTGCAGCCGGTGGTGCAGCAATCGGGCAGATGCGGATGGCCGGCCGGCTGGTCCGGAAGGACGGGCCCGGGCCCGTCATCCGTCTGGCAGAGGGCGGAGAGCGGGTCGAAGGCGGGCGCCGCGCTGGCGCCGATGGCGAGGCCGCCGAGGATGGCCTGGACGAACAGCAGATAGGCCGCGCCGAGCGCAACCCATGATGTCCGTCTCCGTGCCGACCTCATGCGCACGTGCCAATCCCCCTTCATTCCGGCCGGAATATCACGGCCGCGGCCGGGCGCAAACCCGGCCGCTCTGCGACATGGTGCCCGCGATCAGCTCTTGAAGCCACGGGCCAGCGCGTCGGCGCTGCGCGCCAGCAGGCCGAGATCGGTGCCGACCGCGACGAAACGGTAGCCCCAGTCGATATAGCGCCGGGCCTCGGCCTCGACCGAGGTCAGGATGCCGGCCGGCTTGCCGATCGCGGTCAGGCGCCGCACCGCGTCCTGGATCGCGGCCTGCACCTCCGGGTGCTGCGAGTTGCCGATATGGCCCAGCGAGGCCGACAGGTCGGACGGGCCGATGAACACGCCGTCGACGCCGTCGACCGAGGCGATCTCCTCGATCCGCGCCAGCGCCTCGCCGGTCTCGACCTGCAGCAGCACGCAGATCTCGGCATCGGCCGCCTTCAGGTAGTCTGCCACCCGGCCGTAATGGCTGCCGCGGCCGCTGGTGGTGATGCCGCGGATGCCGGCCGGCGGATAGCGACAGGCGGCCACGGCGCGGCGCGCCTCCTCGGCAGTCTGGACGAAGGGGATCAGCAGCGCCTGGGCGCCGATGTCGAGGATGCGCTTGATCATCACCGGGTCGTTCCAGGCCGGCCGCACGATGCCGGTGGCCGTGCCGCGCGCCGCGGCCTGAAGCTGGCTCAGCAGGCTCGGCAGCTCGTTCGGCGAATGCTCGGTGTCGAACAGGATCCAGTCGAAGCCGCTGTCGCCGATGATCTCGGCCACGATGTTGCTGCACAGGCTGCTCCACAGCCCGATCTGGGTCTGCCCGGCGGCCAGAGCCGCCTTGAACCGGTTGCGGTCGAGTTCCATCAATCGTCCTTTCGCTCAGGCCGCCCGCCGCGTCTCGCAGCGGCGAATCGCCGTGATGTCGCCCCGGAACTCGGCCCGGCCCTGCGCCGCCAGCTGGCGCAGCCGCCAGAAGCAGAAGGCGTCGGTGGCGAAGAAGCCGGTGATCGTGCCCATCGGCCGGCCGATCACGCAGGCGGCCGGCATCCAGTCGTCCTCGAGCGCCGCGAGGATCTCCTGGTCGTGCGCATCGATCGGGTGGGTGGTGATGGCGCCGTCCCGGTGGTGGCGCAGGCCGCCGCTGTCGGCGCGCAGCCGCTCCCACTCCGCGGCGAGCCGGGCGCGCCGCTCGGGCGCGACCGGCCGGGCCGTGGCGGCGGCGATGGTCTCGGGCGGAAGCATCGCCACCGCGGTCATGTCGCGGCGCCCGGCCCCGGGCAGCAGCTCCGGGCCGACCGCGACCTCCTCGGTCGCCGTCGCGGCGTCGCGCAGCGCCCACAGCGCCCGGCGCAGCGTCAGCTGCTCGGCGGCGCCGGTGCCGTGCCAGATCATGATCGTCTCCGCCGCATCCGGCAGGTCGCGCAGCGCCGCCGCCTCGGCCGCCAGCTGATCGACCAGGGCGCCGCTGCTTTCGATCGCCTCGCGGTCCTCCTCGGCCAGCAGCGCATGCCAGAAGGCGGCGCGGGCGTCGGGCCGGTCGCTGTCGACGTCGCCGAGCGGCCCGACCGCCAGGTCGTCGCGCAGGACCAGCACCGCCGACTCGGGCAGCCCCGCGCGGATCACCCCGGCGGCGCTGTCGCCACAGCACAGATGCAGCACGGGAACGGGCATCGCGAACTCCTCCGGATCGCGACTATAGCAACCCGATCGCGGCAGGACAGTGCGGCGCTACGATGCCACCGACTCGGCATCGCGCTCCGCGGCGGGCGGCGGGCGCAGCAGCGTCGCGCCCAGCAGCGCCGCCAGCGCGGCGAAGCAGGCCCCGGCCAGGAAGGCGGCCTGATAGCCGCCGACCAGCGCGGCAGGTGTCTCGGCGCCGCCGGCGAGCAGCCCGGCGGTGCGCGACGCCGCCAGGCTGGCCAGGATCGCCAGGCCCAGCGCCCCGCCCATCGTAAAGGCGGTGTTGACCATGCCGGAGGCGAGGCCGGATTCGGTAGGGGCCACCTCGCTCATCGCCGCCAGCAGCACCGGGTTCAGCGCCATGCCGCAGCCGAGGCCGAGCAGCAGCATGCCCGGCAGCACATGCAGCGTGAAGCGGCCCTCCACCGGGGCCCAGGCGAACAGCGCCAGCCCGGCTGCCGCCAGCAGCAGCCCGACCACGATCGGCAGGCGGATGCCGAAGCGCATCACCAGCTTCGCCGACAGGCCGAGCGAGAAGGCCGCCATGATCAGATTGGCCGGCAGGAAGGCCAGGCCGACCTCCATCGGGCCGTAACCCAGCACCTGCTGCATGTACAGGGCGGACAGGAAGAACCAGGCGAACAAGGCCGCCGCCCACAGCACGCCGACGACATTGGCGACGGCCAGGGTGCGCAGCCGGAACAGGCCGAGCGGCATCAGCGGCGCCGCCACCCGGGTCTCGATCGCCAGGAACGCCGCCAGCAGCACGGCGCCGCCGCCGAGCAGGCCGAGCGTGCGGGCCGAGGTCCAGCCGGCTTCGTTGCCGTTGACGATGGCATAGACCGCCAGGATCAACGCCCCGGTCACGGTGATCGCGCCGGCGATGTCGAGCCGCCCGTCCGCCGCCTCGTTGCGGGTCGCCGGCAACAGCACCAGCGACAGGGCGAAGACCGCGATGCCGATCGGCAGGTTGATCAGGAAGATCCAGTGCCAGCTCAGCGCCCCGGTCAGCAGCCCGCCCAGCAGCACGCCGATGCTGCCGCCGCCGGCGCAGACGAAGCCGTAGACGCCCATCGCCTTGGCCCGGTCCGCCGGCTCGCTGAACAGGTCCATGATCAGCGACAGCGCGACGGCGGAAACCACGGCGCCGCCCAGCCCCTGCACCGCCCGGGCGGCGACCAGGAAGGTCTGGCTCGGCGCCAGGCCACAGGCCAGCGATGCCAGGGTGAACACGGCGAGCCCGATCAGGAACAACCGGCGGTGGCCGAACAGGTCGCCCAGCCTGCCGCCCAGCAGCAGGAAGCCGCCGAAGATCAGCATGTAGCCGTTGACCACCCAGGCAAGGGTCGAGTCGTTGAAGCCGAGATCCGCCTTGATCGAAGGCAGCGCCACGTTCACCACGGTCGAGTCCAGCACGATCATCAGCACGCTGAGGCACAGCACGCCCAGCGCCAGCCAGCGCCCGGTTTGGGGCGCCGGGCGCGCCGACGCATGGCCGTCGACGGGGCGGTCCGTCATGGGCTTTCTCCCTTTCGCCGTGCCGCGCGGTCGGCTGATGGCCCGGGGGCGCAGCCATCGGCACCGGGACCGCCGGATCGGCGGCCATGTTTCTTAACTCATGGGTTTAGTCTAACGCCTCGGCAGGCCGGGGCAAGACCTCGATCCTAGCGTTCCGGCGTCAGGTCAGGCCCTCGTGGCGTAGCGCCAACTGTGTTGCCGGCCTCGCCTCCACCCGGTCGTAATAGGCCGGCAGCGGGTCGGGCAGCGGCAGGTTCAGCGCCTTGGCCCAGCGCAGCATGACGTAGAGATAGGCGTCGGCCACGCTCATCTCCCGGCCGAACAGATAGTCGCCGGGCAGCCGCTCGGCGAGATAGGCGAAGCGCTGCGCCGCCACCCCGTCGACGATCTCCTTCTCCTGGTCGCCGGTCGGGAAGATCGACCGGATCAGCAGCTTGTGCAGCTCGGCGGCGATGAAGCTCAGCATCTCGGCCAGCCGAACCCGCCCCAACTCGCCGCCAGGCGCGAGGTGGGGCGCGCGCTCGGCCACCCAGGTCAGGATCGCGGCGTTCTCGGTCAGCACCGTGCCGTCGTCCAGCACCAGTGCCGGGATGTAGCCCTTCGGGTTGACCTGGGTGAAGTCGTCACCCGATTCGGTCCGCCGGGTCGGGATGTCCACCTTGATCCGGTCGAACTCCAGCCCGGCCTCATGCAGGGCGATGTGGTCGGCCAGGCTGCAGGCGCCGGGGGCGAGATACAGCTTCATCGGGGTCTCCTCAGTGGGCCGCGCGGCGGCGCAGCATGGCGTCGAGCTTGTCCAGCAGCGAGCGCCAGCCGCCCTCGCGGATCTCCGGCTGGTCGCCGCCGTCGAGAAAGGCCGCCTGCTCGGTGAAGATCAGCCTCGTGCCTGTCCCGTCCGGCTGCAGCTCGACCGTGCTCAGCGAGGCCGAGATCCGCGTGTCGCCGCGGTCGATCGTGTAGCTGAACACGATGCGGCGGTCCGGCACGATGTCGGCGTAGCGGGTCTCGTTGCGGTAGACCGGGTCGCCGGCCGGGCCGAAGCGGCTGGTCTCGTGGCCGCCGATGCGGAAGTCGAATCGCGGCTCCACCAGCGCCCAGCCCTCGCCGGGCGCGCCCCAGACCAGCCGCGCGGCAGGGTCGGCCCAGGCCGTGAACACCCGGGCCGGCGGCGCATCGTAGCGGCGCTCGATGGTGAAGCTGCCATGCTGCACGGATCGTTCGCTCATGCGTTTTCTCCCGGCGCGGCCTTATTGCTTAAGCGATGACTTCAGTATCATGGGGACCGGGCGGAGGCAAGGCAGCGTGCCGGCGGTTTTGACCTGGATGGCAACGACGCGGTAGAAGCAGCCCCTCCCGGTTCCTCATCACAACATGTCCGGTCGTTCGATGATCTCCATCAGCCAGCGCATCGCCGACGAGCTCTCCGTGCGCGAGGCCCAGGTCGCGGCCACGATCGAGCTGCTCGACGGCGGCGCGACCGTTCCCTTCGTCGCCCGCTACCGCAAGGAGGCGACGGGCGGGCTGGACGACGCCCAGCTGCGCACGCTGGACGAGCGGCTGCGCTATCTGCGCGAGCTGGAGGAGCGCCGGAAGACGATCCTCGACAGCATCGCCGAGCAGGGCAAGCTGGACGACACGCTGCGCGCCCAGATCGAGGCGGCCGAGACCAAGGCCCGGCTCGAGGACATCTACCTGCCCTACAAGCCGAAGCGCCGGACCAAGGCGATGATCGCCCGCGAGGCGGGGCTGGAGCCGCTGGCCGACTCGCTGCTGGGCGATCCCACCCGCGACCCGCAGGAGGCCGCGGCCGCCTTCGTCGACGCCGAGAAGGGCGTGGCCGATGTCGCCGCGGCGCTGGACGGCGCCCGTTCGATCCTGGTCGAGCGCTTCGGCGAGGATGCCGACCTGATCGGCAGCCTGCGCGAGGAGGCGTGGACCCGCGGCCGGCTGCTGTCCAAGGTGCGCGAGGGCAAGCAGCAGGCGGGCGCCAAGTTCTCCGACTATTTCGACTATGCCGAGAAGCTGACCAAGCTGCCCTCGCACCGCATCCTGGCCCTGTTCCGGGGCGAGAAGGAGGAGGTGCTGTCGCTGACCCTCGAGCCGGAGGAGGCGCCTGCGGACAGGGCCCCCGGCCTGTATGAGCAGCGCATCGCCAACCGCTTCGGCATCCTCGCCCAGGGCCGGCCGGGCGATGCCTGGCTGGTCGAGACGGTGCGCTGGGCCTGGCGCACCAAGATCCTGGTCCATCTCGACATCGACCTCCGGCTGCGCCTGTGGCAGGCGGCGGAGGAGGAGTCGGTCAAGGTCTTCGCCGGCAATCTGCGCGACCTGCTGCTGGCAGCGCCGGCCGGCACCCGCGCCACCATGGGCCTCGACCCCGGCTTCCGCACCGGGGTGAAGGTCGCCGTGGTCGATGCTACCGGCAAGGTCGTCGCCACCACCGCGATCTTCCCGCATGAGCCGCAGAAGCGCTGGGACGAGTCGATCGCCACCCTGGCCGAGCTTGCCAAGGCCCATGCCGTCGACCTGGTCGCCATCGGCAACGGCACGGCGTCGCGCGAGACCGACAAGCTGGCCGCCGAGCTGATGAAGCGGCACCCGGAGCTGACGCTGACCAAGGCGGTGGTGTCGGAGGCCGGGGCCTCGGTCTACTCCGCCTCGGCCTTCGCCTCGCAGGAGCTGCCGGAGCTCGACGTGTCGCTGCGCGGCGCGGTGTCGATCGCCCGCCGGCTGCAGGACCCGCTGGCGGAGCTGGTGAAGATCGACCCGAAGTCGATCGGCGTCGGCCAGTACCAGCACGACCTCAGCGAGACCAAGCTGTCGCGCTCGCTCGACGCCGTGGTCGAGGATTGCGTGAACGCGGTCGGGGTCGACCTCAACACCGCCTCGGCGCCGCTCCTGGCCCGGGTCTCCGGCGTCGGCGAGGGGCTGGCGCAGAACATCGTGCAGCATCGCGACGCCAACGGCCCGTTCCGCATCCGCGCGGCGCTGAAGGACGTGCCGCGGCTCGGGCCCAAGGCGTTCGAGCAATGCGCCGGCTTCCTGCGCATCCCGAACGGCGACGACCCGCTCGACGCCTCGGGCGTGCACCCCGAGGCCTATCCGGTGGTGCGCCGGATCATCGAGGCGACGGGCGGCGAGATCAAGGCGCTGATCGGCAACAGCGCCACCCTGCGCGGGCTGGAGCCCGAACGCTTCATCGACGACAGCTTCGGCGTGCCGACGGTGACCGACATCCTGCGCGAGCTGGAGAAGCCGGGCCGCGATCCGCGTCCGGCCTTCAAGACCGCGACCTTCAAGGAGGGTGTCGAGAAGCTGAGCGACCTGCAGCCCGGCATGGTGCTGGAGGGCGTGGTCACCAACGTCGCGGCCTTCGGCGCCTTCGTCGACATCGGCGTGCACCAGGACGGGCTGGTGCACATCTCGGCGATGTCGAAGACCTTCGTGAAGGACCCGCGCACGGTGGCCAAGCCGGGCGACGTGGTGAAGGTCAAGGTGCTGGAGGTCGACCCGCAGCGGAAGCGCATCGGCCTGACCATGCGGCTCGACGACGACGGCCAGGCGCGGCCGCCGCGCCGCGAGGGCGCTCCGGGCGGGCGGCAGGAGGGGCGCGCCGAGGGCCGCCGGGACGAGCGGCCGCGGCATCAGCAACAGGCTCGGTCCGGACAGCCGGGCCAGGGCGGCCAGGGCCAGGGCGGCCAGGGTCAGGGCGCGCAGAATCAGGGGGGACAGGGCCGCGATGGCCGAGGCCACAGCGGCCAGGGCCAGCCGCGGCACGGTCGCCCGGGCCAGGACGGCGGTTCGCAGCGTCCGCCCCAGGCGAAGCCGCAGCACCAGGCCCCGCAGAAGCCCCGCGCACCGGCGCCCGAGCCGGACGGCGCCATGGCCGAAGCCCTGCGCCGCGCCGGGCTGGTGAAGAGCAAGTAGAGCTAGGGGCCGATCCACCGACCCGGCCGGTCATCTCGTGTTGCCTCTCCCGCCTGGCGGGAGAGGCCGGGCTCGCGCAGCGAGACCGGGTGAGGGCGGGCACCGGCCTCGACAAAAGAACCCTCACCCGGAGCCGCTTCGCGTCTCCGACCTCTCCCGCAAGCGGGAGAGGCTACGCGTGGGCTCCTACCCCTGCCAGCGCCGGAACAGCACGCTGGCGTTGACGCCGCCGAAGCCGAAGCCGTTCGACAGCGCGTGCTCGATCCGGCCGGGCCGGGCCTCCAGCGCCACCAGGTCGATGCCGGCGGCGTCCGGGTCGGGGTTCTCCAGGTTCAGCGTCGGTGGCATGATCTGGTCGCGCAGCGCCAGCACGGTGAAGATCGCCTCCAGCCCGCCGGCCGCGCCCAGCAGGTGGCCCGTTGCCGATTTGGTGGCGCTGACCGCCACCGTCCCGTTGGTGCCGAACAGCGCCTTGATCGCCGCCATCTCGCCCTTGTCGCCGACCGGGGTGGAGGTGGCGTGGGCGTTCAGGTGCTGCACGTCGCCGGACTCGATCTCGCCCTGCGCCAGGGCGATCTCCATCGCCCGGCGGGCGCCGTCGCCATCCTCGGGACCCGCGGTCATGTGATAGGCGTCGGCGGTGGTGCCATAGCCGATCAGCTCGGCGATCGGCGTGGCGCCGCGGGCCAGCGCGTGGTCCAGCGCCTCGATCACCATCAGCCCGGCGCCCTCGCCCATGACGAAGCCGTCGCGGGCCTGGTCGAAGGGGCGGGAGGCACGCTCCGGCGTCTCGGTGAAGCCGGTCGACAGGGCCCGGGCGGCGGCGAAGCCGCCCAGACTGACCCGGTCGATGCAGGCCTCGGTGCCGCCGCACAGCGCCACGTCGGCCTCGCCGGCGCGGATCAGCCGGGCGGCGTCGCCGATGCCCTGCACCCCGGCGGCGCAGGCCGTGACCGGCGCGCCCAACGGTCCCTTGAAGCCATGGCGGATCGAAACCTGGCCGGCGGCCAGGTTGACCAGGAAGGCCGGCACGGTGAAGGGCGACAGCCGGCGCGCGCCCTTCTGGTCGACCGTCCGAACCGTCTCGACGATGTAGGGAAAGCCGCCGACGCCCGAGGCGATCACGGTGGCGGTGCGCTGCCGCGCCCGGTCGTCCGCCGGCCGCCAGCCGGACTGGGCCACCGCCTCCTCCGCCGCCGCCATGGCGAACTGGATGAAGCGGTCCATCTTCTTCTGGTCCTTCGGCGGCACTGCCACGTCCGGGTCGAAGCCGGCCTCGGGGTCCTCGGCGATCGACGGCACCACGCCGGCAACCTTGGCGGCGAGGTCCGGCACCATCTCCTCGGGCAGGCGGCGCAGGCCGGACCGTCCGGCCAGCAGCCGGCGCCAGCTCGCCTCGACACCATTGGCCAGGGGCGACACTGCGCCCATTCCGGTGACGACTATGCGGCGCATCTCAGTCTCTCCTCAGGCCGGGACGGTGGTGCCGCCGCGGCGGTTCCGACGGGCCGCGCCGGCCTGGCGGTCCAGAAGCCCGGCGAGCCGGTCCCGGTAGGCGGGCCGGGCATCGGGCCCCGGGCGGAACTCCGCCGTCTCCTGGGTGATCGGCGTGCCGCTGCACCGGTCGATCAGGACCGGGTCCATCGGCTGGCCGTCGGCGCGGCCGGCAACCTGCACCAGCACCTTGCCGCCGGTGGCGTGCCGGCCGCCCCAGGCGCCCAGCGCCGCCAGCACCGGGAACACGTCGCGGCCGGCTGCGGTCAGCCGGTACTCGTGGCGCAGCGGCCGCTGCGAATAGGCGTGGCGCTCCAGCAGGCCGGCCTCGGCCAGGCGCTTCAGCCGCCGCGCCAGCATGTTCGGGGCGATGCCCAGGCTCTGCTGGAACTCGTCGAAGCGGGTCAGGCCGATGAAGGCGTCGCGCAGGATCAGCAGGCTCCACCACTCCCCCAGCGCGTCGAGGGAGCGAGCGATCGGGCAGTCCATGCCGGCAAAGCTGGTGCGCTGCATGGCCGAAGGGGTAGCGCAGTCGCTTGCATCATGCAAGCGATGCGAGACGAGGCCGGTGCCCTCAGGGCGGAGGGAACCGAACCAGCGCCCCCAGCAGCGCCTTGTTGAAGGCCTCCGGCGACTGGATCTGCGGCGCGTGGCCTTCGCCGGGGAAGCGGATCAGGTTGGCGCCGGGTATGCGCTTGGCGGCGCTGCGGCTCAGCTCGGCATAGTTGCCGAGGCGTTGCGCCACCTCCGGCGGGGCCAGCGCCTTGCCGATCGCGGTGGTGTCGCGCTCGCCGATCATCAGCACGGTCGGGGCGCGGATATGCTCCAGCTCGTAGACCACCGGCTGATTGAACACCATGTCCGAGGTCAGCGCCTGGTCCCAGGCCACCTGCCGGCCACCCTCGCCCTGGTACATGCCGGCCAGCATCTGCACCCAGCGGTCGTAGTCCGGACGCCACTCGCCGGCATAGTAGGTGGCTTGCTGATAGGCCTTGATGCTGTCGGCATTGGTCTTCAGCTCGCCGTCGAACCACTGGTCGACGGTCTGCTGCGGCACGCCCGCGGCCCTCCAGTCCTCCAGGCCGATCGGGTTCACCAGCACCAGGCCGGACAGCGCGTCCGGAAAGGCCAGGGCATAGCGCATCGCCAGCATGCCGCCCATGGAATGGCCCATTACCACCGGGCGCTGGATGCCCAGGCTGTCGAGCAGCGCCTTGGTGTTGGCGGCCAGCTGGTGCAGCCCGAACTGGTAGGCCTGCGGCTTGGTCGATTTGCAGAAGCCGATCTGGTCCGGCGCGACGACGCGGTAGCCGGCCTGCAGCAAGGGGCGCATCATTCCTTCCCAACTGGCGCCGCAGAAGTTCTTGCCGTGCAGCAGCACCACGGTGCGGCCGTTCGGCTTGTCCGGCTGCACGTCCATATAGGCCATCGACAGATCCTGGCCCTGGGAGCTGAAGTCAAAGCGCTGGACCGGGAAGGGATAGTCGAAATCCGCCAGCATCGGGTCGGCCAAGGCGGCCGGGGCGGCGGCGAGGGCGGCGAGCAGGGCGGCGGCCAGGGTCAGGCGTCGGATCATCTCTCTCCTCGAGGCGGCCGGATCGGTGCTGCCGGGTTAACGTCCAGCGGCCGCAGACGGCGCCGGGCGGATCGTCGCGGCCGGACTCAGTTCCTTGGTGTCGGTCCGGTGTAGAAGTCCGGCCAGTGGCGGCGAGCATGCTCGCCATCGGCGGCGAAAACGTGGCAGCTGTCCAGCAGCACCGGCCGCTGCTTCGGGCCGGCCTCGGCCGCGCGCTCGCGCGACAGGATCGGGAACACGGTCTGGAACGCCGTGGTCGCCATCGGCCCCAGCAGCTCGACCAGATGGGTGCAGCCCTTGGCGCCGCCCAGCCGCTCCTTCACCGCTTGGGTGAAGCCGGGGCGGATGCGCAGCCCCACCAGCGCCTGGAAGGCTGGAGCGATCTCCGGGCACAGGGCATAGGGGCCGTGCTCGGTCTCCGCCTCGACCGCGACGATGGTCAGGCCGTCGTCCACGGTCACCCGAAGCCGCATCTGGTGCAGCGGCTCGCCGGGCGTGATGGTGCCGCGGAACTCGTTGCGGAACTCGTAGTGCTTAGTGTCGACCAGATGGCCCTCGATGTCCCACAGCCCGTCGGCGCGGCGGAAGCCGTCGCAGGTGACGCGGCGGGTGTGGATCGGCTCGCGCGCGGCGGGGGCGGAGAGGGGCATGGGTTCAGCTCGCTTCGGGCTCGACTTCGGCCGGCGGGGTGACGCGCACCGCGGTGATCTGGTTGCGCTGCCGCCGCAGGATCTCGAAGCGGAAGCCGTGGAAGGTGAAGGCTTGGCCGACCTCCGGCAGGTGCCGCGCCTCGTGCAGCACCAGCCCGGCGATGGTCGACGCCTCGTCGTCCGGCAGCCGCCATTCGAAGCGGCGGTTCAGGTCGCGGATGGTGACCGTGCCGTCGATCAGGAAGCTGCCATTGGCCTGCGGGCGGACGCCGGCCACCGGCAGGTCGTGCTCGTCGACGATGTCGCCGACGATCTCCTCCAGGATGTCCTCCAGCGTCACCACGCCCTGCAGGCCGCCATATTCATCGACCACGATGGCGAAATGCTCGCGCCGGGTGCGGAAGGCGTGCAGCTGGTCCAGCAGGCTGGTCGAATCCGGGATGAACCAGGGCTTGGTCGCGATGCGGCGGATGTCCACCCGGTCCGGGTGGCCGCCGGCCGCCTGCAGCGCCCGCAGCACGTCCTTGGCGTGCAGCACGCCGACGATGTTCTCCAGGCCGCCCTGGCACAGCGGCATGCGGGTGTGCGGGCTGTTCAGCATCGCCGTCACCACCTCGGGCGGTGTCAGCTCGGCGTCGATCGCCTGGACGCTGCGGCGGTGGGTCATGATCTCCGCCACCGAGACGTCGCCGAGGTCGAGGATCGAGCGCAGCATCTGCCGCTCCTGCGCCACCTCGGCCTCGCTGCCGCGATGCAGCTCGATGGCGCCGCGCAGCTCGTCGACATAATCGGCCAGCCCGACCCGGTGCGGGTCGGCGCCGAACAGCCGCAGCACCCCGCGCACCAGCCAGTTGACCAGCCGCACCACCGGACCCAGCAGCCAGACGATGTTCTTGACCGCGGGGGCGATGCCCAGCGCCGCGCGGTCGGCATGGTTGATGGCGTAGGTCTTCGGCAGCACCTCGCTGAAGATCAGGATCAGCGCCGTCATCACCACCGTGGCCACCGGCACCGCCGGCGCCCCGAGCACCGAGACCAGCAGGCTGGTGGCCAGCGAGGAGGCCAGGATGTTGACCAGCGTGTTGCCCAGCAGCAGGGCGCCGATCAGCCGCTCCTTCTGCTCGCGCAGCCGGTTGACGATGCCGGCCCGCTGCAGCCCATGCGTCTCCAGCTGGTGCATCCGCGCCCGGCTGGCTGCGGTCAGCGCCGTCTCCGACCCGGAAAAGAAGGCCGAGGCCGCGAGCAGGACGACGATCCCGGCGAGGTGGAGCAGGAGGACGAGATCGTCGGACATGGCGGGTTCAGGCGGCGATGGCGTCGGCCAGCACCGCGGCGACCGGGTCGGCCGGCACCTCGCTGGTGACGAAGGCCTGGCCGATGCCGCGCACCAGGATAAAGGTCATGCGGCCGTCCCGTACCTTCTTGTCGCGGGTCATGTGGTGCAGCAGGGCGCCGACCGACCAGGGCCGGTCGCGGGCCGGGCGGGTCGGCAGGCCGACTGCCTCCAGATGCCGGGCCAGCCGGTCGCGATCGGCGGCCGGGCACAGGCCCAGGCGGACGGACAGGTCGAAGGCCATGACCATGCCGATCGCCACCGCCTCGCCATGCAGCAGCGCGTCGCCATAGCCGGTCTCTGCCTCCAGCGCATGGCCGAAGGTGTGGCCGAGGTTGAGCAGGGCGCGCCGCGCCGCTTCGCGCTCGTCCTCGCCGACGATCTCGGCCTTCATCTCGCAGCTGCGCTTCACGGCCTTGATCATCGCATCGCCATCGCCGGCCAGCAGCTTCGGCCCGTTCTCCTCCAGCCAGGCGAAGAAGCCGGCGTCGCCCAGCGCGCCGTATTTTGCCACCTCGGCATAACCGGCGCGCAGCTCCCGCGCCGGCAAGGTGGCCAACAGCGCGGTGTCGGCCAGTACCAGCAGCGGCTGGTGGAAGGCGCCGATCAGGTTTTTGCCGTGCTTGCTGTTGACCCCGGTCTTGCCGCCGACCGAGCTGTCGACCTGGGCCAGCAGCGTGGTCGGGATCTGCACGAAGTCCAGGCCGCGCAGCGCCGTCGCCGCGGCGAAGCCGGCGAGGTCGCCGACCACGCCGCCGCCGAGGGCGACCAGCAGCGTGCCGCGCTCGATCCCCAGCGCCAGGATCCGGTCCAGCAGCTCGGCCAGCACGGTCATCGACTTGGTCGCCTCGCCCGGCGGCACGGTCAGGGTCTCGGCCGTGATCCCGGCCGCGGCCAGCGACGCCTCCAGCGCCGCGCCGTGCAGCCCGGCCACCCGGGCGTCGGCGATCACGATCACCCGCTTGCCGCGGCCCAGCGCGGCGATGCGTTGCCCGGCCTCGGCCAGGGCGCCGGGACCGATGACGATGTCGTAGCTGCGCGGGCCCAGCCCGACGCGGATGGTCTCTCGTGTCATCTCAGGGATTCAATCTGCCTGCCCCGCATGGGCTGTTTCGGTCGCGGCGGCCTCGGCCGCCAGATGGGCGTCGATCATGGCCAGCACCCGATCGACGGTCTCCTCGACCGGGCCGTCGCGGCTTTCCACCGTCATGTCGGCCAGGGCGTAGATGGGATGGCGGCGCTCCATCAGCCCCTCCAGCACCGCCTTCGGGTCGCCCTGGCGCAGCAGCGGCCGGTTGCCGCGCTTGGCGGTGCGCGCCGCCAGCACCGCCAGCTCCGCCTTCAGCCACACCGACAGGCCGTGCTCGGCGATCACCGCCCGGGTCTGCGGGTCCATGAAGGCGCCGCCGCCGGTCGACAGCACCTGCACCGGATCGTGCATCAGCCGGGCGATCACCCGCCGCTCCAGGTCGCGGAAGGCGGGCTCGCCATAGCGCTCGAAGATGTCCGGGATGGTGCAGCCGGCCGCCGCCTCGATCTCGTGGTCGGCATCGATGAAGCTTAAGCCCAGCCGCGCGGCCACGCGCTTGCCCACCGCGGTCTTGCCGGCACCCATCAGGCCGACCAGAACGAGGGTGCGGGGCAAGGGACGGTGCAGCGTGGTGATCATCGATCCTCTTCCGGGGCCCGATCCTAACGTCTCGAGCGAGCGTGGCTGGCGGGGCGAGGCGATTTGCCGCCGCCCTCCCGACCGCCTAAGATAGGGTTGCGCCGGGCCCGCCGCATCTGCTTTCTCCAGCCCAGGCCCGCGCATCGGCCTGAATTCACACCTGTCAGGGGTCCGTCTTGTCCCGTCGTCGTTCGAAGTCGCGCTTTTCGCAGAGTTCCGGTGGCGGCGGGGGCGGCGGCCTCGGCCGGGTGCTGGCGATCGCCGTGCTGCTGGTCATCGTCGGCGGCGGGGTCGCGCTCGCGGTGATCGACTTCCGGCCGCCGACCCAGACGGTCGAGAAGGTGATCCCGAACGACAAGTTTAAATAGCGCGGTGGCCGAGGCCGCAGCCCCGAAGCGCCGGCGGGGCCGGCCGCCGGCGCCGCGGCTGCTGCCCCCGCTCGCGGTCGAGGCCTTCCTCGACATGCTGGTGGCCGAGCGCGGCGCCGCCGCCAACACCCGCGAGGCCTATGGCCGCGACCTGCTCGACCTGAACCGCTTCCTCGAGGCCCGCGGCGGCGCCGTCGACCAAGCCGTGACCGAGGATCTGCGTGCCTATCTTGGCGACCTGGCGCGGCGCGAAGGCACCAAGGGCGGCGGCACGGCCGCTCGCACCGCGACCCGCCGCCTGTCGGCGATGCGGCAGTTCTATCGCTTCCTGGTGTCGGAGGGTCGGCGGCAGGACGATCCCTCCGCCGCGCTCGATTCCCCCACGCTCGGCCGGCCACTGCCGAAGCTGCTGTCGGAGGCCGAGGTCGAGGGCCTGATCGGCGCCATCTCGGGCCTGTTCGCCGATCCGGAACGGCTGGCCGAGGGGCTGCGCCTGTTGGCCCTGCTCGAGATCCTCTATGGCGGGGGCTTGCGGGTGTCCGAGCTGGTCGGGCTGCCGCTCTCGGCCCTGTTGCGGGACGGGCAGGCGCTGATCGTCCGCGGCAAGGGCGACAAGGAGCGGCTGGTGCCGTTGTCGGAGCCCGCGCGAGACGCCATCGCCGCGTATCTGCCGCATCGCGGCGTGTTCTTCGTCAAGGGCCGCGACCGCGGCTTCCTGTTCCCGTCGCTCACCGCCCGCGGCGGCTGCCTGACCCGGCAGCGATTCGGCCAGTTGCTGAAGGACCTGGCGGTCGAGGCGGGGATCGAGCCCAGCCGGGTCAGCCCCCACGTGCTGCGCCACGCCTTCGCCACCCATCTGCTGTCGCACGGTGCCGATCTGCGCTCGGTCCAGACCATGCTCGGCCATGCCGATATCGCCACGACCCAGATCTACACCCATGTACTGGGCGACCGGCTGCAGAGCCTGGTGGCATCGGCCCATCCGCTGGCCAAGTTCAAGCGGCCTTAGCCGGAGATCCGGCGAAGCTCCACAGCCGATTCGCCAGGAAGCCCCAGAACAGGACGATCAGCGTGGTCACGGCCTGGGCCGGCAGATAGGGCGTCCCGAGCTGGCCGACCAGCGCCGCCATCAGCAGGCCGGTCCAGGCGAAGCCGCCGGCGGCGACCAGGGCGAATCGCCAGCCCGCCTCGCGGTGCGGCCGGCCGCCGGCGAAGGTCAGCCGCCGGTTGAGCGTATAGGAGACGAGGCCGCCGGCGAGATAGCCGGCCAGCGTCGCCGGCAGCGGTGCGGCGCCGCCCGATTCGACCAGCCCGGCCAGCACGGCATAGTGCATGGCGGTCGCAGCCAGCCCGACCACCGCATAACGGGCAAACTGGCGGTGTATGGCGGGAAATGACAGGACCGGCATGCGGCCTGTCCTGGCACAGCCGCCGCCCGGCGTCATATGTCATCGCCGTAAGCATTTGCGTTGACAGCAAGGCCCGGTTGCGGTTTCGCTGTTGCCGCTGAATCCTCTTGGAACGGACGACGTGACCTTCCTGCCCCCGACGCCGCGACGACGACGCCGACTGCCCGCCCTTCGCGGCGCGGCGGCCTGAGGCGTTCCGGGGTGCCTGCGACACCATGATGCGGGCAGGACGGAAGCCGGTCGGCGCGCGAACCGACGCTCTCCGTTCCAAGGATCCTTCTCCAGTGTATCTCCTGAAGACCGAACGGCCGCGGGATGCGGCCGAAGTCGACGCCCTGCTCGACCTCGCCTTCGGCCCGAACCGGCAGACCAAGGTCTCCTACCGTTACCGCGACGGCATCGCGCCGGTGCGCGGCCTGTGCTTCGTGGTGCGCGAGGACGGCCGGCCCAGCGGCCGCATCCTCGGCTCGATCCGCTACTGGCCGATGCTGGTCGAACCGGGCCTGCCGACGCTGCTGCTCGGGCCGCTCGCGGTGCGGCCGGAGCTGCGCGGCGCCGGCGTCGGTGCGGCGCTGATGCGCGGCAGCATGAAGCGGGCCGCCGATATGGGCCACCGCATGGTGCTGCTGGTCGGCGACCTTGCCTACTACGCCCGCTTCGGCTTCCAGCCGGCCGCCACGCTCGGCTTCGCGATGCCGGACGAGCAGCCGCACCGGCTGCTGGTGGCGGAGCTGCGGCTCGGCGCGCTGGAGGATGGGCCGGGCGGCACCCTGCTGCGGGCAGACGCCACGGTCAGCCCTGCACAGATTTCGGTCTCAATGCGCGCGGCCCTGTGTTAGACAGCCCCCCGATCCCGAGGGCCAGTCTCAACGCGGTATGAAGACCTTTCTCGAATTCGAAAAGCCGATCGCCGAGATCGAAGGCAAGATCGAGGAGCTTCGGCACATCACCGACGCCGGCGAACTCAACATCGCCGACGAGGTCTCCCGGCTTCAGACCAAAGTCGACAAGCTGCTGCGCGACACCTATCGCGGGCTGACGCCGGCGCAGAAGGTGCAGGTCGCGCGGCATCCGAATCGGCCGCATGCGCTGGACTATATCCAGGCGCTGGTCACCGAGTTCCAGCCTCTGGCGGGCGACCGTGCCTTCGCCGAGGATCGCGCCATCATCGGCGGGCTCGGGCAGTTCCAGGGCCGCTCGGTCGTCGTGCTCGGGCAGGAGAAGGGCAACGACACCGAAAGCCGCATCCGGCACAATTTCGGCATGGCCAAGCCCGAGGGCTACCGCAAGGCGCAGCGCCTGCTCGACCTGGCCGACCGCTTCCATCTGCCGGTGATCACCTTCGTCGACACCGCCGGCGCCTATCCCGGCGTGGCGTCGGAGGAGCGCGGCGTGGCCGAGGCCATCGCCAAGTCGATCGAATCCTGCCTCAAGGTGCAGGTGCCGCTGGTCTCGGTGGTGATCGGCGAGGGCGGATCGGGCGGCGCCATCGGCATCGCCGTGGCCGACCGGGTGCTGATGCTGGAGCACTCGATCTATTCGGTGATCTCGCCGGAAGGCTGCGCCTCGATCCTGTGGCGCAGCAGCGCGCAGAGCCAGGAGGCCGCGGCGGCGCTGAAGCTGACGGCGCAGGACCTGAAGCAGCTCGGCGTCATCGACGGCGTGATCGAGGAACCGGTCGGCGGTGCCCACCGCTTCCCGGACGAGGCGTTCCGCGCCGTCGGCGATGCGATCGGGTCGGCGCTGGCCGGGCTGGTCGACCTCGACGGCAAGACCCTGCGCAGCAAGCGGCGCGAGAAGTTCCTGGCGATCGGCCAGAATCTGGGCTGAGCGGCCGGCGCCACCCCCTCACCCGAAATCGCTGACGCGATTTCGACCTCTCCCCAAGGAGAGGTGTCGGAGCCGCGGCCCGAGTTTCCCTCTCCTCGGGGAGAGGGAGGGGCCCGTCGCGTTGGCGACGGGAGGGTGAGGGGGAACGCCCTCGCCGGCTACCAGATCGATCCCACTGTCCGGGCCGGCGGAGCCGCCCGCTCCTCTCCGGCCTCGATTCGCTCCAGGAAGTGTCCGAGCAGCCGCTCATAGAGCGCGTCGCCCAGGCAGGCATCCTCCAGCCCGACATCGATGTTCGGGTTGTCGTTGACCTCGATCACCACCGGCCCCTGCGCCGTCTCCTTGAGGTCGACGCCGTACAGGCCGGTGCCGATCAAAGCGGCGGCGGCCAACGCGGCCGACATCACCTCCGGCGATAAGCGGTCGAGCGGCACCGGCTCGGTCGCCCCCTCCTCGCTTCCGTTCTGGCCGTGGCGGAAGATCTGCCAATGGCCGCGCACCATGCGGTAGCGGCAAGCGAAGAGCGGCTGGCCGGCCAGCACGCCGATGCGCCAGTCGAAGTCGGTGTACAGGTATTCCTGGGCCAGGATCAGGCGCGACCGGCGCAGCAGCCGGCGACCCGCCACCGGCAGCTCGGCCGGGGTGTCGACCCGGACAACGCCGCGCGAGCAGGCGCCGTCCGGCACCTTCAGCACCAGGGGGAAGCCCAGCGCCTCGCCGGCGGCGGCCAGCGTGTCGGCCCGCACCGCCAGCGTGCGCGGCTGCGCCACGCCTTCGGCCTTCAGCCGCTCGTGCAGGAACACCTTGTTGCAGCAGCGCAGGATCGACACCGGGTCGTCGATCACCGGCAGGCCCAGCCGGGCCGCGGTCTCGGCGAAGATGTAGCTGGGCGCCTGGAGCGCCGTGGTCTCGCGGATCAGCAGCCCGTCGAAGCCGCCCAGCCGCAGCAGGTCGCGATGGTCCAGGCATTCGGTGTCGATGCCCATCGACGACGCCACGTCGCGCAGCCGGACGATGGTTCCGGGCTTGGACGGCGGCAACGGGTCGTCCGGGTTCACCAGCACCGCCAGCTTGGGCGCGCGGCGAAACGGGCGCGGGGTCGCGGCGGGCCAGCCAGCCGCTCCAGCGCGGCGCGCAGCAGGCGCTGCTGGCGCGAATCCAGCCCGGCCAGCGGCTCCGCCACCGCCTGCAGCAGTTGCACTCGGGCCGTGTCGATCTGCAGGGTCATCAGCGGCAGGCCGAACGCCTCATAGGCCGCTTCGGCGACCTCCTGCAGATGCGGCTTGTTGCAGCGGCCCAGCGCCACGAGCAGGCGCCGCGGCAGGACCAGGCGCCCGCTGTGGCGGCGCAGCGCGGCCAGGGCGCGGTCGACCGGCGCGTGCCGGCTGCGGACCAGCCGGTCGTCGGCTTGGTCGGCGAGATCCGCCGCGGTCGGGATCGCGGCATAGCCGCGTGCCTCGGCGATCAGCGAAACGTAATAGCCGAAGGAGAGCGGGCGCTGGTCACGGCACAGATTGACCACGATGCTGCCGGGTTGCGGCAGATGGCGCCCGTCCAGAAGGTCGTCGGGGGCGACGACGTGGCATTGGGGAGGCAAGTCGTCGGCCAGCCCGCCGGGCTCGTCGGCGACGATCGTTGTGATGGCCATGGGTCCATGGATGATGTGGCAATGGCCGTCAGCGTCTGCCCGATCCGGATAAATTCGCCATTCGGGTTTGCAGATCGGTGCCCCTCGGGTCGAAGATGTCAAACTCAGGAGGGCACGATGTCTGCCACCCGCTGGAATCTCGTCGTCTCGCAATCGACCAAGATTGCCGTGCGCCGGTTCCTGGCCAGCCAGGGCGGCGGCCGTAGGGGCGACGTTTCTCGCTTTGTCGAGGAGGCGGTGCGGATCCGTATCCTGGAGCTGACGGTGGCGCAGGCCAAGGCGGCCAATGCGGATGTCGAGCCGCACGTCCTCAATGCAGCGATCGATGAGGCTCTGGCTTCGACTAAGGATTCGTCCAAGAATTAATGATTCAAAGAAGAGGATGCTATTCTTTTTATTGTCATTGCCGGGCCTGACCCGGCAATCCAGAAGATGTCGACAGTCTCTGGATGCCCGGGTCAAGCCCGGGCATGACAGTTGGGTGGGAGTCCGATCGTCAATCGGCTCACTTATTCTCGGAGATCTCCTACAGAAAACACCCGTTCCGTGAACCTCTCGGCCAAGCGGCCAAGCTCGGGGCCGAGAATGCGGTCCTCCGCCACCGGCGGCACGAAGCTGCGGACCTCGTCCACCAGGGCGCGCAGCGCCGGCGTGGCGGCGCGGCCGGTGACGTGCAGCGCCTGGGAGGCGATCACCGAAAGCATCGCCAGCGCCGCGTCCAGGCAGCGGCCGGCACGCTCCTCCTTGGCCCAGGCCAGGAAGGCCGGGGCGGCAACGTCGTCCTGGCCGGCGCCGGCGGCCTCGGTGCCGGGCAGGAAGGTGCGCTGCGCCGCCGCCTTGGCCTGCTCCAGATAGCCCGTCACCGCCATCGGCACATAGCCCAGGCTGCCATGGCCGTCGCTGTCGCTGGGGTCGCGTCCGATCATCAGCAGGTCGGGCAGGTGCGACACCCGGCCGGCCAGCAGCTTCGAGCTGTGGCGGTCGCACAGCAGGCAGAGATCGGCCCAGATCGCCGCGAGGTCGTCCAGCGCCGGCGCCGCCATGGCGTTGTGATAGCCGCCGGTGCTGATGCAGCGGCCGTCGGGATGGTCCGGCCCGGCCTCGTCCGGCGGGATGTACACTGGGTTGTCGGAGGCCGCGGCCAGCGACACCGCGGCCGCGCGCTCCGCCGCCGCCAGGGCGCGGTGCGCCTGGCCCAGCAGCCGCGGCACGATGCGGTAGCTGACCGGGGCCTGGTAGCCGCGCCGCCCGTCGCCGGCGCCGTCCAGCAGGGCGCGCAGGTTGCGCAGCGCCGCAGCGTCGTGCGCGTCGCCCCACAGCGTGTCCAGCGCCGCATCGTAATGCTCCAGCGGCGCCCGGAAGGCCTCGATCGACAGGGCGAAGACGCTCTCCGCCAGCCGGATCCGGTTGCGCGCCGCCAGGGCCGAATCGGCCAGCAGCGCCGCGGCGCAGGGCGAGCCGTTGATCAGCGATCCGCGCTCCTTGACCTCGAGGTCGAAGCGGGCGCTGAGGGCGGCGAACAGCTGGTACAACGCCAGGATCTCGCCGGCCCCGCCCTGGCCGGAAGCGGGTACCGGCGGCAACGGGCCGCCGTCCAGCATGGCGGCGACGGCCAGCGCGATCCGCGGCGTGGTCGCGGCATGGCCTTCCAGGAAATTCGCCAGCCGGGCCAGCACGATGCCGCGCACCACCCGCTCCGGCAGCGGGTCGCCGAAGGCCGTGGCGGCGGCGAAGGCCTTGATCCGGGCGTGGCGGTCGCGCTCCTCCGGCCGCAGCCGCCGGTCGGCCAGCTCGCCCATCGCCGTGGTCACGCCGTAGATCACCAGGTCCGGGTCGGTGTCGATCAGCCGCAGGAAGGCGGCGCGGCATTCGGCGATCCGGGCCAGCGCCGCCTCGCTGATGCGGACGCCTTCGCCCTGCCAGGCGACGCGGCGAACCGAGTCCAGGCTGATGTCGGCTCTTCTGGTCAGGGCCAGTGTCATTCGCATCCGCTCCCGTTTCGGCAGCGTCAGCTTGGCAAAAGCAAAGGCCGGCGGCGATGGAGATTCGCCGCCGGCCTTGCCGATCCGAACAGCCGTGGGACTTACGCCACCGAGCCGTGGCAGTGCTTGAACTTCTTGCCCGAGCCGCAGGGGCAGGGGGCGTTGCGCGGGGTGTCGGCCCAATCCGGATTCAGGGCGAAGGCCGCGCTCGCCGCCGCCACCGCGCCGTCGGCGGTGGCCATCGCCGGCTCCGGCGGCACGCCCAGCGCCGGGTCGAAGCGGCTTTCGTGCATCTCGCGCTGCATCGCCGCGCGCTGCTGGGCCTCGACATCCTCCGGCCGGGTGACGCGCAGCTCGACCTGGGCCAGCACCTGGGTGACGTTCTCGCGCAGGCCGGCCAGCATCTGCTCGAACAGGTTGAAGGCCTCGGCCTGGTATTCGCGCAGCGGGTCGCGCTGGGCATAGGCACGCAGGTTGATGCCCTGGCGCAGGTGGTCCAGCGTCAGCAGATGGTCCTTCCAGCTCTGGTCCAGGATCTGCAGCAGCAGGCTCTTCTCAGCCATCTGCATGATCTCGGCGCCGTAGGCCTCGACCTTGGCGGCCATCTTGGCGTCGACCGCCTGCTGGATCCGCTCCTCGATCTCGCGGTCGGCGATGCCCTCTTCCTTGCCCCACTCCTTGACCGGCAGGTCCAGGCCGAAGAGGCGCAGCACCTCCTCGTGCAGCCCGTCAATGTTCCACTTTTCGGCGTAGCTGTTCTCGGGGATGGCGCGGGCGACGATGGCGGCCACCACCTCCTGCCGCATGTCGGTGACCATGGCGGTGGCGTCAGCGGCCTGCATGATCTCGCGCCGCTGCTCGTAGATCACCTTGCGCTGGTCGTTCATCACGTTGTCGAAGCGCAGCAGGTTCTTGCGGATGTCGAAGTTGCGCGCCTCGACCTTCTCCTGCGCCTTCTCCAGCGCCCGGTTGATCCAGGGGTGGATGATCGCCTCGCCCTCCTTCAGGCCGAAGCGGCGCAGGATTCCGTCCAGCCGCTCGGAGGCGAAGATCCGCATCAGGTCGTCTTCCAGCGACAGGAAGAACTTCGATCCGCCTGGGTCGCCCTGGCGGCCGGAGCGGCCGCGCAGCTGGTTGTCGATGCGGCGGCTCTCGTGCCGCTCGGTGCCGACGACGTAGAGGCCGCCGGCCTGCAGCACGATCTCCTTGTTCTTCGCCACCTCGGCCCGGATCTCGGCCTCGCGCTGGTCGCGCGCCGCCGGGTCGTCGATGCCGGCAAGCTCCAGCGCGACCCGCATCTCGACATTGCCGCCGAGCTGGATGTCGGTGCCGCGGCCGGCCATGTTGGTGGCGATGGTCACCGCGCCGGGGCGGCCGGCCTGGGCGACAATATAGGCTTCTTGCTCGTGGAAGCGGGCGTTCAGCACGTTGTGCGGGATCTTCTCGCGCTGCAGCAGCGCCGCCAGCGTCTCCGACTTCTCGATCGACACGGTGCCCACCAGCACCGGCTGCTGCCGGGCGTTGCACTCGCGGATCAGGGTGACGATGGCGTCGTATTTCTCGCGGACGGTGCGGTAGACCTCGTCGTCCTCGTCCTTGCGGATGACCGGGACGTTGGTCGGGATCTCGACCACCTCGAGGCCGTAGATCTCGCCGAACTCGGCGGCCTCGGTCTGCGCCGTGCCGGTCATGCCGGCCAGCTTCGGGTAGAGGCGGAAATAGTTCTGGAAGGTAATCGAGGCGAGGGTCTGGTTCTCGCGCTGGATCTCGACCCGCTCTTTGGCCTCGATTGCTTGATGCAGGCCTTCGGAGTAGCGCCGGCCCTCCATCATGCGGCCGGTGAATTCGTCGATGATGATGACCTTGTCATCCTTGACGATGTAGTCCCGGTCCAGCTGGAACATCACATGCGCGCGCAGTGCTTGAGTGACGTGGTGGACGGCGTTGACGTTGTGGATGTCGTAGAGGTTGTCGCCCTGCAGCAGGCCGGCCTCGATCAGCAGCTGCTCGATCTTGACCTGGCCGGCCTCGGTCAGGGCGACGGTCTTCTGCTTCTCGTCGTGCTCGTAGTCCTCGACCGCGACCAGGCTCGGGATCAGCCGGTCGACCCGCATGTACATCTCCGACGAATCCTGCGCCGGGCCGGAGATGATCAAGGGCGTCCGCGCCTCGTCGATCAGGATCGAATCGACCTCGTCGACGATGGCGAAGTTGAACGGCCGCTGGACCATGTCCTCCAGCCGGAACTTCATGTTGTCGCGCAGGTAGTCGAAGCCGAACTCGTTGTTGGTGCCGTAGGTGATGTCGAAGCCGTAGGCCGTCCGGCGCTCGTCGTCGGTCAGGCCGTGGACGATGCAGCCGACGCTGAGGCCGAGGAAGCGATAGACCCGCCCCATCCACTCGCTGTCGCGCTGGGCCAGGTAGTCGTTGACGGTGACGACGTGCACGCCCTTGCCGCTCAGCGCGTTGAGATAGACGGCCAGGGTGGCGACCAGGGTCTTGCCTTCGCCGGTCTTCATCTCGGCGATCTTGCCCTGGTGCAGCACCAGGCCGCCGACCAGCTGCACGTCGTAATGGCGCTGGCCGAGCACCCGCCTGGCCGCCTCGCGCACCGTGGCGAAGGCCTCCGGCAGCAGCGCGTCGAGCGCCTCGCCCTTGTCCAGCCGGGCGCGGAACTCCTGCGTCTTGGCTTGCAGCTGGTCGTCGCTGAGCGCCTGGAACTGCGGCTCCAGGGCGTTGGTCTCGACCACCGGGCCGGTGATCAGCGTCTTGACGAAACGGTCGTTGGACGAACCGAACAGCTTTCGGGCGAGCGCACCGAACATCGAAACCTCGACTTGGCAGGGAGAGCACGCGGACGCACTCCCCCAGGAATTTGGGGCCGCGCCACGCCGCTTTCAACGCGCAGCCGCAGCCGGACTCCGGCGCTGCCGTCGAAAGCGCCCGGGCCTACGGGCGCGGCACCATAGCCGAAGGTCCTCGCCCTGCCAATCGGATCAACTGACCGGATTAACCGACCGGATCAGCTCGCCGGGTCGGCGGCGATGGCGCTGCCCTTCAGCACCACCGGGCGGGTGGTCTCGCCGGTGATGCCGAAATCGCTGTCGTTGATCATCAGCAGCGACCCGTCGCCGGTCAGGGCCAGGCCCTCGATCTTGACCGGCACCTCAGGATGGTCGGCGCTGTCGAAGCGCAGGATCTTGGTCACCGGCACGATCTTCGCGGCGGCCAGGTCCTTCGACTGCTCCAGGCTCGGCGCGGTCGCCAGCTCGTCCCAGGCGGTGCCGTGGATGTCGGTGGCGCCGGCGAGCGACACCTCGTAGAGCTTGGTGGTGCCGTCGGTCCGTTCCAGCACCAGGAAGCGGTCGGCGCCGAGGCCCATCATCTCGCTGATGCGCGGGCTGTTCTGCTTGTCCGACGGGTCCAGCCGGAAGCTCTGCGGATCGTCGAGCGTGTAGACATATTCGCCGGTGACCGCGAGCGTCGCCGGGTCGAGGGTCCACAGCCGCGCGTTCTTCGAGGCCTTGTAGGCGTCGGCGTCCGGGTTCGCGAGCGGGTTCTGGATGATGGTGGCCAGGCGCTTGTTGTCCGGGGTGATCGCCAGCGATTCCAGGCCGCGGTTGAGGAAGCGCCTGCCCAGCACCGCCGGCAGGCCGCCGTCGACCGGGTAATGCGCGCCCTTGAAGTCGTCCTCGGTGCCCTGCGGCACCACCCGGCGCAGGATCTTGCCGTCGGCCGCGACATGCAGCAGCGACGGGCCGTTCTCCTCCGACACCCAGAAGCTGCCATCGGCCATCGGCACGATCGCTTCGGCGTCGACCGCGTCCGGGTTCTGCTCGAGTTTCTTGCCGGACAGGTCGATCGGCTGCTCGGTCGAGGCATGGGTCAGCGGGTTCAGCAGGCCGTTGACCGGCTTGCCGTCGCCGTCGCGCAGCGGCAGCACGGTGTCGACGGTGAAGGTGCCGCCATCCTGCAGCGTGATCCGGTAGATCGTCGGCGAATAGTCCGGCTGCGGATAGATGCGGGCGCCCTTCAGGTCGCCGCAGATGGTCTTGCCGTCGACGCCGAACACGTCCTTCACGTCGCCGCAGGTGAAGTTGGCGCCGCGGTCGGAGATGGTCCAGAAGGTCATCGCCGGGTCGCCGGCGCGGCGGCCGGCGCCGCTGCCGATGCCGACATTCAGCTCCCGGGTCTTGCCGCCGGGCACCGAGATGCTGCCGAGCGCCAGCTTCGGGTCGGTGCTGGTGTAGCTGGTGATGGTCTCGGCCGCCAGAACGGCCGGCGCGATCGTGATCGACAATGCCAGCGCCGCGGCGAAGGGACGGAACGCCATGAACCTCTCCTTAATTCTTTGTCACGTCGAACCGGCCGGCCGCGGAAGCGGCGCCGGGAAGCCGCCCGTCTTCTAGGATTTGCCGCGTGTCGCGCCCGTGACGACTGGGTGAAGCTTTGATGACAGCGGTCCTTGGTCCGCTTGTGCCCGGTTTCGGCCTGTGCTTTACCTGTCGGCCACGTCGCGCAGCTGGCGCCGCCGCGATCCCATGACCGGATGCCGGCATTCCTCCGCCGAGGCGCCACTCGTCCCACCGTTCTGAAAGGACGCGTTTGATGTCTTCCCTCGCCCTCCGCCTGCTCGCCGGCGCGGCTGCCCTGACGCTCCTGGCCGGTCCGGTCCTGGCCCAGGATGCGACCAAGCCCGCCGAGGCCCCGGCCACGGCAGCTCCCGCCCCGGCCCCCGCGGCTGCCGGCGACCAGGCCGGCAAGCCCGACGATCCGGTCGCGGCCACGGTGAACGGCCAGCCGATCCTGCGCTCCGAGGTGCTGGAGGCGATCAACAGCCTGCCGCAGCAGTACCGCCAGATGCCGGTCGAGATGCTGGTGCCGCTGATGGCCGAGCAGGTGGCGACCGCCCGCCTGGTGGCGCAGAAGGGCGTCGATGCCGGGCTGCAGAACGACCCCGAGGTCAAGGCGCGGCTGGAGACGGCCGAGCGCCGCATCATCCAGGACGTCTGGCTGCAGCGCCAGATCAAGGCCAAGGTCACCGACCAGGCCATCCAGGACGCCTACAAGAAGTACCTGGCCGACAACCCGGCGCAGGACCAGGTCAAGGCCCGCCACATCCTCGTCGACAGCGAGGACAAGGCCAAGGACCTGATCAAGAAGCTGGAGGGCGGCGCCAAGTTCGAGGAGCTGGCCAACGCCAACACCACCGACCCGTCGGGCAAGGAGTCGGGCGGCGACCTCGGCTGGTTCTCCAAGGAGCAGATGGTGCCGGAATTCGCCGACGCCGCCTTCAAGCTGGAGAAGGGCAAGTACACGACCACGCCGGTGAAGAGCCAGTTCGGCTGGCACGTCATCCTGGTCGAGGACAAGCGCACCCTGCCGCAGCCGACACTGGACGAGGTCAAGCCGCAGCTCGAGGAGCAGCTGTCCCAAGCGCTGGTGCCGCAGATCATCGCCGAGGTGAAGCAGGGCGCCCAGATCGTGGTGATGGGCCAGGACGGCAAGCCGCTGCCCCCGCCCAGCACCGACGCCCCGGCCGCCGACCCGTCGGCTCCGGCGCCGGCCGACCCGGCCGCTCCGCCCGCGCCGGCGAAGTAACCGGCGCCACGAGACGGGGGAGGGGACCATGGCCGGAGCATTGCCGCGTTCGCCGCTCGCGCCCGAGCGGCTGCCGAATCTGGCGCCGATCGCCGGCGTGCGGCTGGCCGCCGCCGCCTGCGGGCTGAAGAAGACGGGGGCGCCGGACGTGCTGTTCGTCGCCCTTGACCCCGGCACCAGCGCGGCGGGCGTCTTTACCCGCTCGCGCTGCCCCTCCGCCCCGGTGGACTGGTGCCGCCGGGCGCTGCCCCAGGGCCGCGCCCGGGCGGTGGTGGTGAATGCCGGCAACGCCAACGCCTTCACCGGCCAGGCCGGGGTGAAGACGGTCGCGGCCACGGTGGTGGCGGCGGCGAAGCAGGTCGGCTGCGACTGGGAGGAGGTGTTCGTCGCCTCCACCGGCGTGATCGGCCAGCCGCTGCCGGAGGACCGCGTCGCCAGGCATCTGCCGGACCTCGCCAAGGCCTTGGGCGAAGACTGGGCGGCGGCGGCGGAGGCGATCCGCACCACCGACACCTTCGCCAAGGGCGCGACCCGCACCGCCACCATCGGCGGCACCACGGTCACCCTGACCGGCATCGCCAAGGGCTCGGGCATGATCGCGCCGGACATGGCGACGATGCTGTCCTTCGTGTTCACCGACGCGGCGATCCCGGCGCCGCTGCTGCAGCAGGCCCTTGCCGCGGCGGTGGACCAGTCGTTCAACGCCATCACGGTGGACGGCGACACCTCGACCAGCGACACGCTGATGCTGTTCGCCACCGGCCGGGCCGGCAACCCGGTTCCGGCCGCGGCGGCGGACCTGGCCGAGTTCCAGCGGGCGCTGAACGAGCTGACCGCCGACCTGGCGCGCCAGGTGGCGTGCGACGGCGAGGGCGCGCAGAAGCTGATCACCATCGCCGTGAAGGGCGCGATCTCGGACCGCTCGGCCCGGCGCATCGGCCTGGCCATCGCCAATTCGCCGCTCTTGAAGACCGCGGTGGCGGGCGAGGACGCGAATTGGGGCCGCATCGTCATGGCGGTCGGCAAGTCGGGCGAGCCGGCGGACCGCGACAAGCTCGGCATCGCCATCGGCGGCGTGCAGGTGGCGCGCGACGGCATGGTGGTCGACGGCTATGACGAGGCGCCGGTGGCGGCGCATATGAAGACCCGGTCGATCGAGATCGAGGTCGATATCGGCATCGGCCGCGGCAGCGCCACGGTCTGGACCTGCGACCTCACCCACGGGTATATCTCGATCAATGCGGATTACCGTAGTTAGCCCGGACTGAAGCGGAGCTGGCGCGGACGAACTGAGGTCGGGTCACGCCAGTGCATCGGGGCAGGGGCAGGATATCGAGCATCTTCACATTGCCTCTCCCGCCGGCGAGGCCTTTTCGAACGTGCCAGGGCCCGCTCCCTTCTAGTCCCCCCTCCCCTTGCGGGAGGGGGCCAGGGGGAGGGGTCTGCGCGCGTCCGCGCGCGAATGCGCACACGACCAGCCTGACCGTCAGGTCCGGACCATCAGGGTCCTGGCAGCGCTCGACGGCGAAAACCCCCTCCCCCTACCCCCCTCCCGCGAGGGGAGGGGGGACTCATTGGGTGCGTGCGGCCGACACCGCCGTCAGGCGGCCGCGCCGGCGCGTTTGCGGACCGTCTCGTCCGTGACCGACCTGCCGGAGGATCTGGAGACCGAGCGGCTGCGGCTGCGCCGTCACCGCCCCTCCGATGCCGGCGAGATCACCCATCTGCTGGACGATTGGGAGGTGGTGCGCTGGCTGTCGGACGTGCCCTATCCCTACAGCTTCGCCGATGCCGAGGACTGGATCCGCACCGCGGAGAAGCGCTGGATCGCCGGCCGCGACTACCAGTTCGTGGTGACGCTGCCCGACAGTGGCGCGGTGATCGGCCATATGGGGCTGTCGATCGCCACCAACGGCCGGGTCGGCAGCTTCGGCTACTGGTTCGGCCGGCGCTACTGGGGCCAGGGCTATGCCACCGAGGCGGCGCAGGCGGTGATCGCCTTCGGCTTCCTCGACCTGCGGCTGGAGCGGATCCAGGCCGCCTACCACCCCGACAACGCCCCGTCGGGCCATGTCCTGGTCAAGGCCGGGCTGATGACCGACGGCATCAAGACCATCGAGTTCAAGGCGCTGGGGCAGACGGCGCCCTGCCCGCTCTTCGCCCTCAGCCGCCAGGATTACCTGAAGATCTATGCCGCCTGAACCCTTGCCCTCATTGCCGATGGTGCTGGTCGTCGCCGTCGCCCTGGTCGATGCCGACGGCCGCGTGCTGATCGCGCAGCGGCCCGAGGGCAAGTCGATGGCCGGCCTCTGGGAGTTCCCGGGCGGCAAGGTCGACCCGGGCGAGACGCCGGAGGCGGCGCTGATCCGCGAGCTGCGCGAGGAGCTGGCGATCGACACGGAGGAGAGCTGCCTGGCCCCCTTCACCTTCGCCAGCCACCGCTACGAGCGCTTCCACCTGCTGATGCCGCTGTATCTCTGCCGCCGCTGGCAGGGCACGCCGCAGCCGCTGGAGGGCCAGGCGCTGGCCTGGGTGGCGCCGAACCGGCTGCGCGAGTACCCGATGCCGCCGGCTGATAAGCCGCTGGTGGCGATGCTGAGGGATGTTGTGTAGGCCATAAGGTTCGTATCGGCCCTCGGCAACCGTCATCGCGAGGAGCGCAGCGACGCGGCGATCCAGCGGCTCAATCCCTGGATTGTCGCGCCCAGGCCGAGTGAGCCCATAGGCTCCGGGCAGGCAACGGCTCAATGAGAGTGCCGTCATAACCAGCAATCCGAATTCCCCGTCACCGAATTCCGCATCCAGCCTGTTACGCTGGGATCTCGGCGACAGCGGGATGTGACATGACGGCTCGTCCCTTTCAGATCAGCATCCCGAATGCCGCGATCCGGGATTTGCGCCGCCGACTGGAAACCGGTCGTTGGCCAGCCTCGCTCGATGCAGACGGCTGGGAGGATGGCGCCGGCCTGTCGTTCATGAAGCGGCTCGCCGACCACTGGCTCCATCGCTTTGACTGGCGCATTCAGGAGGAACGGCTCAACCGTCTGCCGAACCAGATGATGACGGTGGACGGGCAAGCCATCCACTTCATCCACCAGCAGGGTGCGGGACCGTCGCCGATGCCTCTCGTCCTGACGCATGGCTGGCCCGGCTCCTTCGTTGAAATGGAGCATCTGATCCCGCTGCTTGCCGATCCCGGCGCGCATGGCGGCGATCCCGCCGATGCCTTCCATGTCGTCGTGCCGTCGTTGCCGGGATATGGCTTTTCGCCGTCGCCCTCGCATGCCGGCGTGAGCTCTCGCCAGATCGCGGTGCTGTGGCACGGCCTGATGGTCGGGCTTGGCTACGCGCGCTTCGGCGCACAAGGAGGCGATATTGGTGCCGGCGTCTCGATGTGGCTGGCCCGGCTGTTTCCCGGCACGCTTTCCGGGATCCATCTGAACTACATTCCCGGCAGCTACCGGCCGCCATCGGATGATACGGCGCTGCCCGTCACCGCCGACGAGCAGACTTTCCTCGACCGCGCATCCGCATGGTCGGCGGTGGAGGGCGCCTATGCCGCGCTCCATGGCACCAAGCCGCAGACCCTGGCATTTTCGCTGACCGATTCTCCGCTAGGGCTCGCCGCCTGGATAACGGAGAAAGTGCGTTCATGGAGCGATTGCGGCGGCGATATCGAGCGCGTCATCTCCATGGACGCGCTGTTGACCGACATTTCCCTGTACTGGTTCGGGGACAGCGTTGCTGCGTCGCTGCGCCTCTACAAGGAGAACCGTCTTCAGCCGCTGGTCTTCGCACCGGGGGAACGGGTCACGCCGCCGCTCGGCATGGCCCTTTTCCCCCGTGAATTGCCGACCCCGCCACGGTCGTGGGCCGAACGTGTATTCGATGTTCGACGCTGGGCATCGATGCCTGCGGGCGGTCATTTCGCGGCCTGGGAGCAACCGCAGCTGCTGGCGGATGAAATCCGCGCCTTCTTCAAGCCGATCAGGGCAACACTCTAGGTCCGCTTCTCCTGCGGTGTGTGCGGATGTTGCTCACCCGGGCCGCGAAGGAGGGAGCCCTGCCGGCCGGGCTGGCGGTCGACCCGGAGACCCATGACGCCTGGGTTCGCGCGAAGGTGCGGGAGGCGCTTGACGATCCTCGGCCGGACATTCCTAATGAGGATGTCGAAGTCAGATTCGCTGCGCGGTGGGCGGAAGCCCGGCGCAGGCCGGCCATCGACAAATCCTGAAACTGCGCTGGCGCCGGCCGCCGAGGCCGATCGCCTCGCCGTACACGGTCACATCGAAGCCGGCGATCCGCGGGCGGCCGAATTCGTCGACCGGCGGATCCCGGCCCGCATTCCGACGCTGCAGTGGCCGTATGCAGTCGCGGTGCAGCCCCATCCGGGCGCTGTCACCGTCGTTCCTAGAGCACTGCTGTCCGGTTCAGACAGATCGCAACCAAAGCGAGCTTAATTTCAGTTCTGCTCAATTTAATTGTCATCCTCGGGCTTGACCCGAGGATCCAGGGGCTTTCAAGAGCCGCTCTCGGTGGCCCCTGGATTGCCGGGTCAAGCCCGGCAATGACAATAAAAGTTGAGAATCGAGGTTCTGTCCACAACCCCAAAAGCTCAACCGGACACTCGTGTCCAACACCGACAATCGAACCGATCCACCATTCGCCTTTGCGACAGGGGGCCCTCATGATCGTGACATCCCACAGCAACACTGTCCTCGCCGGCACGTCCGGAGCGTGGCGCGTCTGGTCGCTCTCGGACGGCCATCTCGACATGCCGGCGACCCTTCTGCACGACCCGCAGGACAACCCGGTGCCGCAGGCTGCGCCGGCCGGGGCGCCGCTTCGCCTGTCCGTCAATTGCTTCGCGCTCGCAGGCCCGGGCGTCGACGGCGTTCTGATCGACAGCGGCGGCGGCGGCTGGGCCCCGACATTGGGCCGTCTCGAGCGGACCATGGCGGAGGCCGGAATCGACCCGGCCTCGATCACGGTCCTGGCGCTCACCCACAGCCATCAGGATCACGTGCACGGGCTTGTGACCCCGGACGGCCGGGTGCTGTTTCCGAACCTGAAGGCGATCGGCATTCCCGAGGCGGCGGTGCAGGGCTTTCTCACCGAGGCGCGGCTGGCGCAATTCGGGCCCCTGCTGAAGCCGATCCGGAACGGCGACCGGGTGGCCGACCGGCTGAGGGCCGTCGCCCTGCCCGGTCATGCTCCCGGTCACACCGGCTACGCCTTCGATACGGGCGAGGACCGTTTCCTGTTCTTCGGCGACGTCGTCCATGTGCCGGCCCTGCAGTTCGGCAATCCCGCGTTCACCTGGGGCTATGACGACGATCAGCCGACCGCACGCGCAACCCGCCTGAAGGTGTTCGACGACACAGCCGAGGCCGGAACGTGGATCGCCGGCGCGCATCTCGGCTGGCCGGGCATCGGCCGCGTGGTGCGTACGGGCGAAGCCTACGGCTATGAGCCGGCAGGGTGATGACCGATGACGAGCCCGGCCGCCGAGACCGATCGTTCGACCAAGGCCCGGCTCGGCCGGCCCGGTTCGCTGCCGTGGCGACCGCGGCCCCGTTTGATGCTACGATGCTGTCTGAAGCTTAACCCATCGCTGCCCGGAAGCGGGGCGCGCGTAATGGCCTTCGAGATTCCAGCCAATGAGGCCGAGCGCCTCATCGCCTTGAGGAGCTACAACCTCCTCGACACGCCGCCGGAATTCGCCTTCGACGAACTGACCGAGCTGGCGGCCCAGATCTGCGGCTGCCCGGTCGCTTTCATCAGCCTGGTCGACGAGACCCGTTCCTGGATGAAATCGAAATACGGCCTTCCGCCCACCTACACCGAGGTGCCCCGCGAGATCAGCATCTGCGCCTCGACCCTGTGCCATGGCGACGTGCTGTACGTGCCAGACCTGACCCAGGATGCGCGCTTCAGCGATAACAGGCTGGTGGTCGGCGAGCCGCACATCCGGTTCTATTGCGGCGTGCCGCTGATCAACCAGCAAGGCTATGCGCTCGGCACCTTCTGCATCGTCGATTTCGCGCCGCACCCGCTCGCTCCCGGTCAGGTGGACGCGCTGCGCCGGCTGGCCCATCAGGCCGTCGCGCAGCTCGAGCTGCGGCGCAGCCTGGGCGAGCTCAACCGGACGATGCAGTCCCTGGAGCGGGCACGTGCCGAGATCGCCGAGGAAAAGGCGAAGTCGGATCGGCTGCTCCTCAACATCCTGCCGGAATCGGTGGCCCAGGAGCTCAAGGACAAGGATCGGGTGACGCCGCGCTACTACGAGTCGATCACCATCGTCTTCACCGATTTCAGCAAGTTCACGTTGCTGGCCGAGAGCATGGAGCCGGCGCAGCTGGTCGACACGCTCGATCAGTATTTCTCGGTGTTCGACGAGATCGTGCGCCGGCACGGGCTGGAGAAGGTCCGGACCATCGGCGATGCTTATATGTGCGCCGGCGGGCTGCCCGAGCCGAACCGCCGGCACCCGGTCGATGCCTGCCTCACGGCGCTGGAGATCCAGCACCGCGTCCTCCGCATGAACCAGGGGCGCCAGCGGCTTCGCCTGCCGCCGTGGGAGATGCGGATCGGCCTGCACAGTGGGCCGGCGGTCGCCGGCGTCGTCGGCCGGCATAAGTTCACCTACGACATCTGGGGTAATTCGGTGAACCTCGCCTCGCGGATGGAGGAGGAGAGCGCTCCCGGCCGGATCAACCTGTCGGAAAGCACCTATCTGAAGGTGCAGCGGTTCTTCGAATTCACGCCGCGCGGGCCGGTCGAGGCCAAGAACAAGGGGCCGCTGCCGATGTTTTTCCTGGACCGGCTCCGCCCCGAATTCGCTGCCGATGCCGAAGGGCACTTGGCCAATGACCGCCTCGACGACGAGTGCCGGCGCCTCTTCGGCGGCTGAAAGCCCGGCGAGAGCTTTGTCACGCTTTCGAGCATGGCCGCTCTGAAACGAAATCGCGGCGCAATGTCATCGAGATCCCCTGGATGGCCACGCCCCTCTGGGCTCGCCATGACGGGTTGGGAACCGGAAACCGGCGCCGGAACGAGGGCAAGACATGCTGATCAACGCAGCGCTGATGGGGCTCGGCAGCTGCACGAGATGGCCGCACGGACCGGGGCGGACCTGAAATGCAGCGCGCCTTTCCGCCGCACGCTATTCGCGCACCGTCACCGTATTTTCCCCAGAGCTCACTCCCGTCAGGAATATTCCGGCGGGTCCTCGATCGTCAGAACTGTCTTGGAGAGGCCGCGCGATTTCGCCTCGCGTTGCAGAGCCGCAGCCAGGAGCGGCGGAATAATGGTGGCTTGAACACGGGAGACCCGAAGCTCGCCGTCCCCCTTGTCATCGCGCCATTCGGCAACGTCCAACGTCCATGTCTCACCTTCGTGCTGCAATACGAAGCGCTTGTCCTGCTTCACCTCACGCATGATATCGCTCCTTTCCTGCCCCGCATCTCACGGCACCGGACGATCAGAGCCCGATGGTTCACGAAAATCCGGACCAATACCAGCGGCCTTTGAGATCGGCTCTTCCTTCCCCGTCATGGCGAGGCGCGCAACGCCATGGCCATGCCAGGGCCGGTGCGAGCGACCCTGTCACGATATCTGCCGATCAGCGCCCCAAGCGCCTCGAATGCCGTCTCCGCTGCGCTTCGTTCCGATTGAAATCGTCACATCAGCCGGGCTACGTCAGGTTCGGAACATGGAGGGGAAGATAATGGCGAACGAAATCTACGGAACCGAGCGCAACGACATCCTTCGCGGAACGGACCAGGCCGACGATATCTGGGGCGAAAAGGGCGACGACCTGCTGTTCGGCGGCGCCGGTGACGATTGGCTGGTCGGTGGTGCCGGGGCGGATCATCTGACCGGCGGCGCGGGCGTTGACGGTATCAGCTACGGCGACAGCAAGGCCGGGGTGATCGTGATCCTGGGCCAATCGGCATCCCATGGCGACGCCGAGGGCGATGTCATCGCCGCCGATATCGAGAAGCTGGCGGGAACGCACCACAACGACCGGCTGAGCGGCGATGACGGCGACAATACGCTGTACGGCCTCGACGGCGACGATGTGCTCAACGGGCATGGCGGCGACGATATACTGTATGCCGATTGGGGAGCCGACACCCTGATGGGCGGTTCCGGCAGCGATTCGCTGGTTGGCGGCACCGGTGACGATGTGCTGCACGGGGATGCCGGAAACGACTGGATCGACGGTAGCGAGGGGCAGGACCGGATCTCGGGGGATGCAGGGCTGGATACCGCCAGCTACTGGCGCAGCAGCGTCGGGGTGAGAGTAGATCTCGCCGCCGGCAGGGGCTTCCTTGGCGACGCCGCCGGGGACCGCCTGGAGTCGATCGAGGCGGTCGACGGGTCCGACTTTGCCGATACGCTGATCGGCAGCACCCGGGCCGACCGCCTCGACGGCCGCGGCGGCGCCGACAATCTGCACGGAGGGGCCGGAGACGACACCCTGATCGGTGGTGCCGGCGCCGACCGGCTGGACGGGGGCTCGGGCATCGACAGCGTCAGCTATGCCAGGGCCACCGGGCCGGTCAAAGCGGATCTGGCGGCCGGCAAGGCCAGCGGCGGCGAGGCCCAGGGCGACCTCCTGGTCTCGATCGAGAACGTCGTCGGCAGCCAGGGCGACGACAGCCTTGTCGGCGACGACCGCGCCAATATGCTGGAAGGCGGGGACGGCGGCGATGTCCTGCGCGGCGGTGCCGGACGGGATATCCTGGCCGGCGGCCAGGGCGGCGATCGCTTCGTGTACACGGCGATCGACGACAGCGGCATCGGCGTCAACGCCGACCGCATCACCGACTTCATCCGCTTCCAGGGTGACAGGATCGACCTGTCGGCCATCGACGCCAATGCCGGCGCGGCCGGCAACCAGGGCTTCTCCTTCATCGGCGCGGGCCTGTATTCCCACCATGCGGGCGAGCTGCGCTTCGCGGTCATCGACGGCGAGACGATCATCGCCGGGGACACCGATGGCGACGGCACATCCGATTTCCAGATCGTGCTGACCCGCGTCATCAGCCTGCAAGCATCGGATTTCGCCCTGTAGGCCCGGTCCGGCCGCTTGCCGTGCGGGGCAGGCGGCCGGCCGCGCCCGGCTTCGGGCCGGTTCGCCTCCCCGGGCCGCCGGAAGGTCAGTGAGTGACCGCACCGACATCGGACGCCGCTATGAATCGGTGCGGCGCCTTCTCATGTCTCTCCATTTCGCATTGCGCTCTGAGATCGTTCTCACGAAATTGATGCTATCGAAGACAAAATTGTCTTCCTCGGGAAACTCGTCCCTGATTTGCGGGACCTCTTGTCCCGCGCGGATGCGGCGGACGATGTTCAGGCCGCGGATGCCGCGCCTCAACTCCGATTCCTTCCAATAGTCGTGGCTGAGGGGATTGGAAAATGTGGACTCTCGCCCGCCGGCTCCCGCCTCGACCAATCTGGAGAAGTGCTCGAATTGCTCGGTGGATGTCCAGATGCCCCATCTCAACACCGACACTCTGACATAGAGATCCAGATCGAGAAGACAGGCTGCCAGGGCGATTCCGATAGTCTCGTCGTAGTATCTCGCGCTTCCCATGAACTCAACGAAAGCGCGTCGACAGTGAGAGATGGAGTCTTCCGCAAGCCGCAGCACGGGAATCCTCAGGCCTTCAACCGGCTCGGCCAATTCGCAGAGATAGTATGCGCCGAGGAGGCGATCGCCGGATTTTTCGGAACGCAGAAGATTGATCAGGGGCTCCAAATCTGTCCCCAGCCGCCATCTGTCTATGAGCCGTCGCCCAGCCGTGTATCTGAAGTCTCGATCGTCTTCTTCATCGTCGGACTGGATTCGGTTCAGGAGCTCAACTGTTGAAAGTTGCGATGGGTCATTTTTCATGTCTCACAATTTCGCCGGTCAGGCGCGTTGTGGTCATAGACGCTTGTCCGATCCCCTATATCATAATCGGCAATTGCGGTGACAGTCTGGATGGCCACGCCCTGCGGGACTCGCCATGACGGGTGGAGACCTGGGAAACTGCGGCCGCGCTTCTGCGCCGGAACGAGGATGAAGAATGTTGGTCAATGCAGCGCTGATGGGGCTCGGCAGCGTCAACCGGAACCTGCTCACGATCCTGGGCCGGAAGGCGGAGGTGCTGCAGCGCGATCACGGCATCGGCTTCCGCATCGTCCTGGTCGCCGACAGCCGGGGCGTGGCGGTCGACCCCGCCGGCTTCGATCCGGCCGGGATCGTCGCCCGCAAGGCGGCCGGGGGCTCGACCGCGGATCTGGCCGGCTATCGCGGCGCGGTTCCGGTGGAGAGCCTGCTGGCCGGCATCGACCTGGTGTTCGAGGCGTCGCCGGTCGACCTTCGGACCGGCGGTCCGGGGCTGGCGCTGACGCGGGCGGCACTGGGGCAGGGCATCTCCGTCGTGCTGGCGAACAAGGGCCCGGTGGTGCTGGCCTTCCGCGAGTTGCACGAGACGGCCGTACGGACCGGGGCGGGGCTGAAATACAGCGCCACGGTCTGCGGCGGGCTCCCGGTCCTCAACATCGGGCGGCGCGACATGATCGCGGGCGAGATCCTGCAGCTGCGCGGCGTGTTCAACGCCACCACCAACTTCATCCTGGATGAGATGGCGGCCGGCGCGGCCTATGGCGATGCGCTGGCCGAGGCCCAGCGCCGCGGCATCGCCGAGGCCGACCCGTCGCTCGACGTCGACGGCTGGGACACGGCCAACAAGCTGCTGATCATCGCCAACAGCCTGCTCGGCGCCGACCTCGCGCTCGCCGACATCGCGGTCACCGGCATCGACGGGGTGACGCCGGAGCGGATCGCGGCCGAGGCAGCGCGCGGCAACGTCATCCGGCTGGTCGCCAGCGCCGAGGCCGGGCGCTATGCGGTGGCGCCGGTCGCCCTGCCCGCCGCCGACTTCCTGGCCCAGTGCAGGGGCTGGGAGATGGCGGTCGAGATGCACACCGACATCTACGGCATCAGCTCCCACAAGCTGTGGGAGCGCGAGCCCACGCCCACGGCCGCGTCGATGCTGCGCGATGCGGTTCATATCTTCACGAGCGCAGAGAGGGGCTGAGCGGCCGGACACCGGGCGATCCTTATGTTCGCTATTTGTTCTTGACGCGAGGCAGCGTCACGTCGCATCATTCAGGCAGAGTCGAAGAGTTGCGCCCGCCCGGCCCCGCCGCGGCGGGCTTTTTCGTGGGAGGGCGGGATGGGTCAGAAGCAGTTGAAGAAGGGCCACTGGCATTTCATCGCGTGTTTTCTCAGCCACGGCGTCGCCGCCCAGGCGGCCCTGGAGGCCGGCTATTCGAAGAAGAACCCCGGGACCATCGGCTGCAGGCTGCTGCACCAGCCGGAGATCCTGGCCGGCTGCCTCATGCAGGCGATCGCAATGCATGCCGAAGGGCAGGGGCCGGATGGGCGGGCGGTGCGCCAGCTGCGCGAGATCGTCCCGGATCGCCTTGGAAAGGGCCTGAACGAGCATGATGTCGCCGGGCTGCCGCCGGTCGAGGAAGCGTTCCGGCAGTTCTGCCTCGCCCTAGGGCTGGACCAACGCAGGATGATGCCGTTGCCCATGCCGGTCCTGACAGGGCCGGCGCCGGACGGAACCAGGGCGGCAGCGGAGGGTGCCGCAGCGGGTGCACCGGCAGCGCCGGCGGCGTTCGTGCCGCGGGTGTCGCCCGCCCCGCCGCGCCGGAAGTTGCCGCGCTGGAAACTGGCTCCCGCCTTGCGGAGCCTCAGGAGGCCGTCGCGCTACAAGGCGCTGCATGGCGGGCGCGGGTCGGGCAAGTCGCATGTCCTCGCCGAGCTGCTGGTGCGGCGCTGCTTCGAGCGGCCGACCCGGGCGGTGTGCATCCGCGAGGTGCAGCGCTCGCTCGACCAGTCGGTCAAGCGGCTGATCGAGGACAAGATCCAGGCGCTGGGCCTCGGCGCCGCCTTCACCGTCCAGGCCGACCGCATCCTCGGGCCGGGAGAGGGCCGGATCATCTTCCAGGGCATGCAGAACCACACGGCGGAGTCGATCAAATCGCTCGAGGGCTATGACATCGCCTGGGTCGAGGAGGCGCAATCGCTGTCCAGGCGCAGCCTCGATCTGCTGCGCCCGACCATCCGCAAGCCGGAGTCGGAGCTGTGGTTCTCCTGGAACCCGACCCGGCCGGACGACCCGGTCGATGCGCTGTTCCGCGCCGGCGCGAAGCCGCCGCGGACCACGCTGATCGAGGTCAACCATACCCATAACCCGCGGTTCCCGAAGGTGCTGAAGGCCGAGATGGAATGGGACCGCGAGCGCGACCCGGACAAGTACCAGCATGTCTGGCTGGGCGGCTATCTGCGCGTCAGCGAGGCGCGGGTGTTCAAGAACTGGAAGGTGGAGGCGTTCGAGACCCCGGCCGATGCCCGGTTCCTGTTCGGCGCCGATTGGGGCTTCGCCCGCGACCCGACGGTGCTGATGCGCTGCCACCTGGCCGGGCGGACGCTGTTCGTCGACCACGAGGCCTATGCCATCGGCTGCGAGATCGACCGCACGCCGGCCCTGTTCGACACGGTGCCGGCGGCGCGCGACTGGCCGATCATCGCCGACGGGTCGCGGCCGGAGACGATCAGCTACCTGCAGCGCTTCGGCTTCCCGCGAATCCGGGCGGCGCAGAAGGGGCCGGGGTCGGTCAAGGAGGGCGTCGAGTTCCTGAAAAGCTGCGACATCCTGGTGCATCCGCGCTGCCGCCACCTGGCCGACGAGCTGGCGCTGTACAGCTACCGCACCGACCCGAAGACCGGCGAGATCCTGGCCGAGCTGGAGGACCGCGAGAACCACGTCATCGACGCGCTGCGCTATGCCCTGGAAGGCCAGCGGAGCGGCAGCACCTACGACTCCAGCATGCGCTGGGTGGGGACCCTGGGGTGGGGATGGCGCTGATGCGCCGGCCGGCCCTACCCCCGCTTCCGCAGCCAGTGGGCGACCTCGCCGACGATGCCGCGGCGGAACAGCAGCACCACCACGACGAAGATGGCGCCGATCACCACCGTCACCGGCAGGGCGGATTCGGCCAGGTAGTTCTCCAGTGTGATCACCAGACCGGCACCGACCACCGGGCCGACCAGGGTGCCGATGCCGCCGAGCAGCGTCATCAGGATCACCTCGCCCGACATCTGCCACTGGATGTCGGTCAGCGAGGCCAGCTGGAACACCAGCGCCTTGGTGCCGCCGGCCAGCCCGACCAGCGCCGCCGACATGACGAAGGCGGTCAGCTTGTAGGCGTCGACCCGGTAGCCGAGCGAGATCGCCCGCGGCTCGTTCTCGCGGATCGCCTTCAGGATCTGGCCGAAGGGCGAGTTGACGATGCGCCAGATGATGAAGAAGCCGAGGCCGAAGATCGCCAGCACGACATAGTAGAAGGTCAGCGAATCCGACAGGTCGAACAGGCCGAACATGCGGCCCTGCGGCACCGACTGGATGCCGTCCTCGCCGCCGGTGAAGGGGGCCTGCAGGGCGACGAAGAACACCATCTGCGACAGCGCCAGGGTGATCATGGCGAAGTAGATGCCCTGGCGGCGGATCGCCAGGAAGCCCATCACCAGCCCCATCGCGGCGGCGGCGGCGGTGCCGGCCAGGATCGCCAGCTCCGGCGGCCAGCCCCAGATCTTCGCCGCGTGGGCGGTGACATAGGCGGCGCCGCCGAAGAAGGCGGCATGGCCGAAGGACAGGAGGCCGACATAGCCGATCAAGAGGTTGAAGGCGCAGGCGAACAGGGCGAAGCACAAGAGCTTCATCAGGAAGACGGGGTAGAGGATGTAGGGCGCGCCGAGGGCCAGGACCACGACCGCCAGGGCGATGGCGATCCTGGTGCCGCTCATGCCGTCCGTCCGGCCCCGATCGACCACCGCCATCTCAGCGCTCCCGCCCGAACAGGCCGGCGGGGCGGACCAGCAGCACCAGCGCCATGATGACGAAGACCACGATGTTCGAGGCCGGCGGGTAGAACACCTTGGTCAGCCCCTCGAAGATGCCGAGCGCGAAGCCGGTGACGATGGCGCCGAGGATCGAGCCCATGCCGCCGATCACCACCACGGCGAAGACGACGATGATCAGGTTCGAGCCCATCAGCGGGCTGACCTGGTAGACCGGCGCCGCCAGCACCCCGGCCAGCCCGGCGAGGCCGACGCCGAAGGCATAGGTCAGGGTGATCATGCGCGGCACGTTGATGCCGAAGGCCTGGACCAGGGTCGGGTTCTCGGTGGCGGCGCGCAGAGTGGCGCCGAGCGGGGTCTTCTCGATCACGAACCAGGTGGCGAAGCAGATCACCACCGAGGCCAGCACCACCCAGCCGCGATAGATCGGCAGCACCATGAAGCCGAGATTGACCGCGCCGGTCAGCATCGCCGGCGGGCTGTAGGGCTGGCCCGAGGTGCCGTACAGGCTGCGGAACAGCCCCTCCAGGATCAGTGTCACGCCGAAGGTCAGGAGGAGGCCGTAGAGCGGGTCGAGCCGATACAGCCGCGACAGGAACAGCTTCTCCAGGATGATGCCGGTGATCGCGACCGCGATCGGCGCCAGCACCAGCGCCGGCCAGTAGCCGATGCCGAGGAAGTTCAGCAGCATCCAGGCGGCGAAGGCGCCCAGCATGTACTGCGCGCCATGGGCGAAGTTGATGACGTTGAGCAGGCCGAAGATGACGGCCAGGCCGAGGCTGAGCAGGGCGTAGAAGGAGCCGTTGATCAGCCCCAGCAGCAGCTGGCCGAACAGCACCTGGGTCGGGATGCCGAGCAGCGGGATCATGGGGCGTGCTCCATCTCAGACCCCGAGCGTTTCATGCAGCAGGTCCATCTTCTCGGCCATCTCGTCGCGCCGGATCTCGGCCACCACCCGGCCGTCCTCCATCAGGTAGTGCCGGTCGGCCAGGGTGCTGGCGAAGCGGAAGTTCTGCTCGACCAGCAGGATGGTCATGCCCTGCGCCTTCAGGGTGCGCAGCACCTCGCCGATGCGCTGCACGATCACCGGCGCCAGCCCTTCGGTCGGCTCGTCCAGCAGCAGCAGGCGCACGCCGGTGCGCAGTACCCGGGCGATCGCCAGCATCTGCTGCTCGCCGCCCGACAGCTTGGTGCCCTGGCTCGACGCCCGCTCGGCCAGGTTCGGGAACAGGCGGTGGATCTCGGCCAGGCTCATGCCGCCTTCCGCCACCTTGGGCGGCAGCGTCATGTTCTCGGCCACCGAGAGCGAGGCGAAGATGCCGCGCTCCTCCGGCACATAGCCGATGCCGGTGCGGGCGATGCGGTGGGGCGGCGTCGCCAGCAGGTCGACAGCACCCATCCGGATGGTGCCCTGGCGCCGGCGCAGGATGCCCATGATGGCGCGCAGGGTCGAGGTCTTGCCGGCGCCGTTGCGGCCCAGGAGGGTCACGGTCTCGCCCGGGAACACGTCGAGGTCGACGCCGTGCAGCACATGGCTCTCGCCGTAATAGCCCTGCAGCCCGCGGACATGCAGCAGGGGGTCAGACATGCTCCGACCCCATATAGGCCTCGCGCACCCGCGGGTCGGCCGAGACCTCGGCGTAGCTGCCCTCGGCCAGGATCTCGCCGCGCTGCAGCACCGTGACCCGGTGGCACAGATCGGCGACGACCGACAGGTTGTGCTCGACCATCAGCACGGTGCGGTCGGCCCCGACCTTGCGGATCAGGTCGGCGATGCGGCCGATCTCCTCATGCCCCATCCCGGCCATCGGCTCGTCCAGCAGCAGCATCGGCGGGTCGAGCGCCAGGGTGGTGGCGATCTCCAGCGCCCGCTTGCGGCCATAGGACAGGTCGACCGCGGCGGTGCGGGCGAATTCGGTCAGATTGACGGCCTCGATCAGGTCCAGGGCGCGCTGGTCCAGCCGGCGCAGCACCCGGTCCGAGCGCCAGAACTGGCGCGCCAAGCCCTCCGGCCGCTGCAGCGCCACCCGGACGTTCTCCAAGACCGTCAGATGCGGGAACACGGCCGAGATCTGGAACGACCGCACCAGGCCGCGCCGTGCCACCTCGGCCGGCTTCAGCCGGGTGATGTCCTGGCCGCGGAAGGCGATGCGGCCGGCGGTCGGCTGGTGGAACTTGGTCAGCAGGTTGAAGACGGTGGTCTTGCCGGCGCCGTTCGGGCCGATCAGGGCGTGGATCGTGCCCTCGCGCACGCTGAGGTCCACGCCCTTGACGGCGAGGAAGCCGCGGAAGGCCTTGGTCAGGCCCTCCGCCACCAGGATCGGCTGGGAACCCGTCATCAGCCGGCTATTTCTTCGCCGTCAGCGGGCAGCCGCTCTCCTGCGGGTTCAGGAAGGCCTGGTCGCCCGGGATGGTGGCCAGCAGCTTGTAGTAGTCCCAGGGCTTGCTGCTCTCCGACGGTGCCTTGACCTGGAACAGGTACATGTCGTGCACCATGCGGCCGTCCGGCTGGACCTTGCCGTTCTTGGCGAAGACGTCGTCGACCGGCAACTCCTTCAGCTTGGCGGCGACCTTCTCGCCGTCATCGGTGCCGGCGGCCTGCACCGCCTTCAGATACTGCAGCACCGAGGAGTATTCCGAGGCCTGGACCGAGTTCGGCATGCGCTTGGTGCGCTCGAAGAAGCGCTGGGCGAAGGCCCGGCTCTCGTCGTTGCGGTCCCAGTAGAAATCCTCGGTCAGCACCAGGCCCTGCGACGCCTCGAGGCCGAGGCCGTGCACCTCGGCCAGGGTGAACAAGAGGCCGGCCAGCTTCTGGCCGCCGGCGACGATGCCGAACTCCGCCGCCTGCTTGATCGCATTGGCGGTGTCCAGGCCGGCATTGGCCAGGCCGACCACCTTGGCGCCGGAGGCCTGGGCCTGCAGCAGGAAGGAGGAGAAGTCGGTGGTGTTCAGCGGGTGCCGCACGCTGCCCAGCACCTTGCCGCCCTTGGAGGTGACGAACTTGGCTGTCTGCTCCTCCAGCGAATAGCCGAAGGCGTAGTCGGCGGTCAGGAAGAACCAGCTGTCGCCGCCCTGGTCGACCAGCGCGCCGCCGGTGCCGACCGCCAGCGCATGGGTGTCGAAGGCCCAGTGGAAGCCGGTGGTGCTGCAGGCCTTGCCGGTCAGGTCCGCGGTCACGGCGCCGGAGGTGATGGTGACCTTGTGCTTCTCGGCCGCCAGCGCCTGCACCGCGAGGGCGACGGAGGAGGTGGTCAGCTCGCTGATCATGTCGACGCCGTCGACGTCGAACCACTGCCGGGCGATGTTCGAGCCGATGTCGGGCTTGTTCTGGTGGTCGGCGGAGACGATCTCGATCGGGGCGTCCAGCACCTTGCCGCCGAAATCCTCGACCGCCATCTTCGCGGCCTCGACAGACCATTTGCCGCCGTAATCGGCATAGACGCCGGACTGGTCGTTCAGGACGCCGATCTTGACCACGTTGCCCGAGACCTGGGCCGCAGCCGGCAGGGCGAAGCCCGCGACCAGCAGCCCGACAGCAACAGCGTTCCGCTTCATGATGCCTCCCCGAGGACGATGCATTCGCAACGAATTTTAAGATTTCGGGGCACCCTGCCTGAGTCGGGGCCGGCGGTGCAATCGCGTTTTCGCAGTGCGGGAGGAAATCCGGTACTGTTTTCCCGTTCGAGCGGAGGACTCCGATGCGAAACACCCTGATCGGCCTGGCCATTCTCGCCGGATTCGGCCCGGCGGCGGCCGCCGAGGTCTCCAGCGCCTACACCGAGCTCGACTTCGGGCGGGATTGCGCGGTGGTGGCCGCGGCCGGCCCGGATGACGGCGACTGGCAGGACCTGGTGTGCAGCGGCTGGCGCGGCTATCCGGTGCTGCTGTCGATCGCCGACCTGCGGTCTTCGGCCTTCTACGGCTTCCCGCCCGCCGGCGACCGGCCGTTCGAGACCTTCGCCGCCTTCAACGACGTCGGCCCCCGGATCGAATGGCGGGTCGAGATCGAGGGTGACCGCAGCACGCCCTTCGCCACGATCCATCGCTGGACCGTCGGCGGGGCGGAGGGGCAGCGGACCGATGTGCTGGTGGTTGCCAAGGTCGGTCAGCTGGCGGCGCGCCAAGGCTGCACCGTCGGCCTGGTCACGGCCAGCGGCAATCCCAGAGCCAACGACGCGGCGCGCAAGCTGGCCGACGACCGGGCGCGGCAGTTCAATTGCGGCACGGACAAGCCGGTCGAGATCGGCCGCCCGCCCAGCTTCGGCGGGGCGGGGATCGGCCGGAACTGACGGTGCCATCCGCAGCGGGGGTGTGTATTTTCACTCGGCCCGGGATCGACGCTCGTTGAGCCGACGGGGTGGCCACAACAAGGCCGTCAGGCAGAAGGTGCACGCGATGGCGAACAGCACCAGGCCGATGCGGGTGGTGAAACTTTCCGGCGTGCTGGCCGGCAGCGGCGAGACGCCCAGGCCGAACAGGATCAGAAAGGTCGTCAGTGCGCCGGCATGGACCTTCCCGGCCTTCGGATCCGCCGCCGCCCGCCCGCCGAACAGCAGCGCGACGATGAGGACCGTCAGGAAGAGGAACGGCAGGGTCGGGCGCAGCTCGACGAAGGCGTAGGCAACCGACGCGACGATGCCGCCGAGGAGATTGACGACCATCAGCCCGAAGGCGGCGCGCCCGCTGGTCGCGAGGTCGAGCTGGCCCAGCAGCGAAGCCACGGTGATCGGCACGACGATGGCCGTGGAAAAGCGGCTGTCGACCAGGCAGAGGGTGACCATGGCGAGCAAGATTGCGGCATTGACCGAGGCCCGATGGACGGCCCGGTCGAGGCCGGGCGCGGCAGGCGGCTGAAGGTCCTCGCCACCCGGATCGGGAAACACCGCATGGGCGAGCCAGGTGAGGACGACGCCCCCTAGGGCGCCCTTGAACAGGATCAGAACGATGCCTTGGTCCAGATCCGTCTGCAGGATGCCGAGCATCGGCACCATCACGGCGATGACGATGATGAGGAAGGGTGCCGCCCCGCCCTTGCCCTGCGCCTGCAGAAGGAAGCAGGCGAAATAGATCAGGCCGAGCAGGGAGAGCAGCACGGCCGGCCGGTCGCCGAAAAGCCCCGTCAGCCAGACCAGGGCCTCGCCGACGATGAGGATCAGCACGATCATGCCGATCGCCCGCTTCACTCCGGGCGGGCGCGGCCCGGCAACGAGGAACTGCGCAGCGAACATCGGGCCGAGGAAGGGCAGGATCTCGCCGTTGGCGACCGCCACGGTGAAGCCGACGGACACCGCAGAGGCGATGCGCAGGCCCTGCCGTTTCGCCCGCAGGCCCGGTCGGACGGGTGCTGCGTCAGCTGACATAGGTCAGCGCCGAGATCAGCCGGATCCAGACATGGCCGACGGCGTTCATCACCGGGTTCCCGCCGGTGTAGATCACGACATTGACCTGCGAGCCGTAACGGATGCCGCGTGGCGGCGGGTCCTTGAAGACGAGCCGGACGGGAAAGCGCTGCGGCTCGCGCACCCAGCCGCTCTGGTTGCGGATGCTCGGCAGGCCGGTGGAGGGATCGACGCCGCCCTGGGACACGCCCCAGCCGACGCTCTCGACGCGCATGGCGAAGACCGTGCCGGGCAGCGAATCCAGCACCACCTCCGCCTCGTCGCCGGGCGCCACATGTTCGAGGCTGTTCTCCTTGTAGGCGGCCGCCACCCAGATCGTGCCGGCGTCGATGAAGGTCAGCGCCGCCTGGCCGGTGCCGACCACCTGGCCGACGCCGAGCTGGAGATTGGTGACGACGCCGTCGGACGGGGCGAGGACGGTGGTGTTCAGCAGGTTGAGGCGGGCCCGCTCGAGCGCGGCCAGGGCTTCCTTGAACTGCGGATTGTCGTTGCCCTGCGGCCCGAGCTCCTCACGCGCCTTGGCCAGGTCGGCTTCCGCGCCGGTGACGGTGGCGTCCGAGACGCCGAGCGCCGCATTGGCTTCGTCGAGCTTGGCGCGGGCATAGACGCCGCGTTCGACCAGGGTCCTGGCGCGCTCCGCCTGCGCCCGCACATTCTGGCGATCGGCCTGCGCCTTCACCAGCCTGGCCTGGGCGGATTCCACTGCCTGGGTCGACGCGCCGAGGGTCTGGCCAATGCGTTCGAGCCGCGCCTCCGCCTCGGACACCGTGATCTCATAGGGCTGCGGATCGATGCGGAACAGCACCTGCCCGGCGGTCACCCGCGCATTGTCGGTGACGCCGACCTCGAGCACCCGGCCACCAACCTCGGACGCCATCCGCACCACATAGGCCTGAACCACGGCCTGCGAGGAAGAGGGCGTCAGCCGCTCCATCGCCACCGACAGCGCGAACAGCAGGATGGCGATCACCATGACGATGAGCGCGGTACGCCGCAGTGGATTCTTCGGCGGCCGTTGCGCTGGTGCCGGCTCGACGGGATCCGGGGTGTCCGGGGAAGCTCTGTCGCTGGTCATCACATCCCCCGATCGCTCACTGTTGCCGGCCGCGAGTGCTCGCACACGTCAGAATCCCGGCGGCCGGGGCTGCCACGGATATCCCTGGGCGCCAAGCTTGTAGCCAAGCTCGAACAGCGCGCGCATGTAGGTCTGGTCGAAGGGCGTCTTGAGCTTCACGTCGAAGCTGGACGGGATATAGGCGAGGTGGAAGCCGACCCCGTCGCGCTGGCTGACCGTGTAGATCCGGTAAAGATCGCCGACTCCCTGGGTCTGGATCAGCGACGAGATGGCGCGGCCGGCGATGCTCAGCGTGCTGCGCTTGACGTCGGCCCAATCGGCATCGAGGCGGGCGTTGCGGATGACGTAGACATCGCGCCGGCGCACGATGCCCTCCTTCCTGGCAACTTCGCCGATCTTCAGCGACGGCGGGTAGATGAAGACCTGGGCGCTGGCGCCGCCGTCGACATGCATTTCCTGGTAGGGCTGCCCGTCCGCCATGACATCGATCATGACCGGCGGAAAGGCCCCGGGGATGGCGGCGGAGGCGACGAGGATGCTGCGGACCAGTTCCAGCGCCCCGGGGTCACCGCTCGCCGCGATCTTGCCGATGTTCCAGATCACGCCGCGCTGCGCGTCCAGATCCGTGGTTCCGATCAGCAGGAGGCGGCCCTTTTCATGCTCGCGGGCGATCGCGGCGAGCAGGTCGGCGGTCATGTATTTGGCGATGGTGCGGCGCAGCGGCGCCGTGTCGGCCATGGCGTCGTTGGTCACGGCGGCGAGAAAGCCGCGCGCTTCCAGCACTTCGGCCGCGGTGATCGAGGTGTAGATCGCGGTCAGCCTGTCGTCATAGGCCGGGCCGAGAAAGGCGAAGGGTGCGGTCAGCGCCCCGGTGCTGACCCCGGTCACCACCTTGAATTCGGGGCGCGTTCCGGTCTTGGTCCAGCCGACCAGAAGGCCGGCGCCGAATGCGCCGTCCTCACCGCCGCCCGACACGGCCAGATAGCTCGCCGGCGGCAGCGGTCCCTTGTGGCCCGAGGCCGCGAGAGCGACGCGTTCGCGTTCGACGGAGACCAGCGCGTCGGCCTCGAGCGTGCCGAGGTGATTGGGCGGATAGTAGCGGATCCCCTGCATCGAGCCGATGGTCGCGTTGAGCTCGTGATGCTCCGGCACGGCAGCCAGCCGGGTCGGAGGGGAGCAGGCGGACGCAAGCAGAGCGACGGCCAGGACGATGAGCCGCGGAAGATCACGGCGCGCCGGCGGTCGGATCGCGCAGTGCTGAGACCGGACGCGCGCGATGCCAGCGGATGAGATCATAACCAGCCTCCATTCGGCATTGGGGGCGAGCGGTGTCTCCGGTCCGCCGCGACGACCGGTGAAGCTGCGCCACGATCAGACGCCTTTGCCAACGGCTTCGCGCGATGTACCGTGGTGCATTGGGATCGATATCTCGGCGATCCGAATAATTGCGTACTCGTCATCTCACTTTGTTCAGGGCCGTCGCGATATCCACTTCCAGGTCTTCTATAAGCGTGCGGTATTCATGAACGATCTTATCGTCCGTCGGACGCCTGGCGGTGAGGGTGTCCAGGGTCTCCACCGCCAATTGATGATCCTCGCAGAGCGAGCGGAACGTCTCGCTCTGCTCGACCAGGCGGCCGATCAGATCTGCATGATCCGGAAATCGCTCGATGGCCTTCTTCATGCATCGGCAGCCCTCACATCGGCCGCCACCGCTGTCTGCGGTCGCTTCATGGCCGAGCCGATCGCCTGCTGCCTCGATCAGGATCGAGTGGGAACCGGGCGAGGGGGAGTAATTTACGGTATAAAACGAGGTATCGCCGCAGGGAGGCGGCCACATCATGGACGCGTCGCTCGATCGACGCTCCGGCGCGGCAACTGAGAGTCGGCCCAACGAGGTCGAACGGAGCGACAGAACCGGACCTGCAAAAGGACCGCGATTCCCGAAGAAAGGGCGCGCGGTCACTGTCGGGCATGTCGCCACGGCCGCCGCCCTATGGGGGGCGCCGTGATGCCGGATACGTCGTCACCAGTCCTGCCGGCCGCAGCGATCCGCGAGGCGCTCGAACGCATTTTCGCCAGCGCGGATTTCGACGCCTCCGAGCGGAATCGCCGCTTTCTCCGCCATGTCGTCGAGGAGACGCTCGCCGGGCGGGCCGACCGCATCAAGGGCTACAGTGTCGCCATGGCGGTCTTCGACCGCGATGCCAGCTTCGACCCGCAGCTCGACCCGATCGTTCGGATCGAGGCCGGCCGGCTGCGTCGTTCGCTGGACCACTATTATCTCACCGGCGGTCAGGCCGACGCGATCCGCGTCATCATCCCGAAGGGCGGCTATGTTCCGACCTTCACCGCGAGGAGCTCGGCGGATCCGGTGATCGACGACCCCGGCGTGTCACCAGACATGCTGCCGCCGGATCCGCCGCGTCCAGCCGATGGTGCCTCGATTGTCCCGCCCCCCGCTCCCCTGCAGGGCAGGCTCGGCCGGCTGGGCCGGTGGCTGCCATGGCATGGCATTCTGATCCTGGTCGCAATCCTCGCGCTGTTTGCCGTCTGGCGCCTGGGGGCACTCCAGCAGTCCCCCGATGGCCAGGCCGAGACGACCAGGCGGCAAGGCCCGGCGGTGGTCGTGGCGGCGCTGGAGGAAAGCGATGCCGAAGCCACCCGGCTCCATCTCGGGCCCGGTCTGACCCGCGAAATCATCGCGGCGCTCAGCCGCCATAAGAATCTCTTCGTGTTCGGCACGGACACCAGCCTCCAGCCCGTTCCGGGCAGCGCCGACGCCCTCGCGCGGCGGCTGTCGGCCGATTACCTGCTGTCGGGGAGCGTCAGCACGACGCCCGACCGCATCCGGCTGCTGGTCTCGCTGGTCGACGCGAAGAAAGGCCGCCACCTCTGGTCGCAATCCTATGAGAGCCCGCTGGTTCCTGCCCGGATCGTGGACACCCAGGCGGAGATCGCGCGACGCGTCGTCGACAGCTTGGCGCAGCCCTACGGCGCCATCTACGACGACAGGATCACCGGGTTGACCGGTGGGGTGCCGGAGCAGTTCAGCTCCTATGAGTGCGTCCTGCTCTTCTATGCCTATTGGCGTCGGACGGAGAGCGCGCTCTATCCGTCCGTGCGCGCCTGCCTGGAACGGACGATCGTCGACGACCCGGGCTACGCCGACGCCTGGGCCGCGCTGGCCTTGGTCTATGCCGATCAGGTGCGGTTCGGCATGCAGCCGGGTGCGATCGGTCCCGATCCGCTCGGACGCGCACTGCCGTTGGCGCAGCGCGCCGTCATGCTGGCGCCCGATGCGCCGCTCGGCTACCAGGCGCAGCATCTCGTGTTCTGGCTGAGGCACGATGTCGAGCAGAGCTTCGCGGCTGCCCGCGCCGGCCTGGAGCGCAGCCCGGGCAATGCTGAGCTCCTGGCCGATCTCGGCGGCCGTCTGTGCCTGAGAGGACGGTTCGACGAGGGCCTGCCGCTGCTGACCGAAGCCTTCGCCCGCAACCCGGGCCAGCTCACGATCTACCGCCTCGGCTTCTTTCTCGCGCACTATATGGGCGGGCGATATGAGGACGCGTTGACCGAGGCCTCGAGGATCGACCAGCGGGACAATCGGTTCACGCACATTGTCCATGCGATCGCCTATGCCCAGCTTGGCCGGAAGAACGAAGCGGCTGCCGAGCTTGACCTGCTGCTGCAGCTCAATCCCGACTACGGAAACCAGGTCGTGACCGACCTGCAGGACCGCAACATGTCTCCCGAGATCGTCCGGGCCGTGGTCGACGGGCTGCGCAAGGCCGGGCTTAGTGTGCCGAACGCGGGGATCTAGCGGCTCCCACCGACCTGTCGGCCCGCGCTCGTGGCTGATGGGCCGGAGCGACCCTGCAACAGTAAATTACCCTCGGATACCTGTCCGGGCACCGCTGGCATCCGCATCCTCTCGGCTGAAGTCGATGAATGTGGCCAGGACTGGTCGTGGTCGATGCCGACAATCTCGGCCTCGCACCGGTCGACCAGGCCGCCGCGTGGCGTGGAACCATCAGACCAGCGGGAAAGCGACCCTCCAATGGATCTTTCGGTCATCAATGTCGAGGTCGCGCTGACGCTGCTGCTGCTCCTGCTCATCGGGATGGGGCCCAAGATCGCGTTGGTGCCGTTCCTCGAGAAGACCCGGCATTTCGATGCGGAGACTCAGCGGGCGGTGGGCCGGCGAATGGTGGCAACGGCGGTCGTGACTGCAATCGTCCTGTTCGCCACCGGCGCGCTCCTCATGCGTCTCCTCCACATCACCGGCGGCGCTGTTGCGATCGGCGGCGCGATCATCCTGGCGATCCTCGCCATCAACATGGTGTCCGGGCCGGGCAAGAAGGTCGAGGTCGAGACCGAAGGCCAGCAAGACCCGAAGCAGCTCGCGGTCTACCCGCTTGCGGTCCCCTATCTACTGAACCCGGTGGGCATCACGATCCTCATCGTTGCGTCCGGTGAGGTCGTCTCCATCGCCAGCGCCGCGCTCGTGCTCGGGCTCGTCCTGCTGGTCGGCGCGTTCGACTACCTCGTCTTCGCCAACATCGACAAGGTGTCGAAGCGCCTGAATCCCACCGGCCTGGTCATCTCTGAAGTCGTGTTCGGGATCCTGCTGACCGCGGTTGCCGTCCAGCTGATGGTGTTCGGGCTGGGCTCACTCGGGATCATTGCGGCGGTCAAGCACTAGGTATGACGCCTCCGATTGTCCGGGGCACGAGGACGGTCGTGTGCAGCAGGTTGGGGCGCGCGCGCAAAGGCCCGCCAAGTGCCTGAAGCGGGGAGAAGAAGAGACCGCACGCAGGGCCGTGACACCCGCTGATGTCATACCAACCCTCATTGACGAGGACTCATGATCCTCACCGTCATGGCGAGCCCCGCAGGGGCGTGGCCATCCAGGTTGGCGGGGCCTGCTCCGACGGCGGGACTGGATGGCCACGCTTCGCTCTTGAAGAAGTTAAAACTTTCTTTCCATTCCGGGGCCGCGCAGCGGCGTGAGATGCTCGCCATGACGAGGAAGGGCCGGAGAGTCGGCCTCGATAGGGCTTGGTATCAGTTGATGCCGCGGCTGGTGGCGGCGATCATCAGGCGGTCGAACAGGGCGGCCGGGATCAGCCGCTTCACCCAGAACACCAGCTTGGAATCGGTGCCCAGGCGCAGCCGGGCCGGCATCCGGCGGGACTCGGCCAGGCGCAGCAATCGGTCCGCCGTGTGGCCGCCGATCTCGGCGGCCCGCTCCGGCGGTACCTCGCCCAGTGCCGCCCGGCGGCGCATCGCCCGGTCGTATTTGCTGCGATAGGGCGAGTCCGCCGCCGGCATCGGATGGTCCAGCCGGGCGTTGAAGCCGGTATTGTGGCGCCCGGGCTCGACCGCGCAGACCTGCACGCCATGCGGCGCCAGCTCGAGCCGCAGCGCCTCGCTGAAGCCGGACACGCCGTGCTTGCTGGCGGTGTAGATCGTCATGAACGGCGTGCCGATGAAGCCGAGGACCGAGGAGATGTTGATCACCCGGCCGCGGCTGCGTCGCAGTGCCGGCAGCAGGTCGCGGGTCAACAGGATCGGGGCCTCGAGATTGGTCGCGATCTGGCGCCGGATCTGGTCGTCGTCCAGCGCCTCGAGCGGGCCATACAGGCCGTAGCCGGCATTGTTGATCAGGCAGTCCAGGAGGCCACCGGCCTCGGCGACCGCGGCCGCTGCCGCCGCCCTTTGCGCCGGGTCGGTGACGTCGAGCGGCAGCACGGTGACCCCCGGAATGGCGGCCAGAGCCGCGGCCTCCGGCCGGTCCGCCGATCCGCGCAGCGTCGCCAGCACCGACCAGCCGGCGGCGGCGAAGCGCTTCGCGGCAGCGAAGCCGAAGCCGGAACTGCAGCCGGTGATCAGCACGGTCTTCATCAATCGTCTCCCCCCGATCGTGCCGAGATACCATGCTTCCGCAGCAGGTGTCGCAGCTGGTCGTAGCCGAGGCCGAGCGCGGTGGCGGCGCGGCCCTGGTGCCCGCCATGGGCCTGCAGCGCGGCTTCCAGCCAGCGTTTCTCCACCGCCATGATCTCGGCGCGGAAATCGTAGGGCAGGGCCGGGGTCGCGGCGGCGGGGCCGGGGGCCTCGGTTCCGGTCTGCAGCGCTTTCGGCCGCCAGGGCGAGGCGAAGGGGTCCAGCACGATCTCCGCCACTTGCTCATCCGGCGGGGTGCGGTAGACCGCGCGCTCGACCGCATTCTTCAGCTCGCGGATATTGCCGGGCCAGGGATGGCCTGCCAGTGCCGCCATCGCCGCCGGCGCGAATCCCGGAAAGCCCGGACGGTCCAGCGCATGCGCCATCGCCTGCCCGAAATGGCCGGCCAGCAGCGGGATGTCCTCCGGCCGGGCGCGCAGCGGCGGCATGGTCAGCACGTCGAAGGCCAGCCGGTCCAAGAGGTCGCCGCGGAACCGCCCGGCCGCAACCTCGCCCGGCAGGTCGACATTGGTGGCGGCGACGACGCGGACGTCGACCGTCATGGTCTGGGTGCCGCCGACCCGCTCGATCTCGCCGTATTCGATCACCCGCAGCAGCTTCTCCTGCACCCGCAGGCCGGCATTGGCCAGCTCGTCCAGGAACAGGGTGCCGCCGTCGGCGCGCTCGAATCGGCCGACATGGCGCCGGACCGCGCCGGTGAAGGCGCCGGCCTCATGGCCGAACAGCTCGCTCTCCAGCAGCTCTGGCGACAGGGCTGCGCAATCCAGCTTGACGAAGGGCCGGTCCCAGCGCGGGGACAGGAAGTGCAGCCGCGCCGCGATCAGCTCCTTGCCCGTGCCGCGCTCGCCGATCACCAGCACCGGCCGGTCCAGTGGCGCCGCGGCTGACACCCGGTCCAGCAGGTCGGCGAAGGCGGGCGCCTCGCCCAGCAGATGCGGCAGACCGTCGGTCATGGAGTCCGGCTCGGTGGAATTTCCCGAAGAATTGGAAATTTTCGCCGGAGGATCAAGGGGTGATTCCAGCGAAGCGGCGGAATTCTGCCGGATTCGGTCTTGGCACGGGCTTTGCAACCCAGGGGATGACCCGAACGCATCGGGGCTTGAGGAGGACGAAATGAGCTACGGCTTCGACCCGACCGGCACCCGCACCCGGCGCAGCGCCGGGACCGCCGACTGGCGCCGCACGGGCGAGCGCCTGCTGGCCTGGATCACCAGCCGGCCGACCGAGAACTGGGTGTTCTTCGGCGCCGGCGTGCTGATCGCTTCCCTGTTCCTGTAGGATTAAAAGAGGACCGTGTGATGGGTATCTTTTCCCGCCTTGGCGACATCATCAATTCCAACCTCAATTCCATGCTCGACCGCGCCGAGGATCCCGAGAAGATCGTCCGGCTGATCGTGCAGGAGATGGAGGACACGCTGGTCGAGGTGCGCGCCGCGGCCGCCCGCTCGATCGCCGAGAAGAAGGACATCCTGCGCAAGGGTGACCAGCTCGAGGCGGCGCAGGCCGAATGGCAGCGCAAGGCCGAGCTGGCAGTCGAGAAGGGCCGCGAGGACCTGGCCAAGGGCGCGCTGGTGGCCAAGGCCCAGGCCGCGACCGCGGCCGAGCTGCTGCGCCGCGAGCTGGAGATGATCGAGACCGCGCTGGCCAAGACCAACGAGGATCTCGGCCGGCTCGAGGCCAAGCTGACCGAGGCCAAGAACAAGCAGAAATCCTTCGCCATCCGGCACGACGCGGCGCGCGACCAGATCCGCATCCGTACCCAGCTGCATGACGGCCGGATCGACGAGGCGCTGTCCCGCTACGAGCAGATCGAGCGCAAGATCGACACGCTGGAGGGCCAGGTCGAATCTTTCGATCTCGGCCGGCGCAAGACGCTGCAGGACGAGTTCGCGGATCTCGAGGCCGAGAGCGGCGTCGAGAAGGAGCTGCAGGCGATCAAGGCCCGCCTCGGCCGCACCGGCGGCTGATCGGTTTCGTCAAACCGGCCCGGCGGGGAACGCCGGGCCGCAGCCGCAAGGACGGACATGTTTCACGCCTTCTTCTTCGTCCCGGTCATCATCTTCCTGGTGATCGTGGCGCCGATCTGGCTGGTGCTGCACTACGTCACCCGCTGGCGCGCGTCCCGGACGCTGTCGCGCGAGGATGAGCGCATGCTGGTCGACCTGTGGGAAAGCGCCAAGCGCATGGAGCACAGGATCGTGACGCTCGAGAAGATCCTCGACGCCGAGGCGCCGCAGTGGCGGAGGCCGGCGCCATGAGCGGCCGCTTCGCCGAATCGCCGAACCCGCATCGCATCTACCGCGATCCGGACAATGGGGTGTTCCTCGGCGTCTGCGCCGGGATCGCCGCCTATTTCGGCGTCTCGCCCGGCAAGGTCCGCGTCGGCGCCGTGGTCCTGGGCCTGGTCTTCTTCCCGCACATCCTGATCGCCTATCTGGCGGCGGCGGTGTTCCTGAAGCGCCGGCCGCGGCTGCTGTACCGCAGCCCGGACGAGGAGGTGTTCTGGCGCTCGGTCTCGGTCCAGCCGGCCGACACCTTCTCCGCCATCCGCCACAACTTCCGCGAGCTGGAGCAGCGCCTGGCCGGGATGGAGCGCTACGTCACCTCCAGCGAATTCAAGCTGAACCGGGACTTCCGCGACCTCGAAGGTCGTTGAGTCTCGGCCCCACACTCGAAGAAAGGAGCCAGCAATGGCCGCCTCCTACCGACCGGATTACGACATCGTCTCGCCGCGCGGCGCGCGCGGCAGCCTGGGCACGGTCGGCCATGTCGTCTACGCGATCTACGCCGTCTCGCTGTTCACCGCCCTGCCGATGCTGATCGGCGTGGTCATCGCCTATCTGGCGCGCGGCGAGGCCCGCGGCACCGTCGGCTGGGACCACCTCACCTGGGCGATCCGCACCTTCTGGGCGTTCCTGCTGCTCGGCCTCCTGTTCGGCGCCCTGACCTGGGTGCTGATCGGCTGGCCGCTCCTGGGCCTGCTGTGGCTGTGGACCGCCTACCGCATCTTCCGCGGCTGGATGGCCGTCGCCGGCGGCACGCCGCTGTACCGCTGAAACCCGGCCGCGCCTGAAGGCCGGCCGATCGAGGAGGGATCGTGATGGGTTCGTTGCAGACCTTGGCCTTCCTGGCGGGACTGGGCACCGCCGATCCCTCCGTGGCGGATCTGGCTGCGCCGGTCGACCTGTCGGGGGTCGACACGGTGGTGGTGACCGGCGGCGGCCTGTCCGTCGCCGCCACCACGGACCCCAGCCGGCCGCTGCTGGCGACGCTGGATGAGGCCGAGGAGTGCGCGGCGGCCTTGCGGGTCGAGGGCGGGGTCCTGACCGTCGATGTGCGCAAGCAATCCTCGGTCTGGCCACGCGACTGCCGACCGGAACTGTCGCTCAACCTTCGGCCCGGCGCCGATCTCTCCCTGCGGCCGGCCGCGGTCTCGGCCACGCTGAACGGCCGCTTCGGCGCCGTCACGGTCGAGGCCAAGGCGGCCGAGCTGTCGCTGGCCGGCCAGGCCCGCACGCTCGACCTCTCGGCCAAGGCGCTGCAGGCGACCCTGCGCGCCGACGACCCCGGCCAGGCCATCCGCATCCAGGCCGACGCCGCCGACCTCGACCTCGGCTTCCGCCGCGGCACCCCGGTCAGCTGGGGCATCGACGCCCGGGTGTCCATGGTCGACAGCACCATCCCCGCCGCCGCCGGCCACCCGCCGCTGGTGTCGATCAAGGGCGAGTTCGTCCGCGCCCGCATCGGCTACGCCGACTGACTTCGGCGCCCGCCGCCGACCTTCCGAAAATTCGTGCTTGCGACGCCGTGCCCGACGGGCGCGAAGGGGGAGCCATGAGAATTCTGGCCACGATGCTGGCGGCGGTGCTCCTGCTCGCTGCGGGACAAGCGAGGGCGGTCGGGTTCCAGAGCGCGACGGCGCCGGACCCGGCGGACCGGCCGCTCGCCATCGGCATCTGGTACCCCAGCGACGCGGCGGTGCCGGATCAGCCGAACACCCCGGTCCGCCAGGCGCTGGCGCTGGACGGCGCGGTCTCGGGCGACCGACTGCCGCTGGTCGTCATCTCCCATGGCAGCGGCGGCTGGCTCGGCAGCCATGCCGGCCTGGCCAAGGCCCTGGCCGAGGCCGGCTTCGTGGTGGTCGCTGTCACCCACACCGGCAACAACTACCGGGACGACAGCTATCCGGCGGCGCGCAAGCTCGTCGACCGGCCGCGCCACATCAGCCGGGTGCTCGACTACATGCTGGCCGACTGGCCGGGGCACGATCGGCTCGACTCTTCGCGGATCGGCGTCTTCGGCTTCTCGTTCGGCGGCTTCACCGCCCTCGTGGCGATCGGCGGCACGCCCGACCTGGAGCTGCTGGTCGGGCATTGCCGGGCACATCCTGAGGAGCGGTCCTGCCTCGACGGAAAGGAGAGCAATTCGGACGCCGCCTGGGCGCCCGCGCGTCCGGCCCCGGTCTGGGTTCATGACCCACGCATCCGGGCCGCGGTGATCGCGGCGCCGGGCCTGGGTTTTGCGTTCGACAAGGCGGGGCTGGCCTCCGTGACCGTGCCGATCCAGTTGTGGAACGGGATCGAGGACGACAGGGTGCCTGTGGCCACCAACGCGGAGGTGGTCCGCCAAGCCCTGCCGACCCCGCCCGACTTCCACCTGGTCGACGGGGCCGGCCATTTCGCCTTCCTGCAGCCGTGCCCGCCGAAGCTCAAGGAGCTTGAACCCGAGACCTGGGCGATGGTTTGCGTCGATGCCCCCGGCTTCGATCGGCCCGCCTTCCACCGGCAGCTCAACGGAGACATCGCGGCATTCTTTCGCGCGCAGCTCGGCAGCGACTGAAGGTGGTTTCGGGCGGGGTCGCATCGGCTGCGTCGGCCGATACGGGCTCCGTTCTCACCGATCCCGAACCGTCATCGCGAGCCCCGAAGGGGCGTGGGGCGATCCAGGGGCCGGTGCGAGCCGCCCCTGGATTGCTTCGCTGCGCTCGCAATGACGATGACGGGCGCCGGGATGTCGGTGCCTTGCCGGCCCAAGCCAAAAATCGCCTCCCTTCCCTTGCAAGTGCCGATCATCGTCCCTAAAACAGAAAGCAGACGCATCGATCCGCCGGCGAGATCCGGCGGCTCTTGCATCTGTTGTCGTGTCCGGCTTCGTTCCGGATCGGCAATCTTTACGGAAAATTGACATGGAGATCTCGGGGCGCATGACACCGCAGGCCATCGACTCGACTGCCTTCGCCGACAGTATTTCCGGCATGGCTCTGTTCTTCGACGTTGATGGCTGTCTGATCGACTTGGCGGAGCGGCCCGAGGATGTGGTGGTGCCGGCCGGCCTGATCGGCAATCTCGAGCGGCTCTCCGCCCGGGTCGGTGGCGCGCTGGCCCTGGTCTCCGGCCGCGCCATCGCAGATCTCGACCGGCTGTTCGCGCCATTGTCCCTGCCTGTCGCCGGCCAGCACGGGCTGGAATGGCGCGCGACGCCGACGGGACCGGTCGAGCGCGTCCCGGTCGACCGCGCGGTGCTCGACCGGCTGGCCACGGCGCTGGCGGAATTCGCCATCGGGAAGCCAGGCCTGCGGGTCGAGCCCAAGGGTGCCGCGGTGGCGATCCATTACCGCCAGGCGCCCGCCCTCGGCCCGGAGGTCATCGCCTTGGCCGACACGTTGCTGGCCGGAACCCTGGGCTGGCACGCGCTGTCCGGCAAGATGGTGGTCGAGCTCAAGCCCGACGGCGTCGATAAGGGCGCGGCGGTGGAGCGCTTCCTGGCGCAGGCTCCCTTCACCGGCCGCACGCCGCTGGCGGCGGGCGACGACGTCACCGACGAGGATGCCTTCGCCGCGGTGCTGCGGCATGACGGCATCGCGTTGCAGGTCGGCGACAGGGAACCGACCGTGGCGAACCGGCGTTTGCCTGATCCTGCGGCGATGCGCGCCTGGATCGCGCACGCCTCCCGCTGACGAAAAGGGAACGGCATGGGCCGCCTGATCGTGGTCTCGAACAGAATCGCCCCGGTCGAGGAGGGCAAGGCGCCGCAGGGCGGCCTCGCCGTCGCCGTGCTCGCGGCGCTGAAGGAGACCGGGGGCGTCTGGCTGGGCTGGAGCGGCAAGCTGGCGGAGGATGCATCGCCGCAGCCGAAGCTGAAGCGCGCCGGGCCGCTGACCTATGCCATGCTCGACCTGACGCCGAAGGAGTTCGACCTCTACTACAACGGCCACGCCAATTCGACGCTGTGGCCGGTGTTCCACTACCGCAGCCAGCTGGTGCACTACACCCGCGCGGCGGAGGACGGGTACAGGCGGGTCAACGCCCAGTTCGCCGACGCGCTGATGCCGCTGCTGCGCCCGGGCGACCGGATCTGGGTGCATGACTACCAGCTGATCCCGCTCGGCCGGGCGCTGCGCGACCGCGGGGTGACGGCGCCGATCGGCTTCTTCCTGCATACGCCGTTCCCGACGCCCGAGGTGCTGCGCACCCTGCCGACATACCAGGAGCTGCTGCGCGACCTCGCCGCCTATGACGTGGTCGGGCTGCACACCGCGCGCGACCGCGACGCCCTGCTCGCCGCCTGGCACCGCAGCTGGCGCGAGACCACCGACGGGCGGGTCGAGATCGACGGCCGCCGGATCGTGGTCGAGGCCTTCCCGATCTCGATCGAGACCGAGGAGATCGCGACCGACGCCCCCGCCGCCTGGAACATGCGCTCGGCGCACCGGCTGCGCGACAGCCTGGTCGGGCGCGACCTGATCATCGGCGTCGACCGGCTGGACTACTCCAAAGGCCTGCCGCGCCGCTTCGAGGCGTTCCGCACCCTGCTGGAGCGCTGGCCGGACCGGCGCGGCCGGGTCAGCTACATGCAGATCGCGCCGCCGACCCGCAGCGACGTCGCCGAGTACCAGGAGATCCGGCACCAGCTGGAAAGCCTGGCCGGGTCGGTCAACGGCGAGTTCGCCGACATCGACTGGGTGCCGCTGCGCTATCTGAACAAGAGCGTGCCGCGCAAGACGCTGCTGGGCTTCTACCGCTCGGCCAGCGTCGGGCTGGTGACGCCGATGCGCGACGGCATGAACCTGGTCGCCAAGGAGTATGTCGCGGCCCAGGACCCGGAGGATCCGGGCGTGCTGGTACTGTCGGAATTCGCCGGCGCGGCGGAGGAGCTGGATGCGGCGCTGATCGTCAATCCGTTCGATGTCGAAGGCGTGGCCGAGGCGCTGGAGCGGGCCCTGATCATGCCGGTGGAGGAGCGGCGCGAGCGCCACGCTTCGATGATGCGGGTGCTGCGCGCCAACGACATCGGCCATTGGCGCCGCCGGTTCATGGCGGCGCTGGAAGGGGCGGCGGCCTAGAGGTAGCGCTTCCGGATCGAGGTCTTCAGCGTGTCCAGCAGCACCGCAACCAGCACCAGGACGCCCTGGATCACCTGGGTGTAGTGCGGCGGCATGCCCATGACGTTGATCGCGGTCTGGATCGCGGCCAGCAGCAGCACGCCGGCGAACACGCCGGACAGGCCGCCGACGCCGCCCTTCAGGCTGACGCCGCCGATCACGACCGCGGCGAAGGTCTGGAACAGCATGCCGAAGCCGAGATTGGCGGTGGCACCGGCGGTGCGGGCGGCCAGCAGCCAGCCGGCGAAGGCGGCGAGGCCGCCGGCCAGGACGAAGGCGATCATCACCAGCCGGTCGACCTTGATCCCGGCGCGGAACGGCGCCTGCGGATTGCCGCCGATCATCGTCAGGTGCCGGCCGAACGGCGTCTTCCGCAGGATGAAGCCGAAGACGACGAACACCGCGATCAGGATCAGGCCCGGCACCGGGATGCCGAAGAGATTGCTGGTCGAGACCGCGCGGATCTCGGCGGGCAGGCCGAACACCGACCGGCCGCCGGAGGACGCCACCACCGCGCCGCGCAGGGCGATGAAGCCGGCCAGGGTGACGATGAAGGCGTTGATCTTGAACCGCACCACCAGCACGGCGTTGACCAGCCCGACCACGCAGCCGACCAGGATCGCGCCGACCAGCGTGACCGGCACCACCAGCCAGGGCGGGTCCAGCGTCCAGCCCAGCCCGGCGCCGGCAGTGCCGAACAGCAGGGCCGTGATCATCGCCGCCAGCGCCATGGTCGATTCGATCGACAGGTCCATCTGCCCGGCGATGATCACCAGCGACAGCCCGACCGCGAGGACGCCGACGAAGGTCGACTGCTCCAGGATGTTGGTGAAGATCCCGGTCTGGAAGAAGCCCGGGATGGCGAGCGAGAAGATCGCCAGCACCACCAGCAGGATCAGCCAGACCAGGTTGTCGAGCACCGGCTCGATCCAGGCGCGGCCGCGCCGGCCGGCGGTCGGGGAAGCGGGCTGGGCCACGGTGCGGTCCATCATCGGTCCTCAGGCAGGGTAGCGGACGGGGCCGTGGCCGGCCCCGTCCTATGCGTCACTTCACCGGCTGCACCGGCGTGGCCGGCGGCTTCAGGTTGCCCCAGAAGCTCGGCTCGTCGACATTGGCCTTGGTGATCGCGGCCCCCGGGATCTTCAGGTTCGGCCCCCAGGATTCGATCGTCAGCTCGGATTTCAGCCCCAACACGTCATAGGTGCCGGGCTTCAGCTCCTCCTTGGCCACGATCTTGTCGATGAACATCGCCAGCCCGTAGGCCTGGGCGTAGAGCGGCTGCTCCACCTCGACCTGCTCCCAGCCCTTGCGGATCAGGTCCAGGCCGACCGGCGCGCCGTTCGAGCTGACCAGCATGACGTCGCCCGGCTTCTTGCCCTTGGCCTCCAGGATGGCGGCCACCGGCACCGCCAGATGCGCGGCGTGGACGAAGATCAGGTCGATGTCCGGGTTGGTCAGCAGCTGGTCCGACGCGATGTTGCCGGCGTTGGTCGCCTCCCATTGCAGGGCGGCCTGGGTGATGATCTTGACGTCCGGGAAGGCCTTCATCTTGTCCTCGAAGCCCTTCTGGATGTCGAGGGTGTAGCTGTCGCCCGGGTCGCCCAGGATCTGCAGCACCTTGCCCTTCACCGACCCGTGGCGTGCCTTCAGCAGGCCCTGGACCTGGTCGGCGGCGATCTCGCCGATCTCTACCGTGCCGGCGACCGAGGTCAGGTCGAAGGCGGTGCTCTTGATCTGCCGGTCGAACACCAGCACCGGGATGCCGGCGGCGCGCGCCCGCTCCACCCCCGGCACCACCGAATCGAAATCGACCGCGGCCAGCACGATCGCCTTCGGCTTCAGCTTGATCACGTCGTCGATCTGGTTCAACTGCAGGTCGGTGCGGTTCTGGGCGTCCAGCGACACTGTCTCGTAGCCGACCTGCTTCATCGTGCTGGTGATCACCGCCACCGACTCGGTCTGGAACTCGTCCAGCAGCGTCGGCACCAGGTAGTAGATCTTGCCCTTATCCTGGGCGAAGGCGCCGCCTACCGCCAATGTCGCGAGGGCGATCGCGGCCGCCCCCAGGGTCCGTCTCGCAATCCGCATGATCTTGCCTCCTCTCCTGTTGAGCTTCTCAGGCGACGCGTTGGCTCACGTCGCCGGTGATCATCCGCACCACCTCTTCGGGGCTGCTCGCGGCTGTCGCCACGTCGCCGGTGATCCGGCCGTGGCGCAGCACCACGATCCGGTCTGCCACCTGGAAGGCATGCGTCATGTTGTGGGTGATCAGGATCACGGCGACGCCCTGGGCGCGTACCCGCGCGATCATCTCCAGCCCACGCCGCGTCTGCTCGACGCCGAGCGCCGCGAAGGGCTCGTCCAGCATCACCATCTTGCCGCCCCAATGGACGAAGCGGCTCAGCTCGATCGCCTGGCGCTGGCCGCCGGACAGGTGCTCGACATTGGTGCGGACCGACGGGATGCGGGTGCCGGCGGCGCTCAGGGCCTGCTCGGTGATCGCCTGCATCTCGCGCTCGCGCAGCACCGGCACGCCCAGGATCTTCCGGGTCAGCTCGCGGCCCATGAAGAAATTGGCGACGACGTCGACATTCATGCACAGCGACAGGTCCTGATAGACCGTCTCGATGCCGCGCGCCTTGGAGTCGGCCGGGCTGGTGAAGCGGCATTCCTCGCCGTCGAACACCACCCGGCCCGCGGTCGGCTGCAGCCCGCCGGAGATGATCTTGACCAGGGTCGACTTGCCGGCACCGTTGTCGCCCAGCAGGGCCAGCACCTCGCCGGCGTGGACGCTGAAGCTGGCATCGGTCAGGGCGGTGATCGCGCCGAAGCGCATCTGGATGTGCTCCAGCCGCAGCAGCTCGCGGCCTGAAGTCGCGGTTTGGGCGGTGTCGGTCATGCCCTTGTCTCCGTGGCGATGGCGGACTTGCCGTGCGTGGGCGGCGGGGCCGGCTCGGCCTCGGCGAAGAGCAGGCCGGAGCGCGGCGACAGCAGGCCCGAGATGGCCAGCACCGCCGCCCCGACCAGCGCGTTGTCGGCGCCGATCGCGGACAAGGCGAGGCGCGGATGGCTGCGGTCCGTGCGTCGGCTGACCGAGGGCAGCAGCGGCTCCAGCCGTGCGACGAGCCGGTGCAGGATCGGCTCCGGCATCTCCCCGCCCAGCACGACGCAGGCGGGGTCCAGCAGGTTCTCGATGGCGCAGACGGCGCGCCGCAGCGGCGGCACCGCCGCCCCGATCCAGGCGTCGACGGCGGGGTGGTCCGCGGCCGCCGGATCGGCCGGGTCCAGCGCCACCCCGGCCTCGGCCAGCGCAGTGCGCAGGGCATGCACCGAGACATAGGTCTCGAGGCAGCCCTCGTTGCCGCAGCTGCAGGCGCGGCCGCCCGGCACGATCGGCATATGGCCGAACTCGCCGGCATTGCCCCAGGCACCCTGATGCACCTGGCCGTCGACGACGAGGCCGCCGCCCAGGCCGAAGCCGAAATGGATGTAGAAGACGTCGCGCAGGCTGCGGCCCAGCCCGAACATCGCCTCGCTCAGCGCCGCGGCCGGGGCGTCGCCGCCGACGAAGGCAGGCAGGCCGGTCAGTGCCTGCAGCCGATCCTCCACCGCCACGCCGGCCCAACCGGCCAGGGTGGTGGGGCCGACGAAGCTCATCGCCTCGACGTCGAACGGCCCGGGCATGGCCAGGCCGACGCCCAGCACCCGGCCCGGCGCCGCTTTACGCAGCCGCGCCACCATCGCCGCCATCGCCGGCAGCGCCGTGTCGGGGGTGGCGGCGGACAAGGCCGTCTGGGTCTGGTCGCGCACGGCGCCGGTCAGGTCCAGCAGCAGGCCGCGCAGGCGGTCATGCATCAGCTGCAGCCCGACGGCGAAGCCGCCATCCGGGTCGATCGCCAGCTCGATCGCCGGCTGGCCCGGCCGCTTCGGCGTCTCGCGCCGGGCGGTCAGCAGGCCCATCTCCTCGAACTCGCGGATGATGTTGCCGATGGTCTGGGGGCTCAGCGCCACCAGCCGCGCAATCTCGGCGCGCGAGATCGGCCCGTGCAGGCGCACCGCCTCCAGCACGATGCGCCGGTTGTACGGCCGTCCGAGATCCTGGTTCGTGCCTTTGAGCCGCGTTGCCATGCAGCCTCCCGACCGGAAGCGTGATCCCGGCCGGGGAATTCGTCAAATGGTTTTATGAATTATACCATGGCCGCCGATGCCGGGCGTGCGAACCAGAGTCGGCAGCTATCCGGCGTCTTCGCGGCATTCGTCTTGTTCCTGCCAGAAGGGCTTGGCGATTTCTGCCTCGACCTGCTGCCGCGTCAGACCGATGTCGTCGATCAAATGGGGATTTGCCTTCGACATCTGCCGAAAGGCCCGGCGAACGCGGATCCGCTCGCGCCAGGTCGCGATCAGGCTCCGCAGGGCCGCCAGGCCGCGATGCCGACGCGACATTTCCGCCGGTCCCTCGAGCGTTCCCGGCCACGCTGCCTGATGCGGGGCCGACCAAAGCGTGGGAGTATCGTTCATGACATCCTCTATGGGTTGAAGGTCCGGGGCCCTCGACCTGAAAGAGGATGAAGTCTGCAGAATGCGAACGGCGCCGTACTTAAGCTCGCCCAAATAGTTCCTAAAACTTCCAAATGGGCTATGGATGCGCCTATGCAGGGATCGCGCTTTGCCTTCGGTCCGTTCGTGCTGGATTCAGGCGCGGGAACGCTCCTTCGGAACGATGCTCCCGTTGCCGTTGGCACCCGCGGGCTGATGCTGCTTGCGGCGCTGGTCGGACGGTCCGGCGAAATCCTGGGCAAGGCCGAGTTGATGGATGCGGCGTGGCCGGGCACGGCTGTCGAGGAAGGCAACCTCACCGTCCAGATCGCGCAGCTGCGGAAGCTGCTGGGTCCGGCCTCCGGCGGCGGTGAATGGATCGCCACGGTTCCGCGTGTCGGCTACCGCTTCACGGGGGCCGTCGAACAGCTCGGGGATGCGAGGCGAAAACCCCTGCCGCTGCCGGGCAAACCGTCGATCGCCGTGCTGCCCTTCGTCAATGTCGGCAACGATCCCGAGCAGGACTCCTTCGCCGACGGGTTGACCGAGGACCTGATCACCGACCTGTCCAGGATCCCGGGCCTGTTCGTCATCGCCCGCAACTCGGCCTTTGCTTATAAGGGAAAGGCGATGGACGTGCGCGGCATCGCACAGGATCTTGGCGTGCGCTACCTGCTGGAGGGCAGCGCAAGGCGCGCCGCGGGGCGCGTGCGCATCAACGCACAGCTGGTCGACGCGGTGAGTGGCGATCATCTGTGGGCGGAACGCTTCGACCGCAGCCTGGACGATATCTTTGCCGTCCAGGACGAGGTCACCGGCAAGATCGTGGAGGCGTTGCTCGGCCGGCTGGGTGCAACGCCGCCGCGCAACCGGCCGAGAAGCCTCGAGGCCTACGATCTCTGCGTGCGGGCGCGCAAGCTGATGGATGATTCGCCGCAATCGGCGCGGGAAGCGCATCTGATGCTGACGCGCGCGGTCTCGCTCGATCCGGAATACGCCGAGCCCTATCGCTGGCTCGCCATGAACCACTGGATGGGATGGGTGCATTCCGGCGGACCAACCGAAGCGTCCCGCAGCGTTGCCTTGGACCTGGCGCGCAAGGCCGTGGCGATCGACCCCAACGATGCCGGCTGCCGCTGGGTCCTGGCTTACCTGCTGGCCTATGCGCGCTGCTTCGCCGAGGCGGATGCGGAATTCGCCAAGGCGATCGAGCTCGACCCGAACGAGGCCGATGCCTGGGCGGCATTATCCGACATCGCGGTCCTGGCCGGGCGGGTCGAGGAGGGGCTCGAGCACATCCGCAAGGCGTTCCGGCTGAACCCGTTTCCGGCCAGCTGGTACTATCTGACGCTCGGCCAGGCGCAATATGCCGCCGGCGACTACGAAGCCGCGGTCGAGACCCTGCGCCGGGACGAGACGTATCGCACCAGTTCACGCCGCTTCCTGGCGGCAAGCCTTGCCCAGCTGGGCCGGCTCGACGAGGCGCGGGCGGAGGTCGAGCTGTTTCTCGTCGGCAACCCGCAGTTCACGACCCGCCACTGGGCCGCGACGGAGCCGTTCCGCGACGCCGGGACGCTCGAGCATTTCGTCGATGGCTACCGCAAGGCCGGTCTGCCGGAGTGACGCGCCTTCGTACCGTTTGTGCGGCCTACTCCTCGAAGCGGCCCGTGTGGTCACGATCGCGATCGTATCGTCTGGTGAGCGGAAACGGCGGCAACCAGGATTCGCGACGGACGATCCAGCTTTCGTAGGTCGGCATCAGCTGGTCGGGGGCATCCAGGGATCCCAGGTTCACTTCGATTTCGTCCGCGCTGCGCCCGAAAACGGACGAGCCGCAGCGGGGGCAGAAAAACCGCCCGGCATAGTCGCGTGTCTCGCCATCGATCGTCACCGCATCCTGAGGGAAGATCGCGGACGCGTGAAACAGGGCCCCGTGATGCTTGCGGCAGTCGAGACAGTGGCAAAGGCCGACCCGATATGGGCGTCCCGACGCCACGATTCGGACGTTGCCGCACAGGCAGCCGCCGGTGAATCGGTCCATGCCGCGTCTCCTCCAAAATCAAGCGGTCGGAATGGCTAAAGCGAACAGGGACGGGCTTTCCTGCCGCCCTCGCCATTCACCCTGCCGCCTTCGCCTCGCGGCGGCGGCGATGCAGGATCGGCTCGGTGTAGCCGTTGGGCTGGTCCAGGCCCAGCAGCACCAGGTCCAGCGCCGCCTGGAAGGCGATGCTGCGGTCGAAATCCGGCGCCATCGGCCGGTACAGCGGGTCGCCGGCATTCTGGCCGTCGACAACCGCCGCCATGCGCCGCATCGTCTCCCGCACCTGCGCCTCCGTGACCAGCCCGTGCTTCAGCCAGTTGGCGATGTGCTGGGACGAGATGCGCAGGGTGGCGCGGTCCTCCATCAGCCCGACATCGTTGATGTCCGGCACCTTGGAGCAGCCGATGCCCTGGTCGATCCAGCGCACGACATAGCCGAGGATGCCCTGGGCGTTGTTGTCCAGCTCGCGCTGCACCTGCTCCGCCGCCAGGTTGCGGCCGCCCAGCAGCGGCGGGGTCAGGATCGACTCCAGCTTCGCCTCCGGACGGGATTTCAGCTCCTCCTGCCGCGCCGCCACGTCGACCGCGTGGTAATGCGACGCGTGCAGCACTGCGGCGGTCGGCGACGGCACCCAGGCGGTGCTGGCCCCGGCGCGGGGATGGCCGATCTTGGCCTGAAGCATCTCGGCCATGGCGTCGGGCTTGGCCCACATGCCCTTGCCGATCTGCGCCCGGCCCTTCAACCCGGCGGCCAGGCCCTGGTCAACATTGTTGTCCTCATAGGCGGACAGCCAGACGGCGTCCTTGATGTCGCCCTTCGGCAGCACCGGCCCGGCCAGCATGCTGGTGTGGATCTCGTCGCCGGTGCGGTCCAGGAAGCCGGTGTTGATGAAGACCAGGCGGTGCCGCACCGCGCGCATGCACTCCTTGAGGTTGACGGTGGTCCGCCGCTCCTCGTCCATCACGCCGACCTTCAGCGTGTAACGCGGCAGGCCCAGCGCATCCTCGACCCGGCCGAACAGCGTATCGGTCAGCGCCGCCTCGTCCGGCCCGTGCATCTTCGGCTTGACGATGTAGACGCTGCCGGTCCGGCTGTTGCGCGGCCCGTCGGCCTTCTGCAGGTCGTGGATGGCGCAGAACGCGGTGACCAGGGCGTCGAGGAAGCCTTCCGGCACCTCGTTGCCGTCCGGGTCCAGCACCGCGTCGGTGGTCATCAGATGGCCGACATTGCGGACCAGCATGAGACTCCGGCCGGGCAGGGTCAGCGTGCCGCCGCCGACGGTGGTGTAGGACCGGTCGTCGGCCAGCCGGCGGGTCAGGGTCTTGCCGGCCTTGACGAAGGTCTCGGCCAGGTCGCCTTTCATCAGCCCCAGCCAGTTGCGGTAGACCGCGACCTTGTCCTCGGCGTCCACCGCTGCGACCGAATCCTCGCAGTCCTGGATGGTGGTGATCGCCGCCTCCAGCACCACGTCCTTCACCCCCGACGGGTTGTCGGCGCCGATCGGGTGCGACCGGTCGATCTGCAGCTCGACATGCAGGTTGTGGTTGCGGAACAGCAGTCGGCGCGTCCCGTCCTCGCCGGCGTAGCCGACGAACTGCTCCGGATGGGCGAGGGCGGTGGTCGAGCCGTCGGCGAGCACGATCTCCAGCGTCGGACCTGCCAGGCGATATTCCGCGACCTGTCCATGGCTGCCGGCGGCGAGCGGGATCGCGGTGTCCAGGAGCCGCGCGGCCTCGGCGATCACCGCCTGGCCGCGCCGGCGGTTGAAGCCGGCGCCGGGCGCCAGGTCGCCGGTCTGCGGGATGGCGTCGGTGCCGTAGAGCGCGTCGTACAGGCTGCCCCAGCGGGCGTTGGCCGCGTTCAGGGCGAAGCGGCCGTTCATCACCGGCACCACCAGCTGCGGCCCGGCGATGGTCGCGATCTCCGGGTCGACATTCGCGGTGTCGATGGTGAAGTCCGGCCCCTCCTCGCGCAGATAGCCGATGCCGGCCAGGAAGGCGCGGTATTCGGCCGGGTCGAAGCTCCGGCCCCGCCGGTCCTGATGCCAGGCATCGATCTGCTGCTGCAGCCGGTCGCGCTCCGCCAGCAGCGCCCGGTTGACCGGAGCCAGATCGGCCACGATCGCGGCGAAATGGCGCCAGACGGCGTCAGGGTCGACGCCGGTGCCGGGGGCGATCTCCCGCTCGACCAGATCCGCCAGGGACGAGGCCACCTTCAAGGTGTGCCGGGGAACGTAGGAGGTCATGTGCAGCGCCGTGGTTGGAGGGCCATGCTGATCCGGCTAGTGCAACGGCGGCGGCCGGTCCAGCGTGCCGCGCGAAGTTTCCCGCGATGCGGAAACCGCCGCGCAGGTGCTATGTAGCAGTCTACAGCCATCGGTGCGGCAACGTCCCGCCTCAGGTCGGATGGAAGCATGAGAGAGAGGCGAGCGGCGCCGGCCAAGGCGGAAGGCGCCCCCGGGTCGGGTCCAAGGTCGGGCAGCGTGCAGTCGGTGGAGCGGGCGCTGTCGCTGCTCGAGGCCCTGGGCGAGGACGAGGAAGGCACGCGACTGACCGACCTGGCGCTTCGCACCGGCCTGTCGCCCTCAACCGTGCACCGCCTGCTGACCACGCTGGAGCAGCGGCGCTTCGTGCAGTTCGACCCGTCGGATGGGATGTGGCACATGGGCCGGCAGGCCTTCGCCGTCGGTGCGGCCTTCGTCCGCCAGCGCAACTTCGTCGCCCCGGCCCTGCCGTTCCTGCGCCGGCTGCGCGACCAGACGCGGGAGACCGCCAATCTCGGCGTCGCCGACGATGGCGAGATGGTGTGCCTGACCCAGGTCGAAAGCCGCGAGATCATGCGCGCTATCACCCGGGTCGGCGGCCGGGCGCCGATGGTGTCCTCCGGCATGGGCAAGGCGATCCTGTCGACCTATTCCGAGGCCGATGTGGCGGCGCTGGTCGCCCGGCATGGCCTGCCGCGCCTGACGCCGCGGTCGCTGACGGGCACCGCCGCCCTGGCGGCGGAACTCGTCCGGGTGCGGACGCACGGATATGCGGTCGATGACGAGGAGTTCGTCACCGGGTTGCGCTGCGTCGCCGCCGTGGTGCACGACGCGCAGGGCGAGGCGCTGTGCGCGATCTCGGTCTCCGGTCTCGCCACCCGGCTGACCGCGGAGCGGGCGGCGGCGCTGGGGCCACTGCTGCGCGACACCGCGCGGGATCTGACGCGCGCCCTGGGCGGGCGGGCGCCAGACCCCGCTGACGGTTGATCGAAGGTCAGAGGGCCTTCAGGTTCTCGGCCGACGACTTGTTGCGGCGCGGGTCCATCTGCTCTTCATAAGAGACCCGCTGACCCTCGTTCAGGCCGCGCAGCCCGGCGCGCTCGACGGCGGAGATATGGACGAACACGTCCGGCCCGCCGCCTTCCGGCTGGATGAACCCGAAACCCTTGGTGCTGTTGAACCACTTCACGGTGCCGATCGGCATCGCTTGCCTCCCACGATAGATGGCGCCGCGCCACAGCGCGCGACGCGTCAGTCGGTCCCCGCGAAGGCAACGATCCATGACCGCGGATGCGGTCGGCCGGCCATCCGAACCGGAGTGACGGCCCATGATGGAGCGGGTTTCGCCGTCATGGCAAGAAGATGATGCGATGGTCTCGGCATCCGGTCCCGGTGCTCGGGGCCGCCGCTCGCGCTCCGATGGTCCGGCCGCAGGGGCCGGATCATGCAGGGACCTTCATCATCGATGCGCCATGAATTGCCTGAAGCGGACGAGTTCTGCGCAGGTACGGAGCGGCTCGGATGAGAATTTATGGATGGTCGGCCAAGTCTGTCCGATGTCCGGCGCTGCCGGGCCGAGGGACCGCCGGATCTCCTCGCAGACCGTCGATCGACGCCTTGAACCCGCCGAGGAAGCGTTCGACGATGTATCCGTGGGCAGGGGCGGCCGGGCCGGGATCGCAGGGGGTGGGAATGCAGGGGCAGATCGGGCTCTGGCTGGACTGGGTCGGCGTGGCCGTCTTCGCGCTGACCGGTGCGCTGGTCGCGGCGCGCCGCCAGGCCGATCCGGTCGGCTTCATCATCCTGGCCACCGCCACCGGAATCGGCGGCGGCACCCTGCGCGACCTGCTGCTCGGCATCGGGCCGGTGTTCTGGATCGCCGATCCAGTCGACCTGGTGATCTGCGTCGTCGTGGCCCTGACTGCGTTCTTCGGCCATCCGACCTTTCCGGTCCGGGCCGGCGACGGCAGGCGGCGGCGGGTGATCGTCTGGGCCGATGCGGTCGGCATGGCGCTGTTCGCGGTCACCGGGGCCGAACGGGCGATGGATGCCGGGGCGCCGGCGGTCTCGGCGATCGTGCTCGGCGCCATGACCGCGACCTTCGGCGGCATCATCCGCGACGTCATCATCGGCCAGGTCACGCTGATCGTCAGCGGCGAGATCTACGTCACCGCCGCGGTGCTGGGCGCCACGGTCTATGTGGTTGTGCGGGCGATCTCCGGCGACGCGCTGCTGGCGGCCTGTGTCGGCGCGGCGGCCGCCTTCGGCCTGCGGGCGCTGGCGCTCGGCCTCGGCTGGTCGCTGCCGCGCTTTCCGTCGGACACCGGCTGAGCGCCCGGAACCGGCGCTCAGCCGCGGCCGTTCCCCAGGCATGGAATCCTTGGAGTCGGTGGCAGCGGAGGCACGCGGCTGCACTCGCTGCCCGCTGTACAAGGCGGCGACGCAGACAGTGTTCGGCGAAGGCCCGGCGGAGGCGCTGGTGGTCTTCGTCGGCGAGCAGCCGGGAGACCAGGAGGACCAACAGGGCCGGCCCTTCGTCGGCCCGGCCGGGCGGATGTTCGACAAGGCCCTGGACGAGGCCGGCATCCCGCGCGACCGCGCCTACATCACCAATGCGGTCAAGCACTTCAAATTCGCGCCGCGCGGCAAGCGCCGCCTGCACAAGCGCCCGAACGCCTTCGAGATCGACCGCTGCAAATGGTGGCTCGACCGCGAGCTGGCCCTGATCCGGCCGCGCCTGACCGTGGCCCTCGGCGCCACCGCGGCGCGGGCCCTGACGGGGCGGCCCCTGGCGATCGGCAAGACCCGCGGCCGGCTGTTCGACCTGGCGCCGGAGCTGCCGGGCCTCGTCACGGTGCATCCGTCATCGCTGCTGCGGGTGCCGGACCCCGAGGCGCGACGGCTGGCCTATGCCGCCTTCCTGAAGGATTTGGTGGTGGTCGCCGATGCGCTCACACTTCCACGGTGAACCGGCGGCAGTCCCGTCCGCCCGGACTGAAGGAGGAGATCGACCATGGGCCATACCTACGCCATCACCGAGCTCGCCGGCTCGTCCGAGACGGGCCTCGAGGATGCGATCCAGGGCGCCGTCGCCACTGCGTCGAAGACCCTGCGCAACCTGGACTGGTTCGAGGTGAAGGAGATCCGAGGCCAACTCAAGGACGGCAAGGTGGCGCATTACCAGGTCGTGCTGCGCCTCGGCTTCCGCTACGACGAGAAATAGCGCTCGTTTTCGGAGGGGCTGTCAGACCAGCCCCTCCAGCAGCACGGCCGCCACCCGTCCGGCGCCCAGCCCGTCGCACAGTGCGGCGGAGGCTCGGGACAGGCGGCGCAGTTCGTCCGTGTCGTCGAGGAAGGCAGCGATCGCGGCCCGCAGTTCGGCGTCGTCCAGCGCCGCTGCATCGCCGGCGAGCGCGACGCATCCGGAGGCGGCCAGGGCCTGCGCCGTCGGCCGCTGGTTGTCGGCCAGGGTGACGGCCAGCGTCGGCAGGCCGAGGCAGCAGCGCTCCCACGAGCTGCTGCCCATCGCCCCGATCGCCGCGTCGGCCTCAAGCATCGCCCGCGCCATGTCCTCGAGCCCGACATGGCAGCGGAAGCGCGGATCGGCGCCGGCGATCGACCGCACCCGGTCGATGCTGGACGCGACCGGACCCAGCACCACCTCGGCGCGGGCGAAATCCGGGATGCGCGCCAGGGCGGCGCAGACCCGGCCGGTGATGCCGCCGACATCGGTCAGGCCGAGCGAGACCAGGATCGTCTGCGGCGGCCCTGCATCCCGGCGTCGCTCCAGCGCCGCCGGCCGCAGCGCGGGAAAAGCCGGGCGCAGCAGGGCGTGGTCAAGGCCGATCAGCCGCCGGCAGCCGGGCGGCAGCAGCCCGTCATAGCCGGCCGGCTCAGTGCCGAAATTCTGGTTCAGCAGCAGGTCGCAATGGTGCGGCGCCGCGGCCAGGTCGTCGATCACCAGCACGCGGCGCGCGGCGGCGGCAAAGGCTCGCTCCTCCGGCGCCGTCCAGCGGTAAAGGTCGCAGACCGCCGCGTCGGCCCCGCTTGGCCAGGCCGCGCGGATCGCCGCCACGGCCGCCTCGGGGCTTGGCTCGACCACGCGGCAGGCAATGCCCACCAGGGCCGGCAGCACGGACGCAGCCTCGCCGTTCACCAGGAACAGGCACTCCGCGCCGCGATCGGCCAGGGCCCGGGCCAGGGTCAGGCATCGCATCGCATGGCCGCCGCCAATCGCGCCCGAGGCCTCCAGCCGGAAGGCTACGCGGGGGCCCCTCTCAGACCGTCCAGCCATCGAGCGCGCCCGGCCGCTTGATCTCGATCTCGACGAAGGCGATCGGATGCGGCGAGCCGTTCATCACGTCGTGGCGGATGCCGGCGGGGCGCATATAGGCCTGGCCCTCGGCCAGCGGCACTGCGGTCTCGCTCTCGCCATTGTGGATGCGCAGCGTGCCGGCGCGCAGCATGATGACGAAATAGGGGAAGCCGTGCTGGTGCCAGCCGGTCGCGGCGCCGGGCTCGAAGTCCCAGCGCGTGATCCGGACGGTGTCGTCATCCTGCTGCACGGTCGGCGTCGCCCGCGGCGCGTCGTGGAAGGCCATGGTTTTCTCTGCTCCGACTCACTTGGTGCCCACAGTGCGGGCTGGGGTGGCCGCGGGCAAGCGGGAGGCGCATCGTTGTCAGCCCCGGGCGGAGGGGCTAGACAGGCGGAAACCAGGAGGGGCGGACGATGCGGGGATGGATGGGGGCGCTCGCCCTGGCGGTCATGACGGCAGCGGCCGGTCCTGCCGCGGCCCAGACGGTGTCGGTGCTGACGCCCTATCTCTCCGCCGTCGCCACCGGCGAGATGGTCGAGACCTTCAAGGCCGATGCCGAGAGGCACGGCTGGACCGTCTCGGTGGTCGACACCGCCGGTGATTTCGGCGCCCTGGCCAGCCGGGTCGAGGATGTGGTCAATGCCCGCACCGGCGCCATCGTGCTGGTCTCGATCAACCCGGCGCAGATCCAGGACCAGGTCGGCAAGGCCGCGGCCGCCGGCATCCCGGTCTTCGCCATCGACGGGGCGACCGGGCCGGGCGTGACGCTGAACGTGACCTCGGACAACCACGCCCTCGGCAAGACCATGACCGACCACCTGTTCGGCCGGCTGGGCGGCAAGGGCACGATCGTCCGCTTCTTCCATTCGGCCCATCCCGGCGTGCACCAGCGCGAGATCGCGCTGGACGAGGCGCTGCAGGCGGCGCCGGGCATCCGCCAGGTGGCCGACCACTATGTCCAGGTGCCGGGCCAGATCGACGACAGCCGCAACGCGATGGAGGCGATGCTGGCCGCCAACCCGGCGCCGGGCGCGATCGGCGCCGTCTGGGCGGCCTGGGACGAACCCGGCATCGGCGCCCTGCTGGCGCTGCAGGCGGCCGGGCGCAGCGACGTCGTCATCGCCGGCATCGACGGCAACCCGCAGGCGGTGGAGCTGATCCGGCAATGCACGCCCTTCATCGCCACGGTGCGGCAGAACTTCGCCGAGATGGCGACGATCACCGCCGGGCAGATGGCCAAGGTCTTCGCCGGCGGCAAGCCGGATGCGGCCGAGCTCTATGCCCCCGGCACGCTGATCACGCGCGAGACCCTGGGCGTGACCTGCCCGTGAGCCTCCGGAGTGTACGCCGTGGCGGCTGAGGCGCGGCTGGTCGAGCGCTTCGGCACGCCGGCGGCGCTGGCCGCGATCGTGCTCGGCTTCGCTCTGGCGCGGCCGGACGCCTTCGCCACCGCCGCCAACCTGCTCAACGTCACCCAGCAGATGGCGATCCTGGCGATCGCCGCCGCCGCCGCGACCTTCGTCATGGTGATCGGCGAATTCGATCTGTCGGTCGGCTTCGTCGCCTCGCTGGCTGGCGTGCTCGTGGTCAAGCTGCTGGCCGCCGGTATCGGGCCGGGCGCGGCGATCCTGCTGACGCTCCTGGCCTGCGGCCTGGTCGGCGCGCTCAACGGGCTGGTGGTGTACGGCCTCCGGGCGCCGTCCTTCATCGCCACGCTGGCGCTCGGCACCATCGCCTCGGGCGCCGCCTACTGGCTGTCCGGCGGCGCCAGCCTGTTCCAGGGCATCCCGCCGGGCTTCACTGCGCTGGCCCGGGCCGCGACCGGCCCGGTGCCGGTGCTGACGCTGTGGATGCTGGCGGTGCTGCTCGCGGCCGGCGGCACCCTGGCCCTGACCGTGTTCGGCCGGCGGCTGATCGCGATCGGCAGCAACCGCGAGGCGGCGCGCCTGTCCGGGGTGCCGATCGGCCGGTCGGTGGTCGCCGTCTTCGCGATTTCTGCCGCCCTGTCCGGCATGGCCGGGGTGCTGCTGGCGGCGCGGCTGGGCAGCGTCCAGCACACCATGGGCGAAAGCCTGCTGCTGCCCGCCTATGCCGCCGTTTTCCTCGGCATGACCGCGTTCCGCGGGGGCCGGCCGAACGTGACCGGCACCGCGGTCGGCGTCGCCATCATTGCGGTGCTGGCGAACGGGCTGACCATCCTCAATGTCGATCCGTTCTTCCAGAAGATGGTGACCGGCGCGATCATCATCGCCGCGGTGATGTTGCGCCGCTTCGGCATGGCGGCAGCGCGATGAGCATCCTCCTGGTCTTCGACCTCGGCAGCACGGCGCTGAAGCTGGTGGCCTTCGGTGAGGATGGGCGCCCGGCCCGGCAGGTCGAGGCGCGCCATCCGACAAGGTCGATCCCCGGGGGCGGGCAGGAGCAGGACCCGGAGGATTGGTGGGCCGCCGCCGTCACCGCCTGCGCCGCGTTGCCGGCGGCGATGCGCGACTCGGTGCGGGCGATCGCGCTGGTCGGCACCATGGAGAATCTGGTGCCGCTCGACGCCGACGGGTGCCCGGTGCGGCCAGCCCTGCTGTACAGCGACGGCCGCAGCGGCGCGACGTTTCCGGCGATCCGCGACCGGCTGCTGGCGGCGGGCGCCCCGGCGGTGCTGGGCAACGCCCCCGGGCCGCTGAACACGATCGCCAAGTTCCGCTGGCTGCAGCAGGCCGAGCCCGGGGCGGCGCGGCGGGTCGCGACCATCCTGCCGGGGGCCAAGGATTACCTGGCGCTGCGGCTGACCGGCCGGATCGCCACCGACCCGGCGGCCGGCACAACCGTCGGGTTGATGGACATCGCCCGGCGCGTCTGGTCGGCGCCGCTGGTCGAGGCGGTCGGCCTCGACCCCGCTTTGCTGCCGCCGATCCTGCCGGCCGACGCGGTGATCGGGACGCTGCGGCCGACGGCGGCGCTGGCGCTTGGATTGCCGATGGATTGTCCGGTGGTGAATGGCTGCGGCGACGCCGCAGCCTCGACCTTCGGCGCGGCGGCCGACGGCCAGCTCCATGTCTATCTCGGCACCAGCGGCTGGGTGGCGCGCAGCCGGCCGCTCGACCCCGCGGCGCTGCCGCGGCCCTTCACCACCATGGCGCATCCACGCGCCGGTTGGGCGATCGAGATCGCGCCGCTGCTGACCGCCGGCGATGCCGCCGGCTGGTTCGGCCGGATCGCCGGCGCCGAGCTCACGGTGCTCGATGCCGAGGCGGAAGCGGCCGATGCGGCGCCGCCGGAGACGCTGTTCCTGCCCTATCTGAAGGGCGAGCGGTCGCCCTTCGTCGACCTGGCGCTGCGCGGTGCCCTGCTCGACCTCGACATCGCCCAGGGCCGCGGCGCCCTGCACTATGCGGTGCTGGAGGGGGTGGCGCTGGCGCTGCGCAACAATCTTGATGCCATGGCGGCGCTGCCGGGGCCGATCCGGCTGACCGGCGGCGGCGGCGCCAGCCGAATCTGGCCGCAGCTGATCGCCGACGCGACCGGGCGGGTGGTGGAATGCGCCGACCTGCCGACCGCGACCACGGCGATGGGCGGCTACCGCATCGCCGCGGCGGCGCTGGGCTGGCCGACGCCGCCAGACACCGTCGGTGCGATCCACCAGCCGCGGCCGGAGCGGATGGTGCGGGCCGAGCGGCGCCTGGCCCGCTTCCGCCGCGCCACCGAGGAGGCGCGATGCCGGGCAGCCGAGGCGACGGCATAAAAAAGGGCCGCCCCGAAGGGCGGCCCCTAGCTCGAAATGCGTTCGCTTACAGCACGAAGTCGCTGGCCGTCACGCTGGAGCCGTAGAGATTGATGTGGAAGTCGGAGGTGCCGTCGCCGTTCACGTCGCCGGCGATGGTGACGACACCGGGCGCGGTGTTGGCGAAGCGGAGCTCACCCGCGGTGCCGCTGTACAGGCTGTTGCCGATGAAGCTGAAGGCTTGGTCGCCGGCGGCGCCGGTGTTGGCGTCGATCCCCGACAGGTCGATGAGATCGCCCTGAGCATGGCTGAAATCACGGATCAGGTCACCAGCCTGGAACGGGCTGTCGGAGGTCGCGGTAAAGACGAACTTGTCCGCCCCCGCGCCGCCGATCAGCTCGTCGGCACCGCCGCCGCCACGGAGGGTGTCGTTCCCCAACTCGCCGGACAGGACGTTCTTCACGGAAGAGCCGATCAGCGTATCGTTGAACTCCGAGCCGCCGGCGCTCTCGATGTCGATCAGCAGGTCGCCCTGGGCATGGCCGCCGGCGGCAAAGCCGGTCCCCAGGTTCACGTTCACCGCGGCATTGCTCCTGGTGTAGTAGGCGCTGTCCATCCCGGCACCGCCATTGATCGTGTCGGCACCAGCACCGCCGGTGATGGTGTCGTCGCCGGCGAGGCCGCTGAGCACGTCGTTGCCGTCGCCGCCACGCAGATCATTGGTGAGGGCATTGCCGGTCAGGGTATCGGCGAAGCGCGAGCCGATCAGGCCCTCGATGCTGGTGAACGTGTCGCCCGTGGCGTCGCCGCCGGTGGCCGTCGCGGTGGTCAGGTCGACGGTCACCGCGGCCGCCGAGAACTCGTAGCTGGACGCGTCGAGGCCGGTGCCGCCGTTCAGCACGTCCGCCCCGGCACCGCCGTAGAGGGTGTCGTCGCCGCTGGCGCCGCTGAGGACATCGTTGCCGGCCACGCCGGAGAGGTTGTTGCCGCGGGCATCGCCGGTGAGGTTGTCGGCGAAGGCCGAGCCGACCACGTTCTCGATATTGGACAACGCGTCACCCGCGGCCTCGCCGCCGGTGTTGACGTTGGTGGTCAGATTGACCGTCACCGCCGCCAAGGAGCTCACATAGTGGATGGTGTCGATGCCGTTGCCGCCGTCGACCAGGTCGGCCCCGGTGCCGCCATAGAGATAGTCGTCGCCGGCGCCGGCAAAGATGGTGTCGCTGCCCGCGCCGCCGCTCAGGACGTTGGTGCCGTCGTTGCCGCTCAGCTTGTCGTCGAAGGCGCTGCCGGTCAGGCTCTCGATATGGGTCAGGACATCGCCCTGGGCATGGCCGCCGCTGGCGATGCCGGTGGTCAGGCTGATGGTCACGGCCGCGTTGGAAGCCGCGTAGCTGGCACGGTCGAGGCCGGTGCTGCCGTCGATCGCGTCCTTCCCGGCGCCGCCGGTGATGATGTCGTCGCCTGCGCCGCCGATGAGCGCGTTGTCGCCGGCGTCACCGGTCAGGATGTCGGCGAAGCGCGAACCGGTGAGGTTCTCGATGCCGATCAGGGTGTCGTGTTCCGTGCCGGCCGGGTTGGTGCCCGTGCCCGCGGTCAGGTCGGCGATGATTGCCGTGCTCGCATCGACATAGTTCGCGGTGTCGACGCCGGTGCCGCCGTCCATCCGGTCGTTTCCGGAGCCGCCGACGAGCACGTCGTTCCCGGCGCCGCCGTTGAGGGTGTCATCGCCCGCCAGGCCGACCAGGGTGTTCGAGGTGTTGTCGCCGGTGAGGGTGTCGGCGAAGGCCGAGCCGACGACGTTCTCGAAGCCGAGGCTGACCAGGTCGCCGGTGGCGTCGCCGCCGCTGTTCAGGCTGATCAGCCCGAGCAGGCCGGGGACGAGGCTCACATTCACCGCAGCGGGCGAGGTCTCGTAGCTCAGGGTGTCGATGCCGTCGCCGCCGCTGATGACGTCGGCGCCACCCTTGCCTTCGATGACGTCGTCGCCGTCGCCGCCGCTAAGGACGTCGATAATGTTGCCGCCGACGAGGACGTCGTCGTTGCTGTCTTCGAGGTTGACGCCCAACAGCCCCAGGAGTTCCAGTGACAAAGCCATATTCATTCTCCGCTATCGCGTTTCAGTATCGGTCCCAGCGCTGCCTGCACATGGCGCCGCTCTCGACCTAAGATCACAAAATCAACGTCTACAAACAACTTAAAGGATCATGACAACGTTGAGGACTTCCCTTGTTGTAGAAAATATCGATAAAATTTTCCATTACGAAATTTCTGAGGTGCGGCATAATATTCCTTGAGTTAGAAATTTTATTAGCGATCATGTCGGAGATGGTTTCCAGGACATCCAAAGTTGGATAAAAATTTCCGGATCTTGAGTTGTTTCGCTATCGGCCGCGAATGCCAAGCCCATCGCAGCTCTAAAGTGGTCGATATATTAAAATAAAATTTCGTCTTCAGGGTTGGGTGATTTCCTTTGTCGGCCTAACTTGCATAGATGCCATGCGTTGTCCGCATGAGGGCGTGAGGCCTTTGCGGGACCTCCGCGCCCGGGCTCCGGCATCTCCTGCCGGAGCGGAGCGGTCCGGAGGCGTCAGTCCAACCGAATCTCGATCTCGGTTTTGACTGAATTGGCCAGGAAACATTGCTCATGGGCGGCGTGATGCATCGCCTCCTCGGTGGCCCGGTCCGGCGCCGGTCCGGCATAGGTCACGCGCGGGTTCAGCACCGCCCGGGTGACCGCGATCCGGCCATCGGCGTTCTTCTCCATCATCCCCTCCACCGCGTCGCTGTAGCCGTCGACGGCGAAGCGGCGCTTGGCCGCGATCGAAAGGAAGGTCAGCATGTGGCAGCTCGACAGGGCCGCGATGTAGGCCTCCTCCGGATCGACCCCCTCGGGGGCCGAGAAGGGCGGCGGCACGACATGCGGCGAGGCCGAGGCCGGCACCTCGACGCCGCCGTCGAAGCGCCAGAGATGCGCCCGGCTGTAGCGGCCGTCGGTGAAGGCGACGTCCGGCGGGCGCTGCCACAGCACCGTGGCCTGATACTGGCTCATGAGGTCTCTCCTGGTTGCGGATCGGCCGCTGACCGCAGATGGGTGGCGAGGGCGCTGACGGCGGCGGCGGCGTCACCGGCCTTGCAGGCGGCGAGAATCGCTTCGTGCTGCTGCGCCATCGCGGCCCGGAAGGCGGAGCCCGGGGGCTGCAATGTGTAGGAGCGTCGTCCTTCCCGCCGAAGCGAATCGATCAGGCGCAGCATCCGGGCATTGCCGCAGGCGCCGTACAGGGCAGCGTGGAAGGCGACATCCAGCTCCTCGATCGTCGCCGGATCCTCCTCCTCGGCCAGGTCCTCGGCCAGCCGCACGGCCCGGCGCAGGTCGCGCGGCTCCAGCCGGGGCAGCGACAGGCGCAGAGCCCCGCCCTCGATCATGATGCGCAGTGCGGCCAACTCCCGGCTCTCCCCGGCCGACAGGCCGGCGACGGCCAGGCTGCGGTCGGACCGGCGGACCACCAGCCCTTCCGCCAGCAGCCGGTCCAGTGCCTGCCGCACCGGCTGGCGGCTGACCCCGAAGCGCTGCGCCAGGTTTTCCTGCCGCAGCGCCGTGTCCGGCGGCAGCAGGCGCGCTTCGATGTCGTGCCGCAGCGCATCGGCGATCGAGTTTGGATCCATGGATCCAAACTAAGGGCGGCGCCGGCCGGCGTCAAGGCGCCCTCTTTCCCCTGTAGCGTCGCTGAGCCTTGCCGGCCGCCGGTGTTGCTGGCAGGGGATGGAACGGCGGAACATCGACCCATGGACGGCATGAACGGATTCTGGACGACGTACTGGTCCGACATCGTGCTGGCGGCCAGCCTCGTGCTCGGCATCGCCGGCGCCATCCATGCGATCATGACCAAGGACGATGTGCGCGCCGCCACCGGCTGGGTCGGCGTGATCGTGCTGAACCCGATCCTCGGCGCCCTGATCTATCTGGTGCTGGGCATCAACCGGGTGCGCCGCGCCGCGATCGCGCGCCGGCGGCGCCGGTCCGGGGCCGGCATGGACGACCATGAGACGAGCCCGGCGATCGATGTGGTGGCGGCCTCGGCGCCGCAATTCGCCTCGCTGCAGCGGCTCGGCGACAAGGTCTCGCCCTTCGCGGTGACGCCGGGCAATGCACTGCGGCTGCTGCAGGGCGGCGACGAGGCCTATCCGGCGATGCTGGAGGCGATCCGCGGCGCCCGGTCATCGATCGCGCTGCAGAGCTACATCTTCGACAATGATGCGATCGGCCAGGAGATCGCCGGGGCGTTGATCGAGGCTGGGCGGCGCGGGGTGGCGGTGCGGGTGCTGATCGATGCCATCGGCGCGCGCTATTCACGGCCCCAGATCGTCGGCCTGCTGCGCGAGGGCGGCGTCAGGACGGCGCGCTTCAACGGCAAGCTGATCGGCCTGCGGCTGCCCTATGCCAATCTGCGCTGCCACCGCAAGCTGCTGGTGATCGACGGCGAGACCGCCTTCACCGGCGGCATGAACATCCGGGCCCAGTTCTCCAGCGCCTACGCCGACGGGCCGCCGGGCCGCGACAGTCATGCCCGGATCCACGGGCCGATGGTGCAGAGCCTGCTGGCCGCCTTTGCCCAGGACTGGCGCTTCACCACGGGCGAGCGGCTGCATGGCAAGGCCTGGCAGTCGCTGCCGCAGCCGCAGCCGGCGCCGTCGGTGCTGGCCCGCGCCGTCCTGTCCGGACCGGACGTGACTCTCGGCTCGAATCACAGCCTGGTGATGGGAGCGATCGCCGTGGCGCAGCGCTCGATCCGCATCTGCTCGCCCTATTTCCTCCCCGACCTGCCGCTGACCAGCGCACTGGCGATCGCTGCGCAGCGCGGGATCGAGGTCGACATCGTCATCCCCAGCGTGAACAACCTGGCGCTGGTCGACGCCGCCATGACGGCGCAGCTCGACCAGGTGTTGCGGCCCGGCTGCCGGGTGTGGCGGACGCCCGGCCCGTTCGACCATTCCAAGCTGATGGCGGTGGACGGTGCCTGGGCGCTGATCGGCTCCTCCAACCTCGATTCGCGCAGCCTTCGGCTGAATTTCGAGCTGGATGTCGAGATCTATGACCGCGGCGTGGCCGGCGAGGTCGATGCCGCCATCCGTCAGCGCATCGCCTCGGCCCGGCCGGAAACGTTGGCGACATTGCGGGCCCGGCCGTTCCTGACCCGGCTGCGCAACCGAACGGTGTGGCTGGCCTCGCCGTATCTCTGACGGGAGTCCGCGGTTATTCGTAGATCCTGGCCGCCAGCAGGACGCCGGCGAAGAAGCTCCAATTGATGCCCTCCGGATAGGGTTCGCCGATGTTGCGGAAATACCCGTGGCTGGCGGCGACCCAACTCGCCATGGCATCCAGGAAGCGGTCGAGGGTCGGATTCTCCCAGTCCCCGGGCCTGTTCAGCAGATCTTCCCGAAGCCGATCGACGAAGGCGGCAAACTCCTCCCTGGTGCGGAGGGTCAGCTGCTGTTCGAGCAAATCCACAATTGTCCTCCTCGATGGAAAGCCGCATCTCACCACAGACGGTCGGCCGAGGTTGCTTTTCCGCCATGCCGAAAGCGTTGCGTCGTCCCGACGTCTGCGAATGCTCCGCAGCCCTCCAGCCGTGCTAGGACTGCGCCCATGGTGAACAGATCTTTCAGGACGGCACGGCCGGGCCGGCTGTCGCCGGGTGTCTTTGTCCTGCTCGGCCTCGGCCTGATTGCAGCGACGGCGGCCATCCTGCTGGCCATGGGCCGTGTGCCGATCTGCACCTGCGGCACGGTCAAGCTGTGGACCTCCGACGTGCTCAGCTCGGACAACTCGCAGCACATCGCCGACTGGTACACGCCGTCGCACATCATCCACGGCTTCCTGTTCTTCGGGCTGACCTGGCTCGTCGCGCGGCGGCTGCCGCTGGGCGCCCGGGCGCTGATCGCCATCGCCATCGAGGCCGCCTGGGAGATCGCCGAGAACAGCCCGATGATCATCGACCGCTACCGCGAGGCGACGATCGCGCTCGGCTACACCGGCGACAGCGTCATCAACTCGGTCTCCGACATCGCCTTCATGACGCTGGGCTTCTTCTTCGCGGCGCGGGCGCCGGTGTGGCTGACCGTAATCCTGGCCATCTTCTTCGAACTGTTCACCGGCTGGCTGATCCGCGACAACCTGACCCTGAACGTGCTGATGCTGCTGCACCCGCTGGACTCGGTGCGGGTGTGGCAGTCCGGCGGCTGACCTCGAGACCACCGATGCTGAGACGCTTCTTCGCCTATTACCGGCCGCATCGCGGGCTGTTCCTGCTCGATTTCTGCTGCGCCATCGTCTCCGGCCTGCTCGAGCTCGGCTTCCCGATCGCGGTCAAGGTCTTCATCGACAGCCTGATGCCGAGCGGCGACTGGGCGCTGATCCTGCTCGCCGCGGCCGGCCTGCTGGTCATCTACGTGTCCAACACCGGCCTGATGGCGGTGGTCACCTATTGGGGCCACATGCTCGGCATCAACATCGAGACCGAGATGCGGCGGAAGGCCTTCGACCATCTGCAGAAGCTGTCCTTCAGCTACTTCGACAACCAGAAGACCGGCCACCTGGTCGGCCGGCTGACCAAGGATCTGGAGGAGATCGGCGAGGTCGCGCATCACGGGCCGGAAGACCTGTTCATCGCGGTGATGACCTTCATCGGCGCCTTCGCGCTGATGCTGACGGTCAATGTGGAGCTGGCGTTGATCACCGCGGCGATCGTGCCGCTGACCGCTTGGCTGACCAGCCGCTACGGCGGCCGCATGACCCGCAACTGGCAGGCGCTGTACGGCCGGGTCGGCAACTTCAACGTGCGGATCGAGGAGAATGTCGGCGGCATCCGCGTGGTGCAGGCCTTCGCCAATGAGGAGCATGAGCGCCGGCTGTTCGCCGACGACAACCAGAACTACCGCCGCACCAAGCTCGACGCCTACCGGATCATGGCGGCCAGCACCTCGCTCAGCTATCTCAGCATGCGGCTGATCCAGATGGTGGTGATGATCGCCGGCGCCTATTTCGTGCTGACCGGCCGGCTCAGCGAGGGCGGCTTCGTCGGCTTCCTGCTGCTGGTCAACGTGTTCTTCCGGCCGATCGACAAGATCAACTCGGTGATCGAGACCTATCCTAAGGGCATCGCCGGCTTCCGCCGCTACACCGAGCTGCTGGACACCGAGCCGGACATCGTCGACCGGCCGGGCGCGATCGAGGTGCCGGCTCTCAAGGGCGACATCCGTTACGAGGGCGTCAGCTTCGGCTACAGCGACGGCACGCCGGTGCTGCGCGGCATCGACTTGGCCATCCAGGCCGGCGAGACCATCGCCTTCGTCGGCCCGTCGGGCGCCGGCAAGACCACGATCTGCTCGCTGCTGCCGCGGTTCTACGAGGTCCAGGGCGGCCGCATCACGGTCGACGGCCTCGACATCCGCGACATGACCATGACCTCGCTGCGCCGGCAGATCGGCGTGGTGCAGCAGGATGTGTTCCTGTTCGCCGGCAGCATCCGCGAGAACATCGCCTATGGCCGGCTGGGCGCGACCGAGGCCGAGATCATGGAGGCGGCGCGCCGGGCCCGGCTCGAGGGCGTCGTCGCCGGCCTGCCGGACGGGCTGGACACGGTGATCGGCGAGCGCGGCGTCAAGCTGTCGGGCGGGCAGAAGCAGCGCCTGGCGATCGCCCGGATGTTCCTGAAGAACCCGCCGATCCTGATTCTGGACGAAGCGACCTCGGCCCTGGACACGGAGACGGAGCGGGCGATCCAGCAGTCACTGGCGGAGCTGTCGCAGGGCCGCACCACCCTGGTGATCGCCCATCGCCTGGCCACCATCCAGGACGCCGATCGGATCGTCGTGGTCGATGCCAACGGCATCGCCGAGCAGGGCCGCCACCGCGACCTGGTCGCCGCCGGCGGCCTCTACCGCCGGCTGCACGACGCGCAGTACGGGATACGCTGACCGATCGTCCGGTCAATCACTTAGCCGCCGGCCCAGCCCTTTACGGTGAGCACCGCTTCGGCGAAGGCTTCGGGCGCCTCCTGCGGCAGGTTGTGGCCGATGCCGGGCGTCACCAGCCGGTGCTCGTGCCGGCCGGTGAAGCGGCTGGCGTGATGGGCGGTGCCGCCGGGCGCCATCACCCCGTCGGCGTCGCCGTCCAGCGTGATCGCCGGCACCGTGATCGGCGGCTGCGCCGCCAGCCGGCGCTCGACCTCCGCCACCGCCGGATCGCCGTCAACCAGGGCGTAGCGGTGGCGGTAGGAGTGGATCACGACCTCGACGAAATCGGGATTGTCGAAGGAATCGGCGCTGCGCTCATAGGTGGCGTCGTCGAAGTGCCATTCCGGCGACCACAGCCGCCACAGCAGGCGGCACAGCTCGCGCCGGTTGCGCTCCAGCCCCCGCCGGCCGCGCTCGCCATGGAAATAGTACTGGTACCAGTAACGGAACTCGGCCTCGGGCGAGGCTGGTTCGCCCGACTTGGCGATGTCCTGGATGTTGTAGCCGTTGACCGAGACCAGGCCGCGCGCCCGCTCCGGCCACAGCGCCGCGACGATGCAGGCGGCCCGGCCGCCCCAGTCATAGCCGCCCAGCACCGCCGATTCGATCTGCAGCGCGTCCAGCAGCGCCAGCAGGTCGTGGCCCAGCGCGGCCTGCTCGCCCGACCGCGGCGTCGCCGCCGACAGGAACCGGGTCGGGCCGTAGCCGCGCAACCAGGGCACGATCACCCGGGCCCCCTGCGCGGCCAGGTGCTGTGCCACCTCGTCATAGCTGTGGATGTCGTAGGGGAAGCCGTGCAGCAGCACCGCCGGCCAGCCCGACGGGTCGCCGGTCTCCTGATAGGCGACGTCCAGCACCCCGGCCTCGATCCGCTTCAGCATGGCCGCGACTCCTGCATCGGGATCCGGTGATTGGAGCACATCCGGCGGCGGGACTCATGCGGATCGATCGTCGGGTGACCCCGGTAACACATGGCCCCCCGATCATCCGGCATCTTGGCCGGGTGAAACACAACCAAGCGGCGGCCGCCGGCCGCCTTGTGGAGAAGGGGAACGATCCATGGCCATCATCAACGGTAACGACCTGAGCGAAACACTGTTCGGCACGGACGATGCCGACACCATCAACGCCAAGGGCGGCCACGACATCGTGATCGGTAAGAAGGGCGACGACATCGCCCTCCTGGGCACCGGCAACGACGTGTTCCGCTGGTTTCCGGGCGACGGCAGCGACACGGTCGACGGCGAGGTGGGCACCGACACTCTCGACTTCGTCGGCGCGAATGTCGACGAGAACATCCAGATCTTCGCCAATGCCGGGAAGGCGATCTTCTTCCGCGACATCGCCGCGGTCACCATGACCCTGGACAATGTCGAGCGCATCGACTTCGACGCGCTCGGCGGGTCGGACCTGATCACCCTCAACAACCTGGCCGGCACCGAGGTCAAGCACGTGGCGATCGACCTGGCCGGCGTGCTGAACGGCACCACGGGCGACGGCGTGCAGGACAACGTGATCGTCAACGGCGCCGCCGCCGGGGCCGCCGACGTGATCACGCTGTCGCAGACCGGCACCGGGACGGCGGCGACCGTGGTGGTGAACGGCCTGGCGGCGCAGACCACGATCGCGCATTTCGATGCCGGCGACCATCTGGTCGTCAACGGGCTCGGCGGCAACGACCGGCTCGATGCGCGGGCGCTGCCGCAGTCGATGGTCCTGGTGCTCGACGGCGGCGCCGGCGACGATACGCTGATCGGCAGCGCCGGTGCGGACCTGCTGCTCGGCGGCGCCGGCAACGATGTCGTGATCGGCGCTAGGGGCGACGACACCGCCTTCCTGGGCGCCGGCAACGACACCTTCTTCTGGGCGCCGGGCGAAGGCAGCGACACGGTCGAGGGCGGGCCCGGCATCGACACTCTGGCCTTCCTGGGCGCCGGCGCCGCCGAGACGGTCGACATCCTGGCCAATTTCGGGCGCACGACCTTCTTCCGCGACATCGCCTCGATCAACATGGACCTGAACGATGTCGATCGCATCCAGTTCGACGCGCTCGGCGGCGCCGACAAGGTCAGGGTCCACGACCTGACCGGGACCGAAATCACCCATGTCGACATCGACCTGGCCGCGACGGTGGGCGGAACGGCCGGCGACGGCGCCGTCGACTCGGTGTCGGTGGAAGGCACCGCCGGCGCCGACGGCGTCGTGCTCTGGAATTCCGGGACCACGGTCGGCGTCGACGGGCTGCAGCAGAGGGTCTTGATCCAGCACCTGGAGGGGACCGACCTGCTGACGGTCGACGGCGGCGGCGGCAACGACGTGATCAACGCCTTCGCGGTCGGGGCCGGCCGGGTCAGCCTGACGCTGTCCGGAGGGGCGGGCGACGACAAGCTGGTCGGCAGCGCCGGCGCGGACGTCTTGATCGGCGGCGCCGGGGCCGATCGCTTCGTCATCGCCGCCCCGTCGTACAGCCCGGTCGGGCCCAAGGCCGATAAGATCGTCGATTTCAGCCACGCCCAGGGCGACAAGATCGACCTGTCGTCGATCGACGCCAATATGTGGGTGGCCGGCAACCAGGCGTTCCACTTCATCGGCACGGGGCTGTTCACCCACGCCGCGGGTGAGCTGCGCTATGCCTACACCTCGCCCACGACCACCACGGTCGCCGGCGACATCAACGGCGACGGCGCCTCCGACTTCCACATCGTGCTGGCCGGCAACGTCGCGCTGACCGCGACGGATTTCGTGCTGTAGCCGGGAAGCCGGGTGTCCGGGCTGCGAGCCCGGGCGCCCGGCCGTTCCGCCGAATTCGCATCGATTTCGTGCTATGTTCGATGATCGGCGGTGCCCTGGCATCCGCCGGCGAAGCGACCGGATTGCGATCGACCCTGTGCGGCATCGTCCCGCCGCCGGGATCTCTTTCAGATGAGGGATTTCAGCATGTCCGTGTTCACCGGCACCGAGGCCGCAGAAATCATTACCCCCAGCTTCGTGTCGCCCACCGTGTCGGCCACCGGCGGGCAGCCGCGGCCCTCGGACGAGGCCGACGTGATCTCCGCCGAGGGCGGCAACGACGTGGTCGCCGGCGGCCGCGGCAACGACGTGGCCTTCCTGGGGACCGGAGATGACACCTTCCTCTGGGTGCCCGGCGACGGCAACGATACGGTCGAGGGCCAGGCCGGCACCGACACGCTCGATTTCGCCGGCGCGAACATCGCCGAGAACATCGACATCTCGGCCAATGGCGGGCGCGTCCGCTTCTTCCGCGACGTCGCCAGCGTCACCCAGGACCTGAACGGCATCGAACGCATCGAGTTCCACGCGCTGGGCGGGGCTGACCGGATCATCGTCAACGACCAGACCGGCACCGGCCTGACCCGGGTGACGGTGGATCTGGAAGGCGTGCTGAACGGCGGGGCCGGCGATGCCCAGGCCGATGTCGTGACCGCCAACGGCTCCGCGGCCGCCGAAACCGTGACCCTGACCCTGTCCGGCTCGGCGGTGGTGGCGACCGGCCTCGCGGCCCAGCTGGTGGCCGATCACGCCGAGACCTTCGACCAACTGGTCGTCAACGGGCTGGGCGGCAACGACCGGATCGACGCCCGGCCGCTGGCGACGGCGGCTATGGCCCTGACCTTCGACGGCGGCGCGGGCAACGACACGCTCATCGGCGGTGTCGGGGCCGATGTACTGCTCGGCGGCGACGGCGATGATATCGTGGTCGGAGGCCGCGGCAACGACGTCGCCCTCCTGGGCGCCGGCAACGACACCTTCGCCTGGGTGCCGGGCGACGGCAGCGACACGGTCGAGGGCCAGGACGGTACCGATGACCTCAGCTTCGTGGGATCCAGCGCCAGCGAAGTCTTCGATATCTCCGCCAATGGCGGGCGGGTGCTGTTCTTCCGCGACGTCGCCGCCGTCACCCTGGACCTGAACGACGTCGAGCGCATCCAGCTCAAGGCCCTCGGCGGCGCCGACAAATTCGCGGTGCACGACCTGACCGGCACCGACATCACCCGGGTCGGGATCGATCTCGCCGGGACCACACCCACGGCCGGCGACGGCGCCGCCGACACGGTGACCGCGGACGGTACCATCGGCGACGATGTAATCACCCTGGTCGCAACGGTCGATGTCGTCGGCATCAAGGGGTTGCCGGCGACGATCTCGGTGCAGCATGCCGAGGCGGCGCTGGACCGGCTGACGATCGCGGCCCTCGCGGGTAACGATGTGATCGATGCTTCGGCCGTGTCGGCCGGTCGGATCGGCCTGACCCTGCTCGGCGGCCTCGGCGCGGATATCTTCCTCGGCAGCGCCGGCGCCGACACCGTTCAGGGCGGGGATGGCGACGACACGGCCCTGCTGGGCGCGGGGGACGACGTGTTCGTGTGGTCGCCGGGCGACGACAACGACGTGATCGAAGGCCAGGCCGGCACCGACACGCTCGATTTTCGCGGCTCGAATGTGGCCGAAAACATCAGCATCTCGGCCAATGGCGGGCGGGTGCTGTTCTTCCGCGATATCGCCAATGTCGTCATGGACATGAACGATGGCGAGCGCATCGACTTCCACGCGCTGGGCGGGGCCGACCGGGTCACCGTCAACGACATGACCGGCACCGATGTGACCCGGGTGAAGGTCGATCTCGAGGGTATTTTGGGCGGTGGGACTGGAGACGGCCAGGCGGATGTCGTGACCGTCAACGGGTCCGCGGCCGTCGAGACCGTGACCCTCAGCCAGTCCGGCACTGCGGTGGTGACGACCGGGCTGGCGGCCCAGATCGTGGTCGACCATGCCGAGAGCGCCGACCGGCTCGTGATCAACGGCCTGGCCGGCAACGACCGGATCGATGCGCGGCCGCTGGCGGCGCCGCCGCTGGCCTTGACCATCGACGGCGGCGCCGGCAACGACACGCTTTTCGGCGGCGCCGGGGCCGACCTGCTGCTGGGCGGCGACGGCGACGATATCGTGTTTGGTGGCCTCGGCAACGACGTCGCCCTCCTCGGCGCCGGCAACGACACCTTCGCCTGGGTCCCGGGCTGCGGCAGCGACACGATCGAAGGCCAGGACGGCACCGACGACCTCAGCTTTGTGGGATCCGTCGCCAACGAGGCCTTCGACATCGCGGCCAATGGCGGACGGGTCCGGTTCTTCCGCGACGTCTCTGCCATCACCCAGGACCTGAACGATGTCGAGCGCATCCAGCTCAAGGCGCTCGGCGGCGCCGACACGGTCGCGGTGCACGACCTGACCGGGACCGACATCACACGGGTCGGCATCGATCTTGCCGGGACCGACCCGGCAACCGGCGACGGCGCGGCCGATGCGGTGACCGTCAACGGCACCCTCGGGGCCGACACGATCACGCTCTCCTCCTCGGCCACCGATATCGGCATCGGCGGCCTGACGGCGACGGTCTCGATGCAACACGCCGAGGCCATCGATCGCCTGACAGTCGGCACCGGCGACGGCAACGACCTTATCAACGCCGCGGCGATGGCGGCCGGCCGGATCGGCCTCACCCTCTCCGGCGGGGCGGGCGATGACAGGCTGATCGGCAGCGCCGGCACCGACATCTTCATCGGCGGCGCCGGGGCCGACCGGTTCGTGCTCGCGGCTGCCGCGCACAGCGTGGTCGGGGCCAATGCCGACCGGATCGGCGATTTCAGCCGCGCCGAAGGCGACCGGATCGACCTGTCGGCGATCGACGCCAGCACCGCGCTGGCCGGCAACCAGGCCTTCAGCTTCATCGGCTCGGGCCTCTACACCGGCGTCGCCGGCCAGCTGCGCTTTGCCGTCACCAGCCCGACCACAACGACCATCGCCGGCGATCTCAACGGCGACGGCGCCTCCGACTTCCACATCGTGCTGGCCGGCAGCATCGCCCTGGTGGCGGCGGATTTCATCCTGTGACGGTGCCGCTCAATGCGGCGGGTGGATCGACAGGATGTAGAGCGCGTGGAGGATGCCGGGGATCCAGCCCAGGATCGTCAGGATGATGTTGAGCCGCAGCTCGTCCCCGGCGCCGATGTCGAGATAGACGGCCAGCGGCGGGCACAGGAAGGCGAGGATGTACAGCAGCGTGGGCAATGACCGGTCCTGATGGTGGATCCTGCCCATCCCTAACGCCCCCGGCCGGCCTGGACAATCTCGGCGGCGTAACGATTTGTTGCCGCCTGTTGCGCCGAGCGAGGATCGCACGACCATCGTGGCACGCCGCTTGCTGACCCCCAGGACCGGACGGCGCGGCGGGCGTGCCGGTTTGAATGGGGCGCAGGGATGTCGTTGCGGAATTGGGGGAAGGGGCTGCTCTGCGGCCTTGTGGTCGCCGCCGGGCTGGCCGGGGCGGTGCAGCCGGTCGCGGCCGAGGCGCTGGACGACGTGCTGGCGGCCAAGGTGATCCGCATCGCCGTGCCGCAGGACTTCCCGCCCTTCGGCTCGGCCGGGCCCGACCTGCAGCCGCAGGGCTACGACATCGACATGGCGAATCTGATTGCCCAGGATTTGGGCGTGACCGTCGAGCTGGTGCCCGTCACCAGTGCAAACCGGCTGCCCTATCTGCAGACCCACAAGGTCGATCTGATCATCTCCAGCCTCGGCCGCAACGCCGAGCGCGAGAAGGTGATCGACTTCACCAGCGCCTATGCGCCGTTCTTCTCCGGCGTGTTCGGTCCGGCGGAGTCGCCCGTGGCGAAGGTCGAGGATCTGGCGGGCAAGACCGTCGGCGTCACCCGCGGCGCGTTGGAGGATCTGGCGATCTCCAAGATCGCGCCGGCCGATGCCGACATCGAGCGCTTCGAGGACAACAACACGACGATCGCCGCCTTCCTGTCGGGCCAGACCGAGCTGATCGCCACCGGCAACGTCGTCGCCGCCGCGATCCTGGCGCGCGACCCGGCGGTGCGGCCGGAGCCGAAATTCATCCTCAGCCAGTCGCCTTGCTTCATCGGCCTGAACAAGGGCGAGCAGAAGCTGCTGGCCAAGGTCAACGCCATCATCGCCGCGGCCCGGCAGGACGGGCGGCTGGACGCGATCAGCCAGAAGTGGCTCGGCGCCGGCCTGCCGGGCGACCTGCCGGTCTGAGCCCCCATTGACCTTCCATTTTGCCGACCTGTCCGGCTATGGCGGCCTGGTCCTGCAGGGGATCGGGCTGACCATCCTCCTGACCCTCGCCGCCATCGCCGGCGGGCTGACGCTGGGCGTGCTCGGCGCGCTCGGCCGCCGCTCGCGCCGAGCTCCGGTGCGCATCATCGTCGGCGCCTATGTCGAGGTGATCCGTAACACGCCCTTCATCGTCCAGCTGTTCTTCGTCTTCTTCGGCCTGCCGCGGCTGGGGCTGCGGCTCGGCAGCGTCGAGGCGGCGCTGCTGGCGATGATCGTCAACCTCGGCGGCTATTCGACCGAGATCGTCCGCGCCGGCCTGGACGGGGTCGGCCGCGGGCTGTGGGAGGCCGGGGCCAGCCTCGGCCTGTCGCGCTGGCGCACCTTCCGGCTGGTGATCCTGATCCCGGCACTGGAGAAGGTGTACCCCTCTCTCACCGGCCAGTTCGTCATCATCATGCTCGGCTCCTCGGTGGTGTCGCAGATCGCGGTGCGCGAGCTGACCTTCGCCGGCAGCTTCATCCAGTCCCGCACCTTCCTCAGCTTCGAGACCTATCTCCTGGTCGGCGCGATCTACCTCGTGCTCGCCATCGCCCTGCGCCGGCTGTCGGACCAGGTCGGGCGGCGGCTGTTCCGCCATCGGCAGGCGGCGGCATGACCGGCTTCACCACCTGGGACATCCTGCGCAACCTGCTGCTGGCGGCGCGCTGGACCGTGGCCCTGAGCCTGATCGCCTTCCTCGGCGGCTTCCTGCTCGGCGGTGGCCTCTTGCTGCTGCGCCTGTCGGGGCGGCGCTGGGCCCGGCGCGCGACCGGGTTCTACGTCCAGCTGTTCCAGGGCACGCCGCTCTTGATCCAGCTGTTCCTGTGCTTCTTCGGCCTGGCGCTGGTCGGGCTCGACCTGCCGCCGCTGGCCGCCGCGGCGGTGGCGCTGACCCTCTATGCCGCCGCTTTCCTGTCCGAGATCTGGCGCGGCGCGGTCGACAGCGTGCCGCGCGGCCAGTGGGAGGCGGCGCGGTCCCTGGCCTTGTCCTGGCCGCAGCAGCTGCGCCTGGTGATCCTGCCGCAGGCGCTGCGTGTCGCCATCGCACCCACCGTCGGCTTCCTGGTGCAGGTGGTGAAGGGCACGGCGCTGGCCTCGGTGATCGGCTTCGTCGAGCTGACCAAGGCCGGCAGCATCATCGTCAACGCCACCTTCGATTCCGCCCGCACCTACGGCTTCGTCGCGTTGTTCTACTTCGCCCTGTGCTATCCGATCGCCCTGGCGGCAACGGCGCTGGAGCGGCGGCTGGCGCGCGGGACGCGGTAATATAGGCTCGAGATCCACTCCCCCGACGCGATGGAGCGACCCTTGCCCCTTCCCGCCCTGAAGCGCGCGGCCGCCGCGGCAGCCCTGGCCGTGCTTGCCGCTGCCCCCGCGATGGCCCAGACCCCGCTGCGGCCGGTCAAGGTGCTGGTCATCTCGATGTTCGGGCCGGAGGCGAAGCCATGGATCGAGCAGCTGCATCTCGACCAGGAGATCGCGGTGCCCGGCCTTTCGCCCGACTATCCCGCCGTGCACTGTAATGCCGACGGCGTGTGCCAGATGACCACCGGCATGGGCCACACCAATGCCGCCGCCTCGACCATGGCGCTGCTGTGGAGCCGGCAGTTCGACCTGACCAAGGCCTATGTGCTGATCGCCGGCATCGCCGGGATCGATCCGGCGAAGGGCACGCTGGGCACTGCCGCCTGGGCCCGCTATCTGGTGGATTTCGGCATCCAGCATGAGATCGATGCCCGCGAGGCGCCGCAGGGCTGGACCAGCGGCTATCTCGGCATCGGGGCGAAGGACCCTGCCGGGAAGCCGCCGCTCAACTACCGGACCGAGGTGTTCCAGCTGAACGAGGATCTGCTGCAGGCGGCGCTGGCCCTGAGCCAGGATGCGAAGCTGGTCGACGGCGACGCCGCAGCCGCCTATCGCGCCCGGTATCCGGACGCCCCGGCCAACCAGCCGCCGAAGGTCGTGCAGTGCGACACGCTGGCCGGCGACACCTATTGGCACGGTGCCTTGATCGGCCAGCGCGCCGAGGCGTGGGTGGATCTCCTGACCGACGGCAAGGGCAGCTACTGCACGACGCAGCAGGAGGACAACGCCACCTTCGAGGCGCTGCGGCGCGGCGAGGAGGCCGGGCTGGTCGACACCAGGCGGGTCGCGGTGCTGCGCACCGCCTCCAATTTCGATCGGCCTCATCCCGGCCAGACCGTGGCGGAGTCGCTGCAGGCCAAGTCCGGCGGCTTCCCGATCGCGATCGCCAATCTCACCGCCGCCGGCGCTCCCTTCGTCGAGGCCGTGGTCCGCAACTGGGAGGTGTGGCAGGCCGGGGTTCCCGCCGCCGTTCACTGATCCTTCGCCCCCTTTTGCGACGACCGTTGCCACCGGCCGTGCGGCAGGACAGCATGCGCAAGGGACGGGGAGGGGCGGATGCGTTGGTTTCGGGGCCTGTTGATTGCGGTGCTGGTTCTGGCCGGGGGGGGCGGCCTGGGCCCAGCAGGCGGCGCCTGCCGCGCCGGTGCCGCCTGCCGCGCCGGTGCCGCCTGCCGCACCGGCGACGGCGGAGCAGCCCCCGCCCGCCTCGGTGCATCAGCTGCTCGATCTGCTGCGCAACCCGGAGGTGCAGGGCTGGCTGGCGCAGAAGCAGGCCGCGCAACCGGCGCCGGCCGTCGCGGCCCCGGGCTCGTCCGAGATGGACGAGATCGACATGATGCGGATGCAGACCCGCAGCAAGCTGCAATGGTATGCCGAAACCGCGCGCGACCTGCCGGGCATCCTGGCCGCGGTCGGGGTCCGGATCGGCGGAGCGCTGTCCGAGCTCGGCCTGGTCGGCCTGGTCCTGGCGGTCGGCGGCTTCGTCGGCATCGGCATCCTGGTCGAATGGCTGTTCCGGCGCCTGACCGCCTCGATCCGCCACCGGCTGATCCATGCGCCCGGGGCCGGGGTCGGCGAGCATCTCGCCGTGTTCGCCGCCCGCCTCGTCTTCGCGGTCGGCGCGGTGGTCGCCTTCGCGATCGGCAGCCTCGGCACCTTCCTGATCTTCTCCTGGCCGAGCGGCTTCCAGCACCTGGTATTGGCCCTGCTCGCCATCGTGCTGGTGGCCCGGCTGGCGCGGGCGGTGCTGCGGCTGGGCCTCGCCCCCGGCCGGCCGGATCTGCGCCTGGTCGCGGTGCAGGAGAGCGTGATCCCGGTGGTCATGCGCTGGCTGATCGCAATTCCGACGGTGATGATCGGCGGCGTGTTCCTGGCCCGGCTGATGCGCCGGCTGGACGCGCCGGAGGACGCGTCGATGCTGATCCGCGAGCTGACCTCCTTCCTGGTGCTCGCCTTGGTCGTCGCCTTCACCTGGCGGCGCCGGGCCTGGACCAACGAGCCGGGCATCAGGGACGATCTCGCGCGCTGGGTGGTCACGGTGGCGATGGTGGCGGCCGCGGTGCTGGTCGCGCTCGGCGCTGCCCGCGCCGCGATCACCATCTTCGTGCTGATGCTCCTGCCCTGGGCCCTGCGCCAGATCCGCGAGGCGGCGCGGTCGGTGGCGTCGCCGGGTTCGGTCGAGGGCAAGGACAAGCCGCTGGCGATGCTGGTCGAGCGGACGGCCCAGGCGCTGATCATCCTCGGCGCCCTCGCCTTCCTGGCGCAGCGCTGGGGCGTCGATTCGATGCACGCGATGATGGCGGCGGAGGAGCCCGGGGCGATGGCATTGCGTGCCGCCCTGCGCATCGTGCTGACGCTGATCGTGGTCGACCTGCTGTGGCATCTCGGCCGCGGCCTGATCGACCACCATCTCAGCCGCTCGACCGAATCGATGTCGGCGATGGACGTCACCCGGCAGGCCCGGATGCGCACGCTGCTGCCGCTGTTCCGCAACGCCTATTTCGTGACCCTGGCCACGGTCGCGGTGCTGGTGGTGCTGTCCGCGCTCGGCATCGACATCGGGCCGCTGCTGGCCGGCGCCGGCGTCATCGGCCTGGCCATCGGCTTCGGCGCCCAGACCCTGGTGAAGGACATCGTCTCCGGCGTCTTCTTCCTGCTCGAGGACGCGTTCCGGATCGGCGAATATGTCGAGATCGGCAACCTCAAGGGCACGGTCGAGGCGATCTCGATCCGCTCGCTCAAGCTGCGCCACCAGCGCGGCGCGCTGCAGACCGTGCCGTTCGGCGAGGCCCGGGCGATGACCAATCTCAGCCGCGACTGGGTGGTCATGAAGATGGAGTTCCGGGTGCCGTTCGACACCGATGTCGATCAGGTGAAGAAGATCGTGAAGAAGATCGGCGCCGAGATCGCCGCCGACCCGGTGCTCGGCCCGCATCTGCTCGATGCCCCGAAATCCCAGGGCGTGCGCCAGATCGAGGAGTTCAACATGGTGGTCGGGATCAAGTTCATGTCCCGGCCGGGCGAGCAGTTCATGATCCGCCGCCAGCTGTACCAGCGCATCCTCGAGGAATTCGACGCCGCCGGCATCCATCTCGCCCGGCGCGACGTGGTGGTGCGCAGCCATGACGGCGGCCCGGTCGACCCGGCCGTGGCCGCCGCCGCCATCGCTGCGACCGGCGGCGAGCCCGCGCGGGGGTGAGGGCCGGAGCCGCCCCTCGCCTTCCGTCGCCTCGTGCCTCCCTCTCCCCTCCGTCTCATCGTCATTCCCGCGGAAGCGGGAATCTCCTGCCATCGGCTGGGGCGAGATCCCCGCTTTCGCGGGAATGGCGATTTTTTGGTAGGGGAAGGTCGGGCCGGCGGCCGGTTCACCCGGTGTCGGGCTTGTCGGCTTCGTCGAGGTCGGGATAGGGCTCGAGGCCGAGGGAGCGGCAGAGGCGTTCGGCGACCCGCATCGGCGGCTCGGCGTCGATCAGCGCGGCGACATCGGGCTCCTGCAGCCGGGCCTCGATCCCGGCCTTCAGCGCGGGGATCTCGTCGGCATCCACGTATCGCAGCGGCTGCGTCATCAGCTCGGCCACCCGGACCCGGCGCCGTTTGCGGATCTCGTCCGGGGTGCCGGTCAAGGGCGGCGGGTAGGGCGGGTCCGACCAGTCGGAGGCCCGGCGGCGCCATGCGTCCGACAGGCCGACGCCGTAGGCCAGGCCGGCGATCACGGAGCCGACCGGCCGGTCCTCGATCCGGTTGTCCTCGTCCTGGTAGAGCGCGTCGATCCGCTCGTGCAGATCGGGGGTGAGCTCCTCGGCCCGGTCGTGCTCCCCGGGCGACAGTTCCGGGTCCCAGGCCAGGGCGTCGAGGGCGTCGGTGACATGGTTGCGCTGGCGGGCGCGGCGAGCGGCCTCGTCGCGGGCGCAGAGGTCGCCGGCGGCGCGGGCGCGTTGGGCCAGGGAGCGCTGCACCGAGTTGGAGAAACAGCTGAAGGCCCGGCCGGCCTCCTGCACCTCGGCCCTGGCCGCCTGCACCACGGCCTCGGCGGCCTTGGGCGTGGCGGCGCGGGCGCCCTCGGCTTCGGCCAGTTGCATGGCGATCTCGGCCAGGCGCGTGAGCATCTGGACCTGCTGCAGTGCGAGGCCGCGGCAATAGGCCTGGATGTCGAGATCGGATTCCGTGCTTGTCTTCATGGAACCTATCATGAACGAGTCGCAAACGGTCGCGCAATGAACATTGCGTTAACTTGAGTTGGCGCGGCGGCGCCGGGGCTGAATCGCCACGGATCGTCGCGCCTCGCTATGACGGTCGCGCGCTTCTGGATGGCGGGCCCCCCGGTTCTGGACGGTGTGCAGCTGTAGCGATTGGTCTGCAAAGGTGAAGGGTTTCGGATGCCGGCCCGTCGAGACCTATCCGCCGGCGCTGAGGGCCGGCGTCCGAAACCCTGCACCCAAGCGGTCCCTCTAGCCCTTGCGCTCGAATTACGGCTTCAGCCGCGCCCCAGCCAACTTAGGTCGACCTCCGCGGACAGCCGATTAACCCGGATCTGGTCCGTCGCATACGACACCGCGATGAGGCATCGCCGCTATATCACGAAGTCGCCCGCCACCACGCCGATGGCCCCGGCGAGTTGGATGTGGAAGTCCGAAGTTCCGTCGCCGTTGATGTCGCCGGCAATGGTGGTGATGGAGCCGTTGGAGTGGTAGCGCAGCTGCCCGGCGACGCCGGTATAGAGGCCCGTGCCGATGAAGCTGAAGGCCTGGTCGCCCGCAGTCCCGGTGTCGGCGTCGATCGCCGACAGGTCGATCTTGTCGCCCTGGGCATGGCTGAAATCGGCAACCCGGTCGGCATTGGCGCCGACCGCGCTCTCCGCCGCGCTGCCGTAGGCGAAGCGGTCCGCCCCGGCGCCGCCGATCAGCGTGTCCTTGCCGCCAGAGCCGGTGAGCGCGTCGCTGCCGTTCCAGCCCTGCAGCCTGTTGACGTCGGCATTCCCGACCAGGCTGTCGTTACCCTGGCTGCCGGAGAGGTTCTCGATCCCGTTCAGGATGTCGCCCTGGGCGTCACCGCCGGTGTTGGCGTTGGTCGCCAGGCTGACCGAAACGCCCACTGAGCCAGTGTAGTAGCTGGCAGTGTCGCTGCCGCCGTTGCCTTCCAGGAAATCCGCCCCAGCGAGGCCAGCGAGCGTGTTTGCGCCGAAGTTGCCGTAGATCTGGTTTTTGGCCGCGTTGCCGGTTCCGTTCAGGTCGGCAAAGCCGTTGATGAGATTCAGCACCTCGACATTGTCGGCCAGCGTGACGCTGGCGAAGGCGTATATCTGATCATTGCCCTCGCCGGCGCGCTCGATCACGATGTCGCCGGCGGCATGAACCGTAATGATGTCGTCGCCGGTGCCGCCGATCAGGATGTCGTCGCCGTCACCGGTCAGCCAGTCGCTGCCGCTGCCGCCGTCGACGATGTCGCTGCCGGCTCCGGCGTTGACCAGGTCGATGCCCTCGAAGCCGCGCAGCACGTCGCCTCCGGCGCCGCCGATGAGGAGGTCGTCGAACTGGGAGCCCATGATCGATTGCGGCGTGGTGTCGTAGGCGGCCGTGAACACGTTCCAATGGTTTGAGATCGACTCTCCCCAGTAATTCGCCGCCCATAATGTGATGCCATAGGAGTTCACGCCCAGTCTGGAGTCAAGCCCTAGGCTGATCACGACCTGGTTGCCCCAAGTCCCGGATCCGCTCTCCTCGATGATGCGGTGGCCATCGGCCCCGGAATAAGTGATGGTCCAGATAGTTGCATTGGTATCGTCGGGATTGATATAGGAGTCCAAGAAATAGCCGACCTTTATGTCGAAGGTGCCGGCCGAGCGGTCGATCTCGGCGTTGAGCCAGTAGCCGCTCATCGATGTTCCCCCTTTGGAGCCTGTGTTGAGCGTACCAACCCGGCCGCAGGCTTCCCGGCCGTGCAGGGTCCCGCCGTCGCGGATCGGGACGAAGCGCGCTTCTTCGCGGCGCCGCTCGCGTTTCCAAATCGTCGCCTTGAAACAGGAAAAAAGGCGCGTCTTGAATGGTCGACGGTATACCACGGGGCGCGGCGCCGCGGAATGACCCGATTGGGCCGGCGGCCCCCGGCTCACGGTTCCGCCCGACAATGACTTTAGACTGTGCGAAAGTTCGGCCAGTCGACGTCGAGCTCAACCTGGAGCGCTACCATTGCTGCCGACCGCTTTCCGCCCGAACCCGGTCGGCCAGGCCGAATGACCGGCCCGGAAGCGGCTATCGCCCTCGCCGCCGAAAAGCGGAACTGACCCGATTCGAACCAAAGCGGCCCTGTCCGCTTTCGGGCTAGCTTGGATTGCCGGACATGCCCGCTTCGAGGAACCCAGGAGGGCCATCAACCGTCTGCGAAGAGCCGCTTCCGGTCAGCAGCGGGGCCGCCGGCTTGCAGTGCGCGGTGGTGGCTCGGCCCCCGCAGGGGCGTGGCGATCCGGTGGCATCGACCCCAGGATCGCCACGTCGCTTCATTCCTCGCGATGACGGTCTGATAGGGCGGGCAGCGTTACATCAGCCCGTTCCGCTTCAGGATCTCCGGCGCGTTCTCCTTGGTGATGGTCTCGGTCGGCAGGACGATGGTCTTCTCGACCTTTTCGCCCTTCAGCAGCTTCACCGCCTGGCGCAGGCCTTCGGCGCCCGGGGTGGGGTACAGGAAGGTCGCCGCCAGCTCGCCCTTGTTGACCCAGACCACGCCCTCGTTCGGCAGGCCGTCGACGCCGACGAACTTGATCTCCTTCTCGCGCCCGGCGTCCTTGGCGGCGAGATAGGCGCCATAGGCCATCGGGTCGTTGTGACCGTAGACCAGGTCGATCTTCTCGAAGTTGCGCAGGGCGGTCGACATGATGTCGTAGGCCAGGTTCTGCTTCCAGTCGGCCGACTGCTTGTCCAGCAGGTATTTCAGCCCGGGCTCCTTGTCGGCCACCGCGTGGAAGCCGTCGGACCGGTCGTGCGAGGCCTGGGTGCCGAGGCCGCCCCAGATCTCGACGACATTGCCGGCCGCCTTGCCCGCGCCGCCCAGGGTCTTGACCACGAACTCACCGACCGCCTTGCCGATCACGACGTTGTCGCCGCCGATGAACTGGGTGTAGCCCTGGGTGTCGACATTGCGGTCCAGCACGAAGACCGGGATCTTGGCCTCGATCGCCTTCTCCACAACCCCGGTCAGGCCGGCCGATTCCTTCGGCGAGATCAGCAGGGCGTTGACCTCCTGGCGGATGAAGTTCTCGACATCGGCGACCTGTTTCTCGGTCTTGTCCTCGGCGTCGGCGATCAGCAGCTCGACGTCGGGCTGCTTCTCGGCCTCGGCCTTGATGTCCTTGTTGAACTGCACCCGCCACGGCTCCAGCGTCGTGGCCTGGGAGAAGCCGATGCGCCATTTGGCGGCGGCGCGGGCCGGGGCGACCCAGCCGGCGGGCAGGTACAGGGTGACGCCGGCGCCCAGCGCCAGCGCGGTGGTCTTCAACAGATCGCGACGGTTCATGGTTGCGTTCCTTCCCGATGGATCAGCGACGATCCTTGTTGGCCCGGCGCCTCGGATCGGGCGGCGGGGTCCCGCCGGGCTGCGCGTGCCGTGCGGAACGGCGCCAGCAGATCGGCCAGGTTGCGCTCCTGCAGCAGCACGGTGACGATGATGATCGCCCCCTTGAACACCAGCTGCAGGTTGGAGTTGATGTTGTGGAGCTGCAGGATGTTCGACAGCAGCCCGAAGATCAGGACGCCGACCAGCGTGCCGGCCAGGGCGCCGCGGCCGCCCATCAGGCTGGTGCCGCCGATCACCACCGCGGCGATGGCGTCCAGCTCCAGCCCCGCCCCGGCATCCGGCTTGCCCTGGCGGTACTGGGCGACATAGAGGATGCCGGCCAGGGTCGCGAGCATGCCGGAGAAGGCGTAGGCCGCGATCTTCACCCGATCGACCGGGATGCCGGACAGCCGCGCCGCCTCCTCATTGCCGCCGATGGCATAGACGTAGCGGCCGAACACGGTCAGGCGCAGCAGCACGGCGAAGATCGCGACCGCGGCCAGGAAGAACAGGCCCGGCACCGGCAGAACGCCCCACAGCATGCTGCGCAAGAGCTCGATGTCCTCGGTGGCGTTGGTGCCGGCATAGACCGGCAGCACGGCGCTGTCCTGGCCCGCGGTCAGCCGCGACAGGCCCAGCATGCCGACCATCATCGCCAGGGTGACGATGAAGGGCTGCAGCCGCCCGGCGACGATGATGGCGCCGCTGACCGCGCCGACCATCAGCCCGGCGCAGGGCACCGCCACCAGCAGGGCCGGGACACCGAATTTGGTGCCGACCTGCGGCACCAGCCACAGGGCCGCCAGCGCGGCCAGGGCGAGGCCGGCCGCGCCCGGTACCCAGCCGTCGCGCAGCGGGTCGCGGCCCGGCCGCCGCCGGGCGCCGATCGGCCCGTCCCGGTGCCTCAGCCCGCGGCCGAGGAAGCGGACCAGCAGGAAGGCGGCCAGGAAGGCGACGGCGATGGCGGCCGGCACGGCGACGGTGGCGGCGCTGGTCCAGCCGGCCTCGGTCAGCAGCGTCGCGGTCAGCACCGTGCCGAAGGCCATCACCGACCCGACCGACAGGTCGATGCCGGCGATCAGGATCACCACCGTCATGCCGACCGCGACCAGGCCGGTGATCGACACCTGGCGCAGCACGTCGGTCAGGTTGCCATAGGACAGGAAGATGTTGCGGCCGCTGCCGCTGACCGGCGAGAAGGCGATGCCGATCAACAGGATGACCAGCAGGCCCCAGTACAGCTTGGTGCGGGACAGCAGGCGCAGGACGCTCATGGCACGGTCTCGACGGCTCGGGGAACGGGGCGGGCGGCACGGGGGGAAGCGAGGTCCATGATCGCCTCCTGGCTGGCCTCGGCGCGGGGCAGCAGGCCGGTCTGCCGGCCCTCGCACATCACCAGGATGCGGTCGGCCAGCAGCAGCAGCTCCGGCAGCTCGGAGGAGACGAGGAGGACGGCAATGCCCTGGTCGGCCAGGGCGAAGACCAGGTCGTAGATCTCCTTCTTGGCGCCGACATCGATGCCGCGGGTCGGCTCGTCCAGCAGCAGCACCCGCGGGGCGGTGGCCAGCCATTTGCCGATCACCACCTTCTGCTGGTTGCCGCCGGACAGGCGCCCGGCCGGTTGAGCCGGCCCGGTGCAGCGCACGCCGAGCCGGCCGATGGTGCCGTGCGCCAGCTCCGCCTCCCGCCCGAAGCGGCGCAGGCCGAGGCGCGCCAGAAGGGGCAGCGACGGCAAAGCCAGGTTGTCGCGGATCGAAGCGCCCAGCTGCAGGCCGGTGACCTTGCGATCCTCGGTCACCAGGGCGAGGCCGTGGCGCTTGGCGGTGGCCGGGTCGTCGATCGCCACCGGCTCGCCGTCGATCCGCACAGACCCGCCGCGGCGGCCGCGGGCGGAGCCGAAGATGGTCTCCAGGATCTCGGTGCGGCCGGCGCCGAGCAGGCCGGCGATGCCCAGGATCTCGCCGGGCTGCAGGTCGAAGCCGACGCCGTCCAGCACCCGGCGCCAGCCGCGCCGGCCCGGCACCTCGAGCGACAGATCGCGGACCGACAGCACCGGTGTGCCGCCGGCGCCGCCGCGCCCGGCCGGGTGCGCCGCCGTGGCCAGCTCGCGCCCGACCATATGGGCGATGATCCGCTCCCGCGTCAGCGCGGCGATCGGGGCGGTGACGACATGGCGGCCGTCGCGCAGGATGGTGACGCGGTCGGCCAGCTCCATCACCTCGTCCATCCGGTGCGAGATGTAGACGACCGCGACGCCGTCCCGCGCCAGCTGCCGCACCACCGCGAACAGGGTGGCGCATTCGGCCTGGGACAGGGCCGAGGTCGGCTCGTCCATGATCAGGATGCGGGTGTCCAGCGACAGCGCCTTGGCGATCTCGACCAGCTGCTGCTCGCCGACCCGCAGGCTGCCCACCCGCGCCTCCGGGTCGACGGCGATGCCCAGCCGGCGGATCAGCCGCGCCGCCGCGTCGCGCAGGGCCGGGCCGTCGACGAAGATGCCGCCGCGCAGCGGCTCGCGGCCCAGGAAGATGTTCTCGGCCACGGTCATGCCCGGCACCAGGTTCAGCTCCTGATGGATGATGCCGATGCCGGCCTCCTCGGCGTCGCGCACCCCGGCGAACTGGCGCGGCACGCCATCGACCAGGATGGTGCCGTCATAGTCGCCATGGATGCCGGCCAGGATCTTCATCAGGGTCGATTTTCCGGCGCCGTTCTCGCCCATCAGCGCGTGGATCTCGCCCGCGAACACGTCCAGGCCGACGCCGTGCAGCACGGGCACCCCGGCGAAGGCCTTGCCGATGCGGGCGGCCCGCAGCACCGGCGTGACGGCGGCCGGGCTGGTTTCTACGGCTGAACTCGACACCTCTCCTCCCTCTCTTATCGCCGGCGGTTTCGTGGCGGCCGCCCGGCCCGGCGGTTCAGGGCGACGCCCCATCCACCGTGTCCGCTTTCATCGTCCGGCGCGCCTTGCCCGGCGGCGCGGCCGTGGTCTCGCGCGTGATCAGCGGCGCCGCCAGGCGGATATGCTCCGCCGGCCGGTCCGGCGCCTCGAAGGCGGCCGTGAGGATCCGCCAGGCATGGCCGGCCAGTGCCTCGGTCGGCTGGCGGATGGCGCTGACGAAGGGGCGCAGCACGGTCAGCCAGGCGAAATCGTCGAAAGCCAACAGCGACAGGTCCTGCGGGATCGACATCCCGGCATCCTGCACCGCCCGCAGCACGCCCAGCGTGGCGACGTTGCTGCCGGTAAACACGGCCGTCGGCCGTCGGGCGGCCATGAGGACGGGCAGCACCCCGGCCCGGGTCTCCTCCTCAGTCATGCCGGGCAGCAGCACGCGGGCGCGCTGCTCCAGCCCGGCGGCGCGCATGGCCGCCAGGAAGCCCTCGACCCGCGCGGCGCTGTTCCAGAGGCGGGTGGAGTTGATGACGAAGGCCAGGTCGCGATGGCCCAGCCCCAGCAGATGCTCGGTGCCCAGCCGGGTGGCGGCGACGTTATCGACCGCGACGGAGGGGAAATGGTCCTGCGCCGCAATCCGGTCCAGCACCACCACCGGGATGCGGTGGTGCCGCATCTCGTGCTCGGTCGCCGACCAGTCTCGGGTCGGGATGATGACCAGCCCGTCGACCCGCCGCGACAGCAGGGCCCGCACCCGCTCATGCTCGCGCTCCGGGTCCTCGCGCGAGGTGACGATGATCACCTCGTAGCTCTGTGACAGGGCGATGTTCTCGAGATGCTCGACCAGCTCGTTGAACACGATGTTCAGCACGTCGGGCACCACCAGGCCGATGGTGCGGGTGCGCTGGCGGCGCAGCCCGGCGGCCAGGCTGTTCGGCCGGAAGCCCAGCGCCTCGGCCGCCTCCAGCACCCTCTGGCGGCTCCCGGCCGCGACCCCAGCCTTGCCGTTGAACACGTTGGATGCCGTGCCGAGCGAGACCCCGGCGCGCGATGCGACCTCCCTGATCGTCGTCTTCCGCTGCGACATGGCATCACTATGAAACGTTTCATATTGGAGTCAAGGCACCCGTGCGGAGGACGGAGTGGCGCTCCGCCCCGTTCCCGTTTAGGCAGGGTTTGCGATCTGGAGGATCCGATGACGGCGACCGTGCGAGCGATCTCGGGGGGCGGCGGCAAGGGCCCCGCCTGCTTCCTGGTGGAGGCGGCCGGGATGCGCCTGCTGCTCGACTGCGGCGCCGGGCCGGACGAGGGCATGCGGCCCGACCTGTCCGGCCTCGGCCCGATCGACGCCATCCTGCTCAGCCATGCCCATCCCGACCATGTCGACGCGCTGCCGGAGGCGGCGGACCGGTTCGGGCCGGTGCCGGTCTACGCCACCCCGCCAGTGCTGCAGGCGCTGCCCGCGGGCGCGCCGGCCGACCGCCGGCCGCTGGCCCTCGGCCGCAACCGGCTGGCCGGCGAACTCGCCGTCACCTGCGGCCGCTCCGGCCACGCGCCGGGCGGGGTGTGGCTGCATCTGGCGATCGGCGGCGGGCTGTTCTACGCCGGCGACATGGGCTTCGACTCGGTGCTCTTCGCCGTGGATGCCGAGCCGCCGACGGCGCGGGTCGCCATCCTCGACGCCTCCTATGGCGACGACGACACGCCGCATGAGGATCGCCTGGCCGCCTTCGCCCCGATCTTCGCCGCCAGGCGGTCGCTGCTGCTGGCGCCGGCCGGCGGGCGCGGGCCGGAGATCGCTCTGGCCGCGGCCGCCGCGCATGAGCGCAAGCCGGCGGTGTGCGACGCCAACCGGGCGGCGATCGACCGCCTGATCGACGACCCCGCCTGGCTGCGGCCCGGCGCCGGCACGATGCTGGATTCGCTGCGCCGCCGGATCGAGCCGATCGAGGCCGTCGAGCCGCCGCCGGAACGGGCGATCATCGCGGCCAAGCCGAACGCCACCGGCGGCGCCGCCAAGCCGCTTCTGGAAGGCTGGGGCCGCGACGACGGGCCGGTGGTCGCCACCGGCTATGTCGCCGCCGGCACCCCGGTGCGAAGGGCGGTGGAGGAGGGCCGGGCGGTCGCGCTGCGCTGGCCGGTGCATCCGCGACTGTCGCAGAACGCGGCGCTGGCGAGGACGCTCGGCGCCGAGGTGGTGGTGCCGGCCTTCGGCGATGCCAGGCACCGCGCCACCTGGGCCAAGGCCTTCGCCCTCACCCGCATCGCCCTGGACGAGACCGTGGAGATCCGATGACCCCCTTCCTCTTCCTGCGCCACGGCCAGAGCACCGCCAACCGCGACCGGGTGATCGCCGGCAGCACCGATGCTGCGCTGACCGAGCTGGGCGAGGCCCAGGCGCGGGAGGCCGCGATCGCCCTGGCCGGTTCCGGCATCCGCCGCATCGTCGCCAGCCCGCAGCGCCGGGCGCTGCGCACGGCGGAGATCGTGGCCGGGGCGCTGGGCCTGCCGGTCGAGACCGATACCGGCCTGGCCGAACGCCATTGGGGCGAATGGGAGGGTCGGCTGGTCGCCGACCGGCCGGACTATTTCATGGTCCCGGAGGGCGGCGAGAGCTGGGAGGCGTTCCGCGACCGCGCCTTGGCCGTCTGCCGGCCGATCCTCGCCGCCGGGCCGGCGCCGCTCGCCGGGCCCGCGGCCCTGTTGATCGTGGCCCATGCCGGCATCATGCGGGTGCTGCGCGACAGGCTGGGGCTGGGCTTCGAGACCAAGGGCGTCGGCAACGCCCTGCCGATGCGATTCACGCCGCCAAGTGCTGCGGGCTTATCCTGGCAAGTCGAACCGGTCATGAAACTGCAACCGGAACCTGCTAGCACCCCAGCCATTGTCTAAAATCCTTGGGATCGACGCACATGCTGACCCGCCTTCTCCTCGCCGCCGCCCTCACCACCCTGTCCGCCGCGGCCCTGGCCGCGCCGGGATCGCTGATGATCTACACCTCGACCCCGAACGAGGCGATGACGGCTCTGGTCGCCGAGTTCAACAAGGCGCATCCGGAGGTGAAGGTCGAGTTCTTCCGCTCCGGCACCACCGAGGTGCTGAACAAGCTGCAGGCCGAGTTCGCGGCCGGGTCGCCGCAGCCCGACGTGGTGTTCATCGCCGACGCGGTGGCGATGCAGCAGCTGAAGGATGACGGCCGGCTGCTGGCCTATGCCGACGCGCCGATCCAGGGCTTCCCCGACGGCTTCGCCGATCCGGACAAGACCTATTTCGGCACCAAGCTGATCCCGACCGGCATCGCCTGGAACACCAAGTCCGGCGCGCCGGCGCCGAAATCCTGGGCCGACCTCTTGTCCGCCGCGGCCAAGGACCAGGTGATCATGGCCAGCCCGCTCTATTCCGGCGCCGCCGTGATCCATGTCGGCACGGTCGCGGCGCAGCCCGGCATGGGCTGGGATTATCTCGACAAGCTGGCCGCGAACGGCGCGGTCGCCGGCCAGGGCAACGGCACGGTGATGGAGGCGGTGGCCACCGGTCAGAAGAGCTACGGCATCATCGTCGACTTCATGGCGCTGAACGCCAAGGCCAAGGGCTCGCCGGTCGACTTCGTCTATCCGGCCGACGGCGTGTCGGTGGTGACCGAGCCGGTGGCGATCCTGAAGACCGCGGACGACGTCGCCGACGCCAAGACCTTCGTGAACTGGCTGCTGTCGGATGACGGTCAGGCCTATATGGCGAAGCAGGGCTACATCCCCGGCAAGCCCGGCGTCGCGCTGCCGCCCGGCCGCCCGGCGGCCTCGGCGCTGAAGCTGATGCCGGTCTCGGCCGAGACCCTGGCCAAAGGCGTCGACGAGAACAAGCGCAAGTTCAGCGACGCCTTCGGGGGGTGAGGGCGCAGCCATTCCCCCTTGCTGTCATTGCCGGGCTTGACCCGGCAATCCAGAGGATGTCGACGCTCTCTGGATGCCCGGGTCAAGCCCGGGCATGACAGGTGGGAGACATGGGCGGCGTAAGGGATTAAACGCGGAGGCTCCGAGATCGTCGATCGCAGTTCCAGCGCGCCCGTGACCGATTCCCTGGCACCGACTTCCGCAGCCTTCCACCCCCGCCGCTGGGGCGACCCGGCACTGGCGGTTACCGCCGGCGCCTATGTGCTGCTGGTCTGCGCCCTGCCGATGTTGCGCCTGTTCGCCGAGGGGTTGGCGCAGCCGGAGGCGGCGCTGGCCATGCTCGGCGGCCGGGCGACACTGCGGGCGCTCCAGAACACGGTCGTCGCCGGCCTCGGCTCGACCCTGGTCTCGGTCGCGATCGGCGGCGGCTTGGCGCTGGCCATCGGCCTGACCGACATCCGGCGCAAGGCCGTGCTGGCCCTCTTGTGCCTGCTGCCGATGCTGATCCCGCCGCAGATCGCCGCGCTGGCCTGGATCCGGTTGCTCGACGCCGGCACCCCGGCCCGCGCCCTGCTCGACGCCGTCACCGGCCGCTGGCCGAACCACCCGCTCTACTCCGGCGGCGGGGTGGTCTGGATCATGGGGCTGGAGCATGCGGCGCTGGTCTTCCTCGCCGTCACCGCCGCCATCCGCGGCCTGCCCTGCGACCTGGTCGACGCCGCGCGGGCGGCCGGCGCCAGGGGATCGCGGATTCTGCTCGGCATCCTGCTGCCGCTGCTGCGCCCGGCCTTCGTCGCCGGCGCCGCCTTGGCCTTCGTCTCGGCGATCGGCAATTTCGGCGTGCCGGCGCTGCTCGGCATCCCCGGCCGCTACAGCGTGCTGACCACGCTGATCTACCAGCGGCTCAGCGGCTTCGGCCCGTCGGTGCTGGGCGAGGTCGCGGCGCTGGCCCTGGTGCTGGCCGTGCTGGCGGCGCTCGGCCTCGGGCTGCAGCGCTGGGCGGCGGCGCGGGCGCCGGTGCTGGTGCGCACCGGGCCGACCGGGCCGGTGCTGCCGCTCGGCCGGGCCCGCTCCTGGACCGAGGCGGCGCTGTGGCTGATCGTCGGCGTGCTCTCGGTCGCGCCGCTGCTGGCGCTGCTGGCCTCGGCCCTGGTGCCGGCGCTGGGGGTGGATCTGACCTTCGCCACCGCCAGCCTCGACCAGTTCGGCTACATCCTGTTCCAGCACGACGCCACCCGCCGCGCCTTCTTGAACAGCGCGCTGCTGGCCGGGGCGGCGGCGCTGGCCACGGCCGCGGTCGGGCTGGTGCTGGCCTATTACGCCGAGGCCCGGCGCTGGCGGGCGATGCGCTGGCTCGACACCCTGGCCGACCTGCCCTATGCGCTGCCCGGCGTGCTGACCGCCATCGCCGCAATCCTGCTGCTGCTGCGGCCCCTGCCGCTGCTCGGGGTCAGCCTCTACGGCACGCTGTGGATCATCCTGGCCGCCTATCTCGGCCGGTTCCTGGCGCTGGCGCTGCGGCCGGTGGCGGCAGCGATCGCCCAGGCCGACCCGGCGCCGGAGGAGGCGGCCCGGCTGGCCGGCGCCCGCGGCCCGCGGCGCCTCGCTGGCATCCTGCTGCCCGCCGTGGCCCCGGCGGTCGCGACCGGCGCCATCCTGGTGTTCCTAACCGCCTTCAACGAGCTGACGGTCTCGGCCCTCTTGTGGTCGCGCGGCAGCGAGACGGTCGGGGTGATGGTGTTCTCGCTGCAGGCGGAAGGCGCCGCCGGCGCCGCCTCGGCCGTCGCGGTGCTGACCGTTCTGGTCACGCTCGGCCTCGCCGGGATCGCCACCCTGTTCGCCCGCCGCCTGCCCAGGGGATCGTTGCCATGGCTGCCGTAGACATCGAGCGGATCACCAAGCGCTTCGGCCAGCGCACCGCGGTCGACGGGGTGGACCTGCAGGTGGCGCAGGGCGAGTTTCTGGCCCTGCTCGGCCCGTCCGGCTGCGGCAAGACCACGCTGCTGCGCCTGCTCGCCGGCTTCGACGCGCCCGATGCCGGCACGATCCGGATCGGCGGCCGGGTGGTGGCGGGGGGCGGGAGCATGGTGCCGGCGGAGGAGCGCGGCATCGGCATGGTGTTCCAGTCCTACGCGCTGTGGCCGCATATGACCGTGCGCGAGAATGTCGATTATGCGCTCCGCATCCGCCGGCTGCCGGCGGCGGAGCGGACAAAGAGCGCTGATCAGGCGCTGGCGGCCGTCGGCCTCTCGGATCGCGCCGACGCCCGGCCGGAGACGCTGTCCGGCGGCCAGCGCCAGCGCGTCGCCCTGGCCCGCTGCCTGGCGATGGCGCCGGCCCTGGTGCTGATGGACGAGCCACTGGCCAATCTCGACGTCCATCTGCGTGACGCGCTGCAGGCGGAGTTCCGGCGGCTGCACCGGCAGCTCGGCGCCACCGTGGTCTATGTCACCCACGACCAGGCCGAGGCGATGGCGCTCGCCGACCGCATCGCGGTGATGGACCACGGAAGGCTGCAGCAGGTGGCGCCGCCGCGGCAGCTTTATGCCGAGCCGGCGACGGCGATGGTGGCGGATTTCGTCGGGCGCGGCATGGTGGTGCCGGTGACTTGGTGCGGCGGCGCCGGCCCCGGCCTGTGCAGCGCCGAGCTGTGGGGCCATGCGGTGCGGCTGCGGTGCGGCCCGGGGGCGCACGCGCCCTCGCAGGCCGCCTGCCTGCGGGCCGAGGGGCTGGCGGTCGACCCGGTCGAGGGCATCCCGGCGCGGCTGGAGCGCGCCGTGTTCGAGGGGGCCGTGACCGTCCTGCATTGCCGGCCGGATGCCGATCCCGGCCGCGTGCTGCGCGTCGCCCATCGCGGCCCACCGCCGGAGGAGGGCGCGGCCCTGCGCCTCAAGGTCGAGGATGGCTGGCTGATGCCGCCAGACTCCGGTGCCGGGGCGATGGCGGCGGAGTGACCTCCGCCGCCAAGGTAAAGTACGGCCGGTTACCCCGTGACCTCGCGGGACAGCCGGGAATCCCAGGGGCACCAGTGGCAGCCCGGCAGGAACGCCCCGCAGGCCTCGTCGAGATGGTCTTCCACATACATCATGTTGGCGTCGCAGACCTCGATCGCCTGGTCAAAGAAATCGATCGTCTGCGGGTCGAGATAGAAGTTGAATCTCGGATTGTACGGCGCCTGCCGTTTGACGATCCGGCCGTGAACGTGGATCCGGTTCTTCTCCTTGCCGGAGAGAATGTCGCGAGCCGCCTGTATTTTGCTGTCGTCATTCAGCTGGATGACGAATTCCATCCCCGGGCTCGACTGCTGCGTGAATGCGAAAAAGGCCGGCATCTTTAGTCTCCTCGCGTTATTAAATTACAAAGGTCAATTTACCAGTATATCGAACTTTATAGTCAAGCTATGTGTATATTATTCATGAGTCAATTGATGATTCTTGAATATAGAGTGCAAATTTATGCAATATTTAATGAAATTGCCGGGTCGTGGTGGTATTCCGTGAGCCGCCGGCATCTGCCCTCCAAGTCGCACCGTCGTTGCGAGCGTAGTGAAGCAATCCATGCTTCAACTCGTGCGGGACAATGGATTGCTTCGTCGGCTTCGCCTCCTCTCTTGAAGAGGTTAAAACTTTCTTTCCCTTCCGGGGCCGCCCAGCGGCGTGAGATGCTCGCAATGACGGTAACGGGCGTGTTTGCAGGGAGGTCCTCAAGTGGGAAGGCGCGCGTTCCTCGGCCCGTCACCCGTCATTTGCCGCTCACCGCAGGCCGGGCTATGGTCGCGCGCCCGCCGCCACAAGAACGACCATGCCGCAGCCCCGCCCGATCGGCCGCATCAACTGGATCGGCCTGTGGACCCTGACCGCCAAGGAGGTCCACCGCTTCCTCAAGGTCGCGACCCAGACCATCGCCGCCCCGGTCGTCACCACCCTGCTGTTCTACGCCATCTTCGCCCTCGCCCTCGGCGGTGCCACCCGTCAGGCCGCGGGGGTGCCGTTCCTGCAGTTCCTGGCGCCGGGGCTGATCATGATGGCGATGGCGCAGAACGCCTTCGCCAATACCTCCTCCTCGCTGATGATCGCCAAGATCCAGGGCAACATCGTCGATGTGCTGATGCCGCCCCTGGCGCCGGCCGAGCTGGCGGCCGGCTACGTCGCCGGCGGCGTCGTCCGCGGCCTGCTGGTCGGGACGGTGACCTGGGCCGCGATCCGGATCTTCGTGCCGATCGATCCGGTCCATCCCGGCTTCGTGCTGTTCCATGGCATCGCCGCGTCGATGATGCTGGCGCTGCTCGGCGCCATCGGCGGCATCTGGTCGGAGAAGTTCGACCACATCGCCGCCGTCACCAACTTCGTGGTCACGCCGCTGGCCTTCCTGTCCGGCACCTTCTACTCGCTCGACCGGCTGCCGCCGGCTTGGCACTTCGTCGCCCATCTCAACCCGTTCTTCTACATGATCGACGGGTTCCGCTATGGCTTCATCGGCGTCAGCGACGGCACCCTGGCGATCGGTGTCCTGGTGCTGCTCGGCGTCAACGCCGCGCTGCTGGCGCTGCTGCTGCGCATGCTCGCCACCGGCTACAAGCTGAAGGCGTAGCGATGCAGCTTCCGGCGGGGGCGGCCCGCCCGGTCCGGCGCTTCGGCGCGGTGCACTGGCTGGGCCTGGCCACGCTGTTCCGGCGCGAGTTCCGGGCCTATCTGAAGGACTGGCCGGAGACGGTCGTCGCCCCGACCTTCTCGATCCTGCTGTATGTCGCGGTGTTCGCCGTGGCGTCGGGCGAGGCGGTGGGGGACGCCACCGGAACCGCCGCCTGGGCCGGGCCCGGCGGCCTGCTGCCGTTCCTGGCGCCCGGGCTGGTCGTCTATGTCGTGATCCTGCGCGCCGCCGAGGCCACGGTCTACAGCATCACCTTCCTCAAGGTCGAACGGCTGGTCGGCGACATCCTGATGCCGCCGCTGGCGCCTTGGGAGGTGGCGGCCGGCTATGCCCTGGCCGGCACCGCCTCGGGCCTTGTCACCGGCCTGCCCTGCCTGGCGGCGCTGCTGCTGGCCGCCGGCACCGGCGTCGCCGACCCGGCGCTGCTGGCCCTGGTGCTGCTGCTCGGCGCCTTCCTGCTGGCCGCCGCCGGCACGCTGGTCGGGCTGTGGGCGGAGAAATGGGACCAGGCCGCCGCCTTCTTCGGCTTCCTGCTGATCCCGGTGACCTTCCTGTCCGGCGTGTTCGCGCCGGTGGCGCTGCTGCCCGAACCGCTGGCCGTCACGGTGGCGCTGAACCCGGTCTATTACGCGATCGACGCCGCCCGCATCGCCTTCGGCGGCGCCGGGGCCGAGCCGGTCGGCCGCAGCCTCGCCGTGCTGGCCGTCAGCGGTGCGGCACTGTGGGCCTGCGCCACCCTGTTGATCTCCCGCGGCTGGCGATTGAAGCCTTGAGCCCAGCCTAATGTCGGACATGATCTTGTCCTGATCCCGGCCTCATCATTTCGGATATTGTCCTACACCCCTGGACGACGGCGCTTTACTCAAAATTGTATCGATTTCGGCAGTGGGTCATCGAGATTTCACCGAAGAATCGACTGGACAGGGAACATATTGTGCAGTGCAATGTTGATAGCTCTACCCGTCGGATTGTTTCGCCGCGTCAGGCATCGAATTGCGCAAGGGAGAGGTTCAGTGGGCCAGGCCATACCTTCCACCAGCGACATTGTGATCAGCGCCTATGAGACGCGCCGCGCCGCCGGCGCCGATGAATGGACGGCCTGCGACGCCGCGCTCGAGGCGTTCCGCAGACGTCACCCGGAAGCGTCGTCGGACTTGGCCAACACGTTTATTGCCGACGTGCTGCGGGACCATACCGCCCGGCATTAGGTCTGACATATTGCACTGCAGCAAGATCAGGCGGAGCCGGACGCCGCGCCTGATCCGGATTGCCGGCCGGCTTCCGCCGCCACCTCGCGGCACAGCCGAAACCCGCTGCCGCGTTGCCGCGCCCGCTCGAACAGCCGCTCGATCATCGTGATCCGCGCCGCCCGGCCGATGCCGAGGTCGGCGCGCGGATGCAGGGTGATGCAGGCATAGCCGTCGGTGGCGAGCAGCGCGTCCAACGCTTCGATCATGAAGGCCTCGGCCCGCGACTGTTCCCGGCGGAACAGCCGGCCGGCGTGCCCTGTGGCAGGGAGATCTGATCGCGGAGCGCCGGAAGGGCTGAGCATGCTGCACCACATGTCGTTCAACGCCGCCGATCCGGAGGATACGGCTCGGATCCTGGCCGAAATGCTGTCCGCCACCGCGGTGCGGGCGCCGACCCCGCCCTTCCCGGCCGGCTCCTGGTTCGTCTGCGCCGGCGACGCCCGGGGCTCCTATCTCGAGATCATCCCCTGGGGTCATGTGTTCGACCCGGAGGCGCCGTTCAGCCTGGGCCGCGACCCGGCGATGCGGCCGCATGGCGGTGCCCATGTGCTGTGCGCCACGCCGCTGCCGGTGCCGGAGGTCCAGGCCCTCGCGGCACGCCGGGGCTGGCGCAGCGAGGTCGTCGACACCGGGCTGTTCCGGATCCTCAAGGTGTGGACCGCGGACGGCTTCCTGGTGGAGATGCTGCCGCCCGAATTCGCCGCCGCCTACCGCGCCGCCTTCGACGCCGAGGGGCTGCCGCGCCTGGATGCGGCGCTGCGGCGACTGGAGACCGCGCTCGCCGCGCATCTGGCCACCCGTGCTGGCGCGGCGGGCGCGGAGCCGGCATAACGGCGGATCCCGGTCGAGGAGAGGCGCCATCGATCCCCAGCCCCAGATACCGCCGCGGACCGCCCGGCTGGTCCTGGTGACGCCGGACGGCCGCGTCCTCGGCATCCTGCCGCCGGTCGCCGCGGCGACGCCGTGGTGGCAGGAGGTCGAGCCAGTCGTCCGCGCGGTGCGCGACCGCTTCGGCGTCGACGCCACCATCCTTCGGCTGTTGGGGACCGAGCGCGACCGGCCGCATGGCGGCGCTGTGACATACTTGGCCGAGGTCGCGGAGCTCGCGGAGGTCGCTCGGCCGGTGCCGGCCGAACCCTGGGCCGGTGCGCTCGACGAGCAGCCGCTGCGCCTGCCCTATGCCCGGCCCGGCGGCCCCGCCGCGGACCTGGCCTGGGCCCGGCAGGTGCTGGACCGGCACGGCCTGCGCCTGTCAGGCCCGCCGGAGCAGGTCCGCAGCTGGAACCTGTCCAGCATCTGGCGCATCCCGATCGAGGGGCAGGTGGCCTGGCTGAAGGTGGTGCCGCCCTTCTTCGCGCATGAGGGGCGCCTGCTCGAACGCCTGGCCGGCGGGCCGGTGCCGAGGCTGCTGGGACAGGGGGACGGCCGCGTGCTGCTGGCCGAGATCCCGGGCGAGGATCTGTACGAGGCCGGTCCGGCGCAGCTGCGCGACATGGTGGCGCTGCTGGCCGGACTGCAGCGCTCCTGGCAGGGGCGGACCGAGGAGCTGCTGGCGCTCGGCCTGCCGGACTGGCGCGCGCCGGCGCTGGAGGCGGCGATCGCCGCGGTGATGGAGCGGACGGCGGATGAGCTTTCGGCCGCCGAGCGGGTTATCCTGGCCCGCTTTCTATCAGGCTTGCCGCGCCGCTTCGCCGACATCGCCGCCTGCGGCCTGGACGACACGCTGGTGCATGGCGATTTCCACCCCGGCAATTGCCGCGGCGAAGGCTCGGCGATCACCCTGCTCGACTGGGGCGACAGCGGCGTCGGCCATCCGCTGCTGGACCAGCCGGCCTTCCTGACCCGGATCCCGGACGAGGCGGTCGGGCCGGTCCGGGCGCATTGGCACGAACGCTGGCGCGCGGCCGTGCCGGGTAGCGATCCCGACCGGGCCGCGGATCTCCTCGCCCCGATCGCCGCCGCCCGGCAGGCGGTGATCTACCAGGGCTTCCTGGACCGCATCGAGCCGGCGGAACGGGTCTACCACCGCACCGACCCCGCCGAATGGCTGAGCCGGACCGCGGCGATCCTGGGTGGGTAGGCTCACATATCACCGATATGAGAACGTGTTGCCTCTCCCGCTTGCGGGAGAGGTCGGGCGTCCGCAGGACGACCGGGTGAGGGCCAGCGCCCCACCAAGTTCGCAACCTCGCCGTGAGCGAGCGTGGCGATCCGCTTTATCCTGAAACGACGGTTCCGGCCCCACGGTCGGAAAGCCCTTGTATCTGGAGTGCAGCCCTCGATGAGGTAGAAGAGAGGGCAGGACAGAGGCCGGTGGCCACCGGCCTCTGTCCTTGGCGGTCGGCGCCCGCAACCCCTCAGGCCACAACCGTGGGTGAGTCCTGGGACCGCCGCCATTGTCGCGTACGACCGAACAGTCGCTTGGCTTACGCCCGCACGCACAAGGCAGGTTACCGTGACGCAGATCATTTGTGGAGTGGACGTCTCCGGCGAGACGTTGGATGCCCGGATCGGCCGAGACGGCCGGCACGAGCGCTTTGCCCGAACTGTCGAAGGGATCACGGCGCTGGCCGCCTTCTGCCGGCAGCACGGGGTCGAGCTGGTGGTGATGGAGGCCACCGGCGGATACGAGAAGCTGCCCTTTGCCCAGCTCTGGGCGGAGGACTTGCCCTGCGCCGTCGTCAATCCGCGGGCAGTGCGCGACTTCGCCAAGGCCATGGGGCGGCTGGAGAAGACCGACCGCCTCGATGCCGGCATCATCGCCTGGTACGCCGAGATCAAGGGCATCGTTGCCCAGGCGCCGGCCAGCCCGGCCCAGCAGCAACTGCAGGCCCTGGTCACCCGCCTGCGCCAGCTCACCGCGGCCCACACCGCCCAGAAGAACCAGCGCCGCCTGGTCGGCGAGCCCGCCGTCCTCGCCTTGTTCGACGAACTCATCGCCGTGCTCAAGCGGCAGATGCGCCAGATCGAGCAGGCGATCGCCGGCCTGCTCGACGCCGATCCGCTGTGGCAGGCCCTCGACCGGGCCTTCCGCGAGATCAAGGGCGTCGCCGACCGCAGCGTTGCCCGCCTCATGGCCGAGTTGCCCGAGATCGGCACCCTCTCCAACAAGGCCATCGCCAAGCTCGTCGGCGTCGCCCCGATTGCCAACGATACCGGCAAACGCAAGGGTCGACGCCCCGTCCGCGGTGGCCGCGCCGCGCCGCGCGCCCTGCTCTTCACCATCGCCGAGATCGTCCGGCGCCACGTCCCCGACTTCGCCGATTTCCACCAAAAGTTGAGCCAGGCCGGAAAAGCCAAGAAGGTCATCCGCGTCGCTCTCGCACGCAAACTCCTCGTCCGCCTCAACGCCAAAGCTCGCGATGTCCGCCAACAACTCGCACTCGCTGCTTGACACCCCAGACAGTCGCTCACCCGGAGCCGCTTCGCGTTGTCCAGCGGATAGATGGGTGACATTTTAGACCGGATGGATGGGTGACAGCTGCGTCGGGTTGGGGCGCCTGCGCGCAGGCGCCCCAACCCGACGCAGTCGCTTCTGCTGGGGGTCGATCACCCCGATCGGCGTGTTGTAGAAGCGCATGCGCAGCTCGCCGGTTTCGCGTTCCTCGATGGCGACCCATTCGCCGACCAGAACCTCGGACACGAACAGGAAGTCGCCCGCCCACTTGATCTCGCCGTTCGAACGCACCCGGCGGATATCGGCTTCCCGGGGATACTCCGGCTCCGGCAGACGCTTCGGCAACGGCCGCGGCGACGGCTGATAGTGCCGCGCCGGCGGCGTCTGCCCCAAGGCTTCATGCGGCCGTTCGTGGTTGTAATACGCCCGGAATTCGGCGAAGCGTGCAGCCTGGGCCGCCCGGTCGGCCGCCGCCGGCTCAATCGCCTCCCGCAGGGTCAGATGGAACCGCTCCTGACGTCCATTCTGCTGCGGCTTGCCCGGTGCCGTCCGCTCGTGCCGGATGCCCAGCTTCGCCCACCAGGCGCTCAGCCGCGTCAGCCCGGTAACCCCGGGCGAGGCGAACGGCGAACCGTTGTCCGACCGCATGATCTCGGGCAGGCCATTCTCCTCGAAGCTCCGCTCGAACTCCGCTCGCGCCTCCTCACCCCGGGTGCTGTCGCCCGCCGTCAGCCCCAGCAGATACCGCGCATAGCCGTCGCCGATCGTCAGCGGCTCGCACCGCTCGCCATTGCCCAGCCGAAACCAGCCCTTGTGGTCTGTCGCCCAGACCTGGTTCGGCCGCTCCGCCACCGTCAGACCGCCCAGCGTCGGCGGCACCCGATGACGCCGACGCCGCGGCTGCACCAGACCCTCCCGCTTCAGGATCTCCCCCGCCGTCGACGGCACCGGCCAGGCCGCCTCCGGATAGCGCTCCTCCAGCTTCGCGATGATCTTGCGCGGACCCCAACTCGGCCGCGCCAGCTTCTGCTCGATGATCGCCGCCGCCAACTCCACCGGCGTCGCTCGGCCGTGCACTCGCGGCGCATGGCTCCGCTCCGACAGCCCCGCCGAACCCTCCGCCCGATACCGATCAATCCACTTGTACGCCGTCTTCCGAATGATCCCGTAGCGCTCCGACAGTTCCACCACCGTCCACTCCCCGCCCAGCCAGTCCCCGATCAACGACACTCTCTGATCCATGGCACAGCTCTCTTCCCAAGGCATCCGCAGGCCCTCCCTGCCGAAGTAGAGCTGTCACCCATCCATCCGGTCTATTCTGTTACCTCTCTATCCGGACTGGACACGTCTCCGACCTCTCCCGCAAGCGGGAGAGGCAACACGCAAATGACCGTCGGTGCGGCAGCGGATCGGGCCGGGGTCTGCTAGCCGCGGGGAGCGTGCTTGTTCAGGATGCGCTGCAGGGTGCGGCGATGCATCTTCAGCCGGCGCGCCGTCTCCGATACGTTGCGGTCGCACTGCTCGAACACGCGCTGGATGTGCTCCCACCGCACCCGGTCGGCCGACATCGGGTTCTCCGGCGGCGGCGGCAGCTTCTCGTCCGGATTCAGCAGCGCCGCCTCGATCTGGTCGGCGTCGGTGGGCTTGGCCAGATAGTCGACCGCGCCGGCCTTCACCGCGGCCACCGCCGTGGCGATGTTGCCGTAGCCGGTCAGCATGATCACCCGGCTGTCGGGCCGCGCCTCATGCAGCACCGGCACGATGTCCAGGCCGTTGCCGTCGCCCAGCCGCAGGTCCAGCACGGCGAAGGCGGGGGCGACGCGGCGGGCCAGGTCGATGCCGGTGGCGAGGCCATCGGCGGTGACCACCTCGAAGCCCCGTTTCTCCATGGCGCGGGCCAGGCGGGTGCGGAAGGCGAGGTCGTCGTCGACGATCAGAAGACTCTTGGCGGCGTCGCGCGCCGGCAGCGGCGCCGGCTGTTCGGGGATGAGGGTGGCAGGGGAGACGGTCATGACCAGGTCCTTTCTTTCCTCTCAAATTTGTGTCGCGGCCACGCAACTGCAATGACCGCGCCCCCTTGGGGGCCATTCGAGAAGGATAATTGGGCCCCGCTGTGCTCGAGCAGCGTAGCCGCGATGAAGATGCCGAGACCCATATGGTCGCTGTCCTCGCCGCGGCCGGAGACATAGGGCTCACCCAGCCGGCCGAGGAGCGCCAGCGGGAAGCCCGGGCCGTCGTCGATGATCCTCAGCACCACGGTCTTCGGTCCATATTCGGCGGCGATCTCGACCCGGTTACGGGCGAATTGCAGCGCGTTCTGGATCAGATTGCCCAAACCGTGGATCAATTCCGGCGTCCGCCGCAGCAGCAGCGCCTGGCCCGGCGGGCCCTCGCCGGCGGTGATGAACAGGCGGCGGTTCTCGGCATGCAGATAGCTTTCGGCCGCCGCCCCGGCCAGCGCCGGCAGGGTCATCAGCCGGAACGGATCCTCGTCGTCCGGCTCCGGCCGCCGTGCCAGTTCGGTCAGAATGTCGCGGCAGCGGCCGACCTCCTGCTCCAAGAGGGCGATGTCCTCGGCCATCGGGTGGTCGGCCGGCACCTCGCGCCGCATCTCCCGCGCGATCAGGGTGATGGTGCCCAGCGGCGTGCCCAGCTGATGCGCCGCCGCCGCGGCCAGGCCGCCCAGCAGCGAGATCCGCTGCTCGCGCTCCAGCGCCATCTGGGTGGCGGCAAGGGCGTCCGACACCTGCCGGGCATCGGCCGCGACCTGCCAGACATAGTGCGAGACGAAGATGATCGAGATGCCCATCGCCAGCCCGACGCCGAGATGGTAGGGCGACCCGCTGGAGGGCATGCCGCCCGGCAGCGGATAGTGCCAGAAGGCCAGCAGCACCACGCCGGCGATGGCCAGGCCGGTCAGCGTCATCGTGCTGCGGTAGCTGAGCAGCGTGGCCGATACCGTCAGCGGCGCCAGCATCAGCACCACGAAGGGATTCAGCAGGCCGCCGGTGAGGAACAGCAGCGCCACCAGCTGGCACATGTCGTAGCCGAGATACAGCGCCGCATCCCGCTCCACCAGGCGCAGCCGCCACTTGCCCTGGACGAAGGCGGCGACGTTCAGCGCCACCGAGATGGCGACGATCGCCAGCGCCGGCCACAGCGGCAGCTCGTAGCCCAGCCAGTAATGCACGAACAGGATGGTGGCGGCCTGGCCGGCGACGGCGACCCAGCGGATCTTGATCAGGGTGATCTGGCTGATCCGCGCCCGCATCCGGCGGCCCGGCATCGCGTCGGGTGCGTCCGGCAGCGGCCGCAGTGCGGGGTCGCGCCCGGCCTCCGCCGCCGGATCGATCCCGGCCCCCGGGTCATTTTCGGGCCTCTGGTCATTTTTAGAATGGCCGTCCATTCTCGCTCCATGCTCTCCGACGGCGTCATCATAGCGGAGCGCCTGTCCAAGCGCTTCCATCCCGGCGCCGCGCCCGCGGTCGACGGCATTTCCTTCGTGGTGCCGCGCGGCTCGACCGTCGCGCTCCTGGGCGGCAACGGCGCCGGCAAGACCACCACGATCTCGATGCTGCTCGGCCTGCTGCTGCCGTCGGGCGGCCGCATCACCGTGCTGGGCCATGACATGGCGCGGGACCGCTTTGCCGTCCTGCCTCGGATGAACTTCTCGAGCCCCTATGTCGATCTGCCGCACCGGCTGACGGTGCGCGAGAACCTGGCGGTTTATGCCCGGCTTTACGGCGTGCGCGACCGCCGCAGCCGCATCGCCGAGCTGGCCGGGCTGCTGGACCTGACCGGATTCCTCGACCGGCCGTCCGGTAAATTGTCGGCCGGGCAGAAGACCCGGGTGGCGCTGGCCAAGGCGCTGGTCAACGCGCCGGAGCTGCTGCTGCTCGACGAGCCGACCGCCTCGCTCGACCCCGACACCGGCGACTGGGTGCGCGGCATGCTGGAGCGCTATCGGGCCGAGCGCGGCGCCACCATCCTGCTGGCCAGCCACAACATGGACGAGGTCGAGCGGCTGAGCGACCAGGTGCTGATGCTGAAGGCCGGCAGGATCGTCGACCAGGGCTCGCCGGACCAGCTGATCGCGAAATACGGCCGCACCGACCTGGAGGAGGTGTTCCTCGACATCGCCCGCAGCCGCGGCGCGCTGGGCCAGGCGGCGCAATGAGGCCGGCGCCATGAGCGGGACTCTCGCCACTCCGGCCGCCCTGCGCGGCTCGGCCGGGGGCCGCATCGCCGCGGTGATGCTGCGCCACCTCTACATCCTGCGCGGGTCGATGCCGCGGCTGGTCGAGCTGATGTACTGGCCGACGGTGCAGATGGTGGTCTGGGGCCTGATCACCGAAAGCCTGGCGCCGGCGATGCACTGGCAGGCCCAGGCGGCGGGCGTGCTGATCTCGGCGGTGCTGCTGTGGGACCTCCTGTTCCGGGCTCAGCTCGGCATGTCGATCTCCTTCCTCGAGGAGATGTGGAGCCGCAATCTTGGCCACCTCTTCGTCAGCCCGCTCAGGCCCTGGGAATGGGTGGCGTCGCTGATGGCGATGAGCCTGATCCGCACCCTGGTCGGGGTGGTGCCGGCGGCGCTGCTGGCGATCCTGCTGTACCACTGGAACATCTTCGCGCTCGGCCTGCCGCTGCTGGCCTTCTTCGTCAACCTGATCGTCACGGGATGGGCCGTGGCGCTGGTGGTGTTGGCGCTGATCCTGCGCTACGGCATGGGGGCGGAGGGGCTGGCCTGGGCCATCGTCTTCGCCATCTCGCCGATCAGCGCGATCTACTATCCGGTCTCGGTGCTGCCCGGCTGGCTGCAAGGGGTGGCCCTGGCGCTGCCGCCGGCCCATGTGTTCGAGGGCATGCGCGGCCTGCTGCACGGCCAGGACTTCGACACCGGCCATTTCCTCGCCGCCGCCGGCCTCAATGTGTTCTGGCTCGGCCTCGGCAGCGCCGCCTTCCTGTGGGGCTTCCGCACCGCCCGCAACCGCGGCTCGCTGCTGCAGCAGGGGGAATAGGCATGTCGCGCAACGTCATTCGGCAACAGCGAGACGCCACCGAGCAGGACGCTCGGTTTCGTCGCGAAGTTCAGATCGGCCTCGACGCCGCTGCTGCAGGTGACCTGGTGCCCGGCGAGGACGTCGAAGCCGAAGCAATCGCATGGCGGACGGAGATGCGGCGAAAGCTGACCGACCCGGCATCGTGAGATAGCTGTCGCTTTCCTCGATATCTCAGAAGAACCCCCTTACCCAGCCCAGCTCGCCCATCGCCTGCCAGACGGCACCGGCGGCGATGGCGAGCAGCAGGGCGGAGGCGGCGAGGGCGATGCAGAGCAGGATGCCGTCCTCCTCCAGATAGGCGATGGCCAGCAGGGCGATCGCCAGGGCCGGCGGGACGTTGCTCAGGGGGATCGGGGCCAGCAGCAGCAGGCCGAGCAGCAGCACCACCGGGCCGACCACCCGCTTCGCCGCCTCGAACGGCATCGGCCAGCGCGGATGGAAGAAGCCCTCGATGGCGCGCAGCACCGGCACGGCGCGGCCGAGGGTGCGCGCCAGCCCCTCGGTGCGCACGCTGCGCTCGGCGACGCGGCGGGGGAAGGCCGGGCCGGCATGGCCCAGCATCATCTGCACCGCCAGGATGGCCAGCAGCGGGGCGACGATGGCGGACGCGCCCGGCATCGCCCCGAGCAGCGCCAGCAGCAGCATGACCAGGCCGAAGGAGCGGTCGCCCAGCCGGTCCACCAGCCAGCGCAGGGTTACTCGCTCGGCATCGGCGTCACGCAGCAGGCCGTCGAGCAGGGCGGAGGTCGGGATTCGGGTCGTCATCTCGCCGCTAGGATACCCGAAGGCTCTCTCGCCGGCAGTCACTCGTGGTCTCGGGGGCCTGGCCTCAGCGACGGGATCCCAGCGTTGCCGCCAGGCGGTTCGCCAGGCCGCAGGCCTTGGTCCTGCGGCCGGGGCTGAGCCGGGCGGCCAGGCTCCGGTATCCGGCCGCGGCCGCAGCGCGCTCGGCACCGGTCGCCCGTGCCGCGGCCACCAGGAACCAGGCACCGGCGCGGACCTGGTCGCCCGACAGCGGTGGGCTGTCGGCATAGAGCTCGGCCAGCCGCAGCTGGGCGCGCGGCAGGCCGTTGCCGGCGGCCAGCAGCAGCCAGCGCAGCGCCTCGGCCCGGTCGCCGGGGATGGTGTAGCCGTTGTCGTCGAGGCGGCTGTCGCTGATCACGCCGAGATTGTATTGCGCGGTCGCATCGCCGGCCTCCGCGGCGTGCCGCAGCGCTCTCAGATCGGAGCTCGCCGGAGCCAGGCGGAGCGGTGTCGCCTGATCAGCCGGCGCGCTCACGCCGCCAGCCCCACCGCGGCCCGGGCGATCCGGCAGGCGTCGTCGCCCGGCACGCAGTCGCGGCAGACCACCGGCCGGTCGGCATAGACCACACAGCGGGTGGAGCGGCCGATCTCGCCTTCCAGGGCGGAGCAGCGGTCGCCGTCGCAGCGCATCCGGGCATCGTCCCGGTAGCGCTGGGGAACGCGCTCGATCTCCGCCTCGCTCTCGGTCCAGAAGCGCGGCCAGTCGCGGGAAAAGGCACAGCAGGCGCCGCAGGCCTGGCAGTCGAACGCTTCGGCCCCGGCGCGGGACATCTCGCCCATCTCGGCCCCGATCAGGCGCTGCGCTGCTTGCGCGGGGTGCGTTCCACTGCGTCGGTGCTGCGCGGCACCTCGGAGAGATCGGCCTCGGGCACCATGCGCTCCTCGGTCCCGAGCATGCTGCGCACCCGGTAGAGCCGGCCGGAGGATTCGCTCGGGTAATGCGCCACCACCTTGTAGGCGCCGGCGATCGCGGAGCTGGGGCTGGGCCGCCGCCAGATGTAGACGGTGTTGCCAACGGAATATCGGGTGTGGGTCATTCCTGCATTTCTGCGCCCGGCAGGGGGCGCGGTAAGAGCCGGCCCGCTCATCGCGTCGCGGCCGGAACCGAGAGGACGCGTGCGACTGCAAGTGCGCTCCGTCGCCACGGGCACTCTGGCGCATCGGGCTTTCAATAAATACCGAGAAGAGGCAGTCTAGAACGAATCCCAGATCGTGTCTGCAAAAATCGCCTGCCTTGGTGTCTTCAGGTATATCTCAAGACGCCGTTGATTGCTGCTGCAGTTTGATTTTTCGACCACGCTCTGGAAATTGGCGGCTGCCGAGGCCATGGCCGGTCATTTCGAAATATTATCTGGCCAAGCTGGGGTGGCGAGGCCATGCTGATGAGTGAACAACAAGGATATCTCGACATGACGGCAGGTGAGATCCGCCTCCCGGCGTATGGCAAGGACCCGGGGACGTTGAAGGCGGCGGAGCGCCAGGCCCGCGAGGCGCGCCAGGATGCCGAACGCTATGCCCGGCGCGGCAACATGACCATGCATGCGATCTCGCTGCAGGCGGCCCGTGAGCTCGAGGAGGCGGCTGCCGCCCACCGAGGTCCGGCGCCGAAGGAACGCCGTTGACGGACAGCAAGGGGTTGCCGAGCCGGAAGAGACCGATGGCATTCTACAAGCTGTATCCACGCGACTGGAACGACGAGAGCTGGCGCGGCGAGACCCGGTCGGTGCTGATCGTCCGGGCCGGAAGCGAGATCGAGGCGCGGGCCACCGCCAGCGCCTGGGACATGCCCTCCGACCATGCCGAGCAGGCCCGGTGGTCGCAGCGCTGGACCTCGCCCGAGGTGACCCGCTGCCGGGAGCTGGCCGGGGACGGCGAGCCCGAGGTCCTCCTGGCCGGGCGGCGACGCCGGCCGTAGCCTCGCGTCCCTAACCCTCCGCCAGCACCCGTCTGGCCACTGCCAAATCGATGTTGCCGCCGGTCAGGATCAGGCCGACGCGCTTGCCTTGCATCTTTTTGCGCTCCTGCAGCAGCGCCGCCAGGCCCGCCGCGCCGGCGCCCTCGGCCAGGTTGTGGGTATCGGTCCAATACGCACGCAAGGCCGTGGCAATCTCGTCGTCGGTCACCCGCAGGACTCGCTCGACACCGGCCCGGACAATGGCGAAGGCGGCCGGGTCCGGCACCCGGCAGGCCATGCCGTCGGCGAAGGTCTGCGCGGTCTCGGTCGTCACCACCCGCCCGGTCTCGAACGACAGCGCCATCGCCGGCGCCTCGGTCGAGACCACACCGACGATCCGGGTCTTCAGGCCCAGCAGGTCGCGGGTGCGGATCAGGCCGCTGATGCCCGACCCCATGCCGATCGGCACATAGACGGTCTCGAGATCGGCCACCGCCCGGAACAGCTCCAGCGCATAGGTGGCGGCGCCGCGCATCAGGTCCGGATGGAAGGCCGGCGCCATCTCCAGCCCGCGCTCCTCGGCCAGGTGCCTGGCATGGCCGTAGGCTTCGTCGAAGTCGCGGCCGTGCTCCACCAGCTCCGCCCCGAAGGCGCGCATGGCGGCGTTCTTCTCGACCGAATTGCCCTGCGGCACCACCACGGTGACGGCCAGGCCGGTGCCGCGGGCGGCGAAGGGCAGGCTCTGGCCATGGTTGCCGCGCGTGGCCGTGACGATGCCGCGGATCTCCGGCCGCCGGCGGCGCAGCGCGTCGATGAAGACGATGCCGTTGCGCGCCTTGTAGGCGCCGATCGGGGTGTGGTTCTCGTGCTTGACCCAGACCTCGCAGCCGGTGCGCGCGGCCAGCAGCGGCCAGGCGAATTGCGGGGTCGGCGGCATGGTCGCGTGCACCAGCCGGGCGGCATCCTCGAGGGCGGTCAGGTCGAACATGGGTCGGCGCTCCGATGTCGGGATTGACCTCAGCATCGGCGGAGCGGATTGTGTGGGTCAATGAAGACATTGTCTGGCAGACAAGAATGTGGGTCCCTAGCCTGGAGGGGCGCAGCCCGGTCCGCTACCTCGCCATCGTCGAGGCGCTGGCCGATGCCATCGCCGCCGGCGAGCTGCGGCCCGGCGAGCGGCTGCCGACCCATCGCGACCTGGCCTGGAAGCTTGGTCTGAACGTCAGCACCGTGACCCAGGCCTATCGCGAGGCGGCGCGGCGGCACCTCGTGTCCGGCGAGGTCGGGCGCGGCACCTATGTCCTGGCCGCCAGCCGCGAGGCGGCGCTGTTCGGCCTCAAGGCGGTCGCGGCAGCCCATGGCGAGCCGGGCGGTCCGGCGCCGATCGACCTGTCGACCAATGTCCCGGCGGTCGACCCGGACAGCGCCGACCTCGCCGCCGCCCTGGCCGCGGTCGCCGCCGAGGGCCGGATCGACGCCGCCCTGGCCTATCATTCGCCGGCGCTGCTGCGGCGGGCCGGGATCGCCGGTGCCGCCTGGCTGGCCGCGCGCGGGCTGCATCTCAGGCCGGCCGATGTCGTGCCCTGCGCCGGGGCCCAGGCAGCGCTGACCGCGGTGCTGCTGCAGCTCTGCGCGCCCGGCGACCCGGTGCTGGTCGAAGACCTCGCCTTCCCCGGCCTGAAGGCGGCGGCGCGCTGGCTGCGGCTGCCGCTGCACGGCGTCGCCATGGACGGCGAGGGCGTTCTGCCCGGGGCGCTGGACCGCGCCGCCCGCGCCACCGGCGCCAGGGTCGCGGTGCTGGTGCCGAACCTGCAGAACCCGACCGGCGCGGTGATGGGCCTGGCCCGCCAGGCCGAGATCGCGGCAGTCGCCCGGCGCCATGGGCTGTGGCTGGTCGAGGACGATGCCTATGGCGCGCTGGCCGACCGGCCGCCGCTGGTGGCGCTGGTGCCGGAGCAAGGCGTGCTGGTCACCAGCCTGTCCAAGACCGTGGCGGCCGGGCTGCGCTTCGGCCTGATCGCCGGTGCCTGCGCCCCGGTGCGCGACCTGGCCGGGCAGATCCACGCCACCAGCTGGCCGCTGGCGCCGCTGATGGGCGAGGTCGCCTGCCGCTGGATCGAGGACGGCACCGCGGCCCGCCGCCTGGCCTGGCAGCGGGCGGAGATCGCAGCCCGGCACGGCCAGGCCCGCCGCGCTTTGCCCGGACTGGCCGCGCCCGATCTCGTGCCCGGCCCGCATCTCTGGCTGCCGCAAGACGATGCCGGCGCCGCAGCGGCCCGCTGCCTCGCCGCCGGGGTCGAGGTGGTGGCCGCCGACGTCTTCGCGGTGACGCGCGAGGCGCCGCAGGGCCTGCGCCTCAGCCTCGCCGCTGCCGGCAGCCGGGCCGAGCTGGCCGAGGCGCTGGCGCGGCTGCGCGGGGTGCTGGGCGTTCAGAACGGCAGCAGCGAGTCCCTCAGCGTGTCGCGCAGCGAGAACACCGTGCCCTCGCCCTGATAGGGGATCTGGCGGCCGGCGCTGAGGAACACGCCCTCGACCCGCCATTTCAGCTCGCCGCGGCGGCCGATCGTGGCCAACTGGTCGACCATGCCGAGGCCGGAGCCGCGCATCGGCACCGACACCTCGCGCTCGCCGCGGGCCGGCAACAGGAAGGGCCGGTCGGTCCGGCCGCTGCCGAACTCCCGCCCGTTCATCTCGATCGCCGCTGTCATGGCGTCGATCTGCAACCCCGTGCCGGCCTGCTCCTCGACCCGCAGCAGCGCCTCCCAGCGCTGCTCGAACATGGTGGCATCCGTTGGCCGCAGGTCGATGATGCTGACCCGGGGCGGCGGCGGCCCGGCGAAGGGCGCGGCGCAGGCGGCGAGGGCGCCTGCGGGCAGGAGGGCAAGGAGGCGGCGGCGGTGGATCGGTCGGCGTGTCTGTCGGTTCATGGTCCCCGAGGCTCGGTGGCGAATCTGTCAGCGACATGGCATCGGCGGCGGCGCTCGGCTAGCCTCGGCCATCATCACGCTGCCCGGGGATCTTCGCATGGCACCGACCGACCGTCCGTCCTGCATCGCGCATTGGACCGAGATCGAAGGGCCGGACGACAGCCACTACAAGGGTGACGACGAGCTGATGAGCATCGGCGCGCCCCTCGCCCGGCATTTCGGCCTGACCCGGATCGGCATCCATCACGAGCGGCTGCCGCCCGGCCGCCGCACCTCCTACCCCCATGCCGAGAGCCATGAGGAGGAGTTCGTCACCGTCCTCGAGGGCACGCCCGACGCCTGGCTCGACGGGATGCTGCACCGGCTCAAGCCCGGCGATTCGGTCGGCTTCCCGGCCGGCACCGGCCAGTGCCATACCTTCATCAACAACACCGAGAGCGAGGTGCGGTTGCTGGTCGTCGGCGAGACGCCGAAGCCGGAGAACCGCATCTTCTATCCGCGCAATCCGGAGCGGAAGCCGATGCGGACCGACTGGTGGGATGATGTGCCGGTGCGCCCGATGGGCGACCATGACGGCCTGCCCGACAAGGTGCGGGCAACGCGCGGTAAAGTCGAAGATTCGAAATAATATTAGCATCTTGTCTTAAAAGAATTCGCATGGTATTATAATTGTGCAATAATACTATATGCACAGATCTGGATTCCGTTGCGCGGCCTGAAACCTGCGCTTCGCCGAAGCAGATCTGATGCGGCCGCGCAGTGCGATCCTCCGGACTTGCGGGTCTGGTGCCGATACAGCTGCTGCGCGGGACTGAGGCGGGCTGACCGCCGCTGTGGAGCAATCACGACTGCTGGAGGGCGCCCTTCGCCCTTGCGTCTGCGCGGATGCGTCCGCGCAGGACCGTTTCGCCCGGCCGGCGAAGCGAGCGGTGGCGTCTGTCCGGCATCCGCCTTCGACGCTCAGACACGTCATTGAGGAGGAACACCATGGTCGCGATTTTCGGGACGCCCTTGAACGACGTCCTGTTCGGGTCGGCGGTCGCCGACATCATCTGGGGACGCGGCGGCAACGACTCGCTCTTCGGCCTCTCGGGCAACGATGTGCTGGTCGGCGGTGACGGCAACGATGTCCTGAATGGAGGCCTCGGCGCCGACGCGATGATCGGCGGCAACGGCAACGACATCTATGTCGTCGACAACGGCGCCGACGATGTCAACGAGGGCGGCACCGGCATCGACACGGTCAACGCCTCGGTCTCGTTCAGCATCGCCGCCGATGCCCTGGTCGAGAACCTGACCCTGACCGGCGCCGCGATCGTCGGCGTCGGCAACGCCCTCGGCAATGTGATCACAGGCAATGCCGCGAACAACACCCTGTTCGGCCTCGGCGGCAACGACACCATCCTCGGCCTTGGCGGCAATGACAGCCTGGACGGTGGCGAGGGCAACGACCGGCTCGACGGCGGCGCCGGCGCCGACCTGATGAGCGGCGGCAACGGCAACGACACCTATGTCGTCGACAATGTCGGCGACAACGTCAACGAGGCCGGCACCGGCATCGACCTGGTCGAGAGCACGATCAGCCTCAGCATCGCCGGCGATCCGCTGGTCGAGAACCTGACCCTGCTCGGCGCCGCGGTGGTGGGCATCGGCAACGCCCTCGGCAACGTCATCCGGGGCAATGCCGCGGCCAACTCGCTGGCCGGCCTGGACGGCGCCGACCGGCTCGACGGCGGTGCGGGCGCCGATCTGATGAGCGGCGGCGACGGCAACGACACCTATGTTGTCGACAACGCCGCCGACAATGTGAACGAGGTCGGCACCGGCATCGACCTGGTCGAGAGCTCGATCAACTGGAGCCTCGTCCCGGACCCGCTGGTCGAGAACCTGACCCTGACCGGCGCCGCGGTTTTCGGCACCGGCAACGCCCTCAACAACCTGATTCAGGGCAATAGCGTGGCCAATGGGCTGAGCGGCCTGGGCGGCAACGACACGCTCCTCGGCTTCGGCGGCAATGACAGCCTGGTTGGTGGCGAGGGGGCCGACCGGCTCGACGGCGGCACCGGTGCCGATCTGATGAGCGGCGGCGACGGCAACGACACCTATGTCGTCGACAACGCCGGGGACAATGTGAACGAGGCCGGCACCGGCATCGACCTGATCGTGAGCTCGGTGACCTGGAGCCTGCTTCCGGACCCGCTGGTCGAGAACCTGACCCTGACCGGCGCCGGCGCGATCAGCGGCTTCGGCAACAATCTGAACAACACCATCATCGGCAACCTCGCCGACAACGTGCTGTCCGGCGGCCTCGGCAACGATGTGCTGTCTGGAAGCGGCGGCGATGACGACCTGCTGGGCGGGGCCGGAAGCGACAGCCTGTTCGGCGGGACCGGGGTCGACGTGCTCACCGGCGGCCTCGGGGTCGATCTCCTGATCGGCGGGGCGGACCCCGACAGCTTCGTGTTCACCAGCGTGGCCGACTCGCCGGCCGCTACGCCCGACGTGATCGGCGATTTCGTCGAGGTCGGCGACGTCGACTTCATCGACCTGTCGGCAATCGACGCCAACACCCTCGTAGCCGGCAACCAAGCCTTCACCTTCGTCGGCTTGGCCTTCCCGAACGATCCGGGCGAGCTCGGCTTCATCCAGGTCGCCGGCAACACCTTCGTGCGCGCCAACGTGAATGGCGGCGCCGTGGATCTGCTGATCCAGCTGAACGGTCTGCACGCCCTGACGGCTGCGGATTTCATCCTGTAGCCGTTGCGCTTCGGGGAGGCCGGCCGGCCTCCCCGAAGTTGGCGCTCACCCCATCGGCGGCTGCTCGCGCACTTCGATGCTGCCCATTGCCGCCATCGGCGATTCGGCGGCGATCGCGACCGCCTCGTCCATGTCGCAGGCCTCGATCAGGACGAAGCCGCCGAGATGCTCCTTGGTCTCGGCATAGGGTCCGTCGGTGACGGTGGTCCGGTCGCCGCGGCGCCGCACGATCCGGCCGGTCTCCGGCTCGGCCAGCGGGCCGCAGGCGATGAGGTGGCCGCGGCGGCGGAGCTCGTCGTCGGCGGCCATGCAGCGGCGCGTCAGGTCGCGGCCCTCCTCGGGCGACAGCCGGCCGATCAGGGCACGGTCGACATGGACGATCAGCAGATAGCGCATCCCGGGCCTCCATTGGTTCCGCCCTGGTCGCCCGGCCGGCGCCGGATTCGACATCGGGGACTGGAAGCCGAGGCAGGATATGCCCGGTTACAAGAATTCTCACTGCGGCAACGCTGGGACATACGCCGGCATATAATCCCCGGTTATAAGAGCCCGCCCACCGCCCGGCCTGCACGGGCCTTTCATCCGGATGCGGAGCGGACCCATCGTCACCAGCACCACCACGTCCCCGGCCCGTCCCCGCCGCCGACGAGGGCGGTTCGTCGCCATCGCCGCCGTCCTTGCCCTGCTCGCCGCCGGCGGCCTGGCGGCGCGGCACTGGCTGTCGCCGCCCGCCGCCGCGCCGCAGATGACCGCGGCGGCGGCGATCGGCGATGTCGAGGAATCGGTCCTGGCCACCGGCACGCTGAAGCCGGCGCGGCTGGTCGCGGTCGGCGCCCAGGCGTCCGGCCGCATCACCTCGGTCAAGGTCGCGCTGGGCCAGAAGGTGGCCAAGGGCGACCTGGTGGCCGAGATCGACAGCGTGACCCAGCAGAACGCGCTGCGCACCGCCCAGGCGTCGCTGGCCAACCTGCGGGCGCAGCGGACCGAGAGGGAGGCGACGCTGACGCTGAACCGGCTGACCCTGGCCCGGCAGAAGGCGATGACGGCGCAGCGCGCCTCATCCCAGGCCGAGCTGGAAGCCGCGCAGGCCAGCGTCGACGTCACCGAGGCCCAGATCGAGCAGCTCGACGCCCAGATCGTCGAGGGTGAGGTGGCGATCGAGACGGCGCAGGTCGACCTCGGCTACACCCGCATCACCGCCCCGTCAGACGGCACCGTGCTGGCGATCGTCAGCCAGGAAGGCCAGACGGTGAACGCCGTCCAGTCGACCCCGACCATCGTCGTTCTCGGCGACCTCGACACCATGATCGTGCGGGCGGAGATCTCGGAAGCCGACGTGGTCGCGGTGCGGCCCGGCCAGCCGGTCTACTTCACCATCCTGGGTGACCGGGACCAGCGCTACGAGACGACGCTGACCTCGATCGAGCCGGCGCCGGAATCGATCCGCAACGATTCCAGCTTCAGCACGGCCACCTCGTCCTCCAGCTCCAGCAGCTCGTCCTCCTCGACTTCCTCGGCGATCTACTACATCGGCACCTTCGACGTGCCGAATGCCGACGGCCATCTGCGCACCTACATGACCGCCGAGGTGCATATCGTGCTGGGCCGGGCCAAGGGCGTGGTGACCATCCCCTCCGCCGCTTTGGGAATCCGCGCCGCCGATGGCAGCCACACCGTCCAGGTCGTCGGCGCCGACGGCACGATGCAGCCGCGCCAGATCCGCATCGGCCTGAACGACAAGACCATCGCCGAGGTGCGGTCGGGGCTGAGCGCGGGCGAGCGGGTGGTGACCGGCGGTCTGGAGCCGGCCGCCGCCGGTTCCTCCAGTCCTCCCGGCCCGCCCGGGGGTTGATCGCGATGGCCGAACCGCTGATCGTGCTGCGCGGCCTGCGCCGCGAGTTCCCGTCGGGCGAAGGCACGATCGCGGCCTTGCACGACATCGACCTGACCATCGAGGCGGGCGAGATGGTGGCGATCGTCGGCGCCTCGGGCTCCGGCAAATCGACGCTGATGAACATCCTCGGCTGCCTCGACCGGCCGACCTGCGGCAGCTACCGCATCCGCGGACGCGAGACCGCGGCGCTGGAGCCGGACGAGCTGGCGGCGCTGCGGCGCGAGCATTTCGGCTTCATCTTCCAGCGCTACCACCTGCTGGGCGAGCTGACGGCGCTGGGCAATGTCGAGATCCCCGCGGTCTATGCCGGCAGCCGGGCCGAGGAGCGCCACACCCGGGCGGCCGCCCTGCTGGGCCGGCTGGGCATGGCGGACCGCATCGGCCACCGGCCGGGCCAGCTGTCGGGCGGGCAGCAGCAGCGGGTGTCGATCGCCCGGGCGCTGATGAACGGCGCCGACGTGGTGCTGGCGGACGAGCCGACAGGCGCCCTGGACCGGCACAGCGGCGAGGAGGTGCTGCGCATCCTGGCCGAGCTGCAGGCCGAGGGGCGGACGGTGATCATCGTCACCCACGACATGGCGGTGGCCAGCCGGGCCCAGCGGATCATCGAGATCAGCGACGGCGCTATCGTCGCCGACCGCCGGACGCCGCCGGCAGGGGACGGCGCCGCCGCGTCGGCCCGGCTGCGGCCGGGCGGCGCGCCGCTGCGGCCATGGCTGGCCTTCCTGAACCGGCTGCGCGAAGCCTTCCGCATGGCGCTGCTGGCGATGAACGCGCACCGGCTGCGCACGGTGCTGACCATGCTCGGCATCATCATCGGCATCGCCTCGGTGGTCTGCATGGTGGCGCTTGGCCAGGGCACGCAGCAGCGGGTGCTGGCCGAGATCTCGAACCTGGGCACCAACACGCTGGAGGTCTTCGCCGGCAAGGATTTCGGCGATGTCCGCTCGGCCAAGGTGACGACGCTGGTGGTGGCCGATGCCGACCAGCTGGCGCGCCAGCCCTATGTCGCCGGTGTCACGCCGACGGTGTCGACCACCAGCACCGTGCGCTACGGCGCACGGGAATCCAGCGCCCTGGTCAACGGCGTGGGCGCCCAATACTTCATCGTGCGCGGCACCAAGCTGCTGCGCGGCCGGCTGTTCGACCCGGACGGCGCGCGGTCGCTGTCGCAGGACGTGGTGATCGACGAGGAGACGGCCAAGACCATGTTCCCGGACCCGGGCGAGGACCCGGTCGGCCAGATCCTGCTGGTCGGCAAGGTGCCGTGCCGGGTGGTCGGCGTGGTCGAGACCCAGCAGGGCGGCTTCGGCGGCGCTCAGAACCTGTCGCTGTATCTGCCCTACACCACGGTCCAGGCCCGGTTCATGGGCAACACCTCGCTGCGCAGCATCACCGTCCGCGTCGCCGACGACACCAGCACCGACCTGGCGGAGGCGGCGGTGACCCGGTTCCTGACCCAGCGGCACGGCGGCAAAGACTTCTTCATCCTCAACACCGACGACATCCGCCGGACCATCAGCGGTGCGACCCAGTTGCTGTCGCTGCTGATCGCGGGCATCGCCGTGATCTCGCTGATGGTCGGCGGCATCGGGGTGATGAACATCATGCTGGTGTCGGTGTCGGAGCGGGTGTCCGAGATCGGCGTGCGCATGGCGGTGGGGGCCCGGCAGGGGGACATCCTGCAGCAGTTCCTGATCGAGGCCGTGCTGGTGTGCCTGATCGGCGGCGTTCTGGGCATCGGCCTCGCCCTGGGCTTGGGCGCGCTGGTCGGCGCGGTCGTCCCGGTGATCGGGCTGATCTACTCTCCCGCCTCGATCGTCGCCGCCTTCCTGTGCTCGACCCTGATCGGCGTCGTCTTCGGCTACCTGCCGGCCCGCAATGCTTCGCGCCTCGATCCCGTCGTGGCGCTGTCGCGCGATTAGCCTATTCCGGCAGCCCCGCCCGGCGCAGCGCCTCGAGATAGCGGTCCATCGTCGCCGGGTCCTTCCACGGCACGCCGGCGCGGGTGTTGGCGATGGTGGCGCCGGGCGCCACGGCCAGCAGGCCGGCCAGCGCCGCCTTGGCCTTGTCGGCCCGGCCCGCCGCCGACAGGGCCGCGGTCAGCAGCCGGTGGGCCACCGGGAGGGCCGGGTACAGATGGATCGCTTGGCGTGCCGCCTCGGCCGCCGCCGCATCGTCGCCTTCGGCGAAGGCGGCGAGGCCCAGGAAGGCGTGGCACCAATGGTTGGCCGGGTCCCGCGGGCTCAGCCGCAGCGCCGTGCCCAGCGACTGCCGCGCCTGCTCCGCCTGGCCCGAAAGGGCGTAGTGGCCGCCGCCCAGCATATGGGCGAAGGCCAGATTGGGGTTGATCGCCAGCGCCGTCTCCAGCCGGCGCTCGGCCTCGTCGAAGCGGCGCAGGAACAGGGCGACCATGCCCAGCACGGTCTGTGCCTCGGCGTCGCGCGGGTCCAGGTCGACCGCCTGGCGCGCCATGGCGTCGGCCGCCATCAGCGACCGGCCGGGGTCGGGGCTGCGCCCGAACAGCACGTCCCAGACATCGCACATGGCGTGCACCACCCGGGCGCGGGCCAGGCCGGGATCGAGGGCGATCGCCTGGGCGGCGAAGGTGCGGGCCTGGGCGCCGTCCTCCGGCGTCAGGCGCCAGGCGTGCCAGCCGGCGCGCATGACGCAGTCCCAGGCGTCCATGCCGGCCGGGTCCAGCCGCCGGGCGCGACGCATCTCGGCGCCCAGCAGCTCCGGCGCCACCACGCCGACGATGCTGTCGGTGATCTCGTCCTGCACCGCGAAGATGTCGTCCATCTCGCGGTCGTAGCGCTCGGCCCAGACATGGGCGCCGGTGGCGGCATCAATCAGCTGGGCGGTGATGCGCATGCGGCTGCCGCCTTTGCGCACGCTGCCCTCCAGCACGTAACGGACGCCCAGCTCGCCCGCCACCTGCTTCACGTCGACCGGGCCGCCCTTGTAGGTGAAGGACGAGTTGCGGGCGATCACCAGGAAGCCGTGGTGCCGCGACAGCCCGGTGATGATGTCCTCGGCGATGCCGTCGGCGAAGTATTCCTGGTCGTGGTCCGCGCTCATGTCCTGGAACGCCAGCACCGCGATCGACGGCTTGGCCGGGACGCCCGCGGCGCCGGGCGCGACCTCGGCCCCGGCCGCCGGCTCCAGCCGCACCCGGTACACCCGCACCGGCTTCTGGTTGTTCTTGAGCTGCTGCTGGCCGAGATCGTCGAAGGCCAGGTCCAGCTTGCCGATCACCTGATCGAACACGCTGGCGGTGATCGAGATGCCGCCCGGCTCGGCAATGCCCTCCAGCCGGGCGGCGATGTTGACGCCGTCGCCCAGGATGTCGTCGCCGTCGATGACGATGTCGCCCAGGTTGATCCCGGCGCGGTACTGGATGCGGCGTGGCTGCCCGGCCTCGGCCTCGGCGACCGCGCGCTGGATTCGCACGGCGGCGTCCAGCGCATCGACGACGCTGCCGAACTCGACCAGCATGCCGTCGCCGGTGGTCTTGACCACGCGGCCGCCATGGCCGTGCAGCGCCGGCTCGATCAGCTCGCGCCGATGGGCCTTGTGCCGGGCAAGGGTGCCGGCCTCGTCGGCCTCGACATGCCGGGAATAGCCGACCATGTCGATCGCCAGGATCGCGGCAAGCCTGCGGGTCACGCGGTCGGTGCTCAAAAGACGGACCTCACCTGGTGCGCGCCGCGGGCACCTTAGCGCTAATCCGCCACCCCGTCCCGGCCTTCGATCGCCATCAGCGTGGCGGTGAGCAGCGCGATCAGCCGCTCCTTCCCCTCGGCCTCGGCGAACACCTCGGTCTGCGCCAGGGTCAGGGTGCGGCCGGCCTTGACCACGCGGCCCCGGGCCAGGATGCGCTCGCCGACCGCGGGAGCCAGCAGGTTGATCTTGAACTCGGTGGTGAGCACCCCGGCCCCGGGCGGCATCAGGCTGAGTGCGGCATAGCCCGCGGCAGTGTCCGCGATCGCCGACACCGCGCCCGCATGGACGAAGCCGTGCTGCTGCGACACCGCCGGACCCGGCGCCAGCGCGATGTCGACCTCGCCCGGCGCGATCCGCAGGATCGCGGCGCCCAGCGTGCGCATCAGCCCCTGCTTGTCGAAGCTGGCCTGAACGCGCTCCCGGAAGGCCGGGTCCTTCGGGGTCTGGAGGCTCACCGTCAGTCCTTGTCGCTTACCCCGGCCTGGGCGAAGGTGGCCATGCCCTCGTGGCAGGCCAGGGCGCCGCGGACCAGCCCGATCGCGAGGGCGGCGCCGGAGCCCTCGCCGAGCCGCATGCCGAGGTCCAGCAGCGCCGTGCGGCCCAGCTTGTCCAGCAGCCGGCGATGCCCCGGCTCGGCCGAGACATGGGCGATCTGGCAATGGTCCAGCGCATGCCGGTCGACAGCCCACAGCGCCGCGGCGGCGGCGGTGCAGGTGTAGCCGTCCAGCAGCACCGGAATCCGCGCCATCCGCGCCGCCAGCACGGCGCCGGCAATCGCCGCCAGCTCCAGCCCGCCGAGATGGCGCAGCACCTCGAGCGGGTCGGTCATGGCCACCCGGTGGGCGGCGATGCCCTTGGCCGCCACCTCGGCCTTGTGCCGGATTCCGGCGGCGTTGACGCCGGTGCCGGGGCCGACCCAGTCCGCCGCCTCGCCGCCGAACAGCGCCGTCGCCAGCGCCGCGCCCGCGGTGGTGTTGCCGATCCCCATCTCGCCCAGGCACAGCAGGTCGAGGCCCGGCTCGACCGCCATCATGCCGTAGGCCATGGCGCGGACGCATTCCGTCTCGGTCATGGCCGGGGCGATGGTGAAGTCGGCGGTCGGGTGCTCCAGGTCCAGCTCATAGACGCGCAGGTCGCTGTCGGCGACTTGGGCCAGCTGGTTCACCGCGGCGCCGCCGGCGACGAAGTTCTTCACCATCTGCGCCGTCACCGCCACCGGGTAGGCGGAGACGCCCTGGGCCACCGCGACGCCGTGATTGCCGGCGAACACCGCGACGCGCGGGCGGCGCAGCTGCGGCGGGTGCCTGCCCTGCCACACCGCCATCCACTCCGCCAGATCCTCCAGCCGGCCCAGCGACCCGGGCGGCTTGGTCAGCTGCCGGTCGCGCTCGCGCACCGCCGTGCCGGCCTCGAGGTCCGGCCCCGGCAGGTGGCGCAGCAGGGCGCGGATCTCGTCGAGGGTGTCGGGCAGGGGCGTCTGGGTCACGGGCATGGCAGCGGCGTCCGGTTGCGGAAGCGCGGACCCTGCCACCAAAGCGGTGCGGCGTCAAAATCGGCGCGGGCCTGTCACTCCGCCGCCTTGCGCGCCTGCAGTCGCCCGACGAATCCGGCGACGACGTCGCGCAGGCCGCGATCGTCCAGCAGGTCCAGCGCCTCCTCGGGGCCGCACCACCGGGTCTCGCGCTCGTGGCGCTCGGGCCAGGTCTTGTATTGGCGCTCGACCTTCAGCGGGAAGACGCCGACCTCGCAGGGCACGCTGACCCCCTCCTCGATCCATTTGTCATAGACGAAGCTGCCGATCGGCTTGGTCCCGACGGCGCCGCGCACCCCGGCCTCCTCATAAGCTTCGCGCGCCGCCGATTTCGCGGGCTTCAGCCCCTTGATCGGCCAGCCTTTCGGGATGATCCAGCGCCGCGTCCCGCGCGAGGTGACCAGCAGGATCTCGACCGCGCCGTCCCGCCCCACCCGGTAGGGCAGGGCACCGTGCTGCACCCGGACGGCCTTGGTCTTACCCGGCATTCCATCCTCCGCCGCCGCCCGCCCTTGATCGGCCCGGGCAAATCAGGAACCATCGCGCTGTTCCCGCCGTTCCGATCACCCGGCCCGTCCGGCGCAAAGCCGCCGATTCAAAGCCTAGGTGAAGACAAGAGCGGAGGCGATTGCCTTTCGAGGCCCCAGGATGAGCTTTCCCGTTACCCTGATCGACCTGGCCGGCTATATCGCCCTGCTGCTGTGGGGCACGCATATGGTGCAGACCGGGATCCAGCGCACCTTCGGGCCCAAGCTGCGCTCGATCCTGGGGGCCGCGCTGAAGAACCGGTTCCGGTCCTTCCTCGCCGGCATCGGCGTCACCGCGGTGCTGCAGAGCAGCACGGCCACCGGGCTGATGGTGGCCGGCTTCGCCGCCGGCGGGCTGGTCGATCTGGTGCCGGCCCTGGCGGTGATGCTCGGCGCCAATGTCGGCACCACGCTGATCGTGCAGGTGCTGTCCTTCGACGTGGCGGCCGCGGCGCCGGTGCTGATCCTGATCGGCTTCCTGCTGTTCCGCCGTGATTCCAGCACGCCGACGCACGACCTCGGCCGGGTGTTCATCGGGCTCGGCCTGATGCTGATGGCGCTGCACCAGCTGCTGTCGCTGATGACGCCCTATGAGGACGCGCCCAGCCTGCGCCTTCTGCTCGGCGCGATCTCGACCGAGCCGGTCCTCGATGTGCTGCTGGCCGCCGCCTTCACCTGGGCGGTGCATTCCAGCGTCGCCGTGGTGCTGCTGGTGATGTCGCTGGCCGCCAACGGCGTGGTGCCGCCGGAGGCCGCCTTCGCCCTGGTGCTGGGCGCCAATCTCGGCACCGCGATCAACCCGGTGATCGAAGGCGTGTCCAGCGACGACCCCGCCGCCAAGCGGCTGCCGATCGGCAACCTGGCCAACCGGCTGCTCGGGGTGATCGTGGCGCTGGTGCTGCTGCGCTGGATCGGGCCGCTGATGGTGACGGTCGAGCCCGACAATGCCCGCGCCGTGGCGGATTTCCACACCCTGTTCAACCTGGCGCTGGCGGTCATCTTCCTGCCGCTGCTGACGCCCTATTCGAAGCTGCTGCAGCGCCTGCTGCCGCGCCGGGTCGACCCGGCGGACCCGTCGCGGCCGCTCTATCTGGACGTTGCGGCGCGGGAGACGCCGATCGTGGCGCTGGGCGGCGCGGCGCGCGAGGCGATGCGCCTGGCCGACGTGCTGGAGACGATGCTGCATGGCGCCCGCGACGCGCTGCACAAGGGCGACCGCAAGATGATCGCCGAGACCAAGCGGATGGACGACGTGCTCGACCACCTCAACACCGCGATCAAGACCTACCTGACCTCGCTGGATCCCGAATCGCTCAGCGACGCCGACCACCGCCGGCTGGGCGAGATCCTGAACTTCGCGATGAACATGGAGCAGGCGGGCGACGTGATCGACGGCAACCTGTTGCCGCATTGCGCCAAGCGGCTGAAGCGCGGTCTGGTGTTCTCGAAGGAGGGCGAGGCCGAGCTGCTGGGGATGATGGACCGGCTGGTCACCAACCTGCGCACCGCCGCCTCGCTGTTCATGACCGACGACCGCCGCGCCGCGCGGCTGCTGGTCGACGAGAAGGTGGCGTTCCGCGACCTCGAGGCGGCGGCCACCCAGTCGCATTTCGACCGGCTGCGCACCGGCCGCCGCGACACGGCGGAGACCAGCGCCCTGCACCTCGACCTGCTGCGCGACATGAAGCGGGTCAACGGCCACATCGTCGCCGCCGCGGCCTATCCGGTGCTGGAGCGCTCGGGCGAGCTCCTGCCCAGCCGTGTCACCGACGGCGAGGGGATGTGACATGGCGGGCCCGCTGCGCATCGCCGTCGCCCAGAGCCGGATCGACCGCGATATCCGTGCCAACGGCCGGCAGATCCGCGGCCTGATGCACCGCGCCGCGGCGGGCGGGGCCCGTCTGGTCCAGTTCCCGGAAGGCGCTGCCTCCGGCTACGCCAAGTCCGAGGTAATGGCCTGGGACGAGGTCGACTGGCCGGCGCTGCGGGAGGAGCTGGAGGAAACCGCGGCCCTGGCCGGCAGCCTGGGCCTGTGGGTGGTGCTGGGCAGCGCCCATCCGCTGACCGCGCCGCACCGGCCGCACAACAGCCTCTATATCATTGCCGACACCGGCGCCCCTGCCGGGCGCTACGACAAGCGGCGCTGTTCGCACACAGAGATCAGCGACTGGTTCTCGCCCGGCCAGGCGCCGCTGACCTTCGCGGTGGACGGCTTCACCTTCGGTTGCGCCATCTGCATCGAGATCGTGTTCCCCGAGCTCTTCGCCGAGTACGAGGCGCTGGGCGTCGACGCCGTGCTGGTGTCGGCCTATGCCCCTCATCCGGCCTTCAGCACGCTGGCCCGGGGCCATGCGGCGGCGACCTGCCTGTGGATCGGGCTCGCGAATCCGGCGCAGTGCAGCCGGGATCTTCCCGCCGGCCTGATCGGACCGAACGGGGCCGTGCTGGCCGAAGGCGGCCGGGACGGGGACGCCGACCTCGTCTTCGGCACGCTCGACCGGTCCGATCCGGCTTTTGATATCGCTCTGGAAAAGGCCCGACCCTGGCGTCGCACGGCCCGGCTGGGCGAAATCTACGAGTCGCGCCGGGTCGAGGATCCGCGCAGTTGCGACCGACTGGGGTTCTGATCGGCCGCGGTGGCGACGGTCCGGCAGAACGCCTCCAGCTCCGCCGTCACCGCCTCCGGCAGCGACCGGCCGCGTTCGAAGCCCCACCACAGTACGGCGCCCTGCCACTGCGCCGCCATGAGCCGGCCGAGATCGGGGCGCGGGCCGGCGGGATCGGCCAGGCGTCGGCCGAGTGCCTCGGCCAGCACCCGGCCCCAGGCGGCGCCGCGGCGGCGCAGCGTGGGGTCGCGCAGATCCTCGCGCAGCACCAGCAGCCCCTCGGCATAGTCGTCCCCGTAGTCGCCGGACAGCGCCACCAGCAGCGCCACCGCTCCCGTCGGGGTGGGCGGGGCCGCGGCGTCGGCCTCGGCCGTGCGGGCGTCCAGCAGGTCCCAGGCGCGCAGCAGCGCCGCCCGGACCAGCGCCGCCTTGCCGCCGAAGCGCTGCACCAGGGTCGCCGCCGACAGGCCGGTCTCGGCCGCCACCGCGGCGAAGGTCATGCCTTCCGGCCCGGCCCGGCGCAGCACCGCCAGGGCGCCGTCGAGCAGGGCTTCGTCCGGGATGGTGCGGGGGCGGGGCATTGGCAGACCAAATAAGTGAACGTCTATTTATATACGTCTTGCCGCTTCGCTCAATCCGGGAATCCATCGGATCTGATATTTTCGCCCGGGTGAAATTGACGGCGGGTTTTCACCCGGGTATAAAGCGCCATTCCATCGCGCCAGGGAGGCGCCCATGACCCCCGTTTCCACCTGCACCGCCTTCCAGGGCACCCGCCGCATCGCCTCCGGCCCGCTGGCCGAGGTGGCGCTGGCGGTCAAGCGTGCCGCCGATCGCGGCGACACGGTCCTGGTGTTCGACGACGCCACCAGCCGGCCGGTCGAACTCGACCTGCGCGGCAGCGAGGCCGAGGTTCTGGCCCGGCTGCCGGCGCCGGCCGTGGCCGAGACGCAATCCGACGCGCCGCGCGGCCCCGGCCGGCCGAAGCTCGGCGTCGTCGCCCGCGAGGTGACGCTGCTGCCGCGGCATTGGGACTGGCTGGCCGGCCAGCCCGGCGGCGCCTCGGTGACGCTGCGCCGCCTGGTCGAGGAGGCGCGGCGCGCCGGCGAAGGGCGGGACCGGCTGCGCCAGGCGCAGGAGGCGGCATACCGCTTCATGGCGGCGATGGCCGGCGACCGGCCCGGCTTCGAGGAGGCGGCGCGCGCCCTGTTCGCGCCGGACCGCGACCGTTTCGCCGCCCTGACCGAGGACTGGCCCGTCGACATCCGCGACCATGCAAGGCGGCTGGCCGCCGCCGCATTCGACGCGCCGCTTTCGGCCTGAAGAGGACCGTCATGTCGAATGCGATCGAACGTGGCGCCGCTGCGGCCTCCTCGTCTCCGGTGCTTTGGAAGGCGTTCCTGCTGTTCCTCGGGCCGATGATGCTCAGCAACGTGCTGCAGGGGCTGTCCGGCACGCTCAACAACATCTATCTCGGTCAGATGATCGGGGTCGGCGCGCTGGCTGCCGTTTCCGCGTTCTTCCCGATCCTGTTTTTCTTCATCTCGTTCATCATCGGCCTGGGCGCCGGCGCCTCGGTGCTGATCGGCCAGGCCTGGGGCGCCAAGGACCCGGACAAGGTCAAGGCGGTGGCCGGCACCGCGCTGACGGTCACCATCCTGGCTGGGCTCGTGGTCGCGCTGTTCGGCGGCGCCTTCACCCGGTCGCTGCTGGCCGCGGTCGGCACCCCGGCCGACATCCTGGCCGATTCCACCGCCTATGCCCGGATCATGCTGATCGCCATGCCGGGGCTGTTCGTCTTCCTGCTGATGAGCTCGATGATGCGCGGCACCGGCGACACCGTGACGCTGCTGCTGGCCCTGGCGCTGCAGGCCGCGATCGGCCTCATCCTGACCCCGGCCCTGATCCGCGGCTGGGCCGGGCTGCCGCAGCTCGGCGTGCTCAGCGGCGCCTATGCCGCGATCGTCTCCTTCCTCGCCGCCCTGGCCTGGCTGGCCGTCCATCTGCGCCGCCGCGGCCATGCCCTGGCGCCGGACGCCGTGCTGCTGCGCCATCTCTGGATCGACCCGAAGATCCTGCGGGCGGTGCTGCGCATCGGCCTGCCCTCGGGCGTGCAACTGGTGCTGGTGTCGCTGGCCGAGGTCGCGGTGCTGTCCTTCGTCAACGGCTTCGGCTCAGACGCCACCGCCGCCTATGGCGCGGTCAACCAGGTGGTCAGCTACGTCCAGTTCCCGGCGATCTCGATCGCCATCACCGCCTCGATCTTCGGCGCCCAGGCGATCGGCGCGGGTCATGCCGACCGCCTCGGCGCCATCACCCGCACCGGTATCCTGCTCAACCTGATCGTCACCGGCGGGCTGGTCGCCATCGCCTACCTGTTCTCGCGCACGCTGATGGGCTGTTCCTGACCAGCCCGCCGGTGATCGAGCTGGCGCAGGACCTGCTGCACATCACGCTGTGGAGCTACATCGTCTTTGGCCTGGCCGGCGTGGTCTCCGCGGTGATGCGGGCCAGCGGCACGGTGCTGGCGCCGATGGCGATCTCGATCTTCGCCATCCTCGGCGTCGAGGTGCCGGTGGCCTGGCTGCTCAGCCAACACATCGGCATCGACGGCATCTGGATCGCCTATCCGGTCGCCTTCGCCGTGATGGCGCTGGGCCAGATTGCCTACTATCGGCTGGTGTGGCGCAAGCGGACGATCCGGCGGATCATCTGAGCGGCTTGCCGCCACGGGCCGGACCGGTTAACCGGGTGCCATGGACGACCTGCTGCGCGACCTGCGCATCGCCGCCTGCTTCCTGACCCGGCTGCCGGTCCGCTGGCCGGCGGATGCGCCGGCCGATGCCCTGGCCCGGTCGATGCGGCTGTTCCCGCTGGTCGGGGCCGGCATCGGCGCGGCCGCCGGGCTGGTCTGGGCGCTGGCGCTCTGGCTCGGTGCCCCGGCCCTGGTCGCGGCGTTGCTGGCGCTGGCAGCGCAGGCACTGCTGACCGGGGCGCTGCACGAGGACGGTCTGGCCGATGTCGCCGATGGCTTCGGCGCCGGCCGCGACCGCGAGCGCACGCTGGAGATCATGCGCGACAGCCGCATCGGCAGCTACGGCACCTTGGCGCTGGTGCTGTCGGTCGGGCTGCGCGCCGCGGCCCTGGCGGCGATTGTCACACCCTGGGCCGGAGTCGCAGTCCTGGCCGCTTCCGGAGCGGTGTCGCGGGCCACGGCCCCGGCTTTGCTGGCCTGGCTGCCCCCGGCCCGGCCCGACGGGCTCGGCGCCGGGGCCGGCCGACCGCCTACGGAGGCCGTGTTCACCGCCCTTGGCTTGGCGTTGTGCTTCGCCCTGCTGCTGCTCGGGCTGCGCCACGGGCTGGCGGCGCTGGCTTTAGCGGCGCTGGCGGTCTGGGTCCTGGCCGGGCTGGCCAAGCGCCGCATCGGCGGCCAGACCGGCGATGTGCTCGGCGCCGCCCAGCAACTGGCAGAGGTCGCGGTGCTGTGCGCCGCGGCGGCGGCATGACCACGACCCGCTGGTGGTGGGTCCGCCACGCCCCGGTGGTCAATCCGGACAAGCTGCTGTACGGCCGGCTCGACCTGGAAGCTGACACCGGCGACGCGGCGGCGATCGCGGCCCTCGCCGCCCGGCTGCCGCGCCGGGCCGTCTGGCTGCACTCGCCGCTGCGGCGCACCGCCGAGACCGCGGCGGCGCTGCTGGCGGCGATGGGCGAGGCGGCGGTGCCGTCGGTCGAGCCGGCGCTGATCGAGCAGGATTTCGGCGCCTGGCAGGGCCGGCCGAGCCGTGAGGTCTACCGCGCGCTGCCGCGGCACGATCCGTTCTGGTCGCACCCCTCCGCCCATGCCGCGCCCGGCGGCGAAAGCTTCGACGCCGTGCTTCGCCGGGTGCAGCCCGCGATCCTGGCCCTGTCCGACGCCCACGCCGGCCGCGACATCGTCGCCATCGCCCATGCCGGCACCATCCGCGCCGCGGCGGCATTGGCGCTGGATCTGGACGGCGAGCGGGCGCTCCGGCTCGCGGTCGACACGCTGTCGCTGACCCGGCTCGACCGCATCCGGTCGTCCTCCGGCGCCGAAAGCTGGCGGATCATCGCCCTGAACCTGCCATTTGGAACGGAAAAGATGTATTGATCGTTTAGCGTCTGCCACGAGTCTTCACGTGGAGTCTGAGGAGAGCCCCGACCATGATCGACCGCCGTGAGTTCCTCCGCCTGACCGGCGCGTCGACCGCCATGCTGGCGCTGTCGGGCACGCTCGCCGCCTGCGGCTCGGCCACCTCGACGCCGAGCGACGCGCAGCTGCTGGTCGATGAAAGCCGCGGCGCGCTGCAGGCACTGCTCGCCGCCCAGGAACTCTCGGCGCTGCCGCGCTACATCCGCGGCGCCAAGGCGGTGCTGATCGCGCCGGAGCTGCTGCGCGGCGGCTTCATCTTCGGCGGCCGCGGCGGCAATGCGGTGATGCTGGTCCGGATGGCGGACGGCAATTGGAGCTACCCCGCCTTCTACGGCGTCGGCGGCGGCACCTTCGGGCTGCAGATCGGCGGCCAGGTCTCGCAGCTGGTGCTGACGATCATGACCGATAAGGGACTGCGGGCCGTGGAGCAGAGCAGCTTCACCGTCGGCGCCGATCTGTCGGGCTCGCTGTTCACCCTCGGCGCCGGCGTCGGCGCCTCGACCGGGCTGAACACCAATGCCGACATGTATGCCTTCTCGCAGAACCGGGGCCTGTTCGCCGGCGGCACGCTGGACGGCACGGTGATCAGCGAGGACCAGGGCAAGAACGATGCCTATTACGGCTTCGGCACCCCGGCGCGGGTGATCTTCCAGGGGCAGAAGAGCAACCCGGGCGCGGAACCGCTGCGCGCCCTGCTGCCGCGCTGAGTCTGCCCGGCCCCAACCTGTCATGCCCGGGCTTGACCCGGGCATCCAGAGATTGTCGACAGCTTCTGGATTGCCGGGTCAAGCCCGGCAATGACAAAGGAGGGAGCGGCTCACACCTGTCAGCTGTAGCGCTGCTCTTCCCAGGGGTCGCCCTCGTTGTGATAGCCGCGCTCCTCCCAGAAGCCCGGGCGGTCGGCGGCGATGAACTCGATCCGCTTCACCCATTTGGCGCTCTTCCAGAAGTACCAGCGCGGCATGATCACGCGCAGCGGCCCGCCATGCTCGACCGGGATCGGCTCGCCGTCGTGATGGGTGGCCAGCAGCACGTCCTCGGCGGCGAAGGCGTCGAGGGCCACGTTGGTGGTGTAGGTGTCGTAGCTGTGAAAGACGACGTGCCGGGCCTCGGGCTTCGGCCGCACCAGCGACAGCAGGTGCCGGGCCGAGACGCCGCGCCAGCGGTTGTCGAAGCGCGACCAGGACGTGACGCAATGGATGTCCGACACGTCCTCGAATTCCGGCTGGGCCAGGATGTCGTCCCAGCGCCACACCGTAGGGGCCTCGACCAGCCCGTCGATGGTCAGCCGCCATTTGTCGAGCGGGATCTCCGGCTGCACGCCGAGATCGAGCACCGGCCAGTGTTCCACCAGGCGCTGGCCCGGCGGCAGCCGGTCCCGCTCCGGGTCGGCGGTATCGCCGGTCAGCAGCCGGCCCTCGCGCGCCCAGCGCTGCTTGCTCTCGACCAGCTTCGGCCGCACCGAGCCGAGATCGCCGTCTTTCGCCATGATCGCCTTCCCTTGCCGCTTCCCGTGAGGACGCCCCAAAGATGGCCTCGACGGACGGGTTGATCCAGAGGGCAGGGCGGGGAAGGATAGGGGCGGCCTCGACCCGCCGCCGGGACGCCGATCCGGAACACCGCCCGTCCACAGCCCGACCGAGCCGATGATCCGCTTGCTCCGCCCGCTGCTTCTCCTTCTCGTCCTGCTCGCGCCCGGCCTCGCCGCCGGCCAGGTGCCGGGGACATCCACTTCGGCGCCGTCCGCCGCGGCCGACCAGCCGGCCAACCCGGAGCAGGTCAAGGCGCTGATCGCGACGCTGCAGGACGACCAGGCGCGGGCCGAGCTGGTGGCCCGGCTGCAGCTGATGTTGCAGGCCCAGGCGCAGCAGCAGGAGGAGCGCAGCGCGCTGGAGACGGTCGGCAGCCAAGCCCTGGTCGTGGTCTCGGGCAAGGTGCGCGACGTCACCGGCGCGGTCGCGGAGATCGGTGGCACCCTGGCACGGCTGCCGGAGCTGGCGACCTGGGCCCGGGACCAGCTGTCCGACCCGGCGGCGCGGGAGCGCTGGGTCGTGGTGTTCCTCAACGTCGTCGGCGTCGTCCTCGCCGGCATCGCCGCGGGCTGGCTGGTCCGGCTGCTACTGCGCCGGCCCTTCACGGCGCTGAACGGCAAGGCCCCGGCCACGCTGTGGGGCAAGATCCCGCTGCTGCTGGCCCAGGCGGTGCTCGACTTCCTGCCGCTGATCGCCTTCGTGTTCGGCGCCTATGCCATGGCGGTGGTGCTGGACCCGCCCTGGTTCGTCCGCACCGTGGTGCTGGCGCTGGTCAACGCCACGATCATCAGCGGCCTGGCGCTGATGCTGATCCGCCTGGTGCTGACACCGGAACACCCGCATCTGCGGCTGCTGCGCATCGGCGACGAGACCGCCGGCTATCTCTATGTCTGGGCCAAGCGGCTGATCTACCTGCTGGTGTTCGGCTATCTCGCCGTCTCCACCGCCGTGGTGCTGGGCCTGCCCTATGGCAGCCTGACCACGCTGAAATACCTGATCGGCCTGGCAGTCGCGGCGATGCTGGTGGTGCTGATCCTGCAGAACCGGCAGCCGGTCGCCGACTGGTTGCGCGGCCGCCGGCGCCGGGCCGCGGAGGGCGAGGAGGCCGGCGTCACCCGTGCCGTCGGCTCCGCCCGGCGGCGCCTGGCCGATGTCTGGCACCTGCTCGCCATCGCCTATGTCGTCGTCACCTTCGCGATCTGGGCGCTCGGCATCAATGGCGGCTTCGTCTTCGTCCTGCGGGCCACGCTGCTGACCGTGCTGGTGCTGGTGGTGGCGCGGCTGGTCTCCGCCTACGGGCCGCGGCTGATCCACCGCGCCTTCTCGATCGGGCCGGAGCTGAAATCCCGCTTTCCCGGGCTGGAGCATCGCGCCAACCGCTATCTGCCGGTGCTCGACACCGCGCTGAAGGTGGTCGTCCTGCTGGTCAGCGTCCTGGTGCTGCTCGAGGTCTGGCAGCTCGGCGGCATCGCCTGGATGGAGACCGAGACCGGCCGCGCCGTGCTGGCCAGCGGCGGCGCCATCCTGCTGGTGATCGTGGCGGCGCTGGTGGCGTGGGAGGTGGTCAGCCAGCTGATCGAGTACCACCTGAACCGGCACGATTCCTCGGGGAACCTGGTGCAGCGCAGCGCCCGCGCCCGCACCCTGCTGCCGCTGCTGCGCAACGCCTTCATGGTGCTGCTGATCACCGTCGTGGTGCTGATGGTGCTGTCGGAGGTCGGGCTGAACATCGCGCCGCTGCTGGCCGGCGCCGGCGTGGTCGGCCTCGCCATCGGCTTCGGCGCCCAGACCCTGGTCAAGGACGTCATCACCGGCGTGTTCATCCTGTTCGAGGACACGCTGTCGGTCGGCGACGTGGTCCAGATCGGCTCGGACAGCGGCGTGGTCGAAAGCATCACCATCCGCACCATCCGGCTGCGCGACGAGACCGGGGCGGTGCACACGCTGCCGTTCAGCTCGGTCACCTCGATCGTCAACATGACCAAGGACTTCTCCTTCGCCGTGTTCAATGTCGGGATCGGCTACGACCAGGATGTCGACCGGGTGATCGAGGTGCTGCGGGACCTCGGCCGCGAGCTGCAGCTCGACCCCGCCTGGGCGCCGGCCATCCTGGCGCCGATCGAGATCATCGGCCTCGACAAGTTCGGCGACAGCGCCGTGACCATCAAGGCACGGATCAAGACGCCGCCGGCCAAGCAATGGGGCGTGGCGCGGGAATTCAACCGCCGGATGAAGCGGCGCTTCGACGAGGTCGGCATCGACATCCCGTTCCCGCATCGGATGGTGCTGACCCGCAGCCTCGACCGGCCGGAGGACGCCGCCGCTCAGGGCGCATCGTCATCGGGGTCGTAGTGGGAATCGTGCTTCTTACGGGCGAGGTGCATCAGCCCGAGATTGAGGGCGATGATGCCGACCACGGCGATGCCCAGGGCGATCCAGCCGTGGATGCTCATATCCAGTGCGAACAGGTCGCCCATGGCCGTCCTCCCGGTGCCCTGCGGCGCATTTTCGGGTGTCAAGCGCCGCTGCGATCTGTAATCTCTCCAAATCCGCCAATGGTTCCGCGGCTAGAGAGGGTTTGAGCCATGACGCTCGAGGAGAGATGTGTCTCCGCCGGCCTGAAGATGACCGATCAGCGTCGTGTCATTCTGCAGGTGCTGACCGAGTCACTCGACCATCCATCGGTCGAAACCGTCTATCACCGGGCCCGCGAGATCGACCCGTCGATCAGCATCGCGACCGTGTACCGCACCCTGCACCTGCTCGACGAGCTGAACCTGGTGCAGCGGCACGACTTCAATGAGAACTATTCCCGCTTCGAGGTCAATCTCGAGCATCACCACCACCTGATCGATCTCGAGACCGGTGAGGTCATCGAGTTCAAGGACCAGGAGCTGGAGGTGCTGAAGGAGAAGATCGCCAAGCGGCTCGGCTTCGAACTCGTGGATCACAGGCTCGAACTCTATGGCCGGAAAAAGAAGTCCTGAGGGCTGCGGCTTCGGCGAGCAGCCCTTCGCCGAGGGCTCGGCGGATTGCCGCTGCCAGAAGGCGGTGACCCGCGCCTACAGCGAGCTGGTGGCCCGCGGCGCGCCGCGTTCGGTGGCCATGGATGCGGCGATCCGGGTCTTCGTCTATCACCACCCCGAGGTCCCGGCCTTCCGCGCCCATGACACGGTGGAGACCTGGGTCTTTTCCGGTCCGCTGAACTGAGCGGCCTGCACGCCCCTGGCATCCGGGGCTCCCGGGCCGGGGCGTGGCTGCAGCGGCTGCGGCTGCCGAGCGGGCTGGTTCTCCTCGCCTTTCTCGCGACCCATCTGATCAACCATGCGGCCGGGCTCCTGTCGCTGGACGCGATGGAGCGCGGCCTCGGGCTGTTCATCCTGGTGTGGGAGAAGCAGCCTGGCCTGACCCTGCTGTCCGCCGCCTTCCTGGTCCATATCTCCAATGCGCTGGTGTCGATCTGGCAGCGGCACAATTTCCGGCTGAAGCCCTGGCAGGCGGTGCAGCTCGGCCTCGGCCTCGCCGTGCCGCTGCTGCTGGCCGGCCATGTGTTCAGCACGGTGGTCGCCTTCGAGGTGTTCGGCGTCGGCACGCCCTATCGCTTCGTGCTGTCGTCGATGTGGGGCGGCAGCGGCCTGGGCGCCGTGCAGCAGACGGTGCTGGTGCTGGTCGCCTGGGGCCATGGCTGCATCGGCGTGCATTACTGGCTGCGGCTCAGGCCCTGGTACCCGAAGGCGCTGCCCTATCTTTACGCCGCCGCCCTGCTGGTCCCGGCGCTCGGCCTGGCCGGCTTCGTCTCGGCCGGGCTGCAGGTCCGGGCAATGGCGGCGCAGCCGGGCTGGCTCGAGGACCTGCACCGCTCGATCAAGCTGACGCCGGAGGCGCAGGCCTTTGCCGCCCAGGGGGCGCTGTGGACCCGGATCGCGATCCTGGCGCTGATCCTCGCCGCCTTCGCCGGGCCGGTCGTCCGCGCCGTCCGGGCCCGCCGCAGCGGCCCCAAGCTGTTCTACCGCGACACCAAGGTGCTCGACATCATCCCCGGCGCCACCGCGCTCGAGATCATCCGGGCGGCCGGAATCCCGCAGGCCATGGTCTGCGGCGGCCGCGGCCGGTGCTCGACCTGCCGGGTCCGGGTCGGGCTGGGCGGTGAGCATCTGCCGCCGCCGGCAGCCGACGAGGCCCGCGTGCTGCAGCGCATCGGCGCGCCCGAAGGGGTGCGGCTGGCCTGCCAGATCCGGCCGGTGCACGACCTCGAGGTCACGCCGCTGCTGCCGCCGACCGCGACCGCCCGCGACGGCTTCCAGGGCCCCGGCCACCGCCACGGCCAGGAGCGCGAGATCGCGGTGATGTTCGCCGATCTGCGCGGCTTCACCCGGCTGTCGGAGCACCGGCTGCCCTATGACGTGGTGTTCCTGCTGAACCGCTATTTCGCCGCCATGGGCCAGGCGATCGAGGCGGCCGGGGGGCAGGTCGACAAGTTCATCGGCGACGGGGTGATGGCGCTGTTCGGGGTCGAGGCCGGGCGCGAGGCGGCCAGCCGCCAGGCGCTCGACGCCGCCCGGCGCATGGCGGTGCGGCTGGCCGAGCTGAACGAGGCCCTGGCCTCGGACCTGAAGGAGCCGCTGCGCATGGGCATCGGCCTGCATGTCGGCCCGGCGATCGTCGGTGAGATGGGCTATGGCGGGGTCAAGGGCCTGACCGCGGTCGGCGACACCGTCAACACCGCCAGCCGGCTGGAAGGGCTGTGCAAGGGCTATGGCGCGGAGCTGGTGGTCTCGCAGGACCTGCTCGACCATGCCGGCGCCGACCTCTCGGCCTTCCGCGCGGAGCATGTGGCGATCCGCGGCCGGCGCGACCAGCTGCGCATCCGGGTGGTCACCCGCATCGCCGACCTGGAGACGTGACGGTTTCGTGACCTTGCCGGTACGGCGTCCTCTCTTGCTGTCATTGCCGGGCTTGACCCGGCAATCCAGAGGATGTCGACAGTTTCTGGATGCCCGGGTCAAGCCCGGGCATGACAGTTGGGGGCTGGGAACGGAGCGGCTGCCCCGGCCCCGCTTCGATCAGATCGTGACGCCGAACAGCGTCTCGAGGAAGGCGCGCAGGGCGGCCCAGAGGGCAGCGGAAACGGCAACCAGGATCGCCAGCGCACCGGCGCTGACCGCCCAGCCGACCGAGACGGCGATGCCGTCGCGCTCGACCAGGCCGATGGCGAAGGCCGAGATCGCCAGCGCCGGCACGATGTTGCCGAGCGGGATCGGCAGGAACAGGATGATGGCCAGCAGCAGGCAGGCGGCGCCGATGAAGCGGTCCGGCACCGGGCCGATCAGGAGCGACAGCCGCGGCCGCAGCAGCCGCTCGGCCTTGGCCAGCCACGGCACCATGCGGTCGACCAGCCGGGCGAAGTCGGCCCGTGCCACCGACCGCTGGGTGATCAGCCGCGGCAGCCACAGCACCGGGCGGCCAAGCATCAGCTGGAAGGTGATGAACAGCAGCGGCGCGCCGAGGACGGAGGAGGTGCCGGGCGGGGTCGGCAGGATGTTCGGCGCTGCGAAGACCAGCATCAGCGCGCCGAAGGCCCGGTCGCCGAAGGCGGTCAGGATGTCGGCGATGGCGATGCGCTCGCCGTCCTCCGCGGCCAGATCCTGCAGCACCTCCGAGAAGCGCCGACGGCGCTTCGGCCCGGCGGGCGCCGGCGTGTCGGGGTCGTGCTGCTGGATCTCGGTCGGTTGGGCGTCGGGCAAGGGGGCCGGTCCGGCGTGATGGGTCCAGCCTCTGGTGTTACCGACTCCGCCGTGACGGACGCAAGCGCGCGGTTGTCTCAGGGCGATCCCGAGGTGAAGAGAAGCGCGGGCCTCTCCTGCCTGGCGGGACCTGTTCAGAATGCCGCCGTTTGACTCGGGGATGCCTTCTATCCTCCCCCTCCCGCTAGGGGAGGGGGAGGATAAAAAGTCTATGCCGGAAGAGCGGAGTCACTCTGAAAGGGCTTGCTCGCAGGAGACGCCACGTAGTAACCCGCGAGGCTCAACCCTCCCGCGCCGCCCACAAGAGACCGCGATGCAGGATGGTCTTCATCGCGCGGTTCTCGAACTCCTCCACCCGGTGGCCGAGCGAGCTGTAGAACACCCGGCCGGCGCCGTGCTTGCGCTTCCACACCACCGGCATGGTGTGGCCGGCGATCCAGGGCGCGTGGTCGCCGGTGAAGGTGGTCTCGGCCAGCACCTCGTTGTTCGGGTCGACATGCATGTAGTACTGCTCGGACCGGTAGTCGAAATCCCCGATCCCCTGCATCACCGGGTCGTCCGGCCGGGTCACCCGCACCTGGTAGTCGATGATATTGCCGGGATGCGCCACCCACTGGCCGCCGGTCATGAACTGGTAGGCGACCTCGTTGCGGAAGGCGTCGCACATGCCGCCATGGAAGCCGGCGAGGCCGACCCCGCTCTCGACCGCGGCGCAGAGGTTGGTGACCTCCTCCTTCTCCATGGTCGACATGGTGTAGATCGGCACGATCAGGTGCATGTCCTTCAGCGCCGGGTCGGCGAAGGCCTCGGTGGTGTCCTCGATGAACACCTCGAAGCCGTCGCCGCGCAGCATCCCGGCGACCTCATCCGCGCATTCCTTGGGAGTGTGGCCGTTCCAGCCGCCCCAGACGATCAGCGCCTGCCTCGTCATCGCTTCCTCTCCTTTTCGCGTCTCAGGCGGCGGCCCGGCCGAAGGCGGGCTCCACCGGCATCGGTTCCGGCCGCTCGCAGCGGCTCTCGATCTCGGCCGGACGGCCCTCCTGGCCGGATCGCTCCACTGCCTCCATCACCTCCAGCACATGGAATGCCAGCTCCGCATTGGCGCGGTGCGGCCGGCCGGTGCGGATCGCCTGGGCCAGGTCGGCGACGCCGATGATGCGGTAGTTGCCGTCGCCATAGGCGTGGCCGGTCGCCTCGGCCTTCCACTCGGTGCGGTCGACGGAGACCAGCACATCGCCACCGAAGGTGTTCGGGTCGGGCACGCTCAGCGACGCGGTCTCGCCATAGATCTCGATCGGCGCGTGGCGGTGGGCCGGGATGTCGAAGCTCATCACCATGGTGACCACGGCGCCGGAGGCGAAGGCCAGGGTGCCGGTGATGTGGGTCGGGGTGCCGACCGGGACCGCCTGCCCGGCGCGCGGGCCGCTGGCGATGCGACGCTCGGTGTAGGCGGCGGCGACCGTCCCGGTCACCCGCGCCACCGGCCCCAGCATGTTGACCAGCGTGGTCAGGTAGTAGGGCCCCATGTCGAACAGCGGGCCGCCGCCCTTGGCATAGTAGAAATCCGGGTTCGGGTGCCAGCGCTCATGCCCCGGCACCATCATGAAGGCGGTGCCTGCGACCGGCCGGCCGATCCGCCCGGCATCGATCAGGGCACGTGCCGTCTGCTGTCCGGCGCCGAGAAAAGTGTCGGGGGCGCTGCCGACCCGCACCCCCTTCGCCTTCGCGGCCTCCAGCAGGGTGCGGCCCTCGGCGGTGCTGACCGCCAGCGGCTTCTCCGCATGCACATGCTTGCCGGCGGCGATCGCCTGCAGCCCGACGGGCACATGCGCCTGCGGCGTGGTCAGGTTCAGCACGATCTCGATCTCGGGGTCGGCCAGCAGCTGCTCGATGCTCTGGGCCGCGATGCCGAACTCGGCCGCCTTGGCCTGCGCCGCCTCCAGGTTCAGGTCGGCGCAGGCCTTGACCTGCAGGATCGGGAAGTTCGGCGCCGCCTTCAGATAGGCGCCGCTGATCACGCCGCAGCCGATGATGCCGACTCCGACCGGTCTATCGCTCATGGTCCTCTCCGCTATCGGGGCATGCCCTGGCCGTTCCAGGGCGCTTCGTAGAGCTGCCGCAGCACCAGGCTGGCCGCACCGCGGGCCCAGGCGTCGTCGCTCCATTCATGCAGGATGATCTGGGTGCCGCGCCGGATCGGCACCGGCACGATGCGGTCGATGGTGGCCAGCAGGGCCGGCTCCATCAGGTCGCGGGCCTGGATCGCGCTGCCGGCCACGATCACCTTGGGCGGGCTGTGCAGCGTGATCAGGTTGCCGACGGCGAAGCCCAGGATGGCGCCGGCCTCCTCGAACAGGGCGCGGATCTCGGCCCGGCCGGCCCGGGCCATGTCGCGCAGCCGGCCGATGGCGCGTGGATCCTCCGGCGCGATCGGCCCAGCCTCGGCGCCCAGCAGGGCGCGGGCGCGGGTGACGATGCCGTGGTCGGAGACATAGGCTTCGATGCAGCCGCGCTGGCCGCAGCGGCAGGGCAGCCCGTCCAGGGCCATCTTGGTGTGGCCGAACTCCGTTCCCATCCCGGCGGCGCCGCGATGCACGTCGCCGTTCAGGAACAGGCCCAGCCCGACCGAATCCTCAACCGTGACGACGGCGAAGGTGTCGCTGTCGCGGCCCTGGCCGAACCAGTGCTCGGCCAGCGTGACCAGGTGGACGTCGTTCTCGACGATGGTGCGGACGCCCAGCCGTTCCTGCACCATCGCCGCCAGCGGCACGTCCGGCGCGCCCAGGATCGGGGTCCAGACGCAGGTGCCGCTGCGGCCGTCGATGAAGCCGGGCAGGCCGATGCCGATGCCGCCCAGCCGGTCGAGCCCGAGATCGGCGTCGCCGACGCAACGGCGGATGCCGTCCTCCAGGATGTCGGCCACCACCTCCGGCGCCTGGCGGGCGACGCGGATCGGCAGCGACAGGGTCTGCACCACATCGGCCTTGTAGTCGGTGACGGCGATGCTGATCTGGTGCGGCGCCAGCTTGACGCCGCAGACGAAGGCGGCCCCGCGGTTCAGCTCCAGCATCACCCGCGGCCGGCCTCGGGCGGCGGTGCCGACGCCCTCGACCGCGCGGGCCAGCACCAGGTTCTCCTCGAGCAGCCCGCCGGTGATAGCCGAGATGGTGGCTGGCGCCAGTTCGGTGCGCTGCACGATCTCGACCCGCGAGATCGGGCCGTAGCGCCGCACCACATCCAGCACGTGGAAGCGGTTGATCGCCCGCATCAGCTCCGGATCGGCGGTCTTCATTCCGTCAGGATCCGAATTTTATGGTGCGGCGCACCATGCCCGGATCGCCGGTGCGACTGAGGGCGAACGGCCTCGCCTGGTCTCGATTCAGCGCTTCCATCCCACCCGCCGGGCAATATCGTTCCGAATTCTCGGCAATCATCCGATTTTTCGATCTTGACAGGCTTCACCCTAGCCGGTCTGATAAATTCGTAAAACGAAAAAATTCACTGCCGTTCGTCCAGATGCGGCCATCAGGGGAGAAAAGCACATGGACAGGCCTCGCTTCGCCAGCCGCAGCGACCTGACCGCCGCCGCGGAGGTGGCCGTCGCCATCCCGCCGGTGGCATGTTCTTCCCGATGCAGCTCCACGTCATCGCCGGCCTGATCAGGGAGGCGGTGCGGGGCTGATGACACTCTCGACAGACGGAAAGACGGGCATGGGTACGGAAGCGAAGCTGCGTTGGGGCATTCTCGGGCCGGGGCGGATCGCCCAGGCCTTCGCCGGGGGCGTGGCCCGGTCGCGCACCGGGCGGCTGGTGGCGATCGGCACGCGCGATGCGGCGAAGCCGGGGCTGGCCGAGGCCTTTCCCGGCGCCCGGATCCACGCCGGCTACGAGGCGCTGCTGGCCGACCCCGAGGTCGACGCCGTCTACATCGCCACGCCGCATCCGGGCCATGTGCACTGGGGCATCCGTGCCGCCGAGGCCGGCAAGCACGTGCTGTGCGAGAAGCCTATCGCGGTCAACGCCTATGACGCCATGGCGCTGGTCGACGCGGCTCGCCGCGCCGGCGTGTTCTTGGCCGAGGCCTATATGTACCGCGCCCATCCGCAGACCCGGCGGCTGGCCGAGCTGGTGGCGGGCGGCGCCATCGGCGAGGTGCGCATGATCCAGGCCAGCTTCGGCTTCGCCGCCAAGTTCAACCCCGACCACCGCCTGTTCGCCAACGACCTGGCCGGCGGCGGCATCCTCGATGTCGGCGGCTATCCGGTGTCGATGGCGCGGCTGGTCGCCGGCGCAGCCTCGGGCAAGCCCTTCCTCGACCCGGTCAAGGTCACCGGGGCCGGCCATCTCGGCCGCAGCGGCGTCGACGAATGGACCGCGGCGGTGCTCGAGTTCCCGGGCGGCATCGTCGCCCAGGTGGCGACCGGCGTGACGCTGGCGCTGGAGAACACGGTGCGGATCTTCGGCACCGAGGGCCGGATCGAGGTTGCCTCGCCCTGGTTCTGCAGCGGCAAGGAAGGCGGCAGCAGCGCCATCGTCATCACCCGGGCCGACGGCAAGTCCGAGACCGTGGCGATCGAGGAGACCGGCTGGCTCTACAGCTTCGAGGCCGATGCCGTCGGTGACGCGGTGGCGGCCGGGCAGCGCGAGGCGGCCTTCATGACCCCGGCCGACAGCCTGGGCAACCTGAAGACCATGGACGCCTGGCGCGCCGCGATCGGCCTGGAATACGCGCTGGAGACCCCGGCCCGCCGCACCGGACCGGTCGATGGCCGGCCGCTCAAGGCCGGGGCGATGCGCCGGATCGACCTGCCCGGCGCCGCCCGTCCGGCCTCGGCCCTGGCGATCGGCGCCGTCGGGATCGAGAATATCAGCCAGGCCGGGATGCTGTTCGACCGCTTCTTCGAGCGCGGCGGCAACACCTTCGACACCGCCTGGATCTACCGCGCCGGCGGCTCCGACCGGGTGCTCGGCCATTGGCTGGCCAGCCGCGGCGTGCGCGACGAGGTGGTGCTGATCGGCAAGGGCGCGCATGCGCCGCTGTGCTACCCCGACGTGATCCCGCGCCAGCTGACGGAATCGCTCGACCGGCTGCACACCGGCCGGCTCGACCTCTATCTGATGCACCGCGACAACCCGGACATCCCGGTCGGCGAGTTCGTTGACGTGCTCGACGCCGAGATCCGGGCCGGCCGCATCGGCTCCTGGGGCGGGTCGAACTGGACGCGCGAGCGGCTGGACGAGGCGACCGCCTATGCCCGGGCCAACGGCAAGGCGGCGCCCGCCACGGTCAGCAACAATTTCAGCCTGGCCGAGATGATCCAGCCGGTCTGGCCCGGCTGCATCGCCGCGGCGGATGCGGAGTGGAAGGGCTGGCTGCGGCAGCGGCGGATGCCGCTGCTGGCCTGGTCCAGCCAGGCCCGCGGCTTCTTCACCGACCGCGCCGGCCGCGACAAGCAGCACGACCCGGAGCTGGTGCGCTGCTGGTACGGCGAGGGCAACTTCCGCCGCCGCGACCGTGCCGCCGAGCTCGGCGCCAAGCGGGGCCGCTCAGCCAACCAGGTGGCCCTGGCCTATTGCCTGCACCAGGACTTCCCGGTCCTGCCGCTGATCGGCCCGCTGACGCTGGAGGAGCTGGAGGATTCGCTGCAGGCGCTCGACATCGCGCTGACGCCTGAGGAGGTGCGCTGGCTCGAAGGGTAAGCCGTCGTTCCAGTCAATCCGCCGCCGGCGACGGCGGCGGAAACAGGGAGGAGACAATCATGAACAGAATGCTGTCGGGCCTCGCGGCTTTCGCCGCCGCGGGCCTTCTGTCCGGCGCCGCCATGGCCGACGCCACGGTCAAATGGCTGCACATCGAGAACACGCCGGACACGGTTGCCTGGATGGAAAGCGTCGCCCGCGCCTATGAGGCGGCGCATCCCGGCGTCACCATCCAGATGCAGTATCTGGAGAACGAGGCCTACAAGGCCAAGCTGCCGACCACGCTGCAATCGTCCGACCGGCCGAACATCATCTACAGCTGGGGCGGCGGCGTGCTGCGCGACCAGATCAAGGCCGGGGTGATCGAGGACCTGACCGAGCCGGTGAAGGGCGAATGGGCCGACCGGATCAGCCCGGCCGCGCTCGAGGCCTTCACCGTCGACGGCCATGTCTGGGGCGTGCCGGTGCTGGCCTCGCAGGTCGGCTTCTGGTTCAACAAGCCGCTCCTGGCCAAGGCCGGGGTCAAGGCCGAGGACATCAAGAGCTGGGACGACCTGCTGTCGGCGGTGAAGACGATCAAGGCCGCCGGCATCGTGCCGCTGGCGACCGGCGGCGCCGACAAATGGCCGATCCATTTCTACTGGACCCTGCTGGCCATGCGGATCGGCGGCAAGGATGCGTTCCAGGCCGCCTACAACCAGTCCGGCGACGGCTTCGACGGGCCGGTGTTCGTCCAGGCCGGCGAGCATCTGAAGGACCTCGCGGCGCTGGAGCCGTTCGAGCCCGGCTATCTCGGCCTGACCAACCCGCAGGCCGCCGGCTATTTCGGCGACGGCAAGGCGGCGATGCACCTGATGGGCAACTGGGACTACCTGAACGCCAAGAAGAACAGCGCCTCCGGCAAGGGCATCCCGGACGCCGATCTCGGCTGGTTTGCGTTCCCGACCGTGGCCGGTGGCGTCGGCCAGCCGACCGATGTGCTCGGCGGCGTCAATGGCTGGCTGGTGACCAAGGGGTCGCCGCCCGAGGCCGTCGACTTCCTGAAGTTCCTGACCAACAAGGAGAACCAGGAGAAGGCGGCCGAGCTCGGCGTCTACATCCCGGTCAACAAGGGCACGGCCGAGAAGCTGAAGAACCCGTATTTCCGCCAGATGGCGGAGAACATCGCCAAGTCCGGCTACTTCCAGGTGTTCTACGACCAGATGCTGGGTGCCAATGTCGGCCGGGTGGTGAACGACGTCGCCACCGACATCGCCTCCGGCGCGACCGACCCGAAGGACGCCGCCGACCAGGTCCAGGAAGCCTGGACGATGCGGTGAGCCGGATGGAGAGGTCTGTGCGGTTCCAACTCCAAGATGGGCTGCCGACCTCTTCCTTGTCCCCCCTCCCCTTGCGGGAGGGGGCCAGGGGGAGGGGTCTGCGCGCGTCAGCGCGCGAATGGGCAGAGGGCCGAACTCACCGTTCGCGCCGGTTTGCGATGGTCCAGTTCGGGTCATGCCGAGAGAACCCCCTCCCCCTAGCCCCCTCCCGCGAGGGGAGGGGGGACTCAAAGTGGGCGATGCGTGGACGCCGTAGCCCCGCGAGGGGGACTCGTTTGGTGCCGGCTCCCAGGACGACAACCCGATGACGGCCGCAACCCTGACTCACGACCCTATGGCCGTCCGCCGGCGCCGCCGCGTGGCGCTGCAGTCGCAGGTGGCGCCGGTGGTGCTGATGCTGGTGCCGGCGTTAGCCCTGTTCACCATCTTCGTGATCCTGCCGATGGGCGAGGCCGGCTTCTACAGCCTGTTCAAGTGGAATGGCTATGGCAGCCCGCAGGATTTCGTCGGGCTCCGGAACTTCGAGTTGCTGCTGCGCAACCGGACCTTCTGGTCGGCGCTGACCAACACCGGGCTGATCATCGCGGTGTCGCTGGCGATCCAGCTGCCGCTGGCCCTGGCCATGGCGCTGCTGCTGGCCGAGAAGCTGCGCGGCCGGGTGGCGTTCCGGATGGTGTTCTTCCTGCCCTACATCCTGGCCGAGGTCGCGACCGGGCTGATCTGGCAGTTCCTCTATGATGGCCAGTACGGCGCCGTGGCACTGATCTGGGGCTGGTTCGGAGCCCAGGCGCCCTTCGTCCTGGCCGACCGCACCCTGGCGATGGGGGCGGTGCTGGTGCTGGTGGTGTGGAAGTATTTCGGCTTCCACATGATGATCTACATCGCCGGGCTGCAGAGCATCCCGCACGAGATCATCGACGCCGCCCGGATCGACGGCGCCACGCCCTGGCAGATCGTGCGCCGGATCAAGATCCCGATGCTGTTCCCGACCATCCGGCTGTCGGTGTTCTTCTCGGTGGTCGGGGCGCTGCAGCTGTTCGACATGGTGATGGCGCTGACCCGGGGCGGCCCGTCCAACGCCACCCATTCGCTGGTGACCTATCTCTACACCTTCGGCCAGATGCGGATGGAGATCGGCTTCGGCAGCGCCGTCGGCGTGGTGCTGTTCCTGATCTGCGTCACCTTCTCGCTCGTCTATCGCCGCACCCTGATGTGCGGGGATTAGGAAGACCCATGGCTGCGCCCACGCTCCGCCCCTCCCTCATGCCGCAATACCTGGCCCTGCTGGCGGTCGCCGGCATCGTGCTGGTGCCGCTGATCGCGGCGGCGCTGGGCGGGTTCAAGACGCTGGGCGAGCTGCGGGTCAACCCGCTGGGCCTGCCGACCAGCTGGGCGGGCCCGGTCTATTGGGAGATCCTGAGCTCGGCGCGGCTCTGGCGCATGCTGTTCAACTCCGCCGTCATCGCCGGCCTGACCGTCGGCTTGGTGCTGATCGTCGGGTCGATGGCGGCGTTCATCTTCGCCCATGTGGTGTTCTTCGGCAGCCGCATGCTGCTGAACTACCTGCTGCTGGGGCTGATGTTCCCGGCGGCGACGGCGATGCTGCCGCTGTTCATCCGGGTGCGGGACCTCGGCCTGCTCGACACCTATTGGGGCGTGGTGCTGCCGCAGGTCGCCTTCGGCCTGGGCATGGCGATCCTGATGCTGCGCGGCTTCTTCCGCCAGCTGCCGCACGAACTGTGGGAGGCGGCGCGGGTCGACGGCTGCGGCTATTTCCAGTTCTACCTGCGCATCACCCTGCCGCTGTCGCGGCCGATCCTGGCGACCGTGGCCGTGTTCTCCCTGGTCGCCAGCTGGAACAGCTACCTGCTGCCGCTGATCATGTTCAACACGCCGGAGATGTATCCCTGGCCGCTCGGGATCATGAACTACCAGGGCGAGTATTCCACCGAGTGGAACAAGATCCTGGCTTTCGTCACCCTGACTCTGGCACCGGCGATCGCCTTCTTCCTGCTGGCCCAGCGCCACATCGTCGCCGGCCTGGTCGGCGGCGCGGTGAAGGGGTAGGGCGGCTTATCCGGCAAAACGCCCGCGCCAAGTGGTCACGTGTTGCCTCTCCCGCTTGCCAGCCCGTGTGGAAACCCACTGGCGGGGGATTCTAGAGGCCGGTCCGGTGTGATCTACTGCTTCGACAAGACATTCGGAGTGGCGGTGATGGTTCATGTGACGGGGGAGTCGCGGTATCAGCGGTTGCTGATGGCACCGAGCCTGGACGAGATCGTCGCTGCCGAGCATCCGGTGCGGGTGATCGACGCGTTTGTGGCCACGCTGGACCTGAGGGATCTGAAGTTCGGCAAGGTGGAGGCGGAGAGCACGGGCAGGCCGCCGTACCATCCCGGCGATTTGTTGAAGCTGTACATCTACGGCTACCTCAATCAGATGCGGTCGAGCCGGCGGCTGGAGCGGGAATGCGTGCGCAACCTCGAAGTGCACTGGCTGGTCAACCGGATCACCCCCGCCTTCAAGACCATCGCCGACTTCCGCCGCGACCATGTCGCGGCCATCACCGGGGTGTGCCGCGCCTTCATGCAGTTCTGCCGCGGGCAATCGCTGTATGGCGGTGAACTGGTCGCCATCGACGGCAGCAAGATCGAGGCCGTGGCCAGCCGCAAGAAGGTGCTGACGCCGGCGCTGCTGGAGAAGCGGGCGGCGGCGCTGGACGCCAAGATCGCCGAGTATCTGGCGGCGATGGACGAAGCCGACCGCCAGGAGGCGGCGACGGAGGCCGGACCGACCGATGTGGCCCGGGCCCTGGCGGTGCTGCAGGCCAAGCGCGACACGGTCCAGGCCCAGGCCAAGGCCCTGGCCGGGGCAGGGCTCAGTCAGACCGTGACCAGCGAGCCCGACGCCCGCTTGATGAAGACCGCCCGCCATGGCCATCAAGTCGCCTACAACGCCCAGAGCGCGGTCGACGGCAAACACGGCCTGATCGCCGCCTTCGATCTGACCCGGGACTGCAACGATCAGACCCAGCTCCTGCCGATGGCCCAGGCGGCCAAGGAGAGCCTGGCGGTCGAGACCCTGACCGTGGTCGCCGACACCGGCTATTCCAACGGCACCCAGGGCCAAGCCTGCGCCGAGGCCGGCATCACCGCCGTGGTGCCGCGCCAGACGGTCGTCAATCCCAAGAACGCCGATCTGTTCTCCCGCGACGCCTTCACCTACGACCCGGCCCGCGACTGCTGGACCTGCCCGGCCGGCGAGATCCTCACCCTCGTCTCGGTCTCCCAACCCGAGCAGAAGAACACCTATGCCACTCCGGCCTGCGCCGCTTGTGCCATCAAGGTCCAATGCACCAGGGGCAAACGGCGCAAGGTCACCCGCCACTTCCATGAAGACGCCCGCGAGGCCATGCACCGCCGTGCCGTCGAGGATCCCGGCTGGATGCAGCGCCGCCGCGAACTCGTCGAACACCCCTTCGGCATCATCAAATGGATGATGGGCTATCCACGCTTCCTGCTCCGCGGCCGGCGCAAGGCCAAGGCCGAACTCGCCCTCATGGTTCTCGCCTTCAATCTCAAGCGAACCATCACCACCCGCGGCGTCCCACTCCTCCTCGCCGCCCTCCAACCCACTCCCGCCGGGCCATGACTGGCCCACTCGACCTAAATCTTCTGTCCCCTCTGACCCCTCAAGCAAATCCCCACACTTCTCACACGGGCTGCGAGGAGAGGTCGGAGACGCGAAGCGGCTCCGGGTGAGGGTTCTTTGTCGAGGCCCGGGCCAGCCCTCACCCGGTCGTCCTGCGGACGCCCGGCCTCTCCCGCCAGGCGGGAGAGGCAATCCGAGCTGGCCTGCCCGGTCCGGATTACACCGGCCGGTCGCCTAAAATCGTCGCGCGGTGCATCACCCGCCGGTTCGGCAGGTAGTCGGCCAGGGCGTAGTGCTGGGTGCAGCGGTTGTCCCAGAAGGCGACGTCGCCGGCCTTCCAGCGCCAGCGCACGGTGAATTCCGGCTTGGCCACATGGTCGAACAGGAAGCGCAGCACCGCGTCGCTCTCCTTGGCCGAGAAGCCGAGGATGCGGGTGGTGAAACCCTCATTGACGAACAGGCCCTTGCGGCCGGTCGCCGGATGGGTGCGCACCACCGGGTGGATCACCGGCGGGTTCTTGTCGCGCGCGATCTGCCAGCGCTCGCGCTCCTCCGGCGCGGTGAAGCGCTCCGGCGGAAAGGATTTGGCGAAGTCGTGCAGCGCCGTCAGGCCGGTCAGGAAGCCCTGCCAGGGTGCCGCCAGCGCCTCGAAGGCGGCGATGCTGCTGGACCAGCTGGTGTCGCCGCCGAAGGGCGGCAGCTGCTTCGCCGCCAGCACCGCGCCCAGCGGCGGGGTTTCGATGAAGGTGACGTCGGTATGCCAGTTGTCGTTGTCCGGCTGGTTGTCCGGATGGGTGTCGAGGATGATGATCTCCGGCACCTCCTTGACATGCGGATAGACCGGGTGGACATGCAGCGCGCCGAAACGGGCGGCGAAGTCGCGCTGCGCCGCCGGGGTCAGCTCCTGGTCCTCGAAGAACAGCACGTGGTGCTGCAGCAGGGCGCGGTTGATCGCGCCGATGGTGGCGTCGCCGAGCGGCTGCGCCAGGTTGATGCCGCGGACCACGGCACCGATGGCGGGATTCAAGGGCTGGACGGAGAGGAGGGTCGACAGGCTGTCGGGCATGGCGGGGCCCCTCTGTTTGCGGTTGGTGTCGGTGGGAGGAGGTGTCAGCCGCGCCCGTGCCAGGGCGTCAGCCGGCGCTGCAGCAGGCGCAGCAGATATTCCAGCAGGAAGGCGATGGCGGCGATCACCAGGATGCCCAGCACCACCACGTCGGTGACCAGGAACTGCGCCGCGCTCTGGATCATGAAGCCGAGGCCGCTGGTGGCGGCGACCAGCTCGGCCGCCACCAAAGTGGACCAGCCGACGCCCAGGCCGATGCGCACCCCGGTCAGGATCTCCGGCAGCGCGTTCGGCAGGATGACATGGCGCAGCAGCTGGGCCCGGGTGGCGCCCAGCGAGCGGGCGGCGCGCAGCCGGTCGGACGGCACGCCGCGCACCCCGGCCGCGGTCGAGATCGCGATCGGAGCGAAGATGGCGAGGAAGATCACCAGGACCTTCGAGGTCTCGCCGATGCCGAACCAGATCACGATCAGCGGCAGATAGGCCAAGGGCGGGATCGGCCGGTAGAACTCGATCAGCGGGTCGAGGATGCCGCGCGCCACCCGGCTGGTGCCGATGGCGATGCCGACCGGGATCGCGACCACCAGCGCCAGCGCCAGGGCGGCGAAGACGCGGCCCAGGCTGGCGGCCAGATGCTGCAGCAGCGTCGCGTCGGCGAATCCGACGGATGCCGTGGTGACCAGCTTGTGCAGAACCGCCTGCGGCGTCGGCAGGAACAGGGGCGGGACGAGGCCGAGATTGGCGACGATCCCCCACAGCAGGAGGAGGCCCGCCACCGTGGCGAGGCTGATCAGCCTCGTCCCGCGGCGGCGCCGGACCGGCGCCCTGCGGACAGGGGACGGCGCCGGTTTCTGGAGCGCGACATCTGCCAATTCAGGCCGCCTCGCGCTCGAAGATCAGGTCCATCACCTGCTCGCGCAAGGCGATGAAGCCGGGGTCGGACTTGATCCGGCGCGCCGGCTCGCCGGTACAGTAGCGGCGGCCGAAATCCAGCCGCAACTCCTCCACGATGCGGCCGGGCCGCGGTGACATCACGATCAGCCGGGTCGCCAGGAACAGGGCTTCCTCGATGCTGTGGGTGATCAGGAACAGGCTCTTGCCGGTGCGGTGCCACAGGTCCAGCAGCAGCTCCTGCATCCGCTCCCGCGTCAGCGCGTCGAGCGCGCCCAGCGGCTCGTCCAGCAGCAGCACCTCGGGGTCGGCGGCCAGGGCCCGGGCCAAGCCGACCCGCTGCTTCATGCCGCCCGACAGCTCCCACAGCTGCTGCCGTTCGAAGCCCTCCAGCCCGACCAGCCGCAGGATGCGCCGGGCTCGGTCGTCGCGCTCGGCCGGGGGGATCCCGCGCAGCCGCAGCGCGAAGCCGACATTGCCCAGCACGTCAAGCCAGGGGAACAGGGCGTCGTCCTGGAAGACGACGCCCCGCTCCACCCCAGGGCCGGTCACACGAACGCCGCCGAGTGTGACCGTCCCTGCCTCGGGGGCCAGGAAGCCCGCCATCAGGTTCAACAGCGTGGTCTTGCCGCATCCCGATCGGCCGAGGGCGACGACGAACTCGCCCGGCTCGATCGCGAGGGTGATCCGGTCCAGCGCGCGGATGTCGCCATCCGCCGCAGGATAGGTCACCGAAACGGCATTCACCGCCAGAACCGACATGGGCCTCTCCTGCGCCCGGTTCAGTTCGTCGTCCCGACCTGCGTAGTGCCGGCCGCGGCGACGAAACGGGCGTCGACATAGGGCGCGTAATCCTCCAGCGCCTGGTCGATCTTGCCCTGCTCTTTCAAAAATGTCGCGGTGTCCGCGATCGCCTTGGCCGTGCCGCCGCCCAGCAGGGCGGGACCGGCCTGCTCCGCCTTCACCGGGAAGGTGCTGCCTTGCAGCAGGGCCGGGATCTCCTCCGGCTTCGCTCCGGTCAGCTTGGCGATCTTGGCGACCTGCGCCGATTCCGCACTCCACGCCGTCGGGTCGGCGCGGTAGGCCGCGTATACCTTCAGGGTGACGTCGGCGAAGGCCTGCACCGCCTTGGGATTCGCCTCGATCAGGTCGGCCCGGGCGATCCAGGCGTCGAAGGTCGGCGCGCCCCAGGACGCGACCTCGGTCGAGGTGACCAGGACCGTGCCGCTCTCCTTGATCCTGCCCAGCGCCGGGTCCCAGACATAGGCGGCGTCGATGTCGCCGCGCAGCCAGGCGGCCGCGATCTCCGGCGGCCGCAGGTTCAGGATCCGCACCGAGGCCGGGTCGATGCTCCAGTGCTTCAGTGCCGCCAGCAGGCTGTAATGGGTGGTCGAGACGAAGGGCACGGCCACCGCCTTGCCGGCCAGGTCGGCCGGCTTGTCGATGCCGGCGCCGTTGCGCACCACCAGCGCCTCGGCGTCGCCGATGCCGATCGCGACCAGAATGGTGCGGATCGGCAGCTCCCGGCTGGCCGCGGCGGCCAGCGGGCTGGACCCGACATAGCCGATCTGGACACCGCCCGAGGCGATGGCGGCGATGACGTCGGCGCCGCTGTCGAATTTGCGCCATTCGATCGGGCGGCCGATGGCCTTCTCGTACAGGCCGTCGGCCTGCGCCACCTTCGCCGGCTCGACCGTGCTCTGATAGCCGATGGTCAGCGGCTCCTCGGCCCGGGCGTAGTTGCCGATGACCACGGCGGCCGCACCGGCCAGCAGGGACCATCGCAGGATCTGGACGAGCATTCGGGACAATCCTCGAACGAACAGGCGCACACGCAGGGCCAGTCGCGCATCGAACCCGGTCAGGGAGCGCGGATCAGTCGGCCGGGGCGCCGTTATGGAAGGGGTGAAGGAGGGCGGTTCAGGCTTGGCCGCGACAGCCGGGATCGCAGATGAGAGACATGGGCTTCGACTCCTCGAGACCACGAACCCGGTCGTGGTGCTTAGCGTTTGGTGACGCGGCGCAAGCTTCACTGAAAATTGCCGCGGCGCGATCCCGGACAGGATCGACAGGACACAGGCTTTCACAGTAGCGCGGATCAAGTCAACAGGATTCAACAACAGCGATTCATGGGTGTTGAATAAACTACACGTTCTATTATGTATATTATTCAAGGGCCGCCCTCCTGGCCTTGTGACCGGATGGGTCGCAACCGGTCATTCCGGATGCAAAATATTTTAGGCAAATCCACGCATAGCCTGGTGTTCGGGCGTATGATGTCACCCTGGCGCAGTTGAGCCCATCCCTTTCAGACCGAAGGGCCGCGAGCAGTTTCGACGGCATCGGCGGGCCGCTGGCCTTGGGGAGGTTTTTCAATGGCGATCATCAATGGCACCGCCGGCGCCGACAATTTGGTCGGGACCAGCGCCGCGGATACGATCAACGGCCTGGCCGGTAACGACACCATCAACGCGGGAACCCGGCCGACGGTCGCCGGCTCCGGCGTCGACGTGGTCGATGGCGGCACGGGCTTCGACACGCTGGTCGTCAACTGCTCCGGCGAGACCCAGGCGGTGCAGCTGTTCACCGGCGGGTCACCGACCTTCCAGGTCCGCTCGACCTCCGGCAATTTCTACATCGACGCCTACAACGTGGAGGCGGTGAACTTCACCGGCGGCTCCGGCAACGACTCGATCGACACCGGCGAGCGCTCCGGCGCGGTGAACGGCGGCGCTGGCATCGACCACTGGCTCGCCAATCTGGGCGGGCTGTTCACCGGCGTGACCTTCACCCTGGGGACCACGACGTCGATCGCCGCCGCGGGGCTGAGCTCGATCCTGAGCGTCGAGCGCATCAGCCTGACCACCGGCGCCGGCAACGACACGATCACCGGCGGGTCCCAGGCCGACATCATCAACACCGGTGACGGCAACGACACCATCGACGCCAGGACGCGGCCGACAGTGGCCGGGTCCGGGACCGATGTGGTCGATGGCGGGGCGGACAGCGACACCCTGATCGTCAATGCCGCGGCCGAGACCCAGGCGGTGCAGCTGTTCACCGGCGGGTCGCCGACCTTCCAGGCGCGCTCCAACTCCGGCAATTTCTACGTCGACGCCTACAACATGGAGGTGATCAAGTTCACCGGCGGCTCCGGCGCGGACTTCATCCAGACCGGCACCCGCGGCGGCACGGTGAACGGCGGCGGCGGCATCGATCACTGGGAGGCCGATCTCAGTGGCCTGATCTCGAGCGTGGCGTTCCAGCTGGGAACCACGACCTCGATCGCGGCGGCGGGGCTGACCTCGATCCTCAACCTCGAAAGCCTCAAGCTGACCACCGGCAGCGGCAACGACAACATCATCGGCGGCACCCAGGCCGACAGCATCACCACCGGCAACGGCAACGACATCATCAACGCCAGGTCGCGGCCGACGGCGCCGGGATCCGGGGTTGATTATGTCGACGGCGGCGCCGGCAGCGACACCCTGGTCGCCTACTGCGCGACCGAGACCCAGGCGGTGCAGCTGTTCACCGGCGGGTCGCCGACCTTCGCGGTGCGGTCGAACTCCGGCAATTTCTACGTCGACGCCTACAACATGGAGACGGTGGCCTTCACCGGCGGCTCAGGCGCGGATTCGATCCAGACCGGCACCCGCGGCGGAACGGTGAATGGCGGCGCGGGCATCGATCATTGGGGCGCCGATCTCGGCGCGCTGGTCTCAAGCGTGGACTTCACGCTGGGGACCACGACGTCGATCGCGGCGGCCGGGCTGACCTCGATCCTCGGGCTCGAGCGCATCAAGCTGACCACCGGCGCCGGCAACGACGCCATCGTCGGAGGGTCCCAGGCCGACGAAATCAGGACCGGGGCCGGCAACGACACGATCAACGCCAAGACCCGGCCGATCGCGGCGGGCTCCGGCACCGATTTTGTCGACGGCGGCGCGGGCACCGATGCGCTGGTGGTCGACGCCTCGGCCGAGACCCTGGCGGTGCAGCTGTTCGCCGGCGGGTCGCCGACCTTCGCGGTGCGCTCGACCACCGGCAATTTCTACGTCGACGCCTACAACATGGAGACGGTGACCTTCACCGGCAGCAGCGCCGGCGACACCATCGGCGGCAACGCCGGCGCCGACACGCTGAACGGCCGCGCCGGCGCCGATTCGATCGATGGCGGGGTGGGCGACGACAAGATCGACGCCGGCACCGAGGCCGATTCGATCCGCGGCGGCCGCGGCGCCGACACCATCACCGCCGGGGCCGGCAACGACACGATACGCTACGGCACGGTGCTCGATTCCTGGGTGGTGGGCGCCAAGATCGACAGCGTCGCCGACTTCGTCAGCACCTTCGACAAGTTCGACCTATCGGAAATCGACGCCAACAACATCGGCGCGGACGGCAACCAGGCCTTCACCTTCATCGGCGGGGCCGGCTTCACCTCCGTCCGCGGCCAGCTGCGCTCGGCCGCCGGGGTGGTCGAGGCCGATGTGAACGGCGACGGCTTCGCCGATTTCCGCATCGTGCTGGCCAACGGCGCAGCCGCCGCCGCGGCCGATTTCGTGCTGTAGGGGCGGCTCTGCCCCGGGGACGGGGGATCCGGGCGTCGCACACCCGGATTCCCCTCCGGCTCCGGTCCGTCTATGGTCCGGCCATGCCCAGCCGGACCCGTCCCGAGGCGTCGCCCGCCCTTCTCGCCGTCGCCGGACTCGACCGCCCGGTGGCGCTGCGCCGCAATGCCCGGGCGCGGCGCCTGTCGCTCAAGCTCGATCCGGCGTCGGGCGAGGTCGTGGTGGTGGCGCCGTTGAGAGTGCCGGCGCAGGTGATCGCCGATTTCGTCAACCGCCATGCCGAGTGGGTGCGCCGCCGCCGCGCCGCCATGCCGGGCCGGACCCCGTTCCTGCCGGGCGCCGAGATCCCGATCCTCGGCGTGCCGCACCGGATCGCGCATGACCCCGTGGCGGCCCGGGGCGTCCAGGTCGCCGACGGCGAGCTCCGGATCGGCGGCCCGGCCGACCATCTCGGCGCCCGCCTCGCCGCCTGGCTGAAGGTGGAGGCGCGGCGCCAGCTTCTGGTCCGCAGCCGGGCGGCGGCACTCCGGCTCGGCGTCACCGTCGCCGCGGTGACGGTGCGCGACACCCGCAGCCGCTGGGGCAGCTGCGCCTCCAGCGGGCGGATCAGCTATTCCTGGCGCCTGCTGCTGGCTCCCGAATCCGTGCTCGACTACGTGGTGGCGCATGAGGTGGCGCATCTGGTCGAGATGAACCATTCCGCGCGCTTCTGGGCGGTGGTCGACCGGCTGCATCCGGAGTCCGACCGCTGCCGCGCCTGGCTGAAGGCCAAGGGACAGGACCTGCATCTCTATGGCTGACCGGGTTGCAGGAGGCCTCCAGCCCTCGGCGGTCATCGCGGTCGTCCTGACCCTGCTGACCGGCTTCGGGCCGATGTCGACGGATGTCTATCTGCCGTCGCTGCCGTCGCTGGTCACCGCCTTCGATTCCGACGTCGCCACGGTGCAGCTGACGCTCAGCGTCTTCCTGGTCGGCTTCGCCGTGGCGCAGCTGATCTACGGCCCGGTCTCCGACCGCATCGGCCGGCGCCCGGCGATCCTGGCCGGGGTGACCATCTTCACCGCGGCGAGCATCGCCTGCGCGCTCGCCACCTCGATCGAGATGCTGATCCTGTGCCGCTTCCTGCAGGCGCTCGGCGCGTGCTGCGGCCCGGTGCTGGGCCGCGCCGTGGTGCGCGACCTGTACGGGCCCGAGCGCTCGGCCCGCATCCTCGCCTACATGTCGATGTCGATGGCCCTGGCGCCGGCGATCGGGCCGATCATCGGCGGCGTGCTGCAGCAGGCCTTCGGCTGGCAGGCGACCTTCTGGCTGCTGGTCGGCTTCGGCGTGCTGATGCTGGCATCGGTGCTCGGCCTGCTCGGCGAAAGCAACCGCCACCGCGACCCGCTGGCCACCAGCCCGACCCGCCTCGTCCGCAACTACGCCAGCCTGCTGCGCCACCGCCGCTACCTCGGCTATGTCGCGATCGTCGCCTGCAGCTACAGCGCGATCTTCACCTTCATCTCCGGCTCGTCCTTCGTGCTGTCGGGCATGCTCGGCCTGTCGCCGCCGGTCTACGGCGCCTGCTTCGGCATCGTCTGCGTCGGCTATATCTGCGGCACCTTCGGCTCCGGCCGGCTGACGCTCAGGCTCGGCATCGACCGGATGATCGCGGCCGGCACCCTGGTGATGCTGGCCGGCGCGGCGGCGATGGCGGCGATGGCCGCAGCCGGCGTGCTCACCGTCTGGGCCGTGGTCGGCCCGTTCTTCGTGGTGATGATCGGCGTCGGCCTGACCTTGCCCAATGCCATCGCCGGGGCGATCGCGCCGTTCCCGGCAATGGCCGGCACCGCCTCGGCGCTGATGGGCTTCCTGCAGATGACGCTGGCCGCCCTGGTCGGCATCGCCATCGGCCATGCCACCGGCAGCGACGGCCTGCCGATGGCGGTCGCCGTGCTGGTGACGACGCTCGGCGCGCTGGCGGCGTTCAGGTTCCTGGTCAAATCCACGGCGGCGCGTTGAGGCTTGCTTCAAAGCGGAAGGTTGCGTCGTATATCCATTTGGATATACTTCGGTGGGATGAAACTGCTCCGATTCCTTGGAGATTCGCTCAAAAGCCTGCGCGAATTCCCGGCCGATGCCCGCCAGGACGCCGGCTATCAACTGGACAAGGTGCAGCGTGGAAAACAGCCCGATGACTTCAAGCCGATGCCGTCCATCGGCAAAGGCGTCGAGGAAATCAGGGTGCGGGATGAAGCGGGAACCTATCGGGTGATCTACACCGCCAGGCTGGCCGATGCGGTCTATGTGCTGCACTGCTTTCAAAAGAAAACGCAGGCGACCAGCAGGCGCGACATCGAACTCGCCCGATCGCGGTTTCTCGAGCTTGTCCGGAGTGCAGAATGACCCAGACCTTCGACAGCGTGTGGGATGCCATCGCCGATACACCCGAACAGGCCGCCAATCTGCGCATGCGGGCAGAATTGATGACGCAGATTGCCGAGATCATTAACGAGAACGGCTGGAAGCAGGCCGAAGCCGCCGCGCATTGCAGCGTGACCCAGCCTCGCATCAACGACCTGCTTCGTGGCCGCGTTTCCCGCTTTTCCCTCGACGCCCTGGTGAACATTGCGACGGCGCTCGGCCGCCGCGTGCATGTCGCGCTGGACGCCGCATGATGGAGACGACGCTGCAGCGGATATGAGGTGTCAGCCCTTCGACTGCACGGCCACCCGGAACGGCCGGATCTCGATGTCGCGCCACACCCCGCCGGTGACATAGGGGTCGGCGGCGATAATGGCGTCCAGCGTGGCCCGGTCCGGCACCTCGTAGACCAGCGTGGAGCCGATCATCCGGCCGTCATCGTCCAGGATCGCGCCGCCGATGAGGATCACGCCCTTCTCCACCTGGGGGCGGGCGCCGGCCAGGTGCTGCTCGCGCACCGCTTGGCGCCGGGCCGGGGCCTCGGCATCGGTGCCGTCCTTCGCGATCACCAGGAACTGCATGGCTTTCCTCCCTTGTCGATCCGCCAAGCATAGCGGCGTTCGGCCCGGTCGCAACCGGACCGGCGATCTGCTACCCAGGGGCACGAGTTTCGGGTGGAGGACGAGATGAAGGTCGAGGGTCTGGCGGCGGTGGTCACCGGGGCGGGGTCGGGCATGGGGGCGGCGACCGCCCGGGCCCTGGCCGCGGCAGGCGCCAAGGTGGCGCTGCTCGACCTCAACCGCGACGCGGCCGAGGCGGTGGCGGGCGAGATCGGCGGCTTGGCCGTGGCCTGCGACGTCGGCGACGGCGACTCGGTGGCGGCGGCGCTGGAGCAGGCGCGGGCAGCGCACGGCACGGCGCGGATCGCCGTGGCCTGCGCCGGCATCGCCCCGGGCGCCCGCCTCGTCGGCCGCGACGGCCCGCACGATCCGGCGCTGTTCGAGCGCGTGATCCGGGTCAACCTGCTCGGCACCTTCCATCTGCTGCGCCTCACTGCTGCCGCCATGGCGGCGGAGGAGCCGCTGCCGGCAGCCGCCAGCGCCTCGGGCGAGCGCGGGCTGTTCGTTGCCACCGCCTCGGTCGCGGCCTATGAGGGCCAGGTCGGCCAGGTCGCCTATTCCGCGTCCAAGGGCGGGGTGGTCGGGCTGACCCTGCCGGCCGCGCGCGACCTGGCCAAGAGCGGCATCCGGGTGATGACCGTGGCGCCGGGGCTGATCGGCACGCCGATGATCGAGGCGATGCCGCAGCAGGTCCAGGACAGCCTGATCGCCACCACCTTGTTCCCGCAGCGCCTGGGCCGGCCGGAGGAGTTCGCCCAGCTGGTCCTGCACATCGCCGCCAACGAGATGCTGAACGGCTCGGTGATCCGGCTCGACGGCGCCGTGCGCCTGGCGCCGCGATGAGCAGCGTCCCGAAGCCGGGCTTCACCGAGCCGCCGTCGACCGACGACCTGATCGAGCTGGCGGAGGACGGGTTCGAGCGGATTCCGGCGCGGCTGCGGGCGATGGTCCGCGGCGTCGCCATCCAGGTCGTCGACTTCCCGGATGACGAGACGCTGGACGAGATGGGGCTGGAGAGCCCGTTCGACCTGCTCGGCCTCTACACCGGCACGCCGTTCGGGCAGAAGACCTTCGCGATCGCCACCCGGCCGGACATGATCTTCCTCTACCGCCGGCCGATCCTCGACTATTGGTGCGAGACAGGCGAGGATCTCGGCCATGTCGTCCGCCACGTGCTGATCCACGAGATCGGCCACCATTTCGGCTTCTCCGACGACGACATGGAGGCGCTGGAGCAGGAGGCGGACGGGTAGGGCTGAGGCGTCACGGGTCTATGGTTTCGCCCCTTCCTGGATCGATCGGATCGTCCGTTCGTTCAGCCTCTTGAAATCCGCGACCAGGCCGTCGCAGTCGGGCGTCGAGCCGTAGCAGCTGACCCTCATCACCAAGCTGATGGTGCCGTTGGCTTCCGTTTTCGGTTCCCGACAAACAACGGCCGGGTGGGGCCTGTGTGCGCGCGTGGTGAATGTCCAGACGGCCGATCCCCGCGTGTCTGCGAAGGCAACATAGTCGGCCTCGTCCGCGATCTTCCTATAGCGAACGTCTCGCTCCATCGATCGCAGGGCCGCCTCTATTCTGCCGCTTCTTACGCGGCCGGTCGGATCATCTGCCGGCGCCTCGATGCTGGAAAACATGGGGTCGCAATTCTGAGCGAGCGCTCGGCCAGTTCCGGGTCCGGCGACGCATGCAAGGGCTATCGCCAGGATTCGAATCGAGACCATCGACCTCACCGATACACCATGGCCAGCCCCGGAGGCCGGCAGGGGTCAAAGCTTATTCCGAATCACCTCACCCCTCCAGCAGGTGGCCGAGGGCGCGCAGGGGGCGCAGGCGGTCGCACACGATCTTGGTGATCGCCAGCATCGGCACCGCCAGAATGGCGCCGGGAACGCCCCACATCCAGTACCAGAAGATCAGGGCCAGGATCACCGCGACCGGGTTGATGGTGAAGCGCCGGGCCAGCACCATCGGCGTGATCCATTCGCCCTCGGCGACATGGATGCCGAGATACAGCGCCGCGGGCAGGGCCGCGATCCAGGTCGGGCCGTCGGCCACCAGCCCGACCGCCAGGAACAGCGCGACGCCAAAGAACGGACCCAGGATCGGCACGAAGTTCAGGCAGAAGGCGACCGCGCCCCACAGCACCGGCGCCGGGATGCCGCAGGCCCACATCACCAGCGCCGTGGCGACGCCGACGACGGCGTTGATTACCGTGACGGTCAGGAGATAGGCGGACAGGTCGCGCTCGATCTGCAGCGAGATCGACACCGCCTCCCGCTTCTCCATGAAATTGGGCAGGATCTCGACGAAGCGGCGCAGGAAGATGTCGCCGAACACCAGCAGGTAGAACAGGATCAGCAGCGTTTCGAACAGGTGCGAGGCGACGGTGCTGGTGCCGGCGAAGACCGCGGTGACGATGTCGGTCGGGTGTTCCAGCAGCGTGCCGACGCCGCCGAAATGCAGCCCCATCTGCTCCAGCCGTTCCTGAAGCTGGTGCAGCGGGTCGACGATGACGGCGAACTTGGCCTGCAGGGCCGACCATTCATTCGACAGGTTGCCGGCCCATTCGGCGGCCGGGCTGGTCAGCAGCGCGCCGATGCCGGCGAAGATCGCCAGCAGCAGCAGGATAGCGGCGATGGCACCGATCGCGCGCGGAATCCGCGCCTTCTCCAGCAGCCGGACCAGCGGCTGCAGCAGCAGCTTCAGCACCACGGCCAGCACGATCGGCAGGACGATGTCCCGGGCGACATACAGCGCGGCCGTCAGCGCCAGCAGGCACAGGATGCCGAGGAAGACCGTCTTCGGATCCTGCGGCAGCGGCATCTCCGGAAAATGGCCGTTGCCGTTGCGCCCATGGGCGGGGTCGACAAGCATGGGCTGGTCCTGCGGCGACGGAGGTAGGGCGGCCATCAGGCGTCGCCCACCAGCGCGGCAGCGGTCCTGACCCGCAGCACCGGCAGGAGGTCTGCCTCGAACCACGGGTTGCGCTTCAACCAGCCGGTGTTGCGCCAGCTCGGATGGGGCAGGGGCAGGAATTCGGGCAGGCAATCGCGCCAGGCGGCGACCGTCTGCGCCACGCTCGGCTGCCGTCTCGGGCCGAGGTAGTAGGCTTGGGCCAGGCCGCCCACCAGCAGGGTCAGCCGGATCCCGGGCAGCAGCGGCCGCAGCCGGGGATGCCAGGTCTCGGCGCAGATCCGCGGCGGCGGATAGTCGCCGCCCTTCGGGTTGGTGCCGGGGAAGCACAGCCCCATCGACACCAGCGCCACCCGGTCCTCGTCGTAGAAGGCGTCGCGGTCGAGGCCCAGCCATTGCCGCAGTCGGTCGCCGCTGGCATCGGTCCAGGACAGGCCGGAGGCCTGCACCCGCGCGCCCGGCGCCTGGCCGACGATGAGAAGACGTGCGGTCGGGGTGGCGCGCAGCACCGGGCGCGGCGCATGCGGCCACCGGCCGGCGCAGATCCGGCAGGCCCGCGCCGCCGCCACCACCGCCGTCAGATCGTCCGTCGCCGCAATTGCCATGCACCCGATCTAGGCCGTTCGTGGCCCGGGGCCAAGCGCGTGTGATGTCCGGTCACGGATGCGCCGGCCGCAGGGCCGGCCTCAGCATCAGCTGCCGATCGGGCCGCCATCCGTGCGGCGAATCACGATCACCGAGGGCCGGGGCGGCACGCCATCGCGGAAATCCGGCCAGCGCGTGGTCACGGCTTCCAGCGTCTCGGAATCCTCGCCCGGATGCTGCACCGACAGGAACATCGTGCGGCCATCCGGGGTGAAGCAGGGGCTGCTGCATTCCGACCCGCGCGGCGGCGAATAGAACAGCTTCGGTAGCGCCCGGCCGGGCCCCTCGGTGTCGAGGACGTAGAGCGCGTCGTTGAAGCCGGCATCCGGCGGGCCGTCGGTGCAGACATACATCCGGCCGGCCGGGTCGAAGGCGATGTTGTCGGGATCGGTGAACCAGCCATTGGCCGAGGTGCCCGGGTGGTAGCGCGCCTGGGCCTCGGGCTTCGTCGGATCGCCGCACAGGATGAAGATATCCCAGCCGTAGCGGGCGGCGGCGTGGTCGATGCGGCCGTCGGTGGGCGGGCGGCATCAACTCCAGCACATGGCCTTCGGGGTTCGGCGCACGGGGGTTGGCCACGTTGATCTGCCCTGCCTCGCTATCCTCGTTCTCGGTCAGGGCGACGTAGATCTTGCCGGTGACCGGGTTGACCGTGAAGCCCTCCGGCGAATCCATCGGCGTGGCCCCGGCCAGGTCGGCGGCCAGCCGCGTCTTGATCGCGACGTCGCCCTGGCTGGCGAAGCCGTTCTCCGCGGTCAGCTTGCCTTCGCCCTGCATCAGCGGCAGCCAGTCCAGCGTGTGGTCAGGGTTGAACCGGGCGACATACAGCGTGCCCTCGTCCAGCAGGTCGCGGTTGGCGGCGCGGTCCTGCGGGTTCCACGGCCTGGCGGTGACGAATTTGTACAGGTAGTCGAAATCATGGTCGTCGGCCATGTAGACCACCACGCGGCCATCCGGGGCGACGACGCAGCCGGCATTCTCATGCGCCATGCGGCCCAGCGCGGTGCGCTTCACCGGCTGCGCCTCCGGGTCGTAGGGGTCGATCTCCACCACCCAGTCGAAGCGATGCGCCTCGTTCGGCTCACGCTCATAATGGAAGCGGTCGTGGAACCGGCCCCAGCCATAGCCGTCCTCGGCCTCGTCGGCGCCATAGCGGGCCAGCAGCGCCGCATGCTCGCTCTTGGTCGGGTCGCCGCCGAACCACCCGTCGAAGCCCTCCTCGCAGGACAGCACGGTGCCCCAGGGCGTCATCCCGCCATTGCAGTTGTCGAAGGTGCCGAGGACGGTGCGCCCCTCCGGATCCGCGGCGGTGCGCATCAGCGGATGGCCTGCGGCGGGGCCGGAGATGCGGATCGGCGTCGCCGGCGTGATCCGGCGGGCATAGCGGCTGCCGGGCATCACCTGCCAGCCCGCGCCGTCGTCCCGGACCTCGATCACCGAGCAGCCGATCGCGGCCATGGTGACCGCGACTTGCGGTTCGGTCAGCTTTTCGCCGGCGTCGTCCTCGGTCAGGCCGGGCCACATCAGCTGCGGGTTCGGATACTCATGGTTGACGAACAGCAGCCCGTGGTCGGACCCGCCCGACCCGATCGGCAGCGGCAGATAGACCAGCAGGTCGTTGTTGATGCCGAACTGCCGCTCGGCCGCCGCGGCGGTCATGGCCGCGGGGTCGAACTCCGGCGCGTCCGGCAGCAGCTTGTCGCCCCAGCGGATCAGCACCTTGCGGTCGTAGCCGGTAGCGATGTGGTCGCGCTCATCCATCACCCGCGTCAGCTCGGCGAAGCCCGCGCTGCTTTCGGCCGCCTCGGCGCGCCCGCCGGGCAGGGCCAGGGCGGCGATCGTGGCGGCGGAGCCGAGCAGCAGGCCGCGGCGCGACAGGCTGGCCCGCACCAGGGCGGACAGCGGCGGTGCCTCGACCGCAGCTGTCCGCCGGACGACCCGGCCCTTGTCGGTCGTGGCGTAGCGGCCGGCGGGCAGGCCGGCGAGGCGGCGCCGGGCGCGGAGGCGCTTGGTCATGGTGGGATCCTGGCTGGAGCGGACGCGGGATCCTCCGCCGGCTCGGCGATGGCCGGGTGACGGCACGATGAAGTTTTGGTGACGGCGCGGTGCCCGTCAGCGCTTCGGGAATTTGCCCGCCAGCAGCGCCTCGACCAGTTCCGGCACCAGCCGCGTCGCGGGTCCCTGGCGGCGGATGTGGAACAGGCCGGAACCCTCGCCCGGCTCCAGGTTCAGCTCCACTGTCAAAGCCCTGGCGTCCAGCGCCTGGTGGACGAAGGCGGCGGCCGGGTAGACGGTGCCGGAGGTGCCGATCGACACGAACAGCCGGCAGCCGGCCAGCGCCGCCTCGATCTCTTCCATCGCCAGCGGCATCTCGCCGAACCAGACCACGTCGGGCCGCATCCCGCCGGCCTCGCCGCAGCCGGGGCAGGGGGTGTCGACCGACAGGTCGCCGGCCCAGTCGCGCCCGGCGCCGCAGGACAGGCAGCGGGCGCGGTTCAACTGGCCATGCATGTGGACCGGCCGGCGGCTGCCGCCGCGCTCATGCAGATCGTCGACATTCTGGGTGACCAGCAGCACCGGGCCCGGCCAGTCGCGCTCCAGCCGGGCTAGCGCGGCATGCGCCGCGTTCGGCTGCACCGCCGGGTCGGCCAGGGTGCGGCGGCGGGCATTGTAGAAGTCGTGCACCCGGTCCGGGTCGCGCTCGAAGGCCTCGGGCGTGGCCACATCCTCGAGCCGCACGCGGGTCCACACCCCGCCGGCGTCGCGGAAGGTGTCGAGGCCGCTCTCCTTCGAGATTCCGGCCCCGGTCAGGATCACGATCGGATCGCCGGGCTCGATTCGCTTCATATGTGGATGATGATGGCGGCGGGGCCGGGGCTCAACGGCCCTTGTCGACGCGCCGCGACCCCCAATGTCTTGGGTATGACCGACGCTGCGGCACTGCCCGTCCCGCTGTTCCTGCCGTCGGGCGCCATGGCCGAGCTGGCCGAGGCGAAGGTGGTGCTCGACCATGATTCGCTGGTGGCGCGTCTGTCGGCCCTGGCCGGGACGCCGGTCGAAGCGCTGAAGCGCAACCTGCCGGCCGAGGTGCAGTCCGTGCTGGACGGCGCCATCCGCCGCGCCCTTGCCGTCGCTCTGAGGGCGGCGCTGCGCGGCGGCTCTGGCCGCCGGGTGCGGCGCCGGCGGGAGACCTGGCTGCATCGCGGTCTGGCCGCGGCCAGCGGGGCCGCGGGCGGCAGCTTCGGCCTGCCGAGCACGCTGGCGGAGCTGCCGGTCTCCACGGTCCTGCTGCTGCGCCAGATCGCGGCCGAGGCGAAGGCGGCGGGGGAGGACCCGACGGCGCCGGAGACCGCGATCGAATGCCTGAAGGTCTTCGCCATGGGCCGGCCCGGCCCGGCCGACGACGCGGTCGAGACCGGCTATCTCGCCACCCGGATCGCGCTGGCCCGGATGGTGCCGGACGCGGCCGCCAAGGTGGTGCCGCGGCTGGTCGCTGCGGTCGCCGCCCGGTTCAGCGGGACGGTTCTGCTGAAGCTGTCGGCCCAGGCCGCCCCGGTGCTGGGCGCGGCCGCCGGCGCCGCGGTCAACCTGACCTTCCTGGAGCATTTCCGGCGTCTGGCGCGGGCCCATTTCACCGTGCGGCGGCTGGAACGGATCCACGGCGCCGCCGCGGTGCGGCTGGCCTATGAGAGCCTCCGGCCGATGCCGGCCCCCGACCTGCCGGAGAGGCGCAGCCTCCGCCTGATCCGACGAGCCAGCAATAGCATTGAAAAATTGTTATATAAATCTACACGCAACAAAGATATGTGAATTAGCGGGTCGCGCGATCGCGTGCCGTTCCCTTCTGCCCGAGGCTGCCATGACCACCGCCACCCTCGCCTTGCCGCTGCTCGACCTGTCCCGGCTCGATGCCGGCCAAGCGGCGCGCCAGGACTTCCTGGACCAGCTGCGTGCGGCGGCGCGGGATGTCGGCTTCTTCTATCTCAGCGGGCATGGCGTGCCGGAGGCGCTGGTGGCGCAGGTGAAGGCCGAGGCGCGCCGCTTCTTCGCGCTGCCGGAGGCCGACAAGCTGGCGATCGAGATGGTGCATTCGCCGCATTTCCGCGGCTACACCCGCGCCGCCTGGGAGCGGACTTGCGGCGAGCCGGACTGGCGCGAGCAGTTCGACATCGGGGCGGAGCGGCAGGCGATCCCGCCGGGGCCGGACGTGCCGCCCTGGCTGCGGCTGCAGGGCCCGAACCAGTGGCCGGCGGCGCAGCCGGAGCTGAAGACCGCGCTGCTGCGCTGGCAGGCGGAACTGACCCGGGTGGCGATCCGCCTGCTCGAGGCCTTCGCCGCGGCGCTCGGCCAGGCCGGGGACGCGCTGGCGCCGATCTACAGCGACAGGCCGAACCAGCACATCAAGATCATCCGCTACCCCGGCCGCGAGGCCACCGGCAGCAGCCAGGGCGTCGGCGCACATAAGGATTCGGGCTTCCTCACCCTGCTGCTGCAGGACACTCAGCGCGGCCTGCAGGTCGAGGGCGAGGACGGGCGCTGGATCGACGCCGAGCCGGTGCCCGGCACCTTCGTGGTCAATATCGGCGAGCTGCTGGAGCTGGCGACCAACGGCTACCTCCGCGCCACGGTGCACCGGGTGATCACGCCGCCGGCCGGCACCGACCGGCTGTCGGTCGCCTTCTTTCTCGGCGCCCGGCTCGACGCCACCGTGCCGCTGCTCGACCTGCCGCCGGCCCTGGCGGCGGAGGCGCGCGGCCCGGCCAGCGACCCGCAGAACCCGCTGTTCCACGATGTCGGCCCGAACTACCTGAAGGGCCGGCTGCGCTCGCACCCCGACGTGGCGCAGCGCCACTACGCCGACGTCCTGGCGGCCCAAGCCGCCACCGCCTGAACACGCCGCGCCACCCGAACCCACAGGTCCATCATGATCCGTACCTTGACCGCCCGCCTGGCGCGGGCGGCGATCGCTGCCGCCTTGCCTTTCGCCTTGGCCGGCGCCGCCCTGGCCCAGGACGCGCCGCTGAAGGTCGCGGCCGACGCCGTACCGCATGCCGAGATCCTGGCCTTCGTGCAGAGCCAGGCGCCCGACCTGAAGCTCGACATCGTCGAGCTGTCGACCGCGGTGAATCCCAACGAGCTGCTGGCGCATGGCGACGTCAACGCCAACTATTTCCAGCACCTGCCCTATCTGCGCTCGCAGGAGGAGGCGCTGGACCAGAATTTCGCCGTCGCCGCCACCGTGCATATCGAGCCGCTGGGCGTCTATTCGCGCAAGGCCAAGAGCTTCGCCGAGGTGAAGGACGGCGGCACCGTGGCGGTGCCGAACAACGTCACCAATCTCAGCCGCGCGCTCTACCTGCTGCAGGATCAGAAGCTGATCCGGCTGAAGGACGGCTTCGCCGAGCCGGACAAGCAGCTGGCGACGCCGAACGACATCGCCGAGAACCCGAAACACCTGAAGGTGCTGGAGGTTGAATCGGCGTTGCTGCCACGGGCGCTCGACGATGTCGACCTGGCGGTGATCAACGGCAACTACGCGCTCGAGGCGGGCCTCAGCCCGGCCAAGGACGCGCTGGGGCTGGAGAAGGCCGAGGGCAACCCCTACGCCAACATCCTGGTGACCACGCCGAAGCTCGTAGACGATCCGCGGATCAAGCGACTGGCCGAAATCCTGACCTCGCCGGCCGTGGCTAAGTTCACCCGCGAGCGCTACCAGGGATCGGTCATTCCCGTGAACGGCTGACGGTGTCGGCGCGGATGAAGTCGATGAAGGCGCGCAGCGCCGCCGGCATCTGACGCTGGCGTGGGTAGTACAGGAAGAAGCCCGGAAAGGGCGGCGTCCAGTCCAGCAGCAGCGGGACCAGCCGCCCTTCCGCCAGCTCCGCCGTGACCATGCCTTCGAACACGAAGCCCAGGCCGGCGCCGTCCAGCACCGTCCGGATCAGGAGCCGCTGGTCGTTGTTGACGATCAGCGGCCCGTTCGGGCTGACCGTCAGCTCCCGGCCATCCTTCTCGAACTCCCACGCATAGACCACGCCGCTCGGGAAGCGATAGCCGAGGCAGGCATGCTCGGTCAGGTCGCGTGGCGTTTGCGGTCGTGGCCGCCGGGCGAGATAGGAGGGGGCTGCGATCACGATCATCCGCTGCTCGCCGCCGAAGCGCACCGCCACCATGTCGCGCTCCAGCTGCTCGCCCAGGCGCACGCCGGCATCGAAGCCGCCGGCGACGATGTCGATCAGGGCGCTGGTGACCGCGATTTCCAGCCGGATCTCCGGATAGGCCTCCAGGAACCGCGCCACCATCGGCGCCAGGACCAGCTCCGCCGCCGGGATCGAGGTGGTGATCCGCAGCGAGCCGGCCGGCTGGCGGCGGAACTGGTCGATCTCCCCGACGGCGCCCTCGATGTCGCGGAAGGCGGGCTCCAGCCGGGCCAGCAGCCGCTTGCCCGCCTCGGTCGGCGTGACGCTGCGGGTGGTGCGGTTCAGGAGGCGCACGCCCAGCCGCTCCTCCAGCCCGCGGATCGCATGGCTGAGCGCGGAGGCGGACAGGGCCAGTTCGATCGCCGCGCGGCGGAAGCTGCAGTGCCGCGCCACCGCGGCGAAGGCGGCCAGGTCAGGCAAATCGGGGCGAAGCATTACTGAATCCTGCTCATCAGCTCATACGCATATCTGCTGGTTATCGCATGATTGCCCAATCCCCATTCTCCAGCCGTGCCGCGGCGGTCCGCGCGACCGGCGGCCTCGGAACCAAGGAGAACACCATGGACAGACGCTTTCTCGGCCAGGACGGCACCACCGTCTCCGCCATCGGCCTCGGCTGCATGGGCATGTCCGAATTCTACGGCCCGCGCGACGACGCGCAGTCGCTCGACACCCTCGCCGCGGCGCTGGAGCACGGCATCGATTTCCTCGACACCGCCGACATGTACGGGTCGGGGCACAATGAGGAACTGGTCGGCCGCTTCCTCAAGGGCCGGCGCGACAAGGTGGTGCTGGCCACCAAGTTCGGCATCGTGCGCGAGCCCGGCGTCGCCGGGCGGCGGATCGACAACTCGCCGGCCTATATCCGGGCGGCGGCCGAGGCCTCGCTGCGGCGCCTGGGCACCGATGTCATCGACCTCTACTACATGCACCGCCGCAACACCGACGTGCCGGTCGAGGATGCGGTCGGCGCCATGGCCGAGCTGGTGCAGGCCGGCATGGTGCGGCAGATCGGCCTCTCCGAGGTGTCGGTCGAGACGCTGCGCAGGGCCCATGCCGTGCATCCGATCGCGGCGGTGCAGAGCGAGTATTCGCTGTGGACCCGAGATCCGGAGCGGAACGGGGTGCTCGAGGCCTGCCGCGACCTGGGGACCACCTTCGTCGCCTATTCGCCACTCGGCCGCGCCTTCCTGGCCGGGGCGGTGACCGACACCTCGTCCCTGGCCGCGGACGACTTCCGCCGCGTCAATCCGCGCTTCGCCGGGGACGCGCTGGCGCAGAACCGGCGCTTGGCCGAGGCGCTGACGGATTTCGCCTTCGATCTCGGCGCCAAGCCGGCCCAGGTGGCGCTGGCCTGGTTGCTGGCCAGGCAGGACAACGTGGTACCGATCCCGGGCACCAAGCGCCGCGCCTATCTGGCGGAGAACGCCGCCGCCGCCGCGATCCGGCTGACGGCGGAACAGGTGGCGGTGCTGGACGCCCTGTTCGCCCCTGAGTCCGTCGCCGGCGCGCGCTACTTCGAGGAAGGAATGAAGGACATCGGTCTCTAAACCATCGGCCGGCTTGCCGCCTGGGCACGTCCCGACTATCCAGGCGGCATGCGCATCCTGTTCGTCTGCACCGGCAACATCTGCCGCTCGCCGACCGCCGAGGCGGTGATGCGGGCCAAGCTGTCGGCCGCGCGGCTGGACCACACGGTCGACAGCGCCGGCACCCAGGGCTTCCATGCCGGCGAGCCGCCGCACCCGCCGGCGATCCGGGCGGCGGCGGCCCGCGGCTACGACCTGCTGCCGCTGCGCGCCCGCAAGCTGGAGCGGGCGGATTTCCGCCGCTTCGACCTGCTGCTGGCGATGGACCGCGGCCATCTCGCCCGGATGCGCCGTCTGACCGTCGCCGGCCCGGGCCGCATCGGATTGTTCCTCGATCACGCGCCGGGGCTGGAGGGGCGGGACGTGCCCGACCCCTATTACGGCGGCAGCGCCGGTTTCGAGCAGGTGCTGGACCTGGTCGAGGCCGGCTGCGACGGGCTGGTCGCGGCGCTGCGCGCGGGACGCCTTGGCTAGGCCGGCACGCTGCCGGGCGCATACTGCGTTTCGTACTCAGCCGTCGGGGCGGTCGGCTTGATGATGTCGATCAGCACGCCGTTCGGGTCCTGGGTGATGAAGTGGCGCTGGCCGAACGCCTCGTCGCGCAGCTCCAGCAGCATCGGCAGCCCCGCCGCCTTCAGCCGCTCGTATTCGGCATCGACATCCTCGACCTCGAAGTTCAGCAGCAGTCCGGAAACCCGGCCGCGGCCGATCGCGGGGATGGTGTGGTGGCTGCCGTCGAGGATGGCGAGGTTCACCTGCTCGCTCTCTACCGATTGCAGATGGACGTACCAATCAGCCTCGAACAGGGGGCGGAAGCCGAAGTGGCGGACGTAGAAGGTGGCGGTCGCCGCGACCTCGGACGTCATGATCACCGGATAGACGCTGGTAGTCTTCATGGATTTCTTCACCTGGATGCCGCAACATGCAGGCTGCATGTTTCTTTCTAATTAACATACAGGCTGCATGTATGCAACAGGAGGGCCGCCGGAGCAACCGGGACCGCTCGGACCGGACCCAGGCCGCGCTGATCGCGGCGGCGCGCGGGTTGTTCGTCGAGCGCGGCTATGCCGAGACCGGGACGCCGGAGCTGGTGGCCGCGGCCGGGGTCACCCGCGGGGCGCTGTATCACCACTTCGCCGACAAGCAGGCACTGTTCCAGGCCGTGGTGGAGTCGGAGGCCGCGGCGGTGGCGGAGGAGGTCGAGCACGCCGCGCCGGCTGGCCTGCCGCCGCTCGAGGCGCTGCTGGAGGGCGGCGACGCCTTCCTCCGGGCCATGGCGGTGCCGGGCCGGACCCGTCTGTTGCTGATCGAGGCTCCGGCCGTGCTGGGTCGCGAGAGGCTGGACCAGATCGACGCCCGGCATGGCGGCCGGACGCTGCGCGAAGGGCTGGCGGCGGCGATGGCGGCCGGGGCGCTGCGCCCGTTGCCGCTGGATGCCGCCGCCCAGTTGCTGGGCGCCGCTTATGACCGCGCTGCGCTCGCCATCGTCGGCGGGGCCGATCCGGCGGAGTGCCGCGCGGTGCTGGTGGCGCTGATCGACGGCCTCACGCTTCCGCGGTCAGCGCCCGGCACGACCGGCGCGGGCCGAAGATCGCGAAGCTGACGGCGGCCAACGCCCAGGCGCCGATGCCGCCATACAGCATCACCCAGCCGAAGCCGTCGACCAGCGCGGCGTGGGCGGCGGCTCCCGTCGGATCCAGCGTCGCCAGCGCCGGGTAGGTTTGCGGCAGCGCGGCGAGGTTGCCCGCGGCGACGGAAGCGGCCAGCGCCTGCATCTGCGAGGCGTCGAGGACGCCGGACAGGGCGTCCGGTAGGGACCAGCGGATCCCTTCCACCAGGATCAGCCCCATCATGGCGATGTTGATGGCCAGCGTGATCAGCCGGGCGCTGATGTCGATGCCGGACGCCATGCCCGCCCGGTTGGCGGGGACCGAGCCGGTGGTGGTGTTGGTCACCGACGTGTTGGTCAGGCCGAGCCCGATGCCGGCCAGCAGCGTGCCGGGCAGCACGGTCAGCCAGCCGGCCTGCGCGACGCAGCTGCCGAACCACATCAGCAGGAAGCCGGTGCCCATCGTGGCCATGCCGAGCGGGATCACCAGGCGCGGGCCGCCGCGCTGCAGCAGGCGGTCGGCCAGCGGCGGCATCACCAGGAACGGGATGGTGTAGGCCAGCAGCAGGAAACCCACCGCCCGGCTGTCGAGGCCCAGTCCGCCCTGGAAGTAGATCGGCAGGTAGATCATGAACGGCCAGTAGCACCAGTTCATGCCGATGCAGCCGATGATCGCGCCGCTGAACCGGCGGATGCGGAACACCGAGAAATCGAACATCGGATGCGGGCTGATCCGCTCCGCCACCACGAAGGCGGTGAAGGCGGCCACGGTCAGCACGGCAAGGCCGATCGCGGTGGTGCGGTCCAGCTCTGTCGCCTGGGTGATCAGGAAGGCCAAGCCGAACACCGCCAGGGTCAGGGTGACGATGCCGGCGACGTCCAGCTTCTGGGCGTGCGGGTCGCGCGATTCGCGGATGCCGATCAGGGCCGGGATCAGCGCCAGCACGGTCAGCGGCACATGGACCAGGAACACCCAGTGCCAGCTCGACCAGCTGGCGATCAGCCCGCCGATGATCGGGCCGAAGCCGAGGCCGATGCCGCTGATCACGCCCCAGGCGGTGAAGGCGCGGCCGCGCTCGCGCTCGTCCTGGAATTGATGCGAGATGATCGCGATCACGCAGGTGAGCATGGCGCCGCCGGCCAGGCCCTGCAGGAAGCGGGCGGCGATCAGCAGCGACACGTCGTCGGCCAGGCCGCACATCAGCGAGGTGGCGCCGAAGGCGATGGTGGTGATGGTGAAGACGCGCTTGCGGCCGTAGCGGTCGGCCAGGGTGCCGGTTGCCATCAGCACCGTGGTGCAGGCGATGGTGTAGGCGTTCATGATCCATTGCAGCCCGCGGAAATCGGCAGGCAGCGCGGTCTCCAGCGTCGGCAGGATCACCGGCACGCTGGAGATCTCGAGGCCGAACATCAGCGCAGCCAGGCAGACGCCGACCAGGGCGGCCATGTTCCGGGCGGAGGGTGAAAGAGCCATGATCCTCTCTCGAAGCGACAAGCCGCGCCGCCGCGCAAAGGGCTTGCGCGAACCGGTGCCGGCGCGGCGGAGGGTGTGGGGTGGGGCCGCTTGATCAGGCCTGGATCCGACTCTGGCCAATCCGCTTTCATGATGGAAATGATTTAATTTTGTGGCGTCCATTTTCCGCCATCATATATTTAGCCTATGGATTTCGACCCCGCCCTGCTGCGCGCCTTCGTTGCCGTCCACGATGCCGGCGGCTTCACCCGTGCGGCCGAACGGCTGCACCTGACCCAGTCGGCGGTCAGCCACCAGATCCGGCGGCTGGAGGAGCAGGTGGGCCGGCCGCTGCTGCTCCGGACCACGCGCAAGCTGCTGCTGACCGAGGACGGCCAGGAGTTCCTGCGCCATGCCGAGCAGATCCTGCAGGCGCAGGACATGCTGACCCGTCGCTTCCTGCCCTCCGCGGTTTCCGGCGTCGTCCGCTTCGGCGTGCCGGAGAACTTCATGGGCGACCGGCTGCCGTTGCTGCTGCGCCGCTATGCCCGCGATTTCCCCCAGGTGCGGCTGGAGGTGGCGGTCAGCGTCTGCCTGGACCTGCGCGCCAAGGTCGAGGCGGGCGAGCTCGACCTCGCCGTGGTGATGTCCCTGCCGGGCGAGACCGGCGGCACGGTGCTGCGGCGGACGCAGTTCGTCTGGGCCGCGGCCGAGGGCTTCGACTGGACGGCGGGTACGTCGCTGCCGCTCGCCCTTGCCCCGCCGCCCTGCCCCTGCCGCGCCATCGCCGTCGACGCCATCACCGCTTCGGCCGTCGAGTGGCATGTCGGCTTCACCTCGGGCAACCAGCACGGGCTGCGGGCGGCGGTGCTGGCCGGGCTGGCCGCCTCGATGATCGCCCGCGACGAGATCGAGCCGGGGATGAAGATCCTCGACGGCCGCCACGGCCTGCCGCCCCTGCCGGAGGTGGAGTTCGCCCTGATCTGGCGTCCCGGCACCACCTTGCCCTGCGCGCGCGAGCTCGGCCGGCTGATCGTGGACTCGGCGGAGGCTGCGCCGGCGTACCTCGCCCGGGCGGTCTAGGCGGCGTCCTGTGCCGCTGCTGCGGCGCCCGGCCCCAGGCGCGACTGCACGAAGTCGATGAAGGCGCGCACCTTGGCCGGGGGCAGGTGGCGCGACGGGTACAGCGCGTGCAGCGGGAAGCTCTCGCCGGTCCAGTCCGGCAGCAGCTCGACCAGCTCGCCCCGGTCGATCAGCCGCTGCACGCCGATCGCCTTGACCCGGGCGATGCCCACCCCCTCCAGACAGGCACCGAGCATGGTGCCGAACTCCGCCACCATCAGCCGGCCCGTCGCTCGCACCTCCACCGCCTCGGCGCCGCGCCGGTACGGCCAGGTGTCGATCGGCTGGCCGGAGGCGGAGTCGCGCACCTGGATGCAGGCGTGGCGGGCCAGGTCGGCCGGGACCAGCGGCCGGCCATGCGCGGCGACATAGGCCGGCGAGGCCACGGTGATCGTCCGCGTCTCCAGCAGCTTGCGCGACACCAGTGCGGAGTCCGGCGGGTGGCCGAAGCGCACGGCGATGTCGAAGCCTTCGCCCACCAGGTCGCCGAGCTGGTCCTTGGCCACCAGCTCGAGGGTGAGGTCCGGGTAAAGCGACAGGAACTCCGGGATATGCGGCGTGAACAGCAGGCGCGAGAAGAAGGCATCGACATTCACCCGCAGCCGGCCGCGCACGGCGATGGCGGAGCCGGAGGTGACGGTCACCGCGTCCTCGATCCCGGTCAGCAGCGGTGCGATCTCGGAATAGAGGCGGCGGCCTTCGTCGGTCAGGGCGACGGCCCGGGTGGTGCGGTCCAGCAGCCGCACCCCGACCCGCGCCTCCAGCCGCGCCACCGCCCGGCTGACGCCGGAGCGGGACAGGCCCAGCGCCTCGGCCGCGCGGGCGAAGCTGCCGCCTTCCACAACCGCGGCCAACACGCCGATCGTCGAGATCACCCGTCCGTCGAAGGCCATCGCTCCCTCCGTTGATTCTGAGTCACCAGTCTTATGACTCAATGGCGCTCACGGCAACGATCCGGCGCGCCTAGATCTTCGGCATCCGCTGAAGGAGATCAGGATGTACGCGATCACGGGAATCACCGGCCAGGTGGGCGGCGCGCTCGCCCGGCATCTGCTGGCCGCCGGGGAGGCGGTGCGCGCCGTGCTGCGCGATGCGCGCAAGGGCGAGGACTGGGCGGCGCAGGGCTGCGAGGTCGCTCTCGCCGACATGGCGGATGCGGCCGCCCTTACCAAGGCATTCGCCGGGGCGACGGCCGTCTTCATCCTGCCGCCCTCGGACTTCGACCCGGAGCCCGGCTATCCCGAGGCGCGCCGGGTGATCGCGGCGGTGGTGCAGGCGCTGCAGGCTGCCCGGCCGGGCCGGGTGCTCGCCCTCTCGACCATCGGCGCCGATGCCGCGCAGGACAACCTGCTGTCGCAGCGCACGCTGCAGGAGGCGGCGCTACGCCGCGTGTTCCTGCCGCTGACGATCCTGCGGCCGGCCTGGTTCGTCGAGAACGCGGCCTGGGACGTGGCCTCGGCGCGCGACGAGGGCGTGATCCACAGCTTCCTGGCGCCGACCAATCGGCCGGTGCCGATGGTCGCGACCGCGGATATCGGACGCGTCGCGGCAGAGCTGATCCGCGAGGACTGGGCGGGCCAGCGCGTGGCCGAGCTGGAGGGGCCGCGCCGGGTGTCGCCGGACGACTTGGCCGCCGCCTTCGCCGCCACCCTCGGCAAGCCGGTGCGGGCCGAGCCGGTGCCGCGCGAGATCTGGGAGGGCCTGTTCCGCTCGCAGGGCATGAAGAACCCGGTGCCGCGCATCCGCATGCTCGACGGCTTCAACGAAGGCTGGATCGAGTTCCGCGACGGCGGTCGCCACGCGCTGAAGGGCCGGATCGAGGCTGCCGAGGTGATCGCCGGGCTGGTCGTCCGCGGCTGAGGCCTACCCCTTGATCGCCCCGGCGGTCAGGCCAGCGACGATCTTGCGCTGGAAGATCAGCACCAGGACGATCAGCGGCAGCGTCACCACCACCGAGGCCGCCATGATCGGGCCGAAGGGGTACTCGTAGCGGCTGCCGCCGGAAATGGTGGCGATCGCCACCGGCACGGTCCGGTTCTCGTCCGACAGGATGAAGGTCAGGGCGAACAGGAACTCGTTCCAGGCCTGGATGAAGGCCAGGAGGCCGGTCGAGGCCAGGGCCGGGCCCATCAGCGGCAGCAGCACGCTGACCAGCACCCGGCCGCGGCTGGCGCCGTCCATCAGCGCCGCCTCCTCCAGCTCGCGCGGGATGTCCTGGATGAAGCCGGTCAGCACCCAGACGGTGAAGGGCAGGGTGAAGATCAGATAGGCGAAGGTCAGCGACCCGATCCGGTTGTACAGGCCGAACCAGCGCACCAGCTCGAACATCCCGGACAGCACCACGATCTGCGGGAAGATCGAGATCATCAGGATCAGCAGCAGCACCGTCCGCCGCAGCGGGAAGTCCAGCCGGCCGAGCGCATAGGCGGCGCCGATGGCGAGCAGCAGCGAGATCCCGGTGGCCGAGCCGGCGACGATCAGCGAGTTGACGATCGAGCCCAGGAACACCGGGTCGTGCAGCAGCGCCTTGTAGTAGATCAGGTCGAAGGCCGGCAGCAGCGTCGCCTCGAACAGCGACGCCCCGGTCTTCAGCGAGGACACGATCGCCCAGTAATAGGGGAACAGGGTGTAGACCAGCACCAGGATGACGGCGCAGCCGAGCCCGACGGTCTTCAGCAGCCGGCGCCGGCGATACCGGGCGGCGGTCCGGGCCAAAGTGGGGGCGGCCGCGACGGTCATCGGATGCTCGTCCGGTCCAGCCGGATCGCGCCGATGATGACGATGGCGATCAGGGCGATCAGCAGGAACACCCAGGTCGACGCGGCCGAGCCGTAGCCCAGTTCCTGGAAGCTGACCAGCTGGTTGCGGGCATAGATCGTCATGGTCATGGTCGGGTCGCCATTGCCGCCGAGGACGTAGCTCAGGTCGAACATGCGCAGCGCGTCGAGGGTGCGGAACAGCACGGCGACGCCGATCGGCACCCGCAGCATCGGCAGGGTGATCGAGGTCAGGCGCTTTCCCCACGACACGCCGTCGACCCGTGCCGCCTCGTGGATCTCGGCCGGGATCAGCTGCAGCCCGGCCAGGATCAGCAGCACCATGAAGGGCGTGGTGATCCAGACATCGACGAAGATGACGACGCCCAGCGCCAGCGACGGGTCGGCGGTCCAGGCCACGCCCTTGTCGATCAGATGCAGGTCGATCAGCAGGCGGTTGATGATGCCGAACTGGTCGTGCAGCAGCCATTCCCAGATCTTAGCCGAGACCACGACCGGGATCGACCACGGCACCAGGATGGCGGCGCGCAGAACGCCGCGGCCGGGGATCGCCTCGTTCAGCAGCAGGGCGATGGCGAGGCCCAGCAGCGTCTCCAGCGCCACCGAGACGATGGTGAAGACCAGCGTGTTCTCGACCGCCCGCCACCATTGCGGGTCACGGGCGACGTCGATGAAGTTGTCGAGCCAGACGAAGCCGTAATTGGTCGGGTCGTCCAGGGTGGCGTCGGTGGTCGAGAAGAACAGCGTGCGCAGCAGCGGCCACAGCGCCACCAGAGTCAGCGCCGCCAGCGTCGGCGCCAGGAACAGCCACCCCGCCCGCCGATGCGATCGGGCGATCCGGCCGGTCATCGAGGACGCTCCCCAGTCGAGTCCCCCCTCCCCTTGCGGGAGGGGGTTAGGGGGAGGGGGTTCTCTCGGCCTGAGCCGGCGATGAAATTGAGGAGGTCAGTGCGGCTGGTGCACGTGGCCAAGACCATTCGCGCGCGGACGCGCGCAGACCCCTCCCCCTGCCCCCCTCCCGCAAGGGGCTACGGGATTCACGGAAGTTTTGCCTGTGTTGCGAGGGCATAGCCATGGAGCATAGGGGCGAGCCGTTTCCATCCATTGTGCATGGTTTTGGGACCCGGTGGCTTGCCGTAGCAGTTCCATCCGCCGAGGCGAGCGGTGACCCAGGAGAGGAAGGCGAGGCTGGTGGGGGCATGGGGGTTCTTCTGGCGCGGGGTGTTGCCTTCGAGGGATCGAGAGATGGCGGCAAGTGGAGCGAGGAGGTCGGGATCGACCACGTCGGTGGCCGGCCTGGGGCTGCCGTCGCGGGCATCGACGAGTTGCAGGGTGCGGACTGCGGCGGCCAAGCCCATGGCGGCGAGGATGAACAGCCGCTCGGCATCGGCGAGTTGAGTGTCTTCGAGGCCCAGGCCATCGCTCTTGAGGGCACGAAAGACCTGCTCGATGCGCCAGCGCAGGCGATAGAGATCGATGATCTCGGTGGCGGCGTCGGCGCCGTCGGCGGGATGGGTGGTGAGCAGGCGCCAGGCGATGGCCTGCTTCGGGTCGGGCGGATCGATCTCGATGGCCTGGACCAGCGTCAGGGTTACGGTGCGCACCGCGCCCGGTTCGGCCTTGCGGCTCTTCGGACGGGCGATCTGCACGCTGCCCGCCTTGATCGCGAGGGTCGCTTCACGGCTGCGCTCGCCCGGTCGGCTCGGCGGCACCAGGATGCGGCGGCGCGTCAGCTCCGGGGCATCGTCCAGGGCGGCGAACAGCCGGCCGCCGCCGGCCAGGCTGCGGTTCTGCGCCGACCGGAGGATCAGGTCGAGATTGTCCGGGCGCTCGGTGAACAGCTCCCAGATGTCGCTCTCGCGGTCGGCGATCATCGTCACCGCCGCCGCCTCGGCCAGCACCCGGGCCGCGGTGGTGCAGCCGTCGTGCCAGCGCATCGATTCCTTTTCCGCCAGGGCCCGGCCACGCCGCTCGCCCACCGGCACCGAGCCTCGCGTCCAGATCTGGGCCCCGACCAGGCCGATCACCGCCTCTTCCTCCACATCCACCGCAATCACCGGATGCAGGAAGAAGCCGGGGTCCTTCCCGTTGCCCCCAGGACCCAGCCCGCGCCGCTTGGCCGCCCGACCCTTGAAGTTGACCTCGCTCGTATCCTGGATCGCCACCACCCGGCGCCCCACACACTGCTGGGCTGTCCGCGACGCCAGCGTCTCCACGATCCCTTCCACCGAGCTGTACGGCGACGACAAAAACCGGTGCACCGCCATCTCTCCGGCCCGCGTCCCGCCAAGCTCGCGCACCACCAGCGATCCCGTCGCCACGATCTGCTCGATCAACCACTCGGCTCGCGCTGCCACCCGGATGTCGCCCAGCCCAAACGTCACGGCAAAGTCTCCTCTCGGCTTGACTTCGCCTTGAATCACACCTCCCTCCACACGCAAATCACTTTCGTGCATCCCGTAGCCCGCAAGGGGAGGGGAGACTAAAAGGGAAGGGCTGGTCGAAGGAGACAGCACCTGCTCAGCTCTTCGCGACGATCACCACTTCGCCCGCTGGCGCAGGCGATCCAGCTCCTTGGCCAGCGCAGCCACGGCGGCGGCGGGCTGCTCGTCGCCGGTCAGCACCGCGTGCACCGACTTCGAGAAGGCCTGCGACACCCGGTTGTAGCTGGCGCCGGTGGCGGCGGAGGGGCGGGCGACGCTGTCGGCGAAGGCGGCCTCGGTGTCCTTCAGGAAGGGCAGCTTGGCCAGCACCTCCGGATCCTCATACAGCGCCGAGACGGTCGGGTTGTAGGCGCCCTGGATCGCCCGGCGCTTCTGGTCGGCGGCGCCGGTCATGTAGCGGATCAGGCTGACCGCCGCGTCCTTGTTCTCGGAGTATTTCGACACGCCGAGATAGGCCGGCCCCAGGCAGCCGCTCGACTTCTCGCCGGCGGCGCCGACCGGCAGCGCCGCCACCCCGACCTTGCCGACCAGGGCGCCGCCCGCGGCCTGCGAGGTGCCCCAAACATAGGGCCAGTTGCGGAGGAACACCGCCTTGCCGCTCTCGAACACGGCGCGGGAGCTCTCCTCGTCATAGCCCAGCACGCCCTGCGGGCTGATCGTGTCGATCCAGCCATGCGCCAGGGCCAGCGCCTGGGCTGCCTTCGGGTTATCGATGGTGACGTCACCCTTGGCGTCGATGATGGTGCCGCCGCCGGTGCTGGCGACCCATTCGATGGCGTCGCAGGTCAGCCCCTCATAGGATTTGCCCTGCCAGACGAAGCCCCACATGTCGGCGTCGCCGGCCTTGCGCTCGCCGTCCTGCACCGCCTTGGCGGTTTCGGTCAGCTCGGCCCAGGTCTTCGGCACCGCCTTGCCGTACTTCTCCAGCAGGTCCTTGCGGTAGAAGATCAGGCCGGTGTCCATGTACCAGGGCAGGGCCAGCAGCTGGCCATCGATGGTCGCGGCGTCGATCGTGGTCGGGAAATGCGCCGCCACCTCCTCCTTCGGCACCATCGTGCCGAGGTCGAGCAGATGGTTCTTCAGCATGCCCATCCAGATCACGTCGATCACCAGCACGTCGACATCGGTCGACTTCGCCGCCAGCATCTGCTGGTACAGCGGCACGGCGTCGTCCCAGGACGCCGGCATCTTGTTGATCGAGACGGCGTTGCCGCTCCGCTTGGCCCAGGCCTCGGCGGCGCTGCTGCACAGGTCGTAATCGGTGGCGCCGCAGAACAGCTTCACCGTCGCGGCCTCGGCATCGGCCCCGGTCCCGGCGGCGGCGAAAGCGGCCAGCGCGGCGGTCAGGGATAGGGTGGCAATCTTCACGGGTCCCTCCGTTTCAAGCCCCTGTTTGAAATCTCTTGTCGTTACCGGGCGGGTTGGTCCCGCCGCTCCCGGTCCGGCCCTGGCCGGACCAAGGCTTAGCGTACGGAGGCCGGAGCCTCGTCTCGGATCAGCGCCAGCAGCTCGGCCTCGCGCGGCAGCGCCCGGCCGCCGTAATCGGTGGTGGCCAGCGCGCCGCAGCAGGCGGCCAGGGCCAGGCTGTCGCGGAAGTCGAAGCCGCGCAGCCGGCCGTAGAGGAAGCCGGCGTTGAAGCTGTCGCCGGCGCCGGTGGTGTCGACCACGGTCACCGCCGGGGCCGGCACGGCGCAACGCTCGCCCCGGCTGACGCCGATGGCGCCGGCGGCGCCGCGCTTGACCAGCACGGTCGGCACCATCGCCGACAGCCGCTCCAGGGCCGCGCTCACATCCGGCGCGCCGGTGAAGGCGAGGGCCTCGGATTCGTTCGGGGCGAAGACGTCGATCTCGCGGAACAGCTCGGCCACGCCGAGCGAGTCGATCTTGTGCGGCACGTGCTGGCAGTCGAGATAGACCAGCACGCCCTGCCGCTTCGCCGCCCGGGCCAGGGCCAGCAGCTCCGGCTGCAGGCGGAAGCTCTGCAGCAGCAGCGCCTTGGGCGCGGCCGCAGCCAGCGCCTCGGGCGTCGGCGGCAGGTCGTCGCGCACGGCGTAGCTGACGAAGCCGCGGTCATGGGCGAAGGAGAAGGCGGCGCTGACCCGCTCCAGCGGATGGTCCAGCCGGCGGAACAGCCGGTCGTCCAGCCCCTCCTTGCGGGCCGCGTCCAGCGCCAGATGGCTGAACAGGTCGGTGCCGAAATCGGCTGCCCAGGCGGTGCGCAGCCCCAGCCGGTGCAGCGCCGTGGCAGTGGTGAAGCTGGCGCCGGGCAGGGTGGCGAAGTCGCGGGCGAACAGGTCGGCGCCCAGCCGCGGCACCTCGGGCAGGCCGGTGAAGATCAGGTCCCAGTAGTATTCGCCGACCACGACGACGTCGCAGTCGCCCTGTCCCGGGCCGGTCATGGCCAGTTGCCGACATAGGGGGCGTGGGCGGTGAGGTATTCGTCGACCAGCGCCTCGGCCCGGGAATAGGACAGCACCAGCGGATGCGCCACCAGCGCCTCGACCGCCAGGTCGCGGTCGCGCTCGCGGATCGCCTGCACCGCCAGCCGCTCATAGCGCTTGATGTCGTGCACCAGCTGGGCCTGCGCCTCCGGCATCGGCCCGATCGGCAGCGGCCGCACACCGTCGCGGTCGACGACGCAGCTGACCTCGACCACGTCCTCGTCGCGCAGCCCCTCGATGGCGCCCTGGTTCGGCACGTTCAGCCCGCTGTACAGCGGCTTGCCGGTCTCCAGCGCGTCCACCAGGTCCAGGGCGACGCCGGCATAGCCCTCGCCCTCGTCGCCCAGCGGCGCATGGGCGCCGGCGGCCAGGGCCCGGTCGGCCTCCTCCATGCTCGGCGCCCCCTCCTGGGCGTAATGCATGTAGGTGGCGTTGCGGCGGTGGGCGTAGGCGTAATAGGCCTCCAGCGCCTTGTCCGGGTTGCGGCGCCAGTCCAGCGCCGTCAACTGCTCGATCAGCCCATGGTTCAGGTCGAGCACTTCCTCGCCCCGCGTCCGAACGTCCGACCGGATCGCCTCGACCGCCTTCTCGGCATAGTAGAAGTAATAGAGGTACTCGTTGATCCACATTCCATGGCGGCGGACCACGCGCGGGCTGAACACCTTCTGGGCCGAGGCGGCCAGGAAGGCGTCGTCGGCCAGCAGGCGCGGCAGCACGTCCTCGCCGCCGATCTCGGCGCGGCGGGTGAAGGACAGGTGGTTCAGGCCGAACACCTCGGTGCGCACCGCCTTCTCGGGCACGTCGAACCAGCGCGCCACGGCCGACTGGGCGGCATTGGCGCCGTCGCAGATGCCGATGGTGCGGTCGTGGCCGGCATCTCGCAGCGCCTGGGTCACGAGGCCGGCCGGGTTGGTGAAGTTGAACAGCCAGGCGTCGGGGCTGACCCGCTGCAGCAGGTCGGCATAACCCAGGATGGTCGGGATGCTCCGCAGCGCCATGGCGAAGCCGCCCGGCCCGGTCGTCTCTTGGCCCAGCACGCCAAGCGCCAGGGCGATCCGCTCGTCCTTGATCCGGCCTTCCTCCAGCCCCGGCCGGACCGTGGTCACGACGTAGCCGGCGCCGTCCAGCGCGCGCTCCGGATCCAGGCTGGTGGTGATTTTGACCGGGGATCTCTCGCGCCGGGCGATCTCGGCGCCCAGCCCGCCGAACAGCTCCAGCCGAGGCTCGTCGATATCGAGCAGGCACAGCTCGGTCAGGTTGCTCCACTCCGCCCGGCGCAGCGCCGATTCGATGAACAGAGGGGCGCGGACGCCGCCGCCGCCGACCAGGGTCAGTTTCATGGTGCCTCCCGCGAACCGGCAAAGTTATGACTGGTTATAACCAGTCATGTCAATTGTGGCGGGAGCCCGGTTTTGCGTGTATGCAGCGAGGGTGATCTCCGCCCTGCCCGAGAGGCCCTTCCGCGTACCATGACCGACGGCCCCCTCAGCGACGGACCCGCCGGCGACGGGCTGCGGCGCGACGACCCGCAGCCCCTGTACCGCCAGATCAAGCAGCGGCTGCGCGGGCAGATCGAGCGCGGCGAGCTCGGCACCGATGCCAAGCTGGCGTCGGAGCGCGAGCTGGAGAAGCAGTACGGCGTCAGCCGCATCACCGTGCGCCAGGCGGTGCGCGAGCTGGTGCAGGAAGGCTGGCTGCACAGCCATCCCGGCCGCGGCTTCTTCGTGGCGCGGCGCGAGGAGACCTATGAGCTGCACCTGCTGCGCAGCTTCACCGCCATCGCCGAGGCGCATGGCCGGACGCCGACCAGCCGGCTGATCGAGGGCTATGTCTGCCGCGCGCCGGCGGAGGTGGCGCGGCCGCTGTTCCTGCCGCTCGGCGCCGATGTGGTGATGCTGAAGCGGCTGCGCTGCCTGGACCGCCAGCCGGTGGTGCTGACCCAGGACTGGTTCGCCGCCCGGCTGGTGCCGGGGATCCTCGACCTCGACTGGTCGACCGGCAACCGCTCGCTTTATGCCGAGGTGCGCGACCGCTACCGGCTGCGTCCCGACCGCGGCCGCACCACGATGAGCGCCCGGCTGGCGAATGCGGAGGAGGCGGATCTCCTGGAGCTGGTGCCGCCCGCCGCGGTGCTGACGATCGAGCAGATCGCCTACGACCCGCAAGGGCGGCCGGTGAACATGACCTTCTCCAGCCACCACCCGCTGCGCTATCCGCTCAGCCTCGACCAGCGGGGCTGAACCGGGCGGCTGCCAGCCCCGGAAATGCCCACATTGGGAATCACGATCCGATCACGGTCCGGCTCCTAAATGCTCCGGCGACAAAGACGGATCGCGGTGCACCGAGCAGGGAGGAAACGATCGTGCATGGCTCAGGTTTCGCAGGGGCCGGCCAGCGTAGCGCCGCACTGACGCAGGGGATCGAGCGGGCCGAGACCTATTTCGAAGGCAGCCCGCCGCCGCCCGAGGGCATCTTCGGCTGGCGCCTGGCGCAGGAGGCCGGCCGGCTGGGCCTGCAGCCGCAGGCCCTGGTCATGGACGCGCTGCAGCGCCTGGCCCGCAAGATGTATCTGGACGGGCTCGTCGCCGGGCCGGAGACGCTCAACCCGGACGTCCCCGCCGGCTACACCTATCTCGGCCAGCTGATCGCGCACGACCTGACCTTCACCGATCTCGGCACGCTCTCGCGCTCGGCGGTGGCGGGGCCGCTCTGGGCCAGCCCGGCGCTCGATCTCGACTGCCTGTATCGCGGCGGGCCGTTCCGGTCGCCGATGCTGTACCAGCAGCGCACCGGCGGCCCCGATGCGCTGCGGCTGAAGCTGCGGGTCGGCTATACCGGCGGCCGGACCTGGGACGAGTCGGTGCCGGAGGTGCCCGGCGATCCGGCGTCGGCCAAGGCGCCGCAGCCGCGCGACCTGGCGATGATCGCCTGCGTCGACGCGGCCTCGAACGCGACCGACGTCCATCCGGCGGCACAGGACGTGCCGCGGCAATGCCCGGTCGAACCGCTGGTCGGCGACATCCGCAACGACAACAACCTGATCCTGTCGCAGATCACGGTCCTGTTCCACCGCTTCCACAACCGCATCGTCGACGCCATCCTGGCCTCGCCGCACTGCCCGTCGGACCACGAGGTGTTCGAGATCGCCCGGGCCCTGGTGATCACCACCTACCGGTCCGTGGTGCGGAACGACTATCTCGGGCACCTGCTCGATCCCGAGATCTGGCAGCGCTATGTCCGGTCCGACGGGCTGCAGGCCCTGGGCGGCTTCGGCCGGCGCCTCGCCGCCGATGCGGATACGCCGCTGCCGGCCGAGTTCATCATGGCCGCCTTCCGCTTCGGCCACGCCATGATCCGGCCGGCCTACCGGCTCAACCGGGCGCTGCTGCTGGACGAGACCAGCCTGAAGGGGCTGATGACGTTCCGCCGCGGCGCCCTGGTCCCCGGCGGCAAGGTCCCGGGCTGCCCGATCCCGAACGACTGGATTCTCGGCTGGGATCTGTTCTTCCCGCAAGAGACGGGCGGCGACGAGAACAAGTCGCACCTGATCGGCCCCTGGGTGACCGCCCAGCTCTACACGATGGCGGCCATGGCGCATGACGACATGCGCCGCATGGTCGGCGGCGACCCGATCTATGAGGAAGGCTATGGTGGGCTGCCGTTCCGGGATCTGGCGCGCGCCTATCTGTCCAGCATGCCGAGCGGCCAGTATCTCGCGGGCCGGATGGGGATCGCGCCCTTGACGCGGGAGGAGCTGCTGGGCGGCGACGATGGCGGCCTTGCCGGCATGAATGCGCGCTCTCGGCGCAATCCTCTCGCCGATGCCCCGGACGGCGTGATCGAGGCCCTGGCCGAGGATACGCCGCTCTTCTACTACATCATGCGCGAGGCGGAGGTTCGCCATCAGGGGCGGCGTCTTGGTCCCCTGGGGTCGGCGATCGTCGGCCAGGTGATCCTGGCTGCCTCGATGGTCACGTCGACGCTGGTCGAGCCCGGCGTGATCCGGCGCTGGAGCCGCGTCCTGTTCAAGGGCGGCGCCGTGCCGGACAGCATGCGCGACATCATCGGCTTCGTCGACTCGCCGCCGCCTCCGGCGGTGGCGTCGCGGCCGATCTCCCAGGCCAGCGTCTGATGGCGGGGTTGCGCTAAGGTGATGCCCTCCGCATCGGGTGCCGATGCGGAGGTGGGGGGCATCGGCCGCCGGCACCGGCTGCCGATGCAATGGAAGAGCAAGATTGCTCGAACAAGGAGGACAAGCCGTGACAGACAACGATGAAACCAACATCCTGCCGATCGAGATGGTGATGGCCGACCGCGAGGCCGCTGGCCGGCTGATCGTCGGCATGGCGATCGGCGACATTCCGCGGCCGAATACGACCGAGGAAGCGCTGCAGCTGCTGAAGGACCATGGCATCGAGCTGAAGGACTTCCACGCGTCCGGGAAGGAGATCCGCTTCGTCAGCCGCGACGACGCGGTCTATGTCGTGCTGCCGCCGGCCGATCTGATGCGCCAGCGCATCGCGGAATATTCCAAGGCCCCCCGCTACACGCTGCCGGGCGAGTACAAGCTGCAGGTGGAGAACGACCCGAACGCGCTGAAGGCGATCGACATGTTCTACTTCCGGGTCGGCGACTACAGCTTCGGTCAGTGCCGGTGAGGCCAGTACAGCTGTTCCTCGCCGATGTCGGTCGCGGGAAGGCCGGCCAGGATCAGGCCTTCCCGTAGCTCGCGCCAGCGCCCGACATTGCGGATCGGGAAGCTGCTGAGGAACCATTCGACGATGGCGGCGTCGGTGCATTCGGCGTCGCCATGCCAGGTGTCGCGGGCGTTGCGCAGGAAGAGCCGCGCCTCCTCCTGTGCCCGCCGGACGTTGCCGAGCTGGCCGAGGGCCGCCGCCTTCCAGGCCGGGATGTTGAAGATCGACTGCCCGGCCCGGTCTGCGGCCTCGACGCAGCCGGTGACGTCGCCGTGCAGGAAGCGGATGCCGGCGAGATAGGCCCAGTGATGCGGCGGGATCAGCGGGTTCAGTTCGAAGGCATTGGCCACGAGGTCGAGCGCGATGTCGGTCCGGTCGACGAAGGCGAAGCCCTGCGCCGCCGACATCAGCACCGACGGATTGCTCGGGTTCAGGTCGCGCGCCAGCTCCAGATGCAGGTCGGCCTGCGGGTAGCGCGTCGTCATCATATACGACCAGGCGAGGGTCAGATGGCCGCGCGCATCCAGGGGGTCCAGCTCCGCCGCCCGCCGGGCCAGCGCCAGCGCGTCGTCGGCCATGGCGCGGTCGCGGCGCACCCCCGGCAGGATGATGTGCCGGGAGTTGTAGATGTTCGCCAGGCCGCTATAGGCCGGGGCGAAGCTGGGCCAGTCCCGGATCACGTCCTTGAACAGCGCCTCGGCCTCGAATTCGGCCTGCGGCTCCCAGAAGTTCAGCAGATACTGGCCGCGCAGCCAGCGGATATAGGGTCCGTGCGCGAAGTCGCGGTCGCCGATCTGCCGCGACAGGGCGTTGGCCGAGATGTGGATGTCGAGCGTCGCCGACACGCGGCGGGCGATCTGGCGCTGCTGGTCCATCCAGGACTGCAGCGCCAGCGAGAAGGTCTCCGACCACAGCGACCGCTTGCGGGTCAGCTCGGTCAGCGAGACGACGATCAGCAGATCGTCGTTCTTGTGCCGGAAATCGGTGGACAGGCGGTAGTCGGCCTGCTGCGGCGCCCCGGCCGCGGGAGCCGCTTCCGGCGGCTCGACCACGATCCATTCGCGGAACCGCACCAGGTTGGCGATCAGCTCGCTGCGGAAGCCGTGGACGACATAGTCGTCGATACCCTCGGGCAGGCCGGGACTCAGGCGGTCCACCTCGATGATCGGCAGCCGCGACTGCTCCTCGGCCGGCGTCGAAGCCGGCGGGGCGGTGCCGTCGAACGAGCCCTTCTTGATGTCGACGATCAGGCGCTGCGTCTCGTCCGACGGCTCCATGTCGTAGTCGTTCTGCAGCAGGTCCCACAGCGTGCTGTACAGCTTCAGCGCCGCCGCGATGTTGCCGCGCAGCGCCTGCTGCAGGATCAGGACGCGATAGGCCTCCTCATGCGTCGGGTCGATGTCGAGCAGCGCATGGGCCGCCTCGGCGGCGATCTTCTCGCCCGAGGCCGGATCGCGCAGGATGCGCTCGAGGCCGCCGATGAAGGTCTTGCGCCATTGCTGCCGGCAGACGGTGAGCCAGGAGGCGAACTCCCGGTCGAGATCCTCGAACCCGGTCAGGATGCGGTCCGGATTGGCCTGGCCGAGCGCCAGGATCGACGACAGCATGCCCTTCGCCAGGTCGGCGGCGACCAGCTCAAGGTCGATCTCGATGGATTCGCGCCGGATGCGGATGTCCTGGCGCCCGATCTCGACGATGCCCGGCCGGACGGCGTCGAGATTGTCGCGCAGCTGCTTCAGGCACTGCCGCAGCGAGCCGCGGGCATGATCGCCGTCGCTCTCGCTCCAGAACACCCCGGCGACGCGCTCGCGGCTCTCGATCGCCGTGCCGCTCAGCGCGACGAAGGCAAAGATTGCCTGGGACTTGCGGCTGCCGAGCTCGATCCGCTCCCCATTTCCGAGGCGGAGATCGAAACCATTGCCCAGCGACAGCCGCAGACGCTCTACACCAGCTTTCTCCGGCGCGGGTATATCCTCCCGATCCGGAGTCCTCACGCTCCGTAGTGCCGGAACCGCCATCCGCGGTCTCCCTTCCCCCAACCAATTGGAACCGCAGCGGACTGGGCTCACAAACTATTAAATATCGCCGGGCGATCGATCAAACACTTCAGCGGACGCCCGAACTGTGAGGCCGTCTGGCGCAGCCCTTCCGTCACCGCGGCGGACGAGGAGGACTGGAGTTCCGGCGATAGCAGCTTCACGACGGGAATCCCAGCTTTCCCGGTCAGCTCGACCCGGAAAACCGCGATGCTTCGCCGGGCCAGGGCGGCCGGGAGATCGGGCAAGGAGTCCGGCCCGTCGGTGCCGTTGTCCGCGGCCTCGCCATCCGTCGTGGCCAGCAGCGCCTCGGGCCGCAGCGCTTGCCTCGCCGCGAGCCGTTCCTGGTCCACCGGGTCCGGCGCCGCCCCGGCGCGGCGCAGCCGGAGGAACAGCAGGTCGTTGGCGATCTCGGATTGGATCATCTCCAGGACGGCCGCGTCCAGCGCGGCGGCCCGGCCGGGACGGGCGGCGAAGCCCAGGGCGACCAGGCCATGGATGGGGCTGACCGAGGCCGCGGCGACGACGGCGAGCGGCAGGCCGTCGGCGTCGAGCTCCAGCGCGAAGCCCTGGCGCGGCCATGGCGTCTCGGCCCCAGGACGCAGCCAGCCGATCGCGGCAGCCATCAGCGCCGGCGGCAACCGGCGGGCGGGGCGGCCGCCATGCCACCAATGCGCCACCACGTGCCGCTCGATCAGCTCGAACAGGGCCGATCGGGCGGCGGCCTCGGAGGTCGGGCCGGCGGCGCAGCCTTCGCTGACCGGGACCGTGGCCCGCAGCCCGCCCGACCGCCCGAAGACCAGCGGCCGCGGCACCAGCACGGGCCGGCCGGTCGCCAGCTCGACCCCGGCGACGGCCGGGGCCGTCGCGAGCGCGGCATCCGAGGCCAAGCCGGTCCGCGCCTCGACCTGGCCGGCGAAGCGGGCGGCGATGGCCTCGGCCGCGCCGTCCGGGGCGGCGTCGCCGATCTCAGGTGCGGCCAGGGCCAGCGTCTCCGCCGCCTCGCCGATGCACTTCTGGAAGGCCCGCCACGGGCTCGGATCACATCCGATCACGCCGTCCACGGCGATCGCCGCGCCGCTGTCGCCAGCAGGCCGGCGCAATCGGGCGCCGAGGACGGTCAGGCCGGGATAATCCATCGCCGGCACCGCAAAGCTGGCCTCCAGCGTCGCGGCCAGTCGGAACAGCCGCGCGGTCCGCGCGTCCTCGTCGCTGCCGTCCGGCGCCAGGCCGAACGCCGCGAGAAACCGTCGGGCCTCTTCCGCGGCCTGGCCGGCTGCGCCAGAATCGGGGGCTTGCTCGAACAGCAGGGCGCAGCTGTCGTAGACGGAGGGCGATGCGAGCATGATGCTCCGGATGACGGGCGGGGCCTCCGCCCATATCACCATGGCAGCCGCGAAACGCGTGGAGATTTTTGCCGGATGCCGCTCCTGACCGCCCTCGATCCTGTCCTCGCCGACCGGATCGCCGCCGCGCTCGGCGTGCGGCCGGTGGCGGCCGAGCCGCTGCCGGGCGGGTCGACCGTCGCGGTGCTGCGGGTCGACCTCGCCGATGGCGGCCGGGTGGTGGCCAAGGCCGGGGCCGGGCCGCTGCTGCTGGAAGCCTGGATGCTGGGCGAGCTGGCCCGGCATTCCGCCCTGCCGCTGCCGGCGTTGCTGCACGCCGACGAGGGCCTGCTGCTGCTGGAGCATGTCGAGCATGAGCCCGGGCCGCCCCCGGCGTTGGCGCAGCTGCACGCCGCCGAGCTGCTGGCGGCGCTGCACGAGCCCGCCTGGCCACGCTTTGGCTATGGCCGCGACACCACCATCGGCAAGCTGCCGCAGCCGAACCCCCCGGCCGATCGCTGGGTGCCGTTCTTCCGCGACCACCGCCTGCTGCACATGGCCCGCGCCGGCCATGCCGAGGGTACGGTTGACGCCGCCCTCCTGCGCCGGCTGGAGACGCTGGCCGGTCGGCTCGAGGAGCTGCTGTCGGAGCCGCGCCACCCGGCGCTGCTGCATGGCGACATCTGGACCGGCAACCTGCTGCACCGGAACGGCCGAATCACGGCCTTCATCGACCCGGCCATTTCCTGCGGCCATCCGGAGATGGAGCTGACCTACCCGACCCTGTTCGGCACCTTCGACGATATTTTTTTCCGCCGCTATGCCGAGCTGGCGCCACTCGATCCCGGCTTCTGGAACGACCGCCGGCCGATCTATCTGCTGTATCCGCTGCTGGTGCATGTGCGGTACTGGGACCCGGCCTATGCCGAGCCGATCCGCCGGATTCTCGACCGCTATGGTGCCTGATCCACGGCCTAAGCCCCCGAAACGTCTTATGATTCATTGAGATTGTAACGGTCCATTTTCTTCGCCATAGTCGCGCCAATCCGACGTTGACGCGGAGCTTGAACAGAGAAACGCCCTCGGTTTAAACGGCGAGCGAACAGATGAGGTCGACCATCCGCGGATGGTCTGTGGAGGCAATTCGGCGCGAGCATGGAATATTTCCTGCAGCAGCTCATCAATGGGCTGACGCTGGGCGCGATCTACGGTCTGATCGCGATCGGCTATACGATGGTGTACGGCATCATCGGCATGATCAATTTCGCCCATGGCGAGATCTATATGATCGGCGCGTTCATCGCGGTGATCGGCTTCGTCGTGCTCGGCGCCTTCGGCGTGCCCGGCGTGTCGGTGGCCCTGGCCCTGGCGATCGTGCTGATCGTCAGCGTGGTGGTGACCGCCGCCTATGGCTGGACGGTCGAACGGCTGGCGTACCGTCCGCTGCGCGGCTCGACCCGGCTGGCGCCGCTGATCTCCGCGATCGGCATGTCGATCTTCCTGCAGAACTACATCCAGCTGCTGCAGGGCGCCCGCCGCAAGCCGGTGCCGCCGCAGATCCCGGGCGGCTTCCAGCTGACCTCCGGCGGCGGCTTCGACGTCAGCCTGTCGTACCTGCAGATCGTCATCGTGCTGCTCACCCTCAGTCTGATGATCGGGCTGACCTGGGTGATCAACCGCACCTCGCTCGGCCGGCAGCAGCGCGCCTGCGCCCAGGATCGGACCATGGCGGCGCTGATCGGCGTCGATGTCGGCCGCACCATCTCGACGACCTTCGTCATCGGCGCGGCGCTGGCCGCCGTGGCCGGCGTGATGGTCACCCTCTATTACGGCGTGATCGACTTCTACATCGGCTTCCTGGCCGGCATCAAAGCCTTCACCGCGGCGGTCCTGGGCGGCATCGGCTCGCTGCCCGGGGCGATGCTGGGCGGTATCCTGATCGGGCTGATCGAGGCCTTCTGGTCGGGCTATTTCTCGTCGGAGTACAAGGATGTCGCCGCCTTCACCATCCTGGTGCTGGTGCTGATCTTCCGCCCGTCCGGCCTGCTCGGCCGTCCCGACATCGAGAAGGTCTGACGCCATGGCGACGATCGCGCAATCCGACGCGGCCGCCGGGCGCCGCCTCGATCTCGTGGCCATGGTCAAGGAGGCCGGGGTCGCCGCCCTGATCGCCCTGGTCCTCACCGCGCCCCTGGTCGGCATCCGCACGGTGGAGCAAAGCGGCGCGCTGGGCTACCAGACCGACTTCACCGCCGTCGCCATCGCGGTCGCGCTGGTCTTCCTCGGCCGCATCGGCATCATCCTGAACCGCGAGGGCATGCCCCGGCCGGTGTTCTGGATCAGCCTGCTGTTCCTGATCGTCTTCGCCCTGCCGCCGGTCTACGAGTATCTGCGGCCGATGATCTCCGACACGCTGCCGCCGCTGCCGGTGCAGGATCTGCACTCGGTGCCGCTGCTGCTGATCGGGGCGTTCGGGGCGCTGTGGCTGCTGCTCCAGTCGATCCTGGTGCAGCGCCGCAGCCGCGCCAGCCTGTCGCGGCAGGAGCGCGACCGGGCGATGGATCGTGTCGGCGCCCGGGTGCAGCGCCTCAGCGTCTATGTGGGGCCGATCCTGGTGCTGCTGGCGGTGATCTTCCCGTTCACCGACCTCGCCAGCCGCAGCACGCTGGGCGTCGCCATCATCGTGCTGACCTACATCATGCTCGGCTGGGGGCTGAACATCATCGTCGGCCTGGCCGGGCTGCTCGACCTCGGCTATGTCGCCTTCTATGCCGTCGGGGCCTACTCCTACGCGCTGCTGGCGACCACCTTCGGCTTCAGCTTCTGGCTGTGCCTGCCGCTGGCCGGGGTGCTGGCCGCCGGCTTCGGCGTGATCCTGGGTTACCCGGTGCTGCGGCTGCGCGGCGACTATTTCGCCATCGTCACCCTCGGTTTCGGCGAGATCATCCGCATCATCCTGATCAACTGGGCGCCGGTGACCGGCGGGCCGAACGGCATCAACAACATCCCGCGGCCCAGCTTCTTCGGCTTCCCGTTCGACCGCAGCCCGCCCGAGGGCACCACCTCCTTCCACCAGCTGTTCGGCCTGGAATACGACCCGACCCAGCGCATCGTCTTCCTGTACCTGCTGATCCTGGCCCTGGCGCTCCTGGTCAACTTCATCAGCGTGCGGCTGCGCCGGCTGCCGGTCGGTCGCGGCTGGGAGGCGATCCGCGAGGACGACATCGCCTGCCAGTCGCTCGGCATCAACCGCACCAACCTGAAGCTGGCGGCCTTCGCCACCTCGGCGATGTGCGGCGGCTTCGCCGGCAGCTTCTTCGCCACCTATCAGGGCTTCATCAGCCCGGAGAGCTTCTCCTTCATCGAATCCGCGATCGTGCTGGCGATCGTCGTGCTCGGCGGCATGGGCAGCCAGCTCGGCATCGTCGTCGCCGCCTGCCTGATCATCGGCCTGCCGGAGGCGTTCCGCGGCCTCGACCTGTACCGCATGCTGGTGTTCGGCCTGTGCATGGTCGGCATCATGGTGTGGCGCCCGCGCGGCCTGCTGGCGCATCGCGACCCGACCATCCTGCTGCACGGCAAGAAGGGAGCCTCTTCGTGACCGCCCTTCTGACCATCGAGCACGTCTCGATGCGCTTCGGCGGCCTCGTCGCCATCGACGACGCCACCTTCGACATCCGGGCCGGCGACATCACCGCCGTGATCGGGCCGAACGGCGCCGGCAAGACCACGCTGTTCAACTGCATCACCGGCTTCTACCGGCCGACCTCCGGCCGGATGACGCTGCGGGTCGACGGCGGCGAGTTCCTGCTGGAGCAGATCCCGGGCTACCGCATCGCCCAGCAGGCGCGGGTCGCCCGCACCTTCCAGAACATCCGGCTGTTCGCAGGGATGAGCGTGCTGGAGAACCTGATGGTGGCCCAGCACAACAAGCTGATGAAGGCCTCGGCCTTTTCGATCGCCGGGCTGTTCGGCCTGCCCAGCTATCGCCGGGCGGAGCGCGAGGCGGTGGAGAAGGCGAAGTTCTGGCTCGACCGGGTCGGGCTGACCGCCCAGGCCGACGATTCCGCCGGCAGCTTGCCCTATGGCGGCCAGCGCCGGCTGGAGATCGCGCGGGCGATGTGCATCGACCCGGTGATCCTGTGCCTGGACGAGCCGGCCGCCGGCCTCAACCCGCGCGAATCGCAGGAGCTGAACGGGTTGCTGCGCGCCATCCGCGACGAGCACGACACCAGCGTACTGCTGATCGAGCACGATATGAGCGTCGTCATGCAGATCTCCGACCACATCATCGTGCTCGACCACGGCAAGAAGATCGCCGACGGCACGCCGGCTGAGATCCGTAGCGACGAGGCGGTGATCCGCGCCTATCTCGGCGAGCCCGAGGAGGACGACCTGCCGCCGGAGATCGCCGCCGATGTCGCCGCCGTGACCGGGGAGGCCCGCCCGTGATGCTGTCGCTGCAGGGCGTGCACACCTTCTACGGCGCGATCGAAGCGCTGCGCGGCGTCGACGTCGAGGTCAAGGAAGGCGAGATCGTCACCCTGATCGGCGCCAACGGCGCCGGCAAATCGACCCTGCTGATGACGATCTGCGGCAACCCGCAGGCACGCCAGGGGGCGGTGGTGTTCGACGGCAAGGAGATCACCCGGCTGCCGACGTTCGAGATCGTGCGCCGCGGCGTCGCCATCTCGCCGGAGGGCCGCCGCATCTTCCCGCGCATGACGGTGATGGAAAACCTGCAGATGGGGGCCCTGACCGCCGATCCGGTGGAGTTCGGCCGCGACCTCGAGCAGATCTTCACCCTGTTCCCGCGGCTGAAGGAGCGGCAGGTCCAGCGCGGCGGCACCCTGTCGGGCGGCGAGCAGCAGATGCTGGCGATCGGCCGGGCGCTGATGAGCCGGCCGCGGCTGCTGCTGCTGGACGAGCCGTCGCTGGGCCTGGCGCCGCTGGTGGTGAAGCAGATCTTCGAGGCGATCAAGGTGATCAACCGGGAACAGGGCATGACCGTGTTCCTGGTCGAGCAGAACGCATTCCACGCGCTGAAGCTGGCCCATCGCGGCTATGTCATGGTCAACGGCCGGGTGACGATGAGCGGCAGCGGGCGTGAGCTGCTGGCGAATCCGGAGGTCCGGGCCGCCTATCTCGAAGGCGGGCATTGAGGGGCGGGTGATGGAACAGATCCTCGGAACCTCGTCGATCGGCGACTTCATCTTCGTCAGCGTGATCCTGGGCGGCGGCGCCGGCCTCTTGACCGGGCAGGGCCAGGCCCAGGGCTGGGCGCCGATGCGCAAGGTGATCCCCTTCGTGGTGCTGATCGCCTGTGCGACCCGGTTCCTGCACTACGCGCTGTTCGGCGGAACGCTCTTGTCGCCGACCGGCTTCGTCATCGATCTTGTCTGGATCGGCCTGTGCGCCACGGTCGCCTACCGGATGACGCGGGCGGCGAAGATGGTGCGGCAGTATCCATGGCTGTACGAGCGCGCCGGCCTGTTCGCCTGGCGCGACCGGCGGCCGGCCGCACGGTAAGACGCCGGTCCTTTCGGATCGGCGGGAAGCAAAGGCCGGCGGGGTCGTCCCGCCGGGCGAGAACTGGGAGAGCGATTTGATGACGAGATTCAACCGAGTGCTCCTGGCCGGCGTAGCCCTGGCCGCGATGGCGTCGGCCCCGGCCTGGGCCGATGTGAAGATCGGTCTCGGCGCGCCGCTGACCGGCCCGAACGCTTCGTTCGGCGAGCAGATGAAGCGCGGCACCGACGCGGCGGTGAAGGCCTTGAACGACGCCGGCGGCGTCAACGGCGAGAAGATCTCCGTGGTCTATGGCGACGACGCCTCCGACCCGCGCCAGGGCGTGGCGGCGGCGAACGAGCTGGTGGGCCAGGGCGTGGTGGCGGTGATCGGCCACTTCAACTCCTCGGTCTCGATCCCGGCCTCGGCGATCTATGCCGAGGAAGGCGTCGTCCAGATCACCCCGGCCTCGACCAACCCGCAGCTGACCGAGCAGGGGCAGAAGACCACCTTCCGCACCTGCGGCCGCGACGACCAGCAGGGCGATGTCGCCGGCGCCTTCATCGCCGAGAAGTTCAAGGGCCGCAACGTCGCCGTCATCCACGACCAGACCACCTACGGCAAGGGCCTGGCCGACGCCACCAAGGTGGCGATGAACAAGGCCGGCGTGACCGAGAAGATGTATGAAGGCATCACCGTCGGCGAGCGCGACTTCTCGGCCGTCGTCTCGAAGATGAAGCAGGCCGGCGTCGACGTGATCTATTTCGGCGGCCTGCACAACGAGGCCGGGCTGATCCTGCGCCAGGCACGCGAGCAGGGGCTGAACGCCCAGTTCATCTCCGGCGACGGCATCGTCACCCAGGAGTTCTGGGGCATCACCGGCGACGCCGGCAAGGGCGTGCTGATGACCTTCGGCGCCGACCAGCGCAGCAGCGAGGCGGCGAAGGACGTCGTGGCCAAGTTCAAGGCCGAGAACTACGATCCCGAGGGCTACACCCTGTACAGCTATGCCGCGGTCCAGGCCTGGGCCGAGGCGGCGACCAAGGCCAAGAGCTTCGACGGCCCCAAGGTTGCCGAGGCGCTGCATGACGGCAGCGATTACAAGACCGTGATGGGCCCGCTGGCTTTCGACGCCAAGGGCGACCGGAAGACGACCGACTACGTGTTCTACATCTGGAACGCCGGCAGCTACGCCGAGGCGAGCCCGGGCGAGCTGGCCAAGGTCGGCGCCAAGTAAGCGGTCTCTAACACCAATGGCCAGTGGCGCATGCCACTGGCCATGGACATTGTCGACCCGGCGGGAACCCTCGCCGGGTCTTTTTTGTCATATGATTGATCGCGGAGCCGATCCGTGGTGTAACAGACGGTCTATATCGCAGTGCAGCATGGGGGTCAGCCAATGGAGCTGCCAGCCACCCCGATCACCATCGAGCCGCGTGGGCTCGACCGGGAGTCGTTGAAGCGCGACATCCTGGAATGGCTGGTCTACGCCGTCGGGCGCGAGATCCATCGCGCCACCCGGCACGACTGGTTCGCCGCCACGGCCCTGGCCGTGCGCGACCGTCTGGTCGACCGTTGGATGGCGGCGCAGCACCGCGAGGAGGCGACCGACGGCAAGCGGGTCTACTATCTCAGCCTGGAGTTCCTGATCGGCCGGCTGATGGCCAATGCGCTGACCAATCTCGGCGTCTACGACACCTGCCGCGAGGCACTGGCCGATTTCGGCGTCGACCTCGGCGCCGTGCTGGAGGTCGAGCCCGACGCGGCGCTCGGCAATGGCGGCCTCGGCCGTCTCGCCGCCTGCTTCCTCGACAGCATGGCCACGCTCGGCATCGCCGGCACCGGCTATGGCATCCGCTACGAATACGGGCTGTTCGAGCAGCAGTTCGACCGCGGCTGGCAGGTCGAGTATCCCGAGGACTGGCTGAAATTCGGCAATCCGTGGGAGTTCGAGCGGCCGGAGGTGGCCTTCCCGATCGACTTCTACGGCAAGATCGAGCCGGGCGAGCCCGGGCCGGACGGCCGGCCGAAACCGATCTGGCAGGGCAGCCAGCGGGTGCTGGCCGTCGCCTATGACACGCCGGTGGTCGGCTGGGGCGGCAATACGGTCAACACGCTGCGGCTGTGGTCGGCCAAGCCGGTGCGGCAGTTCGATCTCGCCCCCTTCAACTCCGGCGACTATATGAAGGCCGTCGAGGACAAGATCCTGTCCGAGACCCTGTCGCGCGTGCTGTACCCGAACGACAACACCCCGGCGGGGCAGGAGCTGCGGCTCAAGCAGGAATACTTCTTCACCTCGGCCTCGCTGCAGGACGTGCTGCGCCGGCACCGGATGCATCACGACGGCTATGACGACCTGCCGGCCAAGGCGGCGATGCAGCTGAACGACACCCATCCGGCGATTGCGGTGCCGGAGTTGATGCGCCTGCTGATCGACCGGCACCGGCTGGACTGGGACCGCGCCTGGAAGATCACCACCGGCTGCATCAGCTACACCAACCACACGCTGATGCCCGAGGCCCTGGAGACCTGGCCGGTGGCGCTCCTGGAGCGGGTGCTGCCGCGCCATCTGCAGATCATCTACGAGATCAACGACCGCTTCCTGAAATCCTCCAAGGTGGTGGCCAAGGACCCGAGCCGCCTGTCCACCCTGTCGCTGATCCAGGAGGGCTGGGACCGCCGGGTGCGCATGGGGCCGCTGGCCTTCCTCGGCAGTCACCGGGTCAACGGCGTCTCGGCGCTGCACACCCAGCTGATGCGCGAGACGGTGTTCCGCGACCTGAACGAGGAGTTCCCGGGCCGGATCACCAACAAGACCAACGGCATCACCCCGCGCCGCTGGCTGGTGCAGGCCAACCCGAACCTGGCGCAGCTGATCCACAACATGATCGGCACCGGCTGGGAGGACGATCTGGAGCGGCTGTCGGCGCTGGCAGGCAAGACCGAGGACAGCGCCTTCCGCGAGGCGTTCTGGGCGGTGAAGCGCCGCAACAAGGCCCTGCTGGCGCACCATATCGGCGAGATCGCCGACCTCCGCGTCTCAGGCGACGCGATGTTCGACGTCCAGGTCAAGCGCATCCACGAATACAAGCGCCAGCTGCTGAACATCCTGCACGCCGTGGCGCTGTGGCAGGAGATGCGCGACACGCCGGATGCGGCCTGGACGCCGCGGGTCAAGATTTTCGCCGGCAAGGCCGCCCCCGGCTACGCCACGGCCAAGCTGATCATCAAGCTGGCCAATGACGTCGCCAAGGTGATCAACACCGATGCCGAGATCCGCGACCAGCTGAAGATGGTGTTCCTGCCGAACTACAACGTCACGCTGGCGGAGCGCATCATCCCGGCCGCCGACCTGTCGGAGCAGATCTCGACCGCCGGCATGGAGGCGTCGGGCACCGGCAACATGAAGTTCGCGCTGAACGGCGCGATCACCATCGGCACGCTGGACGGCGCCAATGTCGAGATCGCCGAGCGGGTGGGCGCGGACAACATCCTGATCTTCGGCCTGACTGCGGCCGAGGTGGCGGCGAAACGAGCCCAGGGCTACGACCCGGCGGCGGTGATCGCGGCCGACCCGCGCCTGGCCCGGGCCGTGGCGGCGATCGAGGACGGCACCTTCTCGCCCGACGATCCGGGCCGGTTCCGGCCGCTCACCGATGCGCTGCGGCACAGCGACTGGTTCCTGGTGGCGGCCGATTTCGCCGCCTATTGGGAGGCCCAGGCACGGGCCGCTGCGCTGTACCGCGACCGAGCCGGCTGGACCCGCATGGCGATCCAGAACACCGCCCATGTCGGCTGGTTCTCCTCCGACCGCACGGTGCAGGACTACGCCGAGGAGATCTGGGACGTCTGGCCGCCTTTGGCCCGGGCGGCGGAGTAGCGGGTGGTTGGGGTCGCCGAGGCGAACCCAACATCTGCGATACCCCTATTGTCATCGCCGGGCTTGACCCGGCGATCCAGGGGCCACCCGGAGCAGCATCGACATTCCCTGGATGCCCGGGTCAAGCCCGGGCATGACAGATGAGGGAACGAGTTTCAGCCCTTCACCGCCCCCAAGGTCAGGCCGCGGACAATGTAGCGCTGGGCCAGCAGGGCCAGCAGCACCGGCGGGATCATCGCGATCAGCGCCCGGGTCGCCATGAACCAGAACTGCACGCCGCGGGTGTCGACCGCGCCGGCCATGTGGGCGGGCATCATCTTGGTCTCGGTGATGCCGAGCGACGACGAGAACAGGAACTCGTTCCAGGCGAAGGCGAAGATGATCATGGCGGTGGCCGCCACCGCCGGCGCCGCCAGGGGCAGGGCGATGCGCAGGAAGGCCTGCCAATGCGACGCGCCGTCGACCAGCGCCGCTTCTTCCAGCTCGACCGGCAGGTCGAGGAAGGTCTGGCGCAGGATGACCACGACGAAGGGCAGGATGAAGGTGGCGTTGCACAGGATCAGCGCGGTCTTGCTGTCCAGCATGTCGAGCGACCGGAACACGATGTAGAAGGGCAGCAGCGTCGCCACCGGCGGCAGCACCCGCTGCGACAGGAACCAGATGGTGATGTCGCTGTTGCTCCAGAACCGGAACCTGGCCAGCGCATAGGCCGCCGGCAGCCCGAGGGCGAGGGCCAGGGCGACGGCGCTGAGCGACACGATCAGGCTGGTCTGCAGCGCGCGCCAGCCCTCCGGCGTGCTCAGCTCCACCGCGAAGTTGTTCAGGGTCGGCTGGAAATCGAGCCAGGGGATGCCGAGCCCGGCCACGGTGAAGGTGTCGGCCGGGTTGCGCAGCGCGGTCGAGATCGCCCAGTACAGCGGGAAGAAGAACACGACCGTGACCGCGATCGCCACCAGCGACCACAGCGAATCGGCCATGCTGCTGCGCCGCCCCATCGGCTTGACCCGGTCGACCGGAGCCTCGCGGATCGGCGGTGCGGTGACCTCAGGCGTAGACATTGCGCACCCGCTTGAAGAACAGGGTGACGATCGCCATCACCACGGCCAGCAAGGTCAGCGCCAGGGCCGAGGCGTAGCCGACGTCGAAGAAGCGCAGCCCGGTGCGGAAGGCGAGGTAGGAGACCGACTGGGTGGCGTTGCCGGGCCCGCCCACGGTCAGCGAGGCGACAACGTCGAACACCTTCATCGCCTCGGCCAAACGCAGCAGCAGCACGATGACGATCACCGGCGTCATCAGCGGCAGCACCACCCCGGTCCAGATCCGGAAGCTGGACTTGGTCTCCAGCCGCGCCGCCTCGATCAGGTCGTCGGGCACGCCCTGCAGCCCGGCCAGCAGCACCAGGAAGCAGAACGGCGTCCATTGCCAGATGTCGACGATCATGATCGACACCAGGGCCCAGCCCGGATTCGACAGCCAGGGGATGCCGGTCCAGCCCAGAGGCCCGCCGGCCTCGTAGAAGATGGTGAAGAACAGGTACCCGGCCGCCACCGGCGTGGCGAAGATCGGCAGGATCATGATCGTGCGCAGGATGCCGCGGCCCGGGATGCTGCGGTTGAACAGGAAGGCCAGCAGCAGCCCGAGCCCCATCTCGACGCTGACCGAGACGACCACGAAGATCGCCGTCACCCGCGCCGCCTCGTGCACCTGCGGGTCGGTGAAGACGCGGGCGAAATTGCCCAGGCCGACGAAGTCCCAGGCGTTGACGGTCTCGCGCGTCACCTCGGTCCTGGTGCGCGGCGTGCCGTCCGCCTTCAGCATCGGTTTGCCGCTGGCATCCAGCCGCGGCACCTCGACGCGGGTGGTCACGGTCTCGGTCTTCACCGTGTGGAACGCGGCGTAGACGGTGTAGAGCGTCGGGAAGATGGTGAAGGCCAGCACCCAGGCCACTGCCGGGGTCAGGAACAGCAGGCGGATTCGTCCGGTCCAGCGCATCGTGCCGTCTCGTCCCCCTTCCCGTTATGCTTCGGCGCAGATCGTGCCCGGCCTATTCGCCCTTCCAGCCGATCGCCGCCTGGTAGTTCTTCAACTGCTGGTCGCGGCCGAGGCGGTCGGTGATCTGGTCCCAGGCCACCGCGGTGTCGTCCAGCGCCTGCTGCGGTGTCTTCGACCCGCTCATCGCCGCCGACAGGTTGCTGTCCAGCGCATCGTAATACTCCTGCGTGCCGGTGATCCGCATATACGGCAGCATGGTCTTGGCGTTGTAGTTGCTGTGGTACGCGTCCAGGTACTCCTTCACGTCCTGGGGGTCCCATTTCAGGGCGGATTCGGTGTAGTCGGTCAGCTTCGCCTCGCCGGTCGGCTCCAGCCATTGGTAGGAATAGCCGGGGTCGACGCCGTCCCAGCCGATCGTGGCCAGGAACTTCTGCGACGGCTTGATCGCCATCAGCGACAGCAGGCTGTAGGCCGCCTCGGGAGACTGGCCGAGCGACGACACGACGCCGTGCCAGGACCCGCCGGTGACGTTGCCCACCTGCCGCGGCTCCTTCACCGTGACGAAGGTCTTCTGCTCCATGTCCCAATAGGTGTCCGAGGCCGGCAGGGCCGCGGAGCCGAGCTTGCCGCGGATCTTCGACCGCTCCGGGTCCTGCGCCAGCGCGCCGACATCGCCATAGGAGAAGTTGAACACCGCCTTGCCGCGCAGGAAGAAGTCCCAGGCCTCGCCCAGGCTCCAGCTCACCTGCGCCGGCGGGCCGAAGGCGGCCAGCTCCTTCAGGAACTCCAGCGCCTTGACGTGGCCCGGGCTGTTGATCAGCGGCTTCATGTCGACCGGGTCGAACCAGTAGACGTTGTGGGTCCGGTCCAGCTTGTCGCCCGGCGTCATGGCGAAGGAGGTGGCCAGCGTGGTGAAGTGGTACAGCCCCTGCTCGCGCACTTTGAGGTGCAGGACGGCGCCGCTGTCCGGCTCCGCATCGTTGCTGTCGAAGTTCTTGCCGTTGAAATACTTGGCGATGTCACGCAGCTGCTGCAGCGTCTTCGGCGGCGCCGGCATGTCGTAGCCGTACTCCGTCTTGAACGCCGCCTGGTGCGTCGGGTCGGTCAGCAGGTCGCGCCGATAATACAGGATCTGGCCGTCGGCATCGCTGAGCACGCCGTAGCCGACATTGTCCCAGGTGTAGATGTTGCGCAGCGCCGGCGGCATCACGTCGTAGTCCCATTTCGGGTACTCGCCGCTCTTCTTCCACTCGTCCACCGGCAGGATGTATTTGCCGGCGATCAGGTCGCCGTAGAAGAACGCTCCGACGATGATGGCGTCGTACTCGCCGGTGCCGTTGCGCAGGTCGAGGAAGGTCTTGGTGTAGAGCTCCGAGATCGGGGTCAGCGCGATGTTCAGCTTGGCGCCGGTCAACTCCTCCCAGATCGGGCGGAACATGTAGATCGGGCCGGAGATGCCGCCCTTGGGACCGGAATCGAGGCTGAGGATGGTGACCGTCTCGCCCTCGAAGGGCTTCTGGCCGGGTCCGAAGAGGGAGCCCAGCTCCTCCTTCGTCGTCTTGATCTCCATCCCGTATTCGGGATCGGATTTGAGCGTCACCGTGCCGTCGTCGTGCCAGGTGACATGCGGCGTGTCCTGCGCGACGGCCGGTCCGCTCAGGACGACCAGCACCGTCGACAGCAGCAGTGCCCTGCTGATGGCCATGGTTTCCTCCCCCTGTGACATTGCCGGACACTGTCCGGTCAGCTTCGATCCGTGGACCCGCGCTGAACGCAATTCGCATTCATTATGTCAGGCGAAATCGTGCGATGATTGCGCGGCGCTTGTCAAGCGAGCCCTCCGGCGTATCGGCCTTGCGCCGGCGCCCTTCGGCGGGAAGACTGCGCCCCATCGATTCCCCGCCCGGACAAGCCGCATGCGCGCCGCCCGCCTCCTGCTCCGACTCGCCCTCGCCGTCCTGCTGCTTGGCGCCCTGCCGGCGGTTGCCCAGACGCAGGCGCCGGGCGGCGGCATCGCCATGCATGGCGAACCGAAATACCCGGCGGATTTCGCCCATTTCGCCTATGCCAACCCGGACGCGCCGAAGGGCGGCGAGCTGCGCCAGGCGGTGGTCGGCAGCTTCGACACGCTGAACCCCTTCATCATCGGCGGCCAGACCGACCAGGTCCGGCTGATCGTGCCGCCCTACAACTTCGCCAGCCTGATGACGCGCGGCTGGGACGAGCCCTTCACGCTCTACCCCTATGTCGCCGAACGGGCGGAGATGGCGGAAGACCGGCGCACGGTCACCTTCTGGCTCAACCCCAAGGCGGTGTTCCATGACGGCACGCCGGTCACCGCGGACGACGTGATCTTCACCTGGGCGACCCAGGGGACCAAGGGCCTGCCCAACACCCGCACGCTCTATGAATCGATGGACGGGATCGACCGCATCGACGACCGCACGGTGCGCTTCCGCTTCAAGGAGGGCGGGGCGCGCGAGAACCCGCTGGTCGTCGCGATGCAGCCGATCCTGAGCAAGGCCTGGTACACCAGCCACCCGTTCGACCAGCCCAGCCTCGATCCGCCGCTCGGCGCCGGCCCCTATGCGATCGGCGCCGTCGATGCCGGGCGCAGCATCACGCTGAACCGGGTCAAAGACTGGTGGGGGGCGGACCTGCCGGCGATGCGCGGCCTGTACAATTTCGACACGCTGCGCTTCGATTTCTACCTCGACGCCGACACGGCGCTGGAGGCGTTCAAGGCCGGCGCCTACAACTGGCGGCGGGAACGCGATGCCGAGAAATGGGTCAGCGGCGCCTACGACTTCCCGGCGGTCCAGGACGGCCGCGCCACCATGCTGACCCTGCCGCATTTCCGGCCGGTCGGGATGATGGGCTTCGCCATGAACACGCGGCGGCCGCAATTCGCCGATCCGCGGGTGCGCCGGGCGCTGATCCTGGCCTTCGACTTCGAATGGATCAACAAGACCCTGCTGGGCGGCCAGTACAAGCGCGACGACAGCTACTTCGCCAATTCGGCGCTGGCCGCTACCGACACGCCGCAGGGGGCCGAGCTGCAACTGCTGGAGCCGTTCCGCGACCAGCTGCCGCCGCAGCTCTTCACCGAGCCCTACACCCTGCCACCGAGCGACGGCAGCGGCCGCAGCCGCGAGAATCTGCGGGCGGCGCAGGCGCTGCTGGCCGAGGCCGGCTGGACCATCAAGGACAATGTGCTGGTCGATGCCAGCGGCAACCCGTTCCGCTTCGAGATCCTGCTGCAGAACAAGGGCTTCCAGCGCATCGCCCTGGCCTATGCCGACCAGCTGCGCCGGCTGGGCATCCAGGCCACGATTCGGCTGGTCGAATCCGCGCAATACGCCAACCGCACCGAGGGCTACGATTTCGACGTGATCCTGAACACCTGGATCTCCACCCTCTCGCCCGGCGTGGAGCAGTCGCGCTACTGGGGCAGCGGCTCGGCCGACGTGCCCGGCACCCGCAACTATCCGGGGGTGAAGAGTCCGGTGGTCGACGCCATGATCAAGGCCGTCAACGCCGCTCGCAGCCAGGAGGAGCTGCAGGCCGCGGTGCACGCGCTCGACCGGGTGCTGCTGTGGGGCAACTACGTGGTGCCGCTCTACTATCTCGACCGCGATTATATCGCCTATTGGGGCGATCTCGGCCGCGTCACCAGCGTCAACCCGACTTATGGCACGGTGCTGGAAGCCTGGTGGTCGAACGACAAGTAGCGGCGTCCTATCGTCGGCGCGGATAGGCGCAATTCTTCATAATTTTTTGGGAACTTGGTCCGCGGCCATGGGTTTCCCGGACACCGCTCCGGTTCGCTTCGGAGCGGCTCGTTCAGGAAGCCCAAAGGAGTTTTTCGTGAAGCGCATTGTTCTCGCCGCCGCCATTGCCATCCTCACGGCCTCGCCGGCCTTCGCCGGATGCACCGAGGACGCTCAGGCCCAGGCCCAGAAGATCCAGACCCTGACCCAGGCCACGATGACCAAGATGCAGGCCGGGGCCACGAAGGACGAGCAGTGCTCGGCCAGCAAGGAGCTGATGGACGAGACCAAGACCCTCGTCGCCATCTACAAGACCTGCAAGTCCGAGCTGAGCCTGACCGACGCGCAGATCCAGCAGGTCGACCAGCAGGTTGCCACCGGCGACCAGTCCTACGCCGCGCAATGCGGCGGCTGATCTCCCTGGCCTAATCGTGAAAAGCCCCGACCGATCGGCCGGGGCTTTCAGATCTCCCGCTCCAGCGCCGCCTGCAGGACCGCGGTCCTCAGCGCGCTGGACAGGTTGCCGTCCGGGTCGCGGGCGGCGTCGACCGCCTCGACCAGGCGGTTGACCGGCAGGCCGCGCGCGGCGGCCAGGCGGGTGAGGGCGTTCCAGAAGGCCGGCTCAAGCGACACGCTGGTGGCGTGGCCGGCGATGCTGACCGACCGCTTGCGGACGCCGCTCACCCCGTCTCAACCGACGCCGGTCAGGCGCTCGGGCCGACCATTGTCTCCGGCCGCACCCACTGGTCGAACTGCTCGGCGGTCAGCAGGCCCAGCGCGATCGCCGCCTGCTTCAGCGTGGTGTTCTCGGCATGCGCCTTCTTCGCCACCTTGGCGGCGTTGTCGTAGCCGATATGCGGGTTCAGCGCCGTCACCAGCATCAGCGATTCGTGCAGCAGCTGCTCGATCCGCTCGGTCCGCGCCTCGATGCCGACGACGCAGTTGTCGGTGAAGCTGCGGCAGGAATCGGCCAGCAGGCGGATCGACTGCAGCAGGTTGTAGATGATCACCGGCTTGAACACGTTCAGCTCGAAATGGCCGTTCGAGCCGGCGATGGTGACGGTGACGTGGTTGCCCATCACCTGGGTGCAGACCATGGTCATCGCCTCGGACTGGGTCGGGTTGACCTTGCCCGGCATGATCGACGAGCCGGGCTCGTTCTCCGGCAGGTGGATCTCGCCGATGCCGCACCGTGGGCCGGAGCCGAGCATGCGGATGTCGTTGGCGATCTTCATCAGCGACACGGCCAGAGTGTTCATCACGCCCGAGGCCTCGACGCAGGCATCATGCGCGGCCAGCGCCTCGAACTTGTTCGGCGCGGTCTTGAACGGGAAGCCGGTAATGCTGGCAGCGTGCGCCGCGAAGGCCTCGGCGAAGCCCTCCTTGGCGTTCAGCCCGCTGCCGACGGCGGTGCCGCCCTGGGCGAGGTCCAGCAGATGCGGCAGGCAGCCCTTGACCCGGGCGATGCCCAGCTCGATCTGGCGGGCGTAGCCGGAGAACTCCTGGCCCAGGGTCAGCGGCGTCGCGTCCTGCAGATGGGTGCGGCCGATCTTGACGATGTCCTTGAATTCGGCCGATTTGGCGGCCAAGGCGCGGTGCAGATGCTCCAGGCTCGGCAGCAGCTCGTGCCCGATCTGCTCGACCGCGGCGATGTGCATCACCGTCGGAAAGCTGTCGTTCGAGGACTGGCCGCGATTGACGTGGTCGTTCGGATGCACCGGCTTCTTCGAGCCGATCTCGCCGCCCAGGATCTCGATGGCGCGGTTCGAGATCACCTCATTGGCGTTCATGTTGGTCTGGGTGCCCGATCCGGTCTGCCACACCACCAGCGGGAAATGGTCGGCCAGGGTGCCGTCGATCACCTCCTCGGCGGCGGCGACGATGGCGTTGCCGACCGAAGGATCGAGCTCGCCGAGCGCGACATTGGCCAGGGCCGAGGCCTTCTTCTGGATGCCCAGCGCCCGCACCAGCGGCGCCGGCATGCGCTCGCCGCCGATCTTGAAGTTCTGCAGGCTGCGCTGGGTCTGCGCACCCCAGTAGCGGTCGGCCGGCACCTCGACGGCGCCCAGGCTGTCGGTCTCGGTGCGGAATGCGATTTCGGCGGCCATCGGACGGCTCCGGTGTTCCAGGTTGTCGGTCGGCCGGTTTGCTAGCACGAATGCGGGTGTTGGGGTAGCGCCCGGCGGCCGTTCGCTGCCCTCCCGCGGGTGCGTCATTCCAGGGTGCGGTCTGGATCGGGACGGGCGGCATGCCCAGATCATCTCGGCAACCCGAGGACTTCCCATGACCCCATCCGCTTTGATCGTCGGCGCCGGCGGCATCGTCGGCAGCGCCACCGCTGCCCTGCTGGCCGGGGAGGGCTGGCGCGTGGCCGGCCTGGCGCGCCGGCCGCCCGACCTGCCCGGCGTCACGCCGCTGGCCGCCGACCTTATGGACCCGGCGTCGCTGTCCGACGCCCTGCGCGATGCCACGCCGTCCCTGGTCGTCATCGCCAGCTGGCTGCGCCAGCCGACCGAGGCGGAGAATATCCGCGTCAACGCCACCATGGTCCGCAACCTGCTGGACGCGCTGCGGCCCGCCGGCTCGGTCCGCCACGTCGCGCTGGTCACCGGCCTGAAGCACTATCTCGGGCCGTTCGAGGCCTATGGCAAAGGCGCCCTGCCGCAGACCCCGTTCCGCGAGGAGCAGGGCCGGCTCGACATCGAGAACTTCTACTACGCGCAGGAGGATGAGGTGTTCGCCGCCGCCGCGCGCGACGGCTTCCGCTGGAGCGTGCACCGACCGCACACGGTCATCGGCAAGGCGGTCGGCAACGCCATGAACATGGGGACGACGCTGGCGGTCTACGCAACGCTCTGCCGCGAGACCGGCCGGCCGTTCCGTTTCCCCGGCGTGGCGGCGCAGTGGGACGGGCTGACCGATATGACCGATGCGCGGCTGCTGGCCCGGCACCTGCTGTGGGCGGCGACCACCCCGGCCGCCGCCGACCAGGCGTTCAACGTGGTCAATGGCGACGTCTTCCGCTGGAGCTGGATGTGGGGACGGATCGCCGGCTGGTTCGGCCTCGACGCCGAGCCCTTCGACGGCACGGTCCGGCCGCTGGAGCAGCAGATGGCCGATGACGCGGCCGCCTGGCGGGAGATCGCGGCCCGCCACGGCCTGGCCGAGCCCGAGATCGGGCGGCTGGTCTCGCCCTGGCACACCGATGCCGATCTCGGCCGGCCGATCGAGGTGGTGACCGACATGTCGAAGAGCCGCCGGCTCGGCTTCACCGCCTATCAGCCGACCGACGACGCCTTCTTCGACCTGTTCGGGCAGCTGCGGCGCGACCGGCTGATCCCCTGACGGGACAGGCTGCGCGGATCAACCGCTCGACCGCGCCGCCTGAACCCGGCATTGTTGCGCATACCCATCCGGCCCCCGCCGGCCCCCGGCGGATCCGATGCAGCGGAACACGCCCATGCCCGATCCTCATCATCACGACCACGACCACCACGACGGCAGCGACCTGCCCGAGATCGCGCTGCGGGTGAAGGCGCTGGAATCGATCCTGGTCGAGAAGGGCTATGTCGACCCGGCCGCGCTCGACGTGCTGATCGAGACCTATGAGACCAAGATCGGCCCGCGCAACGGCGCCCGGGTGGTGGCCAAGGCCTGGACCGACCCCGCCTATCACGAGCGCCTTCAGGCCGATGCCAGCGCCGCGATCGCCGAGCTCGGCTTCGTCGGCCGCCAGGGCGAGCACATGGTCGCGGTCGAGAACACGCCCGACACCCACAACCTCGTCGTCTGCACCCTGTGCTCCTGCTACCCCTGGCCGGTGCTGGGCCTGCCGCCGGTCTGGTACAAATCGGCGCCCTACCGCTCGCGCGCGGTGATCGACCCGCGCGGCGTGCTGGCCGATTTCGGCGTCACCCTGCCGGCCGAGACCCGGATCAGGGTCTGGGATTCGACCGCCGAGACCCGCTACCTGGTGATCCCGATGCGCCCGGCCGGCACCGAGGGCTGGGGCGAGGACGCGCTGGCCGATCTCGTCACCCGCGACAGCATGATCGGCGCCGGCATCGCGCGGACCCCGGAGACCCGAGGGTCGGAGGCCACGCGATGAACGGCGCCCAGGATCTCGGCGGCATGATGGGCTTCGGCCCGGTGATGCCGGAGCCGGAGGATGTCCGCTTCCATGCCGAGTGGGAGAAGCGGGCCCTGGCCCTCACCCTGGCGGCGGGTGGTCTGGGCCGCTGGAACATCGACATTAGCCGGCATGCGCGCGAGACGCTGCATCCGGCCGACTACCTGTCCTCCAGCTATTACGAAATCTGGACCAAGGGGCTGGAGAAGCTGCTGCAGGGTGCGGGCCTGGTCTCGGCGGAAGAGCTGAAGGCCGGGCGCGCGATCGATCCGCCGGTGCCGGGCCTGCGGGTGCTGCGGGCGGACCAGGTCGCCCCGGCGCTGGCGCGTGGCAGCAACTACCAGCGGCCGGAAGCGGCTCCGGCGCGCTTCGCCGTCGGCGACGTGGTGCTGACCCGCAACGAGCACCCCACCGGCCACACCAGGCTGCCGCGCTATGCCCGCGGCAAGGCGGGCGAGATCGAGCGCGTGCACGGCGTCTTCGTGCTGCCGGACAGCAACGCCCATGGCCGCGGCGAGAGCCCGCAATGGCTCTACACCGTGCGCTTCGATGGGCGCGAGCTGTGGGGCGAGGCGGCGGACCCGACCCTGACCGTCTCGATCGACGCCTGGGAGGGCTATCTTGAGCCGGCATGAGGCGGTGATCGCGGCACTGGACGGCGCCGCACCGCTGCCGCCGAGCGATGCCGGCGGGCCGGTCTTCGCCGAGCCCTGGCAGGCCCAGGCCTTCGCCATGGCGGTGGCACTGCACCAGCGCGGCATCTTCACTTGGGGCGAATGGGCGGCGGCGCTGGCGGCGGAGATCGCCCGGGCAGGTGAGCCCGACGACGGCAGCCGCTACTACGAGCACTGGCTGGCGGCGCTGGAGCGTCTGGTGCTGGCCAAGGGCGTCGCCGATTCCGAGGCTTTGGGCCGGCGCAAGGACGCCTGGGACCGCGCCGCCCGGGCCACGCCGCATGGCGCCCCGATCCTGCTCGAGAACGATCCGCTGTCCGGCCACTGAACCGACACCAGGGGAAGACCCATGACCATCCAGCTGCACAACCCGGCCGGCGTCGCCGCGCCGTTCTCCCGCTACAGCCACGGCGCCTCGGCCCCGGCCGGCGCCCGCTGGCTGCACATCTCCGGCCAGGTCGGCGCCACGCCGGACGGCACCATTCCCGATGATGCCGAGCGCCAGTTCGAGCTGGCCTGGGACAACCTGTTCGCCGTGCTGGCGGATGCCGGCATGGCGGTGACCGACCTGGTCAAGGTCGACGGCTTCATCACCCGGCCGGACCTGGTGCCGCTGTACCGCACGGTGCGCGAGCGGCGCCTGGGCGGCTACGCCACGGCCTCGACCCTGGTGGTGGTCGCCGGCCTGGCGGTGCCCAGCCTGCTGGTCGAAATCCAGGCGGTCGCGGCGCAGTAGAATCCAGAGCGAGGACCAGCAATTCAAAGGCGTCATCGCGAGGAGCGAAGCGCCCCCTTTTGAGCTTAGAAGGGGCGATCCAGCGGCTCGATTCCTGGATGGCCACGCCCCTGCGGGGCTCGCCATGACGGCTATGGGTTAGCCCGCTAACCCCGCCTTCGCCACCATGAGGATGCGATCGCGATAATCGGCGACGGCGCTGACCTTCAGCCCGTCGACCTTGCCGCCATCGTCCCAGCGCCGCAGCCGCACCGCGGCGTCGACATGGGGGTGGCGGGCGAATTCGGCGGCCTCCGCGGCGTTCATCGGCCCGCCCTGCTTGGCCAGCGAATGGACCGAGGCGGCCGACAGCACGTCCAGGTAGCTCGGCTCGACGGCGCAGAGATAGCGCTTGGCGGCGACGTGCAGGCGGACCGGCTCGCTGACCTCCGGGCTGAAGCGGGCGGCCAGCCAGTCGCCGCCGGCGCCGTCATGCTTGTGATAGCCGAAGGCGTCGTCGGCCAGCTCCAGGAAATGGCCGATATCGTGCACCAGCGCGGCCACCACCAGCGTGTCCGGCGCGCTCTCGTGCTCGGCCAGGGCGGCGGCCTGCAGGCCGTGCTCCTGCATGGTCACGCCTTCGCCATAGGTGTTGTGGCCATGGGCGGCGAACAGGTCCTCGATCTCGGCCAGCAGCGGATGCAGGGTCTCGGTCATCGGGCCGCCTCCAGGCTGAACAGGGTGCTGGTCAGGCCGTCCTTGTCGGCGTAGCAGCCCTGCAGCCAGCGGCGCCCGGCGGAGAAGCCGCGGCGGCCGTGCAGCACGCGCTGGTTGTCGACGATGAACAGGTCGCCCGGTGCCAGGCGGAAGCCGACCGTCAGCCCCGGGTCGTGCAGCAGCCGGCCGAAGCGGCGATAGGCGTCGTAGAACGGGCCGACCTCGTCCGGATCCAGGTCGAACGGCGCGATCGAGCGGTTGTTGTAGCGCACTGCCGCCAGGTCACCCTCGGCATCCAGCTCGATCAGCGGCGCCCGGTTGCGTAAATCCACCTTGCCGGGCTCGACATAGCGGAACGGCACCGCCCTCCGGGTAAGCAGGGCGAAGGCGTCCGGCGTCTCACGTCGCAGCCTCTCGGCTGCTGCGAAGCCGTCGACCACCACCGACTCGCCGCCCTCCGCTGCCGCCTCCAGGCAATGCAGCAGCTGCAGCTGCGGCACCGGATCGCGATACGGGTTGTCGGTGTGGTTGCCCAGCGACAGGGCGGTGAAGGCCAGGTTCTGAGGCTTGTCCACCGCCACCACGTCGAACAGCCGGCCGTAATTGGTCTCGCGCACGAAGCCGAACAGCTCGACCACCATGCAGACCATGCCCGGTTCCGCCGGCACACCGCGCAGCAGGGAAAAGCCGTGGTCATAGGCCTGGCGCAGCCACGCGGCGCGGGCGCCGCCGTCGCTGGTCACAGCGGCGTAGTCCCCGGCGGGCAGCGCGAGCGACGAACCCCACAGCACCGGCCGGCGCCTGCGCTCGGCGCGGGAGGCCGGGTCCAGCGCATGGGCGCGCAGCCATGCGGCGTCGAAGCGCGCCGGGGTGTCGAAGCCGGTCAGGTGGATCTCGACCGAGCCCTCGGCGGACACGGCGACGCTGCCGATGGCGATGCCGTCGGGTAGGTCGATGGCGTCGAACAGGCGCTGCCCGTCCGGCCGGTCACGGCGGTCGGGCCGGTTGTCGGCCAGCCAGATCGCGGGATAGGGGCTCTCGCGCCCGTCCGACCAGCGGATGGTCAGCCGGTCGGCGGTGTGGGCGAGGGCGGCGATCCGCACCGTATCAACGACGGCGGGCGAAACGGCAAGGGCGGTGGGCATGGCGGCCTCGGCAGGGATGGCTGGCGTCGACGCTGCGCCGTCCTTGTGCATAAATCCAATACGCGTTTTCCATGCTATCTATAGGCTATGCCGATGAACCTGATGCAGCTGCGCGCCTTCCACGCCGTGGCGACCCAGGCCAGCTTCACCCTGGCGGCGCGGACGCTGGGGCTGACCCAGCCGACCCTGTCGCAATCGGTTAAGGCGCTGGAGGAGCGCTACGGCGTGCTGCTGTTCGAGCGCAGCTCACGCCGGGTGCAGCCGACCGAGATGGGGCGGCGGCTGTTCCAGCTGACCACCCGCCTGTTCGACACCGAGCAGGAGGCGGCGATGCTGCTGGAGGGCTCGGCCCAACTGGCCCGCGGCCTGCTGCAGCTCGGCGCCGACAGCCCGTATTACGTCATGCCACTGATCGCCGAATTCGACCGCCGCCATCCGCAGGTCGAGATCCGGCTGTCGATCGGCAATGCCGGCGCGGTGCTGGAGGACCTGTCGGAGGCGCGGCTGGACGTGGCGCTGCTGTCCAATCCGCCGGTCGATCCGCGCTTCCACATCGTGCCGCTGTATCGCGACCCGGTGCGGCTGATGCTGCCGGAAGGCCATCCGCTGGCGATGGGCGACGCGGTGCCGGTCGCGGCGCTGGCCGGGCAGCGGCTGGTGATGCGCGAAAATGGGTCGATGACCCGGCGCACGGTCGAGCGCGGGCTGGCGGAGGCGGAGATCGCGCCCGGCGCGGTGTTCGAGGTGACCGGCCGCGAGGCGGTGCAGGAGGCGGTGGCGCTGGGCCTCGGCCTCGGCTTCATCTCTGCGGGCGAGATCCGTCCCGACCCGCGCATCGCCGTCCGGTCGCTGGGTGACTGCGCCTGGCACACCGACGAATATGTGCTGTGCCAGCGCGACCGTCGCCGCTTCCCGGCGATCCGCGCCTTCGTCGAGCTGGCGGCGGCTGCCTGAGGCCGATACAGGGAGGGCAAGATGAGGAAGGTCATCGTCACCGAATTCATCAGCGCCGACGGCATTGCCGAGGTCGAAAGACTGACGGGCGTGCCCTGGAATGCCGAGATGGATCAGTTCAAGAATGACGAGCTTGCCGACAGCGGCGCGATGCTGCTGGGGCGTACGACCTATCAGATCTTCGCCGGCTCCTGGCCCAGCGAAACCGGAGACTTCGCCGACAGGTTCAACGCACTGCCGAAATACGTCGCGTCGACGACATTGACGGCACTCGACTGGACGCCCGCGGAGGTGCTGAAGGGCGCATTGCCGGACGCCGTCAGGGCGCTGAAGCAGGGGAGCGGCGGCAACATCTATGTCCATGGCAGCATCAGCGTCGCCCAGGAACTGATGCGGCATGGTCTCGTCGACCGCATCCGGCTCCTCAGCTATCCGGTGGCTCTGGGTCAGGGAAAGCCGTTCTTCGCGCCTGGCGAGCAGCACAGGCTCGAACTAATCTCGGCCGCGCGCTTCAGCAACGGCATCCTGGCCCTGGAATATGCGCCGGTGAGGACAGCGTCGTGAGTCCAGCCGGAACGGCGCAGCACCGGAAGGTCCCGGCCGCAGAGATGGTTTGGAAATGCGCCAGTAGCGTTTACAAACCGTCTCTCAGCCCTTCGGCACCAGCCGGTTGACATGGCCCATCTTGCGGCCGGGGCGCGGGGCGCCCTTGCCGTAGAGATGCAGCCTGGCGCCGGGCTCGGCCAGGAACTCCGGCCAGCGCAGCACGTCGTCGCCGATCAGGTTCTGCATCACGGCATTGGAATGGCGTTCGGTCGACCCCAGCGGCAGGCCGCAGACGGCGCGGACCAGCTGCTCGAACTGGTCGCAGGTGCAGGCATCCTGGGTCCAGTGGCCGGAATTGTGCGGCCGCGGCGCCAGCTCGTTGACCAGCAGGCCGCCATCGCGCGCCTCGAACAGCTCCACCGCCAGCAGGCCGACCATGTCCAGCGCCGTGATCAGCGTGCGGGCGATCTCCTCCGCCTCCCGGGCGCGTGCCGGCGCCAGGTCCGGGGCGGGCGCGATCGTCTCCGACAGGATATGGTCGCGGTGCCGGTTCTCGACCGCAGGATAGCAGACCACCGACCCGTCGACGCCGCGGGCGGCGATCACCGACAGCTCGCGGGCGAAGTCGACGAAGCCCTCGAGAATCGCCGGCCGGCTGCCTAGCTTCTGCCAGGCCGCGGCGGCGTCGGCGGGGTCGCGGATCACCGCCTGGCCCTTGCCGTCATAGCCCTCGCGCCGGGTCTTCAGCACCGACGGCGTGCCGATCGCGGCCACCGCCGCGGCCAGCTCCTCGGCCGAGCCCACGGCCCGCCAGGGCGCGGTGCCGATGCCGTGCCGGTTGCAGAAATCCTTCTCCGCCACCCGGTCCTGGCACACGGCGAGGCCGTCCGGCCCCGGCCGCACCGGCACGCGCGCGGCTAGGTGCAGCACGGTCTCGTAGGGGATGTTCTCGAATTCGTAGGTGACGACATCGACCTGGGCGGCGAAGGCGTCCAGCGCCGCGTGGTCGGTGTAGGAGGACAGGGTCCACCGGTCGGTCACCTGGGCGCAGGGGCTGTCCGGGTCCGGGCACAGCACATGGGTGCGGTAGCCGAGGCGGGCCGCGGCCAGGGCGGTCATGCGGCCGAGCTGGCCGCCGCCGAGCATGCCGATGACGCTTCCAGGAGGCAGGGGGCCGGGCGGGAGGGGAGAAACGGTGCTGCTCATTCGTCCTTCGGGTGCTCGGCCACGGCCTCGGTCTGGCGCTTCCGCCAATCGTCCAGCGCGTCGGCCACCGCTGCGTCGCTGAGCGCCAGGATGGAGGCTGCGAGCAGCGCCGCGTTGATCGCCCCGGCCCGGCCGATCGCCAGCGTGCCGACCGGGATGCCGCCCGGCATCTGCACGATCGACAGCAGGCTGTCCATGCCCTTCAGCGCCTTGCTCTCGACCGGCACGCCCAGCACCGGCAGCGGCGTCATCGCGGCCGCCATGCCCGGCAGATGGGCGGCGCCGCCGGCGCCGGCGATGATCACCTTGACGCCGCGGCCGCGCGCCTCGCGGGCGAAGTCGACCAGCCGCTCCGGCGTGCGGTGGGCCGAGACGATGCGTGCCTCATGGCCGATGCCCAGCAGCGACAGCGTCTCCGCCGCGTGGCGCATGGTTTCCCAGTCGGACTGGCTGCCCATGATGATGGCCACGGGCGGCGCGGCGGCGGGTTCGGCCATCGGTCGGCAATCCTCGGACTCTAGGCGATGATGTCGGGCAGCAGCCGGCTCTCGATCATGGTGATCTGATCCTTGAGCAGCAGCTTGCGCTTCTTCAGGCGCTGGATCTGAAGCTGGTTGACGGGACCATCCGCGGTCAGCCGGTCGATGATCTCGTCGAGGTCGCGGTGCTCGACCCGCAAAGCGGCCAGCTTCTCCTGCATCGACTCGATGTCGATCATTCCCTCAAACGGCCTTTCCTGCGGGTCCCGGGTTTCAACGGCGCCCGATCATACCAAAGGGAGCGGCCCGACCGGAACGCGTTTGACGCGGGGGTGACGCCCCGGCGGCGCATCGGGCTCTTACAGCACCGGGCGCTTCCCGGTACAAGGGGGAACTGCAACCGGGAGCGGGAACGAAGCACGGCATGGCGGGCGAGAAGCGCATCGGGATTCTCACCAGCGGCGGCGACTGCGCCGGGCTCAATGCGGTGATCCGCGCGGCGGTGTGCCGGGCCGACGGGCTCGGCTGGACCGTGATCGGCATCAAGGAGGGCACCTCCGGCCTGCTGTCCCGGCCGCTGCGCTACGAGGTGCTGACGCCGGACAAGATGACGACCGCGGTGATGCGCCAGGGCGGCACCATCCTCGGCACCACCAACAAGGGCGACCCCTTCGCCTTCCCGATGTCCGACGGCACGCTGAAGGACCGGTCGGTCGAGATCATCGGCGGCTATCACGAGCTCGGCCTCGACGCGCTGATCGGCGTCGGCGGCGACGGCAGCCATCAGATCCTGCGGCGCCTGGCGCAGCAGGGTGGCTTCAACTATGTCGGCATCCCGAAGACGATCGACAACGATGTCGGGCTTACCGAGGTCTCGGTCGGCTTCGACACCGCGGTGGCGGTGGCGACCGAGGCGCTGGACCGGCTGCAGCCGACCGCGGCCAGCCACGCCCGGGTGATGGTGCTGGAGGTGATGGGCCGCGATGCCGGCCATATCGCCCTGGCCGCGGGCATCGCCGGCGGCGCCGATGTGATCCTGATCCCGGAGATCCCGTTCTCGATCGACTCCGTCGCCCACAAGATCCGCGAGGTGCGCAAGACCGGCCGCAACTTCGCGCTGGTGGTGGTGTCGGAGGCGGTGAAGACCGCCGACGGCACCAAGGTGCACAAGGACTATCACGGCGGCGAAAAGCGCTTCGGCGGCATCGGCGACTACGTCGCCTTCAAGATCGCCGACAGCACGGGGGCGGAGACGCGGGTGACGGTGCTGGGCCATGTCCAGCGCGGGTCGATGCCCAGCTGGCGCGACCGGCTGATCGCCTCGGCCTTCGGCGCCCATGCGGTCGACCTGATCGCCGAGGGCAAGTTCGACCGCCTGGTTGCGTGGTCCGACCGCCGGGTGATCGACGTGCCGCTGCAGGACGCGATCGCCGAATACCAGGACATCAAGCATGGCGACCCCCTGCTCAAGACCGCCCGCGCGCTGGGGATTTGTCTAGGGGATTGAGGCGAGGCGGTTCGGCTGGGGCGGATTCGACCCGGAGCGGACAGGTGCCTCCGCTCGTTAAAGGCCACCTATTGCCGATTCAACCCATACCCAGGAGCACAAGTAGTCTTGCCCAGCGGCGGCCTCACCGGCTCGAAGGCGATGATAACAATCCGGCCGAAGCCAGCCCTTTTCATGTCCTCCTCTGAGAAAAGAGGGGCTTCTTGGCCAATCGCCTCGACCGTGATTAGCTGATCGGAAATACCAAGTTCGATCAACTTGCGCCGAACCGCCTCCGCGCGGCGTAGCGACAAGGTTCGATTCAGCGGCGGCGTGGATTCATCGTCAGCCTCTCCCGTCAGGAGGACTTTCGTGGTCTCCCGCATGCAAATGTCGTAAGCAGCACCGACAACCGCCCCTTCTTGTTCAGGAGATAGCGCCGCGCTGCCTTTCTCGAACATTACTAAGAATGGTCGTCGGCCCTCATCGATCACCACAATTTCACGTGCTTTGGGCGCACAGCCTGCGGCCATGATCGCCATCATGGCAAGAAATCCTACCTTGACCACGATACTCCCCTTTTCAGCACCGTCCGACCTCATAAAGGTGTCAAATTCAATCCCTGCTACACCCGTAGGATTGGTTAAGCGACCAGGATAGCGGAGTTGTCCGCTTTCCGCCCGAAGCGGCCACCCGAGCTTTATCGCTCAGATTGATAGTGAGCGATCGAGGCCTCTTAGGATCCGTTCGCCGTAGACTTGGTATAGGCTGCGGCGACCAAAATGATTGCAACTATGTCCTCAAATTCTTCTTTTCCAATCGGGTCCATTTCATCATACCGCGATTGATCATCCCCGCGACCAAACCAACCGTGGTGCTTTCCTATGCGAAAAAATTCGTGAGCCGCTGCCTCAATCTCCAGTTGGGAAGGGCAGAATTTTTTCTTTTCTTCCTGAGAAAGCTTTAGGTGCATCATGCTGCCTCGATATGGAATTCGCGTCAGTATCGCACAGCGGACGTTTTTTGCTCGACGGCTCGCGCTGGCTGATGCAGCCACCCCTCTGTCACGCAGTCCGCTTTCCGCCCAATGGCGACACTCCCGCCTCAGCGCCGAGCGGGCTGCGACTCTAATCCAGCACCCGCGCCGCGTCGCCGACCCGGATCTCGCCCGCCGCCTCGACCGTGCACAGCACGCCGAGATGGGTGGCGTTGCGCTTGGCCACTGCCATCAGCACCGCGGGGTCGAGCGGCAGGTCGCCCTGGGCCAGGGTGGTAAAGGCGCAGCGCACGCAGGGATCGACGATGCGGATTCGCACATCGCCGATCGCCACCAGCCGCCCGATCCAGCCGGTCTCGGCGAAGCCCTCGGCATCGGGCAGGTCGAGCACCAGGTTCGGCCGGAACCGGCGCTCGTCGATGGCGCTGTCCGGCAGGATCGCCTGCAGCGCCGCCAGCGAGGCGGTGGTCAGGATGTGGATCGGGTGGCGCTCGTAGCGTGGCTTCAACGGCCCCGCCGTCGCCGTCTCGGCCGCGTCGGCGGCGTGCGGCCGCACCTGTACGGGAAAGCCGAAATGCGCGGCCAGGGCGTCGCCGGCGGCCTCGGCCGGCAGGCTGTTGCCGTCCGGGAAATCCAGCCGCAGCCCGTCGCCGGTGCTGCGGGCCCGGATCTGCGGCGCCGGGCGCCAGCGGCGCTTGCTCTCCGGGAAGGCGGTCTCGCCGCTGTCCCGGTCGGCCAGGCCCCATTCCCGGTCGCCGGCCAGGCCCGTGGCATCGACGGCGCACACCTCCAGCTGCTCGCCGCCGAGCGAGCTGACCGGATAGCGCCACAGCGCCGCGACTCCTCCGTCCATCGCAAAACCCCTGCCATCCGCCGGCATTATCGCGGATACCGGGGTGGGCCGCTACCGGTCCTGCCGATGCACGTCGTGGCTCACCACGCCGTCCTCCGACGCCGTCGGGCGGTCCAGCCGGCGCGGATCGGCCAGGGTGCGGCGGATGTCGTCGAGGCCGCTCTGCCAGTGCTCGCGCATCGCGTCCAGCCCGAACTCGTAGTCCTTGGAATGGCCCTCATAGGTCTTCGTCTGGTAGATCAGCTGGATGATGTTGTAGGCCCGCTCGCAGGCCAGTTCGGCGATCTCCTGCATCTCCGGGTCCTGCTTCGCGCCCTCCGGCAGCCGGTCCATCACCCGCTGCAGCGCCCGGCGCATCTTCTGCATCTGCATCATGTAGGTGGTGATGGCGCGGGTGCGGCTGGAGTACTGGATGTCCTTCTGCCGGCTCGACACCTCCATCAGGTCGTCCGGCATCCGGCCCTTGGCCGACCACAGGTCGACCTGGAAGGTCAGGGTGTCGCGCCGCGGCTCGGTCGACAGCACATAGGACAGGGGCGTGTTCGAGACCACGCCGCCGTCCCAGTAGAACTCGCCGTCGATCTCGACCGCCGGGAAGCCGGGCGGCAGGGCGCCGGAGGCCATGAAGTGCTCCGGCCCCAGCTTCCGCTCCGCCGTGTCGAAGTAGACGAAGTTGCCGCTGCGGACATTGACCGCGCCGACGCTGACCCGGATGTCGCCGGAGTTCAGCCGGTCGAAGTCGACCAGCCGCAGCAGCGTGTCGCGCAGCGGGCTGGTGTCGTAGAAGCTGGTGGCGGCGTCGCCGGCGAAGGGCGACAGGTAAGGCGGCGGGAAGCGCGGCTTGAAGAAGCCGGGCTGGCCCTGGAACAGCGCCCGCATCGCCGCGGCGGCATTGTGCACCGAGCGCATGTCGAAGGCAAAGGGCAGCGCTTCCGCCAGCCCCTCGCTGCTCGGCCATTCGACCGGGACGGCGCAGATCGTCTCCCAGAACTCGCGCAGCCGGTCGACGCGCTGGGATTCAGGGGATCCTGCGATCACCGCGGTGTTGAGCGCGCCGATCGAGATGCCGGCCAGCCAGGTCGGCTCGATCCCGGCCTCGTGCAGCCCCTCATAGACCCCGGCCTGGTAGGCGCCCAGCGCACCGCCGCCCTGCAGCACCAGGGCGACGACGTCATAGGGCGGCACCTCGATGTGCCCGGGGGCGCTGCGCGCCTGCTTCCGTTTCACGCCACGCATTCAGCGGTCTCCTCGGGGCCGGATGCCCGGCCCCGCATATAGGTTGGGGTGCGGCTGACCGCACCCCGGCGCCGTGTCAGGCGAGGTAGTCGTGGACGACGGTGCCGAGGCCGAGCGTCAGGTCGGCGACCAGATGCTTGGCCGACAGCACCTCCAGCACCGGCAGCTCGGCGACCGGCGCCAAGGCATGCGGATAGAGGTCCAGCGCCGCCGGTCCGGTCCAGGCGCCCTTCACGGTCACATCCTCGAGATAGTACCGCACCAGCTCGCAGATCCGCGGGCTGCCGTCGACATGCGGGATGATCTTGAGCAGGAAGTTCGGCGCGCCCAGGCCCCTGGCCTCGGCGGCGAGGTCCAGGGCGCGGTGCTTGTAGCCCATGGTGCCGGTGGCGATGCGGACCGAGCCGTAGTTCAGCGTGCCGACCAGCGTGTCGGTCTCCACCGCCAGGGTCGGCTGGGCCAGCTTCTTCGGAAAGCCCCACAGCTCGCGCCCGCCGGCGATCGGCGGGTGGTCGTTCAGGAACATCTGGTGGGTGTAGCCGCCGACCTGACCCTGGTACCGCACCGGGATCACTTGGCCGCTCTCGGTGTAGTCGCCGAAGCCGGTCGAATCCGGCATGCGGATGAACTCGTAATTCACCACCGGCTCGACGATCTCCAGCGGCTCCGGCACCACCCGGCGCAGCGCCTCCGGATCGGTGCGGTAGCGGATGATGAAGTACTGGCGGTCGACGAAGCGGTACGGCCCCGGCGGGAAGGCCGGGCTGGTCAGCGGCATGGCGAAGGCGGTCTCCCGCACGGTCTTGGCATCCATCTCGCTGCGTCCTCGCTGTTGTGCGCTGCACAAGACTAGCCGAGCGAAGCGGCGGGAGGAGTCGGAAACCGTCGCGTTAAGGAAATTTCACGCTGGCGACGCGGCGGATGGCGCGGGGCGACCGATTGTCTCGCTTCCGTAACAGGAATAGATGCCACGTTGACTTGCAACCGCCATCGGGGCGTAACATATGGGAAAAAGGAGGGGCTGAACCACTGTCCAGCTTTCAACAGAGGAGCGAGAGATGGCTGTCGCAGAGCGTATTGAAGCGCTTCGGACCAAGCACGCCGCCCTGGATCGCACATTGGAAGACGCGGTCCACCGCCCCCTACCCGACGAACTCGAGATCGTACGGCTGAAAAAGGAAAAGCTGAGACTGAAGGATGAGATGGCGCGATTGGATCACGCCTGACGGAGAGATCACGGATCTCCGAATTCTAAGGGCGGTGCCGGGGGGCGCCGCCCTTTGTCGTTTGAGGAGGCCGAGATGCGCCTCAGTCCTCCCGGGTGTCCTCGGAATCCTCGTCGAAGCTGACGGTCGGGGTCGGGATCGCGCCCGGCGGCAGGTTGGCGCGGGCCTTGGTCAGCGCCGCATCCAGCTCCAGATAGGAACAAAGACCCACCATCACCGGGCTGCGCGGCTTCAGGTTCGGTGAATTCCAGTGGCTCTTGTCGCGGATCGCCTGAATGGTCGGCTTGGTGGTGCCGATCAGCTTGCAGATCTGCGCGTCCGACAGTTCCGGATGCTCCTTCAGCAGATAGGCGATCGCGTCCGGCTTGTCGCCACGCTTGGTCACCGGCGTGTAGCGCGGGCCCTTGGAGCGGGCGACCGGCTGCGGCATGTCCGAGATCGCCATGCGCAGCCGGGCGTTCGGGTCGGCCTGGCAGCGGTCGATCTCGGCCTGGGTCAGCTGGCCGTTGACGATCGGGTCAAGCCCGACCATGCCGATCGCGACTTCGCCGTCGGCGATGGCCCGGATCTCCAGCTCATGCAGGCCGCAGAAGGCGGCGATCTGGTCGAAGCTCAGCGACGTGTTCTCGACGAGCCAGACGGCGGTCGCCTTCGGCATCAGGGGCTGTTTGTTCATTCTTCGGATACTCCTCTGCGCAAAGCGATCCCGCCGCGACCGGCCGGGCGGCCGACCTGTCCTCTCGCACTCGTATTTAAGGGAGGGGAGCGGGGTCGGCGCGGCGCCGCCCACTGTGCTCGACCTAGGGATGTCCCACGTCCGAGTCAAGCGAGGAGTATGATTTTCCCGACATGCGCGCTCGATTCCATCAGCGCATGCGCCTCCGCCGCCTGCGCCAGCGGGAAGGTGGCGTGGATCACCGGCCTGACCCGCCCGGCCTCGATCAGCGGCCAGACCTCGGCCTGCAGCGCCGCGGCGATGGCGCCCTTCTCGGCGACGCTGCGCGGCCGCAGGGTCGACCCGGTCAGGGTCAGCCGCTTGGCCATCACCTTCTGCAGGTCGATCTCGACTTTCGAGCCCTTGAGGAAGGCGATGCTGACGTGCCGGCCGTCCACCGCCAGCGCATCGATGTTGCGGGCGACATAGTCGCCGCCGACCATGTCGAGGATCAGGTCGACGCCGCGGCCGCCGGTCTTCTCCTTGACCACGGCCAGGAAGTCCTGCTCGCGGTAGTCGATCGCGACATCGGCGCCCAGGTCGCGGCAGGCTTGGGCCTTCTCGGCGCTGCCGGCGGTGGCGAAGACGATGGCGCCCCAGGCCTTGGCCAATTGGATCGCGGTGGTGCCGATGCCGCTCGAACCGCCATGCACCAGGAAGCGCTCGCCGGTCTGCAGCCGGCCGCGCTCGAACACATTGGTCCAGACGGTGAACAGGGTCTCGGGCAGGCCGGCCGCCTCGGTCGCGGACAGGCCCTGCGGGATCGGCAGGCATTGCGGCGCCGGGGCGATGCAGAATTCGGCATAGCCGCCGCCGGAGACCAGGGCGCAGACCGGGTCGCCGACCGACCAGCCCGTCACCTGCGGGCCGATGCCGGCGACGTGGCCTGCGACCTCCAGCCCCGGCAGCGGGCTGGCGCCCGGCGGCGGGTTGTACATCCCCTTGCGCTGCAGCACGTCGGGCCGGTTCACCCCCGCGGCCTCGACCCTGATCAGGATCTCGCCGGTCCCGGGGGACGGCACCGGCAGGGTCGCCGGCTTCAGCACCTCGGGCCCGCCGGGGGCCTCGATCACGATCGCGGTCATGGTCTCGGGAAGGCTTGTCATCAGCTCTCGCCCTGTCTTTCGGAAAGGGGCCGGATCATGGCCGAAATGTCATGCGGCCGTCATCCGGGCGTCGGATGGGGCGGCCTAAGGTCGCCCGTCGACAGTGCAGGCGCTCCGGCACGCTTGCGCTCCGGGCTTGCCGATCCTCGCGCCGCCCGCGAGGATTGTCCATCCGCTGCCGAAGGAGATGGCCGATGGACCCCGAAGATCTCGAACCGCGCCAGCGCAAGGCGCCCCCGAAGCCGTTGGACGGGCTTTCGGTCGCCGAGCTCGAGGCGTATGTCGCCGAGCTGGAGGCCGAGATCGCCCGCGCCCGCGGCGTGATCGCCGGCAAGCAGAGCCATAAATCGGTCGCGGATGCGCTGTTCAAGCGCTGAGACGGAACGCCCTCGAACACTTTTCTCTCCCCGTCATCTAAGGAACGGACCCATGTTGAAGGGCAAGGTAGCGATCGTCACCGGATCGACCAGCGGCATCGGGCTGGGCATCGCCCGGGTGCTGACCGGGCAAGGCGCGGACATCGTGCTGAACGGCTTCGGCGACGCCGGCGAGATCGAGGCGATCCGCAGCGGCATCGAGCGCGAGCACGGCGTGCGCGCGGTCTATGACGGCGCCGACATGTCGAAGGGCGACGCGGTGCGCGGCCTGGTCGCCGCCACGGTCGAGAAGCTCGGCCGGGTCGACATCCTGGTGAACAATGCCGGCATCCAGTTCACCGCTCCGGTCGAGACGTTCCCGGCCGAGAAGTGGGACGCGATCCTGGCGATCAACCTGTCGGCGGCCTTCCACGGCATCGCCGCCGCGGTGCCGGTCATGAAGAGCCAGGGCTGGGGCCGGATCGTCAACATCGCCTCCGCCCATGGCCTGGTCGCCTCGGCGCACAAGGCGGCCTATGTCGCGGCCAAGCACGGGCTGATCGGGCTGACCAAGGTGGTGGGGCTGGAGACGGCGGGCACCGGCGTCACCTGCAACGCGGTCTGCCCGGGCTGGGTGCGCACGCCGCTGGTCGAGAAGCAGATCAGCGCGATCGCAGCCGAGAAGGGCATCAGCCAGGAGGACGCGGCGCGGCAGCTGCTGGGCGAGAAGCAGCCCTCGATGACCTTCGTGACGCCGGAGCAGCTGGGCGGCACCGTCGCCTTCCTGTGCTCGGCCGCGGCCGAGCAGATCACCGGCACCAGCGTGTCGGTCGATGGCGGCTGGACCGCGCAGTAGCCGGTCGTCTCCCGGGATGGGCGCGATCATCGCCACCCCTTGAACCCGGAATTCACCCTCCCCAGATCGATGGTCGTGGCGGCGCCCAGCCGGGGCCGCCACGTCGCAAACCCCGCGGCGCGACCATGACGGTGCGCCGCACAGGTATCGCTCACTGGAGGATATCCATGCGTACTCTTGACCTTTCCCCGCTGTTCCGCTCGACCATCGGCATCGACCGCCTGTCGCGGCTGCTCGACTCCGCGCCGCAGTTCGACGCCGCGGCGCCGTCCTACCCGCCCTACAACATCGAGAAGACCGGCGAGGATGCCTACCGCATCACCATGGCGGTGGCGGGCTTCGGCGAGGACGACCTTGAGGTCGTGACCTCCGAGAACACCCTGACCATCCGCGCCAAGGCGACCTCCGACGAGGAGGAGAAGAGCCGGGTCTTCCTGCATCGCGGCATTGCTGGCCGGGCCTTCGAGCGGCGCTTCCAGCTCGCCGACTACATCAAGGTCGGCGGCGCGACGCTGGTGAACGGCCTGCTCAACATCGACCTGGTCCGCGAGGTGCCGGAGGCACAGAAGCCCCGCACCGTGAAGATCGCGGTCGGCCAGGCCGAGGCCCCGAAGCAGCTCGCCGCCTGACGTTCGACGAGGGGCGCCGCCAACAGCGGCCGCGCCCCTTGTTCCGAGCCGCACAGATAAAAAGAGGGCCGCTTTCCGCGGCCCTCGTTTTTTGAAGCCTCGCCTGCTCAACTCGAGCATTGAGCGACGATAAGAGCGCTTTTGCCGCGGCGTCAAGAACTCGTTTGGGTCAGAAAAACCCTTTGTTTTGAAGGGTTTTCAGCTGTTGGCCGGCGCGTGGCGGCATTTGCTCGGGCGCAAGAGCGCTAAATGATCTTAAAAATGCAATATTTATGAGGGGTTGTCCTCTGCGGCTTAGACCGGATGGAAACGGGAACGTTACCCGCCTCCGTAACCCGATCGCAGAAGCGTCGCACGAATTTCATCGAGAATCGCCGGGTCGTCGATCGTCGCCGGCACGGCGAAGGGGAGCGAATCGGCGATTCGCACCATCGTCCCACGCAGGATCTTGCCCGACCGGGTCTTCGGCAGGCGATCGACGATCATCGCCGTCTTGAACGCCGCGACCGGGCCGATGCCGTCGCGCACCCGCTGCACCGCCTCGGCCGCGATGGCCTCGTGCGGCCGCGCCACCCCCGCCTTCAGCACCAGAAAGCCCAGCGGCACCTGTCCCTTCAGGTCGTCCGCCACCCCGATCACCGCGCATTCGGCGACGTCGGGATGGCCGGCCAGCACCTCCTCGATCTGCCCGGTCGACAGGCGGTGGCCGGCGACGTTGATGACGTCGTCCACCCGGCTCATGACGAAGACATAGCCGTCTTCGTCGACCAGCCCGGCATCGCCGGTCTTGTAATAGCCGGGATAGTCCTCGAGATAGGCGCTGCGGAAGCGGTCATCGGCCCGCCACAGCGTCGGCGCGGCGCCGGGCGGCATCGGCAGCCGGCAGGCCAGCGCGCCGATCTCGCCGGGCGGCATCTCGCGCCCGTCCGGCCCCAGCGCGCGCACGTCCCAGCCCGGCATCGGCCGGGTCGGCGACCCCGGCTTGACCGGCATCGGCTCCAGCCCCAGCGGATTGGCGCAGATCGGCCAGCCGGTCTCGGTCTGCCACCAATGGTCGATCACCGGCACCCGCAGCAGCCGCTCGGCCCAGCCCAGCGTGGCGGGGTCGCAGCGTTCCCCGGCCAGGAACAGGGCGCGGAAGCTCGACAGGTCGCGCCCGGCCAGCAGGCGGCCCTCCGGATCCTCGCGCTTGATGGCGCGGAAGGCGGTCGGCGCGGTGAACAGCACCGAGACGCCATGCTGCTCGACCACCCGCCAATAGGCGCCGGCATCGGGCGTGCCGACCGGCTTGCCCTCGTACATCACGCTGGTGCAGCCGGCCAGCAGCGGCCCGTAGACGATGTAGGAATGGCCGACCACCCAGCCGACGTCGGAAGCGGTCCACATCACCTCGCCGGGCGCCAAGCCATAGATTGCGGACATGCTCCAGGCCAGGGCCACGGCATGGCCGCCATTGTCGCGGACGATGCCCTTGGGCTGCCCGGTGGTGCCGGAGGTGTAGAGGATGTAGAGCGGATCGGTCGCCGCCACCGGCACGCAGGCCGCCGGCTCGGCCGCGCTCTCCAGCTCGGCCCAGTCGTGGTCGCGGCCAACGGTCATCGCCGCCGCGCATTGCGGCCGCTGCAGCACCACGGTCGCCGGCACCCTGTGCTTCGCCAGGCCGAGCGCAGCGTCGAGCAGCGGCTTGTAGGCGAGGACCCGCGACACCTCGATGCCGCAGGAGGCGGACACGACCAGCTTCGGCTCGCAATCGTCGATCCGCGCCGCCAGCTCGGGCGCCGCGAAGCCGCCGAACACCACGGAATGCACCGCGCCCAGCCGGGCGCAGGCCAGCATGGCGATCGCCGCCTCCGGCACCATCGGCATGTAGATCACCACCCGGTCGCCCGGACCGACGCCGAGGCTGCGCATGACGCCGGCGAAGCGGGCGACCCGGTCGGTCAGCTCGGCATAGGTGAAGCGCCGCACCGTGCCGGTGACCGGGCTGTCATGGATCAGCGCCAGCCGGTCGCCATGGCCGGCGGCGACGTGGCGGTCAAGCGCGTTGAAACAGGTGTTGAGCCGGCCGCCGGCGAACCAGCGGAAGAAGGGGGCGTTGCCGTCGTCCAGCACCCGGTCCCAGCGCCGGTCCCAGTCGATCGCGGCGGCGGCCTCGCCCCAGAACCTGTCCGGGTCTTCCAGCGCGCGGCGATAGGCCTCTTCATAGGCTCCCATGGCGTCCTCCCGGACTTTTGTTTCCTGAGCCTAGCGCCGTGCAGCCGTCGCGGCGAGGGGGCGCCGCCCCCGGTGTCGCGATCCGGCCATGGCCGGACGCGCCCGCGTTCCGCCAGAGACCGGGAGATGCCAGAATGCCTCCGCACAGGGAGACCCGAGCAATGCCGCACGCCTACGACACCGATCTCGACCGCAACGCCGCCAATCACGTGCCGCTGACGCCGATCTCCTTCCTCGGCCGCACCGCTTTGGCCCATCCGGATCGGACCGCAGTGGTCTATGGCGAGGTGAAGCGGAGCTGGCGCGAGACCGCGGAGCGCTGCCGCCGCCTGGCGTCGGCCCTGTCGCGCCGCGGCGTCAGCAAGAGCGACACGGTGGCGGTGATGGCGCCGAACATCCCGGAGGCGTTCGAGGCGACCTACGGCGTGCCGATGGCCGGCGCGGTGCTGTGCGCCCTCAACACCCGGCTCGACGCCGCGGCGATCGCCTTCCAGCTGCGCCATTCCGAGACCCGGGTGCTGCTGGCCGACCGCGAATACGCCGCGGTGGTGCGGGCGGCGCTGGCGCAGCTCGACGCGCCGCCGCTGGTGGTCGACATCGTCGACCCGGCGGTGGCGGGCGGGCCGGTCGGCGGCCTGGCCTATGAGGATTTCCTGGCCGAAGGCGACCCGTCCTGGGCGGGCGTGATGCCGGGCGACGAATGGGATGCCATCGCGCTCAACTACACCTCCGGCACCACCGGCGACCCGAAGGGCGTGGTGACGCATCACCGCGGCGCCTATCTCAACGCCATCGGCAACGTCGTCACCTGGGCCCTGCCGCACCATCCGGTCTATCTCTGGACCCTGCCGATGTTCCACTGCAACGGCTGGTGCTTCCCCTGGACGATCACGGCGATGGCCGGCACCCATGTCTGCCTGCGCCGGGTGGCCGCGCGCGAGATCTATGCGGCGATCGCCGACCACGGCGTCACCCATCTCTGCGGCGCGCCGATCGTCATGGGCATGCTGCTGAACGCCCCGGCCGGGGAGCGGCGCGACGTTCCGCAGCCGGTGCAGATGATGACCGCGGCCTCGCCGCCGCCCGCGACGGTGCTGGAGGGTATGGCCCGGCTCGGCATCAAGGTCACCCATGTCTACGGCCTGACCGAGGTCTATGGCCCGGCCGTGGTCTGCGACTGGAAGCCGGAATGGGACGATCTCCCGGCGGGCGAACAGGCGCGGCTGAAGTCGCGCCAGGGCCTGCCCTATGTGGTGCAGGAAGGGCTGATGGTGGCCGACCCCGACACTCTGGTTCCTGTGCCGGCCGACGGCGAGACCCTGGGCGAGGTGTTCATGCGCGGCAACATCACCATGAAGGGATACCTGAAGAACCCGTCGGCCACCGCCAAGGCCTTCGCCGGCGGCTGGTTCCACACCGGCGACCTCGGCGTCATGCATCCCGACTTCTATATCGAGCTGAAGGACCGGTCGAAGGACATCATCATCTCCGGCGGCGAGAACATCTCGACCATCGAGGTCGAGGGCGTGCTGTACCGCCACCCGGCGGTGCTGGAGGCGGCGGTGGTGGCGCGGCCGGACGAGAAATGGGGCGAGACCCCCTGCGCCTTCGTCACCCTGCGGCCGGGCGCCGAGGCGACGCCGGAGGAGATCATCGCCTTCAGCCGCCGGCATTTGGCTCATTTCAAATGCCCGAAGACGGTGGTGTTCGGCGACCTGCCCAAGACCTCGACCGGCAAGATCCAGAAATTCGTGCTGCGCGACCGCGCGCGGGCGCTGTGACGGGCGAGCGCATCCACAGCGTCTGGGATTTCTGGGACGCCCCGCGCGAGGGCATCGCCGACTTCCAGGGCCGGCCGCATATCTACAAGTGCCAGTTCAGCGAGGCCGAGGACGAGTGGACTGTTCTGGCTGATGGAAATCGACCCGGATCTGCTGGTCCTGGATCAGGAGCGTATGGTGATCTTTTCCCGGTGGAATCTGGCGTTCGAGGCCGGGAAGGCTTCGCTGCAAAGCCATCCGGCTCTGCCGCAGGATCGGGCGCGCTTGGAGGAACTGCAGCAAGCCATCGGCACTCGGCTGCAGCTCGTCCCGGAACGTGCGGCGATCAAGCGGGCCTACTTCGTGAAGTGCCAGGGTTCTGACGCTCTCGAGGTCGAATGGACAGAGCCTTAGGCGACGGCCGTATCAGCGGGGAGCCCGGACGGTGCCGGCAACGGCCGACTGTTCCGGAGCCGTCTCCACCGCCGCCAGGTCGGTGCCGCGGGTCTCGCGCGACAGCAGCACGCACAGGATGCCGGGCACCGCCATCAGTGCGGCGTAGATCGCGACCGATTGCGGCGTGCCGGTCCAGCCCAGCAGCGCCGTGCCGATCAGCGGCGCCACCGACCCGCCGACCACCGAGGCGACCTGGTAGCTGACCGACATGGCGGTGTAGCGCACCCGGGTCGGGAACAGCTCAGTGAACCAGGCCGACATGCTGCCGACAATGATGCCGTGGCAGGTCAGGGTCAGCAGCGTCACCCGCAGCACCGTCTCCGGCGCGGTCCCGGCCGGCAGGCTGAACAGCAGGGCGCCGGCGCCGATGCCGGCGACCAGACCCAGCAGCATCACCGGCCGCCGGCCGATCACGTCCGAGACCCACGCGGCCGCCATGATCACCGCGACCTCCAGGATCGAGCCCCAGAACAGCGCGTCGGACCCGACGCCGCGGGCGAGGCCCAGGAATTGCACCACCAGCACCAGGAAGAAGGTGGTGAACAGGTAGAACAGCGTGTTCTCCGCTGCCTTCACCAGGAACACCTGACCCATCGGCCGCCAATGGCTGCGCAGGGCCTCGGCCAGCGGTGCCGCCGGCAGCTCGCGGCGCTTCGCCGCCAGCTCGGCGAAGACCGGCGATTCCTCGATCCGCCGCCGCACCCAGAGCCCGAGCAGCACCAGCACGATCGAGAACAGGAAGGGCAGGCGCCAGGCCCATTCGACGAAGCCGGCCTCGCCGTAATGCGCGGTCAGGGCGCCGATGGTGGCGGCGGCCAGGACATTGGCGGCCGGGCCGCCGATCATCGGGAAGCTGGTCCAGAAGCCGCGCCGCCGGCCCGGCATGGATTCGGCGACGATCAGCAGGGCGCCGGTGGCCTCGCCGCCGACCGCGATGCCCTGCAGCACCCGCAACGTCACCAGCAGGACCGGCGCCAGCACCCCGGCCGCCGCATAGGTCGGCAGCAGGCCCATGGCGAAGGTGGCGGTGCCCATCATCAGCAGGCTGACCACCAGCGCGTTCTTGCGGCCGATCCGGTCGCCCAGCGCCCCGAACAGGATACCGCCCAGCGGCCGCGCCAGGAAGCCGACGGCGAAGGTGCCCAGGCTCAGCAGCGTGCCGGTCAGCGGATCCTCGCCGGGGAAGAAGACCGTGTTGAAGACGACCGTGGCGCAGAAGCCGAAGATGAAGAAATCGTACCACTCGATGATGGTGCCGACGGCGCTGGCGAACAGCAGGCGCACGCGCTCCGCGATCGTGGTCGTCATGGAATCCTCCCTCGTCCTTTGGTCGCCCGGTCCGGCCATCGCCTCGCGCCGGGCTTGCCGCCGCCGCGTCCTTGCGTATGGTCGGACATTCCGTCGGCCGTGCGTTTCCACGCGGCGGGCGGGCTGCCTTGAATGGAAACCAATCTCGTTTCATATGAAACGAATGTCAGGCGGGCGGGGAGGCCGGCGATGAGGGACCAGGCGGTGCGGGCGGAGTTCGATCTCGAGGCGTTCCTGCCCTATGAGCTGTCGGTGGTCAGCAACCGGGTCAGCCGCACCTTCGCCCGGCGCTATGCCGATGCCTTCGGGCTCAGCATCCCGGAATGGCGGGTGATGGCGATGGTCGGCCGCTATGCGCCCTTGTCCTCGAATCAGATCTGCGAGCGCACGGCGATGGACAAGGCCAAGGTCAGCCGGGCCGTCAGCCGGCTGATCGCCGCCGGCCATCTCAGCCGCGGCACCCACCCGGCCGACCAGCGGCTGATCCGGCTCGACTTCACCGCCGCCGGCCGCCGGGTCTACGACGCCATCGTGCCGCTGGCGCAGGAGATCGAATCCGAGCTGATGGCCGCCTTCGCGCCGGGCGAGCGCGAGGCGCTGCGCCGCCTGCTGCGCAAGCTCGACGCCCGCGTCGCCGGCCTCGGCACGCCGCCGGACGCGGCCGGGGAGGACTAGGTCACGGGTGCAGCGACAGGCCCTTCAGCACGCGGTCGACATCCTTGCGGTCTTCATGCATGGCGAAGCCGACCAGGTCCAGCGCCTCGCCCGGCACCGCCTTGACCGCGGCGCGGTTGGCCTCGTCATGGCCGGTGGCGAACAGCTCGGCGGTGTAGATCGCGATCCGCAGGTTGCGGGCCAGCGCCCTCGCATGCGCCGCCTTCAGCGCCTCGGCCGTGCCGGCGAAGACCAGCACCGGCTGGCGGAACATTGGCAGGTACAGGTTGCCCGCCCCGTCCTCATAGGGTGCGCCGACCAGCTCCGGCCGGGTGGCGGCGAGGCCGCTGACGGTGAAGGCGGTGACGTTCAGCTTCTGCCACACCGGCAGGTCCTCGCGCAGGGCGACGGCGATCTTGGTGTCGAACCGCATATGTCCTCCTGATGATCGGCAGGACCCTAGGAGCGGGGGCGCACCCCCGGCTTGTACGATCGTGCTGTGGCGGCGGTCACCCGCGGGGCCTAGGATGCCACCATGGACAACGGTGAATGGGTCACGGTCGGGCTGGACCGGCGCTTCGGCGTCGAGCGGTTCCGCGCCCATTTCACCGCCCATTGCTACGAGCGGCACGCGCACGAGACCTACGCCATCGGCCTGACCGAGGCGGGGTCGCAGAGCTTCCACTGCCGCGGCGGCACGCATCGCACCCGGCCGGGGTCGGTCATCACCTTCAACCCGACCGAGATCCATGACGGCCACGCCACCAACGCCGAGGGCTTCCTGTACCGGATGCTGTATGTCGCGCCGGAGACGGTCGCGGCCGTGCTCGACGATGCCGGCATCCGCCCGCCCTGGGCGCTGGCCTTCCCCGACATCCTGTCCGAGGACCCGGTCCTCGCGGCGCTGATCGCCCGCACCGTCGACGCCTTCGCCGAGCCGGGGGCGACGCTGGCGCGGTCCGAGGCGCTGGCGGCGATGGTGGTCGGGCTGGCCCATCGCCAGGTCGGGGTCCAGGCACCCAGCCTGTCCCGACCCGCCGACGCGGCGCTGGCGCGGGTGCGCGACCATCTGCACGCCCATCTCGACGACGACGTCACCGCCGACGACCTCGCCGCCGTCGCGGGGTTGAGCCGCTTCCACATGTCCCGCGCCTTCACCCGGCGCTACGGCGCGGCGCCGGCGACCTATCTGCGCTGGATCCGGCTGGAGCGGGCCAAGCGGATGCTGGCGGCGGGCGAGGCGCCGGCCCAGGTGGCGGCGGCCACCGGCTTCACCGACCAGGCCCATCTGACCCGCCGCTTCAAGGGCGCCTACGGCGTCACCCCGGCGCGGTTCCAGAAGGCGGCGCGGGCAGCGGCGTAGACTCTTCCCCTCACACCCTCCCGCCGCCAACGCGGCGGGCCCCTCCCTCTCCCCGAGGAGAGGGAAATACGAGCGGTCCCTCTTTACCTCTCCTTGGGGAGAGGTCGAAATCGCGTAGCGATTTCGGGTGAGGGGGTACGGTCTCTCCGCTACGCGCGTCCCAGCCCCAACCGCTCCACCACCTCGTCGGCAATCGACAGGCTCGAGGTCAGTCCCGGGCTCTCGATGCCGAACAGGTTGACCAGACCGGGCACGCCATGCCCCTCCGGCCCCTGGATCACGAAATCCGCGGCGGCGGCGCCGGGCGGGGTGATCTTCGGGCGGATGCCGGAATAGTCCGGTTGCAAGGCCCCGTCCGGCAGCGCCGGCCAGTAGCGGCGGATGGCGGCGTAGAAGCTCTCCGCCCGCGCCGGGTCGACGCGGTAGTCGAGCTCCTCGACCCATTCGACATCGGGGCCGAAGCGCACCCGGCCGCCCAGGTCGATCGTGGCATGGGTGCCCAGGCCGCCGGGCACCGGCACCGGATAGATCAGGTGGCGGAAGGGCGGCCGGCCGGACAGGCCGAAATAATTGCCCTTGGCCAGGTAGGGCTGCGGCACCGCAGCCTCCGGCACGCCGGCGATGCGGCGGGCGACCGCCGGGGCCGACAGGCCGGCCGAGTTCACCACCCGGCGGGCCAGCAGCTCCATGCCGCCATCCTCGGTGGCGACCTGCAGATGCAGCCCTTCGGGCGTGACCGCGGCTGATTCCAGCCGGCTGTGATACGCGATCATCGCACCGCCGGCCTCGGCGTCGCCCAGCAGCGCCAGCATGAAGCCGTGGCTGTCGACGATGCCGGTGGCGGGTGAGAACAGCGCCGCGGTGCAGGCGATCTCCGGCTCCAGCGCATGTGCCTCGTCCGCGGTCAGCGGCCGCAGCGAATCGTCCTCGCCGGTCAGGCCGTTGACCCGGGCCGCCGCGGCAATCCGGACCAGTGTCGCGGCCTCCTGCTCGTCGGTGGCGACGATCAGCTTGCCGCAGCGCTTGGCGGTGACGCCGTGCTCGGCGCAGAAGCGGTACAGCGCCCGCCGGCCGGCGACGCAGTGCCGGGCCTTCAGGCTGTCCTGCGGGTAGTAGATGCCGGCATGGATCACCTCGCTGTTGCGGGCCGAGGTCTCGGTGCCGAAGGCGTCCGCCGCCTCCAGGATGATCACCTCCTGCCCGGCCAGGGCAAGCGCCCGGGCGATGGCCAGGCCGACCACCCCGGCGCCGACCACCACGGCATCGACGGTGTCGGTCATGCCGCGCCGCGCAGCTGGCCGATCGCCCGCGCCACCCCGCGCAGCTCCGCCAGCCCCTTCAACCGGCCGATCAGCGAATAGCCGGGGTTGGTCTTCTTGTGCACGTCGTCGGCCAGCAGATGGCCGTGGTCCGGCCGCATCGGGATCTCCCAATCCGCCCGGCCGGCAGCCTGGCGCGCCCGCTCCTCCGCCAGCAGCGCGTCGATCACGGCCACCATGTCGGCGCCGCCCTCCAGGTGCTCATCCTCGAAGAAGGAGCCGTCGGGCTCGACCGTGACATTGCGCAGATGGGCGAAGTGGATGCGCGGCGCGAACTCCCGCGCCATCGTCGCCAGGTCGTTGTCGGCGCGCGAGCCATAGGAGCCGACGCACAGCGTCAGCCCGTTCGCCGGCCGGTCGACCATGGCCAGCACGGCGCGGGCATCGGCGGGGGTGGAGACGATGCGCGGCAGGCCGAACAGCGGGAAGGGCGGGTCGTCGGGGTGCACGGCCAGCCGGGCGCCCACCTCCTCCGCCACCGGCACCACGGCGGCCAGGAAGGCCTTGTAGTTCGCTCGGAAGTCGTCGGCGGTGATGCCGGCATAGGCGGCCAGGCGGCGCTCGAACCCGGCCCGGTCGTTGACCGCGCCGGCCACGCCCGGCAGGCCGGCGATGATGGTCTTCTCCAGCTCGGCCTGCTCGCTCTCGCTCATCGCCGCGGCGCGGTCGCGGGCGCGGGCCAGCACCTCCGGCCGATGGTCGGCCTCGGCCCCCTTCCGCTTCAGGATGAAGGCGTCATAGGCGGCCATGTCGACCGCGTCGAAGCGCAGGGCATAGCCGGTGGTGGGCAGCCGCCACATCAGGTTGGTGCGGGTCCAGTCGACCACCGGCATGAAGTTGTAGCAGACCGTCGTCACCCCGGCCGCGGCGACGTTGCGCAGCGACTGGGCGAAGGTGGCGATGGCCTCGGCCGCGCCCGCACCGCCGGTCTTGACCGCGTCGGGCAGGGGGATGCTCTCGACCACCGACCAGGCCAGGCCGGCGGCCTCGATCACCGCGCGGCGCTCGGCGATCTCCTCGGCCGGCCAGACGCTGCCGTCCTGCCGGTGATGCAAAGCGGTGACGATGCCGCTGGCCCCCGCCTGCTTGACATGGTCCAGCGTCACCGGGTCGTTCGGGCCGAACCAGCGCCAGGTCTCCTTCATCGTCTCCCGTCCCTCATCGCGTGTTGATCTTGTTGCGGCCGACCAGCGGATACTGCTCGACCTCGTACACCTGGCCGGTCACCGGCGCCGACCGGTCGGACAGCCAGAACACCGCATGCTGCGCCACCTCCTCCGGCCGCAGGATGCGCCCCGTGGGGGCGAAGGCCGGCGGGATGTGCTCGGCCCAGTCGTCCGGCTGGCCCTCGCGGCGCTGGATCGCGCGCTCGGTCTCGGTCAGGGTCCAGCCGACATTCAGCTGGTTGACCCGGATGCGCTCGGCCGAGAGCGAATCGCCCAGATTGCGCGTCATCGTCATCAGCGCTGCCTTGGACATCGAATAGACCAGCAGGTTGTCCTGGCCGCACAGGGCGTTGACCGAGCCGATATTGACGATGGCGCCGCCGGTGCCCTGGCCGCGGAAGGCGCGCACCGCCTCGCGGCACAGCAGCAGCGGCGCGCGGGCATTGACGGCGAAGATGGCGTCGAAGCCAGCCTCGTCGGCCTGCTCCAGCGTGGTGCGGGCCAGGGACGCGGCGTTGTTGACCAGCCCGTCGATCCGGCCATGGGTGCGCAGGACGGCGTCGATGATGGTCGTTGCAGCATCCGGTGCGGTCACGTCGGCCAGCACCGAGGCGACGCCGCCCAGATCGACCGCGGCCTGGGCCAGCGCCTCCGCCTCGATGCCGTGCAGCACCACGGTGGCGCCCTCGGCCTGCGCCGTCCGGGCGATCGCCAGGCCGATGCCGGAGGACGATCCGGTGACCAGAATGACCTTGCCGTGAAGCATCGCGCCGTCTCGTGTCCGCTCAGCCCACCGACTTCATAGCGGCATCACAGGGCCTTCCGAAAGGTCAGGTTTATCCGCTGGCGGCCGAGCAGCGCATGGCTGCCGTCCGGCAGGGTGGCGATGCCGTGGAAGGCCAGCCGCGCCGGGCCGCCCCAGACCGCGACGTCGCCATGCTCCACCCGCACCCGGCGGGTCGGGTCGCTGCGCTGCAGCCCGCCGAACAGGAAGGTCGCCGGCAGGCCCAGCGAGACCGAGACGATCGGCGCGCCGGTGTCGCGCTCGTCCCGGTCCTGGTGCAGCGACAGGCGCGAGCCGGGCTCGTAGCGGTTGATCAGGCAGGCGTCGGGGGCGAAGGGGCCGAAGCCGGCCTTGATTGAGGCGGCGTCGGCCAGCGCGGCGAAGACCGGCGGCATCGGCGGCCAGGGCCGGCCGCCGATCGGGTCTTCGGTGTCGTAGCGGTAGCCGCTGCGGTCGCTGACCCAGCCGACCTTGCCGCAATTGGTCATCGCCACCGACATGCGGTAGCCGCCGGGCGTGACCAGGTGGCGGAACGGCGCGTCGGCCTCCACCGCCCTGACCGCCGCAATCAGCGCCTCGGCTTTGTCGCGGGCGAAGCCGCGCAGCAGCACGGCGCCCTCGGCCAGGATCTCCTGGTCCGGCCCCGGCCCCGGAAGGCTGTCGAACAGATCGGCCGTCATGCTCCGGCTCCCGTCATGCGATGCCGTCACCCTGTCTCTCTGCGCCGCGGCGGCCGACCCGTCCCTTGCGCTCGAATTCGGAGCAAGAAGCGGGGTGGCGGGGCCGCGGCGCGATGAAATTCTTCAAGTCTCACTCGCCCGAGGATGTCCATGATCACCCTCTACGACTACCTGCCGTCGCAGAACGCCTACAAGGTCCGGCTGCTGCTGTCGCAGCTTCAGCAGCCTTACCGCACCGAGATCATCAGCATCTTCGAGGGCGAAGGCCAGCGGCCGGAGTATCTCGCGATCAACCCGACCGGCGCGGTGCCGGCGATCAGGCTGGACGACGGAAGGGTGCTCGCCGAGTCCAACGCCATCCTGGCCTTCCTGGCCGAGGGCACGCCGTACCTGCCGGACGACCGCTTCGCCCGGGCCAAGGTGCTGCAATGGCTGTCCTTCGAGGGCGACTATGTCCAGTCCACCATCGCGACGCTGCGGCATTGGGTCATGACCGGCAAGGTCGCGCGCCGCCCGGCCGCGCTGGTCGAGGCCAAGCGCAAGGGATCGCTGAAAACGCTGGCGATCCTGGACCGCGAGCTGTCGCAGCGCCCCTACATGGCCGGGCCGGCCTACGGCGTCGCCGACATCGCGGTGTTCGCCTATGTCCACCGGGCGGAGGAGGCGGATCTGCCGCTGGCGGAGTACCCGCATGTGGTGGCCTGGATCGACCGGGTCCGGTCGCAGCCGCGCTTCCTGGCAGAGACGTTTCCGTACTCGATCGATCCGCACTCCGCGAACGAACTGCCCTGAGGGCTCAGAGACCGTTTGGAAATGCGCTGGTGTGAGTCGGCTGGCGGTGGTTTCGAGAACCGGAGCGCAGCGGACGTTGGTCCGTGAGCACCGGAAGCGCAGAAACCGCCGTCAGACGGCCGCACCAGTAGCGTTTACAAATGGTCTCTCACTCCGTCGACCGGAACCAGCGTTCGCCGACATCCTCGGCCCGGCGGCGCTCCAGCTCCTCGCTGTAGCGGCGCAGGGCGTAGGCTTCGCTGACATAGCCGATGATCCGCCGCTCCTGCGCGTCGCTGACCACAGGCAGGGTCTCGGTCTCCGCCGCCTGGAACAGCTCCAGCGCCGTGCGGATCGTCTGGCCGGGCAGCAGGATATAGGCGGCGGCGTGGCGCAGCGCGCCGATCTCGGTGGTTTCCGCCTCGGCATCGTGATCGGCGTTGTGCGCGTCCGATACCTGCACCACCCCGGCGGCGCGGCCGGCGGCATCGGTGACGAAGACGCGCTGGGTCGATCCGACCGGGAACTGCCGGCGGAAATCCGCCACCGTCGTCGTCTCCGGCACGCTGCGGGCATCGCGGCGCATCAGCCGGGCGACGGTCAGGTCGCGGATCCAGCCGACATCCTGGGCGCCGCGGATCGCCTCGCCGCGCAGATGGAAGCGCCAGGTGGCGAAGGAATAGCCGAACAGGTGCCGCACGACCGCGGCCGCGACCACCACCCCGACCATGACGCCGATGGTGACGGAGAAGTCGCCGCTCAGCTCCAGCGCCAGGAAGGTCATGGTCAGCGGCCCGCCGATCACCGCGGCGGCCATCGAGGCCATGCCGACCAGGGAATAGGCCAGATGCTCGACCGGATGGCCGGGCAGGGCCAGCGCCGTCAGCTGGGCCAGGATGCCGCCGAACAGCGCACCGGTCAGCAGCGAGGTGAAGAACAGGCCGCCGCGGAAGCCGGCGCCGAGCGAGATCGCCGCCGCCGCGGTCTTGGCGACCAGCAGCAGGGCCAGCGCGGTCAAAGGCGGCGCCAGGGTCAGGTCGGCATAGAGTGCGCCGTGGCCGGAGCTCAGCACCTCCGGAAAGCGCAGCGCCATCAGTCCGACGATCAGCCCGCCCACGGCGGGGCGCAGGATCTGCGGCAAGGCCAGCCGGCGCATCGCCCGCTCGGTCCAGGTGACGCCCTGCATCATCAGGATGCCCAGCCCGGCGCAGGCCAGGCCGATCACGACGAAGATCGCGTAGTCGGCGGGATGCAGGCCGGTGGTCCAGGTCACCGTCAGGAACGGGCCTTCGTTCAGCAGCACCCGCTCGACCGCCGTGGCCGCCAGCGCCGCCGCCACCACCGGCGCCAGCGTCGCCGCGGTGTAGGCGCCCATGATCAGCTCGAAGGCGTAGAAGGTGCCGGCCAGCGGCGCGTCGAAGGCGGCGGCGATGGCGGCCGCGGCACCGCAGCCGACGATGGTGCGCAGATCGGCCCGGCGCAGCCGGAAGATCTGGCCGATGCGCGAGGCGAAGCCGCCGCCGATCTGGGTGTAGCCGGCCTCCATGCCGACCGAGGCGCCGACGCCGCTGGACATCAGCGTGGCGCCGGCGACGACGAAGCCGTCGCGCAGCGACATCCGGCCGCCATAGAGCGCGTTGGCCTCGATCGGGTCGACCGGCGGGCGGGGGCGCCAGCGGCTGATCGCCCACATCACCCCGCCGAAGGCCAGGCCGCCCAGCACCGGCACCAGCACGGTCAGCAGCGGGCTGGTGTCGATGCTGGCGCTCAGACGCCGGCCACTCGGCAGGGCGAACAGCAGCTCGTGCATGAGCTGCAGCGCCGAGCGCAGGGCGACGACGGCCAAGCCGACGATCACCCCGATCGCCACCGCCAGCAGCGGCAGCGCGACCTCGTTGGCGCGCACGGCGCTGCGCAGCCGGGTCCACAGATGCAGGCGCAGCAACTGCCGACGCAGGCCGCGCGGGGACGGGGAGGGGATCGCGTCTTCGGCCTGTGGCGTGGCCATGGTCGCCGTCGTGTCGGGAGGTCCCGTCCTTGTGGCCGAGGCGGGCAGGCGGCGCAAGGGATCCGGGCTCGACGAATGGTCGCAACTGGGTTCTAAGGAACGCGGGGTGACGAGGATGACGCGATGGTTCTGATCGGCTGCTTCCTGCCCTTTATCCTGGCGCTGCTCGGCGCCGTGGCCGGCCATCTGCTTGGCAGCGGCAGCATCGGGCTGTGGGGCATGGGCATCGGCTTTGCCGCCGGGCTGGCCCTGGCAGCGGTGATCGGCGCAGTGGCGATGCGGTCGAAGCGCGACTGACTGGCCCAGCCGGTAGGAACTGAAATTTCCCAACACGTATTGAGGGAATCACCACGAACAACGGCGAGGTGCCGTCATGGGTATCGGAACCATCCTGCTGATCATCCTGATCGTCCTGTTGATCGGCGCCTTTCCGTCCTGGCCGTACAGCAGCGGCTGGGGCTACGGCCCGAGCGGGATTCTCGGCGTGATCGTCGTCGTCCTGCTGATCCTGGTCCTGATGGGACGGATATAGCTTAGCCGCGGCGGCCTCAGCTGCCGCGCGGCTTGGCCCGTGCGGTGGCCGGGGCCGCCAGCGGATCGTCCGGCCAGGGGTGGCGCGGGTAGCGGCCGCGCATGTCCTTGCGCACCTCGGCATAGCTGCCGGCCCAGAAGCCGGCGAGGTCGCGGGTCACCTGCAGCGGCCGTCCTGCCGGCGACAGCAGGTGGATCGCCACCGGCACCCGGCCGTTGCCGACGCGCGGCGTGTCGGCCTGGCCGAACATCTCCTGCAGCTTGACCGCCAGCACCGGCTGGCCCGGGTCGGCATAGTCGATCGCGGCGCGCCGGCCGCTGGGAATCGGGATCGTGGCGGGCGCCAGGGCATCCAGCGCGCGCTGCCGCTCCCAGCCCAGCGCTGTGGACAAAATCTGTCCCAGGTCCAGCCGGTCGAGATCGCTGCGCCGCCGCATGCCGCCGAGATGCGGCCCCAGCCACTCCTCCAGCGTTTCGATCAGGGCGGCATCCGACCAGTCGGGCCAGGCTTCGCCCTCCAGCGCCCGGGCGAAGCCGGTGCGCCGGCGCAGCGCCACCGCGCCGTCGCGCCAGGGCAGGGCGTCGAGGCCGAGCCGCCGCACCCCCTCCAGCAACGCCGCGGCCACGGAAGCGGGATTCGGGTTCGGCAGCGCCGCATCGGCCAGGACCAGCGCGCCAAGCCGGCGCTGACGACGGGCGGCGACGGCCTGCTCCGCCGCATCCCAGGCGACGGTCTCGACCCAGGCGATGCGGTCGCCCAGCACCGCCTCCAGCGTCGCCTCGTCCAGCGGCGCCGCCGCGAGGATGCGGGCTTCGCGCCCGGTGTCGTCGGTCTCGGCCACGGCGAGATAGTCCGCGCCGGCCAGCGGGTCGCTGTCCCGCAACGCCGCGCCGCGGCCATTGGCCAGCAGGAAGCTGCCGCGCCCGCCCGGCCGGCGCTTGGCCACGCGGTCGGGATAGGCCAGGGCCAGCAGCGCCCCGGCATCCCCTGATCCACCGCCGGGACCGAGGCCGAAGCGCCGGGCGATATCGCGCGCCGCCTCGCGCAGCCGGGAGACCGCCGGGTCGCCGCGGTCGCGATGCAGCATCTCGATCGAGGCGCGCAGATCGGCCTCCGATGACGGGCGGCGGCCTTCCAGGATCGCCGCCAGCTCCGCCGCGGTGCCGCCGACGCCCTCGGCCTTGGCGCGCAGCACCATATGGGCCAGGCGCGGATGCAGCGGCAGCCGGGCCATCGCCTTGCCATGGGCCGTCGGGCGGCCGTCCGGATCGATGGCGCCGAGTTCGGCCAGGAGTGCCCGTGCCTGGGCCAGCGCGGCGGCCGGCGGCGGGTCGAGCCAAGCGAGGTCGCGGCCGCCCCACAGCGCCAGCTCCAGCGCCAGCGGCGCCAGGTCGGCGACCAGGATCTCGGGCGGGTCGAACGGCGCCATGGCGCCCTCGCCGGCCTTGGCCCACAGGCGCCAGCACACGCCCGGCTCGGTCCGGCCGGCGCGGCCGCGGCGCTGGTCGGCGGCGGCGCGGGCGATGGTCACCGTCTCCAGCCGGCTCATGCCCGTCCGCGGATCGAAGCGCGGCGCTCGGGCCAGGCCGCTGTCGATCACCACCCGCACGCCCTCGATGGTCAGGCTGGTCTCGGCGATGTTGGTGGCCAGCACCACCTTGCGCATCCCGGCCGGCGCCGGGCGGATCGCCTGGTCCTGAGCCGCCGCCGGCAGGTCGCCATAGAGTGGCGCCACCGTCACGCCGTCGCCGAGGCCGGACAACTTCGCCTGCACCCGCCGGATCTCGCGCGCGCCGGGCAGGAACACCAGCAGGCTGCCCGTCTCCTCCGCCAGCGCGTCGCGCACCGCCCGGGCGACCGCATCCTCGACCGCCTCGCCGGGGCGGGGCGGGCGGTGATGCGTCGCCACTGGGTAAGCCCGGCCCTCGGAGCTGATGATCGGCGCATCGCCCAGCAGGCGCGCCACCGGCCCGCCATCCAGCGTCGCCGACATCACCAGCAGGCGCAAATCGTCGCGCAGCACGGCCGTCTCCAGCGCCAGGGCCAGGCCGAGATCGGCGTTCAGGCTGCGCTCGTGGAACTCGTCGAAGATCACGGCGCCGACGCCCTCCAGCGCCGGGTCGTCCTGCAGCATCCGGGTCAGGATGCCCTCGGTCACCACCTCGATCCGGGTGTCCGGGCCGATCCGGCGGTCCATGCGGATGCGGTAGCCGACGGTCTCCCCGACCCGTTCGCCGAGCAGCGAGGCCATGTGCCCGGCGGCGGCGCGGGCCGCGATCCGCCGCGGCTCCAGCATGATGATCCTGCCGCCACTCAGCCAGGGCTCGTCCAGCAGCGCCAGCGGCACCCGCGTGGTCTTGCCGGCGCCGGGTGGCGCCTGCAGCACGGCGCGGCCGCGCTGGGCCAAAGCCGCGCGCAGGGGCGGCAGGGCCGTGTCGATCGGGAGAGGAGAGAGGGGCTGGGTCACGCGGTGAAGGGCCAGACGATCGGGATCAGCAGGACCGAGACGATGATGATGATGGCGTCGAGCGGCAGGCCGACGCGCCAGAAATCCGACACCTCATAGCCGCCCGGCCCCATGATCAGGGTGTTGTTCTGGTGGCCGAACGGGGTCAGGAAGTCGCAGCTTGCGCCGATCGCCACGGCGATCAGGAACGGGTCGGGGCTGAGGCCGAGCTGCTGGGCGATGCCGATCACGATCGGCGCCATGATCACCACGGTCGCGGCGTTGTTCAGCATCGGGGTGACGGCCATGGTCGCGGCCAGCACGACGGCCAGGACGAGATGCGGCGGCAGGTCCTGGGCCAGAGCGGCGATGCCGTCGGCCAGCAGTTGCGCCGTGCCCGTGGTCTCCAGCGCGCCGCCGACCGGGATCATCGCGCCCAGCAGTACGATCACCGGCCAGTCGATCGCGGTGTACAGGTCGCGCAGCGGGATGGCGCGGGCCGCCAGCATGCCCATCACCGCCAGGGCGAAGGCGATGGTGGCAGGGACATGGCCGGTCGCGGTGGCGGCGATGGCGGCGACGAACAGGGCCAGCGGCAGCCACAGGTTGCGGCTGCGCAGCGTCAGGCGGCGCTGGGCCAGCGGCAGGCAGCCCAGCGCCTGCAGCGTGTCCGGCAGGGTGTCGGCATCGCCCTGCAGCAGCAGCACGTCGCCGGCCTCGATGGCGATGTCGCGCAGCCGCCGCTTCACCGGATGGCCGTGCCGCGACACCGCCAGCAGGTTGACCCCATGGCGGCGGCGCAGGTCGAGATCGGCCGGGCTGGACCCGCGGATCCAGGCATTGGCCGGCACCACCGCCTCGGCGGTGACCAGGTCGCGCAGGCCGCCGGCCTCCGGCGGATGCTCGGCCGCCAGGGTGATGTCGCCGTCGCCCAGCGCCTGCTCCAGCGCCTGGGTGTCGGCCTGCACCATCAGCAGGTCGCCGGGCGCCAGATGCTCCAGCCGGATCAGCCCGGCGACGCGGCGCTTGCCGCGGACGATGCCGAGCACGACGATCCGACCCTTCTGCGCCTCCTCGAAGGCCATCACCGAGCGCCCGGCCATCTTCGACTTCGGCGTGACCTCGACCTCGGTGGCGTAGCGGCTGATCTCGAAGCTCTCCTCCTCCGCCCTGCGGCCACGGCGGCTGGACGGGATCAGCCGCCAGCCGATCAGCAGCATGTAGGCCAGGCCGGCGGCGGTCAGCGCCAGGCCGACCGGGGCGAAGTCGAACAGGTGGAACGGCTCGCCCACCGCCTTCTCGCGAAAGGCGGAGATCAGCAGGTTCGGCGGCGTGCCGATCAGGGTGATGGTGCCGCCCAGCAGCGTGGCGAAGGACAGCGGCATCAGGATCGCCGACGGCGAATAGCCGGCGCTGCGCGCGGCCTGGATCGCCACCGGCAGCACCAGCGCCAGCGCCCCGACATTGTTCATGAAGGCCGAGATCAGGGCGCCGAAGCTGCACAGCACCACCATCTGGGCGAAGCGGCCGTCGGCCACGCGGGCCAGCGCTGCGACCATCCGGTCGACCGCGCCGGACAGGGCCAGCGCCCGGCCGATCACCAGCACCGCGGCGACGGTGATGACAGCGGGGTTGCCGAACCCCGAGAAGGCCTCGTCGGCCTTGACCAGCCCCAGCAGCACGGCGGCCAGCAGCGCCCCGACCGCCACCAGGTCGAAACGGATGCGGTTCCATACGAACAGGGCCAGAGCCGCGGCTAGCAGCCCGATGATCGCGATCTGGTCCTGGGTCATCCGGGTTGCGGTCCGTTCGGCGGGTCTAGAGAGACTGTCTACACCCCGATGTGCCGATTCGTGCCTGTCCGTCGCGATGGGCGGCATTCCTGCACCGGATGGAGCGTCCGTCAGTAGCCCAGCGTCACCATCGAATAGATGTCGGTGCCCATTTCGACCGCCTCCAGCGCCGGGTTCCGGCGACCACCGGAGACGGTGCCGCGCACCACGATCGGCCGGCCGGGGGCCAGGCGGCTGCGGTCGGGGTCCATCGCCAGGGCGAAGGCGGGAGAGAAGCGGATCAAGGTCTTGTCCTGCAGGATCACACCGTCGGGCCGGCCGGCGCCGTCGGTCAGCACGAAGTCGATCAGGCCGCTCTTCTCGGTCAGCATCGGCCGGGCCGGGACATAGACGGTGGTCGTGGCGGGGGCTGCGATCACCGTGGCCGGCGCCTGCTGAACCACGCGCGGGGGAGCCGCGACGACCACGCGCGGCGCCACCACCGCCGGGGGCGGCGGCGGGGCCATGACCACAGGGGCGGGAACGGCGCGGGGCGGCGCATAGGTCACGGTCGGCGGCGGCGGCGAGACGCGGGCGGGTGCGGTCGAGATCACCTGCGGCGCGGTGTAGGCCGGCGCCGCCACGGCGACACGCGCGGGCTCGGTCGTGATCACAGTCGGGCGCTCGGCCGTGGTCCCGGCTTCGGTCGGATAGGCCCAGGGCGTGGTCTCGGTGCAGGCGGCCAGGCCGGCGGCGACGGTGGCCGCCAGCGCCATGCGGGAAACACTGTCTCTCATCTCGGACGCCCTCACTGCCCATTGCCGCCGGTCGGTTGCGATGCCGGCTTCGATTACTGAAGTATGACTCTATTTCTCATAAACAGTCGTGAAACATTCGGGTATCGAAAACGGTCGCTGCCCCGAGAAGAAGGGGGGCCATGCGCGGAACCGGCTTGCACCCCCCGGGTGCGGCGGGTAGAGGACGCGATCCGCCGTTTGTCCGCCTTGTCTTTTCCTGCCCCTGGAGTGCCCTGCCATGTCCGACAGCGTCGAGAGCGTCCGCGCCCCGCACGACGATGCCGACAACCCGCTGAAGACGCCGCGGCTGGAGAAACTGCGGGCGCTGCGGGCGAAGGGGATCGACCCTTACCCCTATCATTACGAGAAGACTGCGGACGCCTCCGGGCTGCAGGCGCGCTATGCCGAGCTGCCGGCCGAGGCGGAGAAGCCGGAGGATGTGGTCCGCATCGCCGGCCGCATCCGGGCCTACCGCAACAGCGGCATGTTCATCGACCTGCACGACGTCGGCGGCAAGATCCAGGTGTTCTGCCACAAGGACTATGCCGACCCGGCGACGCTGGAACTTGTCGGGCTGCTCGACATCGGCGACCTGATCGGCGTCGAAGGCTTCATCCGCCGCACCAAGCGCGGCGAGCTGACCATCAACGTCCGGCACGTCACCCTGCTGGCCAAGACGCTGCTGCCGTTGCCGGAGAAGTATCATGGCCTGACCGATGTCGAGGCGCGCTACCGCCAGCGCTATCTCGACCTGATCATGAGCGAGGAGAGCCGCGAGACCTTCCGCGCCCGCAGCCGGATCGTCAGCGACATCCGCCGGCTGCTGGAGGAGCGCGGCTTCCTCGAGGTCGAGACGCCGATGCTGCACCCGATCCTGGGCGGCGCCTCGGCGCGGCCGTTCGTGACGCATCATAACACGCTCGACATGGACCTGTACCTGCGCATCGCGCCGGAGCTGTACCTGAAGCGTCTGATTGTCGGCGGCGTGTCGGAGCGGGTGTTCGAGATCAACCGCAACTTCCGCAACGAGGGCATCTCGACCCGGCACAATCCGGAGTTCACGATGCTCGAGCTGTACCAGGCCTATGCCGACTACACCGACATGATGGCGCTGGCCGAGGACATCTTCGCCGCCGCGGCGAAGGCTGCGACCGGTGGCACCACCGTGACCTTCGGCGAGCACCGGATCGAGTTCGGCGGCCAGTATCGCCGCGCCCCGATGACCGAGCTGGTGAAAGAGGCGACCGGCGTTGACTTCCTGCAGATCGAGGGCGCCGAGGCCGCGCGGGACGCGGCTCGCGGCCTGCAGTTCAAGGTCAGCGGCCGCGAGAACTGGGGCCAGGTGGTGGAGCTGGTGTTCGGCGAGACGGTGGAGCACACGCTGATCCAGCCGACCCATGTCACCGACATGCCGAAGGAGATCTCGCCGCTGGCCAAGGCGCATCGCAGCGACCCGCGCCTGACCGAGCGCTTCGAGACCTATGCCAATGGCTGGGAGATCGCCAACGCCTTCTCCGAGCTCAGCGACCCGCAGGACCAGTACGAGCGCTTCGCCGCCCAGGTCGCGGCCCGCGACGCCGGCGACGACGAGGCCCAGATGATGGACCGCGACTACGTCACCGCGCTGGAATACGGCCTGCCGCCCAGCGGCGGCATGGGCGTCGGCATCGACCGGCTGGTGATGCTGGTCACCAACTCCGCCTCGATCCGCGACGTCATCCTGTTCCCGACCCTGCGGCCCAGGAAGTAGGGCGCGCACTTCTCCCGTAAGAAGCCCTTTGCGTTGGCTCTCCCGCCTGGCGGGAGAGGTCGACAGCGCGTAGCGCTGGCGGGTGAGGGCTGGCACCGGCCTCGACAAAGAGCTCTCGCCCGGAGCCGCTTCGCGTCTCCGACCTCTCCCCGCAAGCGGGAGAGGCAATGCCGCGTGCTCGAAAGCCTCATAAAGTGAACGATCGCCTCGATTCCGCGGCGGCGCTTGACAGCGCGGCGGCTCGGCGAGAGATTACGCCAAATTGTATGAGGATTGGACCGGCAGGGCCGGCCACCGAGCAGCCACAGAGCGTCGCAGTCGCGTTCCACGGGGAGGAGCATATGGATTTCATCATATCGACGAGACGTCGGGCTTGAGTCTCCGGCGGCAGGCTGTCCGGCGTTCCGCGGGATCGCCGGCGCTGGATTCACAGGGAGTTCGTGACCGCGGACAGGCCGGCTGGAACAGCCGGAGCCGCTGCGGCATCATGGGCGGTCATGCGGCAACAATGCGCCGGGATCGTGCCGGAACGGCCGGCCGGGGCGCAGAAGAGTTTAGCAGAGGGAGAAAACGGTGAAGCTGATCTCATCCATCACGGCGCTGGCGCTGGGGCTGTCCGCCTTCGCGCTGTCGGCGCAGGCCGCCGAGAAGGGCCTCGTCGGCGTGTCGATGCCGACCAAGACCTCGGCGCGCTGGATCGCCGACGGCGACAACATGGTCAAGTCGCTGCAGGCCAAGGGTTACGAGGCCGACCTGCAATATGCCGGCGACGACATCCCGACCCAGCTGTCGCAGATCGAGAACATGGTCACCAAGGGCGCCAAGGTGCTGGTGATCGCCGCGATCGACGGCACCACCCTGTCCTCGGTGCTGCAGCAGGCGCATGACGCCGGGATCAAGGTCATCGCCTATGACCGCCTGATCCGCGACACGCCGAATGTCGACTACTACACCACCTTCGACAACTTCCAGGTCGGTGTGCTGCAGGCCGGCTCGCTGGTCGACGCCCTCGGCCTGAAGGACGGCAAGGGCCCGTTCAACGTCGAGCTGTTCGGCGGCTCGCCGGACGACAACAACGCCTTCTTCTTCTACGACGGCGCGATGTCGGTGCTGCAGCCCTACATCGACAGCAAGAAGATCGTGGTGCCGAGCGGCCAGATGGGCATGGACAAGGTCGGCATCCTGCGCTGGGACGCCGCCACCGCCCAGGCCCGCATGGACAACCTGCTGTCGGCCTATTACGGCGACAAGAAGGTCGACGCCGTGCTGTCGCCCTATGACGGGCTGTCGATGGGCATCATCGCCTCGCTCAAGGCGGTCGGCTACGGCTCGGGCGACCGGCCGCTGCCCTTCGTCTCCGGCCAGGACGCCGAGGTTCCGTCGGTCAAGTCGATCCTCGCCGGCGAGCAGTACTCGACCGTGTTCAAGGACACCCGCGACCTCGCCAAGGTCACCGTCGACATGATCGACGCCGTGATGGGCGGCAAGGAGCCGCAGGTCAACGACACCAAGACCTACAACAACGGGGTCAAGGTGGTGCCGTCCTACCTGCTGGTGCCGGTGCCGGTGACCAAGGACAACGTCCAGAAGGTGCTGGTCGACAGCGGCTACTACACCGCCGACCAACTGAAGTAATCTGATGTGCCCCCAGGGCCCCGTGCCTCCGGGCACGGGGCCCTGACGTTGCGTCCGCCGCGGTCTCCGCGGCAGGCCGGCGCCCGTGGCGAGCGGAGCCCTGTGGTGGATACGAGCAACCCCGTCGATACGATCCTGGAGATGCGCGGGATCACCAAGACGTTCCCGGGCGTGAAGGCGCTCAGCAACGTCAACCTCGCGGTCAAGCGCGGCGAGATCCATGCGGTGGTCGGCGAGAACGGCGCCGGCAAGTCGACGCTGATGAAGGTCCTGTCCGGCGTCTACCCGCATGGCTCCTACGAAGGCGAGATCTGGTTCGAGGGGAAGGAGCGGCACTTCCGCTCGATCGCGGACAGCGAACACGCCGGCATCATCATCATCCATCAGGAGCTGGCGCTGGTGCCGCTCCTGTCGATCGCCGAGAACCTGTTCCTCGGCAACGAGGTCGCGTCCCGCGGCATCATCGACTGGAACGAGACGCTGGTCCGGGCCCGGGCGCTGTTGACCAAGGTCGGGCTGAAGGAGAATCCGGCGACGCTGGTCACCAATATCGGCGTCGGCAAGCAGCAGCTGGTCGAGATCGCCAAGGCCCTGTCGAAGGAGGTCAAGCTCCTGATCCTCGACGAGCCGACGGCCAGCCTGAACGAGAGCGACAGCGACGCCCTCCTGGAGCTGCTGCTGGAGTTCAAGCGCCAGGGCATCTCCTCGATCCTGATCTCGCACAAGCTGAACGAGATCACCAAGGTCGCGGATTCGATCACCATCCTGCGCGACGGGTCGACCATCGAGACGCTGGATGCGCGGGGCGGCGAGGTCAACGAGGACCGGATCATCAAGGGCATGGTCGGGCGCGACCTGACCGACCGCTATCCCGAGCGCGAGCCGAAGCTGGGCGAGACCCTGCTCGCGGTGACGGGCTGGAGCGTCTATCACCCGCTGCATTCCGAGCGGCAGATGATCAAGGGCATCGACCTCAATGTCCGCGCCGGCGAGGTGGTGGGCATCGCCGGGCTGATGGGGGCGGGGCGGACCGAGTTCGCGATGAGCGTGTTCGGCCGGGCCTACGGCCAGAAGATCACCGGCACCGTCACGATGCGGGGCAAGCCGGCCGACCTCGGCACCGTGCCCAAGGCGATCGCCGCCGGCCTCGCCTATGTCACCGAGGACCGCAAGCAGCTTGGCCTGGTGCTGGGCGATTCGATCCAGCACAACATCCCGCTGGCCCATCTTCCCGGCGTGGCCCGCAGCGGCATCATCGACGAGATGCGCGAGCTCAAGGTCGCCTTCGACTACCGGCGCAAGCTCAACATCCGCTCCTCCGGCGTGCAGCAGCAGACGGTCAACCTGTCCGGCGGCAACCAGCAGAAGGTGGTGCTGAGCAAGTGGCTGTTCGCGGAGCCCGAGGTGCTGATCCTCGACGAGCCCACCCGCGGCATCGACGTCGGCGCCAAATACGAGATCTACACGATCATCAACCAGCTGGTGGCGTCCGGGAAGGGCGTCATCATGATCTCGTCGGAAATGCCCGAGCTCCTGGGCATGTGCGACCGGATCTACGTCATGAACGAGGGCCGGATCTGCGCCGAGATGCCGGCGAGGGAAGCCTCTCAGGAAAACATCATGCGGGCGATCATGCGCTCGAGAGAGATTGGGCCTAGGGAGGCCAGGCAATGACCACCGAAATCACCGCTCTGCAGGAGCGCGCGAACACCCGGATCGGCGAGTTCCTGAAGAACAACATCCGCGAATACGCGATGCTGCTCTCGCTGGTCGCGATCATGATCTTCTTCCAGATTGCAACCGACGGCCGGCTGTTCACGCCGCTGAACCTGAGCAACCTGATCCAGCAGAACGCCTACGTCATCGTGCTGGCCTTCGGCATGCTGCTGGTGATCGTCAGCGGCCATATCGACCTGTCGGTCGGGTCGGTGGCGGGCTTCGTCGGCGCGGTCGGCGGCGCGCTGATGGTGTGGCAGGGCCTCAACCCCTGGCTTGCCGCCATCGCCTGCCTGGCGCTGGGGGCGGTGATCGGGGCCGCCCAGGGCTATTTCATCGCCTACCGCAAAATCCCGTCCTTCATCGTCACCCTGGCGGGAATGCTGGCCTTCCGCGGCCTCTGCATCATGGTGCTGAACGGCGAGCGCGCCGGGCCGGTGCCGGTCGAATTCCAGAAGATGTCCTCGGGCTTCATCTTCGAGCCGTTCGGATCGCTGCCGGAGCTGTTCACCGGCAACGGCAAGGTCTGGATCACCACGCTGCTGATCAGCCTGGCCGTGCCGCTGATCCTGGTGTGGTTCAACGTCCAGAAGCGGCGCAACGAGATCCAGCACGGGGTCGAGCAGGAGCCGCTGCTGTTCTTCATCATCAAGAACGTGGCGACGCTGGTGGCGCTGGCCGGGCTCGGCTACCTGCTGGCCACCTATAACGGCCTGCCCAACATCCTGATCCTGATGGGCGTGCTGGTGGTGCTCTATGCCTTCGTCACCACCCGCACCACGCTCGGCCGCCGCATCTACGCGGTCGGCGGCAACGAGAAGGCGGCCAAGCTGTCCGGCATCAACACCGAGAAGCTGGTGTTCCTGACCTTCGTCAACATGGGGGTGCTGGCGGCGCTGGCCGGGCTGATCACCACGGCACGCCTGACCTCGGCGACGCCGCAGGCCGGCAACCAGTACGAGCTCGACGCCATCGCCGCCTGCTTCATCGGCGGCGCCTCGGCCTCGGGCGGCGTCGGCAAGATCACCGGCGTGGTGATCGGCGCCTTCATCATGGGCGTGATGAACAACGGCATGTCGATCCTCGGCCTCGGCATCGACCTGCAGATGGTGATCAAGGGCCTGGTCCTGCTCGCCGCCGTCGCCTTCGACGTCTACAACAAGAATAAGGTCGGCTGAGACGTACCGCTCCAGTGCGAAGGCGGGCGCTCGGGGTTCCGGCGCCCGCTTTTTTCTTGGATCTTTCTTGTCTGTCATTGCCGGGCTTGACAGAAAAAGGGAACCCCGACCGCTACCCCCACCAGCGGTGGAAATGGTGCAGCGGCCCGTGGCCGCCGCCGACGGACAGGCGGTCGGCTGCGGCCAGCGCCCCGGTCAGGTAGGTCTTCGCCTCGCGCACCGCCGTCTTCAGGTCGGGCCGCTGCGGCAGCAGCGCAGCGATGGCCGAGGACAGGGTGCAGCCGGTGCCGTGGGTGTTGCGGGTGGCGATCCGCGGCGCCGCCAGGGTCAGCGACCCGGCCGCACTCAGCAGCAGATCCGGGCTCTCCGCCTCCGCCAGATGGCCACCTTTCAGCAGCACGGCCTTGGGCCCGAGCGCCAGCAGCGCCGCGGCGATCTCCGGCATCTCGTCCCGATGCCCCGCCGGTGCGCGGCCCAGCAGGTCGGCGGCCTCCGGCAGGTTCGGTGTGACCAAGGCGGCCAGCGGCAGCAACTCCTCGCGCAGCGCCGCCACGGCGTCGGGGTCGAGCAGCCGGTCGCCGCTCTTCGCCACCATCACCGGGTCGACCACCACCCGGGTCAGCCCATGCCGGCGCAGCGCCTCGGCCACCACGCGCACGATCTCGCCGGTGGCCAGCATGCCGATCTTGACCGCGTCGATCCGGATATCGGCCAGCAGACAGTCGATCTGCCGGGCGACGAAGGCCGGCGGCACCAGCTCCACCGCCTGCACCCCGCGGGTGTTCTGGGCGACCAGCGCGGTGATCACCGAACAGCCATAGGCGCCGAGGGCCGAGAAGGTCTTCAGATCGGCCTGGATGCCGGCTCCGCCCGAAGGGTCGGTGCCGGCGATGGTCAGGACATTCGGGATCATCGCGCCCTCCCTTCCGCCACCGCTGCCGAGATCGCCCGGGCCGCCGCTTCCGGATCAGGCGCGGCGCAGATCGCCGAGACCACGGCGACGCCGTCGGCTCCGGCCGCGACCACATCGGCGGTCCGTGCCGCATCGATGCCGCCGATGCCGACCGCGGGCAGCGGCACCAGCCGGCGCAGCGCCCGGAATCCGTCGACCCCGATCGCCGGCCGGGCTTCGGCCTTGGTGGTGGTGGCGAAGACCGGGCCGATGCCGGCGTAGTCGGCGATCTCGGTGTCTACCGCCCGCGCCTCGGCCGCGTCATGCACGGTGACGCCGACGATGCGGCCGGGGCCGAGCAGGCGCCGCGCCGTCGCCGCCGGCATGTCGCGGTCGCCGAGATGGACGCCATCGGCGCCGACCGCCAGCGCCACGTCGACCCGGTCGTTGATCACCAGCTTCACGCGATGCGGCGCCAGCGCCGCCTGCAGCGCCCCGGCCGCGGCGATCAGGTCTCGGGTGGTCGCGTCGGGGTCGCGCAGCTGCACGATGGTGACGCCACCCCGGGCCGCCGCCGCGGCCACGGCGGCGACGCCGCGCGGCCCGCTCAGCCGCGTGTCGGTGACCAGATAGACCGACAGGTCGAAGCGCTGCCTCGTTTCCGGTGCCGCAACAGCCATTCCGCTCCTCCGTTGCCGGCGGAGAGGGCGGTCGGCGATCGATCCTGAGGATCCGGGGCCCATGGCGGGCATCGCGTGACGGCTCCCTTCGCTGGCATGACCCAGATCAGGTTCGACGGGTATGATCTCAGCCCGTTTCCAGGCACCCCGTGTCACTTCCGCGTCCAGGCTCGCAAGCCGGGAAGGCCGGTGTCAAGCGCACCGGCCTTCACTCCGGCCGTTCGAAGTGGAATTGCGGCGCGGCGCTGCGGAAGGGCAGGCGGGCGCCTTCCGGCATCAGGAAGGCGTGCTCCCGGCGGATCGACAGCACGTCGCAGGCGCCGTCGGTGATGACCAGGATCGGCGCCTCGCGCGGGAAGTCGCCGACACCCTCCAGCCGGGCGATGGCCGGCTGCAGCACGGTGCCGCCGCGGCCGCGGATCTCCACCCGCTGCAGCAGCACCTCCGGCGGCACGTAGCCCATGTCGTGGATGCCGGCGTCGCATTGCACCACGCGCACCAGTGGCACCTCGCGGGTGAGGGCATAGCTGGCGATGGCCCCGAGCGCCCGGGCCAGCAGCCGCGGCGGCATCGAGCCGGAGGTGTCCAGCACCGCGCCGAAGGTGCGGGTGGCCAGCCGCTCCTCCGGGCGCAGCCAGACCGGCCGCGGAATGTCGGGCGTCGCCGCCTGCCGCCGGCTGGCGCGGGCGAAGCTGCGCCGGCTGTCCAGCGGCGGGAAGAACGCGTCCAGCCACTGGCCCAGCCGGACGTCCCAGGGGATCGGCGGGTGCTGGATCGCCCGGATCTCCTCGACCAGCTCGCCGGGCAGCTCGCCGCGCCCGATCCCGGCCAGATGCAGATCCAGCCCCTCGGCCAAGGCGCGGCGATAGAAGGCGTCCAGGTCGGTGCCCGGCCCGGTCCACCAGGCCGGCGGCCGGTTCCCCAGCATGTCGACCTTGCCCTGGCCGCGCAGGGTGCGGGCCTTGTTCAGTCGCCGGATCAGGCGCAGATCGCGGGTGATGCGATCGTAGATCGCCTCCGCCGACTCGCGCTCGAAGCCCAGCTCGGGGTCCAGCAGCAGGGTGTCGAACGGGACCTCGCCGACGCCCATCTCGACCAGCCAGCCATTGATCACATAGTCGCAGGCGATGTTCCACAGATAGGGATCGCGGCCCTGGCGGCGCGGCTCGTGGCGCAGCCCGACATGCAGCAGCTCGTGCGCCATGACGAATTTCAGCCCGTCGTGGGTCCAGGGAAATTTCGGATTCAGGTAGATCCGCTGCAGCTCGGTGTCGACGGCGGCGACGGCGATGTCCAGCTGCCGGCACAGCGCCTCGTCCTCGACGATCTCGAAGGTCGCCGCCAGCGCCGCCAGCAGCGGATAGCTGGCGACGAACCAGGCGCGGGCGCGCTCCGCCGGCGAATTCGGGTTGCGCTTCGGCCCGGCCGGACTGCGCGCGGCGGTGCCGGCCGCCTCGATCGCCTCGGCGACGCTGCGGCGGATGGCGTCCGCCAGCCTCTCCTCATGCTCTCGCCGGAACGCCGGCGTCAGCGGCGGAGCGTCGGTGGCGATGATCCAGCCGGGCTCCCCCGTGCCGGCGAGGCCCAGCCGCGGCTGCGCCGCCAGAGCGGCCGGGTCCTCGGCCATCCAGCGTGCCAGCTCCGCCACGTCGCGGCCCGGCGGTTGCGCCGGCCAGGGCAGGCTCTCGGGGCGGCGGCCGATGCCCAGCGGGCGCAGGAACTCGGCCGCGGCCAGGCCGCAGGCCGTCCGCCAGGCCTCGTCGGTGCGGGCCGGATCGACATGGTTCAGATGCTCGTGCAGCAGCGCCTGGGCCAGGACATGGGCCCATTCCGCCGGGTCGGCGCGACGCCAGACATTGGCCTCGATCGTCAGCAGCGGCTTGCCGCTGGGACGGTGGCGCGTCAACGCCAGCCGGGCGAAGCCCTCGGGCGGGAAGGGCCGGGAGGGCCGCGCCGGCCGCCATTCCGACCCGTCGATCAGCCAGGCGAACAACGGATGGTCGCCCAGGAGGGCGCAGCCTGCGGCGATGGCGCGCCAGTACTCCTTCGGCGGTTCCCGGACCTTGGCCATCCGTCAGCCCGCCCGCTGTGCCGCCAGCCGCGGCAGGGCGCGCGCCAGTTCGATGGTGTACCAGGCCGGCAGGGCGGCGCCGCTCTCGGTCTCGGTCACCACCAGCTGCGCCAGCTCGGTGGAGATCCGGGCCAGGGTCACGATCAGCTCCTTCGACCGGTTGGCCAGCTGCCGCGCCTCGCGCCCGGCGGCGCCCTCATCCTCCGGCAGCTCCTTGATCAGCCGGTCGCGCAGCTGCTGCACCAGGAAGTACAGGATGTCCCGCTCCTCCGGCTTCTCCGGCCAGCCGCGGTCGCCCTTCAGGATCGCCGACAGGTCGTGCGCCCGCTCGCGCAGCTTGGCGAAGGCGGTGAACTGCTGGGCATGCGCCGGGGTCAGCAGGCCGCCGGCCAGCACCTTGACCTCCTCCAGCGTGATGCCCGGGCCGTAGGCGTGCAGGGCGCGGGACAGCATGTCCCAGGCGCGCGGGGTCGAGAACGGCTCCTCATGCTTCGGCGGCCTGGACCAGAGATGGTCGGACCGCTGCGTCACATAGGACACGACCAGCTCGTGCACCCCGGCGCCGCCGGCCCAGTCCAGCCAGTCGCGGGCCGAGGCGCGCAGCTGGACATGGACCAGGCGATTGACCAAAGCGGATGACAGCGGCCGGGTGATCGCCGCATCCTCCGTCCGGTTGCCGGCACCGATCACGATGGTGCCCTCGGGCAGGTGGAACTCGCCCACCCGCCGGTCCAGGATCAGCGAGTAGAATGCCTTCTGCACCTCGTGCGAGCAGGCGTTCAGCTCATCCAGGAACAGGCAGTAGGGCTCGTCCCGCGCGATCATGGTCGGCGGGCAGAAGCGGGACTTGCCGTCGACGATCTGCGGCACGCCGATGATGTCCTCCGGCGCCAGCTGCGAGCCGAGCGGCGACACGCAGGGCAGGCCGACGGACTCGGCGAAGGCCTGGACCAGGGCCGATTTGCCGATCCCCGGCGGCCCCCAGATGAAGACCGGCAGGACGCTGGCCACGTTCAGCAGGAACGGGGCCAGCGTCCTCGGCGTCAGGGTCTGCGCGGCGTTCATGCCGCCTCCTTCTGCGTTCGTCCGTCCACCGTGACCAGCACGCTGTCGCCGGTGCGGCGGGTGACCGCGATCCGCGAGCCCAGGAAGGCCTCGATGACCGCGATGTTGGTCAGGGTGTGCGGCGTCGGCTCGACCGTCAGGAACCGGCCGCCGGCGCCCAGCGCCATGGGCAGCAGCAGCTGGTCCGCCAGATGCGGGCCGACCGGGGCGTGGCTGGCGAGATACAGCCGCACCGCCTTCGCCGTCGCGGCGGCGATCGCCTCCGCCGGCACGCCGGGCTGGCCGTGGCCGGTGAAGACCTCGGTCACGTGCTCATGCGCCACCGTCACGGTCAGGCAGTTGCCCGGCCCGCCCGCAGCCACGGCGCGGCCGGGGACGACCGCCTCCTCCGGCCAGCATAGGGTCTTGGCGACGGTTGCGATCTCCCGCGTCGCGACATGCAGCGGCAGGTGGGTGACAACCGCCTCCACCCGGCGCGACAGCAGGGTGCCGCGCCGATCCAGCATCAGTGGTGCCGGCCGGCCGCGCGGCATGACCTCGACCTCGATGACGCCGCCGCCCGCCGGGTAGAAGCCGTGCCGGTGCAGCGCCGCCCGGGCGTGGAAGCCCATGCGGTGCAGCAGTGGCAGGAAGGCGCGCTCGACGAAGTCGAAGCTCGGCGCGGCCATGGCATGGGTGCCGCCCTGCAGCCGCAGCCGCGACGGGGCGTCCGCCAGCGCCAGCGGCAGCAGCACGGTCTGCAGCACCAGCAGCGTCGACCCGGCCGAGCCGATGGCGAACTCATAATCGCCGGGCATGACCGGCCCCGGCGCGAAGCCGAGCGCGGTCGAGCCCAACTCGGCTCCCGTCACCGCGGCCCGGCCGATCGCGGCGGCCGCCTTCACGGCGGTCAGGTGCTGGCGCAGCAGGCCCGGCTTGGCGCGCCCCGCCCGGATCTTCTCGATCCGGAACGGGATTCCGGTGGCCAAGGACAGGGTCAGGGCCGAGCGCAAGATCTGGCCCCCGCCCTCGCCCTGGGATCCGTCGATCGTGGTCATGGTCGGTTCTTTCGTTTCTTGTTGAGACCACGAGCAACGGCGGGCAGCGGTCCGGCTGCCCGGACCGCTGCCCGTGGCGTCTCTACCCCTTCACACAGACGATCTGGCGCAGCGTGTGCACGACCTCGACCAGATCCGACTGGGCGGCCATCACGGCGTCGATGTCCTTGTAGGCCTTGGGCGTCTCGTCGATGACACCCTCGTCCTTCCGGCACTCGATCCCCGCGGTGGCGGCGGCATGGTCGGCGACCGTGAACCGCCGCTTGGCCTCGGTCCGCGACATCACCCGCCCGGCCCCGTGGGAGCACGAGCAGAAGCTGTCGGGGTTGCCCTTGCCGCGGACGATGAAGGACCGCGCCCCCATCGATCCCGGGATGATGCCCAGGTCGCCCTCGCGGGCACGCACCGCGCCCTTGCGGGTGACCCAGACGTTCTCGCTGAAGTGATGCTCCCGCTCCATGTAGTTGTGGTGACAGTTGATCGCCTCGTCGGTGACGCCGAAATCGGTGAAGGCGGCGGCCATCGCCGCCAGCGCCTGCTTCAGCATCACGTCCCGGTTGGCGCGGGCGTAGTCCTGCGCCCAGCCGACCGCGTCCATGTAGTCGACGAACATCTCCGAGCCCTCGGCCAGGTAGGCCAGGTCCCGGTCCGGCAGGTGGATGAACTGCCGCTCCATCTCGCGGCGCGCCGCGGCGATGAAGAAGCTGCCGATGCGGTTGCCGACGCCGCGCGAGCCGGAATGCAGCATCACCCACACGCGGTCGTCCTGGTCCAGGCAGACCTCAATGAAGTGGTTGCCGCCGCCCAGCGTGCCGATCTGCCGCGCCGGCGAATGCCGGGTGGAGATCGCCGGGTACTTCTGCTGCAGCACGTCGTAGCGCTGCTTGAAGCCCGAGTACCAGGCGTTCTCCGAAGCGCGCGGCACGTCCTGCCCGTGATCGGCCATCCCGACCGGGATCACCGCCTCGAGCGCCGAGCGCAGCCCGGACAGGCTGTCCGGCAGCTGGTGGCTGGTCAGGGTCGTGCGCACCGCGCACATGCCGCAGCCGATGTCGACGCCGACCGCCGCCGGGATGATCGCGCCACGGGTCGGGATCACCGATCCGATGGTCGCGCCCTTGCCGTAATGCACGTCCGGCATCGCCGCGACATGCTTGTGGATGAAGGGCAGGGTCGCGGTGTTCAGCAGCTGCTGGCGCGAGCCGTCGTCCACGGGCACGCCGCGGGTCCACATCTTGACCGGCTTGGCGCGCGTGTCGCGCGCCGGGGCGAAGCTTTCGGTGAGAAGGTCGTAGGTCCGGTCCATGATGCGTATCCTTAAGTCCAGAAGGCCGCATGGCGACAAGGGTGATGAAACGCTTGCCCGTCCGGACCGAAGTCCGGGCGGGTCCTGCTCTACCGCTGAGCTACGGGCCCGGCCCATGAGGGAAAGGACCCGGCGGGATTCGAACCCGCGACCAGGGGAGTGACAGTCCATGGAGTTCCATCGGCATTCGCCATGCGTTCGGGTGCAGCAACAAGGGGTGGCGGGATCTCCCGCGCCGCGGCGAACCGCGATGCGGGCGAGGACTCGAACCTCACGGCTTGCGCCGCTGCCTGATGGAATCCCGGCCGGCATTCGCTGCGATCTATGGTCCTTTCAAAGGTTGCGCGGGTGCGGCGACAAGGTTTTGCGAGAGTGTTCGTGAGCTACCGGACCTCGCGGCCCGGGCGGATTCGAACCGCCACCTCCTGCCTTGCGGCAGGCGCTCTGACCAATGGACTCGCGCAGGCATTCGCCGCGCGAGAAGTGTGACGACAAGGGTGGCGAAACCATTGCTCGGCCGCTGAGCGACGGGGCCGGTGATGGAAACCGGACCCGGCGGGAGTCGAACCCGCCTGCATGGAGTTCCGCCGGCATTCGTCACGAAGACACGGGTCGGCTGGGGGGACGAGGGATGCCGGGACAGCCGCCGCCGAAGCGGCGCCTGCGTGTGACGGCAGGTTTTCAACGTAGTCCCGACGGCATTCCCCCCGGCGTCCGGCCGTTCCCCACCGACCGGCCGCCCGCCCGACGACGAAGATCGGGAGAGAGACCCGCACCGTTGGTACGATGTTGGTCGGTGCGACTGTACTCTCCACGGCATTCGCCGGGTCGGCGTCCGGCCGGATCGATCCTTCGGCTATGGCGACGAAGGTGTGCGAGAGCGGGCTTCCGGCGCTGCGGCCGAAGGCGTGTCTCCACACGCCGCGCCCATCTTTGGAGGATGGACTCCCGCACGGCATTCGCCATGGCTTCCAACCGGGAGGACGAGGGGTGGCCGGGACAACGCCGCCGAGGCGGCTCCCCGCGTGCGGCCGGTTGCCCGGCCCACCTTCGAGGTTATGATGGAGTTCCGACCGCATTCCTCCCGGCCGGGACCGGGCGTCCGGTTTCCCGGACCCCCGGCCCCGAGCCGTCAGAGCACGATCCGCTCGATCTCGTCGACCCAGCGGTCCGCGCCCGACCCGTCCGCGGCGAAGGCGGCGATCGCGTCGAACACCGCGTCGGAGAAGCCCCCAACGTTGAGGATGTCCGCCCGCTCCTGCGCCTGCGTCGTGGCATAGGGCTGGATGTCGATGCAGACCAGCCTGGCCTCAGGGTTCCTCTCCTTCAGCTTCGCCCAGGCCTGCATCAGCCCGGTGCCCTGGTGCGGGTGCTTCGCCGCATCGACCCAGGACTGGTTGTCCGAGACGAAGACGACGAGGTCGACCGAAGCGCGCTCCGCCACCAGCCGCTCGACCGGGGCCGAGCAGTTGGTGCCGCCACCACCGATGGCGGCCAGCTTCCGCGCATTGGTCATCACCGCATCGCGCGGGTTGAGGTCGATCTCGACCACATCCCGCTCGAACGGCATGACTCGGGCCGACCGGTTGGCCCGCAGCACCGCCGCCGCCACCAGCGCGGCGACGTCGATGCAACGCACCGACGTCGTCCCGCCGGCCCGGTGGCCGGTGACCGGGGAGCTCATCGACCCCGACACGTCGGGGCAGACGACCACCCGGCCGGCCAGCGTCGGGACGTTGCCGACCGCGACTTCCATCGCGTCCTGCAGCGCCTCGCGGACGACCGTGGGCACTCCCGTGCCAGTCATGGCGTAGGCCGCCATCAGCTGGTACGGGAACACCCGGGCGCGCCGGATCGCCTCCGGGTCGCGCAGCCTTGCCGCCACCCGCTCGGCGAACCCGTCCACCTCGAACACGCCGTGGCGCGCGAAGGTGTTCAGGTTCATCCGCAACATGTGCCAGCCGGCCTTCTCCCCGATCGCCGCCCAGTGCTCCCGCGTCAGCGGCAGCGCCGTCAGCATCTGGAAGGGCACGTCCGGCACCGGCGCCGACGGGTCGCGCTTGAAGGCCTCGAAGGCTCGCACGACCTCCGGCAACGCCGCGGCGTCATGGGGCCGGCCGATCAGCCAGCCATACAGCGCCTGGCGCGACGGAGTCGCCGGCTTCGGGTGCACCATCCTGATCACATCGGCCAGCGAGGGGGCCTGCCCCACCGCCGCCCGCATGATCTCGAGGTCCGAGGCCTGCTCCAGCCACTCCTGCACCAGCCGCTTCGGCCGGGTGCCGAGCGACTTCCTCCCGACGGCGCCCGACCGCATGATCTGCACGAAGCTGCGCAGCATCGGGCCGTTGTCGACGACGCGCCGGAAGGCCGGCGTGACGTCGGGCGACGGCAGGGTCGACAGAAGGGCGACCAGCAGGGCCGGCATGTCCTTCATGTGCCCCCGCTCCCGGGCGTAAACCGCGGTGCGGGCGATGAATCCGGGCTCGACCTCGCGGGCGAGGGCGAGCACCTGGTCCAGCTGCTCCCGCGCATCGGCGTAGAACGTCCGATGGAGCGTCCCGGTCGCCGCCAGCTGCGCCAGGGCGTGGCGCGGCGTCAGGGCATAGGCCTGGGCCCCTTCGTGGTTCACGGCGTCGCTGCGCGGAAGCAGCCTTCCCATCAGCGAAGCAAACACGGACTTGTTTGCCATGATCGTCATCCTTCGGTTGCACCACTCCATAAGCGAAGCGCGTGCCAACTCCGGATGGCCGATCGGCTGATTTCTGCTAACCTACTGATAATATAGAGATAAAAATTTTTCCGGCTGCGATTTACACACTTCGGCCGGTCGGTCATGATAGAGAAAATCGATCCCATAAGATCGATGTTTATCTTATGGGATAGTAACGGCGGCCCCGAAGTAACCCATCATGGCGAGCCCCGAAGGGGCGTGGCCATCCAGCGTCACCGCCCTCTGGATGGCCACGTCGCTGCGCTCCTCGCCATGACGAAAGGGGTTCTCGATGATGGGGTAGGGGTAAGATCATGCCGAAGCGTCGCGTGGTCATCGGCTTCATCGGCACCACCATGGATGCCGGCAAGCTGGACAGCCGGTGGGAGCGGTGGCGGCCGACCGTGGCGCTGTGCCAGCACGAGGACATGCTGGTCGACCGGCTAGAGCTGATCCACGACACCCACTCCGCCGCGCTGGCCAAGCGCGTCGCCGGCGACATCCAGGCGGTGTCGCCGGACACGGTGGTCCGCTTCAACCTGATGAACCTGCGCAACGCCTGGGACTTCCAGGAGGTGTTCGCGGCGATGCTGGATTTCGCCCGGGCCTACGACTTCGACACCGAGGACGAGGAGTACCTGGTCAACATCACGACCGGCACGCATGTCATCCAGATCTGCTGGTTCCTGCTGGCCGAGGCGCATTATCTGCCGGCCCGCTTGCTGCAGCTGACCCCGCCGAAGCGGTGGGAGGCAGGGCATCCCGGCGGCTACGATGTCATCGACCTCGACCTGTCGCGCTACGACCGCATCGCCACCCGCTTCGAGGCGGAGCGGGTGGAGGCGGCGTCGTTCCTGAAATCCGGCATCGCCACCCGCAACGCCGCCTTCAACCGCATGATCGACCAGATCGAGCAGGTGGCGGTCCGGTCGAAGGCGCCGCTGCTGCTGATCGGCCCGACCGGGGCCGGCAAGTCGCAGCTGGCGCGCCGGATCTACGATTTGAAGAAGGCGCGGCACCAGGTCGAGGGACCGTTCGTCGAGGTCAACTGCGCCACGCTGCGCGGCGACGGCGCCATGTCGGCCCTGTTCGGCCATGTGAAGGGCGCCTTCACCGGGGCGCTGCAGGACCGCGCGGGGCTGCTGCGCTCGGCCGATGGCGGCATCCTGTTCCTCGACGAGATCGGCGAGCTGGGGCCTGACGAGCAGGCGATGATCCTGCGCGCGGTGGAGGAGAAGCGGTTCCCCCCGGTCGGCGCGGACAGGGAGGTGGCCAGCGACTTCCAGCTGATCGCCGGCACCAACCGCGACCTCTCGGTCGACGTCGCCCGCGGCCGGTTCCGCGAAGACCTGCTGGCCCGGCTGAACCTGTGGACCTTCACTTTGCCGGGGCTGCGCGACCGGCGCGAGGACATCGCCCCGAACCTGGAGTTCGAGCTGCGTCGCCATGCCGAGCGGGAAGGGGTGCAGATCACCTTCAACCGCGAGGCGCGCGACCGCTACCTGGCCTTCGCCACCGCGCCCGAGGCGGTGTGGAGCGCGAATTTCCGCGACCTCGGCGCCTCGATCACACGGATGGCCACCTTCGCCCCCTCCGGCCGGATCAACGAGGCGGTGGTGGAGGAGGAAATCGAGCGACTGAAGCGCACCTGGTCGCGCGGCGGCGGCGAGGACGGTGGCGAGGCGCTGCTGGCCGGGCTGCTGGGGCCGGAGCGGCTGGCGCAGATCGACCTGTTCGACCGCGCCCAGCTGGCCGCCGTGGTCGGGGTGTGCCGGACCAGCAGCTCGCTCAGCGCCGCCGGCCGCACCCTGTTCGCCGCGTCGCGGGCCCAGAAGACGAGCGCCAACGATGCCGACCGCCTGCGCAAATACCTCGCCCGCTTCGGCCTGGACTGGCACGCGGTGGCAGGCGGGGCTTAAGGCGGGTCTTGCTCTCTATTCTCCCCCTCCCCTTGCGGGAGGGGGCAGGGGAGGGGTCTGCGCGTGTGCGCAAAGGGCGGGTTTCGCCATCGGGACCGGATCGCCAGAGTCCGAGCCGGTCATAGGCTTCGACCCCCCGCAAGGGGAGGGGGAGGATGAAATGCTTAGTTCCGCAAGCGTCACCTCATACAGAAAGGGCCCGGCCGTCGCCGGCCGGGCCCTCCTGAACTCCGTCTCCGGACGAGATCAGCCCGGGAAGGTGTAGGCGGTCTTGACCACGGTGTAGAACTCCGCGGCGTAGCGGCCTTGTTCGCGCGGGCCGTAGCTGGAGCCCTTCCGGCCGCCGAACGGCACGTGATAGTCCACACCCGCGGTCGGCAGGTTCACCATCACCATGCCGGCCTGGCTGGCCCGCTTGAAGTGGCTGGCGTACTTCAGGCTCGAGGTGGCGATGCCGGCGGACAGGCCGAACTCGGTGTCGTTCGCCGTGGCCAGCGCCTGCTCGTAATCCTTGACCCGGATCACCGAGGCGACCGGCCCGAAGATCTCCTCGCGGTTGATCCGCATGTCGCTGGTGGTCTCGGTGAATAGCGCCGGGGACAGGTAGAAGCCCTCGGTCTCGCGGTTCAGCCGCTCGCCGCCGAACGCCAGCTTGGCACCTTCCTTGACGCCGATGTCGATGTAGGACAGGTCCTGGTCCAGCTGGCTCTGGTCCACCACCGGGCCCATCTCGGTGCCCTGCTTCAGCGCGTTGTCGACCTTCAGCGCCTTCAGCTTCTCGGTCATCGCCGCGACGAAGCGGTCATGGATGCCCTCGGTCACGATCAGGCGCGACGAGGCGGTGCAGCGCTGGCCGGTGGAGAAGAAGGCGCTGTTGGTGGCGGCCCCGACGGCGGTGTTCAGATCCGCGTCGTCGAGGATGACCATCGGGTTCTTGCCGCCCATCTCGAGCTGCACCTTCTTGCCCAGCTCGGCGCAGCGCAGGGCGATGCTGCGGCCGGTGCCGACCGAGCCGGTGAAGGTGATGGCGTCGATATCCTTGCTGGCGACGAAGGCCTCGCCGACCACCGAGCCGCGGCCCATCACCAGGTTGAACACGCCGGAAGGAACGCCCGAATCGACGATGATCTGCGACAGGGCCCAGGCGCTGCCCGGCACCAGGTCGGCCGGCTTGAACACGACGCAATTGCCGTAGGCCAGGGCCGGCGCGATCTTCCAGGCCGGGATCGCGATCGGGAAGTTCCAGGGCGTGATCAGGCCGATGACGCCGATCGGCTCACGCGTGATCTCGACATCGATGCCGGGGCGGACCGAGGCCAGCTTCTCGCCCTGAATGCGCAGCACCTCGCCGGCGAAGAACTTGAAGATCTGGCCGGCGCGGGCAGCCTCGCCGATGCCCTCGGGCAGGGTCTTGCCCTCCTCGCGCGACAGCAGGCGGCCCAGCTCCTCCTTCCGCGCCAGGATGGTGTTGCCGATCTTGTCGAGCAGGTCGTGCCGCTCCTGCAGCGTGGTCATCGACCATTTCGGGAAGGCCGCACGGGCCGCGGCGATCGCCTGCTCCGCCTGGGCGCGGTCGGCGCGGCTGTACTCGCCGACCACGTCCGACAGGTCCGACGGGTTCACGTTCTTCGCCGCGTCCGGGCCTTCGACCCATGAGCCGGCGATGTAGTTGGCGTGGACGCTCATCTGGTTTCCTCTTCTCGACCTATTGTCGGATGAATGATGACTGGATAGGGCCGGCGGCCTTCCGATGCAACAGGGCTATCGCGTCTCTTCTTCCGCCGGACTGTCGGAAAGGACGGGCGGCATCTCGGCGTCGGGAGCATCGAGCTCCAGGATCGGCGCGGCCTTGTCCATCGGCAACTCCTCCACCTCGCGCAGCTTGCGGTGGATGGCGCGGCTGCGGATGCCGATCTGGTGGATCACGTTCTGGCCCTCCTGCAGCTTCTTCTCGACCTTGGTCATCAGCTCGCCATAGGTGCGGAACTCGGTCTTCACCGCGCCCAGCACCTGCCAGATCTCGGCCGATTTCTCCCGGATCGCCAGGGTGCGGAAGCCCATGCGCAGGCTGGACAGGAAGGCGCCCAGGGTGGTCGGCCCCAGGATGGTGACACGGTGCTGCTCGCGGATCGATTCGCGCAGGCCCGGCCGACGCAGGATCTCGGCGAACAGCCCCTCGGTCGGCACGAACAGCACGGCGAAATCGGTCGTGGTCGGCGGGCAGATGTATTTCGTGGCGATCTTCTTCGCCTCGTCCCGGATCCGCCGCTCCAATTGCCGGCCGGCGGCGTCGACCGCCAGGGCGTCGCCGGCCTCGACCGCCAGGATCAGCCGCTCGTAATCCTCCTGCGGGAACTTGCTGTCGACCGGCAGCAGCACGCCCTCGGGCAGGCGGATGGCGAATTCCACCGTCTCGGCGCTGTCCGGCCGCGGCCGGGCGTTGCGCACCAGCTGGTCCTCGGTCAGCACCTGCTCCAGCAGGGCATCCAGCTGCTCCTCGCCGAAGGTGCCGCGGGTCTTCACCCCGGACAGCATCTTCTTCAGGTCGCCGACGCCGCCGGCCAGCACCTGCATCTCGCCCAGGCCCCGATGCACCCGCTCCAGCCGCTCGCTGACGGTCTGGAACTGGGTCTGCAGCCGCGCTTCCAAGGTCGCCTGCAGCTTCTCGTCGACCGTGGCGCGCATCTGCTCCAGCTTCGCCTCGTTCTCCTTGCGCAGCGACTGCAGGTTCAGGTCCATGGTCTCGCGCAGCCGGTTCTGGCTCTGCGCCATCGAGTCGGACAGGGCCTGCAGCCGGGCGGCGACGGTGTCGAGCCGGGTCTGCTGGGTCTCGCCGATCGCCTTCATGGCGCCGACCAGGGTCTCGCCGGTGTGGCGCAGCGACGATGCGATCTCCTGCCGCTGCCGGCTGTCCCGCGCCTCGGCCGAGGCCTCGCTGCGCCGCTCCGCCGTCTGCAGCTCATGCTCCACCCGGGCGAGGTCGGTGCGCAGCCCATCGACGGCGCCGCTCAAGGGCGCGAGGTCCAGCCTCGGCCGGCGGAACACGGCCACGAGCAGCGTCAGCAGCGCCACCAGCAGGATGGCCAGGCCGAGGATGCGGAGATCGATCTGGGCGAGCAGCGAAGCGACGCTCATGGACTCATCCGGTTGCGGGACGGGCAGAACACTCCAGACCCGTCACCCGCGCAAGACGCTTCGGCCGGCGAAGATGGCGCGGCCGCCCAATCCCTCCTCGATCCTCAAGGCCGCATTCCACTTCGCCATTCGCTCCGACCGGGCGAAGGACCCGACCTTCAGCTGGCCGACGCCCCAGCCGACCGCGAGGTCGACAATGGTGGTGTCCTCGCTCTCGCCCGAGCGGGCGGAGACGATGCCGCCGAGGCCTGCCGTCTTCGCCGCCTCCCACGCCGCCCTGGTCTCGGTCAGCGTGCCGCGCTGGTTCGGCTTGATCAGCACGGTGGTGCAGGCCTTGGCAATCGCGGCGTCGCGCACCCGCGCCGCGTCGGTGACCAGGAAGTCGTCGCCGACCACCTGCACCCGGTCGCCGATCGCGGCGGTGATGGCGCGGAAACCGGCGGCGTCGTCCTCTGCTACCGGGTCCTCGACCGAGACGATCGGCCAGCGCCGGGTCCAGCCGGCAACCAGTTCGACCATCTCGCCGGTGTCGAGATCCCGCCCCTCGAAGCGGTAGCGGCCGTTGCGGCCGAACTCCGAGGCGGCGATGTCGAGCGCGATCGCCACCTCCTCGCCGGGCCGGCGGCCGGCACGCTCGATGGCGCGGAGCAGCATGTCGAGTGCTTGCGATGCGTCCGTGAAGTCCGGCCAGAAGCCGCCCTCGTCGGCGACGCCGTACAGCTTGCCGGCTTCGGCCATCAGCGACCCGGCGGCGCGATAGACCTCGGCGGTCCAGTCCAGCGCCTCGGCGAAGCTGCCGGCGCCGGGGCAGACCACCAGGAAGTCCTGCACGTCCAGCCGCCGCCCGGCATGGGCCCCGCCGCCGAAGATCTGGATCTCGGGCAGGGGCAGCAGCGTGGCGCCGTCGCCGCCCAGATGGCGCCACAGCGGCAGGCCGGCGGCAGCCGCGGCGGCATGGGCGGCCGCCATCGACACGGCAATGGTGGCGTTGCCGCCCAATCGACCCTTGTCCGGCGTGCCGTCGAGCTCGATCAGCACCCGGTCCAGCCCGGCCTGGTCGGCGGCGTCGAACCCCGCCAGCGCCTGCGCGATCTCGCCATTGACCGCGGCGACCGCGCCCTGCACGTCATGGCCGCCGAAGGCCGCGCCGCCGTCGCGCTTGTCCCGTGCCTCGCCGGAGCCGGTGGAGGCGCCGGCCGGGGCGATGGCTCGGCCCCAGGCGCCGCCCTCCAGCCGGATCTCGGCCTCGACCGTCGGCCGCCCGCGACTGTCCCAGACGCGCCGGCCACGGATCCCGGCGATGGTGGTGCGGGTCATGCGCTCAGCTCCTCAGTCCAGGCGATCCGAATCTCGGCCAATCGTGCCGGCGGGTCCAGCAGCAGCATCCGGGCCACGCGGCGCACGCGGTCCCTCTGCGCCACATCGGCCAGGTACTCGGCCGGCGACTTGCCGTCGACCCGGGCCAGGAACAGGCCGGGCAGCAGCCGGGCGGCGCGGGATTCGAAGGCGGCGGCCGGCTCCCAGTCCACCCCGGCGAGATAGGCCGCGGCCAAGGCATCGAAGCAGGCCAGGAAATCCGGCGCCGAGTCCGGCCGCCACAGCCCCTTCAGCAGCAGGTGGTTCAGGCAGAAGGCCAGGTCGAAGGCGGGGTCGCCCCACCAGGCGCATTCGGCATCCAGGACCACCGGCCCGTCCGGCCCGACCAGGATGTTCTTCGGGCTGACATCGCCATGCACCAGGGCCCGCTTCGTCGTCCGCGTGGTCTCGACCAGCGCGTGCAGCGCCGGGGCGCAGTCCGGATGGGCGGCCGCGGTCGCCACCAGATAGGGCTCGAGGCGGATGTCATAGAAGATGGCGTCGGTCGGGAACTCGGCGGCCAGGGCCGGATCCGCCGCCGTGGCGGCATGGATGGCGGCGAGGCGCCGCCCGACCTCGGCGGCGAAGGCCGGATCGGCCCGGCCGTCCCGCAGCTCGGCCTTCCACACCGGATGGTCCTCCGGCGCCAGATAGGCCATGGCCAGCGCCCCGGCCGCCTCGTCCTGGCCCAGCAGCCGCGGCACCGCCTGCGGCACGATGCCGGCCGCGACCCGCATCCAGCGCGCCTCGTACAGGTTGCGCGCCACCGGCGCCCGCCAATCGGCGGCCACCCGCAGCTTGGCCAAAGCCCGTTTGACGCAGATCGGGCCCGTGGCGAGATCGACTCGGAAGATGTCGGAGGAGACGCCGCCGGTCAGCGCGGTGAAGCGCGGCGTCTCGTCCGGCCCGGCCAACCCCATCCGGCGCAGCGCCGCCAAGAGGTCGGCGTCGGCCATCGGTTCAGTAAGTTGCGCGGCCGCCAGACAGGTCGAAGACGGAGCCGGTGGTGAAGCTGTTCTCGGCCGAGCACAGCCAGGCCACCATCGACGCCGCCTCCTCGACCTTCAGGAACCGGGCGCGCGGGATGCGCGACAGCATGTAGTCGATATGCTCCTGGCTGATCTGCTCCAGGATCCGGGTCTTCGCCGTCGCCGGGGTGATGCAGTTGACCGCGATGTCGTGGCCCGCCAGTTCCTTGCCCAGCGACTTGGTCAGGGCGATCACGCCCGACTTGGCGGCGGAATAGGCGCTGGCGTTGGGGTTGCCCTCCTTGCCGGCGATCGAGGACACGTTGACGATGCGGCCGTAGTTGCGGGCGATCATGCCCGGCACCACCGCCCGGCAGCAGTAATAGACTGCGTTCAGGTCCAGCTCGATCACCTGGCGCCAGATGTCGATCGGATAATCCCAGGTCTTCACCGACGGCCCGGCGATGCCGGCGTTGTTGATCAGGATGTCGATCCGGCCCTGGGCCTCCACCGCCGCGGCGACCGCCGCGGCATCGGTGACGTCGATGGCGACGCCCGTGGCACCGATCGCCTTGGCCGTCGCCTCGACCAGCGCCTGGTCGCGGTCCCACAGCACCACCTGGGCGCCCGAGGCGATGAAGCGCTCGGCGACCGCCCGGCCGATGCCCTGCGCCCCGCCGGTGACCACGGCCAGCTTGCCGTCGAGATCGATCCTGTTCATCCGCGTTTCCCCGTGTTCCGCCTGGAGGCGGAGTTTGTCCATTCTTCCCATCTGTCATCCTCGGGCTTGACCCGAGGATCCAGGGGCGGCCAGGGCGGCTCTCCGTGGCCCCTGGATGCCCGGGTCAAGCCCGGGCATGACAGGAAGGGTGGGCTTGTGCCCTGCCCGAGCCTACAGCGCCCGCACCGTCACCGTCTCCTCCGCCGCGCGCGCGAGGGGGTTGCGCAAGGCGCGGCCGAAAGCCTTGGCTTCGATCTCGAAGCGGTCGCCCGGCTCCGGCTTGATGCCGTCGGTGACGCTCAGCGTCGCGGTGCCGAAGAAGTGCAGATGCACGTCGCCCGGCCGGCGGAACAGCGCGTATTTGAAGTGGTGGTGCTCCAGATTGGCGATCCAGTGGCTCATATTGGCCTCGCCGCTCAGGAACGGCTTCTCCCAGATCGTCTTGCCGCCGCGGGTGATGCGGCTGGTGCCGCGCACATCCTCCGGCAGGGGGCCGACCAGCAGCTCCGGCCCGACCGAGCATTGGCGCAGCTTGGAATGCGCCAGCAGCAGGTAGTTCTGCCGCTCGGTGATGTGGTCGGAGAACTCGTTGCCGATGGCGAAGCCGACGCGCCAGGGCGTGCCGTCCGGCCCGATCAGGTAGCAGCCGGTGATCTCCGGCTCCTCGCCGCCATCCAGCGCGAAGGACGGCATCGTCAAGGGCTGCTCGCCGGCGACGACGATCGAGCCGTCGCCCTTGTAGAACCACTCCGGCTGCACGCCCGGCTGGCCGCCCGTCTCGCCCCCGGCCGGCTTGCCGCCGGTGAGGCCGTCCCGGAACATCTTCATGCTGTCGGTCAGCTTCTCGGCCTCGCCGAGGTTCTTGTGCATCTGGTCGCGGGCGTCGGCGCTGCCGAGATGGGTCAGGCCAGTGCCGGTGACGATGCAATGCGCCGGATCGGGATGGTCCAGCGGCGCCAGCAGGCGGGCCTCGGCGATCACCGCATCGTAGGAGTCGGTGCCGGCGCCGTCATCGGCCGCGGCCAGCTCGGCGATGGTCTTGCCCGACGCGATCGCGGCCTGGGCCAAGTCATAGGTGGTGTCGAAGGCGGACAGCAGCTTCAGCGTGTCACCGCCCGAGACGATGCCGACGCGCCGGTCGCCGGCCTTGGTGCGCAGTTGGATCAGATTCATTTCCGCCTCACAGTCCCGACGCCCAGCCGGCGTCCACAACGAAAGTCTGGCCGGTGCACATGGCACTGTCGTCCGCCGCCAGCCACAGGGTCATCTGCGCCAGATGCACGGGCAGCACCTGGTCGGGGATGCACTGCCCCTTCCGGCGCTCCTCATCCGCCTCCGGCGTCAGCCACAGGTCCTTCTGGCGCTGGGTGATGACCCAGCCCGGCATCACGGTGTTGACCCGGATGTGCTGCGGGCCCCAGTCGCGCGCCAAGCCACGGGTCAGCCCCTCCACCCCCGCCTTGGCCGAGGTATAGGCCGGCATGCCGCCCTGGCGCAGCCGCCAGGAGACCGAGCCGAAATTGATGATCGAGCCGCCGCCGGCGTCGCGCATCCCCGGCTGCACCGCCTGGGCGGCGAAGAACTGGTGGCGCAGGTTCACCGCCATGCGCTCGTCCCAATAGTCGGGCTCGACCGTCTCCGGCGCGTGGCGCTGGTCGTGCGCCGCGTTGTTGATCAGGATGCGGATCGGCCCGATCGCCTTTTGCGCCTCGGCCACCGCGGCGCGCAGGTCGGCGATGTCGCGCAGATCGCAGTGGCGGAACTGCGGCACCGCCAGGCCCTCGGCCTTCAGCCGGTCGACCAGCGCGGTCGACGCCGCCTCATTGATGTCGACGAAGAACACCCGCGCCTTCTGCCGGCACAGATGCTCGACGATGCTTTCGCCGATGCCGCTGCCGCCGCCGGTCACGAAGACCGGCTTGTCGCGCAGCGACGGGTAGATCGCGTATTCGGTCATGATGTCTGCCTGGAGAGAAAAAGGCCCGCCCCGGCCGGGACGGGCCCGGATCGTGGTCAATGGCTGTCGCGAGGCACGGCATGGCCGCGGCTGCCGACCAGGAAGTCCAGGTCGGCGCCCTTGTCGGCCTGCATGACGTGCCGGACATACAGCTCCTGATAGCCGCCCTTCATCGTCGGCTCCGGCGGCGACCAGCGCTTGCGCCGTTCCGCCAGCTCCGCCTCGGGCACGTCGAGATGCAGCCGCCGGCCGGCGACGTCCAGCTCGATCATGTCGCCGTCCTGCACCAGGGCCAGCGGGCCGCCGGCCGCCGCCTCCGGTGCCGTGTGCAGCACCACCGTGCCATAGGCGGTGCCGCTCATCCGGGCGTCGGAGATGCGGACCATGTCGCGCACGCCCTTCTTCAGCACCTTCTGCGGCAGCGCCATGTTACCGACCTCGGCCATGCCCGGATAACCCTTCGGGCCGCAGTTCTTCAGCACCATGATGCAGGTCTCGTCGATGTCGAGATCCGGGTCGTCGATGCGGGCCTTGTAGTGCTCGATGCTCTCGAACACCACGGCGCGGCCGCGGTGCTGCATCAGCTCCGGCGTGGCGGCGGAGGGCTTCAGCACGGCGCCGTCCGGCGCCAGGTTGCCCTTCAGCACCACGATGCCGCCCTGCTTCACCAGCGCGTTGTCCCAGGGGCGGATCACCTCCGGGTTCCAGTTGGCGGCCGCCTTGACGTTCTCCCACATCGACTGGCCGGTGACGGTCGGAGCGTCCTTGAACAGCATGCCGTTCTCGCCCAGCGCCCGGGTCACCGCCGGGATGCCGCCGGCATAGTAGAGATCCTCCATCAGGAAGCGGCCGGACGGCATCAGGTCGACCAGGGTCGGCACGTCGCGGCCGAACTCGTCCCAGTCCTTCAAGGTGAAGTCGACGCCGACGCGGCCCGCCAGGGCCAGCAGATGGATCACGGCGTTGGTCGACCCGCCGATGGCGCCGTTGACGCGCACCGCGTTCAGGAAGTTCTCGCGGGTCAGGATCTTCGAGATGCGCAGATCCTCATGCACCATCTCGACGATGCGCCGGCCGGTCATGTGGGCGATGACGTAGCGGCGGGCGTCGACCGCCGGGATCGCGGCGCAGCCGGTCAGGCTGGTGCCCAGCGCCTCGGCCATCGAGTTCATGGTGCTGGCCGTGCCCATGGTCATGCAATGCCCGGCGGAGCGGGACTGCGCGGCCTCGGCCTCCATGAACTGCTGCAGGCTCATCACCCCGGCCTTGACGTCGGCATCGAACTGCCAGACCGCGGTGCCCGAGCCGATGGTGCGGTCCTGGTAGCGGCCGTTCAGCATCGGGCCGCCGGAGACGACGATGGCCGGCACGTCGCAGCTGGCGGCGCCCATCAGCAGCGACGGCGTGGTCTTGTCGCAGCCGGTCATCAGCACGACGCCGTCGATCGGGTTGGCGCGGATCGCCTCCTCGACATCCATCGCCGCCAGGTTGCGGTACAGCATCGCGGTCGGCCGCAGATTGGTCTCGCCGGTCGAGAACACCGGGAACTCCACCGGGAAGCCGCCCATCTCCCACACGCCGCGCTTCACATGCTCCGCCAGCTTGCGGAAATGGGCGTTGCAGGGAGTCAGCTCGGAGAAGGTGTTGCAGATGCCGATCACCGGCCGGCCGTCGAAGACATGGTCCGGCAGGCCCTGGTTGCGCATCCAGCTGCGGTGCAGGAAGCCGTCCTTGTCATGGGTGCCGAACCAATGGGAGGAGCGGTAACGTTTCTTGTTGTTGTTGCTGCCGGCGTCGTCAGCCATTGCGAGGAATCCTTGTTGGCTAGGCTGTGGTCAGGATTTCGGTTTGATGTTTGGCAGGGCGCGGCGCATGTCCTTCGCCGCGTCCTCCAGCAGGATCCGCATCGACTGGCGTGCCGTCTCCGGCTCCTGCGCCAGGATGGCGTCGCGGACCGCGCGGTGGAGCGGCAGCGATACCTGCAGCGCTCCGGGCGCGTTGTTGGTGATGCGGAAGCTCGACGCCATCGCGGTCTCGATCAGGGCGCCGAGCGGCTGCAGGAACTCGTTGTTCGACGCCGCCAGGATCGACTGGTGGAAGCGCAAATCGGGCTCGACCGAGGCGTCACCGTCGGGCGCCGCCTCCATATCGGCGAAGGCGCCGCTGATCGCCCTACGCTGGTCCTCATCCGCGCGCTCCGCCGCCATCGCCGCCGCCGCCGGCTCGATGATCTGGCGGATCTCGAACAGGTCCTTGGCCAGCTGCTCCATCGGCTGGGTCGCGAACTGCCAGGCCAGCAGGTCCGGGTCCAGCATGTTCCATTCGCCGCGCGGCCGCACCCGCGTGCCGGTCTTGGGGCGGGATTCGACCAGCCCCTTGGCGGCCAGCACCTTGATCGCCTCGCGCAGCGCGGTGCGGCTGACCGAGAACTGGGTCGACAGGTCGGATTCGTTCGGCAGCACCGTGCCGGGCTGGATGTCGCCACGGACGATCCGGGTGCCGATGTCGTAGGCGATCTGGCCGTGCAGCGAACGGCGCGAGAAGGTCTTGCTGCTGCCCTGCGGCTGGTCGGTGGTGCCGTCCGCCGGGCGCCGGCCGCGCCGCAGCACCGGGGTCCCGGCCATCGTCGCATCCGGATGGGCCGATGCAGCGGCCAGCGCGATCGGTCTCTCGCCGATGGGTCTCTCCGGGCCGGACATCTGCTCCCCTTTCCTGCTGCCGGTCAGACGCCGCCGAAGCCGCTCGGGTGCCGCAGCGTCCCGGCTCCGCCATATCCCGTCGGTCCGACGATCACGTTCCGGTCGATACGCAGGTCGGGGTTGGGCCGGGCAGTCCTGCCACGGGCCATCCGCATGCCGTCCACACGAACGACATTCTCTCCGCTCTTCTCGACCACGGCCTTTCCTCAACGGTGCGATCTGGCTTGCCGACCGCACTCCTTGTTATTCATCATACAAATGGAGTATTGAGCCCTTGGCGGATCGGCGTCAAGCATTGCCGAAGATTGCTGACAAGGGCAGCCGCGCGGGAGGATGGAATGACGGTCGAGACGGTGCAACTGCGTGTGGGCGACAGCGGGGTCGACATCGTCCCTGCGATCGGCGGCGGCATCGCCGCCTGGTGGAGCAGTGCGGGCCTGGACCGGCATGACTGGCTGCGTCCTGCCACCCCGGTAGCCCTGGCGGCGGGCAGCCCGCTCGGCCTCGCCAACTTCCCGCTCACCCCATTCTCCAACCGGATCCGCGAGGGCCGCTTCAGCTTCTGGGGGCGGGAGGTGGTGCTGCCGCTCAACACGCCCGAACGGCATCAGCTGCACGGCCATGGCTGGCAGCGGCCCTGGACGGTGCTGGAGCGGTCGGCGACGCGCTGCGTGCTGGTCGACGACTACGCCGCCGATGCCTGGCCGTTTCCCTACCGGGCGCGGCAGGAATTCGAGCTGACCCCGGCCGGCTTCGACCTCGTCCTGTCGATCGAGAACACCGGCCGCGAGCCGATGCCGGCGGGGCTGGGCCAGCATTTCTACTTCCCGCGCACGCCCGAGACTACGGTGACCGCCGGGATCGAGCGGATGTGGCTCAACGATGCCGAGGTGATGCCGCTGGAGCTGGTCGAGCCGCCGCCGGAGAAGGATTTCCGGCGCGGCGTCCGGCCGGACACGGTGCGGATGGACAACAACTTCACCGGCTGGGACCGCCGGGCGGTGATCGAGTGGCCGGAGCATCGCGCCCGGCTGGTGATGGAGGCCGACGCGCCCTTAGACTTCATGGTCTGCTACTCGCCGGACGACCCGTATGTCTGCGTCGAGCCGGTGAGCAACGCGACCGACGCCTTCAACCTCGCCGAGGCCGGCCGCACCGACACCGGCATGGCGGTGCTGCAGCCCGGCGAGGTGCTGCGCGGCGTCGTCCGGCTGCGGCCGGAGGTGGTGGGGTAGAGGGACGCCCACGCCCCTTCGGGGCTCGCCATGACGTGAAGTGGGTTGGCTGGAAGCGGCGCGGCGGTTCCACCAAGAATCAGTGTGCAGTTACCACTGATAGCCGAATTCCGCTCGGCTAATTATCTTGCTCGCTACCCGCCATCGACCGGCGACTCGAAGGTCGCCGAGCCCCGCCGCGCACCTTCCGGAACGCCAGAACACAAGGCTTTCTGCGGCTTTCCGGCGGGTGTAGAGACGCTGCATCCGAACCGCCCCGGTGCCGCCGGCTCCGGGGCGTTCGTCTGAAGGAGACGGCGTCATGACCAAGGTTCTGCTGCTCGGCGGGGGCAAGATCGGCACCTGCATCACCGCCCTGCTGACCGCCACCGGCGACTACGACCTCACCGTCGGCGACCAGGACCAGGGCATGCTCGACCGGCTGGAGGGCAGCGTTGCCAAGCGCCAGCTGCGCTTCGACGACCTGCAGGCGCTGCGCGACGCGGTGTCCGGTCACGACGTGGTGATCTCGGCCGCGCCGTTCCACCTGACGCCGCTGATCGCCGAGGCGGCGAAGGACCGCGGCGCCCATTATTTCGACCTGACCGAGGACGTCGAGAGCACCCGCCGGGTCAAGGCCCTGGCCGAGGGCGCGAAGTCCGCCTTCACCCCGCAATGCGGCTTGGCGCCAGGCTTCATCTCGATCGTCGGCTACGACCTGGCCAAGCGCTTCGACGAGTTGCACACCCTGCATATGCGCGTCGGCGCCCTGCCGGTCTATCCGTCGAACGCGCTGAAGTACAACCTGACCTGGTCGACCGACGGGCTGATCAACGAGTACTGCAACCCCTGCGAGGCGATCCATGAGGGCGAGCTGCGCGAGGTGCTGCCGCTCGAGGGCATGGAGCACATCTCGCTCGACGGCATTGACTACGAGGCGTTCAACACCTCGGGCGGCCTCGGCACGCTGTGCGAGACGCTGGACGGCAAGGTCAAGTTCCTGAACTACAAGACCGTGCGCTATCCGGGCCATCGCGACATCGTCAAGTTGCTGGTCAACGAGCTTCAGCTGGGGCAGCGCCGCGACATCCTGAAGGACGTGCTCGAGGCCTCGATCCCGATGACCAAGCAGGACGTGGTCCTGATCTTCGTCACCGCCTGGGGCAGGAAGGACGGCCGGCTGATGCAGGAGACCTACGCCAAGAAGGTCTATGCCAAGGAGATCGGCGGCCAGCTGTGGAGCGCGATTCAGGTCACGACTGCCGCGGGCATCTGCGCCATGGTCGACCTGCACCGCTCCGGCAAGCTGCCGCAGCAGGGCTTCGTGCGGCAGGAGCAGGCGAACCTGTCCGACTTCCTGGCCAACCGCTTCGGCCAGCACTACGCGTAAGAAGAACCGGGTTTAGGGACGAAACGGAAAAGGGCGCGGCCGAGGCTGCGCCCTTTTCATTTGGGTCGGGGCAATTTAAGCAGTCGGCGCTGCAGCAGAATCTGCATGTTCCGGCGCCCATCGAAAACGCCATGGATGTTCACGGTCGCCACGCCGATCCGATAGATGATGCGGTATGGGTTTTGATGTATTTCGCGGTACCCGGTATTGCCGAACGCCCTTAACTCCTTCGGGATGTTGCCTCGCTGCGGCAAATTTTCGAGCCCTTTAATGGCATCCTGGAAGGCTTCCAGCACCTTGTCGGCATTCTCGACGGAGTCCTGCTCCGCAATGAAACGCCAGATCTCCTCGACGTCCCGCCTTGCGGCAGGTGACAGGATGACCTTGAGCGCCATCGCGGATCAGATCTTGAGGTTGGCCCGGATCTCGGCGAAGGCTTCGTCGACGGGCAGCCCCTCGCCAGCCTCGATCTCGGCCTCGCCCAGCGCCAGAATCTTCAGCAGCGCCAGCGTCTCCTGGGTCTGCTCGTAGCTGTCGATGTCCTGCAGAACCGCCTTGGCCTCGCCGTTGACGGTGATGATGAACGGCTCCTGTCCCTCCCTCAGCCCCTGGATGACCTCCGGGGCATGGGCCTTCAGGTAGCTGATCGGCTTCACGCGGTCGGACAGCTTCATGGCGACACTCTCCGGATCGGTCCGAATAAGGTCTGAATTTAGACCGGATGCGATCCGCGGTAAAGCCGCCGGCTCACTCGCGTCCCAGCACCCGGTCCACGATCATGGTGGCGAGGCCGCTGGGGGTGAAGGAGGCCTTCACCTTCTTGCGGTCATAGGCGGTGTCGACCCAGTCCCAGAAGGCGATCGGCTCGCGCGCATTGGCCTCGTCATAGGCCTCGATGAAGCGGTCCAGCAGGCCGGTCGGCGACTTCTTGAAGTGCAGGTAGCGCCAGTGCAACTGCTTCAGCGCCTCGGCCGGCGGGATATTCTCCCGCGTCATCAGGATCAGCGCCGCCACCAGCCCGGCGCGGTCGGAGCCGGACTTGCAATGTACCAGGATCGGATACTCCGCCGCGTCCAGCGCCCGCTTGATCTGGTGCAGCACGCTGACCTTCGGCGCGTCGCGCGACTTGGTGGTGACGTCGACCAGGGTGATGCCGTAGCGGCGGCAGGCCTCGACCTGGCGGCGGTAGGAACCGCAGTCCCGCGGGCCGCGCAGGTTGATGATGGTGCGGATGCCGTCACGCGCCATGCCGCGGATCTGGTAGGGCAGCGGCTGGCCGGAGCGCCAGATTCCCGGCGCGATCTCGACCCGGGTGTTGACGAAGGTCCGGAACGCGCAGTGGTCGACGATCCAGCTGTCGAGCGCATCGGCCAGGCGGCCGCGGCCTTTTCGGGACTGGTCGGGAACGGCTTCGGTCATGTCCATGGTCGATGGGGCGTCCGGAAAGACGAAGCCCGGCGGTTGGGCCGCCGGGCTCCGCGCGAAAACGTCCGGTCCGTCAGTTGCGGTTGCCCAGCAGCCGCAGCAGGAACAGGAACAGGTTGATGAAGTTCAGGTACAGGGTCAGCGCACCCCAGACCGCGGTCTTGGTCTCGACCTCCTGGCCCAGCCCTTCGGCATACTGCTCCTTCAGCCGCTGGGTGTCGTAGGCGATCAGGCCGGCGAAGATCAGCACGCCGAGCACGCTGATGACGAAGGCCAGGCCGCTCGAGGCCAGGAAGATGTTGACCAGGCTGGCGATGATGATGCCGAACAGGCCCATGATCAGGAACGAGCCGAAGGCCGACAGGCTGCGCTTGGTGGTGTAGCCGTACAGGCTCAGCCCCGCGAAGGAGGCCGCGGTGATGAAGAACACCCGGACCACGCTCTCGCCGGTGTAGGACATCAGCACCGGTGCCAGGCCGATGCCCTGCAGGGCCACGAAGGCCCAGTACAGCGTCTGCAGCGTGGACGCGCTCATCGAGCGGATGCCCATGCTCATCCAGAAGATCAGGCCGATCGGCGCCAGCAGCGCCACCCAGCCCAGCCCGGTCAGGCCGACGCCGCCCCTCAGCGGATCGAACGCCAGGAACACGCCGCCCAGCGGGGTGAACATCACCGCCGCGGCGGTGATGCCGCTGACCAGCAGGCCGCCGGCCATGTACCAGTAGATCCGCAGCATGTACTGCCGCAGACCCTCGTCGAACGCCGCACGCTCGATGGTGCGCGCGCCGGCGCCCGGTGTTGCGTAGCGGCCCTGTGGGTCGAAGGCCATCTTGAAAACCTCTAGTGTGGTGAAGAACCACGCGGCTGAAATATTGGCAGCGTCGAGCCAACATACAACAGTTGACGCCTGCGCCGAAGGGCCTCAGGCGTTTCCGTCGAAGGACCCTATTCGTTCCGCAGCAGCGGTGCCGCCTTCTGGCCCAGCGCCACCCAGGTGCCGAGGAAGCCGAAGCCGAGGGTGATGGCGATGCACAGCGCCGCTGTGCCCAGCAGGGTCAGCGGCAGGAAGGTCCAGTCGATCTCCATCACGAAGGTCAGCACGGCCCAGGCGGCGACGCTGCCCAGCGCGCAGGCGATCACGGCGGTCAGCAAGCCCAGCAGGCCGTATTCGATCAGGAAGGCGCGCAGGATGTCGCCGCGGGTGGCGCCCAGCACCTTCAGCACCACCGCGTCGTAAATCCGGCGACGGTGGCCCGCGACCACGGCGCCCGCCAGCACCAGGGCGCCGGCCAGCAGGGTGACGCCGGCAGTCGACCGCACTGCGGTGCCGATCTGGGACAGAAGAGCGTTTACCGTCTCCAGCGCATCCCTCAGGCGCACCGTGGTGACGTTGGGGAAGGCTTCAGTGACCGCCCTCTGCAGCGACATCTCCTCGGACGGCGGCACGCGGACCGTCGCCAGCCAGGTGTGCGGCGCCGCCGACAGCGGCTTCGGCGACATGATCAGGGTGAAGTTGATGCCCAGGGTGCTCCAGTCGATGTCGCGGATGCTGGCGACCTCGGCCTCGATGTCGCGGCCCAGCACGTTGACCGTCATCCGGTCGCCCGGCTTCAGCCCGAAGGCCTCGGCGATGTCCTTGTAGACCGAGATCTGCGGCGGGCCGTCGTAATCGGCCGGCCACCATTGCCCCTGCAGCAGCGTGTCCTTCGGCGGCATCGCCGCGGCATAGGTGACGCCGCGGTCGCCGCGCAGCCAGCTAGACTTGCTGGGGTCGACCACCGCCTTGTCGGCCGGCACGCCGTTCACCGCCGCGATGCGGCCGCGCAGGCTCGGCACCTCGGCGAGGTCGGCGGCGCCCGGTGTGCCCTGGATCAGGGCATCGAACTGCTGCTTCTGGGACTTCTGCACGTCGACGAAGAAGAAGGAGGGCGCCTGGTCTGGCAGGGTGTCGCGGATCTGCCGGTCCATGTTGCCCTGGATCAGGGCGATCGCCGCCAGCACGGTCAGGCCGAGGCCGAGCGACAGCACGATCTGCGGCGTCGGCGCGCCCGGCCGGTGCAGGTTGGCCAGCGCCAGGCGCAGCCCCGGCCGGCGGGAACGGGGGGCGCGGCGGGACAGCGCCATCACGCCCAGCGCAGTGCCGGTGAACAACAGGATCGCGGCGATCGCGCCGCCGACGAAGATCGCGGCCAGGAACGGATCCGCCGCGGTGGCGACGGCGAGTCCGGCCAGGGCGATAGCGCACAGGCCGGTGATCGCGATGAAGCGCGCCTCCGGCCGGGCATGGCGCGGCGCCACCCGGTCGCGGAACAGCGCCGCGGCCGGGATGCGGGCGGCGCGGGCCAGCGGCCACAGCGAGAAGGTCAGGCTGGTCAGCAGGCCGAAGCCGGTGGCCAGCAGCAGGGCGCCGGGATAGACCCCGATCCGGGCCTCGACCGGCAGCAGCCCGTGGATCAGGGCGGCGACGGCCGAAGGCGCCGCGGCGCCGATCAGCAGGCCGATGGCGATGCCGAGGCTGGACAGCACCAGCACCTGCAGCAGATAGGTCTGGAAGATCAGCCGCCCGGGCGCGCCCAGGCATTTCAGCGTGGCGATGGTGGCCAGCCGCGCATCCAGCCAGGCCCGCACCGCGTTGCCGACCCCGGCGCCGCCGACCAGCAGCGCGGTCAGCCCGACCAGGGTCAGATACATGGTCAGCTGGTCGATGGTCCGGCGCAGCGACGGCGCCGCGTCGCGGTCGTCGCGCACCCGCCAGTTGGCGTCCGTATATTGTGCCTTCAGGGTCTTGGCGACCTTGCGCGTGTCGCTGCCGCGCGGCAGGGCCAGACGGTAGTCCCAGGTCAGCATCGATCCGGGCTGGATCAGGCCGCTGGCGTCCAGCGCGCCACGGGCGATCATCAGCCGCGGCCCGATGGCGAAGCCGCTGCCGGCCTTGTCCGGCTCGCGCGTGATGGTGCCGCGCAACTGCAGCACGGCGTCGCCGACCGCGATCTTGTCGCCGGCGGACAGGCCCAGCCGGGCCGCCACCTCCGGGTCGGCCACGGCGCCCCAGAGGCCGTCCCGCGGCGCCAGCGCCGCCTGCAGGTCGCCGCCGCCCTCCAGCTCCACCCGGCCGTACAGCGGATAGGCACCGTCGACGGCCTTCAGCTCGACCAGCGTCGTCGCCTCGTCCTGCGGGTTGCGGGCCATGCCGCGGGTCTCGACCACCTCCGACACCCGGCCGGCAGCTTCGAACTGCGCCCGCTCCTCCGCCGTCGCCGGCTGGTACAGCCGGTGCAGCTCGATGTCGCCGCCCAGGATCGCCTGGCCGTCCTCGGCGATGCTGCGGCGGATGCCGTCGGCCACCGACTGGACCGCGGCGATGGCGCCGACGCCCAGCGCCAGGCAGGCCAGGAAGATGCGGAAGCCCTTCAGGCCGCCGCGCAGCTCGCGCCGGGCCAGGCGGGCGGCGTTGCGGAAGCTCATTTCAGCCGGGCCAGGGCGGCGGAGTGGGTGAGGCCGGCATCGGTGATGCGGCCGTCGACCAGCCGGACGATGCGGTCGCAGCGCGCCGCCAGCGCCGGGTCGTGAGTGATCAGCAGCAGGGTGGCGCCGCGCCGGCGCGACAGGTCGAACATCAGATCGATCACCTGCCGCCCGGTCTCGCCGTCCAGGTTGCCGGTCGGCTCGTCGGCCAGGATCACGTCGGGGTCGGCGGCGAAGGCGCGGGCCAGGGCGGTGCGCTGCTGCTCGCCGCCCGACAGCTGGCCGGGATAGTGGCTCAGGCGGTGGCCCAGCCCGACGGCGCGCAGCCGCTCCGCCGCCCGGTCGAAGGCGTCGGCCGCGCCCGCGAACTCCAGCGGGATGGCGACGTTCTCCAGCGCCGTCATGGTCGGAATCAGGTGAAAATTCTGGAACACGATGCCGACATGGTCGCGGCGGAACAGCGCCAGCGCGTCCTCGCTCGCCGTCGACAGCTCGCGCCCGGCGACCTCGACCCGGCCCTGGGTCGGCCGCTCCAGCCCGCCGATCAACATCATCAGGCTGGACTTGCCGGAGCCGGAAGGGCCGACGATCGACACCACCTCGCCGGCGGCGACGGACAGGTCGATTCCGCGCAGGATGTTGACGGGGCCGGCCGCGCTCGCCAATTCAAGATGCACATCGGTCAGCCGGATGCCGGGCGGGGCAGCTCTTCCGGCCCCGAAGCCGGCCTGCGGTGCAGGAGTAGTCCCGTCCATGCGCATCCCTTTTGCCCGACTCCGGACAGATGGCGCCGCGCGGCGCCTTTTCAATGCAGCGCTCCTGGCCCTGTGCGCGGCCGCGGCGCTGCCCGGCCTGGCGCAGGCGGGAACGATCCGCATCCTCGCTTTGGGCGACAGCCTGACCGCCGGCTTTGGCCTGGATCCGGCGGACGGCTTCGTGCCGCAGCTCGAGGCGGCACTGCGGGCGCAGGGCCATGACGTGACGGTGCTGAACGGCGGCGTGTCCGGCGACACCAGCGCCGGCGGGCTCGACCGGCTGGACTGGGCCCTGGCCGACAAGCCCGACCTCGCGATCGTCGAGCTCGGCGCCAACGACATGCTGCGCGGCCTCGACCCGGCCTCGACCCGCGTCAACCTCGACAAGATTCTGGCCCGGCTTGGGCAGGAGAAGATCCCGACGCTGCTGGCCGGCATGCGGGCCGCGCCCAATCTCGGCCCGGCCTATGCCGCCGCCTTCGACCCGATCTTCCCGGACCTGGCCAAGGCCCATGGCGTGGCCCTCTACCCGTTCTTCCTCGACGGGGTGGCGATGGTGACGGCGCTGAACCAGCCGGACGGCATGCACCCAAGCGCCGCGGGTGTGAAGCTGATCGTCGAGCGCATCACCCCCGCGGTGGTCGAGCTGATCCGGTCGAGCGGCTTGGCGAAGACCGGCTGAGGCCGCATCGCGGTTCCGTCCGGCGGCGTTTCCGGTTATAGCGAAATCGTCCGACCAATCACGATCCGCTCCCGGGAGCCCCTGATGGAACAGCGTCCGCTCGGCCGCACCGGCCTCGACGTCACCGCGATCTGCCTCGGCACCATGACCTGGGGCACGCAGAATACCGAGGCCGAGGGCCATGCCCAGATGGACTACGCGCTCGACCGCGGCGTCACCTTCTGGGACACGGCCGAGATGTATTCGGTGCCCCCGACGGCCCAGAGCTATGGTCGGACCGAGGAGATCATCGGCAGCTGGTTCGCGAAGACCGGCAAGCGCAACCAGGTGGTCCTTGCCAGCAAGATCGCCGGCCCGGGCGCCCATCTGGCCCATGTCCGCGACGGCAAGCCGCGGCTCGACGCCAAGAACGTCAAGGCGGCGGTCGAGGCCAGCCTGAAGCGGCTGCAGACCGACTGGATCGACCTGTACCAGCTGCATTGGCCGAACCGCTCAGTGAACAGCTTCGGCAAGCTCGGCTACGCCCATGATTCGGCGGAAGATTTCATCGCGCCGGAGGAGACGCTGGCAGCGCTGGCCGACGAGGTGAAGGCCGGCCGCATCCGCCATGTCGGCCTGTCGAACGAGACCCCCTGGGGCCTGATGCGCTACGTCGAGGCGTCGGACCGGATGGGCCTGCCGCGCCCGGTCTCGATCCAGAACCCCTACAACCTGCTGAACCGCAGCTTCGAAATCGGCCTCGCCGAATGCGCCCATCGTGAGCAGGTCGGGCTGCTCGGCTACGCACCCCTCGCCGCGGCGACGCTGACCGGCAAGTATCTCGACGGCCAAGTGCCGCCGGGCTCGCGCCGTGCCGTCGACGCGCGCCGCTCGCGCTACGACACGCCGAACGCCGAGCCGGCGACCCGGCGCTATATCGCCTTGGCGCGCGAGCACGGGCTGGATCCGGCGCAGATGGCGATCGCCTATGCCCTGTCGCGGCCGTTCATGACCTCGGTGATCATCGGCGCCACCTCGATGGAGCAACTGCGCACCGACATCGCCGCGGCCGAGATCACGCTGTCGCCCGAGGTGATCTAGGGCATCGACGCGATCCACACGGCGTATCCGAGCCCCTGCCCGTAAGGGCTGACCGGCGGGGAGGCAACCCTTCCGGTCATCCATGCAGTTCCGTATAGTCCTCGCATGGATTGGGACGACCTGAAGTTCGCCTTCGCCGTCGCCCGGCACGGGTCGCTCAGCGCCGCGGCGCGACAGCTCGGCACCACCCAGCCGACGGTCAGTCGGCGCCTCGACGGGCTGGAGCGCCGGATCGGCGTCAAGCTGTTCGAGCGCTCGGCCGGCGGCCTGTCGCCGACCGCGCTCTGCGTCGCGCTGATCGACGGGCTGGAGCGGATGGAGGAGGGTGCGCTGGCGGTGGAGCGCCGGATCGCCGCGCGCGACACCGGGCTGCAGGGCGCCATCACCGTCACCAGCCTGGACTGGTTCGGCGACCATGTCGTCGGCCCGATCACGGCGCGGTTCGGCGCGCTGCACCCGCTGGTGGCGATCGAGCTGCTGAACGAGCCGCGCATCTTCAACCTGTCGCGGCGCGAGGCCGACCTGGCCTTCCGCTTCGCCGCCTTCGCCCAGGAAGACCTGATCGAGCGCAAGGTGGCGGAGGTCGGCTACGGGCTCTATGCCACCCCCGGCTATCTCGGCCGGCACGGACCGCCGGACTTTGCCGCCGGCTGCGCCGGTCATGCCGTGGTCACCATGTACGACTTCGCCAGGCGGTCGACCCAGGCAGTCTGGCTGGATGGCATCGCGCCGCAGGCGCGGGTGGTCCTGCGCACCAGCGGCCTGGGATCGCAGATGGCCGCCGCCGAGACCGGGGTTGCGATGGCCGGCCTGCCCCGGCTGCTGGGCGATCCGCGACCCGGGCTGCGGCGGATCGAGACGCCGGTGTCCTGCCCGGTGCAGTCGGTGCGCCTGGGGGTGCATGCCGACCTCCGCGACTCGCCCCGCATCCGCGCCTTCATCGACTTCGCCGTTGCCGAGCTGAAGGCGCAGGCAGCGCAACTCAACCCTTAGTTATACGGATTCGTATAGGATGCATACGGACCTCGCCGATGGCCGTCGCGCTGCTCCGGGGCCAAATCCCCTGTGGTCCGGGCCGCAAAACGAGCCCCGGCCTTTCTAGAAGGGGTTTGCTATGTCCGACCCGATCCACATCCTCGGCCTGTCCGGCAGCTTGCGCCGGGCCTCGCTGAACACGGCGCTGCTGCGCGCCGCCGGTGAGCTGCTGCCCGCCGACGCTGTGCTCAAGATCCATCCGCTGCACGACCTGCCCTTCTTCAACGAGGATGTCGAGGCCGAGGGCATCCCCGCGCCGGTCCAGGCGCTGAAGGCGAAGATCGAAGCGGCCGACGCGCTGCTGCTGGCGGTGCCGGAGTACAACTACTCGATCGCGCCGGCGCTGAAGAACGCCATCGACTGGGCGTCGCGGCCCTATGGCGCCTCGGTGCTGGTCGGCAAGCCGGTCGCCATGCTCGGCGCCTCGGCCGGGATGGGGACGGTGCGGGCGCAGCTGCATCTGCGCGACGTGGCCATCACCACCGGCCTGCATGTGCTGAACCAGCCGGAGATCTTCGTCGGCCGCGCCGCCGAAAAGTTCGATGACGAACTGCGCCTGACCGATGAGCCGACGCGGGCGATCCTGGCCCGGATGATGCACCGCCTGGTGCACTGGACCCGTGCGATCCAGGCCAGCGGGCCGCTCCGGGAGTCCGCGGCGTGACGGCAGCGCTCGCGCGGACCGAGGCGACGCCGACCCGCTGGGTTGCGGTCGCCGTGGTGGTCGCTTCCGGTGTTGTCGCGGCGCTGCAGGTCGGCAAGGGCGCCATCGCCCTGCCGGCCCTGCGCGCCGAATTCGGCCTGGGGCTCGAAGCCGCGGGCTGGATCATGTCGGTCTTCGCCCTGCTCGGCGTGGTCGGCGGCATCCCGGCGGGAGCGGCGGTGGCCCGGTTCGGCGACCGCCGGCTGCTGGCGCTCGGTCTCGCCGCACTGGCGCTGGGCAGCGTCGTTGGCTCGATGGCCGGCAGCTTCCCGCTGCTGCTCGGCACGCGCGTGCTCGAAGGGCTCGGCTTCCTGCTGGTCGTGGTCGCGGCGCCGGCGCTGCTGCAGCGCATCGTCGCCGCGCCGGACCGCGACCTCGCCTTCGGCATCTGGAGCGCCTTCATGCCGGGCGGCATGGCGATCGCCCTGCTGCTCGGCGCCGCGCTGGCGGGATGGCGTCCGTTCTGGGTCGCCAACGCCATCCTGGCCGGCGCCTTTGTCCTGCTGGTTCTGCTCGCCGTGCGGGTGTGGGACCGCGTGCCGGACGGCCTGTCCTGGCGTGAGATCGGCCGCGATGCGGCGCTGACGGCGACCTCGCGCGGGCCGCTGCTGCTAGCCTCCGCTTTCGTGCTCTACAGCCTGCTCTACTTCGCCCTGGCCAGCTTCCTGCCGGTGCTGCTGATGGAGCGGATGGGCGTGGCCGTCGCCGCGGCCGGGGCGCTCAGCGCGGTCGCCGTCGGGGCCAATGTCCTGGGCAATCTGGCGGCCGGTGTGCTGCTCGGGCGCGGCGCGGCCCGCTGGGTGCTGATCGCCACGGCGGCCACCATCATGACCCTGACCGGCATCGCCGTCTTCGCCCTCCCGCTGCCGCCGACGGTGGTGTTCCTGCTCTGCGTCGTCTTCTCCGGCGTCGGCGGGCTGCTGCCGGCCACGGTGCTCGGCGCCGCGGCGCCGGTGGCGCCGAAGCCGGGCCTCGGGCCGATGACGCTCGGCCTGATCATGCAAGGCAGCAATCTCGGCCAGGTGATCGGACCGGTGGCGGTCGGTGGCGTGGTCGACGCCGCGGGCTGGCCGGCGGCGGCGATCCCGGTCGCGGTTGCCGGCGTGCTGGCGCTGGCCGTCGCGGCGCTGCTTCGGGGCGTGTTCTCCGCCGGTTGATTGATCGGCGATCTGCCGTTCGTCAGTCGGGGACAGCCCAGCGAGCAGCGGCACATAGGCGGGGAGCCTGCGCGAGAGCCCTTGCCTATCGCTGCGAGTGCGGCTCGTCCGGTTGCTTGCGAACCGCCGACATCGTCCGCCACGGCTTTGGCCGGATCTATTTCGCACCACCCATATGCAAACTTCCGCACTGAACCCCTGACTCAGGCGGACCTATCTCCACGGCCTCGAGGGCAGCGTAGCCGGCATGCCGAGCGCGGGCAGCCATTGTCGCGGCGCAGAGCCCCTCAACGCTGTTCCCGGACGATCCGGGGACGCAGGCCGAAGGAAGCATCATGTCGAGACTGGAAGGCAAGGTTGCCGTGATCAGCGGCGGCAATAGCGGCATCGGGCTGGCCATTGCCCAGCGATTCGCGAAGGAGGGCGCCCATGTGTTCATCTTCGGCCGGCGCCGGGAAGCGCTCGACGAGGCGGTGAAGCTCATCGGCGGCGATGTCACCGCCATCCAGGCGGACGCGTCCAGGCTCGAGGACCTCGACCGTGTCGCCGACGCGGTCCGACGGGCGAAGGGCAAGGTGGACGTGGTCGTGTCCAACGCCGCCCTGGTCGAGCAGGTGCCGCTGCCCGACATCACGGAGGACCATTACGACCGCACATTCGACCTGAACGCCAAGGCAGCCCTGTTCCTCGTGCAGAAGATGCTGCCGATGATGGGGCGCGGCGGATCGATCATCCTCGTCGCCTCGGCCATGCACACCATGGGCCTGGCGAACCACTCGACCTACGCCGCCACCAAGGCGGCGCTGCGTTCCTATTCCCGGACCTGGGCGGCCGAGTTCAAGGACAGCGGCATCCGCGCGAACACGCTGAGCCCGGGCGTCGTCGACACGCCGATGCTCGATTCCCAGGCGACCACGCCCGAAGAGGCCGCCGCGATCCGCAAGGGGTACGCCAGCTACACGCCCATGCTGAGACTGGCTCGGCCCGAGGAGCTCGCCAACGCCGCCCTCTTCCTTGCCTCGGACGAGAGCTCGTTCATGACAGGCTCCGACATGGTCGTCGACGGCGGCGTCAGCAACGTCTGACGGCGGCCATCCGAGCAGACGGCGTCGGCCGCCCGGGACCGGCGCCCTCTCGGAAATCGATCGCTGCAGGGTTGGCGGCCGGGTCGGTGTCGGCGCTGCCGCGGCGATCGCGATGCGCCTCGCTGCCCGGTGGTCATGGGTCCTGACCCTGGCCGAACAGCGCCCGGTGCTCCCGGAACAGCCCGGCCAGCGCGTCGGCCACCGCCCGCACCCGCGGCACCTCGGCCAGGTCGGGGCGGATCAGTAGCCAGATCTCGCGCGGCGGCGGCAGGGCATCCAGCGCGACCGGCGCCAGGCCGGGATCGGGGTCGCCCAGGAAGCGCGGCAGCAGTGCGATTCCCCAGCCGGCACGGGCGGCCGCGGCCTGGGCCATCTGGCTGTCGCAGCGGAAGGCGATCGGGCGGCCGGGATGGTGGCGCGCCAGCCAGGCCGCCTCCGACCCGCCATCCTCGTCGCCGATCAGGGGTGGGGTGCCGCCGGCCGCCGCGCTGGCCGCCACCGCGGGCGCGGCATAGGCGCGATAGGTGATGCTCGCCACCCGCTTTCCGACCAGGGTGCTGTCCGCCGGCCGGCCCAGGCGCAGGGCGATCTCGGCCTCGCGCCGGGCCAGGCTGGTGATCCGGGTCTCCAGCACCAGCTCCAGCGCGATGCCCGGATGGCGCCGGCGCAGCCCGTCCAGCCGGTCGATCAGGAAGCCCAGCGCCAGCGATCGGGCGGTGGTCAGCCGAACCGGCCCGACAGGCCCGTCCTCGGCATGGTCCAGCCGGCGCAGCAGGGCCATCGCCCCGGCTTCCATCGCCTCGGCCTCGGCCAGCACCGCCGCGCCCGCCGCGTTCGGGCGATAGCCGTCCGGGCGGCGGTCGAAGATCGGTCGGCCCAGCGCCCGCTCCAGCCCGTCCAGCCGGCGCGACACGGTGGCATGGTTGACGCCGAGCGCCCGGGCGGTGGCGGACAGGCTGCCATGCCGCGCCAAAGCGACGGCGTAGCGGACATCGTCCCAGTCCAGGGCTGTGCGGTTTCGATCGGGCATGGTGCGGGGATGATAGTCCATGCACAGCCTGCTCGGCAGCTAGAGTCGCGGCATCGACATCCCGCGAGGCCGTGATGACCCTGCTGCGCGCCGCCACCGTCCAGTTCCGGCACCAGGCCGACGACAAGCCGTACAACCTGTCCCGCATCCGCCACTTCACCGCGGCCGCGGCGGCGCAGGGGGTGAAGATCCTGGCCTTCCCGGAGATGTGCATCACCGGCTACTGGCACGTCCGCAACCTGGGCCGAGACGCCATCGCGGCCCTGGCCGAGCCGGTGCCGGATGGACCGTCGGTGCAGGTGGTGCGCGACCTGGCGATGCAGCACGGCATGGCGATCGGCGTCGGGCTGGTCGAGGCGGGCGCCGACGGCCGGTTCTATAATTCCTATGCCGTCTGCCTGCCGGACGGATCGGTGCATTGCCACCGCAAGCTGCACGCCTTCGAGAGCGACCACATCGCCAGCGGCAACCGCTACACCGTGTTCGACACGGCCTGGGGCGTGCGGCTGGGCGTGTTGATCTGCTGGGACAACAACCTGGTGGAGAATGCCCGGGCCACGGCCCTCCTGGGCGCCGAGATCCTGCTGACGCCGCACCAGACCGGCGGCTGCGCCTCGCGCAGCCCGCACGGCATGAAGCCGATCGACCCGGCGCTGTGGGATCGGCGGCACCAGGACCCGGCGGCGATCGAGGCCGAGTTCGCAGGGCCGAACGGCCGCGGCTGGCTGATGCGGTGGCTGCCGGCGCGGGCGCATGACAACGGCATGTTCCTGCTGTTCAGCAACGGCGTCGGCGAGGATGACGGCGAGGTGCGCACCGGCAACGCCATGGTGCTGGACCCCTATGGCCGCATCCTGGCCGAGACCGGCGTGGCCGACGACGCCATGGTGGTGGCCGATCTCGACCTCGACCTGCTGCCGCTGGCGACCGGCCGGCGCTGGATCCGCGGCAGGCGGCCGGAGCTGTATGGCCTGCTGACCGAGCGGCAGGGCCATGAGCTCGACCCCCGCCAGGCCCGCTTCTCGCCGGACCCGGTGGTCAGGCGGCCCTCCTGAATCCTGCCGGATTGACCCCGTAGCGGGTGCGGAAGGCGCGGGCGAGGGCGGAGCCGGAGGCGAAGCCGCAATCGGCGGCGATATCATTGACCGGGCGGTCGGTATTTTCCAGCAGGCGCCGGGCCAGGGCCAGGCGCAGCTCGGCGTAATAGGCCTTGGGGCCGGTGCCGAGCGTGGCCCGGAAGCGCTGCAGCAAAGCGCGCGGGCCGATGCCCAGCTCGGCCGCGATCGCCTCGACCGGCAGTGGCGCCTCGATGTTCGCCTCCATCAGCCGGATCGCCCGCACCAGCAGCGGGTCCTGCCAGGCCAGACGGCCGGCGGCGACCATGTGCTGCGGGTCGTGGCCGGGATGCGTGCCCTCATAGAGGAAGGTGCTGGACACGGCGAGCGCCAGGCTCAGCCCCTGCTCGCGTCGCAGCAGGTCCAGCACCAGGTCCAGCGTCGGCAGCGCCCCGCCGGCGGTGATGCGGCGGCGGTCGACGACGAAGCGATCGGGCACGGCGGTCACCGCCGGAAAGCGCTCGGCGAAATCGCGCAGATCCTCCCAATGCGTGGTGGCGCGGTGGCCGTCCAGCACCCCGGCCAGGGCCAGCACATAGGGCGCCGATTCGAGCCCGGCGATCACGGCGCCGCGCCGGGCCGCCGCCCGCAGGAAGCGCCGGACCGCGGGCGTGGCCCGCGCCTCGGCCTCGTAGCTGGCGACGACATACAGCGTCTCGGCCGCGCCCGCCGCCATCGCCGCGTCGGCGTCGACCCGCAGCCCGCTGCTGCTGGTGACCGGGCCGCCATCCTCACTCAGCACCGACCAGTCGAACAGCCGCCGCCCCGCCATCCGGTTGGCGGCGCGCAGCGGCTCGACCAGCGCCGCCAGGGTGAGGTTGGAGAAGGCGTCCAGCACCAGGATGTCGATCCGCAGCGGCTCGGCCATGGTCCGATTCCGTATCGACTCAGTCCGAAACGGTATCGCCCGGCCGGCCCGCGCCGCAATAGCCTTCCGGAAAGCCAGGGAGGCGAGGATGGATTTCGGGCTCAGCCACGAGCAGCAGCTGGTCGTCGACACGGTGCGCGGCTTCGTCGAGTACGAGCTGCAGCCGCTGGAGCGGGAGGTGGAGCGCACCGGCCATGTGGCGCCGGAGGTCGGGCGCGAGATCCAGCGCAAGGTCCGCGACCTCGGCTTCTACGCTCCTAACATCCCGGAGGAATTCGGCGGCGGCGGCCTCGACCATCTGACCTTCACCCTGCTGGAGCGCGAACTCGGCCGCGCTTCGATGGCGCTGACGTTGTTCTGGGGCCGGCCCTCCAACATCCTCTGCGCCGGCACGCCGGAGCAGCGCGACCGGTACCTCCTGCCCTGCGTCCGCGGCGAGAAGGTCGACGCGCTGGCGATGACCGAGCCCGACGCCGGCTCCGACCTGCGGGGCATGAGCTGCAGCGCCCGGCGCGACGGCGGCGACTGGGTGATCAACGGCACCAAGCATTTCATCAGCCATGCCAATGTCGCCGATTTCGTCATCCTGTTCGTCGCCACGGGCGAGGACGGCGCCGGGCGCAAGCGCATCTCCTGCCTGCTGGTCGACCGCGATACGCCGGGCTTCGGGATCCATCCCGGCTACAATTCCGTCTCGCATCGCGGCTACCACAATTCGACGCTGACCTTCGACGACTGCCGGGTGCCGGCGGAGCAGATGCTGGGCGAGGAGGGGCGGGGCTTCGATCTGGCCAACACCTGGCTGCACGCCACCCGCCTGACCGTGGCGGCGATGTGCGTCGGCCGCGCCCGCCGCGCCTTCGACCTGGCGCTGTCCTATGCCGCCCAGCGCAAGCAGTTCGGCCAGCCGATCGGCCGCTTCCAGGGCACCGGCTTCAAGCTGGCCGACATGATCACCGAGATCGACGCGGCCGACTGGCTGACGCTGTCCGCCGCCTGGCGCATCGACCAGGGCCAGGACGCCAACCGCGCGATCAGCCAGGCCAAGCTCTTCGCCTCGGAGATGCTGGGCCGGGTGACGGATGCGGCGCTGCAGATCCATGGCGGCATGGGGCTGATGGACGACTTGCCGATCGAACGCTTCTGGCGCGACGCGCGGGTGGAGCGGATCTGGGACGGCACCAGCGAGATCCAGCGCCACATCATTGCGCGGGATCTGCTGCGCCCGCTGGGGGCGTGATGACCCGACGTTTCGACCTGTCCCGCCTGCTTCGTCCGCGCTCGATCGCGGTGATCGGCGGGAAGCCGGCGGCGGAGGTGATCCGGCAGAGCCGGCGCATGGGCTTCGCCGGCGAGATCTGGCCGGTGCATCCGCAGCACGACACGGTCGAAGGGCTGCCCGCCTTCCGCAGCGTCACGGAGCTGCCGGGCGCGCCCGATGCCGTCTTCCTCGGCATCAACCGCCATGCCGCGATCGAGGTCACGGCCGCGCTGGCCGAACGCGGCGCCGGCGGGGCGGTCTGCTACGCCTCCGGCTTCGCCGAGACCGGCGGGGAGGGAACCGATCTCCAGGCCCGGCTGGTCGCGGCGGCGGGCACCATGCCGGTGCTCGGTCCCAACTGCTACGGCGTGATCAACTATCTCGACGGCGCCCTGCTGTGGCCCGACCAGCATGGCGGGCAGCGGGTGGAGCGCGGCGTGGCGCTGGTCACCCAGTCCAGCAACATCGCCATCAACCTGACCATGCAGCGGCGCGGCCTGCCGATCGCCTATGTCGCGACCCTGGGCAACCAGGCGGTGGCCGGCCTTGCCGAGATGGTCGAGGCCTTCCTAGACGACCCGCGCGTCACCGCCATCGGCCTGCACATCGAGGGCCTGGCCGAGCCCGCCGCCCTGGCCCGGGCGGCGGCGCGGGCGCGGCGGCAGGGTGTACCGATCCTGGCGCTGAAGACCGGCCGCTCGGCGGAAGGGGCGCGGCTGACCCTCAGCCACACCGCCTCCCTGGCCGGGGCCGATGCGGTGACCGACGCCTTCCTGCGCCGCATCGGCGTGGTCCGCGTCGCCTCGCTGCCGGTGCTGCTGGAGGCGTTGAAGCTGCTGCATGTCGCCGGCCGGCTGCCCGGCCGCGACATCGCCTCGATGAGCTGCTCGGGCGGCGAGGCGGCGCTGATCGCCGACGCCGCGCTCGGCACCGGGCTGCGCTTCCGGCCGCTCGACGCGGCGCAGGCGGCCCGGGTGGCGGCGACGGTGTCGGAGCTGGTTACGGTGTCGAATCCCTTCGACTACCACACCTTTATCTGGGCCGACGCCTCGGCCATGACCGAGACCTTTTCGGCGATGATGGCGGCCGAGTTCGACCTGACGCTGCTGGTGCTCGACCTCCCGCGCGGCGACCGCTGCAGCGATGTCGACTGGGTGCCGTCGCTGGAAGCGCTGGTGGCGGCGTCGCAGCGCACCGGCCGCAAGGCCGCGCTGGTCGCCTCCCTGCCTGAGGGGTTGCCGGAGGATCAGGCGCAGCGCCTGATCGCGGTCGGCGTCGCCCCGCTGCTCGGCCTCGACGACGCGCTGGCCGCCACCGCCGCAGCGGCAGAGGTGGGCGACATACTCAGCGAGACCGATGTGCCGCTGCCGGCGGAGACGGTGCCGTTGGAGCCGGGACCGATCCGCACCCTGTCGGAATGGGACGGCAAGCGACGCCTCGCCGCGCATGGCGTGCCGGTGCCGGTGGGGCGGCTGGCCCTGTCGCCGGAGGAAGCGGTGGCGGCCGCCGAGGCGATCGGCTTTCCGGTCGTGCTCAAGGCCACCGGCGCCGATCTGGCGCACAAGACCGAGCTCGGCGCCGTGCGCCTCAACCTGGCCGATGCCGGCGCGGTGCGCGACGCCGCCGCGGCCCTGGCCGGACTCGGCGAGGCCTTGCTGGTCGAGCGCATGGTCGGCGGCGCGGTGGCCGAGTTGATCGTCGGCATCGGCCGCGACACGATGCTCGGGCCGCATCTCGTGCTCGGTTCCGGCGGCACGCTGGTCGAGCTGGTCGGCGACCAGCGGATCCTGCTGCTGCCGGCCCGCCGGGCGGAGATCGCAGCGGCGATCCGGTCGCTTAAGATTGCCAAGTTGCTGGAGGGCCATCGCGGCCGGCCGCCGGGCGATCTCGACGCCGCGGTCGACGCCGTGTTGGCGGTCCAGGGTTTCGCGCTGGCACACACTGGCCGGCTGGCCGAGCTCGACGTCAACCCGTTGATCGTGACGTCGCAGGACGCGGTGGCCGCCGATGTCCTGCTGCGACTGGTGGAGGACCCCGATGACCGATGATCCCCTGTGCGTCACCCGCGACGGCGCCGTGCTCGAGGTGGTGCTGGACCGGCCGAAGGCGAACGCGATCGATGCCGCCACCAGCCGCCGCATGGGCGAGGTCTTCGCCGGGTTCCGCGATGACCCGGCCCTGCGTGTCGCCATCGTCACCGGCGGCGGCGACCGGTTCTTCTCCGCCGGCTGGGACCTCAAGGCGGTGGCGGCCGAGGGCATCCGGCCGGACGAGGATTACGGCATCGGCGGCTTTGCCGGGCTGCAGGAGCTGCCGGGCCTGAACAAGCCGGTGATCGCGGCGGTCAACGGCATGGCGGTCGGCGGCGGGTTCGAGCTGGCGCTGTCCGCCGACCTGATCCTGGCGGCCGACCATGTCCGGTTCGCGCTGCCGGAGATCAATGCCGGCACCCTGGCCGATGCGGCGACGATCAAGCTGCCGCGCCGCATCCCGTATCATGTGGCGATGGACCTGCTCTACACCGGCCGCTGGATGGAGGCGGCGGAGGCGGCGCGCTGGGGCCTGGTGAACCAGGTGGTGCCGGCGGCGGAACTGATGGACCGCGCCCGTGCCTTGGCCCGGCACCTGGCCGACGGCCCGCCTTTGGTCTTCGCTGCGATCAAGGAGGTGGCGCGGGAGAGCGAGGCGATGCCGGTGCAGGCGGCGCTGGCCCGGGTGATGCGCCGCGGCTTCCCGACCGTGGCGACTCTCTACGACAGCGACGACCAGCTGGAAGGCGCCCGCGCCTTCGCCGAGAAGCGCAAGCCGATGTGGACGGGAAGATAGGGCGAGGGTCAGCGCGATTCCCCCTCACCCTCCCGTCGCCAACGCGACGGGCCTCCCCAAGGAGAGGGAAACAGGCCGCGCTCCCTACACCTCTCCTTGGGGAGAGGTCGAAATCGCGCAGCGATTTCGGGTGAGGGGGTGAGCCGGGACTATCCGAAGAGGGCCGGCGACAGCTCGCGGTCGGCGGCGGCGACCTCGGCCAGGACTTTGGCGAAGGCGGGGCGGGCGGAGAGCCTCTCGTACCACGCGGCCGAAGCCGGGAACCCGTCCAGCCCCGGCCCGCGCAGACGCAGCGCGAACAGCACGGCCATGAACAGGGCGATGTCGGCGACGGTCAACGACTTGAAGACGAACTCGCGGCCGGCCAGCCGGTCGTCCAGCCGGCGCCAATGGCCGCGCAGGGCTTCCTCGGCTTGACGGGCGCCGGCTTCCTGCGCCTCCAGCCGGGCCGGGTCGGGCGGCTCGCTGCGATGCATCAGCGGCCGGATGTCCGGCATCAGGATCTCGTCGGCCTCCAGCTCGGCCAGGCGGCAGCGGGCGCGGCCGGCGGCGTCGCGCGGAAACAGCGGCGGCGTAGGGTAGGCGTCCTCGAGATAGTCGAGGATCACGGTCGAATCGAACAGGGTGAGGTCGCCATCGACCAGCACCGGCACCTGGCCCTTGGGATTGCCGGCCAGCACCACCGGGTGCTTCGGCCGGTAGCCCTCGGTCTGGGTGAAGGGCACCATGATCCGCTCATGGGCCAAGCCCTTCTCGGCCAGCGCGATCTCGACCTTGCGCGAGAACAGGCTCAGCGGCCCGGAATAGAGCGTCATCCCCATGGCGATCCCCTCATTGTTTCGAGAGAGCGTTACGGGAACAATGGCCTGTCCGCAATGGCTGCGGGCGGCAACGAAAAAAGCCCGCGACCGTGGGCGGGCTACTCACGTAAGGGCGCGGCCGGGGCCGCGCCGAAGCCTGGGTCGATCAGGCCGCCTGGGCGGCGGCCTGGGCCTTGATGATGCGGTGCTTCAGGCCGCGCAGCTCGGCGTCCAGGGCCGAGTCCGGGGCGCCGGCGAGATAGCCGTCGAGGCCACCGCGATGCTCGATGGTCCGGATGCCGTTGGTGGACAGGCGCATGCGCACCGACACCCCGAGAACCTCGGAAATCAGCGAGGTGGTCTGCAGGTTCGGCAGGAAGCGCCGGCGGGTTCTGTTCTTGGCGTGGCTGACATTGTTGCCACTCATCACGCCCTTGCCGGTCACCTGGCAGCGTCGCGCCATGGGTCTATCCTCGAAACACGGTCAAAAACAATGGCCCGGCATTGCTGCCGGGACGAGGGCGTTCGTATAAGGGGCCGCACGCCCGGCGTCAAGCCGAGAGTCGCGGGCCCCTCCCGGCCCAGACTACGCCCGCGGCGCGCTCCGGGTCACGATCACGTTCCAGCTGGCCGGCTTTAGCTTCGCCCGCAGCCGCTCGCCATCGACCGAGACGTCCGGATTCGCCGCCGGCGCCACGGTGTTCGGCGCGTCCTTGGTGTTCACCGCCTTGAGGTTGGCGTGGTGGATCTCGGTCGCCTCCACCAGCTGCCGGTCGGCGCCGAGGCCGCGCAGCACGACGTCCAAATCCATCGGGTCGGACAGGCTGCGGTTCAGGGCGAAGACCGTGGTGGTGCCGTCGGCCGGGTTGTCGACCACGGTGGCGTAGAGATACGGGATCTCCGGCCACGACTGGGCGGCATAGCTCGGCGATTCGACCTTGGCTTGCAGGACCCTGCCATGGCCGTGGCGGGCGGCCAGGGCGAAGGGGTGGAAGATGGTCTGGCGCCAGGCGGCGCCGCCGGTCTCGGTCATGATCGGGCCGATGACGTTGACCAGCTGGGCGATGCAGGCGGTCTTCACCCGGTCGGCATTGTTCATCAGGGCGATCAGGGCGCCGCCGACGATCAGCGCATCCTCGGCGTTGTAGACCTCCTCGATCAGATGCGGCGCCTCGGGCCAGCCCGGCTTGCGCATGTGCTCGATCTTGTGGGTCTTGTACCAGACGTTCCACTCGTCGAAGGACAGCATGATCTTCTTGCGCGACCGGCGCTTGGCCCCGACCGCGTCGCAGATCGCCGCCACCTCCTTGATGAAGGCGTCCATCAGCTCGATCACGCCGAAATACTCCGGCGCCGAATCGGCGTTGTTGTTGAAGTAGGTGTGCAGCGAGATGAAGTCGACCTGGTCGTAGCAGTGGTCCAGCACCTGGTATTCCCAGGCGCCGTAGGTCGCCATGTTGCGGTGGGACGAGCCGCAGGCGGCGAGCTGGATGGTCGGGTCGACCCAGCGCATCACCTTGGCCGTCTCCAGCGCCGCCCGGCCGTATTCCTCGGCGGTCTTGGCACCGATCTGCCAGGGCCCATCCATCTCGTTGCCCAGGCACCAGAACTTGACGTCGTGCGGCGCCTCGTGGCCGTGCGACCGGCGCAGGTCCGACAGCGCCGACCCGCTGGCGTGGTTGCAGTATTCCAGGAAGCGGCGCGCCTCGTCCGGCCCGCGGGTGCCGAGATTGACGCCCAGCATCGGCTCGACCCCGGCGGCGCGGGCCCAGTCCATGAACTCGTTGGTGCCGAAGCGGTTGGTCTCGGTCGAGGACCAGGCCAGGTCGCGGCGCACCGGCCGCTGTTCCACCGGCCCGACCCCGTCCTCCCAGTCGTAGCCCGAGAGGAAGTTGCCGCCGGGATAGCGGATGATGGTCGGCCCGAGCTCGCGGGTCAGCTCCAGCACGTCGCCGCGGAAGCCGCGGGCATCGGCGGTCGGATGGCCGGGCTCGTAGATGCCGCCATAGACGCAGCGGCCCATATGCTCGACGAAGGCGCCGAAGACGCGGCGGTCGAGATCGGAGAGGACGAAGTCGCGATCGACGGTGAGCCGTGCGGAGATCATGGGTCGGTGGTCTCGATCGGATGGTGGAAGGATCGGCCGCGCCGGACGGCGCGGCCGGGAAGGGTCAGCGGGCGTTGGCCAGCAGCTCGTTGACGCGGCTCTCCGCGTCGGCCAGGGCCTGGTCGACGGTCTTCTGGTTCTGCGCCGCGGCGTTGAACTCCTCGGTCAGGATCTCCTGGATCCCGAACTGGCGCTTCACCGCCTGGGGCAGGGCTGTGCCGTCCTTGGTCAGGCTGACGATGTCCTTGCGGTGCGGCAGGTCGAGGAAGGCCTGGGACGTCGCGACCGAGGTCCGCACCGGCAGGTGGCCGGTCCGCGCCCATTCGAAATCGTTGTCCCACAGGAACTTCAGGACCTTGACCGCGGCCTTGCGCTTGGCGTCGTCCAGGCCGGCCTTGGGCACCACCCAGCTGTGGCCGTCGGCCCAGACCTTGGCGTTGCCATAGAGCTGCGGGAAGGGCACGACGGTGTAGCCGTTGCTCAGCGCGCCGCCGAGCTTGGCCGCCTCCTCGTTGTAGCTGTCGATCAGCCAGGTGCCCATGATGTAGACGCCGCCATCGCCCTGGGCGAAGCCGGCCGTCGACGCGGAATAGTCCTGGTCCTTGGTGGTGTCGCCGTTCTGATAGATGGACTTGAACAGCTCGACTGCGTTGCGCGCCTCGGGCGTCTGCAGCTTGATCTGGGCCGGGTCGGCGAAGAAGTCGGAGTTCTGCTGGTACAGCAGGGTGTAGAGCGTGCGGGCATAGTTCGCCTGCTCGTTCACCGTCGCCTGCACGAAATAGGGCTTACCGGTCTTCTCCTTGAACTGCTTGGCCTGGGCCAGCAGCTCCTCCGGCGATTTCGGCAGGATCGGCTTGCCGTCGTCCGACACCAGCCCGGCCTGCTTGAACAGATTCAGGTTGATGTGCCACAGCCAGGTATGGGTGTCGAAGGGCAGGGCGTAGATCTTGCCGTCCTTGGTCACCCCGGCCTTGGCTGCTTCGGTGAAGTCGGCGGTGTCGATGCCGGCCGCCTTGAAGTCCTCGTCCAGCGGCTCCAGCAGGTCGCGCGAGGCATAGTCGCTGATCACCGCCTCATGCATCACTGAGATGGTCGGCGGGTCGTCCGAGCGCAGCCGGGCGGTCAGCTGGTCGTAGCCGGGCCATTCGACGATATCGACCTTGACGTGGACGTCCGGGCTCTCGGCGTTGAACTTGTTGATCAGCGCCGTGATGATGCCGCACTCGCCATGCGCCTTCGAGACGTCGGTGACATCGGCATAGTCGGCCTCGCAGGCGCCGAAGAAGCGCGACAGCGAGATCTCGGTCTTGTCCTGCGCCCAGACGGGGCCTGCGGCCAGGACCAGCCCCGCCAGGGCCAAAGCAAAGCGGCTTCTCATGGCTCTCCCTCCTTGGTTCCGGCCGCTTCTGCCGCACGCCTCAACGGACGGCGGCGCCGGCGACGGCCGTGACGATGTATTTCTGGAAGAACAGGTAGACGATCAGCACGGGCAGCCCGGCGAAGACCGACTGTGCCATCAGGTAGCCCAAGCCCTCGGACTGGGCGAAGTTGGTCTGGGTCGAGGCCAGGCCGACGGTCAGGGTGAACATCTCCGGCTTGGTCGCCGAGATCAGCGGCCAGAGGTAGTCGTTCCAGGCGCTGAGGAAGGTGAAGATCCCCAGCGTCGCCTGGGCCGGCACGGTCAGCGGCAGCAGCACGCGCCAGAAGGTCTTGAAGCGCGAGGCGTTGTCCAGCAGCGCCGCCTCGTCCAGCTCGCGCGGGATCGCCTTGAAGTACTGCGTCATCAGGAAGACGCCGAAGGGCGCCGACAGATGCGGCAGGATCAGCCCGAGATAGGAGTTGTGGATCTTCAGGTCGTTGAACATCTGGAAGCGGGCGATGATCACCGCCTGCTCCGGTACGGCCAGCCCGATCAGCACCAGCGCGAAGACAATGCCGCGGCCCGGGAACTGGGCGCGGGCGAAGCCGTAGCCGGCCAGCGAGGCCAGCACCAGCACGCCCAGGGTCTGGCCCAGCGACACGATCACACTGTTCAGCACCCAGCGGAACACGCCGGAATTGGCGAGGATGTCGGTATAGTTCTTCAGCGTGTAGGGCGCCCGGAACAGCGTGCCGGTGCTAGTCATCAGCTCGCTGTTCGGCTTGAACGACAGGCCGGTGATCCAGGCCACCGGCACCACCCAGATCACGGCCAGCAGGATGACGGCCCACAGGATCAGCCGGTCGCCCAGGCTGCGGCCGACCATGCCCTGCCGCGGCTGCGCCGTGGTGATGGCGGTCATCCCTCGGCCCTCCGGCGGGTCAGCAGGTACTGCGCCATGGCGGCGATCAGCATCAGCCCGAACAGCACCTCGGACGCCGCGGCAGCGTAGCCCAGGTCCCAGTTGCGGAAGCCCTGCTCGTAGATGAACTGCACGATCGGGCGCGAGGCGTTGTTCGGCCCGCCGCGGGTCAGCAGGTAGGACTGCCCGAACAGCTGGAACTGGTAGACGATCTCGACCACGGCCACGAGCACCACGGTGCGCCGGATCGAGGGCAGGGTGATGTGCCGGAACGAGCGCCAGCGGCCCGCGCTGTCCAGCGCCGCGGCCTCGTACAGCTCGCGCGGGATCTGCTGCAGCGCCGCCAGGAACAGCATCATCGGCAGGCCGATGCCCCACCACACCGTGGCGGCGGCGATGCCCGGCAGGGCCAGGTTGGGGTCGCTCAGGATCGGGATCGGCGCCTGCCCGAACACGCCCAGGACATTGGTCAAGAGGCCGCGGTCCGGCAGGTACACCATCTTCCAGACGATGGTGACGATGGTGACCGACAGCACCGAGGTGGCGAAGAAGGTGGCGCGCAGCGCGGCGGCGGCCCGGGTCGGCCGGTTCAGCGCCAGGGCCAGGATCAGGCCGACGACGACGAAGGCCGGCACCGTCATCAGCACGAACAGCACCGTGTTCCAGACCGCGCCGAGGAAGATCTTGTCGGCGAACAGGCGCTTGTAGTTGGCCAGGCCGGCATAGGTGCCGGTGCCGTCGAACATGTCGAACTTCTGCAGGCTGATCCAGATGCCGTCGATCAGCGGCCAGACCAGCAGCAGCACGTAGACGATCAGGAAGGGCAGGACGAAGCCGACATTGCGCCAGTCCGCCCCGATCCGGGCGCCGCCCAGGCGGCGGGTCCGTTCGATGCTGCGGCCGGCGGCGGTGGCGGCGTCGGTCACCATGTCCTCCTCACACCGTGGCGTGGCGGCCGACGCCGTCGGCGCCGAACAGGTGGACGGCGGCCGGGTCGATGCGCAGGCCCACCCGGTCCTCGACCGCGACGCCGCTCAAGCCGGCATCCTCGGCGATCAAGGTCGACCCGTCCTGCAGCCGGACATGCAGATGGGTGCGGTCGCCCAGCCGCTCGACCACCTCGACCGTGCCCTGCATGCCGCCCTGATGATCGATCCGCACCGCCTCGGCCCGCAGGCCCAGCGTGATCGGCTGATGCGACGGCAGCCCGTCGGCCGGCACCGGGGTGCGCAGCTCGGTCCCGTCCGGCAGGCGCAGCACGGCGCCGCCGGCCTCGCCCACGACGGTGGCATCGAGGAAGGTCATCGCCGGCACGCCGACGAAGCGGGCGACGAATTTGGTGGCCGGCCGGGTGTAGATCTCCATCGGCGTGCCGACCTGCTCGATCCGGCCCTCGTTCATCACCACGATGCGGTCGGCCAGCGTCATCGCCTCGACCTGGTCATGGGTGACGAAGATCATGGTGGCGCGCAGCCGGCGGTGCAGCCGCGCCAGCTCGACCCGGGTGCGCACCCGCAGCGCCGCGTCCAGGTTCGACAGCGGCTCGTCGAACAGGAAGGCCCGCGGCTCCTTGACGATGGCGCGGCCGATGGCGACGCGCTGGCGCTGGCCGCCGGACAGCTGGCCCGGCTTGCGCTGCAGCAGCTCCTCGATCTCCAGCGTCCGCGCGGCGCCCTGGACGCGCTGCTCGATCTCCGGCTGCTTCAGGCCGATGTTGCGCAGCCCGAACGCCATGTTCTCGAAGATCGTCATGTGGGGGTACAGGGCATAATGCTGGAACACCATCGCCACCCGGCGGGCGCCCGGCGGCAGGGTGTCGACCCGGGTGCCGGCGATCCGGATCTCACCGCCGTCGACGCTTTCCAGACCGGCGATCATGCGCAGCAGGGTGGACTTGCCGCAGCCGGATGGTCCGAGGAAGACCATGAACTCGCCCGACTCGACCGACAGCGACAGGCCGTCGAACACCGTGACCGGCCCGAAGCGCTTGCTGACATCCCGGATCTCGATGTCCGCCACCCATTTCCTCCCCAATGGTATTATCATATGATTCGATCATCGGGGCGATCGGCGGGTTTTGTCAACCGGGGCTTCCCCGGCCTGTTCGATAAAAGGGGAAGGGTGGAGACGGTCTGATGCTGGAACGCGAGATGGTGCTGGTCGGGACGATGAGCGCCCAGGTCTCGAACAGCCTGGGCATGCGCATTGTGTCCGGCGAGTTCCGGCCTCACGATTCGCTGCCGATCGAGAGCGAGCTGTGCCAGACCTACGGCGTCAGCCGGACCACCCTGCGCGAGGCGATCAAGAGCCTGGCGGGCAAGCGGCTGATCGAGGTGTCGCCGAAGACCGGCACCCGGGTGCTGCCCTTCGGCGAATGGAACCTCTTGGACCGCGACGTGCTGCAGTGGCGGCTGGAGGCGCAGTTCGACGCCAAGATCGTCGAGGACATCTTCGAGATGCGGCTGTGCTTCGAGCCGCGGGCGTCATTCCTGGCGGCGCGCGACGGCACGGCCGACGACCATGCCGCGATCGAGCGCCACTTCCACCAGCTGGCCCGCGCCTATGACGAGAAGCAGCCGGTGAAGGCGTCGTCCGAGGCGGCGCTGGAGTTCCACCTGGCCATCATCACCGCCTCGCACAACGGCCTGTTCGTGACCATCGGCGCGGCGGTGAAATCGGCGCTGCGGGTGTCGTCGGAGATGCTGCAGCGCCACGCCACCCGGCCCAGCGAGGACGTGGCGCTGCACGACGCGGTCCGCACCGCGATCATCGGGCGTGAGCCGGAGGCCGCGGCGGGCGCGATGGCCCGGCTGCTGGAGGCATCGCACGCCCGGCTGCTGCCGCTGACCACGGAGCCGAGGACGTAACCGTCAATACTGGCTGCGCTTGGCCGAGACGATGTGGATGATCGCGGCAGGGTCGGAGATCCAGAAGCCGTCGAAGCCGTCGGGCAGGCGCTCGATCTCGTCGCGGCGGGCGACGCCGGCGGCGGCGAAATGCTCGGCCGCTTGCGGCACGTCGTCGGCCACGATCTCCAGCCACAGCTCGGCCTGGCTGAGGATGTCGACCCGGTCGATCCACAGCTGGTTGGCGCCGAATTCGAAGCCGATCGCCGGCGGGTGGTTGTCCAGCGGCTTCAGGCCGATCACGTCGCGGTAGAATTTGACGGTGGCGTCGTATTGGTGCGGCGGCACCTTCAGCGCGATGTTGCGGCCGCCGGCGAAGGTTGCGGTCATGGTCGTGTCCTCCGTGAGGGGTGGTCAGGCCGAGGCGATGCGCTTCTCGTACTCGCCCTCGAGCCGCGAATGGGTGATGAAGAAGGGCTGCGGCACCCGGCCATGCAGATGGTCGACCAGGATGCCGAGATGGGTGTGCCAGCCGCCGGCGACGCTCGTCATCTGCTCCGCGCCGATGCGGCGGTGGGTCAGCACCAGGAGGATGTCCCCACCCTGCGGCGTCAGCTCGAAGGTCACCTCCGACTCGTCGCCGGACGGCTCGGGCCAGCTGTGGCTCAGCAGCCGCGGCGGCTCCCAGCGCGTGACCCGGGCGGTGAAGCTGGCACCCTTTTCCAGCGACTTGTACTTGGCCGGAATCTCGTCCGGCAGCGGCGACAGCCCGGAATGGAGGAAATTCAGCCCCACCTGGCCGCCCGCACGCGGCTCGACGGCGCCGGTGGCGAGCCAGGTACCGCGCTTGTCCGTCTCCGTCAGATAGGCCCAGACCCGCTCGATCGGGCCCGGCAGCAGCCGCTCGAACCGGACCGCGCCGGGGGCGATGATGGTGCCGTAGTCGCTCATGATGCTTCTCCTGTGTCGGGGGCGGCGCGCAGCCGCCGCTCCAGCTCGTCCAGCCGGCCGCCCCAGAAGCGGCGGATGCGCCGCAGCCACTCGTCCAGCGCGTCGAAGCCCCTGGGGTCGAGCGCGTAGATGCGCCGCTGCGCGTCGGCCCGGACGGTGATCAGCCCGGCCTCGCGCAGCACCTTGAGGTGCTGGGAGACCGCCGGTCCGCTCATCGCGAACTGGGCGGCGATCTCGCCGGCGCTGCGCTCGCCCGCCGCCAGCATCTCGACGATCTGCTGCCGGGTAGGGTCGGCAAGGGCGGCGAAGGCGTTCATGAGTCTTTTATGAAGAATTCACTTAGATAAGTCAATTCTTAAATTAAGGCATCATCGCGAGCGCAGCGAAGCGATCCAGCGGCACCGGCCACTGGATCGCCACGCCGCTTCGCCCCTCGCGATGACGGAACCGTATGTCCGGAGAGCGTTGTCCCGGTCAGGCCACCGCGGCCGACGGCTCCTCGACCAGGCGGCCGGGGGCCGAGCCGTCCTTCTCGATCCGCCAGCGGCGGTTGTGGAAGGCGGCGACCTTGGGGTCGTGAGAGATGGTCAGCCAGGTGGTGCCGGGCAGCCGGTCGCGCAGCAGCGCGAACATCCGCTGCTCGGTCGCCTCGTCCAGCGCGCTGGTGGCCTCGTCCAGGAACAGCCAGCCCGGCCTGGCCAGGACCGCCCGGGCGATGGCCAGGCGTTGCTGCTCGCCCGGCGACAGGCGGCGGGCCCAATACTCCTCCTGCTCCAGCGCGGGCACCAGATGGCCGAGATCGACCGCGCGCAGGGCCTCGGTCGCGGCTTCGGCGGACACCTCCTCCGGCCTGGCCGGATAGGCGACGGCGGCGTGCAGCGTGCCCAGCGGCAGGTAGGGTCGCTGCGGCAGGAACAGCACCTTCGCGTCCTTGGGGATGCGGATCTGCGCCCGGCCGAAGGGCCAGATCCCGGCCAAGGCGCGGAACAGCGTCGACTTGCCGGTGCCGGACGGGCCGGTCAGCAGCAGCCGGTCGCCGGGGCGGACCGACAGGTCGCGGCCTTCGATCAGCGCCTGGCCGTCGGGCAGGGCGAGTTGGACCGAATCGACGGCGAGGTCGGCGCGGGGCTCGGCCGCGACGTTGATCTCGGCCGAGCGCGCCTGAGCCTTTGCCGTATTGAGGCTGCGGCGGAAACCGGTCAGGCGGTCGACGGTCGCCTTGTAGTCGGCCAGCGTGGAATAGGCGCTGACGAACCACGACAGCGAATCCTGGACGTTGCCGAAGGCCTGGATGACCTGGACGACACCGCCCAGCTCGATGGTCTTGGCGAAGTATTGCGGGGCGACGAGGATGCCGGGGAACACGGCGGAAGCCTGGCCATAGGCGGAGGTGAAGAAGCCGAGCTTCTTTGTCCGGCTCATCAGCTGGTAGAAGTTGTCCATCACCCCGCCGAACAGACGCAGCAGCCCCTGCCGCTCACTCGGCTCGCCGCCATAGAGCGCGATCGCCTCGGTGTTCTCGCGGAACCGGACCAGGCCGAAGCGGAAATCCGCCTCCCGCTTCTGCTGCAGGAAGCTCAGCCGGATCAGCGGGCGGCCGATGAGATGGGTCAGGATGGTTCCGACGATGGCGTAGACGATGGCGGCCCACAGCATGAAATGCGGGATGGTGATGCTGCTGCCGCCCAGCAGCGGGATCGTCAACGGCGCTGCCAGCCCCCACAGGATCACGGCGAAAGACGCAAGGTTCACCACATTGCCGAGGAAGCTGAGGCTGAGGGTGAGGGTACCGTCGACGAATTGCTGGATGTCCTCGGCGATGCGCTGGTCGGGATTGTCGGTCGCACCCGCCGTCAGCTGCTGGCGGTAATAGGCCCGGTCGGCCAGCCATTCGTTGAGCAGGTGGTCGGTCATCCAGCGCCGCCAGCGGATGCGCAGCCATTGCCCGAGATAGGTCGCGTAGACGCCACGCAGGACGGACATGGTCGCCAGGCCGGCGAAGATCGCGATCTCGCGCCAGAACGCGGGCTGATTGTAGTCCTGCAGCGCCTGGTAGAAGCGGTTATACCAGAAGCTGAACTGCACACTCAGGAACACGGCGCCGAGGGTGAAGGCGGCGATCACCACCAGCAGCCCGATCGCCGGCCATTTCTCCTTGGACCGCCAGAACGGCATCAGGAGGGCGAAGAAATCCTTCCAGAACCGGCGCGTGCTTTGCTTCATCGGGTGCGTCCGCCACGCGGCGGATCCTCGGCTGCCACTGCAGCAGCCGTGATATCCCCCGCAAGCGGGCCGCACCCGTGAATTTCACGTAAGTTTCCAGTAATCCTGGCGTTATCAGCGCAGGCCGGACAGGATTTCCTCCCGCTCCACCGTGGTCCAGGTGCCGGGCGCCAGGTCGCCGAGCTCCAGGCCGCCGAGGGCGACGCGGACCAGCCGCAGGGTCGGGTGGCCGACCGCCGCCGTCATCCGCCGCACCTGGCGGTTGCGACCCTCGGTCAGGGTCAGGCGCAGCCAGGCGGTCGGGATCGACTTGCGGTCCCGGATCGGCGGGTCGCGCGGCGGCAGGTCGGGCTCCTCCGCCAGCCGCTCGATCCCGCACGGGCGGGTCGGGCCGTCGGTCAGGGCGATGCCGCCGGCCAGCGCGGCCAGCGCCTCCTCCGCCGGGTCGCCCTCGACCTGCGCCAGATAGGTCCGGGGGTGGCCGTGCTTCGGGTCCAGCAGGCGCTTGATCAGCGGCCCGTCATCGGTCAGCAGCAGCAGCCCCTCGCTGTCGGCGTCCAGCCGTCCGGCGGCATAGATGCCGGGCGGCAGGCCGAATTCGTTCAGGCCGCGCCAGCGCCCCTCCGGCGTGAACTGGCTCAGCACGCCATAGGGCTTGTGGAAGACGACGTAGCGGGCCTGGTCCGGCTCCGGCGCCGGGCGCATGCGCCGTTCTTCGCGCCAGCGCTCGCCTGGTTTTGCCGGCGGCGGCTTCGGTGCTCCGGTGTCGCGGCCGATCCGGCGCGACGAGGTCAGCGGGCCGCGCGGTGCGGTCCTGGCCCGCGCCGCGGGGGCCTCCGTCGGCTCGGCGGGCTCATCGCGCACCGGACCGCGCGGGCGGCCGCGCCGGCGTGGGACGGTGTCTTCCGCCGGCTCCTCACCGCCGTCCCACAGCCATTCCGGGATCGCGGCGCGCGCGGCCTCCTGCGGCGTGGTCGCCTTGGATCGCGACCCGCGCGGCTTGCCGGCGGTCGGGGGGCGCCGTCCGGCCGCGGCCGGGCCGGCCCGCTTCGCGCCGCGTGGCGCCGTCTCGTCCTCAGCCTTCGCCGCGGCGAGGCGGGAGGGCGTCTTGCCGCCGCGGGGCGGCCGGCCTTTCGGCGTCGCCTCCGGTTCGTCCCGCCGGCCGCCGCGGCTGGAGGGAGCGCGCGCGGTGCGGCGAGGAGCGGGTTCGGCCTCCTGGCGGTTCGCTGGGCCCCCACGGTCCGACGGCTTGCCGTCGCGGGGCGGCCTGCGCTTCGGCATTGCCTCCGGCTCGTCCTGTCGGGCGCCGCGGCTGGTGGGTGCGCGCGCGGTGCGGCGGGGAGCGCGCTCGGCCTCCTGGCGGTCCGCCGGAGCCCCGCGGGACGGCGGCTTGCCACCACGGGACGGCTGGCGCTTCGGCTTTGCCTCCGGCTCGTCCTGCCGGGCGCTGCGTCCGGCGGGAGCGCGCCCGGTGCGGCGGGGCGCGCGTTCGGCCTCCTCGCGGTCCGCAGGGGCTCCGCGGGACGGCCTGTCGGGGCGCCGGGTGTCCCGCGCCGGCCGTTCGGCCTGGGCTCCGGCCCCGCCGGCGGGCTTGCGTCCGCGCGGCGGGCGCTGTTCGTCGCCGGCTTCGGAGGATCGGCCGGGGCCGCGCGCGCGTCCGGCGCCGGGCTTCGGCGGGCGAGGGGGGCGGCTCATGCCGTCGCCTGCCGGCGCAGGAAGGCGGCCAGACGGTCGATCTCGGCCCGCATCACCTCGACGTTGCCGGCCATGTGCAGACAGGCGTGGATCATGCCGCGCCACAGCCGGAATTCGTGCGGTTGCCCGGCCAGGGCCAGGCGGTAGGCGAGCTGTTCACTGTCGGTCCTCAGGCAATCGTATTCCGCCGCGGTCAGGTACAGCGGCGGCAGGCCGGCGAGATCGGCGTAGAGCGGCGCGGCCAGCGGCGTGCGCCGGTCGGTGCCGGCCGGGACATAATGGCCCCAGAACCACTCCATCTCGGCAGTCGACAGGAAATAGCGGTTGTCGCCGCCATATGCCAGATGCGATGGCGTGTCGTGGTCGGGGGCGAACACGCCATAGACCAGCGCCGCCCCTCGCAGCGGCTGCTCGCCGGCGTCGCGCAGCGCCAGCAGGGTGGCAAGCGACAGGTTGGCCCCGGCCGAATCGCCGGCGATCACCAGGCGGTCGATGCCCCAGTCGCGGCCCTGGGCGGCAAGCCAGCGCACCGCCGCGACGCAATCCTCGAGCGCGGCCGGGAACGGATGCTCCGGCGCCAGCCGGTAGCCGAGGCTGACCACCTTGAGGCCGGAGCGCTGCGCCAGCTCCCGGCACACGCCGTCATGGCTGTCCAGGTCGCACAGCACCCAGCCGCCGCCATGGATGTAGACGATGGCGGGCGAGGGGGTGGGCGTGCCGGGATCGTAGACGCGTGCGGCGATCGGTCCCTCAGCACCCGGCAGGGTGCGGTCCTCGACCCGCGCCACGGCCGGCGCGTGCTCGTTCAACAGCGGCAGCACCGCGGCCATGGCGCGCCGCGCTTCGGCCGGCGCCAGGCGCTCGGCCGGCGCTGTGTCCCCGGAAACAGCGGTGATCCGCTCAAGCATCGTCATGATCTGCGGGTCGACCGCCATGATCCGGCCTTCTTTACTTGATGAAACCGATCGCCGCCCGGCTGGTGGGAACCAATAGATCGATGCAGCGTTCGACCGCTGCCTCTCCCGCCTTGCACGTCAACACGTCGTTCAACAGCACACGGCCGAAACTACCGCAATCATGACCGGCAATCTCGAACACCTTGACCATGGTTTTGCCGGCGCTCAGCGGAGCCATGTCCACGGCCAGCTGGTCGACGATGATGCCCTTCGGGTCGAACACCACGAGGTCGAGCTGCAGGTTGCTGTAGCTCCGGTCGGTGCCGTTGTGCATGACCATGAAGGCCCGGCAGCCATTGTTGCCGGGTTCGAGCTTGTTCAGCTCGATGTCGATCGCTTCCTTCGGTGCCGACTCGGGGGCCGGCTTGTCCTGCGCCAGGGCCGGAAAGGCGGCAATCGCGATAAAAAAAGCGAAAAAACGTGCCGGGCGAACCCAGGCGGAACGGCGGATTTCAGCGGTTTTGCGGGACATATGGCCTTCCGTCGGTCTGGACTCGCAGCGCGCGCCATGATACCCGCGCCCCCCGTGACCGCAATGAAATGCACTTGGGCGGTCGGTGTTCCCGGATCCGTTGCGATCATCCCGGGCCCCGATCGCCGGCGCAGAGCGTTGCCCCGTCTCCCGGCGGCGCCGGGTGGAGTGCGCCCGGATGGGCTCCGCCCCACGCGCCGACAAGGGGGAGGTCGGGCATGACGTCGAAGGGCCTCCTTCTTCTGTCGATCGCGCTGGTCGGGGCTGCCGCCCTCGGCGGCGCGATCGCGATCGATTCCGCGCGCCCGAAATCGCCGCCCGTCATCGCGGTCGACCTCGCCGGGATCGCGGTCGAGCCGGCGCATGTGGTCGATCCGGCGGAGGCGGTGCGGCCGCAGCCCGCTATCGCCACGACGCGGCGCCTGGCCGAGGCGCCCCCCGCCCCCGCGCCGAGTGACAACCCGATGCGGGTCCTCTTCGGCTCCGCCTTCGCCGCGGTGCCGCGCCTGCCCGAGCCGGCGCCGCCGCTCGACCCCTGGGCCGACGCCCTGCAGGAGGTGACGCGCCCGGTGCCGGAGCCGCAGGAGGCCGAGCCGGTGCTGGTGCCGATCAGCCTGCCCGGCCCCAGTGCCGAGGCCGCGCGGCTCGACCCGCCGGCCCGCCTGGCCGACCCCTTGCCGCTGCCCGGACAGCCGGTGGCTACGCCGCCGGTGCAGGCGACCACCGAGCCGCCCCTGGCCCCGGCCGAAGGCCTGGCGGACACGGCGGTGGTGGAACCCGTCGCCGCTCCGGCGGCGCAGCCCGGCACCGCGGCCCTGATCGATGTCGCCCCGAACGAGGCGAAGCCCGTGGTCGTCGCCTCGCTGGGACCGATGGCGGAATTGCTGACCGACACCGCGGCCGCGTCGCCGTCCTCGATCGCGCCGGTGGCCGCGGTGATGCCGGCGACCGCCGATCCGGTCCCGGCCCAACCGGCTTTGGCCGCCCTGTCCGGGTCGGGCCAGGCGGTGGTCGCGGCCGATGCCGTGGCCACGGTGCAGCCCGCCGCGCCCGGCGCCGCGCCGGTCTCGGCCCGGTCGCGCTCCTCGCTGCTGCGGGTCGACCGGCCCGAGCCGGAAGAGACCGAGCGGCTGGATGTCGCCTTGGCCCGTGCCGTGTCGCTGCTCCAGCCGGCGGGCGCCCCCTGGCTGCGCGACGCCGAGGCCGATGATGCCGGCCGCCGCCTGACCGGCTGCGGCCCGGGCGACCTGGCCTGCACCATCTTCGTCTCCGCCGGCGGCACCGCGCTCGACCAGCCCTCGCCGCTGCTGCGGCTGTACGGGTCGGCGCCGATGAGCATCGGCGGCGTGCCACTGCCGGCCGAGCCGACCGAGGCGGAGCGCGCTCTGCGCTGCCTCGCCTTCACCGCCTATACCGAGGCCGGCAACCAGGGCACGCGCGGCATGGCGGCGGTGGTCTGGGTGGTGATGAACCGGATCGCCGTGGCCAACGACTTCGGCGATTCGCCTTGCGAGGTCCTGGCCGATCCGGGCCAGTTCGAGCCGCTGTCGCGCCCGCGCTTCCGCGCCTTCGCCAAGGCCGTCCGCGCCGGCGCCATGCCGAAGTTCCCGCAGCCGCTGAGCGCCCAGGACGAGATCCTGCAGCGCACCGCGCGCCTCGTGGTCTGGCAGATGCTGGACGGCTATTTCGCCGACGATCCGACCGACGGTGCCCAGTATTTCCTGGCCCCGTCGGCTATGCGGGCGCTGGGCCGCGGCATGCCGGCCTGGACCAACCGCTTCCGCCGCAGCGCCTCGATCGGCGACCACGTGTTCTACCGGCCGAAGCGCGGCGGCTGATCCGGAGCCGTCGCGCCGTCCGTCCGGGGCGGCGAGGGGCTGGTCCGCCCGGCTGTTCGACCCACCTTACCTGCGGGCCGGGACCAGCGGGGCGGCTTGCCCTGAAATCGTCACGAATCTTCCCTGGCTCCGGCCTTTCGGCCGACCTAGAACGGACGCGATGGCTGCCACCACCCCCGCTTCCGCGACACCTTCGCTCGGTTCGGTCCTCCTGGCCGTGGCACCGCTGCTGTTCAGCGCCGCGATCATGATCATGGGCAACGGGCTGTTCGGCACGCTGCTGGCGGTGCGGATGGATCTCGACGGCTTCGACGTCGGCACCATCGGCTTCGTGCTCGCCTTCTATTCCGGCGGATTCGCCCTGGGCACCTTGATCGGTCCGCGGATCGTGCTGCTGGTCGGCCATATCCGCACCTTCGCCGCCTTTGCCGCCATCGCCTCCGCCGCGGCGCTGTTCCACGCCCTCTGGGTCGACCCGATCGTCTGGGCGGCGCTGCGCCTTCTCACCGGCATCAGCATGGCGGTGCTGTTCACCATCATTGAAAGCTGGCTGAACGCCCGTGCCGTGAACGCCGTGCGCGGCCGGGTGATGTCCTCCTACATGGCGGTGAACTACACTGCCTTCGGCCTGTCGCAGCCCTGGCTGACGGTGATGGACCCGGCCAGCTTCGCCCTGTTCTCGGTGGTGGCGATGCTGGTGTCGCTGTCGCTGGTGCCGCTGTCGCTGACCCCGGTCGAGACGCCGCCGGTGATCAAGGTCAAGCGCTTCGGCCTGCGCACCCTGATCGCAATCTCACCGCTCGGCGTCGCCGGCTGCGTCTCGGTCGGGCTGATCAGCGCCGCCTTCTCCGGCATGGGGCCGGTCTACGCCCGCACCATCGACCCGGCGCCGAACTGGATCGCGAGCTTCATGATGACGGCGATCTTCGCCGGCTTCCTGCTGCAATACCCGGTCGGGCGGCTGTCCGACCGCTTCGACCGGCGCCAGGTGTTCCTCGGCATCACCATCGCGCTGGCCCTGGTCAGCGCCGCGCTGGCGCTGTTCGGCGGCACCTCGATGACGCTGCTGCTGGTGTTGCTCGCGGCCTTCGGCGGGCTGTCCTACACCATCTATCCGCTCAGCCTCAGCCACGCCAACGACTTCATGACGTCGGAGCAGCTGGTGCCGGCCGCGGCGGGACTCCTGCTGTGCTACGGTAGCGGCGCGATCTTCGGGCCGATCGTGGCGTCGCAGGTGATGCAGCTGCTGGGTCCGGACGGGCTGTTCGTCTGGACCGGCTCGGTCGCGGCGCTGCTGGCGCTGTTCACCGTCTACCGCATGACCCGGCGCGCGGCGAAGCCGAACGAGGAGCAGGGCAGCTTCGTCTCGGTGGCGCCGACCACCACGGCGGTGGCGGCCGAGCTCGATCCGCGCGCGCCGGACGAGTCGCCGCCGACCATGCGCGACGCCGCCTGAAGGGGACCACCATGCCGCTCACCCGCCGCCGCCTGCTGACCACGGTGCTTCCCGCCGCCGGGATGGCCGCGGCGGGGCTCGGCGGGGTGCTGCCGGCGCGGGCGCAGGACCCGCTGTTCTTCCGCATCGGCACCGGCACCACCGGCGGCACCTATTTCCCGATCGGCGGCATCATCGCCGGCGCCATCTCCGGGCCCCCGGGCCTGCCGCCCTGCGGCAGCGCCGGCGGCAGCTGCGGCGTCTCCGGCCTGATCGCGGTGGCCCAGGCCAGCGCCGGGTCGATCGACAACATCCGCCGAATCCAGAATGGCGAGTTCGATTCCGGCCTGGCTCAGTCCGACGTCGCCTTCGCCGCCTATGCCGGCGAGGGGCCTTTCGCCGGCGAGCCGCCGGTGACCAGCCTGCGCGCCATCGCCCATCTGTTCTCCGAATTCGTCCATGTCGTGGTGCCGGCGGACAGCCCGATGCAGTCGGTGGCCGATCTCAAGGGCAAGCGCGTCTCGGTCGGCGCCGAGGGCTCCGGCACGATCTACGACATCCGCCTGATCCTGGCCGCCTACGGCCTGAAGCAGACGGATGTGACCGAGGTCTTCGAGCGGCCGGAGCCTTCGGCCGACCTGCTGGCCGAAGGCGGGCTCGACGCCATGGTGATGACCGGCGGTCCGCCGCTCGGGGTGATCGCAGACCTGGCGCGGCGGCGGCCGATCCGGCTGCTGCCGATCACCGGGCCGGAGGCCGAGGCGCTGGTCGCCAGGGTGCCGTTCTTTACCCAGGAGCCGATCCCCGCCGGCCTCTATGACGGCGTCACCGTGGAGGTGCCGGCCCTGTCGGTCGGGGCGATCTGGCTGGTAGCGGAGCGGATCGCGGAGGCCACGGTCTACGAGATCGCCCGTGCCCTGTGGCAGAAATCGACCCTGGACCTGCTGGCGGCGGGCCATCCGCGCGGCAAGGAGATCTCGATCGACGGTGCCGCGCGCGGCCTCGGCGTGCCGCTGCATCCCGGCGCCGCCCGCTACTATGCCGAGCATGCGGTGCTGAGCCTGCCGGCCCGGGCGACACCGTGAGCCGAAGTCCGGCGAACCGGACGTCGCCGCGCATTCATCCAGTTGAAATATGCGGGCGGACCCCGTAGAACTTGCGGCACATCAGGAGTTGGGCACTGCCCGACGCCAACCTGCTTCCCGAGCAAGGTGGCGCCCCCGAGAGGGGGGATGTGGTCGAACCGACAACCAAACGGGTCCATCCACAATCGGTCCTGCTCACGACACGCGGAACAGAGCCGAATGCCGATCAAGATTCCGAACGACCTGCCCGCCCGGCCCGTCCTCGAAGCGGAAGGGGTCATGGTGATGCTCGAGGCGCAGGCGGTGCGGCAGGACATCCGGCCGATGCGGATCGGCCTGCTGAACCTGATGCCGAACAAGGTCAAGACCGAGACCCAGTTCGCCCGGCTGCTCGGCGCCTCGCCGCTGCAGGTCGAGCTGACGCTGGTCAAGATGACCAACCACGTGCCGCGCAACACGCCCAGCGACCACATCCTATCCTTCTACCGCGACTGGCAGGATGTCCGGGCGGAGAAGTTCGACGGCTTCATCGTCACCGGCGCGCCGGTCGAGACGATGCCGTTCGAGCAGGTGACCTATTGGGACGAGCTGCGCCGGGTCTTCGACTGGACCCAGACCAACGTCCATGGCTGCTTCAACATCTGCTGGGGCGCCCAGGCCGCCGTGCATCATTTCCACGGCGTGCCCAAGCATGCGCTGCCCGAGAAGAAGTTCGGCGTGTACCGCCATCGCATCATCGAGGCGGCCTCGCCCTATCTGCGCGGCTTCTCGGACGACTTCACCATCCCGGTGTCGCGCTGGACCGAGAACCGGCGCGAGGACATCCCGGCCGCCAGCGGCATGAAGGTGCTGATGGAGTCGGACGAGGCCGGGCTGTGTCTGCTGGAAGATGCCAGCCGCCGGTCGCTGCACATGTTCAACCATGTCGAATACGACACCGACACGCTCGGCGAGGAGTATTTCCGCGACGTCGCTGCCGGTAAGGCGATCGCCCTGCCGCACGACTATTTCCCGGGCAACGACCCCAAGCTCAAGCCGCAGAACCGGTGGCGCAGCCATGCCCATCTGCTGTTCGGCAACTGGATCAACCAGATCTACCAGACCACGCCGTACGACGTCGGCGACATCGGCCGGGGTTAGAACGTCAGTACCCAGGGCTCGGCCATCCCGGCCTCGACCCAGCGCCGCATCGCCGGCAGGGCCAGGACCGCGTCGGCATAGGCCCGGCAGGCGGGGTCGAGCGGCACCCGGTAGCGGTCGAAGCGGATGACGACTGGGGCATACATGCAGTCGGCCGCACTGAAGGCGCCGAACAGGAACGGCCCCTCGGCACCGGCCGCCGCGCGGCACTGCCGCCAGATGGTGGTGACGCGGGCGATGTCGGCCTCGGCCGCATCGCTGCGGGCCTTGCCGGGGTCGGTTGGCGCCAGGTCCATCGGCAGCTCGTTGCGTAGACCCGTGAAGCCGCCATGCATCTCCGCCGAGATCGACCGCGCCAGCGCCCGGCGCGCCGGGTCGCGCGGCCACAAAGCGAGATCCGGGAAGCGTTCGGCCAGATATTCCAGGAGGGCCAGGCTGTCCCAGACCGTCGTTTCGCCGTCGATCAGGGCCGGCACCTTGCCGCTCGGCGAATGGCGCAGGATCGCCTCCTTCGACCCCTCGCGGTAGAGCGGGATCAGGATCTCCTCGAAGGCGATCTCATGATGCGCCAGGGCCAGCCAGGGTCGCAAAGACCAGGAGGAGTAGCGCTTGTTGCCGATGATGAGGCGCATGACGGTCCGCTCGGGCTGAGGGGTTGGCAAGGGAAACGGGCTGGAGCATGGTGTGCCGCCCCGAGTTCCCGAACGCAAGAAGGCCTGCGCCGTGCTGCCGAATCTGGTCGATGCCGCCGAGGGAGAGACCGTCTCTCTGATCCCGCTCAGCAAGGCTGCGCTGGACAGCTGGCGATCCGCTGCCACGCCGGCGCAGCGGGCCTGGGCCGAGGCCAACGGCTTCGCCGCAGAATCGGGCCGCACCCTGGCGCTGCCGGGCGAAGGCGGGCGGGTCGACGCGATCCTGGTCGGCCTCGACTCCGCCTCCGACCCCTGGGCCTTCGCCGGGCTGCCGACCGGGTTGCCGGCGGGCACCTACGCGCTGGATGATTCGGCCGAGCCGGCGACCGCCACCGCCGTGGCCTTCGGCTGGGCGCTCGGCGGCTATCACTATGGCCGCTACAAGGGGCCGGACCGGGTCTCGGCGAAGCTGGTCTGGCCAAGGGCCGCCGACCGCGCCGCGGTCGAGCGCGCGGCCAGCGCCACCACGCTGGTGCGCGACCTGGTCAACACCCCCGCCAACGATCTCGGCCCGGCCGAGTTGGCCGCGGCGGCCGAGGCGCTGGCGAAGGAGTTCGGCGCCCGCTTCAGCGTCATTGCCGGCGACGAGCTGCTGACCCGCAACTATCCCTTGATCCATGCCGTCGGCCGCGCCTCCAGCCGGGCGCCGCGGCTGATCGACATCACCTGGGGCGACCCGTCGGCGCCGAAGGTGACGCTGGTCGGCAAGGGCGTCGTCTTCGATTCGGGCGGGCTCGACCTCAAAGACGCCGGCAACATGCTGCTGATGAAGAAGGACATGGGCGGCGCCGCCCATGCCCTCGGCGTCGCCCGCATGGTGATGATGGCGCAACTGCCGGTGCGGCTGCGCGTGCTGGTGCCGGCGGTCGAGAACGCGGTGTCCGGCGACGCCTTCCGGCCGATGGACGTGTATCGCAGCCGCAAGGGGCTGACGGTCGAGATCGGCAACACCGACGCCGAGGGGCGGCTGGTGCTGTGCGACGCGCTGGAGGAGGCGTCGTCGGAGAAGCCGGAGATCATCGTCGACTTCGCCACCTTGACCGGCGCTGCCCGGGTCGCGCTCGGCACCGACGTGCCGGCGATGTTCTCGAACGACGACGCCACCGCCGACGCGCTGGCCGCGGCGTCGCGCCGGGTCGAGGACCCGCTGTGGCGCCTGCCGCTGTGGCAGCCCTACAACCGGCTGCTGAAATCCGGCATCGCCGACATCAACAACGCACCCGACACGCGCTTCGGCGGGGCGATCACCGCGGCCCTGTTCCTCGAACGCTTCGTGGCCCCGGACGTGCCCTGGGTGCATATCGACCTCTACGCCTGGAACGGCACCGACCGCCCGGGCCGGCCGAAGGGCGGCGAGGCGATGACGATGCGGGCGGTATACGCCCTGCTGGAGGAGCGGTTTGGAGGCCGGCGCTGATTCAATCGACCGTATCGCCGTCGCCGGGGATGAGTGCGGCATGACCGTCGCCCTGACCTCGCTGCAGGCGCTGGAGCTGTGGCGCCATGCCCTGACCGCGGCGGTCCGGCGCGAGGCGCCGGACCTGTCGTCGCGGCAGATCGCGCTCCTGCTCACCATCTACCTGACACCGGCCCCGCACACGGTGCGTGGGCTGTCCTCGACCCTGCACATCTCCAAGCCGGCGGTGACTCGTGCGCTCGACCGGCTGGGCGAGCTCGACCTGACCCGCCGCACCGTCGACACGGCCGACCGGCGCAACGTGCTGATCGAGCGGACCCAGGCCGGCCAAGCCTATCTCGACGGCTTCGCCGACCTGGTGCGCCAGGCGGCCAGCATGATCGGCGTCGCGGCGTGACCGAGCCGGACCGCAACCTGGTGCCGCGGCGGCCGGATCTCGCGGCCGAAAGCCTGCGCGGCGTCCATGCGGCGGAGCGCTACGCCGCCGGCACGCTGCACCGGGCGGTCCGCGGCATCGTGCCGATGCGCGCGGCGCCCGATGCGGCGCGCGGCCAGGCGACCGAGATGCTGCATGGCGAGACCATCACGGTCTATGAGGTGAGGGACGGCTGGGCCTGGGGCCAGCTCACGGCGGACGGATATGTCGGCTATGTCGAGGCGGCCGGCCTGTCCGACCGGATCGCCGCGCCGACCCACCGGGTGCGGGCCTTCCGCGCCTTCCTCTACCCGGGCCCGGACTTCAAGCTCCCGCCGGTCCGCGCGCTGAGCTTCCGCAGCCCGGTCGAGGTGATCGGGACGGCGAAGGGCTATGCTCGGATCCGCGAGGCCGGGGAACCCGGCGGCTGGCTGCCGGAGGTGGCGCTGGGGCCGCTCGACGCGGTCGAGCCGGACGTGGTGGCGACGGCACAGCGCTTCCTCGGCGTGCCTTATCTCTGGGGTGGCCGCTCCAGCCTCGGCATCGACTGCTCCGGCCTAGCCCAGCTCGCCTGCGCCGCCGCCGGCCACGCCATCGAGCGCGACACCTACCGCCAGGTGCAGACCGCCGGAACCTTGGTCGGGACGGATGACAGCGTTGGCTTGCGGCGCGGCGACCTGGTCTATTTCCCCGGCCATGTCGGCCTGATGGTCGACGGCGAGACCCTGATCCACGCCAATGTCCGCGCCGCCTGCGTCTCGCTCGACCCGGTGCGCGAGGTCGCGGCCCGGTCCCAGGCGGCCGAGGGCAAGGGCATCACCGCAGTGCGGCGGTTCGCCGAAGGTCTCGCCCAGAATAAGTGAGCCGATTGATGATCGGACTCCCATCCTAAACAGTCATGCCCGGGCCTGACCCGGGCATCCAGAGACTGTCGACATATTCTGGATTGCCGGGTCATGCCCGGCAATGGCAATAAAAGAACGATGTCCTCTTCTCTGGAGTATTACTTCTCAGACGACGCGTAAAGTCTCAATACCCTCGCGACCGGTCGACCACATCCTCCATCGGCTCGCCCCGTTCGAAGCGGGCGATCTGTTCGGCCAGGCGCAGCGTCGCGTAGGTCGCGTTGTTGTTGGCGGCGACATGCGGGGTCAGCACCACCTTCGGATGGGTCCAGAACGGGTGGGCGGGCGGCAGCGGCTCGGTCCGGAACACGTCCAGCACCGCGCCGGCGAGATGGCCGGAATCGAGCGCCGCGATCAGATCGGCATCGACCAGTTGATGGCCGCGCCCGGCATTGATCACCCGGGCGCCGCGCGGCAGGGCGGCGAACAGCCGGCGGTCGAGAATGTTCTCGGTCTCCGCCGTCAGCGGCAGCAGGCAGACCAGGATCTCGGATTGCGCCAGGAAGGCGTCGAGCCGGGCCGCGCCGGCAAAGCCCTCGACGCCCTGGACCGCCTTGGGCGTGCGGCTCCAGCCCGCCACCCGGAAGTTCAGCGCCTTCAGCGCTCGCGCCACGGCGCTGCCCAGCGTGCCGAGGCCGAGGATGCCGATTGTGACGTCACGGGCCAGCCGCTGATCGTGCTGCTTCCACACCCCGGCCGCTTGCTGGGCGCGGTAGGTCCGAGCCTGGCGATGGATCGCCAACACCTGCTCGGCCACGAACTCGACCATGCCCTCGGTCAGGCTGAGATCGACCATGCGCACCAGCGGCACGTCGGCCGGCAGGGTCGGGTCACGCAGCATGGCGTCGATGCCGGCGCCGAGCGAATAGATCACCTTGAGGTTGGGCAGCCCCGCCAGCATCCCGGCCGGCGGCTTCCAGACGATGGCGTAGTCGATCTCGGCCGGGTCGCCGATCTCGGGCCAGACCCGGACCTCCAGCGCCGGCATCGCCGCGCGCAGCGCCGGCAGCCACTGGGCGGGATCGTCGGTGGCCGAGGCGAAGACGGCGACGGGCATTTGGCAATTCTCCGGGATCAGCATTCAGAGCGACCGTACGAGATCCCGGCCCGCCATTGCGAGCCCCAAGGGAGGCGCGGGCGTTCCCGCATATAGGCCCTGGATCGCTGCAGCTCATCGTTATAAACACGATAGCATGTTGAAATAAAAATCTAATCACACGATTTATGTAGTACCAAAGAATTCATCTCCGCTGATGACAAGCCGCCGGGGAAGTCCTATCTCACTTCAATGGTCATTGTGCCGGGCGCAGCTCCCCGCCGCCCGGCCCGGCAAAGGGGAAGAGGTCATGCCCGACACCGCCCTGGCGCGGAAGGCCGACGTCGCCGGCCCGATCGTGTTCGACCGGAACGCCGAGGTCTTCGCGCTGATGCGCGATTCCGCCACGGTGTTGGCGCGGCAGGAGCCGATCCTGGCCCCGGTCGTCGAGCGCATCGTGCTCGGCGCCGCTGATTTCAGCGATGCGCTCGCCCGCCTGTTGGCCACCAAGCTGGAATGCGATACCGCCTGCCATGACCGGCTGCTGGCGTTGGCGACCGAGGCGATGCGCGCCGATCCGACGATCGCCGGCCACGCCGTGCTCGACCTCGACGCGATCAAGGACCGCGACCCGGCGGCGCGCAACCATCTGACGCCGTTCCTGTTCTTCAAGGGCTTCCACGCGCTGCAATGGCACCGAGTCGGCCATTGGCTGCTCGGCCAGGGACGCCACGCCCTCGCCAGCTTCTTGCAGAGCCGGGTGTCGGAGAGCCTCGCGGTCGACATCCACCCCGCCGCCCGGATCGGCTGGGGGCTGCTGATCGACCACGGCACCGGCGTCGTCATCGGCGAGACCGCGGTGGTCGGCAACGACGTCTCGATTCTTCACGGCGTCACCCTCGGCGGCACCGGCAAGGAGAGCGGCGATCGTCATCCCAAGGTGCGCGACGGCGTGCTGATCGGCGCCGGCGCCAAGATCCTCGGCAACATCGAGATCGGCGAGGGCGCCAAGATCGGCGCCGGCAGCGTGGTACTGGCCTCCGTGCCGCCGCACCGGACCGCAGTGGGCGTCCCCGCCCGCATCATCGGCTCGTGTTCTGAGCCGCTGCCGGCCCTCACCATGGACCACTCGATCCCGGTTCCCCCCGGCATCGACTTCGTCATCTGACCGCGTCGGGTTAAGCTCCTCCCGCAGGCTGCGGGAGGAGCCGCCATGACCGACAGCTTCGATCTTGATGCCTATCTGCGGCGCATCGGCCATGACCGGCCGGTGGCGCCGGATCTGGCGACCTTGCAGGCGCTGGTGTTCCGCCATGCCTGCACCATCCCGTTCGAGAATCTCGACCCGCTGCTGGGCCGGCCGCCGCTGCTCGACCCCGCTTCGCTGCAGCGCAAGCTAGTGTGGGGCGGCCGCGGCGGCTACTGCTTCGAGCAGAACCTGCTGCTGCGCCTGGCGCTGCTGGCGATCGGTTTCCGGGTGACCGCCCACACCGCCCGCGTGCTGTGGGGCCAGGCGGAAGACCACGTCAGCCCGCGCAGCCACATGCTGCTGCGGGTGGATCTCGATGACGGGCCGCGGATCGTCGATGTCGGCTTCGGCGGCCAGACCCTGACCGGCGTGCTGCGCCTGGAGCCCGGTATCGAGCAGCCGACGCCGCATGAGCCCTTCCGGCTGCTTCCGGTCGACCGCGATCTCAAGCTGCAGGCGAAGACGGGGGAGGAGTGGCGGTCGCTGTACCGCTTCGATTTGCAGGAACAGTGGCCGGTCGATTACGAGACGGCCAACTGGTACCTCGCCACCCATCCCGACTCGCATTTCGTCACCGGCCTGATCGCCGCCCGGCCCCAGCCCGGCAGCCGCCACGCCCTGCGCAACGCCGACTATGCGGTGCATCGGCTGGACGGCGGCACCGAGCGGCGGACCCTCGCCGATGCCGCCGAGGTGAAGGCGGTACTGACCGAGATGTTCGGCCTGGCCCTGCCGGACGGGCTCGACCAGGCCCTCGCGCGGCTGCTTCCGCCGGCTACGCCGCTCCGGTGACCCAGTCGAACAGCAGCTTGACGTTGAGCACGATGATGATCGTCGAGACCAGCCAGGCGGTCCATTTCAGCCAGGCCGGGTTGGCGAAGGCACCCATCTTGGCGCGGTCGCTGGTGAAGGCGACCAGCGGCACCACGGCGAAGGGCAGTTGCAGGCTCAGCACCACCTGGCTCAGCACCAGCAGATGGGCGGTGCCGCTCTCGCCGTACATCGCGGTGACGATCACCGTCGGCACGATGGCGATGCCGCGGGTGATCAACCGCCGCAGCCAGGGCTTCAGCCGGATCGAGAGGAAGCCCTCCATCACGATCTGCCCGGCCAGGGTGGCCGTCAGGGTCGAGTTCTGGCCGGAGGCCAGCAGCGCCACCGCGAACAGGGTGCTGGCGATGCCGATGCCCAGCACCGGCGCCAGCAGCTGGTAGGCGTCCTGGATCTCGGCCACGTCGGTCCGGCCGGTGGTGTGGAAGGCGGCGGCGGCCAGGATCAGGATCGCGGCGTTGATGAACAGGGCGAACATCAGCGCCACGGTCGAATCGACGGTGGCGTAGCGGATCGCCTCGCGCTTGCCGATCTCGGTCCGGTCATAGGCCCGGGTCTGCACGATCGAGGAGTGCAGGTACAGGTTATGCGGCATCACCGTCGCGCCGATGATGCCGATGGCGATGTACAGCATCTCCGGGTTGGTGACGATCTCGGGCGAGGGGATGAAGCCGCGGGCGATCTCGGCGATCGCCGGCTGGGCCAGGATCAGCTCGACCAGGAAGCAGCCGGCGATGATCAGCATCAGGCCGATGATAAAGGCCTCGAGGTGCCGGAAGCCCCGGTTCTGCAGGTACAGCACCACCATGACGTCGAGCGCGGTCAGCACCACGCCCCACAGCAGCGGGATGCCGAACAAGAGCTGCAGCGCGATCGCGGTGCCGATCACCTCGGCCAGGTCGCAGGCGACGATCGCGACCTCGCACAGGAACCACAAGGCCATGGCGACCGGCTTCGGATAATGGTCGCGGCAGGCCTGGGCCAGGTCGCGCCCGGTGACGATACCCAGCTTGGCCGACAGCGCCTGCAGCAGGATCGCCATCACGTTCGACAGCAGGATCACCGACAGCAGCGTATAGCCGAAGGCCGAGCCGCCGGCCAGGTCGGTTGCCCAGTTGCCCGGGTCCATATAGCCGACGGCGACGAGATAGCCCGGGCCGACGAAGGCGAACAGCTTGCGCAGCCAGCCGACGCCGACCGGCACCGCGATGGTGCGATGCACCTCGGGCAGGCTTGGGGCGGACGGGTCCGTGCGCCAGCCGGAGCCGGCGGCACTGCCCTGCTGGGCGATGTCCTGGGCTGCGATATCGCTTCTCATCATGCGTGCTCGTTTCTCTCCGCTGCCGCGCAGCGGGCGAAGGTCGTCTGCCGATTCGATCTCCCTCGTCCTGTATAATGTAGCCATGGCTACATTCTTGGCAAGCGTCATCACCTTGTCATTTTCCGATCTGCCGGTATGATGCGCCGCAACCGCGCCGGCCTGTGGACCGCGGCACCGCGGTCCAGACTCATCAATGGGGCCAGGAGGCATCCGGCTCCGAAGGACTGACGAGATGACGGAACAGGATCGCCCGACCGACACCGGGCTGCAGGCCGCGGGATTCAGCCGGGTGCGCCAGGCCCGGCAGACCGAGACGGCCGAAGACTATGTCGAGATGATCGCCGAGCTGATCGACAGCCAGGGCGAAGCGCGGATCGTCGAGCTGGCGGAGCGATTCGGCGTGGCCCATGCCACGGTGAACAAGACCGTTGCCCGGCTGCAGCGAGAAGGGCTGGTCAGCGCCCGGCCCTACCGCTCGATCTTCCTGACCGATGCCGGCCGCGAGATGGCCGATTCCTGCCGTCGGCGCCACCGCATCGTGGTCGAATTCCTGAAGTCGATCGGGGTCAGCGACGAGGCGGCGGAGATCGATGCCGAGGGCATCGAGCACCATGTCAGCGCGGAGACCCTGGCCGCCTTCGAGCGTCTGGTGGTGCTGAAGAGCTGATGGCTGCGGTCAGGCCGCCGGCACGGTCGCTGACGGGGCGGTTCCGGCCGCCGCGGCCTTCACCGCATCGATGAAGGCGCGCAGGGCCGGGGCCATCTGGCGCTGCTGCGGATAGCACAGGAACAGCCCGGGGAAGGTCGCGGACCAGCGCTCCAGCATCGGCACCAGCCGGCCCGCGGCAACGTCGCCGGCCACGGTCTGCTCGACCGGGAAGGCGATGCCGATGCCCTGCAGCGCCGCGCGCCGCGCCATCTCCTTGTCGTTGACGATCAGGGGGCCGTCGACCGCGACCGAGAACCAGCCGCCATCGTCGAAGAACTCCCAGGCGTAGGGCGTGGCTCGCCCGGGCCAGCGCCAGCGGATGCAGCGATGCTGCACCAGGTCGCGCGGGTGCTCCGGCCGGCCATGGGCGGCCAGATAGGCGGGGGACGCCACCGCGACCTGGCGCATCGCCGGGCCCAGGCGGACCGCGACCATGTCCCGCTCGATCACCTCGCCGATGCGGATCGCGGCATCGAAGCCGCCGCCGACGATATTGGTCACCTCGTCGTCGAGGGTGATGTCGAGCACGACGTCCGGATAGGATTCGGCGAAGGCGGCCAGGATCGGCTGGATGAAGGCCTCCGCCGCCGAGCGGAAAGCGTGGATCCGCACCGTGCCCGCCGGGCGCTCGCGATAGCGCCGCACCTGGCCGATCGCCTGGCTCAGCTCCGACACCGCCGGCCGCACCCGGCGCAGCAGGTTCTCGCCGGCATCGGTCAGCGCCACGCTGCGCGTGGTCCGGTTCAACAGCCGCACGCCGACGCGCTCCTCGAAGCCGCGCACCATCTGGCTCAGGGCCGAGGGCGAGACGCCCAGCATCTCTGCCGCCCGGCTGAAGCTCAGCAGATCGCCGACGGCGACGAAGGCCCGCAGCTGGTTGTAGTCGCTGCCCGACAAAAGAGAATCCATGAGCCACTGAACTGCTTTTAAGGTCAGCTTACAAGCTCTGTCAGAAGGGCACGCATTCTGAAGGTGGGTGGCGGGGCCTATCTCGAGGTCGCACAAGGGAGACCTCTCATGAAGACCTGGTTCATCACCGGCATTTCGCGCGGCCTTGGCCTTGCGCTGGCCAAGGCGGCGCTGGCGGATGGCGACACCGTCATCGGCACTGTCAGAAGCGGCAGACCCGACCTGCCGGCCGGGGCGGGGACGCTGCATGTCCTCACCCTCGACCTCGCCGACGGCGCCGCGGCGGAGGCGGCCGTCGAACGGGCCTTTGCCCTGGCGGGCCGCGTCGACGTGATCGTCAACAATGCGGGCTACGGCCTGCTCGGCGCCGTCGAGAAGGCCGGCGACGCCGACGTGGCCCGGCTGTTCGATGTCGACGTGTTCTCGCCGTTCCGCATCATCCGGGCGGCGCTGCCGCATCTGCGGGCCCAGGGCTCCGGTCACATCGTCAACATCACCTCGATCGCGGGCCGGGCGCCCGGCCCCGGCTCCAGCCTGTACGCGGCGGCGAAGCATGCGCTGGAGGGGTTGAGCGTGGGCTTGGCGCAGGAGGTCGCGCCCCTCGGCATCAAGGTCACCGCGGTGGCGCCGGGCGCCTTCCGGACCGACTTCCTGTCGACGCATTCGATCCGCAAGAGCGAGGCGGAGGACGCCGCCTATGCGGCCAGCGTCGGGCGCAGCGCGGCCGCGTTCGACAGCATGGCCGGGAAGCAGCTCGGCGATCCCGACCGGGCCGCGCGGGCCATCCTCGCGGCCGTCCGCGCGGACGACCCGCCGCTCCACCTGCTGCTGGGAAGCGACGCCCTGCAGCGCGCCCAGACCAAGCTCGACGCGCTGATCGAGGAGATGAATCGCTGGGAGGACGTGACCCGCAGCACCGATTTCCTGGCGGCCAACCCGGCCTGAGATCCGGGGGCGGGAGGAAGGCGGCCGTCAGGCCGCCTTCTTCGCCTCGATATACTCCGCCGATTGCATCTCCATCAGCCGGCTCTCGGTGCGAGCGAATTCCAGCGCCTGGCTGTCGCCGGCATAGAGCTGGGTGACCGGCACCTCGGCCGCGATCACCACCCGGCGGCGGGCCTCGTACAGGCTGTCGATCAGGACGATGAAGCGCTTCATCTCGTGGCGCTTGGCCTCGGTGAAGCGCGGCACGCCCTCGATGATCACCGTGTGGAAGGCGTCGGCCAGGGTCAGGTAGTCGGCGGCGCCGAGCGGCCGGGCGCACAGCGCGTCGAAGTCGCACCAGGCCACGCCCCGGGCGGCGCGCGGCACCTCCAGCGTGCGGGCGCCGGGGACGGGCAGGATGACGGGGGCGCCCTCGGCGCCGTCGGTCAGGTCGGCGAACAGGTCGGCCAGCGCCTTGTGCGCCATGCCGCCCAGCGGCGAATGGTAGACCGGGCGGCCGCGCAGCCGGTCCAGCCGATAGTCCCGGCCGCCATCCAGCTGCACCACCTCCAGCTTCTTCTTGATCATGGCGATGAAGGGCAGGAAGCGGTCGCGTTGCAGCCCGTCCTTGTACAGCTCGTCCGGCGGCCAGTTCGAGGTCGCGACCACGATCACGCCCAGGCCGAACAGCGCCTGGAACAGCCGGCCCAGGATCATGGCATCGGCGATGTCGACGACATGGAACTCGTCGAAGCACAGCAGCCAGGCTTCGGCGGCGATGCGGCGGGCCAGCGGCGGGATGGGATCGGCGTTGTCGCCTTCGGATGCGGCGCCGGACTGGCGCCACTCATGGATGCGCTGATGCACCTCGAGCATGAAGGCGTTGAAATGCACCCGGCGCTTCTTCGGCACCGGCGTGGTGTCGAAGAACAGGTCCATCAGCATGGACTTGCCGCGCCCGACGCCGCCCCAGAAATACAGGCCGCGCGGTGGGTCGACCGCCGGCTTCTTCTTGCCGAAGCCGAGGCGGGACAGCAGGCCGTTGCTCTCCGGCTCGGGCGGGGTGTAGCTGCGCAGCTGCCGGTGCAGCCGCTGCAGCTTCTCGACCGCCGCGGCCTGGGCGGGGTCGGGCCGCAAGGCGCCGTCGGCGATCCGGCGGCGGTAGAGGGCAAGCGGCTCGTCGTCTTGCGCTGCAACATCGGGCATGGCGACGGTGCTTACCGCAAGCCCCGGCGAAATGCCAGACAAGGCGGCGCATCCCTGGGCTGAACCGGCGGCGCGTCAGGCCGACGCTACGGCGGGAACCGGTCTGGGTTGCGGAGCGGCAAGACCCGAAGGCGCGTACGCCGCGGATCGACCGTCAGCAAAGCACCTCGATACAGCTCGCCGGCCATCTGGCTCAAGGCGTCGATGACGGGTTTGCCGATCGCACCCGGGCTGATGTCGTCGGCGCGAATCTGCACCACACTGGGCTTGTCGCCATGCGTGGCCGCCAGGATCGCACTGAAATCGAGATCATGGGTCAACACGACATAGTCATTGGCGCGGGCGAAGATAGTCATTGGCGCGGGCGAAGGCCATGATGACAGCGTCCGGCGCATTGGCCGGACCGAGAGTCGACCAATGCGCTGCCTTCATACCGGCGTTGGTCAGCAGATCAACCCAGCGCGGCGACAAGTTCATGTCGACCAGGATCTTCATGCGCTGGTCAGCAGCACTTCCCGCTCTTCGGCCAGCCACGCGGCATAGCGCAGCGCCTGCATCACGTCCTCACGATCCAGATAGGGATAGTCGGCGAGGACGTCGTCGATGCTGTGACCGGCGCCGATCTGGCTGACGATCATGCCGACCGTGACCCGCATTCCGCAAATGCACGCCCGCCCGCCCATCACTTCGGGCTGTTGGGTAATGCGGTCCAACTGTCCCACGAGGCTCTCCGTTCCGACACAGACCGAAGTTAACATGGTGCGTCGATAGCGGCGAGGGAACCCGCGCCGGCGCGTCAGGCCGCGCGCAGGTCCAGCTGCACCCGGCGCTCGATCAGAGTGAAGCCGGCGCGTTCATAGACCCGGCAGGCCGCCGGGTTGAGGTCGTTGGTGGCCAGCAGCGCCATGGTCACGTCCTCGGCCCGCAGCGCCGCCAGCAGGCCGGCCAGAATACGCCCGGCCAAGCCTTCGCCGCGGCGGGCAGGGTCGACCAGGAAGTTGCCGATCATCGCCCGGCTGCCGGCGCGGGCGAGGACGCCGCCGGCAGCGACCGGGCGGCCATCCTCGACGATGGCAACGAAGGGCAGGTGCAGCATCCAGACGGAGAACACCGTCGTCGGGTAATGCACGGCGTAGAAGCGGCGCAGCGGCTCCCGCTCGGCCTGCCCCATCCGCCGGCAGGCGGGATCGGGCTCGAAAAGGCCGGCGAGCGGCCGGGCGTAGAAGCGCAGCCCGTCCTCCAGCGCCAGCCGATCGCCGCAGGCCTGGCGCAGCCGCTCGGCCTGGTCGTGCGTCAGATGCAGCTCCAGCGGCCGCGGATCAGCCGTCAGCGACAGCAGGGCGGCGTCGCCAACGGCACCGACCGGCGTATAGGCGGTCAGCTCGTCGAAATCGATGCCCAGGACGGCGCCCTCCGGCTCCAGCCGCACCGACCGGCTGCGGTCGCCCGCGGCCGCGGCGTCGAGCGCCGCGTCCCAGTAAAGCGCGAACACCGGGTGGCCGGCCACCAGGGCGCCAACCTGCGCCCGCTCCGTGCGGGACAGGCCGGCGACCGGGCGGAAGCCGGTCACACCACCCGGATGTTCTTGAACTGCCAGGGGTCCTCGGGGTCGATGTCCTCGGGGAACAGCTGGCCGCGGCCCTGCAGCGGGTTCCAGTCGGTGAAGGCGCCGGCCAGCTCGCCGAGATAGGGCGCCGCCACCTGCAGCACCCGCTCGTGGTCCATCTCCTCGGGCTCGACCAGCCCGCGGTCCGGATTCTCGATCGCCCAGACCAGCCCGCCCAGCACCGCCGCCGTCACCTGCAGGCTGGTGGCGTTGTTGTGCGGCGCCAGCTCGCGAGCCTCGCCGATGGTCAGGCGCGAGCCGTACCAATAGGCGCCCTTGGCGTGGCCGGCCAGCATCACGCCGAGCTCGTCCATGCCCTCGATGATCTCGTCCATCATCAGCCGCTTGCTCGGCTGCAGCTCGTAGTTGCGGCCGGCGAATTCATGCACCGACAGCACCGCGTCGTCCGACGGGTGGTAGGCATAGTGCACGGTCGGCCGGTACTCCGGCTGCGCGCCCGACCCGACGGTCAGGTAGTCGGCCAGCGAGATCGCCTCGTTGTGGGTGATCAGGAAGCCGTGGATCGGCCCGGCCAGCGGCGTCCAGGTCCGCACCCGGGTCGCGGCGCCAGGGCGGGCCAGCCAGATCGCGGCCTGCGACCCGGCGGCGTGTCGGTTGCCGTCGGCCGGGAAGTGGCGCTCATGGCTGCCCCAGCCCAGCTCGGCCGGCTGGCAGCCCTCGCCGACGAAGCCGTCGATCGACCAGGTGTTGACGAACTCGCCCGGCTTCTTCGGGAAGCGGGCGACCTGGGTGTCGCGCTCGGCGATATGGATGACTTTCACGCCTAGCGTCTTGGCCAGGCCGGCCCAGCCGGCGCGGTCGGCCGGCACCGGCGGCTCGAAGCCGGTCGCGGACGCGATGTTCAGCAACGCGCGCTTGACGAAATGCGAGACCAGGCCGGGATTGGCGCCATGGGTCAGCACCGCCGTCGGGGCGCCCGGGTTGCGGCCGAGCGCCAGCGCCGCCTCGCGCAGCGCGTAGTTCGACCGGTCGGCCGGGCCGAGATTCGGGTCGGTGTAGCCGCCGAGCCAGGGCTCGACGCAGGTGTCGATGTAGAGCGCCCCGCGCTCCCGCGCCAGCTCGATCAACGCCACCGAGGAGACGTCGACCGAAAGGTTGACCAGGGCATCGCCCGGGCCGAGGAGCGGTTCGAGAAGTGTCCGATAATTGCCGCGTGTCACCGGTTCATGGATGAAGCGGACGCCGTAGAGTTCCGCCTCCTTCTGGCCTCTCGTCTCCGCCGTCACGATGGTGACGCGGTCGGAGGTCAGGGTCAGGTGCCGCAGCAGCAGCGGCAGCACGCCCTGGCCGATCGAGCCGAAACCGACCATGAGGATGCGGCCGGTGAAGGGTGTGCGCGCGGGTTTCGCCATTTAGAAGGACACTCCTCGAGTGTGTTGCGTGCAGGATCGCTCCGTCAGGTGGGCAGACCGTGGGTTAACTGGGCGGTTGATATGAAAAAAGCGCCGGGGTCACCAGCGCTTTTTTGTGACGTTTTACTGCGGTTGGACGCAGGTCAGCCGGCGCGTTCCAGCATCAGCTTCTTGATCTCGCCGATCGCCTTGGCGGGATTGAGGCCCTTCGGGCAGGTCTTGGTGCAGTTCATGATGGTGTGGCAGCGGTAGAGGCGGAACGGGTCCTCCAGCGCGTCCAGTCGCTCGCCGGTCATCTCGTCCCGGCTGTCGGCGATCCAGCGATAGGCCTGCAGCAGCACCGCCGGGCCGAGATACTTGTCGCCGTTCCACCAGTAGCTGGGACAGCTGGTGGTGCAGCAGAAGCACAGGATGCACTCGTAGAGCCCGTCCAGCTTCTCGCGCTCCTCCGGGCTCTGCCGGCGCTCGCGGTCGGGCGGCGGCGGGCTCTCGGTCCGCAGCCAGGGCTTGATCGACGCGTATTGCGCGTAGATGTGGGTCAGCTCCGGCACCAGGTCCTTCACCACCGGCATGTGCGGCAGCGGATAGATCTTGACGTCGCCCTGGACCTCCTCGATCGGCTTGAGGCAGGCCAGCGTGTTGGTGCCGTCGATGTTCATCGCGCAGGACCCGCAGATGCCCTCGCGGCAGGAGCGCCGGAAGGTCAGGGTCGAGTCGATGTCGTTCTTGATGTGGATGATCGCGTCCAGCACCATCGGCCCGCAGCGCGCCAGGTCGATCTCATAGGTGTCGAGCCGCGGATTCTCGTCGGTGTCCGGGTTCCAGCGGTAGATCTTGAAGGTCCGCGGCTTCTTGATCTCGCCGGAGACGCGGATGGTCTTGCCGGGCTGGACCTTGGAATTGCGGGGCAGGGTGAATTCGGCCATGTCGTCCTCAGTACACCCGCGCCTTGGGCGGGAAGCTCTGGACTTCGTTGGTCATCGGCTGGAGATGGACCGGGCGGTAGTCGATGCGGGTCTTGCCGGCCTCGTCGATCCAGACGACGCTGTGCTTCATCCAGTTGACGTCGTCGCGGTCCGGGAAGTCCTCGCGGGCATGGGCTCCGCGGCTCTCCTCGCGGTTGACGCCGGAGCGGATGGTGGTCACGGCGTTGATCATCAGATTCTCGAGCTCCAGCGTCTCCACCAGGTCCGAGTTCCAGATCAGCGACTTGTCGTCGACGCCCAGGCCCGTCTGCTTGTCCCAGGTGACGTCCATCTTCTCGCAGCCCTCGGCCAGGGTCTGGCCGGTGCGGAACACGGCGGCGTCGTTCTGCATCGTCCGCTGCATCTCCAGCCGCAGGTCGGCAGTGCGGACCTCCTGCTTGCCATGGCGCACGCGGTCCAGCCGGTTCAGTGCGAACTGGCCGGCATCGGCCGGCACCGGCTTGTGTGTCTGGCCGGGCTTGATCAACTCGGCGCAGCGGATGGCGGCGGCGCGGCCGAACACCACGAGGTCGAGCAGCGAGTTCGAGCCCAGCCGGTTGGCGCCGTGCACCGAGACGCAGGCGGCCTCGCCGATCGCCATCAGCCCCGGCACCACGCGGTTCGGGTCGGCGGCGGTCGGGTTGACCACCTCGCAATGCACGTTGGTCGGCACGCCGCCCATGTTGTAGTGCACCGTCGGCAGGACCGGGATCGGCTCCTTGGTCACGTCGACGCCGGCGAAGATCTTGGCGCTCTCGGCGATGCCGGGCAGGCGGTGGTGGATGATGTCGGCGTCGAGATGCTCGACATGCAGGTGGATGTGGTCCTTGTTCGGGCCGACGCCGCGGCCCTCGCGGATCTCGATCGTCATCGACCGGCTGACCACGTCGCGCGAGGCCAGGTCCTTGGCCGAGGGGGCATAGCGCTCCATGAAGCGCTCGCCCTCGCTGTTGGTCAGGTACCCGCCCTCGCCGCGCACGCCCTCGGTGATCAGGCAGCCGGCGCCGTAGATGCCGGTCGGGTGGAACTGCACGAACTCCATGTCCTGCAGCGGCAGCCCGGCCCGCGCCGCCATGGCGCCGCCGTCGCCGGTGCAGGTATGGGCCGAGGTGCAGGAGAAGTAGGCGCGGCCGTAGCCGCCGGTCGCCAGCACCGTCTGGTGGCCGAAGAAGCGGTGGATCGTGCCGTCGTCCAGGTTCCAGGCGACGACGCCGCGGCAGGCGCCTTCCTCGTCCATGATCAGGTCGATGGCGAAGTACTCGACGAAGAACTCCGCCTCGTGCTTCAGCGCCTGCTGGTACAGGGTGTGCAGCATGGCGTGGCCGGTGCGGTCGGCCGCGGCGCAGGTGCGGTAGGCGCGGCCCTTGCCGTATTCGGTGGTCATGCCGCCGAAGGCGCGCTGGTAGATCTTGCCCTCCTCCGTGCGGCTGAAGGGCATGCCGTAATGCTCGAGCTCGATGATCGCCGGGATCGCCTCGCGGCACATGTACTCGATCGCGTCCTGGTCGCCGAGCCAGTCGGAGCCCTTGACGGTGTCGTACATGTGCCAGCGCCAGTCATCCGGCCCCATGTTGCCGAGCGCGGCGGAGACGCCGCCCTGGGCCGCGACGGTGTGGCTGCGGGTCGGGAAGACCTTGGTGATGCAGGCGGTCTTCAGCCCCTTCTCGGCCATGCCGAAGGTGGCGCGCAGGCCGGCGCCGCCGCCGCCCACCACGACCACGTCGTAGAAATGATCGATGAAGGTATAGGACGCTGGCATGGGGTTACCCCGAGATGGCGATCTTGAGGACGGAGACGGTCATCGCCGCCCCCAGGAGCACGGCCAGGCCCTTGGTCGCCAGGTCGGCGATCAGCTTGGTGTGGTGGCCGTGGACGTAGTCCTCATAGACTTCGGTCAGGCCATTGGCGGCGTGGTGCAGGCCGATGGCGATGAACAGGATGAACAGGGCGGCGTTGAGCGGATGGCCAAGCCACGCCTTGATCTCCGGCAGCGGCGAGCCGAGATGGGCGATCACCGCGATCACGAACCAGATGGTCAGCGGGATCAGCGCCAGCGCGGTGACGCGCAGGCCGCGCCAATGGGCAAAGCCGGACTTGGCGGAGCCGAGGCCGCGGGCATGGGCCAGCGGGTTGCGCAGGGAAACGGGCTTGGTCGTCATCACCACACCACCAGGCCGATGATCCAGGCCAGCACGGTCAGCACCGCGGTGGCGATCAGCACGGCGTAGCCGGTCTTGTGCATGGTCGGCAGGTCGTAGCCCCAGCCGGCGTCCCAGGCCAGGTGCCGGATGCCAGCGCAGAGGTGGTAGAACAGCGCCGCCGTCCAGCCGAACAGCATCAGGAGGCCGAGCCAGGAACCGATGAACCACTGCGCCGCCTCGAAGGCCTCGGGGCCGGCGGCCGCCGCGATCACCCACCAGGCCAGCAGCAGGGTGCCGATGGCCAGGGCGATGCCGGTGCCGCGATGGAAGATCGAAAGCGCGCTCGACATCTGCGGACGGTAGATCTGCAGATGGGGCGAAAGTGGCCTCGGCCGTTTCTGAGGAACTGCCTCGGAGGCGGACATGCGGATTTACTCCGATGCGCAATGGGCATCAGGCGCGGGCGCGGCCTGTCGCGATCGAGCCTGAACGGGTCGGGGAGTGACTTACGCGCCGCACTGCAGCAAGTCAACGAACAGGCCAATAGTTTCAAGCAGATGCGAGCCATTCGCAACTGGACTCCCATGGGCCGCAACCGCTACGCGCCGCTGCGTTCGGCGATGGCGCGGTGCATCGCCACCACCCGCTCCGCATCGCTGACATGCAGCGCCTCGACCAGCCGGCCGTCGACGATGGTGACGCCCTGGCCGGCCGCCAGGGCCGCGGCATGGGCGGCGATCACCCGCAGCGCGGTCTCCACCGCCTCCGTGCTCGGGGCGAAGGCGGCGTTGGCAGCGGCGAGGGTCTTCGGGTGGATCAGCGACTTGCCGTCGAAGCCCAGCGCCGCGCCCTGGCGGCACGACTCGGCGAAGCCGGCCTGGTCCTCGAGGTCGAGATGGACGCCATCGATCACCGCCAGGCCGTGGGCGCGGCCGGCCAGCAGGCACAGGCCGAGCGCGGTCAGCAGCGGCTGTCGCCCCGGCTCATGCGCCGCCCGCAGATCCTTGGCCAGGTCCGAGGTGCCGAGGATCAGCCCGGCCAGGCGGCCCCCGGCTTGGCGCGGCGAGGACCCGGCGATGGCGGCGGCGTTGAGCACGCCGAGCGGCGTCTCGATCATGCACCACAGCATCAGGTCCTTCGGTGCGCCGGCTGCGGTCAGGGCGGCCTCGGCCGCCTTCACCGTCTCCGGCCGCTCGACCTTGGACAGCACGACGCCGTCGGCGCCGCTGCCGGCCAGCGCGGCCAGATCGTCGGCGCCCCAGGGCGTGTCGGCGGCGTTGGCGCGGACCAGCACCTCGCGCGGCGCCCAGCCGCCGGCCCGGACGGCGGCCACCACCCGCTCGCGCGCCGCCACCTTGGCGTCCGGTGCGACCGCGTCCTCCAGGTCCAGGATCAGCCCGTCGGCGTCCAGCGTGCGCGCCTTGTCCAGCGCGCGCGGGTTGGAGCCGGGGACGTAGAGCAGCGAGCGGCGGGGGCGGATGGTCATCGGTGCACCTCTCTGCTCTCTACCTGTCATTGCCGGGCTTGACCCGGCAATCCAGAAGATGTCGACAGCCTCTGGATGCCCGGGTCAAGCTCGGGCATGACAGCTTAAAATCGAGCAGGACGTGATGGAGGCGCACCCTAGCGCCTGTTCGCTTCGTCACGGTCGAAACGAAAACCGGGCGGCAAGGACCGCCGTAGCCTGCGCAGTTGTTCCAGCGCCTGCTGCCGGTCGCGGTTTCTTTCGACCAGGACAGCGCGGTCGGCGGCGATGCGAATCTCGATCTCGTCGCCTTCCTTCAGATTAAGCGCTTCAACCACAGCCGCAGGCAGTCGCACCGCCAGGCTGTGACCCCACTTCGCCACGCGCATGATCTCTCCATGACGCACAGTGTCATCGTATATCACGCGTGACGAGAATGGGTCATTCGTCGGCCTTTCCAACAGCGTGAATCGTGCCCGTGACCGCGGTCACAGTCGATTCACGGAAGGCGGCGTAGACATGATCTCGGGCCTCGAGCCCGAGGATAAGGTCATGATGCTCCGCACCATCATCTGGGTTTACGGCGTACTCGTTCTCATCGGCTTCTACATGGGCTCGACGCCTATCTGAGCCGCCGCGATACGGACGATACAATTGGGCCGTCGCGCCGACATCCCACCGATACACTCGGCGCGTAGTCTTCCCTGCATCGGATGCCGCTGGCGGCGGCGCGAGGGAGGGGGCTATGGTGCTGCGGACGGTGCTCTGGGGTTACGGCGTGATGGTCCTGCTGGGCCTCTATTCGGGCGCCGTGCCGGTCTGATCCGGTTCAGGCAGATCCCGCCTTGCCGCGATCGAGATAGTAGCGCAGCAGCGCGATCGAGCTGTCGTCGTCCCATTCGGCGGCGCCCTCCTGGCGGCCGACCACGGTGCCGTCGCGGTCGATCAGCAGCGTCGTCGGCAGGCCGCGGGCGCCGAATGACGCCGGGGACCGGCCGCCGGGGTCGAGATAGGCCGCCAGCGCGCCGATCTTGTTGGTGGCGAAGAAGGGCTGCACCTTGGCCAGCCCCTCGCGGTCGATCGACAGCGCCAGCACGGTGAAGTCGGCGCCGCCCAGCCTGGCCTGCAGCCGGTCCAGCGCCGGCATCTCCTTGACGCAGGGGGCGCACCAGGTCGCCCACAGATTGACCAGCACCACCTTGCCCCTGAAGTCGGCGAGATGAAGGGTGTTGCCCGCGGCGTCGGAGAAGGTAATCTCCGGTGCCGGCTCAGGCCGGTCGGCCAGGACGAAGCTGGCGACGGTGCCGCCCAAGGGCGGCCGGCCCTCCGGGGGCCGCAGCGTCCACCAGGCCGCGCCCGCCGCCAGCAGCGCCAGGCCGGCCACGCCAGCGGCGATCATTGCTCTCTTCCTCATCCGGTCCGCACCCCATGTCCGATCCGACCCAGCCTGCCACCCCCGTCGTGCCCGATAAAGGCACCAATCCGATGTGGGGCGGCCGCTTTGCCGCCGGGCCGGCCGCGATCATGGAGCGGATCAACGCCTCGATCGGCTTCGACCGCAAGCTCTGGGCCCAGGACATCGCCGGGTCGCGCGCACATGTCGCAATGCTCGCCGCGCAAGGCATCGTGTCCGCCGTGGACGCCGCCGCGATCGACCGCGGGCTTGAGCAGATCGCCGGCGAGATCGCCGACGGCCGCTTCGAGTTCAAGACCTCGCTCGAGGACATTCATTTCAATGTGGAGTCGCGGCTGACCGAGATCATCGGCCCGGCCGCCGGGCGGCTGCACACGGCGCGCAGCCGCAACGACCAGGTGGCGACCGATTTCCGCCTCTGGGTCCGCGATGCCTTCGACCGGCTGGAGCAGGGGCTGCAGGCGCTGCAGGCGGCGCTGATCGGCCAGGCCGAGCGGCACGCCGACACCATCCTGCCGGGCTTCACCCATCTACAGGTGGCGCAGCCGGTCACCTTCGGCCATCACCTGCTGGCCTATGTCGAGATGCTGGGCCGCGACCGCAGCCGCGTCGCCGACGCCCGCGCCCGGGCCAATGAATCCCCGCTCGGCGCCGCCGCCCTGGCCGGCACGCCCTACCCGATCGACCGGCACATGACGGCGCAGGCGCTGGGCTTCGACCGGCCGACCGCCAATTCGCTCGACAGCGTCTCCGACCGCGACTTCGCGCTCGACTACCTCGCCACCGCCGGCATCTGCGCCATGCACCTGTCGCGGCTGGCGGAGGAGATCGTGCTCTGGTCGACGCCGCAATTCCGCTTCGTCCGCCTGTCCGACGGCTTCTCCACCGGGTCGTCGATCATGCCGCAGAAGCGCAACCCGGATGCGGCGGAGCTGGTGCGCGGCAAGACCGGCCGGGTGTTCGGCAGCCTTGGCGCCCTGCTGACCGTGATGAAGGGCCTGCCCCTGACCTACCAGAAGGACATGCAGGAGGATAAGGAGCCGGTCTTCGACGCCGACGACACGCTGATGCTGTGCCTCGCCGCGATGACCGGCATGGTCGAGAGCTGGACCGTCAACGCCGAGGCGATGCGCCGGGCCACCGAGGCCGGCTTCCCGACCGCGACCGACCTGGCCGACTGGCTGGTGCGGCAGCTCGGCGTGCCGTTCCGCGACGCCCACCACATCACCGGGCACCTGGTGAAGCGGGCGGAGGACAAGGGCTGCCGCCTGTCCGACCTGCCGCTCGCCGAGATGCAGGCGGTCCATGCCGGCATCACCGACGCCGTCTACGCCGTGCTGACCGCCGAGGCCTCGGTCGCCAGCCGGAAGAGCTATGGCGGCACCGCGCCCGACCGTGTTCGCGAGGCCGTCCAAGCCGCAAAGGAGCGTTTCCTGTGATCCTGCGAATCCTGCTCGCCGTCACTCTCGCCTTCGGGCTTGTCGCCTGCGGCAAGAAGGCGGCCTCGGTCAGCGCCCCCGACAGCAAGACCTCCGCCTATCCACGAGGCTACCCCAGCACATGACCGCCTTCGCCTATAAGAACGGCGCCCTCTTCGCCGAGGACGTCGATCTCGCCGCCGTGGCCGCTGAGGTCGGCACGCCGGCCTATGTCTATTCGACCGCGGCGCTGGTGGCGAATTACCGCGCCTATGTCGACGCGCTGGCCGGCCTGCCGATCGCGGTCTGCTTCGCCGCCAAGGCCAATTCCAACCTCGCCGTGCTGCGCACCCTGGTGCAGCAGGGCGCCGGCATCGACGTGGTCTCGACCGGCGAGATGAAGCGGGCCCTGGCCGCCGGCTGCCCGGCCGACCGCATCGTCTTCTCCGGCGTCGGCAAGACCGCGGAGGATCTGGAGGCGGCGCTGCTGGCCGGCATCCACCAGATCAACGTGGAATCGCTGCAGGAGCTGGAGCTGCTGTCGCAGGTCGCGGTGCGGCTGCGGCGCGACGCGGTCGTCGCCTTCCGGGTGAACCCCGATGTCGACGCCAAGACCCACACCAAGATCTCCACGGGCCGCAAGGGCGACAAGTTCGGCATCGAGCTCGAGGATGCGGCCGAGGCCTATCAGCGGGCGCGGGCCCTGCCGGGCGTCCGCCCGGTCGGCATCGCCGCCCATATCGGCAGCCAGCTGCTCGACCTGTCGCCCTATCGCGACGCCTATCGCCGCCTGGCCGAGCTGGTGCGCGACCTGCGCGCCGCCGGCCATGTGGTCGATCGGCTCGATCTCGGCGGCGGCATCGGCATCTCCTACAGGGGCGACCCGGCGCCGGCGCTGGCCGACTATGCCCGCATCGTGCGCGAGACGGTGGGCGACCTGGGCTGCCATCTGATGTGCGAGCCGGGTCGGTCGATCTGCGGCGATGCCGGCGTCCTATTGTCGCGGGTGATCTTCATCAAGCCCGGCCGGACGCGGAACTTCGTCATCCTCGACGCGGCGATGAACGACCTGATCCGGCCGGCGATGTACGAGGCCTGGCACGGCATCGTGCCGCTGCGCCAGCCGGCGGAGGGCGCGGCCGAGGCCGAGTTCGACGTGGTCGGCCCGGTCTGCGAGAGCAGCGACACCTTCGCCAAGGCGCGGTCCCTGCCGCCCCTGGCCGCGGGCGACCTCGTCGCCTTCACCGGCGCCGGGGCCTATGGCGCGGTGATGGCGTCGACCTACAACACCCGGCCGCTGGTGCCGGAGGCGCTGGTCGACAAAGATCGGTTTGCACTCGTCAGAAAACGGCCCACATTTGAAGAGATGGTCGCCGGGGAGAGCCTGCCGCCCTGGCTTGACTGACGAAGGCGTAGGAGGAGAGGTGGCCCGCAGCCCGACCGAGGCCCCCAGGTCGATGGAGCCGGCCGAGCCGCGCGTCAAGATCGCGCTGGCGTGGCTGGCTGCGGCCTGGGAGGCGGCATGGCGCGCCGCCTGGCCCGTGGCCACCGTGCTCGGCGCCTTCCTCGTCCTCGCCGGCTTCGACCTGCTGCCTGACCTGCCGGGCTGGCTGCACGCCCTGATCCTGGTCGCCTTCGCCGCGGCGCTGGTCGTCGCCAGCCGGCCGCTGTGGCGGCTGCGCCTGCCCGACGGGCTGGCGGCGCGCCGCCGGCTGGAGCGCGACAGCGGCATCGAGCACCGGCCGCTGACCGCCCTGCACGACACCCAAGCCACCGGCACCTCCGACCCGCTCAGCCGCGTGCTGTGGCAGTGCCACCTGGCCCAGCGCGCCGCCCAGCTGCGCCTGCTCAAGCCCCGCTTGCCGCGGCCGCGCAACGCCGAGGCCGACCGCTTCGCCCTGCGCGGCCTGGTGGTGATCGGGCTGATCCTGGCCGTGGTCGCCGCCGGCGACGACTGGCGCGGGCGGCTCGGCCGGGCGTTCTCGCCCGGTCTGTTCGGCGCCACCGCCGCCACGGCGCCGCGGCTCGACCTGTTCGTCACCCCGCCCTCCTACACCGGCCGGCCGCCGATCTACCTCACCGCCGGGCAGGTGGCCGTGCCCGGGGCGGGCCAGCTGGCGCCGGGGCCGATCGAGATCCCGGTCGGCAGCGCCCTGGTCGGCCGGGTCGCCGGCGGCGACGAGGCCCCGACCCTCAGCCTTGCCGGCAGCGACACCGCCTTCACCCCGATCGAGGGCGGCAATTACGAGCTGCAAGCCAAGGTCACCGGCGGCGACCGGCTGTCGGTCAGCCAGGACGGCACGGTGCTGGGCGACTGGCCGGTGAAGGTGGTGCCCGATGCGCCGCCGACCGTCGCCTTCACCGACAAGCCGAAGCCGACCGAGCGCCAGGCGCTGCGGCTCGACGCCACCGCCGGCGACGATTACGGCATCGCCACCCTGACCGCGACCGTCACTCTGGCCCCGGGCGCGCCTGCCGTGCTGGACCAGACGCCGATGACCATTCCGCTCTCGGTGCCGGGCCGCTGGCCGCGCGAGGTCAAGACCACCTCCTACCAGGACCTGACGCCGCATGCCTGGGCCGGGCAGGCGGCCGACATCGTGCTGACCGCCACCGACGCGGCGGGTCAGAGCACCAAGACGGCGCCGGAGCGGGTGACGCTGCCGGAGCGCGAGTTCCACCACCCCGTCGCTCGCGCCATCATCGAGCAGCGCCGGATCCTGACCCTGCAGCCGGACCAGTCGGAGAGCGTGGCCGAGACGCTGGACATGCTGTCGCAGCGGCCGGACCGCTATTATGACGACCGGGTGGTGTTCCTGGCGCTGCGCACCGCCGCCCGGCGGCTGTTCTTCGCCGAGGACCCGAAGCCGCATGTCGCGCCGCTGCGCGACCTCTTGTGGGACACCGCGCTCCGGATCGAGGACGGCGACATGTCGCTGGCCGAGCGGTCGCTGCGCGAGGCGCAGCAGCGCCTGGCCGATGCGCTGGAGCGCAACGCCAGCGACGAGGAGATCAAGCAGCTCACCGACGAGCTGCGGCGGGCGATGGACCGCTACCTGCAGGCGATGGCCGAGCAGATGCGGGACAAGATGCAGCGCGGCGAGCTCAAGGAGATGCCGCTGCCGCCGGACGCCCAGATCATGGACCGGAAGCAGTTCCAGGACATGATCGACCGGATGCAGCAGCTGTCCGAATCCGGCGCCAAGGACCAGGCGCGGGAGCTGCTGTCCCAGATGCAGAACATGATGGAAAACCTGCAGATGGGGCAGATGAGCCAGCAGCAGGCCGAGGCGCAGCAGCGCGCCATGAACCTGCTGAAGGACCTGCAGAAGCTGACCAATGCGCAGCGCCAGCTGCTCGACCAGACCTTCCGTCAGCAGCAGGCCCAGGAGGGCGGCGAGGAGGGCGACCCGTCGCAGCCGCAGCAAGGCACGCCGGAGCAGAACGCCCAGACCCAGGAAGCGCTGCGCCGGGCGCTGGGCGAGCTGATGCGCGAGCTCGGCGACATGAGCGGCGACATCCCGATGCCGCTCGGCCGGGCCGAGCGGGCGATGAAGCAGGCGGGCGAGGCCCTGGCCCAGGGCGACCCCGGCGGCGCCGTGCCGTCGCAGACCGAGGCGCTGGACCAGCTGCAGCAGGGGCTGCAAGGCATGGCGCAGCAGATGATGGAGGCCATGGGCGCCCAGCCGGGCATGGTCGGCCGGGCTCAGAACGGGCAGATGTTCGAGAACCAGGATCCGCTGGGCCGGCCGATGACCAACAGCGGCGGCACCACCGACGGCGATGTCGGCCTGCCGACCAAGTTCGACACCGAGCGCGCCCGCGCCATTCTCGACGAGTTGCGGCAGCGGCTGAACGACCGCTCGCGCCCGCCGCCGGAACGGGATTATATCGAAAGGCTGCTGCGCCAATTCTGAGCGCGGCCATTTCCGCCAGGACGAGGATTCCCGTGACGGCGATCACGCTCGAGACGATCCGCGACGCGCGCGCCCGCATCGCCCCCTATGTGCTGCGCACCCCGACCCTGCCGCGCGAGCTGTTGAGCAGCCTGCTCGGCCTGCCGGTGGTGGCGAAGCTGGAGCTGCTGCAGCATGGCGGCTCGTTCAAGGCGCGCGGCGCCTTCAACGCCATGCTCAGCCTGGGCGAGGCCGAACGCGCGGCCGGGGTGGTCGCGGTCTCCGGCGGCAACCATGCGCTCGGCGTCGCCTATGCCGCCCGCGTGTTGGGGCTGAACGCCACGCTGATCATGCCGAAGGCGGCGCCGGAGAACTACGTCTCCGGCACCCGCGCGGAAGGGGCGGAGGTGGTGCTGGTCGCCGACATCGCCGCCGCTTTCGCCGAGGCCGAGCGCCAGGCCGCCGCCGGCCGCACCCTGATCCATCCCTTCGACGACCCGCGGGTGATCTCCGGCCAGGGCACGATGGGGCTGGAGCTCCTGGAGGACGCACCCGACACCACCGACATCATCGCCTCGATCGGCGGCGGCGGCATGATCTCGGGCGTCATCACCGCGGTGAAGACGCTGCGGCCGGAGATCCGGATCTGGGGCGTCGAGACCGAGGGCGCCGACGCCATGAGCCAGGCCCTGGCCGCCGGCAAGCCGGTGCGGCTGCCGGCCATCACCTCGATCTCCACCACGCTGGGGGCGCCCTCGGTCTCCGAGCGTACGCTGACCATCGTGCGCGACGCGGTGGAGGAGGTGCTGGTGGTGCCGGACGCCGAGGCGGTGCGCGGCGTGCAGGTCCTGGCCGAGCAGGCCAAGGTGGTGACCGAGCCCGCCGCCGGCTGCACCTGGGCCGCGGCGCTGCGGCTGAAGGACCGGCTGCCGCGCGACGCGCGGGTGGCGCTGATCCTGTGCGGCGGCAACGTCTCCCTGGCCGACATCGAACGCTGGCGGGGGCGGTTCGGCGTCAACTGACCCCGGACGCTCGACGGCTGTTCAGCCATGACCTCATCGTCATGGCGAGCATCTCACGCCGCTGCGCGGCCCCGGAATGGAAAGAAAGTTTTAACTTCTTCAAGAGGAGCGTAGCGACGTGGCCATCCAGGGGGCGGTGCCGCCTGGATGGCCACGCCATTCCCTTCCTGTCATCGCCGGGCTTGACCCGGCGATCCAGCGGCCACCCGGAGCGGCATCGACATCTCTGGATGCCCGGGTCAAGCCCGGGCATGACAAGGTGGATTGTAGGAAAGAGACCGCGAACCTGGCCTACGGCGCGGCGCCGGTCTGCGTGCCGATCTCCAGCCGGGTGGCGGCGTCGGGCGCGGCCTCGACCGTCACCGCCACCTGCACCGATTCGTCCGGCGCCAGCAACTCGGTCGTCACCACCAGCGGCGTGCGTGCCACCACGGTGCGGCTGGCGTCCAGCAGGCGCACCTCGATCGGTGGCACCGGCCGGGTGATCAGCGCCCGGTTCTCGACCCGGCCGGTGACCACCACCTGCTCGACGCCGCTGCCGGCGACGCGCCGCACCTCCAGCTCCCGCAGCACCAAGCCGCGGCCGAGCGCGCCGGTCTCGACCGGCTGCGCCACCGGCACGCCGATGGTGTCGTAGAACCGGACCGCCGGCGGCCAGAAGCGGACGATCGAATCGCGCGCGAAATAGCCCACCCCGGCCAGGCCGCCGACCAGCAGCACCGTCAGGGCCAAGCCGACCGCCGGTCCGTCGCGCCGGCGCGGCGTGATCACCACCGGCAGGTTGGTGATATGTCTCCCAGCCGAAAGTGGCGGTGTTGCCTGCGTGGCCGCCGGCCCGACCAGCACCGGCTGCGGCTCGGGCGGCGGTGCCGCCGCCGGCACCGGCTCGACCGCCGATTCGCGCCACAGATGGCCGCAGCGGGCGCATTTAACGCGCCGGCCGTCCTGGCCGATCGCCGCCGGATCGACGAGGTAACGGGTCGAACAACTGGGGCAGGTGACGATCATGGCGCCTTATCGCATGCCGCCTTGCCGCTGCCTATATCATCCGGGGCGATTTTGTGAGTGGCGCGAAGGCGCTGCGGAACCAGGCCGAACGATGTCGCTCCGGGGCCGTGACGCGGCCGCATAATCTTGCCACGATCCGCCCCTTTCCTGTCCGGGCGCCGTGACCGCGGCCGCGGCGCAACAGCAGTCCGTTGATGTCGAGCACCGTCGATCCTTCCCCGAAGTCCCGGCCCTGGCGCCGCCGCCTGCGCCGGGTCCTGCTGCTGCTGATCGTGCTGGCGGTGGCCTGGGCGCTGGGGCTGGCCTGGTTCGTGGCCCAGGCCGGGCGCGGCGGCGAGGTCGACCCCGACCACACCGACGCCATCGTCGTGCTGACCGGCGGCAGCGAGCGGCTGCGCGCCGGGCTCGACCTGCTGGCCCGCGGCGTCGCCGAGCGGCTGCTGGTCAGCGGCGTGCACCGCGACGTCAGGCTGGAGGAGCTGTTCGCCCTGTCGCCGACCGATGATTCGCTGCGCTGCTGCGTCGATCTCGGCTATTCCGCCGCCGACACCATCGGCAACGCGCAGGAGGCAGCGGTCTGGATGCGGGCGCGCGGCTTCCACAGCCTGCGCCTCGTCACCTCGAACTATCACATGCCGCGCAGCATGCTGGAGTTTCGGGCCGCGATGCCGGAGATCGAGATCAAGCGCCAGCCGGTCGACCCTGGGACGGTGCATCTCGACCGCTGGTGGGCCTGGCCCGGCACGGCGCGGCTGATCGTCTCCGAATACAACAAATTCCTGGTTGCGCTGGCGCGTGTCACCCTGGACAGGATATAGGGCGTCATGACCATCCTGCGCTCGGCCCTCTTCAACCTGCTGTTCTTCGGCTGGACCACGCTGTGCTGCTTCGTGCTGCTGCCGGCGCTGTTCCTGCCGCATCGCGCGACGATGGCCTGGATCTTCGTCTGGCTGCGCGGCGTGCACTGGCTGGAGAAGATCGTTCTCGGCATCGACTACCGCGTGGTCGGGCGCGAGAACCTGCCGGACGGCGCCTGCATCGTCGCCGCCAAGCACCAGTCGGCCTGGGAGACGCTCAAGCTGCATCTGCTGCTGCCCGACCCGGCGATCGTGCTGAAATCCGAGCTGCTGAAGGTGCCGGTCTGGGGCAAGTACCTGCTGAAGACCGGCATGATCCCGGTCGATCGCGGCGCCGGCAGCAAGGCGGTCCGCGCCATGATCGAGCACGCCAAGGTCCGGGTGGCGGAAGGCCGGCCGATCGCGATCTTCCCGCAGGGCACCCGCACCGCGCCCGGCACCTGGCGGCCCTATCGCATCGGCGTCGGCGCGCTGTATGAGGGCCTGGGCGTGCCGGTGGTGCCGATGGCGCTGAACTCCGGCGTGTTCTGGGGCCGCCGCGCCTTCCGCAAGCGCCCCGGCACGATCACGGTCGAGTTCCTGACGCCGATCCCGCCCGGCCTGCCGCGCGAGGAGATGATGCGGCGGCTGGAGGACGAGCTGGAGACGGCGTCGGAGCGCCTGTCGGTCGCCGCCGGCGGCCCGCCGACGCCACGCCCGGCCCGGGCGGCGGCCCCGGTCTGACCGCAGGTTGCGCCGGCTTCGCCTGATTCGCCTCGTCGTCGCGGTTGCCGGCCTGTCGCTGCTGGCCACGGCGCTGGTGCTGCGCCTGCCCGGCGCCGCCGTGCTGACCGGCAATGCCGACGTCCTCTATCTGCCGGCCCTGTTCGACGACCTGCATCGCGGCCTCGACGTCCTCCGCGGCTGGCACCTGACGCCCGGCCCCTACGTCTTCCCGGACATGCTGGTCTATGGCCTGGCCGACCTCGCGACCGGTGATTTCCGCCAGGCCCTGCCGCTGGCCGCGGCGCTGCAGCTCGGCCTGCTGCTGCTGCTCGGCGGCGCCGTGCACCGCGCGGCCGGCGGCCGCTCCGCCGCGATGGCCGTGGCCGCCTTCGCCGTGGTGCTGGCAGGGCTCTTCGCCTTCGGCTGCGGCCTGGCCGGCGCCTATGCGCTGAACTGGCTGGTCTACCCCTTCGTCGTCACCTTCCATTTCGGCGCGATCCTGATCGCCGCCGCGGTGCTGCTGCTGGTGCTGCGCCAGATCGATAGCCCGGGCCCATGGACGCTGACCGGCCTGGCTGGGCTGATCCCGGCCGGGGTGCTGTCGGACAGCTTCGTCCTGCCCTATGCCGCCGCGCCGGCGCTGGCGCTGGCGCTGCTCTGCGCCCCGGCGCCGCGGACCCGCGGCCCGGCCCTGGCGGCCGCGGCAGTGATTGGCGCTGCGGCGCTGGTCGCGTTCCTGCTGCAGGGCTGGATCAATCCGCTGAACGGGATCTATCGCGACCAACTCGACCTCGGCATCGGCTACGGCCTGTTCCGGCTCGGCGGGGTGCTGTGGCGCGCGGATGCGGCGGAGCGGACGGTCAATCTCGGCCTGATCGCCTTCGCCCTGCTGCCGGTCCTCCGCGCGTTCATGGTGCTGCGCGGCCTGGCGGCCGGGGAGCGAGAGATCGCACCTGCCGACCGGATCGCGGTCTTTGCTGCCGCATCCTCGCTGGCCACGCTGCTTGCGGTGGTGCTGTTCGGCATCTTCCGCGACGACTCCTTCCTGCGCTACTTCCAGCCCTGGTGGCTGCTGACCGCGCTGTGGCTGTCCCATCTCGCCGCCGACCGGCTGCGGGTCCCGGCCTGGCCGGCAGGGGCGGCGCTGGCCGTGCTCCTGGCGGCGGCGGCCGCGCTCTGGGCCCGGCCGGACCAGCTGGCGGCGCGGATCGAGCCGCCGCGGACGCTGGCCTGCTTCCAGGGTCCGGCCGCCGGCCTCGCCGGCTACTGGTGGGCCAAGCCGCTGGTGCTGCATTCCGGCCGCCGGGTCCGGATCGCCCAGGTGGCGCGCAACGGCGCGCCCTATCACTGGATCGTCAACGAGACCTGGGCCGGCAGCGCCCCATCTTTCGCCTTCATCCTGATGGACGGGCTGAACGCCCGCGCCGTGCTCGCCCGCTACGGCATGCCGGACCGGGTCGAGCGCTGCGCCGGCATCCCGCTATGGCGCTACGACGACCCCGACCGGCTGCGCCGCCCCCTGGTCGCAGCGACGCCGGTGACGCTGCCGGACTAGCATCCGGTCGCCTGCGACGAAGCTCTCGGCTATCCTCGCAGTCCTTCTTGGGGGAGAAGACAGATGAATGCTGATACGACCGGGCCCGGCTGGCAGTCGATCGCCATCCTCATCGGCCGGCTGATCTTCGCCGCGGTCTTCCTGATGGCCGCGGTGTTCAAGTTCATGGATATGAATGCCACCGCCGGCTACATCGCCATGGCGGGGTTTCCGGCGCCGCTGCCGTTGGCCTGGCTGGCCGCGATCTTCGAATGCCTGCTGGTGATCTGCTTCCTCACCGGAGCGTACTTCACCGAGGCCTCGCTGCTGGCGGCCGTCTACGTCGTCTTCCTGGCCTTCGCCTTCCACGGCCCGTCGCACTGGGCCGGCAACCAAGCCGAGTTCGGCTTCTTCGTCGACCACTTCACCTTCCTGGCCGGGCTGCTCTTCGCCGCGGTGCACGGACCGGGGCGGATCCTGGCGCTGCGCCGGTCGGCGATCGGTTAAGCCGGCCAGGCGGCCATCGCCCGGCGCACGATCTTCATCAGCTCGTCGCGCCCGGCCCCGTCCAGGGCCTGCACCGACAGGCCCTGGATGATGGCGCCGTAGAACCGTGCCAGTTCGTCCGGGTCGGTGCCGGGCGACAGTTCGTCCTCCTCCAGGGCTCGGTCGAAGCGGGTGCGCAGGCGCGCCGATCCTGAAGCCGGAGACTGTGCAGGCCATGGCCAGCAGCCAGATCCCCGGGCTGGCGATGCCGACCTCGCCGGGCAGCACCACCTTCGGCTACGGCTTCGCGCTGGTGACCGATCCGGCGGCGGCCGGGGTGCCGATGACCGCGGGCACCTGGCGCTGGGGCGGTGTCTACGGCCATTCCTGGTTCGTTGATCCGGCGAGGCGGCTGGCCGTGGTCGGCCTCACCAACATCGCGCTCGAGGGCATGAAGGGCGAATTCGTCGCCGATCTGCGCGCCGCGATCTATGCCGGGCTGGAATAGCCGGGTCCTGGGGGCTGCCACGAACCCTGGTTGACCCGCCCCCGGTGCACCCCCATCCTTTGGGGTCTGCCGTTCTGCGGGAGGTCCGTCGTGGCCGAGCCGGGCGATATCGCGGCCCAGATCTGGGACATGAAGTACCGGTTGAAGCAGCCGGACGGCACGCCTGTCGACCAGTCGGTCGAGGACAGCTGGCGCCGGGTCGCGACCGCCGTGGCCGCCGCCGAATCGGACCCGCAGCTGTGGACCGAGCGCTTCCTCGGCATCCTCAGCGACCACCGCTATCTGCCGGCCGGCCGCATCCTGGCCGGCGCCGGCACCGGGCGCGAGGTCACCCTGTTCAACTGCTTCGTCATGGGCACGGTGCCGGACAGCATGTCCGGCATCTTCGCCCATCTGCGCGAGGCGGCGCTGACGCTGCAGCAGGGCGGCGGCATCGGCTACGATTTCTCCACCATCCGGCCGAAGGGCGCGCCGGTCGCCGGCGTCGGGGCCGATGCTTCCGGCCCGCTGTCCTTCATGGATGTGTGGGACGCGATGTGCCGCACCATCATGTCCGCCGGCTCCCGCCGCGGCGCGATGATGGCGACTTTGCGCTGCGACCACCCCGACGTGGTCGAGTTCATCGAGGCCAAGCGCGCCCCCGGCCGGCTGCGCATGTTCAACCTCTCGGTCCTGGTCACCGACCCGTTCATGCAGGCGGTGGCCGACGACGCGCCCTGGGACCTGGTGTTCGGCGGCCGCGTCTTCCGCACCCTGCCGGCGCGCGAGCTGTGGGACCGGATCATGCGCTCGACCTATGATTCGGCCGAGCCCGGCGTGATCTTCATCGACCGCATCAACGCCCGGAACAATCTCCAATATTGCGAGCAAATTCAAAGCACTAATCCTTGCGGAGAGCAACCGCTTCCCCCCTATGGCGCCTGCCTGCTCGGCTCGGTCAACCTGGCGAAGCTGGTGGCCGATCCGTTCACGCCCGAGGCTCGCTTCGACCGTGTGGCGCTGGCGGAGATCGTGCCGATCGCCATCCGGCTGATGGACAATGTGGTCGACGTCTCGCGCTTTCCGCTGCCGGAGCAGGCGGCCGAGGCCAAGGCCAAGCGGCGCATCGGCCTCGGCGTCACCGGCCTGGCCGACGCCTTCCTGATGCTGGGCGTGCGCTACGGCTCGCCCGAATCGGCGGCGCTGACCGAGGAGTGGCTGGAGGCGATCAAGCTGCACTCCTACCGCGCCTCGGCCGAGATCGCGGCGGAGAAGGGCGCCTTCCCGCTGTTCGACCGCGACGCGTTCCTGGCCGCGCCCGGCGTCGCCGAGCTGCCGCAGGAGATCCGCGCCCTGATCGCCCGGCATGGCATCCGCAACGCGCTGCTGACCTCGATCGCGCCGACCGGCACCATCTCGCTGTTCGCGGGCAATGTCGCCTCGGGGATCGAGCCGGTCTTCGCCTGGACTCACACCCGCAATGTGCTGCTGCCCGACGGCAGCCGCCGGGCGGAGACGGTGGAGAATTACGCCTACCGGCTGTTCCGCGAGATCCATGGCACCGACTCAGCCCTGCCGGACTATTTCGTCGACGCCCAGACGCTGCAGCCGGCCGACCATCTGGCGATCCAGGCGGCGGCGCAGAAGCACATCGACAGCTCGATCAGCAAGACCATCAACTGCCCGGAGGACCTGTCCTTCGACGCCTTCAAGGACATCTACGCCCAGGCCTATGCGCTAGGCTGCAAGGGCTGCACCACCTACCGCCCGAACCCGATCACCGGCGCGGTGCTGGAGGCGGCCAAGCCGCAGTCGGCGCCGAAACGGGCGGCCGACGCTCCCGGCCTCAGCGCGCCCACGGCGCGGCCGGAGGTGCTGCCGGGCGAGACCTACAAGCTGCGCTGGCCGGACAGCGACCACGCCATCTACGTCACCCTCAACGACGAGGTGGTCGACGGCCGACGACGGCCGTTCGAGATCTTCATCAACTCGAAGAACATGGAACACTACGCCTGGACCGTGGCGCTGACCCGGATGATCAGCGCCGTGTTCCGGCGCGGCGGCGACGTCGCCTTCGTGGTCGAGGAGCTGAAGGCCGTGTTCGATCCGCGCGGCGGGCAATGGATGGGCGGGCGCTACGTGCCGTCGCTGCTGGCCGCCATCGGCGAGACCATCGAGCGGCACATGGTGGCGACGGGCTTCCTGGCGAAGCCGGAGGGCATCGTGCCGGAGGTGGCGGTCGAGGTCACGGCCGAGCCGGCGGGCAATCCCGGTCGGCTGCCGGGCCGGTCCTGCCCGAAATGCGGCCACCCGACCCTGATCCGGCAGGAGGGTTGCGACACCTGCTTGAACTGCGGCTACTCGCGCTGCGGTTAGGTCGCCGGCTCCACCGCCTTCGCTACTCGCTCCGCCAGCGCGAACAAGGCGCCGTCGCGGATGCCCAGCTCGCGCAGATGCTCGACCGTGTTGAGCAGGTAGTCGCGGTTCGGCCCGCTGCTGCCGATGCCGGTGCGGATCATCGCCAGCGTCTCCTCCACATCCAGCGCGCCGCGATACTGGTGGTGGCGGCGGTCGGCCAGGAAGCAGCAGGCGGTGGCCGGGCCATCGGGCAGCCGGATCTGCTTCAGGCTCGGGCGGTAGACGCCGGTCACCATCTCGCGCTCCCAGAGATAGGCGACCACCGCTTGCACATGCTCCGGCGCCACCTTGAAGGCCATGCCGCGGCAGGAGCCGCCGCGGTCGAGCCCAAGCACCAGCCCCGGCCGCTCCGGCGTGCCGCGATAGCGGTGCGAGAGCACGCAGAAACGGCGGTGATAGCCGTGCAGCACCGCCGGCTGCCGCTCGAGATGCGGGAAGCCCGGATTCCACATCAGCGAGCCATAGCCGAACACCCAGAGCGGCTCGCCCGGGGTCAGCGGCAGGTTCGGCGTCTTCCAATCGTGATGACCATCGGCCATCCACCAGATGTAGCGTGTTGCAGGTGCGAAGGGGAGGGGCGTCGTGTCGCGTTTTGCTGCTTCGGCTTGACTCCGAAGCTCCGGCGCGGCCACGTGCCCTCCTCATGCCACCATCCGGGACCGCCATGCGTCGCCGCCGCCGTATCGTCGTCGTTCCCACCACCCTCATCGCCCTGCTCGCCGCCGGCTGGGCCGGCGGCTGGTACTGGGCCGCAGGCAAGGTCGAGGCCCAGGCGCAGGCCTTCGCCGCCAACCCGCCGCCCGGGGTCACGGTCGATCCCGGCACGCTGAGCGTCGAGGGCTTCCCGCTGGCCTTTACCGTCGAATCGCAGGCGCCCAGCCTGCGCCGGATCGACGGGCTGGCCTGGAACGCCGCCGGGGTGGTCGCCACCGCCAGGCCCTGGACCCTGCCCGAGGTCGGCTTCACCATCGCGCCGCCGCAGCGGATCACGCTGCCGGGCAGCCCGGCGCTGACCGTGGACGTCAAAGGCGCAGGCAGCGGCAGCGCCCGGATCGGCAGCGACGGCAAGCCGAACCGGATCCTGCTGACCCTGTCCCAGGTCGAGCTCGCCGGCGGGCTGCTGCAGGCGCCGCTGCCGATCGCCCGGGTCAACGGCTCGGCCGATCGCGCGCCGGAGGAGGCCGGGGCGGGTGCTGCCGCGTCGCTCGACATCGAAGGGCTGGAGACGCCGGATCTCGGCCTGCAGGCGATGGGCCGGCGGGTCGACATGGTGGCGGCGCGGCTGACCGTGCTGGGCCCGCTGCCGAAGGCCGCGACGGCGCCGGAGCTGACCGCCTGGCGCGCCGCCGGCGGTAAGCTTCGGGTCGACAATCTGGCGCTGCGCTGGGGCCCGCTCGTGATCGATGCCGGCGGCACCCTCGACCTCGACGACAAGCTACAGCCGCAAGGCACGCTGACGGCGAAGATCCGCGGCTACGGCGCGGTGATCGAGGATCTGCAGAAGGCCGGCGTGGTCAAGGACCGCGATGCCGGCTTCGCCAAGGTCGGGCTCGACCTGATGGCCGGCCAGCCGGCGGCCGACGGCACCCGCACCGTCACCGCGCCGATCACGATCGAGAAGGGCAAGATCTCCTTCGGCCCGCTGCAGGTGGCCAAGCTGCCGGAGATCCGGTGGCAGCAGTGACCGTGTAGGTTGGGTTCGCAAGCGCGAACCCAACCTACGAGGACCTCAATCCTCTTCCTTGGTCAGGCGCGCCGCCTTCTCCGGCTCCATCTCCTCCTGATGGGCGTCGACGACGCCGCGGCGGATGGCGCGGGTGCGGGTGAACCAGGATTGCAGCGTGTCGCCCTCGCCGCGGCGGATGGCGCGCTGCAGCCGCACCAGGTCCTCGGTGAACTGCTGCAGCACCTCCAGCACCGCGTCCTTGTTGGTCAGGAACACGTCGCGCCACATCACCGGGTCGGAGCCGGCGATGCGGGTGAAGTCGCGGAAGCCGCCGGCGGAGAAGCGGATCACCTCGGCCTGGGTCGCCTCCTCCATGTCCGAGGCGGTGCCGACGATGGTGTAGGCGATCAGATGCGGGATGTGCGAGGTGATGGCCAGCACCCGGTCATGGTGCTCGGCGGTCATGCGCTCGACCATCATGCCCATGCCGCGCCACAGCGCCTCGACCTTGGCTACCGCCTGCGGGTCGACGCCCGACTCCGGCGTCAGCACGCACCAGCGGTCGATGAACAGCTCGGCGAAGCCGGCGGACGGCCCGGAATGCTCGGTGCCGGCGATCGGATGGCCGGGCACCAGGTGCACGCCGGCCGGCAGATAGGGGGCGATGGTCTTCGCCACCATGCCCTTGACCGAGCCGACATCGGTGACCACCACGCCGGGCGCCAGGGCCGGGGCGATCGCCTTGGCCAGCTGCTCATAGGCGCCCATCGGGGCGCAGATCATCACCGCATCGGCGCCGGCCACGGCGGCGGCCGGATCGGCCTCGACCCGGTCGAGGAAGCCCAGGGCCATCGCCTCGTCGCGGGTCTCCTGGCGCCGGGAATGGCCGACGATCTCGCCCGCCAGCCCGTGCTTGCGGGCGGCGCGCGCGACGGAGGACCCGATCAGGCCGATGCCCAGCAGGGCCAGGCGCCGGAAGATCGGCGCCCCCGTGTCGGTCGCCGGCGCGCTCATCGGCCGCGCAGATGCTCGGCCAGCGCCGCGACCACCGCCCGCATCTCCTCCGCGGTGCCGATGGTGATGCGCAGGCAGCTGGGCAGGCCGTAGCCGCCCATCTGGCGCACCAGGATGCCGGTGTCCTTCAGGTGCAGCCGCGCCGTCTCGGCGTCGCGGTCGCCGAAATCGACCAGCAGGAAGTTGCCGGCCGAGGGCAGCGGCGACAGGCCGAGCTTCTCCAGCTCCGCCGCGGTCCAGCGCCGCCATTCGGCGTTGTGGGCGCGGCTCCTCTCGATGAAGGCCTCGTCGGCCAGCGCGGCCACGCCCGCCGCCTGCGCCGCGGCGCTGACGTTGAACGGGCCGCGGGCGCGATGCAGGATGTCGGTGATCCCGGCCGAGGCATAGGCCCAGCCCAGCCGCAGCGCGCCCATGCCGTAGATCTTCGAGAAGGTGCGCAGCATCACGACGTTGCCGGCCCGGTCGACCAGCTCGGCGCCGGCGCTGTAGTCGGGGTCGTCGATGTATTCGGCATAGGCGGCGTCCAGCGCCAGGATCACATCCGGCGGCAGGGCGGCGTGCAGCCGCTCGACCTCGGCCTTCGGCAGCAGGTAGCCGGTCGGGTTGTTCGGGTTGGCCAGGAACAGGATGCGGGTGCGCGGCGTGACATGCGCCAGCAGCGCGTCGACATCGGTCTTGCGGTCGGTCTCCGGCGCCGCGACCGGTGTGGCGCCGACTGCTTTGGCCGCGATCGGGTACATCAGGAAGCCGTGCCGGCTGTACAGCACCTCGTCGCCCGGCCCGGCATAGCTTTTGGCCAAGAGGGCGATCAGCTCGTCCGACCCGGCGCCGGCGACGATGCGCTCCGCGTCCAGGCCGAAGCGGGCGGCCAGGGTCTGACGCAGGGCGCTGCAGCCGCCGTCGGGATAGCGGTGGATCTCGCCGCCCAGCTCGCGATAGGCCGCGGTCGCCTGCGGGCTGGGGCCGAAGGCGCCCTCGTTCGAGGCCAGCCGGATCGGCCGGCCCAGCTGCGGATGCGGCACCGCCTTGGCCTCGCCGCCGACATAGGGGTCGATATCGAGCAGGCCCGGACGCGGGCGCGGCGCTTGGACGGTCGTCATGGCTTAGCTCCGGCGGCCGATGGCGATCGGGGTGGCGAAGCCGCCGATCAGGCGGATGCGGGGGGCCAGCCCGTCCAGCCGCTCGCGCAGGGTGCCGAGCCGGGAGTCGCCGATGGCGACGAAGCCGGCCACGTCGACCAGGTGGACCGCGGAATCCTCGGCGTTGCGGGCCGGCCGGGTCCAGAACGCCACCGGCGGCAGGCCGGCGGTCTCGAAGATCTGCTTCAGCCGGCTGCGGCTGATGTCGCCGGTCAGCTCGACCGCGATCAGGGCGTGGTCGTCCCCGGTCGGCTCGGGGTCGAGCGGGGCGACCGCCAGGGCCAGCGGCTCGTCGCGGTTCCGCTCGGTCACCACGAAGGGCAGGCTGCCGACGATCCGCGGTGTGCGCGGATCGTCCGACAGCAGCGTCTGCCACCAGGGATCGGCGTCGGATTCGACCGGCCACGGCACCACGGCCACGGCGGCGCTGCCGTCATAGACGGCGCGGATCGCCTGCATCGGCCCGGCCACCGCGGTGGTCGGGGTGTGGCTGCCGTAATGGTCGCGCGCCAGGTCCCACAGCTCGCCCCGGGCCTCGGGCGCGTGCACCGCGACGGCGAAGGGGGCCTGCATCCGGGTGCAGCCGGCGATCAGCTCGCGCCAGATCCGGGTCAGCTCCGGCAGCGGGAAGCCGCCGCCGTGCCGTCCTGCCAGCCGGCGCAGGATCGCGGCCTCGCGGCCCGGCCGCATCGCCAGCGGGTCGCCGTTCTTGGCGACGGCGACGTCCTGCACCACCCCGGCCCGCTGCATGATCAGGTCATGGATCGCCTCGTCGATCTCGTCGATCTGCCGGCGCAACGAGTCGAGCGTCTGGGGGGTGTCTGGCATCGTCTGGAGCGGGCTGGAACCTGCCGGGGCGAGGGCGATCAGATGTAGAACGGGCAGGGGGCGAAAGCAAAGGAAACATCTGGGGTTTTACGCATCGCGGACATGGACTTTCGCATCCATGCCGGACCCCGGGGCCGCAGCTATCCCGTGCCGGTTTTCCTCACCCGCCTAGCTCGGCTGCTCCTCGCCCTCGCGCCGCACGCCCAAAGCCGGCTGCCCCGCCCCGACCGGCACCAGCACCGGCCGCCGGGCGCGGACCTTCTTGCCGCGCGACAGCTGGTAGATCTGCTTCGACGCCTCGACCATCACCGTGCCGGCGACGCGCTGGAACCAGCGGGCGCCGACCTCCTCCCACACCGGGGCGGTGGACAGCAGGAAACGCGACCGGGTCGGCGGCAGCCACAGGGCCCGGGCCACCCGCTCCGGCACGAACTGGTGCTGGCGCAGCATCTGGTTCAGCTGGTTCGAGGAATAGGGCTTGCCGTGGCCGAACGGGGTGCGGTCGGACCGCGCCCACAGGCTGCGCCGGTTCGGCACCACCACCAGCAGCCGGCCGCTGCCGTTCAGCACGCGCCAGATCTCGCGCATCAGCTCGCCCAGCTGCTCGGTCGCCTCCAGCCCGTGCACCAGCAGCACCCGGTCGACCGACATGTCGGGCAGCGGCAGCTCGCACTCCTCGCTCAGCGCCACCAGGCCGCGGCCGTCCGGTGGCCAATGGGCCACGCCCTGCTCGGCCGGCATGCAGGCGATCACCCGCTCGGCCTCGCCCAGGAACGGCCGCAGGAACGGCGTGGCGTAGCCCAGGCCGAGGATGATCTGGCCCTGCGTGTCCGGCCACAGCGTGCGGATCTGGCGGCGCACCATGCGGCGCACCACCAGGCCCAGGCTGGTCTCGTAGAACTCGCGCAGATCGATGATGTCGCTGTACATCCGGCGGTCGTCCCAAGGGGCTGCCCACGTTAGGATAACGCATCGCGGCGGCTTTGGCCCATCGTCGCGCCTGGCTGCCACAACAGGATATTTCAGGAGTCGCTTAATGGCCCGCAAGACCGAGCCTCGCGGAATCGACCCGGAGCGCCTGAAACAGGCCGCCCGCGAGGCCGCGGACCTCTATCTCGACCATCCGAACGTCACCTCTGTCGGCATCGGCCGGAAGCTCGAAGCCGGCAAGCCGACCGGCGCGCTGTGCATCCAGTTCACCGTCGGCCGCAAGATCGCGCCCCAGGCGCTGGTGGATGAGGGCATCCCGCCGCTGCCGAAAAGCATCGTGGTCGACGGCATCACGATTCCGACCGACGTGGTCGAGCGCCGCTACAAGCCGTCCTGGCAGCTGGTGCCGCAGGTGCTGAAGGACGAGCGCAAGCTGCGGCACGACCCGCTGCTGCCCGGCATCAGCGTCAGCCACCCGGCAGGCACGGCCGGCACGCTCGGTTGCATCGTCTATGACCGGCAGGAAGGGCGGCCACACATCCTGTCGAACTGGCATGTGCTGCATGGCGAGCAGGGCCGGCTCGGCGACACCATCGTTCAGCCCGGGCCGTTCGATGACAACCGAGTCGAGAGCAATGGCTGCGGCGTGCTGGTGCGCAGCCATCTCGGCCTCGCCGGCGACTGCGCCATCGCCCGGATCGAGGGCCGTGGCATCGACCCGAAGATCCTGGACCTCGGCGTCCGGGTCGCCCGGCTCGGCCGGCCGGAGCTCGGCGACCGGGTGGTGAAGTCCGGCCGCACCACCGGCGTCACCTGGGGCGTCGTCACCCGGATCGAGACCACGGTGAAGCTGTCCTATGGCGACGGGGTCGGGTTCAAGCGCATCGGCGGCTTCGAGATCGGCCCTGACCCGGACCGCCCGGCGGCAGAGAACGAGATCAGCAAGGGCGGCGATTCCGGCTCGGTCTGGCTCGGCCTCGACGGCAAGGGCAACCCGACCGACGTCATGCTCGGCCTGCATTTCGGCGGCGAAGCCGACGGCGCCGACGCCGGCGAGGGCGACTTCGCCCTGGCCTGCACCGCCGACGCCGTGTTCAAGAAGCTCGAAATCGAGCCGGTGCCGCCCGAGCTGGCGCAGGCCGCTCCGGCCGCCTCCGGCGGCGGCTTCGACCCGCAGTTCCTGGCCGGCAAGACCGTGCCGCTGCCGGCGATGTCGAAGGCGCAGGAGACGGATGCCGCCAAGGCCGGCGGCTCACCCGTCATCCGCCACACCCATTTCTCGTTGGTGCTCAGCAAGTCGCGCCGCCTGGCCCGCTGGGTGGCCTGGAACGTCGATGGCGGCCAGATCCGGCTGCTCAGCCGCAGCGGGCTCAAGTTCACGGTCGACCCGCTGGTCGACGCGAAATGGCAGACCGGCGACGCCGTCTACGCCTCCAACCGCCTCGACCGCGGCCATATCGCCCGGCGCCAGGACCTGGTCTGGGGTCCGCCGGAGGAGGCGGCGCGGGCCAACCGCGACTCCTTCTACTTCACCAACATCGCGCCGCAGCACGAGGCCTACAACCAGTCCGGGCTGAACGGCCTCTGGGGCTTGCTGGAGAACGCGATCCTGGAAGAGGTGGAGGTCGAGCAGCTGCGCGTCTCGGTGCTGGGCGGCCCGGTGTTCCGCGATGATGATCCGGTCTATCGCGGCACCGCGATCCCGCGCGACTTCTGGAAGATCGTCGCCTATGTCGAGGCCGGCGGGCTGAAGGCCAAGGCCTTCCTGCTGACCCAGGAGGACCTCCTGAACCGGATCGAGGCGCTGGGGCTGGAGCCGTTCCGGCTGTACCAACTGCCGATCGCGGAGCTGGAAAGCCGCACCGGCCTCGATTTCGGCGACCTCAAGGCGGCCGACGACCGTGCCGAGCCGGCCCGCCCGCGGCGCGGCCGCCGCGGCGTGGCCGAATCCGTGCCGCGGGTGACGCTGATCGAGAGCCTGGCCGACATCGAGCTGTGACCGGCTCTTGCTACGGGGAGCGGATTGCCCGCAAGCGGGTCCCTTTCGGGTGCTCCCCGAATGGTCACGGCGAGGAGGCGAAGCCGACGTGGCCATCCAGGGGACGGTGCCAGTGGATGGCCACGCCCCTTCGGGGCTCGCCATGACGGATGGGGGATTTCGAAAAGGTTTCGCAGTCCCCGGTTCAGGCCCGAGGAGGAGAGGCAACAGGGTGGCGCTCAGCCGATCATCCACCTCACTGCCGCGCCGGGGTCGCGGAGCGGGTCGGGAGCGGCTATGCTGCCCCGTCCCGTTTCGACATCCGGTCCAGGAGGACGCATGGCCTCGCTTCGCGTCACGCTGATCCCCGTCCTGAAGGACAACTACGCCTATCTGCTGGAGGACGCTTCGACCGGCATGGTCGGCGTGGTCGACCCTGGCGAGGCCGACCCGGTGGCGGCGAGGCTGGAGGCCAAGGGCGGCCGGCTGGACTGGATCCTGAACACCCATCACCACGGCGACCATGTCGGCGGCAACCACGAGCTGGCGAAGCGCTACGGCGCCTCGATCGTCGGGCCGGCGGCGGAATCGAGCCGCATCCCCGACCTCGACCGCGGCGTCGCCGAGGGCGACCACGTCATGGTCGGTGCTGCCCGCGGCAGCGTGCTGGATGTGCCGGGCCACACCGCCGGCCACATCGCCTTCTGGTTCGAGGATGCCGGCGTGCTGTTCTGCGGCGACACGCTGTTCGCCCTCGGCTGCGGCCGCCTGCTCGAAGGCACGCCCGAGCAGATGTGGTCCAGCCTGCTGAAGCTGCGGGCGCTGCCGGACACCACCCGGATCTATTGCGGCCATGAATACACCCAGTCGAACGCCCGCTTCGCGCTGACGGTCGAGGGTGCCAACCCGGTGCTGCAGGCCTATGCCGAGGATGTCGACGACGCCCGCGAGAGCGGTGCCGCGACCATCCCGGCCCAGCTCGGCCGCGAGAAGCTGGCCAACCCCTTCCTGCGCGCCGACAAGCCGGAGCTGCAGGCCGCGATTGGCATGGCCGGGGCGGATCCCGTCGCCGTCTTCGCCGAGATCCGCGGCCGCAAGGACCGGTTCTGAGCTGCCGCTACTGCACTGCCGCTATTGCGCCGGCACGGCTTGAGGCTCCCCATAGCCGGCGTGGCCCTGCCCCCTCGTCGCCGCCGAGGTGATCCGGGCCAGCACCTCGGCCCGGTTCACCGATTTGCGCTCGGCGTCGATCCGGTTGATCAGGAGGTCCGCCCGCTCGACGCTGCCGAGGATGGCCAGAAGGGCGCCGCGCTCGATCGCGCCGATGCCGGCGCCGGCGTTCAGGACCCGTGTCCGCAACTCCTCGACTGCGGGGATGGTGACATGGCCGGCCGGCATGCTGGGGGGCTTCACGCCGCCATTCGGCATGATCTGCCGCATCGCGTGGTCGAGCTTCAGCAGCGCGGCGTCGACGATCTCCCGGGCCTGCTTGCCGAAGGTTTCGCGCTTCACCCGCCGCGCGACCTGATGCAGCGATTCGGCAAGGCTGGCGGTGAAATCGGCCTCCTCGATCAGGCTCGCCACCAGGTCGAGCTGGTCGTAGGGCATGTCCTCCCGGAACAGCGAGGCTGAATAGGCGCGGATGTCGCGGTTGAGGATGTCGACCGCGATGAAGTGCTCGCCGGGGTCCTTCGGGGCGGACTTGGCGCCGCGCGCGATGTCGAGGAACACGGCGCCGGCCTCGAGGTCGCGCAGCGTCTCCTTCTGCACGGCCGGGACGGCCTTCAGCAGATCGCCCGAGAAGGCGCGATCGAGATATTTCGGCGTCGAATAATCCTCGATGTCGTCGGCTTCGGTATGGCCGACGCGGGACAGGTATTTCTCGAACGCCCCGGTGAAGGGGAACAGCAGCAGCGTGTTGAAGATATTGAACGCGGTCGAATAGAGGCCGATGGCCACCGGCACCAGCGGATAGGTCTCCTTGCCGTCGACGATGACGGGGATGCCGGGATCGCCGCCGAACCATTGCATCGCGACTTCGAGCACCTGCATCGAGAGGAAGAACAGTGGCAGCATCACCGCGACGCCCAGGAAGTTGAACGAGATGTGGGCGTAGGCCGCGCGCTTGGCGTTCTTCGAGAGATTGAGAGAGGCCATCCAGGACGTGATCGTGGTGCCGAGGTCGGCGCCGAGCGAGAAGGCGACGGCCGTCTGCCACTCGAGGATGCCGGCAGCGCCGAGGCCCATGACGATGCCGATCGTGGCGGATGACGAGTGGATCAGCGCCGTGATCAGGGCGGCCACCAGCACGCAGCTGATCAGGCCCAGGAAGCCCTCCGCATTGAGGCTCGAGATCAGCGACATGATCTCCGGCATGTTGCGCAGCGGCTTGAGGCCGCCGGTCATCAGGTTCAGGCCGTAGAAGATCAGGCCGAACCCCATGCAGGCGAGCGCGATGTTCCGGACCCGCTCATCCTTCGCGAACACGTAGATCAGCGCCGACACGCCCGCGAACAGCAGGCCGAGGGGGCCGAGCGGCAGGGCGATCAGCCCGTTGCCGAGCGTCGTGCCGATATTGGCGCCCATGATCACGCTGATGGCGGGCCGCAGCGCGACGACGCCCGCATTGACCAGCCCGACCACCATGACCGTCATCGCCGTCGAGGATTGCAGGACGCCGGTGATCACGGTTCCCGCCAGCACGCCCTTGACCGGCGTTCCGGCGAACTTGGCCAGCAATTCGCGCATCCGGTTGACGGCCAGCGCCTGGATGCCGTTCGACATGAATTCGAGGCCCAGCAGGAATATGCCGAGGCCCCCGATCACCGGGACGATGATCTCACGGAAATAATCGATGTTCATCGTCCTGTTCCCTCTTCGGCCCGGTGTTTCAAAATGCCTCCGCCCCTGGGAGGTTGGCGCGCCAGTAGTCCCTGACCCGCTCGACCAGCTCGGGCGGCAGCGCCACATAGCCGAGGGCGGCCGCCTGGGGGCCGCCCTGCCCGAGCGCGTAGTCCAGGAAGGCGAGCGTCCGCCGGGTGCGCGCGGCCGACCGCTGGGTCTTGTGCATCAGCACGAAGGTGGCGGCCGTGAGCGGGTACGCATCCGGCTCGGCGGCATCGGTCAGATGCAGGTAGAAGCCTTTGGCCGGATCCCACGCGGCGCGGGCCGCCGTCGCGGCGAACACCTCCGGGCTGGGCGTGATGAAGCGGCCGCCGGCATTGCCGAGCTGCGCGAAGATCAGCCCGGCCCGTCCGACCTGGCCGAACTCGACATACCCGATGGCGCCCTTGGTCCTCCTGACGGCGTCGAGCATGCCCGAGCTGCCCTCGGCGGCGGCGCCGGCCGGCCACCGGACCCGCGTGTCGCTGCCGACGCTGTCCTTCCATTCGGGGCTGGAGGCCGACAGATAGCGCGTCCAGACCAGCGTCGATCCCGATCCGTCGGCGCGGTGCAAGACCGCGATCGCCTGGTCGGGAAGGGCAAGCCCCTGATTGAGGGCGGCGATCGCCGGATCGTTCCAGCGGGTGATCCTGCCGAGATAGATCCCGGCGAGCACATCCCCTCCGAGCTTCAGCTCGCCGGCCTTGATGCGGTCCAGGTTGACCACGGCGGCGAGCCCGCCGATGACGACCGGAAACTGCGCCAGGCCGCGCGCGGCCAGGTCTGCCGGCGGGAGCGGGGCGTCCGAGGTGGCGAAGTCGACCTCCGGCTGCGCCAGCCGCATGATCCCGCCGAGCGAACCGATCGGCTCGTAGTCGATGCCGCGGTCGTCGACCAGGAAATCGCCGTCGCCGGCGCGGAACTCCAGGAACCCCTTCGCCCAGGCGCTGATCACCGGAAACGCGAAGGTCGAGCCCGATCCCTGCACGCGCTGCGCCGCCGCGTCATGGGTCGAAGCCAATGTCACGACGGCGGCGGCGATGACGGCCGACGCCATGACGGTGAGACGGCGCGTGAAGCCGGCCCGGTGAATGCGGCTGAAAGCGGACACGCCACCTCCCCCTCGATTGGATGGCGAAAACCGGCACACTGTAGAGGCTGCCTGTGACGGTTCGGTTAAGGAGACATTTCGCGCCGAATTTATCTCGACCTGCTGTCCCCGGCCGGGCCGAGGCCGCTTCCGGATGTCCTATGGTTTTGCCGGGAGCCGCGGCTTGACCTATGGTCACAGGCCCTGACCGCCTCGCCGGCCGATTTCCCAACCAGGACAATCATGAAGCTCCTCTACAGCCCGTTCTCGCCCTTCGCCCGCAAGGTCCGCATCGTCGCCCACGAGGCCGGCCTGCAGGACCGGATCGAGGTGGTGCCGACCAGCACCGAGGACCCGGCCAGCGGCCTGTCGGCGCGCAACCCGCTGAACAAGATCCCGGTGCTGGAGACCGAGTTCGGCCCGCTCTACGACAGCCCGGTGATCTGCGAGTATCTCGACACGCTGCATGACGGGGCGAAGCTGGTCCCGGCCGCGGGGGCAGACCGCTGGCGCGCCCTGCGCTGGGAAGCCCTGGCCGACGGGCTGATGGATGCCGCGCTGCTGATCCGCTATGAGATCACGCTGCGCCCGGCGGAGAAGCAGCACGAGCCCTGGATCGAACGCCAGAAGACCAAGATCCGGAAGTCGCTCGACCAGATGGAGGCCGATGCGGCGGAGCTTGACGGGCCGGTGACCATCGGCACGATCGGCGCCGCCAGCGCTCTCGGCTATCTCGACCTGCGCTTCGCCGACTGGGGCTGGCGCGAGACCCATCCGCGTCTCGCCGCTTGGCATGCGGCCTTCGCCGAGCGCCCGTCCTACGTCGCGACGATCGCCCAGGCATGAGCGGCGCGATGACGCCGGAGGCGATCATCGCCAGGCTCGGCATGCAGCCGCACCCGGAGGGCGGCCACTATGTCGAGCTGTGGCGCGACCCGCCGCCGGAAGGCGGCCGCGGCCGGGCCTCGCTGATCCACTTCCTGCTGCGGGCCGGCGAGGTGTCGCATTGGCACGCCGTCGACGCGCCGGAGATCTGGATCTGGCAGGCCGGCGCGCCGCTGGAGCTGTCGATCGCCGAGACCGGCCAGGCGGGCGAGGTGCTGCGCCTCGGCCCCGACCTCATGGCCGGCGACCGCTTCCAGGGGGTGGTGCCGGAGGGGCACTGGCAGGCGGCCCGCAGCCTCGGCGACTGGACCCTGGTCAGCTGCGTCGTCGCCCCGGCCTTCCGCTTCGAAGGCTTCACCCTGGCCCCACCGGACTGGCGGCCGGAGCTGGGGTAGGGGGCCGCTTCTCCCCGCACCTCTTATCCTCCCCCCTCCCCTTGCGGGAGGGGGCTAGGGGGAGGTGGCTGCGCGCGTCCGCGCGCGAAGGGGCAGGGCACCGAACTCGCGGCCCATATCGGTTTGCGACAGTCTGGAGCGGCTCGATCCGAGAGAACCCCTCCCCCTGCCCCCCTCTCCCGCAAGGGGAGGGGGAGAGTAGACGGGAAGCGGGAGTGGCCCTGTCGCCGATTGCAAAGGCTTTCATTCCCCGCCTCTGCTAAGACTTCCGCATCGCTGCCGCCCGCGGATCGTCCATGACCAGCCTCGTCCTCGGCGCCGACCGGATCGGGGTCGGCATCGCCTGCGCCGTCGCCGGCTTCGCCTGCTTCTCGGCCGGCGACGCGATCTCGAAATGGCTGATCGGCAGCCGCGGCATCTCGGCCTTCGAGCTGTTCTTTTTCTTCGGCCTGTTCGCCCTGCCGGTCGCCGCCGGCCATGCCGTGCGATCCGGCGGCTGGGACCGGCTGCGGCCGCGCCTGCCGGGCCACACGCTGCTGCGCAGCGCCCTGATCACTGCGTCGGCCATCTCCGCCGCCTGGGCCTTCGGCCGGCTGCCGCTGGCCGATGTCTACGCCCTGCTCTTCGCCACGCCGATCCTGGTCACCGCGCTGTCGGTGCCGTTCCTGGGCGAGGCGGTGGGGCGGCACCGCTGGGCGGCGGTGATCGTCGGCTTCCTCGGCATCCTGGTGATGCTGCGCCCAGGGCTGGTCGCGTTCGACCCCGGCCACGCCGCGGCGCTGGCCTCGCCGCTGTTCTTCTCGGTCGCGCTGATCGTGTCGCGCCGGATCGGCCGGCGCGAGAGCGACGCGGCCCAGCTGGCGACCCTGGTCCTGGCCATGGTGCTGGGCGGCGGCGCCGTCCTGCCCTTCGTCTGGGTCACGCCCGACGCGCTCGGGCTGCTCGGCCTCGCCGCCGGCGGGGTGCTCAGCGCCGCCGGGCACATCCTGCTGATCCGGGCGCTGCACTCGGCGCCGCCCAGCGCGGTGACGCCGTTCCAATACAGCCAGATGATCTGGGGCGTGCTGTACGGGCTGGTGTTGTTCGGCGACACCATCGACGCGATCACCATGGCCGGCGCCGCGGTGGTGATCGGCAGCGGCCTCTACATCCTGTGGCGCGAGACCCGCCGCCGCTCCGGCGCCATGCTGGACCTACGCTAGGCGGCCGCGGCGCGGCGGGCCCAGAGGTCGCGCCCGGCCAGGATCGCGCCGCCGACGATCAGGGCGCAGGCGGCGCCGACCGACAGGGTCAGGGCGCCCTGGCCGAAGGCGATCAGCAGCAGGGTCGACAAGAGCGGCGCGGCATAGGCGAAGGCGCCGAGCGCCCGGATGTCGCCGCGCTTCACGCCATGGTCCCAGACGAAGAAGGCGAGGCCGACCGGCCCCAGGCCCAGCCCCGCCACCGCCGCCCAGCCGGCGGCGTCGGGCACCACCGTCTGTTCCAGCGACAGGTGGCACAGCAGGGACAGGAGGGCGGTGCCGCCGCAGAACCAGCCGACGGTCTCGGTCGGCACCGCGCCGATCCGCCGGCTCAGCACCGAATAGCCGGCCCAGATCATCGCCGACAGCACCGCGGCGCCATAGCCCAGGACGAAGCGCGGATCGAAGGCCACCCCGCGTCCCCCGATCAGCACGACGACGCCGAGCAGCCCCAGCGCCGCCCCGGCGACATGCCACCAGCACAGCCGCTCGCCCGGCAGCAGGGCGGAGAACAGCACGATCAGCAGCGGCCAGGCGTAGTTGATCAGGTTCGCCTCGACCGGCGGCGCCAAGCGCAGCGCCATGAAGAACACGAGGTGATAGCCGAACAGCCCGCCGACGCCGAGCAGCCAGACCGCCGGCCGTTGCCGGGCCGCAGCCAGCGGTGAGCGGCCCTGCAGCGCCATCCAGCCGAACCCGATCAGAAAGGCGACGGCGAAGGCCATGCCGGTCAGCTGGAACGGCGGAATGGCGCTCGCCCAGGTGGCCAGCAGGGCCAGCGTCGCCCACATCAGCACGGCGGTGCCGCCGATCAGCGTGGCGCGGCGGACGGCGGCAAGGTCGGGGGACATCGGAATTTGGTCTCTGCTCACATTGTCATGCCCGGGCTCGACCCGGGCATCCAAGTCTGTCGACAGCTTCTGGATCGCCGGGTCACGCCCGGCGATGACAGGTTGGGTGGGGCGGAACCCTATTGCTGGAGGCCCGGATAGGCCCACAGCCCGGAGGTCCGCATCAGGTCGCGATAGACCACCAGGCGCTCGTCCGGGCTGACCTTCGCCGCCTCCTCCAGCGACGGCACGTCCAGCGCGATCGCCGGCACCACGGCAAGGCTCAGCCCGTACTGGGCCAACGCCTCCTCGACCACCACCCGGGCTCGGCGCATGTGGCTGGCGCTGGTCACCAGGATCACCGCGTCGCCGCCATGGCGCTTGATCAGCGAGGCCGCGTTCAGCCCGTTGCCGACCGTGTCCTTGGCCTTGTCCTCGCCGATGATGCGGTCGCGGTCGACGCCCTTCTCGACCAGCCAGCGGGTCATCAGGTCGGCCTCGGTCACCCCGGCCTGGGGCTGGCCGCCGGTGACGATCAGCCGGGCGGTCGGGTTGGTGTTGGCCGCGCGCAGGGCGACGTCCAGCCGGTCCAGCAGCGTCTGCTGCATGGTGCCGTCCTTGGCCAGGGCATAGCCCAGCACCAGGATCACCGGCTTGCCCGGCAGCGCAGGCACCGTGGCGGTCGGCGGGTCGGCCAGGATCGCCTCGGTGCGCGCGAAGCGGGCACGGTACCGCTCGGCCAGGGGGCGATCGAGGCTAGCCAGGGCGATGTCGGCCAGCGCCGTGGCGTCGGCGTCGCCGCGCACCCGGGCCAGCGCCGCCAGCCAGGCATAGGCGTCGGTGGCGCGCGGGTCGTGCCGGACGATCTCCTGGTACGTCGCCTCGGCCTCCGGGATCTTCTTCTGGATGATCTGGGTGGAGGCGACCGCGTAGCGGAAATCCAGCCGCTCCGGCGCCAAGGTGGATGCCTCGGTGAAGGCCTGCTCGACCACGTCGTAGCGGCCGTGCAGGGTGATGCCCTTGAACACCTCCGCCTCGGCCTTCTTCACATCGCCGCCGGACCAGTAGTACTGCATGCCGGTCTCGACCAGAGTCTTGATCCGGGCCTCGGTGGCGTCGTCATAGGCCAGGGCCGGCGCGGCCAGCGCGCCCAGCAAGGCCAGGCCGCAGGCGATGCGGCGGATCGTATGTGTCTGTGTCATGAAGCCCTCCCTTGGCCGGTTCATACGCTAGATTCGCGGCCTGGAGAATCGCCCATGACCGATGACAGTGTTCGCATCCGCCCCTGGCGGCCGGAGGACCGGCCTCTCGGCCTCGCCCTCTTCGACAGCAACGTGCCGCGCTTCTTCGCGGCGCAGGAGCGGCAGGATTTCATCGACTTCGTCGACGGCCTGGCCGGACCCTATTTCGTGCTGGAGGATGCGGCGGGTGAGGCGGTGGGCTGCGGCGGCTATGCGGCAGCCGAGGGCGATGCTTCCGTCGCGGTGCTGTGCTGGGGCATGGTGCGGGGCGACCGCCACCGCGCCGGGCTCGGCACGGTGCTGCTGACCGGACGGCTCGACCGCATCGCCGCCGACCCGGGGTTCTGCTCGGCGGCGATCGAGACGACCCAGCACAGCCGCGGCTTCTTCGCCCGCCACGGTCGTCCAGACCCGGCAGGTGCCGGACGGCTTCGCCCCCGGCATGGACCTGGTCGAGATGACGCTGGACCTGGGCAGGTACCGGCGGTCGCGGAAGGGCTGAAATCCCCCTTGCTGTCATCCTCGGGCTTGACCCGAGGATCCAGGGGCTTTCAAGAGCCGCTCTCGGTGGCCCCTGGATTGTCGGGTCAAGCCCGGCAATGACAGGAAGGGCGGTCAGGGCTTCAGCAGGAACACCACATACCCCCGGAACCAGGGGCTGGCGGCCAAGCTCTCCGGCGCTTCCCATTCGCCGTTCTGCACCAGCCCGATCTTGAACGGCAGGGTCAGGCGGGCGATGCGCGGCAGGTACGCGCGGTAGCCCGGGATGGTGTGCCGCCCCTGATAGGTCTGCACCACCACCTCGTCGACCACGCCCTGCAACTGGTTGATCGCCTCCGGGTCGGCGTTGCTGCCCCAGTCCATCAGCCCGGTGATGCTCAGCCGGTATTCGGGCGGCAACTGCGCCCGCAGCCCGCGCAGGAAGATCGCGTACTCCTGCAGGTGGCGGGTGCGGGCGTCGAAGTCGATCTGGATGCCGACCACCGGGTTGCCGGCCTGCTTCCAGCGCCGGGCCCGGGCCAGGATGGTGGGCAGGATCTGCGGCGGCCAGCGCAGCGTGTGGGCACGATAGGCCAGCCAGACCTCGCCCTGGCGCAGCCGCGGCACGGCGATGCCCTGGGCGATCATCCGGGCCGGGCCATCGGCACCGCGCAACGGCGGGTCGATCTGGCCCTGCAGGATATACAGCGTCCGGGCCTGGGCCAGCACCGGCGGCGGCGCCACTCCCGCCCACAGCCAGAAGGCGTGATGCTCGGCGGCGTCGACGGTGGCGCCGGCCGGCCCCGCCAGCAGCAGCGCCGCGGCCAGGAGCACCAGGCGCCACATCGTCACCAATAGTATCTGAGGTTCTTCGCCCAGGCCGTGTTGCCGTAGCGCGACTTCAGCGTCTGGAACCACTGCTTGCGCTGGTTCTGCGGGATCTCCTGCGGGCCGCAGCTGTTGCTCTGGCTCGGCGCGAAGCAGTTGATGGCGCGGTACAGGGCGTAGGCACGGTCGGTGCGGCCGGCCTTCCCGTCGGCCATCACCTTCATGTAGCCGTCCAGCCGGGAATAGGCCTTGCCCGGGAACTGGGTGGCGGTGCCGCCCAGCTGCTGCTCGTCCGGCTGGCGGTCGAGGGCGTAGAAATCCAGCCCGTTCCGCAGCACGAACTCGCCCAGGCAGTTCAGCCCCTGCGGGTTCTCCGGGCTCTTCTGCAGCGTCGCCGCGATCTCGCGGATCGACGGGCAGGTGTAGTCGGATTCGGCCGAGGCGCCGTCCCAGTGGAACAGGGTCAGGGACTGGTCCCAGGGCACCGACGGATCCTCCGGCAGCGGGTCGGGCAGCAGCGCCAGGTCGGTGCCGAAGCCGCGGTAATGGCCGCGCATCAGGTCCTTGTACAGCAGCGTGAACAGGGCGGTGCGGCGCTCCTCCTCCGTCGCATCCGTCGCCTTGGCCTGCTGGCGCAGCAGCGCCTGCCCGGCCAGGTTGCGCAGCAGGATCCGGCGGATCTCCGGGCTCTTGACCGGTGATCCGGGCTCGAAGACGGTTGTCAGCTTGCCGCTGCGCTCGTAGTTCATGGCCAGCGCCAGCTCCAGCTGGGCCCGCTGCAGCGGCTTGGCCAGCGGGATCAGCTGCAGCCACAGCGCCTGCGCCCCGGCCGAGTCGCCCTTGGCCTCCAGCGCGAAGCCGCGCAGGGTCTGGCGGCTGAACTCGAGGAAGCTCATGGTACCGGTCGGCACCGTGTCCGGCAGGCTCTTCAGCGTCTCGTCCGGCGACTGGGCGACGTAGAACTGATAGGCGGCCACCAGATAGCCATGCAACTCCGGCCGGTCGGCGAAGCGCGGCTTCTGCTGCTCCAGCGTGTCCAGGCCGATGATCGGGCCGCCGTCGCCGGCGACGTCGATGCCCTTGTCGCGCATCACCATCAGGTCCATCACCGCCAGCAGCGTCGGGTCGGTGACATCGGCACTGCGCTTGGAGATCAGCAGCTTGTTGTCGGTCTCCTGCACCAGCGCGTCGAGCGCGGCGGCATCGGCCGGGGTCTTGCCCAGCAGCCCGGCATAGGCGGCGGCCAGCCGGGTCGGGTCGTCGCCCAGCCAGTACACCCGGCGCAGCAGGCCGCGGGCCGAGGCGGTGTAAAGGCCGCTCGGATAGGCCTGGAGATAGGCCTCGAACGCCTTCTCCGACTCCGCCAGCACGGTGCGGTCGACATTCTCCAGCTTGGGATAGCCCATCTCGTCGAAGGCGTTCTGCTGGGCCTGGTTCAGCAGGGTGCGCGCTTCCAGGTAGCGCGCCGTCTCCTGCAGCCAGGGCTGGGCGCTGCCCTCCAGCGCCTTGAACGCCTCGGTCGCCTGCGGGAAATCGCCGGCATAGAAGGCGACCGCGCCCTGCAGATAGCCGGCGAACTGCTTGCCCGGTGCCGACTGCACATCGGCCGGCACCAGGCTGGCCCGCTGCTCCTCGTCCCAGCTGCAGGACCCCAGCATGGCCAGGCGCGCCCGCGCCAGGGACAGCCGCTCGGCGGCGGGTAGATCGGTGCTGCCGACCAGCTGCTGCAGGAAGGCGCGGGCCGCAGCGTCGTCGTTGCTGGCGCAGCGGCTGCCCTCGCCGGTGGCGAACAGGTTGGCGCTGCTGTCCGCGGCGGCGGAGGTCACGGCTTCGGGTGGCACGCCGATGGTCTGGGCCAGCTCGGCCACCGCCGTGCGATCGGGATCGCCGGCAGGCTGGGTCTCGACCACGGCCGTGTCGGCGCCCTCGACGGCGGGCGCCTCCGCCGGCGCGTCCTCCTGCGGGCCCAGCCGGTCGAGCGGGAACGGCACCAGCGCGTAACCCATCTCGCGGTCGTATTCCGAAGGCGGGCCCTCCGGCATCGGCGCCAGCCCCTGATCGGCCAGCAGCAGGCGCAGATTGACCCGGCTGTCATTGGCCGGGCTCAGGAAGGGCAGGTTGTTGCAGCCGTCGAGCCCGTCCTGCTTCAGCGACCACATCACCGAGCAGCCGAAATCGCCGCTCGCCTGGGCCGCCTGGAGGCCGATGCCGCTGAGCAGCAGCACCATCGGAAGCAAACCGCGCCGGATCATTGTTCCTCCCTTGCCCCATCGCGACCGTGGGAATCATCTCCGTCCGGTCGTATCAGATCGCCCGCCCGGCCGACAGGCCCGATCCTGTCCACGGCACGCGGCGAAATCTTGGCCAGGCCAAGGCGATCTCAGATCCCGCCCGCCACCTTCAGCACCGTGGCGGTGGTGTAGCGCGCGGCGCCCGACAGCAGCCAAGCCACCGCCTCGGCGATCTCCTCCGGCTCGCCCGGCCGGCCGGCGGGGATCCGCGCCGTCACCCGCTCCAGCCGCCCCGGCGCGTGGATCCCGGTCCGGATCATGCCCGGCGACACGGCATTGACCCGGATGCCCTCGGCCGCCAGCTCGCGGCCCAGGCCGATGGTGAAGCTCTCGATCGCGCCCTTGGTCGCGGCGTAGTGGACGTACTCGCCCGGGCTGCCGGTCTGCGCCGCGATCGACGACAGGCTGACGATCGCTCCCTTCGTGCCGGCGGCGCGGAAGCGGCGCACCGCCTCCCGCGCGCACAGGATCGGGCCGACCAGGTTGACATCGACCACCTGCCGCAGCGTCTCGGTCTCCAGGTCGGCCAGCAGGCCGTTGCGGCCGGTGATGCCGGCATTGTTCACCAGCCCCCGCACCGGCCCGAAGGCGGCTTCGGCGTCGTCGAACAGGGTCCGGATCTCGTCCTCGCGCGACACGTCGGCGGGCACCGCGATCGCCCGGCCGCCGACGGCGGCGATCTCTGCGACCACCGCCTCGGCCGCGGCCGCATCGGCGCGGTAGTTGACGCAGACCGCCCAGCCGTCCCGCGCCGCCCGGCGGGCGATGGCGGCTCCGATGCCGCGGCCGCCGCCGGTAACGATGAGCAGGCCATGGCTCATAGCGTCAGCAGCCTTTCGGCGAAATCGGCGATCGGCGCGCCGTCAACCATCAGCCCGGCCGGCACCGAGAAATGACCCTGCGGCCGGACATGGACCTGCGCCTCCGGCACACCCCAGCGCCGGGCGATGGCCTGGCCGCCGGCGAAGGGGGTGACGTCGTCCTTGCTGCCCAGCACCATGAAGACATTGCCGGTGTCCATCTGCGGCCGCTCCACCGGGTCGGTCAGCGGCCGCCAGCGGCTCAGCGACGCCTCGGTCCAGCCGGCAGCCGTGAGCGCCCGGTCCAGCCCGAAGGCGCGGGCGAAGGAGCCGCCGAGCGCGATCTCTTCGATCCCCTCCGAGGTGGTGAACAGCAGCAGCGCGTCCGGCCGGCAGTCGGCCGGCCAGCCGCCGCAATGGGTGGCGGCCAGCTGCGCCGTCAGGGCGCCGAAGCTGATGCCGGTCCAGCCCACCGCGCCGCGGCTGGTCTGCCGGGCCCAGCGGGTCAGGATGCCGACCTCGCGCACCGCCGCCGACAGGTGGTCCAGCGCGCCGAGCGGCGTCGACGCCACCATCGGCTCGCCGGCATAGGTGCCAGGGCGCTTGCGCCTACCGTGCCAGGGCGCCTCGACCAGCACCACCCGCAGGCCGCGCCGGACCAGGGATTCGATCTCCGTCAGCGGGCCGCGCAGATGGTCCGGCTCCATGCAGACGCCGTGCAAATGCACCACGGTGGACGGGTTCACCACATTAGCCGGGGTGAACACCCGGGCCCAGCACGGGCTCTCCACCGCCGGCTCGGGCGTCGCGAAGGTCAGCCAATGGTCGGTGCCCAGCTCGCTCGGCAGCCGCCGGGTCTCGGCGATCGCCGGCAGCAGCTCGGGCAGGCGATAGGCGTTCTGCGGATCGGCCCGCCGGGCGCCGTGCCGGGCCTCGACCTCGGCCTCGCTCGGGATCGCCCAGCGGCAGGCCGGGATCTTGCGGTTGTTGCCGAACAGGGCGAAGCGCAGCCGGCTGGTGGTCAGGGCCGAGGCGGCGTCCAGCCGCGCCTCTTCCGCCGCCACCGCATCGGCCAAGGGCGCGGTGGTGGAGAACAGCAGGCGTTGCCACTCCGCCTCCGCCTGGCGGTGCTGCTCGGTCAGGCGGGCGACGTCGCGCAGGGTCCGGCCCAGCCAGACCGGCCGCTTGCCCAGGGCGTCGGGCGGCACGTCCAGCTCGGCGCAGAAGCGGCGCAGGTCGCCGTCGGAGGCGATCGCCGCGGCCAGGCTGCGCGACGCCGGCAGGAACCAGCCGCGCAGCAGGGCCAGCGACATGCCGTCGAACCAGGGCCGCGCCACCAGCCGGCCCAGGGGCGTCCGCATCAGCCGCATCAGGTCGGGCCGCGGCTTGAGCCGCACCGGCCCGGGGCTGCGCCGGCGCTGCGCCCGCTGCCGGGCCGACAGGTGCAGCACCCGCCGCAGCTCCGGCCATTCGATCAGATCGTCGGCCTCCTGCAGCGTCGCCCAGCGCGCCTGGGCGGCGTCGTCGCCGGCCACCGGCTCGCCGGACCGCCACTCGGCCTCGACATCGATGATGGTGTAGTGCCACTCGACGTCGCCCGCGGCGTCGCGATGGATCGAATCGACCGCGGTGACGATGCCGATCGCCTCGGCCTCCACCCCGGCCTCCTCGCGGGTCTCGCGCAGCGCCGCCTCGAACAGGGTCTCGCCCAGCTCCTGGCTGCCGCCGGGGATGCTCCACTGCCCGGCCTGGGGCGCCTTGCCGCGCTGGATCACCAGCAGCCGGTCGTCGCGCCAGACGATGGCACCGACGCCGATTCTCGGCCTGTCCATGGCGGGTGACGTACGGCTGTCCTGCGGCATCGGCCTACTGGAACGCCACTTCGGCGAAGCTGCGCAGCTTGCGGCTATGCAGCTGCTCCAGCCCCAGCTCGCGCAGCCGCTCCATGGCGCGGATGCCGATCTGCAGGTGCTGGCCGACCTGCTGCTTGTAGAAGGCATCGGCCATGCCGGGCAGCTTCAGCTCGCCATGCAGCGGCTTGTCGGAGACGCAGAGCAACGTGCCGTAGGGCACCCGGAAGCGGAAGCCGTTGGCGGCGATGGTCGCGCTCTCCATGTCCAGCGCGATGGCGCGGCTCTGGCTGAAGCGCTGCACCGGCTCGCTGTAGTCGCGCAGCTCCCAGTTGCGGTTGTCGATGGTGGCGACCGTGCCGGTGCGCATCACGCTCTTCAGGCTGTAGCCGCTGAGGCCGGTGATCTCGCCGACCGCGCGCTCCAGCGCCACCTGGATCTCGGCCAGCGCCGGCACCGGCACCCAGACCGGCAGGTCGGCATCCAGCACATGGTCCTCGCGGACATAGCCATGGGCCAGGACGTAGTCGCCCAGCTTCTGCGTGTTCCGCAGGCCGGCGCAGTGGCCCAGCATGATCCAGGCATGCGGCCGCAGCACCGCGATGTGGTCGGTGATGGTCTTGGCATTGGACGGGCCGACGCCGATGTTGACCATGGTGATGCCGGAATGGTCCGGCCGGGTCAGGTGATAGGCCGGCATCTGCGGCAGCCGCGCCGCCGGAGTGCCGCGGGCCCGGCCGCCGGGCATGGTGATACGGTCGCCCGGCTCGATGAAGGCGTCGTAGCCGCCGCCGTCGCCCTGCATCAGCCCATAGGCGATGCGGATGAACTCGTCGATGTAGAACTGATAGTTCGTGTACAGGACGAAGTTCTGGAAATGCTCGCAGCCGGTGGCGGTGTAGTGCTTCAGCCGGAACAGCGAGTAGTCCGCCCGCGGCGCCGTGAACAGGGCCAGCGGATGCGGCTCGCCCGGCCGGGTCAGGGCGGTGCCGTTGACGATGCTGTCGTCCATCATCGCCAGGTCGGGCAGGTCGAACACCGCCCGCATGTGCAGCATGCGCTCGCGGGTCAGGTCGCCCTCGACATGCATGCCGTCGGGGAAGGCGAAGTGGATCGGGATCGGCGTGTCGCTGACCCCGACCTCGACCGGCACATGGTGGTTCTGGATGATCTGCCCGATCTGCTCGGTCAGGTAGCGGTGGAACAGCGACGGCCGCGTGATGGTGCTGGTGAAGGTGCCCGGCCGGTCGACGAAGCCGTAGGCCAGGCGGGTGTCGGCTCGGCTGAAATCCTGCACCGTGACCGACAGGTAGGGATAGCAGGCGCGCACCCGGCTCGCCGGCTCCTCGCCGCGGGAATAGGCGCGGAAGGCGTCGCGCAGCAGGCCGGTGTTGGCGTCGTAGATCGCATGCAGCCGGGCCACCGCCTCGGCCGCATCGTGGAACTGCTCGGGGGCGAAGGGTCGGGGAGCGGCGGTCTTGCTCATGACTCGACTCCCATCAGCGACCGGCCGAACTGTTCGGGGTCGAAGGGCCGCAGGTCGTCGATGCTCTCGCCGACGCCGATGGCGTGCACCGGCAGGCCGAAGCGCTCGGCCAGCGCCACCAGCACGCCGCCGCGGGCGCTGCCGTCCAGCTTGGTCAGGATCAGGCCGGTGACCGAGACCAGCTCGCGGAACACCTCGACCTGGTTGTGCGCGTTCTGGCCGGTGGTGGAATCCAGCACCAGCAGCACGTCATGCGGCGCGGTCGGGTCGATCTTCTTCAGCACGCGGATGATCTTGGCCAGCTCGGCCATCAGATTGTCCTTGTTCTGCAGCCGGCCGGCGGTGTCGATCAACAGCACGTCGCGGCCCTCGGCCTTGGCCCGGGTCAGCGCGTCGAAGGACAGGCCGGCGGCGTCGGCGCCGGGGTTGGCGGTGACCACCGGGCAGCCGGAGCGTTCGCCCCACACCTGCAACTGATGCACCGCGGCGGCGCGGAAGGTGTCGCCGGCCGCGATCATCACCGACCGGCCGTCCTCGCGCCATTGCTTGGCCAGCTTGCCGATGGTGGTGGTCTTGCCGGTGCCGTTGACGCCGACCACCAGCACCACCTGCGGCTTATGTGCCGGCGACAGGGTCAGCGGCTTGGCCACCGGGCGCAGGATCTGCGCCACATGGTCGGCCAAGGCGCGCCGCACCTCGTCGTCGGACACCTCCTTGCCGAAGCGGGTGCGGGACAGCTCGGCGGTCAGCTTGGCGGCGGTGGCCGGGCCGAGATCGGCCTGGATCAGCAACTCCTCCAGCTCCTCCAGCGTCGCATCGTCCAGCTTGCGCTTGGTGAAGATGCTGCTGATGCCTTCGGTCAGCTTGGCGGAGGAGCGCGACAGCCCCTCCTTCAGTCGGGTAAACCACCCTTTTTTCGGCGCCCCTGCGCCGCTGTCATTCATCTGTTCTGTCATGGCCGCTTCTTAACACGCCGCATGTGACCTCCGTAAGTCGGCGCCGCGCGGGGCAGGGGCGCCACAAGAAAAGGGTTGCAACCGGCCCGCCTCCGGGACTGAAATGGCGACATCGGCTGGGGTGCCCACCGTTACGGCGGGCTGAGATCATACCCATCGAACCTGACCTGGATCATGCCAGCGGAGGGAGCCTGAGATGACCGGCGTTCCGATTCCGTCCTTTTTGCAAACCGACTCCGTCGGCCCGACGCCGTTGCGCGGCGCCCGACCTCGCGTCGCCATCATCGGCGCCGGGGTCAACGGCCTGGCCATCGGCTGGCGCCTGGCCCGCGCCGGCTGCCCCGTCGACGTCTACGACCGCGGGCCGGTCGGGCGCGAGGCCAGTTGGGCGGCCGCCGGCATGCTCGCCGCCGGGCTCGAAGCCGAGCCGGGGGAGGAGGCGCTGTTCGGCCTGTGCCGCCGCGCCCAGGAGCTGTGGCCCGGCTTCGCCCGCGAGGTCGAGGCCGCGTCCGACCGGCCGATCGGCTATCGCGACGAGGGCACGCTGGCCGTGGCCCTGACCCGCGACGACGCGGCGGAGCTGCGCTTCTCTGCCGAGTACCAGGCGAAGCTCGGGGTCGATCTGCGCTGGCTCACCGGCGCCGAGCTGCTGCAGCGCGAGCCGATGCTGCGGCCGGGCCTCGCCGCCGCGGTGCACAGCCCGGCCGACCACCAGGTCGACAACCGCTGGCTGGTGCCGGCGCTGGCGGAGGCGCTGCGCCGAGCCGGTGGCGGGCTGCACGACCATGCGGCGGTCGAGGCCGTGGTCACCGATCACGGCCGGGCCGCTGGCGTGGTGGTCGCCGGCGAGGCGCGGCCGGCCGATGTCGTGGTTCTTGCCGCCGGCGCCTGGTCCGGCGGCATTCCCGGCATCCCGCGCGAGGCGCTGCCGCCGGTCCGGCCGGTGAAGGGCCAGATGCTGGCGCTGCAGATGGACCCGGCGGCGCCGCTGCTGCGCCATGTGCTGTGGGCCGGCAAGGCCTATCTGGTGCCGCGCCTCGACGGCCGGCTGATCATCGGCGCCACGGTGGAGGAGCGCGGCTTCGACACCACCGTCACCGCCGGCGGCCTGCTGTCGCTGCTCGACGCCGCCTGGCGCGCCCTGCCGGGGATCGAGGAACTGCCGGTGATCGAGAGCTGGGCCGGCCTGCGCCCCGGCAGCCGCGACGACGCGCCGGTGCTCGGCCCTTCGGCGATCGAGGGGCTGGTCCTCGCCACCGGCCATCACCGCAACGGCATCCTCCTGCTGCCGGCCACGGTCGAAGCCATCGCCGGCACCATCCTCGATGGCAGGCTGCCCGAGGCGGCGGAGCCGTTCCGCATCGACCGCTTCACCCGCATCGCGGAGGCCGCGCAATGAGCGTGCCAGGGAGTGTGAATGTGAACGGAGAAGCCGAAGCAGCGGCCGGGATCAGCGTGCTCGACCTGCTGCTGGCCAAGGGCATCGACCCGGCGGCGCGCGGCACCGCCGTGGCCCTGAACGACGCCGTGCTGCCGCGTGCCCGCTGGCCGGAGCATCGCCTCGCGGCCGGCGACCGGGTCGAGATCGTCCGCCCGTTCCAGGGCGGTTGAGGAGTACAGGCCATGCAAGATCCCTTCATCATCGCCGGCGTGGCGCTGCGCTCGCGACTGTTCATCGGCTCGGCCGGCTACGCCAACCGCCAGCTGATGCTGGATTCGATCGAGGCATCGGGGGCCGAAATCGTCACCGCCTCGATCCGCCGGATCAGCCTGGAAGGCTATGCCGAAAGCCTGGTCGACCTTGTCGGCGACCGCTGGCGCCTTTTGCCCAACACCGCCGGCTGCATGACCAAAAGGGACGCCATCCTGACCGCCCAGCTGGCGCGTGAGGCACTGGGCACCAATTGGCTGAAGCTGGAGCTGATCGGCGACCGCGAGACCCAGTATCCGGATGTCGCCCAGTTGGTGGAGGCGGCGGCGGAGCTGGTGCGCGACGGCTTCGTGGTGCTGCCCTACTGCAACGACGACCTCGTCACCTGCATGCGCCTGGCCGATGCCGGCTGCGCGGCGGTGATGCCGCTCGGCTCGCCGATCGGCTCCGGCCTCGGCATCTCCAACCCGCATGCGATCGAGATGATCTGCAGCCGCATCCAGGTGCCGGTGGTGCTGGACGCCGGCATCGGCACCGCCTCGGATGCGGCGCTGGCGATGGAGCTCGGCTGCTCCGCCGTGCTGCTGTCGACCGCCGTGGCCAAGGCGCGCGACCCGGTGCGCATGGCCCGGGCCATGGCCGCCGGGGTCGAGGGCGGTCGCCTGGCCTCGCGTGCCGGCCGCATCCCGAAGCGCCGCCTGGCCGATCCCTCCAGCCCGCAGCTCGGCCTGATCGGGACGTGATGGGCTCATGACCGGCCTGCCGTCGCCGGCGCTGCTGCTGATCACCGATCGGCGTCAGGCGGCGCGGCCGCTGGAAGGCGTGGTGGCCGACGCGCTGGCCGCCGGCTGCCGTTGGGTCAGCCTGCGCGAGAAGGATCTTGCGGCGGCGGAGCGTCTTGCTTTGCTGCGCCGGCTGCGCGCCTTGGCCCGCCCGGCGGGGGCGGTCATTACCGTCCATGCGGATCTGGAGGCTGCGGCCGAGGCCGATGGGCTGCATCTCGCTGCCGGCGGCGACCCCGAAGCAGCGCGGCTGCGACTCGGGTCCACCGTCCTTATCGGCGTCTCCTGCCATGCCGGGGATGAGGTCGACGCCGCCTTTGCGGCCGGGGCCGACTACGTCACCCTTGGTCCCTTGGCGTCGACCGCGAGCAAACCGGGCTACGAACCCACGCTGTCCCCGGCCGAGGCCGGCGCCGTCGCCCGCCGTCATCCCGGCCGGGTGATCGCCCTGGGCGGGGTGGGAGCCGAACATCTGTCGCGCCTCGTGGCCGCCGGTTTCGCCGGCGCCGCGGTGATGGGCGGGGTGATGCGGGCTGCCGCTCCGGGGGCCGTGATCCGCGAGTATCTCGCAGCGCTCGGCGCCGGCCCGGCCTGACCGCCTGCCGTGAGAGCCGCACGGCGTGCTATGAGGTCGGGGCCGGATGGGAACCCCGCCTCCATGAAGCTGCGGCCGCTGCGCCTCCTGGAATTCGTCCTGATCACCGTCCCCGGGCTGATCGGTCTGGTCCTCGCCCTGCGCGCCGCCGGGCCGCTGATCGACCTCGTCCAGGCCGAGCTGGGCCGGACGCCGGAGGCGCAGGAGGTCGAGGCCACGCTGACCGCCTGGATCCGGGCCGGGACCTCGCCGGAGCAGATCGACGCGGAACTTGCCCAGGCCTTCGCCGAGGACGACATCGACGGGGCCGCGGTGTGGCTGAAGGTGGCCGAGATGACGGGTTATCCCGTCAGTCCGGAATGGCGGGCGCGGTACGAGGACGAGACCTCGACGGCCAGCACCGCGGTCCGGACCGCCCGGCAGGTGGTCGCCGGCGCCGTGACCGGGGAGGGCCAGGGCCTCTCCGGCCTGGCCGGCGCCTTCGCCGCCGACATGACCTTCGCCGGCGACCTGCGCGACATCGGCCGCGAGCTCTGGCATTTCGGCAACAGCGAGCCGGTGGACGAGCTGGCGCTGGGCCTGTCGGGCATCGGTCTGACCCTGACCGCGGCGACCTACGGCTCCGGCGGGGCCATGGCCCTGCCGCGCGGCGCGGTGTCGGCCTTCAAGATCGCCCGGCGGACCGGCCGGCTTTCGGCCCGCTTCGCCGAGCGCCTCGGCCGAATGGTCGCCGATGTGGTCGATTTTCCAGCCCTGCGCCGGCAGGTGCGGGAGGCCGGGTGGCGGGACACGATGATGCGGCCTGGTGCGGTCTTCGCCGCCGCGATCCGCCGCGACCGGCTGGACGGGCTGGATGACGCCGTCAGCGCCGCCGGCCGGGTCGCCGACCGGGTCGGCCCGGCGCAGTCGGTCGAGCTGCTGCGCTATGTCGACGACGTGCCGGACCTGCGGCGCATCGACGAGCTGTCGGCGCTGATGGGCGACCGCACCTTGGCCGTGTTCAAGGTGTTGAAGCGCGGCGCGCTGACCACGGTGAAGGCGACCATTCGCTGGTCGCGGCGCCTCGCCGACCTGACCGCCACCGTGCTGATCGGCGCGATCAGCCTGATTTTTGCCGTCGCGTATTGGCTGCGGCTGCTACTGCTCGGCCTGGTCTACGGCCTGTGGTGGGGCTGCCGCGCCTGCCTCGCCGCCCGCTGAGCGATCAGCCGTCCAGCAGGCCGCGTGACAGGATGCCGGCGAAGCTGGTCTCGGCCGGGCCGGTCATCAGCACATGGCCGTCGCTCTCGCGCCATTCGATCAGCAGGGTGCCGCCGTCCAGCTCGACCCAGGCGGTGCGCTCGGCCAGGCCGCGGCGCACGGCTGCGACGGCGGCGGCGCAGGCGCCGGTGCCGCAGGCCTGGGTGACGCCGACGCCGCGCTCCCAAACCCGATAGCGCAGCCGGTCGCGGGCCAGCATCTGGACCACGCCGATATTGGCGCGCTCGGGGAACAGCGGGTCGTGCTCCAGCACCGGGCCGACACCGTCGATCTGCACCTTCTCGGCGTCCGGCACGAAGAATACGGCGTGCGGGTTGCCCATCGACACGCCGACCGCGTCCGACAGCGCGCCGGACGACACCGGCAGGTGCAGCGTGTCGGCCTCATGCGCCAGTGGAATGTCCTGCCAGCCCAGCCGGGCCGGGCCCATGTCGACGGTGACGCCACCTTCGGGGGCGCTGCGGCACTCCAGCAGGCCGCCGCGGGTCTCGATCACCGCCTTATCGGAGCCGCTGTCCGCCATCACCAGCGCGGCGACGCAGCGCGTGCCGTTGCCGCAGGCGCCGGATTCGGTGCCGTCGGCATTGAGGATGCGCATGAACACGTCGGCGCCTGCGGTCTGCGCCGGCTCGATCACCAGCAGCTGGTCGAAGCCGACGCCGCGATGCCGGTCGGCGATGCGCCGCGCCTGGTCGGGCTGGACCGCGATCGGCCGCTCGCGCGCGTCCAGCACCACGAAGTCGTTGCCCAGCCCGTGCATCTTCCAGAACGGCAGCCCGTCCATCGCCTGCTCCCCAGTCTCTCCCGCTCTCATATGGCATCGATCGCCCTCGATGCGCGAGGGCCAAGCCCTGCGTGATCGACAGGGCGAGGGCCGGCGGCTAGCATGGCGGCCGACGGTGCCTCGGGAGACCGGGGTGAAAAGGGAAGCCGGTGAGCCCTGATCGGGGCAATGCCGGCGCTGCCCCCGCAACTGTAGGCGGCGAGCCCGCGCCCGAAGCCACCGGCTGATCCCGCGAAGGGGGCGCGCGGCGGCGACCCGCGAGCCAGGAGACCTGCCGTCGGATGTGTGCGTGTGACGGGGCGGGGTGTCCCCGGGCGGCGCGTCGGGCGGCAGGCGGGGGGCCTGTCCGGCCGGCCCCCTCCCGGACCCCTGCCGAAGGCGGGAGACGCTGTGGTGTCCGATCTGACCGTGCGGCCGCTGGGGACCGCGGATGTGCCGATGCTGCTCGACATGCTGCGCGAGCTGGCGACGTTCACCGGCGACCCCGCGGCGATGACGGCGCAGCGCGCCGATCTCGACGAGGCGCTGGCCGAGGTGCCGCCGCGCTTCCGTGGCCTGATCGCCGAGGATGGCAGCGGCGTGGTCGGCTATGTCAGCTACACCATCGACTATTCGGTCTGGACGGGCGGCGACTTCATCCGGATCGACGACGTCTATGTCCGCGACCGGGCGCGCGGCCGCGGCATCGGCCGGCAACTGATGCGGGCCCTGGCCGATATCGGCGTGTCCCAGGCGATGCGGGTGCGCTGGGAGATGGCGTCGGACAATGCCGGTGCCCGCCGGCTCTATGCCGGCATCGGCGCGCAACCGGAGGACAAGACGATCTGGCGCTGGCCGGTCGCGGCCATGGAGGCTTTCCTCGACCGCAGCGAGCCGCCGCACTCGACCGCCGAGGGTGCCGTCCCCTCCGAGGCCGGCCGCGGCCTGCCGGGCGAGGACGGGTTCATCCTGGTGCTGCGCCGGGAGAAGGACTGAGCGGACAGGGCCGCATTGACTCTGCGGCCCCACCCGCCTAAAAGACCGATCGTTGCGGGATCGGCCCGCAGCGAGACCCCAAGGGGTGCCGCCAGTTCGCGAGTGTCGCGCACTGGCGTTTTTCCGTTTGGGATCGCGGGATTGTTTGTGCCACGGGATTCGGGGCGATCATGTTCGAAGGTCTGAGCGGCCGTCTCGGCGACATCTTCGACCGGCTTCGCAAGCGCGGCGCGCTGTCGGAGGCCGATGTCGGCGCCGCCCTGCGCGAAGTGCGCGTGGCGCTGCTCGAGGCCGACGTCGCCCTGCCGGTGGTCAAGGACTTCGTCGACAAGGCGCGCGAGCGGGCGGTCGGGGCGGAGGTGCTGCGCTCGGTCACTCCCGGCCAGCAGGTCATCAAGATCGTCCATGACTGCCTGATCGAGATGCTGGGCGGCACGCCCGGCGAGGCGCCCGACCTCAACGCCGCGACCCCGATCAACCTGGTCGCCGTGCCGCCGGTGCCGGTGCTGATGGTCGGCCTGCAGGGTTCGGGCAAGACCACCACCACCGGCAAGCTCGCCCTGCGCCTGAAGGACCGCGACAACCGCAAGGTCCTGATGGCGTCGCTCGACACGCGGCGCCCGGCGGCCCAGGAGCAGCTGAAGATCCTGGGCGAGCAGATCGGCGTCACCACCCTGCCGATCGTCCCGGGGCAGGAGCCGCTGGCCATCGCCCGCCGCGCCATGGAGCGCGGGCGGCTCGAGGGCTTCGACGTCGTCCTGCTCGACACCGCCGGCCGTCTCGCCATCGACGAGGAACTGATGGCCGAGGTGGTGGCGATCCGCGACGCCACCAAGCCGACCGAGACTCTGCTGGTGGCCGACGCCATGACCGGCCAGGACGCGGTCAACGTCGCCCGCACCTTCCACGAGCGGGTCGGCGTCACCGGCATCGTCCTGACCCGAGTCGACGGCGACAGCCGCGGCGGCGCCGCCCTGTCGATGCGCGCCGTCACCGGCCAGCCGATCAAGCTGATCGGCGTCGGCGAGAAGATGGACGCGCTGGAGCTGTTCCATCCCGACCGCATCGCCAACCGCATCCTCGGCATGGGCGACGTCGTCAGCCTGGTCGAGCGCGCGGCGCAGACGATCGAGAAGGAGGATGCCGAGAAGCTCGCGGCCAAGATCCAGAAGGGCGAGTTCGACCTGGAGGACCTGGCCTCCCAGCTGCGCCAGATGCGCAAGATGGGCGGCTTGCAGGGGCTGATGGGCATGCTGCCCGGCGTCGGCAAGATCAAGGACCAGATGAAGACCGCCGGCATGGACGACAAGATGATCAAGCGGCAGGAGGCGATCATCTCCTCGATGACGCCGGTCGAGCGCCGCAACCCGAAGATCATCCACGCCAAGCGCAAGGTGCGGATCGCGGCCGGCTCCGGCACCTCGGTGCAGGATGTCAACAAGCTGCTGAAACAGCACCAGCAGATGGCCGACATGATGAAGCGGATGAAGAAGCTGGGGAAGGCCGGGATGATGCGCGGCATGCCCAAGCTGCCGCCCGGCATGCTGCCGCCTGGCTTCAAGATGTGAGGGACGGTCCCGGCCGCCCTTCGTGAGTTGTGAGTTTCGTAAGTTTGACCTGAGGAGAGTACCGTAATGTCCGTCAAGATCCGCCTGACCCGCGGCGGCGCCAAGAAGCGCCCGTTCTACTCGATCGTGATCGCCGACACGCGCAGCCCGCGCGACGGCCGCTTCATCGAGAAGGTCGGCACCTACAACCCGATGCTGGAGAAGGATCATCCGGAGCGGCTGGTGCTGAAGGCCGAGCGCATCAAGCATTGGCTGTCGGTCGGCGCCCAGCCGACCGATCGCGTCGCCAAGTTCCTCGGCCAGGCCGAGCTGGCGCCGATGCCGACCTATCCCGAGACGCCGAAGAAGTCGGCGCCGAAGGCGAAGGCCCAGGAGCGTGCCAAGGCTGCGGCCGAAGCCGCCGCCAAGGCCGCCGAGGCTCCGGCCGAGGCCTGATCTGTACCAGTTTCTCTCCTCGCCTTCCTGTTGTCATCACCGGGCTTGACCCGGTGATCCAGAGGCTTTCGACGCCGCTCGGGCGGCCCCCCTGGATGCCCGGGTCAAGCCCGGGCATGACAAGAAGGAAAGGCACTGAGAGGAGCGGAACCGCAACCGGACCATCCCCGATGTCCTCATCCTCCAAGATCTGCGTCGGCCAGATCACCGGGGCGCACGGCGTCCGTGGCCTGGTGAAGGTCAAGCCCTTCACCGCCGCCCCGGAGGACCTGACCGCCTATGGCCCGGTCTCGGACGAGGCCGGGGCGCGCCATCTCGCGCTGCAGCTGCTGTCCTGGGCCAAGGACCAGTGGATCGCGCGGGTCGAGGGCGTGGCCGACCGCGACGCGGCCGATGCGCTGCGCGGCCTGCGGCTCTATGTCGACCGCGCCGCCCTGCCGGAGGCCGAGGAGGACGAGTTCTACCATGCCGACCTGATCGGCCTGGCGGCGGTGCTGGCGGACGGGTCGAGCTTCGGCACGGTCCGCGCCGTGTTCGATTTCGGCGCCGGCGAGATGCTGGAGATCGTGCGGGCCGGGGGCAGCGCCGTGATGGTGCCCTTCACCCGGGCCGCGGTGCCGGTGGTCGACATCGCCGGCCGCCGCGTCGTGATCGACCCGCCTGCCGGTTTGCTGGAGCCGGCGGAGCCGCCGGAAGAGGGCGAGGATGACAACGCGGGGGCTGGGGCCTGAGATGCCTTGGACCGCCCGCATCCTGACGCTGTTTCCGGAGATGTTTCCGGGCCCGCTCGGCCAGTCCCTGGCCGGAAGGGCGCTGGCGCGCGGCGACTGGATGCTGGAATCGATGGACATTCGCGGCTTCGCGCGCGATAAGCACCGCTCGGTCGACGACGCCCCCTTCGGGGGCGGCGCCGGCATGGTCATGCTTCCCCAGGTTCTGGACGACGCCGTGCAGGCGGTTCGCCGCCCGGGGGAGCGGCTGATCTATCTGAGTCCCCGCGGCCGGCTGCTCGATCAGGCGATGGTGCGGGAGCTGGCGGCGGAACAGGCGATCGTCCTGCTCTGCGGCCGGTACGAAGGGGTCGACCAGCGGCTTCTCGACGCCCAGGGGGCGGAGGAGGTCAGCCTGGGCGATTTCATCCTGTCCGGCGGCGAGATCGCCGCGCTGGCCCTGATCGATGCCGTGGTGCGCTTGCTCCCTGGCGTCATGGGCAACGCGGAGAGCGCCGGGGAGGAGAGTTTCGGGGCCGAGTTCGGGGCGGGTCTCCTGGAGTATCCGCATTACACCCGGCCGGCCCTGTGGACAGGCGCCGACGGCGCATCGCGCGCGGTGCCGGAGATCCTGGTCTCCGGCGATCATGCGAAGGTGCGGCGCTGGCGGCTGGAACAGGCGGAAAGCATCACCCGGGAGCGACGCCCGGACCTCTGGCAGCGATATCTCGCCGTGAACCCCGAAAGGGCCGAAGGCGGCGAGAGCCACGTCCGAAAGCGCCCGGGCCGAGACCGACGTAGAGACACCAAGGAACAAGAAGGACGAGAGCCATGAACATCATTCAGACGATCGAGCAGGAACAGGTCGACAAGCTGACCGCCGACCGCAAGATCCCGGATTTCCAGCCCGGCGACACCGTCAAGGTGAACGTCAAGGTCATCGAAGGCACGCGTGAGCGCGTCCAGGCCTATGAGGGCGTCTGCATCGGCCGCAAGAACGCCGGCCTGAACAGCCACTTCACCGTCCGCAAGATCAGCTATGGCGAGGGCGTCGAGCGCGTCTTCCCGCTGTACAGCCCGCGCATCGACTCGATCGAGGTCGTGCGCCGCGGTGCCGTCCGCCGCGCCAAGCTGTATTACCTGCGCGACCGCCGCGGCAAGGCCGCGCGCATCACCGAGCGCCGGGACAACAAGCCCCAGGACAGCAAGGCTCAGGACAAGAAGGCCCAGGCCTGACCGCCCGTCCGGACCGACCGTAATTGCTGAAGGGCCGGCGCATTGCGCCGGCCCTTTCCAATTGGGCCGTCAGCCGGCCGGACGCGGCTCCGCCGCCGGGACGATGCCGTCCGCCAGCAGCCCGTGCAGCTGCTCGAGATAGCCGTCGCGGGACCGCGCCGTCGGGTCCGAGGTCATGACCACGGTCAGGCCGAGATCGGGCACGACATAGACCATCTGCCCGCCGAAGCCCCAGGCGTAATAGACCGGATGGCCCTGCGCCTCGGTGATGAACCAGCCATAGCCATAGGCATGGCCGGTGAAGGGCGACCGGGTGCGCGGCGTCCATGACGCCTCGACCCAGCCCTCGGGCAGCACCCGCTTGCCGTCGATCACGCCGCCCTGGCGGTACAGCTCGCCGAAGCGCAGCAGGGCGCGGGGTGACAGCACCATGTCGTTGCCGCCGACATGGATGCCCTGCGGGTCGCGCGGCCAGTCCGGGATGGTGATGCCCAGCGGCCGGCCCAGCCAGTCGCGCATCAGCGCCAGCGTGCTGCGGCCGGTCAGCCGGGTCAGCGCTGCCGACAGCAGATGGCTGTCGCCGGTCGAATACAGCATCCGCCCGCCGGGCCGGTCGATGAAGGGCCGGGCCAGGATGTAGCGCACCCAGTCCGGGCTGCTGGTCCAGCGCCCGTAATTCGGGCCCGAGGTGCGGTCGAGCCCGGCCCGCATCGACAGCAGGTGGTCGATGGTGACCTGGACCAGCAGCGGGTCCGGGTCGGCCGGCAGCTCATCGGCCAGAATGGACGCGACCGGCTGGTCGAGCCCAGTGAAGACGCGGCGCTCGAGGGCGATGCCGACCAGCGCCGACAGGACCGATTTCGACGCCGACTTGATGTTGACCGGCCGGTCCAGCCCCGGGCCGCGGAAGGCGCGCTCCGCCACGGTCACGCCGTCCCGTGCGATGATCAGCGCCCGCAGCCGCGGCAGCGCCGCTGCCCGCTGCAGCACCGCCTCCAGCCGGGCCGGGGCGAGCCGCGGCTCCGGCGCCGTTGCGACGATGGACGTGGGAGTGGCCTGGGCGACGGACGGCGCCGCCACCAGCAGGAGACCGGACGCGATCAGGGGCAGGAGTCGCCGCATCCCGCGAATGTGGGCCCGGCACAGCGAAGCGCAAGAGCCTCCTCCGTAAGTCGCGTTTCCGTCGCCGGCCTCCGAGCCTAGGCTCGATGGATTCACAGCAACGGAGACTGGTGATGCCGTGGCGCTGGCTGATCCCGATCCTTCTGGTCGCCGGCCCCGCCGCGGCGCAGACGCCGACGGCGGTATTTCCGTTCGAGCTGGCCGACACCAGCGGCGAGACTGCCTCGTCCGGCCACGATGCGCGGATCGCCCTGGCCACCGATCAGCTGGCCCGCAAGCTGGAGCAGTCCGGCCGCTACCGGCCGGTCGACCTGACTCCGCTGGCGGCGAAGGTTGCGGCGACGGCGCCGCGCTACCAATGCAGCGGCTGCTGGCTGGATGTCGCCCGGGAGAGCGGCGCCGACCTCGCGGTGCTGCCCGTCGTCCACAAGGTTTCGACCCTGATCTCGACCATGGACATCTGGGTCGCCGACCTGCGCAGCGGCCAGTACGTCGCTCATGTGCAGGGCCAGATCCGCGGCGACACGGACGCGGCCTGGCTGCGCGGCGTCGACTTCCTGGTCGATGAGAGGCTGCTGCGGCGGCAGCCATAAAAAAAAGGGCCGGCGCTGGGGCCGGCCCCTTCACAGTCCTGCCGAAACGCGCGGTGCGGTTACTTCACCGGCTCGACATTCGTGCCGACGCGCTTGAACAGGGCGTAGCCGGACTTGGTGCGGTCGCCCTTGGCGTCATAGGCGATGTCGCCGATCACGGTCTTGTAGTCGGTGCCGTCATGCAGCGCCGCCGCGACCTTCGCCGGATCGTTCGAGCCGGCCTTCTTCGCCGCCTCGGCCCAGACCTGGACCGCGGCATAGGCGTAGAGGGTGTAGCCGGCCGGGTCGATGCTCTTGGCCTTCAGCGCCGCGACCACGTCCTTCGCCGCCGGGTTGGTTTCGGGCGGGTTGTCGACGGTCAGCAGCACGCCCTCGCCGGCCGGGCCGACGATCGACCAGAAATCCTGGGCGTACAGGCCGTCGCCGGAGATGAACTGCGCCTGCAGCCCCTGGTCGCGCATCTGCCGCAGCAGCAGGCCGGCCTCGTTGTACAGGCCGCCGTAATAGACCACGTCGACGTTCTGGGACTTCAGCTTCGAGATCGTGGCCGAGTAGTCGAGCTCGCCCGGCGTGATCGTCTCATACGCCGTCTCCTTCACCCCGGCGGCGTTGAGCGCCGCCTTGGTGGCGTCGGCCAGGCCCTTGCCGTAGGTGGTGGAGTCCTGGACGAAGGCGATCTTCTTGTCCTTGAACTTGTCGGCGATATAGGCGCCGGCGACGTTGCCCTGCTGGTCGTCGCGGACGACCGTGCGGAACACGGTCTTGTAGCCCTTCTCGGTCAGGTCCACCGCGGTGGCCGAGGGGGTGATCATGATGATCCCCTCCTCGTCATAGATCGGGGCGGCGGCGACCGTGGCGCCCGACAGGGTGTGGCCGACGACCGCGACCACCTTCTTGTTGACCAGGTCGTTGGCGACCTGCACGGCCTGGCGCGGGTCGCCGGCATCGTCGCCGAACTCGACCACGATCTTCTCGCCATTGACCCCGCCGGCGGCGTTGATCGCCTCGACCGCCGCTTCGACGCCGCGCCGCTCCTGCAGCCCGTAGGGCGCGTTGCCGCCGCTCAGCACGAAGGCGGCGCCGATGGTGACGTCGGCCCAGGCGGCCGATCCGGCGAAGACGGTGGCCAGGGCCAGGGCCGAGGCCATCGTCCCGCTGCGGAATCTGCTCATGCGAATCTCCCCTCTTCACTTCGGCGGGCCGGATGCCCGCACTTTGTGCTGAGGGTAAAGCGATTGCAGGCCCGGCGGGAATTCGTTTGTTGCGGAACCGGCGTTTCGGCCCGTCCCGGTTTCGTTTCGATCGGCCGGCCGGACCGTTCCATCAGGAAAATATCCCGGCCGCCACAATCGGTCGGATCGCGCCGAATCAGACCGTCTCGGTCACCTTGCTCAGGTTGCGCGGCGCGTCGGGCGACAGGCCGCGGGCCACCGACAGGGCGGCGACGAAGGGGTAGAAGGCGCCGATCGCCAGGATCGGGTCCAGCGCCGGGTGCAGCGGCGGCGGCAGCGGCAGGGTGGCGCCCTCCACCCCCGGCGCGCCCGCCAGCAGGACGTTGGCGCCCAGGCCGCGGAACTCCGCCGCCATCTTCAGCACGCTGTCCCGCCCGCCGTCGTTCGGGGCATAGGCCAGCACCGGGTAGCCGGCTTCGACCAGCGCCTTCGGCCCGTGCATGATCTCGGCCGCGCTCATCGCCTCGGCCTGCAGGATACAGGTCTCCTTGAACTTCAGCGCGCTCTCCTGGGCGATCGCCAGGTTCAGGCCGCGGCCCGCCACCATCATCCGGTCGGCCTTCACCAGCGCTTCGATGGCCGGCGACCAGTCGCTGCGCACCGCCTTCTCCAGCGCCTCCGGCAGCCGCTGCAGCGCGGCCTTCAGCTCCGTGTCCTCGGCCCATTCGGCGACCAGCCGGGCGGGGACCACCAGGCTGGCGATGTAGGATTTGGTCGCGGCCACGGCGCGCTCGCGCCCGGCATGCTGGTCCAGGACGATCTCCGCCGCCTGGGCGGCCGGGCTGTCGGTTGAATTCAGGATGGCGACGGTCAGCGCCCCACGCTCGCGGGCGCGGCGCACCGGCGTCACCAGGTCCGGGCTGCGGCCGGACTGCGACACGGCGATGGCCAGGCTGCCCTTCAGGTCGAGATCGGAATGGCCCAGCGTCTCCAGCGACGGCGGCAGCGACGCGGTGACCACGCCCAGCCGGCTGCCCAGCAGATAGGCGGCGTAGGTCGCGGCATGGTCGGAGCTGCCGCGGGCGATGGTCACGGCGAAGCGCGGCCGGTCGGCACGCAGCCGGGCGGCCAGGTCGCGGACCAGATCCGCGTCGGCGGCCAGCAGGTCAGCGATGCGGGCGGGCGCCTCGCGCGCCTCCTCAAGCATGATCGAGGTCAATCGACTCTCCTTCGACATGGACGCTGGTGACCCGCAGGCCGGCGTCGAGAACGACGATGTCCGCCCAGGCGCCGGGCGCCAGGCGGCCGCGATCGGCCAGGCCGAGATATTCGGCGGCCAGGGTCGAGGTGCGGCGTGACGCCTCCTCCGGCTTGAGGCCGATGGCGACGAGGTTGGCGAAGGCCTGGTCCATGGTCAGGCAACTGCCGGCCAGGGTACCGTCGTCCAGCCGCACGCCGTTGCCGCATTTGCGCACCGTGTGCCGGCCCAGCCGGTAGTCGCCGTCCGGCATGCCCGCGGCGGCGGTGGCGTCGGTGACGGCATAGAGCGACGGGATCGCCCGCAGCGCCGCCCGGATGGCGCCGGGATGGACATGCAGCAGGTCGGGGATCAGCTCGGCATGCTCGGCATGGGCCAAGGCGGCGCCGACGATGCCGGGGGCGCGGTGGTGCAGCGCCGTCATGGCGTTGAACATATGGGTGACGCCGTCGACTCCGCGGGAGAACGCCTCGGCCGCGGTCTCGTAGTCGCAGGAGGAATGGCCCAGCTGCACCCGGATGTCGCGGGCGGCCAGGAAGGCCTGCAGGCTTCCGTCCGGATCGGCCTCCGGTGCCCAGGTGACGACCCGGATGTCGGCGCGGTCGCAGAAATCCGCCATACGCGCGAGATCGGCCGGGATGGCGAAGGGCGGCTGGGCGCCCAGCCGGTCCGGGCTGATGAAGGGGCCTTCCAGATGCACGCCCAGCACCCGCGCCTCGCCCGGCCGCCGTCCGGCGACGACCCGGCCGGCGCCGTCCAGCGCGGTCTCGATCTCCTCGACCGGCGAGGTCATGGTGGTGGCCAGAAGCGCGGTGGTGCCGTGCCGGGCATGGGTGCGGGCCAGGGTGCGGATCGAGGCCTCGCCCTCCATCGCGTCGGCGCCGCCGCCGCCATGGCAGTGCAGGTCGATGAAGCCGGGCAGGATCATCGGGCCGTCATCCGGGCCGTCGACCGGCTCGACGCTGCGGATATGGCTGTCGAATGCGATGCACCCGGCGACCCATCCCCCGGGCGTCAGGATGCGGCCTTCGAGGGTTCTAGCCCACATTTCTCGCCCCCCTTGCGTCCTGCGTCGCCTTGCGGTGAGTCGAGTGAGGGCGCGGGCCGCGAAGAGCGTATAGGGACATACGGTCGAGCGGCCCGCGCCCGCAGGCGGCCGCCGCAAGGCGACCCTCCGGGCCGGTTGAACATGCCGACATGGTGCGTCGAACGGCTTGCGCGATGCGCTGCATCGCGCTGCGCCGCTCTCCTGCCCTGTCGGCATGTTGAACCGGCGCAGGACGCAAGGGGGGCGAGAAATGCGGGCTCATCATGCGTCGCTCCAGGCTTCGCCGGGGGCCAGGGACCGGGCCAGCAGCACGGCACCGTCGCGGGCATCGCCCAGCGGCGGGCGCAGCCGGGCGGTGATTGTCGGGTCCATATAGGGGCGCAGCGGCACGGCCAAGCTGCCGCCGGCGCAGAAGGGCAGGGTGCCGTCGGGGTCCAGGGCGCGGGCCAGCCGGTCGACCTCGCGCCCGGCCGCCTGCATCAGCCGCACCGCGGCGGGGTCGCCCTGTTGTGCCAGCCGGACCACGATCGGCGCCAGCGTGGCGTATTTGGTCGACGGCGCCTGGTAGGTCCAGGACAGCAGCTCCGGCCCGGTGGCGCCGCAGGTCTCGAACATGGCCCGGTGCAGGGCCGAGCCGCCGGGCGGGTCGACGTCGCGGCCGTCCAGCAGTTGCAGCGCCTCGCCCAGCGCCTTCAGGCCCAGCCAGGCGCCACTGCCCTCGTCGCCGACCGGGAAGCCCCAGCCGCCGACCTGGCGGGTGGTGCCGTCGGCGCTGAGGGAGCCGCCGACCGTGCCGGTGCCCAGCGCGATGGCGGCGCCGGGCTGGCCGCCATGCGCGCCCAGCGTCGTGGCATGGGCGTCGGAGCACAGGCGCAGGCGGGCGAAGCCGGGGGCCTTGGCGCGGAACTCGGTGCGCTTGTCCGGCCGGCCGGTGCCGGCCAGGCCGCAGGCGAGCACGGCGGCGCCATAGTCCGCCTCAGCGACACCGGCGGCGGCCAGCGCATTGCGGATCTGGGCCCAGGCGCCGTCGACCCCGAGGGTCAGGCTGGACGGGCCGGCCGTGCCCTCGCCCAGAACGCTTCCGTCCGGATCGACGGCGCGGAGCCTGGTGCCGGTCGCGCCGCCATCGACGCCGATATGGATGCGGATCGCCATGCCCTGGTCCTGGATGCTGTCGCGCGGGGGACGCTAGCAAGCCGCGCCGTCAGCGTCATCGCGCCAGATGGTCTATACCAGTCGTGCGGCGGCCGGGCCACAGCGAATGGCGGTTCCCCCAGGAGCGATTTCGAGATTACTGTTCCAAGAGTTGGAACGTTTGGAACGGCCACATGGCAGGGACGGAAGCGGCAACGGTCGACCTGGCGCCGGACAGCTTCGAGGCGCTGCGCGGCGCCATCGCCGCCCGCTACCCGGCGCTGAGCAAGCGGCTCAAGACCATCGCCGAATTCGCCCTGGCCCATCCCGACGTGATCGCGCTGGAAACGGTGGCGGTGATCGCCGCCAAGGCCGAGGTCCAGCCCTCGGCCCTGGTCCGCTTCGCCCAGGCACTGGGCTTCGACGGCTTCTCGGAGATGCAGCGCCTGTTCCGGGCCCAGCTGGTCGAGCGGATGCCGAGCTATGAGGCACGCATCCGCACGCTGGACGCCCGCTTCGGTGGGGCCGAGACCTCGTCCGGCCCGCTCAACGCCTTCATCGACATCTCGGTCGGCGCGCTGGAGCGGCTGCGCGGCGATGTCGACCCGGCCGTGTTCGCCCGCGCGGTCGACATCCTGGCGCGCGCCGACTGCATCCATCTGGCCGCCCAGCGCCGGTCCTTCCCGATCGCGGTCTACCTCTCCTACCTACTGGCCCAGCTCGACCGGCCGGTGCATCTGCTCGACAATTTCGGCGGCATGCTGGCGGAGCAGTCGCGGGCGATCCGCCCCGGCGACGCGCTGTTCGTCGTCACCTTCCGCAGCTACGCCCCGGACGTGCAGGAGGTGGCCCGCCGAGCCCGGGCTGCCGGGGTGCCGATCGTCGCCATCACTGATAGCGACCTCAGCCCGGTCTACCCGATCGCCGATGCCTGCTTCGTGGTGCATGAGGGCGAGATCGACGCCTTCCGCTCGCTCTCGGCCACGCCCTGCCTGGCCCTGACCCTCGCCGTCGCGCTCGGCCGCCGGCACGAGGCGCAGGAGGGCTGACTGGCCCACTCTCCGTCCTTCGGCGTAGTCCCGTCCGCCTTTAGCGGCCTTGATTAGACTTCATTTACTGTCGATCCTCGATCGAGGATCGGGGAATATTGAAGCACATGCCATGTGCGCAGTGAAATCCCGGCCGGTCGAAGATGTGTTGGCGCGACGTCGATTGCCGACGGTGCGGTGACGCTTGGTCGCAATGGAGGCCGATTTGCTGACACTGTACCAGGCAATGGAGCAGCGGCAGAACAACTTCCACCTATGCCGCATGATCGGCGCGTTGTTCATCATCTTCGCGCATTCGATCGAGATCAATGGCATGGAGCGATACTATCTGGAGCATGATCCAGCCTTCTGGTCGGCGCTGATCTTGATCGGCAAGAATGCGCTGCGACTGTTCTTCGTCTTCAGCGGCATCATGGTGGCGATGAGCCTGGACAGGCGGGCCTCACTCAGCAATTACGGCTCGGCCCGGTTGATGCGGATCGTCCCGCCGCTGCTGCTGTTTTCGGCCGTCATGGTGTTTGTGATCGGACCGCTGATGACCAGCCTGCCGGTCCTGGACTATTTCAGCCGGCTGGACACTTGGCTTTACCTGCCGAAGGCGTCGAGCGGACTGTTCGTGCCCGACCTGCCCGGAATGTTCGAGACCGTGCCGTATCCGACCCTGGTCAACCCGTCGCTGTGGACGCTGCTCTACGAGATCGGCTGCTACATCGTGCTGGCACTGCTGTCGGTGGCCGGATGGCTGTCGCCCCGGCGGCTGCCGCGGACATTGGCCGTCATCGCCGCGCTTTATTTCGGCATCACCTTCGGCACCGACCTGCGCCTGATCATACCCGTCGACGCCACGGCCGGTTTCGGCATCAGCTTCATGATCGGCGTCGCGCTATACCACTACCGCCGCTGGGTTCCGGTGTCCCTCTGGCTGGCCGCGCTGTTCGGCGGACTGACGCTGCTGCTGCGGGGCACGGCATGGACGGAGCTGACCTCGATTCTGGCCTGCGCCGCCGGCGCGCTTTGGCTCGCCCTGGTTCCGAAAGGCTGGATCCTCGGCTACAGCCGGGTCGGCGAGCTGTCCTATGCGACCTATGTCTGGCACTGGCCGATCGGGCAGATCCTGATCAGCCTGTGGCCTGGCCTGTTGTGGCCACAGCTTTTCCCGCTGATCGTGCTGATCACCCTGCCGGTGGCCTTCCTGTCCTGGACTCTGGTGGAGTTGCCGGCGCTGCGCCGCGTCCCGGCGACCGGGCTTCTGATCCGCCGGGCAGCGAAGGCGCTGAGGTTGCCGGTCCCGCTGCGCACGGGGCCTCCGGCAGAGATGGCGGCATCGCCGAGCAGCAGCGCACCCTAGAGAAACCGCGCGGCCAGCAGCAGGGTGCCGGCGTCGGTGCAGCCGTGCAGCCGGCCGTCGTCGAGAATGCGGTCCAGCTCGGCGGCCAGGTCGGGCGCCGGGGCGACGGCCTCCAGATGCCGCCGGGCCGTCGCCTCCAGCTCGGCCAGCGACCGTGGGCTCAGCTCTAGCCGGCAGGCATAGTCGATCGCGAGCGGGCCGCTGGCGAGCAGCGGGTCGATCAGGTCGCGTGGGTTGGGGCAGGGGTTGTGCACCATGCCGAGCCGGCGGTCGATCCGCTTCCGCCAATCGTCGAGGTCGCGCATCACCCGCTGCGACGGCAGGGCCTCGTCGTACCAGCCGTCCAGGACCAGGACGGCGCGCCGCGCCACCCGGGCCGCCTCGCGCAGGGCCCGCGGCAGGTGCTCGACGTGATGGGCGACGTATTCCAGGGTAACGACGTCGAAGCTGCTGTCGCCGAAGGGCAGGGCTTCGGCCCGGCCGGGCTGGACCTCCAGCCCCGCCGCCCGCGCGCGCTCGGCGGCCGCGTCCTCCGGTTCCAGGCCGACGCCGCGCACGCCGTCGGTGGTGACGGCCCGCAGCAGGGCGCCCTCGCCGCAGCCCACATCCAGCACCGAGGCCGGGCGGAGGCCGTGCAGTGCGGCCAGGAACTCCTGCTTGCCGTCCCGGGACGGACGGGGCGCGGGCTCCGTCCGCGGCACCATCATGGTCGGCGTCATGCGCGGCTCCTCCCTTGCTTTGGGAAGGCTAGGCCGCTCGATGGGCGTCCGATACCGTAGGGTCTGACAGAATATGTGCTGGATCGGACATAGCGAGAATCGCGACGTGGAGAGCTGGATCCAGGTCGAGCGCGGCTCTTTCCCGGCCGGCTTCTCGGGCGCGTGGCACGATCATCCGCGGGCGCAGCTGATCTATCCGGGCCGCGGCGTCATGGTGTTGCACACCCGCCACGGGCAGTGGGTGGTGCCGCCGCTGCAGGGCTGCTGGCTGCCGGCCGGCGAGGAGCACCGGGTCGAGACCTCCGCCGGGTTCGAGATGCTCAGCGCCTATTGCCGCGGCCCGCTGTTGCGCCGGCTGCCGGAGCGCTGCGGCGTCGTCGCGGTCAGCCCGCTGCTGCGCGAGGTGATCCTGGCGCTGGAGGGCGCGACGGGCCGGGCCCGGCACCGCCTCTGCCTGGTCTTCGCCGACGAGATGCGGCTGGAGCCGGCGCCACGGCTGTTCCTGCAGCCTTTGGCGTCGCCGGCACTGCAGGCGATCGAGGCGGCCCTGGCGGCGGAGCCCGGACATGCCGGGACGCTGGCCGGTTGGGCGGCGCGGCTGGGCACCACCACCCGGTCGCTGGCCCGGGCGTTCCAGCGCGAGGCGCGGATGAGCTTCACCGCCTGGCGCCGCCAGGTCCGGCTGCGCGCCGCCCTGGTCCGGCTCGCCGAAGGGGCTTCGGTGACCGCGGTGGCGCATGAGCTCGGCTTCGGGTCGGCCAGCGCCTTCATCCGCGACTTCCGCCAGGCCACCGGCCTTACGCCGCGACGTTATTTCCAGGCCGCGGCGCCTGCCATGCGCGAAACGCCCGGGACGGCAGCCTTGCCTTTCGGTAACGATGGCGGACGCCAACGAACAGCCGGAGGACGCCGCCCGTGATCCCCAACTCCACCGCCGCGCGGGACGTCGCCTACCTGCTGCACCCCTACACCAATCTCAGCGCCCATCGCGAGACCGGGCCGATGGTGATCAGCCGCGGCAAGGGCATCCACGTCTATGACGAGGAGGGGCGCGAATACATCGAGGGGCTGGCCGGCCTGTGGTGCGCCGGGCTCGGCTTCGACCAGGAGCGGCTGGTCGAGGCGGCGACGCGGCAGATGCGGCAGCTGCCCTTCTACCACGCTTTCGGCGGCAAGGTGCCGGACGTGCTGGTCGACCTGGCCGAGGCGCTGATGGCGATCGCGCCGAAGCCGCTGGAGCGGGCGCTGTTCGTCAATTCCGGCTCCGAGGCCAACGACCTGGCGGTCAAGATCGCCTGGTACGTCAACAATGCGCTGGGTCGGCCGGAGAAGAAGAAGATCATCGCCCGCCGCAAGGCCTATCACGGCGTCACCGTGATGTCGGGCAGCCTGACCGGCCTGGCCTATGCCCAGGACGGCTTCGACCTGCCGGTCGGCCGGGTGGTGCATGTCGACACGCCGCACCACTACCACGGCGCCGAGCCGGGCGAGAGCGAGGAGGACTACGCCACCCGCCTGGCCGCGCAGCTGGAGGCGACGATCCAGGCCGAGGGGCCGGAGACGGTGGCCGCCTTCATCGCCGAGCCGGTGATGGGCGCGGGCGGCGTGATCGTGCCGCCGCGCACCTATTTCGAGAAGGTGCAGGCGGTGCTGCGCCGGCACGACATCCTGTTCATCGCCGATGAGGTGATCTGCGGCTTCGCCCGCACCGGCAACTGGTTCGGCTGCGACAGCTTCGGCATCCGGCCGGACATCATGACCGTGGCCAAGCAGCTGTCGGCTGGCTTCCTGCCGATCGCGGCGACACTGGTCTCCGGACCGGTCTACGAGGCGCTGGTGGCGGGCAGCGACAAGCACGGCATGTTCGGCCACGGCAACACCTATGGCGGGCATCCGGTGGCGGCGGCGGTGGCGCTGGAGACGCTGAAGATCTACCGCGAGATGGACATCGTCGGCCGCGTCCGCCGGGTCGGTGCGGCGATGCAGGAGGGGCTGCGCCGCCATGCCGGTCATCCGCTGGTCGGCGAGGTGCGCGGCCTCGGCCTGATCGCCGGGGCCGAGCTGGTGGCCGACAAGGCCGCGCGGACCAATTTCGACAAGGCCCGCGGCATCGGCGCCGGCCTGGTCCGCCGGGCCCAGGCGCATGGCCTGCTGACCCGCGCCATGCCGGGCGACGTCATCGGCTTCTGCCCGCCGATGATCATCGACGAGGCCGGCGTGGCCGAGATGCTGCACCGCTTCGAGCTGGCACTGGACGAGACCTGGTCGGCGCTGCGCGAGGCCGCCTGATGGCCGCCGATGCGCTGCCGCCCGTCGACGCGATCGTCGATCTCGCCCGCCGTGCCGGCCGGGTGGTGATGGAGATCTACAACAGCTTCGACGGCGCCAGCCTGCGCAAGGATGACGGCAGCCCGGTCACCGCCGCCGACCATGCCGCCGAGGCGCTGATCCTGCCCGGGCTGCGGGCCCTGCTGCCGGGGGTGCCGGTGGTGGCGGAGGAGCATTGCGCCGCCCACGGCGTCCCGGCGGCGGCCGATCGCTTCTGGCTGGTCGACCCGGTCGACGGCACCAAGGAGTTCCTGCGCCGCAACGGCGAGTTCACGGTCAATATCGGCCTGGTGGTGAACGGCGTGCCGGTGCTGGGCGTGGTCGAGGCGCCGGCCTTCGACCGCCGCTTCTGGGCGGCCGGTGGCGAGGCGTGGCAGCAGCAGGGCGACGAGGCGCCGCGGCGGATCGCCGTGCGGCCGACGCCGGCGGAGGGGCTGGTGGTGCTGACCAGCCGGTCGCATCGCGATGACCCGAAGCTGGACGCGGCGCTACAGGGCCGCCGGGTGGCCGAGCGGCGGGTCCTCGGCAGCTCGCTGAAGATCGTGCTGATCGCGGCGGGGGAGGCGGATCTCTATCTCCGCTTCGGCCCGACCATGGAATGGGACACAGCGGCGGCCGATGCGGTGCTGCGCGCCGCCGGCGGCGGCATCGACGACGTCTCCGGCCGGCCGCTGGCCTATGCCAAGCCGGGCTTCCTCAATGCCGGCTTCGTCGCGCGGGCGGCTGCGGCGGGCTGACCTGCCGGGCTCCGAAGACCGACATCGACAGCAAAACGGCCGTCCTACCAAGTGGGACGGCCGTTTTGCTGTTGCCGGACCCCGGATGAAGAAAGGGGCGCCCCGAAGGACGCCCCGATCTCCCGATGGGATCTTTAAAGACCGTACTTAGTTCAGGACGATCTCGACGCGGCGGTTCTGCGGCTCGCGCACACCGTCGGCGGTCGGGACCAGCGGATCGGACTCGCCGACGCCGCGGGTGACGATCAGGCTGTCGGCAACGCCGTCCGCGACCAGCTCGCGGCGGACCGACTCGGCGCGACGCACCGACAGGGCCTGGTTGTACCGGTCCGAACCCGAACGGTCGGTGTGGCCGGTGACGTCGATGCGGGTGGTCTTGCCCTGGAGGGCGTCAGCAGCGGCCGAGGCCACGATCTGCTTGGCTTCCGGGGTCAGACGCGAGCTGTCGAAGTCGAAGAACACCAAGTAGCTGCGGGCGGCAACCGTCTCGACCACTTCCTGCGCGGCCGGGGCCGGGGCGAAGGTGTAGCGCACGCCCAGCAGGATGGTGTGGTTGTTGCTGGCGTCGTACTTCAGCTTGATGTTCTGGTCGCTGAAGGTCGGCTTGGTGTTGCCGAAGTAGCGGTACTCGAGGTTGAAGGCGATGTTCGGCTCGAAGTTGTACGACACACCGGCGATGCCCTGATAGGCGAACTGGGTGTTGAAGTCGTTGAACTTGGCCCCGCCGCCCTTCAGCTCGGAGTCGAGCATGGCGACGCCGACGCCGGCGCCGATGTACGGCACGAACGGCGAGCCGAAATCGAAGTCGTAGTAGCCGTTCGCCATGATGCCGATGGTGCGGAAATGACCATTCTTGGCAAAGGTCTGGCCGCCGAACTTGGCTTCCTTGACATCGTTGGTGCGCAGGCTGACTTCAGCATCCGCACGGAACGAACCCCAGTCGTAACCGAGGTAGATGTTGCCGGCCGGGCCGACGTCGTATTCGGACTTGCCGTCGACGTTGCTGCCCTTGACGTTCCAGCTGTCATTCTGGCGAATGTTGACGCCAGCACCGGCGCCGACATAGAGACCGGTGGCCTGATACTCCTGCGCCATCGCCGGGGCTGCAACGAGCAGGGCGGCCGCACCGACGGCGTACATCACGTTCTTCTTCATATCCAATACCTCGCTGATCACGGTTCAACCGAGGTCTCGTCCCCCGCTTCCTTCAAGGGCTGCGACCAGACCGCTCCCTTTGGATGTACGATGGTCGAACGTAGACCGCAATTGAAATGGACCTTGCTGTTGCGAATTTCGCGCAGTGTTGCAGCGATGCACCACCGGCCCGCACGGCCATTCCCGACCGGGGTTAACCGATTGTTCGGATTTTAGAAACTGAAAAACACCAGCGTCGGCGGAGCGGCGCGAATGCAACACGGCGGCAACGTCCCTGGAATCGGGCGGCATCGGGGTGGTTTGGAGATTTGCAAGCGAGTCCGGACAGTTAGCTTGAGATCTGTGGCTGGATCGTCACCGCAGTCATATCGCCGGTCCGGCACGGCGGATTCGCGCCGAATCAGAGCTCCGGAGAAACCACCCGAGTCCCGTGAATCACCCGTCCTCAGCGCAGCCGGTCCCGCACCAGCCGGGCGATGCCGTCAGCCCGCTGACCGGCGACGGCCAGCAGCCGGTCGCGGCTGTCGGCATAGATTTGGCGGCGGGCAGCGTCGTCGAAGCCGCGCAGATTGACGTCGACGGCATACAGCACCGCCTCGACCGCCCCATGCAGCGTCGCCGCCCCGGCGCCGACATCGCTGACGATCTGGGTCGCCGCCAGCGTGGCCGCCTGGCTGGCCAGGTCGAGTCCCTCCAGCGCAGTCTGGGCCGCGTTCAGCGGCACCTCGGTGGCGGCGATGGTCGCCTGCCGCAGCGCGTCGCGGCGGGCCGCCTTCTCGTCCTCGGTCGCCTTCGGCAGCTTCAGCGCCGCCATATAGGCGTCGAACACGGCCATGTCGGCCTCGGCATGGGCCGACAACTCGGCGATCAACCGCTCGCCCGACAGGATCAGCGTGTCCAGGAAACTCCGGTCGGCCGTCTTGTTGGCGGTGATGCGCAGCGCCATCACCACCAGGCCGAGGCCGAGCGTCGCCGACACCATCGCCGCCGAACCGCCACCGGGGGTCGGCGAATCGCTGGCCAGCGTGTCGCGGAAGGTGGCCAGCGGCCAGCGCCACAGGCTGTCCTCGGTCTCGGCGGTCATCGCAGTCTCCCGGCGCGGCGCTGCAGCTCCACCGCCTGCAGCAGGTTGCTGAAGATCAAGGTCGCGGTCAGCGGCCCGACGCCGCCCGGCACCGGCGTCAGCGCCGCGACGACCGGGCGGACGCTGTCGGCATCGACATCGCCCACCACCCGGCCGTCGACCACCGAGATGCCGGCATCGACCACCACCTGGCCCGGCCGGACCGTGGCCCCGCCGACCAGCCCGGGCCGGCCGGCGGCGACGAAGACGATGTCGGCGGCGGCGACCGCGGCGGCCAGGTCGCGGGTGCGGCTGTGGCACACCGTCACCGTGGCGTCGCGGTTGACCAGCATCGGCGCCAGGGCCCGGCCGACGGCGCGGCCGCGGCCGACCACCACGGCACGGGCGCCTTTCAGGTCGGCCGCGGTCTCGGCCAGCCGGATGCAGGCGGCCGGGGTGGCCGGCAGCAGCGCGTCGGCCTCGCGCCCGGCGGCGATCAGGCCGAGATTGTAGGGCGTCAGCCCGTCGACATCCTTCAGCGGGTCGAGCTGCCGGATCGCGATCTCGACATCCAGCCCCGCGGCCAAAGGCAGCTCCAGCAGGATGCCGTGCACCCCGGGATCGTCCGACAGCGCGGCGATGCGGGCGTCGAGCGCGGCCTGGCCGCCGGCGGGGTCGACCGTCTCGACCCGGAAGCCGAGGCCCAGCGCGTCGGCGGTGCGCTGCTTGGCGGCGGCGTAGCGGGCGACCGCGGCGTCGTCGCTGGCCACCACCACGGCCAGGCAGGGGCGGAGGCCGGGCGGCGTCTCCGCCAGGATCCGCGATCGGATCCGCTCCGCGATCGGCTTGCCCAGCAGGGCGGCGGCTTCGGCCATGGCGAGGTCCCGTTCAGACGTCCGGCCCGGCATACACCATCGCGGCGCCGCCCGGCTCGACATTTCCGCCGGACAAGGCCATAACGCCGCCGCCTCGCGCCACAGGGGCCGCGACACCGATCGGCCGATTCGCGGCGAAACGTGATCCCGGAGCAAGCCATGACCCCTGTCCTGTTCGCGCTCGGCACCAATCTCGGCGACCGCGAGGCCAATCTGCGCCGGGCGATCGCCTGGCTGCGCCGCGAGACGACGGTCGACGCCGTCTCCGCCGTCTATGAGACGGCGCCGATGTACGACACCGACCAGGGCGCCTTCCTCAATATGTGCGTCGCCGCCCGCACAGGGCTCGCACCCGAGGCGCTGCTGGCGCTGCTGAAGGCGGCGGAGGCGGAGATCGGCCGGGTTCCCAGCCGCCCTAACGGGCCGCGGCTGATCGATCTCGACCTGCTGCTCTACGGCGACCGCGTCGTCGACCGGCCGGAGCTGGTGGTGCCGCATCCGCGGATGGCGGAGCGCGGCTTCGTCCTGGCCCCGGCCGCCGACGTTGCCGCCGGCTGGATCCATCCGGTCGAGGGCCGCAGTGTGGCCGCGCTGCTGCAGGCGCTCGGGCCGCTGCCCGACGTGGTCCGGCGCGACGATCTGCGGCTGGATTAGCCAGCGCCTGCGGCCTCTCCCGCTGGGTGGGACTTTTCTGGAATGCCGCCGTTCGAGCCAATCCATCCCTTCTTCTCTCCCCCTCCCCTCGTGGGAGGGGGCAGGGGGTCTCGCCGTCAAGGCCGGCCTGAACTCTGACGCTACGGCCATGGCGGCAAGGCCTGTTCTCTGCGCAGTCGCGCGCGGACGCGCGCAGCCACCTCCCCCTGGCCCCCTCCCCTTGCGGGCTACGGGATTCACGGAAGTTTTGCCTGTGTTGCGAGGGCATAGCCATGGAGCATAGGGGCGAGCCGTTTCCATCCATTGTGCATGGTTTTGGGACCCGGTGGCTTGCCGTAGCAGTTCCATCCGCCGAGGCGAGCGGTGACCCAGGAGAGGAAGGCGAGGCTGGTGGGGGCATGGGGGTTCTTCTGGCGCGGGGTGTTGCCTTCGAGGGATCGAGAGATGGCGGCAAGTGGAGCGAGGAGGTCGGGATCGACCACGTCGGTGGCCGGCCTGGGGCTGCCGTCGCGGGCATCGACGAGTTGCAGGGTGCGGACTGCGGCGGCCAAGCCCATGGCGGCGAGGATGAACAGCCGCTCGGCATCGGCGAGTTGAGTGTCTTCGAGGCCCAGGCCATCGCTCTTGAGGGCACGAAAGACCTGCTCGATGCGCCAGCGCAGGCGATAGAGATCGATGATCTCGGTGGCGGCGTCGGCGCCGTCGGCGGGATGGGTGGTGAGCAGGCGCCAGGCGATGGCCTGCTTCGGGTCGGGCGGATCGATCTCGATGGCCTGGACCAGCGTCAGGGTTACGGTGCGCACCGCGCCCGGTTCGGCCTTGCGGCTCTTCGGACGGGCGATCTGCACGCTGCCCGCCTTGATCGCGAGGGTCGCTTCACGGCTGCGCTCGCCCGGTCGGCTCGGCGGCACCAGGATGCGGCGGCGCGTCAGCTCCGGGGCATCGTCCAGGGCGGCGAACAGCCGGCCGCCGCCGGCCAGGCTGCGGTTCTGCGCCGACCGGAGGATCAGGTCGAGATTGTCCGGGCGCTCGGTGAACAGCTCCCAGATGTCGCTCTCGCGGTCGGCGATCATCGTCACCGCCGCCGCCTCGGCCAGCACCCGGGCCGCGGTGGTGCAGCCGTCGTGCCAGCGCATCGATTCCTTTTCCGCCAGGGCCCGGCCACGCCGCTCGCCCACCGGCACCGAGCCTCGCGTCCAGATCTGGGCCCCGACCAGGCCGATCACCGCCTCTTCCTCCACATCCACCGCAATCACCGGATGCAGGAAGAAGCCGGGGTCCTTCCCGTTGCCCCCAGGACCCAGCCCGCGCCGCTTGGCCGCCCGACCCTTGAAGTTGACCTCGCTCGTATCCTGGATCGCCACCACCCGGCGCCCCACACACTGCTGGGCTGTCCGCGACGCCAGCGTCTCCACGATCCCTTCCACCGAGCTGTACGGCGACGACAAAAACCGGTGCACCGCCATCTCTCCGGCCCGCGTCCCGCCAAGCTCGCGCACCACCAGCGATCCCGTCGCCACGATCTGCTCGATCAACCACTCGGCTCGCGCTGCCACCCGGATGTCGCCCAGCCCAAACGTCACGGCAAAGTCTCCTCTCGGCTTGACTTCGCCTTGAATCACACCTCCCTCCACACGCAAATCACTTTCGTGCATCCCGTAGCCCCTTGCGGGAGGGGGCAGGGGGAGGCTGCGTTCGCGATGCTGAAGGTTGGTGAAGCGGGTGAGTTTGCCGGCGGTCACCCCGTGTTCGGCGACTTGGGCTTGCGGCGGCCGGCGCCGGCCGAGCGAGGCTCGGGCGGATCCTCCGGATCATCGTCCTTGCCATCCTCCGGCGGTATGAAGCCGTAATGCTCCATGGCCTCGTCGGCCATCTCCAGCCAGCGCTCCACCTCCGGCGGGAAACCTCAGCGCCGGCACAGGGCCGCCACCGCGACCTCGGGCCGGCTGGCTGCGATCAGCTCGGCCACCTCCGGCCGCTCGACCCGCTCGCAGACTTCGGCGACGCGGCGGTCGACCTCCTCATCGTCCTCGGACACCTCATAGGCGGCAGCCAGCATCGCCAGCTTCACCCGCAGGTCGTGCCAGTCCTCCTGGGCCGATTCGCGCTTCGCCGCGGCCTTGCGCCGCTCGTCGCGATGATTGGCGAACTTGTCCTCCAGCAGCAGGGTCAGCCGCAGCGACTTGGTGATGACGGCGATCCGCTGGCCATAGTCGACGCCGGGCTGCGGCGCCTCGACCGCCTCGGTGCGGGTCGCCTCCATGATCTCCATGTGGATCTCGGCCGCCCGGGCGAGCATGCGCAGATGCCGCGCCGCCCGCTCCTCCTGGGGAGTGGCCGGGGCTTCCGACATCCGATCGGTCTGCGCCTTGTCCATAGAACGTAGCATGAACAAGATCGCAGATTAATACAATTGAACAATGTGTTAACTGCAATCTCAAGGCCCGCCCCGTCTCCGATCTAGCCGGCCTCCGGCGGTGCCGGCCCGGCCGAGCCGCGCTCGACCAGCTCCGGCACGCCCAGCTGCGACGGCGGCGTCTCGCCGCGCAGCAACGCCAGGACCTGCTCGGCCAGGCGCTCGCCGAAAGAGCGCTGCGAAGTGCGGAAGGTGGTCAGGGGCGGGTTGGCCAGCGCCGCGATCGGGATGTCGTCGCAGCCGATGATCGAGACGTCGACGCCGACCAGGAGGCCGGCGGCGCGCACAGCCTCGGCGGCGCCGAACGCCATCTCGTCATTGCCGCACAGGATCGCCGTCGGCCGCGGCGACAATTCCAGCAGGGCCTGGGCCTGGCGCCGGCCGGTCTCGGCGGTGTAGTCGCCGCAGCGGTGCCAGGCCGGGTCGGCGGTCAGGCCGGCCTCGGCCAGCCCCTGCTGCCATCCGAGCAGCCGCTGCCGGCTGGCATTGACCTGCGCCGGCGTGTTGATCAGGCCGATGCGGCGATGGCCGCGGGCGGCCAGCCAGGCGGTCGCGGCCCGGCCGCTGGCCCGGTGGTCGGCGTCGACGAAGGGCGTCTCCGGCCGCTCGCCGTCGCGGCCGAGCATGACGAAAGGGAAGTCCAGCCGGCGCAGATAGTCGGCGCGCGGATCTTCAACCCGCACCCGGGTCAGGATCACCGCGTCGACCCGCCGGCCTTCGACCAGCCGGCGCAGCACCTCGAGCTCCTGGCAGTCCGGCGCGGCGCCCGCAACCAGCACGGCATAGCCCGCCGGGGCCAGCACCGCGTCGATGCCGGTCAGGAGCGGCAGGAAATAGCTGTCGACCAGGCCGGCGGGTGACGGCGTCAGCAGGAAGCCGACCGCGTCGGTCCGGCCGCGGCGCAGGGTGCGGCCGAGCGCATTCGGCATGTAGCCGACCTCGGCCGCCGCCGCCACCACCCGCTTGCGGGTGTCGTCGGCGACGTCGCTATGGCCATTGAGCGCGCGGGAGACGGTGTAGGTCGACAGTCCGAGCGACCGGGCGAGTTCGACGATACCCACCCGTTTGCGATCCGCCATGCGCCCGTCCCGTGGTCAGTCCTCGAGGCCGGCGAACAGCAGCACCATGGCTGCGGTCGAGGAGGCGTCGGCGCCGCCGAGCCCCTCGCCGGTGATCGGGTCGAAGTATTCGCGGAAGCCGCTGCGGGCGGCAACGGCCATGCTGTCGCGGCGGATGCGCGCCGCCAGGTCCTGCCGGCCGGCGCGCTTGATCCCATCATAGAGCATCCAGTTGACCGGCAGCGAGACTGCGCCGCGCCAGGGGCGCCCGGGATCGAATTCGGGCTGGCCGGGCCCGACGCTCGGCACCGCGACGGCGGCCTGGTCCAGCCAATGCTCCAGCCGGGCCGGCAGGGCCGGGTGCCGCGTCGCCAGGGCCGGATCGGCGTAGAGCGGCAGCAGGCCGCCGATGCCGGACTGGCCGATCGGGCGGCCGCTGCCGGCGTCGCGCGAGTGATAGGCGCCGTCGGCCCTGACCCAGCACGCCTCCAGTGCCGCCCGGGTCGTGGAGATCATGCGGTCGACCTCGGCCATGCCGGCGCGGTCGTCGACCATGTCGAGCAGGAAACGCAGGTCGCGGTTGGCGCGCTGCAGCATGGCGTTGAAGCCGATGTCGGCGACCCGGAAGGGGGCCGGCGCGGCGTCCCAGGCCGGGCTGCCTGCCATCGCGCTCTCCTCGGGATCGATGATCGCCGCCAGGCCGGTGCCCTCGAGGTCCCGCGCCGCGGCGAACCAGCGGTGCCAGGCCAGCAGCTTCGGGGCCAGAGTTCGCAGGTGGGGGCGCGACCGCCGCACCCCGAAGCGCTCGAACAGATGGCGGACGGCGGTGGTGGCGACCGGCGGGTGGGTGAGGGCCGTCCCGCCATCCGGGACATCGCCGGCGTCGCCGCCATGGACCAGGATGTGCGGCACCATGCCGTCCGGCTCCTGCCCGCCCAGCAGGGTCTCGATCTCGGTCCAGGCGCGATCCTCGTCGAACTGGGCGAGGCCGATCGCGGCCAGGCTGGAGTCCCAGTTCCGCTGCGCCGCGGCGGGGCTGGCGGCGGTCGACACGGTATGGCCGCCCCGGTCATTGGCCCGGAGGACGGCGATGGCGGCTTCGGTCAGCTCAGCAGTCATATGCTCGCGGTCGGTTTCGGCGGGCCGGCAACGGCGGCGAGTGATTATCTAAAGCTTTAGGATAAATAAACATAAAAGCAAGTCGCGGTGATCGGGCTTTGCCGCGAGCCCCTTTACCGCGAGGCGGCGGACGGCCACACTGACCGGCATGAGGCGCTCGGCGTTATGCGCCCCCGTCATCGTCCTGGCGGCATGGGGGGTGGCCGCCCACGCGGCAGAGATGACGGTCGCGGGGATCACCTTCAGCGACGCGGAAGGCGGCTTCGTGCTCGAATCCGCAACCGGGACCGGGCGGCTCGACGACCCCTTCGTGGTGGTCGAGCGGATCACCGGCAAGGGCGAGGCGGCGCTCACCGTCACCGGCCTGACGCCGGCCTTCGGCAACCGGGTCGGCACCGCGCATCTGGCCGGCTTCGCCCTGGTCAAGGTGGTGCACAACGACACCGCGGAGACCTGGCGCGACTTCCCGGTCGAGCTGCAGGAGCAGCGCGGCGATCAAAGCCCTTATGGCGACGGCCTGTCCTTCGCCCAGGCGCCCGACGCGGTGCGCGGCATCCGCGCCGACCGCTTCACCGCGGCCCAGATGTATGACGAGCCGCGCGACATGGTGCTGTTCCACGACGGCACGGTGGCGCCCGGCGCGGTGCTGGTGCTGCGCGTCGTGGTCACCGACAACACTCCGTCGGCGCATTTCTACGTGGTGCAGCGGCGGATCCAGCCGACCGCGTCCCTGCCGCCGCCGCGGCGCGTCGCCCGGGCCCTGCCGTGAAAGCGGCGATATCCGGCCTGCTGCTGTGCCTGTGGTTCGCGGGCGCCGCGCTGGCTGGCGAGATCTCGGCCGCCGGGCTGGTGTTCAGCGATGCCGAGGGCGGCTTCGTGCTGGAATCGGCCAGCGGGACCGGGCGGCTCGACGATCCCTTCGTGGTGGTCGAACGGATCACCGGCAACGGCGAGGCGGCGCTGACCATCACCGGGCTGACCACCGGCTTCGGCAACCGCATCGCCACCGCCCATCTCACCGGCTTCGCCCTGACCAAGGTGGTGCGCAACGACACCAACCAGACCTGGCAGGACTTTCCGGTCGAGCTGGAGCGGAGGCGCGGCGAGGGCAGCACCTATGATGATGGCCTGTCCTTCGCCCAGGGGCCGCATGTTATCCGCTCGATCTGGGCCGAGGGCTTCGCCTCCGGCCGGGTGGTCGACGAGCCGCATGACGGCCTGGTGTTCGAGGGCGGCACGATTCCGCCCGGCGGCACGGTGACGTTGCATCTGGTGGTCACCGACAACATGCCGGCCGGGCCGATCTATCTGGTGCAGCGCCGCCTGGCGCCGACCGCACTGCTGCTGCCCGGCCGGCGCCGGATGGGCGCCACGCCGTCCTAGCCCGGCCTGCCCCCTGGCTGGCGGCGCCGGTCCTCGCTATATCCAACAGGCCCGGCACGACCGGCCGGGCCGGGACGAGGCCCATGCAGATCTTCCGCCACACCGAGACCCTGCCGGCAGCGGCGCGCGGCGCGGTGGTCGCCATCGGCAATTTCGACGGCGTGCATCGCGGCCACCAGACCGTGGTCGCGGCGGCCCAGGCCGAGGCGCGGCGCCTCGGCGTGCCGCTCTGCGTGCTCAGCTTCGAGCCGCATCCGCGCAGCCTGTTCCGCCCCGACGACCCGCCGTTCCGGCTGACCCCGTTCCGGATCAAGGCGCGGCTGCTGGAGGCGCTGGGCGTCGACCTGCATGTGGTGCTGCATTTCGACCGGGCCCTCGCCGCCCGCTCGGCCGAGGATTTCATTCAGACCATTCTGGTCGGGGCGATGGGCGCCCGCCATGTCGTGGTCGGCTATGATTTCTGCTTCGGCCACCGCCGCGCCGGCACGCCGGAGACGCTGACCGGCTTCGGCCGGCGGCTCGGCTTCGGCGTCACCATCGTCACCCAGGCCTCTGACGAGACCGGCGGCCTCTATTCCTCAAGCCGGGCGCGCGAGCTGCTGGCCGCCGGCGACACCCATGGCGCCGCCGAGATCCTGGGCCGGCCCTGGGAGATCGAGGGCCGGGTCGAGCATGGCGACAAGCGCGGCCGCGAGCTCGGCTTCCCGACCGCCAATGTCGAGCTCGGCGACTTCCTGCGCCCGGCCTACGGCATCTACGCCGTGCGCTGCGCCGTCGACGAGGGCGGGCCGCTGGTGTGGCACGACGGCGTCGCCAATCTCGGCATCCGGCCGATGTGGCGGACCGAGACGCCGCTGCTCGAGGCCTATCTGTTCGACTTCTCCGGCGACCTCTACCACCGCCACCTGCGGGTGCAGCTGGTGGAGTGGCTGCGCGGCGAGGAGAAGTTCGACTCGCTCGAGGCGCTGGTCGCCCAGATCGACCGCGACTGCGAGGCGGCGCGGCAGGTGCTGGCCCGGTGAGGCGCTACCAGGTCAGTTCGGCCATTCTTCCGCCGGCCAGTTCCGCGCCGTGTGGATCACGCGCAGAATGACGACGCTTTCCCGGCCAGCAATCGGCCGCAGCTCATAGGCGATGATATAGGGGAGGCGGCTCACCGACGTCTCGTAGGTGCCGGTCACGCGGCCAGGCCGGCCTGAGGCAAGGTTGCCAAGAGCTTCGCCCGCATCTCGAAGGCGATCGGCGATCCGCCTTGCGGCCAGGGGATTATCCCGCGCGATGAATGCAACCTGACCTTTGACGTCGTTCAGGGCTTCGCGCGACCAGCCGACAGGCCGCTTCACGCCTTGCCCGAACGCTTCGCTTCGGCCGCCTCGATGGCGGCATAGATTTCAGCCATAGCCTCATCGTGCGGCACGATCCGTCCGGCCTCTGCTCCGGCCATGCCACGCTTGATGCCCTCGATGATTTCAAGCTCGCGATCGACATAGGCCGCAACCGCTTCGCCAGCGAGGAACGACTTGCTCCGCCGGGTGCCGACCGCGATCCGTTCGAGCTTTTCTTTTACATCGGGTCTGATCCGAATCGTCATCGTGGTGCTGGCGGTCATCGCACAACCTCTGTGTTTACTTGTACACATTCTGGCACACCCTCGACGTACTCTCCAGGTCGGTTGCGCGCCTTGACCCCGGGCGCCGGTCCGGTACGATGGGGTCCATGCGCAAGCCGGCCGCCCTGTTCCGAATTATCCGCCCGGCCCTCTGACGGGGGTCGGGTCACCGCGCCGCGCGCACCCCTCGCATCATGCCGCTCCACGGCCCGCCGGGTCGTCCGGCTGGCATCCGATCGTCAAAGCGGGTATTGACCCCCGCGTGGATCCACGAGCCTTCATGCCATGACCGTACAGCCTGCCGAGACACCGGGCGCCGCCGCCGATCCGGCCGCGCCCGACTACCGATCCACCGTCTTCCTGCCGAAGACGGACTTCCCGATGCGTGGCGGCCTGCCGCAGAAGGAGCCGGAGCTGCTGGCCCGCTGGGCGGCGAACGACCTGCTGGGCCGGATCCGCGCCGCGTCGAAGGGCCGGGAAAAATTCGTCCTGCATGACGGCCCGCCCTACGCCAATGGCGACATCCATATCGGCCATGCCGTCAACAAGATCCTGAAGGACATCGTCGTCCGCACCCGCCAGATGCTGGGCCGGGATTCGGTCTATGTCCCGGGCTGGGACTGCCACGGCCTGCCGATCGAGTGGAAGATCGAGGAGAAGTACCGCAAGGCCGGCCAGGACAAGGATGCGGTGCCGGTGCTGCAGTTCCGCGAGGAATGCCGCGCCTTCGCCAAGCATTGGGTCGGGGTGCAGTCGGAGCAGTTCCAGCGCCTCGGCGTGATGGGCGACTGGGCCGACCCGTACCTGACCATGACCGACCCGGCCGAGGCGCAGATCGTCCGAGAGATCCACAAGTTCCTGATGAATGGCGGGCTGTATCGCGGGCTGAAGCCGGTGCTGTGGTCGGTGGTCGAGAAGACCGCTTTGGCCGAGGCCGAGGTCGAGTACCAGGACATCACCTCGGACATGGTCTGGGTGCGCTTCCCGGTGGCCAAGGCGTCGCGGCCGTCGCTCGACGGCGCCGCGGCGGTGGCCTGGACCACCACGCCCTGGACCTTGCCGGCCAACCGCGCCATCGCCTATGGGCCGGATTTCGAATACGGCGTCTACCAGGTCGACACCGTGGCCGAGGGCAGCCTGGCGAAGGTCGGCGAGACCCTGGTGCTGGCCACGGCGCTGGCCGATGCGGTGGCCAAGGACCTCGCCGTCACCGGCTGGACCGCGATCGACAAGTTCCCGGGCTCGGACTTCGCCGGCACCGTCGCCCGCCATCCGCTGGCGGGGCAGGGCTATGAGTTCGAGGTGCCGTTCCTGCCCGCCGGCCATGTCACGGTCGATGCCGGCACCGGCCTGGTCCACACCGCGCCCAGCCACGGCGCCGACGATTTCGATCTCGGCCGCGCCCACGGCATCCCCGCCACCGAGACGGTGACCGAGGACGGCAGCTACCATGTCAGCGTGCCGCTGTTCGCCGGCCATGTGATCTATCGGCCCGACGGCAAGAAGGGCGACGCCAACAAGGTCGTCACCGCGGCGGTCGAGGCCGCCGGCGGCCTGCTGGCCCGCGGCCAGATCCGCCACTCCTACCCGCACAGCTGGCGGTCCAAGGCGCCGCTGATCTTCCGCGCCACGCCGCAATGGTTCATCTCGATGGAGACGAACGGGCTGCGCGAGACGGCGCTGGCGGCGCTGAAGCAGACCCGCTTCGTGCCGGAGCAGGGCTACAACCGCCTGTCCTCGATGATCGAGAGCCGGCCGGACTGGGTGATCAGCCGCCAGCGCGCCTGGGGCGTGCCGATCGCGATCTTCGTCGACAAGGCGACCGGCGAGCCGCTGCGCGACACCGCGGTGTGCCAGCGCATCGCCGCGACCTTCGAGCTCGAAGGCGCCGACGCCTGGTACAAGCACGACGCCCAGTTCTTCCTCGGCAACTCCTTCAAGGCCGAGGATTACGAGCAGGTCCTCGACATCGTCGACGTCTGGTTCGAATCCGGCTCGACCCACGCCTTCGTGCTGGAGCAGCGGCCGGATCTGAAATGGCCGGCCGACCTCTATCTCGAGGGCTCGGACCAGCATCGCGGCTGGTTCCACTCCTCGCTGCTGGAAAGCTGCGGCACGCGCGGCCGGGCGCCCTACGACGCGGTGCTGACCCACGGCTTCGTGCTCGACGAGCAGAGCCGGAAGATGTCGAAGTCGCTCGGCAACGTGGTGGCGCCGCAGACGGTGGTCGACCAGTCCGGCGCCGACATCCTGCGCCTCTGGGTGGTCTCGACCGACTATTCCGAGGACATGCGCGTCGGCAAGGAGATCCTGAAGTACCAGGCCGACGCCTATCGCCGGCTGCGCAACACGCTGCGCTACCTGCTGGGTGCCCTCGACGGCTTCGAGGACAGCGAGCGCCTGCCCGCCGCCGAGCTGCCGGAGCTGGAGCGCTGGGTGCTGCACCGGCTGTGGGAGCTGGACGGCACCATCCGCCGGGCGATCGAGGCCTACGACTTCCATGCCATGTCCACGGCGCTGCACAATTTCTGCGCCGTCGACCTGTCGGCCTTCTACTTCGACATCCGCAAGGACTCGCTGTACTGCGACCGGCCGGACGATCCGCGCCGCCGCGCCGTACGCACCGTGCTCGACACCCTGTTCGACCACCTGACGGTCTGGCTGGCGCCGATCCTCTGCTTCACGGCGGAGGAGGCGTGGCTGGCCCGGCATGGCGACGGGCCGGAGGTCAGCGTCCATCTCCGCACCTTCCCGGAGGTGCCGGAGGCGTGGCGCGACGACGCCCTGGCTTCGCGCTGGGCCCGGCTGCGCGACCTGCGCCGCGTGGTCACCGGCGCGCTGGAGCTAGAGCGTGGGGAGAAGCGTATTGGCTCGTCGCTGCAGGCCCATCCGGTGGTGTATGCGGGACCGACCGAGGCCGAGCTTCTGGCCAGTCTCGATTTCGCAGAAATCTGCATAACGTCTGGCCTGACTGTCAAAACCGAGGGCAATCCGTTGCCGCCAGTACCTTCGGAGAACGGAACCCTGCCTCAGGGCGTAGGGATGAAGATCGGCGAGAGGTTCTTCGTCACCGGTGGCCCGAATATTTCGGTTGAGAGCCGGACCTCAGAAGGCCATCGCTGCGACCGTTGCTGGCGGGTCCTGCCGGAGGTCGGCACTGTCGCGGCCCATCCCGACCTTTGCGAGCGCTGCGCCGACACGGTCGACGCGGTTGGCCCTGGGGCCGGGGCGTCGGCATGACCGATGCGCGGCTGTTCCGGCGCGGCCTGATCATCGCGGTGCTGGTCCTGATCGCCGACCAGATCAGCAAGTGGTGGGTGCTGAAGGGCGTGTTCGGGCTGGCCGAGCCGATCACCACCGTCAGCTGGGCGCCGCCGATCCGGATCACCGGCTTCCTCGATTTCGCCATGGTCTGGAACTATGGAATCAGCTTCGGTCTCCTCGCCGGCGACGCGCCGCTGGTGCGCTGGGGGCTGTCGGCGGTCGCGGTCGCCGTCGTTGCGGGCCTTCTGGTGTGGCTCGCGCGCAACGATCGCGGCCTCGTCGCCTTCGGCGTCGGGCTGATCATCGGCGGGGCGATCGGGAATGTGATCGACCGGCTGCGCTTCGGCGCCGTCGCCGATTTCTTGCATTTTCACGCCGGGGAGTATTCCTTCTGGGTGTTCAACGTGGCCGACAGCGCGATCAGCATCGGGGTGATGCTGCTGATCGCCGACAGTCTGTTCGGCCGGCGCACGCATCCGGTGACGGCGCAGCAGAGGGACAGATCGTGAGCGGGCAGTCTCGTTTTCTCCAGTCAACCTCCCCTTCCCAGCCCGGCCGGGCGCGGCGGGGCCGGCTGGTCACGCTGACCGGCCTGGTCGTCGCCACCCTGGCCATCGTCGGCTGCGGCGAGAACAACCAGACGGTGCAGGAGATGATCGGCTACGACCGGTCGACTCCGGACGAGTTCGCGGTGATGCCCCGCGCGCCGCTGGCCATGCCGACCTCGATGGACGAGCTGCCGCCGCCGACGCCGGGCGCGCCGCGGCCGCAGGAGGCCCAGCCGCGCGAGCAGGCCGAGGCCATCCTGTTCGGCCAGGGCCAGAAGGTGACGCGCGGCCAGGCCGGCCCGACCGCGGTCGGCCCCGGCGCCTCCGCGGTGCTGGCCAAGGCCGGGCAGGCGCAGCCGGACATCCGCTCGACCGTCGACCAGGAAACGTCGCAGATCGCGGCCAGCGAGGACGGCCTGGTCGATCGGCTGATGTTCTGGAACTCGAAGCCGCTGCCCGGCACCGTGGTCGACCCCTACAAGGAATCGGCGCGGCTCAACACCAATGCCGAGACCGGCAAGCCGTTGAGCACCGGCGACACGCCGATCATCATCCGCAAGCGCCAGGCGCCGCTCGAGGGCCTCGTCCCGAGCTTCTGAGGATTGTGAGTTCCACGGGCCGGCCGATGCCGGCCCTTTTCTTGATCCGACACGCTGCCGCACCGGAGGCGCCCGCCCATGTCCGATCTGACCCGCTCGCCCGCCTGGACCGCGCTCGACGCGCATCGCAAGGCGATGGAGGGCGTGCATATGCGCGACCTCTTCGCCGCCGACCCGAAGCGCTTCGACCGCTTCTCGCTGCGCCTCGGCGACGTGCTGCTCGATTATTCCAAGAACCGGGTGACCGACGAGACGCTGGGTCTCCTCTTCGCCCTGGCCCGCCAGCAGGACGTCGAGGGCTGGCGCGACCGCATGTTCACCGGTGACCTGATCAACGGCACCGAGCACCGCGCCGTGCTGCACACCGCTCTGCGGGCCGAGCTGTCCGGCTCGGTCGCCGTCGACGGCGAGAACGTGCTGCCCGAGGTGGCGGCGGTGCTGAAGCACATGCGCGAATTCTCCGACGCGGTGCGCGACGGCAGCTGGACCGGCCACACCGGCAAGCCGATCACCGATGTGATCAACATCGGCATCGGCGGCTCCGACCTCGGGCCGGTGATGGTGTCCGAGGCGCTGCGCCCGTACCAGCACCCGCGCATCACGCTGCATTTCGTCTCCAATGTCGACGGCACCCACATCGCCGAGACGCTGAAGCGGATCGACCCCGAGACCAGCCTGTTCCTGATCGCGTCGAAGACCTTCACGACGCAGGAGACGCTGACCAACGCCCACACCGCGCGGCGCTGGTTCCTGAAGTCCGGCGCGCCTGAGGCGGCGATCGCCAGGCATTTCGCCGCGCTGTCGACCAATGCGGCGGAGGTGTCGAAATTCGGCATCGACACCGCCAACATGTTCGGCTTCTGGGACTGGGTCGGCGGCCGTTACTCGGTGTGGTCGGCGATCGGCCTGCCGGTGATGATCGGCATCGGCGCCGACGCCTTCGAACGCTTCCTGGCCGGCGGCCGCGCCATGGACGCGCATTTCCGCTCGGCGCCGCTGGAGCAGAACCTGCCGGCGGTGCTGGGCATCCTCGGCGTCTGGTACGGCAATTTCTGGGACGCCCAGACCCATGCCGTGCTGCCCTACGACCAGTATCTGCACCGGCTGCCGGCCTATCTGCAGCAGGCGGATATGGAGTCGAACGGCAAGTCGGTTGACCGCCAGGGCCACCGGGTCGACTACCAGACCGGGCCGGTGATCTTCGGCGAGCCCGGCACCAACGGGCAGCACTCCTTCTACCAGCTGATCCACCAGGGGACGAAGGTCATCCCCTGCGATTTCATCGCGCCGGTGGAGAGCCACAACCCGGTCGACGACCACCACCCGATCCTGCTGTCCAACGTGCTGGCCCAGACCGAGGCGCTGATGGTCGGCAAGACGCCGGACCAGGTGCGGGCGGAGCTGACCAAGTCCGGCCTGTCCGGCGCGGCGCTGGAGACATTGCTGCCGTTCAAGGTGTTCGAGGGCAACCGCCCGTCCAACACCATCCTGGTGCGCACCGTCGATCCCTACACGCTGGGCCTGCTGGTCGCCCTGTACGAGCACAAGATCTTCGTCCAGGGCACCATCTGGAACATCTACTCCTTCGACCAGTGGGGGGTGGAGCTGGGCAAGCAGCTGGCCAAGGCGATCCAGCCCGAGCTGCTGGGCGAGAAGGCCCCGGGGCCGCATGACAGCTCGACCCTCGGCCTGCTCGCCGCGATCCGCGACTGGTCGTGACCTGCGCCGGCCGATCCATATCGAGCGCATATGGATCGGCCGGAATCACGCTATTGGACATGATGACGGCCGCGGCTCATCTCTAGGCAATCGCCCGCGAGCCGAGGACATGCCATGGCCGACTGGAACCCAGCCCTGTACCGCCGCTACGAGGACGAGCGCACGCGCCCGGCCCGCGACCTGCTGGCCCGGGTCGAGCTCGACCCGCCGCCCATCGACTCGACCGGGGCCGGCCGCACGCTCGTGATCTACGACCTCGGCTGCGGCCCGGGCAATTCGACCGAGCTGCTGGTCGAACGCTTCCCGGGGGCGGAGGTCACCGGCATCGACAGCTCCGAGGCGATGCTGGCCGATGCCCGCGCCCGCCTGCCGGGTTGCCGTTTCGAGCGGCACGACGTCGCCACATGGCAGCCGCCGCAGGCCCCGGACCTGATCTACGCCAACGCTACGCTGCAATGGCTGCCGGGGCATGAGGCGCTGGTGCCGCGGCTGTTCGGCCTGCTGGCGCCCGGTGGCGTGCTGGCGGTGCAGATGCCGGACAACCGCGAGGAGCCGACGCACCGACTGATGCGCGCCGTGGCCGGTGAGGGGCCGTGGCAGGAGACGATCGGCGAGGCCGCGCTGGTGCGCATCAAGATCCTGCCGCTCGACTCCTATTACGACCTTCTGGCGCCGCTCGCGGCCGAGACCGATGTCTGGCGCACCGCCTACCAGCACCCGATGGCGTCCGCGGAGGCGATCGTCGACTGGGTGCGTGGCACCGGCCTGCGGCCCTTCATCGACCCGCTGAGCGAGGACCAGCGCGCCGGCTTCCTGGCGGATTACACTCGCCGCATCGCCGAGACCTACCGGCCGAAGGCGGACGGCCGGCTGCTGCTGGCCTTCCCGCGGCTTTTTGTCGTCGCCCGCCGTCCGCGCTAGATCTTTCCAGCGTTGCGGCGGGGCCCCACATGGCAGGAACAGACCACGACGATGGAGCCCGCCATGTCGATCACCCATCTCGCCGCGATCGGGTCGCTGCTCAGCGCCCTGCTCCTGCTCGCCGCCTGCCAGGGCGTCGAGATCAAGCCCGCATCGCGTGGCGGCGGAGGCTCCAGCCTCGGTGCGGGCAGCAGCGGCCATGGTTGATGCCTCCGCGATCCGGTGACAGGATCGCGGCATGGCTTTCCATCTCTGCCGCACCTGCGGCACCCAGTACCCCGACAGCCCGGCGCCGCCGGCGGCTTGCCCGATCTGTGTGGACGAGCGGCAATATGTGCCCGAAGCCGGACAGAGCTGGCTGACGCTGGAGGAACTGCGGCGGGATCACCGCACCGTCTTCACGGCGATCGAGCCCGGCCTGGACCAGCTCCTGGTCGAGCCGGAATTCGGCATCGGCGAGCGCGCCTTCCTGATCCGGCTGCCCGAGGGCGGCGTGGTGATGTGGGACTGCGTGGCGCTGCTCGACGACGCCACGGTGTCGGCGATCCGGGCGCTGGGCGGCCTCCGCGCCATCGCCATCTCGCATCCGCACTACTACACTATGATGGTGGAATGGGCGCAGGCCTTCGGCTGCCCGGTCCATCTCCATGCCGATGACCGGCAATGGGTGCAGCGCCCCGACCCGGCGCTATCCTTCTGGTCGGGCGAGACCCTGGCGCTGGCCGACGGCCTCACCGCGATCCGCTGCGGCGGCCATTTCGCCGGCGCTTCCGTCCTGCATTGGGCGGCGGGGGCGGAGGGCCGCGGCGTGCTGCTCAGCGGCGACACCATCCAGGGCCTGCCGGACCGGCGCTGGGTGTCCTTCATGTACAGCTATCCAAACCTGATCCCGCTGCCGGCCCCGGCGGTGCGGCGCATCGCCGATGCGGTGGCGCCGTATGAGTTCGACCGGCTGTACGGCGCCTTCGTCGGCCGCCAGGTCAGGACGGATGCCCGCGGCGCCGTGCTGCGCTCGGCCGAGCGCTACATCCGGGCGATCCAGGGCGGCTGACGCGGCCGGGCGCCGAGTCCCGGCCTCATCACCCTGTCACTGGCCGGCCGGCGGCCATGTCTGATCAAGCCCAGGCCGGCGGCCAGGGCGTCGTCCGCAGCGTCTCCAGCAGGACCGCCGAAGCCCGCCGCGTGACCGGCAGATCATAGTTCTGCTCGAAGGCGGCGATGGCTGCCCGGGTCCTGGGCCCGATCAGCCCGTCGATCGGGCCCGGATTGAACCCCAGCCTCCTCAGCTCCCGCTGAATCTCCTTAACCCGGGCGGCGGTCAGCCGCGGCTCCGGTACAGGGGCCGACGTCACGGCAGACGTCACTGCAGTTTCAGCCGGCACCGCCCGCGCGGCGATATGAAGCGCTTCCAGCAACGTCGCCGAGGGCCGCCGCGTCACCGGCAGATCCAGGCTCTGCTGGAAGGCGGCGATGGCGGCCCGGGTCTTGGGCCCGACCCGGCCGTCGGCCGGGCCCGGATCGAAGCTCAGCCGCGCCAGCAGCCGCTGGATCTCCTCGATTTCGGGGGCGGTGAATGGCGGCTCCAGCGCAACCACACGCGACAGCGCGAGGGGGACCGCGGACGCCAGGGCCGTTTCGGTCAGGCCGGCCGGCTCGGCCGCCGCCAGCTGCGCGGCCAGCTTGTCGAGGATCGGGTCCGGGCCGGAGGCGGCCATGGTGGTCCAGACCGGGGTGAGAAGGTCAGTCTCCGCCAGGCTGACGAACCCGGCGCGAGCCACGGCCCACGGGGCACCGTCCGGAGCCGCCTGCAGCCTCGCCAGTGCTTCCCCGGCCTGGTCGTAGCCCGCCTCGGCGGCGATCCGATACCAGGCGGCGGCGAGGCGGGGATCGGGCGGACCGATCTCAACGCCCTCATAGAGCCGGCCCAGATTGTAGGCGCCCCGCGGGTTGCCGCCGACGCTGGCCCGGCGGAACCACTGCAACGCCTCCAGCGGGTCGCGCGCCACGCCGGAGCCCTTGAGATAGGCCAGCCCCAAGGCATTCAGCGCGCCGGAGTGTCCGGCCTCGCCCGCCTGTCGGAAGCGGGCCACCGCCGCCTCCGGATCACGCGGCACACCGAGGCCTCGTTCCAGCAGCACGCCGAGGTTGTAGGCGGCGTTGGCCACGCCCCGATCGGCGGCCCGGCGATACCAGTAGGCAGCGCGCTCGAGGTTCTGTGGCACTTCGATGCCGAGTGCGAAATATGTGCCGAGGTCATGCTCGGCAAAGGCCCGGCCGGCGGCGGCCTGGCGCGCCAAACTGCGCAGCTCGGCAGAGGCGTTGTCCGGCAGCGGCGTTTCCGCCGTCGGGTCGTCAGCCGGCGCGGTCGCCGCCGGGGCGGCGGGATGGGGTCCGGAGACGGAAATTTGCGGAGCCTCGTCGGCGGCGGACACTGGCGCCGCCTCGCCCCGGCCGCTTGCCAGCCCTGCCATAGCGAGGCAGCCGGCGGCAACGACCAGTGCCCCGGCCGCATGGCGGGCGGCGGCGCTGCGGGCGGGGCTCGGCTCACGCTTCAGCGGGATCTCCCGACCAGCCAGAGATGTCATCCGACCTCCTCCCCCTTTCGAGGCCTGCCCGCCCTGGGGCGGGATTGGGCATGGGACCGGACAGGCCGCTTTCTCTTGCCGTTGATGACGCCTGCCCGGCCCCATGTGAGGGAGCTGCGAGGCCGATCAGCGGGGGACGCTCCGGCCCTGCAAGCTCCCAGGGTCAAATCCTAAATGCCGTGGCCGGTTCGGCCTATACACACTTCCGGCGATGGGCCTCTCTTTTGAACCGATCTTCCGACGGTGCAGGCCTGTCGGCAGGTGACGGTGCTACCGCTTTTTCCCAGTACTTCGATGCCGGGAATAGGGAAGGCGACGGCGCTGCGGTCTCAGAGGAGATCAGGCAGTGGGAGATGCCGGCCGGCTTGCCCCTCCCGCCGCTTCGCCGCATCCTGCCGGCTAGATCGGACATAAGGGAACGACGCATGGCTCGCAGGATCGTGATCACCGGCGCCGGGGCGGGGTTGGGGCTGGAGCTGACGCGGTGGTACGCCGCCCGCGGCGACACCGTGATCGGCGTGGTCCGCAGCGACGCGGCCGATTTCACGGCGGCGGCCGGGCCGGACGGCATCCTGGTCCGCGGCGACGTCACCGACCAGGCCTGCGCCGACCGGCTGCGCCAGGTGCTGGCGGAGCGGGCGCCGGCGGTCGACATCCTCTACAACAACGCCGGCATGTCCGGCCGCGGCGCGCAGCTGGCCGGCATCCGGATCGAGGATGTGCAGCAGGCGCTCGACGTCCACTGCCTCGCCGCGCTGCGCATCAGCCAGGCGGCGATCGAGGCCCTGCTGGCGGCGGAGCGGCCGGCCATCGTCAATGTCAGCAGCCGGCTCGGCTCGATCGGCCGGGTCGCGGCGGGCGATTTCGACCATCTCGGCATCGCCTATGCCACCCGCATCTCCAAGGCGGCGCAGAACATGCTGACCGCCTGCCTCGCCCGCGAATTCGGCCCGCGTGGCCTGGCGGTCTACGCCGTCCATCCCGGCCGGATCCGCACCAGGATGGCCAGCGCCGACGCCGATCTCGAGGCGCCGGAGGCGGCGGCGCGGCTGGCCGGCTGGGTCGACCGCATCCGGCCGGACCGGCCGGTCTTCTACGGCGAGCCGGAGCTCGGCACCTTTCCCTGGTAGGAGGAATCTTTTTTCCGGCCCGGTCCTGAAACTTTCCCGGCGCGCGCCTCGTAAGGGCTCCCCGTCCCGGTCATCCGGCGACGCAACCAGAGTGGGAGAACCCGAGATGCGTGTCGTGCGATTTGCCTCCAGCGCCATCGGCGCCTGCCTGTTCCTCGCCGCGGCCGGGCCGGCCTTCGCTGAAACCAGCGTGATGGTCGGCGGCGCGGCGATGGTCCCGAGCAAGACCATCGTCGAGAACGCGGTCAATTCGAAGGACCACACCACCCTGGTCGCGGCGGTCAAGGCGGCCGGGCTGGTCGACACCCTGAATGGCGCCGGCCCCTTCACCGTCTTCGCCCCGACCAACGCCGCCTTCGGCAAGCTGCCCAAGGGCACGGTCGAGACCCTGGTGATGCCCGAGAACAAGGCGATGCTGACCACGATCCTGACCTATCACGTCGTGCCCGGGCGGCTGACCGCGGCCGACCTAGCGGCGGCGGTCAAGGCTGGCCACGGCAAGGCCATGCTGAAGACGGTCGAGGGCGAAGACCTGACCGTCGAATGGAAGCACGAGCGGTTCGAGCTGGTCGACGCCAAGGGCGCCACCGCCTGGGTGACGATCCCCGACGTGCTGCAGTCGAACGGCGTGATCCACGTCGTCGACACCGTGCTGATGCCGTAGTGGCTGGCGAGGGGGGCGTCGCGGCCGCGGCGCCCCCGCCCAGCGAATTCGCGTCCGCCTGCCCGGGCTCTGCTGCTAGAGTTCCGGCACCCTTGATGCGGGGACCGATGCGGCTGCAGGAAGACGAGGAGCTGATCCGGATGCTGCAGGCGACCGGCCGCGGGGACCGGCGCGCGTTCAAGGCCGTCTACGACCGGACGTCGCCGCTGCTGTTCGGCATCGTGCTCCGCATCCTGCGCAACCGGGCGACGGCGGAGGAGGTGCTGCAGGACGCCTATCTCCGCATCTGGCGCGGGGCCGCATCCTTCTCGGCCGGCACCGGCTCGCCACTGGGCTGGATGGCGGCGATCGCCCGCAACCGGGCCATCGACGTCGCCCGGCAGCGCCGCGAGGTGCTGGTCGAGCCCGACGAGGACGGTCGCGACTGGCTGGAATCGATCCCCGATCCGCGGTCCGATGGCGCCGGCTTCGTCGCCCTGCGCCAGCTCGGGCACTGCCTTGGCCTGCTGGAGGACAGCCACCGCCGCTGCGTGCTGCTGGCCTATTACGAGGGCTATTCCCGCGAGGAGCTGGCGGTCCGCTTCGACCGGCCGGTCAACACCATCAAGACCTGGCTGCATCGCGGGCTGGCCGCCCTGCGGCATTGCATGGATGGAGCCGGACCGTGACCGAGGAGCAGGAGGCCCGGATCGCCGAATACGTCCTCGGGACCTTGCCGTCCGGGGAGCGGGCCGCATTCGAGCGGGATCTGGCGGCCGACCCGGCGCTCAAGGCCGGGGTCGCGGCCTGGGAGCGGCGCCTGGCCGGGCTGGCGGCGCAGGTGCCGCCGGTCGAGCCCGGGCCCCAGGTCTGGGCGGCGCTGGAGCGTGCGATCGGTCCGGAAGCGCCCCCCAAGCCGGCGGCCGCAGCCGTGCTGCGACTTTCGGCGGAGGCGCGCCTGCTCCGATCCCGCGCCTGGTGGCGCAGCGCGGCCCTGGTGGCAGGCGCCCTGGCCGCGGGCCTGGTCGCGTTCATCCTGCTGCCCCGGGCCGAGCTGCCGGCCCGCCCGGACAGCTATGTCGCGGTGGTCAATCGCGGCGGCGACCTGCCGGCGCTGATCGTCCGGGTCGACACCCGCGCCGGCGTGGTCCAGGTCCGGCCGGTGCGGGCCGAGGTGCCGGCCGACCGCAGCCTCGAGCTCTGGTTCGTCGCCGCCGGCGCCGCGCCGCGCTCGCTCGGCCTGATCGATGCCGCCGACCGGAAGCGCCTGGCCATCCCCGAGGCGCTGCGCGGCTCCGCCCTCGTCGGCAGCACCCTGGCGGTCAGCGTCGAGCCCGCCGGCGGCTCGCCCACCGGCGCTCCGACCGGGCCCGTGGTCTATTCCGGCACGCTGATCGACGATCCATCCTGACAGGGGGCGATTCCCTCCGGCGCCGTCCGGTTCTAGGATGCGCGCCATGACCATCGAGTCCCTCCGCACCATCCGCCGCCTGCCGCCGACGCTGGTCAACCAGATCGCCGCCGGCGAGGTGATCGAACGCCCGGCCGCGGCGGTGAAGGAGCTGGTGGAGAACGCGATCGATGCCGGTGCCCGCCGCATCGACGTGGCGCTGCGCGACGGCGGCCGCAGCCTGATCGCCGTGGTCGATGACGGCGCCGGCATGGACCCGGAGGAACTGGTGCTGGCGATCGAGCGCCACGCCACCTCGAAGCTGCCCGATGACGATCTGGTGCGGATCTCGACCCTCGGGTTCCGCGGCGAGGCGCTGCCCTCGATCGGCGCCGTGTCGCGCCTGTCCATCGCCAGCCGCCCGCGGAACGCCGCGGAAGGGTGGAGCCTGTCGGTCGAGGGCGGGGCAGTGGCGGCACCGGTGCCGGCGGCGCTGAATCAGGGCACAAGGGTCGAGGTACGCGACCTGTTCTATGCCACCCCGGCGCGGCTGAAGTTCCTGAAGGGCGAGCGGGCCGAGACCCAGGCCGCAGTCGACATGGTCGAGCGCCTGGCCATGGCGCATCCCACGCTCAGCTTCACCGTCTCCGATGCCAGCCGCACCCTGCTGCGGCTGGAGGCGGCGCAGGGCGAGCTGTTCGATGCGCGCCTCGCCCGGGTTGGCGCCGTGCTGGGCGGCGACTTCGCCGAGAACGCCCTGCCGATCGAGGCGCTGCGCGAGGCGGTGCGCCTGACCGGCCATGCATCGCTGCCGACGCTGAACCGCGGCACCGCCCAGGCGCAGTACCTGTTCGTCAACGGCCGGCCGGTGCGGGACCGGCTGCTGCTCGGCGCCATCCGCGGCGCCTATGCCGATGTGCTGCCGCGCGACCGCCACCCAGTGCTGGCGCTGTATCTCGAGCTGCCGCCGGAGGAGGTCGACGTCAACGTCCACCCGACCAAGGCCGAGGTTCGGTTCCGCGACCCGGCGCTGGTGCGCGGGCTGATCGTCAGCACCCTGCGCCATGCCATCGCTGCCGCCGGCCATCGCGCCTCGACCAGCGTCGGCGCCGACACCCTGGCGGCCTTCGCGGTCCAGGATGGGGCGGCGCCGATGCAGGCCCCGCTGTCCCGGTTCAGCGGCCAGACCTCCTGGTTCCAGACCCGCGGCCCGGTACGCCCGCCGTCCGGCCTGGCCGAGGCGGCCGCCGCCTGGCAGGCGCCGATCGCCGCCGATCTCGCCCGGCCTTCCGCGCGGGCAGAGGCGGAGGTGGCGGAGCCGGCGTCGGAGCATCCGCTGGGCGCCGCCCGGGCGCAGGTGCACGCCACTTACATCGTCGCCCAGACCGGCGACGGGCTGGTCATCGTCGACCAGCACGCGGCGCATGAGCGCATCGTCTATGAGCGGATGAAGGCCGAGCTGCTGTCCGGCACGGTCAAGAGCCAAGGCCTGCTGCTGCCGGTGGTGGTGGAGCTGAACGAGGCTTCGGTCGACCGCCTCGGCGCGCGCCAGGCCGAGCTGGCGGAGCTGGGGCTGGAGCTCGAGCCCTTCGGCCCCGGCGCCGTGGTGGTGCGCGGCGTGCCGGCGCTGCTCGGCCAGGCCGACGTGCCCGGCCTGGTGCAGGACCTGGCCGACGCTCTGGCGGAGTGGGACGACGCCCGGCCGCTGACAGAGCGCCTGGCCCATGTCTGCGCCACCATGGCCTGCCATGGCAGCGTCCGCGCCGGCCGTCGGCTGAACGCGGCGGAGATGGACGCGCTGCTGCGCAGCATGGAGGTCACGCCCAATGCCGGCCAGTGCAACCACGGCCGGCCGACCTATGTCGAGCTGAAGCTCGCCGACATCGAGAAGCTGTTCCAGCGTCGTTGAGTCGGCAGCGTCATGCCGAGCCTGCGCTCGGACTCGATCTTCTAAAAGGGAGCCGTCATGGCGAGCCCCAAGGGGCGTGGCCATCCAGAAATCCAGCCGCTGGATCGCCCCTCCTAAACTCAAAAGGGGCGCTTCGCTCATCGCGATGACGAACTACGCCGGTGAGGCCGGCCTACGGCGCGCAGGCCGCCTCCAGCACGGCCAGGTCGTCCCAGACGACCGGGAACACCGGGGTCGGGTGGCCGCCGATCGGCTCGACGAACAGCGCACCCTCGACGCTGCCGAGCCGCCGGTAGAAGCCGCGGGCATCGTGATTGCCCTCGATCACCTCCAGGACGGCGGCCCGGAAGCCCTGGCGCCGCAGCTCGGCCGCGGCCCGGCCCATCAGCCGTCGGCCGATCCCGCCGCCGCGCTGCCCGGGCGCGACATGCAGGTTGTCGATCAGCGCCTTGTCCGGACCCTTCGGCCAGGCCGCCACGAAGCCGGCGATGCCGCCCGGCGCCGCCGCGACCAGGATCACCCGGCGCGGCTCGTCCTTGGTGAAGACGGTTCTCCAGCGCGCCGCCAGCTCGTCGCCGGCCGGCCCGTCCAGATAGCTGTCGGGCAGCAGCCCGCGATAGGCGCTGCGCCAGCTGCGCTGGTGCAGATCGGCGATCGCCGCGGCATCCGCCGCGGTCGCCGGCCGGATCTCGATGGTCATGGCGTTCTCCCGTCGACGCGGCGAGAGCATAGCTTGGCCCCGACAATGCCGCCTATCCTCGCGCCATGACCGGTCCCGACCTTCCGGGCGAGCACCAGGGCCTGCCGCTCCTGCGCTTCGCCGACGCCGCGTCCTGGGAAACCTGGCTGGCGGCGAATCACGGCTCCTCCCGCGGCGTCTGGCTCATCATCGCCCGGGTCGGCTCCGGCACACCCTCGGTCACCTACGAGCAGGCGCTGGACATCGCCCTCTGCCAGGGCTGGATCGACGGCCGCAAGCAGGGCGGCGACGCCGCGGCCTGGTGGCAGAAATTCACCCCGCGTGGGCCGCGCAGCGCCTGGTCGCAGCGTAACCGCGAGAAGGCCGAGGCGCTGATCGCCGCCGGGCGGATGGCGCCGGCCGGCCTCGCCGCGGTCGAGGCGGCGCGGCGCGACGGTCGGTGGGAGGCGGCCTACGGCCTCAGCCGCCATCGCGGCGTGCCGGACGACCTGCAGGCGGCGCTCGATCAAAATCCTGTGGCGGCCGCGTTTTTTGCCACGCTCGACTCGCGCAACCGCTACGCCGTGCTGTACCGTGTACAGACCGCGAAGAGGGCCGAGACCCGCGCCCGCCGGGTCGCCGATTTCGTCGCCATGCTCGCCCGCGGCGAACGGATTCACGGCGATTGAGGTCGGCGCCGTCGGCTTGCCGCGTGACCGGCATGCCGGAACGGCTGTTGGCACCGCCCTCAAGGAAGCATATCTAGTGCGTCCGCGCGGGAGGCATTCATCCCCCGCCGGTGAATCGGGGATACATGCAACGAGTCGACGGAACGATGAGCGGTTATAAGGAAAAGGGATTCGGGGATCGGCTGAGCAGCGCTCAGACCGCCAAGAAAGCCGCTCTGGAGCGGTTCCGCGCCAAGGTCTCGCCGGACAATCCGGAGCTGGCCCGGCAGCGGGCGGAGCGCGAGGCCCGGGCGGCCGCGCGCGAGCAGCGTGAGGCCGAGCGCCGGGTGGCCAAGGAGGCCGAGGCGGCTCGGCTGAAGGCCGAGGCCGAGGCCCGCGCGATCGAGGAGGCCCGGCTGAAGGCCGAGGCCGCCGAGGCCGAGGCCCGGGCCCGGCGCGAGGACGCGGAGCGGATGGTGGCGCAGCTGGCCGAGCAGAAGGCCGAGCGCGACGCCCGCTACGCCGCCCGCAAGGCGCGCGCCAAGCGCTGACCTGAGAGGCGCGGGGCGTCGTGTCGAAGACCACCCGCGCCACCCAGGTGCTGCAGCAGGCGGGCGTGAGCTTCGCCGTCGCGACCTATGACTACGACCCCGGCGCCGACCGAATCGGTCTGCAGGCGGCCGAAGCCATGGGCGTGCCGCCGCGCATCGTGCTGAAGACGCTGATGGCGGAGGCCGACGGCAAGCCGGTCTGCGTCGTCGTGCCGTCCGACCGCGAGGTCGGCATGAAGAAGCTGGCCGCCGCCTTCGGCGCGAAATCGGCGCAGATGATGCGCCCGGCCGATGCCGAGCGCATCACCGGCTATCATGTCGGCGGCATCAGCCCGCTGGGCCAGAAGCGGGCGGTGCCGATCGCGATCGAGGAATCGGCGATGGCCGAGGCCGAAATCTTCGTCAATGGCGGCCAGCGCGGGCTGCAGATCCGCTTGGCGCCGCAGGATCTTCGGGCGGCGCTGAACGCCAAGGTGGCGCCGCTGGTCGCTTAGGTCGGACCGGAACGGAGACGGGGTGCAGTCCTTCGACGTGGTGGTGATCGGCGCCGGGGCGGCCGGGATGATGTGCGCGGCCGAGGCCGGCAAGCGCGGCCGGTCGGTGCTCGTGCTCGACCATGCCGAAGCGCCGGGCGAGAAGATCCGCATCTCCGGCGGCGGCCGCTGCAACTTCACCAACCTGCACGCGGCGCCGGCCAACTTCATCTCCGGCAACCCGCATTTCTGCATCTCGGCGCTGCGCCGCTACACCCAGCGCGACTTCATCGCCCTGGTCGAGCGCCACGGCACCGCCTGGCACGAGAAGACGCTGGGCCAGCTGTTCTGCGACGGCTCGTCCCGCCAGATCATCGACCTGCTGCTGGCCGAGATGGGGCGGGCCGGCGCCACGCTGCGCCTGTCGAGCAAGGTCGAATCGGTCGAGCGCGACGCCGACGGCTTCGTCCTGGGGCTGGCGTCAGGCCCCGTGCACTGCCGCTCCCTGGTGGTGGCCACCGGCGGCCGGTCGATCCCGAAGATGGGCGCCACCGGCTTCGGCTACGACCTCGCCGCCCGCTTCGGCCTCAAGGTCACCGAGACCCGGCCGGCCCTGGTGCCGCTGACCTTCGAGCCGGCGCTGCTGGAGCGGCTGAAGCCGCTGGCCGGCATCGCCGTCGACGCCGAGATCGGCTGCGGCCGCACCCGGTTCCGCGAGGCCATGCTGTTCACCCATCGCGGCCTCAGCGGCCCGTCGGTCCTGCAGATCTCCTCCTATTGGCGCGAGGGGCAGGAGATCGAGGTGTCGATGCTGCCCGGCACCGATGTGTTTGACTGGCTGCGTACCGCCCGTGCCGCGAATGGCCGCCGGGCCCTGCACACCGTGCTGGCCGAGGCGCTGCCGAAGCGGCTGGCGCAGACCGTCACCGAGGCGGAGGGGGCGGCGGGCAACCTCGGCGACCTTTCCGACAAGCTGCTGCGCCGGGTGGCGGAGGCGGTGAATGGCTGGCGCGTGCGCCCGGCCGGGTCCGAGGGCTACCGCACCGCCGAGGTGACGCTGGGCGGGGTCGACACCGCGGGCCTCGATTCCCGGACCATGGAGGCGAAGGCGGTGCCGGGCCTCTACTTTATCGGCGAGGTGGTGGACGTCACCGGCTGGCTTGGCGGCTACAACTTCCAATGGGCCTGGTCCTCTGGCTGGTGCGCCGGACAGGCTGTCTGATAACACGCCCAGCGCGGCCGTCTGACGGCGGCGTCTCCGCTTCCGGTGCTCACGCACCAAATGTGCGCTGCGCTCCGGTTCTCGACGCCACCGGCAGCCGACTCACGCCGGACGCGTTCTCAAACAGCCTTTCAGGCCGCCGAGGTCGCGAAGTCGCCGCGCATCGGCTGCCAGATGGTGACGCCGCGCTCCTGCCGCAGCACGTCCGGCAGCGCCGCGATATAGGCCTGGCGGTAGCCGCGCGGGATCTGCACCTGCACCAGCTCGTCGAGGTCGGCCCAGGTCTCGTACAGCATGAACAGCGTCGGGTCCTCCGGCGAGCGGTGCAGAACGGCGTTGATGAAGCTCGGCTCGTGCCGCATCGCATCCAGCACCGGCGTCAGCAGGTCCAGAAACTCGGCCTCGCGGCCCGGCTTGACGTGCAAGGTGACGGTGAAGGCGACGGTGGTGTCGCCTGGCCGGGCGGCGGTGGACAGCGGCATCGGGACCTCCTGTGGCAGCGGCCGGCAGGATGCGGCACATCCGTCCTGCGGTCGATAACCTCGGAGGTCATGGCCTCACATTCGGAAGATCCGCTTGCCGTCGCCCGGGCGGGCCCAGCTCTCGGCGATGGCGCGCCCGGCCTCCGCCAGCGCATGGACGCCGCCGAGCGGCACCCGGATCTCCGGCCGGGCGAAGACCTCGATCATCTCGCCCAGCATCGCCCCGTCCTCCGGCGCCGGCGGGCCGAAGAAATAGCGGTAGATGCTGGGCCGGATCGTGACGCCGTTCAGCAGCAGGTCGAAATTGTGCAGCGTGAAGCTCTCCTCGCTCATGCCGCCGTTGATCACCACCCGGCCGCCGAAGGCCAGGCTGCGGATCAGCGTGCCGGTCGCCGGCCCGCCGACATTGTCGACCACGCCGTGCAGCCCGGCCCCGCCGGTCACCGCCATCAGCTCGGCCCGCAGGTCGTGGCGGGACAGGTCGATCACCGCCTCGGCGCCGAGCTCGCGCAGGTCGAGCTCCGGATGCGCGCGGCGGACGATCGCGACCGTGCGGATGCCACGCCGCCGGGCGAATTGCAGCACCAGCGTGGAGATCGTGGAATACCCGGCCGTCACCGCCAGCCACTGGCCTGGCTCGACGCCGGACTCCGCCACCAGATCCCAGGCGGTGATCGGGTTCATCAGTTGCCCGGCCTTTTCGGCCGGCATGTCGGGCGGCAGCGGGATCAGGTATTCGGCCGGGACCGCCGCGTATTCCGCCCAGGTCCGCTCATGGCTGAAGGCCACCAGCGTGCCCGGCGGCAGCGCCACGCCCGGCCCCGCCCGCTCGATCACCCCGGCGCCATGGTTGCCGGCGATCTGGCGCGGGAATTTCGGCTTCTTCGGCTCGGGATACAGGTTCTGCACGAACAGGAAATCGCCGGGGTTGATCGAGGCCGTGACCATCCGCACCAGCGCCTCGCCCGGCCCGATCTCCGGCACCGGCACATCGGCCAGGTACAGCACCTCGGCCGGCAGGCCGATCCGGTCGAACACCACCGCTTTCATCCGCCACTCCATCGCTTGCGGGACGGTCAGACCGTAAGGGCGGCGGGGATCGGGCAGAATTGGCAGGATTGACAATCTCTATGCTAAATCTGCCGGATGACGGTCAAACCGATCCATGTGGCGATCTGGCTGCCTGCCCGCTTCTACTCGGCGGTGGCGGCGACACTGGTCGAGATGCTGGAGCTGGTGAACACGCTGCGGCGCGAGCCGGCCTTCAGCTTCGAGTCCGTGGCCCGGTCGCCGGTCGCCGCCGCCACCTCCGGCATCGCCTTTCCGGTCACGCCGCAGCCGACGGCACCGGTCGACGTGCTGGTGCTGCTGGCGATGCCGGGGCTGAACGTGCCGGAGATGCTGCGGGCCCTGGCGGAGGAAAGCGGCCACGCCCGGCCGCTGATCGACCAGGCGCGGCAGCAGGGCGCGATCATCGCCGCCCATTGCGGTGCCGCCTATTTCCTGGCCGATGCCGGGCTGCTGGACGGCCGGCGCGCCACCATCTCCTGGTGGCTGAAGGAGGATGCGCTGCGGCGCTTCCCGAAGGTGCGCTGGGACCCGTCCCGCCTGCTGCTGCGCCAGGACCGGATCTACAGCTGCGGCGGCGGCTTCTCCGGGCTCGAACTGGCCACCGCCCTGCTGCGCGACCTCGGCTTCGCCAGGGAGGAGCGGATCGTGCGCAAGCTGCTGGTGCTGCCGCCGGCGCGCCGGTCGCAGACGCCCTATGAGTTCCCGCTCGACCAAGCGACGCCGGCGCCCCAGCCGTTCCGCGACCGCCTGCTGGAGGTGGCTCGAGCGGATCTCCCGGCGCTCAGCCCCGAAAGCCTTGCGGGGACGCTCGGCCTGTCGCCCCGCACATTGGCCCGGCGCTTCACCGAGGAGCTGCAGACCACGCCGGGCCGCTGGATCCAGGACCGGCGGCTGGACGCCGCGCGCGACCTGCTTGAGCGCAGCGACCTGGGCGTCGCCGAGATCTGCTACAAGGTCGGCTACCAGGATGCGGCGTCGTTCAGCCGCCTGTTCGCGCGCCGCACCGGCCTGTCGCCCGGCGAATACCGCCGCCAAGCCCGCTGAGCCTCAATCCGCGAACACCCGGTCGCCCTGCTCGTCGATGATCTGCTGCGCCTTGGTCACCGAGAAGGCGGTGGCGTCGTCCTTGCTGCCGTGCTTGTCGGCCCGGATGAAGCGGTGGGTCTTGGTGCCCTCCGGGAAGTCCTTCTCGATCACGCCCGAGGTCTGGTACTGGCCGCCGGCCTGGAATGGGGCGGGGCGGATGCGGAAGCCCTTGTACTCGACCGCCGGCCCGGCCGGGACCTCGCCGGACGAGGCCTCCTCGCGCTTGCCGCCGCCGAACAGGGATTTGAGGAAGGAGACCATCGTGCCGCCCGCAGCTCAGGAAAGGGAAGCAACAGCCTAGCCCGGATCGCGCCGCGGATCACGCATTGTGCGACCAGAACGATGCGTTGCCTCTCCCGCCTGGCGGGAGAGGCAACGCGTTTCTGCTGCGAGGTACGTCCCGAATTGACGAACCCACGACCTCACGCTACAGCCGATCTGCCGTAGCCGGAGACACGCAATGGGGACCGACTCCACCGCAACCCGCTGAGCCGCACCAACCCGTCCGGTTGTTGCGGCGTTCCCGATCACGGCCTTTCCCAGTCCTGATGCGGACCGCCGCCGAAATCCCCTTTCCGCGGAGGTCTTCCCATGCCTGCACCCAGGCCATGGCCTTATTCCCTGGCAGCGACCCTGCTGCTGCTGTCCCCGTTCGACCTGATCGCCTCGCTCGGCATGGATGTCTACCTGCCGGTGGTGCCTTTGATGCCGGCGGCGCTGGCGGCGACGCCGGCGCTGGTCCAGCTGACCCTCAGCCTCTACCTGCTGCTGCTCGGCTGCGGCCAGCTGCTGTTCGGGCCGCTGTCCGACCGCATCGGCCGGCGGCCGGTGCTGCTCGGCGGCTCCCTGCTGTTCACCCTGGCCTCGGCCGGGCTGGCGCTGACCGCCTCGGCCGGCCTGTTCCTGACGCTGCGCCTGGTGCAGGCGGCCGGCGCCGCGGCCATGCTGGTCGCCACCTTCGCCACGGTGCGCGACGTCTACGCCGCGCGGCGCGAGGGCGCGGTGATCTACAGCCTGCTCGGCTCGATGCTGGCCTTCGTGCCGGCCTTCGGACCGCTGCTCGGCGCCGGGGTCGATCACGGCTTCGGCTGGCGCGGCATCTTCTGGCTGCTCGCCGGGCTCGGCGCCCTTGCCGGGCTGCACGCGCTGTGGCGCTGGCCGGAGACGCGGCCCGAGGGTGGCGGCGGGGTACGGCTGCGCCATGCCGGCGCGATCCTCGGCAGCGGGCCGTTCTGGACCTATACCCTGGGCTTCAGCGCGGCGATGGGTGCGTTCTTCGTCTATTTCTCGACCGCGCCCGCGGTGCTGATCGGCGGCCTCGGCCTCTCTCCGATCGGCTTCAGCCTGGCCTTCGGCACCGCCGCCCTGGTGATGATCGCCACCGCCCGCTTCGCCGGCCGCTTCACCGCGCGCTGGGGCCGGCGCGGCTGCCTGATCCGCGGCATGGCGCTGCTGCTGGCCGGGGCCGGGCTGCTGGCGCTGGGGAATGTCGTGATGGGACCGTCGCTCTGGGCCTTCCTGGGGCCGGTCTGGGTGATCTCGGCCGGCATCTCAGTCACCTGCGCCGTGACCGCCAACGGGGCACTGCAGAGCTTCGGCCATGTTGCCGGCACCGCCACCGCCCTTTATGCGTGCCTGGAGGGACTGATCGTCGGCGCCGTCGGCACGCTGGCGGTGCTGGTGCTGCCGGCCGGCTTGGCGCTGGCCGGGTTCAGCGCCCTGGCGGCGCTCATCGTGACCGGCCTGGCCCTGCGCCTGCCGGCCGAATGAGAGGGAAGGGGCGGGCCTTCCGGTCCGCCCCCGTCCGTCACGCCGCCATCGCCGGCGCCTGGTCGATGAAGCCGGTGATGCCGGACAGCAGGCCGCCGGCGATCTCGCCGAAATCGGTGCCGGCGACCAGCGGCGGCTCGCCATCCGGCCCCAGCTCCCAGCGGAAGCGGATGCGGCCATTGTGCTCGTCGACCGGTCCGACCCGGCGGAAGCGGTGGCCGGGGAAGCGCTCCTGCACCGCCGCGATCATGGCGTCGATCCCGGCCCGGCCATCGCCCCGCATCATCGGGTCGAGATAGGCGGCATCCTCGGTCCAGGTCACGTCGATCAGGGCACGCCGGCGGCCGGCATCGGTCTCGTTCCAGATCGCGATGTAGCGGTCGACCAGCTCGGTGGCGCCATTCGTATCGGCAGTCATCTCGGCTCTCCATCGGTGGTTGCGATGCCCCGATCCTGGCCGGCGCCAGGGACGAAAGCGATTACCTGCCAGGTCATGGATGCGCCGCCGCCGGCCGGCTATCGTCGGCGCATGGTCCACACCGCCCCCAGCTTCGGCGACCACCTGCGCGACTGGCGCCGGCGCCGCCGCCTCAGCCAGCTCGACCTCGCCTGCGAGGCCGACATCTCCACCCGCCACCTGTCCTTCATCGAGACCGGCCGGTCGCGGCCGAGCCGCGAGATGGTGCTGCATCTGGCCGAGCGGCTGGAGGTGCCGCTGCGCGAGCGCAACACCCTGCTGGTCGCCGCCGGCTTCGCCCCGGCTTATCCGGTGCGGCCGCTGGACGACCCGGCGCTGGCCCTGGCCCGGCGGGCGGTGGAGCGGGTGATCGAGGCGCATGCGCCGAACCCGGCCCTCGCGGTCAACCGCCACTGGCAGCTGGTTGCCGCCAACGCCGCTGTGCCGCTGCTGTTGGACGGGGTGTCGCCGGCGCTGCTGCAGCCGCCGGTCAACGTGCTGCGGCTCGGCCTGCATCCGGACGGGCTGGCGCCGCGGATCGTCAACTATGCCGAGTGGCGCGGCCATCTGCTGGAGCGGCTGCAGCGCCAGGTCGACTCGGCCGGCGACTCGGTGCTGGTCGAGCTGCTGGCGGAACTGCGGGCCTATCCCGCCCCGCCGACCGCGATCGCGGTGCTGGCCCCGCCGGAGGAGGCGCATCCCGACGTCGTCGTGCCGTTCCGCCTCGCGACCAGGTCCGGGATTCTCTCTTTCCTGTCGACCACCACCGTGTTCGGCACGCCGGTCGACGTCACCCTGTCGGAGCTGGCGGTGGAATCCTTCTTCCCGGCCGATGCCGCCACCGCCGAGGCGCTGCGCCGCACCGGCGGCGGCAACGCTCCGTAACAAAATTGTCGCCGGCTTGTATTTGACATAATTCCCGTAACCGGGTCACATGGGCTGGAGACTTCCTTGAGGGGAGCCAGCCGATGCGACGGGTGTTGAACTGGATGCGGCTTCTGGCAGCCGCCATGGGCGACGACGACGGGCATGAGCGCGAGCTGCACGCCGCGCTGCGCAAGGCGAATCGCGCGCCGCACCGGTGCCGGCGGCCGCTTCCCGACCCTGAGGTCTGATCACACCCCGTCCGGTTTCCTCTTCTCCGCGAACGGTTTCCGCACGCGCTTCCGGGCGATGATCTGGTCCAGCGTCGCCGGCATCAGCTCCTGCACATCGACCCCGACATCGTATTGCCGCGTCGCCGGCGTCAGCCGGCCATGCGAACGGCCGTGCAGGTTTACCGATCCGCGGCCGATCTGGTTCCAGGTCCGGAACGCGTAGTGGCACAGGATCAGGTGCCGCCCGTCGATTCGCAGCTCGGCATAGGCCTGCACCGATTCCCAGCCCGGCGCCGCCAGCGTTCCCGGCCCGTCATTGTTGCCGCTGATCAGGTGCTTGCGGCCGTTCAGCCGGCCCAGCAGCGCCGCCACCGCCTCCGGTGGGGGCCCGAGCGCAAAGTCGCCCAGGTGCCAGACCTCGTCCTCCGGCCCCACCGTCTCGTTCCACAAGGCGACCAGCGCCTCGTCATGCTCGGCGATGCTGGGGAAGGGCCGCCGGTCGATCCGCAGCACGCGCGGATCGCCGAAATGGGTGTCGCTGGTGAAGTAGACGGTCATGCCGGCATTCTGGTTGCATCGTCACAGAGGCAGGAGCGGAGGTAGTCTTTCGCTCTCCCTCCACTGTCATTGCCGGGCTTGATCCGGCAATCCAGAGAATGTCGAGATCTTCTGGATGCCCGGGTCAAGCCCGGGCATGACAATTCGGGGGTTTCGCGTTCTCTCTGCAGACACCGATCGTCGTTGCCGGCATCAGGCCATTGACGGCGCCGCCGCACTCCCTGATCCTGCGGTCATGAACGCAGTCCTCAACAGCTCGCTGCACATGCGACGCCGGGTCCGTCCGGCGGCGGGCGTGCTGCGTGTTGAGGAAAAGGTGTCTTCGAGGGCCTAGGCCCGGATCGTCAGACTCCTTCTCGCGTTCACCAGCCCGCCGCGGATCTCCCCGGCGGGTTTTTTGTTGCCTCCCCACCGCTCACGAAAGGATCTGGGTCATGAACCCGCCCGCTCCCGGCAGGGTGCCGTATCTCCGGCTGGTGCCATCGGTCGAGATCGAGACGCCGTTGCGTCCGGTCCGTCTCGGCCTGGGGCTGCGTCTCGTCCTCCTGGTCGAGACGCTGCGCCGCCGCCGGAGCCGTGCCCTGTCGGTCGAGCGGCTGACCGACCATGAGCGCCGCGATGTCGGGCTGGAGCCGCATTGCCCGGCGCCGCATCCGCGCGACATGATCTTGTGGCGATAGCCCGTCCGGGGCCGGCCCGCCGCCGCGCTACTCCGCCGGCGGCGCGGCCGGCTCCGCGTCCGACCGGGCGCCTTCCGCCCGGGTGATCCGCCACCCCAGCACCAGGGCCGACACCAGGAGCGCCGCCGCCAGCCCATAGGGCAGACCGGGCGAATTCAGGCCTGCCGCCGGTGCGATGCCGAGCGCGAAGCTCTGGGTGAACAGCACCGGGCCGATCATGCCGGTGATGCCGCGCAGCCCCGCCAGCGCCCCCTGCAGTCGTCCCTGTTCGTCCACTCCGACCTGGCGCGACATCAGCGCCTGCAGCGCCGGCCCTGTCACGGCCCATAGCGAGAGCAGCGGGATCGCCGCCAGGAACAGCCAGCCGCTCGGGGCCAGGGCGAACAGGGCGAAGCCGGCAACACCGAAGACCAGCCCCGCGGCCATCGCCCGGCGTTCGCCCAGCCTGGCCACGACCGGGCCGGTCAGGACTGCCAACACCAGCATGGCCCCGGCGCCGGCCGCCGCCAGCGACAGCCCGACCGCCGCCTCGTCCCAGCCGAAGCGATGGATGGTGTAGAGCACGTAGAGGCTGGGGATGGCTTCCTGTGCCAGAATCATCAGGAAAGCCGCGCCGGCCAGGCCGAGCAGTGCCGGGCTCGAGCGCAGCAGCACCATGGCGCCGAGGGGGCTGGCACCGGTCCATGAGAAGCGGCTGCGCCGCTCTGGCGGCAGCGATTCAGGCAGGACCAGCAGGCCATAGGCGGCGTTGGCGAGGCTGAGCGCCGCCGCGGCCCAGAACGGCAGCCGGGGATCGATGCCGGCCAGCAGCCCGCCCAGCGCCGGTCCGGCGATGAAGCCGAAGCCGAAGGCGGCGCCGAGCAGCCCGAACTTGGCGGCGCGCTGCTCCGGCGGCGTCACGTCGGCGACGTAGGCGGCGACGGTCGAGGCGCTGGCGGAGGTGATGCCGGAGATCATTCGGCCGATCAGCAGCCAGGTCAGGTTCGGTGCCAGCGCCATCAGCATGTAGTCGAGGCCGAGGCCGAGATTGGACAGGAGGATCACCGGCCGCCGCCCGAACCGGTCGGACAGCGCGCCCAGCACCGGCGCGGCCAGAAACTGGATCGCCGCCCAGGCCAGGCCAAACAGCCCGATGATCGATGCCGCCCGCGCCATGTCGCCGCCCTCGAACTCGACGATCAGCTTTGGCAGGACCGGCACCATCACGCCGAATGCGAGGGTGTCCAGCAGGATGGTGACGAACACGAAGGCGACCGCGGCGCGGCCCGGTCGGCGCGGAGGCGGGCTGGACATCTGCATCTAACCACGCCTGCTGCGACTCAGTCTCGGCTCGAGCCGTCGATCAGCCCCATGCGCGAAGCGCGCGACCAATCGCGGACGCGTATGCTCGATCGGTCCAAGGCGGCCGGACAACCCGTCCACAACGCCCAGCACTATGCCGGCAAGCTTGGCGAGCTTGGTGTCCTCGAGCAACGCAATGTAAAAGATCTCCCTCAAGGTGAACAAATTCAGCAGAAATATGACCGGATATCGCCTTCCATGCCGTAATAGAAGCTGAACGCTGTTGCGGGCGTTGTAATAGCGCCGGTACCACGGGTGATTCAGCGTTATCGTCTTGTATGGGCCCAGCTTATGGCGACGCAGGGCCCCGATCCGATGAGACAGAGTCAGCGCCGGGGTGACGTACACCGGGACGCCGCAGGCCCGCGCCCTGAAACAATATTCAGTGTCGACACAATCAATGAAGAGCTTCTCGTCGAACGAGCCGATCCTCGCAAAGGCCGCGCGTGAGATCACGCAGCCGGAAGAGATCAGGGTTGCGCAACGCTGCATGCCGGCATCTTCGTGCATGTCGAGCTGTCGTACGGTGATGCCGTTGGTTTCCAGCACGGGGACGTAGTCCTGGATGGCTTCTTCGAAGATTCGGGGTCCCACCAGGAAAGGCTGGACGGCCAGCGTCGTGCAGAACTCACGCATCACCGGAAAGTAGTCCTCCGGCATCACCGAGTCCTGATCGACCAGGGCAACTGCGTCCACGCCCCGCTCGAACAGAGCCGCCAATCCACGATTGTGGGCTCCAGCGATGCCGTTTCGATTGCCCTCATTGATCAAGGTGATGCCGTGGTCTGCGAACAATATCGCCAGTCGATTGTCCGGTTGCGGTGTATTGTCCACGACGACGAGGGCGTCGCAGCGCCCGCGCAACTCGACTACCCGCGCGACCTGCTCCGCCGTCGGGTGGAATAGCACGACCACTGCGCCAAGCGTCGTCATCTGATTCACCTATTCCGCCGGCGGCGCGGCCGGTTCCGGCTCGTCGCGGGCGCCGACGAAGCGGCCGAAGACGCGGCCGGACAGCCGGTTCAAATCGTCCAGCACGGTGAATACCGCCGGCACGAACACCAGGCTCAGCACGGTCGAGGTGATCAGACCGCCGATCACCACCGAGGCCATCGGCGAGCGGAAGGCACCGCCCTCGCCCCAGCCGATGGCCGAGGGCACCATGCCGGCGATCATCGCCAGGGTGGTCATCACCACCGGCCGGGCGCGCTTGCGGCCGGCCTCGATCAGCGCCTCGGTGCGGCCGGCGCCGGCGGCGATCGCCTCGATCGCGAAATCGACCAGCAGGATCGCGTTCTTGGTGACGATGCCCAGCAGCATCAGGATGCCGATCACCACCGGCAGGCTGATCGGGTAGCCGGTCACCAGCAGCGCCAGGAAGGCGCCGCCGATCGACAGCGGCAGCGACACCAGGATGGTGATCGGCTGGGCGATGTCGGCGAACAGCAGCACCAGCACGGCCAGCACCAGCAGCACCCCGGCGCCCATCGCCAGGGTGAAGCCGGAGAACACCTCCTGCATGATCTCGGCGTCGCCGAAGGGCCGGATGCTGACGCCGGGCGGCAGGTTGCGGACGGAGGGCAGGGCCAGCACCGCGGTCATGGCCTCGCCCAGCGGCGTCTTGCCCACCAGGTCGCCCTCGATCGAGACGCGGCGCTGGCGGTCGTAGCGGTCGATGGTGGTGGCGCCTTCGCCGAAGCCGATATGGGCGACCGAGGTCAGCGGCACCTTGCCGCCGGTCGCGGTCGGCACCCGCAGCGTCTCGAAGGTGGCCAGCTTGCCGCGGGCGATCTCGGCGATCTGCACCCGGATCGGCACCTGCCGGTCGCCGGAGGAGAACTTGGCCAGGTTGGCCGAGATGTCGCCCAGCGTCGCGATCCGCACCGTCTCGGCGATCTGCGCCACCGACACGCCCAGCGCCGCGGCCTCGGCCAGGCGCGGCACGATGCGGATCTCCGGCCGGTCGATCGCGGCGGTGGAGACGACATTGGCCAGCACCGGCACCTGCTCGCGGATCTCGCGCTCGATGTCGAGCGACGCCTGCACCAGCGTCTCGGAATCATTGCCCGAGAGCAGGAGCGTATATTCCCGCGCCCCGCCGGCGCTGAAGCTGAAGCGCAGGTCGGGCTCGGCGGCGACCTTCGGCCGCATCGCGCTCTCCCATGCCTTCTGGTCCAGCCTGCGCCCGGCCCGCGGTACCAGGGTCGCGACGATGGTCGCTTTGCGCACCTCGCCGCCGGCGACGTCGAGCGGGTTCGCGCCGTCGCCGCCGACCACGGCATAGACGCTCTTCACCTCCGGCTGGGCCCGGAACAGGGTGGCCAGGCGGTCGGCCACGGCCTGGGTGTCCTCCAAGGTCGATCCGGGCGGCAGCTCGATCGAGAGCGAGGAGCGGGAGATGTCGTTGTTCGGCAGCAGGCCGGTGGGGAACAGGCTGGCCAGGGCGGCGGAGGCGACGAAGATGCCGAGGCCGGCGGCGATGGTCCGCCCGCGGTGCCGGATCGACCAGTCCAGCAGCCGCAGATAGGCGCGCATTATGCGGCCGTCGCGCTCCTCCTCATGGCCTTTGTCGCGCATCAGATAGGCCGCCATCAGCGGCGTCACCAGCCGCGCCACCAGGAGCGAGAAGGTGACGGCGACGGCGACGGTGATGCCGAACTGCTTGAAGTACTGGCCGGCGATGCCGCCCATGAAACTGACCGGCAGGAACACCGCGACGATGGTCATGGTGGTGGCGACCACGGCCAGGCCGATCTCGTCCGCCGCCTGGATCGCGGCGCGGTAGGCCGACTTGCCCATGCGCATGTGGCGGACGATGTTCTCGATCTCGACGATGGCGTCGTCGACCAGGATGCCGGTGGCCAGCGTGATCGCCAGCAGGCTGATCGAGTTCAGCGAGAAGCCCAGCGCCTCCATCACCGCGAAGGTCGGCAGCACCGACAGCGGGATGGCCAGCGCCGAGATGATCGTCGCCCGGATGTCGCGCAGGAACAGGAAGACGACGATGACGGCCAGGATGGCGCCTTCGATCAGCGTCTCCATGGTCATCTCGTAATCCGCGCGGGTGTAGCGCACCAGGTTGTCGATTTCGCTGATCGACAGCTCCGGGTGCTCCACCGTCAACTGCTGCAGCCGCGCCGCCGCGGCGTCGCCGACGACGACGTCGGAGAAGCCCTTGGACCGGTACAGGCTGAAGGCGACGACGGGCTTGCCGTCGACCCGGGCGAAGCTGCGCGGCTCGGCCCCGCCATCGGTCACGGTGGCCAGGTCCTGCAGCAGCGCCTGGCGCCCGCCGGGCAGGGCGATGCGGCGCTGCGCCAACTCCTCCACCGTCGCCGCCCCGGCCAGGGTGCGGATCGACTGCTCCTGCATGCCCACCGTGCCGCGGCCGCCGGCCAGGTCGATGTTGCTGGTGCGCAGCTGGTCGTTGACCTCGGATGCGGTGATGCCCAGCGCCGCCAGCCGGTCCGGTCGCAGGTCGACCCGGATCTCGCGGTCGACGCCGCCGATGCGCTTGACCTGGGCGATGCCGGGCACGCTCTGCAGCGCCCGCACCACCGTGTCGTCGACGAACCAGGACAGCTGGTCGACGCTCATGCCCGGGATCGAGGCGGCATAGGTCAGGATCGGCAGCCCGGCGACGTCGATGCGCTGGATCACCGGCTCCTCGATGCTCTGCGGCAGGGTGGAGCGGATCTTGGCCACGGCGTCGCGCACGTCGTTCACCGCCCGGTCGGTCGGCGTTTCCAGCACGAACTCGACCATGGCGACGGCGACGCCGTCAGACAGGGCGGAGGTGACGTGCTTGACCCCGGTCAGCCCGGCGATGGCGTCCTCGACCGGCCGGGCCACCTGGGTCTCCAGCTCGCTCGGCGCCGCGCCGGCCTGGGCGATGGTGACGGTCACCACCGGCACGTCGATGTTCGGCATCTGGGTGACCGGCAGCGACCGGAAGCTGACCAGCCCGATCACGATCAGCACCGCGAACAGCACCAGCGGCGGGATCGGCTTGCGGATCGACCAGGCCGAGATGTTCAGCGCCATGAGATCAGCCCGCTTGGGTCGCGGCGGCGACCGGCGGCGACACCGGGGCGATGCGGTCGCCGGAGCGCAGGAAGCTGCCGGCGCGCAGCACCACCGCCTCGCCCTCGGCCAACCCGCGGCGGATCTCGACCCGGCCGTCGCCGACGAAGCCGGTCTCGACCGGCCGGCGGTCGACCACGTTGCCGTCACGGACGGCCTGGACATAGGCGCCCTCGGCGCTGAAGAACACCGCCGACAGCGGCACGGTCAGGGCGGGCCGGCGGCCGGTCTCGATCGACCCCTGGGCGAAGACGCCGGGCCGCAGCCCGGCCTGGGCCGGCAGGGTGACGGCGACACGGCCGAGCCGGCTGGTGGCGTCGACCGTCGGGTCGACCAGCCGCACCGTGCCGCGCACCGGCCGGTCGAAGCCGGTCAGCTGCAGCTCGACCGACTGACCGATGGCGACGCGCGGCATGCCGGTCTCGGTCACCTCGGCCCGGAACTCGACCTCACCGTCGCGGATCAGCCGGAACAGCGGCTGGCTCGACATGCCGACTACGGCGCCGATCCGGGCCTGCCGCTCCGACACCACGCCCGCCACCGGGGCCTTGATCTCGGCCCGGGCGATGCGCAGCGCGACATCGTCCCGCTGCGCCTGGGCCAGCGCCTTGTCGGCCACGGCGGAGTGCGCAGTCTCCTGGGCCGAGGCGATGCGGGCCTCGGCGACCTTGACCTCGGTCTGCCGCGCCAGCAGCTGCTCGGCCGAGGCGTTGCCGTTGCCGCGCAGCGTCTGGGTCCGCTCCAGCGAGGCCTGGGACTGGAGGGCCGAGGCCTGGGTTTCGGCGATCGAGGCCTGGGCCTGCTGGATCGCGGCCTCGGCCTTGGCGATACTGGCCTCGCTCTGGGCCAGCTGGGTGTCGAGCTGGGCGTGGTCCAGCCGGGCCAGCACCTGGCCGGCGCCGACCCGGTCGCCGACATCGGCGTCGATGGTGACGATGCGCAGCCCGTCGACCTCGGCCCCGACCAGCACCTCCTCGCGCGCCACCAGCGTGCCGGTCACGGCCAGGGTGTCGACCACCTCGTGCCGCTCGGCCCGGGCGATGGTGGTCACCGGGGCCGGGGCGGCGGGATCGCCCGGCTGTCCGGCGCGGTCGGAGGCCAGGATGCGCCAGCCGCCGGCCACCACCGAAAGGCCGATGACCGCCAGAGCCAGGAGGCCGAGGCGGCGGGAGCGAAGAATAGTCATCACCGGATCTCCCGCTCAGGCCGATTTGCGGCGCTCTTGACGGGGGACCAGATCCTCCAGGATTGCGGCGATTTCCCGGCGGGCGTCGTGGCGCGCGAAATCGGCCTGCAGCGCCTGGGCCCGGCGCCGGTAGCGCGGGTCTGACAGCACGGCGCGCACCGCGTCGCGGATCTGCTCCGGCCGCGGCTGGCCGGTGCCGAGATTGATCCCGGCCCCGCTCCAGGCGACTCGGGCCGCGATCTCCGGCTTTTCCTCGGTATCCCCCGCCACCACGATCGGGACGCCGAGGCTGAGGGCGTAGTTGACCGAGCCATAACCGCCATTGGTGACCAGCACATCGACCTTGGGCAACAGCCGATCATAGGGCACGAAGCGCTCGGCGCGGGCATTTGCCGGGATCGGCACCGGAATCGCCTCGACCGGCGGGCCGCCGGTGGTGGCGATGACCAGCGCGTCCTCGCCCGCAAGCCCGGTCAGGGCCGGGCCGATCAGCTGGCCGAAATCCTCGTTCGCCAGAGTGCCCTGGGTGGCCAGCACCACCGGCCGGCCGCCATCCAGCTCGCCCCACCAGCCGGGCGCCCGGAAGGCCTTGGTCGGCGGCGACAGCAGGGGGCCGACGAAGCGCACCGTCTCCGGCAGGTCGCTGCGCGGATATTCGAAGGACTCGCCGGTGAGCTGCAGGTAGTGGTCGGGCAGGGTGATGAAGCTGTCGAAGATGAAGTCCGGCAGCGGCGGGCAGCCGATCGACGCCAGCGTGTCGTCGAACCCCTGCTGCATGCCGGCGCACAGGGACTGCATGGTCCGGTGCATGGCGATGTTGCGCGCCCGGCCCTCCGGGGTCGAGGAGGGCGGCAGCCCCGAGCCGAAGAAGGCGGTGTCGACGCTGGTGGCGGCCAGCGCGGTGATGCCGAGCGTGACCACCGCCGGCCGGGCCTCGCGCGGGCCCAGCAGCATCGGCACGGCGCCGGCGAAGACCGTGTCGCCCAGGATGGCGTCGGCCCGGAAGCCGCTCAGGATCTCCTCCAGCCCGGCCTTCTGGCCCAGCATCGCGTCGCAGACGAAGTGCTTCAGCCCGACCATCATCTTCTCCGGGCCCGGCTTCGCCTCGCGGTAGTCCGGGAAGTGCTCGTCGACCCGGCGGTAATCGAGATCGATCTCGCTGCGGAACGGGACGAAGCGTGCCCCGGTCGCCTCCGCCTTCTCCCGGAACGGGCTGGCAGTGTGCATGACGACCTCGTGGCCGAGGCCGACCAGATGATGCGCGATCCCGAGAAGCGGCGAGACGTGGCCCGGCAGGGCGGTGGCGGCGACGATGAAGCGGGCCATATCGGATCGATCCTTACGCCGGGCGGCGCTGGTGCCGCCCGGCCTTGCTGCAGGTCACTCGGCGGCGACGGGGGTCGGCTCCGGCGCCCAGGCTTCGGCCGGCTCGACCGCGTCCACGATCTTCAGGCTGCGCAGGTAGCGCTCGATCAGCTCCAGCCCGACCGGCGGGATGGTGCCGCCGACCTCGGCCAGCCGCGCATGGGTGGCGTCGAAGGACAGGCTCGGCAGGGCCAGCGACGTGTCGTATTCGCCGAAGATCGACAGCACGGTGGCGAGGTCGTGGTCGCGGCTGTCAAGCCGGTTCAACTGCGCCTGCTCCAGCCAGGGCGCCAGCGGCAGCAGCTCGATCTGCAGCCCCATCCGCCGGAGGATCGGCACCATGTCGCGCAGATGGACGGTGCCCTGGCTGACCAGGTGGTAGACGCCGCCCCAGGGCTTGTCGCTGCGCGCCAGCCGCAGCATTGCGTCGGCGATATCGTCGGCCGGGGTCATCGGCAGGTGGATGTCGGGGACGGCGCCGAGGCCGGCCGAGGCCCGCACCACCCGCCAGATCATGTCGCGGTCGTTGCACAGCCCGGAGAGGCGGTCGCCGGTGACGGTGCCCAGCCGGTACACCGCCACCGGCAGGCCGCGCGCCTGGGCCTGCCGCACCAGCGTGTCGCCGACCCATTTGCTCTGGCTGTAGCCGCCGACCAGCCCACGCCAGCTCTCCAGCCCCGACGCCTCGGTGATCACCACCGGGCCGCTGGCCGGGTCGATCACCGACTGGGTCGAGACGTAGTGCAGGGCCTTCGGCCGGCCGGTCGCGGTCCAGTTGATCAGCGTCCGCACCGCGTCGACATTGGGGCCCTTGAGGGCGGCATAGCCCTGCAGGAAGTCGATCATCGCGCCGCAATGGAAGATGGCGTCGCACTCGTCGCGGATGATGGCGATGGCGTGCTCCTCGAGGCCGAGATCCGGCTCGCCCATATCGCCCATCAGGATCTCGATGCGGCGGTCGTCCCACAGCTCGGACAGGCCGCGCTCCGCCAGGGTCCGGCGCAGCCGGGTCCGGGCCGCGCCCCGGCTCATCGCCCGCACCAGGCAGACAATGCGGGCGTCGGTGTCGCGCAGCAGCGTGGCCAGGATCTGGCTGCCAACGAAGCCGGTGGCGCCGGTCAGGAACGCCTGCTCGAACTCGACCGGCGGCAGCGCCGCCTGCGGCTGGATGTTGTCGTCGAGGCGGGCATCGGCGGCGAGGTCGAGCGCGGTGGCGGCGAGGCCGTCGCCGAGGGCCTGGTCGACCTTGCCGGCCAGGCCGGCGATGGTCGAGACCTCGAACACCATGGCCAGCGGCAGGTCGACGGCGAAGACGGCCTTCACCCGGCCGATCAGCTGCGCCACCAGCATGGAATGGCCGCCGAGCTCGAAGAAGTTGTCCTCGACGCCGACGCGCTCCAGCCCGAAGGTCTCGGCCCAGATCGCCGCCAGGGTCGCCTCGGTCGGCGTCCGCGGCGCGACGTAGCCGGCGGAGGATTGCCGCTCCGGTGCCGGCAGCGCCTTGCGGTCCAGCTTGCCGCTCGGGGTCAGCGGCAGGGCGTCCAGCGCGGTGAAGGTGGTCGGCACCATGTAGTCGGGCAGCCGCAGCGCCAGATCGTGCCGCAGCGCCGTCGGCTCCAGTGCCGCGTCGGTCTCCAGCACCACGTAGGCGGCCAGATACGGGTCGCCCGGCCGGTCCTCGCGGGCGACCACCGCCGCCTGGGCCACGGCATCGCTGTGGATCAGCGCCGCCTCGATCTCGCCCAGCTCGATGCGGAAGCCGCGCAGCTTGACCTGATGGTCGATGCGGCCGAGGAAGTCGAGAGTGCCGTCCGGCCGCCAGCGCGCCAGGTCGCCGGTGCGGTACATCCGGCTGCCGGGCGGGCCATAAGGGTTGGCGACGAAGCGTTCGGCCGTCAGCATCGACCGGTTGATGTAGCCGCGGGCGAGGTTGGCCCCGGCCAGGTACAGCTCGCCGTTGACGCCGGCCGGGACCGGCTGCAGCCCGGGGTCGAGCACGTAGAGCTGGGTGTTCCAGATCGGCCGCCCCAGCGGCACAGGCCCGGGCTCGGCGTCACGGCGGCACTCCCAATAGGTCACGTCGACCGCAGCCTCGGTCGGGCCGTACAGGTTGTGCAGCGGCACCGGCAGCGTGGCATGGAACTGGATCTGCAGGTCTTCGGGCAGGGCCTCGCCGCTGCAGAAGACGCGCCGCAGCCCGGTGCAGCCGGCGACCTCCGGCTCCTGCAGGAAGGCGCGCAGCATCGAGGGGACGAAGTGCAGGGTGGTGATCCGCTCGTCGCGGATCAGCCGGGCCAAATAGGCCGGGTCGCGGTGCCCGCCGGGCCGGGCCACCACCAGGGCGGCGCCCTGGAGCAGCGGCCAGAAGAACTCCCAGACCGAGACGTCGAAGCTGGACGGCGTCTTCTGCAGCACCCGGTCGTCGGCCGTCAGGCCGTATTCGGCCTGCATCCAGCGCAGCCGGTTGACGATGGCGCCATGCGACACGGCCACGCCCTTCGGCCGGCCGGTCGAGCCCGAAGTGTAGATCACATAGGCAGGGTGCACCGGCAGCAACGCGCCGGCCTCGAAGCCGGACGGGTCGGCCGCGGCCAGCCCGGCAGCCACCTCCGCCGCATCGAGAGCCAGGCGGCCGGCATCGTCCGGCACCACCCAGGCGAAGTCCCGGTTGGTCACCACCGTCACCGGCCGGGCGTCGCCGAGCATGTAGGCGATGCGGTCCAGCGGATAGTCGGGATCGATCGGCAGATAGGCGGCGCCGGTCTTCAGGATCGCGAGCAGGCTGACGACCAGCTCGACCGACCGCGGCAGCGCCACGGCGACGATCCGCTCCGGCCCGGCGCCGCGCGCGGCCAGCAGCCGGGCCAGCCGGTTGGCGCGGGCGTCGAGCTCGGCATAGCTCAGCTCGTGCTGTTCGAAGACGAGGGCGGTCGCGTCCGGCGACGTCCGGGCCTGGGCGTCGAGCAGCGCGGTCAGCGTGTCCGGCGCCACGGCCCGGTCGGTCCGGTTCCAATCCACCAGGATCTCGTGCCGCTCCTCCGGGTCGAGGATGTCGATCCCGCTGATCGGCTGGCCGGGATCGGCGACGACCGCACGGACCAGGCGCAGCAGCCGCTCGCGGTGGCCGGCCAGCTCCTCGGCCGTGTACAGCGCCGAATTGGCGTCCAGGTCGATGCACAGGCCCTTGTCGTCGCCGCGGTCGTAGATGAACACGCCGAGATTGTTGGTCGACCCGTTCGACAGGTTCTGCGGCGTCATCGGCAGGCCGCCGAAGCGCAGGTCGTAGTCGAAGGGCTCGATGTTGACCAGCATGGTGAACAGCTGCTGGTTGTTGGGCAGCAGGTTCAGGTCGCGCCGCATGTCCTCGTAGCGGTACTGCTGGTGCCGCAGGCACTGGCGGACCTCGGTGCCGACCTGGCGGATCACGTCCTGCATGGTCAGCGCCGGATCCATCCGCAGCCGCAGCGGCACGGCGTTGGCCAGCATCGCCGGGGTGCGCCGCATCCGGGCATTGGCGCGCGCGGTGACGGTGAGGCCGACGATCAGGTCCTCGGCCCCGGTCATGCGGTAGAGATAGGTGTTGGTCAGGGCGATCAGGATCTGCGGCAGGCTGGCGCCGGTGGACTGTGCCAGGGCGCGCAGCGACGCCACCAGGCCCGGCTCCATGAAGGACCGGTCGCGCAGCAGCTCGCCGGTCGCGAGCCTGCGATGGGATAGCGTGATCGGCGGCGGCGTATCGGCGAAGCGCTCCATCCAGTAGTCGCGGTCGCGGAGGAAACGCCCGGAAGCGCGATAGCCGGCCTCTTCGTCCAGGATCTCCGACAGGCTGCCGAACGCGGTGGCGTCGCTCGGCGGCCGGTCCTCGACCAGGGCGGTATACAGCTCCGCGACGCGGCGGGTGCACAGCCCGCCGGACAGGCCGTCCATCAGCAGGTGGTGGACGCGGTGGTACCAGATGAAGGAGTCGTCCGCGATCTTCAGCACGGCGGAGAACCACAGCTCGTCGGTCAGCGGGTCGAGCGGCCGGGCGTAGTCCGCGTGCATCCAGCGGGCGGCAGCGTCCCGCGGGTCCGGCTCGGCGCTGAAGTCGACGAAGGGGATGTCGCCTTCATATTCGTGCCGGACCACCTGCCGCGGGCCGTCGTCCTCCTCGATGAAGCGGATTCGCAGTGCCTCGGCCTCCCGCGTCAGCTGCCGCAGCGCCGCCTGCATCAGGCCGGCATCGAGCGGGCCGTGGATCTCGATCGCCTCGGCGAGGTTGAACTCGATCTCGGGCATGAACTTCTGCGCCAGCCACATGCCGGTCTGGGCGGTCGTCAGGGGCAGCGCGGCGCTGCCGAAATCGATGCTGTCCATGGCTCAACTCGCTCGCAGAATAAAAGGAGGCCGTCCGCAGGCGGTGGTCACCGACCGGCCAGCAATGCCGGCCGCAGATCGGTCCAATGGCTGTCGATGTGGTCCTGGCAGGACGGGCGGGCGGCGTCGCGCAGCACCGCGGTCCAGCCGGCCGGGACCGGGATGAAGGCCGGCCACAGCGAATGCTGCCCCTCGTCGTTGACCAGGACGTGGAAACGGCCTTCCGGATTGTCGAAAACGCTGGTCATATCCAGGCTCCCCGATGCCCAGGCGCGGCGGCGCGGCCGGCGCAGAATGACGCAAGAACTCGAATTGAAATCCTTCGAGGCCCGGCGGCAGTGCCGCAGCCGGTGCCTTCGGTAACGATCGCGATCCCCACGCCGCCTCGCTCCGCCGGGCCAGTCCAGCGCATGACGGGCATGCGCGGGACCGGCATCACAGCTCAATGAGTCCTAACCGCGCGAAGCTTGGTGTGAATCGAAAGCTGTCGTGAGCTGTATAGGTTTACAGGTTTTGTTCAGGCACAGATGATGATGTCATGCATCATCCCTCTGGCGATCGCTTGTGACAGTGTTGCGACACCGAATTTCTGCTTGGCATTCTCGGTGTGGAACACCACCGTGCGGCGGCTGATGCGCATGATCTCGGCGATATCCGACGCACTCTTGCCCTTGGCCGCCCATTGCAGGCAATCGATCTCGCGCGGCGTCAGCGCCGGCCGGGTCTCCGGCTCGGGCCGCTCATCCTGGCGCAGCCGGGCGTGCAGATGCAGCGCGACCAGGTGCAGCGCATGCTGATTCTGGTCGATGCAGCGCTGGAAGTCGGGCTCCATGCCGAACTCGGCCAGGGTCAGGCTGGACGCACGGCCCTGCCGGTCGTGGATCGGGATGGTCACGCCGCGCCGGATGCCGGCCTCCGCCGCCTCATCCAGAAAGCATCTCAGCCGCCGCGTGATCGGCTGCCGCGGCGATTTCAGCGCCTCGATCGTCCAGCTGAAGGGCAGCATGGTGCCGACCGCGCGCGCGATCACCGGGTCGATCCGGTCGTAGCGATTCTCGCCGTAGCGCTCGACCCAATCCTCGGGATAGGTCGTCAGCATCAGCGGCATGTCGTCTTCCCCCGACGGGAAGCTGACATAGGCAAAGTGTTTCAGCCCATATCCCCGGATCGTCTGTTCCAACAGCTCTCCGATCGCCTTCCGGCCGCTGGTCGGGAGATGTGAGATGAAATTCTGGAAAATTTGATCCATTTGCCCCTCGTCCGCCTCGTACTTTTTACTGGGATCCCCTTTCCCTGAAATTTTATTCATTATTATTGGATTTTGCTGGGCCACGTTAAGTCATGGCGGTTTCGACCATGGTATTTCTATTCGCCTGATATCGCAAAGAAGAATCGCATAAGGCGGTATGGGGCAGCGTCGGCCTGCGTCAAGCCGTCGCGGGGATTGCGATCGGCTGCCGCCGTCCCGGCGCGGCACGAAACCACGTCCTGCCGCCAGAGTGTGCCGATTCGGTCACCAAAATCTGCAGTCAATCTGCATAACATAGCAGGTACACTTGCGTAATCTGAGTGATAGGAATGATTTCTATCGGCTGATTTCTGCAATCAGCCGATCCATCACCGAGATGGATGGGATTTAATTCGATGGATTCTTTCTGCCATCGAAAGAGAATCTCTCCCGGTTCCGGTTGGCTTTGCGAAGCCCGGACTTCGGCGGCGGCAATCAGAAGTCCTTCCTTCACACAGGAGACGTCCATGAGCGGCATTCTTGATCTGACCGGCCTTCTCGGCAGCGTGCTGCACGATGTCGGCGACGTGGTGGGCGGCGCAGTCGCCGGCGTCGGCAGCACGGTCGGCACGGCGGTGGACGAGACCGGCGAGATCGTCGGCGGCGTGGTGACCGAGGTCGGCGCGGTCGTCGGCGACGCGCTGGGCGACGTGGTCGGCGGCGCCACCTCGGCCGTCGGTTCGGTGCTCGACGGCACGCATGCAGCGGTCGGCGACGTCGTCGCGGGCGTCGGCGACGCGGTCGGCCACATCGGTGACGGCGTCGGCGATGCGCTGGGCAGCGTGCTCGGCGGCCTGTTCGGCCACCTCGACTTCAACTTCTGAGAGATCGTTCCGGGGCAGGCGGGTCCTGCCCCGGACTCTCAGCGAAACGGCCGGCTGAGGAAAGGCGATCCGGCCAGGCCGAAGCGCCAGGGTGTGTCGATGCCGCGGGTCAGGCCGATGCGTGGCCCGACCGCGATCGCCGGCTCCGCCTCGGTCCGCGGCAGCAGCCGGAAGGGCTGCTCGTCCAGCGGCAGCCCGGTCATCGCCCCGGTGACGGCCAGCGCCTGCGCCAGCCGGCCGGGGCCGGCGCACAGCAGGCGCAGCGGCTCCAGCCCGCGCCGCATCCGCATGATCTCGATCCCCTCGGTCGGCGCGATCGCCCGGATCAGCACGGCGCTGCCCGGCTGGCCGGCGTCGCACACCAGGTTCAGGCACCAGTGCAGACCGTAGGACCGGTAGACATAGGCGTGGCCGACCGGCCCGAACATCGGGGCGTTGCGTGGGGTCGGCCCGGCGAAGGCGTGCGACGCCGGGTCGTTGCGATCATAGGCCTCGGTCTCGACCACCACGCCGCCGACGCCGTCCACCAGAAGCACGGTGCCGATCAGGGCGCGGGCGACGGCCACCACATCCGCGGCGAAGGCGGTGCGGTCCAGCGGCACGGGGGCGGGAGAGACGGGCATCCGGCCTCTCTCCCCGACCGCGACGCCTCGCGCAAGCGGAATCCGCCGCTTTGCCGCAGCCTGCCGGCTTGGCGGGAGCCGGATGGCTGCTCTATGGTCGGGCCTTTCCGACCCAGGTGACCCGATGGACCAGCAAGCCCCGAAGCCCGCCATCCCGCCCGAGCTGGCGGAACTGCGCAGCAGCATCGACAACATCGACGCGGCCCTCGTGCATCTGCTGGCCGAGCGCTTCAAATGCACCCAGAAGGTCGGGCGCCTGAAGGCGACGGTCGGCCTGCCGCCGGCCGATCCGGGCCGCGAGACGGCGCAGATCGCGCGGCTGCGCCGGCTGGCCGAGGAGTCGCATCTCGACCCCGATTTCGCCGAGAAGTTCCTGGCCTTCATCGTCGCCGAGGTGATCCGCCACCACGAAGCCATCCGTGAGGGCGTCCGGGACTAGGCTTGCCGGCCAGGCACGCCGACCCAGATCACACGAGAGGCCGCCCATCCGGCCCCGGTTATCTCCGAGGAGCTCGTCATGTCCACCCATCCCGCGATCCGGGCCGGCCGCGTCGCTGTCGTCACCGGCGCCGCCGGCGGCATCGGCCTTGCCGCTGCCAGGCGCTTCGCTTCGATCGGCCTCAAGGTCGTGCTCGCCGACCTGCCCGGCGAGGCGCTCGACCATGCCTTCCGCGAGGTGACGGAGCTCGCCGCCGGCGGCGCTCCCGATGTGCTGGCCGTGCCCACCGACGTATCCCAGCCGGAGGAGGTCGAGCGGCTGCGCGACGAGGCCTATGGCCGCTTCGGCGAGGTCGCGGTGCTGATGAACAATGCCGGCATCGGCAATGGCGGCGGCCCGTGGGAGAATTACGACCGTTGGCGCCGGGTGCTCGACGTCAACCTCTATGGCGTGATCCACGGCGTGCAGATCTTCGCCCCGGCGATGATCGGCCAGGGCGGCGACGGGCTGATCGTCAACACCGGCTCGAAGCAGGGCATCACCACCCCGCCGGGCGACACCGCCTACAACGTCTCGAAGGCCGGGGTGAAGGCGCTGACCGAGGGGCTGGCGCATGCGCTGCGCGAGACCGAGGGCTGCCGCATCACCGCCCATCTGCTGATCCCCGGCTACACCTTCACCGGCATCACCGCCCGCGGCGCCACCGAGAAGCCGGCGGCGGCCTGGAGCGCGGAGCAGGTGGTGGAGTTCATGCTCGACAGCCTCGGCCGCGGCGACTTCTACATCCTCTGCCCCGACAACGATGTCACCCGGGCGACGGACGAGAAGCGCATCCGCTGGGCGGCTGAGGACATCATCCGCAACCGCCCGGCGCTGTCGCGTTGGCATCGCGACCACAAGGACGAATTTGCCGCCTATATGGCGCGGCCGGATTGACGGCGGCTGGCCATTCGGCCGATCGCCTGTACGTTGTGCTCTTTGGTTGCACGTTTAAGTAGGACAAAAGCTTTCGTCTTGCACTTACAGGTAATCGATTATAAGATTTAAGTCCCAGTCTGGTTCCATGACAGGCATTTCATCGTCCTCGTATTTTTCATCGGGGACCAGGCTGGGACCTTGCATTTCTCACCCGGACAAACCGGGCCGGTCCAGCGGCACCGGCTTGCTCATATAGACGGTGGTGCCTTCCAGGAACGGCTCCTCCCGGTCCACGGCGAAGCCGGCGCGGGCATAGAGGTCGACATTCCCGGCGAAGCGCGGATTGGTGTACAGCCGCAGCAGCGGCCGCCCCAGCTCGGCCGCCAGCGCCTCGGCATGGGCCAGCAGGCGCCGGCCGTGGCCGCGGCGCTGGGCATCGGGCGCCACCGCCAGGTTCTTGATCAGCAGGTGGTCGCCGCGGTCGATGATCTCGATCAGCGCCACCAGGTCGTCGCCTTCGAGCAGCAGGTCGATCCGGTGCTCGCGCACGGCCTGGTCGTAATCGGCGGTCATCGGCTTCGGTTCGCGGCCGATCACCGGCACCCATTTGGCATAGGCGGCGCGGGTCAGCGCCCGGACGGCATCGGCGTCGCCGGCGATGGCCCGGCGGATCCGGGGCTCGATCATCGGCTGCTGGGCCTGCGGGGCGAGGGCGGGCTGGCTCATGATCTGCGTTCCTTCGGGGGGCAGGGCGGCCGGCAAGAAAAAACCCGCCGGTCGGGGACGGCGGGTTGCGGTGGTCGGGATCCGGTTGGGTTCAGCCGGGACAGGTCCCGGCGGCTCCCCCGCCTCGCCCGGCGCACCGCAGCGCCCCGGTCGCCCGAGGGCGACCACGTCTAGTGGCGGCGCTCAGCGCCGCGGGCGCCGCAGGGCGACGTCGTTTGCTGCTGGTGGTAGCTCGGAAGAAGCGGGGCATGGAGAGATGATCCCGACTCAGGCGGTCGCCGTCAACGTCCGTGGTGTTACAGTCCGCCGCGCTGCGACCGAAGCGGCCAGACGCTCCAGCACCGCGACCGAATCGTCCCAGCCGATGCAGCCGTCGGTGATGCTCTGCCCGTAGACCAGCGGCCGGCCAGGCACCAGCTCCTGCCGCCCGGCGACCAGATGGCTCTCGACCATCAGGCCGACGATGCGGCCGTCGCCCGCCTCGATCTGGCGCGCCACGTCGTCGACCACCTTCGGCTGGTTCTCCGGCTTCTTGCTGCTGTTGGCGTGGCTGGCGTCGATCATCACCGCCGGCCGCAGCCCGGCGCGGGCCAGCTCGGCGCAAGCGGCCTCGACGCTGGCGGCGTCGTAGTTCGGCGCCTTGCCGCCGCGCAGGATGATGTGCGCGTCGTCATTGCCGGCGGTCGAGGCGATGGCCGACCGGCCGGTCTTGGTCACCGCCATGAAATGATGCGGCTGCGAGGCGGAGGACACGGCGTCGACCGCGATCTTTACATTGCCGTCGGTGCCGTTCTTGAAGCCGACCGGGCAGGACAGGCCGGACGCCATCTCGCGATGGATCTGGCTCTCGGTGGTGCGGGCGCCGATCGCGCCCCAGCCGACCAGGTCGGCGATGTATTGCGGCGTGGTCATGTCCAGGAACTCGCAGGCCGCCGGCAGGCCCAGCCGGTTGACCTCCAGCAGCAGGCTGCGCGCCCGCCGCAGCCCCTTGTCGATCTGGAAGCTGCCGTCCAGGTCGGGGTCGTTGATCAGCCCCTTCCAGCCCACCGTGGTGCGCGGCTTCTCGAAATAGACCCGCATGATGATCTCGAGCTCACCGCCCAGGCGCTGGCGCAGCGGCTGCAGCCGGCGGGCATAGTCCAGCGCCGCCGCGGGGTCGTGGATCGAGCACGGGCCGATCACCACCGCCAGGCGGTCGTCGGTGCCGTGCAGGATGCCGTGCAGGGCGCGGCGGGCGTCGGTCACGGTGCGGGTGGCTACGGCGTCGCGAGGGAACTCCTGCATCACCTCGGCGGGTGTGCTCAGCTCCTTGATCTCGCGGATGCGCAGGTCGTCGGTGGTCTTCAACACGGCTTGGGGCTCCTGGGGTTCACCCCGCCGGCGGCAACAAAAAAGCCGCCAGGGGATCTGGCGGCTCTCGGGTCGGCTGTGGATCGAACTTCAGATCACGCGCACCCTCGCTCCGCCGCTGGCAGCGGGAAGCTAAAGTACCAAAAATAGGTTGCGCGGACGGAGTTCATGTCCTGCATATAAGCTGGGATGCGAGCTTTGTCACGGCCGTTCTTTCGCGAATCGTCGCATCGGGCCGCCGCCGCGTTCGGAATGTTGCGACCGTTGCGCCGGAGCGGAACCGCAAGGCCGGCCGGGGGTTTTTCCGGGGCGCCGACCGGAAGGGCTTGAGCCCGGCGGTCCGGCGCGTCAGAACGGCATGTGCCGTCGCGACCTGGAAGCGGAGCCCCGTCGATGAAACCCGTCCGAGCCCTTCTGCCCGTCCTCGCCGCCGCCCTGCTGTCCACCACGGCGCTGGCCCAGACCACACAGCGCTATGCCCCCTGGCAGCCGGCGCAGCAGGACCAGACCAAGGCGCTGCTCGACGACCTGTCGCGGATGGTCAACCAGGCCGAACGGGACAAGGCGGCCAGCCCCGACTTCATCGCCGACCTGAAGGGGCTGGCGCAGCGCTACTCGGCCACCATCGCCCCGCCGGCCTCCACCGCGCCGGTCCCGGCCCAGCCGCCGGAAGCGCCGGCGCAGCCGCCGGTCGCGGCGCCCGCTCCGGCCCCGGCCCCCGCGCCAGCGCAGCCGGCTTCGCTGGCGGGCACCCGCGTGTTCAGCGACGATTTCAGCGATGGCAATTACACCGCCAACCCGGCCTGGACCTCGCTGCAGGGTACCTGGACGGTCGACAAGAGCGGTCTGCACAGCGACACCAAGGCGGCCAACGGGCAGCAGGGCGGGGTCGCGGCGATCTCGCTGCAGCAGACGCTGAAGAATAATTTCGGGCTCGAATTCGAGCTGACCGACGTCGCCAACCAGGGCCAGTTCGAGATCCGGGTCTTCCAGGGCGCGTCGAAGGATTCGGGCTACCGGCTGGTCTATCTGCCGGCCAACAGCCCGGTCTTCGCGCTCTACCGGGCCGGCCGCTCGGGCATCACCCAGGTGGCGCAGACCACCAACACCGCGCCGCTGCGCCGCGGCGACCGCACCCGCCTGACCTGGACCCGCGACGCCGCCGGCCGGATGGTGGTGGCCCTCGACGGCAAGACCATCATCGAAGCCAGCGACAACGGGTTCCGCGACGGCTGGAACGGCGTGATGCTGGTCAATTTCGGCGGCGACTTCGCCCTGCGCTCGGTCCAGGGCGTGAACTGACCCGACCCTAGTTCGACTGGCGGCGCAGGATCGGGACCACCCGGTCGCGCAGCCAGGCGGCGCCGGGGTCGCGGTCGGTCTGGGCCGACCACACCATCGCCACCGCCGGCAGCCGCAGCTCCAGGGGCAGCGGCAGCGGGCTCAGCGTCAGCCCGAAGCGCGGGCCATAGCGCCGGGCCGTGCGGGCCGGCAGGGTGGCCAGTACCGGCGCCTCGGCCGCGGTCGCCAGCACCGTCATGAATTCCGCCGACGCCATCACCACGTTCAGGCTGGCGCCGACCCGGCCCAGCGCCTCGTCCAGGCAGCCCTGCAGCAGATTGTTGAGCGTCACCAGCGCGTGGCCGGTCGACAGATAGGTGTCGAGGTCGACCGGCGGCTCCAGCGGCAGCAGATCGCGGTTGAAGCAGCAGGCCAGCGCCTGGTGGTACAGCTCGATGCCACGGTGCCGGGTGGCACCGTGATCGAAGCAGCCCACCGCCAGGTCGATCTCGCCGTCATCCAACAGCCGGTGCACCTCCTCCCGGAACACCGGGCGCCCGATCACCCGGATGCCGGGGGCGCAGCGGCGCAGCTCCGCCGTCAGGTCCGGCATCAGCAGCAACTCCAGCTCGCTGGAGAAGCCCAGGCGGAAGATGCGGTCCTGGGTCTCGGGGTCGAAGCCGTCCTCGGCGCGCAGCACCTCCTGCATCTGCTGCAGGGCCTGGCGGATCCGTGGCGCCAAAGCGCGGGCCTTGGCGGTCGGCTGCATCGCCTGGCCGACGCGCACGAACAGCTCGTCCTGCAGCAACACCCGTAAGGTCGACAGGCTGTGGCTCATCGCCGGCTGCTGCACCTTCAGCCGGGTGGCGGCGCGGGTGACCGTCCGCTCCTCCATCAACGCGTCGAAGGCGACCAGCAGGTTCAGGTCGAAAGAGCGAAGATCGAAATGATCGATGGAGCCCATGAGGCGGATCGATTTGATTGCTGACCCTGTGGACCATACGTGTTGGGCCGGCGCCGTCAAGCGGCGCGCCCACAGCGGAGACGGCCCAATGGGCTCCCCAAGCTTTCGCATCGGCGACGCCACCATCACGCGGATCGACGAGATCCCGCTGGCCCATGGCTCGCCGGCCGAGCTCTACCCCGAGATCGACGCGGAGGCCGCCGACCGGCACCGCGGCCGGCTGCCGGCCGGGGCGCTCGATCCCGAGACCGGGGCGATCAGCCTCGGCATCCACAGCTGGCTGGTGCGTACGCCGCATCACACCATCCTGATCGACACCGCCACCGGCAACGGCAAGGAGCGGCCGGCGGTCCCGATCATGCACCGGCTCGACGTGCCCTACCTGCAGCGCCTGGCGGCGGCCGGGGTTCGACCGGAGGATGTCGACCACGTCCTGCTCACCCATGTCCATGCCGACCATGTCGGCTGGAACACCCGGCTGGTCGACGGGCGCTGGGTGCCGACTTTCCCGAACGCCCGGCACCATTTCTCGGCGGTCGAGCAGCGCTACGGCGAGAGCCTGTCGGACCCGGCGAGCGGCGGCTTCCGCCCCGACCCGGCGCTCGGCGCACCCCACCATCCGCCGCTCGACGGAGTCTATCAGGACAGTGTCCGGCCGGTGCTCGAGGCCGGGCTGGCCGATCTGGTCACAGTCGACGGCGGCGAGGTGCTGGACGGCATCTCCTTCCACCCGGCCCCGGGGCACAGCATCGACCACGCCGTGATCCGCCTGCGCTCGCGTGGCGAGGAGGCGCTGTTCGCCGGCGACGTCATGCACCACCCGCTGCAGGTCTACGAGCCCGGCTGGAACTCCCGCTACTGCGAGTTCCCGGAACCGGCGCGCGCCTCCCGCCGCTGGCTGCTGGAGCATGCGGCCGAGAGCGGCGCCCTCGTCCTGCCCGGCCATTTCCCCGAAAGCTCGGCCGGCCGCATCACCCGCCGCGGCGATCGCTTCGAATGGACCTTCGCGTGACCGGATCCAAGATCATGACCATACCTTCTGGCGCGCCGGCCGCCGAGATCGCGGTCGAGGACCTGATGATCCCCAGCGACACGCCGGGCATCGACCTGCACATCCGCAACAAGCGCCCGGCCGGGATGCGGGAGTTCGCGCCGGAGCGCAGCATCGTGCTGATGCACGGCGCCACCTATTCCTCCGGCGTGCTGTTCGACGTGCCGGTCGGCGGCTTTTCCTTCATGGACTGGCTGGCCTGCCGCGGCTACGACGTCCATGCCGTCGACGTCCGCGGCACCGGCGGCTCGACCAAGCCGCCGGAGATGGATCGGCCGCCGGAGGAGAACCCGCCGCTCGGCCGGACCGAGACCGGGGGGCGCGACTTCTCGGCCGCGGTCGATTTCGTGCTGCGGCGGCGCCGCCTGGCGCGGACCAACATCGTCGCCATGTCCTGGGGCGGCTCGGTCGCCGGCGCCTGGACCAGCCGCAACAATGCGAAGGTGGCGAAGCTGGCGCTGGTGGCGCCGCAATGGCTGAACCCGGGCCAGGCCCGGATCGACCCCGGCGGGACGCTCGGCGCGTATCGACGGATCCCGGTGCTGCAGGGCAAAGCGCGCTGGCTGGAAGGGGCGCCGGAGAGCAAGCGCGAGGGCCTGATCCCCGCCGGCTGGTTCGAGACCTGGGCCGAGGCGGCGCTGGCCACTGATCCGCAGGGCCGGGCGGAGACGCCACCGACCATGCGCGCCGGCACCGGCCCGATCCTCGACACGCGCGAATACTGGAGCGTCGGGCGGCCGTTCTACGACCCGGGCGCCATCACCGTCCCGGTGCTGCTGGTCCACGCCGAATGGGACCTCGACGTGCCGCTTCCGGTGGCGCAGGACTACTTCACCCGCCTCACCGGCGCGCCCTACCGCCGCTGGGTCGAGATCGGCGAAGGCACCCACATGGTGCTGATGGAAAAAAACCGCCTGCAGGCGTTCCGGGCGGTCGGGGACTTCCTGGACGAGGAGTTTGCGCCGGAGGGGTGAGGGGACGAGACACACCTCTTGAGCATAGTTCGCGTTGCCTCTCCCGCTTGCGGGAGAGGTCGGAGACGCGAAGCGGCTCCAGGTGAGGGGCCTTTGTCGGGGCCTGGGCCAGCCCTCACCCGGCCGTCCTTCGGACGTCCGACCTCTCCCGCCGGGCGGGAGAGGTAACGCGCTCTCTTGGTAACGACGTCCTCACCCCTTCTCCGGAACCGCCTCCACCGCTCCACCACCTTCGGCCCAGTCCTTGAAGGCGCCGAGGTTGCGGACGTCGGTGTAGCCGAGATCCTGCAGCGCCTTGCCCGCCAGGGCAGATCGGCCGCCGGAGGCGCAGTACAGGATCACCGTGCGGTCGCGGCGGAAGGCCGGGTCGTGATACGGCGACTCCGGGTCGGCGCGGAATTCCAGCATGCCGCGTGAGACATGGGCGGCGCCCGCGATCTTGCCGGCCTTCAGCTCCGGCGCGTCGCGCACGTCGACCACCAGGGCGCCGCCCTGGATCAGCGCGGCGGCCTCGTCGCGGGTGACGCGCGGCACCGCGGCGTTGGCGGCGGCGAGTAGCTCCTTGACCGATGTCGGCATGGGACTCTCCTGAATCACGAGGGTTTGCGCCCGACGGCGAGCGCGGTGGCGAAGCCGTCCGGGTCGATGAAGGCGGCCTCGGGCCCGGCGCCGGTGGCGTCGAAGAACCGGGCCATGAAGCAGCGCAGCGAAGCGCACAGCGCGATGTCGGCGATCTGCACGTCGCGGAAGCCGACCGCCCGCAGCGCGCCGATGTCTTGCTGGGTGATGCGCGAGGCGTCACGGGCCACGGCGTCGGCATAGGCCAGCATCGCGGTGTCGCGCTCGCCCAGCCCGGCGCTGCGGAAATCGGCCTGCACCGCCAGCACCTTGTCGCGCGATCCGAGGTCGTCCAGCAGCATCTTGCCGTAGACCATCGAGCAATAGGTCGACGGCACCTGCTTGGCGGCGATGAAGGTGATCAGCCGCCAGTCGCGCGGCGACAGCGAGAAATTGGCCTTCACCTGGGCGTAGAACGCCTCCCACGCCGGCAGCAGGTCGGGCCGGGCGGTCCAGCAGGCCGTCGCCGACATGACGAAGCCGAGCCGCGCCCGGTCCGCCGCATAGGAGTCCGCGACCTTGCCGGTCGCATCCTCTTCCCTGATCGTCTCCAGGAACATGAAGCACCTCCGCCGGCCAGGATCGGGAGCGGGGCAGGGGGCGTCAATCTCCCGAATGGGAGGTGACAGGCGCGCTGGAGTGTGGGTTCAGTCTTCCGCCAGCACCGTGACCGCGCCCGGCGCGATCAGCGTCCCGATCGGCTCGCCGCGGCAGATCCGTTGCATCGCGCCCGCCCGGTCGAAGGCGAAGACATGCAGCGGCAGCCCGTGGTCGCGGGCCAGCAGGATCGCCGACTGGTCCATCACCTTCAACTCCTGCGCGATCGCGTCGGCGAAGGCCAGGCTGGCGTATTTGCGCGCGGCGGAGTCTTGCCGAGGATCGGCGGTGAACACGCCGTCGACCCCGTCCTTGGCCGCCAGCACCGCGTCGCAGCGCAGCTCGATCGCCCGCTGCACCGCCGGGTAGTCGGTGGTGACATAGGGCTGGCCGTTGCCGCCGGCCAGCACGACGATGGCGCCCTTGGCCAGGTGCCGGTCGGCGCGCAGCCGGATATAGGGTTCGGCCATCGACGGGATCGGCACCGCGCTCATCACCCGCACCTCGGCCGACCGCGCGGTCAGCGCCGCGCGCAGCATCACCGCGTTGATCACGGTGCCCAGCATGCCAATGTTGTCGGCCTCGGCCCGCTCGATGTGCCAGGCGTCGGAGACGCGGCCGCGGAACACGTTGCCGCCGCCGATCACCACCGCGATCTCGATGCCCAGCGCATGCACCGTCAGGATCTCACCGACGATGTGGTCGATCGCGGCGGCACCGAAGATCGATCCGTCGACGCCGGCCATGGCCCCGCCGCTCAGCTTCAGCAGCAGCCGCTTATAGGGATGTGCCATCGTGCTCTCCGACTGTCGCATCGGCGCCTCGGGCGGCACCGCCGCAGGATGCCCGATTTCGGATGTGCGCGGAACCCTGCCGCGCTAAAGATCCCAGCGCATTCCCGAAGGACGAGGACGATGGATTTCACGGCCCTGGACGATCGCCCCTATCCGGTGCTCGACGACGCGACGATCCCGGAGCTGCCGGCGCATTACCGCGGCAAGGTGCGCGACAATTACGACCTGCCGGACGGGCGGCGCATCATCATCGCCAGCGACCGGATCAGCGCCTTCGACCGGATCCTGGCGGCGATCCCCCTGAAAGGCCAGGTGCTGACCCAGACCGCGCGCTTCTGGTTCGAACAGACCCGCGACATCTGCCCGAACCACGTTCTGGAGTACCCCGACCCGAACGTCGTGGTCGGCCAAAGGCTCGACATCCTCCCGGTCGAGATCGTGGTCCGCGACTACCTGGCCGGCACCACCGGCACATCGATCCTGACGCTTTACAAGGCCGGCCAGCGCCAGATGTACGGGGTGCGACTGCCGGACGGGCTGCGCGACAACCAGAAGCTGCCGCAGCCGATCATCACCCCGACCAGCAAGGCCTTCGACGGCGGCCATGACGAGCCGCTGACGCCGGAGGAGATCGTGAGCCAGGGCCTGCTCACCGCGGCGCAGTGGCAGCAGCTCAGCGACTACGCCTTCGCCCTGTTCGCCCGCGGGCAGGAGATCGCGGCCAAGCACGGGCTGATCCTGGTCGACACGAAGTACGAATTCGGCACCGATGCCGAGGGCCGCATCGTCCTCGCCGACGAGATCCACACCCCGGACAGCAGCCGCTACTGGCTCGCGAACAGCTACGAGGAGCGCTTCGCCGGCGGCGAGCGGCCGGACAGCTTCGACAAGGATTTCGTGCGCAGCTGGGTGGCGGCACGCTGCGACCCGTACAAGGACCCGATCCCGGAGATCCCGGCTGAGGTTATCCGCGCCACCGCCCAGGTCTATGTCCGCGCCTTCGAGACCATCACCGGCCGCCGCTTCGAACTGCCCGCGACCGACCGCCCGGTGCTGGACCGGATCCGGGAGAATTTGGCGAAGTACTTCTGAGGCGGGACCACCCCCTCACCCGAAATCGCTGCGCGATTTCGACCTCTCCCAAGGAGAGGTGAAGGAGCGCGCTGACGTTGTTTCCCTCTCCTCGGGAGAGGGAGGGTGAGGGGGCCGGCGCGATGCTGAGCCTCTAAGGCGCGATTCGCTCCGCCGCCACCGCACGGCCGTCGATCGCTCCCGTGATGCGGGCCACCGCATCCATGTCGCGGTCGTTCCAGGCCAGGGCCAGGCTGCCCGTCGCCGCGCCCGCCAGGGTGAGGTCCGCGGTGATGTCGCCGGTCGACTGGTCCCAGCGGATCGTGCCGGACACGGCCAGATCCTCGGCCCAGCGGACCTGGTCGAGGGTGAAGGCGAAGCCGGCGTCGAAGGCCTCGAAGGTGAAGCTGCCGCCGCGCAGCCCGACGCCACTGCCGCCGCTGTTGACGAAATAGCGCGCCAGCACGTCGCCCGCCGTTTCCGCCGCTGCCGAGGCCAGCCGCAGATCGGCCTCGGTACCGGCATGGCCGGCATCGGCCGTGGCCGGGGCGACATCGGTCGCGTGGACCGCGAAGGCCGGCACGGTGCGGATCGGCCGGATCCGTTGGGTGCAGGAGGTGTCGCCGGCATCGCCGCCCGAGCGCACGAAGTTCAGCACGATCGGCGCGACGCAGCCGGTGGCGTCGGCGCCCTTCGGTGGCACGAAGATCGCCTGGTCGGTGATCGCGGTGATGTGGGTCAGGTTGCGCACCGGCACATAGGTCGCATCCGGGAACAGCCGCGCCGTCTCCAGCCCCTCGAGCGGCGAGGTGACGCTGTCGATGTCGCCCGACAGCACCAGCACCGGTACGTTCGGGAAGGGCGCCTTCGGGTCGGCAGCGGTGGCCGGGACCACGCCCTTCGGCGGCGCCGGCCAATCCAGGCACAGGTCGCGCCGCTCCCATTTGTGCGGCGAGGTGTCGACCTCGGCGATGGTGAAGGGGGCGTAGACGTCGCGCTCCGTCGCCTGCTTCTGGGCCGTGGCGCGCATCAGCTGGCGCCGCCGCTCGGACCGCGAGGCGTCAGCGCGGAACAGCTGCGGATAGTCGCCGCAGACCACGGCGACATAGAGCGCGGTGGAGAAGGCGGCGGAGTCGCTGCCCGGCGTGTTCCAGGACACCGCCTCGGCCATCAGCCGATGCAGCGGCGCCGGGTCTTTTGCATCGAGCCAGGCACGGGCCGCGGCATCCAGGTCGCGGTAGAAGGTCGGGCTGCCGCCGGCGCTATTCATGGTCAGGAACAGGGTCGGGGCGTCGACCGCGATGCCGATGGTGTTGCCGTCGCCGTCCGGCGCCTCGGCCTTGCCCGGCTTGGCCCGCAGCGCCGCTACCAGCCGCTCGATCCGGTCCAGCGAGCGGCCGCCGAGCGCACGGCAGCTCGGCGAGCGCCGGCACACCTGCTCGAAGCCGTCGCGCGCGGTGGCCCATTCGGTCTCGAACCAGGGCGACAGGCCGATGGTCGGATAGGCGCTGTCCAGCACGATGGTGCGCAGCCGGTCCGGGTGGCGCTGGGCGAAGACCTGACCGAACCAGGTGCCGTAGCTGTCGCCGTAATAGTCGACTTCGCCGATCCGCAGCGCGTCCAGCACGGCGGCCACGTCGTCGGCCGCGGGGGCGGTGCCGTACATCCAGGCTGCCGGGCCCAGCTGCCTGGCGCAGGCGGCGATCGCGGCGGGCACGAACTCGCCGGCCTCCTGCAGCGCCTGGCACTGGATCGGGTCGGACAGGCCGGTGCCGCGCTTGTCGACCAGCAGCACGTCGCGCCGGCCGCGCAGCGGCTCGAACAGCCGCAGATAGCCCTCGCGCGTACCGGTCGAGGAATAGCCGGGCCCGCCCTCCTGGGCCAGGACCACGCCCTCGGCCGGCTGGCCGGCGTCGCGATGCGGGTAGAATTCGAAGCCGATCGTCACCGTGCCGGGCAGCTTGCCGGTGGGGTCCAGGGGGCGGCCGATCGTGCCGCAGAAGCCGCCGAAATCGGGCTGGCAGGCGGTCAGGGTGACGCCGCCGACCTGGATCGTCGCGGCCGGGGCTTCGGCCGGCGCGGGGGCCTGCTCCTGGGCCGCGGCACTGCCGGCGGCCAGCAGGGCGGCGGCGAGCCACAGCCGCGTCCCGGCGATCCTGACCCGCTGCATGGCCTCCCCCTTCCTGGTCTTGGCCGGCAACCCCGGCCGCTCGCCCCTACAAAGTGCGGTGCCGGGCGCGCGACCCCCGCTCGATCGCCGATGCCACCAGCCGGTCGACCTCGAACTTGTCGCGCATCAGCTCCAGCAGGCGCAGCTCGGGCTGGCTGGCCGTGCCGTCCGCCGCGATCGAATCGCAGGCGATGGCATAGGCGGTCTCGCGCAGATGGTCCGGCAGCGTCTCGGCGATGATGTCGAGGGCGCGGTCGATGCCGTCATCCTGCTGCAGCAGCTCGATGCAGTCGCGGGTCAGGTCCGGAATGCGGTCGATGTCGAAGTCGCGGAACACCGGCAGGAAGCGCACCATCTCCGACAGCGTCTCGACCTCCGCATCGGTCATGTTCGTATCGGCCACGGAGGCGAGCACCATGGTGTAGATCAGGGCGCCGTGGGCGTCGGTCGTCATGGCAGTCTCCGCTGGCCTGCGAGTCGCGGGAAGATCGCCCCGGATATGGCGCGGAACGCCGCGGGGCGTCAAGGCGAGGGGGCCGCGGACAAACATCCGACAGGCTTTCCGGCCAGCGGCGCACTCTTTTGCAACCCAGCCTTCCCCCGCTGCGCTTCCCCGCTCCGGCCGGGCATGGCATGACGGGCGCCATGCAGGCGGTGATCGACGTGGCGTTGCCGGTCTTCGGCGTGATCTTCCTCGGCTATTTCGCCGGGCGCATCCGGCTGCTCGGCCGCGCCCAGTCGGAGGCGCTGAACGGCTTCGTCTACTGGATCGCGCTGCCGGCGCTGCTGTTCCTGGCCATGGCCCGCACCCCGGTCGCCGGCATCCTCAACCTCAACTTCATCGGCGCCTTTCTCGGCGGCGTCCTGGCCGTGTGGCTGCTCGGCTCCGTCCTCGGCGCCCTGATCCACCGCGCCGATGCCGGCGAGGCGACGATGCAGGGCATGAATGCCGGCTTCTCCAACACCGGCTACATGGGCATCCCGCTCTTCGCCGCCGCCTTCGGTCCGGCCCGCGGCCTGCCGCCGGCCTCGCTGGCCACCGTGATCATGAGCGTCGCCTGCGTCGGCCTTGCCGTGGTCGCGCTCGAGCTGACCGGCAGCCGCGGCCGCGGCATCCTGGCCGCGCTGCGCGACGTGGCCGTGGCGCTGCTGAAGAACCCGCTGGTGGTGGCGCCGGTGCTGGGCGTGCTGTGGTCCTGGTCCGGCCTCGCCGTGCCGACACCGCTGGCGACGCTGCTGTCGCTGCTCGGCGCCGCCGCCAGCCCCTGCGCCCTGTTCGCCATCGGCCTGTTCATGGCCAGCCAGACGCTGCGCAGCGGCCTGGGCGAGGTCGGCTGGATCTCGGTGCTCAAGCTGGTGTGGCAGCCGCTGATCACCTGGGGCCTGGCCGCGACGGTGTTCCCGATGGATCCGTTCTGGACCGCCAGCGCCGTGATCCTGGCGGCGCTGCCGACCGGGGCGCTGACCTTCGTCGTCGCCCAGCGCTACGGCGTCTATGTCGAGCGCACCTCGGCGGTGATCCTGGTCTCGACCGTGGTCTCGGTGCTGACCCTGTCGCTGCTGCTGGCGGTCTATGCGCCGCAATTCCCGGCCGGCTGAAAAACAAACAAAATTTGCCGCAAACGGGCGGTGCCGGATCGCGAAAGCTGATGTTACTCTGCCGGAAACACCGAAGCCGGGAGGACTCCCTGGATGCGTGACGACGGCCCGATCCGCCAGCTTCCGAAGCGCACCATCGCCCTGGTCCTCGCCGGCGGCAGGGGCAGCCGGCTGAAGCAGCTGACCGACCGCCGGGCCAAGCCCGCGGTCTATTTCGGCGGCAAGTTCCGGATCATCGACTTCGCCCTGTCGAACTGCATCAACTCCGGCATCCGCCGCATCTATGTGCTGACCCAGTACAAGTCGCACAGCCTGCTGCGCCACCTGCAGCGCGGCTGGGGCTATCTGCGGGCCGAGATGCATGAGTTCGTCGACCTCCTGCCGGCGCAGCAGCGGGTGGACGAGGCGATGTGGTACCGCGGCACCGCCGACGCGGTCTGGCAGAATCTCGACATCTTCGAGGCCGAGGGGCCGGACCATGTCCTGATCCTGGCCGGCGATCACGTCTACAAGATGGACTATGCGGCGATGATCGAGGATCACGTCCGCAGCGGCGCCGACATCACCGTCGGCTGCGTCGAGGTGCCGCGCATGGAGGCGACGGCCTTCGGCGTGATGCATGTCAACGACCAGTGGCGCGTCACCAGCTTCCTGGAGAAGCCGGCCGACCCGCCGCCGATGCCGGGCCGCCCCGACATCGCCCTGGCCAGCATGGGCATCTACGTGTTCAGCATGCGCTTCCTGGCCGAGCAGCTGCGCCGCGACGCCGCCGACCCGACCTCGGAGCATGATTTCGGCAAGAACATCGTGCCGTTCCTGGTCGAGAGCGGCCATGTCCGCGCCCACCGCTTCTCCGAAAGCGCGATCCCGAACCCGAGCTATGCCGAGCCCTACTGGCGCGACGTCGGCACCATCGACGCCTATTGGGAAGCCAATATGGACCTGACCACGGTGACCCCGGCGCTGGACCTCTACGACCGCGACTGGCCGATCCACACCTATCAGGAGCAGCTGCCGCCGGCGAAGTTCGTGTTCGAGGACGGGGCGCGCGTCGGCAAGGCGGTGAACAGCACGGTGTCCGGCGGCTGCATCGTCTCCGGCTCCACCGTCCGCCAGTCGGTGCTGTTCTCGAAAGTCCGGGTCAACTCCTTCGCCCGGCTGCACGAGGCGGTGGTGCTGCCGGAATGCGACATCGGCCGCCACGCCCGGCTGACCCGGGTGGTGATCGACCATGGCGTGAAGATCCCCGAAGGGCTGGTGGTCGGCGAGGACCCGGAGCTCGACGCCAAGCGCTTCCACCGCACCGAGAGCGGCATCGTCCTGATCACCCAGCCGATGATCGACGCGCTGGACTGAGGGGGTGGTGTCGTCCACTTCACTCCCCGCTTTCCTTTTAGTCCCCCCTCCCCTTGCGGGAGGGGGGCAGGGGGAGGGGTCTGCGCGCGTCCGCGCGCGAATGAGTCTATTATCCGCTTGGCACCAGGGCGGCCTGGCCTTTACCGATAGTCGGTCCTTGCGGCGGCAACCCCCTCCCCCTAACCCCCTCCCGCGAGGGGAGGGGGGACTCGTTGAGTTTGGCGACGCGTCCCCGGCGCGTCCGGGAGTCTCGTTCCAATGAACGTCCTGCACGCGGTGTCGGAGACCTATCCGCTGGTCAAGACCGGCGGCCTGGCCGATGTCGCCGGGGCGCTGCCGCCGGCGCTGGCGGCGGCCGGGGTCGCGGCCCGTGTCCTGGTCCCGGCCTATCCCGCCGTGCTGCAGGCGATGCGGCGGCCGGAGGTGGTACTGGAGGACGCGGCGCTGTTCGGCGGCGGCCCGGCGCGGCTGATGCTGGCCGAGCTCGACGGCATCGCCGTCCCGGCCTATGTGCTCGACTGCCCCGGTCTGTTCGCCCGGCCCGGCAACCCCTATCAAGGCCCCGACCGGCAGGATTGGCCGGACAACCATCGCCGCTTCGCCGCCCTCGGCTGGGCCGCGGCGCGCCTCGGCCTCGGCGCCGATCCGCGCTGGCGGCCGGACATCGTGCACGGCCATGACTGGCAGGCCGGCCTCGCCCCGGCCTATCTGGCGTTCCAGGCCGCCGGCGCCCCCCGCCCGCGCACGGTCACGACGATCCACAATATCGGCTTCCCCGGCTGGTTCCCGGCGGCGACGGCGGCGGAGCTCGGCCTGCCGCCCGAAAGCCTGGCGATCGACGGGCTGGAGTATTTTGGCGGCGTCGGCTTCCTCAAGGCCGGGCTGCACTACGCCGACCGCATCACCACGGTCAGCCGCACCTATGCGCGCGAGATCCAGACCCCGGAATACGGCTATGCCCTGTCCGGGCTGCTGGCCGCCCGCGCCGCGGACCTGATCGGCATCGTCAACGGCACCGATTACGGCGTCTGGGACCCGGCAACCGACCCGAACCTGCCGGCGCCCTACGGGCCGGACGACCTGTCCGGCAAGGCACGGTCGAAGGCGGCGCTGCTGCGCGAGTTCGGCCTGCCGGAGGATGACGGCTCGCCGCTCTTCGCCATGGTCAGCCGGCTGACCGGGCAGAAGGGCTGCGACCTGCTGCTCGAGGCGATCCCGGCCCTGATCGCGGGCGGCGGCAGGCTGGCGCTGCTCGGCTCCGGCGACGCCGAGCTCGAGGCCGGCTTCCAGGCCGCCGCGGCCGCGCATCCCGGCCGGGTCGCCGTCCGCATCGGCTACGACGAGGCGCTGTCGCATCTGCTGCAGGCCGGCGCCGACGTGCTGCTGGTGCCGTCGCGCACCGAGCCCTGCGGCCTGACCCAGATGTATGCGCTGCGCTACGGCACCCTGCCGCTGGTGCGCCGCACCGGCGGCCTGGCCGACACCGTGGTCAATGCCAGCCACGACGCGATCGTCGAGGACCGCGCCACCGGCTTCAGCTTCGACGACCCGACCGTCCCGGCTCTGGCCGGCACCATCAGCTGGGTCTGCGGCCTGTGGCGCGACCGGGCGCTGTGGGCGCAGCTGCAGCGCCGCGCCATGGCCCAGGATTTCAGCTGGGACCGCGCGGCCGTAGAATACGTCGCCCTCTACCGCGACCTGCTGGCGGCGCCATGACCGAGGACACCGGAACCATCCCGGCGGCCAACGGCACGCCGGTTGCCTGGCACCGCCGTGCCGGCACCGGTAACGGCCGGCCCGGCCTGGTGTTCTGCGGCGGCTTCCGCTCGTCCATGGCGGGGGAGAAGGCGACCTTTCTCGACGGCTTCGCCGCCGATCGCGGCCTCGATGTCCTGCGCTTCGACTATCGCGGCCACGGTGCCTCCGGCGGCACCTTCACGAACCTGGTGCTCGGCGACTGGATCGCCGATGCGCTGCTGGTGCTCGACCGGCTGACCGAGGGGCCGCAGATCCTGGTCGGGTCGTCGATGGGCGCCTGGGTTGCCGCCTGCGCCGCGCTGGCCCGGCCGGGCCGGGTGGCGGGGCTGGTCGGCATCGCCGCCGCGCCGGACTTCACCGAGGACCTGATGCTGCCGGCGCTGGGCGAGATGGGGCTGGCCCGGATGCGTCGCGACGGCTTCGTCGACCGCCCCTCGGCCTATGGCGACGGCCCCTACCGCATCACCTGGCGCCTGATCCAGGAGGCGCGCTCGCACCTGCTGCTGCGCGGCCCGGTGCCCTTCGCCGGGCCGGTGCGCCTGCTGCACGGACTGGCCGACCCGGACGTGCCCTGGCGCCAGAGCCTGCGCCTGGCCGAGGCCCTGTCCGGCCCCGATGTCCGCCTGACCCTGGTCAAGGACGGCGACCACCGCCTGTCCCGCCCGCAGGACCTGGCGCTGCTGGGGCAGGCGGTGGAGGAGATAGTCGGAAGCACGGAATCGTAGGTTGGGTTGAGCGAAGCTCAACCCAACCTACGCCGCCCCGGGCTCAGCCCGGCACCAGGCTCCGCGCCGCGGCGATCCAGTCGTCGAGCTCCGGCTCCGCCGCCGGCACCAGCCCGGCCAGGGCCTTGCGGCCCTCCGCGGTCGCGGTGCGGGACAGCAGGGTCTCGGCGTCGGTCACGCCGACATAGCTCAGGTCCAGCGCCCGGGCCGCGGTGATGCCGGGCACCCGGCCGATGGCGACAGGCCCGGTGGCCTTGGCGCCCGGCGGCCCGCCGCGGCTGGCGGATGTCGCCTGGGGCGGCCAATGCGCCGGATACCAGGCCGGGGCCGTGCCGTTCGCCGTCATCAGTTTCTGCAGCGCATTGTCCAGCACGGTCTGTTGCGGGTGCCCATGTCCGGCGATGTTGCGCCGCTCGCCGGGATCCGCCGCCAGGTCGTACATCTCCCAATCCGCGTCGGCATAGCCGCTGTCGGCGCTGGTCACCGATTGCAGATAGACCGAATAGACCCAGTCCTTCGACCGGATCGTCCGGATCACGCTGGGGCTGGTCCCGTCGTTCAGGTCGTCATAGGTGAAGTGGACATGGTCCTGGCCCGGGGCCGATGGATCGTCCAGCACGCGGCTCAGATCATGGCCGACGAAGCGGCCGGTGAAGTCGCCGGCCACGCCGAGCAGGCTGGCCAGGGTGGGCGCCAGGTCGACGGTGCTGGCCAGTGCTCCGGTGGTCTGCGGCCCGGGCCAGGCGACCGGGTTCGAGAACACCAGCGGCACATGGATGCACTGGCCGTAGGCGTTGACGAACTTCTCGACCAGCCCGTGCGACAGCGCCATCTCGCCATGGTCGGCGAAGCGGATGATCAGCGTGTCCTGCCGCTGGTCCTGGCCCATCCCAGCCAGGATCGTGCCGATCTGCCCGTCCACATACTGCATCAGATAGGCGTAGAAGTTCGCCAGCTCCTGCGGCGTGGCCTGCTTCGAGGCCTTCGAGTCCCAGGAGTAGAAGCTCTGGCCGCGCGGCATCGCCAGCGGGCTCTCGTCGATGTCGTCGGGCAGCGGCACGTCCAGCGACTGGTACTCGGCGGTGTCGTAGAAGGTGCCGTCCTGGGCCATGTAGGCCAGGTGCACGTCGTGCGGGTTGACCAGCGAGACCACCAGGCACCAGGGCTCGTCCGGCGGGTTCGCCAGGAAGGCCTGGGCGTTGGCGACATAGCGCTGGTCGTTCTGGTTCTGGGTCGTCGGCCCCTGCGTGCCGCCGCCGAGCGTCGTGGTCGACAGGTTCAGCCCCGCATCCGGCGGGTCCCAGGTGATGTCGGTGCCGGCGACGCTGTAGGGCCGGAACCCCCAATGCGACAGCGTGCCGTCGGTGGCGCCGGCCTCGTTATGGCCGAGAAGGTGCCATTTGCCGATCCAGTAGCAGCCATACCCGGCCTGCCCCAGCACGGTGGCGAGGTTCGGCCGGATGTCCGGCGGCGGCAGGGTCGAGCTGCCGGTCGTGGTGCAGCCGGTGACGATCGGATACTGGCTGGTCAGGAAGGTGGCGCGGCTCGGCGCGCACATGCAGGCGCCGGTATAGGCGTGCTCGAAGCTCAGGCCGTTGGCCGCCAGCGCCTGCATCGCCTTGAGCTTGCCGGCCAGGGTGGCGCGGTAGCTTTCCGGCCATTCCGACAGGGCGCGCTCCTGGTCGGTGATCAGGATCAGGATGTTCGGCTTCTTGCCGTTCGCAAACAGATCGCTGATGGGCACGATGTCACCTCCGCGCTGAATGGGCACGACGTGCGGGGGATCTGCTATGCCGATGGTCCTACGCTTCGGCTCCCGGCGCCAGGAATTCCTTCGGAACCGAAACCGCCACGTCAGGCGGATGCAGAGAACGGGTTGAAGACGGGCACGCCGAAGCGATGGAAATCCTTCACATTCCGCGTCGCGACGGTCCAGCCATGCACCGCAGCCGTGGCGGCGATGGCCGCGTCGGGGTCGAGGTCGGATGCCGCCGCGGCCATCCGCCCCCAGACCCGGGCGGCCGCCCGATCCATGGGCACGATCTGATCCTGATACTGCGCGAGCAAACCCTCCAGCCAGCCGCTCAGCTGGCGCGCTCGGGCGGGCGCGCGCTGTTCAGCGAGGGCGATGCCACGCTCGATCTCGGCGATGGTCAGGACGCTGATCCACAACGTCTCGGTCGGCTGCGACAGCAGCCAGGTCGCCACATTGTGGTCGGGCACCGGCCGGATGGTCTCCGACACGATGTTGGTGTCGAGAAGATACATCACAGGTCGAAGTCGACGTCGCGGAGCCTCAGCTTGGCCCGCTCGATCTCGATATCGACCTTCGGCGCGGACAGGAGGTACTCGGCCAGGCTTCGGCGCGGCTTGGGCGCCTTGCGATATTCGGATTCCGCGATGACGACCACGGCGGGCTTGCCGCGCCGGGTGATGTGCTGCGGGCCCTCCGTCAGCGCCTTCTCGACCACTTCGCTGAAGCGGTTCTTCGCGTCCTGCAGCTGCCAGCTCATGCGCCACTCCTGTCTAGACTGTCTAGATGGGGCAGGGCGGCCGCCGGCTCAAGAGCCAGGAATTCCTTCGTGATCGCCACCGCCTCGGCCAGGCCGATGCGCTGCACCTCGACGCCGGGCGGGAAGGCGGTGCACAGGCGGGTCGGCATCATCGGGTCCAGCAGCACGAAGACGCCGCGGTCGTCGGCCCGGCGCACCAGCCGGCCGAAGGCCTGCTTCAGCCGGAACCGGGTCTGCATGTCGGTCCAGCGCTGCTTGCCGAAATGGCCGCCGCGGGCGCGCGACAGGATGTCGGGGCGGGGCCAGGGCACCCGGTCGAACACCATCAGCCGCAGCGCCCGGCCCGGCACGTCGACGCCGTCGCGCACCGCATCGGTGCCCAGCAGGCAGGCATCGGTCTCGCCGCGGAAGATGTCGACCAGCGTGCCGACATCCATGCCGTCGAGATGCTGGGCATAGAGCGGCAGCCCCGCCGCCTGCAGCGCCGGGGCGATGGCGTGGTGCACCGCGCGCAGCCGGGTCACGGCGGTGAACAGCCCCAGCGCGCCGCCGCCCGCCGCCAGGAACAGCTCGCGATAGGCGGCGCCGACCTGCTCCAGGTCGTCCTTGCGCACGTCGCGCACGATCAGCACCCGGGTCAGGGCCGGATAGTCGAAGGGCGAGGCCACCTGGGCGCGGATCGCCGGCCGCGGCAGATGGCCGGCGCCGGTGCGGTCTTCCGCCGCCCGCCAGTCGTCGGGGTCGTCGCCGGCGCCGTCGGTCAGGGTGGCCGAGGTCACGACCACGCCATGCGCCTGCCGCACCAGCGCGTCGACGAAGGGGCGGGTCGGGTCGACATAGTGGCGGTAGAAGCCGAAATCGAGCTCGCGCCCCTCCACCCGCTCGATCCCGAACCAGTCGACCAGCCAGGGCGGCGTCGGCTCGCTCAGGGATTTCAGCATGCCGCGCCAGCCGCCGATCTCCATCTTCGCCCGCCGGTCCAGCGACCGGGCGGCGGCGTCCAGCCGCTGGCGCTGGTTCGGGTCCAGCGACGCGGCCTCCTCGTCCAGCCGGTCGCGGAACGCCTTGGCCAGCGCCTGCAGCGGCGCCTGCAGCTCGGCCAAAGCGGCGTCCAGCGCCAGGGCGGCGTCGACCAGCCCCTCGACCGGATCGGTGGTGTCGCATTCCAGCGTGTAGGGGCCGTCGGCGCCCTGGGCCCGGGCATAGACCTGGGTCCGGGTCAGCGCCAGGAAGCGCTCGGCCGGGCCGCGCGGGTCGTCGGCATGGATGCGCCGGCCCCAGCCCGGGCCGGGCAAAGCGCGGGCGGCGCGCTCGATGTCGTCGACCGTCGCCAGCGCCTCCTCGCCCGGCAGCAGGTCCTCGACCCGGCGCTTCAGCCCGCGGCCGCGGCTGGCCCGGCGCCCGCCCTCCTCATGGCCCAGCAGCCAGCGCCGCAGATCGGTGGCCTCCAGCCCGGTCAGGTGGCCGGCAAAGGCGGAATCCGCTGCCTCGAACAGGTGGTGGCCCTCGTCGAAGACGAAGCGGCTGGGCGCGTCGCGGTCGTCCACCCCGCCCAGCGCGGCCTGGATCATCACCAGCGCGTGATTGGCGATGACGATCTGCGCCTTGCGGGCCCGGCGGATGCCGCGCTCGATGAAGCAGCGGCTGTAATGCGGGCAGCCGGAATGGATGCATTCGCCGCGCCGGTCAGCCAGGGCCGTGCTGTTCGGCCGGCCGATGATGTCGCCCAGCCAGCCGGGGAAGTCGCCGCCGGTCAGGTCGCCGTCGCGCGTCGCCGCGGCCCAGCGCGCCATCAGCCCCAGCGGCACCGCGTCGCGCGGGTTCAGTGCCAGGCCGCGCACCGCATCCTCGTAGTTCAGCAGGCACAGATAGTTCTCGCGCCCCTTGCGCAGCACCACCTGGCGGGCCTTCAGCACCGGGTCCGGGAACAGCCGGTCCATCTCGCCGTCGATCTGGTGCTGCAGGTTGCGGGTGTAGGTCGAAACCCACACCGGCGCGCCGTTCTTCTGCGCCCACACCGTGGCCGGGGCCAGGTAGCCCAGCGTCTTGCCGGTGCCGGTGCCCGCTTGCGCCAGCACCACGGTCGGCTCGTCCGGCGCCGGCCGCGGGGCGAAGGCGGCGGCGACGGCGCTGGCATAGTCGCCCTGCTGCGGCCGCGGTTCGGCGCCCTCGCCCAGCATCAGGGCCAGGCGGGCGCGGGCTTCGCGCGGCTCGACCCCGTGCTGCGACGGCGGCGGGTTCGGCGGCTCGGCCTCCCATTCCGGCAGATGGGCCCAGACCTGGTAGGCGCCGCGCTTGCGGTGGTCCTCGACCGGGGCGCGCAGCCCCAGCGCCCGCAGCACGAAGGGCGCCCAGGGCCAGCCGGCCTCGCCCATCCGCGCCGCCAGCGCCGCCGGGTCGCTGCGCTCGTCCGCCGCCGGGATCGACAGGCCACGCAGCAGCGTCTCGGCCAGCCGGGGCAGGGTGATCGCCGCATCCTCCAGGCTGGCCGGCACCGGCAGGCCCAGCGCTGCCGCGAGGCCGCGCGGCGTCGGCGCGCAGAACCGGCCGGGCCGGGCGAAGGCGAACAGCTCCAAGAGGTCGAAGGCGCCCATCACCTCCAGCCCGCAGCGCCGGCCGACGGCCTTGGCGTGGCACAGCAGCAGCGGCGGCCCGTCGACCCGCCGGCGCAGCGCCGCCGTGTCCAGCGTCATCAGCTCGCCATCGGCGGTCAGCAGCACGCCGCCCTCCGGCGCCAGCACCAGCGGCTCGGCATCCGGCAATGAGAAGGCGAGGGCGGGCGGCGCGATCATGCGCGCACTATAGGGGCGCGCCGCGCCGGCACCAGCCCTGACCGCATTCCGCGATCACGAATTGTTCTGGGCATGTAACGGGCGGCGCCGCAACCCAGTGAGTCCCCCCTCCCCTCGCGGGAGGGGGGTAGGGGGAGGGGGTTCGAGCCGCAAGCGCCGGCGTCGATCGGTTGGCTGCGGTGGTGACCGGGACGATCCTAACCCATCCGCGCGCGGAAGCGCGCAGACCCCTCCCCCTCGCCCCCTCCCGCAAGGGGCGGGGGGACTAAGGAAGAAGCGGGAGAGGCGACGCTCAGCCCTGTGCGACGGACGCCCGATAAATCTCGTCCACCGCCGTCCCCAGCGCCGCGTTGAACTCGGCGTCGCTCATGTCGCGCTTCAGCTCTTCCACCAGAGCGCGCGAAAAACTGGCGATCATGCCGGGGTTGGCAGCCAGGCGGCGGCAGGCGTCGGCGCGGGTGTAGCCGCCGGACAGGGCGACCACCCGGGCCACGCCCTTGTGCGCGATCAGCTCGGCATAGAAGCCCGGCTCCTCCGGGATGGTCAGCTTCAGCATCACCTGCTGTCCGGCCGGCAGCTTGTCCAGCCCCTTCAGGATCTCGGCCCGCAGGATCCGCTCGGCCCCGGCCTTGTCCGGGCTCTTGATCAGCACCTCCGGCTCCAGGATCGGCATCAGCCCGTGGCCGGAGATCTGCGCCCCCAGTTCGAACTGCTGCGCCACCAGCGCGGCGATGCCGGTCTGCGACGCCAGGTTGGCGACCGACCGCGCCTTGGTGCCGTAGACGCCCAGCGCCCGGGCCCGCTCCAGCAGCGCGTCCAGCCCCGGGATCGGCTTCATCAGGCTGACGCCGTCGGCCTCGGGGTGCAGCCCCTTGTCGACCTTCAGGAACGGCACCACGCCGCGCTCCTGCCACAGGAAGCTCGGCACCGGCTTGCCCTCGGCCTGCCCGTCCATGGTCTTCTCGAACAGGATCGCGCCGATCACCTTGTCGCCGGTGAAGGCCGGCGCGGTCATGATCCGCACCCGCATCTCATGCATCAGCCGGAACATCTCGTCGTCGCCGCTGTAGGCGCTGTCCGGGATGCCGTACAGCCGCAGCGCGCCGGGGGTCGACCCGCCGCTCTGGTCCAGCGCGGCGATGAATCCCGGCTTCTCCGACATCTGCGCCGCCATCGCGTCCTGGGACATCCCGTTCTCCTCCTGGTTCCGGCGCGAGCGGGAGGGCTGGGCCTCGACCGCCGGCCTGTGGGCTGGCCCCCGTTGTGGCATGGCGGCGGCGGGCGGCGCAATCCTCGCCGAGCCCGCCGGATCCGGAAGTTCCTGGAATTTAGTGTGTATTCAATCGATTGCACCTTGCCGCCCCCCGCCGCTCGGCTAGACTGGACCGACTCTGCCCTCGAGGTCCGCCATGCCTGCCCGGTTCCCGCTGTCCCGTCGTGCCCTCCTGTCCGGCGTCGGCGCCACCGCGGCTCTCTCGGCGCTGCGGCCCCGCTGGGCCCGGGCGCAGGACCCGGTGAAGGGCGGCACCCTGACCGTCGCGGCCGACACCGAGCCGCGCAACCTCAACCCGGCCCTGGTCGCCTCCAACGGCGTCTTCTACGTCGCCAGCAAGGTGATCGAGCCGCTGGCCGAGATGGCCACCGACGGCAAGCTGACCCCGCTGCTGGCCACCGCCTGGCAGGGCAGCGCCGACGGGAAGTCCGTCACCTTCACCCTGCGCGACGGCGTCACCTGGCATGACGGCAAGCCCTTCACCTCGGCCGACGTCGCCTTCTCGGCGACGGAGCTGTGGAGCAAGCGGCAGAATCTCGGCCGGGTGGTGTTCAAGGATCTGGAGGGCGTGGACACGCCGGACGACCGCACCGCCGTGCTCCGCTTCGCCACGCCGATCCCGCTGCAGCTGGTCGAGAACGCGCTGCCCGCCCTCACCGCCGTGGTGCCGAAGCACCTGTACGAGGGCGTCGACATCGACACCAACCCGCACAACCAGCAGCTGGTCGGCACCGGCCCCTTCCGCTTCGGCGAGCACAAGCCGGGCGAATACTACCTGCTGGAGCGGAACCCGAGCTATTGGGGCCAGGGCGGCCTGCCCTATCTCGACCGCATCGTCTACCGCGTGCTGCCGGACCGCGGCGCCATCGTCGCGGCGCATGAGGCGGGGGAGATCCAGCTCTCCGCCTTCTCCGCCGTGCCGCTGGAGGAGCTGGAGCGGCTGAAGGGCATTCCGAACCTCGCGGTGGTGCGCAAGGGCTATGAGGGCATCACCTACCAGCTGACGGTCGAGATCAACCACCGCCGCAAGGAGCTGGCGGACGTCCGCGTGCGCCGCGCCATCGCCCATGCGATCGACCAGGCCTATGTGGTCGGCACCATCTTCCGCGGCTATGCGGCGGCGGCCACCGGCCCGGTGCCGAAGACCGGCGTGCCCTTCTACACGCCGGACGTGCCGACCTGGCCGTTCGACCCGAAGCGGGCCGAGGCCCTGCTGGACGAGGCCGGCTATCCCCGCAAGGACGGCGGCACCCGCTTCGCCCTGCGCCTCTTGCCGGCGCCGTGGTTCGAGCAGACCCGCCAGATGGGCGACTATCTGCGCCAGGCGCTGCAGGCGGTGGGCATCGACGCGACGCTGGTGACCAACGACGCGGCCGGCCACACCAAGGCGGTCTACACCGACCACGCCTTCGACCTGGCGATCGGCTCGCCGGTCTATCGCAACGACCCGGCGATCTCGACCACCATCCTCTACCGCGGCGGCCTGCCGGCCGGCGTGCCGTTCTCGAACCAGTACGGCTACAACGACCCGGCGATGAATGACCTGATCGACCGGGCGGCGGTGGAGCTCGACCCGGCGAAGCGCATCGACCTGTACAAGCAGTTCCAGATGCGCGCTGCCGACCAGCAGCCGCTGATCGTGGCGGCGGAGTTCACCTTCATCACCGTCGCCAGCCGCCGGCTGCACAACATCGCGACGAATCCGCGATGGGCGACCTCGTCCTGGGCGGATACGTGGCTGGAGGGATAGTGGAGAAGTTGTCGGCTTGGCCCGTGGTGCTGGGTAGGTCGTCATTTAGGTTGATAAATTGAATATTTGACTATGATACAAATATCTATAACTGACGCTGAGAGAATTGAAATTGAAATCTGACACGGCGGCGCAAGATCGCGTAATCTCGTTCGATAGTGACTCGGCGGCAATTCCCGAGCGTTTATTGCTCGCTCATGCGCGAGGTGAGGTCCTCTTTATTTGTGGTGCGGGTATCTCAAGGCCGGCGGGGTTGCCAGATTTCCGTGATCTGGTGATTGACGTCTACCAAGCTCTCGACGCCGCTGTTCATGCCGTCCTTTCTGGGCTGCCGCGCGGCACCTGTAACCAGTGGGAAGTTGACGTCTCAACCCTCAATGATCCGCAGAGAGCAGAGGTCAAACGGTTTATTGTGGGTGACTACGACGTAGTACTTGGCATGCTTGAGAGACGCCTTGACAATCAGACAAGGGGCGATAGTCGGGTTCGGCATGTCGTAACTGAGCGTCTCCGGACTGGAAATCAACCTGCGTCTATTCATCGGGCTCTTTTACGACTTGCGGATCGAGGCGGTGTTACTACAATCGTCACCACTAATTTCGATTTACTTCTCGAGCGGGCAGGAAGATGGCGTGGTTCCCCGATGCAGACTTATTCTCTTGGATCAATTCCAAGGCCTACGCGACGGTCAGAATTCTCCGGAGTGCTCCATATTCATGGAGCACTCGATCCGAAGCCAGATCGATTTTCCGAGCTAATTCTGTCTGATCAGGATTTTGGAGAATTTTATCTACGCCGAAGGATTATCCCCGATTTCATACACGATGCCGCTCGACTATTTAATTTGGTGTTGGTCGGATACAGCGCAAATGATCCTCCAATGCGTTATCTTCTAAATGCCGTAGCAGCGGACGGGACGCGATTCGATGACTTGAAGGAGCGCTTTACCTTCTTTGGAACAAGTATGCCCGACCCGGTCGCGATTGAGGACTGGAAGGCGCGCGGTATCACGCCCATCCACTATGACGCCCGCGACGGGCATTCGAAGCTTCGTGAGACGCTTGAACTCTGGGCAGAACTCTCAACGGCCAATGGAAAGAAAAAACGAGTTGATGCCGAAATACGCCGGATAGTTAAGGTTTCGAGGGTGGCCGCATCTGAAGCGGACCGCGACCTGTTCGATCATCTCATCAGGCGAAGCAACACGAGCGAACGCATCAGATTGTCCATCTTAGCATCTAGCAAGAAAGCGGACATTGGTTGGCTCGACGCGATCATGAGTATCGGCGCGGAGAAGGAAGGGGGACGTCGATCATGACCCCGGCTCGGGTCTATCTCGATGAGCACGATCGTGCGGCGTTCCGAGCAGCGATTGCTTTCTTGAACAAACGTTTGACGGAGCCAGCGACGATCGATTGGGCGCTGCGTCTAAAGCCAACTCAGCGCATAGAGCGTCTTGCCATCGAGGATCTATTGAACAGCTTGGACGAATCCGTGCTGGAGGAGCCTTGGGCAACTGCGTGGCGATTGATCGAGGAAAGCTGGTCCGCTCCTCCCAGCGAGGAGGGACCATCGACGGCTATATACGGCATCCGGAAGCGGCTAAAAAAGGGTGATCGCTCGGGTGCCATCATCTCGAAGATTGTCGATGCCGTTGCGCCATATTTGAAGGTCACGCCGATTAATCCCGGGCACTGGCGGCTCGTAAAGAGGCCGCGTCGTGCCAAGACATTCGAAGACCTACTTTCTGCTAGGCTCGCAAGCGGCGATCTCGTCGATCCGGAGGTCTTGGGACTTACCGAGTTGGTTGATCTAGCTTTTCTGAAAGCGCTTGGGAGTGCACTGGAATCTGTCATTGGTCACGGCCTTGAAATCGCCCGGCGACTCGGCTGGGATGGAGAGCGGCGGCTATGGCGACTTGGCGAACTCAGGCGTGTATATTACGTCACTACGCCGGCAAACGAAGAAGGCGGTAAGGATCCGGACGCCTATCATCACGGTATCGCACCTTCTGTCAAATTACTCTACGCCGTTGTCGCTCGTATCGCTGAGTTGAGCGTTCGAGATGCTTTGCCCTTTGTTCAGCGATGGAGGGTAACGCAATCGCCCCTACATACACGGCTTTGGTCGGCTGCAGCACGAAACTCGGAGCTGGTCGGATCCCAGGAGGTGTATGAATTCCTTTCTGGTCTCGACAACCGTCGTTTCTGGGATTTGCACGTATTTCCGGAAATCGCTGAGCTTCGAGCGTTACGCTTCAATGACTTGGGTATTGAACCTCAGAAGGCAGTAGCGAAACGAATTTGCAAAGGTCCTCCACGTAACCTGAGGGGAAAACAAATTGAGGCGAAGGAGTTTAATAGTGTGCGGCTCTACTGGGCAGTCCGTGAGCTCAAGCGGATTGAAAGCGCCGGCGGTGTCCTGTCGCCTACGGAGTGTGCTTGGATCGATGCCCATATCGGCCAGTTTCCAGACTTAGATTCCGTGAATATTGACGAAGGGTTTCGAACTGGTGTTGAAGTACGTGCCGTCCCGTCTAATCCAGATGCAAAATATGACGCCATTGTTGGTGTAACTCGTTTGCGAGCACTTGAGGCTGCGTTTGCGACGGATCGGCTTAGTTGGGACGACGATCCCGCCGAGCGTGCCAATGATTGGTTGCGCCAGCCTGGGCGGGCGATGCTTATCCTCAACGATCTGGAAGCTACGGGGAACGGTGGACACGAGTTCCCGCGTGTCTGGGACCGTTTCGGCTGGGTACATTCGTCGAGAGATCGAGATGCGCCGCACGCCGCGTTGCGAGATCTGCAAGCTGAGGCTAATCGTGTCCTCGCGCTTCTAAATCAGCTATCGGAAGGTACTCTCTCACATGCTGTCGATGGTATAAGCGCTTGGCTGGATTCATGGGATCAGCAGGTAGTCGCATCCGAACTGGGCCTGCCGGTCTGGCTGCGGATTTGGCCGTTAGCCGTCAATGCCACGAATGCAAAGCCAGAGGACACCGAAGCTACTGATCTTAGCGCTGTGGTGGGTTCGGTCGATGATCAACACGAGCCGATGGACCTTGATGCGCTGAACACACCAGCAGGAAGACTCGTTGGTGTTTTCCTAGCAGCTTGTCCCTCGCTTGCAGATATGCCGAGTCCATTTGAGACCAACAGCAGTGTGCGTCAGTTGCGGGACGCCGCAATCGGCGCCTCCGGCCGCAGCGGGCTGATCGTTCGGTATAGGCTTATCGAAGCTTTGCCGTACTTCCTGCGAGCTGATCGCAGCTGGACCGAGCAACATCTCATCGGGCCTCTACAGAACGACAACGAGGCATCTCGGACTCTGTGGCGCGCGATCGCGCGGCGCACGCATTTCACTGAAGTTTTGAAGATTATCGGTGGTGCCATGGCCGAAAGGGCCACGGATCGTCGCCTTGGGCGCGAAACTCAGCGGCGATTGGTGTTCAGCCTCGTCATAGAAAGCCTGCATGCTTTCAGAGAGAACCGTGAACCGGCGGTGCCTTATCAGCGTATCCAACAAATGCTGCGTAGCCTGGATGACGAGGTTCGCGCTTCCGCCGCAAACGCCATCCAACAGTTTGTCCGGGATCTTTCCAAGGATAACTCTAGCGCAATTGAAGTGCCGAGTGCTGCCGACCTGTTCCGATCTGCTGCGACACCCTTTCTCGAACGCGTCTGGCCGCAAGAGCGTTCATTGGCCACGCCAGGTGTCAGTGGTGCGTTTGCAGATCTCCCAGCTACGTCGGGAGAGGCCTTTGTTGAGGCTGTTAATGCCATTCAGCGGTTCCTTGTCCCGTTCGAATGCTGGTCCATGCTCGACTACGGCCTCTACGGAGAGGAGAGCGGGGAGGGGAAGTTAGCGATGATTAACGGCGAGGAAAAAGCTAGGGCTTTGCTTCGATTGCTTGATTTGACTATAGGAAATTCAGAGGGCGCTGTTATTCCTTACGACCTTACGGAAGCACTAGAACAGGTTCGATCTGTTGCGCCAACACTTACAAGCGACCCGATTTACCGACGGCTCTCCACTGCGACTAGACGCTAGCGACATTTGCCCTCGAATCACGGCGACAATGCACGCGTTGCGTGGACTCTAGAATCAGCGGTCCCTGCGCCGCTGGCTGGCTCGTGCGATTTTCGAGCGTCCGAGCGGGCGTATCTGCTGACACCAACAGGGTGAGTCGGCCGCCGACGAAAGCACTGTCGCCGTGGAGCGAGCAGTCCTCGTATCTGGCGGCCGAGCGTGGCTGTGCATCCCCGCACATAGCGCCTGCGGAATCGTGGCCTCCTCGCCGCCCAGGCACACCCCATCTCGAGTCCATCCCCACGGACTCCGAAGGAACGAACCATGGGCGCTCCCTCTCCCGATCTCTCCAATCTGTGGCTGGCGCGCGCCTTCAACGCGCAGGATGTTGAGGCGGCGGCCGCCCTCTATCATCCCGAGGCCTCGATTGTGCAGGTCGACGATGTCCATGGCGGCACCACGGTCGCGCGCAGCGCCGACGCCATCCGGGCGACCATGGCCGCCTATATCGACCTGCAGCCGCACATGGATGTCGTCACCCACCACGTCACCGTCGCCGGCGACTTCGCGATGACGCGCTCGCAATGGCGGATCACCGGCCGGGGCCGCGACGGCAAGCCGGTCGAGGTCCACCATCACGGCATGGAGGTGCACCGCCGGGGCGCGGACGGCAGCTGGTACTTCTTCATCGACCATCCTTTCGGCGCCGATGCCGCCTGGGCGGTCGACCGCCCGCCGCGCACCGACTGACCGGCGCCGGGACGTCGCGGGCGGGCCGCCCGGTTCCGCCGGACAGGGGCGGCAGCCATTCAAATGCACAACCGCCCAAATCCCGGAAATTTCGATAGGAATATTTTGGCTGTTGCCTTTTGATTTTCGAGATGGTAATTTTATTCTATAGAGTTGGTGTATATATTGCGCGCTTGATTTGCCGGGTGCGCGATCTGACGTGTAATGCGTAGTCGCGAGCATAGTCATTCATGGATTATGGCCCCTTGGGCCGGGGAGCGACCGATGCCAATTGCCGGCAGTGGGTTTGAGATCCACATCGTCCGTCGCAGGGTGCAGAGACGCAAGATCGGTGCGGCCACGCGCGAACGAACGATCGGTGACTGCAAGGTCTTTGCCGACGGCGTCGCAATAGACGGGTTGTCCGGCACGATCGCGGAACAGAAGGGCCCGAGCGACAGCAGCCCGGACGGCAATAAGTTCGACCGGCGCATTGAGCCTGGCCGCTACCCGCTGTTCACGCAGGACGGAACCAAATACAAGACCATCGGCTACGACAAGTCCGCCAAGGCTGCGACAGATTTCTCCAGAAAGCCTCGGCCCGGCATCGAGCTGAAGGAAACCGGCGATCGCACGGAGATCCTGATCCATCCGGCGGCCAACTTCCTGTCATCCGAAGGCTGCATCCATCCCAGCGGGCCGCTGCCCGACGCATCGAGCCAGATCGACCACAACACTGAAAGTCGGCCGCGCGTGATCGCGCTGATCGAGGCGATGCGCCGCTTTTGCGGCGACGGGTTCCCGAGACGGGACGGCTTCAGGATTCCGGATTGCTGGTGCGTCATCGACGACGAACTCGAGTGATGGAGGAGGGGACATGGCAATCAGTGACGCTGAACTGGACGTCCTCGTGAAGATCACGGGAACCTTCGAGGCGAGCGGAGACCCCTATGTCGGCGTCTCCGGCGATTTCGACGGGCAAGGCATCTCGTGCGGGGTGCTGCAGTGGAATATCGGGCAGAACAGCCTGCAGCCATTGGTGAATGCCGTCGGAAAGGACGAGGTCGTCGCCGACATGCCGACCTTGGGAGCCGCCATGTGGGATGCCTGCAACGGCCCGATCCCGGCGGCGCTCAGGACGGTGCGGAGCTGGCAGAACGGCACTGTGCTCAAGGCCGTGCCGAAGCGGGAGCTTCAGTCGCTGATGGGATCGGCGAAGATGCGTGCCGAGCAGAATGCGGGGATCCGCAGGGTCGGCCAGAAGGCCGAGACGCTGGCCGACACATGGGCGAGCGATCGCGGCACCGGCAGGCGCACGGTCCATGAGCTCGCCTGGTTCTTCGATGTCGTGACCCAGAACGGATCCATGAAGGATCTCGCCTTTCGGGACGTGACGAGCTTCAAGAACGCCGCCGGCGATGGAAAGGCCGATGATCTGGTCTGCGACTGGCTGGCGGGCACGGACAGCAGGTTCGCGGGCATGGTGGACTGCCACAAAAACGCGCCGTTGTGGCGGAACAATGCGAGCGGCCTCGCCCTCGACCTTCTGGTGCTGGCCTATCTGCGCTCGCAAAAGTCGACGCTGCGCTGGCGTGGCGACGTGCTCAACCGCAAGGGGACGCTGGCCACGAAGGGTGGATGGGTGCACAGGCAGAAATTCGATCTGTCCGGCATCCTGTAGGCACCCGCGGTCTTTCGCTTGCAGACCGCGGCTCTCCTGAGCCCGCCGCGCACCGATTGACCAGCGCCGGGCGGTGGCGTGCGGAGCGCCCCGGCGCGTCGGACACCCGCCCTGCGATCGCCCGCGTCGCCCCGGCTCTTCCGGTTCGTTCCGGGGGCAGTCCAGAAGCGCCGAGGGATGGATTGCGCCGATGTAATTCGCCCGCCAGGGCAAATTCAGCGTCGTGCTCTTATCTTCACCGGTACACGCCGCACCATGCTGCCGGCGATCCGAGACTGGTGGAGTTGCAGATGAAGTCCCCCTTCGAGTCCGAGGGCCGGCGCCCCGGCCTGCGCCGGATGACGGCGGCGCTGCTGGTCGGCACGGCCCTGATCGGCGCGCCGGTCGTGGCGGTCCTGGCCTTCGGTGCCCCGGCCGTGGCGCAGAGCCAGCCGCCGGCGGCCGCCCCCGTCCTCCCGGCCGCTCCCCTTGTCCCGGCGATGTCCGGCTCCTTTGCCGGGCTGGCGCATCAGGTGATGCCGGGCGTCGTCAATGTCTCGATCACCGGCCATCAGGGGCCGGCCCAGGTCGCGGATCGCGACGGCGGGCCGCGCGGCGGGCGGGGCGGCCAGCAGATCCACGGCGCCGGCTCCGGCTTCATCATCGATCCGGCCGGCTACATCGTCACCAACAACCATGTGGTGAAGGACGCCGACGAGATCTCGGTCACCCTCAACGACGGCACCGTGCTGCCGGCGAAGGTGGTCGGCACCGACGCGAAGACCGACCTCGCCTTGATCAAGGTCAAGGCCGACAAGCCCTTGACCGCGGTCGAATGGGGCGACAGCGATGCCGCCCAGGTCGGCGACTGGGTGATGGCGATCGGCAACCCCTATGGCCTCGGCGGCACCGTGACCGCCGGCATCGTCTCGGCCCGCGGCCGCGACATCAACTCCAACCCGCTGGAAGACTTCCTGCAGATCGACGCGCCGATCAACCCCGGCAATTCCGGCGGCCCCAGCTTCGATGCCGGCGGCAAGGTGATCGGCATCAACAGCGAGATCTACTCGCCCTCGGGCGGCTCGGTCGGCATCGGCTTCGCCATTCCGTCCAACCTGGCGAAGACCGTGATCGCGCAGATCCGCGAGCATGGCAGCGTCCAGCGCGGCTGGCTGGGCGTGCAGATCCAGGCGCTGACGCCGGAGCTGGCCGAGGCGGCCGGCCTCGACACGGCCAAGGGCGGCCTCGTCGCCGAGGTGCAGAAGAACAGCCCGGCGCTGAAGGCCGGCCTGCGCCAGGGCGACGTGATCGTGTCGTTCGCCGGCAAGCCGGTCGAACAGTCGAAGGACCTGCCGCGGCTGGTGGCGGAGACCGCGTCCGGCACCGCCGTCCCGGTCGAGGTGCTGCGCGACGGCAAGACCCGGACCCTCTCGGTCGAAATCGCCCTGCAGCCGAAGCCCGACAAGGCAGAGAGCTGAGCATCGTCCGGCGGGACGGTCCGCCGCCTGGTCGCGGCTGGCCGTCCCGCTGACGAAACGAAATGTGCATTGCGCGCATCCGCGATCTTCGTTCATGTTATGTTCTATTGATGAGGCGCAATCCGAACCGATCCGGCCGACCGAACCCGACATGCATTGGACGGGCTGGGCGCTGACCACGCTGCGCGAGGCGGCCGAGATCGACATGCGCTGGAAGCGGCTGACCGAGCGGCAGCAGGAGCGGGCGCATCACGACCCGAAGGCGCCGGCTTTCGGCCTGATCCAAGCGCGGCTGACGCGCTCGGTGCGTCTGACGGTCGCCCTGACCGACCGGATCCGCACCGGCTTCATGACCCGGCGGGACGAGCGCAAGGCCTCGGGCGAGGAAGCCCGCCGCCGGCAGCGGCGCGAGCGCGCGGCGCAAATGGTCGGCGAGGCGACGGCGCAGCCCGAGCGCGGGGTGGACGCCGAATGCATGCGGTCGATGGCGTGGGAGTCGCTGGTCGAGGACGAGATCCTCGACGCGCAGTTGGACACGCTGTCGGCGGAAGAGTTCGTGCAGGCGGTCTGCCGCAAGATCGGCCACCCGTCGGTCCGGCTGCCGCAGAGCTGGGACGAGGGCGCCGAGATGACGCCCGTCCCGCCGCGTGAGACCGAAGCCGCCGACTGCGAGACTGCGGACGACTGGTCCGCCGAGCCGGCCGAGTCCGACACCGGCCGGCGCGAGCCGGGGCCGCCGAACCCGGACGGCAGCTGAGCGCGCGTCGCCCACTTGTCCCACCCGTCACCACGCCGGCCCGGCCTTCCACTCTCCCCCTCCCCCTGCGGGAGGGGGTTGGGGGAGGGGGCGCGCGTCCGCGCGCGAATGACCGGCTGGGCTGTCATGCAATCCACAGGCGACCGCTGAGTCTGGCCGCAAGACCCCCTCCCCCTGCCCCTCCCGCGAGGGGAGGGGCAGGGCGAAAGCCATGGAACGACGGCCTGAACCCAAGCTCCAGCCAAGCGGTCTGCGGCCGCCCGAATTCCACACGGCTTCCCTGCGGCAGGATCCGCGATACCGGACCTCGTGCTCCCCTCGAATGCGGATCAAAGGCCGGATAAGCCGTGCGCCCGCTTCTCATTCGCCTCCTGATCCGGCATATTGGCGCGCGTATTGCGCTGCAGTATTTCCCTGGGGGTTTCTGTGAAACTTAAGGAGCCCAAGCACGTCGCCGAGTTCCGCTGGCGCCATCTCCGTCCGGATGAGACGATCGAGCTGTTCCTGGAGAACAGCCAGCGCAGCGGCATGCTGATCCTCACCAGCGAGCGCGCCTGCCTCTACCGCAAGGGCCTGTTCGGCGAGGCGCTGGAGGCGGTGCCGCTCAACCGGATCACCGCGGTCGATTCCCGCTCCACCCTGGGCCATCACGTGATCAAGCTGTTCGGCCCGCCCGATCCGCTGGTGTTCAAGACCTTCGAGCGGCGCGACCTGGTCGACGCGCTGTGCGCCCGGCTGGACCAGCTGCGCCGGGCCGATCCCGCGCCGGCGCCCGCGGAGGGCCCGATGGAGCATCTCAAGCGGCTCGGCGCCCTGCGCGACGCCGGCATCCTCACCGAGGGCGAGTTCGACGCCAAGAAGGCCGAGATCCTCTCGAAGTTCTAGCCGCCCGGCGCCGGGGGGAGGGGGCGCGGGAGCCGCGGCGCCGACGGTCCGTGAATTCGCCGGTTCGCCGCGCTAAGCTGCCGCTCCCGCGGATCCCGGAGCCGCCCGATGAAGTCGCTTCTCGTCCGGCGCCTGGTCCAGGCGGTGCCGGTGCTGCTGATCGTCGTCTGCCTGGCCTTCCTGCTGCTGCGGCTGGCGCCGGGCGACGCCGTCGACGCGCTGGTGGTCGAGATGGGCGCCGGCGACCCCGGGCTGACCGCCCGGCTGCGCGCCGAATACGGGCTCGACCAGCCCTGGCCGGTGCAGCTCGGCCTCTACCTCTCCCACATCGCGCGGCTCGACCTCGGCTGGTCGGTCGGCTTCTCCCGCCCGGTGCTCGGCCTGGTGCTGGAGCGGGCGGGCAACACCGCGCTCCTGATGGCCGCCGCCCTGTCCCTGGCGCTCTCCGCCGGCACCCTGCTCGGCGTCGCCGCGGCCCAGAGCCACCTCAGGGGCCGCGGCCGGCTCGACACGCTGATCACCGGCTTCGGCCTGCTGCTCTACGCCATGCCCGGCTTCTGGATCGGGCTGATGCTGATCGTCGCCTTCGCGGTGAAGCTGCGCTGGCTGCCGCTGGCCGGCATCGCCACGGTGCCCAGCTTCGACTCCGGCTGGGCGTATGTGGCCGACATCGCCCGCCACCTGGTGCTGCCCGCCGTGGCGCTGTCACTGATGTATGTCGCGGTCTATCTCCGGCTGATGCGCGCCGGCATGCTGGAGGTGGCGGGCAGCGACTTCGTCCGCACCGCCCGGGCCAAGGGCCTGCCGCCCGGCCGCATCACCTGGCGCCATGTGGCGCGCAACGCGCTGCTGCCCATGGTCACGGTGTTCGGCATCCATTTCGGCATGCTGCTGGGCGGCAGCGTGGTGATCGAGAGCGTCTTCGCCATCCCCGGCCTCGGCCGCCTGGCCTATGAGGCGGTGACCAAGCGCGACCTCAACCTGCTGCTCGGCATCATCCTGGCCAGCGCGGTGATGGTGATCGCGGTGAATCTGGCGGTGGATCTGCTCTATGCAAGGCTGGACCCGCGGCTGCGGGGAACGCGATGAGAGACTGTCTTCACCATCAGCCCAGCTTTTCCGAGTCCCCCCTCCCCTCGCGGGAGGGGGGTAGGGGGAGGGGGTTCTCTCGGCTTGGTCCGGACCAGGTCCTTGGCAATCCGGCCAGGCGGCAAGCAGAGCTCCCTGCTCACACGCGCGCCGACGCGCGCAGACCCCTCCCCCTGCCCCCCTCCCGCAAGGGGAGGGGGGACAAGAAGGGACAAGCCGCCCTCCTTGAAGGCTGGATGGAGCGCCCCTGATGCGCGTCCTCCGTCGCTTCCTGGCCGACCGCAACGGCCGGCTCGGCCTCGCCGGGCTGGTGCTGGTGGTCGGCATGGCGCTGACCGCCGGCTGGATCTTCCCCGGCGACCCGATGGCGATCGCCGGCCCGGCGCAGCTGCCGCCGTTCCAGGACCCGGCGCATTGGCTGGGCACCGACCGGCTGGGCCGCGACGTGCTGGCCCAGCTGTTCCACGGCGCCCGCGTCTCGCTGCTGGTCGGCGCCGCGGCGGCGGCGATGGCGGTCGGCATCGGCCTCTTGGTCGGCACCACCGCCGGCTTCCTCGGCGGCTGGGCCGACGAGGCGCTGATGCGGCTGACCGAAGCGGTGCAGACCGTGCCCAGCTTCGTCCTGGCCCTGGCCCTGATCCTGGTGCTGGGGCCGTCGCTCGGCAACGTCGTCCTCGCCATCGGCCTCGGCGCCTGGACCAGCCCGGCCCGGGTGGTGCGGGCCGAGATCATGGCCCTGGCCCGCCGCGACTTCGTCGACACCTATCGCTGCATGGGCATGGGCTGGGTGGAGATCGCCTTCGCCAAGCTGCTGCCCAACGCCCTGGCGCCGGTGCTGGTGCTGGCCACGGTGATCACCGCCAGCGCCATCCTGATCGAATCGGCGCTCGCCTTCCTCGGCCTGGGCGACCCGAACCGGGTCAGCTGGGGCAGCATGATCGCCGACGGCCGCGCCGTGCTGCGCAGTACCTGGACCCTGTCCGCCATCCCCGGGGTGGCGATCGTCGTCGCCGTGCTGTCGGTCAGCCTGCTCGGCGAGGCGCTGACCGCCGCGCTCGACCCGCGGCGGCGGCGATGACCGCCCTGTTCTCGATTCGCGGCCTGACCGTCGACTATCTCGGCGAAGGCGGTGCGGTGCGCGCGGTCGGCGGCGTCGACCTCGACCTCGCGGCCGGGGAGACGCTGGCGCTGGTCGGCGAGTCCGGTTCCGGCAAGTCGACCGTGGCGATGGCGCCGCTCGGCCTGCTGCCGCCGGGCGCCCGCATCGCCGGCTCGATCCGCCTCAAGGGGACGGAGCTGCTGGGCCTGCCGGAGCCGGCGCTGCGCCCGGTCCGCGGCGGCCGCATCGGCATGGTGTTCCAGGAGCCGATCAGCAGCCTCAACCCGGTGCTGACGGTGGGCGAGCAGATCCGCGAGGTGCTGGCGGCGCATGGCCTGCGCCGCGGCCGGGCGGCGCGGTCGGTGGAGCTCCTGGCCGAGGTCGGCATCGCTGACCCCGCCGCCCGGGCCGGCCAGTATCCGCACGAGCTGTCCGGCGGCATGCGCCAGCGGGCGATGATCGCCATGGCGCTGGCCGCGGGGCCGGAACTGCTGATCGCCGACGAGCCGACCACGGCGCTCGACGTCACCGTCCAGGCCCAGATCCTCGACCTGTTCCGCCGCTTGCGCGACCGCCGCGGCATGGCGCTGCTGCTGGTCACCCACGATCTCGGCGTGGTGGCGGAGCTGGCTGACCGGGTGGCGGTGATGCGGGAAGGTCGGGTGGTCGAGACCGGCCCGACGCGGCGGGTGCTGGACGACCCGCAGCACGGCTACACAAGGGAGCTGCTGGCCGCAACGCTCTCGGTCGACGAGGTGCCCAGGTGGGTGAGGGAGGGACAGCCCGAATGAGCGTTTCCTCCTCGCCTATGCCCATGCTGCCCTTCCCATTCATCCTCCCCCTGCCCTTGCGGGAGGGGGTAGGGGGAGGGGGTGTCGATGACGGGAGCCAGCGCCGCATTGTCCGGGACCTCTGCCGCATCGGGGTGATCCTTCGGCATCAACTCCAGCGGCGCCAAACCCCTCCCCCCGCCCCCCTCCCGCAAGGGTGTATGGACCGGGGAGATGGTGAACAGGTGTTCGGGGACATGGTGAACACTTACGGCATGAGGCGAAGGAGGCCGTATGCCGTTTCGGGAGTGTTCGCGCATGTCGCAACGGGAAGAGTTCTGCCGGCTGGCGCTGATGCCGGATGCGAACATATCGGAGCTGTGCCGTCGGTTCGGTGTCGGTCGGACAGCAGGGTACAAATGGCTGGAGCGCTATCGGGAGGAAGGAGCCGAGGGCTTGGCGGAGCGGTCGCGTCGGCCGCGAGGCAGTCCGGGGAAGACACCGGCGGAGCTGGAGGCGCGGGTGCTGGCGGAGCGTGCGGCGCATCCGGCCTGGGGCGGCCGGAAGATCCGCCGAGTGCTGGAGCGGGAGGGACTTGTGCCGCCGGCGGTCTCGACGATCACCGAGATTCTGCGGCGGCACGGGAAGCTGGACGGTCCGCGGGCGGGGGAGCGGCGCGACTGGGTGCGGTTCGAGCATGCGGCGCCGAACGACCTGTGGCAGATGGACTTCAAGGGCCACTTCGCGCTGGAGGCGGGGCGCTGCCATCCGCTGACGGTGCTGGACGACCACTCCCGCTATTCGCTGGAGATCGGCGCCTGCGGCAACGAGACGAGCGAGACCGTGCAGGAGCGACTGGTCCGGGTGTTCCGACGCTACGGCCTGCCCTGGCGGATGCTGATGGACAATGGCCCGCCCTGGGGCACGGGCGGGTCGGCGCAGTACACGGTGCTGACCGTCTGGCTGCTCGACCTGGGCGTCGCGGTGAGCCACGGCCGGCCCTACCATCCCCAAACCCAAGGCAAGGACGAGCGCTTCCACCGCACGCTCAAGTCCGAGGTGCTCGACGGCTACCGGTTCCGGAACCTCACCCAGGCCCAGGCCGCCTTCGACGCCTGGCGCGAGGTCTACAACACCCACCGGCCGCACCAGGCGATCGAGCTCGAGACGCCTTCCAAGCGCTACCAAGTGAGCCCGCGCACAATGCCCGAGGCCATCACCCCGCCCGACTACGAGCCCGAAGCCCAGATCCGCAAGGTGCAGGACACCGGCTGGATCAGCTTCAAAGGGCAGAAGATCAACTGCTCGAAGGCCTTCGCCGGCCGCCACGTCGCACTGCGCGCCACCGACACCGACGGCCTCTTCGATCTGTGCTATCGCAGCCATGTTCTGGCGCAGGTCGACCTGCGCCAGAACATGGTCCAACCTGTCCACCATGTCCCCGAACAGGTGTCCACCATCTCCCCGGTCTAAACACCCGCAAGGGGAGGGGGAGAGTAAAAAGCAGGATCGGGGGATCGGTCGATGACCGAACCTCTCCTTGTCCTCGACAACCTGGTGAAGCGCTTCGGCCGCGCGCCCGACGCCGTCCAGGCGGTCGACGGCGTGTCGCTGACGGTGGCGCCGGGCGAGGTGCTGGGCCTGGTCGGCGAATCCGGCTCGGGCAAGTCGACCCTCGGCCGGCTCGCCGCCCGGCTGGCCGATCCCGATGCCGGCACCATCCGCTTCGCCGGGCAGGACGTCACCCGCCGCCAGGGCCGTGCCCTCGGGCCGCTGCGGGCGCAGATCCAGCTGGTGTTCCAGGACCCCGTCGCCTCGCTCAACCCGCGCGACACGATCGGCGCGGCGGTGGCGGACCCGCTGCGCGTCGCCGGTGTCGGCCGGGCCGAGCGGCGCGACCGCGTCGCCTGGCTGCTCGACCGCGTCGGGCTGGGCCACGGCTTCGCCGATCGCTACCCGCACGAGCTGTCCGGCGGCCAGCGCCAGCGCGTCGCCATCGCCCGGGCCCTGGCGCCGCGGCCGCGCCTGGTGATCTGCGACGAGCCGGTCTCGGCGCTCGACGTCTCGGTCCGCGCCCAGGTGCTGGACCTGCTGGCGGAGCTGCGGGCCGAGCTCGGCCTCGCCTATCTCTTCATCAGCCACGACCTGGCGGTGGTGCGCCACGTGGCCGACCGGGTGGCGGTGATGCATCTCGGCCGCATCGTCGAGAGCGGACCGACCGGCCGGGTCTGGTCCCGGCCCGGCCATCCCTATACCCGGGCGCTGCTCTCGGCCGTTCCGCGGCTGCACCCGGTGCCGGGGGCGGCGCGGATGCTGCTGCAGGGCGACCCGCCCAGCCCGCGCCGGCCGCCCTCCGGCTGCCGCTTCCGCACCCGCTGCCCGCTCGCCTTCGACCGCTGCGCGCTCGAGGATCCGCCGCCGGTCGACCTCGGCGCCGGCCAGCAGGCCGCCTGCCTGATCGCGGGGGCGCCGTGAGCCGCTACTTCGCCCGGGCGAGCGCCAGCCACACCCCGCCGCCGATCAGGCACACGCCGCCGGTGCGCGACACCAGCCGTACGTGGCGGCGCGACAGCATGGTGCCGGCCCGGCCGGTCAGCAGCGCGTACATGCCATCGGACAGGGCGGCGACGACCAGGGCCGTGGCGCCCAGCAGCAGCACCTGGCTGGAGGAGTCTCCGCCGGGCTGCACGAACTGGGGAATGAAGGCGCCGAAGAACAGCAGCATCTTCGGGTTGCTCAGCGCCACCAGCAGGCCCTGCAGCACGAAGCCGCCGCGCGGCGGGCGCACGGGCTCGGCCAGCGTGTCCGGCGCGCGCAGCAGCTTCCAGCCGATCCAGACCAGATACGCCGCGCCGGCCAGGCGCAGCCAGTCGAACCAGTGGCCCATCGCCTCGACCACCGCGGCCAGGCCGACGACCAGCACGCCGAGCATCAGGACCAGCCCGATCTGCCCGCCGAGGATGTTCAGCAGCCCGGCACGGGTGCCGTGGGTCAGGCTGTTGGCGACGATCAGCGTCACCGACGGCCCCGGGATGATCGCCACCAGGATGCAGGCGGCGATATAGGCGAGATAGATCTCGATCGTCATGGGTGGTCTCCTCCGAACCGGACCGCCACGCTGTCACGCAACGCTTCGGCTGGGAAGATGGTCTTCGGCCCGTCGCATCGCCGTCTCGACTTAACCGGCAGGTTCATGAACAATCATCTCATTTCGGGGGGAGGATTGCCGTGAACCGATTGGCCTTCGTCGCATTGCTGGTGCTGGGGGCGTGCGCCGTCCAGCGGGCGGGCACCGACGAATTCGTGTCCTATGAATATGATCCGGGCTTCGAGTCGAAGGAGAGCCTGCAGGCCAAGGGCACGAAATACTGCGCCCAGTTCGGCCGCCGGGCGGAGGTGTTCAGCATGGGGCCGGTGGCCGACTACCTGCCCTCCGCGCTCACGCGGCAGACCGCAACGGTCAAATGCCTGCCGCCCGGTCCCTCGGCGACGGCTCCGGCCGCCCCGGCGGCGCCCCGTCCGCTGCAGGTGCCGCAGACGCCGGCCAGCTGAGGGCCATCAGCCCTTCGCCTTCGCCGCCATCGCCTGCTCGGCGATGATGCCCATCGAGGCGGCGGCGCCGCCCAGCGACCAGCCGCCATCGACCGGCAGCACCGCGCCGGTGATGAAGGCGGCGAGGGGCGAGGACAGCAGGCGGCAGGCGGCGGCGATGTCCTCGGCCACGCCCATCCGGCCCAGCGGCACGCTGCGCTGGACCAGGGCGCGGGCCTGCGGCGTCGGCGCCAGCCGGGCCATGCCCTCGGTCCCGTCGATCGGGCCGGGGATCACCGAGTTGATGCGGATGCCGTCGCGGCCCCATTCCAACGCCAGCACCCGGGTCAGCATGTCGACGCCGGCCTTGGCGGCGCAGACATGGGCCTGCATCGGCATCGGCGCCTCAGCCTGCGGGGCGGAGATGTTGATCACCGACGCCCCCGGCTTGCGCAGGAAGGGATGCGCCGCGCGCAGCACGTGGAAGCTGCCCAGCAGGTCGATGTCGACCACCGACTTGAAGCCGTTCGCCGACATGCCCAGCGCCGGCGCCGGGAAGTTCCCCGCCGCGCCGGAGACCAGCACGTCGAGATCGCCATAGGCGTCATGCGCCGCCTTCAGCGCCGCCTCGGTGGCGGCGTAGTCGCGGACGTCGGCGGCCGTGCCCATGGCCTCGGCGCCCGCCTCGCGCAGCCGCGCCACGGCCGCGTCGACCTTCTCCGGGTTGCGGCTCATCACCGCCACCCGCGCCCCGGCCCGGGCGAAGCCCAGCGCGATGCCGAGATTGATGCCGCTGGTGCCGCCGGCGACGAACACCGCCTTGCCGGCGAAGTCGATGGTCTCGGCCATGGGTCGCGTCCCCTAATGTGCCTCGGCCCAGCTGCGGCCGATGCCGGCCTCGGCGATCAGCGGCACCTCCAGCGTCGCGGCCGACTGCATCACCGCCTGCGCCACCTCGGCGGTGCGCTGCGCCTCGTCCTCTGGCGCCTCGAACAGCAGCTCGTCATGCACCTGCAGCAGCATGCGGGCCTTCAGCCCCTCCGCCGCCAGCGCATGCGGCAGTCTTCCCATGGCGCGCTTGATGATGTCGGCCGCGGTGCCCTGGATCGGCGCGTTGATCGCCTGGCGCTCGGCGAAGGCGCGGCGGGCCGGGTTCGGATCCTTGATCCCGGGCATGTGGCATTTGCGGCCGAACAGGGTCTCGACCCAGCCGCGCTCGCGGGCGATGCGCTTGGTCTCGTCCATCCAGGCCTTCAGCTCCGGCAGCCGGTCGAGATAGGCGCGGATGAAGGCGGTGGCCTCGCCCTGCGGAATGCCCAGCTGCGCCGCCAGGCCGAAGCCGGAGATGCCGTAGATGATGCCGAAATTGATCGCCTTGGCCTTGCGCCGGACATCCGGCGTCATCTCCGCCAGAGGCACGTTGAACACCTGGCTCGCGGTCATGGCGTGGATGTCGGTGCCGTCGAGGAAGGCCTGCTTCAGCAGCGCCACGCCGGCGATCTGCGCCACCAGCCGCAGCTCGATCTGGCTGTAGTCGACCGAGATCAGCTTGTGCCCGTCCTCCGCCACGAAGGCGTAGCGGATCTTGCGACCCTCCTCGGTGCGGATCGGGATGTTCTGCAGGTTCGGCTCGTTCGAGGACAGCCGGCCGGTGTTGGTCGCGGCCAGCGAGAACGAGGTGTGGACGCGCTGGCTCTTCTCGTTGATCTGGGCCTGCAGCGCGTCGGTGTAGGTGCCCTTCAGCTTGGCCAGCTGGCGCCATTCCAGGATCTGCGTGGCGATCGTCTGGCCCTGCGCCGCCAGCATCTCCAGCACGCTCGAATCGGTCGAGTATGCGCCGGTCTTGCTGCTCTTCTTGCCGCCGGCCAGGCCGAGGCGCTCGAACAGCACCTCGCCCAGCTGCTTCGGGCTGCCGACGTTGAACGGCCCCTTGGCCGAGAGATGGATCTCCGATTCCAGCGCTGCCATGCGCTCGGCGAATTCCAGCGACAGCCGGGCCAGCGCGACGCGGTCGACCTTGATCCCCGCCATCTCCATGTCGGAGATGACGCCGACCAGCGGCCGTTCGATGGTCTCGTAGACCGTCGTCATCCGCTCGCCCACCAGCCGCGGCTTCAGCAGCATGTGCAGGCGCAGGGTGATGTCGGCGTCCTCGGCGGCATAGGCCAGCGCCTTGTCCAGCGGCACCTTGTCGAAGGTGATGGCGTTCTTGCCGGTGCCGCAGACCGAGGCATAGGGGATGGTGCGGTGCTGCAGGTGCAGCTCCGACAGCTCGTCCATGCCGTGGCCATGCGCCCCGCCGTCGAGCACGTAGGAGATCAGCATGGTGTCGTCCCACGGCGTGATCGGCAGGCCGACATCGGGCCGGCCCAGCACATGGGCGTCGTATTTCAGGTTGTGCCCGACCTTCAGCACCGACGGGTCGACCAGCACCGGCCCGAGGATGCGGCGGATCTCGGCCAGCGTGAGCTGCACCAGCGCATCGCCGCCCAGCGCCAGCCCGCCGCCGTCGTCGCCGACATGGGCGATCGGGATGTAGCAAGCCTTGCCGGGAGCGACGGCCAGGGAGATGCCGCACAGCATCGCCGCCTCGGCGTCCAGCGAGTTGGTCTCGGTGTCGATCGCCAGCACCCCGGCCTCGACCGCCGCATCGGCCCAGCGCTGCAGCGCCGCCACGTCCTGCACCAGCTGGTAGTCCTGGGCGATCGCCTCGGGCTTGCCCGGCGCGGTCAGGTCCGGCTCGTCGCCGCCGGTGGTGCCCAGCTTGTCGAAGGCGGCCTCAACCCGGGTGATGGTCGAGCGGAACTCCATCTCCTCCAGGAACCGCACCAGCTTCGACCGGTCCGGCGGCCGCGCCACGATGCCCTCCAGCCCGAACGGCACCGGCGCGTCGCTGCGCAGCGTCACCAGCTGGCGGCTGATCCGTGCCTGCTCGGCATACTGGATCAGGGATTCGCGCCGCTTCGGCTGCTTGATCTCGCCGGCCCGGGCCAGCAGGGTGTCCAGGTCGCCATATTCGGTGATCAGCTGCGCCGCGGTCTTGATGCCGATGCCGGGCACGCCCGGCACATTGTCGACGCTGTCGCCGGCCAGGGACTGCACGTCGATCACCCGGTCCGGCATGACGCCGAACTTCTCCATCACCTCGGCCGCGTCGATCGGCTTGTTCTTGAGCGGGTCCAGCATGGTCACGCCGTCGCCGACCAGCTGCATCATGTCCTTGTCGGAGGAGACGATGACGACGCGCGACCCTTCCTCCCGCGCCATCCGGGCGTAGGTGGCGATGATGTCGTCGGCCTCGAAGCCCTCGATCTCGATCCCCGGCAGGTTGAAGGCCTCGCTGGTGGCGCGGATCAGCGGGAACTGCGGGATCAGCTCCTCCGGCGGGTCGGGCCGCTGCGCCTTGTAGGCGGGGTAGATCTCCTTGCGGAAACCGCGCTCCGACGCGTCGTAGATCACCGCCAGGTGGTCGGCGTCCAGGTCGGCCAGCAGGCGGATCAGCATGTTGGTGAAGCCGTAGACGGCGTTCACCGGCAGCCCGTCCGACTTGCGCATCATCATCGGTAGCGCGTGGAAGGCCCGGAAGATGTAGCCCGAGCCGTCGATCAGATAATAGGTCTTCGGCGTGGTCGACATCGGCGGGCCCTCTCCGGACGGGAACAGAGCGCGACCATGCCGCGCCGGAGGGCGGGTGTCCACCCGGTCGGGCGTCCGCTCAAGCTGGCTGGAACAGCTCGACCACGTTGCCGGACGGGTCCTCGCACAGGATCTGCTGGCCGCCGGGGCCGGTGACGATGTCATTGCGGAACCGGACGCCGCGTCCTCGCAGATCGGCGACCAGGGCCTCCAGGTCGTCGACCTGCAGCACGAATCGGTTCCAGCCGCCGGGCTCGGGCTTGCGGCCGTCCGGCATCGGCCGGCTGGCCGAGGCGCCGGGGCCGGCGACCCACAGGGTCAGCCCATCCCGCTCGAGGATCGCCATGTTCGGCCCGAACTGCTGCTGCAGCCGGAACCCCAGGCTGTCCCTGTAGAACGCGACCGCCTGGCTGACGTCATGGACGATGTACCGGACCGTCGGCATGGCATTGCCTCCCCGGTGAGTTCAGCCGACAGGATAGCCCGGTTGACGGGGCGGGGACAGCACATCGTAAAACTGATTGCAATATCGAACTGGTTGTCTTAGGAAAGCAGAAAGCATCATCACTCGGAGGATCGCCGCCATGTCCAAGCTCGTCGTCCGCGCCTTCTCCATCTCCCTGGACGGCTACGGCGCGGGGCCGGAGCAGAGCCTTGAAAACCCGCTCGGCAAGGGCGGCGAGGCGCTGCACGAATGGTTCATCCCCACCCCGACCTTCCGGGCCATGACCGGGAAGGAAGGCGGGGAGACCGGCATCGATGAGGACTTCGCCGCCCGCAGCTTCGAGAATGTCGGCGCCTGGATCCTCGGCCGGAACATGTTCGGGCCGGTGCGCGGCCCCTGGCCGGACGACAGTTGGAAGGGCTGGTGGGGCGACACCCCGCCCTATCACGTGCCGGTCTTCGTCCTGACCCACCACGCCCGTCCGTCGATCGAGATGAAGGGCGGCACCACCTTCCACTTCGTCACCGACGGCATCGATTCGGCGCTGCGCCAGGCGCGCGAGGCCGCGGGCGGCAAGGATGTGCGGGTCGGCGGCGGCGTCGCCACCGTCCAGCAGTATCTGCGCCAGCGCCTGATCGACGATATGCACATCGCCGTGTCGCCCCTTCTGCTGGGCAGCGGAGAGAGCCTGTTCGCCGGAATCGACCTGGCCGCCCTGGGCTATGCCTGCACCGAACAGGTCGGCTCGTCTCGCGCCACCCACTTCACGGTGACGAAGCAGGGCTGATCCGTCTCACCCCGGCCGGCCGCCGGCACCGCGTCCAGGCGCTGGCGGCCGGCCGCTGGTGCTCATGCGATGGCTTGAAGCCCTTTTTTCTGAACTACCGTTAGCAGGCGAAGCGCCGGACCGCCCGGCTTCTTGACGCCTCTCTCCCAATCCGAGACCAGATTCTTGCTGACGTTGAGATAGCGCGCAAAGACTGGCTGCGAGAGGTGCTCGCGTTCCCGGATGGCCCGGATCTCCTCGGGAGCCAAGGCCCGCACGGGGGTCAGGCAAGTCTCATCAAACTCACGCATCGTCTGCTTGTCGATCGCGCCGACCTCGTGCAGCGCTTCCATGGTCTCATGGATGGCGGCCAGCGCGTCACTGCGACACTTCTTCGCCATCGCCTTCTATCTCCACGAACTGCCTTCGTTCGACCAGCATGGCCAAGAGTTTATCCGAAAGGCCAAGCACATGTTTGGCCGCCTTCTTGAACGCCTCTTCTTCGTTGGCGTCGATGTTGGCTCGTTCATTCTTCGCAAACCCATAGACGAAGAAGGCGCGCTGTCCCTTCCGATACAGGATGATGGAGCGGTAGCCACCGGATTTCCCCTGACCGGAGCGTGCGATCCGCTGTTTCAGAACACCGCCGCCAAGCTCGGCATCGATCTGCCCCTTCTCGGCGCGAGTGATGGCATCCATTCAAAACGGCGTCAGGAATCCTGTGCTTTCGAGCAAATCGCTCGAACCAGGCATTCTTGAAAACCCTCACCGCCGCCTCATGGGTCAATAAGTATCATACAAAGTGTTATATTCCAAGATGTGCCTCAAGATCCGGATGGCATCGGCACCGGAACCGGCTTCAGCGCCAAGTCTCACCCCAGCAGCGCTGCCAGCACCGCGTCCAGGCGCTGGCGGCCGGCCGGGGTGGCGGTCAGGCGGGCCTCGTCCTCGGCCAGGAAGCCGCGGGCGACCAGCCGGTCCAGCTTGCGCCGATCGATCGCCCGGTCGAAGGGCAGGCCCATCTCGTCGGCGATGCGGGATTTCGGCACGCCCTCAGCCAGGCGCAGCCCCATCATCAGCATCTCGTCGCGGCGGGCCTCTGGCGGCACCGCCTCGCGCTCATGCTCGGCATGGTTGGCAGCCTCGACCCGCTCCAGCCACACCTCCGGCGCCCTATGGGTGCGGGTCCCCCACTTCCCGTCGTTCAGCGTCAGCCTGCCATGCGCGCCGGGGCCGATTCCGACATAGTCGCCATAGCGCCAGTAGGTCAGGTTGTGGCGCGATTCCTCGCCCGGCCGGGCGTGGTTCGAGATCTCGTAGCCGGGCAGGCCGGCGGCGCCCAGCACCTCGGCCGTGGCCTCGTACAGGGCGGCCTGGGTGTCCTCGTCCGGCAGCACCAGCTCGCCGCGGGAATACAGGGTATGGAAGCGGGTGCCCTGCTCGATGGTGAGCTGGTAGGCCGAGATATGGCCGACGGCATGGTCCAGCGCCCGGCGCAGCTCCGCCGTCCAGCCGGCCACGGTCTGGCCCGGCCGGGCGTAGATCAGGTCGAAGGAGAAGCGGTCGAAATGCCGGGCGGCCAAGCCGACGGCGGCCAGCGCCTCGTCGGCGGAATGGTTGCGGCCGAGGAAGCGCAGCGACGCCTCGTCCAGCGCCTGGACGCCGAGCGACACCCGGTTCACCCCGGCGGCGCGGAAGCCGGCGAAGAGGTGGGATTCGACCGAGGTCGGGTTCGCCTCCAGCGTGATCTCGACATCGGGCGCCAGGCCCCAGCGCTCGGCCGCGCGGTCGATCACCGCCGCCGTCGTGGCCGGCTGCATCAGCGATGGGGTGCCGCCGCCGAAGAAGATCGAGGTCAGCGTCCGACCGGGCGTCAGGTCGGCGAAATGGTCCAGCTCCGCCACCAGCGCCCGGCGCCAGCGCTCATGCTCGACCTGCTCCCGGACATGCGAGTTGAAGTCGCAATACGGGCATTTCGACCGGCAGAACGGCCAATGGACATAGAGGGCGAAGCCGGGGGCGGTCATCCGCCCTCGAAGCAGCGCGCCACCAGCTTGCGGAAGGCGTCGGCGCGGTGGCTCATGGCGTGCTTCTCGGCCGAGTCCATCTCGCCGAAGGTGCGGTCGTGGCCGTCCGGCACGAAGATCGGGTCGTAGCCGAAGCCCTTGGTCCCGCGGGCCGGCCAGACCAGCCGGCCGCGGATCTCGCCCTCGACCGTCTCGCAATGCCCGTCCGGCCAGCACAGCGACAGGGCGCAGACGAAGCGGGCGCTGCGGTCCGGATTGTCACCCAGCCTCAGCCGCACCTGCTCCATGGCATAGGCGAAGTCGCGGCCGGTCCCGTCGGGCTTCTCGGCCCAGCGGGCGGAGTAGATGCCGGGGGCGCCGCCCAGGCCGTTGACGGACACGCCGCTGTCGTCGGCCAGCGACGGCAGGCCGGTGGCCGCGGCGACGAAGCGGGCCTTCAGCTCGGCGTTGGCGATGTAGCTGTCGCCGGTCTCCTCCGGCTCCTGCACGCTGTGCTCGGCGGCCGAGGTCAGGCGCGGCACCCGGCCCTGCAGCAGGGCGGCGATCTCCGGGATCTTGCCCTTGTTGTGGCTGGCGATGACCAGGTGGTCGCCGGCGAAGCGGCGGGCGGGGGAGGCGACGTTCGTCATGATGGGCATCAGATACGCGCGGCGGAGGCTGGAATCAAAGGTCGCGGTTGGTGCACTGTGTCGCCTCCAACGCATGGCGGTGAGGGGCGAGGACGATGAAGGTCGCATTCCTGGGCATGGGCGTCATGGGCGCGCCGATGGCGGGGCATCTGGTCAAGGCGGGGCACGAGGTCACCGTCTTCAACCGCACCGCGGCGAAGGCCGAGGCCTGGGCGGAGCGTCACGGCGGACAATGGGCGCCGACCCCGGCCGAGGCGGCGAAGGGCGCCGCGGTCGTGTTCATGTGCGTCGGCAACGACGACGACATCCGCTCCGTGGCCCAGGGGCCGGACGGCGCCTTCGCCGGCATGTCCGGCAGCGCCATCCTGGTCGATCACACCACGGCGTCGGCCGACATCGCCCGCGAGCTGGAGGCCGAGGCCGACAAGCTCGGCTTCGGCTTCATCGACGCGCCGGTCTCCGGCGGCCAGGCGGGCGCCGAGAACGGCGTGCTGACGGTGATGTGCGGCGGGCGCGAGCCGGTCTTCGCCGTGGCCAAGCCGGTGATCGACAGCTACGCACGGGCCTGCACCCTGATGGGCCCGGCCGGCGCCGGCCAGCTGACCAAGATGGTCAACCAGATCTGCATCGCCGGTCTGGTCCAGGCTTTGGCGGAAGGGTTGAACTTCGCCCAGAAGGCCGGGCTCGACGGCAACCTGGTGCTCGACGTCATCTCCAAGGGCGCGGCCCAGAGCTGGCAGATGGAGAATCGCGGCCGCACCATGCTGCAGAACAAGTTCGACTTCGGCTTCGCCATCGACTGGATGCGCAAGGACCTCGGCATCTGCTTCCAGGAGGCCAAGCACAACGGCGCCCGGCTGCCGGTGACGGCGCTGGTCGACCAGTTCTACTCCGCGGTCCAGGCCAAGGCCGGCGGCCGGGTCGACACCTCGAGCTTGCTGCTGGCGCTGCAGGACTGAGGCCAGGATCACTTAAGCCGTCATCGCGAGGAGCGAAGCGACGTGGCGTTCCAGCGGCTGGATTTCTGGATCGCCACGCCCTGCGGGGTTCGCGATGACGGTTTTGTTGCGTTTTTCAACACGGTCCTCTCGCCTTGGGCTTATTCTCCTTTCGGGGAGGGATGCGCATGGCTTCGGATCTGTTCGATCGCCAGATGGCGATGTACACCAGCTTCCACCGTAACGGCCGCAACCGGCTGACCCATTTCTTCGGCATCCCGGCGATCATCCTGGCCGTGCTGGTGGCCCTGGCGACGGTGCCGCTCGGCAGCATCGGCGGCTGGCCGGCGACGCTGGCCGACCTCGTCGCCCTGCTGGTCTGGCTGCTGTGGATTTCTCTCGACCTCGGACTCGGCCTGGCCATGGCGGTTGTGGTGATTCCCGGGCTGATCGTCGCCCATGCCGTGGCCGGCGGCGCGGTCACCTGGATTGTGGCCGGCGTGCTGTTCGTCGGCGGCTGGGTGCTGCAGCTGGTCGGCCACGCCTATGAGGGCAAGCGGCCGGCCTTCCTGTCGAACCTGTTCCAGTTGCTGATCGGCCCGATGTTCCTGATGGCCGAGACCGCCTTCGCCCTCGGCCTGCGGACCGGTCTGAAGCACCGGGTCGAGGCCGCGGCGGATGCCCGTCAGTCGAGATAGGTCCAGCTGTCGGCGCCGTCGAAGCGGCGTACCGGCACGCCCTCGATCTCCGCCGGGTCGATCAGCCGGGCGTTGATCGCGACGCGCGCGACATCCCCGGCCGCCAGACCCTCCCAATGGGTGACGCAGCCGCAGGTCGGGCAGTGGTGGAGCGCCAGGGTGCGGTCACCCTGGATGTAGGGCACCGTGGTGCCGGCGCCCTGCACGATGGTCAGCTGGTCGCGCGCGTAATAGGCCCACAGCGTGCCGAGGCGGCGGCAGATCGAGCAGTTGCAGGAGGTCAGGCGCTGCGGCCGCTCCGCGACCTGCAGCCGGACGGCGCCGCAATGGCAGGAGGCTTCGATCATGGGGTCCTCATCGGCTCGGATTCCGGGATGATCCGCCTGCCATGCCCCGGCCGCAACCTACGGCCCGACCACGCCCGGCAGCTCGGCGCCGATGGCGCAGGACTCCAGGCCCTGAATCGCCTCCCAGAGATTGCCGGCCGCGATGCTGAGCACTTCCTCCGGCACCGGCTTGCCGCCGCGGGTCGCGGTGAAGCGCAGCATTGCCTCCTCGGCGTCGAGCATCTCCTGCAGCGCCGGCGAGTCCTCCAGCGTGAAGCGCCAGGTCGGCAGTCCGGGCGACGTGACCGGCACCGCGACGGCGCGGCCGCCCAGTTGCAGCTCGGCGGTGCCGTCGGGATCGAAGCGGTTGCCCGATTCGGCCAGGCCGGGGGCGGAGACGGTGATCTCGATCCGGCCCTGATCGTCGCGCCGGACCCATTCGGTCTGGCCGGGCTGTCTGTCGAGGCGCAGGAAGCAGACATTGCCCGGCAGCCGGTACAGGACCGGGCCGCCACCTTCGGGCGCGTAGTCGATCAGCTTCTCGGCATGGGGCAGGGCGGCGACGGTCCGTGAGGCCGTCGCCAGCCCGTCACCGACCTGCGGCAGGCCCGGAACCAGGACGGCGGCAAGCGCCGTGAGCAGCGCCAGGAGGCCGAGCATCAACCCTCTCCCGCGTGGTGGGGCCGCAGGATTTCACGGCCCCGGCCGCAGCTCAAGCGGCGCCGCATCGCGGAGGGTCTCAGCCCTCGCCGAGCGCCGCCTTCTGGATCGCCGCCAGCTCGGCCGTGCCCTGCTCTGCCAGCACCAGCAGCGCCTCGAACTCGGCCCGGCTGAACGGGGTCTGCTCCGCCGTCGCCTGCACCTCGACCAGCCCGCCCTTGCCGGTGATGACGAAGTTGGCGTCGGCCTGGGCGGTCGAATCCTCGGCATAGTCGAGGTCCAGCACCGCCTGCCCCTGATGCAGGCCGCAGGAGATCGCGGCGACGCTGTCGGTCAGCGGCAGCGCCTTGATCTTGCGGATCTGCACCAGGTGGCGCAGCGCCAGAACCAGCGCGACATAGCCGCCGGTGATCGCGGCGGTGCGGGTGCCGCCATCGGCCTGCAGCACGTCGCAATCGACCTTGATCTGGATCTCGCCCAGCGCCTTCAGGTCGGTGACGGCGCGCAGCGACCGGCCGATCAGGCGCTGGATCTCCTGGGTCCGCCCGGTCTGCTTGCCGCGCGCGGCCTCGCGGTCGGTGCGCTGGTCGGTGGCCCGCGGCAGCATGCCGTACTCCGCCGTCACCCAGCCCTTGCCGCCGTTCTTCAGCCAGGACGGCACCCGGTCGTCGACCGAGGCGGTGCACAGCACATGGGTGTCGCCGAACTTCACCAGGCACGAGCCCTCGGCGTATTTGTTGACGTCGGTCTCGAGGCTGATGGCGCGCAGGGCGTCGATGGCGCGTCCGGACGGTCGCATGAGGTCGCTTTCTGTTCTCGGCGAGGGTCGCGCACGCTATCCTCGACGGTCCTGCCCGTAAAGCCCGGCACGTTGATTCGGGTCAGACGGCCCCTACATAGCGTGGCGACGGCCATGAGCATGCTGAACGAACTCTCGACCCGATCCGGCGGCCAAGCGTTCCGGGACCTCGACGAGCGCTCGCGGGAGATCTTCCGCCAGATCGTCGACGCCTATGTCCAGTCCGGCGAGCCGGTGGGCAGCCGCACCCTGTCGCGCCGGCTCGGCATGTCGCTGTCGCCGGCGACGATCCGCAACGTCATGGCGGATCTCGAGGATGCCGGGCTGCTCTACGCGCCGCACACCTCGGCCGGGCGAATGCCGACCGATGCCGGCCTGCGCCTGTTCGTGCACGGGCTGATGCAGCTCGGCGATGTCGGCGAGAGCGAGCGGGCCTCGATCGATGCGATGTGCGCCCAGGCCGGGCGCGGCGTATCGGAGATGCTGGAGGAGGCGACCTCGGCCCTGTCCGGCCTGTCCGCCTGCGCCGGGCTGGTGCTGGCGCCGAAGACCGACCGGCCGCTGAAGCATATCGAGTTCGTCAACCTGTCGCCCGGCCGCGCCCTGGTGGTGCTGGTCACCGAGGACGGGATCGTCGAGAACCGGGTGCTGGAGGTGCCGCTGGGCCTGCCGGCCTCGACCTTCGTCCACGTCACCAACTACCTCAACGCCCGCATCGTCGGCCGCACCATCGGCGAGGCCCGGACCGATGTGCTGGGCGAGATCGAGGCGCAGAAGAGCCAGCTCGACAGCCTTGCGGCCAAGGTGGTCTCGGCCGGCCTCGCCACCTGGAGCGGTGGCGGGGGCGGCACTCTGATCGTCAAGGGCCAATCGCGCCTGCTCAACGACGTCACCGCGCTGGAGGATCTGGAGCGCATCCGCGGCCTGTTCCAGGCGCTGGAGACCAAGGAAGCGCTGCTCAAGATGCTCGACGCCGCCAATGCCGCCGAGGGCGTGCAGATCTTCATCGGCGCCGAGAACGGACTGTTCAGCCACACCGGCTGCTCGATGATCATCGCCCCGTACAAGGGCGGCGACCAGCGCGTGGTCGGCGCCGTCGGCGTGATCGGGCCGACCCGGCTGAACTATGCGCGCATCATCCCGATGGTGGATTACACCGCGAAGATGATAGGCCGTCTCCTCAGAACCAACGAGACCACGAACCAGGTAGCATGATGCACAACAAGACGATGTCCGCCGAGCACCGCCCCGACGCGACGGAGCCGGAGACCGGGGCCGCCGGGCCCGAGGTCGAGGGTGTCGCCGACTCCGAGACCGCTGGGGTTACCGACGACACGGCCCTGGCCGGGGCGCTGGAGCGCATCGCGGAGCTCGAGGCCGAGACTGCCAAGCTGAAGGACCAGGCGCTGCGGGCGCTGGCCGAGACCGAGAACATCCGCCGCCGGTCGGAGCGCGAGCGCGAGGACACGGCGAAATACGCCATCTCCGGCTTCGCCAAGTCGCTTCTGGACGCCGCCGACAACCTGCGCCGCGCCATCGACGCGGTGCCGGCCGGGGCGGTCGAGGCGGATGCGGCGCTGAAGACCCTGGTCGACGGCGTTGCCGCCACCGAGCGCCAGTTGCTGGCCGCCTTCGAGCGTCACGGCGTGACCCGGATCGAGCCGGTCGGCGAGGCCTTCGACCCGAACTTCCACCAGGCCATGTTCGAGCTGCCGGGCACCGGCAAGCCGGCCGGGACCATCGTCCAGGTGATGCAGCCCGGCTATGTGCTGCAGGGCCGGCTGCTGCGCCCGGCCATGGTCGGCGTGGCCCGGGCCGAATGATGCGCCGCCTCGGCCTCCTGGCGATGCTGCTGGCGGTGGCGGTCGGCGCCGCCGCCTGCGAACGGTCGGAGAAGCCGGCCAAGGGCGTTTATATGGGCGCCGGTGGCGGCGTGTCCGTGCCGTCCTAAGGTATCTGGCGAGTTCACAGGTCTCAGGCCGGCAGTACGACGTCGACGTAAAAGGCGCGTAGCCTCTCCCGCAACAGCCCGTGTGAGAAGTGTGGGGATTTGCTTGAGGGGTCAGAGGGGACAGAAGATTTAGGTCGAGTGGGCCAGTCATGGCCCGGCGGGAGTGGGTTGGAGGGCGGCGAGGAGGAGTGGGACGCCGCGGGTGGTGATGGTTCGCTTGAGATTGAAGGCGAGAACCATGAGGGCGAGTTCGGCCTTGGCCTTGCGCCGGCCGCGGAGCAGGAAGCGTGGATAGCCCATCATCCATTTGATGATGCCGAAGGGGTGTTCGACGAGTTCGCGGCGGCGCTGCATCCAGCCGGGATCCTCGACGGCACGGCGGTGCATGGCCTCGCGGGCGTCTTCATGGAAGTGGCGGGTGACCTTGCGCCGTTTGCCCCTGGTGCATTGGACCTTGATGGCACAAGCGGCGCAGGCCGGAGTGGCATAGGTGTTCTTCTGCTCGGGTTGGGAGACCGAGACGAGGGTGAGGATCTCGCCGGCCGGGCAGGTCCAGCAGTCGCGGGCCGGGTCGTAGGTGAAGGCGTCGCGGGAGAACAGATCGGCGTTCTTGGGATTGACGACCGTCTGGCGCGGCACCACGGCGGTGATGCCGGCCTCGGCGCAGGCTTGGCCCTGGGTGCCGTTGGAATAGCCGGTGTCGGCGACCACGGTCAGGGTCTCGACCGCCAGGCTCTCCTTGGCCGCCTGGGCCATCGGCAGGAGCTGGGTCTGATCGTTGCAGTCCCGGGTCAGATCGAAGGCGGCGATCAGGCCGTGTTTGCCGTCGACCGCGCTCTGGGCGTTGTAGGCGACTTGATGGCCATGGCGGGCGGTCTTCATCAAGCGGGCGTCGGGCTCGCTGGTCACGGTCTGACTGAGCCCTGCCCCGGCCAGGGCCTTGGCCTGGGCCTGGACCGTGTCGCGCTTGGCCTGCAGCACCGCCAGGGCCCGGGCCACATCGGTCGGTCCGGCCTCCGTCGCCGCCTCCTGGCGGTCGGCTTCGTCCATCGCCGCCAGATACTCGGCGATCTTGGCGTCCAGCGCCGCCGCCCGCTTCTCCAGCAGCGCCGGCGTCAGCACCTTCTTGCGGCTGGCCACGGCCTCGATCTTGCTGCCGTCGATGGCGACCAGTTCACCGCCATACAGCGATTGCCCGCGGCAGAACTGCATGAAGGCGCGGCACACCCCGGTGATGGCCGCGACATGGTCGCGGCGGAAGTCGGCGATGGTCTTGAAGGCGGGGGTGATCCGGTTGACCAGCCAGTGCACTTCGAGGTTGCGCACGCATTCCCGCTCCAGCCGCCGGCTCGACCGCATCTGATTGAGGTAGCCGTAGATGTACAGCTTCAACAAATCGCCGGGATGGTACGGCGGCCTGCCCGTGCTCTCCGCCTCCACCTTGCCGAACTTCAGATCCCTCAGGTCCAGCGTGGCCACAAACGCGTCGATCACCCGCACCGGATGCTCGGCAGCGACGATCTCGTCCAGGCTCGGTGCCATCAGCAACCGCTGATACCGCGACTCCCCCGTCACATGAACCATCACCGCCACTCCGAATGTCTTGTCGAAGCAGTAGATCACACCGGACCGGCCTCTAGAATCCCCCGCCAGTGGGTTTCCACACGGGCTGGCAAGCGGGAGAGGCTACGCGGATTGTGGTCGAGAGATATGTGAATGTCGTAGCCTGACGCAGCCGGCGACACGAAACCGTCATCGAGAACAGGTAGCGTCGCCGTCCCCCGCATGATCGCGGTATCCTGAGGCTCGCTGTTCGAGGCGCGTGCGCATGGCCGGACCGATCTATCGCCACCTGTTCGGCATCGGGGTGATCGCCGCCCTGGTGATCGCGCTGCTGCTGCTGGCGGCCGGCGCCGACGGGATCGGCGTCTGGCTGGCGGCGGCCGGCGTGGTGGCGGTGGTCGGCGTCGCCGGCATCTTCGCCTGGCGCCTGCTGCGCGACCTCGACCTGCTGCGCCGCCACATCGAGGCGTCGACCGCCGAGGCGCCGGAGCGGCCGCCGCGGCCTTCGACCGAGATCGGCCAGATCCTGTTCCTGCATTTGCAGCGGCTCCAGCGCCACGCTCGCGGCCGCGAGCGCAGCCTGGCGGTCGAGCTGCAGACCGCGTCGGAGATCCTGGAGGCGCAGGACGACCCGATCCTGGTGCTGGCCGGCGACCGCAGCGTGCTGCGCGCCAACGAGGCCGCCGGGCGGCTGTTCGGCGACCGGCTGCTGGGCCGCGACATGGCCGAGGCGATCCGCCATCCGGAGATCGTCGCCGCGGTCGACGCCGTGCTTTCCGGCGGCCCGATCCAGACCGTGGCGCTGAACCTGCCGGTGCCGATCGAACGCGAATTCGAGGTCCGGATCCAGCGCTTCGAGCGGCGTGGCGATCCCGGCGAGCGCGAATCCGACGACCGGCCCGAGCCGGCGCTGCTGGTCACCTTCTACGACCTGACCGCCACCAAGCGGGTCGAGCAGATGCGGGCCGACTTCGTGGCCAATGCCAGCCACGAGCTGCGCACGCCGCTGTCCAGCCTGATGGGCTTCATCGAGACGCTGCGCGGCCCGGCGCGGGACGATTCGGCGGCGCGCGAACGCTTCCTCGGCATCATGCAGCAGCAGGCCGAGCGCATGTCGCGGCTGGTCAACGACCTGCTGTCGCTGTCGCGGATCGAGCTGGACGAGCATGTGCCGCCGACCGGGCGGGTCGCGGTCGGGCCGCTGCTGCAATCGGTGGCCGACGCGCTCGAGCTCAAGGCCCAGCGCAAGGCGCAGCGGCTGGAGCTCGACCTGGCGCCGGACCTGCCGCAGGTGGTCGGCGATTCCGACCAGCTGTACCAGGTGTTCCAGAACCTGGTGTCGAACGCGATCAACTACGGCCGCCAGGGCGGCGTGGTCGGCCTGGCGGCGCGGAGCTCGACCGAAGGCCGGCGGACCAGCCTGGTCGTCAGCATCACCGACCAGGGCGACGGCATCGCCCGTGAGCACCTGCCGCGGCTGACCGAACGGTTCTACCGGGTCGACCCGGCGCGCAGCCGCGCCGTAGGCGGCACCGGCCTCGGCCTCGCCATCGTCAAGCACATCGTCAGCCGCCACCGCGGCCGGCTGGAGATCGACAGCGAGGTCGGCCGCGGCAGCGTCTTCACCGTTTTTCTGCCGGCCGCCCCAGGCGGCAAGCCGTCCGGCCGGGCCCTTCATAAAACTGTAACCGAACTGTCTTAAAAGCGTCTGCGGCGGTGTCTATAGCCTGCGCTCGGAACGGGGCGCTGGTCGCCTGACCGGGCGAAGCCATCAGGCTCGTCCCACCACCACAGGAGATTCGCGTGAAGCTTTTTTCACGAACCATCCTTCGCAGCGCGGTGCTCGGCGCGGCGGTTGCGCTCGTGGCGGGCGCGTCCCAGGCGGCCGACATTTCCGGCGCCGGCGCCACCTTCCCCTACCCGGTCTACGCCAAATGGGCCGATTCCTATAAGAAGGAGACCGGGATCGGCCTGAACTACCAGTCGATCGGTTCGGGCGGCGGCATCAAGCAGATCAAGGAAAAGACCGTCACCTTCGGCGCCTCGGACATGCCGCTGAAGCCGGAGGATCTCGACGCCGCCGGCCTTGTGCAGTTCCCGATGATCATGGGCGGCGTCGTGCCGGTCGTGAACGTCCCGGGCATCGCGCCGGGCCAGCTGACCCTCAGCGGCGACCTGGTCGCGCAGATCTATCTCGGCGACATCACCGCCTGGAACGACGACAAGATCAAGGCGCTGAACCCGGGCGTCGAGCTGCCGGACACCGCCATCGCCCCGGCCTACCGGTCGGACGGGTCGGGCACCAACTTCCTGTTCACCACCTATCTCTCGTCGGTGAACGCCAAGTTCAAGGACACGGTCGGCGCCAACTCCTCGGTGCAGTGGCCGGCCGGCATCGGCGCCAAGGGCAATGAGGGCGTCGCCAACACCGCCAAGCAGACCGAAGGCGCGATCGGCTATGTCGAATACGCCTACGCCAAGCAGAACAAGCTGACCTACGTCAAGCTGGTCAACAAGGACGGCAAGGCGGTCGACCCGACGATCAAGAGCTTCCAGGCCGCGGCCTCGGCCGCCGATTGGGCCAATGCCAAGGGCTACTACGTCATCCTGACCAACGAGCCGGGTGCCGAGAGCTGGCCGATCACCGGCGCCAGCTTCATCCTGATGTACAAGCAGCCGCAGGATCCGGTCGCTTCGGCCACCGCGCTGCAGTTCTTCGCCTGGGCCTATGGCCAGGACAAGCTGGCGGAGGACCTCGACTACGTGCCGATGCCGGACGCGGTGGTCGAGATGGTCCACAAGACCTGGGCCGACAGCATCAAGGGCGCCGACGGCAAGCCGGTCTGGACCGCCTCGAAGTGATCGCCGGCAACGGCTGATCGATTGGGCGCCGTGCGAATTTCCGCACGGCGCCGCCTGTTTCCCAGGGCAAGGTGATCGATGGTGGACGCCACCTATCAGAAGATCGGGCCGCGGATCAACGCGCGGACCGCAGCGCGGCAGCGCGCGACAGACACCGGCTTCCGCCTGGTCACGCTGTTCTTCGCCGTGCTGGTGCTGGCGATCCTCGGCGGGGTGATCCTGTCGCTGATCATCGGCGCCATGCCGGCGCTGCAGACCTTCGGCTTCGGCTTCGTCGCCAACGAGGTCTGGAACCCGGTCACGGAGAAATTCGGCGCGCTGGCGCCGATCTACGGCACGTTGATGACCTCGCTGATCGCCATGCTGATCGGCGTCCCGATCAGCTTCGGCATCGCCATCTTCCTGACCGAGCTGTGCCCGCCGGTGCTGAAGCGGCCGCTCGGCATCGCCATCGAGCTCCTGGCCGGCATCCCCAGCATCATCTACGGCATCTGGGGCTTCTTCGTGCTGGCGCCGATCCTGCAGCAGACGGTGCAGCCCTTCCTGATCCAGACGCTCGGCAAGCTTCCCTGGATCGGCATCTTCTTTGCCGGCCCGCCCTACGGCATCGGCATCTTCACCGCCGGGCTGATCCTGGCGATCATGGTGCTGCCCTTCATCACCTCGATCATGCGCGACGTGTTCGAGACGGTGCCGCCGCTGCTCAAGGAATCGGCCTACGGCCTGGGTGCGACGACCTGGGAGGTGGTGTGGAAGGTGGTGCTGCCCTACTGCCGCGTCGGCGTGGTCGGCGGCGTCATGCTCGGCCTCGGCCGGGCGCTGGGCGAGACCATGGCGGTGACCTTCGTCATCGGCAACGCCCACCGCATCTCGAACTCGATCCTGGCGCCGGGCACCACTATCTCGGCCTCGATCGCCAATGAGTTTACCGAGGCCGTCGGCGACCTCTACACCTCGTCGCTGATCGCGCTGGGCCTCGTGCTCTTCGTCATCACCTTCATCGTCCTGGCCTTGGCCAAGATCCAGCTGCTGCGGCTGCAGCGCAAGACGGGGGGCTAGGACATGCCGGCTTCATCCGCGCTCTACGCCCGGCGCCGCGCCGTCAACAAGGTGGCGCTCGCCATCTCGGTCGGCGCCGCCGCCTTCGGCCTCATGTGGCTGGTCTGGATTCTCGCCACGCTGGTGGCCAACGGCCTCTCCGCCATCACGCCGGCCCTGTTCACGGAATCGACGCCGCCGCCCCCGGGCGAGGGCGGCGGCCTGCTGAACGCGATCTTCGGCAGCCTGGTCATGACCGTGGTCGGCACGCTGATCGGCACCCCGGTCGGCATCCTCGCCGGCACCTACCTGGCCGAGTTCGGCAAGACCAGCAAGCTGGCCGAGGTGATCCGCTTCATCAACGACATCCTGCTCAGCGCTCCCTCGATCGTCATCGGCCTGTTCGTCTACGAGATCATGGTGTCGTCGATGGGCCATTTCTCGGCCTGGGCCGGCGCCGTGGCGCTGTCGATCATCGCCATGCCGGTGGTGATCCGCACCACCGAGGACATGCTGAAGCTGGTGCCGAACACCCTGCGCGAGGCCGCCGCCGCGCTGGGTTCGCCGCAGTGGAAGGTGGTGCTGATGATCTGCTACCGCGCCGCGCGCAACGGCATGATCACCGGCGTGCTGCTGGCGGTCGCCCGGATCAGCGGCGAGACGGCGCCGCTGCTGTTCACCGCCCTGAACAACCAGTTCTGGAGCACGGACATGAACGCGCCGATGGCCAACCTGCCGGTGGTCATCTTCCAGTTCGCGCTCAGCCCCTATGAGGACTGGCAGCGCCTGGCCTGGGGCGGCGCGCTTCTGATCACGGTGACGATCCTTCTCCTCAACATCATCGCCCGGGCGCTCTCCTCGCTCGGCGGCAAGCAGGGCTGACGGTCATGACAGGCAATGGTGCTCAGGTGACGACGCTCGACATGAACATCAATGTCGAGCGCCCGACCGATCTCGGCCGCGATCTGCGCGAGAAGATCTCAGTCCGCAACCTGTCCTTCTTCTACGATGACAACGAGGCGCTGAAGAAGATCAGCCTGCCGCTGTACGAGCGCCGCGTTACCGCCTTCATCGGTCCCTCGGGCTGCGGAAAGTCGACGCTGCTGCGCATCCTGAACCGGATGTACGATTTGTATCCGAAGCAGCGCGCCGCCGGCGAGGTGCTGCTGGACGGCGAGAACATCCTCAGCTCGAAGCAGGACGTGAACCTGCTGCGGGCCCGGGTCGGCATGGTGTTCCAGAAGCCGACGCCGTTCCCGATGTCGATCTACGACAACGTCGCCTTCGGCATCCGGCTGTACGAGAAGCTGGGCCAGGCCGAGATGGACGGCCGCATCGAGGCGGCGCTGCGCCGCGCCGCGCTGTGGGACGAGGTCAAGGACAAGCTGAGGAAGAGCGGCACCAGCCTCTCCGGCGGCCAGCAGCAGCGCCTGTGCATCGCCCGCACCATCGCGATGCAGCCCGACGTGCTGCTGCTCGACGAGCCGACCTCGGCGCTCGACCCGATCTCGACCGCGAAGATCGAAGAGCTGATCGACGAGCTGAAGACCGACTACACGATCGCGATCGTCACCCACAACATGCAGCAGGCGGCCCGCGCCGCCGACTTCACCGCTTTCATGTATCTTGGCGAGCTGGTCGAGTTCGGCGAGACGTCGGAGCTGTTCACCAGCCCGAAGAACGAGCGGACGCACAGCTACATCACCGGCCGCTTCGGCTGAGCCGGGGGTCAGAAGGATCAGCGCCATGGCAAACGAACATATCGTCAAGTCCTTCGACCAGGAGCTCGAGGCCCTGCGCCGCACCATCGTGCAGATGGGCGGCCTGGCCGAAAGCCAGCTCGAGCTCGCCATCCAGGCGGTGGTGCGGCGCGACGCCGACCTCGCCGGCCGGGTGATGCGCAGCGACGAGCAGATGGACGCCTACGAGGCCTCGGTCGATGCCGCGGTGGTCCAGATCCTGGCCCTGCGCCAGCCCTTCGCAGCCGACCTGCGCGAGGTGATCTCGGCCCTGCGCATCGCCTCGGACCTGGAGCGGATCGGCGACTACGCCGCCAACATCGCCAAGCGGTCCCTGGCCCTGGCCCAGGTGCCGGTGGTCCGGCCGGTGGCGACGCTGCCGCGCATGGGCCGGATGGTGCAGCAGATCATCAAGGACGTGCTCGACGCCTATACCGAGCGCGACCTGGACAAGGCGCTGTCGGCCTGGCGCCAGGACGAATCGGTCGACGACCTCTACACCAGCCTGTTCCGCGAGACCCTCACCTACATGATGGAGGATCCGCGCAACATCACCCCCTGCACCCATCTGCTGTTCATCGCCAAGAACATCGAGCGGATCGGCGACCACGCCACCAACATCGCCGAGCTGATCCACTTCCTGCTCACGGGCAAGCCGGTGAAGGATGCGCGGCCGAAGGGCGATTCCTCCTCCTTCACCGTCGTCACCCCCGAGGCCAAGCCGGAGGAGAGCGCATGAGGGCCGGCATCCAGCCGCTGGTTCTGGTGGTCGAGGACGAAGTCGACCTCGTCACCCTCCTGACCTACAACCTCGAGCGCGAGGGCTTCCGCGTCCTCGCCGCCTATGACGGCGAGGAGGCGCTGCTGCTGGCCAGCGAGCAGCGCCCGGACCTGGTGCTGCTCGACTGGATGCTGCCGCATCTCTCCGGCATCGAGGTCTGCCGCCAGCTGCGCCGCGGCGCCAAGACCCGGGACATCCCGGTGATCATGCTGACCGCGCGGGGCGAGGAGGGGGACCGCGTCCGCGGCCTCGATTCCGGTGCCGACGACTACGTCGCCAAGCCGTTCTCGACGCCGGAGCTGATGGCCCGGATCAAGGCGGTGCTGCGCCGCACCTCGCCGTCCAGCGCCGGCGACATCCTCAGCTACGCCGATCTCAGCATGGATCTCGGCGGCCACCGCGTTCGCCGCGGCAACCGCGACGTCCATCTCGGCCCGACCGAGTTCCGCCTGCTGCGCCACTTCATGCAGCATCCCGGCCGGGTGTTCAGCCGCGAGCAGCTGCTCGACATCGTCTGGGGCCACGACGTCTATGTCGAGCCGCGCACCGTCGACGTCCATATCCGGCGCCTGCGCAAGGCGCTGAACGACGACAGCGAGACCGACCTGATCCGCACCGTCCGCTCCGCCGGCTATTCGCTCGACGTCCAGGCGCAGGCCTGAGCCCGGGAACTTTCTGCAAAGACAGGCGGTTGTCCCCGACAAACGGCACGGAGGTGTCGCATGAGCAAGGATTCCTGGCTGTATCTCCGGTTGTGGTTCCGCTCGCCGCTGAAGGTCGCGGCCTGGGCGCCGTCAGGCCCCGCCGTGGCCCGCGCCTTTGCCCGGCACATCGATCCTCGCTGCAGCGACCCGGTGCTCGAGCTCGGCGCCGGCAGCGGCAGCCTGACCGAAGGGCTGCTGGCGACCGGGCTGCCGCCGGAGAAGCTGGTGGTGGTCGAGAAGATGCCGGAGTTCTGCGCCGTACTGCGCCAGCGCTTCCCCGGCGTCACGGTGCTGGAGGGCGACGTGGCCGAGATCGGCCCGATGCTGGATCAGGCCGGCATCAAGCGGCTGTCGGTGGTGGCGTCCAGCCTGCCGATCATCTGGTTCCCGCTGGACCTGCAGCGCCGCATCATCGACGCCGCCTTCGCCCGCATGGGCCGGTCGGGTCGCTTCCTGCAGCTGACCAACCAGATCCTGTCGCCGCTGCCGCGGCGCAAGCTGGGGTTGCAGGGCCGGATGGTCGATTTCGTCTGGCGCAACCTGCCGCCGCTCGGCGCCTGGAGCTACCGCCGCCAGACGGGTTTGCCTGACGCGGCCTGAGACCGGCGTCGCGGACGTCCCAAAGAAACAGCCCGCGCCACCCTTCAGCGGCGCGGGCTTTCCTGTGAGCAGACGGTCAGTTGCCCGGCGCGCTCGGAACGAACCAGCCACTGGGTAGGCCGTTGGACTGGCGCCGCGGCTCGCCGGCGTCGGCGACCTGCTGCGGCGCCGGGACGCGCGCGGGCTTGGCCGAGGCTGCGACGCGGACCGGCGGGGCGTCGGGAATCGGCGCCATCCGGGTCGGCGCCACCGCCGCACGGGGCGCCGGCGCATCCGGGATCGGCGCCATGCGCACCGGCGCGGGGGCCGCCGGACGGATGACCGGGGTCGCGGCGGCGACCTGGCTGCTGCCGTCGGGGATCGGCGCCATCCGCACCGGGGCCGGGGCCACCTGACGCGCGACCGGGGCGGCCACGGCGACCTGGATGCCGGCGTCCGGGATCGGCTGCATCCGCACCACGCCGGGCTGCTGCACCACACGGACCGGCGGCAGTGCCGAGGCCGTGCTCGACCCGTCCGGGATCGGCTGCATCGCGGCGACCACGGTGGTGCCGCGAGTCGACGAGCCGTCGGGAATCGGCTGCATGGCCGCGACCACCGTCGTGTTCCGCATCGACGACCCGTCCGGGATCGGCTTCATCGCCGCCACCACGGTGGTGTTGCGGCTGGACGACCCGTCGGGGATCGGCGCCATGCGGATCGGCGCCGGCACCTTCTGCTGGATCTGGGCGGCGGCGTACTGGGTCATCCGGTCGGTGCCGCCCTTGCCCGGCATGATGCCGGCAATCTGCGGCGCGATGATGTCCATGTAGCGCTCGGTCTCGCGCGGCAGCGGCCGGCCTTCCTCGACATACTGGCGGTACCGCTCCGGCCCGGCATTGTAGGCGCCGAGGAAGCCGGGATAGCCGTACAGGTCGTACATCTCGCGGATATAGGCGGCGCCGGCCAGGATGTTGTCGCGCGGCTCATAAGCGTCGGGGCCCAGGCCGTGGACGTAGCGCAGCTCGTCATAGGTGCCGGGCATCACCTGCATCAGCCCCATGGCGCCGGCATGACTGGTGATCGGCTGGCCGCCCTTCCAATGGGTCCGGCCGCCGCTCTCCACATGCATCACCGCCCGGATCCACTCCTCGGGGATGTCGAAGCGGCGCGAGGCGTCGTGGATCTCGGCGCCCCAGGGGCCGCTGGCGACCACGGCGGGTTTCGGCTTCGGAGCCTCGGCGCAGGCGGCAAGCAGCCCCGCGAGCAAGGCCGTGGCCGCAACCGTCCTGGTCCAGCGGAATGTCCCTGGCATCTTCCCCTCCATGCTCCCCCAAACGCAAAAGCCCGGCGGCATCGCCGCGGGCCCGAAAATTAACGCAGGCCTTCAACTTATACGGACAAGTCGTTCATTCAAAGAGGAAAAACGCAAACACCTATCCCCCTGGGTCGCGGATTTCCTAGGCAGAATGCTGACTGAGAGCGGGCAAATGGTCGAGCGAAATCGTCACATGAATGATGCCGGGCTCGTCCGGCACGTCGGCGCGAGCGAATCCGAGCTCTCCGGCCATGCGCAACATCGTCGTGTTTTCCCGCAGCACCTCGCCGAAGATCCGCTTCAGCCCGCGGCTCTTGGCATAGTCGATGATCTCGGTCATCAGCCGGTGGCCGAGGCCTAGGCCCTTGAGGTCGGAGCGCACCATGATGCCGTATTCCGCGGTCTCACCGTCCGGGTCGGCGATGATGCGCACGGCGCCCAGGATCACCCGCCGCCCGTCCTCCTCGGCCTCGGCGACCAGCGCCATCTCGCGGTCGTAGTCGATCTGGGTCAGCCGGGCTGCGAATTCGTGGCTGAAGCTGCGCATGGCGCTGAAGAAGCGCAGCCGCACATCCTCCGGGCTGGACCGCTGCAGCATCTCGCGGATCGCCGGCTCGTCCTCTGGCCGCACCGGCCGCAGCGTGACCTCGCGCCCGTCGCGCAGCGCCAGGCGCTGCACCAGCCGCTGCGGATAGGGCCGGATGGCGAAGCGCGGCGTGCCCGCCGGCAGCGGCGGCTGCACCCGGATCGCGGCGCCGGGCGCCAGCACGCCCGCGGCGCCGGCCAGCAGCGGGTTGATCCGCAGCGCCGCCACCTCCGACAGGTCGGCGGCCAGCTGCGACAGCTTGACCAGGGTCAGTGCCACGGCGTCCAGGTCGGCCGCCGGCCGGCTGCGATAACCCTGCAGCAGCCGCCACACCCGGGCGCGCATCATCAGGTCGCGGGCCAGCACCGCGTTCAGCGGCGGCAGGGCGGCGACGCCGTCATGCAGCAGCTCGGCCGCGGCGCCGCCCTGGCCGAACAGCAGCACCGGGCCGAACACCGGGTCCTCGTCGATCCCCAGCACCAGCGGATGCGACTCGGGCGGAATGGGGGCGCTCTCGGGCAGCAGCGGAATGCGGTAGGCATCGAGCACCGACCGCGACTCGGCTGGGCTCAGCTCGGTCCGGCCCTCGGCCAGCGCCGCCGCGATCACCGCCCGGGCGGCATCGGCATCCGGCTGGAACTCCTCCGGCAGGGCCGGCGGGGTCTGCATCAGCAGCCCCTGGTTTCGCCGATGCCGGGCCAGGTGCATGAAGGCGCGCGCCGCTTGGCCGGGCGTGTCATAGGCGGGGATATGGGCCTCGGCGAACAGCCGCCGGGTCTCGGCGGCGGCGCCCAGCCAGCTCGCCAGCACCGGCGGGCGGCGGCCGTCGCGCTTCGTCGCCGCGGCGACCACGCCAGTCACGGCCCGGGCTGCTTCGACCGGGTCGGTAATGGCGCTGGGACCGTTCACCACCAGCACCGCGTCTCGGCCGGGGTCGGCCAGCAGCGCCTCCAGCGCCCGGGCGAAGCGGTCGGCCGGCGCCGCGTCGCCCAGGTCGATCGGACCGGATGCATCGGCGCCGGCCGCCCGCAGCCGTGCCAAGGTCGCCGGCGTCGGTACGGCCAGGGTCCCGCCGGAATCGGTCAGGGCTTCCGCCGCCAGCAGGCCGAGTCCGGCGCCATTGGTCAGGACCGCGAGTCTTTCGCCGCCCACCTTCAGGTCGCTGGCCAAGGTCTCGACCGCGTCGAACAGCTCGGCCAGGTCGAACACCCGCAGCATGCCGGCGCGGCGGAAGGCGGCGTCGTACACCGCATCCGGCCCGATCAGCCCGTCTGCGTCACCGGCCCGCATGTCGCCGCGGCCGGGCCGGATCACCACCACCGGCCGGGTACGGGCAGCCAGCCGCGCGGCCGACAGGAATTTGCGGGCGTGGCTGATGGTCTCGATGTGCAGCAGCACGGCGCGGGTGCGGATATCGGCGGCCAGCCAGTCCAGCATGTCGCCGAAATCGACATCGGCCATGCCGCCCAGCGACACGACATGGCTGAAGCCGATGCCGCGCCGTGTTGCCCGGTCCAGCACCGCCGCGGCGACCGCGCCGGACTGGCTGACGAAGGCCAGGTCGCCGTCCTTGGGCGCGAGATGGCCCAGGCTGGCATTGACGCCGTGATGCGGTGCCATCAGGCCGAAGCCGTCGGGGCCGAGGATGCGCAGCAGATGTGGCCGGGCCGCGTCCAGCATCGCCTGGCGCAGCCGGGCGTCGTCCGGGCCCTCGGCCGCCGCCGGCCGGTCGATGCCGACGATGGCGGCGGCGCGGGTGCCGCGGCCGCCGAGCTCGGCGATCAGCCCGGGGAGGACGTCGGGCGGTGCCGCGATCACCGCCAGGTCCGGCGCCATCGGCAGGGCCGCGATCGAGGGGTAGGCGAGGGCGCTGCCGACCGACCGGGCGCCTTGGGTGACCGGCATCACCGGGCCGCCGAAGCCGCCGGCGAACAGGTTGCGCGCCAGCACGGCGCCGACCGGGCCATCGGCGATCAGGGCGATCGAGGCCGGTCGAAACAGGGCGTCCAGGTTGCGCACCGACATCGCAGGCTCCCGCCGGAAACCACTGCTTCAGGGTGGCGGACGGAAAGCGCGGGCTCAAGCGGGGATGTCAGGCTCTGGTGTCGAGGGCCGTTCGATACCGCTCCGCCATCGTCTCGTCGAAGCAGCAGAAGATCACCCGTTGCACCGCGGGCGCCTCGGGCAGCATCTCCTTCACCGTCGCCACGGCGATGCCGGCAGCGCGGTCGGGTGGGAAGCGGTAGATGCCGGTGCTGATGGCCGGGAAGGCGATGCTCGCGCAGCCATTGTCCTGGGCCAGGCGCAGCGCGGCCCGATAGCAGCCGGCCAGCAACTCGTCCTCGCCCCGGCCGCCGCCCTGCCAGACCGGGCCGACGCAATGGATGATGTGCCGCGCCGGCAGCCGGTGGCCTTTGGTGATACGGGCCTCGCCGGCCGGGCAGCGGTCCAGGGTCCGGCATTCGGTGAGAAGCTCGGGGCGCGGCGGCGCGGTGGATGGCGCCGTCGACGCCGCCACCGCCCGACAAGGCCGAATTCGCCGCGTTGACGATCGCGTCGACCTGCAGCCGGGTGATGTCCCCGACCGTGATCTCCAGCGATGCCGTCACCGCGCGGTGCTCATCGGATTACTCCGCGGCGTTCTTCTTGTCGGACTTCGCGCGCTCGATGCCCTCGACGATCATCTCCGCCGCCCGCTGCGGGCCGTCCCAGCCCATGATGCGGACCCACTTGCCCTTCTCCAGGTCCTTGTAGTGGGCGAAGAAATGGGCGATCTGGTCGCGCAGGATCTCCTGCAGATCCTCGTAGCTCTGCACCTTGTTGTAGTAGGGGTGCAGCTTCGACACCGGCACCGCCAGGATCTTCTCGTCCTGGCCGGCCTCGTCCTCCATCAGCAGCACGCCGACCGGGCGGGCGCGCAGCACGGCGCCCGGCATCACCGGCTCGCGGCCGACGACGATGACGTCGACCGGGTCGCCGTCGCCCGACAGGGTGTGCGGGATGAAGCCGTAATTGCCCGGATAGGCCATCGCGGTGTGCAGGAAGCGGTCGACGAACATCGCGCCCGATTCCTTGTCGAGCTCGTACTTCACCGGCACCCCGCCCATGGGGTTCTCGATGATGACGTTGACGTCGAAGGGCGGGTTCACCCCGACCGCGATCTTGCTGATATCCATGTCGGCCCTGGTCTGTGGTCCTCGGGGGTTCCGGGCGCGGACCATAATGCGGACCGCGCCCGACCGCTAGTGCCGAGCCATTCCCTCCCCGCGCATCGCCCCGTCTTTTTTGTGCGATGCAGCGAAACCGACTACCGTCGCTGCGCCAGGGCGTCGTAGGCGGCCAACGCCGCCGCGGTGACGATCTCATTCACCGTCGCGCCCATCTGAACCACCTGGGCCGGCTTCTGCAGGCCGCACAGCAGCGGGCCGATCAGCGAGGCGCCGGCCAGCTTCTGGATCATCTTGGCGCCGATATTGGCCGCGTTCAGCGCCGGCATGATCAGCAGGTTGGCTGGGCCGGACAGGCGGGCGAAGGGGTACAGGCGCTTCATCAGCGCATAGTCCAGCGCCACCTCGGCGGTCATCTCGCCGTCATATTCGAAATCGACCCCGCCGGCCTTGGCGCGGGCGTCCATGATGGTGACCGCGTCGCGGATGCGCTGGGTGAACTCGCGCATCGGCTGGCCGAAATTGGAGGAGGAGACGAAGGCCAGCCGCGGCTCGTGCCCCAGCGACCGGGCCTTGGCCGCGGCCTGCAGGGCGATGTCGACCAGCAGCTCCGGGTCCGGCCGTTCATGCACCGTGGTGTCGGCGATCAGCACCGTGCCGCCGCGCACCGTCAGCATCGACAGGCCGAAGGGCACATGGTCCGGCGCCGGGTCGATCACGCGGGTGATCTCCTCGAAGCAGGTGGTGAAGTTGCGGGTCAGGCCGGTGACCATGGCGTCGGCGTCGCCATGCGCGACCATGCAGGCGGCGAAGATGTTGCGGCCCTGGTTGACCATGCGGGCGACGTCGCGCTGCAGCAGGCCCTGGCGCTGCAGCCGGCGCCAGACGAAGTCGATATAGCGCTCATTGTGCTGCGACAGCCGGGCGTTGTGGATCTCCAGCTCGGCCACGGTCGCCTCGGGCAGGCCGATCCGCGCCATGGTCTCGCGCACCCGCTCCTCGCGGCCGATCAGGATCGGCGTGCCGTAGCCGGCGGCGCGGAAGGCGATGGCGGCGCGGATCGTCCGCTCCTCCTCGCCCTCGGCGAAGACCACGCGGGTCTCGGCCGACGCGACCTTGTCGAAGATCAACTGCAGCTTGTCCGCGGTCGGGTCCAGGCGGCGGCGCAGGCTCTGGCGATAGGCGGCGACGTCGGTGATCGGCTTGCGGGCGACGCCCGATTCCATCGCCGCCTCGGCCACCGCCAGCGGGATCTCCTCGATCAGCCGCGGGTCGAACGGCACCGGGATGATGTAGTCGGGGCCGTAGCGCAGCCGGCGGCCGGAATAGGCGCTGTCGACCTCATCGGGCACGTCCTGCCGCGCCAGCCGGGCCAGGGCGTGGGCCGCGGCCAGCTTCATCGCCTCGTTGATGGTGCTGGCGCGGACGTCCAGCGCGCCGCGGAAGATGTAGGGGAAGCCCAGGACGTTGTTGATCTGGTTCGGATAGTCCGACCGCCCGGTGGCGATGATCGCGTCCGGCCGCACCGCCTTGACCTCGTCCGGCGCGATCTCCGGGTCCGGATTGGCCAGGGCGAAGACGATCGGCTTGTCGGCCATCGACTTGACCATGTCCTGGGTCATCGCGCCCTTGACCGACAGGCCGATGAAGACGTCGGCGCCGTTGACCGCGTCGGCCAGGGTCCGGTGCGGCGTGTCGACGGCATGCGCCGCCTTCCACTGGTTCATGCCGTCGGTGCGGCCCTGCCAGATCACGCCCTTGCTGTCGCACAGGATGATGTTCTGCGCCGGCACGCCCAGCGACTTGAACAGTTCGACCGAGGCGATGGCGGCGGCGCCGGCGCCGTTCAGCACCAGGCGGGTCTCGCGGATGTTGCGGCCGGTCAGCTCCAGCGCGTTGATCAGCCCGGCCGCGGCGATGATCGCCGTGCCATGCTGGTCGTCGTGGAACACCGGGATGTCCAGCAGCTCGCGCAGCCGGGCCTCGATGATGAAGCAGTCCGGCGCCTTGATGTCCTCGAGGTTGATGCCGCCGAAGGACGGGCCCAGGAAGCGCACGCAGTTGACGAATTCGTCGACGTCGCGGGTGTCGACCTCCAGGTCGAAGCCGTCGACATCGGCGAAGCGCTTGAACAGGACGGCCTTGCCCTCCATCACCGGCTTGCTGGCCAGGGCGCCGAGGTCGCCCAGGCCCAGCACCGCGGTGCCGTTCGAGATCACGGCGACGATGTTGCCCTTGGCCGTGTAGTCGTAGGCCGTGGCCGGATCGGCATGGATCCTGAGGCACGGCGCGGCGACGCCCGGGGAATAGGCCAGCGACAGGTCGCGCTGGGTGGTCAGCGGCTTGGTCGCGCTGATCTCCAGCTTGCCGGGGCGGCCCTGGGCGTGCAGGGCGAGGGCATCGTCGTCGAGCGAGTTTTTGGTCATTGGGTCCGGCGGCGCAGCGTGACGGGCCGAGTACTGGACCTTCGGCGGGAGGGACCGTCAAGCCCATTGCGGTCTGGCCTGCCCGACTGTGGCTTCGGTGCAACGCCGCGCCATCTTCGCTCGGCCTCTTGAAAAGGCGCTTGCGGAGCGCAGCGGCGATCCCGTATCTCTCGATCCTACTCCAAATTCCAGGGAGGATCGTGCAATGACCATCGTTCTCGCTTATCGCGGCAAGGCCGCCTGAACGTCTGCACGATCAGTCTTCGTCGACTCACGACCTGACACCTTCCCTGCGCTGACCTGATCGCTGCCGACACGCCGGACGTCCCTCACGGGCCGCCTCCGACGACTCCGCATCCGATCGTCCCTCCAACCATCCACCCCATTCCGCCCGGCATCCCGCCGTGCGGATTCGCCCCGTCCGACCCGCATGGGCCCGGCCCGTGTCGGCCGGACGGTTTTTCCACCTCCAAATCTCATGGAGACCATCATGTTCGTTTCGAACGAGAAGCGTGCCTTCCGTCCGTCGTTGTCGCTCGTCGTCGTCGCCTTTGCGGAGCTGGGCCGCGTCCTCGTGACGCCGCGCCGAAAACCCCGCGATGCCGACTCGCTGAGCGAGCATCTGAAACGGGACGTCGGGCTACGATCTTGATACGGGCGCGGGGCGGGGCCATCGGGCTCCGCTCCGCCGCTTCCCGTCGATAGATCCGCCTTCCATCGGCCTCCGGCCGGGCGCGACCGCAAGTCGCCGCCCGGGCCGCGGGGCATTCGACGCTGGATAGGACTGCAATCATGTACGCATATCGTGCGCCGCCCCAGCCGGCTGCGCCGGCGGTGCGGCTTGTCCCCCTGGTCACGGCGCAGGACCGGGCCGTGTTCGGCTCGCTCCGGGTCGCGCCGGACCAGTCGGGCTTCGTCGCCTCCAATGCGGAGTCGATCGCCGAAGCCGACACCTCGCCCTGGTGCGCGGCGCTCGGCATCTGTGACGCCTTCCATGGCGGGCCGGTCGGCTTCGTCATGCATGCGCTGGACCCGCAGGACGGCCATCGCTGGATCTACCGGCTGATGATCGACGTCCGCTACCAGGGCCGCGGCTTCGGCCGCTCCGCCCTGCGGGCGACGCTCGGCATCCTCGACCGGCTGCCCCGCAGCGAGCGGGTGCTGCTGGGCGTGGTGCCGGGCAATGCCGCCGCCCGCCGGCTCTACGCCTCCGAAGGCTTCGTCGAGACCGGCGAGACCCTCGGCGACGAGCTGGTGCTGCAGCGCGTCCTGCACCGAGTCGAGGCCGCCTGACCGGCGGCCTCGACTTCCCCTTATTCCAACGGATTGAAGCGGGCGCCGGCTTGGGCAATCGGTTAGGGGAACATATACCCATATTGCCATGCCCGGGCTTGACCCGGGCATCCAGAGATCCCGATGCCGCTCTGGGTGGCCCCTGGATCGCCGGGTCAAGCCCGGCGATGACAAAAATAGAAGAATGGCGAGCGTCTCTCTTCACCTGACTAAACCCTTGGGGCCATCGCAACCGCGTTCCGACATCGTCGCGTGCGTGCTACGGTCCGCCCTTCGCCGATCCGATCCCGCATCCCCGTGTCGACAGCCTTGCCCGACAGCAGCACCCCCGCGACGACCGATCCCGCCGTCACGCCGATGATGGCGCAGTATCTGGAGGCCAAGGCGGCCCATCCGGACTGCCTGCTGTTCTTCCGCATGGGCGATTTCTACGAGATGTTCTTCGACGACGCGGTCAAGGCCGCGGCGGCGCTCGACATCGCCCTGACCAAACGCGGCCAGCACCAGGGCGAGGACATCCCGATGGCAGGCGTCCCCGCCCACAGCCACGAGGCCTATCTGGCCCGGCTGATCCGGCAGGGCTTCCGCGTCGCGCTGTGCGACCAGACCGAGAGCCCGGAGGATGCCCGCAAGCGCTCCGGCAAGACCCTGGTGCGGCGCGAGGTGGTGCGCATCGTCACCCCCGGCACCGTCACCGAGGACGGGCTGCTGGAGCCCCGCGCCGCGAATCACCTGGTGGCGCTGGCCGATGTCGCCGGCACCCTGGCCATCGCCGCGGTCGACATCTCCTCGGGCGAGCTGGTGACCGAGCCGACTGCGCCCGACCGGCTGGGCGCGGCCCTGGCCCGCTTCGACCCGAGCGAGATCCTGTTGCCCGAGCGGGTGCTGCAGAATCCGGAGCTGTTCGAGCTGCTCGGCGACTGGAAGATGCGGCTGACGCCGCAGCCCTCCGCCCGCTTCGACAGCGAGAACGGCCGGCGCCGTCTGCAGGACCTGTTCCGGGTCGGCACGCTCGACGCGTTCGGCAGCTTCGAGCGGGCCGAGGTCGCCGCCGCCGGTGCCCTGGTCGATTACATCCAGCTGACCCAGAAGGCGCTGCCGCGGCTGTCGCCGCCGCGGCGCCTGCCGCGCGGCGCGGTGATGGAGATCGACGTCGCCACCCGCCGCAACCTGGAGCTGACGCGGACCCTGTCGGGCGACCGCCGCGGCAGCCTGCTGGCCGCGATCGACCGCACCGTCACCGGCCCCGGCGCCCGGCTGCTGGCGGGCCACCTGGCGGCGCCGCTGACCGACCCGGAGGCGGTGGCCGAGCGGCTCGACGCCGTCCAGGCGCTGGTCGAGGATTCCAAGCTGCGCGACGACCTGCGCACCCTTCTGCGCGCCTGCCCCGATGCGGAGCGGGCGCTGACCCGGCTCGGCCTCGGCCGCGGCGGGCCGCGCGACCTGGCAGCGATCCGCGACGCGCTGCGCCAGGGCGGGCACCTGCGCGAACGGCTCGGCGCGCCGCGCTTCCTCGACCTGCCGCCGCTCCTGTCCCGCGCCGCGGCCGAGCTCGGCGAGCATGACGCGCTGGTCGACCGGCTGTCCCGGGCCCTCGCGGAGGAACTGCCGCTGCTGATCCGCGACGGCGGCTTCATCGCCCCGGGCTATCTGCCGGAGCTGGACGAGGTCCGCACCCTGCGCGACGAATCCCGCCGGCTGATCGCGGCGCTGCAGCAGCGCTATGTCGACGAGACCAGGATCTCGACGCTGCGGATCCGCCACAACAACGTCATCGGCTACCACATCGAGGTCTCGGCCAGCCAGGCGGACAAGCTGCTGCAGCCGCCGCATGTCGGCACCTTCATCCATCGCCAGACCATGGCCTCGGCGATGCGCTTCACCACGGTCGAGCTCGGCACGCTGGAACGCTCGATCGGCGAGGCGGCGGACAAGGCGCTGGCGCTCGAGCTCAGGCTGTTCGCCGACCTGGTCGGGGAAGTCACCGGCCGGGCCGAGGCGATCTCGGGCGCCGTCCGCGCCCTGGCCGGCTTCGACGTCGCCGCCTCGCAGGCGGAATTGGCGGTCGAGCGCCGCTACTGCCGGCCGAAGGTGACCGGCGATACCGGCTTCCGCATCAAGGGCGGCCGCCACCCGGTGGTCGAGATCGCCCTGGCCGAGGCGCAGGGCGGCGCCTTCGTCGGCAATGACTGCGACCTGTCGGAAGACCGCCGGCTGTGGCTGCTGACCGGCCCGAACATGGCCGGTAAGTCGACCTTCCTGCGCCAGAACGCGCTGATCGCGGTGCTGGCCCAGATGGGCGGCTTCGTGCCGGCGGAGGAGGCCGAGATCGGCGTGGTCGACCGGCTGTTCAGCCGCGTCGGCGCCGCCGACGACCTGGCCCGCGGCCATTCCACCTTCATGGTCGAGATGGTGGAGACGGCAGCGATCCTGAACCAGGCCGGCCCGCGTGCGCTGGTGATCCTGGACGAGATCGGCCGCGGCACCGCCACCTTCGACGGGCTGTCGATCGCCTGGGCCTGCGTCGAGCATCTGCACGAGACCACCCGTTGCCGGGCCCTGTTCGCCACCCATTACCACGAGCTGACGGCGCTGCAGGCGCGGCTGCCGCGCCTCGCCTGCCACACCATGCGGGTCAAGGAGTGGCAGGGCGACATCGTCTTCCTGCACGAGGTCGCGCCGGGCACCGCCGACCGCTCCTACGGCATCCATGTCGCCCGCCTGGCCGGGCTGCCCGCCGCCGTGGTCGGCCGGGCGCAGGAGGTGCTGGAGGCGCTCGAGGCGGGCAAGGAAGGCCGCAGCGTCGCCCGGCTGGTCGACGACCTGCCGCTGTTCTCGGCCGCCGCCGCGCGCCCGGCCGCAGCGCCGGCGGCGCCCAGCGGCCCGTCCGAACTGGAGATCGCGCTTACGGCGCTCGACCTCGACGCGATGACCCCGCGCGAAGCGCTCGAACGGTTGTATGCTCTGAAGGCTTTGCTCATTTAAGACAAATCATGCCCGACGAGACCCTTGCCCGTCCCGGCCTTCGCGGCCGCCTCCGCCGCTTCCTGCCGTATGGCGCGGCCGCCGTGCCGGCCGCCCCCGCGCCGGCTGCGACCCGGCGTGGCGGCGAGACCATCGAAGCGCCGCTCGACATCATCGACCCGGCGGTGCTGGAGCAGCGGCTGCACGAGGCGATGGACCAGGGTGACGCCCAGGCGCAGCGGGCCGCGATCCTGGCGGTGCTGCGCGAGGCCCTGGCCGCCGGCCGCGCCGTGATCCGGCGCCGCTTCGTCGATGAGGCCGGGTCGGCCGATGCCTGCGTCGCCGAATCTGCCTGGCTGATGGATGTGCTGATCGGGGCGCTGGCCTCGCTGACCGTGTCGCGACTGTTCCCGGTGTCGAACCCGACCGTGGGCGAACGCTTCGCCGTCGCCTCGGTCGGCGGCTATGGAAGGGGCGAGCTGGCGCCGTTCTCCGACATCGACCTCCTGTTCCTGCTGCCCTACAAGCGCAACCCGCGGGTCGAGCAGGTGGTGGAGTACATGCTCTACCTGCTGTGGGACCTCGGGCTGAAGGTCGGCCATTCGGTGCGCTCGGTCGACGACTGCCTGCGCCTGGCCCGCACCGACACCACCATCTGCACCAGCCTGATGGAGACGCGGCTGCTGTGGGGCGAGCAGTCGCTCTACGACACGCTGCGCCGCCGCTTCGTCGAGGAGGTGACGGCCGGCACCGGCGCCGCCTTCACCGAGGCCAAGCTGGCCGAGCGCGACAGCCGCCACCGCCGCATGGGCGACAGCCGCTACGTGCTGGAGCCGAATGTGAAGGAGGGCAAGGGCGGCCTGCGCGACCTGCAGACCCTGTTCTGGATCGGCAAGTACCTGTATCAGGTCGACGACGTCGACGGCCTGGTCGCCAAGGGCGTGCTGACCGGGGAGGAGGCGCGGCGCTTCCGCCGGTCCGAGAGCTTCCTGCTGGCGCTGCGCTGCCACCTGCACTACCTGACCGGCCGGGCCGAGGACCGCCTGACCTTCGACCTGCAGCCGGAGCTGGCGCGCGTCGCCGGCTACACCGACCATGCCGGCGCCAAGGGCGTCGAGCGGCTGATGAAGCACTACTTCCTGGTCGCCAAGGAGGTCGGCAGCCTGACCCGGATCTTCTGCGCGGCCTTGGAGGCGGAAAGCCAGCGCCGGCCGAAGCGGGGCCTGGCCTTCCTCGGCTTCTCGGCGCCGATGGTCGACGGGCTGCCGCTCGACGGCGACCGCATCAGCCTGGCCGGCGAGAAGCCGCTGCGCGACCATCCGGTCGACATCATCCGGCTGTTCCGGGTGGCCCAGGCGCGCGACCTCGACATCCATCCGGCGGCGCTGAAGCTGATCACCCGCAACATCGACCTGATCGCAGGCCTCCGCGACGACCCCGAGGCGAACCGCATCTTCCTCGAGATCCTGACCGCGGAGCAGGACCCCGAGATCCCGCTGCGGCGGATGAACGAGGCCGGCGTGCTGGGCCGCTTCGTGCCGGATTTCGGTCGGGTCGTGGCCCAGATGCAGTACGACATGTATCACACCTACACGGTCGACGAGCACACGCTGTTCGCGCTCGGCATCCTGCACCGGATCGAGACCGGCAAGGCGGCGGAGACGCTGCCGCTGGCCACCCAGGTGATGCGCAAGACCGGGTCGCGCCGGGCGCTCTACGTCGCCCTCCTGTGCCACGACATCGCCAAGGGTCGCGGCGGCGACCATTCGGTGCTGGGCGCCCGGGTGGCGCGCAAGCTCGGGCCGCGCTTCGGCCTGACGCCGGAGGAGACCGAGACGGCGCAGTGGCTGGTGCGCTGGCACCTGCTGCTCAGCGACACCGCCTTCAAGCGCGACATCGAGGACGACAAGACGGTGCAGGACTTCGTCGCCGCGGTGGAAAGCCCGGAGCGGCTGCGCCTGCTGCTGGTGCTGACCGCAGCCGACATCAGCGCCGTCGGCCCCGGCCGCTGGACCGCCTGGAAGGCGACGCTGATGTCCGAGCTGTACCACCGGGCCGAGGAGCGGCTGTCCGGCGCCGACGAGGCGGTCGGGGTCGAGCATCGCGTCGGCCAGGCCAAGGACCTGCTGCGCCAGGCTCTGGCGGACTGGCCTGCGGCGTCGGTCGAAGCCTATGCCGGCAAGGTCAGCCGCGGCTATTGGCTGGCCTTCGACGGCGCCACCCAGGCCCGCCATGCCCGGCTGGTGCGCGCGGCGGAGGCGGAGGGCGAGCCGCTGGCGGTCGACATCCAGGTCGACCGCCAGCGCACCGTGGCCGAGCTGACCATCCACACCGCCGACCATCCCGGCCTGTTCTCGCGCCTGGCCGGCGCCATCGCCGTCTCCGGCGGCACCATCGTCGAGGCCAAGATCTTCACCTTCGCCGACGGCATGGCGCTCGACACCTTCCTGGTCCAGGACGCGGTCGAGGGCGGCGCCTTCGACGCGCCGGAGAAGCTGGCCCGGGTGCGGGTGTCGATCGAGCGCAGCCTGTCCGGCGAGATGAAGATGTCGGCCGAGCTGGAGCGGCGGCACCGCAGCTATCCGCGGCTGCATTCGGTGTCGATCGCGCCGCGCGTCCTGGTCGACAACGAGGCCAGCCGCACCCACACGGTGATCGAGCTGAACGGCCGCGACCGGCCGGGCCTGCTGCACGCGGTCGGCCGGGCCCTGACCGGCCTGGGGCTGCAGATCTCCTCGGCCAAGATCTCCACCTTCGGCGCCCGCGCCGTCGACGTGTTCTACGTCAAGGACGTGTTCGGCCTGAAGGTGACGCACGACGCCAAGCTGGCACAGATCCGCAAGACCCTCGGCGAGGTCCTGGCCGACCCGGTGGCCAAGCCCGTTTCCGCCGCCCCGAAGCGGCGCCGCCGCGCCGGCCGGTCGGCGGCATGAGTGTCATCTCCATGTCGGCCCAGAATGTCTGCTCTCCCCCTCCCCTTGCGGGAGGGGGCAGGGGGAGGGGGTGTCGATCGAAGAGTGGCGGCGCGAGGTCATACGAAGACACCGTCCGATCGATCGACATTGATCTCTCGGCGCCAAACCCCTCCCCCTACCCCCTCCCGCAAGGGGAGGGGGAGGATGAAATCAGGGGCAAGGACATCCGATGACCCCCGAACGCATCGCCGTGATCGGGCTCGGCTATGTCGGGCTGCCGGTGGCGCTGGCCTTCGCCCGGCGCTTCCCGGGCACCATCGGCTTCGACATCGATCCGGCCCGGGTCGTCGCCCTGCGCGACGGCCATGACATCACCGGCGAGGTCGAAGCGGCCGATCTCGCCGGCAGCGGCCTCGCCGTCACCGCCGACCCGGCCGATCTCGCCGGCGCCGGCTTCTTCGTCGCCACCGTACCGACCCCGATCGACTCCGAGCGCCGGCCGGATTTCGGGCCGCTGCTGCGCGCCTGCGAGACCATCGGCCGGGCGCTGACCCCCGGCGCCGTGGTGGTGTTCGAATCCACCGTCTATCCCGGCGCCACCGAGGAAGTCTGCGGCCCGGCCCTGGCCCGCGCCTCCGGCCTCAGGCCCGGCATCGACTTCGCCCTGGCCTATTCGCCGGAGCGGATCAACCCCGGCGACCGCGAGCACCGGCTGGAGCGCATCGTCAAGGTCGTGTCGGGCCAGGACGACGCGACGCTGGAGCGGGTGGCCGCGGCCTATGGCGCCATCGTCCCGGCGGGGCTGCACCGGGCGCCGTCGATCCGCGTCGCCGAGGCGGCGAAGGTGATCGAGAACACCCAGCGCGACCTCAACATCGCGCTGATGAACGAGCTGGCCATGATCTTCGACCGGCTGGGCCTGCGCACCGCCGATGTGCTGGCCGCGTCCGGCACCAAATGGAACTTCCTGAAGTTCCAGCCCGGCCTGGTCGGCGGCCACTGCATCGGCGTCGATCCCTACTACCTGACCGCCAAGGCCGAGGCGGTGGGCTACCGGCCGGAGATGATCCTGGCCGGCCGCCGCATCAACGACCAGATGGGCGCCTTCCTGGGGGCCAAGCTGGTCAAGGTGCTGGCGCGCCAGGGCCGCACCATCCTCGGTGCCCGGGTCGGCATCCTGGGCCTGACCTTCAAGGAGAACGTGTCCGACCTGCGCAACAGCCGGGTGCCGGATATCGTGGCCGAGCTGCGCTCCTACGGCATCGAACCGCTGGTGCACGACCCGCTGGCCGATCCGGCGCGGGCGCGGCACGAATACGGCCTCGACCTTGCCGGCCTCGACGCCTTCCGCGACCTCGACGCGCTGGTGCTGGCGGTGCCGCACCGGGCCTATCTCGACCGTCCGCGCGACGAGCTCTGGGCCTGCCTGCGCGAGGACGGCCTGGTGATGGATGTGAAATCGGCGCTGGATCCGGCGAGCGTGCCGCCCCGCCTGGCCTATTGGAGCCTCTAGATGCCTGCCCCCACCGCCGAGCCGATCCTGGTCACCGGGGCCGCCGGCTTCATCGGCTTCGCCCTGGCCCGGCGGCTGCTCGACGCCGGGCACCGGGTGGTCGGGGTCGACAATCTCAACCCCTATTACGACGTCCACCTCAAGGAGGCGCGGCTGGAGCGGCTGGCCGAGCGCCCGGGCTTCGCCTTCCGCCGGCTCGACATCGCCGACCGGCCGGGCATGGCCGAACTGTTCGCCGAGGTGAAGCCGGGCCGGGTGGCGCATCTCGCCGCCCAGGCCGGGGTGCGGCATTCGCTGACCCATCCCGAGGTCTATATCGACGCCAATGTCGTTGGCTTCCTCAACGTGCTGGAAGGCTGCCGCCACAACGGCGTGCGCCACCTGGTCTACGCCTCCTCCAGCTCGGTCTACGGCGCCAACACGGCGATGCCGTTCTCGGTGCGCCAGAATGTCGACCATCCGCTCAGCCTCTACGCCGCGACCAAGAAGGCGAACGAGCTGATGGCCCATTCCTACAGCCATCTCTACCGCCTGCCGGTGACGGGCCTGCGCTTCTTCACCGCCTACGGCCCCTGGGGCCGGCCGGACATGGCGATGTTCCTGTTCACCCGCGCCATCCTGGAAGGCCGGCCGATCGAGGTGTTCAACCACGGCCACATGCTGCGCGACTTCACCTATGTCGACGACCTGGTCGAAGGCGTGGCCCGGGTGCTGGACCGGGTGCCGCAGCCTGACCCCGCCTGGTCCGGCGACCGGCCGAACCCGGCCTCGAGCGCTGCGCCCTACCGCCTGTACAACATCGGCAACACCCGGCCGGTGGCGCTGCTGGACATGATCTCGGTGCTGGAGCGGGCGCTGGGCCGCGAGGCGCAGAAGGCCTTCCGCGACCTGCAGCCCGGCGACGTGCCCGAGACCTATGCCGATGTCGAGGAGTTGGAGGCGGCCGTCGACTACCGCCCCTCGACCCCGATCGAGGTTGGCATTCCCCGCTTCGTCGAATGGTACCGCGGCTACTACGGCGTCTGATCACAGATCCTTCGGGATCAGCGACCGCACATCGGCGCCATTCACCAGGAGCTTGCCGGACGGATCGATGACGATGTCGTAGTCGCGGGCCGACCGGCCGTCGGGCAGCGTGGTCTGCCGGCCCAGCACCTGCACCATGGTCAGTCCCGCGGCGGCCTGGCTGGCCTGTGGGTCGGCCTGCAGCGCCTTGACGAGCCCGTCGATGCCGGTCAGGCGCATCCGCAGGGTGCCGGCAGAGCCCAGGCCGGCATCGGGATTCATCGCAATCTCGCCTTTGAGATCGAGCGCCCCACCCGGCGCGGTGAGATGGATGCCGTCGATCCGGAAGCGCGTGCGCGATGCGAGCATCCATCCTGCGGCGTCCTCGGGGGTGGGCTCGCCCGAGAGAATCTGGGCTGAGAGGATCGTCCAGAGCGGCGCGTTGTCGATGGAGATCTGAGCGGTCGCTTCGACCGGAAGCCAATCGGCATAGGCGGTCGTCGGCTCGACCGCCAAGCCCTTGCCATCAATCCGGACGCTGATGCGAACGCCATCCCGATCGAAAGCGCTGGCCGCGGCGCCGAAATCCAGCGATTCGGCCTTGATCCGGACCGTTGGGGTCGAAGCGACCAAGCCTTGGACCCTGGTCTCCTGACGGCTGTCAGGCCCGATGCCGCCGAGAAGGGTGTCCAGCAAGGCTTGCACCGCCGGATCATCGCCCGGTGCCGGGTCGGCCTTCCCCGCGTCTCCGGCAAGGCGCTTGGCCAGCGCGATGGCCGATGCGCTCAACGCCACCACATCGGTGCCCTGGCTGCCGGTCTCGTAGACGATGCGGTCGGCGCTGATCGTGCCGGTCCCGGCTGGCGACGGTCCCGCCAGAGCCTCCAGGACGATGCGGGACGTGAGGTCGGATCGCCCGTCCTCCGCGGCTCGCCGCGTGCCGGATATCGTCAGCCGCTTGATCGTCGGCTGCGGACCGGCGGGATAGGCCTGTGAAGCGATGGCATCGGTTCCCTTCTCCAGGGTGACCTGGTTCAGGATGATGTCATGCGATGCGCCGGGCCGATCTCCCAGTTCAATGGTCCCCGTCGTCTCCTGGCTCTTGGCGACCAGCCGCAAAGGCGGCTCCCCGGTCCATTCCAGCCGGCACGAGAGCGGATCGTCGGCGGTGAGGGAAAATGATCCGGGCCGGATCGGGTCGGCGCGCAGCCGGCTGGCGGCGCAGAACAGCACGGTCGGGCTGAACAGCCCCCCGAAGCCTCGGGACAGCAGGGACCGGGTGCCGGGAGATGAAATCTCGTAGCCGGCACCGTCCGGATCGACCCGCCAGCGGCCGATCGACAGGGTGGCGGGCAGGCGCCACACCAGGTAGTTCGCCTCTGCGGGATCCAGCGGCACCCCCGAGGCCACCCAGGATTCCAGCACCGCCTTCAGCTTCGCGGCTTCCTCGGGTGTCGCCTGGGCCCAGGCCGGGCCGGTCGCAGCCGTCATCGCCCCGAGGAGGCCCAGGGCCAGGCACAGAAACCGCCGCATCGTTTGTTCTCCCCCGTTTCCACCACTATGGCGGCGAAGAGGGGGTGGGTGAAGCTGAAGCTGGATTCAGCCCCGCACGGCAGCTCGCCAAGCGCCGGGCGGGCCGCCGAAGGCGGCGCGGAAATGCCGGGTCAGGTGGCTCGGATGGGTGAAGCCGCAGGTGGCGGCGATCTCGGCCAGCGGCCGGTCGCCCGCGGCCAGCAGCCGCCGGGCGCGGTCCAGCCGCCGGGCCAGCACATAGGCGTGCGGCGGCAACCCGACCGAGGCGCGGAACATCCGGGCGAAATGGAACTCCGACTGCCCCGCGGCGGCGGCCAGGCGGCCCAGCGTCAGCGGCTCGTCCAGCGCCGCCTCGATCAGCTCCAGCACCCGGCGGCGGATATGCGGGGCCAGGCCGCCATCGAGGGCGGGCGAGGGGCGGCGGCGCAGCCTGCGGCCGGCGAGGTGGGCCAGGAGTTCGTGCCCGCTCTGGGTCGCCGCCAGCCGGGCGCTGGCGTCGCCCCAGTCCAGCCGGATCAGCCCGGCCATCAGACGCGCCGCGTCGGGGTCGTCGAAGAAGGTGTCGTCCGGCAGCGTGGTCTCGCGGATGTCGGCATCATGCGCGGCGGCACCGGCCGCGGCCAGGGCGCCGCGGTCGAAATAGAAATGCAGGAAGCGCATCGGCCGGCTCAGGACCCAGTGCGATTCATGCTCGGCCGGCAGCAGGCAGAACCGGCCGGGGCCGCCGAAGCGGCCGGGAAAGCCGATGCGCCGGGTGCCCTCGCCGCCCTCCAGATACAGGCTCAGCGTGTGGTGGCCGGGGCTGTGGTAGCCGGTGGTGTCGTGCGCGTTCCACCACTCCGCCAGGGTGAAGCCGTCGCCGATCTCGACGGTACGCTCCAGCACCGCGCGCGACGACGCCAGCGCCGCGGCCACGCCGTAGCGCGCCGCCAGACGCTGCAGCGGTATCTCGTCGATCCTCGGTCCGGGCCGATTCATGGTCCCGGAAATCTACGCCCGAGCCCCGCCGCGGGCCAGGGGCCGCGCGGAAACTGCGCAAGGACGTGCAATCCTCGTAATGCCGGCAGGCGCAGGGTGAGGCCGAGACTCCGGAACCCGTGTGCCGCCATGACCGCCGCCCTGTACCTGCTTGTCGTCCTGATCTGGGGCACGACCTGGATCGCCATTCACTACCAGATCGGCCCGGTGCCGGTGGAGCTGTCGATCCTCTACCGTTTCGCCCTGGCCGCGGCGGTGATGGCCGCGTTGGTGCTGATCACCCGCCGGCGCGAGACCCTGCGCCCCCGCGACCATCTGGTCTGCCTGGGCCAGGGTCTGGCACTGTTCAGCGGCAACTTCCTGCTGGTCTACCACGCCTCGGCCTATGTCCCGAGCGGCCTGGTCGCCGTCGCCTTCTCCACCGGCAGCGTCTGGACTGCGCTGTTCAGCCGGGTCGCGCTCGGCCAGTCCTTGAAGCCGCGCGTCCTCGCCGGCGGCGCGGTCGGGCTGGCCGGCCTCTGGCTGCTGTTCGGCATCGACCCGGCGCAGCTTGATCTCCAGATGCTCTACGGCCTCGGCCTGGCGCTGGCCGGCACCATGGGCTTCGGGGTCGGCAACGTCTTCGCCGTGATGCACCGGCGCCGCGGCCTGACGCCCTGGACCACCACCGCCTGGGGCATGGTCTACGGCACGCTGATCCTGCTGGCCGTCGTGCTGGTGGAAGGCACGCCCTGGCGCTTCGACCCGTCGCCCGCCTATGTCGGGGCGCTCCTGTATCTCGCCATTCCGGGTTCGGTGGTCGCCTTCCTGGCCTATCTGACGCTGGTCGGCCGCATCGGCGCCGACAAGGCGGCCTATTCCACCGTGCTGTTCCCGCTTGTGGCGCTGAACGCCTCGGCCCTGCTGGAGGGCTATGTCTGGACCGCGACGGCGGCGGCCGGGGTGGCACTGGTGCTGCTCGGCAACGTCCTGGTCTTCGCCCGGCTGCCGGGCCGCCGCAACGGCGCGGCCGCGGCGAGCGTCTGACGGTCAGATCCCGCTTGCCGGCCCCTCATCCAGATACTGCGGCAGCGTCTCGTCGATGACATGCCAGGGGATGCGGGTGCCGATCCAGGCGTGCTGGCGCGGCCGCAGCGCGGTCGGGTCGTCGAGCGTCGCCAGGGTGATGCCCATGGTCTTGCCCACGGGCTCGAAGCCCTCGAACGCCAGCGGCGAGCCGCAATCCGGGCAGAACCAGCGCCGGCCGATCGGGGACGACCGGAAGCCGCGCGGCTGGCCCTTGGTCCAATGGAAACCCTCGAACGGGCCGGTCGCCCAGGCCACGGCCGGATTGCCGGTGCCCTTCTGGCACATCCGGCAATGGCAGTAGTCGACCGACAGGACCGGCCCGTCGATGCGGTAGCGCACGGCGCCGCACAGGCAGCCGCCCTCCAGCGGGAAGGAGGGGCCGCTCACGGCCGGCCGATCACCATCGGCCGCGGCGACGGGCGGCTGCGGCGCCGGCCGATCGGCAGCGGCGGCAGGGTCTCGGCGCGGCACTCCTCCGGCACAACCGGGGCGCGGCGCGGGGCGGGGGCGAAGACGGTGAGATAGGCGTCGAGCAGATGGTGGAACATGGTGGCCTCCTGGGCGTGAGGAGACTCTGCCGCTTCGCCGGCCCCGGCACAAACGCCGTTCCCTTGCAGTATCTGTAAGGAAAAGTTACAGATGAACGATGCGCCCGCTGCCGCCGCTCAACGCCGTCCGCGCCTTCGAGGCCGCCGCCCGCCGCGGCAGCTTCACCGCCGCCGCGGCCGAGCTCGGCGTCAGCCATGCCGCGATCAGCCGCCATGTCCGCGGGCTGGAGGCGCGGCTGGGCGTGCCGCTGCTGCTGCGCGAGGGCCGCGGGCTGGCGCCGACCGAGGCCGGCCGGGCCTTCGCCGCCGTGGTCGCCGACGCCTTCGACCGGCTGTCCCAGGGCATGGTGGCGATTTCGGCCGAGGCCGGGCGCGGCCGGCTGCGGCTGTCGGTCGAGCCCGCCTTCGCCGGCCGCTGGCTGGTGCCGCGGCTCGGCGCCTTCCGCAAGCTCCATCCCGGCATCGACATCGAGCTCGACCCGACCCTGCGCCTGGCCGATTTCCGCGCCGACCAGACCGATCTGGCGATCCGCTACGGCCGCGGCGGCTGGCCCGGCCTGGCGGTGGAGAAGCTGATGCAGGTGATGGACTATCCGGTCTGCGCCCCGGCCGTGGCGGCGGGACTGGCGACGCCCGCGGATCTGCGCGACCAGACCCTGCTGCATGACGAAAGCGCCCAGACCTGGTCGCTGTGGCTGGCCGCGGCCGGGATCACCGGCATCGACGCCAACCGCGGCCCGCGCTTCCACGACGTGGCGCTGGCGCTCGACGCGGCGATGGCCGGGGAGGGGGTGGCGATGGGCGACGACGTACTGTGCGCCCGCGACATCGCCGCCGGCCGGCTGGTGCGGCTGTTCGACGTCTCGGTGCCGCGCAGCTGGTACTGGCTGGCGATGCCGGAGGACCGCCGCCTCTCCCCCGCCGCCGGCGCCTTCCGCGCCTGGCTGCTGGACGAACTGCCACAGGTGGAGGAGGGGTGAGGGGCGGAGGGTGGATATCGAGCCTTTGCGGTCGTCTACCCAACCGGCAAGCTGCCGGTAGGCCGCCTACCTGATCACCCACGGAGCCATCGCATGACCAGCCCAGCGACGCGTTCTTCCTGGAAGACGATGCCCTGTCCCACCTTCCGAGAAGACCTTGGCCTTTCGCTGACGTTCTCTGACGCCGACGGAGAGAAATTGCGGCTCGGTCATATCCCGGAAGATATGGACGACAAGTGGTTCATCTTTTTTCAGGACGGATGGCTTTATTTTCATCGGAGTTGGACGGGCGATTGCATATTTGGCCTGCGCCTGGACGGTTTCCCGAGTGGGGTCCGTGTGGTCGAGAGTTGGGCAAGTCGGGACAAGGAGCGCTACAATTCAGTTGGGGTGGAACGGGAAAGAGAGCTGGTCCGGCAACTCATCCGGACGCGGCTGCTGTCGCAACCTCTGAATGACCGTCCCTGATCTGTCATGCCCAGGCCTGACCCGGGCATCCAGAGGATGTCGGCGCCCACTGGATTGCCGGGTCAAGCCCGGCAATGACAGGAGGGATGATTGCAATATTGGGTTCGCGTGCCCGCGAACACCAGCCTACGGGCTGGGGACTTGTCCGGGCCACCAGGTTCGTGGATGCCATTCCTCATCGTTATGGCGAGGCGCGAAGCGCCGTGGCCATCCAGAGGCCGGCGCCGCTGGATGGCCACGCCCCTTCGGGGCTCGCCATGACGGCAATGTAGGTCAATTCCCGTTCTCATTGCCCCGCGTCACAAAATTCACCAGCCGTCCAGGCACCGCGATCTCCCGCACCACCCCTCGCCCCTCCAGCAGCGCCGCCACCTTCGGCTCCGCCCGGGCCGTGGCGATCAGCTCCGGGCCATCCAGACCGGCCGGGCCGCGGAAATGGTGCCGCACCTTGCCGTCCAGCTGTACCGCGTAATCGCGGCTCTCCTCCCCGGCCAAGGCCGGGTCGAAGCCGGGCCAGGGGGCGTGGGCCAGGCTGTCCGGATGGCCCAGCTTGCGCCACAGCTCCTCGGCGATGTGCGGGGCGAAGGGGGCCAGCAGCAGCACGAAATCCTGCACCAGCGCGCGTGGGCGCGGGTCGGCGGCGGCCAGCGCCTTGGCCAACTGCATCAGCCGGGCGATCGCGGTGTTGCAGCGCAGCGCCTCGATGTCGGCGGTGACCGCCGCGACCGTGGCGTGGCGCAGCCGCAGCAGCGCGGGCGGCGGCGCCATCTCTCGCACCGCCGGGCTCAGCAGGTCATCCGGGCCGCAGACGATGCGCCAGGCCCGGTCCAGGAAGCGGCGGATGCCGGCCACGCCGTCGGTCTGCCAGGGCTTGGTCGCCTCCAGCGGGCCCAGGACCATCTCGTACAGCCGCAGCGCGTCGGCGCCGTGCTCGGCCACCACCGCATCCGGATTGACCACGTTGAAGCGCGACTTCGACATCTTCTCGGCCTGCCGGGTCAGCGGCACCGCGCCGGCATAGAACCCGCCGTCCCGCTCCTCCACCTCCTCCTCCTCGTAGTAGCGGCCGGCGGCGTCGCGATAGGACGGGGCCAGGATCATCCCCTGGTTGACCAGTCGCCGGAACGGCTCCGGCGTCGAGACCACGCCGATGTCGTACAGCACCTTGTGCCAGAACCGGGCGTACAGCAGGTGCAGCACGCCGTGCTCCGCCCCGCCGACATACAGGTCGACCGGCAGCCAGTACCGCTCGGCCTCGCGGCTGACGATGGCGCGGTCGTTGTGCGGGTCCAGGAAGCGCAGATAGTACCAGCAGCTGCCGGCCCATTGCGGCATGGTGTCGGTCTCGCGCCGGGCCGGGATCTCCGTGCCGGGCACGGTGGTCTCGACCCAGCCGGTGGCGCGGGCCAGAGGCGGCGCGCCGCCCGGCGCCGGGGCATAGTCGTCCAGCTCCGGCGGCAGCAGCGGCAGGCTGTCCTCCGGCAGCGGCACCACCGATCCGTCGGCCAGGTGCAGCATCGGGATCGGCTCGCCCCAATAGCGCTGGCGCGAGAACAGCCAGTCGCGCAGGCGGTAGGTCACCCGGCGGGTGCCGTCCGCCGCTACCGTCTCCGCTCGGCCGATCCAGTGGCGCTGCAGCGCCTTGATGCCCTCCGGCCAGTCCAGCCCGTCCAGGTCGGCCAGCAGCCGGTCGGCATAGGCGGTGATGCGCAGCATCCATTGCCGCATCGGCCGCTGCACCACCGGGTCGCCGGTCTCGATGTAGCGGCCGTCCCTCACCTCCTCATTGGCCAGCACCGTGTTCTGGGCCGGGCACCAGTTCACGGGGACCTCGGCCTGATAGGCCAGGCCGCGCTCGACCAGCTGCAGGAAGATCCACTGCGTCCAGCGCACGAAGCCGGGATCGGTGGTCGCCAGCTCGCGCTCCCAGTCGTAGGAGAAGCCCAGCCGCTTCACCTGGCCGCGGAAGGTCTCGATATTGCGCCGGGTGGTGATCGCCGGGTGGATGCCGGTGCGCATGGCGTAGCGCTCCGCCGGCAGGCCATAGGCGTCCCAGCCCATCGGGTGCAGCACGGCCCACCCCGCCATGCGCTTGTAGCGGCAGACGATGTCGGTGGCGGTGTAGCCCGCCGGGTGGCCGACATGCAGCCCGGCGCCGGAGGGGTAGGGGAACATGTCCAGCGCGTAGAATTTCGGCTTCTGCGGGTCGATCTCCGCCCGGAAGCTGCGGTGTTCGTCCCAGTAAGCCTGCCATTTCGGCTCGATCGCCTGCGGATCGTAAGCCATCCGTGCCTCCTTGCCCGTGCAGAGGGGGAGCTACGGCCGCCGGCAGACCTCCCGCCGGCGGCCGCCGGGAAGTCGGAGATGGAAAGGCGCGCGGATGATCATGGGACGGGATCGCAGCAAAGGGGAGGAACACCGGACGCACGGGTCCGGCCGGCTCAGAAGGCCGTAAGTCGTCCCGAGGCTGCGTGCGTGGTCATCATGAAGTCAGCATGACGGATTCAGGCGGCAGCGCCAATCCCTGTTGACCCGGCCCCTGGGACTGCTCCGATAAGGGGGGCGGTCAATCAACGACGAAGTGAGACCGTGATGTCCTCCACCCGCTTCCTGAACGCCTCCGAGGCCGCAAGGCGGCTCGGGGTCTCGGCCAAGGCCCTCAGGCTCTACGAGCAGCGCGGCCTGCTGGCCCCGGTGCGCAGCGCCGGGGGCTGGCGCGCCTACGGCCCCGACGAGATGGAGCGTGCCGGCGAGATCGCCGCCCTGCGCGCGCTCGGCTTCAGCCTGGCCCAGGTGGCGCGGGTGCTGCAGGGCGACCCGCAGGGGCTGGAGCCGGCGCTGGCGGCGCATCAGGCGGCGCTCGAAGGCCGGCTGCGCCAGCTCGCCGGCACGATCGAGCGGGTGCATGGCCTGCGCGACGGCCTCGCCCGCGGCCGGGCGCCGACCGCCGGGGATCTGGCGGGCCTGCTGTCGCCCCCCGGGTCCGGCATCGCCTTCGACCTGCCCTGGCCCTGGGGCGGCGAGCGCTTCGAGCTCGGGCCGGTCCGGCCGCTGACCTACATCATCGGCCCGCTCGGCAGCGGCAAGACCCGGCTGGCGCTGCGCCTGGCCGAGATGCTGCCCGGCGCCGCCTTCCTCGGCCTCGACCGGCTGGACGATGGCGGGGCGGCGGCCAAGGCCCGGCTGGCCGCCGATCCGGACCTTCGCGCCCGGGTCGACCGAGCCCTGGCCTGGCTGGTCGAGGACGGCGCTGTGGTCTCGGATACGCTGGTCGCCCTGCTGGCCGGGCTGGAGGCCGAGGGGCCAGTGGTCGTCGACATGGTCGAGCAGGGGCTGGACCAGGCGACGCAGGAGGCGCTGGCCGCCCATCTCCGCCGCCGCGGGCCCGCCGGGCCTGGGGCCCCCGAGGGCCGGCCGCTGTTCCTGATGACCCGCTCCTGCGCCATCCTCGACCTGGCGGCGGTCGGGCCGGACGAGGCGATCCTGCTCTGCCCGGCCAATCACAGCCCGCCGGTCTACGTCGCGCCCTATCCCGGCGCGCCCGGCTACGAGGCCGTCGCCACCTGCCTGGCCACGCCGGAGGTGCGCGAGCGGCTCAGCCGTGGTCCGGCGACGTCCTGATCGGCGAGGACACCGAGGCGACGGTGGCAGCTGGGGTCGCGCCCTGCGCCACCGGCGCCTGGCGCACCGTCTCGCGGTGCAGGATGTACAGGCCGCTGGTGATGACGATGCCGCAGCCGATCAGCATGGTCGGGTCCGGCACGTCGCGCCACAGCAGGTAGCCGGAGACCACGCCCCAGATCATCTGGCTGTACTGGAACGGCGCCACCACCGCGGCCGGCGCCTGGCGATAGGCGTTGGTGACGAACAGATAGGCGGTGCCGCCCAGGATGCCGCCGATGGCGATCGCCAGCAGGTCGCGCAGCTCCGGCATCACCCCGCCGAAGGCCAGCATCATCAGCCCGGTGACGATGGCGGTGGTCGCGTTGGCATAGAAGCCGAAGGAGATCCGGTTCTCGCTGGCGATGAAGCGGCGCAGCAGCAGGAAGCCGACCGCATTGACGACGGCGGAGAACAGCGCGCCCAGCACCGCCGGGTTGGCCATGCCGGCGCCCGGCCGCAGCATCACCATGACGCCGATGAAGCCGACCCCGACCGCGGTCCAGCGCCGCCAGCCGACGGATTCGCCGAGGATCGGCACCGACAGCGCGGTGATCAGCAGCGGCGCGCAGAACAGCACGGCGTAGACGTCGGCGATCGGCATCTCGGCATAGGCGTGGAAGCAGGTGAACGACCCCGCCAGCCCCATCGCCGACCGGGCGATGTGCAGCCACGGCCGCCTGGTCCGCAGCTGTCCGATGCCGCCGGTCAGCTGGGCGTAGGCCAGCATCGGCAGCAGCCCGAAGGCGGAGTTGAAGAAGATCACCTGATACAGCGGGAAGCCCGCCGAGACCCACTTCACCGCAGTGTCCATGCAGGTGTAGAGGGCGAAGCCGAGACAGGCGAAACCGATGCCCGCGGCGACGGAGGCGCGGGGCTGGGCGAGCGTCAGGGTCATGAGGGCGGCGGCCGGCAAGGGACGGCCTCGGGGCCGCGATCCTTACCTTACGTCGGCCGAATCGGCGGCGCCATTGCGTGCCTTGCATCGCCTGCCTTCGATTCGTGCAGGACTGGATGCCTGAATTTCGCCGTTGTTGCCCGCCCTACCGCCCGGCGGCCAGCCCCAGCGTCGCCCGAGGCACCAGCATATAGGCCCGGCCTTCGGCGTTCATGGCACTGGCCATGTCGCCGGCGGCGTGGCCCTCGCCCCAGTACAGGTCGCCGCGGATCGGGCCGCGGATGGCGCCGCCGATGTCCTGGGCCAGCACCAGCCGGCGCAGCGTCCGGCCCGGCACCGTCGGGTCGTCCTCGATGTCGAGCCAGATCGGCGTGCCCAGCGAGATGTAGTCCTTGTCGACCGCCAGGCTCCGCCCCGCCGTCAGCGGCACGTCATGGGCGCCGATCACGTCCGCGGCCTCTTTCTCGCGGAAATAGACGTAGCTGGGGTTCTGATTCATCAGCCACTGCGCGCGGTCGGGGTTGGCGATCATCCAGTTCCGGATGTAGCCCATCGACATCTCCTCCAGCGTGGCGATGCCGGCATCGACCAGCACCCGGCCGACCGCCTTGTAGCGCTGACCGTTCTGGCCGTCGAACTTCAGGCCGATGACGCTGCCGTCGTCCAGCCGGACCTTGCCGGAGCCCTGGATCTCCAGGAAGAAGGCGTCGATCGGGTCGTCGACCCAGACGATCTCGTAGCCGCGCCCCTCCAGCGCGCCGCGGGCGATCTCGGCCCGGCTCTTGCGGCGGTCTCGGGCGTTGTCCGGAGTGCGGTACAGCGGCGTCTGGTAGGCGCCGCGGCGCACCCGGCTGCCGTTCAGCTCCGGCGCGAAATAGCCGGTGAAGCGGCCGAACTGGCCGCCGTCGAAGCCGGTCAGCGCCACCGGGGTGAACCAGGTCTCGAAGAACTGCCGGGCCTGGGCCTCGTCTCGGCCGGTCAGGCGGTGGGCGGCGTCGCAGATCGGCACCCAGTCCTCGACCGGCCCCTCGATGCCGTTGTAGTTCAGCTGCGTCCCCGGCGACTTGCCGGCATAGACGCTGCAGGTGTTCCAGACGGCCGGCAGGGCGGCGGCGACGCCGTCCTCGCGCCAGCCGGGCAGATGCTGGAAATCGGTGGCCACGCCGCCGGTGCCGCCGCCCTTGGGCGGCCGCGTGGGGCCGGCGCAGCCGGCCAGGATCAGCCCGAGCAGTGCAACCAGGGCCGCGACCCGAGGAATGGAGCGCATTTAGGCAGCGCCCCCGTCCGGATCCTTGTCATCCCCGCCGTCGATGCGATGCCCCTCGTGCCGGCGGTCGTCGCGCTCGGACGTGTCGGCGTCGCGCCGCTTCTCCGCCCCGGTGCGGCCGAAGCGGGCGCGGTTCTCCTGCGCCTGCGCCTCCTTGTCGGCGCGGGCCCTGGCCTTGCGCGCCTGCCGCAGATTGATCACTTCGCCCATTGTCCGCATCCCTCCGTGCCGTCGAGACTAGCTGAAACGGCGATGCGGGATAAGATCGCAGCAGCACGATTTCCTCGGTGTTTTGTCCCAATCCTGATTTGTATTGTGAATCTGTCCGACGATTTCCGATCATGCGCCGGAGTCGCAACCCCGGACGACGCCTGCAGAGCCTTGAAGAAACTCGCCTTCGGTCTCCTCATCCTCCTCGTCCTGCTGGTCGCCGCGGTGCTCGTGGTGCCCGGGCAGCTCGACTGGACGCCCTATCGGGCCCGCATCGCCCAGGAGATCGGCGGCCTGACCGGCCGCGCCGTCACCATCGACGGGCCGGTCTCGTTCGAGATGCTGCCGATGCCGCGCCTCACCGCCGGCGACGTCCGCGTCGCCAGCGTGCCGGGCGCCACCGTGCCGGACCTGCTGACCGCGATCGGCGTCGACCTCCGGGTCTCGTTCCTGCCGCTGCTGCTCGGCCGCATCGAGATTGTCGGCGTCACCTTCGACCAGCCGAGCGTGGCGCTGGAGACACTGCCCGATGGCCGCCGCTCCTGGGACGGGCTGGGCGGGGACATCGGCGGCCGGCTCGATTCCGTCCGCGCCGCGATCCGTCAGGGCTCGATCCTGTGGCTCGACCGCCGCAACGGCCGCCAGCTCGAGGTCGAGGCGGCGGATGTCCGGCTCAGCGCGCCCGGTCCGGGCGGGCCGGTCTCGATGAGCGGCGCCGGCGTCCTCGCCGGCGTGCCGATGACGCTCGACCTGGCGCTGCAGCCGCGCTCGCCGCTCGGCGCCCTGCCGGTGACGGCGACGGTCGGGCTCGACGCCACCGAGGCGCGGCTCGGCGGCCTGCTGCGGCCCGATGGCGGCCTGCAGGGCGACGTCTCGGTGGTCGGCAAGGATCTCGACGCCAGCCTGGCGCGGATCGGCGTCAAGCTGCCCGCCTCCGCGTCCCGGCCCGGCGTCTTCGCCCTGCGCGCCACGGTGCAGGCCCGGGCGGACGAGGCCGGCGTCGAGCGGATCGAACTGACCGACCTCACCGCCGATCTCGGCGACATGCGCGCCGCCGGCGGCATCGCCGTCACCCTCGCGCCAGTGCCGAAGGTCGAGGCGACGCTCGGCTTCAACCGGCTGGCCCTGGCCGACTGGGTCGGCGACGGTGTCGATCCGGCGACTCTGGCCGGGCGCCTGGCCGCGGTGCTGTCGCGCAAGGCCGCGCTGCCGGTGGCCGGCACGCTCGACCTGTCGGTCGCGGCGCTGGCGGTGCGCGACGGGCTGGTGCGCGACCTGCGGCTGCAGGCGACGCTCGACCCGGCCCGGATCGGCTTGACCCGCCTCGCCTTCGGCCTGCCCGGCGGCGCCTCGGCCGCGGCCTCCGGCGCCATCCGCCTCGACGGCGACCGGCCGGCGGCGGATCAGCTCTCGGTCCAGCTCGCGGCCGACGACCTGCGCGGTGCGCTCGACTGGGCCGGCATCGATCCCGGCGCAATCCCGGCCACGGCGCTGCGCCGAGGCAGGATTGCCGGCACCCTGACCGGCGACATCGTCAATCTCAGGGTCGCCAGCCTCGACGCCGATCTCGACGGCAACCGGCTGACCGGCGCCCTGACCTATGTCGCCGGCGACCGGCCCGGCCTCGGCGCCCGGCTGACGATCAGCCGGCTCGACATCGACGCCTACCGCCCGGCCGGCGCGCCGCCGCTCTCCGAACTGCTGCAATCCGATCCCGGGCTGCGCGACCGCCTCCTGGCCGCTCTGACCGGGGCCGACGTCAATCTCGACGCCTCGGTCGATGCCGTGGCGGTCGACGGCGCCGCTTTCACCGGGCTGCGGCTCGAGGCGACGCTGGCCCAGGGCGCGCTGACCCTCCACAGCGGCCGCGTCGAGGGTCCGGGCGGCATGGGGCTCAGCCTGAACGGCGCCATCGGCCGGCTCGCCGGTCTCGGCGACATCGACCTGCAGGCGACGCTCGACGCCCAGGACCCCTCGACGCTGCTGCGCGCGCTGCGCCTGCACGGGGCGGTGCCGACGCCGCCGGCCGGCCCGCTCAAGGCCTCGCTGCGGCTGCGCGGCGACCCGGCTTCGCTGTCGGTCGACGGTACGGTCGACGCGCTCGGCGGCACCGTGGCGCTGGGCGGCAGCCTGTCCGACGCGGCGACGGCGCTGCATGCCACGCTCGGCCTACGCCTGACCCATCCGGACCTGCCGGGGCTGCTGCAGCGGGTCGGTGAGGGCGGCCTGGCGGCGCCCGATCTCGGCGGCATCGACCTCTATGCCGATGCCGACTGGACCCGCGGCCGGCTGCGCCTCGACAACCTGCAGGGTACGGTCGGCCCGGTGTCGCTGGGCGGCACGGTCGAGCTCGACGCCGGCGGCGCCCGGCCGCGTCTGGCGGTGTCGCTGCGGACCACGGCGCTGCCGCTCGACCGGCTGCTGGCCGGTCTGGCGCCGTCCGGCGATGCCGCCGGGCAATGGCCGGCGCGGCCCTTCGACCTCGGCGGCCTGGCCGGGATCGACGGCAATCTCGACCTCGACGCGGCGGCGGTCTCGCTCGCCGGCTGGACGCTCGACCAGCCGGAGTTGCACGCCCGGCTCGACCAGGGCGGGCTCAACCTCGACCGGCTCTCGGCCGGCGTGGCCGGTGGCCGGCTCGGCCTGAACGGCCGGATCGACTGGTCCCAGGGTGACGCGCAGATGCCGCGCTGGTCCGGCCATGCCGACCTGGTCGATGCCGACCTCGCCGATGTCCTGCGGCAGTCGGCCGGGCCGCAGGGCCTCGCCGGCCGGCTCGATCTCGGCCTCGACGCGACCTCGGCCGGCAACAGCATCGCCGGCCTGGTCTATGGGCTGGACGGCAAAGGGCTGGTGGCGGTGCGCGACGCCGCGCTGGCTGGCATCGACCTCGCCGCGGCCGGGCGCCTGCTGGCCGATCCGGGGCTGCCGGGCGCCTTCCTCGAAGGGCTGCGCGCCGCCTTCGCCGGCGGCAGCACCGCGGTGCCGGCGATCAACGCCACCTTCGCCATCGCCGACGGCATCGCGGCCTCGACCGATCTGCGCCTGGTCACCGACACGGCGCTGGGGACCGGCGGCTTCACTCTCGACCTGCCGCGCTGGCGGCTCGATCTCGGCATCGATGTCGGCTTCCGTGCCCATGCCGACGTGCCGGCGGTGGGGCTGCGCTTCGACGGCACCCCCTCGGCCCCGGTGCGGCGGCTGGAGACCAAGGCGCTGGAGGATTGGGCCGCCGCCCGCGCGGCGATCCGGCCGACCGAACCGACCCCGGAGACTCCGGACGAACCGGCCCCAGATGCGCCGGCGGAGCCGCCCCCGGGACCCTGAGCGGGGGAGGGACGTCAGCGGTTCGGTTGAGAGCTACCCGGCGAAGTGGCTGCCCGGCAGGCCGTGGCCGGCGTCCTTGATCTCGAACAGCCCGCCGGCCAGCGGGTGCTGCTGCAGCGCCGCCTCCGACATCCCGGTCCGGGCGGTGGTGACGTAGAGCGTGGTCAGGCCGGGGCCGCCGAAGGCGCAGCTGGTGACATGCGGCGCCGGGATCGCCACGGCGCGGTCCAGCGTGCCGTCCGGGCGAAAGCGGCTGACCCGCGACCCGCCCCAATGCGCCACCCAGAGATGGCCGTCGCGGTCGATCGTCATGCCGTCCGGCACGCCGTCATCCTCGGCGAAGATCACGAAGGGCCGGCGGTTGGAAATGGCGCCGCCGGCCAGGTCGAGGTCGTAGGCGTAGACCACCCGCCGTTCCGAATCCGCCTCGTACAGGATGCTGCCGTCGGGCGAGAAGGTGGGGCCGTTGGTGACGATGTAGCCGTCATCCATGCGGTGCCAGCGATGGTCGGGGTCCAGCCGGTAGAAGGCGCCGGTCGGCTCGGCGCAGCCGAACTCCACGGTGCCGGCCCACAGCCGGCCCATCGGGTCGACCTTGCCGTCGTTGAAGCGGTTGCCCGGCCGGTCCGGCTCCGGGTTGCCGATCGGCGTCACCCTTCCCTCGGGCAGGTCGATCAGGTGGAAGCCGCTGCGCAGCCCGGCCACGAACCCGCCGCGGCGGCGCGGCGCGATGAAGCCGATCGGCTCCGGCATCGGCCACTCCACCTGCGCCCCGGTCGCCGGGTCGTAGCGCAGGATCCGCGGCCGCAGGATGTCGACCCAGTACAGCGCCTGCTCCTCGGCCAGCCACAGCGCCCCTTCGCCCAGCGTCGCCCCGGCCGCCCAGATGCAGACCGCGTCCTGACCCATCGCCTTGCCTTCCCGCATTCCATGGCGGCCCGAATCGCCGGGTCACCTTCGACCGCGATTGTGGTCAGAAATGCCCCGGGGTCCAGTCCGGCGTCTCGGCTCCGGCCGCCTGGCGCAGTGCCTCCAGCAGCGCCGGCGAGGGCCGGCTGGTGACCCGCAGCTTCTGCTGCCGCTGGAAGGCGGCGATGGCGTTGCGGGTCTGGCGGCTCAGCCGGCCGTCCGCCGGGCCGGCGTCGTAGTTCATCATCGTCAGCAGCTGCTGGATCTCCCTGACCTGCGCGTCGCCGGCCGGCCGGCTGGCTGGTGCGGCCGGTGCCGCAGGAGCGGCGGGGACCGCGGCGACCTGCTGCGGCGGTGCCTGCCGGGTCGCGGTCGGCGGTGGCGAGCCAGGCGCACGACCTTCCGGCGCCGTGCTCCGCTCGCTGGTGGCCGCCACGGGCGCGGCAGGGGCCGGTTCGGGCCGGGGCGCGGCGCGCGGCCGAGAGGCCGGGGCCCGGCCCTCCGGCGTAGCCGACGACCCCGTTGTCGGCGGCTCCGCCACTGCCGCAGCAGCCTGTGCCGACCGGGCCGCGGGCGGCGGCGAGCCCGGAGCCCGGCCTTCCGGCACGGCCGCCGGCTCCACTGCCACCGGTTCAGCCGCGGTCTGCGTCGACCGGGCCGCGGGCGGCGGCGAGACCGGGGCCCGGCCTTCCGGCGCGGCCACCGGCTCCGCCGCCGTTGCAGCGGCGGGCGGCGGGGACGCCTGGGCCTGGCCTTCCGGCGCAGCCGGCTCGGCCGTTGGCGCCGCCGCGGTCTGCTCCGCCGGGGCGGGGGGCGGCGGGGAGGCCGTGGCCTGACCATCCGGTGCGGCCGTCTGCTCTGCCGCGGCCGGTTCGGTCGCGGCGGGCTCGGCCGGCGGCTCGGGGCGGCGGCCCGGCACCGGGGTGGCGGCAGCGGCCTCCGTTGCTGTGGTCTCGCCCGGCTGGGCCATGATCAGGGCGGGGTTCTCGGGCGCGGCCGCCGGTTCGGCCGAAGCCGGCTCAGCCGCTGCCGTCGCCGGCTCCGCCGGCGGCGTCGGGCGCTCGCCGGGGAGCGGAGGCTGGATCGGGGGCTTGGCGGCGGTGGCGGGCTGGTCCTCGGGCGCGGTCGCCGGGGCGGCCGGTCCCGGCGGCGCGAGCTGCGAGGCCAGCGCCCCCAGGAGCTGATCGGCGCTGGCGTCGGCGGGCGAGGGAGCAGGCACCGCCGGTGTGGCGTCCGGTGCCAGGGTGACGAAGCCGCTGCGCGGGGTGTCGTCCTGCAGCCGGGCCAGCGCCGCCTTGGCGTCGGCGCTGCCGGCATCGGCGGCGACCCGGTACCAGCCGGCGGCGGCGCGCGGGTCGGGGGCGCCGACCGCGCCGGTCTCGTACATCCGGCCCATGTTGTAGGCGCCGCGCGGATTGCCGTTGGCGCTGGCCTGGCGGAACCATTTCAGCGCCTCGGCCGGGTCGCGGGTGACGCCGCTGCCGTTGAGATAGGCCAGGCCCAGCGCGTTCTGCGAATCGGGGTGGCCGGCCTCGGCCGCCTTGCGGAAATAGGTCGTCGCGGTCGCCGAATCCCGCGCCATGCCGAGGCCCCGCTCCAGCAGCACGCCGAGATTGTAGGCGGCGTTGGTGACGCCGTGGTCGGCGGCCTTGCGGTACCAGTATGCGGCCCGCTCGAAGCTGCGCGGCACCTGCAGGCCGAGGGCGTAGAAGGTGCCGAGATCGTGCTCGGCGTCGGGCGTGCCGGCGATCGCCCGGCGGGCCAGGGTGCGCAGCTCGGCCGAGGCGTCGTTGGGCAAAGGCGCCTGCGCCGCCGGATCGTCGGGTGCCGCGGCCTGGTCCGCGGACGCTGCGGGTGCGGCCGGGGGCTGGCTTTCCGCCGCCGGCGGCGTCGCAGCCGGATCTGCCGGAGACACAGGAGCGGCAGGCTCCGCATCGGTGCCTCGCGGAGTCACGGAGGCCGATGCCTGTGGTTCCGCAGCCGGATCTGCCGGAGACACAGGAGCGGCAGGCTCCGCATCGGTGCCTTGCGGAGTCACGGAGGCCGATGCCTGTGGTTCCGCAGCCGGCGTCGCCGGGGCCGTCGCCGGTTCCGGGGCAGGCACCGGGGCGGCGTCGGGCTGCGGCGCCGTCGCCACCGACGTCTCGGCCGGCGGCGATGGCGGCGCTGCTGCCGGGGGCGCCGGTTGCGGGGCGGCCGTCGTGCCGGTCTGCGCCGTGGTCGTCGGTGCGGCCGGCGGCGTCGCCGGGGAGGGAGCGGTCGTCACGGCCGGTGCCGGCGCGGGGGTCGGGGCGGCTGCGGTGGTCGCCGGCGTTCTGGCCGGCTCCGGCGGTGCCGGCTCGCGTGAGCCGAAGTTCACCATGGCGAGGCCGCCGATGCCGAGCACGGCGATCACCGCCGCCGCGATCCAGCCGAGCAGCCCGCCGCGGCGCGGCTGCGCCGTCGCCGCCTCGGCCAGCCGTTCGTTCAGCGTATCGATCTCGCCGCGGGCGCTGCGCAGCTCCTCCTGCAGCTGCATCACGCTGTCGTTCAGCGCGTTGAGCCGGGCCTCTTCCTGTGGCTCTGGCGCGGTCTGCGCCGGAAAGTGCAAGGAGTCGTCCTGGGGCCGTTCGCCGCTCATGCCGTGACCTGCCTCGACCGTTACCGTGATCCGCGCTGCCCCGCATACGCGCTTAATCTTCTATTATGCCCAAAACCGGGCGGCAACGCGCGGTTGCGATGCTGCACCGGCTGGGCTATCTATCCCGCCCGGCCGATTGGGGCGTAGCCAAGTGGTAAGGCAGCGGGTTTTGATCCCGTCATTCCTAGGTTCGAATCCTAGCGCCCCAGCCAGCCTCCAAAAACTCAATCCTTTCAATGAGTTACGGAGGATTTTCCGGCCGCGATGATACAGGTTGATGATACAAGTCAACCGTACATCCTGACCAGGGCCTCTTCGTAGCTCTCCGAAACCAGCCTCGCCAGTGGATGGCGATGGCCCAGCGGATTGAGCCGACAGATGCCGACCACCCACCTTACCACCAGCGCCGCCCAGGCCGCCCCCTGCATCGCCACCGGAGGAGACCGCCTCTTCTCCGGTGCCTGCCTCTCGTGCCCCGCCTACGCCATCGGCTGCTCTCCCGTCCACCCGACCGGAGCACGCGATGATGGCGACACGGCCCTCAGTACCCCCACGGATGACTTGAAGGCCTTGCAGCGGGCCTGCGCGGACTCCCCCTGCCTAGCAACCGGCGGGCACCGGACCTTCTCGGGCGCTTGCCTCTCGTGCCCCGCCTATGCCCTCTGGTGCTTCCCGAGCCGGCCGCTCCGCTCTGTCGAGCCATCGGCGGTGGCCTGAGCATGTGGTTCGCAATCGGCTTCGCCGCGGGCGCTCTCCTCTGGTTCCCCGCAGGCTACCTCATCGCCGCCTTCCGGCCCCCTGAGGTGCCATGAGGGAAAGCTGATCACCCCAGCAACAGTGCCGTAGCGGCGTCCCTTCGGGGGCGCCGTTCTCGTTCAACCGGCCGGTCAGACAGGCCGGCCCTCGGGATGGAATTCAGCATGAGCGACGGTCTCTCCAAGGCCTTGCGGTTCATCAGGGAGCTGCAGAAGCTTGACCCCTCCCTCAGCATCGCATGCGTGCACACCCTCCTCGTCGCTGCCAAGCATGAGGGGCGGACCATCAGCTACATCGTCAAACAGTCGTCGGTGTCCAAGTCCACCGTGTGCCGCTACATCCTGGACCTCGGGGAAACGCGGGTGTTGAAGCGCGTGGGCGGTAATGCGGCGGCCGGCCTTGGCCTCCTGCTCACACGGGACGCCTACGATGATCGGCGCGAGAAGGACGTGTTTCTGACGGCGCGGGGAAAGGCGCTGGTGGCGCTGATTGAGGAGATCATGGGGCGCCCATAGGAGGCAGCTTTCGGAGCCCGTCGCGGTTCGGTCTTAGTGCGCGTCCGTATAGCCGCCCAGCTTCCCGCAATGGAGGCACCGAAAGGCGAACCCCACCGGGCTCCCATCAATTCTGAGTGACCGGACGAACTGGTCCCTCCTGGTTTCGTCCTCCATCCCCGTATCGGCAGCGAGGGCGGCGAGCATGTCAGGTCCAAGAGAGGCGGCCTCGGTGTAGCCGACTGCCCCAAGGAACTCGGCGGCATCGTTGCAATGGGTCCACCAGCGTTCCTGCTGCCAGCCCGAAAAGCCGGGCGTGCGGAGTGCGACTTCTTCCACCACCGACCGCGGGACGGGCTCCCACCTGCCGTAATCGCCGATCCCGGCCTCGTCCGTGAAAGAGGCGTTGAACTTCTCATGGGCAGCGCCGCTGGCAATGCACCACGGGCAGAGCCGATCATCTAGATCCTCGACCGCGTACACGGGGCCGCGGTAGATGAAGCCCTGGCTCTCGCCGCAGCAAACGCATACCGCTTCCGAAGCGACGATGCTGCCGGTCTCCAATGGCCTGGGATGGTACTTGAACGTTGGCAACTGCATGGCTCTCCCCCTCTACGGCTCCCCGAAAGACTACCTTCCGCGCGCTCCTCAGGACAGCCATGGCCGGCACTTCCGTGCTCCTCGTCCTCCTCGCGGTCCCCTCCCCGGCACCCGCTAAGGAACCCATCACGGGCCGCGCTTCGGTCATCGACGGCGACACCATCGAGATCCACGGCCAGCGCATCCGGTTCTTCGGTGTCGATGCCCCGGAGACGCGCCAGCTCTGCCAGGACGAGAACGGGGACAGCTACAGGTGCGGGCAGCGGGCAGCCCTGGCCCTCTCCGACTTCATCGGCCAGGCGACCGTGAGGTGTGCCGAACGGGACCGTGATAGGTGGCGCCGGATCGTGGCCGTCTGCCGGGCCGGGGGCGAGGATCTGAGCGAGTGGATGGCTGCCCAGGGCTGGGCCGTGGCCTTCACCCGCTACAGCCGGGATTACGAGGGGCAGGAGGCGGCAGCGAAGGAGGCAAGGAAGGGGATCTGGAGGGGAGCCTTTGAGGTGCCCTGGCAATGGCGGCGCGGCTCACGCAATGTCGATTAAAGCCAATCGTAGACGGAGAAACCAATGCAGATCGATGTCGATCTCTTGAAGCAATTTCGCGATACTGCGGACTGGTTCATCCAATTGCCTCAAAAATTGATCGAGGCGGTGATGGGGTCGCGCCAAGTCTATTACGAAAGAAAAGAGAGAATAAGGAAAGCGAAGGAGCTTGCCGAGCTGCAAGAAATTGGTAAATCTCTCCAATCTCTTTACCTTATGAAGGGATCTCTCTCTGATTGGATGAGCGAAATTCAGATAGATGGAAGGATGACTTCTTTGTCTTCCGTTAGGGAATTGTTTGTTGAGATATCAGAGAAGATAAGCGAAATATCGAAGGTCATTGAGGAGACGAGCATCTCAAATCTCTCCTTGGGCTCCGAATGCGCAGTGCAACTGGCAAGATCTCAGCACGTCTTCCGCCAGCTTGGGGATTTGCCAGATGATGCACTAATCGCTGATGCCGGCATGGTGGACGTAATGAGTCGCCTGCAGGAAGTGACCGAAGCGGGAACGCGGTTACTTCTGAAGGTTGACGAGCATCGGCGCTCTCTTGACTCTATGTACTAGCGGCCGGGCAGATGTGTTGTTGGTGTTATCGGCCGCACCTGTCGGACTGCCTTCGCGGCCCCAGGTAGACACGTTGTCCCATTCGCCACCTGCGGCGATGCTCCCATGCGCGCCGCGCCATCCTCCCGTCATCGCATCGGGTCACCCCGACCAGGGCGAGGAGCTTGGCGTCATCGCCGCCGTCCAGGTGTGGCCGGAAGGACGTTTCGAGGGTGGAGAGGGGCTGGCCCCTGGTGCGCGTTACGATGCGCATATCAGCCGGCCAGGATCGCAAGGGCGCGCTGCATGCGGTCATGCAGGCTCTCGTTCTCGGCCTTCAGGCGTTCGACCCGGCCCTGTAGGGCGGCGATGGCGCGCAAGATCAGCTCATATTCCGCGGCGTCGTTCAGCCGTTGGCACGTGGCCGCGTTCTGGCGCTCCCTATCGGTCTCTGAGGGGGCCGGCGCGAGCGTGATCATGGGCCGCGCGTCTTCCTTACCCCCGAAACTTCCGGGGGTGGTGTAAGCCCCCTCTCGGCGGATCGTGGGCAGCACTTCGCGGGTAACCCAGTCTTGGAAGGGCTTGGCAGTGGGCGACCGCTGCGACCGGAGGATCAGCTTGTACAGCCCGCTCTCGCTTATGAGCGTTGCGGGCTGTCCTGGCATCCCCTTTTTCAGCACCGGGGTTGCTGGGCGCTTCTCCCGTGGGTTTAGACGGACGAGGTGGTGGAAGGTCCCCCGCTTATCCACGAGAAGCCCGATGGCCCGGCAAACATCTATGGCAGCGAACCAGGGCGCACCGTCAATGGTCACCGTGCGGATGCGCTGGGTGGTGGTGCCGCGGGTGAAGTCGAAGACGGCCACGTTCCCGGCCTGCTGACGCTTCGGGTTCGCCCGGAGGTTCGTCCGAACGGCCCACCGAGGGCGCGGCTTAAAACACGACAAAAATGTGAAAGGGCATCTGAATACACAAGGATGCGCGGATCACCCCCCGGTACCCCCTCGGTTCGCTTCGCGGGATCGGACGAGGGCGCTTCAGTGTCCCACTACGGGTGCCGGCGGGGCCGTGCAGCGAGAACCGCCTGGGCTGCGGCACGCCGGAGATGTTCCGGCTCCTCGATATCGTAGTTGATCAGGTTGTCGGAGGTGGCCGCCCAGCCCGTTTCGGTTTCCTGGAAGATGATCCAGCACTCGCCGCACGCGGCCCTTATGCCCCCACCTTCGGGCGCGGTGGACCAATCGGCTGCGACGTATCCACGCTCAATTCCCATGCCGCAGCTTAGGACCGCATCGGGAGCCACTGCAATCCGGAGTCGACTGCCGCTCCCGCTCAACCGGCTGGGGAGTTCCAAACCCACACACTAGCCCTGACGAATTCCTCCGCCCGGTTGGCCTGGGCACCTTGTCCATAAACGACCGGTCCCGGACACCCTCATTTTCCCTGTCCAAAAACTAGTGTTGACAGGATTGTGGACATGTTCATATCTTGTGGCACGTTTTTGGACAGACTCAGGGACCGCCACGATGACCGCCCGCACCTTCGCCTATGTCCGGGTCTCGACCGTAGACCAGACCACCGACAACCAGCTCCGCGAGATTGAAGCCGCAGGCTTCCACGTCGAGCCGCATCGGGCCGTGACCGAGACCGTGTCGGGTAGCACCAGCGCATTCGAGCGGCCGGCCTTCGGCAAGCTGGTCGACAGGCTGGAGCGTGGTGATGTGCTGATCGTGACGAAGTTGGACCGGCTCGGCCGGAACGCGATGGACGTTCGGTCGACTGTGGAGCGGTTGGCCGGGCTCGGCATCAAGGTCTACTGCCTCGCTCTCGGTGGGATGGATCTGACCAGCCCGGCTGGGAAGATGACCATGCAGGTGATCAACGCCGTAGCCGAGTTCGAGCGTGATCTTCTGATTGAGCGGACGCGGGCCGGTTTGGCGCGGGTCAAGGCCGAGGGCAAGAAGACCTTGGGCCGGCCCCGTGGGTTGACCGAGACACAGCGCTCGGAGATCGCCCGGAGGCTGTCCGAGGGTGCTGCCGTCGCCGCCCTGGCCCGTGAGTTCGAGACCAGCCGACAGACGGTGATGCGGTGCAGGGGGTGAGAGAGGACGGAAGCAAGGCGCCGCCTGGGGTTCCGCGGGTGGCGCTTCCAAACCCTCCCATTCGCCCTGGGAGCGCGAGAGACCCGCTTTCGTCCATACCCACACACTGGCCACGACCGGTCGCCTGGGGGGCCGACTAGACAACCTGACGGGTACCCTGTGGATATCTCCACATTCCCGTTCTGGCTCAATGTCTTAGGTCGGCAGATGTTTCCAAACACCTCCATTAGATGTGACGGCGCAGTGTTCGGTCGGTCCTGGAGCGCTGACGAAGCATGCCCGCCACCTCCGCCGCCAAGATCGTTGCGATCTCGAAATGATGCCTTCGTGTGCCGGGCTGACCTAGACTCTTTTTCGCAGGATCGGAGATCCGGTCCCCTTCCCCACCTGTCAAGCGCCACTTGACACATCCCCCAAACGCCCCCAGCCGCTCGTTCGGCTGCCCTTCAACCCCCAATGACCATTGGCCGCCAAGCCCTTCGGGGCCAGAAAGGAGCCCGATCATGCCCCGTAGGCGCGCGCCGACCACTCCAGAAGACCTCGCTCTCTGGCGCGATCACGGCATCCGCGTGAGACACCTAAGCCCGGCCGAACACGCCGCCCTGCACCGCGCAGTACCGAAGCCCAAGCCCAAGCCTCTGGCCGCTCCTCTGGAGACGGTGAACGCGCGCCTTAAGGCCCGGCCTTTCGAGCCGCACAGGGAGCCCATGACGCCGACCGCATGTGACCTTGTCGCTGTCGTCTTCGCCCTGGTGGAGGAGCATGAGCAAAGGCTTGGCGTGCGCTGCCGGAAGCGGCGTCCCGCTGATGCAGCCTCGTTCAAGGCCACGGTCACCGCCTTGGTCAGCGACCTAGTGCACCAATTGCTATCCGACCCGGATGGAACGCTCACCGTGCCCCGGAGAAAGGGCCAGCTTGGCGAGAGGAAGAACAGGTATGATGCTTGGTTCCTCGGCGAGACGTTCCCTCGCACCCTCGACCAGATGGGAGATGCCGGCTTCCTGATCCAGCACAAGGGCGCCTGGCACTACGGGACCTTCGGTCGGCAATCGTTCAAGACGGTGATTGAGGCGGGGCCGGCATTGGTCGCGACCATTGGCCAGTATCCAGACCTCACCACAGCGGATTTCGCCCTCGGCGAGGGCCGGGAGACCATCGTCCTGAAGTGGTCGAACAACCACCCCGACGCGCGCCTTAGAGGCCGGAAGGTGGACTATGACGACACCCCGGAGACCATCCGAATGCGGGGCGAGATGACCACGCTGAATGACTGGTGGGCGGGGGCCGACCTGTCCCTCTCCCCCGGCCACAGTCCAGAAGCTCCCGTGAACCTTTCTCGACGGACCATGAGCCGCATCTTCAGCGCCGCCGATCCGACCTTCGGGCTGGGCGGCCGGTTGTACCATTCCTTCTGGATCATCATGCCCACGGAGGACCGCGCCGCGCTGTTGATTGGCAGAGAGCCGGTAGTCAGCCTCGACTTCGGCTCCGCCTTCCTTCGCATGGCCTATGGAAGGGCTGGCGAACCGGTTCCTGCGGGGGACCTCTACGCCGTGGGCAAGCTGGCCGAGTGGCCCAGGGACATCGTCAAGCCGGTGGCAAACGCCATGCTGGATGATCGGACCAAGATTGACGATCCCGGCGCCGTCTCTGGCCTCCGACGCTGGCCGAGCGATATCCAGGCCCGGCTCAAAGAGGAGTGGCCTGCCCACCCTGGGTTGGCTGTGGTTCGAGCCGTGATTGAGCGGGAACACGCCCCGATCCGGAGCATGTTCTACCGAGGCGTCGGGATGGAGTTCCAGGCCCTGGAGAGCCGGATCATTGTCGCTGTGCTGCTGGCCCTCCGCTCCATGGGAGTAGTCGGCCTACCGGTCCACGATTGCATCATCGTGCCCAAGAAGCATGAGGCCGCCGCCAAGGAGCTGATGATGATTGAGTTCCGCAAGGTAGCGAAGGCTGAGGCCGAAGTCCGGCGGGCCTGACCACCTCACTCCTTATCCTTCTCTCTCTTTCAGATGACCATGACCTCGGGCCTCGCTCCGCTACCGGGCGGGGGGGCCATTAGGGGGGTCATAAAAAAGCTAGGCAATCTGCGGGCTTCCGCCTGCACCTGCCCGTCGCGAGGCCCGGTATTCTGTTACCGAAGGCGCAAGCGGCACCTCGACCATCCTCCCACAACCACCGAAACGGGCCCCGAACGGGCGCCGAAGGAGAACTCATGCCGACCCCGAACAAGCTGCTGCCCGCCGCCGTGCCCGCCACCACGCGAGCGGAGATCTCTGTCAGCCGGAACAATCCCAAGCTGAACGTCCCTGTCGAGATCAAGCTTGATGGTGGCAGCGATGCCGAGCGCATGGCCGGCAATCGCACCCGCCAGCCGACCGCCTTCATGGTCCGCTCGGTGACCACCAAGCGATGGCTGCGGGTCTTCAAGGCCCCCACCAAGGACGGCCGAGAGTGGCTGTATGTCGGCCGGCTCGGCGACCGGAGGCAGCGACCGAACACGATCCTGATCTTCGCCGATGGCAGCACCCTCCCGCTAGGGGCCCTTGGTGGCCACGCCGCGCCGACCATCAACGATCTGCCCATGAGGGATGAGGACGAGGAGGTCTAACCCATGACCCTACCCCTGAAATGGTCCCGTCCCTTCCACGTCCTCATGGCAACCAAGCCCACCGCCGCGCCCGTTGTCGGGACTGGCACGGTCTCCCGCAAGGTGCCCCTGCCGGGTGGCGTGACGATGAACCTCACCGCCACTGCCGAGGCCCTGGCCGATCGCACCCACGGTTCCGGGTCGCGCTTCTCGTGGGAGTTCGACAGCCGGCCGATGCCTGGCCCCGAGACCGAGGACGGAGCCTTCTACGATGCATGGGAAGCGGCACTCGGGGAGGCGGCGGACGCGGCCCTCCAAGCTGCTCGTTAGGGACCATCCTCCGCCCCTTCGGCGAATGCCTCTACGGCTTCGTCACGAGTCGCTAGAGCCCTTCTTCGCGCTGCCGGCTACCACGTAGCCCAACCCCACCAACGGCCTTCTAGCGCCTCCTGAGAGTCGCTGAGAGGGCATCGCCCTGAACCCGCCCGCCCGGTCGCCCCGCGGCGGGCTTTCCATGTCCACATCGGAGAACCCGAACATGACCATCAAGCACGAAGCGGATCGGCCGCGAGTGGCCTACGCCATCCTCGCGAACGCCGTGGTCGTCAACGATCACATCATCCCCGGCCTCGCCCCGAGCGAGACCCCGGAATGGCTCCCGGAGGCCCTGTATCGGCGCTTGGAGGAATTCCACGCCAAAGGCGGCGAGGCGGCCGACCTCGACCTGCACGAACTCGGCGTTCGTCGCGATCCCGGCCCGCTCATGGCCTTCCGCATCGAGTGGCGGGGCCTGCCGATTGAGGGCTTGGCCGAGCCGCACCTCATCCCCCTGTCCCGGATCACCTTCGCATCCCTGATGGAAGCGGCGGGGGTCACCGTCAATCTTCTGGAGGATCGCGCCTGATGGCGGCTTCGAACGAGAGGGCCCAAGCGGGCCTCGCCTACTTCCGCGCTCGTGGCTACTCCGATGCCGGCGCCGCTGCCATCGTCGGGAATGGCCTCCAGGAGTCGGGCCTCAACCCGGAAGCCATCCACGACAACGGCACGGGCTTGGGCGCCTTCGGGTGGCGCGATCCGTCCCCCGGTCAGGGTCGCAAGACTGCCCTGGCACAGTTCGCCGCCGACCGCGGCAAGCCGGCGACAGACTTCCTAACCCAACTCGCCTTCGTGGATCACGAACTCCAGACCTCCGAGAAGGCCATCGGCGACCAGCTCCGCACGGCAACTTCGCTGGAGGATGCCACGGATGCGATGATTTCGTTTGAGCGCCCCCGAGGATGGACCACTGAGAACCCACGCGGCGGCGACGGGTGGCAAAACCGCCTGAACTACGCCCGTCAGGTGCTCGGCGGGGAGGCCCCAAGTCTCCCTGGCTTCCCTGACATGGGGGGCGCGGTCGATCCCGCTCCGGTCTCGATGCTGGAGAAATTTCAGGCAGCGAAGGCGGCGGAGGCTGAAGACTCCAAAGCCCCCGGCTTCTTCAAGTTGTTTACCGAAAGCTGGCAGCACGACACCCTGGGCGGGCTGATGTTCAGCGCCGATCCCGAGTTCGCCCCCGATCCGGACTTCCGATTGACCGAGAAATATTTGAAGGACGCTTCGGAGCAATATCGCCTCCCCCCGGAGTACCTTCAGGGCCTCGCGGCGGCGACCTCCGAAGATCACGCCGAGTACCTCCTCAGGAAGGCCAGAGAGGAGGCCGACAAGGACGAGATGATGGCCCAGGCCGGCCTTCGGGGTGTGGGAGCAAGTCTCCTTGCCCAGATCCTTGACCCGCCGTCCTTGGCGGCTGCCATCGTCTCGGGAGGGATTGCCGGGATCGCGGTGAAGGCGGCATCAGTTGGCCGAGTCGGCGCCGCTGCCTTATTCGGTGGTGTGGAGGCGGCAACCGCTGGCGGGACACAGGCCATCGTTGAGGCGCAGAAAGCCAACCCGGATGACATGGCCCCGCTCTACGCGGCGGGAGCCGGTCTTGTCCTCGGGGCGGGCTTCGGCGCTCTGAGCAGGGCGCCCGCTACCGTCTCGGAAACGGCCTCGCTGGTGCGCATTGGGCGATCCCTGATGGACACCACCGGCCTCGTCCAGCCTCGGCAAGCATTGCAGGGAACGGCCCCTGCTGCTGGCGATGCGGCATCTCTCGGCGCCATGCGGGCCTCTCCTCGGGAAGCCCTTCGGCTGGACGTGGGCGACATGGTCCGGCTCACCGAGGAGCAGGCCCCCCGGAGCGGCGTGAATGGAGCATGGCGGTATGACGCCGTGGGCCAGCTCAAGCGTTCGGAGAACCCCGTGGCGCGCGCTCTGGGCATCCTCGGGGAAGATGCAGTCGGAAATGCGGACAAGCGCATCGCCACCGTGTTCGGCGCCACGGAAGAACAGGCCCTCATCCACCACCGCATGGAAACCCAGGTGGCCCGGCAGGTGGCCCCTGCGCTCAACGAATGGGCCACCGCTCGGGGCCTGAATTGGTTCCAGCGACAGGCCCGAGCCGGCGAGTTCGGGGAGGACGTGGCCCGGTTCATCCGCAGCACCGATCCGACCGAGACGTTCGACCCCGCCGTGGTCAAGGCGGGCCAGGCGTACCGGGATGCCTTCGAGAAATACCGGGAGATGCTGGCAAACCCAGGGCTCCGGGACGGGACCGTTAGGCGCCCCGTTGCGGGCTTTGAGGAGAGCGTTCCGAACCCGAGCTACCTGCCCCGCGTGTTCAACTACGCCAACATCAACGCGGCGCTGGAGCGGTACGGCAACGCCCAGCTTTCCCGTCTCGTCGCCCAGGCCGTGAAGGAGGCACAGCCGGACATCGCGGCAGAGATCGCGGACAAGCTGGGTAAGGGATACGTCCGCGTAATCCAGGGCAACCGGGCGGGCCTGTCACAGTCGCTTCAGCGGGCCTTCAGTGGCGACGATATGGACCTCTTGCGGGAAACCCTTCTCCGGGCCGATGGAGTGGACATGCAGCCCGAAGAGGTGGACAGCCTCATCGGCTTCCTGACCAAGAAGGGCGACGGGGCGCCCCGCCGGGGCAAGGAGCGGGTGCTCCTGAACGAGCATGCCGCCATCACGGCAGAGAACCGCTTGACCGGTAGCATGGATACGCTCCGGTTCACCGACCTCCTGGTGAATGACCCGCACCAGCTCTTCACGGCCTACAGCCGGGAGATGTCCGGCCGCCTGGCCCTGGCCCGGCTTCAGATCACCGATCCGGAGACCGGTGGGGCCATCCTCAACGGCATCGTCAAGGATGCCGAGTTCGAGACCTGGATAGAGCGGCTGAAGGCCACGGGGGAGTTCGTCGGGCAAAAGCTGGACGACATGAACCGGGACGAGGCGAACCTCCGCTACCTCTATCGGGCCATCGTCGGCGCCCCTGATCCGAGCGATATGGGGCCGTGGAGTCGACACCTCCGCCGGCTCCAGGACTTCAACTTCACCCGCCTCATGGGACAGGTGGGGTTCGCCCAGGTGGCCGAGGTCGGGAACATCATCGGCCAGCTCGGGTGGAAGGCGTCGATCAGCGGCATGGGTACGCTCCGAACCTTCGTTCGGGATGCCCGAACGGGGAAGCTGGAGGACAGCCTCGCCGAGGAGATGGAGGCCGTTCTCGGGATCGGATCGGACAATCTCAGGGGCGCCTATGCGAGCCGCTGGGATGACCTTGGCGAGGCGGCATGGGGCCGGGTTGAGATGGACGGCGGTTCCCGTGCCGGGCTGATGGTGGACAACGCCCTCCAGTACGGCAAACGGGTCACCTCCCATATCTCGGGCATGGCCGCGATCAACACGGCCCTGCATCGGTGGACCGTCCGGGGCATCGCGCACAAGTTCGCTCGGCTGGCCCAGGAACCCACCGAAGCGAACCTAGCGCGCCTCCGAACGCTCGGCATGGGGGAGGAGATGCTTAGCCGGGTGCTGGCCGAGATCCGGGCCAACGCCACCAAGGCAACGGGGGAACTTGCCACCATCACCCGGCTCAATCTCGACAAGTGGACGGACGTGGAGGCCCGCGCCGCCTTTGAGAACACGGCCTTCAGGTGGGCTCGGCGGATCATTCAAGAGAACGATCCGGGGGCCATGCATCGGTGGTCCAGCAACCGTCTATGGAAGGTGCTGTTCCAGTTCCGCACCTTCATGTTGGGCGCGTGGACCAAACAGACCCTCGCATCCGTGCATCTCCGGGACCGTGAGGCCGTCTCGGCGTTCCTCCTGACCAACTTCCTTGCGGGGCTGGTCTATGTCACCAAGACGAACCTCCAGGCGGCGGGTAGGGGCGACCGGGAGGAGTTCCTTGAACGCCGCCTCACCCCGGAGAACGTCGCCCTGGCCGCGTTCCAGAACGGCGGGGCCTCCTCTATCATTCCCATGCTGATGGACAGCGCGCTCACGCTCGGCGGGCAGGCTCCGGTATTCGACTTCCGCAACACGGGTCTCCCGTCCAACTTCCTGTTCGGCAACCCGACCATGAGCCTGCTGGACGATGCGTCCAAGGCCGGCGGCGGGTGGATCAATCCAATCCTCCACGGCCGGCAGATGTCGCAGCAGGAGGCCCGCAACCTCGCCCGGATGGTGCCCTTCTCCACGGCAATGCCGATGGTGTGGGCGCTGAACGGGATGACGCGCGACTTGCCGGAATTCGCGCCCCGTAACGAGGGCCGTTAAGCGCATCTGTCAAGTGCACTTGACGCATCCGACCACCACCACCAGCCCGCCCGGCTCATCCCCGAGGCGGGCTTCTTCGTTTCCAACAGAAGGATCACCATGACCAAGACCGCTAAGAAGCGTGGGCGGCCCCGCACCATGCTCCGCCCGCCGGCCTTTGCCCTCGACGACTACGGCAACCCCATCGCCATCGTTTCTCTAGCGAAGGGAGGGGGAACCTGCACTGTAGATCGTGCCGATTGGGATGCGCTCCTCGCCCGTGGCGTCTCCCCGAACTGGTACCTAGGGACCAGCGGCGTCGGCTTGAACCGGAAGCCCGCCATCCGCACCACCCACCGCGGGAAGATCGTCCAGGTCGCCCGCCTGATCTTGGAGGCCACGCCGAACCACCGGTTGGTATACCGGACCTCGGATCGAACGGACCTCCGCCGGGTGAACATCGGCTTGAAGAAGGTCAGCGCCAGGGGCGAAGGCGACGCCGCTACGGGGGTGATGAGAAAGACCACCTGGGTCTCGCTGGCCAAGGTCAGGGGACCGACAAAAGCCCAGTTGGCAGCCGAGAGAAAGGCCGCTGACAATGCCGCCCACGCCGCGTACCAAGCCGCCGGCGCCGAGCGTTATGCCCGCTGGATGGCCTGGATCGAGAGTCAGGTGGCCACCGGCCGGGACCGGCAGGAGGTGACGACCGAGGCCCAGGAGCAGGCGAGGGCCGAACGGCGCGAATATTGTGCACAGCACGGGCTCGATCCGACCACCGGACGGTACCCGAGGGAGCCCAGGAAGGGCCACAAGGCCGCACTACCGGTGATCCAGCAACGCGTGACTATCGACCCGTCCAGCCCCCCGTCTACGGTCGCCTAACGCTTGCCTGTCGGGCTCGGTGCCGTCGCGAGCGGCGGTACAGGTCTCAAGCTCCACCGGTTCCGCTCGACCCCCTTTTATTCCGTTCGGAGCCCGTCCGCAGCGATCCTGCTTAGCGGAGGCCCATCCCCCGGTAGACGTTGCCTATCGAGGTCGCCGCGACCATCCAGGACTTGAAGACGGCACCCGGCGTGAACTCGTCACCCATCACCGACCCGATAAACGAGGCGTACCCGGCCTTCTGGCGGCCGAAGAACCCCCGACCGGCATTCACCTTCACGAACACGAAATCTCGTTGAAGCTGCAACGGGGAGCTCAGTGCTATGACGCCTTCCGAAACAACCTCTTCAAAGTTATTCACATATACGGGATGCAAGGCGAGGTCGCGACCTTTGGATCTTCCGTTCTCCATCGCCTCGATCAGTATCTTTACTTCAAAAGCTGTGAACGGCAGGCGAGAGGTAGTGCCGATAATGTGGCCCATCTTTACGAACAATCGATCACCTCAATGCGTATTTGGCCGACACCATCGCCGACCTTAATCGAGATATGATGCCGGCTTCGCCAGTCCCTTGCCAACGGAAAATCCCCACCCCTGATCCACTTCGTACCGGTCCCTTCGGTGGCCGGAGCGTGCCCGCGTTGCCGTTCCAGTGACCTTGCCGGCGCCCCACGCGCCGCAGCGGGACTATCGGGCTTAACGAACCGAAAGCGTCAATGCACGTGTTGATGCCAGGGAAGGCGGCGGAAAGGCTGCCCGGAGGCTCGCCATGGCACGCGGGATCGACGCATCCGATTGGACTGCACGCTGGGATCGCCGTGCGGGCGGGAGCTTGTCCTATGGCTCGCTGCGGGGCCGGTTCTGGATCACCCCTGAGGGCGCCCTTGAAATCGTCTGGCTGGTAGAACCCGAGCCGGGGCCGCGCCACGCCAAAATGATCCGGGCTGCCGAGCTGGCGGCTGCGAAGGCCGCGGGGATATAGCCTGGGCTGTCTGAGATCGAGCCCGTGGAGGCACCGTAGGGACTCGGCAGATTTCCAGGGCTGATCCCGCCATCACCGACAGATGCCTCTAGATGTTGGGGATGGGCCAGCGGCGGGCCATCAATATCCAGCATTTTACCAATCGACTCGACTCCGCATGCCTCCAGGACTAGAACGGAGAGAGAACATGACGTGATCGAGGAACGAACATGGACGCTCTTCCCTCGGTGGTCGCCAACGCTTTGCGAGGCAGAGCACTTGGCCCTGCGGCCCGGAGCATCGGGCTCGAATGCCTGAAGTTGATGGGTGACCGACTGCTGCGCGCGAGGGGGCAGGATCGGGAGGGCGACATAGACCCGGCCTGTGCGATGCCGCTCGGCGCCAATGAGCGCGCTGCCTTCTGGCAAGCGGCCCGATGGATTAACGAGGGCATCGCTGGCCGCGAGCCCGCCAAGCTGACGGACGCCTTGGCCGAGCTTCAGAAGGTTGCCCGCGACGGTAGCTTGCCGGTCGACACTGCGGCGTTCCCTGCGGAGGCCTTGAGCTGCACCGATGAGGAGCTTTGGGACGAGGTTCGGACCTTCTGCGAGGTCTTCGGCGCGCGTCTTCCGGTGGGGAAATGAACGATGCCCCGCGATCTCGAAACCAAGCTGGTCGATGTCGAGATTGAAGACGCCATCACCCGCAATGAGCTGCGATGGCGCGGCCTAGAACTGGGCCTTCGCGAGGACGAAATCGCCTCTCTGCTCGCCAAAGGCCTTGCCGTTGCTGAGCTGCATCTCCGGGCGCTGAGCATCGACCCAGAATAGGAGGCCGCTATGTGCGGCGAGAACACCAATAGGCTGAGCTACCCCGACATCCATGCGCTCTACCGACTGACCGCTGAAGCTGGCCAGGGGAAGGGCAAGCGAGAGCCCGAGGACAATCAGCCGGGAGATCGCGGGATCGTCATCCGCTTCCACGCTGATACCGGCAAGCGTTATGCCGATCTGCTGCAATGGGGCCTGATCCCCCGCTGGGCCAAAGATCCTTCGATCGGGGCCAAGCTGTACAATGCCAGGGCCGAGACCCTGCACCAGAAGCCGTCCTTCAGGGACGCATTCGCTCGCCGCCGCTGCATCGTGCCGGCCAGCGAGTTCATTGAGCGCAAGACCATCGGAAAGCCGCGCGGCCGGAAGTATGCCTTCGGCAGGGCAGACGGCTCGCACCTTGCCCTGGCCGGCCTGTGGGAGGGCTGGCGAGACCCCAGCACAGGGCAGTGGATCAAGACCTATACGGTGATCACCACCGACGCCAATGCCATCGTGGCGGAGGTCCACCACCGCATGCCGGTGATCCTTGATCCCGACCAGTGGCCGGTGTGGCTCGGCGAAGTCGAGAGCACCGAGGCCGAGCGCTTGGCGATGCTGAAGCCCTATCCGACCGATCTGATGGCGAGCTGGCCGGTGGGCGGCGCCCGGCCTGTCCATGAAGCCGAGCCCGAAGCGGCCGACCTGTTCTCAATCGCGGCGGAATGAGCCGCACCCTGCGAGGAGAATGCAATGTCCATGCTGAACACCGCCGCCCCGGTCGCGGCCGACATAGTTGAATTCGAGGCTGCAACCCGGAAGGCTTTGAAGGCCATGCGGAGCGGCGACCCTCAGCGGATGTGCGACGCTTTCCTCCGTTACATGGATATCTCCATCAGGATGGCGGCGAAGCCCTACGAGCAGATCGTGGCCGACGCCAGACTGATCGAGCGGCGCGGCCGGATCGACCTAGACGACCACAAGCGGATCAATGCGGCCCTATACGCATTCTGCGGCGAGGTCGAGCCTACCGCACAAGCGAGGGGCATCCCCGTGGTTGCGAGCGCCGCCCCACTGCACTGATCGGCTCCACTCGCCAGGCATCTCCCCATGAAGCACCGTCGCGGCCCCTTCAGCGAAGACCTACGGGCAGCCCTCAACCCCAACTCCAGCGGCCCGCATCTCCTTGCCGAGGCCATGAAGGCGCGCCGCGAGGAGGTCATATGGGGCGCCAGAGAGCTGGGCATGGACGATGACGAGATCACCGCGGTCCTCAGGGACGGGATCGAGGCCGCGGAAGGGCGCATCTTCGGTGACGCGGGAAAGGGGCGCCAACGCCCCAGGTGAGGGACCGTGTTCAGAACAACTGGGAAATCGGGATGCGGCTGTCCGATGTCTCGTCCCTGACCGGCATCGTGGCGAAGTGCGGGAGGTGCAACCGGCGGCGGGAGCTGGACCGGAAGCGGCTCATGAAGCGCTTCGGCCAGGACGCCCGGCTGTTCAGGATCGAGATGGCGCTGAGGTGCACCGGGTGTGGGTCTGAGGTGGCCTGTAGGATTGAACTGAGGGCGCCTAGAAGGGATTGATTATTAAGACACCGGCATCAGCGCACCCGAAATGCGATTATCTGCCAGCCATCAGCTTTTCCAGAAGGAAGAGATTAGAGAATTTTCCTCTAGTCTGATGGAGATCGATTGACAAATTTATGACCAGAAGAGAGTCCTTGCTGAGGCTAAACTTAGTATAATATGCGATCTGGTCAGCAAGTTTTTCAGTTGTCTCATAACTCTGAAGTACGTACAGTGAAGTTAATTCAGTCCACATTTCGCCTCCGACAGACAGAGAATTTATTTTCTCATATACACTTGTCCGGCGATCCGAATAGGTCTCGTCGTATTCTATGAGAACTGAGACGGCGAATATCGACATATTCAGTACTCCAATATGCGATTTGTATATAATGAGTTTGTACAGCAATCGACGCGATCAGGCAACCATGAGGCAAACCGGCAGCACGGCTCCGTGGCCGAAGAGTTGCGCTTCGGCCCTTCCCCCGTGGGATAGGACCGAGTACTCTTGAAGGCGATTTTATATACCTTTTCGGATCACCTCATTGGCCAAGGCCAAACCCGGAGCCCTCTTTCTCGGGCTCATCGTCCTCGTCGCCCTGGGCAAATGCATCGGGGACCGTCCCTCCACGCCCCAGTACGTGACCTATGCGACTGCCCCAGCGGCTCCCTCGCTGCCCACCCCGCCAACCCTGACGCCGAGCGCCCGCCTCGATCCATCTCGCCCCACCATCATCCCCCCGGCGTCCCCTGCATCCACCCGTAAAGTGGACTTGACACGTTCCCTCACGCCCTCGCCCAGGAAGGTCACGGCCCAATCCCTGAACATGCGGAAAGGGCCTGGCACCGGCTATGACCGCCACGGCGACCCGCTCCCTCGGGGGACCATCGTGATGCACACAGGGGACGCCCAGGAGGTCGACGGGGAGACCTGGATGGAGGTGTCCTATCAGGGGCGCCTTGGGTGGGTCAGCGGGCGCTTCCTGGGGCCGGTGGACACGGTAGAGGCGCCGCCCGCCACGCCGACACCCAGGGCAGCCCCCACGGCCCGCCCAGCGACGCTGTTTGAGGCGCCGCAGGCCGAGGCCCCGGCCGCGCCCGCAAGGCAGAGCCGGAAGGTGAACTCAGGGTTCACCTGTGGGGGCAAAAGCACGTGCGGCCAGATGAACTCGTGCGCCGAGGCGAACTTCTATCTGAACCAATGTGGGCTCTACAGGCTCGACAGGGATCGGGATGGGTACCCCTGTGAGAGCGGGCCGTGTTGATCAAGGAGAACGACTTACAATTCTCCTCATAACCGACACGAATTGCGGCAATTCTTCTATGATGCCGATTTTATGAATGCGGAGGGTCACTTGCTAAAGTCACACCTGGACGCTGTGGAGAGGCAACTGCTTGCAACGTCTCAGATACCCGCCAACTCCGGACATACGTTGCATAGAGGAACGCCACGCGAGGCTTTTATCAAGCAATTCTTAACCGGTCATCTTAGCGCGAAGCTCGCCGTGGGGACCGGTGAAATAATTGATGCAAATTCCACCCCGCGGCAACAACGCAATCAGTTCGATATAGTCGTTTATAATTCAGAGTATCCAAAAATCGATTTCGGAGGCGGAATATCAGCATTTCTAGCGGAGTCCGTCATTGCCATAATAGAGGTAAAATCCCTTCTAACAGCCGCGGAGATCGACACTGCGACCAAGAGTGCGGCGAGGGCAAAACGTCTCCAGAGAAACTTACTATCAAGCTTCAGTATGGGTTGGGTGCCGCCGGGCATCATTTCGATACTGGTTTCTTACAATGGGCCAGCTCAGATTTCGACTGTGCAAAGCTGGTTGCTGGCAGCAGAAGCGGCCCAAGGGCTCAATCGCGCACTTCTTCCGCCGACAAGGGATGAGCGATCACGTATCATGTGCGAGAGCATCGACGCAGTGATATGTCTGGGCATGGGAACAATAGTATTCGATGTGTTTCCTATATCTTTCGTAACTGATGAAGGCCGAGCTACATATCCGCAGAGCAAGAGGATGACAACGCAATCCCCAGAAGGTAACTTGCTATGGCTGTTTCTTTTGCTCACGCAGGCTGCATCCAATGTTTCTGCGCAGTGGCCGAATTTGGCCGCGTATCTCCAGAATACTCCGATGCAAGGCAAGTTCGTGCCTTAGCAGGTCGCTCAGGAACCATGGCCCGGCCCAGCCAGTCCGCCAGCACGGACACCGAGAAGCCGAGGCCGTAACCGGCATTCCGGCCGCGCGGGTGATGCAAGGGTTGAACCTATTGCCGCTGTCCCTGCTCCTGCAACAGCTCCTCGCACCTAGAGGCCACCGCGAGCCACACCAAACGGCCCTCTTCGGCAAACCTCTCGGCCCTCTTGCGGGCCTCCTCGGGCGCCCTTTCGCCGTGCTGCTTCACGAGCGCCTGAGCGGTACGCCATAGGTCCAGTTCGGAGGGGAGGGCCATCGAGAGTAGGTTGGTGTTGGTGGTGGTGCTATACACCGCGGTCAGCTTCGGGAGCGGCGAGCCAAGTCCTTCATCCTCTGGGGCCATCGCTTCCACAATGAAGGCTGTTCGCCATCGTAGGGATCGAATAGCGGCGGCATCCTCTGCTTGTTGAGGGCGGCAATTAAACGCTCAGTTGCATTATCTAGATAGTCCTTTGCCTCGCTCCGGGCCATGGGGGTCGGGAAATCCTGCCGGCCACTCCGGGCTTTCGCTGCATCTTCCGCGTGGCGGAGGAACACAGCCCGCGCGTTCCAAGCCTTCTGGTCCACCCAGATCGGATGGTCAGATCGCTCGATCCTCGACATATGGGCGGCAATTTCTCCCATATCCACAGTTCCATATGACAAGAGGTTGTCGTGAATAAGTCGCGCATTTAGAACGAGCTGGACTAATCTCTGATCCACAGATTTGGCCTTGCGAGAGGAGAGTGCTCCAATTCTGCGACCTGCTTCAAAGCACAAAGCGGACAAGGCCAGCACCATTAGAGGAACCAGTATTGATCGCGCGGGGACATACTTTGCGAGATTGCCTAACAGATCATCGGGTGAGACCGTAGCCATCAACGTGATTGTCGCAATCGCCAGGGAGGCAATCGATATCACAATGCTAAAGGTGTTTTTCATTGCCCCTCCGGAGCCCTTCAAGGTCCAGCTTCGGGTACACGATCTTCTCCACGACGCGGTCTCGCACCTGAGGCAGGGTCAGGCCCAGGCTGTAAACGCTGTAACTCATCGACAGCTTCTCGTGGCCGAGGGCCTGCACCGCGTCACTCTCGGCCACCTGAGCGCGCTCCAGGGCCGTCCCGACACACTTCCGGAAGCTGTGGAAGGCCAGGCGGTCCTTCCCCGTGGCTGGATCAATCTGGCTGATCCCGAGCCGGTGGGTGAGGGCGGAGAACCGCTTGACGTAGTAGTGGCTGCGCTTCCCGTCGAGGCCGCCCGGCTTCAACTCGGGGAAGATCGGCCCGGCCTTCGGCAGATCGTCCATCAGGCCGAGACCGATAAGGGCCGAATGGATGGGGACCTTCCGGATGCCCGCAACGGTCTTCGCCGCGGTGATGTCGAAGAACGGTACGCCGTCCTCCTCCAAGACCTCCTCCCGGTCCAGCGCGCATATCTCCTCGACCCGCATTCCGGAGAAGAGGGCGATACGAGGCACCCACCAAAAGGCCCTTCGGTACGGCGTCCGGCGCAGCTCATTGGTGCCCTTGAAGATCGCATTGAGCTGATCGACCGAGAAGGGCAGGTAGCCCGTTTGCCGACTGCTCGCGGTCTTCTTCCACAGGCCATCGAGGGGGTTCTTCCCCTTCACGCCGCCACGCTTCTCCGCCCACTCCCACGCGGCCGAAAGGTCGCCGATGTAACGGTTGAGGGTGCGGTTCGAGAGGCCCCGCTCCTGGCCCCCGAAGAGCGCCCTCAGCTCCTCGAAGGTGCGCTTCTTGGTCTCCGGAGAGCGGCCCCAGGTGGGGGAGAAGCTTCCGATGATATCCAGGAACTCGGCGGCATCGGCGCCCTTGAGTTCCCCGAAGGGACGCTCTTTCCAGAACCCGCCGAAGAGCCGATAGACGGCCTCCGCCTGGGCGAGGGTCTGTTCGGTGGGGCGCTCGGCAGGATCGCGCTTCCGGTCCCTCAGATAGCCAGCGGATGCCTCCTGAAAGCTCATCCGGAATTCCGGCGGGGTCTCCGTCCGGCGCCCCGAAAGTTCGCTCATACGGGAAGTCAGCGCGGCTAACCTGGCGCTCTCCTGGGGAGTGAAGTTCGCCGGGATACCCTCAAACTCCTCCCGATCCAGCCGCTCGCGGAACTCTTCCGCCTCCAGCTCCAGCCCGATGGCGCTCGGGTCTTCATCGTCTGGGCCGCCCGCGTGGTCGGGCGACTCGGGAAACGCGCCCCGTGCCCATTCGAGGGTCTGGCGGTAGACCTCGCGGGGATCGCGGCTGTCCGGCTCTGCGCCGGCCTCGACCCGGAGTTGCTGAAACTTGGCTGTCCATGCCGTCGCCATCGCCCACCGCTCGGCTTTGGCGCGGGTGAGGTCGCGGGTGTTCATCGCCTGAACGATGGTCGGCCGCTTCAAGATGGGCCGAAGATCCCTCGGCACGGCCATCCTAAAGTACCAAGAATGGCCTCTTTTCAGGAGGTATCGGAGGTCGCTCAAACGCTTCGCCTCGGTGGGCTGATGATACAGGTTGATGATACAGGTTGCTATTGCATAGGCCATTGAAATGCAATAAGAATGAGCGTGTTGAAGGGGTTGAGAGTCGGCTGTCTGCGTATCCTAGCGCCCCAGCCAGCCTCCTTCCTTCCGATCCGAAGCATACGCCGTCCGCGACGTTTGCGCCTGTCCCCGTCCGCTGCGGAACCGATGGGGCAGCTGCATCGTTTCTGGACCAGGAGGTACGGATGATGCTCGCGGTTCTCATCGGTGGTCTCGCGCTTGCCCTGTTCTACGGCCTCGCCCTGTGCCGTGCCGCCCGGCAGGAGGACGACATGGAGCGGCCGACCCAGATCTCGCATCGCTGGGTGGCCCAGCCGCCCCGCTGGACAGTGTGGGCGCCGACCCGGCAGACGGCCGTCATCCGCCTGCCACGCCGCCACCGCTGATCCCTCAATCAACCGAGATCAGGTCGTCCTTGGCGCCCTCTGACAGGCGCCTCGTGTGCAGCCGCGCCAGCGGGTCCTCCGGATGGTCCGCCGTCAGCGCCGCGAACAGCATCGCGGCCCCGGCCTCGCCCCGGCGCAGCGCCGCATGGGCCGCGGCATAGGCCTCGGCGGGGGCAGGGCAGAGCTCGTCCGGGATCAGCGCCTCGACCGGGGCGCCGACGCCGCGCAGCAGCAGCCGCCCGACCGGGCGGAACCGCCGGTCCGGGCAGGCCTTGGCCGTGGCGGCGGAGACGCAGAGCGGCGTGCCCAGCCTCTTGTTGGCATTCTCCAGCCGCGCCGTCAGATTCACCACCTCGCTGTAGGCGGTGTAGTCGAAATGGTGACGGCTGCCGAAATTGCCGACCACGGCGCTGCCGGTGGCGACGCCGATCCGGGTGCGGCCGAAGGGCATGCCCTCGGCCCGGCGAGCAGCGGCGAAGCCGGTGGTGAAGCGGTGGATCGCCAGGGCGCAGGCGACGGCGCGTTCGGCATGATCGGGCTGGTCCACCGGCGCGCCGAACATCGCGTGCAGCGCGTCGCCGACCATCTTGTCGATGGTGCCGCCAGCCTCCAGCACGCAGCCGCAGACACCGTCGAAATAGACGTTCAGCGTCGCCACCAGCCGGTCCGGCGGCACCATCTCGCTGAGGCTGGTGAAGCCGGCGATGTCGGTGAAGATGAATGACATTTCGCGCCATTCGCCGCCCAGCCGCAGCCGCTCGGGATGCTCCGCCAGCCGGGCCACCAGGGCTGGGGCGAGATATTGCGCGAAGGCCGTGCGGATGGCACGGCGGTCGCGCTCGACCCGCCATTGCGCCGTCGCCGCGACCGCGCCGTGGGTCAGCAGCAGGCCCAGCATCGGCAGGGTCGGATCCAGCAGCAGCCCAGCCTGGCGATAGGCCAGGAAGGCGCCGGCAGCGATCGGGACCATGGCCAGGACCACGAGGCTGCCCGAGACGATCGCCGGCAGCCGCCGCCACGAGGCGACCAGGGCGAGGCCGAGCGCCAACAGCAGCCCGATCTCAAGCGCCATGCCCCAGGCCGGGCGCGTCAGGTGGCGGCCGAGCAGGATCTGCTCCAGCGCCTCGGCATGGGCGGTGACGCCGGCGATGCGGTCGCGCAGCGGCGTCAGCACGGTGTCGCCGAAGCCGGTGGCGGTGACGCCGATCAGCGCGATCCGCCCGCGCAGCGCCGTCGCCAGCTCGGCTTCCGGCACGGCAGGGTCCAGCACCCGCCACGCCGCCATCTGGCGCTCCGGCGTATCCGGCGTGAAGTGCAGCCAGAACTGGCCGTCCGGTGCCACCGGCAGGATCACCTCGCCGATCCGGATCGCATCCAGCCCCGGGCCGTCGGGTGCGGCCCGCAGCGTCACGGTGCCGGCGCCCTGGGCCACCCGCAGCGCCTCGACCGCGAGCGATGGGATCAGGGTGTCGCCGAGCCGGGAGACGGCAGGCAGCCGCCGCAGCACCTCGTCCCGACCCGTCGGCGCGCCGATGCTGCCGTCGCCCGAGGCCGCGGCTTCGAATTCCGGCAGGCTCGGCACCGCCCCGGCGAAGCGGTCGAGCCGCTGCCGCGCCGGCCCGATCTCGGCGAAGCTGGCGATGATGCGCGGCAGCCGGCCCGGCTCCTCGGCCGGGGCGAAGGCAACGACGCTGCGGGTCCGGCCGAGCGCCTCGGCAAGGTCGCGGTCGGGGTCCGGCAGGTCCCGGGTCAGCGCCGCCAGCACGGCCGGGTCGGCGCGGCCGGCCAGCAAGGTTCCGATCAGGGCCGGGGCGGTGCGGTCCGGCTCGGCCAGGACGAGGTCGAGCACGACCGCCGCGGCCCCGGCCTGCGCCAGCCGGTCGACCAGCCGGGCCAGGCGGTCGCGCGGCCAGGGCCATTGCCCGAGCCGGCGCAGGGATTCATCGTCGATCGCGACCACGCGGACCGGCACGGCGGGGTCGTAGGCGCGCGGCGCCAGCCGCTGCAGCAGGTCGAAGCCCTGCAGCCGCAGCGCCGCCATCGGCGCCGGATCGGCCAGGCGCAGCGCCACCAGCGCGGCCAGGACCAGGAGCCCGGGCAGGATCGGGCCGAAGCGGCGCCAGAGGCGGGGCATGGGGTCAGGGCGCCCCGGCGTCGGCGATGTCGGCGAGCCCCTCGGTGTCGCAGATCACCAACGCCCCGTCCTGCCGCCGCAGCAGCCCCTCGGCGGACCAGCGGCCGAGCTGCAGGTTGACCTTCTCGCGGCTGGCCCCGATCAGTTGGCCGAGGTCGCGCTGCGACAGGGCCAGCGGCAGCAGCACCTCGCCGCCCGCATTCCGGCCGCCATGGGTCTCGCTCAGCGTCAGCAGCAGCCGCGCCAGCCGCGACGGCAAGGTCATCAGGGCCACGCCCTCCAGCTGATCGCTGGTGCGCCGCAGCCGGGTCGACAGCAGCTCCAGCAGCCTGATGCAGGCCTCGGGCGACTCCTGCAGCACCGGTAGCATGTCGCGGCGATCCAGGCTCAGCAGCCGGCACGGGCCGAAGGCGACGGCGTCGGCGCTGCGGCCGCGGCCGTCCAAGAGCGACATCTCGCCGAAGATCTCACCGGTCTCGAGGATGGCGAGCAGGATCTCGCGCCCCTGCGGCGAGGTCAGGCGCAGCGCCACCCTGCCGGAGGCCACGATCATCAGGCTGGTGCTCTCGTCGCCGCGCAGGAAGATGGTGTCGCCGTCCTCGTGGCTGCGCTCGGTCAGCCGGGCGGCCAGGGCGTCGCGCTGGGCCGGGGGGAAGGCGGCGAAGAACGGGGTTTCGGAGAGGAGGCGACGCTTCTCCGCCGGCGGAACGTTAGCCCGCATGTCTCACCCTCCTTGCGCCCTGCGTCGCCTTGCGGTGAGTCGAATGAGGGCGCGGGCCGCGAAGAGCGTATCGGGTCATACGGTCGAGCGGCCCGCGCCCGCAGGCGGCCGCCGCAAGGCGACCCTTCGGGCCGTCGCCACAGGCCGGCATGGTGTGTCGAACGGCTTGCGCGATGCGCTGCATCGCGCTGCGCCGCTCTCCTGTCCTGCCGGCCTGTGGCGACGGCGCAGGGCACAACGAGGGTGAGACATGCGGGCTCGCCACTCGGACTCTCCTGCCTTGGCTGCGCTAGGATAGGGGCTGTCTTCCATCACGGGAAGGCCCGGTTGCGCTGCGCAATGACCCAGGTAACACCGGCCGGCCTCGCTCCGAACCATGATCTCTCGGAAAGGGAGATTGCGATGTCACGACTTTCACGCTCCGTCGGGCTGGTCCTCGCCTGCCTGCTGCTGCCGGCCCCGGCGCTGGCGCAGGACCGGCCGAAGATCGGCCAGGTCGACCGGCTGGAGCCGGCGGCCGGCGCCTACTACCAGGGCCAGGACCGGCTGCTCGACCCGGCGTCGCCGGTGTTCCTCGACGACACGCTGTGGACCGGCCCGCAGTCGCGGCTGCAGGTCAAGCTGGACGACGGCACCGAATTGACGCTGGGGCCGGCGGCCCGGCTGGCGGTCGACCGCTTCGCCTATGGCGGGGCCGATGGCAACGCCGCCCTGGCGCTGCGCCGGCTGCAAGGCGCCTTCATGTTCGGCGGCGGCGGTATCGAGCAGGCGCCCAACCACAGCGTGACCATCGAGACCGGGGTGGCCACGCTCGGGGTGCGCGGCACCCGCTTCTTCGCCGGCCCCATCGACGGCGCCTTCGGCGTCCTGGTCCTCGATGGCGCGGTCGAGGTCTCGACCGACGCCGGTTCGGTGACGCTGAACCCCGGCGAGGGCACGGCAGTCACCAGCCGCAAGGAGCCGCCGGGCGCGGTCAAGCGCTGGCCGGCCGAGAAGGTCCAGCGGGCGATGGCGATGGTCGGCTTCCGCTGAGGGAAGCCGAGGCCCTACAGGCCGAGCTCGCGCTTGATCTCGGCCAGGACGGCGCAGGCCTTGTTCGGGTCCTGGGCGCTGATCGCGGGCAGCGACTGGATCTTGCCGGAGATCGCGGACAGCTTGTCCTCGGGCATCGACCCGTCGCGCACCTTGGCGCCCCAGGCCGCGACCACGGCCGCGGATTCGGCGTTCACGTCGCAGGATTCGGCGGCCAAAGCGGGGCCGGCGATGAAGGCCAGAAGGCCGGCGGTCAGGACGAGGCGGAACATCCGATTCTCTGATGCAGCGCAGCCGCTGGGGCTGCGGGACGGAGAATTGGCTTCAAGCATGGCAGGATCAAGGCCGGCACACCCTTCCGGTGCCGGTCCGGTTGCGCTATGAAGCGCCAATTCCCAGGGGTGTAGGAGAACCGACCATGGCCGAGCACGCGTCGTTCCGGAAGGATTTCCCGGTCTCCTGGGAGGAGCTGCACCGCAACGCCCGTGCCCTGGCCTGGCGCCTGGCCGAGCTGGGGCCGTGGAAGGGCATCGTCGCCATCACCCGCGGCGGGCTGGTGCCGGCCGCGATCCTGGCGCGCGAGCTCGACGTCCGGCTGATCGACACGGTCTGCGTCTCGACCTATGACCACCAGGACCAGCGCGAATCCAAGGTGCTGAAGGCGCCGGTCCAGGGCGACGGCGAGGGCTGGCTGATCGTCGACGACCTGGTCGACACCGGCCGCACCGCCCGGGTGGTGCGCGACCTGCTGCCGAAGGCGCATTTTGCCACCGTCTACGCCAAGCCGGCCGGGCGGCCGCTGGTCGATACCTTCATCACCGAGGTCAGCCAGGACACCTGGATTTTCTTTCCCTGGGACATCGAGTACCGCTACGCCGAGCCGATCGCGGAGATCCGCGCCCAGAAGCGCTGAGGCCGCCATGCCGATCCATTTCGAGGCGTCGGAGCTGGCGGACCGCCGCCGCCGAATCTGTGCGGAGATCGCCGCCCGCGGCCTCGACGGCCTGCTGGTGTTCCGCCAGGAGTCGCTGTACTGGCTGACCGGCTACGACACCTTCGGCTATGTCTATTTCCAATGCCTGTGGCTCGGCGTCGACGGCCGGATGACGCTGCTGACCCGCTCCGCCGACGAGCGCCAGGCCTATTTCACCTCGGTGATCGAGGATGTCCGGGTCTGGGTCGACCGGGCGGGGTCGGAGCCGGCGGACGACCTGCTGGCGATCCTCGACGAATACGATGTCCGCGGCAACAAGGTCGGCGTCGAATGGGACGCCTATGGCCTGACCGCGGCGCTCGGCTTCCGGCTCAAGGCCAAGCTCGACGGCTATGCAGAACACGAGGACGCGTCCGATCTCGTCTCCCGCTTCCGGCTGATCAAGAGCCCGGCCGAGCTGGTCTATGTGCGCGAGGCGGCGAAGCTGGCCGACGCCGCCTATGACGAGGCGGTGAAGCTGACCGGGCCCGGCGCCTTCGAGGGCGACATCCTGGCGGCGATGCAGGGCGCGGTCTGGCGCGGCGGCGGCGACGACCCGGCCAACGAGTTCATCATCGGCTCCGGCCCCGGCGCCCTGATGTGCCGCTACTTCACCGGCCGGCGCCACCTCTCGGCCGAGGACCAGCTGACGCTGGAATTCGCCGGCACCTACCGCCACTACCACGCCTGCCTGATGCGCACCCTGCTGGTCGGCAAGGCCTCGCCGGAGCACCGGGCGATGCATAAGGCGGCGGTCGAAGCGCTGGAAGCGGCGAAGGCGGCGCTGAAGCCGGGCCACCCGCTCGGCGACGTGTTCGACGCGCATGCCAGGGTGGCCGACGCCGCCGGGCTGCGCCACGCCCGGCTGAACGCCTGCGGCTATTCGCTCGGCACCACCTTCGCGCCGAACTGGATGGACTCGCCGAGCCTGTCGATGTTCTTCCACGGCAACCCGACGCTGGCGGCGCCCGGGATGGTGTTCTTCATCCACATCATCCTCTACGACAGCAACCGGGGCCTGGCCATGACCTCGGGCCAGACCGTGCTGGTCACCGACACCGGCTGCGAGGCCCTGACCCTGGCGCCGACGGATCTGGTGGTCGCCTAATCCTGGGTTTCTCCCGACAGCGGCGTCGCCTTCATCGACGGGCGGCAGTTGAACGCGTCGAACCAGGCGGAGAGGCGCGGCCGGCCGGGGCGGAATTCCGGCAGGTTGCGGAACTCCAGCCAGCTCAGGGCCGTGGCCAGGGCGATCTGGCCCAACTCGACCGGGCCTTCCAGATCGACCTCGCGCTCGACGAAATCATAGGCCGCGACCAGCTTCGCCGCCTGGCCCGCGGCCAGGGCGGGGTAGCGCAGCGCCTCGGGCCGGCGTTCCGTCTCCCAGCGCAGGGCGATTCCGGCATCGGCCAGCCCCTGGGCCAGGGCCTGCAGCCGCAGCGTCAGGGCTCGCGCCCGGCCGGCGAACGGGATCAGCTTCGGGCCGTCATGCAGCTGGTCCAGATGGTCGCAGATCGCCACGGAATCGAACAACGCCAGATCATCGTCGCAGATCAGCACCGGCACCTTGCCCAGCGGATTGGCGGCGAACACGGCCTCGTTGCGCCGGGTCGGGCTGGTCTCGTGATGGATCACCTCGATCCGGCCGGCCAGCCCCGCCTCATGCGCCATCACCAGCACCTTGCGGGCATAGGGGGAATGGGTCTGGTACAGCAGCTGCATGGTCGGGTCCCGGGATGGAGTGGAATTGCCGTGACCCTATCCGCCGGCCGGCGGGAGGTGCGCGCGATGATCGTGGTCACGAGCAAGTTTTTTGCGTCAGCCGAGCCGGCCGACCTTCATCCGCGGATCCAGCAGGTCGCGCAGCCCGTCGCCGATCAGGTTCAAGCCCAGCACCGCCACGGCGATGGCCAGGCCCGGGAACACCGCCTGCAGCGGCGCCTGGGCCAGCAGGGTCTGGGCATCGAGGAGCATCTTGCCCCAGCTGGCCTGCGGCGGCTGGGTGCCGAGGCCGAGATAGCCCAGCGCCGCCTCGGCCAGGATGGCGATGGCGAACTGGATCGTCGCCTGCACGATCAGGGCGTTGGCCATGTTCGGCAGCACGTGGCGCAGCGCGATGTCCAGGCGCGACCGGCCCAGCGACTGGGCGGCGCGGACGAAGTCGCGGCCATACACCACCAGGGCGGCGCCGCGCGCCACCCGGGCGAAGACGGCGATGTTGAAGATGCCGATGGCCAGGATGGCGTTGACTGCGCCGGGGCCCAGCAGCGCGGTGATCAGGATGGCGCTGAGGATCGCCGGGAAGGCGAAGGTCAGGTCGACGGCGCGGCCCAGGATCTCGTCGGTCCAGCCGCGCTTCGCCGCGGCCCACAGGCCGAGCGGTACGCCGATGACCAGGCCGATCACCACCGCGACCACCCCGACCGCGACCGAGGTGCGGGCGCCGACCATGATGCGGGACAGCGTGTCCCGGCCCAGCTGGTCGGTGCCCAGCCAGTGCAGCGCACCCGGTGCCTGCAGCTTCTGGGGAATCGAGATGGCGTTCGGCGGAAACGGCGTCCAGGCCAGGCTGAGCACGGCCATGCCGATGAAGACGGCGCAGAGGGCGAGGCCGAGGGCGAAGCCGCGATGGACGAGCAGCCGGATCATCGTCACCCCGCCTGCTTCGGCCGCGGGTCGATCACGGCATAGACCACGTCGACCAGGAAGTTGACCGTGACGACGATGGCGGCCAGAAGCACCACCACGTCCTTGACCACGATCAGGTCGCGCTGGGCGATGGCCTGGAAGGCCAGCCGGCCCAGGCCGGGCAGGGTGAACACGTTCTCCACCACCACCGCGCCGGCCATCAGGAAGCCGAACTGCAGCCCGACGATGGTGGCGACCGGGATCAGGGCGTTGCGCAGCACGTGGCGGCGCAGCACCTGGCCCTTCGACAGGCCCTTGGCGCGGGCGGTGCGGACATAATCCTCGCGCATCGTCTCCAGCATCGCCGAGCGGACGATGCGGGCCAGGATCGCCGCCTCGGTCAGGGCCAGTGCCACGGCCGGCAGCACCAGGGCCTGCAGCGCCGCGCCCCAGCCGGCCGACCAGCCGGGGAAGCCGCCGGCGCCGAACCAGCCGAGTTGCAGCGCGAACAGCCAGATCAGCATGATGCCGACCCAGAAGCTGGGCACGGCGAGGCCGAGCTGGCTGAACCCCATCACCCCCCAGTCGCCGACGCGGTTGTGCTTCACCGCCGCCAGCATGCCGAGCGGGATGGCCAGCGCGGTCGACAGCAGCAGGGCCAGCAGCGCCAGCGGCGCGGTCACCGCCAGCCGGTCGCCGATCAGCTTCACCACCGGCAGCTTGTAGGTGTAGCTGGTGCCGAGATCGCCGGTCAGGGCGCCGCCGACCCAGTCGAGGTAGCGGACCGGCGCCGGCCGGTCGAGGCCCATCTGGCTGCGCAGGGCGGCCAGGGTGTCCTCGCGCGCCTCGGTGCCCAGCATCAGCAGGGCCGGGTCGCCGGGCAGCACCTCCAGCACGGTGAACACCACCACCGAGGCGGCGAACAGCGTGAACAGCAGCGTCACCACCCGCCGCCCCAGAAAGCCGAGCATCGGTCAGGCGCCTGGGTCAGTGCGGCCGGTCATTCCGCCCAATAGGCCTTGGTCATGTCGTTGGCGGCGATCGGGCTGTTCTTCCACATCCCCATCAGCTTGGCGTTCCGCACCCCGGTCTTGGGCAGCTGGAACAGGAACACCGCGGCCTCGTCGTCCGAGAGGATCTGCTGCGCCTGCTGGTACAGCGCCTTGCGCTGCTCCGGGTCGACCGTGCTGTTCAGCTGCTGGATCACCTGGTCGAAGGCCGGGTTGTCGTAGCCGAAATAGTACTTGTCCTTGCCGCGGGCGTAGATGTCGATGTCCAGCGCCTCGGTGTGGGCGACGATGGTCATGTCGTAGTCGAAGCCCTTGAACACCTGCTCCAGCCACTGCGCCCATTCCACCGGCACCAGCTCGACCTGGACACCGATCTCGGCCAGCTGCGCCTGGATGATCTCGCCGCCGCGGCGGGCATAGCCGGGCGGCGGCAGCTTCAAGGTCGCCTTGAAGCCGTCCGGATAGCCGGCCTCCGCCAGCAGCGCCTTGGCCTTGGCCGGGTCGTAGGGATAGGCGCCGGTCAGGTCCTTGTAGGCGGCCTCATAGGGCGCGAAATGGCTGCCGATCGGGGTGCCATAGCCGAACATGGCGCCGTCGATCAGTGCCTGGCGGTCGATCGCCATCGCCAGGGCCCGCCGCACCTTGACGTCGCCGAACGGCTTGCGGCGCTGGTTCACCGCCAGCACGGTCTCGCCGGCGGTGGTGCCGATCTCGACCGCGAAGCGCGGATCGGCCTTGAACTGGTCCAGCGTCTCCGGCGCCGGCATGTTCGGGAAGGCGTCGATGTCGCCCGACATCACCGCGGCCGAGGCTGCCGCCGGGTCGGCGACGAAGCGGAAGGTCAGCCGGTTCAGCTTCGGCTTGTCGCCGGCATAGGCGTCGGTGCGCTCGAGCGTGACGTGATCGCCCGGCACCCATTCGACGAATTTGAACGGCCCGGTGCCGACCGGGTGGGTGCCGTTGTCGGCGGCGGAGTTCGGCGCCACGATCAGCGCCGCCGCCTGGCCGAGATGGAACAGGAACAGCCCGTCCGGATGCGACAGGGTGATCACCACCTGGTCCGCGGCCGGGGTGTCGACCGACTGGATCGGCTCGAAGAAGACCTTCTGCGGGTTGGTCGAATCGGCGGCGCGGGCGCGGTCCAGCGAGAACTTCACCGCCTCGCTGTCGAATTTGGTGCCGTCGTGGAAGGTGGTGCCGCGGCGCAGGGTGAAGGTGTAGGTCAGCCCGTCGTCGGACACCTTCCATTCGGTGGCCAGCCCCGGCTGCACCTGGCCGTTCTCGTCGATCCGGGTCAGCCCCTCGAACAGGTTGGCATAGACCACCTCGGCAATGGCCGCGGCGGCGCCGCCGGTCGGGTCCAGGTTCGGCGGCTCCAGCACCATGCCGATCACGGCCTGATCCTTGGCGGCCAGCGCCGGCGTTGCGATCAGCCCGGCCGCCAGAACGGCGGCTGCGAGCATGGCCCTCATCCCCATCGTCGTCTCCCTGTGCCGATGAGACCGAATCCCCCGGCCCTTCGCGTTCGCCGCGGATGATGGCAGCGCCGCCGGGGCGGGTTCAAGGCTTGCCGTATTTCTCCCGCCAGGCGGTGTGCGGCCCCAGCGTTTCGGCATGCCAGACGCCGCGGGCGATGGCGCGGGCGGACGCAGTCGGCGGCGATGGCGCCGATCCGGGCCAGCGCCACGGCCCGCGGCTCCGGCAGCGGCACGGCGCCGGTGGCCAGGGCGAAGATGGTGTCGCCGTCCATCGGCGTGTGCACCGGGCGGATGGCGCGGGCCAGCCCGTCCTGCGCCATGATCGCCAGGCGCCGCGCCTCGGCCTTGGTCAGGGCCGCGTCGACCGCGACGATGCCGATCGTGGTGTTGCCGCCAGGCTCCGGTGCCGGATGGCGATAGAGCTCCGGCTCCGGTCCCGCCGGCCCGGTCGGGCGGTGCGGGCCGCCGAACTCGCCCTCCTGCTCCCAGGGCCAGGCCCAGAAGGTGCCGTCCGGCATGGTCACGGCGCCGACCGGGTTGGCGGCGACCAGCGCGCCGACGGTGATGCCGGTCTCGGGATCGATGGCGGAGGCGGTGCCCAGGCCGCCCTTGCAGGTCGCGGTCTTGGCCCCGGTGCCGGCGCCGGCATTGCCCTGGCGCACCTCCGCCCCGGCGGCGTCGCAGGCGGCCAGGGCCAAAGCGCGATAGGGCGGGGTATCGCCCCAGTTCTTGTCGCCGCCATTGGTCAGGTCGAACAGGATCGCGGCCGGCACGATCGGCACCCGGATGGTGCCGACCGGATGGCCGCGGCCGCGCGCGGCGAGCCAGGCGACGACGCCCGACGCCGCCTCCAGCCCGTGCACCGAGCCGCCGGACAGCACGACCGCGTCGATCGCCTCGACCAGGCAGGTCGGATCCAGCGCGTCGGTGTCGCGCGTGCCGGGCGCGCCGCCGCGGACATCCACGGCGGCGGTGCAGCGCATCTCCGGCAACAGCACGGTGACCCCGCTGCGCACGGCCAGGTCTTCGGCCTGGCCGACCAGAATCCCGGCGATGTCGGTGATGGAATTGCGCGGGCCCGGGCGGATGGTCATGACGGTCTCTGCGGTAGCGTCACGGCCAGCAGACAGGACCGGCCGGTGCGGCGTCAACGTCGCGGTTCCCGTCGGGCGGCAGCGCCCCTATGCTCCGCCGCCATGACCGACCTGCCGCTCATCCGCCTGCAGCCCGGCCGCGACAAGCGCGTCGCCGCCGGCCATCCCTGGATCTTCTCGAACGAGATCGCCATGACGCCGGAGCTGCGCGAGGTGCCGCTGGGCGCCCCGGTGCGGGTCGAGGCGGCCAGCGGCAAGGCCCTGGGCGTCGGCGGCTTCAACCGACACGCGCTGATCGCGGTGCGCATGCTCGACCGCAGCCCGGACGCGGCGATCGACACCGCCTTCCTGCGCCGGCGCCTGGCCGCGGCGCTGGCGCTGCGCGACACGCTGTTCGACCGGCCCTTCTACCGTCTGGTCCATGCCGAGGCTGACGGGCTGCCGGGGCTGATCATCGACCGCTATGGCGACGTGCTGGTGCTGCAGAGCAACACGGCGCTGATGGACCGGCTGGAAGGCCCGCTCTGCGACGCGCTGGAGGATCTGCTCAAGCCCCGCGCCATCGTGCTGCGCAACGACAGCGCCGTGCGCGGCCTGGAAGGGCTGGCGGAGGAGGTGAAGGTCGCCCGCGGCGCCCTCGACGGCCCGATCGCGGTGGAGGAGAACGGCGCGAGCTTCGAAGCCGATCCGGTCGGCGGCCAGAAGACCGGCTGGTTCTTCGACCAGCGCGACAACCGCGCCTTCGTGGCCAAGCTGGCACGCGGCCGCCGCTTGCTCGACGTCTACACCCACACCGGCGGCTTCGGCATCCAGGCGGCGCTGGCGGGGGCGGAGGCGGTGACGCTGGTCGACCGCTCGGCCCCGTCGCTGGAGCTGGCGGCCAAGGCGGCGGCGGCCAACGGCGTCGCCGACCGGGTGTCGACCGCCCGCGGCGAGGCCTTCGCCGAGCTGGAGCGCCGGGGCGGGGAGGGAGAGCGCTGGCCGGTGGTGGTGGTCGACCCGCCCGCCTTCGTCAAGTCGAAGAAGGACCTCGCGGCCGGGTCGCGCGGCTATGCCAAGCTGGCCCGGCTGGCGGCGCGGGTGACCGAGCGCGGCGGCTTCCTCTGCATCTTCTCCTGCAGCCACCATGTCGACCCGGCGCTGTTCGCCGAGCAGGTGGCGCGCGGGCTGGTCGATGCCGGGCGGATGGGCCGGATCCTGCGCCAGTCCGGCGCCGGGCCGGACCATCCGGTGCACCCGCTGCTGCCGGAGAGCGCGTATCTCAAGGGCATCGTGCTGCAACTGGACTGACCGGCGGGGTTGACAAGCCGGGCCGCTCCCGCTGGTCTAGACCAGCCAAAAGGGGAGGCCCGAGACAATGATCGCTATCCTATCCCGCGCCCTGCTGACGGGCGCGGCGCTCGCCGCGCTGGCCGGAACGGCCCGCGCCGAGGACGTCACCCTGACGATCGAGAGCTGGCGCAACGACGACCTCAAGATCTGGCAGGACAAGATCATCCCGGCCTTCGAGTCGGCGCATCCGGGGATCAAGCTGAACTTCGCGCCCTCGGCGCCGACCGAGTACAACGCCGCGCTGAACGCCAAGATGGAGGGCGGGGTCGCCGGCGACATCGTCGCCTGCCGCGCCTTCGACGCCTCGCTGGCCCTGTTCCAGAAGGGCCATCTCGCCTCGGTCAACGACCTCAAGGGCATCGACGCCTTCCCGGAGGCGTCGCGGACGGCCTGGAGCACCGATGACGGCAAGACCACCTATTGCGTGCCGGTCGGCTCGGTGATCGGCGGCTTCATCTACAACAAGTCGATCTTCGACAAGCTCGGCCTGACCCCGCCGCAGACCGAGGCCGAGTTCTTCGCCCTGCTCGATAAGATCAAGGCGGCCGGCGAGATCCCGCTGTCGATCGGCACCGCCGACCAGTGGGAGGCCGCGACCATGGGCTTCCAGAACATCGGCCCGAACCACTGGCAGGGCGATCCCGGCCGCAAGGCGCTGATCGCCGGCACCGCCAAGTTCACCGACGCGCCCTACGTCGCCGCCTGGGCCGAGCTGGCGAAGTGGAAGCCCTATCTGGCCGACGGCTACGAGGCCCAGTCCTATCCGGACAGCCAGAACCTGTTCACCCTCGGCCGCGCCGCGATCTACCCGGCCGGGTCGTGGGAGATCCCGCTGTTCGAGGCCCAGGCCGACTTCCCGCTCGGCGCTTTCCCGCCGCCGGTGGCGAAGGCGGGCGACCCCTGCTTCATCTCGAACCACACCGATCTCGGCTTCGGCATGAACGCCCACAGCAAGCATCCGGAGGCGGCGCGCGCCTTCCTGGAATGGGTGGCCTCGGCCGAGTTCGCGACGCTGTACACCAACGCCCTGCCGGGCTTCTTCACCCTGTCGACCCACAAGGTCGAGCTGAAGGACCCGCTGGCGGCAGAGTTCCAGGGCTGGAAGGACAAGTGCGGCGGCAATATCCGCCTGGCGCACCAGATCCTGTCGCGCGGCAAGCCGAATGTCGACCAGGCGATCTGGAACGTCTCGGCCCAGGTGCTGAACGGCTCGATGACCGCCGAGCAGGCCGGCGCCAAGGTGCAGGAGACCCTCGACGCCTGGTACAAGCCGCCGGGGAAGTGAGGGCGCGGGCTGACCATGATAGGGCCATTGGCATAATATGCCAATGGCCCTATCTTATTCCTCTGCAGTCGTCTTCAGAGGACAGCCGCGATGCCGACCCGCAACGTCGTCGTGACCGATCATCAGGCCGAGCTGATCGAAGGGCTGGTCAAGTCCGGCCGCTACCAGAACGCCAGCGAGGTCCTGCGTGAGGGGCTGCGCCTGGTCGAGCAGCGCGAGCAGGAGGACGCGGCCAAGCTGGAGCGTCTGCGGGCCGCGGTCGATGTCGGAATCGCGGCGATAGAGCGCGGAGAGTACATCGAGTTCGACTCCATGGACGATCTGGAGCGGCACATGAACGCCATAGCCGAGAAAGCCATAGCCGGCGCCCTCAAATCCGGTTCGGCGGACTGATCCCGGATGGCCGAGGGCCGCTGGCAGGTCCGCTTGAGCATCGCGGCCGACCAGGACCTCGCTTCCATTCTTCATTGGACCACCCAAGCCTTCGGTCCGAAGCAGGCGGGCGACTATCGGCAGACGATCGTCCAGGCCGCCCGGGCACTGGGCTCTGGGCCGGATCTTCCGGACAGCAAGGCGCGCGACGAGATCCGGGCTGGTGTCCGCATACTGCGTGTCGCCAGGCGTGGTCGCCGCGGCAGGCACATCCTGGTCTATCGGGTCGTCGGCGAAGGCGTCATCGAAGTGCTGCGCATCCTCCACGATGCAATGGACCTCGGACGCCATGTGCCTCCTGGACAATGAGTTGCAGGCGGGCTCGTCGCAGGCAAGTCCGACGCTTCGTCACCGGCACGCTCCGGAGCAGGCGCCTATTTCGCCAGGGCCGCCACACCGGGCCGGTGGAGATAACTGGTGAAGGTGTCGCGGAACACGCTCTCGCGCCGCAGCGCGATCGGCATCTGCGACAGGATCTGACCCGCCTGGCCGCGGTGATACCCGCCATGGGCGATCACATGGGCCAGCATCTCCTCGCGCGACATCCGCCCGGGCGCGCCGTCGGTGAAGGTGAACGCGATCACCTCGCCGAGCTCGTCCGGGCTCAGTCGCGCGGCGTAGTCGACATACCAGCGGTCGGTGTCCCGGATGGCGGCCGACAGCTCGTCCAGCGCCGGGGCGTGGTCGGGTTCGTTGTCACTGTAGCCGTGCGCGAGCTTCTGCAGGTTGGCGGCGAAAATGCGGTCGACGATATGGGTGTGATTGAGGATCAGGATGGCCGAATGCCGTTCCGCCTGGAGGGTCTCGCCATCCAGGGAGGCCATGGCGGTCAGCAGCCGGTCATTCGCCCAGGCCTTGTATTGGAACAGTGATGTCAGGAGCGATTGCGTCGTCATCGTGGTCTGTCCGTGACTTGCGTGGAAGATCTGCAGCCATGCCGACTCGGTCGGACGCCACCCGTCGTTAGTCTTGCGCCGATCCTGCTGGAGGTCAAAGCGGGAGGGCCGGGCCGCGGGACAAGCGCTTGAAGCCGGTGCCGTCACTTCCTAATCTTGCGACCGTCTTACTTGCTGGAATGCGAGCCTGATGGCCGGCGCGGATCAGTTCACGACCACCCTTTCCACCAAGGGGCAGGTGATCCTGCCCAGCGCCATCCGCCGGCGGCGGGAGTGGCGGGCGGGAACGCGGCTGCTGGTCGAGGAAACGCCCGAAGGCGTGCTGTTGCGGCCCGCCCCGGCCTTTCCGGAGACGCGGCCCGAGGATGTGTTCGGCTCACTTCCCTATCACGGCGAGCCGAAGTCGCTGGAGGAGATGGACGCCGGCGTGCTCGCCGAGGCCAGGCGGCGGAATGCTCGCGATTGATACCAATCTGATCGTCCATGACTTGACTGGCGACTATCCCAATCTACTCGCCGATCTGCGCGAGTTGCCTGTCGGCATCCCAGCCTCGAGGCGGCCCCCTGTCGCTCCACCAGCGCTTGCCTCCGGCGATCCATCGCATCCGGAGTTCGAGGTGGCTGGTCGTGGCATCGTCGTAGCCGAACTCGATTCCGCAGCACGGACAGATGTCGAACGACGCGCAACCATGCTTGTCATAGGGCGCTCCTTCGAGCCCGGGGAAGCCGCAGACAGGGCAGGCGAAGCTCATCCGGCCGTCCCGCTCAAGCCCCCACCCGGGCCAGCAGCAGCAGGCGGCGGAAGGGGAACAGGGTGCTGCCGTCCGGCTGCGGCGGATAGGCCTGGGCCAGACGGGCGGCATAGGTGGCGATGAAGGCGTCGAGCTCCGGCCCCGACAGCGCCGCCATCACCGGCAAGAGGGCCGTGCCGCGCACCCAGTGCAGCACCGGGTTGTCGCCCTTCAGCACATGCAGGTATTCGGTCTCCCAGATGTCGAGCGCGGCGGTGCGCGGCGCCAACAGGTCGTAATAGGCGGCCGGGGTGCCGACCGGCGGGCGGCGCAGCGGGATCCGGCCCGCCCAGGGTGCTTCCGACGCCAGCGCCCGCATCAGCACATGGCTCGGCGCGTCGAAATTGCGCGGCATCTGCACCGCCAGCACGCCGCCGGGGGCCAGGAAGGACAGCAGCCGCGGGACCAGCGCCTCATGCCCGTCCAGCCATTGCAGCGCGGCGTTGGAGAAGATCAGGTCGACCGGCTCCTGCGGCGCCCAGTCGGCGATGTCGCCCTCGACCCAGTCCAGGTCCGGATGGGTCGCCCGCGCCTCGCGCAGGGCGTTGCGGTCGCGGTCGAGGCCGGTGACCGCGGCGCGCGGCCAGCGTTCGGCCAGCTGGGCCGCCAGCGCGCCGGTGCCGCAGCCGAGGTCGACGATCCGTCGCGCCGCGATGTCCGGCAGCCGGGTGATGAGGTCGAGCCCGGGCTGCAGCCGCGGGCCGGCGAATTTCAGGGTGTGGGTCGGATTCCATGCCATAAGGCAATCTACCGGAAGACATGCCCCCAGCGCATCCCCACTCGAACCGCGGGCGGATCGATTGACTCGGGCGCCATGCGTGCCTATAACCCGCCACCGTTTTGCGTCCGGAAGGGCGCAGTAGAGCCATCCGGAGTTCCGATCGTGAAGAGAACCTTTCAGCCCAGCAAGCTGGTGCGCGCGCGCCGCCATGGTTTCCGCGCCCGCATGGCGACCGTCGGCGGCCGCCGCGTGCTGTCCAATCGTCGCGCCAAGGGCCGGAAGCGCCTCTCCGCGTAATCCGGCTCCGGCAGATTTGCCTCGGCAAATCTGCTGACTGTAAGCATGGGCAGGATTTCCGTTCCGTAAATCCTGCCTGGGCCGGGGTGACCGGATGCGCGTCCGCCTTGACGATCCTTCCCTGATCCGCCTCGGCCGGCTGAAGAAGCGGGCCGAGTTTTTGGCTGTGGCCGGCACGCGCCGCAAATGGGCGCAGCCGGGCGTGATCGTCCAACTGCGCCGCTGGGACGAGGCCGGGGCCGATGCCGAGGCGACCGCCGGCTGCGACCTGCGCGTCGGCTACACTGCCAGCCGCAAGGTCGGCAATTCGGTCGCCCGCAACCGGGCACGCCGCCGCCTGCGCGCCGCCGCTGCCGAAGTGCTGGGCCGCCGGGCGGCGCCGGGCCTCGATCTGGTGCTGATCGCCCGCGGCGAGACCATCCGCCGGCCCTTCGCCGATCTGGTCGCCGATCTCGACCGCGCGCTGCAGAAGCTGGGGGCGGTGCGCCCGACGCCAGGAGTCGAAGGGGCGGAGGCGGGCGGGGCCGCGGCATGAGCCCGCTGGCCCATGCGATGCGCGCCCTGGTGATCGGCTACCGCTACAGCCTGTCGGCGCTGATCGGACGCCAGTGCCGCTTCGCGCCCACTTGCTCCGCCTATGCGATCGAGGCTATTGAGCGGCACGGTGCGATCGCCGGGGGCTGGCTGGCCCTGCGGCGCATCGCGCGTTGCCACCCCTGGGGTGGGTCGGGGTATGACCCCGTGCCCGACACCCTGACCGCCGGTGAACCCGGCCGTGACGCCTGCTGCGGCGGTGCGGCCCGGCCCACCGACAAATGACCGTATTCGACTGACCGGCCGGCCAGATTTAGGGGCAGAGGCCGGGACCGGAGCCCTGATGCGATGACCGACCAGAAGAACCTGATCCTGGCGATCGCCCTTTCGCTGGCCATCCTTCTCGGCTTCCAGTTCCTGTTCCCGTCGGCGAAGCCCACCGCCCCGTCGGGTCAGCAGCAGCCCACCACCGCCGCCACCACCTCGACCGCCTCGCCCCAGGCCCCGACCGCGATCGGCACTGCGGCCCAGGCGCCGATGGACCGTGCCCAGGCGCTGGCCCAGACCGGCCGGGTCAGGATCGAGGCGCCGCGCGTGCACGGCTCGATCAACCTGACCGGCGGCCGGATCGACGACGTCACCCTGCGCGACTACCGCGAGACGGTCGACCCGAACAGCCCGGAGATCGTGCTGCTGACGCCGCTGGGCGGCCCGTCTCCCTACTACGCCGACTACGGCTGGGCGCCGGCCGATCCCTCGGTCGTGGTGCCGGGCGCGAACACGGTCTGGACCGCCGACCGCCAGACGCTGACCGCGGACACGCCGGTGGTGCTGCGCTGGGACAACGGCCAGGGTCTGGTGTTCGAACGCACCATCTCGATCGACGCGAACTACATGTTCACCGTGGTCCAGCGGGTCGTGAACAACACCGACAAGCCGGTGCAGCTCGCCTCCTACGGCCGGGTGCTGCGCTTCGGCACGCCGGTGACCCAGGGCTACTACGTGCTGCATGAAGGCCCCTACGGCGTGTTCAACGGCACTCTGGAGGAGAAGACCTACAAGGACATCCAGGACGACAAGGCGGTCCGGAACAGCACCACTGGCGGCTGGCTCGGCTTCACCGACAAATACTGGCTGGCCGCGCTGATCCCGGACCAGTCGGTCAAGGTCGACACCCAGTTCCTGCACCAGTCGGACGGCGGTGGCCGCTACCTCGCGACCTATCAGGCCGAGCCGCAGACGGTGGCCCCGGGCCAGGCCGTGGAATCGACCGGCCGGCTGTTCGCCGGCGCCAAGGAAGTCGACCTGATCGGCAGCTATCACGAGACGCTGAACATCACCAAGTTCGACTTCGCCATCGATTTCGGCTGGTTCTGGTTCCTGACCAAGCCGTTCTTCAAGATCCTGGCCTGGATCCACAGCGTCGTCGGCAATTTCGGCGTCGCGATCCTGATCTTCACCCTGGCGCTGAAGCTGCTGTTCTACCCGCTGGCGGACAAGTCCTACCGCTCGATGGCGAAGATGAAGGCGCTGCAGCCGGAGATGGTGAAGCTGCGCGAGCGCTTCGCCGACGACAAGGCGAAGCAGCAGCAGGAGCTGATGGCGCTGTACAAGCGCGAGAAGGTCAACCCGGCCGCCGGCTGCCTGCCGATCATCATCCAGATCCCGGTGTTCTTTGCACTGTACAAGGTGCTGCTGGTCACCATCGAGATGCGGCACGCGCCGTTCTTCGGCTGGATGCACGACCTGTCGGCGCCCGACCCGACCACGGTGTTCAACCTGTTCGGCCTGATCCCCTGGTCGCCGCCGGCGATGCTGATGATCGGCGCCGCGCCCATCATCATGGGCATCACCATGTTCCTGCAGCAGAAGCTGAACCCGGCGCCGGCCGATCCGGTCCAGGCCAAGGTGTTCATGCTGCTGCCGATCGTGTTCACCTTCATGCTGGCGCATTTCCCGGTCGGCCTGGTGATCTACTGGGCCTGGAACAACACACTGACGATCCTGCAGCAGTGGTCGATCATGAAGCGCATGCATGTGAAGATCTCGGGCGGAATGGAGGAGGGGGCCGAAGCGCCGGCCGCCCTGCCGCCCTCGGTCACCCGCAAGAAGAACGGCGACGGCGCCGCCAAGGCGCCGGCCACGCCGAAGGCGCCCGGCCCCCGCAAGCCGGCGGGTCGAAAGGGGTGACGGAACTGCAGCCTGCCGAGCGGGAGGCATTCGGGCCGGAGGCGATCGAGGCGGGGCGGCTGCTGTTCGCGCAGGAGTGCCGCTTCACCTGGGGCTCAGCCGCGCTGACCGACCTGCCGCCCGCGGGCCTGCCGGAGATCGCCTTCGCCGGCCGCTCCAATGTCGGCAAGTCCAGCCTGGTCAACGCCCTGACCGGGCGGAAGACCCTGGCCCGTATCAGCCACACCCCGGGCCGCACCCAGCAGCTCAACTTCTTCGACCTCGGCGGCCGGCTGTCGCTGGTCGACCTGCCGGGCTATGGCTACGCCAAGGTGTCGAAGTCGCTGTCCCATGGCTGGACCGAGACGCTGAAGGGTTATCTGCGCGGCCGGGCGACGCTGCGCCGGGCCCTGGTGCTGGTCGACGGCCGGCACGGCATCAAGGACTCGGACGCCGAGATCCTGAAGCTGCTCGACGACACCGCCGTCGCCACCCAGGTGGTGCTGACCAAGATGGACAAGGTCGGCAAGGGCGAGCGCGAGCGCCGGATCCCGGAGGTCGAGGCCGAGCTGAAGCGCCATCCCGCCGCCTTCCCGAAGGTGTTCCTGACCAGCAGCGACAGCGGCGAGGGCATCGCCGAGCTGCGCGCCTTCCTGACCGAGATCGCCAAGAACGGCTGACCGCGGTTGATCGCAGCCGCGCGCTGGGGCATGAGAAGGGCGCCGGCAACCGCCCGTGTCGCTTCGCGACACGAATATTTAAGATGCTGCTGCGATTCAGCTTCGGAATTCTATGGCACGACGTGCCACAGAATTCCGAACCATCGCAGCAGCAGGATTCGAGCCCGATGACCAAGCCCTTCGCCGCCCCGCCCAACCTGCCCGCCGCCTCGCTCGACAAGGCCCACACCCTGGTCGAGGCGCTGCCCTTCATGCGCCGCTACGCCGGCGCCACCTTCGTCATCAAATACGGCGGCAACGCCATGGGCGACGACTCGCTGACCGAGAGCTTCGCCCGCGACGTCGTGCTGCTGAAGCAGGTCGGCATCAACCCGGTGGTGGTGCATGGCGGCGGCCCGCAGATCGGCGCGATGCTGGAGCGGCTGAACATCAAGTCGGAATTCGTCGACGGGCTGCGCGTCACCGACCGCAACACCGTCGACGTGGTCGAGATGGTGCTGTCCGGCAACATCAACAAATCGATCGTCTCGGCCATCCAGTCGGTCGGCGGCAAGGCGGTCGGCGTCTCCGGCAAGGATGGCGGCCTGATCTCGGCCCGCAAGCTGCAGCGCACCAAGCGCGACCCCGACAGCAACATCGAGCGCATCCTCGATCTCGGCTTCGTCGGCGAGCCGGCGGCGGTGAACCCGGAGATCCTCGAGGCGTTCGAGGACAGCGACTTCATCCCGGTGATCGCGCCGATCGGCGTCGGCCCGCGCGGCGAGAGCTACAACATCAACGCCGATACCGCCGCCGGTGCCATCGCCGCGGCGCTGAACGCCACCCGCTTCTTCCTGCTGACCGACGTCGCCGGTGTGCTCGACAAGGACAAGAAGCTGATCCAGGAGCTGCCGCTGGCACGGGCGCGCGAGCTGATGACCGACGGCACCATCTCCGGCGGCATGATCCCGAAGCTAGAGACCTGCATCTCGGCGGTCGAGCAGGGGGTCGAGGGCGCGGTGATCATGGACGGCCGGGTGCCGCACGCCGTGCTGCTGGAGGTCTTCACCGAAGGCGGCATCGGGACGTTGATCCGGGCGTAGTGCCAGCGGCCTTTGAGATCGTCTCCACAGCCTTTTTTCGTTATGGCGAGCCCCGTAGGGGCGTGGCCATCCAGGGCCGCTCGGACCACCGGCCCCTGGATGGCCACGTTGCTACGCTCCTCGCCATGACGGTTTAATGTTTTGGTCCGCGGCTACGCCTGCAGACCCACCAACTTCGCCACAACGTCCAGCAGCACGTCGGCGCCGGCCGCCAGCTGCTCGGGCTCGGTGAACTCCGCCGGGTTGTGGCTGATGCCGCCGCGGCTGGGCACGAAGATCATCGCCGAGGTCGCGATCCGGGCGATCATCTGGGCGTCGTGGCCGGCGCCGGAGGTGATGCGCCGCCAGCGATGGCCGCGCCGCTCGGCCGCCTCGGCGACCAGCTGCACCAGCGCCGGGTCGAACCGCACCGGGCTGAACCGGGCCAGTCGCTCGGTCGCGACCTCTACCCCCTCCGCCGCCAGCGTTTCGAGAAAGCCGGCCAGCGCGGCTTCGGCCGCCTGCAGCCGCTCCTCGTCAGGATCGCGCAGGTCGACGGTGAACACGGCGCGGGACGGGATCACGTTGATCGCGTCCGGCTCCAGCCGCAGCGACCCGACCGTGGCCAGCGTGCCGGCATCGGCCACCCGATCGCGCAGATGGGCGATGACCCGGGCGGCGGCCAGGCCGGCGTCGCGGCGGGCGGCGATCGGCGTGGTGCCGGCATGGTTGGCGGTGCCGGTCAGTGTGACGCGCTGCCAGGAGATGCCCTGCAGCGAATCGACGGCGCCGATCGCCAGACCCTCCGCTTCCAGCACCGGGCCCTGCTCGATATGCAGCTCCAGGTAGCAGGCCGGCCGGATCGATCCGGGCTCCAGGTCGCCGGCATAGCCGATCCGGGCCAGCTCCTCGCCCAGCACGGCGCCGTCGGTGCCGACCGCGGTCAAAGCGGCGTCGAGGTCCAGCCCGCCGGCATGGACCAGCGATCCCATCATGTCGGGCTGGAACCGCACCCCCTCCTCATTGGTGAAGGCGGCGACCGCGATCGGCCGCGCCGGCGCCACGCCTGCCTCCCGCAGCGCCTCGATCACCGCCAGCCCTGCCAGAACGCCGTAGCAGCCGTCATAGATGCCGGCGTCGATCACCGTGTCGATATGCGACCCGATCATCACCGGGTCGGCGCTGCCCGCCGCCGGCCAGAGGCCAAAGATGTTGCCGATGCGGTCGACCCGTACCTCCAGCCCGGCCTCGCGCATCCAGCCCGCCAGCAGGTCGCGGCCTTCGCGGTCGGCATCGGTCAGCGCCAGCCGGGTCGGCCCGCCGGACGGGCCGCGGCCGACCGTACCCAGAATCTGCAGCCGGTCCATCAGGCGGGCATGGTCGAGGACGGAGGTCATGGCGGGATCCGGGATCGTTGCCGCGGCAGCATATCGTCGGCCGGGATCGATCGGTTTGCGTATTGCGTCGGGCCGCGCAAAGCCTTTGCGCCGTCAGGGCGTGATCTGCAGATGCAGATGGTCGTCATGCCGGGCGGCGCGGCAGCCCTGGAAGCGCAGCAGCGGCGAGGACAGGCCGAGGCGGTGGACCAGATGCGGCTCCAGCAGGATCTTCTCCAGCCCGAAGCGCGGCCCCTCTTCCAGCAGCCACGCCAGGGCCGCCCGGGTCCGCTCCGGCTCCAGCGGCCGGTCGGGGTACATCCCCTGCAGCAGGCCCATGTCCCAGCGCAGCGTCGGCCAGCGCGGCTCGATGCAAGGCTGCGGGTCGTCCGGTCCCGGCTGCTCGAAGGTCCAGTAGCCGACCGGCGAGCGCAAAGAGCCCGGCCGATAGGCGCCGCCAGGATCGGCATAGAAGAAGGCGAGGTCCAGCTTGCGGCCGTCGTCATGCGACAGGTGCGGCGCCAGCGGCATGCCGTCGAGGAACGGGAAATTGGCGTCCAGATATAGCGTGACGGTGCCCGGATACGCCTGCTCCATGGCGGCGGCGAGGGCATCGAGCAGCGGCACCAGCCGCGGGTCGACATAGTTGCGGTTCAGCAGGCAGTACAGCGGGCTGCCGGTGGCAACCGGGCGGCCGGGCTCGGCCCGGCAGGGCAGGGGCACCCGCCCGGCCAGCGCCGCGAGGGGCGGAATCACCACCAGGGTCGCGGCGGAATACAGGATGGCGAAGAGCGCGAGGACCGCGAGGCCGCGCAGCGAGCCCTTCGGCAGCAGGGCGCGGCCCAGCAGCCAGGCGAGGATCAGCACCGCGCCGCCGACTTGGCTGAGGACCGTCAGGAGAAGGACGGCCGATAGGAAGGCCAAGCGCCGCATGCGATGCACTCGGGACTCGGGGTAGCGACAGGGACAGCCTAGCGGGTCGCAGGGCGAAGATCTTCCACGGCTTCCGGTGCCGGGCGGCATCCTCTAGGGTTCCTCCGATCTCCGCAGAAGGACCGCACGATGGCCGACACCATCACCTACCTGACCACCACCCGCTTCGGCGCGGGCGCGGTCGAGCTGCTGCCGCAGGAGCTGGCCGAGCTCGGCATTCGCAAGCCGCTGCTGGTCACCGATCCGGGCATCGCCCGGCTGCCGCTGCTCGACCGGGTGCGCCGGATGCTGCCGGCGGAGCACGCGCTGTTCACCGAGACCCCGGGCAACCCGACCGAGGCGGCGGTCGACGCGGCCTTCGACGCCTTCCGGCACGGCGCCTGCGACGGGCTGGTGGCGCTCGGCGGCGGCTCGGCCATGGACCTGGCCAAGGCGGTCGCCCTGCGCGCCACCCATGCCGGGCAGCTGGCCGAATACGCGCTGATCGAGGGCGGCGCCGGCCGCATCGGCCCAGTGGTGCCGTTGATCGCGGTCCCGACCACCGCCGGCACCGGCAGCGAGGTCGGGCGCGGCGCCCTGATCACCCTGCGCGACGGCCGCAAGCTGGCGCTGATCAGCGGGCATCTGATTCCGGCCCGCGCCATCTGCGACCCCGAGCTGACGCTCGGCCTGCCGCCGCTGTTGACCGCCGCGACCGGCATGGACGCGCTGACCCATTGCATCGAGACCTTCCTGTCGCCGCGCTACAACCCGCCGGCCGATGCCATCGCGCTGGACGGCGCCGGCCGGGCCATGCGCTTCCTGCCGCGGGCGGTGGCCGATGGGGGCGACCGCGAGGCGAGAGCCGAGATGATGATGGCGGCGCTGCAGGGGGGCCTGACCTTCCAGAAGGGGCTGGGCGCGGTGCACGGCCTGTCGCATGCGCTCGGCGCCATCCCCGACCCGGTGCTGCATCACGGCACGCTGAACGCCGTGATCCTGCCGGCGGTGCTGCGCTTCAACGCCCCGGCGGCGGCCGCGAAATATCCGCTGCTGGCCCGCGCCATGGGGCTGGCGGAGGAGGCCGATCTCGCCGCCGCGATCGAGGATCTCAATGCCCGGATCGGCCTGCCGAAGAGCCTGCGCGAGATGGGCGTGACCGAGGCGCATCGCGACCGCGCGGTCGCCGGCGCCGTGGCCGACCACTCCACCGCCAGCAACGCCCGGCCGGTGTCGCGGGCCGATTACGAGGCGCTGTTCGACGCCGCGCTAGGGTGAGGCCGGGTCCGTTGCGCTTACAAGATAGGCAAATTCCAACGGCGCATACATGGCGGGCAAAATTTTTCAAGGGGGTGGGAACCTCCCCCCTGGCAAGGGGTTCTAGGGGTGCACGTCCGCATCGTGCATGAACCTCCCTGTTCAACTCGGGCCGGCCATCGGGTCGGCCCTTTTCTTTGTCCCATACACCCCAATCGGGGCGTAGATCGCACCCGCCCGGCCTGTTACCCAGGACGCGGGGGGTTAAGCTCCGGTGATACGGCGAGGGTGGGATGGCGCGCGCGAGGCTGCGGGATCTGGGGCTGTCGATCGGCACGCTGCCGCCCGGCCCGAAGAACGGCATCACCGATGTCCCCGGCGTGCTGGTCGGCCAGGTCACCCTGGTCGAGGAGACGCCGCATGTCATCCGCACCGGCATCACCGCGATCGTGCCGCAGGACGGCGAGATCTGGCGCCGCAACCTGTTCGCCGCCGGCCATGTGCTGAACGGCAACAGCGAGGTCACCGGCCTGACCTGGATCAACGAGTTCGGCCTGTTGTGCGGCCCGCTGTCCCTGACCGGCACCTTCTCGATCGGCGCGGTGCACGAGGGCATGGTCGATGCCGAGGTGACGCTGGCCACCGGCGCCGATTTCAAGATGCCGGTGGTGTCCGAGACCTATGACGGCTGGCTGTCCGAGAGCGAGCATTTCGTGGTGCGGCCGCATCACGCGCTGGAGGCGCTGCGCCGCGCCACCGCCGAACCGGTGGCCGAGGGCTGCGCCGGCGGCGGCACCGGCACCAACGCGCATGAGTTCAAGGCCGGCACCGGCACCGCCTCCCGCATCGTCGCCCAGGGCGGCGACAGCTGGACCGTCGGCATCCTGGTGCAGACCAATTACGGCGACCGCGACCGGCTGCTGCTCGACGGCGTACCGGTCGGGCGCGAGATCCCGGTCACCGACGTGCCCAGCTGCTTCGCCCAGCGCCGGGTCGAAGGCTCGATCCTGGTCGTGGTCGCCACCGACGCGCCGCTGTTCCCGCACCAGCTCAAGCGGCTGGCGCAGCGCGCCGGGCTGGGCCTGGCCCGCTGCGGCGGCCTGGGCTGGCCGGGCAGCGGCGACGTGTTCATCGCCTTCTCCACCGGCAACGATCTCGGCCAGGCCACCGATACCAGCCGGACGCTGCCCTATGACAAGCTGCGCATGCTGCCGGATTTCGCGCTGCAGCCGCTGATGGCGGCGGTGGTCGAGGCGACGGAGGAGGCGATCTGGAACTCGCTCTGCGCTGCCGAGACCACCAAGGGACGCCAAGGCCGGGTCAGCCACGCCCTGCCGGTCGAGCGGCTGCCCGGGATCATGCGCCGCTACGGACGCACTTGACGGCGGCGGCGACCGGGATTCTTGTGTCGGCATCGACCGCCGCCGCCCAGGGATCCATGCGCCGATCCATCGCCGCCCTCCTCTTCGTCCTCAGCGCAGCCGCGCCGCTGGTGGCCCATGCCGCCGGCAGCGGCCAGCCGGTGCCGCGATTCGTCTCGCTGCGGTCGGATGAGGTGAACCTCCGCACCGGGCCGGGCGAGCGCTATCCGGTCGAATGGGTGGTCAGCAAGAAGGGCCTGCCGGTCGAGGTGATCGCGGAGTTCGACACCTGGCGCCGGGTGCGCGACTGGGAGGGGATCGAGGGCTGGGTCCACCAGGCCCTGCTGACCCGCCGGCGCAGCCTGGTGGTCACCGGCAAGGAGGACCAGCCGATCTACAACGAGCCCGGCGAGAGCTCCGGCCTGATGGCGAAGGCCGAGCCCGGGGTGATCGGCTCGCTGCTGCGCTGCCCGGGCGACGGGGCGCAGGCCGACTGGTGCTATGTCGACCTCAAGGGCTATCGCGGCTGGATGCGCCGGGCCTCTTTCTGGGGCGCCTATCCGGGCGAGAAGGTGGAGTAGGGCGGCGCCTGCCTTTCGTTCGCCACAGGGTGCGTGCGAAGCTCGGGCTCCAGGGGCGGGCCTCGCCGCGGCTCCATCACGATGAACGGAATCAGGAATGCGTCTCTTTCGGATTCACCCGGTCGTTCTGATGCTGTGTGCCGGCCTCGCCGCCTGCCAGGACGGCGGCTATGGGCAGCCGCAGGCATCGAACGAGCCGGTCTACCAGATCTATCCGAATCCGGACGATCCGGACTCCGTGCCCGTCTATGTGCCGCAGAGCCAGCTTCACGCCTACTACAACGGCCAGGGCGCCGGGTCGGAGGCGGGCGGTTCCGACGATTCGCAGCAGCAGGCCTATCAGCAGGAGATGATGCGGCAGCAGCAGGAACGCGCGCAGCAGGAGCAGCAGCAGTGGTTCGAGCAGAATTACGGGGCGCCGGGGCAATGACGGGCCGGGGGCCAGCTTAGACGCGGGCCGGTGCGGCCCGACGGAAAAGCCCGCCGGAAGCCGGGCTTTTTTCGAATCGGGACCGTGAGACATCGAGGCGTCACGCTGGCCACGCGGCCTCGCGGCAGCGCAGGATCGCGTCGCGCAGCGCCGCCACGCCCGGCCCCTGGCCGAGGATGGCGCGGGCCACCGAAGGCAGGACCCGCTTGCGCGCGGACCGGAACTTTGCTCCCACCTCGGCCATCTCCGCGCCCTGCGCGCCGATGCCGGGCGCCAGGATCAGGGATTGCGGCAGGCGGTCGAGGATGGCGGCCGGATCGGTCGTCGCGCCGACCACGGCGCCCAGCGCGCCGATGCCAGGCCCCCGGGCCGCGTTGAAGGCGCTGATCTCGTCGGCCAGGGCTTCCGCCACGGTGCGGCCGTCGGGATGGCGGGCCTGCTGCAGCGCGCGCCCCTCCGGGTTCGAGGGCTGCACCACGACGAACACGCCCGTCCCCGTCGCCACGGCCCGGTCGAACACGGGCCGCAGCGCGTCGAATCCCAGATAGGCGCTGACCGTCACCGCGTCGCCGCCGAAGCCGGGTCCGGCCCCGAGCATGGCGGCGGCATAGCCGGCCATGGTTCCGGCCACGTCGCCGCGCTTGGCGTCGATCAGGCACAGCGCCCCCTGGCTGCGGATCTGCGCGACCGCGGCGGCGAGCTCGGCCATGCCCGCCGCGCCGAAGCGTTCGAAGAAGCCGGTCTGCGGCTTGATCACGGCGACGAGGTCGCCCGCCGCCTCCAGCACCGTCCGGCAGAACCGGCGCAGTCCGGCGATGTCGTCGGCCAACCCCCAGCGCCGGAACAGCTCCTCCGACGGGTCGAGGCCGAGACAGAGCGGCGACCGGCGGGCGGAGAGATCGGCAAAGCGCTCGGCGAAACTGGTCATGGCACGGCTCCTGGTTGGATCACTCCTGATTGATCGGGCCTTGGCCGCCGCCGGGCAATCGACTAAGCCGGTCGGGGATGTGAGCTGGAGTCACAGGATGAGGCGTCGGCTGCCGTCGCTGAAGGGCCTGCAGGCCTTCGAGGCCTTCGCCCGCGCCGGGTCCATGGTGCGCGCGGCCGACGAGCTCTGCGTCACCCATGGCGCCGTCAGTCGCCAGATCAAGGCGCTGGAACAGCAGCTCGGCGCGAAGCTGCTGGCCGGGCCGCGGCACGATCTCGCCCTGACACCGGCGGGACAAGAGCTCGCCGCCAGCCTGGCCGCGGCGTTCGACCGGATCGCGGCGGGGCTGCCCGGTACCGGGCCGGGTGAGGAGCTCGTCGTCTCCTCGCCGGGCACCTTCGCCATGAAGTGGCTGATCCCGCGCCTCGCCGGCTTCATCGAAAGCAATCCCGGTATCCAGGTCCGGATCCTCGAGGATGGCGGCACGGCAAGCTTCAGCGGCGTCCAGACCGCAATCCGGCTGCACCGGGGTGCGGCACCGCCCGGCGTCAAGGTGACGCCCTTCCTCGAACACGCCTATGGCCCGGTGCTGTCCCCCGCCCTGTCCGGCGCGGCGGGCCGCGAGGCGGCCCTGCTCCTGCCCAGGCTCCACAGCGAGACCTTCGCGGACGGATGGGCCCGATGGGCCGCGGATGCGGGCGTCGCGCTGCCTTCGCCGTCGGCCGAGCGGTCGTTCGAGCACAATTCCTACATGATCGAGGCGGCGGCCGCCGGCCTGGGGATCGCGGTCACCGCCTGGGCCTTCGCCCAGACCGACATCGAGACCGGCCGGCTGGTCGCGCCCTGGGGCTTCCGGCCCCTGGCGACCCGTTTCACCTGCCTCAGGCCCGCGCTGGCGAGCCATCCCGCGGCGGAGCGCTTCGCTCTCTGGCTTGTGGCGGAAGGCCGCCGGGCGAAGCGGCCTCCGACCGCTGCTCAATGAAAAAGCCCCGCCGAAGCGGGGCTTTCCATCAGGATCGCAGCGGGATCAGAGGTTGCTCTCGACCCAGTCCTGCAGGCTCTTCTTCGGCACGGCGCCGATCTTGGTGGCGGCGACCTGGCCGTCCTTGAACAGCATCAGGGTCGGGATGCCGCGGACGCCGTATTTCGGCGGCGTCATCGGGTTCTCGTCGATGTTCAGCTTGACCACGCTGACCTTGCCGCCCAGCTCGGCGGAGATCTCCTCCAGCGAGGGGCCGATCATCTTGCAGGGGCCGCACCATTCGGCCCAGAAGTCCACCAGGACCGGACCCGAGGCCTTCAGGACGTCGGTTTCGAAGCTGGTATCCGAGACGGGCTTCGTGCTCATGGAAATTCCTTGCCTTAGGGGCGGGACGCCACCTCACCACGTGGAGATAGGGTAGGGACGGGAACGGAACAAGGTCAAGCCGATGCGCCGGGGGCATGCCGGTCCAGCGTCCCGGGCGGGAGTTCCATCAGCCTTGGACCCTCGGTCCACAACAGCGCGCAGCGCACTGTCCGGCCTGGATAAACCAGGCGCAGCGCGGCGCGGTAGGCGGCCATCTGCACCAGGTAGGCGCGCGGCACCGCCTCGATGCTGGCCGGTGGCGGGCGGTTGGTCTTGTAGTCGACCACCAGCACCGAATCGGGCGTCACCACCAGCCGATCGATCTGACCGGACAGGGCGCGGCCCTCGACCAGGCCGACCACCGGCACCTCGGCCCTACTGCCGGGGCCGAACAGCGCCTCGAAGCCGGGCTGGCCCAGCACCGCCAGGGTGGTGGCCACGATCTCCGCCTGCTCGGCCTCGTCGCGGCCATGCTGCGGCCGGGCCAGATAGCGCCGCGCCGCCGCCTCGCGCGCCTCGGGCGGCAGGTCGGGCAGCGCCTGCAGCAGGGCGTGGATCAGCGCGCCGCGGCGGAACCGGCCCTGGTCGCTGCCGTCCAGCGGCGACCGGGCCGGTGGCTCGACCTCGGGCCGCGACGGAGTCAGCGGCCGGGTCGGGTCGGGCTCCGGCGGCGGCGGACGGTGCAGCCAGTCCGGCGCCGGCACCGCGGCGGTGGCTTCCGGCGCGACGGCCTCGGGCCCGGCGGCGCGGTCGGCCTGGGGGCGGTGCAGGCGCAGGCCCCCGCCTTCGACTCCCGGGCCTTCGATGCCGTCGATCGCCACCGTCGCGGCGTCGGGCAGGGTCGCCAGCCCGTCGCGGACCAGATGGTACCAGCAGCCATCGGCCGGCTTGCCGCGCTCGGTGGCGTAGTGGCCGCACAGATACAGCCGGTCCTCGGCCCGGGTCAGGGCGACGTACAGCAGGCGGCGGTACTCCTGGTCGCGGCGGCGGTCGGCGCGCTCCATCGCCTCGCGATAGGCCGGCGGCCGGTCCGCCGCGCGCGGCGCCCACAGCGGCACCGGCAGCGCCTCATCCGGCCACAGGATCTTCTCGCCGGACCGGGCGCCGCCGCGCGGCATGCCGACCAGGTCGGGCAGGATCACGATCGGCGCCTGCAGGCCCTTCGACCCGTGCACGGTCATGATCCGCACCTGGCCGTCGCCCTGCTCCTGCTCGCGCTTGATCTCGGTGGTGCCGGTCTCCAGCCAGTGCAGGAAGCGCTGCAGCGACGGCGGCAGCTGCCGCTCGAAGCCCAGGGCCAGCGACAGCAGCTCGTCCAGCGGGTCCTCCGCCTCCGGCCCCAGCCGGCCCAGCATGGCGCGGCGGCCGGAGACCCGGTCGCCCGGGCAGGGCTGGGCCAGCACGCCGGAGAGCAGCTCGAACGGCGCCTGGAAGTCGACCCGGTCCAGGATCTCCGACAGCCACGCCCGCGCCGCCTTCACCGCCGGGTCGGGCGAGGTGGCCATCGCTCCCCACAGCGTGCTGCGCCGGCCATGGGCCAGGGCGAACAGCCGGTCGTCGTCGAAGCCGACCAGCGGGCCTTTCAGCAGCTCGGCCAGCGACAGGTCGTCCTCCGGCAGCAGCAGGAAGCGGGCCAGGGCCATCAGGTCCATCACCGCCAGCTGCCCGGTCAGGACCATGCGGTCCATGCCGCCGACAGGGACATCAGCCGCCTTCAGCGCCCGCATCAGCTCGACGAAGAAGCGGTTGCGGGTGCGTACCAGGATCAGCACGTCGCCGGGCCGGATCGGCCGGCCCTTCGACTCCAGGATCGTGCCGTCGCGCAGCCAGCCGGCGATGCGCGCCGCGATCAGCCGGGCCAGCCGGGCGCCGGGGTCGCTGATGCCGCGCTGCTCGGTCGGCGGCTCCCAGGCCGGGGCCTCGTCGCTCTCGCTCGGGCCCAGCAGCGGCCACAGCTCGACCAGCCCGCCATGCAGCCGCCGGCGCTCCGACACGAAATGGTGCGGTGGCTCCGGTGCCACCCCGTCCAGCGCCGGGCCGCGGGCGAACACGGCGTCGACCAGCTCCAGCACCGCGGAGACTGAGCGGAACGACGTCTCCAGCGGGATGGTCCGGAACGGCCGTTCGGCCTCGCGGCTGCGGCGGTCGAACAGGCCATGCACCCGGCTGAACTCGGCCGGGTCGGCGCCCTGGAAGCTGAAGATCGACTGCTTCTCGTCGCCGACCACGAAGACGGTGCGGTCGACATCCTCGCGGGCGCCGAGGCCGGCGAAGAACTCGTTCGTCAGCGCCTCGACCACGCGCCACTGCTCCGGGCTGGTGTCCTGGGCCTCGTCGATCAGCACATGGTCGATGCCGCCATCCAGCTTGAACAGCACCCAGGCCGACTTGCCCGGCCGCTCCAGCAGGTCGCCGGCCTGCAGGATCAGGTCGTCATAGTCCAGCAGGGCACGCCGCGCCTTCTCGGCCCGGTAGCGCTCGATCAGCGCCGCGCCCAGGGTCAGCAGCGCCGCGGTGGCGTCGGCGGTCTCGGCGGCGCGCAGCCGCTCGGTCAGGGCCAGGATGCGCTCCGCCTCCGCCTGCAGCGCTTCGAGCACGCCGGACCTGGATGCGGCGGCCTTGGTCGCGAGGGTCTTGAAGATGGTGCCGTCCTTGGTCAGGAAGGCGCGCAGATACTCGCCCCACCGGCCGACGCGCCCGTCCAGGTCCTCCAGCCAGTTGGCGATGGTGGTGCCGCGGTCCTGATCTTTCGTCGCGCCGCTGTCCAGCAGGGCGTAGGCCGCGGTGCGCACCGCGGCGCAATCGAGGGCCGAATCATCGCAGGCCTCCCGCAGCAGGCTGTCGGCGGTGGCGCCCTCGGGCAGGTCCAGCGCGCGGCGGATCCCGGCCACCAGGGATTCCAGCCCGCCATGCCCGTCCAGCAGGCGGGTCAGCTGGCCGCGCTCGGCCACCATGGCGCGCACGATCTCGCCGAACTCGTCGGCACCGACCGCGGCCGCCACCCGGTCGACCGCCCAGCCCAGCCCGTCATCCTCCAGCACCTGGCGGCGCACCCGCTCCAGCATCTCGGCGGCGCTGCGGTCGTCGATCAGCTCGAATTGCGGCGGCAGCCCGGCCTCGACCGGGAAGCGGCGCAGCAACGACTGGCAGAAGCTGTGCACGGTCTGGATCCGCATCCCGCCGGGCACGTCCAGCACCCGGGCGAACAGCCGTCGCGCCTCGGTCTGCACCGCGGTGGCGGGCGGCGCGCCCATCAGGTCGGCCAGCTCCAGTTGCAGCCGGTCGTCCGGCATCGTCGCCCAGCGCGCCAGGGTGGCGGCGATGCGATTTGCCATCTCGGCCGCGGCGGCGCGGGTGAAGGTGATGCACAGGATGCGGTCGGGCGCGGTGCCCGCCAGCATCAGCCGCAGCACCCGGTCGGTCAGCACCTTGGTCTTGCCGGTGCCGGCCGAGGCGCCGACCCAGACCGACCGCCCGGGGTCGGACGCCTCGCGCTGCGTCGCGGTCGGGTCGGGGCGGATCAGGCTCATTCCTCGCCGCCCCCCGCCGACCATTCCTTGACCCGGGCCAGATGGGCGTAGTCGGAGAAGCGGGGCGCCACGCCGCGCGGCTGCGACAGGTACGGCGTCTCCGGCAGGTCGAAGCGGGCGACCAGCCCGTGCAGCCCGGCCAGCGCCTGCTCGGCCAGGGCGGCGAAATCGCCCTCGGCCGGCTTCACCGGCCTGATCTCGCCGGCCGTGGCGGCGCCGGACAGGCGCCAATGCTCCAGCCCGGCCACCGGCACGCCCTGGGGCACGCCGGGGAAGCCGCCGTCGCGGATCATCATCGCCTCCAGCGGCAGCTGCGGCTGGTGCCCGGCCAGGATCTGCGGGTTGCTCGGCACCACGCCGGTCTTGTAGTCGACCACCACCAGCCCGTCCGGGCCCTGGTCGATGCGGTCGGCGATGCCGGACAGGGCGAAAGGCCCGGCCGGGGCGGGCAGGGTTACCAGCCCCTTCTGCTCGGTCAGGATCGCCCGCCGCCCGGCCGTGCGCAGCCGCGCCTCGGTCTCGACGAACCAGGCGGCGATGCGGGCGAAGCGGGGCCACCAGAAGGTGCGGATGTCCGGCCCCGGCGGCAGCTTCGCGAACTCCGCCCGGCCCAGCGCCAGCAGCCGGTCCAGCGCGTCCGGCGGCAGCGCCTCGGGATAGGCCTGCAGAAAGGCGGCCAGGGCGTCGTGAATGGCGATGCCGCGCTCGGCCGCGCCCGGCTCGGCCTCGATCGGGTCCAGCGGCTCCAGCCCCAGCACCATCCGGGCGTAGATGGCGTAGGGGTCCTGCATCCAGACCGAGATCTGGGTCACCGACAGGCGCCGCGGCCGGGCGGCCACCGGGGGCTTCGGCCGGGGCGGCGCCACCGGCCGCACCGCATCCGGCTGGTCGATGTGCCGGGCCAAAGCGCGCCAGTCGCGCGCCGGCGGCGCCAGGGCCAGGCCGGCGCCGTCCAGCACCGCCTGCAGCCGCAGCAGCCAGCGCGACGGCACGGTCGGCGTGCCCTCCACCTTCTCCGCCCGGGTCAGATAGACCTCGGCCCCGGCGGCGGCCTGGGCAAAGTCGTTGGCGGCCAGGCCGATCCGCCGCTCCGGCGCCGGCAGGCCGAACTGCCGCCGCATCGGCCGCGACAGCCAGGGGTCGGCGGCGGGCGCGGACGGCCAGGTGCCCTCGTTCAGCCCGCCCAGCACGATGCGGTCGAACCGCGCCATCCGGCCTTCGACCGGGCCCAGGATCGCCAGTCGCGGGTGGCGGCCCCAACGCGGCCGCACCACCGCCCCGTCCAGCATTGCCTCGAACAGGCCGGGCCAGTCCGGACCGGGGATCGGCGGGAAGCCGTCGAAGCCGGCCAGCAGCTCCTCGGCCAGGGCCTGCGCCGCCTCGCCGTCCTCGGCCCGCCACAGCCGGGCGGGGCCGGACTCGGCATCGGTCGCCGCCAGGGCCTCGGCGCAGGCAATGTGCAGCCGCAGCAGTTCGGCCGGAGACTGGCCGTCGGCGCGCACCGCGTCGATAAAGGGGCCGAGGATGGCGGCGACCTTGTCCAGCCACAGGCCCAGAGACGGCCCCGCGCCGCTGGCCGCCAGCGCCGCCTTCAGGCCGGCGATGCCCGCCTCCGGCGCCGGGCCACGCAGCACCCGGCGCTCCAGCCGCCGCAGCGCCTCGCGGAACAGGCCGATCGGCTCGCCGCCGGCCGCCAGCGGGTGCTTCAGCAGGGCCAGCACCGACAGCGGCGAGGCGTCGCGGAAGGCGACGTCGGCGACCAGCCGCAGATAGGCCCCGACCGGGGTGTCGGCCAGGGGCCGGCCGGCCGAATCGTCGACCGCCACCTGCCAGCGGGTCAGCTGCGCCGCCACTCGGCGGGCCAGGTCGCGGTCCGGCGTCACCAGCGCGGCGGTGCGGCCCGGGGTCTCCAGCACCTCGCGCAGCAGCAGGGCGATGACACCGGCCTCCTCCTGCGACGTGGCGCAGTCGATCCGCACCAGCCCGGCCAGCGCCGCGGCGTCCAGCCCGACAGGGCTGCGCCAGGCATCGGTGGTGCCCGCCGGCCGCATCACCTCGCGCAGCAGCACGGCGCGGTCCGGCCCGCTGGGGGCTGGGCCAGGCCAGTCGGCGACCGCCATCCGGTCGACGGCCAGCCCTTCCAGCATCCGCTTCAGCGGCTGCTGCGGGTGGCCGTCATCGAGCTGGTCCCAGCTCTCGCCATCCATGAAGCGGTCCAGGCCCGGCAGCACCAGCGCCCCCTGCGGCAGCGACGCGACCACGCGCAGCAGCCCGATCTCGGCCGGGTTGGTGCCCAGCAGGCCGACAGCGATCACCGGGTCGGCCGGGGGCGTGGCGGTCCAGGCCTGGGCCTGGGCCCGGGTCAGCCGGGCCCGCCATTCGGCCGGGTCGAGGGCGTCGAGCTCGCGCAGCACCTCGGGCCAGGTCTCGGTGACGATGCGCAGGAAGCGCAGCGTCTCCTGCCAATGCTCGGCCAGCTCTTCCGGCGCCAGCCCGTCCAGCCGGTCGAAGCCCAGCCCTTCGGCCTGGACCTCGTCCAGCAGCCGGGCCAGCGCCGCCGCCAGATGCATCGCCTGGTCGGCGCCGACCTCCTGGTCCCCGCGCGCCAGGACCAGCCTGGCCAGCAGGATCTGCCGCTGCCGCGGCTGGATCGCCGGCGGCAGTTCCAGCGCCTCGGCCACCGCCGGGGTCTCGCCGGCGGCCAGGCCCAGCGCGTCGGCGTCGATGTCGCCGACCGGCAGCAGCCGGGGCAGCAGCAGGGGTTTGCCCTCCGCTGCGCGGAGGAAGGCGTCGCGCAGAGTGGTGCCGGCCCGCCGGCTGGGCAGCAGCACGGTCATGGCGCCCAAGGCCAGCGGGTCGCCCGCGGCCTGGGCCAGCAGGCCGCGCGCCAGCGCGTCGGCGACGCCGCCGCTGGCCGGAATGGTGAAGACCCGCGGGATCATGGCTCCTCGCGCAGGGCCCGGGCCAGGGCTGCGCCGCGGCCGCCCAGGCCGATGATGCTGGCGACGCGGCCGTCGCCCGGGCCGTGGGTCAGCTCGATCTTCAGCCGGTCGGCCGGCGTCAGCGACCCCAGCCGGTCCGGCCATTCCACCAGGCAGATGCCCAGCCGCGCCTCGTCCCAGCCCAGCTCCAGCACCTCGTCCGGCGCCGCCAGCCGGTACAGGTCGAAATGCCACAGCTCGCCCGCCGGCAGGTCGTAGGACTGGACCAGGGTGAAGGTCGGGCTCGGCACCTCCAGCTCCGGCTCGCCCGCGGCGGCGCGGATCAGGGCGCGGGCCAGGAAGGATTTGCCGGCGCCCAGGTCGCCGGCGAGGAGGACGATGTCGCCGGGCTGCAGCAGCGCCGCCAGCCGCGCCGCCAGGGCTGCGGTCGCGGCTTCGTCGGGCAGGTCGAGGGTGAATCGGAACATCGGCCGATTGTTCGCATACCGGGGCAGATGCGTCACGCACGTGTCGCATCGCGATGGTGCGCCGGGCCGCGGAACCGGCTATCCCATCGGGGTCTGGAGCTCCGGAGAACCGCCATGCCGACCCCGCACCGCACCGACGTCGCCATCATCGGGGCCGGCCCGGTCGGGCTGTTCGCGGTGTTCGAATGCGGCATGCTGAAGATGAAATGCCATGTCGTCGACGTGCTCGACGTCCAGGGCGGGCAATGCGCCGCGCTGTATCCGGAAAAGCCGATCTACGACATCCCCGGCCAGCCGCGCATCGAGGCGGCGGAGCTGATCGACCGGCTGGTGGCGCAGGCGGCACCCTTCGCCCCGGTCTACCATCTCGGCCAGCGGGTCGAGACCCTGGCCCGCCAGCCGGGCGGCCGCTGGCTGGTCGGCACCAGCGCGGACACGCAGATCGACGCCGCGGCGGTGATCGTCGCCGCCGGGGTCGGCGCCTTCGGCCCGAACCGGCCGCCGCTGGCCGGGATCGAGGCCTATGAGAACCGCTCGGTCTTCTACATGGTGACGCGGAAGGAGGCGCTGCGCGGCAAGCGGGTGGTGGTGGCCGGCGGCGGCGACAGCGCGCTCGACTGGTCGATCCTGCTGGCCGACATCGCCGCCAAGGTCATGGTGGTGCACCGGCGCGACAAGTTCCGCGGCGCGCCGGACAGTGTCGCCAAGCTGCATGCCCTGGCCGAGGCCGGGAAGATCGAGCTGGTCACGCCCTACCAGCTGCACGGGCTGGAGGGGGCGGGCGGAGAGCTTGCCGCCGTCACCGTGGCGACGCTGGAGGGCGAGGTGCGGCGGCTCGACGCCGATGTGCTGCTGCCCTTCTTCGGCCTGTCGATGAATCTCGGGCCGATCGCCGATTGGGGCCTGGCGCTGGACAAGAGCCACATCGCCATCGACCAGGCGACGGCGGCGACCAGCGCGCCCGGCATCTTCGCCGTCGGCGACATCGCCACCTATCCGCACAAGCTGAAGCTGATCCTGACCGGCTTCGCCGAGGCCGCCTCGGCCGCCCATGCCATCCACCCGCTCGCCCATCCGGGCGAGGTGCTGCATTTCGAATATTCGACCACCTCGGGTGTGCCGTCAGCCTAACAGCTCCGCCGCGATCGGGTACAGCGAGCCGACCAGCAGCAGCGCCATGCCGAGGTTGAAGGCGCGGACCGCTGCGGGGGCGTGCAGCACCCGGCGCAGGGCGATGCCGAACAGCGCCCAGCAGCCGACGCTGGGCAGGTTCACCAGCCCGAACACCACGGTGACGATCGCCAGGTTGCCCAGGAACCCCACCTGCGGCGTGTAGGTGGCGATGGCGCCCACCGCCATCACCCAGGCCTTGGGGTTGACCCATTGGAACGCCGCGGCCTCCAGGAAGGTCATCGGCCGCCCGGCCTCGTCGCCGGCCGAGATCGGTCCGGACCGCGCGATCTTCCAGGCCAGATACAGCAGATAGGCGGCGCCGCCGTATTTCAGCAGCTCGTACAGCAGCGGCCAGGCGGCGAAGGCGGCGCCCAGCCCCAGCCCGACCGCGGCCACCATCACCGTGAAGCCGACGACAATGCCGATCATGTGCGGCACCGTCCGGCGGAAGCCGAAGCTGAGGCCGGAGGCGGTCACCATGATGTTGTTCGGCCCCGGCGTGATCGAGGTGACGAAGGCGAACAGGACGAAGGAGGAGAGCAGCTCTGGCGTCATGGGCCGCAGAGTGGCGTGGCGGCGATATGGAGACAATCGGAACATTGTCCCGGACAATTCTTCGATAGGGCGCATTCAATCTCCATGCTAGACTCATACGAACTGTCTGATTAAGACAATTCGTATGGAATGGACGTCGCGATACGACGCGGTCGCCGAGGCGATCGCCACCCTGCTCGGCCCGGAGGCCGAGGTGGTGCTGCATGACCTCGCCACCGACCGGATCCTGCGGATCGTCAACCCGCTGTCGCGCCGCCAGGCCGGCGACCCGTCGCTGCTGGACCTGGAGGAGGGCGACTTGGCGCCCGGGCGCGGCGTGCTCGGCCCCTATGAGAAGGCCGGGCCGTCCGGCGACCGCATCCGCTCGGTCAGCGCCGTGCTGCCGGGCGATGACGGCCGTCCCGCCGGCCTGCTCTGCGTCAATCTCGGCCTTGGCCGGGTCGATGCCGCCGCCCGGCTGCTGGCGGGGCTGTTCCCGCCGCCGGCGCCGCGGCCGGAGCCGCTGTTCCGGCGCGACTGGCGTGAGGCGATCAACCTGATCCTGCGCGACCGCCTCGCCGCCGCGGGCCTGTCCGCCGACCGTCTCGATCGCGCCGGGCGGATCGCGCTGGTCGCCGCGATCGACGCCGAAGGTCTTTTGGAGATGCGCCACGCCGCCGCCTATGTCGCGGCCCAGCTCGGCATCTCCCGCGCCACCCTGTATGCCGACCGGGCCGCGGCCCGGACCGCCGCCTGAGGAGTTCTCCGATGTCCCTGCCCGAATTCGCGCTCGAAGCCTATTTCGCGCGCTGGGAGTTCACTGCCCGCCACAATCTCTGCGCCTCCGACATGGAGTCGCTGACGCTGACCGATCTCCTGGCCCTCGGCACGCCGGCGCAGCGCAAGGCCTGGGACCGACTGTGGCTCGGCTACACCGAGACCGCCGGTGCGCCGTCGCTGCGGGCCGCGATCGCCGGCATGTATGCCGGGCCGGAGGCCGACGACGTCGCGGTCACGGTCGGGGCGGGAGAGGCGATCTTCCAATCGGTGCGGGCGCTGCTGGGCCCGGACGACCATGCGGTGACGCTGATTCCGAACTACCAGTCGCTCGAGGCGGTGGCCGCCAGTGTCTGCGCCGTCACCGGCGTGCCGCTCGACCCGGCTCCGGAGTCGGAATACGGCTGGTCTCTCGACCCGGACCGGATCGCCGCGGCGCTGCGGCCCAACACCAGGGCCATCATCCTGAACGTGCCGCACAACCCGACCGGCTGGCTGCCGCCACGGCCGGTGTTCGACGCGATCGTCGAGCTCGCCCGGTCGCGCGGGATCTGGATTCTGTCGGACGAAGTCTATCGCGGGCTGGAGCGGCGCGAGGAGGAGCGCCTGCCGCCGGCGGTCCAGCTGTATGAGCGCGCCCTGTCGGTCGGGGTGCTGTCCAAGACCTACGGCCTGCCCGGGCTGCGCCTCGGCTGGGTCGCCTGCCGCGACCGCGAGCTGCTGCGCCGGATCGTGCGACAGAAGGACTATACCACCCTCTGCGCCCCGGCGCCGAGCGAGGCGCTGGGCGAGATCGCGATCGGCGCCCGCGACCATCTTGTGGCCCGTAGCCGTGCCCTGGTCGCCCGGAACCTGCCGCTGCTCGACGCCTTCTTCGCCCGCCACGCCAACCGCTTCGAGTGGCGGGTGCCGGCGGCCGGCTGCATCGCCTTCCCGCGCTATCTCGGGGAGGAGGGCGTGGACGCCTTCGCCGACGACCTGGTCGAGCGCTCGGGCGTGCTGCTGCTGCCGGCGCGGGTCTACCGCTCCGCCCTCGGCCCGGTGCCGGCGGACCGCTTCCGCATCGGCTTCGGCCGCGCCGACATGCCGGAATCCCTGGCGGCGCTGGAGGCGCATCTCTCCGCCTGACGGCCTGCGACGCGATGGCGGAGAGGCGCGGCCCCGCCGCAGCGTGTAGGGTGCGGCCGGACCACCGGGAAGTGATCATGCTGCGCCGTCTCGCCGTCACCCTGCTGTTGCTGCTGCCGGCCCTGCCCGCGGCGGCGGCCGACCAGACTCTGGGCACCTTTCGCGGCACGGTCGCGGGCACCGGCGGCGAGACCGAGACGATCGAGGGCTTCGCGGTCGTGGTGAAGGACGATCGCGGCCGCTTCGTCCTCGGCATGACCGCGACCGGCGAGGGGGTGATCCGCGCCCGCCAGATCCAGCTGCTGCTGCCGGCCGAGGTCGCGCCGGGCGATCTCCCGGTCGGCAGCTACGATTCGGCCCGGCACGACAAGGACGGCAAGGCCGCCGGCGCGCTCTACCTCGCCATCGGCGCGGACGGGTCGCGGGTGCGCGACTGCCGGCTGGTGCCGCAGGGGACGGTCGAGATCTCCGCCGTCTCGCCCTTCGCCGGCACGCTGAACTTCACCTGCCGCGATTCGTCGGAAGCGACGCTGTCGCTGACCTTCGACGCGGTGCCGGTCGACCCGAACCAGGTGGTGCCGTCCGAGCCGGCGGCCGCCTCCGCCGGCCCGGGCCGGGTCAGCACCAAGGTCGGCGCCCCGGTCAACGCCACCATCACCGGCACCGGCTCGGCCAAGCGCCAGGCCGCCGGCAGCCGGCTGCTGCTGCTGTATCTGGAGCAGGAGCGCGACGTCCACGGCACCAAGCAGATGATGCCGGTCGGTGCCGTGGTGGTCGCGCTGCCGAAGGATGCCGCCCTCGGCGCGCACGACCTGAAGCCGTTCTCCCAGGCAGTCGCGGCCGACAAATCGGCGACCGATTACGGCGTCTCCTTCAGCCTGGAGGCCGGCGACGGCTCGATCGACGGCTGCGACCAGTCGGCGAGCGGCACCCTGACCCTGACGGGTCTGGACCCGCTCGCCGGCTCGGCCCGTTTCACCTGCGCCGACCAGAACGACCTGTCGGTCGAGAGCGACTTCGACGGCATCCCCACGACCGACTGATCGATCGCCCGGCTAGAGCACGAAGTCGGAGACCACCAGGCCGATGGATCCGGTCAACTGGATGTGGAAGTCGGAGACGCCGTCGCCGTTGACGTCGCCGGCGACGGTGGTGGTGCCGCCGACGACGGAATAGCGCAACTCTCCCGCGTCGCCGCTGTAGAGCGCGGCGCCGATGAAGGCGAAGGCCTGGTTGCCCGCCAGCGTCGTGTCGGCGTCGATCGCCGACAGGTCGATGCGGTCGCCCTGGGCATGGCTGAAATCGGTGATCCGGTCGGCATTGGCCCCGACCACGCTGTGATTGGTCTGGGAGAAGGTGAAGGTATCGGCCCCGCCGCCGCCGGTCAGCGTATCCTTGCCGGCCCAGCCGTTCAGCACATTGGCGCTCGCGTTGCCGATGATGATGTCGCCGACGGTGCTGCCGTTGACGTTCTCGATGCTGCTGTAGCTGTCGCCCTGGGCATTGCCGCCGCTGCCGACGCCGGTGGCCAGGTTCACGGTCACGGCCACCTCGTTCTCGGTGTAGGTGACGTAGTCGACGCCGTTGCCGCCGTCGAGGATGTCCATGCCGGCCCCTCCGCGCAGCACGTCGTTGCCGTCGCCGCCGGACAGGAAATCGGCCCCGGCATTGCCGGTCAGGGTGTTGCCGCCGGAATTGCCGATCAGGGTGTCGGCAGCGGCGCCGCCGGTTCCGCTCAGGTTGAAGCCGCCGGTCAGGATCAGCCGCTCGACATATTGCGGCAGGATGTAGGAGACACTGGAATAGATCGTGTCGGTGCCGTCGTCGGCCGAATATTCGGTGATGACGTCGCCGGCCGAATCGACGACATACGTGTCGTCGCCGAAATTGCCGACCATGGTATCGTTGCCGGCACCGCCGGAGAGATAGTCGTCGCCGCCACCGCCATCCATGTAGTCGGTCCCGGCCCCGCCATAGGCGGTGTCGTGGTCGGCGCCGCCCTGGATATAGTCGTCCCCGTCCTCACCATAGAGCGTGTCGTTGCCGCCGCCGCCATAGAGCGTGTCGTTGCCGGCCAAGCCGTGGAAGATGTCATCGCCGTTGTCGTCGGAATTGGGCGGCGGCAGAGTGTCGTCGCCACTGGTGCCTGTGAATGTGGTCATGAAGCCCCTCAAAAGTTAGGAATTAAGTATCGGTCCCCGTATCCGAAACGGACGATAGTTAATGTTGACGGCTTTATTTGGGCACGAAAATGATAAAAGCAGAATGTCCCACGTCCGAAATGGAGCGGTGGGTGGCGGGTACAAAAAAGCCCCCGCCGGAGGGCGGGGGCTGGTCTCGATCGAAACCCCGAGGGGTGATCAGTAGCGGTAGTGGTCCGGCTTGTACGGGCCCTGCGTCGGCACGCCGATGTACTCGGCCTGCTTCGGCGTCAGCTGGGTCAGCTTGGCGCCGATCTTGTCCAGGTGCAGCGCCGCGACCTTCTCGTCGAGGTGCTTCGGCAGCACGTAGACCTTGCGCTCGTAGTTGGCGTGGTTCTGCCACAGCTCGATCTGCGCCAGCACCTGGTTGGTGAAGCTGGCCGACATCACGAAGCTGGGGTGGCCGGTGCCGCAGCCCAGGTTGACCAGCCGGCCCTGGGCCAGGACGATCAGGCGCTTGCCGTCCGGGAACACCACCTCGTCGACCTGCGGCTTGACCTCCTCCCACTTGTAGTTGCGGAGGCCGTCGATCTGGATCTCGCTGTCGAAGTGGCCGATGTTGCAGACGATGGCGCGGTCCTTCATCGCCCGCATGTGGTCGAGCGTGATGACGTCGACATTGCCGGTGGCGGTGACGAAGATGTCGCCGATCGGCGCCGCCTCGTCCATGGTCACCACCTGGTAGCCTTCCATCGCCGCCTGCAGGGCGTTGATCGGATCGATCTCGGTGACCATGACCCGGGCGCCCTGGCTGCGCAGCGAGGCGGCCGAGCCCTTGCCGACATCGCCGTAGCCGGCGACGACCGCGACCTTGCCGGCCATCATCACGTCGGTGGCGCGCTTGATGCCGTCGACCAGGCTCTCGCGGCAGCCATACAGGTTGTCGAACTTCGACTTGGTGACGCTGTCGTTGACGTTGATGGCGGGGACCTTGAGGGTGCCCTTCTTCATCATCTCATACAGGCGGTGCACGCCCGTGGTCGTCTCCTCGGACAGGCCGCGGACCTCGGCCAGCATCTCCGGATACTTGTCGTGCAGGATCTGGGTGACGTCGCCGCCATCGTCCAGGATCATGTTCGGGGTCCAGCCGCCCGGGCCGCGCAGCGTCTGCTCGATGCACCACCAGAACTCCTCCTCGGTCTCGCCCTTCCAGGCGAAGACCGGGACGCCGGCCGCGGCGATCGCGGCGGCGGCCTGGTCCTGGGTCGAGAAGATGTTGCAGGACGACCAGCGCACCGTGGCGCCCAGCGCCGTCAGCGTCTCGATCAGCACCGCGGTCTGGATGGTCATGTGCAGGCAGCCGACGATGCGGGCGCCCTTCAGCGGCTGCGAGGCGCCGAACTCCGCCCGCAGCGCCATCAGGCCGGGCATCTCGGTCTCGGCGATCGCGATCTCCTTGCGGCCCCAATTGGCGAGGCTGAGATCCTTGACCTTGTAGTCGGTGAAGGTGGCGGCGTCGGGCATCGAAGGCTCCTCGAGACAAAGCGGAATTGCCGCTGGGTGTAGCAGCCGGACCCGTCCGCCACAAGCATAAAGACATCTTTATATGTTTGATTTTGGGCGTGCGGCGGAGGTCGCGGGAGCCCTTGCCCCGATCTGCTGTTGTGCAGAGGAGGGCGGGCGCAGGCAGGAATGTTCTTTGCCGGTTCTTGCGTGTTCATGCCTGTTCGTGCATGATCCGGCGCAACCAAGTGACGCCCATGACCGACATCCTGCTGCCAGACGAACGCCGCAAGCGACTGCTCGACCTGCTCGCCGTCGACGGCAAGATCCTGGCCACCGCGGCCAGCGCCGTGCTCGGCGTGTCCGAGGACACGATCCGGCGCGACCTCAACGACCTTGCCCGTGCCGGGGCGGTGCGCCGCGTCCATGGCGGGGCGCTGCCGCTGACCCCCGCCACCGGCAGCTTCGCCGCCCGGGCGACCGAGCGGCCGGAGGCCAAGGCCGCGCTCGGCCGGGTGGCGGCCGGGCTGATCCGGCCGGGCGAGGTGGTGCTGCTCGACGGCGGCACCACCATGCTGGCGGTGGCGGAGGCGCTGCCGCCCGACCTGCGCTGCACCATCGTCACCCCGAACCTGCCGGCGGCGCTGGCCCTGACCCGGCACCCGTCGGTCGAGGTGGTGCTGCTCGGCGGCCGGGTCGACAAGGCCGACCAGGCCACCGTCGGCACCTCGGTGCTGGCCGCGCTGGACGGGTTGCGTGCCGATCTCTGCCTGCTCGGGGTGTGCAGCCTCGACGTCGAGGCCGGGCTCGGCGGCATGGACCATGAGGAGGCGCTGGTGAAGCGCCGCATGGTCGCCTGCGCCGGCCGGGTCGCCGCCGCCGTCACCGCCGACAAGCTGGGCACCGCCGCCCCGTTCCCGATCCTGCCGGTCGGGCGGCTGAACGCGCTGATCACCGAACGGTCGGCCGACGCCGCCCTCCTCGCCGCCTGTCGCCAGGCCGGCCTCACCCTGATCCTCGCCTGACCGGAGCCACCATGACCAGTTTCGCCGAGGGCACGACCGCGACCGCCGATCTCCGCGCCCCGCGCCTCGCCACCCGCGCCATGTTCCTGATCTGCGGCACCGTCACCGCCAGCTGGGCGCCGCAGGTGCCGCTGGCCAAGGCCCGGCTCGGCATCGACGACGGCGTGCTCGGCCTCGCCTTGCTCGGCATGGGCGCCGGGGCGATGGTGGCGATGCCGCTGGCCGGCTTCCTCGCCGCCCGCTTCAGCAGCCGGCTGATCACGGCGCTCGGCGGGCTGGTGATCTGCCTGTCGCTGCCGCTGATCATCCTGGCGCCGGACGCGTTGGCGCTTGGCCTCGCCCTGTTCCTGTTCGGCGCCGCCACCGGGTCGATGGACGTGGCCATGAACGTCCAGGCCGCGGCGGTCGAGGCCCGCGGCGGCCGCCCGTTGATGTCCTCGTTCCACGGCATGTTCAGCGTCGGCGGTCTGATCGGCGCCGGCGGCGCCAGCCTGATGCTCGGCCTCGGCCTGTCGCCCCTGGCCGTGGCCCTGGCGGTCAGCGGCCTGATGCTGGCGCTGCTGGCCGCCCAGGCCGGGTCGATGCTGCCGCCGGAACGCGGCGCCGCCCAGGCCGGGATGCGCTTCACCCTGCCGCGCGGCATCGTGCTGGTGCTCGGCCTTCTGACCTTCGTGCTGTTCCAGGCCGAGGGCGCCATCCTGGACTGGAGCGCCGTGTTCCTGCACGAGGCCCGCGGCCAGGACCCGGCCGTGGCCGGGCTCGGCTACGCCATGTTCGCGGTGGCGATGGCGGTGATGCGGCTGGCGGGCGACGGCATCACCAGCCGCTTCGGCGGCGAGGCCGTGGTCCGGCTCGGCTCCGCCCTGGCGGCGGCCGGCTTCCTGCTGGCGATCCTGACGCCCTGGCCGGTGGCCGGGCTGATCGGCTTCGCCCTGGTCGGAGTCGGCGCCGCCAATGTCGTGCCGGTGCTGTTCAGCGCCGCCGGCCGGGTGCCGGGCATGGCACCCGGGATGGCGATCTCGACCATCGCCACCCTCGGCTATTGCGGCATCCTGGTCGGCCCGGCGGCGATCGGCTTCATCGCCGATCATATCGGCCTGCCGGCCGCGCTCGGGATCGTGGCGGCGCTGCTGGTCGCGACCGCGGCCTCGGCCCGGGCAGTGCGGGTCTAGCCGGGGCTACGACCCGCGTCGCCCGGCCGCAGTGACTCCGTGCAGTCGCAGCTGCGGGCGGCCGTGCTGCCGCGTCGCGTCGGTCCTGCCCGTCGCGGGCGGGGAAGAGGACACCAGGGCGGATCCGTCGTCGTCGGGCACGGCGGTGGTGACCCGGTTCAGCCGGGCGACGGTGGCCACGATGTCCCGGCGAAGCTCGGCCGGCAGATACGGATCGCCGGCGTCGATCACCGCCTCGACCCGGGCCAGCACCTCTTCCAGCTCCAGGATCTGGCCGTTCCCGACGGCCGAGGTCCGCATCAGCAAAGCGCAGGTTCGCCCCAGCCAGTCGGCGAGATCGTCGGCATCGCCCAGGCAAACCGGCGACCGCTCTCCATTCCGGAGCCAGATTGCCGGCGTGATATGAACGATCCCTTGCATGCCTCTCTTCCCACGACGAGTCGGCATCGACGAGTTTTGTATAAAATATTATCTATTGCAATACAGAGAATGCGTGTTGTTTGCGGCTGGGACTCGGCCCCCGGTCAGCCCACCGGATAGGGCTCTTCGGCGAAGCGCTCGGCGTGATAGCCCTTCGACCCGACCAGCCGGACCAGCGGGCTCCACAGCCCGCCGCCCGCCTGCAGCCGGTCGATCACGGCCCGGAAGTCGTGGCGGGGCTGCCAGCCCAGCCCAGCTCGGCGCGGGCCCGGTCGTTGACATAGACCCGGTCGATGCCCGGCAGCATCCGCCAGCCGCGGCGGGCATATTCGGCCTCGTGGCCGGGGACGCGCCGCCGCACCACGGCCGGTGCGTCGCGCCGCAGCTCCGCCAGGTCCTCCGGCCGGAACGGTGTGGTGGCGCTGACGATGTAGCGGCCGAAGCCGATCGCCGGCGTCTTCTCCAGCGCCAGCAGATGGGCCTCGACCACGTCTTCGATGTCGACCCGCCGGAACAGGTATTCGTTGGCCTTCAGGTTGTCGTCGGCATAGGCCGCGCGCCTGGCGCCGTCGTCATCGGCCTCGGGGAAGAAGCGCGAGGTGCGCAGGACCAGGCAGGGCAGGCCCTGGCTGCGGTGGGCCAGCTGGCACAGATCCTCGGCCGCGGCCTTGGTGACGCCGTAGATGCTCTTCGGCACCGGCACGATCGCCTCGGTCACCCAGGCGGCCGGGGCGCCGGCGGGCGGCACCAGGGCGTCGCCGAACACGCTGGTGGTGCTGGTGAAGACGAAGGCGCCGATGCCGGCGGCCGTCGCCTCCTCCAGCAGGTTCAGCGTGCCGGTGATGTTGGTGTCGACGAAGTCCTGCCGGCCATGGGTGGCGACATGCGGCTTGTGCAGCGTGGCGGCGTGCAGCACTGCCCAGGCCCCGGCCATGGCCTGGCGCACGACGGCGCGATCGGCGACCGAGCCGACCCGGTCGGTGAACAGCCCGGGCAGCACGTCGAGGCCGATAGCCTCGTGCCCCCGGTCCCGCAGGCTGCGGATCAGCGCCTCGCCGAGATGGCCCGAACTGCCGGTGACCAGGACCTTCATCGGCCGCCCTCTACCCGCCCTCGTTGAAGTCGTCGAGCAGTGCGGCGATCCGGCCGGAATCGGTCTGGTCCAGCATCATCCGGGCGCGGCGGGCGGCGGCGACGCTGTCCAGAGTCAGGATCCGGCGCTTGACCTCCAGCAGCCGCAGCGGCGCCATCGACAGGTCGCGGATGCCGAGGCCGATCAGCAGGGCGGTGAAGCGCGGGTCGCCGGCGATCTCGCCGCAGGCGCTGACCGGAATGCGGGCCCGCAGCGCCGCCTCGACCGTGAACTGCACCAGCCGCAGCACCGCGGTGTGCAGCGGGTCGTAGAGATGGGACACGGCCTCGTCGCCGCGGTCGGCGGCCAGCGTGTACATCACCAGGTCGTTGGTGCCGATGGCGAAGAAGTCGACCTCGCGCGCCAGGGCGTCGGCGATCAGCGCCGCCCCCGGCACCTCGATCATCACCCCGAAGGGCGGCATCGCCGCCGGCACCGGCACCCGGCGCCGCTTCAGCCGCCGCATCGTCCGGTCCAGCGCCGCCTTGACCGCTCGGATCTCACCGATGGTGGTGATCATCGGCAGCAGAATCCGGATCGGCCCGTGCGCGCCGGCCCGCAGGATCGCCGCCAGCTGCGCCTCCAGCAGCTTCGGCTCCTTCAGCGACAGCCGGATGGCGCGCAGGCCCAGCGACGGGTTGGCGCTCTCGGCGAAGCGGCCGCCGAGGGCCGAGGCGATCTTGTCGCCGCCGAGGTCGAGGGTGCGGATCGTCACCGGCTTGCCGGCCATGCCTTCGACCATGCCGCGCAGGACCGAATACTGCTCCTCCTCGCCGGGCAGATCGTCCCGGTTCATGAACATGAACTCGGTGCGCAGCAGGCCGACGCCGGCGGCGTTCATCTCGGTCGACATCTGCACGTCGCGCGGCAGCTCGACATTGGTCGACAGGGTGATGTCGACGCCGTCCCGGCTGCGCGACGGCAGGCCGATCAGGGCCTCCAGCTGCTTGCGGTCGGCCCGGGCCAGGTCGCGCCGGATGCGGTAGGCGGACAGGGTCTCCTGCGTCGGGTCGATGATCACCTGGCCGGTGGTGCCGTCGACGATCACGGTCTGGCCGGCGCGGACCCCGGCCAGCAGGCCCGGCACGCCCAGCACCGCCGGCAGGCCGAGCGACCGCGCCATCACCGCGGTGTGGCCCTGGGCGCCGCCGAGGGCGGCGGCGAAGCCCATCACCCGGCGCGGATCCATCAGCGCGGTGTCGGCCGGGGTGATCTCCTCGGCCAGGATGATGCTGCCCTCGGGCAGGCCGGCCAAGGCCTGGAACTGGCGCTTGGTCAGATTGCGGATCAGCCGGGACCCGACCTCGCGGATGTCGTCGATGCGGCCGGCCAGGTAGCTGTCGTCCATCGCCGCGAACTGGGCGGCGATCGACCCGATCTCCGACTGCACCGCATATTCGGCGTTGACCCGCTCCTCGGCGATCCGGGTCTCGACCCCGCGCAGCAGACGCGAGCCGGACAGGATAGCGGCATGGGCGTCCAGCAGGTAGCCGATATCCTCGGCCGCCTGCTCCGGCAGCGCCTGGGCCTTGGCCTTCAGCTTCTTGATCTGGCGCCGCGACTTGGCCAGCGCCTCGGCGAAGCGCTCGCGCTCGCCGGCCAGGTCGGACTCCTCCAGCCGGTATTCCGGCACCTGCTCGACGCCGCTCTCGATCAGATGGGCCGGGCCGATTGCGACGCCGCCGGAGACGGCGAGGCCGCTCAGCACGATCTCCCGGCTGGGCGCCGGTGCGGGAAAGTCGGCGATCCGGGTCGCCATGGGATCAGTCCTCGTCGAAGCCGCGCTCGACCAGGGAGACGAGCGCGGCCAGGGCCTCGGCCCCCTGCCGCCCGGCCGCGGCGATGGCGATGTCGGTGCCGGGGCCGGCCGCCAGCATCATCAGCCCCATGATCGACTGGCCGCCGACCTCGGTGCCGTTGCGCTCGACCCAGACCTCGGCGTCGAACTCGGCGACCAGCTTGACGAACTTCGCCGCCGCCCGGGCGTGCAGCCCGCGCTGGTTGCGGATGGTGACGGTGCGCGTCAGCCGGTCCATGGCAGCGTCCGGCGATACCGGGCCGCTCATTTCCGCTTTTCCGGCTTCAGCAGGGCCGAGGCCACGCTGATGTATTTCTGGCCGGCCTCGCGCGCCGCGGTCACGGCGTCGGTCAGGGTGTCGGTCTTGCGCACGGAGGCCAGCTTGATCAGCATCGGCAGGTTGATACCGGCGATCACCTCGACATTGGCGCGATCGAGGATCGAGATCGCCAGGTTCGACGGCGTGCCGCCGAACATGTCGGTCAGCAGCACCACGCCGCGACCGCCATCGACCGCGGACACCTTGTCCATGATCTCGGCCCGGCGCTGCTCCATGTCGTCCTCGGGCCCGATGCAGACCGTGGCGACCTGGGGCTGGGCGCCCACCACATGCTCCATCGCCGCGACGAACTCGTCGGCGAGGCGACCATGGGTCACGAGGACCATGCCGATCATCGGGTGGGTGGTCATGTCGTTCCGGTTGCCTTCCTGTCAGCCCTTACGTCGGCATGTCGCGATGGACCAGGCCGCGGCGGGTGCCCTGGCCGTCCAGCCAGGCCGCCAGCGTCTCCGCCACGAACACCGATCGATGTTTGCCGCCGGTGCAGCCGACGGCGATGGTGAGATAGCTCTTGCCCTCGCGGTTGTAGCGCGGCAGCAGCGGTTCGAGCAGGCCGAACAGCGAGGTCATGAACGGGTCGAACTGGGCGTCGCGCCGGATCATCGCCTGCACCGCCGGGTCCTGCCCGGTCTGCGGCCGCAGGTCCGGCACCCAGTGCGGGTTGTCGAGGAAGCGGACATCGAACACCAGGTCGGCCTCGCGCGGCAGGCCGCGCTTGAACGAGAACGACATCACCGTGACATACAGGCCGGGCGCGGTGTCGAGGCCGAAATGCCCCTCGATCAGGCGCCGCAGGTCCTGCGGGTTGGTCAGCGAGGTGTCGACCACGACGTCGGCCAGGGGGCGCAGCGGATACAGCTCCAGCCGCTCGCGCCGGATGCCGTCCGCCACCGGCCGGTCGATCGCCAGCGGGTGGCGGCGCCGGGTCTCGATGAAGCGGCGCTGCAGCACCTCGTCGTCGGCGTCGACGAACAGCAGCCGGACATCGACGTCGCCGCGGGCGCGCAGGGCCGCGATCTCGGCCTCCAGCGCCTCGACCGAGAAGCCGCGGGTGCGGGTGTCGATGGTCACCGCCATCGGCCGGCCCTCGGAGTGATCGACCAGCGGGCCGAGCAGCGCGATCGGCAGGTTGTCGATCGCCTCGTGGCCGAGATCCTCGAGGGTCTTCAGCGTAGTGGAATGGCCGGCGCCGGACAGGCCGGACACCAGCACCAGACGATGACGCGCACCGGGCGGCGGTTGAGGAATGTCGGTCATCGGGCGAGACGGTGTTCGGGCAGGGCCAGCGCGGCCAGGGCCAGGCGCAGCTTGACCGGCGCCGAGGCCTCGAAGGGCGCCACCGAGACCAGCGGCAGGCGGATGCCGAGATAGGCGCAGATCGCCGGCTCCGGCAGCCGCTCGATCGCCTCGGTCGGCTTCAGGTCGGCGACCAGCAGCACCGGGGCGGCCGGCTCGAACGGCACCGGGATCGGCCCGAAGCCGCGGGCCTCGATCAGCCCGGCCAGGACGGCAGGCGGGCGCGCCACGACGACGCCGCCCTCGAGCGAGAGCTGCACCTGGTCGTCGGCGACCAAGCGCCCCCCGGCATCGATCAGCCGGAGGGCCAGGTCGGATTTGCCGCTGCCCGACGGCCCGCGCAGCAGCACGCCGCGGCCGTCGACTGCGACGCAGGTCGCATGGATCGTCGCCATCGCGGGTGGGAAGGTGGACGGCACCCCTGGTCCCTGTCAATCGCAACGGCAAATCATCAGACAAGAAGACGCGTTATTTCGCCGGCACCGCCTTGGCCTCCAGCGTGTAGGGCGTGTCGCCCTGGTAGGAGTAGACCCGCAGCAGATAGGTGCCGGGGTCCAGCCGCAGCTGCAGCTCCTCCGGATCGGTGCCGGATTCCGCGCCGCTGATCAGGCTCTCCTGGTCCGAGGCGCGCAGCAGGTCGATGTCGGCGTCGCCCTGGTCCATGGTCAGGCCGATGGTGACGTCGGCGCGGTTGACCAGGGTGAAGCGCCAATAGTCGTCGCGGTCGGTGAAGCCGACCCAGTCCTTGATCGTGACGGCCTGCGGCCCGACGCGCTCGATCGTGCCGGCCTCCTCCGGGGTGTTGCCGGCGTGGTCCGGCGGCGGCGGGGCAGCGGGCGCGCCGGCCACGGTCACCCGGTACTCGGTGGCCTCGCTGCCGGCCGGATAGACGTTCAGATAGTAGGTGCCGGCGTCGAGCGTCGCGGTCAGCGCCTCGGCATCGGTGTCGGTGTTGGTCCCGCTCAGCAGGTTGCTGCCGTCGGCGCCCTCCAGGTTGATGTCGGCATCGGCCGACATCCCGGCCAGGCCGATGGTGACGGCCTGCCGCTCGCTGATCTTGAAGGCGTAGTAGTCGCTGGCATCGGCCGGGCCGACCCAGTCGCTGGCCTCGGCGCTGGTGCCGGTGACGTCGCCCAGGTCGCGGGCGTCGGATTGGCTGGACCCGGCCGAATCCGCCGGCGGCTCCTCGCCCGGCGTGCCGGAGACGGAGAGGCGGTACGGCGTGTCGTCGCCATAGCTGGTGATGACGAGATAGTAGGTGCCGGCCTTGAGCACCGCGGCGATGTGCTCGTCGTCGGAGCCGCCGGCGGCCGAGGAGCCGAGGGTGCCGCCGTCGCCGTCGCGCAGCTCGATATCGGCGTCGCCGGTCATGCCGGTGAGGTCGACGCTCAGATTGGTCCAGCCGTCGGTCGTGATGGCATAGACGTCGGTCTGGTCGCTGTTCGAGACCCGGCCCTCGGCGGCCAGCGGCGAGCCGCCGACGGTGCCGAGCGGCGTCGCGGTGCCGACGGTGTCGTCGGCGGAATCGTCGGCCGGGGCCACGACGCCGGGCGTGCCCTCCGCGGCGGCGCCCGGCATGGCGATGCGCATCGGCGCCAGGGTCTGCGCCCACATGTAGCCGACCGGCGTGTTCGGGGTCTGCACCCGCACCCAGCCGCCGACGGCCAGCCGGCCGGTGACGATGACCTGCGACCCGAAGGGCAGGGTCTCCTTCAGCTCGGCGGTGCCGTTCGGGGCGTCGCGGACCGAGGCGCTGGCCCAGGTGACGAAGGACAGCGCGTCCATCTCCTCCAGCACCGCCGGCGGCGCCGGAGGGGCCGGAACGGCGGCCGGCGTCTGGGCGAAGGCCGGCGCCGCGGCCAGGATGAAGACGCTGCCGAGCAGCAGCCCGCGCAGGCACGATGTCATGAGGTTCCCCCTTCGATACGGAATGCCGTGAATGTGCGCCGTCATTTCGCGGGGATCTTCACCGTGAAGCGGGCGCCGGGGCGCCCGTCGCGGTTCTCGGCGAAGATCTGGCCGCGATGGGCGGTGATGATCTGCTTGGAGATGCTGAGCCCCAGGCCGGAATGGGTGCCGAATTTTTCCCCGGCCGGGCGCTCGGTGTAGAACCGGTCGAAGATCGCTTCAAGCTTGCCGGCCGGGATGCCGGGGCCGTCATCCTCGATGGTGGCGATCACCCAGGCGCCTTCGCGCCGGGCGCGCAGGGTGATGGCGCCGTCGGGCGGCGAGAACGAGATCGCGTTGGTGATCAGGTTGCGGAACACCTGCACCAGCCGGTCCTCGATGCCGGGCACGGTCAGGGCCGAGCCGGGCGGCAGGCTCAGGCTGATCTTGAGGCCGGTGTCCTCCAGCGTGGCCTTGTACAGCTCGGTCAGCATGCCGATCATGCGACCGATGTCGACCGTCCCGGTCTCGGCCCGCGACAGCTCGGCATCGAGACGCGAGGCGTCGGAGATGTCGGTGATCAGCCGGTCCAGGCGCTGCACATCCTCCAGGATGATGGCCATCAGCCGGCGCTGCTGCGCCGGGTCGGTGACCCGGGCGGTGGTCTCGACCGCGCTGCGCAGCGAGGTCAGCGGGTTCTTGATCTCGTGCGAGACGTCGGCGGCGAAGCGCTCGATCGCGTCGATCCGGGTCCACAGCGCCGCGGTCATGGCCCTGAGCGCCGAAGCCAGCTCGCCGATCTCGTCGCGCCGGCCGCTCATGTCCGGGATCTCGATCTTGCGGCCGCGGCCCTGCTGCACCCGCTCCGCCGCCCGGGCCAGCCGGCGGATCGGCCGGGTGATGGTGCCGGCCAGGTACAGCGACAGGATGATGGTGACGCCCAGCGCGATGGCGAAGACCTTCAGGATCTCCTCGCGCACCGTCTGCAGGTTGCCCTCGATGTTGACGCCCTCGCGGGTCATCAGCACGGCGCCCAGCACCAGCCGTACGCGCTGCACCGGCACCGCGACGCCCAGCATCAGCTTGCCGTCCTCGCGGGTCCAGATCTGGCGGCCGACGCCGCCGCTCAGCGCGGCGCGGGCGCTGGCATAGTCGTTGGCCTGCTGGTCCTGGCGCTCGACATAGGTCGGCCAGCGCTTGCGCGGCCCGGCGAATTCGGTCGACCAGTCGTAGATCGCGTCCCAGATGCCGCGGAACCAGCCCTTGGCCTGCGGCGCCAGCAGCGGCCGCACCTCGATGATGCCGCCGGGCTGGCCCAGCATCCGGCTGTCGGCCACCAGCTTGCCGTCGGCGCCGAACAGCCGGGCCCGGGTGTCGTTGGTCTGGTACACCCGGCGCACGATCTGGCGGGCATTGTCCGGGTCCAGCGACTGCTGCGTGTCAACGCCGCCGACCACCGCCGCCTCGGCCAGGTTGGCGGCCAGGATCGTGGCCTCGGCGTCGAGCGAGGACAGCTCGTTCTCGATCAGCCGCTCCTGGTAGGACGACAGGTACAGCATGCCGCCGACCAGCATCATCAGGGCCATCATGTTGACGGCCAGGACGCGGGCGGTGAGCTTGGAGAAGAAGCGGCGGCGCAGGCGCGCGACCGGCGCGTCGACGGCGCGGCCGCCGACCGGGGTCGCGGTGATCGGCTCGGCAGCCGGCTCCGGCGCAGCGGCCTCGGGGGCGGCGCCGATCGCGTCGGGGCTGGCCTCGGCCGGCTCGCCGAGGCGCGGCGCGGGGCCGCGGGAGGCTCTCAACGTGACCGTCATGGGGGGGCCGTCATGGCATCACGCGGCGGTCGGCTCCGGATCACGACCGGAGAAGGGGACGGCCGCCGGTCCGCTCAAGCCTCCTTGTAGCGGTAGCCGACGCCGTACAGCGTCTCGATATGGCCGAACTCGGTGTCGATCGCCTTGAACTTCTTGCGGATGCGCTTGATGTGGCTGTCGATGGTGCGGTCGTCGACATAGATGTGCTCGCCATAGGCCGCGTCCATCAGCTGGTCGCGGCTCTTGACGTGGCCGGGGCGGATCGCCAGCGCCTTGACCAGCAGGAACTCGGTGACGGTCAGGTCGATGGTCTCGCCGCGCCACAGGCAGGCGTGGCGGTTGCCGTCCAGCGTCAGGTCGCCGCGGGCCACCACGGCGGCGGGGTCGGCCGGGGTGGTGTCGGTCGCCAGCTGCTCGCGCCGCAGCAGGGCCCGGATGCGCTCGATCAGCAGGCGCTGCGAGAACGGCTTCTTGATGTAGTCGTCGGCGCCCATGCGCAGGCCGAGCAGCTCGTCGACCTCGTCGTCCTTCGAGGTCAGGAAGATCACCGGCATGTTGGTGGTCTTGCGCAGCCGGCCCAACAGCTCCATCCCGTCCATGCGCGGCATCTTGATGTCGAGCACGGCCAGGTCGACCGGCTTCTGCGCCAGCCCGCGCAGCGCTTCGTCGCCGTCGGAGAAGGTGCGCACCTCGTAACCCTCCGACTCCAGCGACATCGCGACCGATGTCAGGATGTTGCGATCGTCGTCGACCAGCGCGATGGTCTGGGCCATGGCCCCCCTCCACTCTCACCAACCCGCCCCCGGCGGGCACATTTGCATTGCCGGGGACGCTGGACGCCCAATATGGCGTATTCGCGGCCAAATTGTCACTCGGACGAGGTAATCCCCAGGAAAACCAGGGAGGTAGCGGCGCGATGACGATATCAGAGCTCGCCCCGGCCGAACGGGCCAGGATCCTGCTGCGCGGCCTGGACCGCGCCGCCCTGGCGACGCTGGACGCCGAAGGCGGCCCCTACGCCTCGCTGGTGCTGGTCGCGACCGACCCCGCCGGGCAGCCGCTGCTGCTGATCTCACGGCTGGCGGAGCACACCGGCAACCTCGAGCGCGACTCCCGGGCGGCGCTGCTGTTCGACGGCACGGCCGGATTCGACCAGCCGCTGACCGGGCCGCGCCTGACCGTCTCCGGCCGGGCCGAGCCGGCGGACGATCCGGCGCTGCGCGCCCGCTATCTGGCGCGGCATCCGGATGCGGCCGGCTATGCCGGTTTCCCGGATTTCAGCCTGTGGCGGGTGCGGGTCGCGCGCGGCCACATGATCGCCGGCTTCGGCGCCATCCACCGCTTCGACGCAGAGGATCTGCTGATCGACCCGCCGCCGGCGCTGACCGCGGCCGAGCCGGGCATCATCGGCCATATGAACGGCGACCACGCCGATGCCATCGACCTCTACGCCCAGGCGCTGCTCGGCCGCAGCGGCAGCGGCTGGCGGATGACCGGGATCGATGCCGACGGCGCCGATCTGCGCCTCGGTCCCGCCGTCGCCCGGCTGGCCTTCGCGGCGCCGGTGACTGACGCCGACACGGCGCGGAAGGAGCTGGTGCGCCTGGTCCGCCACGCCCGCGGTGGCGGGCTGGCGGATTGACCGAACGGCCGGTCAGCTTAACGCCTTCAGCCGCTCCATGGTCTCGACCAGGGCGGTGCGGATGCCGGGCTCCATTGCCGAATGGCCGGCGTCCGGCACCACCACATAGGTCGCCTCCGGCCAGGCGCGGTGCAGCTCGTCCGCCGTCGTGATCGGGCACACCGTGTCGTAGCGGCCCTGCACGATGGCCGCCGGGATGTGGCGGATGCGGTCGATGTCGCGCAGCAGCCGGTCCGGCGGGGTGAACAGGTTGTTCAGGAAGTAATGCGCCTCGATCCGGGCCAGGCCCAGCGCATGCGCGTCCTCGCCGGCCGAGGCGACGATCTCCGGGTTCGGCAGCAGGGTGGAGCAGGAGCCCTCATAGATGCTCCAGGCCCGGGCGGCGGGCAGGTGCACCGCCGGGTCGGGGTCGGTCAGCCGGCGGTGATAGGCGCGGGTCAGGTCGCCGCGCTCGGCCGGCGGCAGGAACTCGACGAAGCTGCGGTGCGCCTCCGGGAAGAAGGTGCCCATGCCGTGGAAGAACCAGTCGATCTCCTGCGGCCGCATCAGGAAGATGCCGCGCAGGGTCAGCGACCGGCAGCGCTGCGGATGCGCCTGGGCGTAGGACAGCGCCAGGGTCGAGCCCCAGGAGCCGCCGAAGACATGCCAGCGCTCGATGCCCAGCATGCGGCGCAGCTGCTCCATGTCGCCGACCAGGTGCTCCGTGGTGTTCTGCCGGGTCTCGCCCAGGGGGCGGGACCGGCCGGCGCCGCGCTGGTCGAAGATGATGATGCGGTAGAAGCCGGGGTCGAAGAAGCGGCGATGGGTCGGCGAGGCGCCGGCGCCGGGGCCGCCATGCAGAAACACCACCGGCACGCCGTCCGGCTTGCCGCACTGCTCCCAGTAGATGCTGTGCAGGTCGTCGACCGGCAGCAGGCCGGTGGCGAAGGGCTCGATGGTCGGGAAGATCAGGTCGCGCGGCATGGGTCTCGCTGTCGGGCTGAGTCTCGCCCTCCACTCTAAGGGGTCGGCGGCGCTTTGCAAAAAGCCGATCGAAGCGAGGCTCTGCGGTGCGAGAGCGCAGCCGAATCCGCCTATGCTGCACCGATGCGCCGCGTCCTGCTGCTCCTGATCCTGCTCTGCACCGTCGGCCACGCCCGGGCCCAGGCGGCGGACGGGCTCGACTACGGTCCGCCGGTTGCGGTCGAATCCGTGCCCGACGGCCGCACCGTCGCCCTGGCCGACGGCACGGTGGTGCGGCTGAGCGCGCTCGACATCCCGGCCGGCCGCTGGCGCGATTTCGCCCGGGCGGCCATCGTCGAGCTGCTGCAGGGCCGATCGGTCCGCCCGGCCCGGCTGGCGCCGCCCGACCGCCATGGCCGGGTGCCGGCCCAGCTGCAGCGCGAGGACGGTGCCTGGGTCCAGGCGGCGCTGCTGGGCCGCGGCTTGGCCCGGGTCGATGCCGGCGGCGCCGATCCCGCGGCGGTGCTGGCCGCGCTGCTGGCGGTGGAGGCCGAGGCCCGTGCCGCCGGCCGCGGCCTGTGGGGCGATCCCGGCCTCGCCGTGCGATCGGCGGATACGCTCGGCCGCGGCGAGATCGACCGCTTCCAGATCGTCGAGGGCCAGGTGCAGCGGGCGGCGCTGGTGCGCGGCCGCGCCTATCTCAATTTCGGTACCGACCAGCGGCAGGATTTCACCGTGACGGCGGAGCCGGCGCTGGTGAGCGCGCTGGCGGCGTCCGGACAGGACCTGACGGCGCTGCAGGGCCGGCGCATCCGGGTGCGCGGCTGGCTCGACTGGTCGGGCGGGCCGCGCATCGCCCTGGTCCGGATGGAACAGATCGAGAGGCTGGATTGATGATTCGTCGCGACCTGCTGCTGGGCCTGATGGCTGCGCCTTTGCTGCCGCATCTCGCCCGCGCCGACACACCAGAGGCGCGGGAGATCCGGGCGGCCTTCGGCGGTCCCTACCGTGCCCCGGCGCTGCGCGACCATGTCGCCCGCATCGCCCGGAATGTGGCGGATGCCGAGACCGGCGGGCGCCTGAAGGTGACGGTCGAGCTGCTCGATTCCGACCAGGTCAATGCCGCGGCGCTGCCGGATGGCCGCCTGCTGGTCACCCGCGGCCTGCTGGCCCTGGCGCGCAGCGAGGCCGAGCTGGCCTCGGTGCTGGCGCATGAGATCGGGCATGTCGTTGCCGGCCACGCCAGATCGCGCGCGGCGCGTCCGCCGGTCGACCCGGCGATCGCCGGGCTGGCCGAGGTCCAGGCCGAGGCGGAATTCGACCGGGCGCAGGAGCAGGAGGCCGACCGGATCGGCATCGCGGCCCTGGCGCGGGCCGGCTTCGACCCTGCGGCGGCGCCCGCCTTCCTGGCCCGGCTCGGCGCCGCCCAGCGCCTGGCCGCGTCCCTGTCCGGCCGGCCGGAGCTGGCGACGGCGGCGATCAGCGGCGGCGACCATCCGGAGACGGCGGAGCGGATCGCGGCGGCCCGGGCCCAGGCCGAGGCGCTGCCGCCGGGCGAGACCGGGGAGGAGGCTTGGCTCGACGCCGTCGACGGCCTGCCTTGGGGCGAGGGGGCAGGCCAGGTCCCGATCCGCGGCCAGGTGGTGATCGACCCCGCCGCCGGCTTCCGCTGGGACGCGCCGCCGGGCGTGGCCCTGCTGCGCCAGCGCCAGCGGGTGATGGGCATCGGCCCGGATGAGTCGCTGATCCTGTTCGACCACCTGTCGCAGCCGCGGGCGCTGGAAGCGCGGCTGTTCCTGGAGCGGGTCTGGGGCCGCCGGGCGGGCGGGGTGCAAAGCGTCGGGACCGGCGATCTCGGCGGCTTCCCGGCCGCGTGGGGCGTCGCCGGGGTCGCGGTCGGTCCCGACCGGTGGGAGGCGCTGCTGGTGGTGATCGAGACCACGGCGGAGCGGCGCGACCGCTTCAACATCCTGACCCGGGCCGGCAGCCCCGCTGCCGCCCTCATGCGCGGCGCGGTCGAGAGCTTCCGCCGGATCGGCGCGGCCGAGGCGGCCGCAGTGCGGCCCCGCCGCCTCGCCGTCGTCCCGGTGCGGCCGGGCGACACCGTGGCCGGTCTCGTCGGCCGGATGCGGGTCGAGGCGGCGGAGGCGCAGTTCCGGCTGCTGAACGACGTCGCGGGTGACAGCGTTTCGCCCGGAAGTCGGGTCAAGCTGGTCGTCGAGTGATGGTCTGGTGGAACGATTCGAGGGCTTGAGATGCGGCTCGCACGCCGGGACCTGCTGCTGACGGTGATGGCAGCGTCGCTGCTGCCGGCCGCTCCCCGCATCGTTGCCGCCGAAATGGTCGAGGACGAGGCGCTGGACGCATTCGGCGGCCGCTTCCGGGCGCCGGCCCTGCAGGATCGGGTTGCCGACATCGGCCAGCGCATCGTCGACGCCGAGGCCGGCGACGCGATGCGGGTCTCGGTCACCCTGCTCGATTCGGACCGGGTCAACGCCGCGGCCCAGCCCGACGGCCGCACCATGGTGACGCGCGGCCTGCTGGCCCTGGCCCGCAGCGAGGCCGAGCTCGCCTCGGTCCTGGCCCATGAGGTCGGACACGTCGTCGCCGGCCATGCCGGGCAGCGGGCGGGGCGGCCGGCCGGCATGGCCGGTGCCCCGGCCCGGGCGGCGTTCGACCGGGCACAGGAGCTGGAGGCCGACCGCATCGGCATCTCGGGCATGGCCCGGGCCGGCTATGATCCCGCTGCGGCCGTGGCCTTCCTGGCCCGGCTCGACGCCTGGCATCGCCTCGACGCCGCGCTGGCGGGCCGGCCGGAGCTCGCCTTGGCCGTCGCGAATGGCGGCGACCATCCGGAGATCCCGGATCGCCTTGCCGCGGCGCGGGCCCTGGTGGCGGCACTGCCGCGCGGCGAGACGGGGGAGGCGGCCTGGCTCGACGCCGTCGAAGGCCTGCCCTGGGGCGAGGGGCCGGGCCAGATCGCGTTCCGCGGCCGGGCGGTGATCGATCCCGCCGCCCGGTTCCGCTGGGAGGCTCCGCCGGGCGTCCTGCTGAGCCATCGGCGGCGCAGCGTCCTGGGGTCGGGGCCGGACGATTCGGTCATCGTCTTCGACCAGTCGGTGCAGCCGGAGATGCTGCCGGCCCGGGCGGCTCTCGATCAGTGGGGCGCGGCGATGGGCGGAGTGCGGGACGTCGAGGCCGGCGATCTCGGGGGTTTCGCGGCGGCCTGGGGCCTGGCCCGGCCGCCCGGCGCCTCGGAGGCCTGGGAAGCGGTCCTGGCGGTGATCGAGACATCGGCCGAACGGCGCGACCGTTTCCTGGTGCTGACCAGGACCGGCAGCCCGGTCGCAGCCGCAATGCGCCGCGCCGTCGGGAGCTTCCGCCGGATCGGCGCGGCCGAGGCTGCGGCGGTGCGGCCCCTCCGGCTGGCGGTCGTGCCCGTGCGGCGCCGGGACACCGTCGCCGGGCTGGTCGCGCGGATGCGGGGCGAGGCGGCGGAAGCCTGATTCAGGCTGCTGAACGACGTGCCCGGGAATGCGCTTCCGCCGCGGGGGACGAGGGTCAAGCTGATCATGGAGTGACGGCGTCGGGCGCTATTCCTCCAGAAACAGCTCCTCCGGCTGGGCAACGCGGCGGGAGATCGAGGCGCGCAGCTTGGTCAGCGCCCGGTGCTCCAGCTGGCGCACCCGCTCCTTGCTGACGCCGAGCTGGCGACCCAGCTCCTCCAGCGTGGCGCCGCTGTCGCGCAGCCGGCGCTGGCGGATGATGGTCTGTTCGCGCGGGCTCAGGGCGCCGATCGCCTCGGCCAGCCAGCGCGAGCGGGTGACGTTGTCGCGCATGCCGATTACCACCTCCTCGGGCGAGGGGCGGGTGTCGGCCAGCAGGCCCTGCCAGTCATCCTCGCCCTCCTCGGAGATTGGGGCGTTGAGCGACTGGTCGGAAGCCGAGAGGCGCATCTCCATCTGCTCGACATCGGCGACGTCGACCCGCAACTCGGTGGCGATCCAGGCGCGGCCGGCCTGGGTCAGCCCGGACTGGCCGCCGGCATTCTCGATCTTGGCGCGCAGCCGCCGCAGGTTGAAGAACAGCGATTTCTGCGCCGCGGTGGTGCCGGTGCGGACGATCGACCAGTTGCGCAGCACATAGTCCTGCATCGCCGAGCGGATCCACCAGGCGGCATAGGTCGAGAACCGGACCTCGCGGTCGTGCTCGAACCGGGCGGCGGCCTGCATCAGCCCGACATTGCCCTCCTGCACCAGGTCGCCGATCGGCAGCCCGTAGTTGCGGAAGCGCGACGCGGTGGCGATGACCAGGCGGGTATAGGCCCGGACCAGGGCGTGCAGCGACGGTTCGTCATGATCCTGGCGCCAGCGCTTCGCGAGCTCGAACTCGGTCTCGCGCGACAGCAGCGGCTCGCTCATCGACGCCTTGATGAACTTCAGGTTGGCGCGCTGGGTCTCGGGATCGTCGAGATGCGGCATGGACGCCCCCTCTTCGGCCGAACGATGCCGCGGATCCGTCCCGCGACCTCGATTAGACGAACACCCTCCCGCATGGCGTCGTTCCCTCGCCGGGCGGGAGCTTGTCCCTTCGTCCAATGGTTCGCCGGACCGGGGCGGTTTGTTACGCGGGAGGGTGGGCTTTCAGGCTTCCACGATCTCGGCCAGGGTCCCGTCCGGCTCGAACAGGCCGCAGGCCAGGCGGCCGCCGCGGCCGCAGCCGGAATCGAGCGTCACCGCCATGTCCTCGAGCTGCAGCCCGCCGCCCACCGGGTCGTGGCCGCGGATCAGGCGGCGGAAGCCGCCATAGGGCTCGGTCAGCCCGGCGAAGCCCGCGGCCGACCACCAGAAGGCGTCGCCCTGGGCGGCGAGCGGCCGGCTCGGGTCGATGCCGGCGCTGACGAACAGGATGCCGTCATCCTCGGTGAGGCGGGGCTCGGTGAAGGCGGCCCGGCGCAGCGCGGCATAGAGCGCGTTGTGGCCGGGGGCGGCGCGGATCGCTTCGCGCAGCCCGTTGGTCCAGCGGGTCAGCCGGACGGCGCCTTCGCGCGCCGCGGCCATGCCCTCCTCGGGCCGGCCGCCATAGGCGCGCAGCGTGCCCTCGACGCCCTGCGCCAGCATCCAGCGCAGCACGTCCTGCGGGTTCGGCGCGAATTGCAGCTGCAGCATCTTCTGCCACATCTCCTCCTGCGCCCCGCGCAGGAAGACGACGTCCTCGGCCAGCACGAAGGGGCGGGCGATCAGGACCCGCCGCATCGACAGCACTTCGTCGATCAGCGCGTACAGCCGGTCGGACCGGCCGATCAGGTTGCCGAGATAGACCAGCCGGTCGCCGGGCTGGAACCGGGCGGCGACATGGTCGTGCAGCACGGTCAGGCGGTCGACCTCGCCATGCACGGCGCCGACGGCCCAGATCCGCCTCGGGCGGCCGAGCCGGGCGAATTTCTCGGTGTCGCGGGTCACGCGGAAAGGATGGGATCTGTCATCTGTATTGCATTTTAGCGGCTCGCCCCGATGAAGCCAGCCCCTTCGGCCGGCGCCGGACGCCGGACATGGAAAAGGCGGCCCGAAGGCCGCCTTTTTCAGTATGCGCAGAGAGCGGGCTCAGGCCGCCTTCTTCAGCACCTGTTCCAGCTTCTGGGTGGCCTTGACCTCGTCGATCTTCTCGACCGCGGCCAATTCGCGCGCCAGCCGCTCCAGCGCCGCCTGGTAGATCTGGCGCTCGCTGTACGACTGCTCCGGCTGGTCGGTGGCGCGGTGCAGGTCGCGCACCACCTCGGCGATCGACACCGGGTCGCCGGAGTTGATCTTGGCCTCGTATTCCTGGGCCCGGCGGCTCCACATCGTGCGGCGCACGCGGCTGCGGCCGGTCAGGGTCTCCAGCGCGGTCTTGATCCGGTCCTTCGACGACAGCTTGCGCAGCCCGGACTTCTTGGCCTTGCCGACAGGAACCTTGAGCGTCATCCGCTCCTTCTCGAAGCTGATGGCATACAGCTGCACGGTCATGCCGCTGATGCTGTGCGTCTCCAGCGCCTCGATGCGGCCGACGCCATGCGCCGGGTACACAACGTAGTCGCCGACGTCGTACTCAAGTTCCTGAGCCATGTCTGCCAATGGAGTCACCCTCTGTGGTCGGACCCAGTGGCGTTGGCCGTAAACGGCCGCCGCCTCGCGCTTCGCCGCGCCGCTGACCGAATGTGACCTCCGCACCGAAACAGGGACGCAGAAATCGATTCCGGCCCGCATTTGGAAGGTCGGAAGTGGTCGTCAGCACCGGGAATGTGACGCGTACTATAATACGTTGCGCTTCCGATATGAAGGCCGAGCCCGCTCCGACATGACGCTTTTTTTGCAATGCAGGCCGGCGGACTCGGCGAATCGTCAATTGCCTTCGCCCGGAGTCGCGCTGAAATGCTCGGCAAATTTGTTCTCGACTTCCTTCCAAGCGTCGGCGTCGGCAGGAGCGTCCTTCTTGCGGGTGATGTTCGGCCAGATCGTGGAGTATTCGCGGTTCAGCTCGCCCCATTTCTCCGCGGCATCAGCCTCGGTATCCGGCTTGATCGCCTCGGCCGGGCATTCCGGCTCACACACGCCGCAGTCGATACACTCGTCCGGGTGGATGACCAGCATGTTTTCGCCCTCGTAGAAGCAATCCACGGGGCAGACTTCGACGCAATCCGTATACTTGCACTTGATGCAAGCTTCACCCACCACATAGGCCATACTTAGTTTACTCCGGGTCTCCATTGGCGGCCGCCGGGGCGCCGTTGCGGGCAAGCACACGGCGGCGGGCAGCGCCGCTATCCGCGTCCGAGACGAATAGAAGCGCCGCGACTCGCCGCATCAGATTGGCTTCGAGGTCGTCGACTTTACCATCGGCAAGGATCACATCCCACAGCATTTCCACAATGCGGATGCGCGCCGGCTCGTCGCAATGCTGGCGGATGGTGTGGGTCAAGGCGTGCCAGGAGACGGCGCCGTCGCTGGCCCGCTCGGCATCGGTGCCCAGCTGCGCCGCCTCGAACGGGCCCAGCCGGAAGCGCCAGGCCAGCAGCGTCTGGATGCGCTCGCGCTCCGGCTCGTCCAGCGAATCATCGACCCGGGCGGCTTCCATCAGCAGCGCGGCGACGGCACGGCGCAGCGTGGGGTCGTCGGGGATCGGCCGGGCGGCGCCGCCGCGGGCCCAGTCGAGAATGTGGTCCAGCATCGCCAAGATCTAGTCGCTGCCGCCCTTCGGCGGAAGGGCCCGGCGGTCGCGGCCGGTCGGGCGCGGGCCGCCGGACGGGGGCAGAGCGGCCTCCGGCGTCGGCGGCTGCAGGTCGCGGTACAGTGTCTGCGCCTCGCTGGCCGGCCCGCGGCGCTCGGCCAGGGACACGATCTCGATCACCCGGATGTGCCGGCCCTGGATGAAGGTCAGCACCTGGCCGGGGCGGATTGCCGCATGCGCCTTCTGGGTCGGCACACCGTCGATGCGGATGCCGCCGCCGGCGCAGACCTTGGCCGCCAGGCTGCGGGTCTTGAAGAAGCGCGCCTGCCACAGCCACTTGTCCAGCCGCGGCCGCTCGGCCTCCTCGCGCTCAGCCATTGCGACGCAGAAGGGCGAGCTTGGCGAAGGGGCTGTCGGCGCTGGCAGCGGCCGGTCGCGGCGCCTGCGGCCGCCGGGTCTTCACCGGAACATAGGTCACGCGTCCCTCGTCATCCTGGGTCGGCCGATACCCGGCCGCCTGCAGGATAGCCGGGATTTCGGCGACGGTGCAGCCGACGATCGGCGCCAGCGCCGGGTCGGCGGTCAGCCCGCCCTGGCGGCGGCGCGATTCGGCGGCGTCGCGCAGCGCGTCGATGCGGTCGAGACGGATCCGCCGCGGGCCGCAGGGCACGAAGCCGGCCAGGTCCAGCGCCGCGGCGTCCTGGCCCTCTTCGACAGGCACCGAGATCCGGGCCGGGGCGGGCAGGGCGGCCGGCAGCGGCCGTCCGGCGGCGACGGCGCCCAGCAGCACGCGCAAGCCGGTCGGCCGCGGCTTCAGCATCGGCGCCAGATAGACATGGCTCGGCCCAAATCGCACACCGAAGCCGGACAGCTGCCTGCGGTCGGCCGCGGTCAAGGCGTGGATCAGCCCGTCCAGCGCCCGCCGGGGCAGCAGCCCCAGCCCCTCGACCAGCTGGAAGGCGATGCCGCGGCCCGCTCCCTGCAGCTCACCGCCGCTCAGCGGCGCCTCGCGCAACCGCAAAAGGGGCTGAAGCTCGCGGGCGACATGGTCGGCCAGGAACCGTGTCAGCCGCGCCGCCACCCGGTCGCGGCCGGCGCCGTCGAGCAGGTCGGTGTCGCGCACCCTCGCGGCAGGGGCCAGCGGCGACGGGCCGGCGGCGATCCGGCCGATGCCGATGCCGCGCCAGGACAGGACGCCGTCGGCGGCCAGGGCCAGATCCTCGTCCGGCGCCGCCTCCAGCTTGCCGACGCGGCCGGCGACCTCGTCCTTCAGCGCCCGCCGCGCGGCGCTGCGGATCGCCTTCAGGTCGTCGTCCTCGATGGTGGCGTCGGGATAGAAGGCGAAGCCCTCGATGCTGCCGACATGCTCGCCCTCGACCAGCACCTCGCCCTTCGCGTTGACCGCGGCCAGGAGCTCGCCGCCGGCCTTCATCGACCGCACCAGCAGCGCGGTGCGGCGGTCGACGAAGCGCTGGGTCAGGCGCTCGTGCAGCGCGTCCGACAGCCGGTCCTCGACCGCGCGGGTGCGCTCCTGCCAATGGCCCGGATCGGCCATCCAGGCGCCGCGATGGGCGATGTAGGTCCAGGTCCGGATATGGGAGATGCGGGCGACCAGCGCGTCGATGTCGCCCTCGGTCCGGTCCAGCCGGTCCACCTGCTCGGCCACCCAGTCGGTGTCCAGCCGCCCGGCCAGGCCGGTGGTAAGCTGGCGGAAGATCTGGCCCTGCATGCGGATATGGGCGTCGGACAGCATCTTGCGGAAGTCCGGGATCTGGCAGACCTCCCACAGCAGGCGCACCGCCGCCGGGTTGCGGGCGCGTTCGGTCAGCTCGGCATCGCGCATCAAGAGGCCGAGCGACAGCTGGTCGTCGGCCTCGGCCATCCGCCGCAGCTCCGGCCGCGTCGGCCGCCGCTCCAGACTGCGCAGCAGGCCGGCCGCGCTGCGGAAGTCGAGCTCGGCGTTACGCCACATCACCGTCTGCAGCGGGTCGAAGCGGTGGTTCTGGACCCGGTCGACCAGTTCCTCGTCCAGGGTGCCGGCCTCGTCGGTGGTGCCGAAGGTGCCGTTGGTCATGTGCCGCCCGGCACGGCCGGCGATCTGGGCGATCTCGGTGGCGCGCAGCCGGCGGGGGAAGCGGCCGTCGAACTTGGTCAGCCGGGCGAAGGCGACATGGTCGATGTCCAGGTTCAGCCCCATGCCGATGGCGTCGGTCGCCACCAGGTAGTCGACCTCGCCCGACTGGTACAGCCCGACCTGGGCGTTGCGGGTGCGCGGGGACAGTGCCCCCAGCACCACCGCGGTGCCGCCGCGCGTGCGGCGCATCAGCTCGGCGATCTCGTAGACGTCGGTGGCCGAGAACACGACGATGGCGCTGCGCGGCGGCAGGCGCGTCAGCTTGCGCATGCCGGTGTGGGTCAGCTCGGAGAAGCGGGGCCGGGTCACGAACTCCGCCTCCGGCACCAGCTTGCGGATCAGCGGGCGGATCGTCTCCGCCCCCATCACCATGGTCTCGGCATGGCCGCGGGCGTGCAGCAGCCGGTCGGTGAAGACATGGCCGCGTTCCGGATCGGCGCAGAGCTGGATCTCGTCGATGCCGAGGAAGGCGACCGGACGGTCCAGCGGCATGCTCTCGACCGTGCACAGGAACCAGCGCGCGCCGGGCGGGATGATCTTTTCCTCGCCCGTCACCAAAGCGACATGCGCCCGTCCCTTGATCGCCACGATCCGGTCGTAGTTCTCCCGGGCGAGCAGCCGGAGCGGGAAGCCGATCATGCCGCTCGCATGGCCGAGCATGCGTTCGATGGCGAGATGGGTCTTTCCGGTGTTGGTCGGGCCGAGCACGGCCGTGAGGCGCGGGCGATCACCTGCGAGGTCCATAAGCGACAATTGAACGCTGACGGGTGCTAATGCAAGACTGCCGCCCCGCCTGCGGTGCGGGCGGCCATTGGTCGCAACGTTATTGCCAGAGGCTCCGGCCGGTTCGGCGGAGAACATATGATGCGCACGCTTCACCTGCTCGCCGCCGGCATCGCCGCCTGGGTCCTCCTGCCGGCTGCCGCCCAGGCGCAGGCGACGGCGGAAGGGGCCGACAGGATCCGCCTCGGCCTCAAGGACTGGATCGCCACCCACCTGGTCACCGCCGACAAGACGGTGGTGTTCAACTTCCAGGGGCCGATCACGGTCGAGCCCCAGGGCAAGTTCTACAAGGCGGTGATTCCGAAATCGGAGGTGCTGTTCGCCGCCGAGGGCGACACCGCCCGCCTGGCCCTCGACCCGGTCGAGCTGGTGCTGACGCCGCTGGAGAATGGCTGGCTGGACACGGTCGCGACCATCCCCACGACCTACCGGGTGATCCCGGACAAGGATGACCAGGGGGTCGAGGTGACGATCGGCACCCAGGCGCTGCGCGGCGTCTTCGCCCCGCAATACCACGCCTTCATGTCGCTGGACGGCAAGCTGGGCCAGATCTCCGCCCGTTCGCTGAACCCGGCCGAGGCGAAGGGCGCATTCAAGATCGACGGGCTCACGCTGACCGGCGACAGCAAGGCGGTCGGCCCGGACACCTATGACAGCACCGGCAGCGTCACCCTGTCCGGCGTCGCCTTCGTCGACGAGAAAGGGGCGCAGCTCCTCCGCCTCGACGGCGCTACGCTCGAAGGCACTGCGGCCGCCGCCAATATGGCGGCGCTGCGCGCCTTCAGCGACAAGCTGACGGATCTGCAGAAGCGCTACCCGCCGCAGGCCGACGGCGAGATGCCGAAGGAGTTCCTGACCGATCTCGGCCGCGTGTTCCAGGGCACTCCGAAGCTGTTCGATGGTCTGGACTTCAGCTACGGGCTGACCGGGGTGGAGGTCACGCCGGGTGAGGCCGATGTCGAGAAGGTGACGCTGGCTTCCGCCGGCTTCGGCGTCGGCCTCGCCGACCTGGCCAAGGACGCCTCGACCTTCCGCATCACCTTCGACCTGGCCCAGTTCGGCATCCGGCCGCTGCCGGAATTCGGTCAGTTCATCCCGCACAGCGCGACCGTCGACCTGGCGCTGACCAACCTGCCGAATCAGGCGCTGCTGCAGGCGCTGACCGGCATGCTCGACAGCTCGGCCACGCTCGGCCCCGACCAGGCGGCGGAGATCGCGGTGGCGCAGCTGCAGCAGGCGGTCATGAACGGCAACGGCGCGCTCGAGATCCGGTCGTTCAAGGCCGTGTCGCCGCTGACCAGCATCGACCTGACCGGCACGCTGCGGCCGAACGCCAAGGCGCCGCTGATGATGACCGGCGACGCCATGCTGGTGGTCACCGGGCTGGACGCCGCGCTGGAGGTCGCCAAGGCTACGCCAGATGGGGAGGAGATGGTGCAGGGGTTGACCGTGCTGCAGACCATGGGCGCGCAGGACACGGTCGACGGCAAGCCGGCCCGCACCTACAAGCTGGTGGTCGGCGAGAACGGGGACATCCTGCTGAACGGGACCGATCTGAAGCCGCTGCTCGGCATGCGCTGAGACAGCTTCGCCGGGGCCAGGAATTCGCATTGGGGGAGCGAAGCATGACACGGTCGATCTCAATCCTGCTGGGCGCTGTCCCGCTCTGGCTTGCCGGCGGGGCCCTGGCCCAGACGTCGCCGGATGCCGCGGCGCTGCGCGACGGGCTGAACGAGATGCTGAAGCCGATCCTGGCCATCCAGGTGCAGCAGCAGCCGCTGTTCACCGGCCCGGTCAAGGTCGAATCGGGCTGGGACGGCGCCACCGTGGTGTTCCCCGGCATCGACCTGACGCTGAAGGGCTCGGAGAAGGACGCGAAATCGGTGGCGCTGCGCTGCGACGCCCAGACCTATCGCGCGGCCTCGACCGGCGCCGCCACCTGGCGGCTGGAGAGCAGCCAGCCGCTGAACTGCGTCGCCGAGCCGGAGGGCGAGGCCAAGGTCACCCTGACCAGCCGGGCCCTGCAGGCGCATTTCGTGGTCGACCTCGGCCAGAAGCTGTTCACCGAGGGCGAATGGCGGGCCGATGCCACCACGATCGCCCAGGACGGTCGGCCCGGCAAGGTGACGATCAACACCCTGTCCGGCACCAGCCAGCTCCGGCCGGCCGCCGATCCGACCCGGCACGACGCCATCTTCAAGATGGTGCTCAGCGGTCTCAGCGCCTTCGACGAGAAGGGGGTCGAGCGCTTCAGTCTCGGCCACTCCGACTATGACATGACCGCGGACGGCATGGATGTGCGGGAGATCATCGCCGCCTATGGCGACTATTTCGACGCCTATGCCGTGATGATGGAGGGGATGGTTGCGGGCCTCGCAGACCCGAAGGCCGATCCGAAGGCGGCCGGGCAGATCCCCGCCGATGTCATGAAGAAGATGATGGACGTCACCAAGCGCATCGCGATGGCGTCCGGTGACGGCGGCAAGTTCGCCGGGACAATAACCGATCTGCGGATCAAGGCACCCGACGTCCAGGTAACGATCGACCGGGTGCGCTTCGCCGAGGGCTATGACGGCGCGTTCACCCCGAATGGCTCCGGGATGATGGAGGTGGAGATGGGCGGGCTGGCGCTGGCGCCGAAGCCGCCCTTCGCCGAGTGGATCCCGACCGACGCGACCATCCGGATGAATGCCAGTGGCATCCCCTGGGCCGAGGTCGGCACCGCCTATCTGGCGGTGATGGAGGCCTCGGCCGACCAGGCGGCGGATCCGGCCAAGGCCCAGCAGCAGATGGCGCAGGCGATGATGGAGATCGGCGGCATCCTGCGCCGGGCTGGCAGCCGGCTCGACGTCACCAGCTTCCATTTCGGCGCTCCCGAGGCGGCGATCGATCTCGGAGGCTCGGTGCAGGGCAAGGATGCGGCGGCGCATGGCGTGACCGCCGACCTCGATCTGCGGATCACCAATCTCGACGGGCTGATCAAGTTCCTGCAGGGCATGCCGGACGGCGCCGAGGCGGCGGCCGGCCTGTCGATGGCGCAGGTGATGGGCCGCCAGGCCACCACCGCCGACGGCCGTCCGGCGCGCGACTACGACATCGTCGTCGACGATGCCGGCAAGATCCTGGTCAACGGCACCGACCTGGCCGCGATGATGCCGAAGCAGTAGCCGCCGCTCCGGAGGGGGAACCACCATGCGCCGTCTCGGGCCGATCCTGCTCGGCACCATCCCCCTCTGGCTGGCCGGCGCGGCTCTTGCACAAGCGACGCCGGAGGGGGCGGCCGAGCTGCAGCAGAGCCTGACCACGATCACCACTCCGCTGGAGGTCGGCCGAGATGGCGACGCACATTGGGAGGGGGCCTGGGTGGTCGAGCCGGACGGCGCCGGCTACCGGGTGACATGGCCGGCCCTGTCGGGCAGCCTGAAGGAAGGCGGCGCGGCAGGCCCGCGGTCGGCACGGTTCCGGTGCGCGCCCGACCACAGCGTGGCAACCCGATTGTCCGAGGGCGTCTACCGGCTGCACAGCGCAGCTCCATCCGATTGCGTGCTGAAGACGGGCCATGGCGGCCAATCCTTCCGCTTCTCCAGCCGGACCCGCCGCGAGGACAATGTCGTCGATCTGACGCAGGCGGCCTTCACCGAATGGTCGGCTCTGCTGGAGGACGTCACGATCCAGGCCGGCGGCGCTCCCGCCACGCCGTTGATGTCCGCAGCCCGGCTGGAGTCATCCGGTCGTGGCATGCCCAGCGGCCATCCCGGCCGCCGCGACTTGGTCGTTCGGTCCGTCACCGAGGCCTTGCGCCTCACCGGCCCTGATGGGACCGAGCGCTTCACTGCCTCGCGGGTGGAGAGTGAGAGGCACCTGTTCGACTACGCTTTCGACGGCGTGGTGAAGCGCACCATGGAAACGATGCGTATGGTCGACCTGGTCGAAGACCAGCAGCGCGATCCCGCATCACCGCAGATTCCGATTCAGGCGCTTCTGTCGTTTGCCCGGGCGGCCGGCAGCTATGGCGATAGGTTCCGCTCCAGCACCACCTATTCCGACTACCGCGCAACAGTCCCGGGCGGGTCGTTCGGCCTTAAGACGCTGAGCTGGGATACCGATGCCGAGGGGATCGGCAGCGAATCCGGTAGCGGTCGGGCAACCCTGAGATTCTCGGGGCTGTGGCTCGGCTCGACGTCAACCGTCGCCGACTGGACCCCGCAGGACGTCACCCTCGCGTTGGCGGCGACAGGCGTGCCCTTCAAGTCATTGCTCAAGGCGATCGAGTCGGATCCCACGCCGGCGGTCATGCCGCGGCTCGCGGCCCTGCTCGGCCAAGCCGGAAGCCGCCTGGAGATCGAGACCGCGCAGCTGCGAACGGCGGCGGGGGGCGCGCTCGACCTCCGCGGCTCGATCCGCGCCGATGCGACGGCCGCCCGTGGCGTGTCCGGCTCGGCGACAGCACGCCTGACCGGGTTGGCGCCGCTGGCGGCCTTCCTGCGCTCGCGGCCCCAGACGACGCGGACGGCGGATCGGGTCACCGCGGTCGAGGCCCTGGGCCGCGCCGTCGACCTCGGCGGGGACACCGCGCGGGACTACGACATCGTGCTCGGCGGCGAGCCGGCGCTGCTGGTCAACGGCATCGACCCCGCCGTGATCCTGCAGGACGCAAAGCCTTAGGCCAATTTCTCGAGACGGCAGCCGCGGCATCGCCGCGCGCCGGAAAGGATGGATGGTGCGTCGCCTCGTTTCGATCCTGCTGGGGGCTGCCCCGCTCTGGCTGGCCGGCGCGGCCTTTGCCCAGGCGACGCCTGAGGGCGCCGCCGCCCTGCAGAAGGGCTTGACCACAATCCTGACTCCGACCCTGGCGACCCCTGGGCTGGGCGGGCCGATCTTCGAGGGCGGCTGGACGGTCGAGCCGGCCGGCGCGCAGTACCGCGTCACCGGCCCCGCTCTGTCGCTGGCGCTGCGCGACGATGATTACGACGGCCGCAAGCGGGTGGTGCGGATCCGCTGCGACGGCGACCGCTACATCGCCACGGCGGGGGAGGGGGCCGTCACCCGCCTCAGCGGCGAGACCCCGGTCCGCTGCGAGATCCGGCCGGGCGGGGGCGAGCCGCCGGTGCTGTTCACCAGCCGCAGCCGCCGCGCCGAGCTGACTGTCGACCTCGCCGCGTCGCTGCTGACCGCCTCGATCGACGAATCCGAGGGCGTGACGGTGACCGAGGACGGCGAGACCCGGCTCGCCGTGCATCGGCTCAGCCTGACCAGCGCCACCACGCCGCATCCCGAGCGGCCCGGTGCGGCGCGGCAGGACATCGCCCTGCAGCTCGAGGCGGAAGGCCTGTCCGCCGGCGATCCCGCGGCCGGTGAAGGCCTGACCCTCGGCCGCCTGCGCTATGGCGGGCGGCTCGAGGATGTCGACGCCGCGGCGCTGCGCGACCGGGTGTGGCGGCTGATTGCCTTCACCCTCGACGCCGCCCGGCGTGACCCCCAGGCGCCGCAGCCGCCGAATGCCGGGCGCAAGCTGGACGCGCTGCTGCGGCAGGTGCAGGGCCTGATCGGCAGCGCCTCGCAGGCCGAGCTGGTGCTGACCGATCTGCGCGGCGCCGGCGACGATAGCACCACCGGCTTCGAGTCGCTGACCGTCGCCGGCGGCTATCGCGGGCTCGACCGCGCCGTCCCTGGCCGTGGCCTGGGCGGCGGCGTGACCCTCGACCTGCGGGGGTTCACCGTCTCGGATGGGCCGGGCAAGACCGATCCGGGGACCCTCTCGATCGACCGGGTGCGGCTGTCGGGCACGCTCGATCCCGTCGCCGGCAAGCCGGTTGCCGGATCGACGCTCGGCCTCGACGTCGACGGGCTGTCCTTCGCCCTGACCGAGACCACCGGCGACGGCCCGTCGGAGTTCCGCTTCGACCTGGCCAAGGCCCGCTACGGCGTGTCGGCCGAGGGTCTCGACGTTGCCGGCCTGATCGCCGTGATCGGCGGGTTCCAGTCGATGGTGGCGGAGCATGGCGACGACGAGCCGCCGCCGGCAGAGCTGTCGCCCTGGTTCGCCCGGGTCCGGACGACGATCGCCGCGCTGTCGCAGTACAAGGCCGAGATCGCCGTGAGCGACCTGCGGATGCGAGCGCCCTATATGAATGTCGCGATCGGCGACATCGCCTACAGCGAGACCTATGCCGGGCTGGACGGCGACCGGGCCGGCTACGGCCTGCATCTGGGCATGGACGAGCTGACGCTCGATCCAGGGCTGCCCTTCGGCGACTGGGTGCCGCGCCAGGCCCGGATCGACATCGCGCTGAAGGACGTCCCCAGCCGCTCGGTCCAGGCGCTGTTCTGGGACGGCGTCGAGGCCGCCATGCAGGCCGAGATCCGGCACGATGGCGACTCGTCGCTGCCGGACGGCGACCAGGCCTTCGCCCAGGCGATGCAGCGGCTCGCCGACCGTCTGCTCGCCTCCGACGCCCGCCTGTCGGTCGATAGCTTCCGCATCACCGCCCCGAAGGGCGCGATCGATCTCGGTGGCGGCGGCACGGTGAACCCGCGGGCCGTCTTCGGGGTGACCGCACAGGCGACGCTGCGGATCGCGGGGCTCGACGACTTCGTCAAATTCCTGCGAACCCAGCCCGATGGCGCGGACGCCGCCGCCGGCATCACCGTCTTCCAGCTGCTGGGGCGCCAGGCGAAGACCGCGGACGGCAAGCCGGCGCGCGACTACGACTTCGTGGTCGACCCCGGCGGCCGCATGCTGGTCAACGGCACCGACCTCGCCGCGCTGATGCCGAAGTAGTCGCGGTCGCAGGCGATAGCAGCCGCGTCAGGGGTTGCGGCCCGCATCCGCTTTGCCCATATCGGGCGGCGACAACCAGACCCACCGGATCACCCGAGATGGACCAGCAGAAGACCGACGAAACCCTGACCTTCCAGGCCGAAGTCAGCCGCCTTCTCGATATCGTGGCGCATTCGCTGTACAGCCAGAAGGAGGTGTTCCTCCGCGAGCTGATCTCGAATGCCTCCGACGCCTGCGACCGGCTGCGCTACGCCGCGATCACGGCGCCCGAGCTTTCGGCCGGCGATGCCGACTACCGCATCACCCTGGCGGTCGATCCGGCCGCCCGCACCCTGACCATCGCCGACAACGGCATCGGCATGGGGCGCGAGGAGCTGGTCGGCAATCTCGGCACCATCGCCCGCTCCGGCACCCGTGCTTTCGTCGAGACGCTGTCGGGCGATGCCAAGAAGGATGTCGGGCTGATCGGCCAGTTCGGCGTCGGCTTCTACTCCGCCTTCATGGTCTCGCGCGAGGTCGAGGTGTTCTCGCGCAAGGCCGGCGAGGCGCAGGGCTGGCGCTGGGTCTCCGACGGCAAGGGCGCCTTCACCGTCGGCGCGGCCGAGGATGTCGGCCGCGGCACCCGCATCGTCATGCATCTGTCGGAGGGCGAGGACGAGTTCCTGTCGCCGCTGCGGCTGCGCCAGATCGTCAAGACCCATTCCGACCACATCGCCATCCCGATCGTGCTGCTGGGCGATGAGGGCAAGTCCGAGACGCTGAACCGCGCCTCGGCGCTGTGGACCCGGCCCAAGGCCGAGATCACGGCCGAGGAGTACAAGGAGTTCTACCACCACGTCGCCCACGCCTTCGACGAGCCGTGGCTGACGGCGCATTGGAAGGCGGAAGGGGCGATCGAGTACAGCTCGCTGCTGTTCGTGCCGTCGACCCAGCCCTTCGACCTGTGGGAGCCGGAGCGCAAGCACCGGGTCAAGCTGTATGTCCGCCGGGTGTTCGTGACCGAGGCGGCGGAAGGGCTGATCCCGCCCTATCTGCGCTTCCTGCGCGGCGTGATCGACAGCGAGGATCTGCCGCTCAACGTCAGCCGCGAGATGCTGCAGTCGAACCCGACCGTGACCAAGATCCGGCAGGGCGTGACCAAGAAGGTGCTGGCCGAGCTCGGCCGCAAGGCCAAGGACGATGCCGAGGCCTACGGCACGTTCTGGACCGCCTTCGGCGCGGTGCTGAAGGAAGGGATCTACGAGGATCGCGAGCAGCGCGACGCCCTGCTGCCGCTGCTGCGCTTCCGCTCGACCAAAGGCGACGGGCTGGTCAGCCTGGAGGAGTATGTCGGCCGGATGCGGCCGGGCCAGGACGAGATCTGGTACATCACCGGCGACGACGCGGCGGCGCTGGCCCGCTCGCCCCAGCTCGAGGGTTTTCGCGCCCGCGATATCGAGGTGCTGCTGCTGACCGACCCGGTCGATGAATTCGCCGTGCCCTCGCTCGGCGAGTTCCAGGGCAAGGCGTTCAAATCGGCCACCCGCGGCGGCGCCGACCTGTCGAAGATCGAGGCCCCGGCCGAGGCGCCGAAGCCCGAGGCCGGCGAAGGCATGGACGCGCTGGTCGCGGCGCTGAAGCTGGCGCTGACCGACCAGGTCAAGGATGTCCGCGCCTCGCAGCGCCTGACCGACAGCGCGGTCTGCCTGGTCGCCGACGAGGGCGACACCGATCTGCATCTGGAGCGCCTGCTGAAGCAGCATCGGCGGGTCGACAGCAGCTCGAAGCGCATCCTCGAGGTCAATCCCGGCCACCCGCTGATCCGCCGCCTGGCCGAGCGCGCCGCGGCCCAGGACCCGGCGCTGGAGGATTGCGCCTTCCTGCTGCTGGACCAGGCCCGGATCATCGAGGGCGAGCCGCTGCCCGACCCCGCCGCCTTTTCCCGCCGTCTGGCCGACGCTTTGGTCCGCGGCCTGGCGGCTTAGGGCGCGCGTCTCTAGCCCCTCCCGCGTGCGGGAGGGGCAAGCCATTGTTCTGTCGGCAGAAACACGATCGCAGTAGTATTACTGGCCTCGCATGTTCATGCTATGTTCCATGAACAAGGCGCAGACCGATTCGGCCACCGAGGCCCCGGCCGCTCCCGTAGATGAGCGGGCGTCGGATCTGTGCGTGGTGGCGGAGCTGGTCGAGATCCAGATGTCGATCGCCCGGGCGACGCAGCGGGAGGCGCTGCAGGCGCCGCAGCCCGGTGCCGACTACTGCCAGCGGATCGCCACCGTGTCGCGCGCCGTGCGGATGACCCTGCTGCTCAAGGACAAGCTATCCCAGGAGCACAAGGAGAAGCGCAAGGCCGCGGCGAAGCGGGAGGCGGCGCAGGAGGACTTCCACGATCTGCGGGTGAAGCTGGCGATGCTGGCGGCGGCCTACGAGGTGTCGAAGGACAATGAGGAGATCCAGCGCCGCGTCACCGAGATGCGCGAGCAGTTGGAGCGGCCGGAGGTGGTGGAGCTGATCGAAGCCAGCCGGGCCCCGGTCGCAGTGGCGGCGCTGTGCCGGCGCTGGGGCTTGCCGGTGCGGGTGGAGCGCTGGCTGCAGATGGCCGACGAGGCCATGGAGCAGCTGGGCTTCATACCGCCGCGGGACGGCGAGGATGACGAGGATCCGCCCGAGCCCCGCGCCGCGGCTCCCCGCCGCCGCAAGCCGCCGGACACGGGGTAACCGCAATCTCCTCCTGCCTGTCATTGCCGGGCTTGACCCGGCAATCCATATGTGGACGGCCCCCTGCCTGCAAGGCATTTGGGCATGGTCAGGGAGCGGATCGCTAGCATCCATATGTCCGGCCTGTTGAGTGCGGTCGCGATGACCGCTGGCCAAGATGATATCCACGGCGGGAGTTCCAGACAGGGGCGAGACGTTGAGGCGCCACTGGATTGCACGGAGTGTCTCCCGGCTTGGATCGATCGATCCCAATCATCTGCTCGTCAGCTTGCAGGTCCGGCCTCAGCGGGAGCGGGCGAGCCCGTGAGGGCTCCCGCTCGCCGCGGAGCTCTCAGGCGCCGAGGGTTGCGGCGGCGGGTTGGGGGCGATAGCGCTCGCCGGAGACCATCAGCTTCCAGGCGATGCGGGCGATCTTGTTGGCCAGCGCCACGGCGGCGAGCTTGGCCGGCTTGCGGGCGACGAGATCGAGCAGCCAGGGCGGGGCCGAGCGGCTGGTGCCGCGGCTGACCTGCCGGATCACGGAGGTGGCGCCGACCACGAGCTGGCTGCGCAAGGCCTCGTCGCCGGCGCGGGTGATGCCGCCGAGCCGCTGCTTGCCGGCGGTGTTGTGGTTCTTGGGCGTGAGGCCGATCCAGGCGGCGAAGTCGCGGCCGGAGCCGAAGCGCTGGGGCTCGGGCGCCCTCAGCACCAGGATGGTCGCGCCGACCGGCCCGATGCCGGGGATCTCGGCCAGGCGACGGCTCGCCTCGTCCTGCCGGTGCCAGGCCATCAGCCGGGCGTCGGCGGCCTCGACCTGCACCTCGAGCCGGGCATGCTCGCAGGCCAGCTCGGCGAACAGGGCCCGCGCCGTCTCCGGCACCGTCGGATCTTCCTCGATCCGCCGCAACAGCGCCGTGATCTTGGCCGGGCCCTTGGCGGCGACCAGCCCGAACTCGGAGGCATAGCCGCGGATCGTGTTGATCAGCTGGGTCCGCTGCCGCACCAGCCGTTCGCGCAGCCCGGCCAGCATCAAAGCCGCCTGGATCTCGGCGCTCTTCACCGGCACCAGGCGCTGCCGCACCTTCGGCCGGCTCATCGCCTCGCAGATCCCCTCGGCATCCGCCGCGTCGGTCTTGCCGCGCGGCACGTACGGCTTGACGTATTGCGGCGGGATCAACTCCACCTGATGGCCCAGCGCCTGCAGCTCCCGAGCCCAGTAGTGCGATCCACCACAGGCCTCCATCCCCACCCGGCACGGCGGCAGCTTGGCGAAGAACTTCAGCACGTCCTGACGCCGCAGCTTCTTCCGCAGCACCACCTGCTCCGCTGCATCCACCCCGTGCAGCTGGAAAACACTCTTCGACGTGTCCATCCCAATGCGCGTAATCTCGGTCACGGACGGCCTCCTTCGATGAGATCTTTGACAGCCTCATCCTGGCACACTGATGCCGTTCGGGGGCCGTCCACCTCATCAGGGGACACCCAGAGCGGCTTCGGCATTTCCTGGATGCCCGGGTCAAGCCCGGGCATGACAGAAAAGGGAGTTGGGTCTGCTCAGTCTGTAAGATCCGGATTGCTTCGCCTCTCCCGCCCCGCGGGAGGGGCCGGAGGCGCTTACGCCACCGGATGGGGATCAATGCCGGGACGGCCCTCATTCGGGCTCGCGTCCGCCACCCCATCACGCCGCGATCGCGAACACCGGCTGCGGGTCGACCAGGCCGCGGATCGGGTGGGCGCCGAGCGGCTCGGCGGTCTCGGCCCAGGCCTGCCGGAACGGCTCGGAACACACGGTCGGCCGGTCGAGCTGCTTGGCCAGGCCCTCCAGCCGGCTGGTCAGGTTGACCGCCGGCCCCAGCACGGTGAAGTCCAGCCGGTCGGGGCTGCCGATATTGCCGTACAGCACCGGCCCGAGATGCAGCGCCGCAGCGACGGCCACGGGCTCCGGCACGGCGGCCAGGCCCTGGCGGATCGCCCGCACCGCGTCGACCGCGGCGCCGCAGGCCGCCGCGGCACCGCCGGCCTGCTCGACCGGGAAGATCGCCAGCACGCCGTCGCCGAGGAACTTCAGCACGTCGCCGCCGCGGTCGACGATGGCCTGGGCCACGGTCTCGAAATAGCGGTCCAGCACCGCCACCACCGCGGCCGAGGTCAGGCGTTCGGAGAGGGCGGTGAAGCCGCGCATGTCGACGAACAGGATCGCCGCGTCGACCGCGACGACGTCGCCGCGGCGGATCGCGCCTTCCGCCACCCGGCCGGCCGGACCGATGCCGAGATAGGTGCGCAGCAGGCTGGCGGCGGAGCGGCGCATGGCGGTCGGCTCCATCGCCGCCGCCAGCGGGTGGCGCAGCCGCTCCAGCAGCGCCGCCTCCTCGGCGGTGAAGCCACTCGGCCGGTCGGTGACGAAGCTCGCCATCTGCACCGTGTCGTTGCCGTAGATGATCGGGACGGCGACATAGTCGGTGCCGCCGGCCTCGGCCAGCTCGTGGAAGATGGCATGGTCGTCCGGGCCAAGCCCGGCCAGCGAACGGCGCAATGGCCGGCGGCTGCGCATCACCGCCTCGTACGGGCTGCCGAGAAAGGTGCTCGTGACCAGCACCTTGCGATCGACGATAAACTCCTCGCCGCCTCTGGCCGTGGTCCACACCACGCCCCAGGCGGTCAGCAGCGGATGGGTGATGCTCTGGCCGATCCGCACCCGCTGCAGCGGCATTCCGGCGGCGATCAGGCGGCGGCAGAACGAATCGACCAGCGCCACCGGGTCGGCCAGCAGCCGGCCTTCGGCCACGAGCCAGTCCGCGACGTCCCTGCCGCCGTCCGCCACCGCCATCGTATCGATCCCCGGTCGGGAGTTCCGGGAAATCAGCCGCCGGCCCGCTGGCGCATCGCCTGCAGCAGCCCGTCGACATTGCCGCCGTTCTGGGCGATCACCGAGGCGAACTCGTCGCGCTGGGTCACGCTCATGCTGACCCGGGCGACGATGACGTCGACCACCTTGTAGCCGCCGCCGGCCTGGCGCACCCGCCAGTCGACCTGGATCGGGGGGCCATCCTTCTGCCGGATCTCTGTCGCGACCAGCGTGTCACTGCTGCCGACGGCCCGGGTGCCCTTCACCACCAGGGTCTCGCCCTGGTAGTTCTGGAACCGCCGCGAGTAGGTCTCGACGATCATCCGCTCGAACAGGTCCATGTATTCCGCCTGCTGTTGCGGCGTGGCGCTGTTCCAATAGCGGCCCAGCACGAAGCGGCCGATGGTCGGCAGATCGAAGCCCTGGTTCAGGATCCGGCTGAACTCGGCCTTGCCCTGTGCCGTCGCGGCACCGCCGGCCTGGAGGATGCTGATCGCCCGCTTGGCCATGTCGTCGATGAAGGCCGCGGCCCCGTCGGCCTGGGCCGAAGCCGGTCGCGTCAGCCCCGCCAGCAGCAGCGAAGCCGTCGTCATGGCGCCCGCGGTCAGCACCGTCCGTCTGTTGATCATGTCTGGACCTTTGTTGTTCTGGGATACCGTCTGCCGCCTGCCCGGCCCGAGGGCCGAGGCCCCCCACAGAGGCAGGGGGCGGATTATAGACGAAACGCAGCGGCGGTCATGAGGCAAGACGCTGCAGCCGCATCAATCCCGCTTGCGGCGGCCCCCCAGCAGCGGCAGGGCTCCGACCGCGATGCCGGCCACCAGCGCCGCCAGGGCCACTTTCGGCGCGACCTTCGCGGCGGACAGGCCAAGGCCGGCGACCATGCCCTCCAGACCTGCTCCGGTGGCCGAGGCGGGAGCAGCCACGGGCCGGCGGCGCGGCTTGCGGCCGGCCAGCACGCCGATCAGGGCGACGACCGCGGCAAGGCCCAGCACGACCAGCCCGACCACCAGCGCAGCGCCGGCCGGACCCAGCTTCGGCAGCAGCAGGTAGAAGCCGGACCAGGCCAGCAGCACCAGGGCGATCACCGCCAGAATCAGGGCGACTGCGAACATCGCGGCAGCAATGCATGCCCGTCGCAACGCCTGGCCGAGCCGGAGGCGCTGGCGGGCGGCGAGCGCGCCCAGCAGGGCGACGCCGAGGTCGGACTTCACGCCGGCCTCAGCGGTCCAGCAGCTTGCCGATGACGAGGCCGACGCCGAAGGCGACGAGGACGCTGGTGAAGGGGTTCTGCTCGATCCGCTGCTCCAGCGCGGCGATCCCTTCCTCGCCCTGGGCGCGGGCGCTGTCGGCGAACTGCTGTGCCCGTTCCTTGGCGGCGTGGGCGGCTTCGTTCAGCCTGGCCCCGCCGGCCTTGGCCTCGGCGGCGGCGGTGTTGCCTAGGGTACGTGTCAGCGCCGCGATATCGTCGCGGATCTTGCCGAGATCGGCGCGCAGCGTGTCGAGCTCCTGGTCCAGGTTCCGCGTGGCCATGTCTGTTCCTCGCTCCATTGGTTGCGCGTGCCGGTGTTGGCGCGGATGAGGGGCGCCACAAAAGCAAACGGGGACAGAGGCGACTCTGTCCCCGATCAAAATAGCTTCAAACGAGGCGCCGGTAACTGCGGCGCCTCGTGTCGTCCGTCAGCCCGGAGCTCAGCAGCGGCCGCCGAGATTGATCGTCCGGCAGCTCGTCGCCGCGCCGCCGACCGCGCCCACGGCGCCACCGATCAGCGCGCCCGTGGCGGCGTTGCCGCCGGTGAGGGCCGAGATGCCGGCGCCGGCGCCGGCGCCGATCAGGCCGCCCGACAGGGCCCGGCCGCCCGTATCGCGACCGCACGCCGCAAGCGCCAGCGTGGCCGCGAGCACGATCATGGTGGGTTTCAACATCGTCTTCGTCTCCATCTCAAGCGCCGGTTACAGCCGGGCACTTCGCCGCAGAAAAACGGGCCGTGCGACACTTTGTTCCCGTGTCCGCCGGTGACCAATTTGCGGCCCGGTGATGGCTTTTCCAAGGCCTGTGTCGTAGAACGCGCCGGCGGCCCTGCCATGCCGGTGAGACGCGCAGGTCGGGGGTTGGAATCGCGCGGGGCTCGCTTCAGGATGGGGCCGATGACGTCGGGGCAGGAAGCATGACGCCGAGGATCCACGCCCCCCGCCGGCTGCCGTCGCGATGAACCTGCTGTCGCGCCTGTTCCTGCTGGTCGCCCTGGCCGTCGTGCCGGGCATCGCGCTGCAGGGCTACAACGAATACGCGCTGCGCATCGCCCGCACCAACGAGATCCAGGACGATGCGATCCGGCTGGCGAATGTCGCCGCCGGGGCGCAGTTCCGCATCGTCGACGGCGTCCGCCAGTTGCTGGCCGCGATGGCGCGGGTGCCCGCGATCCGCGAAGGCCAGGGCGGCCGCTGCACCGAGGTGGTCGACGAGCTGCGGACGGAGGTGAAGAGCCTGAACGCCATCGCCGTGGTCGATGCCGACGGCAACCTCCTGTGCGGCGCCAACATCACCGCGGCGATCTCGGTCTCGGTCGGCCATCAGGGCTTCTTCCAGCGGGCGCGCGAGATCCGCGGCTTCGCCGTCGGCGGCTTCGCCACCACCGACGCGGTCGGCGTCAAGGTGCTGCATGTCGCCTATCCGATCTTCGACGGCGACAGCTTCCAGGGCGCCGTGGTGGCGGCGCTGAATGTCGACGAGATGGTCAAGGCGATCACCATCGACACCGAATCGCGCAACGCGGTGATCATGATCACCGACCGCGCCGGGGTGGTGATGTCGCGCCTGCCCGGGCCGGACGGGCCCTGGGTCGGCAAGCAGCTGCCGAACAAGTTTCTCGACCTCCTGGCCTCGCAGCAGGCCGGCTCGATCACCAGCGGCGCGATCGACGACACCATGCGGATCTACGGCTATGTGCCGATGCGGTCGGAGGAGCTGGACCTGTTCGTGCTGGTCGGCATCGACCGGGCGGCCGCCTTCGCCACCATCGACGCCGCGACCCAGCGCGGCATCGCCCTGATCGTCGCCGGCCTGCTGGTCTCGCTCGCCGCCGCCGGCATCGGCGGCCGGCTGTTCCTGCTGCGGCCGATCGACCGCTTGCTGGCCGCCGCCCGCGACTGGCAGCGCGGCCGGCTCGACGCCCGCGTCCGGCTGCGCCACGGTCGCGACGAGTTCGGCCGCCTGGCCGTGGCCTTCGACGCCATGGCCGACCGGATCGAGCAGAACCTGAAGCAGAAGGATCTGCTGCTGCGCGAGATCAACCACCGGGTGATGAACAGCTTCCAGCTGCTGTCCAGCCTGTTCGGGCTGCAGGCGCGCCGGGCGCAGAACCCGGAGGCGAAGCACGCTCTGGCCGAGGCGAACGACCGGATCCAGGCGCTGGCCATCGTCCACCGCCGGCTCTACGCCAATGCCGCGGTCGACCGAGTCGAGGTGAAGGAGTACCTGACCGGCCTGTGCGATGACCTGTCGCGGGCGCTCCTGCCCGACAATGGCGGCATCTCGATCGCGATCGAGGCGGCGCCGGCCGAACTGCCGCCATCGCGGATCGTGCCGCTCGGCCTGATCGTCAACGAGCTGGCCACCAATGCCGTGAAATACGCCTTCCCGGACCGCCGCGAGGGCAGGGTCGAGATCCGGTTCCAGCCCCGCGAAGACGGTTGGCGCCTGGAGGTCGCCGACAACGGCGTCGGACTGCCGGAAGGCAAGATGCCGGCGAATGGCAGCGGCCTCGGCATGGTGGTGCTGCAGGCCCAGGTGCGCCAGCTCGACGCCGCCATCGAGATCGACAGCGGGCCCGCCGGCACCCGCTTCACCATCGACATCCCGGCCCAGCGCGACCCGGAGGCGTGACGCTCAGCCCGCCTCCAGCGCCTGCAGCAGGTTCGAGACGTTGACGCCCAGCGCGTCGACGGCGTAGCCACCCTCCATCACCGTCAGGGTCGGTACGCCGAGTCCGCGGCCCAGGATCTCGCCCATGCGGGTGAAATCATCGCTGTTCAGCTTGAACTGCGAGATCGGGTCTTCCTGGAAGGTGTCGGCGCCGAAGGACAGCACCACCGAATCCGCGCCGTAGTCGCGGATCCGCGCCAGGGCGGCGTCCAGCGCTTCGCGGTAGCGGTCCCAGGTGGTGCCGAACGGCATCGGCAGGTTCAGGTTGAAGCCCTCGCCGGCGCCCGCGCCGCGCTCCTCGGCATAGCCGAGATAGTAGGGGTATTCGACATTCGGGTCGGCGTGCAGCGACACGAACAGCACGTCGTCGCGGCCGTAGAAGATCTCCTGCGTGCCGTTGCCGTGATGGTAGTCGATGTCCAGCACCGCCACCCGGGCGGCGCCGTTGTCGCGGAACCACTGCGCCGCCACCGCGGCGTTGTTGAAGAAGCAGTAGCCGCAATAGACGTCGGTCGAGGCGTGGTGCCCCGGCGGCCGGCACAGCGAGAACACTGGCCTGCCGTCGGCCGCCACCAGCTTCGCCCCGGTCAAGGCGACATCGACCGAGCTCAGCGCCGCGCGCCAGGTGCCGGCGGTGATCGGGGTGCCGCAGTCGCTGGCGTAGTAGCCGAGCTTGCCGTCGATCGAGCTGGGGACGATCTGGCGCATGTTGCGCACCGCCCAGTTGGTCGGCAGCGCGTCGATCTCGCCATGCTGGGCCTTCCACTCGTCCCACGCGGTCTCCAGGAAACGGATGAAGCCGCGATCGTGCACCCGGGCGATCGGGTCGGTGCCGAAGCGCTCCGGCGCCCGCACCTCGCCCAGGCCGACGGCCTTGATCCGGGCCAGGATGGTCTCCGCCCGCTCCGGCTTCTCCACCACCGGGATGAAATGGCCGCCGGTCAGCTCGACCTTGCCGTGCTGCAGCCGGTGGTCCTCGGAATAGATCGTCAGCATCGCGTCCCCGCTGTACCTGTCGCCGCCGACGATAGCGGATCGATGGCGAGGCCGGAACGGGTGAACGCGCTACTCCGGCCGGGCGGCCGGCGCCGTTTCGTCCGGCGGGGACGGCGCCGGGGTCGGCGGCGGCGACCGCCGGGCGCGACGTTCGCGCAGCCAGCCGCGAATCCAGGCGGCGATCTCGGACAGGTTCTGGAACACCGGCAGCTTCGGCTGGGCGCCGCGGCTCGGCTCCAGCGCCAGCCCCACCTCGGTCACCTCGTTCTCGTCGTCGACAGCGCGGACGATCAGCTCGACCGTGCCGACCGGCAGCCGGTCGCCGACCTCGACCCGGCCGCCGAAGCCGTCCTGCAAGAAGGCGCCGACCGTCCGGGTCTCGCCTGGCTCGGGCAGGGCGAAGCCGTAGCTCTCGGCCACCTCGGCCAGCGGCGCCTCGGCATGCAGGGTGAAGTCGCCGAAGAAGTCGCGGTCGTCCTCGGCCAGGCGCGTCGGGGTGGCGAACAGCCGGTCCAGCAGCCGCACCTGCTGCGGCGGGGTGAAGATGTAGACCTGATCGCCGCTCTGCAGCCGCCCGGCATGATGGATGTCGACCGACTGGCCGTCGCGCACGATCAGCGCCGGCCGGGCCCAGCGCGGGATGCGCTCGCCGCGCGCCACCGGGCTCTGCGCCGCGATGCGATAGACCACCAGCTCGTGGTTGGCGCGGCCGGGCAGCTCCAGCTCGACGCGGTCGACCGGGCCGATCCGCGGCGGCACGATCAGGCCCAGCCACTTGGCCAGCGGCCGGACCGTCCAGCCCTGCAGCAGCAGCGAGACGATGACCACCAGGAACACGCCGTTGAAGATCAGCCGCCCGTCCGGCAGATGCGCGATCAGCGGCAGGATGGCCAGCAGGATCGACACCGCGCCGCGCAGCCCGACCCAGGCGACGAAGGTGGTCTCGTTGCGCGAGAAGCCGTAGGGAAGCAGGCACAGCCAGACCGCGATCGGCCGGGCCACGAAGGTCAGAGTCAAGGCCACGGCCAGGGCCGGCAGCGCCACGGCGGGGAATTGCGACGGCGTGGCCAACAGGCCGAGGGTCAGGAACATGCAGATCTGGGCCAGCCAGGTCATGCCGCTCTGGAACCGGCGGATCAGGGCGGCGGCGCGCAGCGTGGCATTGCCGGCGACCAGGCCGGCGACATAGACGGCGATGAAGCCGGACCCGTGCAGCATGCCGGTGGCGGCGAAGATGATGAGGGCCATGCTCAGCACGATCACCGGGTACAGGCCGGGATCCAGGCTGACCCGGTTGATCACCCGCACGACCAGGAAGCCGCCGGCCAGGCCGAGGGCGACGCCGATGCCGGCCTCCAGCGTGAAGCTGGTCAGCAGCGACCAGGTCAGCGCCTCCGCCCCGGTGCCCAGGCGCGCCGCCTCGACCAGAGCCAGGGTCAGGAAGATCGCGATCGGGTCGTTGCTGCCGGATTCGATCTCGAGGGTGGACCGCATGCGGTCGCGCAGGGTGATGCCGCCGACCCGCAGCAGGATGAACACGGCGGCGGCGTCGGTCGAGCTGACGATAGCGCCGGTCAGCAGCGATTCGTACCAGCCGAAGCCGAAGGCGTAGCGGGCGGCCACGGCGACGATGCCGGTGGTCAGCAGCACCCCGACCGTGGCCAGGGTCAGGGCCGGGGCGGCGGCGGCGCGGAAGCTGTGCAGCCGGGTCTCGAAACCGCTGTCGAACAGGATCAGCGCCAGGGCGACGCTGCCGATGAAATAGGCCGCGGGCGCATCGTCGAAATGGATCTGGCCGATGCCGTCCTCGCCGGCGCCGAGGCCGACCGCGAGGAACACCAGCAGCAGGGGGGCGCCGACCCGGAACGAGATCAGGCTGGTGAAGACGCTGAGCGCAATGAGGCCCGCCGCGACGAGAATGGCGAGGTTCATCGCCTCGATCATCGGAGTCTGTTCCTCACGTCCCGGGGTCGCGGCCGCAGCCGCGCGACTCGCCTCCTGCAATCCACCTGAGAAAGGTGACGGAAATCGGGCCCGATGGCGAGGTTTCTGCTCAGCCCAGAACCTTCATTGCGGCGATGGCGGCGGCCAGCAGCTCCTCGCGGGACGCGCCGTCGCGGGCCTGCAGCGACAGCCCCTGCATCACCGTGCCGAAGAAGATGGCGAGGCCGTTGATGTCGGTGCCCGCCGGCAGGTCGCCGTCCTCGATGCCGCGCCGCAGCCGCCGGCGGATCCGGTCGATGGTCTCGCGCCGGAGGTCGGCCAGATGGCGGCGCAGCCCGTTATTCTCCGGCAGGCCGTTGACCAGGCCGAGGATCAGCATGCAGCCGCCGCCCCCGGGCGAGGCGAGGGCGATCTCGGCGCTCGCCGTCAGCATGCCGAGGATCGACCTGCGGGCGGTCGCGTGGGTTTCCAGCGCCTGCATGCTGCTGGCGCCGTCGGTGGCCAGGTAGAGGTCGAGCGCCTCGCGGAACAACGCCTCCTTGGAGCCGAAGGCGGCATAGAAGCTGGGCGGGTTGATGCCCATCGCCGCGGTCAGATCGACCAGCTGCGCGCCCTCATAGCCCTTGGCCCAGAACACCTCGATCGCGCGCCGCAGCGCCGTGTCGCGGTCGAAGCTGCGCGGCCGGCCCCGCGTCGCCATCCAGATCCCTTTCTGTAGTTATGTTTACATAATTCTCTTGACGGCCGTGGCGCAAGGCGACATTCTTTCTGTAGTCGGAATTATGGAATTGTGGAGATCCGAGATGACGGCCGATCCCGTGCCAGATCTCGACCTGGCGGAAGCCCGGCTGAAGGTGATCGATGCGTATTTCCGCGGCGCCGACAGCCGCGACCCGGCCTGGCTCGACCTGTTCACCGAGGATGTAGAGCTGTTCTTCCCGAAATTCGGCCTGACCCGGGGCAAGGCGGCGGTGGCCGAGTTCGGCGCCCGGCTGGCGGCCGAGCTGGAGAGCCTGGAGCACGACATCCCCAGGCTGCGCACCATCGTCGCCGGCGACACCATCGTGGTCGAGGGCTCCGAGGCCGGCGTCACCCGCAGCGGGCTGCGCTGGCCGGACGGGGTGGTGTCGCAGGGCCGGTTCTGCGACGTATTCGAGTTCGCGGGCAGGCTGATCCGCAGCATCCACATCTACGTCGACCCCGATTTCACCAGCGCCGACCGCGACCGTATCCGCATCCTGCGCGGCGAGGCGGCGGGCGGCGGCGGGGCCCGGGCGGCGCTCGAACGCTACATCGCGGCGATGCGGTCGGAGGCGACGCCGGAGGCGGTGGCCTCGCTGTTCACCGAGGACCCCGACTGGGACATTCCGGGCGCGGTCGACCGTGTGCCCTGGATCGGCCGCCGCAGCGGCCGTGCCGGCGTCGCCGACTTCGTCCGCGCCCTGTGGGACGGGATCGAGCCGATCCGCTTCGACATCTCGTCCATCGTTTCGGAAGGCGACCGCGCTTTCGCCGCCGGCGAGCTGGAATCGCGGGCCAGGCGCACCGGCCGGATCATGCGCAGCGAATTCATCATCGACGTCACGGTGCGGGACGGTCTGATCTCCCGCCACCGGCTGCTCGAGGACAGCTTCGCGGTGGCCGAGGCCGTCGCCTGACGATCGGTTTCACGCTGAGGGCAATCAGAGACCGCTTGGAAATGCGCTGGTGCGAGTCGGCTGGCGGTGGTGTTGAGGACCGGCGCGCAGCGGACGTTGTAGTCCGTGAGCACTGGAAGCGCGGAAGCCGCCGTCAGACGGCCGCGCCAGTAGCATTTACAGGCGGTCTCTCAGGACAGGAGCTCGACCGCGCTGCGTACCAGGGCGGCGGCGCCCAGGCCGATGCAGCGCTCGTCCGGCTGGTAGTCGGAGTTGTGCAGGTGGTCGTTGCGGCCGGGCTGGCCGGCGCCGACCCGCAGGTGAAACGACGGCACCCGTTCGGAGAAGAAGGCGAAGTCCTCGGCGCCGAAACCGGGCGCAGTCTCGTGCACCACGTCGCCGAACTGCGCCCGCACCGCGGCGACCGACGCCTCCAGCACGCGGCCGTCATTCATCAGCGGCGGCACGCCCAGCTGGTAGTCCAGCGCGCAGGTCACACCCTGGGTCAGGGCGATGCCCTGCACGATCCGCCGGATGGCCGCTTCCGCTGCCGCCCGCGCCTCGGGCGACCGGGCCCGCACCGTGCCGCGCAGGGTGCAGGTGTCGGGGATGATGTTGTGGGTGGCGCCGCCGGCGATGCTGCCGACCGTTACCACCGCGCCCTGGGCGGGATCGATGGTCCGCGACACCACGGTCTGCAACTGGGTCACCAGATAGGCCGCGGCGACGATCGGGTCGGCCGCGTCCTGCGGCCGCGCCGCATGGCCGGACCGGCCGCGCACAACGATGTCGAAGGTATCGGCCGAGGCGGTGCTGGCGCCACGCAGGTAGCCGAACTGCCCGGTCGGCATGGTCGGGCTGTTGTGGAAGGCCAGCGCCATGTCGACGCCGTCCGCCGCGCCGTCCTCGATCATCGCCGCGGCGCCGCTCTCCGGCGTCTCCTCGGCCGGCTGGAACACCAGCCGCACCGAACCGCGCAGCCGCGGCGCCAGGTCCTTCAGCACGGCGCCGACGCCGATCAGCGTCGCGGTGTGGATGTCATGGCCGCAGGCATGCATCTTGCCCGGCACGGTGCTGGCGAAGGCCAGACCGGTCATCTCCTGAATCGGCAGCGCGTCCATGTCGGCGCGGATCAACAGGCAGGGGCCGGGGGCGCCGCCCTCGATCTCGGCGACGATGCCGGTGCGGCCGATGCCGGTGCGGTAGGGGATGCCCAGCTTGTCCAGCTCCGCCGCCACCACGCGGGCGGTGCGCTGCACCTCGAAGCCGATCTCCGGATGGGCATGGATGTCGCGCCGAACCTCGACCAGGCCGGGCGCGATGGCCTCGACCGCGGTGTCGATCGAAGCGCCGATATCGTTGATGCCGCGCGTATCCATGGACCGGTGAGCTCCCCTTGGGCCGACAAGGGTTCGAGTCATTGCATCCGGACAGGACGCCGTCCACCCCCGCGATTCGCAGCCCAGGCAATGCCTTTACATCCGGCGGGGCGGATCCCAGCTTGGCCGGGAGGGGCACGACCGCCCGGGCTCGGCCGGGGCAGAACGGAGCAAGCGATGCGTGTGTTGGTTGTCGGCGCCGGCGCCACCGGCGGGTATTTCGGCGGCCGGCTGGCCCAGGCCGGCCGCGACGTCACCTTCCTGGTGCGGCCCGGCCGCGCCGTCGCGCTGCGGGCGGACGGCCTGCGCATCGTCAGCCCGCATGGCGACGCCACCCTGGCGCCGCGGCTGGTCACCGCCGACGCGATCGACGGCCCCTATGACGCGGTGCTGCTGGCGGTGAAGGCCTATGGCCTGGCCGGGGCGATGGCCGACCTCGCGCCTGCCGTCGGGCCGGAGACCATGATCCTGCCGCTCTTGAACGGCATGCGGCACATGGACCTGCTGTCGGCGCGCTTCGGGTCCGCGGCGGTGCTCGGCGGGGTCTGCAAGATCGCCGGCACGGTCGATGCCGAAGGCCGGATCGTGCAGCTCGCCGGCTTCCACGAGCTGGCCTATGGCGAGCGCGATGGCACGCCCTCGGCCCGCACCGACCGGCTCGATCCGGTGCTGCGCGGCGCCGGCTTCGATGCCCGGCTGACGTCCGGGATCGAGCGCGAGATGTGGGAGAAATGGGTGATGCTGGCGGCGCTGGGCGGCATCACCTGCCTGATGCGCGGCAGCACCGGCGAGGTCGTGGCCGCGCCCGGCGGCGCCGATTTCGCCGGCCACTTCCTCGACGAGGTGGTGGCGGTGGTCAACGCGGTCGGGACGCCGCCCGGCAGCGCCTTCCTGGCCACCACCCGGGCGTTCCTGACCGAGCCGGGGGCTGCTCGCACCTCGTCGATGTATCGCGACCTGCAGCAGGGTGCGCCGATCGAGGCCGACCAGATCATCGGCGACCTGCTGGTCCGCGGCCGGGCCGCCGGGATCGACACCCCGCTGCTGGCCCTGGCCGCGACCCATCTTGCCGTCTATCAGCGCCGCCTTGCCGGCGGGTAAGCGCTCAGCGGCCAACCGCCAGGCCGGCGACGTCCTGCCACTGCTCCCAGCCGACGAGGCGCCTTTCGTATTCGGCTCGCGTCACCTCCAGATTGTGCGGCCCGAAGAACACCCGCAGCGGTGGCTCGGCGGCATCGACGATACGCAGGATCGCCGGGCCGCTGGCGCCCGGATCGGCGAATTCGGCGTCGCGCCAGCGCTGCAGCCGTCCGGCGCGGATCTCGTCATAGGCAGGGATCGGCTCGGCCTGCTCCATCGACGAGCCTTTCCATTCGGTGGCGTAGCCGCCGGGCTCGACCAGCGTGACCTTGACGCCGGTGCCGGCCAGCTCGCCCTGCAGCGCCTGGCTCATCCCCTCCAGCGCCCATTTCGAGGCATGGTACAGGCCGAGCATCGGGAAGGCGTTGACGCCGCCGACCGAGGAGACCTGGATGACGTGGCCGGCCCCCTGGGCCCGCAGGATCGGCAGCGCCGCCTGGGTCACCCACAGCGCGCCGAACAGGTTGGTCTCGATCTGCGCCCGGGCCTGCGCCTCGCTGACCTCTTCGACCGCGCCGAGCAGGCCGTAGCCGGCGTTGTTGACCACGACGTCCAGCCGGCCGAACCGCTCCTGCGCCGTTGCCACCGCCGCGAAGACGGCGGTGCGATCGGTCACGTCCAGCCGGATCGGCGCGACCTGGGCGCCGTACTCATGCACCAGGCTGCAGAGGCTGGAGATGTCGCGGGCCGTCGCCGCGACCTGGTCGCCGCGGGCCAGCGCCGCCTCCGCCCAGGCCCGGCCGAGCCCCTTCGATGTGCCGGTGATGAACCAGACCTTGCCTGCCATGCTGTCCTCGTCGGGATTGAAGCGGAGGATCCTCCGTTTCGCTCATTTAATCGGAGGGCTCTCCGTTTTCAACCGGCGCCCCATATGATGCAGACTGCGGGGCGACCGGATGGAGGCTAGCGGCGTGACGGCAGCGGGCGGGGCGGACGGGCAACAGGAGACGATCGGGCGCGCCGACGCCCGGCGCAACCGCGAGCGGCTGCTGGCGGCGGCGGCGGAGCTGTTCGCCGCGGTCGAGGGCGAGGTCACGCTGTCGGCCGTGGCGGCCAAGGCCGGGGTCGGCATCGGCACGCTCTACCGCCACTTCCCGACGCGCGAGGCGCTGGTCGAGGCCGTGTATCGCAATGAGATCGACCGGCTCTGCGAGGCCGCCGAGACGCTGCTGCGCGAGCTGCCGCCGGAGGCCGCGCTGACCGACTGGATGGACCGCTACGCCGCGATGGTCGCGGCCAAGCGCGGCATGGCCGAGGCCTTGACCCGGGTGCGGGACTCCGACACCGGCGACCTGGCCCGTGCCAAGGCACGGATCGCGCAGGCGTTGACCCTGCTGCTGGACGCCGGCGCCAAGGCCGGAGTGATCCGGGCCGACGCCGATGCCGACGACGTGCTGCTGGCGGCGGCCGCCAGCATCTGGGCGATCGCCGGCCAGCCGGATTGGCGGCAGCGTGCCGGCCGGCTGCTGCGGCTGGTGCTCGACGGGCTGCGCTACCGGCCGGGCGGCTAGCGCAGGTCGGTGCCGACCGCTTCGGCGACCGAGCGGAAGCCGTCGGCGCGCAGCCGGCCGGCGAGGTCGCGCTTGATCTCGCCGACCAGGCCGGGGCCGCGATACGCCAGGGCGGTGTACAGCTGCACCAGGCTGGCGCCGGCTCGGATCTTGGTATAGGCGTCGGCGCCGCTGGCCACGCCGCCGACCCCGACCAGCGGCAGCCGGCCGGCCACCAGCTTCGCCATCCGCCGCAGCACCGCGGTCGAAGGCTGCATCAGCGGCTTGCCGCTCAGCCCCCCGGGCTCGCCGGCCAGGTCCGGCGGCAGCCCGGCCGGGCGGGCGATGGTGGTGTTGGACACGATCAGCCCGTCGATGCCGGCGGCCAGCGCCACCTCGGCGACGTCCTCCAGGTCCTCGGGCGTGAGGTCGGGGGCGATCTTGACCAGGATCGGCGGCCGGGCCGTGCAGTCGGCCCGCGCCGCGGTGGCGGCGGCCAGCAGGCGTTGCAGCGGCGCGCGGCTCTGCATCGCCCGCAGCCCCGGCGTGTTCGGGGAGGAGATGTTGACCACCAGATAATCGGCCAGCCGGGCGAAGGCGCGGATGCCGGCGGCGTAATCCGCCTCCGGATCGCGGCTGTCCTTGTTGCGGCCGACATTGATGCCGAGCAGCCCGGGCGCGGCGGCGCCATTCAACCGCCGCGCCTCCAGCCTGGCGACGGCGGCGGCGTGGCCGCGGTTGTTGAAGCCGTAGCGGTTGATCAGCGCCTGCTGGTCCGGCAGCCGGAAGGCCCGTGGCCGCGGATTGCCGGGCTGGGCCCGCGGCGTGACGCTGCCGACCTCGACGAAGCCGAAGCCGAGCCGCAGCATCGGGTCCACCACCTCGGCATCCTTGTCGAAGCCGGCGGCGAGTCCGATCGGGTTGGCGAAATCGCGGCCCCACAGCGTCACCGCCAGGACCGGGTCGTCGGGCCCGCTGGCGCCAGGCCCGAGGCCCAGCTTCAGCGCGGTAATGGTGGCCCGGTGCGCCGTCTCGGGCGGCATCGCCTTCAGCACCGGCGCGGCCAGGGCGAACAGGCGGCTCACGGGGCGGTGACGGTCGGGAACAGCTGCGGCGGGAAGACGTGGCGGCCTTCGACCAGCGGCAGCGGCGCCACGCCCTGCACCGAGGCCAGCGGCAGCTCGGCATAGAGATGCGGGAACAGGGCCCCGCCGCGCGACGCCTCCCAGCGCAGGGCATCGCCCAGCGTGTCCGGGTCGATCGCGACCAGAACCAGCCCGTCCTGGCCGGCGAAGTGGCGGGACGCGGTCTCCTCGGCCTGCTCGGCGGTCGAGAAGTGGATGAAGCCGTCCTGGTGGTCGACGGCGGAGCCGCGATAGGTGCCGGCGGCCTCGGCCGCCGCCCATTCCGCGGCGCTGCAGATCTTGTAGATGGTCATGGCGGGCGACCCTAGGGAAGCGGTCCCCGGCCGTCAATCGCGAGGTCCGATCGGTGGATCGTGAGCGTTGCAGAATGCGAATCGTATGTGGTCGCGCGTTGCAAATTGCGAGTCTCGCAACAGGTTCGCAATCTGAAGCGGATCGAAAATTCCCATTCGGTGGGGCAATTCGGAAGATAAATCCGATACAGCCCATATGACCCGAGTCTCATCCGTCGCCCGATGCCAACACGGCCGGTTTGGCCACTTGGCACGGCCCTTGCAACGTTGGTTGACATTAAAACACAGGGGAGTGGCCCAAAATGGGCGACATTGCGATGACGAATAATCTGACGGTGGTCGAGCTGAAGACCCCGATGACCTATGCCCTCGACATGGTGACGGCGATGGGCGACCCCGGCATCACCACCGTTCCGACCAAGCCGACCGCCGGCATGCTGGCAGCCGGCGCGCGCGCGGGCGGGGTCACGGTCGAGGTCGCCTGGCGGGTGTTCCAGGCGATGGTCAACGTCGCCGACTGACCGGGCGGCCGATGCTGAGCGGCGGGGGCTCGATCACAGCCCCGCCGCCGGCGTCCTCACCCACGGCTTCCGCGCCTGTCGGCAGCAGGATGGTGATGCGGGTGCCGACCTCGGGCTTGCTGTCGATCATCAGCATGCCGCCATGGCTCTGGACCAGGGCCTTGGCCAGAGGCAAGCCGAGCCCTGACCCTTCGCGCGGCCGGCGCGACAGCTTGCGCGCCTGACGGAACGGCTCCAGTGCCAGGGTGATCTCCTGCTCGGTCATGCCGATGCCGGTGTCGGCCACGGTGATGCGGACCGACCGGGCCACGGCGACGGCGTCGATGGTGACGCGGCCACCATCGGGCGTGAACTTCACGGCGTTGGTCAGCAGGTTGATCAGGATCTGGCGCAGCCGCAGCGGGTCGGCGCTCAGCAGCGGCAGGTCGCGCGCCACGTGCTGCTCGATGGTGATGCCGTGCGCCTCGGCGCGCTGCGCCACTAGGCTGACCGCATCCTGGATGTCGCTGCCCAGATCGACGGGCTCCGGCTGCAGCTCGATCCGGCCGGATTCGACCCGCGACAGGTCGAGCACGTCGTTGACCAGGGCCAGCAGGTGCTGGCCCGAGCGGTGGATGTCCTCGGCATAGCCGCGGTAGCGCTCCGGCAGCGGTCCGAGATGCGCGTCCCGGATCAACTCCGAGAAGCCGAGGATGGCGTTCAGCGGCGTGCGCAGCTCATGGCTCATATGAGCCAGGAACGTGGTTTTGGCGTTGTCCGCTGCCTCGACCGTCTGCATCGCGTCGCGCATGCGCTGCTCGGCCACCCGCTCGGCGGTGATGTCGAGATGCGCCACCACTGCGCCTGCGGCGCGGCCCTCGGCGATCGGCGCGGCCAGCAGGCGGATGGTCCGGCCGGTCGCCCCGGCGCCGATCATGTATTCCACCGGGGCCGTCGGCCGAATGCCCTGGACCACGCCGGCGAGATGCACCCGCACCTCGGCGCCCGCCAGGCCGGCGCCGCCGCACAGCGCGAAATAATCCTCGCCGGGGCGTGAACCGCCACCGACGAAGCGCTCGCGCTCGCCCGGCCATTGCCAGGGTGGATTCGCGGTCAGGAGGGTGCCGCGCTCGTCGATCAGCGCCAGCGGCATCGGCAGCGCGTTCAGGGTGGCGGCGTGGCGCTCGTCCAGCACGTCGAGCTGGCGCCGGGCCTGCAGCTCCGAGATCCGGCGGTCCAGCCGGGTGGCGATCGCGGCCAGGGCGAAGACGATGATGGCGGCCGCGGCGATCAGCCCGGCCAGGATCGTCGGCGGCACCGGGATGCCGGCGACGTCGGCCCGGGCGGCGGGATCAGGGACGAACCGCGCCGCCGCCATGCCGATAAAGTGCATGCCGCTGATCGCGGCCCCCATCACCAGGGCGGCCAGGATCCGCCGGATACGCCCGATATCGGACAGGGCCAGATGCAGCGCCGCGGTGGCGGCGATCAGGGCGACCAGCACCGACAGGATCAGGGCGCCCGGGTCATAGACGACGCGGCCCGGCGCCAGGATCGCGGCCATGCCGACATAGTGCATGCCGGCGATGCCCAGCCCCAGGCACAGGCCGCCGGCCAGCAGCGGCAATGGGGACGCCGGGCGTGCGGTCGTGCCCGGTGCCGCCTGGCCGAGCGTGGCCACGGTGAAGCCGGCGCCGGTCGCCACCGCGGCGATCAGCAGCGACAGCAGGGTCAGCGGCAGGTCGTAGGCGACGCCGACCGGCAGGTGCAGGGCCAGCATGGCGATGAAATGCATCGACCAGATGCCGCCGCCCATGGCCACGGCGCCGCCGGCCAGCCACAGCAGCCGCGCCGCGCCGCGGACGACGCGGATGCGCTGGCCGAGATCGAAGGCCACGAAGGAGGCGAGCACCGCGACCAGGATGGCGAGGCCCACCAGCCAGGGGTCATGGCCGGGCAGCAGGGAATGGGACAGGGTATCGCCGGTGAAATGCATCGCCGTTCCGGTCGGGCGGCCGGAAAGCCCGGCCATCCAGCGCGTTAGGAGCATATAGCCGGTGCGGTGGCGTGGCTACGGGCGACGCAGCGGCGCCGGGGCGGAGCCGATCGCGGATGGCTGGCCGGTCGCTGGGCAGGAACGCCGTCCGTCCGTCCCGGGCTTCATTGTCGGCACCACCTTGGCCGCCTCGGCGAAGTCGAGCGTCACCGCCAGGCCGGGCCGGTTGTCCGACAGGGCCAGCCGGATCTCGTGCAACTGCGCCACCGCCGCCACCAGGCTGAGGCCGAGGCCGCTGCCGGGGGTCATCCGGCTGGCGTCGAGCCGGAAGAAGCGCTGGAACACCTTCTGCTGCGCCGCCTCCGGGATGCCGGGGCCGGTGTCGCGCACCTGCCCGACCGGACCGTCGGGCCCCGGCGCCAGCGACACCGTGATCCCGGTCCCGGGCGGGGTGTGGCGGATCGTGTTCTCCACCAGATTGGCCAGCATCTGGGTCAGGAGCTGGCGGTCGCCGCGGATCCGCAGGCCGGTCGCAACCGTGCCGGTCAGGCGGTGCCCGGAATCGTCCGCGACCGGGCCGTAGGTGTCGATGATGGTCTCGAACACCCCCGACAGGTCGATCGGGGCGAAGCCCTCGCGCCGCGCGCCGGCCTCGATCTGGGCGATCCGCAGCAGCGCCGCGAAGACGCCGAGGATGCCGTCGATGTCGGCCACGGCCCGCTCCACCGCGGCATCGTAATCGGCGGCCGAGGTGGCCTTGAGCCGGGCCAGCTCCAGCCGCTGGCGCATATGCGACAGCGGCGTGCGCAGGTCGTGCGCGATATCGCTGGAAACCTGGTGCAGCCCCTGCATCAGCTGCTGGATGCGGTCCAGCATGGCGTTGAGGTTGGCGGCCAGGCGGTCGAACTCGTCGGCCTTGCCGCGGCTCGGCACCCGCTCGTCGAGATGGCCGTCCATGATGTGGCGGGCGGCGGTGTTTACCGCCTCGACCCGGCGCAGGAAGCGGGCGCTCAGCACCAAGCCGCCGGCCAGCGCCAGCAGCACCGTCGCGGCTGCACCGGCCAGGAAGAAGCTGGTGATGCCCTCCTGCAGCTCGTCCAGGTCGTGGGTATCGCGGCCGATGAACAGGCGCAGCTCCGGCGTCAGGTCGACGCCGAGGCCGCGGATGATGTGGCGCTCGCGGTTGCCGTCGCCGTCGATCGTCTTCAGCGGGATGTCGGCCCAGCCGGTCGTCGCCGGCAGCGGCCGCAGGTTGCCGGCCAGCACGCCGCCGTCGGAATCCTGCAGCGCGTAGTAGAAATAGTCCGGGTCGATGTCGGTGAGGCGGTCGTTGATCGCCTTGACGATCTCGGGGGCGGAGGCACCGGCCAGCGAATCCCGGATGGTCTTCACCTCCGCGCTGATCGACAGGTCGATCTGCTGGTCGGAATACCGCGTCATCGCCACATAGACGATGCTGGACACCGCGATGATCGAGACGCTGAACAGCGCGGCGAAGCCGGCCGCCAGCCGGAACGTCGCGGTTCTGACGAGCCTAGCCAGGATCACGGAGGCAGTATCCAACGCCGCGGACGGTGTCGAGCAGGGGCGCGTCGAAGCCGCGGTCGATCTTGCCGCGCAGCCGGCTGATATGGGTCTCCACCACGGTCGTCTGCGGCTCGAAATGGAACTCCCACACATGCTCCAGCAGCATGGTCCGGGTGACGATCTGGCCGGAGTGCCGCATCAGGTACTCCAGCAGCTTAAATTCACGGGGCTGCAGGTCGATCGTGTGGCCGGCGCGGGTGGCGGTACGCTTCAGCAGGTCGATCTCGAGATCGGCGACGCGCAGCGCGGTCTCGACCGCGGCGGTGCCGGCGCGGCGGGTCAGGGCCTCGATCCGGGCCAGCAGCTCCGCCAGGGCGAAGGGCTTGACCAGGTAGTCGTCGCCGCCGGCGTTCAGCCCTTCGACCCGGTCGCTGACGCCGCTCAGCGTGGTCAGGAACAGGATCGGCACCGAGCTGCCTTCACCGCGCAGCCGGCGGGCCAGGGTGATCCCGTCGATGTCCGGCAGCATGCGGTCGATGATCAGCAGCCGGGGACCGCAGCCCTGACGGGCGGCTGCGGCGCGGGCCAGCCCATCGGCTCCGGTCAGGCTGTGCTCGACCGTGTGGTCGGCCTCGCGCAGCGAGCCGATGATGTGCTGGGCGGTCTCGGGGTCGTCTTCGATCAGAAGGATCTGCATGGGCAGGCTCTCGGACAGCGGATCGCTGGCGTGACGAACGGACCACGCCGAGAGAGCTTTGCTCCCGCCGGACCGTTGCACGCCGAGACGGTGCCGCGGGCGTTTGACCCGGCCGGGAGAGTAGGGGCAAGGCCGATGGCTGCGTACTTACGTTTTGGTAATTCCGAGTCCATGTCGCCGGATGGCGGCCTCCTCCGCTACAATCGCGGCGTTTTCTTCGGACGCGGCTCGCGGGGCGCATCGTGAACGATCGGGATCTCAGGGTGTTCGAGGCGGTGGCCCGCACCGGCGGCATCGGCCGGGCGGCGGCCGAGCTCAACACCGTCCAGTCCAACGTCACCGCCCGGATCCGGGCGCTGGAGGAGGAGCTGGGCCTGACGCTGTTCGAGCGGCACAGCCGCGGCGTCGTCCTGACCGCGGCCGGCCAGCGCCTGCGGCCCTTCGCGGTCCAGATCGCGGACCTGATCCGCCAGGCCAAGCGGGCGGCGCAGGACGACGGCACGCCGCGCGGGCCGCTCTCGATCGGCAGCATGGAGACCACGGCCGGGCTGCGGCTGCCGGACGTGCTGGCCGCCTTCACCCAGGCCCATCCCGATGTCGACCTGTCGCTGACCACCGGCACCACGCCCTGGCTGACCCGGGCGGTGATCGCGCGCGAGCTGGACGGTGCCTTCGTCGCGGGCCCGGTCGACCACCCCGAGCTGGAGGCCGAGATCATCTTCGCCGAGGAAATGGCGATCATCGCAGGGCCGACGGTGACGGGGCTCGACGATTTCGGGTCGCTCGCCGGGCTGAAGATCGTCGCCTTCCGCTCCGACTGCGCCTACCGGCAGCGGCTGGAAAGCGTCCTGGCGGCGCAGGGCATCGTCAAGGTCAGGGTGATCGAGATCGGCACGCTGGACGGCATCATCGGCTGCGTCGCCGCCGACATGGGGATCTCGCTGCTGCCGAAGGGCGTGGTCACCCAGGCCCTGCGAGACCGGCGGATCAAGGCCTTCCGCCCGCCGGCCTGGACCGAGCGGGTCGACACGGTGTTCGTCCGGCGCATCGATGCACATCCTTCCAGCGCGCTGTCCGCGTTCCTGCGGATCGCGCGGCCGTCTCCCACGGTGAGGACGGCGGAGCCGCTGGCGCTGGTACAAAGTCATCGCTGATCGTGATGGCTTCCATCTGAACTAATCGCTACTCCGGGTGGTCGCGCGCGCCTAACTCTCGCTCATGAGCGCGACGCCCCGAAGGTCCGGCTCCCGAGACCACGCCCACCATTCTCCAGGAGAGGCCGGGCAGGCCTGGCGCTTCGCCGTCGCGGGGCTCTGCGCCTCGCTGGTCGGGCTCGGCCTGGCCCGCTTCGCCTACACCCCGCTGATCCCGGCGTTGATCGCGGGGCAATGGTTCAGCCCGTCGGACGTGATCTATCTCGGCGCTGCCAACCTGGCCGGCTATCTGGCCGGCGCCCTGGCGGCACGGCCGCTGGCCGCCCGCACCGGCGCGATCCGGGCGCTGCGCGGCACCATGCTGCTGGCCACCCTGTCCTGCCTCGCGTGCTCCATGCCGGTCGCTTTCGCTTGGTTCTTCGCCTGGCGGTTCCTGGCCGGGCTCAGCGGCGGCGTCATCATGGTGCTCGCCGCCTCGGCCATCCTGCCGCACACGACGCCGGGCAAGCGCGGCCTCGTCGGCGGCGTGATCTTCGCCGGCGTCGGCCTCGGCATCGCCGCCTCGGGTACGCTGGTGCCGCTGCTGCTGCAGCAGGGCCTGCGCGAGAGCTGGCTCGGCCTGGCGGCTCTGTCCGGCGTGCTGACCCTGGTTGCATGGCCGAACTGGCCGAAGGGCGATCCCGCCGCTGCGTCCCACTCGGGAGCGGCCACCGCACGGCAGCGGCAGTCCGCCGCCGTTCCGGCGCTGATGCTGCAATACGGCCTCAATGCCGTGGCCCTGGTGCCGCACATGGTCTTCGTCGTCGATTTCGTGGCGCGCGGCCTGGGCCAGGGCATCGCTGCCGGGTCGCAATACTGGGTGCTGTACGGGCTGGGCGCGGTGGTCGGGCCGCTGCTGACCGGCCATCTGGCCGACCGGGCCGGCTTCGGGCCGGCGCTGCGCGTGGCCTTCCTGGTCCAGGCGGTGGCGGCGGTCCTGCCGGCCGTCAGCGCGGATCCGGCGGTGCTGATCGTTTCCTGCGTCGTCATCGGCGGCTTCACCCCCGGCATCGTGCCGCTGGTGCTGGGCCGCATCCACGAGCTGATCCCGCACGGCGCCGAGGTGCAGCGCGCCGCCTGGGGGCGGGCGACTACGATGTTCGCCTTGTTCCAGGCCGGGGCAGCCTATGGCATGGCCGCCCTGTTCGACCGTACCGGCGGCGACTATCGCATCCTGTTCGTCGTCGGCGGCACTGCCGCGGCCCTGGCGCTCGCCATCGACCTCGCTTTGGCGCTGACGGTCAGGGCCAGATCCTCCGGAGCATCGTCATGACCGAGTCCTACACCATCATCGACCACAGCTACGACGTGGTGATCGTCGGGGCCGGCGGCGCCGGGCTGCGCGCGGCGCTCGGCATGGCCGCGTCCGGGCTGAAGACGGCCTGCGTCACCAAGGTGTTCCCGACCCGCAGCCACACGGTGGCGGCCCAGGGCGGCATGGCGGCGTCGCTCGGCAATATGGGCGACGGCGACAACTGGCGCTTCCACATGTACGACACCGTCAAGGGCTCCGACTGGCTCGGCGATCAGGACGCGATCGAATACATGTGCCGCGAGGCCGGTCCGGCGGTGCTGGAGCTGGAGCGGTTCGGCGTGCCGTTCTCGCGCACCGCCGACGGCCTGATCTACCAGCGCGCCTTCGGCGGCCAGACCCTGAACTACGGCAAGCAGATGGCGCGGCGGACCTGCGCCGCGGCCGACCGCACCGGCCACGCTATCCTGCACACCCTGTACCAGCAGTGCCTGGAGCACCGGACCGAGTTCTTCGTCGAGTATGTCGCGCTCGACCTGCTGATGGATGAGGACGGCGCCTGCCGCGGCCTGCTGGCCTGGAACGTCGAGGACGGGACGCTGCACCGCTTCCGCGCCCACCGCACGGTGCTGGCGACCGGCGGCTACGGCCGGGTCTACTTCTCCTGCACCGCCGCGCACAGCTGCACCGGCGACGGCAATGCCATGGCGCTGCGCGCCGGGCTGCCGCTGGCCGACATGGAGTTCACCCAGTTCCACCCGACCGGCATCTACGGTTCCGGCTGCCTGATCACCGAGGGTTCGCGGGGCGAGGGCGGCTTCCTGACCAATTCCGAAGGCGAGCGCTTCATGGAGCGCTACGCCCCGACGGCGCGGGACCTGGCCGGGCGCGACGTGGTCTGCCGTTCGATGACGATCGAGATCAACGAAGGGCGTGGCTGCGGCCCGCAGAAGGACCACATCCTGCTGCATCTCGAGCATCTCGGCGCCGAGGTGCTGCATGAGCGGCTGCCGGGCATCAGCGAGACGGCGAAGATTTTCGCCGGGGTCGACGTGACCAAGGAGCCGATCCCGGTGCTGCCGACCGTGCACTACAACATGGGCGGCGTGCCGACCAACCTGCATGGCGAGGCGACGACGCTGCGCGGCGGCGATCCGGAGACGGTCGTGCCGGGGCTGATGGCGATCGGCGAGGCCGCCTGTGTGTCGGTGCACGGCGCCAACCGGCTGGGCTCGAACTCGCTGCTCGACATCATCGTGTTCGGCCGGGCGGTGGCGCAGCGGGCCGTGGCGACGCTGCGGCCGGGCGAGTCGCACGCGCCGCTGCCGGCCGCGGCGACCGACAAGGCCATCGCGCGGCTGGACCGCGTGCGCCACGCCAAGGGCGGCACCGGCGCCGGCGAGATCCGGCTGGCGATGCAGCGCATCATGCAGCGGCACTGCGCGGTGTTCCGCGACGGGCCGCTGATGCAGGAAGGACTCGGCAAGCTGGAAGAGACAGCGGGCCCGATGCGGGCCGATCTCGGCCTGGGCGACCGGTCGATGGTGTTCAACACCGATCTGGCCGAGGCGCTGGAGCTGGACAACATGCTGCAGCAGGCGGTGGTCAGCCTGCATTCGGCGATCAGCCGGACCGAGAGCCGCGGTGCACATGCCCGCGAGGACTATCCGAAGCGGGACGACGCGGCTTGGCTGAAGCACAGCCTGGCATGGCTGGATGAGGCGGGCGAGGTCCGGCTGGACTATCGGCCGGTCCATATGCAGCCGCTGTCCAACGAGGTTGCGCCGATCCCGCCGAAAGAGCGAGTGTACTGATCGGTGGCCGGACGGAGCCGCCGAGGCGGCCCCGCCCGGTCCGCGGGTCTCAGCTGCTCTTCAGCGAGGCCTTGACCGCATCCAGCCCCGGCTTGCCGTCGATGGTGGTGACCCCGTCGAGCCACTTGGTCAGCAGCTCGGGGTGCTCGGTCAGCCACTTCCGGGCGGCGGCGTTCTGGTCCATGCCGTCGTCCAGGATCATCAACATCATCTGGTTCTCGGTGTTCAGGTCGAACACCAGCTGCTTGGCGAATTTCTGCAGGTTCGGGCAGCCCGCGATCCATTTCTGGTTGGCCAAAGTGCGCACCGTGGCGCCGCCGTAGTTCGGGCCAAAATAGGCGTCGCCGCCGCTCAGATAGTCGATCTTGTACTTGATGTTCATCGGGTGCGGCGCCCAGCCCAGGAACACCACCCATTCGCCGCGCCGTGCGGCGCGGTCGACCTGGGCCAGCATCGCCTGCTCGCTGGCCTCGACCAGGTTCCAGTCGCCGAGGCCGAACTCGTTCTTCCCGATGATGGTCGACAGGTTCTTGTTGGCGGAGGAGCCCGGCTCGATCGAGTAGATCGACTTGCCGAACTTGTCGGCGAATTTCTGCAGGTCGGCGAAGTCCTTGACCCCGGCCTCATAGGCCTCGCGGTTGACCGCCAGCGTCACCTTGGCGTCGTCGAGATTGGTGCCGATCAGCTCGACGCCCTGCTTCAGATAGGGATCGACCATCTCGGTCTGCGACGGCATCCAATTGCCGAGGAACAGGTTCACCTGGTTGTTCTTGAGCGATTCGAAGGTGACCGCGACCGACAGCATGTCGACCTTCGGCTCGTAACCCAGGCCGGTCAGTACGGTCTGGGCGAGGGCGGTGGTCGAGGTGATGTCGGTCCAGCCGACATCCGACAGCTTGATGGTCTTGCAGGCCGCGTCGTCGGCCCGGGCGGCCCCGGCGGGCACCAGCGCGGCGATCGCCGCGGCGGCGAAAAGAAAACGTCTCGCGTTCATCACTGCCTCCTGTCTGTCCTCATGGGAACGGCGGGCGTTGTCAGCCCTTCTCGTCCTCCGCACCGGCCTCATGGGCGGCGCGGATCTCGCTCAAGCGGTCGTGGATCTCGGCCTCGAACGGCGCGACCTTCGGGACGGTCGCGTCGATCGACAGGTTCAGCACCTCGCTCTCGGCCAGCACGGTGCCGTCCGCGGCGAGGCGCATGATGTGGTGCAGGGTGAAGCGCTTGGCATCCATCGCGCCCAGCCGGGTCTCGACTGCCACCTCGTCGCCGGCGTGCGCCTCGCGCCGGTAGCGAATCTTCATCTCGCCGGTGAAGACGGTGCGCCGGCTGCGCGTCCGATAGGCGGCGTCGATGCCGGCGAATTCCAGGAAGGCGTCGGTGGCGTGGCTGAAGATGACGGCGTAATAGCCGTCATTGAGATGGCCGTTGTAATCGGTCCACTCCGGCCGCACCGCCTTGCGGTGCAGCCGCAGCGGCGTCGCGATCGTCCGGTCGGACGGGGATGTCGGGTTGGCCGCGATCGCTGGCATCCGCCGGTTGGTCCTCACCTGCGGCCCGTCTCTGTTCGGACGGGCTCGGATGCAGGCGATGCTACGCGGCGACCGCGCGCCTCATTGACCGAAGGCGACGCCGACCTGATCGAAAGCGGCGCACCGCCAGGGTCGCTGGCTCAGAAGCCCAGCAGCAGGCCGAGCTTCATGCCGAGGGTCCGGAAGATCGACGCCTCCGGCATGTCCTGGGCGGCGACCAGCGGCACCTTGCGCACCGGCCCCTCCGGCGGCGCGATGTCCAACTCGCCCAGCACCTGGCCCTTGGCGATCGGCGCCTCGATCGGCTCCTGGAACCGGGCAGTGACCGTCATCTTGTCGAAATCGGCCGGTTGCAGAGTCATGGCCAAGTCCTGCGCCACGGTCACCGGCACCTTGTCCTCGGTGCCGAGCCAGACCGTCGCCTCGTCGACCGTGGCGCCGGCCTTGAACAGCGGGTACAGGCGGAACTGGCTCCAGCCCCATTCCAGCAGGCGGGCGCCCTCGTCGGCGCGCGACTGCATGCTGGGCAGGCCGTTGACCACCAGGATCAGCCGGCGGTCGTCGCGAATGCCCGAGGCGGTCAGGCCGTAGCCGCCGGAATCGGTGTGGCCGGTCTTGATCCCGTCCACCCCCATGTCGCGATACAGCAGCGGGTTGCGGTTGCCCTGCTTGATCTTGTTCCAGGTGAACTCCCGCTCGCCGTCGTAGCGGTAGTATTGCGGGAAGTCCGAGATCATCCGCTCGGCCAGGATCGCCAGGTCGCGCGCGGTCGAATAATGCTCTGGATCCGGCAGGCCGTTGGACGTGACGAAGTGGCTGGCGTTCATGCCCAGCTTTTTTGCCATCTCGTTCATGCGATCGGCAAAGGCGGTCTCCGACCCCGCCAGGCCCTCGGCCAGCACCACCGCTGCATCGTTGCCGGACTGGATCAGCAGGCCGCGCAGCAGGTCCTCGACCCGGATGGTGTCGTTGATCTGGACGAACATCTTCGACCCGCCGGTCTGCCAGGCTTTCTTGCTGACCGGGAACTTGGTGTCGAGCGTGATCCGGCCGTCCCGCAGCGCGTCGTAGACCAGATAGGCCGTCATCATCTTGCTCATCGACGATGTCGGCATGCGCTCGTCCGCGGCCTTCTCCATCAGCACCGTGTCGGTGGTGGTGTCGATCAGGATCGCCTGCTTGGCGATGGTGTCGACCGTGGCCGCGTGGGCGGGCAGCGCGGCAAGGACGGCGAGAAGAACGGTGGCACGGAGGAGGAGGGCCGGCATCGCGATCTTGATCATGGGACGGGGCATGGACCGCAGGGATAGCGTCAACTGAGGCCGCTGCCAACCAAAGCCTGTCACGACTGCCCCGCGGCGAAGCGCGCAGGTGCCTCGCGGCGAAGTGCGTAACGCAAGGACGCGCCGGTGAGAGGGCATGCATAGGAAACCTGAACCTATCGCCTTACTCGCTCTCCTATCCCTTTCGGGTCATAGCGCAAAGGTCGCGTCGCTTGTACAATGCCAGGTGTGGTGGGGGCCACGTTTGTCGAATAAGCGAGATGCAACATGGGGGATCTCAGGGTACTAGGAAAAGAAACATATTCATTTTTAGGTAAGTTTTATGAATAATTACGCTCTTACACGTGGCGCAACGCCCCCGGGAGACATTGGTCCCATGCTGAAGCACGCCGACATCTGGGCGGCGATCGATCGTCTCGCCAAGCTCAACGGGTTGTCCGCCTCCGGCCTCGCGCGCCGCTCGGGACTCGACCCCACGACCTTCAACCCCAGCAAGCGCCAGTCCAGCGACGGCAAGCTGCGCTGGCCATCGACCGAAAGCATCTCGAAGATCCTGGATGCGACCGGCAGCTCGATCGCCGCCTTCGTGCGGCTGATCGACGACGGTTCGGGGCTGCCGGCCCGCCGCATCCCGGTCGTCGGCCATGCCCAGGCCGCCGCCAACGGGCTGTTCGACGATGCGGGCCGCCCGGCTGGCAAGGGATGGGACGAGGTGGACTTCCCCAACCTGTCCGACCCCACCGCCTATGCGCTGGAGATCGCCGGCAACGACATGGCGCCGATCTACCGGGACGGCGACGTCGTCGTCGTCTCGCCGGCGGCCGGGCTACGGCGCGGCGACCGGGTGGTGGCCAGGACGGTCGGCGGCGAGCTCCTGGTCGGCGAGCTGGTGCGGATCAGCGCCAACCGGATCGATCTCAAGTTGCTGTCGGGCGATCAGGCGCAGCAGTCGCTGAAGCTGTCCGACGTGGCCTGGAAGGCCCGCATCGTCTGGTCGAGCCAATAGCCTGAGGCCCTGCACTGGGCGCAGGCTGGGCCATCCGCCGGGCGGTGTTGGCGCCGCCCGGCCGCTCGCCTATGCTCCGCCGGTAAACGATGCGGGATCGGACGGACACATGGCGAGACGAGCGTGGACCTTCCTCGACGGCTCCTGGCAGGAGGGCAATCCGCCGATCATGGGGCCGCTGACGCATGCCGCCTGGATGGCCTCGATCATCTTCGACGGCGCCCGCGGCTTCGAAGGCGTGGCGCCGGACCTTGACCGCCACTGCGTCCGGGCCGTGGCCTCGGCCAAGGCCATGGGGCTGGAGGCGACCTTGCCCGCCGAGGAGATCGAGGCGCTGGCCCGCGAGGGGCTGCGCCGCTTCCCGGCCGACGCCGCGGTCTATATCCGGCCGATGTTCTGGGCCGAGGACGGCTGGATCGAGCCCGACCCGGCGGCGACGCGCTTCTGCCTGTCGATCTATGATTCGCCGCTGCCGCAGCCGGGCGAGGACAGCGCCTGCTTCGCCCAGGGGCTGCGCCGGCCGTCGCCGGAGATGGCGCCGACCCTGGCCAAGGCCGCCTGCCTGTACCCGCAATCCGGCTTCGCCATGCGCCAGGCCAAGCAGCGCGGCTTCACCAATGCGGTGATGCTGGACCCGATCGGCAATGTCGCCGAATTCGCCACCGCCAACATCTTCATGGCCAAGGGCGGCGCCGTTCACACTCCGGCGGCGAACGGCACCTTCCTGGCCGGCATCACCCGCCGCCGGGTGATCGAGCTGCTGCGCCATGACGGAGTCGAGGTGGTCGAGCGCGCGATCCGGCCGGGTGATCTGGCGGATGCCGACGAGATCTTCCAGACCGGCAACTTCGCCAAGGTGCTGCCCTGCACCCGGCTGGAGGACCGGCACCTGCAGCCCGGGCCGCTCTACGCCAAGGCCCGCAAGCTGTATTGGGAGTGGGCTCACTCCTGAGCCCGAGCAGGCCCGATGAGCGACACCGTTCCGCCCGAGCCGGTCTCCAAGGACACGCGCAACCTGGTCCGGGTGCTCGAGCACCAGGGCATCACCCTGGTGTTCGACGTCGGCGCCAATGTCGGCCAATACGCGCAACGGCTGCGGCGCGGCGGCTATGCCGGGCGGATCGTCTCGATCGAGCCGCTGTCGGCCGCCCATGCCGCGCTGACCGCGGCGGCCGCCGGCGATCCGGACTGGGCGGTCGAGTCGCGGCTCGCGCTGGGCGACGGTGACTCCCCGGTGACGCTGCAGGTCTCGGGCGAGAGTGACATGAGCTCGGTGCTCGATTTCACTGCCGAGATGGCGGACCTGCTCGACGGGTCGGCCTATGTCGGCACCGAGGTGGCGTCGCAGGCGCGCTTGGAGCGCATCTTCCCCCGCCACGCCCGGCCGGACGACCGGGTGCTGCTGAAGATCGACACCCAGGGCACCGAGCGCCGGGTGCTGGACGGCGCGCGCGGCGTGCTGCCGCGCATCGCCGCGGTGCAGATGGAGCTGTCGATCGTGCCGGTCTATGACGGCGAGCCATCCTATCGCGACACTATCCAGCACATGGCCGAACTGGGCTTCGTGCCGGCGCTGTTCATCCCCGGCTACTTCAACCGCCGCACCGCCCGGCTGATCGGCATGGACGGCGTGTTCGTGCGGCCGGGCTGACCCGAACCCGATGCCAACCTCCCCGCGTCCCGGCCGCCTGCCGGTCGTCGACCTGCTCCGCGGCCTGGCGCTGCTGGCGATGGCGCTCTACCACTTCTCCTGGGACCTGAGGTTCCTCGGCTTCGTCGACTGGGATCTGGTGGGTGACGCCGGTTGGGTCGCGGCGCGCTACCTGATCGCCGGCAGCTTCCTGGCCCTGGTCGGCGTCGGCCTGGTGCTGTGGCATGTGCAGGGGCGCGACTGGCGGCGCTGGGCCATCCGGCTCGGCAAGGTGGTGGCCGGTGCCATCGCGGTCACGGTCGCGACCTGGTACGTGATCCCCGGCGAATTCATCTTCTTCGGCATCCTGCATTGCATCGCCGTCGCCAGCATCCTCGGCCTGCTGTTCCTGCGCTTGCGCCCTGCCGTGAACCTCGTCCTCGGCCTGGCCGTGATCGCGCTGCCGATCCTGTGGCGTTCGCCCCTGTTCGATCATGCTTGGCTGCTTTGGACCGGGCTGGGCACCCAGCCGCCGCGCAGCAACGACTACGAGCCGCTGTTCCCCTGGTTCGGGCCGGTGCTGCTGGGCATTGCCGCGGGCCGATGGTGGCTGCGGGCCCATGCCCCGGGCGGCAGCGTCGACGGCGGCATCCTGGGCCGGCCGCTGCGCTGGGTGGGCCGGCACAGCCTGGCCGTGTATCTGATCCATCAGCCGGCGCTGATCGGTCTCCTGCTGCTGGTCGGCATGGCGGTCGGCCGCGACCCGCAGGCGATGCTGTCGCCGCCGCCGGATCCGGCGCCGCTGCTGATCGACTGTCAGGTGCAATGCGAGCAGCGGGGCGGGAGCGCCGAGGGGTGCCACGGCTATTGCGGCTGCATGGTCGATGGGCTCAAGGCCCAGACTCTGTGGCCGGCGCTGCGGCCGGATGCGGCGCCCGAACTGAAGGATCGCCTGCGCGACCTGGCCGCCGTCTGCAGCCGGTAGCGCAGCCTCAAATATGACGGAAAATTAGCTCGCCTGGCATCGGCCGGGGCCCTAGTCTCGGCGCCGATGTCCGGATTGCCCCGCCGATCGCTGCCATGAGCCCACCCGATGCGGACAGCCGGTCCGGCGTGGTGCGGGATGTCGGCTGGTCGGCGCTGATGGTCCAGGCGCAGGCGGGCGACCGGGCCGCCTATCACCGGCTGCTGATCGAGATCACGCCCTATCTGCGGGCGCTGGCCCGCCGGTCGCTGCATCGCCCGGCCGATGCCGAGGACGCGGTGCAGGACGTGCTGCTGACCCTGCACAGCATCCGCCGGACCTATGACCCGACCCGGCCGTTCCAGCCCTGGCTGGTGGCGATCGCCCGGCGGCGGATCGTCGACCGGGTGCGCATCCAGATCCGCACCACCGGCCGCGAGACGACGATCGAACCGTTCCAGGAAACCTTTGCCGCCCCCGAAACGAATGAGATGGGGATGGAAGCCGATTCGATCACGCTGCGGCGCGCGATCGCGGAACTGCCGCCGGGCCAGCGCCAGGCGGTGGAGCTTCTGAAGCTGAAGGACATGTCGCTGAAGGAGGCATCGGCGGCCAGCGGCGCGTCGGTGCCGGCGCTGAAGGTCGCGATGCATCGCGCGCTGAAGGCGCTGAAGGGGGCGTTGGGACCGAAATGACGGAGACGGGGCAGACTCGCACCGAGGACCTGATCGCGCAGCTCGCTGCCGATGCACAGCCGGTGCGCCCGCTGCGGCCGCCGATGCTGCGGGCCCTGTTCTGGCTGGCCGTCGCCGCTCTGGTGATCGGAACCGTCGTCGCGGCCTTCGGCATACGGCCCGATTTCATGGCGGAGATGGGCGAGACCCACTACCAGCTGGAATGGGCGGGCTCGCTGCTGACCGGCATCCTTTCGGCCGTTGCCGCCTTCCATGTCAGCCTGCCGGACCGCTCGCGCGCCTGGGCGCTGCTGCCGCTTCCCGGCCTCGCGTTATGGCTGTTCTCGATCGGCTATGGCTGCCTGACGGACTGGGTGCGCCACGGGGCGGAGGGTTTCGCTCTCGGCGTGAGCTTCTTCTGCTTCCGGTCGATCCTGCTGATCAGCATCCCGCTGTCGGTGCTGCTGCTGGCGATGCTGCGTCTTGCCGGGCCGGTGCGCCCGATTCCCACGATCGCCAGCGGGATGCTGGCCGCGGCGGCGCTGTCGGCCTGTGGCGTCTCGATGTTTCATGGCGACGAGGCGACGCTGATGGTGCTGATCTGGCATGGCGGCGCCGTGGCGCTGCTGGTCGGTCTGGGTACCCTGCTGAACCGCCGCCTGTTCGGCCTGTTCGCGCCACGCCCGGCCAACCAGGCCGGCTGAGCAGAGGGCCCGGCTACAGCCGGGCCGCTCCCAGTATCCGGCCGTCCGCGGCCTGCAGCAGCACGGCCGTCCGATCGCCTTCCGGCCGGGCCGCGGCGATCGTGCCGCCAGGCGACCAGCCGTCCAGCCGGGTCAGGCTGCGGACGACGTTGCGGTCGACCAGAGTGCGGCCGGCATTCTCGCCCCGCCGCACCGGCGTGTCGTGCCGGTCGTCGAAGCCGACCAGCCACAGCACCGCATCCGCCGGCGCTTCTGGGCCTACCGCCACCTGCAGCGCCGCATCCGACGCGGTCAACGTCAGCGGCACCGACGGGTCGGATCGGGCATCAGCGATCGCCGAGTCCAGCGCCGCGCGGTCGGAGCCGACGACGTCGCGGCCGCCATCGACCACCGCCTGCGGCGTGTAGACTTGGCTCGACCCCATCTGCGCGGCATAGGCGCCCTGCCGCGCCGTGGCCCAGGCGCTCGAGAACGGGTCCACCCAGCCCAGCCGGTTCCAATAGTCGACATGGAAGGCCAGCGGCAGCACCTCCGGCCGGTCGGCCAGCGTCGCCAGCAGCGCATCGGCGGGCGGGCAGGAGGAGCAGCCCTGCGAGGTGAACAGCTCCACCACCACCGGCCTCTCTGCGGCGACGGCGGCAGGAGCGGACAGCGTAGCCAGCGCGAGCAGGCCGGTGAGAAGCGGTCGGGTCATGTCCTGTCCCTGAAGCGAAACCTGCCCCCGGTTCGGCTCGGTCCGGCACCTGGTTACGACCGGAAACACGAGAGGGCTTGATTCGCGATTGATAATCGTTCTCAAATAGGTCGACCGTTCACACGGAGAGTCCAGAATGGACGAGGACCAGATCACCGAGCCGAGCGACCGCCGCGCCCTGCCCTTTGCCGAGCAGCTGGTGCTGTGGGCGCTGCGGCTCAGCGTCGTCGGGCTGAAGACCGGGGCGCCGACCGACCATCCGGTGCTGCTGGCGTTTCGCAAGGTCGGCGCCGAGGCGGCGGCCGAGCGGGTCGGCCTGCTGACCCGCATCATCGGCTTCGGTGCCGAGCGGCGGGTGCAGATCGGCGTGCCCTGCGCCTTCACCGTCACCGAGGATGAGCGCCGGATCCTGGACCTGGTCGCGATCGGCCAGTCGGGCGTGTCGGGCACGCTGATGCTGCGCGGCATGCTGTCGCCGGCCGCCTGCCGCGCGGCGGCCGGACTATGCGCCGAGCTCGGCGATCTGCTGGCGGAGGCGGGGATGATCCTGCAGCGGCCGGCCGCACCGCCCCGGCCGCTTCCGATCCCGGCCAACCTGCCGTCCTTCGGCTTGGTCCGGGCGGCGCTGTCATGAGCGACGAGGCGCATGACTGCGACGATGCCGGCGCACCGCCGCTGACCCGGGCCGAGACGCTGGTGCTGTGGGCGATGCGCGCCTGGGTCGCCGGCCATCGCCACGGCATTCCCGTGCTCGCCAACCTGCGCACCGCCTTCCGCAACGAGGGCGCGCCGGCGGCGGCCGAGGCGGTGGACGACCTGATGGGCTTCATCGCCAATGGCGCCGGCCGCACCATCCAGGTGAACTGCCCGCGCTGCCGCCAGGTGACGGAGGATGAGCGGCTGCTGCTCGACGTTGTGGCGCTGCACCAGCAGGGCGAGACGCTGTGGGTGCCGTTCCTGGCCCGCGCCATCCTGACGCCGGCCGCCACCCGGCTGTGCGGCCAGCCTTTCGCCGCGGTGGCGGACGCCCTGCAGGATGGCGGCATCGTGCTGCCGGCGGTGGCCGGCCAGGTGCCCCCGCCGGAGGCCGCTGCCCACACCATCCCGGCCGCAGCCACGATCCACTGACGAACCCGGTCAAGGAGGGTTGCCCCCGGCCCGGTTTGTCGCCATGAATCGGGTCGGGATTGCAGGAAGCGAACAACCAACTGATGTGTGGCGGACGTGTGTTGCTGGTCGAGGACGACGTGCTGGTGCGTCTCCTCGCCGTGGAGGCCCTGATCGATGGCGGCTTCGACGTGGCGGAGGCGGCGGACGGGCCGGAAGCGCTGCGCCTGCTCGACGGTAGCGAGTTCGACCTGCTGATCACCGATGTCGGCCTGCCGGGCATGTCGGGCGCCGAGCTGGTCGTCCAGGTGCGGCGCGAGCGGCCGGCGCTGAAGGTGCTGTTCACCACCGGCTACGGCATCGAGGACGGGGTGCCGGCCGACCTGCCCACCCTGCGCAAGCCCTACGCCGCCGACGCCCTGGCATCGACCGTGCGGTCGCTGCTGGCGGCAGGCGCGTAGCACGCAGCAAGAAACGGGCAGGCGACTGCCGATCCGAACCCCAGGCTGACGATCAAGGCCGTTCCGCGGCCGATCGGACCAGCCATAGGGGAAGTGGATGACTCATCAATCCGGCGACCAGCACTCCGCCATGCAGCTCCTGGAGCGGATGTTCGCGGTGGAGATGGCGTTCCTGAACGCGGAGACCGAGGATCTCGGGGCTCTCGCGGGGGCCTTCCACCCGGATGTCGTGGTGCATGAGCCGTCGTCGCTGCCCTATGCCGGCGACTGGACCGGGCTTGCAGGAGTCGGTGCCCTGTTCCGCCGGATGCGCGAGGTCTGGAGCGACATCGGCGTGGATGGCCTGGAGGCCGTTCGCACCGGCGACACCGTCTTCATGACCTGCACGCTGCACGTGACGGCGCGGCGCAGCGGCGAGGCCGTCAGCCAACCATTCGCCGAGGTCCTGCGGTTCCGCGACGGGCGGCTGGTCGACGGCCTGCCATTCTACTACGACACGGGCGCGCTGGCGGCGGCGCTCGCGTCTGGCCGCTGAGAGCAGACTCTCTCAGCCCTGTCCCACGATCGGGCCGCCATGAACGTGCGGCGGCACCTCCTCGGTCGGGCCGCCCGGCATGATCGGCCGCGGCGCGAAGCGGCCGAGCGAGACCAGCCGGTCATACATCACCAGCGCACCCGCCAGGGACAGGTTCAGCGAGAAGCGGGTCGGGATCTGCACGATGTGGTCGCAGCGCGCCACCATCTCCGGCGACAGGCCGCCGCGCTCCGACCCCAGCACATAGACCGCCCGGCGCGGATGGCGGAAGCTCGGCAGGGCGACGGACTCGGCCATCAGCTCGATCCCGACCAGCGCGCAGCCCTGCGGCAGCGTCAGGGAGGCGACGTCGGGATAGGTGTAGAGCGGCACTGTGCCGGCGGCGCTGGAGGTGTCGCTCCAGCCGAAATCGACCGTCTCGGTCACCGGAGCCACGGTGAAGCAGAAGGCCGCGCCGAAGGCATGGCCGGTGCGTAGCAGGGCGCCGATGTTCATCGGCTTGCTGATGCCCTCGCAGCCGATCGCGAAATAGCCTTTCATCCGATCCCGTCCGTGTCGTCCGGCCCTATATTCTATCCCGGCGAACTTGCCCCGCGAATGGCAGGAGGGCAAGGTGCGCGCCGGAGGCGGCCCCGCTTCATCCTGCCGAGACGACCATGACCGACCATCACGATCACACTCACGGGCACGACCACAGCCATGCCGCTGGCACCGCCGATCTTGCCGGCGGCGGCGCGCCGATCCTGGTCGAGGTCACCCGCGGCTCGGTGGTGGAGAGCCGGCATCGCGGCAGCGCTCTGATCGTCGACCGCAGCGGCGGGGTGCACGGCCATTGGGGCGATATCGGCCGGCCGGTCTATGCCCGCTCGGCGATCAAGTCGCTGCAGGCGATCCCGCTGGTCGAGAGCGGCGCCGCCGACGCCTTCGGTCTGGGCGACGAGGAGCTTGCGCTGGCCTGCGCCTCGCATGGCGGCGAGCCCGGCCATGTCGAGCGGGTGGCCGCCTGGCTGGCGAAGATCGGCCTGTCCGAATCCGACCTGGAATGCGGCACGCACCTGCCGTTTCATGAGGGCTCCGCCCATGCGCTGGTGTGCCGCCACGAGCATCCCTCGACCCTGCACAACAACTGCTCCGGCAAGCACACCGGCTTCCTGACCGCCGCGGTCCATCTCGGCGAGAAGACCAAGGGCTACATCCGCTACGACCACCCAGTGCAGCAGCGCATTCTCGGCGTGCTCGAGCAGATGACCGGCTGCGGCCTCGGCGACGCGGCCTGGGCGGCCGACGGCTGCTCGATCCCGACCATCGCCGTCCCGCTGGAAGGCCTGGCCTTCGCCATGGCCCGGATCGCCGATCCGGCCGACCTGCCGGAAAAGCGCCGCGACGCGGTGCTGCGGATCCGCAAGGCGTGGGCGGCGCAGCCCTTTCTGGTGGCCGGCACCGGCCGCTTCGACACCGAGATCATGCAGGCCTGCCGCGGCCGGGTGATGACCAAGGTCGGGGCCGAGGGCGTGTTCTGCGCCGCCCTGCCGGAATACGGGCTCGGCGTCGCGCTGAAGATCGAGGACGGGGCCGAGCGGGCGGCGAATGTCGCCATGGCCGCGATCCTGAAGCGGATCGGCGCGCTGGACGACGCCGACCCGGAGATCGCCGGCCGCTGGCTGGCGCCGGAGATCAAGACCCGGCGGGGTGTGACCGTCGGCGCGGTCCGCGGCGCCGACGGCCTGGCCGGCTAGTTCGCCCGGTTCCAGGCGGCGGTGGCGAAGCCGGCGGCGACCAGCACGCCGGCGCCGGCCCGGTTGATCAGGCGCAGCACCGACGGCTTGCCGATGGTGTCGCGCAGCCGGGCGCCGATCCAGGCATAGGTGGCGGCGTTCAGCGCGGCGAGGGTGACGAACGTGCCCTCCAGCACCACCATCTGCGGCAGCAGCGGCGCTTCCGGATGCACGAACTGCGGCAGGAAGGCGACGAAGAAGACGATGCTCTTCGGGTTCAGCGCGGTCACCGCGAAGGCGTGCAGCAGCATGGCGCGGGGCGACCGGCCGGCATCCGGCGCCACCAGTCCGTCCGCCTTGGGCGCGGCGCGCCACAGCTTGACGCCGAGATAGACCAGATAGGCGGCGCCGATCCATTTCAGCACGGTGAAGGCGCCGGCCGAGGCCGCCAGCAGGGCGCCCAGCCCCAGCATCGACAGGGTCATCGCCGTCAGGTCGCCCAGCGCCACGCCGGCCACGATCCACCAGGCATGCGACCGGCCGCGGCCGAGCGCGTAGGACAGCACCAGGGTGACGGTCGGGCCCGGGATGATCAGGACCACGAAGGCGGCGAGCAGGAAGGCGAACCACAGGTCGAGCGACATGGCGACGGCTCCTTATGCGAGGGGCCAGCAATCCATGGCGCCAAAGATTTGTCCAGCGGCGACCGGTGCCGCCGGTGAAGGATCCATGCTACCGCTTCTTCCGTCCCAGCCGCTTGGCATTGGCCGAGGCGACGCGATGGGCCGGGGCCAGGCCGGCATCGGCCAGGGCGGCGGCATCCGCCATCAGCCGCTGGCCATCTCCGCGGCCTGGCCCGTGCTCGCCGTCAGCCAATGCTGCCACGTGGTCGCCGGACTGGCCGCCAGCGCGGCGGCGCCGAGCTGCGCCTGGGCGCCGAACCAGCCGGCCCAGCCCCATTGCGCCGCCGCCAGCCGGCTCGCCACCTGGACCCCGGTCTCGGCCGCCACCGCCATCTTCTCGGTCACCATGCGGGTAAATTCGGGACGGCCCAGCGCCGCCGGATCGCCGGCGGCCAGCGCCAGCATCAGGCTGCGGTGGCCGATCGTCTGCCCGGCCGCGACGGACATCTCGACCATCAGCGTCAGGGGATCGGTCGGCCGGCGGCGTGTCGCTCTCGTCTTGCTCATTTTGTCCGTGTGTTGCCGAAATTCAGCTGGGTGCCGACCGGACGGAAGCCCAGCCTGGCGTAGAGCGGCTCTGCCCCCGCCGCGGCGGACAGCCAGGCCATCTCGCCGCCGTCGAAATAGGCGTCGAGCAGCCGGCGGCACACCGCCTCGGCCAGACCGCGGCGGCGGAAGGCCGGCCGGGTCCCAACCGCCGCCAGCTCGGCCGTGTCGCCGCCGATCAGCAACAGCCCGCTCGCCGCGGGAATTCCATCGAGCCGGACGAGGGCGGCCCGCCGGCTGCCGCGGGCCAGGCCTTGGCGCAGCCGGGCGCGGAAATCCGCCGCCCCGGCGGCGTCCAGCGGCTGGTCGAAGGCCTCATGCTGGACCAGCATCAGCCCGTCGAGCGCCGTCTCGTCCTCCGCCGTCAGCAGATGGGCCGGGCTGTTCGCGGCGGGCCTGTAGGCGTCGCGATGCAGGATCATCAGCGGCGCCTCCATCTCGCGCTCATAGCCCATGGCATAGAGCGTCGGGGACAAGGCGGGATGCAACTCGCGAAAGAACTCGACGCGGAAGCGCCGGCCGGCGGCGTCGAAGGCCTGTTGCAGCTCGGCCACCGCCGGCCGCCAGTCGGGGGCCGGGGCGACCGGCACGGCGAAGCTCTGGATCGGGTCGTCGCTGGCCTCGGAGACGAACAGCGCGAAGGGGCCGACATCGGCGCGCTGCCGGCCCTCGGTCGCGGCCGCCAGGGTGTTGGGGACCAGGCGCTGCAGCAGCACCCGGTTCACGGCCGACCTCCAGCCACGACGGCTGCGGCGGGTTTGCGAGGCCTTTTCAGAATTCGATCACTTGGACCGACGCGTGCTTTCCATTCTCCCCCTCCCCTCGCGGGAGGGGGTAGGGGGAGGGGGTGTCGATGACGGGAGCCGGTGTGAAATCGGTCAGGATTCCTGCGGGGCCGGTGGTGACGCCCACCGTCAATTCCAGCGGCGCCAAACCCCTCTCCCTTCCCCCCTCCCGCAAGGGGAGGGGGAGGATGAAAAGGGATAGGTCGGCCCGAACGGTGGCGTTCTGAAAAGGCCCCACAAGCGGGAGAGGCAACGAACAATGCCCGACGGGTGTGCAGATGAAATGTATGAATGCCGCAGGTCACGACAGCGCGGGCAGCAGGCGGTCCATCGCGGTCTGCAGCCGCTCGACCGATCCGGCGAAGCACAGCCGCAGATGGCCCTCGCCGCCAGGCCCGAAGGCCGAACCGGGGGCGAGGCCGACATTGGCTTCGTGCAGCAGGCGCAGCGCCAGGGCCCGGCTGTCCGGTTCGCCCTCGACCCGGAAGAACAGGTAGAAGGCGCCGTCCGGGCGGGTCAGCCGGACCCGCGGCGCTTCGGACAGCCGGCCGATCACCAGGTCGCGCGCGGTGCGGCAGCGGTCGACCTGGCTCTGGATGAAGTCCTCGCCCTGCTCGATCGCGGCGACCGCGCCATGCTGCAGGAAGGTCGGCACGCCCGAGGTGTTGAACTGCTGCAGGTTCTCATAGACCTGCCCCAGCTCCTCCGACGCCACCACCCAGCCGATGCGCCAGCCGGTCATCGCCCAGTTCTTGGAGAAGGTGTTGACCACCACCAGCCGGTCCTGCGGCGCGGCGATCGACAGGAAGGACGGCGCGACGGGCCGGTCGTAGACGAAGCGGGCATAGACCTCGTCGGCGACGATCCAGATGCCGCGGGCGCGGCAGAAATCGAGGATCGCCTTCTGCTCCTCCGCCGTCAGCGTCCAGCCGGTCGGGTTGCCGGGGCTGTTCAGGAACAGGGCGCGGGTGCGCGGGCCGCAGGCGGCGAACAGCCGATCCAGGTCCAGCCGCCAATGGCCGTTCTCGACCCCGATCGGCACCGGCACGGTGCGGCCGCCGGCGATCTCGACGGCGCTGAAGATGTTCGGCCAGACCGGGGCGGGCAGGACCACCTCGTCGCCCGGCCCGACCAGCGCCTGCATGGTCATCATGATCGCCTGCATGCCGCCGATCGTGACGTAGATCCGGCTCGGCGACACCGTAGTCCCGGCGATCCGGCCGACATAGCCGGCCAGGGCCTCGCGCAGCGGCGGGATGCCGCGCTGCCAGGTGTAGAAGGTCTGGCCCTCGAGCAGGGCCCGGTTGGCCGCCTCGGCGATGAAGGCCGGCGTCGGCTGGTCGCCCTCGCCGACCCATAGCGGGATCAGACCGGGCTTGCCGCGCCCGGCATTGACCACCTCGACGATGCCGCTTTCCGGCAGCCGCGCGATGTCGGGGCGGATGCCGCCCAGAAGACCCGCCGCTATATGTCCGTCCACGCTGACCTCTCCCTGACTTCGCGGCGGAGGGTAGCAAGACGGGGCGGCGGGCGTCATCCGCGGCCGGCGCATGGGCGTCGCGCGGCCGAAGCGGGGAGCGATATTTCCCGGGAACCGATCGCGGAGCGCATTGTTAGGAGGGGTGAGGCCCCAACGGCGCTGGGTTGCGAGCGGCTTCGGTCGCCCACCAGCGGCGGGCCTCGGCGGCCCGGCGGATCCCTCCCCGTCGCAGCCGTGTGATGCAGGACCCCGTGACCGGATCCCCCCTCCAGGTCACGGGCGGCGGCGGGGCATTTTAACGGCCCCGCCGCCGACCTGCCTCTTCAATCCTGATCTCAGTGCAGCCGGAACTCGGCGTCGCAGAGCCGCAGATCGGCCGGTTTGACCACGCTGGCGGCGGCAACCCGGACCGAGTGCAGCCTGCCTTCGATATTGTGGCTCCAGAAGTCGAGGAACCGATGCAGCTCCGGGAAGCGCGGGGCGAGGTCGAGCTTCTGCCACACGAAGGTCTGCAGCAGCCCCGGATGATCGGGCAGATGATACAGGATCTCCGCGGTGGTCAGACGGTAGCCCTGCAGCTGACGTTCCAGATCGGTCATTCCTTCACCATCCCTTTCCGCAGGCCCGCCTTGACGGGCGGGTCTATGAAAGAAATGTGATGTGGATTTCCGATGCGGGCAAGGGTATATGTAATAATATCAATATATTAGCAGCAACCCGGCAGGAGTGCTGCCAAATCTGCTGCGGCCATTAGGCGAACAGGTCGCGATGGTCGCGCTGCACCGTCGGCAGGGCCCGCAGGATCTCCGACAGATGCGCCCGCAGCGCCGCCTCGGCGCCATCCGGATCGCGACGGTCGATCGCCGCGAGGATCACCCGGTGCTGTTCGATCAGCCCCGGCAGGGATGAGGCCGAAGGCAGCGTCAGGTGGCAGACGCGGTCCATATGCGCCTTCAGGTCCTCGATCACGGTCCAGGCCGATGGACAGCCGGCGCCCTCGGCGATCGCCGCATGGAAGGCCTCGTCGGCGCGCTGGAACTCGTAATGCTCGCCCGCCGACGCCGCCAGCTCCTGCGCCTCGAGGTGGAAATCGATGCGGGTGCGGACCCGGGCATCGAAGCGCTCGCAGGCGCGCCGCACCACCGCGCTCTCCAGCGATTCGCGGACGAAGCGCGCCTCCAGCATCCGTTCGACCGAGATCTTGACCACGAAGGTGCCGCGCCGCGGCAGAATCTCGACCAGGCCGGACCGGGCGAGGGCGATGAAGGCCTCCCGCACCGGCTGCCGCGACACGCCGTAGCGCAGCGCGATCTCCTGCTCCGACAGCGGCGCACCGGGCTGCATGGCCAGGGTGACGATGGCCTTGCGGATCTCCAGCTCGATCAGCCGGGCGATGCTGGTGGTCTGGTCGAGCAGATCGAGTGGCGCCATGCGGTCAGGCTCGCGACGGATATTGCATCAGGTCAAGTACCATACTAGGCTCACTCTTACCATACTAGACGGCGGCCTGATTATACCAGGCGATCAAAGGGGAGGCGTTTCGTGAGATCCATTGCGGCATTGGTCCTGGGGGCGGCGCTGTCGCTGGCCGCCCTTCCGGCTTCGGCGCAGACGCTGCGTTCGGCCGATATCCACCCCGACGGTTATCCGACGGTGGTGGCGGTGCAATATCTCGGCGAGCTGATGGAGCAGCGCACCGGCGGGCGGATCAAGATCCAGGTGTTCAACAACGCCCAGCTCGGCGCCGAGAAGGACACGATCGAGCAGACCCGGTTCGGCGTGATCGACATGAACCGGGTGAACACGGCGCCGTTCAACAACCTGGTGCCGGAGACGCAGGTGCTGGGGCTGCCCTTCCTGTTCCGCTCGGTCGACCACATGCACAAGGTGGTGGACGGCCCGATCGGCGACGAGATCCTGAAGGCGTTCGAGCCGCACGGGCTGGTCGGCCTGGCCTTCTACGATTCCGGCGCCCGCTCCTTCTACACCACCAAGAAGGCGATCCACTCGATCGAGGACATGAAGGGCCTGAAGCTGCGGGTCCAGCAATCCGACCTGTGGATCGCGATGATGCAGGCCTTCGGTGCCAACCCGACGCCGATGGCGTTCGGCGAGGTCTATTCGTCGCTGGAGACCGGGGTCGTCGACGGGGCGGAGAACAACTGGCCGTCCTACGAGTCCTCGCGCCACTTCGAAGTGGCGAAGCACTACACCCTGACCGAGCATTCGCTGACCCCCGAGGTGCTGGTGATCTCGAAGATCGCCTGGGACAAGCTGTCGCCCGACGACCAGGCAACGCTGCGCCAGGCGGCCAAGGAATCAGTGGCCAAGATGCGCGAGCTGTGGACCGCGCGGGAAAAGGAGTCGGAGGCGAAGGTGCGGGCCGGCGGCGGCGAGATCATCACCGTCGACAAGGCGGCGTTCTCGGCCGCGATGGGGCCGGTCTACGACAAATTCGTCACCACCGACGCGATGAAGTCGCTGGTGGAGCGCATCCGCGCGGTGCAGTGACGTTGTGCCATCCGGCCGGCCCCGTGCGCGGGGCCGGCCTTTTTGTCATGGGAGATCGGTCGGAATGGCTTCCGTCCTGGCTCTGACCCGCCGGACCCTCGGCGTCCTGTCCACCGGCGCCCTTTGGGTGGCCGGCTTCGGCATGCTGGCGATGACCGTCACCGTCGGCTGGCAGGTCTTCGCCCGCTACGTGCTGAACGACACGCCGAGCTGGGCCGAGCCGGTGACCCTGCAACTGATGGGCTGGTTCATCCTGCTCGGCGCCGCGGTCGGGGTGCGCGAGAGCTTCCACCTCGGCCTCGACCTGCTGCAGCAGGTGCTGCCGGCGGGGGTCAACCGGGTGCTGGAGGCGGTCAACCTGCTGCTGATCCTCGGCTTCGGCGTCGCCATGGTCTGGTATTCGGTCCAGTTGGCGATCGGCACCTGGACCGCGACCATCCCGGTGCTCGACCTGCCGGGCGGCTTCGACTTCATCCCCCTGGTCATCGGTGGCGCGCTGATTGCGCTGTTCGCCGCCGAGCGGTTGTTCGAACAGATTGCCGGCGTCGAGCACGAGGCGGCGGTCGAAGGCGTGCAGGAGCTGGCGTGATGGAGCTGTGGGTCCTGTTCGGCGGTTTCACGCTGCTGATCTTCATGGGCATGCCGATCGCCTTCTGCCTCGGCATCTCTGCGCTGGCGACGGTGCTCTATATGGGCCTGCCGCCGGTGGTGGTGTTCCAGCAGATCAATTCCGGCATGAACGCCTTCGCCATGATGGCGATCCCGTTCTTCATCTTCGCCGGCGACCTGATGATCCGCGGCGGCATCGCGGCGCGGCTGATCCGCTTCGCTGCCAGCCTGGTCGGCCATATGCGCGGCGGCCTGGGCCAGGTCAATGTCGTCGCCTCGACCCTGTTCGGCGGCATCTCCGGCTCGGCGGTGGCCGACGCCTCGGCGATCGGCGGGCTGATGATCCCGCAGATGGCCGCGCGGGGCTACGCCCGGGACTACGCGGTCAACGTCACCGCCAACTCCGCGATCATCGCGCTGATGATCCCGCCGTCGAACAACATGATCCTCTATTCGATCGCGGCGGGCGGCAACGTCTCGATCGCCGACCTGTTCACCGCCGGAATCATCCCCGGCCTGCTGCTGGCGGCCGCGCTGATGGTCACCGCCTATGTCGTCGCCCGCCGGCGCGGCTATCCATCCGACCCGTTCCCGGGGCTGCGCGCCGTCGGCCGCTACCTGGTCCTGGCGCTGCCCGGCATCCTTCTGATCGGCATCATCTTCGGCGGCGTCCGCTCCGGCGTCTTTACCGCGACCGAAAGCTCCTGCATCGCGGTGATCTACGCCTTTCTGGTCGCGCTGCTGGTCTATCGCGAGCTCGACTGGCACGGCTTCGTCGAGGCGGTGCAGGGGGCGGTGCGGACCACTGCCATGGTGCTGCTGGTGATCGGCACCGCCGGCGCCTTCGGCTGGCTGATGGCGCTGCTGCAGGTCCAGACGGCGACGGTCCAGGCGATCCATGCCATCTCCAGCGACCCGCTGACGGTGCTGCTGCTGATCAATGTCGCGCTGCTGATTCTCGGCACCTTCATGGACATGGCGCCGATGATCATCATCTGCACCCCGGTGCTGCTGCCGGTGGTCAAGGCCTTCGGCATCGACCCGGTGCATTTCGGCGTGATCCTGATCCTCAACGCCGGCATCGGCCTGAACACGCCGCCGGTCGGCTCGGTGCTGTTCGTCAGCTGCGCCGTCGGCAAGATCACGATTCGCGAGGCGATGCGCACGATCTGGCCGTTCTTCGGCGCCTCGATCGCGGTGCTGCTGGCCGTGACCTATATTCCCGCGCTCTCGCTGTGGCTGCCCGCGGTCTTCCGCTGAGAGAATCTGCGCACGGGCCTTGACCCGTTTCCACCGTTCTCTTAAATGCGTAGCACTCACCAGCCGAGAGTGCTAACACCGGCTGGAACAAGTCCTGTACGCAAGTCTCTGAACGAGAGAGTGGGAGAAAACGATGCAATTCCGTCCCCTGCACGACCGAGTGCTGGTGCGTCGCATCGAGCAGAACGAGAAGACCGCTGGCGGGATCATCATCCCGGACACCGCCAAGGAAAAGCCCCAGGAGGGCGAGGTCATCTCGGTCGGCGCCGGCATCCGCGACGAAGCCGGCAAGCTGCAGCCGCTGGACGTCAAGGCCGGTGACCGCATTCTGTTCGGCAAGTGGTCCGGCACCGAGGTCAAGCTCGACGGTCAGGATCTCCTGATCATGAAGGAGAGCGACATCCTCGGCATCATCACCGTGAAGAAGTCGGCCAAGGCGGCCTGATCCGCCCCGTCGCCTTCACCGAATCCCAATAGATTGAGGAATAACAATATGGCAGCGAAGGACGTCAAGTTCTCGCTCGACGCGCGCTCCCGCATGCTGCGCGGCGTCGACATCCTGGCCGATGCGGTCAAGGTCACGCTCGGCCCCAAGGGCCGCAACGTCGTGCTCGACAAGTCGTTCGGCGCGCCGCGGATCACCAAGGACGGCGTCACCGTCGCCAAGGAGATCGAGCTCGCCGACAAGTTCGAGAACATGGGCGCGCAGATGGTGCGCGAGGTCGCGTCGAAGACCAACGACCTGGCCGGTGACGGCACCACCACCGCGACCGTGCTGGCCCAGTCGATCGTCCGCGAGGGCGTCAAGGCGGTGGCCGCCGGGCTGAACCCGATGGACCTGAAGCGCGGCATCGACAAGGCCGTCGAGGCCGTCGTTGCGGACCTCAAGACCCGGTCGAAGGTCATCAAGACCAACGCCGAAGTCGCCCAGGTCGGCACCATCTCCGCCAATGGCGAGCGCGACATCGGTGAGATGATCGCCAAGGCCATGGAGCGGGTCGGCAACGAGGGCGTGATCACGGTGGAAGAGGCCAAGAGCCTCGACACCGAGCTCGAAGTCGTCGAAGGCATGCAGTTCGACCGCGGCTACCTGTCGCCGTACTTCATCACCAATGCCGAGAAGATGATCGCGGACCTCGAGGCTCCGTACATCCTCCTGCATGAGAAGAAGCTGTCGAACCTGCAGGCCATGCTGCCGGTGCTCGAGGCGGTGGTGCAGTCGGGCAAGCCGCTGCTGATCATCGCCGAGGACGTCGAGGGCGAGGCGCTGGCCACCCTGGTGGTCAACAAGCTGCGCGGCGGCCTGAAGGTCGCGGCGGTCAAGGCCCCGGGCTTCGGCGATCGCCGCAAGGCGATGCTCGAGGACATGGCCATCCTGACCGGCGGCCAGGTGATCTCCGAGGATCTCGGCATCAAGCTCGAGAGCGTCACGCTCGACATGCTGGGCCGGGCCAAGAAGGTCCTGATCGCCAAGGAAGAGACCACGATCGTCGACGGCGCCGGCGCCAAGAAGGACATCGAGGGCCGCTGCAACCAGATCCGGGCGCAGATCGAGGAGACCTCCTCGGACTACGACCGCGAGAAGCTGCAGGAGCGTCTGGCCAAGCTGGCGGGCGGCGTCGCGGTGATCCGCGTCGGCGGCGCCACCGAGATCGAGGTGAAGGAGCGCAAGGATCGCGTCGACGACGCGATGCACGCCACCCGCGCCGCGGTTGAGGAAGGCGTGGTCCCGGGCGGCGGCACGGCCCTGCTCTACGCCTCCAAGGCGCTGGACAAGGTCAAGCATGACAACGACGACGAGCGGGTCGGCATCGACATCGTCCGTCGCGCGCTGCAGGCGCCGGTCCGTCAGATCGTCACCAACGCGGGCGGCGACGCCTCGATCGTTGTCGGCAAGCTGCAGGACAAGAACGACAAGAACTGGGGCTACAACGCCCAGACCAGCGAGTACGGCGACCTGATCAAGGCCGGCGTCATCGACCCGACCAAGGTCGTGCGCGCCGCGCTGCAGAACGCCGCGTCGGTGGCCAGCCTGCTGATCACCACCGAGGCCATGGTGGCCGAGCATGTCGAGAAGAAGCCGGCCGCTTCGGCGCCGGGCGGCGGCATGGGCGGCATGGGTGGCATGGGCGACATGGACTTCTGATCTGCCGATCGGATCATCCAAACGTCGAATTGTGGAGGGGCGCTCTTCGGAGCGCCCCTTTTTTGCCATATCGACCGGCGATGCAAGACTCCTGGGGCCGCTGCAGTCTTTCGATTGCCGGGCCGAATACCGGCAACTAAATGAATGCAACGGCCCCGGGTTCGACCACCCGGCCGTCCGAGACGGAAGGGAAAATCGCGATGACCGCCTGTTCCAAGAGCGCGCCGTACCACCGCGGGCCGATCGCCCGCGCCGCCCTGGCGGTCGCCTCGATCCTGGTGCTGGCCGCCTGCGTGCCGGCCGGGACGCAGCAGACCGCCAGCCTGCCGGCGCCGGAGCAGCCGGCGCCGCCGCCCGTGTCGCCCTTCGTCCAGGCGATGCGCGACGCCGGCGTCAATGTCGCGATCCCGGCGCGCGGCAAGTTCATCCTGGTCAACATCCCGTCCTACGAGCTGATCGCCTTCCAGGACGGCGCTCCGGTGCTGCGCAGCAAGGTCGTGGTCGGGGCCGCGGGAACATCGACGCCCGAGCTGATGTCGAACATGTACGCGATCAAGTACAACCCCGACTGGACGCCCACGCCGTCGATCGTCCGCAACGAGGCCAGCGAGTACATCCCGTCGGGTCCGCGCAGCCCGCTCGGCCGGATCAAGCTCGAGCTCGACAACGACCAGTCGATCTATCTGCACGACACGCCGCAGAAGAGCTATTTCGGCCGCGAGAAGCGGGCGCTGAGCCATGGCTGCGTCCGGGTCGAGCAGGTCCGGCAGCTGGCGGCCTGGGCCGATGGCGTCAGCGTCGACGAGATCGACCGCAAGATCCGCACCGGCCGCATGTACAGCGAGCGCCTGCCGGAGGAGATCCCGGTCTATATCGGCTACTATACCCGCTTCCCGGACGAGTTCGGCCAGCCGGTGGACCACCCGGACGTCTATGCCAACAAGGACGCGGCGCGGCAGGCCTATCTGGCCCGCTCCGCCAGCCGCCGCGCCGCCGCGGCGAAGAAGGCGGCCGCGCCGCCGGCCCAGCCCCCGGCCGAGATCATTCCAGGCCAGACAGCGCCGGGCCAGACCGTCCCGGGCCAGACCGTGCCCGCGGCGCCGGGCGGCGAGACCACCGTGCCGCCGGCCGCGGCCCCGGGCGAGATGCCGCCGGCAATCCCGGCCCAGCCCGCAGGCCCGACGACCACCGCTCCGGTAGCGCCGGTTGTCCCCGCCGCGCCGGCGGAGACCCCCGCGGTTCCCACCGCCCCCGCGGCCCCGGCCGTGACCGAGCCTGCCGCTCCGGCCACCACCGCTCCGGCGGCTCCCGCCGTCGCGCCGCCCCCGGCAACCGTCCCGGCCGCCCCTGCGACCACCACGCCGCCGGCGCCGCCCACCAACTGATCGTTCGGGCCGGGTTCGCGGATGCGAGCCCGGCCATCGGGCCTCAGCCCGGCAGCACGCGCCAGACCACGGCCTCGCGCACGGCGCGGTCCTCGATCTCGACGCTGGTCGGCACCTGGTGGCGGGCGATCTCCTCCAGCCCGTCCTGGGGCCGGTAGGCGCGGCCGGGGTCGCCCAGCAGCACGGTCTTGCCTGCCCCGGCCAGGGCCCGCAGCCAGGGCATCACCCGGTCCGACATCGGCTTTTCGTAGCAGACGTCGCCGGCGCAGACGATGTCGATGCCATCCAGCGCCTCGCCGATGCGGTCGCCGCCGTCGGCCTCGACCGTGCAGCCATTGGCTGCTGCGTTCAGCCGGATCGCCGCCACCGCGATCGGGTCGATCTCCGCCGCCATCACCGCCGCGGCGCCGGCCCGGGCCGCGGCCAGGGCGACGATGCCGGAGCCGGAGGCGAAGTCGAACACCCGCTTGCCGGCGACGCTGTCCGGATGGTCCAGGATGTACCGCGCCACCGCCTGGCCGCCGACCCAGGCGAAGGCCCAATAGGGCGGCGGCAGCCCGGTGCGGCGCAGCGACTCCTCGGTCGCCTGCCATAGCGGCGTCACCTCGGTGGCGAGGTGCAGCACCAGCTCGGGCAAGAGCGGCGGTCGGGTCGGCGCCGTGTTGGCGCGGATGAAGGCATCGATGTCGTCCATGGCGCCCTTCCTATCCTGCAGGGCGGCGTTGAGCCATGGAGTCTTGATGTCCGGTGCCGGAATGCGGAAGATTCGGGCAACGGCGACGGCGCAGACTGTCGCCGCAGAGCGAGGAAACGACGAGATGGCGAGCCGCCATGTGCCGGCCCGGCCGAAGGACGGTCCGGCCGAAGACGAGATCGGGGAATGTAGCTCCCCGCCCTGTTACCTGCATGAGATCGACCCGGCCTATGCCGGCCTGGACCCGAAGCCGAAGGCCAAGCCCAAGGCGGAGCCTTCGCCCAAGGCCCGGAAACGCGACGAGGCCGGCTCATGATCCGGGTCAAGCGCGTCTACGACCCGCCCGAGGAGGGCGACGGCTATCGCATCCTGGTCGACCGGCTGTGGCCGCGCGGCCTGACCAAGGAGCAGGCGGCGCTCGACCTCTGGCTCAAGACCGTGGCGCCGAGCGACGAGCTGCGCCAATGGGTGCATCAGGGGCCGGAGAAGTGGCCGGAATTCTGCCGCCGCTACCATGCCGAGCTCGACACGCACCCGAACGCGGTGGCCTTCCTGCGGCAGAAGAGCAAGGACGGGTGGGTCACGCTGCTCTATGCCAGCCGTGACGAGCGCCAGAACAACGCCGTCGTTCTGGCCAAGTATCTCGGCGGCTGATCAGGCGAGAGCGCGTCCGGCCACGAGGCCGGCCAGGACCATGAGGCCGAACCAGCGGTTCGAGTTGAATTTGGCCAGGCAGTCGGCCGGCCGGTCTGGGACCAGCGCCGCCACCTGCCAAGCCAGCTGCGCCGCGCCGACGGCCAGCGGCAGGAGGAAGGGCAGGGGTGCCAGCCCGGCCAGGAGACCGGCGGTGCCGATGCCGAGGACGGTCAGCGCGTAGAAGCCGGCGACCCAGCGCCGGGTGGCGCCGCCGAACAGCCGGGCGGTCGATTTGAGGCCGATGCGGGCGTCGTCCTCGATGTCCTGCAGCGCGTAGATCGTGTCGTAGCCCAGCGTCCAGCAGACGCCGGCGGCGAACAGGATCAGCGAGGGCAGGGCCAGTTCGCCGGTCACCGCGGTCCAGCCGACCAGCGCGCCCCAGTTGAAGGCCAGGCCCAGGAAGAATTGCGGCCACCAGGTGATCCGCTTCATCAGCGGATAGGTGAAGACCACCAGCAGCGAGGCGATGCCGAGCCCGACGGTCGTGCTGTTGAACTGGATCAGCACCAGGAAGCCCAGCAGCAGCTGGGCGATCAGGAACAGAACCGCCTGGGTCGGGCTGATCGCGCCGCTCGGGATCGGCCGCGTGCGGGTGCGCGCCACCCGGCCGTCGAAGTCGCGGTCCAGGATGTCGTTCACCGTACAGCCGGCGCCGCGCATCACCAGCGCGCCGATGGCGAACAGGACGACGTACCACAGGTCGATCCAGCCGAACCCGGCCGGCCTGGGGGCCATCGCCAGCCCCCACCAGCAGGGATAGAGCAGCAGCATGACCGGCTTCGGCCGATCCAGCCGGGCGAGCGTCAGGTAGGGCCGGACGCCGGGCGGCGCCCAGCGGAGCAGCCGGCTCTGGGGCCGCATGTCGGAGGCGGTGTCGGTCATGATCCTGTCGCCGATGGCGCGTGCTGGCGCATCAGTAGCGCCGTTGCGGACCGCCGGCAAAGGCCGAGATACGACGGACGGTCATGGATGCATCGCCGGGGCCGCCGCCGCCCGTCTTCCCCGCCGCATGGCCTGCGGTGGTTGCCCGAAGCAGCGCAGGAAGGCCCGGCGCATCCGTTCCGGATCGGAAAAACCGACGCCGCGCGCGATCGCCTCGATCGGTTCGGCGCCGTCCTCGATCCGCGGCCGGGCCGCCTCGGCGCGCAGCCGCTCGACCGCCTTGGCCGGCGTTTGCCCGGTCTCGGCCAGGAAGGCGCGGCCGAACTGGCGCGGGCTCAGGCATGCCGCCTCGGCCAGGCGGTCGACCGGCAGCGACTCCCGCAGATGCTCGCGCGCGAAGCTGAGGGCGGCCTGGATCCGGTCGGTGGCCGGGGCGAGGTCGAGCAGGGCGGAGAACTGCGACTGCCCGCCCGGGCGGCGGTGATAGACCACCAGGGTCCTGGCCACGGCGCGGGCGGCGTCGACGCCCAGATCCTGCTCGATCAGGGCTAGGGCCAGGTCGATGCCGGCGGTGACTCCGGCGGATGACCAGACCGGGCCGTCCTGGATGAAGATCCGGTCCATCTCGACCCACACCTGCGGGTGCAGGCGCTGCAGCGCGGCCGCCTGTAGCCAGTGGGTGGTGGCGCGCCGGCCGTCCAGCAGGCCGGCCGCAGCCAGCAGGAAGGCACCGGTGCAGACGCTGGTCACCCGCCGCGCCCTGGCCGCCTGGCGGATGAAGGCCAGCAGTGGCGCCGATTCCAGCGCCTGCGTCACCCCACGCCCGCCGGCGACCACCAGCGTGTCGAGCGGCTCGGTATCGACGGGCTCGGTCAGCACCGGCAGGCCGGCGGAACTTGCCACCGCCCCGCCCCGCTCCGAGATCACCCGCAACCGGTAGGGCGGCGGCGTCAGGTCTCGCGACGCCGTGTCGAACGCCGCCAGCGGCCCCGACAGGTCGAGGATGTTGAAGCCGGGGAAGACCAGGAAGCCGATCGTGCGGGCCATGGCGATAAATGAGGGAACAATGTCGTTTCAGACATGATCCTGCGCGCCGATACTGCGGCTGTCAATTCCCGTCCCGGAGGCCGCCATGGACACCGTCATCGTCTTTCCGATCTATCCCGGCGTCACCCATCTCGACTTCACCGGCCCGCACCAGGTGCTGGCGCGGCTGCCCGGCGCCAGGACCGTTGTCGCCTCGATCGGCGGGGAGGCGGTCAGCGTCGACGGGCTGACCTTCGCCAACCTCGCCCGGCTGGAGGTGGTGGAGCGTTCCGACGTGCTGTGCGTGCCGGGGGGCTTCGGCTGCGTCGATGCGATGCGCAGCGACGCTTATCTGGGTGAGATACGCCGGCTCGCCGCCACGGCCCGCTATGTCACTTCGGTCTGCACCGGGTCGCTGATCCTCGCCGCCGCCGGCCTGCTCGAAGGGCGGCGCGCGGCCTGCCACTGGGCCTGGCGCGACCAGCTGGCCCTGTTCGGCGCCATCCCCGATCCCGGCCGCGTGGTCCGTGACGGCAATGTCTTCACCGGCGGCGGCGTCACCGCCGGTATCGACTTCGCCCTGACCCTGGCGGCCGAGCTGGCGGACGAGACGGTGGCGCAGGCGATCCAGCTGTCGCTCGAATACGCGCCGGCGCCGCCCTTCGACTCCGGCCGGCCCGAGACCGCGGCGCCGGAGATCGTCGAGCTGGTGACGGCCCGCAACCGCGCCCGGATGCCGGACCGCCAGGCGATCATCGAACAGGTGGCGAGGGAGCGTCGCCGGGCTTCCTAGTCGCGCCGGCGTCCGGAGGCCTCCTGCGCCAAGCCGATCCTGGCCAGGCGCAGGAGTTCGGGCAGCGCCGTCCTGACCTCCGCGATCAAGGCAGCGTTCTCGTCCCATTTCTGGTCGGGAGGATCGACGTAGCGGGGTTGTTGCAGCAGGCACGCCGCCACCACCACGTCGAGTGGCCAATCGCCCTCCCGCAAGGACCCGAAATCCCCGGTCTCGGGCTCGGTGGAGACGGCGACGGCGCTCATCGCATGGTCGTCGTCGAGGTGCCGCACGAACCAAGGACCGGGCGACGCCGCCCGGTCGAGTTCCTGCAGCCTGTCCAGATCGATGCCGGTCATGGGGCTTCTCCGAAGTGCCGGGCTCCGCCCCAGCTTCGGTGATCGGACATTCGACTGCAACGGATCGTCGATGGCACGTCAAATCGTGCCGAGCGTTTCCTCCCAAGGATCCGTTGCCGCCCGACTGGGCAGCGGCTAGCGTCGCGCATGACCTCCGACGCCCTGCCGCGCACCCGCCTGCATGTCGACGCCCCTCTTGAGGAGGGGCGGGCGGTGGCGCTGTCCGAGGCCCAGGCACATCACCTGCGCGGTGTGCTGCGGCTGACGCCGGGCGCCGGCTTGCGCCTGTTCAACCCGCGCGACGGCGAATGGCTGGCGCGGCTCGATGCCCTCAGCAAGGCCGGCGGCAGCGCCCTGGCCGAACGGCAGCTGCGCGTGCCCGAGCCCCTCTCCGACCTCTGGCTCTGCTTCGCCCCGGTGAAGAAGGACGCGGTCGACGCGGTGGTGGAGAAGGGGACGGAGCTCGGCGCCGCCGTGCTGCAGCCGGTCTTCACCCGCTTCACCGACGTCCAGCGCGTCAATCTCGACCGGCTGCGCGCCCATGCCGTGGCCGCGGCCGAGCAATGCGAACGGCTGGACGTGCCGGAGGTCCGCGACCCGGTCGGGCTCGACGCCCTGCTCGCGGCCTGGCCAGCGGGTCGGACGCTGCTGGTCTGCGCCGAGGCCGGGGCGGCCCGCCCCATCGCCGAAGCGGCGGCGGCAGCCACCGGCCCCGCCGCCTTGCTGGTCGGCCCCGAGGGCGGCTTCGCGGCGGCGGAGCTCGAGACCCTGCAACGTCACGAATTTGTTCGACCCGTTGGCCTCGGCCCTCGTATTCTGCGCGCCGACACGGCGGCCATCGCCGCGCTCGCGGTCTGGCAGATGCTGGCCGGCGACGGGCGCGGCCGGCCGCCGCATCGCGTTTGACCCCAACCGATCCCGCCATCCGAGTACCCGCCCATGTCCGGTCCCCAGAGCGCCAGCGCCGCACCGATCGAAAGCAAGGCGCAGCTCGTCGACTATCTCGCCGCCGGATCCAAGCCGCCCGAGGATTGGCGCATCGGCACCGAGCACGAGAAGTTCGCCTTCCGCCTGTCGGACCTGAAGCCGCTGCCCTATGACGGGCCGGACGGCATCCGCGCCGTGCTCGAGGGCTTGGCCGGCTGCGGCTGGGAGCGGGTGGAGGAAAACGGCAACCTGATCGCGCTGATCCGCGACAAGGCGTCGGTGACGCTGGAGCCGGGCGGTCAGGTCGAGCTGTCGGGCGCGCCGCTGCGCAGCATCCATGAGACCTGCTCCGAGGTGGCCGATCATCTGGCCCTGGTGAAGAAGATCGGGGAGCAGCTCGGCATCGGCATGATCGGCCTGGGCTTCCAGCCGAAATGGCGGCGTGAGGACATCGGCTGGATGCCGAAGGGCCGCTACAAGATCATGCGCGACTACATGCCGAAGCGCGGCTCGCTCGGCCTCGACATGATGAAGCGGACCTGCACGGTGCAGGTCAATCTCGACTTCGCCTCCGAAGCCGACATGGTGAAGAAGTTCCGGGCCAGCCTGGCGCTGCAGCCGATCGCCACGGCGCTGTTCGCCAACTCGCCCTTCACCGAGGGCAAGCCGAACGGCTTCCAGAGCATGCGCAGCCATATCTGGACCGACACCGACCCCGACCGCACCGGCGATCTGCCCTTCGTGTTCGAGGACGGCTTCGGCTTCGAGCGTTATGTCGACTACCTGCTCGACGTGCCGATGTACTTCGTCTACCGCGACGGCCAGTACATCGACGCGTCCGGCCACAGCTTCCGCGCCTTCCTGAAGGGCAAGCTGCCGGTCTATCCGGGCCATCTGCCGACCCTGAACGACTGGGCCGACCATCTGACCACCGCCTTCCCCGAGGTCCGGCTGAAGAAGTTCCTGGAGATGCGCGGCGCCGATGGCGGGCCATGGTCGCGGCTGTGCGCCCTGCCGGCGCTGTGGGTCGGGTTGCTGTATGACGGCACGGCGCTCGACGCCGCCTGGGACTTGGTCAAGGACTGGACGACGGAAGAACGGGCGGCGCTGCGCCGCGACGTGCCGCGCCTCGGCCTGGCCACCCCGTTCCGCGGCGGCACCGTGCGCGACGTAGCGCTGCAGGTGCTGGCGATCGCCCGCAGCGGCTTGGCCGCCCGGGCCGCGACCGACGCCATCGGCGGTACTGAGGAGGGCTTCCTCAACGAGTTGCAGCGCATCGCCGACAGCGGCGAGACCCAGGCTTCGGAGATGCTGCGCCGTTACGAGACCGAATGGGGCGGCTCGGTCGATCCCATCTTCACCGCCTACGCCTACTGACCCGGCAGACCTTGCTGGAATTTTAGGCATCCTTCGCCGGCCGCCGCAGAATTTTGCTTGCGGTCGGTGGCACATGCCTTGCTTGATGTTTTGGTCGAGCAGGGACGTGCCGGAGGGATAGTGCAGGCATTCGACGAGATGGGCGGGGATCCGGTCCGATCCCCCTATGCGGCCCTGGCAGATTGGCTGGCGGCGACGCCGGCCTCGGTCTTCGATTTCAAGCGCCGGGAGGCGGCGGCGTTGTTCCGCCGCATCGGCATCACCTTCGCGGTCTATGGCGAGGGCGGCGATCCCGAGCGGCTGATCCCGTTCGACATCATGCCCCGCGTGCTCGACGCCGCCGAATGGCAGCATCTTGAGCGGGGGCTGGCGCAGCGGGTGAAGGCGCTGAACGCCTTCCTGCACGATGTCTATCACGACCAGGAGATCCTGCGCGCCGGCCAGGTGCCGGAGCGGCTGGTGCTGCACAATCCCGGCTATCTGCCGGAGATGAAGGGGCTGGACCCGCCCGGTGGCGTCTACACCCATATCGCCGGCATCGACATCGTCCGGGTTGGACCGAACGACTTCTACGTGCTGGAGGACAACGCCCGCACGCCGTCCGGCGTGTCCTACATGCTGGAAGGCCGCGAGATGATGATGCGGCTGTTCCCGGACCTGTTCGCCCGGCACAGCGTGGCGCCGGTCGAGCACTATCCGCAGGAGCTGCTGGCGACGCTGCGATCGGTGGCGCCGCGCAACTGCGAGGGCGAGCCGACGGTCGCCCTGCTGACCCCCGGCATCTACAACAGCGCCTATTTCGAGCACAGCTTCCTGGCCGACCGCATGGGCATCGAGCTGGTCGAGGGGCCGGACCTGTTCGTGCGCGACGCCGTGGTCTACATGCGCACCACCCGCGGGCCGAAGCGGGTCGACGTGATCTACCGCCGGATCGACGACGAGTTCCTCGATCCGCTGGTGTTCAACCCGGACTCGGTGCTGGGCGTGCCCGGCCTGTACCACGCCTATCGCGCCGGCAATGTGGCGCTGGCCAACGCCATGGGCACCGGCATCGCCGACAACAAGGCGATGTACATCCACGTCCCGGCGATGATCCGCTTCTATCTGGGTGAGGAGCCGATCCTGAAGAACGTCCCGACGTGGGACTGCTCCAAGCCCGAGGAATGCTCCCATGTCCTCGGCAAGCTCGACGAGCTGGTGGTCAAGGAGGTGGCCGGGTCGGGCGGTTACGGCATGCTGGTCGGGCCGACCGCCAGCCGGGCCGAGCGCGAGGCCTATGCCGAGCGGGTCAAGGCGCAGCCGGACCTGTTCATCGCCCAGCCGACTCTGGCGCTGTCGACCTGTCCGACCTTCGTCGACCAGGGCGTGGCGCCGCGCCATGTCGACCTGCGTCCTTTCGTGCTGACCGGCCAGGACCAGGTCCGGATCGTGCCGGGCGGGCTGACCCGGGTGGCATTGCGCGAAGGGTCGCTGGTGGTCAATTCCAGCCAGGGCGGCGGCACCAAGGACACCTGGGTGCTGACGGCATGACGGCACAGGACATCAAGACAGGGTCATCGGGATGCTGAGCCGCACCGCCGACAACCTCTACTGGCTCGGCCGCTACGTCGAGCGCGCCGAGAACCTCGCCCGTATCCTCGAGGTCGCCGACCGCATGGCGCTGACGCCGAGCAGCGGCGGCGCGCACCAGGACGAATGGCATTCCGCCGTCGTCATTTCCGGCTGCCAGGAGGGCTTCTACAAGAAGCACGACGCGGCGACCCCGGCCACGGTGGTCGACTACATCGCCCGCGACCCGGACAACCCGGCCAGCATCCGCTCCTGCCTGCAGCGGGCGCGGACCAACGGGCGGGCGGTGCGCGCGGCGCTGACGCGGCCGATGTGGGAGACGCTGAACGCCACCTGGCTCGACCTCGACGGCAAGGAGGTGCTGATCGCCAGTGGCGACCTGCGCGACTTCCTGGAATGGGTCAAGGAACGGGCGATGCTGTTCCATGGCGCCGTTGCCGTCACCATGCTGCGCGACGACGCCCACATCTTCCTGCAGCTCGGCACCATGCTGGAGCGCGCCGACAGCACCGCCCGGCTGCTCGACGTGAAGTACCACGTGCTGTTGCCGGCGAATGAGGAGGTCGGCGGCGGCCTTGACTTCTATCAGTGGGCGGCGGTGCTGCGCGGCGCCTCGGCGCTCGGCAGCTATGCCTATCTCTATCGCGACGGCATCAAGCCCTCGCAGGTGGCCGAGCTCCTGATCCTGCGGCCGGAGATGCCGCGCTCGCTGGTCGGCTGCCTCGGCGAGATGATCGACCTGCTGGGCCAGCTAGCCGATCTCTACGGCCGCAAGCATGAATGCCAGCGGCTGGCCGGGGAGATGCATTCGCGCTTGCGCTACGGCCGGATCGACACGATCTTCCAGACCGGTTTGCACGAATACCTGACCGCGTTCATCCAGCAGAACAATGTCCTCGGCCTCGAGGTCAGCAAGGCCTATCTGATCTGATCCGTTCCGGCCATGCGCCTCCTGATCCGCCACGAGACCCGATACCGCTACGATGCCCCTGTCACCCGCACCCTGCAGACGCTGCGCCTGACGCCCCGGTCGCATGACGGGCAGGAGGTGCTGCGCTGGCGGGTGGTGCCGCCGGCCGGGGCCAGCCTCGCCGCCGGCGGTGAGGACGGCTTCGGCAACATCGTCGCGATGCTGTCGCTGGAACGGCCGCACGACGCCCTGACCCTTCTGGTCGAAGGCGAGGTCGTGACCCGCGACACCGGGGGCGTCGTCACCGGGGCCGAGGAGCGGTTCCCGCCCGCCTTCTATCTGCGCCCGTCGCCGCTAGCCGGCACGGATGCCGCACTGATCGCGCTGGCGGAAGAGGCTGCCGCCGGCGGGCGCGAGCCGCTGGCCCTGGCCCATGCGCTGATGCTGGCGGTGCACGGCCGCATCGCCTTCCGGCCCGGCCTGACCCATGCCGCCACCACCGCGGCCGAGGCGCTGGCCGCCGGCGTCGGCGTGTGCCAGGACCACACCCATGTCTTCCTGGCCTGCGCCCGCCACCTCGGCCTGCCGGCCCGCTATGTGTCAGGCTACCTGCTGATGGCCGACGGCAGCGTCGAGCAGGCGGCCGGCCATGCCTGGGCCGAGGCCTTCGTCGACGGGCTCGGCTGGGTCGGCTTCGACGCCGCCAACGGTATTTGCCCGACCGAGCACTATGTCCGAATCGCCGTCGGGCTCGACTACCGCGACACCATGCCGATCCGCGGCCTGCGCCAGGGCGGCGGGGCCGAGGCGCTGGAGGTTCTGGTCCGCGTCGGCCAGTCCCAGACCCAGGCGCAGGCCTGATCCTTCACCATGACCCCGGACCCTTTCGCATGACCTACTGCCTCGGCCTGCTGCTCGAAGACGGGCTGGTGATGATCGCCGACACCCGCACCAACGCCGGCGTCGACAACATCTCGACCTTCCGCAAGATGCATATCTGGGAACGGCCGGGCGACCGGGTGATGGTGCTGCTCACTGCCGGCAACCTCGCCATCACCCAATCCGTGGTCGCCCTACTGTCGGAGGCGGTCGACGCCGGCGACGGGCGCGAGAGCCTGACCACCGCGCCGTCGATGTTCCGCTGCGCCGAGCTGGTGGGCGAGGCGGTGCGCGCGGTCTGGAACCGCGACGGCCCGGCGATGGAGCAGCATGCCGGCGGCTTCAACGCCTCCTTCCTGCTCGGCGGCCAGATCGCCGGGCGCCGCTGCCGGCTGTTCGAGGTCTACCAGGCCGGCAACTTCATCGAGGCGACGGCCGACACGCCCTATCTGCAGATCGGCGAGCACAAATACGGCAAGCCGATCCTCGACCGTGCCGCGCGATTCGAGACGCCGCTGATCGACGGGCTCAAGCTCGGCCTGGTGTCGATGGATTCGACCCTGCGCAGCAATCTCTCGGTCGGGCTGCCGATCGACATTGCGCTGTACCGCCGCGACGCGCTGAAGCTGGCCCTGCGCAAGCGGGTCGGCGAGGACGATCCCTACTTCTCCGGCCTGCGTCAGCGCTGGTCGGACGCGCTGCGCCAAGCCTATCAGGCCATCCCCAATCCGGATTGGTCATGACCGAACGAATCGAAGCGGGAACTATTTAGCAGGTTTCAAGGTTGAAATTGATGGGAGCCTGAACCACCCTTCCGGTGTTGTATCGGCGTAAAGCCGTGTCCACGGCCCGACCGATAATGATAATGAGGAGATTGTGCCATGAGCATCGCGCTTCGTAGAACCGTCCTGCTGTCCGGTTTCGCTGCGCTCCTGGCGCTTGGTGCCTGCGCCCAGCCGCAGGATACGGTGGTGGACGCCCGAGCCCCGGCCGCGCTGCCTGCCAACGTGCCGGCGGGGTCGACGCTCGAAAGCTCGACCACCGTGGTCGGACCGGACGGACAGGTCGTGAACCGCCACGTCTACCGGGCGCCGAACCAGCTCATCACCAATGGGCCGCAGTGCACCAAGGGCGATCCGCAGTGCCCGTGATCGGCCCGGCGCTCTGAAAGCGACGGAAACGGGAAAAAAGGGGGCTTCGGCCCCCTTTCTTGTCGGACATGAATCGGTGCTCGCCGGAAACAATCTTTCTGCCCTTGCCCGGACTCCTTCGGCCCGGCATGGTGCGCGGCACTATTGGCTTGAGCTGGAGCCGCCCATGCCCGTGCTGAACAGCGCGGTCGACCCCCGGTCCGCCGCCTTCCGCGGACAACGAAGCGGCCATGCGCGCGGCCGTCGACGACCTGCAGGCGACCGTCGCCCGGATCAAGCTGGGCGGCGGCCAGGTGGCCCGCGACCGGCACGTCGCCCGCGGCAAGCTGCTGCCGCGCGAGCGGGTTCGCGGGCTGCTCGATCCCGGCGCGCCCTTCCTCGAGCTGTCGCAGCTCGCCGGCCACGGCGTCTATAATGAGGACGTTCCCGCGGCCGGCATCATCACCGGCATCGGCCCGGTCTCCGGCCAGGAATGCGTCATCGTCGCCAATGACGCGACGGTGAAGGGCGGCACCTACTACCCGCTGACGGTGAAGAAGCACCTGCGGGCGCAGGAGATCGCGCGCGAGAACAACCTGCCCTGTCTCTATCTGGTCGATTCCGGCGGCGCCTTCCTGCCGCTGCAGGACCAGGTCTTCCCCGATCGGGACCATTTCGGCCGGATCTTCTACAACCAAGCGACGATGTCGGCTGCGGGCATCCCGCAGATCGCGGCGGTGATGGGCTCGTGCACCGCCGGCGGCGCCTATGTCCCGGCGATGTCCGACGAATCGATCATCGTCAAGGGCCAGGGCACGATCTTCCTCGGCGGCCCGCCGCTGGTGAAGGCGGCGACCGGCGAGGAGGTCTCGGCCGAGGATCTCGGCGGCGCCGATGTGCACAGCCGCATCTCCGGCGTCACCGACCACTACGCCCAGGACGACCACCACGCGCTGGCGATCGCCCGCCGCATCGTCGGCGACCTGAACCGGGTCAAGCGCCCGGCCGTGGCCCTGCGCGACCCGGCGGAGCCGCTGTACCCGGCCACCGACCTCTACGGCATCGTCGGCACAGACCTGCGGAAGCCCTTCGACGTGCGCGAGGTGATCGCGCGGCTGGTCGACGGATCGGAGTTCGACGAGTTCAAGGCGCTGTACGGCACCACCCTGGTCTGCGGCTTTGCCCATCTCTGGGGCATCCCGGTCGGCATCGTCGCCAACAACGGCATCCTGTTCTCGGAAAGCGCGCTGAAGGGCGCGCATTTCGTCGAGCTGTGCTGCCAGCGCGGCATTCCGCTGCTGTTCCTGCAGAACATCACCGGGTTCATGGTCGGCTCGAAATACGAACGCGGCGGCATCGCCAAGGACGGCGCCAAGCTGGTCACCGCCGTGGCCTCGGCACAGGTGCCGAAGCTGACCCTGCTGATCGGCGGCAGCTTCGGCGCCGGCAATTACGGCATGTGCGGCCGCGCCTACGGGCCGCGCTTCCTGTTCATGTGGCCGAATGCCCGGATCTCGGTGATGGGCGGCGAGCAGGCGGCGAACGTCCTGGGCCAGGTGCGGCGCGACGGCATCGAGGCCAAGGGCGAGACTTGGCCGGAGGCGGAGGAGGAGGCGTTCAAGGCGCCGATCCGCGACCAGTACGAGAAGCAGGGCCACCCCTACTACGCTTCGGCCCGGCTGTGGGACGACGGGGTGATCGACCCGGCCGACAGCCGGCGGGTGCTGGCCCTGGCGCTGTCGGCGGCGCTGAACGCGCCGATCGAGCCGACCCGATTCGGCGTGTTCCGGATGTGAGTGGAATGATTCAGAGCAACTTCTTCGAATGGCTCGGCGAGGCGCTGGGCGGGCTGATCGGCTTCATCATTCGCGCGATCCGTGGGGTGGTGGACGGCCTCGGCGGCGCGGTGAACGATTTCCTCGGCGGCATGGCCCGCTCGATCGGGATGAACGCCTCCATCTTCTCCTTCGCGCTGCTGATCCTCGGCCTGTTCCTGCTGTACTGTTCCGTCCGCGCCTTCATCGCCCGGTCGATCGTGGCTGGCATCGTCTGGGCGCTGCTGGGTCTGCTGGTGCTGAGCTGGGTGGTGCGATGAGCGCGGTCCGGATCGAGATCGAGAACGGCATCGGCACGGTCCTCATGGACCGGCCGGACCGCCACAACGCCTTCGACGAGCATGTCATCGCCGAGCTGACGGCGGGCTTCGCCGGGCTGGGCGCCGACGAGTCCGTCCGTGCGGTGGTGCTGCGCGGCGCCGGCAAAAGCTTCTCGGCCGGCGCCGATCTCGACTGGATGCGCCGGATGGCCGCCTATGACGAGGCCGCGAACCTGGCCGATGCCCGGGCGCTGGCGGCGCTGATGCGCACCATCGACACGCTGCCGAAGCCGACAGTCGCCCTGGTCCATGGCGCGGCCTATGGCGGCGGGGTCGGGCTGGTCGCCTGCTGCGACATCGCCATCGCCACCGAGGCGGCTGCCTTCTCGCTGTCCGAGGTCAAGCTCGGCCTGATCCCGGCGGTGATCAGCCCCTATGTCGTGCGCGCCATCGGCGCCCGCGCCGCCCGCCGCTATTTCCTGACCGCCGAGCGCTTCGACGCGGTCGAGGCTCGGCGCCTCGGCCTGGTGCATGAGCTGGCGGCAGGCGACGGGCTGGATGAGGCGGCGCGGCAGGTCCTGGCGGCGCTGCGCGGCAACGGCCCGGCGGCGGTCCGGGCGGCCAAGGACCTGGTCGGCGCGGTGGCCGGCAAGGCGCCGGCCGAGGTCGAGGAGGATTGCGCCCGCCGCATCGCCGCGATCCGCGCCGGCGACGAGGGCAAGGAAGGCGTCGCCGCCTTCCTGGAGAAGCGCAAGCCGTCCTGGCTGGAGTGATCAGCCGGCCGGCGTGGACCAGGCCCGAACGACGTTGACCAGGAACAGCAGCATCGAGGCGACGGTCAGCAGCGAGCCGATGATGACCACGGCCTCCTGCTGCCGGGTCGTGGCCAGGTAGATGCCGAGCGGCAGCAGAAAGGCGCCGGCGGCGGCAACCCAGAAATGCAGCACGCCCAGCCCGCCGGACTTGGCGAAGCCCAGCCGGTAGCCGATCCCGAACAGGGCGAGCGAGACCCAGCCGACGAGATTGATGTGGGCATGCACCGGCACCAGCTGGAAGTCATGGGCCATGCCCATCTGGATCCCCAGCAGCATGCCGGCCAGCCCCATCAGAACGGCCAGGATGAAGAACGCTCTGTCGATGCTGCGCATCATATCCCTCGTTGATCGACGACGGCCGCCGGAACGCCGGCGCCTGTTCTGCCGCGCCGGAGGATGCGCCGCGCCGCTCGTGCCGGCCTGTTACCGGCGGCACAGGCAGCGCCGGCGCATCCCCGCCCCCCAGGCGCGACCGCAGTGTCGTCGGATCGCGGCGCCGCCGCACTCCCCCAAGATTAGGGGATGGCGGCGCGTTCGGGGATCAGCCTGCCAGGCGATCCAACTGTTCCCGCAGCCGGAGCGCGCAGTCGTCGGCCAGCGCGTTCAGGGCGGCCGCACCGTCGCCGTGGAAGGATGATCCGTGCATGATGGCGAGCGTGCGCGGCGACAGCCCGGCGAGCCGGCGGATCGTCGGCGCCGTCATCGGCGTCAGGGCGCTGGCGCCGAACATGTCCTCCGCGGCGCGGGCCGGCCCCACGACGTCGCTCTCGGTCAAAGCGGGGCCGTCGCCGACATGGGTGAACAGGTCGCCGCACAGCAGCGTCCCTGTGGTCTCCTCGTACAGCAGCCCGGCGTCCCAGCCATGCGGGATCTGCGGCGTATCGAGGTGGCGCAGCCGCTTGCCGCCGAGGTCGATCACCTCACCGTCGGCCAGGGCCCGCGGCGGCCGGTCGGCCATGTCGTTGATCGACACCATGCAGCCGATCCCGCCCTGCACGAGCTGCGCCTGCGGCGCCGCCGCCAGCCATTCGTTCATGGCGCCGCATTCATCGGCCTCGACATGGCCGAAGCCGATCCAGCGCAGCCGGTCCGCCGCTATCACCTTGGCGATGGCGACGACGACGGACGGAAACATCCGCCGCGGCCCGCAATGGAACAGCAGCGGCTCCTCGGCCCTGATCAGGAACTGGTTGAAGGTGAAGCCGTCCGGCGGCGCGATCTCCGGCACATAGGTCGACAGCCGATAGATGCCGTCGGCGATCTCATCGATCCTGGTCTCTCCCATCCCTGTTCTCCCCCGGGCTTCGCCTGGCCGATGGGTCGGGTCGAGCTGCCCGTGGGGTCATCTTATCAGGAGATCAGTCCGACCAGTGTCCGTACAGATTCGGCATCAGCCCGGCCAGGGCGCTGAAGCGGGCCCAGGACTTCGCCTTCCGCCGGGTCCAGCCGGCCTCGGCGATGGCCGACAGCCGGGGGAACACCAGCCGGTCGAACACGGCGCGGTCGGTCATCGGCTCGGACCAGATGCAGGCCTGCACGCCCATCAGATGCTTCAACTGGTCCTCGGTCCAGCCCCGGGTGGGCTCGAACTCATAGGTCTCCCGCGGGCCCGACCAGCCGGCCCAGCCGGCGCCCGGCTCGGACCAGGCGGTGCCCTGCGACATGTCGAGGTAGTAGCGCTGCCCCGGGGCGACGACGACGCCGTAGCCGCGGCCGGCCAGCTCGGCGCTGGCCTCGACCGACCGCCAGCCGACCAGGTAGCTCTTGTCCTTCTCGATCACGTCGCCATGCGCCGCCTCCTCCCAGCCGCCGGTAACGACGCCGCGCGAGGCCAGGAAGCGCTGGACCCGCTGCAGGAACCCGGCCTGCAGCACGGCCGTCGCCGAGCCTTCGATGGCGTCGGCGCCGTGCTTGTTGCCGATCGTGTTCACCAGCGTGGCGTGCTGCGCGGCCAGCGCCTCGCCGCCGGCCTCCTTCAGGCGGTCGAGCGCGAGCGGCGAGCCCGACCAGGCGGCCAGCGGCACCTCGTCCGCGCCGACATGCAGGATCTTCGACGGAAACAGCGCGATCAGCTCGTCGAACAGGGTCTCGAGGAAGCCGTAGACCGGCTCATGCGCCGGGTTCAGGCAGTTGTTGGGGAAGCCCTGCACCGACTGGTACTCGCCATGTTCGCCTGGATCGCGCAGATGAGGCAGGGCGTGCAGCACGGCGTAGCAGTGGCCGGGGATGTCGATCTCCGGCACCACGACGATGCCCAGCCGGTCGGCCAGGGCGACCAGGTCGCGGATCGCCTGCTTGCTGTAATAGCCGCCCTGCGGCTCCGGGCCGGAGCCGAGCAGCGGCGGCAGCGCCAGCCCGTGGCCGCGCCAGGCACCGACCCGGGTCAGCTCCGGATAGGCCTCGATCTCGACGCGCCAGGCCTCGTCGTCCGACAGGTGCCAATGGAAGCGGTTCATCTTGCTCCAGGCCAGCAGCTGCACGAACCGCGCGACCTCGGCCGAGGAATAGAACTGCCGGGCGACGTCGAGATGCGACCCGCGCCAGCCATGGGCGGGGGAATCCTCGATCTCGCCGCCCGCGGGGAACAGGAAGGTCTCGGGATGGCGCCTGGCGCCGCGCCAGATCTGGCCGAGCGTGATCAGCCCGTAGAGCAGGCCGGTGCGGGTGGAGGCTCGCAGCACGACGCGATCCTCGGCAAAGGCGATGCGATAGGCCTCGGGGCCGAATCCCGGCTCGATCACGAGATCGACGGCCAGGCCGCCCTCCGCCTCGGGGCGCGTGATGCCCTCGGCCGGGAACAGCGCGGCGGTCAGCTCGGCGAAGGCGGCGGTGGCCTGCACGGCTTCGGCACCTTCGCCCTTCGGCGCCAGCCCGGCGGGAACGGCGCGGCGGCCGCTGACGGCGACCTTTTCCGGCCAGGGAATCACCGAGACCGGCACCGGGAGGGTCGTGCCCGAGATCGACATCGTCACCGAGGCCGGGACGGGGAAGCGCTGGGTGCCCCGCTTCAGCGGCGCGTTGTCGGCGGCCGAATGCGTCGGCGCGGTGGCGACCGGCGCGGTCGAGCCATCGGCCAGCGCGACATAGGCGGTGGTGGCGCCGTCGGTCCAATGGCGCAGCGGATAGCTCAGGCCCCGTGCCGTGATCGTCCAACTGGTGCCGGGGGCCAGCTCCAGATCCGGCGCGGGCGTGAATTCGGAATGGTTGGACAGCCGGGCGGTCAGCGTGCCGCCCTCGATCACCGCGGCGGGGTCGATCCGGGCGGGCCCGCTGACACAGAGCTTGAAGCCCGAGACCGTGCGGTCCGACTGGTTGGTCAGCCGCAGCGCGTAGCTCAGCGAGTCGCCGCCCTCGGCGGGCCGCCAGAAGGTTTCGAGTCGGAACGGGGACGTCATCGGTCGGGCCTTCGCGGTTGTCGGGAATGGGACCGTCCGGTCCCCGCAGCCCGGCTGCCGGGTCGTTGCGATCGACGACGCGCCGTCTGCTGCAGGCCATGCTGCCCATGGCTGCCGGGTGAAGGCAATGGTCTATACCACGCCAGGACGCAGATTTTGCTCGGGCCGCTCCGGGCGCTCGCCTCCCAACCTTTCCGGGATGTGCTATGCGGGCATCGGCAGGCCGGACGGCATGCTCAGAAAGGCAAGTCACCGTGATCAGAAGCGATGTCGCCGTGCTCGGGGCCGGAATCGTCGGGGTCTCGACCGCCCTGCATCTGCAGGCGCGCGGCCGATCGGTGGTGCTGGTCGACCGCCGCGGCCCCGGCGAGGAGACCAGCCACGGCAATGCCGGGCTGATCGAGCGCGCCAGCGTCGTGCCCTACGCCTTCCCGCGGTCGCTGACCGAGCTGCTGCGCTATGCCTCGAACCGGCGGATCGACGCCCGCTACCATTGGGCCTTCCTGCCGCGGATCGCGCCCTGGCTGTTCCAGTACTGGCGCCATTCGTCCCCGGCGCGCCTGGCCGAGGCGGCGCGGGCGATGCTGCCGTTGATCGAGCGCTGCCTGGACGAGCACCGGCCGCTGCTGCAGCAGGCCGGCATCGCCCATCTGGCGCGCGACACCGGTTGGCTCTCGGTGTACCGCAGCGCCCGCAGCCTGGAGGCCGGCGAGGCGGGGAGGGCGGTCGCGGCCGCCCACAGCCTGAATTTCGGGGTGCTGGACCCGGGCCAGATCCGGGCGCTGGAGCCGCATCTGGCGGACGGTCTGGCCGGCGGCGTGCACTGGCAGGACCCCGTGTCCGTGTCCGATCCCGGCGCCGTGACCAAGGGCTATGCCGAGCTGTTCCTGCGCCGCGGCGGCCGCCTGGTGCAGGCCGATGCCCGGTCGCTGCAGCCGGCCGAAGGCGGCTGGAGCCTGCAGGGGCCGGACGGCCCGGTGCTGGCACGCGACGCGGTGGTGGCGCTCGGCCCCTGGTCGCTCGACCTGCTGCGGCCGCTCGGCTACCGGCTGCCGCTGGCGGTCAAGCGCGGCTACCACATGCATTACCGGCCACGCGGCAACGCCGTGCTGAACCGGCCGGTGCTGGACGACGACCAGGGCTTTCTCCTGACGCCGATGGTGCGCGGCGTGCGCCTGACCACCGGCGTCGAGATGGGCCCGCGTGACGCGCCGCCGACGCCGGTGCAACTGCAGGCCGCCGAGGCCGCGGCGCGGTTGCTGTTCCCGCTGGAGGCCCGGGTCGACGAGCAGCCCTGGCTCGGCGCGCGGCCCTGCCTGCCCGACATGCGGCCGGTGATCGGCCCGGCGCCGCGGCACCAGGGGCTATGGCTTGCCTTCGGCCACGCCCATCACGGCTTCACCCTGGGACCGGTCACCGGCCGGCTGCTTTCCGAGATGATCATCGGCGGCGAGACCGTGGTCGACCCGTCGCCCTACCGCGCCGACCGGTTCTAGGGCGGGACGGCCATGCGTCCGCCGGAGCTGGCGGGCGCCGGCGGAGAGCCTAGGATCCTTCGTCCGCAGATCCGAGGCTCCGATGTTCGATCCGGCAACGCTCGCGCTGTACATGGCCGCCGCCCTGGCGCTGAACCTCACGCCGGGACCCGACATGCTGTTCTGCTTCGCCAACGGCGTTTCCCGCGGCCGGCGCTCCGGCTTGGCCGCGGCGCTCGGCATCGGCGGCGGCGCGGCGGTGCACACTGTGGCGGCGGCGCTGGGCCTCGCCGGGCTGTTCGCCGCCTCGCCGACCGCCTTCGAGATCCTGCGCTGGGGCGGCGCCGCCTATCTGCTGTGGCTGGGCGTGAAGGCGCTGCGTAGCACCGCCTCCGGCCTCCGCGCGGCCGGGCCGCTGCCGCCACGGCCGGCGGGCCGGATCTTCTTCGACGGCATGGTCACCAACGTGCTGAACCCGAAGGTGGCGCTGTTCTTCATCGCCTTCCTGCCGCAATTCGTCGACCCGGCGCACAGCGCGGTGCTGCAGATCCTGGTGCTGGGCACGCTGGGCAACATCTCCGGCACCACCATCAACGCCCTGGTCGGCATGTCCTCGGGCGGGCTCGGCCGGCTGCTGTCGCGGCGGCCGATCGTGGCGCGGCTGCTGAACGGCTTCACCGGCATCGTCTTCCTCGGCCTGGCCGCGCGGCTGGTGCTGGCCGACGGGCGGCCGAAATAGCGTTTCGATTTCCCGCGTGCGCCGCGGACCGGCCCTGTTAGATTGTTGCCCGAACCCAGCAGCAGTTTCGGGGCCGGAATGTTCGACACGCTCCTGATCGCCAATCGCGGTGAGATCGCCTGCCGGGTGATCCGGACGGCGCGGCGCCTCGGCCTGCGCACCGTCGCGGTCCATTCCGACGCCGATGCCGGGGCGCGTCACGTCGCCGAGGCGGACGCCGCGATCCGCATCGGCCCGGCTCCGGCCCGCGACAGCTATCTGAAGATCGACACCATCCTGGCCGCGGCCAAGGCGACCGGCGCGCAGGCGATCCATCCCGGCTACGGCTTCCTGTCGGAGAATGCGGAATTCGCCGAGGCCTGTGCCCAAGCCGGCATCACCTTCGTCGGCCCGCCGCCGGCCGCGATCCGGGCCATGGGCGGCAAGAGCGAGGCCAAGGCGCTGATGGCGGCGGCCGGCGTGCCGCTGGTGCCGGGCTATCACGAGGCCGACCAGGACCCCGCCCGGCTGGCGGCGGAGGCGGCGACGATCGGGTTCCCGGTGCTGATCAAGGCTTCGGCCGGCGGCGGCGGCAAGGGCATGCGGGTGGTCGAGCGGGCCGAGGATTTTGCCGCCCAGCTCGCCGGCGCCCAGCGCGAGGCCGCGTCCTCCTTCGGCAATGACCGGGTGCTGGTCGAGCGCTACCTGGCCCGGCCGCGCCATGTCGAGATCCAGGTCTTCGCCGACGGCCACGGCAATTGCGTCTACCTGTTCGAGCGCGATTGCTCGATCCAGCGCCGCCACCAGAAGGTGGTGGAGGAGGCGCCGGCCCCCGGCCTCGACCCCGCCATCCGCAAGGCGATGGGCGAGGCGGCGGTCGCCGCGGCCCAGGCCATCGGCTATGTCGGCGCCGGCACGGTCGAGTTCCTGCTCGACACCGACGGGCGCTTCTACTTCATGGAGATGAACACCCGGCTGCAGGTCGAGCATCCGGTGACCGAGGCGATCACCGGGCTCGACCTGGTGGAATGGCAACTGCTGGTCGCGGCCGGCGGCACGCTGCCGCTGGGCCAGGACGATCTTGCCATCAACGGTGCGGCGATCGAGGTCCGGCTCTATGCCGAGGATCCGCAGGCCGGCTTCCTGCCGCAGACCGGGCGGCTGGCGCATCTGGCGCTGCCCGAGGCGCCGCCGCGTGTCCGCATCGATTCGGGCGTGCGCCAGGGTGATTCGATCTCGATCCATTACGACCCGATGATCGCCAAGCTGATCGTCTGGGACATCGACCGGCCGGCGGCGGTGCGGCGGCTGGCCCGGGCGCTGGACCAGGCGCGGATCGCCGGCCTCGCCACCAATCTCGACTTCCTCCGCGCGATCGCGCGCCACCCGGCCTTCGCCGCGGCCGAGCTCGACACCGGCTTCATCGGCCGCCACGCGGCGGAGCTGCTGCCGCCGCCTGCTCCGGCCGCCTCGGAGGACATCGCGCTCGCAGCCCTCGGGCTCGTGCTCGGCCGGGCCCGCGACCGCGCCAGCCCCTGGGGCCTGGCCGATGGCTGGCGGATGAATGACGAGGCGGAGGAGGTTCTGCGCCTGGCCGACCGTGACGCCGAGATCCCGGTGGCGGTGCGCTACCGCCGCCATGGCGGGCTGTCGATCGGCGCGCCAGACGGGCCGGTCGAGGCCGGCGGCACGCTGGCGGGGCGGGATCTGACCGCCCGGCTTGGCGACCGCACCGTGCGGGCGACGATCGTGGCGGCCGGCGAACGCGTCGCGGTGCTCCGCGACGGTGCCGACCGGGTGTTCGGCATCATCGACCCGCTGGCCCATGCGGGCGAGGAGGCGGGCGCCGCCAACCGGCTGACCGCGCCGATGCCCGGCCGGGTGATCGCGGTGCTGGTCGAGGCCGGCGCCAAGGTCACCAAGGGCCAGCCGCTGATCGTGCTGGAGGCGATGAAGATGGAGCACACCGTGGCCGCGCCGGCGGACGGCACCGTCACCAGCCTGCCCTTCGCCGCCGGCGACCAGGTCGACGAAGGCGTGGCCCTGATCGGCTTCGAGGCCGCCTGACATGCTCCCGGCCAAGGTCCGAATCGTCGAGGTCGGCCCGCGCGACGGGCTGCAGAACGAGAAGGCGGTGGTGCCGCTCGAGGCCAAGGTCGGGCTGATCGATCGTCTGTCGGCCACCGGACTGACGGTGATCGAGGCCGGTGCCTTCGTCAGCCCGAAATGGGTGCCGCAGATGGCCGATTCGGCGGAGGTGATGGCCCGGATCGCGCGCGCGCCCGGCATCTCCTATCCGGTGCTGGTGCCGAACGAGACCGGCCTCGACGCTGCGCTCGCCGCCGGGGCGGCCGAGATCGCGGTGTTCGGCGCCGCCTCGGAGAGCTTCAGCCGCCGCAACATCAACTGTTCGATCGCCGAGAGCCTGGCCCGATTCGCCCCGGTCGTGGCGCGTGCCCGGGCGTCGGGGCTCAAGGTGCGCGGCTACGTCTCCTGCGTGCTCGGCTGTCCTTATGAAGGCGAGGTGCCGGCGGCGAAGGTGGCCGAGGTCTCGGCCGCCCTGTTCGATCTCGGCTGCTATGAGATCAGCCTTGGCGACACCATCGGGGTCGGCACGCCGGGCAAGGCGGTGGCGATGGTCGAGGCCGTGGCGGCGCGGATTCCGCGCGAGTCGCTGGCGGTCCATTTCCACGACACCTATGGCATGGCCGTCGCCAACATCCACGCGGCGCTGCAGCGGGGCGTCGCCGTGGTCGATTCGGCGGTGGCGGGGCTGGGCGGCTGCCCCTATGCCAAGGGCGCCACGGGCAATGTCGCGACCGAGGATGTGGTCTATCTTCTCGACGGCCTCGGCATCGCCAGCGGCGTCGCCCTGGACCGGCTGCTCGATGCCACCCGATTCATCTCGGGCGTGCTCGACCGGCCGCCGGCCTCCAGGACGGCCCGCGCGCTGATCGCCCGCGACGCCTGATTCATCCCGAAACGTGGCCGCGACGGCGCGGCCATGGAGGAACTGTGCCTGTCCATCTGTTGAAGGTTGCCGTCGGCATCTCCGAGCCGGCCCAGCTCGCCACGGTCCAGCAGGGCCGGCGCCACGTCGTCGACGGGCGCGAAGTCGTATACGGCTACACCAAGCGCATGCCGACCCGGCGGGACGACCTGATCGGCGGCGGCTCGATCTTCTGGGTGATCCGCCATGTCATCCTGGTGCGCCAGCCGATCCTCGACATGTTCATGGTGACCGACGAGGACGGCGACACCTATTGCCGGCTGCTCTACGAGCCGGAGCTGACGGCGGTGGAAGCCCGGCCGCTGCGCGCCTTCCAGGGCTGGCGCTATCTCGACCCGGACGCCGCGCCGCGCGACCTCGGGACGTCGTCGGAGAGCGACCTGCCGGCCCATTTGCAGCAGGAACTCAGGGCTCTCGGGCTGCTCTGAGAGGGCCTCCGGGGGCTCCGACAAGAAATTCACGGAAGTGCAAAAAAGCTCTTGCGTGGTCCGGATCACCCCCCTATAAACCGCTCCACCGACGGCGACGCCGCGGCGACGAACTCGAAAGAGAGAGACGCAGCGGAGAGCAGCCAGACAAGGTTGCAAAAGCCGGGTCGGGACACTACATCGACGTTTCGCCCTGGCGGGCCGGCCCTGGAAGGGGAAGGCGCGACGGGCGGATGCGGCTCTGGAGCCAGGAAGCTGGTGGTAAGGGCGACGGATCTTGGACAAGTGAGAAGCATTGGAGAAGGGATACGCGGCCGGCGGTTTGGTCTTCGGTTGGAGGGCACAAACAAGCGGGCGCGGTATCTCGGACGCTAGTAGAGTCATGAGCGTCGGGCGGGTGCAAGCCGGTTCGACGTGGATGGCTCAGGTGTGTGAGGTGCAGCCTCGGTCTTCGGACTGGGGTGGAGCGCTCCACTAGTAGGGTTTGGTTGGCGCAAGCTGGCTGGATCTGAAGTCGAACCTGAGAGTTTGATCCTGGCTCAGAACGAACGCTGGCGGCAGGCCTAACACATGCAAGTCGAACGCTCCGCAAGGGGAGTGGCGCACGGGTGAGTAACACGTGGGAACCTACCTTCTGGTACGGAACAACCAAGGGAAACTTTGGCTAATACCGTATACGACCTCCGGGTGAAAGATTTATCGCCGGAAGAGGGGCCCGCGTCCGATTAGGTAGTTGGTGAGGTAACGGCTCACCAAGCCGACGATCGGTAGCTGGTCTGAGAGGATGACCAGCCACACTGGGACTGAGACACGGCCCAGACTCCTACGGGAGGCAGCAGTGGGGAATATTGGACAATGGGCGCAAGCCTGATCCAGCCATGCCGCGTGAGTGATGAAGGCCTTCGGGTTGTAAAGCTCTTTCACCCACGACGATGATGACGGTAGTGGGAGAAGAAGCCCCGGCTAACTTCGTGCCAGCAGCCGCGGTAATACGAAGGGGGCAAGCGTTGTTCGGAATGACTGGGCGTAAAGGGCGCGTAGGCGGTTCGTTGCGTCAGATGTGAAAGCCCCGGGCTCAACCTGGGAACTGCATTTGATACGGGCGAGCTTGAATCCAAGAGAGGGTGGTGGAATTCCCAGTGTAGAGGTGAAATTCGTAGATATTGGGAAGAACACCAGTGGCGAAGGCGGCCACCTGGCTTGGTATTGACGCTGAGGCGCGAAAGCGTGGGGAGCAAACAGGATTAGATACCCTGGTAGTCCACGCCGTAAACGATGTGTGCTAGCCGTCGGGCAGCTTGCTGTTCGGTGGCGCAGCTAACGCGATAAGCACACCGCCTGGGGAGTACGGTCGCAAGATTAAAACTCAAAGGAATTGACGGGGGCCCGCACAAGCGGTGGAGCATGTGGTTTAATTCGAAGCAACGCGCAGAACCTTACCAACCCTTGACATGGGAAGTATGGGCCTGGGAGACCGGGTTCTTCAGTTCGGCTGGCTTCCACACAGGTGCTGCATGGCTGTCGTCAGCTCGTGTCGTGAGATGTTGGGTTAAGTCCCGCAACGAGCGCAACCCTCCTCTTCAGTTGCCATCATTCAGTTGGGCACTCTGGAGATACTGCCGGTGACAAGCCGGAGGAAGGCGGGGATGACGTCAAGTCCTCATGGCCCTTACGGGTTGGGCTACACACGTGCTACAATGGCGGTGACAGTGGGCAGCGAAGGGGCGACCTGGAGCTAATCCCCAAAAGCCGTCTCAGTTCGGATTGCACTCTGCAACTCGGGTGCATGAAGTTGGAATCGCTAGTAATCGCGGATCAGCACGCCGCGGTGAATACGTTCCCGGGCCTTGTACACACCGCCCGTCACACCATGGGAGTTGGTTTTACCCGAAGACGGTGCGCTAACCAGCAATGGGGGCAGCCGGCCACGGTGAGATCAGCGACTGGGGTGAAGTCGTAACAAGGTAGCCGTAGGGGAACCTGCGGCTGGATCACCTCCTTTCTAAGGATGCCCGACAGTTGGAGCCTAGGTCTCGATCATGAGGCTGAAGGCCGCCGGCCACGTATCCCTTCTCCGTTCCAGCCGATGAACCGGCTGGCCTCGAGCGACGCTGCGGCGCTGATCCTTCGGGATTGGTCTCCGGCAGCGAAGCGATAGGCCAGACGCCGGTTCATCAAGCTTTTAGGGCTAGTAGCTCAGCTGGTTAGAGCGCGCGCTTGATAAGCGTGAGGTCGGAGGTTCAAATCCTCCCTGGCCCACCACCCTTGGGGGCGTAGCTCAGTTGGGAGAGCGCGTGCTTTGCAAGCATGAGGTCGTCGGTTCGATCCCGTCCGCCTCCACCAAATGGTGTGAGAAGACGAGGGGCTGACGATGAGGCCTCAAGTAGCGCGAAGCGCGATAGGCCACGCTAAAGGTTAAGCTGGAACGAGAGAAGACGACGGATCGCAGCTCCGGATGGAGCTGTGGCAGATCGCGCAAGTGATCGCGGATATTGGACATTGTGAAGAGAATGCGAAGACGGAACGATCGCCGTCTTGGACCTGAGGGGCTTGCCCTGACTGGTCACAAGGCGAGGATTGTTCCGGCTGCGGGGAGAGGCGTCGATGTATGGTGCCGAGAGTCCTGGGTTCAGGGCGCTTGCCACTGTGCGCGGTGCTTCTCTAGTAGAAGAAGCTGAGATCAAGCGTTTAAGGGCATCTGGTGGATGCCTTGGCACTGAGAGGCGATGAAGGACGTGGCACGCTGCGATAAGCTGCGGGGAGGGGCGAGCACCCTTTGATCCGCAGATTTCCGAATGGGGAAACCCACCGCTTATGCGGTATCCGGCACTGAATCCATAGGTGACGGAAGCGAACCCGGGGAACTGAAACATCTCAGTACCCGGAGGAAAGGACATCAACCGAGACTCCGTTAGTAGTGGCGAGCGAACGCGGACCAGGCCAGTGATCACATCTACATAACCGGAACCGTCTGGAAAGTCGGGCCATAGCGGGTGATAGCCCCGTACGGGTAAACCGGGTGTGATCCATGAGTAGGGCGGGACACGTGAAATCCTGTCTGAACATGGGGGGACCACCCTCCAAGCCTAAGTACTCCTCAGTGACCGATAGTGCACCAGTACCGTGAGGGAAAGGTGAAAAGCACCCCGACGAGGGGAGTGAAAGAGACCTGAAACCGGATGCCTACAAGCAGTCGGAGCGGACTTGTTCCGTGACGGCGTACCTTTTGTATAATGGGTCAGCGACTTAGCGTGTGCAGCAAGCTTAAGCCGAGAGGTGTAGGCGCAGCGAAAGCGAGTC